>FREY01000029.1 GCA_900143635.1 Rhodobacteraceae bacterium Alg231-04
ATACCGCCCTGCGCAGGCGCTCGTTCTCCTTCTGGAGCCGCTTCAGTTCCTTAAGCTGCTCTGTGCCCATTCCGCCGTACTTCTTCTTCCAGCGGTAATAGGTTTGCTCCGTCACGCCGATCTGACGGATTGCATCAATCCGGGGCATCCCTTGCCCCATCAACACTTCAACCTGTCGTAACTTCACGACAATCTCTTCGGGCTTCGGTCTCTTAATAGCCATCGATGGTCCTCCGCTTTCCTAAACATAGGGGCGGACCACTTCATTGGGGGAGGCTCAAAATGGCGCACCAAGGAACCGTTAGATGACACCATTGAAATTGAGCGCCCACAAATGTTGGCTCGCGCATTTCGTTTAGCCCTCGATGGCGGTGCTTTCTCTGCCTTCGAAATGCTGAATGACGTAAGGCTGGGAGCGCACGTTGTAGCCAACGCTTTGGGGGTGCCAAAATCCATTTTCGAAGAGGAAACCAGCCAACTCGGAGATTCTTTATCCTTGAAGAGCCCCCAATAGCGCTAATTCGTCGGGCAAACTCGGCAGTATGCGAAAAATCGCATACTGCTCCTTTGCTGGATCAGAAAACGAAGGTGTAGGGGCCGAGGGTGACCCAGAACCCACCAAGCGCACGACTGATGCCGAAACCAAAGGCCAGCGGCTCATCAGACTTAAGTGTTCTCACTGATCTCTCCTTTACTGGACATCTACCTTTGCAGTTCTACTTGCTCGACATCCCGGTTTTCTTTTTTGGGGGGGCGAAAACCAGGAGAGAGTGGCCCGCCCGAATATTGGACAATTTCCCCCTGCTGGTCACTCGCCGATCACTCTGCCAGATCGTTTCGGCAAGACAAGTTCCTGGCGCACTATTTTTGCCTTTTGTCCGTCAACGCCTATGGTGCGAACACTCTGCCTTTAACCTGGGTGGACAGAGTGGCCCGCATCACATCACCTCTGATGTGAATGCCCCGCGGGCTGCTCGCTCCTTAGTTGGACTAGTATTTGTCAGCGCAGGCGGGCATCGACGCAGGCCTGATCTCTAACATTCTGGCAGGGATAGTCTCGCCACCCTTCCCGCACTCTAAGCTGATCGTATGCCCCCATTTATCGTAGTCGACACGCCAAGGCTCGGGTTCCGTCCAACCTTCATTCATTGGCTCAATGTCTATACTTTCAATAGGCATTGTTTCTGGGCAAATCCTTTTGTTTACCGGAATACTCGCAAACGACAGTTGGACCGTTGGATACCCACCCGAGAAATCGATGGGAGCTGGGACAGGCGGCTCCCGACCGCTCAGAAGCGGCATAGGATGGCATTCAGGATGAACGAAAATTAGGCTCTTTCCCGGGCGTTGCATTTCCCAAGCCTGACGTTGGAGGCGATACAATACGTCCTGCGTGGGTGCGCAAGGGACGAAGCTTTGATCCGTGTGGCAAGCCGCCCTATTCATGCGGAAAATTTTGAATTCGCTTGAGAAGTGAACACAGAGCCAATCAAAGTCATCCTTTGTTTGGTACCCCTTTCTGTCCAATCTCTCTTTTAGCCAAAGCTCAGGTTCATAGTGAGCAGCCCCACTTGAGTGGTCCAAATTGAAAGTTAGTGCATGGTTGGCCTTTGGTCCATCGGGACGATGGCCTCTGGCGCAGGTGGGCGGTAGCCCAGAGCACTATGGGGTCGTTTGGTGTTGTAGTGTTTTCTCCAGCTTTCGATAATGATCTGGGCCTCTCGTAACGAATAGAAGATTTCACCGTTCAGCAATTCATCCCGCATTCGCCCATTGAAGCTCTCGCAGTATCCGTTCTCCCATGGCGATCCAGGCTCGATGTATGCGGCCTTGGCCCCGA
>FREY01000028.1 GCA_900143635.1 Rhodobacteraceae bacterium Alg231-04
ACTTTGTTACTCGTCAGAAAATCGAAATCATCTTCGGTTAAATCCAAAACGGCAGAAGCCTGAATGAGCTTAATAGAGGCCAAAGCGGTCTGGAAACGTACGGATTGTTCAGTAACTTGACTCATGATTTCTTACCTATTAGTGGTTGAACAGCATCGGACTCAGATAGTAATCCACGCTCTTTTAAAATGTCAACAAGAGAATCTCTACCATGAACAAAATGTGACTCATATCTAAACCAGTCCTTGACGAACGTGCCAAGCATATTAAGCCACTTCTCCTCATCCAACGCGTCAGTTTTTGACAGAATCGTTAGTTGATGGCGAAAGGTCGCAAAGTAAGAGCTTCTCGAGCTGCGCAAGGATAGGTCGAATTTTCTCATTTTCCGCCAGCAGTCCACTTCGATTTAATTCGTAAACAAGCAGTAGTAATTCCTGCTTTATCAAGATAATTTTTCGACTCATCAGAAATATCCGAAAGTGTTAACTTCTGCGTCATGGAAGCGATAAAACTCTGCAGGTTGGATACGCCAATCATTTTTATCGAAGCGCGCATAAATTTGAGCAGATTTGTCGTCACAGGTTGCGCCGCCAAAACGTCGGCTACAGTAACTTTTCCCAGCCTCAATCTCATCTCTCTTTTTGCGTTCTGCTTCAATATCTGGTTGAACGGCGTCGCGTCGTAACCCAGCTTGGTAAGTTGGATTAAGCACTCCGTGGACAGATTTGTCATTGTGAGCATTTTCATCCCGAAGTTGCGGCTCATTCTGATTCTGAACAGCTTCTTGGGAAGTAGCGACAGCTTGGTTTTTAGTGAGTTGTTCCATTCTTTAGCTCCTAGACCTTTAGCAGCAAGGTCCATATCTGACTTTTTGTTAACGTATTTAGCCACATAGAAACCAACAGCCATATAACTGGTAGCTTTAAGCGGCTCACCTTTAGCATCAACAGGCCACAACCAACCAGAACGTGAAAAAGCGTCCTGCGTGTAGCGAACTGCGATGGGCATACTGTAACCATAAGGCCACGTATTTTGCAAGCTATTTAACTGGCGGCGATTGCGTACCCGACGACCAAAATTAGGGTCAACGCTACCTGTAGGAAGTGTCCGCATAAAGTGCACCGCATGGAAATGAAGACGGCCATTAGCTGTACCATACTCAGGCACACAAAAATACTGATAGCAGTCGGCGTGTGAATCATTAGCCTTGCGACCCTCGGCAGCAAGAACCATACGACCAATATCACGAAAATAGTCACGCAAAGCATTGGGATTATCATAAAACGCCTCTAATCGGTCGTCAGCCAACGTGAGAGTGTCAAAAACGATAAACCAACCATCAGCATGAGCCTGTCGCATTGCATTCATCAAACGCTGAATAGCAAAGCCTCTACGCGATTTCATAGTGGAGGCCTCCAGCAATCTTGAACACTCATCCTTAATACCTTTCTTTTTGGGGTAATTATACTCATCGCGAATATCCTTAAGAGGGCGTTCAGCAGCCAGCTTGCGGCAAAACTGCGTAACCGTCTTCTCGTTCTCTAAAAACCATTTTTCGTCCCCTTCGGGGCGGTGGTCTATAGTGTTATTAATATCAAGTTGGGGGAGCACATTGTAGCATTGTGCCAATTCATCCATTAACTTCTCAGTAACAGATACAAACTCATCACGAACGTCAGAAGCAGCCTTATGGCCGTCAACATACATATCACCATTATCGAACTCAACGCCCTGCATACGAAAAGACAGAATCTCTTCCAAGAGCTTGATGCGGTTATCCATCTGCTTATGGAAGCCAAGCATTGGGGATTGAGAAAGAGTAGAAATGCCACAAGCCTCAATAGCAGGTTTAAGAGCCTCGATACGCTCAAAGTCAAAATAATCAGCGTGACATTCAGAAGGGTAATAAGAACGAACCATAAAAAAGCCTCCAAGATTTGGAGGCATGAAAACATACAATTGGGAGGGTGTCAATCCTGACGGTTATTTCCTAGACAAATTAGAGCCAATACCATCAGCTTTACCGTCTTTCCAGAAATTGTTCCAAGTATCGGCAACAGCTTTATCAATACCATGAAAAATATCAACCACACCAGAAGCAGCATCAGTGACGACATTAGAAATATCCTTTGCAGTAGCGCCAATATGAGAAGAGCCATACCGCTGATTCTGCGTTTGCTGATGAACTAAGTCAACCTCAGCACTAACCTTGCGAGTCATTTCTTTGATTTGGTCATTGGTAAAATACTGACCAGCCGTTTGAGCTTGAGTAAGCATTTGGCGCATAATCTCGGAAACCTGCTGTTGCTTGGAAAGATTGGTGTTTTCCATAATAGACGCAACGCGAGCAGTAGACTCCTTCTGTTGATAAGCAAGCATCTCATTTTGTGCATATACCTGGTCTTTCGTATTCTGGCGTGAAGTCGCCGACTGAATGCCAGCAATCTCTTTTTGAGTCTCATTTTGCATCTCGGCAATCTCTTTCTGATTGTCCAGTTGCATTTTAGTAAGCTCTTTTTGATTCTCAAATCCGGCGTCAACCATACCAGCAGAGGAAGCATCAGCACCAGCACGCTCCCAAGCATTAAGCTCAGGAAATGCAGCAGCAAGATAATCACGAGTATCCTTTCCTTTATCAGCGGCAGACTTGCCACCAAGTCCAACCAAATCAAGCAACTTATCAGAAACGGCAGAAGTGCCAGCCTGCAACGTACCTTCAAGAAGTCCTTTACCAGCTTTAGCCATAGCACCAGAAACAAAACTAGGGACGGCCTCATCAGGGTTAGGAACATTAGAGCCTTGAATGGCAGATTTAATACCAGCATCACCCATGCCTACAGTATTGTTATCGGTAGCAAGCACATCACCTTGAATGCCACCGGAGGCGGCTTTTTGACCGCCTCCAAACAATTTAGACATGGCGCCACCAGCAAGAGCAGAAGCAATACCGCCAGCAATAGCACCAAACATAAATCACCTCACTTAAGTGGCTGGAGACAAATAATCTCTTTAATAACCTGATTCAGCGAAACCAATCCGCGGCATTTAGTAGCGGTAAAGTTAGACCAAACCATGAAACCAACATAAACATTATTGCCCGGCGTACGGGGAAGGACGTCAATAGTCACACAGTCCTTGACGGTATAATAACCACCATCATGGCGACCATCCAAAGGATAAACATCATAGGCAGTCGGGAGGGTAGTCGGAACCGAAGAAGACTCAAAGCGAACCAAACAGGCAAAAAATTTAGGGTCGGCATCAAAAGCAATATCAGCACCAACAGAAACAACCTGATTAGCGGCGTTGACAGATGTATCCATCTGAATGCAATGAAGAAAACCACCATTACCAGCATTAACCGTCAAACTATCAAAATATAACGTTGACGATGTAGCTTTAGGTGTCTGTAAAACAGGTGCCGAAGAAGCTGGAGTAACAGAAGTGAGAACCAGCTTATCAGAAAAAAAGTTTGAATTATGGCGAGAAATAAAAGTCTGAAACATGATTAAACTCCTAAGCAGAAAACCTACCGCGCTTCGCTTGGTCAACCCCTCAGCGGCAAAAATTAAAATTTTTACCGCTTCGGCGTTATAACCTCACACTCAATCTTTTATCACGAAGTCATGATTGAATCGCGAGTGGTCGGCAGATTGCGATAAACGGTCACATTAAATTTAACCTGACTATTCCACTGCAACAACTGAACGGACTGGAAACACTGGTCATAATCATGGTGGCGAATAAGTACGCGTTCTTGCAAATCACCAGAAGGCGGTTCCTGAATGAATGGGAAGCCTTCAAGAAGGTGATAAGCAGGAGAAACATACGAAGGCGCATAACGATACCACTGACCCTCAGCAATCTTAAACTTCTTAGACGAATCACCAGAACGGAAAACATCCTTCATAGAAATTTCACGCGGCGGCAAGTTGCCATACAAAACAGGGTCGCCAGCAATATCGGTATAAGTCAAAGCACCTTTAGCGTTAAGGTACTGAATCTCTTTAGTCGCAGTAGGCGGAAAACGAACAAGCGCAAGAGTAAACATAGTGCCATGCTCAGGAACAAAGAAACGCGGCACAGAATGTTTATAGGTCTGTTGAACACGACCAGAAAACTGGCCTAACGACGTTTGGTCAGTTCCATCAACATCATAGCCAGATGCCCAGAGATTAGAGCGCATGACAAGTAAAGGACGGTTGTCAGCGTCATAAGAGGTTTTACCTCCAAATGAAGAAATAACATCATGGTAACGCTGCATGAAGTAATCACGTTCTTGGTCAGTATGCAAATTAGCATAAGCAGCTTGCAGACCCATAATGTCAATAGATGTGGTAGAAGTCGTCATTTGGCGAGAAAGCTCAGTCTCAGGAGGAAGCGGAGCAGTCCAAATGTTTTTGAGATGGCAGCAACGGAAACCATAACGAGCATCATCTTGATTAAGCTCATTAGGGTTAGCCTCGGTACGGTCAGGCATCCACGGCGCTTTAAAATAGTTGTTATAGATATTCAAATAACCCTGAAACAAATGCTTAGGGATTTTATTGGTATCAGGGTTAATCGTGCCAAGAAAAGCGGCATGGTCAATATAACCAGTAGTGTTAACAGTCGGGAGAGGAGTGGCATTAACACCATCCTTCATGAACTTAATCCACTGTTCACCATAAACGTGACGATGAGGGACATAAAAAGTAAAAATGTCTACAGTAGAGTCAATAGCAAGGCCACGACGCAATGGAGAAAGACGGAGAGCGCCAACGGCGTCCATCTCGAAGGAGTCGCCAGCGATAACCGGAGTAGTTGAAATGGTAATAAGACGACCAATCTGACCAGCAAGGAAGCCAAGATGGGAAAGGTCATGCGGCATACGCTCGGCGCCAGTTTGAATATTAGACATAATTTATCCTCAAGTAAGGGGCCGAAGCCCCTGCAATTAAAATTGTTGACCACCTACATACCAAAGACGAGCGCCTTTACGCTTGCCTTTAGTACCTCGCAACGGCTGCGGACGACCAGGGCGAGCGCCAGAACGTTTTTTACCTTTAGACATTACATCACTCCTTCTGCACGTAATTTTTGACGCACGTTTTCTTCTGCGTCAGTAAGAACGTCAGTGTTTCCTGCGCGTACACGCAAGGTAAACGCGAACAATTCAGCGGCTTTAACCGGACGCTCGACGCCATTAATAATGTTTTCCGTAAATTCAGCGCCTTCCATGATGAGACAGGCCGTTTGAATGTTGACGGGATGAACATAATAAGCAATGACGGCAGCAATAAACTCAACAGGAGCAGGAAAGCGAGGGTATCCTACAAAGTCCAGCGTACCATAAACGCAAGCCTCAACGCAGCGACGAGCACGAGAGCGGTCAGTAGCAATCCAAACTTTGTTACTCGTCAGAAAATCGAAATCATCTTCGGTTAAATCCAAAACGGCAGAAGCCTGAATGAGCTTAATAGAGGCCAAAGCGGTCTGGAAACGTACGGATTGTTCAGTAACTTGACTCATGATTTCTTACCTATTAGTGGTTGAACAGCATCGGACTCAGATAGTAATCCACGCTCTTTTAAAATGTCAACAAGAGAATCTCTACCATGAACAAAATGTGACTCATATCTAAACCAGTCCTTGACGAACGTGCCAAGCATATTAAGCCACTTCTCCTCATCCAACGCGTCAGTTTTTGACAGAATCGTTAGTTGATGGCGAAAGGTCGCAAAGTAAGAGCTTCTCGAGCTGCGCAAGGATAGGTCGAATTTTCTCATTTTCCGCCAGCAGTCCACTTCGATTTAATTCGTAAACAAGCAGTAGTAATTCCTGCTTTATCAAGATAATTTTTCGACTCATCAGAAATATCCGAAAGTGTTAACTTCTGCGTCATGGAAGCGATAAAACTCTGCAGGTTGGATACGCCAATCATTTTTATCGAAGCGCGCATAAATTTGAGCAGATTTGTCGTCACAGGTTGCGCCGCCAAAACGTCGGCTACAGTAACTTTTCCCAGCCTCAATCTCATCTCTCTTTTTGCGTTCTGCTTCAATATCTGGTTGAACGGCGTCGCGTCGTAACCCAGCTTGGTAAGTTGGATTAAGCACTCCGTGGACAGATTTGTCATTGTGAGCATTTTCATCCCGAAGTTGCGGCTCATTCTGATTCTGAACAGCTTCTTGGGAAGTAGCGACAGCTTGGTTTTTAGTGAGTTGTTCCATTCTTTAGCTCCTAGACCTTTAGCAGCAAGGTCCATATCTGACTTTTTGTTAACGTATTTAGCCACATAGAAACCAACAGCCATATAACTGGTAGCTTTAAGCGGCTCACCTTTAGCATCAACAGGCCACAACCAACCAGAACGTGAAAAAGCGTCCTGCGTGTAGCGAACTGCGATGGGCATACTGTAACCATAAGGCCACGTCTTTTGCAAGCTATTTAACTGGTGGCGATTGCGTACAGATCGGAAGAGCGGTTCGGCATGAATGC
>FREY01000027.1 GCA_900143635.1 Rhodobacteraceae bacterium Alg231-04
GAATGGTCGGCCGTGGAAAGAGAACTGCCCGGCGGCACAGGTCAGAAACGAAACCTTGCGCGCCACCCGGCACTACGGCCGAGCCTTCTGGAAACGCTGGACGGGATACCACGCCCGGAGCCGGGTTGAGGCAAAGATGCGTTGTTTGAAAGCTTTCGGCGAGCGCATTTCTGCAAGAGACCCTGACCGCCAAACCGCCGAAATCCATATCCGCATCGCCCTCATCAACCGCTTCAATGCACTCGGCGTCGCCGAGATCGTCCGTGTCGCCTAAGTTCAGAGGGGAAAGGGGTAGTCAGGCATCAAGAGGGAGTTCTGCAACAACGCCGATCCGATTGCTGCAGGCTCCGGCCGCGCGGTGGAGGGTCTGGGTATGAGTTATTTGCTCAAGGCCAATGCGGTGTCTCGCGAGCAGGTTATCGCCGCAATCTACGAGACGATGCTTCAACCCCAGCTGTGTGACCGTTTCCTCTGCGTCGGTGACGGAGCCCTTGTCGGTGATGGACCTGCGGCGGGCGGTCTTGATCTCGGGGTGCGCGGTGATGTGGCGATGACCTTGCGCACTGATCCGGGGCTGCAGTCGCATTTCACCCGCGCGACGGATATTCTGGAACAGCAATGGGTCCGTGCCGGGCGCCCCGGACCGGAAGCCTTTGCCGGGCGCGGCGGCGGTATCTGGTTTCTGATCAGTCCGACCGGAAAGGTTGTGCGCTCCAGCCGGTTGGCCGAACAGGCGATGGGCGCGGCACCATCGTTGACGGAGTTGCGTTTGGCGCCGGCGGCACTGGCACGTCTGAAGGACAAGGTCGCACGGCTAAAGCCCGGCTGCGTTCTGGGGGTGGAGCCTTTGGTGCTGCAGTCGGAGGATCCGGGTCGGCGGTATCTGTGTCGCTGTGTGGGCGCGGATGCCGGGCGACAGGCGCGGCGCTGGCTTATGATCGAGGCCTTGGATTTCCATTGGGATACGGGGGCTGGTGCATTGATCGGCGCCACCTTTGGCCTTGGTGATCCGGAGCTGGGCCTGTTGCGCGGCATGATGTGGGGAGAATCGCTTGCGGATATCGCCGCCGCCTGCGGCCTGGGTGAGGCGGGGCTGCGACAGCAGGTGCAGGGCATTCTGGCCAAGACCGGCGCGCCGGGCCAGGCCGAGATGCTGCGGCTGTTTGCCTATCTGATCGCCGAAGCGCAGCATGATCGGTCGATCAAGCAGGGGCGCGTGGATGCACCGACTGGCGTGCTGCGGGTTCCGGGGCTGCCGCAGATGGAATACCTGCGGTTCGGCGCCAGCACCGGTCAGCCTGTCATCTATTTTCACGGTATCATGGAAGGTTCGACCGGGGCCCAATGGCTGCACCCGGAATTTCGCCAGCGCGGCTACAGGGTCTATGCGCCGCTGCGCGCCGGCTATGGCCGCTCAGAACCTCTGTCGGGACCGGAAGAGGCCATAGATGTTCTGACGGATCAGGTGGCGGCGTTGATTGCGCAGGAAAACCTGCAGCGGCCGATCCTGTTGGGGCATCGGAACGGCGGCACTTATGCGCATGTGGTGGCCTGTCGGCTGCGCAACCGGGTTGCCGGTGCAGTCATTGTTGGCGGGGTGGCCCCGGTGGACAATCTGGCCAAACGATACCCTCTGCCGGGCCGACAGTGGCTGTTTCGCGCCATTGCCCGCAATCTCCCGTCCTTATTGCCGGTGATGGTTAAATACCGGGTACAGCCCTATCTGTTGCGCGGCGACAGGGTAGAAATGGAAGCCCGGCTTCTGGTCGGCGGGCAGGACTGGAACCTGCTGAAAGAGCAGGGGTTGGCGGCGCTGTTTCTGCGCAGCCGACAACGTATGCTGTCTCCCGGCGTTGGCGGGCTGACGGCGGATCTTTATTGGCTGGTGCGCGACTGGGGGCGGTTCATCGGCGGCAGTTCGGCACCGGTGGTCTATCTTCACGGCGATGAAGATCCGGTGACGCCACCGGGGTATGTGCAGGAAGCGATGTCGGGACGGCGTAATGTGCAGGTGCGCTTGTGCCGGGGCACTGGCGCGCTGCTGATCCATTCCCGCCCCGAGCTGGTCTTCTCTGCGCTGTCAGAGCTGGATTAGACGGCGGTGTCGTCTTCCTCAAAGGCCAGCGCAAAACTGCGTTTCAGTGCAACATCCACATCTGCCATGGCCACCGGCAGGCCGAGGTCGACCAGACTGGTGACCCCATGTTCGGTGATGCCGCAGGGCACGATGCCGCTGAAATGCTCCAGATCCGGCTCCACGTTGATCGAGATCCCGTGGAAGCTGACCCATTTGCGCAGACGGATGCCAATGGCGGCGATCTTGTCCTCGGCGGTGGCGCCGCTGGCGGTCAGTGGCTTGTCGGGGCGTTCAACCCAGACGCCAACGCGGCCGCAGCGGATATGGCCGGTGACGTTGAACTGTTCCAGTGCCAGGATCACCCAGCGTTCCATCTGCTGCACAAATCGGCGCACGTCATGGCCGCGTTCGCCCACATTCAACATCACATAGACCACCCGCTGTCCGGGGCCGTGGTAGGTATATTGCCCGCCCCGTTTGCTGGGATGAACCGGAAAGCGGTCGGGGTCTGTCAGGTCTTCGACCTTGGCCGAAGTGCCGGCAGTATAAAGCGGCGGGTGTTCTACCAGCCAGATGCATTCCTCGGCCTCGCCAGCGGCGATTGCGGCGGCGCGTGCCTCCATGAATGCAACCGCATCGTCGTAGTTCACGTAACCGTCAGAGGTGATCCATTCGACCATTGTGTTTTCCGCTCTAGTTTGCATCTCAGATGCCCCGCAGGCCGGGGCTGCGATGCCGTGGCCTGATTGCAGCGCTATGCGCCGGGGCGATTCCCGCTGGCATCTGTCGGCATCTATAAGGGGCCTGCACCGTGATTACAAAATCCCTCAGAACCTTTCTCGCCGCCAGTGTGGCGGCTTCCTCACTTGCGGCACCTGCGGCCTCGGATGAACTGGGCGCAGCCTTGCTGGGGGCTGTCATTGGCGGCGTGGTGGTCAATGAGGTTCACAAGAATAAACAGCGCAAGGCGGCGTCGGCCCCGGCGCCGAGCACGGCAGCGGTGCCGCAGGGCGGGTCGGTTGCCTATTCCGCCGCCCGCCAGCAAACCCGCGAGACGCAGACCGCGCTCAACTACTTTGACTTTCCGGCCGGCAGTGCCGATGGGATCAGCGGGCGGCGCACCCGCGCGGCGATTTCGCAGTATCAGTCTTATATGGGTTATGCGGCGACCGGTCAGCTGACCCAATATGAGCGCGATTTCCTCACCACCTCTTATGCGCGCGCACAGCTCGGCGGTGCGCAGGTGGCGCAGGCCACCCAAAGCGCGGCGGGCAGCCGCAGCCTGTTGCGCAGCTGGCAGCAAGAGGCTGCTGGCGGCACGATGGCCGCAGCCCCTTCTGCACCGGTTAATACGGCGTCCTCGGCGCTGCCCTTGGCCGGGGTGCAATTATTCGATGCGCCCGGCGAAACCAGCAGTGCGCCGTCATTGGCGAGCTATTGCAGCCGGGTGAGCCTAGTGACTAGTACGTCGGGCGGCTACACCACCTTGGCCAATTTGAGCGATCCGGGGCAGGCGCTGGGAGAGCAGTTCTGCCTGGCGCGCTCTTATGCGATCAACGACGGAGAGAAACGGATGGGCACAGTTCAGGGGGTCAGCCAGTCGCAGGCGGACGACCAGTGCGATGCCTTTGGTCCGGCCTTGGAGCCCTATCGCGCCCGGCTGCCGCTGGAGGGCAGCGGCCCGGTTCTGGCGGATACGCAAAACTTGGTGCTGCAATCGGGCATGTCTCTGGACAAGCTAAGGAACACCGCCGCGGTCTGCCTCTTCTCCGGCTACCGGCGTGACCGGATGGATGTAGCGCTCAGCGCGGCCTTGATCCTCGCCGGGGCGGGGCGGCGGCCCTATGCGGAACTGGTTGGTCACCATCTGCTCCAGGGGCTTGGCACGACACAATCCGTGCCGCATGGTCAGGATTGGTACACCGTTGCCGTCAGCGCGCTTGAAGCCGGGGCAGAGCCTGCCTTTGCGCCGGGCCAGCCCGAACGCACAGCCTTGATCAAGGCCGCATCCGCGGCTTTGGGCGGCGGTGCTCTGGTGCAGCCAGTGCCGGCCTCGGGGGCGGCGGCAACGCTGCCTTTGATTGGTGGCAATTGAGTCAGCGGATGGCCGCAAACCCCTGCGAACACCAGTTGGCGGGCCTTGGTCAAGGCACGCTTTTGATTGCTGTTGAGGCGAAATGGGTGCAGTATTCAGGGGATTTTACCACATGTTTTCACCTTGCATAAACCAATTCCGATCTTGCTTGGTGTGAATAAGAGAAATCTCAGCAATAGATTGTCGCTGGGTGAGACCATTGGGAAAACGGATTGAGGGGATCAAGATAATGAAATCCAAAACTATCAAACTTGCGCTGGTGGCAGCACTGGCGTTGTCGGCGCCGGTTGGTCCGGCCGCGGCGAGTGATCTTGGTGCTGCGCTTGTGGGCGGCATCCTGGGCGGTGTCATCGTGAACGAGGCGGGCAAGAACAAGCGGCGCACCACCTCCAATTCCACCGCCTATTCGGCACAGCGTCAGCAGAACCGCGAAACCCAGTCTTCCTTGAATTACTTTGGCTTCCCGGCGGGCACCCCAGACGGGGTGATGGGGCGCAAGTCGCGCACTGCGATCGCGCAGTATCAGGCCTATCTCGGTTTTCCGTCTTCCGGTCAGCTGACCGCCTATGAACGTGATTTCCTGGTGTCCTCTTATGCCCGCGCCCAAATTGGCGGCCCGCAGGTGATCAAGGCGATGCAGGGCCCTGACGGCACCCGCGGCTTGCTGCGGACCTGGCGGGATGAAGCCGCAGGCGTGCGCAGCGCATCTGGTGGGTATGGCTATGGCGGCGTGCCCGTCGAAGTGAGCCAAGCCATCGATGAGATCGCTTCGAGCACCGAACCCTCGGCAGAACAGCTGATGCAGCGGTCGGGCTTCATGCGTCTCGCCGACATCAACGGTGACGGCAAGAATGACTATCTGATCGATACCTCGGTTTCCGGCAGTTCCTTTTGGTGTGGCGCGTCCCATTGTGCGGTGATGGTCTTTGCCTCCACCCCGCAGGGCTACAGCCGCAATGATTTCCAGGCCCGTGACGTCACCATGGCCAATTTCTCCTGTCATCAGGGCACCTGCCGGATGAACGAGAACAACACAGTGCAGGCCGCAGCCCCGGCCCCCGCTCCGGCCCCGGCGCCACAGCAGGGTGGTACGGTTCTGGCGGCGGCACCAGCGCCCGCCCCGGCCCCAGCGCCCACAGCAGAGCCATTGGGCGGCATCCAGCTGTTTGCGGCCCCTGCCGCTTCTGCTCCGGCCCCGTCTCTGGCAAGCTACTGCAGCAAAGTGAGCCTGCTGACCAGTTCAAACGGCGGCTATGTCACGGTTGCCAGTATGACAGATCCGGAACTGGCACTGGGTGAGCAATTCTGCCTGGCGCGGTCTTATGCGATCAACGAAGGTGAGGCCCGCGTGGCCAAACTGCAAGGGGTCACCCAGGCTCAGGTCGACAGCCAGTGCGATGGTTTTGGTCCGGCCGTTCAGCCCTTCCTTGCCAGTTTGAGCACAAAGGGCAGCACTGCGGTTCTGGCTGACGTGCAGAAATTTGTCCTGCAGTCCAATATGTCGCTGGAACAGCTGACCAATACCGCCGCGATCTGTCTGTTCTCCGGCTATCGCCGTGACAATATGGATGTCGCATTGGGTGCGGCTCTGCTGATGGCAGGCACCAGCCAGCGCCCTTACGGCGAATTGGTCGGCCATCATCTGGCGCAGGGCTTTGGTGCGGGTAAATCCGTCACGGGCGCTCAGGACTGGTTCGGGGTTGCAGTTCAGGCCATTGAAACAGGCGCAGAGCCGGTCTTTGCGCCGGGTCAGCCCGAGCGTGTCGCGCTGATCAAAGCGGCCTCCGCTGGCCTGAGCGCACCGCTGGTGCAGCCGGTCCCGGCCTCTGGCACAGCTTCGGCGCTTCCGGTGTTCGGCTCCTCTAACTGAGCCGACACTTGTTGATGTTAAAAAGGGGAGGCGGGCCTTGTGTCCGCCTCCTTTTCTTTTGCCGCCAAGCCCAGACGCGGAGGCTGCGCCTGTGATCCTGTGTGTTCGGATGGAAAAAGCGCGCAGGGCCTTACCGTCTGGCGCCAAGGGCGGGTTCGGTTTAGGCCGCGACCTATGCTGGTTGCTTGTCAGGACGACACCCGGCAAGTCATTGGCAAGGATGTGATAAAAACCGAATGTCAGTCGTTGATCAGGGGCTGGTTGCTTCTGCAAGTGATATCTTGACGGTTAGGGTTCATCGCAAAAAAGGCACCCGTCGTTCGCCCTCTAGTTTTGATGTTCAGCCGCCTGATTATCTGCCCTTAGCTCCGGTGTCAGCAAATTGCATCCCGGGTGCGTTTTGTCTCTTCACAAGCCCCGCACCCTCGTCTATACGGCGCCCTACCAAGCCTAGACAGTGCGGTCGTGGCGGAATTGGTAGACGCGCAGCGTTGAGGTCGCTGTGGGGTAACACCCGTGGAAGTTCGAGTCTTCTCGACCGCACCAAACATCCTTTGATTTATTTGCATTTTTCCCGAGTTGGGAACTTTTGGCCCCCACTTTGGCCCCCACTTTGCAATTCGCTGGCCCCCGAAAAAAGGGCGTCAATCTCCCTCACAGAATACACCGGACGCGCGCCTTGATAGGGAACTCGCGGGGTGATCAGATTCTCTTTCACCATCTGATAGAACTTGTTCCGGCCAAAGGGCCAACGGGACGAATCTATTGCCTGAGTCGCGGTGACAAACTTGGCATCGACAGGGATCATGTCAGGTCTCCTTGGTTGCCTTCCCAATCGTGATACACATACCGTCCGTTCGGCTTCCGGTAGGACAGGGCCATGTGTGGCGTGATCTCATCCTTGATCACTGCAGACGGAGCAGCAGCCCGACGATGCAAACCGACCGAGTATTTGGCGCAGTTTTCTCATTGCCAATGCCCATGTGCGCGGGGCGGAAAAAATATTTGACAGAGCGTATGTGATCGCTTACGAGCGTTTAAGAGCGATTGAGATTGCTTGTGACGAACTACGAATTGGACAAGAAGCGAAGGCTCAAGCATGAACATGTCAGACAATTTCGAATTGGCCGCTGTAAGACGCGGGAAAGTCGCTGACTTGGTGGCGTCCAAGGGGGCAATGACTCTTCGAGAGCTCTGCGATCATTTTGGTGTATCAAATGCGACAATGCGTCGAGACTTGCAGGCGCTGGATGAGGAGGGTCGTGTCGCCCGCACCCATGGGGGTGTAATGCGAAAAGCCAGTGTTATTGGGGACCTGCCCAATGACCAGCGTAAATCGGTCGGTGCGGAAGAAAAGCGCCGGATCGGCTTGGCCGCGATTAATCTTCTGGAGGGCGATGAGGTTGTATTTTTGGATGCTGGAACTACGGCACATGCTGTTGCCGTCGAGGCGATCCGAAAGCCCAAATGCACTTATGTCACGACCTCGCTGGGCATAGCGCGAAAACTGCAATCACATGGTCTGAGGGACTTCTACCTTGTGGGAGGCAGTTACGAGCCGATCAACGACTCGTTCGCCGGTACTTTGGCAATCGAGGCGTTGAGGACTTTGTCCTTTGATGTTGCGTTTATCTGTTGCAGCGCGATCGATTTGAAAGCCCGCTCCATCAGCGTCGCAAACGAAGCCTACAGTCAGGTCCAAAAGGAAGTCTTGGCAACGTCGCGGACAAAGTTCGTCATCGCAGACAACAGCAAATTCAAACCTAGCGCCTTTATGCGAACCGCGACATTTTCCCAGATATCAGGTGTCATTACTAACCGCGAAGCAAGCAAGCACGACCTTGATGTGTTGCGTAAATCTAAGCTTGAACTGGTGCTGGCATGAGTGCGCCGGGCATTTCACTTGAAGTTCGCAACCTACGCAAAAGTTGGGGTGCAGTAGACGTGCTGAAAGGGGTTGATTTTGATATCCACGCCGGTGGATTTTTGACACTGCTTGGTCCGTCAGGATGCGGAAAGAGCACTGCATTGAAACTTATTTCTGGACTGGAGAGCGTCACGGCGGGTCAAATTCTGCTCGATGGTCAAGAAGTGACAGGCAAAGCTGCCTCGGATCGAAATATTGGAATGGTGTTTCAGAACTATGCGCTTTTCCCGCATATGAGCGTCGCCGAGAATATCACCTATGGTCTGAAGGTGCGTAAGGTTGCAAAGGCAACGCAGCAGGCTTCACTCAAACGCGTGGCAGAATTGATGGCCTTGAGCCCGCTGCTTGATCGCAAACCCGCGCAATTGTCGGGTGGTCAGCAGCAAAGGGTGGCGTTGGCACGCGTTCTGGTTTCTGAACGTCCAATTGTCCTGATGGACGAGCCCCTTTCCAATCTGGATGCAAAGCTGCGGGTCGAAATCCGCAGTGAAATCCGAGCACTCAACAAACAGCTCGGCATCACGGTGCTTTACGTCACTCATGACCAAAGCGAGGCGTTGTCGATGTCTGACACGGTCGTCCTGATGAACAAAGGGCAGGTCGCACAGATTGGGACACCAAAGGATCTATATGATCGCCCTGCCAATACGTTCACCGCCAGTTTCATTGGGACGCCGCCAATGAACTTGCTGGCTGCCAAGGATGTGGTACTGCCCGATTGGGTCGCGTCACGTGTCAGTGCAGAGCAGGCCGATCTGCTAATCGGCGTGCGCCCCGAAATAATGCACATCCTTGGTGACAACGCTGACTTTTCGGCCAGGTGTACAGTCGCCAGTGTCGAATATGAGGGGAGTGTTTTTCTGGTGCATCTAAGGACGCAAACTGGCGCTGCCTTCATCCTTGCCCATCATGGGCCCGACGCACCAATTCCAGGCGGAGAGATCGTAGTGGGTTGGGGAAATGAGCAAGCACACTTGTTTTCCAGAGAAACCGGTCGACGAATTTCAAGTAGTTGAAAATAAATAATAAAATACAACGCATCTTTACAATCTGGGAGGAGACCCAAAATGAAGACTTCGACAAGATTTCTAACCTCTTGCTGCGCTGCAGCCGTAATGGGGGTACATGCCACTAGCCTTTCTGCAGCGGACCTAGAGTTCTACTTTCCGGTCGGTGTGAATGCGCCAGCAGTGGATACAATTCAGGCGCTCACGGATACATGGGCGGCACTAAATCCCCAGCACACTGTAGAGGCTGTCTACGCGGGAAACTACGAAGAGACGACCACGAAGGCATTAACGGCCGCGAACGCTGGGCAGCCGCCACAGGTCGCCGTTTTGCTGTCTATCGACCTGTTTACCTTGATCGAAGAAGACGTCGTCGTGCCAATCTCGGATATTGCGCACACACCGGAGGATCAGGAATGGATCGACGGCTTTTACGATGGCTTCATGAAAGACGCCGAGTTCGAGGGCAAGACCTACGCCATCCCGTTCCAGCGCTCTACACCGGTTTACTACTACAACAAGGACGCGTTCCGCGCGGCCGGGCTTGACCCAGAAGCACCTCCCACAACTTGGGATGAGATGATCGAAATGGGCAAGGCACTGACGGTCAAGGACAGCAATGGCAACGTCAGCCAATGGGGTACGCGCATCCCGACTTTAGGGTTGGGTGGTGCGTGGCTCTTTGGTGGTCTGGTTGTGTCGAAGGGCGACGTCCTGACCACCCAAACAGGGGTCGAGGCCCGCATCGACACTCCTGCGACCATAGCATCTCTGGAGTTCCTTTTGGAGCTGTCAGAGCAAGGCGTGATGGCGCCGGGTGGCATCTCCTGGGGGGACACACCCAAGGCTTTCCTTGAAGGTCAAACCGCCTCTATGTGGACATCAACGGGTAACCTTTCCTTTGTCGAGGAGAATGCAACCTTTGATTGGGGCGTTGGTTTTCTCCCGGGCGGTGATGGACCCGGTGCACCGATCGGTGGCGGCAACTTCTACATTTTCTCGGATACAACAGACGAGGAGCGTGAAGCGGCGCTGGATTTCATCAAATTCATGACTTCACCCGAGAATGCAGCAATATGGAGCATCGCGACAGGCTATGTCGCACCGCGTGCCGATGCATGGGAAACACCGGAGATGAAGGCTTACTCCGAACGTCTTCCGCAAGCCTTGGTTGCCCTGGATCAGTTGCAATACGCAGAGCGTGAGTTTGCGACCTTCCAGCGGGCGAAAGTTACGCAACATCTTGTGGATGCAATTGAAAGTGTTGTGACAGGAAATGCAGAACCAGCCGAAGCTCTGAGAGCTGCACAAGAAGGTGCCGACGCTGTTTTGGGCGAGTACAAATAACGCGTTAGTCACCCTAAGCCCCACGCGTTCTTCCTCCCTCGCGTGGGGCAATTTTTCTTGAGTACAGATAGAGGCAGTAGGACATGAATAAGCGGTTACCTTTTGGATTGGCGATGGTTTTACTGTTCGTCCCATGCCTGCTATTGGTCGCTTTTACGCACTATCCGGCATTGCGGGCCTTGTTGAATTCATTCTGGAACAATGCCAGCTCTCGACGCCCATCGAAGTTCGTCGGTGTTGAGAACTACCAGACCCTGCTAGAGGATGACCGCCTTGCACAGATCATGCTCAATAGTACCTTATATGCCTTAGGAACGATCCCGTTGGCCATAGGATTGGCGATCGGTATGGCCCTCTTGGTTAATGCCAGGTTGCCAGGGACCTCACTGATGCGTCTTTCCTTCTTCATGCCCACGATGTTGCCGATGATCGCGGTCGCCAATATCTGGCTGTTCTTCTATGCGCCGGGCATTGGCCTTGCTTCGCAGATCCTCGGTGTGTTTGGCCTGCCGCCGATTAACTTTTTGGGAAGTACAGAAACATCTCTTGTTTCCATGATGTTCGTCGCCGTCTGGAAAGAGGCCGGGCTCTTTATGATTTTCTATCTGGCTGCCCTGCAAGCCGTGCCGGAGAACCTTAAAGATGCGGCGAGGCTCGAAGGGGCAAGTGCCACGCGCATTTTCTTCAATATCGTGCTGCCACTCTTGCGCCCGACCACCATCTTTGTTGCGGTAAACGCGCTAATCAACGCCTTCCGGCTGGTGGATCATGTCATCGTCATGACGCGGGGCGGTCCGAACAATTCCAGCGCCTTGCTGCTTTACTACATCTACGAGGTCACCTTCTCCCAACGTGACTTTGCCTATGGCGCGACGCTGACCGTCTTGATGGTCTGCCTTTTGGGGGTTCTTGCCGCCGTCCAGTTCTGGGTGCTTAATCGAAAGGCGCATTACCAATGAAAAAAGGTATGAACAAAATTCTGTGGTCAACCCTCGGCCTGCTTCTTGCAGCAGTCTGGGGACTACCCTTCCTCTATTCGGTCTGGACAGCTTTTCATGATGAAATCTACTCAGCCAATTTTGTCTTGAATGCACCGCTGACACTGGAGAACTTTTTCGAAGCATGGAGGGCCGCGCCCTTTGCACTGTATTTCCTGAATACTTTGATCCTGATCACCATCGTCCTGATCGCAAACCTCGTGCTATGCACCCTCGTGGCTTATGCTTTTGTGCGCTATCGGTTCCGGTGGTCAGGTATTCTATTCGCGCTGATCATGGTCCAGCTTCTGGTGTCGCCTGAGATACTTATCGTCGAAAATTATCTGACTTTGTCCAGGATCGGCATGATTGACACAATCCTTGGTATTTCGCTGCCTTACCTGACTTCTGCCTTTGGCATATTCCTGTTGCGGCAAACATTCATGACCGTTCCGGTTTCCTTGGATGAAGCTGCGCAAATCGAGGGTGCCGGAGCATGGCGCGTCCTTTGGAACATCTACGTGCCGTTGGCAAAGCCCATCTATCTGGCCTACGCGCTGGTTTCGATCAGCTTTCACTGGAACAACTTCCTGTGGCCATTGATTGTGACCAACTCTCCTGAGGTGCGCCCTGTCACAGTCGGCCTGAGTGTGTTTGCAACGGTCGAGAGCGGTGTGGAATGGTCGCTCGTCAATGCCGCGACCTTGATGACCACTGCACCTCTGATCATTGCCTTTATCATCTTCCAACGTCAATTCGTGGCCAACTTCATGCGGGCCGGCATCAAGTAATCGCTTCGGAGCACCAAATGCTAATCGCACATATCTCAGATTTCCACGTCTTTGCCCAGGCTCCCGAGACATCTCTGGTGCGCATGGATGCGGCAGATGCGGCCCGCAAGGTCGTCTCCGATATCGCGTTGCACCAGCCCGCATTCGACGCTGTGATATTCACGGGCGATCTGGCAGACGGAGGATCCACCGAGGATTACGAGCTGTTAAGAGAGATCCTTGCCCCACTACGCATTCCGATTTTTGTCGTCCCGGGTAATCACGACAACCGCGAGGGATTGCGTGTCGCGTTTCAAACAACTGTCCCCTTCAAAGCAGGCCCATATCTGAATTATGAGGCGCGCGTTGGCGATCTGCGCATCCTAGCTCTCGACACCCTTGTGAACGGTAAGGGTTACGGCGCACTCGATCCCGGCCAGCTTGACTGGTTAGAGAGCAGACTCGCAGAACTTCATTCCGGGCCGACAATCATTGCCATGCACCACCCGCCGTTCCCATCAGGTGTTACTGCACTTGATGACATGACCTTGAGAGACGGGAAAAAGCCGCTCGCACGCATCGTAGCTGCCTGTGACACACCATTGATTATCTTGGCCGGCCACATCCATAGGCCGTTTCAAGGAATTTGGTTTGGTGCATTTTGCCAGGTCGGAGGCGGGCCATCCTTTCAGCATGCGCTAGACCTCAGGCCGGCGGCACCGGAGCCTGGAAGCATTTCAGAACCTTACGCCTATCACATCTTACGCCTTGATGGGCCCAATACACTGACCAATCATAAAAGGTATGTCTCACTGTGACCCCAGCCGTAACACCAAACTGCGCAAAAACCATTGAGGCCATCGCATGCAACGCCGGCAATCTGGCCTTGTCCCATTTTCAAAAGCTCAGCACTCTTCCGGTTGAAGCCAAGGGGCACCTTGATCTTGTCACGGTTGCAGACCAGGAGGTCGAGGCCTTTGTCACCCGTGCTCTCCTTGCTGCCTTTCCGGATGACGGTGTGTTCGGAGAGGAAGGCGCGTCTCAACAGGGCCGGTCAGGGCGGACTTGGGTGGTTGACCCCATCGACGGGACATTCAATTTCGTTCGCGGCGGGGATCAATGGGCCGTATCAATCGGACTATATGCCGGTGGACGCCCGGTTTTTGGTGTCATTCACGTCCCGGTTCGTGCGCAAACGCTGGTCGGAGGAGATGGTTTCGCAAGCACATTGAATGGTGCGGTCATGGAGCAGCGTAGCGGCATGAAAGCGGAACAGGCCGCCTGTGGTGTCGGCTTTCACCCGGTTATTCCGGTTGATTTGCGGCTCAATACGCTACGTTTCGTTATGGAAGAGGCGCAGATGTCGTTTCGCTCCTGCGGTTCTGCCACTTTATCTCTGATCGAGGTCGCACAAGGCCAGGTTGATGGCTACCTGGGTGCAGGCGAGTCCACATGGGACCTGATGGCAGCCATTCCGATATTAGAACAGATCGGAATTGGGTGTACGGTGAATTGGGCGCAGACTGATTTGAACGACAAGCTACGCTTTGCCTGTGGAACGCCGGAATTTCTGGAAACTGTCGCCCAGATTATTCCTGTCGGTACGACTTTGGAGCTGAATTGAAGGCAAATTCATCTTTTGCTTCAATAGCCGAATTGGCAAGGAGAGAACCATTCTTACGATCATTATCCATATTGCGGGTGCTGCGGCCCTGTTGATCTGGGCTGTGCGTTTGGTGCGGACCGGAGTGGAACGGGGATTTGCAGCACCTATGCGCATCTGGCTGCGGCATTCGGCCAAAAACCGATTGCTAGCGGCGAGTACCGGAATGGGCGCAGCGGTATTGTTGCAAAGCGCCACGGCGGTCGCAGTGCTGGTATCCAATTTTATCTCCAAGGGCGGGCTGGCGACGGCGACCGGGCTGGCGATCCTGCTTGGCGCGGATGTGGGATCAGCCGTGGTGACGCAGCTGTTGATGGCGCGTCAGCCCATATTGATCCCGCTGTTGCTTTTGATTGGCGTCACGGTTTTTTTGCGTGGCGAAGGAAGCAACACGCGTCAGATTGGCCGAGTTCTGATTGGGCTTGCGCTGATCTTCGTGTCGCTGGACATGATCCGTGGCGCGACGGAACCGATGATATCAAACCCGGGAACGCGGGCCGTCATGGCCTATCTGGGCCGTGRTC
>FREY01000026.1 GCA_900143635.1 Rhodobacteraceae bacterium Alg231-04
GTCGGGGCCAAGGCCGCATACATCGAGCCTGGATCGCCATGGGAGAACGGATACTGCGAGAGCTTCAATGGGCGAATGCGGGATGAATTGCTGAACGGTGAAATCTTCTATTCGTTACGAGAGGCCCAGATCATTATCGAAAGCTGGAGAAAACACTACAACACCAAACGACCCCATAGTGCTCTGGGCTACCGCCCACCTGCGCCAGAGGCCATCGTCCCGATGGACCAAAGGCCAACCATGCACTAACTTTCAATTTGGACCACTCAAGTGGGGCTGCTCACCATACTCTACGGATAACATGAATTTTCGCGAGTGTGGCTCGACGACTTCTCTTACGAGCATCAACTTGCCTTCGTTGCGCTGAAGACCTTACCGGGATAGAGTTCCCCGCAAAATTTTCATTTCGTTTGCAATAGACTGCGGTCCGGCAAACAGGGGACCCTGCTAGAATTCAGGCGAGGCACCACCTGGGTTATCGGTCATACCCGGTGAGCGCAGGTGTTGGCGCGGTTCCCGATTGGAACTGCGATCGACCAAAGGGAGACCGGCAGATAGATGCAGATCTGAATTTGGTCGATCGCTGACGATTGGCTGCGTCAGCTCCAATAGTGATCTTAGGTCGCAACGTGGCTCACATCTTTGTCGGGCGAATAGATGTCGAGGATGTTCCAATGCCCGGTGGTGGGCGTCGGGTTGTTAATCATCGCCACATCCAGCACCGTTGGCTTGCCGCTGGCAATTGCGGCTTCAATTGCTGGCTTCAACTCCGCTGCCGCAGCGATCTTCACCCCATCAACACCGTAGGCACGGGCAATCTGGGCATAGTCGGGACCGTACTCCGGCTCCCCCGCCTTGCCGGGGAAAGTGGTGCCATAGGTCAGCCCATAGTGGGCTTTCTGAAGGCCCGCGATGGTGCCGAAGGCGTTGTTGTTCATCACCAGCCAGATGATGCCAAGACCGCGTTCGGCGGCCGTGGCCAGCATCGCCGGGTTCTGGCCAAAGCCGCCGTCGCCCACAAGTGAAATCACCACCCGGTCCGGGGCCGCCATCTTGGCACCAATCGCACCGGGCGGGCCGAACCCCATGGTGGCGAATCCACCCGGCGTCAGGATCGACCCCGGTGTCAGGATATCGAACTGCTGGCCGACGCCGTTCTTGTTCCAGCCCACGTCCGTCGTAATGATCGCGTCTTCCGGCAGTGCTGCACGGGTGTCGGCAAGGATACGTTCCGGCATCATCGGGAAAGCGTCCGAGGTCTGCATCTCGAAATTGCCCGCCTTGAAGGTCTCGCGGAAGGCGGCAATCCTGGCCTTCACCTCCGTGCGGGCAAACCCGTCTGGATACATCTCCTTGGCAACGCGCGTCAGTACCCGCAGCGCGGCCTTGGCGTCTGCCACCACGCCAACCTCGGTCGGGTAGTTGCGCCCAATCTCGGACGGCTCGATGTCGATGTGGATGACCTTGGTCTTGTCGTCCTTGCCGCCGATGTTGAAAGTGTAGCCGGGATACCAGGAGGAGCAGTCGGCCTCTTTGAAGCGGGTCCCCACCGCGAAGATGTAGTCGGCATTGAGACAGGACTGGTTCACCAGTTCGGTGCCCCAGAAGCCGGTCATGCCCATCACCAGCGGGTTGTCATCGCGCAGGGCACCCTTGCCCATCAGCGAATGCGCAACCGGCAGGCCCATGTGCTCGACAAATTCGCCCAACTCTTCCGAGGCCTGCGCCAAAAGGATGCCCCCGCCGACATAGGCCACGGGGTTTTCCGCCTCGGCCAGGCGTTTGACGATGCCGCGGGCGGTTTCATCGTCGATGGAGGGCTTCACCAGCTGGCGGGTATTATTTTTGATACGGTCGAAGCTGTCGGAGGAGATCACTTCCGAGAAGATGTCCATCGGCACATTGACCAGAACCGGACCCGGCTGGCCGCTTTCGGCCAGATGGAAGGCTTTCTCCAGGATTTCCGCCATCAGCTCGGCACGGTCCACGCGCCAGGCGCGTTTCACGAAGGGGCGGTAGATCTCATACTGCTGCGCATCGGCGTGCAGGTTGACCTCCTGATGGGGATGCTTGCCATAATAATGCGTCGGGATATCGCCCGCGATCACCACCATCGGAATACAGTCCAGCGCCGCATTGGCGACACCGGTGGCGCAGTTGGTCAGACCCGGTGACAGGTGGCTTAGCACCACGGAGGCCTTGCCGGTGACGCGTGCATAGGCATCCGCCGCATGGCTGGCGATCTGCTCGTGGCGCACAGTCAGAAAGTCGATCGGGCTTTCGGCAAGGGCTGCAAGAACCGCGATGTTGGTATGACCACACAGGCCGAAGACGTGCTTGACCTCGCGGCGTTCAAGGAAGTCGACGATATGTTCTGCGACTGTTTTCTCAGTGCTCATGTTCTCTTCCTCTCTCAGATCACATCGGTGCCGAAAAACTCACCAAACAGCTCTTCTTCCGAGGGGCGATCCTCGGCAATCGGGCGGCTGACCCAAGTGTAGTTCATCATGTGTTTCATGGTGACGTTCTCGTTGGTGATGTTGCCGCCCCAGATGCCGCAACCGAGGCTGGAGGTCATCGGCATGCCATTGGTCCAGGCGCCCGCATTGGCCTTGGACTGCGGCTGGCGCACCATCATGCGGCTGACCGGCGCGAGGCGGGCCAGACGGTCGATATTTTCGTCATTGTGGCTGTAGATGCCGCAGGAGTGGCCCTTGCCGCCCACGGCGTAAATCTGGCTGACGGTATCGAGCGCGTCATCGAAGGTCTCGAAGTGGTAGAGCGCCATCAGGGTGGTGAGTTTTTCTTTGCAGAACTTATGCTCGGGCCCGATCTGGCCCTGATTTTCCACCATCAGGAATTTGCGGTCCTCGGGGATTTCGAACCCGGCGACCTTGGCGGTCTGCTGCGGGCGGCAGGCGATGGTCGGGAAGGTTCGGTTGCCCTTCTCGTCCCACATGGCCGCTTCCAGCATCTGTTTTTCTTCTTCGGAACACAGATAGCCGCCTTCGGCCTCCAGCGCCTTCACCATGTCGGCATAGACCGACTTCTGGATGATGATATTGCCATCTGCCGAGCAGCCCGAGCCGAAGTCCGAGGTTTTGGAGGTGCGGGTGTTAGCCGCCGCAATATCCAGATCCGCGGTCTCATCAATCACGATGGAGGAGTTGCCGGCACCAACGCCGTAAGCAGGCTTGCCGCT
Organism: Rhodobacteraceae bacterium Alg231-04; assembly: GCA_900143635.1. GTDB lineage: Bacteria > Pseudomonadota > Alphaproteobacteria > Rhodobacterales > Rhodobacteraceae > FREY01. The sequence continues at coordinate 3,203 of FREY01000026.1, forward strand.
GGAATAGGCCGCTTTCACCATTGGCTTGCCGCCGGTGGCCAGCGTCAGGTCGGCGATCTCCATCAGGTGCTGGGTCAGAGGGATCGAGGGTTTGCGGATCGCCTGAAAAAGGTCTTCCGGCGCGCCCACGGCGCGGCAGGCGGCGCGCATCACCTCGGTCATTTCCCAGGTGGTCTGCGCGGTGCGCGGGTGCGGGGAGAAGATGATCGCGTTGCGCGCATTCACGGAGGACACACCGGTCACTGGCGGGGTCATCGCCGGGTTGGTCATCGGGATCAGTGAGGCAATAACGCCGGCGGGTTTGGCATATTTCACCAGCCCCTTGGCTTCGTCCACTTCAACTGCGCCGGTCGAAGGCGTGCGTAGCACGTCGCGTAGAACCATGTGGATCTTGAAGCGTTTGGCAGGGCGGCCTTCGCGGTCGCCAATGCCGCTTTCATCCACGCCCTGCTGGGCCAGCCGGGTGAAGGTCTTCTCGTTCCCGGCATACCATGCGATGGCCTGCGACAGGCGGTCCAGATCCTTCTGGCTCCAGTCTTCGATTTCAGCCATGGCGGCGCGGGCGCGCGCCATCATATCGGCTGCCAGCTGCTTCTCGTCTTCGTTAAGCTCTTTGGCCATGATGGTCCTCTTGTGCAGAAATGGCGGCGGGGTCCGGCAGGCGGCGCTGCGACTGGGCGTCCCCGAATGTCTGTTTGGCGTGAGTGAGGCAGCGGCGCGCGTGTTCCTCGTAGCCGAGTTCGGCAACGCGGCTCTGGTTGGGCAGCTCGATGGAATAATCCATCGGCGGCATGCGTTCGATGATACCGGCGAAGTCGATCCAGCCCTCGCCGGGGTACAGCCGCGCGTCGCGGGCTAGCTGGATCATGCCTTCGCGGGTGTCGGCAATGCCGGGCAGGCAGTCCGAGATATGCAGGAAGTGCAGCAGCTCGCTGGGGACATGCAGCAATTCGCCAATGTCGACGCGGCTGAGGTGCAGGTAGAGCGTATCAACCAGGATACCGCCATTGGGCCGGTCGGCTGCGCGCACGATATCCAGCGTCTCATCCAACGTGCGCAGGCGCGAGAACGACGGGAATTCCAGATCGACTGTCAGACCATAGGGCGCGGCGAGATCACAGGTCTCACCGTAGACATCGATCAGGAAATTGCGGTCGTCGCGGATTTTAGTCCAGGCGCTCATGATCATGCGCTTAGCGCCCAGTTCGCCGCCCAGCTCCAGCGCGCGCTCAAAGGCGCGCGGATCACTGTCTTCGGTGATACGGGCCAGTTCCACATCCAGTATTTCCAGACCTGTGGTCGCAAGCGCGGTCTTGGTGGCCTGCACCTGGCCCTTGGACACAGGGCTTTCGGAAAACTCACCCGGTACGTTCATCGGAATGAAGCGCGGGCTAACCGCATCATAGCCGGCGCGCGCGGCAACATAGACCAGCTCGGGCACCGTACAATTGATCAGCGTCAGATGCGCCAGGGAATAAAGGCCCCTGCCCGGGGCCGGCTCAAACGGCAAGGTCATGACTTGGTTACTTTCCTCGGGGCGGGGCACTGAATCTCATCTGTATTGCAAAATATCTGATATTATTAAAATTATCAATCCTGAATATCCACTAAGAAAAAAACCCGCTGCCTACGGCAACGGGTTGCAGAAAACTAATAACAATCAATTGCTTAGATTTCGGTCCAGTGGCCGCCAGCCTCATGACTGTCAGCTGCGGCCTCAACAAATCGCACACCCTGCACGCCGTCAGCGACAAGCGGCATGCCCAGCCAGCCCTCCGGCACGGAAACCCCGTCGCGGCGCATAGCAACCGCCATGGCGAACTCATTATAGAGGTTGCCCCAGGCCTCGATCAGCCCTTCGGGGAAGCCGCGTGCAGTGCGGACCAGCCGTTCCACCTGCGGCGTGATGCCGTGGCCATGGCCGCGGCTGATCACTTGATCGGGCTGACCGAAGAGGTTCAGCTTCAGCCGTTCGCTGTCTTCTAGATCCCATTCAAGGCCGCCTTTGGAGCCAAAGATGCGCAGGCGCAGCCCGCCGCGGTTGCCGGGGGCCAGACGGGTTGCCATCAGGGTGCCCGGCACGCCGCCCTCATAGCGGGTGGCCATGAACACGGTGTCTTCCAACGGCTTGGGCGCGCCGCAGACGTGGAAATCGGCACGCAGGTCGGTCATTTCCAGCCCCGACACGAAGGTGGCCAGATGCGCCGCATGGGTGCCGATGTCACCGACGCAACTGGTGCGGCCGGATTTTGCCGGATCGAGCCGCCATTTGACGTGATCGGCCTCGCCCACGTCCTCGGGCGTCATCCAGTCCTGCATGAATTCCACATGGATCTGGTTGATCTTGCCCAGCACACAGGAGGCGACGATCGCGCGCGCCTGCCGGATGGTGGCAAAGCAGGACATGGTGTAGCAGACGCCGAAGACCTGCCCGGTCTTATCCGCCAGATCCACCAGCGCGGCGGCCTCACCCGGATCATTGGTCAATGGCTTGTCGCACATCACGTCAATGCCAGCCTCAAGGAATACCTTGGCAGACTCGTAATGCACATGGTTCGGAGTAGTGATCATCACCGCATCCACTCCATCCTCGCGCGCAGCTTCGGCCTGTGCCATCTCCGCAAAAGACGCATAGCAGCGCTCCTCGGGCAGGAACCATTCCGCGCCGCGGGCGCGGGCCTTTTCCGGGTCCGAGGACAGCGCGCCGGCCACGACCTCCCAGCGGCCTGTGAGGCGGGCCGCCATGGCTTGCGTCGCAGAAATCCGGCCGCCACCGACCACGCCAAGGCGCAGCTTGCGGCTGAGGCGCGGGAAAGCACCGTCGAAATCTATCTGTTCGGGAAGCAATCTTTCAGCCATGGATCAGCCCTCCTGTCCGGGGAACTTGGCACTTTTGGGCAGGATCTCCAGCGCCATGAAGATACTTTCGGTGATGGTCTCATACTGGTGCCAGGGGTAGTTGCCTGTAGCGTCATACATGGGCCGGTGGGTGTAGCCCGGCGCCATGCATTCTTCGAGGTAGAGCGTCTCCACGTCACGCTCCAAACACTGCTGCATCATGCCGACGCCGACAATCTGCGTGTGTACTTCGCGGAACCCCGGCACCGGGCAGAAGGCGTGGTCCTTGTGCAGACCCACCTTTAGCGGCACCGAGGCCGAGTGGTACATGGTGAGGCCGATATTGCCCACGGAAGCCTTGGGAGACATGTAGTGTTCGACCCCGCGCAGGCGTTCCTCCTGGCGGATCTCAAAGGCCGAGGGCCAGTGCTCGCGCACATTGGCGCAAAGCTCCGAATCGCTACCGTGGTCCGCAAACCGCTCCACCACAATGGCGCACTTGAGGTTGCGCACTGGCGTGTCCTTCACGATGACGGACTGCAGGTGTTCCAGCTTTTGGTCCTGGATCAGCAGCGGCTCTTCGCTGGTGTTCAGTACGATGGTCTTGCCATCCGCCTGATAGCTGTCCTCATCCTTCAGGAAGCGGACAGTGAAGAAGGGCTCGGCAAAGTCGAGTGTTTCGATGGTCATTGGTCTGTCTCTGGTTCAGAGGTTTTCACTGGCCGGAAAATTCTCCGGCAGCATTTCGGGGATCGGGCTGGTGCTGCTGATGGTGATAAAACCGCCCTTTCCGGGGCTGTCCAGAATGCCGGTCATCACCTCGCAGACATGCTGCGCAAGTTCACCGCTGGCGCGCGGTGCGCGTTTATCACGAGCGGCATAGGCCAGATCCAACAGCCCCAGCCCGCGGCTGTTTTCATTGAAGCCATGGGTGTTTTCGGCAACCTGCCAGTTATCGCGGCCCGTCGGGCGGGGCTGGTGGCTCCAGCGCGAGGTGTCGCGGGTGCGGTAGAGCACATCGCCCTCAAACCGGTTCGCGCCATAAACCGGGTCCGGATCGGCGATGCAGATGGTGCCGTTCTCGCCGTAAATCTCGAAACGAGGCGTCTCAGAATCCCAGATATCAAAGCTCATGGTCATGGAGCCAATGACGCCGGAGCGGAATTCGAACATCGACAGGGAGTGCGTATCGACCTCAACATCCACCATCTCACCATTGCGGGGGCCGTTTTCGATCATCCGCTGTTCAAAGGTCATGCGCGCCATGCCCGAGACCCGCGCGATCGGCCCCAGCAGGAAAACCATGGCCGTCAGGTAATAGGGGCCGAGGTCCAAAAGAGGCCCGCCGCCCGCCTTGTAGTAGAAATCGGGGTTCGGGTGGTGGCGCTCCACGCCGTGGGTGCCCACATAAGCCATCACGCCGGTCGGCTTGCCGATGACGCCTTCGTCCAGCAGCTTTTTCACCGTTTGCCAGCGCCCGCCCAGAAACGTGTCAGGCGCGTTGCCAATCAAAAGACCCTTGGCGCGGGCCAGTGCCAGCAGTGCCTCGCCATCCGCCAGATCGGTGACAAAGGGCTTTTCGGAGTAGACATGTTTGCCGGATTGCAGTGCCTTGCGGCTAATCTTTGCATGGGCTGCCGGAATGGTCAGGTTCAGCACACAGTCAATGCCGGGATCAGCAAAGATCTCGTCCGGCGTGCAAGCCTTGGCAATGCCGTAGTGTTCCGCCTTTGCCCGGCTTTCCGCCGGGTCCAGACTGGCGCAGGCCACGATCTCCAGTTCTTCAAATTTTGCGCATGTTTGCAGGTAGATATCACTGATCTTACCACAGCCTATCAGGCCGACCCGGAAGGATTTCAGCTCAGTCGCTGTCATTGTCCTTAGCTTCATATAGTGGGAGGTATTTCGGAGGCATCGGGCCCTTGTTGCGCCCGCCCTGGTTCATCTGTTCCCAGCCGTGCGCCAGCACGCCGACCGAGCGCGACAGGCAGAACAGCCCCCGCGACAAAGGCGCCGGAAAGCCCAGCTCGCAGAAGATCACCGCTGTAGCACCATCAATGTTCATCGCAATAGGCCGACCGCCGCGTTGTTCGCCCAGCTCGGCCTGCACTGCCTCACCGATCTCGGCGAAGCGGCCAGGCACAGTGCCCGTGACGGCCGCTTCGCGGACCAGCGCCATCAGGCGCGGCGCGCGCGGGTCTGTCGGCTTGTGGAAGCGGTGACCAAATCCCGATACAATCTTGCCGTACTCTGCCCGCCATGCGTCCAGCCCTGCGCGGACCGCGTCTGCCAGAACCAAGCCTTCATCTATGCGTTTGGCAATATCATAGTACAACTCGGCGCATTGCTCGCCTGCGCCGCCGTGAACGTCGCCCAGCATATTGACGCCAGTGGCCATCACGTTGTTGAGGCCAACACCGCAGGTTGCGGCCATGCGTGCCGCCGCGATGGAGGGCGCTTGCGGACCGTGATCGACGCCTGCCACCAGCGCGCATTCAAATAATTTCACCTCAGCCTCGGTTGGGGTGCCGCCCACCACCATCAGCCAAATCATCTGCCCAAAAGAGACATTGCCGACCAGGTCCTGAATAGGATTGCCGCGGAATTCGATCTTTCCCGGCTCCATGTCGATGATCGAGGTGCGCCACCACTGCCGGATGGCCATTTCATCTGTTGTCATAAAACTTGCTTTCGTTTGCGCCCTGGCGTCCGGCACAGAGCTTTTCGAAGGTCGTGGCCATACGGGCGGGATCCGCAGGCCGGCCGGTAAAATGGGTGAAGGCTTCGGCAGCCTGATGCACGGCCATTCCCTGACCTGTCATCACCCGCAGACCGGAGGCGCGGGCCCGTGCCAGAAACTCGGTCTCCAGAGGGAAGTAGACAATATCCGCGGCCCAGGCAGCTCTTGGTAGCCATTCAGGGTCAATCGCCATACCCGGGTGCCCATCCATGCCCAGCGGTGTTGCGTTGACAACACCGCAGACATTTTTGACGCAGTCCTGCTCGAAACTCTCCTTGGCAATCAGCGAGGCCGCCGGGCGCAGGGCCTGAATGCGGTCCACCAAAAACCGCGCCTTGCCCGGCTGAGGGTCCACGATGCGCAGCCGTTTGACACCACCGTCCAGCAGCGCCAGTGCAACGGCGCCACCGGCGCCGCCGGCGCCAAAAAGAACCACATTATTCTTATCCGCATCGCCCAGCCCGGCAGCAAAGGCGCGGCCAAAGCCGGTAAAATCCGTGTTGTGTCCAACCCGCTTGCTGCCTTTGAACAGAACCGTGTTCACGGCACCAAGATCCCGCGCTGCGTCGCTCAGCATATCCATCAGGTCGGCGGCCTGGTTTTTGTAGGGATGTGTCACGTTTACCCCCGCAAACCCCCGCGCTTGCGCGTCGTCCAGAAGGTCTTTCAAAGTCTGGCCACGGAACTTGGGAGTAGCGGTGTCCATGCGCAAATAACGGCAGGCAAGACCCTGCGCTTCGGCTTCTGCCTCATGGAGTGCGGGTGTCAGCGACCCGGCAATTCCCTCACCGATCAGCCCTGTCTGTATCATGCCCCGGCGACCGCGTTTTGATGCTTTTGCTGTGCCGCCAGGCGGATCGACGCATTGCGTGCGCCATATCCCGAGTAGCCGCCGCGCCGCTCTACTATTTCAAAAAAGAACCCGTTGAAAACTGGAACGGAGTAGATCTGAAAATACTCGCCTCTGCCATCCCGGTCATACAGGATTTGCCCGTTTTTGAGTTGGGCAGTGAAGTCACTACTGAGGTCATATTCCACCTGCAGACTTGCGTAATAGTTTGGCGAAATCGGCAAGCGGCAAAAACCGGCGTCGGCCAGACGCGCGGAGGTTTCAAAAATGTCGTCGCTGGCAAGCGCGATATGCTGAACCCCGGCGCCAAAACCGCCCTCCAGGAAGGACGCGGCAAGGGTCCGCTGGCCTTCAGCGCCATTGAGGTTCAGTCGCACTTCGCCCTCAGGGCTTTCGATGGCCTGGCTTTGCACAACGCCCGATGGGTCGGCGACGCCCACGACGGCGGATTTCGCCATCTCGAAAGTGGACAAGTAAAAGAGCAGCCAACTCTGCATTTCCTCCTGCCGCATGGTCTGTGCCACATGATCCACACGGCGCAACCCGGCAGGAGGAGACGCCGGTGTTTTGGTGGCTGGCTGAAATTCTATGTCCCAGACCCGGTGCAGATCCGACTTCTCGTCGATGAAGTGGACCACGTTTCCGCCCACGCCTCGGATTGCAGGGATGTCGAGCTCACCGGTGCCAACCGGTTGTGAGAACACAGGAGCCCCCAAAGCCGAAGCGCGCGCCACCGTTCGGGCCGCGTCCTTCACCCGCAACCCCATATCACAAACGCAGGGCCCGTGCCCCTCAAAGGCGCGGCGTGCGAACCCATCCTTATCTGTGTTGACGACAATGTTGACTGCGCCCTGTCGCCACAACTCCACGGACTTTGATTTGTGGCGCCGTTCCATCCGAAAACTCAGGGTTTTCAGAAGGCCGGTAAGCTCCGCACCGCTGTCTCGATCTACGGCAAATTCAACAAATTCAAATCCCGAAGGATAGACACGTTCCGGCAGTGCAGGTGTGCCAAATCCCACTTCCGGATCAGTGCGTGCAACCTCGTCCAAAACATTGACCAAGGCCCTCCAGGCGTCACGCGCCAACAGACGTCCGCCCGGACGCGGTCCGGCTTCATTCACCCGCGCAATGGACCATGGTCCCGAATACCCATTGCGGGCCAGAACACGAATGAACCCAGCTATGTTCAATGCGCCCTGTCCGGGAAGCAATCCAAAATGGCGTTTCAGGCTGCGGATATCACTGTCCATCCGCGGTGCATCCGACAATTGCACATGAAGCAACCGGCTGCCTGGCACATTGCGCAGACGGGCCGGCTGGGCACCGTCAGCCAGCGAGAAATAGCTGTTTAGCGCCAACCCCAAGTGAGGGCTATCAACCTGCTCAATCAGCTTCAACGCCGCAGCTTCGTCCTGAACATGAGCCGCCCAGGGCAGCCCGAGATAGGCCAGACGCAGCCCGCGGTCTCCCGCGCGTGCCGCGGCTTCCGCCAGATCCTCTACGGCGGCGGTGTCCGAGGCGACAGTGTCAGGCGCCACTGCAGAACCGACCAGAAGCGTACTGACGCCAAGATCCTGCATCAGGTCAAATTTTCGCTCTAGGCGAGCGAACGCCTGTGTCCGGGCCGGGCCGATCTGGGCTTCCAGATTGCGGAACGGCTGCAGGACGCTGATCTCTAGCCCCAAGTCTTTCGCCATTTGACCAACGTCCTCTGCGGACCGATCATATCCGGTGAAATCGGGCTCATGCAGTTCGACCCCGGTAAACCCCGCCTCAGCGGCAATAGAAAGCTTTGCCTCCAGATCGCCGGGAATGGAGGTTGTCGAAATTGCCAGTACCATTGTTTTTATCCTTGGTAACCAAAGACCCGCGGCAACCAGAGCACCATGTCTGGCACCAACAGCATTGTCAGAAGCGCGAGGACCAGAACCGCTAGGAATGCCCAAATCTCGGAGATGATCTCGCGTAGCGGGATGTCCGTCACCGCGTTGATGACAAAAAGCAGGATGCCGTAGGGCGGTGTGATCAGCCCGATCATCGAGTTCACGACGACCAGTACGCCGAAGTGAACCAGATCAATGCCAAGTGCCTGACAAGTAGGGATGAAGAGCGGGACAATCACCAGAATGATTGTTGTGGCGTCCAATACGCAGCCCAGCACCAGGATCAGGATGTTGACCATAATCAGGAACAGGATGGGGCTGACATCAGAGCCTTCCAGCAGCAGGGAAATCGACTGCGGGATTTTCTCCTGAATGACGATGAAGTTCAGAATAAAGGCGCCGCCAATCACAATCCCCACCGCAGCCGATGATCGGGCACTGTCGACAAACACCTGATAGAGCCCGCGAAAACTGATCGCCCGATAGAACATCGCGGCCAGCATCAGGGCGTAAAAGGCGGCCACGGCCGCGGCCTCGGTCGGCGTGGTGACCCCACCATAGATCCCGTAAAGCAGGATCGCGGGCATCAGCAGCGCCGGAAAGGCATTGGCCGTTTTCGCCGGCAATTCGCGCAGCGGCACCGGTTCCTCGAGCGCAAAACCGCGTTTTCCGGCGAGGTAATAGTTCATCGCCATCAACACGACGCCCATGATCAGCCCCGGCAGAATACCCGCCAGAAACAGCGAACCAATGGAGGCCTTGGACACCAGCGCATAAAGAACCATCGGGATCGAAGGCGGAATGATCGGTCCGATGGTGGCCGAGGCGGCAGTGATTGCCGCAGCATAGCCACGGCTGTAGCGCCCGTCTTTGGTCATCATTTCGATGATGATTTTGCCGATACCGGCCGCATCCGCCACCGCAGATCCGGACATGCCGGAGAAAATAAGCGAGGCGACAACATTCACATGGCCCAGCCCACCTTTGAAACGGCCCACGGCAGCGACACAGAAGTTCAGCAACCGGTCCGTGATGGAGCCTGCGTTCATGATGTTCGCCGCCACGATGAACAGCGGCACCGCCAGAAGGATGGTGCTCTTGTAGAACCCTTGCAGGATTTTTTCACCGGCCAGCGCCACATCCAATCCGGCAACGCCGAGATACATGACAGATGCCAGAAGGATAGAATAGCCGATCGGCGTGCCAACGCCTGCCAGCACAAAGAGAGTCAGGAGACAGGATGCAAGTTCAAAGCTCATTATTCTGACTTCTCGTTTTTATCGGTATCTTCGGGCACATCAACACGCGGATGGTCATCAACAACGCTATAGCCAACTACCAGCTCCAGCTCGGTCTTCGGGGGGCCGTTGCGTAGTACGTCAAAGAAAAGCCAGGCATAACGGGCAGCCACAACCAGCATGAAAACCGCATATATCGAGAACACGTCACGCAGAGGAATCTTGTTGCCAGTAAAGGGGTTACGTACTGTCGATGTTTTGCGGATCTTCATCCACTCGATGTAATCCCAGGTCGGTAGGAAGGTATAGAGCATGCCGATTGCAATGGCGGCAGCGGCAATCAGGGCAAAGACCCTGCGCACCCGGTTGGGCACCGCCAGATAGATGATATCGAATTTCACATGGTCGCGTTCACGCACGATGAAGGCGCAGCTGAAAAAGATCACCCAGACCCAGAGAATGCCGATCAGCTCAAGCGTCCATCCGGCGGGGGTGAAGAAATAGCGCAAAAGAATTTGCAAAAGGAATGTCAGGAAGATTGCCGCCAGCATACCGCCGGCAATCGCTTCAGCCACTCGGGAGAACCCCCTTAGAAACTGTTTCATGGTTGTTCCCCCTTCGTGGTCAGCCTTATGGCGCAGATCAGTTGCCCAGGTCGTTGATCTTATCCAGAACACCGGCCGGCCAGGTCGATGCAAACTCGCTTTCAAGATACATCGACTGCACCTGATTGCGGAATGCTGCCAGATCCGGCTCGTAAACCGCCATGCCTTTTTCTTCGAGGAAGGCAACAAGGCTGGCTTCTTTTTCAAGCTGCTTCTGGCGGCCTGACTCGGCGGCGGCATCTGCGGCGGCCTGAACAGAGGCCTGCTGATCGGCAGTCATGCTGTCCCAAACACCTTTGCCGATGGCGATATAGTTCAAGTCAACCAAGTGAGAGGTCAGAACGATCTGGTTGGTGACCTCATAAAACTTTGCATCCACCACGGTCGGCAGCGGGTTGTCCTGGCCGTCAACAGCGCCGGTCGACAGGGCGGTATAGACTTCGGAGAAGGCCATCGGAGTCGGTGCCGCGCCAAGTGCCTTGCCCAGGAACTGCCATGCATCGGTGCCCGGCATCCGCAGGTTCACGCCGGCCAGATCGGCGGGGGTGGAAACTTTCAGCTCGTCCGGGGACTGGCGCAGGTTCACTTGACGGCGGCCTAGGTACATAACGCTCAGCAGTTTCACGCCCAGATCGTTTTCAACGGTTTCCTTGAAGGAATCCATCAGCGGATCGTTGAAGACAGCAACCTGATGGGCGGCGTCCTGATGCACATAGCCGGCGGTGAAGATCGAGAACTCGGGGAAGAACTGTGCCAGTTCCTGCGCCGAGGTGATCGACATTTCTAGGTTACCACGGCTGATCGCGTCCAGTTCAGTGCCTTGGGCGAAGATGGTGCCGTTGTAGCTGGGCTCGTAGTCGGCGAATTCCGCGACGGCAGGGCCAAAGACATCGGCCATGGCAACCGAGCGCTGGTCAGTTGCAGAGCCAGATGTCGCAAGACGCAGCTGCAGTTTATCACCTGCAACGGCACCGGTGACGGTGCTGGCCATCAGGCCGGTTGCGACCATTGCGGACAGTGCCGCGCGGCGGGTGAGTTTTGTAAACATGTGATTCCTCCCTTGGATCATCTGAATTCTTGCCCGAGTTTTCTATTTTTGCAAGTTTTTTACAAAAATATCTGATATTTTTATCCCGTGGCGCTTCTTTCTAGTTCAGCAACTGGCATTTCGTCCTGATCGATGTGTACCACCCCGCCAATGCCACAGGCTTTTTGAATGGCCTCAACAACTTCAAGCGTTCTCAAGCCTTCCTTACCGGTTACGAGCGGCTGCGCATCTCGCCGGATAACTTCCGCAAAATGTGTGATTTGATTGACCAGCGGATCCGAAAAGGACCGGGGCTGCACGGTCGTGGATAGTGCCGTGAACCAGTCCCTGTTTTCTCCTTGATGTGTCCATTGCCGTAAGTCCGGCACTGACAGCGACCCGCGAGAACCACCAATCATATAGCAGCTTTCTTGCGTTCTGGCGTAGGCCGGGTTCTCACCAGCCGTCATTTCCCAGCTCCACGGCGAAACAATACTATCCGAGACCGTGATGGTGCCAATGGCCCCATTCGCAAAGCCCAGTACGGCAGCGGCTACGTCTTCGTTTTCATATCCGCGACGGGACGGAGCAGACTGACCTTGCACCGAAATAACCTCGCCACAAAGATAGCGAATCAGGTCCACATCATGGACCAGGTTGACGGAAATCGGGCCCGCCCCGGTTTGTTTCCGCCAAGGTGCGATATCGAAATACTGGTCTGGCTTATAGAACCAGCAACTGGCGTGTACTGAACGAACCGCTCCGATGCCGCCACCTGAGATTACCTCATGTGCCTTCTGAATTAACGGGTTGTAGCGGCGGTGATGCCCGACAAGCATGGCGACCCCTGCGGCCTCAGCGGCCACGACCAATTGGCGACCTTCACTTGCGGAAACCGCCAGCGGCTTCTCCACCAGAACCGGACACCCATTGCGAATACACTCCAGCCCCTGCTCAACATGCAACGGAGTCGGCGTCGACAGAACCACACCATCCACCGCTTGGGCTGCGAACATCTCACTGAGTGACGCATAGCAGGGCACACCTGCTTCCGTTGCAAAACCGTGGCCCGCCTCGCTAGGATCCACGACCGCAGAAAGCTCGGCATCATGCAGCTGGGCCAACGCGGTAGCGTGCCGTTTTCCCACGAGCCCAACCCCGGCAATGGCGATCCGAACAGCTTGCTTCACTCTATTTTCTCCCCCGAAGGAACGGTACAGGCGGCACGCAAATCTCAGCGTCCGCAAATTCAGGTCTTTCGCACACCGTAGGAGATTACCCGACGAACCGCAAGAATATATGATATTTTTACTTATGCCGGATTAAATGGCTTATTGTGGAGACCTCGCGTGACTGCTATTTGTATGAGAAAATCCGAAATCTGGGATGAAACACATGGACAAGCGGATCTCCACAGTCGGCTCCAGTACCTATCAGCGCATCAAGCGCGATATCCTTTTCGGCGAGCTAGAACCGGGTGCAAAACTGAAGCTTGAGGGTTTAAAAACCCGCTACGAGGCGAGCCTGTCTACTCTGCGTGAAACCCTGAACCGGCTCGCCAGCGAGGGGTTTGTCGACGCTCCGGAGCAACGCGGTTTTTTTGTTAAACCAGTGTCGCGCGATGATCTGACCGAGATCGCTGAGCTAAGGATCCTGCTGGAATGCCACGCATTGGAACTGTCGATCCGCAATGGTGATACTGAGTGGGAAGGCAACCTTGTATCGGCCCACCACAAACTGCACCGAATGGAACAGCGTTTGCTGGACGGAGATCTGTCCGGCAAAGAGGACTGGAAGCGGTATGATTGGGAATTCCACCTGGCCATGATCGAGGCCTGCAATTCCGAGAACCTGCTGTCGCTACACTCGACCCTATATGACAAATATTTGCGCTATCAGATGCTGGTGCTGACCTTCCGAGGAGAAGAGGCCGCCGTTGAACACAAGCAGATGTTCGAGGCAGCATTGGATAGGGATACCGAGAAAGCCAAGTCACTCCTGGAACAGCATATCCGGAATGGGCTGACGCACACGCTTGAAGCTATGGCCTGAACGCCGGTCCAACAGACGAAATCAGGATCTTTTTCAGACGCGAACAGCGCGGCTGATTCCGCTGCGTATTGCGGTCAGTCTGCGTCTTTTTAACGCTGCTCAATCAATAATTCATAAATAGTGAGAAGCGTTTGCGGAGGCATTGGGAAACTCCATAGTCAGCTTTGGCGCAAGGTGCAGCCAGAGCACGCAAGCCTTCCGACCAGTAAATGACCGCTTGTCACAATCTGAGTCAGTATCCGTGCAGGTGCAGCGAATTCACACTTCTCGCCGTTCTTTCAGGTCACCTTCGCTGATGCAGCGCAGATCGAGCACTTGCAGCGAACGGCGGGAAGGTCCCGAATCACGCTTGTTGCTGCATATCGCCGGGAAGGTCCGCTATCACTGCTTATGATTTTGTCGCTACGGCTGCTTTGGTGAAGGATTTTCGATGCGGGCCGGAGTGCCAGGTTTCGGCGTGGACTTACTGCGGCTCGCGTTGGAAATCCTCCCAAGGTGGAAGCCGCGTGGCCTTGACGGTTCCTATGGGGAAAGCATAGTCGGGATTGTGCCCGTTGATGCTATTTGCGGGGACCGCGAATGGTTGAGCAACCCAGGGAGAATGGGTTGCGGCGTAGTTTTCCAAAACTGATGGGTTTGTTTGACAGTGGTTCGGAGCCATTTGGGCATGATCATCGCGGCAGGACGCAAATCGGGTACGGCCCGGAACGCGGTGCATTTCAGGATCCAATTATGGTGGAATGAGGGGCGTTCCATCATGCTGCCTGTCTTTCGGGAGGTGCGCGCGTCAGTGGCAGTTGCCCGCGCCTGAAGGTCTCGATGATGCGCATCGGGCCACCGCAGTCGGGGCATGGTTCGCGCAGAGTGAGCGGAACAACCTCGGCGGTTGGCGGGTCATCCGGTTTGGCCGTTTCTGCCGCAAGCAGAGACCGGGCT
>FREY01000024.1 GCA_900143635.1 Rhodobacteraceae bacterium Alg231-04
TTCTGTCGTCGGCACAAGGTGCTGAAGTCCGGCACGACCCAATCCAGCCCGACCAATTCCAGAAGGCTTTCCACAAACCCGGTCGTCTGCCTCAAAGGCAAACCAAACAGCACTTTTATAGTCAGGCAGGCTTGAATGGCCGCATCACTATAAGCCTGCTGACGCCCCCGCTGGCCTGAAGGCTTGGCCGCCCACGCCATCTCAGCGTCAAACCAGATTGATAAAGACCCGCGCTGCTTCAGCGCTCGATTATAGTTCGACCAGTTCTTGGTCTGGTATGCGGTAGGTGTCGAGCTGCTCATGATCGAATGCTATCACGCTGGATTCACTACATGAATCCCCTCAACCGATTTGTGCAACAAAGCCCGACTGAATGGCTCTGGACTTACAACAACGAGCGACCCAACATGGGCATTGGCGGTATGATCCCCGCCATGAAACAAAAAACAGCCGCGTGAGTTCTACAGCTGGACCCCTTTAAAAATGGGGGGATTACCCCGGCCGCAGCCTGCCGTTGTGCCTACGGCCAGTCTGAGAAGCCGCGACGCAGTTCTTTCAGGTCTTCTCCGTCAGGCCGCGATACAATTGCGCGGTAGGCGCCCGGTGACATCTCTGTGCGACGTTTGAAGAAATGGCTGAACCGGCTGGCATCTGAAAACCCAAGATCGGCAGCTATTTTCTTCAGCGGGTGGCCGGAATTCTCCAACCTTGCCTTGGCTTCGGCAGTTAGTCTTTCATGCAACAGTTCTGCTGGGCTTCGGCTGGTCTCGCGCTTACAAATGCGATGCAGACGATCGTATTCGATCCCCAACTCTTGAGCGTATCGCGCGACCTGCCAATGGTCACGGTAGTGCAGTTCAACAAGGTGGCGGAACCGGCGCAAAAGGCCGGTCCGTTCGGCACTGGCATCAAGCCCTGTTGGCTGGTGCGCGCGCATAGCACTGATCAGCATCAGACGAAGAAAAGCCGCCATCGACATGGGAGATTGCTGCCCGGTTGACTGGACCTCGGTCACGAACCAGTCAAACAGCGCTGTAATCTGCGACAAAACATGCGGGTCCGCCAGCGGCACGAAAAACGGTTGTTCGACCAGCATCCGCATATGAACGGATTCAGATCTGGCACCAATTGCGTCCAGCAGAATGATGTCGCTCAATCCCAATATGCGGGCGCGTGATCCGGCGTCGAGGCTGATGACATCGCGTCCGTTCTGCGGCCAGAAACATAAAGCGGGACCATAAGTCTCTTTGTCGGTTTCCCCGATGCGCAGGGTCCCATGCTCAAGAAACAGCATCATGGCGCAGTCCTTGGGGAATCTTAGCCGAACCGTGCGGTCGTGCAGCGCTTCGGGCTCTTCTTGAACGGTAGCATAGCGGTCGGCCACGGTGATTATTCCAGAAATTAACAAGATATGCCCAGAAATGAGCATTTAGTGATAATATACTTCATTCATACTGTTTCACAAGGGAGGCCGGATCCGGATCCGGACAAAGGTAATGACGGTACAAGTAACAGCATCCAGCCCAGCCAAGGGGCTATTTATCGAACATATCAGCCCGGTGACGGGCCGTGTCGTCAGTACTGAACCCGCACTTTCGCTGGAGGAAAGCCGCCGGATGGCCGCACGGGCCGCCGCCGCTTTTCCAGGCTGGTCGGCGCGCAGCCCACATGAGCGTGCAGATTTGCTGCTTAAGGTCGCGGACTTACTTGAGCAGCGCGTCGACGCTTTTTGTGACGTCATGGCGCAGGAACTGGGAACGCCGCGCAAATGGGCGGCCCACAATGTGGAGTTTGCCGCCGAGCTGCTGCGCGGAGCGGCTTCTTATGTCAGTGATCTGGCACAGCCAGAACGGCTCGAAGACCACCGTGGGCTGGTTAGCCTAGCCGAGCGGATTCCCTGCGGGGTCAGCATTGGGATTGCGCCTTGGAACGCGCCTCTGATCCTTGGTGTGCGATCGGTGGCAACACCTCTCCTTTGCGGTAACACCGCGCTGCTGAAAGGCAGCGAGTTTGCGCCCCGCACCTTCCGCATGTTGGGGGATGTATTCCGCGATGCAAGCTTTCCAGAAGATGTGATCTGCGTGTTTCTGACCCGCCCGGAAGACAGCGAAACAATTGTGGAAGCACTGATAGCGACCCAGGTCGTACGGCGGGTCAACTTTACCGGCTCAACCCGAATTGGACGCCGTGTGGCCGAGTTTTGCGCGCAGAACCTAAAGCGCCCACTGCTGGAGTTAGGCGGTCAGGCCGCGATGATCGTACTGGACGATGCCGATCTGGATGCTGCGGCCGAGGCGGCCCTTTGGGGCGGCTATGTCAATCAGGGGCAGGTCTGCATGTCCACGGAACGGGTGGTGGTTGCCGATGCGATCGCTGACCGCCTGATTGAAAAAATAGAAGACGGACGGCGCAAACTGACCGTTGGGGACCCATTGGATGCCGACATCGACCTCGGCCCGGTCATCAGCTTGCAGGCGGCGGAACGTCTTTCAGGTCTGATTGGCGATGCTGTTGGCAAAGGGGCTGTCCTTGTCGGTGGCGGCGACGCCCGCCAGTCCTACTTCGAGCCCGCTCTGGTGGATCGGGTGGAGCCGGACATGCGGCTCTACCGTGAGGAGGTCTTTGGCCCGATCCTGTCCATTACCCGCGTACACAGCGATCTGGAGGCCGTAACAGTCGCCAACGACAGCGACTACGGGCTCTCTGCGGCCGTATTCGGCGGCGATCTCGCCCGCGCTGAAGACATTGCACGGCGCCTACACAGCGGCATTTGCCACATCAATCGTCCAACCGTGGACGACAATCCTCACGCGCCTTTTGGCGGTGTGAAGAACAGCGGCTACGGCCGGTTCGGCGGCCGCTGGGCACTTCATGAATTCACCGAGCTGCGCTGGACCACCCGCGCGGCCGGTCCTGACACCTAACGACAGAACAATTGGGAGGAAACGCAACATGACCTTTGATATCTCGCGCCGGTCGGTGCTGATGGGCGGTGCTGCCGCTTTGGGAAGCTTCACACTGGGCCGTAGTAAAGCGATGGCGCAATCGCCGGCCGCTTTGAAAATTGGCTTCATCAGCCCGGTCTCCGGCCCGCTGGCAGGCTTCGGCCAAACCGATGGTTACGTGCTGGAACAGGCCCGCCAAATGCTGTCGGGCGGCATCACCATCGACGGTGTCGGCCATGCGATCGAGATTCTGGACCGTGACACCCAATCTGATCCGGCCCGCGCCGGTCAGCTGGCCCGTGACCTGATCAATAATGACGGCGTCGACATCATGATTGCGGTCTCCACTCCGGAAACCATCAACCCGGTTTCCGACGCCTGCGAGGCGGCGGGTGTTCCCTGCATCTCGACCGTGATGCCCTGGGAAGCATGGTATTTTGGCCGCGGCGCCAAACCCGGTGAGCCATCTCCCTTCAAATACACCTACCACTTCGGCTTTGGCGTCGATGAATTCTACCAAGCCTACCTTTCGCAATGGGATCTGATCGAGACCAACAAGAAGGTCGGCGTCATGTATCCCAACGATGCGGACGGCAATGCAATCCGCGCCGTTCTGGCGCCGAAGCTGGCTGAAGCCGGTTACGAGATTGTCGATCCGGGCGCTTATGAGACCGGCACCACTGATTTCTCTCAGCAGATCCGGATCTTCCGCGAGGCTGGTGTGGAGATTTTCAACACCTTCCCGATCCCGCCTGATTTCGCCGCTTTCTGGCGTCAGGCCGCTCAGCAGGGGCTGCATCGTCAGGTGAAGATTGTCCAACTTGCCAAAACCGGCCTGTTTCCTGCCGACATCGAAGCGCTCGGTGGGCTGGGCGATGGCATGGCCTCGGCCTGCTACTGGCACCGCGACTTCCCTTATATTTCGCCCGCGACCGGCCTATCCGGAGCAGAGCTCTGCGATGGCTATGAGGCCGCAACGGGCAAGCAATGGACCCAGCAGCTGGGCGCCAGCCTGTCGGCTATCGACGTAGCAATCGCCGCCATGGCCGCCGTGGACAATCCGAAGGACCGCGAAGCGGTTGCCGCAGTGCTGCCCAAGCTAAAGGCGGAAACCATTGGCGGCCTCGTCGATTTCACCTCCGGCCCGGTTAAGAACGTGGCTTCAGGACCGATCATCGGCACCCAATGGAAAGCTTCAGAGGGCGGCAATTTCCAGTTCGACTATGTCATCACCGAGAACGCCACCGACCGGAACGTACCTGTGTCCGGCGAACTGAAGCCCTACAACGGGTGAGGCAAACATGACGTCTTCTTCCATTCTACAATCAGGGGGCATTTCGATGTCCTTCGGCGCCTACAAGGTGCTGGACGATATTTCTCTGAACATCGCCAAGGGCGAGATCGTCGGAATTCTCGGGCCAAATGGTGCGGGAAAGACAACCTACATGAACCTATTGACCGGCGCACTGCGCCCCACCGGCGGACAGGTGTTTCTAATGGGAGAGGACGTCACCCGGCTGGACACGGCAGAGCGCTGTCATCGCGGATTGGCCCGCACCCATCAGGTGCCCAAACCGTTCCTGCACATGACAGTATTTGAAAACGTACTGGTCGCGGTCCACCATGGCCGCGCTGTGCAACCCGCCAATCCAGTTATGGAAGCTTGGATGGTTCTAAAAGAGACTGGCTTGGCCCATGCGGCCAACCGGACGGCGGAAACCCTAGGGCTTTTGGACCGCAAAAGGCTGGAACTCAGCCGCGCACTGGCCACTGACCCCAAAGTGTTGCTGCTGGACGAGATTGGCGGCGGGCTGACCGAAGCCGAGGGCGATGCGCTGGTCGCGCTGGTAAAATCGATCCACGCACGCGGTGTCACCATAATCTGGATAGAACACATCATGCGCTTACTGATGGAGACCTGTACCCGTCTGGTATGCATGGCCGAAGGCAGAGTTCTGGCCGACGGAACGCCGGAACAGGTGGTGGAAGCACCGGAAGTGCAAACCGCCTATTTCGGAGCAGCAGCATGAGTACGCTTGAAGTCACCGACCTGCGCGCCTCGCACGGGCAGCTCAATGCTGTGCATGGGGTGTCACTGTCCGTGCGACCGGGTGAAATGCTGTTTCTGCTGGGCTCAAACGGCGCGGGAAAGACGACCTTGCTGCGCTCCATTGCCGGGGATCACCGGGCGGACGGCGGCAATGTAGTCCTGTCCGGTGTCGATGTTTCACGCGACACCGCTCATCACCGGGCACGCTCCGGCCTGTCGCTGGTGCCCGAGGGGCGTCGGCTGTTCCCCAAGATGACGGTGCGCGAGAACCTGATGCTCGGCACGTCAACATCGCGCGAGGGTCCCTGGACCATCGATGCCATTTACGAGGCCTTTCCCAATCTTGCCAAGCTGGACCGCTCACTCGCGGGCAAGCTGTCGGGAGGCGAACAACAGGCCGTGGCCATTGGGCGCGCGCTGATGGGTGATCCGGTTGCAGTGATGCTGGACGAGGTTTCGCTCGGGCTGTCACCGGCTGCCGTTGAATTTGCTTATGAAGCCCTGCTGCGGCTGCGGGAGATGGGGCTGGCGCTGCTGATCGTCGAACAGGACCTGAACCGTGCACTGACCACGGCCGATCAGCTTGTGGTCATGTGCGAGGGGCAAGTCACCCTGCGGGCCACACCACGAGAGACAAGTTTGGCCGAGCTCGCCGCTGCAAGCTTTGGCCATAAGAAGGGAGAGGCCGCATGACGTCGCAGTTGATCAACGCTATCCTGCTGGGCGGCTACTATGCTGTTTTGGCCACCGGGTTGGCCTTCATGTATTCGGTCATGAATGTCATCAACCTCGCCCATGGTGCTCTCATTGTGCTATCGGCCTATGGGCTTTGGCTGCTGGGCGGCAACCTTGGACTGCCGCTGCCGGTTGCCATGGCTATCATGGTCGTGGTGATGTTTGCCGTTGGCATGTTCTTGCAGCGGGTGGTTCTGTCGCGTGCCTCCGGCGGTGGAGAGCTTCTGCCGATTCTTGCAACCTTCGGTATTTCCATCATTCTCGACAACCTGATGTTTCAGGTGTTCGGCGCCGACAGCCTGTCCTTGGCGCCCTTGGTTGGCGATCTGAGCTGGGCCTCGTTTGAACTGCCGGGCTTCATCTTCGTTGGCAAGACCAGCGTTTACATTCTACTGGCCGCAATCGTCGTTATCGCCGGATTAGAGTGGTTGCTGCGGCGCACCGCGCTTGGCCATCGTATTCAGGCCGTCAGCCAGGATCGTGCCACCGCCGCCTTGTTGGGGATCGACACCCAGCGCACCGCGGCCATTGCCACCGGCATCGCTCTGGCCACCGGGGTAATTGCTGCAACCGCCATGGGCCTGCGCAGCGCCTGGGGTCCCTATGGCGGCTCGGCACAGCTGCTGTTTGCCTTTGAGGCCGTGGTGATCGGCGGGCTGGGTTCGCTTTGGCGGGTTCTGGCCGGCGCGATGGTTCTGGCCTTTGCCCAGTCTCTGGCCGCGATGATCCACCCGCAAGGCTTCCTGATCGGCGGCCACCTGGCCTTCCTAGCAGCCGTCTTCATCCGTCTGCGCGGCGGCAGTTTCGATCTCAAATCCCTGCTGGGTCTTACCCGCAAAGGAGCCACCGCATGAGCACCCCGTCACTGACCATCACTCGTAGCGGGCCAACGGCACACGTCACCATGACACTGCTGGCCATCGCTGCAGTTGCAATTGCAGTCATCCCCTTTGTTCTGGGCGTGGCCGGATCGGGCCGGGCGGTGGCGCTGCTGGTCTATATCCTTCTTGCCCTGATGTGGAATGCGCTGGCCGGTTTTGCCGGGCTGGTTTCCATCGGCCAAACGCTGTTCTTCGGCTTTGCCGCCTATACCACGATCCGCCTGTCCGACGCCGGGCTTGATCCCTTTCTTGCCATTCTGGCCTCCATCGGGATCGGAGCCGCTTTGGGCTGGGTCACGTCGCTGTTCATGCTGTCCTTGAAGGACGGAGAGTTCGCCATCGGAATGTGGGTATTGTCGTCGCTGGCCCATCTCTGCGTCAACCTCGATCCGCTGATCCAGGGCGAGACCGGCATCTCGCTGATCCAAATGAATGCTTATGCGCTCGAGACCCGCTCTGCGCTGATCCTTTGGCTGGCGTTGGCCGTGACCATCGCGGTTATCGCGGCGATGCTCCTGCTGCTGCGCTCACGCACTGGTGCGGCGATCACTGCGATCCGCGACGATGAACTGGGCGCGCGCTCTATTGGTGTCGACGTCTTGCGCACTAAGCGGATCGTCTTTGTTTTGGCGGCGGCGGGGACTGCCGCTGCCGGTGCGCTCTGGCTCGCTTCTGCCTCCAACTTCCAGCCGCGCGCCTTCTTTGGCGTCCAGTGGACAGCCTACATGCTGTTCATGGTGCTGGTCGGCGGTTTGGGCCGCATTGAGGGCGCGATCATCGGAGCGGTTCTGTTCTTCGCGATAGAGACTTGGTTCGGCGCCTATGGTGCTTGGTACCTGGTCGGCCTTGGCGCCATCGCCGTGTTGTTCGCGCTGCTTTTGCCCAAGGGCCTGTGGGGTTGGATCGGTCCGCGCCTGCCGGGAGAGGCCATTCCCACCGGCTACATCATTGAAAAATCTGACATCTAGGGAGAAACCCCATGCTTAAGGGAAAGAAAATCATCGTCACTGGTGTGGCGTCCGGCATCGGCGCTGAAACAGCTAAGCAATTGAAGGCCGCTGGCGCCACCGTGATCGGCATCGACCGCAATGCTCCGCAGGTGACGCTGGACGCCTTTCATCAGGTCGACTTGATGAACGAAGCGGCAATAGACGCGCTGATCGAAGATCTGAAGCCGCTGAAGGCCGATGGGCTGGCCAATATCGCAGGCCTTCCGCCGACTGCACCGGCTGAGATTGTTGTAACGGTGAACCTTGTTGCCCTGAAACGGCTGACTCTGGGGCTGGTGGATAGCCTCGCTGACAACGCGTCCATCGTGAACCTGGCCTCTCTGGCAGGTATCGGTTGGGAAGGGGAAACGGCCAAGATCAAATCCGCGGCCTCCCTCGATCATGCCGGTGTGACCAGCTTTTGTTCGGAACATGGTATCACGGCTGAAAACAGCTATTTCTTTTCCAAACAGGCGCTTGTTGCCTGGACTCACGAGAACCGCTGGACCTGGCGGGATCGCGGTATCCGCATGAACGCGGTCAGCCCCGGACCAGTGGATACGCCGATCCTGGGCGACTTCCTCGAAACGTTGGGAGAGCGGGCCAAGGAAGATATGAAGATCATGGACCGTCCCGGAACGCCGCAGGACATCGCGCCAGTGGTCGTCTTTCTATTGTCGGACGGCTCGGTCTGGCTGCGCGGCACCAACATCGCCACAGACGGCGGCATGCGCGCCCATATCGATGCAGCCTCCAACGGCCTTTCCTGAATTTCCCACGGAGAACTCAAATGAATATTTCCATGCTGATCGGCGGTCAGGACACCGCCGCAAAGACCGGTCGCACATTTGATCGCCGCGATCCCGTCACTGGAGCCATTGCCACAACCGCACCCGCCGCCGGCGTTGCAGATGCACAGGCCGCCGCCGCCGCTGCAGGCGCAGCTTTTCCTGCTTGGTCAAAAACCGGCCCGGCCGAACGCCGCGGCCTGTTCCTGAAAGCTGCAGATGAACTGGAGGCCATGAGCGGCGACATCATCGCAACTGCAACTTCCGAAACCGGCGCAACAGCACCCTGGACCGGGTTTAACTGTATGCTGGCGGCAGGCATGCTGCGCGAGGCCGGCGCGATGACCACTCAGATCACCGGAGAGATCATCCCTGCCAACAAGCCCGGTACCCTGTCCATGGCGCAGCGCAAACCAATCGGGGTGTGTCTTGGCATTGCACCGTGGAACGCTCCAATCATTCTCGGAACACGCGCGGTCGCAATGGCCATCGCCTGCGGCAACACTGCGGTCCTGAAGGCCTCAGAAATGTGCCCTGCAACCCATCTCGCCATCGGCGAAGCTTTCCGCCGTGCAGGTTTCCCGGAGGGTGTGATGAATGTGGTTACCAATGCACCCGAAGACGCCACCGACGTAGTCGACGCGCTGATCGCCGCACCGCAGGTGCGACACATCAACTTCACCGGGTCCACCGGCGTCGGGCGCATCATCGCCCAAAAGGCCGCAACACATCTGAAGCCGGTTCTGCTGGAACTTGGCGGCAAAGCCCCATTGGTTGTACTGGATGATGCAGACATCGAGGCGGCAGTGAACGGTGCAGCCTTCGGGGCCTTCATGAACCAGGGCCAAATCTGCATGTCGACCGAACGGATCATTGTCCAAGAGGCCATCGCCGACCAGTTCACCGAGGCCCTTGCCGCCAAAGCCTCTGTGCTGCCGGCCGGCGATCCTCGCGGCCAGGTGGTTCTGGGCTCTCTGGTCACGCCGGAGGCTGCAGAAAAAATGGACCGGATCATCGCAGATGCGACCGCCAAGGGTGGCAAGGTAATTGCGGGCGGCAACCGGGATGGCTCCATTGTGGAGGCAACCCTGATCAGCAATATATCACCGGACATGACCATCTATGCGGAAGAAAGCTTTGGCCCGGTGAAGCCTATCATCCGTGTGCAGGATGATGAGGAAGCCATCCGCGTTGCCAATGACACTGCTTATGGTCTTTCCGCAGCTGTCTACAGCTCAAATATTCAGCGCGCCCTGTCTGTGGCAGACCGGATCGAAAGCGGCATCTGTCACATCAACGGTCCGACCGTGGGCGACGAGGCACAAATGCCCTTCGGTGGGGTAAAGGACTCCGGCTATGGTCGTTTCGGTGGCAAGGCGGCGATAGACGCCTTTACGTCACTGCGCTGGGTGACCATTGAAGATCCACACCAGCATTACCCCTTCTGAGGAGGTCGCCGTGACAGACTTGGAGCAAAACAAGCGGAACGTGAAAGCATTCTACGAGATGATGTTCAATGATTGCCAGCCAAGGCTGGCAATCGAGACATACACAGGCGCAGAATACATCCAGCACAATCCCCATGTGATTTCCGGCAAGAAAGGTTTCATCGCGTACTTCGAAAAGATGGCAGCTGAATACCCGGGCAAGAGGGTCGTGGTCAAACGCGCCTTTGCTGATGGTGATCACGTAATCCTGCACTGCCACCAGATCTGGCCGGAGGGCTTGGAGTACGCTGGCATCGACATCTTCCGACTGGATGAGGCTGGCAAGATTGTCGAACACTGGGATGTGTTGCAGGAGCTACCCGACCACAGCGCCCATGCGAATGGGATGTTCTGACGGCCGAGGCTGCGACGATGAAAACAGAAAGGCCGGGGGATGTCCCCGGCCCATATTTATTGGGCCGTTTGTCCGCCTTGCATTGGGTGCATTTTGCTCAGGACAACCGATTACTTCCTTAGGACTGGAGGCCCTTTAACTTAATCAATTGCCGGAGGAGAGGCATGAACCATGTGCTACCGTGATAGAACAGGGAAGTGGCAAAACGCTTGTCCTCCATGATCAGTCGTGAGGCTGAATCCCCGAGAACCCTTCTTGCCATGACGTGGCCCTGAGCAGCCCCACTTGAGTGGCCCAAATTGAAAGTTAGTGCATGGTAGGCCTTTGGTCCATCGGGACGATGGCCTCTGGCGCAGGTGGGCGGTAGCCCAGAGCACTGTGGGGTCGTTTGGTGTTGTAGTGTTTCCTCCAGCTTTCAATGATTATCTGAGCCGCGCCAAACGAATAGAAAATTTCGCCGTTGAGCAATTCATCCCGCATCCGCCCATTGAAGCTCTCGCAGTATCCGTTCTCCTAGGGTGATCCAGGCTCGATGTATGCAGTCTTGGCACCCACAGCCTTGATCCATCCTCTGACGGCCTCAGCAATGAACKCGGGGCCGTTATCCGAACGAATGTACGCTGGAACACCACGTAGGATGAACAAGTCCGTCAGTGCGTCGATGACCTCGTTAGCGTTCAGCTTCCGTCTTACCCGGATCGCAAGACATTCCCAGCTATACTCGTCCAGAATGTTCAACTTTCTGAAGGCTCTGCCATCATCCGTTCGGTGATGAACGAAGTCATATGACCAGACGTGGTTGCGATATGGGGACGGAGTCGGACGCACGAGCCATCATTTAGCCAGAGCCGTCCTTTCTTGGGTTGTTTCATTGGAACCTTCAGCCCCTCCCGCCGCCAAGGGCGTTCGACACTCCTGTCATTCACCTGCCAGCCAGCGTCCCGCAGCAAGGCTGCAACCCGGCGGTAACCGTATCGGCCGTACTGGCGTGTCAGCTCAATCATTTCGACGACCAGGCGCTCCTCGTCAGCACACCCCTGAGGTAATCGTCGCTGTGTGGACCGGTGCCGACCCAGAACGCGGCAAACGCGACGCTCGGAAACCTTCATCTGGCTGCGCACATGATCAATGCAAGCTCGGCGGCGGGAGGGGTTCAGGGGCTCCGCCCGTTCAGGCCTGAAATGATCCGCAGGATCATTTCCTAGACGGCCATCACTCCCTTTGCGGCCTCGGACAGGATCAATTTGTCCAGTGTCAGGTCCGAAACGGCCCGGCGAAGCCGCTCGTTCTCCTTCTGCAGCCTTTTCAGTTCCTTGAGTTGTTCTGTGCCCATTCCGCATTCGCCGTTGGGCTCGAACCAATGTCGCCTTCAACGGCTCATTTCTTCTTCCAGCGATAGTAGGTCTGTTCCGTAACGCCGATCTGCCGGATCGCGTCTATGCGGGCCATACCTTGCCCCATCAGAACTTCAACCTGCCTTAACTTCACGACAATCTCTTCAGGCTTGGATCTCTTCGCTATCTATGGTCCTCCGTTTCCTAATCATAGGGCCGGACCACTTCTTTGGGTGAGGCTCTATTCCACCACCGTGACGTCGCCGTCCGGATTGCCGATCACCGGTGCATTGGAAACATTCTGCAGAAAATCCCGCTGTGCCGAGAGCAGGTTTTCAGCGGCTGCGGCCTTTGCGGCCTCTTCGCGCTGCTGTAGCAGTTCCACCACTTGTATGATGATCTCGGGGTTCTCCAGAATGGCCTCCAGGGCGAGGCGTATTATGTCTGCCGCGGTACTTTCCTGATCGACCTCCGGGGCATCGGCCTCGTCAACCACGATCACGCCGTAGAGCCCGCGTGCGACCTGTTCGGTTGATTGATTGTGCGAATGGTACCAATAGGTGCCAGCGTCTTTGAGTGGCAGTTCGTACAAGAACTCTTCACCCGGTTTGACAGGATCCTGAGTCATTCCGGGAACACCATCCATGGCATTGGGAATACGCAGCCCGTGCCAATGCACTGCGGTTGGCTGCGGCAGACTGTTGAGCAAGCGCCGCTGGAGGACATCCCCCTGCCGCGCCCGGATCAAAGGTCCGGGCACACCGCCGTCAAATCCCCAAACCTCGGTTTCCGAATATTCGCCAACGTCTGGCGGAACGAGCCTGATATGGCCCGGCCTTGCCTCAATAGCAGGGATATCCGTTGCAGCCCGGCCTGTCCGGGGAAGAACGGCCGCAGCCGCCGCGACAGCCAGAAACTGACGACGATTGAAAGTCATCTTTGCATCCTTTTCGTGAGTCTATTGTTGCTTGAATCACCGTCACTCACCCGAAGGGACATCCAGCAGATAGATTGCCATTGCCTGGCGGTCTTCCTCAGTCAGGAAACTGGTTCCATAGAGAACGACTTCACCCATAGATCCGCCGAAGGCATCGCCGTCCGGGGTAATGCCGACCCGCAAAGCATAGGCGAGACTGTCGGCGGTCCAGCCGCGTGACAGCAATGTCGCTGGGTCGATCGCTGGAGCCTTGCCACCGCCAGGCAGGGCGTCGCTGCCCTTGAGACGTTCGGTGCCTGACTTCCGGGCACCTGCAATGTTGCGCGGCGTGTGGCAGGCCGCGCAATGCGCAGCCCCTTCCACCAGCCGCCGCCCGCGGTTCCAGATACCGCCTTTACCGGCCACAGGAGCGGTTTCCGGCGGCTCCAGAAAAGCCGCACGCCACAGCTTCAATCCCCACCTTTGATTGAAAGGGAATGCCATTTCCTGCGGTTTGGACGGTTCCGCCACAGGCGGCACCGTCTGGAACGCGGCCCAAAGGTCCGCAATGTCCTGATCCGTGAAGCTGCCGTAGAATGGATAGGTGAACGCCGGGTAATATGGCTGCCCGTCAGGAGAAATCCCCTGGCGAACGGCCTTTGCGAAGTCTTCGACTGCCCAACTCCCGATCCCATGCACGGCATCGGTTGTCAGATTGGGAGAATAAAGCGTGCCAAAAGGCGTCTCAAGCTTTACCCCGCCGGCCAAAGGCACGCCCTCACCGGCAAAATCAGTGTGACAGGCAATGCAACCCGATACGCGCGCCAGATAGGCCCCGCGGTTCACATCGCCCTGCAGGTCAAACCTGTTCTGAGGCACCCCGATAGGCCAGGCCACGACTGCAGCCAGCCCAGCC
The DNA here is from genome assembly GCA_900143635.1 of Rhodobacteraceae bacterium Alg231-04. Lineage (GTDB taxonomy): Bacteria > Pseudomonadota > Alphaproteobacteria > Rhodobacterales > Rhodobacteraceae > FREY01. The sequence continues at coordinate 13,397 of FREY01000024.1, forward strand.
GACGCCGTGATGACAGCAGCAAGTCCAAAACGAATGATGTGTTTCATTGTCCAAGCTTATTCCGAACGAAAACGGGTATGACAGGCCGAGCAGACCTGGCTCATCATCATGAACACGCTGTCAGCGGGCATCTGGGACAGATCTTCCACGCTATGGGCGCCGCCCATCATACCGCCATTGCCAATGCCAGCACCCATCATGGACCCGGACCCCATTCCTGATGACCTCATCATGGAGTTGCTTCCTTCCATCATGGAGCCATGCTGGGTTCCGGCCATCATCAGGCCGTTGTCAGCAGCGGCGGCAAGACCGGCAGAGAAGGTCTCCAGTTGCGCCGCCAGTCCGACAAAGCCGTTCCAATCGCTCCAGATTTCCGGCTTTGCTTCCGATGGTTTGCCATCAGACCCCTCAGGAAACAGCTTTGTCAGTGTATCCCCTGCGTGCGCTTGGATTTTTTCCGCTTCCCGGCGGACCGCTTCCGCATCGTATTCCGTCTTGCCCTGCATCATAGGAGTCAGAACCTTCATGCTCCCTTTCATGACGCCCATCCCATCCATGCGTTCTTTCACGATGCCGGTTGCGCCGCCATGCGCCAGGGCCGCAGCAGAAAGGAGGGACGCCAAGGCCGCGCCCGTAATCACGTTGTTCAGTTTCATTGTCTTTTCCTGATTGAATGACGGACAACGCCCCGCAGGGCGCAAGGATCAGTACTCAGGTCAGGAAACGTGGAGGCGGCGGATCAAAGAATGTAACTGCCAATGGCCGTAAGACTACCACCGGACTGTTTTGCCGGGAGGAGAGAGATTCGGGTAGTAGAGACAGGCTGGAACTCGCGAGAACTGCTGCACCGCCGCAAAAGGCACCACCATGGCAGTGCCCCTGGTGGCCGTTTTCCGAATGAAGGTCTTCGGCATCCTGAATGACAGTATCAGCGTGGGCTGCACCATCACCGCCATGAGCATGCGCCGGTTCAGCAGACCAAAAGAAGCTCGCAATGAGAACCCCCGCTGCCAGCAGCAATAATCTGATCTCAATTCCGGCCAGGAAACGCACTGCTCAGTTAATCCCGTTTTCCCGCTGAAGCTCGCGGATGTACGTCACGATGCCTTTCACGTCTCCACGGGTCAAGCCGTCAACGGGAGGCATGTTACCGAACTTCCAGTGATGGGCCCGCACGCCATTCTTCACGGCGCGCTGAAAAGCCTCGTCACCGTGATGGCTCGGCTCGTAGATCTTGTGTACCAGCGGCGGCGCGGTGCCTTCCTGTCCTGCAGCATTCTCTCCATGACAGGCCGCACATTTGGAATTGAACGCATTTTGACCAAAACGGGCGGCAGAAGTGAAGTCGTCCGGCACTTTGACCGCCACAATCGGCGCGCCCGCTTCAGCGGTTTCCTGGCTGCTCGGGGGTGCGTTTCCACTCTCCGGACCAATATTGACCACCGTAAAAATCACTGCCGCCGCTGCAACAACTGCGCCCGCCAAAAAATTTCGATTGTTCATCTTTTCCTCATCTTACCGTCTAGATCAGTTTGACCCGTGTGCCGACCGCGACACGGTCAAACACTTCCTCGATATGCTCGTTGTAAAGCCCGATGCAGCCGTTCGACGACCGCCGTCCGATCTTGCGAGTGTCGTGGGTTCCATGAATCCTATAGTACTGCCAGGACAGGTAGAGCGCTCTCGTGCCCAGAGGATTCTGCGGATCTCCTCCTTGCACGTATGCGGGCCATTCGGGATTGCGTTCCCGCATTGAGGGCGTAGGCGCCCAGCCCGGGTTTTTCCTCTTTTCGATTATTTCGGTATAGCCGCGCTTGGTAAGCTCGTCGGTTAGCGGAACCGAAGTCGGATAAACACGCAACTCTCCGTTTTTCGTCCAGTGCTGCAAAACCCTGGAGTTTGTGTCTGAAATGATGACGCCCCGGCCTATTCCGTCAAAATGCTCCTGCCAGTCGTGCAGTTTGAAAGAGGAAAGATTACGGCGTGTTCCGACTTTGCCGACAGGTGCAGTGCTCAGAGTTTCGGCCCATGCACCCCCGCCAAAGGAAAGGACGGCCGCACTGGCCACTATGCTTTTGGCAATGTCTCGCCTGGAGACCGGCCGCCTCCTCTCAAATTCCGTCATGATTGCCCTCGTTCTGCCCGGCGGCACTTGCCATTTGGACTAGGTCATGCCGGATTCCCGCGCTGGAAGGTCAACGCTGGATTGATCACATGTTGGTGAAATTTCAATGCTGCCAAGCCGTTGCAAAGGCGGATTGCGGCGCCAGTAATTCAAAGTATCACGAAAGGAAAGTTTGAACTCCGCGCTTGGGTGTAGCCTTCAATGACAGAACCGACAGCGTCCGCTGTGTTGCTGGAAATTTGCTTCTACAGGCGCTAAATGCCGTTGGCCCTCTTCTGCAATTTCTTTCGTAATTGTTGCAATAGTCTGGTTTGCACCGCTGTGCCTACCTTGAAGCAAAATGCAGCGAATGACCGTTTTCCACGGAATCGGCAGGAAGTGTGAATTCACCGCATCTGCGCAGGTCCTGCCTCAGATTGAGAAAAGCGATCATTCTCTGCCGGAAAGGCCTGGGCATCTTTGCTGCGTTCTACAGCAAGGTCGGCAATGCGCAGGAAGCTGCCGCTGCAAAGTCGCAAACTGCGAGCGTCCTTCAGAACCCAACCGGCCCTTGGACGAAGCCGCTGCCGCGGCATTGGCGCTCGTGGCTGGTGTCACCTGCTGATCAGAACGTGGTGATTTTGTGATCTGATGAACTTGTCTGACGATTGGTCCCTTCTCAGTCGATTGACAGGAGGTTCCGATGACAGAGGATGGGTCCGTTGCATTAACGTCATCGGTCCGCACTTGAGCCCGGTGTTTCTCGTCTATCATGCGGCTTCCGGGAACAAGTTTTCGACGAAGGCGATCTCGTTGATCACCCCGGTGTCACAGTTTGCGAATTGCCCTTTGCGGATGGTGCGGAAGGTTTCGATGCCGGCGATTGCGGCCTTGGCTCCTGCCAGTGTCTGGAACCCGCGCATGGGTCGCAATCGCTGCTTCAGCGCCGCATGGTCGCTTTCGATGCGGTTGTTCAAGAATTTGCGGTCAACATGCCGGATCCTATCTTCCGGCCCCAGCCGATTGTTGATCTCACCGATCACCTTTGCATAGCTGTGCGCCTTGTCAGTGATAATCGTAAGCGGCTGATACTGCCGCACGGTGTCTCGCGCCTGGCGCAGAAAAGCCCTTGCTGCCTTGGCATCCCGGCGCGCCGTCAGGCGGAAATCGATCAGCTGGCCGAACTGGTCCACAGCCCTCCAGAGGTAGCGCCAGCGCCCGCCAACACGAAGATAAGTCTCATCCACATGCCATTGCAGCCCGCGCCAAGAGCGATGCCGGGTTCGGGCCCGTCTGCGGATCTCGGGGCCGAATTTACGCACCCAGCGGTTGATGGTAGAAGCGTCGACAGCAACGCCCCGCTCGGCCAGCATGTCCCGCACATCCCGGCAAGAAAGCGGGTAGCGGCAGTACCAGCGCACCGCCAGCAGGATGATCTCACGCGGAAACCGGTGCCGCTTGAACGGATCGCGCCGGGCCATCGCTCTCTCCTCAGCTTGGGACACCGGTGTCTCCGACATTCAGACCGTTAATGCAACGGACCCGTTCTTCAAGTGTGCCGCTGGCACAAATGGTGTCCCAGAGCGTATCACCATCGATAAAAGCGGCACCAATTTGGCTGGCCTGCGAAGTCTAAATGTCATCCTCAAATTCACGGGATCTGGGCGGATCATCAACATCGTTCAATCGAAATACCTCAACAATATTGTTGAGCAGGACCATCGGTTCATCAAAAGGATTACTCGGCCAATGCTGGGCTTCAAAGCCTTTCATTCAGCCGCCGCAACACTGGCTGGGATTGAAGCCGCGCACATGATCCGTAAGGGACAGCTCGGTCAAAAAGGTGTGTCACCTTTCAAGCAGTTCGCAGCCCTCGCAGGATAATTGTGTCCAGCGTACGCTCTCACTCAGCCTCCGATAAACTTTGCGACAGAGCCCCTTGATGTCCTTGCTCATCAAGTGGGTTTGTCCTATGCGGTTGCCTACCTCGGGGGGCTTTCCGGAAAGCTGAGATACCATACTGGTAGACCCGTTGAACCTGAACCGGTTAAGACCGGCGGAGGGAAGGTCGCGGGCGCTTGTGCCTTTCATCCTTACTCCGTCCGGCGCATTGGGAGGATGAAAATGCACAGAACCCTGCTCACTGCTGCAGGACTGATGATTGCCGGCGCTGCCGCCTCGGAAACACCAGTACTGACAGTTTACGCACCTGACTACTTCGGATCTGAATGGGGCCCGGGGCCGTCGATTGAGGCGGCCTTTGAAGAGCGTTGCGGCTGCGATCTGCAGTATCAGACCGGCGATCTGCTGCCGCGCCTGCTGCTGGAGGGCAAGAACACCGAGGCCGATGTGGCGATCGGCTTCAACACCGATGTCACCAAGCGCGCCCGTGAAAGCGGCCTGTTTGCGCCCCTTAATCTGGACCTGGCGCCGCTCACCCTGCCGCTGGAGTGGAGCGACGACACCTTCCTGCCGTTCAACTACAGCCACACGGCGTTTATCTATGACAACACCAAGCTGGAGGGTTTCCGCAGTTTCGAAGAGCTGCTGAACGCGCCGGATGATGTGCGCGTGGTGATCCAGGATCCGCGCTCCTCGATCTCCGGTCTGGCGCTGGTCCTGTGGGTGAACGCGGTCTATGGCGACAAAGCCGAAGCCGCCTGGGCGCGGCTGGCGCCAAAAATCGTCACGGTGACCCAGGGCTGGTCGGAATCCTACGGCCTGTTCACCGATGGCGAAGCCGATGTTGTTTTGTCCTACACGACATCTCCGGCCTATCACATCATCGCAGAAGAAGACCTGACCAAATCGGCGGCGATTTTTGAGGAAGGCCATTATTTCATGGTCGAACTGGCAGCCAAGCTGGCAGGCACCGACAGCCCCGATCTCGCTGATCAGTTCCTGGAGTTCATTCTGACAGAGGAGTTCCAGACGATGATCCCAACCACCAACTGGTCGTTCCCGGCCGCCCTGGCGGCGGACAAATGGCCTGAGGGTTTTCAGCAGCTGCCGATGCCGGAGTCGGTGCTTTTCTACTCTGAAGACCAGGCCGCAGAGCTGCGGGAACCTGCGATTGAGGCATGGCGCAGCGCGCTTTCGCAATAATCGCCGCACTGACCGTTGCAGGGGCGGTGATCGTCCCTGTAGCAGCGGTGCTGTGGCGCGGCGGCGGGGCTACGGCCCTGTCGGCGGCCGATTGGGCTGCGTTGCGGTTTACCGTCTGGCAGGCCTTCTGGTCGGCTGCAATCAGTGTTGCCTTGGCCGTGCCGGTGGCGCGTGCGCTCGCTAGACGCGCCTTCTGGGGGCGGTCTGCATTGATTTCAGTCATGGGCGCGCCGTTCATCCTGCCTGTCATCGTTGCCATACTGGGGCTGCTGGCCGTCTTCGGCGGCAATGGTGCCGTGAACCTGGTCCTGGGCGGGCTGGGCCTGCCCAAGATGGATGTCTACGGCGCCCATGGGGTTATCCTGGCGCATGTCTTTTTTAATTTGCCGCTGGCGGTCCGGCTGATCCTGCAGGGCTGGCTTTCCATCCCTTCGGAACGGTTTCAGCTCGCCGCATCGCTGGGCGCGCCGCTGTTCCTGCTGCTGGAGTGGCCGATGCTGAAGCGCACCGCGCCGGGTGCCTTTGCGGTGATCTTTGTGATCTGCCTTGGGTCTTTTGCCGTGGCGCTGACGCTGGGCGGCGGACCGCGGGCAACCACCGTCGAGCTGGCGATCTACCAGGCCTTCAAATTTGACTTCGATCTTGGCAAGGCGGCCTCTTTGGCCGTTGTGCAGCTGTTGCTGGGAGGCGTGGCCGGTCTGGCAGCACTGGCCCTGGCACGGGGTGAGATGCTGGGTGCAGGGCTGGACCGCGTGGTCCAGCGGTGGGACGGCAGCAGGCTTGTGGACGGGGTCTGGATCACTCTGGCCGCGGCGTTTCTGCTGCTGCCGCTGGGCGCCGTGCTGCTCGCCGGGCTGCCGGGTCTGTTGGACCTGCCCGCCAGCATTTGGCCCGCCATGCTGCGGTCCCTCATAATTTCACTGGCGGCGGTGGTTCTTACAATTGCACTGGCCTTGCCCTTGGCCACCCGCGCGGGCGAAGCAGCGTCGCTGCTGGGCATATCCGTGTCAGGTTTGGTGCTGGGAACGGGACTGTTTTTGCTGCTGCAACCGGTGGTGCGGCCGCAGGATGCGGCCTTGCCGGTCACACTGCTGGTGAATGTTCTAATGTCATTGCCCTTTGTGCTGCGCATCCTCCGTCCCGGGGTCGAGAGCGCAGAGGCGGATTTCGGCCGGCTGGGGCAGTCGCTTGGTCTGCAGGGATGGGCGCTATGGCGCATTGTCTACCTGCCGCGGCTGCGCAGGCCCCTGGGCTTTGCCGCAGGGCTTACTGGGGCGCTGGCGATGGGAGACCTTGGAGTCATCACGTTGTTTTCGCGCCCCGGTGAAGGCACTTTGCCCTTGCTGATGTATCAGCTGATGGGGGCTTATCAGATGGAAGCAGCTTACGGTGCGGCTCTGATACTGGTGGGGTTGTCGCTTGGGCTGTTCTGGATGTTTGACAAAGGCGGACGCGTGCATGCTGAAGTTTGAAAAGGCGGTTTTCGCCCAAGATGAATTTGCGATCTCCGCTGATCTGGCTGTTGCGGCGGCAAGAGTTACGGCCGTGATCGGGCCATCGGGGGCTGGAAAATCCACTCTGCTGCACGGGATCGCCGGTTTTGTGCCGCAGACCGGCGGGCGGCTTTGGTGGCAAGACAGTGATATCTGCGAACGCGCACCGGACAAGCGGCCGGTTTCAATGCTGTTTCAGGACAACAACCTGTTTCCGCATTTGACAGTCCTGCAGAATGTCGCCCTCGCGCTGACCCCCAAGTTGCGCCCTGCACAGGAGGTGGTGGCACAGGTGGAGGATATGCTGACCAAGGTGGGGCTTGCCGGAAAATCCCAGCGCAGACCGGGCGGTCTCTCCGGCGGCCAGCAGAGCCGGGTGGCCCTTGCCCGGGCCCTGCTGCAGGACAGGCCGGTGATGCTGATGGACGAACCTTTCAGCGCTCTCGGACCCGCATTGAAAGACGAGATGCTGGATCTGTCGCTTTCATTGGCCGGGGACCGGACGGTGATCATGGTGACCCACGATCCAACCGATGCGGTGCGAATTGCCGATGAGGTGATCGGCGTCGCGGAGGGGACAGCCTGGCCACCCGTGGCGACTTCGGTCTTTATGAGCAACCCGCCTGGGCCGATGCGCAGTTACTTTGGAAGTTCTGTTTCGCATCATATTGATTAAAGGCGAACTTAAGTTGAGTTGTCAGGAGTGACATTGAAAGCTGTTACAACCGCCCTGAGCCGACCATGCTCCTTAGATCGGAGGCCGCATCGCAGCTTCACCAGACCCGACATGAATATACTGCGCGGCATTCTTGCGGAACGAGTGACGGCTGTGCGGACTTTGCAACCGTTGTTTGATTACCCGGCAATGGCTGCTTTGAGTTAGCCTGCGTCGGTTTCCAATGATCCAGTGAGCATTCTAAGAAGGTCGTTCAACTCGCCTCTTTGCTTGTGGGAAAAGCCATCCATCAGCCGATGCTGCGTCTTCACATGGTCGGTCACTGCGGCCTCAATTTGTGTCATGCCGTCTTCGGTCAGGCGGATAAGAAAACCTCGCTTATCGTCGGGGTTTGGAACCCTCTCAACAAGCCCCCCCTTCACCAGCTGGTCGACGCGATTGGTCATTGTTCCGGACGTCACCATCGTCAAGTCAAGAAGCTCACCCGGGGATAATCCATTCGGTTTCCCTGATCTGCGTAGGGTCGCCAGAACATCAAAGCTGGCGGGGTTCAGACCATGGGCCTTCCAGGTTTTTTCCATCTCACTTCGCAACATCGCCGCGAGGCGATACAGCCGTCCGATGGTTTCCATTGGTCCAACGTCAAGGTCGGGGCGGGCGCTGTTCCATTGCGCAACGATGCGGTCAACTTGATCCATGAAGTAGTGAGTAATGATAATTTATCTTGACGTCAAGATTTGTCGATATATCTTGACGTCAAGATAAGTGGAGCCTCAACATGAACCGACACATTGATCTCGCAATCACCGCCATCGCGCCCTTGGTCTGGGGCAGCACCTATTATGTAACGACAGAGTATTTGCCGGCAGGCTATCCACTCACGATGGCCGCGCTACGCGCCTTGCCCGCCGGGTTGATACTGCTGGTACTAGCCCGGCAATTGCCCCAAAGGATTTGGTGGGCACGTGTTTTTGCGCTTGGGTCGTTAAATTTTACTCTGTTCTGGACCTTGCTGTTTGTCGCTGCTTATCGGCTTCCAGGTGGCGTTGCAGCGACTGTTGGGGCGGTTCAGCCGCTCATCGTTGTGTTCCTCGCCTCAATCGCCCTCGGAGCCGCCATAAGCCCCACATCAATCACCGCCGCGGCCATGGGTATTGTCGGTGTCGGCTTTCTTGCGCTTGGCGGGGACGTTGGTCTGGACCCGGTTGGGTTGGCTGCGGGGCTTGGCGGAGCAGTCTCCATGGGAGCAGGGACGGTGCTGACGCGCAAATGGCAACCTCCTGTACCACTCCTAACCTTTACCGCATGGCAACTGAGCGCGGGGGGACTGTTGCTGGTGCCGCTTGCTGTCTTGCTTGAGCCCCCCCTGCCGGCGTTGGACGTGCAAAATATCCTCGGTATTGGATATCTTGGCCTCATCGGCGCTGCACTGACCTATATCCTGTGGTTCAGAGGCATTTCACGCATCGAACCGGGCGCGGTATCTGCCCTTGGCTTCCTCAGCCCGTTGGCCGCCGTTCTGATCGGCTGGGTGTTGCTTGGCCAAGCTCTCACCGTCTGGCAGATCATCGGCGCTGGAATCGTGCTTTCTGCAATATCGCTAGGACAGGCCTCTGGTCGGTCCCAGCGCCCCACTCCCCTACAACACGCAATTCAAACAACCAACTAAAGGAAATTCCGATGAAAATTATCGTATTTGGAGCAACCGGTGACGTCGGCTCTCGTGTTGTCACAGAAGCCATGACGCGCGGTCATGACGTTACAGCGGTGGTCAGAAACGAGGCAAGGCTCGCCAGGCTACCGGAAACCGTCGAGGGTATTATCGCAAATGTCAGCGATCCCTCGGATGTTGCAAAAGCTATGGCAGGCCATGAACTGGCGATCAGCTCTCTTCGCACGCCGCCCGGCCACGAAGGCGACGTCGTCCCCCTCACACAATCCATCCTCAAAGGCGCTTCGATCGCGGATGTCCGGGTGATCATCGTGGGCGGTGCCGCACGGTTGCGCCTGCCAAACGGCAGTCCGCATACTGTTCTTTCCGACCCTGATTTCCTACCCGGGAGCATCGTTCCAACTGCGAGAGCCTCGCTCGCGCAGGCTGAGGTTTGCATAAGCACGGTTGATGTGGACTGGACTTACGCCAGCCCCTCAGCCCTTCTGCGGCCCGGGATCCGTCGGGGAAAATTTAGGACTGGCACCGATACGCTTCTGGTAGATGCACATGGCAACTCGGAGATCTCAATGGAAGATTTTGCCGTTGCTTTGGTGGACGAAGCGCAGAGTGCACAGTTCATACGGACCTCTTTTACCGTCGGGTATTGAGAGCCGACTCCTTGGGTCGTGAAGACATATTACACTCCGCCATTTTCATCTGGTGGAGTGTTTTCATGTATTGGATCGGCGTTGTTGCAGAACTCTGACAGCTAAGGATTCACATCACGAATCCATGCGGTTAGACGGGGCAAATGAGCAAACCCGCACCTGCCCGCTACCGTACGACGAATTGGTCCAGCTACAACGATGCGCTCAGGAAGCGCGGCTCGCTTCTGATCTGGCTGGATAAAGAGATGACCTGGCTTGCGCCGCATGAAGGACGGCCAGGGCGCCCACCGGTCTTCTCGAACGCGGCGATCCAGTTCTGCCTGTCGATCAAGGTTCTGTTCAAGCTGCCCCTCCGGCAAACAGTCGGGATGGTCGCCAGCCTCTTGCACCTGGCGGGGCTGGACTGGCCCGTTCCTGATTTTTCTACGCTGTGTCGTCGACAGAAAGCACTGGCCGTCCAGATCCCGTATCGCCGCGCCGGTGGACCGCTGAACCTGCTGGTGGACAGCACCGGGATCAAGTTCCTTGGTGATGGCGAGTGGCAGGCCCGCAAGCACGGCGTTCAGGGGCGACGCCAATGGCGCAAAGTGCATCTTGCGATGGATGCTGCCACGTCTGACATCCGTGCTGTCGAGTTCACCCCCAGCCGCGACGGCGACAGCCCGGTCCTGCCGGAACTGCTCGATCAGATCCCGAAGGACGAAGAGATCAGCAGCGTGACCGCAGACGGAGCCTATGATACGCGCCGTTGCCACTCGGCCATCATCGAGCGTGGTGCCGCTCCGATTATCCCTATCCGCAAGAATGGTCGGCCGTGGAA
>FREY01000008.1 GCA_900143635.1 Rhodobacteraceae bacterium Alg231-04
ATCCCGTTCCTCGCATGCTTTCGCTTCGGGTTGTAGAACATTTCGATGTAATCGAACACGTCCTGCCTGGCTTGGTCACGTGTCCTGTAGGTTCGGCGCCGGATCCGTTCACTATTGAGCAGGTTGAAGAAGCTCTCGGCTACAGTATTGTCATGGCAATTTCCACGTCGGCTCATCGAATGCTCAAGATTGTGGACCCGCAGGAAGGAAGCCCAATCCATGCTGGTAAACTGGCTGCCCTGATCCGAATGGATCAGCACCTGGGCCTTCGGCTTTCGTCGCCATACGGCCATGAGCAGCGCCTGCAGCACGACATCGGTCGTCTGACGGTTTTGCATGCACCAGCCCACCACGCGCCGGGAATAGAGGTCGATGAATGAGCCATTGGAACGCCATCAGTCCGAGAGAGCTGCCAATGGATGCGCCACCGGTCCGAGCGCCATTGGCGGCGGCGAATGCGAGATAGGCAAAACCCTCCTGGGTCCGGATGTAGGTGATGTCGGTCACCCAAACCCTGTTCGGGGCTTCAACGTCAAACTGCCGGTCGAGAGTGTTGTCGACCGCGACAGACGGCTTGCCGCCATAATTGCTCGGGCGACGTTTGTAGCCGATCTGCGCTTTGATGTCGGTCAGCTTGGTTAGCCGCGCCACACGGTTCGGGCAGATGCTTTCGCCCTGATCGAGAAGGTCATCGTGCAGCTTGCGATACCCATAGACCCTACCGCTCTCGTCCCATGCTTTCCGGATCAACTCGGTCTGGCGCCTGTTCTCTCGCGCCCGCTTGCTCAGCGGGTTCTTCAGCCAGGCGTAGAAGCCGCTTGGCTGGATACGCAGGCAACGGCACATCGCCCGCACAGAGAACTGTCCGCGATGCTCGGCAACGAACGCGTATCTCACTTTGCATCCCTGGCGAAATACGCGGTGACCTTTTTTAGGATATCGCGCTACTCTGAAACACGCGCGAGTTCCTTCTTCAGGCGACGGATTTCTGCGTCCTTCTCAACTTCCCCGTTCGACGCCTTCGCAAACTTCCGCTTCCATGCGTAGAGTGAGTGCTGGCTAACGCCAAGCCGATCCGAAACCTCTTTAACCGGGTAACCCCGCTCGGTGATCTGCGCGACTGCATCACGCTTGAAATCATCGCTGAACTTGCCTTTACTCATCATGGCCTCCTTGCCTCAAAATTAGGGAAGAAGGCGTCCACGAACCATGGGGCTATTCAGCCTTGTGGATGACTCCGAGGAGTGCGAAGCCTTAAGGCTGGTTTCCTGCGTAGTCCCTGTTAATAGATCGGGCATCACGGTGATGAGCTGAAGGTCGCACACCAACTGCCTCAGTGGATCCGCAGGGTCACTTGCGGTGTTTAGCTCCATTTTAATTACTCCCGCACACCTCACTCCTGAGAAAATCAGGAGGTAGAAAATGCAAAAACCGAGAGTTCTGAGCACAGGAATTGTGCCCCAAGAATCCTATAGGTTGTGGCGCGACGGTGTGGACCGCAAAATGTCAGCTTTGACGGCTATTGGTTTGACCGAGGAAATCTACACCATTCCCCTCACCACCCAAGCATCTCCAGGTTTGCACCAAGTCCGGACAGATTGGGCGTTGAGCGGGCAAGCTCTCATGGAGCCAACTGGCTCAAGATTGATGGTGACTGTCCGGCCGAAACTTGACGCCGAAATATCGGACCAGAAACTTGCGGAAGGAATGTTGTCGCGGTCCAGCGCTCCATGTTTGACATTAAGCATCGGACGGCTAGCACTCGCAGGTTCATGGCGGCCCGTAATTTTGACACCAGTTGTCAGCGGCAACGACGAAATCAATATCTATTCCGGAACTTGGGACCTTGGGATCGCCCAGTATTCAGTGGTTCTACAACCAGTATATTCCCCGGCCGAACCTTCAGTTTGGGTGTGCATACTCATCCGGCGGGACGATCCCGTGTTGGTTGATGTTGCACCAAGGGCCACCGCCGGCTGAACGCCAATTCTTCGCATATTCCATACATTCTTTAACATTTTTCGTACCTGCGTGAGGAGCGCTGCCACATGTTCATAACCCAGCTCACATTCCCCCTGTCCCACCGTTCAACCTTCCTCACCCCGCCTATCAGGGTGAACACTATGGGCTGCCTGTCACTTTGGCTCAGACTGCGTGCATCGCGATCTGGTGAGCGTCAGCCCAAAGGAACGAAGGTCGGTGCGGTCTTTTTTATTTGGGTTCGGCAACATGACCCGATCTGATCTTCTGCGCGCCGGCCCTCAGCTCCTGACATCCGCTGGTTTACTGGATGCTAGAACAAGTTTGTCCAAGGCGGCGCTCAATAACCTCTCGGTCAATCTGGTGTTGAAAGCATTTCAGCTGGCTCGGGCCTCTGAAACGCGGGTTAGCCGCCAGTCTCTAGCGGCATCCGGGACGCTCCAGAAATATAGAAAAACAGTGGCCAATCTAACGCAGGAAAACCGTCAGCGAAATCCATTCGAGGAGTATGAACGCCGATGCCGCCTAGAACTGTGGCGATCAAAAAATACGCGCCAGTGTGCCCGATCTGCCCTTGTGCGTCACGCAGCAGAAAAAGTCGTAATCCTGGCCAATCTCTATTTCCAAGATCTTCTGAATCGTATTGCGGACAGGAAAACACATTCGATACTCAAGAGAGCTTACCAAATCTACTTCCGTCTCCCAGCCGTGGCGGAGCTTGAGCCTGCTGCAATGGAAGGCCTGCCCCTACGTGACCTTCAGGATCTGGCCCGAGCCGTAGGTTTCTTGATCAACCACCCGCCACATCCATTTGGAAGCCACAACCAGATTCAAACGACCGGCAGTTCACCGCAAATACGTAGCACAAAACGTTCTGTTCTTTCTGCTCTGAACCGGCATCAGGCCCGCAAGCAAAAATTGAACGAAGACTACGATTGGCGGTCACATTTTTGGAGTGTAGCAGTGCTGCGAGATGAGTATATTAGTGACCACATGCGAGCCTGTATCACCATTCTGATGATTACCGGCTGCCGACCTTCTGAACTGTCTGAACGTCATGGCGTTACAGTAAAGGTTGAGGACGAAGGCACTTCCCCTGCCCTTGTGATCACGATTCAATCGTCCAAAACAGACCGCGCTTTAAGCACCAGTCTGCCGTTGACCAGTGACTTCCAAACACTTTCTACCGTTGGACTAGGTATTCACGGTATTGCGCCGCAAACCGCGCTCCGGGGCCAGCCTTATCGACAGATGCGCATTCGGCCCAGATCACCCGAAGCCCTTTGGCTTGTCCGATATTGTCGGCGGCAACAACGGAGCGCGAGCTTTAGCGCAATCAGCTCCGGTTTCCAGCTAACCATCGCCAGCCGAGAGCAGTCAAAAAGCGGCGTTTGGCTTCATCCTGCTGAACGGGACCGCCGCGTGAGCGTGAAACTTGGCAAACTCATTGGCCGCCTTGGCAAGATCGCATTCCCAAGGATGGCCACCCTCACGCCCTACGTGTTTCGTCATGCAGTGACCTCGGATCTGAAGAGCGATGGTGGGTTTTCAGCAGAACAGATCGCGTGCGCACTAGGTCACCGGAGTACGCGAACTGGCAGCCTCTACGGCTCGGCCAACTATAAGGGAACACGCCCCGGGGTCCGTTCAGGCCAAATTGTCTCCGCGTTCGCTCCTGAGCCTGTACGAGGTCGGAAAACGAAGGCCCCTACTCCAACCATAAATTAGCAAAGTGGTTGGCTTTCTGACGCCAGAACTTTTGGAGAAAGTTGGGGGCATTGTGAACTTGCTTACACGCGCCCGAATGCGGGCATTCAGGCCGTTAATGCAACGGACTCCGTCACCGCTTGAACCGCATCAATTGGCAGGAACTGAGGCGCCCTCCCAAATCCGCGTCGTGCCGGTGCCACGCTACAAGCGTATTCTTAGGTCATTTTGCGGAATTCACTCGGGAGTTTGCCGAATCGTGCCTTAAACACCTTGGCCAGATTACTCGGGCTTCCGAACCCGGTTGCTGCGGAAATTTCAACTTGGCTCAGATCTGTCTGCTCAACCAGCTGCCTAGCGATCTCAAGACGGATTGTTCTGTAATACCGAGCCGGTGACGCCGAAAGATGACGCGCGAACAAGCGCTCGATCTGGCGCAGGGAAATTCCGAACATCGACGATATTTCGTGCAGCGAAATTGGGTCCTCGACGTTTTCGTGCATCGTTTCCAGGATCATCCTCAGCTTTTCCGGCGCATTGCGGATCCGGTGATAATCGAACATGACCTGGCGTTGATTAGCCTTGCGGGGAAAGCTGATCAGCAGTTGGCGGCAAACGGCTGCAGCCATATCCGCTCCAAGGGTATCGGACACAAACTGGACAGCAAAATCCAGCGTCGCCGCTCGGCCGGAACAGGTGCTGATCTGACCATCAAAGTGGTACAGATCTTCACTGATTTCGACGTCTGGATGGTTTTCGCGAAGACGGGCCAGCCTGCTCCAATGCGGCGTCGCGCGACCGGCAATGCCCGACTGCAGCAACAGGCTCAGTTCTTCGCCGCTCGAATACAGTGGCACCCGATGACGCCGACAGCTTCGAAACAGGTTGAGCAAGGGTTGGCTAAACGCACCAAGCGTGTCCTCGCCGCAGCAGATGAACACCGCATCGAGCCCCCGAGAGCGGCCCAGCCGCGCTTGCAGATCCTCGAGGTTCAGGTTCGGGACAAACTGTAATCCGCCATTGGTAGAAACCGGCGCACCGGTGACCGACACCCGGAGCACATCAATGCAGTTTGCACCGCTGGTCTGGTTGGCCGTCAAAAAGATATCGCCAAGGGCGGCAAGGCTGATCTGTGAGAACCCAGGTCCGATCACCAGCGCGACCTTCAGTTTGCGCGCGCGCGCAATCTGCGGCGCGGCCGGACCTGCAAACTGGCCGACGGGTGACACTTGAGGACACATTTGCGTGTTCATTTTCAAGACCCATCCCGGCGCCCATACGCCGCATATCCAAATGTGACCGTTCAGAATGCTGCCGTCGGCCGATTTTTGTCAGGCCCGCTTCTTAGCTGTCGCTGCCCAGTTCTTTCACCGCCGCCAGCATTTTGGCGATCTCGGCTTCGGTGTTGTAGTGGCAGAAGGAAATCCGCACACAGTCCGGCAGCCCAAGAGGCGTCAGAACATTGCCGCTGTAATGATCGGCCTTGCGGGTGTGGGTACGAATGCCTTGGGCGTTGAGCGCCTCTACAACCTGCTCTGATGCAACCCCGTCGACCACGATCGACACCAGACCTTCGCGGGCATCATTGTCTGCGCCCGCCAGAAGCGTCACATGGCTCATGTCCCGCAGGCCGGGCAGATTACCCGTGCCGTAGATGGCGGCGTTGGTCAGCTCGGTCTCATATTCATGGATCGCGCGGCCTGCGGCTTCGATGCGGGCGCGGCGGTTCGTTTCATTCGAGACCTCGCCGCCCAGCCAGTCAAAATAGGCCACCACATCGGACAGCGTTGCATAAGACCCGGTGTCGCGGGTGCCAAATTCCCAGCCGGTGGCCGGGGCATCGATCAGCATGTCATGCGGCAGGGCGCTAAGCTTGTCGGAAATCCAAGCGATGCCATAGCCATGGCGCGAGAAGACCTTGTAGGGCGAGATCGCGTAGCCATCGACATCGTAGGCCGCCAGATCCAGCTGGCCGTGGGCCGCGTGCTGGATACCGTCAACGATGATCAGACACTCCGGCGACACGGCACGGATCGCCTTGGAAATGGCCGCAACATCCATGCCCATGCCCGTGACAGGCGAGGCATGCAGGATGGTCGCCACGGCCACATCCGGGGTCATCAGGGCAGTGTAGTCTTCTGCGGTGACAAGGCCGGTGGCATCATCGTGCTGAACGTTGACATAGTCGAGCCCGGCAATTTCAGCCCAGCGGCGCGCGGCGCTTCGGGTGGCGGGGTGCTCGATCGAAGAGCCGATCACCTTGGCACCTTTGTCGGCGGTCAGGCAGGCGGTGCGGATCATCCGGAACAGGAGTTCGGTGCCGCTTTCGCCGGCAAAGAACTGACCAGAGGTGGCGTTCATGAACACGCCCAGATCGGCCTTGGCCTTATTGATCAGGCCCTGAGTCTCCTGACCTGCCGGGTTGGCACGCCCAGGGTTGTCAGGGATCGCTGCAAAAAAGGCCGAGGTTTCAGCCACGGATTTCAGGGTCAGCGCCCCACCGGCATTTTCAAAAAAGATCCGCTCGCCCTGAAAGGGGCAGCTGTCCACATGGGCGAAGCGGTCACGGATGGCCGCAATCAGATCCGGGTTGTCTTTGATCATTGGTCTAGTCCTGTCGTTATGTCAGAGCGCGCGGCTCACGATGGTGCGGCACAGCTCGGCCACGCCCAGATGGCTGTCACGTGGGAAACCGTCGACACTGTCGTCGACAACCCCATGGGTGGAATTGATGAGCCCGTTGGCCACCATGGTATCAAGCAGCAAGGCCTCACGGTCGGGCGTGTGCAGCAGTTTTGCATTGCCAGTGCGTGCGGCCATCGCCGCCGCGATGGCGGTGCAGCCCCAGTTGGAACAGGCGGCCGTCACCAGCACATCGCAGCCCGTGACAGCACCGATACCGCCGCCGCAGCCGCATTGGCATTGATCGCCATAAGGAACAAAGTCTTTCACGTGGCTTGCGACCTTGCCCATGCCGATCTCATTGCCGCCATCGCCGACTGCAACCACGGGGATGCCGCGTTCAAGGGCTTCGTCAAAGAGGAAATCCACCCGCGCGCGGCCCATGCCATAGTCGATACCGCGCATCGAATGATAGACGCCATGCTCATTGCGCCCGACACGTTCGGTCGAAAACAGGAGGTCTGGCTTGATTTCGTCCAGCATCTGCAGAGCCTGGGCCTTGCCGCCCTCATCATCGGTGGCGTAGGGCAGCATCACGATGGTGGCAAGGCTTTTATCCTCGCGCGCAATCGCCGCCTGTTCCAGAGTTACAGGGAAGAGGCCTGCAGCCTGGCAGGTGTTGCGGATCGCGTCCAGCAACGTGTCCTCACAGAGCATCACGCAGGTCGCATTGCGCGCCATGACCAGCGCCCGGGCAATTGCCGCCGCACCGGAGGGGCCGTCATTCTCGCCCAGGTCAGGCGTGATCCAAGCCCGCGAAACCGAGCCGGTCGTGAGGATCACAGTTCCGCCTTCCGGCACCGCCATCAGCGCATCCGCAGCCGCCCCCACCAGAGAGCCACCCTGCAATGCGCGTGCCGCCTTATACAAGTGTTCCACGCCGCGTTCGCCCATGTCGATATTGACGAGCTGGTCCAGACGGTTGTCCAGCCGGATGATTAGATCTTGGTCAGCCATTACGGACCTCCATATACCGCGAAATACAAAGGGCAGTGCCTGGCCCAGGGTGGGTGCGATAGCGCCCTCCCTGGGAGAGGGTCAGGCGCTGCCCGGCTTGCAGCCGGGCGGGACTTAGCTGAAATTTTGTCATGTCAGCTGCCATTGCCAAACAGAAGTTCTTCGAACCAAACCGCATCTTCCAGATGCGCGGCAACTTCTTTGAGGGCCTCGAGCACACAACCCGCCACTGCCTCGGCTCCCCCTGCGCGGGCCACCGCGCCCGTGGTCGGTTTCAGGCGGATCGAGACCCGCCCGCCGGGCTGGCCGTGGGTGTTCACGGTCACGATGCCCTTGTCGCGCAGCATCAGCATGCCGGCGGCTGCGGTCACCTCTGCCGGTACCCGTGCGGTTTCGGTGTTGCCTGCCATATCCAGCACGATCGCCATGGCGTCCTGTTCATCTGTCTTGGGTCCCAGCGGCGAACGAATAACGCGGTCTTTCCCCAAAGCGGCTTCCAGTGCTGCCGCAAGATCCTGCCCGTCCTGGGCCTCTTGGATCAGAAGCTCAGGCGTAAATCCCTGCAGGCTGCGCATGGCCCCAGCGGCAATCGGCGCACGCGCTTCCATGCCCAGCTCGCTCGCCTTGGCCTGTACCGGCACCAGCGCGGCTGCGCTGCCGCAGAGCACGCCCGCACGCGGACCGGAAAGACCAGCCTTGTCGGCATTGGTGATCACCAGATCGGCCCCGAATGTCAGCGACGGCGCGCCGTCCTGCAGCACCGGGCGGAAGCGCGCGCCGTAGGCTTCGTCCAGCAGCACGGTGCAACCTGCGCGTTTGGCAAGCCGCACGGCCGCCGCTGTCAGCTCATCATTGAGAACCGCCAGTTCCGAGGTCACCGTGGTAATGACCATCAGCGCAGGCAGTTGCGCAGCCAGCAGGCGTTTCACCTCGGGCAGGTCATAGGCGTCGATCACCGGCACCCCGGCCAGTTTTGCACCGCGTGTCACAGAGGCATGGCTGCGGTCGCCCGCAGGCACCAGCGACAGAACCGGGCGGCCCTGCGCATGGGCCAGCACTGTTGCCACGATGCCCGCACTGGTGCGGTTCACCACCGCGACGCTCTCATCCCCGTCGCCGCCCATATGGGCAATAGCAGCCTGCCGCAGCTCTTCGCCGAACAGGCCCGGTCCGACCCATTCTTCGCAAAGCGTTTCGATATCCGCTGCCGCCACCGGGTAGTAGCGCAGGTTGCCAGTACAGATCGAGATTTTATCACTGCCCTCGCGGGCGACAAAATCTGCGGCCACGCGGCCTGCCTGTGCCAACCGTCGCACTTCATCCGCCGAGGAAGCCAGAAGGCTGCCGCGCGCATATCCGACGCCGGGATCGATTGGATTGCCGAAGCGATCGCTGCTCATGCGTCGGCCTCGATGTTGATGGTAACGCTCTTGCGGTAGGTATAGGCTTCAAGCGCGCCTTCGATGGAATATTCACATCCCATTCCAGATTGCTTGGTGCCGCCATAAGACATGCCGGGGATCTGCCCGCCGCCTTGGTTGACCTGGATCCAGCCCGCATCAAGGGAGCGCGTCAAGCGGGTGATGCGGCTGACGTCATGGGTGAACAGGAAAGCCGCCAGCCCGTAGTGGGTGTCATTGGCCATCTCGATCACTTCCGCTTCGGTCTCAAACGGGATCGCCACCATAACGGGGCCAAAAACCTCTTCGCGCGCAATACGCCAGGTGTTGTCTACGCCGGTGATGATGGTCGGGTTGGGGCAAAAACCTGCGGGGTCCTCGGCCGGGGTTTCACCGATCAGGAATTCCGCGCCCTGCGCTTCGGCTTCGGCGACAAATGCGCGGATCTCACGATAGCGTTCGGCATTGACCACCGCGCCCATGTCCACGTCGGGGTCCAGCGCGTCGCCCACGTTCAGGGCTGCGGATTTCTGCACCACCAAGGGCATCAGCACATCCCAGATATCCTTGTGCACGAAAAGCCGCGAGCCGGCGGTGCAGCTCTGCCCCTGCCGCATGAAGCGCATGGCATTGGCGACCTGCTGCGCGCAATTGTCCAGGCGGCCGTTCTCGATTGCATCGGGGAAGACGATGGTGGGGGATTTACCGCCCAGCTCCAGCGTCAGCTTGGCGATCCGGTCGGCGGTGACCTTGCCGATCAGCTTGCCCACCTCGGACGAGCCGGTGAACGAGACCTTGTCGACGCCGGGGTGTGCCACCAGCGCGGCACCCGCCTCTTCGCCAAGACCTGTCACCACGTTGAACACGCCGGGCGGGAACAACCCGTCGGCCAGCTCCGCCAGTTTCAGGATCGCCAGCGGCGCGTCCTCGGCCGGTTTCAGCACCAGGCAGTTGCCGGTGGCCAGCGCCATCGAGATCTTCACGGCGCCCAGCTGCAGCGGTGAATTCCAGGGAATGATCGAGCCCACAACCCCATGCGGCTCGCGGGTGGAATAGCTGAGGATGCCAGGGCCCAGTGGCAGGGTCTCACCCTTCTGCTCCACCGCAACACCGCCATAGTATTTCAGAACGCCCGCCGCGCCCATGGCCTCGCCGCGCGACTGGGTCTTAATGGCATTGCCGGATTCCGCGGCCAGCACACGGGCCACCTCTTCCGCGTTTTCCTCCAGACGACGTCCGAGTTCAGCCAGAAGTTTGCCACGCTCGGAGGCCGGCAACGCGCGCCACGCCGGCAAGGCGGCACGGGCAGCCTGAACGGCCAAATCGACCTCGGTTTCCGTGCCGCGTCCGACCTCGCAGATAGCCGTGCGGCGCGATGGGTTCTCTACGGTCAGGGTTCGGCCATCTTCCGGCCGGTGCCAGGCCCCGTTGATATAGCTTCCGGCCAGGCCGGCGTCAGGCAATTTGGGTTCGAGAAGCGTCATCTTTGGTTCTCCCATGTCTTCTGGAGCAATAATGCGGAGGTGCGACCCCGGCAAAACCGAAGCCGCACGATTGGCCAGAGGACGTGCCTCTGGCCGCCCTCCTTTACATCTTGGTATTCACCACGGCCCAGGCGTCATCCAGCGCGCCTTTGAACCGCTCGGTGGCAATGTCGATCTCATCTTCGTTGATGATCAGAGGCGGCATAAAGCTCATCCGGTCGCCAATGGCGCGCAGGTACAGGCCACGGTCATGGGCGAAATTCTGCACCAGCTCGCCGACCTTCCAGGACGGGTCAAACGGCTCGCGGGTCTTTGCGTCTTTCATCAGCTCAAAGCCGCAGAACAGGCCAACACCACGCACTTCTGCGACCAGCGGGTGGTCTGCCATTGCGTGGCAACGCGACAGGAACCGGTCGCTGACCTTGCGCACATGGCCGACGAGGTCAATCTCGTCATAGATGTCCAGCGCCTCCAGCGAAACAGCCGCCCCGACAGGGTGCCCGGCGTAGGTGTAGCCGTGGCCGAAGGTGCCCATTTCATCCGAGTTCTTCATCATGTCGGCATAGAAATCGTCTTTGAACATCAGCGCCGAGACCGGGAAGAAGGCCGCCGAAAGCGCCTTGGCGCAGGTGACCATATCCGGCTTCAGCCCCCAGGTTTCAGAGCCCCAGCGATTGCCGGTCCGGCCAAAGCCGCAGACCACCTCGTCGACTAGGAAGGTGATGTCATACTTGCGGATCACCGCCTGCATTTCCTCCCAGTAACCCTTGGGCGGCATCAGCGCGCCACCACCCGAGATCGCCGGCTCAGCAAAGAAGGCGGCAATTGTGTCGGGTCCCTCAGCGAGGATCAGATCCTCAAAGCTCTTGGCCATGCGGGCCGAGAACTCTTCTTCGCTCTCGCCGTCGATGTGGAAACGGTAGTAGTTCGGCAATTCGGTATGCTTGAATTCAGGCAGCGGCAGGCCAAACTTGGCGTGCATATGGGGCTGGCCCGACAGCGAGGCCGTGGCCACGGTGTTGCCGTGATAACCGCGCACCCGGCCGATGATCTTGCGCCGCTCCGGCTGACCTTTGGCAGTGTTCGTGTACCACAGCAGCTTGATCGCCGTGTCATTGGCCTCGGAGCCGGAACACTGGATCAGCGCCCGCGTCATGTCGCTCGGTGCCAGTTTGGTCAGCCGCGCGCAAAGCTCTGCAACTTTCGGATGGGACCGGTTGTAGAAAGTGGGGGCAAACGGCAGCGTGTTCATCTGCTGAAAGGCCGCATTGGCAAGGCGTTCATTGTGATAGCCCAGCGACATGCAGCCCAGGCCGGAAAACCCGTCCATGATTTCATTGCCCTGATCGTCATAGACATAGACACCCTTGCCGCGGGTAATCATGGTCGGCCCCTGCTCCGCGTGCTGTCGCAGGTTGGACTGCGGGTGCACGTGGTGGGCTTTATCCTGTTCTATCGAACGTTTGGCGTCGACGGTCATGCTGCTGCTCCAAAAGAAAACTTGCCGCAGTTTCTCATTCACCTTGACTGAAAATCAATTTCGAAGTTCTGTCGTTATGATGAATGAAATTCAGGCTTAATCCTCATGAAACCTCTTCTCGATCTCCGGCATTTGCAGCTGATCCAGGCCATCAACGAGACCGGGCGGATTACCGATGCCGCCAAGAAACTGGGGG
Source organism: Rhodobacteraceae bacterium Alg231-04 (assembly GCA_900143635.1). Classification (GTDB taxonomy): domain Bacteria; phylum Pseudomonadota; class Alphaproteobacteria; order Rhodobacterales; family Rhodobacteraceae; genus FREY01. Next base: position 11,887 of record FREY01000008.1, read on the forward strand.
TGACGCCCTCTGCCCTGTCGCACCGCCTGCGCGAAGCCGAACGGCGGCTGGATGTTCCGCTCTATACCCGGATGCACAAGAAGCTGCGCAAGACACCGGCCGCAGATTACATGGCGGTGGTCGCTGAGCGTATTCTGGTCGACCTCAGCCGTGCTGAAGAAGACGTGCGCCGAATGAACGCCAATGTGCAGCACGTGGTGCGCCTGTCGGTCGAGGCCTACAGCAATTACCGTTGGTTGCCCGCCTTCATCAAATTTCTCAAGGCGCGCGCCGAAGGGATCGACATTCAGATCATGGCAGGGGCCCGCAGCGATCCGTTGAACGGCGTGTTGAACCGGCACATCGATATCGCCGTGACCTCTGGCAATGTGGCGCAGGCCGGGTTGCGCAGCATCGAATTGTTCGAAGACCCTTTGCTTTACATCATGCCGCCAGGCCACCGGCTGGCTGATCGTGATTATGTCGAAGGGTCTGATATCGTTGGTGAACCCTTTATCACTTACACAAAAGTACCAGAGCCGGACCGTGAATTTGCCCTGCTGTTCCGCCCAACCGACAGCTACCCGAAATGGGCGGCCACGGTTGAATTGCCCGAAGCCATTGTTGAACTGGTCGCCTCGGACCTTGGCACCAGCGTGCTGTCGAGCTGGGCGTTGCAGACCGCGCTGAACGAAGGCCGAATTGTCGGCACGAAGGTAACGCAGGATGGGATCTCGGTGCCCTGGCGGGCAGTCGTGCGGACCGAGGACATGGAAGAAGGCGATCCGATCCTTCAGGTGGCTGAACTGCTGTCCGAGTGGTGCAGCCTGCCGGAAGGCGGTTTCCACATCACCTGAACCCAAGCCCCCAAACCCTTTGGCCCACACCCATTGGAATGGGTTTGGGGTGCCTAAAAGCCAGATCCTAGCGCTTAGGAGCGCGTGGCCTCAGCTGCGCATCCGCGTGTTGGCGGGATCATACCAGGGCCGCAGGCTGGCGCGGACTGCGACCGGTTTTCCAGCCACGAGGATCTGATAGTTGCCCGCCGCCAAATCCTTCAATGTCTCGCCCTTCACGCGGCTCACATATCCCAGCCCGACCGCGCCACCAGCCGTCCAGCCGTAGCTGGCGGATGTCAGGCGGCCCACGATCTGCCCGTCGCGCAAAACCGGCTCCTTACCAAAGACCAATGTGTCGGGATCTTCCAGGCAGAACTGCAACAGGCGGCTGGCGGCCCCTTCCTCCCGCCGGGAGAGGATCGCGGCCTTGCCAGTAAACTCTGTCTCAAAATCACAGGCAAATGTCAGGCCGCTTTCCACCGGGCTGTCAAACGGTCCGATGTCATGCCCCCAATGGCGAAAGCCCTTCTCTATACGGCAGCTGTCTACGGCCATCCCCCCACAGAGGCGCGGAGGATTGGCGATGGACATCACGGTCTCGTAGACCTGCTGGGCGAATTCCGCCGGAACATGCAGCTCCCAACCCAATTCACCCACATAGGTGATCCGCTGAGTGCGTACCGGCGCGTGGCCGATGTGCAGATCCTGCCAGCTACCGAAGGGGAAGGCCTCGTTGGTGAGATCCGCATCGGTAAGCGATGACAGAAAGTCCCGCGCCCGCGGCCCCATCAACGCCAGCGTCGCCTCGCCGGAGGTCACATTGACCGCGCTCACCCCGGTGCCGTCCAGCTGGGTGGTCAGCCAGCGCCCGGTTTGCGGTTCCGCCCCGGCAGAGGCCATCACCAGATAGCGGTTCGCGGACAGGCGGGCGGCGGTGACATCGGCCTCGATGCCGCCCTGATCGTTGAACATATGTGTATAGATCAGCGCGCCGGGCGCTACAGCCATATTCGCCCCGCACAGGCGCTGCATCTGGGCCTCTGCCCCTGCCCCATCCACGATGAACCGGCCAAAGGTCAGATCGATCAGGCCAAGATCACCCCGCAGCGCCTCATGTTCTGCTTTCCAGTCATCGAACCACGGCTCGCGCCCAAACCCGTCGGTCATCTCGCGGCCAAAGTAGAGCGGCCTTTCCCAGCCATTGGCGCTGCCAAACTGTGCGCCCGCGGCTTTAAGCTGCGCATAATAGGGCGTACGGCGCAGCCCGCGGGCGTGCTCTTTGCGCAGGTAGGGCCAGTGCATGGCATAGGCGTGGCTCAGCGTTTCTGCCGCTTTTTCGGCGACATAGCTTCGCGCATTCAGACCCGGCACGATGCGGCGGCTGTCAACATCCGTCAGGTCCATGGTCATATGACCGGTCATGATCCACTCGGCCAGCGCCTTGCCCGCACCCGGCCCGTTCTGGATGCCGGTCGAGTTGAAGCCGGCCGCGACCCATAGCCCCTGTACCTCGGTGATCGGCCCGAGATAGTGTTTGGCATCCGGGGTGAAACATTCTGGCCCGTTAAAAAACTTGCGAATGCCGCTCTCTGCCAAGGCAGGAACCCGCTCCATCGCCGCCTCCAGAATTGGATAAAGATGTTCTTCGTCGCAAGGCAGTTCGTCGAACCCAAAGCTTTCCGGCAAGCCGCCCTTGGGCAGCCACGGCGTGGCGTTGGGTTCCGAGCAACCGATCAACAGCTTGCCTGCGTCTTCTTTATAATAGGCGTATTCATCCATCACCCGCAGCCCCGGCAGATCGCCGGTGATGCCTTCGATGGGATCGGTCACCACGTAGTAGTGGTTGGTGTAATGCAGCGGGATTTGAACCCCGTGATCCAGACCAAATTCGCGCGCCCACATGCCGGTTGCATTGACCACATGGTCTGCGCGCACCAGCCCTTCGGCGACCTCCACGCCAATGGCGCGCCCGCCTTCAATGACGACGCGATCGACCTTGGTGTCCTCAAAGATCTGCGCGCCGTTCTGCCGCGCGCCCTTGGCCAGCGCCATGGTGGTGTCGATGGGGTTGGTATAGCCATCGCCGGGGAACCAGAAGGCCCCCTTGCCGTCATGAGTGGACAGCAGCGGCCAGCGGGCCTGTGCCTCGGCGGTGCTGATTTCTTCCGCGCGCAACCCGCAGCCATGGGCGTAATCCACCTTGCGGCGCAGCTCCTCCATGCGGGCATCCGTGAGCGCCAGCGTCAGCGAGCCATTGCGTTTGAAACCGGTGTTCTGTCCGGTCTCGTCCTCAAGACTTTCCATCAGGTCGAGGCCATATTTGGCCAGCGCCGACATCACCGGTACGCCTTGGGTTTCAGACACCAGTCCGGCGGCGTGCCATGTGGTGCCCGAGGTTAGCTTCTTGCGTTCAAACAGCGCCACCGACCAGCCGGCCTTGGCCAGATGATACGCGGTGGCGCAGCCGGTGATGCCACCGCCGATGATGGCGACCTGAACATCTGCGGGAAGGGTTTTGGCCATTGCCTCAATCTCCAACGTTTTTGGTTTTGTTCCGCCCAGCCGAAGGCCGGGCTGCGCCGACCCGCCCCCATGGGGCGGCGCAAGTGCGCCCTCCCGCGGGTCTCTGCAGCCCTTCGCGTTTCACCTGCGCCTTAGCTCCTCAGGCAATTGTTCTCGGGATCGTAGAAAGGCACCGTAGCGACGGTCGCCTTGACCGGCCTGCCCAGAACTTCGATCTCATATGTATCGCCCGGCTTGGAAGGTTCGGTCAGATAGCCAAGGGCGATCCGTTGTCCGATGCGGAATCCCGTGCCACCCGAGCTGACATAGCCCACCGGCTTGCCATCCCGGCAGATCGGATCGGACGACAGCGCATCGGCGCCCTGCCCCTCCAGCACAAAGGCGGTGAAATGATAGCCCTTGGGCTGTTCAGCCTGTGCAACAAAAGCCTCGCGTCCCACAAAATCCGTTTTCTTCTTGCTGACAAACCGGTCCAGACCCGCGTCAAAGGCAGTGTATTCAATGCCGAAGTCTGCGCCCCAGCTGTGGTAGCCTTTCTCCAACCGCATGGCGTTCAGCGCGTAGGAGCCGAATTCAACCATGCCATTGCCCGGTCCCTGCTCCATGATCGCAGCGTAGACGGCTTTCAGATCTGCCGAGCGCATGTGCAGCTCCCAGCCCAGCTCGCCGACGTAGGACACGCGCAGGGCAATAACCGGCGCACCTGCGATGGTGATTTCGCGCACCGACATCCAAGGCGCGCTTTCCTTGGACAGATCTGCACCGGTTAGCGGTTGCAGCACCGCGCGGGACTTTGGTCCCATGACCATGAGAGCGGCATCGAACTCGGACCCTCGGGTCAGGCTGACGCCACTGTCCGGCAGGTATTTCGACATCCAGTCAAAGTCACGCTGGTCGGCCAGCGTCGGCCCGCACAAAAGGTACTTGTCCTCGCCCAGCCGCGCGATGGTGGCTTCGGACCAGATCTTGCCCTTGGGTGTCAGCATATAGCTGAGTTTCACCCGGCCCACGGCAGGCATGGCGCCGCAAAAGACGGTGTTGAGGAACTCGGTGGCCTTTGGCCCCTCGACTTCGTAGCGCGTAAAGCCGCCGTGATCCATCACGCCCACATTATCGCGCACGGCTTCGCATTCGGCCTTCACGGCATCATGCCAGCATTCGTGATGGAAGCTGAGGGTGCCGTCGTTCTTGATCGCGTCTGTTTCAAACCAGAACGCACGCTCCCAGCCGGCGACCTGACCGAAGACCGCACCCTTGGATTTCAGCGTGTCATAAAGCGGCGTGGTCTGGACGGGCCGCGCCGATTTCCACAACCGGTGCGGATAGGGGATCGCATATTGGTTCTCATAGAGCTCGCTGGCGCGGGTGGCGGTGTAGTCGAATGTGGCCCATTCCTCGCCAAAGCGGCGCGGGTCCCACATGGACATGTCCCATTCGGTCTCACCTTGCGTAATGCACTCGGTCAGCGTCTTGGCAGCGGCAGCGGAGTGGGTGATGCCAACCGGGAAGCAGCAGGCGTGATAGAAATTCGGCAGTCCAAAGGCGGGGCCACAGAGGGGCGCGCCATCCGGGCTGTAGGGGATCGGGCCGTTCACAAAGCGGCCGACCCCGGCCTCACCCAGCAGCGGAATGTGGTCAAGCGCTGCCTCTAGGATCTCGGCAATATCATCGACACTGTCGGGGTAGAGCTGGTTGGCAAAACAGTCCGGCATACCATCGAGCCACGCGGGGCGGCCTTCGTGGCCATAAGACCCCAGCAGCAGCCCGTTCCGCTCGCGGCGCAGGTAGAACATGATGTCCGGATCGCGCACCAGCGGGAAGTTTTCGGGGTTGGCTTCCAGTTCCGGCAGCGCCTCGGTCACCAGATACTGGTGTTCCAGCGTCACAACAGGCAGTTTCTGCCCAACCATCTCACCCACCTGGCGGCCATAGTAACCGCCGGCGTTGATGACGATGTCACAGGTCACGTTGCCCTTGTCGGTCTCCACCTGCCATTCACCGGACGCGCGCCGGGTGATGCCGGTTACCTTGGTGAAACGGGCGATCTCGGCACCCAGATCGCGCGATCCTTTTGCCAAGGCTTGGGTCAGCTGCGAGGGGTCCACGTCGCCCTCATAAGGGTCATAGATGCCGCCAATGACGCTGTTGCCCGAGCTGTAGTAGGGGTGCATCGCGTCCATCTCGGCCGGGGACAGCATCGCCATGCCATAGCCGAGCCCCTTTGAAATTCCGGTCAGATGGCGGAAGAAATCCATCCGTTCTTCGGTATGCGCAGGCCAGAAAGCACCGGTGTGGCGGTAGGTGATCGGGTAATCGACCTCCTTTTCCAGATCCTTATAGAGCCGCCAGGCGTAATTGCCTGCGCGCATGCCGCCCCAGCTGTTGGCATAGGTCGGGATATTGCCCGCCGCATGCCAGGTCGACCCGGATGTCAGCTCGTTCTTCTCGATCAGCAGCGTGTCGGTCACGCCCGCTTTGGCCAGGTGGTAGAGCGTCGAAACGCCAACCGCGCCGCCGCCGATGATGACTACTTTGACTTGGGTTTTCATGAGCTTAGTCTTTCAGAAGAATGGGGTATGCCGCGCGGATCGCAGCTTCGCGGTCAGCCGGAAGATGGGCCGGGGCTGGCAGGGCTTCGATCTCGGCCACTTTGGCAATGGCTTTGTCCCAGACGGTCAGTGCACCATTGTCGAGCCAGTCGTTCACGCTTTGGCGGTCGCCAAGTGCGGGGTAGACATATTCTGATGTCATCAGCTCCAGCGTCTGCGCCGTTCCCAGGTAATGGCCTTCGCCGGTCACGACCTCTTCGATCATGTCCAGATCGATGGCGCCGTCGAACATGTCGACGCCGCGTACGGTCCGCAGGATTGCGCCACACATGTCATTGTCGATCACCAGCGCTTCTTTGCTGGCGGCCATGATCGAACCAAGCATGCCAACACTGAGGTTGATCATGTCGGCCCCACCCTGCGCGGCCAGTGCGATGGTATAGCCCTTCTCGTAGCCCGATTGCGCATCCGCCGTCTTGGCGTCCGTCATGCCGGCCGAGACGGTTGACGGCAGTCCGAGGTTCAGCAGCAATTGCGCGGCCGCCGCATTGGCCACCGCCGCCTCTCCCGATCCACCGGTCATTGCGCCAGTACGCAGGTCAGAAATGAAAGGCAGGAAGGCAAGGATGCAGGGAAAGCCCGGTTGCATCATGTTGACGAGGATGAGCCCTGCCAGCGATTCCGCCAGCCCCTGCGCCAATGCGCCGGCCAGTGACGCCGGGCTGGTGGCACCGGCCTGTGCCGCTGAACAGATTTGCAACGGCATGCCAAGGCGCACGCATTCCTGCATCACGCCACAGGCCTCCTCAGCTAGGGTCAGCGGCGGCACAACATGGCAGATCGAGGCAAAGCAGAAGGGTTGCGCCCGAAACGCGCCTTCGCCTCCCAAGGCCATGTCGAACATCTCTACCACTGGGGCCACATTGGCGGGCTCGAAAAAGCTGGTGCCAATGGGCTTGGAGGTCGCCTTCATTGCCGCAAAGGCCGTGTTGATATCCAGCGTCAGCGGATCCTCGATATCCCGCGCCACCACCGGGCGCAGGGAATAGTGGATGCTGTCGCTGGCATCGACAATGCGCATCAATTCGAACAGGTCCTGCAAGGTGCTATCGCGAAAGCTCTGGCTCTCACTGTCCAGCAGTTGAACCGCCGCACCACCGGTGCCGATATGCACCCGGCCACCGCCCACTTTGATACCGCGTTCCGGCTTGAAACCCGGCAGATCAACCTCTTTGCTCGCCTTGGCGATCATCTCGTCGACCAGAGAGCGGGAAAAGACAATTCTGCCATCCGCACGTTCCGTTGCGCCGTTTTGCAGCGCCAGTGAACGGATGTCATCGGGGGCACCGGACACGCCAATGCGCGCGAGGATGTCAAAAGCAGTGTCGGTAATATGAGCGAGCTTCGCCGCGTCCAGCGGCATGAAACGCCCGCCCTCAGGCGGCGCGGTCATCTGTGTCACAGAGGGTTTCTTGCTCCGAGTGGATCGTGTTCGCCGCATGAGCGCGTCCTTAGTGTTATCTGGTGTTGGGGTATCTTAGGAACACTCGGAAATTAGCTCAATTCCATTATTTGCATACTTTTGTGAATGAAATTCACTCAAGTCTGATCCTGTATCAGCGCCCAATCGAAAGACGGGCGGACAGGGTCCTCCCCTGCCCGCTCATCTTTCTACGTTCAGGCCCGTTTCGCCTCCCGGTCGCACAGAACCCTGTCCAGCCAGGTCGGATCCATCTCCGGCACGGAGGAGAGCAGCAGCCCAGTATAGGGCGCAAAGGGCGGCGCGAAGATCTGATCCTTCGGCCCCTGCTCCACGATCTGACCCTGCTGCATAACCACAACCTCGTCAGCGATTGCGCGCACGGTAGAGATGTCGTGGGTAATGAACATATAGGCCAGGTCATGGTCGCGTTGCAGCTTGTCGAGCAGCCGCAGGATGCCTTCGGCGACCAACTGGTCCAGGGCCGAGGTCACCTCGTCGCAGATGACAAGTTTGGGCGCAGCTGCAAGCGTGCGGGCGATTCCGATGCGCTGTTTTTGCCCGCCAGACAGCTCGGATGGCAGCCGGTTGATATACTGATCCGGCTCCAGTTCGATACTGTGCAGCAGCGCCCGGATTTCCTCGGTCAACTGCCGCCCCTTGAGGCCGCGATAATAGGTCATCGGACGGCCTATGATGTCGCGGATCCGTTGTTTCGGGTTCAGCGCGGTATCCGCCATCTGGTAGATCATCTGCACGGATTGCAGCTCGGCCTTGCTGCGCTTGCGGAAATCCGGTGCCAGCGGCGCGCCACCCAGCTCGATTCCACCAGAAACCGGGGGCAGCAAGCCCATCAGGCTGCGCGCAGTTGTCGACTTGCCTGACCCGCTTTCCCCAACAACAGCAACGGTACGGCCCGCGTGAAAATCGATGGAGACATCATCCAGCACCGGCTTGCCCATGCCCGGATACGTCGCTGTGATAGTCTTCAGCGATACCACCGGTGTCTGCCCCTCGGAAACGGCTGCTTTCTTCGCGGATGTGAAGGAGCGAACCGCCCAAAGCGATTTTGTATAGTCTTCCTGCGGCGCATTCAGCATGCTTGCCGTGTCTGCGCTTTCCACCTCGCTGCCATGGCGCAACACCGTGATGCGGTCTGCCATCTGTGCCACCACCGCCAGGTCGTGGGTGATATAGATCGCCGAGGTTCCGAATTGATCCACGATCTCGCGGATCGCCGAGAGCACCTCGATCTGGGTGGTTACATCCAGCGCCGTTGTCGGCTCATCAAAGATGATCAGATCGGGCCGGCAGGCCATCGCCATCGCCGTCATCGCCCGCTGAAGCTGCCCACCCGACACCTGATGCGGGTAGCGAAAGCCGATTTCCTCGGGGTTTGGCAGCTGAAGCTGGCGATAGAGGCTGATCGCGTCCTGCCGCGCCTCTTTGCGCGACATCAGCCCCCGTCGCACCGGGAATTCGGTGTGCTGGTCGATCAGTTTGAAAGCCGGGTTAAAGCTGGCCGCTGCGGATTGGGCCACATAGGCGATCCGGGTAGAACGCAGGTTCCGACGGGTCTCGCGGTCGGCAGTTGTCAGCTCGATCCCGTCGAAATGCACCGTGCCCCCGGAGAAGCGGCAGCCATCGCGGACATAGCCCATTGCGCCAAGGCCGATGGTAGATTTGCCAGCACCGCTTTCGCCGATCAGGCCCAGCACTTCACCCTTGCCAAGCGTCACATCGACACCTTTGACAATCGGCGTCCAGCGGTCTTCGGACAGGCCTTCGATCTGCAGGTTCTGCATCATCAGCAGCGGGGTTGTGTCTTGTGTCATGTCTCTTCCCCTCAGGTTTTCAGGCCGCTGGCTTTGTGCAGCATCCAGTCAACGATGAAATTCACGGCCACGGTCAGTAGGCCAATGGCTGCAGCCGGGATCAGCGGGGTGAGATCGCCAAAGGTGATCAGCGAGGCGTTCTCGCGCACCATAGATCCCCAGTCCGCCGCTGGCGGTTGGATACCCAGCCCCAGAAAGGACAGCCCGGATATGGTGAGAAAGACAAAACAGAAGCGCAGACCAAACTCGGCCACCAGCGGCGGGGCCGCATTGGGCAGGATCTCTTTGCGCATGATCCACCACAGCCCTTCGCCGCGCACCTGGGCGGCTTCGACGTAGTCCATCACCACGATGCCCATCGCAACCGCACGGGCGATCCGGTAGACAAAGGTGGCATAGATCAGCGCGATCACCCCGACCAGGCTGGTCACGGATGCTCCAAAGATAGTGAGCAGCAGCAGCGCAAAAATCAGCGTCGGGATCGAGATCACAACATCCACCGCACGCGAAAGTGCCTGATCGACCCAGCCCTGCATAACAGCCGCAAAAAAGCCCGCGGCACTGCCCGCAGCAAAGGCAATTATGGTGGTCACAAGCGCAATGCCGATGGTGTTGCGGGCGCCATAGATCATGCGGGTGGCCATATCCCGGCCCAGACTGTCGGTGCCCAGCCAGTTCTCGGTGCTCCACGCCTGGTATTCATAACCCACCACCTCGCTTTCGCCAAACGGGGCCAACACGGGGGCAAAGATCGCCACCGCAATGTAGAAGAGCACAACTGTACAGCCGAATTTCGCAGATAGAGGCGCCCGGCGCAGTTCATAAAGAAAGGCGTTCATCGTTATTTCCTGTGCAGCAGACGCGGGTTGGACGCGATCGAGATCAGGTCGGACGCCAGATTGAAAAGGATGTAGGTGGCGGCGAACAACAGGCAGGCGGTCTGCACGACGGTGAAGTCACGCTTGGCCACACTGTCGACCAGCAACTGCCCCATTCCGGGATAGACAAAGACAACTTCGACGATCACCACGCCCACGATCAGATAGGCAAGGTTGATGGCAATCACGGTGACGATGGGGGCAATGGCGTTGGGCAGCGCGTGGATCACGATCAGCCGCCGCTGGCTGGCCCCTTTTAGCCGGGCCATCTCAAGATAGGGCAACGCCAGCAGATTGATCAGCGAGGCCCGCGTCATCCGCATCATATGGGCGGTAACAATCAAAGTCAGAGTCATGGCGGGCAGGAAGGTCCGATAGATCCGGTCGCCAAGGCTGGCGTCTTCCGACAGGTTGGCAATCGATGGAAACAGGCCAAGCTCCACCGCAAACAGCCAGACCAGAATATAGCCCACAAAGAATTCGGGCACAGAAATCGCGGTTAGCGCGACCACGTTGATGGTCTTGTCCAGGGTGGTATCCCGGTAAAGCGCCGCGACCACCCCCAGCACCACCGCTAGCGGCACCGCAATCAGGGCGGCAAACCCGGCCAGGAAGAAGGTGTTATACATCCGCTCGGCGATCAGCTCTTTGATCGGCAGGCCGGAAATCAGAGAATGGCCCAGATCGCCCTGCAGAAACCCGCCAAACCAGCTGAGGTAACGGGTATAGGCGGGCTGATCGAGCCCCAATTCACGGCGAAACGCTGCAAGGTTCTCAGGCGTTGCAGACTGCCCCAAGACCTGTTGGGCCACATCGCCCGGCAGCAGCTCGATTGACAGGAAGATGACCAGAGATACTGCGAACAACGTCAGCAGGCCAAGCGCCAGCCGTTGAACAAACAGCCTGAAAAGGTGTTGCATACCGGATTATCAAAACTCTTGAGTGCAGGGTTCGGCGGGACCAATGGGTCCCGCCGGTAAACTTCGTGAGCGCGGTGTTAGGCTTTCCACCAGCGTTCGATGGCCTTGTACCCATCCAGCGCCCAGTTCGAGGCAACATCCTCGCCATGGGAAATATCGACGCGGCGCGCGAAAACGAAGTTGCGGAAGAAGGGGATCACCGATCCGCCCTCATCGCGCAGGATCGCCTGCATGTCGCCGTACATCTGGCCGCGTTTGGCTTCGTCCAGTTCGGATCTGGCTGCCAGCATCAGCTGCTGGAACGTGTCATTGCTGAACTGGCTTTCATTCCAGTCGCCGCCTTTGGAATAAGCGGTGGCAAAGATCATATCAGGCACCGGGCGCGCGCCCCACGAGCCCGTGAAGAAGGGCTTCTTCATCCAGACATCAGACCAGTAACCGTCGCCGGGTTCGCGGGCGACCTGAACGTCGATCCCGGCTGGGGCTGCGTGCTCGCGGTAAAGGGTGACCGAATCCACGGCACCTGCAAAGAGCGAATCCGACACGCTGAGCGAGACAGCCAAGCTATCCAGGCCAGCCTCTTTAAGGTGGAATTTCGCCTTATCGGGATCATAGGCGCGCTGTTCCAGTGACGCGTCGAAATACGGCATCGAAGGCGCAATGGGATGATCGTTGGCGATGGTGCCGTGGCCGCGCAGGACCTGCTTTACCAGCGCCTCGCGATCGACGCCGTATTTCAGCGCCAGCCGCACGTTCTTGTCACTGAACGGCGCTTGCGAGCTTTGCATGGCAAACACCGGGTGGAACCCGCCCGAGATCGACTCGATCTCAACGTTCTTGTCGCGCCCCAGCAGGCCCAGGGTCTTGTACTCGGCGGACTGAACCGCATCGATCTCACCGGTGACCAGCGCCGTTGTGGCCGAGCCGCTGTCGCTGATCAGAAGAAGCTCGACCCGATCAAAATTGGCCGCCCCGTCTTTCCAATAGTCCGGGTTCCGCTGGAGGACGGTTTTGACACCGGGCTTCCAGCTTTCCAGCGTGTAGCCACCGGTGCCGGTGCCGGACAGGTCCAGCGCACCATCAGCGCCGACAGGCATGATCTGGAAGTGGTAGTCCGACAGGATGAAGGGGAAGTCGGCATTGGGGGCAGACAGGGTGATTTTCACCGTATCCGTGCCTTCGGCAGTGATCTCGGACACGCCCGCCAGAAGCGCTTTGGCACCCGAGGTCGAATCCTCGCCGCGATGCAGGTTCAGCGACGCAATCGCATCCTCGGCGCCCAGCGATTTGCCATTGTGAAACGTCACACCGGGGCGGAGCTTGAATACCCAGGTTTGTGCGTCGTCAGACGACCAGCTGACCGCCAGTTCGGGCTTCAGCTTATTGTCCGATCCGATTTCGGTCAGGTTGTTGCGCAAAGCCCAACCAACCATGATTTGCTGCGAGCCGCTGGCCTCTGCGGGGTTCAGCGTGTCGCTGGTGCCGCCCTGGCTGACCGCAAGGCGAAACGTTCCACCCTTGGTGGCCGCCGCCGCCCTGCGCGGCATGTTCGACAATCCCAGCACCGCAGCTGAGCCCGCAAGGAACCCGCGGCGTCCGATCGATAGGTTTGAAGTGTATTTTGTCATGCTTTGAGTCCTCCCAAGACTTCAATTCAGCTTCGCTTAGCCTCTGCATTGGCCAGCTGTTCATCGCGCGCATAATGGTCCGGATGGGCCTCTCCCCAGATACGGGTGGCCTTGTCGGATGTGGCAATATCGGATGGGTCGGTCACATAGCTGAGCAGAAGGCTCTGGCGTTCGGCCCCCTCAGGCGCGGTGACCCTGTGCAACGTGTACCCTCCCCGGAACAGTTGCAGATCTCCCGGCTGCAGTTTCAGCCTGCGCAGGTTGGTTCGGTCCCCGTCCAGCACCCGCTTGACCGCGTCATAGTTCTCATCCTCGCGGCTGCGAAGATTGGGCACATACTCAAAATCGCCACCCTGCTGCGACTGCTTGAGCACAAAGGAAACGGTGAAGTCGTTGTTGTCGAAGTGCCAGGCAAACTCGCAGCCATCGGGCTGAACATTCACATTGGTGCAGGCAAAGGGATCGCGGTAGGTGTAGAGCTTCTCATACCCCAGCGCTTGCGCCACAAACCGGCACAGATCCGCATTCTGGAACACGGACCAGATGACGCCGTCGTGGGCAAACCTATCACCGCGCACCATGCCGTGGCGCCGCGGAGAAAACCGGTTCAGCGGATGGTCCGCTGGCGTGCCCTCGGGCGGCTGCGAGAAATAGGGGTTCAGATCTGCATCATGAAAGACGGCATCCGGCACCAGCTCGTCAGCCTCGACCTGCATCGCCGCCAAAATCTCGGGCCGTAAAAAACTTGCCAGCTGCGCACAGTTTACCGAATTCAAACCCCGAATTGCTGCCCCCAGCATGGCCTCATAGGCCGGGCTTTCAGGCATATTCAGCGGATAGGTTTTGACATCAAACAGGTCCGCCGTTGAATATTTTGCAGGCGCATTACTGACTTCTGCTACAGGCATTCACTTAATCTCCCTACTGCGCCCCGTCTTCCGAAGGCCAAGCTTCGAAATACAGACGTCAGAGTAAGTCACTGAAATAGAACACGTATTTTCATCTCAGCGAAAACTATCGATCACAGAGCGCAGTATTTGCAGGGATTTGCATTATAGCAATTTAATAATAATGTGATTATCGTGAAATTTTCTCAGCCACAAATTGCTGCCCTTTGATGGATGCTGAGCTTGCGGACTAGTTGGGTTAGCTGATCGATTTCCGACTGACGGCACGGCGAGATTCCAAGGCAGTAAGGGCGTTACTGCGCCAGGCACCCTGCGGCAGTCTCAGCCGCTGTTTGTCGTCATCGGAAAGGCGCGCCGTCGAACAGATTACCAAACTCCGGTTCGCCACACGCGAACATCACCTTTGCCGTGGCCTTGGAGGGCATCGCCACATAGGCCCCCTGCCCTCTTCCCGCCATTTGCATCCGCTGCGCCGGTCTCATCCGCGTGACTGAGGACGTTTGCCTTTGCCTCCGGCCAGTGATCCAACAAATCACGGATCAGGTCATTTGCCGGGGTTCAATCATCCGGATCACAAGAAATTGTCAGCTGAGGTGTCTGCAGCAGCGCGTTGATCATCGGCGTTGGTGAGAATTGTCCCATCCTGGCCTTTTGCGCCAAGCGGCGCAGGTAAGCACCAGGACTGCGGATCGTCCCCATTTTCTCAAGCATACTGAGCACGGCTGCGGCTGCATTTCGCCGACCCATGGCTGCACGGGCGTCGTACAACACCGGCAAATCAATGCCCATCATAGGCGATAGTTTCTCTACGACGTGATCTGCATCCTGCCAGGTTCGCAGTGGTTCGGGGAAATAGGTTTGCACCTCGGGGCAGGCCTGAAGAAGCGTGCCGAGGCTTGCTGCAGAAGGGTCACCTGCAAATTCTTTGCTTCTGACCTTTGCCTCTGGCGATGTCTTCACGGGGGCGGCGCTTTTAGACTCAAAAAAAATAGGTTTATTTGAATCCTGTATGTGCCGCTCATTCTGGCTGTCAGGGGCGCTCTTTCGCGATGGGTCAGGTCAAATTCTTCGGCAGGCAAACGGCGTCCCCTGCCCTAAAAGCAAAATAGCAAAGTGGTTCAATTTCTAACGTCAGCACATTTCGAGAAGGTTGCCGGCGTTGGGGGAATTGAGCTTAAGACACCATCGACCATCATGGGCCCTCAATAGCGGGCGCTTCCTGCAAGAGTTCAGCCGGGCAAGCGCAGAAAAATCTGCACATCTGCAACATTGGTGCCGGTGCCGCCCGTCATCAAAAGCGCATTGGCGGCGGCGAGGGCGGCGTTGCTGTCATTGTCGGCCAAGAGAGCCTCGGGATCCGCGCCGCAGGCGCGAATGGTCTCCCAGGTGGTGGCGGTGACAATGCCGCCTGCGGCCTCGGTCGGGCCGTCGCGCCCGTCAGTGCCGCCAGACAGGAAGATCCAGTCGCCGGGGATGTCCTGCCCGTCGCGGGCAATGCGCAGGGCCAGCTCCTGATTTCGCCCGCCAAGGCCGCTGCCGGTGATCTGCACTGTGGTTTCACCGCCGAACAGCAGGGCTGTCGGATGCGCCTGCGACGCCCGCCGTGCGGCCTCGATAATCGTTTTTGTGGCCTGCTGCACGTCGCCGGTCAACCTGTCCGTCACGATCTGGACCTGCCAATGGGCGGGGGCTGCATCGCGCATCGCTTCCAGGCTTTGCCGGTTGGAACCAATCAGAGTGATGGCCGCATCCGGTGTTTCGCTGTGATCCGGGTCCGGCATCTGGAGATGGGCGCGCACAGTCTCTGGCGCTGCCTCCCAGATGCCGACGGACTGCATGATGGCCCTGGCCTCAGCCTTCGTACCGATGGGTGCGGTGGTCGGACCGGAGGCAATAGCGCGCAGATCGTCGCCGATCACATCCGACAGGACAAAGCTGTGAACCTGAGCCGGGGCGGCGGCGCGCAACAGGCCCCCACCCTTGAGGGCCGACAGCTGCTGGCGGATCAAATTCATCTGGTTGATGTCCAGCCCGCAAGCGAGAAGCCGTTGGTTCACCGCCGCTTTGTCCGCCAGGGTTAAACCTGGCACAGGCGCCACCATGAGAGCGGAGCCGCCACCGGAAATCAGCGCGATCAACCGGTCGTTTTGCGACATGCACGCAGCCATGGAGAGGGCGGCCTGCCCGGTATTTTCACTGTTTTCATCCGGCACGGGATGGCTGCCGCAGATGACTTCGACGCCCGAAATAGTTGTTTTGTTTTCGGAGTTTGTGATGACCATCGCCTGCGCCGGATCGGGAATCAGATCCAGTGCGGCCCGCATCATCGGGACGGCGGCCTTGCCTGCCGCAAGGATGAAATTGCGCCCCCCCACCGGCAAGGGGGGCAGCGGGTTTTCGGCCAGTGCGGCACGCAGCGCGCGCGCCGGGTCGGCCCGGTCAATAGCACATTGGAACAGCGCCTTGGCCGTCTGCTCCAGCCGGTCCTGTGCGTCGTTCATCAGGCCCCCGAGATCTGCTTGGCCTTTTCGACCAGCACTTCTGCCTGGCGGATTGAGGCATAGTCAATCAGGCGACCATCCAACGATACGGCGCCCTTGCCGGCGGCTTCGGCCTCGGCCATGGCGGTGAGGATCCGCTGCGCCTTGGTGATTTCAGCGTCCGAGGGTGACATCACCTCGTTGGCCAGGGCGATCTGGCTGGGGTGGATGGCCCATTTGCCTTCGCAGCCGAGAACGGCGGCGCGTTTGGCGGCTGCCTTATAGCCCTCCGGGTCCTGGAAATCACCGAACGGCCCGTCGATCGGGCGCAGACCATTGGCGCGCGCGGCAACAACCATACGGGCCAGCGCATAGTGCCACATATCACCCCAATGCGTTTCGCGCGAACCATCGGCGGCCGGATCGGTCAGAACCGAATAATCCGGGTTCACCCCACCGATGATCGTGGTGCGCGCACGGGTGGAGGCGGCGTAATCGGCAACCCCAAAGTGCAGCGATTCGTTGCGTTTGGAGGCGGCGGCGATCTCGCTCACGTTCTGCATTCCGAGCGCGGTTTCGATGATATGCTCAAAGCCAATCCGCTTCTTGTAACCGCAGGCATCCTCGATCTGGGTGACCATCATATCGACTGCATAAACATCCGCCGCAGTGCCAACTTTCGGGATCATGATCAGGTCCAGCCGCTCGCCTGCCTGTTCGACAATATCGACCACGTCGCGGTACATGTAGTGGGTGTCCAATCCATTGATCCGGATGGACATTGTTTTGGTGCCCCAATCGATGTCGTTGAGCGCGGCGATGATGTTCTTGCGGGCCTGTTCCTTCTCGTCGGGTGCAACCGCATCTTCGAGGTCGAGAAAGATCACATCAACATCCGACTGGGCGGCTTTTTCGAACATTCCAGGCTGCGAGCCGGGCACGGCGAGTTCGCTGCGGTTGAGACGTGCGCGGGCTTGGTCGATTGGGTGAAAAGACATGCGTGAGAGGCTCCTTGTTGCCTGGGATTTCGAGTGGTTATCCCAGACCCTTCTGCGGATCGGCGCCATCTGTCAAATGAAATTTTTCGTTTTGTTTTCAGTGTTATACACGGGTCCGCGCGTGTCTGGGCGCGCGCTGCGTGCGGGCGTGCATACGCGCAAATACGCGGGCGCACGCGCGAGGGCGGCGCCTAATCCTCCAGCCGAAAATCACCCCGTTCAGCGCGTTTGGCGTAGTAGAAGGCAATCGCCTGAGTGCGGTTTTTGACCGAGAGTTTTTCGAAAAGATTGGACAGATGGAACTTCACCGTGTTGGTGGTGATCCCCAGCTCGACGCTGAGCTCCTTGTTGGTCAGCCCTTTCGACAGCGCCTCCAGAATGGTGCGCTCGCGGCGCGACAGCTGTTCGATCGGATCGGTCTGCAACTCGCGCACGTCGAGGTAGGGGAAAACCATCTTGCCCTCGGACACGGCGAGGCAGGTATCCAACAGGCTGTCGACCGCACCGGAGCGCGGCGCAAAGCCGGCCGCACCGGCGCTCATCGCCTTGCGTGGCACATCCGAGGCCTCATCGGCATAGACCACCAGCTTGGGCGCCGTGTCCTGATCGCGCAACACCTCGATCAGCTTGGCGCCGCCAAGCGCGGGCAGGTTCCAGTCGATCACCCCGACCTGCACCGGCACCCGCATTACCGTGCCAAGGAAGCCTTCGGCGGTGGAGGAGGTGGCAACGAGAGAGAATCGCGGGTCGCGCTCGAAGATTTCAGACATTGCCGACAGCACCAGCGGATTTGAATCCGCAAGCATGACAGAAATGGAGGAAATTTTGTCGTGTATCGTAGCCATTCGTTCTCTTTCGGGTGCAAACTACCCAAATGGGTAGGGGTGATTTCGGTATACACCGGTATTCTTGGACCTTTGGGTAGGAAAATTCTTATCCAATTAGATACCCAAAAGCAGGATATTGGAATGTTGTGGGAAAAGTCGAGACGCGATTGTCTGTTTGGGAATTCGAAACCTAACGCAGAATGGACCCCCGCTGATGAGCGACGTGACACTCTTCCCGGCTCTGGAGATCCCCGAGACCCTGGCCGCAGGCCCCGGCCCCGGCAACACCGACGCCCGGGTGCTGGCCGCCTTTGCCAATGCTGGTCTGGCGGACCACATGCAGGCCGATGTGCTGCGGGGTATGATCGAGTGCAAGGAGATGCTGCGCACTCTCTGGGGCACAACAAACACCTTCACCTTCGGGGTTGGCGGCACTGGCTTCTCCGGCCTCGACTGCATGCTGAATGCCATCCTGCCCGGTGACACGGTTGTGGTTTTCACCAATGGTACTTTTTCTGGCCTGGATGCGCTGACCATCCGCATGAAGGCCGCCACCCGCGCCGAACTGGCAGCAGCGCCGATGGATCCGCAGGCGGCTAGCGTCACGGTGATCGAAGTGCCGCATGGCGAAAGCGTTGCGGGCAAGCTGGTCGACAAGGTTCTTGATGAAGTGAAACCCAAATGGGCCTTCATGGCGCATTGGGAAACCGGTTCCGGCCGGATCAACGATCTGCAGGGCTTTTCGGATGCCTGTGAGAAGCACGGTGCTTTGGGCCTGATCGATGCGGTGTCGTCACTAGGGGTCGAGGACTTCTCGATTGATGATTATCCCGGCGTGGCCGGCTGGGCCTCCTGCCCGCAAAAAGGCGTGCTCTGCCTGCCGCTGACCTATGCGCCGGTGTCCTTTACGGACCGTTACATTGAAGAGCTGACAGCCAATGGCTGCCACTCCTATGTGCATCACCCCATTCTGGAAGCCCGTCACTGGGGCATCCTTGACGGTAAGGATGCCAAGGCCGGGTCGTATCACCGGACCCATTCGGGCTATGCGGTCGCCGCCTTCCACGAGGCGCTGCGCATCACCCTGCAGCATGGCCGCGCCGAGAAGGCCCGCGACTATGCCTTCCACGAATGCGCCCTGCGCGAAGCCGTAACGATGCTGGGCTGTGAGGTCACTTCGAACATGACTTCGCTGGTGGTGCTGAACCTGCCCGGCGCGCTGAAGGGCCGCGAAAAAGAGCTGGTGCAGATGTGTCGCGCCGAAAGTTTCGGCATCTGGCCGACCCTTTCGGAGCCGGTGCAGGTGCGGATCGGCATTCTGAACCAGATCACGCAAAGCGCGATCACCGATATTGTGGTCCGGTTTGCCAAGGCAATGGAGGCTCTGGGTGCGGATGTGGGTATGGACGCTGTCCAGCTGCAACTCGCCCGTTCTTACAGTGTTGCAGTCGCAGCGCAGTAACCTGTCCAGTCAAGGAGGAAAGACATGGACATTCATGAGTATCAGGCCAAAGAAATCCTAAACGGATTTGGTGTGGAAGTGCCTCCGGGCGCATTGGCTTACAGCCCGGAACAGGCCGCCTATCGCGCCCGCGAGCTGGGCGGTGAGAAATGGATCGTCAAGGCGCAGGTGCACGCCGGCGGACGCGGCAAGGCCGGCGGGGTGCAGCTCTGCTCTTCCGAGAACGAGATCCACGAGGCCGCCGACAGCATGTTCGGCAAGAAACTGGTCACCCATCAGACCGGCGCCGAAGGAAAAGGCATCTATCGCGTCTACGTGGAAGGCGCCGTGGTGATCGACCGCGAGATCTATCTGGGCTTCGTGCTCGACCGGTCGTCGCAGCGGATCATGATCGTCGCCTCATCCGAAGGCGGAATGGAGATCGAGGAAATCTCGGCCGAGCGCCCGGACTCGATCGTGCGTGCTATCGTCGAGCCCGCCGTCGGCCTGCAGGATTTCCAAGCGCGCGAGATTGCCTTCAAGCTGGGCGTTGAGCCGGCAATGATGCAGCAGATGGTGCGCACCCTGAAGGGGTGCTACCGCGCTTTTACCGAACTCGACGCCACCATGGTCGAGATCAACCCGCTGGTGGTGACCGGCGACAATCGCATCGTGGCGCTGGACGCCAAGATGACCTTTGATGACAACGCCATGTTCCGCCACCCGCAGATCTCTGAGCTGCGCGATAAGTCACAAGAAGACCCGCGCGAAAGCCGCGCTGCTGACCGCGGCCTGTCTTATGTGGGGCTGGATGGCAATATCGGCTGTATCGTCAACGGGGCTGGCCTTGCCATGGCCACCATGGACACCATCAAGCTGGCGGGCGGCGAGCCTGCCAATTTCCTCGACATTGGCGGTGGTGCGACCCCAGAACGCGTGGCCAAGGCGTTCAATCTGGTGACCTCGGACGCCAATGTGCAGGCGATTTTGGTGAATATTTTTGCCGGCATCAACCGCTGCGACTGGGTTGCCGAGGGCGTCGTGCAGGCGCTTCGGGCCAATCCGGTCGACGTGCCGGTGGTCGTGCGCCTGTCCGGTACCAATGTGGAAGAAGGCCAGAAGATCATCGCGCAATCCGGTCTGCCGCTGATCCGCGCAACCACCCTGATGGAAGCCGCCGAACGCGCTGTCGGCGCTTGGAAAAACGATCTATCCCAAAATACCCGCGTAAGGGCCGTCCAATGAGCATTCTTCTTGATCGTGACAGCAAGGTCATCGTCCAGGGCATCACCGGCAAAATGGCGCGGTTCCATACAAAGGACATGCTGGACTATGGCACCAATGTTGTTGGTGGCGTTGTTCCCGGCAAAGGCGGAGAAATCGTCGAAGGCGTGCCGGTTTTCAACACCGTGAAAGAGGCGGTGGCTGCCACCGGCGCCAATGCCTCGCTGGTGTTTGTGCCGCCACCCTTTGCCGCCGACAGCATCATGGAAGCGGCAGATGCGGGCATCCAGTATTGTGTCTGCATCACCGATGGCATCCCGGCGCAGGATATGATCCGGGTAAAACGCTACATGATGCGCTACAAACGCGAAGACCGCATGGTGCTGACGGGGCCAAACTGTGCCGGCACAATTTCTCCCGGCAAGGCGCTCTTGGGCATCATGCCCGGCCATATCTACCTGCAAGGCAATGTGGGCATCATCGGCCGGTCTGGAACGCTGGGCTATGAGGCTGCGGCGCAGCTGAAGGAGCTGGGACTGGGCGTGTCCACCTCGGTTGGCATCGGCGGTGACCCGATCAACGGCTCCTCCTTCAAGGACATTCTGGCCTGGTTCGAGAATGACCCGGAAACCGAGGTGATCGCCATGATTGGTGAGATCGGCGGCCCGCAGGAAGCGGAAGCGGCGGATTACATCAAAAACCATGTGACCAAGCCGGTTGTGGCCTATGTGGCGGGTCTTACCGCACCAAAGGGCCGGACCATGGGCCATGCGGGCGCGATCATCTCGGCCTTTGGCGAAAGTGCCAGCGAAAAGGTGGAGATCCTTTCGGCTGCCGGGGTGACCGTGGCGGAAAACCCGGCTGTGATCGGCGAAACAATCGCCGCTGTTATCAAAGCGAAAGCCGCCTGATCCGGAATTTCCGGACTGCGCTGCGGCGCCCTGCCTCTGCTCCGGGGCAATGGACGGGGTGGGGCGCCAATTTTTCAGAGCGATTTGATCCGGGGAGGGTCTTGCCATGTTGAAGCCAAAAGTTCTGGTGACCCGCCGCTGGCCCGCGGCCGTTGAGGCCAAGCTGGCCGAGGATTTCGACGCCGTGCTGAATACGTCGGACAGGCCATTGAGCGAGGAAGAGATCCGTGATGCGCTGACCCGTTATGACGCGGTGCTGCCGACGGTCACCGACAAGGTGAGTGCCAAGGCAATGGATGTCGCCAAGCCGCAGGCGCGCATTCTGGCCAACTACGGGGTTGGCTATTCGCATATTGATTTGGCGAGCGTTGCGAACCACGGCATGACCGTAACCAACACACCGGACGTTCTGAGCGAGTGCACCGCTGATATCGCGATGACGCTCTTGTTGATGGCGGCGCGCCGTGCCGGCGAAGGGGAGCGCGAGCTGCGCGTCGGCGGCTGGACAGGATGGCGCCCGACACATTTGGTCGGCACCAAAGTGTCCGGCAAGACATTGGGCATTGTGGGCTTTGGCCGTATCGGTCAGGAAATGGCCCGACGGGCCCATCATGGTTTCGGCATGAAGATCCTGGTGCAGAACCGGTCGCAGGTCGTGCCTGATGTTCTGGCGCAGGTCAAGGCTGAACAGGTGGAAAACCTAGACCAGCTGATGCCGGAATGTGATTTCATCTCGCTTCATTGTCCGGGCGGCGCCGGCAACCGGCATTTGATCAATACGAGGATGCTGAACCTGATGAAACCGGGTGCCTTTCTGATCAACACCGCACGCGGCGAGGTGATCGACGAGCAGGCCCTGTGCCAGGCGCTGATGTTCGACACGATCGGCGGGGCCGGTTTGGACGTCTTTGAGGGCGAGCCGCGGATCAACCCCTGCCTGTTGCAATGCGAAAACCTGGTGATGCTGCCGCATCTGGGCTCTGCCACCCGCGAAGCGCGCGAGGCGATGGGGTTCCGGGTGCTGGACAATCTCAGCGACTTCTTCGCCGGGCGCGCACCGCGCGACAAGGTCGCCTGACAGCGGCGCGAAGCCCAGACCCCCGATTAAACAGTATCAGGCGTGCAGTCCAAAATCCCTAGTCTGCGCGCCAGCAGACGTTTTGGGCCAGAGGTGGTTCAAACCAAGAGTGCTCGGTCTCATCCCGCTGGTTTAGTGCAGCGTTGCACGACAAGCGCGGGTGTAAACGCCGAACCCCGACAGGGATCTTGCTCACCAGGCGCAGAGGTTGGCGGCTCGCCTGCGGGCACAGTCGCGAAACCAACCGGCTATGTATTAGGTGAAATGGCCGGCTCTTGCGCCGACCAATCGGCCTAGTTTGCCTCCGATACTGACCCTCTGGCAGCTGCCTTTTGAAGGATCTACTCCTCAGTGGTCAGGATCGCCGTGTCCAGAGAGGTCACCTGCAACCCGCCCCGGTCACGCGCTTCGGCCAGAGCCTGCGCATAAGAGGAGACGGATTCGGTGGTGGGGCGCAAATCCGGGAACAGGTTCTCGCGCGAATGCAGCACCAACAGTTTGCTTTTGCCGAGAATTGAATCATCCACGGTGAAAGCCACCCGGCCGGTGCCCTGCGCTTCTTCCAATCCAAAGGCCACCCTCAGCGCGCCATCCTGCGCCTCGGTTCGCAGGGTCGCCACGGAATTATCCGGCCGGTTGCGGTTGGGCAGGGCGTGAAAAACAACACCTTTGACATCGACCACAGAGACCCAAAGAAACCCGTCCTGCACGCTGTCCGGCAGAATGATATCAATCACCGGATTATCACCGACCTGGTAGCGTCCCGACAGGTTCTCTCCCTCGCGATCGCCAAAGCCAAACCGGGTGACAAATCCACCGCTGCCGACACGCGGCAGGATCGCATCCACCTGGCACAGGCTTGGGTTGAGGATTTCAGCCTCTATCCGCACCGGGCGGTCACCGGCAACCTCGGCAATCTCGCTGCGCAATGCATCCCGGCTGCTGTCTTCGGCGAAACGTCCGGTGACAATGATCCGGTCCTCCAGCCCATAGCCGATCTGCGGCGGGCTGCGCAGTTGCAAACGCCCGCAATCGGCATGATGAAGGAGAAGCGGCACTAGCATGTCCGGCGTCACGAAACGCGGCCCCAGCTGCAGATCTGTCTTTCCCTGCAATCCAGCAGGCAGACCATCTTCAAAAGCGGCCTGAATGGTCTCCAATTCGCTGCGGCTGGAGGCAAGGCCCGAAAGCGCGGCATTGCCATTGCTGACGACCAACCGGAATTCGTCCAGATGGTCCGCCCGGTCCAAAACAGTCAGCACCGCATCGCCCCAGGTTTCGGCAATATCGCCGCTGGCCAATGTCAGCTGGGCGCTGCCGCCCATCGCATTCATCCGGTTGCTCAGCGCGGTCTCAATCTCCTCGGAAGGGACATTGCCGACGGCCTGTGCTTCGCCGCCAAAGGATTTTTCGACCACCAGAGCGAAGGGATTTGCCAGCGGGTAGCGCGGACCAAGCAGCCCATCGAACACCCCGCCAAAATACCCGCCTGCCCCGGCCAGAGCCAGCAGCAGAACAGCCACTACCGGTATCAGTCCCGAACTGCGCTTGGCAGATTTGGCCGCATCCGGCGTATTGCGGGCAGCCGCCGAAGGGGCCGGTTCTGCAACAGGCCGGTGTACCGGCTTTGCGGCAGCCCGCGCCGCCGAAGGGGCGACGATAACGGTGGCATCATCCAGCGGGTCAGGATCCGCAGCGGGCGCCGGAGGCTGAATGCTCGACGGGTCCTTAAAAGCGGCCAGCAGGCTTTCGGCATCGGCAAAACGGCGATCGGGGTCCGGGTCGCTCATCCGGGCGATCAGGCTGCGCAATGGTTCCGGCACGCCGTCCAGATCCAGCGGCTTTGCCTTCTTTTCGATCACTTCCATCGGGTTGCGACCCATATCGGGCTTTTCACCGCGGAAAGTCGACAACAACAGCGCACCCAGCGAATAGATATCCGAGCGCGGATCGGTGCGCCCGCTCAGCTGTTCGGGCGCCGCATAGGCGTATTTGCCGGCAAATTCATTACCAACAATTGTCTCGGCACCGGGGTTGGTATCCTTGGCGATGCCAAAATCGATGATCACCGCCTCGCCCGGCGCATCATTGCGCAGGATGATATTATCCGGTGACAGGTCGCGGTGAACGATATTGCGGCCATGCGCGGTAATCAGGCCTTCGCAGACCCGCGCCCCGACGATCATCAGATCGCTGGCCGACATGCCGCCATCTGCCAGTTTCCGGTCCAGCCCCGGACCATCGACAAAATCCATCACCAGATAAACGACCCCATCGGGCATCCGCTGGGTATCGAAATAGCGCACAATGGCGTCGTGACGCACATCACGAATGTCTTCTTCGCGGGTCATCAGCACGAGAAAATCATCGTTGGTGGAAAACTCGGCCCGCAAAGCCTTGATCGCAATGACGCGCCCGGAAATCTCG
The DNA here is from genome assembly GCA_900143635.1 of Rhodobacteraceae bacterium Alg231-04. Lineage (GTDB taxonomy): Bacteria > Pseudomonadota > Alphaproteobacteria > Rhodobacterales > Rhodobacteraceae > FREY01. The sequence continues at coordinate 36,812 of FREY01000008.1, forward strand.
GAGCGCGCTTTATAGACCTCGGAGGTCCCTCCCCGGCCGAGAATGGTCTCGATCCGGTAGGTGTTGTTCAGCACGTCGCCCGGCTGAAAGATATCGCTCGGCTGGGAGACAGTCATGCTGCCTCCTGCCGGCCCTGTACGCCCTGATTTCGCACTCTTTAGCTCAGAGCCTGAAATTCAACGCGCCGGTTTGCATCACCGCGCGGGTTATCCTGATCCAGGGGGAACTGTTCGCCAACACCAACCGCCTCAAGGCGGGTCTCTTCGATGCCGCAATCGCTGACCATATGCCGTTTGACCTCTTGGGCGCGCAGCAGGGACAGGCTTTCGTTGTAGCTGGCCGAACCAGAGGAGTCGGTGTGGCCGACAATGCGGAACAGCTCAACATCGACGGCTTTCATCACCTGGCACAGGGTAACCAGCTTTGGCTTCTGGTCATCACGCAGCGCGGAAGAGTCGAAATCGAAGGTGATCTGAATATTCACCTGTTCCTCCGGCGCCAGCTCTACATAGGTTTCTGCCGCCTTATTGGCGGGAGCAACTTCTGTGGTGGCCGCGACGGTTTCGCTGGCATCATTGTCCACCTGACCGGTAGGAGCCAGCATAAGGCCACGAGTTTTTTGCTTGGAAAACAGCTCTTCCAGCTGTTCCGAGGACAGCTCGCTCGCGTCCGTAGACTGCGCCAGAGCAAAACTTGGGACTGCGAGTGCCGTCAGAGCAGAGAAAGAAATAGCGAGAAATTTTTTGTGAAACATTTTGGGCCTCATGCGCGCGTTTAGGCGAATGCTACACCACCTCTGCTATTCCGACAACGGACTTGCATTGCATTTCGCAGATTGACTTGCGCCGGGCAGTGCCGCAGTTTCGAGCAGGAAACGCACTGCGATCAGATATTTATGGACAATCGAATAATCCCGGTAATTATCGCGGTCATGACCGTCATCACCATTGGTCTGGGGGTGCTGGTCTGGCTGCAATTGGCAGACACCGACGCGGACACCTCGGACTATGACAGCGACAGCTTTAGCGAGGGGGGCGGCGCCGCCGTCGACAGCGGCGCGCGGATTGAACTGGAAAAGCTGCGCCAGCAGATCGAGGGGCTGAGCGAACAGACCAAGACGCTGGAACGGCGCCTTTCGGTTTTGGAATCGCGCCCGACCGCACCCGCAACCGGACAGCAGGATCAGGGCGTCATCCCACGGGACGGGCCAAACCAGATCATCGATTCCTACGCTTCTGTGGTGCTGATCGCCAACCGCCGCAAGGTGAACCAGGATCTGCGTCTCGCCTCGCCCAGCTATCTGGAAAGCGTGTTTGGTAAACCCCGCGAAGTGCTCAGCGACAAATGCCAGTCGATGACGAATGAACGGCTGGCTGACAAATTATCGGTCGAGACGGTCGGCCCGATCCGGGTGCATATGGTACGCCCCGCCGTGGAATCCCTGCGCCGGGTGTTCAACAAGATCGAAGACACCGACCCCGACCTATATGCGCGCATCAATACCGCCGGATCCCTCTGTGTGCGCCATATTCGCGGCGCACCGGGCCGCACTTCGACCCATGCTTTCGGCTTGTCGCTGGATCTGAACATCGACGGCCAGCTGGACACCTTGGGTGACGGCAGAACCCAACTGGGTCTGACCATTCTGGCCGATTTCTTCCGCACCGAAGGCTGGTTCTGGGGCGCCTCCTTCAGCCGCGAAGATTCAATGCATTTCGAAGTCAGCCGCAATCTGGTTGAGCAATGGATTGCTGAGGGCACCCTCTGAGCCACCTGCAGGGCCCGTGACATAGTATCAGGAGACCCGTTTGCGCGACCCATTGGAAGAGGCCCTCACCCTACAGGCAAAGCTCGCTGAGCTGACGGGCGCACTGGCCGCCGAAATCGCCCGCCCGGCATCACAACGTGACAATGACGCCCTGCGACGTGACTGGGCCGAGGCCTGCAGGCACAGGCCGAAACTGGCGTCGTTGTTCCGCAAACTGCGCAAAATCAAAGCACAGCAAAACGCCGGGCCGGGCCTGCGACAGCCGGACAGTCACAAACAGCAATTGCAAGAAACGCGGCTATTGGGAAAGCGGCTCAAACTCTGGGCCGACGTTGATGTTTTGGTCAACCGTCATATCGACCCCAATCCGGTGCCGCTGATCACGGACCGGGACGAGAACATCTCGGATCCGGCCTTGACGCAGATCTACCAAGCGCTGCACCGACTGGCCAATCCCAACACCCAAGCGCCGGATGCGGCCGATCACGGCTGTTTCGCCGACATCCCGATGAGTATCCAGTCATTTGAATTGATGATACAGGCTGCACGCCGCACCTTATTGGCGCTCGGCCGCAGCAGCGACCTTCGATTTCTGGACGTAGGGGCGGGCGGCGGAACCAAGGTCTTTGCGGCAAGCCGGACCTTCGATCACTGCGACGGGCTGGAATATGATGCTGGCTATGCGGCCGCCGCCGCCGCGACTTTGGCACTGATCTCGCCGGACAAGCCCTGTCGCATCCATCAGGGTGATGGGCTGACCTGGACCGGTTACGACCAATATGACGTGATCTATTTCTACCGGCCCCTGCGCGACGATGACGCGCTGGCGAAACTGGAAAACCGCATTATTTCTCTGGCCCGTCCCGGCACCGTTGTGATCGCGCCCTACAACACGTTCCTCGACGCACGCAAAGGGTTTGCCTGCGCCATGGTGGAAGAGCCCCTGTTCATCACCGGGATGACCCAGTCAGAGGCGGACAGGCTCAGGACCGAGGCGGAACGGGTCGGATGCGAACCGCCGCGCCGCAGCCAGAGCTTTGCTTTTGATACCGGGTTCTGGGAACCCTTGCTGAACGCTGCCAGTTTCCGCCTGTGAGCCGCTGGGCTGGATAGGCATGCGCCCGGGCTGGGGTTTTTTGGCAAGCTGCGACAAAATGTGACAAAAACCTTGTCAGCTTTCCCCCTCCCCCTCTAACCTCGCGTCAGCGTCGGATGGCGCGGAATTTCCGCAAACTAGGCGGTGCAGCCGAAACGCTGCCCCCACGGCAGCAAGTGGTTTTACAGAATGGCAATTGACGGACTAACCAAGCAACAATCGGATTTCATCAAAAAGTATTTGGTCAAGGTTGGCCTGTTCAACCGCAAGCGAGACAAGGCTTATAATGACCAGCTGATCGCAGAATATAAGGCGCTGGTGGATAGGATAAGCGATCTGAAGTCCCGCGCTGACGCCGTGGAAAGCCCGGTTCTGCAAAAAGCGATGCTGGCGCGCATCGCCACAGCGAAGGACATCGTCGCCCGCAACAAGGACCTCCCGGACATCCCCGGCGCCCAATCGGAACTGGACGAAGTGGACGGCATGCTTGCCTTCAACCGCCGCGCCATCCGCTTTAAAGACAAGCAAGACGCGCTGGCTCCGAATATTGCCAATGCGGCCAAACTCCTGCGTCAGCAGGGCGGTGAAATCGAACGGCTTTGGGCCGAAGCCCGCACAATGGCCGAAACCGCCACCACCCGCACTGACGAGAATCTGATGCAGCAGGCGCTGCAGCGGCTGGACGCGGTGCAAACCCTGATCCGCGATGGTGTTGCCGAACAGAAGATCTTTGAAAAACTGATCGGTGACCCGTCTCAGGGTGCCGAGGTGAAAGCCTATGTCGACACCGTCGCCGCCAAGGCCACGATGGACGCCGAAGCCGCGCAGTACCACGCCGTGGTGCAGCGACTGACCGAAGCCTTCAAGCCGGGATTGCCCGCCGCATTATCCGCAATCACAGCCCAAACCGACGGGGTGATTGCCGCGGTCGACAAATCAGATCCAGCCGCGCTGACCCAGGCGGCGACCCAGATCAAAACAAAAACCGGCGAACTGGAACAGGCAGCAGTAGCGCCCCTCGCTGACCGTCAGAAATGGCTGGACGATCTGGCCGCGGTAAACGCGCGGTTCGCAACGCTGAAGGCCCATTCCGAAGCGGAAGAACCGCTGCATGTCAAGCCCAAGATCCAGATCATCCAGGGCGACCTCAATATCGCCAATGGTCAGGCAACCAACCATCAGTACGCCGCCGCCAGTGCCACCATCGACGGCATGGTCGATGCTTGCTCGGAAGCGATCAAACTGGCCGACGCCTGGAAGAAGATGAATACGATCCGCGCAGATCGTGAAGCCCGGATGACCAAGCTGCAGGCGCTGACCGCCTCGACCCACGCCACCGTTGCTGCTGCCGTGGACGAGGCCAAAGCCAAATTCCGGGAGGCCAATGACGCTCTGGCCGCTGATCCGATCGACATCCCCACAGCCAGTGCCGCGTTTGACGGCCTCGCCCCGATGATCGAGGAGGCCACCCGCCTGCATTTCCTGTTTGAAAATAGCAGGGCCTATATCCCGGAACTGGAAAGGCTTCATACGGAATACAGCGACTGGCAGACCGGGCTGAACCCAGCCGATACGCCTCTAGATCCTGATCTTGGTAAATTCAATCAGCTCATTCAGGACGCCAAAGCCCTGTTTGCGGTCACCGGTGAGGGCCCCAAACAGCGTGGTCAGGCCCTTGAACGGGGCATGGCCCTGTCCAGCGCCGGCTATAATTTCTTCAACCCCGCGCTCGAGGCCCGAAAAAACAACGTCACGACCTATTACGCGGCGGTGGTAAACCACAAAACCCGGCTGGAGAAATTCGAGGGCAGACCCGGTGAAGAAGCGGTACGTGGCTATATCGCGCGTCTCAAGACCGATGCGACCCAGGCCGAAGGTGCGGCCGGGCGCAATGAGTATCACGTCGGCACTGCCTTGCTGGACAGCTCCGACGGGGATGAGGCTGCGATGCTTCAACAGCTCGCAGACGGGGCCACGTTCTTTCCCAAATACAAGGAAGTCGAAACGCTGCTGGATGCCATCAACGGCAAGGAAGACGGCGACAATCCCGAGGCCTCTATCGCGCCTGATCCCAACAGGGTCATGGCCGCAGACCTGATCGAAGAGACCCGGCAGCTGCGCAACGATGCCTATGGCAAAGGGGTCTCTCAAAAGGACTGGGGCACCGCCAACAGTCTGATCGAAGAGGCCAAGAACCGGATCCAAGAGGCGGGCCGGATGCTGGCCGCAATCAAATCCGTCAGCACCGAAGAGGCCAAGCTGGGCGACACCCCGGATGCGACCAAAGCGGCCGAAGCGCTGCAGCCCATCCGCGAAACGGCGGGAACCTATGCAGACGGGGCCTTTGCGAAGCGACTGGAACTGGCGGACGGGGCGATTACTGCCGCCACCGCACAAGACGCCGATCCGGACACCATAGCCAGCCAATCCGCCGAAGCCATTCGCCTGTGCAAGGAGGTGATCGCGCTGGCTGGCAAAAAGAAAGCCTATGACGCGGTCCAACGAACCGTAAGCCAGAAATACAAGGACGACGTCGAAACAAAGAAGACGCCGGAGAATGGCATCGACAGACAGTGCGAAACGATCGAAAAGCTGCTCGAACAGGCCATAGAGCTGGCAAAAGACGAGGTCGAAGATTTTGACGGCGCCACTGCCAAGGTCAATGAGGCGCTGGATCTGGTCAACGCCGTACCTGCCATGCTGGTGCAAAAGGCGGCATTGGCGACCAAAATGCAAAAGGTTGCGGATCAGATCACCAAGATGGAAGGCGCTGATTACGTGGCCGGATGCGGCGCGGAAATCGACCAGCTGAAAAAGGTCGAATCCGACTACGAAGACGCCCTTAAGGCCAATGATCTGAGCAAGATGAAAACTCTGGCCGATCAGGGCGATGCACTTGTGGCGCCGCTTGATGCGCTGGCTGAACGCTACAAGGACTTCAACGCCAAATATTATGCATACTGGGCTAAGCAAAAATACGACTCTGTCAAAGATCTGGCTCCGGATATGGACGATGCCACTTTCAAAGAGCGCAAACAGGTCTGTGACCACTACGCCAGCTTTTGCGACGAAGTCGCCCAACACAACTATCAAGGAGCCGTCAAATCCTATGATCCGATCAATTGGGGCACCGATACTGCCATTCGGGTGGCCGGAAACTGGGAGGATTACAAACCGGTCAAGGCTGACACCCGCAGGGTTCTGGATGCAACCAAAGCCTTGGCAACCGATACCGATGCGGTCAACACCCAGGCGCTGACTGCGCTCGAAGCCCGTTTCACCGCCGCAGTTGGATGGGAGACCGAGCGCTTTGACTATGTCAAAGCCAAGACGCTGATGGAGGGCATCCGCACTGATGCGCAGGCTTTGGCCGAACCGATTGCCCACTACAAGGCCTATAAGGTGCAACTGGACGCGCTCGAGGTGGAGCTTGCCAAGCTTGAACAGCTGAACACCGCCGGATCCGTCGACCCGGTGCTGGGCCGGATCCGCAACAAACGCGACACGGCGGTCTCAATGGCCGACGCGGGCAATCGTCAGCAGGCCACTGTGTTGTTGGCGGCCGCGGTGGACGAGGTCCAGGTGGCACTGCTGGATGGCGGGGCGATCAACCAGTTCAGCGAAGACACAGCAAAAATCGGCAGTGACGCTGCCGCAGACGACGCCGATCTTTCTGCCCTGTGCGACAAGGCGCGCGTGCAGATCGCAGCGCTGATCAAATCGCTCGACGGTGTGGCGCTGATGCAGCCGACCCTTGATCTGGGCGACCAGATCTCTGACGCCAAGGCCAGCCTGCCTGATGGGGCCGAGACCGTCAAAACGACGCTGGCCGACGTTGCCACACGTCTGGTGGAACTGCGCCGCGAGGTCGGCCACAACGGTCAGGTTCTGCGTGAGATCAAAGCCGCCGAAGACCTGCTGACGCCGCTGATAACAAGCCACGAACAATCGGCCTATTCCGCGCCCGAGGCACAGGATCTAACCGGTCGGCTAAGAACAGCACGCCATCAGATCCGGGCCGACAGCAGCAAAAAGGCCGAGGCGATGCAGACCCTTGAGGATGTGCTGAAGGCCTATCATCCGCTGAAGGCCGCAACCGATGCGCATCGCGTTTATGCGGATCTGCGTGACGAGGTCGCACCGCTGATTGACGCAATGGAGGCCCACCCGTCCCGTTTTGCCATTCAAGACGAACTGATCCTTTTCCGCACCAATATGAGCGAGGCAGAGGAAAAAGCCCGCCAGAAGGATCACGCTGCTGCAATGTCACTGCTGCGCACCACAAAGGCGCTGCAGGCCGGTGCGCTCATCAAGGCGAAGATGGCTGGAAACGCGGTGCCAACCGAAGATGAAATCCGCGCGGTTCTTGACGCGCCAGGCGGCGATAAGGCCTTCGACAAAATCGTCGAAAAGCTTGACCCAGTTACCTCTCGTGAAGTGCTGCGGGTCGCTCTGACTGTGCGTTTCGGCTGCACGTTGGAAATGATCAAGACCGAAGAGACAAAGGACAAGCACGGGACTCTCATTACCCCCCTTGCAATGGACGAGGATCGGGCAGCGGACGGCAAAGCCCGCAAAGGGCCCAACATGATGGCGCTTTACAAGGCGATGAGCCTGTTGCCCTCTGCCGACACCCTGACCAACGAAAGCCTTGCCGGGGTGGTGCGTGTCGCTAAGTCCGACCAGGCGTCGGATCACTCACCCGGCAACAAGAAGATGACCATGCGCGAAGGTGAGATTGCCAACTCGCTCTCTTATGGTGTTGGTCTGGAGTATGAGCTGGAAGGCGTGCCGCCGGAACTGGCGCCAAAACCGGGCACTGAAATGCGTGGTTTCAACTGGAACACGCTGCACGAGGTGGGCCATGCGGTCGACGACAAGCTCAGCTTCACAACACGGCGCGCCAATGAATTGGCCGGGTGGCAGTATCAATCCTCTGATGTCGGTCCCTTCGCCAAGGTGATCGCGACAAAGTTCAAATATGAGGAAAACTATGTCGCGCGGCTGATGCTGAAGGATTCCGATCCGCCTGTGCCCTCAAACCCTGATCCCGACAATATCGCGCCGGATGAATGGGAACGCCGCCGGATTACGGTCAAGGCCTGGTTGGAAAACACCTATTCCGACCGCAGCCCCTGGCAGACCACTTCCAGCGCCAAAGCCTGCGAGATTGACGGCCGCTGCTACCATGAATCGATGCCCGGTTATTGGGTCAGCTATCCGATCTCCGAACGTTCCAAAGGTGTTACCGGCTATCAGTTCCGCTCTCCGCTGGAATGGTTCTCCGAACTCTATGCAGCCTTCCACAGCGGCCGGTTGGCCGACGCGCACCCCGCCCGCGCCTGGCTGGAAAAACTCAAAAACCCTGAAGAGGTCTGATTCATGTCCCTGTTCACCACAATGAATGTGACCTGCCCCGCCTGTTCCCACACCACCACCATGGAGGCGGTCGGCAGCGTCAATGCCGACCGGCGCCCGGACCTGAGGGACGCCATTCTCGACAGCACCTTTCAGCTGGTGCCCTGCCCAAAGTGTAACGAGGAGTTCCGGCTGGAGCCGGAGTTCAGCTATCTGGATGTGGGCCGCGGTGATTGGATCGCCGCAATGCCCGGACGCCAGATGGTTGATTTTCGCGAGCAGGAACCAGAGGCCGCCGAGAGCTTTGCCACCGCCTATGGCAAGGACGCCCCGGCCGAAGCCCAGACCGTTGGCACCGATCTGACACCGCGCCTGACATTTGGCTGGCAGGGCCTGCGCGAGAAGATCCTGATCAGCGAACATGAGCTGGATGACGGGATCGTCGAGCTTTGCAAGTTCGAACTGCTGCGCAATATCGACGAGGCGCCAGTGGGCCGGGACGTGGAGCTGCGCCTCTATATGGTCGAGGACGCGTTGCTTACCTTCCTGTTCCTCGACATGCTGAGCGAAGAAACCCTTGAGGAAGTTCAGGTACCGCGCAGCCTATATGACGAGATCGCCGCCAAACGGGACGCCTACGGCCCGCTACTGGAGCAGCTGACCGAGAGTGTCTTTGTGGATATGCGCAAGCTGTTCATGGGCGAAGATGACGCAACAGTGGGCGACAGTTAACCGCCCAACGCTGTCTGCTATCGCCGCAGTGCTTCGCCGCCCGCCAACTCAGTCGGGCGGCGTTTTAGTTGGAGGCGAGGATTTCGGCCTTGAAACCGCCATTGCGCCAGCGTTCCAGTGCTGCGGTGAAATTCGGCCCCGGCAAGCCATCGATGGCACCGGCATAGTAGCCCGCCTCTTTCAGCCGCGACTGAACGGATTTCAACGTGTCGCGCGACCAGTCGCCGGACGAGGTGGTCAGCTGTTTCAGAACCGTGCCACGATCCTCGGCGACGCCGCGCAGCAGATGATTGGCTGCTTCTTCTGGATCACGCGGAACACCCCGGCCCTCGTCCAGCAGAATGGCAGCGGCGCGATAGCCTTCGTATTCACCGTCCCGTGCCGCGCGCTGGAAATACTTCAAAGCGTCCTGCGACGTGTCGATCACACCGTCCTGCGCCAGAACGCCAAGATTAAACACCGCCTTGGCCGATCCGGCCCCGGCCGCATCGCGCAGCAGCGCGACCGCCCGGTCGGGATCAGGCGCGCCCTGATCGCCCTGAAACAGCGACACCGCCAGATTGATCATCGCATCCGGGCTGCCGGCTTCGGCGGCCCGTTCATAAAGCGCCATGGCTGCGTCCATGTCTTGGGGCACGCCGGTGCCGCGTTCGGTCAGCTGCGCCAGGCTGACCATGGCGCGCAAATCGCCCCGGCCAGCGGCACTTTTATAGAGTTTCACCGCCCGATCCAGATCGCCGGCCGCTGCGTTGGCGCGGGCCAGCAGCGCGGTGTAATGCGGCAGGTCCGGGGACTGGGCCGCTGCGGCAGAACAGGCCTGGATCGCCGCCAATGTGTTTTGCTTTAACCGCGAAAAGGGCACGCCCACCGTGGCGGCCGTTGCATCGCGCGGATGTGTTGCCAGCCGCTCGCAGACAGCACCCGGAGTGTTGTCTGCGGTTCTGGGCAGCATGTCCAGCAACCGGCTGGCCTGCCCTGCGTGGGCCCCATCGGGGTAGCGTTCGAGATAAAAGTCCAGCAAGGGCCGCATCCGGCTGCGCCGCGCAAGGCTCCACAGCCGTTCAGCCTCGGCCACGGGATTCTGCTGCGTCAGCGCCCGTGTCCGGGTGCCGGTTTGCAGAAAAGCCAGGACATCGTCCACATGGGCGCCCTGCGGATAGCGATCCGCATATAGCTGCATCAGGTCGGCATCCTTGGCATCCGCCGCCACCTGCCACAGCAGGGTTTCCTCAGAGACCGTCATTGGGCTGCTGTCGAATTTGAAGCGCCGCGTCAGCGAGGAATTGTCCCAGGGGATCTGCCGCCCGCCGGTCGCCGCCAGCACATCCCGGCGCACCGAGATCAGCAATTCGGACACATCCTGCCCCGGCGTGTAGATATGGCTCAGCAGCGCTTCGGTGAAGAAACTGTTCCGCCCGGTTCCATCATAGGCCACGTTGTCCGGCTGGGTGGCATAGGCAAACATATAGTCTGCGGCGGTGCCCACCCGTGCCAGACCACTGCCTGCACCGGTGGGCAGATCGCCACCCGCACCAAAGGGGTTGTCGCGGCACGCGTCCAGAAACACCAGCTTCAGACCCTTTGAACGTTCCAAGGCTGCCATGACATCGGTCAGGGGAACCGTCTGATCGGCCAGATCCGCGACCGAACTCATCCTCGCATCAATCGGCACCAGGTAATTCTGGCCGCTGATCTGGAACCCATGCCCTGCATAGAAAAACATCACCACATCCGCGGTTTCAGCGGCTGCCCCAAACTGGTCGATGGCGCTGCGCATCTGCGCCATTGACGTGTCGCTGCCCAAGATAACCTCGAAGCCCAGCCCCTCCAGCGCCACCGAAATATCGAGCGCATCATTGACCGGGTTCACCAGTGGACTGACACTTTGATAGCCAGAGTTGCCAAAGACCAGCGCCACACGGGATTCAGCCAGCGCGGGCAGCGCAAGCAGCCCCCACAACAGGCAAAAAACAATCAGTCGCCGCATGTTTTCTCCGTTCCGCAGCCGGTATTACAGATCCGCGACGCGGGACAGCTGCAGGCCTACCGTATCAACTGCGTCGGCCACAGTCAGTATGGTTTGACGCTGGATTGCCGCCAATTCCGGATCGTCTGCACGTACCAGAGTGATGGCTTTGCGGATCTCGCCGGAGGCGGTGGTCAGGGCCGATTGCGCCTCTGTGATCGCATCGCGGCGAATGGCGTCGCGTTCGGCATCGCTGGTCGCGCCGGCAAGGCGTTGCTCGGTTCGGGTGCGGACCTGATCGATACTGCTGCGCGCGGTGCGAATGATCTGCGCGACATTCTCCATCCCCGGCGGCAGATCGTTCGAAATGGCGTCCATTTCGCCTGCGAAATCGCTCAAGGCATCCGACAGACAGGCCAGATAACGCCCCACATCACCGCCGCTTTGACCGCAGCTGTCAGTCTTTGCAATCAGGCCGTCCGACAGGCCTTGTACGGTTTCAAGCGTATCCAGCGCGCTTTGTGTGCCGCTGCTAACCGAGGCGACGTCGCCCACGATGACTGAATCGTCGTCCGAAAAACTATCTGTTGGGTTCGGCAGTTCAACGTCCACAATGACAGGAGGGCGCGGAACGCTGTCTCCGCCATTGGTCACGACGAATTCACCATCCACGAATGTGATGTCATAGTTATCCAGCCCTTCGCCAGTGGCTTCGCTGGCATAGATTTCGAACGGGCTGTCTTCGGCCGAGACTTCTACGTCCGTGCCGTAACTGTAGAGCTCGACACTGTCCACGCTGTCACCCTCGACCACCAGACCGGACACGGAAAACTCGGTGCCATCAAACTCAAAGGCATCGCCTTCCAGCTTTACTTGATCATCCGCAGTGATCACCAAAGGCGCACGAGTGATTGTGGCATCGGCTTCAAGGTCAACAACCCGGTAGGTCACACCGTCATCACTGGTCACGGACCCGGTGGCCAAGGTGAATGTGGTATTCCCGGCGTTTTCATCCGCAAAGGTCAGGCTTTCAAATACTGCTGTTGTATCCAGCGTGTCGTCCGACTCTCCGAAAACATATGAATCTGGCCCACCTGCGACACTGCCGGTTGTCGTGGCGCCCGAGGTTTGGCCATATTGCACAGTCACCGTATCGGGCTGGGCAAACACAACGGCCGTGGTGGTGTAGTTGACAGGATAGTAGCCTGAATCACCCGGCGCCCAGACCGTATCGAAATCCCAGCCTTCTGCCTCACCAAGTGCGATGAAGCCGGTCGTGTCCTGAAATTGCGCCGTGGTCAGGCCGGTGTCCCCTCCGGCGCTGCTGCTGAGCCCCGAGGTGGTGGTGTCCCAGAAGTTCCCGACCAGCACGCCCGCGGTGTATTCGACTGCCGCAAAGCCGCCGGTTTCAAAAACCGCGTCCCCGGATGTGGTCACTGACCCGGTGGAATAGGAGTGCTGGATCGTATCGTCCACCCAGCCTGCAAAGCCCGCGGCCTGCACGCTTACTGCATCGCCGCCGGTACTCGTGACATCGACATTGCCCCGCGCATAAGAATCGCTAATCCCCGAAGTAGAGCCTTCCGAATCTTCCGCGTAGCCGACAAATCCGCCAGCCGTGATGATGAGATTATCGGTTGCATTGGTGACGGTCACATCTCCCAGTGCGTGCGACCTGTTGATGAGGCCATAGTTTTCGCCGACAAATCCACCAATGTCCTGATAGGTAGAACCATTGTCGATATTGGCCGTCACCGCGACATCCGTGAAACTGTCTTCGATGGTGCCATAGTTGACGCCGACCAAACCGCCGGTGCTTTGCCCCAATGTGGTCAGCGTGCTGCCACCGTCAATTCGGACATTGCGGATCTTGCCATCGTTAGTGGCGGCCAAAACACCGCCGGCAGAGCCGGCAATCGTCGCGTTTGAAATCCGCAGATCTGACACTGTCGCGTCGCTGGAAAGGGTGGTGAACAGACCGGCCGCCGCCGGTTCCGGACCTTCCGAGGGCTCCTGAGAATCCATCTCCAGTTCGGAAATAGTGAAGCCGCCACCGTCAAATGTTCCGTTCCAGTTGGTGATCGGCTCAAAACCGGTGCCGTCATCACTGCGCGACCAGCCAGAGGTGCCGCTGGCATCAATATCATTCAGCAGTGCCACGGTTGGATCGTCTTCATCCGAATTGAAATAGCCGGAACTCAGCCCCTGCAGACCATAGATATCAACCAGGCCCAGCGTGCCATCGTAGCCGTTATCGCCGACGCCGCGAATGAAATCTGCGGAGCCGCTCAGCGCGAAATTATTGGCCGAGAACCGTGGCAGCTCGTAGGCCACACCAGAGCCCGCCGCGGCGGCGCCGATTTGCTGCCAGCTGCCGGACATGAGCAAGAAGTCTGCCACTTCGACATGACCAAGCGCAGCGCCGCTACCGTCCCAGCGCGCAACAATGTCACCGCCTGCAAAGATTGTCAGCCCACCTGAAGGCGCATCGATCGCAGCATTCAGAAGAACATCATTATCAGCATCCAGCGTCAGGGTTGTGGCGCTGGTCCAGTTGATATCCGCATTGATGGTGATGTCACCGGCGTCGGAGCCAACGGCATCCTCTGTCGTCAGCGTCACATTGCTGGAGTCCAGGCTGGCCTCCAGCGCGTCTTCACCCCCTGCGCCGACATCAATCGTAATGTCGGTCGGGTCCAGCAGCAAGGTTCCCCAGCTGCCGAAACTGGCGCGGGTATTGGCCAGCCCGCCGTAGGTCAGAAACTGCTTGGCCGAGACTTCGATAAACCCGCCATCGCCACTTTCTGCGCCGCCCTGGGCCGAAACTGAGCCGTAGAACGTGGTGGTGTCATCCGACCAGATCGCGATCCGCCCGCCGTTGCCCGCCTGCAGCGCATCGGCGCGAATGACAGTTTCGGAATCGACGTCGACGCTGGCCGCGCGTTGCAGATCGCCCTGCCCGGCAAAATCGCCACCGATCCGAACCAACCCGTCTCCGGTGACGTGGCTGGCGTCAATGTCGGCGCCTTCAAGCACGATCTGCTCACCGGTTATGGTGATCTGCGGCCGACTGCGCGGTCGCAGCGACTCCTCGACCGCCAGCGCAGAAGAGGTGCTGCGGGTCGAGACCTGTCCCGAAACAGTCACTGTCCCGCCGGCGCCACCACCCAGAACAATGGTCCCGTTGTGCATCGATACCGAGCGCGCCTCGGCAACTCCCGACAGGTTGACCGCCTGCCGCACCGCCTCGCGCGCGGTGGCCGCCCGCATCTCGATCAGGCCCCCTTCGGCGCTGGCGGTTCCCGAGTGGTCGATCAGCGCCAGACCATCGTCGGCATCATCACCGGTGGGAAGGGCCACCTGTAGAAACTGGTCTCCTGACAGATCCAGCGTCACCCGTTCTCCGCTGGCAAATCCAATCCGCCCCATCGGTACGGTCACGACGCCCGAATTGCGCACCCTGCCGCCCTGCAGCGCCGCATAGCCGCCACGACCAATGGTCACCCGCCCGGCGTTGGTCACCGTGGCCGCGTTGCCATTGCCGCGATAGTGCAACCGTCCGGCATTGAAATCATCATCAGAAATGTCGAGGGTCGACGCCACAAAACCCTGTGAACTCACCGTCCCGTTCGGGCCGATGAAAATGCCATTCGGATTGACAATATGGACCTGCCCGTTGGCGGTCAAACGACCAAGGATCTCAGTTCCTGTACTGCCTGTGACCCGGTTCAGGATCGCTGAATCCTGCCCAGGTTGGCGGAAATCGACATGGGCCTGCGACCCAATCGAGAAACTGTCCCAATTCACCACAGCCGTGTCTGAGCCCTGAGTGATCACCATCGTGTTCGTGCCCGGCTGGGTGATGGCGACATCTCCGCTGGCCACCACGCCGCCCGTCGGCAGCGTCGGATCAGTGGCCAAAGCCGGGCCGGAACAGATGCAGACCGCCACACCGCTGAGCAGGGCACGGCGCAAAGGCGTTGTTTTAAATGTCACACCGTTAGAACCGGAAGTTCGCCGACATGCTGAACCGGTTTTCGTCGGGGATCGCGTCATCCCGTTCTCCTCTGCCGTATTCCAGCCTGAGACTGGTGGATCGGTAATTCGAATTTGTTTCTCTAATAATATCCAGACCGAGCCCGTAGCTATGCGCCTTGGTCTGACCCTGCTCCAGAACCGTTGGGTTCTCGATCAAAACCCGGCCCGCACCTGCAAAAAGGTAGGGGGAAAGGGTGAAGTTCCCAGCGCCGGTGCTGACCGCATAAAGCTTTGCCAACTCGGTTCGCAGAACCCAGCCGCTGTCACCGCGCAAAGACCCGGAATCAAAGGCTGACAATTCCTGCCCGCCAACGACCGAGAATTGTTCGGAGGTCAAAAGCGGATCACCAAAAGAACTCTGTGCCCGCGCCGAAACCGCCAGCGAGAGATTGCCTGCCAGCGCCTGCCTATGCGAGGCCGAAATGGCCAGTTTTGAGAACGTCGCATCAGCGCCGGACCGCGACAGAGGCGTGCCCCCCGACGCCTCGGCCAGGGTTCGTGCACCCAAGGCATCCAACCCCCGCGAGACCACCACACCAGCCGTTGTATAGCTGCCATTTTCACCCAGACGCGACAGGGTTGTCCCGGCGCGCAACACGGTCAGCTTATCCAGAAAAATCGGCGTGCCACTGGCAAGAAGCGCCTGTGTGTCCTCAGACCGGTCCAGTGAAAACTGCCCGGTCACATTCAGTTGTCGGCCACGTACAAACGGGTAGATCAGTCGCAACGACTGGCGATCAAAGTCGGACCGCGTCGCGATGAAATTGTCCGGCGTGGTATCGCTGGAGGTGACTTCCAGGTTCACGCTGGCGCCCGAATACCCAATAGGAAGCACCGCACCACCGGCAAGAATTCGGCTGCGCGGATCGCTGGTGAAAACCTGCGTTGGTGATCCCGACAGCCGCAGATAAAAGGTCTCGCCCCAGCCAAGCATGCTGTTCATCTCGACCCCGAGGTCAAGGTTGAACCCGCCGAGGGAGTCGCCATTGGGATTTCCAAGTCCGACAAAACCAGTCACCGGGCGGTATTCCGGCGCAAGGCCAATGACGGTCGCACCGGGCGCATCGCCCGCCGCCAGGGCTGAACTCAGCGCGGTGCCGGGCACATCGCCCGCCAGCAACAGCTGGCGTTCCAGCTCGGCTCTGGTCAGGCTGCCGCGGTTTATCAGCTGCTCGGTCAGCCGCTCAACCCGCGGGCGGATATTCTCGGGCACATCATCGGTGTTGATCGCCTCAACAAACCCATCCACAACCGTGACGCGAAGGCGGCCACCGTCCCGCAGCGATTGCTGCGGCAGCACGACACGGGTCAAAACAAATCCCGCCCGCGCATAGGCCACTTCCAGTGCCGACGTCGCGTTGAACAATTCCGAAACGGCAATCCGCCCCGAGGTCAGTTGTTCGACAAAGGCGGCGTTTTCCGCAGCCATCTGCGGCAGACCGTTTTCCAGGTCAACGCCAGACAGGGTGATGCCGATATCCTCGGAGCCCGGCGGTGCCTTGGTCCCGGCCTGACCGGTAAACACCACCGACCCGTTCAGACGCTGCAAATCTGGTGTAAAGCTTTCCGGCGTGACTTCGCTGGCGGTTTGCGCCTGCAATGGCAGGGCGCAGAACCCGGTCAGCGCAACAACCTGAGCCGCAATCAAGCCACTCTTAATGAAACGCATTCTGCATCCGGTCAAAGTCACCCGAATTCACCCACTCTTTTGAAATTCGCCAAGAAATTTGATTGCCGCAGGGCAAGTTAGCCCCGCAGTTATGCCTGAAAGCAGTCCCATCCCAATGACTTTCTGTCAACCCGGAGGAGACCTGCGCCCAGCTGTTAACCGGCTGTCATTGCGCAATGATCACAGTCGTTCAGCCGACGTCCGCCCCCCCACAGGCAGTTTGAGAATGGCCCGGCAGGGCCTCAGCGCCGCGGGTTAGAGTACGTCAATCACAATGATCGAAATATTATCCGCGCCACCACCGTCCAGGGCAATCTGCTGCAACGTGTCAGCGACAGTTTCAATCGGCTCGGCGCGCAGGACCCGTTCCAGCGTGGCAAAGGTGGCATATTTGGTCAGCCCATCCGAGCAAAGAAGGAACCGATCGCCGGGGAACAGCTCTCCCCGGATCTTGTCCAGTTCCAGGTCATCACCAACACCCACCGCGCGGGTGATCGCATTGGACTGCGGGTGCTGTTCTGCCTCATCCCAGGTCATCTGTCCTGCATGGACAAGATCAGCCACCACTGAATGATCAGAGGTCAGCATTTCAATGCCGCCTGACTGCAACCGATAAAGACGGCTGTCCCCTGCCCAAAAGGCCGCGAAATGCCCATTGGCGGCCACAAAGGTCACAACAGTCGCACCGATAGTGCCACTGCCGCGCTGTTCGGATTCCCGCACGATCACATCATGCGCGCTGCGGATGGCGCCGCGCAGCGCCGATAGCAACGCCGCAGGATCGAGACCCGGATCGATCATGGCAATGCTGTCGACCACGGTTTGCGAGGCAAAATCACCGCCCGCATGGCCGCCCATACCGTCAGACACGGTCCAGATCTGCTGGTCCGGAAGGGCCAGAATACTGTCTTCGTTGATTTTGCGCTTGTGGCCAACATGGGTGGTGGCAGAAAACCTGAGACGGTTTTTCGTGTTCATTCGGTCTCTCCTGCCTGCCCGTGCCGCCAAACGGAGGCCGCGGGATCAAACATTGCCATTGCCTGTAAGCTATCCGGCAAGCCCATGCCCCGCAGCCTATAATGCGTGTCGTCCAGCTGCGCTGTCCAGATGGCGGTTGCTCCGGCCCCCAAAGACAGTCCCTGATCGGCCGCTTGCTGCGCCTGCGTACAAACCTCGGCCACGCCGAGGGCGGCTGGATCGGCCAGCGTCACACCGGCCAGACGATCGGCCAGCGCGGCGCGGCCGAGGTCAAGTTCCAATGTGTCCAGCGCGATCTCCTCGAGTTGGGCAAAGACCGCGTCATTGGCAAAATGGCGCCGCGTGGTATCAGACCCCGCACAAGGCGCCGCCAGGGTCAGCGGGTATTGCCGCCCCACCCGGTCGACCGATGCCATCAGAATGCCGCTGACCGCGCGCGCGCCACACAGTCCGGGTGCAAGCGAAAACCGCCAGATCGGCGCGCTGAGATAACAACCTTCCCATCTGGCCCCCATATGGGCGCGCATACCGACCAGCATGGTCTGCATCCAGTCATCCCACGGACGCACAAACCCGCCCGGCAGGTTCAGCCGCAGAAAATCCCCCAAGGCGGGGATTTTCCCAAAGGCTCCGAACCCGGCCTCCATCAGAAGGATTTCGGGCAGCTGAACTCACTGAGCGCAGGCAGGGCAAAGGGATTCAGCACCGACCCGGACTGCATCTGGAAGATGGCAATCCGCCCGCCGATGTTAAAGATCACCCGGTTGCGATCCGACACATTGGTGCGCCGCAGCTCGGCCGCGCTCAGCAGTCGGAACCAGGCCCATGGCCCGTCGCGCCCCAGCGAATTCCCCACATCCTTGCGGACAGGCTGAAGGGTGACGCGGGCCATGCCAACCGCCCCCGGCCAGTTGATGGCAAAGGGTTTGGGCGCATCCTTATGGCTGAACTTCACCGTCTGACCGTCGATCTCAAGGATGATTTCCTTGGCTTTGGGGTCCAGCGCCTCGGGTGTCATCTGGAATTTGACCGAGGGTTCGGGACCGGCACTGAAGAAGGCATCGCGGATTTCGGCTGCGTTCTGCATTTGCTTCAGAACGGCCGGCGAGATGCCCAAATCGGTGTCGTTGACCCGCCGCCAGGCCCAGGGCCGTGACCTTGTGTCGACATAATCGCGTAGGTTTTCGTTGAAGAAACTGTCGATCAACCCGCCGGGCGCAAACAGCCGCGCGAAATCCTGGATCGCCACATCCGCGCCGGCGCGCCGGTCAAACGGGTAGCGTTTAGAAATCGCCTGCTCGCAGAAGGGCAGCACCTGTGCCTGCCAGCGCGCATTGATCGACGCGCGGGTGCCATCGGCAGTGATGCCCGACGACCCGGTGGTGATCTGGGTGGCCCAACGCGGGATCGGACCCTCCATCCGTTTTGCCACTTCCTGGAAGCGCACGATGGCACTGGCCTGAGCGGCACCGCCGACGCCAACCCCGCCCGAGAAGGACAGTTTGTTCAGCTCCTGGTAAACCTCGGTCAACCGTCCCATCAGGTCCGACAGCCGCGACGGCTGCCCATCCGGTTCCGCAACCAGTTCCTGCAACCAGGAAAACCGGTCTTCGACATAGGCACCCGGCGCCTGAGGCGGTGCACCACCGCCTGCGGCAACCGATCCGCGCAGCGTTTCCAGGAACAGCTGGCTGCGGCTGCTGAGCGAGGATTGCAGCTCAAGCACGCCGATCTCCTGCGCACCACTGGCCAGTCCTTCGCTCGGGTCTGAACTGCGTTCCTCGGTGAGCCGGGTTTCCTCGGCCACCGCGTTCAGAATATTGACCAGCGGAGAGGTCGGTCCCGACAGCACATTGGCCACCTCAACCGCATGGCTGAGGCTTTCCATCGGTACAATGTCGATATCGCCGAGGATCTGGTCATAGCGCGAGATAAAGTCGTTGTAATAGAGATCCAGCACATCGCGGCTCATGGCGACCAGCGCCAGATCCGATTGCTCACTGGCACCACGCGGACCTAGCACCCAGCTTTCGCGCTGAATACGGGTGGCGACACCCAGAGCCTCGTCCAGGAAGACGGTATTGAAGCCCTGATAGGTGAAGATCCCTTCGATCCCCTCGTTCAGAGGCTTGCCGGAAGACCGCACCATCACCCGGCCAATGGCGGGGCCACCAATATCGGTGAGGCGCCATTCCGTCAGCTCGCGGGCGCGCGGCGAACTGATGATCCCGTTATAGACGCGCTGCGCCAGCGGCATTTCTGACAACAGACCCTGGATCTGTTCGACCAGCGGACCGTTGAGTGCAATATCGTCCATCGGACGCGACAACAGCGCCTCAAGATGATCGCCGAGGTCGTTGCGAATGACCTCGCGACCCGGACCGGCAAAAGCCACTGACCAATCCAGCCCCATCCACTCGCTGACCAGATCCTGATTCATTGGACCCTGCTGGCCCAGCATCAGATAGATTTTGAGCGCCTCATAGAGGAATTCGGTGTTGTTCAGGTTGGCCTGCATCTGATCTTCGAGCCGCAGCAGCAGCCGTGGCAGCAGATGCTGGTTCAGCGCCGCGCTATAGGTCTGCGCCGCCTGATTGCCCAACACCTTACCCTGATAAAGACCATAGGTCAGGCTGCGGTCGGGATCAGGATCAGACAGGGCCGGATTGGCTGGCATGTCGCGCAGCACGTTCAGCGCCGGGACCACGCCCGGCAGATCGCTGTCCTCGATCGGGCTGGCCGGGATCTGTGCCGCCAGTGTCCGGAAATCCTCGACGTCCTTGGCAGCGGCGGTCAGCATTCCGGCATTGCCCAGATAGCTGCGCCCCCAAAGGGCGGAAAGGCCTATGGCGGCCAGAATTGCCGCCGTGACCGAGATACGCTTGACCCAGCGATAGCGGCGTTCGACCTTATCGTCGGCGCTGACAAGACCCGCCTCAGGAAAGACCACACCCTGAAACAGGCGGGTCAGGAAGAAGGAGCGACCGCTGCCGCGCCCGGTGCCAATGGCCTGGCGGCCAATGCCAAAGGTACGCGCCATGCCCATCATCAGACGGTCAATCGGGGTGCCTTCCTGCGTACCCGAAGTGAAATAGACGCCGCGCAGCAGGTGGCGTTTCTCAAAACGGTTGTCCTGAAACACCTCCTGCAGGAACGCGCCAGCAGTGCCGCGAACCGAGGCAAGCTGCGCCGGAAAGCCACTGATCAGGCTGCGGCGCTGGAAATCGGTCTCTTGCTGCATCCGCTCCAGCGATTGCGCATTGAGCTGCCCCAGAAGCTGGCCGAATTCTGCATCAAAAGCCGCGACCGGGTTGATCTCGGCCTTGGTCTTTTTCTGCAATGGCAGGGTGAAACCCCAGACCTGCTCGCGCTCTTCTTTGCCCAGCGTGTCAAAGTATTCGGTGAAGCCGGCAATCAGATCCGACTTGGTGAACAGCACATAGACCGGGAACCGCACACCCAGTTTCTCGCGCAACTCGTGCAGGCGGCGGCGGATCGCAGCGGCATGATTTTTCTGAGTAATTTCATCCTGAAGGAACAGGTCCGACAGCGAGATTGCCACAATGGCACCGTTGATTGGCTGCCGTTTGCGGTATTTCTTCAGCAGGCCAAGAAAGCCGATCCAGCCGGCATTGTCTTCGCTCATGCCGCTGTCCTGCGTGGTGTAGCGGCCCGCAGTATCGATCAGCACCGCGTCATTGGTGAACCACCAATCGCAGTTCCGGGTGCCGCCAACACCGCCAATGGCTGTCCCGCCCGCGGCATCGGCCAGCGGGAATTGCAGGCCGGAGTTCACAATCGCGGTGGTCTTGCCCGCGCCCGGCGGGCCGATCATCACATACCAGGGCAGCTCGTACAGGTGTTTGCGGCCCAGTTTGGATTTGCGCAATGCGGCCAGGGCCTGCTTCAGCTTACCTTTCAGCTCACCCAGTTCGGCCTGAACCAGCTCGTCCTCTTCGTCGCCATCATCCACCGAGTCGACAATGTCGTCGGCCATATCTTTGTCGCGTTTGGCCCGACGCATGAACACGATCAGCAGGAAGGTCAGCGCCAGCAGCGTCACCACCCCAACACCAATGATCCGCGCAATCACCGATTCAAAGGGATAGCTCTGCCCGAAGCCGATATACGGACCCAAAAACCACAGAAAGACGCAGAGGCAGAGCGCGGCGATAATGGTCAGGCCGACGCTGCCAAAGATTTTGCGCATCCAGTTGCGGATCATGATGCGTCCTTTCTAACGAGAACGATTTCGATGCGCCGGTTCCGGGCGCGGCCTTCACGGGTGTCATTGGCAGCGATCGGATCCTTGTCGGCGCGTCCCTGCGCCTCCAGACGGGACCCGTCTTCGATCAGACCGGCGATCTTCTCCATCACCGATTCAGCCCGCGCCAACGACAGGTGCATGTTCGACGGAAAGCGCGACGAGCGGATCGGAACATTGTCGGAATGACCCACAATGATGATCGGTCCCTCTTGTTCGTTCAAGGCGCGCGCCACCCGGCTCAGGGGTTCGTCAAAGGCCTTTTCCAGCCGTGCCGATCCCGATCCAAACATCCCCGATCCGGCAATGCGGATGGTGATGGTGCTATTGTCCTGGAATACTTCCACCAGCTTCTGCTCGATTTCCTCTTCCAGGAAACCGGCAACCTGCGTCACCTGCTCTACCGTTGGCGCCGGCGGTGGTGGCGGCGGCGGTGCCCGACGGAACAGCTCGGCCACTTGGCCACTGTCCAGCACCGACAGCTGGCCCAGCACCCGTTCGCTCTGCTGGTTCAGCAGATAAGTGAGGCTGAGGAAGGCAATGGTCAGCGTCAGCGCCAGTGCCGACAGAGTGATCCAGACCGGTTTCCACAGCGCCAGCACTTTATGCGGCTGGTCCAGCCCCTTCCAGTTCGGCGACAGATCCCGCTCGACGACGCCGCGCTGGCCACGGATAATGCGCGCCAAACCGGCCCGGATCTGCAGATGCTTGTCCGATCCGTTCTGTTCCACCCGCAAGCGGCCTTCAAAGCCCAGAGAAAGGCAGACATACAGGAATTCAAGCAGGTCAATATTCTTGCCCGGCTCCTTTTCCAGCCGTGCCAGCAGATCATAAAACCGGTCGCCGCCCACGGTTTCCTTGTGGAAGGTGCCAACCATAGATTGCTGGGCCCAGACCGACTGGCCGCCCCAGGGCGTGTTCAGCACCACATCATCCAGCGTGGCGCAGATCGCGTAGCGGGCAATCTTCACGTCCTGCGCGTCGATCTGTGCCTGCAGGGCCTGATTTTCAAATCCGCGCACCTCGCCCACAACCGAGCGGCGCAGCTTGTCCGGGTCCATATGCTGGGCCCGGTTGCGGATCCGGCTGACCAGAGAAAACAGGCTGGACGCGGCGGCGTTCAGCGGGTTCATCCCCGTCACACCCTGCTCGACGCCGGGCTCTCCGCTGGTGGCACTGCCCGCACGCGCGCCAGAGGTCGGCACGCCAATGGGCTGCTCTGCACCCGCATTGGGTTGACCCGCAAACGGGACCTCTGCCGCCTGCTGTTGCGGCGGCGTGGGTGCGGCCTGAAGGGTCCGGCGACCACCGGGGTTTGGTTTGATGACCGTTCTGTCGGCATCATCTGGTTCGGCAAAAGGATCCTTGTCAGACACTTGGCTTTGCCTTTCTTGTTTGGTTCCGCGTCATACCGGCAGTTCTACCCTTGCCGGATGGCCCAGAGCTCCATCGTGAGCCCCGGAAATTCGCCCGAAACATGGACGGCAATACCGCCGGACGTGGACATTTTGCCCCAATGCGGGTTGTCTCCGTCCAGCTCGAAATACACCACCCCGGCGTGATAGGGGATCTGCCGCGGCGCAACCGGCAGCGGCCGCAGCGGGATGCCCGGCAGTGCCGAGTTGACCAGCTGGCGGATTTCCTCGACCGGGCCGACCTTGACCTGATTGGCAAAGTGGCGACGCACTTTTTCCGCCGGGATATCCGCCTTGACCGCCAGCACAAAGCCCGCCGTCGACAGCAGTTTACGATCGGCAATGACGCCAACGCTGATGCCGTATTTGCGCGGATCCAGCGGGATCGAAATCGCCGTCGCTTCCAGCACCGAAGACAGATACTGACGCAGGGCCTTGATCACCGGCGCGAAGGTGGCGGTCAGATTGTCATGGGCATAGGGGGCAAACTCAGGGGGCACCTTGTCGGCGGCCATAAAGGTCGCCAGCTCTCCGGCCAGACCAATACAGGCGCGATAAAAGGCTTCGGGATGCAGATTGCGGATGCCGTTCATGTGGCGCAGCAGCGGCTGGGCCCGGTTCACGCACATCAGCAAAAGGAAATCCGAGATTTCCGCCACGCCCTTGGCGGCACCGCCCTCGGACAGACGCCCGGCCAGCGCCGACATCCGGTGGCTCAGCAGCCCGTCCAGCTCCTGGGCGAAATCACGCAGCGTTGAGGCCGCGCGGATATCGGTGGCAGACGGGACAAAGGCCTTGTCCAGAATGATCTCGCGATCCGATTTTACCTCGACGATGCGGGCGATCGGAATGGCCAGCCGGTCTGACAGGTCATCGACCTCCAGCGCAAACTGCAGGCGCAGCTTGCCGACGCCCATGGTCACTGCCTTCTTGCCGGTGCTGGTCACATCGGTGACCTCCAGCTCCGCTGGGCGCAGCCGGGCAGCGGACAGTTCCGCGCCGGTCATGTCCACTTCCAGCGCACCCTGACGGCGCTGCGGCACGGTCAGATAGACAACGCAATTCTTGATCGTGTCGGGCACTTCCAGAGCGGGGGGGTGATCCTCGGCGGCGGGCACCCGGAAAACGGTGCCATCCTGGGTCAGACCACTGCAGGATTTGATCGCGAACTGGCCGACCTTCAGCACCTCTTCGTCGATCTCCAGCGTGCTGACACCCCAGACATAGGGGCCAACCCGATCCGCCAGACCGGACACCAGGCTTTCGAAATAGCGGTCGGCCTGCTGAAAATGATGCGGCTGCAGGAACAGACCCTCGGACCACAGAACTTTGCTGTCCCAAGACATCAGACAGTTCCTTCTTGATTGTTATTCATTTCAACTTGTCCAATTGTTCCCTGTAGGCCCGCGCAAATTCGCGGGCAAACAGTTCGTGAAAATCATTCTCTGCCTGATCCGAGATACTGGCATACATATTCTCATAGATCTCCCAATAGCGCGCTTTGCGGCTTTTGAGCATCGCCCCCAAGCCGCCGCCACTGGCCAGTTGTTCTTCCAGCACCACCGGGTCCAGCTTGCCCAGAATGCCTTTGATCGCGGCGTTCATCCCGGTGACCATTGCCACCTCATGCGCCTTGATGTCATCCAGCGCCTGTTCAGCCGCCGCTGTGGCATCCAGATAGCCCTTGGCCGAGGGTTTCACCATCGCCTCGATCGCCTGTTCCGGGCTGATCGAGAATTTCAGCGGGTTGTTTCCGCCGGCCTGGATCATCGTCTGTTCAATGCGGAATTCAGATTTGATCGAGGTGCGCGTCATCAGGATTTCGCGCGTTCCCTCGACAAGAATGCGCATCACATGGCCCATCCGCGCCATGGTCGCGGTCAGCTCTTCGGGGCGCAGAGGCACATCACCGGCGCCAAGCGCGCGCAAAAAGGCCTGCGCGGCCTCGTCATTGCCACCCGACGCATTGCCTGCGGGCTGCACCACTGGCTGTGGCTCTGGTCTGGCTGCCGGTTCAGGCGCGGGCTCTGCGGGCGCAACTGGTGCGGGGTCCGGCATCACCTCGGCGATTGGCGCAGGCTCGGGGCTTGGCTCAGGCACAGGTTCAGGCGCTGGCTCAGGAATGGCGGCGGGCTGAACCGGCGGAGCACTGTCTGCCTGTGGCAACGGCCCCAGACCCAGATCATCATCGGCGCCAAAATCATCGGGGATGAAGGCGGCATTGCCACCAGACGAGGGTTGCGGGCTGGCAAAGGGATCCGTCGCATCGGGCCGCGCACTGCTGCCCCCCGAAGGCGACAGGAAATCATCATCCCAGTCATCCGGAATTGCCGAGCCCGAGGCAGAGCTTTGAGGCGCGGAAAAGAATTCCTGCGAGGCAGGCGCATGGGAGGCCGTGCTGGCACCCTGACCGGCAAAAGGATCCTCAGCAGGGGGCAGGATCGATCCCTCGTCCTCCAGCGGCGGCAACAAACCGTCTTCGCCCAGATCCTCGCGCTGAACGCCAGCTGGGCCAACCGGCCCGTCCCGCCCGCTCAGCAGATCATCCAGAAAATCGCCGCCATCACCGGGGGCGTCCAGCAGATCAGCCGCCGAAGGCGCCCGCTCGGCCAGACCGTGCGACACGGGGCCATCCGCAAGCGGATCTGCGATCAGATCCTCGGCGCGACCCGCGGCTGCGATGCTGACCAGAATTTCATAAGGGCCGACAGACAGGATATCACCGTCGTTCAGCGGCGTCGGTGTCGCCCCCAACGCCAGCTTGCCATAGTTCAGAAAGGTGCCATTCACCGACAGATCCACAGCCACGATATTGCCGTTGTGATCCTCGATCGCGCAGTGGCGGCGCGACAGCGAGCGATCCGGATCCGGCAGTGCCAGATCGTTTTCAGCACCGCGCCCGATGGTCAGGCTGGGCCCGCGCATCACCACCGGATCGCCATTGCCCGGAATGCTGCCTGTGGACTGGAATTTCAACGTCACGGTCATAGGTTAATCAGCCACCTGTCAATACTGTGGGGGCGCCCGCCACAATGGCCGCGCCAAGGCTGCACATATCGCCGATCCGCGCCGCCGGACGCTTGCCGATGAGCACGGTCGTTGACCCTTTGGCGATGGGGTGGGGCGGGAAATTCGCCGCCGGCGGGGCAATCAGCCCAAGGCACATATCACCAACCCGCGCGGCCGGCATTTTGCAGACCAGCACTGTCAGCTCACACGGCGGCATGATCGGCAGCGGCGAACCCAACGTACAGGGGCCGGTATGCATGTCGGCAACACGTGCCTGCGGAGGTCCTGGCATCAGCTGGCCCCTTTCGTTGTTTCTGCGCCCGACGCTGCCTCGGCGGCGGCGGGTTTCACCTTGCCATTGCCACCCCGGGCGATATTCAGACCGCGATCGATCATCAGCTGGAATTGCTCCTGCGGATCCTTGCGACACTTCAGGCTTTTGAGATTGATGCCAAAGGCGCAGGCCCCGACGATACCGGGCGGCGCGGGCAGATCTTTCATCTCTCCCGGACCCAGATCACCGGTCGCGTAATAGGCAGCCGTGGCGCAATGGGCGGTCTTGTCACCGGTTTCCGCACTGTCCATCGCCGCCTGCACCTTGGCTCGGTTGGCCTCGTTTGGTTCAAACACCCAAGCCTCGGCCGCGGCCAGACAGGGCGTCGGCTCCGCGTCTCCCAGCAGATCGCGCCCGGCCAGACAGGCCCACCAGACCGCTTCGCGCGGTGGCAGGGCCACTGACAACAGCCGCAGCATATCGACCCAGGCCTCAGCCGCTTCAAGCTCGGCCAGAACGACAGGCACGGCAGCGCTGGCCGGGGCCTTCAGCTCGGTCTTGAGCTTGGCATTGCCCGCCGCCAGCAGCCGTTTGGCCGGCTGTTCAGGGATTTTCTTGAGGTTTTCAAATCGTTTGGACATCTGGTCAGCCTAGTTGATCATCGTGACGCCGCCGTCAAGCGTCAGCATTCCATCGCCAGAAACAGTGGTCATCGGGGACCCGACATCAACAGTCGCCTGACCTTCGACCGTCACCATAATACCTGAGATCGTGATGCCGCTTTGGTCAATGGTGATGGAGTTGCCACCAACGGTCAAGCTGATCTCGTTCATCGCGGTGATCGCCACCGACCCCAGCGAGGTATCCAGCGTGAAATCCCCCATGCTGATGGTCACGGCTTCATTACCGGAGGATACTTTGCGAGTCAGATTACCCTGTTCGATGGTCTGCGTCGTGTCGCCGGTGATGGTCTGATCCGAGGTCCCCTTGATAGTCTGCTCGGCATTGCCTTCGATGGTTTCGGTGTGGTTCTGCTTGATGGCAACCGTCTGATGGCCTTCTTCGACCGTAAAGGTGTGGTCGCCGGTGTTCAGCGTCTCAGTTTTGGAGCCATAGATGGTCTGCGTCAGATCGCCGGCATCCTGTTTCTCAACCCCGATCGTTACCGTCGCATTGTTCTTGATGGTCTGGAAAAAGTCCTTCTCGGACTGCATGCGGACAAATTCCGCGTCTTTCTTGTCCTCAAAGATCAGCTCATTATAGGTCGAGGCCGAGCCGGTCTTGGTCGACCGGGTCACGATGCCAGTCTGGGTCATATTGGCCGGCAGCGCATAGGGCGGCTTGGTGTCGCCATTGTACAGCATGCCGGTGCAGACCGGCCGGTCCGGATCACCCTCTTCAAACTGGATCACCACTTCCTGTCCGATCCTAGGGACCGAGATCATCCCCCAGTTTTTGCCGGTCCAGGGCATCACGCAGCGCACCCAGCAGGTGGTGTGTTCGTCGTTTTGACCTTCACGATCCCAATGGAACTGCACCTTGATGCGGCCATATTCGTCCGTATGGATCTCTTCACCGCTGGGTCCGGTGACAATCGCTGTCTGCAGGCCTGCAACCTCGGGCCATGGGGTATTTTGCGGCGCGCGGAACGGCTCTGTCTTGGGGATTACCTCGAACTTGCAGACATAGGTGTCATTGGTGAAGGCGCTCATGTCCTTCACGTAAGGGTCTTCCTGATTGGGCCGCGCCTGAGATTCCGCATCTTCATAGTCGGTCTCGATCTGCAGAACATGCACAGCCGAGACCACCAGATAGTCGTCATTGCACTGCGTCCGGGTATGGCCGGTCAGCGCAAACGTACTGCCCGAACGCATGCCGCGCACATTGCCCACCCCGCGCGAGATCTTATGCTGAACCGCCTCGGATTCCATTTTGACCCGCGCAAAATTTTCACCCTTGCCGGATTCCCGATAATGGCCGGGGTAGTCGTAATGCTCGTAGTTCTTGTGCGAATGGGTGCCCTTCGGCACCGCCTTGCGGCTTTTCAGATCGGCCTTCGGCGTCTCAAAGTTGAAGTCATTCAGCATCACCTTGCCGGTGGTGACCCGCGCAATATCAGTCCAGTCAAAGATATGGTCGTTGCGGCGACGATAGCTTTCTTCGCGGAAATGGAACTCGATGTTGGCATTGTCCGGCACGACCTTATGGGCGCTGATACCATCCGCCAGCACCAGTTTCTCCCGCGCGTCATCCTGACGGAAGAAGTAATAGATCCCCTCCTCCTCCATCAGCCGCGAGATGAAATCAAAGTCGCTTTCGCCATATTGCACGCAATAGGTTCGCGCCTCGTAGGTGCCTTGCAGACTGTCGGTAACATCCGAGGAAAACCCGTAATCGCCGAGGATCAACTTAATGATCTCGGGCGCGGTCTGTTCCTGATAAATCCGGTTGTCACGGCTGCGGGTCAAGTACCACAGCCAGGGCCGTACCTCGGCCACCAGATGCAGCATGCCCTGATAGAGGCCAACATATTCAACCGAAATGCAGACCCCCGAGTAATACTCGATATTGCCGTTTTCGCCTTCCAGCTCGATGTGCATCGGGTTGCCGATGAAGTCCTGCAGGTCGATGTCTTCCTTGTCCGACAGCAATTCCACCCGGATTTCAGTCAGCCGGCTCAGGCCTTCGGCCACCCGCGCGTTCTTCAAGAACACATCGGCGGAGCTGAAGTTCCCCGAAGCCCGGAGCATTCGGTTTTTCAGTTGAATTTTATCCGGCATTCCAAAATTCCTTTATCGGTCGCGCCAGCGCCTATTCGTCCGTTTCGATCAGGTCGTCAGCATCCCGCAACCTTGCAACGATATCCGGGTGGATGCCCCAATATTGCGAGACATTGACAACTTCGCCCAGCCCCAGCCGCACATCGATGATCGAATTATAATTCAAGCACCTGACAGGGGTGGGAAAATCTCCGTCCTTGAGCAGCAGCTGATTGATGTATTCATCGCCACGATACAGAAAGAACTGCGTTTTGCCGATGCCAATCAAGACGATAGCGCATTCGCTGTCGAAACCTTCCGATTCTTGTGTTTCCTGCGTCATAATCCCTCCAGCAAAGCAGCAAGATCGGGGTCCATGCCACCGTCATCACCGCCTTCATCTTCACCCATGTCATCCTCGCCGAACCCGGCCAGCAGATCGTCCAGCGACTGTTCATCCTCGGCTGTGCCCTCAGCTTCCGGTGCCGGGCCGTCTTCGGCGGCAGCCCCCGCAGACCCATCCGGTGTGCCCGCGGCGGTGATGTCCATTTCCAGTGTCGCCGCCGGGCCGCCTTTGGGCGCGGCAGGTGCGCCATCGCCCCAGGGGCCTGCAATTTCATCTCCCGACAGGGCGCGGAAAGACCCAAGCCGGATTTCATCGCGCCCCTTCATCCAGAGCACCGGCATATAGCCGCGTGCCAGCGCGTGCTGGGCCGGATCGGTGGTCAGGTTGCGTTCGGTACAGGGCAACGCCACCTGATCACCAAAGCGATCATTCACATAGTGAAACGGCATATCCCCCAGCGACATCAGACTGCCCAGCTGCATGGCTTTGCCGTCCTTTTTGTAAGACGCCGCCAGCAGGATCGCCTGCAATACAACCGGATTGGCCCACAACATGCCCGAAAGCCCCTCCTGTGGGGTGAACTCCTCGAATTCAAAGTCATAGCAAGGCTCAGACTTGGCCCCATAGGGCCTCCGCAGCAGGAACCGCGGTGCCGCCAACCCCAGATAGGCCGCCTCGGGCAAGGCGCGCAATTGGTCCCATGCCTTGGCCACCAGCGGGTGACGGTCTTCCTTGGCGATGTCCAGAAACGCGGGCGAGATTGCCGCAAAGAACGGCGCATCCACATGGGCCGCCACCTGGCCGATCCGGGCCAACAGCTCTGCATGGGGCGGTGTTTCCTCGAAAGTATAAAGCCCAAACAGGGCTGAAAATCCGCCAGCCCCTTCTTCGGGGTCCAGCACATCAGTCAAAAGCCGGAACATGCCACTCTCGGCCAGATCTTCCTGCGCGGCCAGATCCATCGCCAGCTCTTCGGCCGAGATATCATAAAGCACGATTTCCAGGCTGGCATCGGTCTCGATACGGCGCGCCAAAAGGCCCAGCGACCGCCACTGCGATTCCACCGCCTGAAAATCCGGATGGTGCAGCACCAGCCGCATCGCCGTGCTCAGCGCCTCATCCACTGCTTTTTGCATCTGCAGGGCATCTGCGTCCGGGGCCTGAACGATATGCGGCCCGGCAATCTGCGCCATCAGCGCATCCAGCGGCCCGGTCGGGGTCAGCTGGCCCGCCGTGTCGCCAATCAGTGCCTGAAAGTCGCTCAGTTTCAGGTCCGCAGGCACCGAGGTCGAGGCCGAGTGTTTCGGCAATCGCACCGGCGTTTGATAGGTTTCGCTCCAGGATTTCAGCTGCTCGCGTGCCTTATCGGCCATCGATCCAACGCCAAGCTGGCTGCGCAGCCCTGACAGAGCCTCAAAAATCCCGATCGAGCTGCTCAATTCATCGGGGTGCAGATCATCCAGCCCGTTGAGCGCCACTTCGATCCCGGTGCCGCCCTCGCCAACCGGCAGGGTCAGGGTGGTTGCAAAGCCTTCGATCACCTCTTCGACTGTATCCACATCCAGCAGGATCGGTTCCCGCTGCGCCAATGCGGCGCCGGTCTCGCGCAAGCCCCGCGCGGCCCGCCCGGTGAAATCCCCCAACAGCGCAATCCGAAAGCGTTGCCGGTTCAGATCCGCCCGCGCCGGGCGCGGCTGTGAAGCAGTACCAAACGGAGCCTGAGCTGGCGCCGCTTCCGCCGAAGCCGTGGCTGCAGCGGGCACCTCACTCGCCGGTTCGGCCGCTGCCTCTTGTGTCGTCACATCATCATCCAATCCTGCCAGGAGGGCATCAAGGTCGTCTGCCGCGGCGTCTGCCCCATCCGGCTGCTGTGCCAAATCTGGTTCCTCAGCTGTCGGTTCCGGCACAGGCGCACTCTCGTCCTCAAGACCCGCCAGCAAATCATCCAGATCCGACCCCGCGTCCTCTGTTTCAGGAGCAACGGTCTCCTCCGGTTCCGCACCATCACTGTCATCCAACCCGGCAAGCAATGCATCCAGATCATCATCCGCGCCGGTTGTCTCCTCCGCCGCCTCCGGGGTCTCCAGACCGCCGAGCAGTGCGTCCAAATCTTCAGCTTCCTCAATCGGGTCCACTGCAGGCTCCAGGCCACCAAGGACATCTTCGGCATCGGTCGTCTCTTCAGCTACATCCGGCGCGTCCAGACCGCCAAGCAGCGCGTCAAGATCTTCGACTTCCTCTGCCGGTACCGCGACAGGCTCCAGTCCACCAAGGACATCGTCGGCGCTGGTTGTTTCTTCCGCCGCCTCTGAAGTTTCCAGACCACCGAGCAGTGCGTCCAGATCTTCGACCTCCTCAGCCGGAGCTGCCGCAGGCCCCAATCCATCAAGCACATCATCTGCGCTGGTTGTCTCCTCCGCCGCATCCGGAGCTTCCAGACCTCCAAGCAGCGCGTCCAGATCCTCTGCCTCCTCAACCGGGGCCGCCGCAGGTTCCAGACCGCCCAAAACATCATCCGCTCTGGTTGTTTCTTCCTCCGCCTCCGGAGCTTCCAAACCACCAAGCAGGGCGTCCAGGTCTTCCGCTTCTTCTACCGGAGCCGCCGCAGGCTCCAGTCCGCCCAGAACATCATCCGCGCCGGTTGTCTCTTCTGCCGCCGCCGGAGCTTCCAGACCGCCAAGCAACGCGTCCAGATCTTCAGTCTCCTCGACCGGCGCCTCCCCAGGCTCCAATCCGCCCAGTACATCATCTGCGCTGGTTGCCTCTTCAGCCACTTCCGGAGCTTCCAGACCACCAAGCAGCGCGTCCAGATCTTCGGCCTCCTCGACCGGGGCCGCCGCAGGCTCCAGTCCACCAAGCACATCGTCGGCGTCGGTCGTCTCTTCCGCCGCTTCCGGAGCTTCCAGACCACCAAGCAGTGCGTCCAGATCTTCGGCCTCGTCGACCGGCGCCGCCGCAGGTTCCAATCCACCAAGGACATCGTCGGCACTGGTTGCCTCTTCAGCCGCTTCCGGAGTTTCCAGGCCACCAAGCAGTGCGTCTAGATCCTCGGCCTCCTCAACCGGGGCCGCCGCAGCCTCCAATCCACCAAGCACATCATCTGCGCTGGTTGTCGCTTCCGCCGCCGCCGGAGCTTCCAGACCACCAAGCAGGGCGTCCAGGTCCTCCGCTTCTTCTACCGGAGCCGCCGCAGGCTCCAGTCCGCCCAGAACATCATCTGCGCTGGTTGTCTCTTCTGCTGCCTCCGGGGTCTCTAGACCGCCGAGCAGCGCATCCAGATCTTCAGCCTCCTTAGCCGGTTCCGGCGCTGCTTCGACCGTGCCGAAAACATCTTCGAGTGCCGGTTCCGCCGGTGTGGTCTCGTCTGGGGCTTCAATCGAACTCAAGGCCGCGGCCAGATCATTCGTCTTTGGACCCGCCTCAGGCGCGGTGGGCATCTGACCCAAGACCGTATCGGCAGAGGCCTCCTGATCCTGCACCGGTGACGGCACGTCCAGCCCGGACAGGATGTCATCGGTACGATCAGGATCACTTTGTTCAGACAGGGGCGCCTGCTGTTTTATCCCCGAAAGAACATCCACTGTATCATCCTCTGGCTGACTCTGCGCAGGCGCGGTTTGCGCCAGATCGGCAAGCACATCTGCCCCGCCCTGATCGGGCTCTTCTACCGGCGCTGGCGCCGTGCGAAGCGCGTCCAGTGCATCCGCGTGATCATCTGCCACAACCTCCGGCTCGGACTGTGGCAACGCGCCCAGCACATCATCCGCAGTGGTATCGACAGCTGCATCTTGAGGGGCGGAGGCCGCCAGCGCGGCCAAAGTGTCATCGGTGCCGTCTTTGGCCGGTGCCGTATCAGGCAGGCGATCCCGCAAAGTATCCAGCGCCGCATCAAGCCCGGACTGCGCCCCTTCCTGCCCGGCCAAAGCCTGCAGTAGCGCCGGTGAATCCAGCAGGGTTTCGATCAGCGTTTCGGCCCCGGATTTACCATCCATATAGGCCATCAGGTCGCTCAGCTGGCGGCGCGCCTCAAGCAGTGGGCGCAGCGCATCCACCTTTTCGGCAATCGCTGTCGGGCTGAAATCATCCATTTTCTCAAAGGTCAGATCGACCGCCAGATTGCCTTCGCCTGTCAGCGTGTTGGGCACCGTAAAGGCCGCCCGCGGCGCCATCGCGCGCATGCGTTCATCGAAATTATCCACGTCGATCTCAAGGAAGCCGCGGTCCGCCACCGCAGGCTTTTCTGCCTTGCCGGAGAGATCGGACAGAACCCCCATCACAAATGGCAGCTGCACCTTTTTTTCGGCGCCATACAGCTCCACATCATATTCAATTTGAACCCGAGGCGCACGATTGCGGGCGATGAACTTCTGGCTGCCACTCATGCCTTTTTCTCCCGTTCTGCTGCCAGTTCCGCACGCAACAGGCGGACCTCCTCGGTCAGGGCCAGCACGTGCATATCAACCTGATCTGTTTCCGAACGCACCAGCAGGCGCAGCTTTTCAAACTCGGCCTCAGTGTCCTGTTCCACCGCCGATTGCATGGTGTTGACCAACAGACCGATAAACAGGTTCAGCACCGAGAACGCGGTAATGACAATGAAGGGCACGAAGAAGGCCCAGGCCAGCGGATGCACATCCATGATCGGGCGCACAATGCCCATCGACCAGCTTTCCAGCGTCATGATCTGGAACAACGAATACAGCGACCGACCCAGCGTGCCGAACCAGAGATCGAAACTGTCGCCATACATGATCGTCGCCATCACCCCGAACACGTAGAATACGATCGAGATCATCACAATGACCGCGCCCATGCCCGGCAGCGCGTCCAGCAAGGCCTGCACCACCGCGCGCATCTGCGGAATGACCGACAACAGCCGCAGGGCGCGAATGACCCGCAGGCCACGCAAGGCCGACAGATTGGCGGTTTGCGGCAAGAGCCCCACGCCGACAACAAATAGGTCGAATATATTCCACGAGTTGCGAAAGAAACTCAGGCCGTAAGCATAGAGTTTCAGCAGCAGTTCCAGCACGAAAATGCCCAGCACAAGCTGGTCAATGGCCGCCAGCAACGGCCCGATTTTGGCCTGCATGGTATCCGAGGTGCCGACACCCAGCGTGATCGCATTGAAGATGATGATCGCCAGAATCGTATTGGTGACACGCGGCATTTCCAGAAAGGCGCGCAGACGGGCGCGGTGGCCGCCATCCAGTTCTGCCGTGTTGGGTGTTTCATCGGTCATGGCAATTCTACTTCAACTTCTTTTCGATCTTCTTGAACTCGACAGACAGCTTGCGCATCGCCGCCGTGGCCGCCGCAGCCGAGCCCTTCTTCTTGTCGTGCTCCGCCTTGAACTTGCTGGCCCGCTGCTTCACGGCGATGGCGTCGCCCTCGCCCTTGGCCAGAAAATTGACCAGCGCGTCCAGATCCTTGCCCACTTCCGAAATATTGCGGGTCATTGTCTCAAGGCTCTTTTTCACATCGCTCTTGGCGATGCTCTTGCCGAAGTTCTGCAAGGCCGGGTCTGCCTTGGCGTCCTTGCCGATCTTCTCCCCGATGGCGAGGAGCATCTTGGCCACTTTGGACGTGGATTTGGCGGTGTATTCATAATCGCTTTCGATGTCGCGCATCGCACGCAGCGCCGCCTTGAAACCCTCATCGCTCTGGTCGCTGTTGCGGGCCAAAAAACTGGCCAGCGTGTTCATCACCGACTGCACCCGCAGCACCGGTTTGGCGAACAGATCTTTGGTTTCGATCCGCTCGAAAATCTTCAGCGCTTGTTTGCCCGCCGCCAGCGCCTTCTTGTTGTCACCCTTGTCACTTTCGACCTCATCCAGCGCCAGTGAAACCTTATCCTCAATTTGCTTGGAGATCTTTTTCCAAAGCGAGGTGACCTTCTTCTCGGCGTTTGAAAGCGCGGTGCCTTCTTCCTTGGATTCATCCTTGGTGTTGGCGGTGAATTTCTTCTTCTTGCGTTCCTTCGGAGGGATCGCCTTGTCGATGTCCTTCTGCATCCCGTTCAGGGCCGTGGCAAACAGCGCCAGCTCATAGCGGGCCACCGCATAGACGCCGTCTTCGATGGTTTTCTTTTTCCACTTGCGCGGATCCAGCATCATCGTGCGTTTCACCGGGATCGGAGCAACAATTTTGACGAGCTTGGGGCGCGCGGCAAACCATTCCGGTGCCTGACTGCCCTTGAATTCGCCAAACGGATTGATTTTCACATCAACCGAAATCTTGGCCTTGCCGTCATCTGCCATTGCAACTCTCCCCCCGGAAAAACACGTCCATCACCGCAGATCAGGTCGCCAAAGTGCCGACTTTTTCGACCAGATCCATGACCTTATCCAGATTATCAATGACCTTCTTCGGCTTCTTCTTTTTCGCCGTATCCACCTGTTTGGCCGCCTCTCGCAGGTATCCCAAGAGCTCATTGGTGTTGTCGCCGATGAATTTCTCCAGATCCTGGAGGTCCTTCTCGGAGGCCGCGATCTGTTTCTTCAGGTCGACCACTTTCTTGTCACTTCCGGCCAGTCCTTTGCTGGCTTTATCCAGCTCAGCACGCGCACCGGCGATTTTCAGGATCAGAGACTCGCGGACGCTGTTACAGGCATCCATCGCCTGCACAGCCTTGGCCACCGCCACCGAAGCATTGTCGATTTCCGCCGAGGCTTTTTCAGAAACCTTGTTCCATTCCTTGATATAGCCTCGAAGGTCCTTGATCCCTTTGGACAGCACCCCGATTGCCTTGATGGTCACCGCCGCAATGCCGATGCCAAGGGCAATGCCACCAATCGGGCCAAGGGCAACAGCCGCCAGCACAACAGCGGCCACCGCAACGGCAAACATCACCGCCTTAAACACCGCTTTGCCGTGGTTCTTCTTCAGCGCGCCGGCCGCTTTGCCCAGCTTTTTGACAACCGTATCATGGGCCTTTTTGGACAGGTCCGGCAGCAGCGACTGGAACTTCTCCTTGATCGCCTTGTTGGCTGCTGTCGCCTGTTTATCGGCCTCTTCCTTGACGCGCTTTTGCGAGGCCTCGATGACCTTTGCATCGCCCGAGCCCATCTTCTTGAGCGCCTTCATCTCATCATCTTTTTTCTTCAAGATGAGCTTTTCGGCATGGGCCAGCTGGGTGATTGCAAATTTTTCCCAGATCTTGAACGTCTTCTTGTAGAGCGCAAAGAACTCCTGACCGACCTGCGCAAAATATTTGTCGATCGTATCCTTATCGATGCCCTGCAGGTTCTTGTTTTCCCAGCTGAATGTGGCATCGCCGTCAAACTCGAGGAGCTTTTGAGGGCTCTTCAGTTTGGCGACTTCCTTGATGTCATAGCCGGTTTTAGAAGGAACAAATTGCATTATCTAGGTCCACTTTCTCAAACGATTTGGAGCCAACAGGGCCAGAAGAACAGGAA
This sequence comes from Rhodobacteraceae bacterium Alg231-04, assembly GCA_900143635.1. Lineage (GTDB taxonomy): Bacteria > Pseudomonadota > Alphaproteobacteria > Rhodobacterales > Rhodobacteraceae > FREY01. The sequence continues at coordinate 73,902 of FREY01000008.1, forward strand.
CGGAATTACCCATCAAATGAATAGATAAAGTCCCCGTCCGCCACATCGATTGCCACTTTCTCGATCTCTCCGCCTTCCATCAGCCGGCGCAGGAATTCGGCCGAGATATCGGGCAACATCGTGTTGGTCACAATGGCGTCGATCATCCGACCGCCGCTTTCCAGCTCCTGACAACGGCTGACAATCAGATCGACCACCGCATCGGAATATTCGAACGGCACGCCATGGGCTTCGCGCACCCGCTTTTCGATCCGGCCCAGCTGCAACCGGGTGATCTGGGCGATCATGTCCGGGCTCAGCGGGTAATAGGGAATGGTCACCAGACGCCCCAGCAGAGCGGGCGGGAACACCTTCAGCAGCGGTTCACGCAGCGCTTTGTTCATCGCTTCCGGATCCGGCATCAGTTCCGGATCAGCGCAGAGATCCATGATCAGGTCGGTGCCCGCATTGGAGGTCAGCAGGATCAGCGTGTTCTTGAAATCAATGGTGCGGCCTTCGCCATCTTCCATGACGCCCTTGTCGAACACCTGAAAGAAGATCTCATGCACATCCGGGTGCGCCTTTTCGACCTCGTCCAGCAGCACCACCGAATAGGGTTTGCGCCGCACGGCTTCGGTCAGAACACCGCCTTCGCCGTAGCCAACATAGCCGGGAGGGGCGCCTTTCAGGCTGCTGACCGTATGGGCCTCCTGGTATTCGGACATGTTGATGGTGATGACGTTTTGCTCACCGCCGTATAGAACCTCGGCCAGCGCCAGCGCTGTTTCGGTTTTGCCGACGCCGCTGGTGCCGGCCAGCATGAATACCCCGATGGGTTTGGAGGGGTTGTCCAGCCCGGCGCGGCTGGTCTGAATACGTTTCGCGATCATCTTCATCGCGTGATCCTGACCGATCACCCGTTTGGCCAAGTGTTCTTCGAGGTTCAAAATGGTCTCGATCTCATCCTTGACCATGCGGCCAACCGGGATGCCGGTCCAGTCGCCAACCACGCTGGCCACCGCCTGATGATCAACGATCGGCAGGATCAGCGGGCTGTCACCCTGCTGCGCTTCCAGCTCGGCGTTCTTGGCTTTCAGCTCGCTCATCAGCCGGTCGCGATCTTCATCGCTCAGCGCTTCGGGTGCGGCCTCTGCATCCGCCGCCGCATCAGCGGCCTCGCCTTCTGCGGTGTGCGTGCCTTCGACTGGCTGGCCACCGGCGCGTAGCTGGGCGCGCAGCTCGATGATCTCGTCTACCAGCGCCTTCTCCGCACCCCAGGCCTCTTTCAACTCTGCCAGGCGCTCTTCTTCCAGCACCATTTCAGCCTCAACCGCGGCGCGGCGGGCCGCAACCTCATAGCCTGCGGTCTCGTCCCGGCCGATGATGTCCAGCTCGGTCTTCATCGACTCGATCCGGCGCTGGCTGTCATCCACCTGGGCCGGAACCGCGTGTTGGCTGACCGCGACACGGGCGCAGGCCGTATCCAGCAAGCTCACCGATTTGTCGGGCAGTTGGCGCGCCGGGATATAGCGCGCGGACAGGGTCACCGCCGCTTCAATGCCTTCATCCAGAACCTGCACCTGGTGGTGCTTTTCCAACATCGAGGCAATGCCCCGCATCATCAGAACCGCTTTTGGGATGCCGGGTTCTTCCACATGCACCACCTGAAAACGCCGGGTCAGGGCCGGATCTTTTTCGATGTATTTCTTATATTCTGCCCAAGTTGTCGCCCCGATGGTGCGCAGAGTGCCGCGCGCCAGGGCTGGTTTCAGAAGGTTGGCCGCGTCGCCTGTGCCGGCCGCACCGCCAGCACCGACCAACGTGTGGGTCTCGTCGACGAACATCACGATCGGCGTGGTCGAGGCCTGAACCTCATCGATCACCTGCCGCAGGCGGTTTTCAAACTCGCCCTTCATGCTGGCCCCGGCCTGCAGCAGGCCCACGTCCAGCACCAAAAGACGCACATTGCGCAGCGCCGGCGGCACGTCACCACGGGCAATGCGCAGAGCAAAGCCTTCGACCACGGCGGTTTTACCCACCCCGGCCTCACCGGTCAGGATTGGGTTGTTCTGGCGTCGCCGCATCAGCACGTCGACAATCTGGCGGATCTCTTCGTCGCGACCGACAATCGGGTCGATCTCTCCAGCCTGCGCCTGGGCGGTCAGATCGGTGCAGAACTGCTCCAGCGCTTCTTCCTGCCCCATCTGGGCCGGCGCCATTGCACCGCTGGCTTCACCGGGTTCGGCGCCACCACCAGTAACCGATCCATCCTGCGGTCGCATCGCATCCTCGGGCGAGCCATCGGTGATGGAGTGGAAATCATCTGCCAGATCATCCGCCTTGACCGAGGCCAGTGTCGGCGACAGCGTCAGCAGAATGTTCTTCAGGTTCGGCGTCTCCAGCATGCCCAGCAGCAAATGGCCGGTGCGCACCTGATTGGAGGAATAAAGCAGCGAGCCCCAGACCCAGGCCCGTTCCATCACATCTTCCAGATGCCCCGACAGGTCGGAAACCGAGCTTGCCCCGCGCGGCAGCGCATCCAGCGCGGCCGTCATCTCTGAGGCGATCTTGCCGGGATCAAGGTTATAATGCTGGATAATACGGTGCAGGTCGCTGTCCTGAGTGTTCAGGATCTGGTGGATCCAGTGCACAACCTCGACATAAGGATTGCCCCGCATCTTGCAAAAGACCGTCGCCCCTTCGATGGCTTTGTATCCCAGTGCATTCAGCTTGCCAAACAGTGCTACACGGCTGATTTCAGTCATCCCAGCTTCCTTTCGCTTGAGGGCGCGTGCGCGGCCAAAAGGCCGGCCTCCAAATAGAGGTCGTCCGCATCCCGTTCATTATTAACATCTCCAACCCAGCTGGTCTGACCCAGCCGCATTGTCTGGCCGAGCAATGGCTCGGGCCGTTCTTCTGCCTTCAGGATCAGGTTCACATCCCAATCCAATGCGTCCCCGGCGTAGTTGCGGACAATCGCCCGCAGCCGTCCCAGCGACTCGCCGCCGGGCAATAGCCGTTCGTATTCTTCCAATGTCAGCGGTCCGATGCGGACCCGGAACTTGGCATTGCGCGACCAAACCCGATTGCCGATCGAGGTGCCCCGCCCCAGCTGCGCCGGAACCCCGAACTGCCAGCGGTCGTCGGGCTCCAGTTCCAGCCAGGCGCCGACAAATTCTTCGATTTTCACCGGTGCGCGAAAGAAACCCGACAGGATGGACACCAGCCCCTCGGCGTTTTTGGCGCCCTGCGCCAGCAGGCCGGTGAAATGCCGTTTGGCCAGATCCGGGAAAGCATCGCGGCCGCGCATCGCTTCACCCCGCAGCCCGGCCAATGCGGCAATCTTGCGCTCAAACGCATCGTTATCGCCACGGTCAAAACTGGGCGCCGGCTGACCAGAGCGCCAGGCCCGGTACAACAGGGTCATCAGCCGGTGGGTCAGCATATCGGCAAAGGCCACAAAGGTCGGGTCGCGGTGGTTGCGCAACCGGTCGCGAGCGTGTTCGGTCAGATGCAGCGGCAGCGGGCCCTGCGGACCAAACAGCCCGTAGAAACGGTTGGTCAGCTGCCCCGGACCATCCTGCGACGGCGGGCGAAACGCGGCCACGCTGGACGGCGGAAACGACAGCTCGGCCTCCTGGCCGAACCGCACCTGATCTTCGCGCGGACGACGGCTGTTACCGATCCGGGGCGCGTCCGTGTACGCGCTTTCCAGAATGCGGAAAGCGTGAAAGATATGGTGTTTTTCCGGAGCGTCTCTGAGCCGTTCAATATGCGTCAGATGATCCGCCCCAGGCCCGTTTCTGGGCGCCATCGGGTGATCTCCCCGCGTTGTTGGGTGGCTAGCACCGTTTCAGTAAAACTGTTGATCGAGACAAATTTGCGAAAGAACCGCTCAAGCACTGCGGCCATCAGATAGACATTGGTCCCCTCAAAGAAACTCTCATCAAAGCGCAGGGTAATCTCCAGACCGCGCACTGCGGTGGACAGAACCTCATCGGCCATGCGCCGTACGATCGGCCGGGTCGATACGCCGCTCAGGCCTTCCAGTTGCTTTTGCAGCACCCGGTTGCCCTCTGGTGCGTAGATGCCAACCAATTCACGCAGAGCTGCCGCACCGTCATCGGTCTGGTCCTGCGCAATCGACAGGTAATTCAGGCTGAGATGGCTGATCAGCCGCCAGGCGGTATCGCCCTGGGCCAGCGAGGGGCGCGGCCGGGTCGGGTTGACCGGCGTGGTGATATGCTGCACCGGCCCGCCCTCGGGCAGATAGAACACATCGCGCGCACCGGTGGGCAGCAACAGCGGCAGGTCCCGGTTGGTGACCATCGCCTGCACTGCCAGCTGGTCCAGATCCGCCCCATAGGGCGCTTGCGCGGAATCGACCAAAGACAGGAACAGTTCAGACCCCAGATAGGAGGTGCGCACCCCCTTTAGCCGCTCGCGTTCAGCCCGTTGCCGCATCTTGCGCGACTGGGTGTAATAGGTGGCATGGGTCTCGCCAGCGGCGGTCAGATCATCGGCGGAATAGAACGGACGGAACGGAACATCCGCCTCCCCGTCGCCGCTGATCCCGGTCACACCCAGAAGCGAGAAAATCTCAAAGTCCAGCGGCGCGGTGCGATCCGCCACCACATGCTGTTCGACATCGCGCCCCGTCACCAACACCCGGTCGCAGCGCTTGCGGAACAGGTTTACGGCTGGCGTTGCATTCAGCGTGAACGCCCCTGGTGTCACCCCCGAGGCAACATCCGCGTTGCCGTCACGCAGCAGGATATAGATGTCGACATCAGACCCTTCAGCGCGCGCCATCGCCAGCGACAGCCCCTGCAGCTCCACAAAGTGGAACCGTTCAGGCATGGCAAAATATTCCTGCAACAGCCGGTAGCCGTCAAACGACTGGCGCGGGGTCGGCAGCAGGGCCTCTTCGGGTTCAAACCCGCGCGGCACCATCTTGCCCTGTGGCAGTTCGGCAATCCAGTCGGCGCGCCGGTTGGTTGACCGCCCGATGACCCCAGTGACCTGTGTGCTGAACAATTCGTGCAGCGGCCAGTTCTTGCCCTCTTGGCCGTTCAGGAACAGCATCAGATTGTCCAGCGACAGCTCGGAGATCGGCAGATCCGCGTCGCGGCGCAAGCGCAGCCGGATCGCCGCATTGGCCTGCTGGTCCTGCGACATGCCTGCCGCCAGCAATTCGCCGCGCCCATCGATATATTCGGCTTCGCTGATCTGCACCGGCCACAGGGTAACATCCGAGGAGGTGCGGAACACGCAGGCCGTTTGATCATCCTCGGCCAGAACACTGCGCAATTCGCTGCCGCGCGGGATCAGATAGCCATCCTCAAGCGCGGCATTCTGGCGGTCCGGCTCAAAGGCGGCAACCATCATCGACGGGGTTGGCGCCAGATAATGCGGATAGACGATTTCCAGCAAGTGACTGGTCAGATTGGGATATTGCAGCTCCAGCTCCAGCTGGACCCGCGCTGACAGAAAGGCCACGCCCTCTAACAGCCGCTCAACGTAAGGGTCGGCAACCTCGGCCCCGTCCATGCCCAGACGCGAGGCAATCTTTGGGTAGGCTTGCGAAAACTCAGCCCCCATGTCGCGCATGAAGGCCAGTTCGGCTTCGTAGTGTTTCAGCAGTCGCGTGTCCATACGGTCAGGCGATCCTATCCAGTTTCAATTCGCCGGTTGTCACATCCACTTCGGAGCGCAGATACAATTCCATCGGCATCGGATGGGCCCACATATCGGCCCGGATATCAAAGCTGACCAGTGTTTCGCGCTCGGCCTTGTCGGCGCGCAGCTGCACGTCCACCGACCCCGGCAAAATGCGCGGTTCAAACACCCGGATCGCATTGGCAATCGACTTGCGGATCGCATCGGCGCGGTCCTTGGTCGAATAATCCCCGGCGACCTCGTGAATGCCGAAATTCAGCACCGACTTCGCCGCGCTCGGAAAGCGGGCAGGATCGATAAGACCTTGATTGTCACGGGTATTCAGCAGCCAGACCAGATCGCGCTGGATGATTTCGCGCAGCTGGCGCAGATCGATCACCCGATCCTCACGCCGCTCACTTGCCTCGCTGGGGTTATTGTCGGTCAGCCGGTCAAGCAGGGACGGCTGCAGCCGCTCAGAGACCTGCAGTTCAGACATCAACAGGCTCGGTCGGTTCGGCCGGGGCTTCATAGGGGCTGCCAACGGTGAGGGCGCGGATGTCCATCAGCGCCTTGTCGCCCGTGTCGGTCGCCAGCAGACGCTGGCCGGTGCCGGCATATGTGTCATGGCCCAGATCCGTCCAATCGGTTTCCCGCGCCAGCTTGGCCGCCGCAGTTCCGCCGTCAACTGTGCCCACATAGCGGGTCGGGATCAGCGCTACGATGTCGCCGCCATTGGCCAAGGTGATGGTTGCCGGGGTCCAGACCGCATCGCGCAGATCGGCCGGTTCTTCAAAGGCGATATGACGGATCGCGCTGAACGGCATCCAGAAATACTTGCCATTCACCACCGCCTCGAGCAGCGGGCCAAGGCGCATATCGGCATCGGCGACCCATTCGAAGGGTTCGCCGTCAATCTGGCCGGACACCGCAGGCGCGGCCTCAAACGCGCGGCCACGGATTTCGGCAGCCTGCGCCGCCTGCCCCTCGGCCTGCGCCTTCAGCGCCTCGACCATCAGGGCGATCCATTCCTGTGGCTCGCCAAAAACTAGGGGATCTTTCTCACCCGCGAAGACTTTCTCGCGGAAGACCTCACAGACAATCGCCTCGCGGTATGTCTGCGCCATGGTTGTAGCTGCCGGATCAAGCTCGGCAGAGACTTTCAACTGCTGGACAGCGCGTTTCCATTCGCCGCGCACGCTAAGCAGTTGAAACAGGAAAATACGCAGCGCCGCGTTGGACGCATCGGCCCTTACAGCATCCTGAAGCGCTTTCAGCGCCCCGTCCAGATCTCCGCTTTTTAGAAGGTCTTCGGCCAGCAAGGGTTTTCTCCCGGATTAGATTTGATGCAGATGGCAGGCCCCGCAAAAGGCCTGCCATCGTATCCGTATCCGGCCGAAACGACCGGAAAACCGGGCTTATTTGACAGCCAGGTTCGCCTGGTTGAGAACACGGCTCCATTCGCCGCTCTTCTCTGCGCCTTTTTTGCCCTGCTCGTTCTGCTGGGTGTAGGTGACTTTCATTGCACCATACTGCAGGACCAGGGTTTCTTCGCAGATGTCATCGCCATCGGAACCTGACCAGCTGATGTCCTGAACCATCACCAGTTTGAACTCCCACTTGAGGAAGGTCTGGCCGGAAGAACCCGCAACACCGCCCGAACGGCGCAGTTCGATGACCATGTCATCAAAGTGGTTGCCTTCGCAGAGTTTGGAGAACAGAGCGCAGGAGCCCAGGTCCGTTTTCTTGGTGATTGTCAGCTCTTTGAACGTCGCTTTGCCAGCGCCACCACCGGAAGAGATCGACCCGATGTTGATGTTGTTCTCAGCGCCGATTTCGAAGCTCAGGATTTCAAAAGCCTTGTTAGACTTCATTGCCTTGTCTTGGGTTTCACCCTCGACGTCGGATCCGGGGAAATAGCAGAATGCGTCAAATGCCATAGTAGTTGCTTCCTCTTATGGTCAGATTTCGTTTTCAAACAGGGCGTTAGCCCTTTTCAGTAGGCAATTTAGAGACCAGCCGCAGCGAGACCGAAAGGCCTTCGAGCTGGTAGTGTGGGCGCAGGAAAAACTTCGAGGAATAATACCCCGGGTTTCCCTCGACCTCTTCCACCACAACCTCGGCAGCGGCCAGCGGCTGGCGTGCCTTGACCTCTTCCGGAGATGTGGCCGAGTTCAGGTCGACATACTGGTTGATCCAGGTCTGCAGCCACGCCTGCATGTCATCGCGGCTCTTGTAGGAGCCCACTTTGTCGCGAACGATGCACTTCAGGTAATGGGCAAACCGGCAGGTGGCGAAGAGATAGGGCAGCCGCGCGGCCAGGTTGGCGTTTGCGGTTGCGTCATCATCATCATATTCCGCCGGCTTGTGCAGCGACTGCGCGCCGATAAAGGCCGCCAGATCCGAGTTCTTGCGGTGGATCAGTGGCATCATGCCATTGGCCGCCAGCTCGGCTTCGCGACGGTCCGAGATTGCGATCTCGGTCGGGCATTTCTGATCAACGCCGCCATCATCGGTCGGGAAAGTATGCGACGGCAGGTTTTCAACCGCCCCGCCCGACTCGATGCCGCGGATCCGCGAGCACCAGCCAAATTCCTTGAACGACCGGTTGACGTTGACGGCCATGCCATAGGCAGCGTTTACCCAGCCGTATTTGCTGCTGTCAGCCCCATCGGTGTCCTCTTCAAACGAGAAGGCCTCGACCGGATCTGTCTTGGCACCGTAGGGCAGACGACCCAGGAACCGCGGCATTGCCAGGCCGACGTATTTGCTGTCTTCGCTTTCGCGCAGCGACCGCCACGAGGCGTATTCCGGCGTCTGGAAGATCTTGGTCAGATCGCGCGGGTTGGCCAGTTCCGACCAGCTGTCCATCTGGAACAGGCTTGGATCGGCGCCGGTCAGCAGCGGTGCATGGGCTGCGGCGGCAATCTTGGACATCTCGCCCAGCAGCTCAACATCGGGCGGGCTGTGGTCAAAGTGGTAGTCCGCCACCAGCGAGCCATAGGGTTCGCCGCCGAATTGACCGAATTCTTCTTCGTAGACCTTTTTGAAGATCGGCGACTGGTCCCAGGCGGTGCCTTTGAACTTGCGCAGGGTTTTGTGCATCTCTTTCTTGGAGATGTTCATCACCCGGATCTTCAGCATTTCGTCGGTTTCAGTGTTGTTCACCAGATAGTGCAGGCCACGCCATGCGCTTTCCAGCTGCTGAAACTCTTCGTTGTGCAGCACCAGGTTGACCTGTTCGGTCAGCTTCTGGTCAATCTGCGAGACGATGCTCTCGATCGAGCGCAGCGCGTCATCCGAAATCAGCCCAGTGTTGCTGAGCGCCTGCTCGGCCAGGGTTTTGACCGCCTGCTCAACAGCTGTTTTTGCCTGATCGGACTTTGGGCGGAATTCTTTCTTCAGCAGGTTTTCAAAGTCTGTCGACCCGAATGCCGTTGCTTCGGCACCACCAGCGGCTTCTGTTTCTGTTTCGGCCATTGATTACTCCTGATCCTCGCTGTCAGAGTTCGGGGCTGCCTGTGCGGCCAGCGTCTTCAGCAGCGCCGGGTCTTGCATGATCTTGGCGATCAGCTCTTCGGCACCGGTTTTGCCGTCCATATAGGTCATCAGGTTGGACAGCTGCGTGCGCGCTTCCAGCAGCTCTTTGAGCGGCTCGACTTTGGCGGCGATGGCAGCCGGGCTGAAATCGTCCATCGACTCGAAGGTGATGTCCACGGCCAGATTGCCTTCGCCGGTCAGCGTGTTGGGCACGGTGAAGGCCGCGCGCGGCGCCATCGACTTCATCCGTTCGTCGAAATTATCAACGTCGATTTCAAGGAACTTGCGATCCGCGACCGAAGGCTGTGCCACTTCTGACTTACCGGCCAGATCAGACATCACCCCCATCACAAACGGCAGTTGCACCTTCTTTTCGGCACCGTACAGCTCGACATCATATTCGATCTGCACCCGCGGCGCCCGATTTCTTGCTATGAATTTCTGGGAACTACCAGCCATATTCCGCTCCTCTGTAACCTGTCATATCCGCGCTGCAATTAAGCAATTCAGCGACGCGAATCTCAATATTCTTCTTCGATCCCGCCGATCAGATGCACATTGTCCATTCCGCCGGGCGCCATGTCTTTCACGATTGTCATGAAATCTGCGCCAACCAGTTTCTTTGCCCGCTCCAACAACATTGGAACCGGGCTCGAAGGCTCGCTGCGCTGATAATACCCCATAATCCGGTCCAATGCGTTCAGCACATCGGCCTGAGAATTGATCGCACCACTGCCGCCGCCGACCTGCCCCGCGACCGGGGCGGCCGCTGCAGCGTCGCCCTCGCCTGCGTCCGCATCCGCGTCCATTGCCGGCGCCGCATCACCAAGAACGCCGCCCAAACGGGTCACCAACTGCTTCAGCAGCTTCAAAAGCGGGTCCAGGTCCGGCCCCTGACCGGGCGTTTCGGCGTCAAATTTATCCGAGATAGCCTGCACATCTTCCAGCGCCTGCGAGGCGGCCAGGGAGGTTTCGCGCAGCACCTCGTCGTCGGTGTCCTGAAAGGCCGCCGCCACAGTGGCGCTGTCGGCAGCATTCTCCATGTCATCGGATGGGGTGCTTTCGCCCTCAGCCACCCAGATGTCACGCAGTGAAATCATTCCGAAGGTGCGGCTGGCGGTCAGCGGCGCCCGGCGCAGACCGCGCAGGATGCGGTCGCCATCAGCCAGTGTCAGCACCGCGTTCACCCGCATTGTCGGGTCGTCATCATCCTCTTCGTCAAGCTGCGGGTGGCAGCTGGACCAGTAATCCTCAAGACAGCCCCGGATATATGTGGTGGTGGCCGCAAAGCCCGGCAGGCCCTTCAGGCGCAGCTGCGCCTGGGCCAGAAAAATCGCCGCGCGCAGATCATGGCTGCGCTCCAGCACCGCCATGGATTTGGCTGCGATGTCTTTGTAGTCCGGTTCTTCCGCAGCTAGGATCTCATCGCCGGCCTGACGCTCTTCGCCGGGCTGCGCTGCGATTTCCAATTCGGTAAAGGCTGGGTCATAAACCAGATCCTCACCGCTGGGAGCATCATCTCCCATGCTCTGAAGCAAACCGTCCAAATTCATCTTCTACCCTAGAGTCAATTATTTCTATGACCAGCCGACATCGGCCAATATACAGTAGCACAACAAAAAACCGGTGCTTCGCACTAACCTTACCATAGAAAACACTTTTGACTAGATCAGGGAAGCGGCAAATGTTCATCAGTCTCCTCTGGACATTGGTCAAACCTAAATCCTTGACCGGTCGGCAGGTTTTCCGTTTCATAGTTTCATAGACTTAGAGGGAGAATTTTAATGCGCTCATTGGTTCCTACCATCCTGGTTGCGGCCTTCGCACTGGTCGCTCATATACCTGCCGCGCAGGCACAGGACGGCAAGCTGACCGTCGAGCTCAATAAATTCGAGCCCTCGGATGCCGGCGGATGCCGGGCCTATTTTCTGTTCCGGAATGACAGCGGGCTGGCCTTTGAAGGCTTTGAAATGTCGCTGGCGGTGTTGAACACCCAAGGGGTGATCGACCGGCTGCTCAACATCGATGCCGCCCCCCTGCCGGTGGCGCGCACCACGCTCAAGCTGTTTGAAGTCCCCGACATAGCCTGCCCCGAGATATCGGAAATCCTGCTGCATGCCTTTGACAGCTGCAAACCGCAGAACCAGGATGAGGCCGATTGTTTTGCAATGGTCGACCTGACCAGCCGCACCTCTGCCCCGTTGGTGAAGTAGGATGCCGGGCGCCCTGTTGGAAATCGCCGGAACCGGCGGGCCGATCATCGCCATTTTGGCCCTGATGTCCCTGCTGTCGATCACATTGATCGCCGTGAAAGCCCTGCAGCTGATCCGGGTTCGATCCGGCGCCGCAGCCCGCGATGCGGCCCTCGTGCAATGGGCCGAAAACCAGAAAGAGGCCGCCGTCAGCGCCGTTGCCACCGGTCACTCCCCGGCGGACCGGGTGATTTTCTATGCGCTGCAGGGCACGCTCAAAAAGATGCCCCGCAAACCGCTGGAGGCGGAATTGATGCGCCGCGGCAATGCCGAGGTGGAAAGTATGAACCGCCATATCCGGCTATTGGAACTGGTGGCGATGGTGGCACCGCTGCTGGGGCTCTTGGGCACTGTTCTTGGCATGATCCAGTCCTTTCAGGAACTGGAAATGGCGCAGGGTTCCGCCAATGCCTCGGTTCTGGCCGGCGGCATCTGGCAGGCCTTGCTGACCACCGCCGCAGGTCTTGTCGTGGCAATCCCGGCCGCCATTGGCGCCACATTGCTGGCCACCCGCATCGATGGTGCGGCCCATGATATTGAGACGGCCGTGGGCCAGTTCTTCCTGCTCGAAGACACCGGCACCACACCGGAATCGGGCTGACCGCCCATGAAGCTCGCCTGCAGATCCCCGGATCGTCCTTTGATCTCGCTTGTCCCGATGATCGACGTGATGCTGATTCTGCTTGTGTTCTTCATGGTCACCTCCACCTACCTCAACCTGGATATGATCCCCTTTGTGCAGCGCAGCGGCGATGTTCAGGCAGCGACAGCGCCCCCCGAGACAGGCGGCGCCACCACTCTGCTGGTCCGTCTTGGGGCTGGCGGACAGCCATTTGTACGCGGCAAAGCCCAGAGCGGCCCCGAGCTGTCGGCGCTGACCAAGGCCCGGCTGGCCGAAAACCCGCTGCTGGCCGTGACGGTTCTGCCATCGCCACAGGCGCGCACGCAGGATCTGGTCACCGTCATGGATCTGCTGACACGGGCCGGGGTGACACGGCTGCGGCTGATGCGCGTTCAGGCGCGGGAGTGATCACAGCAATGCAGCTCAAACGCCCCGCCCGCCGCAGCCAGCCCGAGACCATCATCGCCCTGATCGATGTGGTGTTTTTTCTGCTGGTCTTCTTCATGCTGGTGGGGCGCATGGATGCGACCTCTCCTTTTGACGTGCTGCCAGCGCAATCCACCACCGGCACCGACATGCCAGCCGGCGGGGTGACCGTTTCCGTCTCTGCCGAGGGGCTTTTGGCGCTGGACGGGACAGCCTCTGACCGCGATGGCGCGCTCGAGACCCTGCGCGACCGGGTTGCAAAACAGCCCGACCTCTTGGTCAGGGTCAACGCCCACCGTGATGCCCAACTGCACAACCTTCTGCCGCTGGTCGCCGACATAGATGCGCTGGGGGCCCGCAATGTCATGCTGGTCGTCACCCCTGCGGGTCAATGATGGGGCGGGCGGCAGCATGGATGGGCGGGTTGACCGTATCAGCGCTGCTGCACGGGACAGCGGCGATGGTATATGTGGCAGGCTACGATCCTAATCCTGTGCCCGACCAGCCGGTGGCGCGCAGTCAGGTGCAGCTGGACACGGTCGAGGCGCGCCGCCAATCCGCCAAGGCCCAGCCGCCCCCATCCGAGGCGGCGCCAGAAACCGAGGGCGACAGCACAGCGCTGGCGGCCGGGGCGGTTCGTCAATCGCGTGCCGAACCTCTGACCGCACCCACCACCGCATTGAACGGTCAGACCCTGCGACCGGCAAAACTGTCAGGCGCGGCCCCATCGGTTCAACCTCTGCCCGAGGCCCGTCCGAAAACGGCCGCCAGCCCACCACTGACGCCGGCCACCGCCCAGCTCAGCCCCGCCGCTGCAGAGACGTCATCTGTCCCGGCCCTCGATGCGGCGGCACAACCGGCCGCGGCCATGTCTCTGGACGGCATTGCCCTGCCTGACGCCAAGGCGGATATCGAAACCACCGCCGCCAGCGCGCCGCCCATGGAAGCGGCCCAGCCTGTACAGGTGCCGGCAACCAAGGCGACCGCCGCGCTTGCCTGGCAATTCGGCGACCGGCTGGTTACCGATCCGCAGGCGCTTTCAACCATTCAGGCCTTCATGGCCCCCGGAGCGCTGGACGATGCGCAATCGGTGCGCGATGATCTGTCCTCGCTGCTGACAAGCGTCGACTGTGCCCGTCTTTCGGCGACCTTCCTGCCGGAAACCGGAATGCTGGAAATGCGCGGTCACATCCCCGACCCGTCCCTGCAAGGCCCCCTGCTGGAGGCGCTGCGGGCGCAGATGGGCGATGGCATTCCGGTCACCGCCAACCTGCTGCACCTTCCCGATCCGCAATGTGGCGCGCTCAGCGGGATTGCCGCGGCCGGTCTGCCGCAGTCCACCGACCAGTTCACCAATTCAAGGCTGATCGGCGCCAGCTCGCACGCACGCGCCTACAATTACAGCGAAGGGCAGCGGCTGCAGTTCGATCTGACCGCGCCGGATTACGACGCCTACGTCTATGTCGATTATTTCAACGCTGAAGGGGAGGTCATTCATCTGGTTCCCAACCCCCATATCGCGCTTGAAAAGTTTGTGGCGAAATCAGCGGTTGGTGTGGGCCGCGACCGACCGGGGAAACCCGGTCTGAAAATCACCATCGGGCCGCCCTACGGTCAGGAAATTGCCGTGGCCTTTGCCGCCTCAGAACAACTCTATGATGGGCTAAGGCCGATTGTCGAACCGGCAGACGCCTACCTTGAATACCTGACGTCCCGTATTTCACAGGCCCGTCAGGATCATCCCGATTTCAAAGGGGAATGGGTCTATTTCTTCATCACCACGACCCCGGCAACCCAGTGATGGGCGGGCCGACAGCCGCGGCTCGCACTCAGTGAAGCACCCGGTGACACAGGGATCGCGGCCTGTCTGCAAATAGCAATTGGTCAGAGGCTGGACCTTACCGGCATCCGCCTTGTGCCCAGACCTTCAGATTGCTTTTGAACGTGCCGCCCAGAGGGTGTTCCTTTGCCAAAGCCCGCGCCGCGGTTTCCTTGACGTATTGCTTGGCCTGATCACACAGAGCATCCCGCGTCCACAGGTGGCAATTGCTGCAGGTTTGGTCCTTCCAGACCGGCTCCGGCAGGCCTTCGATCGGTGGGAACATCGGCGTTGTCTTGGTCACTTCCATGATCGTCTTGCCGAGGATCTGGGGAATGCCATATTCCAACGGTTGGTCAAAGAATACCTCCCGCTGTGGTTCCGCCAGACCGGTAGGTTCCGGTTCTGCAGCCAGCGCCGCGACCTGCTCATCGGCAGGTGCCGGAGCATCCGGATCTTCGGTTGCCTTAGCCTTGATGGCGGCGATCTCAATCTTCACCAGTTCGGCAAAAATTCCCGCGGGGAAAGCGTCCAGATAGGCCTGATAGTCTTCCAGAGCGCCGGAATTGCGCGCCTGTTCCATCAGCGTGCTTTCACGGTCAGGAGCCGGCGCCGCGGGCGGCGCTTCTGCCACCGCTTCGGCGGCGGTTTCCGGCAGGGTTGTGCCCAGTTCATCGGCCAGAACCTTGCTCAGCAGATCGCGCGCCTCACCGGCAAACAAGCCCTCCGGATAGGACCGCAGGAACAGCATGAACTGCACCGGGTCTGCGGATTTCTTCACCACATTCCACAACTGGGATTCCGCGACTTCCTCTGCGGTCAGCACCCGGCCAGGCCGGAAGGAAAATTCGCGGGTCAGGGATGAGGTATCCCAGGGCGTCTGCGCGCCGCCCGTCTGCTCGATCACCTTGACGCGCACCTGTTTGAACGCCTTTTCAATCGGCATTCCTTCGGTCTGCAAGGCTTCGGCCAGTGCTTGCGTGAAGGGGCTGTTGCGACCCACCCCATCCAATGCCACCGCGCCAGGTGCCGTCGCATAGGAAAGATATGTGCCGGTCGGTGCCTTCATTTCGGCCAGGCCATTGTCGTTGAAATCGGGAATATCCGTGAACGGATTGTTCCGGCAGGCATCGAGAATGACAATATTGGTCCGGTTGCGCGCCGATGCCATCTGGCGCAGGACCGATGCGGCCTCGAGGCCGACAAGATCCAGATCCGCCGCCACGGTCAGACTGGCGTCAACCGGCAGCAGATAGTTGGCGCCAAAGGACTGAACCCCGTGCCCGGCATAGTAAAACAGCCCGACCGCATCTTTGCCCGCCGCCCGCAGATCCCGGCCAAACGCAGCCACCGAAAGCTTCAGGTCAACCTGCGAGGCATTGCGCACCAAAGTGACGTCAAAGCCCACCTGCTCCAGCGACTGGGCCATCAGTTCGGCATCGTTGCCGGCATTGTCCAGCGGCTCCACAGCGGTGTATCCGCTGTTGCCGATCACCAAGGCAATTCGCGCCTCAGCCCAAGCCGGGCCAGACAAGTTAATTAAAAACAACGTGATAACTGCAATCAACCGCATGCGGTCATCCTTTCTGCCAAATCTGGCACAAGCAAACGCAAAAAAGCTGTGTCTACAACCCGGCGCATTCTGAATTTATATATTAGAGTTGCCTTTGCGTCATACTACACCGATAATCTTACCAGATTTGATTTTATTGGGAGAGCGCTGTGTCCAGATTATGGCATTTTGTAATTTGCTTTGCGAGCGCAATGGTTTTTGGCCTGTCTGTGTCCGCGCAAGAGGGTCCGTTCGGGACCGGATGGGATCTGGATTCAGAAGCCTCGAGACTGCAGTTCCAGTCGATCAAAAACGAATCCAAGATCGAAACCTCCTCTTTTGCCACATTGACTGGCGGCATCTCCCCCAGCGGCGAAACCCAGCTGAAACTGCTGCTCGACAGCGTTGATACCAAGGTCGACCTGCGCAATGTACGAATGCGGTTTTTGTTCTTTGAAACCTTTCAATTCCCCGAAGCCATAATCAGCGCCCAGATTGACCCGGCACTGATTGCCGATCTGGAAACTGTCCGCCGCAAGACCATTTCGCTGCCTTTCACCCTTGATCTGCATGGCGTGACCCGCACCGAAGAAGCCAAGCTTGCCGTCACCCTGATCGGCGATGATCTGGTGGCCGTATCCACCGCTGAACCGATCACTTTGTCGGTTGCCGATTACAATCTCGATGGCGGCCTGGACAAGTTGCGCGATGCTGCCAATGTGACGATCGTGCCCTCATCCTCTGTCAGCTTTGATTTCATTTTCCGCAAGCGCGATGGCGCAGCTCCGGCCCAGACGCAGGTGGTGGCAGCCGCCAAACCCGCCTCTGCCGCGCTGGAAGCCGAGGGGGATTTTTCACTTGAGGCCTGTGTTGGCCGGTTTGAAATCCTGTCGCGCACGGGCAGCATCAATTTCCAACCCGGTTCAGCGCGGCTCGATCAATCCAGCACACCAATGCTTGACGCGGTTGCCGATATTGTGACCCGCTGTCCTGACCTCAGAATTCAGGTGGCCGGCCATACCGACAATGTCGGCAAGCGTCGCGGCAATCAGATCTTGTCGGAACGCCGCGCGGCATCGGTTGTCAAATACCTCACCGCAAACGGGGTCAGCGATTCACGTATGGAATCCATCGGCTTTGGTGAAGACAACCCGCTGGTCGCGAATGACACGGCCGAAGGCCGCGGTAAAAATCGCCGGATCGAATTCTCGGTCGCAGGCTCCTGAACCATCAACTCATAAGGGTTGTCCGCCAATGCTGATGACAGACGATGCGCTTGATACGCTCAAGAAACTGCTGCCCAAAGCACGCCAGAAACCGCTCGATTTCGGGCTGTGCATGGGTAAAAAGCCGGAAAACAACATCCTTATTGTGGATCTGGTCAAACCCTCTGCGACCTTGATGCGCCAGGCTAAAAAGGCCGGGGAAACTGCCAAGCTGACCCGCGGCACCTGCGAAATCAGCGGCAAGGTCATGACGCTGACCTGCGAGGAAGACATTCCGCCCGGCCTGACCAAGAGCATGAAGAAATTCATGACCGAGATCGGCATGACGATGCGGGTCACCCTGCTCGATGCCAATGGTACCGTGGTCGATGCAGAGGATGACGCCGACGACCAACCGCCCGAAGCGGCCCCCTCTCCCGCTGCGCCACCAGCCCCGGATACGGCTGAGGCCAGCGCGGCACCTGCAGAGGACGACACCGACCCGCAGGCGCAGAAATGGCGGCAGGTCGAAGCCGCGCTTGGCGCGCATGTAGAACGGTTTTCTGAAAGTGGCGATCCGCGCGCGGCCACTGTCGCCAAGGCCTGGCAAGGCGCCGCAGATGCGGCCGGACGGGGCGAATACAAGGCCGCAATGGGCGTTGCCGCCAAGCTGAAGCCGATCCTTACCGCCGCCGCTGCACCGACAGCTCCGCCCGCGTCACCTCCGCCATCGGCACCGACCGAAACGGCCGAGCCGACACCGGCAGCCCCCGCGCCCCCTTCTGAGGCGACAGACCCGGCAGCTGCAAACTGGGCCAAGGTACAGACCGCGCTAGAGGCGCTATACACCAAGGCGATGGGCAACAACCCGGCCAACCGCAGCCAGCTGACCGCCGCTTGGGCCATGGCCACGGAAAAAGCCGAAACCGGAGATTTCAAGACCGCGCTGGCAATCGCGGCCAAACTGAAACCGGCTCTGGAAACCGCGGCGGCGGCTGCAAAGGCAGGCACCGAGGATGAAATCCCCAAGGATGTGGTGGCGTTTCAAAAGTCCCGTGTCATCTGGGCCAACACCCGCTCCATGATGCTGTCCGAGATGAAAAAGCTGGAAGGCGCCATTGTCGCGGCCTGCGGCTCTGATCCTGAACTGGCCGAAGTGGCCGGGGACGCAAACAAATTGACCCGCCGCCTGGATGTCTTTGACACCCGGCTCGAAACAATTCTGGACCGGATGACCGAGACCCCGGAGGGCGATGACCGCACCAAACTCAAGCGCGAGGCCGCCGAGGCGATCGCGGCCTATCAGACAGCCTTGCAGGATGATTTTTTCAAGGATGTCGACGCCAACAACGGTTTTGCCAATGTCGCAATAGCCGGGGTGGCCGTCAAATCACTCGACTCGATCGCCAAGGTTCTGGCCGCATAAAGCGGCCAGAACCTGCACACCGGTAATTGTGACAGTCTGCCGTACTGGCGGGTGTCGGCACCCCCCGAAGGTCAGGATCATCCTAAAGGGGCAATAGGGCGCCAAACCTTGCGGTTGGCCCCCCATTTTCGTGCGCAGGTCAAAAGACAGGTCTCGCGGCCCTAACCAGAAAGCCGTGCCAGATCCGCGCTCAACGCACGGGCATCGGCAATGCTGCGCTGCAGTGCCGCCAACCGTTCTTCGGCTGTGGCGCCACCCGGATTGGCGTTCAATACCGTATCAATACGGGCCGCTGTCGCCGCATCGCCACCGCCGATACTGTCGCGCTGTTGCAGAATTTTCAGCTTCAACTGCCCAAGCTCCGTTTCCGAGGCACGGATTTGGGCAGCAAGCGCATCATTACGGGTTTGCGCCGCCGCGACGTCTGCCTCGGCTGTCTGAACACGGTCGTCATAAGCCCCCGAAGAAATGCCGGAGACGCCGGACAGGAAGCCCCCGTCGGCAGGGTCGGTCGACGTTTCGCAGGCGGCCACGAGCAGCAGGCATGGAATTACAGCAAAGCGGATCATGAAAATCTCCTTTAAATAGAGGATGCCAAATCACTTGCGACGTCGCGCATCTGGGTGATCCGGTCAGACAGGGCCGCAAGGTCGCCGTCGATCGGCGATGCGGTCTGGCCGCGCGCCAGGGTCAGGCTGCGGGCTTCGTTGAACTCGGCCTGCCGTTTGACCGACCCGTCGATCGCAAGCTGCATTTGCGACAGGTTTTCATTGGCCTGTGCCACCTCTTGCTGCAGCGCCGCCGGATCCCCCGTGCCTGCTGCCGCGCGCCCTTTCAGCTCTGCCAGTTCTGCCTGCTGCGCCGCTAGCACCTGGTTCATGACGTTCAACGTTGTTTGCATTTCGGCTGCGTTTCGGTCCAGATCACTCTTGATCTGCTTCAGACGCTTTTCCTTGTTTGCATATTTGCGCTGAACAAAGGCCACGTAGGTTCCGGCCAATGCGCCGCCACCCAGACCAATGGTGAAACCGGTTCCGGCACTGTCGTCACCGCCTAGAGCCAACCCAAAGCCGGTCCCAACCGCCGCGCCGGCCAATGCACCTTCAAGGATCGTTTTCTGCATGGCTGCAGCCTGTTTTGCCAGATCTGCCTCCGCTTGGGACGCGCTATCCGTGCTCACAGCCTGAGATGCAGACTGGCTGGTATCATCACAGGCCGACAACACCAGCGACACTGAAAGCAAGACCGCGCTTAGCCCGGTGTAATGAGATCTGCCAGCCATTGGTAACTTCCTTTTTTACTATCATCTGCTTGTTCAACATGACGCAAAAATAATGCAGCGTCTTCGTCTATTTGCCGCCCCGCGTGCTCCAACCCCTGCAATTGCCCACCACCGCTAACAATGGACGGGCCGATATCCGGCGGGAAGAATAGCACCGCCTGGTTCAGCAATCCGTCATAGTAGCTGCGGCTCTGATCCAACCGGCGTAAAATGACACCGCGCGAGCGAAAAATGTCATAAACGTCGCTTTGGGCCTGCTGTAGAATTGGCACTGCCGCCGGATTGGTGCGCGCGATCTCCTCAATCTGCGCCAGGGCATCCTCGGCAATGGTCAAAGTACGTTCGAGACTGCGCAGCGCCACAATATCGGTCCGCAGTTTTTGCAGTGTGGTTGCCGCCAGAAACACTGACACCTGTGCTGCATCCTTGTAGAGCCGTTCAGCGGTTGCAACCTCTGTCACCGGGACTTGGCGGCGATACCCATCCAAAGCCGGCCCAAGATCGCGGGTGCGGGTCTCCTGCAAAAGGCCAAGAACAGCCAGTGCCGCCGACAATTTCTGAGGGTCGGCACCCGACAGTGTTTTTCCGGCCGGCGCCACATTGGCAGAGGGGTTGCCGCTCAGAAAGCGGATCCTGTCGCGCACAAACGGGGCAAACAGCCCGGCAGGATAGGCCTGCAGGTATTTTTCAAAGTCCTCGACACGGTTGCTGGCGGCAATGCTGCGCCAAAATGCAAGGTCTGCTGAGGTCTCATCCTGTGGTGCCGCTTCGGCGGTTTGCTGTGCAAACTCGTATTCGCCCAGAAGGGATTCCTCGACCCAAGGCACTTGGCGACCATTGGTATCCAGAACCACCTGCTGGCGTACCCGTCCCAGCATCAGACGTATATCCAGATCAGGCGTGGCAATATGCTCCAGCAGGCTGGCGGTGAAAATGCTGTTCTGACCCGTCCCATCGTAGGCGACGTTGCCAGGATCAGTGGCATAGGCAATCAGCAGCCCCGCACCACCACGTGCCCGAATGAGCCCTTGTTCGACCAGCCCCTTATCGGTGAACGGATTATTGCGACATGCGTCGATAAGCAAAATACCCGCATTGGGACCGGCCTTGGCGATGACATCCCGCACCCTGTCCAGGGTCATGGAATTGCGCCGTAGTGCCTCAAGATCGGAGCCGGAAAAATCCGTCCCGATCAAATGGTTTGCTCCGCCAATCTGCACCCCGTGCCCGGCATAAAAAAACAGGGCGATATCCGCCCCCTGAGCAGCAGACCCAAATTGGTCCAGGGCCTGCTCCATTGCCGCAGAATCCTTGTTGGCGGCTTCGATGACCTGAAAATCCAGCCCCCTCAGCGCGGCCCCCAACGCCGTGACATCATTCACAGGATTCAGCAGCGCCATCCCAGGCGAAGCATACTCCGAGTTGCCAATCAGAAGCGCCACCCGCTCTGCCGCCAGAAGCCGCGACCCGCCAAAAAATGGCGCTGCAAACACGCTGACCAAAAAGCAAAACGACAGAAAAAATCCACGGCGGTAAATCATGAGAACATGATAGGCAAAGATCTACGGTCCCACAATCCATGTGGGTTATCATGTGCAAGGATCAGGTCGCGCAGTATCATTGCAATGTGTGAACAGCCCCGACCCCACTATGGCTGCCAAAACAGAGATTGCAGCATCCCGCCTGACATCAAGTCTCTGATAATAGTGGAAATCAAACGCGCGCAAATTACCCTGAAGGGTGGTGCCATCAACTGGTGCCCAGTCACTTGTCCGCCCTCAGGGCGTATCAGCACGCGGAGTAGATTGATTGCAGCCACTACACGAAACAAGACTGGTTGAATTCGGCTCTATCCCGGCGGAAGTCTGGGAGGATGGTTTGCTTCCTGTCCGCAGTTTGATGCAGACCCATGAATGGCTCAGCGCGGCGGCTGAGGTTTATGGGCAGGGCGCCGCGACCAAAGCGCTGATCGTCGGTCCCGCTGACGCGCCTGTGGCGCTGGCCCTTTTGGGGCAACGCGCAGGTTTTGGAGGGTATCGCCTGCTGGGCGCGATTGATGTGGGTGAATCGGTTGAAGTCATGTGGGCCGATGAGACCGCTTTGGACCAATTGGCCTGCGGGCTGACACGATTGGGGGCCTCTGTTGATCTGGGCCATTACCCGACAACCACTGACCTAGAGGCCCGGCTGCGGCGAGGCCAACGCTGGCGGGGGCTAACATTGACCCGTCATCTGCCACAACGCGCCCTGCCCGCCCTGCAGCTGACCGAAGACTGGAGCGATCCGTTAAAGCTGTTCAGCCGGTCGCGCCGACAGCGGTTCCGGCGCAAGTGGCGCAAGGCCGAGGAAATCGGTGATGTTGCAGTGGAGATCCTATCGCCAACGGCGGCAGATCTGGACGGCCAGATTGACCGCGCCATGGCGGTAGAGGCCAAAAGCTGGAAGGGGCGCGCCGGAACGGCGCTGCTTCATGATCCGGATCAGGCCGCCTTTTTCCGTGCTTTTGGCCGCAGGATGATGGCCCGCGGTCGCCTGCGTCTGTGTTTCCTGACCATAAACGGACAGGACGCGGCGATGGAATATGCCGCGGTCTGGCAGAACCGGTTCTGGTCAATCAAACTGGGATATGACGACAGCTTTGGCGCGGTCTCTCCCGGCGAAGCCTTGCGGGTCGAACTGATGCGCCACTGCGCCGAACAGGGCTATGAGGCGATCGAATTCTGCGGCAAGGAAGCGCCCTGGACCAAGGCCTGGACCGATCAGGCTGTCGAAATTCAGGCGCTGCGGGTCTATCCTTATACGCCGCGCGGCATGGCTGGTCTGGCCGTCGATGCCTGGACCACTGGACTTCACCGCTGGCGCGACCGGCGGGACGCCGTGTCAGATCAGACCGGCGCGTAACACCTTGGTGCCGCCACGGCGCAGGATATCGGCCGACTTCTCAGGCAGCGACCGGTTCGCCAGCCGCTGCACTGATTTTCGCGCCGAGCGTATGGCCCCGAATGGGGACAGCCGCCGTTCCAGAGACCCCTCGCACAGCTGCCGCGACCGGGTGCCAAACTGACGTTTGAACAATTGCGTACCGCGGCCAAAATCCAATTCATCCAGCCCCAGCCGGGCCGCCTCTTCGATGCAGTTGACCAACAGGATCAGCCCCGGAGACAATTTCGAAAGGGACGCATCATAGGTTGGGAACCACCAGTGCCAGGCTCGTTTGGATCGCATGCCAAAATGCGCCGCGATCAGCCGGTCGCCCGCATAAAGTGTCGAGAACAAGCCGCCAAAACTGGGGTCGTCAATCACCCGCAGATCCGACATCACCCGGTCCAGCCAACCCGGCAGGTCAAACCCGTTGGCGCCTTGCCTGCGCAGCGCCTCATCCTTCCATTTGTGGAACGCCTCCCAAGCATCCTGAGAGGGATCATTTGCCACGAACCGCAGGGGCCCGATATCGCGTTCAAGCTTGCGCATCTTGCGGCCCAGCTTACCCAGCTCCTTGGTCTGCGCCTTCACTTCCTCCTGCCAGCAGTCAAATCCGCCTCTCAGATCTGCGCGGCGGGAGTCGGTAAAGCTGAAGGCGTTTTGTGCCAACAGCGGCTGGCTGGCCAGCCCGTGGTTGAAATCATAAGCCGCCAATCCGAGGTCACGCAGAAGCGACCCACCCCGCAAGCCCGCGTCTGGCACAGTGCCAATAACCCCCTGATAGTCACAAACCTGCCCGCCCACCGGCGTCGCACAGCCGCCCCGCTTCAGGTGAAACGGCAGAAAACCAGAAATACCATCGGGCCCATGCAGGACAGCGATCCGCAGGTCATCACGATGGCGACCAACCGCGCGGGAAAATCCGGGGCTGAAAAACGGGCTTACAAGGTCACAGTCGCGATCCTGAAGACCCTCCCAGACCTTGACCAGATCAGGGCTTAACTCTCTTATGGAAACAACTTTATGCCGCACGTCGATACTTTTTAACAAAACCCCGTGGTTCCCTTCTTGTGATGCGATCAGGCCGCCCCGTTAACAATGTAAAGTGACACTCATGCCGGCCCAGCTTCGAAGATGAATTTTTCTCGCAAACCGGAGACTAAGACCAAAGACATGCCTCGCACCGGGGTTGGTACAGGGGTGCAACGGCTGCAAAAGACTCTGACATCTGCCTTTGTGGTGGGCATGGTGTCGCGCCTGCTGATCCAGCTGTTTGCCCTGGCGCAGATCATGATGGCTTCGCGTTATTTCGGGCTGGCTGATTTCGGCGCCTATGCGCTGGCCTGGGCCTGCGCGATGATCTTCGCGTCTTTCATGTACACCGGCTATTATCAGGCGCTGCTGCGCAGTCGAACGCCCGACCAAGACCGCAACACGGTGTTCACTGTTATGTTCCTGATCGGCGCGCTTGCCAGTTTGGTGCTGCTGGCAACCGGGACGCTGATCGTAGAAACACAGTCTCTAACCTCGCGGATCTGCCTCGCCTTCGCTGTGCTGCCCCTGCTGGACGCAGTTGTGGCCTGGAACGATGTGCATCTGTTGCGCGCCGCGCGGGTCCGTACCTCCAGCCTGATCAATGCCGCCGCCGAAGCCTTGGCCACAGTGGTCCTGCTCATGGCTTTGCGCGAGGGGATGGGGGCGATGTCGCTGGTGCTGGGCCGCTACACGGCTGTGTCGCTGCAACTGATCCTCACCTGTGGTGCCGTGCGCCGTCTGCCCGGTTTGGCACTGCGCGTCGATGTGCTGCGCCAAGGCTTTCCAACCGCGGTGCCACTTTGGGCCAGCACCGGCGCAGGCATGCTGACCAACTACGGGATCGACATTATCCTTGGCGCCTTCCTCAACCCTTCGCAGGTTGGCGCCTACCGCGGCGGCGCGCGGATCTCGCAGACGGCGGCAGATTTGATACAACAGCCGTTGACCATGCTCACCTGGTCACGTTTCTCACGGCTGGACAAGAACGGCCACCGGCACCGCATCCGCAACTACTGGCGGGTCAACATGTCCTTTGCCGCCGTTGCCGCCTGGCCCGTCATGCTGAGCGTGGCCCTAATGGCGGAAGAGATCGTCACCGTGGTTCTGGACGAGGCCTGGCTGCCCGCCGCAGCCGTCATCGGCATACTCAGCCTGATGCGGGCAATCCGGATCCTGTCGATGCATCTGGAGCCGACACTGGTCAGTTTTGACCGCCAGTATCTGCTGTTGAGAATCCGCCTGTTCGGGCTGGGACTGCTGTTGGTTGCCATGTTCCTTTACGGGCGTTTCGGCGCGATCGAGGCCGCCTACGCCCAAGTGATCACCGTGGCGGTGATGGCGGTGCTGTCACTTACAACGGCAGGGCGCATCCTTGCCATCACCACGCACGATATGCTGCGGACGTTTTTGCCGGGGCTGATCGTCAGTGTTCTGTGCGGGTTTTTTGTTCTGGCGACCGATGATCTGCGCGACTTGGTCAGCCCGACCCTGGGACTGGTGGCGACGTTACTGGGGCTTATTCTGCTGTGGTCCGCTGCCGTCGCGCTGGCCTTGATGAAAAAAATGCTGCGCTGGCCTACCCCGTAGCCAGAATACGGTCGGCCTCAATTTCCGCGAGGGGGCCCTCATAGAGCCGGGCAAGCCCGCTGATCCAGTCCTCTTCATCCTGCGCCAATCGAACCGGCCCATCAAAGCCGCGGTGGCTCATTCCAGCCAGCGTCTCTGCGTCCATGTCCCTGAAACTGCGCAGCGTCGCATCAAATGCGGTGGCGTCGAAAACGTCGAAGGACAGGCCCAGCCCGGCCGCGACGATTTCCTCAGACATCAGCGCGGTCTTCGCCACCGCGACCGGCAGGCCACTGCTTGTCGCTTCTGCCAGAACCAGCGCAAAGGGCTCGGGATGATGCGACGGCATGATCAGCGCGCGCGCACCAGACACCCAGTCAATCATCTCGGGTTTTGACAACCAGCCGGTGATTTGAATATCTGGGAAATCACGCTCCATCTGGCCACGCAATGTGCCGTCACCCACACAGACCAGCGCCGCGCCGGTGCGGTGGGCGGCCTTTGCCAGATCCAATGCGCCCTTGTCCTCTTCCAGCCGTCCGACATAGATCAGATAGCTGTTGTTCTCAGCCTGAACTCTTTTGTCGGTAAAGGATGTCGCCGGATTGCGCAGCACCTGAAGCAGGGTGTCGCCATAGCCCGCGCGCGCCAGCCGTGGCAGCATGTCGGGATGGATCGCCAGCACGCCCGCCCAGTCAAGATCGGCGTCAAATGCCCGAAATAGAGCCTTCTGACGCAGAACCCGCCACATTTTATGGGCATAAGAACGCTTGTCACAATGAGTCAATAGACACCCCGCCGACAAAGGCACCCGCTGACAAACCTCATTGTGGCGGTAGTCCATATAGACACCGTTTGGGCAGGCCAGAAACATGTCATGCGCGTGGATGAACGTCTTGCGCGCCACCGGCGCCAGTGCGGTGAAAACCGAGGGCGAAAAGATCTGCGCCCAGCCGTGCAGGTGATACACGGTGCCCGGCCCATCGGTCTGCGCAATGGCCCCAGTTACAAAATCCCGCATGTCGGGGTCATAGATGCCGCCGCGCATGGCCTGCAGTCGTCCCCGCTCCAGCAGGCGCCCTGACCCGGCCGCAATGACCCGAATACCGGCGGCAATCAAATCCGGTGCATCGCCCGTATCACCGCAAACATAACTGACCTGAAGGCCGCGCGCCCGCAAGCGCAGCGCGCTGAGCACCGCAAGCCCGGTGGCGCCGCCCCGTGCCTGGCTTGCGTCATTGATAACCACAACATGTTGCAGTGCCATTTTCGCCCCTGCCCTTTCCAAACCCTCACAGCCAACTAGTTGACTATTCAGTTGATTGTGGATCGCCGCAGCCCGCGGACAAGGAGGCCAGGTGCAAAGAATTGTCATTTTTGGACTGCCTTACAGCCCGAACACCGGTGATGGAGTGATCGCGGAGTGCCTCAGCACGGGGCTTCGGGCCGCCCATCCGGGCGTCACCGTCAGCTGCATTGATATTTCTGGCCGCACAGAGTTTGGCGCGGTCACAGTGCGCAACCGCTCTCTTGTGCTGGCAATTCTCAAAGCTCTGCCGCGTCCTTTGGCGCAATCCTTGGTCAGTTACAAATTGGGCCGGATGCTCGATCAATTTGAACCCGCCTGGAAAGATGCGCTGAGAGGCGCAGATCTGGCGGTGATTGGCGGCGGGCAGATCCTGTCTGATGCTGATCTGAATTTCTGTCTGAAACTCGCCCGTGTTGCCCGGCTTCTTCAGGAAGAAGGCTGCCCTGCGGTGATCCACGCAGCAGGTGTCGCCCGAAACTGGAGCCCGCGCGGGCAGGCCCTGTTCCGCGCGCTTCTGGACTGCGACCTGCGGGCCGTTGGGCTTCGTGACGGGCCGTCCATTGCCGCCTGGCAGGATCAAATCGGCGGTGGCGGCCCGCGGCCGCATCCCACACGTGACCCGGCGCTGATCGCCGCAGAGGTCTACGGCGTGCCGCCCCAAGGCAATGGCCGGATTGGGCTTTGTGTCACAGACCCACATATCCTGACCTATCACGCCGAGGGGCGCAAATCCGCCGTCAGCGGCAAGGATGTTTTCGCGGATATCGCTCTGGCGCTGGTCGCCAGCGGCTACAGGGTCACGTTGTTCTGCAACGGTGCAGCCGAAGACCGCAGCGCGCTGGTGGCGATCCAGACGAAACCTGCGATTGCCTCCGCCATGGCCCAGGGCCAGATCGCTGTCGAAGAACCGCCCTCCACACCCACTGAACTGGCCACCATCATCGGACAACTGAGCGCGGTAGTGGCCCACCGGCTGCACGCCTGCATCCTTGGATACGCCTTTCAACGGCCCATTGTCGGGCTGGGCTGGGATCGCAAATTGGAAAGCTTCTTTCAGTCTGTCGGATTGGACAATGCGTTCCTGCCGGCCTCGGATCTGTCTCCGCAAAATGTTGTGCAACGGCTGGAGGCCGCACAGGCCGCAGGGATCGATCCGGCCCGCCACGCCGCAGTGCTGGCCGAAACCCGCGTTGCGATCAATGGGATCTTCGATGGCTGCAAGCCAGCACGCTTTAGACAGCCTGTGGTGGCTTTGGCCACCTGACATCCACCACAAACAGACCACCCGCAGCATCGGCGTGATGACAGCCTATCGCACCCGGTATCTGGTCGGGCGTAAAATGCAAAACCCTGCGTTCGGTATACGCCGTCTTCGACAGGGTGGTGATTTCCATCAGGTTCAACCCATAACCATAGACATCTCCGCTGTTGTCCTGTGACAGGCGATAAAGCCGCCCATCGCGTTGAAACACCCGTCCGGCATTGCGTGCAACGTCCGATCCAACCACCACAGGGTTCAACGGATGTGGCGTAATCCAGTTCAGGTCCGGCCCGTCGGTTCGGTAGAGGCACAGCTCACTGCTGAAATCGCCAAAAGAATCCTGGCAACTGTTGGCCGCCAACCACCAGTCTTCGCCCTGCTGAAACAACACCGGGTCCCCCAGCAGTTCGCCCTCCAGCCCGGTGGCGTGCAGCTCCCATTTCAGCGGAAAATCGACACAGCGCCAGACCTCTAGTCGCGCCGCCTGTATCGTTTCCGGCATCATAAACAGATCACCATCACTCTCGAACAGATAGGGAAAGGAGAGGTGATGATCCGCCACCAAGGCTGGCCCCAGAACATGTGCGCCTGACGCAGTCAGCCGGGCAACGGTGATATGGCCCCGCCGGGTCGAGTACGGGAATTCTTCGTAAAAACAATATACCTCTCCGCCGCGCTCAATCAGGAACGGATCCGCACAAAAGGTCTCCGGAGGCAGCGGAATATCTGTGCCGCTGGAAGGGTCTATGCCCGGTAAATCGCCCTGCCCGACCCGCAATGCAAAGGGCTGGGTCTTGGGCTGAAGCCCGCGCGGCGCCACTTTGAGGGCCACCTTGCGCAGGATCCTCCCGGCATAGCCCGGCAGACCGCCAAGCGCCGGAACGGCAGTACCATTTGCATAAATTCCCTCATCCGCGACGTCACCGGTCAGCGCCAATCGCCGCAATTCGCGCAAGGTCACCTGAACCATTTTTTCGCTGGCGAAGGCCTGACTGTGGGTCATTGTCACTTTGGTCTGTATCACCGCACTGGCCAGTTGCCGCAATGCGGGGCTATCTGCGGTTCGACGCAACAGATGACATTGCACCGCGCTGTCGCCGCGCAGGGCCGATGCGGCCACCGTGCTGCTGTCGTGACAGGAACACTGCCAGGCCCCAAAACCCGCGCGCGCCGCCAAATCATCCGCGACCGGGGCAGAGCGGAAATCTATAATCACGTCACACCGAGAAACCTTGGAAGGATCATCCGGAAGGGATTTCCATTCAGCCACCGGGTTCAGAGCCGCGCGGCGCGAGAACACAGCCCCTTCAATTGTTGCCAACAATGTCCGTTCATCAGACGGCGCCACAAAAAGCTCTGCTTCGGCCAGCATTCCTGTCAGCCCGGCCCGCAAGCGACCAACCGACGACCAGCCCATCTGATCACGCCCTACGATCACCGTCACGCGGATCGGGCCAGCACTGGAGGTGGATTCTGTCATCCGTTCACAGCCCCCCGCGCCTTTAGCGATCCTGACACGCCCACGCCCGTTGCAAGGCCGGGGTACTGGCGCGCTCGCGCCGCGACTGCCGCCAGAGACACCAATATCAAAGAGGGATCCGGCGTGGTTCCCGATACCATCAACGCGCTCAGATAGGTAAGCGCGCCCACCCGACCAGAATAAAACAAGCGTGTTCCATTCGGATCGCCGATCCGACCCACCGGCCCCAGCGCGCTCCACAGAAAACACAGAAACAGCACCGTTCCGGGCAGGCCAACACTGCCAAGCAAAACCGAGGTCATCCCATTGCCTCGCAGCGATCCAACGCCAGCCCCGAGCCCCCAGGTCTGCACAAAGGCATTCAAACCAGAGCGCGCCCAGGCGCTGCGCTCCAGCCCCGATGTAGAGGCCGCTTTTTGAAGGAACAACCGGTTGACCACATCGCCGGCCGTGTCGAGGAAGGGCGTTGCGATCACGGCGATACTCAGCGCGATCAGCGCCCCGGCCAGCATGATGATCAGCCAATGACCAAATGCCCGTGATAACCCGTGGCCCAGAAAATGCCGGGCGTGCAGCAGGATCAACAGCACCACCACGCCCAATGCGCCATAGCCGGTGCTGGAAAAGGCCATCATCGCACAAAGCACATTGCCAACGGCAAGCGCCCCGTGGCTAGTTCGGCGGCCGATCAGGTAGGACGCCCCGAAATAGCCCGCAAGGGCTGCGGAGAACGCGCCAAAGGCCGCCGCTTCCGAAAACCCACCGATCACACGGGGAAAGCCGAATATCCTGAGTTCATTTCCCAGCGCATAATCCGCGGTCCGGATCAGCGCCAAGATCCCATCTGTGCCGGCCATGTCCAGCGCCCCAAGTACGATATTGAGACCCGCCGCCCAGACCAATCCCTTTTCCAGGATTGCCGGGCCACGCCGCCGGAAAACATCCGCTGCCGTGATGAAGAACAAAACCGACATGACCAGATAGGCCGTCTGCGAGATATTGGAGTTCACCGGTGCAAGCGGCTTCATTGTCGAGGAGATAAAGATACTGACTTTGGTGCCCAGCCGGTCAAATGTGAGCGGGAAGACAAGGAAATCTCCGGCGAAAAAGCGGACCAGAACAACGGCGGAAAAAACGCCGTAGACCGCATAGAGCAACAGGTAGAACCCCGGACGCTGCACGGAAATGGCGCGGATCTGCCCGCTGGCCCGCCGCAGGAAAAACACCGTGAAGGTCAGCGTGGCCAGAAGGTAAGGCATAAGAATTGCCAAGCCGCCAACCGACAGTGCCGCGAACATGCCAAACGGCAGCGTGGCCAAAACAACCGTAACCCCCTTGTCCGGATCCTTCAGCGAGACCCAGAGCCAAAGCAGCAAAAACGCCACTGATGCCGGATATACTGCCATCTTCCCTTCTCGTCCCCCCGTCCAAGCTTTTGAAAAATAAACATCCCCAACCGCACTTCTTCCATCTAGCCCGCCTGCCCGATCAATCTACGGATCCCGTGCGGGTTTCCCAAAAAGCGCGTTTCTGGCCGCCAAAACACACTCAGCCAAGGGTTGCCCAATGCATTCCGAAAAAGACCGTGGATCGCCCTTCTCAGCGCACTAGCTTTAGGAGGTCTCAACCGGCAAAGGCAGGGCACTTGGAAGGATCGATCGCACAGCAGCCCGGCCAAGACAGCGCGCCGGATACAAGCATCACACAAGCTGACAGCCATAAAACATGGGAGTGTATCGTTCTTGGGGCGGGGACTTCGGGTATGGTTGCGGCCTCTATCCTGTCCGGCCGGTTCGAAGGTCGCGCGCCGCAGGACAGCGCGTCTGTGCTGGTATTGGATGAATACCCCGAGATTGGCGGCAACCACACAAGCGTTGCGATCAACGGGTATAGTTTCGACATCGGCAGTTTCTTCTTCTCCGAAAACTCACCCTTTCTGGTCCATTTCCCCGAGATTTTGCCGCTCTACGAGAACCGCGATCAGGGCACCTATTCGGTCGCGCGCATCACACCATCGCTGAAAGTGGCGCGCTACCCTGCCGATGTCAGGCAGGATGTGCTCGGACACGGGATCCTGATGCCGTTTCGCTATATCGGATCGGCGCTTTGGGGCCGGTTGTGCGTGGATGAAAACACCAGTGCCGAAGGCTTTGCCCGTCACTGGATCGGAGACCGGTTTTTCCGCGAAAGCGGGCTGCGCTATTATATGGAACGTCTCTTCGCAGAGCCGCCATCGCAAATCGAAGCCAAGTTCGCTCACAAACGGATGCGGTGGGTCAAACGCAACGCGCAGTTTAGTGAAATCTTCCGGTCGCTGCTCCGGCAATTCAATCGTCGCGGCCCTGCCAAAGTGAACCGCCAGTTTGTACGCCCGCAGTCAGGTTTTCACGGGCTATACTCCGTCGCGGGTGACGCCCTGAAATCCCATGGTGTCACGTTTCAAATGAATGCTGGCCTCACTGGTATCACCGGTAATGCCGGTACAGGGTTCACCGTCAACTTGAAGGATGGGCGCAGATTTCAAAGCCGCCAGCTCTTCTCTACGATCCCGCTGTCCCGCACCCTGCCGTTGACCGGGCACAAGATGCCCGCGCCGCTGCGGTCCGCCAGCCTTTTGTCCCTTTTTGTCAGCTTTGGAGGCACGCGCGGCTTTGATGCCAACGTGCTTTATAACTTCTCGACCGAAGGGCAGTGGAAACGTCTGACAATGCATTCGGACTTCTACGGCCTAGCGGACGGGCGCGCGTATTTTTCTGTCGAATGCGTCATGTCTGGTGACAGCGACTGCCCCGAACAGAGATTTTCTGAATTCACCGCATTGGTCCAAAAAATGGGCCTGTTCGACGGCGATCTGCGCCTGGAAGGCCACCGCATCACGGAAAACGCCTACCCGGTCTACCGGCAGGGCGCCACCGCTGCGGCCGAAGCGGCCATCGCGCAGCTGTCTGACATCGGCATCCTCAGCTTTGGACGGCAAGGCGGGTTTGATTATCAGCCCACATCCGGCGTCAGCACCGTAGAGGCAGAGCGCAAGCTGAATGCCACGGCCGCCAAAACACCCTAGTGTGGCTCTTTTCTAAAGGCCGTCGCATAGCGGTGTTCGGCATGGGCCCGGAACGGCAGAAAGGGTTCGCTGCCCCAATAGACCTGCCACCAGTTTGGCGGCGTATGCACGCGGGTCTCATTGTAGATGGTGCGCAGATCCTCGGTAAACGGCTCTAACTTGCATTGTTGGGTCATTTCCACCCGCAGATCCTGATCCATACCTTCGACCATAATGACCCCGCGCGGCGTTGTCAGGTTCACGATATTGACGAAAGCTTCGGCTGCATCCGCTGGCTTCAAGTGAAACAGCACATTCTGCGCAATGACCAGCGGTGCCTGACCGAAACGGTCCAGCAGATCGGCGCCATCCAGAATATTGGCGCTGGAGAAACTGACATGTTCGCGGATCTGCGGTTTGACCGAATAGAGCTGCCCATCACGGTCGAAAGTGGCTTCCAGAAAATCCTTGGTCATATATTCGCTATGCAGGGCCTCATCCGCAGAAAAGAGCCCCGCCGCCGCACGCTCTGCCATCGCCGGATGCAGGTCAGACGCCTGAATATGAAACGCCAGCGCCGGAAACTGCAGTCGCAGCCAAGAGGCTATCGTATAGGCCTCTGCCCCGTTCGAGCAGGCCAGCAGCGTGATATTCAGCGGCTCTTGCGGCGCCTCGGTGCGCAAAAATTCCAGAATGGGGCCGCTCAGCAATTGCAGCTGCGAGGGCGAGCGCAGAAAACAGGTATAGGTATGTTCCGATGTCCGGTCACAGTCACGCAAAAGTCGGCGATGGCGGTGCAGCGCATATGGCAGCATCAGCACATCATAGAACACGCGGTTCTTGATGAATTTGGCGGCCCGCCGAAACAGTGAGGCCTCCCCGCCTCCATCCGGCAGCTTGGCGCTATAATGCTGATAGTTAACAGAATTTTCCATGGAACTCCCAATCTATACTCTCATCACACAGGGCGGCTGGGCCGGGCTCAAATGAAGTCATGCGCTCAGGTCTCATGAGGTTCACCCGTTCTGTCCGTTGCGCGCCGTCCAAAGCGGTTGCCGCCGGGCAATTTGCGCAGCGCGTTGCGGAACGTATTGGTAAACTGCGACAGACCGGGCAGCGGATCATGCCATTTCCAGATCACATGGAAATCTGCCGTCAGCGCATCTTTGAGCGCCTGCCACAACGCGCCCGGCACCTGATCGCGCTGCATCATTCCCCGTTTCAGAGACTGACGCACCCCCTGCACATCGCCGTAGAACCAGGCGTGGCGCAGCCCGCCGTCTGATTCAAATTCCACCTCCTCGCGGTTCGGGTCGATAGCCAGATCGATCGACAAACGACAAAGCTCCAGCCCGGCGCGATCCGGCACAGCCGTATTGCCATTGAAGCGCGGGTTGAGTTCCAGAAAGCTGATCTCATCCCGGTCGCGGTCGACCATGAACTGGATAAGGCCAACGCCGGTGTAATCCAGCTCAGCCGCCATGCGGGCGGTATAGTCGCGCAGATCATCGGGCATGGGCAGAGTGCGACCGCAGACATCAATGCCTGTGCCGTCAAAGGCATCCGTGCGCAGGATCAGTGTCGCCACGGCACGGATGACCCGGCCCTTCTGGGCGGCGAAATCCACGTTGTAGCGCGGGCCGCGAATGAACCGCTGCACGATCAGCTGCTCATGCCCATCAGGCCATGCCGTCAGCGATTGCTGCAGCACATCCTTTGTCAGCGCGATCAACGCCTTGCGCCCGGCTATGGGCTGCGATGACGACAACGGGCGCACCACCAGCGGAAATCCGATCTCTTGTGCTGCGGTCGCGACCTCTTCCAGCGTATTGACCACCACAGCCGGGGCCGAG
The DNA here is from genome assembly GCA_900143635.1 of Rhodobacteraceae bacterium Alg231-04. Classification (GTDB taxonomy): domain Bacteria; phylum Pseudomonadota; class Alphaproteobacteria; order Rhodobacterales; family Rhodobacteraceae; genus FREY01. The sequence continues at coordinate 108,132 of FREY01000008.1, forward strand.
GGGATGCCTGCCCGCTCTGCCACATTCAGCATCGCCACCTTGTCGAGCGATGTGGTCACCACCACATCCGACGGGGTGCCATAAATCCGGCCCGTAGGCAGTTTGTGGCGGTTTTGCGCCAGGCCCAGCACATAGGCTTCCTCGACCGGCACCACGATGCCGATATCCGGTCTTTCGTCCAGAAATTCAGCCAGACATTCAAAAAAACCCGGTTCCTTGGCCGTCTTGGGCGCATCCCAGACCTCGGCCGTGAAACGTGAAGCGGCGGCCAATCCGCCCTTATCGCGCGTCACAATGACCCGATACCCCAGCGACGACAATCGCCGGGCGATGGCCACTGTTGGTCGAAAATTGCCCAACAGCAATACATTTTGCTTATTCTTCATGCAGCCCCCCAACCGCTAAACCGGTTTGCGGCCACTCCTTTCCCGAGAACCCACAAACAACACCCAAGGATGGTAAAACCCCGGAGTGCCTTTTCAATGCCGCGCGGTAATTCTGCGAATTTCGAGCACATCAAATTTATGTTCCCGTCAATTGCGACACCGAATGCAGCTGCATTATGGACTCTGCAGCGCACAGACCTACTTGGTGAAACAGTGTAAAACTCGGTGCCAAAGGGGGGGCCTTTCGCCGTGCAGCTGCAGACCGGTCTGCGGGCGCCTTTTCGGCGGTCGGCCGGATATTTCAGCGCGCGGGCGGACGGCGAATTTAGTCGCGATGCATAGTCCGATACAGTCAGACCGATACCGCGCCATTGGCGCAGATGCGCTTCACCGGATGCCGCAGTCAAACCGTCTTCCGGCAGAGACACGCCATGCGATGAATGTCGTCTCCAAGGTTCTGCCGTTTCGGGTAAACACCCATGTCACCACCCATTTGATCGACTGGGACAGCGCGCCAGATGATCCGCTGTTCCGGCTGGTCTTTCCGCACCGCGATATGCTGTCGCCACAAAATTTTGCCCGCATCGAAAAGCTGGTGATGAAAGGCGCGAGCCAGGCCGAGATTGTCGCTGCCGCGCAGGCGGTGCGCGCCCAGCTGAACCCGCATCCTTCCGGCCAGCGCGAGAAAAACGTGCCCGAGCTGGACGGGACACCCGCAGAGGGGTTTCAGCATAAGTACCGCGAAACGGTGCTCTATTTCCCAGCCCGCGGACAGACCTGCCACGCCTATTGCACCTTTTGTTTTCGCTGGGCGCAGTTTGTCGGCGACACCGCGATGAAATTCGCCAGCAAAGAAGCCGAAGCGCTGCAGCGATACCTGCGCGCCCACCCTGAGGTGACCGATGTGCTGTTGACCGGGGGGGATCCGATGATCATGGGCTCCCACCATATGGCCGCCCAGATCGAACCGCTTCTTAGACCAGAATTCGACCATGTCAGATCAATCCGCATTGGCACCAAAAGCCTGTCGTTCTGGCCGCAGAGGTTTGTCACCGATGCCGACGCAGATGATCTGCTGCGGCTGATCGAAAAGGCCACCGGGGCGGGGCGTAATCTGGCGGTGATGGCCCATATCAACCACTGGCGCGAGATCGCAAACCCCATCGCGCGCACCGCCATCCGCCGCCTGCGCGATGCGGGTGCTGTCATCTACAGCCAGGGGCCCCTGTTGGCCGGGATCAATGACGATCCTAACATCTGGGCCCGCAACTGGACCGAGCAGGTGCAAATGGGCATCCATCCCTATTACATGTTCATCGAACGAGACACCGGCCCACGCCGCTTTTTCGAGGTTCCGCTACACCGCGCGTTGGACATCTACCGCGCTGCGACCCAGCAGGTCTCGGGCCTTGCCCGCAGCGCCCGTGGCCCGGTGATGAGCGCCGACCCCGGCAAGGTGGAGGTCATCCAGACCGAAGACCGCGAAGGCCGCACCCGTTACCTTTTGCAATTCCTGCAGGCGCGCGATCCTGCACAGGTCCGCCGCCCCTTCTGGGCCGAAGGCAATCAGGACGCCTGCTGGTTTAGCGAGCTTTCGCCTGTATTAGAGCCTTCACCACAGACGAATCTTCGCCCCGTCAACGGTGCCACGATCCTGCAGCCGGGCAAAAATCAGTAATCCTTTTTGAGGCGGATTTTGCCCACAGCGCCCCGTCAGGGGCCGGTGATGGTGATCCGGCGTTCAACCCAATTGCCGCCGTCCTTTTGGTTCGGACCGACGGCAAAATCCAACTCGTCACCGGCCTGCAGCACCAGGGTCTCGGGCCCCCAAGTAAAGGGCGCATCGGTGACCACCCCGGTGGACAGAACCGTTCCATTGCGACTGATACGGATATCCGCGCCGTCCTCATGTGGCTTACCGCGAAACCACTGACCTTCGATCACATATTGTCCGCTTTCCGGCGCGATGAACCGCTCGATCGCATAGACCTTGCGCCCATTGAAAATAGCGCTGGCGATCTTGTTAAAAGTGATGGACATCGGTTTCAGATTGGGATGGCCAATGAATGGGTTCCAGTTCCAGTCCTGCACATCAAAGGGCGTGGTCTTTCCATCCTCGCGCATTGCCAGATACGACCAGGGCGCCGCCCCATAGCCGTAGTAAGAGCTGTAAACCGGCCGGTCGCGGGTGATGCTGACCGAAAGCCCCTCGCCCCGGATCACCACCGCTTGATCGGACAGCCGCATTACCGGATCGATCGGATTGCCGGAGCTATCGAAATAACTGGCCGCGCCGTCGACCTGCAAGTCGCCAGCCGCCCCCCAGGCCACAAAGGCACGCCCGCCTTCGCCAAATTCATAAAGATGATCCTCACCCCGTAACCCACGCGCGATGGGGCGGCCCAGCGGCAACAGCTCCGTTTGCAGGAACCGGAAAGCAACGGCCGCGGGCTGTTCCTCGTAAGTCTCGGTGAACAGACCCATGTTGGGCCACCATTCCTGTTCACGCAGCGCGTACCAATAGGCGCCGGACACACCGGAGGATCCCATCAGGCTAACCATCTTCACCAGAAAATCCGGCGCGTCATCCACATCTTTGAACCAATCGCCAAATTCAGTCACCTGCAACGGCTTCTCACCTCCGAACTCGCGCATCAGCGCCCTGAGGCGCAGAATCTCCTTGTCGACGTTCTGTGGCGCATCCCGGTACGGATGAAAGGAGATCGCATCGCAATGCTCCAACGCACCGCTTTCGAACACGCGGCGCAGATACCCCGTCGCCACCGAATGCGCGCCGGTGCACCAAATCTGGGTATCAGGCTGCACCGCTTTCACCGCCTGAGACACCGCCTGTGCCAGCGGGCCAAAATAACGGCCTGGATCGTCCTCCCAGCGACCTACAAGGAAGCCGTTGGTGTTGTATTCATTGCCCAGCTCGATCCGCTGAATCACATCCGGATAGGCATCAACCACCGCCGCGACGTATTTCGCATAGGCCTGACGGCCCGCGTCCGAATAGGGCGTCTCGCCACCGTCATAGGCCGGGTGGACACCGGCAACGACCACCAGAATATCCAGACCAGCCGCACGGGCGGCCTCCAGATAGGGTGAGAATTCACTGATGTCATAGGTGCCGGGCTGGCGTTCGACCTTTTGCCAATACATGCCATCGCGAAATCCGCGGGCACCGACCTGCGGTAAAAGCTCCATCGCGTTCAAATTCCACCCCTGCGAGAAATGAGTTTGCACCCGCAGTTCAAACATCGGCAAGGCTGTCTCAGCCCGCCCCAGATGCGGTGCCACAGCCAAGGTCGCGGCCAGCGCCGCACCTGTGACCCACTTCCGATCCTGCACCGCCTTTTTCATCCCGTTCCCCCGCCATGTCGTTGGTCGACCGCGGCACCCAGTTCCACAACAGGCTGGGATGCGTGTTTGTCACCAATCAGATGTCTCTTCCTACCAATTACATAGCGAGCATTGCCCATTGGTCGAGGATCAGGACCTCTGCAAATTATCAATGTGGCCGCTGCCAGTGCCGGTTCACGGAAAATTGCGGACACACGTCTGGAAGCGACCATGCTCTGCCAATATATTGCACCTGCCTCGCTGCCCGATCGGCCCTCAAAAGCAGGGGCCTCTTTGGGGTCTTCCGATAGGAAGAGACCCGACCGACATGCGCAGCGCAGCCAGTTCCATCGCCCTGGCGGCTGAAATCAGCCGACAGCACGGGAAGATTTGGCTTATTTCTGCCACTGGGGCCTTTGCTTCTTGCCCATTGTTATCTGGCCAATCCTCCCAATATATGAGGAGCCATGGCAAACGAGACCAACATTACGAATCGGCGCGCAGACTTGAAAACCGCCGAAACGGGCAAATGCCCCAGCACCCGAACCAGCGGGCTGACGCTGCGCAGGCTGGTGTTGGGTGGCTGCGTCTTGTTCTGGGTCGCCGTGATTGCCGTTGTGATCCTTTAACCAGCAACGCGCTTCTATTCGAATGTCGTCACGTTTTCCGGCTTCAACCGGCCGCGCAGCAGATCGGCGATTGCCCTGAGGTTCCCCCGCAACCGCCCAAAGCGGTCGATCTCGGGTTCGGGGTAAAGTGAGCGCACAAGATTGCTGGAGAAGTTGCGGAACATCATATTATAGGCCCGCTGCCAGATCATCGTTCCCTTGGCATTCAGATACAGCGGATTGGCGATCTGCGAATAGCCAAGCCGCAGCCCGCTGCTGCGCCCGGTCTTGGTGCCCAGATGCACACCGCGCAGCGCTTCGGCCTTCACGATCCGCCCATGGGCCGCCATCTGGCGCGAGAAATCCACATCCTCGAGCCAGCTGTAAAGCTTCAGCCGGGTATCAAAGCGGATGTGGCCTTCTACCAGCCCCCGCGCCCGCAGCGCCATATTGCAGCCATAGCAATTATAGACCTCGGCCAGACCCGCGCCTGCCCTCTGGTTTGCGGGTTCCGACAGCAATGCCGTCGCATAAGCATGGTCCAGACCCGGACCTTTGATCCCATCGGCAAGAACGGTGCCGGTGACCATAGCAATGTCCGGGTTCTGGTTGAACAGCTGTTCCAGGTTGGCCAGGAAATCCGGCGCCATGACAAAGTCATCATCCAGAAACAGCATGGCATCATCCGTGTGCAGCATGTCCAGCGCCGCGTTGCGCTGAAAGGTGGCGCCACGTTCGCTTTCGACAATACAGACCGGAAATGGCAGATCCGACACGGCCCGCGCATCTATGTCACCGGGGCCAGCCACAACAACCACGACCAGATCCGGCAGACGCGACTGACGCGCAATGTCGCGCACTGTCGGCACAACGATCGCTGGGCGATTGGTGGTCGGGATGGCAACGATCACACGCATGAAATCCGCCCCCCCATGATCCGATTTCCGCCGAATATCACCCCAAAGCGGCCAAGAATATTGACGCAGAGGGTTAATGGGAGTACCCAAAAAGAAAAAAGCATAAATTGTATGATCGAGCGAGTGAACCACATGATGTTGATTATGCGTGAGTCCAATACGCGCTGCGCCGGATGGATCCGATCCGTGTCTCCCGCAGCAATGCGCCTGGCCGTCATCGGCGGGTGCTGCCTGTTCTGGGTATCTGTCATCCTGCTTATCGCCTTCTGAGCGGGGCCCCGGATCCAGCGGAGCGTTACTGTGCGCCCTTTCCAAGGGCCACGACTTTGACGGTTTTGATGATAATGCCAATGTCGCGCATGAAGGACCGGTTGCGCACGTAATCAACGTCCATCGCAACCCGTTCCTCATAGGTGGTTGAGCTGCGGCCATTGACCTGCCAGAACCCGGTGACACCCGGTTTTACCGACAGGTAGTCTGTGAAATTGTCGCCATAGTGATGCGCCTCGGCATCCACAATCGGGCGCGGACCAACAATTGCCATTTCTCCCCTCAGCACATTCAGGAACTGCGGCAATTCATCGAGGCTGGATTTTCTAAGAAATTCTCCCAGACACGTGATCCGCGGATCATCGTCCAATTTCTGGTTTGCCTCCCAATGCTCCCGTATTGCCGGGTCACTGGCCAACAAGGCCTCCAGCCGCGCCTCAGCATCCTTCGCCATGGTGCGAAACTTCAGGCAATAGAACGCCTTTCCATCCAATCCAATGCGCTTGTGCGCAAAGAAGATTGGTCCGCCCTCTGTCACCAAGATGACAAGCGCGATCAGCACCAGAAACGGTGCAAAGAACAGCAGCGCACAAAGCGCAAATGTCCGGTCGAACAACGATCTAGCTAGATCTTCCCCCCATGACGTTTGTCTGGTCGCAACACCTCCTGGCGTGCGGAAAATCGTAGCGTCGGAATCGCGCCCCCCGCGAAAATCAGATCCCATAACGCATCCGTAAGTTATTGGTTCATCCCAGCCACCGGACGGCAGCGAGGACACGTGAACCAATTCGTCCTCCAAATCTATGTAAATCAAACCTTCGCTTCGTCCCGAAAATTTTAACCTTCTTTTAGAACAATATTATTCCCCAACAAACTACCGTTAAAATTCAATTACTTATAAGTAATATGGGAACCCACCCCTTGCCCATACATTTAGAGGGCACCGCCGACCAACCAGCCCAAAATCAATCTGGCACACTGGCCGTCGCACAGCATTTTACGCGCCCTGTTCAGACGTTCCGAATAGTACAACAAAGGTTGATGCGCCTAACGCACAGCCCGGTTCACAGACACCGCCACAGGCTTCCTCAGGAGCAGCTTCTTGCCCAGGGCCTGCAACACCCGCTCGGGCCCGCGCAGCACCAGCCAGGCCAGCCCAAAGATGGAGGCCATAAGCGTTGCCAGAAGGATCCCGCGGTTCTCGATATACTGGGCCAGCATCGGCAACAGGTAGAGCCCAAAGGTGAAATGGCCCAGATAGATCGGGTAGGTCAGCAATCCCATTTCCCGCAGCACCAGCGCCTGTCTTGGCCCCGGTGTCAGACGCCACCGATGCAGGCTACCATAGGCCAGGATCAGGGCGCCAAGCCAGATAATGATGGTCAGCACAATCGGGCTGCCGCTTTCCAGACAGGTCTGGCCAATTTGCACCGCGCCCATGACCGTGAAGACCGTCAGGGCCTGCATACTCTGCCGCGAAAACCCTTCGCCACGGCCTGTCCAGACAAGCATGCCAATGGCAAAGAAAACCCCATGGCGAAGCAGCAGAACACTGAAGAAATAACGCCTCAGAAGGGCTGAAATATCTGAATCGCCAATCGTGATCGGCACATGTTTCGACAGGATGCTGACAAACAGGAAGACCGCGCTTGCCGCGCCCAGCCAGAGCGCGCCGCGCTCCAGCAGTCTGCTCTTGGAGCGACCGGCACCAAAGGCGACCAGAATGGCAACAAGCCCGTAAAACACCGCCTCGACAACCAGCGTCCAGACGATCCCGTCGATGTAAGGCCCTTTGGGAAACAACACCAATGAACGAAAGAATGCCCCAAAGAGGTCGGCGGCTTGCTCGCCGCTGGCCAGACGGATCAGCAGCGCGATGACGGAATAGACCCACAGGGCCGGAAACACCCGGATGGCGCGTCGGGCCAGGAATTTTGCAGGTGTCGACCCGGCGACACTGGCCGCAATGACAAAGCCGGAGATCACGAAGAAGATCTGCACCCCGACCCAGCCCCAATTGGTGACGGATGACAGCCAAGGCCAGGCCAGATCCGCCGGATCGGCCGGGAAAACAGGCACGCCCGTCCCGAATTCACCGAGATGATACCCGACAACCATTATCGCTGCGAAGAACCGCAGGATGTCTAATCCATAGAAATGTTTCAACGACTCTCATCGCCCCCAAATACGTCCGGCAACTGCCAGACCCCCCTATCGATTAGAAATAGGTCTCTGATCACAAAAGGAAATGACGCGGTGCTTGGGCGCCGCCGTCACCGCCGGACAGCGGCCAGAGCCTGATCAGCAACCTCGGCGAATTCACGGCGGAACCGATCGGCGCCAAAGCCTGCCGCATGGGCGGCAATGTCCTCCGGATCAAAGGTGCCCGCCTCGCTTGCTTCAAAACGCGATACCGCATCCCGGATCGCTTCGGGGGTCTGACTGTCAAAAAACAGCCCCGTACGCGCGTCCAATACACTGTCGCGCGCGCCGCCGCGCCCATAGGCCAGAACCGGCGTGCCACAGGCCATTGCCTCAACCGGGACGATGCCGAAATCCTCTTCGGCGGGAAACACCAGCGCCTGCGCGCTCTGGTAGAGGCCTGGCAGATCCTCAAACGGCACACGGCCCAGCAGCGTGACATTCGGCGGCAGCGTTTTTTCCAGTTCTGCCCAGTGGCTGCCATCGCCCACCACCAGAAGTTTCCTGTCCTGACCGCGAAAGGCTTCGATCACCAGATCAGCGCGTTTGTAGGGCACCAGTTCGGACACAAACAGATAGTGTTCCCGCGTCCGGGGCGGCTGCGCCAGCTGGTAGGCGTCCAAATCCACTGGCGGATGCACCACATCCGCACCGCGGTTGTAATAGCGCTGGATGCGCGAGGCGACAAAATTGGAATTTGCCACAAACCGATCCACCCGCGCAGCAGTCGATACGTCCCAGATCCGCAACCGATGCGCCAGATGCGAGAAATACATCCGGCCGATCCGCCCCAGCTGACGGCTGTAGGCGCCATAGTGATCCCAGATATAGCGCATCGGTGTATGCGTATAACAAACATGCGCCGCACCGGGCGGTACGATCACACCCTTGGCAGGGCCACTTTCAGAGGAGATCACCAGATCATAGCCGGTCAGATCCAGCTCCTCCAAGGCGCGCGGCATCAGCGCCAGATATTTCTGATAGTGTTTCCTGGCACCCGGCAGCCGGGCGATGAAGCTTTCGGTGATCGGGCGACCATTGATCAGATCCGACAGCCGCGCCGGATCCGCTACATGGGTGAAAATATCTGCGTCCGGATACAGATGCAGCAACTCTTCCAGCACCCGTTCACCGCCACGCATTCCGACAAGCCAATAGTGAATGATGGCCACTTTCATACCCTGACGCCCCGCTCAATAGCCATAAGTGTACATATCGCTCTCTCGGGCGGCGGCATGTTTGCGCCGTACCATGGTCATCACAACCCCGGCCACAACCGCGCCCGCCCCTTCCAGCCGCTGGATAGACCGGCGCACGACCTTGGCAGGCGTGCTGCCACTGCGCACCGCATAGATCGTTGCATCCGCGTGTTTTGCCAGCAGCACGGAATCCGCCAGATGCAAAACCGGCGGTGCGTTGACGATGATGACGTCATAGCGTGACGACATCCGCGACAGCAGGCCGGAGAACAGGTTTGAAGTCAGCAAATCCGCCGCATCACTGGTCGACCGGTGCGGGGCAATCACGTCCACGCCCAGCAGATCCGAATGGCGGGGCAGATCCTTCATCTTGTCACCCCGTTCAAGATAGCTGACCAGACATCCGCCATCCGCTGGCATATCCAACACTTTGGACACATCCGGCCGCCGCAGGTCCGCATCCAGCAATAAAACCGAGGTCTTCGGCCCACTCAGGTCATGAGCCAGGGCACAGGCCATCGAGGTCTTGCCCTCGCCCGGCACCGAAGAGGTGACCAGCACAACACGTGGTCGGCTGATCGCGGACACCTCGAACAACTCAATCCGGATGGAACGGATCCGCTCCATGAAAGATGAATTGCTCACCCCGGCCACTTCGCGACGCAACCATTTATATTTGCCGCCAAAGTGGCGGACGTAAGGCAGCGGCGCCATCACCTGACGCTGTGTCAGCGCTTTCAACTCGGCCGAAGTGGTGACGGGTGCGCGCACCAGATTGCGGATGAAAACCACAGCGATGGCAAGCGACAGGCCAAACACGAATGACATCAAAACAAACAGCGTCTTACGTGGGCTGGTGGGCACCACCGGCACGCCCGCCCGCCCGATCACCCGTGCTTCAGGCACTTGGAAATCTGCCTGCGCGCTGGTTTCCTTATAGCGGGCAAGGAAGTTCTCATAGACTGCACGGGTGGCTTCCGCCGTGCGCTGCAACTGGCTGAGCCGAACAGACGCCTTGGAAAGCGTATCCGCGCGGCTGGACACCAGTGCGATCTGTTCGCGCAACGCGCTCTCGCGGTTGCGGGTGACGATCACATCGCTGCGCATTTCCTCCACCCGGCGTTTGAGTTCAGCCTCGATTGAACGATCAATGTCGGCGATCTGCGCCGACAGGCGGATCATGTCCGGGTGCTTTCGCCCCAGCGTGCTTCCCATCTGCGCCTTGGTTGAGGCCAGTCCGGTGCGCTGCTGTTGCAGGGTTTCCAAGAGCGGCGAGGTCACGACATCCGCCACGGCCACCAATCCGCCTGCCCGCTCCAGCGCCTCGACCTGACTGAGGCGCACCTCGGCATCGGCGCGTTCGGTGGAACTGCCGACCAGCCTTGTGTTCAGCTCGGCCAGCAGCTGGTTGATGCTTTCCTCATTTCCGCCGGCGCGTTCGATCATCTGCGCCTTGAAATCAACCACGGAACCGTCCGCATTCTGGACCTGTTCGCTCAGCTCCAGCAACCGATCCGACAGCCAGGCGTTGGCCCGCAGGGTGGCATCCATTTTGTTTTCAAGCTGGCTGTCGATATATTGGTTCGCCACCGCATTCGCGATATCGGAGGCCAGTTTCGGGCTGGCGGATTTGTAATTTATTCCAATCGCATAAGAGACACCGATCTGGGTGACACCAAGATTGGCCCGCACCTCGTCTATCACCCATCCGCGCAGGGTATCCGCCGGCAGGGTCGCGGCGACCTCATGTGGGGGAATGCCCTGTCGGGCAAATCGTTTGGCACGGGCGATCAGCCCCTCGCGCCGGGGAAGGCGGGGGTCAAAAGCGGGGTGATTGACCAGATCCAACCGGTCCACCACCTTGCCAATCAGCACGTTCGACCGCAGCATGACCACTTCACCCGCGATCACCGAACTGGTCACATTCAGGTTGGAAACCACCTCTTCGACCGGAGTTATCCGCTCCTCGCGCGTGTCTAAAATCACTTGCGAATAGGCGGTATAGAGCGGCGTCACAAATTGCAGATAGACCATCATCGCGGCCACCGCACCCAAGGTGAGTGCGATGATGAAACGGGCATTCACCCGCAGCACCGAATAGAGGTACATCAGATCAATGGACTGAAACGGCGAGCCCCAGGACTCCTCCAGAGGCACGGTCTGGGCGTCCTGCAGCGGATCGTTGTTTTGTTGGCGCAATTTCTCTTTCATCCCGGCTCCCTCAACGCTTCCGGGGGTTTAACAACCACCACCAATAGATCGCCGGGCACCAGTTCGTCATAGGGCTGCAGGATCAGGTTCTTCACCCCTTCGCCTTCCCGGCGGCGCACCTGAAATTCGATGAGCAACGAGGATTCCAACCCGCGTGCCGCACTCATCCATTGCTGCAACAGGCTCAGCCTGTCCTGCAGTGACTGGCGGGTCGAAATCAGCTTTTGGATATTGCTCCAGTAGCGTTGGGATTCCGACACCAGGGTCTTTTCCCACTCCGCATCAAACTGCGACATCTGCCCGCGCAGGCCCGCAAGCTGAACGCGCGCTGCGGATCTTTGTTCTTTCAATTCCAGAAGAACGTCCTCGGCGCGGGCCACTGCCAGAACACGCTGGTTGATCTCTGCCTTGGGCACCAGTTCGCGGGCCACCAAATCTCTGGTCCAGGCCAGTTCGGCGCGGGTGACCTCCAGCACTTCGGCCAGCACCCCTTCGCGCTGATCCAACAGCGATATCCGCTGCTCAGCCTCTGTCATCGCATCAGCGATCAGCTTGCGACGCCCCACTGTATCGGAGCGCTCCAGCGTGATGATCTGATCCTCGTTGATCTTGTGTTCGTCAAATAATTCGCGGTTCACACCGGGGCGGACATCCGGTGGCACATTGGACCAGCTCACCGTGTCTTCATCCTTGAGCCGCGCCTGCACCCGCGCATATTGCGCCGCCAGCAGTGCAAGATCGTATTCCAGACTGCTGAGCGTTCCTTCGAGGTTGCGCCGTTCCAGAACACGGGCTTCTTCGTTGTTGACGGCAATCGCCGCGCCGCCGGCCAGCCCCACCGCCTGTTCAGCGGTCAAAAAAGGCTGGAAGTCGAAATTGCCGGGATCGCGCACATCGCCCAGCACAAAGATCGGGCGGAAACTGGCAATGGACAATTCAATCGCCGGCCCGACAAAAATCTCCCGTTCGATATAGGTGCGACGGATCAGCTCGCGGGCGTCGCCAACCGAAATCGCTTCGACCGGCATCCCGCCAATGAACGGCAGCTGCACCATTCCATCACGACCAACCGTGAACAGCTGGGGCGGGTCCTCATCGTCCAGAATGTCAAATTCCAGCTCGTCCCCGACGTTAATCCGGTAGTTGTCCGGCGCCGCAGCCTCAGCCGCAACGCCGATCAGCAGCGTCAAAGCCAGCACCGGTAGAAAACACAATAAAACTGCGTACCACCGGCCAATCGGCGCAACACCCTGTGAACAGCGCCGGGAATTGCCGCTGTTTTTGCGAAAAAATCTGGTCATGTCTGCCCCGCAAACTGTGCCTTCAGGTGATCTGCCAACCGGATCGACATCGCCACCATCATCAGCGTCGGATTGGCATGGCCCGGCGTTGGCATCACCGACCCGCCTGCCGCATAAATTCCACGCACCCCGTGCAGGCGCTGGTCCGTGTTCACAACGCCCTCTGCCGGGGTATCGGACATCCGCGTGGTGCCGGCCGTGTGCCCCATGTCGATCACCTCCGCCTCCTCAGGACGGTTCTGGACGATCCACTCCGGCAGCGCCGGTTCCGGCAGGCCAGAGCCGACAAATGACTGCCGCAACACCCCGCCCATCCGCATCAATGCGGTCCGTTCCGCGGCGCTGGCACGCCAAGCAACCTTGGGCCGCGGCAGTCCCAGAGCATCCTTGCGGTCGGACAGGGTGATCCGGTTTTCCGGGTCCGGAACCTGTTCGACAATGGCTATGGCAGAGGCCCCGTCCAATTTGTGCGGCAGCCCGCGAAATTGGTAATTGCGCGCCGCCGTGTTGGGCAGGCGGCGCACCACATTGTCGACCACCATGCTACGCAGACCCTCGGGCATGTGATCACTTTCCAGCACTTTGAGGCCAACCGCCTGCGCGAGGGCCGCTGGGCTGCGCGCAACGGCCATCAAATCACCGCGCGGTGAGCGACTTTGCCGCCGCAGCAACCGGCCAAGCGCGCTGACCGGATCATCCGCAGAGCGCCGTTCAGAGAAATACACAGCCCCGTTCAGCAACTCCTCTTTGCGCTGACGTTTGGGCGACAGGGCCAGTCCATGGGAATACATATGGCTGCGCCCCTGATGCCTGAGCCCGTAAAACCCGAACCGTGCGGAAATTGCACTGGCCCCGTCGGCCCCGAAATCGCCAATCTGCGCCTGCACATGATCGGTCAGGAAACGCCCAACCAGCCCATGTTCATTGCCCAATCCAGCCGGGCTTTCCCCCACCGACAGCAACAACAGCCGGGCATTTTCAATTGCACTGGCCGCCAGCACACAGGCCCGCGCCCGGATCACTGCCCGACGCCCGCAAATGCTGGTCACATTCACCCGGTCAAACAGCGTTGCACTGTCGTCGGTATGAAGTTGCGTGGCGGTGGCGTTCAGCAGCACGCGCACGCCGGGTGCCTCCATCGCCTTGAATTCTGCTCCCACCCGCAGAATGCCTAACGGGTTCAGTCGCGACCGGGCGAATTGCCAGAAAAAGCTAGTGAAATCATCTTCTTCAAGGGCCGGTTCCGGCGCCCTCTGGCCGCTGTGCTGCCAAAAGCTGTCATCGTAACAGTTTGGCCCCAGATTTAGCCGCTCTGCGGCGCGGCCAATATAGGGCAGCAAAGCCTTGCGCGAGATCGGCCAACCCGAGTGTGGCACCCAGGGCCGGGTTTCGAAATCCATCTCGTCAAAGGCCGCAGATTTTCCGGCCCAGGCCTGGGTCGATCCGCCCAAGCCCCGGCACCGAACCCCAAAAGGCTGCTGGTCGGCCCGCCAGGCTGACGGCAGCACGCTGTGATAGACGGCCCGCAAATCCTGCGCCGCGCCCTGCCCCGGCCCAGCCGTCAAATCCACGCTGTTCAGCGCCGCATGTTCCTCGGTTTCCTCCAACAGGCCGCTTTCCAGCACCAGAATACGCAGCCCTGTGCCCGTCAACTCCTGCGCAATGCTCAGCCCGCAGGCACCGCCGCCAATAATGACGATATCGCAGTCCAGATCAGTTTCTTCCGGCAATCCGTCCAGACGGTCAATCTGCATCAAAAAACATCCACCCCGACCTTCAAAATGCCTGCTCCGGGCTGACCGGAAGCTAAGCGCAATAACACAACCAACCCGTCAGGTAGCTTGCCGACGCGGCCCGGCAACTTACCTGTTTCGAAGAAAACACGATTGGAAACCGGGAATTGCGAGAGATGATCAGAAATTGAAGCAATCCGGGCTTTGGCTTTGGGGGGGACAAAATGCCGAGAGTGGGACTTCGGGAGATCTATTCTCTCGGCCGAGTGGTGGCACAGGGGCAATTGCTCCGCTATGCGCGCGGCGACCGTGGCTATACGGCGCGGTTCGAAGCCAGGCTGGCCGCCCGCACGCAGGTGGATCACGTGCTGACCGTCAACAGCGGCACCAACGCGCTAATCACTGCGCTGGCTGCAGCCGGAATTGGCCCCGGTGATGAAGTGCTGGTGCCAGCCTATACCTGGGTCGCCAGTGCGCTTGCCCCGTTGGCCGTTGGTGCGGTGCCGATCCTTGTGGATGTGGACGAAAGCCTGACCATCGATCCGACAGATCTGGAACGCAAAATCACGCCCTATACCCGTGCCATTATTCCGGTTCACATGCTCAACTTGCCCTGCAACATGGACACCGTGATGGAGATCGCCACGCGGCACAATCTGCTGGTGATTGAGGATGCCTGTCAGGCGGTCGGGGTCAGTTACAAAAGCCGCAGCCTCGGGGCGATTGGCCATCTCGGCGCCTTTAGCTTCAATCATTTCAAGAACATAACCTCCGGCGAGGGCGGCGCCGTTCTGACCAATGATGCACAGTATTTCATCCGGGCCCGGATGTATCATGACCCCGGTTCCTTCATGCGCGGCCATGAGCGTTGCAACGAGCCGCTGTTTGCTGGATTCAATTTCCGCGTGTCCGAGCTGACAGGCGCGGTGCTGCATGCCCAGATGGCGCGGTTGGATCCACTGATCCGCCGACTGAAATCGCGGCGCGCAGTCACCGCTGCCGCCCTGGAGGGGTTTGATTTCTGCCGCCTGTCGCCGCACCACGATTCGGAAAATGCCGTTGGTTTGGCGGTGATATTTGACGATCCCGAAGTCGCGAAATCCTTTGCCACCGCGCGCGGTGTAGAGCGACTGATCGACACCGGACGGCATGTCTACACCAACTGGGAGGCGCTGTTTGCCAAACGCTCCTTTCACCCAAAAATGGACCCCTATCAGTGGGCGAACCGCGACATTGAATACACCACTGACATGTGCGCCCGCACCCTGGATATTCTCAGCCGCAGCTGCCGTGTGACACTGGGGCCGGACTATCCTTTGCCAGTGGTCAAAGCACGCGCCCTCGCCCTGCGCCGGGCGCTGAAACGGGCGGGCAGCCAATGAAACAAGGTGACAACCATAACGGCAATGCCTTCGGCGCCGCCCCGCATGGTGATTTGACGATTTTCAAAGGATACGAATTATGAAAACCCGCTATTTGCTGATTATCATTCCTGCCGTCTACGCCTATGGGCTGCTCACGGTGAACGAAAAAATATTTCCCTATGCCTATCTTCAGGCTCTGAAACACGCCGCTGTTGGCATTCCCGATATCCGGGTCGACGACACATCAGATATGACCCCCGCCGCAAACGCCAGCGACCATGCGGATGGTCTGGTTTTCGTCACCTACGGCCAGTCCAACAGCGTCAACACCGGCCAGTTCGGCTATGACGTCCGAAACCCGGTCTATATGGTCTATAACGGCGAAGCCTATGACTACGCCGACCCCGCCCTTGGTGGCACCGGCAAAGATGGCTCTGTCTGGGGCCGTGTCGGGGACATGCTGGTTGAACGCGGGGCCGCCTCTTCCGTGTTCTTCGTGAACACCGGCTGGGGCGGCGCCTCGATCCATGATCTAGGAGAAGGCCATATGTTCGACTTCTTCCAGGACCAACTGCAACAGGCGCAGGCGCGGTTTGGCCGTATCGATGGCATCCTTATCCATCAGGGCGAACGTAACCATGTGAATATGGAAGGGTCGGAGACCTATAAGGAGGGGCTAAAGGTGCTCAATGCCCGGATCCGAGAGATGACAGAGGCGCCGATCTATCTGGCACAAGTTTCCTACTGCGGCGCGCGTAAGGTGGACGACACGTTGCTGACGCGGCAGGACGAAAGCATTCGCGAGGTCACCGGCGTGCTGCGTGGCCCCAACAGTGACCTGATATTGGAAGACGCGCTGCGCCTGCCTGATCGCTGTCACTTTTCCGCCGCCGGGCTGGACGTGCTCGCCGAAATGTGGACCCAGTCCATTCTGGACCCAAGCGAGGACTAAGTTCGACTATTGGCACCAGTGGCTCAGATCCCGGTTGAGGATCCGTGACAGCCGCAGGACGTCCGCACGAAAATAGTCTTTCAGCTCTTCACGAAACTCCGGCGGCAGGGGCGGGCGTTTTTCGATCACCGTATTGTATTTCGCCACCATGTCCCGCACCCCCAGCTGGTTGAGGCCAAACACGCCTTTTACCGCCGATTTGACCCGCACCAGCCAGTCCGGCTGGTTGATCAGAAACGCCCCCAGCCAATGCAGCCGATGGCGACGGCTCTCCAGCGAGGGACGGAACTCGGTTCTGCCGTCATCACCCACGCCAAGGAAGTCCAACAGCGTCTGATAGGTTTTGCGGGTGTCGGCCTTGAAGTCATCAAAGATGACGATCTGAACCTGTTCGCGCGAAAAGATCTGTAACAACCGCTCCACTTGTTCGGCATAGCTGGCGATCTGCCCATATTGCAAAAAGGCGGACTCCTTACAGTGCGCAGGAATATTCTGCCCCGCCCGCCGACTGTCCTGCAGCCCCCAGGCGGTGATGAAATCCGCCTCTGTTTCATAGCGGCGGTGGTACAATTCCTGATGCATGGAATAGACCTGCTCCACCGGGTTTCTCAGCATGACAATGATCCGGGCCTGCGGATCAAAGGCCCGGATGTTGCGCAAGGCAACCTGTGAATAGAGCGACCAGACGGACCCCTCCCCTACCGCATCAAACGCGCCCTGCTCCTCGTTGAACAGCGCAAGATAGTCTTCCTCTCTCTTGACCAGTTGCTGGCCGGGGAAATCAGAGGAAAAAAAGCACGGCTCTTTGGGCTCGCAGAAATGGACATCACTGTGATCGCCCAAATAGCCGGCCATGGCCGTCGTGCCGCTCTTTGGCGCGCCAATGATGAAGAAGTTTGGTTTTCTCATAGGCCGGATGCCATCCTGTCACACAAACCGGTCAAGCAACGCATCCGGCAGCAAGCGCCGCAGCCGTGCCAGCCGCCGGGCATCTGGGCCAACCAGATACCGGGCTTTTGGTTTGGCGCTGGTCATTGCTGCAACAACCGCATCAGCCACCGCATCCGGAGAGGACTTTCGCGCCGGGCCAGTGTTGCCGGACCCGCTGTCTTGAAACCGCTTGCCGTACACTTGGGCGGCCTCTGGTGGAAACTGATCCTCCAGCGCCTTTCCATGCGAAAAGGAGTCTGCCCAGATCCCGGTATCTATATTGCCCGGTTGCACGACTGACACCGAAACTCCCGTTTCTTTCAACTCACGCCGCAGCGCATCGCTGAGCCCCTCCATGGCAAACTTGGAAGCCGCATAAGCACCAAAAAATGGGAAACTGATAAAGCCGCTGATTGAACTGATGTTGACCACCCTGCCCCGGCTTTCGCGCAGTTTTGGCAGCATCATCTGCAGCACGGCCACATGACCAAACAGGTTCACTTCAAATTCACGGCGGATTTCCTCGACCGGCAGAAATTCTATTGGACCCAGAACCGCGGTGCCGGCATTGTTCACCAGCCCGTGCAGAGGGCGGTTTGCCAAACGCTCCGCAAGAGCCGCAATACTGTTGGGGTCAGTGATGTCCAGCAGGACCGGCTCCAGACCTGCAGTGTTCAGATCGGCCAGCTCCTGCGCATCAGATTGGCGGCGCACGCCGGCCAATACATGGAACCCGGCCTCTGCCAGCGCCAATGCGCTATGCCGCCCGATCCCGCGCGACGCCCCTGAGACCAGAACGCATTTCGTTTCGCCCTGCTCTGTCATGCCTGAAATCTGCCCCGCACCAATGACCCAAAATAACACAGATGAACGGAACACACCTGCCGCCCATCAATAATTCAGCTTATCTTTTCAAAAGGTAGCAGCAAGCCCTCCCCTGTCCAGAAACAACTGGCCAGCGGTTACGGCTTCGTGTCCGGCGGAAGACAGAAAAGCCTCTTCCAAATCATCAACAGAACTGTCGGCCAAAACATCGTCGCGACAAAATCCTTGCCCATTTCGATCCAGTCAACCCGACCACTGCGCCCGTATCCTACCCAGGCGTCGAAGGTTTCGTTCAACGTCTGCAGAACAAGAACAATGGTCCAGGCGATCAAAACGCCCCGCGGTTTGCGGCGCAGCAGCAGGGCCGCGATCAGAAACAGCGCAAGGCCAATGTTCAGGTGCAGCATCCCATCGGAAAACCAGACGCTGTCTTTCATCCATTCTTTCAAGCGAATCAATGTGAACTGCACAAGAGACTCCATCTGCGGACTGCCCTCATTTCAGCAGGACCCATCCGTTACATTGACGCAAGTAACGGGCCGCTGACAGAGAAATATCAAATGCCGCATGGGTGGAGCGGCCGGCGCGACGATATACCGACCCCTATCGCGACTCATATGAAACTTGCAGGTATCCAGCAAAAACTGCGAATCTGGGTGGTCAATTTTAGCAAGGTTCCACGGATGAATTCCGCAGTTCTGCAATCTTGTTGTGCGCTTCCTATGTGATCCGCACAGAAATGCGGTTCTTGGTCCTGCAGGCGGTTTTGGCGTCTCGAAATCCCGAATCGCCGTCTTATCCGCCAGTCCCGAGAATCCGAATCGCGCGAATCGATGGTTCCACCTGCGCATAAGCCTGGCTGATCTGGCTCTTCCAATTTGATTCGATATAGTCGGCCATGAAACGGGAGGGTGCCAGCAAGACGGCCGTACCATCCGCCCGTTCCGATTCTTCCAGATGGCGGAACCAGCTCGACCAAACTTCCGGTGACTGCTGATGCAGACGCTCCTGAACTGCCAGCCAGACCGAGTCCTTTCCATCCGATGTCGCGATCTTGGGTGCCTGAAATGGGACCACGTTATTCTCGGGTGCAGGATCATCCTCTTTGGCCACCCGGTCACGGAAATCAGATCCGATGATTTCCCAGACTTCCTGCGTGTCTGACATGATCCTTGGCACATCCAGGGCGTAGACCGTCACCCGCCCTCTGGCGCCGGGACGTTTCACTGAAATCCAACCCATTGTTTTCAAGCGGGCCATTTCACGTTTCACTGTGCGTTCGTTGACTGCCCAGAGGCGTGCAATCTCTTCCCGGCCCATCGATAACTCATTGGTCCGCCAATTGTATCGTGTGGTGATCAGTGTGATGATCCGGAGAACCAGCTTTTGACGATACTTGTCACCGGACAAAGCATATACTGCCAAGGCCGAGAGTATATCATATTTAAGCGCCGGAGCATTTCGCCCCGCTGGTTTGAGGATCTTCATATCCACTGCTCTGCTCATTCAATGCCTGGTATTCCAGGCTTAGGGTTCAATGCCCATTTTGGCCCGAAATCGCGCTTTCCAACGCTTTTCCGAATTCTGGGGCATTTAGCGTCCAAAGTTTCGATTCTGTCAAGCAGTTGCGCTGTGTTTTGGTCTGAAGGACTTCAATCAAAGATATAAAAAGGGTGAAGTATTGGTGATGGGGGACACTTAGTATGACCCCCTATATCTGCTTTTTGTCCCCCTATCTACTGTCTGCTGCACTATGCTGTCCCCCTATATCTGGGGTCAACACTGGCCGTTAGTGCCGATTCGGTCTGCCAGTCTGGCGGCGGTGCTCCGAATCGGTCTGGCCTTGTTTTCAAGGGTTTCTTACCCACGGGTAAGATTGTGTTCTGATGATAATTCCTTTTGCCAAAAACTCAAATCAAGCGTAAATACGGAACAGCAGGCGAATAACGTCCAAAGATACTTGAGGCCATATAGCATGTACACGCATGAAGACCTGAACCACCTACGCACCCAGTCCCTGAAACTGCAGGGCTGGATCCGTCAGCAGACCTTTAGTCCGGAGATGGAGAAGACCCTCCGCCGGTTTTCCAGCTGGGAGGTGGCCGAGCTGATCTTTCAGATGAACCAGTCGACCTTTCGCGGCAAACTGGCAGCGGACCCTTCCTTGCCGGGCGGCGAGGTGGAGCCGGAAGGGCGCCAGCGCTGGTTCTCGCTGGAGGAGGTCAATGCGCTGCGCCGTAAGCTGAAGGTCAAGGGGCGGTCGTTGATGCCACCGCGCCCGGCCGGCAAGCGCGCCATCCGGGCCGCGGTTGCCAACTTCAAAGGGGGGGCGGGCAAATCCACCGTGGCACTGCACCTGGCCCATGCCGCCGCGCTGGACGGGTATCGTGTGCTGGTGGTTGATTTCGATCCGCAGGCGACATTGTCCCATTCCATGGGTCTGACAGATGTGTCCGAGGATTATACGGTCTGGGGCATTATGGCCCGCGATCTGATCCGCGAGACAGAGCGGATGAACAACCACTCTGCCGCCGCGGCATCCGGGACCACCCTGCCCCGCCGCGAATTGCCTGCGGCCATCACAGGCATGGGCCTTGGCGATCTGCGCGTCAGCGACTTCATCAAGAAGACATCCTGGTCCAGTATTGACGCGATACCGTCTTGTGCCAACGCGGCCTTCGTGGAATTTGCTTCGGCCCAGTACCGTCACCTGAACCCGGAGTGGTCCTTTTTTGCCGCCGTGTCGCGCTATCTGGACCAGATCCCCGATGATGCCTATGACCTCATCCTTTTCGACTGCCCGCCGGCAATCGGCTATCAGTCGATGAACGCGGTATTTGCGGCCGACATGCTCTACGTGCCGTCAGGCCCCGGCTATTGGGAATATGATTCCACCACCTCCTTCATCGGTCAGCTGTCCGACGCGCTGGAGGATCTGGCCGAGGGTTTCGACCAATCCTTACCCACGGGTAAGATCGGACTGCCCAAGACATTCGCCGAGGTCCGTTTTGTGCTGACCCGCTATGAACCCGGCAATGCGCTGCATCTGGCGATGTTTGATGCCTTCCGCAAAGTGTTCGGCGATCACCTGACAGAGTACCCGGTCGAGATGACCCGCGCGGTCGAACAATCCGGGCGCTTTCTCAGCTCGGTCTATGAGATGGATTACCGCGATATGACGCGGGAGACCTGGCGACGCGCGCGCGGTACATTCGACAACGCCTATTCTGAATTTCGCGACACGATGATTTCGGCCTGGGACAAGCTGGAGGATGAGGCATGAGCCGCAAGCGCAAGATCTTTGATATCGAGATGCCGCCGGTGGCAGATATGTCTGTCGGCAAAACGCCGGATCGCGTGTTGGAAAAACGCCGCGGGCCAATGGCGGCGGCGATCTCTGAGAATGCAGATGCGCTGCGCGGGCGGCAATCGGTCGAGGAGGCGATCCGCGCTGAAAACGATGCGCTGGCCCACGAGCTGGTCCGGCTGCGCAGTGAAGGGCTGGTCACCGAGCGTATTCCTCTGGATCAGATCTTTGCCGACAAGCTGACGCGCGACCGGGCCGCGGGGCCGGACGCAGATCTGGAAGAGCTGAAGACATCGATCCGCGAGGTCGGCCTGTCAAACCCGGTGCGGCTAGAGCGCCGAGAGGGGCAGGGGTACGAGCTGATCCAGGGCATGCGCCGTCTGACGGCCTATCGTTCCTTGCTGGCGGAAACGGGCGAAGAGACCTATGCAACGATCCCCGCGGCTATCAGTGATCCGGCGGCGGCCAGTGAGAGCTACCGGCAGATGGTGGATGAAAACCTGATCCGCAAGGACATCTCCTTCGCGGAGATGGGCAGTTTGGCGATGGCCTATGCCAACGATACGGCAAATGAGTGTTCGGATGTGGATAAGGCGGTCGCGGCTTTGTTCAAATCCGCCAGCTATACCAAGCGCAGTTATATCCGGGCTTTTGCAAGTCTGCTGATGATGCTGGAAAAATCGCTGAACCACGCCAATGCGATCCCGCGCAATGTTGGCGTTGAGCTGAAACGCAAGCTGGATGCGAACCCCGGACTTGTCTCCAAGGTGGCCAGTGCCTTGGGCGCCATTCCAGAGCGCAGCGCCGAGGATGAAGTTGCCATTTTGCGGGGATTCCTGACCGGCGGGGCAGGGGCGTCGCCTGCCTCCAAGACGGCCAAACCCGCCTCGGCACCACGCAAGGCAAAGACAACTTTTCAAATCAGCCGCCCGGATGGGATCGCTAAGTGCTCTGCGTCAAACGGGCGTATCGATTTGCAGTTCGACCTGGATTTCACCCGTCTTGACCGTGGCAAGCTGGAAACCGCAGTCGCACAGTTGATCAAGACATTGAAGGACGACTGAACGGAGTGCTGGGTCTTACCCATGGGTAAGACCCGCTCTCGAAAACGCGGCGGCGGAGAATTCGTCATCGGGCTCGCGTATTTCCTTCTTCAGAAGTTGGCACGTGAAACGACTCTTCGTGAGGCGATCAAAAAACACGAATTATGGTCGTTAAAATGCGAGACGCAAATTTTACCTTAGTTAGATCACCGCGCTTTCGGGAGTGTTCTTCCCAGAATCTAAAGTAGTCCGCCTTCCAGGCTTCCACATCATAACGTCCTAACTCTTCGGAAGGTATTGCCAAGTTGTTGGAGTCAGATTGTGAAGGATTGCCAAAGGCTGGATCATGCCGTCATTTCGGAGGTGTAATCAGTCCAGAGGCTGAAGGCATCGTTGCGGGCGTGGCGGTATGAGACTGAGGTGAGTTGGTACCGGCGGGGGCGGAAAATCAGGTTGATCTGGTCATGCGCGGACAGAAACCTTTGAGCCTGCCGGTGAGATTTGAACCGGCCAAATATTTTCTCACGTTTTCGGGTCGGCCGGTGCGAGACTTCGATCGCGTTGTTTAGACCCTTGTGGGCACGGTGGTCCGAGTCCGGGGCCAATGCTCTGATCGGCTTTATGTAGCTGCGCAATTTATCGGTGATGACCACCCTCGGTTCGCCAAACCTGGCGACCAGTCTTTGGAAAAAGCGCTTTGCTGCTTTGGCGTTCCGACGTGTTTGCACAAGAATATCAAGAACATCTCCATCCGCGTCGATCGCGCGCCACAACCAGTGCTTCTTAGCACGAATGGTGATCACGACTTCATCCATGTGCCATTTGTCGTTCGGCCGCGGTCGATCCCGGCGGATGTAATCTGCAAAGTGTCGACCAAAGCGATTGACCCACAGCCGGATTGCTTCTCGACTGACAATCACGCCTCGAGCTGCCAACAGATCCTCAACATCAGCCGTGCTTAGGGCTAACCGATGGTACGCCCAGACAGCATAAGAAATGATCTCACGAGGGTAGCGAAAGCCCTCTAGGCGCGGCATATCGTTTGGAATACTCATGGGGCTGACATACCTTTATCAAACCCTGTCAACAACTTGGCAATACCCTTCGGAAGACTCCATAGCTGGATCAACATAGAGTTGAGTGAAGGACAGATAGCTCTTCTTCACGAGGTGCCAGAAACCGGCTCGGTTATGGGGGCATGTACGAAATGAACTGCGGAGTTGGGTGGCTTGCCCTTTGGTTGGACGTGTTTGTCACGCATCTGTGAAGGAGAACTACCCATGCAGCCCGTTGGCCTGACGGGAAATCCTTTGGGCCAGCGGGAACAGGCTAGCCCGAATGGTATGGGTTTCGGAAAAAGACCACCGGCGACTGCACCATTGGGCATCCTCCTGTCTGGCATCTACCTTCAAAAGCTGGCGATGGTTCCAATGGCCTTGGTTACCGGCCACCAGTACCGGTTGCGGATCGCGAGTGTTCCGTCGAAATCAGTGGACAACGGAATCCACCGCCCTCAGCGTTCCAAGCGCCTTGCAGGGCGCAGACGGTCAGGGAGTGGGCCTGATCCGGCGTTGTGTTTTCAGGACGCTTTGTCGAAATCCAGTATTGCCGCAACAACCGAGCCAGCACAAAAAGAATGCCCGGGGGGGGCATTCCCAGCAAGTGGGTCGAGGTGGTGGATACGTTTAATGCGGGTGCACTGCTCAGTCTTGCCTCGCTTGGGGTGTTGAAAAAGCGTGTGCTACGCCACATTCCCGCGGATGATCTGGAAGCGGCCCTAGAATTTGGCGGCAGTGACGAGGCCGATACTGTCTCGCGCCACGGCGCCATCCCGCCCAGGGCCGGAGCGGTGTAGCTCGGTTCTACAAAATCGACAGGCGCGCCGAGTGATATTTCGGCGCGCCTGTTTGGTATCAATCGCAAATCAGAAATTCACCAATTGCGGATTGCGGCACGCCGAGCGCCTGTAGCAGCGCCG
The DNA here is from genome assembly GCA_900143635.1 of Rhodobacteraceae bacterium Alg231-04. Taxonomy (GTDB): domain Bacteria; phylum Pseudomonadota; class Alphaproteobacteria; order Rhodobacterales; family Rhodobacteraceae; genus FREY01. Next base: position 132,703 of record FREY01000008.1, read on the forward strand.
GTTCTGCCCATTGGCTGTCCCTGCCCAGTAGCCGCTGGTTGGCGGTGCCGATGGCGGCCAGTGTCTTGGGCCCGATGCTGCCATCCGGGGTGCCGACATTGATGCCATTGTCATTCAGCGCCCGCTGCAGCCGCTGCAGGTTGCTGGGCGCGCGCATGTCGACCTCGCCGCAATAGGGCGCGGGCACCTGCGCCTGGGTGATCCAGGTCGGGATTTCCTGCAACACGGTATACTGGCAGCCGGCATCGTCGCAGACGATGGTCGATTCCCCCCATGGGTCGGTCAGTGTATCGTGGACGATCTCCAGCAGTTTTGAATTGCGCATCTTCTGCAGCGCGTCGCCCAGATTGTCATAGTTGAAGACGTCGATCAGATCCTGACCGGTCCATTTTTGCCCACAGTTCTGCAGGCTGCCGTCAAAGTCTGAGGCGCAGCGAAACAGCTGGCAGGACACGCGCACGGCGGAATCCGGGCGGCTGCCCTGTGGAGTACAAACCTCGTAAACCCAAGCGTTGCCCCGTTTGGCGCCGTAGCAGGCATAATCGCTGCGCGGCACATAGGTGATGAAGACATCGCGACCGCTGGCCATCCGGCGCAGCAGCTGCGGTTCATAGCGGCCATAGCGGGCTTTGAAGTCCTCGGCACAAAGGGTCAGCGCCTGCGCGCGCGAGGGGGCAAAACCACCGGCACCGGCGCTGTGGAAAACGGTTGCGATGCTCTCCATCTCGGGGACGGTCAGATAATACATGCCGCTGGCCGGGGTTTCGTACATCTCTTTCAGGATGGAGAGGTCCAGATTGGCCGCAGAGAACAGTTCGACCACATTGTTCAGCGTGGTGTTGATGATGCGCTGAACCTTGTCGACCTCGGCCGCGGAATAGTCCCGTGGCGGCAACGTCAGATAGGGCGTGTGCAGGCCAAGGCGCGCCGTGTCATGGGCATAGCGGCGCGGATGAAACACGCCTTCATAGGTGGTGTAGCCGGACAGGAAGATCATCGAACAAGCACTTTCGCAGCGCGCCCCGGCCGGCAGGAGGGTGGTGATATTATGTGCCTGCACAAAATCCGCGATCTCCAGCGCCTCGACAAGGTTGCCGCCCGGACTGTCCAGCGCAAGGACCGTGTTATAGGGGCAATAGCCCGGCGCGCCGCAGTCCATCAAGTTGTTGGCGGCAACAAAGCCTTTCAGCTTGTCGGCATCTCCATCGGTGATCTGGCCGCTCAGCCGGATCACCGGCGCCATCATCACCGCAGTATTGGCCATATTGTCGAGGATTTCCCACATGCCGACAGCACCGCCGAGGTTGCTGAACGTATCCTCGGGGCTGCCTGCCTTTGGCTTGGCCCGCGTCAGCGCCGCTTGATTGCGCTGCTCGGCGCAGGAGACCGTTTCACATCCAAGCTTGGACAGTGGCTCGCGGCCGAAAATGCCAAGGCTCCAGTTCCATTCGCTCAGATACTTGCGTGACATGACCGGGTTGCGATCCAGCAGTGAAATATCTGCGGCCTGCGCCGTGGTTGCGGCGCCGCTCAGCAATGTGGCGCAGATGAGTTGGCGCCAAAGCTGTTTCAATCCCATTTCAAACCCAATCTCTTTTCTGTGTTGCCGCAAATCCGGCGCTTGCAGACAAGTGTTTTGTTTTCTTTGGCGCGCGGGAAGGCTAAACTTGGCAAAATTGCGAAAAACACGGTGATTGACGATATGAAACCACAATTTATTGCTCTGATCGCGGCCTTGGCGGCAGGCCCTGCTTTTGCTCAGTCGACAATCACTCTGGACAGTTTCCCTGCGGTTGAACCGCAGGCCGACACCGCCACGGCCCAGACTGAGGCGCCAAGCGCGCTGGCCTCCTGTCTGACCGACCCGACGGTTTGCGCCAGTTCCGAGCATCAGGCCGGCTGGACCCCTACAATGGGCGATGTGCAGAATATCAGGCTTGTGGATCACGAAGCCGAACCGCTGCGGGTTTCCACCTCTGGGGGGACATCCGCGGAAATGGCCCAAAGCCTGCCCTCCGTCGATATGGAGATCCTGTTCGACTATAATTCTGACGCGGTGCGCTCGGATCAGATTTCCCAGCTGTCCGAGCTTGCGACGCTTTTGAAAACCGAACAGTTCAATGACTACCGCTTCTTGTTTCTGGGCCATACCGATGCGAAAGGCTCGGCTGAGTATAATCAGGACCTCTCGGCCCGGCGCGCCGAAAGCGTTGCGCGGCTGGTGCGCGGTCTGGCAAATCTGGAAGACGGACGCGCGGTGGCGGCGGGGCAGGGGTTCACTCACTTGAAAACACCGCATGATCCCCTGAATGCGCAGAACCGACGGGTTCAGCTGGTGCTGGTGCCGCGCTGAACCCCTCCGGTCTGACAGGTCAGTTCAGATTTTCCAGTAGGGCCTCGGCCAACGGGTGTTTCAAGTCAGCCGCGCGAAGCAGAAATTCGCGCGCGAGATCCTGATCGCCACCGGCCAGCGCGGTTTGAGAATAGCCCACCAATGCGTTTGAAAGCCCGGCCTCGGCAGCCTGCAGAAGATAGTCGTCGGCGCTTAGGGGCAGACTATCGGCGGGCAGGGCACCCTTGGACAGTTTGCGCGACAATTCATAAGCCGCGGCGCGATCCCCTGCCGCGGCGGCCTTTGCATAAAACTGCGCAGCGGCGCTGGGGCCGCCTTCCAGATGGCCCTCAAACGTCAGAGCCGCCAGATGGGCCAGCGCCTCACCATCCTGCTGATCGGCGGCCATCCTGTAGTATTGCGCGGCCTTGGCGAAATCGCCTTTGGCGCGATGATGATTGCCAATCCGCACCCAACCGCCTGTTGCCCCCAGATCTGCTGCCGTCTCGTAGGCGGCAAAGGCATCGCTGAGAGAGATGTCCCGGCCCAGCCCCTGTTCGGCCATTGCGCCGCTGTGGAGATAGGCAAAGGGATTGCCCTGATCGCGGGCCTTGGCAAACCAGAGCGCGGCCTCAGCCCGATCGCGTGCTGTGCCCTTGCCATAGAGATAGGCGATGCCGGTGCCATTCTGCGCGGTGGCATTGCCCGCCTTGGCCGCTGCCAGGAACAGCGCCAGCGCGCCCTGATGATCGCCAGCGGAATAGAGCGTGCGGGCCAGAGCCGTGGTCGCATTCAGGGTGGCATCATCAAACAGGGTGGCGGTGCCGCAGGCCTCTTCGGCGGCGGTGCTGTTGATGGACCAGATCGGCACGCCCGGCGTGCCTTCGATCTGAAACGGCGCGGCGGCCTGCGCCAGACAGCGGGCGCGAATGCGTGCGGTGAAATCGCCGGTCTGGGTTTCGGCAATGCAAAGGCGGCTGCGTTGATCTCCGGCGGCGCAAAAGATCTCGCCCTCTGGTGTGTAGGCGTAATCGTCCCAGGGAAAGCTGCCCCATTCGTCGGCCTGCAGACGGGTGTTCTGATCGCCGGGGCCGCTGATCTCAATTTCACCTGCGGCAGCGAAGGCAAACCCCAGTTTTTTGTCCTGCCCGATGGGCTGCATCACTGCGATTTCATCGACACTACAGGTGCCGTTAGTGACGACACCCGCATTCAAGGCCGAGCAGGGCAGCTGCTTTGCCCGGCGCAGGGGGATAATCCCTTTATGCGGCGCGGCGGGCGGTGTTCCGGCCAGGTCCGACAGCACCGCATGCCAGCCCGAGAAATGGCTGGCGTTCAGCGCAATGGCCGTCTCGCCCAGATCGTCGCGCCCAGCGACATAGCCCCAGCCCATGAAACCGCCATTCCCGTCCCCGAACATTTCAAAACGGCAGGTGAAGCTGCTGACGGTTCCGAAGCCAAGGGTGACGGTAGCGCCGCCGTCACGGGGCCGCACATATTGTTCGCCCGCTGGCAGGAAAGGCCCGGTGCCGCGATGATGACCGGCAAGGTTCATGCAGCCATTCAGCCACATCGGCGGAGAAATACGGGTGGGGGCAGGGATGCCTTCAACCTGCACGCCCCAGTCCAGCGCCCGGCCTGTGGTGGCAATATCGTAGAACTCGGCCGCCGGGGTGCGCAGCATGGTTTCAACCGCGTTGATCGGCATGGCGATCTCATGGGCTGCGCCCAGAACTTCGGCGATGCCCTGCACGGCAACGTAATAGGCCTTGTCGACGCTGGACTTGCCATAGTTGCCATCCGGCACGCTGAGTGAGGGCGCATGAAAGCCGAGCCGCGCGCGGGCATGAATGGCCCGGTCCAGCGGTGCGCCCTCGGCCATCTCGGTGCCACCCATAAAGGCCACGGCACAGGCCGACATGCAGCTGTCGCCGTCGCGCACCCGTGTAGGCACCCCGTAAGAGCGGAAGAACCGCGCCATCTGCAGCCCTTCGATCAGGCTGCCGCCGGGGCTGTCGAGGCAGAGCACCGGCGTGCTGTAGCGTTGTTCACTGACCAGTCGCATCACCTGTTCGGCACTGTCCGCAGTCAGCTGGCCCTGCAACAGATGGCTGCATCCCATCGGATTTGGCGCAAGGCGGGTCAGTTTCAGTGGCGCGGCATGGGCGGTGGCGGTCAGCGCAAGACAGGCAAGAACCAGAAGAAAACGGCTCAGGATCATTCGACAATGAAGCTTTCAAAGCGGAATTCGGTTGGCGGGTAATCTGCGGCGCTGAGGAAACCGGCCCAGTCGCCCGCATTCACCTTTTGCGCAGCGGCCTGCAAGATAGAGCGCACGGCGTTCTGATCGCCGCCAATCCCGGCAGGTTCACACAAGAAGCCCAGCTTATGGGCGCCCTTGGCATCGGTCTCCTCGATGGCGAGCCCATAACGGGACCCCGGCGAGATTTCATAGCGGGTCTGGCCGTTGGACAGGGTCACCTGTTTGAAAAACTGCAGCGGGATCGGGGTGATCTGCCCGTCCGGGGTAAAATTGGCAAAGAAAGGGCGACAGGCGTTGGGCACATCGGCGACAACGGAAATCTCTTCGCCAACAGTGACACGCGGTGGGTAAACCGCCAGAAGCGCGCGCAGCGGATCGGTTTCCGTCGCGGTGCTGGCGGTGCGGTTAAAGTAGAATTCGGTCTGCATCTGCGACAGTTGCTGCGGGCGCTGCACGCCACCGGTTTCAGAGACAACATCGCCGGTCACCCGCTTCATCAGCACCGAGATTTCAGTGTCCGGCGTGCGAATGTGTTTGGCCAGCGCACGGGCAAAGGGCGAATTGCTGCCTGCACCATCGCTGGCGACGGTATTGGGCAGGGTCGCATAGGTGATCAGCATGTCCCCTTCGGGGCGCACCACCGCCAGCCCGCGTGTCTGCGCCACGCTGCGGTTGGCGGATGTTCCATTCGACAGCGCCTCGGCAAAGGGGTTGTTGCGGCAGGCATCCAGAAAGATCATCGAGACCGGGAAAGGTTTCAGCACCGAGATCAGGCTGTCCATCGAAATCGTCTGACGCTCGATCGAGGCTTCGGTGGTGATTTTGGCATCCACCGGCACCAGAAAATTGCGCCCGTCCTTTTGCAGCCCGTGACCCGAGAAGTAGACCGCCACCGCTTCAGCACTGCCATAGCGTTCAGCCAGCCGGTCGATGGCCTCGCCCAGAGTGTTCTGATCGGTATCGGTAATGACCTCAACCTCGAACCCCATGGCGGCGAAGCTTTGGGCCAGAAGGGCGGTGTCATTGATCGTATTGTTCAGCCGCCCCGCATGTTCATAGGCCTGATTGCCGATCAGCAGCGCATAGCGACCGCCAGCTGTTGCCTGCTGCGGCAACACAAATAGCAGGGCACAAAGCGTCAAAAGCGCAGCTGTCAGACGATGAAAAGCCATTTTGAACATGTGGGTCAGCTCCTTTGGTGCGGGCGGGTTCGGCGGATTACTTCAGCCGGAGTTCAGTGATTGCGGTGTCCTGCCAGCGGCTGCCGGGATAGGTTTGGGTGATTTCCAGCAGTATCCAGCGCACTTCACCATCACCGGGCAGCGGCAGATCCTGCCATTTGCTGTTGTCCGACAGCCGGTAGGTGAAATCGCCGCCCCGGCTGGTGCGGATACGCAGAGCGGCCACACGGCCATTGCCGCTGAAGGACTTGCTGGATTTGGCATAGCCATTGATGACCGCGACAGAGCTGACATAAGAGACCTCGGGCAGCTCGATCAGGATCGTCTGGCCTTCCCCATTGCCGGTCACCCCCTCAACCCACGCCGTGCTGCGGATATTGTCAGTCAGGTTTCCGAGCCCATAGCTGTTGCCCGATTGCGGCGCCAGAACGGAAGCTGCGCAAAGGCGTGCATTTTTCACCGCCCCGCCACCCGGCGTGCAGGTCTGCCAGCCGAGATCGGGCAGTGTTTTGTGGGTGATCACCGGCAGCGGCGCGGGCTTGGGCTCTAGTGCCGCAAGGAGACTGTCGGCAAGATGGGCATAGATGGAACATTGGGCATAGTCTTGGGCAAAAATTTCCAAGAGAGCAGCGTCGTCGCTGTTCTTGATGTCGGCCCAGACATCACCGGCGCGGGCACAGGGGTCGGCCGGAACCGGTGTCGGGCTGGCCACCTGCGGGGCCGAGCCGCCGCAGCTGTCAGCGAGACAAAGCTTGCCGTTGATCTGGTCGTAATAGGCCGGGTTCTGCTGGTGGCCCTGATAGGTCAGCGCGACCTCGGCCGTTTCCAATTGGGCGTCATTAATGGCGTCTTCCAGATAGAGGCCGGCCTGCAGTTTGGGCAGGAAATGGCGGGTAAAGACCGACAGCGTCTGGCCCTCGTCCTGTGGCAGCCGGTCCAGCGATTCCTCGCCCGCGCCAGCTGAAAAGATCAAAAAGGCCCCCTGCGGCACCCGTTCGACAGCCAGACCGCGGCTAAGCCCCAGGCTTTTGGTGCCGCTGCGGCCGGCAAATATATTGTTGCGGCAGGCGTCGATAATGGCCACCTGCACCGCTGCACCCGCATCGCGCAGCTGGTCGACCACCCCGTCAGCCCCATTCTGAAGCGCCATCGACATCGCCTTGACCCGGCGTTCGGACTTGGGTTCGGCCAGATCGGTTGGCAGAAGGTAATTGACCCGCCCGTCGGACCAGCCATGGCCCGAATAGACAAAGACCGCCGTGTCGCCGGGCCGGATCTGGTCGAGGAAATCAGCCAGCGCAAACTCCATGCCGGTGCGATCCAGATCCTCGTGCAGACTGACCGAATAGCCAAGCGTCTCGAATGTGTCTGCATAGGCGGCGGCATCGGCCAAAGTGTTCTGCAAAGCAGGTACATTCTGATAGGCGCCATTGCCGATGATCAGCGCATGGCGATCCTGCGCCGCAGCTGACATGGGCAGCAGGGCCGTCAGTGTCAAAACGGCAAGAACACCAAGACGGGTCAGCATCCTTTGGCTTTCTCCATTTCTTTGATGCGCGAGATTTCGTTGGCTTCGGACGCGCTGACTTCGGGCGATTTGGTATAACAGCCATCATTGCCAAAGGCCGCAATGCCGCGCGGCCCGCCAAAGCAGTAGCCGTTGTTGTGAAAGATCTCGTTGCGCCGGTGCCAGAGGGCGTCACAGCTGAGGTCGGCCACATCCTGCGACCCGGCCGCCGCGCCGCCGAGCGATGGCAGATCGGAGAGCGACATATCAAAGGGATACAGCACCAGCGGGCTGCGGGTTTCGGCCGGATAGCTGAGGGCAAACTCCTGCCAGCTGTAATCGCCATCTCGCAGGGCCTGATAGTATTCTTCCCAGCTATAGCTGCCCACCACCCAGACTTTCAGCGCGGTGCCATTGTCGAAATCCCACAGCGTGTGATGCTGGGCACCTTCAACGTCGAAATGATCGATTGTTTCACCGGGCTTGGCGTCGGTGGACAGTTCAACCAGACAGATGGCCTCACCGATGTAGTAATCGGGGTAACCACCGGCATAGCCGACAAGGCGGCCATATTCCGGTGCGTCAATGCCGCCATGGAAGCGCACCAGTGCTCCGTTGTCCGATCCGTCCTGCACCCGGGTGCCACCGTTCTGGACAAAGGGCAGGGCGCGGAATTCCTCTACCAGATCCTTGGCATCCACATGGGCCGAGGATTTCCAGCGCGCGCTGATGCCGAGGCCAAAGCCTTCAGCGCTTTGCATATAGACGTTGTCGCAGATGGTGCGGATCAGCCGCTCATCTGCGCGGACGCGGGTGCTGTAATTTGTAACCGGTATCTCGGCCAGTATCGCATCACCAACCGTGTCGATCATATACATGTCTTCCGGTGCGGTGCCGAGAAAGCGCGCCATCACATAGGCCGAGGCAAAGGCGCGGGGGCCTGCGTCGTTATTGTCCGGGATGGTTGACATCTCAAAGGCGCGGCGGGCGGCCTCGATGGCCACTTTGAAGCCCTGTGTCACATGGCTGCTGCTATAGGTGGCGCCCGCAGGCAGGCCGAGTGAGGGCGCGTGAAAGCCAAGCCGCGCACCGGGTTCCAGCGTGCGGTCATAGGTCATCCAATAGGTCTCACCCTCTTCCACCTGCTTGCCGGCCAGAAAGATCAGCGAACAGGCGGATTCGCAGACCGCACCGGTTTTGACGCGCGTGGCGATGCTGTCCGGGTGGAACAGCAGGTATTCGGCAATATCCAGCGCCTCGCTGAAACTGCCGCCGGGGCTGTCCAGACAGAGGGTGGCCCCACCGTATTCATCCTCAAAACGGGCCTTGATCTTGGCCAGATCACCGGCCGCAACCTGGCCGGTGAAATGATCCGTGCAATCGCCCGAACCGGTCAGATCTTCGCTTAGCTCCCCGGCATGGGCCGTGGTGCCAAACAGCAGCGACAGCACGGTAGCAGCCGCCAGCGACAGGGCCCGCAGATGGCGGGTACAGGCAATATTCCCCGGCACCCGCATTTAGCGCACCACGTTGAAGGTGACTGCGTTCAGCGCGCTTTCCCCGGCGCTCTCTTCCACGCGGGTGGCGGCCTCAACGATCAGCCCCTTGGTTAGCGGCTGATAGCGGGCATTGGCGGCCGCGATTGCATCGGTCGCATTGATACGCTGATCGCCCAGCCCACCTTCGCGACAGAAGGCCACCATGGTTTCGCCCTTGCCCGGCGTGTTGAAGCGCAGCTGCAGACCCGATTTCGGATCCGGGATGCGACGCTGCTCACCCGCCTCAAGGAAGGCTGCGCCCAGAACGGCCTGCGGCAGTTCTTCGACAACATTGCCTTCTTCAACATAGAGGATCTGCAGTTCGCAGCGGCGGTTGGCCGAGACATCAAAGGCCAGCAGATCGCCGACGCGGGTGTTCACCGCTGGCACCGACAGGGACAGGGTCAGCCCTTCGCCTGCGACATAGGTTTGAACCGGTTCCGCCAGATGGGCGTTATTGGCGGGCACAAAGGCCTGCTGCCCATAGGTTTCGCCCTGGGTCAGGGCGGCGGTCAGATCCTGCGCCGCCGGGGCCGCGTGGGGCACCTGGCTTTGCATTGCCGTCAGTCGGGTGAGGCGCGGCAGCAGGGCCTGCCAGTGCTCCTCCATTTCGGCGCGGGTCACAAACAGATCGCGGTCCAGCCGCTGCACCCAGGTTTCCGCCAGCAGACGCAGGCTGGGATCAGCGATGCCTTTGACCCGCTCGCGCAGGGCCGCCGGATCCATGAAGAATTCGCGCGCGACATCCTCATCGGTGAGGTTTTCAAAGTAGAGATCGGCCAGATAGGTGACGATCTCACCGCCGCCGGTGCTTTCGGGGGCGCGGATCGACACCGGGCGTCCATCAGGGCTGGCTTCGGTGGCGCCCAAGGTGTCCAGTGCAGCGGTGAACTGCGCTGCATCACCGCGATAGGCGGCGTCGACCTCTTCTTGCGGGCGGTACATGGCCAGCAGCGCATCGCGCTGTGGCAGTGAGAACTGGCCCGAGGATTCGATGAAGGGGCGCAGCTGGTCGCGTTTGGCGATGATGCCGTTGGAATGGCAGTCAAAACACGAGCGCGCGTTGACGATCTCAACCCCTTTGCCGATCGGCTTGGTCCGGAAGGACACGATGGAAGTGGGGCCAACGGTCAGACGCTCCCCTTCGTGGGTGGACAGGTAATAGCCCTGCATCCCATTGGCGAGCGAGAAGATCATCTCGCCGCCGTCATGTTCAAAGCCCTCGGTGCCGGAGGACAGGCCGCTCAGCAGGCCGGGACCATCCGGGTGTTGGATCAGCGACTGCGCACCGTCAGAGCCGGCGAAATCATAGGATTTCCAGTAATAGCCACCACGCGGCAGCGAGTGGCGTTCCAGCATCCGGTTGTGATCGGATACGCCGGAGGTGCCACCGGTGAAACCGGTGCGCAGCACGTCGCCCGCGCGGATCGCTTCTTCGACGTTCACGCCCATGCGGGTTTCCAGCACGCGGATATCGGCGGGCAGGCGCAGCAGCATATCGTAATAGGGCGATTCAGAGGCGTGGCGGACAAACCACTCCGCCCGCAGCACCGGCACCGATGCGCCAGTCATGCCGGCAACACTGGCCAGCAAGGGCTGTGCCTCGGGGGCCACCGCATAGGGGTAGACAGCGGCCAGTTCGGCCCAGGCAGCAGGATCCCAGCCAGCCTCGGCGGCGCCTTCGGTATAGGCGGCGGTGGTCAGCGCCTGCCAGTCATCGGCGCTCCAGCCGTAGTTGCGCATGTCAATGCGCACCAGCGCACCATCGGTGCCGGCCACCGGTTCGATTGGCGCCAGATTATGCCCGCGCGACACCGAGTTGATGAATTTGTTCATCCCGGCGTGCAGATAGGTCATCGGATTGCGCAGCGCGCCTTCCTCGGCGCAGTCAATCGGCGGCAGTGGGATGGAGGCGAAGCTGAAGTAGCGGATGAAGCGGCGGTCCTGTTCCGGGATTTCGGACATATCGCGCGAGGCGGCAAGCACCTGTTCTTCAAAGGTGCCGCCGGCAAACCGTGGCAGGATCGCCGCGGCGCTGGCCACAACCGGTTCGACCACCGGGGCCGCGGCCACGGGCGCGGTTTTCAGCTCGGTGATCCAGCGGCCGATTGTCTGCAATTCTTCCGGGGTGATCTTGGAGCCGATGGGCATCCGGTTGGAGGCCACCGATTCATAAAGCGGTGAAGCCGAAGGATCGCCGCTGATCACATTGGAGGGATCGCGGGCGATGTAATCCAGATCACCGGTGAAGAAAGACCTCTGGTTGGTCTGTCCCGGCCCGTGGCAGTTGCGGCAATGGGTTTCCACCAGCGCATCCACTTCGGCGGCCAGTGCCGGATCAGATCCAACAGACCCCGGCACTTTGGCATTGGCCAGTGCGGCGGTGTCTACTTCCTGTGCTTCGCAATAGGCGTTGACGCGGGCGACCAGCGCCTCGGCGCCGGTTCTGTCTTCGACAACTACAGCCTCAACAACAGGTGCGACGGTATCGCCGCGTGGCTCTTCCTTGGGCAGGGTCGCGGCGTCCAGCGGTGTGCCGGTGAGATAGGCATAGATCGCGGCGCGGTCTTCGATCGGCAATTGCCCCATCCGGTCCGAGATATGGCGCATCCGCGGGTCGGTCATCGGCTTGCCGTTCAGCTTTTTGCCTTCGCGCAGGGTGCCGGTGACAAAGGCTTCGGGTGCAAAGGCGGTCAGATTGGCGGCGGAAATATTGGGGGCATAGCCGCCCAGAATGCCGCTTTCGCCCATATAGGCCTGTGACTCGTCACGCTGATATTTGAAGCCAAGCCCGGTCAGCCGCGGCGTGTGGCATTCGCCGCAGTGGCCAAGCGCCTCGGTCAGATACTGGCCGCGCTGCATCTGCGCACCCTCTGCGGCAGACAGCGCCACCGGCTCTTCTGTCCAGCGGCCCAGAACCATGGCATTGGCGAAATTCACCTCATGGGCTTTGGACACTGCATCGGAGGTCGGCAAGGAGGCCATATAGTCGCGCAGGTCCAGCGCGTCTTCGGGCGTCATATAAGCATAGGCGGCAAAAGGGAAAACCGCGCCGTAATAGTCATCCCCATTCGGTTTCTGACCCAGCAGGATCGCGTTCAGAAAGGTCGCGTTGCTCCAGTTGCCGATGCCATGATCCGGATCGGCGGTGATGTTGGGCGTGTAGATCGCACCGAATTTGGTCTTGATTTCCCGCCCGCCGGCGAGGATTTCAGTGTCGCCCTCCACGGCATGGCAATAGGCGCAGCCAGCGGCGTTGAAAACCACTTCGCCGTTTTTGGTGTTTGGTTGGTAATCTGCAAAGGCACCGGATTCGAAAGGGGCGCTAACAGCGGTCGGGGCTTCGGCGGTACCAGTTTGCGGCAGCAAAAGGACCAGCGTGGCGGCGAGGCCTGCGGCGGATCGGATCATCGGAATTCAAACCTTTCGAAGTGAACGGATTTCGGGGATTTGCCGATCGACGACAGCCCCTTGGTAATGGATTTGCGCAGCGCGGCGGGGCCGCAGAACCACAGGCTGGCGCCTGCGGGATCGACCTTGGCTGCCAGTTTTTCGGCGTCCAGACGGCCCTCATCGGCCGAGATATGCAGATGTAACCGCAGGCCGGGCACACGGGCCGCGGCGGCCTCGAGCCGGGTCAGCCCTACGGCTTCGCTGCGGTCGCGGACACAATAGACAAGATCGATATCGGCGCTGTCATCGGGTTTCAGCCCATCCGCCAGTGCCAGAAACGGAGTGATCCCGATGCCACCGGCCAGCCAGACCTGCCGCTGCCCCGGCTTGGCGCCCGAAAAGCGCCCGTAAGAGCCTTGCAGCCAGGCGCGGTCGCCCTCCTGAACCGTGTCGCGCAGTCGCTGGGTGAAATCACCGGCCGGTTTGATCGAAAACTCAACCTCTTCGCCCGCCGCATCTGACGACAGGGTAAAGGGGTGCGGTTCGCCCAGCCCTTTGCGGGCGAAGGACAGCATCGCGAACTGGCCCGGTCGGCGTTTGAGCGGTTTCCCCTCGGCCTTGAGGCGGACAATGGTGGCCGCATCCGCACGGGTAACCGAGGTGACGCTATAGGCACGACGCTGCAGATAAGGCGCGGCCTGGGTCCAGACAAAGGCCGCCAATGCAGCCACGCCCATCCATGTCAGATAGGCCGAAATCATCGCGGAATTGTCGAAGGGCAGTTTGATGAAGAACTGGTGGAAGACCGCAATCGCAAAGATCGGCCCCATGGCGCGGTGGCTGAGCCGCCACCAGGCATAGGGGATTTCAAAGGACAGGCGTGGCAGGCGTTTCAACAGACTGGCGAGCCCGAGAATGACCAGTGGCCAAAAGATCAGCTCGGCGGCATCGGCGGCCAGTTCGGAGATACCGCTGGAGGCACCCTGTCCCTTGACCTCAAGATCGACCTGTTCGTGCAGCAGCACCAGAAGGATCGCGCCTGCGCCGGTCCATTTGTGCACCCAGTAGAGTTTATCCAACCCGCCAAGCCAGCGTTCCAGCAGTGCGGGGCGGGCGGCGAGGATCAGGTTCATGCTCATCAGGCAATAGGCACCGGTGCCGGCGCTGAGCCCGCCAAACAGCTTTGGGTCCAGATGCCCGGCGGCATTGAATAAAAGGAGCAGAGGAATGAGAAGGAAGATCGTCAGAAGGGCAGTTATTGGCACTGTTGCCTCGAGCTGGTCAAAATTTCTTGTGCCGGAACCCGCCAATCATTTGCCTGGCCCCGAAGTCTATCGTGGAAAACCACCCTATTGGCGGCTGGATCCCCTGTTATATGCAATTGTTGCATAAAACACCTCCTAAACAAATGTTTTTGCAGGCCGCGCACTCGTGAAACCTGAGACGACGGCGAAAATGAAAAAGGGCACCGCAAAGGGTGCCCTTAGTACGGGATGCCACAAAGTGCATCCTTTTCAGTGTTTGGCGCTTATTCCGCCGGAGCTGCCGCTGCCGCTGTCTGGCTGCGCTTGTTGTCGTTGAACAGCGCTTTGATCAGCGACAAACACATCAGACCCATGACAATGGTAAAGGGCAGGGCGCCGATGATCATCGCGCTTTTCAGCGCTTCCATCGGATCTGCGCCTCCGTTGGTTTTACCGGCAATCAGCAGGGTGCCCATCACCAGCGTCAGGATGATGCCCCAGACGATGCGGTGTTTGACGCCTGCCTGTGTTTCACCACCGGACATGATGGTGTTCATCACCAGAATGCCGGAGTCTGCCGAGGTGACCAGGAAGGTCAGCACTAGCACCACACACATCACAGTAATCAGCGACAGGAACGGACCAGAGATGATGTGCTCAAGCGTCACGAAGAGTTTCGCCGACTGAGAGGCACCGATGATGGCGCCTTCGGCCACACCTGCGATCTCCAAGTCAATCGCGGTCGCGCCGAGGATAGTCATCCAGGCAAAGCAGACAGCAGTCGGGGCAAACACACAACCGATGATGAACTCACGGATGGTGCGGCCTTTGGAGATACGCGCTAGGAACAGACCAACGAAGGGCGAGAATGCAATCCACCAGGCCCAGTAGAATGTGGTCCAGCCAGCCTGCCAGCCAAACTGACGGCCTGCGTTACCTGCGTCATAGACAGCGGCCAGTGTGGCCTCGTCCAGTTCAGCAGCTGCGCCTTCCAGGCCACCTTTGAAGCCATCGAAAGAGCCCCAGGCGTTGGTTGCGCCACCGATCAGGTCATCTGCCAGCGGTTTTGCTGCTTCCGGCAGGGCTGCGGCAAAGGCGGCCGGATCCTGTGGGGTCCATGCGCCAAAGCTGAGCTGAACAAAGTGCAGGATGTAGTCGACCAATGCGGTTGCATAGGTGGTCATGGCGAACATAAACGAACCGAAGACAACAAAGGTCAGCAGCAGGATCACCGACAGAACCAGGTTCAGGTTCGACAGGATCTTAACGCCCTTATCAACACCGGTCACAGCCGAGACGATCGACAGGCCCATGATGATGACCAGACCGGTGATCAGACCAACGGTGCCGGGAACAGGCGCGTCGCCGGTCATGTCCATGATCCACTCCATGCCGGTGATGGCATAGACGCCGTCGACAAACTGGCTGACACCAAATCCGATGGTCACGGATACACCCAGAATGGTTGCAACGATGCCCAGAACGTCGACGATGTGACCAAGGAAGCCGTTGATATATTTGCCGAACAACGGCGTCAGCGCAGACCGGATGGTCAGCGGCATGTCGCGTGTATAGGCGTAATAGGCCAGCGACAGGCCGGTCACCACATAGATCGCCCAGGCATGGATGCCATAATGCGCGAATGTGTAGCGGAAGCCGGACTGAACCGATTCAGGCGTGTTGCCTGCAACTTCGCCCGACACAACAACAGGGTTGGAGCCCCAGAGACCCAGCGGTTCCGCCGTAGCAAAAACCATCAGGCCGACACCCAGACCGGCGCCGAACATCATCGAGAACCAGGAGAAGTTGGAGAACTCCGGCTTTACGCCGGGCTGGCCCATCTTGATCTTGCCGGTCTGCGGCAGGGCTGCCAGCACAAACAGGAAGAAGGCAAAGAAGCCGGTGATGACAATGTAGAAGGCGTTGAAGTCGCCCAAGATCTGCCAGTTCAGGCTGCCCAACACGCCATTGGCGTTGGCCGGCCAGACCAGCGCCCAGATCACCAGTGCGGCCATGACGCCTTTGCTGAGCAACGCAATCGGTACGCTGTAACCTTCGTAAAAACCAGAATCGGATGTTTTAATATCCAACTCCGTAAATGGTGCTTTGGATGACATGATGTCCCCTCCCTGTTCGCACGGTTTATCCCTTTAACCCCTGCGGCAGGCCGCAAGGATCGGTCCGGGGGCGTTGTCGTCCCCGGTTACTCTGTGTCTCAACGCGAATATTAGCCGGTTATGGCCTGGATCCGGTCGAGCGTGGCCGCATTGACTGCGACTCCTTCTTTCAATGCTGCGGCACGTTTTGCCTTGCGCCCGTCGCCGGGCAGGCGTGCACCGTCCTGTTCGCGGATCGATGTGGCCAGCGCTTCGATCCGGGCCGCGAAATCGCCGCCCGACGTTGCGCCCGGATCGATTGCCAGGAAGAACTGGCCAGTCTTGGGCGGCCCGCCGGCAGTGCCGGAGAAGGGCGATGCCTCGGTGCCCAAGGTCGCGCCGGTCATGGCAGCGGCCATCATCTCGGTCAGCAGGGCGATGCCCACGCCCTTGTAGCCACCCGAAGGTGCCATCGATCCTTTGAGGCCCACGTTAGGGTCGGTTGTCGGATTTCCATCGGCGTCCAGCGCCCAACCTTCCGGGATCGCCTTGCCTTCGCGGGCGTGTTTCATCACTTCGGATTTGGCGATGGTGCTGGCGCTTTGGTCGATCAGAATCTCAGGTTGCCCATCAGCGCCGGGGGCGGCGATGGAAAACGGATTGGTGCCAACGACGGGCTTGGCGCCGCCGGATGGCGCGATCGAGGCCGGCGCATTGGTGAAGCCGATGGCCAGCAGACCTGCCTCAGCCAGACGCGCGGTATGGATGCCCAACACGCCGCAGTTATAGCTGTTGCGAATGGCCAATGCGGCCACCCCCTGTTGTCTTGCCAGCGGGATCAGCTGTTCAAAGCCGGCATCGATGGCCGCATGGGCAAAGCCCGTGGCCGCATCGGCGCAGATCACGCCGGGGCGCGGCTGGCTGAGAAGTGGTTCAGCCTTGCCGTCAACCTTGCCGCACTTCACATGCTCAGCATAGATCGGGATATAGGCCAGCCCGTGAGAGGCCACACCATCCGCCTCGGTTGCGGCGGTGGCAGCGGCCAGAGGCCGGGCGTTGGCCTCCGAGGTGCCGGCCGCGACCAATGCGCGGAAAGCAATATCTTCGATCTCGGCCAGAGTGAGCGTGCGGGTTTCGGTCATGTATATTTCCCGGTGTTAGTCGTTATCGGAAAGCCCGGCCCCGGCGCCCGCAATACGCGAGGCTTCGGTGGCGGGCGCAAAGGTGCGGTGGGCAAAGCTGTTGAGGCTCTCCCAAGCCGCAGTGTCGGCTGTCGCACGGGTGGCTTTTGCCGCTTGCTCATCCAGCGTGCCGCCAAGGCTGGCAGAGACGCCTGAGGTCTCAGCCACCAGTAGCGCGTCACCGCTGATGCAGAGCGATGCACCATCAGTAACGGCGGCGCAGCCTTCCCATTCCAGCGTCACGCATTGGCCCAGCTGGGCCGCCGCTGCCGCTGCAAAAGGCAGCAGCATCGCCGGGTTAGAGACGGATTGCAGGGTGATGCGGCCAGCAGTCAGCCGCGCCGCGCAATCCGACAGCGAAGCGCCGGTCTGCAATGGGCACAGGGCACCGCTTGCTGCTTGCCAGTCGCCTTGCAGGCTCTGTGGGCGCAGATCTGCGGCGGCTTTGCCGTCGTTCTGGTTCAGCACGGCCGCCAGAACCGCCGCGCCATCGATGCCTTGGGAACAGAGCCAGCGGGTCGCCTTGGCGGCCTCTTCTGCAATGCCCCAGTCACGGCCAGCGCCGCGTGTGGCGCGTTTTGCGGTTGCTTCGATTTCGTTCAGGGCAAAGCTCATTTCGCTTCCTCCGCAGTCGGATAGACCCACAGGTCGGCGTTTTCCTCATTCAGATCGGCGGGGTAGGGCGCATTGCCGAACATGCTGATCCGCACCCAACGGTCAGACCGCGGGTCAAAATGCGTGGCACCAAAGACCGCCAGCTTGTAGCGCAGCATGTCGATCGGCAGCACGGTTGCGCTGATGGTATTGTCCTGAACCTCGCTGTAGGGCGCATCCGCACAGATCTGAACACGGCGCACAGTGTGGCGGTGCTCGGGCTGTTTCAGCAGGAATTCAGCAACCGGCAGATCAGCGTCCCACTTGGCCAGTGCGGCATGGGCGGCGGCAGCGTCACGGGCCGGAGCCAGCGGTTGTTCATAATCGGCAATGGGTTCTTCAAACCGTTCACCCAGACGCGGTTCCAGCTTTTCCTCGGACACATACCAGGCACGGGCGCAGTTCTCTTTTGCCTGCCAGTTGGTGTCGATGGTCCAGCCAAAGGCGGTCTCGATCAGCGCGCGCACCGTGCCAACAGGCATCGCGCCATCAATGCGGAAGGCTTCGGGGCGACCATCCGCCATTGAGGACGCCAGTTCATCAACCAGATGGCCATAAGGCTCCAGAATCAGCGAGGCGATCATTTCCTGACCTTCTTCGCTCAGTGCGCCTTCGGCCCAGGTGTAGAGACTGTTCCACGGGTGATCGCGGGTCAGGTCCACATGGTTCAGATGGGCCGTGATCTTGTCCAGATCCGCCGCCAGACCGGAGAGTTTTTCGATCTGCACCGGGTGGTTGGAGTGCCATGCCTCAACCGACAGTTTGGAGCGGTCAAACAGGCTGAGGAAAGTTGCGGCCTCTTCTGTTGTGGCGCTCGGCAGGCTACGCACGCGGGCGATGGCTTCTTCGCGCGCCTCGGTCCAGTTGTTGAACAGAACCGGGTGATTGATGATGAAAGGAGCCATGCCCAGACCTGTGGAATTGCCGATGCCAAGGCTGAGCGCGGTTTCGTGGTCCAGCTCAACCGCCTGATCGCCGCCACGGGCACGGGCCATGTGGTTCACCAGATCGGTGACAAAGGCGCGGGTCAGGAAGACCGACAGCATTTCCGCCTGGAAGGGCGCCGACATTTCCGGCCGGCAGGCGATCTTTTCATAATCCGCCGCGCCCAGTTTGCCGGATCCGTAAACGGCGGTGGTGCGCATCAGATAACCGACCGAGGCCACGGTTTCAGCCTCGGGCTGGCGGCCATGCGACAGCGCATCGACCATATGTTCCCACAGGCGCACCGAGCGGTTGGCGCGCGATACGGACAGGGATTTGTCATTGACGCGCCCCGCTTCCTGATGGGGAACATTTTTGGAAAGACGGGCGATATCGTCAGCCGTGGGCACCCCGTCAAACAGGGTGAATGTAGCATCCCAGGCAGTGGCAATCACCCGGTCCGACCGCATTTCCGGCGGCAGATCATGGGCAAAGGCCACCAGCGAATAGGTATGGTCGGGGCCAGTGGCGGAATAGACCGCATGGCCCACACCCTTCTCGTCAATATCGAAGAAGGGACGCGCAAAGCTCCAATTCTCGCGCGCCAGCCTGCGGGTCAAAGTCCGCATAAAGCTGAGGCGGCATTGATGCAAAGAGCCGAGACGGCTGAGACGCATCACCAGCGCGGGATCACGCCGGGAGATTGTTGTCTGCGCGTTAGTTTCCATATCCTATCCTTTTGGAACAAAGTTTTCGGCGAAAAACCGGTACCAGTTTCCGCCCATTATCCCGTCCACCTCAGAGGTGCTCAGGCCTGTCGCGCACAGGCCTGAGCGGATGTTTCCGAAGTCACGGTTGTCGTTGAACCAGCTGGGCATTGCGGGGAAACCCGCGTCGCTTGCTGACCCTTCTCCATAGTCGATCTCCTTGGTCCAGCGGCCGACGCGCATCCATTCAACGATGCTGTCGGGTTGATCCTGGCAAAGATCGGTTCCGATCCCGAGGTGTTCGGGACCGTATTTCTCGGCAGCACGGGCGATCATTTCGCAGAAGCTTTCCAGCGTGCAGTCGGATTTATTTTTCAGGTGATGCGGGTAGACCGAAAAGCCCAGCATGCCGCCATGGCCGGTCACCGCGCGGATCACGTCGTCTTTCTTGTTCCGCAAGGCAGGGGACCATTCGTGGGTGTTGGCATGGGTGATCGCGATCGGGCGCTGAGAAATCTCTGCCGCTTCAATCGTCGAGCGATCGCCGGAATGGCTCATGTCCACCACCAGACCTACACGGTTCATCTCTTTGATGACCTGTTTGCCCATCCGGGTGATGCCGCTGTCGTAGTCCTCATAGCAGCCCGTCGCCAGCAGCGACTGGTTGTTATAGGTGAGCTGCATGAAACGGGCGCCGAGCGTGTGCAGAATCTCGATCAACCCGATGTCATCTTCCATCGGCGAGGGGTTCTGGAACCCAAAGAACACGGCGGTGCGGCCTGTTTCGCGGGCCACATCAATGTCGCTGGCCCACTGGCCCTTCATGATCAGGTCCGGGTATTGCTCGAACCAGCGGTTCCACTTTTCAAAGTTCAGAACCGTTTCACGAAAACTCTCGTGGTAGGCGATGGTGACGTGGATCGCATCCACGCCCCCCTCGCGCAGCTGGCGGAAGACCTTTTCCGACCAATTCACATATTGCAGCCCGTCGATCAGCATCAGAGAGGCTTTCCTGCGCTGATGTAGGCGGTCTTGACGGTGGTGTAGAACTCGGCTGCTGCCTTGCCCTGTTCACGTGGCCCGTAAGAGCTGTCGCCGCGCCCGCCAAACGGCACGTGGTAGTCGGTGCCTGCGGTGGGCAGGTTGACGGTGACAACACCGGTGCGCGCATTGCGGCGGAAGTGGGTGGCGCGGGCCAGCGACTGGGTGACGATGCCCGAGGTCAGGCCGAAGTTTGTGTCATTCACCACGCTCAGCGCCTCGTCGTAGCTGCCGACCTTGATCACGGATGTCAGCGGCGCGAACATTTCCTCGCGGTTGATGCGCATATCGTTGGTGGTGTTCAGGAACACGCCCGGCGACATGTAGAAACCTTCATGCGGCATCTCCAGACGCTTGCCGCCACAGGCCAGCTCGGCCCCTTCGGACTGGCCCAGATCCACGTAAGCAAGGTTTTCGTCCAGCTGCTGCTGGCTGACCACCGGACCCATCTGCGTGCCTGCTTCCAGCGCGTGGCCGACATTCATTCCTTGCGTCGCGACCAGCAGTTTTTCGACAAAGGCGTCATGCACCCCGGCATGTACGACCAGACGCGAGGAGGCGGTGCATTTCTGACCGGTGCTGCCAAAGGCACCACCCACAGCCAGGGTCACGGCCAGATCGATATCCGCATCATCCATCACCGCCAGCGCGTTCTTGGAACCCATCTCCATCTGCACCTTGGTCAGGTTCTGGATGGCGGCCGCGGCGATACCTTTGCCGACGGGAACGGAACCGGTGAAGGAGATCGCGTTGACCTTCGGGCTCTCGACCAGACGCTGGCCGATCGAACGGCCCGACCCCATGACCAGAGAGAACAGACCCTTGGGAATGTCCTGACGGTTGATGATCTCGGTCAGTGCCACGGCGGAGGCCGGGGTGATGTTGGCAGGCTTCCAGACCACCGCGTTTCCGTAGCAGAGCGCCGGCGCGATTTTCCACGAGGCGGTCGCCGTGGGGAAGTTCCAAGGGCTGATGATCGCAACAACGCCCACCGCTTCGCGGCGCACATCGATCTCGATATCGGGGCGCACGGAATCGGCGTTTTCGCCGATCTGGCGCAGGGTTTCGGCAGCATAGTAGGTGAAGAACTGACCAGCGCGGTAGACCTCTCCCTTGCCTTCTGCAAAGGGCTTGCCTTCTTCGCGGGCCAGAAGCGTGCCCAGCTCCTCGGCGCGCTCCATCAACTCGTTGCCAATGTTCATCAGCACGGCCTGTTTGCGTTCGATGCCGTAGGCGGCCCATTCGGCCTGTGCGCGCTGCGCCTGCTCCAGCGTTGCATCCAGCTGATCGGCGCTGGCCTGTGCGAACATACCGATCAGATCGCTCAGGTCAGACGGGTTGCGGTTTTCGATCTCGCTTTCGCCAGTCATCCATTCGCCAGCGATCAGGTTCAGCTTGGTCTCGGTCATCGGGAGCCCCTTAATAAAATTTGAACAAGCATGGACTCCGCCCCTCATGTCAGTCAAATTCAAACCGCTTAATGAAATTTCAGGAAGATTGAAGTTGGCTATCAAGATCGAAATGCTGCGCGCCTTTAGCACCGTGGCGCAGACCGGCAATCTGGCCGAAGCGGCCCAGCGTCTGGGGCGTACGCCCTCGGCGATTTCAATGGTTTTGAAGTCACTGGAAGACCATCTGGGCCAGCGCCTGTTCGAAAGCGACCGCAAGAACCGGCTGACCCCGCTGGGTGTGCAGGTGCTGGAACTGGCGCAGGACGAGCTGAAACAGTTCGATGGAACAATCCGATCCATTGAGACCTGTGCACAGGCGCCGCAAGGCCTAGTCCGCGCAGCGGCGGTGCCCTCAGTGGCGGCGCTCATATTTCCGGCCGTTCTGCGCCAGTTTCAGGCGGAGTTCCCATCGGTTAAGGTCGAGCTGCGCGACGCGGATTCGCTGGCGGTGATAGATGCGCTGGCGCGCGGTCGTGTGGATATCGGCGTGGCCTCGGTTCCACATGGCGTGCGGGATGCCGATCAAGAGCTTCTGTTTAGTGATCCCTTCGGGTTGATCTGCGCCCCCAATCATCCCCTGGCAAAACAGGCTGCAGATCCAAGTGTAGAAGAGGTCTGCAAGGTCGGCTTCCTGAGCAATGATCTGTGCCGTCAGCTGGAAGGAGAGGCGGCGCAGGCGCTGGTGGGCAGTGCGGCGGCCTCGGCTCAGAACACATTGACGCTAATGGCCCTGGTGCGCTCCGGCGGTTGGGTCACGGTACTGCCCCGCCGGGTCGCAGAACTAGACCCCGTTGGATTGCCGTTTCGGCCAGTGTCTGGGCTTGTGGCCGAACGGCAGGTACATTTGCTGCTACGTCAACGACCTTCACCACCGGACTACGCGCTGCGCTTTGCCGAACTCGTTCGTCAATATGCCTATGCACTGCCCAAGTCGTAATATCGTAGCGGAGTATAATGCCTTTGCGTGATCGGGGTTGAGCCGCTACCAATCAACGACCTGCACAACTTTAGGCATGTGCGATTTTAGGCATTTGCGATGCTGACTGCTTCAGCTCTGGTATTGGGGGCCCCAGGGGCCGGATCGGACAGGTGCTGCGCCATGTCTGGGGCGACCGAACGGATGTTCTGTGGCAAACCCGCCGCCCGCAGGCAGCGTGCCCGGTCGCAGTGCAAATCTGGGTGACAATCGGCTGTTGGGCCTTGCTGCCCTTCGTGCCGCCGGATCCGGCGGGCGGGTTCTGCTGGCCTCTGCTGCGCCGGTTTATGGAACCCAGTCCTGATGTTTGGGCGAAGAGGCAGCGATGACACCGACGACTGCTTACGGGTGGTCCAACGCAACGATGGAGCATGCCACGCAAGCCGAAGCCGCAAAACTGGGCACTGCGCTGTGCCAACTGCGGATCGGGAATAATGCTGGGCTGGATGCCGCACTTGGCGGTTGGCAGCGGGGCGATTGTCTGAACCAGTTTCCGGGCGGACACACACCGGCGCGCAGCTACTTTGGTGTGCGCACCCGCGCGGAAATTTTGCACCATGGTGATGAGCAGGCCGCACGGGATCTGGCGTCCCGATGGGTCGAAGGACTTGGTGATGAAGATTTGAATGCCGCGCCAAAGGTCCGACGGTGATACATTCCTGATGCCTCGGATGTGCCTGCTGACGGGCCGGAAACAATCCGGCCCGCCGTTTATTAAGCGCCCTGTGCAGCCAGACGGCGGCGCTCTTCACGACCGAAAAAGATCAGATAGAAGACCGGTGCCGCCACCAGCGTCAGGACGGTGGCAAAGGTCAGCCCCCCCATGATCGTAACCGCCATGGAGACGAAGAAGGCGTCACCCAACAACGGCAACATGCCCAACACCGTGGTCACGGCAGCCAGCATCACCGGCCTCAGACGCGACACAGAGGCTTCGACGATGGCTTCGCGCAGCGGTTTTCCTTCGGCCCGCACCAGATCAATCTCTTCGACCAGCACGATGCCGTTTTTGATCAGCATGCCCGACAGGCTGAGCAGGCCCAGCAAGGCAGTAAAGGTGAAGGGAAGTCCGGTGCCCAACAGGCCGATGACCACGCCGTTTACCGACATTGGCACTAAGAGCCAAATGATGATCGGCTGGCGCAATGCGTTGAACAGCAGGACGGAAATCAACACCATGATCAGCAAGGACAACGGCAGTTGTTTGCCCAAGCTTTCCTGTGCTTCGGCTGAATCTTCCAGCTCGCCGCCCCATTCCATTTTGTATCCGGTGGGAATGACCATCTCATCAGCCAGATGGGCGATCTCGGCCATCACACTGTCGGCCGTCATGTCGGGGGGAATATCGGCCCCCACGGTGAGTGTCGGCACCCTGTCGCGTCGGTGAACAAGGGTGTTCTGCACTTCTGCGGCGACGCCATCGATCATCTGCTCCAGTGGCAAAGGCAGGCCTGAGGATTGTGAAAAGACGATCTGATCCATCAGGTTGTAGGCATCGGCGCGGTCCCGACGCAGGACGATCGGGATCAGGCGGTCGCGCTCACGAAAGACTCCGGCGGTGACACCATCGGTCGAGAACATCAGCGTATCAGCAATATCCTCGCGGTTGACGCCAGCAGTCTGGGCCCGTTCGGTGGCGTAGATTGGCTTTAGCACCAACTCCTGTTCACGCCAATCGTGCCGCAGCGCCAGCACATTGGGGGAAATCTCGACCAGACGTCTTGCCGCCTCGTCACCCAGCTGGCGCAGCACCTTTGGGTCAGGACCAGAGAAGCGCACCTGGATCGGATCGCCACCGCCGGGGCCAAAGACCAACCGTTTTGTGCGAAACTCACCTTCCGGGAAGCGGGCCTGACCAAAGGCTTCCAGATCAGCCTGCAGTGCCGGAATATCGTCGATGGTTTCGGTGCGAATGATCATATGGCCATAGCTTGGGTTGGCCTTTTCAGCTGAATAGGTCAGCATGAACCGCGTGGCACCCTGACCGGCAAAGGTGGCGACAGACACAACATCTTCACGCGTCGCCAGCCAGTCTTCGACAATACCCAGATGTTCCGCAGTGGTCGCAATATTGGTGCCCTGCGGCAGCTTGTAATGAACGAAGAACAGTGGCGTGTTCGAATTTGGGAAGAACTGCTGCTTCATCAGCCCGAAGCCAGCAAAACACGCAACCGTCACACCAATGAGACCAACCACCACTAGCCAGCGCAGTTTCAGCGCCAGTTTCAGCAGCCCGCCATAAGCGCGGAAAATCAGTCCGTTATAAGACCCTCCGCCGGCACCTGCCTTGCCCTGCTTAAAGAAGTAATGCCCGAGAAGCGGTGTTGCGGTGAGCGCCAGCAGCCAGCTGAGCAGCAGGGAAATCGCTATTACCGCAAAGAGCGAAAACAGAAACTCGCCCGTCGCATCCGGGCTGAGACCGATGCCTGCAAAAGCCATAATGCCAATGACCGTGGCCCCCAGCAGTGGGATCTGTGTCTTCGAGGCGGCCTCACCCGCCGCATCGCGCGAGGTTTTGCCGCGCAGCATTGAGATCTGCATGCCCTCGGCGACCACGATAGCGTTGTCCACCAACATACCCATGGCGATGATCAGGGCGCCCAGCGAAATCCGTTCCATTTCGATCGAGAAGAAGTTCATGAACATCACGGTGCCGACCACGGTCAGTAGCAATGTTGTGCCAACCACCACAGCAGCCCGCCAGCCCATGAACAGCGCCAGCACCGCAACCACGATACTGACCGACATGGCCAGGTTCGCCAGAAAATCGTTTGACGCTTTTTCCACCACCAGATGCTGCTGGTAAATCGGCTGCAGCGCGACCCCATAGGGGATCTGAGACCCGAGTTCGGCCAGTTTAGCATCCACGGCATGGCCGACTTCAACGATGTTTTCATCTGCAAGCCCGGCCACGCCCAGCGTGAAAGCCTCGGTTCCATTAAAGCGGATAAGAACGTCAGGATCATCAACCCGTGCGCGATAGACGCGGGCCATGTCGATGACGTTGATCACCTCACCACCGGAACCAACCGACAGGCCGGCAATTTCACTGACAGTGTCAGATCCGGCAGGTGCGGTCAGTATGGTATCCATTGGCCCGGCATCCAGTCGCCCCGCCGGACGCACAAGGTTGGAGTTGGCAATCGCCGCCGCAATAGAGGTGATCGGAACATTCTGGTTGATGGAAATTGCCAGATCTGGTTCGACAAAAACGGCCTCTTCCGGGAGGCCGGAGACGTCGACATCTGCCACCCCTTCCACTGTTAGCAGCTCGCGTCGCAGGAACGTGGCAAGATCATGTTTTTCGCTGTCGCTGAAACCTTCTGCGGTAACCGCATAGAACAGGCCAAAGACGTCGCCAAAGCTGTCATTCACATGCGGCTGGCTGACCCCCTCGGGCAGCTGGCCCGCGGCGTCGCGAATGCGGGCGCGCAGTTTGGTCCATATGTCCGGCAGCGCATCCCCGTCAAAGGTGGATTTCATTTCCACTTCGATCAGCGAATGACCGGGACGGTTGATCGAGGTGATTTCCTTCACCTCTCCCATTTTCTGGATCGCCGATTCCAGTGGCTCGGAGACTTCGAGTGCCACTTGTTCGGCCGTGGCACCGGGATATTGGGTTGAGATCACCGCCTGTTTGATGGTGAAGGCAGGGTCTTCGAGGCGGCCCAGTGAGAGGAACCCCCAGATACCACCAAAAAGGGCGATCAGCATGATCAGCCAAGTGTAGATCGGTTTTTCGATCGACGCGCGTGCAATATCCATGATGCCGGCCTCAGTTCGCGAAGCCGGTGAAACGGCGTACCGCTTGGCCGCTGTTGAGACGGCTACCACCAGTTAGAACGACCTCCTGTTCACCCTCCAGACCGTCGGTGACCCGAAAGGTGCCGTGCTGGGTGGGGGTCACGTCAACGGCAACCCATGTAACGGTGCCTTCGTCCGCACCGACCGGAGAAAAGATCATGACGCCAATGTCGCCGCTTGGGTTGGGGACAAGCGCTGTGGCGGGCAGTTCGATCTGTTCTCTGCCGGTTTCGATGGCGACCCGTACCGTGGCCGAGGCGCCGGGGAAAACGTCGAACCCATCGGGGGGCGGCAGCAACAGGGTGACCCGGTACGTTTGGCCTACCGTGCTGGCCTCGGCGTCGAATTCAAGGACCTGCAAGGGGTATTCGCCTGGTTGGCCAGGGAAGGAGGCGGTGATGTTGAACTCTTCATTACCATCGGTGCGCTGGAACAGGATTTCGGGCACATCCACTTCGATGTGCAGCTCTGACATGTCATGCATCCGCACGATGGGCGTGCCGCTGTTTACCGTCGAGAAGAGTGCCACTTCGCGGCTGGAAATCAACGCATCGAATGGCGCTTTCAGCGTGGCGTGTTTTAGGTTGAACTCCGCCGTCCGCAGGGCAATGACTGCAAGGCCCGCTGCAGTTTCAGCGTCTTCGATCGAAACTTGGCTGACAGTTCCTTGCAATCTTTTCAGGCGCTGAACCGTTCTTTCGGCCTGTTCCAGCTGCAATTTGGCCTGCGCCAGCTGCAGGTCGAACTGTTCGAGGTCCAACTGTGCAATCAACTCACCGCGCGGCACGATGAAGCCCTCGACCACCGGGAATTCCAGAATTTGCCCCGACACCTGAAACGCCAGATCCACGGTCTGTTTGGCACTGACCTGACCAAAGAACTGACGTTCAACCGCAACCGGACCAACGGCGGTCGTCAGCAGCTTCACCGGCTTCAGAACCTCCTGCGCGAGAGCAGGGGCCGCCTGCAGGGCACTGGCCGCCAGAATGGCAAAGAGGGTGTGTATTACTCGCATGTCTTCAGTCCTTCCGGTGACCCGGTACTCATTATGTTGTCGAAAATCTTGCAGGCGAGTTCCGAAAAGATCCGGGTCTCTTCGCCTGAAAGCCCGGACGAAGTTTCAAAGATCTTCACGGCGAGCCGTTCCATTTCGAGGCGTCGCTCCCATCCGGCTTCGGTCAGTTGGATCAACCAGGCGCGGCGATCTTCGGGATCGCGGCTGCGGCTCAGGTAGCCATGTGCCTCCAGGCTGTCCGCCGCTGCGGTGACGGCCGAAGGCGCTGACAGCATCAGCTTAGCCATGACACCCATGCGGCGCGGTACGTCCAGCCGGATGACGATCCGAGCTTCCAATTTGGTCAGCTGGGGATCGATGTTGATCAGTTCGATCTGCTCGTTGAGTTTCCAATATAGCGCGAAAACGCCCATCATCGCCTGAATTTCGGGCGTGAGCTTGCGGAATTCCTCGTCGGTTTCGATCTCGGTCACAACGGTCTCCTTGTTGTGGACTAAATTGCTTCTGTTTTTGAAAGATTCAATAACGCAAGTAAGCCAACAGGTCTGACTGTGCCGCATTTCCCACATTTAGCCAGACAACTGCACCGGAGCAGCTGGCACGGCAGCAGCGCGACGACAGCCTTTGGCTGAATCACCTCAACATCCGATGGCACTATATTACTGGGCTTGATTTGAATGCGGGGCAGGTTTCTGTTGTATCACCGCTGTACGCCACCATAGTGATCGCGCCGATTACTCCCCTTTTTTGAACCTATCCGTCTGCAAGCCTCGCATTGACCCCAAATTGTGAAAAATGCTTGGGAAACGCCACGATTTTGATGCCTTTCCGCCCCATCAGTTTTTCGCGCTTTCGAGTCGGTCGATGCGATTGTTCAGGCCGTTGTGTGCCCGGTGATCGGCATTGGGCATCAAAGTGTTGATCGGGTTGATATAGCTTCGCAGCTTATCCGTGATGACGACCCGCGGGGTGCCGAACTGGTCAATCAGGCGCCTCAGAAACCGCTTGGCCGCTTTGGCGTTCCGGTGCTTCTGCACGAGAATGTCGAGTACGTCGCCGTTCGCATCGACAGCCCACCAGAGCCAGTGTTTCACACTATTTATCGGGACAACGACTTCGTCGAGGTGCGACTTGTCGGCGGCGGCGGGTCGGTTTTGCCGCCGGTGCCCGCGTGGCCTGCGGTGTTTGAGATGTTCAGGGAGGTGGCTGAAGAACAGTTCATCGCGGCCGTCCTTGGAATATGCGAAACGGCAGATCGTCTCATGGCTCACCCGGATCAGAAGGCGTTCAAGTCTCATTCGGCCCCGCGATCTGCTCGGGCGACTAACCGGCCTTGAGCCAGCCTTCGATGGCTTCTTTCAACTCACGATGTTTGATCAACTTTCGCTGTCGTGCGCGTCGATCTGCCTGCATCTGATGGGCCGCAGCGCCGTAATAGCCATCACATTTTGGCAGGCTCTCGTCGCTGAAATGGTTCCGCTTCAACTCTCGGAAAATCGTTGATCTGCAGCGCTTGAGAACACGCGCCATCTCGTCAACAGGGACCTTTGCGTGCCTCCAGCGTTCTATTCTGCGTCGTTCTGTGACACTCAGCTGGCAATAAACGGTTCCCATGCCGCTTCCTCTTGTTAGATAAACTGCTGTTTTCTAACAAGAGTCGCAGTTGGAAGTAGCGCGCACCCGCTTGTGCAGAATTTTGCCGGAGGTAACACAATGGTTCTGAACCGCGCAGCCCTGGAACTCGTTCAGCGCGCCTTACCCTGCATGCCGCTGCCTTCGGTGCATGATTGGTGGCTATATCAGCTGATCGCCGGCGCGGGCGGAACCGTTCTCCACGACAACAGGCCACAGTTATTGTACCGCCAACACGGTATAAATCAGATCGGTGCCAATGCCACTGTTGCTTCCAATCTCCGACGCTTGGTCATGATGCTTGGCGGAACAAATCGCGGCTGGATGGATCAGAACATCACGGCGCTAGAGGCCTGTTCCGCACTTCTGACACCGGGTTCACACAGAAAGCTTGCACTGGTTGTCAGCGGACGCGACGGTCCGCGTCCTTTGGGATTGGCAAGGATGTGGAAAACCAGGTTGTATCGAAAGGGCAATTTGAACCATGCCGCACTGTGGCTCGCTGCGGCCTTGCACAAATTGTGAGACGAAGGGTTTCGTGACGATTGCCATATTGTTTTCATCGGCTGAGAAGTTCTATGTGCTATCGCTCCGTCGAGTGGTTTGAACCCCGAATAATGGCTTGCTACAGCGCCTGTTGACCCAAAAGCCGCGGATGTTTGCCGCTATTGCCTTGGCAAACATCCCTCTCACACATGCTGTGCATGTGTTGCCGGGCAAGGGGTGGCGGATGGCCTCTGGGCCATGATGACAAAACAAGAGGATTACCGGAACCTGATGGCAGCGATGGCATAAGCGCACAGCACTTGTCATTGTGCTGGAGCTATCCAACTCGGTTTGTTGCGATGCTTCTGATCCGCGCATCGCCATTCCGGCCGATGTCTACTTCGGGCGGGACAAAGCCCGTCAACAACGGCGAGAAAGGATCAAACAAAAGTCCCTAGAAGCACGGCGATTGCATCACAGGCAGCACGATGCATTATCAAATCAATCAGATGAACCTAACTCTCTCTTATTTGAAGCTGTTTTTGGATCCAAAAACTCTGCCGACGTATACGCGACCACATCTGCCGTCGGGGGGCGGTCCATCATCAAAACCCGTGCGTAGAAAGCAGCAGGCCCAAGGTCAATCATACGGCCTCGCGCACTGCGCTTAAGAACTGCTGGGTGCGTTCGCGCTTTGGATTGCCGAACAGTTCAGCTGGCGGCCCCTGCTCTTCAATTTTGCCACCATAGAAGAAGCAAACACGATCCGAGATATCGCGCGCGAAGCCCATCTGGTGGGTGACCATCAACATTGTCAGGTTGTGTTCGGACACCAGACCGCGAATAACATTGGTCACCTCGCCGATAACTTCGGGGTCCAGCGCGGATGTAACCTCGTCGAACAGCATCACCTTGGGCCGCATCGCCAGTGCCCGGGCAATGGCCACCCGCTGCTGTTGCCCGCCGGACAGGCGCGACGGGTGCTGGTCCTTCTTGGCGATCATGCCGACCAGTTCCAGCAGTTCCTCTGAGCGGTCGCGGGCCTCGGCCTTGGACAGGCCCAGCACCTGAACTGGTCCTTCCATGCAGTTTTCCAGCGCTGTCATATGCGGGAACAGGTTGAAATGCTGGAAACACATGCCGATGTCGACGCGGCGTTCATGCAGGTGGCGTGCATTGGCGCGCACCAGCCCGCCGTTGCCCGGCATATGGGTCAACGGCTTGCCGTCCACATAAATGCAGCCGCGGTTGATCTCCTCCAGCGTCATCAGCATGCGCAGAACGGTTGTCTTGCCTGAACCGGAAGGGCCGATTATCGACACCATTTCACCAGAATTCACGTCCAGATCAAGATCGTCCAGAACGGTCAGCGCACCGTATGATTTGCGCACCTTCCTGAAGCTGACCATCGGGATGTTATCGCCTGTCAGCTCCAGCGGATAGCCTGTCATGTCTTCCATTATTTTAGTCCCATTTTTCGACGAACTAAGCCGTCGAAGACTTTGATCAAACCGGCCGCAGGCAATGAGATTGCCAAGAAGATGAGGCCAACCAGAGTGAAGGGTTCAAGGAACCTGTAGTTTTCGGTTCCGATGGCATTGGCCGTGTGGATCAACTCCGCAACCCCAATGACCGACAGCATCGGCGTGTCCTTGAAAATCCCGACCAGATAGTTCCCCATTCCAGCGACGGAAGGCACGATTGCCTGGGGGATGATAATCCGGCGATATTTCTGCACCGTTGTCATATTCAGAGTCGTTGCCGCCTCCCACTGTCCACGCGGCACGCTGTCCAACCCGCCGCGATAAACCTCAGAGAGGTAGCAGGAATAATGCAGGCCAATAGCGATCATGCCTGACGCCCAAGGGCTGAGACGCACACCAAA
Source organism: Rhodobacteraceae bacterium Alg231-04 (assembly GCA_900143635.1). Taxonomy (GTDB): domain Bacteria; phylum Pseudomonadota; class Alphaproteobacteria; order Rhodobacterales; family Rhodobacteraceae; genus FREY01. The sequence continues at coordinate 164,013 of FREY01000008.1, forward strand.
CTGTGGGCCGACGTAGAATACAAAGAAGATCTGCAGTAGCAGCGGGGTGGAGCGGACGAATTCAACAAACTCACGCACAACAAAGGTCAGCACACGATACGGCGAACGCTGTGCAATCGCCAGGATCAGCCCCAGAACGAGCGCGATGGCGTAGCCTGCTCCGGCCGCGATCAGCGTGTTGCCGGTGGCCTGCAGTAGGCGCGGCAGAATTTCCCAGACAAACTCCCATTTCCATTCAAACATGGGTCAAGCCCTCCCCATTTTGCGGGCCATGTGGCGTTCCAGCCAGCGCATAAAAGGCGTGACGAAGAAACGGGCAAGCACATAATAGACAACCAGCGCTGCTCCAAAGACCTGTGCGGACAGGAAGGTCGAGGAATTGATTTGTCGGGCCTCAAACATCAGATCGGTGACCGAAATCAGAGAAACCAGAGCTGTTCCCTTCAGCAGTTCGATCATCAAATTGCCCCAAGGCGGCAGCATGTAGACCAGAGCCTGCGGCAAGATGATCCGACGCATCCGTTGGGCAGGGCTCATGTTGATGGCCAGTGCGGCTTCCCATTGCCCTTTGGGCACCGATAGGATGCCACCGCGGACAAGTTCTGCGCCATAGGCACCGATGTTCATGCCTACCGCCAAATATCCGGCCGTAAATTTTTCAATCGTCAGACCAAACAGAGGCAGGACGAAGAAGATCCAGTACAGCTGAACCACTAGCGATGTGCCGCGAAAGATCTCTATATAGGTCACTGCAACGCCGCGCATCGCAGCTTTTTGCGACAGCTTCATGAGACCCATAGAAATCGAAATGGCAATGCCAAGCACCGCAGCCAGCAGGAACTGGGCGACTGTCACGCCGGCCCCTGACAACAGCCGGGGCCAGTACTGGACCAGGAAGTCAATAAATCCCATGAGTTTTCCGTATCGCAAAAGGAATAGTCACACGGTGCGGACCAAGACCGCACCGTGCTTTCAGATCAGCGGTTTGCGCAGACCCATTCTGAGGTTTTGTCACCGGGCAGGTTGCCCTCGGCGTAGCCGTAAGGGGTGACGGCCTGCATCATGTCTTCGCTACCAACATAGGCCGCCAGCGCGGTGTTGAATTTGGCCACAAATTCCGCATCCGCATCGCGAAAGCCAACACCGACCCAGTTCTGCGACCACTCGGGCAGCGCACCGGGATCAGTCACATCTACGGCTTCGTCGGATTCGGCCAGAAAGGCGGCTTCGAAATAGGTCATGCCGCCGGCGTCCGCACGGTTGGCTTTGACCGCAGCCAGGACTTCGGCCGGTCCGGGAACCTGCATGATTGTTGCGTCAGTCAGGCCTTCTTTTTTGGCGACTTCCACGGTGTTGTTGCCTGCTGACGTGACCAGCATGGCGTCGGCCGCCAGAATGTCCTGATAGGTCTGGATCCCCTTAGGGTTGCCGGTCGGCACGATGAACGCATCGCCTGCACGCGCAACAGGCTCCGAGAAGCTGATGTTATTGCAGCGGCTGTTCATGATGTAGAGCCCGCCGGTGACCATGTCATAACGATTGGCCTGCAGTCCCGGGATCAACCCACCCCAGTCGGTCACAGAGGTCTCGATGTTGTCGTGGCCCATTTCCTTCAGGATACCAACGGCAATCTCGTTGACAAAGCCTTTGGCTTCACCGTTTTCACCTGGGTAACCCCAGATCGGAATATTCGAAAAGCCGATGCGGATCGGCTCGCCTGCGGCGATCCGGTCTTCAATGGGGCCGGCAATTGCGGCAGTGGACGTGATGGCAGCCAGTGCGGCGCCGCCGAGGGTCTTAAGCAGTTTGCAAGTCATGGTATCCTCCCTGAGATTGACCTGTCTTCTAATTTTGGAACGCGCGGCCAATGCTGCTGCATTCCGCCACGGCCTAGTCACACCACCAAGGTGAGAGCCGTTATCCGGCAGTGTGACTGGACCATGGTTTCCTCCTTGCTGGCCGTTCCCTTCGATCAGGAACCGGTCAACATGCGTGTACTTTTCGGGTCGTAGAACGGCGTCAGGCTGACATCCGCGCGAATGCTCTTGCCCTCGACCAGAACGGTGAATTCGCCATCCTCGACCGAGGCCTTGTCTGTTTTGCCTTCGGGCAGGGACAGCAGGCACAGGCCAACAGCGGCCCCAACCGTCTGCCCCCATGCACCGGCCGTCACATAGCCGGCGATCTTGCCGTCGCGCAGAACCGGTTCGTTGTGGTGCAGCAGCGGCGCGGCATCCTGCAACTTGATCGAGCACAGGAACGGCCCCTTGTTTTCCGCCTTGCGCGCCAGATAGGCATCGCGCCCGATGAAGGGGATCGGTTTCTTTGTCTTGCAGACAAACTCCATCCCGATCTGATGCGGGGCTTCGGAATAGGCCATGTCGTGGCCCCAATGCACAAAGCCCTTTTCCAGCCGCAGCGCGTTCAGTGCCTCACCGCCGATCAGGCGGATGCCAAAACCTTCGCCCGCCTGCATCAGCACCTCGAACACATGTTCGGCGAAATCCGGAGTGACAAAGATCTCCCAGCCCATTTCACCGGAATAGGACAGGCGCTGTGCGAATACTTTCGCGTGGCCGATGTGGAACTGCTGCAGGCTGTTGAAGGGGAAGGCCTCGTTGGAGGAATCCACATCGCTGACAGCCTGCAACAGGTCACGGCTTTTGGGGCCCATGATGCCCAGCACGCCATAATCCGGCGTGGCATCGCGCAGGCGTACATCCTCATCCGGTTGGATCAAATCGCGCAGGTGCAGATAGTCGCGCCGGGTGTGCGAGATCGAGCTCATCATCATGAAGCTGTCATCTGCGTGGCGGGCCACCGTGACATCGCTTTCGATGCCACCGCGCTCGTTCAGCATCAGAGTATAGACGACGCGGCCGTTGGCCATGGCCATGTTGTTGGTGCAAACACGCTGAAGGAAGATTTCGGTGTCTTTGCCCTCGACCATCAGCTTGCCCAGCATGGTGTAGTCGATCATCGCCACCGCTTCGCGCGCGGCCTTTTGTTCGGCGCAGGCGTAATCGAACCAGTTCTGGCGGCCAAAGCTGTATTCATACTTCGGCTCAACGCCCTCGGGGGCGAACCAGCCGGGGCGCTCCCAGCCCTGGGTCTCGCTGAAACAGGCGCCACGCGCCTTCATTGGGTGATAGAAGGGTGTGCGGCGCAGGTTGCGCAGGGTTTCGCGCTGGCGGTTCGGCCAGTGCATCGCATAGGTCAGCACAAGTGTTTCCGGGCAGCGTCCCTGAAGATAAGCGTCGCGGGCCTGGAATTCCTCACAGCGTTTCGGGTCCATCTCGCTCAGATCGCCCGGTGCGTGACCATCGATGATCCATTGCGCCAATGCGCGCCCGGCGCCAGAACCGGACTGGATGCCGGTCGAATTGACGCCGGCCAGCACATAGTAGTTCTTCACATCGGGCGCTTCGCCCAGCGTGAAACGGCCATCGTAGGAATAGCTCTCTGGTCCGTTGAAGAAAGTGCGGATACCGGTTTCCTGCAGGATCGGAACCCGGTTCATCGCCAGTTCCAGCACCTCCATCACATCGTCTTCGACAAACGGCAGGCTGTCGAATTCAAAGCTTTCAGAGATGCCTTTCATCCCCCATGCTTTGGCCTCGAAGTGAGCAAAGCCAAACAGCAGCTTGCCGGCGTCTTCCTTCCAGTAGGTGCCATCGCAGTAAGAGCGCAGAACCGGAAGGTCGCTGGGCAGATCCTTGATGGTTTCGGTCACAAGGTAGTAATGTTCGCAGGCGTGCAGCGGCACGCCGACGTCGTTCTGCTGGCCCAATTCACGCGCCCACATGCCGGCGCAGTTCACCACCACATCGGCATCAATTGTGCCCTGATCGGTGCGCACGCCAACGGCCTTGCCATCGCGGGTCAGCACCTCTTCGGCCTTGATGTTCTCAAAGATCTTGGCGCCGCGCATCCGCGCGCCTTTGGCCAGCGCGGTGGTCAGATCAACCGGGTTGGCTGAGCCATCGCTGGGCATGTAAATCCCGCCCAGCACGCCCTCGGGGTTCATCAGTGGCCAGCGTTCTTCGATCGCTGCGGTTTCAAGGTAATGCGCTTCAATCCCGAACAGGGCGGCAAAATCCGCCTTGCGCTTCAACTCGGCCATGCGCTCGGCATTTGTCGCCACCGAGATGGAACCCGACCGGCGGTAACCCGGATTCTGGCCGGTTTCGGCCTCAATTTCCTCCAGCAGTTCAATGCCATATTTGGCAAAACCGGTGGTGGCATGGCTGCCCTGAAGCTGGCCGACCAGCCCGGCGGCGTGCCAGGTCGTGCCGCTGGTCAGCTGTTTGCGTTCCAAGAGGACAATGTCGGTCATCCCCTGTTTGGCCAGATGATAGGCCACCGAACAGCCATGGATGCCGCCACCAATAATGACAGCCTGCGCCTGAGACGGGAGTTGTTTGTTCATGTTCTTGGACCCGTTGAATTAGGTGATGATCGGAAGCGCGGGCGGGGCACGGCGCGTCAGCAGCTCCGCGCCATCCTCGCGGATGACGATGTTTTCCTCGTGCAGCATCATTTTGCCGTCACCAAAGGCCAGACCCGGCTCCAGCGTCAGCACCATACCTGCCTCGATCAGCGTATTGTCACCCGGCATGTTGGAGGGCCATTCGGTAACTTGCATGCCCAGCCCGTGGCCCATGCGACCGATCTGATGGCCACCGCAGCCGCCGTCTTCCAGCACCTTGGCCATTGCGGCCCACAGTTCCGTTGTGGTGATGCCGGGGCGGGCCGCCTGCAGCCCGGCCTCGGTCGCGCGCCAGGCCAGATCGTAGGCGGACTTGGCGGCATCGGTGGCATGGCCAAAGGCGTAGTTGCGGTCAAAATCACAGCTGTAGCCATCATAAAGCGCCCCGGTATCCAGCAGCAGCATGTCGCCGTCAGCGATAATCCGGTCAGAGGGGCGGTTGATCACATCCTCAAACCCGCCGGGGCCAGAACTGCCCACCAGATAAGGCACGTCATCGGCGCCCTTCTGTAGCAGGTCGATCTTGAACTTGGCGAACGCCTGACGTTCCGTGTCGCCCGTCTTGATGTAAGTCGGCAGGTCCTCGAACGCTGAAGAAGCAATGGAGCATATGCGGGCGATCTTGGCGATCTCGGCTTCGGATTTCACCATCCGCAGGCTGCGCACCACGTCGGTGCCATCCGCCAGCGAAATTCCATCCAGCTTGGCCTGCAGCGCCATGAAGTCGGCGGCGGGCATGCGCACATGGGTTTCATGCCCCATCGGCACACCCAGAACGCCGCCCTGTGGCATGACCTCGCGCAGGGTGTTTGCCAGAAGTGAAATCCCGTCATCCTCGGGCTGGGGTGCCAGCCAGGTCCGCACATCCGAGATCCATGTCAGCGACATGCTGGGCGCGCCGATTTCAGGGATCACCGCAATCGGTGCGCCTTTGGCGGGAATAACAACAAACCACGGCCGCGTCGGGCTGAGCCAGAAAATGGTATCAAAGCCGGTGAAATAGCGCACTTCGGGTTCGGTGGTCAGCAACAATGCGCCAAGACCAAGCCGCGCCATGATGGCCTGGGCCTTTTCAGTCCTGCGTTCGAATTCCGACTGTGTGAAGCCGCGTTCAGCGATGGGGTGCATATCAGCCACCCACTCAAGTTCCCGTGCTAAGCTGTTGTTTGAAAATCGCGCCGGCACCGGCGATGTCCTCCGTCAGCCCAGCGAGGCGGGCTAGGTGCCAGCCCGTCACCTGATTGCTGGACAAGACGGGTTTTCCGAGATGCGCCTCTGCTTCGGTCACGACCCGCAGGACCCGAAGGCTGGTGCAGGAGACAAAGACAGCATCGCAATCATCGCGGCTGCCGACCTCTTTGATGGCCGCCAGAATGCTCTTCGGAGAAATCCGCGCGACCATGAAATCATCGGACTGGTTGAAGGTGCCGATGGCGTTCACTTCAAACCCGGCCGCGGCCAGGTTTTCGCGCATGTCACCGGTGACTTCGGGCGCATAAGGCGTGATCAGGGCGATCCGTTTCACGTTCAGCGCCTGCAACGCCGCCTTGCAGGCCGTCAGCGGATTGGTGGATTTTGCGCCCGGATGCACCTCGCGCAAGATCTCGTCCACACGACCTTCACCAATCATTGTGGTGCCGGATGTGCAGCAATAACCGATTGCATCAAACCCAAAAGAGACAGGCAGCAGTTCGGCGGCCGTCGGCAGATCCGCTTCCATCTTGCGCAACGTATCGCGGGTGACCTCCATCTCGTTGGGGATACGAGCATGATAGAGCGCGACATCGTCCCCGCGCAGCAGCGTCGCAATCTCGTGCTCAATCGTCTGGTCGGACTGCAGCACGATCAGACCGATCCGCGCGGCCTGTCCCAGACCGCTATCACCAACGCAGTCAAGAACCTGAATATCTGGACCGCAGGTCATCTGCCCGGCTTCTTCTTGAAATTGAACACCGATGATCCTCCCCAGAATTCTTCAGCACCTTGAAATTCATGGTTATCCCATGCAGTCAGTGTGTGACGGTTTCGAATCTGGTATAGACCACGAACTGGTATATACCAACAAAAAGTTGTGAAAGTTGAACTTCATGAGCACTCAAAACGGGCAAGAGAAGAATAAAACAGCAGCTTTTCAAAAGGTTATAAGTCATCTGCGCGACCAGATTCACGCAGGTGAATTGGCCGAACATGCGGCTTTGCCTTCCGAAAGGGCTATCGGGGAGCAGTTTGGAATCAGCCGAATGACCGCCCGACGGGCTCTTGTCGCGCTGGAAATGGAGGGCCTGGCCTATAGTTCTGAGCGCCGCGGTCGTTTCGTTTCTCCTCAGAGACTGACCTACGATATCAGCAAAACAGTCAGTTTCTCGGCACAGGCAGAAAGCGGCGAGCTGGGTCTATCTATCGAGGTGATCTCCACCCAGGTGGTTCAGGCCAACGCGGTGATGGCGACAAAGCTCTCTGTCCCTGAGGGGGACGACCTATACAAATATTCTCGGCTGTTCCGGATAAAGGGCCACCCGGCATTCATCGAAGAAGAATACGCCGTGGCCCGGCTGTTTCCGGATTTGTTCGACCATGATCTGAGGCAATCGACAACTCTGCTGATGGAGCGCGCATATGATATGCCATCGCATTCGGGCGATATTGTCATTCGCATGCGGGCCCTGAACGAAGAGGAATCTGAATTGCTGGGCCTGCCAACCTATCATGCAGGAATGGAGCTGGAGCAGGTGATCCACGGCGCGGACAACCAACCGTTCTGCTTTGGCCGCCAGATCTGGCGCGGCGAATTGGCAGAATTCACCGCCCATGCGATCTTAAAAAAATAGGCGATCCCATACGCTTAACTAGCGCTCTACGCCGAAACCGTGTTCCCAATTGCGAGGAGCAGGGTGTTCACCCAAATTGGGAGAACCGGAACACGATTTAATTGGGGCGATCGACTCGGATAAGCCACGGAAATCTCAGAAGTTCCTATTTCTCTCCAGTCGATAGGGAACTTAGATTTTTTTCCTCCCGTTTGCCCTCTCCTTTGACGACCAAACTACAAGAAACACGTTAGCTTTCCCGCATCGTCAAAAGGATCCGTCATGAGTGAATTTGATACCAAGCTGACCAAATTGCGCCGGGCGTTTCATCGTGACCCGGAACTGGGTTTTCAGGAAGAACGCACCAAGGCAAAGGTGGCGCAAATCCTGCGGGATCTTGGGTTGGAGGTTCACGAAGGCGCGGGCGTCATCGGTCTTTTGAAATCCGGCACTGGAAACCGTGCCATTGGCCTGCGCGCCGATATGGACGCCCTGCCGATTACTGAGATCAGCAGCCATGACTACGTGTCTGAAAACCTCGGCATTATGCATGCCTGCGGCCATGACGGTCACACCACAATGCTATTGGGCGCAGCTGAAAAACTGGCTCAGAACCCTGATTACGACGGCACTGCTGTCTTCATCTTTCAGCCAAACGAAGAACACGGGCTGGGTGCACAGGCGATGCTGGCGGAAGGTCTGCTGGAAAGGTTCCCTATCGAGGAAGTCTACGGCATTCACAACCTGCCGGGCGCACCGCTGGGTCAGGTATCTACCCGCGCGGGCCAGATCTGCGCCAGCGAAAGCCTTTTTGAGATCACCATTCACGGACAGGGTGGTCATGCCTCGATGCCGCATGTGGGGGTTGATGCCATTACCGTGGGCGCCGAAATCGTCACCGCCCTGCAAACAATCGTTTCGCGCAAACTGGCGCCTTCGGCCGGGGCAGTGGTCTCGGTGACCGAATTCATAACGGACGGACAGCGCAATGTTCTGCCCGGCAACGCCACGCTCAAGGGCGATGTGCGTGCCCGCCTGCCCGAAGACCGCAATGATCTGGAACGGTTCATGCGTCAGATCGTTTCCGGCATCGCTGCCGCCCATGGCATCACCGCCGAGATGACCTTCAATACCGAATTCATCGAAACCATCAACGCCGTCGCCCCCACCGAAGCCGTTGCCCGTGTCGGCAGATCGCTTGGGCTGGAAACCATCGCCAACCGCCCGCCGATGAGCTTTTCCGAAGATTTCGCCCATTTCTGCGCCGCCGTCCCCGGCTGCTTTCTGCTGCTGGGCAATGGTGAGGATGGTCCGCATGGCCAGCCGCTGCATTCTGCCGATTATGATTTCAACGACGCGCTTCTGCCGATCGGATCTGACCTTTGGGCAGAGCTGGTCCGCGATCGCCTCCCCAGCCGAAAGACCGAACAATGACTGATCAGCTCCCTGCCGCCCAACTCGCCCATATCGCAGCCACCCGGCACGAGGGTGACGCTGCTTTCCGCGTGTTGTCACGCGAAGATTTTGCCAATGCCCGCGCCGAAATCACCCAGTGGGAGGGTTACGCGCCCACACCTCTGATCTCCCTGTCGGCTTTGGCCAAGGCAATCAGCATCGGTGAAGTGCTCTACAAGGACGAAGGTCCGCGCTTTGGTCTTGGCAGCTTCAAGGCGCTTGGTGGATCCTATGCAGCCCTACGCGTCCTTCAGCGCCAGATCTCGGCCAAGCTGGGACAGGATGTGGCACTGGCGGACATCCGCACCGGGAGATACAAGGATGAGGCGGCACAGATCACCCTAGTGTCGGCCACCGACGGCAACCATGGCCGCTCACTGGCCTGGGGCTGCCAGCGGTTTGGCGCCCCCTGCCGCATCTATATCCACGCCGAAGTAAGCGAGGGCCGCGCCGAAGCCATGCGCGATCTCGGCGCCGAGGTAATCCGCATCAGCGGCGACTATGATGAATCAGTGATCCTGGCCAAATCCGAGGCCGAAGAAAACGGCTGGTTCGTGGTTTCTGACACCTCATGGGAGGGCTATTCCGAACCGCCCCGCGACGTGATGGCCGGCTATGGCGTGATGACCAGCGAAATTTGCGAGGCGCTGCCGACTGCCCCTAGCCATGTCTTTCTGCAAGGCGGCGTCGGCGGTCTGGCCGCTGGCGTGGTCGCAGGTCTGCGCCAGCACTACGGCGCCGATGCACCCCGCGTGGTCATTGTCGAGCCGGAGCTGGCGGCCTGCCTGTTTGAAAGCGGTCGTACCGGCGAAGCCACCAATTTTGCCATCCAGGAAGAAACTCTGATGGCCGGCCTGTCCTGTGGTGAGCCTTCGGGCATGGCCTGGGAAATCCTGGCGGAGGAGGCCTCGGACTTTCTCACCATGCCCGAAAGCATTGTTGCACCCACTGTGCGCCTGCTGGCCCGCCCTCTGGAAGGAGACACTGCAATCGAAGCCGGCGAAAGCGCCATTGCGGGTCTGGCAGCCCTGATCGCGGCCCGTCAGGACGCCGGTCTGTCCGAAAAACTGGGTCTGGATGCACATTCCCGCGTTCTGCTCATCGGCTCTGAGGGCGTCACCGACCCGGCCATTTTCGCGCAGATCATGAATGGTCAGGACGTCGTTTAGGGCACAGAACTACGGGCCGCGACATGAACCGTCGCGGCCCGCCTCCGACTGACCGAACCTGCCGGAGCATAGGTGGGCTCACAAGAACCCCATCATTTTGTCCCAATTGGGCAAATCGGCTTGCTGAACAGGACCAAAGTGCCTTCTATCACCGCATGGATGACAAAGACCTCGAAATTCTCAAATTGATGCAACGCAATGCGCGACTGACGGCGGATGCGATCAGCGACCAGATCGGCCTGTCCTCACCTGCGGTGCAGAAACGGATCAAGCGATTGCGCGACTCCGGTGTCATTGAACGCGAGATTGCTGTCTTGTCGCCGTCCAAAGTCGGGCGTGAAATGACCGTGATTGTCGAGGTTTCTCTGGAACGTGAAAACCGCCAGTTTCTGGACAACTTCAAACAGCAGATGCGCAATGCCCCGGAGGTTCAGCAATGCTACTATGCTACCGGAGACGCTGATTTCATTTTGATCGTAGCGATCAGAGATATCAAGGAATACGAAGAGTTCACGCAAGAGCATTTTTTTGACGAATCCAACGTCAGCCGTTTCAAGACATCCGTTGTGATGGACCGGGTTAAAGTGTCTCTGGACGTTCTCTGAAGGCTTTGATGATGCAACTGACCGCCCGGTGAGCTGCTACCCTTCTCTGGTCCGCCTGGCTGGAGATATTCCGGGGGTTGCGGCTCAGGGTGCTTGCGCTCAGGTGATCTTCCCTTGTTGCAGTGATGGTGTGATGCCAAAGTTTGCGCGGTAGACGCGGGAGAAATGGCCAGGGCTCTCAAAACCACAGGCCAGAGAGATTTCAGTGATGGATTTGTCGGTCTGAATCAGCAGATGGCGGGCGCGTTCCAGCCTCATTTCAACATAGTATTTCTTGGGTGAGCAGTTCAGGTATTTGCCGAACAGGCGCTCCAGCTGGCGGGTGGAGATGCCGATTTCTTCGGCGATGTCGGCAGGGGAAATCGGGCTGTCCAGCGTGTCGTTCATCTTCTGGATGGCCTTGGCCATATGCGGGTTCCGCATGCCGTGGCGTGATTGCAGTGACACCCTTTGCTCGGCGGTTGCGTCGCGCACGGCATTATAGACCATCTGATCGGCCACCGCGACGGACAGGTCTGCGCCGTGGTCACGTTCAATCAGGTGCAGCATCAGGTCGGCGGTGGCGGTGCCACCGGAGGCAGTTATGAACTTTTCGTCCGCGACAAAGACGTTGCGCACCAGGTTCACCTCGGGAAACTTTTCCATGAAACCGTCGTGGAATTCCCAGTGGATCGCGGCTTGCAGGCCCTCTAGAAAACCGGCCATCGCAAAGATATAGGCCCCGGAACAAAGCGCACCGAGATTGGCGCCTTTGGCGCGTTCACGGCGCAGGGTATTCAACAGCTGCGGCGTGACTTTCTGCTGCACATGGATGCCCGAGAGTGTCAGCAGGTGATCGCATTTCGGTATGTCGTCATAGCTATGATGCACCAGCGTCACAGAGCCGTTGGAGCAGGTCGCCGACTGGCCATCTTCAGACACATAAGACCAGCGATAGAGCGGTTTTCCACTGACCAGATTGGCAATACGCAGGGGTTCGACCGCACAGGAAAAGGCGAGGTGCGAGAACTCATCCACAAGGATGAAGACAAAATGTTTGGTGCTGTTCATGGCGTGTTTTGCCTGCAAGTGAGGCCTGCGCGGGGCTGCATCCCGCGCAGGTTCAGGGTTATGTCGCCTTCAATTACTGCGCTGCTTCGCGCGCTGCCGCAAGCCAGCTGTCATATTCGGCGCGGTTGGCGTCGATCCATGTGGCAACATGGCGGTCGATGTCCTCCGATCTATCCTCACCTTCGGTGATCAGCTTGTTCTGGGCCGAAATGTCATTGATGTTGATGCTGGCCACTTCAAACAGTTTCGCGGCTGCCGGGTTGGCACCAAGGAAATCGTCGGTGGCGATGATGCGGATGCTGTCGACTGCAAAACCCAGATCCTTGCCGTTGAAGGTGGTTTCAGCCGTCGCGCCGTCGGGCAGCGAAGAATAAGGCACTGCCAGGAATTCAACGTTTTCACCGGGGACCAGCACGCCGGAAACCCAATAGGGGGTCCAAGTGTAGTAAAGGATATTTTCGCCAGATGCATCGCGGGCGATGGTGTCGGCGATTACAGCGTTATATTCGCCCTGATTGTGATTGACGGTATCGCGCAGGCCGAACTCGGTAAGCTGGTGTTCGATGACCCGCTCGCAGCCCCAGCCGGGCACGCAACCGGCCAGATCGGCCTTGCCGTCGCCGTCGGCATCAAACAATGCGGCCTTGGCCGGATCTTGCAGATCGCTGAGGTTCTGCACGCCTGCGTCATAAGCGGACTTGTTGATCAGATAGCCCTGCAAGGCGCCTTCGATCAGGTGACCTGTTTTTTCCAGAACCGCGTCACCGCCGGATTCCTCGAAAAAGTTGTTGTGCAGCTTGTCCCAGGAAGCGGTGGTGAAATCGGCATCACCAGTGCCGAGCGCCAGGTGCATGGTCTGCGCCAGAACCTCTTCGGGTTCGGCGACGTCATAGCCGAGATCTTCGAGCGCGCGGATGACGATGCGGGCCTGAAAGAACTCCTCGACACTGGGCTGGATCACCGGACGGACGGTAACGCCTTCACCGGGCTTGTCGGACGCCAGTGCAGCGCCGGTCATCATGGTACCGGCCATCAGGGCGGCGAGGGTGGTTGTCTTGAACATCTTATTCCTCCGTTGAATGTTCGGGTTTTTTGTTGTCAGGCTTTCCCTGTCAGTCGCAGCACGACGCCGACCGGGCCGCCCTGCCACCAGTGACGGTGACCACGGTCACGGCCGGACCGGCCCATGCCTTGGGTGACGCGGTCCAAAACGATGGCCAGGATCACAATGCCCAGGCCACCAACCAGCGCCTTGCCCGCGTCCAGGCGGCCCATGGCGCGCAGCACCTCGTTGCCAAGCCCCTTGACTGAAATCATCGAGGCGATCACCACCATCGACAGCGACAGCATGATGGTCTGGTTGACGCCGGCCAGAATGGTTGGGGTTGCCAGCGGCAGTTCGACCTTGAAGAGGATCTGACTGGGGCTGGCGCCAAAGGCACGGGCGGCTTCGACCACGGAAGCGTTGACACCTCGAATGCCAAGAGATGTGAGGCGCACCAGCGGCGGCAGCGCAAAAATGATGGTGACCAGCACGCCTGAGACATTGCCAATGCCGATCAGCATCACCACCGGCACCAGATAGACGAAAGCCGGGATGGTCTGCATGGTGTCGAGAACGGGGCGGATGATCGATTCAAACCGGTCGTTCTTACCTGCTAGAATGCCCAGAGGCAGTCCAATCAGGAAGCAGAGGATCACCGCCGAGACAACGATCGCGAGCGTGGTCATTGCCAGCGCCCAGGCGTTGGGGGCCAGAAAGCCGAGCACGGTCATTGCAAGGCCTACCAGAATGGCCACCCGCCGCCCAGCAGCCTGCCAGGCGATCAGCACCATCAACAGAAGCATGATCAGTGGCGGCACTGCATTCAAGGCATTGTCGATGCCGACAATCATTTCGTTGAAGAACCGTTTGACCGGCTGGATAATATCGCGGTTTGCAATTGCCCATTGTTTCACCCCATCAGCGCTGTCGGCTACGCCCAGATCAACTGAGGAAAATGGATCAAGGATGCTGAAGTCTTTGTCTGCCATCTGTCTGTCCCTCAGTGTGTTACGGCTGCGGTTGCGTCAAAATCGCCTTGGATTCCGCGCAGCAGGGCGTTCTTGGTAACCACGCCAACCGGGGAACCATCAATCTTGACCACCACCGGGTGCTGCGTAGTGACGGACAGGTTGACCAGATCATCCAATGACTGATCGGGGTGGGCCTCGGGCCAGGCGGCCCCGTTCAGAGGGCCTTCGCGGCTTTCGAATTTCGCCAGCGGTTCCATGATTTTTCCGGCCGAGATCAGATCCAGTTTGGAAATGCCGGCCACGAAGTCGGCGACGTAGTCATCGACCGGGTTGGTGACGATGTCCTCAGGCGTGCCGACCTGAACCAGCGCGCCGTCTTTCATGATGGCGATACGGTCGCCAATGCGGATTGCTTCGTCCAGATCATGGGTGATGAACAGGGTTGTCTTCTTCATTTCGGCGGACAGCGACATGAACTTGTCCTGCAGCTGACGGCGGATCAGCGGGTCCAGCGCCGAAAACGGCTCGTCCATCAGCAGGATCGAAGGGTCGGCGGCGATGGCGCGGGCCAGACCAACGCGCTGCTGCATGCCTCCGGACAGCTCATCCGGGTATTTCTGGTCCCAGCCGTTCAGGTCCACCGCATCGATTGCGCGTAGGGCGTTTTCGCGGCGACTTTGAAGACTGTGGCCGCGCACTTCCTGGCTGAAGGAGACATTTTCCAGCACAGTTTTATGCGGCATCAAGGCCATATTCTGGAACACCATGCCAATTTTTTCGGCCCGAACCTGGCGAAGCGCCTTCGCCGACAAGGTGTTTACGTCTTCGTCTTCAATGAACAACTGGCCAGAGGTGGGTTCAATCAACCGGTTTACATGGCGAATCAATGTGGATTTTCCAGAGCCGGACAGCCCCATGATGCAGAAGATCTCACCACGGGCGACGGTGAAGCTGGCGTCCTGAACGCCGACGACACAGTCAAACTGGTCGCGCACCTCAATTTTCCCAAGGCCCTGTTCTTTAACGGCTTTCATCGCCTCATCGGCGCGCTTTCCGAAGATCTTCCACAAATTCCGGCAGTCGATGACCGCTTCAGTCGGTTTCGTGTTCACACGTCTCTCCCCCGTTTGAACTTTGATTGCATACTGCACATTTTCTTATTGTGCACAAATTGTATTTTGAGATAACACAAAGTGAGCAACCCGGTTGCGCTGGTTGTATCGGCAATGGCAATCTGTCCGGATCCGATCCAGCAGCAACGATGGAGACCCCGATGAAAGATGCGTCCAAACGGCGGAAGACAGAGCTATATGGCCAGTTGAAGACGGCCATCATGACGCTGGAATTGCGTCCCGGTGCTGATTTGGATGAGGCCAGCCTGTCCGAGGAGTTCTCGCTGTCGCGCACACCGCTGCGCGAAGTGCTGCGCCAGCTGGCAGGCGAAGGCTATGTGGATCTGCGTGAGAATCGCGGTGCACGGGTCAGTGAAATGTCACACACGACTCTGCGTGACTTCTTTTTGGCAGCGCCGATGATGTATGGCGCGGTGCTGCAATTGGCGGCCAAGAACGCCCGACCGGAACAGATCGAGGCGCTGAAGGCTGCTCAGCAAGACTTCAAGGCCGCACTTCGCAGTGGGTCCGGCGCGGATCGGGCGATGGCCAACAATCTGTTTCACGAAATCACCGGCGAGATGGCTGACAATATCTATTTGGCCCCATCGTTCCAGCGTTTGCTGATTGATCACGCCCGTATCGGGATGACCTTTTACCGTCCGCAGGACACCGCAATGGTTGAAAACCTATCCGAGGCCAGCCAACAGCATGATGCGATCATCGCCGCCATCGAAGCCGGCGATGATGCCGCCGCTTATCAGCTGGCGATCGACCACTGGAACCTGTCGCGTGACCAGATCGAACTCTTTGTAATGCCCGCGGGACTGGAGCTGCCTTTGGGCTCTGTCGCGCGCAAAACCCCAGCATGAGGACTGCATGAACCCGATTTTCCGCTTTGAAGGGATCTATACCCCTGTTGTGACGCCGTTCCACGCTGATGGGTCTGTGAACCATGACGCGCTGGCTGACGTGATTGAAAACCTGATCGACAAGGGCGTTCATGGCCTGATTTCGGGCGGGTCCACCGGCGAGAATTATGCCCAAGGCGTAGAGGAACGGTTGGAAATCGCGCGGTTCACGCGAGAGCAATCTAAAAACCGGGTGCCGCTGATCGTGGGCACGGGGGCCATGATGACGCCGGATTCAATCGCGCTGGCCACGGGTGCACGCGACATGGGCGCCGATGCCATTCTGGTTGCAACGCCGCCCTATTCGGTCCCGACAGAGCGGGAAAATGCGCTGAATGCGCTGGCCATCGACAAGGCGGCGGATCTGCCGGTGATGCTGTACAACTATCCGGGCCGTATGGGCGTTCACATGGGCGAGGAGTTCCTCGACCGGGTTGGCCGGTCGCGCAATGTCTGCGCCATCAAGGAAAGCTCGGGCGATATCAACCGGGTGCATCTTCTGGCGCGGGACTATCCGCATATTCAGATGTCCTGTGGGATGGACGATCAGGCGCTGGAATTCTTTGCCTGGGGCGGCCGCAGCTGGGTCTGCGGCGGATCCAACTTTCTGCCGGAAGAACACATTGCGCTCTATAACGCCTGCGCGGTCGAAGGCAATTTCGACAAGGGCCGCCGGATTATGAGCGCCATGATGCCGCTGATGCGGGTGCTGGAACAGGGTGGCAAGTTCATCCAGTGCATCAAGCATGGTGTGACAGTTGCTGGCATTGATACCGGCCCGATGCGCCCGCCGCTCAAAGGATTGAACAAGGACGACAAACGGGCGCTGGAACAGGTGATCCGGGTATTGAAAACCACCATCGCAGACATTCAGGCAGAGGGCTGAGACACATGGATTTGCTGACACAGGAAGAATACAACTCCATCGCCAACGCTCTGGATCTGCCGACAAATGCCTTTATCGACGGCGGCTATCGGCCAGCGGCATCGGGTCAGACATTTGCCAGCATCAACCCGGCCACCGGTCAAGAGCTGGCCAGTATTGCGGCGTGTGGCGCAGCGGATGTGGATCTTGCCGTCGCCAAGGCACGCGAAGCCTTTGAAGATGGCCGCTGGAGCCGGATGCATCCCTGCGAACGCAAGGATGTGCTGATCCGTTTTGCCAAACTATTGACCCGCAACGCGCGCGAATTGGCAGTGATGGAAAGCCTCGACAGCGGCAAGACCATCTTTGACTGCGAGACGGTCGACATCCCCGAGACGATCCACTGCATCAAGTGGCATGCTGAGGCGATCGACAAGATCTATGATCAGGTGGCCCCGGCTTCGGACGATCATATCGCCATGGTGCTGCGCGAGCCCATCGGTGTTGTGGGGCTGGTGCTGCCGTGGAACTTCCCGCTGTTGATGCTGGCGTGGAAGATCGGCCCGGCACTGGCCGCAGGTTGTTCGCTGGTGGTGAAACCGGCAGCGGAAACCTCGCTTACTGCGTTGCGGGTGGCAGAGCTGGCCTCTGAAGCTGGATTGCCTGCGGGCGTGTTGAATATCCTGCCAGGTGGTGGAGCCGAAGTGGGTGAACCCATCGGTCGCCACATGGATATCGACATGGTGTCTTTCACCGGCTCCACCGTGACGGGCAAACGCTTCCTATCCTATGCCGCTGAAAGCAACGCCAAAGAGGTGGTGCTCGAAATGGGCGGCAAGAACCCCTGTATTGTCATGGATGATGCGGAAAATCTGGACCGGGTTGCGCAGCACATTGTCAATGGTGCCTTCTGGAACATGGGTGAGAACTGTTCGGCCATTTCCCGGCTGATCGTACACAAGGATGTCAAGGATGCGCTTCTGGCGCGGATCGAATCCCACGCCAAACACTGGAATATCGGCGCGCCGCTTAACCCGGAAACCCGCGTAGGGGCGCTGGTATCTGCCGCACATTTCGACAAGGTCTGTGGCTATTTGGAAGGGGCCGAAGATATCCGCCTCGGTGGCAAATCCTATTACGGTGCCTTTGTCGAACCAACCGTGCTGGAAGTGCCCTACAACGATCACCGCCTCGCGCGCGAGGAGATCTTTGGGCCCGTACTGTCCGTACTGACCGTGTCGGGATTTGACGAGGCGATCCGCATTGCCAACGACACGGAATATGGGCTCTGTGCGTCCCTGTTCACCGCCAATGCCAAACGCGCAATTCGCGGCGCGCGCGCTTTGCGGGTCGGGACCGTGACGGTGAACAGCTTTGGCGAAGGCGATATTTCAACGCCGTTTGGCGGGCATAAGCAGTCCGGTTTTGGCGGGCGCGACAATGGGATGCATGCCCATGATCAGTACACCCAGCTGAAAACCATCTGGCTGGACCTTTCGGACGATGCTGACGAAAGCGTCGACTGACCTTTTGGCCCGGCGGCTGACCCTGCCGGGCCATGTTGTTCCCTTTGGAAGAGACTTCGATGCCAAAACCCGTGACAGCCCGCCGTTTGCCCATCCACCGGGGGCCAGCCGCCTGGAATGTCATTCTTGGTCCCCAGCCTGATCCCCAGATACAGGCCGGTGATGAGACTGCGGATTTTGTCATCATAGGCGGCGGTTTCGCCGGCCTGTCGGCCGCACGACGACTGACCCAGTTGCAACCCGACGCCAGGGTCGTTGTGCTGGAGGCCGGGCGTCTCGCCGAGGGAGCATCAGGGCGAAATTCCGGCTTTATGATCGATTTGCCCCATGATCTGGCTTCGGATGATTATGCTGGGTCGGGCGATGATCAAAAGCTGATTGCGTTGAACCGTCAGGCCATCTCCTTTGCACGCGACGCTGTGCGGGAGTTTGGCATAGATCCGAATTGCTTTGACCCGGCCGGCAAGGTGAACGGGGCTGTCAGCCCGGCGGGCCATGCCCATAACCTCAGCTATGCCAAACACCTGTCCAGTCTGGGTGAGGCTTCAGAGATGCTGGACCAGACCCAGATGAAGGAGCTGACTGGCAGTCGTCACTATCGTTCAGGCCTGTATACACCTGGCACGGTGATGCTGCAGCCGGCCGGGTATATTCGGGGATTAGGGGCTGGGCTGAAGCAGAGCGTGCAGATCTATGAAAACTCCCCTGCCACCGGGTTCGCCCGAAGCGGCGCGGGCTGGCAGGTGAAAACCCCGAAGGGCGAGATTTCGACCGAGCGGATCCTGCTGACCAACAATGGTCATCTGGAGAGTTTTGGATATGCGCGCGGCCGGCTGATGCAATTGTTTCTCTATGCTTCGATGACGCCGGAACTGGATGTGGACGCTCTGGCGAAACTGGGGGGGGCGCCGCGCTGGGGGATTACGCCAAGTGATCCGATGGGGACTACCATGCGCCGCATCGATACAGGGCAGGGCGGCAACCGCATCATCACGCGCACCTGCGCCACGCTGAGGCCCGACATGGTGCCAACTCAGGCCGACGTGGAGCGCGCCGCCAGGGTGCATCAGCAGAAATTCGACCAGCGCTTCCCGCAGCTGGCAGGGATGGCAATGGAGCACTGCTGGGCCGGGCACCTTTGTCTCAGTCTGAACGGTGTCTCGGTCCTGGGTGAAGTTGACAATGGGGTATTTGCGGGATGCGTTCAAAACGGTCTCGGCACCGCACGCGGCACGTTGACTGGCATCGGCGCGGCAGAGCTGGCCTGCGGCGAGGTGTCGGATATCACTGCGTATTTCACCAAAGAGGTGCAGCCCAAACGCCTGCCGCCACGACCCTTAGCCGAGATCGGTGCAAATGCGGTGCTGCGCTGGAAGGAATGGCGGGCGGGCAACGAGTAGCGCCCGCCTGTGTGCCGTGAACAAGCCTGCGGTTTGACGGGCGGGCTGGCGCTTACCCGCTGAGGGTGCGACGGGCAGTTGGCTTACGGCAGGCTCAGCTGCGCCATGCGGCCACCATCGACGGTATAGATCTGACCGGTGATGAAGCCGCTTTCCTCTGCCGCAAGGAACGCCACCAGAGCCGCCACTTCTTCTGGCTTGCCGCTGCGGGCCACAGGGTGGATCTTGCCGATGTCGCGGCGAAAGGCGACCGGGTCTTCCATGCTGTCGATAAAATCCTCGTTCAATTCGGTGTCGATCCAGCCGGGGGCCACCGCGTTGCAGCGGACACCTTCGGCGCTGTGATCCACCGCCACCGCGCGGGTCAGCCCGTGCAATCCTGCCTTCGAGGCGCAGTAAGCCGCGTGGCCGGGATTGCTGCCCAAGCCTTCGATGGAGCCGGTGTTGACGATGCTGCCGCCTGTCTTGCGCAGGTGCGGTAGGGCCGCTTTGATCATCAGGAATGGCGCGGTGAGGTTGACAGTCAGGTTGCGTTGCCAGTCGTCCAGCGACATGGTTTCGACACGCGCCTCCTGCATCATGCCAGCGTTGTTGACCAGCACACCCAACTGCCCGGCGCGGGCAACAACCTGTTCAACCACAGCTGCGGGGCTATTCGGATCCGTGAAATCTGCCGCAATGCCTTCGAACTCAGAATCTGCCCCGCGTTGTGCGGTGAAGACCCGGGCACCCTCACCTGCCAACCGTCGGGCAATTGCCTGCCCGATGCCGCTACGGCCGCCAGTGACCAGTGCGACCTTACCCTCAAAGCGGCTCATGTAACCGGTTTCCCGCCGTTAACTTCGAGTAGCTCACCACACATGTAGCGGGCATGGTCCGAGGCCAAGAACAGCACCACTTCGGCGATGTCCTCAGGTTGGGCGATACGGCCGATGGGGACAGTTTTGTCCAGCTCTGCAATGGCGGTGGTCGGGTCAAAGCCGCGCATTTCGAACCCGGTGCGCAGCATTGGCGTGTCGACCTCGTTGGGGCAGACTGCATTGATGCGGATGCCCTGATGGGCATGGTCGCGGCCCATGCATTGGGTAAGAGAGGCTATCGCTGCTTTGGTCATGCAATAGACCGCGTGGTCCGGTCCCGGATGTACGCCCCAGCAAGACGCTGTGTTGACGATTGCGCCGCCGCCATTCGCGGCCATCAGCGGGATTGCGGCGCGGCAGAGCTGGAACGGTGCCTTGACGTTGACGGCGACAGAGACGTCAAAATCTTCGTCTGTGCTGGCAGTGACTGGCCCGCGCCGCATGACGCCGGCATTGTTGATCAGAATGTCCAATCCACCGAGTGCCTCGGCCGCCGCCTGAGGCAGGGTGTTGGCATAGGTGGAATCAGTCAGATCGCCGGGAAAATGGGCCTCGGCCTCGATCGCTGAAACATCGCGATCAGCCACTGCCACCTGCGCGCCTGCGGCGCGCAACATTTTTCCAATGGCACCGCCAATGCCGCCGGCTGCGCCTGTGACCAGCGCGCGCTTTCCTGTGAAATCCAAGTCTTTTGTCCTTAAAACGAAGCGACGGGTGCGCCAAACTGGGCGGCGTCTGGTGTTATGCCCAAGCCGGCTCCCTTTGGCAGGGCAATGTGCCCGTCTTTGATTTGAACTGGATTTTCCGCATCATAGTGGCCCTCGATATAGGGCTGGGCGAGCCAGACCCCTTCCAGCAGGCGCGGCTGCACTGTGGCCCCCATTTGGGTGCAGGCAGCGGCAATGATGTCACCGCCCCAGCTATCATCGCAGGTGTGATGAAGCGCGCGGGCTTCGCAGATGTTGCGCACCGTTTGCATGGGCTGAAGCCCGCCAATGCGGGTCACTTTCATGCCGAAACCATCGACCAGTTCCGATCCAACCGCGTTGATTACAGTGGGCAGATCGACCGAGTTTTCATCCATGAACAAGGCGTGGTGCAGCTGCGGGCGGATCTTGCGCAGATCATCCACCGTATTGCAGGGCTGCTCCATGATGAAGGGGATATGTGGCAGCTCGCGGCTGACGCGCAGCGCGTCGCGGGTGGTCCAGCCCCGGTTGCCATCCACCGCCAGACGCATGCCTGTTCCGCCGATGCGCTCCCAGACTTTGCGGATGGTTTCGATGTCAATCTCAACCGGGCGGCCACCAACCTTGATTTGCAGACGCGGGTAGCCCTCGGCCTGTTTGTCGGCCGCCAGCTGCGCGATGTCATCGGGCGCACCGACGCCGGTCGCATAATAGGAGGGCACCCGGTCCGTGACCGCGCCACCCAGAAGATCGCTGACGCTGAGGCCGGTGGCTTTGCCAAGCGCATCATGCACCGCGATGTCCACGGCAGCTTTGGCGTAATTATGCCCGTTCAGAAGGCTGTTCATACGGCGGTGCGCGGCCAGCGGCAGCACTTCGCAACCGACCATGCTGGGGGCCATTTCCATCAGCGCAGCGCGGGCGCCCTTGGCGTGGGCCTCAGCATAGGTTGGACCCACCGGGCAGGTCTCGCCCCAGCCGGTGACGCCGCTGTCGGTAACGATCCTGACCAGGGTCGTGTCCAGCGCCCAGACTTCGGCATTGGCCATTGTGTAAGGGCCACTCTTGACCGGCAGGTCGTGCTGGTAGATGTGTATTTCTTTGATTTTCATCTCAGGTCTCCCAAATCGCAACGGGTGTGCCCAGCACATCGCGGTTTACGGTAATGCCAAGACCGGCAGCTTGCGGCACAAGCACCCCGCCATCCAAAACGGGGGCGTCAAAGCTGGCGGTTTCCAATGTCACCATGTCGCGGCAGTCCAGAATGCAGCGCAGGTTCTGTTCCGCCACCGTGGCGCCGAGGTGCGCAATGCCGGCAAAGGCGATGGTCGATCCAACAGTGTCTTGCACGCTGATCGTCAGCCCGGCCGCGCGCGCCATGTCGCGGTGACGGCGGCCAGGGGTTAGGCCCCCGGCCTTGGAAATCTTCAGCCCGATGCCATCCGCCAGATCATCCGCCACGATCTGGGCAATGTCGCCGTCTTGCTGGGCTAGTTCATCCATGATGATCGGCACCGGACAGCGTTTGCGCAGGCTGGCCGTCTCGCGCCAGGTGGCACAGGGGGCTTCCAGCACGAAGTCCAGCCCGTCGGGCAGCAGTCGCAACATTCGCAGCACGGTTTCCGGGATCATGCCGCCGTTTGCGTCGACTATGAAATACTCACCAGGTTGCCGGTCGGCCAGACTGGCGGCGATGCGGTCAGCGTCCAAGGAGGGCCCGCCCTCGCTGTCCAATGCGCCAACCTTGACTGAATGCCCCATATAGCCCCGCGCACGGTGATCGGCGACGCGGGCGCGCATGTCATCGGGGGTGCCTGCATAGATGGAGGAGATCACCGGCATGCGGAACCCGGTGGAACCGCCCAGCAGTTCACAAACTGGCATGTCCACTGATTTGCCGAAGATGTCCCAGCAGGCAATGTCCAGCGGGGTCTTGGCGTGGTTGTGACCCATCAGGACCTCGTCCATGGCGTCATTTATTCGGTCCACCTGGCGCGGGTCACGGCCCAAAAGATGTGGTGCTATCTCTGCTATTCCTGCGGCGGCGCCCCGTGCATGGGCGGCGATGTAGGTCGATCCGAACGGTGTGCTTTCGCCCCATCCTTCCAACCCGCAGGCGGTTTCCATGCGGACAATTGCAGCGTCAAAGCCGGTGTATTCCCGGCCTCCCGACAACAGGTAGGTGCCGCCGGAATAGGGCAGATGCACCTGATAGTGTTCGATCTTGGCGATTTTCATGACGCGGGATGCTCGGGGATCAGAACCAGTTTTCCGGTGTGTTTCTTGGCCAGAAAGTCTTCCTGCGCGCGGGCGATGTCGGCCAGTGGATAGGTCTGCGCCACCAGTGGACGGATCTCTGAGGCTTCAATATAGGAGATCAGGTTTTCAAACACCTCATCCTCCTGAAAAGTGCATCCAAACAGGGTGAGGTCCTTGAGGTAGAGTGTGCGCACGTCGATCTGCGCCAGCGGCCCGGCGATGGCGCCGGCGGTGGCATAACGCCCGCCCCGGCGCAGCACGTTCAGAAACGAGGGCCACTGGTCGCCTGCAACCAGATCGATCACCACGTCGACACAGCCTTCGCCCAGTTCGGCCACCAGATCGGCGTTGCGGTCGATGACCTGATCGGCGCCGATGGCGCGGACCTCGTCAAACTTGGCGGCAGAAGACAGCGCAATCACAGTCGCGCCGCGTCGTTTTGCCAGCTGCACAGCAGCCGATCCAACGCCACCTGATGCGCCCGAGATCAGCACCCGTTCGGCGCCGACATTGGCGCGGTGTAGCATGTTTTCTGCCGTTGAATAGGCGCAAGGTATTGAGGCCAGTTCCGCAGCAGACCAATCGCAGGACACCGCGTGGGTTTCGCGCGCAGGGGCAACGGTGAACTGGGCAAAGCCGCCGTCACATTCGCTGCCGATGGTCCAGCATTCATAGGGGCGGTAGTCGACGTAGCTGCGTAGCATATTGCGCACCAGCACCCGTTCGCCAATGCGGGCGGAGTCAACGCCTTCGCCCACGGCCACGATACGGCCACAGACGTCTGCACCCTGAATGCGCGGGAAGGTCAGCGGCGTGCCGGACCAGCTGGCGTCATCGTCATTGACGGTGTCAAACCCATCTGCACCGCCAGCATTGGTGTCCGCATCCACCGATTTGGAGTACCAACCGATACGAGTGTTAATGTCGGTGTTGTTCACCCCGGCGGCGGCCACCTGGATCAGCACTTCGCCCCCCTTGGGTTGTGGCGTAGCCACATCGGTGCGGAAGGCAAGTTGGTCAAGACCGCCATGCCCAAGGAGATGAACGGCGTGCATGGTTTTGGGGTGGGTCACGTTATTTCCTCACTTTTCAATAGGGCGCGTGCCAGTAATAGCGCGGCCTTGGTGGCGACCTCTGGCCCGCGTGTCATGGCGGTGTCGGCCTGGCCTTCGTGGATGGTGAGCAGAGCTTCGGACAGGCCTGCAATGTCAGCATTTGGTGCGATTTGTGCTACGCGGTCCGCGAAGACCCGAGCCACGCAATCCTTGTGATGTTCGGCAATGGCACGCACCGCTGCGTCATCCGGGTAAGCAGCCAGTGCGTTTAGGAACAAGCAGCCGGAATTGGCGACAGTTTCGAGCCATTCTCCCAGCTTTTCAAAGACATGTAGAACATGCTCCGGGCCGCTTCGAGGGCCGCCAGAAATCCAACGCAGGTAGGTGTCATTGCGATGTTCCAGCGCACCAACCACCATCGCATCACGCGACGGGTAATATTTGTAGAGGGTGCGCAGCGATACATCTGCGCCTTCGCGCAATGTATCCACGCCGGGGGCCGCAAAACCCATGGCGCCGAATTGTGCGTCCAGATCGCGGGCGATTTTCTGTTTGGTCTGTTCCATGAAAATTAGGGTAGAGCGATCGTTCTACTTGCGCTTGCAGCTTTGCGACCTTGGACTTGCAATTCAGCGACAAAAAAGCCCCGCCAAAGAGGCGGGGCAGTCAGGGAGGTTTCAGTCGCCCCCAAAGCGCAGGCAAGTGCGCAGAGCATCCAGTAGGGCGGCATGCATGTTCCGGCTGGCAACGGCGTCACCAATTCGGGCCAAATAGAATTGTCCGTCAGGGTTGCGTGTCCGAAAGGGGTCTCTGCCATCGATCAGCGCCGTGTGGTCCAGCTGTCCAAGGTTCCAGGCCAGTGGCTTTAGCGCGTGATATAGATCGTCCATCGGCTGAGTTGCCGTTTCGAACAGCACATGCGCCGCCTCTTGGGTGCAGGTATCACCGGTCAGCACATTGCGCAGGGTGACTTGTTTGCCTCTGCCAGCCTCTGCAATTTCCGCCACCTCGTGCAGACAGGTGAAGCGCGCGCCGTTCTGCGACAGATCCTTCAGCGCCACAGCCGAGGCGGTGGGCCCGAGATCGTGCAGCAGCACCCGGTCCGGTGTCACCAGATGCACAGCATGGCCTGCACGGGTCAGCATGTCAGCGGTCACGGCGGCCGGATGGTCGCCGATTTCGTCAAACAGCAAGACCGGACCGCTGACGCGGACCTCTCCGGCCAGCACGTCGCGCGCAGAGTGGGCGTGCTCTATCCCTGGCAGGTGAGGCAGTTCGGGGCAACCGCCGGTGGCCGCAATCACAAGGTCCGGTACCAGCGCCAAGACATCTTCGGCTTCGGCGTAGCAGTTGAGTCGGATATCCGCGCCCAAATGCTCCACTTCCGAAACCAGCCAGTCCGTCGTCCCCCGGATCTGGCGGCGGGTCATCCCCTTGGCGGCAAGGTTCAACTGCCCGCCCAGCCGGTCCGAGGCCTCTAGCAGGATGACCTCATGCCCACGCAGCGCACTGACGCGGGCCGCTTCAAGCCCGGCCGGCCCGCCACCGATGACCACCACACGCCTGGACTCCCGGGCGGGTTCAATCTTGTGAGGCAGAACAGCCTCGCGGCCGGTGGCGGGGTTGTGGCCGCAGGCGGCGGGTTTGCCCTGATTGACCCGGTCAACGCAGTAGCCCAGCCCGACACAGGGGCGGATGCGGTCTTCTGCGCCGTTCCGGAGCTTTTCCACAAGGTATGGATCGGCCATCTGAGCGCGGGTCATGCCGACCAGATCCACATGGCCGCCAGCCACCGCATAGCGGGCGGTGGCGATATCAGCGATACCGCCCGCATGCAGCACTGGCAGATTGACGGCGGCGCGGATTTGCCCCGCGATCGGGATATGCGGCGCGGCTGGCTGGCCCATTGGTGCCACCCAGCCGGCCAGCCCGAGGTCATCATAAGGCGCCCCAGCCAGCACGTTCAGCAGGTCCGTCTGGCCGGTGGCCTCCAGCATCCGGGCGGTTTCAACGCAGTCCGCAGCACTAAGCCCGCCTGGCATCAGCTCGTCCCCGGTGATCCGCACCGAGATGATGAATTCCGGCCCGGTATGCGCACGCACAGCGTCCAGTACTTCGCGCATGAACCGCATGCGGTTTTCCAGCGGCCCGCCGTAGTCATCGTCACGCAAATTGGTCAGCGGTGACAGAAATTGACCCAGAAGATGCGAATGGGACAAAAGCTCAATCCCGTCGAAACCGCCCTCTTGGCAGCGGCGGGCAGCCTGGACGAAATCCGCAGTGACCCGGACAATGTCTTCGGGTTCCATCTCTTTGGGGCAAGCACGGTGCGCCCGTTCGCGCACGGCCGAGGGCGCGATCACGGGCAGCCAGTGGCCGTCATCCCAGGCAGTGCGCCGCCCCATATGGGTGATCTGGCACATGATCGCCGCACCGTGCGACTTTACCCCTTCCGTCAGCCGCTGGAACCAGGGCACAATACTGTCGTCCCCGGCATAGAGCTGACCAAAAACTGAGGGGCTGTCGGGTGCAATATTGGTTGATCCGCCCACCATGGTAAGCGCCACGCCGCCCTTTGCTTTCTCTTCGTGGTACAGCCGGTAGCGGTCACGCGGGTGACCCTGTTCGACATAGTTCGGCGCGTGCGAAGTGCTGACAATGCGGTTGCGCAATGTCAGATGGCGCAAGCGAAATGGGTCGAGGAGATCGGTCATTGCAAGGCCTTCTTGAAAACATGAGAGCTGCCAAACACAGATTAACCCAGCTGGCGGTGCCGCTTTCAAACCATAGCGGCACCGATGGTAGAGTTCAGAACGATTGGTTCAGCTCGTCGCTGGCCGGGATTTCGCGTTCGCGCCGCGCGATGTAGTCCAGCAGCGCTTCGTTTTTTGCCTCGTCCAGTTTTGGTTCCTGATACTCGCTGAGCAGAAGCTTGGCACGGGTCAGGGCGCGTTCGGTGATCTCTACGCCGCCTTCCGCCTGCCATTGTTCGATCGAGTTGTTGTCGAACATCTCCGGCATGAAATAGGCGGTCTGGAAGTTTTCCAGCGTGTGTGGATGGCCCAGATAGTGACCGCCCGGGCCAATGTCGCTGACGGCGGCGATCGCATCATCGAAACTGTCCCATTTCGGCCCTTCCGCCATACGATAGGCCATGGCGCATTGTTCGGCGTCGACGATGAACTTGGCGACGGAACAATGCATGCCAGCCTCGTTCCAACCGGCCGAGTGCCAGATGTAGTTGGCGCCCGCGTGCATCACCGCAGACAGAGTTGTGGCGCTTTCATAACCGGCTTGTGCGTCAAATGTCTTGGCCCCGCCCAGCGTGTTCGAGGTCCGCCATGGCACATCGTAATGGCGCGCCATCTGGCCGATCATGAAGTTCATAAGGCTGATCTCGGGCGTGCCCGCCATGGGGGCACCGGATTTCATAGAAACGGTCGACAGGTAGTGGCCGTATATCGCGGGTGCGCCTTTGCGGATCACCTGTGTATAGGCCAGCGCCGACAAGGCCTCGGCGTTCAACTGTGCCACCGAGGCCGCAACTGAGGCCGGCGTATTTGCCCCACCCAGTACGAAGGGCGAGCACAGAACCGGCTGATTGCGCTTGCAGAAGGCCCGCAAGGCGCCCAGCATCGTTTCATCCCAGACCAGAGGCGAATTGCCGTTGATATTGCCGGTGGTGACCGGGTTCTGGTCGATGAAATCCTCACCAAAAAGGATCGCGCACATGTCCATCACATCTTCGGCGTTCTTGGGTGATGTGGTCATGCCCATGAACATCTTGTCCGAGTATTTCATCGACGAATAGGTGATCCGCAGGTGACGCTGGCTGATCGGGTGGTCATAGGGTTCGACGATGTGATGTGCCGAGGAATGCAGGGATGGCATCATATGGCTGAGCTTGTGAAACATCGCCAGATCTTCGAGCAGAGGGTTGCGGCGCACGTCTTCCAGATCGCGCAGGAAGGGCGCGCCGGTCATTGGCACAAAGACCGAATGCTTGCCGCCAAGGCGCACGTTGTTTTGCGGATTACGCGCGTGATAGGTGAAGTCCGACGGGATAGAGGAGATCAGCTCACGGACCAGCCCACGATCTAGATAGACGGTTTCGCCGACAACCTTGGCGCCGACGCGTTTCCAGTCTTCCAGTGCAATGTCATCGCGAAACACAACGCCAACGTTTTCTAAGATGTCCATGGAGGCGTTGTCGATGCGTTCTACCTGGGCGGGATCCATCACCTCACAAACGGGGATATTGCGTTTCAGCCCCGGAAGCATGGTGAAATTCGGAGCGCTACGAAGGGTGCGGCGGGCGTTGCGGCCGCCGGAACGGGCGCGGGGTTTGGTGGCTGCTTCGGTCATGGGTGAGTCTCCGTCATTTTGATAGAGAATGGCGGGGGCGAAGAGCCGCGACCTGCACAGAGCCGAAGCATCATTGCAATTACCGACCTCCCGGTTCGCAAACGCACCGTTTGGTATTGCCAAGTTGTTTGAATACGCGATCACCCATAGAGGCATTTCATGAGTATTTCAGCTAACTTGCCGCGCCTGAAGGGCTTTCGTTACCCTCGTGAGGTCATTGCATAAGCGGTCTGGGCGTATCACTGGGCGCACAAGGGCCTGAACAACCGGATTGAAGGATCACATAGGCCGTCTCGAAAGCGAGAGAAGCTCATGGGTCGGCTATGGGCTCAGAATAACGGCCTGACAGAAGCAAGTCAGGCCGCATTCAGGCAAGTGCAAACAAGTTGGCAATGTCGTCGGCACCTCCGACGTTGAGCATAGCCCTGTGCCGTCAACGCAACGGACCCGTCCAGACCCCAGTACCCGCTCGGTCTTGCATGGATTGCAGTTCTCTTGGAAATCTCACACCACACCCGCGCCGATCGGGTTCGGGTAAACCGTTTATCAAGCCTATTTCCGCATATTGCCCTGGTAAAACCCCCTGCCAGCAGAAAGCCGGCCCTTATGTCCATTGCCTTATCCTTGCGATCCAGCCTGTTGATCATTGGCCTGACTGCGTCCAGTGCTCAGGCGAACAGCTTTTCCCTGATCCAAAACGGTTTCTTTGCCCAGCCTGCAGCCCTGACAAACGGTGCCGTACCCCTCGCGCCGCGCCGTGCTGTACAGGCACAGCCCTCCAGTGCGGATGTCAGCCGCGGGGCCGTGCCGTTGCGATCCGGGGCGGCCAGCCTCTTTCGGGGCCGTGACGGCGGGAGTCTCTTTGCGCCGATATTGTCCCTCCCGTCGGCGGCCAAACAGCTGATGACCCTGATTGCCACGGCCGAGGCGGGTAAAGCCGGATATGATGCGGTGCAGCATGGGGCGCGGACCCGCCCGGCAAAGCTGCCGACCGAGATGACGGTCGCCGAGATTTATCAGTGGATCGACGACACCCCCGGACAACCCCATGCGATCGGGCGTTACCAGCTGATCCCTGCCACGCTGCGCCGTCTTGTCCGTCATCAGGATGTGCCGCTCGGCAAGCGATTTAGTCCTGCATTGCAGGATCAGCTGGCGCATCAGTTGCTGGAGGAGGCCGGGCTTAGCGATTTTCTGTCAGCGGAAATGCCGCGCGCGGATTTCATGCTTAACCTTGCCAAGATCTGGGCCGGCCTTCCCACAACAACCGGCCGATCCTATTATGAAGGCTATGCTGGCAACAGTGCCGTCTATACTTGGTCATATTTCGACACTCAGTTCAGAAAAATATTCCCTGGCTAGTTGAGACAGGCGCCCCTCCTTTGGGCGCCTTTCCACGTCCAGATGATACTGCCCAGCCCCCGGCCAAGGGAGCTGGTGGCGCGTGGCGTCAGACGGGTTGCACGGCCTGACCGGGAGTTGATCGGAAACCTCTGGCGGAACAACTGATCCGCTGTTCCAGGGAGGTGCGGAATGACAATCTCTACTTGCGTCGCATCGCTCTAACAGCCGCCACATTCTCAGCTGTCAGCATTCTGGGGTGTTTTCCCTGCGTAAGGAGTGCCAGTTTAGCTGTCTCTTCCAGCTCTTCCATTGCATAAGTCGCCGCCCAAAGATCCTTGCCCGCAACAACAGGTCCGTGATTGGCGAGCAGCACCGCCGAGCGCTGGCCCGCGAGACCGCGCACAGCGTCCCCCATGGCGGCATCGCCAGGCAGAAAGAACGGCAACAACTTCACCTTGCCAAGCCGCATGATGGAATAGGGCGTAAGCGGCGGCAGAACGTTGTCCGGATCAGTTTCCGGCAGCATCGACAGGGCAACGGAATGTGTGGAGTGCAGATGCACAACGGCGCCAGTTCCCGTCCGGGTTTCATAGAAAGCAGTGTGCAGCGGGATTTCCTTGGTTGGGCGGTCGCCGCTGATCAGCTGCAGATTCTCGTCGAGCCGACTGATGCGGGCAGGGTCCAGAAACCCCATGGAGCTGCCGGTCGGGGTCATCAACAGGGTACCGTCGGACAGTCGCGCCGATATATTGCCCGAGGCGCCACAAGTGAGGCCGCGGTCAAAAATGGATTTGGCCAGCAGGCAAATTTCTTCGCGCAGTTTGGCTTCTTCGCTCATGCTGATGCCTCCATACGGGCGAGGGCTTCGCCAAAAAAGTCGGGGCCGCCGAAGTTGCCGGATTTTAGCGCCAGCGCCAGCGGGCGGGGGCCGGGCAGGCGTAGGGCTGGTACTCCGGCGGCAAGCCGCGGGCCGATTTGCAGTTCCTGCGCCTTCAGTCCGTTCACCGCCGCCCCGGATGTTTCGCCGCCGGCAACGACGATACGGGCGGCCCCTCTGGCCGCCAGTTCTGCGGTGAGGCTGGAGAACAGCGTTTCGATGGCCTCTGCGGCACGGCCTTTGCCAAACGTCTCCTGGGCTTCCTTCACAACAGAGGGGTCGGCGGAGGAGTGAATCAGCGGTGCCACCTGCTGGGCCAGCGCCCATTCGGCCAGCTCAGCTGCACTCACTGTCCCGTGCACCGCATCGGCTGCGCTGATTTCGCGGGAGGGGGCGTGGGATTTGTAGATCTCAACCTGACCGCGTGTGGCACGGCTACAGGAGCCCGAAAGCACGACACCGGGACCTCGCACCGGCTCCCATCCGGGTTTCGCTGGGGCAAGGCCGAAGTTGGCGGGCAGGCCGAGGGCAATGCCGGAGCCGCCGCAGAGCAACGGCTGGCCCTTGGCGGCTTTGCCGATCTCCATCAGGTCGGCATCTCGGATGGCGTCTACAATCACATGGCCGACGGAGGGCAGGGCGGCGCGGATCGCATCTGCGCCTTTCATGACGGTCAGAGCAGCAACATGGCCAACTGGTTCTTGGGATTGCGCCGCCAACACCCGTCGCAGATCGGCGTCGCGCATCGGGGTCAGCGGATGATCCTGCATGCCGCTTTCATTCAGCGGTACATCCTGAACAAACAGATGCCCCTGATAGACGCTGCGGCCGTTTTCCGGGAAAGCGGGACAGACGATCACGCTGCCTGCTTCCAGACGTCTGGACAGGGCATCCAGAACCGGACCTATATTGCCCTCTGCGGTGCTGTCGAAGGTGGAACAGACCTTGAAGATGATCTGCTCTGCGCCCTGGGCCAGCAGCCAGTCGCAGGCTGCGAGGCTCTCTGCGACCGCCGCGCCCGCCGGGGCTGTACGGGACTTCAGCGCGACAACGCCAGCGTCCAGATTGCGCGCAGGCGTGGTGGGAACACCAATGAATTGGCTTACCCGCATACCGGCCTCGGCCAGGGTCAGCGCAATGTCCGAGGCGCCGGTGAAATCATCGGCAATGACGCCAATCTTCATAGTTCTATCTCTCTGATGGGGCCGAGGTCGAGGCGGCTGATATGGGGGGCCGCGCCTTCGGGGAACAGCCTGCGGACCAGCGGGTCATGGCCGGGGATGATCAGTCCGCGATGCGAGGCAAGCCGTTCAAGTGTGTTGAACCCGTCCAGCATGTCCTCAAGGTCGACCACGATCGGGAAGGCTTTGCGGGCGATGAAATTCTCGTAATAGTGCGAGGCATCCGAGGCCAGCACCATCCAGCCCGCCTGCGTACGTACCCGCACACATTGCAGCCCGCGCGAATGGCCGCCGATGCAATGCACGGTGACACCTTCGGCGATCTGCGCCTCTCCATCGTGGAAGATCACCTTGCCGGAATAGAGCCGCTTGACCGCCTCGCAGATATGGTCGGCAGTAAAAGGCGCGCGCAGATGGTCGTGGCACATGCAGGGGCCGGTGGCGAAGGCCATTTCAGCGGCTTGCATATGCAGAGTAGCATTTGGGAACAGATGCAGCCCACCCGCGTGGTCATAGTGCAGATGGGTGACGATCACCTGATCGACGGTGTCCGGCGTGATGCCGAGCGGCCTCAGCGCGTCGCGTGGGTCCATGGCGATTGGACGGCCGCGCGCCGTGCCTTCTTCGCTGTCATAGCCGGTGTCGACGAGGATCACCTCTTCACCGCGCCGCAGGACCCAGATGTAATAGTCCATCGCATGTGGCGCGTCGTGGTTGTCGTCGACGATGAAACTGTCGGCCCGCGTCCGCGCATTGCGGTCGGCGTATTTGACAGCGTGTACTTCCCAATCGTTCATCTGATGACCTCGCCGAACAGGCGGATTTCCTTGTCCGCGATCATGTCCGTGACGGCCGCATCGAAGGATTTGAAATGTGCGCTTGCGAGGTGGGCATCAAACGCGGCCCTGTCATCGTAAATCTCGTAGAGAAAGACGGTATCCGGGGTATCGCCCAGGCAGATGTCGAACTGGCCGCAGCCGGGCTCTTCTTGCAGCGAAGTGCGGGCATTGGCGGTCATCAGCGGTAGAAACTCTGCAAGCGCACCGGGATGAAGGGTGAAGGTGACGGTCACGGCATACATCAGGCGGTCACTCCTTTCAGGCGCGAAAAGGCGCGTTTGACAATTGGCAGCTGGCTGAGGATCAGCAGGATATTCAGCGTCACAAGGATGGCAGCTCCGGGGCGGGAGATGAAGACTGACAGATCCCCGTCCGACAAGAACAATGAACGGCGGAAGGTCTCGTCAAATAGCCCGCCGAGGATCACACCGATTACCAGCGGGGCGATGGGGTATTTCATCAGGTTCATGAAATAGGCCACGGCACCCACGCCGAGCATAAGGTACAGGTCGTTGATACCACCGCCGACACTGAACGACCCGATTGTGGTCAACACCATGACAACGGGCAAGAAGACGGTCTGCGGGATGCGCAGGATCTTGATGAAGATCCGGGCCGTGAACAGACCCATCAGGAACATGGTCAGCGACGCCATGATCAGGATCGCAACCACGCGCAGGATGATCTCGGGGTCGATGGTGGGGCCGGGGATCACATTGTTGATCTTGAAGGCACCCATCAGGGCCGCGGCGGGCGGCGAGCCGGGGATGCCCAGAACCAAAAGCGGGATCAATGCGCCGCCGATGCAGGCGTTATTGGCGGTCTCTGAGCACAGCAGCCCTTCCAGCGAGCCACGTCCGAACTTGTCGCCCTCTTTGGAGACGGCCTTGCCAACGCCATAGCTGACCCAGCCGGCCACGTCTTCACCCACACCGGGCAGGGCGCCAACACCGGTTCCGATGACGCCAGAGCGGCCAATGGTGGGCAGATAACGGCGGATCGAGGCCATATTTGGCAGAATGCGCCCGGTTAGTTCCGCCATTTTGCCCGCTTCCACATGGCGCAGGCCTTCGATGATCTGCGGCACCGCAAAGGCTCCCATCAGCACCGGAACGACCTGAAAACCGCTCATCAAATAGGACCAGCCGAAAGTATAGCGCGGTTCGGACAGCAGCGGGTCAAGTCCGACCATGGCCATGGCCAGACCAATAAGGCCGGCGATCCAGCCCTTGATCACCAGATCTTCGCTCATCAGCGTGCCGGAAAGCAGGATGCCAAAGAGGGCCAGTAGCGCCTTTTCCGGGCTGGCGATGTTCTTGGAGATCAGCAGCAGCGCCCAGACAAAGATCAGCAGCACGAATGTACCGATCACTGTGCCGATGAAGCTTGCAGTGGTGGTCAGCCCCAGCGCCTCGCCTCCGCGCCCAGCCTTGGCCAGCGGGTAGCCGTCCATCGCGGTCGCAGCACTGGCGGCGGTGCCGGGGATATTCAGCAGGATTGAGGGGTAAGAGCCACCGTAGATCGCACCAACATAGGCCCCCAGCAGGGCAATCAGCGAGTAATCCAGCGGGATCTTGTTGCCAAAGAAGCCGGTCAGAATGGTCACCGCAAGGGTCGCGGTTAGCCCTGGCAATGCGCCGAAGGTAATGCCGAGGAAAACCGACACGATCAGATAAAGATAGGTCAGCGGGTCCGAGGCCAGTGCGGTAAAAGCACCGCCGAAGCCAGCCAATTGCGAAAGAATGAAATCCATCAGGTTAGTCTTTCCAGAGCGGACGAAGCGTCACGTAGTAATGATATTCGATCTGTTTGAAGCTCAGCCCGCCGCGTGCAGGCACATTCTGGCGAAATCCAAAAGCCATGGCGCAGACCAGAATCGTTGGGGTCAGGACCGCGATGACCGGGATGACCCTGAGGCCGCGTTCGGACCGGGACGTTTGCAGAACCAAAAGGGTCAATGCGGCCCAAAGAACCAACGTCACCCAGTCATCGCCGTGGGCATTCCATTGCGACTGCGCCGGGTAGGCTGCAAAGGCAAACAGCCCCGCCGCTACGACAAAGATGCAGGCGATAAACGCCCGCCGGGCATGGCCACCGTAATACCCGTAGATCAGCGCAGTAATCAGCAGTCCGGAACACAGGATGAAATCAACACGTGGCACCAGACCGGCCACATAGGCGAGCAGCATCAGCCCGATGGTGGAAAAACGGAACGCTTCAGCCCGGTCCCAGCCGATGCCCGCAGCGCTGAGCGCGGCCTGCGCGCCACCTGAGCGGACGGAAATGACCAGCAGCACTATGGACAGCACCAGCATGCCACCGAAAATGAAAAGCGGTACAATCGCGGCAGAGTTATACCAGTCCGTGCCGCTCACCCCGGCGCGGTTTCCACCCCAAAGCGGTATCGCCGAGGTCTTCCAAAGGAAGAACAGCGATAGCGCGATCAACACCAGCGATGCCCAGAAATCCCGTGCCCTGAGCACAGTTGTATTGCTTGCCGTATCCACTTTTCCCTCCCGTGAAAGGAAAGGGCGCGGGGGATGCGCCCTTTCCGGTCCTGCTTGCCTGCCTCAGGGTTTTGTGATGCCCAGCGATGCGGGATCGACGGTGGCCGCGCCCAGATCCTTCAGGGTGTAGGCAAAGGTGGCCTCGAGCGTGGAGAACAGCTTTTGTGCTTCTTCCCCGTGCTGACCGCCAACGTCGTAGTTGTTGGCCGCTGCCCATTCCGCCACTGTGTCGGACGCGATGGCCTTTTCAAACGCTGCGCCAAGTGCGAATTTCACGTCCTCTCCGGCGGCATCATGAACGGCAAACCCGATCGCCTGTTTCAGCGGCAGATACTGGTCGAGCCCGTCATAAACGCCGAAGGCTGAGGGAACGGTGTTGCCGGCAACATCGGCATCCTCCGGTGTCAGCATCGCGAGCGGCTTCAGCTGGCCGCCTTCGATCAGCGCGGCCTGTTCCGCCAACGAAGTCACCACGAGCGCAACCTCGCCTGCAATTGCGGCTTCCTGACCGGGGGCGGAACCTTTGTAGGGGACAAATTTGAACTCTGCCTCTGCGCCTTTCTGGATGGCCAGCAGGTTCAGGTGGTGGATGGAGCCCGCACCGGAGGCGGCCGCCGGGATGCTACCCGGCGCGGCTTTGGCGGCGTCGATCAGCTCTTCCAGGGTGTTGTAGGGGCTGTCAGCCGGAACCGAAATCAGATCCGGGGAGCCGCCAACAATAAAGGGATACCAATAGTCGAATTTCTTGTCCCAGCCGCCTTGCACGGCCGCAGTGACGTTAGATTCCGACAGGCCGACCAGCGTGTATCCGTCGCTGGGCTGGTTCATCACATAGACCATGCCGTTTGATCCGGCGACACCGCCTGTCTGGTTGATCACGTTGATCGACACCGGCAGGTGCTTTTCCATCTCGGCCATGATCATCCGGTTGATGGTGTCGGTGCCGCCACCGGCGCCCCAGACAACAGCCGTGGTAATGTCGCGGTAAGGGTAGTCTTGTGCGCTTGCAGTGCCAGCAATCCCAGTGGCCAGCAGGGCCGCAGCCGCAATCCGTCCCAGTTTAAACGTCATCCTTAAGTCCTCCCAAAAGTGTTGCGCGTTTCTTGTTGCATTTGTTTGCGTATACATTAAAGAATGCGTTGTCAACGGACGGTTGGACAAAACCGTGACCGTCAATCAGAACTGAACGGAAAGAAACGGGGCTCAGATGACCGGAAATTTTGAAATCGCAGTGTTCCAGGGGGACGGGATCGGCCCGGAAATCATGGCGCCTACAGTCGAAATCCTGCGGCGGCTTGCAGATGCGAACCCGCGTTACGGCCTGACGTTCACCGACGCCCCCGCCGGGGCGGCACATTATGCGAAGACCGGCGAATCCTTTCCGGATCAGTCGATGAAAGTCGCGCGCCGCGCCGATGCAATCCTGCTGTCGGCGATGGGATTGCCGGATGTACGTTATGCCGACGGGACCGAGATTTCACCGCAGATCGACCTGCGAAAACGTTTGGGTCTGTTCGCGGGCGTGCGTCCTGTAACGGTGAAAGCCGGGCAGGAGACACCTCTGGCCATGCCCGAGGGCAAGGAGATCGATTTTGTGCTGATCCGCGAAAGCACCGAAGGGCTGTTCTTTACCCAAGGTTCCGGCGAAGTCACCAAGGATGAGGCCCGAGAGACGCTGCTGATCACCCGCGATGTATCTGAAAAACTGTTCCGGTTTGCCTTCCAGCTGGCCAAGGGCCGCAAGGATGCGGGCCGTGGACCGGGCCGGGTCACCTGCGTCGACAAGGCCAATGTCTTTCGCGCCTTTGCCTTCTTTCGCTCGATGTTCGATGCTGAGGCCGCGCAGCATCCCGGCCTTTCGGCCGACCATGCCTATGTGGATGCCACCGCATTGTGGATGGTTCAGAAGCCATGGGAGTTCGACGTCTTGGTGACCGAAAACATGTTTGGCGACATCCTGTCCGATCTCGGCGCCGGGCTGATGGGAGGGCTGGGGCTGGCGCCTTCGGCCGACATCGGACTTGAACACGCGGTGTTCCAACCCTGCCATGGGTCGGCTCCGGATATTGCCGGGCAGGGGCTGGCCAACCCCTTTGCCATGATCCTTTCGGCAGCGATGATGCTGGAGTGGTTAGGGCTGACCCATGAAAACGAAGATATTGCCGCTGACGGCGCCCGCCTGCGTGAAGCTGTCGAAGGCGTGGTGGCCAGTAGAAATTGCCTGACCCGTGATCTGGGCGGAACCGCCGGAACCGATGCGGCGGCCTCAGCCGTGATGGAGGCGCTGACAGCATGAAGAACGCACGGCAGATTAGGGTTGCCTGTCTCGGGGCCGGATATTTCAGCCAGTTCCACTACGGCAGTTGGAAACGGATGGCAGGGGCGGTTGCGGTCGCCTCCTGCAACCGGGATATCCGCAAGGCACGTGCAACCGGACTGCCTGCATACGATGATCTGGACGAGATGCTGACGGCAGAGCAGCCGGATCTGTTGGATATCATTCTACCACCGGTGGCACATGCAACGGCGATCCGAACGGCGCTGGATCACGGTGTCAAATGGATGATTTGCCAAAAACCTTTCTGTCAGTCACTGGCCGAAGCCAAGGCAATCACCGCTGAAGCTGAGGCCCTCGGGGCGACGATCATCATCCATGAAAATTTCCGCTTCCAACCCTGGTACCGCGCCATAAAGGCAGCGTTGGATTTGGGGCGCATTGGCACACCTTTGCAGGCCACGTTCCGGCTGCGTCCCGGTGACGGGCAGGGGCCGCGTGCCTATCTGGATCGTCAGCCTTATTTTCAGAAGATGCGACAGTTTCTGGTGCATGAAACGGCGGTACATTGGGTGGATACTTTCCGTTTTCTATTCGGCGGCCCCAGGGCCGTTTATGCGGATCTGCGCCAGGTGAACCCGGCGATCGCGGGCGAGGACGCCGGGCATATCCTGTTCGACCACGCGGACGGGCTGAAAGCACTGTTTGACGGCAACCGCTGTCTGGATCATGCGGCAGACAACCAGCGCCGCACCATGGGGGAAGCCCTGATCGAAGGCACGCTGGGGTCGCTTTCTCTTGGTGGTGATGGTGCCGTGTCCCTGCGGGCTTTCGGACAGCGGGACGCGCAAGAGATTCTACCTCCTGACAGTTGGGACGGCTTTGGCGGCGATTGCGTCCATGCCTTGCAAAGCCACGTGATTTCAGGCCTTTTAGAGGGCACCCCGTTGGAAAACACCGCACAGGACTATCTGGAGGTGATCCGCATCGAAGAGGCCGTCTACCGCTCGGATGCGGAGGCGCGCAAAATCAGTCTGGAGGATCCGTGAAGGACAAGGACGGCAAACCGCTCTCCAATACGCAGCGCGCATTGCGTGAACTGCGCCGGATGATCCTGTCAGGCGAATTGGCCGCTGGCACGGATCATCTGGAATCTGAATTGGCCGAAACACTCGGCATGTCGCGCACCCCAGTGCGCGAGGCAGCTCTGATGCTGGAAAGCCGCGGATTGCTGGAAATGCGCCCCCGCAAGGGTGTGCGCATTCTGCCCGTCTCGCCCGAAGACATGCGCGAGATCTACGACATACTGACCGAGCTGGAGAGCCTCGCGGCACAACGCGCTGCCGAAGCAGGCTACGGCGATGCAGATCTTGCCCAGTTGGCCCTGTCGATTGCTCAGATGGATCAAGCGGTAAAGGATGAAGATCGCGAAGCCTGGGCCGATGCAGATGATCTTTTTCATCAGGAACTGGTGCGCCTTGGCGGCAACAAGCGGATAGAGGCGATTGTCGCTGTGATGAGCGATCAGGTCCGCCGCGCCCGCGCCACGACGCTGTTCATCCGGCCACTTCCCGTTCAATCGAACGAGGACCACCGCGCTGTCTATCAGGCGATCAGCAGCGGCCGCGCCGAGGAGGCGCACGAACGCCACCGACAGCACCGTTTGCAGGCCAAGGGCGTGCTCATTGGAATCCTCGAGAAACACCGGCTTAACAGTCTCTGATCTGTCAGATCGGGCAGCGGCGGGGACTTATTGGCGTTGTTAAAGCTCTTCCTGTCAGGCGGGGCGCTGTTGCAAACCCGACGCTGAGGCGTGCGTTCTCCTTTTCCTTTTGGGGTGTGAGTGTGAGCGATACGTGAATCACGTTGTAATCTATCTTATGTTAAATTAAGTTATCTTTGAAACTAGGCCAGTGCAATTCTCAGCCCTTCTTCGTCACCCTGCTTAGCCATCTCCACTAAACATTTGCCGCCATATTCATCTCGTTGATCACCTGACACGATCAGCTGCTCAACGAGCACTCGGGGATCCCAGTCAGCCACTTCATCTGCAAAAGGCCGGAATTCCTCGCCAAGATGAGTAATCAGAATATCGTGCATTGTTGGTGGCTTCTGCATCATTCATACACCTCAGCTCTAATTGTAGTCTCAGTCGCCGACAGTCACTCGTTCGCTCTCATCGCGTAGTGTGCACAAGTTGTCTCAGTGCCACCTCGCCCCCGTACAATATCGCCGACATGTCCACAGTGGCAGCATGTCTGACCGCTCGTGTAAATCAGCTCTTCTTCAAC
The DNA here is from genome assembly GCA_900143635.1 of Rhodobacteraceae bacterium Alg231-04. Classification (GTDB taxonomy): domain Bacteria; phylum Pseudomonadota; class Alphaproteobacteria; order Rhodobacterales; family Rhodobacteraceae; genus FREY01. The sequence goes on from FREY01000008.1 coordinate 203,960, forward strand.
ACCTTCAAGGCACTCGAGAAAGCCGTGCCAGCCGAGGGAGATCCTGCCTTCTAAGTCTGTTTTGACATCTGAGATCTGCGCTAAACCAGGCTCGATACCCTCGGCTCGAGAATGGTTTCCATCTGTCTGAGGCGTTGGGCGAGCATATTGAACCAACCAACTCCGATTGACGGCCGAAGGCTTGCGGTGGTCGGATTCACGAGGTCCGGAAAGCGTTCAGCGATATCGAATGCTGGATCGACCGGCCCGTTTTCCGCGGTGTACTCTGAGCGCCGCTTCAGCTCTCTATTGTAGCACCAGCAACAAAGTGTGGTCACATAGAACTGGATATTCTGTTTGCGCGCGGCATTCCCGCAGCTCTCGCATGTTTTCGAGATGCGGTCGATTTGCTGCTGCAAAGCGGAAAATCTGAAGGGGTCTCCAGAAGGGGGCTCAAAATAAACTCGCAGCTCCCCCATTTTCTGTTTGATTTGAGCGATAATAGGAAACTCCGCATCCTCGCGCTCGATGTCGTGCCGCAAGTTTTCGAGCACCATCGTCAGCTGATCGGTCCAGCCCTGCCGCTCCGAGCTGAGTTCTGCCACTACTGAGGCATCAATACTGCACCAGTCCATCACCCCCTTCTTCTCGCTCATCCCACAATCACCATTCTCTCTCTAGCTCAATTTTAGATCAAACTTTGACAGCCGCACCAGAACGCGCAGTGTTCACGCAATCAATTGTAGCTCATATCTTCCGAGTGATTTCCGCAGCTTGCAGTCCGGCAGTGACCCTGTGCTCGCGTTCCTCAAAATGCCGTCGTAGCAGGTTTAGGAGTTTGCCGTTCTGGATTTCCAGCGCCTGAGCAAGTGATCGAAACCACACTTCGTCTTCCGGCAAGACCTTCATGTGCAATTGTCCGGTATAAACGGATTTTGGCCTGCCGCGCTGAGGCATAGCGGCTGACAAAGGGCTTGCTTTTGCGCCCTTCGAGCTCCCATCGTCTTGTTTTTCAACAATTGTCTCAAGGACCGCTTTGGTCACTTGTTGAACAAGTGCCGAGAATTGGTCGTCTGGAAGGCGGAACTCAGCCATGTGATCACTTCCGATTTGTTTACTCAGGCAAAACACTCACTCAAGGCACCTCGACTTGGAGCGAAATTTGCGTTCCCCATCAATATTCACAGTATACTTCATAGCCGCAAGGCTTTTGTTGCCTGCCTTGTCTAGGAATGACACCTGAAAGATTCGATCCATTGCAGAGAGCACTGGCTGATGTTGTTCGCCGACATAGACTTGCGGCAAACATGTCTCAAGAAGAGTTGGCTCACAGAGCCGGCAGGAGCATGCGCTACATTTCCTTGCTGGAAAACTGCCGCAATCAACCGACTCTGGATACACTCATTCGAATTAGCAGTGCTCTTGGAGAGCCCCTAAGCCAGATTATTCTGGAGGCGGAAGAAGAGGTTCAAATTTAAAATTGCTTACAGGCGGGCCTCATTGGCAATCTGGATTCATTTCCCGGAACCGTTTTGGCGACTTCCATTCGATCAATAACCCGGAAGACAGCTGAATAGGTGCCATCAGAAATATAGTGCTTGAAAGTACTGAGCACAGGTGTTCGATTTCACCGGACGCCACGGTCTCTGATGTTAAATAAGTTTTTTCAATGCCTGAATAGCCCCGAGTTTCTTAGATGCCTCCAAGCCTCAGTTTCCGCTGTCGTTCGAAATTTTTGGGCGACAGCATCCCGTTCCTCGCATGCTTTCGCTTCGGGTTGTAGAACATTTCGATGTAATCGAACACGTCCTGCCTGGCTTGGTCACGTGTCCTGTAGGTTCGGCGCCGGATCCGTTCACTATTGAGCAGGTTGAAGAAGCTCTCGGCTACAGTATTGTCATGGCAATTTCCACGTCGGCTCATCGAATGCTCAAGATTGTGGACCCGCAGGAAGGAAGCCCAATCCATGCTGGTAAACTGGCTGCCCTGATCCGAATGGATCAGCACCTGGGCCTTCGGCTTTCGTCGCCATACGGCCATGAGCAGCGCCTGCAGCACGACATCGGTCGTCTGACGGTTTTGCATGCACCAGCCCACCACGCGCCGGGAATAGAGGT
>FREY01000002.1:0-622500 GCA_900143635.1 Rhodobacteraceae bacterium Alg231-04
AGTTGCCGTGATGAGATCGGATTGCTCTTGGGCTTTCCGGGAAACAGCCACCCGTCTGGCCGCGCCTCCAGCCAATAGTCGCGCAACAGGTTCAGCAACCCCGGCGACAGCATTACCTTGCAATCTTTCCCGCCTTTCCCCTGGTCGACATGGATCAGCATGCGATCACTGTCGATGTCGGCAACCTTGAGATTGCACACCTCAGACGCGCGCAGTCCGGCACCATAAGAGATACTCAGCGCAGCGCGATATTTGAGACCCGGACCCGGCGTCGCCATCAGAATATCCGAGACCTCTTCCACGCTGAACACAACTGGTAGCTTTCTGGGCTGGGTTCGGAACTGCATGAACCGCTTCATCTCCTCACGCCCACAGGTCATTCCAAAAAAGAAACGCAGCGCAATAATGCGGGTGTTGAACATCGATGCTGTGACCCCGGTATCGGTCATGTGCAACTGGTATGCCCGAAGCTCCTCGGGGGTGGCCGTGTCCGGTGGCCTCTTCAGAAACTTCGCAAAATCCTTGATCGCCCGGATGTGGGACTTCTGAGCCTTATCGCCCATGCCTCGGATGCGCATATCTTCCATCATCCGCACTCGAAGCGGTGTAACTCTATCCTCTGTCATCGGAACCTCCTGTCAATCGACTGAGAAGGGACCAATCGTCAGACAAGTTCATCAGATCACAAAATCACCACGTTCTGATCAGCAGGTGACACCAGCCACGAGCGCCAATGCCGCGGCAGCGGCTTCGTCCAAGGGCTGGGAGCTGCCTACTGCACCCGCTGCATCCAGACGGAATGTGAAGGAGCGGTCAGGGCTCATTCCGGACCTGCGGTACTTGGGCGTGCAGATCGTCGGCCTAGACAGTCGCTGGAACTTCCGCAAGTGACCGCAGGCAGCCCAAACGTGCCTTTCATTTGAGACACGCCGCCCAAATGCTGCGTGTGCGAAATATGCCAGCGTCTTCTGTGGAAAGCAGACCTTCACCCGGCCACGAGCGCTTTTGCTGATGCCGCAGCCGCATCAGGGGACGCTATGCTCAGGGTAGCGACACTTGCCTTGACCACATTCGGCCCGCTTCTGGTGACCACCGTTCACGGCGTCACGGCCTTGACCGTCGACAATATTATAGCCCGTTCCTTCATCGGCAGGACGCTTACCCAGTGTAAGCGCCTGCTCCTCACAGGCCCGGATCAGGTTTGAGATGGAGATTTCACTCCTCTTCCGGGCAAGCTGCATCGTTTCCCAATCGCGGTCGTCGGGGCCTACTGTGATCGCAAGCCCTTCCAATCTCGCCAGCAAAGCTTCGCCGTCAGCCTTTCTCCATGGTGATTTGACCGTCGGTATCTTTGTCCTGGGCAACGGCGTGTTTGACGTCAGCGCCCATGGGTCCAAATAGCGGTATTTGATAAGGGAGTGTTTCTGGCTCATCGTAACCACCGTGGAGTGGATGATGAGAAAGACAGCAAAGAGCCCTGGCGAAAAGATCGTCAAAGATATCAAGCGGGCCACGCGCAAACAGTATTCGTCTGAAGAGAAGATACGGATCGTGCTGGACGGCCTGCGCGGAGAGGACAATGAGACCTTGTCCGCCATTGGTCCGAGGACAACGGTCGAATGCGGAGCTGTGCCGTCGTGAGGGGATTTCCCAAGGCGTTTATTACAAGTGGTCCAAGGATTTCATGGAGTGAGCCTGTGAAGGCGCCACTGGTTCAAGCCCACTGGCGAACGGTAAGCGACGGCTGGCTGGCGACACAGCGCGCGCTGCCACGACTGATGAGGTCAAGGACCTACGCCGAGAGACACGCGAACTGAAGGACTAAGGAGGATCAGGAAAGGCCCCGGGGGGGCGTTTTCCCGACGAAGGGGGCGGAACAAACGCTTGAACTGCGCCTTCTCAAAAAAAGCTTGATAGGGGATGGGGGCGACCACGAATGAGGTATCCCGCATCCGGGAAGCTGGAGATCATCAGATTGGTCGAAGGATCGCATCTGTCGGCGCGTCAAACATTGGCCAAATTGGGCATCCCTCGCAGGACGTTTTACCGATGGTATGATCGGTACCTGCAGCGCGGCGAGGCTGGTCTTCAGGATCAATCTCCCAAGCCAAAACACGTCTGGAACCGCATCCCTGACGAGGTGCGGCGCAAGGTCGTCAAACTGGCCCTGAAGGAGACAGAACTTTCACCACGGGAGTTGGCGGTTACATTCACGGATCAAGAAAGATATTTTGTATCAGAGGCTTCAATATATCGGATACTCAAAGCCCATGATTTGATCACCAGCCCTGCTTTCATCGTGCTCAAAGCCGCCAGCGAGTTCAAAGACAAGACCACGGCCATTAACCAGCTGTGGCAGACCGACTTCACTTATCTCAAGGTTTTGGGCTGGGGGGTGGCTCTATCTCAGCACGATCCTGGACGACTACAGCCGCTACATTATCTCCTGGAAGCTCTGCACGAACATGAGGGCCGAAGACGTGACCGACACGCTCGACCTGGCGCTTGAGGCGTCAGGATGTGACCAAGGCCACGTCGTTCATAAACCACGGTTACTCAACGATAACGGATCCAGCTATGTCTCGGGCGATCTGGTTGAATGGTTGCAGGACAAGGGCATGAAGCACTCACGAGGAGCGCCGTATCACCCTCAGACACAGGGCAAGATCGAGCGATGGCATCAGACTTTGAAGAACCGCATTCTGCTGGAAAACTACTTCCTACCCGGTGATCTCGAAGCCCAGATCGAAGCCTTCGTCGACCATTACAACCACCAGCGCTACCATGAGAGCCTGAACAACGTCACACCCGCCGATGTCTACTTCGGACGGGACAAAGCCATTCTACAGCAGCGAGAAAGGATCAAACGAGACACCCTCGAAGCGCGCCGCTTGCATCACAACCAGCGTACCGAATAATCGAACAAACAACATGAGCCAAACTCTCTCATAGTTTAGGCCGCCTTTGGACCCAAAAACTCTGCCGACGCACAGCGAAGACCTTTTCCACCGCTAAAGTCTAATTACCCTCATACGCACGCGGTCTGCAGTTCCCCGACCAGAACTGCCCGGCGCCTTCGATCTGGGAACCTTGGGGGCAACCCTCCGATCCCCCGGTTATTAACGGTTCAGCAGTGAATGGATCCCAAGCTTATCCGGTTGACCTGACGCTGTGCCATCAAAACGTCTGCCGACATCCATGAAGCTGAGCGTCTCGGCATTCATTGACATTGCCGTTTGCTATACAATTCCGCGCCCCAGCAAGACATCAGAACTGGCTGGACAGATGATCAATCAATGCCCTTATACGCGCCGTCAGGTGGCGGCTGGGAGGGTAAACGGCATATAGCCCGATAACCTTGGCCTCTTCGGCCTCAAATATCAGTTTAAGCCGCTGTTGGGCGATGAAAGGCTCTGCTGTATAAAACGGTATCCGGCCAACACCCAGGCCATCTGCTGCCATATGCGCCACTGCGAGAGGCGAGTTTGCGCGAAAATTGCCTGACACCGGGACTGAATAGGTCCCTGTGGCCCCCTTAAATGCCCAATTGTCCGAGGCGCCGGAGATTGTCTGGAGAAGACAATTATGCGTCGAAAGCGCCGAGGGATCGCCCGGGGTGCCATGTTCGGCCAGGTAGTCGGGAGAGGCGCAGCAGACGATGCGCATATCCATCAGCTTTTTGGCAACAAGGCTGGAGTCTTTAAGCACGCCAAAGCGAATGGCCAAATCAAATCCCTCTTCGATCACCGGTACATGATGATCAGACAGGTGAAGCTCGATCGAGACCATGGGATGCGCGGCTTGAAAGGGCCGCAACATTCGAACCAGTTGAGAGGACCCAAACCCCGTCGGGGCGGTGATCCGGATACGGCCTGCCAACTCTGCCTGCGTTTTCTGCACCAGGTCTTCAAGCTCATCGAACTGTTCCAGCAATGGCAGGCAACGATCAAGATAGGCGGCGCCGGTTTCGGTCAACGTCACACTGCGGGTTGTCCGGCGGAATAGCTGTGCATCAAGCCGGTCTTCAAGCTGGCTGACGTATTTACTGGCCAGCTTGGTGCTGATGCCAACCCGTTTGGCGCCTTCAGTGAACGACTTGTGGGTGGCAACGGCTGCAAAGGTCCGCATGCCCTCGATTGTGTCCATTATCGCCGCCATGTTCATAATAATTCACCAAATGGATATATTATCGCCGTGATGATCTCAAGCTAATTGTAACGCATCGCCGGGGACATGCTCTGGCAGCCTCAGTTACAAGGATCATCTAGATGTCTAATGCCGTTCGCATTCACAGCTTCCCGCTTTCCGGTCATGCCCACCGTGTTGTGCTGTTTGCCAGCCTGGCCGGGATCAACCACGAGATCATCAACGTTGACCTCGCCAAGGGTGCCCACAAGGAACCTGCCTACCTTGCCAAGAACCCCGCCGGTCAGGTTCCGATGATTGAAGATGGCGGCGCCATCATCAGCGATAGCAACGCTATTCTTGTCTATCTGGCCCGCAAATATGCGCCCGGTTACATCCCCAACGATGCAGTCGGTGAAGCGGAAGTGCAGAAATTCCTGTCACTGGCAGCGGGTGAACTGGCGTTCGGGCCTGCCGCTGCCCGGCTGATCAATGTTTTCAAAGCCCCACTGGATGTTGATTTCACCCATGCGACTGCCGCCAAGGTGCTGGGAAAGCTGGAGGCGCATCTGGAAGGCCGTGCGTTCCTGGTGGGCGATGCCCCGACCATCGCGGATGTCGCGATCTACAGCTACACGGCGCATGCCCCTGAAGGGGGGGTTTCGCTGGACGCCTATCCGAACATACGCCGTTTGCTGGCAAACGTCGAAGCGCTTGACGGCTTTGTGCCGATGCCGTCGACGCCTGTTGGCTTGAACGCGGCCTGACCCAATTGCCCGGTCCAGCCTTCAAGAGCGGGGCCGGGCAACTTCCTGCACCCTGATGTGATGAGGTTCACCATGACTGCCCAGGCTCCAGTAATATCGTCACCGTTCCACAGCGGTGAGCAAGCTGCACAATCGCGAGTCGGCAAACGTGACAGGATGGAAGCCTTTGGCAAGATCGCCATTCGCCCATTCATGCCGGATCAGCACCGCCAGTTCTTTGAACAGCTGCCCTTTGTTATTGTAGGCAGTGTTGACGCTCAGGGCTGGCCCTGGGCCTCAATCCTGACCGGGGGCACAGGGTTCATCACCTCCCCGGATGATCGCACTCTCAATATGAAGGCAGAGCCAGTTCCCGACGATCCGCTAGCTTCGTCCATGTCGGCAGGTGCCCCGGTCGGGCTGCTGGGCATCGAAGTTGCAACGCGCCGGCGCAACCGGATGAATGCCAAAGTCAGCGCGCGGGAAAATGCTAGCGTCAGCCTTGAAGTGGTACAGTCTTTTGGAAACTGCCCGCAGTATATTCAAACCCGTGATCTCGATTTCGTCCGGGCTCCGCATGACCCTGTCGACCGCGCGCCAACAGATCACTTCACGGCGCTGGATGCTGCTGCCAGCTGTCTGATTACGCAAAGCGACACGTTTTTTGTGTCCAGCTATGTAGGCCTTAGCGCCAATTCCGCCTCCGAAGGCGTCGACGTGTCCCACCGTGGCGGCCGCAGCGGGTTTGTGAAGGTTGAAGGCAACACGCTGACGATCCCGGACTACTCCGGAAACAATTTCTTCAACACAATCGGCAACTTTCTGGTGAATCCCAAAGCAGGGCTGATCTTCCCCGATTTCACCACCGGTGACGTTCTGATGCTGACCGGCACGGTAGAAGTCCTGTGGGAGGACCACCCGGACGTCCAGGCCTTTAAAGGGGCCGAACGCGGCTGGCGGTTCACCTTGGATCATGGCCTTCGAATTCACGATGCTCTGCCGTTCCGTGCCAGCTTTGGTGAGTGGTCACCCAACAGCCTTATGGCGGACAATTGGACCGCATCGGACGCGCGCAGAGCGGCAGAGGAGCATCGTAACTCCTGGCGTCGCTTGCGGGTTGCGGACATCAGGGACGAAAGCAGTGTAATCCGGTCTTTCACCTTGGAAGCAGAGGACGGTACTCCGCTTCTGCCCTTTGAGGCAGGACAATTCCTGACGATCCGCGTTTCCCCAGACGGGTCCGGCCCGCTGGTCCGCACCTATACAGTTTCTTCCGCGCCCGGCGACACCGGCTACCGGATTTCCGTCAAACGTGAACCGGACGGCACCGTGTCCAACTATCTCCATGACAGGCTGAAGACCGGCGACATCATCGAGGCAAAAGCCCCTAAAGGCACTTTTTATCTCGATGCTTTAGAACGGAGGCCCGCTGTTCTATTTGCAGGCGGCGTTGGCGTGACGCCAATGATGGCAATGACCCAACATGTTCTGAACGAAGGCCTGCGAACGCGCGACATCCGGCCGCTGATAATCTTCCATGCTGCCCAGGATACCAGCCAGCGGGCCTTTCTGGACGAATTCCGCGCGGCAGAGGCCGCATCAAACGGCAAGATCCGCTATGTATCTGTGGTCACAAGGGCAAAGGACGATGAGCGGCCAGGAGTGAGTTTTGACGCAAAGGGCTACATCACCCCGGAATTGATCCGTGAAACACTGCCCTACGACGACTACGACTTCTTCCTCTGCGGCCCGCCGCCCTTCATGCAAGCCATTTATGACAGTCTGCGTGATCTTGGCGCACCGGATACCCGCATCTTCGCAGAGGCTTTTGGGCCTGCTGCGCTGGCCCGCCGCCCGAATGTTGATACCGCGGTCGCAAAGGCAGGCCCCAGCCCCGCGCCAGAAGCCGATTCCGCCCTGATCAAATTTGAGGCCTCGGGTTTAGAACAGCACTGGGAGAATGGAGGCGGCACTCTTCTGGAAACGGCCGAGGCCCATGGCCTGACCCCTGCGTTTTCTTGCCGGAGCGGGTCATGCGGCAGCTGCTTGACGAAAAAGCTGGTCGGAGATGTGGCCTACCGCACACCCGTTACTGCGGATCACACTGATGACGAGGTGCTGATTTGCTGTGCCGTGCCGGCCAAAGGCACCCGCGACCTTATTCTTGATCTTTAACAAGCCGCCTGAAAAGGAACAGACCTATGGAACCCCGCCCCCCTTTGCCTCCGTTCACCCGCGAAACTGCAATACTGAAGGTCCGTTTGGCTGAAGACGGCTGGAACAGCCGGGATGCCGCCAAAGTTGCCATGGCCTATTCGCTGGATACACATTGGCGCAACCGCGCGCAGTTTGTCACCAACCGCAAGGAGGCCGAGGCCTTTCTATCCGGCAAATGGATCCGTGAAAACGAATACCGCCTGATCAAAGAGCTCTGGGCGTTCACCACCAACCGCATTGCTGTGCGCTATGCCTACGAATGGCGGGATGACAGCGGCAACTGGTTCCGGTCTTATGGCAATGAAAACTGGGAATTCGCCGACAATGGACTGATGAAAAACCGTTTTGCCAGCATCAATGACCTGCCGATCCGCGAAGAAGACCGCAAATTCCGTTGGCCGCTTGGTCGTCGCCCCGACGATCACCCTAGTCTGTCAGACCTTGGTCTTTAATTCATCCGCTCTATTAAGGGAGCCTTACGGCTTTGTTGCACAAATCGGTTGAGGGGATTCATGTAGTGAATCCAGCGTGATAGCATTCGATCATGAGCAGCTGGACACCTACTGCATACCAGACCAAGAACTGGTCGAACTATAATCGAGCGCTGAAGCAGCGCGGGTCTTTATCAATCTGGTTTGACGCTGAGMTGGCGTGGGCGGCCAAGCCTTCAGGCCAGCGGGGGCGTCAGCAGGCTTATAGTGATGCGGCCATTCAAGCCTGCCTGACTATAAAAGTGCTGTTTGGTTTGCCTTTGAGGCAGACGACCGGGTTTGTGGAAAGCCTTCTGGAATTGGTCGGGCTGGATTRGGTCGTGCCGGACTTCAGCACCTTGTGCCGACGACAGAAGACGTTGTCGGTTGCCATTCCATACAGGGGTTCATCCGGGCCGTTGCACCTTCTGATAGACAGCACTGGCATCAAAGCCGAGGGGGAAGGTGAGTGGAACGCGCGCAAGCATGGTGGCTCTAAACGCCGCCTCTGGCGAAAGATACACATCGGGATTGATGAGCAGACAGTGGAGGTRCGGGCAATTGAAGTGACCAGCAGCAGCATCGGCGATGCCCCAATGCTTCCGGACCTTCTCACCCAGATCCCGCCGGATCAGGTTATTGGCAGCATCACAGCGGACGGTGCTTACGATACGCGCAAATGCCACGATGCGATTGCCGATCGGAATGCCCATGCCGTAATCCCGCCGCGCAAGAACGCCAAGTTATGGAAGCCTGACACGSCCGGAGCCAGGGCCCGMAATGAGGCGGTCMGATCCACAAGATACCTAGGCCGCGCGTTGTGGCGACATCTGACAGGATACCACCGCCGAAGCCGTGTCGAAACCAMGRTGCATTGCGTGAAACTGCTCGGCCAACGGCTCTCAGCACGAGACTTCGACAGGCAGGTTGCGGAAATCCAAATCCGTGCCGCGATACTCAACGGGTTCACAGCTCTTGGCATACCTGAAACTGTTACCGTAGGATAAGTTCGTCCGGGGTAAGGGGAAGTCCGACCTAAGCCCGATTTGTGCAACAAAGCCCCGCCGCATGCCCATATATTTCGGGCAAAGCTTCCCTTTGGATTTCAGGAATGGCTCAGCCTGCAGTTTCAGCAGTCAACAGCCCTTCCGCGACCAGCCGCGCGGCCCAGTCGGCGGGGTCGGTGAACAGATGCGTCTGCCAGCCGCGCGCGGCGGCGGTGGCGATATTGTCATCCCGGTCATCAGCAAAGAGCAGGGTCTCGGGGGCAAGGCCGCAGTGGGCCTCAACAGCCGCATAAATCTCGGCATCGGGCTTGGCCATCTGCATCACACCCGACACATAGGCATGGTCAAATTCGGTCAGGAACGGATAAGCCTCGCAGGCGATTTCCCAGGTTTGCACGCCAATATTGGACAGGATGAACACCGGTACACCGCGCGCTTTCAGGCCCCGCATCAGCCGCGCAGAATGGGGGATGGCGGGGGTCGCAAGTTTCAGCCATTGATCATGCCACATGCGGATTTCATCGCGCCATGCAGGATATTTTTCCGCCCAGTCATAAATGGTGCTGGTGAAATCACCGCCCCGGTCCACCACGTCATTCATACCGTGCAGATCAACCTCAGCGAACATGGCCCGGCGGCGGTCAGCACCGATGACCGCATCGTAGTAGCGTTCCGGTTTCCATTCGATCAGCACGTTGCCAATGTCGAATATTACGGCCTGAACAGACATGGGCATGGTCCTTGAATTGATCTGGCCGGGGCCAGCAGGGTTTCACAACGGGCAGGCATCCCTGCCCCGCATTACTGGCAATGCCCTATATCTTTGACGCGCCTTTGGACAGTCACATCAAGGAATTGCCGCTGTTCTGGCTGCGGGCCAGCCCTAAGTCATGCTAGGATTGCCACTGTTACCTTGAGGAGGATTGAAATGCCGAAATTCGTAATCGCCTATCACGGCGCGCCGCAGTTCAGCAGCAAAGAAGAAGGCATGGCCCATATGACTGCCTGGAAGGCCTGGAGCCAGGGGATGGGTGCGGCGGTTGTTGAACCCGGCTGGCCGGTTGGCCCCTCCAAGACGCTGGCCAGCGATGGGGCTGTAAGCGACGATGGCGGCTCAAACCCGATTTCCGGTGTTTCCGTCATTGAGGCGGCATCCATGGAAGAGGCGCTCGCACTGGTGAAACCCTGCCCCCATCTCAGCGCCGGCGGCACGATCGAGATTGCCGAAGCGATGGACATGGAAATGTAACGACATATCAGCAAAGGGGCGTGGCGGTCTGATCCACCACGCCCTTTTTCCCGCAGATCAGGCCGCAGGGATCTTCAGCGTCTTTGCCTCGGCGTTGGTCAGCTGTTCGCCTTGTTTGCGCAATTGCAGAACCTCGCGGGCCTGCGCATACTGATCATCCTGCCAGAAGATCAGACAGCCATTGCAGCCCTTGCCACAACAGCCTTCGGTGCCGATCCGATTGGTTTTAAACCGTTTCTCATTGGTGTCTTTTGCCACTGCCTCTGACAGTGCTTCGCTGCGCCGTGCATAGGCCTGCGGGTTGTCGCGGCCGGAAATCTCCATGCCTTGAGTCAGTTTATCGAGCTTGATACGGGCCCATTGTTCCTCGTTCAGCGCCTTTTCCTTGCGCAACACGGTATAGGCCGGGAAGCGCGCGCGCAGCTGGTCGGTGTCTTCGTGATCGAACAATGCGAACGGAATACGAATGATCGTCTGGGTGCTGCCATGAACCACGTCCAGCCGGGCACCATCCTTGGCGCGCTCAAAATCATAGAGCCGCAGAAGCACCGTGTCGCGGGCGATGGGCGATACGAAATCCAGCACCTCGCCCGCCTCCAGCTTGTTCTTCACCTGCACCAAAAAGGCGTCTTCGGTCACTTCGGTCACCACGCCGGCATATTCCCACTGCGCCAGCGCGGCGGTGTTCTGATAGCCATGGGCATAGTTGGTCAAACGGCCGTCGTGAAAAGCGGTGGTATAGCCGCGGTTCAGCACCGATTCGAGTTCCAGCATATAGGGCTTGGGATCCCAGCCTTCCGGATCAGCGTAATAGTCGTCGATTGCCATCCGGTAGGCCCGCGCCACGATGGCGCAATAGTATTCCGACTTCCCGCGCCCCTCGACCTTGAGGCTATCGACGCCGATCGACAGGAAATCATCCAGTTTCGGCAGCAGGCAGAGATCCTTGGAATTGAGGATATAAGAGCCGCGCGGGTCTTCCTCGATTGGCATCAGCTCACCCGGTCGGCAGCCTTCTTCCAGCAGAAACTCAAAGAGGTGCTTGTTGTCGTCATTGACCTCCAGTTCCTGCACGGTGCCGTCCTTCAGGCGCATTTTCAGCGTGTAGTTCCAGCGGCAGGAATTGGCGCAGTTGCCCTGATTGGCGCCGCGTTCTGACATAAAGTTCGACAAAAGGCAGCGGCCCGAATAGGTCATGCACATGGCCCCGTGCACAAAGGCTTCCAGCTTGATTTCAGGGCATTTCTCGCGGATCTCTTTCAGTTCCGGATAAGAGACTTCGCGCGCCAGAACACATAGGTCCGCCCCCTGATCCTGCCAGAACTTCACCGACAGCCAGGAACAGATATTGGACTGGGTCGAAATATGCAGCGGCAGCTCTGGTGCACGTTCCTTGACGTATTGAAAGACGCCGGGATCGGCGATGATCAACCCGTCCGGCTTCACCCGGCGCACGGTTTCAATATACTCATCCAGCTTGGGGATGTCTTTGTTGTGCGAAAACAGATTCAGCGTCAGATAGGCGCGTTTGCCGTGCGCGTGGCAAAACTCGACACCCTCAATCACGTCTTCCAGCGAGAACTCGGACTTGGTGCGCAGGGACATATCCGGCGTGCCAAGATAGACCGCATCAGCGCCGTAAAGGATCGCCATCTTCAGTTTACGCAGATTGCCCGCGGGCATCAGAAGTTCGGAACGGTGCTGGGACATGGGAATGGGACCGGGCTGTTAGGGAACGCGGTCTTTTATGGGGTTTCAGCATCAGAGGAAACCGGGATTATCACCGGTCGGTCACGCTAAATGCCGCAGTCAGCCGCGGCGGAGCACCAGCTGGCGCAACGAAAGACTCGCGGGGCCGGCTGAACCGGGGCCGGGAGGAACCCGGCCCTGATCCTTGGAGTGCGCTGATCAAAGCGCGCCGCTGGCCGCCATCGCCATATAGGAGGTGTCAAAGCGCAGCTTCACATTGCTGGGGTCGCCTGTAGTCGACCCGTCGGGATAGGACACGCCCACATGGTCTGCCGAGGTCGCGTTTTCGCCCAGAATGCCATTGGCGAAGAGGAAGGACGCAACATTGGTCATCGCCTCTTTCAGCGCGCCGCCTTCCGAGAAACCCACCGCAGTGGCGGCTTCAAAGAACATCTCGGTAGAGGCCATTTGCGCCATGAAACCTTCGATGCTGGCACCAGAGGCATCGGCCATCGACACCAGCGCATCCTCATCAAAGGCCGCGATTTTCGCCATCACCTCGTACCAGGCACCGGTAAGGGCTTTGCCCAGCGCCGGGTTGTCCTTCAGGGTCTCGCTGTTGACGAACATGATATCGATGATTTCGCCGGGAATATTCGAGCTGTCATAGACAAGGGTGGCACTGGGATCGCTGAGGATGGTGGAGGCCAGCGGATTCCAAGTTACCAAAGCTTCCGATGCACCGGAAGAATAGGTATCGATCATGTCAGCATCCGAAGTGTTCACCACCGCGCCAAGATCTGCCTGGCTCAACCCGGCGGCGGCAAGGCCGCGTTCCAGCAGGTAGTGGCTGACGGAATACTCTACCAGATTGACCTTTTTGCCCTTCAGGCTGGCAAGGCTACCCTGCCCTTTGAGAATGATCGCATCGTTGCCGTTGGAATAGTCACCAACAATCAGCGCTGTGCTGTCAACGCCGCTGGCGGCAGGAATAGACAGCGCATCGATATTGGTGGCCGTCACCCCGTCAAAGTCGCCGGCGGTGTATTGTTCAAGCGAGCCGACATAGTCATCCAGATGAACGATCTCGACGTCGATACCATATTTGGAGGCCCATTTATCCATAATACCAGAGGTTTCAAGGTAGCCCCAGGGCATCCAGCCGACATAGTCGACCCAAGCAATTTTGAATTCTGATTTCTGCTCAGCAAAGGCCGGCGCCGCAAATGTTGCCGCCAGAGCGGCCGCCGCAATCAGTGTCTTCTTCAGCATCTTCAAGCTCCTAATTTGCCTTGCCAACACAGGAAACCTGCCCCCCGGCAAAGCATGGGACACAGGGTGCGCGGGATCTGGCATCCGGGGGGAGGTGCAGGTCCGCTGTTGTCCGCTGGCAGGATTCTGCACGGGACGTTTATGAAGGAAGGGGGAACAACCCTTGGCGTAACCGGGGTACCAAATACGTGGTTCGTGTCGGGGCCATGCGCATAGGGCGGCATGGTCCTTTCGATGAGAACCATTATCCCGGGATGTGTTAATATTTGATTTTTTGAAATTTCGGGGCGCCGTTTTGCCGCAGCTCGGGCCCCGAATGCCGAGAAAATAGAATTTCTCTGCTCAACAAACAGGCGATGCGCACCAATTAGGCGAGACGCAAGGACCGCCTAGCGCCATATGTGTATCAACTGGAGCAGGGGAGTGGCCGTCGCGCCGATCCGCCTCAGGGCTTCGCGGCCCGGATTTCGCGTTCCAGCGCATCCAGAAACCGCGAGCGATCAGCCTTGGAGAAGGCTTTGCCGCCACCGCCAGCCCCCAGCGGATTGGCGGCGCGCAAGTCGGCCATCAGGTCGCGCATGGCAAGCTGCTGGCCGATATTGGCTTGCGTGAACCGTTCACCGTTGTGGCGCAGCACGCGCGCACCTGCTTCGATGCATTTGGCAGCCAACGGGATATCCCCCGTCACCACCACGTCGCCAGCACCGCAGCGATCCGCGATCCACATATCGGCCACATCCGCCCCTTCGGAAACGATGACATTTTCCACCAGCGGGTTTTGCGACGGGCGCAGCCCACCGTTAGAAACCACATACATCTGCAGGCGGTGGCGGGTCGCCACGCGCTCTGCTTCCTGTTTCACCGGACAGGCATCTGCATCGATATATAGCGCCATTATTCGGCTGCCTTCTTCTCCGCCTTGGCGGGCTTGGCCGGTTTCTTGGTGTCTTTCCTGACCTTGAACTCCTCCGGAATGGGCATCCGGTTGAACGCGTCCAGACCAGCGGTTTTATAGGCCTCGGCCAATGTCGGATAGTTGAAGGTGTTCTGCACGAAATAGTCCACCGTGCCCTGCAGGTTCATCACCGCCTGGCCAATGTGGATCAGCTCGGTTGCGCCTTCGCCAACGATCTGCACGCCCAGAACCCGGCGGGTCTTGAGGCTGATCAGCATCTTCAGCATGCCGTGTTCGATGCCCATGATATGACCGCGCGAGGTCTCGCGGAAGCGGGCAATGCCGACCTCATAAGGGATGCCACGCTCCTGCAGTTCCTCCTCGGACATACCGCAGGTCGACATCTCGGGCACCGAGTAGATGCCATATGGATACCAGGGGCTTTCCGGCAGGGTGGGCGTTTCCAGCGCATGGCAGGCGGCAACACGGCCCTGCTGCAGGGAGGTCGACGCCAGCGACGGGTGGCCGATGACATCGCCCGTCGCATAGATATGCGGCACCGAGGTTTGGTAGGTCTTGCGGTTCACATCGATCCGGCCACGGTGGTCGGTTCCCACCCCGACAGCTTCCAGATTCAGCGCATCTGTGGCCCCCATACGTCCGGCCGCAAACAGCAGCATCTCACCGCGCACATGGCGGCCATTGTCCAGGCTGACTTCGACATGGGTGCCGGCATCTTCGATCTTGTCGATGCCTGCGCCAAGCCGCAGGTCAACACCGTTTTCACGGATCTGATGGGTAAACTCATGGATCAGCGTCGTGTCGATGAAATCAAGGAAGGTATCGCGCGGTTCGATCAACGCGACCCGCACATCAAGTGCCGAAAACATGGTGGCATATTCCACCCCGATCACACCCGCACCGATCACCACCAGAGAGCGGGGGATATCCTCCATCTCAAGGAAGTCATCACCATCGACCACGGTCTTGCCGTTGAAAGGCACGTAATCCGGGCGGAAGGTCTTGGTGCCGGTTGCGATCAGGAACTTCTCGGCCGTCAGCGTCGTTGTCTCACCGGCTTCGGTGGCGACTTCAACCTCGTTCGGGCCGGTAAATTTAGCAAAGCCGTTCAACGTGTTGACGTGGTTGCGGTTGAACTGATGTTCCAGCACATCGACCTCATAGTCGAGCGTCATGTGCAGACGCGCTTTCAGGTCTTCGGCGTCGATGTCGTCCTTCACCCGGTAGGAGCGTCCGTAAAAGGATCGCTCGCGCCAGCCCGACAGGTTCAGCACCGTTTCGCGCAGAGTTTTGGACGGGATGGTGCCGGTATGCACCGACACGCCGCCCAGCCGGTCCTTGCGGTCGATGACCAGAACCCGGCGTTTCAGCTTGCCCGCCTGAATAGCGGCGGCCCGCCCGGAGGGGCCGGAACCGATGATGATCAGATCATAGTCATAGTCAAAGTCACTCATAAGCTCAGTCCTGATAAAGCGCGTCAGCGTGGAAGGCGATGTGCTCTTCCATGAAGGAGGAGACGAAGAAATAGCTGTGGTCATACCCCGGCTGCATGCGCAAAGTGGCCTGCTGGCGGCGTTCGGCCACCGCATGGGCCAGCGCTTCGGGTTTCAAAAGATCGAGAAATTGGTCCGAGGTGCCGGTGTCGATCAGAATGGGACCGTCAAAACCTGTTTCGCGCATCAGCAGGGTTGAGTCATGCTTGGCCCATGTTGCCTCATCCGCGCCCAGATAGGCGGTCAGCTGCTTGCGCCCCCAGTCCGAAGCAGTGGGATTGGAAATCGGTGCAAAGGCCGAGACCGATTTAAACCGGCCCGGCAGGTTCATCGCCAATGTCAGCGCGCCGTGGCCGCCCATGGAATGTCCGGTGATTGCCTGACGGGTCAGATCGATGGGGAATGTCTCGCCCAGCAATGCGGGCAGTTCTTCGGCGATATAGTCCCACATGCTGAAATGTGGCGCCCAAGGAGCCTGTGTGGCGTTCACATAAAAACCGGCGCCCTTGCCCAGATCATAGGCGTCATCATCGGCCACATCCTCACCGCGCGGCGAGGTGTCGGGGAAGACCAGAGCAATACCCTGTTCCGCAGCCCAGCTTTGCGCGCCGGCCTTGGTCATGGCGTTTTCATGGGTGCAGGTGAGGCCCGACAGATACCACAGCACCGGTACCGGCCCGTCCTTGGCTTCTTCCGGCAGGAACAGGCCAAAGGTCATCTCGCAGCCGGTCGCCTTGCTTGCATGGCGATAAACGCCCTGTATGCCGCCAAACGCCTTGTTCTCTGCCACAGTTTCCATCAATCGCCTCCAGATTTTTTGTTGTCTTATCGCTAACCGCCGGGCGGCTTTACGTCCAGTGTTGCAAGCGCCGCAGTTGGGGTGTTTTGCGGCGATTAAGGGACAGGGCGGCCCTAAACGCACCGACCTAATGGAGAGAGCGGCAGGCGCCGTGTTGTGTCCAGACGCGGACCAACGCGCTGCGGAAGCGTCAGGGAAAGGGGCATCGGCAAGCGCCTTGTCAATTTTGGTCAGGTACCCCCTGCCCAGGCAATCACCAGCGGCAGGGTCACAATCGATATCAGCGTCGACAGGAAGATCGCCGCCGAGGCCCGGTGCGGCGCAACGTTGTAGTGCTGCGCCAGCATGTAGACATTGCCCGCCACCGGCAGCGCCGCGGTGGAAATGGCGACGGTGGCCGAAAAGGTGCTGACCGGGAACAGCCAGAGCACGCCCAGCGCCACACAGGCCGGGTGGATCACCAGTTTGGCAAAGGACAGCCAGAGTGCAGTCTGCACCCGTTCGGCGGATTTTGTCGCCAGCGAAGCCCCGATGGCAAAAAGCGCGCCGGGGGTGGCGGCAGCGCCGAGGATGGTGAGGAAGTCGTTGAATGGCGCCGGGACTGGCAACTGCAGTGCCGACCAGCTGAGCCCGGCCACGATGGAGACGATCATCGGGTTTTTCACCAGCCCCAAAGCCGCCAGTTTCAGCGCCGCCAGCCCGCGGGTGCCACCGCTGGTATTGATCACGATTACGATCAGCGAGGAGAACACAATGAGATCGACGCCCAGCATAATCATCACCGGCCCGATCGCGCCTTCGCCAAACAGTGCCGCCATCATCGGCAGGCCGAGAAAACCGGTGTTGCCGATGGTGGCGCATTGCGCCTCAACCGCGGCGGTGCCGCCACCCTGGCGACGCAATCCCGCGATCAGCGTGGCCAGCCCGTAGACCGCGAAACAGCCCACCAGATAGCCGAGGATCAGATTAACATCGAAAATCTCGGCAACTGGCAGCGTGGCCGAGAACCGGAAAATCATCGCGGAAAGGGCAAAATAGAATACAAACTTGGTGAGATAGGCGGTGGCCTCGGCGGTGAAAAACCCCTTGAGCCCGGCCCCGTAACCAAGGCCGATGATTGCAAAAAAAGGCAGGGTGCGCAGGAAAATCTCAACCATGCGCCAAGTGGTAGCGGGGATGGCGGGTCAGGGAAAGGGGCCAGATTTTCTGCATGGCGGGCATCCTGCATTTACATTCAGCTATTCGCATGTATAAGGGGGGCGGCTTCCCTCAAGAAAGGCCGATTGCCATGTTCCCAGCCCAATTTGCTCCCGCCCTGTTCTCCCTGATCCTGTCGGGGCTGATGTCTTTCATCGTGACCGGGGTCGCGACGGCCAAGGCGGTGGGATTCGGCCCGCACTTCAGCGGCAAATGGATGGGCGCCTGGAGCCTTAGCTGGCCAATTGCCTTTGCCGTGGCCTTCATGGCGGCACCACTTGTGCGCAAGCTGGTTGCCAGGCTGATCAAGACCCCAGACGGCAGCTCCTGACCGGCGCCACGGCCCCAGATTTCATCTTTTGCCAAATACTCCCGCCGGAGGCCGCACCGGGCCGCAGGCACGGTGCTTGGCCCAACGGGCGGCGCGCACCGCAGATGCGTGGCGACAGGCGGGAGCGCGCCGTTTCAGCCCCTCAGTGTGCTTCGGCCCAGTTGCTGCCCTGCCCTGCATCCACCACCAGTTTCACATCCAGATGCACCGCCGGGTCCGCGGCCCCTTCCATCACGCCGCGGGCGGTGGCGATGGTCTCTTCCACATGGGCCTCGGGAACTTCGAACAGCAGTTCATCGTGGACCTGCAGCAGCATCCGGGCTGGCAGGTGAGCAATGGCTTCCGGCATACGGATCATGGCGCGGCGGATGACGTCCGCGGCGGTGCCCTGAATAGGTGCGTTGATCGCGGCCCGTTTGGCAAAACCCGCCTTGGGCCCTTTGGCAGCGATCTCGGGCGTGTGGATCTTGCGGCCAAACAGCGTCTCCACATGGCCGTGTTCCTTGGCGAACTCCACCGTGTGATCCATGTATTTGCGGATGCCGGGGAACCGTTCGAAATAGCGATCAATGAAGCCTTGGGCGTCTTTGCGCGGGATGCGCAGATTGCGCGCCAGTCCAAAGCCGGAAATACCATAGATCACACCAAAGTTGATCGCCTTGGCCTGACGGCGGATGTCCGGAGTCATCTCGTCCAGCGGCACATCAAACATCTCAGACGCGGTCATCGCGTGAATATCCAGCCCATCGGCAAAGGCCTGTTTCAGCGCGTCGATACCCGCCACATGGGCCAGAATACGCAATTCGATCTGGCTGTAGTCGAGCGACAAAAGAACATTACCGGGTTCCGGAATAAACGCCTCGCGAATGCGGCGGCCCTCTTCTGACCGCACAGGAATGTTCTGCAGGTTGGGATCGGACGAGGCCATACGCCCGGTGCTGGCGCCCGATTGCAGGTAAGAGGTATGGACCCGGCCCGTATCAGCATTGATATGATCCTGCAGCGCATCCGTGTAGGTCGACTTCAGCTTGCTCAGCTGGCGCCAGTCCAGCACCCGGCCTGGCAGATCATGTTCGGTGGCCAGATCTTCCAGAATATCCGCCCCCGTCGCATAGGCGCCGGTCTTGCCCTTTTTGCCGCCGGGAATGCCCATTTCATCGAACAGGATCTCACCCAGCTGTTTGGGAGAGCCAACATTGAAACTGCGCCCGGCCAATTCGTGGATTTCTGCCTCCAACCCGGCCATTTTCTGGGCAAAGGCGTTGGACATGCGGCTCAGCACATCGCGGTCGACCTTGATACCGTCCATCTCCATCTTGGCGAGCACCGGCACCAGCGGGCGTTCCAGCGTCTCGTAGACGGTGGTGACCTTGGATTGATGCAACTGCGGCTTGAACAGCTGCCACAGGCGCAGGGTGATGTCGGCGTCTTCAGCGGCATAGGCCGTGGCATCGGCAACCGGCACCTTGTCAAAGGTGATCGCCGACTTGCCCGTGCCAAGCAGCGGTTTGATCGGGATTGGCGTGTGGTCAAGGTAGCGTTCAGACAGCGTATCCATGCCATGGCCGTGCAGCCCGGCATGCAGCGCATAGGACATCAGCATGGTGTCATCAATCGGCGCCACATCGATGCCGCGCAGGGCAAAGATCTTGGCGTCGTATTTCATGTTCTGGCCGATCTTGATGATCGCCGGGTCTTCCAACACCGGTTTCAGCATCGCCAAAGCCTCATCCAGCGGCATTTGCCCCTCGGCCAGCTCATCACTGCCAAACAGATCATCCTGCGCCGCCGCACGGTGGGTCAGCGGAATATAGCAGGCATGGCCCGCGTTCACCGCCAGCGAGATCCCAACCAGATCCACCACCATTTCATCCAGACCGGTGGTTTCCGTGTCCACTGCAACCCAGCCGTGCTGGCGGATCAGGTCGATCCAGGGCTGCAGCTCGGCCGCGCTACGGACACATTGGTATTTCTCTGCATCAAAGGGCACGGCCTCGGGCGTGGCTCCCGCGGGATTTGCCGATGCGGCAGCTTCGGGAATTGCCGGCGCCTCCATACCCAGACGACCCGCCATCCGCTTGGTCAGGGTGGTGAACTCCATCTCCGCAAGGAAGGTCAGCAGGGTTTCTGGCTCGGGGTCCTGCACCTCCAGCTCTTCCAGCGTGAAGCCCAGCTCCATGTTGCAGTCCAGCTGCACCAGTTTCTTGGACATCTCGATCTGGTCGCGTTTTTCGATCAGTGTCTGGCGGCGCTTGGGCTGTTTGATCTCCTCTGCGCGGTCCAGCAAGGTCTCCAAGTCGCCGAACTCATTGATCAGCAGCGCCGCTGTCTTGATGCCGATGCCCGGCGCACCGGGGACGTTGTCGACGCTATCACCGGCCAGCGCCTGCACATCGACCACGCGGTCGGGGCGGACACCGAATTTTTCCACCACGCCATCACTGTCGATGCGCTTGTTCTTCATCGCGTCCAGCATCTCGACGCCACCGCCGACCAGCTGCATCAGGTCCTTGTCGGAAGAGATGATCGTGCAGCGCCCTCCGGCGTCACGCGCCTGATGGGCGAGAGTGGCGATGATATCATCCGCCTCAAAACCTTCGATTTCCTTGCAGGCAATGTTGAAGGCGCGGGTGGCATCACGGGTCAGCGGGAACTGCGGGCGCAGATCTTCGGGCGCGGGCGGGCGGTTGGCCTTGTAGAGGTCATAGAGATCATTGCGGAAGGTCTTGCCCGAATGATCAAAGATCACCGCCACATGGGTCGGCGCATCGGGGCCGGTGTTATCCTCCACATAGCGCTGCAACATATTGCAAAACCCGGAAACCGCGCCAATCGGCAGCCCGTCTGACTTGCGCGTCAGGGGCGGCAACGCGTGATAGGCGCGAAAGATAAAGGCTGATCCGTCGATCAGATGCAGATGGCAGCCTTTGCCGAATTGGGTGGTCTCCATGGCGTCGCGCGCTCCCCGGTTTTTGACGGATGTGGTTGGCAACGGTTATCGGTGATCGCAGCGGGGAGGGCAATTGGTACTTAAGGAGCGCGTGGAACGACTTGTTCGCGCAACGGATGCCCAGCTTTTGGGTGAGCGGCCAGAGCCCTGCAGTCTTTTGGGTTGAAAATGGTACCTGCTTGGGTATTGCCTGCTCACATAAACCGAAGGACATTTTCAATGCGGCTCATTCCAATTCTTGCGCTCACACTGCTCGCCACGGCAGCTCAAGCCGAAAAGCCATGCACCTTAAAGAACGGCTACTGTGTGCCGATCGTCGCATGCACTAAAGACGGCGGGGATTTCTTTGCTGGCCGGGCTTATGGCAAGGACGGCGGACCGGTAGTTGCTGTGTCCAAGAATGGGCGGGAATGCCAGGGGACATGGTGGCGAACCGCCATTGGTACAGGAAAGGCAAAAATGGAATGCTCAGACGGGCTGAAAGCCCGCATTTCTTACAACTACTTCCACAAAAGTTCGGGGACGGTTCTTGGCAAGGCACGCCTGTCCAATGGTTCCCGGATGTCCTTCTGGGCTGGTCACCGGATAATTCCCTATGTGCTGCAGCAGGAGGATCTCCGAATCGAGATGATCGACTGCGTAAAGGAGGCGCTATAGCGTCGGAACCTTGCAGCCGATGGGCTGGCTAAACGGCTGATGAAGACAGGAAACGGCAAAGCACTTAGTTGGGATTATCGAAATAGCGGGTGCTTTGCCCATCGTATTTAAATTCGCGTTTCTTCTGATCCCAGGTCAGCCCGCCTTTTCCCGCTGCGATCACGAAACACTTGTCCAGCCCGTAATCGTTGGACTTCCGGAACAACGACCGGACCGGGATGAAATTATACTCGCCATAGCCATCGACAAGAAAGAACACGTTCTTGCCATCCCGGTAGCCATAGACAATGTTTCCGGCGTGAATGTCATGGGCAACGACCTGCAAATCGTACAGTTTTCTGACCAGGATATTGAGGTCATCAATGATTTCCTGGGTGAGACCGCCGGCCTGGATTATGTCCCGGAGGGTTACGGCCAGTTCTCCATCTTTACCTGAGATACGCTCCACCACAACACCGGGGCCAAGATCCGTCTGCACCACACCCAGAGAACGCGCGAGGGGCGACTGTGCGATGGATGGTCCGAGGTTGAGCGTCGCCCGAAGCTCACAGCTGATCTCTCGAATCGTATACCTGTGTTTGAAGCTTGGATGAAAACTGTAGATGAATTTCCGGATGCCCCGCTTAATGACCTTCTTCACCCTTCTGTTCAGCCCAGGGTTAGGGTTTGAATTTGGGGGTTTTTGCGGCGATATGATTTTTACCAACAGCTCGGGGTGACCCGGCAATGGAAACACTTTGCGTGCGGTACCGTTGGCCACAAACATGAGGTCAGACAGTTTTATGACTTCTGAAAAAAGCATAAGCCCTCTTGAGTATTCTATTCTGAGCGGACAAAGCATCACAGTCTCAGGCACGCGGCCAACCGGTTTCATCACTCAAACAAACAACGCGACATGCCTCTACACCGTGCAGAAAACAAAGGCAATGTCGTGGCGTTCCCCACCCCATTGCCCCCACCGAATGCGTTGCTCCAACAGCGCGGTTGTTTTCCCACCGAAAAACAATTCAACGACGCCAATCCGCGGCCAAGTCGGCTGAAAGTCGATGCAATCAGAACACCCCCATGGCAAGCCCAGCCCCCAAGGCCTGCCCCAGATCCCGGCACGCATCCAATTGGTCTTCGGGAAGGGTCTTTGGCGCCAGAATGGCTTCCGGCGTCTGCGCGTGGGTGCATAGAATCAACGGCTGTTGAACCTCTTTCAAGCGCCAACCAGTGGCGATCCGCGCCAATTGGCGGGCCGCGTTTGCACCGTCTGAGCCCGCACAGATCATCTGCGCATAGGGTCGTCCCTCGATGCAGCCCAGCACCGGGTAATAGCAGCGGTCGAAAAACTCTTTCATCTGGCCGGACAGGGCGGCGAGGTTTTCCGGCGCGCAGAACAGGTAGCCGTCCGCCGTCAGCATGTCCTCGGGTGTGGCGTCCTCGGCCCGTTTCAGGATGGTGTTAGTCTCATCTGCTGCAGCTTCGGCCGCCGCTTCGGCCATCTGGCGGCTGCCACCGGTGCGGGAATGATAGATAATCAGAAGCTGTGCCATTGAATCTGCCTTGATGTCGGGCCGTTTGGGCAACCTTGGGTGACACCGCCGCGAAACAAAAGCCCTGCCCTGCGCCAAACAAGAAAAAAGCGCCGCCGGGGGCCGGGGCGCTTTTCAAAACTCATTTGACCGGGTGGGATCAGCTCGCCGCCTTGTCCGCGTGATCCTTGTGGATGAACTTGCAGTCGCAATAGCCGCATTCGACCCAGCCCAGATCCTCGGGGATCTGCAGATAGACGCGGGGATGGCCAAGCGCGCCTTCGCCGCCGTCACAGGCAACGCGGTAGGTCTCTACAATCTTGGTTTCGGGCGCTTTGATGCTCATCTCTGGCAGTCCTTCGGGTTTTCGGTTAGGCGCTATTTAGAGCGAAGGCACAAGCGGGGGCAAGGGTTGCGATGACACAGGATGCGATCTGTATCGAAGGGTTGCGCAAGACCTACAAGGGGTCAAAGGGCCAGCCGCCGAAACAAGCGCTGAAGGGCGTCGACCTCACGGTGCCGCGCGGATCGGTCTTTGGGCTGCTAGGCCCCAACGGTGCGGGCAAGTCGACCCTGATCAATATCCTCGCCGGTCTGGTGCTGAAAACTGAAGGCAAGGTGACGATCTGGGGATTTGATCAGGATACCAACCCACGCCAAAGCCGCGCCTCGATCGGGGTGATGCCGCAGGAACTGAACCTGGACCCTTTCTTTAGCCCGCGCGGCGCGCTGGAAGTGCAGGCGGGCCTCTACGGCGTGCCCAAATCCGAACGCAACAGCGATGAAATCCTCCGTCTGATCGGGCTGCAGGATAAGGCAGAAGCCTATGCCCGCACCCTGTCGGGCGGTATGCGGCGTCGGCTTTTGCTGGGCAAGGCACTGGTTCATAACCCGCATATTCTGGTGCTGGATGAACCCACCGCCGGCGTAGACATAGAGCTGCGCCAGATGCTGTGGGAGAACATCCGCAAGCTGAACCAGCAGGGCATGACCATCATCCTCACCACCCATTATCTGGAAGAAGCCGAAGAGATGTGCGACGAAATCGCCATCATCAACCACGGTGAAGTGGTGGCGCGCGACAGCACGTCCAATCTGCTTGGGCGGCTGGATTCCAAAACCATGGTGGTGGTGCCGGACGGCCCGGCCACCACGCTACCGCAGGCGCCGGGCATCGAGGCTGAGCTACGCAGCGATGGGGCAGTGGTGCTGCGTTACCAATCCGCCGCCACCAGCGCCGAGGCCGTTTTGGCCGCCGTGCACAGTGCCGGCATCACAATCCGCGACGTGAAGACCGAAGAGACGGATTTGGAGGACGTGTTCCTCGCGCTGACCTCCTCGACCGGCTGATCCTCACTTGATGCGGCCAAACGGGAAGGGGTAGCCGCGCAAGTGTGCCTTCTCTGGGTGGCTCTCAATCCCGGTCAATCCGCGCCTGATAACAATTGTTCCGCGAAGACCGGATGTGGATATAGGCCACCTGAGGGTCGGTAAAGACAGCCTCGGCCTGCGCCATCATCTGCGACTGCGGAACAATCGTGCCAGTGCCATATACAATACGGTCCTGCGCAGAATAGCCTTTGATCAGATAGTCAGGCGATCCTGTCAGCGCTTCTGGCATCTGCGCGTCCTCGGCCCTTTTGCAGGCTGCCGCACATAGGAAAACGGGGCCCGTTTCTGCATAGGGCTGGGCGCTGGGAAAAGGGCGATGCGCAAAGACCAGCATCTCAGCGCCTTTCGGAATATACCGCAGACAATGGCGGCACGGGTTGCCGCCGCCGTCAGAAAGCACACGTTCCGGCGGCTGGCCGTGGGCATCGGCCCCTCCGGCCTGCAGGTCGCAGACGACACGCGTATCCAAGGCAATGATCTGTGCCATGGTGGGCTCCTCTATTGCACGCTGGAGCCAGACTGGCGGTCCAGATCGCATGGATCGACCCGGATCCTGCGCATAGGCCTGCGCATTGTCGTCAGGGAGCGGGATCAGACCCCAGCTCGCTTTCCAGAAAGCGTTCAAATGCATCGAGGTTCACTGGCTCGAACTGGCCAAACCCCTGCATCCAGACTGAGGCTGCGCGCATCGCATCCGGCTGCAGTTTGCACCATTTGACCCGGCCGCGTTTCTCCTGAGTGATCAGCCCCGCGCGGGTCAGGATGGTCAGATGTTTGGAAATGGCCGCCAACGACATCTCAAACGGTTCCGCCACGTCCGTCACCGCCATGTCATCCTCAAGAAGCATGGTCAGGATTGCCCGCCGGGTCGGATCGCCTAGGGCGGCAAAAACGGTATCGAGTGGATCGCTGCTCATGGGGATATCTCTATCCTGACCATGTCGGATTTACAAACCTGCCCGAAGCCCCGGACGAACGATCGCATGGCGGGTTGACCGGACGGCAAACCCACGCTTAACGTGTTCAAGATTTCGATCAGGGATTTCCGAACATGCCTATCAGATACTGGGCGGCGATTGCTGCGCTCGGCTGCTTGTGGGGCACATCCTTCCCGCTAAATGCATTGGTGTTGCAAGAACTGGGTCCAAAATCCATTGCCGCGTTTCGCATGGCACTGGGCGCCTTGGGCTGCTGGGGCTATCTTGCCCTGTCGGGACGATTGCATAGGTTTACTGTTCGCCAAATGGCCGAGCTCACTGCCTTTGGCATCTTCACCTTCACGCTCCCCTACCTGTTCTTTGCTCATGCCCTGCAGCATATCGCCAGCGGAATGACCGGGATCATCAATGCCGCAACACCAGCCCTTACGGTGGCCGTATCCCACTACTGGCCGGGCGGCGAGCGGGCGACCCTGCTAAAAACGCTGGGTGTGATTGCTGGTGGCGCCGGGATTGTTCTATTGTCCCTGCCGCTGATTGACGGTGGTCAAAACACCGCGCTGTGGGCCATGGCGCTTGCACTCTGCGCGCCTTTGACCGGAGCCATTTCCATCAATATCGTCCCCCGGTTCCGCGACATGGACAAGGTTGCACTTGTGGCGATGGCGCTGACTGGCGGAGCGCTAGCAGTACTGCCATTTGCGCTGTGGACAGAAAACGTGCCGTCAGGGTTGAGCCTTTCTGGCCTTGCTTCATTGTCGATGCTTGGTTTCGTGAACACGGCAGCAGCCTTTATCGTCCTTTATGGACTTTTGCCCAAAGTAGGGACGGCGAATGTGTCAGTCTCGACACTGATTGCACCGCCAGTGTCTCTGGCACTCGGGATCTGGCTACTGGGAGAACCCCTCCTAAGCGAGCATCTGGCAGGAATGACTGTGATCCTCTTTGGTCTGATACTCATCGACGGTCGCTTGCTGCAAAAACGTCGGCAAGGGCGGGTTTTATAAAATCAACCGGATGGTTGAATATGCAATTTCAGCCAAAATCAGGGGTTTTGGGCCGCGACGGATTCACTCACTCCAAAAGTCTGGCCTAAAAAATAATATTCTTCAATGACTTAGAGGAGGCCAAAAAGCCCATCCGGGCAGTTGACTCTAAGCCTGCATCGCCTTAGCACCGCTACAGAATTCACGTGAGGATGGTGCCCGTGGCCGACAACGACCAAAAGCAGCGCATGGCGCAGCTGGAGGACCGGCTCGCAGCGGCACGTAAGGCACAAGAGCCCAAGCCGCGCGCGGATGAACATTATTCGATGGCCAATCAGGCCTGGCGGATGGTGATTGAGTTAGTGGCCGGTCTCTTGATCGGTTTTGGCATCGGATATGGGCTGGACAGCCTGTTCGGGACACTCCCGATCTTCATGGTGCTATTCGTAATGCTGGGTCTTGCGGCCGGGGTGAAGACAATGCTTCGCAGCGCGCAGGAAATCCAGGAAAAGCAACTGGCCGAACAGGCCGAAAAAGACGCGGATGACCGGGGCTGACCTAAAGGGTACGGCGGACGGCGACAGGAGAAGCGGACCGATGGGCAAGATTTTCTTTTATGCAGTGCTGGCACTGGTCGTGGTTTCCGGCCTGATTTTCGCACCCGAGCACGCCGGACTGGCGATCCACCCGATGGATCAGTTTGTTGTGCAGCCGCTGTTCGGCGACGGCCACATTGCCTGGTACACACCGACCAACGCCACCCTGTGGATGGGTCTGGCGATCCTCGCGACCGTTGCTCTGATGGTCATGGGCTCTTCGCGCCGCTCCATCGTTCCGGGCCGCGCCCAGTCGGTTGCTGAACTGGCCTACGGTTTTGTCTACAAGATGGTTGAAGACGTGGCCGGCAAAGACGCCGTCAAGTTCTTCCCGTACATCATGACCCTGTTCATGTTCATCGTCATGGCCAACGTACTGGGCCTGCTGCCGACATCCTTTGCGACCACCTCGCATATCGCAGTCACCGCTGTTCTGGCGCTGCTGGTCTTTGTGACCGTGACTGTTGTGGGCTTCGTCAAGAACGGCGCCGGTTTCTTGGGTCTGTTCTGGGTCTCCAGCGCACCGCTGGCGCTGCGTCCGATCCTCGCCATCATCGAGCTTATCTCTTATTTCGTGCGCCCCGTGAGCCACTCCATTCGTTTGGGCGGCAACATCATGGCGGGCCACGCGGTTCTGAAAGTGTTCGCCGGTTTCGCCGGTGCCCTGGGCCTGTTCAGCTTCCTGCCGATCTTCGCGATCACCGCAGTCTACGCGCTGGAGGTCCTGGTGGCCTTCATTCAGGCCTATGTCTTCACCATCCTGACCTGTGTGTACCTGAAGGATGCACTGCACCCGAGCCACTAAGGCAGGATTTGAAATTACCGGGTGATCCGGCTGGATCACCCTAACCCTCATCACCACATTCCATCGTAAGGAGAATACCCATGGAAGGCGATATCGCACAACTCGGTCAGTTCATCGGCGCAGGCCTGGCAGCAATCGGTTCCGGCGCAGCCGCAATCGGTGTTGGCCACGTAGCCGGCAACTTCCTGGCAGGCGCACTGCGCAACCCGTCGGCAGCTGCCGGCCAGACTGCTACTCTGTTCATCGGCATCGCCTTTGCAGAAGCCCTGGGGATCTTCTCGTTCCTGGTCGCTCTGCTGCTGATGTTCGCTGTCTAAGACCTACGGAACCTAATTCCTTACGGCCGGGCAGTACGGCAACCCGTACTGCCCGGTGTAACGGCAAGTTCCCAGGAGGACGACATGGCAACTGAGACACACGGTGCAGCAGAAGCCGCAGGCGGCGCCTCGATGCCGCAGCTGGACTTCTCGACCTTTTCGAACCAGATTTTCTGGCTCGTGGTCACGCTTGTCGTGATCTACCTAGTTCTTTCGCGCGTCGCGCTGCCCCGCATTGCGGGCGTGCTGGCCGAGCGTCAGGGCACCATCACCAGCGACCTTGCTGCAGCCGAAGATCTAAAGGCCAAAGCAGTAGACGCTGAAAACGCATATAACAAAGCTCTGGCGGATGCCCGTGCGGAAGCCCAGCGCATCGTTGCTGACACCCGCGCAGAAATTCAGGCCGAGCTGGACGAAGCCATTGCCAAAGCCGACGACCAGATCGCGGCCAAAGCGGCGGAATCGGAAAAAGCTATCGCCGTGATCAAGGCAGGCGCGCTGGAAAGCGTGCAGGTTGTCGCCAAAGACACCACTGCTGAGATTGTTGCAGTCCTGGGCGGCAACGCCGAGGCAGATGACATCGCAGAGGCCGTTGCCGGCCAGATGAAAGGATAAGGACATGCGCAACCTAATCGCTCTTGCCCTGACCCTTGGCGCAGCAAGCCCGGCGCTGGCCGCCGGTGGCGGTGCCAACCTCGGCAACACCGACTTTGTGGTCATCCTGGCCTTCCTGCTGTTCGTGGCCATTCTGGTGCTTGCAAAAGTTCCCAGCATGCTCGGTCAGCAGCTCGATAACCGGGCTGACGGCATCCAAAGCGAACTGGACGAAGCCCGCGCCCTGCGCGACGAAGCCCAGACCATCCTGGCCTCCTATGAGCGCAAGCAAAAGGAAGTTCAGGAACAGGCCGACCGTATCGTCGCCTCCGCCCGTGAAGATGCCGCAGCAGCGGCTGAACAGGCAAAGGCTGATCTGGAAGGTTCCATCGCACGCCGCCTGACCGCCGCAGAAGAGCAGATCTCTGCTGCTGAAGCATCGGCTGTGAAGGAAGTACGCGATCAGGCAATCACCGTGGCCATCGCCGCGGCGGATCAAGTGATCGCCAAGCAGATGACTGCCGCTTCGGCAAACAAGCTGATCGACGCGGCCATCGCCGAAGTCAGCGACAAGATGCACTAAGCGTCACACTGCATTACGAATTGCTGAAACCCGGACCAAGGTCCGGGTTTTTTGCATTTTGGGGCGCGCTAAACACCGGATGCATCACACAGCGCGCAATTAGGCTAACTGGCCGTCAGAACCCCAGAAGCTTGGCCGTTTCGGCATCCACAACCCCGGTGACTTCCAGCTCATTGTCATACTGGAACCACTCCACTGCGGCCCGTGTCGACGTGCCATAAATGGCATCGACACTGCCCACATCATAGCCCGCACCAATCAGCCGGTTCTGCAGATCGCGGACCAGCTCCCCCTGGGTGAGCGGCGTGGTGACAGCCAGGCCAATGACCGAGGTCAGCTCGGCAACCGGGGCATCCGACGGGTCCGAGACAATCTCATAGACGCGTTCGTCCTGATAATAAGTCGACCGGTACAGCACCCCATCACAGAGATAGAGTGTTTCGCCGCCATCCTGGATTTTCTCGCAGCCGTCATCATCAATGCTGGTGACGAAGGCCAATGTCGAGCCGACGATAACGGCGGTGAAGAACCAGCCCCAGTCCGAATGCCAATGGTAGCTCCCCCAATGCCAATGCGGTGGACGGTGGTAGGGCGGACGATGGTAAGGCGGGCGCCAGTTGGGCGGCCGGTGATGCGGAGGATGCCAGCCCGGCGGCTTGCCATGACCGGGCGGTTTGGCTCCCGGCGGACGCTGTCCGGGCGGGCGGGCGCCACCGGGGCGACGATCCGCGGGTTTGACGCCAGCCTGAGGGCGGTTTGGCAGCTCAGGGCGCACGCCTTCCGGTTTGCCCGGTGCAGGCCTGACCTGCGGCGCACCGCCACCCGGCAATGTCGCTGCGGGCCTGCTGGGCGTCTGGGCAGGTTTGGTGGCCGGAGCCGAGGGGCGCGTTTGCGGCTGGGAAGGTCTGGTCGTCGGCGTGGCTGGACGGGTCTTTGGCGGCGCCGGCTTGACCTGTGGGGTGGCAGGTCGCGGGGTCACGTTGGGACGCGCCTTGGGCGGCTGTACCGCCGGGCGCGCGGCAGGCCTGGAGGGTCTGGTGCGCGCGCCGCCACCGGGCTTGGCGGCCGGACGACCGGTAAACCCGCGGTCCTGCCCAAGCCGGGCGGCAAAAGCCGCATCCGCCGAAGGTGAAAACTGCATCAACCCCAAAGGCGATGTGCTGGTGGCAAGAGAAAAGACAAGGATGCCGGTAATGATCTGTTTCATCGTCCCCTCCTTCATTGCTCTGCCGAGTCGGCCTGCGGCGCGGTCTTGGGCCAGACCATCCGCTCGGCGGTGTCATCCGGAACATATGTAAATGCGGTCTCGGAAATTGCCGGGTTGAAGTCCCAGTTGCTGAAAAAGACCCGGTATTGCGGCCAGCCCTGCGTATAGGGGTCTGTGCCAACCAGCATCAGCAGCTCGGGCGTGTCGTCATCCGCTGCGACCCAGATCTGCCAGTCCTCGTCATAGCTGGAGAGCGCCATGTGATGGGCCGCGCGGCCGGCAATGCGGGTTTCGCCCACATAGGCCACGGCACTGGCAGTGCCGATCAGCTCATCCCGTGCCTCGCTACTCAGCACCGACCAGACCGGAATCGGCGCGCCATATTCCGCCCGTATCCGCCGCACCAAACTGTCGAAACTGCCATTGTGAGGCGCCAGGACATAGGCATTTTCTTCGACATCCTGGATATAATAGCTGCTGCCGTCGAAATAATGCGCCCGCGTATCAGCACCATCATCTGTGCGTGAATAAAACCCCCTACCGCGCGCCAGCAGCGTGTTACCACTGCGGGTCCGGGTCAGTATTTCACGGCCATCGATCACCTCGTCATAAGAGACAAACCATGTGACCGAAATCTCCCTCTGGTCAGCGAGGTAATCCGCCGCGTTTTGGAGAATTTCGATGGCCTGCGGATCCAACACAGGCGCGGCCTCTTCGGCAAGAACCGGGGTGGCAAATAATGAGAATGAAATCAGCACGTGCTGGGAGACAGAAAACCGGCCTGTCATACGGATTAACTCCTGAAACAAGGATAGATGTAACTCCTCCCAACTTAGGGTTTGTAACCTGCGGCGCAAGGCGACCCCCCGAGAGGGGTCGCAAAAAGCCCTATCAGCGCCCGTAGGTCACCGTCAGGCTGGCGCTGTCCAGTGCCGTGTTATGGGCAAAAAAACCGACCACAGCGCCAGAAACCGACTCATCCACCGGCAGCGCCTCCTGCGGCATGGCGTAAACGGTGAAGATATAGCGGTGGGTGCGCCCCGCAGGCGGGCAGGCGCCGCCAAAGGCATTCAGCGAATAGTCGTTGCGCCCCTGAATGGCGCCGCCAGGCAGGGTGGCATCCGCTGTGCCCACGCCTTCGGAAAGGCCTGCGGTGTCGGCGGGCAGGTTGAACACGGTCCAGTGCCAGAAGCCCGACCCGGTGGGGGCATCCGGGTCATAGGCGGTGAGGATCAGGCTCTTGGTGCCCTCAGGCGCGCCGCTCCAGTTCAGTGCCGGTGAGATGTTTGGCCCGGTGCAGCCAAACCCGTCAAAGACCTGATCGCCCGGCAGGGTGCCGCCGTCGGCAAAGGCGGGTGCGGTCAGCTGCATATCGGCCTGGGCCTGAACGGCGCTCAGTGTAACGGCGGCGGTAAGGGCAAGTGTGCGGAGTGGTGTCATTGCTATGTTCCATCTTCAAAAGGATGAAACAGAGATAGGCGCCGCTGCGGGCTCAGGCGGTGCCGCTGCGCTCAAATCCGGTGCCGGACCGCTCATTTGCGCGGGTTCTGATGTCGGCGGGGGCGCATCCGAACCGGGCGCGGAAGCGAACGGCGAACCGCGACGGCGAGGCATAGCCGCATTCCTCGGCGATACGGGCGATGGGGAAATCGGTGGATTGCAGCAGCACCAGCCCATAGGTCATCCGCACATCGGTCAGCACTTCGGTAAAGCTGGTGTCCTCGACCGATAGTTTGCGGCGCAGGGTGGCCGGGCTTAGGCCCAGATCGCGCGCTGCACCTTCGGCGGTCCAGCTGTCAGCCGGGCCATCGCCGATCATCTGGCGCAGCCTGTCCTGCACCGCCGGTCGCGGCATCGGCGGGAAGCCAATGCCTTCCTCTGACAGCCACAGAAGAACCTCACGCGCAGCATGATCTTTGAGAGCCACCGGGGTCAGCGGATCCTGCAGCAGGATCTGCGCCCGCTCAAACGCCTCGGCTGCGCGTCGGCTGGCGGTTGCTTGCAGCGGTTCGCCGCCGGTGCCTGCGAACCCTTCGGCGATATCATCGGGCAGAGCAATTGCCACGGCGCGGTAGCAACCGGTGGGGCCGGGGCGGTTTTCGATATCTACGGCCAGACGCGGGGGAATCAGCCCCAGACGGTCGGTGGCAAAGCCTGCACTGCGGCCCTGCAACCCCATCTGCTTGCTGCCCTCACGAACCAGAAACACTGCCGCGCGCTCGCTGCGCAGGGCACGGGTCTGATGGCGTCGGTACTGATGCAGGGTAAGGGCGGCGTATCCGGTCATGGGCTGACAATCTGGCACAAAAAAACCGCACCCAAAAGGCGCGGTTTCTGGTCACAGCCGAAGCGTGACAAATAGTGCTTAGCCCTGGCGCGCTTTGAAGCGGGGCTGGGTCTTGTTGATCACGTAAACGCGACCCTTGCGACGCACAATGCGGCAATCCCGGTGCCGGTTCTTGAGCGAGCGGAGCGAATTCTTGACTTTCATAGCCATTCTCCTGTTCTGCGGCGCGAACCAGCGCCTGGGTTTGCGGGCGTCCTGGCTTTCCAGCCAAAACAGTGAAATCATGGTGGGCACTACAAGGTTCGAACTTGTGACCCCTTCGATGTCAACGAAGTGCTCTACCGCTGAGCTAAGCGCCCATGATTACCTTCGCGAGAGCCGCCTCAGAAAGAACTGAGGCGCGGTGTCCCGCGCCGGTGAGGGGTCTATAAAAGGAGTCGCAGAGGGGCGCAAGAGCTTTTGACCACAGAAAATTACCCTCTATGGTGAAAAGCATAAACAGAAGGCCGGAGACCTGATGCCCCAACACGCTTTTCAGCTGTTTGAACCTGCAAAACTGTGCTCCGGCGTGGTGTTTGCCTCTCCGCATAGCGCCAGCGACTATCCAAAAACCTTTTTGCAGCAAACGATTCTCGACAGCCATACGATTCGCTCCTCCGAAGATGCCTTTGTGGATCAGCTGTTTGACTGTGTGCCGAGCTTTGGCGTGCCGTTTCTGACCGCCGGGGCACCGCGCGCCTTTGTCGATCTGAACCGCGCCACAGATGAGCTGGACCCCGCTCTGGTTCAGGGCGTCCGCCGTCAGGCCCATAACCCGCGTATCGCCTCCGGCCTCGGCGTGGTGCCCCGCGTGGTCGCCAACAGCCGCTCCATCTACAGGGGCAAACTCCCCATGGCCGAAGTCGAGCGGCGCATCGAGGATTACTGGCGCCCCTACCACAGCGCCCTCGCGGCCCTGCTGACACGCGCAAAGGACCAATTTGGTGCCGCCCTTCTGATCGACTGTCACTCGATGCCACATGAGGCGGTCGAAAGCATGGCCCAGCGCGGCGCACGCCCGCCCGGAGTGGTGCTGGGAGACCGGTTCGGGACAACCGCCAGTGCCAGTATCGTCGACCGGATCGAGGCGGCCTTTGCCTCCGCCGGCCTGACCGTGTCGCGCAACGCGCCCTTTGCCGGCGCCTATATCACCCAGACCTACGGCAAACCGGCCCGCAACCAGCACGCGGTGCAGATCGAAATCGACCGTGCGCTATATATGGATGAGGCATTGATTCAGCCGAACGAAAACTTTACCGCGCTGCAAAGCCTGCTCAGCGCCGTGGTGCGTGAGATTTCCGGCATATTTGACGAACAGCTGCCGTTGGCGGCGGAATAACCGCCGCCCCGCAGCGTTCAGCCGTTTTCGCGCAGAATCGCACCCGCCAGATAGAGCGAGCCGCAGATCAGCACCCGCGCGTCCGGTTCCTGTGCGATGATCGCCGTGAGGGCCGCCAGCGCATTTTCAGCCGAGGTCGCCTCTATGCCCACAGATCTGGCTGCGGCCTCAGTGTCTTCGGCAGAAAGGGTGTTCTGCTCGTCCGGGATCGAAATTGCGGTCAGGCCGGCAACCTGCCCCGCCAGAGGGCGCATATAGCCGGTCACATCCTTGGTGTTCAGCATACCGCAGATCAGATGGGTGGGGCGCATCGGCAATTTGGCCAACACATCCGCCAACGCGATGCCAGCGGCCGCGTTATGGCCACCATCGAGCCACAGCTCGGCATCACCAGCGGCCTCCACCAGCGGGCCGGATTTCAGGCGCTGCATCCGCGCGGGCCATTCCGCATTGGCGGTGGCGGCCTCGCAGGCGGCTTCATCAGCGCCCAGTGCGCGCAGAACAGCGATGGCAGCGCCTGCGTTCTGGATCTGATGTTCGCCCATGAGCGCGGGAAGCGGCAGATCCAGCAGGCCGCGTTCGTCCTGATAGACCAGGCGGCCTGCCTCCTCGTAGACGTGCCAGTGCTGGCCAAAGGCAATCAGCGGCGCGCCAAGTCGGGCGGCTGTGGCCTCGATCACATCCATCGCCTCTTCGGGCTGCGGGCCGACAACGCAGGGCACGCCGCGCTTGATGATGCCGGCCTTCTCTGTCGCGATCTTGGCCAACGTATTGCCTAGAAACTGTTCGTGATCGATGGAGATCGGGGTGATTACTGTGATTTCAGGGCGCTCAAACACATTGGTCGCATCCACACGCCCTCCCAGACCAACCTCCATCAGCGTGTAATCCGCCGGGGTGCGGGCAAAGGCCAAGAGGGCCGCAGCGGTGGTGATCTCGAAATAGGTGATCGTTTCGCCACCGTTCTCGGCATAGCACTCGTCCAGCACCTCGGTCAGGTAGTCTTCGGTGATCAGGTCACCTGCGAGGCGGATACGCTCGTGAAAACGCGCCAGATGCGGAGAAGTATAGGCGTGAACCTTTTTGCCCCAGCCCTCGAGCCCAGCGCGGATCATCGCTTGTGTCGATCCCTTGCCATTGGTCCCCGCCAGATGGATCACCGGCGGCAGGTTCTCGTGCGGATTGTCCAATGCGGCCAGCAGCCGGTCGACACGGTCCAGCGTCAGATCAATGATCTTGGGATGCAGCGCCATCATACGGGCGAGGATGGCGTCGGAATTGGGTTTGGTCATCGGGCAGGTCCGGTCTGAAAGGACAGGCCTGAAGCGCTGGTCGTCCTGATGCGCAGGGCAGCGCCCGGCCCGGCAGGGTGGGGGCGTAGCGCCCGGCCAAGCGGCCGGGCGAGACTACGATAGATGATTACTCAGCCGCTTCTTCGCTGGAAGCGTCAGGTGCCACTTCTTCTGCGGCGTTCTGCTCTTCTGGGGCTGGTGCGGGCAGGTCGCCCACCACCTGCGGCGGCAGGCCCAGCAGCATTCGGGTGATGGTGATCAGCTCCTGGCGCATTTTGGTGCGCGGGGTGACCCGGTCCAACATGCCGTGGTCCAGCAGGTATTCGGCCCGCTGGAAGCCCTCGGGCAGCTTTTCGCGGATCGTCTGTTCGATCACCCGCGGGCCGGCAAAACAGATCAGCGCATTGGGTTCGGAGATATGCACATCGCCCAGCATCGCATAGGAGGCCGTCACACCACCGGTGGTCGGGTGGGTCAGAACCACAATGTAAGGCAGGCCTGCTTCTTTCAGCATCTGCACAGCAACCGTGGTACGCGGCATCTGCATCAGGCTGAGGATGCCTTCCTGCATACGCGCGCCGCCCGCAGCCGAGAACAGCACCAGCGGGCGCTTCAGTTTCACGGCTTCCTGCGCGGCGGCGATGATCGCATTGCCCACATACATGCCCATGGAACCGCCCATAAAGGAGAAGTCCTGCGCCGTGGCCACGATGGGCGTGCGGCCAATCTCGCCGCAGGCAACCAGCATGGCTTCCTCTTCGCCGGTTTTCTTTTGCGCGGCCTTCATGCGGTCAGGGTATTTTTTCTGATCGCGGAATTTCAGCGGGTCGGCGACCGGCTCCGGCACGGCGACCTCGGTGAAGATACCGCCGTCGAACAGCGCCTCAAAACGCGCGCGCGGTGTGATCGCCATATGGTGATCGCAGCTGGTGCAGACATTCAGATTGTCGCTCAGCTCGCGGTGAAACAGCATGGTGCCGCATTCGCTGCACTTATGCCAAAGGTTCTCGGGCACTTCGCGGCGCGAAAAGATCGAGTTGATCCGCGGCCGGACGTAATTGGTGATCCAGTTCATATGCTTTGCCTCTGCGGGGGCCGATTTGCACCCAAATAAGCTGACCGGGCGGCAATTGCAATCAGCGGCGCAGGGCAAGCCGCGCTGTTAGCCAGGAAACCAGCATCAGGGCGACATCCACAGCCAGCCAGGGGCGCAGCCCAGCCGTGTCGGACATCTCATATGGCAGCAGATACAGCGCCAGCCCGTTCAGGCTGGTGGGCGAGGCGACAAACAGCAAGGCAACGGCATTATTGACAAAATGCACAGCGATTGCCGGCCCCAGACTGCCCGCACGCGCAGTCAGATCCGCCATCAATATGCCGAATAATGCGGCCCAGAGTGCGACCAGACCGGCATTGCTGCCCGCCTCGGCCGGCAGGTAGTGGCCCAGTGCAAAAACCACCGAGGGCAGGCACAGCCACACAGCTGGATGGCGAAACCGGGCCGCCAGCGCCTGTTGCAGATAACCGCGAAACAGAATTTCCTCGGCGCTGACCTGAACAAGCACCGCGAGCAGCGACAGCGGCAGAAAGGCAAGCCACTGCCAAAGCGGCACATTCGCCACCAAGGGTTCCCCCATATCATAGGGCGGCAGCACAGCCACAACAGCGCCCAGCGCCAGCAGAGCCATCAAAACCTTTCGGAACTGACGTACCAGCGGCACCATATTTCCAGTGACCGTCAGCAGGCTGCGCTGATGCAGCAACCGGACCGCCGCCGCGACACCCAGGATCGCAAAGCCGAAACCACCCAAGAGCACCAGCATTGCGGCAGGGTTGGAGCCATCGCTCAGCCCTTGCACCCAGGGCCCCGGAAAAACACCGCCGATCACACCATAGGCCACAACCGTGCCGCCCAGGCTGAAGGCCGCGACAATCACCAGACCTGCCAGCAGCCGCCACAGCCCGGACTGCATGCGCGCCGGGCGCACCAAAGCCTCGTGGGCGGCGTAGCGGTGATCAGCGGGCATCATCATCCACCTTGTCCTTTGCGGCCCCAAGGCCGGCATCACGCACGGCATCCGCCGCACCGCCCAGACGTCTGGCAGTTGTCTGCAGCAGGCCCATGGCCGCCGCCACATCGCCGGAAATCACATCCCGAAAATCACCCGCTGCAATGCGCAGCAGGCGGCTCGGTTGGCGGCTGATGCAGTCCATCCGGTATGTCCCCTCCAAGATAACCGCCAACTCTCCGACCAACTGGCCCGGCCCGACCCAGGTCACCGGCTGTTCTGTGCCCCCCTGCCCCGGCCAGTAAAGCGCCACCTCGCCCGTGTGACAAAGATAAACCGCCTCAGCCTTTTCATCATGAGAATAGAGACGGGCATCGGCCCCGACCTCCTGCCAGCTGGCAGCAAAGGCCAGCAGACGCTGGTTGCGGCGGCCGATTGCGCTGAACAGTTCAGCACTGGAAATCGCTGATAGTTTTTCGGCGAAATCATCGGCCTGACCCTCCTGCGGCACCGGCGGCGGCAGGCCCTGAAGGCGGCCATTCTCAATCGCCAGCGCCACATCATAGCGGTCGGGGTTCTCGAAGCTGCTCTCCAGAAAGATCATCGTTGCTGCGGGCAGGACAGCGGCAAGCCGCCCCCTCAGATCCTGACGGCTGGCCTCTTCCTGACTGACCATGATCTGGTCGAGCAGCAGAATGTCAGGCTCTTTGATTGCCGCGCGCGACAGGGCGGCGCGCTCCTGCAGAACCGGGGCCAGTTTGCTGCCACCCAACCCAGTTGGCAGGTCATAAAGCGTCAGCGCCAGCGCCTGTTTCAGGCCGGCGCTCTCCAGCGCCTGCATCACGATATCCTCGATCCGGTGCTGCACATCTGCGCCACCCGGAGCCAGTTTTGCAAAGAGGGCGTTCTCCAACACGGAAAGTTGCGACATGCAAACCGTGGGTGACAGGGGCGTAAAGCGATCGCCAAGCGCTGCCAGCCACTGATCAGAAAACGCCTTGCGGGCGGTCAGAATTGCTGCCTTGAAGTCTTCCGGCAGGTCCGCGCCCAACTGCACCTCGCCGAGACGAAACAACACCGCAATAATCCGGGCGCGCTCTTCTTTTGTTGGTTGCGGTTCGTCAGCGCGGCCAAGCCGGTCCGCCAATGCCACCAGCCCGTCGAATTCCGCCGCCTCCAATCCCAGCCGCGCAAACAGCGGATGGGCCGCACCTCCGGACCCGAAAGTCAGGCCCAGCCGCCCCGCCACCGCGAGGCCGGCGTCATAGGCGGGCCCTGCAAGTTTGGCAGTGTCCAGCGCGGCCTGCACCGGGCTGCTGGCGGCCAATTCTTCGTCCGTAAAAGGCGCAATCGGCAGGGCAAACAGCAGATTTTCTGCCAGCGGCAACGCCGAATGAAACCTGTCGCGGTCCAGCCAAAGAACCGCCTCCTCCAACCCCTCTTCTGCAAGGCGGTCGCGGATTTGCGGCCGCAGCGCCAACAGCCCGGACGCCAGCTCAGGGTGCCGGGTGGGATCAATATTGCTGTGCA
The DNA here is from genome assembly GCA_900143635.1 of Rhodobacteraceae bacterium Alg231-04. Classification (GTDB taxonomy): domain Bacteria; phylum Pseudomonadota; class Alphaproteobacteria; order Rhodobacterales; family Rhodobacteraceae; genus FREY01. The sequence continues at coordinate 38,550 of FREY01000002.1, forward strand.
GCGCCCGGCGGAACATACGCCCGCCCAGCCCCATGGCACCGGCAATCTGGAACCACCAGCTGCGGACCTCTTCAGCAGGTCGGGGCGCCACCAAGGGGTTCGACCATTGAGCCTCCAAAGGATCGGTTGAATTGCCCGACCTGAGCGCCTCCTTCGCGGCTTTGGGCGGCAGGGCGGCCCCCGCCTGTGGCACCGTTTTCAATGGCATCATCACATTATCACCCAGCGTGCCGTCGAATAGGTAAGGGCGTGAATGCGCATGGCCGATGCGCGCCGCAATTACCCCCTGATGAAGCCTATCCAATGAATGGCCCGCAACAGTGATCCTGCCACGCGCCGACAGTACCTCGCGGGTGAGCAGCTGGGCAAATGCGGCCCGCTCGGCAGCCGTGGCGCATTGCACCGCAACCCGCGCGCCCGCAGGCAGGGTAAAGCTCAGGTCTTCCAGCACCGCCTGCCCGTCGCCGTCCAGAACCGTCACCCCGTCGAATTGAATGTCGCCGTGCAGCGACGGCACATGGTCCGGCCCTCCTTCGATCAGATCCGCCGAGATCATCCCCGCCGGGGCAAACCGCTCGGCCATGATTTTCCAACGCGCGCTCATGTCCTGAACAAGATTGTAATAGGTCAGCAGTTCCCGCCACGGCGAAGACAGATCCTTATAGGCCGCCAGCGCCGCAACCAGCGCCCCGACGCTCAGATCACCCCGCAGTGCCAGCAGCCCGCCGGCCAGGTAATAGACAAAGGGCGTCACCTGACCGATCAGATTGTTGAGGAACTTCATGAAGAATTTCAGCATATAGATCCGCTTGCGGATGCCAAACAGCGCACCCAAACGGTGCGAGATCACTGCGCGCCGGTAGCGCAACCCACCGTTTTCACGCAGATCAGAGAGCCCACCAGCGGTTTCACCAATCTCGGTCGCCAGCCCGCGCAATTCGCGAATGCGGGATTTGTGCAGCCGATTGATGCGCCGCTGCAGCATCGGGATCAGCCAGGCCTGCAACGGGATCAGCGCCACAGAGACCACACCGAACCAGAAACTCTGCAGGAACAGAAAGGTGACAATCGTCAGCATCTGACCGGCCAGAAACACCGGCTGCGCCACCGCATCCCCCATCAGCCCGCCCATCGGTTCGGCCTCGGAGGTGATCATCGCCACCATTTCGCCCTGCCCGGTGGACCGAAAGTAGGGCGCCGGAAAACGCATCATTCGCGCAATCAGCATATAGCGCAGACGCCGCAGCATCCGTTCAGACAGGATGCCTTTCTGGATGTTCAGCGCCATCTTCAGCATGCCCGCGATCAGCACCGCCGCAAGAAAGGCCAGACAGAGGACCAGCAGAAATTCCTGCTGGCTGAGGTTGCGTGTCCAGGGATCGGTCAGGCTGTCGGCAGCGCCGATCACATCGTTGATGATCCGCTTGGGCAGCTCCAGCGACAGGAAGATAAACGGGAATGTCACCAAAGTCATCGCCAGCAGGATCAGCTGCTGGCGTTTCGAGTACTTCCAGATGAAGGAAAACAGGCTTTGTTCCATGTCCTACCCATTGAAATCACAATGTGTTTCGGCCTTTCCACGCCCAGACGGACATGTCGGAACCAATGTCGCGACGGTAGGCTTTGGCAACACCTCTGGCAAGCCATGGACGGATCTTCTGTGGCACCCTTGCCCGGTGATTCGACCGCCGTTAGACTCCCCCAAAAATTCAGAACAAAAGAGCAGTCATGCCAGCCCACCTCTACGGCCAGCCCCGAAACATCCTCAGGCCTTTCCACGCTCTGCGGCTCACTGCCCTTGTGATTTTTGTCGGGTTCACAGCGGGTTGCGCTGAAACGGTGGGGCAGAACGGCAGCGGCTTAGGGTTTTCCAGCCATACCGACGTGCCGCAGGAGAAACAGGCCAGCTTTGCCCGTGGCAATATTCTTCTGGTGCCACCCAAAGGCTTCTGCATCGATAGCGGCGGCATCCGGCGCGCCCGCGACAGCGGGTTTGCGATGATGGCCCGCTGTGATGCGCTGGGCATTCAGGGCTTTTTCGGCAATCGCAGCCCCTCCGTCATCACAGCAACAATTGGCCCGCGCCCCGACGGCGCACCGGTTCCCGGAACCAGCGATCTGGCCCGCCTATCCACCAATGCCGACGTGTTGGCGGTGCGCGATGATCTGATGCTGCCGCTGGTGCAGATCTCTGGCGGCAAAGGCCTGCTGCCGGGGGCTGCCAAAGTGCATTGGCGCGGCGCATTGGTGCTGAATGATCACCTGCTGTCCGTGGCGCTTTATGCGCCCGAAGGCAGCGCAGGGACATCGGATCAGGGCGCCATGCTGCTGAACGATTTGGCGCGGCGCACGCTCGAAGCCTCGGCCGCCGCCCCATTGGCGCCGCCTGCCACCACCGCACCGGCCCCCGCAGCCAAGCCCGCCGCTTCTGACGCCCCGTTGCGCCCCCGGTTAAGGCCTGATCCAGCCCCGGCGCCGCAGGTGCCTCAGCCCGCCGGGTTCATGGAGCGGTTCAAAACCCTGTTCTCCTGAGACAGCCCTTCGGCCTAGCCTCCGGCACCTGATCACCGCAAGCCGACAGGCAAACCCGCAAGCAAACTGGCAATACTCCAAAAAAATGCGCCGGATCAGCCTATTGACCCGCAATCATGGTTCAAAGCGCCGGTAGCATCGGTTAGGCTGGCGCACATTCCCGGATCCACGGGAGAACGCGCAGAAGCGCTTCGGAAAAGGGCAATCTGGCAATGGTCAGGGTTCTGGACAATCTGGTCTTTCAGCGCGTCCTGTCGCGCTGGCGCAAAGCCGCGGATAGCGCCAATGCCGCGCCGCTGTCGCGACTGCGCCAACAGCGTACCCTTGCCCGGCGATTGAAGGCGGAACTGGACCGGTTGATCCACATTGCCGACGGTCGGCTGGCCCTGCCAGCAATCGGATCTTCGTCCTTTCCCCGCCCACATGGCACCGACTGGGCCTGGCGGCCAGAACTCTGGCGCGGGCCGCTGCCGGTTCCCGGTCTGTCCTCGGTGCCGTCAAAAACACGCCTTGGCAGCGGGGTTGAGCTGTTCCACGACTGCGCCAATTCCGAAGTGACCCTGCGCCAGCTGCGCAACACGCGCGAGGCGGATCTGGCGCCCTTTGGCCTGCGGATGGATGTGTTTCAGTTCAACGGCTCTTTTCTGTCGCTGGTGCTGGACCTGCCGGATGATGCCGCCAAGGGCATGACACGCGATCACCTGCTGCGGCTCGACACAATCATCGAGACCGAACAGCCGCAGGAAATCTTTGCCCGCCTTAATATCAAACACGGCCCCAACACCGAACAGGTGCTGCGGGAATTGCCAATGGGTGACCCCAACGTGACGGTCGAATTCGACCTCGCCTATACCCGGCTCAATGAAAAGCGGATCGAACATATCTGGCTGGACCTGATCTTTGAGGCGCCGGACATGAACCAGGTCATTCTGCGCGATCTGACCTTGGCCCGCCATCGCCGCGCGGCGCTGTAACAGGAGAATACCGGATGAGCGACCTGACCCTCACCAAGATCTGTTTCCGCAACGGCATCTGGCAAGGCCGCCTCAGCGGGACCGAGGCCGACAGTCAGCCCACTATTGAGGTGCTGTACCTTGATCAGCCGGTTGACGGGGTCAAGATTGCGCCCGGCGAAACCGGCACCGACTGGGAGCTGCACATCCCGGTGCCGCAGCATGCGATTGCAGATGGTGTTCAGACCTTCCTGATTTGCACAGGTGACGGGCAGACACTGGGCAGTTTTGCCTTCAATGCAGGTGATACGGTCCCGGACGAGTTGCGCGGCGAGGTGGAGCTTTTGCGCGCCGAGCTGGACATGCTCAAACGCGCCTTCCGCCGTCATTGTCTGCAAACCGCCTAGGCGGTCACCTTCCACTACCCTGTCTGAACCTTGCGGTCGCGCAGATCAGCTTCGATTTCGATCAGCCTGTTCTTGCGCCAAAGCCCCCCACCATAGCCGGTCAATGATCCATCCGCCGACAGGACCCGGTGACATGGCACGATGATGGCCAGCTGGTTCGCCCCGTTGGCCCGCGCCACGGCCCGAGTCGCCGACGGGCGGCCTATTTCTGCGGCGATCTGGGAATAGCTGCGCGTCTCCCCGCCCGGAATTGCCTGCAAATAGTGCCAGACCTCGCGCTCAAAGGCGGTGCCGTGAAAGGCACATGGTGTTTCAAAATGCGCGCCCGCCCCGGAGAAATAGCGTCCAAGCTCCTCTGCCACCTGCTCTGTCGGGGCGGTGCGCCCGATGCCAATCCCGCCGGGCTGCGCCTTTTGCAGCTTGGCCACTTCGCGCGGCAGTGCTTTGCGGTCGGCGAATTCCAACAGGTGCAGGCGATGGCTGCAGCTGATGGCAATCATCGCGCCCAATGGCGTGTCTATCCAATCGGCTTTCAGCAGCGCGTCCTTGCGAAATGTTCCCGGTGCCAAACCAGCCAGACGGGCAAATGCCGCGCGAAACGCGGAGGGCGAGCTGAACCCCGCATCAACCTGCGCTGCAATTACCGGCTCTCCGGCTTTCAGCGTGGTGAACCCGTCGCGCAGGCGGCGCTGGCGGGCCATCTCCAGAAATGTCATCCCAAACTGCCGTTTGAACGCCCGCCGTATGGTCGACGGATCCAGCCCCAGGGCCAGAATATCCCCCTCACACCAACGCCGCGCGGGTGCTGCGTCTAGCGCATCCAGCAAGCGGCGCAACGCCGGATCTGCACCATCAGGCACCGCCAGCGGCTGACAGCGTTTGCAAGCACGGTACCCCGCTTCGATACAGCCCGCCGGCGTGGCAAAGAAGGTGCAGTTTTCAAACTTGGGTTTGCGGGCCGGACAAGTCAGACGACAAAAAACACCCGTGGAAGAAACGCCAACATAGGCGCGCCCGTCATAGGCAGCGTCACGTTCGAGAAGCGCTGCATAGAGCGTCTGGGAATCGGGCAGATCAAACATCATGGCGTCACCTTAGCTGTTCTGCAGATTGCTGCCGCCGAAGAACGGGCGCCTATTGCCATCTCCTACACATCATTCAACCCAAACTAGCGCAACACCCCGCTCAGAACGCCATTGGTCGACTTTGTGTTGCCGCCCCCGGATTTGGGCCAGCACCAGCGCCGCTGCTGAAGATAGGAGTAGGCCGTGCAGCCCTGCGTTTGCAGGCAGATCGTCTCGCAGCCCTCAACAGAGACATCTTTGATCCCCGTCTGGGTCAGGTCCTGACCGGTGATGTCTGTGTCCGGTAGCCGCCGGAACCCGCCTTCGGCATCCTCCCGCCCAAGCCTGATGTCGGCCAGGGGGGTATCTATCTCATAGAGCGCATAATGGGGAAGCTGATGCCCATACGCGCCTTCCTTTCCCGCTTCGATCCAGCCCGGTCCATCCAGCGCATTGACATCGAAACTGTGAAGACCCAGCGAAATATGGCTGCCTCGTTTGGAGGCTCGCAAAAGCGCCTCTTCCTCAACGCTGCAGTAGTTTTCCCTGCGCCCATAAAGCGAATGGAAATACACCCATGTTCCATCCTCTAGCCGCTGCAGCCGGTCATCGCTTTCCGGCACCCTCGGGGATGAGATCTGAAGGACCATTTTGGCCCTCTCAGCATCAGACAGGGTTCCGCGTGCATAATCCCGGTACTGGGAGGGCTTGGTAAAAGCGCCGTTCCGGTCGACCTGCAAAGCCATGAGCGTATCGCAAATATTGATAATATTCTGCCGTCTGACGGGGGCCACAGGCTGTACTCCCGAAACATCGACACCCGTCAGCAGCGCGCTCCCGACAGTGCTGATGCGGTACATGCTGCTGCCCGGTGTCGCGAGGATCATCTTGAACAGGAAGGGATCAAAATAGCCGGCGCCATTTTCTTTCAGCAGCGACATGTCCAGCAGCCCCTCTGTCCCTTTCAACGCAATCTTGAAAGCGTTCTCCACTGCCTGGGACGAATACTGCCCCCCTTCCGGCAGGTTCAGCGAGGGGGCATGAAATCCAATGACGCCGCCCGCCTCAAGGGTGCGTCCTTCGACTTTTACGGGCACGCCATTTCCTTCATCGGTGCTGCCCCCCAGCCAGGCCAATGCACAGGCGGATTCGCAGCTGTCACCATCCAATACATGGGTTCTGATCTGCCTTTCCCAGATCTTGTAGAACATGGCGATGCCCTCCAGAAACGATCCACCGGGACTGTTCAGGCACAGGTCTGCCCCCGCAGATCCCCAAGTGTTCATCGTGTCGATCTTTGCCGCATCCCCTGTTTCGATCTGGCCATCAAAACGGTAGGTGCAGCGATCATCCGGCGGCTCTCCTACTTCGGTCAGCGTGCCTGCCTCAACTGGCGGTACAGCCGCCCATAAGGTGCTGGATACAAAAAGCAAAAACAAAAAATGTCGCATAGCGGGCCCCAAACTCCGTACCTCAAAATCCTTTATTTCGGGCGCAAGTGCCCAAATCGATGCCGTTACTGAAAAAGTTGCATGAAAAATATGCCTTCATCAAATGCCTTCTGAGCAATCCGTTGCGAAACAACCAACCTGTGACCAGACAGTGCGAGCTGCATGAAAAAGGCCGCCCCCGAAGGAGCGGCCCCTGCAAATCACCAATAATTGGCGCTTAGTTGTTCGGACCCAGAGCTGTCAGGCCGGTCAGAATATCGATGGCATAGGCCAGCTGATAGTCCTGCTCGCGTAGATCAGCGGCGGCTTCGGCCTTTGCGCGATCTTCCTCGATCTGGCGAATCTCATCCTCGCTCAGGGAATCATTGTTGAGGCTCCCGCGCAGATCCGCCTCTGAGCGGGTGCTGCGATCTTCCTCTTCTTCCTCTTCATTCGGCGCACGGCGCGGCTGTTCCACGATGATGTCAGGGCTGACACCCAGCGACTGGATCGAGCGGCCGGACGGCGTGTAGTAGCGCGCCGTGGTCAGGCGCATCGCACCATTGCCACGCATCGGCATGACCGTCTGCACCGAACCTTTGCCAAAGCTCTTGGTGCCAACAATGATGGCGCGGCGATGATCCTGCAGCGCACCGGCAACAATTTCCGAAGCCGAGGCAGAACCGCCATTGATCAGAACCACAATCGGTTTGCCCTGCGCCAGATCACCTGCCGCCGCGTTGAACCGTTCACCGTCTTCCGGGTTGCGGCCACGGGTCGAAACGATCTCACCGCTTTCCAGGAAAGCATCCGAAACCTTGATCGCCTGGTTCAGCAAGCCACCGGGGTTGTTGCGCAGATCCAGCACGATACCGTTGATGGCATCGACGCCACCGGCTTCTTCGATCTGCTTTTCCAGACCGTCACGCAGGTTGGCATAGGTCTGATCATTGAAGGTTGTCACCCGCAGAACCGCGGTGGACCCTTCAGTGCGCGCGCGAACGGCCGTCAGTTTGATGGTGTCGCGGATGATCGAAATATCAAAGGGTTCCGCCTCTCCTTCGCGCACCACGGTGATGATGATCTCGGACCCAACCGGGCCGCGCATCATTTCGACCGCCTCGTCCAACGACAGACCAAGAATGCTTTCGCCATCAACATGGGTGACGAAATCGCCGGCCTCTACCCCGGCCTCATCGGCAGGTGTGCCATCCATCGGCGACACGACTTTGACAAAGCCCTCTTCCTGCGTCACCTCAATGCCGAGGCCACCGAATTCGCCGCGGGTCTGAACCCGCATGTCGCTGGCGTCTTCCGGAGACAGGTAGCTGGAATGCGGATCCAGAGAGGACAACATGCCGCCAATGGCCGCTTCGATCAGCTCTTTCTCGTCCACTTCCTCGACATATTGCGCGCGGATGCGTTCGAAAATATCACCGAACAGGTCAAGCTGCTCATAGACCGTCGCCTCGCGCGATCCTTCCTGCGCCAGCAAAGGACCGGCCACATAGCCAGTGGCAAGGATCCCCGCGAGGGTACCGCCGGCCGCTGCCATCAGAAATTTCTTCATATGCCTCTATCCATTCTCGCCATTATCCGTCCCGGTTGGTGCGGAACCATGTTTCCGGGTCCACCGGGCTGTTATCCGATCTGACCTCTATATAGAGCGTTTCTGAACGGTCAGTTCCAGCCCCTTCACCGCTAAGTGACAAAAAGGCACCCGCCTGCGGGGTCTTGCCGCTCATCATACCTACGGGAGAGCCCGCGGGAATCACCTCTCCTGCATCGCCATAGACTTCGGCAAGGCCAGAGAAGACAAACAGAAGTTCGGGCTGTGGTTCAAGAATGATCACATTGCCAAGGTCCAGCAACGGCCCGCGGTAGCGGATTGTTGCCGCCGTCGGGCTGACCACCAGCGCACGGGGGCGGGTGGCGACCAGAATGCCCGTGCGGGCAATGCCTGCTGCATCACGCTCACCGTATCCGCGCAGCACCAGCCCCTGCACCGGCAGCGGCAGCGTGCCGCGCGCAGCAGTGATGCTGGCACCGGTGTCGCCCATTTCACCTTCCGAGATTTCGGCCAAACCGCTGGCAAACCCTTCCAGCGTTTCGGTCGAGGAAATCAGGATCGCCGTGCGCACCGGATCCTGGGTAAACCGTTTCGGCAGCCCTGTGCGGTCGGCAATTGCCTGGCTCAGCGCAGTGCGCGCATCCTGAACCCCCTGCAGGCCGCCTTCCAGAGTTCTGGCGGCAGACTGTTGCAGCAGGCGCAGATCACGCACTTCCAGCAGGTCCCGCCTCAACGCCGCCGTTCGCGCGCTGAGCCCCGGTGCCACATCCGCCAGCACCATGGCCGAACGCGCCGCGCCCAGCGGGCCTTCGGGATGCAGCATCTGCACCGGCGGCGGGGATGTCTCAATCGTCAGCAAGATGCCCAGAAGATCGGCAACCTCGCCTTCGCGGGCGGTCAGCTGCGCCGACAGCTGCGCCTCGCGCCGCGCCGCCCGGCGCAGCCCGTCACGCATTGCCTGCAGCCCGGCCTCATAGGCCCGCACCGTGACGGTCAGCGCCGCAACCCGGTCACGCGCGCCCTCGGCCTCTTGCAGGGCCATGGTTGCTGCTTCCAGCTCTGCCGCAGCCGCGCGTGCCGCCTCTGCCGGAGTTTCAGCCGCGCAAACCGGTGCGGCAACAAGGGTCAGCGCAAGGAGGGCTGCCGTCAATCTCATGCGAGCAGGCTCTCCCCGGTCATCTCAGCCGGTTTTTCCAGCCCCATAAGGTCCAGCAGGGTCGGTGCCAGATCAGCCAGACGGCCATCCCGCAGGGAGGCACCGCTGGGCCCGCCGACCAGTGCCACCGGCACCAGATTGACCGTATGGGCGGTATGCGGCCCCCCTGTTTCCGGATCGATCATCACTTCGCAATTGCCGTGATCAGCGGTGACAATCATTGCGCCGCCTGCCTTTTCCAATGCGGCCATGACCTTGGCCAGCCCCTGATCCACCGCCTCGCAGGCCTTCATCGCCGCCTGCACGTCACCGGTATGGCCGACCATATCGGGGTTGGCATAATTGGTGACGATCAGATCATAGCCCGCCTCGATCGCCTCGACAAACTTCTCCGTCACCTCCGGCGCCGACATCTCGGGCTGCAAATCATAGGTCGCTACCTTGGGCGATTTCGGCATGAACCGGTCCTCGCCCTTCTCCGGCTCTTCCTTGCCACCATTGAGGAAGAAGGTCACATGCGGGTATTTCTCGGTCTCGGCCAGACGGAATTGCGTCCGCCCCTGTTTGGCCACCCATTCGCCCAGCGTATTGACGATTTTCCGCTTCGGATAGGCGGTGGTCATATAGGTGCTGTGGCTGTCCGAATAGGCCACCATGCCCAAGAGCGCTGCGAGTTCAGGGCGCGGGCCGGTGTCAAAATCGGCAAAGCCCGGCTCGCCAATGGCGCGCAGGATTTCCCGCGCCCGGTCGGCGCGGAAATTCAGGCAGAAGATCCCGTCGCCGGTGTGCACGCCATCATAGCCTTCGACCACGCTGGCGGTGATGAATTCATCTGTCTCGGACTGGTTATAGGCGTGATCCACCGCATCATGCGCGCTTTGCACAGCGCGGCCTTCGCCCTTGATCATGGCGGCATAGGCTTCGCTTACCCGTTCCCAGCGGTTGTCGCGGTCCATGGCGAAATAACGCCCGGTGACGGTGGCGACCTTGGCGCCTTCGGGCAGTTTGGCTTCCAGCTCTTCGATATAGGTAAAGGCCGATTTCGGCGCCACATCGCGCCCGTCGGTGATGGCATGCAGCCAGACCGGAACGCCTGCATCTGCCACCGCCTTAACGGCGGCCAGAATATGGGTGATATGACCGTGTACGCCACCATCCGACGCCAGGCCCATCAGATGCGCCGCCCCGCCGCTCGCCTTCAGGCGGGCAATGAAGTCCTGCAGCGCCGCATTGTCAAAGAACGACCCGTCTTCAATGGCCAGATCAATCTGGCCCAGATCCATCGCCACCACCCGGCCTGCGCCAATGTTGGTATGGCCCACTTCCGAATTGCCCATCTGCCCGGTGGGCAGCCCCACATCCGGCCCATGGGTGATCAGCCGCGCCTGCGGCCCCGATGCCATGATCGCGTCAAAGGTCGGCGTTTTCGCCAGATAGGGCGCATTCGCCGCCCCCGGCGCCGCGCTGCCCCAACCATCAAGAATACAAAGGACGACGGGTTTCGGTCTGCTCATGGGTCTGTCTCTCCGGGAGGCGCTGTCTGTTGCGCCCCTTCTACAGCCTCGCTGGCGGATGGGGAACCGTTGCTGCAGTCGATGAGTGTTATTGTTGCATGAACATGCGGCCACCTTCCGGGGGCCACAGTCATTCCTCCGGCGTTGCCCTTCGCCCTAGTGAGACAGGAATGGAAACGGATCGGCAGGTTCAAAGCTGGCTGAGCTTTCCCCCGACAGGATCGGCTTGTCACCAAGCTCCAGTTTCTGCGAAGGCGCCCCCTCCGTCAGGTCCAGTTCCGCGATATCCACCCAGAACAGCGAGGGGTTGAAGACGCTTTCGTAGAAATACCGCCCTTCCGCTGGATCTGCGATCGTCCGCCATGTGGTTGAGGCGATATTGGGCCGCTCCGGATCCTCGACGCCGTAGGGCACAGAAATCCCCCGCGCGAGAGAGAACACCGCCGCCAGGGCATCGCCTTTGTCCTCGAATTTAGGCGTCGCGTTCAGGTTCCAGCTGATCCGGGCAAAGCGGTCCGCAGCCCGGTGCGTCCCCGGCAGGAAAGACAGCCCGCCGATTTCCTCCCAATAGGTGGTGATCGCCAGTTGCTCGTCAAAAGGCGGCGAGTTGGTCATCACGGTATACTCGGCCCCGTGGTGGATCACCAATTCACCATCCAGGTATTCAAAGATAGCGCTGTCACCGCTGGTATCTGAAATCGCGACATGCCCGCCCGCCGGGCTGCCGTTTGGAAGATCCGGGGCAACGACCGTAAATGGGGTCGCCTCTAGTGCGGCCACCGCTTCCGCCACGGTTGCATAATTGTCGAGGATATACTGTAGCCATGCCCCGATCGAGAGCGTCGGTTTGCCGCTGGCACCCGCATCGCCGTAGTCGGCTTCGGCGAGGTAGAGCGCATTGCCGACCAGCCCGGCTTCGTTCATCCCGTCGACGGTGGCAATGCCGTAGATCGACGCCACGACCGACCCGTACTTCGACGTCCAAGTGACCGACCCTTCACCGGCAGCGCCGTGCCGCTCCATCCCTTTGGGAAATGCCCAGAGGTCAGTCTGCGTATCTTCGAACCAGTCCATCGAACGCCCGACGATGAAGTCGCCGGTCCCGCTTTCGTAGAGCAGCCTTGTGCAGGCGTATGCGGGGGTGACAGCCAGAACCGCAACCATAGCGGTTCCCATCAATGCTTTCATGACCATGTGGCAAAACTCCAAAAAACATCTGGAAGTCGTATTATGCGGGTGCCGTCGTTGGGCTATCCCCGCCCTTCCAAGGCAGATGTGTGGTGTTTCCAGGCCGCTTCAAGACGCGCCACGGCGGCGTGACGCAGCGTCGATCCGCGCGGCCACTGGCGGCGTCAGCCGGTCCCTGAGCAGCGCCACCGGATGCGCCTTGAGGGAGAGCCGCATCGAGACGTAATCCTCCACCACCTCCTCGCCCAAGGTCATCTGCGGCAGATCCGCGGCGGGTTCATAAATCCCCTCGCCCTCCAGGTTCTGCGCAAACAGCGGCAAAGGCTTGGCCGAGGCAATCGCCTTGGCCTGCCAAAGCGCCTCGCGCCGGTTGAGGCCAAGGGCAGCAAAAGCATCCGCCTCGGCCAGCCGCTCTATCACCGCGGGCATCAGCCCCGCCTTGCGCCAGACATCCTCCACCTCGCGGTAGCCATTGCCGCGCGCCGCCGTCAGCCAGGCCGCATCCTCTTCGCGCAGGCCCTTCACCTGCCTCAGGCCAAGACGCAGCGCCAGCCCGCCGCGCCCGTCCGGCTCCATCACATTGTCCCAGTAGCTGGCATTGATACAGGCCGCGCGCACATCGACGCCATGCGCGCGCGCATCGCGCACGATCTGGGCTGGCGCATAAAACCCCATCGGCTGCGAATTCAGCAGCGCGCAGGCAAAAATGCCGGGATGGTGGCATTTGATCCAGGCCGAGGCATAGACCAGCAGCGCAAAAGACGCCGCGTGGCTTTCGGGGAACCCATAAGAGCCGAACCCTTCGATCTGGCTGAAACAACGTTCGGAAAAATCCGCGTCATAGCCATTTTTTGCCATGCCGCGCAGGAACAGGCCGCGCAGTTCAGAGACATTGCCATGTTTCTTGAAGGTCGCCAGCGAACGGCGCAGCCGGTCGGCCTGTTCCGGTGTGAAACCAGCGCCGACAATGGCGATCTGCATCGCCTGTTCCTGAAACAGTGGCACCCCCAGTGTCTTGCCCAGCACCTCGCCCAGCGCATCGGAGGGGAACTCCACCTGTTCTTCACCGTTACGACGGCGAATATAAGGGTGGACCATATCGCCCTGAATGGGGCCAGGGCGGATGATCGCCACTTCGATCACCAAATCATAGAAATTACGTGGCCGCATCCGTGGCAGGAAGTTCATCTGCGCGCGGCTCTCCACCTGAAACACCCCGACACTGTCGGCCCGGCACAGCATGTCATAGACCGCCGGTTCCTCGGGCGGCAGAGTTGCCAGGCTGAACTGCTGACGATGGTGCATGTCGATCAGATCAAAGGCCTTGCGGATGCAGGTCAACATGCCGAGGCTCAGCACATCGACCTTCAGGATGCCAAGCGCATCAATATCATCCTTGTCCCAGCAGATGACCGTGCGGCCTTCCATGGTGGCGTTCTCAATCGGCACCAATTCGTCCAGCCGCCCGTCGGTGATGATAAACCCGCCCACATGTTGGGAGAGGTGACGGGGAAAGCCGATGATCTCGTAAACCAGCTCCATCGTCTGGCTAAGGCGGCGGTCGGTGGGGTCCAAGCCGATTTCGCGCATGCGGTCTGCCTCCAGACCCTGCGCGCTGAAAAACCCCCAGAGCTGCGAAGACAGCGCCGAAATGGTATCTTCGGTGAGGCCCATGGCGCGGCCCACCTCGCGGATCGCGCGCTTGCCGCGGTAGTGGATCACCGTGGCGCAGAGGCCCGCCCGTTCACGCCCGTAGCGTTCATAGATCCACTGGATCACCTCCTCGCGGCGTTCATGTTCGAAATCCACGTCGATATCCGGCGGCTCATCCCGCGCCTCGGAGACGAATCGTTCAAACACCATGGTGCCCAGCTCCGGGCTGACCGAGGTGACGCCAAGGCAGTAACAGACCACCGAATTGGCCGCCGAGCCGCGCCCCTGACAGAGAATCCCGCGGCCCCGCGCAAAGGTGACGATGTCGCGCACGGTGAGGAAATAGGGCTCGTATTTCAGCTTGCCGATCAGCGCCAGCTCATGTTCGAGCAGCGTGCGCACATGGGCCGTCTCCCCATCGGGGTAGCGCCATTTCACCCCCTCTTCGGTCAGGCGGCGCAGGCGCTGGGTCGGGGTCTCTCCCTCGGCCTCATCCGGGTAGTCATAGCGCAGCTCATCCAGTGAGAAGGTGAGCTGCGTGGCCAGCCTCCCGGCCTCCTCCACCGCCGCCTCATGGGTTTTGAACAGGCGGCGCATCTCGACCTCTGACCGCAGCCTTTGTTCGCTATTGGCCAATGCGGCGCGGCCCAGGTTTTCCACCTTGCAGCGCAGGCGGATGGCGCTCAGCACATCTGCCAGTCGCCGCCGTTTACCATGATGCATCCGCGGCGCGGCGCTGGCCAGTACTGGCAGCCCCAGTGCTGTGGCCTGCGCACTAAGGTGCTGAAACCGCTCTCTATCCTCACCATCATAACCCGGAGCCATCATCAGATGCATCTTGTCGGCAAAGCGGCGCGTCAGCCCGTCCATATGCGGCGCCCATCCGCCCGCACCGCCCGGCCACTGCCCCGCCTGTGGCACCAGGATCAGCCGCAGCCCTTGTGAAAACTCCAGAAGGTCCGCCAACTGAAGACTACAGCTGCCCTTTTCCGCCCTGAGCCGCCCGACCGAGATCAGCCGACACAGGTTGCCCCAACCCTTGCGATTCTCCGGCAGGGCAATCACCGGCGGGGCGTCGGTGAAGAGCAGCTTTGCAGCCGGTATCAGCCGCACCACATCATAGAGCGGGAATGAGGCTGGCACCGGGATATGGTCAGGGCACGGCGGACCGATCGGCGTATTGTCGCGATCCCAGGCCTGACGTTCGCGCACCCGGCGGGCAATATCACGCGCCGCGCTATGGGCGCGGACGATTCCCGCCACCGAGTTGTCGTCAGCAATGGCCACCGCCCCGACCCGCAGCTCCAGAGCGCGCGCCATATATTCCTCCGGGTGGGCAGCCCCGGTGAGGAAGGTGAAATTCGACTGGGCAGCAAGTTCAGCAAACATGAGGGGGATGATATTCCCCTTTTGTTCTCGTGGCGAGTCCCTGTGCCTCAATCAATCCCGACCAAGGCCCGGTCCGATTTTCCCGCACCGTCCACCACCACAATCGCAGAAAAGCCCTGCCCCGGATTGGGCACCTCAAATTCGCGGCCGTATTGCCCGGTGACGACCGGCTGGCCATCCGCCAGCACCATGAAGGGCGCGGTTCCGCCGCGCAGTTTCAGCACCAGCGGCGCATCTGCGATCAGCAGCCGCGCACCATCCGGTGGAAAGATCAGTTGCGGGGCCGCAGCCCCCGTCCCGAACCCCGCATCACGGCTGCGGAACCTTTGCAACGGCTGCGGCAGAGAGGCGGCGCCGGCAATCAGAGTGGCAGGCGGTGGCGGCGGCAGAAGGTCAAAATCCGGTTTCAGAAGGCCAAAGGCCTCAAACAAGACCGGCGCGGCCATGTCGCCGCCAAAGGCCCCCGGCACCGGTGTACCATCGGCCCGCCCCAGCCAGACACCCATCACATGGCGCCCGTCCCAGCCAATGGCCCAGGCATCGCGGTGGCCATAGGACGTTCCTGTTTTATAGGCCAGCACCCCGGCCCGCGCACCCGGCGGCGGGGCCAGACCGCGCAGGATATCCATCACGTACCAGGCGGCCTCGGGCGGGATCAGGCGGGAAGGGGTTTTGCGGGCAGAGCCCCGATGCAGATGCAGCGCCTGCCCCTGTCCGCCTGCTGCCAACCCGGCATAAAGCTGCACCAGACCTTCAAGGCTCACCCCGGCGCCGCCGAGGCTGACAGCAAGGCCGGGCGCGCCACCGGGCAGTTTAATCCGGGTGCCTGCCCGCCGCAGGGCCGCCATCAAACGGGCCGGGCCAATCGCCTGTGTCAGCTTGACCACCGGAATATTCAGCGACATTTGCAGCGCGTCGCGCAGGCGCACGTCACCGCGAAACATGCCGTCAAAATTCTGCGGCGCGTAGCCGTCGATATTGACCGGCCCGTCGTGGATCAGCGTATCCGGATGCGCCAGCCCCTGGGCAAAGGCCAGCCCGTAGACCAGCGGCTTCAGCGTCGATCCGGGCGAGCGCAGCGCCTGTGTCATATCCACAAACCCCTGCCGCGCATCACCCGACAGACCGGGCGATCCGACCGAGGCAAAAATCTCTCCGGTTTGATGATCTGCGACCAGAATAGCCGCCGACAGGCGCGCCCCACCTGCACGGGCCGCCTTGGCCGTCAGCGCCTCCAGCCTTGCCTGCACCCCGGCCTCAATGGTCAGGGCAATGCGTTGCGCATCCGGCATCTGGTCGCGCATTCGATCGGCAGCATGGGCGGCCAGCTGCGGAAAGGGGCGCATGGCGGCGGGCAGCGGCGCCGCATTGGCCATCGTCAAGGCCGCGTCCGAAATCACGCCCTGCGCTTCCATCCGGGCCAGAACCCGGCCCCGTGCTGCCCTTGCGCGCGCCGCGCCACGATCCGGGCGGCGCGCGGCAGGCGATTGCGGAATAGCCACCAGCAGCGCCGCCTCAGAGGGCGTCAGTCGGCGCGGCTCCTTCCCGAACCACGCCAGCGAGGCGGCCCGGACACCTTCCAGATTGCCACCATAAGGCGCATGGGTGAGGTAGAGCGTCAGGATCTCCTGTTTTGACAGCCGCCGTTCCAATGCCAGCGCCAGACGGATCTGGCGCAGCTTGCCGGCCCAGCGCCCGGTCGGCCCGTCCTCCAGCAGACGCGCCACCTGCATGGTGAGGGTCGAGCCACCCGACACCACACCGCCGTTCCACAGCGCCTGCCCGACCGCCCGCAGCATGGCGCGGGGGTCTACCCCGGCGTGCTGATAGAACCGCTTGTCCTCGTAGCGCAGCAGCATGGCGCGGAAATCCGCGTCCACCTGTTCCGGGCGCACAGAAAAGCGCCAGATGCCGTCTTCGACCGGGTAGGCACGTAACAGAGTGCCGTTGCGATCACGCACCTCAATCGAGGTGTCGGCAAGCGTGTCCGGCAGCTGCACCGCGTCGACCCAAGCGTCAAACCGCTGCAGTCCAAACCAGCTGGCAACCAGCAAAAATGTCAAAGACAACAGCCACAACCGCCCCCGCGGCGCCGGGCGCAGGTGTTTTTCCCTGACCCTGACCCTGCGCCGCGCTGTGCTGTCTGCCGAGTTCGCTGGCATGAGCCTACTCCACGATCACCCGTCCGGTTGCGGTCCGCGCGCGGTAGGCCGGGCGATACATATCCTCGGCCGAGGCCGCTGGCGCATGGAAATCACCCGGTGTGACGGCCCGCGCAATATAGGCCAGCCGGATTGTGCTGCGCCCATCCGCATCCACCGCGACCAGGAAACGGTCAGCGCGGAATTCAGCGTGTTCGGCATCGCTGAGCTCCAGCCAGCTCAGGGCACTCAGATCGCCGGACCGCAGCAGGTTCGGGTTGTCGATCTCCACCCCGGCAGGCAGCGGGTCATTGATCATCAGACGCGCGCCCAGCCGTTCCTCGGGCAGCAGTTCCAGCACGGTGACAAAACGCTCGCCTTGGGCAAAGGCACGGCCTTCGATCAGCGCGCCATCCAGCGTGTAGTGCTGACGCATCAGCGTGAAGCCGGTGCCGCCCGCAGGGGGCGACACCTCGGGTACGCCCAGAGTGGTGAGGGTGATATCGGTGCTTTGGCCAGAGGCGGCAGAGATTTCCAGCGGCGCCGCAGCGGACCGGCCTTCCAACACCTGCACAAAAGGTCCGGCAACCGGATCACCATCGACCAAAAGGCCCGAGACTTCGGGGTTCTGCACCATCGCATGGGCCGCCAGCAGCGACCATGTGGCCTCCTGCGTGGACATCGGCCGGGTCAGCCGTGCAATGCGATGGATGAGGCCGTCGCGATCCACCACCGCGCTGCCCGAGCCAGCCGCCAGCGCCAGAACGCCGGCCGCATCGCGCAGGTTGGTGCCGTAGTCCACCCGCCAGTACGAACCCTCATTGGTGCTGCGGTCCAGCATCCCTGCGGCGTGGGCAAACATGTCATCTGCGCGGCGTTGATCACCGTAAGAGGCCAGAGCCGCCCCCAGCTGCGCGGCCGCCAGAGGCGTTGCAAAGGCAGATCCTTTCACATCCGAGTAGTAACGCAGATCCCCCATCGCCGCCGCCCCTTCGCGGGCCAGCACCATCAGCGCATAGGCGATCTCCTCACCGCCATCATCAAAGTCTGAGGCATAGTTGATACGGTTGCGCAGGTTGTCCATCGCCCGGTCAAAGGCCTGTTCCGGCACGGTATACCCTTGCGCCCGCGCCCGGCTGAGGAAATCGCTGGCGTAGGCATCCAGCCAGAAATCCCCGCTTTCCGCGCGCCACAGCCCAAAGGCCCCGTTTGGTGCCTGACGTGTCAGCACCTTACGAATAGCCGCATCCACCCGCGCCTGCACCGCAGGGCCTTCGCCCAGACCAGCCGCCTCGGCCACCGAGGACAGGTACAACAGCGGCAGCGCCTTGGATGTCACCTGTTCGGTGCAGCCATAGGGGTACTGATCCAGCGTTGACAACAGCCCCGGTACATCGAATTTCGCGATGGGGCCTGCAGACAGAACCGCCCGCGCAGACCCTTTGCGCAGACCGGCAAAGACATCCTCGCTAAAGCGGAAACTGTCGCCTTCGCCCAGCGCAAAGCGGCGCGTTTGGGCGACCACCGGGTCATTGGCCCGTACCGGCAAACGGAAGCTTTGCGCCAGTTCGGTTCCATCCGGTGTGGTCAAAACCAGTTCAAGTTCGGGATCGCCAATAGAATGGGCGCTTACCGGCAGTTCCAGCACCGCCTTGCCCTGATCGCCCAGTGTCACATTGGCAGGCAGTGCACCCAGCTCCAGCCCGGTGCCTTTCACCCGTGTCGCCAGCGCCATCGCGCCCGACGGCCCATCGGCATGGACAATGTCCAGCAACACCCGGCTGTGATCTCCGGGCGCCAGAAACCGCGGCAGAGAGGCGGTCACCACCACCGGATCGCGCACGATCATATCTGCCTCGGCCTGTCCGACAGAGCGGCCCGACCAAGCCACTGCCATCAACCGCACGGTGCCATTGAAGGCCGGCAGGGTGACAGGGAATTCCACCGCGCCATCGTCACCAACTTGCAACGGACCAGAGAACACCGACATCAGATCCTGTGTTGGCGGCGGTGATTGCATCCGCATGCCACTGTCAGCATCGCCACCAGAGCGGATCTGGCCCAGCGCACCGTTCTGCCCGTCAATAAGCCGCCCATAAAGGTCGCGCAGCTCCATCCCCAGACGGCGTTGACCAAAGTAATAGGCGCTGGGGTCCGGGCTTTGGAACCCGGTGAGGTTCAGAATGCCCAGATCCACAGCGGCGACCGTCAGCCAGACCTCGTCACCGGCATGTGCGCCCGCGACTGTGATCCGGGCGGTTTCCACGCCGCGCGGGCGGGCCACCTCTGGCACCTCAATAGCGACCTCCAGCTGCTGGCCTGGCTGGGTCACCACCGCATGGGCCAGCCCCAGCGCCCGTGTCGGCACACGTTCTGCCGCACCTTCGGGCGGGCGGATCACCATGGCAGTGACATAGGCGCCACTGCCCCAGTCTTCGGTCACCGTCAGCGGGATCAGATTTTCGCCCGCCGTGACCTCAACCGCGCGGCGTTCGATCAGCTGGTTTGACACCACCGAAATCAATGCCGTTCCAGCCGCACGCGGCAGGATGCGCAGCTGCGCAGTGTCACCGGGCTGATAGGCTTGCGCATCCAGGGACAGCTCCAACCGGTCCGGCGTCGCCGCACTATCGGCAGGCGCATACCAGCCGGCATAGAAGTCGACCGCGGCCTCAGCCCGGTCGCCGTCCAGACGTTCGACCACCAGCTCGTATCGGCCCCAGTCTACGGGGTGCGAGATCTGCAGCGGGGTGCCGTCGAAACGGGCCTCACCCGAGGCGATACGTTTACGGCGGGTGATCGGCTCCCAGTTCCAGTTGCCCCACATCTGATACCACTGATACCGCGTCTCGACCCGGTTCAGCGTCCAGTGCAGCTGCATCGGCTGCACCTCCAGTGCGGGCGACAGGCCGATGACCTCAAATGCGGCCTCACTGCCTTCGGCGGCAACCTCGTCAAACAGCGGCTTGATACCAATCACTGGCGTTTCCGGCTGCACAGGCACGGTCAGGCGCCGCTCGACCGGGCGGGCAGAACCATCGGCCAGACGGGTGATCACCGTGGCCTCCATCGGCTTGCCCGTTGCAGCACCGGTCGGGATCTCGACCGCCAGTTCGGCAATTCCGTCCCCGTCGGTTTCAGGCCCGCCGAAATAGCTGGTCTGGGTGGTGCTGTCGCCATCGTAACGGCCAAAGCGATAACCCGGCCACTGCGCCACGGTTTCAGCCGCGCGCAGGCGCACATCTCCGTCGATGCTCAGACCGGCACCGGGGGCGCCAAACAGGTAGCGCGCCTCGATTTTAAGTGGCGGCATGGCACCGGGGCGAATTGGCGCCGTTGGCAGGGACTGCGTGAAATCAATGCGTTCGGGCAAGAAATCCTCAACGAGAATGGTGCGGCTGGCCAAAGCAGCGGCCTCTGGATCGGTCTTGAGATCCAGCCGCCAGGACCCGCGCGGCGCGGATGCGCCAACCGGAAGGTCAAACACATGGCCGCCCATCTGGCCACCATCGGAAATGATGCGGCTGTATTCCACCCCATCGGGGCGGCTGAGAATGGCGATCAGCGGCAGGCCTTCGATGGCCTGCGCCCGCCCGTCACGGGCAAGGGCGGTGACATGGATGACCTCACCGGCGCGGTATGCGCCACGATCGGTTGCCAGGAACACATCCACCGGCCCCGGAGCCGGGCGCCCTTCGACGCCGCGATCCGACAGATCAAAAGCGGCCTCGGTCAGCGACAGGAAGCTGAGATCACTGTCACCATTGCGGGCGACCAGCAACGCGGGTGCCGCGCCGCCGTTGCCGCGGATCAGGCCGGGTTCAAAATGCGCATAGCCGGTGGCATCGCTGGTGCTGCGGGCCAGAACCGCATTGGCGCGGGAAATCAGCGCAACCTCGACACCCTCTTTTGCGGCAGCATTCTTCAGCCCCTGCACCTGCACATGCAGCCCATCTGCGCCGCTCATGCTGCTGAGACCCAGATCAGACATCACAAACCACTGGGTCGCGCCGGGGTCATCATAAGGATCAGCACCGGGGATCTTGGCGCTGAGCGCATAGATGCCGGCCGGCTGGTCCGCCAGCGCCTGTTCCAGCGGAATGCGGGTGGTCATATCGCGGTTCAGATCGCTCTGAACCTCGACCACACCGGTCCAGACATCCTCGGCCATATTGTCGGCAAAATACTCCTCCTGCCATTGGCTGAGCGGGCGGGCGAACATGTTTTCCTGCATGGTGCGCAGCAGGTTACGGTCGCTCACCCGGCGCAGGTTCAGTTCCACCTCGCGCAGGTTGACGGTTTCCAGCGGCAGCGCTGCAAGCTCTGAACGCGGCAGAACATAGGCACGACCCGGAAAGCGCACCGCCGGTGAGCGATCACCAACATAATGGGTCAGTTCCACATCCCGGTAGAGCAGCTCTCCGCTGCCAGCAGGCAGGCCTCGGCGCAGGGTCAGGCTGTAGCGGTTGCCGTGCTCCAGCCCGTCGATGCACAGCTGGGTGCCCTCGGCCTCTACCGCCAACCGATTGTCCGCCAGTTTCACATAGTCGGAATAGGTGACGCCGCTGCGCGACAGGTCCTCGGAGAACTCCACGCAGATACGCGGCGCGGCGCTGTCGCTTTCCACCGTGCTGTCGGTCACCCGGAACCCGTATTTATCAATAGCGCGATCCAGCATCCGGGCCACATCGCGGCGCGGCTGGATGTCTTCGGCAAGGCGCAGAACCGGCATCATATCCCGGCCCCGGCGCAAATCTTCCAATGCCTGGGCGGCCAGAACCAGCGCATTGACCTGCGCGCCATTGCTGTCGCTGCGCAGGAATGAGTTGAGCGCCGCCGCATAGGCCCGTTCGCGATAGGCACGCTGGCGGCTGGAGCTGTCGTTCTCGGCCTGCAACAGATAGTCTGCATAATCCGCCCAAAGCCCGGCACTATCGCTGACGGCCACAGCAGCCCCAAGCCAGCGCGCAGCCACCTCGTATTCGCGCAACGATGCCCGGCGGCGAGCTGTTTCGATCAAACGGTCAGTATCCGCATCACCCGGCGGGTGGCGCAAACCGATGTCGCGCGCCTGGAGGGCGGCCCGCTCCAGATCATCCGTGGGCAAAAATCCCAGCGCCGTACTGCGATTGTCCCCAAGATCCCGGACCGATTTTGCAACCGGTTGCTTCAGGGCGGAAATCGCCCCCTCGAAAACCTGTCTCTCGCCTATGGCGCTCTTGGGAAAACAAGAATCGGAGCGCGTGTTGAACGTGAAACCTGCGCAATTTGGCCGGTTTGCGCAAATTCGCACGCAGCTTTGCAGGTCCGTGTCAAAAATTACGTCTAAATCAGACCCAAAAAAATCAGTGTCCGGCACCGCAACAAAGCGGTGCGGCGGAATGGATTCCTGTGAAACCACCGGACCGGACAGCGTTAATGATATGAGGATAAACGAAAAAAAGCAAAATATCTGGCGCAGCATGTGACCCTCCAATGCTCTTTACAGGCTGGCATGCGTTTAACCTCATGGCAAGGAGTCCCAGAGTACCCACCACCCTTAAGTGCATTTTTACGCCCCCCAGCGATGGTGGTGGTCAGTTGCCCATTTAGGGGCCAAGTCCGGAGTATTTGAGGCATGAGCCTTGCCAACAAACTTGCAGATGAACGGCGCGCCCGCCTTGCTGCAGAACGTCTGTTGGAATTGAAACAGGCAGAGCTTTCGGCTGCGAACCGAAAGCTCGGCCGACATGCGCTCGCCCTCACCAAACAAATCGGTGAAAAACAGGCCGAAGTGGCCAACGTCCGCGACGAAAACGAAAAGGTGAAGTCCGACCTTTCTGTCGCCAATGAAAAAATCGAAGTGGCGGAACGTCGGCTGTGGCATTCGATCCAGACCATTCAGGATGGTTTTGCCTTCTTTGATGCCAACAGCAACCTGATCGGCGCCAATACCGCCTATCTCGCCCTGTTTGATGAAATCGAAGAGGTGACTCCGGGGGTTTCCTATCAGCGGATTCTGCAAATTCTGACCGAAGAAGGGCTGGTCAACACCGAAAGCCTGCTGCCGTCGGAATGGCAGCAACTCATGTCTAGCCGCTGGATGTCCCTGAATCCGGAACCGGTGGTGATCCGTCTGTGGAATGACCAATACATCAAACTGATCGACCAGCGCGGCCACGGCGGCGATGTGGTGAGCCTTGCGCTCAACATCACCTCGACCGTGCAATACGAAGCCCAGCTGCGCAGCGCCCGTGAACGCGCCGAGGCCGCCAACCGGGCGAAATCGGCCTTTCTGGCCAATATGTCCCATGAAATCCGCACGCCGATGAACGGGGTTGTCGGCATGGCAGAGCTGTTGCACGACACCACATTGTCCGAAGAACAGCGGCTCTACGCCAATACGATCAAAAACTCAGGCGAAGCGCTTCTGGTCATCATCAATGACGTTCTGGACTACTCCAAGATCGAAGCGGACAAGCTGGTTCTGCATACCGAACCCTTTGATCTGGAACGCTGCATTCACGAAGTCACCATGCTGTTGCAACCCTCCGCCAAGGATAAGGGTCTGGCTATGCTGGTGGACTATGACCTGTTCCTGCCGACCCGTTTTGTCGGCGATCCGGGGCGCATCCGCCAGGTTTTGACCAACCTGACCGGCAACGCTGTGAAGTTCACCAAAGAAGGCTATGTCGCGCTGCGCATCACCGGCGTGCCGGATGTGGAACGCAACGAATGCTCCATCCATGTGTCGATCGAAGATTCCGGCATCGGCATCCCGGCAGACAAAATCGATCACATCTTTGGGGAATTCAATCAGGTTGAAGACGAGCAAAACCGCAAATTCGAAGGCACCGGTCTGGGGCTGGCGATTTCACAAAGCCTGATCCAGCTGATGGGCGGCGATGTCTGGGTCGAAAGCGAAGAGGGCGAAGGCTCCTGTTTTGGCTTCCGCGTGACACTGCCCCTGGCGGAAGAGCAGCAACCAGCCCCGCCGCCGCTGCCTGCGGCGCTGAAACACGTGCTGGTGGTCGACGATCTGGATGTGAACCGTGAAATCCTGCAGAAGCAAATGCAGCTGCTGGGGGTCAAAGTCACCAGTGCCGGCTCTGGTCAGGAGGCACTGAACCTGCTGGACGGAACCGTCGATCTGGTCATCACCGACCATGAGATGCCGGAAATGGACGGGCTCCAACTGGCCGCGCAAATGAACGACAGCCGCTGGCATGACACGCCCATTCTGCTGCTGACGTCGAACCCGGCCCATGCCCATAACTCTGCGGATCGGCAATTTTTGAAGGCCATCCTGCAAAAGCCCGTCACGCGCGAAGATCTGTTCCAGAAGTTGTCGGATATGGGGGCCTGCATTCCCGACCGCCAATCCATGGCGCCGCCTTCCACCGACCTGTCAGACGGCGCGGCAGGCCTGACTTTCCGGGCGCGGATCCGCAGCCACGATGCCGCCCCCTCCGGTCGCGGCAGCATTGCGGGTGCAACATTACCCGGTGTCGATACCTCCACGCGCCCCGGCCACCTGCCACAGGTCGCTGACCGTGATGGCACTGGCCCACAAACCGACTTGGAAAGCGGCGCGCCTGCCGCGGCCCAATCCCCTCACGAAATTGAAAACGCAGCTGATCAATTCACTGGCCTGCGCCGAATGCGAATCCTGGCGGCGGAAGACAACAAGACCAATCAGCTGGTCTTCCGCAAGATGGTGAAGACGATGAACCTGGATCTCCACTTTGCCAACAACGGCGAAGAGGCGGTCGCCGCCTACAAGGACTTGGACCCCGATCTGATCTTCATGGATATCTCCATGCCGCTCATGGATGGCAAGGAGGCAACCCAGAACATTCGCCAGATCGAAGCGCAGACCGGCCAACACGTACAGATCGTGGCGCTGACGGCCCATGCCATGGACGGTGACAGTGAAGGCATTCTGGCGGCCGGCCTTGATGACTACCTGACCAAACCGCTGCGCAAGGTGCTGATTCACGAACGTATCCGCGCCCACCAGCCAGACGGAACCCAGCCGCTGGACGCAGAAGACGCAGATCGTCAGGCCGGATAGGGCCGCAAAAAGACAGGCTTGTCCGGCGTGGACGACTCTGGCTGATAGGCATAGCCGCCGCTGTCAAATTCCTTCAGAGCATCCGGATCGCTCAGCCGGTGCTGGATCACGTAACGCGCCATCGCGCCGCGCGCCCGTTTGGCGAAAAAGCTGACGACCTTGGGCGCGCCGCCCTTGTCTTCCATAAAGACCGGGGTGATCAGCCGCAGCTTCAGCGCCTTGGGATCAACCGCGCCGAAGTATTCCTGGCTGGCGCAGTTCACCAAAACATCTGTGCCCGCCGCCTGCCCCTGCGCGTTCAGCGCCTTGGCGATCTGGCTGCCCCAGTAATCGTAGAGGTTCTTGCCGCGCCGGGTTTTCAGGCGGCTGCCCATTTCCAGCCGGTAGGCTTGGATCGCATCCAATGGTCGCAACACACCATAAAGCCCGGACAGGATGCGCAGATGATCCTGCGCCCAGGCCAGTTCTTCGGCGTCCAGCGAAGTGGCTTCCAGCCCCTGATAGGTGTCGCCGGCGAAGGCCAGCGCCGCCGGGCGGCTGACGTCAGCCGCGGGATCGTCCTGAAAATCACGGAACCGGTCGCGGTTCAGCTTGGCCAGATCGTCGGACAGGCTCATCAGTTTTTTCAGATCACCCAGCGTCTGGCCGCGCATGGTCTTGGCCAGACGGATCGCATCATCCTGAAAGTCAGGATAGGTTACGTCCACGTCGCGCTCTGCCCAGTCCAGCCGCTTGGCCGGAGAGATTGTCACCAGCATCTTTTGATCCCCCGATTTTTTCGTCGCAGGCTTACCCTGCGCTGCGCAGCACGTCCACAAAGGCCGCGCCGAAACGCTCTGCATATTTTTCGCCCAGCACCCGGTTCAGGCCACTTTCGTCATCGGCGCGCAGCTGCGCCACCTTGGCCAGCAGGCTTGCCGAACAGCTGAGCGGTTTTCCTGTGCCGTCTTGCCCGTGCTTCAGCTCGGTCTGGACGCGCAGCAATTCGTCATAGACATCGCCCGCACCGCGCATGGCCAGCTTGCGCCTTACCGGATGCACCTCTTCGACGGCGCCGGTGATCACCTCAAGGAAGGTCGCGCCATAACGCTCAAGTTTCTTAGCGCCGACACCGCCAATCCGCGCCATATCATCCAGCGATGCGGGGCGTTTTTCAGCCATCTCGATCAGGGTACGGTCGGGGAAAATCACATAGGCCGGCACTTTTTGTGCCTCGGCCAGCGCGCGGCGTTTGGCCTTTAGGGCCGACAGAAGCGGCGCATCTTCCTCATTCACCAGCATCTTCACTGCCGGGCGGCGGTCGGCCTTCTTGATGGTGTCACGGCGCAGGGAGATCGAGGCTTCGCCCTTCAGCACCGGGCGCGCAGCTTCGGTGAAGCGCAGCGCGCCGTGGCGGTCAGGGTCGGGGCGCAACAGGTCATGCCCCATCATCTGGCGAAACACCGCCTGCCATTCGCGCTTGCTGTATTCTTTGCCGCAGCCAAACACCGTCAGCTGGTCATGGCGGCGGTCGCGCATGCGGTCGGTCTCGGTTCCGGTCAGGATGTCGATCAGATGCCCCGAGCCGAACCATTCTTCCGTGCGGAGCACCGCCGACAGGGCTTTGCGCACCGCGGTGGTGCCATCAAACACATCCGCAGGCGTGTCGCAGAGATCGCAATTGCCGCAAGGAACAGACTCTTCGCCAAAATATCCCAACAGCTGTTGGCGGCGGCACGACAGCGCCTCGGCCAGACCCAGCAGCGCATTCAGCCGCCCGTGATCTGCCGCCCGGCGTTCCGGCGGGGCCAGCCCTTCGTCGATCTGTGAGCGGCGCAGGCGAATATCATCGGCACCAAACAGGGTCAGCGTTTCGGCAGGCGCGCCATCCCGGCCGGCGCGGCCAATTTCCTGATAATAGGACTCGATGCTTTTCGGCAGATCCGCATGGGCGACCCAGCGGATATCCGGCTTGTCGATGCCCATGCCAAAGGCGACGGTGGCCACCACGATCAACCCGTCTTCGCGAGCAAAGCGTGTCTCAACGATGCGGCGATCTTCAGCGTCCATGCCGCCGTGATAAAAGCAGGCAGAATGACCGTCCTGTTTCAGCGCGCCAGCCAGTGCCTCGGTCTTGGCGCGGGTGCCGCAGTAGACGATGCCGGACTGGCCCTTGCGGGCGGCGGCGAACTCCAAAATCTGGCGGCGCGGGCTGTCTTTGGCACCGAATGCCAGATGGATATTGGGCCGGTCAAAGCCGCGCAGAAAGGCGCGCGGCGGCTCCCCGTCAAACAGCTTTTGAACAATCTCGTCCTGGGTTTCCGCATCCGCCGTTGCGGTGAAGGCGGCCAGCGGCACGTCCAGCGCGCGGCGCAGCTCTCCGATGCGCAGATAATCCGGGCGGAAATCATGGCCCCACTGGCTGACGCAGTGAGCTTCGTCTACCGCGATCAGACTGACACCGATCCGGCGCAGCATCCCCATTGCCGCCCCCGAGGCC
The DNA here is from genome assembly GCA_900143635.1 of Rhodobacteraceae bacterium Alg231-04. Lineage (GTDB taxonomy): Bacteria > Pseudomonadota > Alphaproteobacteria > Rhodobacterales > Rhodobacteraceae > FREY01. The sequence continues at coordinate 66,079 of FREY01000002.1, forward strand.
AGCCGTTCCGGCGCCATATACAACAGCTTGAGCCGACCCTCTTCCAGCGACTGCCAGACCGCATCGGTTTCTTCCTGTGTATTGCCCGAGGTGAGCGCACCGGCCACCACACCAGCCTCCTGCAGGGCGCGCACCTGATCGCGCATCAGAGCGATCAAGGGTGAGATGACAACCGTCACCCCCTCACGCAGCAGGGCGGGCAGTTGGAAGCATAAGGATTTGCCGCCGCCCGTGGGCATGATCGCCAGCACGTTTTCACCGGCGGTGACGGCATCAACGATCTCTTCCTGGCCGGGCCGGAAGGCGTCAAAGCCAAAGATATCGCGCAAAAGCGGCGTGGCGCCGGCGGGGGCTGTCATGGTCGGTTGGGCCTGCTGGGTCTGGTCTGCTCAGTTGGGGTGCAGACTCTCACAGGCAGCGGCGCGCAGCAAGAGGGGCGCACGCGGCGCCCCTTAAAATAAACCCGATGATGGTGCCGCTTTAGTAAAAGGCGGCAGCGTTGTTCACCAGAATGATGCGGATGGCGTAGACGCCGATCAGCACCACCAGCGGTGCCAGATCAATGCCCTGCATGTTGGGCATCAGACGGCGCACCGGGCCGTAAAGCGGTTCCAGCAGGCGGTTCAGCCCGTACCAGATCTGCGCCACCAGCTGCTGGCCGGTATTCAGAACCTGAAAGTTGATCAACCAGCTCATGATGACGTGAGCGATGATGAAGAACCAGACGATGTCCAGGATCAGCATCAGAATTTGGAACAGCGACTGCATTTCTTTTTCCTCTTTGCAACAGCCATAGAGGTAAGCGGCGCAGCGCTATTCTGCAAGCCTTCCGCGAGGTTGCGGTTGACGGCGCGTGAACAATGCCCACTTTCCCCTTCGTTGCTTCGGAGAATTTACCTCATGTACCCCCTCGCCCGCTTCACTTCTGCCGTGATCAAGGCCCGTCGGATGCCGAAAATGGCCCTGACTGATACTCATGTGTCACAGCACCGCTGCTGGCCCTGGGATATTGACGTCTGGATGGAGCTGAACAACGGCCGCGCCATGACGCTCTATGATCTGGGGCGCACGATGATTTCCGAGCGCACCGGGCTGACACCGGTTCTGTTCAAACGCAAATGGGGGTTGGCAGTTGTCGGCTCCTCCGTGCGCTTCCGCCGCCGCATCCGTACCTTTGAACAGTTTGAAATGCGCAGCCGCTGTGTCACCTGGGATGACAAATTTACCTACATAGAACAGTCGATGTGGAAGCAAAACGGCGAATGCGCCAGCCATGTGATGTTCCGCACCGCCGCCACGGATAAGAACGGCATTGTTCCGCCCGCAGAGCTGGCCAAAGCACTTGATACCGATCCAACACCGCCGCCCATGCCGGACTGGATGCAGGCCTGGTGCCAGGCCGATGCCACACGCCCCTGGCCGCCGATGCAGGACGGGCTTGTATAAGCTGAAATTCTCCTGTCTGTTTGGCCCCGCACATATTGGGGGTGAATATGTCAGAGATTTCAGCGCGTAAGCGTATTTGGGGTTGGTTCTTCTTCGACTGGGCCAGCCAGCCGTTTCACACATTGTTGGTGACATTTGTTTTTGGTCCGTTTTTCGCCGCCACCGCGGCCGAGTATTACCTCGGTCAGGGGCTGGAGAGCGAGGCCGCCAAGGCGCAGGCGCAGAGCATCTGGTCGCTTTGCCTGACCATAACCGGGCTGATGATCGGCTTTGGCGCGCCCATTCTTGGCGCATTGGCCGATATCTCGGGCCGCCGCATTCCCTGGGTTACCGGGTTTTCCCTGATGTATGTGGTCGGTGCGGCCGGTCTTTGGTTCATGGATCCGAATGGGTCCAACATGGTCTGGATGCTGGTCAGCTTTGGCTTTGGCTTCATCGGTGCTGAATATGCGCTGATCTTTGTCAACGCGCAGCTGCCCTCGCTGACCACCAGCGCGGATGCTGGAAAACTGTCCGGTTCGGGCTTTGCCTTTGGCTATCTCGGCGGGGTGATTTCGCTGTTCGTCATGCTGTTGCTGTTTGTCGAACAGGGCAATGGCAAGACGCTGATCGGGCTGGATCCGCTGTTTGGCTTTGACGCCGAGGCCCGCGAAGGCACCCGGTTTGTCGGGCCTTTCGTCGCCCTGTGGTTCGCCCTCTTCATGGTGCCCTATTTCCTGTGGACCCGTGATGGCGACCGAACCGGCCAGCGCGGCAGTTTTGGCGCGGCAATCGCACTGGTGGTGCAATCGATCAAGAACCTGCGCCATCGCGCAAGTCTGGCCAGCTATCTCGGCTCATCGATGCTCTACCGTGACGCGCTGAATGGGCTTTATGCCTTTGGAGGCGTCTATGCCGGTCTGGTGTTGGACTGGAGCATTACCTCAATTGGCATCTTCGGCATCATCGCCGCCATTTCAGCGGCATTGTTTTCATGGCTTGGCGGTCGCGCCGATCAGCGCTTTGGCCCCAAACCGGTCATCATCCTCGCCATCCTGATCCTCATGCTCGTCTGCCTGACCATCGTCAACATGACCCGCGAGTCGTTCTTTGGCTTCTCACTTGGAGCGGGATCCTCCCTGCCGGACGCGGTTTTCTTTGGCTGCGGCGTGCTGATCGGTGGTTTCGGCGGAATTCTGCAGGCCGCCAGCCGCACCCTTATGGTGCGCCATACCAACCCGGATTTGGCCACCGAGAGCTTTGGCCTCTATGGATTGAGCGGCCGAGCCACCGCATTTCTGGCTCCTGCCCTGATAGGGGTTGCCACAACCCTCACCGGCAGCGCACGATTGGGCATCACACCGGTGATCGGCCTCTTTCTTCTCGGGCTGATCCTGCTCATTTGGGTTCGTGCCGAGGGAGACCAGGATTGAAGCGCTATTTAACAAGTCTGTTCCTATTTCTATTCCTTTCACATCCGGCAGCGGCTGAAACAGCTGCCAAACAGCTCTTTGGAGCGCATAAAGAAGGCTCCCGACAGGCCGCCGCGCCGCATGGGTCTTATGCCAAAGGCTGTGTGGCCGGCGCTGTGCAATTGCCGGAAACCGGCCCGACCTGGCAGGCGATGCGGCTCAGCCGCAACCGCAACTGGGGCCATCCGGAAACCATCTCTTTCATCGAAAAACTCAGCCAGTTCGCCGCCCGGCAAAAAGGCTGGGAGGGGCTTTATATCGGTGACATCAGCCAGCCCCGTGGCGGGCCGATGCTGTCAGGCCACCGCAGCCATCAGATCGGGCTGGATATTGATATCTGGATGCTGCCGCCCGAGACCCTCGCGCTGAGCGCAAAGGCGCGCGAGAACATTTCCTCGGTGTCGATGCGCCGCGCAAACGGCGCCTATGTGAACAGCAGCTGGACCAAACAGCATCACGCGATCCTGCGTGCCGCCGCCAAGGACAAACGCGTGGCGCGGATCTTTGTCTTTCCCGGTGCCAAGGTACAAATGTGCAAGGACGCCAAGGGAAACCGTGCCTGGCTGCGCAAAATCCGCCCCTGGTGGGGGCATCACTATCATTTCCATGTGCGGCTAAAATGCCCGAACGGCGCGCGCGGCTGCACCAATCAAGCTGCCCCGCCCCCCGGTGACGGCTGTGAGGACGCTGAAAAATGGGTGCATGACATTCTGAACCCACCGCCCCCTAAACCGGTTGACCCCAACGCGCCAAAGCCCAAACCTCGGCGCGACTACACTCTGGCGGATTTACCCAACCAATGCGTTTCAGTCCTGCAATCAAACTGATGGTCTCGGCCGTGGCGGTGCTTGTCACCGCCGCATCGGCGATTGCGGCCAGCCGTCCGGCAGGCAACCGGGGCGCGGCGGAATACCTCGGATCTTATACCTGGCACAGCCCGCAGGATTGGTTTGGCGGTTTTTCAGCACTTGAGATCGCCAAGAATGGGCACAGCATGACCGTGCTGAGCGACCGCGCCACCATTGCCCGCGTCAGCCTGCGGCGCAAGGACGGGCTGATCGCGGCGGCCGAAATCAAAACCTCAAACGCGCTCAAGGCCTCAACCGGAAAACGCCTGACCGGACGCATTGCCGACAGCGAGGGGCTCGCCGTTGCGACGGACGGTTCGATCTGCATTTCCTATGAGGGGCTCGCACGGGTGGCCTGTCAGCCCACAGATAGCGGCAAGGTCAGCGTTCTGCCGCGGATTGGCGCATTCAAGACATTGCCCTCCAATAAATCGCTCGAGGCGCTGGCAATCGATCACCGCGGGCATCTTTTCACCCTACCGGAAGGGGGAACAGCCGGTGATCCGAAACGTATCCCCATCTGGCGCTGGGATGGCAACAAATGGAGCCAGCCCTTTTCCCTGCCGCAGGACGGATCCTTTCTACCGGTGAGCGCGGATTTTGGTCCTGACGGAAAATTCTATCTGCTCGAACGCAGTTTCGGCATTTTCGGCTTTCGCAGCCGCCTGCGCCGCTGGACTCTGACTGCTGCGCAGCTGGATCAGGGCGAAACCCTCTTGCAGACAGCCCCGGGCACCCATGACAACCTCGAAGGCCTGTCGGTCTGGCGCGATGACAGCGGGCGACTGCGCGCCACGATGGTGTCAGATGACAATTTCAACCTGCTGCAAGAGACCGAATTGGTCGAATACGCGCTGCCGGGTTAAGCTGTTTCAAATTTTTGCCGCCAATTCCGCGCGGCTTGGAACTTGTGAAAATCTGACAATCCGCTACAAGGCCCGATCTTCCGCGCATGCCGCGCGGACAAGTCGCCGCTACCTTGTCTAAAAAACGGAAATGAAATGAAACGTTCCTATCTCCCTGGCATTCTTGCCATGGCCGCTGTTGTGGTCGCCTCCAACATTCTGGTGCAATTCCTGTTCGGCAACTGGCTGACCTGGGGCGCCTTCACCTATCCCATCGCCTTTCTGATCACCGACATCATGAACCGCGTTTATGGCAAAAATGCCGCGCGTCGTGTGGTGCTGGCCGGCTTTGTCACCGGTGTTGCCTGCTCACTGATCGGCACCCAGATCATGCTGCAGGGCGACGGCTATACATACCCCGCCGTGACCCTGCGCATCGCCATTGCCTCCGGCCTGGCCTTCCTGACCGCCCAGTTGCTGGATGTCTCGGTCTTTGCCGCTTTCCGTGAAGGAAAATGGTGGCGTGCGCCGCTGGCCTCCACCCTCGTGGGCTCTTCTGTCGATACCGCACTGTTCTTCACCATCGCCTTTTCCGGCGCGTTGACCTGGATCGAACCGGGCAATGATGTGTCCTGGGCGGGCGAGGTTTTGCCGCTCTTGGGTGCGGGTCCGATGATGCCTCTTTGGGTGTCGCTGGGCTTTGCTGACTGGCTGGTGAAACTGTCTCTGGCGCTTGTGGCACTTGTGCCATTCCGCATCATCGTGGGGAAGCTTAACACACAGCCCACATGATTTTGTTTTGACATCTCCGATTTTTGTGGCACGCTTGTATCAGGCGTAACAACACGAAAGGAGGTGCTCTAGTGTCTATTGGGAACTTGGAGATCGCAGTTGGAACAGTTCGGGATAGCGGTGTTGAGGCAGCCCTCAGCTAAGTGATGCACGAATTGGCGGCCGCCTAACCGGCGCACCTCCATACTCAAGATGGGTTGTCCGTTACGCTTTCGGACAGCCCATTTTCATTTGGCGCACCGCTTTGGTCCCGCGCCAATATTCTTCAAAGAAGATTGCAAGGAAATTCAAAAATCCTTGTCCCGCCGCGGAGCAACTAATGCTGCACATCACGGATGACATCTTCATTCAGGACTGGGAGCTGACCGAACAATTTGTCCGCGCCTCCGGCCCTGGCGGGCAGAACGTCAACAAGGTGTCCACCGCTGTCGAGCTGCGCTTTGAGGCGGAACGCTCCCCCTCGCTGGAGGGCCCGGTCAAAACCCGCCTCAGACGGCTGGCGGGTCGGCGCTGGACCAAAGAGGGGGCAATTGTGCTGTTCTGCGACGAGACCCGCAGCCAGCAGCGCAACCGTGATCTGGCCCGCGAAAGACTGGCCGAGCTGATCCGGAAGGCGCTGGTAAAGCCAAAGCGCCGGATCAAGACAAAGCCTACCCGCGGCTCTGTCGAGCGGCGAATCGCTGCCAAGAAACAGCGCGGCGAAGTGAAAGGCCTGCGCGGACGCATCGACAACGACTGAGAGATTGCGCCGCCCGTCTGCGCTGCTAACCTGCGCCCATTGATTTGGGAGAGTTTGATGAGATTAGAGGGCAAAACCGCCATCGTTACAGGTGCCGCTTCGGGCTTTGGCACCGGCATAGCGCGCAAATTCATCGCTGAGGGCGCCCGCGTGATGATCGCTGACATCAACGCCGATGCCGCCGCTGCGACAGCCGCAGAATTGGGCAAAGGCGCCATAGCGCAGGCCGTGGATGTTTCAAATGCCACTTCGGTTCAGGCCATGGCGGATACCGCCCTCGCCGCTTTGGGCCATCTCGACATTCTGGTCAACAACGCCGGTGTCACCCATATGCCAACAGCATTGGAAGACGTCAGCGAAGAAGACTTCGACCGGGTTCTGAACGTCAATGCAAAGTCCGTCTATCTGACCGCGCGCGCATTGGTCCCGCATATGAAATCGCGCGGTACCGGGGCCATCCTCAATGTCGCCTCTACCGCAGGGGTGTCACCGCGCCCCAACCTCAATTGGTACAATGCCTCAAAAGGCTGGATGATCACTGCAACCAAAACCATGGCGGTGGAGCTTGCGCCCTTTGGCCTTAGGGTCAACGCGATCAATCCGGTGGCCGGCGAAACACCGCTCCTGAAAAGCTTCATGGGCGAAGACACCCCCGAGGTGCGGGCCAAATTCCTTTCCACGATCCCGATTGGGCGCTTCTCCACCCCCGAAGACATGGGCAACGCCGCCTGTTTCCTCTGTTCAAATGAGGCCAGCATGGTCACCGGGGTCGCCATGGAAGTGGACGGTGGACGCTGCATTTAGTCCGTCAGCAGCAGGAATGCCCCAAACACCCGCCCACCACAGGAGCTCTGCCTTATGACCCCGGGAAAAACCAACCTGATCACGGACATCCCCGGCCTCAAAGTGGGCAATGCGCAGGATGCCGCTCTGAAGTCCGGTACCACTGTACTGACGGCGGACAGGCCTTTTACCGCCTCGGTCCATGTGATGGGGGGCGCGCCCGGCACCCGTGAAACGGATCTGCTGGCGCCGGATAAATCGGTGCAGGACATTGACGCGCTGGTGCTGTCGGGCGGTTCGGCCTTTGGGCTGGATGCCTGTTCCGGCGTTGTGGACGGGCTGCGTGCCATGGGGCGTGGCTTTGCTGTTGGCCCGGCGCTGGTGCCTATTGTGCCCGGTGCGATCCTCTTTGATCTGCTGAACGGGGGCGACAAATCCTGGGTTGAAAACCCCTTCCGTGCCCTGGGCCGCGCCGCCCTTGCGTCTGCGGCCAAAGACTTCGCGCTTGGCAGCGTCGGCGCTGGCACCGGCGCCTTGGCGGCCAATGAAAAAGGCGGGCTCGGCTCTGCCTCGCTGGTGCTGGAGGATGGCACCACTGTCGGCGCACTTGTCGCCGCCAACCCGATGGGTGCGGTCACCACCCCCGGCGGGCGTCATTTCTGGGCCGCGCCATTTGAAATCGACGGTGAATTTGGTGGGCTCGGGCCTGATTCCTCAACGGGGTTGGGACGCGGCTCCGGCAGCCCCAAGCTGGACGCGATGATGAAACTGGCAGGTGAAATTCAACTCCCCTCCGAAGGCAGCAACACCACGATTGCCATTGTTGCCACCGACGCCGCCCTTTCCAAGGCGCAGTGCAAGCGGCTGGCCACCGCGGCCCATGATGGCATCGGGCGCGCCATTGTCCCCGCCCATACGCCTGCGGATGGTGATCTGATCTTTGCCGCAGCAACCGGTACACGCGAGGTTTCCGCCGATTCCCTTGGACCGCTCTGCCATGCGGCTGCACTTTGCCTCTCACGGGCAATTGCACGGGCGATTTTCCACGCAGGGCCCGCCGAAGGCGATATTTTGCCCAGCTGGCAGGGAAAATAACTCGATTGTCGGTGTTAAAGCTGATCTAGCGCAAACGCGTCAATCTGACGGTTGACTATTGTGCCAGCTGACACCCGTATTGCAGACAGCCACGAAGTTTGGAGCAAAACCATGAAACGACTCATCGCAACCGCCGCCCTGGCGCTGCTCGCCGCCCCCGCCTTCGCTGAGGGCGATGCCGAAGCGGGTAAGAAAGCATTCAACAAATGCAAATCCTGCCACGCCATCGCCTCGCCCGACGGCGAAGCCATTGTTAAGGGCGGCAAGACCGGCCCCAACCTCTATGGCCTGCCCGGCCGCGCTGCTGGCACCGTTGAGGGTTTCAAGTACGGCAATGACTTGGTCGCAGCTGGCGAATCCGGTCTTGTCTGGACCGAAGAGAACCTGGTCGCCTACACCGCCGACCCCAAAGCATTCCTGCGCGAGTTCACTGGCAACCCCAAAGCCAAGACAAAAATGTCCTTCAAACTGAAGAAGGGCGGCGAAGATATCTTTGCCTTCCTCACCAGCGTCTCCCCCGCACCTGTGGCTGAAGAAGCTGCCGAAGAAGGCGAAGCCGCAACCGAATGATCTGCAGATTTTCCTGCTGAACAAAAGGCCGCAGGCATCGCCTGCGGCCTTTCTCGTGATTGCCATTCCTGTCCGCCCGTATTAGCCCTACGCGCCATCCATGCGGCATACGCAGGGACCGGAACGCGCGACAGGACATGAGATGACCACTTCTATCCCCGCCTGGGTCAACGGTGTGCTTACCCCGGTGGATAAGCTCGAAGCCCATCTGAAGGGGCTGAAACACAAGGCCGTGTCGGTCTTTGCCGTCAAGGGCACCGAAATTCTGATGCAGCGCCGGGCGCTGTCAAAATACCATACGCCGGGATTGTGGGCGAACACCTGCTGCACCCATCCGCTGTGGGGGGAAGACTCAGCCGATTGCGCCGTGCGCCGTCTGGAGGATGAGCTGGGTATCACCGGGCTATACCCGGAATTCCGTCACCATCTGGAATACCGCGCCGACGTGGGTGGTGGAATGATCGAACATGAGGCCGTGGATGTCTTTCTTGCCCATGTGCACCGGCCGCTGAAAATGACGGCCAACCCGGAGGAGGTCATGGAGACCCGCTGGGTTGATTATCACGACCTTCTGGCCGAAGTGCGCCGCCATCCCGACCGGTTCACCCCATGGCTCAAGATTTATCTTGAGAAATACGCCGACATTATTTTTGGCCCTGATCTGATTCACGCCGCCAAAGACTGACCTGCGGCGCTCCTGCCTCTTGCTCCTTTCTGCCTCGGCTGGTCTTCTGCCCCTCAAAATAAGGGGATCTGAACCATGACCATTTTGATTGCCGGCGGCGGCATTGCCGGGCTCACACTGGGGCTGACGCTGCAGCAGATCGGCGTGCCGTTCAAAATCTTCGAAAGCGCCCGTGACATGCGGCCGCTGGGGGTTGGCATCAACCTGCAGCCCAACGCCGTGCGGGAATTGCTGGACCTTGGGCTGGCAGAGGAGCTGGACGCGATCGGCGTCAAGACCCGCCAGCTCGGCTTTTATTCAAAGCTCGGCAATACGATCTGGGAGGAGCCACGCGGCACCTGGGCCGGTTATGCCTGGCCGCAATATTCTGTCCACCGGGGCGCCCTGCAGATGATGCTGCTAAAGGCACTGACCGACCGGGCAGGCCCGGATGTTCTGGAAACCGGTGCGCGTGCCACCGGATATGAGACCTCTCATGACGGGGCGACGCTGCTGCTGGAGGGCGGCAGGCAAGAGCAGGGACAATTGCTCATCGGTGCCGATGGCATCCATTCAGCGCTGCGCGCACAGATGGCCCCTGATGAGGGCGCCCCGATTTGGAACGGCCGTATCCTGTGGCGGGCGACCACCCGCGCCCCGGCGTTTTTTGGCGGCGGTGCCATGGCCATGATCGGGCATGATCGCTTGCGCCTTGTGGCCTATCCGATCTCGCGCCCGGATAGTGATGGGATGGCTGAAATCAACTGGATCGCCGAAAAGGCCTTTGATCCAACCACCCCCTGGAAACGGGAGGATTGGAACCGACCGGCGGATATCAATGACTTTCTGGATGACTTCAGAACATGGCAGTTTGACTGGATCGATGTGCCAGCGCTGATCCGTGGTGCCGAGGTGGTGTTTGAATATCCCATGGTCGATCGCGACCCGCTGCCGGGCTGGAGCGATGGCCCCGTGACCCTGATGGGCGATGCCGCCCATCCGACCTATCCGGTCGGCTCCAACGGCGCCAGCCAGGCCATTCTTGATGCCCGCATGATCGGCGCCCAGCTTTTGGAGCATGGCCTAACCGCTGCAGCGCTGGACAGGTATGAGGCTGCGTTTCGCCCGGTCACAACCGGTGTCATTCGCGCCAATCGCGCAGGTGGCGGCCCCGACGGTGTGTTGCAACAGGTCGAGGATCTCTGCGGCGGCGCCTTCGATCATATCGACGATGTCATCCCCAAGGGAGAGCTCGCCGCGCATGCCGCAAGGTATAAATCACTGGCCGGGTTCTCCATCGATGAGCTCAACGCCCGTCCACGGACGATCCCGGAGAATGCACGGATCTCCTGAAGCAGGACAACGCAGGGCTCCCGCCCCTTTCCCAACGCATCACGGATGCGCTGAAAAGCGTTGGGCGAGGCGCCGCTTGCGCGGCGCACGGGGGCGCTGCCCCCGCCCCCTGACGGGGACACCCCCGGAGTATTTGGCAAAGGTGAGGATCTGCGGTCGGCCAATGTCACCGCTGCGCTGAAGAGATGCCTCTGCCGAAGGCAGCGCCTTGCCGAAGGCAAGGCGCCCGGCCCAACTGGGAACGTGGTTCCGCAGGAACCGCTTGAACAGGCGGGAGCCCCCCTTCGCGGCCCTTTGGCAGCCCGTTGGCGGCCGATTACCCAGTCAGCGCAGGCACTTCGATATTGTCGATGAGACGGATGCCATCCATCCAGGCTGCAACAAAGAGACGGGCCGGGCGGATAGGGGTTTCCAGCTGCTCCAATCGCTTTTCACAACGCAGGTCCAGATATTCGATATCGGTGAAACCTGCCGCCGCCAGTTGATCGCGAACTGGGCCGATGAGCGTATGGAACACCTCCCCCCCAGCCAATCTGGCGGCGATGGATTGCAGCAGGGGATAAAGTCGGGCAGCGCGCGCCAGCCCGTCCGGGCTGAGCCGCAGGTTGCGCGAGGACATGGCCAGGCCTGAGGGTTCGCGCACTGTCGGGCAGCCGGTGACTTCGATGGGAATATCCAGATCACGGGCCATGCGCCGGACAACCATCAGCTGCTGATAGTCCTTCTGACCAAAGAACGCCTGATCGGCACCGGTTTGCAGAAACAGTTTCGCCACCACGGTCGCAACCCCGTCAAAATGACCGGGGCGGTGTTCGCCCTCCATCACATCGGTGAAACCCGCAACAGATACATTGGTGGCATAGCCCTCCGGGTAGATCTGGTCCGGGTCGGGGACATAGATCGCATCAACGCCAAAAGGGGCTAGCTTTTCCGCATCATCCAGTTCCGTGCGCGGGTAGTTTACCAGATCCTCGGCGTTGTTGAACTGGCGCGGGTTCACGAAGATGGTGACGATGACACGGTCGCTGGCCGCTTTGGCCGCCTCTACAAGCGACAGATGCCCGGCATGCAGCGCGCCCATTGTCGGCACGACACCGACGGTTTCACCCGCGCGCATCCAGGCTTTTTGCATGCCGCGCAGATCCTCGAGGCGGCGCAGAATCGGAGCAGTCATCAGGTCTTTCCTTTTGCCGGTGCCTGATCGGCAAAGACATGTTCGGCCGCCGGGAAACTGCGGGCGCGCACCTCTGCGGCGTAGTCCGCTATGGCCGCTTCGGCAGTGGGGCCAAGATCGGCATAGCGTTTGACGAATTTCGGTTTGAAGGCGGTGAAAAAGCCCAGCATGTCGTCGACGACAAGGATCTGCCCGTCACAGCCCGCCGAGGCGCCGATGCCAATGGTGGGAATGGCCACATCTGCGGTAATCCGGTCGGCCAGCACCTGCGGCACCTTTTCCAGCACCACCGAGAAGGCACCGGCATCAGCCACAGCACGGGCGTCCGCAATCACTGCGTCGCCCTGTGCATCGCGCCCCTGCACCTTGTAGCCGCCCAGCGTGTTGATTGACTGCGGGGTCAGGCCAATATGGGCCATCACCGGGATGCCGCGCTTGACCAGAAAGCGGATGGTTTCGGCCATTTCGACGCCGCCTTCCAGCTTCACGGCGCCGGCACCGGTGTCTGCCATCAGCCGGGCCGCATTGCGGAAAGCCTGCTGCGGGCCCTCCTCATAGGATCCAAAGGGCATATCGATAACCATCATCGACTGCTGCAGCCCGCGCGCCACCGCACGGCCATGCATGATCATCATCTCCATAGTGACTTCCAGTGTCGATGTCATCCCGTGCAACACCATGCCGACACTGTCACCGACCAGCACAAAGTCACAGTGACCGTCCATCAGCTGCGCCATCGGCGTGGTATATGCGGTAAGGGACACCAGTGGGTCTGTGCCTTTGCGGGCACGGATATCCTCGGCATTCGGGGCTTTCTTGCGGGCTGTGGCGCTCATGATCGTCCTGTTCGCTGCGAGTGTTGAGGGCGGATTATCAATAATATTAGCACGCTTCCAGTGCGCGAAATGTCCCCTTTGCCTTGATTACGTGACGCAATAAGGGAACACTCACCCCCAAGCCGTGGCCTTAAGACGGCGTTTTCAACCCAAGGGGGGATTTTCCCATGTCATTGAAGTCATTTGTTTTCACTGCCTCCTCGGTACTGGCACTCACTGCCGGAGCCGCCGTCGCCAAAGATAGCATCACCATCGCCATGCAGTTGGAGCCACCGCATCTGGACCCGACCAGTGCCGCCGCGCAGGCCATCGACTCGGTCGTTTACGTCAATATTTTCGAAGGTCTCACCCGGTTCATGGGCGATGGATCAATCGCGCCGCTGCTGGCCAAAAGCTGGGAGATTTCGGACGACGGCACCGTCTATACTTTCAGCCTGCAGGAGGGTGTCGCCTTTCATGACGGCAGCGCCATGGACGCCGAGGATGTGAAGTTCAGCCTTGATCGCGCACGGGCCGAAGACAGCACCAATGCGCAAAAAGCGCTGTTTGCCGGTATCAGCAGCGTCGATGTGGTGGACCCGATGACCGTCAAGGTCACCCTGGCCGAACCCAACGGCAGCTTCCTGTTCAATCTTGCCTGGGGCGATGCGGTCATTGTCGCACCCGAAAGCATTGAGGACATCAAAACCGCGCCGGTTGGCACTGGTGCCTTCAAACTGGCGGATTGGGTGCAGGGCGACCGCATCGAAATGGCGCGCAACGCGGACTACTGGGGGGAGGCCCCGGTTCTGGCCTCTGCCACTTTCAAATTCATCTCGGATCCGACCGCTGCTTTTGCTGCGATGATGGCCGAGGACGTGGATGCCTTTGACAACTTCCCCGCCCCCGAAAACCTGCCCCAGTTCGAAGCAGATCCGCGTTTTCAGGTGCTGGTGGGATCGACCGAGGGCGAGACGATCCTGTCGACCAACAACAAACAACCTCCCTTTGACGATGCAAAAGTGCGACAGGCGCTGGCCCATGCCATCGACCGGCAGGCAATCATCGACGGCGCCATGTTTGGCTATGGCACCCCGATCGGCACCCATTTTGCACCGCACAACCCGGCCTATGTGGATCTGACCGGTGGCTCGGCCTATGACCCGGACAAGGCCCGCGCGCTGCTGGCCGAAGCTGGTTTGGCGGACGGGTTTGAAACCACGCTGCACCTGCCGCCCCCTTCTTATGCACGCCGCGGCGGAGAGATCATCGCCGCACAGTTGGCCGAGGTCGGCATCAAGGCCGAGATCACAAATGTCGAATGGGCCCAGTGGCTGGAGACCGTGTTTCGCGGCAAGACATTTGGCCTGACCATCGTCAGCCATACCGAACCGATGGACATCGGCATCTATGCCCGCCCCGATTATTACTTCCAGTATGACAACCCCGCCTTTCAGGATCTGATGGCCACGCTCAACGCCACCACGGATCCCGAAGCCCGTACCGCGCTGATGCAGGACGCGCAGAAGACCATCGCGGGTGACTATGTGAACGGCTATCTTTTCCAGCTGGCGAAACTGGGCGTGGCCAAGGCCGGCGTGCTGGGCCTGTGGGAAAACGCACCTACGGCGGCCATCGACCTCGGCGCCATTTCCTGGGCTGAATAATCTCTTGCGGGCCGCCCAAAACGGCGCGGCCCGCGATTTTTTCACCTCAAGGTTTCCCCCCGGAAACAGAGGGCTATGTCTTTGGTAATGCGTATTATCCGGCTTGTTGCCTTTCTCCTCTCCACCCTGTCTGCCTGCCTTACCGTCACTGCGACGCAGGCGTTGGACCTGCCGCCCGGCACCCCGCAGACCTTTGGTTTGGATGCTCCCCTCGACGTGGCCGTCGGGATCAAGATTGATCAGATCACCTTTGTTGACCAAAAATCCGAAAACTACGGCGCTGTCGCAACGATCAGACTGGAATGGCAGGATCCGCAGCTGGCCTTTGACGCAGACGACTCCAACAGCGAAGCATTGATCATGCCGCCCGCTGAATTTGCCGCCTTCGTGCGCAGCAAGGGCGCCTTGGTTCCTGCCTTTGAAATCGCAAACCAGCAGTCGCGCAAATGGGAACATCAGGCCCTTGCGGTGATTTGGCCCACTGGGCGCGTGCGGTATTACGAGAAATCCTCGCTCACCCTGCAGGCACCCTATTTCAATTTCACGCGCTACCCGTTCGACCACCAGAAATTCTATCTGGAGGTTGTTTCGCTCTATCCGGACAGGCTGGTGACCTATTCGGTGCGGGATGATCTGTCCGGGCTTGGCGGCCTCCTCGGCGAAGAAGAGTGGATCCTGGAGAACGCACGGATGGAGCTGTCTTTGGTCGAGGGGCTCTCCGGTCAGCCCAGCGCCAAGGTCGCGCTGGCCTTTGAAGGGCGGCGCCATGTGATGTATTATGCGCTCAGGATTTTTCTGCCGATGCTGGTGCTGGTCACTGTGTCCTGGGCGATTTTCTTTCTCAATGAATACCGCAAACGGGCCGAGATTGCTGGCGGTAACCTCCTGGTGTTTGTCGCGTTCAACTGGGCTGTCTCCGAAGATCTGCCGCGGCTGGGCTACCTCACTTTCCTCGATTTCCTGCTGCAATGGATGTTCGTGGTCACCGGGGCGGTGATTGTTTTCAATATCATGCTCAGTCGGATCAAGGCCTCGGGGCGCGGTGATTTTGCGCATAGGCTGGACACATATGCGATCATGTGGATTTACCCGCTGGGCTATCTGGCCATCGTCGCGCTGGCGGTGGATCGCTACCTGCTGCACGGATAACGGGCAAAGGGGCCGCATATTTCTTCTTCGCCCACTAGACCGCCTGACACACCGCCCCTAACGTATCGGCAATGTTACGTTATTCATTGAAACGCCTCCTGTCCCTGATCCTCAGCCTCGCCGTTGCTTCGGCGGTGATATTCGCCGTGATCGAAGTCGCCCCGGGTGATCCCGCCTCCTTTATGCTGGGGGTCAATGCGCAGGCCGACACCGTTGCCGCGTTGCAGGCGGAACTGGGCCTCGATCAGAGCAAACTGCAGCGCTACCTCTCCTGGGTGTCCGGCATGCTGGGCGGTGACTTTGGCACCTCCTACACCTACCGCACACCGGTGGCAGAGATGATTGCGGACCGGCTGTGGGTGTCGCTGCCGCTGGCGCTATTTGCACTGACCCTTTCGACGCTAATTGCCTTTCCGGCAGGCATCTATGCCGCCTCACGGCGGGGAAGGGCGGGCGACAGCGCGGTCATGGGCGCCACCCAGCTGGGCGTGGCAATTCCGAACTTCTGGTTTGCGATGATCCTGGTGCTGATCTTTGCCATCAACCTGCGCTGGTTCAGTGCTGGTGGGTTTTCCGGCTGGGACAACGGCCTGCTGGCCGGGATGCGTTCCCTCACCCTGCCCGCCATCGCGCTGGCCCTGCCGCAGGCGGCGATCCTGACGCGGGTTATGCGATCCTCGCTGCTGGATATTCTGGGCGAAGACTTCATGCGCACCGCCCGCGCCAAGGGGCTGAGCCGCCGTCAGGCCCTGTGGCGCCACGGGCTGCGCAACGCGATGATCCCGGTGCTGACCATCATCGGGCTGCAGTTCTCTTTCCTGCTGGCCGGCGCCATCATCATCGAGCAGGTCTTTTACCTGCCGGGCCTGGGGCGATTGGTGTTTCAGGCGATCTCATCGCGCGACCTCATCGTGGTGGAAAGCGTGGTCATGCTGCTGGTCTTTGCGGTGATCACGGTGAATTTCGCGGTCGATCTGGCCTATGCCGCCGTGGATCCCCGGCTGAGGAGCCGCACATGAACCGCAACCTGATCCTTGGTGCGGGCCTGTCCTCGCTGGTGCTGCTGGCTGCGTTCCTGTCCTTTGTCTGGACGCCCTTTGATCATGCGGTGCTGAATATCCCGGCCAAGCTGCAGCCGCCCAATGGCACGCACCTGCTGGGCACCGACCATTTTGGCCGTGACCTTTTGTCGATGATCATGGTCGGCGCGCGCACCTCGCTTGCGGTGGCGCTGGTCGCGGTGGGTATCGGCATGGGGGTCGGCGTGCCATTGGGCCTGTCTGCGGCCGCCGCCAAGGGCAGCTGGCTGGACGAGCTGATCATGCGCGGCAATGACCTGATCTTTGCCTTCCCCTCGCTGGTGATCGCCATCCTGATCACCGCCGTCTTTGGCGCCGGGGCCGTCAATGCCATCATCGCCATCGGCATCTTCAACATACCTGTCTTTGCCCGCATCAGCCGCGGTGCAGCGCTGTCTTTGTGGGAGCGTGAATTCATCCTCGCCGCCCGTGTCGCCGGCAAAACACGCGCCCGTATTTCCGCCGAACATATCCTGCCCAATATTGCCAACCTTTTGATCGTGCAGGGCACCATCCAGTTCTCTCTTGGTATTCTGGCCGAGGCGGGCCTGTCCTACGTCGGCCTTGGCGCACAGCCGCCTGTACCCAGTTGGGGGCGGATGCTGGCGGATGCTCAGACCATGGTCTCTTTTGCGCCGCATCTGGCACTGGTGCCGGGATGCGCCATTATCCTCACCGTGCTGGGGCTGAACCTGCTGGGTGACGGCTTGCGCGATTGGCTGGACCCAAAGCTGAGGGTGGCCCGCGCATGAGCCTGCTCAACATCCAAAACCTGTCGATGACCATTGCCGGAACACCGGTACTGCGGGATGTGTCCTTGACGGTAGAGCCGGGCGGCATCACCGCCGTCACCGGCGAGAGCGGATCGGGAAAATCCATGACCGCCCTCTCTGTCATGCAATTGCTGCCGGATCTGGCGAGGGCAACCGGACAGATCACCCTGGATGGCACCGATATTCTGGACCAGTCCGAAGCGCAGCTGTGCGGGTTGCGCGGCCAGTCCATTGGCATGGTGTTTCAAGAACCGATGACCGCCCTGAACCCGGTGAAAACCATCGGTGATCAGGTGATGGAAACCATCCTGATCCACAGGGCCATGCCGCGCGCCAAGGCGCACCTGCGCACCTGCGAAGTGCTGGAGCGGGTCGGCCTGCCGCAGGACCGCTTCCCTCTCTCGCGCTTCCCGCACGAATTGTCAGGCGGGCAGCGTCAGCGTGTTGTCATCGCCATGGCCATTGCTCTGCGCCCCAGACTGCTGATCGCGGATGAGCCCACAACAGCGCTGGATGTCACCACACAGGCGCAGATCCTCGACCTGCTGAAATCCCTTGTTAGAGACTACGATATGGGCCTGTTGATAATCACCCATGACCTCGCCGTGGTTGCAGACCTCGCCGATCAGATCGTCGTCATGAAACAGGGTGAAGTCGTGGAAACAGGCTCTGTTAAGGGGGTTTTGGCCAACATGCAGCATCCCTACACCCGGATGCTCTTTGCCGCGTCGGGCCATCAGGCAGACCTGCCCGCAGCGCCCGCACCCACACCACTGCTGGAGGTTCGCCAAGCCACCCGCGACTACCAATTGCCCCGCACATCTCTGTTCGCCCAACCGGGCCATCACCGGGCCGTGGACAGTGTCGGCTTCACCTTGAACCGCGGCGAGCGGCTGGGGTTGGTCGGCGAGTCGGGGTGTGGAAAGTCGACCCTAACACGCGCCATTTTGGGCCTGGAGCCGCTGCAAAGCGGTGAGATCCTGTTGGATGGCACGCCAATTTCGCCCAACATGGCAACGGATCTACGGCGAAAAATGCAAGTGGTGTTTCAAGACCCCTTTGGCAGTTTCAATCCACGCCACCGGGTGGCACGGCTGATCACAGAACCCTTTCACGGCATGGAAAATCCTCCCCGAGGCCAGGAACGGCTGAACCTGATCTCGCAGGTTCTGGAGGACGTCGGCCTAAAACCCGAGGACGCCGATAAATACATCCATCAGTTCTCTGGCGGTCAGCGTCAGCGCATCGCCATTGCCCGCGCCCTGATCACCCGGCCCGAGTTGATCATCTTTGACGAGGCGGTCTCGGCGCTCGATGTCTCTGTCCGCGCCCGCATCCTTGACTTGCTGGCCGACCTGTGCCGCGCCTATGCGCTGACCTATCTGTTCATCAGCCATGACCTGAGTGTGGTGCGTTCGGTCAGCGACCGCGTACTGGTGATGAAGGGCGGGCAGATCGTCGAAGACGGCCCGCCCGCGCAGGTCTTCACCAATCCGCAACACGACTATACCAAATCCCTGATCGCCGCCGCACCGGTCCTGCCGGATATTGATACTCTCAAAAGGAGCCAGCCCCATGCATAACCCTCTCTGGTTCGACCCATCGCACTGCCTGATCGGCGGCCGCTGGCAGGCACCCATCGCGGGCCAAACCCTGCCGCTGGTGAACCCCTCGGACGGGAGTGAGATCTGCCAGATTGCCCGCGGATCTGCAGCCGACATGGATGGTGCCATAACCGCGGCACGGGAGGCATTGGACGGCGAGTGGGGCGCGATGACAGCGCTGCAGCGCGGTCGCATCCTGACCCGGATTGGCCAGCTGGTTCTGGAACGGGTTGAGGACCTCGCGGCGCTGGAGGCGATGGACGTTGGCAAGCCGCTGACCCAGGCCCGAGCCGACGCGCTGGCACTGGCGCGTTATTGCGAGTTTTATGGCGGTGCTGCGGACAAGGTGATGGGTGAAACTATTCCCTATCTGGACGGATATACCGTCTATACCCTGCGCGAACCGCATGGGGTCACCGGCCATATCGTGCCATGGAACTACCCGATGCAGATCATCGGACGATCTGTTGGCGCCGCACTTGCCATGGGCAATGCAACCGTTCTGAAACCCGCCGAAGAAGCCTGCCTCACAGCACTGGCCTTTGCCCATCTAGCCCAAGAGGCCGGGCTCCCCGCAGGTGCGCTGAATGTGGTGCCGGGCTTGGGGGCTGAAGCCGGTGCAGCGCTGGCCAGCCACGAGTATGTCGACCACATTTCCTTCACCGGTTCGGTCCGCACCGGCGCGCTGGTGCAGCAGGCGGCCGGCGCCAATGTGGTTCCGGTGACATTGGAGCTGGGCGGAAAATCCCCGCAACTGGTGTTCGATGATGCTGATCTGGACGCGGCCCTGCCGTTTCTGGTGAATGCAGGCATCCAGAACGCAGGGCAAACCTGCTCCGCCTCTTCGCGTATTCTGGTGCAGCGCGGTGTCTATGAAGAGGTGAAATCGCGCATGGCAGAGGCCTATAGTGGCCTGACTGTCGGCCCCGCCGCCGATGATCTGCGCCTCGGGCCGCTGATCTCAACCCGCCAGAAGAGTATTGTCGAAGGATATCTCAGCAAGGGCGCGGACCTGGCAATCGCCGCACAGGGCTGCCTTGTCGACAACTGTCCTGCGGACGGCGCCTACGTCTGCCCCACCCTGTTTGCCGATGTCCCGCCAGACCATTCCCTGGCGCGGGAAGAAATCTTTGGCCCGGTTCAGGTTCTGATCCTCTTTGACACCGAGGCCGAGGCGCTGGAGATAGCCAATGCCACCGAATTTGGCCTTGTTGCCTCGGTCTGGACCCGCGAGGGCGCGCGCCAGATGCGGCTGGCTAGGAAACTGCGCGCAGGCCAGGTGTTTTTGAACAATTACGGAGCCGGAGGCGGGGTAGAGCTGCCGTTTGGCGGCGTTGGAAAATCCGGTCACGGTCGCGAGAAAGGGTTCGAGGCGCTATATGGGTTTTCACAACTAAAGACCGTGGCAGCACACCACGGCTGACCACCGGCCCTTCAGCAATTACCACCTTCCAGGGACACGCGGCCCTCCCGCCTCTTCAGAACACCGGCCCCTGGCCAGTATTCTTAGCCGAGTTGGGCAAAGCGCCGCGCTCACGCGCGGCGCGGGGCTCTGCCCCCACCGCCCAAGGGCGGCTCCCCCGGAGTATTGCTGAAAAGATGAAGTCAACTTGTGCTGCCAAAGGAATTCACCTTTGAAAGAATACGCCCGCCGGAGGCGGCGCCTTGCCAATGGCAAGGCGCGTGGCCCAACGGGTTAAGGGCATGTCAAATGCCCGAAGACCGGGCGGGAGTGCCTCGCTTCGATTCTAGACGATCACCTTGATGGGGTCCTGACGGCCGACTGCAAAAACCTTCTTGTAACGGTTGATCTCAGCGGCCGGGCCCATGGCCTTTTCCGGATTATCCGACAATTTGACCGTCGGGCGACCATTGGCCGACACTGCCTTGCAGACCAGTGAGAAGGGCGCCAGCCCATCACCGGGCACAAGGCCGCGAAAATCATTGGTCAACAGCGTACCCCAACCAAAGGTCGCCTGTACCCGGCCCGAAAACTGCACATGCAGATCCCGGATCTGTTGCACAT
This sequence comes from Rhodobacteraceae bacterium Alg231-04, assembly GCA_900143635.1. GTDB lineage: Bacteria > Pseudomonadota > Alphaproteobacteria > Rhodobacterales > Rhodobacteraceae > FREY01. The sequence goes on from FREY01000002.1 coordinate 86,952, forward strand.
CCAGCCCATCAGAGAAAATTACCCGTTTTTGCGCCGGGTCTTCTCCGCGCGACTGCCACCAGTCGATCGCCGTCTCAGCACCTGTCGCCGGATCGCCGCTGTCGATACGAATACCGGTCCAGCCAGCCAGCCAATCCGGCGCCTTATCCAGAAATCCCTTGGTGCCATAGGTATCCGGCAGGATGATACGCAGGTTGCCTTCATGTTCTTCTTGCCAGTCAGACAACACATCATAAGGGGCCTGCGCCAATGCGGCGTCATCTTCCGCCAGGGCCGAATAGACCATCGGCAGTTCATGGGCATTGGTGCCGATCGCCTCGACTTCGCGGCGCATGGCAATCAGACAGTTGGAGGTGCCGGTGAATTTCGCCCCCAAGCCTTCGCGCATCGCCTGAACGCACCAATCCTGCCAGAGGAAACTATGCCGCCGCCGGGTGCCGAAATCCGCAATCGACAAACCGTCCAGGCCGCGCAGGTCTTCGATTTTCTCCCAGACTCTGGTCATCGCACGGGCATAGAGCACCTGCAGTTCAAACCGGCCCATATCATCCAGAACAGCACGGCTGCGCAGCTCCATCAGAACCGCCAGCGCCGGGACTTCCCACAGCATAACCTCCGGCCAGCTGCCCTCAAATGTCAGCTCGTACTGATCGCCGTGGCGTTCCAGATGATAGGGTGGCAGGCGCAGGCCTTCGAACCATTCCATAAAATCCGGGCGAAACATCTGGCGTTTGCCATAAAAGGTATTGCCGCGCAGCCAGGTGCTTTCCCCCCGGCTGAGCGACAGGGAGCGGATATGATCCAGCTGCTCGCGCAGCTCACCCTCATCGATCAAATTGGCCAATGGCACCTGGGTCGAGCGGTTGATCAGTGAAAACCGCACCTGAGTATCCGGCTTGTTGCGGAACACAGACTGGCACATCAGCAGCTTGTAGAAATCGGTGTCGATCAGAGAGCGGACGATCGGGTCGATCTGCCATTTATGATTGTAGACGCGGGTTGCGATATCCACCGGTGACCTCCCCTCAGGATTGACTGATTGATAAGATAGCCAGTCAGTGCGCGCAAAGGAAATTATCCGGCCCGATCAGGCCTGTCGATCACACCGCTGGATCTGATCACCTGCAGCAATTCGCTGCGGCCCACGGGTTTTGTCAGGAAACCATCCATTCCCGCATCAAGACAGGCAACCCTGTCGCTGTCAAAAGCATTGGCTGTCAGCGCTATGATCACCGGCTGACGCAGCGCTGTGGCGCGTATCTCGCGCGTGGCTTCAAGGCCGCTCATGACCGGCATCGACATATCCATAAACACCAGATCCGGATCTCCCGACAGGGTCTTGGACACCGCATCTTGGCCATCAAACGCAAATTCCAGCTGAATGGGAAGGCTGCGCAAGTATTTTTGAATAACCAGCCGGTTCACTTTGTTGTCTTCCGCCACCAGCAGGCGCAGCCCCGCAAAAACCGCGGTGTCTTCTGCTTTTTCAGCCTTGGCCTGAGGCTGTTCTGCGTCTTCTTTGTGGGCGCGGTCCAACAGCACAGTGACGGTAAAGCAGGTGCCCTTGCCCAGTTCGGAACTGACGGAAATGGACCCGTCCATCGCTTCTGTCAGCTTGCGCGAAATTGTCAGCCCAAGCCCAGTCCCGCCGAATTTTCGGGTGGTGGCAGCATCCGCCTGCGAAAAACGGGTGAAAATATGATCCAGCTTGTCGGCCGGGATGCCGATGCCGGTGTCCGTGATAGAAAAGATCAGCTGCTGCCCCCCTTCGCCGAGATCCTGTGAAGACACGGAGACATGCACACTGCCGATTTCGGTAAACTTTATCGCGTTTCCGACCAGATTCAGCAGGATCTGCCGGAGCCGCCTGTCGTCTCCCCGCAACCGGTCAGAAACCTGAGGATCAATACTCAGCTCCAGTTTCACCCGCTTCTGTTCAGCCTGCGGTCGCAGCAATTGCAGGGTGCTTTCAAAACAATCGAGCAGTGAGAAATCAACCACGCTCAACTCCACCCGCCCGGCGTCAAGTTTGGACAGGTCAAGGACGTCGTTGATCAACCCCATCAGCGCATTGGCAGAGCTGAGGATCGTTTCGGAATAGAGCCTTTGATCCTTGTCCAGATCCGTTTCTGTCAGAAGCCGCGCCATGCCGATGACCCCATTCATCGGCGTTCGGATCTCATGGCTCATGGTGGCCAGAAACTCTTCCTTGACCCTTGCGCCATCTTCTGCGGCACGGCGGGCCTCCTCCATTTCTGCGGCTTGTTCACGCGCTTGGGTCACATCGCGTTCAACAGCGACGACAACTTCGACACTGCCGTTTGCATTCAAAACCGGCACCTGATTGGTTTCGACCCAGATTTCCTTGCCATCCTTGCGCCGGTTCAGAACCTCTCCCCGGTAAGGAAGTCCTTTTTCGCGGACATCTATCAACCTGCGAATTACTTCATCAGAGGTTTCGGAGCTGTTCAGTATCTCGCCCGGTCGGCGGCCGACGGCCTCGCGCGCACTGAAACCTGTGATGCGCGAAAACGCACTGTTGACCCAGGAAATACGACCATCCTGACCGATCAGAATAACGCTGTCATTGGCGTGCTGGGCCACCGCCGCCAGCCTGCGGGCCTGTTCACTTTTCTCGCGCAGCCGCAGGTTGGTATCCGCCAGCTCTGCCCGTTGCTCCTCAAGCGCCAATGTGTGGCGGCGGTTGCTTTCAAAGGTGCGCAGCGCATATTTCAGGAACATGCCGACGGTGAACATCAACAGGCTGGCCCCGGCAAAGTTCTGCAGGATCGCCCGATCCAGATAGCCCCTGTTGTAAAACTCGATTGCGAACAAAGCGATCGGTGTCAGACCGTAGATGATCAACCGAACCCGCGCGGCAGCCGGGTGGTGGGCCGCAACCAAGGTCGCGTTGAGCGCAGCACTGGTCAAAAAACCAATGGCAAACAACGGTTCCGGATGCCCCCAATCCTCCGGAAGCCAGGCGATGGATACGCAGATTGAAATCGTCAGGGCATGCACACCGGCGGTGATAGTGCTGACCATTTGGGTTTGCCGCAGCGGAACACCCTCTGCCAGCAGAACGGGAACCCGTCGCAAATACAGGCAGTCGGCAATTTCTCCGGCCAGCGCGAGGGACATGGCAAACAACGCAAGGAGCGGCGAAACGGTAAGGGCCAGAATGAAACCGCCAATGAAGGTGACGGTCTGGCGCGCTTTGAAATTGCTCAGCCGCCCACGAACATAGCGCAACATCAGCCCTTCTGGGCTGTTCCTGCGAACATTGTCATTCAGCATTGCAGGTTGTGAAATGCTCGAATGCAGCATCATTCCCTCCCGGCGGCGCTGATCGAAAGCCGCGCTCTGGCGCCGAAAGGGAGGAGATTAGCCCGCAAGGTCAACACCCGCGTCGGTCATCTCGCGCATGGCGACCGCCAGTGACCCGTCCAGATCTATTGCCCGGCAAGCAGCAAGGTCGACAGCAACCGTGAACCCCAGCCGGGCCGCATCCAGTGCCGAGTAGGCAACACAGAAATCAGTGGCAAGGCCAACCAGCGTCAATCGGGTGATGCCCCGGTCACGCAGATAGCCGCTCAGCCCTGTTGGGGTAGAGCGATCATTCTCGAAGAAGGCGGAGTAGCTATCAATCGCCGGTCGGAACCCTTTTCGGATGATCAAATCCCCATTCAGCCGCAGATCCGGGTGGAAATCAGCACCCTTGGTGCCTTGCATACAGTGGTCAGGCCACAGAACCTGCGTGCCATATGACATGTCAACGGTGCCAAATGGCGCCTGCCCAGGATGGGATGACGCAAACGAAGAATGCCCCGCCGGATGCCAATCCTGAGTCAGGATCACGGCACCAAACGCATCCATCATCGCATTGATGGCGGGAACGACAGCATCCCCCTCTGGCACCGCAAGTGCGCCGCCCGGGCAAAAGTCATTCTGCACATCGATGACGATCAACGCCTCAGTCATGGCTTTCCACCTTTTCCAGCCCCAGCTGCCTATAGTTAGTCCGGCTCCCTACTTGAAACCAATAGTGAAGAAGGATTATTGCCATTGCATGTACAGGATTGCCGCACTTTACCACTTCACCCGTTTTTCCGACTCTGCCGCGTTAAAACCAGCGCTCTTGGACCTCTGCCTTGCGCAACAGGTCAAAGGATCGCTCCTTTTGGCGCAGGAAGGTCTTAACGGAACCATCGCCGGGCCTGCCGCAGGAGTCGAGGCGGTGCTTGCCCATATCCGGGCCCTGCCAGGCTGCGCCGGGCTGGAGTGGAAGGAAGCGACGAGCGACCATGCCCCCTTTGGGCGCATGAAAGTCCGCCTGAAGAAAGAGATCGTGACCATGGGCCAGCCGGATGTCGATCCGCTGGCCGGCACCGGCCATTACGTGGAGCCGGAAGACTGGAACGACCTGATCCGTTCAGACGATGTGGTGGTCATTGATACGCGCAACGACTACGAAGTGGCGATCGGCACGTTCGAGAATGCGATCGATCCGGAAACCGCAAGCTTTCGGGATTTCCCGGCCTGGTGGGAGGACAACAAGGAACGCTTTCACAACAAACGGGTCGCCATGTTCTGCACCGGCGGCATCCGGTGCGAGAAATCCACCAACTATCTTCTGGGCCAGGGGGTGGAGGACGTATACCACCTGAAGGGCGGCATCCTCAGGTACCTCGAAGAGGTCCCGGCAGACCAGAGCAGCTGGCAAGGCGACTGCTTTGTCTTTGACAACCGTGTTTCGGTCGGCCACGGCCTGAAAGAAGGGCCGCATGATCTGTGCCACGGCTGCCGTCGCCCTATCCTGCCTGCAGATAAGGCCCATGCCCAATATGAAGAAGGCGTCACCTGCCCGCACTGCGCAGACAGCGCGACAGAGGCCGATAAGAACAGGTTCCGCGAACGCCAAAAACAGATGACCCTTGCCCGTCAGCGCGGCGAAACACACCTCGGGAAATTTGAACTCTGATCCTCGGAACCGTCACTGCGGATCCGCACTGGCCTGCGCGCCGTTGATCTGAGGGGTTTATCAGCCGGATCTTCACTTTTCCAAAAACACTCCTGCCGGAGCCAGCGCCTTGCCAAGGGCAAGGCGCCCGGCCCAACGGGCGCAGGGTATCTCATACCCGCACGCCGGGCGGGAGCCCCCCCTTTAGCCGGGGAAATGGCAGGCCACCTGCGCCCCGGCCCGTGCTTCCAGAACCGGCTGCGAACTGCGGCACAAATCCTGTGCCGCCGGGCAACGGTCGGCAAAGGCGCAGCCCTTGGGCGGGTTGATCGGGCTGGGCGGGTCGCCCGACAGTTTCATCGCCCGCACATAGCCTTTGGACTTGCGCCGTGCCAGCGACGGCGCCGCTGACAAAAGCGCCTGCGTGTAGGGATGCTGTGGATGGTCGAACAGAACCTCGCGCGGCGCCTGTTCAACAATCTTGCCCAAATACATCACCGCCACATCGTCACAAAGGTGGCGCACCACGCCCAGATCGTGGCTGATAAAGAGGTAGGATAGGCCCAGCTCGTCCTTCAATTTGGCCAGCAGGTTGAGGATCTGCGCCTGAATGGCCACGTCCAGCGCGCTTACCGGCTCGTCGCAGACCAGCAGTTTCGGGTTGGTGGTCAGGGCGCGCGCAATGGATATCCTCTGCCGCTGACCGCCTGAGAACTGGTGCGGAAAAAGGTTCAGCTGGTCGGGGCGCAGGCCGACCAACTCAAACAGCTCTTTCACCCGTTTGGTGCGGCTTTCCATATCGCCGATATCCATCAGGTCCATCGGCTCGCGGACAATATCGGCCACCCGCGCCCGCGGGTTGAGCGAGGAATAGGGGTCCTGAAAGATCAGCTGCACATCGCGGCGACGCTGGCGCATGGCTTCGTCATCCAGCGACAACAGGTCCTCACCTTCAAACAGCACCTCACCGCCCGAGGCATGGGTCAGCCGGATCGCCGCCATTGCGGTGGTGGTCTTGCCCGATCCGCTTTCACCGACAATGCCCAGCGCGCGGCCATTTTCCAGCTGGAAGGAGACCTTGCGCACCGCCTCCAGATGCGGGGTCGGCGCAAACATCGAGGGTTTCGGCAGTGCGAAACGTACGGTGAGGTCCTTAACGTCCAGAAGCAAGCTCATGCGCGGCCCTCCTCAGCTGCGTGGCAGGCAACAGGGTGCGCGCCGTGATTGATGAGCTGCGGTTTTTCACTGCCGCAACGCGCATTGGTCAGGCTGCACCGTTCCTTGAAAGAACAGCCCGCGCCCAGCATATGCAGCGGCGGCACCACGCCGGGGATTTCAGCCAACCGGTCCTGCTGCGCGCCCTTGCCCAGCGCCGGAATGCAGGAGATCAGCCCCCGCGCATAGGGGTGCTGGGGGCTATCCAGCACCTGATCCGCCGTTGCATCTTCGATCACGCGGCCGGCATACATCACCGCCACCCGGTCAGCCATTTCCGAGATCGCGCCCATGTCGTGGGTGATCAGGATGATGGCCGAGCCATAGTCGCGCTGGATCTCGTTCAGCAAATCAAAGATCTGCGCCTGAACGGTCACATCCAGCGCAGTGGTGGGCTCATCCGCGATCAGAACCTTGGGGCGGCAACTGACGGCCATGGCGATCATCACCCGCTGACGCATCCCCCCTGACAGCTGATGCGGATAATCCAGCGCCCGTTTATCAGGCGACGGAATGCCAACCCGGTCCAGCAGCGCAATGGCGTCTTTCAACGCCTGATCGCGGCTGACCTTCTGGTGCAGCATGATCGCCTCGGCGATCTGATCGCCAACAGTGAACACCGGGTTCAGGGAGGTCATCGGCTCCTGAAAGATCATCGCGATATCACCACCGCGCAACGACCGCATGCGGGAATCGGACACTTTGGTCAGATCTTCGCCATTGAGGCGGATCGCCCCGCCGGCAATGCGCCCCGGCGGCATTGGGATCAGCCCCATGGTGGACAGCGCGGTGATCGACTTGCCGCAGCCGGACTCGCCCACCACGCCAAGGGTTTCACCCTCGTTCACATGCATGGAGACGGAATCCAGCGCCGTGACCTCTCCGTAGCGGGTATTAAAGGTGACGCGCAGGTCTTCGATTTCGAGAAGGGCCGTCATATTCACCGCTCCCTCAGTTTTGGATTGAAGGCATCGTTCAGCCCGTCACCGATCAGGCTGACCGAGAAGACGGTGAAGAAGATTGCCAGACCGGGAAAGGTCACCGGCCACCAGGCGTCCAGGATGTATTCACGGTTGGCGCCGATCATCAGCCCCCAGCTCATCACATTGGGATCACCCAGACCCAGGAAGGACAGACCGGCCTCAAACAGGATGGCCACGCCCACGGTCAGCGTCGCCGACACGATCAGCGGCGGCAGGGCGTTGGGCAGGATCACCTTCCAGATGATACGCTTGTTCTTGGCGCCAATCGCGCGGGCGGCGGTGACATATTCCAGCTGTTTGATCCGTAGAAACTCGGCCCGTGTCAGACGTGCGGTCTGCGGCCAGCTGACCACGCCAATGGCCACAGCAATGGTCGTCAGCGAGGGCGAGAACAGGGTGACAAGCACCATGGCAAAGAGCAGCGCCGGCAGAACCTGAAAGAATTCAGTGATACGCATCAGCAGGTTGTCGACCCAGCCACCGTAAAACCCGGCCAGCGCGCCCAGCGAAATACCGATCACCATGGTCAGCGCCGCGGCCGCCGCGCCGACCGCCAGCGTCGGACCGCCACCAGTCAGCAGCCCGGCAATCAGGTCACGACCCAGATAGTCGGTGCCGAGCGGAAACTCAGGCGTCACACCCGGTGGTTCATGCGGGGCCCAGACAATGTCATAGGCATCGCCCGTATAGAAAAACATGCCGTAGAACGTGGCGGCAATGATCACTGTCAGCATCACCGTGCCAAACAGCGCCGGGATATTGCGGCGATACATCCGCCAGGCTTCCAGCAGCGGGCTTTCGGCCTGATAGTCCTGTTGCGGTTCATCGGCCATGGTCTGCCCTTCCGAATTGGAGAGATCTGTCATCAGGATTCCCCCCGAAGCCGGGGATCAGCGATGCGGTAGCTCATATCGGTGAGCAGGTTGGCCACCACGACAATGCCACTGGCGATCAGCAACACGCCCATGATGGTCGGGTAATCACGGCGCAGAATGGATTCGAATGCCAGCGTGCCCATGCCGGGCCAGTTGAACACCGTTTCCACCAGCAGCGCCCCCGAGATCAGGCTGCCGAACTGCAAACCGGCGACCGTCAGAATGGGCAGCGCCGCATTACGCAGCGCGTGTTTGAACAAAACCGTGCGTTCAGACGCCCCTTTGGCGCGGGCGGTACGAATATAATCAGAGCCCAGAACTTCGAGCATGGACGCCCGGCTGAGGCGGGCATATTGCGCCAGGTAGATCACCGACAAGGTGAAGGCCGGCAGCACCAGATGATGCAGGACATCCAGGCTGCGGATAAAGATATTCGCATCGCGCAGCTTCACGGACATCATGCCTTCAACCGGAAAGATCGGAAATACCGAGGCAAAGAGGATGATCAGCATGATGCCGGTCCAAAACACCGGAACCGCATAGCCAATGCTGGAGAAAACCGCGACGGCCGCGCTGAGCACCCCATTGGGTTTGCGCGAGGCCAGAACACCAAAGAACACCCCCAGAACAATTGCAGTGATCAGCGCGCTCAGCACCAGCAGAATGGTCGGGAAAATGCGTTCTCCGATCAGCTTGGACACGGGCTGGTTGAAGAAGAAGCTCTCGCCCAGATTTCCCTGCAGGATATTGCCAACATAGATGCCCAGCTGGGTCAGCACAGGTTTGTTCAGCCCGTATTCCTCGCGGATGCTTTCCAGCATCTCTTCGGTGGCGCCGCCCATCTCACCTGCGATCACAACCGCCGGATCCCCCGGCGCAAGGCGGATCAGCAGGAAATTCAGGACCACCACACCAAGCATGAGCAACAGCCCATAGCCCAGCCGTTTCATCAAATAGGATGCGTTCATATCCGCGCCTGACTTGCCTTATAAAAAAGAACGGACGCGGGTGTCGTCCCGCGTCCGCCGTTGTTCAGGGTCACTCGCTCCAGTGGACCGTATCCATCGGATGCATGGTGCCCCAAATGCCGGTGGGCACGTTCTGCAGCTTCTTGTCATAGGCCGTGTGGTAGGGCAGCGCATTGATCCAGTAGACCGGCAGTTCTGCACCAACAATCTGCTGGAACTCGCCATAGAGTGCCTTGCGCTTGGCCGGATCCATTTCGACAGCAGCAGCGTTCAGCAGATCGTCCACCTTGTCGTTGGCATAGCTCTGAGTGTTGGACCAGATAACACCCTTGCGGATATTTTCGCTCAGGTAGGTACGGTGCACGCCGATGACGGGATCGCCCCAGTTGAACACAACATCCATCGACAGTTCAAAATCATGTCCGCCGACACGACCGGCCCAGGTCGGGAAGTCCGGTGCTGCACGCACGGTGACGTTGATGCCGATCTTTTTCAGCTGCGATTTCATGTATTCCGCGAGGGACTGCTGCTGCTCTTTCGGGCCGGGGATATAATCCACGGTCAGGTCCATGCCCTCGGCAAAGCCTGCGTCAGCCATCAGCGCCTTGGCCTTGTCCAGATCCACATCATACGACGGGATGCTGGCATCAAAGAAAGGCGAGCTTTCGATGATCGGTCCGCGCTGCGGCTGCGACACGCCACGGTGCAGAGCCTTGGTGATGAAAGCCCGGTCCACCGCATAGGAAATGGCCTGACGTACCCGCACGTCGCTCAGCTTGGGCGAGTTGGTGTTGAACGCCAGCCAGTTGACCGGGCCAACGCCGGCATAGCCTTCGCTGGTGACGCCAATACGTTCGTTCTTTTCCATCCGGCGGATTGCCTGACTGCCAGCCATAAAGGGGTAGAGGTCAGCTTCGCCGTTTTCCAGCGCGATCAGCAGCGCGGATTCGTCCTTGATGATGCGGATGATGATCTCATCCAGCATTGGCCGCCCGTCGATGAAGAAATTGGGGTTTTTCTTCAGCACCGCGTCGCCGCCTGCGGCAAATTCCTCAAGAATGAAGGGACCAGATCCCACCGGAGCAGAGTTTGCCGGATGGGATTTCACATCCTGACCATCACCATAAACATGCTTGGGAAGGACCGGGGCCAGCGCCGGGGACAGGGCCAGCAATAGCGCCGGATGCGGCTTAGACAGCTTGATGACGGCCGTATGCGCGTCAGGTGTCTCGATGCTTTCAACCGGTGCAAACATCGACTTGAAAGGGTGGTTTTCCTTGGTCGTCATGATCGAAAAGGCGACATCTTCGGAGGTGACCGGTTTGCCGTCATGAAAGGTGGCATTGTCCACAAGGTTCAGTGTCACGCTCAGACCGTCGTCGGAGATTTCCCAGCTTTTGGCGAGATAGGGCTGCGGCTCCCAGTTTTCATCATAGCGGATCGGTGACGCGAAGATCTGCGTCGACGGGATGGCCGTCGCAATGCCCGATTGCACGGCGCCGTTCAAATGGCGTGGCGTTTGGGTGGATGCAATAACCAGCGTGCCCCCATCAGCAAATGCGGGGATGGACGAAACAGAAAATGCAGCAAATGCTGCCGCGCCCAAGAGGCGTGACATGAGTTTCATGGTGATCTCCCTGATCGATGATTTTGGTTTTTATAGCTCAACGCTAGCGCGCAGCATAAAAGCAGGAAACAACGTTTTGGTGAGGAGTAAGTGCTAAAAAATGGCACATTCCTCGCTTTTTAGTTGGAACATCAACTCCAATTCATTCAATCAAATGATCAAATCCACCCTTGGTGGCAATGTCCCGACAGGTTTTCAGTACTGATTTCACCATCGAAGACCGCTGCGCAGCAACAGTGTAGGTGACGCCGAACTGGGGCGCATCCGACAGATCAGAAATTGGTTTGGCTATATAACCTTCGTCCCCTGACCGATCATTCGGGCCGCAGATATTCATCAATGCATAGCCGAACTGGGCCGAAACCAAGCCGCGCAGCACAGAGGAGCTTTTGGTCGTGTGGACCACATTGGGCCGCAGCCCTGCATCTTCAAATATGCCGCAGAAATAGGCATGGGTGCCGGGCAGATCCAGCAGGATCATCGGTTCATCCGCTAGGTCAGCCAGTGTCACCTCATCCTGTTTCACCAATGGTGACGTATCGGGAATCAGCGCCATCGGTTTGGCCCGAAACATCGGCACAAAGGGTTGCGATTCCGGTGTCAGCCGCCGGTAGGTCAGCGCCATATCAACCACCCCTGCGCTCAGCAGCTCAGAGATTTCCTGCATGTTGCCTTCCTTCAGCTCGATCCGGATAGACGGGTAGCTGGCCGAAACCCGGCGCAGGATAGGCGGCAGCACATAAGGCGCGGTCGGGGCATAGCAGGCCAGCCGCAGAATTCCGGTCGGATCCCCTGTCACCGACAACAAATCAGATTCAAAGATCCGCGCCTGTTCCAGAAAACTGCGGACCCGCTTGCCCGCCTCTGCTCCCTTATCAGTCGGCACGATCCCCTTGGCCGGCATGCGCCGCAGCAATTCGGCCCCGGTAACCTGTTCAATGACATCAATTGCCGCCGTGATCGACGATTGCGAGATGTTCAGCTCGACCGCGGCCCGTGCAACCGAACCCGTCCGCAATACGGCATCAAAATACCGAAGCTGTTTCAATGTGAAGCGCATGGCAAACCACCAGAAAATGCATCATTCATCGACACTAAAACTATTTTTCCAATGATCAAAGCTTGGATATCGCTGGGTCAAACCCAGGAGAGGCATCATGGCATATATCACTGTTTTCAAAGCAAAAAATATTATCACGATGGATCCGAACCGCCCAGAAGCCACGCATGTGGCGGTTAGGGATGGTAAAATTTTAGCCGTCGGTGGCGCGGACTGTGCGGCACAATGGGGTGAATATGTGACCGACGACAGCCTCGCGCAGTCCGTTTTGATGCCCGGATTTGTCGAGGGGCACGCCCATATGATGGCCGGTGCCATGTGGCAGTATGCCTATGCAGGATTTCATGACCGGACCGACCCGGACGGCAAGTTGTGGACCGGCATGACCACGATCGACGCGGTCGTCACCCGGCTGGCGGAATTCGCCGCGACTCTTGCTGATGGTGAACCGCTGGTGGCCTGGGGATTTGATCCGATTTTCCTGCCAACAGAGCGGCTCAACCGTAGGCATCTGGATCAAATCGCCGCCGACAGGCCCGTTGTCGTCATGTTCTCCAGCTTCCATGTGATGTGCGTGAACTCTGCCGCGCTCGACATGGCCGGATACGACGAGGACACCGAGGTCGAAGGCGTGCTGACCGATGGCAATGGCACTCCGACGGGTGAGCTGCAGGAAATGGCCGCGATGTTCCCGGTCATGCATCGCGTTGGGTTCGACTTCAAGAAACTCAGCCAGGAAGAGACCTCCATTTGGTCCTATGGCAAGGTCGCCAATCGCGTAGGCGTCACCACGATCACCGACCTGTTTGCCACGATCGAAGGCGATGCCTTGGACACTCTGCTGCGGGTCACCGCGGACGACAAATTCCCGATCCGCATCGTTCCGACAATTGGTGCCATGGGTGCCACCGCCGATCAGATCGCCGCACAGGCCAAAGAGCTGGCGCTGCAGTCCACCGACAAGCTGCGTTTGGGCGGCGTCAAGCTGATGACCGACGGGTCAATCCAGGGCTGGACCGCGCGGGTGAAATGGCCCGGATATGTGGGCGGCCAGCCCAATGGTATCTGGAACACTGCCCCCGACCAGATCTATGAGCTCTGCGAGGTGATGCAGCGTGAAGGCATCAAGATGAACATCCACACCAATGGCGATGAGGCCTCGGAAGTGGTGATCGATGCGATAGAAGCGGCGATGCGCAAACACCCGTGGACCGGGGCGCGCCATGTGCTGCAGCACGCCCAGATGATGGGGGTCGACCAGTTCGAACGCGCTGCAGAGCTTGGCATCTGCGTCAACCTCTTTGCTAATCATATCTGGTACTTCGGGGATCAACACGCCGCCCTTACCATCGGTGAAGACCGCGCAAGCCGCATGGATGGTTGCCGGTCCGCCGCAGATGCAGGCGTGCATTTCACCATCCATTCCGATGCGCCGGTGACACCGCTGGGCCCCTTGTTCACCGCCTGGTGCGCCGTCAACCGGACCACCATGTCGGGCCGCACCTTGGGAGAGGCTCAGAGGTTGACACTCATGGAAGGCCTGCACGCGATCACGCTTGGCGCGGCCTACACAATGGGGCTGGATTCCGAGATCGGCAGCATCACCGCAGGCAAGCAGGCCGACTTTGCGGTACTGGATGAGGACCCCACCGCTGTGGACCCCGCCGCATTGAAAGACGTCACTGTTCTGGGCACCGTTCTGGGCGGGCGGGTGCACCTTCTGTGAATGACAAGCGTCTCCCTCTGACGGTGATCGGCGGCTATCTGGGCGCCGGTAAAACCACCCTCATCAACAAGCTGCTGACCGACCCGCAGGGTCAGCGGCTGATGGTGCTGGTCAATGACTTTGGCGCCATCAACATCGATGCCGCCCTATTGGAAAGCGCCGATGAAGACACGCTGACGCTGACCAATGGATGCGTTTGCTGCACCATGGGCGCGGATCTGTTCATGGCCATCGCCGATGTGCTGGATCGCAACCCACGCCCGGATCATCTGATCATCGAGGCCTCGGGCGTGGCTGATCCTTCCAAGATCGCCGCCGCAGCCAAGGCCGAGAAAGACATGCAATACGGCGGCATCATCACCGTTGTGGACGCAGAGAACTTTCCCAAATTGCTCGACGATCCGATGATAGGCGCGCAGATCAAAACCCAAACCACCTGCGCCGATCTGCTGCTTGTTAGCAAGACAGACAGCATACCCGCAGCCCTGCAAGCACAGCTTTCCACCCTGTCAGGGGCAGAACAACTGTTGGCGGATCAGGTGCAGACCGTGGCAGATCTGCTGATCACCCCATGGGATCGCCCCGTTTCGGCGCCTTTTGCCAGACCGCATCCCGATTATGTGCATTGGTCCGCCACCGCCGGGCCACAGTTTTCCCGCGATGGCTTGCGCGCCCTTCTGGCGACCAGGCCACCGGGGTTGTTTCGCCTCAAAGGGTTTGTCTGCGGCGACGACGGGCGTGGGTTTCTGGTGCAGGGCGTCGGCAGCAGCGTCAGCCTGTCGCGCATTGATCAGCCCGCGCAGACATCCCTCGTAGGGATCGGCCTGAAGGGACGTGTCACCAAGGCGGACTGTGATCAATGGTGGTCGACGCCCTGAGAACCCGTCTCAGCCGCCGACATCCTGCGGCGCGATGGAGACGGTTTTGATGATCGCATAACAGGGCAGCCCCGGCGCCAGTTTCAGCGCCGCGGCCGAGCGTTTGGTCACCCGTGCCAGCACCCGGCCAGCTTTGGTGTTCAATGCCACAACCGCCCCCGGACCACTGCCGGGGCTGACTTCCTCAACCGTGCCCGCCAAGACATTCAGTGCCGAGATATTTTCGGGCTTGGACAGGGCAATGGTCACATCCTGCCCCATAATCCGCACCCGCAGCCCCTGCCCCGGCGCTTGCGGAACACGCGGCACCAACAGGCGCGCACCTTTTGCGTCCAGCTCGCTCAGCCCGTCGTCGTGATGGGCCAGAACACGGGCCTCCAGCATCGCGCCAACACCGCGCACACTGCCGGGACGGAAAGCCGGATCGCCGAGCACCTCAGCCGCGGTGCCCTGACGGGCCACTTTGCCCGCCTCGAGGGCGACCACGGTGGTGGCCAGCCGGGCCACCTCGGTCGCGGAATGGCTGACATAGAGGATCGGCACTGACGTTTCGTCGCGCAGGCGTTCGAAATAGGGCAGAATCTCTGCTTTGCGGGCTTCGTCCAAAGCCGCCAAAGGCTCGTCAGCGAGGATCAGTTTTGGCGAGGCAAGCAGCGCCCGGCCAATCGCCACGCGTTGCTTCTCACCGCCCGACAGTTTCGCTGGGCGGCGGGTCAGCAGGTGCCCCACACCAAGCATTTCCACCACACGATCCAATTCGCCGCGCGCCGCACTCCTTGGTGCAAACCAGTGTCCGTAAAGCAGGTTCTGTCGCACCGTCAGATGTGGGAACAGCCGCGATTCCTGAAAGATATAGCCAAGGCGGCGGCGGTGCGGTGGCAGCCAGTGGCGCGCGTCCGTGTCAAACAGCACATGATCACCAGCCGCAACCCGGCCTGCGTCAGGTCGCAACAGCCCCGCGGCGGCCTCGATCACGGTTGTTTTGCCCGAGCCGGAAGCCCCAAAAAGAACGGTCAGCCCGCGCGGCGCATCAAAACTGACGTCCAGGTCAAACCCCGGCAGGCTGTGGCGCAGAGAGACAGACAGGCTCATGTTCCGGCCACCCTGCGGGCAATGCGGCGGGCCAGCACTTCGGACAGGACCAGCGCGCCCATGGCCACCACAACTGACACCACCACAAGCCGCATCGCCGCATCCTCGCCGCCGGGCACTTGCAGGAAGGAATAGACCGCAAGCGGCAGCGTCTGGGTCTGGCCGGGAATGTTGGAGACAAAGGTGATTGTGGCGCCAAACTCGCCCATTGCTTTGGCAAAGGCGACCACCGATCCTGCCAGAATTCCCGGCAGGATCAGCGGCAGTGTCACCGTCACAAACACCCAGAACCGAGAGGCCCCCAAAGTGGCGGCTGCCTGTTCCAGTTTGGGGTCAACGGCCTCCATCGACAGGCGAATGGAGCGCACCAACAGGGGGAAGGCCATAATGCCAGCCGCCAGCGCTGCGCCGGACCAGCGAAAGGCGACGACGATGCCGACCTCCTGCAGAAGGCCGCCCAATGGCCCCCGCGTTCCAAAACCCATCAGCAGCAAATACCCGGTGACGACCGGCGGCAGGATGAGCGGCAGATGCACCAGCCCATTCAGGATCTGCTTGCCCACAAAATCCCATCGCGCCAGCACATGGGCGGTGAAGATTCCCAGCGGCAGAATGCCCAGCGTCGCCCAGAAGGCCACCTTCAGCGACAGGCCCACCGCCTGCCATTCCTCAGGACCCAGCCAATCGGTCATTCGCCTGCCAGCACGGCAAAGCCCTGCGCCTCAAACGCTGCGCGGGCGGTATCGCTTTGCAAGAACATCAAAAAACGCTCTGCATCCGCGTCGTCGGAAAGTGCAGCTGCCGGGTAGACAATGGGCGGGTGGCTGTCCAAAGGAAATAGGCCAACAGCCGTGACCCCCGGCTCTGCCAGCGCATCGCTTTGATAGACGACCCCAAAAGGGGTTTCCCCGCGCGCAACCAGCGCCAGCGCAATGCGAACATTGCCGACCTGCGCAGTGCGAGGCGCCAGATCCTGCCATTGGCCCAGCCAGTCCAGCGCCGCCGCAGTGTAAATCCCGGCGGGCACCGCCCCGGCAAGCGCCATGGCCAATCGCTGATCACCCAAATGGCCGACGAGGTCAAAATCCTTTGTGATTTCAATTGGTTTTACATCCACCCCATGCGCAACCAGAACCAGCCGATTGCCCAGAAGATCAAACCGGCTGTCAGCTACGATCAAACCGTCCTGAGCAAGAACATCCATCCATGCCGGGTGCGCCGAGATGAAAACATCCGCTGGTGCACCGGCCTGAATTTGCCGTGCCAGTGCCGAGGAGCCGGCAAATGACAGGTGCAGATCAGTGCCGGTCTGCGCCTCATATTCCCCAGCCACCTGATGCAGTGCGTTCTTCAGACTGGCTGCCGCAAAGACCGTCAGCTCCTGACCACTGGCCGACCCCGCCAGCGCCGCGCAGGCTGCCAGTGTGGTCGCAATCCGTCTGAATGGCATGAACCGCATGGGCGTCCTGATCCGGGCTAAGTCTTTGGTAAATATCGCGAGGGCCGCCGGACGGCGCAAGCCCAATTTCAGCTAGGCCCCTGCAGCAAAGGGTCGGGAAACAGAACGCGCCGCTGCAGGACCTGCAACGGCGCGCGAATTTCTCTGACTCTTAGAATTCAGAAATCCAGGTTTTCCACGCTCAATGCGTTCTTCTGGATGAACTCGCGGCGGGGTTCCACCACATCGCCCATCAGCTTGGTGAACAGATCATCGGCCTCAACCGCATCGTTCACTTTCACCTGCAGCAACGTACGCGCGTCCGGGTCCAGCGTGGTTTCCCACAGCTGATCGGGGTTCATTTCACCCAGACCCTTGTAGCGCTGCAGCGACAGGCCTTTTTCGCCCTCTTCCAGAATTGCGCGCAACAGGCCGAGCGGGCCATGGATCGCCTGACTGCGGTCACGGCGGCCCAGCGTTGCGGTTGAGGAATAGATCTCCTGCAGGCTCTTGGTAAAGCTACCGGTCTTGCGGGCCTCACCGGAGCGCAGCATCGGGCCGTCCAGGGTGCGTACTTCTTCGACGCCGCGCAGAATACGGGCCAGACGAATGCCGTGGTCCTGCGTGATCCGGCCCTGCCAGCCACGCTCGTATTCCAGTGCGATCAGGTCCAGACGGGCTGCGACCTTATCGGCCACGCCCTGAAGGTCCGAATCCACCGCACCGGGGACAAAGCCGCCAGCAATAGCGGCCTGCTCCAGAATATGGCGCGGATAATGGGTCGGGAAAGCGTCCAGAACGCGCTTCAGCTGGCGTGCTTCGTCAACAACGCGCTTCAGATCCTGACCAACAAGCTCTTCGCCTGTACCCAGTTTCAAGGCCGCGCCTTCGATCCCCTGATTGACCAGGTAATCATCCATAGCAGCCTGATCTTTCAGGTAAACTTCGGATTTTCCTCGGCTGACCTTATAGAGCGGCGGCTGCGCAATATAAAGGTATCCGCCTTCGATCAGCTCGGGCATCTGACGGTAGAAGAAGGTCAACAGCAGGGTCCGGATGTGGGCGCCGTCGACGTCCGCATCGGTCATGATGACAATCTTGTGGTAGCGCAGCTTGTCGATGTTGAATTCATCGCGGCCAATGCCGGTGCCCAGCGCCATCACCAGGTTGCCGATTTCCTGACTGCCCAGCATCCGGTCAAACCGCGCGCGTTCGACGTTCAGAATCTTACCCTTCAGCGGCAGGATCGCCTGTGTCTGCCGGTCCCGGCCCGTCTGGGCAGAACCACCGGCCGAGTCACCCTCGACGAGGAAGACTTCGGTTTTGGACGGGTCTTTTTCCGAACAATCCTTCAGCTTGCCAGCCAGGAAGTTCACATCCATCGCCGTTTTGCGGCGGGTCAGTTCGCGGGCCTTGCGGGCCGCTTCGCGGGCCAAAGCGGCCTCAACAATCTTGCCGACGATCTGCTTGGCGATATTGGGGTTTTCTTCAAACCACTCGGCCAGTTTCTCGTTCACCAGCCCTTCGACCGCCGGGCGCACCTCGGAGGAGACCAGTTTGTCCTTGGTCTGGCTGGAGAATTTCGGATCCGGCACTTTCACCGACAAAACGCAGGTCAGGCCTTCACGGGCGTCATCGCCGGTAAAGTTGATCTTCTCTTTTTTGGCTATGCCCGAAGATTGCGCGTAATTGTTGATGGTCCGGGTCAGCGCGCCGCGGAAACCCGCCATATGGGTGCCGCCATCGCGCTGCGGGATGTTGTTGGTAAAGGGCAGAACGCTTTCGTGGTAGGTATCGTTCCACCACATAGCCACTTCGACGCCGATGTCGTCTTTTTCACCAGTGATGAAAATCGGCTCTTCCATGACGGCGGTCTTGTGCCGGTCGAGGTATTTGACGAATTCCTTGACGCCACCCTCGTAATACAGCTCGGTCTGCAGCTTTTCAGCCGGGCGCTCATCTTCGAGGATGATCCGCACGCCAGAGTTCAGGAAGGCCAGTTCGCGCAGGCGCTTTTCCAGCGTTTCAAACACGTAATCGAGGTTCGAAAACGTGTCGGTCGAACCCATGAAGCGGACCTCGGTGCCGGTCTGGTCACCGCAATCGCCAACGACCTCAAGATGCTTTGCCGTGTCGCCGCGCTCGAACCGGGCGATGTGTTCTTTGCCGTTACGCCAGATGCGCAGTTCCAGCCAGTCGGACAAAGCGTTCACAACCGAAACGCCAACCCCGTGCAGACCGCCTGACACTTTGTAGGAATTGCTGTCGAACTTACCACCTGCGTGCAGCTGGGTCATGATGACCTCGGCCGCAGACACCCCTTCTTCGGGGTGGATATCGACCGGAATACCCCGGCCATTATCAAAGACCGAAACAGAGCTGTCGGCGTGAATTTTCACCACCACCCGGTCTGCGTGGCCTGCCAGTGCTTCATCGATGCCGTTGTCTACGACCTCGTAAACCATATGGTGCAGGCCGGATCCGTCATCGGTGTCACCGATATACATGCCCGGGCGCTTGCGGACAGCCTCCAAGCCTTTGAGAACCTTGATGGAATCCGCGCCATATTCGTTCGGCGCCTGTGCGTCATCGGACATCCAGCGATCTTCCTTTTTTCTTTCGGATTTTATACCGTCCGAGGCAGGGAATGTCACGCAGATGCCCGGTTTTTTATGCGCTGCTTCACGCCGCCCGCGCGCCCAGTTTTTCTGCTGTCCGCAGCCAGAGTTTCGCCTTATCTGGTCCAGCCTTGGTTGCCGGCGCAAAGGAAGTGAAACGGGCCGGTTTGATCCCAACAAATCCAAAGATCTGACGGGCCAAAAACTTTTTCACCGCATTGCCATAAAACAGGCGCAACAACAGCGCCGGAGTGTCCGAAGTCAGCATCACCCGCGCAGTTTTGCCGGTCAGCAAAGGTGCGGGCAGGCCGACAAAGTTTGTGTTTCTAGTGTCGAACGCGCGCCCTGGCAGCAGCACCCTGTCAAAAAGCCCCTTCAGTTTGGCCGGAATTGCCCCCCACCACAGCGGCGCGGCCATGACCACATGGTCGCACCATTCTAGGTCATTCAGAAAGCTATCCAGATCCGGTTCCAGCGGTTTGGGGTTCTCATACCCGCCTGCGCCATAGTCCATATCGAACCGCATATTCGACACGTCGTGATAACGAACCTCGTGCCCCGCGGCTTCGGCGGCGACACCATATGCCCCGCACAGAGATTTCGACAGCGACGCCGCTCCGGGGTGCCCATTCACAACGATGATTTTTCGTGCAGACATTTGACGCTCCTTGGCATAAATTGACTTCGGTCACTTTCATGACGAAAAAAATGACCGCAGTCAAAATATAAATTGACCATGGTCAATAATAATCACGTGAGGCCCCATGACCCGTGCTCCGCAAAAACGCAGGTTAGAAACCCGCGCCCGGCTATTGTCCGTGGCAGAAGGCATCGCAGCCCAGCGGGGCTATGCTGGCCTGAGGGCCGAAGAAGTTGTCAGCCTGGCAGGCGTTGCTAAGGGGACATTGTTTTCCCATTTCAAAGACATGGACGGATTGTTGGCCGTCCTGATCGGCGGAAAAGTGATGATGCTACTGGACAAGATGGAACAGGCCGCGCCGCCACAAACCCCGGCGCAGATCTGCGCCCTTCTAAACGATCAACTGGAATTTGTGGCCCGCGAACGGGTGATCTTCGACGTGCTTCTGCGCTACTCCGGCGTTACGGCTGCCCAGGCAGAAGAAGTCATTTCCGAAGGGTTCATGCGCCAGGTTCGCATTCTGGAAGGCTGGATAGATGCCATGCAAAAGGCGGGCACGATTCGCAGTGACCAACCAGCGTCCATGCTGGCCGAGGGCATTCAGGGTTTTCTAAACCACGTCCTCGCCGTCTGGTTCTGCGCCGAACATGAAACAGGGGACACCCCGCAAGCCGCGCTGGAGCCTTACATTTCGGCCTGGCTGGTCACGTAAACGGCAGGATCAGCCCAACAAGGATCAGCAGCCCGGCCGCCGTCACGTTCATCTTCCGCAGCGATGCGGGAGAGCTGACAAGGCTCCGCACCCGATGAATAAACCCGGCAAAGGCCAGATTGCCAATCAGCGGCACCGCAAAAGACAGGCCGGCAATGGCCACCACGTCGCCCCTTGTCAGCGCTGAAAGATCAAAGAAGCCCGGCAGCACCCCCATGTAGAACAGGATCGCCTTGGGATTGCCGAGGATTGCGGCGATGCCCGCCATGAAGCCGGCCCAGATACCGGGCCGCGTCAGTGCCGAATTTTCCTGCAGCCCGTCGCCCGCATGACGGATCAGCAGCACCCCCATGCCAATGAACATGAGGCTGGCCACCCAGCGCAGTGCGACCATGATGCCGGATATTTCAGAAACCACCCAGGACATGCCTGCGATAGCAATCAGCGGCCACAGGATATCCCCGAACGCCACCCCCAACGCCAGCGGCCAGGCGGCGTTAAACCCGCCGGAAACAGACCGCGCCATCAGCGCCAGCCACACCGGTCCCGGCGTCAGGAACAGGATCAACAGCGCGCCTGCATAAAGCGCCAAATCAAAGGCCGACACGCTCATGGTCCGGTAACCGCGCCATCAGCGTCAACTTCCAAAACCTGCGCCCGTGTGCCCAGTTCTGCAAACAGCTCCGGCCCGGTGCCCGTCATCCAGGCCTGCGCGCCCAGCGCGCAAATCTCATCATAGAGCGCCGCCCGGCGCCCAGCATCCAGATGGGCCGCGACCTCATCCAACAGCAGGATCGGCGGCGCACCTTCAATCTCGGCCAGCGCCCGTGCATTGGACAGAATCAGCGAAACCAGCAGCGCCTTTTGTTCGCCGGTGGAACAATCGCGCGCGGGCAGGCCCTTGTCGGCGTAGGTGCCAATCAGATCGGACCGGTGCGGCCCGACCAGCGTGCGCCCAACCGTCAGATCGCGCGTCCGGCTGGCCTCAAGGGCGGCGCGCAGGTCCTCTGCACTGGCAGGCATCTCTCCCTCGGCTTGGATCAGCTCCAGATCAGCGGCGGGAAACTGCGTTGCCGCACCTTCCTGCGCCATCCGCAACGCCTCCAGCGCCGACATTCGGGTGGCGTGAATGCGGTGGCCTGCCTCGGCCATCTGCCCTTCCAGCACCCGGTACCAAGCCGCATCGCGCACTTGTTCTTTCAACAACCGGTTCCGCTCGCGCATGGCTTTTTCATAAGCCAGAGAAGCCTCCGCATGGTCCGGTTCAAAGCTCAGCGCGACCCGGTCCAGAAAGCGCCGCCGCCCATCTGCCCCTTCGATCCACAGCCGGTCCATGACAGGCACCAGCCAGACAACGCGCGACACCTGCCCCAATGCGATCTGGCTGGCGGATTTGTTGTCGATCTTCACCTGGCGGGCATTGCCGCCTTCGGACCAGGTTTCCACCTCATAGGCCTGATCCGGCGCCTGCAACACGCCCTTCAGCTTCCAGCCAACTCCCTCGGGTCGGCGCGCCATATCCGCGGCACTTGCCCGGCGCAGACCGCGCCCCGGCGAAAACAGCGAGACCGCCTCAAGGATATTGGTCTTGCCCGCGCCGTTGGGCCCGTGAATCGCCGCAGGCCGCCCGTCCAAATGCAGATCCGCCCGCAAATGCGAGCGGAAATGGGACAGGGTCAGGGATGTCAGGGCCAGCACTTAGGGGCGCCCCCTTTTCCTCTTGCTAAAATATCCCCGCCGGAGGCAGCGCCCGGCACGGGCGCACATCCAGCAGGGGTCAGACGCGCATCGGCATGACGACGTAGACGGCGCTGTCGTCGTTGCCTTCCCGCATCAAGGTCGGGTCGCCGGAAGAGTTGAACATGAAAACCGCGTTCTCACGATCCACCTGACTGGCAATCTCTTGCAAGTACTTAGCGTTAAAGCCAATTTCCAGACGCTCATCGCCATAGGCCACGGCCAGTTCTTCTTCGGCGGCACCGCTGTCAGGCGCATTCACCGACAGGACCAGCTTATCTTCGTCCAGCTGCAGTTTCACCGCACGCGACCGTTCAGACGACACGGTCGCCACACGGTCAACAGCGCGGGCGAACTCGGCCGCATCCACTTCCAGACGGCGGGTGTTGCCTGCCGGGATCACGCGGGAATAGTCGGGGAAGGTGCCGTCGATGACCTTGGATGTCAGGGTGATGTCAGGCGTGGCAAAGCGCACTTTGGTTTCGCTAACCGACACGGCAATGTCCATCTCGTCATCGTCCAGCAGCTTGCGCAGCTCGCCCACGGTCTTGCGCGGCACGATCACGCCCGGCATTTCCGCAGCGCCCGCCGGCAGATCCGCATCAATGCGCGCCAGACGGTGGCCATCGGTGGCGACGCAACGCAGGGCTTTGCCACCCGAGGCACCATCCGCCACATGCATATAGACACCGTTCAGATAATAGCGGGTCTCTTCGGTCGAAATCGCAAATTTCGATTTATCGAACAGACGGCGTAGCACCGCCGCATTGGCGGTGAAATTCGATTGATATTCCGAAGACGCCATGACCGGGAAATCTTCGCGCGGCAGGGTCGCCAGCGAGAAGTTCGAGCGGCCAGCTTCGACCGTCAGACGGCCAGTGGCAGCATCCGCCGTCAGCGTGACCAGCGCCCCGTCGGGCAGCTTGCGGACAATTTCATGCAGGGTGGTGGCAGCCACAGTGGTGGCGCCAGCGCGCTCTACCTGGGCCAGGGCCTTGTCGACAACTTCGATATCCAGATCGGTGGCGCGGAACTGCACAGTCTCGCCTTCGGCCTCGATCAGGACATTGGCAAGGATCGGGATGGTGTTGCGGCGCTCCACAACAGATTGCGCCTGGGCCACGGCCTTCAGCAGGGTGCCGCGTTCGATGCTGATCTTCATATCCCATATCCTCTTCGCATGGCCGGGAGGAGCAAATTAACCGCTTGCCCCTGCAGCACAAGGTTTTTTTATGGATTTCTTGGCTGTAAACGACAAACCGTCAAGGCCTGCCCCCAAAACCGCATCATATGGCGCCCAACCGTTGCGCTCGGGCCCGCAAAACAACGAAAAACGGCCCCGGACAAAATCCGGAGCCGCTGAACTCCCTCCCCAGGGACTTCGGTATCAGGCTTCCAGCGACCGGCGCAGCATTTCGACGTCTTCGGCGATCTGCCCGTCGGTCAGTTTCAGCTCTTCGATCCGCTTCACCCCGTGCATGACGGTGGTGTGGTCACGTCCGCCGAAACGGCGGCCGATTTCCGGGAGGCTGCGGCTGGTCAGCTGCTTGCTCAGATACATCGCCACCTGACGCGGCCGCGCGTAAGAACGCAGGCGTTTGGGGCCGATAATGTCGCTGAGGCGGATGTTGTAATAGTCCGACACTTTGCGCTGGATCTCTTCGACGGTGATCTTGCGTTCAGAGGCGCGCAGCACATCGGCCAGACAGTCCTGCGTCAGATCCATGTCGATCTCGCGGCCCACCAGCGAGGCAAAGGCGAACAGACGTGTCAGCGCACCTTCCAATACCCGCACATTGGTTGAAATACGCTGCGCGAGGAATTCCAGCACGCCGGCATTAACCTCAAGATCCGGATAGGTGGTGCTGTACTGCTCCACTTTGGACTGCAGGATGCCGAGGCGCAGTTCATAATCTGTCGGATGCAGGTCGACCACAAGGCCGCACTGCAGGCGCGATTTAACCCGGTCTTCCAGATCCTTGATCTCACCCGGCGCTCGGTCAGCGGAGATGATGATCTGTTTGTTCTGATCGACCAGCGCATTAAATGTATGGAAGAATTCTTCCTGCGTCGAATCCTTGCCGGCGATGAACTGAACATCATCCACCATCAGCACATCGACCGAGCGGAACAGATGTTTGAAATCCATCATCTTGCGTTCGCGCAGGGCCTGCACAAAGCGGTACATGAACTGTTCGGCAGACAGGTAGAGCACGTTCAAATCCGGGCGCTGGGTTTTCAGCTCCCAGGCGATGGCATGCATCAGGTGCGTCTTACCAAGGCCAACACCGCCATAGAGAACCAGCGGATTGAACGTCACCGGGCCACCTTCGGCCACACGGCGCGCGGCGGCATGGGCCAGTTCGTTTGGCTTGCCGACAACAAAGCTGTCAAAGGTGAACCGCGGGTCCAGCGGGGCGGCCTGCAGGCTTTCCACAGGGTCAGCCGAAGAGAACGCTTTTGCCGGGGCCGCTGCGGATGCAGGTTTTGCATCCGGGGCCATCTCGGCAAAGGGTTCAGCAGCACGTTCCGGCGCCCGTGCCGGGCGCATCGGTGAATTGGCAGGTACTTTGAAAGACAAGCGCTGCACTGTTTCGCCCGACAGGTTCAGCTCGTGCAGAATCAGATCAGCAAAGTTCTGGCTGACATAGTTGCCCATGAAATTGGTCGGCACATGGAAGGTCGCGACACCATTCAGGAGTTCAGAAAACTCCAGCGGTTCGATCCATGTCGTAAAATTGTTCTGTCCGACAGTCTTGAGCAGCCGCTGTCGAAGTAGTCCCCAGGTCTCTTGCATCATCCGTTGCCTCACGCATCCCGATCTCTGGCCTATTCCGGCCTAGGTTCATTCTGACCCCGAGATTTCTCCCGGACCTCGCGTCACTCACAACTTATCCGTGTGTCGACTGAAAAACAGCCGCCACCTCCCCTTCGGCAGACGAAGAGAAGACCACAAACGATCACCACTGCATCCGACCTATGAAAACACCACAGGCCCACACAGGGCTTTCATTACACACACAAATTCGACAGGTCTGCGCCCCAGCAAAAGCTGGCACAGAGGTGCCCGGCGCAGCTACACAAACCCTGTGCTACAGCTCCGGACGGTGGTCACGAAATGGCCTGATGCCCCTCAGGAATTTCGCGAGCAGCCTGTCCCCCCAAGCGAGTGAATCGCTGGAACCTTGGTAGCAATTCCGCCGGTATGCCGGCAATGAAACTATGATGTTGACTCAGACTTTGGCTGCAAAGAATCTCTCGCACCTGCAGAGAGGCCTGTGAACTACCCAAAAAAAAGAAGGCGCTGCGGAGTGCAGCGCCTTCTTCGTAAAATCAATCTTCCGCCTTTTTGGCAGAGCCTGAGACTTAGGCCAGCGCCTTAACGCGGGCTGCCAGACGGGAGATTTTCCGCGAAGCGGTGTTTTTGTGATACACGCCTTTTGTCACACCGCGCATCAGCTCGGGCTGAGCGGCGCGCAGAGCGGCTACAGAAGCCTCTTTATCGCCGGATGCGATGGCTTCTTCAACTTTGCGCAGGTGGGTACGGATGCGCGAACGGCGGGCTTTGTTAACGGCAAAGCGCTTTTCGTTCTGACGTGCGCGCTTTTTGGCCTGGGGCGAATTTGCCATGGTGTGTAACCTATCTCTTCGAGTTCGTTTGTTCTGACGCGCATGCCAGCCGACCCGGGTTTACTCACCGGTGTGATTCTAGCCTAAGCGGGCCCCACGCGCATGTATAGCAGCGGCTTCTAGTCAATCCGGGCCATATTGGCAAGGCCCCAGTGCCGCAAAAGCAAAAGGCAGGCCCGCGGCCTGCCTCTCACGATAATCCAGTGTTCGCGCGACTCACTTGTCGCGGAACTGCGCCTCGCGCTTCTCTAGGAAGGCGGCCATGCCTTCTTTCTGATCTTCGGTGGCAAACATCGAATGGAACACTCGGCGTTCAAACAGCATGCCTTCGCTCAGCGGCAGCTCGTAGGACCGGTTCACTGCCTCCTTGGCGGCCATTGCCGTCAGCAGCGATTTCTCGGCAATCTTCTGGGCTGCGCCCGTGGCCTCTTCCATCAGCTTCTTGGCGGGGACCACACGGCTGACCAGCCCGGCGCGGTCGGCCTCTTCGGCGTTCATGAAACGGCCCGTAAGGTTCATGTCCATCGCTTTGGACTTGCCCACGAAGCGTGTCAGACGCTGGCTGCCCCCCATGCCTGCAATCACGCCCAGATTGATCTCTGGCTGGCCGAACTTGGCCGTATCTGCCGCAATGATGAAATCACACATCATCGCCAGCTCGCAGCCACCGCCCAGCGCATAGCCCGCAACGGCCGCGATGATCGGTTTGCGGATCGCGGCGACGCGATCATTGGCATCGGCAAACAGGTTGGTGGTGAAAACATCGGTAAAGCTCATCTCCGACATTTCCTTGATGTCGGCACCGGCCGCAAAGGCCTTTTCCGACCCGGTGATCACGATGCTGCGCACCTTGTCGCTGCTGTCAGCCTCTTCCAGGGCCGCGCAGAGTTCGCCAAGAAGGGTCTGGTTGAGCGCGTTCATCGCCTCAGGGCGGTTCAGTTTGATAAGGCAAACGTGGTCCTGCACATCGACGTTGATCGTCTCATAGGCCATGCGGTTTCGCTTTCGGTTGTTCCGTTCAGAACCGATTCCTTACCACGCGATGCCTCGCATTCAAGCTATCTTTGGCATTGGCCGCAGTAGAAGGTCGACCGACCCGACTGCACGATCCGGCGAATCGGCCCCCCGCAGCCCTCCCGCCGGCAGGGCTCACCTTCCCTACCGTAAACGTCGAAGGAATGCTGAAAATATCCAAGTTCTCCATTGGCTTGCCGGAAATCCTTGAGCGAGCTTCCCCCGGCTGCAATGGCATCCTGCAGCACCTCGCGGATGACCGGAACAAGGGCGCCCACCCGGTGAGCGGCAATTTGCCCCGCGTGGCGTTGTGGCGACACCCCAGCCCTGAACAGCACCTCGCAGACATAAATGTTACCGAGCCCGGCGATGATTCCCTGATCCAGTAAGGCCGTTTTCACCGGCGTTTTCCGCCCCTTGAAGGCAGCAATCAGGTGGTCCTCATGGAAATCATTGCCCAAAGGCTCCGGCCCAAGCACCGACAAGAGCTTGCTTTCATGCGCCCGCGCCGTGTCCAGCAGATCCATTGCCCCGAAACGGCGCGGATCGTTGAAGGTGATCCGCGCGCCATTGTCCATGTCGAAAACCACATGGTCATGTTTCTGCTGTGGTGGATGGTCATGAACGAATTGCCCCAGCGGATCCCCCGACACCGTCATGCGGCCCGACATGCCCAGATGGATCAACAGCGTCTCACCGCTGTTCAGATCCGCGAGGATATATTTAGAGCGCCGCCGCAGTCCATTGACCCGGGCACCGGTCAGCCGCTCGGCCATCCGGTCCGGGAATGGCCAGCGCAAATCAGGGCGGTTCACCTGTGCCTCGGCGATCACGGCCCCCTCCATCGCGGGCTGCAGGCCCCGCATCACGGTCTCGACCTCGGGCAATTCCGGCATTACTTCGCTCCCAATCCAAACGGCCGCATTGTGCCCGGCCCCCAGAGCCTTATAACAAGGGCGAAAATTGAGCGATCGGCAAGCGGTATGAGCGACACGTCCCAGAAGACCACCCATTTCGGGTTTGAAACCGTCCGCGAAGAGGAAAAGGCCGGCCGTGTGCAGGGCGTCTTCAACTCGGTCGCGTCGAAATATGACATCATGAATGATGTGATGAGCGTTGGCATCCACCGGGTCTGGAAAGACGCGATGATGGATTGGCTGGCACCGCGCCCCGGCCAGCGGCTGCTGGATGTGGCTGGCGGCACCGGCGATATCTCGTTCCGTTTCCTGAAACGCGCAGGCTACGGCCATTCCACCGTGCTGGACCTGACGCGCCCAATGCTGGAGGCAGGCCGCCTGCGCGCCGAGGCGGACCAGATGGCCGAGAGCCTCGACTGGGTCACCGGCGACGCCATGGCCCTGCCCTTCAAGGACAATACATTCGACGTCTACACCATCTCCTTTGGCATTCGGAACGTGACCCGGCCGCAGGAGGCCCTCAACGAGGCCTACCGCGTGTTGAAACCCGGTGGCCGTCTGATGGTCCTGGAGTTCTCGCAGCTGCCCAATGATGCGATGCAAAAGGCCTATGACCTCTATTCCTTCAATGTCATTCCGCGCATGGGCAAGCTGATCGCGGATGACTACGACAGCTACCAGTATCTGGTCGAATCGATCCGCAAGTTCCCCGATCAGGAGACCTTCCTCGGGATGGTGAAACAGGCCGGTTTTGCCAATGCGAAATACCGCAACCTGTCGCTGGGCATTGCCGCCCTGCACTCCGGCTGGAAGATCTGATGCGCGGCCCCCACAACATCATCCGCCTGATCCGCACCGGGGCGACGTTCGAACGCACCGGCGCCATGAACCTGGTGCTGGATGCATTTGAAGCGCCCAGGCCACTGCGGGTGCTGATCCACACGCTGAGCTGGCCGTTCAAATGGCTGGGCTACAAGGGCGACCCGGATATGCCGCCCGCCACCCGCGCACTGACGGCGCTGGGCCCGGCCTACATCAAATTCGGTCAGGTTCTGTCGACCCGGCCCGACGTGGTCGGTCCCGAATTGGCCCAGCAACTGCGCGTGTTGCAGGACAAGCTGCCGCCGTTTTCCCGCGCCAAGGCCATGGCCGAGGTGGAAAAGGAGCTGGGGCAGCCAGTCGACGAGATCTATTCTGAATTCAGCGAACCAATTGCTGCGGCCTCGATCGCGCAGGTTCACCGGGCGCGTCTGTCGTCGACCGGCGAAGAGGTTGCCGTCAAGGTGCTGCGACCCGGCATCGAACGGGCCTTCAACAAGGATGTGGATGCCTTCTATTTTGCCGCCCGCATTGTTGACCTCTTTGCGCCGATGGCGCGGCGCCTGCGCCCGATGGAGGTGATTGAGCATTTCGACGGTGTGGTACAGGGCGAGCTGGATCTGCGGCTGGAAAGCGCCGCCGCATCCGAATTTGCCGCCAATACCGAAAAGGATGAAGGTTTCCAGCTGCCCGTCGTGGTTTGGAATTACTCGGCCCGCCGGGTAATGACGCTGGGCTGGGCTGATGGGGCTGCCATTGGCGACAACGCCGCGCTGGACGCTGCCGGCCATGACCGCCGCGCCCTGGGCGAGAGGGTGCTGTCGTTGTTCCTGCGCCATGCGCTGCGGGACGGCTATTTCCACGCCGACATGCATCAAGGCAACATGAAGGTCGCCGCCAATGGCGATATCATCGCCTATGACTTTGGCATCATGGGCCATATCGACGAATACACCCGCCGGGTCTACGCCGAGATCCTGTTTGGATTCATTCAGCGGGATTACCGACGCGTCGCCGAGGTGCATTTTGAGGCGGGCTATGTGCCCGCAGATCAGGACGTGGATGAATTCGCCCGCGCCCTGCGCGCCGTGGGAGAGCCGATCTTTGGCATGGGGGCCGACCAGATCTCGATGGGGCGGCTGCTGAGCTATCTCTTTGAAGTGACCGAGCGCTTTGGCATGGAGACCCGCACCGAGCTGATTCTGTTGCAGCGCACCATGGTGGTGGTCGAAGGCGTCGCCCGCTCGCTGGATCCGCGCATCAACATCTGGGACGTGGCCCACCCGGTGGTCGCGGATTACATCAAGACATCGATCGGCCCGCGTGCCGTAATCGGTGATCTGATCTCTACCGCGCAGGTCATGGCCCGTTTCGGCCCGCGCCTGCCCGCCTTGGTCGAGGCCGCATTGATCGCCCAGTCGCATCCGCAGACCCCGGAACCCCGTGGTGGCAAGACCTGGATGCTGCCCGCCGGTGCAGGTGTCATGGGCGGGATTACAATTGCCCTGCTGCTAAGCGAGATTTTCTGATCACGGCATCCTTGTGACAGGCCCACAGCCCCGAATGAATTGGGGCCGCAAGCCTGACAGGCCTCGGGCCGGGCGTCACCGCGCCGATTTGAACACATCGGCCAGAATAGACGCCAGCTGATCGGCGTCCTGCTGCACAAAGGCATCGGGCTGATCGCTGTCGATGTCGAAGACCCCCAGCAGGTCTCCGGCGCTGTTCTGCACCGGAAGAACCAATTCGGAGCGGGTGGAGGTGGCGCAGGCAATATGTCCGGGGAAGGCCTCTACGTCGGCGACCAGCTGCACCTGGCCCGTGCGCGCGGCGGCACCGCACACTCCGCGGGAAAACGGAATGACCAGACAGCCGTGACCGCCCTGATAGGGGCCAATTTTCAGCAGTTCTGGCCCCACGACACGGTAAAACCCGGTCCAGTCAAAACGGCTGTCCGCGTGATGCACCTCGCAGGCCACCGTGGCCATAAGCGAGACAGTGTCCTGCTCCCCCTCGCACAGCGAGGCAAGGGTGCGGGCGAGGGTTGTGTAGTCAACGCGCATTCAGCGTTCCTTTGCAGCGACGGCGGGGGGCTGTCTGCCCCCTCTTGAGCCCTCGGGGGCTCAATTCACCCCCGAGGATATTTTTGGCAAGACGAAGATCAGACCCGTTCAATGGCAATGGCGGTGCCTTCGCCGCCACCGATGCAGATCGCAGCGATGCCGCGTTTCAGGCCGCGGGTTTCCAGTGCGTTCAGAAGCGTCACCATGATGCGGGCACCAGACGCGCCGATCGGGTGACCCAATGCACAGGCGCCGCCGTTCACATTCACCTTGCTGCGGGGCAGGTCCATTTCGGCCATGAAGGCCATGGGCACCACGGCAAAGGCCTCGTTCACCTCCCAGAGGTCCACCTCCTCCTTGGCCCAGCCGATCTGTTGCAGCAGTTTCTGCGCAGCCGGAACCGGGGCGGTGGTGAACAGGCCCGGCGCCTGAGCATGGCTGGCGTGGCCAAGAATGCGCGCCTTTGGGGTCAGCCCCTGCGCCCGCACCGCATCTTCGGAGGCCAGCACCAGGGCGGCGGCACCATCGGAGATGGAGGATGAATTGGCAGCCGTCACCGTGCCGTTCTGACGAAAGGCCGGTTTCAGGGTGGGGATTTTTTCCGGGCGTGCCGATTGCGGCTGTTCATCCGTGTCGATGACCACCTCACCCTTGCGGGTTTTCACGGTCACGGCCGCGATTTCATTTTCAAAGGCTCCGCTGCTTTGTGCGGCCAGCGCATTTGAGAGGGATGTCAGCGCATATTCATCCTGTGATTCGCGACTGAACTGAAATGTTTCCGCGCAGTCTTCGGCAAAAGTACCCATCAGGCGGCCCTTGTCATAGGCGTCTTCCAGCCCGTCCAGGAACATATGATCCACCACCTGCCCATGGCCAATACGCGCACCGCCGCGCATTTTGGGCAGAAGGTAGGGCGCGTTTGTCATGCTCTCCATCCCGCCGGCAATCATCGTTCCCGTTTGACCAAGCGCGATCTGATCATAGGCGATCATTGCCGCCTTCATGCCCGATCCGCACATTTTGTTAAGGGTTGTGGCCGGAACCTCTTCGCCCAGACCGCCTGCGAATCCGGCCTGGCGTGCCGGTGCCTGGCCCTGCCCTGCGGGCAAAACACAGCCCATCAGCACCTCATCCACGGTTTCAACACCCGCTTTGCCAAGCGCGGCGCGGATCGCAGCACCGCCAAGATCTGCGGCCGAAACCCCGTCAAACACACCCTGAAACCCACCCATCGGTGTCCTTGCAGCACCTGCAATCCATACAGTCTTCATGATCTTTCCCCTTATGATTGCCCTTTGCATACCGAATGGTAAGGTTTGAGGTCTAGCTTCGCAGTCAAGAGAAATACCTTTTTCCGAGGGAATACTATGAGCCTGACAAGCACTTTGACGGACGCTGCCCAGGTCGTGACCGTAAATGCCGAACGGATTGATGCGGCCATGGCCATCCAGTTCAAGGAAGACATGCGCACTGAAACCGAAGGTGGGCATAGCCGAATTATTCTGGATTTATCTTCTGTGGAATTCATTGATTCCAGCGGCTTAGGGGCTATTGTCGCGGCTATGAAACAGTTGGGATCCGGCCGCCGTCTGGACCTCGCCGGTTTGACGCCGGTGGTGGAAAAGGTTTTCCGGCTGACCCGGATGGACACGGTGTTCAAATTGTTTCCAACACTGGAAGAGGCCACGGCGGCTGACGTTCAATAAGCTTGGCAGGCAATGCGCAGAGTGAGAGCCCAATGGTAGAAACCTTTGCTTGTTCTTTTCAGGCAACCCAGCTTGAAGCGCGTGATGGTATCGGCAGCGTGGTTGATAAACTGCGTGCGCTGGGCCTGAGCGAGACACGCGCCGGAGAAGTTCAGATTGCCTTGGCTGAGGCGGTCAACAACGTGGTTGAGCACGCCTATGCCGACCGATCGCCTGGCGATATCCGTATTCGGTGCAATCTGGAGAACGATCAGCTCTGGATCAATATCTGGGATGCCGGGGTGCCGCTGCCGGACAGCAAGCTGCCGCTGGGCAACCCTGCCGATATTTCCGGCCCGATCGAAGATCTACCCGAAGGCGGATTTGGGTGGTTTCTGATCCGCGAACTGACCAGCGACATCCATTATCAGCGCGAAGAAGGTGCCAATGAGCTGTCCTTGTGTTTCGACATTGAGATAAAAAACTGCTGAAGCCGCCGCGCGAGCGCCGCATTTCCGGCGCATTTGTGCCCAAAATCTTTGCCAATCCTTGACGGGTAGCTGCACAAAGCTTCCCCCGGCGCGGCACAAATCAGCCCCCACCCTATGTTTCGCGCCGGGGAACAGACCCTTCCCCTTGTCATTGCCAATCCAGCGCCTAGGCTGCCCAAAAAAACAGGGGCAACGATATGCGCGATTTTCAGACACCCGGCCGTTCGGCCGTCTATGCTCAGAATGGCATGTGCGCCACGTCACACCCGCTGGCCGCACAAGAAGCGCTTAACATCCTGCAACAGGGCGGCAACGCCATGGATGCCGCCATTGCTGGCGCTGTGCTGCTGGGTATTTGCGAACCACAGATGACCGGCATTGGCGGGGATTGCTTTGTGCTTCATTCCCGGCCCGGCAGTCCGCAGATCTACGCTCTGAATGGGTCTGGTCGCGCGCCCGCCGCAGCACATGCGCAAATATTGCGTGACGATGGGCTAAGTGCGGTGCCGCTGGGCAGCCCCCATGCGGTGACGGTTCCCGGTGCGGTGGATGCTTTCTGCCATCTGGCAGAGACCGAAGGCAGGCTGGGGCTGGACGCCGTTCTTGCGCCCTCCATTCGCTATGCAGAAGAGGGCGTGCCAGTGGCCCCCCGTGTAGCTTTTGACTGGGCCGGTGACGCTGCCACCCTGCAGGGATCTGCACGCAGCCGCTATCTGGTGAACGGGCGCGCTCCGCACGTGGGAGAGGTCTTTCGAGCACCAGGTCAGGCAGAGGTTCTGCGCCGTATCGCCAAAGACGGGCGCCGCGCCTTCTATGAGGGTGAGATTGCAGACGACATGGTCGCATCGCTTGCAGCATTGGGCGGGTGTCATAGGTTCGAGGATTTCGCAGCAACCACCTGCACCCCCGCGGATCCGGTCAGTGGTAGCTATAAGGGCGCGGACCTGACAGAGCATCCGCCCAATGGTCAGGGCGCCACGGCGCTGCTGATGCTCAACATCCTGAAACACTTTGATATTGCTGGAATGGACCCCTTGGGGGCCGACCGTGCC
The DNA here is from genome assembly GCA_900143635.1 of Rhodobacteraceae bacterium Alg231-04. GTDB lineage: Bacteria > Pseudomonadota > Alphaproteobacteria > Rhodobacterales > Rhodobacteraceae > FREY01. Next base: position 121,152 of record FREY01000002.1, read on the forward strand.
CATATCGAAGCAGAGGCCGCAAAGCTGGCCTATGATGCGCGCAACCGGTTCATTGCCGACCCGGATGTCACAACGCGGCTGGCCCATATGCTGGCGCCGGAAACCGCCGCCAAACTTGCCGCGCTTATCGATCCCAAGCGCGCCATGGCCGCAGCAGCGCCACTGACAGAGGCGCTGCACAAGGACACGATCTATATCACCGTGGTAGATAAAGACCGGATGGCCGTCTCGTTGATCTATTCGATCTACCACGGTTTTGGATCGGGAATCGCTTCGGAGAAATTCGGCATCCTGCTACAGAACCGTGGCGCGGGCTTCACTCTTGAGGCCGGTCACCCGAATGAACTGGCGGGCGGCAAGCGGCCCATGCACACCATCATTCCCGGCATGCTGTTGGAGACGCCGGGTGGGCTGCCGATGCCCTTTGGGGTGATGGGCGGCGCCTACCAGCCGAACGGTCACGCCCGGTTTGTCTCCAACCTGACGGACTTTGGCATGGGGCTGCAAGAGGCGCTGGATGCACCGCGCAGCTTCAGTGATCTTGGACGGCTAAAGATGGAGCGCGGATATTCGAACAGCGTGCGCCAGACGCTCGCGGATATGGGGCATGATGTGGTGGTGCCGGATACCGCCATTGGTGGCGCTCAGGCGATCCGTATCCGTCCCGATGGTGTGCTGGAGGGCGCTAGCGATCCCCGCAAGGACGGCTGCGCGCTGGGCTATTGAGTCCAGCGGCCACCGCGCCGCCGCAGCGGTTAGTTCAGTTGAAACTGCAGCGGGTAGCTGCCCTCGGAAAAGGGTCCGAACATATCATCCAGATCCGGGTGGCTGATCGGTTCACCGGAATAATCGGCAATCAGATTCTGCTCCGAGACATAGGCCACATAGTAGCTCTGCTCGTTTTCGGCCAGAAGATGATAGAACGGCTGCTCTTTGACCGGGCGGCTGTCCTCTGGAATGGCCTGATACCATTCTTCGGTATTGGAGAATTGCGGGTCCACATCAAAAACAACCCCCCGAAAAGGGTGTTTCCGGTGGCGCACGATCTGCCCCAAATGATACTTCGCACGTGTTTTCAACATTGCTTTCCAGCCCATGGAGCCCGTTAGTACCCTGTGATCTAGCGCAATGTCCAACAATTGAGCCAAACTTTCGGGGAAACAGACTGTGAACCTTGCCTTAACAGTGCTGGAAATCGTCGCGCCGGTGTTCATTCTGGCCGGGATCGGCTTCACCTGGGTGAAGCTGGGCTATGAATACCGCATGCAGTTTGTCACCCGTCTGGCGATGACGCTGGCGGTGCCCTGTCTGATCTTTACCGCCCTGATGAAAACGGAACTGGACAGTGCGGCACTGGGCAGTTTCCTCGCCGCAGCTATTGTCGGCCATGTGGTGATTGCGGCCGTATTCGAAGTGACGGTGCGCATCTTCAACTTGGATCGCCAGGCTGTTCTTGCGCCGTTAGTCTTTGGAAACACAGGTAATTTGGGGATTCCACTGGCGGTTTTTGCCTTCGGAGAAGCCGGGTTGGGCTACGCCGTCGTGATGCTTGCCGTGTCTTCAATAATGATTTTCACCTATGGCATCCAAATGGTCGCCGGCAAGGGTGCAGGCGGCAAAGCCCTGAAGGAACCGATGGTCTGGGCCACCCTTCTGGGTGCAGTTTTCCTGTGGCAGGGATGGCAGACACCGCGGTTCCTGACCAATGCGCTGGACCTCATGGGGCAGATGGCGATCCCGCTGATGCTGCTGACATTGGGAGTGGCGATTGCCCGCCTGACCCCCGGCAAGATCTCGCGCGCCACCCTGCTTTCGGCGGCGAAATTCGCCGTTTGCGCGGCGGCGGGATGCGCGGTTGGCTGGGCTTTTGGGCTGGGTCATGTCGCCTTTGGTGTGCTTGTCCTGCAATTTGCCACCCCGGCGGGCGTGTCGACCTACCTATTGGCCGAGAAATATGAGGCCGATGCAGACGCTGTTGCAGGCATCGTTGTGGTGTCGACCGTCATGGCCGTGGGCCTGCTGCCGCTGATGCTGGCATTTCTCTTATAAAATTGATTTCCCCTGCGCCGCCAATTGGCTAAAATGGCCGCAAAACAAAGCCGAAAACAAAAGGCAGAGGCATATGAGCAGACTGATCAGCGCCCTTTTGGCGATGCTGGTTCTGGCGTCCTGTGGTGGTGGCTATAACAAGCCCCCGCGCAACATGGATAACGCCTGCAGCATCATCAATCAGCGCCCCGAATACGCAAAAGCTTTCAAGGCTGCTGAACGTCGCTGGGGTGTCCCGGCGCATGTTCAGATGGCCACCATCTATCAGGAAAGCAAATTCATGTCGGACGCCCGCACCCCCTACCGCTTTGCGCTGGGTGTGATTCCGATGGGCCGCCAGTCCAGCGCCTATGGCTATAGCCAGGCCCTGGATGGCACCTGGGACGAATACCGGGCCGAGACCGGTCGCCGTCTGGCCCAGCGCGACAAGATGAAGGACGCCACCGATTTCATGGGCTGGTATATGAACAAGAGCCTTCAGAAAAACGGCATCCCGCTGGATGACGCGCGCAACCAGTATCTGGCTTACCACGAAGGCCACGCAGGCTATGCCCGCGGCAGCTATCGCAGCAAATCATGGCTGGTTCGGGTATCGGGCGAGGTTGACCGCCGGGCCGATATCTATGCTGGCCAGCTGGCCAACTGTCGCAAGTTCCGCTGATCTGACAGCCCTGAAATTACGACCGCTGACCCCCGTCTTGGACCGGGGTCAGCGCAGCCCGCATCCTTCATGGGTGGGTGGATACACCGGAATGGATGGGGCAGCGCAGGCTCTAGCGCTCGAAGCTTGACACTTTGGTGTCGAACAGGGACCGGCTGAGTGTCATTCCAGTTTCAAGATCCTGCAGCTGCACCCGTGTCTGGCCGCCGACACCGTCGTGGACGGTCCAGCCTTCCAGCGCCACAGGCGAATCGCTGAACCGCATCTCGATGAATCCGTATTCCGGGTTTTCCGGATCCTGAGCGCGGACAATTGTGCTGTCCCCGTCAAACCCGTGTCCGGTAACCATATTGGCCGCAGCAAGGTTCACATTGCGCGCCAGAATGATCGACAGCGGTGTGCGCTTCAGCGGATAGGTCTCTGGCAGCTGGTTCGATTTAGGATCAAAGATGATCACTGACCCGGCCCCGGCAACAACCGTGGTGCCGGACTGGTCATCATATTCAAACCGCATCTTACCCGGCCGACTGAGGTAGAGCGTGCCCTGTGACAGGCTGCCGTCATCATTTTGCTGAGCGAACCCGGCCTTGGCCGTTTTCATCCCGTTTAGATAGGCCGAAACCTCGTTCAGGCTCAGCTGTTCAGCGGCCCAGGCGGCGGGGGCGACGACGCTAAGCGCCAGTGCAAATGCGATCCGTTTCATAGGTCCGAGATAAGCCTTGAGAACAAGATTTAAAGGGGCCCGATCATTGCTGTTCGGGCACCAGAATTTCGCGTTTTCCGACATGATTTGCTGAGGATACAAGGCCTTCGTCCTCCATCTGCTCAACCAACCTCGCGGCTTTGTTATAGCCGATGGCCAGTTTGCGCTGGATGTAGGAGGTGGAACATTTGCGATCCTTGATGACGATCTGCACCGCCGTATCATAAAGCGCATCCTCACCGTCCGTATTGCCGCCGGTGTTCAGCCCCAGCACCGCATCGATGTTAGAGGCGTTCTCCTCATCCGGGCCGTCCAGCACGGTGTTGACGTATTCCGGCGGGCCGAATTGTTTGAGGTGGTTGACGATTTCCTCGACCTCCTCGTCCGACACAAACGGGCCGTGGCAACGGGTGATCTTGGCGCCGCCCGCCATATAGAGCATGTCACCCATGCCCAAGAGCTGCTCTGCGCCCATTTCGCCCAGAATGGTCCGGCTGTCGACCTTGGAGGTCACCTGGAAGGAAATCCGGGTTGGGAAGTTGGCCTTGATGGTGCCGGTGATCACATCCACCGACGGGCGCTGGGTGGCCATGATCAGGTGAATACCGGATGCCCGCGCCATCTGTGCAAGGCGTTGAATGCAGGCTTCGATCTCTTTGCCTGCGACCATCATCAGGTCGGCCATCTCGTCAACGATAACGACGATATAGGGCAGTTTGACGGGCTGGAATTCTTCTGTCTCGAACACCGGCTCACCGGTGTCGTCATCAAATCCGGTCTGCACGGTGCGGCTGAACATTTCGCCCTTGGCCAGCGCATCCTTCACCCGGCTGTTAAAGCCTTCAATGTTGCGCACGCCCATCTTGGACATCTTGCGATAGCGGTCTTCCATCTCACCAACGACCCACTTCAGGGCGACAACCGCCTTTTTGGGGTCGGTGACAACAGGGGACAGCAGGTGTGGAATGCCGTCATAGACGCTGAGTTCCAGCATCTTCGGGTCAATCATGATCAGGCGGCAGTCTTCTGGCGTCAGCTTATACAGCAGCGACAGGATCATCGTGTTGATGGCAACCGATTTACCCGATCCGGTGGTGCCGGCGATCAGCAGGTGGGGCATCTTGGCGAGGTTGGCCACAACAGATTCGCCGCCAATATCCTTGCCCAGCGCCAAAGGCAGGCTGAGGTTGCTATCGCCAAAGCCGCGCGAGGCGATGATTTCGCGCAAGACAACCTTCTCGCGGTTTTCATTGGGCAGTTCGATGCCAATGACAGACCGGCCCGGCACGGTGGACACCCGCGCCGACAGCGCCGACATGGAGCGCGCGATATCATCCGCCAGACCAATCACCCGCGAGGCCTTGAGGCCCGGTGCCGGTTCCAGTTCGTACATGGTGACCACGGGACCGGGGCGCACCGAAACGATCTCGCCCTTGACGCCATAGTCATCCAGCACGTTTTCCAGCATCCGGGCATTTTGCTCCAGCGCCTCGTCGCTCAGGTGGTGGCGCTCGATGGCCTCAGGGTTGGCCAGCAGGTTCAGCGGTGGCAGCTCAAAATCATCCGCACCATCCTCGAACGCCAGCGCAGGCTGGGCTTCGGCCTTGGCACGTGCCGACGGCTGGATCGGCTTGCGGACCGGCTGTTCGACCACAGGTTTACGCGGTTCAGCAACCGGGATCGCCATCGCCGCGCTGCGCTGGATTGGTGTCGGAGCCGGGGTTGCGGCAGGTGCCTCGACCGGGGTCATAGGCAGCGTTTCGACTGGCGCTGATTCCGGTGTCAGCATCATCGTATCGGGTGATACAGGGGTTGCTTCCGGCGCAGGCGGGATCGGCGCCATCATTGGCGGTTCCGGCGGCAATGCGGCCTCATAGGCGCTGAGCGGTGGTTCCGGCGGCAGGTCAGCATTTGCCATTTCAGGCGCAAAAACCAGCGGTTCCGGACGGCGGCCGCGACCCTTTGTCAGCGGCAGGTTCGGATCCTCGGATGGGTGAATATTGGCCGCACGGCGAATACGGACTGCATTTGCAATCTTGGCGGCAATGCGGTCATCACCAGGCAGGTCTTCAAATTCACCTTCAGGGGCGTATTCCACCAGCTCAGGTTCCGGCATCTCAACCGGTTCCGGGCGGCGGATAAGGTTCTCGACCCGCGAAAACAGGCCCGCCTTTTCCGCTGCAGGGGAGATGTCTTGGTCCTGCTCGGCCAAGGCATGTGCCGCAGCATAGTCTGGCTCTTCGATCAATTCGGGACCATCGTCGTGAACAGCTGCAGCTTGCGTGGCACGCTGGTCGCGCATCGCCTGCATTTTCTGCATTCCACCCGAGGCGCCGCGCCCCAGCAGGGAGCGGATGAAATCATAAGACAGAATAATGCCAATCAGCAGGAACCGCCCGATCCGGGATATTTCCGGTTTGGAGAACCCGGTGACAAAGGCCATCAGCGCAACAGTGCCCAGCCCGGCAATCAACGACATCAGCTTGACCATAAAGACCGAACCGATCGGCAAGAGGGTCAGCAACGCCCCCATGGCGGTGTCACCCAGCAAGCCGCCCAATCCGAAACTATGGGTGGCGCGCCATGTCTCACCGGGCACCAAGGTGGAGGCATAGACGGCGGCAGCCGCAATCGCAAAAGGGGTGAAAATCGCCCGTGCCACAACCCGTTCACCGCCCATATGCAACAGGAAGCGTCCGCCCCAGGCCAGCAAGGCGATGGCGATGGACCAGCTGGCCCAGCCGATGATCATGAACAGCGGTGCCGCAATGGAGGCGCCTGGACGGCCCAGCCAGTTCTGAACCGGCGCATCGGTGGAGATCATCCAGTTGGGATCATCCGGCGTGTAAGACCCGATCATTGCGGCGGCCAGTAGGCCAACCGCGATCAGGCCAAGGCCGATAAGCTCTTTGCCACGTTTCTGAATGGCCGCCTGCATGTTGCTGTCCAGCAGGGGATCGCGGCTGTGCGAATGAAATGCCATGCCTTAACCTCGGTTCTCGTTGCCCTTTTGCCTCCTGCTGTTGACCGCAGGATGGCCGTGTTGGCTTGTTTTTTCTCTTGGCGGCGCGGCCCCTCAAACTGCTCAGGGGGCCACTGCTGCGTCTTGTTATGTCAGTACAGGCAATCGCGCAGGGTGATCAGCGCGGCCCGTGTCTCGTCTTTGGGGGCGACCAGCGCCACCCGGATATAGTGTTCGCCCGGGTTTTCCCCGGCCTCGCCCTGCGACAGATACGCGCCGGGCAGCACCCGTACGCCAGTTTCGGTCCACAGTTTCAATGCCGCGGCCTCACCATCCTTGACCGGCAGCCAGAGGAAAAACCCCGCTTCGGGGGGCATATAGCCCTGCAGGTCAGCAAAGACCTCATCGGCGACGGTGTATTTCTCCTGATAGAGCGCGCGGTTCTCCTGAACATGCACCTCATCGGCCCAGACCTTGGCCGCAGCCGCCTGCAGTGGCGAGGGTAATGGCGCACCGGAGTAGGCGCGCAGCTGCTTGATCCGTTTGATATTTTCAGGCCCCGAGGCCACCAGCCCCGAACGCAGCCCCGGCAGGTTTGATCGTTTCGACAGGGAGTTGAACAGCACGACCCGCTCTGGGTCTGCGCCCATTTCCTCGGCGACCGTCAAGGCGCCCACAGGCGCGTCATTTCGGTAAATCTCGGAGTAGCATTCATCCGCGAAAATGCGGAAATCGTATTTCTCGGCCAGCTGGATCAGTTCGACCCAGTAGTCGCGGCTGGCAACAGCCCCCTGCGGATTGGCGGGTGAGCAGATATAGGCCACGGCGGTACGGTTCAGCACATCTTCGGACAGGTTGGCATAATCCGGCAGATGACCAGAGGCTTCTGTGGCAGGCACAAAGACCGGCTCTGCCCCAACTGAGATCGCCGCAACCATATAGACCTGATAGAAGGGGTTCGGCGTCAGAACGATGGGTTTCTGGCCGTTCTTCAGCTCAGGGCACAGCGCCATGGCGGCGTTATACAGCCCTTCGCGGGTGCCGTTCAGCGCCATGACCTGCGTCGCCGGATCGACCGAAACGCCATAACGGCGCCGGATCCAGTTCGCCATCTCACCGCGCAATTCATCCGATCCGTCATTCGGTGGATATTTGTTAAAGCCCTCAGCATTTTCCGAGATCACATCGGTAACCCACTGAGGAAACTTATGTTTCGGCTCACCAATGGTCATGTGCACCACATCGCCGCCGGGCGCGTGGTGGTCAAGAAGCGCCCGCAGACGCGGGAACGCATAGGCCGGTAGGTTCGAAAACCGATCGGGGAAAATCATCTCAATATGCCTCAGTCACGGGATCATGAACGCCCCGTTTGTGTCCAAGTTACAAGGCCTTCGGCAATCCGTCCACCCATCTGTGAGCAGGGCGAATCGCCTGTGGCATTCAGGCCAGCGCCGCCTCGATGGCGGCCCCAGTAAGCAGCAGCGCCTCTTCGCAATCCGGTTTGCCCAGCACCTGCAACCCGCAGGACGGGGTGCCGGTGGGCAGCGACAGCGCACAGAGCCCCATCATATTGCCGATCCGGGTGTTGCGCAGCGCCAGCAGGTTTTCGCTGACATAATAGTCATGATCGCTTTCAAGGCGCGCCACATCGGGTGGCAAAATCGGCGACACCGGGCACAGGACCGCATCAAAAGGCGCGACCGCCGCATCCCAGGCCTGGCGGGCCAGCTCCAACCGGGCCCATGCGGCGATATAATCGGCAGCAGAATAATCCGCCCCAGAGCGAAAGCGTTCCAGAATTTCGCCAAACATCAGGTGCGGGTTCGCCTCAATCACATCCTTCCACAGACCGTAAGCTTCGGCGGTGAACAGGATCGCGCTAAGCGACATGGCCTCCACCAGTTCGGGCACCTCTAGTGGCACGATCTCGGCTCCGGCCTGCTCCAGCTTGGCAAGGGCTTCGGTATGGGCCTGATGCGGCTCTTCGCGCAGATCATCGCGCGCCACGGTCTGCAGGTCGGCAAAGCGTCGGCCTCGCAGATCGACGCCGCGCAGATCCGCCGGCGTGCCGCCTTCCAGAGCTGCCAGCATCAGCGCCGCATCCTCAACCGAGCGGCCCAGCGGCCCGACCGTATCAAACTTCAGACAGAGCGGCACCACGCCCTCAAGACTGACGCGCCCAGAGGTGGTTTTCAGGCCCACCAGATCATTCCATGCAGACGGAATACGCACCGACCCGCCGGTGTCCGACCCGATGCCGCAGGCGGCCAGCCCAAAGGCAACCGACGCCGCCGCCCCAGACGAAGATCCGCCCGGCGCCAGCGCGGCGTTATTCACATTGGGCGGCGTTTCCTTCACCGGATTGACCCCAAGGCCTGAGAAAGCCAGCTCGCTCATATGGGTTTTGCCCAAGCAGACCAGCCCCAACGCCGTGGCATTTTCCAGTACCTGCGCATCGCGCTCCGGTATCCGGCCCTTCAGCAGATCCGAACCACTTTCGGTTGCGGTGCCTGCGCTGTCGAACAGATCCTTCCAGCTGATCGGCACGCCGTCCAACGGCGACAATCGCAGCCCGGCACGTGCCCGCATTGCAGCGGCACCGGCCTCTTCCAACGCCCGTTCACCGGTGACGGCTGAATAGATCCGGTCCCTCAACGGGTGGGCATCAATGGCATTCAGATAGCATTCTGTCAGCATAACCGGATCGATTTCTCCGGCCCCGATCCCGCGCCCCAGATCCGCCGCACTCATTCTCAGCCATTCTTGCATAACCGCCCCTGCGCTCCAACTCATCCGGTGACGGTAGCGGCCCCGTGCCCCATGGACAATCCCGGATTGAGGCGCATAGTGCGCCCATGAAGAATACCTCTGATATCCTGATTGTAGGCGGTGGCCTGAACGGCCCGGCGCTGGCTTTGGCGCTGGCCCAGACCGGCCATTCCGTGACCGTGATCGACGCCCTGCCAGAAGGCGCCGCCGAAGCTTCCGATTTTGACGGGCGCGGCTATGCGCTGGCGCTCGCCTCGCAACGGCTGTTGGCGCAGGTCGGCGTCTGGGATGCGGTGGCAGAACATGCCCAGCCAATGCTGGAAATCAAGGTGACCGACGGCCAGGCCGGCCAGCCCCCCTCGCCGTTCTTTTTGCATTTCGACTGCGCCGAGATCGAAGAAAGCCCGATGGGCTTCATGGTCGAGGACCGCTTCCTGCGCCGTGCCTTCAATGCGGCGATTGCAGCAGAGCCGCTGATCACCGTGATTCGTGAACGCCGCGTGATTGCGCAGACCATCGAAGCGGCAGCAGTATCCGTCACGCTGGACAGCGGCGAAGACCTGCATGGCCGCCTGCTGGTGGGATCGGACGGGCGCCAAAGCGGCACCGCCCAGCGCGCCGGGATCAAACGGACCGGCTGGTCTTATGAGCAGACAGCACTGGTCTGTGCCATTGATCACGAACTGCCGCACCACGGCGTCGCGCATCAGTTCTTCATGCCGCCCGGCCCGCTGGCGATCCTGCCCCTGCCCGGTAACCGTTCTTCCATTGTCTGGAGTGAGAGCACTTCCACCGCCCAAGCCATCCAGGCCCTGGATGACCAAGGCTACCTCGCGGCCCTTCGGCCCCGTTTTGGCGATTTCCTGGGTGAGATTTCCCTTGCGGGCAAACGGTTCACCTATCCGCTGAACCTGACAGTGGCGAATAGTTTCATCGGCGCGCGCATGGCTTTGGTCGGCGATGCGGCCCATGGCATGCACCCGATTGCGGGTCAGGGGCTGAACGCCGGCCTGCGGGATGTGGGGGCTTTGGCGGAAGTGCTGACCGGTGCAACCCGACGCGGCGAAGACTTCGGCTCGTCCCTTGTGCTGCAGCGCTATCAGGAATGGCGCCGCTTTGACACGGCGGCTCTGGTGGCGGCAACAGATGTGTTCAACCGGCTATTTTCCAACAACAACCTGCTGCTGCGTCTCACTCGAGACCTCGGCATGGGCGCCGTGAATGCCATGCCCGGTCTGCGCCGAAGCTTCCTGCGCGAGGCTGCGGGCCTCACCGGGGATCTGCCGAAGCTCCTGCAGGGCAAACCCCTGTAAAAAAAACGGATCTGTTTCGCTCTGGCGGCAAAGGATGATCAAATATCCTTCAAGCGTTTTTTCAAAACGCTTGCGCCGCGCCGCAGGCGCGGCGCCCGGCCCAACTGAACGGAAGCATTGAAAATGCTGACGAACAGGCGGGAGCCCCGCGCTGTCAGCGCCTCATTCGAGAACGCGCGCCTCATCCTCCAGCATCACCGGGATGCCATTGCGGATCGGGAAAGCCAGATTGCCTGCCCGTGAAATCAGCTCCTGCGCATCTGCGTCATATTCCAGAACTGTCTGCGTTCGCGGGCACACCAGCGCCTCCAGCATACGGCGGTCAAAGGCGGGATGATCAGGTTGGGTAGGGCTCATTGCAATATTTCCTCGTTTGACCCGCCACGCAGGGCGAACTCCATCAGCGTCACCAGCGTTTCCCGCCTTGTTTCAAGACTGGGCGCTTCCAGCAAGGCCTGCTTTTCCTCGCAATCAAATTCCAGAAGCATCGACAGGGAATTGATTAGCATCTCATCTTCCGCATCCTTCAGCGCCTCCCAGTCCGTCGACAGGTTCTGCGCGCTGAAAAAGCGATCCAGAAGGTTCAGAAAATCGCCACGCTCAAAATCGTGATCCGCCTCGCTGCGGCCCAGATCCCGCGCGAAACTGTCCCAATTCAATCGGCAGCGCCGGTAGGGAGTAAACCCGTTGGTTTCCTCGACGATCCGGAAGCGCGAAATGCCAGAGAGCGTGATCAGATAGCGCCCATCCTCAGTTTCGGAAAACTGCGTGATCCGCCCGGCACAGCCTATCTGGTGCAATACCTCAGAGTCTTCGGGCCCCGGCATCGGCTGGACCATAGCGATCAGCCGATGCGGTGTTTTCAGCGCGTCTTCCAGCATCTGCAGGTAACGCGGCTCAAAGATATGCAGCGGCAGCCGCGTGCGCGGCAGCAGCAATGCTCCGGGCAACGGAAAGACAGGAAGAACATCCGGCAGGTCGGCGGCTTGCATCATGCCCCTTACTCTAGCCCAGCACAGGTTTTAGGCAAATATCAGCGAGCTCAATTTGCGTCGCCCGTTCAGCACCACCGGATCTTCCGGCTTCAGCGCGTCAAAAATGGTAAACAACTGCGCTTTTGCGGCGCCTTCGTTCCATTCCCGGTCGCGCCGGAAAAGCTCCAGCAGCTCGGCCACCGCGGCCTCTGCATCATCCGCTGCATGCAGCGCCTGTGCCAGATCGAACCGGGCCTGATGATCGCTGGGATTGGCCTCCACGGCCGCGCGCAACTCGGCCACGGGGCCGGCATTTTCTGCCTGGCGCGCCAATTCGATCTGTGCGCGCACGGCTTCAATTTCAGGCGCATCCGAAATTTCAGCCGGGGCGCCGTTCAGCACCGCCTCTGCCTGATCCAGATCGTCCTGTGCAATGTGGCAGCGCGCAACACCGGCAAAGGCCGCCGCATTGTTGGGGTCTTCACCAAGGATCGCCGAGAAGGTCTGCGCCGCATCGGACACCGCGCCTTCACCCAGCATCTCTTCCGCCGCTTCCAGCGCATCGCCAAGACCGCCATCAGCCTGACCACCGCCAGCCTCGACAACACGGCCGACAAAGGTGTCAATCTCGCTCGGCGGCAAGGCGCCCTGAAACCCGTCAACCGGCTGGCCCTGCCAGAAGGCATAGACCGTGGGGATCGACTGGATCTGCAGCTGGCCCGCAATGCCCTGGTTTTCGTCCACATTGACCTTGGCCATGGTGACAGCACCCTTGGCCTTGATCACTGCCGCTTCCAGCGCTGGTCCCAGTGTTTTGCAGGGCCCGCACCAGGGTGCCCAGAAATCAACAATGACCGGCACCTTCATCGAGGCCTCGACCACATCCTGCATGAAGGTCGCTTCGGACACGTCCTTGATCAAATCGCTTTCAGGGGCAGCGGCGGCCGCGCCACCAAGAATATCCATCATGTCCATGTTCTCCACTTGGGCCTCGTGCCTATATGAATAGTGCCGCGCCGGAAACCAAGAGAGGAGTTGCGCATTTGTCCCGCAATCGCTTCGATATTTTCGCCCTGACAGAACAAATGATGACAATGGACGACGCAGCTTGGGCCCGCCACGCCAATCCGTTGAGCATCTATACGCGAATTGCGATCCTGCCACTGCTGAGCCTCGCCATCCTCAGCCGTGTTTGGCTTGGCTGGCTGGCGCTGGTGCCTGTGGCGCTGGTGCTGCTCTGGACTTGGCTAAACCCACGCGCCTTCGGCCCGCCCGCCCATACTGAAAGCTGGGCCGCACAGGGCACATTTGGAGAACGGGTCTTTCTGAACCGGGCCCGCATCCCAATTCCACCCCACCACGCCCTGTGGGGCAAGGCGCTGGCCGCCGTTTCAGCCCTGGGGTTTCCAGCGTGGGCCTACGGTCTCTGGGCCGTGGATCTGGCTTGGATCTCGTTTGGTCTTTCGCTAATGGTCGGTGCCAAACTATGGTTTGTCGACCGCATGGGCTGGCTCTATCAGGATATGCAGGACGCAGAACCCGCCTATACAGCGTGGCATCGGCCAAAACTCTGACCAGATTTCATCTTTTCAAAAATACTCCGGGTTCCGGGGTGGAACCCCGGCACCCTCTTTGCCGCGCGCCTAGATATCAAAGGTCGCAAACACCGGCGCATGGTCACTGGGTTTTTCCCAGCCGCGCGCATCGCGCAATACCCGGCTGGAATGACCGGCCGCCGAAATATCCTGTGTAGCCCAGACATGATCCAGCCGCCGGCCTTTGTCTGCCGCATCCCAGTCCTTGGCGCGGTAAGACCACCAGCTGTACAGCAGCCCTTCGGGGATATCCTGCCGTGTCACATCCACCCAGTTCCCGGCATCCTGCACCTGCGCCAGATGCTCCACCTCGACCGGTGTGTGGCTGACAATCTTCAGCAGCTTCTTGTGATCCCAGACGTCATCCTCGCGCGGGGCAATGTTCAAATCGCCCACCAAAATGGATTTTTCCGGCTTCTGCCCGTGGAACCAGTCGCGCATCTCGGTCAGGTAATCCAGCTTCTGGCCAAACTTCTCGTTGATCTCGCGGTCCGGTTTGTCGCCGCCTGCAGGCACATAAAAATTGTGAACCGTGACGCCATTCTCCAAACGACCCGCGATGTGGCGTGCATGGCCAAGATCGGCAAAATCTTCGGCCGCAGCTTCTTCCATCGGAATGCGGCTGAGGATCGCGACGCCGTTATATCCCTTTTGACCCCGCGCAACCATGTGGGTGTAGCCCAGCTCGCGGAACCCCTTGAGCGGGATCTTGTCCACCGGGCTTTTGCATTCCTGCAGGCAGAGCACATCGGGCCCTTCCTCCTGTAACAGCTTCAGCACGATCGGCTCGCGCAGGCGAACCGAGTTGATGTTCCAGGTGGCAAGAGTAAAGGACATGCGCGTCTCTTCCGGTTGGTCAATTTCGCGGTCATTCTTGCCCGCCCCGGCGGTCAGATACCAGCAATGTTTTGAGATCGTCAGCCCGGCCGCTGGACAAAAAAAGGGCCGGGCACGAGGCCCGGCCAGTCCAACAGGGAGGTACATAACGTATATCTGATATGTGGCTGACTTGTGGGTGCTTCAAGGGTGACGAGCACAATTCAAGGTTGCGTCCGGCGGGTTTCCGCCGAAACCCAGCCCAGGAAAATCACGACACCAAGCGGTAGCCGCCAGATTCCGTCACCAAAATCCGCGCATTAGAGGGATCAGGCTCAATTTTCTGTCGCAGCCGGTAAATGTGGGTTTCCAGCGTATGCGTGGTCACACCGGCGTTATAGCCCCAAACCTCATGCAGCAGAACGTCGCGTGCAACCACACCATCGGACGACCGGTAGAGGAACTTCAGAATATTGGTTTCCTTCTCGGTCAGGCGGATCTTGCGGTCATCCTCGGCGATCAGCATCTTCATTGCCGGCTTGAACGTATATGGCCCGAGGGCAAACACCGCGTCCTCGGATTGCTCATGCTGGCGCAGCTGGGCACGGATACGGGCCAGCAGCACTGGGAACTTGAACGGCTTGGAGACATAGTCATTCGCGCCTGCATCAAGCCCGAGAATGGTGTCGGCATCGCTGTCATGACCGGTCAGCATCAGGATCGGTGCCTTGACCCCCTGCTTGCGCATCAGGCGGCACAGTTCGCGCCCATCGGTGTCCGGCAGACCAACATCCAGAATGATCAAATCATAGAGCGCCTCCTTGGCGCGCTCCATCGCGGTGACACCGCTATCAGCTTCGAAGACATCAAAATCTTCGGTCATCACCAGTTGCTCGCTCAGAGCTTCACGCAGATCTTCGTCATCGTCGACCAGCAGAATCTTCTTCAGTTGCGCCATAGGGAAACCTCCTGTCCTCACTCCTCACACATGCGTGTCCTTCTCGTAAACCGCAAGAATTGCTGCAAAGCTCTCACAGGCTCGTGTCTGCTGCGCGGGAAATGTTTCACATTCGCAAGGTTTGGGCTTAAGCATGCACTGCTGAAATTTCGTGAATTCCGGATCTTTGCCCATGAGCCTCATGCCCACCACGATCGAGCTGCTGGCCCGCGCCAGGGTAGACCTGCGCATGGGGCTGCCGGTGGTGCTGACCTGTGGAAACGAGGGCGCCCTTGCAATATCAGCCGAAACGCTGACAGCCGCCCGGCTCGCAGATATGCGCGCCATTGGCACGCCGATCCTGGCTTTGACGGCCCGCCGCGCCGAGACGCTGAAAGCGCGCGCCTACGATGGTGACGTGGCCCGCATCGCCCTGCCGCAGGACGCAGACCGGCGCTGGATTGAGGCGCTGGCAGATCCCTCTGATGACCTCAACACGCCGATGAAGGGGCCGCTCACCTCCCTGCGCGATGGCAGTGCCGAGTTGCACCGCCTTGCAATTTCGCTGGTGAAATCCGCACGGCTGTTGCCTGCTGCCATATTGTTACCTGTTGAAAATCCATTGAAATTCTCCGTCGAAAACGGCCTGACCGCGCTCGGCAAGACTGCGGCAGAACCGCTTTTGAACGAAAGCTCGCCCTTGCATCCGGTGGCGGCAGCCCGCCTGCCGATCTATGCGGCCGAGGCGGGCCGCCTGCACATTTTCCGCCCCGAAGATGGCAACGAAGAGCACTACGCCATCGAAATCGGCCGTCCAGACCGATCGAAACCGGTGCTGACAAGATTGCATTCGGCCTGTTTTACCGGCGACGTTCTTGGGTCCCTGAAATGCGACTGCGGCCCGCAGCTGCACGGCGCATTGGCGCAGATGGGGGCTGAAGGGGCCGGGGTTCTGCTCTACCTCAATCAAGAGGGTCGCGGCATCGGGCTCGCCAACAAAATGCGCGCCTATTCTCTTCAGGATCAAGGGTTTGACACCGTCGAGGCAAACCACCGTCTGGGTTTTGAAGATGATGAGCGCGATTTTCGCCTTGGCTCGGATATTCTACGCAAACTGGGATTTTCGCAGGTCCGCCTGCTGACCAATAATCCCAAGAAAATCGCCATGATGGAAAACACCGGCATCGCGGTCCCTGAACGGGTGCCGCTGCAGGTCGGCGAAAATGCCCACAACCGCAGCTATCTTGCGACCAAAGCGGCAAAATCCGGACATTTGCTGTGACCCCTGCCGATCTGGTGCTGACCCCGCGCGGGGTGCGTTTCATGGGGCGGATCTTGCCCTGTAGCATCGGCAAAGGCGGGCTATCCAATTTGAAACGAGAAGGCGACGGCGCCACCCCGACAGGCATTCACCAGATTGTCGACATGTATTTCCGCCCCGACAGGATTACCCGCCCCACCCCTTGGGCCAAGGCGATCGGGCCTCGTGATCTCTGGTCTGATGACAGCGGAGACCTGGCCTATAATTCCCATGTCCGCGCACCTTATGGTTACAGCCATGAATGTTTACGCCGGGCAGACCCGCTCTATGATCTGGTCATTGTCCTGAATTGGAACTGGCCCATTGCGGAACCGGGACGCGGATCAGCGATATTCATCCACCAATGGCGCAGGCCCGGGTATCCGACAGAAGGCTGCATCGCCCTTTCCCGACCGGTTTTACATTGGCTGGCTGCGCGTGTTCGCCCGTGTTCACAGGTCATTGTTGCGGGGTAACTCAGCCGCCGCACACGGGAAATTTCAGCTTTTCGGCCAAAACTCTTTGAAGGAGTTTGCGCCTTCAATAGGCCCGTTCGCCGAAAATGGCTGATCCGACCCTCACATGGGTTGCCCCATGTGATATTGCTTTCTCAAAATCGCCGCTCATGCCCATAGACAGACCTGCGACCCCGTTGCGCTCTGCAATTCTAGCGAGATGAGCAAAATGCAGGCTGGCGTCTTCTGTCACCGGGGGAATGCACATCAACCCCTTCACCGGAAGATCCAGATCCCGGCAATCGCGAATGAATCCATCCGCATCCGTCGGCAGAACACCCGCTTTCTGATCTTCTTCGCCTGTATTCACCTGAATGAACAGGTCCGGACACTGCCCCAACTCCTGCGCAAGACGCGCAATCGTTGTTGCAAGCTTCGGCCGGTCGACGGAATGGATCGCATCCGCCAGCTCCATTGCTTGGCGTGCTTTGTTTGTTTGCAATGGGCCGATGATATGGAGGTCAACACCGTCAAAGCGCTGCCGAAAGTCAGGCCATTTGCCTGCCGCCTCCTGCACCCGATTTTCACCAAAACAGCGATGCCCCGCGATCAGAACCTCTTCGACCCGTTCATCACGCTGTTTTTTTGACACCGCAATCAGCGTCACAGAGCCCTTGCTGCGGCCTGCATCGGTTTCTGCCTTGGCAATGCGGGATTTGATCTCTTCCAGGGACATGGGGTGCCTCGCTTCTGTGTGGAGGCAAAAAACACCGAAACCGGGCAAAAGAAAAGGGCGGGTTCCGAAGAACCCGCCCCAAAGTCACGCTGAGTGCGTGGCTTGAGCTTAGAAGCCCAAGCGTACACCAACCGATGCTTCGGTTGCGTCGTTGTTTTCGCCAACACCGCCAACCAGGGTCACGTTGCCGCCCAGCGAGTGAGCAACACCGATACCGTAGGATTCTGCGTCGGTGGACTCGGAGCCACGACCATAAGCGAACTCAATGGTGGTTGCCGAGGAGACAGCGTAAGCAGCGGAGATGCCGTAGAAGGTGCCGCCCAGAGTGGCGTCGTTAGTTGCCAGATCTTCGTCGCCAACAACCGCACCCAGGGACAGGTCGCCCAGGGAAACCTGACCAGCAAGCAGAACAACTTCGTCGCCGTTTGCAGCTTCACCGCCTGCCAGGGTCACACCAAAGGTGTCGCCGGTGTAGGTGATGAATGCTTCGGTCTGATCTTCGCCGCTGTTGTCGTCATAGGACAGACCCAGCAGAACCGGACCGGTGCTGTAGGTTGCGTACAGAGCGTGGTTGCCGTTGCCACCGGAAGAGAAGCCGTACTTGTCGTAGTTCATAGCTGCGGCTTGGCCGAAGTTGAACAGCGAGCCAGGCTCAGCAACACCAGCGCGGTGCTTCATCTGGTCAACGGCGGAACCGACGTTACCAACATAGACTTCCAGACCGCCGTAAGCGACGGAGAACTGTGCGCCGGAGATGCCGGTGTCAGCTGCTTCGCCCTCGCTGTTGGAAACAGCTTGGATACGGATACGACCACCGAATTCGATGCCGCCATCGGTCGCAGTGGACGCGTCGATGTTGATGCGCATACGCGAGTACAGGATGGTGTCGTCCAGCTCTTCCGTGGTCACCGTCTGAGTAACACCATTCACGTTGCGGGTCACTGCACCGTTGGCGGTGGTTGCGGTGCCGGTGAAGGTGGTGACGGTGCTAGTGGTGGTGATAGTGCCACGGTCTTCCACGTAGGACAGACCAAAGCGGCCGGAACCGGAGAAGGTGATTTCGGCGGCTGCCATGCCGGCGGTTGCTACCAGCGCGGTGGAAGCGAGAAGAATCTTTTTCATCGTTTTTTCCCTCGGGTTTTGATGTTCTTTCCCAGGCTCTACGGAACTGCATCGCTCTGAGTACGCCAACCGTTTCGCTCTTTTTGGGTGCTTCGGGCAAGAACGCGCTGCGAAAGGCAATTCTTTCACCATCACTTTGATGCAAGGATGCCACAGTCCGATTGCAGGGCAGCCACGTCGCGGTCCCTGCGGCAGAGTCTTATAAAGAATATACTTGTTGCAGGCGGGCGGCTTCATTAGGACTGGCGCGCAAGGACATTAACTGCGGGCTGAGCTGAACATGCGCTGGATTGCGAACCTGACACTGATTCTGGGCCTTTCGGCCGTGACTGCCTGCGGCGGCTTCAGCAAGGAGGCCGTGCAAAACCCACCTGAACGCGGGCAGGCCTATCTTGACGACAAGGATGCGGCCGCCTCCGATGGCACCACCATCTGGGAGGCCTTTGGCCCCAACAAGAATGAACAGTCCGTTCAGGTGAACCGCTATCTCTGGACAGCATCGCTGGATGTGCTGAACTTCTTGCCGGTTCAATCGGTCGATCCCTTCACCGGGGTGATCATAACCGGCTTTGGCACCCCGCCCGGCGGTGGCCGTGCCTATCGCGCTACCGTTCACATCAAGGATCCCGCCCTTGATGCCCGCAGCCTGAACCTGGCGCTGCAGACAAAATCCGGAGCCGCCAGTGCCGAAACTGTGCGCGCGGTCGAAAATGCCATTCTGGCCCGGGCCCGCCAGCTGCGGATCTCCGACAAGAAACTCTGAGGCTTCCGCCTCTGGCATCGGCCAGCAAACACCAGTAATACCTGCGCCGGGCCCTTGCCCGGCGTTTTCATTCTCAAAGGACCGCATCCATGACGCGCTATTCCGCCGCTGACATCGAAGCCAAATGGCAGGAAGCCTGGGACAAGGCCGGGATTTTCCAGGCAAAGCGTACGGCCGACAAGCCGAAGTACTATGTGCTGGAGATGTTCCCCTACCCGTCGGGCAAGCTGCACATGGGCCATGTGCGCAACTATACCATGGGCGACGTGGTGGCGCGCTACAAGCTGTCCACCGGCCATAATGTCCTGCATCCAATGGGTTTTGACGCCTTTGGCATGCCGGCAGAGAACGCCGCGATGGCCTCGGGCGGGCACCCCAAGGACTGGACCTATTCAAACATCGATACGATGGTCGAACAGATGAAACCGCTGGGCCTGTCGCTGGACTGGTCGCGCATGTTCGCCACCTGCGATCCGGAATACTACGGCCAGCAGCAGTCCCTGTTCCTCGATTTCCTTGAAAAAGGTCTCGTCTACCGCAAGAACGCTGTGGTCAACTGGGACCCGGTCGACATGACGGTACTGGCCAACGAACAGGTTGAGGCCGGACGCGGCTGGCGCTCTGGTGCTCTGGTCGAACGGCGCGAGCTCACGCAATGGTTCTTCAAGATCTCCGATTATTCGGATGAGCTGCTGAACGCATTGGACGGCCTTGAAAACTGGCCTGCCAAGGTCCGCCTGATGCAGGAGAACTGGATCGGCAAGTCACGCGGCCTGCAATTTGCATTTGAACGTACCGATGGCGAAGAGCCCATCACCGTCTACACCACCCGCCCTGATACGCTGAACGGCGCGTCTTTTGTCGGCATCTCGCCCGATCACCCGATTGCCAAGGCGATGGAAGCTGACGATTCGGATCTGGCCGCCTTCCTTGCTGAGTGCCGCAAGGGCGGCACCACCGCCGAAGCCATCGAGACCGCACCGAAACTGGGCCGCGACACCGGCATCCGGGTGAAACACCCGCTGAACCCCGATTGGGAGCTGCCGGTCTGGATCGCCAACTTCATCCTGATGGATTACGGCACCGGCGCGATCTTTGCCTGCCCGGCGCATGACCAGCGCGACCTGGATTTCTGCCGCAAGTATGACCTGCCGGTCGTAGACACTTTCTTTGCTCTGGACGACGCAACCCCGGTCACGGATGAGGCCTTTGTGCCGGCCAAGACCGAAAAGGTGAAATGGGTCGACCATTTCGCCGGTCTGGACGAGGCAACAGGCGATGAAGCAATCAACGCCACCGTCGATTTTGCCGAACAGCAGGGCTGGGGCGAAGGCGTCACCAAGTTCCGTCTGCGCGACTGGGGCCTCAGCCGCCAGCGCTATTGGGGCTGCCCGATTCCCGTGGTTCATTGCGACGACTGCGGTGTGGTGCCCGCGAAGAAAGAGAATCTGCCGATCGAGCTGCCTTATGACGAAGGTGGCAAGCCGATCGATTTCTCGGTGCCCGGCAACCCGCTGGACCGTCACCCGACATGGCGCAACTGCGACTGTCCGACCTGCGGCAAGCCGGCACAGCGCGAAACCGACACGATGGACACTTTCGTCGATTCGTCCTGGTATTTCGCCCGTTTCACCGCACCGCGCGCCGAAACCCCGACCGATATGGCCGAGGCTGAGTACTGGATGAACGTCGATCAGTATATCGGCGGCATCGAACATGCGATTCTTCACCTGCTCTATTCGCGCTTCTTTGCCCGCGCGATGAACATCTGCGGCCACCTGCCCGACGCCGCCAAAGAGCCCTTTGACGCGCTGTTCACCCAAGGCATGGTCACCCATGAGATCTACCAGACCCGCGACGAAAACGACCGGCCGGTCTATCACCTTCCCGAAGACGTCGAAGACGGCAAGCTGAAGGCGACCGGCGAAGCGCTGGAGATCATCCCCTCGGCCAAGATGTCGAAGTCGAAGAAGAACGTGGTCGATCCGGTCTCGATCATCTCGGCCTTTGGTGCGGATACTGCGCGCTGGTTTGTGCTGTCTGATTCGCCGCCCGAACGGGATGTGGAATGGACTGCCGCGGGCGCCGAGGCCGCGCATAAGCATCTGGCCCGCGTCTACCGCGTTTCAGCCGAGATTGCAGCGATGGACGACGCCACCACGGGTGAGGACGAGGCCCTGCTGCGCGAAATGCACAAGGCCATCGACGAAGTCACCAAGGGTGTTGAATCCTTTGGCTTCAACGCCGCCATTGCCAAGCTTTACGGGTTCACCAACACCCTGGCGAAATCCAAGGCGGGCGGCGCAGCCAAGAAACAAGCCGCCAAGACACTGGCACAGCTGATGTCACCGATGACGCCGCACCTCTCCGAAGCGGTATGGGAAATGCTGGGCGGGACCGGTCTGGCCACCACTGCCCCCTGGCCGGTTGCGGACGCCGCCATGCTGGTCGAGGACACGGTGACAATGCCGGTGCAGATCAACGGCAAACGCCGCGCGGAAATCAGCGTGCCCAAGGACATGGACAAGGCCGAGGTTGAAAAGATCGCGCTAGCGCACGAAGCTGTGCAGCGAGTGCTGGATGGTGGCACTCCGAAAAAGGTGATCGTTGTGCCGGGCCGGATCGTCAATGTCGTTGCTTAACCGCAGAACCCTGCTGATGCTGCCGCTGGCGCTCGCCGCCTGCGGCTTCACCCCGGTCTATGGGCCGGGGGGCAATGGGACGGCGCTATACGGTCAGGTGACGGTGCAGGCACCCGAAGAGATTAAGGCCGAGGAAGCCAGCCATGCCTACCTGCTGGTGCGCGAGCTGGAAGAGCGTCTCGGCCGGGCCGGAGATGGCTCGTACAAGCTGGATCTGGAGATTTCCACCAACGAGTCCGGGCAGGCGATCACCACGGATAACGAGATCGCCCGCTATGCGTTGACCGGCGCAGTGGAATACACGCTGAAAGATTCCGCGAGCGACAAGGTTTTGCTGACCGGCAGGGTGAACAATTTCACCGGCTATTCGGCCAGCGGCAATACCGTCGAAACACTGGCCGGGGAACGGGATGCCTATGAACGGCTAATGACCATTCTGGCCGAACAGATCACAATCGATCTGCTGACAGCTCCGGACCTGACGACCACGGATCCCGCATGAAGCTGAGCCCGCGCGAGGCCGAGGGTTATTTCGCCCGCCCCGACCCCGCCAAGACGGGCCTGCTGATCTATGGCGCCGATGCCATGCGCGTGGCGCTAAAGCGCCAGCAAATGCTGGCCGCCCTGCTTGGCCCCACCGCCGAAGAGGAAATGCGCCTGACCCGGATGCCCGGTGCGGACCTGCGCAAAGACCCCGCCACGCTGCTGGACGCGGTCAAAGCCGTTGGGTTTTTCCCCGGCCACCGCGCTGTGCTGGTCGAGGATGCCACCGAACACGCCACCCCCGCCATCACCGCCGCTTTGCAGGACTGGGTAGCGGGCGATGCGCAGATCGTGGTGACCGCGGGCGCGCTCAAAGCCTCCTCCAAGATGCGCAAAGCCTTTGAGGGCCACACCAATGCTTTTGCCACCGGCCTTTATGATGATCCGCCGTCCCGCGCCGAAATTGAACGCATCCTAAGCGAGCAGAGCATCCGCGACGTGCCCGCCGACAGCATGTCGGCGCTGACGGACATTGCCAATGACATTGGTCCGGGTGATTTCAGCCGCATGATCGAAAAGCTGGCCCTGTATAAATATCAGGACGACAGCCCGCTTTCACTGGAAGACATCGCTGCCGTGGCGCCGCAATCGACCGAGGCGGCGCTGGACGATTTTTTGAACGTGGTCGCAGAAGGGCGCACCGGAGAGATCGGCCCGCTGCTGCGCCGTCTTCAATCGCAGGGCACCGCCGCGGTGACGCTCTGCATCATGGCGACCCGCCATTTCCGCACGCTGTTTGCCATTGCCGCCCATCCCGGCGGAGCCGCGCAGGGCATCGGCGCAATGCGGCCGCCGCTATATGGCAAGCGGCGCGACCGGATGCTGCGGCAGGCGCAGAGCTGGGGGGCGGCCCGGCTGGAAACCGCGCTGACCGTGCTGACAGATACCGACCTGCAGCTGCGATCGGCCGGGCAGACGGCACCTGCGCTGGCGCTGATGGAACGCGCGCTGATCCGGCTGGCGATGCTGGGGCGGCCGCGCTAAGCGCTTGACCTTGCTGCGCTGCATCTTGATGCTGCGCCTGCACACAACCGGAGTTTCCGCATGTATACCGTCTTTGGCAGCCTCAACAGCCGCACC
Source organism: Rhodobacteraceae bacterium Alg231-04 (assembly GCA_900143635.1). Lineage (GTDB taxonomy): Bacteria > Pseudomonadota > Alphaproteobacteria > Rhodobacterales > Rhodobacteraceae > FREY01. The sequence goes on from FREY01000002.1 coordinate 144,572, forward strand.
TTCCGCGTTCTCTGGGCGCTGGAAGAAATGGGGCTGGAATACAGCCACTACCCAACCCCGCCGCACAGCGATCCGGTGGTCGAGCGCAATGCCTCGGGCAAGATCCCGGTGCTGATGGAGGATGAGACGGTCATCACCGATTCGGTGGCGATCATGACCTATCTGGCCGACAAGCATGCCATGCTGACCGCCCCCGCCGGCACGCTGGCCCGTGCCCATCAGGATGCGATCACATTCAAACTGGTGGACGAGCTGGATTCGCTCCTGTGGACCGCCGCGCGCCACACATTCATCCTGCCGGAAGAGATGCGTGTGCCGCAGATCAAGGACAGCCTGAAAGCCGAGTATGAGGCCAATCTCGCCCGGATCGAAGAGGATCTGCAAATGGACGGACCCTATCTGATGGGCGATGCCTTCTCTCTGCCGGATATCGTGCTAACCCATTGCCTGAACTGGGGGTTTGCCGCCAAATTCCCAACCGGCGGTGAGGTGCTCAAAGACTACGGCAAACGCTGCCGCGACCGTGCCGCGTTCCAGCACGTGAAGGCGATGGGCGAAGGCTGAAAGCGCTGAATGCACCGCGCTCTGCGCGGTGCTGCCTCCGGCGGGAGTATTTCTGGAAAGATGAAACGCAGCTATTGCTGGGTTGTCGCGACAGTGCCCAGCCGCTCTGCCGCATGTCGCCCGGCCCAGCGCCCGGTGGCGAAACAACCGGTCAGCAAATAGCCCCCGGTGGGCGCTTCCCAGTCCAGCATTTCACCGGCGCAAAATACCCCCGGTCTAGCGGTCAGCATCAGCCCGCCATCCAGCGATGCGCGCGTGATCCCACCAGCCGATGAGATCGCCTCGTCTATTGGCCGGAGCCCGTCGTGGCTGACTTTCAGCGCCTTGATAACTGCGGCCAGCGCTGCGGGATCCTGCGGCAGGGGGCGGCCGAATTCCTGCAACAGCGCCATGCGGGCGGCCCCCAGTTTGAGGCTCTTGCGCAGGTGGTTGGCCCAGCTTGCCTTGCCGCGCGGGCGCGACAGGCGGCCAATTACCTCTTCATTGCTGAGGTCCGGCAGCAGGTCTGCAATCAACTCCGCACCGTCACGCACCGCGGCCGAGATGGAATAGATCCCGCCGCCTTCCAGCCCGCGCTGTGAAATCACCGCCTCGCCGCGCGAGGTGAGCGCACCGGCCTGCCAGCGGACCCCTTTGATGGGCTGGCCAAAGTGCTGCGCCATATGCTGTGACCAATCCACCTGTAGCCCCGCATTGGCCGGTTGCAGCGGCGCGATCTCAGCGCCGGCCGCCTCCAGCCAGGGCACCCAGGCCGCGTCTGACCCCAGCCGTGCCCAGCTTGCGCCCCCCAGCGCCAGAACCGTTACATCGGCCATGACCTTCTGCGCACCACCTGGGGTCTGAAACGCCAGCGCATCCGCATCCCAGCCGGTCCAGCGCCAGCGGGTGCGAATCTCTACGCCTTGTGTGGACAATTCACCCAACCAGGCCCGCACCAGCGGAGACGCTTTCATCACTTTGGGAAACACCCGCCCCGTTGAGCCGGTGAACAAATCCTGCCCCAGCCCACGCGCCCAATCCTGTATGGCCTCGGCGTCGAAAGCGCCGACAATGGGCGCCAGCCACTCTGCTGCCGCACCATAGGAGGTTATCAACTGATCGACGGGCTCGTCCTTGGTCAGGTTCAGCCCCGATTTGCCGGCCATCAGCAGTTTGCGCGCAACCGACGGCTTGGCCTCGGTGACCAGAACATCATGCCCAGCGCGGGCCAGCTCTGAGGCGGCCATCAGGCCGGCCGGTCCGGCCCCGATCACAACTGCTGTTCTATGCTCTGTCATTGCGATCCCCTGCGCAGGCTGCCCGTTGCGGCGTCACAGCCGCATGAGCGGCCCGATTTGCCCTCTTTGACTGCGATCACGCCCCATTGGGGTGCCGCAAAGCCTGCACCATCTGATCCCAAAACGGAAAGGAGGCAAGGGCAGCCCCACAGTTTTGCAGTACTGTTTTTGCCACCGCGCGGCGCACACCACTTTTTCCGAAGGTGAACCGGCCCCGCGCTTTGCACATAGCGGCGGCCCAGGGCTCAGGGTTCAGGGTTCAGGGCGAATTGTCAGCAATCTCCAAACCCAAATAGGCGGGATGGTCGCGCAGGCTGGCGCTGGGAAGATGCTGAAACTCCAGCAAAGAGTAGGGGCGCCGCCACAGCCACTCGCGATTGGCAACCACACGCGGATCAGGATCGGGGAGGGCTTCGTCGCTAAAGCCCAGAAAATACAGATCAAACCCCAGCTGCGACACGTCCTGCACCGACATCAAACGCATGCCCAAGGCTTCATACTGCATGATTTCAGCCGCGATATCATTGCTGCGCAGGGTGATCTGACCGACATGGGCGCCGCCGCCCAATGGCTGCTGCGGATCGCCCAGTTCCGCTGCCCTGTTGCCTTCGAAATCATGCTGCAGCAGCTCGATCGCAAAACCCTCCGGATCGGTCAGATGCGCCATATAGCCGATGTCGAAAAACTGCTGCGGGTCGGATACCGCCACGCCCGCCGCGCGCAGCTGTTCACAGGCCAGATCCAAATTGAGCAGGCAGATGCCAATCTTCCAATAGCGATGATCGCGGGCCGGTTCATTTGGCTGGCCGCCACCAAAAAGCAACAGATCAGCATCACCCCCCTCATAGCCAACCCGCCAGCACTCACCCTCGCGGCGCGCCACCATGCCAAGGGTGTGGACATAGAAATCAGCCAATGCACCGGGATCAGCGACCTGCAGCCTGACCCCGGAGAGGCGCTTCATTTGCACATCTCCAGAATGCCGGATGCGATCTCGGGCCTAGCATCCAGCGGGTCCACCAGCAGGCTGCGTGCGGTTTCCAGCAGGGCTTCGGGCGCGACAATGCGGTCCACCAACCCGTAGTCATAGGCCGTCTGTGCCGTGATTTTCTGACCGGAGGCGAGAATCATCTTGGTTCGTGCGGGGCCGATCAGCGCTTTCATGCGGACCGGATCAGAGGGCTGTGGCAAATAGCCCAGCTTCATCACCGGATAAAAGAACTTGGCCGATGGCACTGCGATTCTGATGTCGCAGGCCAGCGCCATGCCGTTGGCGCCCCCCGCCAATGTGCCGTTCAGTGCCGCCACCTTCAGGCAGGGCAGCGCTGCAATCGCCGCCGACAGACGCTCCCACAGGGGCGACACCGCCAGCCCGGCGCGGGCCTCGTCCAGATCGGCGCCGGCGCTGAAGACCTTGCCCGTTCCGGTCAGGATCAACCCACGCGCGGCCTGAGCGCCTTCAGCGATCTCTGCCAGTTCCGTCAGCATGGCCGCAGTCAGTGAATTGGCCTTTTCAGGGCGGTTCAGGGTCACCACCCATAGTCCGCCCTCTTCTTTCTTCAGATCGATCATATAAGCCCGACCCGCTGGCGGATGGTCTCATCACGCAGTGAAATCTCGGTGCCGACGTAGTCATCCGCATCATCCGAACACATCCACATCAGGGCGCGTGCGGGCCAGTCGGCGGGCACGTGATCCTCCCAGGCCAGCTGGCTCACCGGGTTGATGCCGCTCGCCTTAATCTCTTTCTGCATCTGGGTCGCGACTGTGCCCGGAGACAGGCCCAAGGCGCGAATGCCATTGCCGCGCTCTTCCTTGTCCAGACAGGAGGTTAGCATCGCCGCGCCCGCCTTGGAGGCGCAATAGGCGCTCCAGGCCTCGACCGGGCCATGCGCCGCGCCAGAGCTGACGGTCAGCACCGTGCCACCGCCGCTGGCCTTCATCGCCGGGACAGCCGCCCGCATGCCGTTGAAGACGCCTTTGAGGTTGATGTCGATCACCTTGCCCCAGTCATCAGGGTCAACAGCCGACAGATGCGAGATTGGCTCGATGACGCCGGCGTTGTTGATCAGGATATCCAGACCGCCAAACTGACGCACACATTGCTGGACTGCCGCCTCAACCGCGCTGTAGTCAGCCACATCCAGAGCAAAGGCCGCGCATGGCCCGTCGCAGTCCTCCAACAGCGCTTCCAGACTGGCGGCACTGCGCGCCACAGCTGCCACATTGGCACCAGCTGCCGCGAACAGCCGGACAGCTTCTGCCCCTATGCCGCGGCTCGCACCGGTGATCATCACCGTCTTACCCTTGATATCCATCTGAAGCCTCTCCATTTTCCTGTCACATATACCGGCGGTTAACCTACGGGGAACTGTTCCCAGTCATGCCCCCTTGACGCACCATAGCCAAGCCCGGACCATAGGCCCAATAGATCATCGAGAAAGGTTCCCTGATGTCAGTTTCATTTGCGCGCGGTAGTGCCGCCGCCCTATTTCTTGTTTTCTCCTCCCAAAGCGCATTTGCCGACCTTACAGCGGACGAAGTCTGGGCCGACTGGAAGGCCTATTTGTCCAGCACCGGATATTCCGTCACCGCAACCGAAGACCGGTCTGGCGCCACTCTAACTCTGAGCGGCCTGACCATGGAAATGCCGCTGCCCGAAGAAGACGGCAGTCTTACAATGACCATGGGCGATCTGAGCTTCAGCGAGAACGGCGATGGCACGGTCAGCGTACAACTGCCGGCCAATATGCCGGTGAACGCGATTGTCACCGGGGATGACGTTGATGGCACTCTGAAAATTCAGGTTCTGGTCAGCCATGACGGCAGCCCGATGATGGTTTCCGGCGATGCGTCGGAAATGACTTATGATTACGCCACTCAATCCTTGGGCATCAATCTGGACCGCGTCAGCATGGACGGTGAAGAAATGCCCGCAGGCGTTCTGGATGCCAAGGTTGAATTTGCCAATCTCAACAGCAAGTCGATCATGCGCACCGGTACCACGCGCGGCTACGATCAGAGCATGAGCGCCGACAGCCTGTCCTACCAAGCGCAGTTTGCGGATCCCGAAGGCAGTGACAACGGCCAGCTGAACGGCAGCTTGCAGGGGATGACGTACGAAGGCACCAGCACAATCCCGGAAGATTTTGACGCCAGCAATGCAGCCTCGCTGTTCACCTCTGCACTGGGTGGTTCGGCCCGGTTCGCCTATACCGGCGGCCAGTCCTCTGCCTCGGGTAGCGGTGACGGCGAAAGCTTTGGCTTTGAATCCTCTTCGCAGGGCGGCTCTTTTGATGTTGCGCTGAAAGATGGCGGTTTTTCCTACGCCCTGCTGCAAAACCAGACAAACATCAGCGTCACCAGTTCGGATCTGCCCTTCCCGCTGTCGCTGAGCATGGCCGAGGCCGGTTTCAACCTCGCCTTCCCGCTGGCACAATCCGCAGACGAGCAGGACTTTGCCATGGGCGTGACCCTGCGCGACTTTGCTGTGCCGGACATGCTGTGGGGGATGGTTGATCCAACCGGCGTTCTGCCGCGTGACCCGGCCAGCATTGTTCTGGACATGGCCGGCAAGGCAAAGGTTCTGGTGAATATCTTCGACGAAGACGAACTGGAAAAAGTTGAAGACGGCGAGGTCATGCCGGGTGAGCTGAACGCGCTCACCATCCGCGAGCTGCTGGTCTCTGCCGCCGGGACCGAGCTGACAGGCACCGGTGACTTCACTTTCAACAATGCCGATCTGGCGACCTATGATGGCCTGCCCGCCCCTGCTGGTGCCATCAACCTGACCCTGAAGGGCGCCAATGGTCTGATCGACGGGCTGATCAAAATGGGTCTGCTGGCCGAGCAGGACGCCATGGGCGCACGGATGATGATGGGCATGTTCGGTGTGCCGGGCGACGGTGAGGACACGCTGAATTCGGAGATCAAATTCACCGAAGACGGCCAGATCCTGGCCAATGGTCAGCGCATCAAATAAGCGCCGTTTCCAGTCATTGAAGAAGGCCGCCCTGTGCGGCCTTCTTTTTTGGTCAGACCGAATGCTGCTTGGGCAGACCCCAGATTCGCACAGGCGCTTTTCGGCCCTTGACCCTGTGCTCGCCAAAATCCTCCAGACCGGCGGACAACGCTCGCCCTGACTGCCCGGCCTTGTTGATTTCATCCACCAATACGCTGCTAACTGCCATTGGCGTGCCCAGCGTGCGGGTTAGCTGCTCAAGCCTGCTGGCAATATTCACCGTGTCGCCAATGACGCTGTACTCCAGACGGCTTTCATTGCCGATATCGCCTGCAATAACTGTCCCGTAGTGAATGCCGATGCCCACGGATACCGGCACCGCTCCCCGCTCTGCCCGTTCCGCGTTCCATTTGTTTAGCGCCGCAATCATATCCAGCGCGCATTTCAAAGCATTGGCGGCATCCTGCGCCCCCGGCTCCGGTGTGCCAAAAGTCGCCATCAAACCATCACCAATGTACTTGTCCAGCGTTCCGCCGTTGTCGAACACCGCCTGACCAAGCCGTCCGTGATAGTCCCGCAGGAGGGCGATCACCCCCGCCGGCGGCTCTTTCTCGCACAATGACGTGAACCCAACGATATCGGCAAACAGCACTGCCACGTTCTGTTCGCGCCCGGTTCCGGGTATCCCACCGGCGCCGCTCAGCCGATCCACCACATTGGGAGAGAAATACCGCGCCAGACTGGCACGAGAGAGTTCCGCGACAGTGCGGCTTTCCACCAGTTTTCTCGAGCGCCAGACGACAACGGCAAGACCACCGGTCACGGTCAGACATGCCAGCATTTCAGTGGCAAAAAAGCCAAGGAACAAGAAATTGGAATCCGCCCGTGCCGCCAATGCCGCCTCTGCCGTGCGATACGCCGGGTCCAGGTTCGTATAGACCTGCGGCAAAGAGACAAACCACATCAGCATTCCTGTACGCGCCACGACGATCCAAAACCCGCACCACAGAACCAGACTTGGCCGAAAACTGAAGGTCGCCTGCATGAGAAACAGGAAGAAATAGGTGAACAGGCTGCTGTCCATTGCCACGGCGGGCGGCGTTGGAAAGTCATTGAATGGGTTGGGAACCGTGAAGACAACCGCCAGCAGGCAACAGTCCACGGCGATGAACAGATACTTCAAACCCGGCTCACCTATCCGATGTCTGGCACATAGAATCTGAAGCAAACCTAGAACCGCAAAGATCCCCACTTGCAGCAGATCGACAACATGCGCCCAACCGTATCGCTGTGAGTCTACGGCCGACCACACGAGAATAATCAACAACGCCGCCGTGCGTGCCTTGGCGGCAAGCACCATTCCGTCACGCTCCTCGGCTGCGAAAATCGCCTTGTTGCGCTGTTGCACCCGCTGTTGACGGGCGGTCTCTGTTTTTGATGTGTGTTGCGCAATTCCGTTGGAAGACAATTTCTGATCCCCTTCTGTCCGTCCAAGCTACTGCCTTCGCGGCGACATTGGAAATAGCGGTGCCCTGCATGCAAGTTGGACACGCCCGCAAAGCCCCATCATACCATGCGCCGGGGTGCACAATCCTGACCTTATTTCTGCCCTGCCCTTGCGGCGCGGCGCCGCTCTGGCTAGCTCTGGAACAGATCATTTTCAGAAGGTGCCTATGACCCAGTCCCCAGAAGAGCTCTGCCATGCCCTGATCGCCGCAGCGAAATCCGCTGGCGCCGATGCTGCCGATACGCTGGTCGCCGAGGGCACCTCGGTGTCCATCGAAGTGCGCGAAGGGGCGCTGGAACATGCTGAACGGTCGGAAGGCACCGATCTGGGGCTGCGGGTCTTTGTCGGTAAGCGGCAGGCGATCGTGTCGGCCTCGGACATGCGTCCAGAAACACTGGCAGCCATGGCCGAACGGGCCGTGGCCATGGCCCGTGAAGCCCCCGAAGATCCCTACGCGGGGCTGGCTGACCCCAGCCAGCTGGCCAGCGGCTGGGACATTGCAGCACTGGAACTGGAGGACAGTACGCCCGAACCGGCACCCGCCGCGCTGCAGGTCGACGCATTGGAAGCCGAGGCCGCCTGCGCCGCCATCGACGGTATCACCCAGGTGCAATCCGCCGCGGCGGGCTTTGGCCGCTCGCGCGTGCATATTGCCGCCAGCAACGGATTTTCCGGCGGCTACGGGCGCACCAGCCGGTCGGTCTCCTGTGTTGGCATTGCCGGCATCGGCACCGGGATGGAGCGCGACTATGACGGCGACAGCCGGACCATGCAGGCCGACCTGCGCAGCGCCGAGGAAATCGGCCGCAGCGCAGGGGAGCGCGCCGTGGCCCGCCACGGGGCGCGCAAGCCCGCGACCGGCAGCTATCCGGTGCTGTTTGATGAACGCATCTCCGGCTCCTTGCTGGGCCACCTTCTGGGGGCTGCCAATGGCGCATCGATCGCGCGGGGGTCCTCTTGGCTGAAAGACAGTCTGGGCCAGCAGATACTGCCTGCCCATCTGTCGGTGATCGAAGATCCCTACCGCCCCCGCCTTGCAGGTTCACGCCCCTTTGACGGTGAGGGTATCGCGACCCGCCGCCGCGCCATCATCGAGAACGGCGTGTTGACCGGCTGGACACTGGATCTGGCCTCGGCCCGCAAACTGGGGCTGGAAAGCACCGGCAATGCAGCGCGTGGCGCCGGATCGATCCCATCCCCAGCCAACTGGAACATCGAACTGACCCAAGGCGACGTCAGCCGTGAAAACCTGATCCGCGACATGGGCACCGGGCTGCTGGTCACCTCGATGATCGGCTCCACCATCAATCCCAACACCGGGGACTATTCGCGCGGCGCATCTGGTTTCTGGATTGAAAACGGTGAGATCGCCTATCCGGTCAATGAGTGCACCATTGCTGGCAACCTTCTGGACATGCTGCCGCGCATTCAGCCCGCCAATGACGCGCGCACCCACCTATCGCGCGTTGTGCCCTCGATCCTGATCGAAGGGATGACCCTTGCCGGCAGCTGATCTCTCTCTGCTGATCGAGGCGGCGCAAAAGGCGGGCGAGATCGCCCTGACCTTCACCGGTCCCGAGGCCAGACGCTGGGAAAAACCCGGCGGTGGCGGCCCGGTGACCGAGGCGGATCTGGCGGTGAACGCGATGCTGGAAACCATGCTGCCCGCCGCGCGCCCCGACTATGGCTGGCTGTCAGAAGAAACCGAGGACACTGCGGAACGCCAGTCGCGCCGCTGCACATTCATCATTGATCCGATCGACGGCACCCGCAGCTTTGCTGAGGGCTCCACCACATGGGCGCATTCGCTGGCCATTGCCGACGAGGGAGAGGTCACCGCAGCAGTGATCTACCTGCCGCAACGCAATCTGATGTATACCGCCGCCAAAGGCATGGGTGCCAGATGCAACGACGCCCCCATCCGGGTGTCCGCCACTGATGATCTGACCAACGCCGAGGTTCTGGCCGCCAAGCCGAACCTCGCCGGGGCCCATTGGCGCAGTGGCACAGCGCCCGCGTTCAAGCGCAGTCACCGTCCGTCACTGGCCTACCGGATGGCGACCGTGGCCGAAGCCCGGTTTGACGCCATGCTGACCCTGCGCGACAGCTGGGAATGGGATATTGCGGCCGGCGATCTGATCATCCGCGAGGCGGGCGGCACCTGCAGCGACCGGGCCGGCCTGCCGCTCAGGTTCAACAATCCTCATCCGGCACTCAATGGCGTCATTGCCGGCGGCGCCGAGCTTCACTCGGCTTTGCTGGCGGCACTTGCCCCGCCAGACACCCGACGGTCGGCCGGCTGATCCGCCCCTGCCCGTCACCTTGACCCCGGCCCGCAATCCCGTAGGGTGCCTTAGCCTCTGACAATCCTTGCCTTGCAGCTTTTCTGATATGCACCTCTTCCCTGCTCCCACCGGTCTGTTTCCTGCCCATGGCGGCTCCCAACCGGGCGCCGCAACTTGAGCCGTCTTGCCGGGCTTCGCCCAGGACGGCGGGTAAGGTCGTGGCGTGCGCCTACCGGTGGGCCGGTACCAACGCAGCCGCGGCCCGAAGGCGAGGTTCTCTGGGTCCACGCGACCACGGCGGAACGCTATGTAGCGCTTTGTGATATCGGCCAGAGGTTGCGGGCGCAGCGGCCTGATCTGACCGTGATGATCACCACTGAAGAGCCGGTCAACCAGATGTCACCCCCGCAGGAATGCTGCTTTTCGGCCGGGCTATTGCCCCCGGACCAGCCAACCGCCGTGCGCAGCTTTCTGGACCATTGGCGCCCCGATCTCTGCCTGTGGAGCGGTGGAGACCTGCGACCTGCGCTGCTGAAACAATGCCGCGAGCAGGGCATCCCAGCCCTGTTGGTTGATATTGATCCCGAAGAACTACCGGAACGCAGGCGCCGCTGGCTGCCGGATCAAAGCCGCCGCCTGATGGAGACCTTTGCCGCCATTCTGACACCCTCAGAAGTGACTGCCGAAACCTTGAAGAAGGCTGGTGTCGCTGCCGACAAAGTCGTCCTGACCACGCGGCTCAGAATTTCGGCGACGCCGCCGCTGTGTAATGAAGATGAACTGGACCGCGTCCACCAAGACCTCGGCAGCCGCCCGCTCTGGCTTGCCGCGCATGCCGAAACCGACGAGATCCCGATGATCCTTGCCGCCCATCGCCGGGCCCTGCGCCGTCTGCACCGGATGCTTCTGGTCATCACCTGCGAGCACCCCGAAATGGTGGCCGACACCCGCGCCGAGGTAGAGGCCGCGGGTCTGCGACTGTGCGACTGGGATGCCGGAGAGGACTTTCATGACAACACGCAGGTTCTGCTGACCTCGGCCGAGGATCTGGGCCTGTGGCTGCGCGCCGCGCCGGTGACGTTGATGGCCGGCACGCTGCTGCCCGGTACCGGCGGGCAAAACCCACTGGATGCCGCAGCCCTTGGATCGGCCATTCTGCACGGTGCCTGCATTGATAACCACAAGCTGGTCTATCATCGGCTGACGGAGGCCGGCGCGGCGACTGCCATCGCCACAACCAAGGAGCTGGCCGAAGGGGTAATCCGGCTTGCCGCGCCCGATGCTGCCGCCGAGGCCGCGTTGGCGGGCTGGCAGGTGGTGACCGAAGGCGCCCATTTGACAGATCAGCTGATGGAGCGCATTCAGGACCTCCTGGACCTGCGCGAGGGAAGCAATGCGGCCGTTTGAATTCTGGAACAAGGCACCCTCAGCCTTTGATCTGCGCGCGGCTCTGCTGGCGCCGCTTGGCTGGATCTATGGCCGCGCCACCGCCCGGCGGATTGCCACGGGCGCTCCGGTGGTTCCGGGGGTGCCGGTCATCTGCGTTGGCAATATCAACGCCGGTGGCACCGGCAAGACGCCGACCGTGATCTGGCTGCTCGAAACGCTGCGCCGTATGGGCCACGAACCGCATGTGGTGACCCGTGGCTATGGCGGCACGCTGGAAGGCCCGGTTGCCGTTGATCCCGCGCGTCACAAGGCCGCCCAGACCGGCGACGAACCCCTGCTTCTGGCCGCCTTCGGAGAGGTCTGGGTCGCCAAGGACCGCGCCGCAGGCGCCATGGCAGCGGCGGAGGCCGGCGCCACTGTGATCCTGCTGGACGACGGTCACCAAAACCCGGCTGTGGCCAAGGATCTGTCGGTCATTGTGGTCGATGCGGCCCGTGGCTTTGGCAACGGGCGCTGCCTGCCTGCAGGCCCTCTGCGCGAACCGGTGCCACAGGGTCTGGCGCGCGCTGATCTGGTGCTGTCGCTCGGCCGCCCTGACGCGCAATCCGCCTTTGCCGCACAATGGTCAGCTCAGCTGCAATCCCTGCCCCATTTCACTGGCGCGCTGGAACCCCTCCAGACCGGCATGCCCTGGGCCGGAACGCGCGTTCTGGCCTTTGCCGGCATCGGCCATCCTGCCAAGTTCTTTGCCACCCTGCGCAGCCTCGGGGTCGATCTGATCCGGGCCGAAGCACTGGACGATCACCAGCCACTGACCGCAACACTGATGACCCGGCTGGAACAAGAGGCCAAGTTGCGCAACGCCCAGCTGGTGACCACCGAAAAAGACGCGGTCCGCCTGCCTGCCTCTTTCCGTTCCAAGGTGATCACCCTGCCGGTGCGGCTGCAGGTCGAGAACGATGAGGCTCTGAAGGATCGGCTGAAATCCGTCGCTCCACCGCCGCCCTAGGCCGAGGCAACCGCGGATTCCATTCTGGTCCACGCTGCAATGCGGCGAAATTCGCCACCTCAAGTTGCTTGATTATTCATCTAAATATTTTAGGCTTCCACCATGCCGAAGCCAAACCCCTACCGCCCCTTCACCCCTGATCCCGAGATGCTCGCCTGCTGCCCCGAGGTCACAGGCAATTCCATCAACGGGCTGGGAGAGGGCGACATCCGCCGCCCGTCGATGGTCTGGTGGGCGCCGAACCCGGATGACATCGAATTTGGCGACATGCAGCGCTGGTTCTACAATCATGAACCCAAGGATCCGGTACTGATGGAGCACCGGGCACGGCGGGCCGAAATCCTTGCGGCCCCGCTCCCCGATGTTGCACCCGAACCTGCCCAGCGTAGCCCCGAAGACTGGACCGCAGCGCTGAACCAATTCATCGAAAGCGGTGATTGCGAGATGACCGGCGTCACCGGGATGCAGCCACACTGGGTCTTTGAGCATCAGGAAACCGAATTTGGCACTGTCATCATGCTAGGCGTGCAGCATGACTATGAAGAGCTGAAACATGTGCCCGAAACGCGCGGCGGCATCGAGGTCACCTATCAGTACTGCCGCGCAGCGGAGGCCGCCAAAAAGGTCGCCGGATGGCTTCGCCAACAGGGCTGGGACGCAGATCCGGTGACCGGCCCGATGGTGGGCAAGATCCTGATGATCCCACCTGCACTGGAATGCGGCTTTGGCGAGTTGGGCAAACACGGATCTCTGATCAATAAGGAATTCGGATCAGGCTTTCGCCTTGGTGCGGTGCTGACCGATGCCCCCTTTGCCCACACCCCAAAGCGTGAATTCGGTGTCGACGGGTTCTGCGCCAACTGCCGGATCTGCGAAGACGCCTGCCCGCCCTTTGCCATCAGCCCGGACAAACAAACCGTGCGCGGCGTGGACCGCTGGTATGTCGATTTCGACAAATGCATCCCCTTCTTTGCCGAAACCTCGGGCTGTGCGATCTGCATCGCGGCCTGCCCCTGGACGCGGCCCGGTGTGGGTATGAACCTGGCGGCAAAACTGGCCCGGCGTGCGGCGCAACAGGCAGGTTGACGCCGGGCGAAACCAGCATCAGACACAAGCGCCACAGGTTCTGCGCAATCCGATGAACCGGGGTGCGCAGACAGGTCAGACCGCGCTAATCTGTGGGCAATCAAGCCTTTGTGCGGAGTCCAGCATGCGCGTTTTCATCTTTATTATCACCCTATTTTCAGCGCTGCCGGCAGCAGCTGCCAGCCTGCGGCAGGTGGACAACCCCGCCTGTTTCGCGGCTCTTGAAGGGGTGATCGAGACAGGTGACTTCGCGCGCATCTCGGCAGCACTTGCGGAAAACCGACCGCAGGATGGCGTCAATGATGACGGGCATTATTTCATCCCCAACCGGGCCGTTTGCCTCAACAGCCCCGGCGGCAGCCTGCCCGAGGCGATCCAGCTGGCGGAGTACTTCTTTGACAACCAATACGGCACGGTTGTCGACGACGACGCCCAGTGCCTGTCGGCCTGTTCGATCATTTTCATGATGGGAACCGAGGATTACGCCGATTACAACATTGTCGATCGTAAACTGCATGTGAACGGCACGCTGGGCTTTCACCGCCCGGCCTTTTCAGCTCCGGACCGAGACGGCTACAGTGCCCGCGAGCTGGAAAAGTCCTTTGAGATTGCCATCGACGCCACCCTGTTGTTCACCCAGCTGGCCAGCCGTTCGGTACGCCGTAGCACTGGCCCGATGATCAATATCGGCCTGATGGAGCAAATGTTTTCCCATCACGGGCAGGATTTCTACTTTATCGACACCATCGACAAAGCCGGCCGCTGGGACATCGCCCTGACCGGTTTTGAGATCCCTAAGGAGATTAGCCTGCGCGACGCACAAACCGCCTGTGACAATGCCATCAACTGGACAATGGGGCTGGAGTCTTCGGGAACCGGCCACCTGAGCAGCCCCTACGAAGCATTCTGGAACGCGCGGATCGGCAAACCCCGCAGCGATACGGTTGACCCGATGTTCCAGGTGTACTCCCGTGCCAACCTGCATTCCGTAATCCCCTGCGTCGTGGACTACAGCCAGAATGCGGCGCAGTACTCGGAAGAAGGTGACTGGGTCCATATCTGCGGGGCGAATGAGGAGTTTTGCTCTTTGACAGAAAATGAGCAGGACAATCTCCGGGGGTTCCGCCCAGAGGTCATCCTCCCCTCTGCCCTGAAACTGAAACAGGTGCCTGCCCAGATGGCTGCAATCTCTGCGGAAGCAGGTGAGCTGAACAAGGCCTGGGGCCGTAGCGATCCTAGCCAATGCCTGTTGGCCAAGGACACCAAGGTGTCTGTCGTTAATGTCAGCGAATTTGTGAACCTGCGGGAACGACCCGGTTTCGATGCAGAAGTTGTCGGCACTGCGGGTCGACATCTGATGCTGGAAGTGACCGAAAAGGGTGCCTTCCTGAACAATAACCCTGATAATCCGCCCAACTGCGGCCCGATCTGCAAAACGGTCGGGGACGGCTACGGCAATGCCACCGAAGACGATATCAGTGCGCTCAAACAATGCCTGAATGCCAATGCAATCTGGTACAAAGTGCGGGCGCCGGACGGCGCTGAGGGCTTTGTCAGCGGAAAATACCTGCGCTAGAACGCGAACCGCCCACCCAGATATCTGGGCGGGCGGGCAATTGTCTTAGCGGCGACCCAAAAGATCAGCCTTCCAGTTCAGCATCCAGCAGTTTCTTGAAGTCGGCGTAGGACTGGTTGCTCACCAGTTCGCCGTTCAGGATGAACGACGGAGTGGACTGAATGCCGTGTTCTTCGGCATTTTCCTGATACCAGGCCACCAGGGTCTGCGCCTTGGTGCCGTCCTGCAGGCAGGCATCCAGAGTGTCCTTGCCGATACCGGCGATGCTGCCGATCTTGCTCAGCTCGCCGACGATCTCAGCCGGACCACCCGCCTTGGTCCACTCAGACTGGCCTTTGTAGACAAGGTCGCTGATACCAAAAAACTTTTCCGGGCCCGCACAGCGTGCAATCATCGATGCCCACAGACCGTACCGGTCGAAATAGACTTCGCGGTAGATGAATTTCACCTTGCCGGTATCGATGTAATCGGCCTTCAGCTGCTTGTAGGTGTCATTGTGGAAGCTGGCGCAATGCGGACAAGTGTAGGACGCATATTCGATCAGCGTGATCGGCGCATCTTCTGCACCCTGCACCATTTCTACGATGGTTGAGGTGTCGATCTCGGCCACTTCCTCGGCGTTGGCAGCAGAGATCAGAGGCAGCGCGGGCACCGCGCCGGGGGCGCGCGGCCCCATCAGTGCATAGCTGCCTGCAGCGATGGCGATTGCGGCGCAAACGCCGGACATCAGACGGGTCATTTCCAGCCCTTTCTTTGGGTTTCTTGTGTTTTCTTTTTGCTCAGAACATTTTGCCCCAGCCGCTCCAGCGCGGCGCGGAGGCTATCATCTTTTACGTCGCCCGCCGCCTGTTCCGCCGCAGCGGTGGCCTGCGGGTCAGGTATAATCGGCGCCTGTACCTTTGGTGCATAGCGAAAATCGGCCTGCCCTTCGGCAAACCCGGTTGGTGCGGTCTGGGTGATATGGATGCGGCTGATCGCGTTATAGCCATAGACCGCGTTCACCTTGCTGCGCAGGCCTTCTTTCTGCATCTCCAGCATCGGCGCGTGGGCACCGGTGGTCAGCACCGTCAGGCTGGCACCAAAGCCACCACGCCCGTAGCCTACTTTGACCGGACGGGCGATGGCAGCAATCTCAGCGCCGGCAATTTCCGGCCAGTGGGTCAGCAGGCGGGTGACGGCAAAGCCACGGCTTTCGCCTGCCTTGCGGATCTTATCCGAAAGCAGTGAACCGGTGCGTTTGAACCCGCGTGTAGAAGAGCGCCTGTTTGCCATGACCTTGGTTTTGCGTGACTGCTGCCCCTATTGTAAAGAGCGCAGAGGCAGGCGCCAGTGAAACCGAAAAAACAGGGAATAAAGAATGCGTGATTTGGACAGCACCCCGGCGGGCCTCAGCATCGAGATTCTCGCCTGGTACGATCAGCATGCACGCGACATGCCCTGGCGCACCGGTCCGGCCGACCGCGCCCTCGGCATCCGCCCTGATCCCTACCGTGTCTGGCTGAGCGAGGTGATGCTGCAGCAGACAACCGTCGCTGCGGTAAAAGACTATTTCCAGCGTTTTACCGCCCGCTGGCCACGGGTCGAGGATCTGGCGGCCGCTCAAGACGCCGATGTCATGGGGGAATGGGCCGGCCTTGGCTATTACGCCCGCGCCCGCAACCTGCTGAAATGTGCCCGCGTGGTGACCGCGGAACACGACGGCCGCTTTCCCGAACACTATGAGGGGCTGCTCACGCTGCCGGGCATCGGACCCTATACGGCAGCGGCAATTGCCTCGATCGCCTTTGATCAGCCGGAAACAGTGCTGGATGGCAATGTGGAGCGGGTGATGGCGCGGCTGCATGACATTCACGACCCGCTGCCCGGCTCAAAACCGGCACTCAAAGCCGAAGCCGCCGCGCTGACACCACAGAACCGCCCTGGCTGTTATGCCCAGGCGGTGATGGATCTGGGGGCCACGATCTGCACGCCGAAAAACCCGGCCTGCGGTATCTGCCCCTGGCGTGATCCCTGCGCAGCGCGGCGCGCAGGCACTGCACAAGACCTGCCAAAGAAAACCCCCAAGAAGCCCAAGCCCACGCGACTTGGTATCGTCTATCTTGCCCGCGCAAGTGACGGCACCTGGCTGTTGGAACGGCGTCCCGAAAAGGGGCTGTTGGGCGGCATGCTGGGCTGGCCAGGTGCCGAATGGGGAGACACCGCGACCCCGATGCCCCCGTTTGAGGCCAACTGGCAGCTGCTGGCAGGAGAGGTGCGCCATACCTTCACCCATTTCCACCTGATCCTGCAGGTGATGCATGCCGATCTGCCCAAAGGGCATAATCCGCCCGACAATCACGAGCTGATCTCGCGCCATGCGTTCAAACCCACCGATCTGCCGACGGTGATGCGCAAAGCATTCGATCTGTGGCAGGGGCGATAGGCTGGGCCTTTCTCCCTCGGGCTGACAACCGCAGAGGAAAGGATGGGGAGGCCGCTGGTCTTGCCACCGGCCCCTAAACAGCCTGCCTTATCAGAACAGGTAACCGACCCTGACTGACAGCGTGGTGAACTTGCCACCATTGTCATTCCAGCCGTCTTTACCCTTTTTCGTGTTCGACAGGTCTTCGTTGGCGCTCAGTTTCCGGTGGGCGATTTCACCACCGATAAAGATATTATCGGTCACGGCATAAGAGGCCCCTACACCCAAACCAAAGCCGTCTGTGCTCGCCTTTGTGTCGGGAGCGCCATTATAATACTCGGCAAAGCTGGCAGCCACAAAGCCATAGTACAACCACTTGCCCTTGGCGACACCAGCACGCGCGCGGATATCAATCACGTCTTCCAGACCGTAATCCGGAGAGTCTTCTTCCCAGTACTTACTGGACCCACCAGCGAGTTCGAGGCCATAGACCATCTGGTTGGAGACCCAGTTGTAACCACCGAACAATTCAAAAGGCTGATCAGGCCGGCTGTCCATATCGTACCAATTGCCCTGCTCTTCGATCTCGCCAGTCGCGGTCACGACCAGTCCAAGGCCGCCATAAAATCCGGCCCAGATGTCCGCATCGTTGGCAAATGCCGGAAGGCCCACACAGGTAATCGCTGTGGTTGCCAGAAATAACGGCCTGAGTTTCATAACAATTCTCCTTTGATCCGAAATAGCTCTGTAGATATACCCATCATACGTCAACGTACTTAGCTGCGAACATTAATTGACCGAACCGTGTCGTGACGGGAATACAACGCCAAAGCCCCAAAAGGTCCCAAAATGCCAGATAGCAACCGCCTGAAGACCATTGTCACCATGATGGGGAAGGGGCAGTTCAATCGGGTTATCAGCGCGTGCAACGACCTTCTTACTCTGGAACCAGACAATGCGGTCGCACAGAACCTTCTAGGAACGGCGCTGGCCGAAAGCGGTGATAGCGAGGGTGGTATTGCCGTGTTGCGCGCCCTTGTCCTGACCAATCCGGACTATGCTTTTGCGCACCACAACCTGGGCAATGTTCTGGTGAAGAACAACGATCCGCAAGCCGCAATTGCCGCCTTTCAGATCGCTGCTGACCTGATGCCGGACAACGGAGAAATCCAGAACAGCCTCGCCAGTGCATTCGCCGCCGCAGATGACCCGCATCAGGCGCTGCATGCGGCCCGTGCCGCCGTTGCGCTGGCGCCTGATGACATGCCCAAACGAAAAAGACTGATCACTTATCTGCGCCAAATAGGGGATCACGAGGCCGCCCTAAAGGAACTGAATGCCGCACTTGCACTGGAGCCCTGGGATCCTGAACTGCTGATCGCATCCGGCGCATTGATGATCCAGACCGACACCGTCGAAGCGGCCTTGGAACGTTTCCAGCGGGCCGCAAAGGTGAACCCGGACAGCCCGGAGCTCTATTCAAATGTGGGCCGTCTGTGGCTGTTGCACGAGCAATATGAAAAGGCCTGCGAGGCGTTTCAACGTGCTACGGCCCTATCGCCCGAGAACCCCAAGGCCCATAACCGATTGGCAGAAGCCCTCTTGCAAAGTGGCGACCATCAGGGCGCCATAGCCGCATATGCCGCCTGCCTGAAAATTGATCCCTCGGACGGGCACGCCCGCCATTTCATGGCCGTCCTCAGCGGCGATACACCCGCGAGCGCGCCCGAAGATTATGTGCGTGGTCTGTTTGACGAATACGCTGAAACCTTTGAACAGTCGCTGGTGCAGAACCTCGGCTATCGCGTTCCCGATACCATTGCCGCCCGGCTCTCTGCCGCGCTGCCCGAGCGACCACGTTTCAAATCGCTCCTCGATCTGGGTTGTGGCACCGGGTTGATGGGGGAAAAGATCCGGTCACGGGTCGACCACCTGTCGGGCGTGGATCTGTCCGAGAACATGGTCAGGATTGCCAATGGAAAGCAAGTCTATGACCAGTTGAACGTCTCCGATCTCAGCACGCAGATTGCTACAGATGGCGATCAGCATGATATCTATATTGCTGCGGATGTTCTGATCTATGTCGGGGAGCTGTCCGGCGTGTTTGCCGCTATCCGCGAGTCCGCCCGCCCCGGTGCGATCTTTGCCTTCACCACCGAAGATCACATTGGCGAGGGGATTACCCTTCGTGCCTCAGGTCGGTATGCCCATTCAGCCTCTTATATCAAGGACATCTGCAGCCAGAACAGCATGGAAATTCTGGACCATCAAACCGTCGATATGCGACAGGAAAAGGGGGAAATGCTGCGTGGCGGCTGCTTTATCGTGCAAACAGCAGCGGGGGAGCCGCGCCGATAAAGACCATCTGATAATTCCACCCGCACTGCCCTTGGGTTTTCTGGAATTCAGGCGTACCTTTGGGCCCGCGCGCGTCTTTTCAGGCCGCAAGGAGGTCACACACCCATGATTGCCCCCGAAACCCTCGCCCGCTGGCAAAGCGCGGCCCCCTTTTGGATGTCGTTCCTGTTGGTGCCGTTGGTCTGGACCGGTGCAGTGCTGGGCAGCTGGTGGATCCTGCTGACCCCGCTCTCCACATGGTATCTATTTGCAGCACTGGACGGGCTGCTGGGCCTCAACCTCGAAGATGCCGACCCGGAGACCGAGGAAGAAGACCTGAAATGGTATAACGCGCTGACCATCGTTTGGGTGCCGGTGCAATTCCTGTCGCTCTTTGGGCTAATCGCCTATGTGAGCGGCGCTGAGCACCTGTCCGGGCTGGAGAAATTCGGTGTGTTTTTCGGTGTCGGTGTAATGACCGGTACGGTGGGGATCAACTACAGCCACGAGCTGATGCACCAATCCTCGCGCGCTGAGCGCTGGCTGGGTGATATCCTGCTGTCGATGGTTCTCTATTCGCATTTCCGAACCGAGCATCTGCTGGTGCATCACCGCTATGTCGGCACACCGCGCGATGCGGTGACTGCGCGCTACAACGAGGGGTTTCACCGTTTCTACCCCCGTGTTCTGAAGGCATGCTGGCACTCGGCCTTCCGCGCCGAAAAGGAAAAACTGGCCAAAAAGAACCTGCGGTGGAGCGACCCTTCAAACCCATTTTTCCGCTACTGGGGTCTGCAGGCCACCATGCTGTTGCTGGCGGTTTTGCTGGGTGGTTGGGCCGGTTTGATGCTGTTTTTGGTGCAGGCAGGCATTGCCGTCTGGCAGCTGGAGCTGGTCAACTATGTCGAACATTACGGGCTGACCCGTCAGCATCTAGGCGATGGGAAATATGAACCCGTTGCCCCCCGCCATTCGTGGAACGCCGCACATAAGGCCACCAACTGGCTGCTGATCAACCTGCAGCGCCATTCTGACCATCACTACAAGCCTGCGCGCCGCTTTCCGCTGTTGCAGAACCACACATTGGCCGATGCGCCGCAGCTGCCCTACGGCTATCCGATCATGACAATGGCGGCCATGGTGCCACCGGTCTGGAGGCGGATCATGAACCCGCGTGTGCGCAAGTGGCGTCAGATGTACTATCCCGAAGTCACAAATTGGCAGGCCTACAACAAGGCCAGCAACCCGCCACCGCGCTAGGCGGAAGGGTCCACCAGAAACGGCGGCAGGGTGTCAGGCCTTAGCCGTTTCTGGCCATCCGTTCGAAGCGACGATCCATCGCCGCTTCGGAGGAAGACCCGGCCGTGGTGCGGAAACTATCCATACAGCGTTTGAGCGCCGCTGAATCCTGCGACAGCCGACTTGTCGTTTCAAACACATCGCCCGCCAGCTGCGCGGTGTCTTGGGTGGTGCGGCCCAGTTCTGCAACGCTGGTGTCGATTTCTCCCAGGCTCAGCGATTGTTCTGAAATCATTGTCGAGACTTCCGACATCAGCCCCGATACTTCGCTGGCGCCGCCGCGGATTTCTGCCAGGCTTTTGCCGGACTCGCGCACCAGTTCGCCGCCATCCTGTACCAGGCCCGAGCTTTCAGCGATCAGCGATTTGATCTCTGTCGCGGAGTCCGACGTCCGAACGGCCAGCGCGCGCACTTCGGAGGCCACCACCGCAAAGCCGCGCCCCGCCTCGCCCGCACGGGCCGCTTCAACGCCTGCGTTCAGCGCCAGAAGATTGGTCTGGAAGGAAATATCCTCGATCACCTCGATGATCTGGGAAATCTTTTCCGAGCTTTCCTCGATCCGCTGCATCGCTTCGATCGCCTTATCGACAACCGTGCCGCCTTTTTCAGCTGCCTTGCGATTGCGCGCAGAACGCTGCGAGGCCGCCTCTAGCCGGTCGGCGGCGTCTTTGGTTGTCGCGGCAATCTGACTGACCGAGGCGACCGCCTCCTCCAGCGTGGCAGCCTGTGACTGCGACCGTTCGGCAAGATCACTGGCCATGCGCGAGGTTTCAGCCATGCGCCCGTCGACCGAATTGGCATAGCCCGCCGCCTGGGCAATCTGTTCCGACCAGCGCATTTGCAGATTGTTGAAAGAACTGCGGGCCGTCTGGAACCCATCGGGGAAGCCTTCTGACGGTATCCGCGAGGTCAAGTCACCCTCTTCCAGTTTGCCGATACCAACGCTCAGCAATTCCAGCGCCCGCGCCCGATCTTCGCCTTCGGCACGATAGTAGGATTGGATCACTGCCTCGGTATCGGCCAGCATGGCCCGCATCAGAACCTGTGCCCGCGCCGAATTGGCCCGATTGGCCAGCAGCCCGCCCTTCAGAACCCGCGCAATCATATCCGACCCGGCCCGTGCATATCCGCCAAGGAACAGGTTCACCGGCAGTTGGATTTTGAAATGAACCCGGCCGATCCGGTCGGCGCTGTCAAAGTAGGCCTGGCTGAAGTCACCCGCGAACAGCCGTTTCCAATGGGCCTTCTGAGCGGCCTTGGCATGGTCAACGATTTGCTGCGATGCAAAGAAGCCGCGCGTTTCGTTGTTGGTCATCAACGCGGCATAAAACCCGTCAAGAATGTCGTCTATGTCTTTCCAAACAATGCTTCCGGCTTCTGCCAATAGCGTCGCATTTTCACCAATAAGATCAAACCACTTGATAGATTGCTTGCGGGTTGATTGTGTCATGTTCGCCGTCTCTCTTATTCTTCACGACGAGAGTTACGGCGATTTCCTTTCCAATCGGTTAGCCAGCCTGTTCTGACCGTCCGGTTTTTTCACTGCAACTCCAGACATCGATCCGGCTGGCAATCCCGCGCACGTCCTGATCGGGGTGTTTTACCAGCCCGTCCAGCAAGGCCGGATCCACGCCTTCCTCCACGGCGCGGTCATGCAAGGCGGCGCTCAGCACGATGCCCGCATTCAGAGTACGGGTCATCTTTTCCAGCCGTGATGCAATGTTCACAGCATTGCCAATCACTGCATATTCCAGCCGGTTTGCCCCGATATCCCCCAGAACCACCTCGCCGTAGTGCAGCCCGATTCCCATGATGATTTCCGGCTCTCCGGCGCCTCGGCGGTCAATATTCCAAAGCGCCAGCGATTTGCACATGGCACGGGCGCAGGTCAGCGCATTCGAGGCATCGCATTCCCCGGAGACAGGCGTGCCAAAGGTCGCCATCAACCCATCCCCCAGATATTTATCGAGGGTCCCGTCACAGCGGAACACCTCGCGTTCCATGCGGCCGTGAAACCCGCGCAACAGTTCGATCACATCGCGCGGATCACGCCCCTCGGCCAAGGAGGTGAAGCCAACAATGTCGATGAACATGACGGCTACGTTTTCACTGCGCACCTGTTTCAGCGGCTCATCGTTCTGCGACAGCTGATCCACCACATTGGGCGAGAAATAGCGCGACAGGTTGGCCCGTTCGCGCTCCAGCCCTGCATTGCTGAGCAGGAGCCGGTCAAAACGGCGCGCCGAAAACCCAAGCGTCACCGCGACCAGCAGAAAAACGATCACCTCCTGCAGGCGCAGGTTCAGCATGAAACTGTTCGGATCCAGAAATGCGATGACCCCAGGATAGCCTGCAAATGCATCTGTCGCGGCCTCGCTCAGCCCCGCAACCGGCGTGCTGAACCACCAGGCCAGCGCCAGCCCTGTCAGCCACATGCCAGTCGTCCAAGTGCCAATCGCAATCACCGTGCGCCAGGAATAGGCCATGGTGCCAGCCGCGAGGATCACAAAGAAATAGAGGAAATTGTCGAACCGGTATTGCATGGCAACCGGCCAATCCTGCGGCCCGAAGGGGTTTGGCACCACCATGCCCGCCGTCATGATCAGCAGATCGAGAAAGATCAGCAACAGCTCCAGCCGCGACTGCCCGACCCGCCCGGCGAGACTGATAAACCAGCCGTTCAGGCAAAGCAGCGCCAGAATAGCGTGATAATAAAGAACATTCCATGCCGGGTTCACCCAGATCAGAAACACAGCGATGATCGGCATTGCGATCCATCGCGCCCGCACCGCCAGCTGCAGCCCTTCGTGTTTGTGAGCCGTCAGCGCGGTGTCTGCATAGATGCTATCTGCCACCGGATCATATGGCGGGGCATCTGCCTTGGTCGGGCCGGTTTGCGGGGCCGTCAAAGTATCTGTCATGTCAGGCCTTTCACCGGTTAACTCCGGGTACGCGTTATTGGTTTCACATAAACACCCTAGCCGCGGGCTGCACGCGGCGCAAAGTCGCGGCTCGGATGCGCCTGCGTCAAAAGGCGGGACAGATCCGCGGCAAAGCCCCGTGACATCCCCGCCATCATCTGCGTAGGCTTGATCCCATGAAACATGTTCCCAAAGAAACCACCGATGACGCGCTTATTCAGGAATATCTGAACAAGGGCGGCAAAGTCAGCGTTGGCAAAACCAAGCCCCAGCCGGCCGAACTGGGCCTCAGCAACAATGTCTGGGGCAACAAGCTGACCAAGGAAGAAAAAGCCGCCCGCGACAAGAAGTAATCTTGTCGGGCGCTGCCTCACGGTTTGCCATATCTGGAATGGCGAACAGTATCTGTTGTTGATTGGGCACCTGCCAAGGATCCGCTATGATTTGCGCCCTGTTGAACGGATCCTGAAAGCATTGATCTGAATGTTGAAGAGCCTTTCGCCCTCATCGACCAGATCGAAACCGCGCGCATTTAGAGACCACCGCATTGCGACCCCCTGTATCAACGCCAAGACAAGGGCGGCGGCATCTTCAGGATTAAGCGCCTGATCAAATAGGCCGAGGCTGATACCCGCATTGATCTGCTCTGAGAACTTGCTTTGGCGTTTGATCATCATGCCGGCAAAAAAACTGCGTAACTCATCATTTTCGGCGTGCAGCTCGCGGGAAAACAGAATCGCGGGAATTGCCGGGTTTGCACGGATGAACCTCAGGTGATCGCAAACCATCTTACGCAGACAGTCTTCGGGAGACGCATCGCTGCGATCACCGGGCGCTGCGTTTTCCTGAAACAGCTGGCCTATACGGTGTGCGACCGCCTGCCAGATATCTGCCTTGGTCGGGAAGTGACGGAAAATTCCGGGCTGCGAGATACCTACCTCTTGTGCCAGCCGCTCTGTGGTCAGCCGGTCAGGCCCGATGTCAGCCGACAGACGCAGGGCAGCATCGGTGATCTCCAGCTTGCGCTCCTGCGCCGTTTTTCTGGTGCGGTTGGTTTTCATGCTTCAGAGTCCCCGAGTTCGATTGTTTGCGCTTTGACAGCGATGACCAGCCAGACCGCGCTGCGCAGGATCATGGCACCAACAGTACGGGGTTCAAAGGCGCCGCCCAACAGAATGTGAATGCCAAAGGCCACGAAAACGGTCAGCGTTGCGACACAGATAAGCACAGACAGTCGCCTGCCCCACCGGTGCAAGCCAAACAACCCAACACCCGCGACGACATAGGCGAATCCGGCCATAAAGTTGAACCAGAGAACAAAGCCGACATAGTCTCCCGCCGCCGCCCGTGCAGCGCCATCAAAGAAGAGCGTGGCACCACCGGAAAGCAGCGTCAGTGCGCCAAACAGAATGGCGGTGACCGCCAGAACAGAAACAACCAGCGGTCGTTCAGGGCTGAGTGCAGCCATCTGTCAGCTCCCACTTTCATCAGTATCGAACCGGTAGCTCGCGTGGCAGGATGTGCAATTCAGCATCAGATCTGACAGGCTTCCAAGAACCGCATCCATGTCACCTGTGTCCGTCGCTGTGGCGGCCAGATCATCAAACGCCTGATGGGTCGACATCCCCAGCGACTTGAATTCCAACGGTAGTTTGGCAATCAGCGTTACCGGCTCTCCGCCGGTCGATCCCATGCCAGCTGCCAGCGCAGTTTCGGCAACGCCCTCTAGGTTGTTTTCAGCCGCATCAGCAGTGATCGCCTGCACCGTTTCCAGAAAACCGCGCATTTCACCCAGCACAAAGTCCTTTTCAGCCGCGGTCATTTTGATCGAGGTTCTGCCATCCTCAGCCATCTCGGCGGGTTTGCCCAAGATGAGGGTATAGGCAGCAAAAGCCACCACCCCAATCAACAGGACATTTGCGCCCCAGCACAATTTGCATGTTTTCATCATATCTCGATCCAATCCATCCAAGCATTAGTTAGCAAGTAATCACTAATTTATGATGATCAAGCGGGGTTGGGTAAGAATATCTCTACCTTGACGTCGTAATCGGGCAAAGCATCCGGGGTCACCGGGGTAAGAGCACAAAAAACCCCGCCTTGAGACAAGGCGGGGAAGTATGGTGCCCCGTGTCAGGACACGGGCACCAGCGGTGTAGCTGTATTAATTCTTGATTATCTGCGTGTTCAGTTGGCCATTTCTGCCCGGATCTGCTGGCGCAGCACGTCGATCGGCACCGTTTTGCCGTCACGTTTGAAGCACCAGTAGGTCCAGCCATTGCAGGAGGGCGCGTTCTCCAGCTTCGCACCCACCTGGTGGATCGAGCCTTTGATGTCATCGCCGATCAGCGTGCCGTCGGCGCGGACCTTGGCCTTGTGGCGACCGTTCATGCTCAGCAGTTCCTCGCCGGGGCGCAGCATACCGCGTTCGACCAGCTGGCCAAAGGGCACGCGGGGTTCAGCGCGCTTGCTGGCGGAGACAGTCAGCGCCTCGCGGTCGAATTTGCGCACGGCCTTGATGCGTTTCTCTGCCACCTTGCGGTAAGCTTCCTCGCGTTCGATACCGATGAATTCGCGGCCCAGCATCTTGGCGACTGCACCGGTGGTGCCAGTGCCAAAGAAAGGGTCCAAAATCACATCGCCCGGATTGGTGCAGCCGACCAGAATGCGGTGCAGCAGGCTTTCGGGCTTTTGTGTCGGGTGGGCCTTGTCACCGTTCTCGTCTTTCAGACGCTCGTGACCGGTGCAGATCGGCAGCACCCAGTCGCTGCGCATCTGAATGCCTTCGTTCAGCGCCTTCAGGGCCTCATAGTTGAAGGTGTATTTGCCACCCTCAGCCTTGGACGCCCAGATCATTGTCTCATGTGCGTTGGTGAAGCGCTTGCCGCGGAAGTTCGGCATCGGGTTGGACTTGCGCCAGACCACATCGTTGAGGATCCAGTAGCCCTGATCCTGCAGCGCCGATCCGACACGGAAGATATTGTGGTAGGATCCAATCACCCAGATCGCGCCATTGGGCTTCAGCAGGCGGCGCGCCGCCTTCAGCCAGGCCGTGGTGAAATCATCATAGACCTTGAAGCTGGAAAACTGGTCCCAGTGGTCATCGACCGCATCCACCTGGCTATTGTCCGGGCGGTGCAGCTGGCCTTTCAGCTGCAGGTTATAGGGGGGATCCGCGAAGATGAGGTCGACCGAATTCGCCGGCAGACTGTTCATTACCTCGATGCAATCGCCATCAAGAATCGCGTTTAAAGGGAGCGCGGCTGCGCTCTTTGTCAGGGTTTTGTTCATTGCTCTGCCTCGATACCACGGCGCATTTTTGCGCTCATTAGTTGTCCACAGGATGAGTCATCCGGGATTCGAGGTCAATTTGTTTTTTGAATCAGGAGCCTGCGCTTTACTCTTGATACAATATCTTGTGTACCGGCTTGAAGCTGCGACGATGATGTGGGGTTACCCCCAAATTAACCAAGGCTTCACGGTGTTGCTTAGAAGGGTAGCCCGCATTGCGTTCCCATCCATAGCCGGGGAACTGTTGCGCCAAATCCACCATGATCCGGTCGCGCGCCAATTTGGCAACAATCGAAGCCGCTGCAATCGAAAGAGATTTGCCGTCCCCTTTGATCACCGCCTCAGCCGGAAGGGTCAGACCGGCGGGGATCAAGTTGCCGTCGATCAGCAAATAATCCGGTGCCGGGTCCAGCATCGCGACCGCACGCTCCATCGCCAGATGCGAGGCACGCAGGATATTATGAGTGTCGATTTCCTCGACCGTGGCATGAGCAATGGCCACTTCGGCGCTGGCAAAGATCGATGCCTCCACCGCCTCGCGCTTCTTGGCGCTCAGCTTCTTGGAGTCGTTCAGCCGCTCGGGCAGGCTGTCGGCCTTCAGGATCACCGCAGCGGCTGTCACCGGGCCTGACAGCGGCCCGCGGCCCACCTCGTCGACGCCGGCAATACGGATATAGCCCTTGTTCAGGGCGGCGGTCTCATAACTGTAATCTGGCTGGTCCATGGCGACCCACAGACGCAATTTATCTGCTCCGCGCAACAAAAAACCGCCGCGAAGATCGCGGCGGTTCGAGGGTGGGTGCCGGCAACGATGAAACCGGGGCACCTACTTTTGTTCAGATTAGGGCGAGACCGGGAAGTCGAAGCCCAGGTTGGACAGGCCGCCAATGAAATTGGCCGCGGTGGAGTGCTGATGCAGGTCTTTCACGCCTTTGGTGGCCTTGCCGCCCAGAGGAACAGTGAGAGACAGGCGCATCTGATCTACGCTTTGCGAAAAGCCGGACATGTCCATTTTGTAGCGACCGATGCCGAAGTTCACATAGACCGGTGCTTTGTCCTTGGCAGAGAAATCATAGCCAACCGACACGCCGTAGCTGTCGACTGTCAGTGCATCTTCGATGTCTTCACGGTCAAAGAACGCGCCGAGGTCAAAACCGTTTTCAAAGGCGTAGTTTGCGCTGAGGCCCATTACATCGCTGTCCAGGTCCAGATCGCCCAGCTCGCCACGGCCGTAATAGGCTGCAAGCTCAACATCTTGAATCTGGTAGCTGCCCTGAAGGCCGAAGTGCTTCATCGAAACACTTTCAGAAAGGGAGCTGGAACCATAAGACAGGTCGAGACCCAGGTTGGTGTGATCATAAAACAGGCCGATGACGGCGTCTTCGTTGACAACATAGTCACCGGTCAGGCTGAACACGGTTACATCACCGTCAATTTCCAGGCTACCAAAAGTGTTGTCCATGGTCGAACGGGCCAGGCCACCGCCAAGCACGAATTTCTCACCGAAACCGTATTTTCCCGAGGCCGCGAAATGTGTGTTGTGGGCGGATGCGTCGAGGCCACTCAGACCCAAAAGGTTGTCGGCATCCAGTTTCTGGTAGCCCAGAGAGAACTCGGCGCCGTGAAAACCTTCGGCATATGCGGATGTGGAAACTGCAGCGACAGCTGCAGAGAGGATGAGGTGCTTCATCTTAGGAACCAATTTTTTTGCCATTTGCGGCGTGTCAGAAATTTAACAAAGCAATCTTTAGGCAAACAATGAGGCCGTTTACGTTTTGTTAACTATTTGGTCAAGGTAAGGAATCCAGCACCTGTCGAAAAAAGGGCGCTATGGTTAACCACAGCGCCCTTTCCTGTCCTGCCTTCATTTGCCCGATACTGCTCGGTGGTTTTCCTTGCTTTGCCCGCGCTGCATTAGCGACGGTTAGGTTTGCCCGTGATCCGGTACCCCTGGCGCGTCAGGCAGCGGCTTTTGTAGGCGGTTTTATTGCGCTTCCCATTCCAGAATGTGACCCGGCATTGCTGCGGCAGCCGCTCTGCATGGCGGTAGTTCTTTTGCAGACAGCTGTTGCTCAGCAATTTGCGGTCACCAAAACCGCGGTACTCGCGCTGGCACTTGGCCGGCAGGTCATAGCGGGCGACACGGGACGGCACCGGGCGCGGCTTATATGTGGGCGGCGTATAGGTGGGCTGACGGGACACATAGTCCTTACGGTCATTGTCGCGGCTGTCTTTGATGGCAGCGCCAATAATGGCCAGAGCAGCCAGCCCGGCAAGAACCTTGGCGACATCTTCATCTGCACGGGCAGGCACCGCAGAAAACCCGGTAATGGCAAGGGACAGGCAGACCACAAAAGCAATGAACTTACGGTGCGGGGCTGGGCGGGTGATACGGGTCATTTCTTTATCCTCATGTAACGGGAGCGGCGCAGGGCCGGTATGGATCAACCCTCGGCCTGACCCGGCAAGTCAGGCAATATCAGCCGCCTGTTATTGGATATCGCGCAGCGCAAAGCCCTGCGGTTATTGAATATCACGCCGTTCAACCGCATGGTGGGCCCATGAAACAAACCCTGATCATATCCGCGCTCACCGCCGGTTTTCTGGCCCTGGCCCTGCCCGCACAGGCGGCCGACTGCTATGCTGATTACAAGGCCAAGCGGGACAATCCGCTAAAGCTGCATTATGGCGTCATCCAAGTGCAGGGCGATTGCAGCAAAAAATCCGCCAAAGCCGAGGTTGCCGCCCGTATCGGTGCAGACGGCTGGACGTTGCTGAATGTGCTGTCCGTGTTCGGACCAGAGGGCCTCAAACAAAGGAAAGCGGATGCCGGACCCTATTATCTCCGTTTCTGAAGTACGCAGCGCAGGCGCGCGGGTGATCGCCATTGGGATTGGGGCCATCGTGGCCCTTTTGGCCGTTGCGGGCACCGTATTGCTGCTGACCCTGCCGGATGCCAATGCCTTTAATGCGCGGGTCGAACGGCTGTTCATCGAAAGCGACTTTACGGCGCAAAAAGAAATCAAGCTGTTGGAGATCCTCGCCCAGTCCGGCACCGCATTCGCCGACACGCTGGCCAGCTACCGAATGGTGATCTTTGTGCTCTTGGTCTTCGCCACCGCAATGATGGTGGCCGCCCTTGTGGTGCTGGCGATGCTGGTGATGCTGAACCGGCGCATGGCGCAAATCGAGCGGGCTGGCATTCAGGTCACCGAACTGGTGCTCAGCCGCGAGGAAAAAACCGTCTACCTCAACAGCATGGGGTTCAAACTGACACCGGCAGCGATGGAAACCCTGTCGGTTCTGGCCGAAGCCAGGCTGGACGGAGATGTCTTGTCAGGTGCCGAGATCGAGGGCGTGATATCAGGCCGCGATGCATCAGATTGCGAGGAAGCCGCCGGTGCCACCCGCATCAAGCGGCTGCGCGACACGCTGGGCAATCAGATGGTCAGCGAACTGCTGGTCAAGAACATCGCCAAACGCGGCTATGTTCTTAGTGTGGGGCCGGATGTGATCCGGATGGTCTGACGCTCGGCCTTCCTTTGTGGGGCTCAATGTTCACAATATGTTCACTTTGGCACTGCGCCCTCTGGAATTCAGGGGGCGCGACCCCACATAAAGGCGAACGTCTGAACACGGCAGCAGAACCACGCGGGGAGGGTTTCCGCCATGAACGTGCACACGCATCCCAAACAAGATGGCTATGGCATTCTGATCGAACCACTGAACGGTACGGTCACGGTGAAAAATGGCGATACGGTTCTGGCCCGCAGCGACGGCGCCAAGGTCATGTATGAAACCCGCCTGCCGCCGGCGATCTATTTTCCGATCGAAGACGTGGTGGCCTCCTTTGGCGATCAGACCGATCTGAAAACCTTCTGCCCGTTCAAAGGCACCGCCCGCTACCGCGACATTCAGCTGGGCGAAGATACTCTGCCCAACGCGCTGTGGTCCTATGACGACGCGATGCAGGAGGCCTCGGGCATCCGGGGCTATGTTGCCTTCTCAACCGGGTCGTTTACCGAAATGGATCTGGGTGAAAACACGGTTGAGGCGCCGGATTACGGCAATATCTCGGGCCCGGTCATCGACTGGCTGCTGCGCGAAGCGGCCTTTCTGAACACACCCGAGGAATTTACCCAGAAACTGTCCGAAAAACTGGTCGAACAGGGGCTATGCCTTACCCGGCTGGCGGTGATGGCCTGGTCCCTGCACCCGATGATCGCGGGCAAGAACTTCATCTGGCGCCGAGAAACGGGCGAGGTCACAACCCGCGCACCGTCCTACGAGATCCACGACCACCCGGCCTTCAAGAACAGCCCGCTGCGTCATGTCTCCAGTGGTTTGGGTGGCGTGCGTCACCGGTTGGGCGGCGAGGCCCCGACCGATGCATTTCCGATCCTTGAGGATTTAAAGAAGGAAGGCGCCACCGATTATGTCGCCATGCCGCTGCGGTTCACCGACGGGCGGATGAATGTGCTGACACTGACCAGTGATCACCCTGAGGGGTTTTCAACCGCCAATCTGGGTCTGATATTTGAGATGTCCTTTGTCATTGCGCGCTATTACGAGGTCTTCATGCAGCGTGAAAACGCGCAGGCCCTGTTGGAAACCTATGTCGGCAAACGGTCTGGTGCGCGGGTGCTGGGTGGCGAAATCCGCCGCGGTGACGGCGATGAGATCGACGCCGCCATCATGTTTGCTGACCTGCGCGGATCGACACGTTTGGAAGAAGAGCTGGGCCGCAAGGAATATATCACACTGCTCAACCAGTTCTTTGAAACCACGTCGACCATCATCGATGATCACGGCGGCGAGGTGTTGAAATTCATCGGCGACGCGGTGTTGGCCGTGTTCCCGGCTGGCGACAACGCCGAAGAGGCCCGCAACAAGGCGCTTCAATCCGCCCGCGCCATTGTGGCCCGTCTGGAAGAGATTGCTCAGGAAGATGACGGCCACCGCTGCGAAGTCTCCATTGGCATCGACTATGGCGGGGTGACCTACGGCAATGTCGGATCACAAGAGCGGCTTGATTTCACTGTGATCGGACAGGCGGCAAATATCGCCGCGCGGCTGGGCGATTATGGCAAAAGCCTCGGCCATCCGATTGTGGTCAGTCAGGACATAATCCGCGACGACGCGCCAGCGGTGTCGCTGGGGGCGGTCAGCTTGCACAATGTCTCGCGCCCGGTCGAAAGCTTTGCCGTCACCGCCTGAGAAGTCTTCCTGCCTGTCGCAAATACGGCAGGCACGCGCCTGCCCGCCCCGCGGCGGGCGCTGAGCGATATAATTTCAGACGCCGCTTTCTTTGCCGCTGGCCGCGGAAAGTTTTGCGTGTCCTCAGTCATCGCTCGGCCTAGGGTCACCACAATCCCAAATTTCACGAGGCCGAAATGAACCAGATCACCCCCGCCCTGCTGGACGATATCCGCAGCCGTTTTGCTCATGTAGACCACTGTCCAGTTCAGGGAGAGCGTATCTTTTTTGAGAATGCCGGCGGCGCGCTGACGCTGAATTCGGTGGTGGAAACCGCCACATATTTTGCAGCCATCCCTGACAACCAAGGACGCGCCAATGCAGGCGCCGAAGAACTGGTGCGGGTGATCACCCAGGCCAAAGCGGATATGGCGGGCTTCATGAATGCCCCAAATGGCCAGTTCTTTGCCGGTGAAAGCGGCACTGAATTGTTGTTCCGCCTGATCATGAACGCCTGCCTTGGAACTGGCGCAGGCCGGGTACTTGGCACCACGCTGGAGCATCCCGCAACCCGCTCTGCCTGCGCCCGCTGGGCAGGTGTCGCTGGCCAAGCCCATGTTCTGGTGCCCCATGACGATGCCACCGGCACCGTCACCGCCGAGGCCTATGCCGCGCAGGTCACCCCGGACACCAAAGTGGCCACAATCGTGCATACCTCACCGGTGACGGGCATGGCCGTGGATGTCGCCGCCGTGGCCAAGGCGATCCGCGCCGTGGCGCCGGATTGCTATATCATCGTCGATGGCATCCAGCACGCCGCGCACGGGCGCATCGATCTGGCGGCTTACGGCGTCGATGGCTATGTGATCTCGCCCTACAAGGTCTTTTCGCGCCATGGCTATGGTATTGCCTGGATCTCGGACCGGCTGACCAAACTGCCGCATAACAGCCTGATCGACGGGCCAGAGGACAATTGGGAAATGGGCACCCGCGACACCGGCGCCTATGCGACCATGTCCGATGTGGTGTCCTATTTCGAATGGCTCGGTGGTGAGGTTTCCAACGCGGATGAACGGCGTGGCAAATTCCTCGCCGCCGGAGAGGCGATCCACGCGCAGGAAAAGGCGCTGACGGATGCAATGATCCATGGCACCGGCAACCTTCCCGGCCTGAAAGATATGGAGAAGGTCACCATTCTGGGCGGCGTCGACAACCCGGCCCGCGAAGGGCTGGTATCGCTGGCCGTGGCGGGGGTAGACTCCGTGGATGTTGTCCGCCTGCTGAATGAACAGGGCATCCGCACCCATCTGCGCAAGGCCGATCATTATTCCGGCAATATCCTCGGCCCGCTGGGCATGGACAGCTGCATCCGTGTGTCCATGTGCCATTACAACAACGAACATGAAGTGGCGCAATTTTTGGCCGCGATGAAAACAATCGCCGCTTGAACCCACTGGCAGCACCATCCCAAAGCAAACGCCTGCCTTTCGGCGGGCGTTCTGCGTTTCACCCCCCAAGCCCGCCGCATCACATCCCATTTGCGACAAAGAGCGTCGCATTCGTCGGATTGGCACAACAAAACGTGTGGCTCACTCCCTGATATATTGTCGGGTAACAGGCTTCCGCGCCGCCTATCTTCACCGGGCATAGTGATTTGGCCCGGCGGATATTGCCTGCATCCCCGGCGCCGCCAGACACGCGGGCAAAGGATGCAGACATGAAATCCCACGCGCAGGTTGTGGTCATCGGGGGCGGGCTGGTTGGCTGCTCTATCCTCTACCATCTGGCAAAACTCGGCTGGACTGATGTGGTCCTGTTGGAGCGTGACGAGCTGACATCAGGTTCGACCTGGCACGCGGCGGCCAACATTCACGGGCTGCACGACAACAACAATGTCACCCGCATCCAGCACTACACGATGAACCTGTATAAAGAGCTGGAGAAGGAGACCGGTCAGGGCTGCGGCGTTTTCCAGCCCGGTTCACTCTATCTCGCCAAGACCGAAGAGCGCGAGCACCAGCTGCGCCTGCAGGAAGCCAAGGGCCGCTTTTATGGTCTGAACTTTCACGAGGTCAGCCGCGAACAGGCCAAGGAGCTGCATCCGCTGGCCCAGTTCGACGATGTGCGCTGCATCATGTTTGAACCTGATGGCGGCAATGTGGACCCTTCGGGTGTGACCCAGGCCTATGCGGCCGGCGCCCGTGCCATGGGCGCGCAGATCGAACGCTTCTGCCCCGTCATTGGCACCGATCAGCAGCCCGATGGGTCGTGGATCGTGCGCACCGAAAAGGGCGATATCCACACCCAATGGGTGGTGAATGCAGGCGGTCTCTGGGGCCGTGAAGTGGCCGCAATGGCGGGCCTTACCCTGCCGCTGCAGCCGACCGAGCACCAGTATTTCGTGACCGAGACCATCCCCGAAGTCGAGGCGATGGATCGCCGCCTGCCCTCCATCGCCGACCGCGACGGTGAATACTACTTCCGTCAGGAGGGCAACGGCTTCCTGATCGGTGCCTACGAGAAAGACATGCGGTTCTGGGCCGAAAACGGCACGCCGCAGGATTTCGCGCACGAACTGTTCCCCGATGATCTGGACCGGATCATGGAGAACGTGATCCGCGCCACCGAACGGGTGCCTTGCGCCGAAACTGCCGGCGTGAAGCGCGTGATCAACGGCCCGATGATCTGGTCGCCCGATTCCAATGCAATCTGGGGTCCGGTGCCGGAGTTGAATAACTACTTCTGCTGCACCGGCATCATCCCCGGCTTTTCGCAGTCCGGTGGGCTTGGCCTCTTGGCCGCGCAATGGATCATCGAGGGTGAGCCGCAGTACGACATGTTCGCCTGGGATCTGGCGCGTTTCGGCGACTGGGCCGACAAGGCATTCACCAAGGCCCGCGTCGAAGATCAATATGCCCACCGCTTTGCCATCCATTTCCCGAACGAAGAACGCTCGGCCGGTCGTCCGGCCCGTGTGCGCCCCGCACATGGGATGCAGTCGGACATGGGCGGTGTCTTTGGTCTCAACTGCGGCTGGGAACATCCCCTGTGGTTCGCCGACAAGCCCGGCACTGTGGAAACCAACGGTTTCACCCGCCAGAACTGGTGGGAGCCGGTCGGCGCCGAGGCCCGCATGCTGCGCGAAAAAGCTGGTGTCATCGACATCTCCAACTTTGCCAATTACGTCATCAAAGGTCCGGGTGCCTATGACTGGCTGGACAAGCTGGTCGCCAACAAAGTGCCGACTGAGGTGGGCCGCTCCTGCCTGACCCCGCTGATTTCCGTGCGCGGTGGCGTGGCGGGTGACTTCACCATCACCAAAGTGGCCGAAGACGAATACATGATGATCGGCTCTGGTATGGCGGAACGCTATCACCAGCGGTTCTTCAACATGGTCGATCTGCCCGAAGGCACCACCTTCGAGGTCGCGACTGACCGTATCGCGGGCTATAACGTAGCGGGGCCAAAATCACGCGATCTGTTGCAGCGAATGACGAATGCGGATCTCAGCAACGAGGCTTTCCGCTTCATGCGCTCGCGCACAATCGAGGTGGCCGGTGTCACCTGCCTTGCTCTGCGCGTCTCCTTTACCGGTGATCTGGGCTGGGAGCTGCACTGCGCCGAAGAGGATCAGGTCACACTCTATTCCGCGCTGGTTGAGGCCGCCAAAGATGTCGGCGGCGGCCCGGTTGGTGGTCGCGCACTGGGGTCTTTGCGGATCGAAAAGGGCTATGGCTCCTGGGGTCGCGAATACAGTCAGGAATACTGGCCGCAGGAAGTGGGTCTGGCCGGGTTGATCAAGCTGGACAAGGACTTCCTCAACAAGGAGGCCTATCTGAAGGTGAAGGACAATCCCTGCCGCGAAGTGCTGTCAGTGTTCGAAATCGACGCCACCAACGATGCGGATGCGTCGGGCGGAGAACCGATTTTCACCTCCGGTGGCGAACCAGTAGGCCGGGTAACCTCGGGCGCCTATAGCTACACGCTCGGCAAGTCGCTGGCGGTTGGATACGTCAACCCTGAGGTCGCCAAACCGGGTGACGAGGTGGAAGTCTTCCTGCTGGGCATGCCGCATAAGGCCCGCATTCTGGAAGAAGCCCCGTTTGATCCGAAGGGTGCGAAGCTGCGCGCTTAAACAGACTGGCCACCTTTCGGGGCGGCCATTCTATTTGGCACCACACTAGGGCAGCGTCTGGCCGCGGGCGGAAAGCGCAGCGCCCGCCCGGGGGGGGGCGGACGGGCGCTGCCCGGGCCACTGCGTGACCCGCGCATTCTGTCCGTCGCAGCCCTTAAAGCACCATCGCCCGTGCCTGCTGCAGCAGCCAGACCTTGAACTGTTTGACCGAGGGCGTCGCGGATTTGTCTTTGAACCTCGCGTAATAACTCCACGGGCAGGGCAGATCGAAGTCAAAAGGTTCCACCAGAAGCCCCTGATCGCGGTATTTCTTCACCAGCGATTTCGGCACCACCACGCAACCCAACCCGTTCACCGCCAGCTCTAATGCGGCATTGGACGAATTGGTCTGAAACCCGCCCCGCAACTCCAACGTCTTTTCGCCCAGCGCCTTGGCAGCCATTTCCCAATAGGCCGGCCGACCCAGAATATGGATCAGCCGTGCCGCGTGCAGCTGTGCTGCATCACTCAGCTCCGCGCCGTCGATTCGGTATCCCGGCGCACAGGCCAGTGCCAGTTTTTCCGGCCAGAGTTGCACCTGCCCGCTGTCCACGTCATCCGCGTGTTCGATGGTGATCGAGATATCGGACACGCTGTCCTCTACATCCACCCAAACCGTGCTGTGCAGGGTGAAATCAATATCCGGATGCAGCGCCGTGAACCCGGCCACCACCTGCGGCAGCCAGTTCTGCGCCAGGCTAACCGGACAGGAGATCGCCACCTCGCGCTTATGGCTCTGCGAGATGATCGACTGCGTCGCAATGTCGATTTCCTGTAACGCGTGACGCACCGAGGGTAGATAGGCCTCACCCACATCTGTCATCGACAGGGACCGGGGGTGGCGCACAAACAACGGTCGGCCAATGAACTCCTCTAGGCTGCGCACATGGTTGGACACCGCTGATTGGGTGCAGTTCAGCTCTTCCGAGGCGGCCGTAAAGCTCAGGTGCCGGGCCGCGGCCTCAAAAGAGCGCAGAAATGTCAGATGCGGCAAGGTCTTCATCGGGATCTTCCTGGCGCGTTGGGCGCCTCTATCACATCGGCCCAGTACAAAGGGAATGCGCCCCAATTCCCACCACAAATGTTCCAAACGCGGCGTCTATCCGGATTAAAACGAAATTGCCCACCCCTATGCCCCCGATCTTATTGTGTGTTCTGCGCCTCCCATAGGCCTAGGCTGGACAAAATCACAGCAGAGGCCCCCGATGTCCACTACATTTGACCGCGTTGCGGATTTCACCTTCGGATTGCGCCCCGAAGATCTGCCTGAAACCACCCGCAAGGCGGCGGCGCGGATGTTTCTGGACACGCTTGGCATAACCATCGGGGCGGGCCCGATGGAGGCCGGGCGTATCGCCCGCGACACCGCAACCGTTCTTTACGGTGCTGGCGACACGCTGTCGGCGCGGATGATGTTTGATGGCCGCCGGGTCAGCGCTGCGGGCGCGGCCTATGCCGCCGCCACGGCCACCGACAATCTGGACGGCCACGATGGCTACAATCCAACCAAGGGCCATATCGGCGTGGTGGTGATCCCTGCCATCGCCGCCCTGGCCGAAACGGTGGAGGATTTCCCCGGCCCCGAGGCGCTGGCAATTACCACCATCGGATATGAGGTCGCAGGCCGCGCCGCGATCTCGCTACACGACACGGTCAGCGATTATCACACCTCAGGGGCGTGGAACGCGCTGGGTGTGGCGGCCATCGCAGCGCGGATGCGCAGACAGTCCCCGGCCCAGCTGCGCGAAGCATTTGGCATCGCCGAATACCACGGCCCCCGCAGCCAGATGATGCGGGAGATCGCCAACCCATCCATGCTGCACGACGGATCGGGCTGGGGCGCAATGGTGGGCATGTCCTCCGCAATTCTGGCCGAGAATGGCTTCACCGGCGCGCCAGCCATCACCGTCGAAGAAGACCGCGTCGCCCAGCATTGGCAGGACCTCGGCTCCTTCTGGCAGATGGAGCAACAATACGTGAAACCCTACCCGATCTGCCGCTGGGCCCATGCGCCGATAGACGCAATCCGGCAGGTGATGCGAGAACACGGGCTGACCCACGACCAGCTGGCCCAGATACATATCAACACCTTCCACGAAAGCGCCTGCCTCTATCCCGGCCTGCCTGCAACCACATCTCAGGCGCAGTATTCGCTGGCCTATGCCGTGGCGACACAGGCCGCTTATGGGCACATCGGGTTGGAGCATATCTCGGGTGCAGGCCTGACCGATCCGCTGGTGGCCTCGATCCACGACCGGATCACGGTTGGCGAAGACAAGCGCCACTCAGACCGTTTCCCCGCCTGCAGGGTCGCCGATGTGACGGTGACCCTGAGCGATGGCCGGGTGATCAAGAGCGGTGATGTCCACGCCCGCGGCGCTCCCGAAGATCCAATGAGTGACGCCGAAGTGGCCGCGAAATTCATGGCCTTCGCCACCCCTTCGCTGGGGGAGACCCGTGCCGCCGACATAAGGGACACGGTGCTGAACTTCACCGAAGCAGATTCGAAATTCTCCGACCTCGGCCGCCTGATCTACGATCCGGCCTGACCAGAAAGACCAAAATCATGGCACGCGAAAAACGTGGCGGCGGACGTCGCGGAAAATCCTCCCGCCAAGGTGGCAGTATCGCGCAGCTGCCCTGGCAACAGGTGCAGAACACCTACCCGGCCTATGAGCTACTGAACCCAGACCAGATGGATCGCTTGCACGCCACCTCCATGCGGATTCTGTCTGAGGCTGGCATCCGGGTCATGGGCGACAATGTGATGGATCTGTTCGAGGCAGCAGGGGCGGCGGTCGACCGTGACACGCAGACGATTCGCATGGACGAAAGCATCGTGACGGAGGCACTGAAGACGGTTCCAAACAGCTTCACCCTGCGCGCGCGGAATGAAGCCAAGAAGATCACACTGGGCGGCAACAACATCACCTTCGGGCTAGTGGCTGGTCCGCCGAATGTGCACGACTGTATCAACGGGCGGCGGCAAGGCAACTTGACCGATTATCAGAACTTCATCAAGCTGGCGCATCACTTCAACGCGGTGAACATCATCGGCAATCAGGTGATGGCGCCGATGGAACTGCCCGCCAACAACCGGCATCTGGATACTTACCTGTCCAATATCACCTACAGTGACCTGTCCTTCCACTGCACTGCTATCGGTCGCGGGCGGGCGATGGACGGGATCAACATGATGGCCATTTCGCGCGGGCAGAACGTTGACGACATGCGCGATGATCCCGGTGTGATCACCATCATCTCGGTCAATTCACCGCGGTTGTTTGACGACGCCATGGGCGACGGGCTGATTGCCATGGCTGAACACGGCCAGCCGGTATCCATCACCCCCTTCACGCTGATGGGGGCGATGACACCGGTGACCCTGCCTGCAGCCCTAGCGCAGCAGAATGCAGAGGCGCTGTTTGGCGTGGTGCTGACCCAGCTGGTCAATCCCGGCACCCCGGTGATGTATGGGTCGTTCACGTCGAATGTGGACATGCGATCTGGCGCGCCGGCCTTTGGCACGCCGGAAAATGCCAAGGCCAATATCGTCGGCGGCCAGCTGGCGCGGCGGTACGGCATCCCCTACCGGACGTCGAACGCCAATGCGTCAAACGCGGTGGACCTGCAGGCCGCTTATGAGACGATGATGTCGAGCTGGGGCGCGGTGCTGGGCGGCGCCAATATGGTCTACCACGCGGCGGGCTGGCTGGAGGGCGGGCTGACCGCGTCTTATGAGAAATTCATCATGGATGTGGAGATCATCCAGAACATGATCGAATTTCTGAAACCAATGAAGTTCGACGAGGACGAGCTGGGCTTTGACGCCATTCAATCCGTACCAACCGGCGGCCATTTCTTTGGATCCGACCATACAATGGCCCGCTACGAGACCGCCTTTTATCGCCCCATGCTGTCGGACTGGCAGAACTACGAGAACTGGGAGGCCGCAGGCGCAAAGGACGCGCTGCAACGCGCCACTGGGCTGTGGCAACAGGCACTGCGGGATTATGAGGCGCCCACGATGGAGCCTGCCATTCGCGAAGAGCTGGACGCCTATGTGGCGC
Source organism: Rhodobacteraceae bacterium Alg231-04 (assembly GCA_900143635.1). Lineage (GTDB taxonomy): Bacteria > Pseudomonadota > Alphaproteobacteria > Rhodobacterales > Rhodobacteraceae > FREY01. The sequence goes on from FREY01000002.1 coordinate 184,915, forward strand.
GCCGCAAAGAAGACATCGGCGCAGGCGAACCCTAGGGCGCACGAAAAAGGGATGCAGACTGGCTGCATCCCTTTCTGATTTCATCGCATTATCATCCGCTTACTTCAGCAGATCCTGCTCCTGCAGCGTCGCATAGCATTCATCCAGCGATTTGGTCGCGCGCTCGATCAGCAAGTCAATTTCCTCGGTGGTCATCACCAGCGGCGGAGAGATGATCATCCGGTCTCCCACGTGACGCATCACCAGATTATTGGCAAAGCAACGCTCGCGGCAGATGTAACCGACGGTGCCCGCATCAGCCGCAAAGGCCGCGCGTGTCGCCTTGTTCGGCGTCAGCGCAATAGAGCCCATCATGCCGATGATCTTGGCTTCGCCAACCAGCGGGTGATCTGCCAGCGCTTCCCATTTCTCTTTCAGATAGGGGGCCGCCACATCGCGCACATGGCCGATGACATTCTCTTCTTCCAAGATACGCAGGTTTTCCAGCGCCACAGCTGCCGCAACCGGGTGGCCGGAATAGGTGTAGCCGTGGTTAAATTCACCGCCGCCGATCACTTCGGCAACTTCATCACAAACGATGGAGCCGCCGATGGGTGCGTAGCCCGAAGACAGGCCCTTGGCGATGGTCATGATATGCGGGGTGATTCCCATGGTTTCAGAGCCAAACCAGTTGCCGGTGCGGCCAAATCCGCAGATCACCTCGTCTGCGATCAGCAGAATCTCATACTTGTCGCAGATGCGCTGGATTTCAGGCCAGTAGGTGGCGGGCGGGATAACCACGCCGCCTGCACCCTGCACCGGTTCGGCAATAAAGGCCGCGACGCGGTCTTCGCCCAGTTCCAGAATCGCCTTCTCCAGCTCTTGCGCACGCGCCAGACCAAACTCTTCAGGATTGCTGTCACCACCTTCGGACCACCAATGCGGCTGGTCGATGTGGTGAATATCGGGGATCGGCAGGCCGCCCTGTTCGTGCATTGCCGACATGCCGCCAAGGCTGCCGGAGCCAACAGAAGAGCCATGGTAGGCGTTCTTGCGGCTGATGATGATCGACTTTGTCGGCTTGCCCTTCAGCGCCCAGTAATGGCGCACCATGCGGATGTTGGTGTCATTTGCCTCGGAACCGGAGCCGGCAAAGAAGACATGGTTCAGATCACCCGGCGCCAGTTCGGCGATCTTTGCGGCCAGCGCGATGGCCGGCGTGTGGGTGGTCTGAAAGAAGGTGTTGTAATAGGGCAGCTCGCGCATCTGGCGGGCGGCGACATCCGCCAACTCGTCACGGCCATAGCCGATGTTGACGCACCACAGACCTGCCATCGCATCCAGGATCTCGTTGCCCTCACTGTCCGTCAGGGTGACCCCTTTGGCGCGGGTGATTATACGGGCGCCCTTTTCCGCCAGCTCACCATTGGCGGTAAAAGGGTGCATATGGTGGGCCGCGTCCAGTTTCTGAAGCTCGGCTGTGGGCAGGTGATTGGTGATCGTGGTCATGAGGCGACTCCTAACTTAGAGATTGCCGTCAGAATATGATCAAATTTCGATCTGTCAATCGAATCAGTTCTCCGCCGCCACTCCATGTCCCACTTGTTCCATGCCCTGCGCCACGTCCCGTTCCATGGCCAAAGCAGCCAGTTCCGCATCTTTTTTGCGCAATGCCTCGATCATGTCCTTATGGCGGTCCGGAAAGCTCTGGGTGCCCAGCCGACCACAGACCACCCGCAGCGAGGGGCCGAATCGCAGCCAAAGCCGGTCTGCCAGATCGCTGAGCACCGGCGCATCAGCGTGCTGATACAACTGGGTGTGAAAGCGATAGTTCTGCACCAGATATCCGGTGATATCACCCTTGGAAATTGCCTTATCCAAGGCCAGATCGATATCTTCCAGCGCGTCTACCTCGGCCTCGGTCATCCGCTGGGACGCTCGGCGCACCAGTTCGCATTCAATTGTTTTTCTTGCGAAAATTACTTCTTCCACATCCCCTTGGCTGAGCAGGGGAACAGACACACGCCGGTTGCCCTGGAACATCAACGCCCCATCCGAGATCAACCTGCGGATGGCTTCGCGTACCGGCGTCATGCCGGCCCCCAAAGCAGCAGTCAGCCCCTGGATCGTTACCGGCTGGCCCGGGGCCAGATCACCAAAGAGAATCTGCTGGCGCAGGGTCTGGTAAACGGTCTCATGCGCCGGAGATTTACTGCCGCTGCCGGCCTCCTTTTGCGCGTCTTTATCGGTCGCGGACAAAGTGTCTTTTCCTCCCAATTTTTGGGCAGCTTGCATGAATCGCGCTGCAGGAAAAGTATAAACACTATTGCTCTGTGACGCAAAACTTGATCAAATCCCAATTGCCAAGACCGAAACAGGTATGCACAGGGAGATCAACTATGACATTCAAAACGGCCACACTGACCGCCATCGTGGCGCTGAGCACCTCGGCCGCATTCGCCGAGGAAGTCCGCGTCTACAACTGGTCGGACTATATCGACGAAGAGCTGCTGACAAAATTCGAAACCGAGACCGGCATCGATCTGATCTATGACGTCTTCGACAGCAACGAAGTTCTGGAAACCAAAATGCTGGCCGGCGGCGCGGGCTACGACGTTGTGGTTCCCTCGGGCACCTTCCTGCAGCGTCAGGTTCAGGCCGGTGCGTTCCAGAAACTGGACACGGCGCAACTGTCCAACATCGGCAATGTCTGGGATGTGATCTCCTCGCGGACCGCGAAGTATGACCCCGACAATGCCTATTCGATCAACTACATGTGGGGCACCACCGGTCTGGGCATCAACACCGGCAAAGTGGCCGAGGTTCTGGGTGACGACGCGCCCGTGAACTCTCTGGCGCTGGTGTTTGACCCGGCCAACATGGAGAAACTGGCCTCCTGTGGCGTGCATTTCCTCGACGCACCGGCAGAAATCATCCCAGCCGTGCTGGCCTACATCGGTGAAGACCCCGACAGCCAGGACGCAGATGTGATCGCCAAGGCCGAGCCGGTCCTGTCGGCAATCCGCCCCTATGTGCAAAAGTTCCACTCGTCCGAATACATCAACGCATTGGCCAATGGCGACATCTGCGTGGCAATCGGCTGGTCCGGCGATGTTCTGCAGGCGCGTGACCGTGCAGCCGAGGCGGAAAATGGCGTCGACATCGCCTATTACGCCCCCACCGAAGGCGCGCTGATGTGGTTCGACCAGATGGCCGTTCCGGTGGATGCTCCGAACCCGGAAGCAGCCCATAAGTTCATCAACTTCATTCTGGACGCCGAGAACATGGCGGCAGCTTCGAACTACGTCTATTACGCCAACGGCAACAAGGCGAGCCAGGAGCACCTGGTGGAAGACGTGATCGGCGACACCGCGATCTACCCGGATGAAGCGACGCTTCAGAACCTCTACACCACCTCGCCCTATGCCCAAAAGCTGCAGCGCAAGGTGACCCGTCTCTGGACCAAAGTGAAATCGGGCACCTGATCCCCGGTTAACATTCTCTCTCAGGGCGCCGTTCTGGCGCCCTGTTTCCCACGCGGCCCCACTGGCGCGCGTGCCCCCGATCCCCGCAGGCTCAGAACACGCGAAAGGGCTCCGGCTTGACTGTTTCCGAATTCGAACCTTGGAATGATCCAGAGGCTAAACCCCTGATCCACTTCCAGAATGTCACCAAACGCTTTGGTGACTTCACCGCGATCGATGATCTGACGATCGATATCTACGAAAAAGAATTCTACGCGCTGCTGGGCCCGTCGGGCTGCGGCAAGACCACGCTGATGCGGATGCTCGCGGGGTTTGAAACACCGACTGAAGGCACCATCCAGCTGGCCGGTCAGGATATCGTCGGAGTGCCGCCCAACAAGCGCGCCACCAATATGATGTTCCAGTCCTACGCGCTGTTCCCGCATCTTTCGATCTGGGAAAACATCGCCTTTGGCCTGCGCCGCGAGGGCATGGCCAAGGACAAGATCAACGACCGCGTCGAAGAAATGCTGCGACTGACGCGGATGGAGAAATTCGCCCGCCGCAAGCCGCATCAGGTATCGGGTGGTCAGCGCCAGCGGGTGGCTCTGGCCAGATCGCTGGCCAAGGCGCCTAAGCTACTGTTGCTGGATGAACCGCTCGGCGCGCTCGACAAGAAGCTGCGCCAAGATACCCAGTTCGAGCTGATGGATATTCAGGAAAAGACCGGCACCACCTTTGTGATCGTGACCCACGATCAGGAAGAGGCAATGACTGTCGCCAGCCGCGTGGCGGTGATGGATCATGGCCAGATCAAGCAGGTCGCCACCCCCGCCCATATCTATGAGGCCCCAAACTCCGTTTATGTCGCCGACTTCATCGGCGAGGTGAACATCATCGACGGCACCGCATCCCCCAATGGCGAGGATACTTATGCCGTAAAATGGTGCGACAATCACGCGCCGCTCAATGCGGCCTCGCCTCTGCCCTTCTCGGAAGGTCAGAAATGCCACCTGGCAATCCGCCCCGAGAAGGTCTCGATCTCGGCTGACAAGCCCGAGGGCGCGGCAAATATGGTGCAGGGCAAGGTGCATGACATCGCCTATCTGGGCAATATCTCCACCTATTACGTTGAGCTGCCCACCGGCGCGATCATCAAGGCGCAGACGGCCAACACCCGCCGCATCGCGCGCCGTAGCTTCACTTGGGAAGACACTGTCTGGCTGTCCTGGACTGCCACGGCGGGCGTTCTCTTGGCTGAATGATGCGTCGCTTCCTCCTCATCGCCACCCCCTACTTCTGGCTTCTGGCCCTGTTTCTGGTGCCCTTTGCCATTGTGTTCAAAATCTCGCTGTCGGACGCTGCAATCGCCCGGCCGCCCTATATGCCGCAGTTTGATTGGGCCGAAGGCATCCGCGCCTTCATCTCCCAATTGGATTTCGAGAATTTCGTCTTCCTGACCGAGGATGATCTCTATTGGAAAGCCTACCTCAGCTCGCTGAAGATCGCGCTGATCTCGACCGTGCTGACATTGCTGGTCGGCTTCCCGATGGCCTATGGCATGGCCCGCGCGCCAACCGAGTGGCGCCCGACGCTGATGATGCTGATCATCCTGCCGTTCTGGACCTCGTTCCTGATCCGCGTCTACGCTTGGATGGGTATTCTGTCGAACGAAGGCTACCTGAACTCGGTTTTGATGTGGCTGGGGGTGATCAATGAACCGCTGGTGATCCTCAACACCAATATCGCGGTCTATATCGGCATTGTTTATACCTACCTGCCCTTCATGATCCTGCCGATCTATTCGACCCTTGAACGGCTTGATGGCTCGCTGAACGAGGCAGCCGAGGATCTGGGCTGTTCACGCTTCTCAGCCTTCTGGCTGGTGACCGTGCCCTTGTCACGCCCCGGCATCGCGGCGGGCAGTTTCCTGGTGTTCATCCCGGCGCTTGGCGAATTCGTGATCCCCTCGCTTCTGGGCGGCTCCGGCACGCTGATGATCGGCAAGGTCCTGTGGGAGGAATTCTTCTCCAACCGTGACTGGCCCGTGGCCTCGGCGGTGGCGATCATTCTGCTCCTGATCCTGGTGATCCCCATCGTGCTGTTCCAGCGTAACCAGCAAAAGCAGCAGGAGGCAGAGCAATGAACCGGATGAGCCGTTTTAACGCCGTGTCGCTGACACTTGGCTTTGCCTTCCTCTACATCCCGATGATCATCCTGATCATCTACAGCTTCAACGAAAGCCGTCTGGTCACGGTCTGGGGCGGGTTCTCGACCAAATGGTACGGCGAGTTGTTCCAGAACGAGGCCTTCCTGAACGCGGCCTGGGTGACGATCAAAGTGGCCGTCATGTCATCGACCATCGCCACCGTTCTGGGCACCATGGCGGCCTATGTGCTGGTGCGCGGCGGGCGTTTCATGGGGCGCACGCTGTTTTCCGGCATGATCTATGCACCGCTGGTGATGCCCGAAGTGATCACCGGCCTGTCCCTGTTGTTGCTGTTCATCGGCATTGGGCTGGATCGCGGCGTAATGACCATCGTGTTGGCCCATACCACTTTCTCCATGTGCTACGTCTCGGTTGTTGTCTCCTCGCGGCTGGTGACCTTTGACAAATCACTGGAAGAGGCGGCGCTGGATCTGGGCTGTTCGCCGGCCGAATCTTTCCGTCTGGTGACCCTGCCGATCATTGCCCCGGCGGTGATCTCAGGCTGGCTCCTGGCCTTCACCCTGTCGCTGGATGATCTGGTCATTGCCTCCTTCACCTCCGGTCCTTCGGCCACAACTTTGCCGATCAGGATCTTCTCGGCGGTGCGTCTGGGCGTGACGCCTGAAATCAACGCCCTGTCGACCATCATGATCTCGATCGTCACCGTCGGCGTGATCACCGCATCTCTGGTGACCAAGCGGCAGATGGCGCGCCAGAAGGCCGAAGAACGCGCGGCAGAGCGCGGCTGATGCAACGGATCTTCCCGGACTATGCCTACGGGCCGGGCCCGCGGGAGGGCTGCTGGTGGGATGAAACCATCGCAGCCCCCTCGTGGCCCGCCTTCCGGGGAGAACAACACGCCGATGTGGTGATCATCGGCGGTGGCTTTACCGGCCTGTCGGCGGCGCTGCATCTGGCAAAATGCGGCGCCTCGGTGACAGTTCTGGAAGCAGGCACCCCCGGCTGGGGCGCCTCGGGGCGCAACGGCGGGTTTTGCTGCACCGGCGGCTCCAAGCTCAGCGGCGGCACCATGCGCCGCCTTTATGGCGAGGAGGCAACCGCGGTCTATGAGGCTGGCGAGGAAGAGGCCGTGCATCTGGTCCGCCGCCTTCTCGACACCTACGGGATCGACGCCGACACCCATTCGGATGGTGAGACCCAAATGGCGCATTCCGCTCGCGCCATGCGACGCCTGCGCGCCGCAGCTGCCGCCGACCCGGAGGCAGAGCTGATCGAACAGGCTCAATTGGCTGACGCCGGTTTGAACGGGCCGTTTCATGGCGCGCTGACCACCCGCACCGGCTTTGGCCTCAACCCGCGCAAATATCTGTTCGGGCTTGCCAAGGCGGCGCAGGCGGCGGGTGCGATGTTGTTTCAGGACAGCCCGGCCACCGGTATTTCCCAGCACGGCGGCAAACATCTGGTACGCACCGCCCAGGGCAAGCTGCGTGCCGATACGGTGGTGATCGCCACCAACGGGTATTCTTCCGAAGACATCCCCGCCTGGCTGCGCGCCCGCACCATGCCGGCGCAATCCACGGTGATGGTGACCCGGCCCCTAAGTGATGCTGAACTGGCCGCACAGGGCTGGACGTCGGACCAGATGGCCTATGACACCCGCAACCTGCTGCATTATTTCCGGCTGATGCCAGACCGGCGCTTCCTGTTTGGAATGCGCGGCGGGCTGATGTCCTCGCCCCGCGCCGAGGGTACGATTCGCCGCCAGCTGCGCCGAGATTTCGACGCCATGTTCCCGGCATGGAAAGCAGTAGAGGCGCCGAACATGTGGTCCGGCATGGTCTGTCTCAGCCGTAATCTGGTGCCCTTTGTCGGCCCGGTGCCGCAGATGAAGGGCCTGTATGCCGGGCTTTGCTATCACGGCAACGGCGTGGCCATGGGCAGCTATTCCGGCCGTCTGCTGGCCGATCTTGTGCAGGGGCGCAAACCGGACCTGCCCTATTCATCCGTGATGCAATCCATGGGCCGCTTCCCGCTGGGCCGCTTCCGGCGCGCGCTGATGTTTCCGGCCTATGCGCTCCTGGGGCTGATGGACTGAAGCGCCGCCACCTCCAGCGCCATCGCGGCCCGGTCCTGCGCGCCGCCCTGTTCCGCTTTCCACAGGCAATAGGCCGCCATACGCCAGTGAAACCAAGGCCTTAACGCCAAAGTGCGGCCCACCACACGTGGATCAGGATAGGCTGCCAAAAAGTCATCTTCCTCAACCCGGCTCAGCACCGCACCGCGATAAAGATACTGCATGGCCGGTGACAGGAACAGATTCAGATCTTCCGCCGGGTCGCCCAGCTGCGGGCATTGCCAGTCAATCAGCGTCAGCGTGCCATCATGGGCCAGCAAGTTGCCCGGAACCGGGTCGCCGTGGATCACCTGACGACGAGGCATGGGCGGGACCTGTCCGGACGGGGCCAGCGCCGCAAGCGCCGCCCCCTCCCGGCAGCGCGAAAGGATGCCCTCCGCTTGCGCTGTCAGATCCGCGCTGCCATTGCGCCCTGCTTGCAATCCGGGCCAGGCGGGCTGATCGTGAAGCCGTCCCAACAGCTGCGCCACATGGGCCGCATCCCTAGTCCAAGGCGTGCCGGTGATATGGTCATAGACCAGCCAGCCACGCCCTTCGAAATCCCCGTAATCCACCACATGCGGCACCATGCCAGTACCGGACATCGCCGCCAGACTGTTGCGCTCCAGATCGGGATCATTGGCAAACAGGGGATTTTCGCCGCCCGTCTCATACAGCTTTACCGCCAGACCACCCGCCCGCCAGACATGGTTCGACCGCCCGCCGGACATACGCCGGGGGGCGGGGACGTTCAGCCCGCGCCGTTCAAGGTGTCGAAAGAACCGGCGTTGGCAGTCTGCTGAAAGAACGGACAGGGGCGGGCTCCAGATAAGGGCCGCCGGGTGTCGTCGGCAGCAGGCAAGTTACATGCCGGCTGCCGCGCAGGATCAGGCCTGAGGTTCGCGCAGCGCTGTCACCGACGAGGCCAGAATCGCCTGTCCGCTGCCAGTGATCAAGACCACTTCGCCACCAACCATCTGAGTTTCGGAAACACGTGTGTAAACTTCCGCCTGTTCGCTCAAAGCCAACTCACCCAAAGTGTCATAGCTGCGGATCTCAAACGTGTAGTTCCCGGCTGCCACCGGACTGCCATCGGCGTCGGTTCCGTCCCACTGATAAGCCTCTGCTGACACCGGTAGGGTGATGGTATTCACGATCGTCCCGGCCTCGTTTTTGACATCCATCTTCACCGAATCTGCCAGTGCGGGCGGATTCGGAGCAACAGTGACCGGGTTCACCCCGTCAAAGGCCGCAGGCGCAACTGCGCGCGCTTCCATGCCAACCCAGGACGACAGCGCCGCCATGTTCGACATGCCCAGTTGCGCCGCCATCGATTCGAGCAGATTATTGCCCTGAACCTGTTGTTCAACCATCGAAAACTGCGCCAATTGGGCCGAGTATTCGGTCGAATCCAAGGGCTCCAGCGGGTCCTGATATTTTGCCTGCGTCGTCAGCATTTTGATGAACGTCTCAAAATCAGAGGTGATCACTGATTTGGCGCTGCTCGTTACGCTGGATTGTGCCGTGCTGGTTCCCGCAACTGCGGAGGTGACATCTGTCATCGGTTACATCCTCATATCCAGCCCGGTTTCACCCAGGCGCAATTCTTGCTGCACGGCGAGCGGCGCCGCCTCTTCGACGGCATCACCGGTGCCCATCAATCCGCCATTTCGGCCGGATGCAGTGCCGTTTTCACCGCCGTTCGCATCGCTGTCGCCCGTCGATTCACCGCTGAACTCAAACGCAATGTTCTCATAACCCATACGGCGGAACTCTTCGGCCAGCTCATTGATATGCTTGCGCATCAGGTCGCCGGTTTCCGGGCGTTCGGTTGTGATCATCACCGTCATGCCTGATTCGGAGGCTGACAGGCGCATTTTGACCCGGCCCAGTTCTTCGGGGCTGAGCGCAATTTCGATATTTCGGTCACCTTTTGCGGCCACCGCTTCGGCCATCTGCTGGGCCACGGCACGGGGAACCTCGGGGCGGTGCACGGTGCCAGGGCTTACCAAGGCTTCCGTCAGCAATTGATTGAGCCCCGCCGCCTCAGCACCAACCATTTCTCCGCTCAGCAAGGCAGATCCGCTCAGCTCTACCGCCGATTCGGACATGGCCATCTGCATTGCCAGACCAGAAGACATCATTGAGGACGCCTGCATCTGCTGTTGCAGGGCCTGCTGCTGAACGGGTTGCGCCACCGCCCGCCAGGTCTGCTCTGTGCGGGTACGCGGGGCTTCGGTATCGGCAACCTTCGAAAGGCCCTCTTCAGACTCTGTTTCATCCTGTCCCGGCTGTTGGGCTGCGGTGCCCGGCTGCATTTGCACCGCAACACTAGAGGCCGTGGCCTGCTGAACCGTGACTGACCGAACCCGCTCAGGCGCAACGGCGCTTTGGCGAATTTCGTTTTCAATCTGCGCTTCCTGCGCTTTCAAGGAAGTCACCGCCGGGGCGGCGGCCATGACATCCTTTTGCCCGGCATCAGCAGCGCGGTTCGATTCGGGCAGAGCAGAGCGCGGTACGTCAACGACGCCCTGCTGTCCGCCACTGGGCTTGATCACCGGTTGATCCAGTGGCGCGGCAACCTCTTTGGTTGGCTGGGCCTGACCACCAATGGCTGTCAGCTTAGCTGTATCAACAAAACTGGAATCTTTTGGGCGCAGCACATCTGCCCCTGCCGCAGCCTGACCAGCTACCGGCTGCGGGACCTTTTGATCCCCCCCGGCAGTTGCTTGCGCCATCACGGCAGAAACGGCGCTGGCCACTGCAGTTTGGACCGGTGTTTCAACGGGCTGTGTGGTCGCGCCGGGCCCGTTCAGCACGTGAACCGGAACCTCCCTGCTAATGTCGGACACCGCATTTGGCATTGGCAATTTGACAGGCTGATCCGCCACATCGACCTGTGCAGTGCCAATTACAGTGCCCGCCTGGATTTCCAGATCAACAGGTGATTCTTCCGTGGCGCCCGCCATGGCTTCACCCATTGTATCCCGCTCCACCGTGTCGCGGTCTGCAGGAGCGGCTGCCTTTGCGCCTGCCCCATCCGGTTGTTTGGAGGTGCTGTCCGGAGTGGTCGATTTTGATGTTCCGGATTCTACTTTGCTTTCAGAAGCTTCGTCTCCGGCGTCAGCCTGACGTCGCTCCATATGGCTTTCGAAATCAGACGCCCCCGAGGCGGAGTCCTTTCGAGTGCCAGTACCTGTGACAGCCGGTGCGGCACTTGCACCGGATTTGGTCGGTTCGATCATCAGCGTGTTCAGCATGGGATACCCGGACATTCTATCGCGTTCAGGTCTGTTAAACACAAAACCGGTTACGAAGTTTTTAACCGCTGACACGCAATAGTTTCCGGGTCCGGAGAAACCGGCGCAACTTTAGCGGAGGCCAGAATGCCTGAAACCCCTATATTGCACCCATCGCCCCTGCCCGCCTCGCCGCGTGCGCAGGCGGCCATAAAATCTGCCCAACAAGACCCGCTGCGCCAGGCTGCCCAAGATTTGGAAGCCTCCTTTATTGCCGAAATGCTGAAATCCGCCGGGCTGGGAAAGTCCCGCGAATCCTTTGGCGGCGGCGCCGGCGAAGACCAGTTTTCAACTTTCATGATTCGCGCTCAGGCAGAGGAAATGACCAAAGCCGGCGGCATTGGCCTGGCCGAATCGCTCTATCACGCCCTCAAGGAGAGACAGTAATGACACAGAAGACACCGCAACAAATGATCGACGCGCTGGATGAGATTCTGGATCAGGAGCGCGAGGCCCTGCTCAAAGGGGATCTGGCGGCACTGGAACCGATGGTCGCCGAAAAAGATGCGCTGATCGCCGGGCTCAACGCTCTGGGCCAACTGGAAGAAGACACGATCAGCAACGTTCAGGGAAAGGTCGTACGCAATCAGGCGCTGCTGACAAGTGCGATGGAGGGAATCAAAGCCGTTGCCTCGCGGATGTCCGAATTGCGCAAAGTCCGCAAAGGTCTCGACGTCTATGACCGCTCCGGAACAAAAAGCAGCTATTCCACCCAAGGCGCCAAGTCCCTTGAAAAGCGCGCTTAATCCGAACCTGAACCAAGCCTGTGGCGGGATTGAATAAAATCCGAACGAACCAAAGCCCGCCATTAGCATTCCTTTAGTACCTAAGTGGGCAATGTCTCCTTGCATCTCGGAAACAAGGGATGGCGCGAAAGCCGCAAGGCAGAACGCAATGTCAGAATGACGCCAGGAACGCCCCCTAGGGGTAACAGAATGAATGGGGCCAAAGAGCCCCTCCACTAAAGGAAAAACTTGCTATGACCAGCATTCTGAGCAACAACGGCGCAATGGTTGCACTGCAGACTCTGCAGTCTGTGAACAACGATCTGGACGCAACCCAGAAGCAGATCTCCACCGGCAAGGAAGTCGGCACCGCGTCCGACAACGCTGCTGTTTGGGCGATCTCCAAGACCATGGAATCGGACATCGGCGGCTTCGAAGCCATCTCCGACAGCCTGGGTGTGGGTGAAGCCACCGTTGCCGTTGCTTCCGCCGGCGCGGAGCAGATCGTTGAAAAGCTGAACGAGATCAAGACTCTGATCGTTTCGGCACAGTCGGAGAACGTGGATCACGCTAAGATCCAAACCGACATCACTGCCAAGCAGGACCAGATCAACGCGATCATTGGTGCGGCCCAGTTCAACGGCGCCAACCTGCTTGCAACCGACGTTGACGGCAATACGACCACCAGCCTCGGCGTTCTCGCTTCGCTGGACCGTGTTGGCGCCGGCGGCACAGTGACCGCGACTGAAATCACCATCGCGACGGTTGATTTTGAAGCGGACATTGAGGGCGGTACTCTGACCAGCATCACCGACGCTGCAACTGCGGCAACTGCTCTGGGTGACATCGAAACGCTGCTGTCGACAGCTATCGATGGCGCCGCAGCGCTGGGTGCATCGGCTGCCCGCCTGGCAGACCAGGGCGAATTTGTGTCCAAGCTGACCGATGCCATGAAGTCTGGTGTCTCCACCATGACCGATACCAACATGGAAGAGGCCTCGGCGAAATTGAAAGCCCTGCAGACCCAGCAGCAGCTGGCTGTGCAGTCGCTCTCTATCGCCAACCAGGCACCGCAGACCATCATGTCGCTGTTCCGCTAACAGTATAGGTTCGGGGCGCTTCTCGGCGCCCCGAACCGCACCCCCGCACCTCAGAGAATCTGAAGTAATACGTTAGGAAAACACGTGAATGCCCTTCTGAAGGCGAAGAGTGCCTATGCGGCGGCAAAAGCCCCGACCCGGACCAGCAAAGATCTCGAATTTGAAGCCCTCGCCCGGATTACACACCGGATGATCGCAGAAACCCGCAAAGGTTCTGATGGTTTCAATTCCCTGGTTTCGGCCGTGAACGAAAACCGCAGGCTCTGGACAATTTTTGCGTCCGACCTTGCGAGCAAGGGGAACCCGTATCCGCAAGACCTGAAGGACAGCCTTATCGATCTGGCTGATTTCACGCGATCCCATTCCAGTAAGGTCCTGGCCCGGAAGGCCCATGTCGGACCGCTGGTGGAAATCAACACGGCCATCATGCGTGGCCTTCGCAGCGGAGCAACCTGAATATGAGTGGACTGGTCCTGAAACTAGCTCCCAAAGAGCGCGTCCTCGTCAATGGCGCCGTTATTGAAAACGGTGACCGACGCAGCCGCCTGTCGATTGTCACACCAGACGCAAACATCCTGCGCCTGCGCGATGCAATCCACCCCGAAGACGCGAATACACCGGTGCGCCGTGTGTGTTACGCAATGCAGCTGATTTTGACCGGCGATACTGACCCGGTCGAAGAACGGCTTCCGATGCTACGGCGCATCGAAGAGCTGAGCCAGGTCTTCACCGACCCGGATAGCCGCGCGACACTGGCGGAAGCCACAGACGCGTTGATCAATGACAATCACTACCGGTGCCTGAAGGCATTGCGTGCCCTTCTGGCACGGGAAGACCGGTTGATGGCAGTGCGCCCGTCATGAGCTTTAGCCCGATCATCCCGTCAACCGGTATTGTCGGCTGGAATTTCCTCCAGTCGACTTACGACAAGCAATTCGAGACCTTTTCAAAGGACCCGGTTCTTGACCGCGAGACAGATTATTTTGCCGAGAAAATCGGTGAGGTCACATCTGTGGATGATCTGATGGCCGACCGCCGCCTGCTGCAGGTGGCGCTCGGAGCCTATGGTCTCGATGATCAAATCGACATGAAAGCACTTGTCGAAAAGGTTTTGCGGGAAGGGTCTACCGCAGATGACGCGCTGGCCAACAAGCTGGGCGATGACCGTTGGGTTCAGTTTGCCGAAGCTTTTGGATTTGGTCCCGGTGAAACGCCCAAAACCAGCGATTCCGAGGCCATGGCCAACATCTCTTTCACCTATCAAGTTCAGTCTTTCGAAGCTGCCGTTGGTGAACAGGATCATTCCATGCGCGTCGCGATGTACGGTGAACGCGAAATGTTGGAATTGGCCAACGACGAGACATCAAACGATACCAAATGGTACAATGTCATGGGCCAGCCCGCCATCCGCGAGATGATGGAAACGGCACTCGCCCTTCCCAAGGACATGGGCCAGGCGGATATTGAATTACAGCTGACTATCTTTCAGGACCGTGCGAGTTCCGTTTTTGGAACCGACCAGATTGCAGACTTCGCTGATCCCGAGAAGATGGAAAAACTGGTGCATACCTATCTGGCACGCTCTCAGATTGCCCAGTTCGAAGCCTCAATCTCCTCGGCGTCAACCGCATTGATGCTGCTGAGGTAAGGCCGATAATTCTTCAAACAAAAAGGCGCTCCTTTCGGAGCGCCTTTTCGTTTGTCTCATCAAATTTCGGATGCCGTATGAACACGCGGGCGGTTTGTGGGCGCATCAGCGCCCACCCCCTGCGCGTCGCAGAATCAATTGCAGCCTGTTGAAACTGTTCTCAATTCCATCATCATCGATCTTGCCGAAAAAGGCATCAAGTTCAGGCCAGACACGAACCGCCTGATCCAGAACCATATCTGCACCTTCAGAATAGAGCCCGGCCCGGATCATCACTTCGGATTGTTCATAGGTGCCAAGGAATTTCCGGACTTCGCTGATCATCTGGTTCTGCTCTGGCGTGGCCGCGGACGGCAGGCTACGCGAGACCGATCGTGACACATCAATGGCCGGGAAGCGGCCCCGTTCGGCAATTTCGCGGTTCAAAACGATATGGCCGTCCAGCACCCCGCGCATGATATCGGCGATGGGCTCATCCATGTCCGATCCGGCCACCAGAACGCTGAACACAGCGGTGATATGACCCTGACCGGGACCACCAGGTCCGGCGCGCTCACACAGACCGGTAATCAACGGCGTCACCGATGGCGGATAGCCGCGCAGCGCAGGCGCCTCACCCGAGGCAACGGCAATTTCGCGATGGGCTTCGGCAAAGCGGGTTACCGAGTCGGCCAGAAACAGCACCGATTTCCCCTGATCGCGGAAATGTTCTGCAACTGTCATCGCTGATTGCGCGCACCGACGACGCACCAGTGCCGATTGATCCGATGTCGCCGCAACAACAACCGCGCGCTTCATGCCCTCAGGCCCCAGCACCGTGTCAACGAAATGCTTCACCTCGCGGCCACGTTCACCGATCAGCGCCATGACAACAACATCAGCACCCATGTTCTGCGCCAGCTGGGCCAGCAGCGTGGATTTACCCACTCCGGAGCCCGCAAAGAGACCAATCCGCTGTCCTTCGACCAGCGGCAGGATGGTGTTCAGCAGCGACAGCCCTGTCGGCAGCCGTTCTCCCATTTCCTGCCGCGATCCAGCCGCAGGCGGTTGCGCGGCAATGTCCCGTGCCACCGGCCCCCGCAGAAGCGGGCGGTCGTCCAAAGGTTTGCCATAGGGGTCGATCAATCGACCGATCCAATTGTCATCCGGGGCAAATTCAGGCGTTTTATGCAACACCACAGGATCCTTCAGCGCAACACGGTCCGGCGCCAGGTCCGGCAGCATCGATACCGATTCGAGATGAATTTGCATGACCTCTCCCGGCAGTTCGTCACCGTCCTGCCGCTTGAGAACAAGCCGATCACCGATTCGTGCGCTGCCCGTGAGCCCGCTAACCTCGATCACACCCCCGTGGATGCCTGAAACCCGTCCCATAGGCTTGGAAAGGCGGTTTCCGGCAATTTCCCGGGTCAGTGCGGTAAGGGCTGATTGCATTTTCGGGTTCTCCCAATAGTTGCTGCAAACCGTTTATAAAGGAATCGGGGTTAAGCCTTGATTGAAATCCGATCGAGGGAGAAACCCCGATGTTCACAGAATTGAACGTCTTCAAGCTTGCACATGCGATGGCGTCCCATGCCGGGACACGCCAGGCGCTCGTGTCGCAAAACACCGCGAATGCCGATACGCCCGGCTACCACGCGAAGGATATCAAACCCTTCACCGAAGTCTTTTCCGAAGGCGCCAACCCAGGCGCCATGCGCGCCAGCCGTGCGCAGCATCTGAATGGTGCGGGCACGGCTCAGGACGGATCGATGAAATGGGCAACGACAACCTCCGAGGCCGGTAGCGACCCCAACGACAATTCCGTCTCTCTTGAGGAGGAAATGCTGAAAGGCGTCGAAGTAAAGCGCCAGCATGACCGGGCCCTCGCAATCTACAAATCTTCGATGAATGTGCTGCGCGCCAGCATCCGGGACCGGTGAGGAGCTGAACCATGAGTGAATTTTCCAATTCCCTATCCGTCACCGCCAGCGCGCTGAAAGCACAGGCCACCCGCCTGCGTCATGTGTCGGAAAACATCTCGAACGCGGACACGCCGGGCTACCGTCGCAAGACAGTTCCGTTCCAGGCGGTGCGTGATCTGAATACAGAGGCAGAATCGGTCAAGGCCGGTCGCGTGACCCTGGACCGCCGTGATCTGGAGAAAGTCTATGATCCGTCGCACCCGATGGCAGATGCGTCCGGTCACTATGAAGGCTCCAATGTCGATCTGATGATCGAGATCGCCGACGCCCGTGAAGCGCAGCGCAGCTATGACGCCAACCTCAAGATGTTTGAACAAACCCGCCAGATGTCCTCGTCGCTGATGGAGCTTCTGCGACGATAACGACGACCGAACTGAAACCTAAACGAACGGGAGATCCAGAATGGATATTCGTGCCCTTTCCGCCGCCAGCGGCTACGCTGCAGCAAAACCTGCAACCCAAATTGACCCGGACCACCAGGGCCAAAGCCTCGGTGCCCGTGCCGGTGCCAGCTTTGAAAGCTTCACTCAGACTCTGCAGGCCAGCGAACAGGCCTCTGTTCAGGCCATGACCGGCCAGGGTGACCCGCATATTCTGGTGCAGGCCCTGGCGCAGACCGAACTTGCCGTGGAGACAGCCGTAACCGTGCGCAACAAAGTGGTCGAAGCCTACCAAGAAATTCTGCGGATGCCGGTCTGAGCCATGATGAACGAGGGCTCCTTTTATGACGTGTTACGCCAGGCGCTTTGGGCGGCGGTGACAATGTCGACTCCAATTCTTGTGGTCGCGCTGGTCGTTGGACTCGTCATTGGCCTGTTTCAGGCGCTGACCTCGGTTCAGGAAATGACCCTCACATTCGTGCCCAAACTGGCCGCAATCCTGGTCGTCTTCTGGATGACCATGGGTTTCATGACAAACACTCTGGTCTCTTTCTTTGACGGCCAGATCATTCCAATGATCATCGGAGGCTGAGGATGGAATCGACGAGCTATACAACCCTGTCCCGCCAGACCGGCCTGATGCGTGAAATGCGGGTCGTGGCGAACAATATCGCCAACTCGGCAACCACCGGCTACCGCCAGGAAGGGCTGATTTTCTCGGAATACATTCAGTCCGGCGAAGGCCAGTCCTCGGTGTCGATGGCGCGGGCAAACATCCGCAATACCTCGCACGAGCAGGGCGCGCTTGATCAGACAGGCGGCACCTTTGATTTTGCCATCGAAGGCGATGGTTTCTTCATGGTCGAAACCCCGATGGGCGAACGCCTGACCAGATCCGGTGCCTTCAGCCCCAACGCCGAAGGCGATCTTGTCACCATGGATGGCTACCGGGTTCTGGATCCCGGCGGCGCGCCGGTATTCGTGCCGGGTGACGCAAACTCCATCAAGGTTGCCCCCGACGGAACGCTCAGCGCCGACGGCAATGTCATTGGCCAACTGGGCTTGTTCCGCCCTGTCGAGGACGCGCCCATCGTGCGCGAAGATGGGGTAATGTTCCGCGTTGACGGCGACTACGAAGAAACCTTCGACGCACAGGTCCTGCAGGGATTTCTGGAAGGATCAAACGTCAACGCCATTCAGCAGGTGGCACGGATGGTGGAAATTCAGCGGGCCTATGAAATGGGCCAGAGCTTTCTCGAAGCCGAAGACCAGCGCATGCGTAGCGCAATCAAAAACCTGATCAAGTCGTAGGAGAATCCCGATGCGTGCATTGAAAATCGCAGCCACAGGCATGAGCGCGCAGCAACTGCGCGTCGAGACGATTTCGAACAACCTCGCCAATATGAACACCACCGCCTACAACGCCCGCCGGGCCGAATTCGCGGATCTGCACTATCAGCAGGTAAGCCGCGCCGGTTCGGTCAATGCCTCCGACGGCACCGTCCTGCCCACCGGTGTGCAGGTTGGTCTTGGCGTGCGGCCATCAGCAGTTTCGGTTCACCTGTCACAAGGTGCGCTGCAAGAGACCGGCAACGATCTGGATGTGGCCGTCGACGGCCGCGGTTATCTGGAAGTCACCCTGCCCTCCGGCCAGTCGGCCTACACCCGTGACGGTGCGCTGAAACGGTCTGCCGAGGGGTTGATCGTCACCTCTGACGGCTACGCGGTGGCCCCCGAAATCACCATTCCCGATGACGCCCAGAGCATTTCGGTAAATGCCGAGGGCGAGGTCTATGCCTATTTCTCGGACACCGCCGAAGGTCAGCTGCTGGGTCAGCTGAGCCTGGCTGGTTTCACCAATGCCAAGGGGCTCGAAGCCATCGGTTCGAACCTCTTTACCGAAACCGAAGCCTCTGGCGCACCATTGCTGTCCACCCCCGGCTCCGACGGGTTGGGCACGGTCCGCCAGCGTTACCTGGAAAACAGCTCGGTTGATGCTGTTCGCGAAGTGACCCAACTGATCGAAGCGCAACGTGGATACGAGATGAACGCCAAAGTCATCTCTGCGGTCGATCAGATGATGGGCGCAACGACACAGGTGCGCTGATGATACGGGCCC
Organism: Rhodobacteraceae bacterium Alg231-04; assembly: GCA_900143635.1. Taxonomy (GTDB): domain Bacteria; phylum Pseudomonadota; class Alphaproteobacteria; order Rhodobacterales; family Rhodobacteraceae; genus FREY01. The sequence continues at coordinate 203,876 of FREY01000002.1, forward strand.
TCCTCCTATTTCTCGCAATTATGACCGCGCAATCCGCGCTGGCAGAGATCGTCGTGCCTGTGCGCACCCTGCGCCCGAAAACCATTTTGACGGCCGAAGATCTGGCCTTCAAATCGGTCGACGTCGCTGGCGCAATCACAGATCCCATGGATCTGATCGGCCAGGAAGCCCGCGTCGCCCTCTATGCCGGACGGCCGATCCGCTACAGCGACATTGGCCCGCCGGCCCTTGTTGAACGCAATGATCTTGTCACCCTGCGGTTTCATCGGGGGGGGCTGAATATCGCCACCGAAGGCCGCTCGCTAGGCCGCGGCTCCGAGGGTGACATCATCCGGGTCATGAATCTGACTTCCCGCACCACCGTTGCCGGGCGCATCAGCGCTGACGGCTCGATTGAGGTAAAGTAAATGCAACTGAAAGCATCTCTCGTCAGAATGACGATTCTCAGCCTGTCCCTGCTGGCCGCCTGTGCCAAAATGGACCATCTGGGCAAAGCCCCGTCTTTCACCCCAGCCAATGAAACACCGGAACATGTGGCGATGCTCTGGCAGGGGTTGCCGGTTGACGCCACCGCACAGCGTCCCGTCGATGGGGCCTCACTGTGGAGCGGTGAACGGCAATCACTTTTGGGCGACCGCCGCGCCATGAGCCGCGGGGACATTCTGACGGTGGTGATCGAAATCGATGAAAAAGCCGAGATTTCCAATGACACATCGCGGTCGCGCTCTGGTTCGGAAAGCATGGGGGTGCCAAACCTTCTCGGTATTCCGCAGCGGATCGACGAGAAATACATGCCTGACGGCGCAACCATGGCCGATGCGGTTGAAGTGGACAGCTCTTCGTCATCTGCAGGCAAGGGCGCGGTCAAACGCCGCGAGAAGCTGACATTGCGCGTTGCTGCAACAATTGTCGATGTGCTGCCAAACGGTGTGCTGGCGATTTCCGGCTCCCAGGAGCTGAGGGTGAATTTCGAACTGCGCGAGCTTCTGGTCTCGGGCTATGTCCGCCCAGAGGACATCAGCCGACAGAATGAAATCACCTATGACAAGATCGCGTCCGCTCGTGTGTCTTATGGCGGCCGTGGCCAGATCACAGATGTGCAGCAGCCACGCCTTGGCCAGCAGGTCCTCGACACCGTACTCCCGTTCTGAGGTAACAAGATGCTTTCAAAACTCCTTCCCGTCATCCTTTTGATCATTGGCACCGGTGGTGGCATCGGGGCAGGCATCATGCTGGCCCCCGCCCCCGAGGAACATGCGGCAGAAACCGGCGAAGACGGCCATGCCGAGGACCATTCGGAAGAGCACGCCGAGGCGGAGGCAGACACCCCCGCAGACGCTGAAGTTGAAAAAGAGTACCTCAAGCTCAACAACCAGTTCGTCATTCCGGTTGTCGAAAAGGACGAGATCACCTCGATGGTGGTGATCTCACTCAGTCTGGAAACCAAGGCGGGCATGGGCACCCAAGTTTACGCGATGGAGCCGAAGTTGCGCGATACGTTTCTGCAGGTGCTGTTTGACCACGCCAATATGGGTGGCTTTGAAGGCGCATTCACCCGCTCTGACCTGCTGACGCCGCTGCGGACCGCGTTGCGCGAGGCCGCGCAGCGGGAATTGGGCAAAGGGGTGATTGATGTTCTGATCATGGAAATCGCCCGCCAAAGCGTCTGATCTTTCCAAACAAACGGGAACAATCAAAAAGGCCAGCCGCTGACACCGGGCTGGCCTTTTTCTGTTCAGATTGCCCGTCGCTTGTTTTTAATACTTTAGCTGCAGCGGGTTCCAGTTCACCCCGCCGCCACGCGTCGCCGCTGATCCGGACCTTCAAAACGGGCCTTTGCGGTGAGCACTGCACCCAAGGAGGGGGGAAGAGGCATGAAATCGGTGCAGCCCTGCAGTATGAGGTACTGATATCACACCAATAATTCGCACAAAATTGCGTGAAATACGTGATTATCCACATTATATTCCGAAAAACTGGCATAAATCGCAATCAAAGGGGCTTTGAGCGACGCGTTGCCCCGGAAGACAAACGAGTGAGCGTCTGCCGTCCTGACGACAGCCGCGACCCGCGGCTACATTGAATAGAGCAGCTTTTCTTCCAGCTTTTTTGCCCTTTTCTGGCGAACGATTTTGCGCTCGTCTGCAGCCATAGTCTCAACCGCATGCTTGCGCCCAAAGGCTTCGCGCAGCTTGTCCATGGCCGAAAGCTTTTGGGCGATGACCTGGGCCAGCTGCATGTTCAGCTCGCGTTTGGTACGCGCGTGCCAGCCTTGCCACAGCAAATCTGCACCCAGAGCACGCATCGAGTGATCGCCGTCTGCCTGCGCGCGGGTCTCCAGAATCTGGGCATCCAGCTTGGACAGTTGTCCACGCAGCGCGGCTTCGCGATCCAGAATAGGCTTCACCTTGGCATGTTCCTGCAGGTACTGCGCCTCTGTCACAGCGACCATCTGATCCAGCATCTTCAGCTTGTCTGCCATCAGATCCTGCCTTTCGCGCGTTCACGCATGTCTTCGGCAAAACGGATCGCCGCCGCCACCGGTGCAAAATGTTCCTCGTGGATCTGCTCACCAATTCCCACCGTTGCATGCATGGCACGTGCAGTTGGCGGATCACTGTGAATGGGCACCCCGTTTTCATTGGCAATCCGGCGGATCTGGGCGGCGACCTCATCAACACCTTTGGCGGTACAGATCGGCGCCGACCCCGGCGTCCGGTCCCATTGCAGCACAACCGCATAGTGGGTCGGGTTGACGATTACCACATCCGCATCGGGCACCACGCCCATCATCTGGCTGAGCGCGATCTCCTGACCGCGCTGGCGCCGCTTGTTCTTGAAATGTGGATCGCCTTCGGAGTTCTTCATCTCATCCATGACTTCCTTGCGGCTCATCATGTTCTTGCGCCGGTATTCCGCATGTTGGAACGCCGCATCGATCAACCCGATAGCGCCCGAGATCACCAGAGCAATAACCAGGAATTCCATCGCCAGTTTTGCCAGCAGGACAACCACGGCAAAGGGATTCGTACCGGCCGTTGAAACCATCTCTGGCAGGCGCGACTTCAGATAGACCCCCAGACAGATCGAATAGATCAGCAGTTTGCCAAAGCTTTTGGCAAATTCAAACATCCCCGAACGCCCGAATTTGTTCTTGGCATTAGAGATGATCGAGATCCGCGACAGTTTCGGCTCCAGCTTTGAGGGGGCCACCACGATGGCGCGCTGTGCGACCAGTGACAGCAGCACCATGGCAAAAGGCACGACAAAAACCGGCAGTACTGCAGTGCCCGCATTTTTCATCAATCCACCGGCAAAAGGAACGCCCGAGCCACCAAAGACCTGCTCTGCGATCCGGTCCGGCTGGTCGATCAGTGACATCAGAACGGAGCCCAGCGAAGAAAAGGAATCGGCCCCAATGGCAAACAGGGCAATCACCAGCCCCGCATAGGCAGCCGCCACCGACAGGTCCTGCGATTTGGCAACATCGCCTTTTTCCCGCGCCTTTCGGATCTTCTCCGGTGTCGGCTCAAATGACTTTTCGCTGTCGTCGTCATCACCGCTCATTTCAGTGCTCCACCCGGATTGGCGAAAAAGGCGGTCAGCGCTTCGGTCCAGGTATTCAGGATCATCGGCGCCCCGACCATCAGAATGATCAACCCACCCCAGGTGATAACCGGCGCACCGATCATCGCCACCATCAGCTGCGGCATGGCCCGGCTGATGATGCCAAGGGCCAGATTATAGATGACGGCGGTGATGACAAAGGGCGCGGCCAGGGTGAAACCCAGCGCAAAGGACTTCGAAACCCGTTCGACCCCCCATTGCGACAGCATCGACGCATCCGGAAGCTCACCCGCTGGCAAGAGCTGATAGGAATAGATCATGAATTCGGCCGCCCGCACATGCAGGCCCAGCATCATCGCCAGCGCAATGCCGGCCCAGAACAGAACCGCGCCAATGGCCGGCATCGGGTCGATCCCCGCGCTGCCCAGCATCTGCGCAAGCGAGGTGGATTGCGCCGCAATACTGCCCGCAGTCTGCAACGCATGGACGAAAAACCGCACAGCAATGCCCAGGGCCAGCCCAGCCAGCGTTTCCGTCCCCAGATACTTCAGAAAATGCAACGGTTCCTGCGGCACCGAAAAAACCGGCAGCGCGGGGGCCACAACAAAGGTGAAGGCCAGTGCCACAGCCAGCCGCACATGGACCGGCACAACCTGTTCGCCAAAAGCGGGAAAAACGCTGACCATTGCGCCGATGCGCAGAAACACGATGGCCCCGTGCCAGAACCAGGCCCCCAAGAAAGCGACCAGCCCAGGGTCCAGAAACGGCGTCATGCGGCGACCATTCCAACCAGAGCCGGACGGGCTTCAATGCCAATTTCCTCAAACGACAGAACCGGTGTCGGGATGCCGCGCGCCTTGAGGATTGTCCGCAAGTAGCGGCGGCGGCGCGTCGATGTCACCACGGCCGGGGCGATGCCCTGTTCGGAAATCGTGTTGAGCTTGTCTGCCAGACCCTCGGCCAGACGGTTGAATTGGTCGGGTGGCAGGGCGATATCCAGCCCGCCGCCACCGCCGGTATCGACCTGATAGGTTGCAAAGGTGTCTTCCCATTCCGGCGCCAGCTGAACCAGCGGGATTGTGCCGTCTTCACGTTTCATATCCGCAACCAGCTGGAACCCCAGCCGCTGACGCACATGTTCGCAGATCAGTTCCGGGGTGGCAGTGTGGATCCGCGCCTCGGCGATTGCTTCAAGGATCAATGGCATATTGCGGATCGAAACGCGTTCTTCCAGCAGCAGACGGGCCACCGAATGCAGCGTATCCACCGGCACCTTGTCGGGGATCAGCTCGTCAAGCAGTTTGCGGTTGGCCTCGGAACGGAAGGCATCGCTCAGCTCGGTCATTTCGGTCAGCAGACGGCGCAGGGATTTCAGGGTCAGCAGACGCGGGAAGTTCTGTTTGATCACCTCCAGCAAATGGGTCGCAAGGATTTCCGGCGGCGAAACAATAGTCGCGCCGACCAGTGCTGCCTGTTCTTGATGCTTGCCTGCGATCCAGCGGGCCGGGGCACCGTAGACCGGTTCGGTCACGTCCTGGCCGTTGGGAAGCGCATCGTGATTGTCGGGCATCAGCGCCAGAACCATATCCGGATGCAGCGTGCCACGGGCCTGCTCGACCCCCTGCACTTTGACGATATAGGTACCATTGGGCAGCTCGGCCGCATCAGTCAAACGGATCTCAGGCAGGATCAAACCAAAGGACGAGGCCACATGGGTCCGCATATTGGCGATCCGTGCGTCCAGACCGGTCCCGGCATCCAGCACCATCGATACGAGGTCGGCAGAAAACTCCAGATGAAGGTCATCGAGGTCAAGAATATCGCCCAGCGCCTTTTTCGCCTCTGGCTCAACCGCGGCTTCCATGTGTTCTTCCAGCTCGGCCTCTTCTGCTTCCTGCTCGCGCATTTTCATGCGGTAGGCAGTATAGCCCAGCACGGCAGCCCCCATCATGAAGGGCACAAAGGGCAGGCCCGGAACCAGTGCAAAAAGCGCCATCAGAAAGCCGACCGTGGCCAATGCCGCCGGGTGCTGACCCAACTGGCTGAACAGGGCAGAATCCGTAGCGCCAGTGGCACCACCACGCGCCAACAGCAGGGCCGAAGCAATGGAAATGATCACGGCCGGGATCTGGGTCACCAGACCATCGCCCACGGTCAGAATAGCGTAGGTTTCAAACGCGGCCCCAATTGGCATGCCGTGTACCAGCACGCCCATTACCAGACCAACAATCAGGTTCAGCAGGGTGATCAGAAGACCAGCAACCGCGTCGCCCTTGACGAATTTCGATGCACCATCAAGCGAGCCGAAGAAAGTGGTCTCTTGCTGGTCCATTTCGCGGCGGTTACGCGCGGTTTCATGGTCGATCGCGCCCGCGGACATATCCGCATCGATCGCCAGCTGTTTGCCGGGCATCCCGTCCAGAGCAAAGCGCGCGCCAACCTCGGCCATCCGCGCCGCACCTTTGGTAATCACCATGAAGTTGACGATCAGCAGCACGCCAAAGACCACAAGCCCGAGGAAGACGCTGCCACCCATCACGAATTGCGCAAAACCGTTGATCACATCGCCCGCGGCGGTGGTCCCGGTGTGACCCTGTCCGATGATCAGTTTGGTCGAGGATACGTTCAGCGACAGCCGCAACATCAAAGACCCAAGAAGGATCGTCGGGAAGGCCGAGAAATCCAGCGGGCGTTCGATGAACAGGGTGATGGTGAAAATCAGAATCGCCAGCCCGAAGGAGGCAGCAAGCCCAACATCCAGCACCCAGGCGGGCACCGGCAGGATCATCATCACGATGATCGACATCAGCGCCAGCGCCAGCAGCACGGTCGGGCTAAAGAGTTCTTTGGTGGTCAGCTTGGGCATTGCTTCGGCCTCTTATTGCAGCAGGATGAGGGGTTTGGCGCCGCCGTTGCCAACAAACGGCACCAACGACCCGCGCGAGGCAGTGCCCTGCGCGAACAAGGGGGACGGGCTGTGCAGACTTGCCAGCGGCAGCCGACCACTTGAGGTCCGTTTGCGGCGTCTGGTGGGCAGTGCAGCGATGGTTGTGACGGGGGACAGCTGGGTGCGTATAGGCCCGAAACGGGCAGAATGGCGGTCAGCATAGGTCGGCGTTCGCGGATGATAGGCCCCCGCAGCCTGCAACCAATCGCCAAATTCACCATAAAGCACCTTTAAGAAACGCGCCGCACGTTTGGTGGCCAGGTCGCACATCAGCGCGATCGCGGGCGCGATGGCACGCGCGGGCGCAACCAATGTCAGAAGAATCGGAAGAATCGCAAAAACCGGCAGCAATCGCGGCCCGGTTTGCACGGCCAAACGGCCGATTTCACATAAAAGGTTCATATATTGCGGCATTCTGCCCGTTCCAAATCAGGATTCACCCTGAAATCACGCTAGGCGCAGAGCGTTGACAAAGCGTTAGCAACAATGCGGAAAGGCCGCCCGGTTGGGGCGGCCTTCGGTGTCAGATTGTCCGGTGATTGATCAGTTTTCCTCGGCAGGATCCGACGTTACCCGGTCCAGCAGCGCGGTTATTTCATCCCGCGTGCCAATGCTGCTTTCCATCAATGCGCGCGCATGGGCAAGCGGTGTCATATCGACCGGGTCTTTTGCATTTTCACCAATCGCGCTGGTCACTTCAGCAACTTCGGCAAAGGCGGTTTGCCCCGTCGAACGGGCCGGCTCCAACTGTTCAGACAGCCAGAAACCACGCGCCGCTTCCTCTGTCTGGTTTTCTTCCATCAGGTATTCACCTGCCTCGTTGTATTCACCGGTCATCCAATGGGCCTTAGCGCGCAGCTTATTGGCTTCGGAGCCTTCCATTCCCATCAGTTCGATCAAGGCGCGATGCGGTTTATCAAGCTGCAGTGCAGCCTCGGCCATCATCAGTCGACGCGCACCATCCGGGCCTTCGCGAGTGGGTTTCAACAACAGTTCGCGTGCCTGGGCCGCAAAGCCGAGATCCAGAAACCGGCGGGCCAGCGGCAAGGAAACCGGCTCGGCTTCGACGGCGGTGGATTGATTTGCAAACAGCAGCCCGTATTTCAGGAATGTCACGTCATCGGCGCGCTCTGTCAGCATCATCAGCACCGGTTCGATCGCATCAGATCGCGCCACCGGGCCATCGGTTACAGTCAGATCCGCAAGCGCCAGAAAGGCCTGATCAAAAGATCCGCTCATCGCCAGAGCAATTGCTTCGGCGCGGCGCAGGTCCGGGCCCAGGCTGCCATCCCGGTTTTCCATTTCATAGGACGCCACCAGGTCCGGCACATCCGGCGACAAGGCCCGCCGCTCGGCAAAGCTGAGGCTGATCAGTTCGATCAGTGCACCGGGGGCATTTTCGGTGCGCCCCGCCACTTCATCCGTCAGTTCCTCGGCCTGGGTTTCGGTATCCCCTTCCAATTCGGCAATTGCCGCCTCGGCTAGGTTTAGAGAGGGCACATCCTCTACGCCGCTGCGTTCGATAGCCCGCAGAGCTGCAGTGGCCATGTGACTCTCACCCGCTTCGGCAAAAAACGTGCTGAACTGCGGGCCCAGCGCCACCCGCAAATGAACCGGAAGCCGCGACAGTGCCTGCTGAATATTATCCGTATTTGCATAGTCCTTGACCGTCCCATCAGCCAAGGCCGCCCAGAAGGCCGCATCGCTGTCGCAGCCCTGCTGCCCGGAAAACACATGGTTGATCGGCAGAGTGTCACCATCCAGAAGGTAAGACATCTCTCGCATGACCCGCAGGTCCGCCATTTCGGCCGGTACCAGTTCAAGAACGGTGCGAGCCTCGGCGCCAAAACCATAGAACAGGTAGAGACGTGCCAATTTCAGTGCAGTTCGTGCATCCACTCGGTCAAATTCACCATAGAGCGCATTGCGCAGCGGCGAGACCTGATCTGCAAAGGCATCTTCTCCGCCCCAGGTATGGATCGCCAGCTGCGACGAAGGCAGACAGAGGCTTTCCAGACCAGCCGTCGCCTGCGTGCCAGGTGCATTCAGCATGTCGCGGTCGATAGCCGTGGTAATGGAAACATGATCCAGCGGACTGATCTGCCGTTGCTGCGCACTAAGCGGTGCCAGCAGCGTATCCTCATCTGCATCCTCGACCTCGGTGATCACCAGATCCAGAAGGCCCTGATTGGAGGCACGGCCGATCTGTTCCAGCAAGCGTTTCTCGGTCTCACCCACTGCGGTTGCGCGCTCGGTTTCAGCAACGTCAAACAACAGTTCAGCCTGAACCTCCGGCGAATGCACCTCTGCGCCGGCCGCGATCTGTTCAGGTTCTGGATCAGCCTGAGGTTCAGATTCAGGATCGGCCTGTGGTTCAGGTTCCTCAAGCGGGGGGGCTTCAGCTACGGGCTGCGTCACCAAACCCGGCAGGCCGCTGGCCGACAGACCATTTGTCGTCAGGGCAAGCTCGCGGATGACCAACGGCAGGGTCAGCGGCATGCCCGGTCCCGGCAGCGGAGCATTCTCTTCATCCACCACGGGCCGGCCGGCCACTCTTGCCGCCAGTTGCAATGCGGCGCGCGCATCGCTCATCTGTCCGGTGCTGATGTTGAAGCGGTATCCGTTCGACGAGATCAATTGCCCCAGCGGCGCCAGTGGCGCCTGCGCTGGCAATGTACCGTAAGAGGCCGTCAGGCCATCCGCCGCACCATCGCGGACATCAATGACCAAATGGCCGCTTGCCAGTTTATACGCCCGCACCGAGCAATCGCAGCCCAGCGCCATACGCAGCGGCTGGCCGGATCCATTCTGCCCGAGCGATTCGATTCTGGTGCGGGGAATACGCTGATACACACCGGAGGTGTCATAGACCGCATCGGCGGAATCAATATTCAAAGTGGCGCTGCGCCCATCCTGGGTCAGTGACCAGTCGGTTCCGTCCGGAAGCCGTAGCACCAGACGCGAAAAACCGTCGTGTTCTCCGGACTGGGTAGAGATTGTTTCAGCAGACAACGGCCCGGCGAGAGCCAGAACCGCAGCCAGCATATGGAGGGATCGGATCATGCTGCATCCTTGACGGATTTCAGGGCCTCCTCCAGCTCCGAGAATCCGGGGCGGATGTGCGAGGGCGTGTTCTGCCGGCCCACTTCAATACAGATCGCGGCGGCGTGATTGTGCAGATTGGCCACCAGCACTTCGCGGATCAGCTGATAAAAATGCGAATCTTCTTCGACGACGGCTTTCACCTTGCCGGCAAATGGCGCGGCAAGACAGTAGGCCAGAAAGATGCCGAGGAAGGTACCAACCAGAGCGCCACCAATCATCTTACCCAAGACTTCGGGCGGCTGATCGATCGAGCCCATGGTTTTGATAACACCCAGAACAGCCGCAACAATGCCCAGCGCGGGCAGGCCGTCGGCCAGGGTCTGCAGCGCATGGCTGCCGTGCATCGCGTGGTGATGATTCGCCTCGATGCGCTTTTCCAGCACCTCTTCGACCTGATGCGGGTCATCATAGTTCATCGACGCCGATCGCATGGTGTCACAGATCAGGTTCACGGCCTCTTTATCGGCCAGAATCTTGGGGTAAGCACCAAACACGGAAGAGTTTTCCGGATCCTCGATATGCTGTTCAACTTCGACCGGATTTGCCCGCGCAATGCGGATCAGAGCAAAGAGAAGGCACAGAAGATCCCGGTAATCATCCGGCATCCACTTGGGGCCTTTGAAGACCTTTCCGACGTCCTTCATCGTGTGTTTGATGCCGCCCATGTCATTGCTGATCAGGAATGTCCCAACCGCCGCGCCGCCGATCATCATCATTTCAAAAGGCAGCGCCTTAAGGATGATTGCCAGCTTGCCGCCCGCCAGCATATAGCCGCCGAAGACCATCGCGAAAATCAAGATAATGCCAAAAATGCCGATCATGGGTTGCTCCGATTTCCCTTGCCTTACGATAACTTAGACGCGGGGGTCTTAAGAAAGATTGAGCGTTGCGAAGGAATTACTCCTTCGGAACATTTCCGTTCCGGCCGGCCAGTACGACAGAGATCGTATAGGCGGCTTCGGGGCTGAGCCCGGCCATGATTCCGGCCGCTGCATCCGGCCGCATCCGGGCCAGGAAACCTGCGGCAAACGTCGGATCCATCTCTTCAAACAAGGCGGCCGAATCTTTCGGCTTCATCTGCTCATAGACAGTCGTCAGACGGGTAACATCCGCTTCGGTCGCGCCATCCGCCAGAGACAGGGTTTCTGCCAGCTGTTGCTCTGCTTCTTGCAGCGCCGCCAGTTTCTGCTTGATCGCCCGGTCGGCGATTTCCATCGCCTTGATACGATCTTCGATTTCCGCCTCGCGCGCGGCCAGTTCTTCTTCGCGCTGCCTGAAGGCTTCCAGCATATGCTGCAGCTCTGCCGAACTGGGCACGGAATCACCCAGACCGCCCGGATGCTGCGCAACCTCGCTGTCGGGCAGATCCGCCATCTCGCGGGCAATCGCGGGGCCTGCCTCAATGCCCAGCCGCACAGCAGCGGATCCGAGCAGCAGCACCGCAATCATCACCAGGGTTCCACCACGGGCGCGCGGAGATTTCACTTTTTTCTTGCGAGCCATCACGCCACCCGTGTCGAATTGCGGTTGTGACGTACGAACATCAGGCCAGACGCCGGTTTCTGCTCTTCTTCCGGGGCGGCTGCGGCTTCATCCTGGTCCGATTCGGCCTGATAAGCTGCGGCCAGCGCATCCTGTTCTTCTGCCGCCAGAGAGGGTGCGGCCTGCCGCGTCCGAGCTTCGGGGATGTCATGCATCGATGCCATCATCAGCTCCAGTCGCTGCGCCACCGATTCGGCGCGCCCGGTCAGGTCATTCAGAACAACCGAAGACCCATCCGACACTTTCTGCGCCGCCATCAGCGACTTATTGAGATCATCCACCTGTGCCGACAACACGGCAACCGCGCCGCCAACACCTTTTTCAAGATCGTTGAACCGCTTCAGCCGGCGCGCCAGCACAAAGCAATAAAATCCGGCCCCTAGGGCCCCTGCCACCAGCAGGATATCGGCAATCAGCTCCATCCCGTTCTCTCCTAGTTCAATACGAAATCCATAATCAGCAGATCTCGGACACGCCCCTGACCGGTGGCAATGTTGATCCGCCGCAGCATCTGTGCGCGCAGTTTTGGCAGGGCCATGGGATCGGTTAGATCTTTGATTTCCAGGGCTCTGAGGTAACTATTCAGCACATCAACGACTCGCGGCAGCATCTTCTCAACATCCGCCTGATTGACGGTGTCGACTTCCAGGTGCGCGCGGAACCGCAAGTGTTTCACCGAGCTCGAATCGCGCAGTGAAACCACCAGGGGCTCCATTTCGATAAAGGCGAGGTTGGCGATATCTTCCGCCGTCTCACCATTGTCCACGCCTTCTGGCGCCGCTGTCTCTGCATGAGCCTCTTCTGGGCCTGCACTTTGACCAAAGGGAAGGAGACCGGACTGAACCGCATAGAATCCGCCCGCGCCGCCCGCCACAGCCAGCACCACCCCAATGATAAGGGGGAGCTTGCCTTTCTTGGCCGGGACCTCTTCTTCGATTTCTGTTGCTGCGTCAGTCATGGCTTTCCCTAAAACGTCTTGCAGCTTCTTCATAACCTCAGAGTGGCTAACCGAATGTTAAGGCCATTCATTCAAACAGGATGCAGACCGGAGAGAACGCCGGTGCGACGGAGGTTAAGTTGCAGCAGATCAAGAATGTCTGGATAGGTTTGGATATGCGCAAACGCGCAATCATCGTGGGTGCCACGGTGCTTGTGGTTGTTAGCGTCCTGGCTATGTCCCGCGTGGCAAGCACGCCAACTATGAAATTGCTTTATGCCGGGCTCGAAAGTGGCTCGGCTGGAGATGTCGTACGCTCGCTGGATCAGCGCGCTGTACAATATGAGGTCCGCGGCGGATCCATTTATGTACCGGCAAACATGCGCGACGAGCTGCGTATGACACTGGCCAGCGAAGGCCTGCCAGCAAATGGCGGTCGCGGCTACGAACTACTCGATTCGCTGTCGGGCTTTGGCACCACATCGCAAATGTTTGATGCCGCCTACTGGCGCGCCAAAGAAGGTGAGCTGGCCCGCACAATCGTTGCCAGCCCGCATATCAGCCAGGCGCGTGTCCATATTGCCAATACCGGAAACAACCCCTTTCAGCGCAGCGTAGAACCGACCGCTTCGGTCTCGATTGTGCCGCTTGGGTCGCCCATTACACCATCTCAGGCCAATGCAGTCCGCTTTCTTGTGTCCTCCGCTGTTACAGGTCTGCCGGTGGATAATGTCGCGGTGATCGATGCCAATGGTGCGCTGATCGGCGCGCCAGAGGCCGCTGCTGCTGCAGGCGCTGGCAACGATGATCGCAGCCAATCGGTACGTGACCGTGTTCTGCGTCTGGTCGAAGCCCGCGTCGGCCAGGGCAATGCCGTGGTAGAAATCAGCATCGACACCGTGACCGACACCGAATCGATCCGTCAGAAGCGTATTGATCCGGAAAGCCGCGTCGCAATCAGCACCGATGTTGAGGAACGCGCCGATTCGTCCACCAATCAGGCCGGCGAGGTCACCGTGGCCTCCAATATCCCGGATGGTGACGGTGCCAGCGGTGAGGGTTCCAAAGCCAACACCAGTGCAACGCGCGAACGAATCAACTACGAGATTTCCGAGACCGAAACCGAGATCATCCGCGGCCCCGGTGCGATCAAACGTCTGACCGTCGCCGTTCTGATCAACGGAATCACCACCACCAATGCTGCCGGTGTTTCAACCTTCGAGCCGCGCAGCGAAGCAGAACTGGGTGCCCTTCGGGAACTGATTTCTGCCGCGGTTGGTTTTGATGCCGAACGGGGTGACGTGATTACGCTGAAATCAATGGACCTCCCCGTTGTGGAACCGCAGGGAACTGTCGTGACCTCCTCCTTCATGGACAACATCTATATCGACGCGATGTCGATCATTCAGATGGCGGCCCTGGCAGTGGTCACCCTGATTCTCGGCCTCTTTGTGATCCGTCCTATCCTGGCCAACAAAGGTGCAGCACCAGCTGCCGCTCTGGAAGGTCCGGCCAGCGACGACCTGATGTCCGATCTGCCGCAGCTCGGCACAGCCGACTTCATGACGCCAGCCAATATGGGAGCGGGCATCGTCGGCGAAATCGAAAACTCCGAAACCGGCCAGTTCGAACCCATGGGCGGTATGGGCGGCATGGGTGACATGAACGGTCTCGGCGGACTGGACAGCCTGCCAGGCCTTGGCGGCGGATCTTCCGGACAGGACCCGGTTGAACGTCTGCGCAGTATGATCACCGAACGCCAGGATGAAACCGTGGAAATCCTCCGCGGCTGGCTGGAAGAGAGCGAGGAAAAAGTCTGATGACCATTGCACATCTGTTGGAAGATTTTGGAATGGCCGCAATGCCCGAACCCGCTGTTGCAGCGGCAGCCGCAGCCGCGGTCTCGGAGGAAGTGGTCGAAGAAGCCCGTCTTGTCTCCTTTGAGAATGGCTATTCGGCGGGCTGGGATGATGCGGTAACCGCACAGGATGAGGAGAGCCAGAAAATCTCCGTGTCTCTGGCAAGCTCCCTGCAGGACATGAGCTTTACTTATCAGGAGGCCCAGACCCAGATGCTGGACAATCTGGACCCTCTGTTCAAGGTGCTAACCAGCGCCATTCTGCCCGATGCGATGGCGGCCAGTTTTGCCCACCATATCGTCGACCAGCTGAACGAGATCTCCAAAGATCAGATCGGGCAGCCCTTTGTGATCACTGTTTCGCCCGGTGAAGGCGCCGGCGTGCGCGCGGTGCTGAAACAAAGCTTCCCGGTCGAAGTGAAAGTGCGTGAAGACGCAGATCTTGCTCCTGGCCAGGCCTACCTGCGCGTTGGCGATGCCGAACGCGCCATAGACTCCGAAGCATTGCTAGGTTCGATCCGCGAATCTGTCGATGCCTTCTCCTATCAAGTTCAAGAGGATGCCCAATATGGATGATAATACAAACTCCCGCGCCCAAACCGACGCCGGCAATCCTTTTGTCTCGGTTCCTGTCGAAGTCACCGTTTCGGTCGGCAAGGCCCGCCCGCTGATCCGCGATCTGGTCGGGCTTGGCGAAAACGCCGTGCTGTCGCTGGACAAACGCGTCGAGGATCCCGTCGATCTCTATGTTGGGGATCGTCTGGTGGCCCGCGGGCAGCTGGAAGAAATGGAAGGCGATCAGGCCGGACAGCTGGCCGTGCGCCTGACCGAAATTGCTGATCTTCAGAACGGGCTGGGATGACACAGAACAGACTGCCCCTACTGGCGGCCCTCGCGGCACTGGTGCTTCTGGCCCTGCCCGGCGGTGCTGCCGCGCAGGAGCTGAGCCTCTCGCTGGCTGATGACGGATCGATTTCCGCCCGATCAATCCAGATGATTCTCCTGATCACAGTGCTCAGCCTCGCGCCGGGGCTGCTGATCATGATCACCTGTTTTCCCTTTCTGGTGACGGTTCTGTCGATCCTGCGCCAGGGGCTGGGCCTGCAACAGGCGCCGCCCAATATGCTGATCATCAGCCTGGCGCTGTTTCTCACCTACTTCGTGATGGAACCGGTCTTCACCGAAGCCTGGGCGGTTGGCATACGGCCTCTGCTTGACCAGCAGATGGAAGTAGAGCCCGCAATTCTCGCCAGCCTTGAACCGTTCAAGGTCTTCATGGCCAACCGGCTTGATCCCGATACATTCTACGCCATGGCCGACCTGCGTCCGGGGCTGGATCGCATTGATCCCTCGCCCGAGGCACCGCTTTCGGTGCTGGTGCCCTCATTCTTGCTGTCGGAAATCGCCCGTGCCTTTCAGATCGGCTTTCTGGTCTTCCTGCCCTTCCTGATCATCGATCTGGTTGTCGCGGCAATCCTGATGTCGATGGGTATGATGATGGTGCCGCCAGCCGTGGTCGCCCTGCCCTTCAAACTGGCCTTCTTTGTTGTTGCCGATGGCTGGAGCCTGATCGCCAGCGCCCTGGTTCGAAGCTATTATCCCAGCTGACCGCCTCATATAGTTTGCAGTTCTGGCCCCGCGCGATTTGCCGTGCGGGGCCAGCTGTTTTTTACCTACCCCAAGCGGCCAGAAACCGTACCAATTCGACGCCAGATCTGGGCCATCGGACCCAGAAACAACTGCGCGACTTGAACGATCCCAATGATTTACACATATTGGCCGCCAACTCGGGTTGCAGCTTTTTGCTGCTGCGACCGTCCCACCGGGCATCGCGCCCGAACCTGGAGACTCCAATGGAAGCCGGCATGTCAAAAAACCCCATCGATCACCTGCATCACCGGGCGGCCGAACGCTCCGCTGCCTTTATCGAAGACGAAGGCCGCAGCGCGATGATTTTCCCGCGCAAACAAAAAATGTGGCCCTGGCTTGCCAAACAGATTCCCGCCAAGGGAATGATGATGGAGTGCGGTGTTTTCACCGGTCGGTCGATCAATGCCATGGCCAAGAACTTTCCCGAGCGAAAACTGTTCGGCTTTGACAGTTTCGAAGGCCTGTCCGAAGACTGGGCCGGGGTCGATCTGGGCGCGGGTGCTTTTGATCTGGAAGGTAAGCTGCCGAAAGTGGAAGAGAACGTCACCCTGATCAAGGGCTGGGTGGATGACACGCTTCCGGTTTTCTTTAAAAAGAACAAGGGCACGATTGCCTATCTCCACGTGGATACCGACACCTATACCCCCGCCAGAACCATTCTTTCTCTGGCCAAAGAACGGTTCCGCAAAGGCACCATCGTGCTGTTTGACGAATTGATCGGCTATCCTTTTTGGGAAGAGGGCGAATATCTGGCGCTGACCCAGGAGCTGCCGCGCGATTCTTACGAATACATCGCATTCTCCCAGATGCAGGCCGCCATCCGAATTCTGAAATAACAACGCCCAGCCGGGGCGCAGAACAGGGTACTGCGCCCCGCGATGCCGAAGCCACAGTCGCAACGGCTGTCCATTCAGTCCGGCTAGTCGGCGGTTGACCCTCGTGCCGCCAGCAACTGCCGCTTCCTGGCTGCCGCCTGTTTTTCGACCCTGATCGAAAACTGCTTCACCGTCTTCATCTTCGACGGCGACAGAACTGAAAACATATTGCACCACAGCCCATGGTCACATTTTCTGTGATCATGGGCTGCGGTGTGCAGTTGCCTCCCCCGCCATAATTGGGCGGAGGAGGTATTTGTTGGCGACCTTTGGTTCAGCGCACGACGAACTCGGCGTGCAATGCCCCTGCGGCTTTCAGGCTTTTGAGGATATCAATCATGTCGCGTGGCGACACGCCCAGCGCATTGAGCCCGGAAACAACCTCGGAAAGGGACGTCGTTTCAGGTACTTCTGCCAGCTGGATACCTTCTTCTTCTTCGATCGCAACGCCGGTGCGGGGCACCACGACGCTTTCGCCGTCAGAGAACGGATTAGGCTGCACCACCAGCGGGGCCTCTTCAATTCTCAGCGTCAGGTTGCCCTGCGCGACCGCCACCCGAGATATCCTCACATCGCTGCCCATGACAATCGTGCCCGACCGCTGATCAACCACAACCCGCGCCTTTCGTTCGGGTTCGACCAAAATATTCTCCATCCGACCAACCGCATGCGCAGTAGAGCGGGCGCGGGTCCGGGTGATATCAACCTCAACCGTGCCGGAATCCGTCATCAGAGCCACGGATCCGTTAAACTCGAAATTGATCGCGCGTTCGATACGTTCTGCAGTGGTGAAATCCGGCTCCCGCAGCGCCAGCCGCATGGTGGTGAGCGATGCAAAATCAAACTCGATCTCGCGCTCAACCCTGGCACCGGACGGAATCACGCCAGATGTCGGAACACCTTGGGTAACCGATGCGGCCTCACCTTCGGCGACAGCGCCGCCGGCAAGAATGGAACCCTGCGCCACCGCGTAGATCTGTCCGTCGGCCGCATTCAGCGGCGTCATGATCAGCGTTCCGCCCAAGAGGCTTTTGGAATCACCGATGGCAGAGACACTCACGTCAATCTGCCCGCCAACACGCGCAAAAGGTGGCAAGCTGGCGGTGACAAAAACAGCGGCAACATTTTTGGGGCGGAATTGTTCGCCCGTCACATTGACCCCAAGCCGTTCAAGAATGTTCGACATGATTTCTTCGGTGAAGGGCGAATTTCGCAACCCGTCGCCGGTGCCGTTAAGCCCAACAACAAGGCCATACCCCACCAGGTCATTGCCACGCACACCGTCGAATTCCACCAGATCCTTAAGCCGGATCGCATTGGCCTGAGCCATGACCGGCAGAAGCAGGGCGGTCAGAATGATTTGGAAAAATCTGATCATCGCATGAAACTCAGCAGGGACATGCTCGAAGAGCGTGCGGTTACAGTATAAATCGCCTCAAGCTGGAACTGAGCCTCTTCGAGACGGGTGACCGTTTCATAAGGATCGGCTTGGATGATTTCGTTTTTTGCCAGGCTCAGACTGGTTTTAGCCGCCGCATTGCGCGCCGCGGTTTCATCGATCCGCTCTTCGGTAAAGCCAAAGTCGGCCTGCAGGCTGGTCATCACGCTGCGGGTGGTCAGCAATTCATTGCCTGTCTGCACCACAATGTCCTTTTTCAGCGATGCGCTAAATCCCAAGGCAGGATCATCAGCAAGCGCCCCGATGGCAAAACTGGCCATGGCCTGCTTGAACTCATCCGCATCGGCCCGCAGGCCAATATCCACGGTTTCATTCGGGCCAATTCTCACCGGTGCCATGGATGTGAACGAACCATTGTAAGCAACGGCATCGAAACCGGCCGGATCATCGAACCAGTCATGCACTGCTTGCGACACATCAGCTGCGGTTGTCAGCCCGCCAACCTCTGCAATCAATGCAGTCAAGATTGTGTCGGCATCTGCAACAGGAACCGCATCGGTATCGGTGCCGGCAAACAGGCTGCGCCCGCCGGCTTGCCCGTTCAGCGCCGATATTGTCTGCTCCAGAAGTTCGCGCGATTGCGACGACAGCTGGTTCACAGAAGTCTCGGTCGCCGTACCAGAGACGCGGATCAGATCATTGCCGAAATCACCGGCGATATCGTTGATCAACCCGACATAGGCCTGCGTGGAGGATGCGTAGAGCGAGGTTTCGCTGATAATCGTATCAAAACTGTCCAGCCGACTGATATTGCGCTCGATCTCGGACAGGTAGTTGAAGTTACCCCCCAGCCGCTCGGTAATATTAGAGGTCTTGCCGGTGCTCAACTCCTGCTGCAGCTCGGCCAGATTCTGTTTCAGCTGGGCGCCGCGGGTGAACATGTAGGTGTTTTGCGAGAGATCGCCAAGAGAAGTCAGGTTCATGGTTTAAATCCTCAGCATGGTTTGCATCATCTCATCGATCGCCGTCATCATCTTGGCGTTGGCCGCATAGGCCTGTTCGATAAGCATGAGGTTTTGAAGTTCGTAATCGCTGTCCACACCCTGTGACTGATGCAGCTGCTCGAGCTCAGAGAAGCTGGACGAGGTAAAGCTCAGCGTCTGGTCGGCAGACACTTTGTCCTGCGCAAAACGCGACAGCAAGCTGGCGCTCAGCACTGTGGCGGTCATATCAGACGTGCCAAGCCCAGCCGAAGACACCGTGCGCGAGGCCTCCAGAGCGACGGTGTAGCTGTTCAATAGACGTGCATCCCCCGCCTCACCCGGTGCCGCAGCGTAAAGACCATCACGCAGCCGCCATGTCTCTGCATCTTCGGTCATTGCGACAGAATCATGCAGTTCAATCCGGTTTGCGATCCCGGTGACATTGGCCGGGTCGAAATAGGCCTGCCCGTCGGTAAAGATACCCGGGTCGGTCAGCCCCAGCGTGGTGTCCATCGTCGGATCCTGGAAGCGCTGGATGAGATCCATCGCCATTGCGTCCAGATCTTCCTGGGCTTCAACCGACAATTCATCGCGGATTTCAAACTGGGCGGCCAGCGTGCCGCTGCCCAGTGGGCCATTGGCGCGCGTGTCGATGGCAATGCCATTGACCTCCAGCCCGGACAGCAGACCATTTGCCTGCGTCATGTTCGGCATCGCCAGTTTAACCGGCGAAAAGCTGAGTTCCGCCGCCTGACCATCCAGCAGGATAATCCCACCTTCGGAGAACAGCGCAACCTGCCCGTTGTCACGCTGCACGACATTCAGCGGGATCATTTCATTGACGGTGTCGATCAGCGCGTCGCGCTGATCCAGCAGCGCATTCGGGCTGAGCCCTGCCGTTTCAGCCAGCGTGATCCGGCTATTCAGCTTCTGAACTTCCTTCAGGGTCTGATTGATCGTGCCAACCTGGGTATCAATCGAGGCATCGGCCGCCGTCCGCTGGCTTTCCAATGTGTCCGCCGCATCGCTAATCGAACGAACCAGCCCTTCGGCTTCTACGGACAACGCATTGAGGCGCGGCATCGAATCCGGCTGCGAGGCGGCCTCAAGTGCCGCGGAATCGAAATTCGAAAGTCGCGAAGATATCGAATAGGGGTCATCAACTGTGCCCACAGCGCGCACCATGGAATCAAAGAAACCCGTTCTGGTCTCTGCCGCGACCATCTCTGCCTCGGCAGACCGGCGGCTGGCCAGAATCGCCAAATCCGAATGGCGATCGACGCCGTTCACTTTGACACCGGGGATAAAATCCCCGCCGGCCCCAAGGGACAGGCTGCGGCGGGCATAAGCCGGATTTAACGCATTGGCCAGGTTCTGCGCTACGATATCGGAGGCGCGGCCCGCAGCGGTCAGGCCGGAAAACGCGCTGTTGAATGCGCTTGAAATCGACATGTTGAACCTTCTGTTTGATGAGCCCGTTTAAGGGATTTGCCCCCCATTCAGGGGGGCCCAAGCGCCGCTATTAGCGCTTGATGTTGGTGGTTTCCTGCAGCATTTCATCCACGGTCTGGATGACTTTTGCGTTGGAGGAATAGGCGCGCTGCGTCTTGATCATATTGGTCAATTCGCCCGCGACATCGGTGGCAGATTCTTCCAACGCATATGAGTTGATCTCACCGGCTGGTCCGTCACCTGCATTCCACAAGAAGTAGGACCCGCTCTCGGATGAGGGCTTGAAGGTCTGCTGATCAAGCGCCGTCATCCCGTTCGGGTTACGCATGTCGGCCACGGGAATCTGATAGATGATTCGTGTTTCACCAGAGCTGTAGTTGGCGTGAACAAAACCATTGTTATCAACCTCGACACTTTTGATCGTGCCGGCAGCTGCGCCATCTTTGTTGATCCCGACAGGAGAATAGTCACCGGCGAGCTGGCTCATGAACGTCGAATCACCAACGGTTCCAAGAGTAATTTCAAGAGCCCCGGCCGTGGTGGTGATAATCGCTGTCCCATCGGCATTATATGCGCCACCGGTTGTGGTCGTCACTGAAGCAAGCGATCCATCTGTCGCGTTAAAGGCCATGGTGTATTCACCAATTGTCACACCTGGATCATCGGTGTCCTCGATGGTCATGACCCATTCATTGGAGGAGGTTGCAGGTGCAACTGGAGCCTGCGGCGTGAAATCCACCTGCAGGTTCTTAGAGTTGCCCAGACCGTCAAAGAATTCGATCAGGCTGCTTTCAACATTGAACGCAGATCCAGTCTCGGTAGAGGCGGAGGGCAGGTTGATCCCCAGTTCGATCGAGGTCGTCGGCGAGGCCTGCAAACGGTTGGTATCATATTGAATGGGTTCCAGCCCCGCCGCGGTATCGCGCGGATAGGATGGCATGGTGCCATCCGCATTCGCCGGCCAGCCCAGCAGGACCAAACCAGAATCGGTCACCAGATAACCATCCTGGTTCGCATTGAAGGATCCGGTTGTGGTCATGTACATTGTTGGCTCTGCGGCGCCGCCTGCGACTTCGGTCAGGCTGGCCACCGGCAACATGCCCCGGCCACCAATCGCAAGGTCAGTCGCATTTGTGGTCGCAACAAGCGATCCGCGTTCATCAATCATCCGGGTTGTGGCAGATCGCACACCACCAGCGGAATAAGCACCGCCAGCAGACGCCATAACCATGGAGTTGAAATCCGTCTGAACCCGCTTGTAGCCGAAGGTACCGGAGTTCGCGATATTGTCGGAAATGGAGGCCAGTGCGCTCGCATTTGCGGACAACCCCGAAATGCCGGCATTCAGGGACGAGGAAATGGTCATTGGCACGCCTTTCTGCTGTGTCAAAAAGTAATCTGACTAAACAGCTAGCGCAGGACCAATTAACGGGCGGCTAACAGATAAAAAGTGACCTATCTGTCAGCCGCTGTTTTTGGGTTATTTCCGCAGAAGGACGATTTCTATGCGGTTATTCCGCACCGACATCGGATTCGAATCCGCCAGAGCGCGGTCAGCATGGCCGGTCACACGATGGATTCGGCTGCTTTTCATGCCACCCGATTCGAGCATCTGACGTGTCATATCAGCCCGCGAGCTGGATAGGCTCCAGACCGGATTATCGGCGACAACCAGCGCACGCGACCGCGTATGACCGCCGAGGGCAACATCGTTGCTGATCACACTGACCACCCGCGCGACCATCCGCATCAAATCACGATAGAGCTGGGTCGGAGCATCCCGACCCGGTTCGAACAACGGGGCCGTCTTGGTCGCAAACAATTCGATGATCAGCCCCTGATCGGTGACCTTTGTCACAATGTGCTTGGCCAGCTCTTCGCTCACCATGCTTTCGCCACCACGACCGCTCAGCGCTTCTTCGATGGTGCGAAATGCCTCGTTTTCGGCCTGCTCCTGGGCGTCGGTATCCACCCCGGTCTCGCCACGCGATTTCTGCGCGTCGAGCGGGTTGATATTGGTCGCACCCGTGCCCGATTGCGGCTTGATGTCCTCGGTGAACATGCTGTCACCGCTGAAGGCACCATTGCCTCCGCCCGAGATCCGGCTGATCGGGATCGTCGGAGAGAAATAGTCGGCCAGACCTTTGCGTTGTTTTTCCGTTGTTGCATTCAACAGCCACATCAACATGAAGAAGGCCATCATGGCTGTCACAAAGTCGGCATAGGCCACTTTCCAGGCACCGCCATGGTGCCCATCGCCGCCGCTGACTTTCTTCTTCTTAATGATAATGGGCGCAACACCACCTTGTCCGCTCATCGCTCAACACCCCAGTTATTTTCACCCGCAATCAGGCTATCTTTGCCGTCTTAAATCGGCCTTAACAGTTAAACTTGCCGGCGAATAACGCATCCTTCAGGCGGAATCAGAACGGCCGGCTCCACTGGAACCGGCCGGATTCTCGTTTGGGAATCGCGTCAGAACAATGTGACGTCGCCGGGCCCGCCGGCAGCGGCAGGCGCCGCAGCTGGGGTCGGTACAGAGACCGGACGCCGGGCCGCAGCACGCTCCTGCTCGCCCAGCTTGCGATCATTGGGAACATGGGTGCCCTGTGCCTTGCCCGTGGCCGCATGAAACCGCACCCGTCGGGCGCTGTTGCCACCCACCGAGGAGGAGATCACCGGAATCCCTTCATCCTGCAGAAACTGCTGAACAAAATCCGCATTGCTGCCGCCGATGTCATGCAGGTTGGTCGACATCTTGGCACCGCCAAAGACCTTTGCCTTCAGCAGCCGCCGGTCGGCGCCCTTTTTCATCAGCCCGTTGATCAGCATTTCCATCGCATGAATGCCGTATCGGGCGCTTTTTGCGGTATTGCCCGTCGAACTTGCCAACAGGAAATGATTCATTCCGCCAATGCCGGTTCGTTCATCGTAGATACAGGCCGCAATACAGCTTCCCAGAACCGTCGAAAAAACCACCGAAGGATCCTTCGAGACCTTGTATTCACCCTGGAGAACGGTGACCGACTTGGTATTTTGAAAGGGATTAGTCAAAGCTATGTCCTTCTGTCAGCGTCATCAGGCCCTGCAGGCCTGAAGAAGAGTCGTGGCCATGTTGGCCAGAGAAACTTGTTTCTGTGCAGCACCTGTTTCCCAGGCAACCCGCGGCATACCATAAACAACTGAACTTTTCTTATCCTGCGCAAAGGTGGTCGCTCCTGCCTTGCGCAAGTCCCCCAGCCCACGGGCGCCGTCCTGCCCCATGCCGGTTAGGATGGTAGCCACCACGTCCTTTGCCATCGGGACCGCCGAATTGAACAGCGCATCAACCGAAGGCGCATGCCCCGATATGCGTGGGCCAGCTTTCAGGCGCGTTCGCACCGGTTTTCGCGGCGTCAGGCCAAGATGTTCCTCCATTCCGGCCGCCACATGAACCATGCCGGGCTCCAACAACACACCATCACTCGCCGCGACCACTTTGGCAGGGCAGATTTTATCCAGCAGCGACACCAGGCCGGGGCCAAAGCTCCTGCCGGTATGCTGGACGATGACGGTTGGCGGACAGTCAGTAGGAAAACCGACCAGCACTTTTCGCAGCGCTTCGACACCACCCGTGGAAGACCCGATCAGGATCATTTTTCCACTGCCGCGACCAACGCTGGGCCGGACCGGGGCTGGCGCGCTCTGGTTGCGGCGCGGCGCGTTGACCATACTGTCCAGATACTGAACAAACTGACGCGGATGGTCCGATTTTGTCAGCTCAAAGATACCGGCGCCACGATCCAGCAGCGGTTGTGACCGACGGGCGGGTTCGGATTTCATATCATCCATCACCGACACCCACCGGGTATCAACCGCCGAGAACAATGCCATCATCATTTCGAATTCAGGCAGCTTGGTAAAACCATCTTCTACAAATGCAAAAGTCGGCGACAAAGCTTCAGCCTGATTGTAGGCCATCATCAGATTATTGGCCAACAACACCTTAATTCCACGATGCGCAGCCTCAAGATGCTGCTGCAGCGAGCGTGCGAAATTTCGGTCCACGGTGATGATCATGACACTTAATTGGGGCATGTAATAACCTAATGCTGTTCTTGTGTTTCAGTTGCTTGCCCTGCCCATCCATCGGGACGCGCAGGGCTGCGTTCAAAAGTCCCGCCAGAGATCTTCAGCAGCGTTTCCACTTTGGCTAGCAGAGGGAGAGCGTGGTGCATGCGCCGCAGGAGCGACGTCATCCCAGCCACATTCATTCCCCGCCTCTACCTGGCTCTCTTCGATCTCTTCATGGTGTGCAGGGCCTTCCAGTATCGTTTGATCTGACAACCCCAGGGGCTGCGAATCCATCGGGCTTACACGGTGATCCGGCGACGAAAAATCATACGGAGCACCAGCCGTCTGCTGGGTTTTGAACTTCGATATAAGCTCGGAGAGCCCGGTTGAGTTCCGGTGCAGCAGCTGACTGGAAGCCGTCGCCTGCTGGACCATCGCAGCGTTTTGCTGAGTGATCTGATCCAGCTGGGAGACGCCGATGTTGATCTCGCCAATACCGGTGGACTGTTCAGATGCACCCTCAGCAATCTCTGAAATCAGCTCCGAAATATGCGAAACGCGCAAAACGATGTTCTCCAAAGCAGAGCCCGCCTGACCGACCAGATCCACACCGCGTTCCACCTGCCGCGAGGAATCGCTGATCAATGTCTTGATTTCCATAGCCGCTTCAGAAGACCGCTGGGCGAGCGCCCGGACCTCCGAGGCAACCACGGCAAACCCACGGCCTGCCTCGCCTGCGCGGGCCGCTTCAACCCCTGCATTGAGCGCCAGCAGATTTGTCTGAAAGGCGATGTCATCGATCACGCCGATAATTTGGGCAATATGGCCGGAGGACTCTTCGATTTCCGTCATCGCCGACACCGCGCTACGCACAACAACTCCGCTGTCTTCCGCTTCGGACTGTGCCTCCGCTACGATCTTTTCCACCCCTCGGGCTCCGTCCGCGGCGGATTTGACGCTGGCAGTCATTTCGTCCAGCGCTGCGGCCGTCTGTTCGAGCGTGGCCGCCTGGCTTTCCGTACGACGTGCCAGATCACCCGACGCCTGACTGATTTCCGACGCGCCCTGCTGAAGGCTGCCAGAAGCGCTAACCACTTCGTTTACGGTCCCGTTCAGCTTTTCCAGAGTGCTATTGAAATCCCGGCGCAGACTTTCATCCTCTTGCGGGAATGGGCCTTTGATCGGCGTCGAGAAGTCACCCTCTGACAAACGGACGAGCCCAACACTCAGTTGCTCCACCACCTTTTCGCGTTGCTTCTGCTGTGCTGCGCGCTCTTCTTCTGCCTCCTTGGCCTTGCGCAGGTCGGCCTGCATGGCCTCCAGCGTCTTGCCGATTTGGCCCAGTTCGTCGCCGCGAGATGCGGAGGCGATTTCGGTGTTCAGATTGCCGGATGAGATCTGTTCCATATTGGCGCAGATCCCTGCAATCGGCCGGACTGCGGATCGTGCGAACAACGAGCCCACGAACGAAATGCCCGTAAGGCTCGCCAATGCTGCAAACAGAATTTGCAGACGCTGCGCGCGCACCGGT
This sequence comes from Rhodobacteraceae bacterium Alg231-04, assembly GCA_900143635.1. Taxonomy (GTDB): domain Bacteria; phylum Pseudomonadota; class Alphaproteobacteria; order Rhodobacterales; family Rhodobacteraceae; genus FREY01. Next base: position 229,775 of record FREY01000002.1, read on the forward strand.
TTCATGATTTCCGCGTGGTCCACCTCGGCCACCATTGCCCATCGCTGGTCAAAGATATCCAAGCCGGAGGAAAAGGCGATTGCAGCCTGTCCGTTGCGTCCGATTGCATCCGGGTAGACAGCAGCCGTGCCCTGCAAGGCCGCCGCCAGATGTTCGGTTTCACGCAGGCTGTCCAGAACCCGGAATCCATCGTCGAATCGCGACGAGCTGCGAGCCTTTAGATCGGCGCCGGCCAGGAACAACTGGCCGGTTTCCCCCAGCCCCACTTCGCTGTTGAGAACGGTGTTGAACAGATCGACCGGCAGCTGGATCACCATAACGCCCATCGGCATGCCAACGTCGTTATAGACCCCGCTAGCAAGGAAGGCGGACGGAATTCCGTTGCTCGGCGCATAGGGCTCCAGATCCGAGAAATGCACCTCGCCCTCGCCTCCTGCCTGCGCGGCCCGAAACGCATGGCCCAGCCCCGAATCCTTATATGCACCGCTGAGAACATTGGTCGCGTAATCGTCTTCTTTGGTGACGCTATAGACCACATCCCCATCGTTGGAGATCAGGAAGACATCATAGAATCCCTTGCCCTCCATAAAGGTCACAAACGATGGGTGATAGCGCTGATGCTGTTCATGGTAGGCGTCATCACCACCCCCCTGATTTGCCCCCTCGATCAACTTGTGCCGCTCTCCCTGCGGGTGGCTGTTTGAGCCGATATAGGCCTGACGGACGGTCTGGGCAGAATCGGCTTCGATCCACTCCCAGGTGGTGGTGAACCACTCTGCCGCCTCAGCAGCCGAGGGAACGGCCGCATATGCGCGCAGATCCGCCTCTATGCCCTGCATGAATGCTTCCAGTGTCACGATTCGGTCAGCCGCCAGAGATTCGAACTGACGCTGGGCAGATTCCCCAGCGCTGCGCTGCAGACTGCGGTCGCTGAGGACCGCCATAATGGCCGCAACAAGAACACAGAAGCCGACGACAAACATCGGCATCTTATGTGCAAGCTTCAGTGATCTTCGCGCCATCAAACAGTCCTCCAAGAAAATCAACACAGATCGGGTTACAACAGTCCGACTTGGTACCGGTATCGCCCGCAGAGTGTTAATTTGCCGCTTACGGGCGCGCCCTTTTTCCAAGTTTCTAAATCTGGCCCTGCATCGCCTCCTTATGAGTCACAGGTTTTTTCGTCACGCCTGCCTGCGCGGCGAGGCCCACAGAGCATCGGTTTTCGACCGCCTCGGACGGGCCGGTGCGAATCGCACAATCGGCTGTTCCAGGCAGACAGTCGCCGCCCTCCCCTTCTCCGCGTCCCAATAAAACGCATACAACTATGGATAAAATTGATCGCACAGGAGGAGCGTATCTGAACCAAATTTACGCTTCACCGCGCTTCCGGCAATCAAATGTTAAGGCCAGATGCCTAAGCAAGAAGCTATCGAAGTCCAATTTTAAAGCCGACAACGGGGGCCCGAATCGCAGAAATGACTACAGCAACGCAACAACATGTTTTGGATTTGCCAAATGCATTTTCAGATCTGGACACGCTGATCTCCTTCTTGCGCAATGCCCGGTCCCAACCGGTGGAGATTGATTGCAGCAAGGCTTCTATAATCCCATCCCGCTGCCTGCAGGTACTGCTGGGTGCGGAACAGCAATGGCGCTCCGAGGGCCTGGAATTCTCGGTCATCAACGTAACCGCCGGCGCTCGCCGCGCACTGAGCCTGATGGGCCTGGAGCCCTCCCGATTTCAAGACGAGGAAACAGCATGAAAACCAAAGTTCTGGCAATTGACGACTCCCGGACCATCCGGAACTTGCTGGCTGCAACGCTGGAAGAAGCCGGTTTCGAATATCATTGCGCCGTGGATGGTCGCGAAGGTGTCGATATGTATACCGACGTGGATCCCGATGTGGTCATCACCGATATCAATATGCCCAACCTCGACGGGTTCGGCGTCATCGAAGAGCTGCGGGGCGATGACTTCGCTTCCAAGGTTCCGATTCTGGTGCTGACCACGGAAAGCGCCCCGGAAATGAAGGCCCGCGCCCGCGGCGCCGGCGCCACCGGCTGGATCACCAAACCGTTTGACGATGATTCCCTGATCTTCGCTCTCAAACGCGTAACAGGGGCGGCGATGTAAGATGGCCGGCTCGATTCAAGATACCTTTTTCGAGGAGTGTGAAGAGCTCCTCGAAGCCATGGACGAAGGCCTGACCGCCATCGAAGGCGGGGATCAGGATCCGGAAATCGTCAACGCGGTATTCCGCGCGGTACATTCCATCAAAGGGGGCGCTGGCGCCTTCGGGATGGAAGAGCTGGTGGCATTTGCCCACAAGTTTGAAACCGTGTTTGACGATGTGCGCTCGAACAAGCTGCAGCTTGATCCCAAGCTCATTCAGCTCTTGTTCCGCGCTTCGGACCACCTTGCAGACCTGGTAACCAGGGCCCGCGACGGCGGCCAAACAGACGCTGAGCATCATGATGTCCTCATCAAGGCGCTCGAAGAATACATCGATGAAGAAGAAGAAGAGATCGTCTTTGAACCGATGGGGTTTGGTGGTTTGGATATGGGCGGCCTGCCCGACCTTCCGCTGCCGGATCTGGACGCTATGGCAGGCGGCATGATCGACACTGCGTCGACCACACCGATGGAAACACTCTACAAAGTCCGTTTCCACCCGCTGAAGGAAATGTTCGCCACCGGCAACGAACCCTTCTTCCTGCTGCAGGCGCTCTCTGACTTGGGCACAATGGATGTCACGCTGGATGACAGTGAACTTCCGGGCTTCGATGTCATGGATCTGGACGAGAACTATCTCGCTTGGAACATTGAGCTGCGCTCGAAAGAGCCGCGCTCAGCCGTTGAAGCCGTGTTCGAATTCGTTGAGGGCCTATGCGAGCTCACCATCGACACTGAGGAGGTTGAGGCCTCTGAGGTTCCTGGCGACGCCGATGGCGATGCGGCGCTTTCCGCATTGAACGACGCATTCGGCACTGCGCCAGCGGAGGACGAGCCCGTAGCAGCCCCTGCCCCTTTAGCTGAAGTGGCGCCCGAAGAGCCCAAGCCTGCCCCCGTGGCAGAGCCCAAGCCAGCGGCGGCGCCGGTCAAGGCTGAGGAAAATACTCCTCCGCCAGCCAAAAGTGAAAGCCGTGGTCCCAAGCCGACCCTGCGGGTCGAACTGGAACGTGTCGACCGGCTGATCAACGCCGTTGGCGAGCTGATCATCAACCATTCCATGCTGGCGCAGCAAATCGCCAATCTGGATGCCGGTGATGTGCGTGACGTCGAGATTGAATTGGAGGGCTTCAAAAATCTGGCCCGCGATATTCAGGAAGGTGTCATGGCCATTCGTGCGCAGCCGGTAAAACCGCTGTTCCAGCGCATGGCCCGCATTGTGCGCGAAGCATCCTCCGCGACTGGCAAGAACTGCAAACTTGTCACCGAGGGTGAAGCCACCGAAGTCGACAAAACGGTGATCGAACGCCTGTCCGACCCGCTGACGCATATCCTGCGCAACGCGGTGGACCATGGGGTCGAAAAACCAGAAGACCGTGAGGCTGCCGGCAAGAGCAAAATGGGCGAGATCAGGCTTTCTGCCTCGCATCGTTCCGGCAGTGTTTATATCGAAGTCAGAGATGACGGCGCCGGTGTGAACCGACCACGCGTCAAACAGATCGCCATCGACAAGGGTCTGATCCCGGAAAATGCCGAACTCACCGATAATGAGATCGACAACCTCCTGTTCCTGCCCGGTTTCTCGACCGCCAAGGAGATTTCGAACCTCTCTGGTCGTGGCGTTGGCATGGACGTTGTCAAAAACGCTGTCACCTCGCTTGGGGGACGGGTCAATGTGACCTCGACACCGGGCAAGGGGTCGGTCTTTTCAATCATCCTGCCACTGACCCTGGCGGTCATGGACGGCATGGTTGTGTCGGTTGGCGGCCAGACCATGGTGGTGCCGATCACCTCGATCGTCGAAACCATGCGCGGCAACGACGAAATGCTGAGCAACCTTGGCGCTGACGGAACTCTGCTGTCGATCCGTGGCAGTTTTGTCCCGGTGTGCGACGTGGCAAACGCGCTTGGCCTGAAAGATCCCTTCTCGGATCATCAGCAACCCGGTGTCTTCCTTCTGGTTGAAACCGAAACCGGCCAGCGTTGCGCTCTCGCCGTGGATGACATCCACGACCAGCGCCAGGTCGTCATCAAAAGCCTCGACGGCGTCTGCGGAAACATCGACGGCGTTTCTGCGGCAACCATTCTTGGAGATGGCAAAATCGCCATGATCCTCGATCCCGAGAGCATCATCGCGGCCAGCCCGGCCGCCGCCTTTGATCCTGACCGGAGGATGAGCAATGCAAGCGCAAGCTGAACTAAGACATGCCGAACACAGCGAGTTCGTCAGTTTCACCGTCACAGGCCAGGCCTTTTGCCTGCAGATCAAGCAGATCCGAGAGATCCGCCGCTGGTCGCCGGTGACCGTATTGCCACATGCGCCCCATGACGTTCTGGGCGTGATGAACCTGCGTGGTGCGGTGATCCCGATCTACGATCTGTCGGCCCGTTTCGGGCTGGAAACCACCGAAGCCAGCGAGCGTAACGTGGTGATTGTGGTTGCGGTCCAGGACAAACCCGTTGGCCTTTTGGCGGAATCTGTTTCTGAGATCATCTCGATCAACCCGGACGACATTCAGGAAACCCCTGCTGTCGACAGCCGCAATACCATGGAGTTCATCCAGGGCATCATCAGCCACGATGGCGGTATGGTCCGGATCATCAATCTCGAAGCAGTTATTTCGGTTCCTGAGCAGGTATTCTAATGTCTCTAATTCAGCCTATTGGATCAGCATCCAGTGACTTTACGCTGTCGGATCAGGACTTTGAGGCGATTGCCCGGTTTGCGCACAAGAACTTTGGACTTGCGCTGTCGAGCAATAAAAAGCCTCTGGTTTCTTCGCGGCTGTCGCGTCGGCTGCGGATGCTGAATGTCACCGACTTTTCTGCCTACCTGAAAGGGCTGGAGCAAAAGGAAGGCGAATCTGAGCGCAGCGAGCTGCTGTCGCTTCTGACCACCAATGTGACCCAGTTCTTCCGGGAACCGCATCATTTTGAGACGCTGCGCGACACTGTTTTGCCGCCGCTGCTCGAAAAGGCGCGCAAAGGAGGCCGGGTGCGTCTTTGGTCGGCGGGCTGTTCCAATGGCCAAGAGCCCTACACGATCGCCTCGGTGGTGCATTCGCTGTGCCCCGAAGCGGCCCGTCTGGATATCAAGGTGCTGGGGACGGATATTGATCCGGTGGTTGTTCGCACGGCAAAGGCTGCCAGGTACAACGCCGATGAACTGTCCCAGATCCCGACGCAATACAAAAAGATGGTGGGAAAAGACGGTCAGAGCATTTCGCCCGAAGTCAGCAATCTGGTGACCTTTGGCGTGCTGAACCTGATCGAACCCTTCCCCTTCCGCGGAAAGATGGATGCGATTTTCTGCCGGAACGTGGCGATCTACTTTGACACGCCAACACAGCAAAAGGTCTGGTCTGCCTTTCAGCAGACGCTGAACCCAGGTGGCTATCTCTTTATCGGCCACTCAGAACGGATGTCCGGTCCGGCAGCCTCTCACCTGCAGACCGGCGGCATCACTACATATGTCAACACTCCCGCAGGCACGCCCCGCGGAAGCTGATAGCAAAGGAAAGACAAATGAGCCTCAAAGATTCACTGCGCGTCATGGTAGTTGATGACATGTCCACCAGCCGGGGTATTCTCACCCAGTCGCTGGATGAGATCGGCATCAAGAACTACATGGTCGAAAACAATGGTCAGTCCGCATTCCAGAAACTGGTGGCGACACCGGTGCATCTGGTGCTGTCGGATTATAACATGCCGGGAATGGACGGGCTGGGCCTGCTGCAGCACCTGCGCGGACACCGGGTAACACAGCGTGTGGGTTTCATTCTGGTTACCGGCAAGCCGACTCCGGAAATCGTGGAAGTCGGCCGCAAACTGGCGATGAACAACATCATCCGCAAACCGTTCACCGTTGCCCAGATGAAGCAGACCATTGAACAGGTGGTGGGCAAGCTGTGAAATATGAGGCCCCCCCCATCAACCCGATGCCGGATCTCTGCGCCGTCACGTCGCGCGAGATGGTCCAGCTGCAGTCACAGATCGAGAGCATCGAAGATGCGGTGCTCGCGATCATCAAACGCAGCGGTGCTTTGACCAGCGATGATCGCAAGACGTTACAGGATTTCGATCTGGTCATTCAGACCCTCGCCGGGCTGACTGGCTTTTTCGAACGGCTGGAAAAGCAAGTTTCCGAAACCGGTCAGGCTGACATGGTGCTGGCATCCGAAGCCATCACACTGCGCAAGCTGAAAGACCGATTGCGGACGGCCTGCGGGCCGTTGGCACCCTGAGATAATAACGCTGTCGCGCCTCAGTCGCGGGGCGGACTAAATTGCGGTTCTGCACTGGTCTGTGGCTCAGCCAGTGCAGGGCCGCTTTTGAGTCAAAGCCTGCGCGCTAAAGGCGCAGATCGCTCTCTTCCGCGGGGAGAATGTTTTTCAGATCATACAGCACATGTTCAGGCGCCCCATATGCCCGCAGCGCCGCACTTCCACCGGTGCGAAACGCATCATGCGCCACAGCGGCAATGACACCCTGATACCGGCCGTGTTCCGGCGCGGCGGTCAAAGTCAAACCGTTTTCCCGCAGCGCCTCTTCGGGGTCTGCCCATGGATCGTGGACATCGACCTCAACACCATAATCACGCAGTTCCTCGACCAAATCGACGACACGGGTATTTCGGATATCGGGGCAGTTTTCCTTGAAGGTCAGCCCCAGCACCAGAATACGCGCGCCGTTCACATGAATGCGCCGCTGCAGCATCGCCTTGACCATGCGCTGTGCCACATAGGCCCCCATGCCGTCGTTAACCCGCCGACCTGCCAGAATGACCTGTGGCTGGTGGCCTTCGGCCTCGGCCTTATGGGTCAGATAATAGGGGTCCACACCGATACAGTGCCCGCCCACCAAACCCGGACGGAAGGGCAGGAAATTCCACTTGGTGCCGGCCGCTTCCAGCACAGCCTCGGTATCGATATCCAGTCGGTTGAAAATCATCGCCAATTCGTTGACCAGCGCGATATTCAGATCCCGCTGGGTGTTCTCGATGACCTTTGCCGCCTCGGCGACACGGATGCTGGCCGCCTTATGCGTGCCGGCGGTGACAATCTCTGCATATAGGCTGTCGACGACATCAGCTGCCTGCGGCGTAGAGCCCGAAGTGACCTTCACGATATTGGTCAGCCGCCGGGTTTTGTCGCCAGGGTTTATCCGCTCGGGACTGTAGCCAAGAAAGAAGTCGCGATTGACCGTGAGGCCGGACATCTGTTCCAGAACCGGGGCGCAATCCTCTTCGGTTGCGCCCGGATAGACCGTGCTTTCATAAATCACCAAGTCACCGGGTTTCAAAGCCCGGCCCACGGTCCGTGACGCCGCCAGCAACGGGCCCAGATCGGGGCGTTTATGGGCGTCGATCGGCGTCGGAACCGTCACGATGAACACTGAACAGTCGGCCAGGCTGGCGGGATCGCCGGAAAATGTCAGATGTTCAGCCGCGGCCAGATCCTCGGGCGCCACTTCCCGCGTGTTATCATGTCCGGCCCGCAGCTCTGCAATCCGCGCCGCGCCGATATCAAAGCCAAGCACCTCGCGGTGGCGTCCGAATTCGACGGCCAGCGGCAGGCCCACATAGCCCAATCCAATAACGGCAATTTTTGCCCCTGCTGTCGTCGGCTGAACTGTCACTGCGTGGTCCCCTGCTTGCTTGTCGGCCGCTTTGGCCCGGCGTTTTGGTTATTGCGGTATTTCAACGCAAAGCCAAGCAACTGTGTGTCGCAGACGGCCGATGGTGGCCTGCTGGCATTTCCAAGTGGTCTCCGCCCTTCGTCGGCATAGGTTGTTAAAACAGGGGGCGTTGAAATGATGTGCATGATTACACCTGTTCTACTCTGCGGTGGCTCCGGAACCAGACTCTGGCCGTTGTCCCGCAAAAGCTATCCAAAGCAATTTGTACCGCTGGTCGGAGAAACAACGCTGTTTCAATCCTCTGCCATGCGGCTCAGCGGCGCGGATTACGGCCCGCCGCTGGTGATGACCAATTCCGATTTCCGCTTCATCGTTACAGAGCAGCTATCGGCAGTCGGCATCGATCCGGGGGCAATTTTGATCGAACCAGAAGGGCGCAACACTGCACCGGCCATTCTGGCCGCGGCCCTCTGGCTGGAAAAACAAGACCCGAACGCCGTGATGCTGGTCGCGCCTTCGGACCATGTTGTGCCGGATCCAGAGGCGTTTCAAAAGGCCGTTGCGGCAGGTCTTCCCGCGGCCGAGGCCGGGCAACTGGTGACCTTTGGCATCGCGCCGACGCATCCGGAAACCGGCTATGGGTATCTGGAACTCGCCCGCACACATGACACGGCCGACCCACAGCCCATGGCGCTGAAACGATTTGTCGAAAAGCCGGATATCACCAACGCCACGGCCATGTTCGACGCAGGCAACTTCCTTTGGAACGCCGGCATTTTCCTGTTTTCGGTCAAGGCAATCCTCACCGCATTTCGCAGTTTTGCCCCGGATCTGGTCGCGCCCGTTCAGAATGCTGTCGATCAGGGCAAGCCCGATCTTGGATTTCTGCGGCTGGACCCTGCTGCATGGGCGGCGGCGGATGATATCTCCATTGATTACGCGGTGATGGAAAAGGCCGACAATCTGACGGTGGTGCCCTTTGCCGCGGGCTGGTCCGATCTGGGCGGCTGGGATGCGGTCTGGCGTGAAAGCGAGCCGGACAAGGATGGTGTTGTGACCGGTGGCAATGCAACCGCGATCAGCTGCGAGAACACTCTGCTGCGGTCAGAAGACAGCGGGTTGGAGGTTGTCGGCATCGGTCTGAAAGACATCATCGCCGTCGCCATGCCCGATGCGGTTCTGGTCGCTGACGCGACCCGCGCGCAGGACGTCAAACTGGCGGTATCGGCGCTCAAGCAAAAACAGGCCATTCAGGCCGAAGCCTTTCCCAAAGATCACCGGCCCTGGGGCTGGTTCGAAAGCCTGGTGATCGGCGACAGGTTTCAGGTGAAGCGGATCCATGTCCATCCAGGGGCCGCCCTGTCGCTGCAAAGCCACCACCACCGGTCCGAACACTGGATCGTGGTCGAAGGCACCGCACGGGTCACCATCGGTGAGACCGAAACGCTGGTGACGGAAAACCAATCCGTCTATGTCCCTCTGGGGGAAGTCCACCGGATGGAAAACCCCGGCAAATTGCCCATGGTCCTGATCGAAGTGCAAACCGGCAGCTATCTGGGTGAGGATGACATCATCCGATACGAGGACGTCTATGCCCGCAGCTGACCGAGGTCGGTTTTCAAATAGCAAAAAAGGCGCCCCTCAGAGGCGCCTTTCTTTGGTTTCAGACCTCCTGCAGCTTAGGCAGAAACCGCTTTCAAAACGGGCTCAGGCTGGGCAATCGCACCGTCTTCACCAACGGTGGTCTGGCTTCCATTTTCCAACTGTCCCAGACCCTTACAGGCCACCAGCATCAGGATGTCCTTTTCGCGCGCCACGATCGCCATATGAGACAGCCAACCGCCGACCTCGCTCAGCACCGCGCCCGAGCGCTGCACCCAAGGCAACCAGGCCGGGTTGATCATGCGGCAAACCAGAATGTCCCCATCGCGGAAATCAACAAAGGCCTCTGCTCCGGCCTCTTCGTTGTCCACCCGGAACACCCGGCCAGTCGCGGTACCGTGGCCGGCAACACAGGTGCCACCCAAGGCGCCGTCACCTGCCGAAACCTGCGCCCCCAGCGACAGCAGCTCGCAATCGCGCAGTGTAAGCGTGACCGCCGACGGGGCAGTTTTCTGCAACAAAACACCGGTCTTCTTGCGGGTTTCTGCTACGGCCTTAAGCGCGCGCGCCTGTGTCCAGTCCGCCTCCAGCAGCTCATCCAGTGTCAGCTGGAATACCAACTCCTGAAAACCGGTTTGGCGTCCAAGTGCCAGCAGGGCGCGACGCAGCTCTGCCACGATCCGCAATGCTTCATGTTTGGCCTGTTCCTTCAGATCCTGAAATGCGACCGCCAGTTCCAGCGTCTCATACACATCCTCAGGAATGTTCGTCGGCGTCGACGCGCTGCCCGGATTTGGCGCTGTCGCACTATCAACCAGTGACCACAACAGCGAGGGAGACTCGCTGTAACGCGGCGCCGACAGCTCGTAATCAAAGATCGACCGGTGACCCATCAGAGCCATCGCACGGTCCTTCGCATCCTTGCCCTGACACGAGGCAATCAGACTGGTCGGCGCATTGGGCAGCTCTGCATGCATCAGATGCGCCCGCAGGCCCGGATCATCCTCCGCAGCGGCCCCCGCCTCACCCATGGTAAAGCCAGCCAGGATGTTGATCTTTTCCGCCTCGACATAGACGTCACGCACCAGCATATCCTGCAGCGTGTCGATTGCCTCAACCAGTTTGGGCTGCGGCAGGGCATCATAGTCAACAGCCTGCCAGATCGCCAGTTTGTCAGCCAGTGCCACCATCACATCGGCGCGGAAATGATGGATCATCGGGCGCGCCTGTTTGCGCAGCTGCTTTGCTTTGGATGCCGACAGATTCAGCGTCATCCCGTCTTTAAGCGATTTATCCACATAGGTTTTTCCAAAGAACCGGACCAGATGCCCATGGCGCCCTTCGGGCAACCCATAGGGCACGCCCAATGCGCGGCAGGCCAGATCAACAGCCCCTCCCGGCGCCCAGAGACGTCCCATCAGCGAGAAGGACAGCGGTGTCGGACGTGGCAGAACCTCGGACATTTCGTCCTGTTCCAGAATATCGGCCTGCTGATCTGCAGCGCCAAAATTGTCGAACAGGCCGCGCCATTCTGCAGCACGGGCCTGATCTGCCTCGGTGCCAAGGGCCAGCGTAGTAATGTCGCGACTTTGAACAATCTGGAAAGCGCCATTGGCATAGGCCCACTCCACATCCTGCGGGCAACCGAACAGCGCCTCGATCTCGCGGCCCAGGGCCAGAAGCGGCGCCATGTCCAGCGTCTGATCCTGTTCCTCGTCCGCGGGCAGACCAGTAAAGCGGCCAAACCGCAACGACGTTGGTGTTACCCGGCCAGAGACAAGATCCTCACCGTTACCTTCGACCCATTCGATCATGGTCATGCCCGGCGCCATCGGATCCTGCGTGAACAACACGCCGGCATAATCGGCCTGCACCATCTCCTGGACCACGATATTGCCCTGATCGGTGCTGTCGCCCTCGCCTGAATAACTGGCCGCACGGACGGAAGAAAAGCTTTCGACCACCTCGTCCAGCGCTGACCGCATTTTGGCGGCCGTCACATCCAGAACGGATTCAAACACCCCGGCAAAGCTCTGATCTGCGCCGTCCTCATTGCAGGCCGAGCTGCGCACGGCACAGGGCGTCCCGCCCGCCAGACCATAGACTTTAGCGGCAAAAGCATCCTTTTGCCCTGCATTCATCAGCCGGTAATCCTGGATCGCATCAGAGCGCACAATCACCCCACCCGGCACCGGCAGACCGGCGTTCTTCATCACCGACAAGCGCAGGGCCTTATTGCCGGCCTCGGACAGTTCCTCGCTATAGCCCATAGGGACAACGCCGCGCGGCAACCGCGCCAGACGGCGTTTATGGGCCCGCATCGCCAGCCGCTGACCCAAGGATTTATGCAGCCCGGTCACATAGGCCCGCTGCACCAGCAACAACGACAGGCTGAAGCAGAGGTATGCGTTGGCGGCACCCGACAAGCCAAACACCATGGCAAACAGCGCGGGCAGGCCGATCACCATCCACAGCACCCTTGCGCGCGGTGTTTTGGCGACCGCCCACAGCAGATAGATCGCCGCCAGCCCCGTGAACGCAGCGGGCATGACGAACAGGGGATCCGGCAGACCGAAATCCGCCATCCACAAGAATGGCATGGACAGGCTGGCGCTGGCCTCCTGTGCTGCGCTGACGCCCAGCATCATCACCGGCAGGAACAACAGCGCCGTCAGATTGCGCAGCGGGGTCAGGCCTTTGTCAGCGTAAAAAGCCTGAACCGCGCGCGCCTTGCGCACCGGATCTTCTGCCAGTCTTGCCTTCAGCTGGTCCAGCTCTTCCTTGGTTGCGGCCGTCACCAGCTGATCGCGCTCTGACTTCAGTGCCACCGGCAAAACCAGAATGCGCGTGATCAGAGACAGGGCCAGCAGACCCCAGAGGATATGGCTGCGATCATGCACGACCAGCAGGCCCGCCGCGAGGGCGCTGATCGCCTTGTCCCAAAGGCCGGTCTGCTGTTCGGTTAGCCAGGCCTTCACATGCGGCTTTGGCTCCGGCGGAATGAAATACTCCCACGGGGTGGTGTAGCGACCGCGAAAATCAAAACCCTTCTGGGCCAGTTCCAGCCCCAGAACCTGCCCCATGAAACAGCTGCGCCGATCATAACAGGCGGCAATCACCGGCTTCTGTTCCAAGGCTGAAATCCGTCGCATCAGCTCATCCGTGGTGAGCGCGCGAATCGGGATGTTAACGGCGCCGGGCAAATGGCCCACCGCAAAATCACCGGGATATCGGGTGTCCACGATTTGCACGCTTTCAGAGTTGATGATCTGCTCAAAGTCACCGGTCGAGAGCAAAACATCCCTATTTTGATATTCAGGAATGGCACGCAGATCAGAAAGCGTCTTAACATCCGCATCGCTGAATTGACGTCCTTCAACAATCCACTTCTCAATTCCACCGGCAATATAGCTGCAATCGATGCCCATTTTGGCCAGCTCGGAACAAGTTTCTGAACTTCGGTTCCCGTTATGGCAGAACAAGACAACCTTCTGCCCTGCACGCACCGGCTGCGACTGTTTGAAATCGGGAAAGCGGATATGCGTGGCACCGGGCAGGGTGCCCATGGCGTTTTCACCGGTTTCACGAATGTCGTAAAACAACGCCTCGCCCTCTTGCAGCAGGACCGCCGCCTGATCGGTTGTGACCGCCAGGGGGTCATTTTCTTGTTTGGTAAAGCTCGACTCCTTCAGAGTCTCATCCTTGATCTCTGTTCCGTCAAATTGTGCAGGACGGACAAGGGTTGCCTGCAGACGAGCAAGGTCAGCAGACTTATTATTATTGTACTGCATATAGTTAGCGAGAAGCAAAGCGAATACCGCAAGTGACAGAACGGCAATCAGCTTGATCGGATAACGACCAGGAGCCATCCCAGGCTTGCGCGCAAGGCCCAATTTCGAAGCAATAATTGCCCCAAGTCCAGAAACCATCGCAATGCCCACGGCAAAAACCTGCGACAGCGAGGACACAGAACCGATGACAAGTTCAGGCGAGGGGATCGCAAAGGCTGCGCCGGGAACGCATACTCCACCTGCGACAATCGTCATCTGCAACAGCACACGGCTGGCGGCCCTGTTCGAGGCCGCTTTCCGAAAATTCTTTTTCACGTCTTATCCTAACGGAGTGGTATTCTGACCAATCATCAACCTTAAGGTTAATTTTACTAAAAGATGTCGAATTCCTTACCGAAGAGTTAACGATGGGGAAATTTCGCCAAAACTTCTGAAAATTGACCGAAAAAACTTCGTCCGGTCTTAACTAGATATTTTATGAGTGATGAAAGGTTGGCACTGTAACTACCGTCAGCGGCTTCGCTGGCACATGCACACAAGGAATCAAGAATGACCTGCCCTGCATTTTTTTTACGAGTATCCACTAGTTCCATGTTCAAACTGCCGGCTGTTGCCGGGCTTTGGGCCATCCTGACTGCCTTTGCATTCTGCATTCTGCCGCAAACCGCTGCGGCAGAGGTTCGCCTGACCTTTGGCACCTATGCTGCGGACAAGCCGACAACGACGGTTAAAAAATACCGGCCGTTCCTGTCCTTTCTTGAAGCCCGCATGACTGCGGAACTGGGCGAACCGGTGAAGATACGGATGAAGATCGCCAAGGCTTATCAGGAAGGGATCGACGATCTCGCCAATGGTGAGGTCGATTTTGCCCGTTTCGGGCCCGCCTCTTATGTGCATGTCAAAACCGCCAACCCCGGCATCCAGCTGATCACCATGGAATCCAAGAATGGCGAAAAGCGTTTCAAAGGGGTGATCGTTGTGCATTCCGATAGCGACATAGCCACACTCGCTGATCTGGCAGGCAAAAGCTTTGCGTTCGGGGATGAGCTGTCGACCATCGGCCGGTATTTGTCGCAGGCTGCCCTTTTGGAATCCGGTATCTCCAGCAAAGGGCTCAGCGGCTATGATTTCCTCGGCCGGCATGACCTCGTTGGTGAGGCAGTGGGGGCCGGGCGGTTCACGGCAGGCGCCCTGAAGGAAAGCACCTATAAGCAACTGGTCGCCAAGGGCGTGCCGATCAGGGTGCTCGCATCCTTTGACAATGTGACCAAGCCATGGCTGGCCTCCTCGAATACGGATCCTGATGTGGTCGCGGCAATGCGCCGGGTCATGCTGTCTTCGGAAAACGAAGAGATCGTTCGCCGTATTTCCAAGAACGGCTTTCTTGAGGGCACGGACCAGGATTATGACTTCGTGCGCCAGGGTATGGAGCAAAGCCTGGCGTTCTGATCCGCATGGATTGGATCGGCAGACGTCCCGCACAGAAAGTGTGATCATATGAAGCGCACAGGTATATTACTGCAAATTGTCGTGTCGATGGCGCTGGCCGCCATCGTCGTTGCTGCCGCTATTGGCACCATCGCCCAGAAGGACGAAACCCGTCGTCTGCGCGCCCAGCTGACCGACCAGGCAGACCTTACTATTTCCCTGCTCGGCGGTCTGATGATCGAAGCAATCATTGTCGAAGATGTGCCGGTGCTCGAAACCGCCCTACAGGAAGCGGTGGCAAGGGCACCGCGGATATTGTCGATCCGGGTCCTTGATCCGCAGCACCGCCTGATAGCCAAAGCCGGATCCAATATGGAACGCGGCCCGGAAGAGACTGTTTTTCAGCAACGCCCCATCATCTGGGAGGGTGAAGAGTTTGGCTTTATGCATGTGGAATGGTCCACCCGCGAAGCCAAAGCCTTGATTGCGGTCAACGTCCGCAAGGCGATGCTATGGACCGGCAGCTCGGTCGCGATTCTGTCCTTGATCCTGCTCGTTCTTGTTCATGTCTTTGCGATGCGGCCCTTGCAAATGGTTCACCAGCGGATGTCAGATGCCATCTCTGGTCTGAACCGGCCCAGCCTTCGCTTGCCTTGGTTTGCCGCCCGCGAACTTGCGGCGCTGAATTTTTCGGTCGGCGTTCTGGAAGACACCTTCCAGGAACGTGATGAACGCGAAAAGGCCTTGGAAAGAGCGCGCGAGTCGGCGGATGTCGCGAATCGCGCAAAATCGGATTTCCTCGCCAATATGAGCCATGAAATCCGCACCCCGATGAATGGCGTCATCGGCATGGCCGAACTGATGCTGGAAACGGAGCTGGACGAAGAACAGCGCATGTATGCGGCGACGATTTCGAAATCTGGCAACGCTCTATTGTCGATCATCAATGACATCCTGAATTTCTCAAAAATCGAAGCGGGCAAAATGGATCTGGACCGCGCCCCCTTCAACCTGCGGGCCGCGATGGAAGATGTGGTGACACTGCTGTCCCCAAAAGCTGCCGAGAAAGGTGTGGAAATTTCTCTGCGCTACCGGCCCGAGTTGCCGGAAACATTTGAGGGTGACGCAGGCCGCATCCGCCAGGTGGTTACCAATATTGCCGGCAATGCGGTAAAATTCACCTCTGAAGGCAATGTCGGTATCGAGGTTGACGGCCAGTACCAAGGCGACAACTTCGTGTTGTCGATCCAGATTTCCGACACCGGGATCGGCATTCCCGAAGATGAAATCGATCACATATTCAATGCGTTTGAACAGGTCGACAGCGCCGCAACCCGCAATTTTGAAGGCACCGGGCTGGGTCTGGCCATCTCGTCCAGGCTGATGATGCTGATGGGCGGTAAGGTGTCGGCCTGTTCGATTCCGGGCGAGGGTTCCGTCTTCACCATTCGCCTGCCGCTCCCGGTTAGCGCCCAACACCGCGAAACAATGCCTGCCAGCACGCCGCTGCGCCAGGGGCTTCGGGTTCTGATCGTCGATGATCTGCAGCTCAATCGGATGATTTTGCAGGAACAGCTTGCCGCCTGGGGGGTGACCTGCACCCTGGCCGAATCGGGTCGTGAAGCGCTGAACATACTGGCCGACAGCCAGACAGATAGTTCCGGTTTCGACCTGATCATTCAGGATCATGTCATGCCAGGTATGGATGGGCTTGAGCTTGCTGAACGCATCCGCGCAATGGCAGATTACGCCAGCCTGCCAATCATCATTCTCTCGTCGGCCGACCAGCATCTCGGTCAGGAAGCGCGCAGCAGGCTTTTCCCCTGCGAATTGGTTCTCAAACCGGTGCGGGCGGAATATCTGAAGTCGGTGGTCAATCGTATTCTTTTGTCACAGCCGACCAAAACAGCTGCGCCTCAGCCCTCCCCCAAGGCCGAAGCAAACCAGAACACCGTGAAAGTGCTGCTGGCAGAGGACAACTTAACCAATCAGCTGGTCGTGAAGAAAATGCTCAAGTCCTATCCGGTGGAGATTTCGGTCGTCGCAAATGGGGCTGATGCGGTGTCGGCCTATGCAGACCGGCAACCGGATGTCATCCTGATGGATATGATGATGCCGGAAATGGACGGGATCGAAGCGACCCAGCGGATCCGCATATTGGAGACCCGCAGCCAGCTGGACCATTGCCCGGTGATTGCCCTCACAGCAAATGCCCTGCCCGGCGATCAGGAAAAATGCATGGCGGCAGGGATGGATGATTTCCTCAGCAAACCCGTGAGCAAAGCGGCGCTATGGCAGGCGGTGCAGAAATGGGGCGGCTCCCACCTGCCCGCCGTGTCCAGCGCCTGAAGTCAGCGGCCGATCAGCGCCTTTCCCAGGTTCGAGAGCACAAATAATACGGCCGCCAGGCAGACAATCGCCGGCCCGGTTGGAAGGTCAGCACTAAACGAGATCTGCAATCCGCCCAGCGCGGAAACACCGCCCACAGCGCCGGCGGCAAGCGTCATCCGTTCGGGTGTCGACGCAAAGGGGCGGGCTGTTGCGGCCGGAATAATCAGCATTGCCGCAATCAGCAACACGCCGACAACCTTAATCGCCACCGCAACAACCAGCGCAAGTGCCAAGGTCAGAACCAGCTGTTCGCGGCGCGGATCAATACCTGCAGCATAGGCCAGATCGGGATTCAGCGTCGCCGTCAACAGCGCGTTCCAGCGCCACCACAGCAGGCCCAACACCATCGCCGATCCACCCCAGATCACCATCAGATCATATTTGCTGACCGCCAGAATATCGCCGAACAAATAGGCCATCAGATCGATCCGGACGCCGGGTACAAAAGAAACAGCCACCAGCCCAAAGGCCAGCGCGCTATGGGCCATTACGCCCAGCATCGTGTCCATCCCGTAGCCTCGGCCGGTGACGGCGGACACGGTCACAGCCATCAGCAGCGCAACAAGAAGAACGCCGCCAAAGACCGGCAGGTCCAGCGCCAAGGCAAGGGCCACGCCGAGAATGGAAGCATGTGCCGTCGCATCGCCAAAATAGGCCATTCGACGCCACACCACAAAACAGCCCAGCGGCGCTGCCGCAAGCGCGACACCCAGACCAGCAAGGGCCGCACGGACCAGAAAATCATCAAGGAAACTCATGGTGCGGCCTCTGTCTGGCGGTCGTGTTCATGCCCGCAGCCATCGCCGTGGGTATGATTGTGTTCGTGCCGGTAGAGGGCCAGCGCCCCCTGGGTACCCGACCCGAACAGCGCCCGGTATTCCGGCGCCGAGGCCACATGTTCAGGCGCGCCCTCGCAGCAGATGTGACCATTCAGGCAAATCACCCGATCCGAAGCCGCCATGACAACATGCAGCTCATGGCTGACCATCAAAACAGCGCAGCCCATGCTGCGGCGCAGATCCTCGATCTGACGATAAAAAGCCGCCGAACCCGGCTGGTCCAGACCCTGTGTCGCCTCATCCAGAATCAGCAACTGCGGGTCGCTCAGCAATGCGCGCGCCAAGAGAACCCGCTGAAACTGCCCGCCCGACAGCCCCGCCATCTGCCGGTCGATCAGCTTTCCCGCTCCGGCGCGCTCCAGCGCCTGCTCCGCCACATCATCCGCCACTTTTTCCGGCAGGCTCAGGAAGCGGCGCACGGTCATTGGCAGCGTCGGGTCAATATGCAGCTTTTGCGGCACATAGCCGATGCGCAGCCCTTCAGCCCGGACAACGCTCCCCTGCGACGGGGACAGCGCGCCGATGATACCGCGTAGAAGAGTGGATTTGCCGGACCCGTTGGGGCCAACAACAGTGACGATCTCACCTGAATCGATGCGGAAATCGACATTGGTCAGAACCGGGCTGCCACTATGGCGGAACGCGGCCTGGCGAATTTCAATCAGGCTCATACAGTGTCTTTCTCACGGCAGTTCGGGCACAGGCCCTCGGCCTCGACCACGGTGCGTTCGATGGTGAACCCTGCGGTCTGTGCCAGTTCTTCCAATTGGCCTGCACCGGGATCCATATGGGCCTCGGCAACCGCATTGCAGGCGCGGCAAATCATGAACACCGGCGCGTGCGTGCGGCCCGGATGGGCGCAGGCCGCAAAGGCATTCAGTCGTTCGATCTTATGCGCCAGACCGTTTTTAACTAGAAAATCCAAGGCTCTATATGCGACCGGAGGCTGGGAGCCCAGCCCCTCTTCGCGCAACCTGTCGAGGATCTCATAAGCGCCCAGCGCCCGATGCTCCTGCAGCAGAATTTCCAGCACCCGGCGGCGCACCGGGGTCAGCTGTAGCCCGGCCTTGCGGCACAGATCATCTGCCGCCGCGACACAATCGCTGATGCAATGGGCGTGATCATGGGTTTCGAATCCGATTGTCGGCATCCGCGCCGGTCCTTTGTCACGAAAACTTCGGGTCTTGATATGTTATAGTATTCCACTTATCAAGCGCCGAAATGTTATAATATAACGGACCTCAAACCATGTTCAAAACGCTTCTTCCTGCCACGGCGGCTGCCGTAATCGCGACCACATCACACGCGGATGTTCCGCAGGTGGCCACCGATATTGCCCCGGTTCACGGGCTGGTCGCGCGGGTGATGCAAGGGCTGGGCAGCCCGGATCTGATCGTCCCGGCTGGCGCTTCGCCGCATGGCCATTCCATGCGCCCCTCCGAGGCACGCGCTCTGGCGGCGGCCGATGTGCTGGTCTGGATGGGCGAGGGGCTGACCCCATGGTTGGAGGGACCGGTTGAAACCCTGGCCGAAAACGCGGAGGTGCTGGAACTCCTTGCTGCCCCGCAAGGTCTAATCCTGCCCTACCGGGAAGCTGCCGTTTTCGCAGAAGAGGATGAGGCGGCCCATGATGACCACGGCGATGAAGATCAACATGATGATCACGGCGATCATGATGACCACGATGATGACGACGGGCATGATGGCCATGACGATCACGACGGGCATGCCCACGAAGGCGCTGACCCCCACGCCTGGCTTGCCCCCGAAAATGGCAAGGCCTGGCTGGATCTGATCGCGGCAAAACTGGCAGAGCTTGATCCCGAAAACGCCGAAATCTATCGCGCAAATGCCCTGGCTGGACAGGCCGAGATCGATGCCGCTGCAGGCGAAGTCACTGCGATGATTGCACCGCTGAAGACCCGCCCGATCGTGGTCTTCCACGATGCCTATCAGTATTTCGAACAGGCCTTCGGTCTGGAAGTGCTTGGTGCGATTTCGCTGAGCGACGCCGCCAAGCCCAGCCCGGCGCATCTGGCCAAGATCCGCACCGCCGCCCGCGAGCATAATGTAGCCTGCATTTTTGCCGAGCCGCAGTTCAATCCGGATCTGGTTGCATCGGTTGCCGAAGGCACAGAAGCCGGCACCGCGGTCCTGGACCCGCTGGGCAGTGACATCAGCATCGGACCGGATTTCTACCCGGCCCTGCTACGCAGTCTCGGCGCTGCGGCCGCCAGCTGCTGACCCGACAGCGCGGTCAGCTCCACTCCTGAGAATCGCGGCGACCGATGCAGGCATATTTCGAAAAGCCAGCCTCGGTCGCTTCGTCAAAGGAGTAGATATTGCGCAGATCGGCCATCGCGGCCGTGCGCATCGAGGTCGCCAGACGATTGAGGTTCAGGGCGCGGAATTCGTTCCATTCTGTCAAAAGAACAACGGCATCAGCAGTTTCTGCTGCCTCATATGCGTCATCCATCCATTCCACACCCGGCAGCAGTGCCTCGCCTTCGTGGCGGCCCTGCGGATCGACCACACGCACATGCGCGCCGGCACCAATCAGCGCCGGCACAACCGTCAGCGACGGGGCTTCGCGCATGTCATCGGTATTTGGCTTGAAGGTCACACCCAGCACCGCAATGGTCTTGCCAGCGACAGAGCCATTCATCAGGTCCACCACCTTATCCACCATCCGGCGGCGGATTTCGTCATTCACCTTGATCACCGTTTCGGTCACCTGCATCGGCACGCCGTAGTCCTGGCCAATACGTGCCAATGCACGGGTATCCTTGGGAAAACACGAACCACCATAGCCGGGCCCGGCGTGCAGGAACTTATTGCCGATACGGCCATCCAGCCCCATGCCCTGGCTGACCATCTTGATATCCGCACCAGTGCGCTCGCACAGGGCAGCGATCTCGTTGATGAAGGTGATCTTGGTGGCGAGAAACGCGTTGGCAGCGTATTTGATCATCTCCGCGCTTTCCAGATCGGTGGCCTGAACCGGGAAATCACGCAGATAAAGCGGGCGATAGATCTCGCGCATCACCTTGTGGGCGCGCTCTGTCTCAACCCCAACGACAACGCGGTCCGGGCGCATGAAATCATCAATCGCCGCCCCTTCGCGCAGGAATTCCGGGTTAGAGGCCACATCGAAATCAGCCGCCGGGTTGGCCTTGGCAATGGTGGTCTGAACCGCGCGGTTGGTGCCGACGGGGACGGTGGATTTTGTCACCACCACGGCATAGCCGGTCAGCGCCTCGGCGATTTCTTCGGCGGCGGCCATCACATAGGTCAGATCCGCATGGCCATCCCCCCGGCGCGTCGGCGTGCCAACCGCAATGAACACCGCGTCGGCCCCATCGACCGCTTTCTTCAGATCGCCGTCAAAAGACAGGCGTCCGGCAGCAACGTTTTTGGCCAGCAGCACATCCAGCCCCGGCTCATAGATCGGCAGCTCTCCGGCCAGCAGCGTGTTGATCCGATCGGGGTTTTTATCCACGCAAACAACGTCATGCCCGAAATCGGAAAAACACACCCCAGATACCAGCCCAACATATCCGGTCCCGATCATTGCAATTTTCATCTTTAAACCCGTCCTGCGATTTCGCTTTGGCCCCTTATTGCACCATGGCTGCCCTGATTTCCAGCACCGCCCCGCCGCGCTCTGGGTTTTCCACCCTTACAATCTGTGCCTTTATGGCGCGGCCCGCCCGCGGGCAGTGAACGAGTACAGGCAAAAAAGGTGCTGACATGGGCCATATCCTCGCAATTGATCAGGGCACAACGTCCAGCCGTGCGATCATTTTCAACGCCGAGATGAAGATCGCGGCCTCGGCGCAAGAAGAGTTCACCCAGCATTTCCCGAACTCGGGCTGGGTTGAACACGCGCCCGAGGATCTGTGGCAAACTGTGCTTCGTACCTCGCGTGCTGCGATTGAAAAGGCGGGGCTTCGGGCTGCGGATGTCACCGCCATTGGCATCACCAACCAGCGCGAAACCACGCTGGTCTGGGATAAATCAACCGGCGAGCCGATCCACCGCGCCATCGTCTGGCAGGATCGCCGGACATCGCAGTATTGCGCCGAACTGCGCGCGGCGGGGCACGACGCGCTGATCACCGACAAGACCGGGCTGCTGGCGGATCCCTATTTTTCCGGCACCAAGCTGAAGTGGATCTTGGACAATGTGGACGGCGCGCGGGCGCGTGCAGACCGTGGTGAATTGCTGTTTGGCACCGTCGACAGCTATCTGATCTGGAAGCTGACCGGTGGCAAATCCCATGTGACCGATGCCACCAACGCCGCGCGCACCATGCTCTATGATATTCACGCGGGGCGCTGGAGTGCCGAGATCTGCGATCTCTTTGGTATTCCGATGCAGATGCTGCCCGAGGTGAAGGATTGCGCCGCCGATTTCGGCGTCACCGATCCGGAGCATCTGGGCGCGGCGCTGCCGATCCTCGGCGTTGCCGGCGACCAGCAGGCAGCCACTGTGGGACAGGCCTGTTTTGAGCCCGGCATGTTGAAATCCACTTATGGCACCGGCTGTTTTGCACTGCTGAACACCGGCGACACCCCGGTGAGGTCGCGCAGCAATCTGTTGACCACCATCGCCTATCAGCTGGACGGCAAGCCAACCTATGCGCTGGAGGGATCGATCTTCATTGCCGGCGCCGTGGTGCAATGGCTGCGCGACGGGCTGCAGATCATCGAAGGCGCGGCGGAGACACAAGCGCTGGCAGATGCGGCTGATCCGATGCAGGAATTGATCCTTGTGCCCGCCTTCGTGGGCCTCGGCGCGCCCTACTGGAACGCGGAATGCCGCGGCGCAGTCTATGGTCTGACCCGCAACTCCGGCCCCGCCGAATTTGCCCGCGCCGCGCTGGAAAGCGTCGGCTTTCAGACCCGCGATCTGCAAGAAGCAATGCTGGCGGATTGGGACGCCAGTGCATCTGACAGCACGTTGCGGGTGGATGGCGGCATGACTGCCTCGGACTGGGCGATGCAGTTTCTGGCCGATATTCTGGACGCGCCGGTCGACCGACCGGAGGTGTTGGAAACCACAGCGCTTGGTGCCGCCTGGCTGGCAGGTCAGCGGGCCGGGATCTACCCCGCACAAGCAGAGTTCGCCAAGTCCTGGGCACTGGAGCGGACCTTTACGCCTCAGATGGACAACACACACCGCGAGGCCCGTTACACGGCCTGGAAACGGGCGGTTCAGGCAACGATTTCCGCCGCTGGATGAAACGTCTGGAATAAAAATTCCAAAATTGCTAGGGTCCCCGTCACCAGATGACCGGGGACCTTTTCATGACCGCAAAGCCGCAATCCGTCGAGGATTTCCACGCCCGTCTCCATGAGGTTTCGGAGGGTTTGCCGAAACGGATGCGGCAATGCGCTGATTATCTGGCCGCCAATACGGACCGGGTTGCCTTGTCCACCGTGGCCGAGCTGGCAACAGGTGCCGGGGTCGCGCCCTCGGCAATGATGCGGTTCTGCCAGATCATGGGCTATTCCGGCTATTCCGACATGCAGCAGATCTTTCGCGCAGCTGTCAGCTCTGGTTTGCCAGACTATGCCAGCCGCATTTCCGCCCTGCGTGATCGCGGCGCAGACAGCCCATCAGCACTGCTGGCGGAATTTGTCGATGCCGGACGCGGATCTCTGGAAACCCTTGCAAATAAAGTTGATGCGGCAGCACTGGATCAGGCCGTCGCCGCCCTTGCCGGTGCTGAAATGATCCATCTCGCCGGGCTGCGCCGCGCCTTCCCGGTTTCGGCCTATCTGGCCTATGCGTTTGAAAAGATGGGCCACCCGGCGATGCTGCATGACGGGGTTGGGGCGCTGCAACAGGCGGCGTCGATCCGCATAGGCGACGCGCTGATTGCCACAACGTTCACCCCCTATTCCGATGAAACCGTGGCGCTGATCCAAACCTGCGTCGACCGCGACATCCCGGTTGTTGTGCTGACCGATTCCCCACTCGGCCCGGTGCAGGGCGCATCTGTTCTGACCCTCCCCGTGGCTGAGGCAGATGTCGGCGCATTCCGCGCCCTGTCAGCCACACACTGCCTTGCCATCACCCTCGCCGTGGCGGTCGGAGCGGCGAAAAGCCGGGCTTCGTAGAACAACACTCTTGATTTTTACTTCAATGGAATGTTTATTCCATTTCATGCGCCGGATGTTGAGCCCGGTTGTGGGTATTGCCGTATGACGCGGCCTGCGAGAGTGATTTTGAGATGAAAAAACTGGATGTCATCACCATCGGCCGGTCCTCGGTCGATCTTTACGGCGCGCAGGTTGGCGGGCGGCTCGAGGATATGAGCTCGTTCAACAAATACATCGGTGGATCGCCGACCAATATGGCCGCTGGCACCGCCCGGTTGGGGCTGAAATCGGCGGTGATCACCCGCGTGGGTGACGAACATATGGGCCGGTTCATCCGCGAAGAACTGGCCAAGGAAGGCGTTGACGTGCGCGGGGTGAAGACCGATCCGGAGCGGCTGACGGCGCTGGTGATCCTCGGTATTCGTGATCAGGAACAATTCCCGCTGATCTTCTACCGTGAAAACTGCGCCGATATGGCGCTGAGCGAGGATGACATCGATCCCGCCTTCATCGCAGAGGCCCGCGCAGTTGTCGCCACCGGCACCCATCTGTCGCACCCACAGGTCGAGGCCGCCACGCTGAAAGCCCTGCGGCTGGCACGTGAAAACGGATCACAAACCGCTCTGGACATCGATTACCGCCCGAACCTCTGGGGCGTGGCGGGCCATGGTGACGGCGAAAGCCGCTTTGTCGAAAGCGCGGCGGTCACGGCAAAATTGCAGTCCACGTTGCATCTCTTTGACCTGATTGTCGGCACCGAAGAAGAGTTCCACATTGCCGGCGGAACAACCGACACCATCGCCGCCCTACGCGCCGTGCGCGCTGTCAGCGATGCCACATTGATCTGCAAACGCGGGCCAATGGGGGCTTCAGCCTTTACCGGTGCGATCCCTGACAGTCTGGACGAGGGCGAATCCGGTCCCGGCTTCCCGATCGAGGTTTTCAACGTGCTGGGCGCGGGCGACGGGTTCATGTCCGGCCTGCTGAAGGGCTGGCTGGACGGCGAAGACTGGCCGACCACATTGGGCTACGCCAATGCCTGCGGTGCCTTTGCAGTCAGCCGCCATGGCTGCACCCCGGCCTATCCGAGCTGGGAGGAAATGCAGTTTTTCCTCAAACGCGGGGTGAAAGAACCTGCGCTGCGTAAAGATGCCGAGCTGGAGCAGCTACACTGGTCCACCAACCGCAAAGGCGACTGGTCCACCATGCGGGTCTTTGCTTTTGATCACCGCATCCAGCTGGAGGAAATGGAGGGCGCCACCCCAGAAAAGATCGGCGCCTTCAAAGAGCTTTGCCTTGATGCCGCCGGGCAAGTGGCGGACGGCCAGCCGGGCTATGGCCTGCTGTGCGACAGCCGTCTGGGGCGCGATGCGCTCTATAAGGCGGCGGGTCAGGGTCTGTGGATTGGTCATCCGGTGGAATGGCCCGGCTCACGACCGCTGGAGCTGGAACCGGAGCTGGGGGCGGATTTCGGCGGGCTGGCCCAATGGCCGACCGAACATGTGGTGAAATGCCTGTGTTTCTATCACCCCGATGACAGTGCAGAGATGAAGGCCGCACAGGAAGACGTGGTGAAGCGCCTGTTCGCCGCCAGCCGCCGCAACGGGCTGGAATTCCTGCTGGAGGTGATCCCCTCGAAGGTTGGGACGGTCACGACGGAAACCACCCCCGCCATCATCCAGCGCTTCTATGATCTCGGCGTCTTCCCCGACTGGTGGAAGCTGGAGCCCCTCAAGACCGACACCGACTGGGCCGCTGTGGTCGACGCCATCACGCGCAACGATGCCAACACCCGCGGTATCGTGGTGCTGGGTCTGGATGCCCCAGCCGAGGAGCTCTCCGCCAGTTTCGCACAGGCCGCCAAGTTTGATCTGGTCAAAGGCTTTGCTGTTGGGCGCACCATTTTTGGCGATGCGGCCCGCGCCTGGATGACAGGTTCCATGGACAATGACGCGGCCATTGCCATGATGGCCAACCGCTACCGCGACCTGTGTGAAGTTTGGGACAAGGCACGGGAAGCGGCCATCTGAACCTATTTAGAGACTGATTTTCGCCCAAGGGCCGTGATTGGCGCAGGGCAGCACCACCAACCATGAAGGGATAAACCATGGTGGATACTGAATTCGAATATGTAGGGTATTTCGACCGCGAGTCGTGCGACCTGGATGAATTCAAGGTGCTGACCTCGCAGAGCTTAAACGCCGTATCGGTGCCCTTTGCCGCCGCTGTGGAACAGAACGTGCCGGTCTATGACATGGCCGCGCTGCGCCCGGTTCTGAGCGATGCGGTAGAGCGCAAGAGATTGCTGGCCGAATGGGGCTGGGTGCTCAGCCGCTCTGCCGGGGTTGTGGCCCTGAAAGGCGCCTTTCAGGACACTGCGACCATTGATGCCGCCAGCAAGGTGTTCGAACAGATCATCGCCGATGAAAAAGCGGCCCATGGCGGCAAGGCGGATCATTTTGCGGCCAAGGGTGCAAATGACCGGATCTGGAACGCGCTGCAAAAGCTCTGCGAAGCAGATCCAGCCGTTTTCGCCCGCTACTTTGGCAACGAGGTCATTGCGGCGGTCAGCGAAGCCTGGCTTGGCCCCAACTACCGGATGACCACCCAGGTCAATCTGGTGCGTCCGGGCGGCGGTGCTCAGCAGGCGCATCGCGACTATCATCTCGGTTTTCAGACCGAAGATGTCGCCGCGGCATATCCGGCCCATGTGCATGATTTGTCAGCGGTGATGACCCTGCAGGGGGCAGTCGCACATTGCGATATGCCGGTTGAAAGCGGCCCAACCAAGCTATTGCCGTTTTCGCAGGCCTACCGCCCCGGCTACCTGGCCTACCGGCAGGCTGAGTTCAGTGACTATTTTGAGGAGAAATGCATCCAGCTGCCCTTGGAGAAGGGTGATGCGGTGTTTTTCAATCCGGCGCTGTTCCACGCGGCGGGGGCCAATACCAGCGCTGATATTCACCGTATGGCAAACCTGCTGCAGGTGTCCTCTGCCTTTGGTATCGCAATGGAGAATATCGACAGGCTGGGCATGTCGAAGCTCCTCTACCCGGCGCTATTGGAGCTTCAAGGGTCGATGAGTTCCGCCGCGCAGAAAGCGGCGATCGGCGCCTGCGCGGATGGCTATTCGTTCCCCACCAATCTGGACCGGGATCCGCCGATTGGCGGGCTGGCGCCGGAAACGCAGGCCGCGCTGATGATGCGGGCCTTGGAGGAGGGCTGGACGCCGCAAGCGTTCAACGAAGCCCTGGATGCGCAGGCAGACCGCCGCCGCGCGTGATAGACTGGCGGGGCGTGAACACGCCCCGCCAACAAATATGAAGGGAGCCAAGATGACCGATCTTCTGCGCAAACCCACCGGCAACACCGGCAAGGTTCATGACATCACCGCAGCCTCTGCCCGCGGGCCACAAAGCCCGGACTGGGGCTATGTGGGTTTTGGCCTGTACCACTTGGAAGCAGGTGAAACCGTGGCAGAACCCACCGGCGACACCGAAGTCATTTTGTTGCTGGTCGAAGGCAAGGCAACGATAGCCTGTGACACGATGGATTTTGGTGAGATGGGCGACCGGATGAACGTGTTTGAAAAAACACCACCCCATTGCGCCTATGTGCCCAATGCCAACAGCTGGTCTGCCACGGCGACCACCAAATGCGTGCTGGCCGTCTGCGCTGCCCCCGGCAGGGGCAACCACCCGGCGCGCAAGCTCGGCCCCGAAGGGATCGAGCTGACGCCGCGTGGCACCGGCCAGAACACGCGGTATATCAACAATATCGCCATGGAAGGCCGCGACGTGGCCGACAGCCTGCTGGTGACCGAGGTCTTCACCCCTGACAGCAGCTGGTCCTCCTACCCCAGCCACCGCCATGACGAGGATGATTATCCCAACATGACCTATCTGGAGGAGACCTATTATCACCGGCTGAACCCCGGTCAGGGCTTTGGCATCCAGCACGTCTATACCGAGGATGGCACGCTGGATGAAACCATGGCCGTGAAAGACGGTGATGTGGTGCTGGTGCCCAAGGGCCACCACCCCTGCGGCGCGGTCTACGGTTATGAGATGTATTACCTCAACGTGATGGCCGGGCCGCTGCGCAAATGGCGTTTCAAGAATGATCCGGATCACGACTGGATCGCCCAGCGCGACGCGGGCTAACCCCGCAAAGGCAAACCGCGCGATGGGCACAGGGCCAATCGCGCGGATGCAATCGTTTCAAAGCAACGGAACAGCGCCGAAGCGCCGCCTGCTATTTGCTCACTTCGGGTTCCACGGATGGTTCTTCGACCGGCGTTTCATCCAGCGCATCTTCTTCTGGCACCTCTTCGACGTCCGGTGTTTTTTCCAACGCGCCGATGATCAGCGGCAGCATCTGCGCGCCAGTGGCCGTGGGGATCTCGGTCGCCTCAGGGGCCTTCCAGCTGAGCGTGTCAAAGCTGGAGCAATGGCCACAGACCGGCGTCCATTCCGCATGCACATTGTGGCAGCTTCCACAAACCCACTGCGGGCCACGCGGCGCGCTGAGCGCACGGGCCAGCCAACCCTGAACAACCGCGTCAGACGCACCCTCGCCCCGTTCGATCGCCGCCATCAGAGTGATCGCACGCGCGTCCGGTGCGCGCTCAATCAGATCGCCCAGCGCCCGGCGGGCCTCGGGAAAATCCTCGGCCACAATATGCAACTCGGCCATCAGCAGGCGGGTTTCGTCATGATCAGGCTTCAGCTTGGCCAGCTGGGCAAAACGGGTGACCCGCTGCGCCGCAGATTCGGCCGGTTCGATCTCGGCAAAGACATGGGCCAGTTCCGGGTGCGGGTGCACATCCCAGGCTTTCTTGATCACCTTGGCGGCGTTGCGCTTTTTGTCCTTGGCAATATAGGCGCGGGCGGCCATGGCAGCGGCCGGCACCAGATCAGGCGATAGGCGGTTGGCCTCGATCGCCTGTTCCTGCTGGGCCACGCTGGCCTCTTCGTCCAGCACGTCACGGGCCGAGGACAGCGCCAGCACCGCATCGCGGCGCTTGAACACATCGCGCGGCAGCGTCCCGGTCTTCAGCTTGGTGCTCAGCGTTTGACGTGCGCCGGCCCAATCCTGTGCCTGCGCCTGCAGCTTCAGCAGGGTGTCCTGCACTTCTTGGTGTTTGGGGCGCAGCGACAGCGCTTTTTCGGCCAGTTTGCGGGCGGTTTCATCATCGCCCTCTGACAGCTTTTGTTTCATGATCCCGCGCACGCCGACAAAACGCGTGCTGGGGTTGGTCAGCAGCGTCTTGTAAGCCTCGGCTGCCTTATGCGTATCCCCGGCCTGTTCAGCGGCCTGCGCTGTAAGCAATCCGGTAAGCTCTGGGTTTTGCAGATATTTCTCTGCGCGTGCGGCCTTGGCCATGGCCAGCCGCCCTTCCCCGGACGCCAGCGCCATCAACCCATCGGCCAGCGCCTGATGGCCTTTGCGTTCGCGCCCCTTGTCGAAATAGCGCGACAGGGCGGTTTCATCCCCGTTGAGAAATTTCAGCGTCGCCACCAACAGCGACAACAGTTTCAGGAACACCCAAAGGGCCACCAGCAATACGGTCAGCGCAATGACTGATTGCAGCGCGCCCAGCGTGTATTCAGTGCCGGCGACAGTGATTTGCACCCCACCGGATGTTTCCAGCAACAGACCTGCGCCAAAGGCCACAAGGGCCACGGCCGCAACAAAAACAAGGATCTTAAACAATGACCAGAGCATAGCGGGTCCCTTAATTGGCAGTCAGGCTGGTGGCGAGCGCATCCGCAGCGGCAAGAGCTGCGGCACGGGTACGGGCGGCATCTGCCCAGTCAGAAAGCGCATCGCGCGCGCTGTCGGGCAGAACTTCAATCTCAGTCAAGGCAACGTCCAGATCACCTGCTGCAGCGGCAGCCTGGGCACGCGACAGAACCGCATCCGGGCTATCCCCTTCGCGCGGCGCGACCGACCGGGCCCCAAGATGGCGTTCCATATAGGCGAGCAGACCGCCGGTGCCTTTGGTGTCTTCACGGGCAGCGGCCAGTGCATCACGGGCAGCGGGGGCAAAACCATCGGCAAGGGCGGCATGGGTCTCCACACCGTCGCTGGCAGCGGTCAGCGCATCAGGCGCGGTGACGCCCAATTCAGCCAGATCAGCAAGGATCGGACCAAAGGCAGCGCCGGCATCCAGTGCCGAACGCAAGCGCGCAACGGTAGTCTGTGCGGCGGCAACGCGGGCCGCCTCGGTGGCGGCGGCATCCATGGCCTGGGCCTCGGCTACCATTTGCTCCACTTCGCTGCGCTGCGCGGCCAGACTGTCACCCAACCTGGCCAGCTCTGCCTCGTAAGCGGCAATCGCTTCGGGCGCGACACTTTCGGTGACGGGGCGCTTTTCCAGATCGGTCAGACGCGCGGTGAGGGTTTCGATATCAGAACCCAGACCGTCCAGCCGACCCATCGCTGCATCAAAGCTCTCGGCTATTGGTGCCAGACCAGCGGCCACATCATCGATACGGGTGTTCACCGCCGACAGGTCCGGGGTCGCATTGGCGGCGACCTGATCGGTCAGCCCTGCCAGTTGATCGGCCAGCGCTGCCTGCGCCTGTTCCAGAGCAGAAATTTCCTGCGCGCCTTTTGATTTCAATCCAGCCGGCAGAATCGGATCGAGCAGTTGCCCCTGACCCGCAACAAATCCCAGACCCGCCGCAACAACGCCGCCAAGCAGCGCCGCGCCAAAGCCGCCACGCTTTTCCACAACCGTCTGCGGCGCAAGCGCTGCTTCAGCTGCATCGGTCGACTGCTCTGGTTCAGCCGCCACGTCGGCTTCGGCTTCGGCTTCGGCTTCGGCTTCGGCTTCGGCTTCGGCTTCGGCTTCGGCTTCGGCTTCGGCTTCGGCTTCGGCTTCGGCTTCGGCTTCGGCTTCGGCTTCGGCTTCGGCTTCGGCTTCGGCTTCGGCTTCGGCTTCGGCTTCGGCTTCGGCTTCGGCTTCGGAAGACTGTTCCGAAACATCCCTGTCTTCAACTGTTTCCGGCTTGGGGTCGTCCCCAGTATCCGTTTCGGGCGTGGGGACTTGATCTTCGTCGGCCTGCAAATCGGCAGAGCCTTTATCCGTCACGTCTTCGGAAATCTTCTTGTCAGCCACACCGGCCTCCCATCGAATCTCAAATAATGCCTCAGCACCCGGTGACCCTACTGCGCCTCCGGGTGGCCCTCAACCCAATGCAGCCCGCCTGCGGCGTCTTGAACCGCCTGCACCATGGCTTTGGCCGTTGGTTCACTACATATCTGCAAGTCCTTGTAATTCAAGGTCTTCAAAGGTTGCGCAACGGCATTGCTGAGCGCCAGCAGGATTGGGCGGGCTTCCGCCGGGCACAGCTTGCTAAAATGCTGGGCAGTCCGTGGTGAAAAAAGCGGCACCAAAACCGGCGTCGGCCCGACAAGCACTGCCGTTGCGGCCGTGGTCAGCGGATCAAGCACCTGTTCGTAAATCACCTTTTCAGCGCATTCCAGCCCCGCCGCCATTAACCGACTGGCGATATTTCCCCGCGCATGTGCGCCGCGAAAATGTATCAACGGGCCCTGCGGCGCCTTCGCAATCAGCGTCTCAATCAGCGCTTCAGCGGTGCCGCCACAGGCCGAGGCATGCCAGCCTTTTTTTCGCGCGGCACGGGCTGTCGCCTCTCCGACGCAATAGGCAGGCAGGCCCTGCGACCCCGCAGCCGCAGCCACGCCGTTGATGGAGGTGAAAATCACACCGCATGCCGAACCCGCCTCTGCTGGCTGCGGCAGCGGGCAAATGCGGATCAACGGGGAATACAGGACATCCAGCTGCGCCTTGAGGGGCACGGGCAGTGCTTCGACGAAGCGCGCGGCGGCGGCCTCTGGGCGGGTCATCAACAGCACTGTCATCGCCCACCTCCCGGGATTGTTTGCACCTGTCTAAGGTGGTAGCTGCGGGATCATCCCAATGCAACGGCAGGACAATGTCAGACGTGACCACAATTCTTGGGCTGGAAAGCAGCTGCGACGACACGGCTGCCGCCGTGGTGCGCCAGATCGGCGATGCCAAGCCGCAGATCCTGTCCTCTGTTGTCTATGGCCAGAATGATCTGCACAGCGCCTATGGCGGCGTGGTTCCGGAAATCGCCGCCCGCGCCCATGCGGAAAAACTGGACACATCGGTGATCGAGGCCTTGGACGAGGCCGGTCTGACCCTGAAAGATATCGACGCCGTGGCGGTGACCGCCGGTCCGGGGCTGATCGGCGGGGTGATGTCCGGCGTGATGTGCGCCAAGGGGATCTGTGCTGCCACCGGCTTGCCACTGGTGGGCGTGAACCATCTGGCCGGCCACGCGCTGACCCCGCGACTGACCGATGGCATTGCCTACCCCTATCTGATGCTGCTGGTGTCCGGCGGCCATTGCCAGTTCCTGATCGCCCGCGGCCCCGAGGATTTCTCGCGGCTCGGTGGCACCATTGATGACGCGCCGGGCGAGGCCTTTGACAAAACCGCCCGCCTGCTGGGCCTGTCGCAGCCTGGCGGCCCTGCAGTGCAGGCCGAAGCCGAACAGGGCGATGAGGCGCGCTTTCGCTTTCCGCGCCCGCTGCTGGACCGCAAGGATTGCAACTTCTCTTTCTCCGGGCTGAAGACCGCGCTTCTGCGGATGCGCGATCAGGTGGCGGCTGAGAAAGACGGGCTGACCCGTCAGGACCGCGCCGACCTCTGCGCCGGGTTTCAGGCCGCTGTGCGCGATGTCATCATCGCCAAAACCCGCCGCGCAATTGCGCTGTATATGGAAGAAAACCCCAGCCAGCCAACCGTGGCCGTGGCCGGTGGCGTCGCCGCAAACACCGCCATTCGTGCAGGGTTAGAGACTGTTTGTGCCGAAATGGGCTGTGCCTTTACCGCGCCGCCGCTGCGCCTGTGTACCGATAATGCCGCCATGATCGCCTATGCCGGATTGGAGCGCTATAAAGCCGGTGCACGCGATGGAATGGACCTGACCGCCCGGCCCCGCTGGCCGCTGGACAACAGCCGCCCGGCGCTGGTCGGCAGCGGCAAGAAGGGAGCAAAAGCATGACGGTATCTGTTCTTGGTTCCGGCGCCTTTGGCACCGCTCTGGCAGTGTCGCTGGCGGGGAATGGCCCGGTCACGCTCTGGGCGCGCAACGCCGACCATGCCGCTGACATGCAGAACAGCCGCAGCAACACCACGCGCCTTCCGGGTGTCACCCTGCCACCGGCCCTGACCATCACTGCGGATTTCGATGCGGCCCTGCAAAATCAGACCCTATTGCTGGCCATTCCGATGCAAAAACTGCGCAGCCTGCTGACGGCCCATGCAGATCAGCTGACCGGCAAGACTCTTGTCGCTTGCTGCAAGGGGATCGAACTGGACACTGGTCTGGGCCCGATTGCGGTAATTGAGCAATGCCTGCCTGCAAGCACGGCCGCCCTTCTGACCGGCCCCAGCTTTGCCGATGACATCGCCCGTGGTCTGCCCACGGCGCTGACACTGGCCTGCGCCGACGCCGCGGCCTGCAAAATCCTGCAACAGCAGCTCACCACCGCCAACCTGCGCCTCTACCGCACCACCGACACCACCGGTGCCGAGGTTGGCGGCGCGTTGAAAAACGTGATTGCCATCGCCTGTGGCGCGGTCATTGGCGCGGGCCTTGGCGACAGCGCCCGCGCCGCCCTAATGACCCGCGGCTATGCAGAGATGCTGCGCCTTGCCCTGTCTTTTGGCGCCCAGCCGGAGACGCTGGCGGGGCTTTCCGGATTTGGGGATCTGACCCTGACATGTTCCTCTGAACTGTCGCGCAATTACCGCCTTGGCCTGTCGATCGGGCGCGGCGAGAGCTTTGATCCTTCCGTCACCGTCGAAGGCGCTGCGACAGCGCGGGCAGTGGATGCCAAGGCGCGCGCCATCGGTCTGGACATGCCAATCACCCACACTGTTGTCGGCCTGCTTGACGGCAGCCTGACGATCACCGAGGCTGCAGCGCAACTGCTGGCCCGGCCACTGAAAGAGGAATAATATGCTGATTGCCCTGATCGCCCGTGACAAACCCGAAGCGCTGCAAGTGCGGCTCGATAACCGTGCGGCGCATCTCGCCTATATCGAAGAAACCGGCGTGGTGGCCCAGGCTGGCCCATTGCTGGATCAGGACGGCAATATGGCCGGGTCTCTGGTCATTCTGGACGTGGAAGACATGGCCGCCGGCGAGGCCTGGGCCACAAATGACCCCTATGCCAAAGCAGGCCTGTTCGAGACCACAGATCTGGTCACCTGGAAAAAGGTCATCGGCTGATGGCGTTCTGGCTGTTCAAATCCGAACCCTCGACCTGGGGCTGGGATGACCAGATCGCCAAGGGCGACGCGGGCGAGGAGTGGGACGGCGTGCGCAACTATCAGGCGCGCAACTTCATGCGGCAGATGGCGATGGGCGACCGTGGCTTTTTCTACCATTCCCAGAAGGAAAAATCGGTGGTGGGCATCGTTGAGGTCTGCGCCGAAGCACACCCCGACAGCACCACCGAGGACGACCGCTGGGACTGCGTCGACATCAAAGCCGTGCGCCGGTTCAAACAGCCTGTCACCCTTGACCAGATCAAAGCAGACGAACGTCTGGCCGAGATGGTGCTGGTGAAAAACTCGCGCCTGTCGGTGCAGCCGGTCACCGAGGCCGAGTGGCAGGTGATCTGCGCTCTGGGGCAGACAGAAGCCGGCTGATCTGGCAAGCTCTTCTTGCGGAACGGATAATTCCAAGGAGGGAACGCATGGAAATCATCAATGTAATTGTGGCTGCAATTGCGGCCTGGGCCATCGGGTCGGTCTGGTACATGAAGCTGGCCGAGCCCTGGATGGAAGCTGCCGGGGTGCCGCGCGGGCCGGATGGTCAGCCCGAGGGCGGGATGAACCCGAAGATATTTGCCGCCAGTTTTGTTTTGCAGATCGTTGTGGCCGGGATGATGCGCCACATGTTCGAACTGTCAGCAATTGAAGGTGTCGGCAAGGGACTGATCGCCGGGGCCGGTGTCGGCCTGTTCTTCATCAGCCCGTGGATCTGCATCAACAATCTCTATGCGATGCGTCCCTTCAGGCTGACATTGATCGATGGTGGCTATGCGACGCTGGCCACGGCCGTCATGGGTCTGGTGCTGACCCTGTTCTGATTGGCAAAATGTGAAAAAGGGAAGGTCCAGTATGAACAAGACCTTCCCTTTCACCCCGCGTGCTCCCAATCCACCACACGCGTATATGAATTCTGGTCTTGGCCATCCTAGCCGATAACATGTGTATATCTGACGCTGGGCGCCACGGCAAAAGAATAGCCCGGACAATAACTCTAAAATCCGATACGCCCTGCTTCCGGAATTCCGATTCTGCAGGGCGCCTAGGCCGGATCAGCCGTAAACGGACTCTTTGCCGAAATGCTTGGTCAACATGTAATAGAACACAGCGCGGTATTTGTTGCGCTCGGACTTGCCATAAATTTCAACAGCTTTGCTGATCGCCTCTGTCAGCTCCGGACCATCTGACAGACCCAGCTTCTTGATCAGGAAATTGTTCTTTACGGTTTCCAGCTCGCTCTCCTGGCTGGAGGCAACAGTCGAGGCATCCGCGTCATAGATCGCCGGCCCGCAGCCAATGGTAACCTTGGTCAGCAGTTCCATATCCGGATCCATGCCGCATTTATTCTTCAGATCATCCGCATATTGCGCGATCAGATCGTCTCTCTTCCCCATGGCGTCTTACCCCAATTACTGTTGAACATTTGCAAAGGGCCGGTCGAAATCCAGCTCTCTGAGCAAAGGTAGCGGCCAAAGGTGCCGTGACAAAGGGTTTTTTTGACGCCAGTTTTCCCCTAACGCAAATGCAACCCTGCGGCTTCCTACGGTGTGCAGCCCGCTCGCCCATGTGCTTTGCGCCCAGCTCAACAACCAAAGAACACCGAAACGCCCCTCTGTGGACCGTTGTATTCAATGCGGCAAACCAGTAAAAAGTCCAGGCAACGCCGTGGCAGGACGACCTGACACACAAGGGCTGACCGGGACGACCCGATTGAATTGAGGTCGAAATGGCGTGGGCAACACTTCTCATTGCAGGTCTGTTGGAAACAGCATGGGCCGCTGGTCTGAAAGCAGTTTCCGCGCGTTTCAGCATCGGTTTGCTGCTTGCGACTGCGGCGTTGATGATCACCAGTCTTGCGGCCCTTTACTGGTCAATGCGCTCGCTCCCCCTCGGGGTTGCATACCCAATCTGGACCGGCATTGGATCAATCGGATCGGTCGTCGCCAGCATTTTGGTATTCAAAGACCAAATCGGCGCAACTGGCCTGGTCGGCGTGACCCTCTTAATCCTCGGTATGATCCTCCTTGGTCTTGAAACTCATTAGAAAAAAGGAAAACAAATATGGTTGGTGAAACGAACCTGGACGTATTGCTGCGGACAATGTCTGCGCAATTGGTAGACGGCCTATACGTGTTTGCGACCCTTGCAGAGGGTGTGGTTCCCAGCGGTATCCGCCCGAAAATGCTGTTTCATGAGGCAGAGGGAATGACGCTCATCCTTCTGAAGAGTGAAGCCGAAGCTGCAGGAATCGACTATGAGTTTCCCTGCCGGATGATCACTTTGAACATCCATTCGTCACTCGAAGCAGTGGGCTTTCTGGCCCG
Organism: Rhodobacteraceae bacterium Alg231-04; assembly: GCA_900143635.1. Lineage (GTDB taxonomy): Bacteria > Pseudomonadota > Alphaproteobacteria > Rhodobacterales > Rhodobacteraceae > FREY01. Next base: position 266,409 of record FREY01000002.1, read on the forward strand.
GATCACCACCGCGCTGGAAAAACATGACATGGGGGTGAACCCGGTGTCGGGCTTTTATCATGACCATCTGTTTGTGCCCGACGGAAGAGAGCATGACGCCCTTGCCGTGTTGAATGCGTTCACCGCCTAGTCCTGAGGCGGCGACCCATGAGCGCAGCACTAAAATCAGCGATTCTTCCGCAAATTTCTGCGGGAGAATTGTGCCAAATACGCCTGTGCCATCGGCCATGTGCGACCCCCTAAAACACAGCCCACAGGTAATATTCATGCAGGCCGGATATGGCTCCGCCCCCTTCCAGGAGGGCCGTGGAGGAGGAGGCAGCACGCAACGGACGAAGTCCCTTTTACGATTTATTAGACGCGTTTGGTGAATATGCGGGAATGGCAGAATTCGCCTCAAATAGGGAAAATTAAAGTTGCAAGAACTACAACCGGTCACCCTTACTCCTCAGCATCACGCCTATCAGGAGCATCTTCACCAAGCGACACAGGAGGCAGACAGGCTCGTCCAACTGGCAAAATCCGAAACTTTGGCTGACGGTGGATTGCGCACATCCCAGATCCTTGGCCAGGCGCTGGCCGCAGATCCCCACCATCATGAAGCACGGGTATTGCAGGAACGGCTGAACCAGATGTCGGTGCCGCGCTGGCATTTTCCCATGCTCGCCGATAAGGCCCGCAACCACGCCTATGCCCGCGCAATCGCTGCAAAGGTGAAACCGGGGGATGTGGTTCTGGATATCGGCTGCGGCGCCGGTTTGACGGCCATGCTGGCCGCGCGCGCTGGTGCGAAACATGTCTACACCTGCGAACAACAGCCGCTGATCGCCGAGGCCGCAACGCAGGTTATTGCCCAAAACGGGCTGAGCGACCGCATCACGGTGATCGCGAAATGGTCGCACGATATTGTGGTCGGGGTGGATATTCCCGAACCGGCAGATGTGGTGGTGTCAGAGATTGTCGACACCGTTCTCTTGGGCGAGGGCGCGCTGGCAACGCTCACCCATGCCATGTCGGCGCTTGCCAAACCGGACGCGCGCGCCATCCCCGAACACGGAACCCTGATGGCGCAGCTGGTGGAAAGCGATGCCCTGCTGGATCTGTGGCGGCCGCAAGAGGCAGAAGGATTTGATCTGAGCGCTTTTCACCGCTTTGCAAAGGTCGCGCAAATCACCCCAAACGATATGGCAGCCTGCACTTTGCGGCCCCTGGGTCCGACAACAGATGTGTTCAAGATCGATTTCACCCGGCCCAACATCAAACCAGCACGCACAACAACAGATCTTTTCTGTTCGTCATCAGGCGCGATCCATGCGGTTCTGGTCAGTTTCAAGATGACGCTGGCGCCCGGCATTCAGGTCGAAAACGGTGTGAAGGACGGCGGCCATTGGGGGCGCACCGCGTTTTTCCTCGACCAGCCCCAAACGGCCAGATCAGGAGACCGCCAGACAATCACCGCCCAGCACGATGCCGCAAATCTGAGCGTGTCTGTGCATGATCCGGTGCTTGATGCCAATGATGCGGACGCCGCGGTCTGGATGCGGGCGGCGTGGAATGATCAGCGCCCACTTCGCAATCGCCGCACCCCTGTGACACTGGCGACCTCAATCAGGACAGCGCCGAATGACCAGACCGGCAATAACACCCGTCGGCCCATTCACTAAAACCGCGCTCTACCTCAACCAACCAAGGCCCCGGCCTTGGTTGGCCATTTTGCCGACCGGAAATCAGCCGCAGATCCAGACTATCCAACCGCAGCCCGATCCTGCTGCGCCAACCAGGCCTGAAAATCACGGATTGTTCCCTCAAAATCTTCACCTGCCAAGGGACCTGACTGTGCATGCTGCGACCGCAAGGCGACCTGCATTTTCTCCAGTTTTTCGCGGTCTTCCCGGTTCACCTCTTCCCAAAGCCGGATACGGTCTTGAATGGTGCCCTCATCCAGATCATCGCCATAGACCGACATCGTCCATTTCACGTGGATTGATTCAGCCGAGATGGGAAAAATCGACAGCGACACCAGCAGGCTGGCTGCCTGACTGGCAACCTGCGTCGGAAAGCGCGCAAACAATGTCGAGCGCTGCCGCTCTTCCTGGCTGAGCCCCGGCGCACCCATTCCGCGCCCGCCTGCACTGTCCGGATAGTTGGCGCAATAGGACGTAAAACCGGGGCCCGAAGCGGATTTCCGGGCGAGCCCGGTAGGCGTGTAACCATGCAGCGTTTGCGGGTGAACCACAGACAGGTGGTAACCTTCCATGAAATTCTCGACGAGGCACTTCCAGTTGGTGTGCCACACTTCTTCAGCCACATGGACAAGCCGGAAAGAGCCGGTTTCATAAGGATCCAGAAGCGCGTCCAGTTTCTGCGTGTCGTCAACGGGCGGAACCGCATGCGCATCCAGATTGCAGTAGATGAAACCGTTCCAGAGCTGGATATTGTAGCTGTGCAATTTGCAGCTGCTTGCATCAAAGCCTTCGTTCTCCATCCGGGTGGCCCGCAGCAATGCACCGTCCCGCCCATACATCCAGGCATGATAGGCACAGACAAACCGCTTCACGTTGCCCCGGCCCTCGGCCAACGGCATGCCCCGGTGACGGCACACATTGGCCAAAATCCGGATCTCTCCGTCGTCGCCGCGCACAACAATCAGCGGCTCGTCCAACAGCTGGATGGTGAAGAAATCTCCCGCTTCGGGAACCTCATCCTGCCGTCCGACACAGTGCCAACCGTGCTGCAGGACGGTTTTCTTTTCCCAGACAAATCGGTCCGGCGAAGTATAAAACGCCCCCGGCAACCCCATGGGACTATCAGCCGGAAGGGCATCCAATGCTTGCAAAATCGGCCTTAGATCATTCATACAACTCACCCCTCCTTGGCAGTGGTTTCCTGTGTTTTTGCAGTCAGATAGCGGGCAAAATCATAGTTTGGCCGCTCCAGATGCGACAGATGTCCGGGCGCTGCGAGCGCCGATGACAGCCCCTTAAAGACCTTCTCGGTGCAGCCGCGATCCTCAACATTCACATCGTCCAGAAGCGCCTTGAGATCGACAAAGTTCTGCTGCGCGTCGGCGTCTTCCTTGTAATCGTCGGACATGCCGCCACCAAAACGGATATGCACCTGCCCCGGTCCCTTGGGATGCAGGCTGAGGTACCAAAAATAGCCGGGCGTCAGGGTGATCAGCAGCGAAGGGTAGATCGCCAGCAAGAAGGTCGTGCGCCGTTCCTCCCCCTTCAGCCGGGTATTGCTGTCATGCGCCATGGCAATGCGCAGCGTCTCATCCTTGAGGATAGTGTGGTAATTGAAAGCCTCCAGACCGGGCGGGCAGACCATGTCTTCCAGTTTGGACAGCCCGCCAATGGTGCCGGCGTGGCAGACCGGCAGGTGATAGCTTTCCATGAAATTCTCGGCCAGCACCTTCCAGTTCGTGTCCCAGACATGTTCTTCGAAAAACACCTCGGTGTAATTGGTCATGTCATAGCCGGCGACCAGCTCTTCAACCTGACTCAGCTGTTCGGCAACGGCCGGAGCATCGGGATTCAGGGTGATGAAGACCCATCCCAGCCATTCCTCGCAGCGCACCTTTGGCAGCTGATACTGATCCTTGCAGAAGCCTTCGTTCAGGGTCATCGCCGGGGCGCCGCGCAATGATCCGTCCAGATTATAGGTCCAGGCGTGATAGGGGCAGACAATCGAGCGGACATTGCCGCTGCCCTGCAGCAATGTCGACATCCGGTGCAGGCAGACGTTCGACAGCGCCCGGATTTCCCCGTCGCGGTCGCGCATGACGATGACAGGCTGGCCCGCCAATTCGCAGGTTGTGTAATCACCCGGATTGCCCAGCCCGTTGGCGCGCCCGACGCAGTACCAGTCTTTGGAGAAAATACCGTCCAGCTCTGCTTTCAGGAATTCATCGCTGGTGTAGACCTCTGGCGGCATGGCCCGCGCCTGTTCAAATGGAACGCTTGTATTGGCACGCAGGGCAGAAACGGGGTCGGCGGAATCTTTGGCCATTTGCAACTGTTCCCATTCACTAAATGATCTGCCTCCAGAATGGATCTTTCATCTGAAGCGGACCGACAGAAAACGACAACCGCAAAGGAAATCGATTTTTCATATTTTAATGAATTACTTAGACGTTCTTTGACTGCATTCAACGCGACGCTGACAGGCCATTTTTGCTGTGTTGATTTTGAACAGACTCGCCAATTCCGCAGTAAGGGAACTCTTGCAGAGGGCGTGTTTCAACGCTGCATTTCGTGAATCCTGCGGCCACAAAAAAGGCCGGTGCTTATGCACCGGCCTTTTCAATTCGCATTTTCAGCCGCTTAATAGCGGTAGTGTTCCGGCTTGAACGGGCCTTCGGGTGTGACACCGATATAGGCGGCCTGCTCTTCGGTCAGAGTGGTCAGCTTCACACCAATCCGCTCCAGGTGCAGACGGGCGACTTTCTCGTCCAGATGCTTGGGCAGGATGTAGACTTCGTTCTTGTATTCCTCACCACGCAGCCAGATTTCCATCTGCGCCAGAACCTGGTTGGTGAAAGAGGCGGACATCACGAAGGACGGATGGCCTGTGGCGTTGCCGAGGTTCAGCAAACGACCTTCGGACAGCAGGATCAGACGGGCGCCCGAGGGCATCTCGATCATATCCACCTGGTCCTTGATGTTGGTCCATTTGTGGTTCTTCAGGTTGGCGACCTGAATTTCATTGTCGAAGTGACCGATGTTGCCAACGATGGCCATGTCCTTCATCTCGCGCATATGCTCGATGCGGATCACGTCCTTGTTGCCGGTGGTGGTGATGAACAGGTCAGCCGAAGAAACGGCGTCTTCCAGACGCACCACTTCGAAACCGTCCATGGCGGCCTGCAGGGCGCAGATCGGGTCGGCTTCGGTGACTTTCACGCGGGCACCTGCACCGGCCAACGACGCGGCAGAGCCTTTGCCCACATCGCCGTAACCACAAACAACGGCAACCTTGCCGGCCATCATGGTGTCGGTGGCGCGGCGGATGCCGTCGACCAGCGATTCCTTGCAGCCGTATTTGTTGTCGAACTTCGACTTGGTGACCGAATCATTCACGTTGATCGCAGGGAAGGGCAGCTGGCCGTTCTTCTGCAGCTCATAAAGACGGTGAACACCGGTTGTGGTCTCTTCCGAAACGCCTTTGATGGCTTCGCGTGTCTTGGTGAACCAGTCGGGGCTTGCCGCCATACGCTTTTTGATCTGCGCAAAGATCGCCTCTTCCTCTTCCGAGGTGGGCACTTCGATCAGGTCGGTTTCGCCAGCTTCAACACGGGCACCCAGCAGGATGTACAGCGTTGCGTCGCCGCCATCGTCGAGGATCATGTTGGCGCCTTCGGGGAACATGAAGGAGCGGTCCAGATAATCCCAATGCTCTTCAAGGGTCTGGCCCTTGATGGCAAAGACCGGCGTGCCGCTTTCAGCGATTGCCGCCGCGGCGTGATCCTGGGTCGAGAAGATGTTGCAAGAGGCCCAGCGCACGTCCGCGCCCAGCGCCACGAGGGTCTCGATCAGCACAGCTGTCTGAATGGTCATGTGCAGCGAACCAACGATACGCGCGCCTTTCAGCGGCTTCTCTTCACCGTATTCCGCACGCAGAGACATCAGCCCCGGCATTTCGGTTTCAGCAATGTCCAGTTCCTTGCGGCCAAAGCCAGCCAGCGAGATGTCTTTGACGATATAGTCCGCGCTCATGACGGCGTGCTCCATTCCGGTTTGAATAACTGGCGATGGGGTAACACCGGAATAGTGGACAAGCAATGAAGATGCGGCCGACGCCTTAGCCTTCGGTGCCTTTAGGGGCCTCCTTTTCCACCGCTTCAAAGAAATCGGTTCCCGCCGCAACCACACATGTAATGCCAGTGGCATGGGTCAGCAGAACCGTGAACGTGCCCGTTTCATCAGAGGACCAGATTTCCACAACGGACTTTGCTTCCTGACCATTGTGCAACCCGCCAACCGTCAGGCGCTCTTCATATTTGTTTTTGAGCTGTTCCACGACAGAGTTTCGTTCACCACAGGCAGAGGCCAGAGCGGGTGGCGCAGTTCCCGCCATTCCGAACACCAGAGTCGCGGCCATCAAACGCTTGAACATGGTACATTCCTTTCGACACTCGTACAGTCACCGAGAGGGGTACCGATGGGGGATATTCACCCCCCTCTTCCTTATAATATCGGTCCGGTCGCCACTCATTTCAAATAATTGACCGTTCAAGAAATCGTTGGGTCGAAGAGGTTCACCCGTTAAACCAAGGTCCTAAACGGGAATCAAAGACCTGTAGAAACAAGCTCCAAGGGAGGCACTTCGTGCGAACTCAACCCCGTGCCTGGCAACGCATGCTTTCGGGCAGACGGCTCGATCTTCTGGATCCGACCCCGGTGGATATCGAAATCGCCGACATCGCCCACGGGCTGGCGTTTGTGGCCCGCTGGAATGGCCAGACCTTCGGCGATTTCGCCTATTCCGTGGCCGAACATTCGCTTCTGGTGGAGGAGCTTTTTGGCCGCCTCAACCCCAAAGCACCGATCAAATGGCGCCTTGCCGCCCTGCTGCATGACGCGCCGGAATATGTGATTGGCGATATGATTTCCCCGGTGAAAGCCGCCGTAGGGCCGGGATATGGCGCACTGGACGACAGGCTGGTTGCTGCTATCCACCTGCGCTTTGGCCTGCCCGCCGCCCTGCCCAAAACAGTCAAGGCCCAGATCAAGCGCGCCGACCGGATCAGCGCCTGGATGGAGGCCGTGCAGATAGCCGGGTTTTCCGAAACAGAGGCGGGCAAGCTCTTTGGTCGCCCGAAACAAGATGTGATCGACGGTCTGTCGATTCGCCTGCGCCCCCCGGTTGAGGTGCGAAATGCCTTTACCGCACGCCATACAGAGCTTCTGGCAGCCATGGGCTGACCACCCGGGTGGTGCCTATGCAGATCCGCCGGTCAGCGTTCTGCGGCCACGCGTTTTAAGGAAAACGCTTCCGCCGCGCCGCAGGCGCGGCGCCACGCCCAACTGAGAAGCTGCATTTATGCGGCCTGAACAGGCGGGAGCGCCCCCCTATTTGGGGCTGCGCTTGGCCAGGATGCGTTGCAAGGTGCGACGGTGCATATTCAGCCGACGTGCCGTTTCCGAAACATTTCGGTCGCACAGCTCGTATACGCGCTGAATATGTTCCCAGCGTACCCGGTCCGCGCTCATCGGGTTTTCCGGTGGCGGTGGCAGCTCATCATCGCTGGCCAGCAGCGCATTGGTGATGTCTGTCGCATCCGCAGGTTTGGACAGGTAGTCGGTGGCGCCAATCTTGACCGCAGCAACCGCCGTGGCAATGGCGCCATAGCCTGTCAGAACCACAACCCGGCAATCGGGGCGTTTTTCGCGCAGCACTTCGACCACATCCAGCCCGTTGCCGTCTTCCAACCGCAGATCAACAACCGCAAATGCCGGTGGCCGCGCCGTGGCGATCGCAGATCCAGCCGCAACCGACCCGGCCGTTTCAATCGAAAACCCGCGCTTTTCCATAGCTTTGCCAAGACGCCGCAGAAACGGTTCATCGTCATCGACCAGCAGGAGCGTTTTATCGGGACCAATGTCCTGCAGGGCAGTTTCGGCCATATTCGTCTCTCCGCAATTACTCGTGTACGCGCGCAAGAGAGACTATGGCCTCAAGCCTGGGAAAGGTCAATTTCAGCTATAGGTTCATTACATTTTGTCGATGAAGCATGCCGTTTTGTCGGCCATCTGCTCGGCGGTGTCCTCGCGGCGGAAGAATTCAACAAAGCCCACTTCGGGCAGAACCAGATAAGAAAAGGTGGAGTGATCGACGAGGTAATAGTCATCATCACCCTCGTTTGCCTTGTAATAGGTCTTATAGGCGCGGCTTGCGGCCTTGACCTGCTCGGGCGATCCGGTCAGCCCGATCATCTTTTCATGCAGGTTGAATGCAAAATCGCCAACCGCCTCGGGCGTGTCGCGCTTTGGGTCGACCGAGATGAATACCGGCGTCACACTGTGGCCGCGCTCTGCCAGAACATCCACCGCATCGGCGTTGCGGGAGACATCCATCGGGCAGACATCGGGGCAGAAAGTATAGCCAAAGTAGACGATGGAAGGTTCGGTGATCACATCCTTATCGGTCACCGTCTCGCCCTTGCTATTGACCAGTTCAAACGGCCCACCAATGGTATCGGCACCGCCGGCGATCTGGCTGCTGCGGCATTGGGCGAAGCGGTCGCCGCCGTCATTGTTGCCTTTGGTGGCAAACCAGGTGCCCCCGACCAGGGCGATAGCGGCGGCAGTGGCGAGATATGCGGACAGGCGGGTCATGGGGCTGTGCCTTCATGTTGAAGATTGTTGATCGTTCCGTGCCCGAGACCTATCAATTTCCAGAGCCAATGCAACCGGAGCCCACGTATGAGTGATCCAACAATCGGCCTGATGAGCGGTCAGGAACGCAGCCACTGGATCCGGCTGCGCACTTTGATCCTGCTGCGCTGGGTTGCCATTGTCGGACAGGTCACCGCGATCACCTTTGCCCAGCGCATGTTCGATCTGCAGCTGGAACTGCTGCTGTGCTATGTCGCGGTGGGCATTTCCGTGGCCGGCAACCTGTCGGCGATGGTGCTGTTTCCCGAAAACAAGCGCCTGTCGGAATTTGAAAACTTCCTCACCATCCTGTTTGATCTGCTGCAGCTGTCCTTCCTGCTTTACCTGACGGGCGGGTTGCACAATCCCTTTGCGCTGCTGCTTTTGGGCCCTGTCACCATTTCGGCCAGTATGATGCGGCTGCGTTCGACCCTTATTATCGGCGCCGTGACCATCATTGTGGTGACGCTCTTGGCGGAATTCCATCTGCCGCTGCGCACTGGTCAGGGCTTCATACTGCGCATTCCGGATATTTTTGTCTTTGGAAACTGGGTCGCCATCGTCATCGCCGTTTTGTTTTTTGGCGGTTATTCCTACAAGATCGCTGCCGAAATGCGGTCTATGTCAGATGCCTTGGCCGCCACCCAGATGGCATTGGCACGCGAACAAAAACTGACCGATCTGGGCGGTGTTGTTGCCGCCGCCGCACATGAAATGGGCACGCCGCTGGCCACCATCAAACTGGCCAGTGCCGAACTGATGGATGAGCTGGAGGATCAGCCCGATCTGCGCGAAGATGCTGCACTGATCCGCGAACAGGCCGACCGCTGCCGCGATATCCTGCGCAGCATGGGCCGGGCCGGCAAGGATGACCTGCACCTGCGCCAGGCACCGGTTTCAGCGGTCATTCAGGAGGCCGCGGAACCGCATATGCACCGGGGTAAATTCATCCACGTGACCGAAGGCCCCGAAGAAGACGGCGGCCAGCAGCAGCCCACTATCCTGCGCAAACCGGAAATCATCCACGGTCTGCGCAATCTGGTACAGAACGCAGTGGATTTTGCTGCCGCCAATGTTTGGGTGGAGACAAGCTGGACCCGGTCACAACTGAAAATTCTGATCATGGATGACGGCCACGGCTATCCGCCGCATATCATTGGCCGGATCGGCGATCCCTTCATGCGCCGTCGTCGCAGCGACCGCCGCCAGCGCCCCGAATACGAGGGCATGGGGCTGGGACTGTTCATCGCCAAGACCCTGCTGGAACGCAGCGGCGCCCAGCTGCGCTTTGCCAATGGGACGGACCCCTATCAGAAAATCTGCCCAGGCACCGAACATCGCGGCGCCATCGTCGAAGTGACCTGGCCGCGAAGCAAAGTTGAGGCCGACACCGTCGCCGGACGAGGGGCCTTGGGACAAAACCAACCGCTAAAAATTTAACTATTCACTTTCTGGAAACCTATTAAACTTCATTTAACCATTCATGGGGCAAGGTAACGTTAACCAAAAAACTCACATTGGCACCTTAGGCAGGTCAGTATGCAGACTCTTTTTTCGACCGACTGGATCGTTCTGGCGGCTCTTTGCACCGCCACCGCTGCGCTGGCAGTCTGGTGGCTCAGCCCCTCCTCTGCCCAAACCGGCATGGAACGCGACCTCCTGTCGGGTGACAATAATACCGATGCGGTCTTTCTGTTTGACGATACCAAACTCATCGGCTGGTCCACCGCCGCTGGCAATCTGATCGGCAGCGGAGCGGACTCCTTCAAATGGTCCAACCTGCGCGACCAGCTAGCCCGCAGCTACCCGGGACTGCCCCAATCGCCCGCCATGCTGCGCGATATCGGCCCGCTGACCCTGTCGGGAACCGCCGCCGCCGACACCGATGAAGCCCATTGTGAATGGATCGACGGCATCACCCGCGTCCAGCTGCGCCGCCATGCGGCGGCCGCAAAGGACAGCCTGCTGGGACAGGAGCTGACCACGCTGCGCGCCGCTGTGCATCAGGCCCCCTACCCTGTTTGGCTGCAATCCGACGAAGGCAATGTCACCTGGACCAACCTCGCCTATGACGATCTCAGCATGAAATTGCGCGGCCGCAATGCTGATCTGGCCGACCCGATGTTTGACGATATTGAGGCCCCCATGGTCAGCGGCAAACTTGAACGCCTGTCCATTGCCATTCCGGAAACGGACAAGAAACTGTGGTACAACATCTCTGCCACCGAAACCGAGGCCGGCTGGCTGTGCCATGCAGTCGACGTCAACGCAGTGGTCGACGCCGAGGTTGCCCAGCGCAATTTCGTGCAGACCCTGGCCAAAACCTTTGCCCAACTGTCCATTGGTCTGGCGATTTTCGATCGCAACCAGCAGCTGGTGCTGTTCAATCCGGTACTGATCGACCTGACCGCCCTGCCCGCCAACTTCCTGTCCTCGCGTCCCACGCTGATGGGGTTCTTCGACCGGCTGCGCGATCAGCGGATGATGCCGGAACCCAAGAATTATTCCAGCTGGCGCCACCAGATGGCCGAACTGGTCGAGGCCGCCGCCGAAGGCCGCTATCAGGAAACCTGGACGCTGCCCTCGGGCTCTGTCTATTCGGTGTCGGGCCGCCCCCACCCCGATGGTGCCGTGGCCTTCCTGTTCGAAGATATCACCGCCGAAATCACCCTTACCCGTCAGTTCCGTTCGGAAATTGAAATGGGCCAGTCGGTGCTGGATCACATGGACGAAGCGGTCGCCGTATTCTCCAATGATGGCACGCTGACAGTCTCTAACACGGCCTATCACGACATGTGGCGCATGGATCCGGATGCGAGCTTTGCCAAGGTTACGATCTCGGATGCGGCCAAGATCTGGCAGGACATGTGCGACCCCACCCCGGCCTGGGGCGAGGTGCAGGATTTCATCGCCGGACGCGAACATCGCGAAACTTGGTGGTGCGAAGTGCGCCTGCGCGACGGCACCGAACTGTCCTGCAAGGTGACACCGGTGCCCAACGGATCGACCATGGTTTCCTTCCGCCAGCTGGCCCCGACAATCATGCCAGTCGCGCAAAAGAAATTCGCGCTGCCACAAGGTTGATCCGCCGCCAATCCGGCTTGCAGCCAACCGCGCGGACCGCCATTGTGGCGCCATGAACAGCCGCCGTCTGACGCTCACTTCCCCGGACGAGACCGCCCGTCTCGCCATTCATATCGCCGGAGCCCTGCGCCCCGGCGATTGCCTTTTGCTGGAAGGGCCGATTGGCGCCGGCAAATCGCATTTCGCGCGCAGCCTCATTCAGCATCTTCTGGGCTACGCCGAAGATGTCCCCTCTCCGACCTTCACGCTGGTGCAGACCTATGACACCGCCGCGGGCGAGGTCTGGCATTCAGACCTGTATCGGCTGACCGCACTGGACGAGGTCGAGGAACTGGGCCTGACCGAAGCCTTCGACGATGCGATATGCCTGATCGAATGGCCGGACCGGCTGGCAGAACTGACGCCCGCTGGCGCGCTCACACTGTCGCTCAGCCCTGACAAAGACACTGAATATGCGCGGCATCTGAAGTTTTCCTGGACAGACGCGCGCTGGACCCCACTGATAATGGACCTCTGCAATGACTGACCGCGCCGCTCTTGCTGATGCATTTCTGGCAACAACCGCCTGGGGGCAAGCTGACCGCGCGCTGCTGGCGGGGGATGCTTCCAACCGTCGATACGAACGGTTGACCGATCGTGACACCGGAAAAACCGCCGTTTTGATGGACGCCGCTCCGGAAAAAGGCGAGGACGTCCGCCCGTTCGTGAAGATCGCCAACTACCTGCAGGGGCAAAACCTCAGCGCGCCGGGAATTCTGGCTCAGGACAGTGAGGCCGGTTTTCTGCTGATCGAAGATCTGGGCGACGATCTGTTTGCCCGCGTCATTCCCGCAGCCCCTGAACTGGAAACCACACTGTATGAGGCGGCCACCGATGTGCTGGTCCAGTTGTTCAATGCTGATATGCCCGATCTGGATCCTTACGGCCCACGGCTGATGGCGGAAATGGCCGGGCTTTCTCTGCGCAAATACCGCACCGGTATCCTTGGCAGCGATGATCCGGACCTGCAGGCACGGTTCGAGAACGCTTTCGAAGACATCCTGCGCGGCACCGTGAAGGGCAAGCTCGTCATCGTCCAGCGGGACTATCACGCGGAAAACCTGCTCTGGCTGCCAGATCGCGACGGCACCGCCCGCGTTGGTTTGCTCGATTTTCAGGACGCACGGTCCGGCCACCCGGCCTATGATCTGGTGTCGCTCCTACAGGATGCGCGCCGCGACGTGCCTGCTGGCATCGAAAAACAAATGATCACCCGGTTTATTGACCAGACTGCGGTAGAACCTTCCGGTTTTCGCACCGCCTATACCGTGTTGGGTGTGCAGCGAAACCTGCGCATTCTGGGCGTCTTTGCGCGGCTGTCGCTGGAATATGGCAAGCCGCATTATGTCGATTTGATCCCCCGTGTATGGGCCCATATGATCCGCGGTCTGGATCATCCGGCCCTGGCCCCGGTCGCTGATATGCTGCGCGAGGCGCTGCCACTGCCGACGCCGAATAACCTCGATCGCTTGAGGTCGCGATGACCGCGCCCTCCTCTGTCATGCTCTTTGCAGCCGGCTTTGGCACCCGGATGCAGCCCCTGACCAAGGACCGCCCCAAACCTCTGATCCCCGTCGCCGGCCGCCCGCTGATCGGCCATACGCTGGACATGGCCCGCGCCGTGACCCCGGCACGCATCGTGGCCAACACCCATTTCAAGGCCGAGATGCTAGAACACTGGCTGGCCCCTGAGGGCGTCGCTATCAGCCGCGAAGATCCAAATATCCTGGACACTGGCGGCGGGCTGCGCCGCGCGCTGCCGCTGCTGGGCGATGGCCCGGTCTGGACCTCAAACACCGATGGAATCTGGACCGGAGGCAACCCGTTTGAAACCGCGCTCGCCGCCTGGGAGCCGGACAGAATGGACGCGCTTTTGGTCTGTGTACCCTTGGCGCGCGCCCATGGTCGCCAAGGACGCGGTGATTTCACCGTGGACGCGCAGGGCCGCATCTCCCGTGGGGGTGATATGGTCTATGGCGGGGTGCAGATCCTGAACCCAGATGGGCTGCAAGATATTGAAGAACAATCATTTTCACTGAACGTACTGTGGAACCGGATGCTGGATCAGGGCCGTCTTTTTGCGGTTGAACATCCCGGACACTGGTGCGATGTCGGCCGCCCTGACGGTATTGCCCTGGCCGAAAACCTGCTTGAAAGCCACTGATGTTTGACCCCGCCCCTGCCCCGCGTCTGTTTGCCGTGCCCTGCGGCACCGATTTCCCGCGCGCGCTGATCGATGGCCTGCTGGCCCGGCACGCGTCCCAACCACCCGAGGCGCTGGCGCAGGTCGAACTGATCGTCAACACCACCCGAATGGCACGCCGCCTGCAGGCGCTGTTTGACGAAGGGCCAGCGCGGCTTCTGCCACGCATATCGCTGCTGACCGATGTCGCCTCGCGCCCGGGCTGCACCCCCCTGCCCCCGGCTCTGCCACCACTGCGCCGCCGACTGGAACTGTCGCAGCTGATCGCCCACCTGCTGGATGCCCAGCCCGACCTCGCGGCGCGTGCCTCGCTCTATGATCTCTCCGACAGTCTTGCCGGCCTCATCGACGAAATGCAGGGCGAAGGCGTCAGCCCCGACACCATTCGCGATCTGGATGTGTCGGATCAGTCCGGCCATTGGGAGCGGGCGCAGAAATTCATCGGCATCGCCGATCAATTCATGGACAAGAGCGGCGGGCTGGATGCACAGGCGCGCCAACGCACCATGGTCGAGACCCTGATGGACCGCTGGCAGGCGGAACCCCCGCAACATCCGATCATTCTAGCCGGCTCTACCGGGTCGCGCGGCACCACGCTGATGCTGATGCAGGCCATTGCCCGCCTGCCGCAGGGCGCCGTTGTGCTGCCCGGTTTCGATTTCGACCAGCCGGATGCTGTCTGGTCCCGCATGGGCGATGCGCTCACTTTTGAGGACCACCCGCAATACCGTTTTGCCAAGCTGATGGGCGATCTTGGCCTGTCTCCTGCTGATATCCAGCAATGGAGCGCCCTGCCGCCGCCTTCCTCTGCCCGTAACCATCTGATTTCGCTCGCTTTGCGCCCCGCACCTGTCACCGATGCCTGGATGCGCGAAGGCCCCAATCTGAAGGACCTCGCCGGCGCCACCGAAAACGTAACGCTGGTTGAGGCCGCCAGCCCCCGTGCCGAGGCGCTGGCCATCGCTTTGCGCTTGCGGCAAGCGGCCGAGGATGGGCAAACGGCCGCGCTGATCACCCCCGACCGGATGCTGACCCGCCAGGTCACCGCCGCGCTGGACCGCTGGGACATCCTGCCCGACGATTCTGCCGGCCAGCCCTTGCAGCTGTCCCCGCCTGGCCGTTTCCTGCGCCATGTCGCCGGGTTGTTCCTGAAACCGCTGGCCGGCGACAGCCTGCTGACGTTGTTGAAACACCCGCTGACCCACTCCGGCGCGACCCGTGGCGAACATCTGCGCCACACCCGCGAGTTGGAATTGCGGCTACGCCAATACGGACCACCCTTCCCCGACGCTGACAGTTTCGCAGATTTCGCCGCCACCCGCGATCTGCTGGACGGCTGGGTCAGCTGGCTGTCAGGCAGCTTTGCCGATCAGGTGATCAAGGGCGAGTTACCGCTTGCAGATTGGGTCACTCGCCTGCGCAGCCTTGCTGAGACCATATCCTCTGGCAGTCAAACAGACGGCACCGGAGAGCTGTGGGAAAAGAACGCCGGCCAGAAGGCACAGGCCGTTCTTGGTGCATTAGAGACTGAAGCCGCCCATGGCGGCGCCATGACCGCCCGCGATTTTGCCGATCTTCTGGGCGCGCTGCTGTCACAAGAGGAAGTGCGCGACCGCGATGCACCCTATGGATCGATCATGATCTGGGGCACGCTAGAGGCCCGCGTTCAGGGCGCCGATCTGGTGATCCTTGGCGGGTTGAACGAAGGCAGCTGGCCCGAAGCGGCCAAGCCCGATCCCTGGCTGAACCGCCAGCTGCGCCATCAGGCCGGGCTTTTGCTGCCGGAACGCCGTATCGGCCTGTCAGCGCATGATTTCCAGCAGGCTGTGGCCGCGCCCGAAGTCTGGATATCGCGGGCGACCCGCACAGATGAGGCCGACGCCGTTCCGTCACGCTGGGTGAACCGGCTGTGCAACCTGCTCGACGGCCTGCCCGCACAGAGCGGCCCGGACGTGCTGAAAGCCATGCGCGCCCGTGGAAATGAATGGCTGGGCTATGCCAAGGCGCTGGAAACACCGGCCAAGAGTGATCCCGCGCTCCGCCCCTCGCCGCGCCCGCCGGTGCAGAGCCGCCCCAAACGGCTGACTATCACCGAAATTCCCCGCCTGATCCGCGACCCCTACGCAATCTATGCCAAACACGTGCTGCGGCTGCGCCCGCTGAACCCGCTGGTGCGCGAACCCGACGCCCTGCTGCGCGGCATCGTCGTGCACGAGGTGTTCGAACATTTCATCAAAGAGGCACTGGACGATCCCAGCCTGCTGACCTCTACCGCGCTGATCGAAAAGTCGCGCCAGCTGCTGGATCAGCACGTCCCCTGGCCCGTTGCCCGCATCCTGTGGCTGTCACGTATCCGGCGTATTGCCGATGATTTCATTCTTGCGGAAAAATCCCGGCAGCAACGCGGCAAACCAATCGCCTTTGAGGCCATGGGCGAAGCGCGGCTGGATCCGCTGGATTTCTCCATCGCCTGCCGGGCTGACCGCATCGATGTGGACGACCGTGGGTTTCTGCAGCTCTATGATTACAAAACCGGCAATCCGCCCTCTGATGCCCAGCAGAAAAAGTTCGAAAAACAGCTGCTGATCGAGGCCGCAATGGCCGAAGAAGGTGCCTTCAAGGATTTCGGCGCCGCCGAGGTGGGTCGGGCTTTGTTCATCGGTCTTGGCACCTCCTACAAAGAAGTGCCCGCACCTTTGGGCGATTATCCCCCCGCCAAAACATGGGACGAGCTGCGCAAACTGATCGGCGCCTATTTCGAACAGGAGCAAGGATTTACCAGCCGACGGATGCTGCATTTAGACACTGATAAAGGTGATTTCGACCATCTCGCCCGGTTTGGCGAATGGGACCGCGCCGCCGAACCCACCCCGGAGGATCTGGTATGACCATCCGCGACGCCGCCTCTGAGGCGCAGTTCCGCGCCGCCCGCCCCGATGCCTCTACCTGGCTGGCGGCCAATGCCGGATCGGGCAAAACCAAGGTGCTGACAGACCGGGTTGCCCGGCTGTTGCTGATGGGTGTTCAGCCGCAGCATATCCTCTGCCTGACCTACACCAAGGCCGCCGCCAGCGAGATGCAGAACCGGCTGTTCAAACGTTTGGGCGAATGGGCAATGCTGCAAGACACAGCCCTGATCGCCGCCTTGCAGGAATTGGACGCTGCCAGCGCCGCCTCCCCCGAAGGGCTGGCACAGGCGCGCACATTGTTTGCCCGCGCCATCGAAACACCGGGCGGGCTGAAAATACAGACCATCCACTCCTTCTGCTCCTCCCTCCTGCGGCGCTTCCCGCTGGAAGCCGGCGTTTCCCCGCAATTTGCCGAGATGGAAGACCGGGCCGCGGCCCTGTTGCGGGCGGAAATCGTTGAGGATTTCGCCCAAGGACCAGAGGCGCATCTGGTTGAATCTCTGGCCCGCCATGTCAGTGACAGCGATTTTGACACGCTCACCGCAGCTGTTGCCCAACGCCGGGCCGGGTTTGATCAGACACTGGACTGGCCCAGCCTGCTGGAGCTGTTCGAACTGCCCGAAGGCTTCGATGAAGACACCCTAAAAGACCTCGTTTTCCTCGGCGGCGAAGAAGAGCTGTTGTCGCGCACCCGGCTGATGCTGGAGGGCGGTGGCACCAATGACCAAAAGGCTGCCGCCAAACTGGCCGGCATCACCCAGCCCACGCTTGCCGATCTCCCCGCGCTGGAAAGCACCTTTCTGACCGGCGCTGCCGCAAAAGAGCCCTTTGCCGCCAAGGTTGGCAGCTTTCCAACCAAGAAGCTGCGCGAGGCCAACCTGTCGCTGATGGATCAGCTGGAACCGCTGATGCTGCGAGTGGAGGATGCACGCGCCCGCCGCTTGGCGCTGGTATCCGCACGGAAATCACTGGTTCTGCACAATTTTGCCAAGGCTTTCCTGCCCGAATACGAGCGCCGCAAGCAGTTGCGCGGCTGGCTGGACTTTGACGATCTGATTCTCAAGGCGCGCCAATTGCTGACCGATCCGACAGTGGCGGCCTGGGTGCTTTACCGGCTGGATGGCGGCATCGACCATATTCTGGTGGACGAGGCACAGGACACCTCGCCGGTGCAATGGGACGTCGTCGAACGGCTGGCGCAAGAGTTCACCAGCGGTGAAGGCGCGCGCTCGGATGTGGAACGCACGATCTTTGTCGTCGGCGACAAGAAACAGTCGATCTATTCCTTTCAGGGCGCCGATCCGGATGCTTTTGACCGGATGCAGGCCGAGTTTGGCCGCAGGCTGGCCGACACCGGCACCCAGCTGCAGGATCTGACGCTGGAATTCTCCTTCCGCTCCTCCTCGGCGATCCTTGGGCTGGTGGATCTGGTCTTTGCCGACAGCCCCGGCGCCGGGTTTCACAAGGACGCGCTGCACCGTGCCTTCAAGACCGATCTGCCGGGCCGCGTCGACCTGTGGCCGCTGGTGGAAAAAGCCAAGGCCGACGACGAGCCAGATTGGACTGATCCGGTTGATCGCCCCGGATCGCGCCATCACACGGTGATTCTCGCCGAAAGAATTGCAAATAATATCAAAGAGATGATCGACAGCGGCGCGACCATTCCAGAGGACGGGCCAGACCGCGGCACTCTGCAGCGGCGCGCGGTTCATGCGGGTGATTTCCTGATCCTTGTGCAGCGCCGCTCGGAGTTGTTTTCCGAAATCATCCGCGCCTGCAAGGCCGCCCGCCTGCCTATCGCCGGCGCTGACCGGCTGAAAGTCGGCGCTGAACTGGCGGTAAAAGACCTCGCCGCGCTGCTGAACTTCCTCTCGACACCCGAGGATTCGCTGTCACTGGCTTCGGCGTTGAAATCACCGCTGTTTGGCTGGTCCGAACAACAGCTTTTTGACCTCGCCCATCGGCGCGAAGAGAAATTCCTCTGGGCGTCCTTGCGAAAGCGCGGCGAAGAATTCCCCGAAACCATGCAGATCCTGAACGACCTGCGCGGTCAGACCGACTTCCTGCGCCCCTATGACCTTCTGGAACGTATTCTGACCCGTCATCTGGGCCGTGCCAAACTGCTGGGGCGTCTGGGCCCGGAAGCCGAGGATGGCATCAACGCCCTATTGTCCCAGGCGCTGGCTTATGAACGCAGTGAAGTGCCCAGCCTGACCGGATTTCTGGTCTGGATGGAAGCGGACGAGCTGGAGATCAAACGCCAGATGGGCGCTGCCGGGAACATGATCCGGGTGATGTCGGTACATGGTTCCAAAGGCTTGGAATCGCCGATCGTGATCCTGCCCGATACCGGCAAACGCAACCCGCCGCGCGATGAGGAGATCATGACAACGGCCGGCACTCCCCTGTGGAAAGTGCCGCGCGACCAGATGCCGCCCACCATGCTTGCAGCGCGAGACGCGGCACAGGAGAAACTACAAAACGAACGGCTTCGTCTGCTATATGTGGCTCTAACACGGGCGGAAAAGTGGTTGGTCGTGGCTGCCGCAGGGGAGCTGCCGAAGGATGGCAACAGCTGGTATCAGATGACCGAGACTGCATTGCGCAGTGCCGGTGCGACGCCCTCAGATATGCCGGGCGGTCCAGGGCTCAGGCTCCAGCACGGCGACTGGGACGGGTTGCCGCTGGTTCACCACGATGTCGCCAAGTCTGAAAAACCGGTGCTGCCGGACCTTTTTGGCCACACAGCACCTGTGTTTACCCCCCCTGCCAGCGCCCTCAGCCCGTCGGATCTGGGAGGGGCCAAGGCACTGGCAGGCGACGCCGGCTTGGATGAGACGGCGGCCAAACTGCGCGGCACCCATCTGCACCTGCTGCTCGAGCACCTGCCCACATTGCCAGAGGAAAACTGGCAATCCGCCGCGCAGTCCCTGCTCAGTGATGCGGATGATCCTGCGGCGCTTCTGGCAGAGGCCGCGACCGTGATCAAAGCCCAGAATCTGGCGGCTGTTTTCGCCCGCGATACTCTTGCCGAAGTGGCACTGACGGCGGATCTGAACGGGCAACGTCTGCATGGAATCATCGACCGGCTGATCGTGACACCAACCCGTGTCCTGGCAGTGGATTTCAAATCAAATGCCACAGTGCCGGACAAGGCCGCAAACTGTCCCGAAGGGCTGCTGCGGCAGATGGGTGCCTATGCCCATGCTTTGACGCAGATATATCCCGGCCGACAGGTGGAAACCGCGCTTTTGTGGACCCGGACTGCGTCATTGATGCCACTGCCACAGGATCTTGTGTCTGATGCCCTAGAGCGCCACAACAAACCTTGACCTTCTCTTAACCGCTACCTAGGTTCACAACCCTGTTGCCACACTCCATGGAGATCTCCCCATGTCCACTGTCGCCGTCACTGACGAGACCTTCGACGCCGAAGTCAAAAATTCCGCGATCCCCGTAGTGGTGGATTTCTGGGCCGAATGGTGCGGCCCCTGCAAGCAAATCGGCCCGGCTCTGGAAGAGCTGTCCGCCGAATATGGCGACCAGGTGAAAATCGCCAAAATCGATGTCGACAGCAACCCGAACGCTGCCGCCGCCATGGGCGTGCGTGGCATTCCGGCGCTGTTCATCTTCAAAGACGGTCAGGTTGTTTCAAACCGCGCCGGCGCTGCGCCCAAAGCAGCGCTGAAGAGCTGGATCGACGACTCGATCTGAACCATCAGTTCATGTGAATCCTGAAAAGGGCGCCTGCTGCGGGCGCCCTTTTTGTTTGAACGGCTAATGCCCCGGCGATCGGTGAAAAACTTCTGTTCCGCTGGCCTTTCTGCTCCACGCAACTGGCCCTTTCCTTCGTGCTCATTTCCGGCAACCCTGCGGGTAACAAAGGTTCAGGAGGCAATATGGCCAAAACACGGGTATTGGTGGAATTCGGCATGGGCACATCGCTCAGACGCGAAGATTACACCGAGGCGGCAATCCGCGCGATCAAAGACGCGCTGTGGCACAATTCAGTCACCATGGCCGAACTGTTCGACTTTCCAAAAGACGCCATGATCATCGATGCCGAGATTGGCGTGGCCAAGCCTGATCAGGTTGATGTGGCGGCGCTGAAGGCGATTTTTCCCTATGGGCAGCCCAGCATCAAAGTGACCGAGGGCGGGCTGGACGTCGAAAAACCTCACACCACCGGCCACACCGTCATCGCCAATGCCGCCGTTGTGGTGTCTTTTGACATGGAGGCGGTCAGATGAGCGAGAAACGCATCATTCTAGAAATGGGCACCGGCAATGACCTCTATGGTGGGGATTACACCAAGGCCGCCAAACGCGCGGTGCAGGACGCGCTGCACCATTCCTCGATCACGCTCTTTGCCAAACTCGGCGTCGATCACAGTGAAATGCGGGTGCAGGTGACCATTGGCGTGCAAAAGCCGGAAGAGGTGGATTGTTCCGCTGTTCAGGCCGAATTGCCGCGCGGGCGGGCCGAAGTACGTGCCGTAAAGGGCGGGCTGGATGTCACCGATCCAGAGGCTGGCAGCTGCCATATTATCGCCACTGCGGCCGTTGAAGCCTTCCTGCCGGATATGGTTGGCAAATACCGCCTGACGGAATAGCCCGCCTGAAAAAGGAAAAGCCGCGCTCCTTTCGGAGTGCGGCTTTTGGGTCGAGTGAGTGGTGGTCTTTTAGAAACGGTAAGTGTCGCCGCGCGACAGGCCGATGTCTTCGAGCTGTGCGTCGGTCAGCTGTGCCAGGGCGTTGCGGGTAACGCGCGATTCATTCCACGCCAGCAGCGCGTCTTTCGCCGCCGAAAATGCGGTGACGATACGGTAGGTGGTGACTGCGCCCAGCGGGGCGGCGGATGCGGTGGTATAGGCCATGGTGCTCTTCCCTTTGAATTCGCAGGCGACACCCTGTCGTCTGTTGAACCCCATGTAGGAGGGCAGGGCGAGTCTCACAATTGCCCGTTTCTCAGGCCCGCATTGCAGCCCGTGCATAACTAATGGGCAGTTTGTGAAACGTTGCCTCCCACGCGCGGACACCCCATATAGGGTACAACACAACGGAGACGCATATGGCTGACGATCAATTCCCGGGCTGGCATGGCACCACGATCATCGGGGTAAAGAAGGATGGTGAGGTTGTTGTGGCCGGCGACGGGCAGGTCTCGCTGGGTCCGACCGTGATCAAGGGCACCGCCCGCAAGGTCCGTCGGCTGTCGCCCGGCGGTTATGATGTGGTGGCGGGTTTTGCCGGATCCACCGCTGATGCCTTTACCCTGCTGGAACGGCTTGAGGCCAAGCTGGAAGCCACCCCGGGCCAGCTGGCCCGCGCCAGCGTGGAACTGGCCAAGGACTGGCGCACCGACAAGTATCTGCAAAAGCTGGAAGCCATGCTGATTGTCACTGATGGCAGCGAGCTTTTGGTGATCACCGGCGCCGGCGACGTGCTGGAACCCGAACACGGCATTGCCGCCATCGGATCAGGAGGCAATTTCGCCCTGGCCGCCGCCCGCGGCATGATGGACAGCGAAAAAAACGCCGAAGACATCGCCCGCAGCGCCATGGCCATCGCCGCCGACATCTGCGTCTACACCAATGGTAAGCTCACCGTCGAAAGCATCGCCAAATGATCACAGCCGAAGACCTCCGCGCAGCTGTAGGTTCTGGTCTGCTGAGCGAGGCCCAGGCCGCCGCGCTCAAATCTCTGGCCGACAGCCGCCGTGGTGCCCGTGATGATCTGGCCGAAGGCGATGAACCCTTTGAACTGTTCAAAGGCTTCAACGAGATTTTCATCGTCGTGGGCCTTGGCATTCTGGCGATGGGCTGGTTTGCGGTGAACGCTGCCACCATGGCAACCGAGATCGTCAATTATCAGACGCAGGCGATGTGGGCCACGGGCATCGGGGCAGGGGTTGTTTGGCTTTTGTCTGAATACTTCATCCGCCGCCGCCGCATGGTGGCCCCGGCGATCTTCCTATCCATTCTATTTGCAGTCTGTGCGGTTGCAGGATTTTCCGCCCGCTTTGCTGAACCTTTCATGGTGGCGCAAAAGGACCTGTCTTCGATCCCGTTGGGGCTGGGCTTGTCTATTGCCGCGCTGGCCATCTACTGGATGCGGTTCAAAGTGCCCTTTGCCATGGCGCTTATGGCATTGGGGGTCTTTGCACTGGCTTTGATTATCACGGTTGATACCTCTGGCCCGCTTGCCGAGTTTGGCGACCTCTTCCTGCTCAGCGCCAGCGGGCCCTTTGCCTGGGTGACGCTGCTGGTTGGCCTGGGTGTGTTCACCGTGGCGATGATCTTCGACCTCAGCGACCCGCACCGGGTCACCCGGCGTTCGGCACAGGGGTTCTGGCTGCATGTGGTGGCCGCACCTGCGCTGGTGAACACCGTGGCGCTGACCCTGTTGGCTAAGGAGGGCGCCGGTTCACAGGCGCTGCTGCTGGCAGTTCTGCTGGGGTTTGCCCTGATTGCCATCGTCATCGACCGCCGGTCCTTCCTGATCGCGGCCATCGGCTACATCGTGGCGCTGGCCGGCACCGTCTTTGACGGCGACGGGGCTGCGGTGACCACCCTGCTGCTCGGCATATTCCTGGTTGCGCTAGGGGCCTTCTGGTCCCGCATTCGCGCCGTGCTGCTATCCTTTTTCTCTGGTGTGCTGCCGCTTCACCGGCTGCCCCCCTCGCATTGACCAAGTGGACTGACATGACCGATCTGACCCCCCGCGAAATCGTCTCGGAACTCGACCGTTTCATCATTGGCCAGAAGGACGCCAAACGCGCTGTGGCTGTCGCCTTGCGCAACCGCTGGCGGCGCAAGCAGCTGGCCGATGATATCCGCGATGAGGTCTACCCGAAAAACATCCTGATGATCGGGCCCACCGGCGTTGGCAAAACCGAAATCTCACGGCGGCTAGCGCGCCTTGCCCGCGCGCCCTTCATCAAGGTCGAAGCCACCAAATTCACCGAAGTGGGCTATGTCGGCCGCGACGTGGAGCAGATTGTCCGCGATCTGGTCGATGCGGCCATCATCCAGACCCGCGAACACATGCGCGAAGACGTGAAAGCCAAAGCCCACAAAGCCGCCGAAGACCGGGTCGTGGAAATCATCGCCGGTTCAGACGCGCGGGACGCCACCCGCGACATGTTCCGCAAGAAACTGAAAGCCGGAGAGCTGGACAACACGGTGATCGAACTGGACGTGGCCGATACTTCCAACCCAATGGGCGGCATGTTCGAAGTTCCCGGCCAGCCCGGTGCCGGCAATATGGGCATGATGAACCTCGGCGATCTGTTCGGCAAAGCCATGGGCGGGCGTACCCAGCGCAAGAAACTGACCGTGGCTGAAAGCTATGAGGTGCTGATCGGCGAAGAGGCCGACAAGCTGCTGGATGATGAGACCGTCACCAAGACCGCGCTGGAATCGGTCGAACAGAACGGCATCGTCTTTCTGGACGAGATCGACAAAGTCTGCGCCCGCAAAGAAGCCCGCGGCGGCGATGTCAGCCGCGAAGGTGTGCAGCGTGATCTGCTGCCGCTGATCGAAGGCACCACCGTTTCCACCAAACACGGCGCGGTGAAAACCGACCACATCCTGTTCATTGCTTCTGGCGCCTTCCACATCGCCAAACCATCGGACCTGCTGCCCGAACTGCAGGGCCGCCTGCCGATCCGGGTGGAACTGCGGCCGCTGACCGAAGAGGATTTCGTCCGCATCCTGACCGAGACAGACAATGCGCTGACCCTGCAATATACCGCATTGATGGGCACCGAAGAGGTTGAGATCGAATTCACCGAAGACGGAATCGCGGCGCTGGCCAAAATCGCCGCAGAAGTGAACCAGTCGGTCGAAAACATCGGGGCTCGGCGGCTCTATACCGTGATGGAACGGGTGTTCGAGGAACTGTCCTTTGCTGCACCTGACCGGGCCGGCGACAAGGTTGTTGTAAACGCTGCCTTTGTGACCAAGAACCTCGGCCAGCTGAACCGCACTGCGGATGTCAGCCGCTATATGCTCTGACAGAAAAATGCTGCACTGGACATTGCCGGCGGCTGCGATAGCCTGCCGGCAATGTCATTACAGGATTTGCATCCATGCGTATTGCCTCCTCGTTGCTTGCCATCGCTCTTGTAGCCCTTGTGGGCTGCGCGGATCGATCCTTCACTCCAACGGTGCCGGACGCATTGGATGTGGGCACCGCGCGCACCGTTTTTGCCGCCACAACCCGTGCCGAAGGGGCTGACGGCTCTTTTGGTCCGGAACGGTCAGAAAACCTCTCCCTGCTGGAGCTGACAGTTTCGCTGCCGCCCAACCGCCAACCGGGAGAGTTGAAATTCGGCTATGCCAACCCCAATCCCAAACAGCAGTTTGCCATGGCGGGACGGCGGACTTTTGACACCACCAAAGACTTCCGTGCCCGACTGCAGCAAGACATTCAGACAAGGGCAAAGGGCGACCGCGACATAACGGTTTTTGTGCATGGTTTTAACTCGACCCAGGCTGAAACCGCCTTTCGTGCCGCCCAGCTGGCCGAGGATATCAAGATGCCCGGCACTATGGTGATCTATTCCTGGCCCAGCCTCGGCAGCCCGCTGGGCTATGCCTATGACGGCGATTCCGTGTTGTTTGCCCGCGATGGGCTGGAAAAGCTGCTGCGCAGTCTGCATGGTCCGGACGTCGGTAATATAGTCGTGGTTGCCCATTCCATGGGGTCACAGCTGGTCATGGACACGCTGCGCCAGATCGAAATCGGCGACCTCGGCTGGTCGAAACGCAATCTGGACGGGGTGGTTTTGATGTCACCGGATCTGGATGTCGAAGTGTTCCGCACACAGGTGTCCCGCTTTGAGGAACTGCCGCAGCCCTTCATCGTTTTCTCTTCGCAAAGCGACAAGATCCTCAACCTGTCGCAGCGTCTCCGCGGCACCCATAGCCGCGAAAGACTGGGCAACCTCAGCTCCATTCAATCCGTGTCGGACCTGCCGATCGAGGTGATCGACGTCACCTCCTTTGATGGTGGGCATTTCACCACCGCAAGCTCGCCCGCGCTGATCGCCATGCTGAATGCCGCCAGCGCCACCGCAGAGGC
Organism: Rhodobacteraceae bacterium Alg231-04; assembly: GCA_900143635.1. Classification (GTDB taxonomy): domain Bacteria; phylum Pseudomonadota; class Alphaproteobacteria; order Rhodobacterales; family Rhodobacteraceae; genus FREY01. Next base: position 292,108 of record FREY01000002.1, read on the forward strand.
ATTTGGCCGAGAGAATGTGACCCTCGGAGCCCTGTTTCCCGGTCGGGTCACCCACGGCCAGGCCGCCACCGAGATCGAAGTAACGAATATCGCCGCCGAAGGTAGCTGAGGCTCAGCGGCCGCGCCGCAGGTAGACGTAATAGGCACCATCGCCGCCATGGCTGATATGGGCCGGTGTGACCTGCAGCACCGCCTGTGCCAGCGGCGGCAGTTCCAGCCAATGGGGCACCTGATGACGCAGCACCCCGCGCGGTGTCGGGATCGGGCCGGGTTCGTCACGGTCCTTGCCCTTGCCGGTCACCACCAGCACCAGCCGCCGGCCGGACGCCTGTGACGACAGGATAAACCGGGTGAGGGCGGAATGCGCCGCCTCCATCCGCTTGCCGTGCAGATCCAGCTTGCCCTCAGGCGCCAGCTTGCCGCCCTTCATGCGCTTGAACGCCTTGCGGTCCATCTGCAACGGCGCGCTGCGCAGATGGTCGGTAATAGCAGGCTTGAGCCGGTGTGCGGCGGGTTTTGGTTTTGCCTTGCTGCCGATTTCAAAGGCATCCAGCTCCAGTTCAAACCGGGTTTTCAGGTGTTTTTGCGGTTTCGGCTTCGGCAGGGGCAGGGCCGGCGGGCTGCTGTGGCTGCCCGGATGCATTTTCTCTGCCTGTTTCACGACCTTTTGCCACAGGTCGATCTCGTCTGACGTCAGTTTCCGGCGGGTCATCAGAGGTCTTCCGGCAGCAGGGCATAAGCGCGTTGAATGGGCAGCAGCACAACCATCCGCCCCGGATCCTTCAGCCGACCGGCCGCCTGACCTGCCGCATCACCAGTTCCAAAAAAGATATCTGCCCGCTGTGCGCCCTTGATAGCCGACCCGGTGTCCTGCGCAATCATCAATCGGCGCATTTTGCCGTCGCCGTCCTTTTCCAGCCAGACAGGCGATCCCAGGGGCACAAAAGCCGGGTCCACCGCCACGCTGCGCATCGCCGTCACCGACCGGTTCATTGCCCCCAGCGGGCCATCAGCAGCCGAGACCCGGCGCACTTCGCGAAAGAAAACATATGAGGGGTTGTGAAACAGCAGCTCTCTGCCGGCGACAGGATTGCGGCGGACCCAGCTCTTGATCACCTGCGCGCTGACCTGATGGGCCTTATAGACCCCGCGCCGCACCAGTTCCGCCCCCAGCGAACGGTATTTGTGCCCATTGGCGCCGCCAAACCCAACACGCACCCAAGACCCGTCTTGCAACTTCACCCGGCCAGAGCCCTGAATTTGCAGAAAGAACAGCTCTACCGGGTCATCGACCCAGGCGATTTCCAAACCGCGGCCTTCCATCACACCGCTGGTCAGGATGTCACGGCGGGGCAGCCACTGGCCCTGTTTGGCCTCGGGCGGCATTTTGTAGATCGGGTATTTGAACCGCGCAGTGCGATGGCGTGATCCGTCCAGCTCCGGCTCAAAATAGCCGGTGAACAGCCCCGGTTTGCCATCCTCGACCAGAACGGGGCGGAAAAACAGTTCAAAAAAGGCCCGCGCCCCTTCGGGTTTTTGTGTTTCAGCCACGGCGCAAAGTGCCGCCCAATCCGGATCTTTCAGATCGCGGCAGGTCTCCTGAAACGCAGTCAGGGCAGCGGAATGATCATCCGCTGCCCAACCGTCCAGCTGGTCAAAGCTGAGAAGTGTGTGGGAGGTTTCGGCCCCGGCGGCTGTCAAAGCGCTGCCCCAAAGGCAGGCCGCGCCGAGTGCCGCCCGGAGCCCCGCAATCATGCGTCCGTGGCAACAAGCTGCCAGTTAGGATCATCGCTGCCCATGTCGCGGGCAAAGGTCCAGGTATCCTTCTGGCGTTTCACGGCCTTGGGATCGCCTTCGACAATGTCACCACCGCGATCGCGCACAACCGAGGTCATCTCAGCGACGAAACGCATGGTCACTTCGGCGCGGCTTTCGGCCGCATCAAAAGTGGCATCCGCCAGTGTGGTCTCGCGGACACCGATGAATTCCGCCTCGATGGTCAGGCCCTGATCTTCGCGGGCGGCCACGGCATCGACGAAACTGTCGAAAATCTCTTCCGCCAGGAAGGGCTGGATCTGGTCCAGATCGCCACGCTCGAACCCCATGAGGATCATCTCATAGGCGCCGCGGGCCCCCTGAACAAAATCGGTGACGGAAAAGTCCGGCTCAACCTTTTTCATCGCCAGAAGCGCGTCAGCCTGACGGCTGCCTTCTTCGACGTGATCGGTGATATCGCGGTCAGGGCCGCCTTCGATCACTTCAAAGTTATGATTGGCAGATTCCTGTCGCTGCTTCTGAACCGGCGGCTTTTCAAAACCTTCGCGGGTTCCCAGAACGGATTTCAGCCGCAAAATTAGAAAAACGGCAATGCCTGCAAGGACCAGCAGCTGGATCACGGGTGACTCCATTTCAACCTCTTGTTCGGACGCGGGCCTTTGTAACCGAGGCCCTTTGCTCCTATGTAGGGGCTGGACGGTGCCAAGTCTACCGCCCAGCCTCTGCAATAAGGACCCTTAAATGTACCTCTTTCTAGCTTTTCTGATGGTGCCGATCATCGAAATCGCCCTGTTCATCCAGGTTGGCGGGTTGATTGGCCTGTGGCCGACACTGATGATTGTGGTTCTGACAGCGGTGCTGGGTACATGGTTGGTGCGCACTCAGGGTCTGATGGCACTGGGCCAGTTGCGGACTTCTTTTGAACAGCTGGAAGACCCTGCCGAACCCCTCGCCCATGGGGCAATGATCCTTTTTGCCGGCGCCTTGCTGCTGACACCCGGCTTTTTCACTGATGCCTTTGGTTTTGCTCTGCTGATGCCGCCGGTGCGCATGGCCGCTTACCGTTTCCTGCGCTCGAAAGTGACTGTCGCCAGTTTTCAGATGGGCGGTGGCACGATGCACGGTCACCCCTCTGCCGGGGGCCATCCGCGCCACCCCGCTGCGGATGGTGATATCATCGATGGCGACTATGAAGAGGTGAACCCGCGCAGCCCACGCAGTGGCCCCTCGGGCTGGGTCGAAGGGCCGGATGGTAAGTGATGCGCTCACCCGTTGAGGTAGCGCTAGCAAGCTGCTAAGCACGGGCCAAAGTTTTATTTCAGGAGCACTCCAATGTCGGAAAACGACGCAGCCGAAGGCACACAGCCGCAACAGCAGCAGCAATTGCAGATGAAAATCCTCGCTCAGTTCATCCGCGATCTGTCTTTTGAGAACGTCATGGCGCAATCCGGTGCTCAGCCCGACATGCAGCCCGACGTCAGCGTGCAGGTGAACCTGGATGCGAAAAAGCGTGGCGCCGAAGACCAGTACGAAGTCATCACCAAGCTGAAGATTGAAAGCAAAGACAAGAACTCCGACAGCGTTCTGTTCGTGCTTGAGCTGGAATATGCCGGCATCTTCAACATCTCCGGCGTGCCCGAAGACCAGATGCACCCCTTCCTGCTGATCGAATGCCCGCGGATGCTGTTCCCCTTCCTGCGCCGCATCGTTTCGGATGTGACCCGCGACGGTGGCTTCCCGCCGCTGAACCTGGACAATATCGATTTCGTGGCGATTTACCGCAGCGAACTGGCCCGCCGTCAGGCCGAAGCCGCCGCCGCACCGCAGCAGTAAATACCTGCAATATCACAACACAAAGCCGTCGGTATTTCCGGCGGCTTTTTGTTTGGAACCGCATTGATTATCTAACTTTGTTCACTTAATGTTCTCATGGAAATTTGTGCCGGAGAACATGTGAAATGATTAAGGGAAGCTGTTGCTGCACAGCGGTTCAGTTTGAATTGTCGGCTGAACCCAAGATGATGGGCACCTGCCATTGCAGCCGCTGCCGAAAAGCCGGCGCAAGCACCATCGTTTTTATCAAGCGGGACATGCTCAGCTGGATTTCGGGCAAAGAACATGTCGCGCTGTACCAGCCGTCAGCCCCCTATCAATATGGGCGCTGCTTTTGCAAAATCTGCGGCTCATCGCTGGGGGAAATCCTGTCCGATGAAGAGAGTTTTCCAATTGCCGCCAATGCGCTGGACAGCGCGATCACCACACGGAACCAGTTTCATGAATTTGTCGTGGAAAAACCCGCCTGGTCCGAAATCTGCGATGGCGCCAGCCAATCACAAGGGCATCCATTGCCCGCATGAAATTTGGTGAAACGGGCGCTCAGGCTTTCCAGAGCGCCGCGTCTCCCATTTTTTCGACAAAATCATCATGGGCCTGCTGCTCTTCGGCGGTGAGCCGGGCGGGCAGGGGATTCGGACGCGCCTGCGGGCGCCAGTCTTCTGCCGATCCGGTTGCACCTCCAGCGGATGCAGTGGCCAATCCGAAATCCGGCTGGCGGCCGCCGATCAGCTCCAGATAGACCTCAGCCAGAATTTCAGAGTCAAGAAGCGCGCCGTGCAGCACCCGGTTGGAATTGTCGATGCTGAACCGGCGGCAGAGCGCATCCAGTGTGGCCGGCGCACCAGGAAATTTCTTGCGCGCCATGGCCAGCGTGTCGATCGCCTGATCCATTGGCAGTTGCGGCAGGTTCATCCACTTCAATTCGGCATTGAGGAACTTCATGTCAAAGCTGGCGTTGTGGATGACCATCTGTGAATCACGGACAAAATCCAGAAACCCCTGACCAACACGGGCAAAAACCGGCTTGTCCTTCAACGTCACCTCGCCCTTTTCCGCCGGGCGCGGGTTGTTCAGCAGATCCGGGCCAATCCCATGCACGCCAAAGGCCTCGTCCGGCATGCCCCGTTCGGGGTTGATATAGACGTGGTAGGTCTCGCCGGTGGGCATGTGGTTATAAAGTTCCACCGCGCCGATCTCAACGATACGGTCGCCCGAGAAAGGGTCAAATCCGGTGGTTTCCGTATCGAGCACGATCTCACGCATGGGTCATCTTCCTTCTGATATCCGCCAGAACCGCCGCGACCTGTGCCTTGGCGTGGTCCAGCGTCTCCGTCTCGATCACATAATCGGCGCGGGCGGCCTTTTCTTCGGCTGGCAACTGTTTGGCGCGGATGGCCAGAAACTGCGCCTGCGTCATTGTGCCCCGCTCCATAACCCGCGCTTCCTGCAGCTCTGGCGAGACCAGAACGCAAGCCACCGCGTCCATCTCTTCGACGCCGCCGGCCTCATACAACAGCGGGATGTCAAACACGAGGATATCAGCCGTCGCCGAGGCTCGAAACGCTGCGCGATCGGCAAAGACCAGCGGATGCACAATGGCTTCGATCCGTTTCAGGGCAGAAGGATCGGCGCTGATGATCTGCTTCAGGGCAACCCGGCTGACAGCGCCATCTTCGATCGCGGCAGGAAAGGCGGCTGCCATCGGTGCAACCGCGGCCCCACCAGAACCATACAACCGGTGAACTGCAGCATCCGCATCCCAAACCGCACAGCCCGCATCGGCAAACAGCTGCGCCGTGGTGGATTTGCCCATCCCGATCGACCCGGTGAGACCGAGGCTGAAACTCATCTGAGTGCCGCCGCCCGTGTAGCGTTGTCCACCTCGGGGCGCTGGCCGAACCAGCGTTCAAAGCCAGGAACCGCCTGATGCAGCAGCATCCCCAACCCGTCGACCACGGTGCAGCCGATTTCCTCGGCATAGGCCAGCATATCCGTCTTCAGCGGTGCGTAGATCAGATCGGTCACCACGGCATCAGACCGCAGGCCGTCCAGCGGCACCCGCAGGCGCGGTTTGCCAACCATGCCCAGCGAGGTGGTATTGACCAGCAGCGCTGCCTCTTCCACCGCATTACCGGCCTGAACCCATTCAACGACGCGAATACGGGCGCCAAAATCCTCGCGCAGCTGATCAGCGCGACCGCGGGTCCGGTTGGACAGAATGATTTCCGGCACGCCTGCTTCGATCAGCGAGGCCACAACCGCACGGCAGGCGCCGCCAGCGCCCAGAACCACTGCCGGGCCCGCAGTTGGATCCCAGTCCGGTGCGCCCTGATGCAGGTTGGTGATAAACCCGTAGCCATCTGTGTTATCGGCCATGATCGAGCCATCCTTGCGGAAGGTCAGCGTATTGGCCGCACCAATCAATGTGGCACGATCCGTCACCTGATCGGCCAGTGCCAGCACGTTTTCCTTATGCGGAAGCGTCACATTGGCCCCCACAAAACCCATGGATGGCAGCATCCGCACCACCGCTTCCAGGTTTCCCGGCTCCACGTGCAACGGCACATAGTGCCCCTGAATTCCGTAAGTATTCAGCCAATGCCGCTGTAGCTGCGGCGATTTCGACTGCGCCACCGGACATCCGATGACCCCTGCGAGCGGTATTCTTACCTCGCTCATTGTTCAATCACTCCCTGAAGTGCCAAATAATTCAATAGCTCTAACAGCGGCAAACCCAAAACATTAAAGTAGTCACCCTCGATGGAGGCAAAGAGGCGCACCCCTTCTTCCTCCAGCTTATAACCGCCAACCGCGTGGCGGATACTGTCCCAATTGCGCTCCACATAAGATCGCAAATAGGTATCCGACGACATCTTCATCCGAAGACGCACCTGACCGACGTGGCGCCAAACCGGTTCGCCCTCCTTATATAGGACAGCGGCAGACAGCAGTTTGTGACGTTTCCCGCGCATCGCCTTCAGCTGATCAAAAGCCTCTGCCGCATTTTCCGGCTTGGACAGCAGCCCGCCGTCGAATTCCAGCACCTGATCACAGCCCAGCACATAAGATGCGGGGTTCTTCATCGCCATTTTCTGCGCCTTCAGCTCGGCTAGCGCGTCAGCAATATCCCAGGGAGAGGCCCCTTCGGCCAAGAGCCCTGCCTTCAGCGTCTCTTCGTCAACACGGGCGGGCCGTATATCAATGGGCACGCCTGCATTGCGCAACAGCTGCGCGCGGATCTCGGATCCTGACGCCAGGATGATGTGGGCAGACATGTGGAAAACCCCTCGGATAACCGTCTGATCGTTCTTGAATGGTTTGTATGGAATCCGGGGCAAAATGCCAATCTGGGGGTTACTCCTAAATCTCGGGATTCAGCCGGCAGATTCGCCCTCGGTGGAGGAGGATAACTTTGAAACCGTGGATAACTGAGCCATCCGCGATTCCCCCACCTGTTATCCCCATGTTAACCTCGGTAAATATTTTGTTAACGCACAGTATTAAAAGGGATTTGTGATTTGCCAACAAGAAACATCCCAAACCTTTGGCCGGCTTTTCCACTGGGTGGATAACCGCGTGGGGGACTCACTTATCCACGAAAAACCACCTGCCCTACAAAAACATCATCCTTATTCTTTCTTTCTTATTTTATAAGGACCCCAAACTTTCCCGGAGTACCCAGCCCATGGACCTGAGCGATCTGCTCTTCACACTTTACCCCTATGCCAAGTCGCTGCACATCATGGCGGTTCTCAGCTGGATGGCAGGGCTTTTCTATTTGCCACGTCTGTTTGTGTATCACGTGGAGCAAGCTGAGAATGTAGAAGGGGCTTTGCCGATCTTCCTGACCATGGAGCATAAGCTGCTGCGCTATATCATGCGCCCAGCGATGTTTGTCGCCTGGGGGGCAGGGCTGATCATGGTGTTTACACCGGGGATCGTGGATTGGTCTTACGTCTGGCCATGGCTCAAAGGCGCTTCGGTGATCGGGATGACCGGCTTTCATCATTGGCTCGGGGCGCGTAGCCGCGATTTCAGCGCCGCTGAGAACCGATTGACCGGTCGCCAGTACCGGATGATGAATGAGGTCCCAACGCTCCTCATGGTGCTTATTGTGGTCTCTGTGGTGTTCAAATTCTGAGGGGGATTTGACTCGGGCAGGCCGGCCCCTTATGTAATCGCGCAACGGGCCCGTCCGGGCATCATCCGTGTCTTCCATAACCACATGACACCGCACCCCGCATTTGGGGGCAAAAGGCCGTATTTTCATGACCGATGAAACCCTGAATCTTGCCGATCTGAAGGCGAAAAGCCCCAAAGCCCTTCTGGCGATGGCAGAAGAGCTGGAGATCGAAAACGCCTCTACCATGCGCAAAGGCGAGATGATGTTCCAAATTCTGCGTGAACGCGCGGATGAGGGCTGGGAAATCTCCGGTGATGGTGTGCTGGAAGTGCTGCAGGACGGCTTTGGTTTCCTGCGCTCTCCGGAAGCAAACTACCTGCCGGGCCCCGATGACATCTATGTCTCGCCCGACATGATCCGTCAGCACTCTCTGCGCACCGGTGACACCATCGACGGTGTGATCAAGGCCCCCAATGAGACAGAGCGCTATTTCGCCCTCACCACGGTCACCCTGATCAACTTCGAGGATCCCGAAAAAGCCCGCCACAAGATCGCCTTTGACAACCTCACGCCGCTCTACCCGGATGAGCGTCTGAAGATGGAGGTCGAAGACCCCACCATCAAGGACAAGACCGCCCGTGTGATCGATCTGGTGGCCCCGATCGGTAAAGGCCAGCGTTCGCTGATCGTGGCGCCGCCGCGGACCGGTAAGACCGTGATCCTGCAAAACATCGCCAACTCGATCGAAAAGAACCATCCTGAGTGTTATCTGATCGTTCTTCTGATCGACGAACGCCCGGAAGAAGTTACCGACATGCAGCGCTCTGTGAAGGGCGAAGTTGTTTCCTCGACCTTCGATGAACCGGCAACCCGTCACGTGGCGGTCTCTGAAATGGTCATCGAAAAAGCCAAACGTCTGGTTGAACATAAACGAGATGTGGTGATTCTGCTCGATTCGATCACCAGACTTGGTAGGGCGTTTAACACCGTTGTACCCTCGTCAGGTAAGGTTCTGACCGGTGGTGTGGACGCCAACGCCCTGCAGCGCCCCAAGCGTTTCTTTGGTGCAGCACGGAACATCGAAGAGGGTGGATCGCTCACCATCATCGCAACTGCGCTGATCGACACCGGTTCGCGTATGGACGAAGTCATCTTCGAAGAATTCAAAGGCACCGGTAACTCGGAACTGGTTCTGGATCGCAAGATTGCCGATAAGCGCGTCTTCCCGGCCATCGACATCCTCAAATCCGGCACCCGTAAGGAAGACCTGCTGATCGAAAAGGGCGATCTGGCCAAGACCTTTGTGCTGCGCCGTATCCTCAACCCGATGGGCACCACAGATGCGGTTGAATTCCTGTTGTCGAAGCTGAAGCAGACCAAATCCAACGGTGACTTCTTCGACTCGATGAACACCTAAGGGCAGGCAAAGGGGCCGCCTCATGGATACGATTTTTGCGCTAGCGACCGCCCAGGGCAAAGCCGGGGTGGCTGTGATCCGTGTTTCCGGCCCGCAAGCGCTGGAAGCGGGATCGCGCCTGTGCAACCAGCCCTTGCCGGCGCGGGGCACCACATTGCGGGTGCTGCGGGATGAAGAGGGGGGCCAGCTGGATGAAGCGCTGGTCCTGACTTTTTCCGCTCCCAACAGTTTTACTGGCGAAAATACCGTTGAATTTCAAACACATGGTAGCACGGCTGTCGTAACGGCCGTGCTAGATGCACTTGGTCGTATTGATGGTCTGCGGATGGCGGAACCGGGTGAATTCACCCGACGCGCCCTGGAAAACGGTAATCTCGATCTGGCACAGGTTGAAGGTCTGGCCGATTTGATCGATGCCGAAACCGAAGCACAGCGCAAACAGGCGCAGGTGATCCTTGCCGGCGGGCTGGGAACGCTGGCAGAACGCTGGCGGGTTGATCTGATCCGTGCTGCCTCTCTGATCGAAGTCACCATTGATTTTGCGGATGAAGATGTTCCGGTTGACGTCACCCCCGAAGTCACCGCGCTTCTGGCCGGCGTGCAGGCTGATCTGCAACGCGAAACCGATGGGGTGAAGATAGCCGAACGTATTCGCAGCGGTTTCGAAGTTGCAATTATCGGCGCGCCGAATGTAGGAAAATCAACTCTTCTCAATGCTTTAGCGGGCCGCGAGGCGGCGATTACGTCAGAATACGCCGGCACCACCCGCGATGTGATTGAGGTCCAGATGGATCTCGCGGGTCTACCAGTCACCTTGCTGGACACTGCCGGCCTGCGCGAAACCGATGATCACGTCGAAGGCATTGGCATTGCATTGGCGCGAAAACGGGCGGAGCAGGCCGATCTTCGTGTCTTCCTCGCAGAAAATGACGAGCACCTGGACGTTCCCATGCGCGCCGGCGACATTCGTATGCTGCCCAAGGCAGATACTCGGAAGAATGCCGACGGCTCCGTATCCGGTAAGACTGGGCAAGGGGTTGATCTGCTTGTTGACCGCGTTGGCCAGGTCCTGAAGACCCGCTCCGCACAGGCGGGAATCGCCACCCGTGCGCGCCATCGGGACGCCATGCAAGCGGCCCTTGCCAGCCTGTCAGCCGCGCAGGAGATCCTGCTGCGTGGATCTGAATTCTATGATATTGCAGCAGAAGACATGCGTTCTGCCATCCGCTCGTTGGAGATGTTGGTTGGGCGTGTTGGTGTTGAAACCCTATTGGATGAGATCTTCTCCAGCTTCTGCCTTGGAAAATGAGGAGTGTTTCACGTGAAACATCCGGCTTATGACGTGATTGTAGTGGGTGGCGGCCATGCCGGCACCGAAGCGGCCCATGCCGCCGCCCGCATGGGTGTTCGCACGGCGCTGATCACCCTGAAACGCGCAGATATTGGGGTCATGTCCTGCAACCCCGCTATAGGTGGTCTTGGCAAGGGGCATTTGGTCCGAGAGATCGATGCCATGGATGGGATCATGGGGCGGGTCTCTGACCTTGCCGGTATCCAGTTTCGTCTTCTCAACCGACGCAAAGGCCCGGCGGTGCAGGGTCCACGAGCGCAGGCAGACCGGGCGATCTATCGCCGGGAAATGCTGGCCGCGACTGAAACGCAGGAAAATCTCGATATCATCGAAGGTGAAGTTGCAGACTTTTTAATGCAGGGCAATACCGTTGCCGGCGTCACTTTGGCCGACGGGAGTGAAATTTCCAGTCAGAAGGTCATCCTCACTTCCGGCACTTTTTTGCGCGGTGTCATTCATATCGGCGATGTCTCGCGACCTGGCGGTCGGATGGGGGATCGCCCATCCATTAAGCTGGCCGAGCGGCTGGACTCCTTCAATCTGCCTCTTGGGCGTCTCAAAACCGGTACTCCACCAAGGCTGGATGGGCGAACCATAAACTGGGCGGATCTTGACGTTCAGCCGGGTGACGACGATCCGGTTCTCTTTTCCTTTCTGTCGAAATCGGTCCATGCGCCGCAAATCTCCTGTGGGATCACCCACACGAATGAAAAGACCCATCATATCATTCGCGACAATCTGGATCGCTCTGCGATGTACGGCGGCCATATTGATGGTGTGGGCCCCAGATACTGCCCCTCGATCGAGGACAAGATCGTTCGCTTTGCCGATAAGACCTCTCATCAGATCTTTTTGGAGCCCGAAGGTGCAACCGATCACACGGTCTATCCAAATGGGATTTCCACCAGCCTTCCGCAGGACGTGCAAGAGGACTATGTGCACTCCATCTTCGGACTGGAGAAGGCTGTGATCCTTCAGCCTGGATATGCCATTGAATATGATTACGTTGATCCGCGGGCATTGAGCCTGGAACTGGCCCTGAAGGATGTGCCTGGGCTATATCTGGCGGGTCAAATCAATGGCACAACAGGATATGAGGAGGCCGCCGCGCAGGGTTTGGTGGCTGGCTTGAATGCTGCGCTTGAATGTCAGGGCAGGGCGCCCGCAGCCTTTAGCAGATCCAACAGCTATATCGGTGTGATGATCGACGATCTTACCACCAATGGTGTTGCGGAACCCTATCGCATGTTTACGTCACGGGCGGAGTTTCGGCTTTCGCTTCGGGCTGACAATGCAGACCAGCGTTTGACTCCACTGGCGCTGGAACTGGGCTGTGCTGAAGCGGAGCGGGATCGGGCGTTTGGTGACAAAATGGACCGGCTGACATCGGCGCGGGATGTGTTGTCACAGGAGACTTTCACACCAAAGCAGATTTTGGAATCGGGAATTCGAATCAATCAGGATGGCACCCGGCGAACTGGCCTGGATGTTCTTGCTTTTCCGGATGTGTGTTTTGAAGACTTGCTGCCATTGTTTGACGGTCTTTCGGACACCGATGATGAAACGCGCCGTCAGCTGGAGCGCGATGCGCTCTATGCAAATTACATCGCCCGCCAGCAGAGAGAGATTTCTGCAATGAAACGCGATGAAGGGTATAAAATACCCAGTGATTTCATCTATCCGGAGGTCAATGGGCTTTCGAATGAATTGCAGAGCAAGTTGACGGCCGCACGGCCGGAAACATTGGCGCAAGCTGCACGGATAGAAGGGATGACGCCGGCAGCACTGGCCTTGATCCTTGCCCGTTTACGTCGTCAATCAGCGGAGAAGAGCGCGTGACACCAACTGAATTGCTGTCCGATCTAAATGTTTCACGTGAAACAGTGGAGCGTCTGGAGGCATATGACGCGGTTCTCCGGAAGTGGAATCCCAAGATCAATCTGGTGTCGCGCAACAGTCTGGCTGATCTGTGGACGCGGCATATCCTGGATTCAGTCCAGGTTTTTCGGTGCATCGACTCACCCAAGGGAAAATGGGTTGATATTGGCAGCGGCGGCGGCTTTCCCGGATTGGTGATTGCGGCGCTGGCTGCAGAGGAAGCACCGGAGCTTTCGGTAACGCTGATTGAAAGCGATCAAAGAAAATCCGCCTTTCTGCGTGCGGCAGCGCGGGAGTGTGGGGTGAAAATCACAGTTCTGAGCAAGCGAATTGAGCAGGCGGAACCTCAGAATGCTGATGTTTTGTCGGCGCGGGCCTTGGCAGATCTGCCTATGCTTCTTGAATTTTCTGAACAGCATTTGAAACCGGAAGGGACCGCATTGTTCCCAAAAGGGGCGAGCTGGAAAAAAGAAGTGGATAACTCTCTCCAGCATTGGCGTTTTGATGCTGAACCGATTATTAGTCGGACAGACCCCGATGCTGTAGTTCTAAAGCTCAAAGGAATCTTGCGTGTCTGATCTTTCTCGCCCTTCTGGACCCCGAATTATTGCGGTAGCCAATCAAAAGGGCGGAGTTGGCAAGACAACAACGGCGATCAACCTGGCTGCCAGCTTGGTAGATGCGGGAATGCGGGTTCTGGTGGTGGATCTGGATCCGCAGGGAAATGCCTCAACCGGTTTGGGTATTGATGCTGCGGATCGTGATACCACGGTCTACGACCTTTTGATTGACGATGCGCCGCTGAGCGAAGTGGTGCGCGAGACCGAGATCGATAATCTGAGCATTATTCCGGCGACCGTTGACCTCAGCTCTGCGGATATTGAACTGATTTCCAATGAAAAGCGGAGTTTTCTCCTGCATGACGCGCTTCGCCAGACGGCGATGGATGCCTATGCTTGGGACTATGTACTGATCGATTGCCCGCCATCGCTGAACCTGTTGACGGTCAATGCGATGATTGCTGCGCATTCTGTTCTTATACCGCTGCAGAGTGAGTTCTTTGCATTGGAAGGGGTGTCCCAATTGATGCTGACGATTCGCGAGGTGCGCCAATCGGCGAATCCCCAGCTGCGAATCGAAGGAATCGTTCTGACAATGTACGACAGGCGCAACAACCTCTCCCAGCAGGTCGAGCAGGATGCGCGCGACAATCTGGGCGATCTGGTGTTTGACACAAAAATCCCGCGCAATGTTCGGGTCAGCGAGGCGCCGTCTTATGCGCTTCCGGTCTTGCAATATGATCCGCAGTCGCAGGGGGCCAAGGCATATTTGGCCCTTGCTGACGAGTTGATCGCGAAAAATCAAACCCTGGCCGCCTAAAGGGGAGAGCAGACATGGCAGAAAAGAAGACGAAACCGCGCGGGTTGGGCCGTGGATTGTCGGCATTGATGGCCGATGTGGCCCCTGAGGCGCTGTCGTCACCGCGCGAGGGTGCATCCGCCCCGCGTCGGCCGGATATGATGGTGCCGATAGAAAAGGTGATCGCCAACCCGGATCAGCCGCGCCGCCAGTTCTTGCAGGAAGATCTGGATGATCTTACGGCCTCGGTTAAGGAAAAAGGCGTCATTCAGCCGCTGATCGTGCGGCCGCGCGATGGCGGCATGTATGAGATCGTTGCCGGTGAACGCCGCTGGCGAGCCTCGCAAGCGGCGCAGCTGCATGAAATTCCTGTCATCATCCGTGAGTATTCGGATGTCGAGGTTCTGGAAGTCGCGCTGATTGAAAACATTCAGCGGTCGGATCTGAATGCGCTGGAAGAGGCGCAAAGCTATAAAATGCTGATGGATCGCTTTGGCCATACACAGGAACGCATGGCCGAAGCGCTTGGTAAAAGCCGCAGCCATATCGCCAACCTGGTGCGTCTTCTGCATTTGCCGGAGGATGTTCAGAACCTGGTGAATGAGCGGAAACTGTCTGCGGGCCATGCGCGGGCACTTATTACCACGGACAATGCCTCAGAGATTGCGCAGAAGATTGTGAAAAGCGGCCTGTCCGTGCGCGCGACCGAGGCACTGGTAAAGAAGTCTGCGGCAGGAGATACAGCCAAGCCGGCTGCAAAACCGCGGGCGTCGCGTGATAAGGATGCTGATACAATTGCCTTGGAAGGCGATCTGTCGGCGATGTTGCAGATGAAAGTCTCCATTGATCATCAGGCTGGCGCGGAAAACGGATCGATCACGATTTCCTATAAGTCTCTGGATCAGCTGGACGAGCTGTGCGGCATTCTCAGCCGTTAGGGCGGGTCCAGATAAAGATCAGCACGCAGGACAGCACCACCGATTGAATGATCAATACAGTGGTTGGCGCGCCAAGGATCAATGACAAACCAAACACGGCGGCAATCGACAAGGTTGCCGCCTTTTTTGCGCGTGGTCGGATTGACCCGGAGCTTTGCCAATCGCTGATCATCGGGCCGAAGATGTTGTGTTCGAGAATCCAGTTGTGCAGCCGTTCAGAAGATTGGGCGAAGAAAAATGCCGCGAGGAGCAGGAAGGGCACCGTGGGCAGAAGCGGAAGAACGATGCCAACGACGGCCAATGCGACGCAGAGAAGACCCAGTCCGGCAAACAAATATCGCATCATATCAATCCATCAATAGTTCACGCAGCACCGCATTCAGGACAGCGCGGCCCTGATCGGTGGCGGCAAGTGTTGTGCCAGATACTGTCACCATGCCAAGTTCCTGCAGGTGTGACAGCCGGTTCGAATCGATTCTATTGCCGGAAAGAGACTCGAATCGGGCCATATTTAGCCCTTGGCTGAGTCGCATCCCCATCATCAGCTGTTCTACGGCTGCATCTTGACTTGTCAGGGCGCTGCGCAGCGATTCCCCATTTCCCTTGGAGACGGCGTCTAGCCATGCGCCCGGTGCGAGATGACATTCGGTGGCATAGCGGATCCCGTTAAGGGTTAGCCGCCCGTGGGCGCCGGGGCCGATGCCGACGTAGTCGCCGTAACGCCAATAGACCAGATTGTGCAGGGACTCAGCGCCGGGGCGGGCGTGATTGGAAATCTCGTAGCCCGGCATTCCATGGGCAGCAGTGACCTCCTGGGTGACCAGATACATGTCGGCAGAGGTGTCTTCGGTGGGCAGATTGCGAAGTTTGCCACGGGCATAGCGGTCACCAAAGGCGGTGCCGTCCTCGATCGTCAGCTGATAGAGCGACAGGTGGTCGATCGCCATCGACAGCGCCTCGGAAAGCTCCTGCCGCCAGGCCTCCAGTGTTTGGCCCTGACGGGCATAGATCAGATCAAAGCTGACCCGTTTGAAACAGTCGCGGGCGACGTCAAAGGCAGAACGGGCTTCGGCAACGCTGTGGATGCGGCCCAGCCGGCGCAGATCTCCGTCGTTCAGCGCCTGAATGCCCATCGAGATGCGGTTGACGCCGCCGTCGCGGTAACCTGCAAAGCGCCCGGCCTCAACTGAACCGGGGTTGGCCTCCAGGGTAATCTCGATGTCATTGGCAAAGGGCCAGTGGCTGCGGGCGGCCTCGATCACAGCTGCAACCGTATCCGGATGCATCAGCGACGGCGTGCCGCCGCCAAAGAAGATGGAGTTCAAAACCCGGCCCGGAACCTCTTGCGCGATGCGCTCAAGCTCTCTCAGATAGGCTCTAACCCATATCTTCTGGTCTATATTGGCGGTGACATGGCTGTTGAAGTCGCAATAGGGGCATTTGGCCTGACAAAAGGGCCAATGCACATAGAGGCCAAAGCCCCCGTTGCGCCAGTCATCCACCGAAGCAGCCCGTCACAAAGGCGCGCACAGCACGGCCGCGGTGGCTGATCTTGTTCTTTTCCCAGCGGTCCATTTCGGCGCAGGTCTGATCATGCCCGTCGGGCTGGAACATCGGATCATAGCCAAAGCCATCGGCGCCACGGATCGGCCAGACCAACTGGCCGGGCATCACGCCTTCGAAAACTTCGTCGTGACCATCGGGCCATGCCATGACCAACGTGCAGCGAAACTGCGCTGTGCGGGGCTGGGGGGCGTTCAGTGCGTCCAGTTCGGTATTGGCACGGGTCATGGCCATCATGAAGTCACGCCCATCTCCGGTTTCGGCCCAATCGGCGGTATAGACACCGGGCGCGCCCCCCAATGCGTCGATGGTGATGCCGGAATCATCTGACAGCGCGGGCAGGCCGGTGGCCTTGGCCGCGGCATGGGCCTTGATGCGGGCATTGCCGACAAAGGTGTCTTCGGTCTCTTCCGGCTCGGCCAGGTTCATCTCGGCTGCGCCAACAACCTCGGCCCCAAAGGGAGAGAGGAGATGCACCATCTCCTCCAGCTTGCCCTTGTTGTGAGTGGCAAGCACCAGCTTGCCACCCTCGAACTTGCGGGTCATGCGCAGGCGGCCTTCTGCATTTCGGCCAGCTCGCCCACACCTTTTTCGGCCAGATCCATCAGCTGGTTCATCTGGTCGCGGCTGAAGACAGAGCCTTCGGCGGACATCTGTACTTCGATCAGCTTGCCCGATCCGGTCATGATGAAGTTGCCATCAACGCCGGCCTCGGAATCTTCCGGGTAGTCCAGATCCAGCAGCGGCTGGCCGGCATAGATGCCGCAGGATACGGCGGCAACGGGATCAACCAGCGGGTCCATTTTGACGTCGCCGGTTTTCATCAGCTTGTTCACCGCAAGGCGCAGCGCAACCCAGCCGCCGGTGATCGACGCACAGCGGGTGCCACCATCGGCCTGCAGCACGTCACAGTCGACGGTGATCTGACGCTCACCCAGGGCGGCGCGGTCCACGCCGGCACGCAGGGCGCGACCGATCAGACGCTGGATTTCAACGGTGCGGCCGCCTTGCTTGCCGGCAGCGGCCTCGCGGCGCATCCGGGTGTTGGTGGCGCGGGGCAGCATGCCGTATTCGGCCGTGACCCAGCCCAGGCCCGAACCTTTGATGAATTTCGGCACCCGGTCTTCGATGGTGGCGGTGCACAGAACGTGGGTCTCGCCCATCTTGATCAGGCAGGAGCCTTCGGCGTGTTTGGTAAAGCCGGTCTCGATCGACACGGCGCGCATTTCATTCAGGGCTCGTCCGGAAGGGCGCATGATTGATATCCTTTGATTGGCTTGTTGTCGGGATAGACCTGCCCGGCGAATGGGGCAAGCCTGATTGACCTTTCCGGTGAAGGCTCTTTAATGACAAAGGGGCGGCAAATGGCCTAAGATCAGCGCCGGTGAGAGCATGAGCGACAGCAGTAAGATCCTTGATGACATGAACGACCGCTCGCGCGAGGTGTTTCGCGCGGTGGTGGAAAGCTATCTGGACAATGGTGATCCGGTCGGCAGTCGCACGCTGACCCGCACGCTGAACGAAAAGGTCAGCGCCGCAACGATCCGCAATGTGATGCAGGATCTTGAATTTCTTGGCCTGCTGGACAGCCCGCATATCAGCGCCGGACGTATTCCCACCCAGATGGGTCTGCGGATGTTTGTTGACGGGCTGCTGGAAGTGGGCGATCTGGGCGCCACCGACCGCGAGAAGATCGATGCTACACTGGGCAGCAATACCGCTGATGTGGGCGGGATGCTGGACCGGGTTGGGTCGGCTTTGTCCGGGGTCACCCATGGGGCCTCGCTGGTTTTGACGCCCAAGCACGAGGCTGAAATCCGCCATATCGAATTTGTCTCTCTGGCGCATGACCGCGCTTTGGTGGTTTTGGTGTTTTCGGATGGCCACGTCGAGAACCGCATTTTCACGCCGCCACCGGGACAGACACCATCCTCGATGCGCGAGGCCGCCAATTTCCTCAACGCACTGGTCGAGGGGCGCACGCTGAGCAACGTGCAGGGCATGATGAAAAAGGAAATTGCCGCGCGCCGCCAGGAGATCGACACGCTGGCCCATTCGATGATCGAAAGCGGGCTGGCTGCCTGGGAGGATGAGGGCGAGGATCATGCGCGTCTGATCGTGCGGGGCCGGGCGAATCTTTTGGGCGACGGTGAGGGCGTCGAGGAGCTGGAGCGCATTCGCAGCCTGTTTGACGACCTTGAGCGCAAGCGGGACATTGCCGAATTTCTGGAACTGACCGAGGAAGGCGACGGTGTGCGCATTTTTATCGGCTCAGAGAACAAACTTTTCTCACTTTCGGGTTCCTCTCTGGTGGTGTCTCCCTATATGAACGCTGATCGAAAGATCATCGGCGCGGTGGGTGTCATCGGCCCCACGCGCCTTAACTACGGACGGATTGTGCCGATTGTGGATTACACGGCACAACTGGTCGGGAAACTGCTTTCCGACCGGAGCTAGAGGTGAATTATGGCTGAGCCCAAAAACGAAGAGTTTCTGGACGACATCGAAACTGCCGAGGCCGAGGCATTTGCCGAAGACATGGCTGAAATTGACGACGCTGAGCTGGAGCTGGACTCCCTGCGGGCCGAGCGTGACCAGTATAAGGACCGCTTTATGCGTGCCCTGGCGGATGCTGAGAACGCCCGCAAGCGCGGCGACAAGGCACGGCGTGATGCGGAAAACTATGGTGGATCAAAACTGGCCCGCGACATGCTGCCGGTTTACGACAACATGAAACGCGCGCTTGAGGCGGCAACAGACGAACAGCGCGAGGTTTCGGCCGCGCTGATTGAAGGTGTTGAGCTGACCATGCGCGCCCTGCGCGGTGTGTTTGAAAAGCACGGCATCCGGGTGATCACGCCTGAGGTTGGCGACCGCTTTGATCCACAGGAACACGAAGCGATGTTTGAGGCCCCGGTGCCCGGCACCAAGGCCGGAGACATCATACAGGTGTCTGCCGAAGGCTTCATGATCCACGACCGCCTGCTGCGCCCGGCGCAGGTTGGGGTGTCATCTACACCGGCCTAAACAACCGTAAGGTTGTGTGTTAAAAAGCTCCCGGAATTCCGGGAGCTTTTTATTTTGACCAGACTATTTCAACTTATTTCCGCGGCTCTGATGACCGCGCTTTTTTGTGGTCCGATGCAGGCGGCAGACTATCCCGATTACCGGGAAATCTACGTCAATGATTTTGCCGGGCTGCTTGCGTCGCAGCAGGCGGATGAATTGCGAGAGAAGCTGAAGACGCTTCGCGACGTTCACGGTATTGAGTTTACCGTGGTGACGATCAGCCGGATGGCGGATCATGGTCACACCGGTGCGATTGAACCCTTTGCCACTGGATTGTTCAATCACTGGGGCATTGGCGATGCACAGCGCAATGATGGTGTGATGCTGCTCGTGGCACGCCAGGACCGGAAGATGCGGATCGAAGTGGGCAGCGGCTATGGCAATACCAAAAATACGCCAATGCAGCGGATCATCGACAATGAGATCCTGCCCGAATTCCGCAACGATCGCTATGCCGCGGGAATCTTAAACGGGGCGGATGCAGTTATTCGCGACCTGACCAGCGGCGGATCAGCGGTAGAAGGGTCTGATCCAAAAATTCTGAGAGGTTGGGCCCGGATCTGGCACAGGTTTGAGCAGTTTGCGTTGGACAATTCCATGATGATCCTTGCATCAATTTCGGCTGCCGGACTGTCGTTGGTGGCCGCAGGCCGCTTGTGGTTTCGCAGCAGCCCGCGCCACTGCCCGGTGGACGGAAGCCGGATGATCCGGCTGAGTGAAGCCATGGATGATGCCTATCTGGACAGCGGCCAACGGGTCGAAGAGCGGCTGAAAAGCAAGGACTACGATGTTTGGGATTGCCCGGACTGCAATCATGTGACGGTCGAAGGCTATAAGGGCTGGTTTTCGCGAATGGGGGCCTGTCGGAGCTGTGGATACAGGACGTTGCAAGGCGATACGACGGTGCTGACCCACGCCACAACCAGTTCAACCGGGTTGAAACGGATTGATTACCATTGCCATCATTGCAGCGACAGCTTTTCGGCAACGCGGATCATTCCTAAGAAATCCAAGAGTTCATCCTCGAGCAGCTCCTTTGGCGGTGGTTCTTCCTCGGGCGGTGGCGCCAGCGGCAGCTGGTAGGGGAGCACCCTCGCGGGTGCTGCCTCCGGCGGGGATATTTGGAGCAAGAGGAAAGGGCGGCCGGTTAATGGCCGCCTTTGTCTACTTTGAAGCGTCTTTCAACTTGTAGAGCGCTTCCAGTGCCTCGCGCGGGGTGAGATCATCGGGGTGGATTTCTGCCAGCAGTGCTTCGGCCGGGCTGGGGCCTGCGGACTTTGGTGCTTGGGGGGGAGGGGCGGCGGCAAAAAGCGGCAGGTCGTCGATCTGGATTTTGCCGGCGCCGCTTTCGCGGCTGCCTTTTTCCAGCATGTCCAGCACGTCGCGGGCGCGCGCCACCACGGTTGCGGGCAGGCCGGCAAGCTGCGCCACCTGCACGCCATAAGAGCGGTCGGCGGCACCCTTCTTGACCTCATGCAAAAAGATCACCTCACCCTCCCATTCCTTCACGGTCACCGTGGCGTTGTCGACGCCGGGGAGCTTGGCGGCCAGCTGGGTAAGTTCGTGGTAGTGGGTGGCAAACAATGCGCGTGAGCGGTTTGTCTCGTGCAGGTGTTCCAGCGTGGCCCAGGCGATGGAGAGGCCGTCATAGGTGGCGGTGCCGCGGCCAATTTCATCCAGGATCACCAACGCGCGATCGTCGGCCTGGTTGAGGATGGCGGCGGTTTCGACCATTTCGACCATGAAAGTCGACCGGCCACGCGCCAAGTCATCAGAGGCACCAACGCGGCTGAACAGCTGGCTGACAAGGCCAATATGGGCGCGGTCTGCTGGAACGTAGCTGCCCATTTGGGCGAGCAGCGCAATCAGGGCGTTCTGGCGCAGGAAGGTTGATTTACCGGCCATGTTGGGACCGGTCAGCAGCCAGACAGCGGCGCCGTCGCTGGCGGAAAGATCGCAGTCATTGGCGATGAAGGCTTCGCCACCCTGTTGGCGCAGCGCCTGTTCCACTACTGGATGGCGGCCACGTTCCACGTGAAACGCTCGGGAGTTGTCGACCTGCGGGCGTTGCCAGCCTTCGCCACGCGCCAGATCAGCCAAGGCGGTCATCAGGTCCAGCTCTGCCAGCCCGCGCGCCGCCTGATTGAGCGGAGCGGCTGCACTCAGAATAGCGGCAGAAAGCTTTGCATAGAGACGCTTTTCAATCTCTAGTGCCTGATTGCCGGCGTTCAGGATACGGGTTTCGATCTCGCTGAGTTCGACAGTGGTGAACCGCACCTGATTGGCGGTGGTCTGGCGGTGGATGTAGGTTTCCGACAGGGGCGGCGACAGCATCTTGTCGGCGTGGGTGGCGGTGGTTTCGATGAAATAGCCCAGCACATTGTTGTGCTTGATCTTCAGCGCGGTGATGCCAGTGTGTTCGGCATATTGCTTTTGCATGGCGGCAATAACCGAGCGGCCTTCGTCGCGCAGGGTGCGGGCCTCGTCCAGATCCGGATCATAGCCTGCAGCGATGAAGCCGCCATCGCGGGCCAGCAGCGGCGGTTCGGCGACAAGGGCGGCGTCGAGCAGGGCCAGAAGATCGTCAAAACCCAAGAGACTGGCGGTTGCTTTGGCGGTGAGATCGGGCAGGTCACGGCCCGCGACCATGCCTGCAATGGCCTCGGCCTGTTCCAGACCATTGCGGATGCCGGCAAGGTCGCGCGGGCCGCCGCGCTCCAGCGCCAGACGCGACAGCGCGCGGTCCAGATCGGGGGTTTTGCGCAGGGCGTCGCGCAGATCTTTTGCCAGCGTATCGTCTTCGACCACCAGGTCCAGAGCTGCGAGCCGGGTGTGGATTACATCGAGGCTGCGCGAGGGCGCGGACAGGCGTTGCTCCAGCAGACGGCCACCGCCGGGGGTGACGGTGCGATCCACCACCGACAAAAGTGAGCCAGCCTTGCCGCCGGAAAGCGAGCGGGTCAGTTCCAGATTGCGGCGGGTGGCGGCATCAATCTGCACCACACGGTCGCCGCTTTCCTGCACCGGTGGCAGCAGAAGCGGCAGTTTGCCCTTTTGAGTGATTTCCAGATAATCGATCAGCGCGCCCATGGCGGAAGTTTCGGCGCGGGTGAAACTGCCAAAGCCATCCAGTGCGCCCACGTTGAACAGAGTGCAGATGCGCTTTTCAGCTGCCGTGCTATCAAAGCTGGCTTTGCCAAGCGGGGTCAGCGGGATTTTGTACTCATCTGCCAGCGGGCGGCACTGGTCATAAACCGGTCCGTCGGCGACGATCAGTTCGGAAGGCGCCAGTCGGGCCAGTTCGGGCGACAGGCGCACGCGGGGCACCGGCATCACGTGAAACGCCCCGGTGGAGATATCGGCCCAGGCAAGGGCGGCCTCGTCGCGCAGCTCGGAATAGGAGACCAGGTAATTGTGGCGGCGCGCTTCCAACAGGCTGTCTTCGGTGAGCGTTCCCGGGGTGACCAGCCGCACCACGTCGCGTTTGACCACCGCCTTGTAGCCGCGCTTTTTTGCTTCGGCCGGGCTTTCCAGCTGTTCACCGACGGCGACGCGAAATCCTTTGCGGATCAAGGTCAGCAAATAGCCTTCGGCAGCGTGGACCGGCACGCCGCACATGGGGATGTCGGCGCCATCGTGTTTGCCGCGTTTGGTCAGCGCGATGTCCAGCGCCTCGGCGGCGTTCACCGCGTCCTGAAAGAACATCTCGTAGAAATCGCCCATCCGGTAGAACAGCAGCGCGTCCGGGTATTGCGCCTTGATCTCCAGATATTGTGCCATCATGGGCGTTACGGTCATGCGATGTCCCTCGTGCTGATCGCATGACTTTTACAGTGGGGACGGATCAAGGAAAACCCGATATCGGCCGGACCGGGAGAGCGGCCCGGCCGCTTGCGTCAGAACAGGCCCAACAGCCGTTGTGGGTTGGTATTGGCAATCGACAGTGACATCGCCCCCAGCTGTTCCTGAATTTTCTTGGCGGCCAGAACCGCCGAGGCCTCCTCCATATTAGTATCGATCATCGAACTGATGCCGCGCGTCATCGTGTCCGACAGTCTTGTGATGAAATCTTCCTGTTCGGACAGACGGTTTGCACTGGATCCCAGAGCGGAAGCGCCATTGATTGCATAGTCCAGGAACCCCTGGATTTCTGTCAGTGCGGTGCGTGCGCTGGCCTGATCGGTGATTGTGGTCCGGTTGGACAGGTCAAAACTGGGGCTGGCCTCAAAATCGACGCTGGCGACGGACAGGGTGGACAGGGACGCCGGGCCGGTGCCGCTGCGGTCAAGCGAGGCGGCGACAGTCAGCGAAGTGTTGCCATTGCCATCGATGCTGGTTCTCAACAAGTTTGCGCCATTGAACTGGGCCGCGGAGATGATGGAGCCGATCTGCTTGGTCTTCAGGGCCATCTGTTCTTCGATGCGGGAATAGTCCGTCGGACCGCTGCTGGCCGTGATTGCCAGCTCTTTCATGCTGACGAGGATTTCGCCGATCTGTTCGGCGCCTGCGGCCGCAACAGTGGCGGTGGCCTCACCCAGCGACAAACTGTCCGAGATGGCGGCAAATCCAAGACTGTCGGATTCCATGACTTGAGAGATCGCCCAAAGCGCGGCTGCGTCCTTGGCGCTATCCACCTCCCTGCCGGTGGAAATATCGTCCTGAACTTCTTCTCGCTTTTGAACTGTCCCTCCCAGCATGTGCAGCGCCACGGCAGCGCCGGAGTTATAGCCGATACTGGTCATTCAAATTTTCCTTTTCTGCATAACGGCTTGGCTGGTGGTGACAGGAGTTGCCCGGCCGACGTTTATGAAATGCCGTCCTGGCATGCGCATATGGTAGTCCCTGCAGAAAACGAAAATCCGCAGAGGTGCTGATTAATGCCTAGGTAAGAAATGCAGCAGTTGGGGTACTGAAATGAGGCGCAAAAATGGCGAATGCCGCCGGCTTTTAGTTGAATTTGCCTAAAGATCCTTTCGGCTTTTCCGCCCAAGATCACATTGAGAGGCGCGGTGCGCTGGGCTATGAGGGTTGCAAGTAGGAGAGGACCCCAGATGCCCAAAGCGAAGATCACCAACGAGGAGGCGCTGGCCTTCCATCTTGAACCCACACCCGGCAAGTTCGAGATTTCGGCCACCGTGCCAATGACAACGCAGCGGGATCTGTCGCTGGCCTATTCTCCCGGCGTGGCGGTTCCCTGCGAGGCGATCGCGGCCAACCCGGAAACGGCGTATGATTATACCAACAAGGGCAACCTTGTTGCGGTGATTTCCAACGGTACTGCGGTGCTGGGTCTGGGCAATCTGGGCGCGCTGGGGTCAAAGCCGGTCATGGAAGGCAAAGCGGTTCTGTTCAAACGCTTTGCCGATGTGAACTCCATCGATATCGAGCTGGATACCGAAGACCCGGAGGCCTTTATCAATGCGGTGAAACTGATGGGGCCGACCTTTGGTGGTATCAACCTCGAGGACATCAAGGCGCCGGAATGCTTCATCATCGAACAGCGTCTGAAGGAAGAGATGGATATCCCTGTCTTCCACGATGATCAGCACGGCACCGCGGTGATCTGTGCGGCTGGGCTGATCAACGCGCTGCATATCTCCAAGAAGAAAATCGAGGATGTGAAAATCGTCCTCAACGGCGCTGGCGCGGCGGGCATTGCCTGTATCGAACTGCTGAAACGCATGGGTGCCAAACACGAGAATTGCATCGTCTGCGACACCAAGGGCGTGATCTATCAGGGCCGGACTGCGGGCATGAACCAGTGGAAATCGGCCCATGCCGTAGCCACCGAATTGCGCACGCTGGACGAGGCCATGAAGGGCGCGGATGTCTTCCTTGGCGTGTCGGTCAAAGGCGCGCTGACCCAGGACATGTTGATGGGCATGGCTGACAATCCGGTGATCTTTGCCATGGCCAACCCGGATCCGGAAATCACCCCGGAAGATGCCCATGAGGTTCGCCCCGATGCCATCGTGGCCACTGGCCGTTCGGATTATCCCAACCAGGTGAACAATGTCCTCGGCTTCCCCTACCTGTTCCGGGGTGCGCTGGATATTCATGCCCGCGCCATCAATGACGAGATGAAGATCGCCTGCGCCCATGCGCTGGCCGGACTCGCCCGCGAGGATGTGCCGGACGAGGTGGCGCTGGCCTATGGCAAGAACCTGACCTTTGGTCGTGACTACATCATCCCGACCCCTTTTGATCCGCGTCTGATCCACCGTATTCCGCCGGCTGTTGCCAAGGCTGGCATGGACACAGGGGCCGCGCGCCGACCGATCATCGACATGGATGCCTACGAGCTTTCCTTGCGCGGCCGGATGGATCCGACCGCCTCGATCCTGCGCGGTCTGAATGCGCGGGCACGCTCGGCACAAAGCCGGATGATCTTTGCTGAAGGCGATGATCCGCGCGTGTTGCGTGCCGCCGTGAATTATCAGCGTAACGGCTTTGGCAAGGCGCTTGTTGTTGGCCGCGACGAGGATGTGAAAGAAAAGCTGGAGACCGCAGGCCTTGGCGATGCGGTGCGCGAGCTGGAGGTGGTGAATGCCGCCAATACAGCGCATTTCGACGTTTACAAAGACTTCCTCTACGGTCGTCTTCAGCGCAAAGGTTTTGACCAGAAGGACGTGCATCGTTTGGTTGGCCGCGACCGGCATGTCTTCTCGGCGCTGATGCTGGCCCATGGGCACGGCGATGGTCTGGTCTCGGGGGCGACCCGCAAATCGGCCCATGTTCTGGATCGTATCAACCACGTATTTGATGCAGATGCTGCCCGTGGCGCCGCTGGCGTAACCGCATTGCTGCACAAGGGCCGTATCGTTTTGATCGGCGACACATTGGTGCATGAATGGCCGGACCAGAACGATCTGGCCAATATTGCTGAACGTGCGGCCGGGGTTGCCCGTCACATGGGGCTTGATCCGCGCGTGGCCTTTGTCAGTTTCTCGACCTTCGGCTATCCGGTGTCTGAACGCGCCGAGAAAATGCATCTGGCCCCCGATGTGCTGGATGCGCGCGGTGTCGACTTCGAATACGAAGGCGAAATGGCCGTGGACGTGGCGTTGAATGCAGATGCGCAAAAGGCCTATCCTTTCTCACGCCTGACCGGTCCTGCCAATATCCTGATCGTGCCGGCCCGCCATTCGGCGTCGATCTCGGTCAAGCTGATGCAGGAAATGGGCGGCGCCACTGTGTTGGGGCCGATCCTGTCCGGTGTCGATAAGCCGATCCAGATCTGTTCGACCAACTCCACATCGAACGACATCCTAAACATGGCGGTTCTGGCCTCCTGTGATGTGGGTTGAATGAATTGCGCCTGCCGCCCCGGCGGCGGGCGCATCTGAAACAGAAAGGGACGCGGCATGGCAATCTGGAACCTCGGCTCGATCAATGCGGATCTTGTCTATGCGCTGCCGCATCTGCCTGCCGCCGGTGAAACACTGGCCGCTTATTCCCTGGACAAGGGCCTCGGCGGTAAGGGCGCGAATATGTCGGTTGCAGCGGCCCGCGCCGGCAGCCGGTGCAGCCATATCGGTGCGGTGGGCCCTGACGGGGCATGGGCCGTCGAACGGCTGATGGAATACGGGGTCGATACGCGCCATATCGCATCTGTGGACACACCCACCGGGCACGCGGTGATAGCGGTGGATACCGCTGGCGAAAACCAGATCATCCTGTTTCCCGGCGCAAACCGGGCCCTCCCCGAACAGGCGCTGGGCATTGCCCTGTCTGAAGCGGACGCGGGCGATATTCTGGTGATGCAGAATGAAACTTGCCTGCAAGCCGAGGCTGCCCGTATGGGCCGTGATCTGGGCCTGCGGGTTGCCTATGCAGCAGCGCCTTTTGATGCGGCGTCAGTGCAGGCAGTGCTGCCCTTCCTCGATTTTCTGATCCTGAACGAGGTCGAAGCCCAGCAGCTGGAAGCGGCAACCGGCAAGGCACCACAGGATTTGGGTATCAAGGATGTGATCATCACCCTCGGGGCCAAGGGCGCACGCCACTTTGACGGCGAAACAGGGGCGGTCCGCGATGTTCCTGCGCTGCCAGTGACCCCGGTCGACACCACCGGCGCCGGTGACACATTCACTGGCTATGTTCTCTCGGGTCTGGATCGCGGCCTGCCGATGCCCCAGGCCATGGCGCTGGCGGCGCGCGCCGGTGCTCTGATGGTCACCCGCCACGGCACCGCCGATGTGATTCCCGATCTCAAGGACGTTCAGGACGCCCGTTTCTGAACGCGCGATCCCTTTCATCTTTTCGGAAATACTCCGGGGGGACCGGGGGGCTGGCCCCCCGGCGCCTTCTTTCATGACGACGGTTTCACAAAAGCCGCTGCGCTGCCCCAAAGCTCCAGAACCCGTGCATCCCGGCCGCAGGATTTGCGATAAAATTTGTAGGCCTGTGCCTGCGACTTTGGCCCGCCACGGGTAAAGACAATCTTGCGGCCTTTATAATAATCCTGATGGTAAGCCTCTGCGGTGTAGAAAACTGCCTCTGGCAGAACCGGGGTGACGACCTTCTGTCCAAGTGTCGATTCTGCTGCTGCAATGGCAGCGGTCGCCAGAGCGTTTTCCTCTTTGTTAGAGACAAATATAGCAGTTCTGTAGCTTTCACCCCTGTCGCAGAACTGGCCGCCGGGATCTGTCGGGTCAACGGAACGAAAGAACATGTGCAGCAAGGTATCGCGGCCAATCACAGACGGATCAAAGGTGATCTGCACCGCCTCATAATGACCGCTGCCACCTCGGCTGACCTCTTTGTAAGTCGGATTCTTTGTGCTGCCGCCTGTGTAGCCCGAAACCGCAGCCACGACGCCTTTGACGCTCTCAAAATCGCTTTCGACACACCAGAAACACCCGCCGGCAAGGGTGAGGGTTTCGGTGTTCTGTGCCCTCAGGCCATGGCCCTGCGCCAATAGTCCCAACACCAGCAACGCGGTGAGAAGAACGGGGCGGGCTTTTCCAATCCTGCGCAAAGGAGCCTCCTGTGATTTGCCTAGCGACGGTGCCGCAGAGGAAAATGAGCCGCAATATCTGCGTCACTGTTGTCACACAGAGGTGAGGTGAGTTTACCGGTTGGGCGCAGTGATGGATTTGGGGAGGAGAAGAAGGGGCAGGGGCTTTGCCCCTCTTGCCCCGGACCGGGGCAATTCACCCCAGGATATTTTGGCAAGAGGAAGCGCGGGTCTGGTTAGCGTCCGGACAATTCGTCGACTGTCGGCTGGCAGGGTGCGCCTTTGAAGAAGGTCAGCAGGACTTGTTGCAGCTCTTCCGGCGCGCCGGGGACAGCTGCAAATAGGGTCATGCAAGAGCGCAGTTTCTTGGCATCCGTGCTGCCCAGAACCTCGGTCGCGTCCTTATCTGCATGTGTGAGCATGAGGGAGGAGACCTCCACCATTCGGCGACGCAGTTCGGGATGGTTCAGATAGGCGGCGGCCTCGGCCAGATCCTCGATCCCATAGAGCTGGGCCATGTGGGATTTGCCAAAGGAGGCGAGCTGGGGGAAGACGAACCACATCCAGTGGCTCGCCTTTTTACCCGCGGTCAGTTCGGCCAGGACATCGTTCCACACGGTGTCCTGCGCCTCGATGAACATCTCCAGCTCGTCAGAGAAGTCATCTTCTTCCATGGTCATTTGCCCACGCGCTTGTTGCGGGCGGCCAGCAGTTTCAGACGCAGTGCGTTGAGCTGGATGAAGCCCTGCGCATCGGTCTGGTCATAGGCGCCGGCGTCTTCCTCAAAGGTCACGTGAGCCTCGGAGTAGAGCGAGTGATCCGACCAGCGGCCGACTGTGGTCGCGGAGCCCTTGTAGAGTTTCAGGCGCACGGTGCCGGTGACATGAGTTTGTGAGGCGTCGATGGCAGCCTGCAGCATTTCACGCTCGGGCGAGTACCAGAAACCGTTGTAGATCAGCTCGGCATATTTCGGCATCAGCTCGTCTTTGAGGTGCATCGCGCCACGATCCATGGTGATGGATTCGATGCCACGGTGCGCTTCCAGAAGCAGGGTGCCGCCGGGGGTTTCATAGATGCCACGGGATTTCATGCCGACGAAACGACCTTCGACCAGATCGAGACGGCCGCAGCCGTGCTTGCCGCCCAGCTCGTTCAGCTTTGTCAGGATGGTCGCGGGCGACATCGCCTCGCCGTTGATCGAAACCGCGTCGCCTTTTTCAAAGCCGATCTCGATGAATTCAGGCTCGTTCGGGGCGTCTTCGGGGTGGACAGAACGCTGGTAGACATAGTCGGGCGCGGCCACAGCCGGGTCTTCCAGAACTTTGCCTTCAGACGATGTGTGCAGCAGGTTTGCATCCACCGAGAAGGGCGCCTCGCCGCGCTTGTCCTTGGCGACGGGAATCTGGTGCTGTTCAGCAAACTCCAGCAGTTTGGTGCGCGAGGACAGGTCCCATTCCCGCCAGGGCGCGATCACCTTGATGTCGGGGTTCAGCGCATAGGCTGCCAGTTCGAACCGGACCTGATCGTTGCCCTTGCCGGTGGCGCCGTGGGAGACCGCATCGGCACCGGTTTCGGCGGCGATCTCGACCAGACGTTTGGAGATCAGCGGACGGGCGATCGAGGTGCCCAAGAGGTAGAGGCCCTCGTAGACCGCATTGGCGCGGAACATCGGGAAGACGAAATCACGCACGAATTCTTCGCGGACATCTTCGATGTAGATGTTTTCCGGCTTGATACCCAGCAGCTCGGCCTTTTTACGGGCGGGCTCCAGCTCTTCACCTTGGCCGAGATCGGCGGTGAAGGTGACAACCTCGCAGCCGTATTCGGTCTGCAGCCATTTCAGGATGATGGAGGTATCAAGACCACCGGAATAGGCCAGAACAACTTTCTTGGGCGCGGACATGGGATTTCCTCTTAAGCAGAACGCCAGCGGCGTATCGCGGATTGGCACCAAGGGCAAGGATTTCCGGTGTTTTGGAGGGCAGGTGCGGTGGTTTTGGGCAGGGGCACGTCTTTGCGGGACCGGCTTGCATGAAAAACCCTGCGAAAGCCGGATGCTTCGCAGGGTTTTTACATTGACGCGAGAAGTTTATTCTATGGCTTCTGCGAGTTTATCTTCAGCCGACGGCTCTTCGGCTGGCGGGTCCAGATTCAGCAGGCGGTGCAACTCGGCAAGGGCCTCGGGGGACAGCTCGCGCCCGCCGGTGGCGGCGTCCAGCGCTTCTTCTGGGGTTAGGCCAAGAGCGGAAAGCTCCTCTTCCTTGGCCATGATTTCATCCTCGAGCGCTCCGATGCCTGCTTGCCGGGTCTCCCAAGCTTCTGCGTTGTCCAATGTTTCCTGCAATGCGGCAAGATCGTCGCCGTAGGTTTCGCTCTCAGGATTCAGCGCGTCGATCTCACTCTGAATATCCGCGGCGCTGCGGTCTGGTTCCTGAGGGGCGTTCTCTGAGGCGGTCAATTCGGCCTCTAGTGCTGCCAATTCGTCGCCGTAGGTTTCACTCTCCGGGTCCAACGCATCAATCTCGGCCTGAATGGCTTCGGGATCGCGTGGTGCGGTGGTCAGGCCGTCAAGCTGCTCCTGTAGGCCAAGCAGATCCACTTCCAGCAATTCGCGCTGTTGTTCGTTTTGTACCGAAGTCTGGTAGGCGGCGATGCGGCCAACCATGCTGTTGGGGCTGGCATTGGCCAAGGCGGTCGGGCTGGCATGTGCTGCGTTCAGCCCCTTCAACTCGGAGGCCAGCGCACCGCGCTCCTTGCGGGGTTTGGGCCGCAGTGATGTTTCAACCGCTGTTGTTTGGTTCTGGCCAGATGCAGCGCTGGCCTTGGCAGGTTTTCCAGCGGCGGGCTGTGTGTTCCGATTGTTGCGGACAGGGAATATGCCCAGAAACTTACCGTTCCTCACCAGACCGTTTTCGCTGTTGCGGCTGGTGTCGCCACCGCCATTGCCATTGGCGGCGGATTTGCTGTTTCCGTTCCCACCACCGTTTCCGTTCCCACCACCGTTGCTGTTGCCACCACCGTTGCCGTTCCCACCACCGTTTCCGTTCCCGCCGCCGTTCCCATTGCCGCCGCCGTTCCCATTGCCGCCGCCATTACCGTTTTTGGCGTAGGCAGCTTCAGCACTCAGAGTAAAAGCCGCGACTGACACTGTTCCCAAAGCGAGAGCGGAAACCGCGAGAGCAGAGATTGTGTTTTTAAGTAGCACCATTGTTGAGTCTCCCATGAAACGGCCACTGCTGGTCCCGTTGTTGTCCGAAAATGTAAATCTTTTCCGGCAATTCTCATTAAGAAAGTGGTGAAAATGTGGCTCAAAGTAATGATTGGTGCGGTCGGGCGGTTTTCCGCTGATTAGTGGAAACCGGTTTGAAACGGTATTCTTATGTATGCATCTCGCCTGCCCCTTGCCTTGGGGCGGGCAATGGGCCAGTGAAATCCCATGACAGATTTCCAGACTCAGGCCCGCGCCGCCGAAGCCGCCATGCGTGACGTGTTTCCCGTGACCCCCTTGCAGAAGAACGTTCTTCTGTCAGACCGTTTCGGCGCCGACATTTATCTGAAACGCGAAGATCTGAGCCCGGTGCGGTCCTACAAGATCCGTGGTGCCTATAATGCGATGCGCAAGCAGCAGGATAAGGAGCTGTTTGTCGCGGCCTCGGCCGGCAATCACGCGCAGGGGGTGGCCTTCATGTGCCGCCATCTGGGGGTCAAGGGCGTGATCTTCATGCCGGTCACCACGCCGCAGCAGAAGATCCACAAGACGCGGATGTTTGGCGGGGAACAGATCGAAATCCATCTGGTCGGTGACTATTTTGACGATTGTCTGGCCGCTGCACAGGAATGGTGCCGCAAGGAAGGCGGCCATTTCCTCGCCCCTTTTGATGATGGCGATGTGATCGAAGGTCAGGCCTCGATCGCGGTGGAGATCGAGGCGCAGTTGGGCCGCAAGCCCGACCATGTGATCCTGCCAGTGGGCGGCGGCGGCATGTCAGCCGGGGTCACCAGCTATTTTGGCGCGGATGTGCATTGCCTTTATGCCGAACCGGCAGGGGGCGCCTGTTTCAAGGCAGCACTGGGCGCGGGGCACCCGGTGGCGCTGCCCCATGTTGACACGTTCTGCGACGGGGCGGCTGTGGGTCGAATTGGGGAGAAACCCTTTGCCATGTTGCAGCATGTGCCACAGCCCGATGTCCTGTCGATTGCAGAAGACCGGATCAGCACTACGATTCTGGAAATGCTGAATGTCGAGGGTATCGTACTGGAGCCGGCCGGCGCGCTGGCGATCGAGGCGCTGTCGGATCTGCGTTCGTGGATTCGCGGGCGGACTGTTGTCTGCCTGACATCCGGCGGCAACTTCGATTTTGAACGTCTGCCGGAAGTGAAAGAACGGGCGCAGCGCTATTCGGGGGTGAAGAAATACTTCCTGTTGCGTCTACCGCAGCGACCCGGAGCGCTGAAGGAGTTTCTGGGCATTCTTGGCCCGGAGGATGACATTGCACGGTTTGAGTATATGAAGAAATCGGCGCGTAATTTTGGGTCGGTCCTGATCGGAATCGAAACCAAGCGGCCTGAAAACTTCGCGCATCTTTTTGCGCAGCTGGATGCAGCCGGATTTACTTATTCGGATATCACCAACGACGAGACCCTGGCGCAATTCGTAATTTGATCAAGTATTACAGATGTTTAAGCGGCAGCGAAACGGCTGTCCATCTGACCTGTGAATTCCGCTTTGGAGGCTTCGTATTTGGTGGCAATGGCGGCAATGTCCACTTGATCGGTTGCGCCTGACGCAGCGGCACGTTCGCCGTCCTGACACATGGCCGAAAAGGCCTGAAACCCAAGGCTCAGCGCGCTTCCCTTAAGGAAATGCATGTCCTGTTCCAAAGCGGTGCTGCCTTCCGGACCAGTGATCCGGGACAAAACGCCTTCGACTTCTTCCAAGAAAAGCTCGACCACTTCGCCAAAGTCTTCGGGGCCGACCTCGTCTCGCAGTTCCGCGACCCTATTCCAGTCTATCACGACCATGCTCCTGTTTTTCGTTCCATTTCGCCCAGATTGATATACTAGAAGGCGTAAAGGGTGCGTGAACAACTTTTGGTCTTTTCAATTTTAGCTTTCACTGCCTGTTAACAGCAACAGATGATATTGGGCCATAGAAACGAGAAGTTGGCCGGATTAACGAGGTGCCTTAGGTGCTGCCAAGCGATGCAATAGAGAGCGAAGATCAGCCTGAGGCTGGATCGATCCGGAGGGTTCTGGTTGTCGACGACAGCCGCCTTCAGCGTCGCATTCTTGTTGCGTCCCTCAAAAAATGGGGTTTTGAAGTCACCGAGGCTGCCAGCGGCGAAGAGGCGATGGCAATCTGCGAGACCGAGACCCCGGATCTGATTCTCAGCGACTGGATGATGCCCGGAATGAACGGGCTCGAATTTTGCCGCGCGTTCCGTGAAAAGCCTGACGACAATTACAGCTACTTCATTCTGCTCACCTCCAAGAGCGAAAAGAACGAGGTGGCCCAGGGTCTGGATGCCGGGGCGGATGATTTTCTGACCAAACCGGTTTCCTCGAATGAATTGCGTGCCCGGATTTCAGCCGGCGAGCGGATTTTGCGGATGCAGCGGGAGCTGTCGCAGAAAAACCGTATCGTTTCTGATACTTTGGGTGAATTGCAGCGTGTCTATGATGCCATCGACAAGGATCTGATGCAGGCGCGCAAGATCCAGGAATCGCTGGTTCCTGAACTGTCGCAGACCTTTGGATCCTCCTCGGTCAGCCTGCTTTTAAAGCCCTGTGGCCATATTGGTGGCGATCTGGTTGGTATGTTTTCTCCCGGCATCAACCGTCTGGGATTCTACAGTATTGATGTCTCCGGCCATGGTATCACCTCGGCAATGATGACTGCGCGTTTGGGCGGCTATTTGTCGTCGACGCATTTCGATCAGAACCTTGCGATGGAAAAGCGGTTCAACCGCTTTTACGCGCTGCGCCAGCCCGAAGAAGTTGCCGGACTGCTGAACGCGCGTCTCAATGCCGATACCGGCATCGAAGAATACTTCACCATGGCCTATTGTATCGTGGATCTGCGCAGCGGCGTTGTGAAACTGGTTCAGGCCGGGCATCCGCATCCTTTGCTGTTAAAGCAGGATGGCAGTGTGGAATTCATCGGCAAGGGTGGTGTCCCTGTCGGGCTGGTGCCCGATATTGCCTATGAACAGGTGGAATTCGTGATGGAGAAGGGCGACCGCCTGCTGCTCTATTCCGATGGTTTCACCGAAGCGCGTCTGACAAGTGGTGAAATGCTGGAGCCCGAAGGCCTGCTGGATCTGATTGAGAAATGCGATTCCAGACAGAGCGGCGAAGAGTTTCTCAATGATCTCTACTGGCACCTGAAACAGGTGATGTCGCCTGAGTACGGAATGGAGGACGATGTGTCCGCCACGCTTTTCGAATTTCAGGGTACCTGATCGCCGCAGCGCGGCGTTGCTTCTTGTAATCTGGCGGCGGGAATCCCTTGTCCGGGGTCGATTTCACGCGCTTTGTAATTCCCTGGCCAACAGGGCAGCGAAATGGCGGTCACCTGGATTGTTCAGCCTTATGATCGCCTCATCCATTTCCATCCATACCGCATCGTGACCTGCTTCTGCCGGGGGTCCAAGACGGCGAATCGGTCGTGCGACGTAGATTTGGCATAGCTTTTCAGCCCAGAGATCATACTCCGGCATATAGACGAAACGGCGAAAGACTCCGGCACGGCGAGGGGGGCCAATGGACCAGCCGGTTTCCTCGAATACTTCGCGATGCAGGGCTGGGATAGGCGATTCGCCGGGGTCGATTCCACCGCCGGGAAGCTGTAGATCCGGGTGCGGATCATGCTGCAAAGTCAGCAGAAACCGCCCCTCCAGCGGCAACAGCGCATAGGCGCCGGGGCGGCGGGTATAGGTTTGGTCCTTGCAGGGTGGCGCCCCAAAACGTCTGATCATGCCCAAACCCCCTTTAAAACGTAGGTCATTTGCCTATATAGCCCCGATATGCCAATCCCCGGCCTCTAAGGAAACCCCATGACTTCGGCACTGAAAATCGCGTGGGACGATACTGTCCTGCCCTTCCAGCTTGATGCCTCCGACATGCGCGGCCGCGTGGCGCGGCTTGACGGTGCGCTGGGCGGCATCCTGAAACAGCACAATTATCCGCCCCAGGTCGAAGCCTTGGTGGCTGAGATGGCCCTGTTGACCGCATTGATCGGCCAGACCGTGAAACTACAGTGGAAACTGTCGTTGCAGGTGCAGTCCAAAGGCCCGGTGCGGATGATTGCCACCGACTACTACGCCCCTCAGAACGAGGGCGAGCCCGCCCGCATTCGCGCCTATGCCAGCTTTGACGAAGAGCGGCTGACCGATGGCCCTGCCTTTGATCAGGTGGGCGAGGGCTATTTTGCCGTTCTCATCAATCAGGGCGAAGGCACCACGCCTTATCAGGGGATTGCTGCGCTGGACGGCGGATCGCTCAGCGCTTGCGCCGAGGCCTATTTCGCCCAGTCCGAGCAACTGCCGACGCGGTTCTCGCTGAGCTTTGGCAAATCCTCGGAACCGGGTGTGGCTGAACATTGGCGCGCTGGTGGCGTTATGCTTCAGCACATGCCCAAAGCCTCGCCTCTGATGGCTGGTGGTGACGGCAACGGCGACATGGTGAAGGCTGCGGATCTGGTTGATGGAGAGGTCGAGGAAAACTGGAACCGGGTCAATGTTCTGCTGGAAACGGTGGACGACATTGAACTGATCGGCCCTTCGGTGACCCCGGCGGATCTGCTTCTGCGCCTGTTCCACGAAGAAGAACCGCGTGTGTACGATGCGCAGGCCGTGCAATTCGGCTGCACCTGTTCCGAAGACCGCGTGCGCCAAAGCCTGTCGATCTATTCCGCCAAGGATATCGCCACGATGACCACGGATGATGGTCGGGTGACGGCGGATTGTCAGTTCTGCAGCGCGCATTACGACCTCGACCCCAAGAGCGTGGGTTTTGAGGCGGAAACCGCACCGGATGCCTGATCTGGAGCGCCGCCTGCGCATGGCTTTGGCCGCGCCGGGCGGCGAATCTTCTGATTTTGATTTGAACCCTGCAGCCGCCAAACCGCAGGGACGCAAGCTGCGGCCCGCCGGTGTGCTGGTGCCAATCACCCGCATGGGCGGCGAAGCGCGGGTGATTCTCACCAAGCGCTCGTCCCGGCTGAAACACCACCCCGGCCAGATCGCCTTTCCCGGCGGCAAGCAGGACGAGGGCGATGCCTCGGTCACTGATGCGGCGCTGCGTGAGGCATGGGAAGAAATTGGTCTGCCACGAGATCTGCCGCAGGTCATCGGCACATTGCCCGACCATGAAACCGTCACCAGCTTTCAGGTCACACCTGTGGTGGCGCTGATTGATGGCCCGTTTGAGGTGATTGCAGAACCGGGAGAGGTCGAGGAAGTCTTTGAGGTGCCGCTGACCCATCTGCTGGAGCCCGGAAACTTCCAGGTCGAATCGCGGATCTGGCAGGGCACACGGCGCTATTACTTCACTGTTCCCTTTGGACCCTATTATATCTGGGGTGCAACCGCGCGGATGCTGCGTGGGCTGACAGAACGGATGAGGCAGGATGCAGATTGACCAACCCTGGCTGAACGACCCGGCAACGCAAAAGGTCTGTGCGGTGCTGACCGATGCGGGCGCGCAGGCGTTGTTCGTTGGCGGCTGCGTGCGCAACGCGCTGCTGACTGTCCCGGTGAGCGATCTGGACATCGCCACAGACGCCGAACCGGACCAGGTGATGGCGCTGGCCAAGGCGGCCGGCATCAAAGCCATCCCAACCGGCATCGACCACGGCACTGTGACGTTGGTGGAACGCGGTATCCCGCATGAGATCACCACCTTTCGCAAGGATGTCGCCACCGATGGGCGCCGCGCCGTGGTGGCCTTTTCCAAAGACATTGCCGAGGATGCCGCGCGGCGCGATTTCACCATGAATGCGCTCTATGTGCGACCGGACGGCACTTTGGTTGACCCGCTGGGTGGGCTGGCTGACCTACGGGCGCGACGGGTGCGTTTCATTGGCACGGCTGAACACCGTATCCGCGAGGATTACCTGCGTTCGCTGCGCTATTTCCGGTTCCACGCTTGGTATGGTGACCAGACGGCGGGCTTTGACGCCGATGCGCTGGCGGCCATTGCGGGCAATCTGGATGGGTTGGAAACCCTGTCACGTGAAAGGGTCGGGGCAGAGCTGCTGAAGCTTTTGGCCGCCACTGACCCGGCGCCCTCTGTGGCAGCGATGCGCCAATGTGGTGCGCTGGGGGCTGTGCTGCCCGGTGCGGATGACCGGGCGCTGGCGCCCTTGGTGCATCTGGAGGCTGGTATCGATCCGGACGCGGTTCGCCGTCTTGCGGCGCTGGGCGGGCAGGAAGTTGCTGATCGCTTGCGGCTCAGCAAGGCGCAGGCTGTTGCCTTGGAATGTTTGCGCGAAGAATCCGTTGGCACCAAGGGCGGCGGCGCGCTGGCCTATCACCATGGTGCAGACCGGGCACGCGATGCGTTGTTGCTGCGCGCGGCGCTATTGGAAACGCCAGTTTCGCCTGATCTAGAGACAGATATTGCCAAGGGAGCTGCGGCCAGGTTCCCGGTAACGGCGCGGGATCTGATGCCGGACCTATCCGGCCCTGCCTTGGGCAAGGCGATGAAGCAGCTTGAGGCCGAGTGGATTGCCTCCGGGTTTTCCCTTGGACGTGACGCGCTGATCGCGCGCGCCAAAAGGTAGGGAATACCGGTCCTTCAAAAGGGGTGACAAAGGCAAAAATCTTGCCTACCCCTGTATCAGCAACCACATGACGGGAGGAATGCTGATGTATTACGGGATCTGGTACACCTAAGGCCTGAGACGTTCCCGTATGTCCGGGACGCCGTCAGGCGCCCATGGACTCATCTTGCATTTCATATTTACTCGTCTTCGGAGCACCCTCATGTTTCGCTTTTTCGAAAACCTCGTCGATCCCTATTGCGACTACCCTGAAACCGACCAGCCGCCGCAACGGCTCTGGCCGTTCATGCGGGCCTATTCGGTGCCCTTCAGGGCCGTGTTTATTCTCGCGGCGGTGATGTCCCTTGTGGTGGCATCGATCGAGGTTGGGTTGATCTATTATATGGGTCGCGTTGTGGACCTACTGTCCGGCGACCCGGCCCAGGTCTGGCAGCTCCATGGGACAGAGCTGATATTACTGGCCCTGTTCATCCTGCTGCTGCGTCCGGCCCTGCAGCTGATGGATGTGCTGCTGCTGAACAACACCATTCTGCCGAACTTTGGCACGCTGATCCGCTGGCGGGCACATAAACATGTTCTGCGCCAGTCGGTGGGTTGGTTTGAGAACGATTTTGCCGGCCGGATCGCCAACCGGATCATGCAGACCCCGCCGGCCGCGGGCGAAGCGGTGTTTCAGGTCTTTGACGCGATCACCTTTTCGCTGGCCTATATGATTGGTGCCGGGGTTTTGCTGTGGTCGGCTGATCCGCGGCTGATCCTGCCGTTGCTGGGCTGGCTTGTGCTCTATGCGTTGTTGATCCGCTGGACGGTGAAGCGGGTTGGACCGGCGTCGCAGGCGGCCTCGGATGCGCGATCAACGGTGACGGGGCGGGTGGTGGACAGCTATTCCAACATCCATTCGGTCAAGATGTTCGCCCATCACAATCACGAACTGACCTTTGCCAGAGAAGCGATCGAGAACACGCGCAAAACTTTTCAGGTGGAAATGCGGATCTACACGATCATGGACGCGGTTCTGGTGTTCCTGAACGGGCTGCTGATTGTCGGCGTGGTTGGCTGGGCCATTTCGCTTTGGATGCAAGGGGCAGCTTCGGTCGGGATCGTTGCGGCGGCCACGGCGCTGACGCTGCGGCTGAATGCGATGACCGGCTGGATCATGTGGGCGCTGACCTCGTTCTTCCGCCAATTGGGTGTGGTGGCCGAGGGGATGGAGACCATCGCTCAGCCCATCGATCTGGTGGATGCCGCCAATGCGCCAGCTTTGCAGCTGGAGAATGGCCAGATCGAGCTGCAGAATCTGTCGCATCACTATGGGCGCGGGGCCGGTGGATTGGATCAGCTTAATCTGACGATCAAACCGGGTGAAAAGATCGGTCTGATCGGACGCTCCGGTGCCGGTAAATCGACCTTGGTAAAGCTGTTGTTGCGGTTCTACGATGCGGAATCCGGCCAGATCCTGATCGACAGGCAGGATATTCGCGCCGTCACCCAAGACAGTCTGCGCAGCCATATCGGCATGGTGCAGCAGGACAGCTCGCTTTTGCACCGCTCTGTGCGGGACAATCTGCTCTATGGTCGCCCCGATGCAAGCGAGGCGCAGATGATCGCTGCCGCCAAACAGGCCGAGGCACATGATTTC
This sequence comes from Rhodobacteraceae bacterium Alg231-04, assembly GCA_900143635.1. Lineage (GTDB taxonomy): Bacteria > Pseudomonadota > Alphaproteobacteria > Rhodobacterales > Rhodobacteraceae > FREY01. The sequence continues at coordinate 331,797 of FREY01000002.1, forward strand.
ATCCTTGATCTGCAGGATCCGCAGGGGCGCACAGGCTATGATGCCCATGTAGGCGAAAGGGGTGTCAAACTGTCGGGCGGGCAGCGTCAGCGGGTGACTTTGGCACGGGTCATTCTGAAGGACGCGCCGATCCTGTTGCTGGACGAAGCCACCAGCGCATTGGATTCAGAGGTCGAGGCCGCCATTCAGGATACGCTCTATGGGATGATGGAGGGCAAGACGGTGATCGCCATCGCCCACCGCCTGTCGACCATTGCCCAGATGGACCGAATTCTGGTGCTGGACGGCGGTCATATCGTCGAAGAGGGCTCGCATCTGGAACTTTTGGATGCAAAAGGCCTATATGCTCAGTTTTGGGCCCGCCAGTCTGGCGGTTTCCTGAACGCTGAGGCCGCCGAATGAAGCCAGAATCCCTGATCGACGCATTCAAGCCCGCCGAAGGCCCGCCGCCACAGACCTTGGGGGCTTTTCTGGGCTGGAGCCTCTCCGGTGCCTGGCCGATGTTGGCGCTGGCAGCGCTTTTGTCGGGGCTGGCCGGTGCGATGGAGACGGTCACTGCCTTCATCCTCGGCTCGGTGATCGATTCTGCGGTTGAAACCGGGCCAGATGCTTTCTTTTCCGTCTCTAACATTGCACTGATTGGTGGTGCCCTGGCGTTTTTCCTGCTGGTGCGCCCGATCCTGTTTGGTCTGTCTTCGGCCTCCAACTCCATCGTTGTGGCCCCCAATGTGAACCCGATGGTGCTGTCGCGGCTCAACCGCTGGACGCTGGGCCAGTCGGTCACCTTTTTTGACGATGATTTCGCCGGTCGCATCGCGCAAAAGCAAATGCAGACGGCCAATGCTGTGACCTCGGTGGTGACGGAATGCATCAACGTCGTGGCCTTTGCGCTGGCCTCGATGATTGGCGCTATGATTCTTCTGGGCGCGATTGATTGGCGGATCACGCTGATCTTTGCCTGTTGGCTGGTGGTCTATCTGGCGCTCATCCGCTGGTTCATGCCGCAGATCCGCAAGAAATCGGGTGCGCGGGCCGGGGCGCGGGCGACCGTGTCAGGGCAGGTGGTGGATACGATCACCAACATCAAGACGGTGAAGCTGTTTGCCCACGGCAGCCACGAGGAAAGCACCGCGCAGGGGGCCATCACCACCTTCCGCGAAAAGGCGCTGGAGTTCGGCTATCTGACCGCCATTTTCCGCTTTACTCTGATGGGCATGGCGGGGCTGCTGCCGGTGCTGCTGATCGGATCGGCGCTGATCTTCTGGAGCAACGGGCAGGCATCCGAAGGCGATATTGTTGCAGCTGGCGCCGTGGCGGTGCGGATTTCACAGATGACGGGCTGGGTCAGTTTCACGCTGATGGCGATCTATTCCAACGTGGGCGAAATCGAGAACGGGATGAACACGCTCACCCCGCGCGCACGCCTTGAGGACATGCCGGAAGCGCGCGCACTAGAGGTGCCCAATGGCCAGATCCGATTCGATTATGTGACCTTTGCCTACGGTCGCGATGTCGGCGGCATCAGGGGCATCTCACTCACCGTGAAACCGGGCGAAAAGCTGGGCATTGTCGGCGCGTCGGGGGCGGGCAAGTCGACGCTCGTTTCACTGTTGCTGAGGCTCTATGATGCGGAAAAAGGCCGAATTCTGATCGACGGGCAGCATGTGGATCAGGTCACGCAGGACAGTTTGCGCCGCCATATCGGCATGGTCACGCAGGAAACCGCGATGTTCAACCGCTCGGCCCGCGACAATATCTTCTATGGCCGCCCCGATGCCACCGAGGCAGAGATGTACGATGCCGCCAGCAAGGCCGAGGCGCATGATTTCATTCTTGGCCTGCAGGACAGCGCCGGGCGCACCGGCTATGACGCCCATCTGGGCGAGCGCGGCGTGAAACTATCGGGAGGTCAGCGGCAGCGGATTGCGCTGGCCCGTGCCATTTTGAAGGATGCGCCCATTCTGGTGCTGGACGAGGCAACATCGGCACTGGATTCCGAAGTTGAGGCGTCGATCCAGACCGCACTGCACCGGGTGATGGATGGCAAGACCGTTCTGGCCATTGCCCACCGTCTGAGCACGCTGAGCGAGATGGACCGGATCATCGTGCTGGATCAGGGCCGCATCTGCGAAGAGGGCAGCCATGCCGAGCTGTTGGCCCGCGGCGGTCTTTACGCGCAGTTCTGGGCCCGTCAGTCCGGCGGTTTTATCCGCACCGATGAACAGGCCGCAGCAGAGTAATCCACCTGCCTGCCCCGCTGTTGGGGATGATGCGACCGTTAGAGCTTCATTCCTGAGCTGCGACGCGCTATGGAGCGGCATGACCAGCGAAGCCAGAACAACTCATACGATCCAGCGGCTGGGCCATCAGGGCGACGGTGTCGCCGAAGGTCCGCTATTTGCCCCCCGCACCCTGCCGGGTGAGGCCGTTAGCGGCCTTGTGGCTGGTAGCCAGCTGACTGAGATCCGCATCGAAACCCCGGCCGACACCCGTGTCCAGCCGGCCTGTCGTCACTACAAGTCCTGCGGTGGCTGCCAGTTGCAGCACGCCAGCGACGGTTTTGTGGCCACGTGGAAAGAAGACGTGGTGCGCCGCGCACTGTCGGCGCAGGGCATCGAGGCAGAGATCCGCCCGGTTCATACCTCGCCCGCGCAATCGCGCCGCCGCGCCACCTTTGCGGTGCGCCGCACCAAAAAGGGCGCCATGGCGGGCTTTCATGGCCGCGCCTCGGATGTGATCACCCAGATCCCCGACTGCAAGCTTTTGGATCCGGCGCTGATGGCGGCGATCCCGATGGCCGAAGACCTGGCGCTTGTTGGTGCCAGCCGGAAAACACCGCTGGCGGTCACAGTGACCCTGTCTGCTGCTGGGCTGGATGTGCTGGTGAAAAACGGCAAACCGCTGGACGGACCGCTGCGCATTTCCCTGGCGCAGGCGGCTGAAAAACACAGTCTGGCGCGTCTGACCTGGGAGGATGAGCCGATTGCCATGGGCCAGCCGCCCGAGCAGCCCTTTGGTGTGACACGGGTTTGCCCGCCGCCGGGATCCTTTCTGCAGGCCACCACCGATGGCGAAGCGGCGCTGCTGAAGGCCGTGAAAGAAACCGTTGCTGGTGCCAAACGCATTGCTGATCTTTTTGCCGGCTGCGGCACATTCTCTTTGCCGCTGGCGGAAGAGGCCGAAGTGCTGGCAGTTGAGAGTGAAAAAGACATGCTGGCGGCGATGGATGCGGGCTGGCGCAAGGCCAAGGGGCTGAAGAAAATCACCACCTCGGCGCGCGATCTGTTCCGCAATCCGTTGATGCCCGAAGACCTGAAACCCTTTGGTGCCTTTTATGAAGCGGTAGTGATCGACCCGCCACGCGCCGGTGCCGAGGCGCAGGTGGCGCAACTGGCGGATGCGCGCATCCCCGTGATCGCCTATGTGTCCTGCAACCCGGTTACGTTCGCGCGCGACGCCAAAGTGCTGACGGATGCGGGATATCGCCTGAATTGGGTGCAACCCGTTGACCAGTTCCGCTGGTCGTCGCATATCGAATTGGCTGCCTCCTTTTTCCTGACAGATTGAGCCCCATGCAAGACTCTTCGGCCATGCCCCTGACCAGCCGCCTCGGCGCGTTTCTCGACAGTGACCGTTTCGGACGGTTCATCACCATTGTCATTCTGATCAATGCGGTGACGCTGGGACTTGAAACCTCGGACAACGTTATGGCGCGGTTCGGGGCCATCATTTCGCTGCTGGATCACATCTGTCTGGCGATTTTTGTCGCCGAGATTGCACTAAAGCTGCTGGTGCGGCGGCACCGGTTTTTCCTCAGCGGCTGGAATGTCTTTGATTTCCTGATTGTCGGCATTGCGCTGACACCGGGGGCGGGCAGCCTCTCGGTTCTGCGGGCGCTGCGGATCCTGCGGGTGTTGCGGGTGATATCCGTCGCCCCCAGCCTGCGCCGGGTGGTCGAGGGCTTCATCACCGCGCTGCCGGGCATGGGGTCGGTCTTTCTGCTGATGGCGATCATTTTCTATATCGGCTCAGTGATCGCAACCAAGCTCTTCCGCGATACATTTCCCGAATGGTTCGGAGATCTGGGCCTGTCGGCCTATTCGCTGTTCCAGATCATGACACTGGAAAGCTGGTCGATGGGCATCGTGCGCCCGGTGATGGATATCTATCCTTACGCCTGGGCCTTCTTTATCCCCTTCATCATGGTCACCACCTTTGCCGTTGTGAACCTTTTGGTCGGTCTGATTGTAAACTCGATGCAGGACGCCCACCACGAGGAAGACGGCGAGCGTACGGATGCCTACCGGGATGAGGTCCTGGCACGGCTGGAAGCAATTGAACAACGGTTGTCGGCGCAATCCGGCCCGACAGATAAGTTGTGATTTTGAAATCCTGCCGTCCTGCTGTATGGCAGGGATAAGGCAATAACAGGCAAAAGAGCCGGGCAGTGATGAACAGAAGACGCTTTGCACTAAGCGCAGCCGCCGCATTTGCGGTCTCAGGCTGTAGCGTACCGGGCCAAAGATCGGGCGCCGTAAGAATCAAAACCTATGACGGCCCCGAGGTGACATCCATTGTGGTGAACAAGGGCGCGCGCAAGATGTACCTGCTGCACGGCGAAGAGGTCCTGCGCGAATATAAGGTCGGGCTGGGCTTTGCGCCGCTGGGCCATAAAGCGGCCGAAGGCGATGGCCGAACGCCGGAAGGCACCTACCGGATCAACCGTCTCAACCCGAACAGCCAGTTTCATTTGTCGGTGGGTATTTCCTATCCCAACAACGCAGATCGGGCCGCTGCTCGCGCAGCTGGCAAAAGTCCGGGTGGAGATATTTTCATCCACGGTGAACCGAATCGCAAAAAAGACCGCAAACGGGCGGCGCGGGTTCAGGATTGGACGGCGGGCTGTATTTCCGTCTCCAACGCTGAAATGGAAGAGATTTTCAGCATGGTTCAGACCGGTACGGTGATTACGCTGCGCCCCTGATTCGCGTGTCGTGGCATCCTTGGTCAGACAGGTACCGTACGGCGCATGACCCGCCCGACAGGGCGGGACCGCACGTCAATTTGTGACCTAGCTACCGAGAACCAGTGTCCACCAGATCTTGCCGTTGGGTTCCTGATGCCAGGCGAACCCCATGTTAGCGGCGCTGGCGTCCATGAGCACCGCACGGGTGGTCGGTTCCTCCATCCATGCCGCGAGCGTTTCCAGCTCGCTCTCAAAGGTCTCAGAGATGGTTTCGCCGACAATGCTGCCCAGATACCCGGTGCGCGCGACCCGATCCAAAGGTGAGGACCCGTCTGAGCCAAAGTGCCAGGGGCGGTTTTGCACCGACATGTCACGTGCGTGGGTGGCGGCAGCAGCGTTGAGCTGCGCATTGAGCTGCACAGTCCGCAACCCGCGGGCCTGTCGCAGCGCGTTGAGCGAATCGACCATGCGGAACTGAACTTTTTCTGCGTTGCGAATGCGGTAGGTCTGGCCACCTGACGACCCGTCAGGAACTGGCGTACAGGCTGTCACCAATGTCATTGCGGCCGCAGCCAGGATCAGGAAAACTCGCGTCATCTCGTACCTTGTCCAATGTTCGTCGTCTGCTCAAAGCCGTATCATCACCTGTGCCGAAAAACGACCCGCCAAGAATTCATCTGGGGTCTGACGGCACTTTGATTTGCGGCTGCGGGTTTCGCACCATATTATGCGCGCCAAGGCATACAGAAAAAATGCAGGAAACAACAGCATGTCCCGCAATCCCTTTGACTATCCATCCCGCCGGCATTTTCTTGCCGGTACAGCGGCTTTGGCCGCAGCGCCGGCCTTTGCCCAAGAGGCCGATGTTGCCGAAAGCCCCGAAATCGATCCACTTCGCCCGCCCCCAGAACCCGAAGCCGCAGTCCAGCGCAACATTTCGGCGTTCCGCTCCAAAAGCTGGGAGCCTTATTTCGACAACCTGAGAAAAGGCGCGGTGCTGGTCGATATCGACAGCCGCGCGCTGCACTACTGGTCCGAAGACCAAAGCACTTACAAGCTTTTCCCGTCGTCGGTGCCGCTGTCGGATGATCTGACGCGCCGGGGCCGCACCAGTGTTATTCGCAAGGTCGAAGGCCCGTCCTGGTCGCCGACGCCGAACATGCGCAAACGCAACCCTGAGTGGCCGGCCCATATTCCGCCGGGCCCAGATAATCCTCTGGGCAGCCACGCGCTATATCTTAGCTGGAAATACTACCGGATTCACGGCACCCACGACACCCGCAAAATCGGGCGGCGCTCGTCCAATGGATGTATCGGTCTGTACAACGAACATATCGCTGAACTGTTCTCGATGGTCAAAGTCGGGACACAGGTGTTGCTGATTTGACTACAAACCGGATGGTGCCGAAAAACTACGGCCAACAAGTATTTGCTATTCGAGGCTTTTACTGATTAGAAAAAAATACGAGGTAAGTCTTAGCTGCGTCGGCCGAATAACTGTGCCGCGCATTTTCTGGAGGTTTTAGAAATGAAAAAACTCGTTATCGCTGCTGCCCTGACCGCCGCTGCTTCGACCGCATCTGCCGGTTCGCTGGCTGAGCCGGTTGTTGAAGCACCCGTCATCATCGAAGAAGCAGAATCGTCGTCCGCAGGTGTACTGCTGCCGCTGCTGCTGCTGGTTCTGGTTGGCGCCGCAATCTCCGCAAGCTAATCGCTTTGCGTAGAAATTCGGAAAAGGCGGCAGGGCAACCTGTCGCCTTTTCCATTTGAACTGCACCGGGTCCGCCGCTGCGGATTTAGTCCGGCAGCTCGCTGAGAATCGTGTCGAGCACCGATAGAATCATCGCTGTTCCTTCTGCATCGATCGTCAACGGTGGCCGTATTTTCAGAGTATTGTCCTTTGGACCTTCGCTGCCGATCAGTATTCTATGATCGCGCATCCGATTTTTGACATATTTGCAAATCGCTGTGGCCTCACTCCCGTCTAGGTTGATCAGTTCCACACCCACGAACAGCCCCATGCCGCGCACGTCGCCGATGGCCGGATGGCGTTTCTGCAACGTCCTCAACCCTTGGATCAGCGTTTTCCCCCGGCATTGGGCATTTTCCTGCAGGCCTTCCTCATCGACGATATCCAGCACTTCCTTGCCGGTGCGACAGGACAGGGTCGAGCCGCCGAAGGTCGAGAAAAACTCAGGTCCTTTGGCAAAACTGTCAGCGATGGCGCGGGTGGTGACCAGAACGCCCAAGGGGTGGCCGTTGCCGATCGGTTTGCCGAGCACCACAATATCGGGCAGGGCGCCCTGATGTTCGAAGCCAAAATAGTAGTCGCCCAAGCGCCCGAGGCCGGTTTGCACCTCGTCAGCGATGCACAGGCCTCCTGCGGCGCGGATCTTTTCATAGACCTGCGCCAGATAGCCCTTGGGCGGGATGATCTGCCCGCCCACCGAGGGGAATGTTTCGGCGATGAACCCTGCCAACCCATGGCCTTTGTCTTTCAGCCGGGCGATCGCCGGGTCGACCAGATCCGCGAATTTCTGTGCCCGATCCGGATCAGAGCGGCAGAACCGGCCGCGATAGTCATCGGCGGCCTCTACCAGTTCCACCCACTCCGGCTGACCGATGCCGCCAGGCGCGTTGAATTTATAGGCAGAGATATCAATCACGCCAGTGGTATTGCCGTGATAGCCGTGATCGGGCGTCACCATGCCCTTGGCGCCGGTGTGAGCGCGGGCCAGCCGTAGGGCCAGCTCGTTTGCTTCGGTGCCGGAGTTGACGAAAAAGCAGACTTCAAAAGGCGCGGGCAGTTTTGACAGAATCTTTTCCGCAAAAGCCGTTTGTGCGGGATGCAGATAGCGGGTGTTGGAGTTCATTCTGCGCAACTGACCCGCCGCCACCGCCTGAATGCGCGGATGGGCGTGGCCCACGTGGGGAACGTTGTTATAGGCATCCAGATAGGGGCGGCCCCATTCGTCAAACAGGTGATGTTTCCAGCCGCGCACCAGCATCACCGGATCATCATAGGTGAGGCTGAGGTTACCGCCGAAATGCGCCGCACGACCCGCCTGAACCTGCGCCTTATCGGTGGGCTGATAGCGGGTCTTTGTGCCGGGCAGGTTCAGCAGTGGCGCCGGGTTGGGGCAGAGCGCGGTCCAGAACTGCAGATCGTCAGGATCCGCCACGCCGGGCCAGTCTGCCTCGATGCCCTTGGTTGTCAGTGCCAGTTGAAAGTGAAGATGCGGCGCCCAGCCACCGTTCTGGCTGGCATCGCCCAACCGGCAGAAGGCCGCGCCTTTGTCCAGCTGGTCACCGGGTTTCAGGCGCACGCAGCATTCCGGGTCCAGATGGCCATAGAGCGTATAGAAAGCATCGCCCTCGGGCGTTGTGTGGCGCAGGATGACCATACCGCCGTAGTCCAGATGCCCGCTGCGGTTTTCGACCGTTTCGACGGTGCCCGCCATCGGCGTATGAACCGCCCGGCCAGCAGGGGCAAAGACATCGATGCCCAGATGAACCGTGCGCCGGTTTGATGCCTTCCACGGCCCCTTGCGAAAGGCGGGTTCCGCATAGATCAGGCGCGGCTCAGCGTAGTAGCCAAGCCAGACACCGGTGCCGAATTCCTCGCCAACACGGGCGGCTTCGTCCAATGGCATATGGAAGGGATCCTGCGGCCAGAGGCTTTCCTCGACCGACAGGCTGCCCATCGGCGCGGCAGAGAGGTCTTCGCCCAATACCGGCGCGAACTGGCCGCATTCGCTGTTCAGGAATGTCAGCACGCGGTCTGCAGCGGTGACCAGCGGCATCCCGCAGGCCAGTCGCAGCCGGGCGGTGACAAGGTCGGCATTCAGTTCAAACCCTTCAAGAAAACGCCAGGCTGGTGCCTGCGAGATGGTGATATAGGGATCATCCGGATTATCCGCCGCCATCAGGGTGGAATTCACCACGCTCACCGCCAGACGCATCCGCAGCAGCGGCCAGATCAGGCTGATCTCTTGCGCAGTCAGCGGGTTTTCGGCGTGATAACCAGCGGTCAGCGCGGCCAATGCCTGTTCCGGTTCGGGCTGATCCAGCACGATATAGGCGGCGGCAATTGCAAGGTCGCAGACCCGCGGCGCGGCGCACATATCGCCGAGATCAATCAGGCCAGAGATCTCGCGAGGCTGGCTCAGCTCACCGGAAACGAGGATATTGTAATCATTGGCATCATTGTGGATCGCCTGTTTGGAGAGAACGGCCAGTTCAGTCTCTAACAAGGTGAATTCGGCGCAGATCTCCCGAAGGATATCCTGACGGGCACTATCCGTGACGCTGTTCAGATCGGCACTGATCCAGCCCGCCTGCATCAGATCCCATTTGAAATCTCTGTCCAGATCCGGGTGATCAAAGCCTTCAAGGGCCTTGTCGGTACGGCCCAGAATTCCACCGAATTGGCGGATGAGACCGTCAGATTTGGGTGCGGCATTGGCATAACAGCGTCCGGGTAGCCGGTCTTGCAGCCAGACAAGCCGGAGGTCGCCGTTCTCGTCCGCCAGCTCGCGCATCGCGCTGCCATTGGATGGGTGAATAACGGTCGGAACAGGCAGATCGGGGTCGCGCGCGATCAAGTATTCTAGTGCCGCGATCTGCATTTCCACCAGTGCCGACGGGCAGCCGGGGCGCATGGCCTTTAGCACATAGCTCGCGCCCTTGGCCGTTGTGGCCAGAAAGTTCAGATCGTATTCGCCGTCCAGCCGCGTCAGCGCAGCCTCGATACCCCAGTTGTCCCGCAGGACGCCGGCCCAGTGGTTTTCCGTCATTGTCTTCCCCTTGTTCACCCTTTTAGCGGATGATTTCGGGGCAGATTGGACCGGCGGCGGGGCTTAGTCCAGCCAGCCTTTGAGGTTGTCTTCGATCACTTTGGACAGCGCGGCAATATGCGTGTCCTGATCGTTCAGACAGGGAATATAGGTGAATGTCTCGCCGCCCGCATGCTCAAAGCTTTCTCGGATCTCCTCGTTGATCTCTTCCAGCGTTTCGATGCAATCGGCGGAAAAGGCCGGCGCGATGACGGCGATGTTCTTCTTGCCGTCCTTGGCCAACTCCGCAACGTGATCAACGGTATAGGGCTTCAGCCATTCCTCGGGGCCAAAACGGCTCTGGAAGGTGGTGACAAGTTCACTGTCAGCCCAGCCCAGCCGCTCCTTCAGTAGGCGCGAGGTTTTGGCGCATTGGCAATGATAGGGATCACCCTGCATCAGATAGCGTTCCGGCATCCCGTGATAAGAGATGACCAACACGTCCGGTTTCTGCTCCATCTGACCATAGGCCTCTTCGACCGAGGCGGCCAATGCATCGATATAGGCGGGTTCATCGAAATAGGCAGGCACGGTGCGGGCGGCGGGCTGCCAGGCCTCGTCCATCAGGGCGCGGAAGAACTGGTCATTGGCGGTCGCCGTGGTGGCGCCGGCATATTGCGGGTAGAGCGGGAAGAACAGGATCTTGGAGCAGCCGGCCGCGACCATCGCCTGCACTTTGGATTTGGTCGAAGGATTGCCGTAGCGCATGCAGAAATCGACCATCACCTGATCGCCATAACGCGCCTGCATCGCGGCGGTCACTTTGGCGGTCTGGTCCTTGGTGATGGTCATCAGCGGGCTTTCGCCCTTGTCGTGATTCCAGATCGATTCGTAGGCTTTGCCCGAGGAAAACGGCCGTTTGGTCAGGATGATCGCCTGCAAAAGCGGCTGCCATTTCCATTTGGGATAATCAATCACCCGCTGGTCGGACAGAAACTCGTTCAGGTAGCGCCGCATCGGCCAGTAAGTGTAATCATCCGGCGTGCCCAGATTGGCGAGCAGAACGCCGACTTTTTCCTGCGGAAGCGCGGGGTGGGTTGCCGGGGCGTGGTCAGGTTTTGCGGTCTCGGTCATGTTTGGTCCTGTGCGTCTGGGCCTAAGGATACGGCGCGCGTTGCGGATCGGATCATTCTGGGAATTTGGTTTCGGGCACTTTCAGCGCGTCGGCCAGCCGGGATTTGGCGGAACCGGGGCGCAGTGGCTGTTGCTGATTGTCTGAAGGGGCCCATGCGGTAAGGCACACCAATTCGAAGGTTGCCGGAATGCGCCCCTCATCATTGGTGAAATGCTCTTTGTAGAGGGTGTTTGCGGTCTCAAACACCGCGCGCGGGCTGGGGCGTCGCAGACGTGCGGACAGCGCGTTGCCTTCGCCCATGGCGCGCAGATCGCGCATCAGGTGCCACAGGTCGCGGTACTGCGCGGTAAGCGGCACCAGGTCGGCCACCGGCAGGGCGAGCCCGGCGCGCTGCAGCAGCCCGCCAAGATCGCGGATCTCTCCCATTGGGGCAACACGGGGTGACAGGCCGCCGCTGACCAGGGTTTCGGCCTCGGCCAGCACAGCGCGCAATTCATGCAGGGTTTGACCGGCCAGCGTGATGGCGATCAGCAGCCCGTCTTCCTTCAGGGCGCGGCGGCACTGGATCAGCTGGCCGACGGGATCATTGGACCAGTGCAGCCCCATGGCATGGATGACCAGATCATGGGCGCCGGGCGCGAGGTCCAGAACATCGTCATCGGGCACGATTTTGGCATTGCCCGCAAAACCGTCCCAGGGCGCCGTAAAAGGCGCCACTACGGCGGCGTTGGTAAAGGTTCTGTTAACAAAGGCGATGCGATCCTCGGCTTCCTCGCGGGCGAGGTCGTGCAGAAACAGGGCATCCCCCTGCGCGCGGGCGCGATTGCGGGTGAGGGCCATTCTGTCGGTAAGCGGTGCCTGTGTCATGGAGGCTAAGTAAGCGGATGCGCGCACAAGTTCAAACGGCTGTTTCACTGATTTATCCGGCCCGTTGCCTGACCTGCGGTGGTTTGGTGCAGGCGGGCGGCGCGTTGTGCGGCAGTTGCTGGCGTGAAACCCACTTCATTTCAGGCACGGTGTGCGACAGCTGCGGTGTCCCGCTTCCCGGCGAGGCTGATCGTTTTGCCAGTGCCTGCGACGACTGCATCAAAACGCCGCGCCCCTGGGATGCGGGCCGGGCGGCGCTGCTCTACCGTGACAACGGGCGGCGGCTGGTACTGGCGCTCAAACATGGGGATCGCAGCGATATCCTGCGCCCCGCGGCGGGCTGGCTGGCGCGGGCTGGCGCACCCTTGCTGACAGGCAATCCGCTGATTGTACCGGTGCCGCTGCATTGGACGCGGCTGTTGCGTCGCCGGTACAATCAATCCGCCCTGCTGGCGCAGGCGCTGGGCCGCGAGACCGGGCTGGAGGCCTGCCCGGACCTGCTGCGCAGGTGTCGGCGCACACCGTCACTGGACGGCAAATCCCGCAGCCTGCGGTTTCGCACTTTGGCGGACGCCATCGTGCCGCATCAGCGCCGCGCTGACCGTTTGTCTGGCCGGGTGGCGCTGCTGGTGGATGATGTGATGACCTCGGGCGCGACGCTGGGTGCCTGTGCGCTGGCCTGCCGCCGGGCTGGTGCGGCAGAGGTGCGGGTGCTGACACTGGCCCGTGTCACCCGATCGTGACTGCATAGCGGCTATGCTGGCAATCCTTGCAATGCCACCTTAAATCCCTCAGAACCATGAAATCCTGATGCTACGGAGACCCCAATGAAAGTGGTCGAAATCTATACCTCCCCGCTCTGCGGTTTTTGCCATGCGGCCAAGCGCCTGCTGACACAGAAGGGCGTTGATTTCACCGAAATCGACGTGCTGCGGGAACCGGCCCGCAAGCCCGAGATGATCGAGCGCGCCAATGGTGGGCGCACGGTACCGCAGATCTTTGTCGGTGAGACCCATGTGGGCGGCTGCGACGATCTTTTTGCGCTGGAGCAGGCCGGAAACCTCGACCCGCTGCTGGCGGCCTGAGGAGACCTCATGCGCACCGCTCTCTTGCAGATGACCTCAAGCGACGATCCGGTTGATAACCTCAGCCGGACCCGTGCGATGCTGGCTGAGGCCGTGTCGGAGGGTGCGGGCTTCGTGCTGACGCCCGAGGTCACCAACTGTGTGAGCGGCAGCCGCAGCCACCAGCAGGCGGTGCTGACCCATGAGGAAGACGATCCGACATTGGCAGCCCTTCGCGAAGATGCGGCCGCCAATGGGATCTGGCTGCTGGCAGGATCAATTGCCATCAAAACCCATGATGCCGACGGGCGCTTTGCCAACCGGCAGTTTCTGATCGATCCCGAGGGTCAGATCGCGGCGCGCTATGACAAGATCCATATGTTCGACGTTCAGGTGACCCCGGAAGAAACATTTCGCGAATCCGATGGCTACCGGCCGGGAAATCGGGCTGTGGTCGCCAAAACGCCCTTTGCCCATATCGGCATGTCGATCTGCTATGATCTGCGTTTCCCGCATCTTTACCGCGCTCTGGCCGGGGCGGGGGCCGAGGTTCTGGTGGTTCCGGCTGCCTTTTCCCATGTGACTGGCGCCGCGCACTGGCATAGCTTGCTGCGGGCCCGCGCAATCGAAAACGGCGCTTGGGTTCTGGCCCCGGCACAGACCGGGCTTCACACTGCACAGGCCGGACGGCCCCGGCGCACCTATGGGCATTCGCTGGTGGTTGCGCCCTGGGGCGAGGTCATGGCGGATGCGGGTACGGATACCGGGGTGACGGTCTTTGATATGGACATGAATGCCGTTAGAGAGGCCCGGCAGCGGGTTCCGTCGCTGCAGCACACAACCGCGTTTGAGGGCCCTTGATGGAAGACCGCAATACTCTGGCGGTCTCGCTTTTCAGCGAGATCCTGATGGCTGACCAGCTGGCCAGATCGCGCCTGACCAAGGCGCTGCCCAAGGGTATGGAAATCTCGCATTTTTCTGTGCTGAACCATCTGGCAGGCACCGGGGTGGAACGCACGCCCGCACAGCTGGCCAAGGCGTTTCACGTCACCCGCGGGGCAATGACCAACACGCTGAGCAAGCTGGAGGTCGCCGGCTATATTCATATCCGCCCCGACTGGGATGATGCGCGGCGCAAGATGGTCGCCATCAGTTCTGCAGGTAAGCGCGCCCGCGATGATGCGCTGGCCGGGATTGCGCCGGTGATTTCAGAGGTGGTTGGGGACCTGGGCGAACAGCGCGTCCGCGCCACATTGCCGATCCTGCGCGAACTGCGGGTCAAGCTGGAAGCCGGTAGCTGAACAGCACCCGCGGGGTTGTTGCATCAGTGTCATTTCGGGCAGTTTCAGGCGGTGAAAACAGGACGGGGTGCCCGTACTGGACACCCCATCTATGTTCCGCGTCATCTTCCGTGAGTGGTGGCTTTCCGCCGCGGAACGCCGGTTTGCACCGGGTCTTTGCACTCTCTCACATTGAGGGGGCCGTGAATTGGCCCTTGAGCACTAGCTAGCAGTGGCCTCGGGCTTGTCCAATGGTCCAGAAGGATCAGCTCCTATCCAAAAGGATAGGAGGTCCGGATTTCACGTTAGGTTTTCGCGGCTTTTGTGCTTGCCGTTACGTAATTCACGCTCAGATCTGTGGGGGATATCGACCAGCTCCAGGTGATCGGATTGAACACAAATCCCTTGCTGTCGGTGTGTTTCAGACCGGCCCCCTGCAGCAGGTCAGAGAGTTCAACCGGAGTGATGAATTTGGCCCATTCATGGGTGCCGCGCGGCAGCCAGCGCATGATCACCTCGGCGCCGAGGATCGCCACCGCATAGCTTTTGGGGTTGCGGTTGATGGTGGAGCAGATCAGCAGCCCGCCGGGTTTCAGCAATTGCTGGCTGGCAATCAGGAAGCCCTGCGGATCGGCGACATGTTCGATCACTTCCATGTTCAAAACCACGTCAAACTGTTCGCCTGCCTCGGCCATGGCTTCGGCGGTGGTGTGACGATAGTCGATGGGCAGGCCGGATTGTTCGGCGTGAATGCGCGCCACCGGCAGGTTGCCCTCGGCGGCATCGGCGCCCACAACATCGGCGCCAAGTCGGGCCATCGGTTCGCTCAGCAGGCCGCCACCGCAGCCGATGTCGAGAATGCGCAGGCCGGCAAATGGCATTTGCTTGCTCAGGTCGCGACCGTAATGGGCAGCAATCTGGCCGGTGATATAGTCCAGCCGACATGGGTTGAGCATGTGCAGCGGCTTGAATTTCCCCTCCGGATCCCACCATTCGGCGGCCATGGCCTCGAACTTTGCGATCTCTGCGGGGTCAACTGTGGTCTGAGACGCTTGCATTCCTGTCTCCGTGTGTTCTTTTAGTCCTGACGGCTACATAGGTCAGTAATGGATAAATACAGCGACCAAAAGCGCGCAGTGCAGTATCTTTACCCGCCGGTCGAACCTTTCGACCAGCGGATGATTGATGTTGGCCAAGGCCATCGTATCTATATGGAGCAATGCGGCAATCCCAGCGGCGTGCCTGTGGTGGTGTGTCACGGGGGGCCGGGCGGCGGCTGCAGCCCTGCGATGCGGCGCTATTTCGACCCTGCAGTCTACCGGGTGATTCTTTTTGACCAGCGCGGTTGCGGCCGGTCGCGGCCGCAGGCCTCTTGCGTCAACAACACCACCTGGGATCTGATTGCCGATATGGAGCTGATCCGCCGGTTGCTGGAGATTGAGGCCTGGATGGTCTTTGGCGGCAGCTGGGGGGCGACCCTGTCGCTGCTTTATGCGCAGACGCATCCGGACCGGGCCACCCATTTGATTTTGCGCGGCGTCTTTTTGATGACCAAACCTGAACTGGACTGGTTCTATGGCGGCGGTGCAGGCCGGTTCTGGCCGGAACCCTGGGCGCGGTTTGTGTCCTTGGTGCCCGAAAGCGAACGCGGCGATCTGATCAAGGCCTATAACAAGCGGTTGTTCAGCGGCGATGTGGCCGAGGAAATCCGGTTTGGCCGCGCCTGGTCCGCCTGGGAGAACGCGCTGGCCTCGGTCTATTCCAATGGCGATCCGGGCGAGAGCCCCGGCGATTATGCCCGTGCCTTTTCCCGGCTGGAGAATCACTATTTCATCAACCACGGCTTTTTGTCGGCCGATGGGCAGATCCTCGCCAATATGGCGCGGATCTCGCATATTCCCGGCATCATCGTGCAGGGGCGCTATGACATGATCTGCCCGCCGGTGTCGGCCTATCGTCTGGCCGAGCTTTGGCCCAACGCAGATCTGCGGATGGTGCGCAATGCCGGCCACGCGCTGTCCGAACCGGGCATCAGCGCCGAGTTGGTGCGCACGATGGACCGTCTGGCAGAGGCGCTTTGATGGGACGTCTTGATCGCCGTGCGCTGTTTACATCTGGTGCCGCCGCCGCCCTGCTGGCCGCCACCGGGACTTCGCTTGCGGCGACGCCGCGGGCGGGTGGTACGTTGAAACTGGCGGTCCCGCGCGAGGGCGACATGCTGGCGCTTGCCGCCCGTGGCGCGGTCTATGAAACACTGACCGAGGTTGCACCGGACGGCATTTTGCGCGGTGAACTGGCCGAAAGCTGGACTGCCAGCGATGATGGCCGGGTCTGGACCTTTGTTCTGCGCGAAGGCGTGGAATTTCACGACGGCACGCCCTTTAGGGCGCAGGATGCAGCAGCGTCATTGCAGGCGCATGACATCCACGGCGCCCAGGCTGTTGGGCCCTATGTCTTGCAGATCAACTTGGCCGAACCGGATGCTGGTCTGCCGTACCGTTTGGCGGCGCCGGGTTTGATTATTGCCCCCGAGGGACAGGTGGATCTGCCGCTGGCGCAGGCCAATGGCACCGGTTGCTACCGGGTGCTGCGGGCGCAGGAAGATCGTCACTTCAAGGCAGCGCGCGTGCGGGGCCATTGGAAAGAGGGGCGCGCTGGCTGGGCTGACACGGTTGAGATCGCGGTCATTCCAGATGCAAGCGTGCGCGCCGAGGCGCTGCGCGAAGGCTTTGTGGATGTGGCGGCATTGCCGGATCCGGACGGGTTGATCCGGCGCGGTGAGTTCCTATTCCACCCTACGGCACAGGAGATGCATCTGGCCGCGCGCCGCGACATCGGCGTGCCGCAGAAAGTGGGCACTCAGTCTGCACTGGATGACGGGCGGATTTCCGAACGCTGGTGGCGGCTCTGAGGGCAGGGATTCGCGCTGACGCGCGATGCGTTCCCTTTTGGCGGCACAGGCGCCTGCCGGGCACTGGGACGGGAGCATTTTGGGAAAGATGAAGGGGCCGCGCGGCGATTTTTCCACAGGGCTTGCAGACTCACCCCATCCTCGCTATATCCCTTTTCAACAGCGGCGCGCCGGGCTCTGGACCAGGTGCTCCACCGGAATGAACAACGGGCCGCGCGCCCGTTTTTTTGTGTTTGGACTACGAGATGACCAACGACCTGATCGCAAAAGCTGCTATCGACCGCCGCATGGCCGAGATCATCACCCCGGTGATTGAAGATCTGGGTTATGAGCTGGTCCGCGTGCGGCTGATGTCGGGCAAGACCACAACGCTGCAGATCATGGCGGATTCGCCTGAGGGTGGCATCGAGGTCGACGCCTGCGCCGAAATTTCCAACGCTGTCAGCGCTTCGCTGGACGTGGAAGACCCCATTCTGGACGCCTATACGCTGGAAGTGTCCAGCCCCGGTATCGACCGGCCGCTGACCCGCCTCAAGGACTTCGCGACCTTCGAGGGCTATGAGGCAAAGCTGGAAACAGACGAGCTGATCGACGGACGCCGCCGCTTCAAAGGCCAGCTGGCCGGTGTTGAGGGCGAAGAGGTTCTGATCAACATCGAAGATCACGGTGAGACTGTTACCATCGGTTTGCAGTTCGACTGGCTGAGCGACGCCAAGCTGGTTCTGACCGATGATCTGATCAAGGAAATGCTGCGCCAGCGCAAAGAGGCCGGCACACTGAACGAAGACGCATTCGACGAAATCGAGACCGTAGAGTCCGAAGAGGAGAACGACTAATGGCAATCACCTCTGCCAACCAGCTTGAGCTGCTGCAAACCGCCGAAGCCGTGGCGCGCGAAAAGATGATCGACCCCGGTCTGGTGGTTGATGCGATGGAAGAGAGCCTCGCCCGTGCCGCCAAGAGCCGCTACGGCGCCGAGATGGACATCCGCGTTTCCATCGACCGCAAGACAGGCAAGGCGACCTTCACCCGTGTGCGCACCGTGGTCGAAGACGAAGAGCTGGAAAACTATCAGTCCGAATTCACCGTTGAGCAAGCCAAACAGTATATGGCTGATCCGGTTGTTGGTGACACCTATGTAGAAGAAGTGCCGCCGGTTGAAATGGGTCGGATCGCGGCGCAGTCGGCCAAGCAGGTCATTCTGCAAAAAGTGCGCGAAGCTGAGCGGGATCGCCAGTACGAAGAATTCAAAGACCGCAACGGCACGATCATCAATGGTCTGGTCAAGCGCGAAGAATACGGCAACGTCATCGTGGATGTGGGTGCCGGCGAAGCGATCCTGCGCCGCAACGAGAAGATCGGCCGCGAAAGCTATCGTCCGAACGACCGTATCCGCTGCTACATCAAGGATGTGCGCCGCGAGCAGCGCGGGCCGCAGATTTTCCTCAGCCGTACCGCGCCGGAATTCATGGCCGAGCTGTTCAAGATGGAAGTGCCGGAAATCTATGACGGTATCATCGAGATCAAGGCCGTGGCCCGTGACCCCGGTTCGCGCGCCAAAATCGCCGTAATCTCGCACGACGGATCGATCGATCCGGTTGGCGCCTGTGTTGGTATGCGCGGCAGCCGCGTTCAGGCTGTGGTCAACGAACTGCAGGGTGAAAAGATCGACATCATCCCGTGGAACGAAGATCAGCCGACCTTCCTGGTGAACGCGCTGCAGCCTGCAGAGGTTTCCAAGGTTGTTCTGGACGAAGAAGCTGGCAAGATCGAAGTTGTGGTGCCCGAAGAGCAGCTGAGCCTGGCGATTGGCCGTCGTGGTCAGAACGTGCGTCTGGCTTCGCAGCTGACCGTGCTGGACATCGACATCATGACCGAAGCCGAAGAATCGGCCCGCCGCCAGAAGGAATTCGAAGCCCGCACCGGTCTGTTCATGGAAGCGCTGGATTTGGACGAGTTCTTTGCCCAGTTGCTGGTCTCCGAAGGCTTCACCAACCTCGAAGAAGTTGGTTACGTCGAGATCGACGAACTGCTGGTCATCGACGGTGTTGACGAAAGCACCGCGCAGGAATTGCAGGCCCGTGCCCGCGATCATCTGGAAGCCCAGGCCAAGGCAGCCCTGGACGCGGCCCGTGAGCTGGGTGTGCAGGACAGCCTGATCGAATTCGACGGTCTGACCCCGCAGATGATCGAAGCGCTGGCCAAGGACGGCGTGCTGACGCTGGACGATTTCGCCACCTGTGCGGACTGGGAACTGGCCGGTGGCTGGACCACCGTCAACGGTGAGCGCAGCAAAGATGATGGTATCCTGGAGCCCCTCGGCATGACGCTGGAACAGGCACAGGATCTGGTGATGACCGCCCGCGTTGTGCTGGGCTGGGTTGATCCCGAAGAACTGGTCGCTGAGACCGAAGAGGCAGACGATGAAAATGCCGACGATGGTGATGAGCAACAGCCGGAGGCCGGGGCCTGATCTCAGGCCCCGCAGGGTTTGACATGAGTCGCGGTGGCGCCTCCAAGGACCGGGCCGACGGCCCAGAGCGAAAGTGCCTCGCCACGGGTGAGGTACAGCCCAAACACGGGCTGGTACGTTTCGTGATGGGGCCGGATGGCCAAGTGGTTCCCGATGTGCTGGGCAAGCTGCCCGGCCGCGGAGTGTATGTTGCAGCGGATCGTGCTGCGCTTGAACTGGCAGTGAAGAAGAAACTCTTCACCCGCGGGTTCAAAACGCAAGTGCAGGTTCCGGATGATCTCGTCGATGAGGTCGAGCGGCAAATTCAGCAGCGGGTTATCAACCTGCTGAGCCTAGCCCGCAAGTCGGGTGATGCAGTGGCCGGCTATGAAAAGGTCAAAGACTGGCTGCAAAAAGAAGACGCCCAGGTATTGATTCAGGCAGTTGATGGATCTGGCCGCGGCAAGTCGAAATTGAGCACGCCTCACTTCGGCACATACATCGGTTGGTTGACAGCCGATGAACTGGGAACAGCTTTTGGGCGTCAAACCGTGATTCACGCGGCGCTGGCCTCTGGTGGACTCAGTAAACGTGTAGTAGAGGAAGCCCAGCGACTGCAGGGTGTGCGTAATACGATGGGCGGCAAGGGCCGCACGGAAGGATATAGAACTTCATGAGCGATAGTGACGGCAAAAAGACTTTGGGCCTCCGTTCCGGGGGACGTCCTGGAAGCGTGAAACAGAGTTTCAGCCACGGGCGGACCAATAAAGTCGTGGTGGAAACCAAGCGTAAGCGCGTGGTGGTCCCCAAGCCGGGCGCGGGCAAATCCGGGGCGGCAACGCCCTCGGGTGATCCGTCGCGTCGTCCTGCAGGTATCACCGATGCCGAGATGGCCCGCCGCCTGAAGGCGCTGCAGGCCGCCAAGGCCCGCGAAGCCGAAGACGCAGCCAAGCGCGCAGCGGATGAAAAGGCACGCGAAGAACAGCGTGCACTTCGTCGTGCCGAGCTGGAACAGAAAGAGCGCGAACAGCGCGAAGCGGAAGAGCGCGCCAAGGCCAAGGCCGAGGAAGAAGAGCGCAAGCGCAAGGAAGCAGAAGTGGCCGCACAGCGTGCCGCTGCCGATGCTGCCGGCGCGCCCGCCAAATCCGCGCCCAAGCCGGATCGCCCGCTGCCGAACAAACCGGCACCCGCAGCGACCCCGCGTAAGAACGAGCGCGAGCAGCGCCAGAACCGTGGCAAAGGCCGCGACGATGGCCGCCGTTCGGGCAAGCTGACATTGGGTCAGGCGACCGGCGGTGCCGGCAATCGCCACCGCTCCATGGCATCGATGAAGCGCAAGCAGGAACGTGCCCGCCAAAAGGCAATGGGTGGTGCGGTCGAGCGTGAAAAGGTATTCCACGACGTTCAGCTGCCCGAAGCCATCATGGTTTCCGAGCTGGCCAACCGTATGGCCGAACGCGTTGCTGATGTTGTCAAATCGCTGATGAACATGGGCATGATGGTCACTCAGAACCAGACCATCGACGCTGACACAGCCGAGCTGATAATCGAAGAATTTGGCCACAAGGTTGTCCGCGTTTCCGATTCTGACGTCGAAGACGTGATCAAAGAGGTTGAAGACAAGGATGAGGACCTGAAAGGTCGTCCGCCGGTCATCACCATCATGGGCCACGTTGACCACGGTAAGACCTCGATCTTGGACGCAATCCGCAACGCCCGCGTTGTGGCTGGCGAAGCCGGTGGTATCACCCAGCACATTGGTGCTTATCAGGTGACAACCGAAAGCGGCGCCGTGCTGAGCTTCCTGGATACACCGGGCCACGCGGCCTTTACCTCGATGCGTTCGCGCGGTGCGCAGGTGACGGATATCGTGGTTCTGGTTGTGGCAGCGGATGACGCCGTGATGCCGCAGACCATCGAAGCGATTGCCCACGCCAAAGCGGCCGAAGTGCCGATGATCGTGGCGATCAACAAATGCGACAAGCCTGCCGCGGACCCGATGAAGGTGCGTACCGATCTGCTGCAGCACGAAGTGGTTGTGGAAGCAATGTCCGGCGAAGTGCAGGACGTGGAAGTCTCCGCACACACCGGTCAGGGTCTGGACGAACTGCTGGAAGCCATCGCGCTGCAGGCGGAAATCCTGGAGCTGAAAGCCAACCCCTCACGCGCCGCCCAAGGTGCCGTGATCGAGGCGCAGCTGGATGTGGGCCGTGGACCCGTTGCAACGGTTCTGGTTCAGAACGGTACGCTGCGTCAGGGTGATATCTTTGTTGTCGGTGAGCAGTACGGTAAGGTCCGTGCGCTGATCAACGACCAGGGCGAACGCGTCAAAGAAGCTGGTCCCTCGGTTCCGGTTGAGGTTCTTGGCCTCAACGGTACACCCGAAGCAGGCGACGTTCTGAACGTCACCGAGACCGAAGCGCAGGCACGTGAAATTGCCGAATACCGGGCCCAGGCCGCGAAGGACAAACGTGCCGCTGCTGGGGCTGCGACCACGCTGGAACAGCTGATGGCCAAGGCCAAGGACGACGAAAACGTCTCCGAGCTGCCGATCCTGGTCAAGGCAGACGTGCAGGGTTCTGCCGAAGCCATCGTTCAGGCGATGGAAAAGATCGGCAACGACGAAGTGCGCGTGCGGGTTCTGCATTCGGGTGTTGGTGCGATCACCGAAACCGACGTGGGTCTGGCCGAAGCATCGGGCGCTCCGATCATGGGCTTTAACGTGCGTGCCAATACCTCGGCGCGTAACACGGCCAACCAGAAGAGCGTTGAGATCCGGTATTACTCGGTCATCTATGACCTGGTGGATGATGTGAAATCCGCCGCATCCGGCCTGCTCAGCAACGAGATCCGCGAGAACTTCATCGGTTACGCGAACATCAAAGAAGTCTTCAAGGTTACCGGTGTTGGCAAAGTTGCCGGCTGTCTGGTCACCGAAGGCGTGGCGCGTCGTTCCGCAGGTGTCCGCCTGCTGCGCGACAACGTGGTCATCCACGAAGGCACGCTGAAGACTCTGAAGCGCTTCAAGGATGAGGTGCCCGAGGTTCAGTCCGGTCAGGAATGTGGTATGGCATTCGAGAACTACGACGATATCCGCGCCGACGATGTGATCGAAATCTTCGAGCGCGAAGAAGTCACACGTACGCTGGACTGATCCTGCGTCGATTGAGAAACAAAAAACCCCGGAGCATTGCTTCGGGGTTTTTCTTTTGGGCGTTACTTTGGTGTTCGTGTCTGGTTGAACAGGCCCGGAAGAGTGCGGATCGGATCAGGCGGCGGCCTTTACCGGTTTGCCCGCGTAGATCCGGTTTCCGACGCGCACGGCAATACGCCCGTCGGGCAATTGCCGGACGAAAATACCCTGAACGGACACACAGGTGCCCAGGATAATGGTACGAAGCATACTCAATCCTCCCCAAAGGAATAATGAGATGCGCAATACTAACCAATTTTGATGAAAAAAGACAGGGTGCAGTCCTGCTCAACCTCCGGTAGGTGGCGGGGCGCGATCGATCAGCCGCCGCCCCGGTGACCGGCTCGCGGCTTACAGCCAGTCCCGCAGGATGGGAATGAGCGGAATATCTGCCGCTGGCATTGGGTAGTTGCGCAGATCATTTGCCCGTACCCATTTCAGGGTCTGGCCTTCGCGGGCCTGCGGAATGCCCTCCCATTTACGGCAGGCAAACAGCGGCATCAGCAGATGGAAGTCGTCGTAGGAATGGCTGGCAAAGGTCAGCGGTGCCAGACAGGAATTCCAGGTCTTGATCCCCAGCTCTTCCTCCAGCTCGCGCACCAATGCCGCCTCAGGCGTTTCACCCGGCTCGATCTTGCCACCGGGAAACTCCCACAGCCCGGCCATGGATTTGCCTGCGGGGCGCTGCGCCAGCAGCACCCGCCCGTCCACGTCGATCAGGGCGACGGCGGAGACCAGAACCGTCTTCACGACCGGTAATCCGCATTGATGGTGATGTATTGATGGGTCAGGTCACAGGTCCAAACCGTGGCCGTGCCAGCGCCCAGTCCAAGATCAACCTTGATGGTGATCTCTTGCTCTTTCATCACTGCTGCGCCGTCTTCTTCTTTATAGCTGGGGGCCACCCAGCCTTTCTCCGCGACCAGAGTATCGCCAAAAGAGATGGTTAGCAGATCCCGGTCCGCTACGGCGCCGGATTTGCCGATGGCCATGACAACCCGGCCCCAGTTCGGGTCCTCACCGGCAATTGCTGTCTTCACCAGCGGTGAATTGGCAATCGCCAGCCCGTGCACCTTGGCATCTTTGTCCGAGGCGGCACCGGTGATCTGGATCTCCACGAATTTGGTGGCACCCTCACCGTCCCGTACCACCTGATGCGACAGGTCCAGCATCACTTTTTCCAGCGCGGCAGAGAAGTCCGCGTTGCCGGTGGCATCGACGCCCGATGCCCCCGTCGCGCAGAGCATGAGACTGTCCGAGGTGGAGGTGTCGCTGTCGACTGTGATGCAGTTGAAGGTGCGGTCGCAGATGCGGGCCAGTTCGGCCTGCAGCGCGTCCTGCGCTACCTTGGCATCGGTAAAGATATAGACAAGCATCGTCGCCATATCGGGGGCAATCATGCCGGACCCCTTGGCGATACCGGCGATGGACACGGTCTGGCCGTCGATATCCACCTGTGCGGCAGAGCCCTTGGCAAAAGTGTCGGTGGTCATGATCGCCCCGGCGGCGGCCTTGATCGCACCCTCGTCCAATGCGTCCTTCAGGGCACCGATCTTGGCGGTGATCTTTTCATGCGGCAGTGGTTCGCCAATGACACCGGTCGAGGCGGTGAAAACCCGCGCCTCATCGATGCCCACCTCAGCCGCGACACTGGCCGAAATATCCGCAACCGAGGTCTGGCCGAAATGGCCGGTAAAGGCGTTGGAATTGCCCGAGTTTACCAGAATGGCCGCCGGGCCAGTGCTGTCACCGCCCAGTTTGACCTGACAATCCAGCACATTGGCGGATCGGGTGGCAGATCGGGTAAAAACGCCGGCCACAGATGTGCCTGCGTCCATCACCGCCAGCATCACGTCGTCGCGGTCGGCGTATTTGATACCGGCAGCCGTGGCCGCAAAACGCACGCCCTTGATCGCAGGCAGGTCGGGAAAGCCGGCAGGCGCCAGCGGAGAGATGGGCATAGCGGCCATGGTTACTTCCTAATCAGATCGAGGTCTTGCAGGATGACCGGGTCGAGGTCTTCGATGACCGGGCGTTCGATCTCGGCGGCGGCTGTCAGTTCGCTCACTTTGGATTCAACGGCTTCCTGACGGAGCTTGGCGGCCAGTTCCTCGCGGACTTCTTCCAGTTCCGGCGCGGCGGTTTTGCGCCGTTCCTTCAGCTGGATCACATGCCAGCCGAACTGCGTCTCGACCGGTGCCGAGATATCGCCCGAGCGCAGTTCCAGAACAGCCGCTTCGAACTCAGGCACCATGCGGCCTCTGCCGAACCAGCCAAGCGCACCGCCGTTGGGACCCGAGGGGCCGGTGGATTTTTCCCTGGCGAGGGTTTCAAAATCCGCGCCCGAATCCAGCTCTGCCTTGATCGCGAGGGCCTCTTCTTCGGTTTCGACGAGGATATGAGAGGCATTGAATTCATCGCCGCCATCGCCATCGGAATATTTGCTCTCGTAGGCGTCCAGAACCTCATCTTCGGTTGCGGCGCTTTGCATCACGGATTCGATGACATCAGCCGCCAGAAGCGAGCGTGCCTCGTTTTCCAGCGACAGGCCGACATAGCGCGGGACCTCGCCGTGCAGCGTTTGTTTCAGCGCGGTCTGCTGGATCAGCTGGTCGAGAATCGCGTCATACAGTACCTGCGGCGGCAGCTGCTGATACTGCTGCGGCAGCGTGGCGCGGGCAATGATCATATGGCCGACGGTGATCTCTTCGCCGTTAACAGTGGCCACAACAGTGTTGGCATGAGGCTGCGCCACTGCCGTCTGCGGCAGGGCCAGTATGCCGGCAAGCGCCAGTGCTGGCAGAAAAGTGAGACCTTTGCGCATGGAAATCATCCTATTAGCGGGCCGCGCGTTGGCGCAGCGTTGACACTCTATTACCTGCCGCTTACATCGATTTGTGGCCTGAGGCAGGACCGTCTTTTCTCCCTTTGTTTATGGGTTGCAGGCGAGGCGGGCAAGCCTGCCTTCATCACGGGCCGATGATTGGATTTTGGAGACGACATGCTGGGTATCGGAACGCTTGCCAAAAAGGTTTTCGGAACGCCGAACGACCGCAAGATCAAAGCCACCCGCCCGCTGATCGCAAAGATCAACGCGCTAGAGCCCGAATTCGAAAAGCTCAGCGATGAAGGCCTGATCGAAAAGACCGAAGAGCTGCGCAAGCGGGCGCTGGACGGCACCTCGCTGGACGATTTGCTGCCCGAAGCCTTTGCCAACGTGCGCGAAGCGGCGCGGCGTGCCCTTGGTCTGCGCGGCTTTGATACCCAGCTGATGGGTGGCATCTTTCTGCATCAGGGCAATATCTCGGAAATGAAGACCGGCGAGGGCAAGACCCTTGTTGCCACCTTCCCGGCCTATCTGAATGCGCTGACCGGCAAAGGCGTGCATGTGGTGACGGTGAACGAATACCTCGCCAAGCGTGACGCCGAATGGATGAGCAAAGTGTTCAGCGCTGTTGGCATGACCACCGGCGTGATCTGGTCGAACCAGCCCGAGGCCGAGAAGGCCGCAGCCTATGCCTGCGATATCACCTATGCCACCAACAATGAGCTGGGTTTTGATTATCTGCGCGACAACGGCAAGGACGATTTGTCGAAGGTGCACCAGAAACACCACAACTTCGCGATTGTGGATGAGGTCGACTCGATCCTGATCGACGAAGCGCGGACACCGCTGATCATCTCTGGTCCCGCCGAAGACCGGTCCGAGCTTTACTCGGCCATCGACACGGTGATCCCGCTGCTGGCTGATGACGCCTACGAGCTGGATGAAAAAACCCGCGGCGTGAGCTTTACCGATGAAGGCAACGAAGCGCTTGAGGTTCTGCTGCAGGAACGCGGCCAGCTGCCCGAGGGGGCAACGCTGTATGATCCCGAGAGCACCAGTGTCGTGCACCACGTCAATCAGGCGCTGCGGGCTCACAAACTGTTCCAGCGCGACAAGGACTATATCGTTCGTGACGGGCAGGTCGTTCTGATCGACGAATTCACCGGCCGCATGATGCCGGGCCGCCGTCTGTCTGATGGTCTGCATCAGGCCATCGAGGCCAAGGAAGAAGTCACCATCCAGCCGGAGAACTCCACTCTGGCCTCGGTGACGTTCCAGAACTACTTCCGTCTCTATGAAAAGCTGTCCGGCATGACCGGCACCGCGATGACCGAGGCAGATGAATTCATGGAAATCTACGGTCTGGGCGTGGTCGAGGTTCCGACCAACCGTCCGATCGCGCGTGTGGACGAGGACGATCAAGTCTACCGTACGGCTGTTGAAAAATACCAGGCGATGATCATCCAGGCCAAGATCGCCCATGAAAAGGGCCAGCCTGTTCTCTTGGGTACCACCTCGATTGAGAAATCCGAATTGCTGAGCCAGCTTTTGGACAAGGAGGGCATCAAGCACAACGTGCTGAACGCCCGCCAGCACGAACAGGAAGCGCAGATCGTTGCCGACGCGGGCCGTCTGGGCGCCGTCACCATCGCCACCAACATGGCCGGTCGCGGCACCGACATTCAGCTGGGCGGCAACGTCGAGATGAAGGTGCTGGAGGCGCTGGCCGCCAATCCCGAAGCGGATCCAGCAGAGCTGCGCACCGCAGAAGAAGCCAAACACGCCGAAGAAAAGCAAAAGGTGATCGAGGCCGGTGGTCTCTGCGTTATGGCGTCGGAACGCCACGAAAGCCGCCGCATCGACAATCAGCTGCGTGGTCGTTCGGGCCGTCAGGGCGATCCCGGTCGCACCGTGTTCATGCTCAGCCTCGAAGATGACCTGATGCGCATCTTCGGCTCTGAACGTCTGGACAAGCTGCTGTCGACGCTGGGCATGAAAGAGGGCGAAGCGATCATTCACCCCTGGGTGAACAAATCTCTGGAACGCGCTCAGGCCAAGGTCGAAGGCCGCAACTTCGATATGCGCAAGAACGTTCTGAAATTCGACGATGTGATGAACGACCAGCGCCGGGTGATCTTTAAACAGCGCCGCGAAATCATGGCGGCGGCGGATCTGTCTGAGATTGTGACCGATATGCGCCACGAGGTGATTGACGATCTGCTGGATCATCACATGCCGCCCAAAACCTACGCCGAACAGTGGGACACCGCCGGGCTGCAGGAGGCCGCGCAGAAGTTGCTCGGTGTTGATGTGCCGGTTCAGGACTGGGCCGCCGAAGAAGGCGTCGATGACGAGGAAATTCGCGAACGTCTGGTCAAGGAAGCGGATGAGCTGATGGCCAAGAAGGCTGTTGCCTTTGGTCCCGAAACGCTGCGCAACATCGAAAAGCAGGTGTTGCTGAAGTCCATCGACGGCAAGTGGCGCGATCACCTGCTGATGCTGGAACATCTGCGCTCGGTTGTGGGTTTCCGCGGCTATGCACAGCGGGACCCGCTCAACGAATACAAGAACGAGAGCTTCCAGCTGTTTGAAAGCATGCTCGATTCGCTGCGCGAGACCGTTAGCCAGCAGCTGAGCAATATTCGCCCGATGACTGAGGAAGAACAGCGTCAGATGATGGCCGAAATGGTTGCTCGCCAGCAGGCGATGCAGCAGGCCGCAGGTATGGCGCCCGCCGCACCGGCTGCGGCTGCGGCCGATGGGTTTGTCGAAGATGATCCTGCGACTTGGGGCAACCCCTCGCGCAATGACAAATGCCCCTGTGGCAGCGGCGAAAAGTTCAAACATTGCCACGGTCGTCTGGCCTGACCATCTGGCCTGGCTGCCTGATCTGACCTGGCATTGATTGTTTCCGAATTAGGGCAATTAGAGCTAAATTGCCCTAATCATTTCCGAAGGTGGCCGCAGTGTGGCCACCTTTTTTTGTGACCATTTCCTTAACCAGTTTGGAAAATGGAGGGCAAAATGCGGAATATAAGTCTGATGGCCCTGGTTTTTGGCACCGCGGCCTGTGCATTCAGCATCGGCTTTATCATGCAGGAAACGGCACCAGCCCGGCAGATGGAGGCCGTAGGCCCGCTGAGCGATCTGCGCTCTATCGAACTGACATCTGCACCGCAGCGCCCAAACCAACGCACCCGGCCAACGGCGCCTGATCTTGCAGGCTATGCCGCAGACCAGCACTGTCCGGTTACCGCCGTGGCAATACCCGCGCCGCAGGCCAATGCAAGGGTCACCCTGTCGGCCCCCTGCCAACCGCTCGCCCGCGTGTCGGTGCATCACAACGGGCTGATGTTCACCGAAACCTCTGATGCTGCGGGGACGCTGTCGCTGACCGTTCCTGCCCTGTCGGATCAGGCAGTCTTTATCTTTGAGCTGCCCAATGGTCGCGGTGCTGTGGCCCGCGCGGATATACCCGAAGCGGCGCATGTGCAGCGGGTTGCCCTGCAGTGGGACGGTGCCGCCGGTTTCGAAATTCACGCCCTGGAGGGCGGTGCGAGCTATGGTCAGCCCGGTCATATCTGGTCGGGTGGCGGCAGCAGCTCTGCGAGCGTGGTTCTGCGCCTTGGCGACAGCGGTCAATCCGACCCGCGTATGGTTGAGGTCTATACCTATCTTCCGGCCTCTGACGCGCCGGGAAATGTCGCGCTGAGCGTCGAAACCGAGGTCAGCCAGCAGAACTGCGGGCGCGATGTTTCGGCCCAGGCGCTGGAGCTGCGCGACGGTCGGCCCCTGCGGGCACGTGATCTGACACTGGCAATGCCGGATTGTGCGGCAGTTGGTGACTTTCTGGTGTTGAATAATTTGGTCCAAGACCTGACAATCGCCTCCAGATAACAGACCACCAGTTCAGGGTATTTCATGGCTTTTTTGCGTGCGGCGGTTTGCGCCGCACTGTTCATTTCCGGCTCCGCCGCCTCTGTGCGGGCGCAGGATGTCACGCTCACGGCGCCGGATGGCGCGGTGGAGGTCTCAGGCACGCTTCTGGGCTATGATGGTGATTTTTACCGGGTGCAGACGCAGTTCGGTGAATTGACAGTTGATGGGTCCGGGGTCGCCTGCGAAGGCCCGGGCTGTCCCAGCCTGACCGGCTATGTGACCGAACTGACCTTCTCGGGCTCCTCCACCATGGCCGAAGTGCTGCTGCCGGCGCTGATCGAAGGCTTTGCCCTGCGCAATGGGTATAAAACCCGGCGTGATGCCGGGAGTGGCGCTGATTTCACCTATGTTCTCTTGCGCGGTGGCACTGTGGCGGCCCGGTTCCATTTTCTGATCGGGACCACCGATGATGGGTTTGCGGATTTGCTGTCCGGCGACGCCGGGATGGTGATGGCCCTGCGTGAAATCCGCGCCGAAGAGCAAAAGAAAGCCCGCGCCGCGGGCATGGGCGACATGACGGGCCCCGGTCGGGGTCGGGTTCTGGCCCTGGATGCTTTGGTTCCGGTTGTGGCCCCCAACAACCCGGTCCGCCGGATATCGCTGCCACAGCTGGCCGGACTCTTTGCCGGACAGATCACCAACTGGCAGGAGCTCGGTGGCCCGGATGCGCCGGTGTCACTGCACCTTCCGACCGATGGGTCCGGATTGGCCCAGGCGGTCGAGGATCGCCTGCTGGCCCAGGCCGGTCTGACCCTCTCTGATGACATCCGCCGCCACGGGCGCAGCTCTGCCCTGGCCCGCCGAGTGTCCACCGATCCCTTTTCCATCGGCATCGCCAGCTACTCGGAAACCGGCACAGCGCGGGCGCTGACACTGACCGGTCCCTGCGGCTTTCCGCTGGCGGCCAGCCGCCGCAGCGTCAAGACCGAGGATTACCCGCTGACCTCTCCGATGTTCCTGTATCTTCCGGCCCGACGCCTGCCGCAGGTCGGACGTGAATTCCTTGCTTACGCGCGCGGTCATAGCGCTCAGACGGTGATCCGGCGGGCGGGGTTTGTTGACCAGCAGCCGGAAACGATCCCGCTGGAATCGCAGGGGCGGCGGCTGGCCAATGCCATTGCCGCCGCAGGAGAGGGCACCGACCTGGCCGAGCTGCAGCGGATGGTCACCGCACTGGACGGGCTTGACCGGCTCACCACATCGGTGCGCTTTGAACCGGGCTCCACCCGCCCCGATGCCCAGTCACGCTCAAACATTCAACAGCTCGCCCGGTTTCTGGAAGGCGGTTTCTACGATGGCCGCCGGCTCGTGTTTGCCGGGTTTTCCGACGGTGAAGGGGCCGCCGAGGGCAATCGCAAAATCGCTCTGAAACGGGCGGAGGCTGTGCGCGATGCGGTTCTGAAGGCAGGGGAAACAGCGGATGTTTCGCGCGTCGACATTTCGGTCGAAGCCTTTGGCGAAGCGCTGCCCATGGCCTGTGATGACAGCGCCTGGGGCCGTCAGGTCAACCGCCGGGTCGAGATCTGGGTGAACTGACGCGCCTCTCGCGTCTCCCCCTTCATTCACTTTTTCAAAAATACTCCCGCCGGAGGCAGCGCCGGGCCGAAGGTCCGGCGCGCGGCCCAACGGGCACAGGGCAGTCCTGCCCGTCTGCCGGGCGGGAGCATATGCTCGTTCAGATCAGCGCTTCGCTGCGAAAGCTCAGCTCGGTTGATTTGCCGATGATCAGATGATCATGCAGCACTAGCCCAAGCGCAGCGAGTGCCGCGTTGATCTGCAGGGTCATGCTGATGTCGCTGTCTGACGGGGTCGGATCCCCAGAGGGGTGATTGTGGACCAGAATGAGCGCACTGGCGTTCAGCTCCAGGGCCCGTTTGGCAATCTCGCGCGGATAGACCGGCACATGGTCCACGGTGCCGCGGGCCTGTTCCTCATCGGCGATCAACACGTTCTTGCGGTCCAGATACAGCACCCGGAACTGTTCGGTCTCGCGGTGGGCCATGGCGGTGTGGCAGTAGTCCAGCAAGGCATCCCAGCCCGACAGAACCGGCTGCTGCATGACGCGCGCGCGGGCCATGCGCTGGGCGGCGGCTTCGACGATCTTCAGCTCGGTGATGACAGCGGAGCCGGCCCCTTTGATTTCGGCCAGCCGTTCCGGCGGGGCGGTGATGACGCGGTTGAAATCACCAAACCGGTCCAGCAGGCGCCGCGCCAGTGGTTTGACATCCTGACGTGGAATGGCGCGAAACAGGACCAGTTCCAGCAGCTCGTAATCGGGCATTGCCGCGGCCCCGCCCGCCATCAACCGGTCACGCAGCCGGGTGCGGTGGTCGCGAATATAAGAGGGCAGCTTGCCCCCTTTGGGCAGGTCGGGCACCGCCTCTGCGCTGTCGTCAAACAGCGGCAGTAGACCGTCCTGAAAAGAGCGTGGAGACACCATATGAGCAGCATTCGCGCAGCATGGTTGATGAAAGGTTAAGGGCTGCGGCTGTGTGGCGGAAACCTGCGTCATCAGAGGCGTGATTTGCGGGCCTTTTGTGGCTGGTCCCTGTTTGCCACCGCGGTGTGGCGGAAAATCGAAAGGGCAGGCGGTTGTTTGCGGCTGACTGCAGGGAACGAAAAACGCCCCGTGAAACGGGGCGTTTCTTTAATACTGGCCGGTGTGGCTAGGGCCGGGATTTCGCCCGTTTTTGGCCCTGAAACGCTCAGCCGGAGCGTTTCTTAGGCGGGGCTCACCCCTTCATGCCATCCCAGAATCCTTTCACGGAGGAAAAGAAGCTGCGGCTCTCGGGGTTTGTTTTGTCCTCGGACAGGTCTTCGAACTCGGCCAGGATCTCTTTCTGGCGGGTCGTCAGATTGACCGGGGTTTCCACCGCCAGTTCGATGAACATGTCACCGGTTGCGCCACCGCGCAGGGCGGGCATGCCCTTGCTGCGCAGGCGCATCTGGCGACCGGACTGGCTGCCTTCGGGGATCTGCACGCGGCCGCGGCCACCGTCGATTGTCGGCACTTCGATGGAACCGCCAAGGGCGGCTTTGGCCATAGAGACGGGTACACGGCAATAGAGGTTGCTGCCGTCGCGCTCAAAGAGATCGTGCTGCGCCACCTCGACAAAGATGTAGAGATCACCGGGAGGGCCGCCGCGCATGCCGGCTTCGCCTTCGCCGGCAAGGCGAATGCGGGTACCGGTTTCAACGCCAGCCGGGATGTTCACCGACAAGGACCGGTCACGTTCGACGCGACCATGGCCGGCACATTTCTTGCAGGGGTTCTTGATCACATGACCCAGGCCCGAACAGGTCGGGCAGGCGCGTTCAACGGTGAAGAAACCCTGCTGCGCGCGCACCTTGCCCATGCCGGAACAGGTGGGGCAGGTGGTGGGTTCCACACCGCCCTCGGCACCGGTGCCGTCACAGGATGTACAGGAGACGGCCGTGGGTACTTTGATGGTCTTTTGCAGACCGGCAAAGGCGTCTTCCAGTGACACACGCAGGTTATAGCGCAGGTCGGAGCCGCGCGCTGCGCGCTGACGTCCGCCGCCACGCTGCTGCTGCTGGCCGCCCATGAAATCGCCAAAGAGGTCATCAAACA
The DNA here is from genome assembly GCA_900143635.1 of Rhodobacteraceae bacterium Alg231-04. Taxonomy (GTDB): domain Bacteria; phylum Pseudomonadota; class Alphaproteobacteria; order Rhodobacterales; family Rhodobacteraceae; genus FREY01. The sequence goes on from FREY01000002.1 coordinate 364,798, forward strand.
CATCGGAAAAGGCCGAGGAGAAGTCCTGACCGCCACCAAAGCCCTGACCGCCGCGCTGACCGCCGCCACCGCCCATGCCGTTTTCAAAGGCGGCATGGCCAAAGCGGTCATAGGCGGCTTTCTTTTCGCCGTCCTTCAGAACCTCGTAGGCCTCGTTTGCCTCTTTGAACTGTGCTTCGGCGTCCGGATTGTCAGAGTTGCGATCCGGGTGCAGTTCCTTGGCCTTCTTGCGAAAGCCCTTCTTGATTTCATCGGCGGAGGCTCCCTTGGAGACGCCGAGTACATCGTAATAATCACGCTTGGACATCGGTATTTCCCTTATGCCTCAAAGAAAGTGGGCCGGTCCTTGTCCGGACCGGCCCCACCATGGTCCTGTTTCAGGCCTTAGCGCTTGTCACCGTCGAGGTCTTCGAACTCGGCGTCGACAATGTCATCTTCTACCGGACCTGCATCCACGTCAGACGGCGAGGCTTCGCCCTCTTCGGCAGCGGCTGCGGCCTTGTAGATGGCCTCGCCCAGCTTCATCGCGGCTTCGGTGACGTTCTGGATGCCGGACTTGATCTTGTCGGCGTTGGCTTTTTCGTCTTCCAGATCGTCTTTCAGGGCAACGATTGCCAGCTCGATGGCTTCGATGGTGGTCGGGTCGACCTTGTCGTTGTGCTCTTCCATCGACTTCTCGGTCGAGTGGATGAGGCTTTCCGCCTGGTTCTTCGCTTCGATCAGCTCGCGGCGATCCTTGTCCGCCTCGGCGTTCTCTTCGGCATCCTTGACCATCTGTTCGATGTCCGAGTCGGACAGGCCACCGGAAGCTTGGATGGTGATCTGCTGCTCTTTGCCGGTGCCTTTGTCTTTGGCGCCGACCGACACGATGCCGTTGGCGTCGATGTCAAAGGTGACTTCGATCTGCGGCATGCCGCGCGGTGCGGGCGGGATGTTTTCAAGGTTGAACTGGCCGAGGATCTTGTTGTCGGCCGCCATTTCACGCTCGCCCTGGAACACGCGGATGGTTACGGCGTTCTGGTTGTCTTCGGCGGTCGAGAAGACCTGAGACTTTTTCGTCGGGATGGTGGTGTTGCGGTCGATCAGGCGGGTGAAAACACCGCCCAGGGTTTCGATGCCGAGCGACAGCGGGGTCACGTCCAGAAGAACAACGTCCTTAACGTCGCCCTGCAGAACGCCGGCCTGAATGGCAGCACCCATGGCAACCACTTCATCCGGGTTCACACCCTTGTGCGGCTCTTTGCCGAAGAACTTGGAGACTTCTTCGATCACTTTGGGCATGCGGGTCATACCGCCGACCAGAACAACCTCGTCGATGTCGCCAGCCGACAGGCCTGCGTCTTTCAGGGCAGCCTGGCAGGGCTTCATCGAGGCTTTGATCAGGTCGTTGACCAGGCTTTCCAGCTTGGCGCGGGTCAGCTTCATCACCATGTGCAGCGGCTGGCCCGAAGACGGGTCCATCGAGATGAACGGCTGGTTGATCTCGGTCTGCGAGGTGGAGGACAGTTCGATCTTGGCTTTTTCAGCGGCTTCTTTCAGACGCTGCAGGGCCATCTTGTCCTTGGACAGATCGACGCCGTTCTCTTTTTTGAACTGGTCCGCCAGATAGTTGACGATGCGCATGTCGAAGTCTTCACCGCCGAGGAACGTGTCGCCGTTGGTGGATTTCACTTCGAAGAGGCCGTCGTCGATTTCCAGAATGGTCACGTCGAAGGTACCGCCGCCGAGGTCATAAACCGCGATGGTCTGGGTTTCTTCCTTGTCGAGGCCATAGGCCAGCGCCGCAGCGGTCGGCTCGTTGATGATGCGCAGCACTTCGAGGCCGGCAATCTTGCCTGCATCTTTGGTGGCCTGACGCTGGGCGTCGTTGAAGTAGGCCGGAACGGTGATCACCGCCTGCGTTACTTCTTCGCCCAGATAGGACTCAGCGGTTTCTTTCATCTTGCCCAGGGTGAAGGCGGAGATCTGGCTGGGCGAGTATTTCTCACCCTTGGCTTCCACCCATGCGTCGCCGTTGCCGCCGTCGACGATCTTGAAGGGCACCATTTTCTTGTCTTTGTTCACGGCTGCGTCGTCATTGCGACGGCCGATCAGGCGTTTGACGCCATAGATGGTGTTGTCGGGGTTGGTCACGGCCTGGCGTTTTGCCGGCTGGCCAACCAGACGCTCGTCGTCGGTGAAGGCGACGATCGACGGCGTGGTGCGGGCGCCCTCGGCGTTTTCAATAACGCGGGGCTGCGAGCCGTCCATGATGGCGACACAGGAGTTGGTGGTCCCGAGGTCGATACCGATTACTTTGCTCATGTTTTTCGATCCCTTTTTCTACTTAAGGCGATGTCCCGAGGCCTGAACCCTTTGTGGCATCCTGGCCCCGATTCTCTGGCGCAGCGGTATATACCATTGCGCGTCCCGGCGTATATAGGCACGTGAAATTGGCCCTGCAACCATCCTGTGGCGCTGGATATGGCGAATCCGCATGGAAAATCGCAAGGGTTTGGCAAGAAAGAGGCAAGAAGAGTGGCACTACTGCGTGTTCGCGGATTTGAGATCCGGAAATCTTACCTCGATGGGTCCCGCCAGCGGGCGCTGGTGGATTGTCTTCGTCCGGTGCTGAAGGCGGCACCATTGTTTTCGCCAGAAGTGCCGCGTGGCGGCAAAATGTCGGTGCGGATGACCTCGGCCGGGCAGTTCGGCTGGTTTTCTGATGCCAAGGGGTATCGCTATGCGGAAAGGCACCCGCGCGGCACCAACTGGCCTGCGATCCCAGCCGAGGTGCTGGAGATCTGGCACGATGTCACCGGGCTGGAGCGCGCACCGGATTGCTGTTTGCTGAACTACTACGGTGAGGGCGCCAGGATGGGGCTGCATCAGGACAAGGACGAGGCGGATTTTTCCTTTCCGGTGGTGTCTATTTCGCTTGGGGATGACGGCATGTTTCGCATTGGCGGTGAGACCCGCGGCGGCAAGACCGAATCGATCTGGCTGAACTCGGGTGATGTGGTGGTGATGGGCGGCGCGGCAAGGCTGACCTATCACGGGGTTGACCGGATCCGCTTTCAATCATCGCGGCTGCTGCCCAAAGGCGGGCGCATCAATCTGACCCTGCGGGTGGTGACCTGAGCGCGGGCGTGGGGTCAAAAGTTGTAGGCCAGATGTGTCTTATTTAATGTCCTTTAGCCTTTTCTCCCTAGGGTGGCGCAAAGAACATTGCCGCCGCCGAACAGAGCAGGGCGGTGGAAAAGACTATAGGTGCACGATGAAAAAACTCCTCCTGACCGCGACTTTGCTGCTTTCCGCTGTTTCAGCTGGCGCGGAAACCATTGAAGTGCAGATGATGAACAAAGGATCCGATGGTGGCCGCATGGTGTTTGAGCCTGCTTTTGTGCAAGCACAGCCGGGCGACACGGTCAGGTTCATCCCCGCCAACCGTGGCCATAGTGCGGCCAGCATTGATGGGCTGCTGCCTGAAGGGGCAGCACCGTTCAAAGGTAAAACCAGCAAGGTGGTCGAGGTGACCCTGGAGGCCGAGGGATGGTACGGGGTTAAATGCCTGCCGCATTTTTCCATGGGCATGGTGATGGCGGTGCGGGTTGGCAACGCAGCTTTGCCCGATGATTTCCTGACAGCAGTGCTGCCGCAGATGACGCGCAAGCGCCTGGAAGCCTCTGTCGCGCTGGTAAAATAGCGGCTCAGCCAATTGAAAATAGGCAAGGCATTTGGATGGGCGCCCCCGGCGCAACACGCCGAATGCCTGCTGTCACGACCCCAGCGCGCAGCAGCCAGAGTGGAGTGATAGGGGGTCACCGCCGGTCAGCAGGTCGATCTCCAGTCCGAACATCCGGTCCGACATACCGTCAGAGCAGTCGGCGCGGCGGATCACGGCGGCAGCGCTTGCCGACAGGCTGAGGGCAAAACGATCAGGCCTGCCTCGCGCGGGTTGCAGATACCCGGTGTCAGGAAAGACCTGCGGTGCGGCCTCAGGGGAGCGTAGAACCGTGTCGCCGCCCTGTCGGATATCAAGCGACCAGAAGGGCTCTGTTCCGTGGCAGCGCAACGCTGGGGCCAAGGGGATGTCCGGGTGGGTTGCACTGGCCTGAAGGTAACGCATGGAGACCCAGCCCGCGGTCTCTGCGGTGTTGATACGCCCCCATTTGCCGCCCGCATCAAGGGCTGAAACCTCGATCCCGCTGGCGGTGGGCGCAAGTTGGCCAACAATGGGTGCGGCCGCGCTGGGGGATTGGCGAATATTCAGAACATCATCGGTGACCACACCCGTCACATGGAACAGCGCTGGCAATTCGCTGGAATGGGCGGTGGCGGCAATGAGGATAAACAGTCCGGCCAAAACGGTTCTCATCGTTTTGCATTCCAGCTGAGAGAGGCGTTCTTGCGGGTATAGAATTCGGCCATCAGCCCGACCATGATCAGCACAATCGCCACCCAAAAGGCGTATTCCCAGTTGGAGTAGCGCGGGTTGTAATTGATGAAGGTGAAACCGCGGGCCTGATCGATGCTGTGAAACAGCGGGTTCCAGTCAAACATCGCCAGCATGAAACTGGGCATGGAATTGGCCAGAAACATCTTGCCGGAGGCAAACATGTTGGCGCGCTGATAAATCGTCGTGATGACGCCGACGCCGGCCGGCCACCAGGGCTTGAGGACATAGAACACCAGCCCCACAGCGGCGCCCGAAAACCACGACAGAAGCACCATGCCCATGGCCGCCACCGGCTCTTCGATATGCACCGGTGTGAAGGCCAGATGATAGACCAGCAGAACCAGCAGCAGCGACAAAAGCTGCACATAAAGCGAGCCGAGTGCCGCCGAAAGCAGCGCCACGATGGTATTCATCGGCGCGTGCTGCATCATCGGACTGGCCGGAGCTTCGGCGCCGGCCACGGCGCCAACAGCCTTGGTATGGCACAGGAACAGGAAAATCCCGGACATCACATAGAGCAGGAAATCCCCGCGCACCGCAGAACTGCGCAGCCCGAGAACGGTGAACATGAAGTAGAAAACAGCCACAAACAGAATGGTTTGCAGCAGGTTCAGGCCCAGGGCCATGAAGGCGTTATTGTGTTTGGACCGCACACTGCGGGCAATGGAATGGTAGACCACATCACACATTGTGAGGAAGCCGAGGAATTTCGATTGCGGACGCCGGATCTCTGCCATGATTCCTGCCGATTGGGACTGATCGCCATTTTCGCACGGATTTCTTGCCGTTCCGTTGCCGGGCGATCATAAGGGGGTCGCGCAGATTTTTCAACGAAGCCGCAGCGGGAGCCCCGACGTGAACTATGATGCCCTGATCCCCGTGATCCGCAACCTGGCAATCGAAGCCGGAAACCGGATCATGGAAATCTACAATTCCGATGATTTCGACGTAAAGGTAAAGTCAGACGACAGCCCCGTCACAGCGGCGGATGAGGCGGCGGACGCGCTGATTTCGGCAGGGCTGCGCGCGGCGTTCCCGGATGTGATGCTGGTCACCGAAGAACAGTCGGACAGCCATGCTGCCCGCGGCGACACCTTCCTGATCGTTGATCCGCTGGATGGCACCAAGGAATTCATTCACCGGCGCGGCGATTTCACGGTCAATATCGCCATGGTCGAAAAAGGCGTGCCCACCCGTGGTGTTGTCTATGCCCCAGCCAAGAACCGCATGTTCCTGACCCTGGCTGATGGCACATCTGTCGAAGAAACCGGCCCCTTCGATCCCGAGACCATGGGTGAGACGACAGCGATCCGGGTGGCGGACAGCGACAATGCTGCGCTGCTGGTTGTGGCCTCCAAATCGCACCGTGATCAGGCGACTGATGATTATATCGGCAAATATCAGGTCAAAGACAGCAAGAGCGCCGGCTCATCGCTGAAATTCTGCCTGGTCGCCACTGGTGAGGCGGATATCTACCCGCGCGTTGGCCGCACAATGGAATGGGACACGGCCGCCGGCCACGCCGTTCTACTGGGCGCCGGCGGTGAAGTGGTCCGTTTTGATGATCACAGCCCGCTTGCCTATGGCAAAGAGGGTTTTGCCAATCCGTTTTTCATCGCCCACGCCCCTGCTGTTGAGCTGAAGGAAGCCTGATGTCTGTTCTGGTCGTCATCCCCGCCCGCTATGCCTCGACCCGCTATCCCGGCAAGCCGCTTGTCGCGCTGAAAGGCGCCAGCGGCACCGCACGCACATTGATCGAACGGTCATGGCGTGCCGCCTGCGAAGTCAAAGGCGTCGACCGGGTGGTGGTGGCAACCGATGATGACCGTATCCGCGAGGCGGCCGAGGCCTTTGGTGCCGAGGTGGTGATGACCTCGGAGAGCTGCTTCAACGGCACCGAACGCTGCGCCGAGGCCTTTGATGCGCTGGGCGGTGGCTATGACATCGTGGTGAACCTGCAGGGCGACGCGCCGCTGACACCGCATTGGTTTGTCGAGGATCTGGTCAAAGGTCTGCAGGGCGACCCGATGGCCGAAGTGGCCACCCCGGTGCTGCGCTGCGACGGGCGGGCGCTGAACGGATTTCTGGAAGACCGCAAGGCAGGCCGCGTTGGCGGCACCACGGCGGTGTTCACCAAGGACCGCCATGCGCTCTATTTTTCCAAGGAAGTGGTGCCCTTCACCTCCGAGGTCTATGCGGACACCGACGCAACGCCGGTGTTCCATCATGTTGGGGTCTACGCCTACCGACCCGCCGCGCTGGGCGCCTATCCGCGCTGGTCAGCCGGCGATCTGGAGAGCCTGGAAGGGCTGGAGCAGCTGCGCTTCATGGAGAACGGACACAGGGTTCTTTGCGTCGAAGTGGAGGCCAAGGGCCGGCAGTTCTGGGAGTTGAACAACCCGGAAGATGTGGAGCGCATAGAGCAGATGATGATAGAGATGGAACTTGAATAAATTCCGGAATCCAGTCTATAGATCGCCTGTTTTCAGGCGCTTCAGGGCAGATGTCAGTTTCGGCAGCTTTGTTGCGGAAATTTATTTTTTTCAAACTGCGCGGATTACGCGCGGGTCTAAGGCATGAGGCATGTGATGGGTAAGAAAGTTACCAAGGCGATTTTTCCGGTGGCGGGTATGGGGACCCGTTTTCTGCCTGCGACCAAGTCGGTTCCCAAAGAAATCATGACGTTGGTGGACCGCCCGCTGGTCCAATATGCGATCGACGAGGCCCGCGAGGCGGGTATCAAGGAATTCATCTTTGTCACCTCGCGCGGCAAGGGCGCGCTGGAGGATTACTTCGACAACAGCCCGATCCTGGAACAGGAACTGCGCAAAAAGGGCAAGGATGAGCTGCTGGAAACGCTGAAGGCAACGAATATGGAAAGCGGTGCCATCGCCTATATTCGCCAGCACAAGGCGCTGGGTCTTGGCCACGCGGTCTGGTGTGCCAAGCGGCTGATCGGCAATGAACCCTTCGCCGTCATCCTGCCGGACGATGTCATCGCGGCAGAAACCTCCTGTCTGAAACAGATGGTCGAGGCCTATGAGGAAACTGGCGGAAATATGGTTGCAGCCATGGAAGTGCCGCCGGAAAAAGCCAGCGCCTATGGGGTGCTGGACCCCAAGAACGACATGGGCTCGGTGATCGAAGCCAAGGGAATGGTGGAAAAACCGGCCCCCGAAGACGCGCCGTCAAATCTGGCGGTGATCGGCCGCTATATTCTGGCACCTTCGGTGATGCGCAACCTCAACCAGAAAAGGCAGGGTGCAGGTGGGGAAATCCAGCTGACCGATGCGATTGCAGAAGACATCGATCAGGGTGTTCCGGTGTTTGGCTTCCGCTTCAAAGGCAAGCGATATGACTGCGGCTCCAAGGCCGGTTTCCTGCAGGCCACGGTTGCCTTTGCGCTGGAACGTCCGGACCTACGCGATGAGCTGATGCAGTATCTGCAGGATGTGACCAGCTCCAGCAATGCAGCGCAGTAACTGGCGGTTTAGCAAAGGGGTTCTCAGCCATGACCAATGTCCTAGTTACCGGTGGTGCGGGCTATATCGGCTCACATGCCTGCAAGGCGCTGAAAGCGGCTGGTTATACGCCCGTCACCTTTGACAACCTTGTAACTGGCTGGAAAGACGCAGTGAAATTCGGCCCCTTTGAGGAGGGTGATCTGAATGACCGGGCGAGGCTGGATGCGGTTTTTGCGCAGTATCAACCGGTTGCGGTGATGCATTTCGCCGCGCTTAGCCAGGTTGGCGAAGCGATGAGCGAGCCGGGCCGCTACTGGGCGAATAACACTGGCGGGTCGCTGAACCTGATTGAAGCGGCCGTGGCTGCGGGCTGTTTGAACTTCGTCTTCTCCTCGACCTGCGCCACCTATGGTGAGCATGACAATGTGGTGCTGGACGAGGACACGCCGCAGCTGCCGCTGAACGCCTATGGTGCATCCAAGCGCGCGGTTGAGGAAATTCTCAAGGACTTTGGCGCCGCACATGGGCTGAACGCGGTGATCTTTCGTTACTTCAATGTGGCGGGCTCTGATCCAGCGGCAGAGGTGGGTGAATTCCACCGGCCCGAAACCCATCTGGTGCCGCTGGTTCTGGATGCGATTGCCGGCAAACGTGCCGCGCTGACAGTGTTTGGCACCGATTACGACACGCCCGATGGCACCTGCATTCGCGATTATGTGCATGTCTGTGATCTGGTTGATGCCCATGTTCTGGGCCTGAAACATCTGGAAGAGGGCAAGGGCAGCCGTATCTTCAATCTTGGCACCGGCACCGGGTTTTCGGTGCGCGAAGTCATGGATAAGGCCGCAGAGGTCACTGGCACCCCGGTGCCGCAGAACACAGGCCCCCGCCGGGCTGGCGATTGCACCAAACTGGTCTCGGGTTCGACCCGTGCGGCGGCAGAACTGGGTTGGGAGCCGCAGCGCTCGACCATGGATCTGATGATCGCGGACGCATGGAAGTGGCACCAGACAGGCCACTACGAGGCCTGATGATGACGGTCGGCCCCGCGCAGAGTGATGCGCTGCCGGCCATCTCCTGGCCAAAATCCTACCGGCTGCGGCTCAAGCGGCGGCGATTGCTATTGCGGGCCCTGCGGGCGCGCCATGGTCTTGACCCCATCCAGAACCGAACCGGCGCGATCCGCTCCGGCGCGGTTCTCGCGTTTACCGTTTTGCGAAACGAGGCGCTGCGGCTGCCGTATTTTCTGGAGTATTACCGGGCGCTGGGTGTCGACCATTTTCTGATGGTCGACAACGGCAGCGACGATGGCAGTGATGCGCTGCTGGCCGCCCAGCCGGATGTTTCCCTGTGGCGCACCGATGCGTCTTACCGTTCGTCACGGTTTGGCATGGATTGGCTGGGCTGGTTGTTGATGCGTTATGGCCATGGTCACTGGTGCCTGACGGTGGATACGGATGAGCTGTTGATCTATTCCGGCAGCCCGGCGCATGGGCTGCGCGATCTGACCGGCTGGCTGGACGCCCATGGTCGCACCGGGTTTGGTGCGCTGATGCTGGAACCCTATCCCCAAGGTCCGTTGGGCAGCCATAGCAGCCAGCCGGGGCAAGACCCGGCCGAGGTGCTGTGCTGGTTTGATGGTGGTCCCTACCGCAGCAAACGACAGGCGCCGCGCGGCAATCTCTGGACCCAGGGCGGCGTGCGCGAGCGTGTGTTCTTTGCCGACAATCCGCGCCAGTCGCCAACGCTGAACAAGATCCCGCTGATCCGCTGGAACCGGCGCTGGGCCTATACCAATTCAACCCATGCGCTGCTGCCGCGTCATTTGAACCTGATCTATGATGGCCCGGGCGGGGAAACCCCTTCGGGCGTGCTGCTGCACACCAAATTCCTGCCTGACATTGTTTCCAGATCAGCAACCGAGAAGCAGCGCCGCCAGCACTTTCACACGCCCGACGCATTTGGTGGCTACTACGATCAGCTGGAAGCGGGACCGGACCTGTGGAACGCCACATCGCTGCGTTATGGCGGCGGGCGCCAGCTCCAGGAGCTGGGCCTGATGTCTCGCATCGACTGGTCCGCGAAAGGCACGACCTGACCGCAAGGATTTCTAAAGCGATTGATCCTAGAATCCACTTTGTGACATATTGCAGAAAGGCCTTATGCGGCAGGGAAGAAACGCTTCCATGCAGAGCAGCGCGCCCTCTGATGCGGGGATATTAGACAGTGGGTCTTTGGGATTCTTACCGGATGCGGTTGCGGCGCAAGCGCCATATTTTGCGTGCGCAGCGCAAATCCGGTGAGCTCCGTTCCGTTCAGAACAACACCCGCCGGATCCGCGAGGGTGATGTTTTGCTGGTCTCCACCTTCCGCAATGAACGCATTCGCCTGCCCTTTTTCCTGGAATACTACCGTCGGCTGGGGGTCGATCATTTCTTGTTTGTGGACAATGCCTCTACCGATGGCACCCTCAATTACCTCGAAGGCATGGAGGATGTGTCGGTCTGGTACACCGAGGCCAGCTATAAGAAGGCTGGTTTTGGCATCGACTGGATGAACGGGCTGAAGCGTAAATATGCGCATGGCCATTGGGTTCTGGTGGCCGACCCGGATGAGTTTTTCATCTACCCGTTCTGCGACACCCGCCCGATCACCGCGCTGACCGACTGGCTGGACAATTCCGGCATTCGCAGTTTTTCGGCGATGCTGGTCGATGTCTATCCCAAGGGCCGTCTGGATGCGCAGCCCTACCGTGAGGGACAGAACCCGCTGGACATCGCGTGCTGGTTCGACAGCGGCAACTATTCGGTCAAACGCAATCCGGAATATGGCAACCTGTGGATACAGGGCGGACCGCGCCGACGCGAATTCTTTGCCGACAATCCCAAAAAAGCCCCGGCGCTGAACAAGACGCCATTGGTCAAATGGGACCGGCGCTATGCCTATGTCAGCTCGACCCACACCCTGCTGCCGCGCGGCTTGAACCGCGTTTACGAGGTGGATGGCGGTGAAAAAGCCAGCGGCGCGCTGCTGCACGCCAAATTCCTCGACACGTTTCAGGGCAAGGCCGAGGAAGAGCTGGAGCGGCGCGAACACTATGGCGGTTCGGTCGAATATGAGGCCTATGCCGAACAGATGCGCAACCAGCCGGATCTGTGGTGCAAGTGGAGCGAGAAATACATCAACTGGCGCCAGCTGGAGATTCTGGGTCTGATGTCCAAGGGGAACTGGGCATGAACACGGTTGGCATCGTCATGCTGGTTCACACCGCCCTTGGCCGCGCCGAGCAAGTGGCGCGCCACTGGACGGCGGGCGGCTGCCCGGTGGTGATCCATGTGGACAAGAACGTGCCGCGCAAGACCTATACGCAGTTTGCCCGATCGCTGGCCGATGATCCGCTGGTGCGGTTCAGCAACCGCCACCGCTGTGACTGGGGCATGTGGGGCATTGTTGCGGCGTCGCAGTCCGCCTCCGAACTGATGCTGGCCGAGTTTGAAGAGGTGCGCCACGTCTATCTAGCCTCGGGCTCCTGCCTGCCGCTCAGACCGGTGCAGGAACTGGTGGATTATCTGGCAGCGCGCCCGCGCACCGATTTCATCGAAAGCGCCACCACCGCGGATGTGCGCTGGACCGTTGGCGGGCTGAGCACCGAACGTTTTACCCTGCGCTTTCCCTTTTCCTGGAAAAAGCGCCGCCACCTGTTTGATGGCTATGTGAACCTGCAGCGACGCTTGCGGATGCGGCGCCGGGTGCCGGCCGGGTTGGTGCCGCATATGGGCAGCCAGTGGTGGTGCCTGACGCGCCAAACCCTGTCTGCCATTTTGCAAGACCCGGAACGGCAGCGTTACGAGCGGTACTTCCGCCGGGTCTGGATACCGGATGAAAGCTATTTTCAGACTTTGGCGCGGCAGTATTCCTCAAATATCGAAAGCCGCTCTCTGACGCTCAGCAAGTTCGACTATCAGGGCAAGCCGCATATTTTCTATGACGACCACCTGCAGCTGCTGCGACGGTCCGATTGTTTTGTCGCGCGCAAGATCTGGCCCAAGGCAAACAGGCTCTATCAGGCGTTTCTGACCGATGCCTCGGGCGCGATGAAACGGACCGAACCCAACCCTGGCAAGATCGACCGGATTTTTGCCAAGGCGGTTGAGCGACGCACCCGTGGGCGGGCAGGCCTTTACATGCAAAGCCGGATGCCCAATCACGGCGCCGAAAACGGCATTACCTCCAGCGCCTATTCGATGTTTCAGGGGTTTTCCGAACTCTTTGAAAACTTCGAAGACTGGCTGGCCAGAAACACCGGGACGCGGGTTCATGGCCATGTGTTTGGCCCCGGTAGGGCCGAGTTTTCCGGCGGTGAGAAGCTGATCAATGGGGTGATGAGCGACAGTGCCGCGATCCGCGATTACGACCCCGAAAGCTTTTTCAGGGGGTTGATCTGGAACACCCGCGGGGAACGCCAGTGTTTTCAGTTTGGGCCCGGTGACAATCAAAAGGTCAACTGGCTGATCGCCCGTGATCCCAATGCGCAGGTCTCGGTCATTTCCGGGGCCTGGGCCGTGCCGCTGTTCAAATCCAACCGCAACTTTGCCGATCTGCGCAAAGAGGCGGCGCGGCTGCAGCAGGTGGAGAGCAACCATCTGGATATCCTGCGGTCACAATGGACCAAGGCGCGGGTGCGGATCTGGACCATGGCCGAATTTATCGAGGCGCCAATGGAGCCGATCCAGACCATCGTCGATGAGATCGGAACCCTGCGCCAAACCCATCTGGCAGAGGCGCCGGCCATGGTGGATCTGGACGGGTTCGGCCAATTCCTGCAGAACCTGAAAAATCAGGGCATGCACCCCTATCTGATGGGAGATTTCCCGGTAGAACAAGGGCCGGTGAACATGCCAAAACAGCCCCGTAAACCCTATTTGGTCCGGTAATATTTGATGTCCAAACCCTTTGACTATTTTGTCGTTTTCGCAGAAATGCGCACCGGCTCCAATTTTCTGGAAACCAATCTGAATGCATTTGAGGGCATCTCCTGCCACGGCGAGGCCTTCAATCCGCATTTCATCGGCTATCCGAACCGAACCGAGGTGCTGGGCGTCAGCCGCGAAAAGCGCGATGCTGATCCGCGCAACCTGCTTGCCGCGGTGCGCGATGAACCGGGGCAGATGTCGGGATTCCGCTATTTCCACGATCATGATCCGCGGGTGCAGGACGTGATGCTGGATGATCCGCGTTGCGCCAAGATCATCCTCACCCGCAATCCGCTGGACAGCTATGTCTCATGGAAAATCGCCCAGGCCACCGGCCAGTGGAAACTGACGAATGTAAAGCGGCGCCGGGATGCCAAGGTCCATTTTGACCGGGCCGAATTTGCCACCCATGTCGAGGCCTTGCAGGACTTTCAAGTGTTGCTGATGAACCGGCTGCAGAAGAGCGGCCAGACTGCCTTCTACATCGCTTATGAAGATCTGCAGGACGTCGAGATCATGAACGGGCTGGCCGCCTGGCTGGGGGTGCCGTCGCGGCTGGAAGAACTGGATCAAAGCCTCAAGCGTCAAAACCCGGAACCGGTGACGGCCAAGGTCGACAATGTCTCTGAGATGACGCAGGCGCTGGCGGGGCTGGACCGGTTCAACCTGTCGCGCACGCCGAATTTCGAACCCCGGCGCGGGCCCTCTGTGCCCGCCTATACCGCCGGTGTGGTGACGCCGCTTCTCTATATGCCGATCAAGGGCGGGCCAAATGCCGAGGTTACCGCCTGGCTGGCGGCGCTGGATCATGTGGCACCGGATGGGCTGATCAGCGCGATGAACCAAAAGCAGCTGAAGAAATGGAAACGCGCCAACCCCGGTCATCGCAGCTTTACGGTGCTGCGCCATCCGGCGGCGCGCATTCATTCGGTGTTTTGCGATCGGATCCTGTCCACCGGGCCGGGCAGTTTCAGCCAGATCCGCAATACTCTGCGGCGTCAGTTCAAATTGCCCATTCCCAAGGACGGCCCCGGAGCAGGCTACAGCCGCGACCGGCACCGGGCCGCGTTTGAGGCGTTTTTGTCCTTTCTGAAAGCCAATCTCGCTGGGCAGACACCGGTGCGTGTTGATGCCGCCTGGGCCAGTCAGGCGCAGATACTGGCCGGGTTCGGAGACATTGCTCCGCCGGATCTGATCCTGCGCGAAGATGAGATTGCCGCCGAACTGCCAAGGCTGGCGCAGCGTGTCGGGCGTATGGAACCCGGCACGGTGGGTCAGGCTGCGCCAGATCTGACCTTTACCCTGGACGAGATTTACGACGCCGATCTGGAGCAGATGATCGCGGCGATTTACCAGCGCGATTACCTGTTGTTTGGCTTTGGTCCCTGGCGCTGATCTATTCGGCGGCGACCCTTGGCCGACCTGAGGCTTCGGCAGTCAGTGTGGCCTCGACAAACACCGACTGGCCTTCGACCTCTGCGGTGCGGATGTCGCGTTCGAAATGCACATGGATATCTTCCGCCCCGGCAGTCTCTGCGGCGCTTCGGGCGTCGTTTGCCAATGCGTCTTCCAATGCCAGCAGCGCCTCGTCCGAGCCGCTGAAATCCAGTGGTCCCTGTTCCAGATGCACCCGGAACCGCCCCTCGGAGGGAGAGGTCACAGTGCCGCTGCGTCGCATGGTGACCCGGCCCACAACCGCACCGATTGCATTGGCCACCCCGGCGTGCTGCGGCAGGATCATTCGGCAATGCAGCCGTTCCCCCACCGCTGGATAATAGCTGGGCGCAGAGGCACCAAGCCCAACAACATCGGTATTCAGAGACGCATCAAGCGCCAGAATACCGCGGTGACCCGCCAGCGCCTTTTGCATCAGAACATGGCGCGCCAGATCGGCAGGCGGCAGGTCAAACGCATCACCTTCCTCGGCAAAAGCAGTCTCTAATAAGGTCAATGCGGTCTGTTCGGTCAGCTGATCTACGATCATCTGCGCCAAAACCTCGGCCGATGGCGCAAGTCTGTTTCCGTCACCACCACGACGGCGCGCAAAAAGTGTCAGCGCTTTTTCGGCTGCCTCCCGGTCCCAGCTGTCCACCCGTGCCAGCATATGGCTGGCGTCAGACGGAGTGACCCCGGCGACCTGCACCAGACCGCGGTCCACCAGCCGGTTCAGCGCCCCCTGTTCCATCCGGGTGCGCAGAATGGCCCCCAGCGGATGCACCGCTTCGCCGATCCGCTCCAGCACCGTGGCCTCACGCGGGCTGAGCCCGCCAGCGGGCACGCCTGGAAGGGCGCGCACAAACCGGCCGTCATATTCACCGGTCGCGCTTTGCGCCAATTGATTGTCGAGGGCAGCGTGCACCACGTCCGGCGCTTCGCTGGCAATCAGCGCAACAGGCACAACCCGGCGTGGCCCAAGGAACAGCGTGGTTTTCAGACCTTCTGATTGAACGTGAACCTGACTGTCACCGCCAAGCCCCGTTGTACGCATCGCAACCGCTTCGACCATGGTGCGAAAGGCGCCGACGCGGGCGCCCTCGGGGTCGATTGCCGGCTTGCCATCGCGCAGCAGCGCCACATCCGTGGTGGTGCCGCCAATATCGGACACCAGCGCCTGATCGGCACCGGTCATCCAGCGCGCGCCGACGATCGAGGCGGCAGGCCCCGACAGGATTGTTTCAATCGGACGTTCACGCGCCTGTTCGGCTGACATCAGGGCCCCGTCACCGCGTACCACCATCATGGGTGCGGTGATCCCAAGGTCGACCAGCGTGTCTTGGGCGCGGCCAATCAGCCGGTCGATCATACCAATGAGCCGTGCATTCAGAACCGCAGTTACCGCCCGTTTCGGCCCGTTCAGCTTGGCCGACAATTGGTGCGAACAGGTGACCGGCTTGCCGGTTGCCGCCGCGATGATCCGCGCCGCCTCTGCCTCATGGGCGGGGTTTCTGGTGGCAAATACGCCAGCCACGGCAAAACCGGTCACGCCCTCTGTTTCAGTCTCTAAAAAGGTGCGAATGGCCTCCACATCCAGCGGCGCGGCCTCTGCGCCGGCATGGGTATGTCCGCCTTCTATCACCGCCGCCGGATCTCCCTTCAGGGCATCGCGCAGCCCGTGCCGGTCCAGATCTGCCGCCTTGAAGCCAATATAGATGAGCGCCACCCGGCCACCCTGTCCCTCGACTAGCGCATTGGTGGCCAATGTGGTCGACAAAGACGCGAGTGAGATTTCCTCGGGTCCGACACCCGCCTCGGCCAGTACAGCGCGCACAGCGGCACCGACGCCGATGGCCAGGTCGGCCCGCGTGGTCAGCGACTTGGCCGAGGATATGACCTCGCGCTCGTCGCGGATCAGCACCGCATCCGTGTAGGTTCCGCCGGTATCAACGCCAAGCAGCAGGGCCATGAGGGGGTCTCCAATTTCCGTTCGCCTGCCCGGTTTAACGCCTGAATGCGGCGCGTCCACCCCGTCAGCGACACATCAGCCCAGTCGCGCCGACGCCCAGACCGCTGCATCGGCCACAGCCGGGTCAGGATCAGCCACCAGCGTCTGCGCATGGGGGTGCAGCGCCGCATCTCCCGAGTTGCCAATGGCATAGAGCACATTGCGCACAAACCGATCCCGCCCGATCCGCTTGATCGGCGAGCCCGAGAACATGGTGCGAAACTCGGCGTCATCCAAATGCACAAGATCCGCCAGTTTCGGGGCATTCAGCTCGGCGCGCGCGGCATAACGCATGTCGCTGGCGGCGACGGCAAACTTGTTCCATGGGCAGGCCGCCAGACAATCATCACAGCCGTAGATATGATTGCCCAGTTTGGCGCGCAGTTCCTCTGCTACCGGGCCTTTATGTTCAATCGTCAGGTAGGAAATGCAGCGGCGCGCATCGACCTGATAGGGGGCTGGGAAAGCATCGGTTGGGCAGCTGTCCAAACAAGAGCGGCAGGATCCGCAGCGGTCTGGTTCGGGATCATCCGCAGGCAGTTCCAATGTGGTAAAAACAGAGCCTAAAAAGGCCCAATTGCCCCAATCCCGGCTCACCAGATTGCTGTGTTTGCCCTGCCAGCCCAGCCCGGCAGCCTGTCCCAGCGCCTTTTCAGGCACCGGTGCCGTGTCGACAAACACCTTCACCCGCGTGGCGTCCCCGGCCTCGGCAATCAGCCAGCGTGCCAGCCGTTTCAGCCGTTTCTTGACCAGGTCGTGATAGTCCTTGTTGCGGGCATAAACAGAAACCGCCCCGCGATCGGCCATGCCAAGAACCGCCATCGGATCTTCGTCGGGCGAATAGCTTTCGGCCAGCATGATCACTGACCGTGCCTCGGGCCAGAGCGCGGCCGGGTTGCCCCGCCAGTGCATCCGCTCTTCCATCCATCCCATCTGCCCGTGGTAGCCGGCCTCAACATAGCCCTGCAGCCGGGCGGGAACCTGCGGCACATCCCAGGGCCGACAGATTTTGGCTGACACAAATCCCTCCGATAGGGCCTGCGCCACAAGCGCGTCTTTCAGGTCGGATCCGCTCTTCATCTTGCTAAAAATATCCTCGGGGGTGAATTGGGCCCGTCAGGGCGCAAGAGGGGGCAGACGGCCCCCGTCCCACTATCCTATCAGAAATCGAGGTCAGCGTAATGTGGCGGCGGGCGGAACCCCGGCACCTGATCGGCGAGGATTGACCGGAAGGCAGGTCGCGATTTGATCTTGGCGTACCAATCCTTCACCGCTGCCGACCGGTTCCAGTCCACATCCGAAATATAATCCAGCGATGACAGATGCGCCGCGGCAGCGAAATCCGCCAGGGTCATCTGATCCCCGGCCAGCCAGCGCCGGTGGTCCAGCAGCCAGGCCATGTAATCGAGGTGGTATTTGATCGCCTTGGCGCCGGCCTTCACGTTGCGGCTGTCGGGATAGCCTTCACCAGTGACCTTCTTGTTCACCCGCTCATAGAGCAGTTTTGAGGTCACTTCGTGGTGGAACTTATCGTCAAACCAGCTGACCAATCGGCGCACTTCGAACCGGGCGTCGGCATCGCCGGGCATCAGCGAGGGTTCGGGGCGGGTTTCTTCGATATATTCACAAATGGCAGCACTTTCGGCCATCATCTTGCCATCCAGCCGGATGACCGGAACCTTGCCGGCCGGGTTGCGACGCAGGAAATCGGCGTCCTGCTCCCAATAGCGTTCTTCGACCAGCTCCACTTCTATACGCTTTTCGGCCAGCGACAGGCGGACCTTGCGGCAGAAGGGGGACAGGGGAACATGATAGAGACGGGCCATGGGGATCAAAACTCTCGGGCAGAAAACTCATCACCAGCAATGCCGGTTTGCGCCGCCAGATTCAATCCTCGAAACAGGCAGCCCGCGTCTCGTAGCGAATGGTCGCCGCCCCATCCATGATGCTTGCCGCCCGTTTCGACGTTCGGGCAGAGGGTTTTGCCGCCGAGCGGCCCTTGGGATCCGGTAGAATCGCCGCCAGAAGCGCCGCCTGACGCGGGCTCAGCTCTTCTGGGCCGACACGGAAATAGTGCCGCGATGCGGCCTCTACACCAAATATGCCTTCGTCGAACTCGGCCACGTTCAGATAGATTTCGAGGATGCGCCGCTTGGACCATGCAGCCTCAACCACCGGTGTCAGCGCGGTTTCCAGCGCCTTGCGCAGCCAGCTGCGATTCTGCCAGAGGAAGACGTTTTTGACCACTTGCTGCGTCAGGGTCGATCCCCCCCGGCGCGCGCCCCCTTCGATGGCGGCGCGGATCGCCTGCACGTCGAACCCCCAATGCTGGCAAAACCGTGCATCTTCGGCCGCAACGACAGACCGCGCCATCACCGGGGCGATCTCCTCAAGTGGTACCCATTCGCGGTCCACCCCGTCCAGGCGGCGCGATTCGGACCAGATCGTATGGGTGGTTGGCGGGTTGACCACGGAATAGAGCAGGATCAAAACCGCAAAAAACCCAGCAACAGAGACTAATATGCGCAAGCTCCAGCGCCGCAACCAGCGCAGCGGCTGGATACGGGGGGGCTTTGCTTTCTTCGCCTGTTTCTTTTTCTTTGCTGCCGCCTTTGCCATGGTTCACCTATACGCTGAACCTGCGGCTGCCTCCAAGCCGGAATTCTGGCGGGCCAGATGCTGGGCGGAGTTGGGTTACAAATATTCGCGCAGCACCGCATCGCACAGTCTGGCAGCGGCGGCATAGATGCTGTTTGGTGACGCGGCTTTGGCAACTGCGCTGGAAAACCTTCCGGTCCAGGGCAGCAGCTCGTCCGCAACAAACGCCCCTGCCTCGGCATGTGCGGAGGGCTGCGCGCAAAGGTCGGCCAGATGCTCCAGCATTATAGACAGATGGTCCAGTGGTTCGCCATTTTCGGTCGCCAGAGCCATTCCCGCCGCTGCCAGACGGGCCTGCATCCGCGCGTGAGGCGCACCTGCCAAATGTCCGTCCGCCTCTAAATAGGCCGAGGCATAAGGCGCGGCGCTGTCGTGGCTGAATAGAAGGAACAGTCGGGCGTATTCGACCGATAGATCGCGGGTTAGGTCGGGCTGGTCTGGCCAGGCGTCGATGGCGGTGCGAAAATCTGCGACGGCCTGCCGAACCCGTGTGCCCCTTCCGGCAGCCAAAAAAATGTCTTCTGCCGCGCCCTCTCGGTAGAGGGCGATATCCTGCGCAGTGAGTTCACGAAAGAAAAGGCCGGACAGCAGGCGGAACAAGGCCGCCTGACTGTTGAGCTCCCGGTCCAGCATCAGCCCTCCACCGGACCACCAAAGGCGGTGACCGCCGGGGCGGTGCCTTCGAATTTCTCGATCTGGGCGAGGCAGGTGTTGGCGCTGGTGGCTTGCGCCAGTTTCGACGATCCCACATCCATAGTCAGCGTGTTGGGATCACCGTAGGTGTCCAGTGCGCCGATGCTGGCATCCTCGGGGCCGTACCATGCGCCCTCGTGGATGCGGATCACGCCGGGCGGGTAATCCTCAGACACCCGCGCACCGGCCAAGAGCTGGCCACGGGCGTTGAACACCCGCACCAGATCACCATCGGAAATACCGCGCGCGGCGGCGTCCTGCGGGCTGATATAGACCGGCTCGCGCCCCTGCACCGCGTAGGTTTCGCGGTAGGCGTCACTTTCGCACATCTGCGAATGCAGCCGCTGGTCAGGGTGGCAGGATTGCAGCCACAAGGGGTATTCATCCGACCCCGGCCCACCGTGCGAGCGTTCCAGCTTCTCCATCCATTTGGGATGGGCGCCGCAGTCGTCATAGCCGAACTTGCCGATGGTACGGCTGGAGATTTCGATGAAACCCGAGGGGGTGCCAAGGGCGTTAATCTCGGGGTCTTCGCGGAAAGCGGCGTGGCGCACCCAGTCTTCACCGCGATCGAACCGCACTTCGCCCAACTCCCAGAACTCGGCAAAGGGCGGCATCGGATGGGCCTCGCCATTGGCGCTGCGGGCTTCCTCATAGAGCGCTTCGATCCATTCCATTTCGTTCATTTCGCGCGAATATTCCTTGTCACGGCCGAAACGGGCGCAAAGCCCGGTGAAGATGTCGAAATCGGTTTTGGAGGCAAACAGCGGGTCGACCAGTTTGCGCATGGCGACAATGCCGGTGTTGGAATAGGCGCCGTACATGTCGATGTCGTTGCGTTCAAACTGGGTGCAGGCGGGCAGCACCAGATCCGAATGGCGACAAGTGGCGTTCCAGGAATAATCCACCGTCACCACGGTTTCCAGCGCCTGAAAGGCCTCGCGCATTTTGTTGCGGTCCTGATGGTGGTGCCAGGGGTTGCAGCCGCAGAACACCGCCATTTTCACATCCGGAAAGGTGATGTCATGACCGTTGTGCTGGATCTTGCCGCCGGGGTTCAACAGCATATCGACCCAGCGCGCCACCGGGATCACCGTGCTGGCGCCATTGAAATCGCTGTTGTCGTGCTGCGGCACCTTGCCCAGATCGAGGTTCAGCGGAAAGGCTCCGGGCATGCTGGCCCCGGATTGCGGCACGCCGACGCCGGAATAGTGGTGCGAATAGCTGATGCCACCACCGGGCAGGCCGATCTGGCCCAGCATTGCCGCCAGCACCGCACCCATCCAATAGGGCTGTTCACCGTGCTGCTGGCGCTGCACCGACCAGCCAAAAATCAGCTGGGTGCGGTCCGAGGCCAGAAGCCGGGCGAATTCGCGGATCCGGTCGGCATCGATACCGCAGATCGGCGCCGCCCATTCTGGTGTTTTCTCGATCCCGTCGTCGCCCTTGCCGGTGACATAGTCCATGAAAGGTTCAAACCCGAGGGAATAGATGTCGAGGAACTCCTGATCGTGCAGCCCCTCGGCATAGAGCGTATGGGTCAGCGCCAGCATCAGGGCGACATCGGTCTGCGGGTTGATATACATCTGTTCACAGCCGGTGTGGTTCTGGGTCTTGGTACGCACCGGATCTACGCTGATGGCGCGGATTTCACCGGCGGTGATCTTGTCGCGCAGGTCATCGAAATAGGGCAGCGATTCATGCGTTTCGCAGTTCCAGCCCACCTGCAGGTTCTTCACCGGATCATTGGCCCAGAAGACCACGGTTTTTGAATTGTCCAGAATGACCGGCCAAGAGGTGCCCTGCGAATAGACCTCGGTTGAGCCCAGCACATAAGGTAGGATGGTCTGGCCCGCTCCGGTGGAATAATCACCGGCCTTTTTCACATAGTTGCCATGCATGCCGACAGCGCGGTTCATGTGGTTGGTGCAGCTGTGGAACTGGCCGGTCTGGCGCCAGCCAGTGGCGCCGGCATAAAGCCCGGAGGGGCCATGGGTGGTCTGCACCCGCTCCAGCTCTTCATAAAACAAGTCCAGCGCCTCGTCCCAGGTGATGCGCACAAAGCGGTTGTCGCCACGCGTGGTACGGTCGGCCTTGTCGCGATTGTCGAGCCAATCAGCCCGCGCCATCGGGTATTTGATGCGGCTGGGGTTATAGATCAGACCTTTGATGCCCTTGATCATATCGGTGGGGCGCGGGTCGCTTTCCAGTGGCTTCACCTCAGCGACGCGGCCCCCTTTGATCAGCGCCTTGATGGCACCCCAATGAGAGCCGGAGATTTGCCATGTGCCCTGCGATGTGGTTGCAGCGCTCGCGGATTTTGCCAGGATAGAAGGCCCGAGCAAACCGGCGGCGGCGCTGGAGGCCAGACCTTTCAGAACTGTTCTGCGGGTTGTCATGTCGGGTTTCCTCAATGCGAAGCCGAGTGATCGGACGAATGGTTCTGCAGGTAGGCCAGCACCAGTTCCTGCTCGGAGGGATCCATATTGGTGAAGCCCACCATGCCCGAGAACAGCGCCGGCCAGGCATTGGTGGTGAAGTGATCCGGGTCGGGCTGCGCGTGGCAGCCGCTACAGCCTGAGGCATAGGATTCGGCGGCCGTATCCCACAGCACCCCCGCATCTGCGACAAAGCCTTCGGCATTGGCCCAGAGCGTCACATTGACCGGGCTCCAGTCCAGACCGGTGTTGTCATCGGTCTGGGCAGCACCTGCATTGACCAGCGTGTCATCACCGGCGGCGTCCTTTTCCAGCACTGCAACACGGGTGTTCATGCCAAACTGGTCATAGAGCACTCGGCCATAGCCCTTGTTCTTGCGCCAGGCCTCCAGTGACAGTTTCACCGTGTCACCAGATGTCTCCAGCACCTGGACGCGGGCCCCCAGCGACAGGTTGCCGGCGGCCGTGGTCATATCTTCGCCACTGAACAGCGCCACCGGCTGATAGGCGTAATAATCTTCGCCCGCACTCAGGCTGCGGGCCGCTTTGCCCGACAGTTCGGCAATCACCGGGCTGTCGCCCGAGGGTTCGGGCAGGTGGTGGGCAATGCCCTTGTGACAGTCGATACAGCCGGTGTTCAGCTCGGCGGCGGGTTGCATGTAGAACACCGCCTCATCCGACATCGCGTCCCAGTCCATGCTGTCGTAATCGTGGCAGTTTCGGCATTCG
Organism: Rhodobacteraceae bacterium Alg231-04; assembly: GCA_900143635.1. Classification (GTDB taxonomy): domain Bacteria; phylum Pseudomonadota; class Alphaproteobacteria; order Rhodobacterales; family Rhodobacteraceae; genus FREY01. The sequence continues at coordinate 387,633 of FREY01000002.1, forward strand.
AGAGAGTTGTTGGCCTCCAGCCGGGCCCATTCGTGGCGAGCCAGCTCCTCGCGTTTGGCGAGGAATTTCTCGCGGGTGTCGATGGTGCCAAAGATCTTGCCCCAAACCTCCTTGGAGGCCTGCATCTTGCGGGCAATTTTATTGGTCCATTCATGCGGCACATGGCAATCGGGGCAGGTGGCCCGCACGCCGGTGCGGTTTTCCCAATGCACGGTTTCCTGCAACTCCTGATAGACGTTATCGCTCATCTCGTGGCAGCTGATGCAGAATTTCTCCGTGTTGGTCACTTCCAGTGCGGTGTTGAAACCGCCCCAGAAAATAATGCCGGTCACAAAGCCACCAAAGGCCAGAACGCCCAGGCTGATGGTTGTTGGCGGGCTGCGCAACGTGTCCCAGAACAGGACCAGTGTTTGTTTGGCAGACATGGCTCACTCGTAAAAACAAAGAGGGGAAAAGGGGCTCAGAATTTGACCACGGGCGGCCCATTGATGATCTGCGACATCCAGATCACGAAGCCATAGCCGCCGACAAAAATGACGGCCAGCGCGGGCAGGACAATTAGGGTCAGGACCAGAAAGGAAAGCCATTCCGCCTTGCCTGTTGGCGGGGCGCTGCCGTCAGAACGCATTCGCATTGCATTATCCTTTGCTAGAGGCCGGCCGGAAAATTCGGCGTCGATCACCGGCCAGCTAGCGCGAAACAAAGGAAATGCGAGGGGCCGTTGGCTGAACCGAGCCAATAGTCGCGCAGAAAAAAGGCCCCGCAGGCGGTAACCTGCGGGGCCTTTTGAATTTTCGTGCTAAGGCGCTTACTCGGCGGGCACGGCGGCTTCTTCCAGCGACAGAGGATGCGGCAGGTGCACCAGCATCTCTTTCGGGCAGACCTGCAGGAAATTGGCCTTTTCGGTGTCCCAATGCTGCAGGATGTCAGAAGCCTTGCGGCTGCCGGTCTCCGCCAGATGGCGTTCAACCAGACCTTTCAGCTGGTCTTCCCAATGGGCCACGGTCACCGGGCAGGTCACCAGGGTTTCGGCGTTCATCAGGGTCTCGGCCTTGCCTTCCGGATCGTAGAGATAAGCCATGCCGCCGGTCATACCGGCACCAAAGTTGGCCCCGATCGAGCCGAGGATCACCGCGATGCCGCCGGTCATGTATTCACAGCCACAGGCGCCGCAGCCTTCGATCACCACTTTTGCGCCCGAGTTGCGCACCGCAAAACGTTCGCCCGCGCGACCGGCCGCAAAGAGGTAGCCGTCGGTGGCACCGTAAAGAACGGTGTTGCCGATGATGGTGTTATCCTCAGCCTTCAGCGGTGAGACCTGCGGCGGGCGCACCACGATGGTACCGCCAGACAGACCCTTGCCAACATAGTCGTTGGCATCGCCCGACACTTCCAGTTTCAGACCCGGTGCCGCAAAGGCCCCCAGCGACTGACCGGCAGAACCCTGCAGTTTCACTGTCAGGTGATCCGGCTGGAAGGCGTTGCGCATACCGAAGTTGCGCACGATGTGGCTGGAGGTGCGGGTGCCCACGGTCCGATGGGTGTTCTGCACCGCATAGGACAGCTGCATCTTCTCACCGTCTTCCAGGAAGCGGGCGGCATCGCGGACGATCTCGGCGTCCAGCGTATCGGGCACTGCATTGCGCGGGCGGCTGCGGTCGTAGTTGATATCCGCAGAGCCATCGACGGTGATCAGCAGCGGGTTGAGGTCCAGATCATCCAGATGGGCAGAGCCACGCGACACCTGCGCCAGAAGATCAGCGCGGCCGATCACCTCATCCATCGAGCGGGCGCCGATGGAGGCGAGGATCTCGCGGACTTCCTGAGCGTAGAAAGTGATCAGGTTGACGACCTTATCGGCATTGCCGGTGAACTTGCCACGCAGGGCTTCGTCCTGGGTGCAGACACCAACGGGGCAGGTGTTGGACTGACACTGACGGACCATGATGCAGCCCATGGCGATCAGGGCCGCTGTCCCAATGCCGTATTCCTCGGCGCCGAGCATCGCGGCCATGACGATGTCACGACCGGTGCGCAGACCACCATCGGTACGCAGGGTGACGCGTTCGCGCAGGTTGTTCATCGCCAGAACCTGATGCGCCTCAGTCAGACCCATTTCCCACGGCAGGCCGCAGTATTTGATCGAGGTCGCCGGCGAGGCACCGGTACCGCCATTGTGGCCCGAGATCAGGATCACATCGGCCTTGGCCTTGGCCACGCCCGCCGCAATCGTGCCAACGCCGGAAGAGGCCACCAGTTTCACGGTGACTTTGCAGCGCGGGTTGATCTGTTTCAGGTCATAGATCAGCTGGGCCAAATCTTCGATCGAGTAGATATCGTGGTGCGGCGGCGGCGAAATCAGAGTCACACCTTTGGTGGAGTGACGTAGGCGCGCAATCAGGTCGGTGACCTTCATGCCCGGCAGCTGGCCGCCCTCACCGGGCTTGGCGCCCTGTGCCACTTTGATTTCCAGCTCTTCACACTGGTTCAGGTATTCCGCTGTCACACCAAACCGGCCCGAGGCCACCTGTTTGATCTTGGCGGACGGGTTGTCGCCATTGGGTTCCGGTACGAAGTGTGCCGGATCTTCACCGCCCTCGCCCGAATCCGATTTGGCGCCAATCCGGTTCATCGCCACGTTCAGGGTTTTATGTGCCTCAGGGCTGAGGGCCCCCAGCGACATGCCCGGTGTGACGAAACGTTTGCGGATTGAGGTGATGCTTTCCACCTCTTCGATGGGAACGGCAGTGCCCAGCGGTTTGATGTTCAGCAGATCACGCAGATGGATCGGCGGGTTGCCCTGCATCTTGGCGGAATACTGTTTCCACAGCTCGAAGGACGCATTGTTGCAGGCCATCTGCATCATGTGCATCGAGGTCGCTTCCCAGGCGTGGGTCTCGCCCGATTTGCGTGCTTTGTAGAAACCGCCAACCGGCAGCACAGCGCCGTCATTGCCATAGGCACGGGCGTGGACTTCTTCGGCTTTCACCTGAATGCCGCTGACGCCGATACCGGAGATACGGCTGGTCATGCCGGGGAAGAATTCGGCACACATGGCGCGGCTCAGCCCGACAGCTTCGAAGTTCAGACCACCCCGGTAGGAGGAGATGACCGAAATGCCCATCTTCGCCATGATCTTCAGCAGGCCCTGATCGATCGCTTCGCGGTAGCGCGCGACATTCTCTGTCAGCGTGCCATCCAGCAGACCGCGCTGGATGCGGTCGGCCAGCGAATCTTCGGCCAGATAGGCGTTCACAACGGTGGCACCACAGCCGATCAGAACCGCAAAGTAATGCGGGTCGATACATTCAGCGGAACGTACGTTCAGCGAACAGAAGGTCCGCAGACCCTTGCGGGTCAGGTGGCTGTGCACTGCCGAGGTCGCCAGAATCATCGGCATCGGGACTTTGCCCTCACCGGAGAACTGATCGGTCAGCACCAGATGGCCGGCACCCGAGCGCACGGCCTCTTCGGCCTCGGCCCGCACCCGTGCCAGCGCAGCGTTCAGCGCGCCTTTGCCCGGCTCAAAGGAACAGTCGATTTCAGTCAGCTGCGCGTTGAAGCCACTGGTCAGCTTTTCCCACTGGGCGTTGCCGACAAAGGGGCTTTCCAGCACGATGATCTCGGTCTGGGAGCTGTCTTCGTCGAGCACGTTCTTCAGGTTACCAAAGCGCGTTTTCAGCGACATCACCCGGAATTCACGCAAGCTGTCGATCGGTGGGTTGGTCACCTGGCTAAAGTTCTGACGGAAGAAGTGACTTAGCGGGCGGTACATTTTCGACAGAACCGCAGAGGGTGTGTCATCGCCCATGGAGGCGAGGCTTTCCTTGCCGTCTTCGGCCATCGGAGACAGGATCTGCTCCAGCTCTTCCGAGGTATAGCCAGCCGCGATCTGACGGCGGCGCAGTTCCGCGCCTTCAAACAGCGGAGTCTCGGTGACGTCCTTCAAGGTCTCTTCGAGGTTGCTGATCTTGCCAACCCATTCGCCAAAGGGACGCGAGGCCGCCAGCTGATCCTTGATCTCGGTGTCGTGGAACAGCGCGCCTTCCTGCATATCGACGGCAATCATCTGCCCCGGACCCAATGCGCCTTTTTCAACAACATTTGCTTCGTTGATCGGCACCATGCCTGCTTCGGAACCGGCAATCAGCAGCCCGTCGCCGGTGACGACATAACGCATCGGGCGTAGACCGTTGCGGTCCAGACCGGCGCAGACCCAGCGACCATCGGTCATCGCCAGGGCGGCGGGGCCATCCCAGGGTTCCATCACCGAGTTGCAGTAGGAGTACATGTCGACCCAGGGCTGCGGCAGTTCAATCGCCTGCTTGGACCAGCTTTCCGGCACCAGCATGGTTTTCGCCATCGGCGCCGAGCGGCCCGCGCGCACCATGACTTCGAACACGCCATCCAGCGCGGCGGAGTCTGAGGCACCACCGGGAACGATCGGCTTGATGTCCTCGGCCATGTCGCCAAAGAAGGCGGATGCCATGCGGATCTCGTGGCTCTTCATCCAGTTCAGGTTGCCCTTCAGCGTGTTGATCTCACCGTTGTGAGCCAACATGCGGAACGGCTGGGCCAGCCACCACTGCGGGAAGGTGTTGGTGGAATAGCGCTGGTGATAGAGCGCAAAGGCGCTCTCAAACCGTTCGTCCATCAGGTCGGGGTAGAAGACCGCAACCTGTTCGGCCAGCATCATGCCCTTGTAGATGATCGAGCGGCAGGACAGCGAGGCAATATAGAGACCCGACACATGGGCGGCAGCGGCGGCTTTTTCGATCCGGCGGCGGATCACATAAAGCTCGCGCTCGAAGGTTTCTTCGTCCACGCCCTTGGAGTTGGAGATCAGGATCTGTTCGATCTCGGGGCGGGTTGCGTTGGCTTTTTCACCAAGGCAGGTCACATCCACCGGCACATGGCGCCAGCCGTAGATCGAGTAGCCCAGTTTCAGAACTTCGGTCTCGACGATGGTCCGGCAGGTTTCCTGGGCACCAAAATCGGTGCGCGGCAGGAACACCTGACCGACAGCTATAAGCTCGTCCATGCGGGGCTGGTGGCCGGTGCGTTCGATCTGGTCATAGAAGAAACGGACGGGGATCTGAACATGGATGCCGGCGCCATCGCCGGTCTTGCCATCCGCATCCACCGCACCCCGGTGCCAGATCGCCTTCAGCGCGTCGATACCAGCCTCAACCACCTTGCGGCTTTTCTTGCCATCAACCGAGACGACAAGCCCAACACCACAGGAGGAATGCTCTTCTTCCTCGGAATAGAGACCGTTTTCGGCCATGAAGGCGCGCTTTGCTTCTTCTTCGCGGACCCAGTTTTCATCATATTTGGTCATGTGACGAACCTTTCTGCTGCGATGCCGGGCTGGGGTATCCCCCGCCGCCAGCACCGCGGAATTTACGTATGAGACTTAGCTGCGCTTATTCAGCGGCAACCGCGGCCTTTGCGTTGAACTTCTCGATGATCGCATCGGCGCAATCGCGGCCGTCTTTGATCGCCCAAACCACGAGGGAGGCACCGCGCACGATGTCACCCACCGCATAGACGCCGTCCATGTCGGTGGCACCGGTGGTGAACTCGGCCTTGATCGTGCCCCAGCGTGTCACTGGCAGTTCCGGCTGATCCCAGAGCGTGGGCAGGTCTTCCGGCTCAAAGCCCAGGGCCTTGATGACCAGATCGGCCTCTTCCACATAGTCAGCGCCTTCGATCACTTCAGGTGCCTGACGACCGGAGGCATCGGGCTGACCCAGACGCATCTTTTGTACCATCACGCCGGACACTTTGCCGTCGGCCTCGGTGAAGCCTTTGGGGGCCGACAGCCACTCAAAGATCACGCCTTCTTCTTCGGCATTCTGCGTTTCGCGCTGCGAGCCGGGCATGTTGGCGCGGTCACGGCGGTAGAGACATTTGACAGAAGTAGCACCCTGACGGATCGAGGTGCGCACGCAGTCCATTGCGGTGTCGCCACCGCCGATGACCACAACGCGCTTGCCCTCAGCGTTCATCTGGCCGGAGGTGAATTCCGCCACATCGTCACCAAAGCTCTTCTTGTTGGAGACGGTCAGGAAATCGATTGCTTTCTCGATGCCTGCCGCGCCGCTGCCCGGCATCGCCAGATCGCGGGATTTGTAGACGCCGGTGGCGATGATCACCGCGTCGTGCTTGGCACGCAGATCGGCGAATGAGATGTCTTCGCCCACACCGCAGTTCAGCTCAAACTTGACGCCGCCATCGGCCAAGAGCTTGTTGCGGCGCTCGACCACGTCTTTTTCCAACTTGAAGCCGGGGATGCCGTACATCAACAGGCCACCCGCGCGATCCGAACGATCATAGACGGTAACCTGAATGCCTGCCTTGCGCAGCATGTCCGCCGCCGCCAGACCGCCGGGGCCTGCGCCGATGATGCCAACGCTTTCGGCGCGCTCTGCCTTGGGAGAGACGGGTTTGACCCAGCCTTTTTCCCAGGCGGTGTCGGTGATGTATTTCTCGACCGAGCCGATGGTCACAGTGCCGTGGCCCGACTGTTCAATGACGCAGTTACCTTCGCACAGGCGGTCCTGCGGGCAGATGCGGCCACAGATTTCGGGGAAGGTATTGGTGGCTTGCGAGGTCTCGTAGGCCTCTTCCAGACGGCCGGTGGCGGTCAGGCGCAGCCAGTCGGGGATGTTGTTGTGCAGCGGGCAGTGCGACTGGCAATAAGGCACACCACACTGGCTGCAGCGGCTGGCCTGCTCTTCTGCTTTGGCAGCGGCAAACTCCGCATAGATTTCATCAAAGTCCTCTTTACGGACTTCGGCGCCCCGTTTCTGGGGCATGTCGCGTTCGATCTGCACAAATTTGAGCATCGGTTGCTTGGCCACGGTCAGACTCCCTGAATTTGGCTTGGCTGCGGGTGGTGATAAACCGGCGCGCGGCGAATTAAAAGTAAGCTGTGTTGACCTATTTAGGTCTGCGTTCATGGTCTGATAGCGAAACCAGAGGGAATGTACAGGATTTTTAGGTCACGATGCGGACCTAAATGCACGCTTTTCATTTTAAACAAAGCACTTATACAGGGCATACCTCCCAATGCTGCAATGCCAATTCAGGCCGTGACATGCCAATTTTCCAACTTGTTCTCGTTGCTCTTCTTCAGGGGATCACTGAATTCCTGCCGGTCTCCTCTTCCGGGCATCTGATTCTGTTGCCCAGTCTGACGGGTCTTGAGGATCAGGGGCAGTTGATTGATGTGTCTGTTCATATTGGCACTCTGGCGGCGGTGATCCTGTTTTTCTGGCGAGACGTGCGCGTGGGGCTGGGCGGATTGCCGCGCCTGATGCGCGGGCGTGTGGACACGCCCGGTGCGCGGCTGGCCTTTGGGCTGATTGTGGCGACCCTGCCGCTGATCGGTTTTGGGGCTCTGCTGCATTTCTCGGGGCTGAGCGACATGCTGCGGTCGATCAAGGTGATTGGCTGGACCATGCTTGGCTTTGGTCTGGTGCTTTACTGGGCTGACCAGCGTGGCAGCAATGACAAGGCGCTCTCTGACTGGTCTGTGCGCGATGCGCTGGTGATGGGCCTGTGGCAGATGATAGCGCTGATCCCCGGCACATCCCGGTCGGGCATCACCATCACCGGGGCGCGGTTGATGGGCTATGGACGTCAGGAGGGTGCGCGCATTGCCATGCTGATGTCGATCCCGGCCATTGCGGCCTCTGGCGTTTTGCTGGGCACAGAGGCGGCGATCGACGCCAATCCGCAGGTGCTGCGGGATATGGCGCTGGCGGCGGGTCTGGCGATGCTGGCCGCCCTGGCGGCGCTCAGCCTGATGATGCGGTTGCTGAAATCGGTGAGCTTTACGCCCTATGTGATTTACCGGGTGGCGCTGGGGTTGGTTCTGCTGGGCGTGGCTTACGGCGGCTGATCCTCCGACGCGGGTGCAGGGCTCATTACCCGCCCAACGACCGGCCCGGTGCCGTGCCAACTGCCCGAAATTCAGGCTTAGCCATGTCGCAGGGCCAATTGGGGTGTGCCACATGCCGGTCCATCCGCTAGCATTGGCACAACAGCAATTGGATCAAAGGGTCGCCACCATGGGCTGGCCCAGAAAGACAGCGGCCTTATGAACAATGACAGCCAATCCCCCCTTGCCCGCGGGCAGCAACGCGGGTCGCACGGGCGCCAGCAAGACGACGGCGTGCTGCTCATTCGCACCATTGCGATGCCAGCAGACACCAACCCGTCAGGTGATATTTTCGGAGGCTGGCTGATGTCGCAGATGGATCTGGCGGCAGGCAATATGGCTGGACGGGTCTGCCAGGGGCGCGGCGCGACCATCTCGGTCGAAGCGATGCAGTTCCTGCGGCCGGTCAAGGTCGGCGATGAGGTGACGCTTTATGCCAGCCTGCGCAAAGTTGGCACCACATCGATGCGTATTCACGTCGATGTCTGGGCGCGGCCGCGCCATTCCGAGAATGGTGAAAAGGTAACAGAGGCCGACTTTGTCTTTGTGGCGCTTGATGAACACGGCGCGCCGCGGCCGGTTTTTGAACCCAGTTGACGCGGGCCTGCGTCCGGTCGCACTGACAGCACTGGCGTCACAAAAAAGGGCGCGCCGCTTGCGGCACGCCCTTGCTCATTCAAACTGGCCCTGTGGCTCAGCTGTCGCTGCGCAGGTTCTTGGCCGACTGCATCAGCTCATCATACTGGCCCGAGGGGCGGAATTTCCACAGGTAGCCCGGCAGCACCGATCCCATGGTCACCGGGCGGATGCCGAGATCGGCAAAGCCCTTGGCGTCTTCGCTGACCACATTGTCATACTTCAGGTTCTTCAGCTGATCACGTGTCAGCACGCCATTGGAGATGAGTTGGAAGCTGGCGGCCTGCATCATGTCAAAGCCAAAGGCCATCGGCTTGGCGATGATGCCCGGCAGTGCAACAACGATGCGGCGGCGGTGGATTACCTCCAGCATCTGGTCCATCAGCGCGCGGAAGCTCTTTACCTCTGGTCCGCCCAGTTCGTAGGTGCCGGCCTCGGCTTCGCCTGTTACAGCTTTTTCGGCCGCGCGTGCCACGTCTTCGGCATAGACCGGCTGGAACTTGGTGGCAGCGTTGGCAATCGGCAGTACCGGTCCCAGACGTGTCATCGCCGCAAAGCGGTTGAAGAAGTGATCTTCGGGGCCAAACACCACCGAGGGGCGCAGGATCACCGCGCCGGGCATCTCGGCCAGTACGGCCTCTTCGCCTGCGGCTTTGGTTTTTGCGTAATCGCTGTCGGACTCGGCGTCGGCGCCAAGGGCGGAGATATGCACCATCCGACCAACACCCTGCGCCGCGGCAAGACGGGCGATCCGGGCGGCCCCTTCGGTGTGGATGGCGGCAAAGCTGTTCTTGCCCAGTTCGTTCAGCACGCCAATGCAGTTCACCACCGCATCCGCACCCTGCATCACCGCGGCCACCGAAGCGTCATCGCGGACATTGCAGAGCACCGGCTCGACCTGACCCGGCACACCGTAGGGTTTCACATGCATGGCTTCATTGGGACGGCGCACCGCCACCCGAACCCGCCAGCCTGCTTTCGCCAGACGGCGTGCAATGTAGCGGCCGAGGAAACCAGACCCGCCATAGATCGTGACCAACTGGGACATCATTCGCTCCTAAACTTAGCTGTTGATCCGATCTACCGCCCGCAGCCCTTTCAAACAAGGCGCAATTCGCACAAGAGCAGCGTCATTTCCCCGCATTTTCACCAACATGCACGAGGTCGGCCACAGAAGTTCGCAAAAATGTCAAAAATCCGTTTGACGCCCCCTTAGGTTCTGCTTATACGCCCCTCACGACACCTGCCCAGGTGGCGGAATTGGTAGACGCGCTAGCTTCAGGTGCTAGTGTTCGTAAGGACGTGGAGGTTCGAGTCCTCTCCTGGGCACCATCCCCCCAACATAGAATCACCCAAAGTTGGCCGGGAGACTTCGGTCGCAAGCCATGTCGTTTGACATGCGCCTCAGCGGCGAAGCCCTATAATCTCCGATAAACCACAGTAAAATCGCATCGCAAACTCACCTTTTCCGGGTGTGGTCGAAGCCGCGTGAACCTTTTGTCAACGTGGGAATCCTTACAGTCCCCAACAGGCGGAATTTCCAGGGCGCGCCTAAATTAAATTTTACTATTCTATAACTTAGAGTCTCCCGCCCTTCCTGAGAGTGACAAATTTGAGGTGGTTAAGGTGTTAAATGGAAAGCGAATTACAGTCATAGGGATCGTGTTGACCACGTTGGGGTTGGCGGGCGTGATTTTGGTGATTGCAACCACACGCTGGATGGAAGCAGCAGAGGTCAGATTGGAAACCGCGAACGAGCGGCAGTACTCATCCTATCTTTTGGCGGATGAATTGCGCCAGTCCAGTGATGATCTGACCCGTCTGGCCCGTACCTATGTGATCACCGGCGACCCGTCATATGAGGCGCAGTACATGGATATTCTTGCCATTCGAAATGGCGAGATGGAGCGTCCGCTGGATTACCACAGGATTCACTGGGATTTCGTCGCGGCGGGCCGTCCGGTCAGCTCCGGTAGCGGGATCACACGGTCGCTCGAAGATCTGATGCGCGACGAAGGGTTTACCAAAGAAGAGTTTGCCCTTCTGGCTGAAGCCAAATCAAATTCCGACGGCTTGGTCGCGCTGGAAGTGAAGGCGATGAATGCGGTGAAAGGGCGATTTGCAGATGCAGGCGGCAACTACACGGTGAGCGGCGAGCCCGATTTCAAGCTGGCCCGCGAGTTGCTGCATTCCAAGGAATATCATCAGTTCAAGGCTGACATCATGGCGCCGATCCATGAGTTCCTCGGCTCTCCCGAAAAACGGATTTCAGCCCAGATTGCCGGTTTCAAATCCTCGTATGAGACTGCCCGCTTGGCAACAGATGTGGCTACGATTGTGCTGCTTCTGGTGATGGGCGCTATTGCCTGGCTGGTTATGGTGGCGATGCTCAGACCGCTGGGCCGCCTGACAAACACATTGCGGACCTTCTATGAGGGTGGGGACGTGGTCACGGTGCCTGAGATCAACCGCCGGGATGAATTCGGCGAACTTGCCCGCGGGGTTGAGCGGACCATTCAGACGGCGCAACGAAACCAGGTGCTGGGTCAGCAATTGCAGGAGATCGCGGTGGCAGCCCGCAAGGGTGACTTCAGTGGCCGCATTGACGAGGCACAAGGCACCGGAACCGGCGGCGGGATTGCAAGTGCCGCCAATGGGCTGATGGAACAGCTGGACGTCGCTTTCAGTGAAATTTCCGGAATGCTGCGCCGCATTGCCGAAGGGGATCTGACACAGCGTCAGGGTACCGCTTTGGAAGGTCGATTTGCTGAGGTGCTGGAACACGCGGAAAAAGCACGGGCAGGGCTGGAACACATTGTATCGCGGGCCCGGACCGGGGCGGATTCGCTGGATGGCCGGTCGGCGGAAATGGCCGAAACGATGGATGTTATTCAGCGTTCCACTGAAAGCAATGCAGCGGCATTGGAGCAAACCACTGCGGCGGTGACTGAACTGACAGATTCCATTCGTGCGGCGTCCTCCAGTGCGGCAAAGGTGCGCAGTGCTGCAGAATCAGCAAGCGGCAATACCGGTAAGGTAAATCAGGGCTTTGGCGAGGTCATTGCCGCACTCGCTGCAATCGAGGCCACCTCCGAGGAGATCCTCCAAATCATCGAGATGATCGACAGCATTGCCTTTCAAACCAATCTTCTGGCGCTGAATGCCGGGGTCGAAGCAGCCCGTGCCGGGCAATCGGGGGGTGGATTTGCGGTGGTTGCCAATGAGGTGCGCGCACTTGCACAGCGCACATCGGATGCGGCGAAGCAAATTGGTGAGTTGAGCACGGTCAGCAGCGAAAAGATCTCTGAAGGCAGTCAGCTGGCTGAACGGGTCGGGGTGCAGATCCGTGACATCAGCGGAGAAATTGCCGGGATTTCCGAAGTGATCGCGGGCGTGTCAGAAGAGGCTGACCAGCAGTCGGCCAGCATGAATGAGGTCGCAACCGCGCTGGCGAGCCTTGACCGCAACACCCAGCGCAACGCCGAAATGGTGCATAATTCCTCGGGGACTGCTGCAGAGTTGACCAAGGAGGCTCGTGCGCTGCGCCAGACCGTTTCCAGCTTTCAAACCGGCAGGGCCGGTGGATCGCCTTCGTTGAAAGTGGTCGGGTAAGTCCGCCGCCTGGCAGCTCTGCTTCGGTTGGCAGTTGCCTAACATTCTGCACAAAAACAGATTTCCGCCTTTGTGGCGGAAATCTCGCATTTTCCACTTGATGCCCCCTGCGACCTGTCTTATAGCCCGCCTCACGACACCTGCCCAGGTGGCGGAATTGGTAGACGCGCTAGCTTCAGGTGCTAGTGTCCGTATGGACGTGGAGGTTCGAGTCCTCTCCTGGGCACCATCCCCCCTGTTATATTTGCACCACATCGCCGCATTCGCCCTCGGCAATGATGAATTTTGTCTGAAAAAGTCAGGATAATCTGACTATTAAGTCCGCGCACAATGTGTAGAGTGCTGTCATTGTGGGAGTGCGCGCATTGGTTGTGCGGAATACAGGTGGAAAACGGCGTGAGTACAGAAGTTTTTTTGGCGCCTCGGGCATCGGGGCAATTTGGAATTAAAGACTATCACGAGGGCGAGCATCACGGCGGCGCGCCCCATCAGGCGCTACATGAAGCCACCGACGCCGCGGCCAGCAGCTCTACGATTTATTCCATGTCGGCGGGCGACACCTTCTCCGGGACGCTGTCCTATTCCGGTGATGAGGACTGGATCGATTTACCTTGGAGCCGGGCCAAGTCTATACCATCAGCCTGAATGGCAGTGACAGCGGCGAGGGAACGCTGAGCGACCCGTTTTTGTCTCTGTATTACAGCGATGGGTCCTTGGCTCTCTCGGATGACGACAGCGGTACGGGTCTGGACGCGGTTCTTTCCGTTTATACCACTGAAACCATTACGATTTATATCGGTGCCGGCAGCTATGGAAATTCCCTGACCGGGACATATGAGGTGGAGGTTACCTCATCGCTGGCGCCTGATCCCGACCCCGACCCGGAACCGAGCGATGCGCCGGTGGGAACCACAGAAGAGCTGGCGGCCTTTTTGACCACCGGATACTGGGAAGACACCGGTCGCGGCGCGCGCAGTTTTGACACCAGCGCCAGCAATGTCATCACCGTCAATCTGACCGGGCTGACCGCCGATGGGCAAAAGCTGGCCCGCTGGGCGCTGGAAGCCTGGGAAATGGTGGCGGATATTGAGTTCGTTGAAACCTCAAGCAGTTCAGCTGACATTCGCTTCCAGGATCACGACAGTGGCGCCTATTCCAGCTCGTACACCGAAGGCGGGGCTTATCTCTATAGCGGCGACATCGGCTATTCGATTGTGAACGTGTCCACCGACTGGCTGGCCAGCACCGGCACGGCCCCCGATGGCTATGGTCTGCAGACCTATATCCACGAGATCGGTCACGCGCTGGGGCTTGGCCACCAGGGCAATTACAACGGTTCGGCGGACTATGGTGTCGGCAACAGCTTCTCCAATGACAGCTGGCAAATGTCGATCATGTCGTATTTCCACCAGACCGAAAACACCGATATCGATGCGAGCTTTGCTTACCTTCTGGGGCCGATGATGGCCGATATCATGGCCATCCAGAACATCTATGGGGCGCCGGATGCAGTCAGTGAAACGGCCGGTGACACCTATTGGGGGCCGGGTACTGGCTTTGTTGGTGCTTTGGGAGAGTTCTTTGCCAGCCTAGCCGACGAGGCATCGGAATATGGTGGCGCGCCGGTTGCCTTCACGCTTTATGATCACAGCGGCACCGATACGCTGGATGTGAGCGTGTTTTCCAGCAACAGCGACATCGATATGCGTCAGGAGAGTTTCTCTAGCATCGGCGGGTTGACCGGAAACCTGGCGATTGCCAAAGGCACGGTGTTGGAAAATGTGATCACCGGCGCGGGCAATGACACGGTCAACGGCAATTCAAGCGCCAACCGGATCGAGCTGGGCGCGGGGGATGATCAGGCCAGCGGCGGCGCTGGAAACGATATTATCTTGGGAGGCGGCGGTTCCGATGATTTGAACGGCGGGTCCGGCAGAGATAGCCTATATGGTAATTTCGGCAAAGACACCCTGTCCGGTGGCGGTGGCAATGATACGCTTTCTGGCGGTAATGGTCACGATTCTCTGATTGCCGGAGGAGGACGAGACAAGCTGACTGGCGGAAGAGGAAATGATGAGCTGACTGGCAATAATGGCAATGACCGGCTGTTCGGAAACGGAGGCAATGACACGCTGGTCGGCAATAGCGGCAAAGACTGGCTCTCGGGCGGTGGCGGCAACGACAGCCTGAATGGCGGCGGCCGCAACGATACCCTGAATGGCGGATCCGGAAATGATACGCTGAATGGCGGATCCGGTAACGACACGCTAACCGGCGGCTCGGGTGACGATGTTCTGACAGGCGGTGCGGGTGCAGACACGTTTGTTTTCGCCGGTAGTTTTGGCGATGATACTGTGACGGATTTGGAGGCCGACGATACCTTTGTGTTCGAAGGCGCTGACCTGGTGACCAATTCAGTGACTGTTGTCGATGAATTTACCTTCCTGATCGAAGTGACCGCGCATTCGGGTGCCACTGAATTGGGAACTGTTTCCTTTGAGACCACCGACCCCACAATTCTGGGCGATGTGGATTTCATTCTGACGTAATTGGTGGCCGGAACCTGCTTGCAATGGCCGCAGGCAGGTTCCCAACACCCTTGACGATGTCAATGCATCGTAAAAAGTTCCCACTTTGTTCCAGCACTTAACTGCGAGGTAACCCCTTTGGCATTTGCTGAAGGGGTGTGCCGCAGTTGTCTTCTCATGATGCCTGCAATTTTCTGAGGAAATACCGGGATGTCCCCGGAGCTGATCTGCGGTTGTGCACCTTGTCCGGATACGGAGCTTGCCGAGGGAGAACCGCAGCATGAATTTGGGAAACACAGCCGGAAAGATCGGGGATTTTCATCACCCCACTGAAGGAGGCCCCTGGCTGACTTCATCCCGTTTCACGGAAACGCGCGATGCCGCCGCAGCGCCGAGCACGCAATACTGCCTATCGGTTGGCGATCATTTCAGCGGCACCCTGAGCGGGACCGGTGATCGTGACTGGGTGGCGCTGACGCTGGAGGAGGGGCAGGCCTGCAGGATCAACCTTGATGGCATCCACGCAGGCGGCGGCACTCTCAGCGACCCTTATCTGCGGCTCTATGATGCAACGGGTGAGCTGATTGCATCAAATGACGACGGCGGCGAAGGGCTGGGATCTGCGCTGATGTTCACCGCGCCGGAGGGTGGAACCTACTATATTTGTGCGAGCGCCTTTGCGGATGCCTATTCCGGCAGCTACCGGATCACAGTGGATGAGATACGACAGGCGGGTCCGGGCAGTGCAGAGGAGCTGGCGGCCTATCTGACAGATGCATTCTGGCAGGACAACGGCTTGTCACGGCGCAGTTTTGACACTTCTGAATCCAATGTCATTACGGTGGACCTGACTGGGCTGACCGCAGATGGGATGCAGTTGGCGCGCTGGGCGCTGCAGGCATGGGAGGCTGTGGCCGACATCAACTTCGTAGAACGCTCACAAGGTGCGGACATCACGTTTCGCGATGATTTCAGTGGGGCTTATTCTTCCTCCTCGGTATGGGGCGGCACGATCACCTCCTCGGTGGTGAATATCGCGACCAGTTGGTTATCCAGCTACGGCACAACGGCAGGCAGCTATTCTCTGCAGACCTATATTCACGAAATCGGTCATGCACTGGGGCTGGGGCATCAGGGGGATTACAACGGCAGTGCCACCTTCGGGTCCAGCAACGGCTTTGCCAATGACAGCTGGCAGATGTCGGTGATGTCCTATTTTAATCAGTCAGAAAACACCTTTGTCGACGCCAGCTTTGCGTTCCTTCTGTCGCCGATGATGGCCGATATCATGGCCATTCAGTCTCTTTACGGCGCGCCGGGTGCTGGCAGTGAAACGGCAGGAGATACGCTGTGGGGCCTTGGGTCTGATCTGGGCGGTGGGCTGGGGGCCTATTCTAGCAGCCTCACCGATGGTCCGGGGCAATATGGCGGCCAGCCGGTGGCCTATACAATCTACGATCAGGGGGGCATCGATACGCTGGATCTCAGCGGATATGGTCCCAGCAGCCGGATAGATTTGCGCGGCGGGCAGTTTTCGGATGCGGACGGGCAGACCGGGAATATTGCCATTGCCGACGGGTCTTTGATTGAAAACCTGGTGACAGGCGGCGGCAATGACAGCGTGACGGGCAACCGCGCCGCCAATGACATCCGTCTGGGCGGCGGCAATGACACTGCAACGGGTGGCGATGGCGAAGATGTGCTGATCGGGCAGGGTGGATCCGACAGGTTGAGCGGCAATGCCCATGATGACTATCTGCACGGAGGGTCCGGGCAGGACATGCTGTTTGGCGGCAATGGAGCGGATACGCTGAAGGGCGGCAACCAGGATGATCAGCTGACCGGTGGCAATGGCGCCGACCGGCTGAAGGGCGGCAATGGCGATGACCTGTTGATGGGATCGGCAGGGCGGGACCGGTTGATAGGCGGAAACGGTGATGACAGTCTGGATGGCGGCACCAAGAATGACATTCTGGCAGGCGGCCGTGGCGAGGATGTTTTTGTGTTCAGCGATGGCCACGGGAAGGATGTGGTGACGGATTTCGGAAACAACGGTGTCGGTGATCTGCTGGACTTCAGCGATCTGGACGCGCTTGGATCGACCGCCCAGGTGCTGGATGCGGCGCGGCAGGATGGGGCGGATGTGGTGATCGCCACAGGTGCGGGCACTTCTGTCCGCTTGCTGGATACCAGCCTTGCGGATCTTGGCGCCGAAGACTTCATTTTTTGATCCCGCCCCGGCCTGCCCGCGCGCCCGGAGAGTTGAGTTTGCGCTGCAAACCACCTATCTGCGCTACAGGCGTCCCGATTGGGGCAGGCAGACACCAAGGGGATCGCGCGTGGCCAACCACCTCTACAAGAATGACCTTCCGGATGGGCTCGACCTTGGGGCCGTGGTTGCCATCGACTGTGAGACGATGGGGCTGAATCCGCACCGCGACCGGCTTTGTGTTGTCCAGATGTCCGGTGGTGATGGCAACGCCCATATTGTGCAGGTGGAAAGGGGGCAGCGCGACGCGCCCAATATCTGCCGCATGCTGGAAGACCCGGATGTGCTGAAGCTTTTTCATTTCGGCCGCTTTGACATTGCCGCCATGTATCACGCCTTTGGCGCGCTGGCGGCGCCGGTATACTGCACCAAGATCGCCAGCCGGTTGGTGCGCACCTATACCGACCGCCACGGGCTGCGAAACCTGACTCAGGAGCTGATCGGCGTCGACATCTCCAAACAACAACAGATGAGCGACTGGGGCGCCAAGGAGCTGACTGTGGCTCAGCTGGACTATGCGGCGTCGGATGTTCTGCATCTGCACCGCCTGCGCCGCGCGCTGGACAAACGACTGGCCCGCGAAGACCGCACTGACATCGCCAAAGCTTGCTTTGATTTTCTGCCCACACGCGCCAAACTGGACCTAGCAGGCTGGCCCGAAACGGATATTTTTGCACACTCATGACCAATTATCAGGATATCGGCCGTCGTGTTCTCGGCATCGAAGCGCAGGCGCTGACGCAGCTGGCGGATGGGCTGGATGACAGTTTTGACCGGGCGGTCGAATTGCTGTTGGGGGCCACCGGGCGGGTCATCATCTCGGGCATGGGCAAATCCGGCCATATCGCCCGCAAGATCGCCGCGACGCTGGCCTCGACCGGCACGCCGGCCCATTTTGTGCATCCCGCCGAAGCCAGCCATGGCGATCTGGGCATGGTGGCCAAAGGGGATGTGGCGCTGGTGCTGTCCAATTCCGGCGAAACACCCGAACTTGCCGATATGGTCGCCCATACCCGCCGCTTTGCCATTCCGCTGATCGGCGTTGCCGGGCGGGCAGACTCCACCCTGCTGAAGCAATCTGATGTGGCGCTGATCCTGCCCAAGGCCCAAGAGGCCTGCGGCACCGGCGTTGTCCCGACCACCTCGACCACGATGACCTTGGCGCTGGGCGATGCGCTGGCGGTGGCGCTGATGGAACACCGGGCATTTACCCCGGAGAATTTCCGCGATTTTCACCCCGGTGGCAAACTGGGGGCACGGCTGTCAAGGGTGCAGGATCTGATGCATTCCGCCACCGCCCTGCCCATGGTTTCGGCCACGGCGCCGATGTCCGATGTGCTGATCGAAATCAGCCAGAAGGGTTTTGGCGTTTCGGGCGTTGCTGATCCGGCTGGCGCGCTGGTCGGGATCATCACCGATGGCGACCTTCGCCGTCACATGGAGGGGCTGCTGGAAAAGACCGCCGCAGATGTGATGACAGCGGGCCCGACCACAATCCCGCCCGGTGTGCTGGCCGAAGAAGCTGTGGCAATCATGAACCAGCGCAAGATCACCTGCTTGTTTGTCGCTGACCCGGATAAGGGCGGCCGCGCCGAAGGGTTGCTGCATATCCACGATTGCCTGCGCGCCGGTCTGGGCTGAACAGAAAGGGTTTGATCAGGTGGACAGCTATTCGCGCGCCGTTTCATATCTGAAAGTTCTGCTGCCCTTGGCAGCGCTGGCGATTCTGTCGACTTTGTTCATGATTTCGCGTGGTCCGGAGGTGGACGCGACCATTCCCTTTGCGGCCACCGAAATCGAAGATCGGCTGCGATCGCGTCAGGTGACCGGCCCGCGGTTTTCCAGTGTCACCCAAAACGGTGGTGAGGTTCTGGTGACCGCAACAACAGTGCGTCCCGGCAACGAAGAGAGCGAGTCTCTGGCGACGGATCTTCGGGCGGAACTGCGGATGGCCTCGGGGGGGCTGGTGACGCTTGGCTCATCACAAGGAGCGCTGAGCCCGACCGGCGAAACTGCCCGCTTTGAGGGGGACGCGGTGGTGACCTCGGATGTGGGCTGGACGGTCTATTCGGACCGGATCGAGGCCGAGCTGTCAGGCATGAGCGCCGCAAGCCCCGGACCGGTACGGGCAGAGGCCTCAATCGGCACGCTTGATGCGGGAAGTATGCGGATGGAAACCAAAACGAAAGGTGGTCCGGTACATATGCTATTCAATAACCGGGTCAAACTGGTATATGTTCCTGCGAATGGGGGAAATTAGTTTTACCGTGCATAGATACTTCGCCATTGTTGCCAGCCTGATTATTGCGGTTTTGCCCGTACAACTTCCTGCCCAGACCGGGTCGGTTGCCTTTGGCGCCGTCAAAGCGGACCCCTCCCTGCCGGTTGAGGTGACCGCGGATGCGCTGGATGTAAATCAGGCCGATGGCTCTGCTGAGTTTCTTGGCAATGTAGTGGTGATCCAAGGGGTGATGAAGCTGGCCGCCGATCAGGTGATTGTCATCTACAAGCCCGAGCAAAAGGGCATCGAAAGCCTGGAGGCCATTGGCAATGTGGTTCTGGTCAACGGGCCGGATGCCGCCGAAGCGGACAGCGCGGAATACACTATCGACAGCGGGCGTATCACGATGCGCGGCAATGTTCTCTTGTCGCAGCAGGGCAGCACGCTAACCTCGAACGAGCTGGTGGTGAATTTGATCGATGGCACCGCTCAGATGGCGGGCCGGGTGAAGACCGTTCTCTCGCCTGACGGCAATAACTGATGTCCGGGCCGACATTGACAGTGACGGATGGGGCCTTGGGGCTGCGGATCGAAAAGCTGCGCAAATCCTACCGCAAGAAAGTCGTGATCCGGGATGTGACCATGCAGCTGGGCCGCGGCGAAGTGGTGGCGCTGCTGGGTCCCAACGGATCTGGCAAGACAACCAGTTTCTACGCGATTGCCGGTCTGGTCTTCCCCGAAGCGGGAAAAGTCACCATTGATGGGCAGGATGTCACCACGCTGCCGATGTATCGCCGCGCGCGTCTGGGCATCGGCTATTTGCCACAGGAGATGTCGATCTTCCGCGGCCTGTCGGTGGAGGATAACATTTCGGCGGTGCTGGACGTGACGGTGCGCCATGCGCACAAACGGCGCGAACGGCTGGAAGAACTGCTGTCGGATTTCTCCATCGAACACCTGCGCCGCGCGCCTGCGCTGGCCCTGTCGGGTGGTGAACGGCGCCGGGTCGAGATTGCCCGCTGTCTGGCCGCGGACCCGAAATACTTGCTGCTGGACGAACCTTTTGCCGGCGTCGATCCGATTTCGGTTGGCGACATCCGCCACCTGGTTTCCGACCTCAAAAAGCGCGGCATCGGCGTTCTGATTACCGACCACAACGTGCGTGAAACGCTGGAGATCGTGGACCGGGCCTATATTCTGCATGACGGTCAGGTCCTGATGTCCGGCAGCCCCGAGGAAGTGGTCGAAAACGAAAATGTACGCCGCGTTTACCTTGGCGACAGTTTCCGCATTTCCTGAGCCTTGGGCCGGTTCCCGCCGAAAACGCCATGATTCCCTTGGTTTTTTGTCGCCTTTGGCATTGACTCTCCCCGGCTTCTGCCGTGGAATTGAGACATGACAACAGCAAACGGTGATGCAGTTTCGGCCCGCTCCTTGATCCCAAGGCCTGCTCGAATGCAACCAGAAGCTCTGTCAGTTTCCCCCATCTGACACCGCCCGCAGGCCGGGCCGTGCCCGGCTGCAGCCGTGTCAGACGGATATGATCGAAGGAGATACCATGCGTTACAAAATCAGCGGAAAGCAGATCGACATCGGCGAATCCCTGCAAACCCACGTGGAAACCGAACTGGGTGTTGTGGTGGCAAAATATGCCGAGCGGCCGACTGATGCCTCCGTCGTCTTCTCCAAATCTGCGCATGAATTTGTATGCGAAACCACCGTGCACCTGTCCACCGGGCTGACTGCTCAGGCCAAGGCACATGCGACCGAAATCTACGCCGCGTTCGAAGGCTGCTGCGAAAAGATGGAAAAACAGCTGCGCCGCTACAAGCGCCGCCTCAAGGATCACCACCGTGATCGCAGCGAGCCGGTTGAACTTGCCGGCGCCAGCTCCTATATCCTCGCTTCTGAGGAATCGCACAATGATGAGCCTGCATCGCTGCAGCCGATCATCGTGGCGGAAATGGAAACCAAGATCCCGTCTCTGTCCGTTGGGGAAGCGGTCATGCAGATGGAGCTGGCCGGCGCGCCGGTACTTGTTTTCCGTAACGAAGGGAAAGATGGCCTGAACGTGGTCTACCGGCGTGAAGATGGAAACATCGGCTGGATTGATCCGTAAATCGGGCTGTTTCAGTCAAGTAACCAGTGGCGCCCTCAAAGGGGCGCCCGAACGGAGCGTGTTAATGGAGCTCAGCACTATTCTTCGACCCGGCGCCGTCCGGGTCGTCGCGTCTGCATCCAGCAAGAAACGCCTGTTTCAGGAGATTTCGGATCTCGCATCAAGCGCCTATGGGCTGAATGCGGAAACCACTCTTGAGGCTTTGCTGGACCGCGAGAGCCTTGGTCCGACAGGTGTCGGCCATGGTGTTGCGCTGCCGCACGCCAGAATTACCGACGTGCATGAGGTCAAAGGCTGTTTCCTGATCCTGGAAAAACCGCTGGATTTCGGCGCCGTTGACCGCCAGCCGGTGGATGTGATCTTTGCCCTGTTTGCGCCTGAAGAGGCAGGTGTTGAACACCTCAAGGCGCTGGCGCTGGTCTCGCGTACATTGCGCGAACAAAGCTTCCTGACCAAGCTGCGGGCCAATCCGGATGCCTCGACGCTTCATACCATTCTCACCGAAAGCGGCGTGGTTCAGGCCGCCTGACCACGTTCGCCAGGCCTTCTGGCCTGGCGATTTTCTATGTTTTGTCTGCGCTTAGCGCTTTGGCAGCACCCAATCGGGGCGGGCAAAGTGGCAGGTATAGCCATTTGGCTGGCGCTGCAGGTAGTCCTGATGCTCGGCCTCTGCCTCCCAGAAATCACCAACCGGTTCCACTTCGGTCACCACCTTGCCCGGCCAAAGCCCTGAGGCATCGACATCGGAAATGGTGTTCTTAGCCTCGGCCTTTTGCGCCTCGTCGGTGAAATAGATCGCCGACCGATAGCTCATGCCGAGGTCATTACCCTGCCGGTTCGCTGTGGTCGGATCATGGATCTGAAAAAAGAACTCCAGAATTTGGCGATAGCTGATCACCGCAGGATCAAAGGTGATCTCAATCCCTTCCGCATGGGTGCCGTGGTTGCGGTAGGTCGCGTTGGGCACGTCTCCGCCGGTATAGCCAACCCGCGTGTCCAGCACGCCGGGTTTGTTGCGGATCAGCTCCTGCATACCCCAGAAACATCCCCCTGCCAGAACGGCGCGCGCGCGGCTCATGTCACATCCTCCACCTGAGGCAGATAGCTGCCATAGCCTGCCGCCTCCATGTCGTTGCGATGGATGAACCGCAAAGAGGCCGAGTTGATGCAGTAGCGCAGCCCGCCGCGGTCGCGCGGTCCGTCCGGAAACACATGGCCCAGATGGCTGTCACCATGGGCAGAGCGCACTTCGGTGCGGGTCATGCCCAGCGTGGTGTCCTGCAGTTCGGCCACATTGGCAGGTTCGATCGGTTTGGTGAAACTGGGCCAGCCGCAGTCGGATTCGTATTTGTCGCCGGAGGCAAACAGCGGCTCACCGGATACGATGTCCACATAGATGCCGGGCTCTTTGTTGGCCAGCAACGCGCCGGTGCCGGGGCGTTCGGTTCCGGATTGCTGGGTGACGTAGTATTCTTCCTCCGACAGCGCCGCGACGGCTTCTGGAGTTTTTGCATATTCGGGCATGGTGTCTCCCCTATTTGGTCTGTTCGCCTGCTGTCCCATAGATGGGCACGCGGGTCAGAGGATGCAAAGGGGAATTGCACGGCCTCGCGCTCCTGTGAGGGTTCAAACGGGCGCGCATCTGCCGCCGCATCCGCCCCTTCACCTTTGAAAAATACTCCCGCCGGAGGCAGCGCCTTGCCAAAGGCAAGGCGCCTGGCCCAACGGGTCAAGGGCATCTATGGATGCCTGCCGACCGGACGGGAGCATCTGCGACGTGGCTTCAGCCCTGAAACGCCTGCGCCAGCGTATCGGGCAGGTCAAACTCGTCCAGAACCCGCGCGCGGGCCTCGGGTGACATTTTGCGGGCGGTCTTTTCGACGATGCGCTGAATTTTCTCGGGCGTGTGTTTGGCGGCAAAAGGCGCGAAATACCATTTCAGGAAAACAAAGCAGATCACATCTTCCAGTGCCTGCACCTGATCGTCCCGCTTCAGCCCCTCTTTGCGCAGCATCTGGCCTGCGGCTGCGATGTCCTCTGCGCCATATCCGGCCTCTGCCATCAGGGCCTCGACCACCTCGGCGTGGAACACGCCCTGGGCCTTGCGCCAGGCGAGGTATCCTGCGCGACCTTCGGGAAAGGTGCTGCGCGCCAGTTTCCAGCGTTCCACATGCTGGCCACGGGCAGCGATCTGCAATGCCTCACCGGCATCCGGGTGCAACCGGGCCAGTTCGTCGCTCATTCGTGTGCCATAGAGCAGCGATGCGGGCTGGCCGTCGTCTTGATTGGGATCTGCCCCATTGGCAGTGTCGATGGCGGTCAGGACCTGGGTCAGCTGCGCGGCGCTCATGGGCGGGCTCCTTGGTTTGTCCGGGGGTGGGCCGGGTTTTGATATAGTTTAGCGCGCTTCGGCGGCTTTGGCACGCGCTGCGGCTGGTTTTCGTGACAGTTGCACCGCCAGAATGCCAAGGGTCACGATCACCACGCCGGCAACATCCAGCGGGCCCAGCCTTTCGCCCAGCAGAGCGGCGGCGACGGCAACGCCGAAGACCGGGTTGAGGAAATGGAAGGTGGCCGCACGCACCGCGCCAACCCGGTTCAGCAGCAACACCCAAAGGAAGGTCGCCAGTAGCCCCGGCATCAGTGTGGTATAGGCAAAAGCCGCGGCCAGCCGCCAGGTGGGGGTGATGAAAATTTCCTCAGTCAGCGGGGCGGCAACAAACAACACTGCTGATCCGATCAGCATCTGCAGCCCAACCACCATCATGAAGTTACCGCCAGATGTGGCTCCGCGCAGGGCCAGTGTGGCGGCTGTCAGGGCGATCACACCAATCACGCAGAGCAGAACGCCGGTCAGATCCACGCCATCGTTCAGACGTGTGCCCATGATCAGCACCACGCCCAGTACACCGGCGGCCAACCCGACCAGCCCCAACGCATTCTGCCGTTCCCCAAATATCACCCAGCCCGCCAGCGCCACCAAAAGCGGCATGGTCGAGGCGATGATCGCCGCCAGAGAGGCCTCGATCCACTGCATGGCAACAAAATTCAGACCCAGATAAAGCGCGTTCTGGCAGATGCCAAAAATCAGTGTGGCGCGCCACTGGCCGGGGGTCAGCCGCCAACTCTGCCCAAGGGCGCGGGCGATGGCGACGCCGATCAGCCCTGAAACCAGAAACCGCACCGCGAGGGAAAACAACGGCGAGGCATCCATCACGATGATCCGGGCTGAGGTAAAGGCCGAGGACCAGATAAAGGCGAAGGCCAATCCCATGGCAATTGCGCGCGCGTCCATAAACCCATTCCCCAACAACACTTGGGCGGACAGTTCCCGATTGCGCAGCGATAGGCAAGCCCGGACCGACGCGCGGTCCGGGCAAGGGAATCACAGGTTCGGGATCGCCTTGCGCACACCGCGGGCAATCACCACGGTCAGGGCGACTTTGATCAGGTCACCGGGGATGAAGGGCAGGGCATAGCCCATGGTCTTGGCGACATCCCAGCCGTTCATCACCGCAAGCCAGGTCCAGCCGATGACATAGACCACGCCGATGCCGCCGATGATCAGGTAAAGCGCCGACAGGGCGGGATGCGGCTGGCCACGGTGTTTGTCGAACAACCAACCGGTGACAAAGGCAGCAACCGGCCAGGACAGCACAAATCCGGCAGTGGGGCCAAAGTAGATGCCGATGCCACCACGTCCGCCAGAGAGCAGCGGCAGGCCAATGGCGACCAGAACCGCAAACAGCAGCAGCGCAAGACCGCCGCGCCGGGCACCGATCAGCGCGCCGGCCAGCATCACGCCCATGGATTGCGCGGTGATGGGAACGCCGGTGGCAGGCAGAGTGATTGGCGGGAACAGCCCCAATGCGGCCGTCAGCGCGGCAAACAGGGCGATGGAGACGATGTCGCGGGTGGAAAGCATGGGGATGTCCCTTTTCTTCTTTGTTAGGGTCTATCGGGGTTATAGCCGCGCGCCTCGATGGCGTCGGCGATGGCGTCAGACATACGCAGGGTGCGCACGATGACGGGAATGGCGATGGCGATGATGCTGCGATCCAGCCCGCGCACGCGCTGGGCCTCGCGTACCTCGGATGTGATCTGGGCCAGCACCGGGATGAACCGCAGGGCCAGCGCCAGAGCCAGGCTGATTTTTGAGGGGTTTAGACCGAGCGGGCGCAGCCATTCGAGCCCGTGCTCCAGAGCTGCGACCATGTCGGACACCCGGGTGGTAAGCGTCAGCAGGCCCGCCAGCATCAGCAATGTGGCAAAGCGCGTGATGAAGAAAGCACCGGTCATCCAGCCGCTGATGAACACTTGTGCAGCAAACAGGACGGCAAAGATAATCAGAACCGGGCGCAGCTGCGCCCATGCGGCGCCAAGGCCCAGCCCGGTGGCCCCATAGATCATCAGCACAGCCAGCATCACCGCGCCAAGGGCGGGCAGGCCGGGCAGTAAAAAGATGGCCGTGCCGCCGCCCGCCAGCGCCAGCAGTTTGGCACCGGGGCGCATCCTATGCAGAAAACTGTCGCCGGGGCGATAAAGCTCAAACACCTGTCATCGCCTCGACATAGCGGGCCAATGCGGGAGAGGGCGCATCGTCTGCCAGAACGCGGCCGTCATCAAAAACGATGACGCGGTCAAATCCGGCGATCAGATCCAGATCGTGGGTGACGACAATGGCCGTCTGATCCAGCGCCTCGATGGCCTCGGCCACGCGCATCTTGTTGCGCAGGTCCAGCAGCGTTGTGGGTTCGTCAAAGACAATGACCTCAGGCGCCATCACCAAAACACCTGAAATCGCCAAAAGCTGCTTTTGCCCACCGCTGAGCAGATGCGCCGGATGGGTGCGGTGACCCTCCAGCCCATAGCGCGCCAGCATCTCGGCCGTTTTGGTCTCTATCTCGGGTTTTTTCAGGCCCAGGTTCTTCATCCCAAAGGCGATGTCTTCTTCGACAATGGGAAAGACGATCTGATTGTCCGGGTTCTGAAAGACAAAGCCGACATGCTGGCGCACCGCTTTGCCGTCTTTGGCGGTGTCCAGCCCGGCGACGGTGACACGGCCCTGATCCGGCAGCTGAAGCCCGTTGATCATCCGCGCAAAGGTGCTTTTGCCGCTGCCATTGGCGCCGACGATGGCGATACGTTTTTCTTTGAGCGTCAGTGAAATATCCCGCAGCACAGGTTTGTCGCCAAAGGCATGGCTGACACGATCAAAACTGATGGCCGCAGTTGCGGATGTCATCGCGGGTCTTTCCGGCAGCTGCCGTCGGGTGAAATCCGGGGCTGGGTAGCACTCTGAGCGGGTATCGGCAAGATTATAGATAATTACCGAGTGCGTTACGAAGCGTCGCAGAGCTGCAAAAACAAAAAGGACCGCCCCGAAGGGCGGCCCTTATCGCAATAGATCCGGAAGCCGGGATCAGCCGTTGACGCTGTCTTTCAGCGCTTTGGCGATGGTCATTTTCACGACCTTGTCGGCTTCTTTCATGAATTTCTCGCCAGTGGCGGGGTTGCGCACTTCGCGCTCGGGACGCTCGCGGCAGTAGATTTTGCCAACGCCGGGCAGGGTCACGGCACCACCGCCAGACACTTCGCGGGTGATCAGCGCGCAAACGGCGTCCAGTGCGGCACCAGCAGCTTTTTTGTCGCTGCCCATTTCCTCGGCGAGAGCGGCAACCAGCTGGGTTTTGGTCATCGGTTTGGACATTTTTATCTCCTTAGTCTGCCCGTTCTTCGGGTCTCAATTCTGCCCGATCTAGGGGCCTCATCGCGTAACCTTAACGGTATGTTGTGTATCAACACAACGGATTGTGTAGGAAAACAAGGGGAAAACGCGTCAATTTTCACCGAAAACCTGCTGAAACCCGCCTAGAGGAAGGCGGTTTCATCAAAGGACCGCAATTTCCGGCTGTGCAACCGCTCCAGCGGCATGCCGCGCAGTTTCTCCATCGCTCTTATGCCGATGCGCAAATGGCGTGCAACCTGATTGCGGTAGAAATCGCTGGCCATGCCGGGCAGCTTTAGTTCGCCATGCAGTGGTTTGTCACTGACGCAGAGCAATGTTCCGTAAGGAACTCGGAATCGATAGCCATTGGCAGCGATGGTGGCGCTTTCCATGTCCAGCGCGATGGCGCGGGACTGGCTGAGCCGCTGCACCGGGCCGGACTGGTCGCGCAGCTCCCAGTTTCGGTTGTCGATTGTCGCCACTGTACCGGTTCGCATGATCCGCTTGAGGTCAAAGCCCTGCAGCTCGGAAACTTCCTCGACCGCCTGTTCCAGTGCGATCTGGATTTCGGCCAGCGCCGGGATTGGTGTCCAGACCGGCAGGTCATCATCCAGCACGTGATCTTCGCGCAGATAGGCATGGGCCAGGACAAAATCACCCAAGGCCTGCGTGTTGCGCAGCCCGGCGCAATGGCCAACCATCAGCCAGGCATGGGGCCGCAGGACGGCGATATGGTCGGTGGCGGTTTTGGCATTGGAGGGGCCAACACCGATATTGACCAGGGTGATGCCATTCCCGTCTGCCCGTTTCAGGTGATACGACGGCATTTGCGGCATTTTCTCGGTCTTGGGGATGTCACCGTCGGGCGTGGTGATCTCGTGATCGCCGGTGCTGACAAAGCTGGTATAGCCCGATTGCGGGTCGGCCAGCATGGCGCGGGCATAATCCTCAAACTCGGCGACGTAGAACTGGTAGTTGGTGAATAGCACGTGGTTCTGGAAATGGTCCGGATCAGTGGCGGTATAATGCGCCAGCCGGGCCAGCGAATAGTCGATGCGCTGGGCGGTAAAAGGCGCCAGCGGGCCGGTGCCATTGGCCGGTTCATAAGTGCCATTGACGATATCGTCATTGGTGGTCGAAAGGTCCGGCACATCAAAGACATCGCGCAGGGTGAAACCGGCAGCGCCTTCCTGTGGCACGGTGATACCGGGCCGTGCCGCGACGGCGAAATGCACCGGAATAGGCGTGTCCGATGCGCCGATGGTGACGCTCACCCCGTGGTTTTGGATCAACAGGTCGATCTGCTGGGTCAGGTAGTGACGGAACAGATCCGGCCGGGTCACGGTTGTGGCATAGGTGCCGGGGGCGGCCACATGGCCAAAGGACAGGCGGCTGTCGACCTGGGCAAAGCTGGTCGTGGTGATGCGAATTTCCGGGTAATAGGCTCTGATGCGGCCATCATCGGGTGCGCCGTCCTCCATGGCGCGGGAGAATTCCGTGCACAGGAAATCGGTGGCCTGGCTGTACAGATCCTCCAGCCGCTGAACGGCGGCGGCGGCATCGGTGAAATCTGTGGCGGCGGGGTGATCGGGAAGGATCATCTGGTTCATGCGGTGCCCTCGATTACCGGGATTTTCTGGAAAGTGCGCACGTCAACAAGGCCAAGGTCGGAAATCCGCAACTCGGGGATGACCACCAGCGCCAAGAGCGAGTGCTGCATATAGGCGTTGTTGAGGCGGCAACCGCTGGCCTCCATCGCCTCGACCAGCTTTTGCGCCGATGCGGCCACTTGGGTGGCGGGGCTGTCGGACATCAGCCCGGCGATGGGCAGTTCGACCAGCGCCTGTTCTTCGCCGTCGCGATAGAGGGTGATGCCGCCGCCGACCTCGGCCAAACGGTTGGCGGCCAGCGCCATCTGCGCGCGGCAGGTGCCCACCACAATCATGTGGTGGCTGTCATGCGCCACGGTCGAGGCCATGGCCATCTTGCCGCTGTAGCCAAAGCCCGAGACAAAGGCATTGGTCACCCCGCCGGTGGCGCGATGCCGTTCGACCAGCGCGATCTGGCAGGTGTCGCCAGCGCCTTCAACCAGTCCGTCCACCACGGGCAGTTCAGCCTTCAGCGCCTTGGTCGGGGCCTGGTTTTCCACCACGCCGATCACATTAGCAGTGACGGAATTGGCGCCCTCGGGGGCGGCCAGTTCAAAGTCCTGCGCGCCCAAGGCATGGCCCAGATGCACGGTGCCGCGGGCCGTATCCGGCCAGTCAAAATGCGGGCATTCCACAGTAATAGAGCCGTTTTCCGCGACGATCTGGCCGCGCGCCATCACCAGTTCGATCGGCAGCTCTGTCAGGTCCGACGTCAGGATCACATCAGCGCGCCGACCGGGGGTGAGCGATCCGATCTCGCGTTCCAGACCAAAATGCGTGGCGGTGTTGATCGTCGCCATCTGCAGCGCCACCAGGGGATCGCAGCCACAGGAGATCGCATGGCGCACCACCCGGTTCATATGGCCGTCATTGACCAGCGTGCCGGAATGGCAATCATCCGTGCACAGGATGAAATTGCGCGAATCCAGCCCCTTTTCGGTGACGGCGGTGATCTGTGTCTCCACATCATACCAGGCCGATCCCAGCCGCATCATCGACCGCATCCCCTGACGCACACGGGCAATGGCATCCGCCTCGCAGGTGCCTTCGTGGTCATCGGCTGGCCCGCCGGCCACATAGGCGGCGAAGTTCGGCCCCAGATCGGGAGAGGCATAATGGCCGCCGACGGTCTTGCCCGCGTTCTGGGTGGCAGCGATTTCGGCCAGCATCTTGGGGTCGGCATTGGCGACGCCGGGGAAATTCATCATCTCACCCAACCCGATGATGCCGGGCCAGGACATTGCCTCGGCCACATCTTCGGGTGAAATCTCGTGGCCCGTTGTTTCCAGCCCCGGCGCCGAAGGCGCGC
This sequence comes from Rhodobacteraceae bacterium Alg231-04, assembly GCA_900143635.1. Lineage (GTDB taxonomy): Bacteria > Pseudomonadota > Alphaproteobacteria > Rhodobacterales > Rhodobacteraceae > FREY01. Next base: position 417,652 of record FREY01000002.1, read on the forward strand.
AAGAGGGCATTTGGGTGAAGATATTGACGGGCTGCAACAGCGCCTCGTCGTGCATGTAGCGCACCCCGTCTAGCCCCAGCACATTGGCGATCTCATGCGGGTCGGTGAACATCGAGGTGGTGCCATGCGGGATCACGGCGCGGGCAAATTCGGCCGGTGTCAGCATGCCGCTTTCGATATGCATATGGGCGTCACAGAGGCCGGGGATCATGTAGCGGCCTTCGGCCTCGATCACTTTGGTGTCCGGCCCGGTGCAATAAGAGGCATCCGGCACCACGCAGGCAATGCGGCCTGCGACGATGGCAATGTCATGGTTGGGCAAGGTTTCACGGCTGTGCACATTCACCCAGATACCGCCTTTGATGACGGTGTCGGCAAAGGCGCGGCCAGCGGCAACGGCGATCAGTTTTGGGGCGGTATCGGGCCAACTCGGGAAGGGGATAACTGTCATGTGCCAATTGTTGTGATTGTGACGGGATGTGCAAGCCCTGTCACAGGATCTTCATGTTGCGGTGACGCGGGCTATAGCTTGGGGGCCAGCCCCCAAACCCCCGGAGTATTTTGCAAAAGATGAAAAGGGGCGCTGGCGGAACGCGGGCATGGAGCGCCGGGTTTTGGGTTGCCCGATGGGGTATCTTCGGGCGAGGCTGGGGACAGGCAAGCGAGGGGACTCAATGGACTATGAAAAGATTGATGCGGACAGTTTTGGGCGGTCCCTGAAGGGGATTGGGCTGAACCTGCTGGTGCGGGACGTGAAGGCAGAATGCGCTTTCTTAGAGACTGTATTTGAAATGAAACCCCATCAGGTGACTGCGCATTTCGCCATTGTCAGCTATGGGGCTGAGGTTTTTCAGCTGCACAGTGACGGCACATATGCGCAAAATCCGCTTTTGGGGCTGCTGCCGGAAAACCCACCGCGCGGGGCAGGGCTGGAAATCCGGTTGTATGACACGGACCCGGATCAGGCCGCGGCGCGGGCCGTGGAATATGGCGCCATGGTTCTGCAAGATCCAACCGACAAGCCACATGGGCTGCGCGAGGCCTATATCCTATGTGAAAATGGCTATGCCTGGGTGCCAAGCCGGGCAAAATAGCGCTTTTGGATCTGAAAACCCGCTTATGCCTGTCGCAATCGGACCTGCCCGGAGTTTTCAATGGTCATAGGATTGATGTGAATGCAGTAATTGTACCACCGAGAACCCCCCAGATGAGGAAGAGGCTATGACCGTCACCCAAATGCGCCCCAATATCGATCACTGGCAGGAGCGGGTGGACCTGGCGGCCACCTTCCGCTGGACGGAACGTCTGAACATGCACGAAGGGGTGGCGAACCATTTCAGCCTGGCGGTGAATGAAGATGGCAGCCAGTTTCTGATGAACCCCAATCAGATGCATTTCGCGCGGATCACCGCGTCGAACCTGTTGTTTCTGGATGCCAACGACCCGGACACCATGAGCAAACCCGGAGCGCCCGATCCCACTGCTTGGGGGCTGCACGGGTCGATTCATCGCCTGTGCCCGCAGGCGCGCTGCGTGATGCATGTGCATTCGATCCACGCCACGGTGCTGGCCAGCCTTGCCGACAGTTCGCTGCCGCCGATCGACCAGAACACCGCGACCTTTTTCAACCGCTATGTGGTGGACGAGGAATTTGGTGGTCTGGCCTTAGAAAGCGAAGGCGCGCGCTGCGCGTCGATGCTGAGCGATCCCAAGAAAAAAGTAATGATCATGGGCAATCACGGGGTGCTGGTGATTGGCAGTGACCCGGCGGATGCCTTTAATCGGCTCTATTATTTCGAACGCGCAGCCGAAACCTATATTCGCGCTCTGCAAACCGGCCGTCCCCTGCGCATCCTGAGCGACGAGATCGCCGAGAAAACTGCGCAGGAGCTGGAGGATTATCCCGGTCAGGCCGAGGCGCATCTGAGTGAGATCAAGGCGGTTCTGGACGCTGAAGGGTCGACCTACGCCAGCTGAGGGCGGCGGCTGTAGTGCGGCAATCGTGCTTTGCGTGTTGCGCACTGCCGCTATAGTGGTGGGCAGCGATATGTTCAGGGTGGGTATTTCATGCATGCAATTGCCGATACGACGCAGCTGGTGGCCGATGGGGTGATCACCCCGGATCAGGCGCGCCGCATTGAATCCCGCGCCCGCACGGCGATGATCACCCTTGGCGTCAATGTGATCCTCTTTTCCGGTATTCTGGCGGCCACTGCGGGCTTTATCTTCTGGCTGGCAGATCCGCTCGCCGTGGCCATCTCCGGCGCAGCCATGATCGCGCTGGGTCTGTGGATCCTCGCCAAGGGCGGCGAGATGTATCGCATGTTCGGCAATGCCAGTACCCTGATTGGGGCGGGCATGTTGATCGGCGGGGCAGCACTTGAACTGGTGGATAAATATGAAAGCATCGCCGGTGTGACTCTGACGTTGGGCGGTGCGGTGATCCTGACCATTGCAGGTTGGCGCTATGTGAATGGTGGCTGGTCTTCGCGCTTTGTGCTGGGCAGCATCCTCCTGATGGGGTTGGCGGTGCATCTGGGCGGGATCGAGCTGCTCTGTCAGGAGCATCAGACCGGCTCACCGCTGCGCAATCTGGTCTATATCTATTATGCGCTGGCCTTGGCTGCTGTAGGCTGGGTGGTTGATGTGCGGCTGGTGACAGCGCTGGCAATCGTGCCTTTTGCGCAGGCGCTGGAGACCGGCACATCCTATTTTCATGCGGCCTATGTTTTCTACTCTCCCGAATCCACGCTGAGCATAGTGCAATTGACGGTGCTGATCGCGACCTGCCTGTGGCTGGCGGCGCGCCGGCCGGAACGGGACGCGCGTCATCTGCGTATTCTCATGATGTTGAGTTTTGTCGCGGCGAACCTCTGCGCATTGGTCGGATCGCTCTGGGGGGATGTAATCGGCGAAACCATCTGGGGGCCCGGCCGCAACTGGAGCATTAGCACCTTCGAGACATGGGAGGCCTTCGACGCCGCCCGCACCGCCTTTCGCGAGTCTGCTCTGCAGATCTCGGCGGGGGTCTATTCGATCCTCTGGGCCGCGGTGCTGGTCGTCATGGTGCTCTGGGCGGCGCAACGCCATCAGCGTGGGCTGTTCAATGGCGCGCTGACCTTTGGCGGCATTCACGCCTATACGCAGATGTTCGAAACCTTCGGAGACGAGCCGCTGGCCTATGTCATCGGCGGCTTGGCGGCGATCCCGCTGGCCTGGGGCGTGTGGCGGATGAACGGCTGGATGGCCGAACAGAGCGGTGCTGGTCCGGCAGATACGGATTGAGGGCGTTTACCCTTCGTCGAAGGTCCGGTGCTGCTTTCTGCCGGTAAGCCGCCCCCAATAGTCATCGGCGCGTTTTTCGAAATTGCCCGCCTCGCGCGCGTCACTCTGATAGAGACTGCCCGGCTCCAGCCCGGGCACATAGTCCTGCTCGACCCAGCCGCGCGGGTCATTATGGGGGAAACGATAGCCCACATGGCCCAGCTTCTTGGCGCCGGAATAATGCGCGTCGCGCAGGTGTTTGGGCACCAGCGCGGCGGCGTCTTTTGCCACGGCCGACATGGCCAGCGAGATGCCCCGGCAGGCAGAGTTCGACTTTGGCGCGCGGGCGATATGCAGGGCGGCATGGGCCAGCACGATCTGCGCCTCAGGATAGCCGATCTTCTCAACTGCGGTGGCCGCAGCAACGGCCGTTTGCAGCGCGGTATTATCGGCCAGTCCGACATCTTCGGAGGCGTGGATCATGATGCGCCGGGCGATGAAACGCGGGTCTTCGCCGGCATGGATCAGCCGGGCCAGCCAATAGAGCGTCGCATCCGGATCTGACCCGCGCATGGATTTGATGAAGGCGGAGACCACGTCGTAATGTTGGTCTCCGGACCGGTCATGGTTGATGGCGGCGGCGGCATAGGCCTCTTCCAGCAGCGCCTCGGTGATCACGGCCTTGCCGCCCTTGTGCCCCACAGCGAGGCTCTCAAGCGTCGTGAGTGCACGCCGGGCATCGCCCCCGGAGCGGCCTGCGATCAGGCGGATCTGGGCAGGGGTGATTTCAATATCAAGCCCGGTGCCGCGCAGATGATCCAGCCCGCGTTGCACCACCAGGTCCATCTCTTCAATGGTCATTGGTTCCAGCTTGAAAATGGTCGAGCGTGAGACCAGAGCGGGTGGCAGAACGTGGTAGGGGTTGCCGGTTGTGGCGCCGATGAAATCGGCGGTTCCGTTTTCGCAGATCGACAGCAGGTCATCGGCCTGGGTGGCGGAAAAGCGATGCACCTCGTCGACGAAAATCAGCAGCGGTTTGATCCGCGCCTCATCCGCCAGTTTGCGCAATTCAGATACTCCGGCGCGGGTGGCGTGTAGCGGGCGGAACTCCTTGCCCATCATCGCACCAACGGCGCGCGCAATGGTGGTCTTGCCGATGCCCGGCGGTCCATAAAGCAGAACACTGCCCAAAGCCCCGGCCGCAATCCGCCGCCGCAGGATCGAATTTGGCGCGACAATCTCTGACTGGCCGATGATGTCATCTAGCGTTTCGGGGCGCAGCGCGGCTGCCAGTGGTACGTGGCCCGGACGGGGGGAGGCGTCAAAAAGATCGGTCATGTCTGGGCCTTGCGATTTTGGTCTGCCGGCGCTGCCCGGACGGTCGAACGCTATCTTTTACGGGATGCAGGCACAACCAGTCTAGCCGCGCGCGCTGCGCATCCTGCGCGGTGTCGCCGAAAATTCTGCCTTGAAGGCGCGGGTAAAGGCACTGGGATCTTCATAACCGCAGCGAAGGGCGATCTCGGCCATTGTGATATCAGTCTCTAATATGAGCTTTCTTGCCTGAATAAGCCGCAGCCGCCGGTAGATCGCCTGCGGTGTCGCCCCCAGTTCGGCCTTCATGCGGCGTTCCAGATCCTTCTGGCTGCGCCCCGCACGGCGGGCGATTTCACCAATGGGCAACGGCGCCTCGGTATGTTCCTGCATCAACGCTACGGAACGGGCGACGGGCTTCCCCCTGGCAAGAATGGGTTCCTGCCCGCCGGAGGTTTCCGGGCTCATGAAGAGCGCGGCCACTTCCAGCCGCAATGCCTGCCCCAACTGCGCGCCGATCAGCTCCAGCATCAGATCAAAAGCGGCCAGTGCCCCGGAACAGGTGATGCGGTTTCCGTCCAGCACCTGCCGGGCTCGGATAGTCTCTAACTCGGGGAAGGTCTCCGAGAATTGCGCCAGTTCCTCCCAGTGGATCGTAGCCTGTCGCCCCTCCAGAAGGCCTGCATCGGCCAGCAGCCAGGCCCCTGTGTCAAAGCCTGCCATCACATTATATCGCCGCGCCGCGCTGCGCAGAGCGCGCGCTGTTTCGGGCGTTGCATGGCGCAGGTATTCATAACTGGGCATGGCGATCAGCATGTCACCACAGCAATCCGCTAGCCTGCCATGGGCCATGACCTCCATGCCCGAAGAGGACATGGCAGGTTTCCCATCCAAAGTCAGAAACCGCCAGGCATAGGCCTGCCGCCCGGCATAGGTATTGGCCGCGCGCAGGGGTTCGACCGTATTGGCCAGACAATGGGCAGAAAACGCGCCGAAAAGCAGCACATCAACCTGCTGCGTTGCAGCGACTTCTTTTTCCCAAATCTGCATGATTTAGTCTAACTTTGCATATTGAGATTGCGCAAGCCCCCTAGGGTCAATGGCAACAGATCAGCAAGGATGCGTGCGATGCAGTTTGGTATGACCGAAGAACAGGCGATGATTGTCGATACGACCCGCGCCTTTGTGGAAAACGAGATTTACCCCCACGAGCTGGAGGTAGAACGCACTGGTCACCTGCCGATGGAGATCGTCAAGGAGGTACAGGCCAAGGCAATGGACGCCGGTCTTTATGCCGCCAATATGCCCGAAGAGGTCGGTGGTGCCGGCCTCGATACGCTCAGCTGGCTGATGTATGAAAAAGAGCTGGGCCGCGCCAATTACGCGCTGCACTGGACCTGCGTTGCGCGACCGTCGAACATTCTGCTGGCCGGCACGGAGGAGCAGAAAGAGAAATACCTCTATCCCTGCATCAAGGGCGAAAAATGGGACTGTCTGGCGATGACCGAACCGGGCGCCGGCTCGGACCTGCGCGGCATGAAAGCCTCGGCCAAACAGGATGGTGATGATTGGGTTCTCAATGGCACCAAGCATTTCATCAGCCATGCGGATATCGCGGATTTCTCGATCGTGTTCATGGCCACGGGCGAAGAAGACACTCCGCGCGGACCAAAGAAGCTGATCACCGCCTTCTTTGTCGACAAGGGCACGCCGGGGCTGACCATCCGCGATGGCTATCGCAATGTCAGCCACCGCGGCTACACCAATGCGGTGCTGGAATTTGATGATTGCCGCCTGCCTGCTTCGGCCGTTCTGGGCGAGGTTCACAAAGGCTTTGAGGTTGCCAATACCTGGCTGGGTGCCACCCGCCTGCAAGTGGCCGCCACCTGCCTGGGCCGCGCGGAACGTGCGCTGCAACACTCGGTTGAATACGCGGCAGAACGCAAACAGTTCGGCCAGCAGATCGGCAAGTTTCAGGGCGTGAGCTTCAAACTGGCGGACATGGCGACCGAGTTGAAGGCCGCAAATCTGCTGACCTGGGAAGCGGGCTGGAAGTTCGATCAGGGCAGTGTGACTGAGTCCGACATGTCCATGGCCAAACTGAAAGCAACCGAGATGCTGGCGATGGTGGCGGACGAGGCCATTCAAATCCACGGTGGCATGGGGCTGATGGATGAGCTGCCACTGGAGCGCATCTGGCGCGATGCGCGGGTCGAGCGTATCTGGGAAGGCACCAGTGAAATCCAGCGCCACATCATCAGCCGCGAGATGCTGCGCCCCTTGGGAGGATAACCATGACGACCGCTACAAAACCGCAAGTCACAATCACCTACTGCACCGGCTGCAACTGGCTGCTGCGCGCCGGATGGATGGCACAAGAACTGTTGCAGACCTTTCAGACCGATCTGGGAGGGGTGACGTTGGTGCCGGGCGAGATGGGCGGCGTTTTTGAGGTTGTGGTAGATGGGCAGGTGATCTGGGAGCGCAAGCGCGACGGCGGTTTCCCGGATGCAAAAGAGCTGAAGGCGCGGCTGCGGGATGTGATCGATCCGGAAAAGGACCTTGGCCATATCGACCGTTCCCAAAACGCTGAGTGAGGAAAGAGTTTAATGCCTCCGGCGGGGATATTTAAGGCAAGAGGAAAAGGGGGCGCCCAAGCTGGACCGCCCCCTGGAAAAGATCTCTCTTCCCCTTGCACAGCCATCGGCGTCCCCGCCTGTACCGCACCCCCATTGCGCATGTTCTTGGTTAACAATTCCCTTCTTTCTCTTGCCCCAAATATCCCCGCCGGAGGCTCCCGCACCCTCGGCCTGACGTGAAGGTTCGCTGATGATACGCTCCCTCAACCGCCTGTTTCGCCCCAAATCCATTGCCGTGATCGGTGGTGGCGCCTGGTGTCGGCTGGTGATCGAACAATGCCGCAAGATGGGGTTTGAGGGTGCCATCTGGCCGGTGCATCCCAAAGCGGGCGAAGTGGCGGGATTGCAGGCCTACGCACGGCTGGAGGATTTACCGGCGCCGCCGGATGCAAGCTTCATTGGCATAAATCGTTTTGCCACGGTGGAGGCGGCCCGGGTCCTGTCAGAAATGCGCGCGGGCGGGGCGGTGTGTTTTGCCTCTGGTTTCCTTGAGGCGCAGGCAGAAGATGCTGAAGGCGCTGATTTGCAGGCACAGCTGCTGGAGGCGGCAGGCAATATGCCGATCCTTGGGCCCAACTGCTATGGTTTCATCAACTATCTGGACGGCGCGCTCCTGTGGCCGGATCAGCACGGTGGCCAGCGGGTGGACAAGGGGGTGGCGATTGTCACCCAAAGCTCCAATATCGCGATCAACCTCACCATGCAGATGCGGGGCCTGCCGATTGCCTATGCGGTGACCGCGGGCAATCAGGCGCAATCCGGCATTGCCGAGATTGGCGAGGCGCTGCTGGACGACGACCGGGTGACGGCGCTGGGCCTGCATATCGAAGGGTTCGGGGATCTGCGCGCATTCGAGGCGCTGGCGGCGCGCGCCCGCAGCCTGGGCAAGCCGATTGTGGCGCTGAAAGTCGGGCGCTCGGCCGAGGCGCAGGCGGCAACAATTTCCCACACCGCTTCTCTTGCGGGGGGCGATGCGGGTGCCGGGGCTTTGCTCTCACGCCTCGGCATCCCGCGCCTTGATGACCTTACCACCTTTGTCGAGACACTGAAGCTGCTGCATGTGACCGGGCGGCTGGAGAGCAATGCGATTGCCACCATCAGCTGTTCGGGGGGCGAGGCAAGTCTGGCCGCCGATCTGGGCCATATGCGCGACGTGGTCTTCCCGCCGCTGAACGACCGTCAAAAGACAGACTTGCGGGAAGCCTTGGGGCCGATGGTGGCGCTGGCGAACCCGCTGGATTACCACACCTATATCTGGCGCGACACCGAGGCCATGACACGGGCCTTTGCGGCGATGAGCGATCCAGCGCTGGCGATGACGATGCTGATTGCGGATTTCCCGCGCGCTGATCGCTGTGATCCCTCAGATTGGGACTGCGTGATAGACTCGATCACCGCAGCAAAGGCGCAGACCGGTGCCAATATGGGGTTGATTGCCACGCTGCCGGAACTGATGCCGGAACATGTGGCTGAACGGCTGATGGCGGCGGGTGTGGTGCCCTTTGCCGGATTGGGTGAGGCAATTGCGGCCTGTGAGGCGGCGAGCCGTCCGGTTCCATGTGATGTGCCGCCATTGTTGCCCCCAACAGCAGAGGTGGAATCGGGGCTGGTGCCGGAGGCTGAAGCCAAGCGACGGCTTGCGCGGTATGGGCTGAGAGTGCCGAAATCCGGACGCGCCAAATCCGCAGGTGAAGCGCGTGCCGTGGCGGCCGATATGGGCTTCCCGGTGGTGCTGAAGGGCGAGGGCGTTGCCCATAAGACCGAGGCGGGCGCGGTGGTGCTGAACCTGATGTCGGGGGCTGCGGTAAGCGACGCGGCGGCGGCGATGCCAGCGGATCGCTTTCTGGTCGAGGAGATGGTCAGCGGTGCCGTGGCCGAGCTGCTGGTCGGGGTGGTCAAGGACCCGGCGCATGGGTTTGTGCTGACACTGGCGGCGGGTGGCACTCTGACCGAGGTGATGGAAGACAGCGCCTCGGTTTTGCTGCCGGCAACGGATGCGATGCTTGAAGACGCACTGAACAGCCTGCGAGTGGTCAGGTTACTGGATGGTTTCCGTGGCGCGGCGGCTGCCGACCGGGGTGCCATCCTGCGGGCGGTGAATGCGGTGCAGGATTATGTGCTGGCCAAGGCCGAAGGTCTGGAAGAAATTGAGATTAACCCGCTACTTTGCACTCCGACGGATGCGATTGCGGCAGATGCCCTGATGCGGCGGAAGGATTGAGAGAGATGAGCGACAGCGCAGATAAAAGCAGCCCAGTGAAGACACACCGCGACGGCGCTATTCTGGAAGTGACCCTGGACCGGCCCAAGGCCAATGCCATCGACCTGGCGACCAGCCGGGTGATGGGGGAGGTGTTTCAGGCCTTCCGCGATGACGACAGCTTGCGCGTGGCGATCCTGACCGGCGCCGGCGAAAAGTTCTTCTGCCCCGGATGGGACCTGAAAGCGGCCGCCGACGGTGATGCGGTGGATGGCGATTACGGTGTTGGCGGTTTTGGCGGGCTGCAGGAGCTGCGGGATCTGAACAAGCCGGTTATCGCTGCGGTGAACGGTATTGCCTGCGGTGGCGGGCTGGAGCTGGCCTTGTCGGCGGATATGATTCTGGCGGCGGATCACGCGAGCTTTGCCTTGCCGGAAATCCGCTCCGGCACGGTGGCGGATGCGGCGTCGGTGAAACTGCCCAAGCGCATTCCCTATCACATCGCGATGGAACTGCTGCTGACAGGTCGCTGGTTTGATGCGGAAGAAGCCAACCGCTGGGGGCTGGTCAATGAGATCGTCGCGGCGGATCAGCTGATGGACCGCGCCTGGGAGCTGGCGCGATTGCTCGCCTCGGGTCCGCCGCTGGTCTATGCGGCGATCAAGGAAGTGGTGCGGGATGCCGAAGACAGCAAGTTTCAGGATGCGATGAACCGGATCACCGGTCGGCAGTTGCGGTCGGTGGATGTGCTTTATGGATCCGAAGACAATCTGGAAGGCGCGCGCGCCTTTGCCGAGAAGCGCGATCCGGTCTGGAAGGGCCGCTGACGCGCGTACTCCCGCCTGTTTGAGGGGCCTTTTGGCCCCCGCACAGTTGGGCCGGGCGCCTTGCCTGGAGGCAAGGCGCTGGCGCGCACCATTGCGGCGTTGGGGGCTGGTGTGCGGCGGGAGGCGTATTATTGGCAGGATGAAGGGGCGAGCCCCGTAATGCGGGCTGGCCTGCAGGGATCAGGCTTTGTGGAAGAGGGCGATCAGGGCCGTGTCGTCCTTGTGATCTCCGGTTGCCTCCCCAGTGTAGATGCGCACTTCGGGGAGGGAAAGCTTGCGGATCCACTGGCCGCGCAGCAGGCGATCGAAGGCCTCGACGAAGCCATCGCGCTTGTAATGGCGGGCGTTGATCGACAGCGCAAACTGCGCGCCGGGGCGGGCGACACGCAGCAGGGCGGGCAGGGCTTCGGGGCCGACGTGGCCACAGGTGAAGGTGCCCGAGGACACAACACCGCCATAGCTGCCGGGTGGCACCGGCAGGCCAGCGAGAAGATCGGCCTCGATGACATCACGGTAGATATCTTTGCGCAGGGCTTCGGCCAGCATGTCAGGGCTGATATCCGTCGCATCGATCGGTCCCGCGCCAAGGGCAGCCAGTTCGACGCCGCAGAGGCCGGTTCCGGCACCGGCATCCAGCACCGGGCCGCGCCCGCCCGCCTGCACAAAGGCGCGGGCTGTCAGCAGGTGCAGCTGATAGCGGCTATCTGCGGCAAAGCTCTGATCATAGGTATCTGCCCAATCCGCATAGAGGCGTTTGGAGTCCTCCGGAGTGGTGAGGGAATAGGCGGCCGATAGGTCCGGTTTCTGTTCACGCATGAAAGACATGAAAGGCGGGATGGAGATTCGAATCAAGCCTTGCACCGGGCCGGGCAGTTGCGCATTTATGCTGGCATGACCAAGACATTGCTTTGCCTCGGGTTTGGGTACACGGCCCAGGCGCTTGCTTCAAAACTGCGGCCGCTGGGATGGCGGGTGATCGGAACGGCGCGCGAGCCGCTGGCGGATGCCGGCGTGCCGTTGATCCAATGGCCCGGTGAAGACATCCCGTTGGACGGGGTCAGCCATATTCTGCATTCCGTTGCCCCGTCAGAACAGGGCGATCCGGTGCTGGCGGCGCTGGGCGACAGGATTGCCGCAGCGAAGGATCTGCGCTGGTTTGGCTACCTGTCGACAACGGCCGTTTACGGGGATCAGGGCGGAGCCTGGGTGGATGAAGACACCGCGCCTGCCCCCTTGTCGGCGCGGGCGCAGTGGCGGGTGGCGGCCGAGGAGGGCTGGCAGGCCGTGGACGGATTGCCGCTGCATATTTTCCGGCTGGCCGGCATCTACGGGCCGGGGCGCGGGCCCTTTGCCAAGCTGAAGACGGGCAAGGCGCGCCGCATTATCAAACCCGGACAGGTGTTTTCGCGCATTCATGTGGATGACATCGCCGAAGTTCTTGCCGCCTCGATGGCGGCGCCTGCACCGGGGCGGATCTATAACGTCTGTGATGATGATCCGGCACCACCACAGGATGTTCTGGGTCATGCGGCAGAGCTGCTGGGCCTGCCGATGCCCGCCGAAGTGCCCTTTGATGAGGCGGCCATGTCAGCCATGGCGCGCAGTTTTTATGGCGAAAACAAACGGGTGCATAATGATCGCATCAAGGATGAGCTGGGGGTGGCTCTGCGCTATCCGGATTACCGTAGCGGGCTGAAGGCAGTGTTGGAGGCCGAAGATCTGGCGAATTTCACGCCACCCGCCGCGCCACCGGCCCTGTAGGGATTGTTTGGGGGCGCTGCCCCCGCCGCCCGTTCGGGCGGCTCCCCCGGAGTATTTTCGAAAAGATGAATAGGCGCGGTTGGCTGGCGGCTAGGCGCGCTTTTCACCAATTCTTGCCACACCCAGAACCTCCAGCACCTTGGCTTCAATTTGCGGCGCGTTCATTGCGGCCACCGCATACATATCGGCCGGGCCGGCCTGATCGATGAAAGTATCCGGCAGAACCATCGAGCGGAACTTGAGGCCATTGTCGAACACCGCCTCATCGGCCAGAAGCTGCGCAACATGGGAGCCGAAACCGCCGACAGCGCCTTCTTCGATGGTGATCAGCGCCTCGTGATTGGCGGCCAGATCGAGGATCATCTCGCGGTCCAGCGGTTTGGCGAAACGGGCATCTGCAATCGTCGGCGTGATGCCTTTGGCGGCCAGCGCCTCGGCGGCTTTTTTTACCTCGCCCAGACGGGTTCCGAATGACAGCAGTGCGACGCGGGCGCCTTTCTGGATCATGCGGCCCTTGCCGATGTCCAAGACCTGCGGTGCATCGGGCATTTCGACGCCTTCGCCTTCGCCACGCGGATAGCGGAAGGCGATGGGGCCATCGTCATAGGCGGCGGCGGTGGCGGTCATATGGACCAGCTCTGCCTCGTCAGCGGCGGCCATCACAACCATGCCGGGCAGGTTGGCCATGAAGGCGATATCGAAGGAGCCCGCATGGGTGGCCCCGTCGGCACCAACCAGACCGGCGCGGTCAATGGCAAAGCGTACCGGCAGGCGCTGGATTGCAACATCGTGAACCACCTGATCGTAGCCGCGCTGCAGGAAAGTGGAATACATGGCGCAAAACGGCTTCATGCCGCCCGCGGCCAGCGCGGCGGCGAAGGTCACGCCATGCTGTTCGGCGATGCCCACATCGAAAGTGCGCGATGGGTAGCGTTCGGCCATCAGCCCCAGACCGGTGCCATCGGGCATGGCGGCGGTCACGGCGCAGATCTTGTCATCGGCGGCGGCCAGTTTGACCAGCTCATTGCCGAAGACGGAGGTATAAGACGGCGCATTCGACGGCGCTTTTTTCTGCTCTCCGGTCACCACATCGAATTTGGCAGTGGCGTGACCCTTGTCGCGGGCGGCCTCGGCGGGGGCGTATCCCTTGCCCTTTTTGGTGATCACATGGATCAGCACCGGGCCTGTGGCGCGGTCATGCACGGTGCGCAGCACCGGCAGCAGCTGATCCATGTCGTGGCCGTCAATGGGCCCAATGTAGGAAAAACCGAGTGCTTCGAACAGGGTGCCACCAACGGCCATGCCCTTGACCAGATCCTTGGCGCGTTTGGCGCCTTCGCGGAAGGGTTCGGGCAGCAGTGAAACAGCCCCCTTGGCCGCCGCTTTAAGCTCCTGAAAGGGTTCGCCTGCATAAAGCCGCGACAGATAGGAGGAGAGCGCGCCCACGGGCGGGGCGATGCTCATCTCGTTGTCGTTCAGGATCACGAACATCCGCTTGTCCAGATGACCTGCGTTGTTCATTGCCTCAAAGGCCATGCCCGCCGACATCGACCCGTCGCCGATCACTGCAATGGCGTCACCCAGCCCTTCGGGCACAACGCCGCCCAGATCGCGTGCCACGGTAAATCCGAGAGCGGCACTGATCGAGGTCGAGCTATGCGCCGCACCAAAGGGATCGTAGGGCGATTCGCTGCGTTTGGTGAAACCAGAGAGACCGTCTTTCATGCGCAGGGTGCGGATGCGATCCCGGCGTCCGGTCAGGATCTTGTGCGGGTAGCACTGGTGCGACACGTCCCAGATCAGCTTGTCGCGCGGCGTGTCGAACACGGCGTGCAGCGCCACGGTGAGTTCAACAACACCAAGGCCCGCGCCCAGATGGCCGCCGGTGACGGATACCGCCGAGATGGTTTCAGAGCGCAGCTCCTGTGCGACCTGCTTCAGCTGGCTGTCACTCAGCCCTTTCAGATCGGCGGGTCGGCTGATCTGGTCCAGAAGCGGTGTATTGGGCTGGTCGGACATCACGGGTTCCTCAGGGGCTTCGCGTAGGTTTAACTGTCGCGGGAAACAATGAAACGCGCAGTTTCCATCAAAGTATGGGCATCTGTACCATAGGAGGCGAGCGAGGTGCAGGCCTCTTCGCAGAGTTCAGCAGCGCGGCTCTTGGCGGCTTCCAGCCCCAGAAGCGAGACAAAGGTCGCCTTACCAGCGCCCTCGTCCTTGCGCACGGCCTTGCCAACCTTGGCCGCGTCCCCTTCGACATCAAGAATGTCATCGGCGATCTGGAAGGCCAGTCCGATGGCGGCCGCGTATTTCTGCAGTGGCGTCGTGTCAGCACCGGCCAGACGGGCGCCGGCGGTGGCGGACCATTCGATCAGGCAACCTGTTTTGCGTCCCTGCAGGCGGGTGATCTCGACCAGGGTCAGCGGTGCCGCGGCACTTTCGGCGGCAATGTCCAGCATTTGGCCTGACACCATGCCATCCTTGCCGGAGGACTGCGCCAGGGTGCGCAGCAGCTCCAGCGCGTGGGGGCCAAGTGCGGGGTTGGCGAGCAATTCAAAGGCCAGTGTTTGCAGCGCATCGCCCGCTAGTACGGCGGTGGCCTCGTCCCATTTGCGGTGCACAGTGGGCTGGCCGCGGCGCAGGTCGTCGTCGTCCATGCAGGGCAGATCGTCATGCACAAGGGAATAGGCATGCACGCATTCGATGGCCAGGGCTGCGTCCAGCGCTGCCTTTGGATCCACATGGTGCAGGCGCGCACTTTCCAGCACCAGAAACCCGCGCAGCATCTTGCCGCCCCGGATGGCATAAGACATCGCCTGCGTCAGCTGGTCATCTGCCGCCAACACCACATCGGCGCGGGCGGTGATCTGCGACTGCGCCGTGCTCAGGGCCTGCGCAAAGGACCGTTCGGCCACCACTCCATCCACCGCTTCAGCCAGCGTCAAGCGGTGCGGTGCCGGTGGCGGCACCATTGGCATCCAGGGTGATCGCCGCGACTTTCTCCTCGGCGCGCTTCAGCTCGTCTTCGCAGCGCTTTTTCAACGCCGCCCCCCGTTCATAGAGCGCAATAGAAGCGTCCAGCGCCACATCGCCCCGTTCCAGCTGATCCACCACGCCTTCCAACTCGCGCATGGCCAGTTCAAAGCTCATTTCTTCCACAGGGATCTGGGCGGGGGTCTGGGTCGTCATACCGGGGCCTTCATCAATTCTTGCACATGCGCCTTAGTGGCGCGGCTCAGCGCGTTCAGATCATATCCGCCTTCCAAAGTCGAGACGATACGGCCGCTGCACAGCTCTGCTGCGAGGGTGCACAATTCCCGTGTGATCCAGGCGAAATCGGCGGTGGACCAGTTGAGGCTGGCGAGAGGATCGTCCTGATGGGCATCAAAACCGGCCGAAATTATGATCAGCTCGGGCCGGAACGCGCGTAGACGCGGAAAGGCCTGGACCTCATAAGCCGTTCTCATTTCCGTCCCATCAGATCCGGGCGACAGCGGCATGTTCAGAATCTGGCCCGCGGTTCCGTCCTCGTCGGGACGGCCGGATCCGGGCCAAAGCGGCATCTGCTGAGAGGTGATGAACAGCGCGCGCGGCTCGTCCCACAGCAGATCCTGGGTGCCATTGCCGTGGTGCACGTCGAAATCCACCACTGCGACGCGCGACAGCCCGTGATGATCCAGCGCGTGTTTTGCCGCCAATGCAGCATTGCCAAACAGGCAGAATCCCATGGCTGTCTCGGTCTCGGCGTGATGCCCCGGCGGGCGCACGGCGGCAAAGGCATTTTGCACCTCGCCCTCCAACACCATATCGACGCCGCGGATGACTGCTCCGGCCGCCCGGAAGGCCGCATCCAGTGACCCCGGAGACATATAGGTATCGCCATCGATCTGTACCCAACCCTCTTCGGGACGCGCAGCGCGCAGCCCCTGCAGATAGTCGGCCGGGTGGCAGCGCAGGATATCATCCTCAGCGGCCATAGGGGCTGTGACCCGTTTCAGATCCAACCCTTCGAGGGCGTGCAGAATGTGCTCCAGCCGCGCAACCCGCTCGGGGTGCCCCTCTGGCGTCACATGATTA
Organism: Rhodobacteraceae bacterium Alg231-04; assembly: GCA_900143635.1. Taxonomy (GTDB): domain Bacteria; phylum Pseudomonadota; class Alphaproteobacteria; order Rhodobacterales; family Rhodobacteraceae; genus FREY01. The sequence continues at coordinate 433,734 of FREY01000002.1, forward strand.
AGACACTCCGCATGTGTGATCAGCGCCGTAACCATGGTGTTCCCCTGTTTCCTCTTGCAGAAAATATCCCCGCCGGAGGCATGAAAACGCCGCGCAGCGGCTGCCCCGGTGGAACCATCAATCCGGTGCCAGCATATAGCCCGCGCCGCGCACCGTCTGCAGGTATTGCGGTTGTTTCGGGTTTGGCTCGATTTTGCGGCGCAGCCGGGTGATTTGTACGTCCACGGCGCGTTCCTGCGCCTGACCGCGGTCACGGCCCAGATCCTCCACCAGCTTGGCGCGGCTCACGGGTTCCCCCGGCAGGGCCGAGAAGATTTTCATCAGCTGGCTTTCGGTGGCGGTCAGCCGTACCAGATCCTCACCCTGCCACATTTCGCCGCGCTCGATATCATAGCGGATGGCGCCAAGGTGCAGCACCTTTGGCGCGCTTTCTTCAGCCGTAGTCGAGGGCACCCGGCGCAGGATCGCATTGATCCGCAACAAGAGCTCTTTGGGTTCAAAGGGTTTGGGCAGATAGTCATCTGCACCGGCCTCTAGCCCGGCAATGCGGTCCGATGTTTCGCCTTTTGCGGTCAGCAGCAGGATCGGTGTGCTCTGGGTTTCGCGCAAGGCTTTGGTCAGCGATATGCCATCTTCGCCCGGCATCATCACATCCATGACGATCAGGTCAAAATCCAGCCCGGCCAGCACCCGGCGGGCATGGGCCGCGTCACGGGCGGCAGTGACCAGAAAGCCGCTGCGCATCAGGAATTTCTTCAACAGCTCGCGAATGCGCTCGTCATCATCAACGATCAGCAGATGGGCGTCAGGATCGCTCATGAACCGCTCTCCCGCAGGGTGTTATAGGCGCGGCGCATATCCGCATCCATCATTGCCTCTAGCACTTGTTTGAACCCCTGCACCGCCTCAGGGCCGGCGTCCTTATAGGCTGCACGCATCCGGGCGCGCTGGGCGTCCGACAGCTGCGCCTCAAGTGCGGCACCCTCTTCGGTCAGAAACAGGTGGCGTTCGCGCTTGTCGACGGTGCCAACCCGGCTTTCCACCAGCCCGTCGCTGATCAGCGTGCGCAGCACCCGGTTCAGCGATTGTTTGGTGACGCCGAGAATGGCCAGCAGGTTGTTCACCGTGGTGCCCGGTGCGCGGTTGATGAAATGGATCGCCCGGTGATGGGCGCGGCCATAAGACAGGCCTGCCAGAATGCGGTCGGGATCAGCGGTGAAGCCGCGGTAGGCAAAGAACATCGCCTCGATGCCCTGGCGCAGCTGCTCGTCGGTCAGGAACAGCAGGCTATCGCTGTGCGACAGCTGGCCGGATCGTCCCTCTGGCATGGGGTATCCTTTCGTTTTATCCCATCAGCTTACGTCAGCCTTATTGACATTCCAAGGGCGAAGCGGTATCAAAATCCGATTTTGGCGCAATTAAATGTCTCAAGTGAGGCCTGTTGCGCAACATTTGAAAACATCGCGGGTCCGCGGCAGGAGGAAAATCACATGGCTGGATATGATGATCGCGACGGTGTGATCTGGATGGATGGGGAACTGGTGAATTGGCGCGATGCCAAGGTCCATATCCTGACACATGCAATGCACTATGCGTCTTCCGTGTTTGAGGGCGAGCGCGCCTATAACGGTAAGATCTTCAAAAGCGTGGAACATTCCGAGCGTCTGATCGCCTCGGCCAACGCGCTGGACATGCCGATGCCCTATTCAGTGGACCAGATCGAAGCGGCCAAGGAAGAAGCGCTGAAGGCCTCTGGCCTGCAGGACGCCTATGTGCGCGCACTGGTCTGGCGCGGCTCTGGCGATGACATGGGTGTCGCCGCTGCGGCCAATCCGGTTCACATGGCTGTCGCGGTCTGGGGCTGGGGCGCTTATTACGGTGACGCCAAGATGCAGGGCGCAAAGCTGGACATCGCCGAGTGGAAACGGCCGAGCCCGGAAACCATTCCGGTTCATGCCAAGGCGGCAGGTCTCTACATGATCTGCACCATCTCCAAGCATAAGGCCGAGGCCAAGGGCTGTTCGGACGCCTTGTTCATGGATTTCAACGGCAATGTGGCCGAGGCAACAGGCGCCAATATCTTCTTCGTGAAGGACGGTGAGGTGCACACGCCGCTGGCCGATTGCTTCCTGAATGGCATCACCCGCCAGACGGTGATCCAGATGCTGAAAGACAAAGGCATCACCGTCCACGAGCGCCGCATCCGCCCCGAGGAAATGGCCGATTTCGAACAGTGCTGGCTGACCGGTACCGCCGCCGAAGTGACCCCTGTGGGCCAGATCGGCGACTATACTTTCGAGGTGGGCGACTTGACCCGCGAAACCGCCGAAGCCTATGAGGCGCTGGTTCGCGCCTGATCCCACTTCGGTGACTTGTTCGGTGACTTGATAGAGCGGCCCCGCGTGCATCTGCACCGGGGCCGTTTTGTTTGAGGGGGGCTCCCGCCTCCGCGCGGCACCCGGCAGGGTGCCCCTTGGTGTTGGGCCGGGCGCCACGCCTGCGGCGCGGCGCAAGAACCTTTGGCAAGGTTCTTGGAGGAAAGTGAAGGAAGATCAGCTGAGAAGCGGTTCAGGGGCAGGTCTGCCCTGAACGCGCCACGACCAGCATATTGCGCCAGACCCCGCCTCAAGGCCAAGCCGCGCTGCGCGCGGGCCGCTGCTGCGGCGCCTTGACCCGGCCTCTGACGCGTTAGCCCTGTGGTGTCACATTGGGGCGGGCTTTGCCGCGTTTGAGGCCCAGTTTCTGCTCGCGCCAGATGATCACGATGCCGGCACTGATGATCAGTGCGGAACCTGCCAGCATGATCGTTGTCGGTGCTTCGGCAAAGATGAAATAGCCGATCAGCAGCGCATAGATCATCGACACATAGTCGAAAGGCGCCAGAAGCGATGCTTCGGCATAGCGATAGCTGGTGGTGAGGAAAATCTGCGCCACGCCGCCAACAAGGCCCGAAGCAATCAGAAAGACCAGTTCACGCCCTGTTGGCATCACCCAGCCCAAGGGCAGGGTCAGCAGCGAGAGCGCCGTGGCGGTGAGTGAGAAGTAGAACACGATGGCCGAGGTCTGGTCGGTCTGCACCAATTTGCGGATGTGGATCTGCGCCATGGCCCGAAAGGCAGCTGATCCAAGCGCCAGCATCGCCCCCATCAAGGCCAGGCTTTCTGCTGCGCCGCCGCCAAAAACGCTCAGGCGCGGATAGAGAATGATCATCACCCCGATCAGGCCGAAACCAACGGCTGAGAGACGGAACAGGCGGACTTCCTCGCCCAGAAAAACGGCGGCAAAGACCACGATCAGCAGCGGAGAGGTGAAGCCGATGGCGGTGACTTCCGGGAAGGGTAGGATCATCAGGGCCGCAAAGCCGAGCATCATCGCCGTGGTGCCAATAAAGCCGCGCCAGAAATGGCCCATCGGGTTTTGCACCTTTAGCCCGGTCTTCAGATCGCCCCGTCGTGCCAGCCAGATCAGGATCACCGGCATTGCAAAGAACGAGCGAAAGAACACTGCTTCCCAAGGCGGCACATGGGGGGCGGAGGCCTTGATCAGCGAGGCCATGACGGAAAACAGCGCCAGTGCGAGGACTTTGGACAGGATGCCTTTGGTGGGATTCATCGCGCGTGCCTCGGAGCTGTGCTGGGGGTGCGATGATGCTTAACTGTTTAACTGTGAATGGCAAGCGCACCGCTTGATCTTCGCAGGCGCAGCATGGAATGTGGCGCCGAACCAAAAGGAGGCACCGCCGATGTATGAGCAGAACCATTTGATCCATCAACTGCGGGCAGCCTCGCAGGGACGTGACGACGCGGTGTTTGCCCAGATTCCGGGCGGCGGCGATGTGACCTTTGGCGCATTGTTTGCCGGGGCTGAGCGGATGGCAGCGGCGCTGGCTGCAAAAGGCCTGCAGCCGGGGGATCGGGTTGCGGTTCAGGTCTCCAAAACCCTTCAGGCGATTGAACTCTATCTGGGCACTGTCATGGCGGGCGGGATTTTTCTGCCGCTCAACACCGCCTATACTGCGCCGGAAGTGGCGTATTTTCTGGGTGATGCCACTCCGCGCGTGGTGGTCTGTGATCCGGCGCGCGAAGCGGAGACCCGCGGGATCGCCGGGGCGGCAGAGGTACTGACGCTGGATGCAGCCGGGCAGGGTACTTTGCTGGATCTGGCAGAGGTGCAGGGTAGATTTCGCGCTGTCGCCCGCGCCGAGGGCGATCTGGCGGCGATCCTTTATACCTCTGGCACCACCGGGCGTTCAAAAGGCGCGATGCTGAGTCATGGAAATCTGGCGTCCAATTCGCTCACCTTGCGCGATTACTGGCAGTTCACCGGCGCTGATGTGCTGATCCACGCGTTGCCGATCTTTCACACGCACGGGCTGTTTGTGGCGACCAATGTTGCACTGTTTGCCGGCGCGCAGGTGGTGTTTCTGCCCGGCTTTGACGCCGAGGCCATTCTGCAGGCGATGCCGCGTGCCACTGCGCTGATGGGGGTGCCGACTTTTTACACCCGCCTGCTGCAGGATCCACGTCTGGACAAGGAACGCGCCGCCAATATGCGATTGTTCATCTCGGGCTCTGCGCCCCTGTTGGTGGACACGCACGAGCAGTGGGAGGCGCGCACCGGCCATCGCATTCTCGAACGCTACGGTATGACGGAAACCAATATGAGCACCTCGAACCCTTATGAAGGGGATCGGCGCGCGGGCACCGTTGGCTTTCCGTTGCCGGGGGTCGAGGCACAGGTGATGCTGGATGGAGCCGAGGTGCCTGTAGGCGACATCGGCGTGCTGGAAGTGCGCGGTTCAAACGTGTTTCAGGGCTATTGGCAGATGCCGGAAAAGACCGCCGAGGAACTGCGGCCTGACGGCTGGTTCATCACCGGGGACCTGGCGAAGATTGATGCGGATGGCTATGTCACCATCGTCGGCCGCGAAAAGGATCTGGTGATCACCGGCGGTTTCAACGTCTACCCCAAAGAGATCGAAAGCCTGATCGATGATCTGCCCGGCGTGCTGGAAAGCGCAGTGATCGGCGTGGCGCATCCCGATTTTGGCGAGGCCGTGGTGGCTGTGGTTGTGGCCCAGGGCGATGGTACCAGTGCTGAGGCCGTGCAGGTGGCATTGAGTGGACAGTTGGCGAAGTTCAAACAACCCAAACATATCGCCATCGTTGAGGCCCTGCCGCGCAACACCATGGGCAAGGTGCAAAAGAAAGCCCTGCGCGAGGAATACGCCGGACTGTTCAGCGCGTAACAACAGGGTTGCGTCTGACCCTGGGTGGGTGCGAAGCGCCCTCCCATGGGGAGGGTCGGGCGCGGCCCGCGCCGCAAGCGGCACGGGCACAGGAGTTAGTGAGCCTCTGCGTGCGCCTCTTCTTCACGCCATTCCTTTACCGCCTGTGACAGGATCTGTGCGGCAGAGTTCAGGAACAGCCCGGCCATGATGCCCGCCACGATCAGGTCGGGCCAGCCGGTGGCCGTGCTCCAGACACCCAAGGCGGCAATCATCACCGCCACATTGCCGATGGCGTCATTGCGCGAGCACAGCCAGACCGAGCGTACATTGGCATCCCCGTCCTTGTATCTGACCAGCAGCAGGACCGAGGCCATGTTCGCCGCCAGTGCCAGAAAACCGATGGCGCCCATGATCTCGGCCTGCGGCACGCCCACGTAAAACACCTGATAGAGGGTCGATCCAAACACCCAGAGCCCCATCAGCAACAGGCTGATCCCCTTGCCCAATGCCGCCAGCGCGCGGGTGCGCAACGAGGCGCCGATAACGGCCAGCGAGATCCCGTAGGTCAGCGCATCGCCGAGGAAATCCAGTGCGTCCGCCTTCAGGGCCTGGCTCCCGGACAGCTGGCCCGCGCTCATCTCAACCCCAAACATCGCAGCATTGATCGCAATCACCGCCCAAAGCCTGCGTTTGTAGTCGGCTGAAACCCCGTCAAACCGGGCCTCGTGCCCGCAGCAACCTGCCATTTGTCTTGTCCTTCAGTTTGATTCGGGACCAATGTAGGGGCTCTAGTCACTAGAGCTTCAAGAGGTTTCACAATGTTTTCCATCGGCGCGCTGTCCAAGGCCACCGGGGTCAAGGTGCCCACGATCCGTTATTATGAGGAGGTCGGCCTGCTGCCGCCCGCCGAGCGGAACGCGGGCAATCAGCGGCGCTACAGCGAGCAGGGCAAACAGGCTCTGGGCTTTATCAAACACGCCCGCGACCTTGGTTTCGGGCTGGACGACATCAAGGCGCTGATGGGGCTGAACGGAGAGCTGGGACATGATTGCGCCGCCGCCGATCAGATCGCCCGCAGCCAGCTGGCACAGGTGCGCGAGCGCATTGCCCGGCTGGAACTGCTGGCAGAGGAGCTGGAGCGGATCAGCCATCTTTGCGATGGTGGCAATGGCGGCACCTGTCAGGTGCTGACGGCGCTGGGCGATCACAGTCAATGCGCCCATGACCATGGGCGGGCCGGTTAGATCAGCCAGAAAAGCAGCAGGCTGAGGGTCACGAAGGCGCCGGATGTAGCAAACAGCATGGCGAGGCTGGCCGCGCCCTCCAGCCCCTGTTTCTGGGCCAGAACCACATAGATGCCGAACATCGGCATGGCGGCGGATAGAATCACCGCTTTCAGCATGTCACCGTCCAGATAGACAAGCCCGGCACCGGTCAGGGCGAGGGCGGTCAGGGCGACCAGAGCAGGGTGCAGGATCAGCTTTTGCAGGGTGATATGCGTCGCCAGCCCCTTGTTGCCATGCACCGGCAGATCCACCAGCGAACCACCGATCACCACCAGCGACAGGGCTGAGGCAGAGGCGGCCAAAAGACCGGACAGCCGGGTGACGGGTTCGGGCAGGGACACCCCGCTGAGCGAGACCAGTACCCCCAGCAAAAGCCCGATCAGAAACGGTGTGCGCAGCACATCCAAAATCAGGCCTCCCGCTTTGCGCCACAAAGGACCCGAGGCTTTGCCCGAGGCGATCTCCATCAAGAGCATGCAGACCGGCACCAGCAGCAGGTTTTCAACGAGGAAGTTCAGCGCCAGCACCACCGGGGCCAGATCCGGCAGGGTCAACAGGAGGATCGGAAAGCCGACAAAGCCGCTGTTGGGGCAGGAGGATCCCATGACCCCCAGCGCGCGGCGCTCTGGCGTGGCCCCGCGCAGGGTCAGCAGCACATAGGAAACGACAATCGTCGCCAGCCCGCCAAGGGCAAAGACCGCGATATAGCCGGGGCGGATCACCTCGCCCAGGTCGCGGCTGGCCACCGCATTGAACAGCAGCATGGGCAGCGCAATGTTGAGCACATATTTGCCCAGCGTGCGCATCTCAGCCTTCTCAAACCACCCTTTCTTGACCACCAGATAGCCAAGCGCGATGGCGGCGTAGATCGGAAAGGTGATGGCCAGAATGCTGGTCACTTCAAGAGATCCGCCCAGTGCTGCGGCAGTTCAGTATCCATCTCTTTGGCAAGCTGGTTGAGATAGGCCAGCATCAGCCGCGCCCGTTTGCGGGCAATCTTGCGGCCCTTGGCGGTGACCATCTCCTGCGGCAATTGCAGCAGTTTCAGATGCCAGTGGTCGATCGACCAGTCCTGATCATCCAGAGGACGGTTGGCGGCAAAGGGATCGGCCGGATCCAGCAGCGGGCGTCCCATGTCGCCAGCCACCATAAAGGTGCGGGCAATGCCAACAGCGCCAAGTGCGTCCAGTCGGTCGGCGTCGCGTAGGATCTCGGCCTCAAAGCTTTCGGGCGGGATGCCGGCCGAATAGCTGTGCGCGGCAATCACATGCTGTGCGGCACGGATTTCATCCGGGGTATACCCCAGCCCTTCGAGGATCGGCTTGGCGGCATTGGCCGACAGGGTCGAGGCTTCGGCCCGGTTGGGCGCGTCCTTGGGCAGGTTGATCAAATCATGCAGATAGGCGCCGGCCAGCAGCACCTTCATGTTCACACCGCCTTCGTCCTCGCCGATACGGCGGGCGTTGGCCCAGACCCGGTCCAGATGCGCAATGTCATGCGCCGGGTCTTGTTCCATTTCACGGGCGACGGTCAGGCGCAGCTGCGCACGCAGGTCCTGCATCAGCCGATCTGACCTTGGTTTTCGCCGATCTGGCCACGGTGCAGCAGCAGATGGTCAAGGATCACGCAGGCCATCATCGCCTCGGCCACCGGCACGGCGCGAATACCGACACAAGGATCATGGCGGCCTTTGGTGATCACCTCGGTCGGGGTGCCATCGATGCGGATCGATTTGCGCGGGCTCAGGATTGAAGAGGTTGGTTTCACTGCAAAGCGCACCACCAGATCCTGCCCGGTGGAAATACCGCCAAGGATGCCGCCCGCATGGTTCGACGAATAGACCGGCTGGCCGTCATTGCCCATAAAGATTTCATCGGCGTTTTCCGTGCCCTTCAGGCGCGAGGCGGCCATGCCCTCGCCGATCTCCACACCCTTCACGGCGTTGATCGACATCATCGCGGCGGCCAGATCGGTGTCCAACTTGTTGTAGACCGGTGCGCCGATACCTGCGGGCACGCCGCGCGCGACCACCTCAACCGTGGCCCCGACCGAGTTGTGATCCTTGCGCAAGCCCTGCAGGTAGTCTTCCCAATCCTGCACGGCACCGGCATCGGGGATCCAGAAATCATTGCCTTCGATCGCGTCCCAGTCGAAACGGGTGCGGTCGATCTCCATCTCACCCATGGCCACCATGTAGCCTTTGATTTCCACCTGCGGCGCCAAGAGCTTGATCGCTTCGCGGGCCAAGCCACCGGCGGCCACACGGGCGGCGGTTTCACGCGCCGAGGACCGGCCGCCGCCGCGATAGTCGCGGTTGCCGTATTTCTGATGGTAGGTGATGTCGGCATGACCGGGGCGGAAGGTCTGGGAAATCTCGCCATAGTCGCGCGACCGCTGGTCGGTGTTTTCGATCATCAGCTGCACCGGGGTGCCGGTGGTTTTGCCCTCGAACACGCCCGACAGGATCTTTACCGCGTCCGGCTCATTGCGCTGGGTGGTGTTCTTGTTCTGACCGGGGCGCCGTTTGTCGAGCCAGACCTGCAGCATCTCGGGCGTCACCGGCACATTGGGCGGGCAGCCATCAACGGTCGCGCCAAGCGCGGGTCCGTGACTTTCACCCCATGTGGTGACGCGGAAAAGATGGCCAAAGCTGTTCATCGACATATGCGGACTCCTTTGCAGGCGTGCTTAGCGTTGCGGCAGTCCTGCCTCAAGCCAAATCGCCGAAACAGCGCATCTGCGCCCAGAGATCTGCAGCGTCGGCAACCGCATCAATCAACCCAATACCGATCTCCGCTGCTAGCGTTTGTGCCCCATTTAGGACGATGCCCCCTTACCGTTGCAGTGGCTTTCCCGGACTTGGCCAATACCGAAAGAAGACAGCAGGGGCACGTCACGCTGTGGCGGAAACCATCCCGCCCTGGAAAGTCATCCGTCGGATGGTCTTCGGGGTTTCGCCGTGTTCGCGTTTGAACCAATAGGCGAGATTCAATTGGGTGCCAAAACCAGTGGCAGCGGCGACTTCGGGGAGCGGCAGGCTGCTGTGTTCCAGCAGTTGGCGGGCACGTTCCAGCCGCAATTGCCGGTAGGCGTTCAGCGGCCCTGATCCGGTCTTGTCCTGGAAGCGTCGCTGCAATTTGCGAGTGGAAACGCCAAGCTCGGACGCGAGGTCACAGATCTGCAGAGGCTCTTCCAGATTGCTGCACATCAGGCCGAGACTTTTGTCGATCAGCACGTCACCTGCAGCGCGGCGGCGCAGCTCCAATAGTGCTTTGCTGACAGGCTGGGTAGAAGCAGGGCACAATCCCAAATAACTGCTGAGTGCATCTACAAAAACCTGGCCCTGATCTTCGCGGATCATATCCAGTAGCAATTTTATTGCGGCGAATCCGGAGATGGCACTGTGAATATTGCCGGATTGCGCCACAAGTTCGCCATTTGTTGCAGGGGTCAGGAAGTATTCTTGGGCGGCTGCAGCAAAATTCGGATGGATGGCCGCCTGATGAACGCGATGCATGCCGGTCTCATGAAGCAGGAAAACAGCACTGCCGGCCAGCACCGGACGCGCAGCGAGATGCAAAATCTGTGCGGTTCGGTTGCGTTCTTCCGGAGTCACGGTCCAACGGGTGGATATTCCACCCATGAAGATGGCCGTTCTGCGTGTCCAGTAACGGGCGTCACCGGCTGGCTGTTCGCCAAGAGTGCGGACAGAGACCTGATAGGCAGCTGTCTGCAGCAGATCATTGGCGGAACGGAACAGGGCTGCAGCCATATGCGCCTCGGCGCCGCTGCTGCCAGTGGGAAGGATAATGTCGACGCCCAAGCTTAGGGCGGGGCGGACCAAAGTGTTGGGGGCAGGGCCCGAAAAGGATGCGCAGAATGTCATGTCTTCCTCCTGTTGCCGGGCGCGGTTGCGTCCTTTTTGAGTGTCAAAAGAAAGGACCTGTCCGCCGCTGGGCTGCGGCGGACAGGCGAGGGGTTGGTCAGTTTGCGGCTTCTTCACCGTCTTCGTAATCTGACATCGGCGGACAGGTGCAAATCAGGTGGCGATCACCATATGCATTGTCCACGCGGTTGACCGGCGGCCAGTATTTGTCGATCCCGAAGGAACCATCCGGGTAACAGGCCACTTCGCGGCTGTAGGGACGGTCCCAGTCGCCAACCAGATCGGCAATGGTGTGCGGCGCGTTCTTCAGCGGGTTGTTCTCCGCATCGACTTTACCGTCGATCACCTCTTGTGCCTCGGCCCGGATCGACAGCATCGCGTCGACAAAGCGGTCCAGCTCGTCCTTGGGTTCGGATTCTGTCGGCTCCACCATCAGCGTGCCTGCCACAGGCCAAGACATGGTTGGCGCATGGAAGCCACTGTCCATCAGACGCTTAGCCACATCATCCACGGTCACATTGCCAGCATCCGCCAGCGGGCGGGTGTCCAGAATGCACTCATGCGCGACCCGGCCCGTCTTGGAGGTATAGAGGATGCCATAGGCGTCCTTCAGCCGTGCGGCGATGTAGTTGGCGTTGAGGATCGCCACTTTGGTTGCCTGCGTCAGACCTGCACCACCCATCAAGAGCACATAGGCCCAGGAGACAGGCAGGATCGAAGGAGACCCAAAAGGAGCCGCCGAGACCGGACCCACGGCAGAGCCATATTCCGGGTGGCCCGGCAGGTGTTCGGTCAGGTGCGCTTTGACGCCGATCGGTCCCATGCCGGGGCCGCCGCCGCCGTGCGGAATGCAGAAGGTCTTGTGCAGGTTCAGGTGGCTGACGTCGCCGCCAATGTCACCGGGGCGGGACAGACCCACCATAGCGTTCATATTGGCACCATCGATATAGACCTGACCGCCGTGGTCATGGGTGATCTGGCAGACTTCCTGCACGGTTTCCTCGAACACACCGTGGGTCGACGGGTAGGTGATCATGCAGGCCGCGAGTTCACCCGAATGCTTTTCGGCCTTTTCGCGGAAGTCAGCGACATCGATATTGCCGTCTGCGTCGGCCTTCACCGGCACAACCTTGTAGCCCACCATCTGCGCAGACGCCGGATTGGTGCCATGGGCGGAGGTCGGGATCAGGCAGATGTTGCGATGACCCTGCCCGCGCGAGGCGTGGTAGCTGCGGATGGTCAAGAGACCCGCATATTCGCCCTGCGCACCCGAGTTCGGCTGCTGGCTGATCGCGTCGTAACCGGTGATCTGGCAGAGCTTGTCGTTCAGATCGTCGATCATCTGGTGGTAGCCCTGCGCCTGATCCACCGGCACAAAGGGGTGCAGGTTGGCAAACTCGGGCCAGGTCACCGGGATCATCTCGATGGTTGCGTTCAGCTTCATGGTGCAGGAGCCGAGCGGGATCATCGCGCGGTCCAGCGCCAGATCGCGGTCAGCGAGGCGGCGCATATAGCGGGTCATCTCGGCCTCGGCCCGGTTCTTGTGGAAGATCGGGTGGGTCAGATACTCGCTTTCGCGCAGCGCATGTTCCGGCAGGCGGTAGGCGCGGTTCTTCTGGCTGTCGTCCTGTTTGGTGATGCCAAAGGCACCCCAGACCGCTTCGATGGTTTCCGGGCGGGTCTGTTCGTCCAGGGAGATGCCGACCTTGGTTTCACCCACTTTGCGCAGGTTGATACCGCGGGCGATGGCCGCTTCCATGACGGTTGCCTGCAGATGGCCGACCTCGACCGTGATGGTGTCGAAGAAGACTTCCGGCTCGACAGTGAAGCCGTGTTCTTCCAGACCCGCAGCAAGGCGAGAGGTTTTGCGGTGCACGGATTGGGCAATTGCCTTGATCCCGTCGGGGCCATGGTAGACCGCATACATCGAGGCCATGACCGCCAGCAGCGCCTGCGCGGTGCAGACATTGGAGTTGGCTTTCTCGCGGCGGATATGCTGCTCGCGGGTTTGCAGCGCCAGACGGTAGGCCTTGTTGCCGCGCGCATCGACCGAGACACCGATGATACGGCCGGGCATGGCGCGCTTCAGCTTGTCGGTGGTCGCCATATAGGCGGCGTGCGGGCCGCCATAGCCCATCGGAACGCCAAACCGCTGGGTGGAGCCGATGGCGATGTCGGCGCCCATTTCGCCGGGCGATTTCAGCAGTGCCAGCGACAGGATGTCGGCGGCGACAATGGCGATACCTTTGTTTTCGTGCAGTTTTGCGATCTCATCTGTGAAGTCGCGCACGTGGCCATAAGTCCCCGGATACTGGAAGATCGCGCCAAAGACGGCGTCGGCATCCATAGTATCCGGGTCGCCCGTCACTACCTCGATCCCCAGAGGTTCGGCGCGGGTCTTGATCACTGCAATGGTCTGGGCATGGCAGTTCTGGTCAACGAAGAAGGCGGCGTTATTTGCTTTGCTGCGGCCCGAGCGCTTGGCCATGGCCATGGCTTCGGCGGCCGCGGTGGCTTCGTCCAGCAGCGAGGCGTTCGCGATATCCATGCCGGTCAGGTCGCTGACCATGGTCTGGAAGTTCAACAGCGCTTCGAGGCGGCCTTGGGAAATCTCGGGCTGGTAGGGCGTGTAGGCGGTGTACCAGGCCGGGTTCTCCAGAATGTTGCGCAGGATCGGTGCGGGCGTCGTGGTGCCATAGTAGCCCTGGCCGATCAGCGAGGTCAGCTGTTTGTTCTTCGAGGCGATCTCTTTCATGTGGAAGAGCGCGTCGCGTTCGGTCATCGCCGGACCCCAGTCCAGTGCCTCTTTCTGGCGGATCGCCGGGGGCACGGTGGCGTCGATCAGATCGTCCAGCGTCTTGAAGCCAATGGTCTGCAGCATCGACGCCATTTCCTGGGTCGACGGGCCGATGTGGCGGCGGTTGGCGAAATCGTAGGCTTCGTAATCGGTCAGTTTGAAGGCCATGTCCGGGCTCCAGTCTTGAGGTCCGCGAGGGCCGGAAGCGGGGGAGCCTCCGGCGGGGATATTTTTGGCAAGAGGAAGACAGGGCGCTCTGCCGTCAGAGGCCCTGTCGGATGGGATCAGCCGATCAGGGCTTTGTAGCCGTCCAGATCCATCAGCTCTTCGAGCTGGTCGGTATTGGCCAGTTTGATCTTGTAGATCCAGGCATCGCCCTCGGGGCTTTCGTTCAGCGCGCTGGGATTGTCGGCCAGTGCTTCGTTGGCTTCGATCACTTCGCCGTCGAGCGGCGCATAGATTTCGGAGGCCGCTTTGACGCTTTCGATGACGCCGATCTCATCGCCTTTTTCAAAGTCGTCACCGGCTTCTTTCTGCTCGATGAAGACAATCTCGCCCAGCTGGTCGGCGGCGTGTTTGGTGATGCCAACGGTGGCGGTGTCGCCCTCAACGAGGACCCATTCGTGTTCTTCGGAGTAATAGGTTGTCATGGTTTCGCTCCTGATGTTCAGCGTTTGTAGTTCTGGGTGACAAAGGGCAGCGCGACGATTTCGGCCGGCTGTGCCTTGCCCCGAATGATGAGGTTCACTTTTTCGCCCGGCTGGCCGTGACCGGCCGCGACGTAGCCCATTGCGACAGGTGCGCCGACAGTGGGGCCAAAGCCGCCCGAGGTGATGGTGCCGATGCTGTTGCCCTCAAAGCATTGGATCTCGACGCCCTGACGGGCCGGGGCGCGACCTTCGGGTTTGATGCCGACGAGTTTCTTCGCAGCGCCTTCGGCGAGTTCCTTTTGGATCCGGTCGGCACCGGGAAACCCGCCTTCTTCTTTCCGGCGTTTTTGAATGGCCCAGTTCAGTGAGGCCTCGATTGGCGAAGTCGACTGGTCGATGTCGTTGCCATAGAGGCAGAGGCCAGCCTCCAGCCGCAGGCTGTCGCGCGCGCCGAGGCCTGCCGGTTCGCAGTCCGCGTGGGCGAGGAAGGCGCGGGAGACGTCAACGGCCTTGCCTTCGGGGATGGAAATCTCGTAGCCGTCTTCGCCGGTGTAGCCGAGGCGAGAGATACGGCAGTCCGCGCCGTTTATCTCTGCGACGATGGTTTCCATGAATTTCATGTCGCGCGCAGCGGGGCAGAGGTCACCAACAACCTCTTCGGCCTTGGGGCCTTGGACGGCGACCAGCGCGCGGTCGAAAATTTCGATCACCTCTACGCCGTCTAGGTTCGCGGCCATATGCGGGATGTCCTGGTGGCGCAGGGCGGCGTTGACGACGACGAAATAGTGATCGCCAGCGTTAGAGACGATCAGGTCGTCCATGATGCCGCCGTCGGCATTGGTGAAGAACCCGTAGCGGGCCTTGCCCTCTTTCAGGGTCGCAAAGGCCTGCGGGCACAGGGTTTCGAGCTTTTCGCCGACGTTCTCACCGCGCAGGATCACCTGACCCATGTGGGAGACGTCGAAGAGTGCGGCCTTTTCACGGCAGTGCTTGTGTTCGCCCATGATGCCCATGGGGTACTGGACCGGCATGTCCCAGCCGGCGAAATCAACCATTTTGCCGCCAAGCTCGACATGCAGGTCATAAAGCGGTGTGCGTTTTGGTGTACCGGACATGGGGGTCAACCTTCTTTGAATAGATGTGAGTGGTGGCTGGGAGGCGCAGCGCGAACTGCGCCTCCCTGTTTTCAAGCAGCGGTTATTCAGCCGCTGTTTTTGCCTCTTCGGACTGGCCGTTTGTGGCGAAGAACTCTTTTGTCACCTTGAAGACGACCGGGCTGAGCAGGGCGAGTGCGATCAGGTTCGGGATCGCCATCATTGCGTTCAGCGTGTCAGCCAAGAGCCAGATGAAGCCGAGGTCTGCGGTGGCACCGAAGTAGATCATCACGATCCACAGCACCCGGTAGGGCAGCAGCGACTTCACGCCGAGGAAGAACTCCACGCATTTTTCGCCGTAGTAGGACCAGCCGATGATGGTGGTGAAGGCGAAGATCGACAGGGCAACCGCGATGAAGGCGCCGCCAAAGCCGGGCAGGGAGGTTTCAAACGCCAGCGAGGTCAGCGCCGCGCCGCTTTCACCAGAGATCCACGCGCCGGAGGCGATGATCGCCAGGCCGGTGATGGAGCAGACGATGATGGTGTCGATGAAGGTGCCGAGCATGGCGACCAGGCCCTGGTTCACCGGACCTTTGGTTTCGGCCGCAGCGTGAGCAATCGGAGCGGAACCGAGGCCGGCCTCGTTCGAGAAGACACCGCGTGCCACACCAAAGCGGATGGCGGCCCAGACAGCAGCACCTGCAAAACCACCTTCAGCAGCGGACGGGGTGAAAGCGTGGGTGAAGACCAGCGACAGGGCGTTGCCCAGAGCGTCGGCGTTCAGCAGCAGGACCAGCAGGCCGGCCGCGATGTAGGCCACCGCCATGAAAGGCACCAGCTTGCCGGCGACGTTGCCGATGCGGGTGATGCCGCCGAGGATCACTGCTGCGGTCAGACCCATCAGGATCACGCCAGTCAGCGAGGTGTTGAGACCGAAGTTGGCTTCCAGCACGCTCGCCACGCCATTGGCCTGCACGCCGTTACCGATGCCGAAGGCTGCGATGCCGCCGAACAGGGCGAAGGCAGGTGCCAGCCAGTACCAAGAGGCAGAAAGACCGTTCTTGATGTAATACATCGGCCCGCCGACGTAGTTGCCTTCCTCGTCCTGCTCGCGGAATTTCACTGCGCAGACGGCTTCGCTGTATTTGGTGGCCATGCCGACCAGCGCGGTCATCCACATCCAGAACAGGGCGCCCGGCCCGCCAAGGAAGACGGCGGTAGCAACGCCGGCGATGTTGCCGGTACCGATGGTGGCCGACAGCGCGGTCATCAGGGCGTTGAACGGGCTGATCTGGCCTTCGCCCTGGCTTTCACGGCCTTTGAACAGCAGGCTGAAGCCAGTGCCGATACGCAGGATCGGCATGAATTTCAGCCCCACCTGCAGGAAGAATCCCACTCCCAAAATAAGGACCAGCATCAGCGGCCCCCAGACGATGCCGTTAATGGCCCCGACAATACTATTTAACGCTTCCATGGATACCCTCCCAATGCGTTACTCTTTATGCCCCGGCGGCCAGTGCCTGTTGGCGGGCCTGTTTCAGGGCGGCAAAATCTTCATCCGCGTGGAATGATGAGCGGGTCAGCGGTGTCGCTGAGACGCCTAAGAACCCTTTCGACCGGGCAATCTGCTCTATTTGGGCAAACTCCTCCGGCTCCCAGAACCGGTCGATCGGGTGATGCTTTGGAGTGGGCTGCAGGTATTGGCCCACAGTCAGAAAATCGACGTTGGCGGCGCGCAGGTCGTCCATGACCTGGCGGATGTCGTCGAGAGTTTCGCCAAGACCGACCATCAGGCCAGACTTTGTGAACAGCTCCGGATTGGCGCGTTTGGCGTCATCGAGCAGCCGCAGCGACGTATAGTAGCGGGCACCGGGGCGCACGCGCGGATAGAGATGCGGCACGGTTTCCAGGTTGTGGTTGAACACATCCGGGGCGGCCGCAAAGACGGCGTTCCCGGCATTGCCCTTGCCCAGAAAATCCGGCGTCAGCACTTCGATCGTGGTGCCGGGGTTCTGGTGGCGTGTTGCGCGGATGGTCTGGGCAATGTGGTCTGCGCCGCCATCGTCCAAATCATCCCGATCCACGGATGTGATCACCACGTGGCGCAGGCCCAGTTTCTTCACCGCTGCTGCCACGCGGCCGGGCTCAAAGGCGTCCAGAGTGTCCGGCTTGCCGGTTGATACATTGCAGAAGGAGCAGCCCCGCGTGCAGACCTCGCCCATGATCATCATGGTGGCGTGTCGCTTGGACCAGCACTCGCCGATATTCGGGCAGGCGGCCTCTTCGCAGACGGTGGCCAGATCGTGGTCGCGCATCAGGCGGCGGGTCTCGTAATACTCCGCGCTTTCGATCTTTTTCTTGCGGATCCACTTCGGTTTGCGCGGGATGGCGCTTTCGGCCTTATGGGCCTTTTCCGGGTGGCGGGGGCGCAGCTGGATGGTCATCTGGCGGCTTCCTTCTTGCAGATCAGGCGTGGATCGCGCGGCCCATGGCGTCGAGACAGGCTTCCTTGACGGCTTCGGCCATCGACGGATGCGCGTGGCAGGCGGCGGCGACCTCGGAAACCGTGGCACCTTTGGCCATGGCCAGCACCAGTTCGGCGATCAGATCGCCAGCATGGGCACCGCAAATATGCGCGCCGAGGAGCTTACCTGAAGGGTCTGCCAGTACTTTCACAGCGCCATCGGTTTCACCGGATGCACGGGCACGGGAGTTGGCCATGAAGGTAAATTTGCCGCTGATGTAGTCCACTCCGGCCTCTTTCAAAGCCTCCTCGGTGGCCCCAACCGAGGCGACCTCGGGGTCGGTGTAAACCACGCCGGGCACCAGATTGTAGTCGACGTGGGCCGTGAGGCCTGCCAGCATTTCCACACAGGCAACGCCGTCCTCTTCGGCCTTATGGGCCAGCATCGGGCCGGGCACGCAGTCGCCGATGGCATAGAGGCCGGGCACCGAAGTCTGGAAACTGCCGTCGACCTCGATGAAACCGCGGGTGTTCACATTCACGCCGAGGGCATCAAGGCCAAGGCCTTTGATCACCGGGCGGCGGCCGATGGCGACCAGCACCTTGTCGGCCTCGAGCACCTCTTCCTTGTCCTTGCCGACCCGTTCCATTGTCAGAACGAGCCCACCGTCGGTTTTTGCTACCGACTTCACGGCGCGGCCCAGCTGGAACTTCATGCCGCGCTTGGAGAGGGCACGCTGTGCCAGCTTGGCAGTGTCACCGTCGATGCCCGGCAGAATGCGGTCAAGGTATTCGACAACCGTGACCTTGGATCCGAGGCGCGACCAGACCTGGCCAAGCTCCAGCCCGATCACGCCTGCGCCGATCACCACCAGATGCTGCGGCACGGCTTCCAATGCCAGCGCTCCGGTGCTGCTCAGCACGTCCACTTCGTCGGTCACCACATCAGGGAGGACTGCGGGTTCCGAACCAGTGGCGATGAGAATGTGTTTGGCGGTGTATGTGTCTTCACCCACCTGAACCTGACCGGGTGCGGGAATGGTCGCCCATCCCTCGATCAGCTCGATCCCGTTCTTCTTGAACAGGAACGCAATACCCTTGGTGAGATCCGCAACGGTCTTGTCTTTGCGCGCCATCATCGCGCCGAGGTCCAGCGCAGCGCCTTCGACACTGACACCGTGGGCCGCGAGATGTGACAGCTCTGCGTATATTCCGGAGGAGGTCAGCAGCGCCTTGGAGGGGATACAGC
This sequence comes from Rhodobacteraceae bacterium Alg231-04, assembly GCA_900143635.1. Lineage (GTDB taxonomy): Bacteria > Pseudomonadota > Alphaproteobacteria > Rhodobacterales > Rhodobacteraceae > FREY01. The sequence continues at coordinate 452,390 of FREY01000002.1, forward strand.
CCACGTTCAGACAGGTGCCACCCAAAGATCCGCGGCCTTCTACGCAGGCAACGCTCATGCCCAGCTGGGCTGCACGAATGGCGGCCACATAACCGCCGGGCCCGCCACCAATCACAATCAGATCAAAAACACTCATCAGATCCCTCCCAAGATCGAACTTCCGCTTCAGGAGTGTATGCACTCGTACGCAACTTGATGACTCGTTTAGGAAACTTTTCCCCTATCGGCAACAAAAGATTTTGAGAGGAAATTTTGACTGTGACATGCATCAAAGCTAAGCTCCTTGGGAAACAAGGGAAAAGCACGAAATGGAACCAGTTCAGGCAGAAGAAACAGGTCCGCTCACCGAGGGAACAGAGGCGCCTGACGGGGAAATTCTGGGGAGAATGATTCGGGATGCGCGCAAAGAACGCGGGCTAACGCTGGAGGAAGCCGCCAAGGCCGCCGACATCGGGCGCTCCACGCTTTCGAAGATCGAGAACAACCAGACCAAGCCCAGCTTCGAGATCATCCGCCGCCTGATGCAGACGCTGGAGCTGGAAACACCCCAGCTGTTCGTGCAGTCGGCGCAGAGCGACATTTCGGGCCGCCGCGACTACACATTGAAAGGACGCGGAGAACATCAGGAAACCGCGACTTACGATCACGAGCTGTTGTGTAATGAGCTGACCAGCAAGCGGATGCTGCCCTATATCAGCACCATCAAAGCGCGTGATGTGGCTGAATTCGAAACCTGGGTCCGCCATCGCGGTGAGGAGTTCATGTATGTGATCAGCGGCGAGGTGACGCTGTTCACCGAACATTACCGCCCGCTGCACATGAAGGAAGGCGATTCCGTCTATTACGACAGCGGCATGGGCCACGGATGCGTGTCGACCAGCGAGGAAGACGCCAAAGTGCTGTGGGTGTCGCTTGGCGTCTAACAAAATCTGTCTGGGGCAAGGGGTTTTGACCACTCACGTGATCTGTGGTCAGCCGCCGCGTTGAACTTGGCTGCATATCGCTAGTGTCGCAATATGTCGGGGTTCATTTCGTGATATGCGGCCATATGCATTTAATAGTCGGAGTATGAGGCTCGGATTGCGTCTGTCGATAGGCTTGGAAGAGGATAATCTGACCTACCTGACAGCATCGTAATCCGAACCGTATCTGGTGAGATTTCCGTACCCGGTTTGCAGTTCCCCCAAAAAACCGTTGGTGATCCGGCCCTGGCGAGGGGAGGAATAGTGACATAGGGAAACCTGTCAGCTCATCCGGAAATACTCCGAGAAAAACAAACGCTCTTGGCCCCATCGGCGACCCGTGTCGATGTAAGATGTTGAATTCAAAGGAGAGGAGTGGTGAGCCGTGTTGGGTTCGAACCAACGACCTACTGATTAAAAGTCAGTTGCTCTACCAACTGAGCTAACGGCCCACTCTCTCTCGTCTGAAGCGTCTCCGCTTCGTGCCGCTCTATATGTTCTTTATCCCCGAAGGATCAAGCACTTATTTTGCGGTGGAACCGGCTGGCTAGGCTGCCTGCGCTGTTCCGATGGCGGCGTATCTAGGGCCAGTAGCTGGGGGGGTCAAGAGCCTTTTTTGAACTTTCTGCGACGCAGACTGGATTCCCCTTATTTGCAGGTTTATATGCCGGGGATGAGCACAGAAATCTCCTCCGCATTGCCCTTTATGAAGATGCATGGCCTCGGCAATGACTTTGTTATTGTGGATGCGCGCGCAAAAAAGGCGGTGATCACGCCCGCCATGGCAAAAGGAATCGCCCATCGCCAGCTTGGCGTCGGGTTTGATCAGCTGACGGTGATCGAACCGGGCAGCAGCAATTCGGATGCCCATCTGATTTTCTACAATGCCGATGGCTCCACCTCGGGCGCCTGCGGCAATGCCACCCGCTGTATTGCCCGGTTCCTGATGAACGAGACGGGTAAGACCGCGCTGACCCTGACCACCGAACGCGGCACGCTTTATGCGCGCGATGCGGGCGACGGGCTGACCTCGGTCAATATGGGCCCGCCGCAGTTGGACTGGTCAGAGATCCCGCTGTCCGAGGAAATGGACACGCTTGAACTGCCCATCGAAGGCAGCCCGGTGGCAACCGGCATGGGCAATCCCCATTGCACCTTCTTTGTGGAGGATGCCGAGGTTATCCCGCTGGCCGAATTTGGTCCGCGCTACGAGCACCACCCGCTCTACCCTGAACGCACCAATGTGCAGGTGGCCCAGGTCGTTGGCCCCGATCACATTCGCATGCGGGTCTGGGAACGTGGCGTTGGTGTCACCATGGCCTCTGGCTCTTCCTCCTGTGCCACTGCCGTGGCGGCGGCCCGGCGCGGCCTCACGGGGCGCAAGGTGCGCATCGATCTGGATGGCGGCACGCTGTGGATCGACTGGGCCGAGGACGGCGTCTGGATGACCGGTGCAACCTGCCATGTCTTTGATGGCGTTTTCACCGCCGAATTTCTGGAGAGCCTCACATGAGCGCCCCCAAGTTCACCACATTGGGTTGCCGTCTGAATGCCTACGAGACGGAAGCCATGAAAGAGCTGGCCCAAGAGGCTGGCGTCAGCGATGCGGTGATTGTGAACACCTGTGCGGTCACCGCTGAGGCGGTGCGCAAGGCCCGTCAGGAAATCCGTAAACTGCGCCGTGACAACCCGGAGGCGCGCATCATCGTCACCGGATGTGCTGCTCAGACCGAACCAGAAACCTTCGCCAAAATGGCCGAGGTCGACACGGTCATCGGCAACACCGAAAAGATGCAGCCTGAAACATGGAAGGGCATGGCCGCTGATTTCATCGGTGAGACCGAAAAGGTTCAGGTTGATGACATTATGTCGGTGACCGAAACCGCCGGTCACTTGATCGACGGCTTCGGCACCCGCAGCCGGGCCTATGTGCAGGTCCAGAACGGCTGTGATCACCGCTGCACCTTCTGCATCATCCCCTATGGCCGCGGCAATTCCCGCTCGGTGCCTGCAGGCGTGGTGGTGGATCAGATCAAACGTCTGGTGGATCGCGGCTATAACGAAGTGGTACTGACGGGTGTCGACCTCACCTCGTGGGGCGCGGACCTGCCAGCCGAACCCAAGCTGGGTGATCTGGTGATGCGGATCCTCAAGCTGGTGCCGGATCTGGCGCGGCTGCGCATTTCCTCCATCGATTCGATCGAGGTGGATGAAAACCTGATGCAGGCCATCGCCACCGAACCCCGCCTGATGCCGCATCTGCACCTCAGCCTGCAACATGGCGACGACATGATCCTCAAACGGATGAAGCGCCGCCATCTGCGCGACGATGCGATTCGTTTCGCCGAAGAGGCACGCGCCCTGCGCCCCGATATGACCTTTGGCGCCGATATCATCGCGGGCTTTCCCACCGAAACCGACGCGCATTTTGAAAACTCGCTAAAGCTGGTGACGGATTGCGACCTCACCTGGCTGCACGTCTTTCCCTATTCCAAACGCGACGGCACCCCGGCAGCCAAAATCCCGACCCAGGTAAACGGCAATATCATCAAGGACCGCGCCGCGCAGCTGCGCGCCGCTGGTGAGGCGCAGGTGCAAAAACATCTGGCCGCCCAGATCGGCAAGACGCATCATATCCTGATGGAAAACGCCCATATGGGCCGGACAGAGCAATTCACCGAGGTCACTTTCGCTGCACCGCAGCCCGAAGGTCAGATTGTCACCGCGACGGTCACTGGCATTGCGGGCCACCAACTGACCGCCTGAAACGCGCGCGCCATATTCCTCTTGCCCCAAATATCCCGGTGGTGAATTGGCCCGACAGGGACAAGAGGAGGCTGGCCTCCTCCAGCTGCTTGTCAGATCTGCGGCAGGCTGGTAACTGGGGCTATGGGGTCCGGCCCCCGCCGCCTGCAGCCCTCGGGCTTCGGTGAAGTCCGGAGGACATGATACTCCTTTCCTTTCCGGCTCTGTCCGGATGGCAATGCAGGCCCCATCCTCCTGACGCCGCCGGATTTTGGCGAAAGGTTTGATCATGCGTGATCTCTCTTCTGACAGTGCACCTGACCTCACGGTTGCGGGTGCCAAACAACAAGCAAAACGTCTGCGCGCGCAGCTGGCGGATGACGGCATTGCCCTGTCGCACGGGCAGGCGCTGGAGCAGGTGGCGCGGCTCAATGGTCGGCGCGACTGGAATACCCTGCATGCCGAGCTTGCCCAGCGGCCCAACCGTCTGGTCTTGCGGCATGGGGATCGGGTACAGGGGCGCTATCTTGGCCAGCCCTTCACCGGAACGCTGGTCGGTCTGCAATCGGTTGGCAACAAGGGCCACTCCACGGTTTCGATCCAGTTCGACAGGCCGCTGGATGTGGTGTCCTTCGACAGTTTCTCGAACTATCGCAGCCGTATCAACGCCACCATCGGCGCCGATGGATGCTCACCGCGCTGCACCTCGGACGGGCAGCCGCAGCTGGTGCTGACCCCTGCCGGGTAATCCCCCGGTCGCAGTAAAATGCGAGACCACAAAAGAAGAAGCCCCCGTGCCGGATTGGCACGGGGGCTTCTTTGTTTCAGCTCTTGGGAAGATCGCTTAGGCGGTCTTTTTGCCCTTGTGGGGCGCCCAGAGACGTTTGTTGGTCAGATACAGCAGCACCGACAGGATCGACAGGATCAGCACGCCGACAAAACCAGTTGTCTGACGGGCCATCATCTTGGGCTCTGCGGTCCACATCAGGAAGGCTGCAACGTCCTGAGACATGTGGTGTACGTCGTTGGCATAGCCATCGGCGAATTCCACCTGTTCGTCACCCAGTGGCGGCGCCATCGAGATCCAGCCGCCGGGGAAGGCGGTGTTCTCGTAGAAGGTGGTGCCAGCTTCTTCTTTTTCCTTACCGGTATAACCGTCCAGCAGCGAGGCGATGTATTCCGCACCACCCATGCCTTTGAACAGCTGGTTCATACCCGACCCGTAGGGGCCGTGGAAACCAGCGCGGGCCTTGGCCATCAGGCTGAGGTCCGGTGCGCCAACACCATCGTTGACCGGGAAGTTGTCGGTGGGCTTCGCCGGGCGGTAGTCGTCCAGTTCAGCGTCGAAAACTTCGAAGTTTTCTTCTGCATAGGCACGCACCTGGTCTTCGGGCAGGCCGGGGCCGCCCTCGTCACCCAGGGTGCGCAGCGGCACGTAGCGCAGACCGTGGCAGGCGGCGCAGACCTCGGTATAGATCTGCAGGCCGCGTTGCAGCTGGTTCTGGTCGAATTTGCCGAACGGACCCTCGAAGGAGAACTGGAAGTCCTCCACGTGGCCCGAACCACCTGCCGCGAAGGACGCGCCAGGGATCAGGGCCAGAGCAAGGGCAGCACCGGTTGCAAGTTTCTTGAACATTGTGTTCGGTCCCTTCTCTTACTCAGCCGGATTGGCGTCGGCGCCGGCTTTTTTGCCGTAATGCGCGTTGAAGTCGTCTTCGATGGTCGCAGGCGGTGTCAGCGGCTTCTCGATCACACCCAGCAGCGGCAGGATGACCAGGAAGTAGCCGAACCAGTAGGCAGAGGCGATCAGCGAGAAGGACGCATAGGGTTCTTCCGCGGGCATCGCGCCCAGCCACATCAGGGCAAAGAAGTCGATGACCAGCAGCAGGAACCACCACTTGAACTGCGGACGATAAACGCCCGAGCGCACGCGGGAGGTATCCAGCCATGGTGCCAGAGCCATCACGGCGATGGCGCCGAACATGGCCAGAACACCAAAGAACTTCGCATCAACAATGCCACCGGTGACGAAGGAGGCAATCTGCACAACCCAGACTTCCGAGGTGAAGGCACGCAGGATCGCGTAGAAGGGCAGGAAGTACCATTCCGGAACGATGTGCGCCGGTGTCACCAGCGGGTTGGCTTCGATGTAGTTATCCGGGTGGCCCAGGTAGTTCGGCATGAAGCCGACGATGGCCCAGAAGATAACCAGCACAACGGCCAGACCGAGGAAATCCTTGATCACGAAGTAGGGCCAGAAGGGCAGGGTGTCTTTTTCGGCTTCTTCTTTCGAACCTTTGCGCACATCAACGCCGGTCGGGTTGTTGTTGCCGGTGGTGTGGAAGGCCCAGATATGGACGATCACCAGAGCAACGATGACAAACGGCAGCAGGTAGTGCAGCGAGAAGAAGCGGTTCAGCGTGGCGTTGTCCACGGCCGGTCCGCCCAAGAGCCAGGTCTGGATCGGTTCACCAATGAAGGGAATCGCGCCAAACAGGCCGGTGATCACGGTCGCACCCCAGAAGGACATCTGACCCCAGGGCAGAACGTAGCCCATGAAACCGGTGCCCATCATCATCAGGAAGATCAGCATGCCGACAATCCACGTGATCTCGCGGGGCGCCTTATAGGAACCGTAGTAGAGGCCGCGGAAGATGTGGATATAGACAGCAACAAAGAACAGCGAGGCGCCGTTCATGTGAATATAGCGGATCATATGGCCGCCGTTCACGTTGCGCATGATGTGTTCGATCGAGGCAAAGGCCAGATCAACATGCGGGGTGTAATGCATCACCAGGACGATGCCGGTGACGATTTGCAGCACCAGGCAGAAGGCCAGAACGATGCCCCAGATCCACCACCAGTTCAGGTTTTTGGGGGTGGGGATCATGATTGTGTCGTAGATCAGGCCAACGATCGGCAGGCGGCTGTGCAGCCACTTCTCTGCGCCGGTCTTTGGCTCATAATGATCGTGCGGAATGCCGGACATATTTGTTCCCCTTATCCCAGTTTGATCGTGGTTGCGTCGAGGAACTCGGCGACCGGAACCGGCAGGTTCTCAGGCGCGGGACCTTTGCGGATACGGCCCGACGTGTCGTAGTGCGACCCGTGACAGGGGCAGAACCAGCCGTTGAATTCGCCAGCACCATCACCCAGCGGCACACAGCCGAGGTGGGTACAAACGCCCATCATGACCAGCCATTCGCCGGCTTCATCCATGGAACGGTTGGCGTCTTCGGCATCGGCCGCTTCGTTGTTGGCGTTGCGCGACGAGGTGTCGGGCAGGTCTGCCATCGCGACGGCGCGCGCTTCGGTGATTTCTTCTTCGGAACGACGGCGAATGAACACCGGCTTGCCGAGGAACATCACAGAGATCTGTGTACCCACTTCTACGCCGCTGATGTCGACGATGATCGACGACAGGGCCTGAACGTCAGCCGAGGGGTTCATTTGATTGACCAGGGGCCATACGGCGGCACCCGCGGTCACTGCCCCGGCGCCGGCAGTGGCGTAGTAGAGGAAATCTCTCCGGGTTCCTTCGTGGTCTTCTGCGTGGGACACGAGGTTTTCTCCAATTCAAGCGCCCGTTTAGGGCAAACATGCGCATGCACTGCGCACGGGGCGCAGAGACTCTGGCGCGTGTCTAGCGGGGAGAAGGCCATTCGTCCAGCGGTCAAAGCCGCGCAGAAAGCCGCAGGGGACCATTTATGTGACACGGGAGATACGGTGTCGCCCTGAAATCTGCATGCGGGATGCAGATTTCAAGGGCCATAGGGGGCGCTCGGTGGCGAGTCGGCAATTTCAGGCCGGTTTTGTCGCTGCAAAGGACGGGCGCGATTCGAATTCCGCGAACCAGGCGGCAAGGGCGTCATTACCTGTTCGCCAGCCAGCGTCCGGATGCCGGAAGTCGACATAGGCCAGCGCGCAGGCCACGGCGACATGGCCGATGTCTGTCGAACCCTGCAAATGGCCCATCCAGCGCCCATTCAAGGCTTTGCAGGCCGACAGAACCTTGCCGAGCTGCGCATCCTGCCATTGCGGCCACTGCTTGTCCGTCGGGCGCAGGTTCTTTTCATAGGTCATCATCAGAGCGGCGTCCATGATGCCGTCACCGGTGGCCTCAAGGATCTTGCTGTCCCATCCGCCGGCGTAAAACCCGCCATTGGCACGCTGGTCCAGATATTCGCATATCACCCGGCTGTCATAGAGCGTCGGCCCCTCGCCGCGTTCCAGTGCCGGTATCTTGCCCAGTGGATTGGAGGCCTGCAGCTCGGGTGGTGTTGCGGTTGGCTTGGCCGCCACGTCCTGAATTTGGACGTCGTCCAGCTGATTGGTCTCATGCAGCAGGATCAGAACTTTGCGCGCATAAGGCGAGGCAGGGGCGTAATACAGTTTCATCGATTTCTCCTGATGGTCACATCAACCTTAGACGTTGCCAGCCCATGCAAAAGACAAAATCCTGCAAACCGGCCCGGCAGGCCTTCCGCGACCTCATTGGGGTGTCGGAACGATCGCGTTCGCCCTCAGCGTTTCGCAACCCAGAAGGACAGTACCCCTCGGTCAGTGTCAGTTGACACACTGTATTTCGACCGGCCGGAACGCACTTCATACCAGACTTTCCCGCCGATTTTGCTGCGCTTGCGCCGCACTTCGCCGCCGCCGAGGCGCTGCGCATACCACACCGCCAGCCGTTGCACCTCGTCGTCGGACGGCGCGCCAACCGCGGTCCCTCCGCCGCCGATACGGAGGTTGCAGCTCCTTCCGTCTTGGACCTGAACACCCGCCCCGGCCAGAGTTCCGCGCGCATTGAATGCTTCTTGCGATACGGATCTTGAAATCGCCGCTTCGCTAAAACCGGGAGCGTGTTGCAAGCAGACATTCACGAAAATCTGAGCGTACTCCGAAAAACCCTGTTGCGCGCTTGCCGGTTCCGGGCTTGCAAAAGGCGCTGCCGCCAGGAGGCTGAGGAGGGGCAAAATCGTTCTCATGAAATACACTTCTCTAATTCGGGTCCAGGTTGATTGTTTATCTCTTTGAATGCCGCCGGTTGCAATGGACCGCAATGCGCGGAAATCACTTGAGGCCCGGCTGATCCCGTAAAGGCATCCGTTGGCCCGGTTGTTTGGCGGCCCGGTCCTGCGATTTTCGCTTGCACAACCCGGGCCCCCTTGGCAGGGTCGCGGCGTTCTCAGGGCGGGGTGAAATTCCCCACCGGCGGTATGCAGGGCGCAAGCACCTGTAAGCCCGCGAGCGGCTCTTGTTTATACGAGAGTGTCAGCAGATCTGGTGAGATGCCAGAGCCGACGGTCATAGTCCGGATGAAAGAGAACGTGCGACAGGGCCCCGTCCGTGGGGCCCCTGCCGTTCGTTATCGCCTTGGGTGACGTGTCAAACACCAAGGAGATACCAATGACACACACCCGATATGCCTTTATCAAGGCACAATGGCATGCCGATATCGTCGATCAAGCGTTGGCAGGGTTCTGCGAACTCATCCCGGCTGAACAGGTCGATGTCTTCGATGTTCCCGGCGCATTTGAGATGCCGCTGGTGGCCCGCGATCTGGCACAGACCGGCAAATACGCGGCCGTGGCCTGTGCAGCGCTTGTTGTGGATGGCGGCATTTACCGCCATGATTTTGTTGCCCATGCAGTGGTGGACGGCCTGATGCGCGCAGGTATGGACAGCGGCGTGCCGGTTCTGTCGGTGTCTCTGACGCCGCATCATTTCCAGGAGACAGACCATCACCTGTCCATCTATCGCGCCCATTTTGTACAAAAGGGCCGCGAGGCGGCGCAGGCCGCGTTGCAGATCGGCGAGACCCGGTCGCGTATTGCGGCGGCCTGATAGCAAAAGAAATGGCGACCCCGGCAGGATTCGAACCTGCAACCTGCCCCTTAGGAGGGGGCTGCTCTATCCAGTTGAGCCACGGGGCCGCTCGGGGAGCCGCTATAGGCGGCTCCTGCTGTGGCGGTAGCAAAGGACAGCGCGGATGACAATCGAAACCCGCGGTCGGGGTGGGCTGTCGGTCACGGGCCTTGGCCAAATGGGGTGGGATGCAATGGGCGTTACCTGTGCAGACGGTCTTTTTGGCGCAGCCTAATGCTGCCGCTTGTGGCGGTGCGCCTGTTTGCGGTAACCTCGGATCAGGCAAGGCATAACAAGAGGCACTTTCAACGTGACATTGGACAGCAAGCGCCCGCTCACCCTTCGTGATGTATCAGAAGCCACCGGCGTGTCAGAAATGACGGTCAGCCGGGTGCTGCGCAACCGCGGAGACGTGTCGGAGAAAACACGGACCAAGGTTCTGGCTGCGGCCAAGGAGCTGGGCTACGTGCCCAATAAAATCGCCGGCGCTCTGGCGTCGAGCCGGGTGAACCTGGTGGCGGTGATCATCCCGTCACTGTCGAATATGGTCTTTCCCGAGGTGCTGACCGGCATCAACAAAATTCTGGAAGAGACCGAGCTGCAGCCGGTTGTCGGCGTGACAGACTATCAGCCTGAAAAAGAGGAGAAAGTTCTCTTTGAAATGCTGTCTTGGCGGCCCTCTGGCGTGATCATCGCCGGTCTGGAACACACCGATGCGGCCCGCGCCATGCTCAGCGCTGCGGGCATTCCAGTGGTCGAGATCATGGACACAGACGGCAAGCCGGTGGATGCAATGGTTGGCATTTCGCACCGCCGCGCCGGGCGCGAGATGGCCAAGGCCATTTTGAAAGCGGGTTACCGTCATATCGGCTTCATGGGCACCAAAATGCCGCTGGATCATCGGGCACGAAAGCGCTTCGAAGGCTTCACCGAGGCGCTGGCCAAAGAGGGCGTGGAGATCGAAGACCGCGAATTCTATTCCGGCGGCTCGGCGCTGGCCAAGGGCCGCGAGATGACAGCGGCGATGCTGGAACGCTCGCCCGAGCTGGATTTCCTCTATTACTCCAATGACATGATCGGAGCTGGCGGGTTGTTGTATCTGGAAGAACAGGGGATCGACATTCCGGGTGACATCGGGCTTGCCGGCTTTAATGGCGTGGAGCTGTTGCAGGGTTTGCCGCGCAAGCTGGCCACCATGGACAGCTGCCGTCAGGAAATCGGCCGCAAAGCTGCTGAGATCATCATCGCACAGATGGATGAGGCGGCGGGCGAGGTGGACACTTCGGTAACGCTGACGCCAACCATCAGCTATGGCGACACATTGAAACGGCGCTGATGGCGCTGGCGCTGCTGGACAACAAAACAGCCAGACGGCTGTTTCTGGACCGCCACGCATTGCTGGAACAGCCCACCGGATCCGCCAAGGGCGCGGATCTGCTGGACCTGATCCAGCGGCTGGGCTTTGTGCAGCTGGACAGTATCAATACTGTCGCGCGGGCGCATGACATGATCCTCTATTCGCGCAGGCCCTCTTACCGGTCACAGGATCTGGGTCAGCTCTATGCGGACGGTGGCTTGTTCGAACACTGGACCCATGATGCAGCGGTCATTCCGATGCAGTTCTATCCGCAGTGGCATCTGCGGTTTCACCGCGACACGGCGCTGCTGAAGGCGAGGTGGAAGAACTGGCGCCGCGATGGCTATGAGGCACAGTTCGGATCGGTATTGCAGCATATCCGTGACCACGGGCCGGTCAGCTCGTCCGATGTGGGCAAGGATGAAAAGAAAGGGTCCGGCGGTTGGTGGGACTGGCACCCGTCGAAAACCGCGCTGGAGTTCTTGTGGCGCAGCGGCGCTCTGGCTGTCACCGGGCGGCAAGGGTTTCGCAAGATCTATGATTTGACCGAGCGGGTGATCGACGAAGGTCTGCGCCCCGGTGCCACGCCGCATGATGAGGCCGCAACGGTCGATTGGCTGTGCAATGCCGCACTGGACCGGCTGGGGTTTGCCACTGCCGGAGAGATCGCGCGCTTCTGGGATACGGCCAGCCCGGCCGAGGCTAAGCTCTGGTGCGCCGCAGAAGAACAGGCCGGGCGGTTGCAGAGGATTTCGGTGGCGCAGGCGGATGGCGCCCTGCGCGAAAGCTTTGCCCGTCCCGGAACGATTGCGGCCGCCGCCGATCTGGGGCCTGCACCTGCGCGGATGCGGGTGCTCAGCCCCTTTGACCCGGCACTGCGGGACCGCCAGCGCGCCGAGCGTTTGTTCGGCTTTCACTACCGGATCGAAGTGTTCACCCCGGCCCCGAAACGGAAATACGGCTATTACGTTTTTCCGGTGATGGAAGGTGCTGCAATGGTTGGGCGGATCGACATGAAGGCCCAACGCGATACGGGCGCGCTGAATGTACTGGGGTTCTGGCCTGAACAGGGCCTGCGATGGTCCAAAGCACGCGCCGGGCGGCTGGAGGCAGAGCTGAACCGGGTCCGGCGGTTTGCCGGGCTGGATCGGGTCAGTTTTGCGGATGGCTGGATGAAAGACCCGGTCTGAGCGCGGGGGCAGGGCCGGTTTGGATCAGTCGCGAGCCGTGCGTTTGGACAGGATGAGATCGGGCAGCACCAGCGCATCAATCAGCGCAGCGCACAGGCCGGTGCATTCACGGCAGCCCACACAGGGGCCCTGAAGCGTGTTGAGAGTGGAGGCCAGCGCATCGCTCCGCCCGGTTCCGGATTTGTTGCGGCTGATATTCATTCTCAAACCCTCGCGGTAAGCTGACCTTCCGGGCAGGGTTTCATATCTCGCGCGGCAGAGTCTTGATGCAGATCAAGGCGGATCGGCGAAAGTGTTGCTCCGGGCCGGTATATTGGCCCGGAGCGGGGTTTTATCAGAGCAGCAGCATAAGCGGCAGCAGTGTGATGACCGGGAAGATCACAAGAATAATCACCCGGATAATGTCGGAGGCGACAAAGAACATCACCGCTTTGTAGGTCTCGGACATACGTGTCGAACGATCCATGGCGTTGATGATGAAGAGGTTCATCCCAACCGGCGGGGTGATCAGGCCTACTTCGACCACGATCAGCACCAGAATGCCGAACCAGATGGCGACCCATTCGGCCTCGATCCGGTTGACGCGGGCTTCGGTGACGCGAATGCCCAGTTCCTTCATCTGCTCGCGGGTCAGCTCCATCCCGGTGGCGATGGATTCCTGTATCGAGGCCAACATCTCGGCCCCCATACCTTCGGGAATGCCTGCGTTCAGCACCTCCATCGCGGCGTCAGCCTGCATTGCCGGCAGCGAGATCAGACCGAAGTCCATCCCCGAGATCACCGGGAAGAAGATCGGAATGGTCAGCAAGATCATGGACAGAGAATCCATCAGACAACCAAAGACGAGGTAAAAGCAGAGGATCAGCGTCAGAACCATCCACGGGCTGAAGCCCTGGCTGACCACGAAATCCGCCAGTTCTTGCGGTACTTTGGTCAGCGCCAGGAAGCCGTTGTAGAAGCTGGCGCCCAGCACGATGAAAAAGATCATCGCGGTGGATCGCGCCGTGACCATGAAGCTGTCGGTCAGCGCCGGGCGGTCAAGACCGCCGTTGAGCCATGCAATCAGGCCAGTGCCGGCCGCGCCCACGGCCGCGCCTTCAGTCGGCGTGAACAGCCCGCCATAGATGCCGCCAACCACCAGACCAAAGACCAGCAGCACGGGCCAGACTTTGGCGAGATTGCCAAAGCGTTCCGACCAGGGGATGGCAGGGCGGGTGCCAGCGCTTTCCGGATACAGGCGCACATAGATCGAAATGGCGATCACATAAGACACGGCGGCAAAGATGCCGGGAATGAAGGCGGCGAGGAACAGTTTGGCGATATTCTGTTCGGTCAGGATCGCATAGATCACCAGCACAACAGACGGCGGGATCAGGATGCCCAAGGTGCCACCGGCCGCCAGCGTGGCGGTCGAGAATCCGCCGGCATAGCCATATTGCTTCAGTTCGGGCAGGGCGACGCGCCCCATGGTGGCCGCGGTCGCCAGCGAGGAGCCACAGATCGCGCCAAAGCCGGCACAGGCGCCAATCGCGGCCATGGCAACCCCGCCCTTTTTATGGCCGAGGAAGCCTTCGGCGGCCTTGAACAGCGCCGATGACATGCCGCCTAGCGTCGCAAAGTGACCCATGAGCAGGAACATCGGCACGATGGTCAGCGAATAGGACGAAAAGGTTGTGTAGGTCTCACTTTTCAGGCGGCCAAAGGCGACCTGGGTGCCATCGGTGACAATGATCAGCCCGGCAAGGCCCACCAGAAACATCGACAGGCCGATCGGCACCCTGAGGAAGATCAGGATCATCAGGATCGGGAAGGAGGCAATTCCGATTTCGAGAGCAGTCACAGGTCAGTCTCCACGCCGTCCCAGACACGAATCTGGCCGGTCAGAAATTCAAGAGTACGGATCACCGCCATATAGATGGCGACAACGGCGGCGGTGACGGCGGCGACAAAGCTGAGCCCATAGGCCCACCAGACTGGGAACTCCAAGAGGAAGGAGGTCTCGCCATTGCTGTATTTGCTGGCAAGGCCGGCACCCAGTCGCCAGGCGATCAGGATCAGCACCAGTGCAAAGGTGATATCGGTGATCATCCGCAGCAGGCGGTTCACACTGGCGGGAAACTTGCTGGCCAGAATATCGACCGAGGCATGGCCGGCGGTGACCTGACACAGAGGCAGGAAGGCAAAGATGGCAAAGGCCACCCCGGCTTCGACCAGTTCAAAGTCGCCGTTGATCGGCCCGACATAGTTGATGGCCCAGTCGGAAAAGCCCGGTGCGATGGATTGCATCAGGCTGCCGTGCAGAAACCCGTTCAGCAACCGGCCCGAGATCGACACGCAGGTGAGTAGGATCAGAAGGCTGAGCACAGCGCCCCCGACCGCAGCCATGGAACGTGCCAGCTTCGTCATAAATAAGTGCATTGTGGAAGAGCTCCCCGCCCTAAGGACACCGGGCCGCAACGAAGGCGGCCCGGCGTTTTATCAGGTTATTCGGGATCAGTTGGAATAGGCGTTCATCAGCGCGGTAGCCTCATCGATCAGTGCCTGACCGTCGATACCTTTTTCCGCAACATCTGCGATCCATTTGTCATAGATCGGCTGGGCCGCTTCACGCCAGACAGCGGTCTGTTCCGCGTCCAGGGTGATCACGTTGTTGCCCAGATCCAGCGCCAGTTCGCGCGAGGGACCATCGGCATCGGACATGGTGCCACCTGCAAAGACCGAGAATTCCAGACCGGAGTTCGCATCAACAACTGCCTTCAGATCGTCGGGCAGGCTGTTGTACTTGTCCTTGTTCATCGCCAGCACGAAGGTCAGCGTATAAAGCGCCTTGCCGGTGAATTCGGTGTGGTTTTCAACCAGCTCTGGCACTTTCAGCGCACCGGTCACTTCCCACGGGATGGTGGTTCCATCGATCACGCCTTTGGACAAGGCCTCGGGGATTGCCGGGACCGGCATGCCGACCGGGGTTGCGCCCAGCTGTTCCAGCAGACCGTTGACCGAACGGCCACCGCCACGGATCTTCATGCCACGCAGATCGGTGGGCGCTTCGACGGGATCAGAGGTGTGGATCATGCCGGGGCCGTGCACCCATGTGCCCAGGATGTGGACATCCTTGAACTCGGTGTCTTTCATGTGCTTGTCGAACATCTGCCAATAGGCGCTCGACATGGCGCGGGCGTCGTTCATCATGAAGGGCAGTTCGAACACCTCGGTTGAGGGGAAGCGGCCCGGTGTATAGGCAACAACGGTCCAGACAATGTCAGCAACGCCGTCAATGGCCTGATCCATCAGCTCTGGCGGTTTGCCACCCAGCTGCATGGACGGGAAGCGGTCGATCTTGATGCGCCCGTCGGAGCCGGCTTCGACATTGTCGGCCCAGACGTCCAGAATCAGTTTCGGCACGTTTGCTTGCGCGGGCAGGAACTGGTGCAGCTTCAGGGTCACTTCCTGCGCCATAGCGGTGGTTGTGGTTCCCATTGTGGCGGCAGCGGCAAGTGCGGCGGCCCCCAGCGTGCTCAGCAGTGTTCTGCGTGTGGTCATATTCATCTCCCCTTGGATGCTCTCTTCAGCATAATGACCGGACCTGTTCATTTCGCAACAGGTTCCACCGGATCATTTCACCGAGCGGAATGCACTTGCGATGCACAACCATCAAAAGGGGCAACCAAAGTACGCAACCTGCCGAATTGAACAAAACCGGCATCACAGACTGATATTTTGTGCTTTTGTAACTATCAACAGTCAATAGTAGACCGACCGGTCGGTTTAATGTGCGGCACCCTGACGCAGGAAATGATGCAGATTCGGTGGTTTTTGGCGAGATAGGGACTGAATACGGCACCCATGTCGCAGCCACGTCAGAGCGAACTCCGGGTCTCAGCAGCCTAGGGGTAGAAACTCCTTTTCAGGAATCGCGCCTCATGACCACAACTGATCCAAACGCGGCCGGTTTTGCCGGTCCGGTCGAAACGGATGATTCTCGCCCAATGGCCGGGATCGCCTTCCTGCTGCTGGCCACAACCCTGTTCCCCATTCAGGATGTGATCATCAAGAGCCTCAGCAGCGGCTTTGCCGTGCATCAGATCGTGTTCTGGCGGGGCCTGTTTGCGCTGCCGATCGTCGCGGTGATTGCCTGGTACGAAGGCACATTGTTCAATCTGCGATTCGGGTCGATCGGCCTGCAGTTCCTGCGGGCGATCTCGGCGTTTTCCTCCTACATGGTCTATTACATGGCATTGGCTGCCATTGGCCTTGCAGAAACCGCGGCGATCACCTTTTCGACGCCAATATTTGTCACCATTCTGGCCACCGTATTCCTGGGCGAACGGATCGGTGCCTTTCGCTGGTTGGCTATTCTTCTTGGGCTGATTGGTGTTCTTGTGGTGGTGCAGCCGGGCGCAGGTGTTTTTGATCCGGCGGCCATTCTGGCGCTGCTGGCGGCGGTTTTCTATGCGGTATCGATCATTTGCACCCGCAAGCTGGGCAAGCGCACCAATGGCGGGTCGATGACACTGTTCACCCTCTGTGTCTTTATCATCAGTGGCGCGCTGCTGGGGCTGGTGTTTTCCCAGCTGTCCAGCACGTCGCCGCATCCCAGTCTTGCCTTCCTCTATCGCGGCTGGGCCACGCCAGAGCCGCGCGACTGGCTGTTATTGGTCGTATTGGGCACAATCTCTGGTGTCGGGTTCTTCTCATTGTCGCAGGCCTATCGTCTGGCTGAGGCCTCGGTCGTGACGCCGTTTGAATATACCTACCTGCCCTGGGCGATCCTGTGGGGCTGGGTGATCTTTGGCAGCCTGCCGGGGGCGATGACATGGCTGGGGCTGATGATGATTGTCGGCGCCGGATTGTTGATCGTATTCCGCGAAACGCTGACGGGGCGCAAACCGCTTCTTCGCAGGGGGCTGGGGGTGTTGCGCCAGCGCTGACCGCTTGACGCCGCGCGCGCAGACGGGCCATCTGCGGGCAGGGGGACGCACATGAAAATAGGCATTCTGGGAACCGGCACCATTTCATCTGCCGTGGTCGAGGGCATGGTTGCCGACGGGCATCAGATCACCGTGTCCGAACGCAATGCGGCGCGGGCAGCTGATCTGTCGGCGCGGTTCGAAAACGTAACGGTCGCCGACAATCAGGGTGTTCTGGACGCAAGCCAGGTTGTCTTTCTGGGCCTCATGGCTGCGGCGGCGCCGGGCATTTTGGCCGACCTCACCTTCCGTCCGGACCAAAAGGTCATATCACTGATGGCACAGGCAGAGCTGGGGGAGGTGGGTGACATGGTTGCCCCGGCCAAAGCCGAGGCGGTGATGATCCCATTCCCGGCCATCGCAACCGGCGGCTCTGCTATTCTGGTGCTGGGTGACACGGCAACCGTGCAGGCGCTGTTTGGAGATCGCAACCGCATCTTCCCGCTCAGCTCGCAGGAGGAGCTGGACGCTTATCAGTGCGCGCAGGCGGTGCTGTCACCGGCGGTGAAGCTGGTGGGTGGGGCCGCCAGCTGGCTGGGCGCGCGCACATCAGACGCTGCACAGGGCGAATCCTTTCTGCGCCATCTGGTGGCCTCTGGTCTGATGGGAGCAGAATGCGCACCACTGCTGGAGGCGCTGAACACGCCCGGTGGCTACAATCAGCAGCTGCGCCAGCATATGGAACGCGCCGGAATGGCTGATGATCTGGCAATTGGGCTGGACCTTCTTGAGAAGCGTTCAGAGTGAAAATGAAACAATAAAAACACCTTACAGACTGGCATCTTAGATATCAGCCGGTTGAGATTCGGCAAGCTTGCGTTCTGATCGAATCGCTCTATGTTAGCGATAACGGAAACGGGCACGCGGTGACCTCTCAACCTGCCGCCAGCGCCCATGACGCGATCCGAGGCAAGACATGGTATCCCGAGTTATCCCCGTCCAGAAGTTTGATCTGGTCCTTTTTGGTGCAACAGGCGATCTGGCACGCCGCAAAATCCTCCCAAGTCTGTTCCACCGCTTTCAGGCTGGCCAGTTCAGCGACGAAAGCCGCATCATCGGCACATCCCGCAGCAAATTGGACGGCGACGCGTTTCGCACCATGGTATCCGAGGCTCTGTGTGAATTCGGCGGCGCAAAAAGCGCCGAGGAAAAAGACCTCGCAGCCTTTCTCGAACTGGTCGATTATGTCCCGGTCGATGCCCGCGGAGACGGGGGCTGGGGTCAGCTGAAAGCCCAGATGCGACCGGATGCGACCCGCGCCTTTTACCTGTCTGTCGGGCCAAGCCTGTTTGGTGAAATCGCTGGACGGCTGAAAGAATCCGGCATTGCCACCGAGGACAGCCGCATTGTGGTGGAAAAGCCCTTTGGCCACGATCTGGCATCGGCCAAGGCGCTGAACGAAGACCTGCGCGCCTCGTTCGAAGAACATCAGATCTACCGGATCGACCACTATCTGGGCAAAGAGACGGTGCAGAACCTGATGGCGCTGCGCTTTGCCAACTCGCTGTTCGAACCGCTGTGGAATTCCACCCATATCGACCACGTGCAGATCACCGTTGCCGAAAGCATCAGTGTTGAGGGGCGCGGTGAGTATTATGACCACTCCGGTGCCATGCGGGACATGGTGCAGAACCACCTGATGCAGCTGCTGTGCCTCACGGCAATGGAGCCGCCGTCCAAGTTCTCCTCCAATGCGGTGCGCGACGAAAAGGTGAAGGTGATCGAATCGCTGGAGCCGGTGCCCAACAGCGATATCGTGCGCGGCCAATATGGGCCGGGGCTGGATCACGCGGGCTATCTGGAACACGCAAACAATCCAAACAGCCGCACCGAAAGCTTTGTGGCGATGAAGGTGCAGGTGTCGAACTGGCGCTGGGCAGGCACGCCGTTTTATCTGCGTACCGGCAAGTGCCTGCGCGAGCGGGTGTCTGAAATTGCCGTCTATTTCCGCGACCCGCCGCATAACATCTTCCCCAACATTGATCCCGCACGCGGCAATGTGCTGGTGATCCGTCTGCAACCGGACGAGGGCATCACCCTGCACACCACCATCAAGGATCCCGGTCCCGGTGGTATGCGTCTGACAGGTGCCAAGCTGGATATGACCTTTGCTGATACACTGTCGGAACAGGAGCAGCCGCAAGATGCTTACGAGCGGCTGATCATGGATGTGATCCGCGGCGACCAAACCCTGTTCATGCGCGGCGACGAGGTTGAGGCCGCCTGGGCCTGGGCTGATCCGATCATTGCCGGTTGGGACGATCGCCGCCATGCACCGCACCCTTATGACCCCGGTAGCTCGGGCCCCGAAGAAGCACTTCTGCTGCCCCACCGCGACCATCGCCACTGGCGCCGGCTCGGCGGTTGACGCGCGCGCAATGAACAGGAATAGGAACGCATTATGTCGCTGAACCCCACCCTGGCCAAGGTTACTGACCGTATCATCGAGCGTAGCGCAACAACCCGCGCCGCTTATCTGGATCGTATGCGCGCGGCGCAAAGCAAAGGCCCGGCCCGCGCCCATCTGTCGTGCAGCGGTCAGGCCCATGCCTATGCCGCCGCCGGGCCGGATCAGGCCCAGCTGGCCGAAGCCAGTGTCGGTCATCTGGGTATCGTCACCGCCTATAATGACATGCTGTCGGCGCATCAGCCGTTTGAGAGCTACCCGCAGCTGATCCGCGATTCCGTGCGTGCTGTTGGCGGCACCGCGCAGGTGGCAGGCGGCGTGCCGGCCATGTGTGACGGCGTCACCCAGGGTGAGGCCGGGATGGAACTGAGCCTGTTTTCCCGCGATGCCATTGCCATGGCCACCGGTATTGCGCTCAGCCACAACACTTTTGATGCCTCGGTCTATCTGGGTGTCTGCGACAAGATCGTGCCGGGTCTGGTGATCGGCGCACAGGCCTTTGGGCATCTGCCAGCCGTTTTCCTGCCGGCCGGTCCGATGACCAGCGGGCTGTCCAATGATGAAAAGGCGCAGATCCGCCAGAAGTTTGCCAAGGGTGAGATTTCGCGCGATGAGCTGCTGAAGGCCGAGATGGCCGCTTACCACGGCCCCGGCACCTGCACCTTCTATGGCACCGCCAATACCAATCAGATGCTGATGGAATTCATGGGGCTGCACCTGCCTGGCTCCAGTTTCGTCAACCCGAACACACCTTTGCGTGATGCGCTGACCACGGAAGGTGCGCGCCGCGCCCTGTCCCTGTCGGCGCTGGGCAACCACTATACCCCGGTCTGCGACATTCTGGACGAAAAAGCCTATGCCAACGGTATCGCGGGGCTGATGGCCACCGGCGGGTCGACCAACCTGTTGATCCACCTCATCGCCATGGCGCGCGCAGGCGGCATCATTCTGGACTGGCAGGATTTCTCGGACCTGTCGGATGTTGTGCCGCTTCTGGCGCGGGTCTATCCGAACGGTCTGGCCGATGTGAACCACTTCCACGCGGCGGGCGGTCTGGGCTTCATGATTGGTGAGCTGCTGAAGGCCGGCTACCTGCACCCCGACACCAAGACGGTCGCGGGCGAAGGGCTTGAGAATTACACCACCGAACCCTTCCTCGAAGGCGAGGCGCTGACATGGCGTGCTGGTACTGATCAGAGCCTGAACGAAGGCATCGTACGCCCCGCCTCGGCGCCGTTTCAGGAAACGGGTGGGCTGAAACGTCTGTCTGGTGATCTGGGCACAGCCGTCATCAAAGTGTCCGCCGTGGCCGAAGAACACCGCATTGTTGAGGCACCCGCGCGTGTCTTCCATGATCAGGACGAAGCCAAGGCCGCCTTTAAGGCCGGCGAGTTTACCGGTGACGTGATTGTTGTGGTGCGCTTCCAGGGGCCCAAGGCCAACGGCATGCCCGAACTGCACAGCCTGACGCCGATGCTGTCGATCCTGCAGGGGCGCGGTCATAAGGTGGCGCTGGTGACCGATGGGCGCATGTCTGGTGCCTCCGGCAAAATACCGGCTGCCATTCATGTGGTGCCCGAAGCCTTGGACGGCGGGGCGATTGCCCGCATTCAGGACGGTGATATGATCCGTTTGGACGCGGTGGCCGGCACGCTGGATGTATTGAGTGAAGGCGCGTTGGACCGCGATGCCGTTGTTGCTGATCTTTCCGCCAATACCCACGGTGTTGGCCGCGAACTCTTCGCCTCTTTCCGCCGCGCAGTTGGCTCTGCCGACACCGGCGCAACCGTATTTGGAGACTGACCCCATGCCCATCACCCCCGCTCAAGCCAGCGCGCAGGCGCGCGAGATTTGCAAGCTGGCCCCCATCGTTCCCGTGCTAGTCGTGAAGGACGTGGCCCACGCCCGCCCGCTGGCCGAAGCTCTGGTCAAGGGCGGCCTGCCCGCACTGGAAGTGACCCTGCGCACGCCCTGCGCACTGGATGCGATCCGCGAGATGGCAAAAGTGGACGGCGGCGTTGTTGGTGCCGGTACGCTGGTCACCCCGGCGGATGTGCATGCCGCTGTTGAGGCCGGTGCGAAATTCGGCGTCTCACCCGGCGCGACGGACGAACTGCTGGACGCCTGCGAAGAGGCTGGCCTGCCGCTGCTGCCCGGTGCTGCTTCGGCCTCCGAGGCAATGCGCCTTCTGGCCCGTGGCTATGATATGCTGAAGTTCTTCCCGGCTGAGGCCGCGGGCGGTGCGCCTGCGCTGAAAGCCATCGGCGCGCCGCTGCCGCAGATCACCTTCTGCCCCACCGGCGGCGTCAGCCCGGCTAACGCCAATGACTACCTGTCGCTGCCCAATGTGGTCTGTGCAGGCGGCAGCTGGGTTGCCCCCGGTGATCTGGTTGCGGCCGGTGATTGGGCGGGCATCGAAGCCCTGGCGCACGACGCGGCAAAACTGAAAGCCTGATCTTTCTGCCCCTTCGGGGGCAGATCCCCTGCAGTTTGATGTCGTGAAAATGCCATCCTGCCGTTTTCTGGCATGAGCGAGCGCGCCTCCGGCGCCACGCTCATGCCCATGGAAAACACTGTCATTCCCAACCCAATGGATCGCCGCGCAACCGGATGCGATCTGGTCACTGCCTGACCCACGTGCCCTCCCGTTTACGGGATCACGCTGTACTTTCAGACACTGACGACGGAATGAACAATGACGACACACCCCGCATTGCGGCTGGCCATCGATATTGGCGGCACCTTCACCGACACCGTGCTGGTCGAAGGTCAGGATAGCATCCTTGCCTCCACCAAAACGCTCACCACGCATCAGAACCCGGCAGATGGCGCCATGGAGGGCGCGGCGCGGGTGATGGCATCCACTGGCCGGTCCTTGGCGCAGGTGACAGGCTTTGTGCACGGCACCACGCTGGCCACCAACGCGCTGATCGAACGGCGCGGTGCAACGGTGGCAACGGTCACCACCGAAGGCTTCCGCGATATTCTTGAGATCGCTTACGAGCGGCGCTATTCGCAATATGACATCAATCTGCAAAAGCCGGATCTTCTGGTGCCGCGTGAACGTGCCCTCACCGTGCGCGAACGGATGTCCGCAAACGGAGAGGTGCTGATCGCGCTGGAGCAGAAAGCGATTGATGCGCTGCTGAAAGACATCGACGCCAGCGGCGCTGATGCGGTCGCCATCTGTCTGATGCATTCCTACGCCAATGCTGCCCACGAACGCCGCCTGCGCGAGGTTTTGACGGCCGAACGCCCCGGCCTTGTGGTCTCGATCTCTTCGGATGTCAGCCCCGAGGCGCGCGAATTTGACCGGCTCTGCACCACAGTTGCCAACGCCTATATCCAGCCGCTGATGGACAGTTATCTGCAGCGGTTTGCCCTGCAGTTTGCGGATCAGGGGCTGACCTGCCCGATCCTAATGATGACCGCCGGCGGCGGCATGTGCACCATTGAGACCGCCGCCCGTTTCCCGATCCGCCTGGTCGAAAGCGGCCCCGCAGGTGGCGCCATTCTGGCCGCCCGTATCGCCGCGCGCGCCGGGCTGGACGAGGTGTTGTCCTTTGATGTTGGTGGCACCACCGCCAAGCTCTGCCTGATTGATGATGCCCGTCCGCAAACCTCGCGCCAGTTTGAGATTGCCCGCGCCGCGCGCTTCATCAAGGGATCGGGCATGCCGGTGCGCATACCCGTCATCGAGATGATCGAAATCGGCGCCGGTGGCGGATCCATCGCCGGGGTCGACCGGCTGGGCCGCCTGACCGTGGGACCCAAAAGCGCCGGATCAGAGCCGGGACCAGCTGCCTTTGGCCGTGGCGGGACAGACCCCACCGTAACGGACAGCGATATCACACTGGGCTACATCCGCCCGGAGACTTTTGCTGAGGGACATATCAAAATTGATCCCGAGGCCTCAAAAAAGGCTCTGATAAAGGGAATCGGTGACAGGTTGGCGCTGGACGCCACTGGCTCTGCCGATGGGGTCAGCCGCATCGTTGATGAAGGTATGGCCTCGGCCGGCCGGATGCATGCGGTGGAATCGGGCAAGGATCTCGGCGCGCGCACGATGATCGCCTTTGGCGGCAATGGGCCGCTGCACGCCACCCGTGTGGCGCGGTCGGCTGGCGTGTCGCGCATCGTGATCCCGCCCAACCCCGGTGTTGGCTCTGCGGTGGGCTTTCTCTATGCGCCGGTCAGCTTTGAGATTGTTCGCTCGCGCTATTCCCTGTTGGACAATCTGGACATCGCGAGCCTCAATCGTTTCTTCACACAGATGATCGACGAGGCCCGCAGCGTAGTCGCCCAAGGGGCCGGTGACGCGCCGGCACGGACATTTCGATCCGCCTTCATGCGCTACAACGGCCAAGGCCACGAGATCGAGATTCCCATGCCGGATAGAGACCTGACACAGAGTGACATTAAGACCCTAACAAGGGATTTTGAGGCAGAGTACGCCAAGCAATTCTCGCGCCCTGTGCCGGGGATGAAGATCGAAATCCTGAACTGGGCGGTTCGTGTGGCCACCTTGGAAGACGCGGTGCCGCCGGTGCCCGAAACACCCGCCCTGACCACCATCACCCCAGATGTCAGCAAGCCGATCACCTGCGATTTAGACGCCTGCCCAAAACAGGCCGCCATTGTCGCCCGAGACAGCCTGCGCGCTGGCGACCGCATCATCGGTCCGGCGCTGGTGACTGAGCCGCAGACCACCACGCTGGTATCGGCCGACTTCTCCGCCCATGTAGATTCCATCGGCAACCTTGTCCTGATCCAAGACCAGAAAGGAGCCGGACAATGACCGCTCTTTCCCCTGCGCGCCTGCAAGTGATGTGGAATCGGCTGCTGGCTGTTGTTGAAGAACAAGGCCAGACCCTGATCCGCGCGGCCTTCTCTCCGATTGTACGCGAATGCGGCGACATCTCGGCCGGAATCTTTGACGTTGAGGGCCGCATGCTGGCCCAGGCCGTCACTGGCACGCCCGGCCATATCAACACTATGGCCGAGGCGGTGCTGCACCTGCGCGACCGCTTTCCGGTTGAGGATATGAAGCCCGGCGATATCTACATGACCAACGATCCCTGGCTGGCCTCCGGGCATCTGAACGACTTCCTGCTGATGATGCCTGCCTTCAAGGGCGGCAAGGTTGTGGGCTTTACCTCCTGCACCTCGCATCTGGTGGATCTGGGCGGGCAGGGCATGGGGCCGGAAGGATCCGACATCTACGACGAGGGCCTGCTTATCCCACCCTGCAAACTGGTCGAGGCAGGCACGCTGAACGCCCTGCTGATGGATATTGTCCGTGCCAACAGCCGCGAACCGATCGCAAACGAGGGCGATATCTATGCGCTGATCGCCTGCTGCGAGGCGGGCGTCTCCCGGCTGGTCGGCATGATGGAGGAGTTCGCAATCGATGATCTGGAGGCCCTTGGCAGTTATATCATCGACACCTCCCACCGCGGCACGTTGGAGGCCATCGCCGAGGTGCCCAACGGCACCTACCGAAACGTGCTAAAGATGGACGGCTACGAGACAGAGCTGGAGCTGCACGCCACGCTAACAGTCTCTGATACAGGGGTTCACGTGGATTTTGCCGGCACGTCGGGTTGTTCCTCCAAGGGTATCAACGTGCCGTTGAACTATGCCACCGCCTATACGGTCTTTGGTCTGCGCTGCCTCATCGGGCCGGATATTCCCAACAATGCGGGCTCGCTTGCACCCTTCACCGTCGACGGGCCAAAGGGCTGCATATTGAACGCACAGCGCCCGGTGCCGGTCGCCATGCGCCACACGCTGGGGCAGGTGACACCGGATTTGGTGCTTGGCTGTCTGCATCAGGCATTGCCCGATCAGGTGCCCGCCGAAGGTGCCAGCTGCATGTTCGACCTGCCGATGCGCCACGCGCCGGAAGTGGCCCGTGACGGGGGGCGTGAATTTGCCATCGAACCGGTCCACAACGGCGGCACCGGTGCGCGGCCGCATGCGGATGGTCTGTCGGCCACCGCCTTTCCGTCCGGCGTCTTTGGCTCGCAGGTCGAAATTACCGAGGCGGTCGCCCCTGTCGTCATGTGGCGGCGCGAGCTGCGCAGCGATTCAGGTGGGGCTGGCCAATATCGCGGCGGACTTGGCCAGCGGATCGAGATGACCTCATCCAACGGCGCACCTTTCATCGTCTTCCTGTCGGTGGAGCGGCTGAAGTTTCCGGCGCTGGGTCGTATGGGGGGTGAGCCCGGCGCTCCGGGTCGTATCCGTTTGCGCGATGGCGCACAGGATATCCCCGGCAAGGGAGAGCTGCGGGTCGAACCCGGTGATTACCTGATCTTTGAGACCCCCGGCGGTGGTGGCTTTGGTGATCCCAGGATGCGCGACGCGGATGCGCTGGCGCTGGACCTCAAACGCGGTCTTGTGACGGACGAGGGTGCCAAAGCTTACGGAGGTGCAAAATGATCCGCGCTGTTCCCCATGTCGCCGCAATGGGTGCCTATTCGCTCGCTGATCTTGGCGGGCCGGATACTGTGTCGCTGGCGCAAAATGAAAGCGCCTTTCCAGCCAGCCCGGCTGCCATCGCCGCAGGCAAAGCTGTTCTGGACCAGATGCCGCTTTATCCCGATCCGGAGTGGCCGGATCTGCGCGCCGCCATTGCGGAAATCCACGGATTAGACCCTGATTTGATCCTCTGTGGTGCCGGCTCAATGGAGCTGATCGGCTGCCTGATCCGCGCCTTTGCCGGTCCGGGTGATCAGGTGCTGGGCACCGACTATGGCTATGCCTTTGTCGCCTCGGCCAGCGCGCAGGTGCAGGCGACCTATGTCAAAGCGCATGAGGTGGATCTGACCGTCTCGGTCGACAAGATCCTTGCGGAGGTAACACCGCAAACGCGCATTGTGTTCCTCTGCAATCCGGGCAACCCCACCGGCACGCTGATCCCTAATGGCGAGATCATTCGTCTGCGCAACGCCCTGCCAGCAGATGTGATGCTGGTGGTGGATCAGGCCTATGCCGAGTTTGCCGATCAGCGAGAAGACCCGGCCGATATCTTCGATCTGGTCCAGCGCGGTGATACGGTGGTGATGCGCACCCTGTCCAAGGCCTACGGTCTGGCTGGTGTGCGCGCAGGCTGGGGCTATTTCCCCCCGGCCATTGCAGGCGAGGTGCGCAAACTGCTGAACCCCAACAATATCTCCATCGCATCCCAAGCGATGTCCGCAGCGGCAATGCGTGATCAGGCCCACATGCGCAATACCGTTGCGGACACGGCCACCATTCGCGACCAATTCGCCGATGATTGCCGGGGACTGGGCCTGACAGTGCCGCAAAGCCATACAAACTTCGTGTTGTTGCGCTTTGCCTCTGGTGAAAGCGCCGCGCGCGCCGAGGCAGCGCTGCGCGAGGCTGGTCTTTTGATGCGCGGCATGGGCGGCTACGGCCTGTCTGATTGCCTGCGCGCCACCATCTGCGATGCGGCGGTCATGAACCGCGCGCTGCTAACCCTGAAAGGCGTTCTGGAATGAATTACCCCCCGCGCGACACCGCCAAGATCGGCGTGTTGGTGCCCTTCACCAACACCAATCTGGAACCGGACCTGATGCTGATGTGTCCACCCGGCTGCACCCTGCATTTTCAGCGCCTTGGCGGTTATGACGTTGACGAGGTTCCGGGCTCGGAGCAGATGGCCGGGCTTGGCGCCTCGGATATTAGCCACGATCTGCGGATGATTTCCGGCGTGCGCCCGGACGTGGTGCTCTACGGCTGCACCTCGGCGACACTGACCCATGGTCCGGCCTTTGATGAGGATCTGGCAAAGCGTATTCAGACCGGTTCAGGGGCGCGGTCGATCACGGCGGCAGGCGCTTTGATCGCCGCGCTCAAGGCACTGGGTATTACCCGCGTTGGATTTTCATCCCCCTATCTGGGCGAGGTCATCAAACAGGCCATGTCCTTCCTGTCCGACAATGGCGTCGATACGGTAGCCTGCGCCGATGTTGGCCGTGAGTTGGGCAATTACGGTCAGGGAGAACTGACCCCGGATGAGGTCTATGATCTGGCCCTGCAGGCGGCCCACCCGGAGGCGCAGGCCATCGTGCTCAGCTGTACGGATATGCGGTCGGTTGAGGCCATCACCCGCATTGAGGCCGCATTGGATAAACCGGTCGTGACCTCAAATCAGGCGATGATGTTTGCCCTGATGCGCGCCCTTGACCTGCCCCGTCACGATGACCTGCCGGGGCGGTTGTTTGACTGCCTGAGCACTTAAGACTGACCCCAAGATCAGGCTCTAACAAGGGAAAAACTGGATCAGCGCCAAACACCAGAGCCTGATCCAGCGTCCTTCTTTCGGGCTACCCGTTCTGCAATCGCTTCAGCAACGCCAGAGAGGCATAGCCGTCCGGTTTCAGCCCATGGGCCTGCTGATAAGCGCGCACCGCGGAAATGGTCTTGGGCCCGATCTTGCCGTCCACGCCCTGCGTATCAAACCCGGCGCGGGTCAGCCGCTGCTGCATTTCCTGACGCTCCTTGTAGGTCAGCGCCCGGTCGCCGCGCGGCCAGTTGGCCTGAATTGGCTGGCCGCCAGTAATGCGGTCTGCCAGATGGCCAACCCCGATCACATAAGCATCCGCCGTATTGTAGCGTTCGATCACCGCGAAATTCTTGAAGATCATGAAGGCCGCGCCATTGCCGCCGGCTGGCAACAGGATCGAGGCCGCCCCGTGGTTGGGCACCGGGCGACCGGCCGTATCCTTCACCCCCAGCCGCGCCCATTCGCCAGGACTCTTTTTGATTTTGCGGCTGGCTAGCGCATAGTTGAACCCTTTGGGCAGCACCACTTCAACGCCCCAGGGCTGGCCCTTGGTCCAGCCAAACCGCTTCAGATAAGCGGCGGTCGAGGCCAGCGCATCAGACGGATTGTCTGACCAGATGTCGCGTTTCCCATCACCGGTGAAATCCACCGCATAGGCCAGATAGGAGGTCGGGATGAACTGCGTATGCCCCATCGCCCCGGCCCAGCTGCCGGTCATTTTGCGCGGGTTCACATCGCCGGCCTGAATGATTTTCAGGGCCGCCACCAACTGGCTTTCAAAAAACTTTCCGCGCCGCCCGTCATAGGCCAGCGTCGCCAGCGATCGCACCACATCCATGTCACCGCGATAGCTGCCATAGGCGCTCTCCAGCCCCCAGACGGCAACCACCACTTCCTTTTCAACACCGTATCTGGCCTCGATCCGTTTTAGCCGGGTCTTCTGGTCCCGCAGGGCGGCCTTGCCGTTCTTGATCCGGGTGTCCGATGCCGCACTGTCGAGATAGTCCCAGATCGTCTTGGTGAATTCCGATTGGTTGCGGTCGCGCCGGATGACATCCGCATCATAGGTCACGCCGCGAAAGGCGCGGTCCAGTGTCGAACTGGAAATTCCCTGCGCGCCCGCACGTTTGCGAAACCCTTTGATCCAGCTCTGAAACCCGCGCTCCGAGGCGGCGAGCTGGGCGGTTTTCTCCGCAGGCAGCAATGGCCGCGTCATGGGGCGCAGCGATGTCACCGCCGCAACCTCGACCGTGGTGGCTCCGGTTGTTTCTATCGCAACCGGCCGCAGTTGCGGCCGCAGAGAGCTCTGCGGTGCAGCGCTCACCGCCACAGTTGCAGATGCCGCCAGAATGGCGGCCGTCAGCCAAATACGCATGGGGCACCTCTTAAACTGCTCTTTTGGGCAGACTACCGCCGATTTTTGATTCACAAAAGCACTCAGACAGCGGGAGGGCGGGGTTTCGCCTGTGCCTGTTCTTTCAGCCTCGCCAGCCCGTCGCGCAGCAAGGCCACCCGTTGTGGGCGAAAGCTGGTCTGGGTGACCGTGAGATCGCGCATCCTGTCCAGCCGGAAAACGCGGTAGTCCTGTCGCAGGCAGCACCAGGCGACCAGAACGTTGGAGCGGTCAAAATAGATCAGGCTCAGCGGTTTCACCTGTCGCTCAGTGATTGCGCCCTTCACATCGCTGTAGCCGAACCGCACCTCCAGCTCGTCCCAGGTCGCCTGCCGCAGTTCCGAAGGCGAGATTTCCAGCGCCGCGGGCCGCTCGAACCGATGCGCCGTCAACACCGCATGGCGCAGCCGGTTCGCCTGGCTGGGTGGCAGTCGCCCTTCCAGCTTTTTCAGCGCAGCAGCCGCAGCCTCTGCCAGATCCGGGTCGCCGATGGCCTGCACCTCGCGCAGACCCAGCACCAGCGCCTCCAGTTCGGTGTCGCGAAACCCCATCGGCGGCAGGGCGTTATCTTCGATCAGGGTGAACCCATAGCCCGCCGCGCCATCAATCACCGCCCCCATGCTGCGCAGGGTGGCAATGTCACGGTGGACACTGCGGGCAGAAATGCCCAGATCCTGCGCCAGCGCCGCTGCGGTATGCGGGCCGGAACCAAGGCGCAGGGCCTGCATCAACTGGGTAAGGCGGTGAACACGGGACATGATGCAACCTCTCTACTCCTAATGACAGTTTTTGTCATCAGTCCGCCGTAGCCTGCTGTCAGACGCATTTCACAGGAGACACAGATGCTGACCCTTCTTACCCATCCCGGCGGCCACGGCATGTTCAGCTACGGCATGTTCTGCACCAAGGCAGCCTATATGCTGCAAATGTCCGGCGAGACCTGGCAGCGCGAGGATTTCTATGACCTTCCCGCGATGCCGCATGGCAAATTGCCGGTACTGCGCAATGGTGAGACCCTGATCCCGGATAGCGAGATCATCCGCCGCTTTCTGGAACAGCGCGGCGCCGATTTCGACCCCGGCCTGAACGAAGACCAAAAGGCTGCATCGCGCCTGTTGATCCGCTGGATGGATGAGGCACTCTGGTCGCATGTCGTCACCGCCCGCTGGCATGACGAAGAGGGCTGGCAGCAGCTGCGCAGCTCCATTCTGGCCATGGCACCGGACTCAATTGCGCTGCAGGTCCGCGATCGGCTGCAACAAGGGTTGCATTTCCTCGGCATCACCCGGTTCGACAAAGCAGAACGACTGCTGCGTCTGAAACAGGATCTCGCGGCGCTGGAAACACGCCTTGGCGATCAGCCGTTTCTGTTTGGCACGCAGCTCACCGCAGCAGACTGTTCCGCCGCGCCGATGATCGAAGCGCTGTCACGCAGCCCCGCAGATCCGGAGGTTGTGGCCCTTGCCCAGTCCCACCCGACACTGCAGGCCTATGCGAATCGCGTCGCGGCGACCCTGCCACTGGAGATGCCCGAAGCTGTGGCCGCGTGACGCCGCGTGTTGCGATTGCTAGGCTCCTGTCAGGTTGCAAAGGATACGCGTGATGATCCCGGCATTTGCCAGTCCTGATATTGAACGGGCGTTTGATCTGCCTGATCCGGAGGCCCGCAAGGGCCTCCTCCTTCTGCGCGATCTGATTTTTGAGATCGCCGCCGACACGCCGGAAACGGGCCGGATCGAAGAGGCGCTGCGCTGGGGGCAGCCCGCCTATCTGACACCTGAGACGAAGTTAGGCAGCACCATCCGCCTTGGCGCCCATAAGGATGCCCGCTTTGCGCTCTTTGTGCATTGCCAGAGCCGCCTGATCCCCGAATACATCACCGCATACCCGGCGTGGGATCGTCTGGATGGCACCCGCGCCCTGCTGTTCAATCACGCGCGCGACATCGAACCGCTGCGCCACGGCTGGCTGATCCGCCGCGCGCTCACCTATAAGATCCGCAAACCGCTGTCGGTTTGACGCAGCGATCCGCACTCCCTCTTGCCAGAAGAATCCCCGGGGAAGGCCCGCAGGACCGGGGGCGGCGCCCCTATTTGCGGCGCCGTTCAACCGTGCGTTTGATCTTGTCCTTCTTGCGCTTTGATTTCACCGACTTGCGCTTGGCGGTGCGGCCCGCCGGACTGCGGCGGCCGCGCGGCAGGGCCTTATCGTCGATCGTCAGCAGCTCCAGCTCCAGCCCGCCGGTGACTGGCGCTGCCTGCGTCAGTCGCACGGTGACGCGCTGACCAAGCGAGATTGTCATGCCGGTTTCGGATCCCATCAGCGTGCCGCCCTCGGCATCGAAATGAAAGAACTCCCGCCCCAGCGTGCGCACCGGAACCAGACCATCAGCGCCGGTCTCGTCCATTTTGACGAAGGCGCCAAAGCGCGCGATACCGCTGATCCGGCCGGTGAACTCGTTGCCGACCCGTTCCGACAGATAGGCTGCCAGATAGCGATCGGTGGTGTCGCGTTCGGCCATCATCGAGCGGCGCTCGGTGTCGGAAATATGGGAGGCGGTTTTTTCCAGGTTTTCGATCTCTTCGGCCTGCAGCCCATCATCGCCCCAGCCATGCGAGGAGATCAGCGAGCGGTGCACGATCAGATCGGAATAGCGCCGGATCGGCGAGGTGAAATGCGCGTAATTCTTCAGCGCCAAACCAAAGTGGCCAAAGTTCTCCGGGCTGTAATAGGCCTGAGACATCGATCTGAGGGTCGAGATATTGATCAGCTCGGCATCATCCGTACCAGCGGCGGCGTTCAGCAGCACGTTCAGATGGCGGGTTTGCAAGACCTGCCCTTTGGCAAGGTTCAGACCAGCCGCATTGGCGGTGTCGCGCAGATTGTCCAGCTTGTCCTTTGAGGGTTCCTCGTGAACCCGAAACAGTTGCGGTGCGCGTTTGGCAATCAGGGTTTCGGCGGCGCAGACATTGGCCAGCACCATGAATTCCTCGATCAGCTTATGGGCATCCAACCGGTCGCGGAAATTGACCGAGGCAACAACACCGTTGTCGTCCAGCACGATCTTGCGTTCCGGCAGGTCCAGCTCCAGCGGCTGGCGGCGGTTGCGGGCATCCTTCAGCGCGGTATAGGCGGCGTAGAGCGGGCGAATGACCTCGTCCAGCATCTCAGCGCAGCGCGCGTTTGGAGTGCCGTCCATCGCCTCCTGAACTTCCTGATAGTTCAGCGATGCATCCGAGGTCATCAGCGCGCGGGTAAACTTGTGGCTGACCTTTTCGCCGTGGGCGTCGATCTGCATTCGCACCGCAAGACAGGCGCGCGGCACGCCTTCGTGCAGCGAGCAGAGATCGCCCGACAACCGGTCCGGCAGCATCGGCACCACCCGGTCGGGGAAATAGGAAGAGTTGCCACGCTTGCGGGCCTCGCGGTCCAGCGCCGAGCCGGGGCGCACATAGGCAGCCACATCGGCAATCGCCACCCAGATCACATGGCCGCCGGGGTTGGCGGGATCCGTGTCGGCATGGGCGAAACAGGCGTCATCATGGTCGCGCGCATCGGCCGGGTCGATGGTGACCAGTGGCATGTCGCGCAGGTCCTCGCGTCCCTTCAGGCCCATTGGCTTGGCCTTGTCGGCCTCTTCCACTGCTTTGTCGGGGAAGGCATCGGGAATACCGTGCTGGTGGATCGCAATCAGTGACACGGCTTTTGGCGCGGCGGGATCACCCAGCCGTTCGAAAATGCGCGCTTTGGGCAGGCCCATGCGGGCCTTGGGGCCGACCTGTTCGGCCTCGACCAGCTCGCCGTCCTTGGCTTTTAGCGTGCCATCCGAGGTGACCATCCAGTCATGGCTGGCAGACTTATCAATCGGCACGATGCGGCCACCTTCGGCGCCCTGCCGGAAAATGCCCAAAACGCGTTTGGGGTTGGTGCCGATGCGGCGGATCAGGCGCGCCTCGAAATTATGGTCGACCTCATGCACCTGTGTGAGCCGGGCCAGAATACGGTCACCGGCCCCCAGGGCCGGGTCCGAAGCGCGCGGGATCACCAGAACGATGGGTTCCACGCCTTCGCCATGCCACTCCAGCGGTTTGGCGAACATGTCGCCATCCGCATCCGGTGCCAGCACCTGCAGCACCGAAACCGGCGGCAGCTGCTCGGGGTCGCGGTAGGTCTTTTTGCGCTTTTGCAGGTGCCCTTCGGCCTCCAGCTCCTTCAGGATGCGCTTGAGGTCAATGCGGGCGGCCCCTTTGATACCAAAGGCCTTGGCAATGTCGCGTTTCGTGGTGAGGGTC
Organism: Rhodobacteraceae bacterium Alg231-04; assembly: GCA_900143635.1. Taxonomy (GTDB): domain Bacteria; phylum Pseudomonadota; class Alphaproteobacteria; order Rhodobacterales; family Rhodobacteraceae; genus FREY01. The sequence goes on from FREY01000002.1 coordinate 485,867, forward strand.
GGGTTGGCAGAAATCCAGTCGAGGATTTCGGCCTTGTCAGGAATACGGCTCATGTCTTCCGCCCTAACACGGGGCGCGCGCGCGGTCATGCGAAAAGCAGTTCAGCCGCTGCTGAGCGCGAGAAGATCTGCGCCTGTGTCCACGTCGCGCAGTGTATCCGTCAGGGCGACGCGATATCCGGGCAGAGTGGCCAGGGTATCCGCCAGCGCGTGCTCGGAGGACCAGCGGACGTCGCCCATGAAACCGGGCGGCTGGCGCTGTGGGTGTTTCAGCCCCACCAGCCAATAGCCGCCATCATCCGCCGGGCCAAAGACGGCGTCGTGATTGCCGAGGGTGGCAAAGGCACGGGCGATATGGGCGCGGGTGATTCCGGGGATATCCGCGCCAATCAGGCAGGCAGGCCCCCTTTGTTGCCCGGACGCGGCGGCCAACATCCGGGCCATCCTGTCGCCGAGAGTGCCGGAACCCTGCGCCAAACGCTTCACATCAGCGGGCCAGTTTCGCGCACCAATAGCCGTGTCGGGCGCAACGGCCAGCACAACGTTCCAACGCGGATCGATCAACTCCCGGATGAGCTTCCCGGATTGATGTCGAAACCACCACGCAGCGGCGGTCATGCCAATATCGCGGCCCAGCCGGGTTTTTACCCGGCCCGCGCGCGGCTGTTTTACCATGATGATGAGGGTACGCCTCACGTCAGGGCGCGCACCATGTCGCGGTGTTCGATACCGGCATCCAGATAGACCGGGCCAAAGACCTCAAAGCCCAGCTTTTCGTAAAACCCGATGGCATGAACCTGCGAGCCGAGCTTGGCCTTGGTGATACCTTTCCGGCCCGCCGCGACCGCAACCGCTGCTTCGATCAGCTGCTTGCCAAGGCCGGTGCCGCGCGTCGCTTTTAGCACGCAGACACGGCCGATTTTGGCGGTATCGTCCAGCCAGACGATCCGGGCAGTGCCCATGGGCGTGCCGTCGATGGTGGCCAACAGGTGGGTGGCAACAGCGTCCAGCGCGTCGCGTTCTTCTTCGACCGGAACGGCCTGTTCATCCACAAAAACCTTAAAACGCAGGGCCAGACAGGCGTCCAGATCCTTGGTTTCACTGATTACGATAGTCATGCAAAATAGTCCTTCAGCATCCGGGCATAGATCGCTTTTAGTTGCGGGATCTGCGCCACTTCTACCCGTTCGTCCACCTGATGCATGGTGCGGCCGACAAGGCCGAACTCCACCACCGGGCAGTGGTTTTTTACAAAACGCGCATCCGAGGTGCCGCCGGTGGTCGACATTTCGGGCAGTACGCCGGTCTCGGCCTCAACCGCTTTGGCGACCAAGGCGGACAGTGGCCCCGGCGGGGTGATGAAGCTTTCGCCGGAGATTTTCACCTTCATCTCAATAGTCACACCAAATTCCGCAGTCACTTTGTCGGCCTCGGCCTGCAGCCAGTCGGTCAGGCTGGCACCGGAATGCAGATCATTGAAACGGATGTTCACGGTCGCCGTGGACTGCGCCGGGATCACATTGGTGGCCGGGTTTCCGGTATCAAGGGTGACTACCGCAAGGGTTGAGGCATCAAAATGATCGGTACCCTTATCAATTTCGCGACTGGCAAGACAGTCCATCAGGCGCACGATGGCATTCAGCGGGTTGTTGGCGCGGTGCGGATAGGCGGCATGGCCCTGCACGCCGGTTACGGTGAACCAGGCCGTGACCGAGCCGCGCCGCCCGATCTTCATCATCTCGCCCATTGTGTCGGGGCAGGTGGGTTCTCCCACGATGCAGACCGACATGGCCTCTTCCTCGGCAGCCATATAGTCCAGCAACGCCAGCGTGCCATCGATGCCTTCGGCCTCCTCATCGCCGGTGATGGTCAGGATGACGGCCCCGTCCGGCGGCGTGTCTTTGACAAAATCAATGGCTGCGGCGACAAAGGCGGCGACGCCCGATTTCATATCCGTCGCACCGCGCCCGTACATGAAACCGTCTTTCACCTCTGCCCCAAAGGGAGCCATGGTCCAGGCCGTCTCATCCCCCAGAGGCACCACATCGGTGTGACCGTTGAAGCCAAAGGTCTTGGCGTGGCCCTTGGCGCCCCAGCGGGCAAACAGATTGCTGATACCACCGCGATCCGCACGGGCACAGGTGAACCCAGCCTCGGTCAGCAGTTGCTCCAGCAAAACCAGTGCACCGCCCTCTGCCGGGGTGACCGACGGGCAGCGGATCAGATCAGCGGTCAGTTGAATTGGGTCAGTCAGGGACATGGGGCGCTCCGGCGAAAAATACTCGCCATGGCCTAGCGCGGAATGGCATCGGGTGCAAACCAGGCGGCTGTGACGCAAAAGCTGCGGGAATATGAAATGCCGGACAAGTGATTGCTTTTTGCGGATAACTCACGTTAACCTTCCGTTAATAAAGTGAGTCCCGAGGCAGGGCATCCGAGCAGATCACCGTAAAAGCGGGATCTACACCCAATGACCGGCGCAAAGCCGGCGCAATTGTTTCGGGAGGATCGCCCCGGGACATGGATGCTTGTGCTTCGTATCAGACGAGGCAGAAGAATGGTCCGAGCACGCGAACTGAACTACGATACTGACGCGACCGGCACGGAAATGGCCGAGACCATTTTCGGGGATGGTGTCGAAGTCGTTTCCGCCTCTTATTCCGGCGACGACGATTCCTCGGCGATCTATTCCAACGGTGACAGTCTCGCGCCCGGTGCCACGCCCGGTGATACCGGGGTGATCTTTTCGACCGGCAATGCGGCGGATTACACCAACAGCAAAGGCCAGTCCAACCAGTCCAACAGCAAGTCGACCAATACCGATGGTGAAACCGGTAACAGCGATTTCAATGCGGCCGCGGGCACCCAGACCTATGATGCCTCCTATCTGGATGTGACCTTTGTTCCGGACGGTGATTTCATCACCATGCAATTTGTCTTTGGCTCAGAAGAATACCCGGAATACACCAATTCGATTTATCAGGATTTCGTCGGCGTCTGGATCAACGGAGAGTTCGTGGATGTCGAGTTCGGCAATGGCGATGCTGATCCCGGCAACATCAACGCGGGCACCAATGAAAACCTGTTTCTGGACAATACCAACGACGCCTATAACACGGAAATGGACGGGCTGACCGTCACAATGACCCTGACCATTCCGGTCAATGCGGGCGAAGAGAACGATATCCGCATTGGCATCGCCGATGTGTCTGACAGCAGCTATGACAGTAACCTGCTGATCGCCGCCAATTCGGTTCAGTCCGATTTCATCGCAATGACGGATTCGACCTATCTCGACCCGGATGGCAGCAAAACCATCGATGTGCTGGCAAATGATGAGGCCGATGCCGGGGCAACCCTGACCATCACCCACGTCAACGGCGTTGCGGCCACCACAGGCACCACCGTCACGCTGAACACTGGCCAGACGGTGACCCTGAACGCCGATGGTACCCTGACGCTGGTCGGGGATGGTGATGATGACGAGTTCAACTTTACCTATACCGCCACTGACGGCACCAATTCGGACACTGGTCTAGTCAATGTGACCTCGGTGCCCTGTTTCACGGCAGGCACCCGGATCCGCACGCCGCACGGGCTGGTTCCCGTCGAGATGCTGGAGCCGGGCGATCTGGTCACCACGCGGGACGCGGGCGCCCAGCCGGTCCGCTGGGCGGGCAGCCGCACGGTGGCCGCCGAGGGGAAATTTGCACCGGTTCGGATCCGCGCAAACACATTTGGCGACCATGGCGATCTGAAAGTGTCGCCGCAGCACCGCATTCTTGTTGGCAATGCCATGGCATCTCTGCTGTTCGGCGAAGACGAGGTGCTGGCCGCCGCCGGGGATCTGGTGAACGGCAGTACCGTCAGCAAGGAACCCGGTGGCAGCGTCACCTATGTCCATATCATGTTCGACAGCCACCAGCTGGTCTGGTCCGAAGGGCTGGCCACCGAGAGCTTTCTGCCGGGGCCGCAGACCAAGGACATTCTGGAGCAACACGTCGTCGACGAGTTGTGCAGCCTGTTCCCCGAGCTGGACCCGGACACAGGGCTTGGGTACAGCCAAAGCGTCCGGCCAGCGCTGAAAGGCTATGAAAGCCGGATGATGGCCGCTGCGCCGGGATTTTGACCGCATGGGCTGGATTGGCATTTGGCACCCTGGCGGCGGCCCGCAATATGCGCCGCTGTCGCGTGAACAGGGACGTAAGGATGCCCTGCTGACCCGTGGCACCATCGTGCTGGAAACCCGGTTGTCCGCTAGCCTGCGTCCCGAGCCGATCCTGCTGTTTGAACAATCCGGCAGCTGGCCGGTGCGGCTGACGCTGCAATCGGTGCCTGGATGCGGCGTGACGCTGGTGCTGGAACAATCCGGCCGGGTTTCTCATTGCACCCTGAATGCGAGCTCGGCCGGCTATTCCGCGGTTCACAACGGCGGTGACGTGGATCTGGTGCGCCTGTCCTTGTCCTGGGACGCGCCGCGTCGCTGGGGGCGGCTGGCGCTGGAACGTCCCGGTGACGGCAAAGCCGAATATGTTCTGCTGGCCGATCTGCAACCCTGGAGATGCGCCGACCTTGAGGCGCTGCTCGCGGCGGGACCTGCCCGCTACACGGCGCCGGGCGTGGTCTATATGGCCGCCTCTGACCGAATAGAGCCGCTGGGGCCAATGCCCGGTCTGGCGGCTGAAACCCCGATCCTGACACCCGGTGGCTATCAGCCCCTGTCGGCGCTGCGCCGTGGAGATCTGGTGGTGTCGGATGAGGGCGAGACCCTGCCGGTGCTGCACAGCGTGTTTCGCAGCGCCCCTGCCTTTGGTTCCTTTGGTCCGGTCCGGTTGCGTGCGCCCTATTTCGGGCTTCAGCAGGATATCCGGGTGGCCCAGTTCCTGCGTCTGAAAATCAGCGGTTCAGAGGTTGAATACATGTTCGGCAAAGAGGCGGTTCTGGTGCCTGCACGGCATCTGGTCGGCACCCGGACGGCGCGCAACTGCCACGGCGGCAATGCCTTTGTCACCTATGGGCAGCTCATCCTACCGGGGCAGGCTGCGCCCATGGCGGCGGGTGCGGCGGTGGAAAGCCTGCATATTGGCCGACTGCGCCGCGATGCACCGCGTCTGGCCGCCAGCCTGCTGGCCGCCGCGCATCGCGACTCGCTGCCGGAACATGGCCCCGGACGCTATCCGGTTCTGCGCGCCTTTGACGCAACGGTTTTGGCCGAACGCAGGGTCGCCTGAGCGTAGAGATCTTGCGCGGCTTCTGCGGCTATCCCTATAAAGTGCCGTGGCCTAGGGGGGCATACATGCGGGTATTCTTGGCGCAATTCATATTTGCTGTGCTGCTGGCGGTGGTGGCCGTGCCCACGCTGGCATCGGCACAGTCCGTCACGGTAGCGACAGTGACACGGCCGCCGTTCTCGATGGAAGAAGACGGCCAACAGTCCGGCTTTTCGATGGAGCTTCTGGACGAGCTGTCGGAACGGTTGGGCTGGCAGCCCGAGATCCAGCGCCATGGCAGTTTCGGCACCATGTTGGCTTCGGTTCAGGCCGGTTCCGCCGATCTGGCTATCGCCAATATCTCGATCACAGCGGCGCGCGAACGGCAGATGGATTTCAGCCAGCCGATATTTGAAAGCGGGCTGCAGATCATGGTGCCCGCCAGTGACCTCAATCAGCCCTCGGTTCTGCGGGCGATCTTTTCGCGTGAACTTGCTCTGGCCATTGCCGCCGCATTTGTCCTGCTGGTCGGCGGCGGCATGTTCATGTGGACCCTGGAGCGCCGCGCCCAGCCCTATTTCGACCGCCCCCTCAAAGAAGCCTGGTTCCCCTCCTTCTGGTGGGCGCTCAATCTGGTGGTCAACGGCGGCTTTGAGGAGCGGGTGCCACGCACGCCGATCGGGCGGATGTTCGGTGTGGTGCTGGTGGTCAGCTCACTCTTTATAGTGTCGATCTTTGTGGCCAAGATCACCGCCGTCATGACGGTCGAGGCGATCTCGGGTTCGGTGAATTCGGTCAAGGATCTCTACGGAGAGCGGGTCGGCACCATAACAGAGTCAACCGCCGCCGGTTTTCTGGACCGCCGCGAGATCGGCTATCGTGCTTTTGACGGGCTGGATCCGCTGCTGGACGCCTTTGAAAAGGGCACGGTGCGGGTGGTGGTCTTTGATGCGCCGGTGCTGAGCTATTATACCAGCCACGAGGGTGCGCAATTCGGGCGCATGGCCGGGTCAGCATTCCTGCGCGAAAACTACGGTATTGCCTTCCCGGCGGGGTCGCCCATGGTCGAGGAGGTGAACCGTGCCTTGCTGACCATGCGCGAGGATGGCACCTATGATGTCATCCGCCGTCGCTGGTTTGGCAGCATCCAGTAGCCGGCCGTCAGATGCCGGTCAGTGGATCGTTGCGTCTTCTTCGCCAAAGAACGGTGTCATCTGTGCGACGATGACCGAGTTTTCATCCACTGCGCGCTGCATCAGGGCGCGTTCCTCATCGGGAACCTCGTGGCCCTCGGCCTCGCGTTCGGCCAATGTGCCATAGCCGGTTACATCCAGCGGCGCGGTGTCCGCCTGTTTGAGGATTGCAACGGTTTCACGCACCGCTTCGGCCTCGTCCACACCGGAGGCATAGATCATCAGCGCAGCACCAGTTGCGCCCTCGGGCAGCCCATCGCCGTCCTTGCGCCCGATCTGAACGACAAGTGTATAGGCCTGCTGGCGGGAAGGTTTCTTCTTTTCCATGCTGCCGCCATAGCGGGCGCTGGCGGGCATGGTCAAGATGCAGCTATGGCTTCGCCGCATTTCCGCCGAAAATACTGGATATTAAGGCTTTGCACCTAGATAACGGACAACGGTCTCGCGATTGGGGCCACCGAATACTGTATAGAGGATACTTGGAATGGTCACCGCTTCCGAATTGCCCATCGATACCACCGCCTCGGCCGACGCCATGGCCGAAGCGATCTTCGGCAATGGAATCGAGATCAAGAGCGCCAGCTATACCGGTGATAACGATGCCTCAGGCATCTACACAAACGGCGATACCGTGGCACCCGATATCACCCCCTCCAACACCGGGGTTATTCTGTCCACGGGCAATGCAATAGATATCACCAACAGCTCCGGTGATGTGAACACCTCCAACAGCAAATCGACCAACCACAAGGAAGCGGGCGATGACGACCTGGAGGGGATTGCCGGCGTAAAGACTTATGACGCCGCGATTTTTGAGGCTGAGTTCATTCCGGATGGCAGCACGCTGACGATGCAGTTCACCTTCTCGTCGGAGGAGTATCTTGAATATGTGAACGCAGGCTACAACGATGCGGTTGGGGTCTGGGTCAACGGTGTTCAGGCTGAGCTGGTGATCGGTGATGGTGACATTTCCATCGACAATATCAACACCGGCTCCAACGAAAACCTCTATATCGACAACAGCCACAAAGACGACAATTTCAACACCGAGATGGACGGGTTCACCATGACCCTGACATTGAAAGCACCGGTTAATCCGGGCGAGGTGAACACCATCAAGATCGGGATCGCTGACGGTGGCGACGGGATCTATGATTCCAACCTGTTGATCGCCGGTGATTCGATACAGACCGCATTGGTTGCGGGCGATGATGTTGTGGCAATCGATGGCGATACAATTGAAGATGTCGACGTGCTGGGCAATGACATGTCTTCCACCGGCAGCAGCCTGACCATCACCCATATCAACGGTCAGGAAGTGTTTGCGGGCGATACGATCACCCTGGCCACTGGCGAAGAAGTGACGTTGAACAGCGACGGCACATTCGACATTTTCAACGATACAGACACCGACGAAACCAACACTTTCAGCTACACAGTCGCTGATGAGGAGGGCAACACCGACGTCGGTTTTGTCGAGGTGACAACCACGCCCTGTTTCGTTGCCGGAACGCTGATCGATACGGCGGATGGCCCGGTGCCGGTCGAAGATCTGGAACCGGGAATGATGGTCGCCACCCGCGACAACGGGCTACAGCCGCTGCGCTGGGCCGGTCGCAGCCTGCGCAAGGCTTCGGGCCGCCATGCGCCCGTGGTCTTTGAGGCTGGCGCGCTGGGCAACCATGACCGGATTGCCATGTCCCCGAACCACCGTGTGCTGATCACCTCGGAACGGGCCGAACTGCTGTTTGGTCAGCCAGAGGTGCTGGTCAAGGCCGGCCATCTGGTTAACGACAGCACCATTCGCCAGCAGGCGGACGGGTCGGATGTCACCTATGTTCACTTGCTGTTTGACCGTCACGAGATCCTGCGCGGCAATGGTCTGGACAGCGAAAGCTATCATCCTGGCGCGGAGACTATTGCGTCCTTTGATGGTGAAACGCGCGCCGAAGTGCTGGACCTGATGGAAGAACTCTCCGAGACACCCGCTGCGCGCCCCGCGCTGCGGGCGCACGAAAGCCAGGTGCTGTTCAAACGCTGATCGTCCGGGCCGGTCAGCGGCCCAGGACGTCCTCTTCCACGTCGTGAACGGAAATGCCCAACGACTCTAGGCCGGCTTCCAGATTGTCCGCCAGATGCGGGGTGCCAATTAGATAGTCAGCGCAGGGTGTGGTGGCTTCCTGTTTGGCCGTCAGGATTGCCTCGGCCAGATCTTCGGCAAAGAAGCTTTCCCGTCCGACCCACATGACTGCAACGAGGGAGGCTTGTTCGTCTTCCCCCATTCGTTCGATAAAGGCGCGCATTTCCCGCTCGGCCCGGCCGAGTTCACGCGCCATCAAGGCCACCTGGGCCACTTTGCGGGCAGAGATTTCCAGCATTGGCTACGCTCCTGTCGCTTCAGTTATCCCTAACAGATAGGGCTGAATCCAACTTCGTCTTTGATCTGGGGCAAAGCGGTTACTCTGCGAATGACCCGCGCCCGAAAATCGCGACTCCGCTGCTGCGCCCGCGCAGTTGCACCGGTGGCAGCGCCGTCCAGCCGTTGCGCGCGGGCTCTGCTCCGGCTTCAGCCAGCACTGCGGCCGAGGCCACCACCGGCATATCCACCTCGCGGGTCAGTTTTTCCAGCCGGGCCGCAATATTCACCGTATCGCCAAAGACAGAATACTCCAGCCGGTCGGTATTACCGACCACGCCGGCAAATACATCGCCGCAATGCAGGCCAATCCCGGCAGTGACCGGGTCGACCCCTGCGGTGCGGGCGGATTGGGCCAGATCGTCCATTTCCTCCAGCAACCGGGTGGCGCAGTCCACGGCGCTGGCGGCTCCGTTTGGACCTTCGAACAGGACCATCGCCGCATCGCCGAGGAACTTGTCGATCAAACCGCTGCTGGCATCTGCGGCCGTTTGGACGCGGCTGCGAAAATCGGTGATCAGCGCACTGACCTCGGCAGGATCACGGCCCTCGCACCAGCGGGTGAAATTTCGCATGTCGATGAAGAGGACCGTCATATGCACCAGCCGCCCCTCGCGCAGCGTATCCAGCCCGCCGCCGGCCAGGCGACCGGCCATTTTTGCAGGCAGGTAGCGGGTCAGATTTGCCTTCTGGCGTGCCTCGCGAATGGATTGAAACAACAGGGCCCGCGTGTGCCTTGCGGCAGCCACCAGCACCACACCGGACAGGGCAATCATCGTGACCCGCATCATGTTCGGGGCGGTCTGCATGGTCAATTGCATGCGCCGACCGATATCCTCGGTCACTTCCGCAGGGGTCCAGAGGGCGAGCGCAATAAGGCCGAGGGTGATGACCGCCGCCGCATATCCCATCAGCAGCGGGTTGAACCGCAGAACCGCGAAAGCAAGGATGACCGGTACCAGCCAAACCGATGGCATGGCAAAAACAACCAGCCCCGGCACATCCGAATTGGCCAGTGACAGCCCGGTGTTTGCCAGCAGGAACAGGCAATCCAGCGTCACCACCGGCCAGACCATCCAGGGGCGGAAATGCCCGCGCTGCACCGCCCAGAGCGATGCTGTGCCAAGCGCCAGATAAGCCCCCATCGTCATAAAGGCGAGCCCGACCTGGCGCCGCAGATACTGCTCATCAATGTCTGGCACGCCCTCCATGGCCATGAACAGCATCGCAATCATGCCAAGCGCAACAGTGATCCGCAGCAGAGCCACCGTGCGTTCGGCGTCTACTGATGCCGCTGTCAGCAGCGCCGCCTCTTCAGTGTCCGGCGGCATACGGCTGAGGAACATCCGCATTTAATCCTCCGGCAGCAGGGCGGCGACCTGCCGGGGTTCGGTTTCTGCCAGCGCCGGGGTTTCCAGCTGGCCGCTTTGGGCGACCACGCCCATCGCTTCGAACTTGCGGGCCGAGGGTAGAACGCGGGATTCCAGCGATCCCACCGCCTTGTTGTAATTGGCCACCGAGGATGACAGCGCCCGGCCAACACCGGCAAGGTTCTTTGAGAAAACCGCCAGCCGGTCATAAAGCTCCTTGGCGGTCTTTTGCACCTCAACCGCGTTTTCGGCCATCTTTTCCTGCTGCCAGCCATAGGCGATGGATTTTACCAGCGCCATCAGCGTGGTCGGGGTGGCGATCAGCACCCGGTGCTCAAACGCATATTCGATCAGACCCGGATCGGCCTCGGCGGCGGCGGATACGAAAGTTTCACCGGGGATGAACATCACCACAAAATCCGGCGTTTCCCCCAACACGCTTTGGTAGGATTTAGAGGCCAGTTGTTTTACATGGGTGCGCACATGCTGGGCGTGCCGCGCCAGATGCGCTGTTTGTTCTTCTGGCACTTCGGATTCCAGCGCGTCCAGATAGGCCGCGAGCGGCGTCTTGGCGTCGACCACAATGGATTTGCCGCCGGGAATGCGGACAATGGCATCTGGTCGGCGCAGGCCTTCGTCGGTGCCCATGGATTTTTCCAGGTCATAATCGACATGTTCCGACATGCCGGCCATCTCGAACACCTGTTTCAGCTGCATCTCGCCCCAGCGGCCACGGGTTTTGGGTGCGCGCAGGGCCTGCACCAGCTTGCGGGTCTCACCACCAAGGGCTGCCTGCCCATCGGCCAGATGTTTCACCTGCATCTTGATGGCGCCGTAGGCCTCGTTGCGGGCGGCTTCGATCTCTTTGATGCGCTCACCAAAATGGCCAAGCTTCTCGTCCAGCGGTTTCACCATGTTTTCAATGGCAGCCTGGCGTTTGGTCAGATCCTCTTCGGCCGTCTTGGAATGGGTCTGAAACCGTTCGCTGACCAGATTGAGGAAGTTTTCCGAGTTTTGCTTCAACACGCCCGAGGCCAGCGCCGAAAACTTATGCTCCAGCTCTGTCTTCATGCCGCGCAACTCTTCCAGACGGGCTTCGTGCTGGATGGTCAGCGTCTGCAATTCGGATTGCGACTGGATGCGGGCGGCCATTTCCGCCTGATGCGCGGCGCGCAAGCTGTCCATATCCGCCGAAAGCTCCTCTGCCCAATTGGCCGAACGTGCCGCATCTGCCTGCAGCGCCTGATTGGTGGCGCTTAGCGCGGCGTTTTGCTGTTCCAGCCAGCGGGCAGCAGCAGCCGGGCGGCGCGAAGACAGCCACAGCCCAAAAAAGAGCGCGGCCACAACCGTGGCGCCGATGGCGGCGTAAAGAAGGAGGTCTGGGTCTGTCAGCACGGGGATTCTCCCTCTTTTTGGTGCCTGCTCTCGAAAACGGATCGCTAGCTGCGTCCGAACAATCGCTCAATATCTGCCAGTTTCAATTCGACATAAGTAGGCCGGCCGTGATTGCACTGGCCGGAATGGGGCGTGGCCTCCATTTCACGCAGTAGCGCGTTCATTTCCTCGCCGCGCATCCGGCGTCCCGATCGGATCGAGCCATGACAGGCCACCCGGCTGAGGATCGCCTCCACCTTGGCCTGCAGCAGCTGGCTTTCGCCTTGATCGTCCAGCTCGTCCAGAATGTCTTTGATCATCGCTTCGGCGTTCACCTCTCCCAGAATGGCAGGGGTTTCACGCACGGCGACGGCATTTCCGCCGAAAGCTTCGATGCCAAGGCCAAATTTATAGAGATCATCAGAGACATCCAGCAGCCGGGCGCAGTCATTGTCCGACAGCTCGACAATCTCGGGGATCAAAAGCGCCTGTGCGGCAACGCCGTTTTCGCCCATCTGCGCTTTCAGCTTTTCATAGACCAGCCGTTCGTGGGCGGCGTGCTGATCGACGATGACCATACCATCTGCCGTCTGGGCAATGATGTAGTTTTCATGCACCTGCCCCCGCGCCGCGCCCAGCGGCAGCTGTTCTGGAGCGGCTTCGGGTTCCTGCGCCGGTTCCTCGACCATTTGCCCGCTATAGGCGGTGTTCAATTCGGCGAAACCCTGCGGCTCTGGGGTGTGATAGGCCGGGGCGGGCTGAAAATCGGGGCGCTGTGCGGCAAAGGAGGCATTGCGCGCGCCAGCCGAGGGACGCTCCATCTGATAAAGGCGCGCGGCCCCTGTGGCGGTTGGTTCCTCGGGGCGCATTGCGCCCAGCGTGGCACCGGCCACAGTGGAGGACGCCCGGTGGCCTGCTTCGGCCAGCGCGTGGCGCAGGGCAGAAACGATCAACCCGCGCGCGGTACCCGGATCACGAAACCGGACCTCAGATTTGGCGGGGTGCACATTGACGTCGACCATTTCCGGATCGCAATCAAGGAACAGCGCTGCTGCCGGGTGGCGGTCGCGGCTGAGGAAGTCAAAATAGGCCGCACGCAAAGCACCGGTCAGCATCTTGTCCTTCACGGGCCGCGTGTTCACAAACAGGAACTGGGCCACGGCAGCGCCGCGCGAATAGGTCGGCAGCGCGGCATAGCCATAAAGGCGAATGCCCTCGCGGGTGGCGTCGATCTTCAGGGCGTTTTCGGCAAAGTCGCGGCCCAGTACAGACGCAAGCCGCCCGTGCAGCGCATCAAACAGATCCCCCGACAGGGGATCGGCGCGGAAAGTCACCCGGCCATCGCCGCCGCCAGTTTTCCCACCTGACACATCGCGCAGGGTGAACCCCACCGAAGGTTCGGCCATCGCCAGCCGTTTCACCACGTCACCAATCGCCTGGCTTTCCGCACGATCCGTGCGCATGAATTTCAGCCGCGCCGGGGTGGCGTAAAACAGATCGCGCAGCTCGACCACGGTGCCTTGGTTGAGGGCGGCAGGCTTTACCGGGCTCATATCACCACCCGATACCTGAATGGTTGCGGCCTCATGGCCGGCCGCACGGCTGGTGATGGTCAGTCGGCCCACAGCGCCCAGCGACGGCAGCGCCTCACCGCGAAAGCCAAAGGTATGAATATTCAACAGGTCCGAGCCATCGATTTTGGATGTGGCATGGCGCGACAGGGCCAAAGGCAGATCCTGAGGCGTCATGCCGCAGCCATCGTCACGTACCCGGATCAGGGTTTTGCCGCCATCGGCGATTTCAACCGTGATGCGGGTGGCGCCTGCATCGATGGCGTTTTCCATCAGTTCTTTCACTGCTGACGCAGGGCGTTCGACCACTTCACCGGCCGCAATACGGTTGATCGCAGCGTCATCCAACTGGCGGATAACGGGGCGGGGATCGCTGATATGGGGGTCTGCCGTGTTCATACCGCTAAATTTAGCAGGTATTGACGATTCTGCCACGGCAATTCGAACAAGAGGGGAACAAATGACCCTGAGCCGTCGAACGAAGGCTTTTGGGCGGTGGAATGGCGAGGGATCTGCTGTCTTCGGGGCCCCTATATTGGCGCGAAATCGAAGGTGAATGGCCGTTACGGTTTGTTTTTTTATTCTTGCTAGTGAAAGGGCGGAACTGCCAACTGAAGAGAGAATTCATGAAGTCCGTATTGAAAACAGGCGTTGCCGCCATTGCCCTTACCGCCCTTGCATCTGCAGCCTCAGCCGAAGGTAAATTGGCGCTCTATCACTGGTTCGATTACATCCCGCAGGAGCTGTTGGAGAAATTCACTGCTGAAACCGGCGTTGAGGTGACAGTGGAGACCTATGATTCCAACGAGGCGCTGCACGAGAACCTGAAGGGTGGCGCAATGGGCACATATGATCTGGCGGTCCCCGGTGATTACATGGTGTCGATCCTGGCCAGCGAAGGCCTGCTGGACACCATCGCCAGCGGTGAGCTGTCCAACAAGGGCAATATCGCGCCGGAATGGGCGAACCCCGATTTTGACCCGGGCCGCAAGCATTCCGTTCCCTATCAGTGGGGGTCGACTTCTTTCTCTGTGGATACCTCTGTTTACGGTGGCCACATCCACACCACCGACATCCTGTTTGATACGCCGTCTGAACTGGTGGGGCGGATCAACATGATGGACAGCCAGGGCGATGTGATGGCGCTGGCTGCGCTGCATCTGGGGGTCGCTCAGTGCCAGTCCGACCCCGGCATGGTCGCCGGTCTGGGCGCAATGCTGAAAGAAGTCAGCCAGAACTGGAGCTCCTTTGACACGGAAAACTCCCGTGATCTGCTGGTCTCCGGCAAGGTCGATGTGAGCATGTCGTTCCACGGTGATGCCGCCAAGGCACGCGGTGAGAAATCCAGCCTGCAATATGCCTTCCCGGCGCAGGGCTATCTGGTCTGGATGGACAATATCGTGCTGTTGAAGGATGCGCCAAACCGTGCCAACGCACTGAAGTTCATGGATTTCATGCTGGAGCCGGAAAACATCGCCGCCGTCACCAATTATGCCCGCTATTCGGCTGGTGTGACCGGCGTGGAAGCATATCTTGATCCTGAACTGGCAACCCTGCCCGAGGCGAACCCGGTTCCGGGTTCCGGCGAAGGTGTCTTTGTGCAGGCATGCGATCCGGCCACGCAGGCACTTTATGATCAGGCCTGGGCCGAGCTGAGATCATAATCTCGCGCTTCTGAATAACAAATCCCCGGCGCGGCGCAGCCGAACCGGGGATTTTGCGTTCAGGCCCCAGCAGGCGCGCCGGTGCGGCTGCGGCAGGGGCCGAATTTGGCCGCCAGCGCCAGGATGACGCCCGAGACTGTGGCAATCATGCCCGCGGCACTGACCGCATCATAGGCCCCCAGCCACAGGGGGCCATAGCCCGCCAGAACATAGCCCATCACGGCGGATGTTACGGCGAACAGAACGCTCCAGCCCAGCTGGCCTTCCAGTGTATTGGTCATCATCCGCGCCGCGGCCGGTGGGCAGATGAACATGGCGATCACGATGATCGATCCCACCGCGTCAAAGGCGGCGACGGCCGCGACGGCGGCGGTGATCACCAGCGCCATGCCCAGCGCCTCCACACGAATACCCTGCGTGCGGGCGAAACCTTCATCAAAGGTCGAAATCTTAAGCGCGCGCCAGAACACGGCAATGAACAGCGCCACGCCGATCAGCGCAAACAGCATCCGGGGCAGTTCGGCGGGCAGGCCGGCAAGGGCCTCGATATCCCATAGCGAGGACCAGCCGGTTGCATCCAGCCAGATCAGGCTTTCCAGATTGCCATAAAGCGCGTGTTCCACGTCCAGATGCACGGTCGAAGTATCGGTCTGCTCCAACAGCAGCACACCGCCGGCAAACATGGTGGTGAAGACCACGCCCATAGCGGCCCCCGGTTCAATCTTGCCCAGACGGCGGATCGCTTCAATCATCACCACCGCAACAATGGCCGCACCGGCCGCGCCCAGCATCATCGGCAGGGCGGTAATGGCTCCGGTCAATAGGAAGGCGACGACGATGCCGGGCAGCACCACATGGCTGATCGCATCGCCAATCAGTGCCTGTTTGCGTAGCAGCAGAAAGTTGCCGGGTAGGGCGCAGGCGACGGCGGCAAAGACACCGATCAGCAGCGGCGTCAGCGACAGGGGGACAAATTCTTCGCCGTTCATGACGCTACTCCTTTGGGGCCGCCGATACGGGCGTCGATATCGGTGATCTGATCCGGGGTGAGCACGGTCTCGATCGCGCGCAACCCATCATAAAGCGCGGCGGCGGCCTCGTGTGATTGATCGGCGCGCACGATTTCCCAGCGTTTCTCATCGCGCAGGGCCTTGGCGGCGCGGGCAACGCCGTCTTCGGTGGCGACACCGTCAGCGCGCATCAGACCGGATTTCTGCAACAGGCGCAGGGTCATCTTCTCGTAGATCGGCTGCCCGGTGGCGAGCGCCAGCAGCCCCTGGCGCAGGTGAACCCGGCGCTGGAACCGCAGGTGGCGCAGCACCGCGGCCAGCACGCCGCGGTTGGGGGCAAAGAGCAGCGACAGGGCAAAGAGCGCAAAGGCCATCAGCACAATAATCGGCCCGGTCGGCACATTGGGCGCCGAGGCCGAGATTGCCGCACCAATATAGGCCGCGATCCCGCCAGCAAGACCGGCCAGCAACACCACGCGGTCAGAGCGTTCAGTCCAGAAGCGGGCGGTCACCGCAGGAATGATCAGCAGCGCCACGATCAGGATCAGCCCGACGATTTTCAGCCCCACCACTGTTACGGCCATCACCAGCCCCATCATCGCCATATCGATACGGCTGACATTGAGGCCACGCGCGGCGGCATATTCCGGATCAAAGGCCACCAGCGTCATCGGCCGACGCAGCAGCATGATCAGCACCAGCGTGGCCGCACCTCCGCCCGCGATGATCATCGCATCGGCCCAGAGCATGCCTGCGGTTGACCCCAGCAGAAACCCTTCGAGACCCGCCTGTCGGCCCACACCCAATGTCTGGATGACGGTTAGCAGGACCACTCCAAAACCAAAGAAGACAGACAGAACCGCACCAATGGCGGCGTCTTCTGCAAGCCGTGTGTTGCGTGTCAGCCAGTTGAGGCACCACAGCCCGACGCCTGCCGAAACCGCCGAGCCCAGCAAGAGCCCGATCAGATTGCGCCCGTCACCGCCGAACGCGGCCATCAGCAGAAAGGCGATACAGACGCCGGGTAGGGTTGCATGGCTGACTGCGTCCGACACCAATGCGCGTTTGCGCAGAAACAGGAAGGTGCCGGTGACCCCGGCAGAGATGCCAAGCAGGGTCGCACCGATGGCCACCAGCGTGGCGTTGTAGCCAAGCTGGAGCAGGAGAGCATCAAGAAGCATGTTGGAGTTTCCTAGGCCAGCGCTTTGGCCAGCTGATCCACCTGCGCCGTTGCCAGCCGCCCGCCATAGGCGTTTTGCAGGGTTTCGGCGGTAAAGGCCTCTGCCACCGGGCCTTCGGCCACTTTGCGGGTGTTGATCAGGAAGACATTGTCGAAATAGTCGTTCACGGTGGCCAGATCATGGTGCACCACGACCACGGTTTTGCCCGCCTCGCGCAGTGATTTCAGGACCGAGATGATGGCCTTTTCCGTTGCCGCATCGACGCCCGCAAAGGGCTCGTCCAGCAGGTACAGATCCGCCCCCTGCGCCAATGAGCGCGCGAGGAACACCCGCTGCTGCTGTCCGCCGGACAGCTGGCCGATCTGGCGATCCGCAAAATCGCCCATGCCAACACGGGCAAGGCAGTCCATGGCGGTGGCGCGGTGTTTGGCACGCACCCGGCCCATCAGTCCCAATTCACGGTAGAGCCCCATCAGCACCACGTCGATCACGCGGGTGGGGAAATCCCAGTCCACGCTGGCGCGCTGCGGAACATAGGCAATACGGGCGCGCTGTTCGTCCAGCGAGCGGCCAAAGACCTGCACCTGACCCGAGACCGGCGGCACGATGCCAAGCGCGGCTTTCAGCATGGTGGATTTACCGGCACCATTGGGGCCGATGATGGCGGTCATCTTGCCGGCCTCAACGGTCATATCGACGGAGAACACCGCAGGCTTTTGCCCGTAGGAGACCGTCAGACCGCGGATCGACAGCGGGCTTTTGGACAGATCCTCGGCTTTGGGGGCTTGGCCCAGATTGCTTGCCAGTTCCAGCATCGCTCAGAACCCCGCCGACAGTTTGCCCGCCATGCCACGGTCCGGCACATCCGCGCCCAGAGCACCCGCGATGGTGGTGATGTTGTGATCCAGCATGCCCATATAGGTGCCTTCATAAGTGCCATCGGCGCCCATTGCATCCGAAAACAGCTCACCGCCGACCTCGACCTTGTGGCCTTGTGCCGCAGCCCCTTCGATCAGGGCCCGCATAGAGCGATCCGAGACCGAGCTTTCGACGAAAACGGCCGTAATCTGACGCTCAACAAGGATGTCGACCAGCTCACCGATGCGGTTCAGGCCTGCCTCGGATTGGGTGGAAATGCCCTGAATGCCCATCACTTCAAACCCGTAGTCACGACCGAAATAGCCAAAGGCATCATGAGCGGTAACCAACACGCGGGTGGCTTCGGGGACGTGTTTTACGGTGGCCTGACCATAGGCGACCAGCGCGTCCAGCTCGGCCAGATGGGCCGTTGCATTGGCGGCAAAGACCTCAGCTGCCTCGGGGCGGGTGGCGGTCAGGGCTTTTTGAACTTCAACAACAACCTCTTTCCACAGGGCGGGGGTCATCCAGACATGGGGGTCATACTTGTCGGCATAATCGTCATGGGCGCGCAGCAGGGATTTGTCGACACCTTCGGCCACGGCGACCACATTCCGTTTGCGTTCCAGATCGTGGAAAAAGCCTTCCATCTGCGCCTCAAGGTACAGCCCGTGCCAGAGCACCAGATCGGCACGGGTCATGGCGACGATGTCGCTGCGGGTCTGACGGTAGGCGTGCGGGTCAACACCCGGCCCCATCAGGCCTTTGACCTCGACCAGATCACCGCCGACCTGACGGGCGGCATCAGCGATCATCCCGGTGGTGGCAACCACCTTCATCGGGGCTTCGGCCAGCGCACGGGTCGCGGCCAGCGGCAGCGCCATAACAATCATCAGCGCCGCGAGGGCAAAGTGACGGATCCGCATGAACGGAGTCCTCCTGCAAGAGATTCGTTGTTAACCTCAATATGCGAACGATTCTCAACTTCGTCAATGCAATTGCGAATTATTCTCAATAAGGGGGCGTAAATTTTTGTCCATACGGTCAAAAATGACGGTGTTTACCCCTGTAGACCCATTGCCAAGGCATCACCCGCATGCGACTTTCTGACCCGGAGATTTAGGGATTTCATCTATGGAAAGCCAAACCGCAGACCAGACCGCGCAGTTGCCGCAGGTCACTGAACCGCGCAATCCCGGCATGGCGCTGGATCTGGATTGGGTGGCCGGTGTCCAGGCCAATACCTCGGCCATTGAACGCCGTTGTGCCACGCTGCCCGGACGGCGCAGTGTCAAAAAGGACTATCAGGCCGCCTGGCTCTTGAAGGCCATCGCCTGCATCGATCTGACCACCCTGTCCGGCGATGACACTGAGGGACGCGTGCGTCGCCTCTGCGCCAAGGCGGCCCAACCTGTGCGTGCCCAGATGCTGGCCGACCTTGGTATGGAGGGTCTGACCACCGGTGCGGTCTGCGTCTATCACGACATGATCCCGGCGGCTGTCAGGGCGCTGAAGGGCACTGGCATTCCAGTCGCCGCCGTGTCCACTGGTTTTCCGGCCGGCCTGTCGCCTTTCCATCTGCGCATCGCCGAGATTGAGGAAAGCGTGAAAGCCGGGGCCGAGGAGATCGACATTGTCATCTCGCGCCGCCATGTGCTGACCGGCAACTGGCAGGCCTTGTATGATGAGATGAAGGCCTTTCGTCAGGCCTGTGGCAACGCTCATGTAAAGGCGATCCTTGCCACGGGCGAGCTGGGTTCCTTGCGCAATGTGGCACGTGCCTCGCTGATCTGCATGATGGCCGGGGCGGATTTCATCAAGACCTCGACCGGCAAGGAAAGCGTCAACGCGACCCTGCCGGTGACGCTGGTGATGATCCGCGCCATCCGCGACTATTATGACCGCACCGGATACCGTGTCGGCTACAAACCCGCCGGCGGGATTTCCAAGGCCAAGGATGCGCTGGTCTATCTGGCACTGATCAAGGAAGAATTGGGCGACCGCTGGCTGCAGCCGGACCTGTTCCGCTTTGGCGCCTCGTCCCTGCTGGGCGATATCGAACGCCAGCTGGAACACCACCTGACCGGCGCCTATTCCGCCGGTTACCGGCACGCAATGGGCTGAACGGGCGGAGCCCAGACAAGGACAACATCATGACTGTCAAAGAGATTTTTGAGACCATGGACTATGGCCCCGCCCCGGAAAGCGCCGCAGAAGCACTGGCCTGGCTGGTTGATCAGGGCGACCGTTTCGGCCATTTCATCAATGGCGAGTTTACCGCCCCCGGCGATGGGTTCGACAGCAAGAACCCGGCCACGGGTGAGGTGCTGGCAACGCTGAGCCAAGCTACGCAAGATGATGTGGATGCCGCCGTGAAAGCGGCGCGCGCGGCGCAGCCCGGCTGGGAAAAGATGGGCGGTCCGGGCCGCGCAAAATGCCTCTACGCCATTGCCCGCCTGCTGCAGAAACACTCCCGCCTGTTTGCGGTGCTGGAGACGCTGGACAACGGCAAGCCGATCCGCGAGGCCCGCGACATCGACATTCCGCTGGCGCAGCGCCATTTCTATTACCACGCAGGCATGGCCCAGCTGATGGAAGCGGAACTGCCCGAGGCCGAAGCACTAGGTGTCTGTGGCCAGATCATCCCGTGGAACTTCCCGCTGCTGATGCTGGCCTGGAAGGTCGCGCCTGCGATTGCCATGGGCAACACCGTGGTGCTGAAACCTGCCGAGTATACCTCGCTCACCGCGCTACTGTTTGCCGATATCTGCCGTCAGGCAGGTCTGCCCAAGGGGGTGGTCAATATCGTCACCGGTGATGGTGCCGTGGGCGAAATGATCGTCGCCGCCGAGGTGGACAAAATTGCCTTTACCGGCTCCACCTCCGTCGGGCGCCGCATCCGCGAAGCCACCGCAGGCAGCGGCAAGGCGCTGACGCTGGAGCTGGGCGGCAAGTCGCCCTACATCGTCTTTGATGACGCCGACATTGACTCGGCAGTCGAGGGTCTGGTGGATGCGATCTGGTTCAATCAGGGTCAGGTCTGCTGTGCCGGCTCGCGCCTGTTGGTGCAGGAAGGCGTGGCTAAACGTTTCCACACCAAGCTGAAGGCGCGGATGGACAAGCTGCGCATTGGCAACCCGCTGGATAAATGCATCGACGTGGGCGCCGTGGTTGATCCCGTGCAGCTGACGGCCATCTCGGCCATGGTCGCCGCCAATACCGCCGGAGAGATGCATCAGGCCAAGGTCGAGATGCCTGCTCAGGGCTGTTTTTATCCGCCGACCCTGATCGAAGGGCTGACCCCGGCAGATACGCTGATGCAGGAAGAGATCTTTGGCCCGGTGCTGGTTTCCTGCACCTTCCGCACCCCAGCTGAAGCCGTTGAGCTGGCCAATAACACCCGCTACGGGCTGGCGGCCACGGTCTGGACCGAGAACGTCAATCTGGCGCTGGATATCGCGCCGAAACTTGTTGCCGGTGTGGTCTGGGTCAATGGCACCAATATGTTCGACGCCGCTGCCGGCTTTGGTGGCGTGCGCGAAAGCGGCTTTGGTCGCGAAGGCGGCTGGGAAGGGCTCAGCGCCTATACCCGCCCCAAGGGCAAGACCAAATCGCTGGCGCGGATCGAAGCCTTCGAGGGCAATGGCGCGCCCGCTGATCCGCTGGATCGCACCGCCAAGATGTATGTCGGCGGCAAACAGGCCCGGCCTGACAGCGGCTATTCGCGCGGTGTCTACGGCAAATCCGGCGCGCTGCTGGGTCATGTGGGGCTGGCGAACCGCAAGGATGTGCGCAACGCGGTTGAGGCTGCGGCAGGCGCCAAGGGCTGGTCCAAGACCACCGGCCATCTGCGCGCGCAGATCCTCTATTACATTGGTGAGAACCTGTCGGCCCGCGCCGATGAATTCGCCCATCGCATCGATGCGATGACCGGCAAGAAAGGCGGCGCGGCAGAGGTTGAGGCCTCGATCCAGCGTCTCTTCACCGCCGCAGCCTGGGCTGACAAATACGACGGTCAGGTGCACGGCGTGCCGATCCGCGGGGTGGCGCTGGCGATGAAGGAACCGGTTGGTGTGATCGGCGCGCTCTGCGCTGATGAGGCGCCTCTGCTGGGGTTGGTGTCAGCCATGGCGCCGGCCATTGCCATGGGCAACCGCGTGGTGCTGGCGGCCTCGCAAGCCTACCCGCTGGCGGCCACTGATTTCTATCAGGTGCTGGAAACATCGGATGTGCCTGCAGGGGTGGTGAACATCCTGACCGGTGACCAGTCTGAATTGGCCAAACCGCTGGGCGCACACATGAACGTGGACGCGGTCTGGAGCTTCTCATCTTCTGATGTATCGCAGGTGATCGAGGCCGCCTCGGCCAGCAATCTCAAACGCACATGGGTCAACAATGGTCAGTCACTGGACTGGTCACAGGATCACAGCAAACGCTTCCTGCAGGCCGCGACCGAGGTGAAAAACATCTGGGTGCCCTACGGCGAATAAAGATCAGGCGGGCCTGAACAGCCCGCCTGCAAGAAAATCCCAATTCTTTGGCAAAAGTCCTGCGGGACTTTTGGGTGCCTCAGTTTGAGGTCGCCTCGATCCCTTCAGGGCGGCCCACAATGGTGAAGTGCAGATCCTCAGGGGCCATGAATTTCGCCGCAAAGGCGTTCACTTCTTCCAGCGTCACCGCATTCACCTTGTCGTTGCGCGTGGCGATGTAGTCGATCGGCAGCGCCTGCATCTGCATGCCGGCCAGAATGGACGCGATCTGCCCGTTCCCGTCGAACCGCAACGGATAGGCGCCGGTCAGATAGGTCTTGGCATCCTGCAGCTCCTGCGCGGTTACACCCTCATCCGCCATGCGCTGCCATTCGGCGCGGATCACTTCGACCGCCTCGGCGATTTTGCCATTGGCTGAAGCCACAGAGCCCATATAGACCGCTGCCAGATCGCGCGGCACCAGATAAGAGCCGATGCCGTAAGTCAGCCCGCGTTTTTCGCGCACCTCGGTCATCAGGCGGGATTCAAACGATCCGCCGCCAAGGATCTGGTTCATGATATAGGCGGCGAAAAAATCCGGGTCGTCGCGGTCAATGCCAGCCTGTGCAAAGATGGCGACAGACTGCGGCGTCGGAAAATCAATGACCGAATTGCCGCCGCTGATTGTCACCACGGCCGGGCCCGGAATGGCGGCGCCTGTTTCCGGAAGATCCAGCAGAAGCCCGTCCAGCAGCGCACCCAGCTCCTCCGGGGTGATGTCGCCCACCGCACCCACATAAAGCCGGTCGCGGGCAAAGACGGCCTCGTGGGCCTCGAACATATCCTGACGGGTCAGGGCGCCAACGCTGTCGATCGTGCCCTTGCCGGAGGATCCGTAGGGATGATCGCCAAAGGCCATGGCGTTGAAGGCCTTGCCGGCGATGTCGTTGGGGTCTTTCTCGTCTGACCTGAGCCCGGACAAGACCTGCGCGCGCACCCGATCCAGCGCGTCCTGATCAAAGCGCGGGGCATGCAGGGTCTGGTGCAGCAGCGCCATGGCTTCGTCGCGGTTTTCACTGAGGAAGCGGGCGGAGATGCTGAGCGTGTCCTTGCTGGCATCATAGCTGAAGGATGCGGCCAGCCCTTCCAGTGCGCGGGCATAGTCCTGCGCCCCCATCTCGCCCGAGCCTTCCTCCAGAAGGCCGCTCATCAGGTAGATGGCGCCGCGTTTGTCCGCCGCGTCAAGCGAGGTGCCGCCGCGAAACCGCAGCTCCAGTGCCGTGAATGGGATCGAGGGTTCCTCGACCAGCCAGGCGGTGATGCCACCGGGGGAGGTCACCTCTTGAATTTCAACTTCGGCCATGGCCGGGCCTGCCAGAACCCAGGCGGTGAGCGCAGCGGTGATCAGTTTCAGCGCCTTCATTGGGTGATCTCCTCGGCCGGTGTCTCTTTCATCAGATAGCCGGTGACCGAGGCACCGGGGTGTAGCACCTCTTTGGCGACCGCGATGATCTGTTCGGGGGTGACCGCCTGCAGCACATCGGGCCAGGCCTGTACATCCTCTATGGTCAACCCAGAGGTCAGCGCGCGGCCATAGCGGTTGGCGATGCCGTCCACGTTGTCGCGGGCGTAAATCTCAGAGGCGCGCAGCTGCAGCTTGATCCGCTCCAGCTGTTCCGCGTCGACGCCGTCCTCCAGAAAGCGGGCATAGGTGGCATCCAGCGCAGCCTCGGCCTCTTCCAGTGTGACGCCTTCAGAGGGCACAACAAGGAAGCTGAAGGTGGTGTCGTCCAGCGACAGGCCATTGTAGAAGACGCCGGTGTAAACGGCCACCTGCTGGTCAAACTGCAGCGCATTGGCCAGATAAGACGTGGTACCGCCCCCCAGAAGTTCGGACAACAGATATAGGGCGGCGGCGGTTTCCTGATCACCGGCATCGCGTTCCGGTGCCAGATAGCTGCGCTGCACATAGGGCTGGGCGATGCGTTCGTCTTGCATCACCAGACGCCGTGCGGTGGTCTGCGGCGGTTCAGAAGTGCGCAGCCGGTCGGGCAGGTCGGGATTGGCCGGGATCCCCCCGTAATGGGTTTCGGCAAGCTGTTTTACCTCGGCCGGGTCCACATCGCCCGACACCACAAGGATCGCATTGTTGGGGGCGTAATAGGTCTCGTAGAAGGACAGCGCGTCCTCCATGTCCAGCGTTTCCATTTCGTGGCGCCAGCCGATGATCGGCACTCCGTAGCGGTGGTTGAGATATTGCGCTGCGTGCATCTGCTCGCGAAACAGCGCCTGCGGGCTGCTGTCAGTGCGCTGATTGCGCTCTTCCAGGATCACTTCGCGTTCTGTTGCGATATCGTCTTCGGTCAGGCGGATATTGACCATCCGGTCGCTTTCCATCTGCATCATCAGCTCCAACCGGTCGGCAGCGACGCGCTGGAAATAGGCGGTATAGTCAAAGGAGGTGAAGGCGTTGTCCTGGCCACCATTGGCGGCGACGGTGGCGGAGAATTCGCCCGATTCCATATTGTCCGTGGCTTTGAACAGAAGATGTTCAAGGAAATGGGCCACCCCGGACTGGCCGACCGGTTCATCGGCGGATCCGATGCGGTACCAGACCATCTGCTGGACCACCGGCGCGCGGTGGTCTTCGACAACCACGACATCCATGCCGTTGGACAGGGTGAATGTTGTCACCATTTCGCCATCGCTCTGCGCCATGGCAGTGCCTGCCATCAGCGCCACCGCCCCTGCGGTCAGGAACCTATGGATCATACACCCTCCTTTGAACCGGCTTTGGGCCGGTCTGCTCATGCCTGTATTTCGCACGCGACCGTTGGTTGCGTGCCCTCAACCTACGCCCCGGCGGAGCGCTTGCAAGGCGGATGTCGATTTTGTGAGGCGGATTACCGCTGTTCGGGCGGTGACGTCGGTGTTGCGACACCGCGTTTACGCCACAGGGCACTGATATCGTAGGGGTCCAGTGCTTGTTTTCTGTAGGCATCCGCGTAGCGATCAACCGGGAACAGTTTGATATTTGCGGTGCGTGCCTCTTTGCGGCGGAATTCAGCGTCTTCGGCTGCCAGGGTCGCGCGGATGTCTTGCGACACGCCGTAACGGCTGGCGGCGGTCACCAGGGCGACATCGCCCGAAGGCACGGCGCTGCCGGATGCCGCAAGCGCCGAAGGCTTGCCGCCAAGTGCTGTCACTGCATCACCGAGCGGGTTTTGATCGGTGATATTGCTGCCGCCCGGCGTCGGGGCGGGCAGGGACGCATAGTTTTCCGGCTGGGTCAGCTCTTTGGCAGGCATGACGAGGA
Organism: Rhodobacteraceae bacterium Alg231-04; assembly: GCA_900143635.1. GTDB lineage: Bacteria > Pseudomonadota > Alphaproteobacteria > Rhodobacterales > Rhodobacteraceae > FREY01. The sequence continues at coordinate 511,498 of FREY01000002.1, forward strand.
ATTCGTCCGGTCCATTCAGCGGGGACTGCAGTTCACGCAGACCTTTCTTGCTGCAGCCTGAAACGGCGACAGCTGCACTCAGCACAATCACACCCAGCGCAATCCGCATAGTCCCTCACTCCTGCCTTTGGTAGCTCGTTAAGTGGCTTCTTAGCGCATTCGCGAGGCCGCGTCACGAGGCCTTTTTAGCCTTTCCTTCGAACAGGATCAGCCCGGCAGCACCTGCGAAGATAAAGATGTCGGCCACGTTGAAAACAAACGGGTTGTTGATGCCGCAGCAGGACATGTTCAAAAAGTCCAGAACGTAGCCGTAGAGCAGCCGGTCAACGACATTTCCCAAGGCGCCGCCGATCACCAAACCGGCCGAGGCCTGCATGATGGCCGAAGGGTGCGACCGGCGCACCCAGACAGCCACCGCCACACAGACAGCCAGTGAAAACACCACCAGAATCCAGCGCGAGGCCTCACCGCCATCGCCAAACAGGCCAAAGTTGATGCCGGTGTTTTCGCCGTAGCGGAAATTCAGCAGCGGCGGCAGCACATCGATTGCGCGAATGCGCGCCAGATCCATTGCGAACACCACCAGATACTTGCTGATCTGATCGAGCCCGAGGGCCGCCGCAGCGGCCCAGAACATCCAGCGTGCATTCATGTTGTAACGGCCTTCGTTAGTGGCGGAAGTGGCGCATGCCGGTAAAGACCATGGCCAGACCTGCATCATTGGCCGCCTTGATCACCTCATCGTCGCGCATCGAGCCACCGGGCTGGATGACGCAGGTGGCACCCGCAGCGGCCGCTTCCAGAAGACCGTCAGCAAAGGGGAAGAACGCGTCCGAAGCAACGGCCGCACCCTTGGCGAGGCTGGCCTCGAGGCCCAGTTCATCGGCCATGCGCTGCGCCTTGGAAGCGGCAACATTGGCGCTGTCCAGGCGGCTCATCTGGCCGGCACCGACGCCGACGGTGGCGCTGCCTTTGACATAGACGATGGCGTTGGATTTGACGTGCTTGGCGACCTTCCAGGCAAACAGCAAGTCCTGCATCTGCTCATCAGACGGTGCCTTTTCGGTGACAACCTTCAGATCGTCCATGCCGACATAGCCAACGTCCTTGTCCTGCACCAGAACACCGCCAGACACCTGCTTGTAGGCTGTGATGGCTGCGCGCGGGTTGGGCAGCGCGTCGGTCAGCAACAGGCGCAGGTTCTTCTTCTTGGCAAAGATCTCTTTTGCTTCATCAGACGCGCCGGGGGCGATCACAACTTCGGTAAAGATCTCGACGATTTTGGTGGCGGTCTCAGCGTCGAGCGGCTGGTTCAGGGCCACGATGCCACCAAAGGCCGAGGTGCGGTCGCAGTCGAAAGCCTTCTGGTAGGCTTCAACCAGGGTCGCGCCACGCGCCACACCGCAGGGGTTGGCGTGTTTGATGATGGCAACCGCTGCGGTCTCGGCCGGGTCAAACTCGGCGACCAGCTCGTAGGCCGCATCGGTGTCGTTGATGTTGTTGTAGGACAGTTCCTTGCCCTGCAGCTGCACCGCGGTGGCCACGCCGGGGCGGTTGGTGCCGTCGGTGTAAAAGGCTGCTTTCTGGTGGCTGTTTTCGCCATAGCGCAGGGTCTGCTTCAGTTCACCGGCAAAGGCACGGCGTTTGGGCGCTTCCTGCTTCATCGCCTGTGCCATCCATGTGGACACGGCGGCGTCATAGGCGGCGGTGCGGGCATAGGCCTTCTGCGACAGCCACTGGCGGAATTTATAAGAGGTCTGGCCGTCGTTGCCGTCCAGCTCGGCCAGCAGGGCATCATAGTCTTCGACGTCGACCACCACATTGACGAAACCGTGGTTCTTCGATGCGGCGCGGATCATCGCCGGGCCGCCGATGTCGATGTTCTCGATGCAGGTGTCATAGTCGGCACCCGCTGCAACGGTGGATTCAAACGGGTAGAGGTTGACGACCAGCAGGTCGATCGCGCCGATGCCGTGTTCCTGCATCGCGGCCACGTGGCCATCATTGTCGCGCAGGGCCAGCAGGCCGCCGTGAACCATCGGGTGCAGGGTTTTAACCCGGCCGTCCATCATTTCCGGAAAGCCGGTGATCTCGGCCACGTCTTTGACGTCCAGACCCGCATCGCGCAGGGCCTTGGCAGAGCCGCCGGTGGAGAGCAGTTCAACACCGCGCGCAGCCAGCGCCTGGCCCAGCTCAATCAGGCCGGTTTTGTCGGATACGGAAAGCAGTGCACGGCGGATGGGGTGCAGGTCGGTCATGGTCAGCGCGGTCCTCTAGGGCTCAGTCAAAGATCTCCGGGTCATCCCGGTTCAAGTCGCGCACAGCGTCGGCGGTCTCTTTCGCCTTGCTGAGTGTCCAGCGGATGCGGGTTTTATGTTCGCTGGCCCGCGCCGAAAGGACAATCTGCTGTGCCGCACGCGGCTTCAAGCGGGTCTTTTCCAGGTAGACGCTGGGCTCGAGCTTCAATTCACACAGCCCGTCGTGACGGAAAACCCAGATTTCCCCGCTCTTGAGCGCCATGGATACTGCCGCGCCGCCTAAGTCAAGGGCTGCGTCCACATCGGGGTGCAAATGCAGCCGGATGTCAAAACCGACACCCTCTTGCGAAAAAGCGGCCATAGCGCGGTCAAATCGCCGGGTTGCGGCCGGATCCATCGCCAGCAACATGTCTTCGCCAGATAGGCTGCGCCCGTCATAAGACAGGTCCAGGGTGCGGGCGTGGGTCAGGCCAAACTGGCTGGAATAACCATCGTGGCCGCCCTGAAACCGTGCGCAATCAGGGGTTTCGGTGCGATCAAAAGGCACCTGAACCGGCGCCTCGATCATTGCTTCAAACCCGGTGCCGCGTTGGGGCTGCGACAGCCGGGCACTGGAATGGCCTTCGATGCAGAGAGTGGAGTGCGACGGCGTTGCCCGTCCCGCCCGGCGCCATTCGAGGCCAAATGTCTCACCCGAGCCGCAATTGACAATCAGCGGCCGCCGGCCCGATGTCAGCTCAAACGCCAGCGTCGAAGCATGACCATTGCCCGAGGCCGGTCCGCGCGGTGGCGGGCTGGCATCAATCACAACCGAGGTGCGCCGCGCCGAAAGCCGCGCGTAGCCCATCGCCAGCCCATCGGTCTGGCTGGCCGCCACATGGCTGGCCGCCAGTGCGTGATCCAGCCAGCCTTCCAGACCACGGCCACCGCCGTGGAACCGGGCCAGGCTGCCGTCACTGTGGCGCAGGGTGCGCAGGGTCGGGGCGATGCGTTCGATGGCGGCGGTATGGGCGGGTGGCACGCTGCGTCCGGATTCGTGCAGCGCGGCGGCGGCCCAGGTCAGCAGAGTGAAGACCGACAGCAGTTCTTCGGGGTTGCGGGTTGGCAGGCCGCCCTGATTGTCAATCTGCGCCTCGCATTCTTCGGCCAGCGCCTTGATCGCCGGGTCCGCCAGCTCTTCGCGCCCCTGCAGGGCAAGCCCTGCGTAAATCAGCCCGGTCAGCGCCTCAAACCGCGGCAGGCCGGGGCGCGCACTTTGCCAGCGCCGCGACAGGAACCAGGTTTGTGCGGACAGCGATTTATAGAAGATCTCGGTCTCTTCGCGGCTTTTGCCGCTGAGCAGGAACAGCGCGTGATTGACCCAGCGGATCACCCGCCGCCCGGTCAGATCTGCCGACCAGCCCAGCCCGCCACCTTGTCCGTGCGCCTCGATCCAGCCCCAGACCCATTTTTGTGCCTTGGCGCGGGCGGCACTGTCGCCAACGGCGGCAAGATCATCCAGCCAGGCGAAGCCATGGCGTTCGGCGTCAAAGGTGGTTTCCGGGGATTCGACCTCCCACAGGCCGGTGTCCTGTGATTCGACCAGATAGCCGGCAAACAGCAGGTTGCCCGCCACCAGCTGGCGCCCGCGCGCAAAGGAGCCGATGGTGCGTGGTTCGGGCTGATAGACAAAGCCCTTTGCGGCCTCTTCGCGCTGGGCGCGATAGGCGTAATACCGGTTCTTCACTTGTGCCCCGCGAACCGCGAGTCTGTCAAAAAAGGACATGCTGCCTGCCTCTTACGCGCATTGGCGTTTTGGCAGAACCTTAACGCGGGTCGACGCGCAAGTCACCGGGCAATGGCAGCGGCGCGTCTGCTCAGGCAGCTTTGCGCAGACAGGCCATGTAAAACCCGTCCATGCCGCCCATTTCGGCCCAGTAATCGGGGCGCAGGCGCAGACCACCTTCTTCGGTGATCCAGGCCGGGTCGATGCCAGGCAGGGCTGCTGCATCGCTATCGGCGCTCATGTCCTCGAACATTTCCAGCGCGTCTTCGACCTGGCATTCGCCCTCGTCCGGCAGCAGCGAGCAGGTGCAGAACACCAACCGCCCGCCGGGTTTCACCAGCGACCATGCATGGACCAGCATCTGTGCCTGCAACTGGATCAGCGCGCCGAATTCGCTGCCGTCCTTGGCGTGGGGCAAATCCGGGTGGCGACGGATGGTGCCGGTGGCCGAACAGGGCGCATCCAGCAACACCGCATCATAGAGGCCGGCATGTTCCAGCGCATCGCCGGCAATGGTCGTGGCGGCCAGCCCAGTGCGCTCCAGATTGGATTTCAGACGGCCAAGGCGGCTTTCGGAGATATCCAGCGCGGTCACGGTGGCGCCAGCGGCTGCCACCTGCAACGTCTTGCCACCCGGAGCGGCGCAGAGGTCCAGAACCTTTTCACCGGGCTGAGCGTTCAGCATCTTGGCCGGCAGCGCGGCGGCGGCGTCCTGCACCCACCAATCGCCAGCCTCATAGCCGGGCAGGGCGGTGACCTGCCCCGCATCGCGCAGGCGCAGCGAGCCGGATGCCAGCATCTCACCGCCCAAAGCGGCCAGATCGGTGCCGGGTTTGGCCGAGATATCCAACGGTGCGCCTGCGTGCTGCACCGCCTCCATGTTCAAAACGGCCTCAGCGCCCCAGGCCTGAACCAGTGGTTTGCGCAGCCATTTGGGCAGGCGCGGCGTGCGCAGCTTGGCCCATTCCGCCGGCCCCTGTTCCGCGATCTTGCGCAGAACCGCATTGGCCATGCCCTTCAGCTGCCCGTGGTGGCGATGGCGGGCGATGATGGCGACCAGCGCGTTGACCACGCCGTGGGCAGCACCGCCGTGGCACAGCTCATAGGTGCCCAACCGCAGCGCATTCATCACGTGAACGGGCGGCGCCTTGCGCAGGTGTTTCTGGATGATCCGGTCGGTGCGCTCCAGGCTGCGCAGCGTGTCCATGGCCAGCCGTTGGGCGCGGGCACGATCCTCGGGCGCCAGTTTCTCCAGCGCGCCGGCGCCCAGGGTTTCCGACATCAGCCGTCCTTCGCCCAGCACCTGATCCAGCAGGTAGACCGCGCTGCGGCGGGCCTCATCCAGGGGGGCGTGTGCGGGTTTGGACATCTCAGGCTCCGGTTCAGAGGCGGGTTGTTCCCGCCGGACAGGGGCGTATATCATGGGCTGAGCATAAAGGAACCCGCGATGAGCGATGAGACCAGCCAGACCCGCAAAGACATCCCCGCCGCGGCACAGCGTGCCCTGGCCGAAGCCGAAGAGCGCCGCAAGCTGGAGGCCGCAAAGGCGCCGCCGCCCAAAGAACTGGGTGGCCGCGATGGTCTGGACCCGGCCCGTTATGGTGATTGGGAGAAAAAAGGCATCGCCATCGATTTCTGAGCCGCACCGGTTCTCACCGCACCAAAAGCAAAAACCGCGCCCCCGGACAGGGACGCGGTTTCTTTGTGTTTAACAACTGTGGCAGCGATCAGTCGCGCAGCAGCTCGTTGATACCGGTTTTGGAGCGGGTCTTGGCATCCACGCGCTTGACGATGACTGCGCAATAGAGGCTGACGCCGTTTTTGGACGGCATGGAGCCGGAGACCACAACCGAGTAGGGCGGTACTTCACCGTACATGACTTCGCCGGTTTCGCGGTCTACGATCTTGGTCGACTGGCCGATGTAGACACCCATGCCCAGCACAGACCCTTCGCGCACGATGCAGCCTTCGACCACTTCCGAGCGCGCGCCGATGAAGCAATTGTCTTCGATGATGGTCGGGCCGGCCTGCATCGGCTCAAGTACGCCGCCAATGCCAACGCCACCGGACAGGTGCACGTTCTTGCCAATCTGGGCGCAGGAGCCAACGGTGGCCCATGTGTCGACCATGGTGCCTTCGTCGACATAGGCGCCGAGGTTCACAAAAGACGGCATCAGCACCACGCCGGGCGCGATGAAGGCGGATTTGCGGACAACACAGTTGGGAACGGCGCGGAAACCGGCCTCTTTCCACTGGGCTTCACCCCAGCCGAGGAACTTGCTGTCGACCTTGTCCCACCAGCCGGACCCCTGCGGGCCACCGGACTGCATTTCCATATCCTTGATGCGGAAGCCCAGCAGTACGGCCTTTTTGGCCCACTGGTTCACATGCCAGTCACCGCTTTCCTGCTTTTCAGCAACCCGCAGCGCGCCAGAGTCCAGCGCGTGCAGTGTGGCCTCGATGGCGTCGCGCTGTTTGCCTTTGGTGGCGGGTGTGATGGTGTCGCGCGCCTCCCAGGCGGCTTCAATGGCGGTTTCCAGCTGTGCGTTGGACATGCGCGTTCTCTCCGGCGTCAAATAAGATTCGAGGTTTCATAGCGGCAATCTGTCCGCAGGTCATGTGCAGATTGCGCCATCGAACGCTGCTGCGCCGTCAATTTGACACTCTCAGCCGTTCGTTTCGCGCGGATCAGCTGACCCGGCGCAGATGTCGACGCAGGATTTCGCAGGCGGCGGCTGCATCGCGGCGGGCCAGAGCGGTGCAGATCATCGCGTGATCCTTGTCTGGGCGCGGGGTCCACTGGCGCGACCAATGGGCAAAGAGATGCCGCGCCGAGGCGATGTGCAAATCATCGATCGAGGCCAGCAGCCGCGGCATGGCGCAGGGGGCCAGAATCACCCGGTGAAAGGCGCGGTTGGCCTCTTCCCAGGTCTCCATATCCTGTGCCGCGTCGCAGGCGTGCCGCGCGGCTTCGGCGGCTTTCAGTTCGGGCGCGCCGATGCGCGGCGCGGCATGGGTCAGGGCCAGCACTTCCAGAGCGACGCGCATTTCCACCACTTCGCGGATTTCCGATGGCTCCAGCTCGCTGACCCGCATGCCGCGCCGGGGCAGCGATTGCGCAAGGCCGTGTGCTTCAAGCCGCAAAAAGGCCTCGCGCACCGGCACATGGCTGGTGTCGAATTCCCGCGCGATATGATCCTGGCGCAGTTTCTCCCCGCCTGTCAGTGCGCCGGTGATGATCCGGCGACTGAGGGCGCGGTAGATGGTATCGGATATTGTGGCACTCATTGGGGTTGTGGATAGCAGACCGGCGCAGCCCCGCAACCCTCGCCCCAACAGGAGGTACCGGGATGTTGCCTTGGCACCAGTGGTAAGCCCTGCCAGCCGCAGCGCGAACACCCGGCGACAGGGCAAACATTCTTCACACCCCTGTGCCTAGTGTTCACCGATCCCAGCCGCTAGGCTGACAGAAAACCAGTGATGCAGGAGTTCTCATGACAGAAGACCGCCACAGCCGGTTCCGCGACGCCCATTCCGACCGGGACCGCGCCGAACATGTGCCGTCCACCCCGCAGACCCGTTCGCCCGCCTATACGCTGGCCTTTGCGGACGAAGAATTCCTCTGCCGTGAGGAACTGCGCCCGGTGCGCCTGCAGCTGGAACTGCTCAAGCCGCAGCTGATGCTGGATGAAAAGGGTATCGAAAGCACCATCGTGATGTTTGGCGGCGCGCGCATTCCGGAGCCGGCCAAAAAGGACAGCGCCCGTACGCAGACGCTGGCGGAACTGTCCGCCTATTATGATGAGGCGCGTGACTTTGCCCGGCTGATGACCGAGGAGTCACTGAAGAGCGGTGGCCGCAAGAATGTGATAGTCACCGGTGGTGGCCCCGGCGTGATGGAGGCAGGCAATCGCGGTGCCATGGATGCCGGCGGCCATTCCATCGGCCTGTCCATCGTGCTGCCGCATGAACAGGCGCCCAATGGCTATGTGACGCCAGATCTCAGCTTCAATTTCCACTATTTTGCCATCCGCAAGATGCACTTCCTGATGCGCGCCCGCGCGATCACGGTGTTTCCCGGTGGCTTTGGGACATTGGACGAGTTGTTTGAGAGCCTTACCCTGATCCAGACCGGCCGGATGGAGCGCGTGCCCTTCCTGCTGTTCGGCAAGGACTTCTGGGAGAAGGTGGTCAACTGGGAGGCGCTGGCCGATGCCGGCACCATATCAGAGCAGGATCTGGACCTGTTCCGCTTTGTTGATACCGCCGAAGAGGCGGTCAAGTTGATCGAAAACTGGGAACCGGCCCCGCCGCGCGACAGCCTTCCGGGCCGCGAACGCTAGGACACTGGCTGGCCCGTCGGTTCAAGCAAAATCGGCGGGCAGCACACCCAGTTCAGTGCCATGGGGCAGGCGGGTCAGCATCTGGCCGCCATCCACGTCTTTCACCGCAAAGCCATAGCCGCGCAGGCGGAATTTCCATTCCCGTGCGCTCAGCGCTTTTTCGCGCTCATCCTTGATCAGGCTCAGAACGCCTGCATCGATTACTGCGGTGGTCATGTCTGCTCGGGTCATTTTCGAATTCCTTCTGGAACGACTGTTTCTGATTTAGAAACTGATCGTTCAAGATGGCGTCTTTTTACCGGGATTGTGGAAAGAATGAGGCAGCAGGTGCCTGTTGCCCCACTGCATCAGTCGCTGATCGCAAAGCCCATCAGGTTTGAGACATCTTCGAGGAAGAGCTGCCATGCCGTTTCCTGCTGTGGGTTCCAGTCAGAGCTATAGGCCTGCACTGCGGCAATGAAGGTCGGCACAAAGAGGCGGAAATGTTCCGATGTCATCCCGAGATTGACATGCACATTGCCCAGTTCCAGCGCATAGTCCCGCAGCGTTTGGGGACGGTCCAGTGCCTCGATCAGGAATTCCAGAGAGCGTAGCATCTTTTCATACTGCCCACCCGGATCTGCAGAAAACAATCCGCGGACGTCGGGGGCGGTTTCAAAAAGGCGGCGGTAGAATTCTGCAATGACCAACTCCAGATTGTCGGCGATCGTGTCAAAGTCAGCGAGAATGAGTGCCCTTTGTTCCAAACTCAGTCTTTGCACGTCATTACCCCTTCCAATCCATCAACCAAGATCGACTGAGAAGGTTAAAAAACGACGAAACCCATTGCGAAAAGCAATGGGTCCCGTTGGATCCTTTGTGCGACACAGGGTCTTAACTGGATGGGGGGACCGGAATGCCCGCTTCTGCCTCGATCTGCTTTTTCGACTTTCGGGCGCGTTCGGTTTCCGACTTAAGCTGGCCGCAGGCCGCCATTATATCCTCGCCGCGTGTCTTGCGGATCGGTGCGGCATAACCGGCCTGATAGATGATATTGGCAAAGGCGCGGATGCGGTTGTTCGAGGACCGTTTGTAGGGTGCGCCGGGCCATTCGTTGAACGGGATCAGGTTCACCTTGGCCGGGATGCCCTCGATGTGTTTCAGCAGGCGGTGCGCGTCTTCGTCACTGTCGTTCACCCCGTCCAGCATCACATATTCAAAGGTGATCCGCTCCGAGTTTGACACCCGCGGGTAATCTCGCAGTGTTTGCAGCAGCTCGGCGATGTTGTGCTTGCGATTGATCGGCACCAGCACGTCGCGCACGTCGTCTGTGGTGGCATGGAAGGAGATCGCCAGCAAACAACCGATTTCCTCGGCGGTGCGGGCAATGCCCGGCACCACGCCCGAGGTCGACAGCGTGATGCGGCGGCGCGACAACTGGATGCCTTCGGGATCCATCGCGATCTTCATCGCGTCGCGCACATTGTCAAAATTATACAGCGGCTCGCCCATGCCCATCAGAACGATGTTGGACAACAGGCGGGTTTCATCCTTGGGGGCGCCGGGTTCCGGCCATTCGTTCAGATCGTCGCGCGCCATCATGACCTGGCCGATGATCTCGGCGGCGGTCAGGTTGCGCACCAGTTTCTGGGTGCCCGTGTGGCAGAAGGAGCAGGTCAGCGTGCAGCCCACCTGAGACGAGATACACAGCGTGCCACGACCGTCCTCGGGGATATAGACCACCTCGACCTCATGGCCGCCAGCAATCCGGACCAGATATTTGCGGGTGCCATCGGTGGACACCTGACGCGATACCACTTCCGGGATTTCGATGACAAAATTCTCTTCCAGCTCGGCGCGGTAGGCCTTGGCGAGATTGGTCATGTCGGCAAAGTCGCGTTTGCCCCACTGATAGATCCACTGCCAGATCTGGCCGCTGCGCATCTTGGCCTGCTTTTGCGGCGTGCCATGGGCGATCAGCGTCTCGCGCAGCTGGTCGCGGGTCAGCCCCACAAGATTGGTTTTGCCGCCTTCGGGCAACTTCCGGGGCAGGGTCATTACGTCCTGGGTGATCGGTGCGCTGGCGGTCATGGCTGGGGACTCGGTCCTGTTCTGGTGGATGCGGCTCTATATAGGAGTTTTCGCCGGGATCAAAAGGAATCCGCGCCTCGGCGGTGGGCGACAGCTGCAAAAATGCGAAAACCCCGGCAGGGCGCCGGGGTTTGATCTGGGTGTGGGCTGCGGTTTTGGGCTTACTGGCTGCAGCGCTTTGCGGCGTCTTCGACAGCGGCGGTAAAGCCCTTCAGGGAAAACGTGTCCTTGGTCTGCGTGCCGCGACCCGAACGGGCAGTCAGTACGGCGTTTGCCCCACCTTTCATGGCGGCGATGATCTGTGCATCCGCTTCGGCCGAGGCCGACCAGGCCCATTCCCGCTCGTCCATTTTGGTGGTCGCCGGATCGTCCGCCGCAACCGAGCGCAGCTCGAATTTCTTGTCGCCGATGTTCATCGCGACTGCGGACCCGCTGGCATACTGATAACCGCCAGTAACAGTGACAACGCCTTTGGGCGCGTCTGTTGGGTTGAACAGGACGAACAGCTGAATTTCGCTGCGGCGCACCGATACGACACGCCCGTCCTTGGTGTTCTCGGTTTCTTTCGGCGCGGATACCACCCAACACTCGGTTGGGTTGCTTTCCTGATACACGCTCCAATCGGCGGTCTCGCTTACGCGGTTCGCGGATGTGGCTTGCTGTGCAAAGGCTGTGGTGCCGGCCATCCCTGCCAGGACCAGGCCCGCTGCGATGCGGGCGAATTTCGTTGCCATTTGTCCCGTCTCCAGACTGTCTTCGACCTCAATGCTGCGAGTACATTGCGCGGCGTTTCTTCGCCGTCTGCCCCATTTGCGCCCGCTTGCTGACGAAAGCACACTAACGTAGTTTGCGCCACGTGTGAAAGAGCGATTGGCAGGAAATCGCCAAGTTTGGAGTGTGATTCGATGGTGCAACCGGTTTCGATGGCTGAAATCTGGCGTGGCTCTCTGTTAGAAAGCCTGCATCTGGGCCACGCGGTCGTGTGTGGTGCAGATGGCGCGGTGCGCGAATTCTGGGGCGATCCGAATGCGGTGATCTATCCGCGCTCTTCGGCCAAGATGATTCAGGCGCTGCCGCTGATCACCTCGGGGGCGGCGGAAAAATACGGGCTGAGTTCTGAGCAACTGGCGCTGTCCTGCGCCTCTCATAACGGGGCTGCGATCCACACCAGCCGGGTCAACACATGGCTCGACCAGCTGGGCCTTGGCGATGGCGATCTGCGCTGCGGCACGCAGGAACCGGCGGATATTCCTGAACGGGACCGGCTGATCAAAACCGACAGCAGCCCCTGTCAGGTCCACAACAATTGCTCGGGCAAACACGCGGGCTTTCTGACGCTGGCCCAGCATATGGGTGCTGGCCCAGAATATGTGGAGATGGGCCATCCGGTGCAGCAGGCCTGCCTCTCAGCCTTTGAAGAGGTCACCGGCCAGGACAGTCCCGGCTATGGTATCGATGGCTGTTCAGCGCCGAACTTTGCCACCACGGTGCATGGACTGGCCCGCGCGATGGCGTGGTTTGCCTCGGCTTCGGATCGGTCTGACCGGGCCTCAACGGCGGCGGTGCAGCTGGTGGATGCGATGACCAAACACCCCGAACTGGTCGCCGGTGAGACCCGCGCCTGCACAAATCTGATGCGTGCCATGGGTGGCCATGTGGCCATCAAGACCGGCGCCGAGGCGGTGTTTGTTGCGATCATTCCAGAGAAGAAACTGGGCGTGGCCCTGAAAATCACCGATGGCGCCACCCGCGCCAGTGAATGCGCCATTGCCGCGCTGCTGGTGCGTCTGGGCGTGTTGCAGGCCGATCACCCGGAGGTGCGCAAATACATGAACGCGCCCATTCTGAACCGCCGCGGCATGAATTGCGGCTCTATCCGCCCGGCAGCAGAACTGCTGAACTGACAAGACGGCCCGGCCAGATGGCCGGGCATTTCTTTCTACATCTCGATAATCTCGGCCACCTCTACCGTGCCATTGCCGCTGACCACCATCGGGCAGCCTTTGGCCATTTCGGTTGCGGCATCCATGTCTGCGGCGTTCACCACTGTATAGCCGGACAGGGGGTTGGCGCCGCCATCATCGGCCACGCCTGATGCGCTTACCGTTTTGGACATGCCGACCGGGTTGCCGGGCACCGCGACGGCATCACCCATGCTGCCAAACCAGGCCATCCATTCGGCCATGACCTTCTCGCCTTCTTCCGGTGTGTCTGGCGTCTTGCCGCCGTGATAGGCAAAAATGAACTGGGGCATTGGGTTGTCCTCCTGTTTGCGCTGTCGATGACATTCAAGATGTTCCAACAGCGCGCCGCGTCCAGTCTGTGGTCGGTTGCACCATGAGGGCGAGGTTAAGATCTGCCAATCAGACCATGTCCCACAGCAGCCGCGCTGCTAGAATGATCGAGGTGAGAACAAGCAGCGGCTTGATCACTTTTGCCCCTTGTTTTTGCGCCAGTGCCGCCCCGGCGCGCGCACCGGCGATCTGTGCTACACCCATGCCCAGCCCGGTGATCCACCAGGGCGTGGCAACAAAGGCAAAGGCGAGAAGTGCGCCCGCGTTGGAGGCAAGGTTCAAAAGCTTGGTATGAGCGGTGGCCTTCAGAATGCCGTAGCCCGCCAGCGACACAAAACCGAGCATGTAGAAACTGCCAGCGCCCGGGCCCAATAGCCCGTCATAAAACCCGCAGAGCGGTACAATCAGGGCGGCAAACAGAAACGGCGACAGGCGCCTGTGGCGGTCTTGATCGCCCAAACCCTTCTTGGTGGCAAAGAACACCGCAATGCCGATCAACAGCAGTGGCAGCACCATGCGGATCCACGCGACCGGCAAGACGGACACCAGCAGCGCGCCCACAACAGAGGCGACAAAGGCGATCAGCGCCGGTTTGATCTGTTCGCGCAGGTTTACATGGCCACCCTTGGAATAGGCATGCGCCGCCGTGGCGGCACCAAACAGGGCCTGCACCTTGTTGGTGGCCAGCGCGGTCACCGGTGAGGCACCGGACAGCATCAGAATAGGAACCGTGATCAGACCGCCGCCACCTGCGATGGCGTCGACAAACCCGGCCAGAAATCCCGCCGCGAGCAGCAGCAGGAACAGCTCAAAACTGACCTCAAGCATGGATCAGGTTGCAAATTCGGTTTTGGCATAGCCCTGCACGTACAGAAGCGCAGTCAGATCGCCGTGGTTGATCCGCACGTCACATTCTGCCGCAACCGAGGGTTTGGCGTGCAGCGCCACACCGGTGCCAGCGCGGCCCAGCATGCCCAGATCATTGGCCCCGTCACCCACCGCGATTACATCTGCCTCGGTAATGCCGATGCGGGCGGTGATTTCCTCAAGCGCGCTCACCTTGGCCTCGCGGCCCAGAATGGGGCGGCCCACATCGCCGGTCAGCTTGCCATTCTCCGCCAGCAGCGTGTTGGCGCGGTTCTCGTCAAAGCCCAGTTCAGCTGCGACCCGTGCGGTGAAAGCGGTGAAACCGCCTGACACCAAGGCTGCATGACCACCGTTGGCCTTCATCGTAGCCAGCAAATCACGGCCGCCGGGCATGAATGTAATGCGTTCGTCCAGCACTTTGCCAATGACGCTTTCGGGCAGGTCCTTCAGCAGGCCAACCCGTTCGGTCAGGGCGCCGTCAAAATCCAGCTCGCCGTTCATGGCGCGGGCTGTGATGTCTTTTACGCGCGCGCCAACACCGGCCTCATCGGCCAGTTCATCAATGCATTCCTGCTGGATCATGGTGCTGTCCATATCGGCCAGCAGCATCTTCTTGCGGCGGCCTGTCGTCGCCTGGATCACCAGATCAACGCCCATCTTCTGCAGATCGGCCCAGACGTCCCATTGGTTGTCGGGCGTCACCGGCAGGGCAAATTCCACCGCCTCGTCCGGGGCCAGCCACAGTGCGTCACCGCCGCCCCAGGCATTGCGCAGCGCATCGACCAGCGCGGGCTCCAGATTGCGGGCTTCGGGGCTGGCGATCAGGGTGGCGGTATACATGTAAAGGCTCCGTGAGGCGGCAGGGATTGCGCCTCCCATAGCGCTCCTTTGGGCTGAAAACCACCCCTGCGCCGCTGCGGCCCGGCCCGCCACCTTTGTTTCGGTCACAGCTCTCCGGTTTCGCTCATCATTACGGCAATGAACCTTGTGGGCGGGATTTCGGCCAGAATGATCATCACCATTGCGGTCAGCGGTACCGCAAGTATTGCCCCCATCATTCCCCACAATGCGGTCCAAATCGCAAGTGCCAGCAGCACTGTGAAGGGCGACAGGTTCACCGACCGGCCAAGGAACTTCGGCTCGATATAATAGCCCACGGCGATCTGCGGCACCATTAGCGCCACCAGCGCGATCGCTGCGTGGCTGAAAGAGGCGTATTGCACCAGACTCATCGTCACCGGAAACACCACGGCAATGACCGAGCCAATATAGGGAATGTAGTTCAACAGCCCGATCAGGATCGCCCAGAAGGCCGGGTGTTCGATGCCCAACAGCAGCAACAACGCATAGGACACAAAGGCGAGGATCACATTGACCAGCGTCTTTGCTGCCAGATAGCCGCCGATCCTTTCGTTGATTTTACGGGCCATCTCAAGCGTATGCTCGGCCTGTTTCGCATCGCCCATGGCGCGCAGGGTCTTGTCCGGCAGTTTGTCCAGTTCTGCCAGAATGAAAACCGCATAAAGTGCCGCCGCGATCAGCACCGATCCGCCGCCGCTGAGCGTGCTCAGCGCGATGGGCATCAGGTTGGTGACGTCAAAGACTTCGAGCAGACGTTCCGACAGGTTGGCCCAGCTTGGCAGCTCATGCACGCCCAGCAGTTCAAGGAACCGCGCCTGCAGCGCGTCGAAATTCGATCGGTAGCCGCGGATGGAAAAGGAAATCGCCGTGGCGTTGGAGGTGATGAAAGAGGCCAGTACAAGAAAGGCCGCAACCATCCCCAGCAACACCGACAGGCGCCGCGCACGTCGGGGCATCCGCCCCACAACCGGCAGTGCCTTCATCGCTTCGGCAGCGGTTGTCAGGATGTAGACGGCAATGATGCCGACCAGCACCGGCAGCAGAATCGCTTGTCCCACGATCAGCAGCCAGCCGATCATCAGCATCAGGGCTGCTGAATAGGTCACCATGGCCAGCCTGTTCATGCGCGGTGCGTCACTCATCCGATAACCCCTTTGGACATCATCGACATTTACCGTTTCATAGCCCTACTGACCAGCCCGCTGGTCAAGGGATGGAAGTTTCCTATCGGAGACATTTTGCGCCGCATCCGGATTTTCAAGCGTCGCTTTTTAGCATTTTCCCTGTTGCGCGCCGCGGTGCAGCGCACTAGCTCTGTCAGCGGGACACCCTTCCCCAACGAAGGGCAGATATCTGTAAGGATAGCATTGATGGCTACTCAACAACCGGCAGCGCGGCCGGCCAACCCGCGTTTTTCCTCTGGCCCCTGTGCCAAACCCCCCACATTTGATGTCACCAAACTTAGCGACGCCGCTCTTGGCCGCTCGCACCGTGCCGCTATTGGCAAGGACAAGCTGAAGGCCGCGATCGAAGGCACCCGCGAAGTTCTGGGCATCCCCGCTGATTACCGTATCGGTATCGTCCCTGCGTCGGACACCGGCGCAGTTGAAATGGCTCTGTGGTCGCTGCTTGGCGAACGCAAGGTTGAGATGCTGGCCTGGGAAAGCTTCGGCGCAGGCTGGGTGACAGACGTTGTCAAACAGCTGAAGATCGACGCAGAAGCCAAGATCGCCGATTACGGCCAGCTGCCGGATCTGGCCTCGGTCGATTTCGCCAATGATGTTGTCTTCACCTGGAACGGCACCACCTCGGGTGTGCGCGTTGCGAATGGTGACTGGATTGACGGCGACCGTGACGGTCTGACCATCTGCGACGCCACCTCGGCGGCCTTCGCCATGGACCTGCCCTGGGACAAGCTGGATGTGACCACCTTCTCCTGGCAGAAGGTTCTGGGCGGCGAAGCGGCCCATGGTGTTATCGTCCTGTCGCCGCGCGCTGTTGCCCGTCTGGAAAGCTACACGCCGGCATGGCCGCTGCCGAAGATCTTCCGCCTGACCAAAGGCGGCAAGCTGATCGAGGGCATCTTTACCGGCGCCACCATCAACACACCGTCGATGCTGGCAGTTGAGGATTACCTCTTCGCGCTGGACTGGGCCCGCTCCGAAGGCGGCCTGAAAGGTCTGATCGCGCGCGCTGATGCCAACGCCAAGGCCGTGTTTGATTTCTGCGACGCCAACGACTGGATCGCCAACCTGGCCGAAGATGACGCGACCCGGTCGAACACCTCGGTCTGCCTCAAGTTCACCGACGCCCGCATTCAGGACGGCGCCGCCTTTGCCAAGGCCGTGGCCAAACGTCTGGAAGCGGAAAACGTCGCACTGGACGTTGGCGCCTACCGCGATGCGCCTGCCGGTCTGCGGATCTGGTGTGGTGGCACGGTGGAAACCGCCGATATCGAAGCCATGCTGCCCTGGCTCGCATGGGCCTTTGAGGCCGAGATCGCGGCCCAAGGCTGATTTGACAGAACCGCCCGGCGGCAACGCCGGGCAGCGCCCTCTGCACCGTCTTCCAATCGTATTCGGCCGCCATGCGGCCCCCGCATAAAGGACCTACAAAATGGCTCCCAAAGTACTCGTTTCCGACAAGCTGAGCGAAACCGCAGTCCAGATTTTCCGCGACCGCGGCATCGAGGTGGACTTTCAGCCCGACCTCGGCAAGGACAAGGAAAAACTGGCCGAGGTGATCGGCCAGTATGATGGCCTCGCCATCCGCTCCGCCACCCGCGTCACCCCGACCATTCTGGAAGCGGCGACCAACCTCAAGGTCATCGCCCGCGCCGGCATCGGCACCGACAACATCGACAAGGAAGCGGCGTCGAAAAAGGGCGTGATCGTGATGAACACGCCCTTCGGTAACATGATCACCACCGCCGAACACGCCATCGCAATGATGTTCGCTGTGGCGCGTCAGATCCCCGAAGCCTCGGCCTCTACCCATGCCGGTAAATGGGAAAAGTCCAAGTTCATGGGCACCGAGCTGACCAATAAGACGCTGGGCGTCATTGGGGCCGGTAACATCGGTGGCATTGTTTGCGACCGCGCCCGTGGTCTGAAGATGAAAGTCGCCGCTTATGACCCCTTCCTGTCGGAAGAAAAAGCCGCGAAAATGGGCATTGAAAAGGTCGAGCTGGACGATCTGCTGGCCCGCGCCGATTTCATCACCCTGCACGTGCCCTTCACCGAGGCCACAGCCAATATCCTGAGCCGCGAAAACCTCGCCAAGACCAAGAAAGGTGTGCGCATCGTCAACTGTGCCCGTGGTGGTCTGGTCGACGAAGAAGCGCTGGCCGAAATGCTGAAATCCGGCCATGTCGCCGGCGCCGCATTTGACGTCTTTGCGGTGGAACCTGCCAAGGAAAACCCACTGTTTGACCTGCCCAACGTGGTCTGCACGCCGCACCTTGGCGCTGCCACCACCGAAGCACAGGAAAACGTCGCTCTGCAGGTCGCCGAGCAGATGTCGAACTACCTGCTGACAGGTGCCGTTGAAAACGCCCTGAACATGCCGTCGGTCACTGCCGAAGAAGCCAAGGTCATGGGCCCCTGGATCAAGCTGGCCGACCACCTCGGCAGCTTCATCGGCCAGATGACCGATGAGCCGGTAAAGGCGATCAACATCCTTTATGATGGTGTTGCAGCTGAGCTGAACCTGGCTGCGCTGAACTGCGCCGCCGTGGCCGGCATCATGAAAAAGGCCAACCCGGATGTGAACCTGGTGTCTGCCCCTGTTGTTGCCAAAGAGCGCGGCATTCAGATCTCCACCACCAACCAGGACAAATCCGGCACCTTTGATGGCTATATCAAAGTCAGCGTGGTGACTGAAAAGCGCGAGCGTTCCATCGCTGGCACCGTCTTTTCCGACGGCAAGCCGCGCTTCATCCAGATCAAGGGCATCAACATCGACGCCGAGGTCGGCGCCCATATGCTCTACACCACCAACGAAGACGTGCCGGGCATCATCGGCGCGCTGGGTCAGACCATGGGCGAAAACGGCGTCAACATCGCCAACTTCACCCTCGGCCGTTCCGAAGCTGGCGGCGAAGCCATCGCGCTGCTCTATGTGGATGACGCCGTGCCCGCCGAGGCCCGCGCCAAACTGGCAGAGACCGGTCTGTTCACCCAGATCAAACCGCTGCAGTTCGACGTGGCCTAAGGCCCGGACCTAACCAAAGACACCAACGCCGCCCCTTGGGGCGGCGTTTTTCTTTCGGCGTGTTTCACAGGGCCAGCCGCACGGCTTCGGGCAGCTGCGAACTGGAAAGCGCTAGGCCGCCGCATTGGCGCAGGGCGGCACGGATGTCAGGATCCGCACCCAGATAGCGCCAGACAGCCGGACAGCTGAGGATCGCATTGCCGCTTTCCGGCTCGGTCCCGGTCAGCATCCCATCCAGCGTGGTTGCCGCCTCGAAATCCCCGACCGAAAGCACGTAGAACCCGGTAGAGCGGCGTTTTTGCACTTCTTGCACCAGACAGAACAGCTTGCCCGCCTGCTGCATGGCCAGCCCTTCGAATTTTAATCGCCGCGGCAGGTTTGCCATTCCGCCTGGATAGATGGCGTGCATCCGCACGTATGTTGCCCGCCCGCTCCAGCTCAGCTGCACAAGGCTGACATAGACCATGTCACGCTCCGCCTCCGGGCGGATGTAATTCAGGTACCAGCCTTCGGGCGCGGCTGGTCCGGTCTGGCTGAAAAACATCTGACGCGAGAATACCTCGGCCCGGTCACCACCTGTGTCCAAAACTGGCGGGCGCAGCCGGATCAATCGCCTGAAATCAGCGGCGGGCATCAGTATTTCGCTCTCCTCCACGCCGAAGAAGTCGCAGAGTTTGCGCAAGCTCTGCAGCGAGGGCGCGGTTTCAGCCGCAAGGTAGCGGTTGAACTGGGTGCGGTTTACCCCGGCCCGACGGCAAATATCAGCAACGGATTTCCCGTACCCCGTCAGTACACGCAGGTTTTCTGCAAGATTTCGTTGGCTCACCTTCACACATCCTGACGCTGATTGACGCTATATCCGCCACTATAGCGTCAGGACTGGCATCAGTGAAATCTTGCCGGGTCCGGGTCTCGTTTTTATCGTTCTTACGAGAGACCGCTTCCCCAAAAGGACTGCCTAAATGCCCAAATTCACCACTCTGGCCACTGCCAGCGCGCTTGCCCTTCTAACCTGTGGCACAGCCCTTGCCGGTTCCGCTGATCTGGTTATTACCAACGCGCGTGTGATCACCATGGACGAGACACGCACAAGGGCCGAAGCCGTGGCGACCCAAGGCAATACCATTGTCTATGTCGGCGATGCCGCCGGTGCCGAAGCCTTCACCGGGCCGGATACTCGGGTGATTGATGCGGGCGGAAAGATCGTTCTGCCGGGGCTGCATGATTCTCATATTCACCCGCTGTTCAACGTGACCCCGGTCTATCAGGGAGAGCGTTACGACTGTAATTTTGAGGGCATGCCAACGCCCCTGGACGAGACCGTCGCGCGTCTGCGTGGCTGCCTGGCCGAGGCAGAGCTGAACCCCGACGGGTGGCTGATCGGTCAGTACTTCGACCCGCCGTCGCTGCTGGCAGTCACCGAGGACTACCCAACCGTGCGCGCCGCGCTGGATGCTGTGTCTGCGGATGTGCCGATTGTTCTGGAAGGGTCTGACGGTCATGCCTTCGGCTTCAACAGCGCCGCCCTTCGTGCAGCGCATCACCCCGAAAGCGGTGCTGCGCTCGCGGTGACCGGTGAAACACTAGGCGGCGATTATGCGCCCTATGCCGACTACTTTAATCTTGGCGCGGATGGTGAACCGGACGGCACCGCCAAAGAGTTTGCCGCGCATATCATCGGCGCGCCCAAGGCCGGGCTGGAAAACTACAAACCCGTTTTGGGAGAGCTGTCCACATTGATGGCTTCAAACGGTGTCACCTCGGCTCTGGATGCGCTGGTAACGGATGAGCTGGCCGGCGTGTATGAACACATGGAAGCAGAGGGAATGCTGAACTTCCGCCTGCGGCTGAACACCCATATTGACGCAAACCTCTATGGTGGGCTTCACCACGCGCTGGACATGGATGCCGCAATGGAGGCGGCCCGGAACATGCGGTCGCGCTTTGAGGGCTCTGATTACATCAAGGGCGATGGGGTGAAGATGTTTGTCGACGGGGTGGTGGAATACCCGACGCAGACGGCGGCCATGCTGCCCCCCTATCTTCAGCCGAAGATCGAAGGCAGCGAGATTTCCGGCTACATCGATCTCGACAGCCCGCTGTGTGTTTCCACCCGCGACACCATCGACGCTTTCGATGACGAAGCCGCGCAGCAGCGCTTCGAGGCAGAGCACGGCTTTTCGCCACTGCGCTGCGTGAAAAACTACGGGCTGTTGGAATTTGAAGCGGAAGAGCTGAAACGCGCCGTCGCCGCCTTTGACGGTGAAGGGTTCACTGTCCATATGCACACCATTGGTGATCGTGCCGTGCGCACGGCACTGGACGCGGTGCAGCACGCGCGTGACATCAACGGCAACAGCGGCATTCTGCACGCGCTGTCGCATGTTCAGTTTGTCGCGCTCCAGGATATCCCGCGCTTTGCCGAACTGAACGCGGCCGCTGCGCCAACCATGGCCTGGGCGGTTCCCTACTGGTCCTACGATGTGACCGTGAACCCCTATATCAACGAGGTGAAATCTCTGACCGACATGGCTGAGATGTACCGTCAGGACGGTGCCTGGGCGCAGCTCTCCTACCCGCTGCGCAGCCTGCAAGAAGCCGGGGCCATCTTGTCCGCAGGCAGCGATGCGCCGGTGGATGTGCCGACGCCGCAGCCTTTCGTGAACATCGCCGCCGGGCTGATCCGCGGTGATCTGCTGCCGGTGGACCCGACTTCTGATGATGAAAACCAGGAGGTGGTGCCGGTTCTGGTCAACGCTGATGAGGTGCTGACGCTGGATCAGGCCCTGGCGGCCTATACGGTCAACGGGGCCAAGGCGTTGGGGCAGGAGGAGCTGACTGGTTCGCTGGAAACCGGAAAACGTGCCGATCTGATCTTGATCAGCGCAGATATCGAGGCGCTGTCGCAGAACATCGAAACCATCTGGGACATCGCCGGCACTGAAGTGCTGATGACCGTCTTTGATGGCCGGGTCGTGCATTCCGCGCAATAAAGCGGGGCACGATTGCCACCCCGTCTGCGGCTATCCCCATCGCTGCGGACGGGGCATTGCCGGGCTCCGCTGGCCCGGTTATGCAGGGGGCTGACACGTCCAGACAGCGGATCTTCCCATGACCATCTACGCCATTGGCGATATTCACGGCCAGCTCACTATGCTGGAGGATGCCCTTGCCCGGATCGAGGCAGACGGCGGGCCGGATGCGCGTATCGTTTTCCTTGGTGACTACACCGACCGCGGCCCCAACAGTCGCGGTGTGATCGAACGTTTGGCGCAAGGAAAGGCTGCCGGGAAGAACTGGGTTTTCCTCAAGGGCAACCACGACCGCATGTTCTCCATGTTCATGGAAGACTACCCGCGCAACGATGCCCGCCTGCTGGTCGGCTATCACTGGCTGCACGAGCGGATCGGCGGCATTGAAACACTGGGCTCTTACGATGTTCCTGTGCCGGACGGCGCGCGGATCTTTCAAATCCACGCCGCAGCGCGCGCGGCGGTGCCGCAATCACATCTGGAATTCCTGTCAGCCCTTGCCCCCTATCACGAGGAAGATGGGCTGCTGTTTGTGCATGCAGGCATCCGCCCCGGTCTCACCCTGCCGGAACAGACCGAGGATGATCTGATCTGGATCCGCCAGGAATTCCTCAACGATCCGCGCCCGCATCCATGGCTTGTGGTGCACGGCCACACGCCGACGCGGGCGCCGGAACACATGGGCAACCGGGTCAATTTGGACAGCGGCGCAGGCTACGGTCGCCCGCTCACAGCTGCTGTCTTTGAGAATGGCGGGGTCTGGATGTTGACCTCAAAAGGGCGCGAAACACTCAAGCCCTAAAGGGAGCCGCTTTCTGTTGGCCAGCCTTCGGGCAGCCGCCCGGCGGCGAGGCAAGCCCCTTATGCGGTCCAGTCCAGCACCACTTTGCCAGAGGATCCCGATTTCATCGCCGCAAACCCCTGTTCAAAATCATCCACCGCAAACCGGTGGGTGATGACGCCGCTGACATCCAGCCCGTTTTGCAGCATGGCGATCATCTTGTACCAGGTCTCGAAAATCTCGCGGCCATAGACGCCTTTGATGGTGATCGCCTTGAACACGATGCGGCTCCAGTCGACGGGGGACTTTCCGGGCGGAATGCCCAACAGTGCGATGCGCCCGCCCATCACCAGCGCCTCGACCATCTGGTCCAGCGCTGCCTGATTGCCGGACATCTCCAGCCCGACATCAAACCCCTGTGCCATGCCTAGTTCGGCAATCACATCTTTCAGGTCTTCGCGGGTGACATCGACGGCGCGCACATCCGCCACCTGTTCCGCCAGCGCCAGCCTATCCGGGTTCACATCCGTAATCGCCACATGGCGCGCACCAGCATGGCGCGCCACGGCGGCGGCCATGATGCCAATGGGACCGGCCCCGGTGATCAGCACATCCTCCCCCAGCAAATCAAAGCTGAGCGCCGTGTGCACCGCATTGCCCAGCGGGTCCAGAATGGCGCCGATATCATCTGGGATATCCTCTGGCAGCGGCACCACATTGAAGGCGGGCAGGCGCAGGTATTCGGCAAAAGCGCCCTGTTCATTGACGCCGATTCCACGGGTTTCCGGGTCAAGATGGAACTTTCCGGCGCGGCTCTGACGTGACTGGTGGCCGATTAGATGCCCCTCGCCAGAACACCGCTGGCCGATTTTCAGATCGGTCACATTGCGGCCCAGCTCAACAATCTCTCCGGCGAACTCGTGCCCGGTGATCAGCGGCACCGGCACCGTTTTTTCCGCCCATGCATCCCAGTTCCAGATATGCACATCGGTGCCGCAGATGCCGGTCTTGTTGATCCGGATCAGCACATCGTCGGGGCCAATCTCCGGCACCGGCGCGCGGGTCATCCACAAGCCTTCGCGGGGGTGCGTTTTTTCCAGCGCCTTCATTGTGTTCGGTCGGTTCATGAGATCACCCCCAGCGCGCGGCCAACCTTGCCAAAGGCTGCCAATGCGCGCTCCAGCTCGGCTCGCGTCAGGGCCGCATTCATCTGCGTGCGGATCCGCGCCTGACCACGCGGCACCACCGGGAAGAAGAAGCCGGACACGTAAACGCCTTCGTCAAACAGCTGCGATGCCATGGCCTGCGCCAATTTGGCGTCGCCCAGCATGACCGGGATGATCGGATGCTCACCCGGCAGAAGGTCAAACCCCAGATCGGTCAGGCCAGCACGCCAGAACGCGGCATTTTCAAACAGTTTTGCGCGAAGATCAGCGCCTTCTTCAACCAGCCGCAGGGCTTCGATCCCGGCGGAAACAATGCTTGGCGGCAGCGAGTTGGAGAACAAATAGGGCCGCGCGCGCTGCCGCAGAAGATCAATCACTGGCTGCGGCCCAGCGATATAACCGCCGATGGCCCCCCCAAGTGCTTTGCCCAGCGTCCCTGTCACAATATCCACGTCCACATCAAAATGATCCGGCGTGCCTGCACCCTTTGGCCCCATAAATCCGGTGGCATGGCAGTCATCCACCATGACAATGGCATCATATTTGTCGGCCAGCGCGCGGATTTCCGGCAGTTTCGCCAGAGTGCCATCCATCGAGAAGACACCATCCGTGGCGATCATGATATGGCGCGCGCCGTCTTCGCGGGCCTGTTTCAGCCAGGCCTCCAGATCGTTCATATCGCTGTTGAGGTAGCGATAGCGCTTGGCCTTGCACAGGCGCACCCCGTCGATGATCGACGCGTGGTTCAAACTGTCCGAGATGATCGCGTCTTCGGGCCCCAACAGCGGTTCAAACAGCCCGCCATTGGCGTCAAAACAGGCGGCAAACAGGATTGCGTCATCCTTGCTCAGAAACTTTGCCAGCTTCTGTTCAAGTTCGCGGTGAATATCCTGCGTGCCACAGATGAACCGCACCGAGGCCATGCCAAACCCCTTGTCATCCATCGCGCCCTTGGCCGCCGCGATCAGGTCCGGATGATCCGCCAACCCCAGATAGTTGTTGGCACACAGGTTGATCACTTCGGCACCGCCGACGGTGATTTCGCCGCCCTGCGGCGAGGTGATCATTCGCTCGCGCTTGGTCAGACCTTCACTTTCGATCTGGGCCAGCGTGGCGGTGACATCGCGCAGGAATGCATCGGACATTGGGTCATTCTCCTCATTAACGAGTCGGTATCTATCATAACGGACGTGCATCCGAAATAGGGGAAATTCGCAATCACGGAAGAACTTCCACAAAAACGGACGTTGAGTCAAAACGGAAACTGAGTCCATGTCCCCGGATGACAAACCACCCGCATGACTTACCTTTCCTCCCAGATAGGGCAGAGGGAGGCGCGCGCCATGGCACGGGTAACTGGGATCGGCGGAGTATTTCTGAAGGCGCGGGGTGATGCGCAAAAGCTCTCCCAATGGTACGAGGCACATCTGGGCCTGAAGCTGGAAGATTTCGGCGGCGCGATCCTGCAATGGTCTGATGATATGGCTGAGGACGGCGGCGCCACCGTCTGGGCCACTTCAGCGCCGGACAGCGACTGGTTCAGCCCCAGCACATCCACCTTCATGATCAATTATCGCGTTGATGACATGGACGGCATGGTGGCGCAGCTGACGACTGCAGGAGTGGAGATCATCCAAGGCCCCGAGTCCCATGAGAACGGTCGCTTTGCCTGGATCATGGACCCAGAGGGCAACAAGGTGGAACTGTGGGAAGCGAAGCTGTGGGACGAGAAGAACAAGGGCAGCTGATGGCAGACAGCAAGGAGTACAGCCGCATCGCTCCGGAAGTGCGCCGGGCGGTTGACCATGTCTCTGGAAGCGCCGCCGCCGGGGAGATCCCACCAGGTGCGATGCTGACCTTCAATTTCCACCCAGATGTGGAATTGGTCGGCCGCCCGATGCTCGCCGCCATCGCGGACAGCGGCTTCTACCGCTCGCAGTTTCAGACCGGCACCAGCAATGGCGGGCTCACGGCCTTTCCCGGCGGTGCGCGGTGGCAATGGGAAAGCCGATTGTTCGGTGGCGCCTACGATCAGGCAGATGCGGGTCTTAGACCCAAATACGGCGCTCTCGCCTGTGCCGGAGCGCAGGCGGGCCGCTCCCCCCGCTTCGGCTCCTGCCATTTCCGGCTATTGCCCCACGCCTTGACTCGCGCGACCTTCTGCTACCCTGACAGCTACTATGACCCGGACGCCTTCGGTACGGCTGACCACTTGGGCAAGGTCTTAGCGGCCGTACAGATTTTCGCACCCGAGGACCCGTTGGACAGCTATATCGAGGCTCATGTGCACGGGCCGGTGTCCATTGCCGAAGACGTCGAGGCGCTTGTTCTCGATCCCAGCTACAAAGGCAGCGTGGTGGAGACCCTGGCGCGCTCGCTTCCCTGCGCAGTGGAATGGCACGCAGGCTTCCTGCTGACCGCACAGGCTCTGCCAGAGCTGGACAGTTATCGTGGTCCGGAAACAGCCGCGCTGGCGCGGGAACTGCTGCTGGAAGGCCCTATCAACCCGGCGGCACTCGGTCAGATACGCCTGAAGCATCTGGAAGAATCAGCGCTTGTGAAAAAGGTCTGGCACTGCATGGCGCGGTTCGGTTGGCAGGGCGTTTAGGCGCGGCCATCACCGCATTCCCCAGCCAGCATTGTCGACTCGCCTGTCAGGCGTTCTTCACAATCAAAAATACGCGCGCTGCCCCTTCAGGGGCGGAAATCGAATGCACCGTGTCCACCGCATAGCGCGCGGTGTCGCCAGCCTGCAGTCGGTCGCGGGCGGTGCCGGATGTGACTTCGATCTCACCGTCCAGAACCGTCAGCTGCTCCATCGATCCGCGGGTGTGGGGCTGGCTGTTCAGCGCGCCGCCGGCGTCGAAACGGATGTCATAGACCTCGTGCCCGCCGGCGTCTTCGGGCGGTGACAGGATGCGGATGCGGCAGCCCTGGCCCATGTTTTCGATCTTGGGCACATCACCGGCGCGCAGCACCTCGATATGGTCCTGCGCATCCCCGGCCTCCAGTAGCCCGGCAAAATCCACCTGCAGCGCGCGGGTAAGGTTCCACAGGGTGGCAATGGTGGGAGAGCTTTCGCCGCGCTCGATCTGGCTCACCATCGAGCGGCTGACGCCCGACAGGTTGGACACCGCCTCAAGGCTCAACCCTTGGGCGCGGCGGGCCTCTTTCAGGCGGGCGGGCAGCAGGGTCAGGATATCGTCTGGATTTTCCGTCATAACGGAGTCCTGCGGGCAGGCGCGCCTTTTGTCAATCCGCCGGCGTCCTTGCGGCAGCGCGGCGGTGTACGCGGGGTGCACGCCCGGTGTACGCAAAACACCCCTCGCAAAATGTGACGGGACGTTTCACGGGACGCAGGTTTGCTGCATGTGCATAGTGGTGACAGCTTAGAGATTTAGGAGAGAGACATGACCGAGATCGTACTTCTGGACGGCGCGCGAACCGCTATCGGCACCTTTGGCGGATCGCTGGCCAATACCGCGCCCATCGATCTGGCCACCGTGGCCTCCAAGGCGGCGATGGAACGGTCTGGCGTGGCACCTGAGCAGATCGGCACTGTGGTATTCGGCCATGTCATCAACACCGAACCGCGCGATATGTATCTGTCCCGTGTGGCGGCGATGAACGCAGGCATTCCGCATGGTACACCGGCGATGAACGTCAACCGGCTCTGCGGATCTGGTGCGCAGGCCATTGTTTCCGCTGTGCAATCCCTGATGCTGGGGGATGCGGACTTTGCCCTTGCTGGCGGTGCGGAGAACATGTCGCGCAGCCCCTACATCCTGCAGCAATCGCGTTTCGGTGCCAAAATGGGCGATGTGACATCGCTCGACATGATGCTGGGTGCGCTGAACTGCCCCTTTGGCACCGGTCACATGGGGGTGACGGCGGAAAACGTTGCCGATGAACACGGTATCAGTCGCGAGGACATGGATGCCTTTGCGCTGGCCAGCCAGACCCGCGCCGCCGCTGCCATTGAGGCCGGGTATTTCGACAGTCAGATCACCCCGGTCGAGGTGAAAGTGAAACGCGACATGGTGCCCTTCACCACTGATGAACATGCGCGCGCCACCACGGCGGAGGCGCTGGCAGGCCTGCGTGCGGTCTTCCAGAAGGACGGCCGGGTGACGGCGGGCAATGCCTCGGGCATCAATGATGGGGCTGCGGCTCTGGTCTTTTCGACGGCGCAAGCTGCTGAAAAGGCAGGGCTAAAACCCAAAGCCCGTGTGCTGGGCTATGCGGTTGCAGGGGTGCGACCCGAGGTGATGGGCATTGGTCCGGTGCCGGCGGTTCAGCAGTTGCTGGCCAAAACCGGGTTGAAGGCCGCGGACTTTGACGTGATCGAATCCAACGAGGCCTTCGCCGCGCAGGCGCTGGCGGTGAACAAGGAACTGGGCCTGGATCCGGCGAAAGTGAACCCCAACGGCGGCGCCATTGCGCTGGGCCATCCGGTGGGCGCGACCGGCGCCATTGTCACCGTGAAAACACTGTACGAGCTGGAGCGTATCGGCGGCTCCAAGGGTCTGATCACCATGTGCATCGGTGGCGGACAGGGCATTGCCATCGCCATTGAACGGATCTGATTCTTTGTTGCGCCTTACACGGGCGCTGCATTTTCATCTTCTGAAGCGGGTCCAGCACAGGTTGGGCCCGCTTTCTTTTTGCTATGGAATCAACGGGTGCAGGGCAGGGGCGTGGAACAAACCGAGGGTTCGTGAAAAAATGCTTGGAAATTTCACCAATCTGACGCATCGTGAAAAAAGAAGAGAAATTTTCACGGACCTGAAAACCGATGAACGCCCAAGCTCCACAAGCCGCCTCTCTCGGCGCTGACATCCGCGCCCTGCGCAAGGCGCGCGGGATGACGCTGGCCGATATCGCCGCACAACTGGATCGGTCGGTTGGCTGGTTCAGTCAGGTTGAACGCGACATGTCCGAGCCGTCGATTTCGGATCTGCGCAAAATCGCCGGCTGTCTGGGCGTGCCGATGTCGATGCTGTTCGCCCATCAAAGCGCCCCGGCAGAAGAGCAGGGCTATGTGGTGCGGGCCGGGTCGCGCCGCCCGATGGGATCGGGTGAAGAAGGGCTGATCGAAGAGCTGCTGTCGCCCGACCTGACCGATGATTTCGAGATGGTGCATTCCACCTTTGCACCGCATTCACAGATGCAGGAACCGGCAAACCGCCCCACCCAAGAGGTGGGCTATATGGTCTCTGGCCGGCTGAACCTGCTGATCGGTGGACGTGAATTCAGCGTTGGCCCCGGCGACAGCTTCCGCATCAAGCACGAGCCTTACCAGTGGTCGAACCCCCATGATGAACCGGCGGTTGCCGTCTGGGTCATCGCCCCGCCAGTTTATTAAATCGGTGTATCGATATGAGCTTTGAAGCATGGACCGTTTTTGCATTGTTTTGGGTGGTTTTTGTGACCACGCCGGGGCCCAATGCGGTGAACTGCATCTCTAATGGCATGTCGCTGGGGTTTCCCAAGGCCATGATCGGTGTAGCAGCGATCCTGACACAGGCGAGCCTGTTTCTGGTTCTGTCGGCTCTGGGGGTGACGGCGTTGATTGCAGCCTCGCCCACTGGGTTCTTCATTGCCAAACTGATTGGTGCCGGCTTTCTGATCTGGATGGGGATCCGTGGTTGGCGCAATGCCACCCGCCCCGCGCCTGCAACCGAACGCCCGGCGCGGCATGTCTATCTGCACGCGCTGGCCGTGGCCACGATCAACCCCAAAAGCGTCGCGGGCTACCTCGCCGCATTCTCGCAATTCGTGCAGCCCGGCGTGCCGGTCTGGGAGCAGATGGCAGTAATAATGCCCACCGCGCTGGTGATCACCACGCTCAGCTACACCACGTTCACGGCACTTGGTGCAGGTCTGGGCCGCGCGGCGATGAAGGCTGTGTTCAATGTCTGGCTGCGCCGTGTCATGGCGGTTTGTTTCATTGTTTACGGCGTGCTTCTGGGCGCCAGCAGCACGCCAAATCTGGAGGTTTCCCAATGATCAAAGGATCCTGCCTCTGCGGTGACATCCGTTTTGAGACCGCCGCCCAGCCACAGGGCACATCAATGTGCCATTGCAGCCAGTGCCGCAAGCAATCGGGCGGCATCTGGGCTTCAGCTTACGTGAAAGACGCTGACCTCACCATCACCGGACAGGTGCACTGGTTTGAGGCAACACCGCAGGCAAAACGTGGCAGCTGTGCGCGCTGCGGCTCTTTTCTGTTCTGGAAGGGCGCCGGTGAAGACACCACAAGTTTCGCTTTGGGCGCGGTCGACGGGAACTCCGGTCTAACTGTCGAAAAGCACATCTTTGTCGCCTCCAAAGGGGACTACTACACACTTGCGGACGGCGTGCCGCAACAGGATTGACTGAGGGAGTTACCATGTCTGATTTTCCAACCAAGGCCCGCGTGGTCATCATCGGCGGCGGCGTCATTGGCGCCTCGTCGCTCTATCATCTGGCCAAAAAGGGCTGGACCGATTGTGTATTGCTGGAAAAGAACGAGCTGACAGCCGGCTCCACCTGGCATGCGGCCGGTAACGTGCCGACCTTCTCGACCTCCTGGTCGATCATGAACATGCAGCGCTATTCGACCGAGCTCTATGCGCGTCTGGGTGAAGAGGTCGACTACCCGATGAACTACCACCAGAGCGGGTCAATCCGTCTGGCACATACCAAGGAGCGGATGCAGGAGTTTGAACGCGCCCTGTCCATGGGTCGCTATCAGGGCATCGAGATGGAGATGTGGACCCCGGAGGAGACCAAGGAACGCTATCCTTTCCTTGAGACCCACGATCTGGAAGGCGTGCTGTGGGATCCGTCGGATGGCGACATTGACCCGGCCCAGCTGACGCAGGCGCTGGCCAAGGGTGCCCGCGACATGGGCCAGAAGATCATCCGCTTCTGCCCCGCGACCGGTGTCACCCAGAAAGAAGACAAGACCTGGATCGTGCACACCGATAAGGGCGATATTGAATGTGACTATGTGGTCAACGCCGCCGGTTACTATGCGCAGCGTGTGGGCGAGTGGTTCAAGCCTTTCGGCGGGCGCACCCTGCCAATGATGGTGATGTCGCATCAGTATCTGCTGACCGAACAGATCCCTGAGGTGGAAGCCTGGTCTAAGGAACACGGCAAGAAACTGCCGCTGATCCGCGATGTGGATGTGTCCTATTATCTGCGGCAGGAAAAGAACGGCTATAACCTCGGCCCCTATGAGCCGAACTGCAAAGGTCACTGGATGACCGAAGACGACCAAATGCCGGAGGATTTCTCGTTCCAGCTGTGGTCGGATGATCTGGACCGGATCGAGGACATCGTGACCGACGCCATGGAGCGGGTGCCGCTGATGGCCCAGTCCGGCGTGTCCAGCGTCATCAACGGCCCCATTCCTTATGCCCCCGACGGGCTGCCGCTGATCGGCCCGATGCCCGGCGTTGATAACGCGTTTGAGGCCTGCGTCTTTACCTTTGGCATCGCCCAAGGTGGTGGTGCCGGCAAGGTGCTGGCCGAGTGGATCGTTGATGGCCAGACTGAGTGGGACATGTGGGCGGTCGATCCGCGCCGCTACACCGATTACACCGATCAGGACTACTGCGACCAGAAAGGCATGGAGGTCTACGGCAACGAATACGCCATGCATTTCCCGCAGCACGAATGGCCGGCCGCGCGCAACAAGAAAGTCTCGCCAGTCCACGCCAAGGTCAAGGACCTGGGCGGCGTGATGGGCGCCTACAACGGCTGGGAACGCGCCAACTGGTTCGCCAAGGACGGCGACGACACATCGGAAGAAGCCACCCATACCTGGGGCCGCTCGGGCCCATGGCAGCAGCGCATCAAGGAAGAATGCGAAGCGGTGCGTGACGGCGTTGGTGTGCTGGACCTGCCGGGTTTCTCGCGCTTCAATCTGGACGGCGAGGGCGCGGCCGAATTCCTGCGCGGTCTGGTGGCCGGTGGCCTGCCCAAGGTTGGTCGGATGAACCTGGTCTATATCTCGGACGATCGTGGCCGTATCCTGACCGAAATGTCCTGCATCCGTCACGGCGAAGACCACTTCACCATGATCACAGCAGGCTCCGCCCAGTGGCATGACTTTGAAATCCTGCGCAAAGCCCTGCCCGTCGGCCTTAGCCTGACTGATCACACCACCGAATACGGCACCATGATCGTCACCGGCCCGGCGTCGCGCGATCTGTTTGCCTCCATGTCGGATGCGGATCTGTCCCTCGGCTGGCTGACCCACCAGAAAGCAACCGTTGCCGGCAAACCTGCCTTCCTGGCGCGGGTGTCTTATGCGGGTGAGCTGGGCTGGGAAGTCCACTGTGCCAATGCCGACCAGCCTGCGATCTACGGCGCGATTGTCGAGGCCGGTGCGACCCCGTTTGGCATGTATGCGCTGAACTCTCTGCGTATCGAGAAGGGCTACCGCACATGGAAGGGCGATCTCAGCACCGATTATTCGCTGCTCGAAGGGGGGCTGGGCCGCTTTGTCAAACTGGACAAACCGCAGGACTTCCCCGGCAAGGCAGCTATCCTCAATGAACAGCAGCAGGGCGTGAAGAAAAGCTTTGTCACCCTGATCGTTGAGGCCGGTGATGCAGACGCGCCTTATATGTCCTGTATCTCTAAAGACGGTGAAATCGTCGGTGAGACCACATCGGGCGACTGGGGCTACCGGATTAACGCCTCCGTCGCGCTGGGCATGGTGCGCGCCGATCTGGCCGTGCCGGGCACCGAACTTGAGGTGGATATCTACGGCCAGAAATGCCGCGCCGTGGTACAGGAAGACAAACCGCTCTGGGATCCCGCAAACGAGCGTCTGCGCGCCTGATGAAACGCTGGCCCGCCTGAAATGAAGGAGAGATAGATGATACCTGACGTGATGAAAGGCGTCTGTCTCACTGGCCATGGCGGGCCGGAAGCGCTGGAATGGCGCGAAGATATCCCTGTTCCGGCGCCTGCGCCGGGGCAGGTTTTGGTGCGTGTGTTGGCGGCCGGGGTGAACAACACCGATATCAACACGCGGATTGGCTGGTATTCTTCGGATGTAACCGGGGCCACGGATAAGGTGGATCAGGACGTCGAGGCCGGCGGCCATGCCGGTGCACTGTCCTTTCCGCGCATTCAGGGCGGTGATCTCTGTGGGGTGGTGGTCGCTGCTGGCGAAGGTGTCAGCCTGTCACCGGGTACCCGTGTCACCGGCCCGATCAATCTGCCGCGTGCGACTGCGGCGGCCCCGCGCGCCTATATCGCGCTTGGCTCTGAGATTGACGGGGCCTTTGCCCAATACTGTCTTGTCGAAGCGTCAGATATTTATGACGTCAGCGCCTCGCCCCTGACGGATGCAGAAATCGCGGCGATACCCTGCGCTTTCGGCACAGCCGAGAACCTGCTGACCCGTGCAGGCGTCCGGGAAGGGCACCGCGTGCTTGTGACCGGTGCCTCAGGCGGCGTCGGGCTGGCGGCCGTACAGCTGGCCGCTTTGCGCGGGGCCAAGGTGACCGGCGTCACGGCTACGGCGAAGGCTGAGACCGTTCTTGGGGCCGGGGCCGAACACACGCTGGACAGAGGCGCGGAATTGCCTGTGGACACTTATGATGCCGCAATCGACGTTGTCGGCGGGCCGCGCTGGGGCGATCTGATCCGCGCGGTGAAACCCGGCGGCGCCTATGCGGTTTCCGGTGCTATTGCCGGGCCGATCGTAGAGGCTGACCTGCGCGAGATTTACCTGCGCGACATCACCATTCACGGCTGCACATATCAACCGCCCGAAGTGTTTCAGCGGTTGGTCGATCTGATGAATGCGGGTCAGCTTAAACCGCTGATTTCCAAAACCTACCCGCTGCAGGACATCGCGCAGGCGCAGGCGGATTTCATGTCCAAGCTCTTGCCGGGCAAACTGGTCCTGATCCCGCCGCTATAGGCCGGATTGGGAGAGGAGACCGAGCGCAGGAAAACGATTGAAGGAGGACGCCATGGGAGCGCAGCAACCGCATCGGACCGAAGCCGCTGACGCCAAGGTCTGGCAATTCGACATCATCGTGACCGAAGGGTTTGTCCTGACCGAACTGTCAGGCATTATCGAGACCCTGCGCATTGCCAACCGCACGCTGGCAACCCCTCCATTCCGCTGGACCTTCCGGTCGCTGAAGGGAGGGCGGGTTGGCTGCCGCGCGGGCCTAAGTGTCGATACAGAAGCCTTTGCCGCCCGCGCCTTTGCCGATTATGCCTTTTTCCTTGGCAACACAGATCCCGACTGTGCCGAGCTGGCCCCGGCCCACGCCATCAATGCCTATACCCACCGTGGCGCCAAAGTGTACCTGCTGGCCGAAGCCGCCAGCCGCTATATCCGCGACCGGGGGGATAAGTCCGGAAAACACACAACACACTGGGAAAACTCAACCTTCCTGCGTGAACGCATGGGGCTGTTTGATGCGTCTTATGCGCTGGCCACCGAAGATGGGCCGGTTGTCACCTGCGCGGGCATGGGGGCGACAACGGATGTGGCGCTGACGCTGATCGGGCGGCTGGTGTCTTCGGCGGCGCAGATGACTGTGGCCAATATCCTGCTGCATGAAAACGTACGTGACGGATCCTCCATGCAGCCCTTTTCCGGGGTGAAAGCCACGGTCACAGGCGACATCGATCTGGACCACTGCATCCGCATCATGCAGGACCATTTCGAAGAGCCGGTACCGATCAGTGAGATTGTCGCCGAACTGGGTATTTCCACCCGCTCGCTGGAGCGCAAGTTCAAGACCTACCTCGGCTCCACCCCCAATACCTTCTACCGCGAAATGCGGCTCAGCAAGGCCAACAACCTGCTGCTGAACACCACCCTCAGCGTGCGTGAAATCGGCATGGCCTGCGGCTTTCCCAGCGGCTTTTCCGGTCTCTACAAAAGCTTCTTTGGCATGACGCCCTTTGCCCTGCGCAAGAAACGCAGAATGGGCGCTCAGGATGATGGACAATCCCGGTTGGCCGAAGAATAACCCGCATATTCTGGCGTTTTTGATGGATTTTCTGTCGCTGACCCGTGGCATTCTGGCCTCAAATCGAATCTCGGAGCGTTCAAGATGAGTGATCTTCCCAACAAGGCCCGTGTGGTCATTATCGGCGGCGGCGTGATCGGCTGCTCGGTTGCCTATCACCTGACAAAACTGGGCTGGAAAGACGTGATGCTGCTGGAGCGCAAGCAGCTTACCTCGGGCACCACATGGCACGCCGCCGGGCTGATCGCGCAGCTGCGCGCCACCGCCAATATGACCAAACTGGCGAAATATTCGCAGGAGCTCTATGGCGCGCTGGAAGCGGAAACCGGCGTTGCCACCGGCTTCAAGCGCTGCGGCTCGATCACCGTGGCGCTCACCGAAGAGCGCAAGGAAGAGATCTTCCGCCAGGCTGCCATGGCGCGCGCATTCGGGGTCGAGGTTGAGGAGATTTCCCCTGAGGAGGTGAAGGCCAAATACGAACACCTGAACATCGGCGACGTGACTGCCGGCGTCTGGCTGCCCAAGGACGGGCAGGGCGATCCGGCAAATATCGCCTTGGCGCTGGCCAAAGGTGCCCGTCAGCGCGGCGCGCTGGTCAAGGAACGGATCAAGGTCACTGGCCTGTCCAAGGATGGTCGCCGCGTCACCGGCGTTGACTGGGTCAGTGATGATGGCGAAAGCCAAGGTCATATCGAGGCTGACATGGTGGTGAACTGCGCCGGCATGTGGGGTCACGAGGTTGGCCGCATGGCGGGCGTCAACGTGCCGCTGCACGCTTGTGAACATTTCTACATCGTGACCGAAGCCATCGAAGGCCTGACCCAGATGCCGGTGCTGCGGGTGCCGGACGAATGCGCCTATTACAAGGAAGACGCGGGCAAGATGCTCTTGGGCGCGTTTGAGCCCAACGCCAAACCCTGGGCGATGAAGGGCATTCCGGACACGTTTGAATTCGACCAGCTGCCCGAGGATTTCGACCACTTCGAGCCCATTCTGGAAAACGCCTGCAACCGGATGCCAATGCTGGCCGAGGCGGGTATCCACACCTTCTTCAATGGTCCCGAAAGCTTCACCCCCGACGATGCCTACCATCTG
Source organism: Rhodobacteraceae bacterium Alg231-04 (assembly GCA_900143635.1). Classification (GTDB taxonomy): domain Bacteria; phylum Pseudomonadota; class Alphaproteobacteria; order Rhodobacterales; family Rhodobacteraceae; genus FREY01. The sequence continues at coordinate 547,242 of FREY01000002.1, forward strand.
GGTCTGGCGCCCGAGATGGACAATTTCTGGGTCGCGGCGGGCTTCAACTCCATCGGCATCCAGTCCGCGGGCGGCGCGGGCATGGCGCTGGCGCAATGGATGGACGAGGGGCAGAAACCCTTCGATTTGGGCGATGTGGACATCACCCGCATGCAGCCGTTTCAGGGCAACAAGCACTACCTGTTTGAACGCTCCAAAGAAACGCTGGGCCTGCTTTACGCTGACCATTTCCCCTATCGCCAAAAGGCCACCTCGCGCGGTGTGCGCCGCACGCCCTTCCACCATCACCTGCTGGAACAGGGCGCCGTCATGGGCGAGCTGGGCGGCTGGGAACGCGCCAACTGGTTTGCCGAGGAAGGCCAGAAACGCGAATATGAATACAGCTGGAAACGGCAGAACTGGTTCGAAAACTCGGCAGCCGAACACCGCGCGGTACGCGAAAACGTCGGCATGTACGATATGTCCTCGTTTGGAAAGATCCGCGTCGAAGGCCCCGATGCGGAAAGCTTCCTGAACCATATCTGTGGTGCCAACCTAAGCGTGCCAGCGGGCAAGATCGTCTATACCCAGTTCCTCAACCCGCGCGGCGGGATCGAGGCAGATGTGACCGTCACCCGCCTGTCCGAGACCGCCTATCTGGTGGTTACACCGGCCATCACCCGTCTGGCCGACCAGACCTGGATGATGCGCCACAAGGGCGACCATCGCGTGGTGATCACGGATGTAACTGCGGGTGAGGGCGTTCTGGCCGTTATGGGTCCAAATGCGCGGGCGCTGCTGCAGAAAGTGTCGCCCAATGATTTCTCCAACGCGGCAAACCCCTTCGGCACCGCGCAGGAGATTGAGCTGGGCATGGGGCTGGCCCGTGTCCACCGGGTGACCTACGTAGGCGAACTCGGCTGGGAGATCTATGTGGGCGCCGACATGGCCGGCCACGCCTTCGAGACGCTGCAAGAGGCCGGTCAGGACCTCGGCCTGAAGCTCTGCGGCATGCATATGATGGACAGCTGCCGGATCGAGAAGGGCTTCCGCCACTTCGGCCATGACATCACCTGCGAAGACCATGTGATCGATGCAGGCCTCGGCTTTGCGGTGAAGACCGACAAGCCCGATTTCATTGGCCGTGATGCGGTGCTTGAGCGCAAGGAAAGCGGCCCGAAAATGCGGATGATGCAGTTCAAACTGACCGATCCGGAGCCGCTGCTCTATCACAACGAGCCGCTGATCCGCGACGGGGAGATCGTCGGCTATATCTCGTCAGGCAGTTATGGCCACACGCTGGGTGGTGCCATCGGCATGGGCTATGTGCCCTGCGAAGGCGAAAGCGCTGCGGATGTTCTGGCGTCCAGTTACGAGATCGACGTGATGGGCACGCGGGTTAAGGCCGAAGCCTCGCTAAAGCCGATGTATGATCCGAAATCAGAACGTGTGAAGGTCTGACCCTTCTGCGCTTCCCCGAGGCCGCTTGCACGGCCTCGGGAAGGGCGTTGTGTAAAACGCGTCGTATCGCAGCGGACTCTTGGGAACGATTTGACCGCACGCGGCTTTACGGACGCTATGCGGACGAAGCTGCCCGTGCACTTGAGCCGGATTGCTGCGCTACTATTCAAGACGTGGAGCATTGCTGACATCGACAAAGATTGCACTATCATCGTCAGAAATGCTCCACGGCAAAACCTGAAGGTCCTCTTCAGTTGGTCCTTTTCCGACCCTACCCCAAAGATCAAAATGAACATCTTGGCATGGGTCGTAGAAACCACCTAAGTCTCCTGCATCCGGTAGTACGATGCACCCATATCCGCCAATGTTGATTGGGCTCACGACAAACCACTCAAACCTCAAAACTCGGTCGGGTTCGATTTCTATCTCTTGGTTAGCCCGGACTTCCTCGAGAAGGCTCGCATTTCCGTTGAAATCGACACCAAGAATCTCAAGCGCCTGAACTTTCTGCTCAAAATCTCGTCGCCAAACGACCACTGGAACTTCGTCAATCCTGAAAGTTGTAGATTGGCCGGGTTCCAAGCTCTCCACGCCCAGAGTGTAGACAGTAGGCCGTGAAACGCTTGCGACGTCTGCGGAAGGCAACATTGCCTGAAACAAAAAGTAAACTCCGGCCATTACAGCTAGAACCAACCATCCGACTGTTGCGTAGTATAGGAAGATATTTTTTTTCAATATAGTTGCTTCTGTATTGTGTGATCCTGGTGTGTTCTCGTTAGTCGTGTCGAAGGCTTAGTCTTGGGTCAAAAAGGCAGTGTGATCAAGTTGGAGTATTAGAACAGCTTTGCGGCGCGGCTTCGGACTTGTGAAGAACGCTAAGGGCTCAAAACCGCCATTGTGCCTTCGCCGCCGCACGGAAAGCAACGCCAACAATATGGGCCTTCCCGAACACCGATAGCAAAAGGCACACGGGTATCACATTCGGTGAAGGGTGCGTTCACACGAATTGCGGTTTTCTTTGCCTCGCAGCCTGCCATAAAGGCGCGTCAATATGTGAAGGTTTCCAATGTCCGCCGCTGCCCAAACGCCTGAAAACACGGATACACCCCAAGGTCTGGCCTTTGCGGTCTCAGCCTATGTCATGTGGGGGTTTCTGCCCTTCTACATGAAGGCCGTGGCGCATATTTCCCCGGCCGAGGTGGTGGCGCATCGTGTCATCTGGTCAGTGCCGATAGCGGGTCTTCTGCTGATCCTTCTGGGCCGCACCGGGGATCTTAAAATGGCGCTGCGCAGCCCGCGCACCCTAATGATGGGTTGTGTGACCGCGACGCTGGTTTCGGCGAATTGGGGCATATACATCTGGTCCATCGGCGCTGGGCGGGCGCTGGACGCCGCTCTTGGTTATTACATCAACCCACTGTTCAGCATCCTGTTGGGCGCGTTTCTTCTGGGCGAGCGCTTAAGCCGCGCACAGCTGGCAGCCGTGGCGCTGGCGGCAGCGGCGATTCTGGTCCTGACATTTGAGGCGGGATCGCTGCCTTGGCCCGCCATTGGCATGATGCTGACCTGGGGGTTTTATGCCTATTTCAAGAAATCCCTGCCGGTTGGCCCCAATCAGGGCTTCATGCTCGAGGTGCTGATCCTGTTGATCCCTGCGCTGGGCTATGTGGGCTATCTGACCGCCACAGGTGCCGGCCATCTGGGCAGCTCTGCCTCTGATACCACGCTGCTGCTCTGCGCTGGTCTGATTACTGCGGTGCCGCTGATCGTCTATGCCAATGGCGCCAAACTGCTGCGTCTGTCGACGGTGGGCATCCTGCAATATATCGCGCCTACGATGATTTTCGTGATCGCGGTCTTTGCCTTTGGCGAGGAATTCAGCCGCGCCAAGATGATTGCCTTTCCGATGATCTGGGCGGCATTGGTGATCTATTCCTGGTCGATGCTGCGCCAGATGCGCCAGCGCCGGGGGTGATGCTTGCAGGGCTGGCACTGACAGGCTAGGCAGCGCCATGGCCCCATCAAGCGATTACACACCACCGCAGGACCCGCTGGACATCCTGCACACCGACGCCCAGATCCTCGCGGTGAACAAACCGGCAGGTCTGCTCAGCGTGCCGGGACGCGGCGAACATCTGGCTGATTGTCTGCTCACCCGTGTTCAGGCCGTCTTCCCCGAAGCACTTCTGGTGCATCGGCTGGACCGCGATACATCCGGTGTTCTGGTCTTTGCGCTGACACCCCATGCACAGCGCCATCTGTCGATGCAGTTCGAAAAACGCACCACCAAAAAAGCCTATGTGGCGCGGGTGGCCGGAACGCTGGAACCGCGCACCGGCACTGTCGATCTGCCGCTGATCGTTGATTGGCCAAACCGGCCGAAACAGATGGTCTGCCACGAGACTGGCAAGCCGGCGGTTACCGATTGGCGGGTGATGAAATATGAGGAGGGCGCCACCCGCGTGCGGCTGGCCCCGCAGACCGGGCGCACCCATCAGCTGCGGGTGCATATGCTGGCACTGGGGCATGTCATTCTGGGCGATCCGCTTTATGCCACCGGTGCCGCATTGGAGTATCCGCGCCTGATGCTTCACTCAGAAGAGCTGCGCATCAAACACCCCGACAGTGGCCAGTCGATGCGGTTCCGCACCAAGACGGCCTTCTAGCCAGAACGCGGCACGAAAAAAGGGATCCTCCCGGATCCCTTCAACTGGCCCCAATATCGTCGGGGGTGAATTGAGCCTTTGGCTCAAGAGAGGGCAGACAGCCCCCTCTCGTGGATTTCCTTTATTCGACAGTCCAGCCGCCGACGGCCTTCACTTCGAGGAAATCCTCGATGCCCCAGCTGCCGCCTTCGCGGCCGTTGCCGGACTGTTTCATGCCCCCAAAAGGCGCGCCCGCACTGCGGGATTTGCCGTTCATTTCCACCATGCCAGAGCGCAGAGCTCGGGCCAGTCGGTTGGCGCGGGCACCATCCTGGGTCTGCACATAGTTGGTCAGCCCGTAAGGGGTGTCATTGGCAATCTCCACGGCTTCCTCTTCGGTGTCGAAGGGGATGATCACCATGACCGGGCCGAAGATCTCTTCGCGCGCCACATGCATCTGGTTGTTCACATCGGCAAAGATGGTGGGTTTGACGTAGAACCCCTTGTCCAGCCCCTCGGGACGGCCGGTGCCGCCTGCGACCAGCTTGGCGCCTTCGTCGATACCTGCCTGGATCAGACCCTGGATCTTGCCCCACTGCAGTTCGTTGACAACCGGGCCGATGTGGCGGCCTTCGGTCAATGCCGGGCCGACCTCGATCTTATTGGCCATGGCGGCGGCTTCGGTCACCACACGGTCGTAGATGCCGCGCTGAACCAGCATCCGGCTGGGGGCGTTGCAGCTCTGGCCGGTGTTCTGCATCATGTGCAGCACGCCGCGTTTCACCGCCTTGTCGTCGGCATCATCAAACAGGATATTGGCACCTTTGCCGCCCAGCTCCAGATGCACCTTCTTCAGCGTATCGGCGGCGGACTTGGAGATTGCGGTGCCCGCACGGGTGGACCCAGTGAAGGAGACCATGTCGACATCCGGGTGCGATGTCAGGGTCGATCCAACACCGACGCCATCGCCGTTCACCAGGTTGAACACGCCAGCCGGGAAGCCGGCCGCATCCATCAGCTCGGCAAAGATCATCGCGTTCAGCGGGCTTTCTTCGGATGGTTTCAGAACCATGGTGCAGCCGGCAACGGCCGCCGCGCCCACCTTCAGGGTGATCTGGTTCATCGGCCAGTTCCACGGGGTGATCAGCGCTGTGACGCCCACGGCCTCGTGAATGATCCGGTCGTTGGGCGCGTGATCACCCAGCGGCTTTTCAAACGGGAAGGCCTTTGCCGCCCGGATAAAGCCCTTCAGGTGCCAGGAGCCGGCCCCAACCTGCGAGGTGCGCGACATGTCGATCGGCGCGCCCATCTCCAGCGACATCGCCTGTGCCAGATCTTCGGCGCGTTCGTTGTACAGCTCCAGCAGTTTCTCAACCAGCGCGATCCGCTCTTCCACCGGTGTCGCCATCCAGCCGGGCAGGGCCGCCTTGGCCGCGGCAACAGCGGCGTTGGCATCTGCCTCGGACCCCAGCGAGATCACCGCGCAGGGCGTCTCATCGGATGGGTTGATCACGTGATGGTCCTGCGGCTGGCTCGGCGCCACCCACTGGCCGTTGATATAGAAATCACGTTTCTCGATCATGGTCATTACTCCCTGGTCAGGCGCAACTGCGCCCCAAATTTCGCGCCACTCTGTCATTGCCCAAATTGCGGGGCAAGGGGGGAGCGCATAATTTGATCAAATTATTGCACATCCCGCTACGGCACTGCTGCAGTCCTGCAAATAACCCGTTCAAATCCTTTGCAGGAGTCCCACGGCGGGGGGGTGTGTCCCGATCTTCAAAAGACTAATCTCGCGGCCAGAATGATTCGCATTTTGACAGAACAGGAGAGCCCCATGGGTTTGCGCATTAACGACACCGTCCCCGATTTCACCGCCGACACCGATCAGGGCAGCATCAATTTCCACGACTGGATCGGCGACAGCTGGGCGATCCTTTTCTCGCACCCCAAGGATTTCACCCCCGTTTGCACCACCGAATTCTCTGCCGTGGCGCAGCTGGCCGATGAATGGGCTGCCCGCAACACCAAGGTGATCGGCGTTTCCGTTGATGGTGTCGAAGAGCACAAGAAATGGAAGGGCGATATCGAACAATACGGCAATGCCGCTGCTGGCTTCCCAATCATCGCTGATACGGATCTGGCCATTTCCAAGCTCTATGAAATGCTCCCCGCCGAGGCCTATCTGCCCGAGGGCCGCACCCCGGCCGACAGCGCAACCGTGCGTTCGGTGTTCATCATTGGCCCTGACAAGCAGCTGAAACTCTCGATGACCTACCCGATGACCGTGGGCCGCAATTTCGCGGAAATCCTGCGCGCACTGGACGGTCTGCAGATCTCCTCCAAGGGTGTTGCCACCCCGGCCAACTGGCTCCCCGGCGAAGATGTGATCATCCCGCCGACCGTCTCCAACGAAGACGCCAAGGCGAAGTTTGGTGAGTTTGAAACCATCTTCCCCTACCTGCGCAAAACCAAAGCGCCGGAGTAATCCGCGACTGTCGGGAGAGGGGCACTGCCCCTTTCCCATACCGTATGCGCAGCATATGCCCTTAGGGCGCTGCGACGGATCAGGGCTGTTTCGGGTGGCCGCTGATCTTGTGACGATAGGCCATCGCCTTTTCCTGCAACAACCGGCGCTGTTTGCGGAACCCATAGAGGGTGGAGCGGCGGAATGCGCCGCGATTGCCGCCGGAGCGGGCTGAGATATCACTGTCAAAACTGCCGGCATCGACCAGGCTGCGACAGGTCGCCAGCCCCATGTCAGATTTGGTCAGCAGCTGGCGCATCATATTGTCGGCCGGGCAGTAGATCGGTTCGGCCACATCCAGAAAAGCCTGCGCACCGGCCCTGTTCCAGATCAGCGCATGGGCCAGCATCGGGAAATAATGCGCCCGCACCACATCGGCGCCCGCCACGGTTTCCAGCGGTGTTGTGATCTTCAGCCGATTGGTGCCGATATTCACGCAGTGCCAGTCGGACCGGTTGCCCAGCCATTCCAACAGCGGGCCAAGCACCTCTGCGGCATCTTTGGCAAAGGTGATGTCATCCTCGAACACAATGGCCATATCGTCGCCGCTGTCGCGAAAGGCGGTCAGGGCGCGCTGATGACCGACATAACAGCCGATCTCACCGCCGGACATGGACCGGCCCATGACTTTGCGGGCCTTGCGGTCATCATAGGGGGTAAAGCTGTCCAGATCGATCTCGCGACCGTCAAAGCCATCGACCCGCACCGCCTCGATCTGCTGCGCGGCCAGCTCGTTGCGCGCGTGCTCCATACGATCAGGTGAGGAGGCAAGGTTGATCACATATCCCTTCAGGCTCATCTCAGCTCCGCGGCATTGCGTTTGAACAGTTCGACATAGGCCTCCACCACGGCTTTTTCCGAAAACATCTCGTCCAGACGGGCAGAGGCATTGGCGGCATAGGTGGCCGCCGTTTCGGGATTGGCGCGGAAGTCGGACAGGGCGTTGGCAATCGCATCCACATCGTCAATCTCAGTGACGATCCCGTCGGTGCCATCGCGCATATACCAGTTCGGCCCTTCAGAGCGGGTCGAGACCGAGGGCACACCGGCGCGCCAGGCTTCCAGCAGCATATTGCCCAGTGGTTCATGGCGCGAAGGCATCACAAAGGCGTCACCGGCGGCGATACAGTGGATGGCCTCGGGCACCCAACCAAGGAAACGGACCCGATCTTCAATCTTCAGTTCTACGGTCAGCGCCTTCAGGGCTTCCTCTTCGGGGCCGGTGCCCAGAAGCCAGAGCCATGCGCCGGGCATTTTGGCCACCGCGCGCAGGGCAACATCCATTCCTTTACGCGTCACAAACCGGCCACCAGCAACGACAAGGAAAGCATCCTCGGGCGTGTCGTGATCGGCACGGCTGACGGGCTGGGGGACAATGGGTCTGGGGAAGTTCGAAACCGTTGCGGTCTCCCCCTTCCAACCCAGGCCCTGGACGTGTTTTCCGATGTCCGGAAGATTGCCCACGACGATATCGGTATTGTCGAAATACTTGAGGCTGAGCGGGAAATCCCCGAGCCGGGTCAGGCGAACAGCGGAGGTTTTTGCCGGCAGCAGCCTGCTGGCGCGTGGCATCCAGGCCAGAATGGCATCGGGTTGCCAGTCACGGCAAATGCGCCGCATTCGCCGCTGCATGATCCCGGTTGCGGCTACCCAATGAGAGAAATTGCCCTCGGTCACCGGGCCGATCGACTTGATCGCCGGGGTCCAGGATTGGTTCGGGCGGATGATGAACTGCTGCTCAATCCCGTGGCGTTCAAAGGCCTGTGCAAGGGCGACAAAAAACCGCTCGGCTCCGCCTTCCTTGCCAAAGTGGACTTGAAGGAGTTTCATTGACTGTTTTCTCGCGTAAGAAGTACGTTTTTATCGACTCGTTCAGTTTCGGAAAATCCTTTGGCTCTAAGATCTTGCAACATGCCTGAAACTGCTTGATTGCCAACAATGTGCGGGTGGAGCTCCATGATTATTCGATTCACGGTGTTTAATTCCGCCGACGCCATCAGGCTGATTTCGGAGCCTTCGACATCGATTACGATGACGGATGGTTTCAGTTGATTAAGCAGGCTGTTCAGCGCAACACTTTCGACGGAAACTGCTTTTCCTTCAAGTTCTCGGTCAATAATCGATGAAGAGACCAAATTGTCCGCCGAATGGAAGGTAATTGGCCCACCATCGGTTGTGACAGCTTTCATGCTTAGTTCGGGTGTGACCGAGTTCAACGCATAGTTGCTACGAATGATAGCTTCCATCGCTGGGTTTGCTTCGAAGGAAAAAACATTACCCCTTCCACATATTTGGGCTGCCAGCAGTGATATAAAACCGGTGCCGGCACCGATTTCTAGCACCTTGTCTCCGGGTTTCAGACTGGAGGATACAAGGATCGCTTCGGCGGCTTCATAGGTACCGGAAAAAACCCCGTAACGTACTCTCTTGGGAATAAAGGCTGGGTCCGTTGACAATACAATACCGTTATGCGTCATGCGTTTGGTGCCAATTGAATGGTGCCAAAGTCTTCTGAGGCCGCGAAACGGGGACTGATGATAGCTAGCCAATGCTCTACAACTCCAATTGTGCTGCCGTCCAAGCCGGAGGCAAACATGTTTCCTAAATCGGGCCTGCGGTTATCCAGTGCTTTGCATAGGAGGCTAAGTACACTCTAGTCGCCTGAAGCTATACAGATTTCTAAGGTACGCACGCGAAGCTCAATCATTGTTTTAGGTTTCGACCGATAAAACTGCCTAAGGACTTGGCGGAGATATATTCCAGCGTCCCTTTGAAGACCGGACTTGAACGTCTTGCTTTGTCGCTGTCCAGCATTTCCTGATAGAATCGCGAACCCTCGGCATGTTGGCCGCGCTCTGCCTTGTGTTCAAATCCGGAGCTGCCCGATGCAAAACAAAAGTGCAATAGAGCCATTTTTTCACGCGAGACATTCATTGGTTCCGACAATGCGTGGGCACCATTGTAATAAAACAGTCCTTTGCGCCATCGGACCAATGGAACCTTGGTGAGATTGAAGAGGTTTCGTTTCTCCAGGCGCGGTTTGATCAGCGTTCTGGCCAGATGAGCGATCAGACCAGATTTGGACTTGAAGCCAAATCCGTCATTTACTGTGGACGCCCTTCTAAAGAACCGTTCAGGCCAGGATTTTCCACAGATGTCCAAGGGCATGAACAAGCGTTGCCGCACTCCCCCAAAAACAATGTGGTCTGGTGTTGGGTACTTCTTTCTGAACCGCCGCGGCGCAATCAGGCGGAAGTGGTGAGCGGGCCCATCGAACAAAGGAAATGCCTCGGTTAGCGATCCCTCTGTGTACTGGGCCTCGTTGAATGGAACATCGGAATACATGTCGACCATGGTGGCTTGAACAGCATCCGCGCCCTCAGCTTCCAAGTCAGAAACGACATCTGGCAAGCGCCGGTTTTCCATGCCCTCAAATACCAAATGTTCGTCGATATCTGGCACCACGCACCATTTTCCAGCGCAGTACTGGTCCAGTAATTCTGCTCTCCAGAATCGTTTGTGCTCTTTGTAGGTGGAACCTTCCCGAGGCGTGAAAACGGTCACATCCGGGGATTTCGAAAGAATGTCGTCGGTGCCGTCAGTGGATCGGTCATTGACGATCAGAAACTGTTTCACACCCAAGGACCGATAATGAGACAAAAACTCTGGCAGCAACAGGGCTTCATTGTGCGCTAACGCGACACACAGAATATCCGAAGAGTTGAGGGTAGGTGGGTTTTCGCAGTTCAAATAATTGGGCATGAAGGCCGTCCTTGGTGTCCTCCGACATGCAAGATGCCGGAGGACTGCGGTAAGCGGTTACTCCGCTTTTTCTTTTTTCTCGGGAACCATCTCTTCGCCGGTCTCCTGGTCGATCATCTTCATCGACAGGCGGACCTTGCCGCGATCGTCAAAGCCCAAAAGCTTTACTTTCACTTCCTGGCCTTCCTTCAGAACGTCCGAAGGGTGGTTCAGGCGGCGGTTTTCGATCTGGGACACGTGCACCAGGCCGTCGCGCTTACCGAAGAAGTTCACGAAGGCGCCGAAGTCGACGATCTTCACAACTTTACCGGTGTAGATGGCGCCTTCTTCGGGCTCTGCCACGATCGAATAGATCATGTCATAGGCCTTCTTGATCGAGTCGCCGTTCGGCGATGCGATCTTGATGATGCCGTCGTCGTTGATGTCGACTTTGGCGCCGGACACTTCAACGATTTCGCGGATGACCTTACCGCCCGAGCCGATCACTTCACGGATCTTGTCGGTCGGAACCTGCATGGTTTCGATGCGCGGTGCGTGGACCGAGAATTCCGCAGCGCCGGACAGCGCTTTGTTCATCTCACCCAGGATGTGGATCCGGCCTTCTTTGGCCTGAGCCAGGGCTTTCTCCATGATCTCCGGCGTGATGCCTGCGATCTTGATGTCCATTTGCAGCGAGGTGATACCAGCTTCGGTACCGGCCACTTTGAAGTCCATGTCGCCGAGGTGATCCTCGTCGCCCAGGATGTCGGACAGGATCGCGTAGGAACCGTCGTCTTCCAGGATCAGACCCATCGCAACACCTGCAACCGGTGCTTTCAGCGGTACACCTGCGTCCATCATCGACAGCGAACCGCCGCAGACAGAAGCCATCGAGGAGGAACCGTTGGACTCGGTGATCTCGGACACGATGCGGATGGTGTAGGGGAAGTCGGTTGCCGCGGGCAGAACCGCCTGCAGCGCGCGCCAAGCCAGCTTGCCGTGACCGATTTCGCGGCGGCCGGGGCCACCCACACGGCCAACTTCACCAACCGAGTAGGGCGGGAAGTTATAGTGCAGCAGGAAGTTGGACTTGAAGTTGCCGTGCAGCGCGTCGATGAACTGCTCGTCGTCGCCGGTGCCCAGAGTGGTCACAACCAGACCCTGTGTTTCACCACGGGTGAACAGAGCTGAACCGTGGGTCCGCGGCAGGAAGCCGGTTTCCGAAACGATGTCGCGGATCTCGTTGGTCGCACGACCGTCGATACGCTTGCCGGTTTTGACAACGTCGCCACGCAGGATGCCTGCTTCGAGCTTTTTCAGGGCGGAGCCGAGGTTGGCGTCGTCCAGCTGCTCTTCGGTCAGGGCTGCTTTGATCGCGGTGCGGGCAGCGGCAACAGCGGCGGTGCGCTCCTGCTTGTCACCGATCGCAAAGGCCGCGCGCATGTCGGTCTCACCAGCCGCTTTGACAGCTTCGTAGAGGTCCGAATAATCGGGCGCCTGGAAGTCAAAGGGCTCTTTCGCGGCGTCTTCGGCCAGTTCGATGATCAGGTCGATCACCGGCTGGATCGCGTCGTGCGCGAACTTAACCGCACCCAGCATCTCTGCTTCGGACAGTTCGTAGGCTTCCGATTCCACCATCATCACGGCGTCTTTGGTGCCGGCAACAACCAGATCCAGACGCTGTTCGGGGTTCAGGCGCAGGTCCTGCATGTCGTCGACGGTCGGGTTCAGGATGTATTCGCCATCCTCAAAGCCAACGCGTGCAGCGGCGATCGGGCCCATGAACGGTGCGCCAGACAGGGTCAGCGCGGCCGAGGCGGCGATCATCGCAACCATGTCCGGGTCGTTGACCAGGTCGTGCGACAGCACGGTGCACATCACCAGAACTTCGTTTTTGAAGCCGGGGACGAACAGCGGGCGGATCGGACGGTCGATCAGGCGCGCAGTCAGAGTTTCTTTTTCAGTCGGGCGGGCTTCACGCTTGAAGAAACCGCCGGGCACTTTGCCGGCAGCATAGTATTTTTCTTGGTAGTGCACGGTCAGCGGGAAGAAGTCCTGGCCGGGCTTCTGCTGACGGGCAAAGGTCACGTTGGCCATGACCGAGGTTTCGCCGAGGGTGGCAATAACGGAGCCATCAGCCTGACGGGCAACTTTGCCGGTTTCCAGTGTGAGCGTCTCTTCGCCCCACTGCATCGATTTTTTCGAAACGTTGAACATCTGTCGTATCCTAAAAGGGAGCACTCCCGGCCCTCCGGGTCTCCCGTTTGCGTAGCGGCCCCATTGCCGCCGACCCCATCTATCTTTCTTCGCGTGCCGGGGCCCTGGCACATCGTCTCAGATAGGCCGCCCATACAGGAGTTTTCCACAGATTGGAAGCAAAAGCAGGGGACGGGCCCAGTGAGGGATCAGCGGCTAAGCGGTGCGTCGCCCAGGCCCCGGACACCCTGAGCCTGTAGCGCGGTGATCAAAAGTCCGGCGGGAAGATCCTGAATTGGGATCCCCGCGTCCAGCGCCAGCGCGGCTGCGGTGCCGCAGGCCTGCCCCATGGCGATGCATTGCGGCATCCCCCTCACAGAGGCAAAGGCCACCGGATCGGCAGACAGGATGCGCCCGGCGAACATCAGATTTTCGATCCTTTTGGGAACCAAGGCGCGAAACGGCAACCGGTAATAGCTGCCTTCGGCCACGCTGGCGTCATGGGTCATCTCATCCGAGGTGCGCATCACATCATCCACCGGATTGTCACAGCAGACGATGCCATCGTCGAATTTCGCGCCCCGCGCAAGATCCTCGCCAGTCAGCCGGTACTGCCCTTCCAGCTTGCGGGTCTCGCGGACGCCGACGGTTGGTCCAAGGCTGGTCATCCGGGCGTTTTCAAATCCGGGGATGTCACTGCGCAGGAATTGCGACATCTGTAGGCAGCGGCGGCGACCTTCCTGGGTGGCGCGGGCCACAGCCATCGGATCGGTGCCATCGACACCGCGGATCACCACCGAATTGCAGAACACCGTGTTCGCGTGAAACCCAGTCATCAGATAGAGCTTGCTGAGGTCTGCGTGCAGGCGGCCTTCGGCAATGCCCTTGGCGGTATAGGCCGGAAAATAGGGATCATCGGCGGCAAACACCCGGTCACAATCCGCACCTTCCATCAGGAAGGTGAGTGTCACACCCATCATGTTGCCCGCCCCGTCCCCAAGGGTGAAGGGCACGCCTGCCTTGGCCGAAATGTCGCCGTCGCCAGAACAGTCGATGACCATCTTGGGATGGATCGTCTGGGCACCATGACGGTCGAAGAACTGCACTGCTGCGATCCGCTGCCCGTCCATTTCCACCTCGGTTGCGGTGGTGTTCAGACGCAGGGTGACGCCTGCCTCTTCCAGCATCTCGAACATCGTCAGGGTGGCGATATCGTGGTCGTATTTGATCTCGGGGCCAAAATTTTCCAGCGTGCAAGGCTGTTTGGCGGCGGCCGGTGGATCCATCGCAGTAAGCCGGTTTGCCAGCTCCTCCATCAGCCCGCCGATCAACGTGTCGCGCGGATAGGCGCCGCCCCAGGGCATGCCCGGACAAAAGGCCATGACGCCGCCCACCTTGCTGCCCGCCTCCAGCAGGCAGACGTTCAGACCTTGCCGACCGGCAGCCACTGCCGCGCCGAACCCGGCGGTGCCGCCGCCAATGACAAGAACATCGGTGGCTATGGGGGCGGTCTGGGGCATGGGGGCTCCGTTCGGTCTGACCCTGTGGGTCCGTTTTTAGGCGATGGTCGCAAAGTGTGTTGGCTGCACCAGATCGTCTGGCGAGCCTGCGACGGGAGGCGTCGCAAAATGCCAGCGCGCATAAAAAAACGCCCGCTCTATAACAGAGCGGGCGCCTTCAGATCCAAAAGGATCGAAACCTTAGCGGCGGATGCCGAGGCGTTTGATCAGGTCCTGGTAACGGGCCACGTCTTTTGCCTTGGTGTAGTCCAGCAGCTTACGACGCAGAGCAACCATCTTCAGAAGACCACGACGACCGTGGTTGTCTTTTTTGTGGGTCTTGAAGTGCTCGGTCAGGGTGTTGATGCGCGAGGTCAGAATGGCAACCTGTACTTCGGGCGAACCGGTGTCGCCTTCTTTGGTTGCGAATTCTTTCATCAGGCGTGTTTTTTCTACGGCAGTGATCGACATCGGGGCCTCCTTAAAGGTTTGTGTGAATGGCGCAGGCCGGGATGTCGTCCAGCACAGGCCCATGGAGATACCGCCCCGATTCCCCGGAGCGATGGGCGCATATAGGCGTTTTTGCCGCCGAGCGCAAAAGGTTTCACACAGTCACGATAGCAGCGGCAGGCTGCTTTCGTCGGCCAGAAGGATTTCGGCGGCGGATAACGCCACACCGGCTGGCAGGCGCACGACCTCGGCACCGTCCACAGTCACCACCATTCGCTCCGCATTCAGCGGGTCGGGCTGCACGTCCACCACCGGGGCCGGAGTGGTGTCAGGATCATGCAAAATGACCAGCTGATCCTCGGTGGGATCAAAGTCGATAAGCTCCGCCGGATCATCGCCTGGGCCCCAATTGCCGACGGTGATGATATCCTCACCGGTGCCGCCGGTGACCACATCGCCGGCACCGGCGAGGATCTTGTCATTGCCGTCGCCACCGTTCAGGAAATCACGATCCGTATCGTCGCGACCAGACAGAACATCCTCGCCGCGGCCGCCAAACAGCGTGTCCTCACCGCTGCCACCGGTCAGATAGTCCTGCCCGTCATTGCCATGCAGGGCGTCATCGCCGGCGCCGCCATCCAGATCATCATCACCCTGACCGCCGTGGGCTGTGTCATCCCCATCGCCGCCTTCGAGCCTATCTGCGCCGAAATGACCATAAAGACTGTCGCTGCCGGTGCCGCCGGACAAGGTGTCATTGCCATCTTCGCCATGCAGCAGATCCGCACCGCCGCCACCCTGCAACAGGTCATCGCCACCAGCGCCATGCAGGATATCATGCCCTTCGCCACCACTGATCCAGTCATCATCGGCATAGCCGTTGATCTGGTCATCACCGCCCAACCCGGAGAGCGTATCCTGCCCGTCACTGCCCTGCAGAATGTCGTTTTCGGAGCTGCCGGAAATATCTTCGCCAGTCAGCAGGTCTTCTGACCCGCCAGCGGCAGGCGGCGAGGGGGCATCACTGTCGTCGTTGTCTTCGGGGCTGTCATCACTGCTTATATCGAGGGCGAACATTGCCCCGGCAGCCATAAGGCCAAACAGGCCGGCAAATAAAACCATTCTCCTACTCCCAGCACAGGAGGTACCAATTCACAGGTTCAAGATGGACATAAAAGACCGAGGGGGGTAAAACAAATCAGGAACATCGGTTAACGATGGACCGTTAAATCCACAGTTGCGGAACCTGAACATAGGCGATGTAAAGCGGATGACGCGGGTGGCCGGCCTTGGTGAGCCCCAGATGATGCAGCGGTTTTCCACGCGCCTTCAGCATGGCCGCAACGCGGTGCCCCTGATCCAGATGATCGCCATGCGCCCCCCAGCCGCAGACCACCTGATCGGCCCAGTCCAGCCCTTCCAGCAAGATCGCATCATTGCCCGGTCCTGCCGGATCAGCGGCGGCTTTCATGTCGCGCGGGTCGGTGGCGCGAAAGGCAAAGATGTTGGTGGCACGAAAGGCGCCGAACCCCAGCGCGCGGGCGCGGCGCTCGCAGCGCTCAATGGTGGGGTCATTCTGCACCTCGGTCGCCTTCGAGGGGTTCAGCATCACAAACATCACCCGTGGGGCGCTGTCATCCCAGACGCGGGTGAGGCTGTAGCGGTAGGCCTCGCAGTCCGAATAAACTGCAGTTGAGGGCGCATCGCCTTTGGTGTGAGAGCGGGTGATCATGTCACCCGCCATATCAGCCGAATTACTGGTTGAACACCCGGCTGGGGTGCAGTTCACCGGCCTTGTAGATGCCTACAGCCACGGCCTGACCATCCAATGAGGCCCAGGCCTCCTCGCCGTATTCCAGCGTGGCAGCCAGCACCATGCCCGGATTGCCGTTGCGCAGGCGTACTGCCCCTTCGGGGGTGCATTTCAGCTCGGGCAGGTCCTCGAGTCCCTGCTCCAGCGGGCGCAGGAAGCTGTCCAGCTCGGGCGTGCGGGCCATCTCGTTGATCCGGTCCAGAGTGAGGCCATCCTTGGCATCAAAAGGCCCGGACCAGACCCGGCGCAATTCGCGCACATGGCCATAACAGCCAAGGGCGGCACCCAGATCGCGGGCGATAGAGCGCACATAGCCGCCTTTGCCGCAGGTCATCTCTAGGGTGACATGGTCGGCGTCGGGGCGGTCCACCAGGATCAGCTCTTCGACCCAAAGCGAACGGGCTGCCAGTTCGACATCTTCGCCGTCGCGGGCCAGTTTATAGGCGCGCTGGCCGTCGATCTTCACGGCAGAGAACTTTGGCGGCACCTGCATGATATCGCCCAGAAACTGCGGCAGCGCGGCCTTGATGTCTTCGTCCGACGGGCGGTCGGCGCTTTCGGCAATCACTTCGCCCTCGGCGTCATCCGTGTTGGTCGCCTGACCCAGCCGCACGGTGAACGTATAGGCCTTGAGCGCGTCGGTGATGTAGGGAACGGTTTTGGTCGCCTCACCCAGAGCCACGGCCAGAACGCCGGTCGCCTCAGGGTCGAGCGTGCCTGCATGGCCGGCTTTCTTGGCCTCAAGCGCCCAGCGGACCTTGTTGACCACGGCCGTCGAGGTCAGCCCGGCGGGTTTATCCACCACCAACCAGCCGGAAATATCGCGCCCTTTGCGTTTGCGTGCCATGTCGTTCCCTATCAGATCCAAGGCGCGCGGGGTAGCGGATCACCGGGTCGGAGTCAATTTGGCAAATGCGAGAAGGGCGGCAGGTGATAGACTTCGTTCGACGTCAATCCTTGGCGTCATGATGCGCATGTGGTTTTATCACAGGTACAGAGGTTTTGTTTTTCACCAACCTGCCGGTTTCTTTCGCTCAGGATCGTTTCATGAAGCATTTTTTAGTCGCGGTGATTTCCGCTGCGCTCTGCATTTCCCCGAATTTGCCGGTGGCCAAGGAAAAACCGCTGCGCAACTCGGTTCTCAAGAAGGTTCAGCTGGAAGGCCTGTCTCACAAGGGGCGCTACAGGTTTGGCTATACCAGCCAGCCGGTGCGCCGCGGTGCCAAGGCGCAGCGGTTCGAGATCCGTCATGGGGATTGCGGCCGTTCTTCAGGCTGGAACGATTGCGAGACCGACCGTGGTCGGGTGGAAATGAAGGAGCGCCCTAAAAACGCAATGTCAAAGCCGGGCAAGGGCATCTGGTACGGCTATTCCATGCTTATCCCGCAGGATTTCCAAAGCTTGGGCAAGGGCAACACCTTACTGGGGCAGGTCAAGGCCGAAGGCTGGAACATGCCGATGTGGTTTTTGACTTTCAATGATCGCCCTTACCTGAATTTCGCCGACAATGTCCCATGCAGCATTGGATCACTGGCCTCCTGGAAGGGGCGCTGGATCGATGTGACGATCTATGCCCACTACGGTCACAGCGGGCAGAAAAGCTATTTCCAGCTCTACAAAGACGGCAAGCTGATCTGCGATCGCAAGACCCCTTTCATGCCTGAGGAGTTTCGTACGAAGCGGCCCAAGCTGGGGCTGAAATATGGCGTCTACAACAGCTTTGTCAGTCGTTATCTGGCGCGCCACGGGCAGACGCCTGCGGCGGCATCGGCAATGGCACAGCAGCATGAAGGCGGCACCTCCAAGAGCCCGTCGTCGACACCGTTTAAATATGACTGGGGTGTCCAGCTGCCCACCCATGTCGTTTATTATGACGAGATGCGCTATGGCAGTCGGCGCGAGGATGTGGATGTACGGATGCTGGAGGCGCGCGGCGTGCCTCCGGTCGACTAGGGGGCCGCCTAGTCGCGGTCCTCAACCACGCCGACAATCGGCCCCATCATGAAGCCAGCATCGCTGCGGCCCAGCTGTGGCGCATGCATGCGCGAGATATTTCCATCGAAATACAGTGCGTTGGGCAGTTTCAGGTAATCACGATACAGGCTGCCGAACTGGTGGAATGTGACTGCATTGCGTGAGATGGCAAAGACCACCCGCTGCCCGTCGGCTGAGGTGCCCACACCGTTTCTGACATAATAGGAGGTGGAATCGGGCAGGAAGCGCGGGTGCAATTCGCCGTCGATGACCAGCATTGGCCCGGATTGGGTGGCATCGCGGCACTGGGTGCCCGCATCACGAAAGGCCAGTGTTTCAAACACATCGGCGCGACCCGGTCGCAGGCAGAAAACGCCATTGGGCAGCAGGCCAAAGTTGCCGGGGCCCGCATTGGGGATCAGCCGCATCTCCTGCGCGCCGCCCTCGATATACAGCCCGACTGGCGCGCGGTCGGCGTGATACATGCCGGCATTGGTCGCAAAGGAGAGGTGCTTGCCTTCGGCAGCCAGCGCGGCGTTCAGCGCGGTGAAATGGCCATAGACCTTGCCGGTCTCGTCGCGCAGAAACAGGCGGATATCCTCGGTTCCGGCATCCGCCTCGCAGATCGTATAGCGGTTGCCGTCATAGGAAATGTTGCGGCAGTCCAGTGCCGCAGCCGGGGCAGCTGCCAGCGCCGCCCAGAGCGCCAGCAAGACCCGTTTCACTCGTCGATATCGCGGCGCACCGCGTCCTGGTTGAGCATACGGCGGGTGTCATCCATCTGATCAAAGGTTTGATCCAGCTGGAAGCGCAGGTCAGGGGCGAATTTCAGCCCCAGTTTCTTGCCCACCGCGCGGCGCAGCTCGCCTTTGTTGCGCGCGAGGAGTTTCAATACGTCCTCCTGCCCCTTGCCGCCCAGCGGCAGCACATAGGCGGTGGCGATTTTCAGATCGGGCGAGGTGCGTACCTCGCCGACCGTGATAGACATACGATTCAGTTCCGGATCATGAATGTCGCCGCGCGCCAGCACTTCGGACAAAGTGCGGCGGATCAGCTCGCCCACACGCAGCTGACGCTGCGACGGACCGGGACCATCGTGGAATTTGTTCTTACCCATGATCCCGATTTATGCCCATTTGCAGCCTTTGCCAAGCGGCTCCGGACGGGTTAGGAAACATTCAGCTTCTAAGAAAGGGATTTGGCAGATGACTCATACGCCAGGGATTGTGATTGTCGGGGCCTCGGGCCGCATGGGGCAGATGCTGATCAAGACGGTTCTGGACAGCGACAAAGCGACCCTTGTTGGTGCGGTCGAACGCACCGGCCATGACTGGGTTGGTCAGGATGTGGGCAGCGCCATGGGCGGCCAGCCGACCGGTGTCATTGTCACTGATGATGCGCTGGAAGCCTTTGCCAAAGCACAGGCGGTGATCGATTTTACCGCGCCTGTTGCCACCATCGAGTTCTCCAAAATCGCCGCGCAGGCGCGTTGCGTGCATGTGATCGGCACCACCGGCATGACCGACGAGGAGATCGCCGCGCTGGAACCCGCCGCGCGCCATGCGGTCATCGTGCGGGCCGGCAATATGAGCCTCGGTGTGAACCTGTTGACCCAGCTGACCAAAAAGGTCGCTGCCGCACTGGATGAGGATTTCGACATCGAAGTGATCGAAGCCCATCACCATCACAAGGTGGATGCACCTTCAGGCACCGCTCTGATGCTGGGCGAAGCCGCCGCCGAAGGGCGCGGTGTGGCGCTGAAGGATGTGTCTGACCGGGGTCGCGACGGCATCACCGGCGCGCGTAAGAAGGGCGACATCGGGTTCACCGCCATCCGCGGCGGCGACATCGTCGGCGAACATGATGTGCTGTTTGCCGCCGCTGGCGAGCGTATCGTGCTGCGCCACATGGCGACGGATCGCACCATTTTTGCCCGCGGTGCGCTGAAAGCCGCGCTGTGGGGTCAGGACAAGGCGCCGGGCGCCTATGACATGATGGACGTGCTCGGGCTCTGAAAGCTCCAGCTCCCGGCGGGTGGTCCGGGGCCTGCAGGCCCCGGATGATCAGCTGCAGTGGTCGACGATTTCCAGATGCTGGGCAAGCGTGTCGATCTTGCCCATCCATGCGTTGACCAGGGCCGGATCACTGGGCGCTGCATGCACGCCGGGGGCGATCTTGCCGTTCATCGCCGCCTCAATGGCCAGCGACACCGGGATCGACACCAAACGCGCCATCGCCGTGCCGGCCTCATCCCCCCAGGCGTCCATGACGTAGGTCTTGTGCCAGACGGCCGCGCCGTCTTGTTCAGCCTTCAGCCCAACACAAAGAACAACGCGGTCCGGTTCGCCTTCGTCATAGGCGTTATCCGTCCAGAACTGGTCGGACATTTCTTTCAGACGCGCGTCGCCGGCTTCGCCTTCCAGTGTTTCGACCTCTTTGAAGACACCATCCCAGGCCTCGGCCCAGCCGTTCAGGCGCAGGGTGCCGCGGACGAATTCCTTGACGCTCCAGTCTTTTTCAAACCCGTATTCCGCCATGAAGGGCAGGCTGTCGCGGTTCGGGTAAACCTCGAAGCTTTCGGGCGTGGTCAGCGGCGCGGTGTAGCTGCTGATTGCGTCCCAGGGGCGGGCGACGTCCAGTTCCTTGTGATCGCGGATCGATTTGGAGGGAGAGCGCAGCGCTTTCAGCACGCCCAGCGGCGACCAGCTGAATTTGTAGCGGAACGGGTTGGGGATCTTGGGAATGCCGCCACAGTAGGAGATGAAGCTGAGATCATTGGCCGCGTCAAAAACATCCGACGCGCGATAGTCAGCGATCAGCGCATGGGCCATCAGGTGGTCGATGCCGGGGTCAAGACCAACCTCGTTCACCAGCACAACACCAGCTGCCTTGGCCGCGTCATCCAGCGCGCGCATGTCCGGCGCGATGTAGGACGAGGACACAAAATGCGCGCCCTTGGAGATTGCCAGTTCGGCCAGCGGCACATGCCAGTCGCCGGGCAGCATGGAGACCACCACATCCGCGGGGCTGAGCAGCTCGCCCAGATTGGCGATGTCAAAGGCGTGGATGTTGGAGGTGAGATCGCCCACCGCCTCGCGGGCTTTTTCCGGGGTTCTGTTCCAGACGGCAACGTCATGGCCCGCGTCCAGCAGGCGACGCAGGCCGGGGATGGCCGACAGGCCGGTTCCGCACCAGTGAATGGTCATGTGATGTCTCCTTGTTCGGTTGCCGCGGCTTAGCCCGGAACGTGTTCTTTGAAAGTGGCTTCGGCGCGGCCCCAGACGCCTGCGGTCAGGTCTGTCAGGGTCAGCAGCGAGGGCAGCAGCTGCGCGGCGTAGTCTTGCGAGCTTTCCAGCGGCAGCATTGAGGGCAGGTTGTCGATTGCCATCACATCCAGCACCGGATTGTCCGCCACACGCAGGGCGGGGGCGTCCCAGTCGGTGGCGCGGTCATAGACCGGCACCGGGTTGTAGTCACTGTCCGGGTCGCAGGCCACATCGCCGATGGCCGTCAGTCTGCGGTCTGCGGTCAGCGCCTCGCGCGGAACAAAAACCGGTGTGCCGGGGCGGGCGAGGATGCAGTTGAGGAACAGATCGTGGTCCAGAATCTGCGGGAACGGGCCGCCAGTGGACGTTTCGGCCATGTCCCATTTGGTCACATCGACTCCCATCGCCTCGCACAAGTCCGCAGCGCCGGTGCCAACGCGGCCCAGCGCGCCGATGACGATGGCGCGGGGGCGGTCAGCATTCAGCGCGTCCAACTCGCCGCCCAGATCAGCGATCAAGGCGTTCTTGTTCTTGTAGACACCGACCGGCCCGCACAGCGCTCCGCGCTGTTGGGCGGCCCAGGCTTTCAGCGTCACAGCCGCGCCCGCATAGCCAGCCCAATAGCCAAAGGCGGCCACCCGGCGGCCCGTCTCATCCACCAGATATTCTAGATCATAGAGCGTGCCACCGCCCGCCTTGAACCGCTCCAGTAGCGCCTTGCCGGAATACTGGCCCTTGAAGGCATGGCCGAACATGATGTGGCGATGCGGCAGCGGGCTGCCGTCTTCGGGCAGTTCTTTCAGGCCAAAGATGATCGCATCCAGCGGTGCTTCGGGCCAGGAATTTTCAGCCGCAATGGCGCAGCCCGCATCCACATAGCCCTGCAGCGGAATGGCCCGGACCGAGCTTTCCTCGACCGTCACCTTGATACCTGCCGCGATCAGCGTTGCGGCCCCTTCAGGGGTGAGGCCGGCGCGTTCTTCGTTCGGGCGCTGTTCGGCCCGGACCCAGAGATGTGTCATGTGGTGTTCCTTCAAAGCATGCCCTTGGCATAGACGGCGCGGACGGACGCGCGCGCCTCCATTGCGGCCATGAATGTTTGCAGTTTCGGATAGTCGGCAAGGGCAACGCCATCGCCCTCCAGCCAGGTGCAGATGGTGTAAAGGTGGCAGTCCGCCACGCTGAAGGCCTCGCCCAGCACAAAGGGTCCGCGCAGGCCTTGGCGGCAGATGAAATCGCATGAGGCGGCCATGGTCTGCGGCACTTTGGCCTTCATGTCCTTGTAAGACGCAGGTTTGTCGGCCCAGCGGCTGCCTCGCATCCGGTGGGCATGGTTCACATGCATGGTGGAGGCGAGATAGCTGATCACTTCGCGCATGCGGGCGCGATCCAGCGGGTCTTCTGGAACCAACTGTTTTTCGGGGGCCAGTTCGGCGACATATTCCAGCAGGGCAGGCGTTTCGGTCAGGATGCCGCCATCAACCGCCAGCGCGGGCACCCGGCCCTTTGGGTTGATCTGCGCATAGGCCGCGCCGGTCTGTTCCTTGGCGGCGAAATCTATTTTGATCGCCTCATACTCAACGCCTGTTTCTTCCAGCGCAATGGCGGTGGCGACGGCGATGGTGTTGGGTGCGTAGTAGAGCTGCATGTGGTTTCCCCCCGGATACTGATTACAAATGCGTTTGCGCGTGGTGCCGGTCCGGGTCTTCCAGGTGCGGCGTGGCGTTGAACAGAACCGGGCTGAGGTGGCCACCAATCGGGTAGAGCCGCGTCATCGAGGAATTCATAATACCCAGTGTGATCCGTGCCATGCCCAGCGTGTCCAGCCCCAGCGACAGGCGCATGGCCATGGCGATCACCCCGCCCGAGGTAAAGACGATAGCAGGCCCGTCGCCCGCTGCAATCTCGGCCAGCGCGGCAGAGACGCGGGTTTCAAAGTCCCGCCAGCTTTCGGGTGGGTTTTCGATCTCATCTGCGGCCCATGCGGCAAACACCTTTGGCAGATGATCCACAAACCCCTCGCGGGCTTGGGGGATGGGCAGAACATTCTGGTCCTCCAGCGCCTGAGACAGCGCGAAATACTCCATCTCGTTCAGCCGCGCATCACGGGTCACATCGGCGGTGAAACCGGCACTGGCGGCGGTCTCGGCGTGGCGGATCAGCGTGCCGGCATAGACGCGCGGGTGATGCGCCTGGCTGCTGCGCAGATGCGCTCCCAGCCATTTGGCCTGCCTATGGCCAAGCGGGCTCAGCTTGTCATAGCTCGCCTCGTCCCGTGCTTCGGTATTGGCCTGTCCGTGACGGACCAGCGTGATGTGGCTCATGCGGCACTTCCTGTACTGACTGGCAATTCTTAGGCGAGGATGCGCGCGCTGGGAAGGGGCCATTGCAGCGCGGCCTGCGCCGTGGAAGAACTTGGCGGATAACCTGCCGCGAAAGGTGCCGCCATGACTCCCAATGTTGACCGATTTCTGTCTGACCTGCACCAGCTGCGCAGCTTTGGTGCTGCAGGTGATGGCAAGGGGGTGAAGCGGCGCGCCTTTAGCACAGCCGATATCGCTGCGCGCAAATGGCTGGCAGGCCGGATGGAGACGGCGGGGCTGGAGGTTCATTTTGATCCGCTGGGCAATCTCTTTGGTCTGGGCGGCGACCGGTCATTGTTGATCGGCAGTCACAGCGACAGCCAGCCCGAGGGCGGTTGGCTGGACGGGGCGCTGGGCGTTGTTGCCGGGCTGGAGATCGCCCGCGCCGCCAAAGAAGCTGGCGGGCCGCCGATTTCGGTGGTCAGCTTTCAGGACGAAGAGGGGCGCTTTGGCGTACTTACGGGCTCTGAAGTCTGGGCGGGCAAGCTGGACATGGCGCAGGCGGATGGCTTCACCGACGAGTCTGGTCTGACACTGCGGGACGCACGCCAGAGCATGGCGGATCTGGCCGGGGATTTCCTGCCGCACAATCGGTTCAGCGGCTTTCTGGAGATGCATATCGAACAGGGACCAGCACTGGATCAGGGCGCGGGCCGTATCGGCGTGGTGACGGATATTGTTGGTATTCGCGATATGCGCATCACCTTTACCGGTCAGCAGAACCACGCCGGCACCACACCTATGCATCTGCGCGCGGATGCGTTTCAGGCACTGTCGGCCTTCAACACCCTGCTAATCGAGCGCATCGCCAATGTGGTCACGCCACAAACCGTCTGGACCATTGGCCATGTCGCCCTGCACCCCAATGCGGCTTCGGTTGTGCCGGGGCAGGCGGTGTTTTCGATGCAGTGGCGTGACGGGGACGCCGACCGGCTGGAGCGTATGGCGGCGATCATCCGCGAAACGGCCGAAGACGTGGCGGATGCGCGGGGGATGTCGGTTGATCTGGGACCGGTGTTGGGGATCGAGCCACAGCAAATGGATGCACGAATTCAGGATGCCTTGGTCGGCGCGGCAGAAGCGCTGGCACCGGGGGACTGGCAGAAGATGCCTTCAGGCGCGCTGCATGATGCGGCCAATCTGGCGCCTTTGATGCCGGTGGGCATGTTATTTGTGCCCTCTATCGGTGGCATCAGCCACGATTTTGCCGAGGACACGGCTGAGGAGGATCTGGTGCTGGGCCTGCAGGTATTGGCGCGGGCAGCAGCCAGTCTGTGAGGCTTGGCGAGAAAACGGCGCGGGCCAGGTTTCAGGCGCAGTCTCGCTCGTAGCCGCGTTTCAGGGCGCGGTTGCGGTGGCTGTCAGCGGCGGCAGAGGCCTCGCGCAGGTTGCCATAGAGATTGATCACGCTGCGTCCTTCACCACCCGACACACCCCATTCGCGTAGGACGGAAACCCCGGAAAACAGGTTGATCGCAATTTCGATGCGATAGAACCGGGGGCGCCGGGCCGGACGGTGGTTGTAAAGCAGACAGGTGGCCATGCGCTGATTCTAACTATTTCAACATGGGCCGACAAGGGCTGTGGTGCGCGCTGTGCCGCAGTGAGGTGTCAGCCCCAGGCGACATCGGCCAGAAAGATGTATCCCGCGCCGTAAATGGTCTTGATCAGCTGCGGGTTCTTGGGGTCTTCGCGCAGCTTGGTACGTAATCGCGAAATGCGCACATCCATCGCACGATCAAAGCTTTCACTGGCCGCACCGCCCAGCATCTCCTGCATCTGCGCGCGGGAGATCAGCCGTTTCGGACTGTCGAGGAACAGGCGCAGAACCTCTCCCTCGGCGTGGGAAAAGGGGGTTTCCGCGCCGTCGCTGTCTTCCAGCAGGTAACGGTCAAAATGGGCGGTCCAGCCGGCAAAGCTGGCGGTGTCGCTGGCCTTTTCGGCGGCGCGTGGTGCGGCGCGCAGGCGGGCGCGGACGCGGGCCACGACCTCAGCCGGATCGAAAGGTTTGGTGATATAGTCATCAGCCCCCAGTTCCAGCCCGGTCACCCGGTCCTGCACCTGTGCGCGGCCCGACACGATGATGACCTTGGCGCCCTGTTCCAGCGCCAGACGATGCACCAGCGCCAGCCCGTCACTGTCGGGCAGCGACAGATCAACCAGACAGACATCCGGCGTCACCCGTTTCAGCGCGGCCTCAAATTCGCGGGCGCGGGCAAAGCTCTGGGTGCGAAACCCGGCTTCTTCCAGCGCGGACGAAAGGATCTGCCGGATCTCCGGTTCGTCATCAAGAATGGTCACAAGGGGCGCGGTCATGCCGTGGCCTCCGGTTTTATCAGCGCCGAGAGCTGATGCGTTGTGAATGGTTTTTGCAGCAAGGGTCCGCGCGTCAGCGCCGCTTTGTGCAGCGGATCCGAAGGCGGCAGTGAGGTCATAAGGATGCAAGGAAGCCCGCTGCCGTCAAGCCTGTCCGTCAAATCAACACCGGTGGCCTCCCCCTCCAGCCGGATATCCGACAGAACCAGCGCCAGACCGGGCAGATCAGCGGTGAGGGCGCAGGCCTCGTCGACGGAAACGGCCTCGATCACGGTATAGCCGAGATCCATCAGCATTTCACGGAAAGTGGCGCGCAGCTCTTCGCTGTCTTCAACCAGCAACGCCATGCCGCCACGGGCATCGGGGGCAGGGCGGTAGGGCAGGCGCAGGGTGACAGCGCCGCCCGAAACGGTATTGGCGATACGCATGGAACCACCCGCAAGTTTGACCATGTCATAGACCATCGACAGGCCAAGTCCGGATCCTTCGCTGCCCTTGGTTGTGAAGAAGGGGTTCATCGCCTTTTTCAGCGCCTCGGGCGAAAATCCGGGGCCGGTGTCGGTGACAGACAGCTCCAGCCAGGTTGTCCCGACCGCATGGGCGCTGACGGTGATCTGCCCCGAGGCGCCACAGGCGTCACGAGCGTTGAGGATCAGGTTCAAGAGCGCGTCCTGCAGCTGTCCGGGGTCCAGCAGCAGCGCCTGATCGGGCGTGTGGTCCAGCACCGACAGGCCCAGACCGCGCGGCAGGGCAGGAGAGGCGAGAATTTTCAGCTCGTTCAGCAGGGTGCCGGGCTTCACAGCCTGCGGGCGCAGGGTGCGGCTGCCGGTCATATGGGCGATGCGGTCCAGCAGGCGGCCACCGCGTTTGGCGGCCGATAGGGTGCCCTGCACCAATTCCCCGGCATCATCGGGCAGGTCCATCTTGTCCAGTTTGCCCTGCATGCCCAGAATGATTGTCAGAAGGTTGGAGAAATCATGCGCCAGCCCGCTGGTCATCTGTGCCGCCAGTTCGCGGCGGCGCGCCTGTTGCAGTGCCACGCGGGCCTGTGTTTCCTCGGTCACATCCATCGACAGGATATAGACGCCGCCCTGTTCGTCGGGGGTAAAGGCCACGCGGATACGGCGGCTGTCGTGGTCTTCGGTGAATTCAAATACCGGGCTGTCGCCTTTGTAGGCCTTCAGCAGATGTGGTTCGATCTTCCCAAATGCCGAGACCCCCAGCGCATTTGAGATATGCACGCCCAACAGCTCTGACGGGCGGCCTGGAAAGACGCTGGAAAGGCGGCGGTTTGTGTAGGTGTAGTAACCGTCTTCATCCACATGGGCGATATGGGCGGGCATCATTTCCGTGGTCAGCCGGGTGCGGGCCTCGATGCCGGTCAGCTGGCGCTGGGTCTCTTCCAGCCGGGTGATGGTGGCGGCCAGTTCGCGGTTGGTGGCCGACAGTTCCTCGGTGTGGGCGATCACCTGTTCAGAGAGTTCTTCAGAGCGCGCGCGCAGCAGCTGTTCCACGCGTTTGGTGCGGGTGATGTCGGTGTAGACCGTGACCCAGCCACCCTCCGGCAGTGGCGCGCCCTCGATCGAAATCATCCGGCCATTGCTGCGGGTCCGTTCAACGTAATGCGGTTCAAAGGCCAGCGCCTGGGCGACCTTGGATTGCACAAAGGTCTCGACATCGCCGACCTCACCGTATTCGCCCATTTCGGTAATATAGCGGATCGTGTCGTCGAACCGGGCGCCGGGGGTAACCAGCGCTCTTGGCAGGCCAAACATTTCCTGGAACCGATGGTTGCAGACCGCCAGCCGCAGATCACGGTCATAGATCGACAGCGCCTGCGCAATCAGATTGAGCCCGGCGCCGGTCATTGCAGCGATCTGCTTGTCCGCGTTTTTCATGTCTTCCCCCTGCCTATTGGCTAGCACCGCCACCGGCATTGTCAAAGCACCAAGGCTGCAAAAAGGCCCCGCAGAAAGCGCGGTGTTTCCGCGCGGGCAGGATTGAATTTGCGCTGTTACAATTCGTAAGATTTGGGAAATCATCAGGAAAAAGTTGACGCGCTACCATTGAGGCGTCCCTTATCGGGACCAAAGGGGGCCAAGCCCCCGTCGGCGGGAAAAGTACCGCCAAGGGGAGGAGATTTGTACGTGGCTCACTCACAGCCTGCGGCCGGAGGGATGGCGTCCCTCCCGGCACTGTTGCATCGTAACGCCAAGGAATTCGGCAGCGCACCCGCCTACCGCGAGAAGGAGTTCGGCATCTGGCAATGCTGGACCTGGGCCGAGGCCGAGAAGGAAATCGAAGCGCTGGCGCTGGGTTTGATCAACCTTGGCGTGAACGAAGGTGACTTCATCGCGATTTCAGGGCGCAACCGCCCGTATCTCTACTGGTCGATGGTTGCGGCGCAATCTGTTGGTGCCATCCCTGTGCCCGTCTATCAGGACGCAGTCGCCGAAGAGATGGCCTATGTGCTGGGCCACTGCGGCGCGCGTTTCATCATTGCCGGTGATCAGGAGCAGGCTGACAAGGTCATCGAAATCCAGGATCAGCTGCATCAGTTTGAACACCTGATCTACCTCGATCCGCGCGGCATGCGCAAATACGACCACACCCAGCTGCATGAATTCAGCCATATTCAGGATCAGGGCCGCGCCGCCCATGATGAGCTGATCGGCGAGCTGGAGCGCCGCTGCGCTAAGCTGACATACGACAGCACCTGCGTGATGCTCTATACCTCCGGCACCACGGGCAAGCCCAAGGGCGTTGTGCTGTCCAACCGCAATGTGGTTGAGACGGCCAAGAACTCGGCTGAGTTCGACAAGCTGGGCCGCGAGGAAAACATCCTCAGCTATCTGCCGATGGCCTGGGTTGGCGATTTCATCTTTTCCATCGGTCAGGCCTATTGGTGCGGTTTCTGCACCAACTGCCCGGAAAGCGCTGATACGATGATGACCGATCTGCGCGAAATCGGCCCGAGCTATTTCTTCGCGCCGCCGCGGGTCTTCGAAGGCCAGCTAACCAACGTGATGATCCGCATGGAAGATGCCGGCGCCCTGAAGCGCCGCATGTTCCACCACTTCATGGCCCATGCCAAAAAGGTCGGTGGCCGCATTCTGGATGGCGAATCCGTTGGCATGATGGACCGGCTGAAATATGCGCTGGGCGATCTGCTGGTCTATGGCCCGCTGAAAGACACGCTGGGCTACGGCAAGATCCGCGTCGGTTATACCGCTGGTGAGGCGATCGGGCCGGAGATTTTTGATTTCTACCGCAGCTTGGGGATCAACCTCAAACAGCTCTATGGTCAGACCGAGGCGACGGTGTTCATCACCCTGCAGCCGGATGGTCAGGTGCGCGCGGATACCGTGGGCGTTCCGGCGCCCGAGGTTGAGGTGAAGATCGCCGACAATGGCGAGATTTTCTATCGCAGCCCCGGCACCTTTGTTGAGTATTACAAAAATTCCGAAAGCACCGCCGGCACCAAGGACGCCGAGGGCTGGGTCGCCACCGGGGACGCGGGCTTCTTTGAGGAAAGCAGCGGCCATTTGCGGATCATCGACCGGGCCAAGGACGTTGGCAAAATGGCCGATGGCAGCATGTTCGCGCCCAAGTTTGTTGAGAACAAGCTGAAGTTCTTCCCGGATATTCTAGAAGTTGTGGTGTTTGGCAACGGCAAGGACCGCTGCACCGCCTTCATCAACATCGACCTGAACGCCGTGGGCAACTGGGCCGAGCGCAACAATATCGCCTATGCCTCTTATCAGGAATTGGCGGGCCACCCGAAAGTTCTGGGGTCGATCCAGAGCCACGTCGAAGAAGTGAACAAGTCGGTCGCTGAAGATCCGATGCTGTCGGGCTGTCAGATCCACCGCTTTGTGGTTCTGCACAAGGAACTGGACGCCGATGACGGCGAGATGACCCGCACCCGCAAAGTGCGCCGGGTGGTGATCGAGGATAAATACGCCGATATCATCGCCGCGCTCTATGACGGATCGGGCGAGATTTCGACAACAACCGAAGTCACCTACGAGGATGGTCGCAAGGGATCGATCAGCGCCACGCTGGATATCCGCGACGCGGCTGTTGTGTCGGCCATGGCGCATAAGGTGGCCGCAGAATGAGCGCGTCCTTTATCACAAATGCGCCCCCGCATGGGTCAGGCCAACTTGAGCCGGGCCAAATTGGATCAGGCCAGATCGGGGCAGTGCTCGGGATGGAAGGCAGTGTGCACCACCTGCCTGATACGATGGCGGGAACTGAACCCATGGGTGTGAGCCCGGATCGCGGCGCGGCTTTCGGCCTTGCTGAGCCCCTGTTTTTTGCAGGTGCGCGCCATCTCCAGGAGGCAGGCGTGTTCAAATTCGCTAAACATTCCGGTGGTCTCCTTACTGCTCGTTTTTTTTCAGTATTGCACGCAACCCTTAACGTTTCCATTCAGCAGCAACCGGGAGGTCGTCACTGTGCTTGATAAGTCAGAGAGCTTTGTCACCGAGGACGGCCGCACGATCGGCGGCGTGGTGATGGAAATGCAGAATATCACCCTGCGGTTTGGCGGTGTGGTCGCGATCAGCGATATCAGCTTTGATATCCGCGAGGGTGAGATCCGCGCCATCATTGGCCCCAACGGTGCTGGTAAATCGTCGATGCTGAACGTGATTTCCGGCTTTTACGTGCCCCAGGAAGGCCAGGTGCTCTACCATGGCAAACCACGCCCGCAGATGCGCCCCTACGAGGTCGCCCGTCAGGGCATCGCCCGCACCTTCCAGAATATTGCGCTTTTTGAAGGCATGAGCGTGCTGGACAACGTGATGACCGGTCGTTTGAACCATATGAAGTCCAATGTTTTTCAGCAGGCCTGGTGGAAAGGCACGGCTGAGGCCGAAGAGGTGAAAAACCGCGAAGTGGTGGAGCGGATGATCGATTTCCTCGAGATCCAGCACATTCGCAAAACCCCGGTGTCGCGTCTGCCTTACGGGCTGAAAAAGCGGGTCGAACTGGCCCGCGCGCTGTCCGCAGAGCCCAGCCTTTTGCTGCTGGATGAACCGATGGCGGGCATGAACGTCGAAGAGAAGGAAGACATGTCGCGCTTCATCCTCGACGTGAATGACGAGTTCGGCACCACAATTGCCCTGATCGAACATGACATGGGCGTGGTGATGGACCTGAGCGACCGGGTGGTGGTGATGGATTACGGCCGCAAGATCGGTGACGGAACCCCGGATGAAGTGCGCAACAATCAGGATGTGATCGATGCCTATCTGGGGGTGTCCCATGACTGACATGATCACGCCGCAGCGCAGAGAAAACAGCCCGGTTCTGGCCGGCACTATCGGTACACAGCGCGTGCACCCCCCGTACACCGCCGCGCCGCAGAAATTTGAGGGAGCGTCTGATGCCTGAACAACTCGCCTTTGCGATGGAAGTGACCCTGAATGGTCTGATGGCGGGCGTTCTCTATGCGCTGGTCGCACTGGGCTTTGTGCTGATCTACAAGGCCTCCGGGATCTTCAACTATGCTCAGGGTGTGATGGCGCTGTTTGCGGCCATGACCCTGGTCGGGATCATGAACGGGCAGGTGCCCTTCAGTCATCTGATCAACGCCATGCTGGGGACAGAGATCCACCACTTTGGCTGGCATGTGCCGGGGCTGCTGGCGATCCTGCTGACGGTCGGGGTGATGGTGCTCTTGGCCTGGCTGGTGCAGGTCTGCGTGATGCGCCATCTGGTCGGGCAGGAGCCGATCATCCTGTTCATGGCCACCATTGGGCTCGCCTATTTCCTGGAAGGCGTTTCGGATTTGATGTGGGGGTCTGAGATCAAGACGCTGGATGTGGGGCTGCCGCAGGGCATCAACATCGCGATTGAGGACGCCACCTATAAGCTGTTCGACTACGGTTTCTTTGTCGACAATCTGGACATCGTGGCCACGGTAATTGCCGCGCTTCTGGTGACCGGGCTGGTGTTGTTTTCGCAGTATACCAAACAGGGTCGCGCCATGCGGGCCGTGGCGGATGATCATCAGGCGGCGCTGTCGGTTGGTATCTCGCTGAACTTCATCTGGGTTCTGGTCTGGTCTGTTGCGGGGTTTGTGGCGCTGGTGGCTGGCATCATGTGGGGCACAAAGTCCGGCGTGCAGTTCTCGCTCTCGCTGATCGCGCTGAAGGCCTTGCCGGTGCTGATGCTGGGCGGTTTCACCTCGATCCCCGGTGCCATTGTTGGCGGGCTGATCATTGGTGTGGGTGAAAAACTGTTCGAATTCCTTGTCGGCCCGATGGTCGGCGGTGCGACCGAGAACTGGTTTGCCTATGTTCTGGCGCTTCTGTTCCTGGTGTTCCGTCCGCAGGGCCTGTTCGGAGAGAAGATCATTGAGCGGGTGTGACGTCCGGACGGGCACCTGCGTGCCGCTGACGCGTCACGACACCCGCCCACCCGCACCCTTTGCCTGACGTTCTGTGAATTTGGGAGGAAAGCCTGTGAAAGCAATCGCCATCATCAACGTCATCGCCTGGGCTGGCTTCTGGGCCTTTGGGTTCCTCGCGCTGAGCGCATCCGCCTACAGCACTGCCCAGCTGATGACCGCGGCGATGCTGGCGGCGGCGGGGCTGATCACCGGGGTGCTCACCTATCTGAAACTGGCCCGTGTCTCCGAAGGCAGCGGCTACGCCAGAAAATCAAACCAGCTGGATACAGCGGCCCGCGCCAATGCGCAGGCAGAATGGGGACAGTAAGATATGTTCTATCGTGAAGCCGGAGATTTCAAAACCTCCTACCAGGGCGACAGCCAGACCTTTCCGATCAAGTTTGACCGGTATCGCTACTATGCCGTCATGGCCTTTGCCTTCCTTGTTGTCCCATTCATGATCAATGATTACTGGGCCAATGCGATCTTGCTGCCTTTCCTGATTTACTCTATCGCCGCCATCGGGCTGAACATCCTTGTGGGTTATTGCGGTCAGGTGAGCCTTGGCACCGGCGGTTTCATGGCTGTGGGGGCATATGCGGCTTACAAGCTGATGACCGCCTTTCCCGAGGTCTCCATGTTCATCCATGTGATACTGGCGGGGGGGATCACGGCGGTGGTCTGCGTTGGCTTTGGCCTGCCGTCTTTGCGCATCAAGGGTTTCTATCTGGCCGTGGCCACATTGGCGGCGCAGTTCTTTCTGGTCTGGCTCTTCAACCGGGTGCCGTGGTTCTACAACTACTCGGCTTCCGGCCAGATCAATGCGCCCGAGCGTGACACATTCGGCATCCTGATCACCGGTCCCAATGCACCGGCCTGGGCCACCTATCTGTTCTGCCTGATCTTCCTGACGGTCTGTGCGCTGATTGCGCGCAACCTGACCCGCGGCATGCAGGGGCGCAGCTGGATGGCAATCCGTGACATGGATATTGCGGCCGAGATCATTGGGGTGAACCCGCTGAAAGCCAAGCTGAGCGCCTTTGCGGTCTCCGGCTTCTTTATCGGCATCTCGGGCGCGCTGTTCTTCAGCGTCTATCTGGGCGCGGTTGAGGTTGGCGAGGCCTTTGGCATCAACAAGTCGTTCCTGGTGCTGTTCATGGTGATCATTGGCGGGTTGGGGTCGATCTTTGGCTCCTTTGCCGGGGCGGGCTTTCTGGTGCTGCTGCCGGTGGTTCTGAAGGTCTTTGGCGTCGATGTGATGGGCTGGCCCACCGATATCGTGGCGCATTTCCAGCTGGTTATCGTTGGCGCTCTGATCATCTTTTTCCTGATCGTGGAACCACACGGGCTGGCGCAGCTGTGGCGCGTTGCCAAAGAAAAACTGAGACTCTGGCCCTTCCCGCACTGACGGGGTGGCCACCTAAGATGCGGGGAAGAACAGACAAGATGCGCCCCGCGGCAAACTGCATCGGACAAAACCAAATGGGAGGAGTTCTACCGATGAAAAAGACACTGACAACCCTGGCGCTGGGCGCCGCGATGGCCGCAGGGCCGGCAATGGCTGATCTGGTATTTCCGGACCTCAGCTACCGGACTGGTCCTTATGCTGCGGGCGGCATTCCGTTCTCGGATGGGTATAACGACTATTTCACCCTGCTGAACGAGCGCGACGGCGGCATCGGTGGTGTCCCGGCCAAGGTCATCGAATGCGAGACCGGCTATAACACCGAAAAAGGCGTCGAATGCTATGAGTCCACCAAGGGCGAAGGCGCGCTGATCTATCAACCGCTGTCGACTGGCATCACCTATCAGCTGATCCCCAAAGTGACCGCGGACAACATCCCGCTGCACACCATGGGCTATGGCCGGACATCCGCTGCCAACGGCGAAGTGTTCAGCCATGTCTTCAACTATCCAGCCAACTACTGGAACGGCGCCTCTGGCGTTGTAAATCACCTGCTGGAAGAAAATGGTGGTGATCTTTCCGGTAAGAAAATCGCGCTGGTCTATCACAACTCTGCCTATGGCAAGGAACCGATCCGCACGCTGGAAGAACTGTCCAAGAAGCACGGTTTTGAACTGGTAACCCTGCCCGTTGACCATCCCGGTCAGGAACAGAAGAGCCAGTGGCTGCAGATCCGCCGCGAGCGTCCCGACAATGTCGTGATGTGGGGCTGGGGTGTGATGAACCAGGTGGCCATTCAGGAAGCCGCCAACATCCGCTTCCCGATGGAGAACTTCATCGGTGTGTGGTGGTCTGGTGCAGAACATGACGTGATGTCTGCGGGTGCCAAAGCGAATGGCTACAAGGCTGTGACATTCCACAACGTGGGCCGTGACTTCCCGGTGTTTGACGACATCAAGACCCATGTGTCGGATAAGGGCCTGGCGGCAGGTGCCGGCGATCAGATCGGCAACGTGCTCTATAACCGTGGCATGTATGCGGCGATGCTGGCAGCAGAAGCCGCCAAAACCGCGCAGGAAATCCACGGCACCAAGGACATCACCGCGGCCATGATGCGCGACGGCATGGAAGCGCTGGTGATGACCGAAGAAAAGATGGCGGGCCTCGGCATGCCGAACTTCGGCCCGGCCTTCAACGTGTCTTGTGAAAACCACGGTGGCCCCGGCCTTGTGGGCGTGACCCAGTGGGATGCAGACAGCCAGACCTGGTCGCTGATCTCGGACTTCAAAGCCACCGACGGCGAAGTAATTGGTGGTCTGATTGCCGAAGATTCCGGTGCCTATGCGGCGGAAAACAACATCGAAGCAGGCTGCAAGTAAGCCGGTTTTGAAACAGCGGGGCGGCGGGTCGCCGCCGCCCCATCCCGGAAACGCCCGGGCAGTCCCGGAGCGGTCAGAAGGACAAAAACATATGCTGGATGCAGCGCCAAACGCCGAAGCGCAGGTCGAGACCCTGCTCGAAGTCAACAATATCGAGGTGATCTATAATCACGTGATCCTCGTGCTGAAGGGCGTCAGCCTGAATGTCCCCAAGGGCGGCATAACCGCCTTGCTGGGCGGCAATGGGGCGGGCAAGACCACCACGCTCAAGGCGATATCCAATCTGCTGCACTCCGAGCGCGGTGAGGTTACCAAAGGCTCGGTCAAATACCGTGGCCGTGACGTGCATCAGCAGGATCCGGCGGATCTGGTCAAAAAGGGCGTCATTCAGGTGATGGAAGGCCGTCACTGTTTTGAACACCTGACAGTCGAAGAAAACCTGCTGACCGGCGCCTATACGCGCAGCGACAGCAGTGCCGACATTCAGCGCGACCTTGAGATGGTCTATAATTATTTCCCGCGCCTGAAGGAGCGCCGCCGCAGTCAGGCGGGCTATACCTCGGGCGGGGAGCAGCAGATGGTCGCCATGGGCCGTGCCTTGATGAGCCGCCCCGAGACGATCCTGCTGGACGAACCTTCGATGGGGCTGGCACCACAGCTGGTCGAACAGATTTTCGAGATCGTGAAATCGATCAACGAGAAGGAAGGCGTGACTTTCCTCTTGGCCGAACAGAACACCAATGTGGCGCTGCGCTATGCGCATTACGGCTACATTCTGGAATCGGGCCGCGTGGTGATGGACGGCCCGGCGGCCGAGCTGCGCGAAAACCCGGATGTGAAGGAATTCTACCTGGGCATGTCGGACGATGGGCGCAAAAGCTTCCGTGATGTGCGCTCGTACCGCCGCCGCAAACGGTGGTTGAGCTGATGCGGGGTGAGGCAATGAGCAATTTTGACAAACTGGAAACCCGCAGCGCGGACCAGCGGGCCGCAGATCTGGCCGCCGCACTGCCACAGCAGATTGCGCGGGCCAAGCAGGCGCCGGGATTTGCGACTTTCCTTGCCGATGTCGATCCGGCCGCTGTGACCTCTGCGGAGGGGCTGGCCGCGCTGCCGGTCTTGCGCAAATCGGATCTGGTATCGGCGCAGGCCGCCAGCTCGCCTCTGGGTGGGTTCACTGTGAAACCGGCGCATGGGTTCGCCCATATCTTTCAGTCGCCGGGTCCGATCTATGAACCGGGTGAGGTCAGCCATGACTGGTGGCGCATGGGCCGTTTCCTGCATGCGGCGGGCATTGGGCCGGGCGATGTGGTGCAGAACTGCTTTGGCTACCATCTGACGCCGGCCGGCATGATCTTTGAAAGCGGAGCGCGTGCTGTAGGGGCGGCTGTTTTGCCCGCAGGCACCGGGCAGACCGAATTGCAGGTGACGGCCGCGCGTGATGTGGGGGCGACAGCCTATGCCGGCACGCCGGATTTCCTGAAGGTGATCCTCGACAAGGCCGATGCGATGGGCGTCGCGTTGGGCTTTACCAAGGCCGCCGTGGGCGGCGGGGCATTGTTCCCATCCTTGCGTCAGGAATACGCCGATCGCGGCATTGCCTGCCTGCAATGTTATGCCACCGCCGATCTGGGCAATATCGCTTACGAGAGCGCGGCGATGGAGGGGATGATCGTCGATGAGAATGTCATCGTCGAGATTGTCATTCCCGGCACCGGCACACCCGTCGCACCGGGCGAGGTGGGTGAGGTCGTGGTCACCACCTTGAACCCGGATTATCCGCTGATCCGCTTTGCCACTGGCGATATGTCGGCGGTGATGCCGGGCATCTCGCCTTGCGGGCGCACAAATCTGCGCATCAAGGGCTGGATGGGCCGTGCCGATCAGACCACCAAGATCAAGGGCATGTTCGTACGCCCCGAACAGGTGGCCGCGCTTGTTGGTAAGCACGAAGAGATCCTCAAGGCCCGTGTCATTGCCGCCCGCGACGGAGAGATGGACACGATGACCGTGCAGATCGAGGCCGCAGGTGGAGACGAGGTGGGTTTCGCCCGCTCTGTTGTCGAAGTGCTGAAGCTGAAGGGCAAGGTCGAGGTCGTCGCTCCCGGAGCGCTGCCCAAGGATGGGTTGGTGATCGAGGATCAGCGCTCCTACGAATAGGGAATAGTGCCGGTAACGAGTATATCGCCCCGCGGGTTTCGGCCCGCGGGGCTTTTTGCGGAGATGCGCTGGTGGTTGATGGCGGAAGCCCTGCAGTATGGTGATTGAATTGCGGTGCTGCTCTCGCCTTGGCAGTGGCATGTATCTGGTAGCGTGCGCGCCTTGCCCTTTCCAACTGGCCTTTCGATCAGAAATCGCCGATGAAGGGGCCCGAGAAAAAGACTCGGATAACGGAAGATCAGCGTGAGCGACACACCAGCATATGCCCCCGGTGGCAGCCGAAACGGCGGGAAAAGCGGCACCGGGCTGTTTTCCACGCTGTCCTGGATTATCGCGCTGTCCTGTGTATTGCCGATGGCCGCTGTTGCACTGGCGGCGCTGACTGGCGGCACCGAAACGATTACCCATCTGATGGACACGGTTCTGCCGGGCTATATCGGCACCACCGTGGCGCTGGTCGCGCTTGTCGCTGTTGGCACGCTGGCCCTGGGGACCGGGGCCGCCTGGCTGGTGACGATGACGCGCTTTCCGGGTGTGCGCTTTTTTGAGGTGGCGCTGATCCTGCCCTTGGCCTTTCCGGCCTATGTGCTGGCCTATGCCTATACGTTTCTGCTGGATCATCCCGGCATCGTTCAGACAACTTTGCGGGATGTGACCGGATGGGGGCCGCGCGACTATTGGTTCCCCGAGATCCGCTCTCTTGGCGGTGCGGCGCTGATGCTGGTGCTGGTGCTCTACCCTTATGTCTATCTGCTCGCACGGGCCGCGTTTCTGCAGCAATCCTCTGGTGCCTTTCTGGCGGCGCGGGCCTTGGGCAAGACCTCGGCGCAGGCCTTCTGGCTGGTCAGCCTGCCAATGGCGCGGCCGGCAATTGCCTCGGGTGTGCTGCTGGCCGTGATGGAGACAATCGCCGATTTTGGCACCGTGTCTTATTTCGGCGTGCAGACCTTTGCGACCGGCATTTACACCAGCTGGTTTTCGATGGGAGATCGCGCAGGCGCGGCGCAGCTGGCGCTGTGTCTACTTGGGTTTGCGCTGATGCTGGCGGTGGCGGAACGTGCCAGCCGGGGCCGGGCCAAATATCACCACGCGGGCAAGCATCATACCGAGCTTCCCAAGTCGGATCTGACCGGGGTTCGCGCTGCCGGAGCCTTGGTGCTCTGTGTTATTCCGGTGTTGCTGGGGTTCTTGCTGCCGGTGGTGATCCTTGTGGACATGGGGCTCGAGTCTGAACAGAATCTGTTCTCGCGGCGCTATATCGATTTCATTCAGAACTCGCTGACCCTGGCGCTGACGGCAGCGGTGCTGACGGTCTGCGCGGCGGTTTGCATCGGCTTTTATCTGCGTCTTGCGCCGGGGCGTGCGGCTGGGGCTGCGGCCTATACCGCGCGACTGGGCTATGCGGTGCCCGGCGGGGTGATCGCGGTTGGGCTGATGGTGCCTTTTGCGGCGCTGGACAACACAGTTGACGCCTGGATGCAGGCCAGTTTCGGCATTCGCACCGGCCTGCTGATCACCGGGTCGATATGGCTGCTGGTTGCCGCCTATATGGTGCGGTTTCTGGCCGCGGCTTTGGGCGCTTATGAGGGTGGTCAGTCCACGGTGCATAGCAATATGGATGCCGCCGCGCGGTCACTGGGGCAATCGCCAATGGGCATGTTGCGCCGGGTGCATCTGCCGATCCTGACGCCCAGCCTGCTGACCGCGCTGCTGATCGTTTTTGTCGATGTGATGAAGGAACTACCGGCCACGCTGATCCTGCGCCCGTTCAATTTCGATACATTGGCGGTGCAGGCCCACAGGCTTGCCTCCGATGAGCGGCTGGAGGGCGCGGCAGTTCCTTCGCTGGTGATCATGGCGGTGGGCTTGCTGCCCGTTATCCTGATCTGTCGTCAGGTTGGACGGCGGCGATAGGGCCAGAAATCAGGCGGACCACCAGGCCTCGATCTCTTCGCGGCTGATGCGATCAGCGAGGCCAAGGGCGACCAGTTGGGTTTTATCCGCGTCGCAACGTTTTGCTTCGACATGGCTGCCAACCACATGAAGCTCATAGCCGCCACCTGAGGTCAGCACGAAGCCTTTCATTCGGTAAAGCCCTTCGGGACGCTCTGCCAGTTTATCCCCCAAGGCGCGGCGATCGACCGGCCTGTCACTTT
Source organism: Rhodobacteraceae bacterium Alg231-04 (assembly GCA_900143635.1). Taxonomy (GTDB): domain Bacteria; phylum Pseudomonadota; class Alphaproteobacteria; order Rhodobacterales; family Rhodobacteraceae; genus FREY01. The sequence goes on from FREY01000002.1 coordinate 586,972, forward strand.
GGTGCTGCCATGTTGCATAAGACGGGTGCGCCACAGGGCCACTGCGGCCCGGCAGCGGGATCACATCGAACAAAGCCGCGGTCAGGGGGGTGTCCGTCAGGATCTGCGGGCTGCGGGCGCCAAGCGCCCTGAGCCGGGCCAGCAGCTCTGGATCAGCGGTGTCGCATTTGGTCAGCAACACCATGTCGCCTGCGGTGATCTGTTGCGCGACCAGCGGCGCCTGCAGTGCGTCGTCCAGTAGTGTGCCGACATTGATTGCATCCACCAGCGTCACCACGCCGCCATAGCTCAGGTCAGGATTTGCCTGAACGGCCGCGGCGATAGAGGCGGGATCAGAAATACCGCTGGCTTCGATCAGGACATGATCGGGGCGGTCCTTGCGCAGCACAAGCTGGCGCAGCGCCATATCCAGATCATCGCCCATCGAACAGCAGACGCAGCCATTGGTCAGCGCCAGAGTTTCACCCTCGGCCTGACGGATCAGCGCGTCGTCGATGTTCACCGCGCCAAAGTCATTGACGATGACCATCAGGTTCTGCCCGTGATCCTCGGCCAGAAGGCGGTTGATCAGTGAGGTTTTCCCGGCCCCCAGATAACCGCTGAGGATGGTGACAGGCAGACGCATCTGCATTGCGGTTGCTGCTGGCATGGTCTCTCCCGGACAGTCTGTTCCAGCGCCTGCTATAGGCGCGTGCCGGGAGTTGGTCTAGGCGCAGCAACCCTTTCCGGTCTGAATTGGCGGACAGGGGACAGAGCCGTAGGAGCAGAACACGCAACAGTCGCCTTTTTGTGGCTTAAGGACCGTCTTGCAGCCTTTGCACTGGTAAAACCATTGGCAGGCGTCTTCGGGCATCTCTTCTGTCTCCGCATGGCGGCAATAGGGGCAGGTCAGCAGGGAGTGGATAATGGGCTTCATAACCAAGACATCTGGGGCGCAAGCGCGTTACGCCAAGGCTTTGTACAAATAAGTTGTCGGTTCGTATCTGGGTTCTGTGGGGCTCAAGCAAAAGCCGGGGATTTCCCCCGCGATCTGAAAGCCGAGGCTTTCGTACAGGCGTTGCGAGGGATCGCCGCTGCGGGTGTCCAGCACCAGCAGGTTGAGCCCCAGCGCACGGGCACGATCTTCTAGCGCCATCATCAGCGCGCGGCCGGTGCCGTGGCGGCGTTGGTTCGGATGAACCAGCAGTTTCGCGACATCCGCCCGATGTGGCTGATTGGGCATCTGGGCCGTGATCAGCTGGACGGTTCCGGTGATCACGCCGTTGCTGCGGTTGACCATAATCTCGTGTTGGCCCTCTGCGACGCAGGGAAAAACCCGGTCCCGCCAATAGGAGCGCGCCGCGGCCGGGGTGAATGGCTGAATGAATCCGACGCTTGCCCCTGCCAGAACACAGGCATGGAGTATGTCGCTCAGATCCGCCTCGGCGTCCGGCAGGTCCGCTGGGGTCAGCTGTGCAATCATATCAGCACCAGCAGATAGCGTGCCCCGCGGTCCGGAGCGGTTTCAAACACATTCGCACCAGACAGATGGTATCGCAGGCAGTCCCCGCCGCTGAGCATATGCGCCACCCCGTCCACCGTCAGCGTCAAGGCGCCGTCCAGCAGGATCAGGTGGTGTTCCTGACCGGGTTTGGGCGGCGCGTCATAGGCAATGCGGCTGCCGCGCGGCAGGTGGCATTCCAGCACTTCCCCGCTGAGCCCGCCCGCAGGCGGCGAAACGGATCGCCGGGTATAGCCGGTTTCAGGGTCGCGCCATTCGTCCTGCGCCTCATAGGGGATTTTCGGGGTGAATGTCTCCTCTACCATCATCATCAGCCGGGACAGCGGCAGACCATAGGCGGCACAGAGCCGACCGAGGCTTTCGGCCGTGGGAGAGACCTCTGCCTTTTCCATTCGTGACAGGGTGGCCCGGCTGAGCCCGCTTTCCGCTGCGAGCTGATCAAGGGACCAGTCGCGCGATTGGCGCAGATCCCTGAGGCGGCTGGCGAGGCGAGTGGAGAGTGTATCGGGCATCTTCAGATCCGGGAATTATTCCTGCATATGAAAATGTTGCGCTAAAATCATAAGTATTGCAATGGAAAAGGGCGCGGAAGATTGCTCCCGCGCCCGTCTGCTCGATTACTGGGCAGGATTACTTCCAGCCAGCCTCGTTAAAGATTTTCTGTGCGGTGGGGATGTTCTTGGCCACTTCCGACAGGTTCACGTCATCCGCCTTGAAAGTGCCGAGGGCAGCAACGCTGGGGGCCAGCTCCACGCCGGGGACCGAGGGGAATTCGTCATTGCCGCCGGAGAAATACTGCTGGGCAGAATCGCTGGCCAGGTATTCCAGGAACAGAACGGCGTTCTCCTTGTTCGGCGCATGGGCGGCAACGCCGGCACCGGACAGGTTCATATGCGCGCCTTCGGCATCCTGCGACGGGAAGGTCCAGCCAACCATCTCGCGGCTGTCAGACAGGCCTTTGACGTTTTTGCGGAAGGAGCGGGCAAAGTAGTAGCTGTTGGCCACGGAGATTTCGCACTCGCCGGAGACGATGCCGCGGATCTGGTCGGTGTCGCCGCCCTGCGGATCGCGCGCCATGTTGGCGACAATGCCGTCGGCCCAGCCTTTGGCGGCTTCTTCACCGTGGTGGGTGATGATCGAGGCCAGCAGGGTCTGGTTATAAGTGTTGGTCGAGGACCGAATGCAGACCATGCCTTTGTATTCCGGCTTGGCCAGATCCAGATAGGTCTGCGGCGGGTTGGCGACCTCGGCCTTGTCGAAGAAGATGATCCGCGCGCGCTGGGAGAAGCCGAACCACTGGTTGTCGGCGTCCTGCTGCGGGGCGGGAATGCGCGCTTCCAGAACGTCGCTGTCGATGGATTGCAGCACGCCTGCCTCTTTGGCGCGGGCCAGACGCGAGGTGTCGACGGTGATCAGAACGTCAGCGGGAGAGTTCGCACCCTCGGCCTGCATACGCGCCAGCAGTTCGTCCGCCTTGCCTTCGATGCGGTTGATGGTGATGCCGGTTGCCTTTTCAAAGTCAGAATAGAGGCGCTCGTCGGTGTCATAGTGACGGGCGGAATAGAGGTTCAGCTCACCTTCTGCAAAGGCCGGTGCGGCGATGGCAGCAGCAAGGGCGGCAGAGATGAGGGTGCAAGCGTTTTTCATAACTAGGGTCCACTGAGTGATTCAGAAATTTATCCGACTGATTTAGTCACCTATATAAATCCACTCAGGATGGAAATGTTTTTTTTAGCGCTGGGTCGAATATTTTGCGCGATAGAACTCCGTCCGCCGACAGAGCCGGCGGATAGAGAAATGCTTACTGAGATCACAGGACTCAGGATTAGGTGGATTGCTGTTCCAGACGCAGGCGCGCAATTTCGGCGTTGCGTTCGGCGCGTTGGTGATCGCGTAGAATCTGCGCCACATAGTCCAGATGCGCCTCGATGGCGGCGCGGGCGGCAGCGCCGTCGCGGGCCTGAAGGGCGGAGTTGATGGTTCGGTGCTGTTCCAGAAGGGTGCTGCTTGCGGCACGTTGCTGGAACATGATGCGGCGGTTGTAGAACACGCCTTCGCGCAGCAGATCAAACATCGACCGCATCATATGCAGCAGCACCACATTGTGGCTGGCATCCATAATGGCGGAATGAAACTGCGCATCCAGCCGCGCGGCGTCTTCTGATTCTGCCGGGTCCCCTGCCGCTTCCAGTTTGCGGAATATGCTGTCGATCACTTGCAGATCGTCATCCGACCCCAGTCGCGCGGCGCGCTCGGCGGCCAGCCCTTCCATGTCGCGGCGGAAGGAAAGACAGTCAAAGACCGCTTCGTCATGACTGGCAAACAGTTGGATCAACGCAGGCGAAAAGGCAGAGCCGAGGACGTCCGCCACGAAGATGCCCGATCCAGCCTTGGCCTCCAGCAGGCCGCGCTGTTGCAGATCGCCAAGGGCTTCGCGCAGCGAAGGGCGCGAAACGCCCAGCCGGTCGGCAAGATCCCGTTCCGCTGGCAGCCGGTCGCCGGGGGTGAGGATGCCGCGCAATATCAGCTGTTCGATCTGGCGCACAACCGAGGCCGACAGCCTTTCGGGGTGAACTTTTTGAAACGGCATGGGCTGGCCTTTCGCGAATTGGTCAGTTCATTTGACCACGCCAAAGGCGACCCTGCAAGGGTGCGGCCCCATCACGATCACAGTTCACGATCTCTGTAACATTGGTCAGTAATATTGACTTATATCCGAACCGCAATAGCCTGAAGGCGAATTGGTGATGGAGGAAGCCATGTCCCTGCAAGAGATCTTTGCCAGCCGCATGTCGCGGATGAAGGCATCGGAAATCCGCGAATTGCTGAAACTGCTGGACCAGCCGGACATCCTGTCCTTTGCCGGCGGTATTCCGGATCCGGCGCTGTTTCCGGCTGATGCGTTCTTTGAGGCCTGCGGTGTCGCGCTGGCGCCGGACAAACAGGCGCAGGCCCTCCAGTATTCTGTGAGCGAAGGCTACCTGCCGCTGCGCCAATGGCTTGCCGAACATATGGCCGGGCTGGGGGTGCCGTGTTCGCCGGACAATATCCTGATCACCTCGGGCTCGCAGCAGGCTTTGGATTACCTCGGCAAGATGTTCCTGTCTGTGGGTGATACGGCACTGGTTGGCGCGCCGACGTATCTGGGCGCATTGGCGGCCTTTAATGCATACGAGCCGCGCTATGATCAGTTGAACCCCGAAGGCAACCGGACAGCAGAGAGCTATGCGGAAGCCGCAGGAGTGGGGCGGGTGAAATTTGCCTATCTGTCGCCGGATTTTGCCAATCCCACTGGTGAAACACTGAATCTTGCCGGGCGCGAGCGGCTGCTGGCACTGGCGGATGAGCTGGACTGCGCGGTGATCGAGGATGCCGCCTATCAGGCGTTGCGCTACGACGGTGAGCCGGTGCCGACCATGCTGTCGCTGGAGATCGCGCGCAAAGGATCGCTGGAGGACTGTCGCACTGTCTATTGCGGGTCTTTCTCCAAAACCCTGTCGCCGGGATTGCGGCTGGGCTGGGTGGTGGCGGCGCAGCCGGTCATCTCGCGGATGGTGCTGCTAAAGCAGGCCGCGGATCTGCATACCGCGACGCTGAATCAGATGGCGGTGCATCAGGTCGCCTCTACCATGTTCGAGGAACACTGCGCGGACCTGCGGAAGGTCTATGGTGGCCGTCGGGACGCGATGCTGGCAGCCCTGGCGGAGCACATGCCAGAGGGGGTCAGCTGGACAAGGCCCGAGGGTGGCATGTTCATCTGGGTGACCCTGCCCGAGGGGGTGGAGGGTAGCAAACTGCTGGCCCGCGCCATCGAGACAGAGCGCGTGGCCTTTGTTCCGGGCGCGCCCTTCTTTGCGGATGGGTCAGGCACAAACACGATCCGGCTGAGTTTCTCCAATTCCAGCGAGGCAGATATCGCTAAAGGCATTGCCCGGTTGGGCCGCCTGCTGCGCGGCTAAGGCCGGAAAGGTTTCATTAACCATGATGGGGCAGTCTGGCGGCGGTCCCATCATGCGCATTTTTCTTGTCCCCTTGCTGTTTCTCGCCGCCTGCAACACGCCGGGCCGTCCGTTCCAAGACGTGCCGCCGGTTCGGATGGAGGTCGCAGGCAGCACATTCGATGTGCGCGTGCGCGGTGAACTGGCCGAGGCGATCCGCATCAATCCGCAATACGCCCCGCGGCTGGGCGCGCTTGAGGTGCTGGCTGCGTTTGCCATGGCCGAGGTGAGCGGTTGCGAGGTCGAAGGCGTATTGGGCGATCAGGCGGTGATGACCGGTATATTGGATTGCGGCGATAACCCGGAGCGCGGCAACCCGCTTTGGATGGGGGGATGATTCCCCGCTATGATTGTCTGGAGGTCAGCCAATGGGCCTTTGAAAACGAAGGCCGCAGCTATTCAGACTTCGACTGTTCCGCCTATTGATTTTCGACTTTCCAGCCAGTTTCGGCAGTTATCCACAAGATATAGTGGCGCTCAGGGCCTTGTTTCCTTGATTTTGCGAACCCGCCGTTGACTTGGACGGCCTGAACCCGGCACCATTTTGGCAACAAGGAATCAAAACAGGCCCGCCATTGCGCTTTTCCAAACTTAGGCTGACCGGCTTTAAAAGCTTCGTGGACCCGACCGATCTGATCATCGCGGACGGGTTGACCGGTGTGGTCGGTCCCAATGGCTGCGGCAAGTCGAACCTGCTGGAAGCGCTGCGCTGGGTGATGGGGGAAAACCGCCCCAAGGCGATGCGCGGCGGCGGCATGGAAGATGTGATCTTTGCCGGGGCCGCCTCGCGGCCTGCGCGCAACTTTGCCGAGGTTTCCCTGCACCTGGACAACACCGACCGGCTGGCGCCATCGGGGTTCAATGAGGCGGATAATATCGACATCATCCGTCGCATCACCCGTGACGTGGGCAGCGCTTACAAGGCCAACGGCAAGGACGTGCGGGCACGCGATGTGCAGATGCTCTTTGCCGATGCCTCGACCGGCGCGCATAGCCCGGCACTGGTGCGGCAGGGGCAGATTGCGGAACTGATCAACGCCAAACCCAAAGCACGACGCCGCATACTGGAAGAGGCCGCGGGTATCTCCGGCCTCTACCAGCGTCGCCATGAGGCCGAGTTGAAGCTGAAGGGCACAGAACAGAACCTGCTGCGCGTTGATGATGTGATCGAACAGCTGGCCAGCCAGCTGGCGCAGTTGGCACGGCAGGCGCGACAGGCACAGCGCTACCGGGCCATTGGCGATCAGCTGCGCCGGGCCGAGGGCATGTTGCTGTATCGGCGCTGGCGCGAAGCGGATGATGCGCGTCTTGAGGCGGGCAACGCCCTGCGCCTGCGCAGCACCGAAGCCGCCAAGGGCGAGGCACTGGCGCGCGCGGCCGCCGCGCAGCGGGCGACCGCCGAAGACGGGTTGCCATCCTTGCGTGAAGAAGAAGCCATTGCCGCCGCGATCCTGCAACGGATGGTGGTGCAGCGCGATGCGCTTGGCGATCAGGAAGCGCAGGCACGCCAAACGATCCAGACGCTGACCAGTCGGATCGATCAGCTGGGTCGCGATATCGAACGCGAAACCGGCCTCAACCGCGATGCAGGCGAGACGATCGAGCGCTTGGAATGGGAACAGCGCGAACTGGCCAAAGCGGGCGAAGGTCATGATGATCAGCTGGGCGAGGCCTCGGATCTGGCCCAAGAGGCAGCATCGATCCTGCAATCACGCGAAGACCATCTGGCGCAGGTGACCGAGGATGTGGCGCGGCTCGCCGCCCGTCACCAATCCGCCCGCCGTCTGGTCGAGGATTATCAGCGCGCCACCGGACGCTCGGAGGCTGAAGGCGCCAAGGCACAGGCTGCCGCCAATGATGCAGAGGCCGCTTTGACCGAGGCAGAGGCCCGGTTCGAGGCGGCGGTTGAGGCAGGCGAGGAAGCCCGCGAAGGGGCCGAACTGGCAGAGGAACACCTGGCTGCCGCCGATGAGGCACGCGGCGAATTGCAACTGCGTGAGGCCGATGCACGCGCGCTACGCTCTGAAGCGGAGGGTGAGCTGGGCGCCCTGCGGGCCGAGGTAACGGCGCTGGCCAAACTGGTCGAACGGGACACTGCCGAGGGTGGTCAGGTGCTGGACGAGCTGCGGGTTGCGGCGGGCTATGAAAAAGCGCTGGGTGCGGCCCTGTCGGATGATCTGCGCGCGCCACTGGCCGAGGCGGATGGCCCAACCGGCTGGCTGCACCTGCCCGGCTACGACCGTGACACACCGTTGCCGGACGGAGCAGAGCCATTGGCGTTGCATGTCTCCGGCCCTGATCATCTGAGCCGCCGGATCGCGCAGATCGGTTTGGCTGACAGTGACACCGCCCGGCGCCTGCAGGCACAGCTGCGGCCCGGCCAGCGGCTGGTCTCGACCGAGGGTGATCTGTGGCGCTGGGACGGGTTTCGCGCTTGGGCTGAGGATGCGCCCAGTGCCGCCGCGTTGCGGCTGGAACAGCTAAACCGCCTTGAAACACTGAAGCAGGAAATGGAGCGGGTTGGTGCACGGGCAGATGGCGCGCGTGCGGCCCATGACCGGCTGATGCAGGATCTGTCGGCAGCTGCACAGGCGGATGAGGCGGCCCGTCAGGCCCGCCGCAGCGCCGATCAGCGCGTGGCCGAAGCCGCCCGAACCCTGAGCCGCGACGAGGCCGATCGCAATCTGGCCGAAGGTAAGCTGGAAACACTGGGCATAGCGGTGAAACGCTATGACGAGGACGCGCAGCTGGCGCGAACGGAGCTGACCAAGGCCGAGTCCGCATTGGCCGACCTTGGTGATCTGGACAGTGCGCGTGCTGCTGTTGAGGACATCAAGCAAACGGTCGAAGCCGCCCGGATCACCATGATGACCCACCGGTCCACCCATGATGAGCTGCGCCGCGATGGCGAGGCACGCATCAAGCGCGCGCAGCAGGTGACCAAAGACCTCAGCGGCTGGAAGCACCGTCTGGACACCGCCGAACGCCGGATCGCCGAACTGGCGGAACGCCGCGCCGAGGGGCAGGAGGCGCTGGAGGAGGCGCAGGAACAACCGGCTGAGATCGCAGAGAAACGCGAAGAGCTGAACGAGTCCATCACCGAGGCCGAGGCGCGCAAGGCCGCCGCCGCTGATGCATTGGCCGGGGCGGAAGCCGCGCTGCGCGACGCGGTGCAGAATGAACGCGATGCGGAACGTTTGGCCTCGGAAGCGCGCGAAGCACGGGCGCGGGCCGAAGCCCTGAGCGAGGCCGCCCGCGAAACGGTGCTGCACGCCGCAGAACGGATCGCCGAAGAGCAGCAGCTGACACCGGCGCAGCTGTTGAACCAGCTGGAGGCTGATCCAGAAACGATCCCCACCTCAGAGGAACTGGACGCCGAGGTGAACCGCTACAAGCGGCAGCGCGATGCGCTGGGCGCCGTCAACCTGCGCGCCGAAGAAGATGCGCGCGAGGTTGAAGAAGAACACACCGTTCTGGTTTCAGAAAAAGCGGATCTGGAAGAGGCGGTGAAAACCCTGAGGGCAGGTATTTCCAGCCTCAACCGGGAAGGGCGCGAGCGGCTGCTGACAGCGTTTGAACAGGTGAACACCAGTTTTGCGATGCTGTTCAAGCACCTGTTTGGTGGCGGCGAGGCCAATCTGGTGATGGTGGAAAGTGACGATCCGCTGGACGCCGGCCTGGAGATCATGTGCCAGCCGCCGGGCAAGAAACTATCGACGCTGAGCCTGCTGTCCGGTGGCGAGCAGACGCTGACGGCCATGGCGCTGATCTTTGCGGTGTTCCTGTCCAATCCAGCGCCGATCTGCGTGCTGGACGAGGTCGACGCGCCGCTGGATGACGCCAATGTCACGCGGTTTTGTGACCTTCTGGACGAGATGTGCCGCCAGACCGACACCCGGTTTCTGATCATCACCCATCACGCGGTGACCATGGCGCGGATGGACCGGTTGTTTGGGGTAACCATGCAGGAACAAGGGGTTAGCCAGCTTGTGTCTGTTGATCTGAAAAAGGCCGAAGCGCTGGTCGCCTGATCGCATTGGCTGCATGAGCGTGCTATCGGCGATTTTCAGCCTAGATAAAACCCCATGTTCCTGAAAACCGTCGCAGCCTTCTGGCTGTGCCTGAGCCTGTGCGCCAGCCCTATCGCTGCGCAGGACTGGCAATTGCAGCCTACCCAACTGTCCCTGACCGGAGAAGACCGGGGCTACCCGCTTCCGGAAACCCCGTTTTCCGGCCTGCGTCAGCTTGATTTCGGGCCTCTGTCCGTCAGCCGCAGGGGACAGGTCTGTGTCGATCTTCCGGGAGGGGCAAATCAGTGCGAGATCAAACTGCAGGGTGAAACCCTGATGTTGATTGATCGGCAGGCCAAGGGGCGGATGAACCTGCGAATTCGTTTCGGTATCCGACCATAGCCCGCGTTTGTGACAGCATTGCCATCGGCAGAAAATATTGCGTGCAAATGGGGTTGAGCCAGTTCTCTGTGCAATTTAGCGTGATGCCGAGCAATTAGAGGACCGGATATGAATCTTTTGAAAACCCTGGGGGCCGCTGCATTGATGGCCATGCCGGCGATGGCATCTGCTGAAATTGTTGCCGAGAGTGCAGACAGCATTGTTGCCTACTTCGAAGCCGAAGGCGCATCAGTAGAGTCGACCATCGACAACGTCGGCGACCCAAAGCTGACCGTTGATTTTTATGGGACAGAATTCACCATCTATTTCTATGGCTGCGATGACGGCAAGAACTGTGACTCCATCCAGTTCTTCTCGGGCTATCAAACTGAGGGTTCAGTCCGGATCGCGCGGGCGAATGAATGGAACGCCGACAACCGCTTTGTACGCGCCTATATCTCGGACAGCGGCTCTGCGCGGATTGAACATGACGTCTTTCTCGGCCGCAACGGTCTGAGCGCTGATGATTTTGCCGGGCTGGTAAGTCGCTGGGCCGGTCAGGTGCGCGACTTTGAAGAATTCATCGATTGGTGATCGGATAGACTTCGAAAACCCAATGCAAAAAGGCGGCCCATTTGGGTTGCCTTTTCTTTGTGCCCGAAGGGATTTAGCCCGGTGTAAACCAGATTGGTGAGGTGTAGGCAGGTTCCTGGATGGTTGCCGGCTTGCCTGTTTCCGCCGGATCGATCTGCAGGGCGATGGCATCCAGCAGCGAATAGCGCGGTGTTGGGATTTCGATTACCCGTGCATAGTAGAACGCCGATTGCGACGGATCGAAATCCGGGTCCTGCCAGTATCCGCGCAGCTCTGCCTCTCCGATGTCATTGCTATAGAGACCAGTCTCCAGATCCACAGTATTGCCAACCGGCATGGCGCCGTCGGTGCGGCCACCGGACAGGGCAACGTCATAGACCATTTCCGAGGACGTTCCGTCCGCGTTCAGCCAGCCTTTGATGATCTGAACACGGTCCAGATTGGCGCCCATTGGATCGCGCATTGCCGCCACGGTGAAGGATGGCGGCGTGTCACCTCCGGTCAGATCGCCGCCCATCGGAACGCCATTGGCGTATCCGTTTTCGGCGAAGTCCTGGGCGTTGGCGTGCTCAGGTGTCAGTTCGAAACCGCCGAAGAAACGCAGCGAAATGCGTGGTCCGGTCGAGGCATAGATTTCTTTGCGCTTGAAGGCGTCAAAAATGGAGCGGCGGGTGTTTTCCGCAGCCCAGACACCGGTAAACCCGGCCGCGCCCATGTCCCAACCGATGGAGGAGCCGATGCCGCTGGGGCCGGGACGTTGTTCGGGGCGCACGTCATGGCCGCTCTTGCCGCCAAAATTGGCCTCGGTAACCATCGGAATGCCGACATGGCTGTCGGTGCCGCCCGCCGCGCCCGACTTATAGGGGTTTATGCCCAGTTCTGCTTCCAGCTCCAGACCAGTGCGCAGACCGGAGCGAACATAGTTGCCAGCCGGGAACCCATCCCTCACCCCATCCGGAGTGGACAGGAAATTGAAGGTTTCAAAATCGGCGAACTGGTCATCTGGTGACAGTGACGGATGGGTTTCGCTGTCGCCTTTGATCTGGGTGGCCTCGACGTTGAATTCATAGCGCATTTTGGCTTCGGCATAGGCCGCATCCACCGGCTGGCCGTTCATCCGGGTGCGGCCATACATCAGGCCAGTGCTGATGCTGGGGCCATGCGGGATGGCCTGAAACTCTGCGCCGGTGGCCTGTTCCTGCTGTTCCAGCCACACCCAGAGGTCTTCGGGGTCTTCGCTTTCGAACAGCGAATAGGGCAGGAACTGGCGGGCCACCTCGCCGTCGTTGGGCATGAATACCACCCGGTGCAGGTTGGCGGCACCGGGCTGCGAGGTCCATTCCCAGCCAATCAGGGCGGTAAAGGTGCCGGGGTCATTGTGGGCCTCAGCGGCATCGATGTTTTCAAACCAGGCCGGGCGGATGTTTTCACCGTGCAGATCCTGAATAAGGTCCAGCGGTGTCAGCCCGGTATCGTTGGGGGTTCCAGACCCAACCCGGTTCAGACCGTCATAGACCGCTCCCAGCTCTTCCGCAGACAGGTCGCCGCCGGTCTCCACGATCCATTTGCCAGATTTGGAACTGGCCATCTCCGGCGCTTCGCCACTGACAATTTTCGCCACGGTGCCGAGGATTTCGGCGTGGTCGGCGATGACCATGAAGTCCAGCGGCTGATCGATGCGGGTGGTGGTGCCCAGCACCGGATGTTTGACCGGCATGCCCTTGGCGTAGCGATAGGCCAAGTCAGGACGTCCAAATGTGCCAAAAGCAAAAGCGTCAAAAGACAGCGCCGTATGCAGGTGGGTGTCACCCCACAACAGCTGCGTCTGGGCGGTTTCTTGTGCTGTGGTGCAATAGGGGAATGTGACAAGGGCCGTAGTGGCCAAGAGGCGGAACAGGGACATGGGGAACCTCGAAAACTTGAAAAAAACGAACCGGGATCAGCACTTAAATCGAAAAATGTAGCGCACTCAGAGAGGCGGTCAAGGCGGATCTGCGCCTGCAGGAAGAGCCTGCAGGCGCGAATTCATAGGGTGTCAGAGGCTGCGCAGCAGGGCGGGGGTTGGCCAGGCGTCGGCTGGCAGGCCAAGGCGCTGTTGTTCTTTTTGCACTGCGATGCGGGTCTTGGAGCCAAGAATGCCGTCCACTTTGCCCACGTCATGGCCGCGCGCCTGCAGCTTGGTCTGCAGCTGTTTCATCTGGCTTCCGGTGAGGCCGGTGTCAGGATTGCCCGCGTCATAGACCGGTGCGCCCTCCAGCCGGGTGCCGAAGTAGGCGGCGGTCAGCACGTAGACAAAGCTCTGGTTCCACTCAAAGTAGACATCGAAGTTCGGGTAAGCGAGGAAGGCCGGCCCCTTGTGGCCCTGTGGCAGCAACAAAGACGCCTGCATAGACCCTTTGGCGAGGCTGCCACTGCGCGGTTTCACCCCCATGCGGGCCCAGTCAGAGACGCTGTATTTCTGTGAGGGGCCAGATTTCGACAGGTCCAGCCCGGCAGGGATTTTCACCTCCTGCAGCCAGGGCTGCCCCGGCTGCCAGCCCAGATGGCTGAGCATTTTACCACCAGACAGCAGCGCATCCGGGGCCGAGGTCTTCAGGCTCACCTTGCCGTCGCCGTCACCATCGGTGCCGTTCTCCAGAATATCGGCGGGCAGCATTTGAACCATGCCGATCTCACCGGCCCAGGCGCCGGTGGTGCGGGCCGGATCAAAGCCGCCTTGGGCATAAAGGTCGATGGCGGCAAAAACCTGCGGGCGGAACAGATGCGGGCGGCGGCAATCATGGGCCAGCGTCACCAGCGCGTTGCGGGTGTTGAAATCACCCTGAAAGGCGCCGTAGTCGGTCTCGAACGCCCAGAAGGCCAGCAACACACCGCGGTTGATACCGTAGTCGCGCTCGATCCGGTTGAAGGTGCTGTTGTATTTCTGGGACATCGATTGCCCACGATCAATCCGGCCCTGCGAGATCAGGCGGCGCGAGAATTCGATGAAGGGTTTCTGGAACACGCCCTGCGCGCGGTCGGCTTTCAGCACCTTGGGGTCCTGGGCCACGCCTTTGAAAAAGGCATTCACGGTCTTTTGAGAATGGCCGCGCTGCTGCGCTTCTTGTTTCAAGGTTTTGACGAAACCGGAAAAGCTACCACCGCATTGGGCGGTGGCAGAGATCGGCAGCAGGCTGATGGCAAGGGCGGCAAGGGCAAAAAGGCGCATGAAAGAAAGGTCCTGAAAACTCGGTTGCCCATGTTGTGCTAGAAGATCACCATCAAAGCAACGGTTGCGATGACCATCAGCGCCCAGACTTTCCACAGTGTGATGACTGCGGCGTCGATGTCGGCGGCGCCGATGTCCTTGCGCCCGGTTGGGTGCACCCATGGAAATTCCTGCATCTGTCCGTCATAGGACCGCGGCCCCGCCAGGGCCGTGTCCAGACCGCGGGCCATGGCGGCCTCGGGCCAGCCGGCGTTGGGGGATTTGTGCTGGCGCGCTTCGGCCTTGATATAGGTCCACTGGCCCATCTGGCCGCTGAGGGCCGCGATCATCAGCCCGGTCAGCCGCGCCGGGATCAGGTTCAGCAGGTCATCCAGCCGGGCCGAAGCCCTGCCGAAATCCAGATGCCGCGGGGTCTTATATCCGATCATACTGTCGGCGGTGTTGATCATCTTGTAGGCGATCATCCCCGGCAACCCGCCGATCAGGAACCAGAACATCGGGGCAATCACCCCGTCCGACAGGTTTTCTGCAGCGCTTTCAATGGCCGAGCGGGCGACCTGCGGTGCGGTCATTGCTTCGGTGTTGCGGCTGACGATCATCGCAACGGCATTGCGCCCCGAATCCAGCGACAGCCGCAGCCCCTGCGCCACCGCGCTGACGTGTTGCACCAGCGATCGCTGGGCCAGCAGGATCGCGGCGCAGATCACCTCGGCCAGCGGGCCTAAGAGGCTGATCGTGATGCCGATGGACAGGCCGATGACCAGCAGCAGGGTGGCGGCAATCACGCCCTTCTGGCGCCGGTTCGGCCCGTGGTTCATCCGGGCATCCAGAAACCCAACGACCCGCCCCATCAGAATGGCCGGATGCGGCAAGCGGGACCAAAGCCACTTTGGCTCCCCGAGAACGGCGTCCAGAAGAAGCGCAGGCAAAAGCAGGACGGCGGTGCTCACAGGGCGGCCTCCAGCCGGTCCCAGCCATCCGCCGGTGGCATCCCGAGGCGCAGAAAGGTCTTGGAGTAGGGAAAGATACGGCTCCAGATATGGGCGCGGGCAAGCCGGTCCTGCCAGACCTTGGCATCCTCTACCTCGTAAAGGCGAAACAGGGGCGTGCCGCCGACCAGAGTGGCGCCCTTGGCCAGCACCATTTTGTCCATCCGCGCGGCGTCCTGGGTCAGACGGCTGCGGGTGGCATCGGCCCAGTCAAAATCGCGAAGTGCGCGCGCCCCGATCCTGAGCGCCGGGCCGGACACCGCCCAGGGCCCCTGCCAGCTGGACAGGCGGTCGATGAGCGCCGGATCACCGATGGCAAAGCCCAGCCGCAAGCCAGCAAGCCCCCAGAATTTGCCAAAGCTTTTCAACACCAATGTGCCGGGTCGCTCTGCCAGGTGGATCAGGCTGCGGTCGGGGCTGATGTCACAAAAGCTTTCGTCGATGACACAAAACCGGGCGTTCGTCTCGGATTCGTGCCAGTAGCGCCCATCAGGATTATTTGGGTGTACCAGAACGCGGGCCTCGGCGGGGCTGGTTGGCGTCACCTGCCAGCCATGCGCCTGAAAGCCAGCGGCGTGTTCATTATAGGTCGGAGGGGTGATCTTGACCCGTGCCGCAGGGGCCAGTGCAGGCAGGGCCGCGATCAGGGCAGAGGCACCGGGAGCAGGAAGAATGGCAGCCCCTTCAGGCACCTGCCAGAACGCACGGGCCGCATCGGCAAGCTCCGCCTGTGATTGCGAATCAGGCAATGCGGTCCAATCGTCCGTTTTCAGCCCCGCGATGGGGTAGGGTTCGGGGTTGATGCCAGTGGACAGGTCCATCCACCCTGCCCGGTTGCCGCCAAATAGCGTCACCGCCGCATCTAACCCACCTCCGTGATCACGCTGAGATTTTGGAGTGTTTTCAGACGAATCGGCCATGGCGGTCTCGCTGGCAGGTGTTTTGACGAAGGCTTGCGCCCGGATTTTGCGCTTTAGGCCATGGCGATCACGCAAAGGTCAAGACGCCGTGGTTTGGTGAACCGCTTCGAAATTGCTAATATCGAGTATAGGACACAGGTTTTTAGGAGCGGCAAAGGTCTTTGGCCTCGCGTGCCCGGTTAATGAATGAACGTGTTGATTGTAGAAGGAAACCCCGATCTCGGGGTGATATGGAAACAGCATCTTGAGGGGATGGGTGCCACGGTTTCGCTTGTCGGATCGCAGGAAGAAGCTGTTCTTGCGCTCTATAACAACTGCTATGAAATTATCGTTCTGGATTTGGTTCTCGATTTTGGGAGCGCGCTGGCAGTGGCCGATTTCGCCAGCTACCGCCGCCCGGATGCGCGGGTGATATTTGTCACCAACACCAGCTTCTTTTCCGATGGGTCAATCTTTTGCCACAGCCCCAATGCCTGCGCCTTTGTTCAAAGCGAAACTCCCCCCGAAGATCTGGCGGCCATGGTCGAACATTACGGCGGCCTGCGCTGACGTCATAACCCCTCCTATAATCCCGACTTTGAGTGACCCTTTCGGGAGGACGCGATACTGTCAAATTACGGCATCAGGGAGAGATTCGGATGACCACCGGACACGTGTTTATTGCCACCAGTCTCGACGGGTTTGTTGCCCGCAGCGATCACGCGCTGGACTGGCTGATGAAACAGAATACCGGTGAAGGTGATCACGGTTTCGCAGCTTTCATGGACAGTGTTGATGGGCTGGTCATGGGGGCGGGATCGTTCCGCACGGTTCTGGGATTTGGTGAATGGCCCTATACCAAGCCCGTTGTGGTGATGAGTAGTCGCCTGACCGAGGCCGACATACCGCAGCACTTGGCCGACAAGGTGAGAATCAGTCCGCTCGCGCCTGAGGCGCTGATGCAGGGGCTGAACGCAGCAGGCTGGACGCGCGCCTATGTGGATGGCGGCCGTCTTGTGCAATCATTTCTTCGCGCCGGTTTGATTGCCGAGATCACTTTGACGCTGATCCCCATTCTGATCGGCAGCGGCATCCGCTTGTTTGGCGATTTGCCGGCCGATCTGGATCTGGATCTCATCAGCGCCGAACCCTTTGGAGAAGGGTTGCTCAAAACCCATTACCGGGTCCGGCGGGGCTGAGGTCTCAGCCGCGCCCGTGTGGCTGGTCCCAGTCCAGCACCGGGTTGATCGGGATGATCCGGTGCGGGTTGATGCTGTCGTGACTGTAGAGGTAGTGGCGCACGATGTGATCCATATGCACGGTCTCGGCCACGTCCGGTATCTGATACAGCTCGCGCGTATAGGCCCAGAGGTTGGGGCAGTCGATCAACCGCTTGCGGTTGCATTTGAAATGCAGGTGATAGACCGGATCGAACCGCACCAGGGTTGTGAACAGCCGCCAGTCCGCCTCGGTCAGCTGGTCACCCAGCAGGTAGCGGTGCTGTGACAGCAGATCTTCCAGCCAGTCCATGGTGTCGAACAGTGGCACCACGGCGGCGTCATAGGCGGTCTGGCTGGTGGCAAAACCGGATTTGTAGACGCCGTTGTTGAAGGTGGAGTAAATCCGCGCGTTGACCGCCTCGATCGGCTCGCGCAGTTCCTCGGGCCAGTAATCATCCGTGTTGCCGGTTATGCCGTCGAAGGCCGAATTCAGCATCCGGATGATGTCGGCGCTTTCGTTCGACACGATGGTATCTTGCTGTTTGTCCCACAGAACCGGCACCGTCACCCGACCGGTGTAGCCCGCATCGGCGCGGGTATAGATCTGGTGCATGTGGCTGGCGTCAAACAGGTGGTCCGCAGTGGCGCCAAACGCCGGGTCCGCATCAAATACCCAGCCTTCACCCAGCATGTCGGGATGGACCACAGAGACGGAGATATGGTCCTGCAGGCCTTTCAGGGTGCGAAAGATCAAGGTGCGATGGGCCCAGGGGCAGGCCAGAGAGACATAGAGGTGATAGCGCCCGCTTTCTGCCGGAAAGCCGCCAATGCCCGAGGGGCCGGCGCTGCCGTCTGCGGTGATCCAGTTGCGGAACTGGCTCTCGCTGCGTTTGAAGGCGCCACCGGTGGATTCGGTGTCATACCACTGGTCGTGCCACGTCCCGTCGATCAAAAGGCCCAATTGCTGCTCCTGTCTCTGTCTGGTGGCCAGATTAGAGCAGCTGCACGTCACCGCATAGCGCAGGCGGCGCGCATCGCCTCTGCATGGCTGCACAGGCTGGGTGAAAGGGTTGGAAAAATCGGTGCGGCTGTCGGGTTACTGCAAGAATTTGTCTGAAATGTTCACTTGATTTTATCCTTTTTCAGGGCACCTTTAATTAGGAAAGCGACCAGAAGGCGAAGTAATATGACCACCTATGTTCCAAAGGCAGTCCAGGACGGCATGGAAGCGGCCCGTATGGCCGCCCTCAAGAAATCGAGCCGCCTGCGGGTGGCCGTTGACGGGGCTGTGCATCCGGTCTTGCGGCTGTGGAAAGATGGCTTTTCGGTAGAGGCTGAAACCGCGCCGCAGCTGCGGGGTCTGGTGGATCTTTATGATGGTGCCAACCATCTCTACCAATGTCTGATTGTCGCCTCTGAGGAAGAGGTGGGCGAGATGCGCTATGAGTTCAAACGCTCTACCGCGGCATCAGATAGTGCCCCGCTGGATTTCTACCGCGCACCCGATGCGCCGGTGGCCTTGCTGGCGGTGGACGCAGGCTAACGAAAGGCCGCATTGTGAGTCTTCAAGGCCCCGTGTGGGGCCTTTTTGATTCCGGTGACCAAGAATGCATGGTCAGAGGCCTGCGTGGATAGCGGTCAGGGAAGGATCTCCACCACTGTTCCTGCATCGGCCAGCTGCCAGAGCCGTCTCATTTCCTCATTTGTTACGGCAATGCAGCCTTCCGTCCAGTCGCCCGGCAAGGTCAGCAGATCGCCGAGGCTGTTGGGCTGACCGTGGATGAAGATATCGCCGCCCGGCGAGATGCCGGCTGCCTTGGCACGGGCGATGTCCTCGGCCTGCGGGTAGTCGATCCCAAGGGACAGGTGAAAGGCGCTGCGCGGGTTGCGCCGGTCGATACGAAAGACGCCCTCGGGTGTCTTGCCGTCACCCTCGCGCATCTTGTCGCCATCTGGGGCAAAGCCAAGCGCGATATCCGCAATCATCACAGGCACGCCATCTTTCGAGGCGGTCAGTCGGCGGGCGGATTTCTCGATCAGGATATGGTCCACACGCTCCGCGGCGGTGGCCAGTGGAGGCGTGTCAGGCACCGGTGCATGGCGTTGCCAGACCAGCCAGCTGCCGCCCGCCACAAGGGCGAGCAGCAGGAGGATCAGCAGGCGTCTCACTGCAGGTCAGCGAAGGCCTCGGCCAGACGTTTGCAGGCCTCTTCGATATTGGCGCGCGGGGTGCCTAGGTTGAAGCGCAGATAGGTTTCGCCGCCCGAGCCGAAGGTGGTGCCGTGGTTGGCGGCGATCTTGGCGGTCTTTTCCACCCGCGCGGTAAACTCTTCACGGCTCATACCCGTGCCGGAGAAATCGACCCAGGCCAGATAGGTGCTCTGCATATCCATCGATTTGAGGCCGGGAATGGCATTTACAGCAGCATCAAACACCGCGCGGTTGCCGCGCAGGTATTCGACCAGACCATCGGCCCACTTCGCGCCTTCCGGGGAATAGCAGGCGATTGTGGCCAGCTGACCCATCATGTTGGGGCTGATGTAGATCGCCTGCATCCGTTCGGCGAACTTGGCGCGCAAGGCATCGTCGGGGATGATCGTCTGACCGCAGTGCAGGCCGGCGATGTTGAAGGTCTTGGAAGGCGCCGTCAGCATCACAGTGCGTTTCTTCACTTCCGGTCCCAACTCGCACATCGGGATATGCGTGCCGGTGTAGACCAGATCGTGGTGTACTTCGTCCGAGACCAGCAGCAGATCGTGGCGTTCACAGAAATCGGCAACCTGCTGTAGTTCTTCGCGGGTCCAGACCCGGCCGCCCGGATTGTGCGGCGAGCAGAAGATCAGCATCGTCTCTGAGCCGTCCATTTGCGCCTCGTAGGCATCGAAATCGAGCGTGTACTGGCCGTCGACCAGCGCCATCGGCATTTCCTTGACCTTGCGCCCGGCCAGTTTAATCACCTTGGCAAATGCATGGTACACAGGTGTGAACAGCACCACGGAGTCGCCGGGATCGGTGTAGGCGTCGAGACAGACGCCGCAGGCATTGACCAGACCGGTGGTGGTAAAGATCCAAACGGGGTCGATCTCCCAGTTGTGGCGGGTCTTCATCCACCATGCGATGGCGGCGCGGTATTCCTTGTCACAGTTGGTATAGCCGTAGATACCGTGGCTCACGACTTTCTGCATCGCGTCCTGCACCGACTGGGGTGGGCGGAAATCCATATCGGCCACCCACATCGGCAGGCCGTCATCAGACGGCACACCGTAGATATCTTCCATGTTGTCCCATTTGACAGAATGGGTGCCGGTGCGGGTGATCTGTTCGTCGAAACTCATCGCGGAAACTCCTGTGCTTGGCCGGGAGGCTACTTGGAAAAGCGCCAAGCGCAAGGGGGGCGTTGCGGGATGGGCTCTAATCGCCTAAATCAGCCATATGAAACGTTCTATCCTGATCCATCCCGATCCCCGCCTCAAAAAGGTCTGTGTGCCTGTTGCCGATGTTTCCGATGATCTGCGCATTCTGGCGGATGATATGCTGGAAACCATGTATGACGCGCCGGGCATTGGTCTGGCGGCGCCGCAGATCGGTATTCTGCAACGGATCATCGCCATGGATTGCGTGAAGGAAGACGGTGTGGCGGGTCGGCCGCTGGTCATGTTCAACCCGCAGATCGTTGCCGCCTCGGAGGAGACAAATGTCTATGAGGAAGGCTGCCTGTCGATCCCTGAGCAATACGCCGAGGTGACCCGCCCCAAAGTGGTCGAGGTCGAATGGATGGACCGCGACGGCAAGGCCCAGAGCGAGACATTCGACGGGCTGTGGGCCACCTGCGTACAACACGAAATCGACCATCTGAATGGCAAACTGTTCATCGATCACCTGAAACCGCTGAAGCGGCAGATGATCACCCGCAAAATGCAAAAGCTAAAGCGCGAACGCGCGCGCGGCTGAGGAAGAACATCATGACAGTCCGCCCCTGCCTGCCCTGGCCCGACAAGCGCCTGCGCACAAAGGCCGCTGAGGTCACAGAAATCACCGATGAGATCCGCACGGTCTGGGCCGATATGGTCGAAACGATGGAGGCGATGCCCGGCGTTGGCATGGGCGCTCCGCAAATTGGCGTGATGCTGCGGTTGGCGGTTGTTGATGGCTCTAAGGAGCGCGGTAAGGCGGTTAAGATGGCCAACCCGGAAATCCTGCACGCTTCGATCGAGCTGCGCGAACATGATGAGGCCAGCCCCAACCTGCCCGGTGTGTCGGCCACGGTGAAACGCCCGCGGGCGGTCACTGTGCGCTATATGAACGAACAGGGCATGATCGACCGGCGCGATTTTGTCGGCGTCGAGGCGACGTCGGTGCAGCACCAGATCGATCATCTGGACGGCAAGATGTATTTTGACCGCTTAAGCAAGGTGAAGCGCGACATTCTGTTGCGCAAAGCCAAGAAGCTGAACGGCTGAACAAAGACCAAAGGGGTGACACGATGCGTGTAATTTTCATGGGAACCCCGGAGTTTTCGGTACCGGTTCTGGATGCTCTGGTCGATGCTGGCCACGAGATCGCCGCCGTTTACTGCCAGCCACCTCGCCCGGCGGGTCGTGGCAAGAAGGATCGCCCGACACCGGTGCACGCCCGCGCGTTGGAACTGGGCTTTGACGTGCGCCACCCGGTCTCGCTGAAATCGGTCGAAGAGCAGGAAAGCCTCGCGGTGTTGAACGCTGATATTGCGGTTGTTGTGGCCTATGGGTTGCTGCTGCCGCAGGCGGTTCTGGATGCGCCTGCGCAGGGCTGTTTGAACATCCACGCAAGCCTGTTGCCGCGTTGGCGCGGGGCCGCTCCGATCCATCGGGCGATCATGTCCGGCGACGCGGAAACCGGCATTTGCATCATGCAGATGGAGGCCGGTCTGGACACTGGACCAGTGCGCCTGCGTGGCACCACGCCCATTGGCGCCGAAGAAACAACCGCCCAGCTGCACGACCGCCTGTCAGAAATGGGCGCGCGGATGATCGTGGATGCTTTGGCGCGCCTGTCCGGCCTGCCGCCTGTTGCGCAGTCCGAGGAGGGCGTCACCTACGCCAAGAAGATCGACAAATCTGAGGCCCGCATCGACTGGACCCGCCCGGCCGTTGAGGTCGACCGTTTGATCCGCGGCCTGTCGCCCTTTCCCGGCGCCTGGTGCGAGTATGACGGCCAGCGGATCAAGGTTCTGGCTTCGCGTCTTGCCGAAGGGCAGGGAGCGCCGGGTGAGGTGTTGGACCAAAACCTCACCCTTGCCTGCGGTACCGGCGCGGTAGAGCTGAAACGCTTGCAGCGGGCTGGCAAAGGCGCGCAGGATCGGAGTGATTTCCTGCGTGGTTGTCCGCTGGCGACCGGCAGCCACCTCTGAAACGGGGGAACGTTTATGTATCTGACCCTGATGGGCACCGTGGTGATCGCTGGGATCATCGGTTACGGGTCTGAAAAGACCGGGTTTAC
This sequence comes from Rhodobacteraceae bacterium Alg231-04, assembly GCA_900143635.1. Taxonomy (GTDB): domain Bacteria; phylum Pseudomonadota; class Alphaproteobacteria; order Rhodobacterales; family Rhodobacteraceae; genus FREY01. The sequence continues at coordinate 609,250 of FREY01000002.1, forward strand.
CCACAATGGCTATGTGCAGTCGGTGATCATCTGCGTCGGTGGTGCATTTCTGTTCTATTTTATCCGTTTAATGTTTGGCATCGGCTTTGCGGCACCGGGTTGGAACGCCATAGTATCTTCCATCGGGGCGCTGCTGATCGTGCCTTTTCACTGGAGGAAGTGACCCATGGCTATTGCTGTTCTTGTTATCATCGGTGCGGCGGCCGGGTTTCTGGCAACGCGGCTGATGAAGGTCGAGGCGGATATCATCACCACCGTGGTGCTGGGCATGGCCGGTGCCTTGGTTGGTGGGCTGGTGATGCGGTTGTTGCTGAACATTATGGGGTTCATGGCCGGATTTGTTGGCGCCCTGATGGGGGCGATGCTGCTGGTCTGGATCTGGAAAACCTACTTCAGGCGCTGACGCCGTCCAGTGGGCAGCCTTCGATTGTCACCCGGTGCATGTGACGGCGAAAGCCGTGATAGTCATTGATTGCCTTGTGCCAGGTTGCCCTGTTGTCCCACATCGAAATATCTCCGGCCTGCCAGCGGACACGTGCCTGAAATTCCGGCTGCTGGCAGTGCAGATACAGGAAATTCAGCAGCGCCTCTGACTCTGTATCTGCCAGCCCGTCAATCCTGGTGGTGAAAACCGGGTTCACGTAAATCCCTTTGCGGCCCGACAGGGGATGGCGAATGATGACTGGGTGCAGCACATCCTGAGTTGCTGCAGTGGCGTTGGCCAGGCGGCCGGACCGCGCCGCTTCGCTGTCTTCTGCACTGGCACCGAACACGTGGCGCGAGCTGTGCCAGGCGGACAGCCCTTCCAGAAACCGCTGCATCGGTGCCGACAGAGCGTCATAGGCCATGCCCATGGACACGAACAACGTGTCACCGCCATAGGGGGGCACTTCGATGGCGCGCAGGATTGAACCCAATGCAGGCGCTGTGTCGTAGGAGTGATCGGTGTGCCAGCCCTCACCAACGGCCTCTTTCTGGTCTTTCTCCTTTGTCACGGTTGCGATCTCGGGGTGGCCGTCCACCGGTTTGAAGAAGCGGTTGACGTTGATCGGGCCGAACTTGCGAGCAAAGGCGAGGTGATCCTCGGGGGTGATGTCCTGCTGGTTGCGGATCACGATGACGGAGTGTTTGGCAAATGCGGCCTGAAGGCTTTCAAACTGGCCAGCGTCGCGAACGTCGACGCCGGTAATCTCGGCGCCTAAGCCGCCTGTAAGGGGACTGATTTGCACGTCTCTCTCCCATCTGTGTTGCCGGAACAGGGTAGCCGTGTATTAAAGATCAGAAAAACTAATTATTCTCGGGTCAAAGGATAAGAAATCTATGCTTCGATATACCCTGAGACAGTTGGAGTATTTCGCTGCGGCTGCGCGAGCAGGCAGTATATCAGAAGGCGCGCGCTTTCTGGGGGTAACGCCGGCCGCGGTGGCAGCTGCGGTGTCCAAGTTGGAAGATAGCAGTGGTCTGAAGCTGTTCGACCGCTTTCCGGCGCAGGGGGTGAAGCTGACAGTTAATGGTGGTCTGTTTCTGGAGGACGCTGAACGGCTGTTGCAGCAGGGCCGCCAGATGGAGGCAAAAGCGCGGGCGCTGGGCGAGCGTACCAGTGGCTTGCTGCGGTTTGGTTGCTATCACGCGATTGCCTATGCTTTTGGCCCGCAGATGCTGATCCGGCACAAAGAACGTTGGCCGCATGTGCATCTGGAAATGATAGAAAGCCACACTGCGGAACTTGCGGAGCTTCTTCACAAGGGAGACCTGGATCTGGCGCTGACATTTGGCCGGGGCATGGCGACGGGTCAGCTGGATTTGACTCCGGTTTCCAAGGCGGTCCCCAAAGTGATCCTTGCGGCCGATCACCCGTTGGCCAGACGGCGGGCCCTCGGGTTGGAGGACCTGCGCGGCCTTCCCTACCTGCTGGGCCAGGAACCTGGGCCCGGACCAAGCTATCTGGATATGCTGCGCAGCGCCGGACTGGATCCGGAAATTGCGCTGGCCTCCCGCTCCTTTGAGATGATCCGCAGTTGTGCAGGCAAGGGGCTGGGATTTTCGCTCATGGCGTTTCAGCCGCCTCATATGGTGACATACCACGGTGACCGGCTGGCGGCGGTGCCGTTAAAGGAGCCCCTTGGGCAGTTGGATATCGTTCTGGCAACTCGGAAAGGGCGACTGGAGGAGCCGCTCTTGGCTGCGTTTCTGAAATTATGCCGAGAGGTTCTGGCACCGGCCGAGGCCATGTCCACGTCGGATCGTTAGGAACGCGGGGGGCGTGATCGATAGACGGGCAGATGCCAGCCAAAGGCGATGGAGCCTGCGCGCAGGGCCCAGCAGACTGCCGCGCAGGCCAGCAGCGCGTGTTGTTGGGGGAACCCGATCTGCATCAGGCCAACCGCTGCAATGGCACCTGCCATGGCGCAGGTGATGTAAAGCTCGCCTTGCTTCAGAACCAGCGGCACCTCGTTACAGACCACATCGCGCATCAGCCCGCCAAGGCTGCCGGTGGCCATGCCCATCAATACGACAATGACAGCAGGTTGGCCTAGGCTCAGAGCGGCGCCGGTGCCGGCAGGTACAGCCACGGCCAGCGCGAAACTGTCCAGCCAGATCACCCAAGACATGCGGCTTTCAACCCTGTGCGCGGTGAAGAACACTAGGGCGGCGGCTGAGGTCGCGAGAAGGATATAAGAGGGTTCAGCGACCCAGAAGACCGGGTGGCGGTCCAGCAGCAGATCACGCACCGTGCCGCCGCCAACCGCCGTCAGGCAGGCAACAAAGGCAAAGCCGACGATATCCAGCTGCGCCCGGCTGGCCACCAAAGCCCCGGTCAGGGCGAAGACAAACACCGAGGCGAAATCGAGAAAGGCAAGCAGGGTCACGCGGCGCCCCCCGACTGGGATATGCGCCGCTGATCGATCACGACTTGGCCTTGCCCGGCTTGAAGGGGGCCATGCCGGCGCGGGCCAATTCGTCGGCACGTTCGTTTTCCGGATGGCCTGCGTGGCCCTTGACCCATTCCCAGGTCACCGTGTGACGGGCCTGTGCCTCGTCGATGCGCTGCCACAGTTCGACGTTTTTCACCGGCTTTTTGGAGGCGGTCTTCCAGCCGTTTTTCTTCCAGCCGTGGATCCAGCTTGAGACACCGTTTTTGACATAGGCCGAATCCGTGACCACGGTGATCACCGAAGGCCGCGCCAGGCTTTCCAGCGCGTGGATCGCCGCCAGAAGCTCCATCCGGTTGTTGGTGGTATTGGCCTCGCCACCTTTCAGTTCTTTTTCTTTGACGACGGTGTCGCCGTCCATGGCGCGCAGCAAGGCGCCCCAGCCGCCGGGGCCGGGATTGCCCGAGCAGGCACCATCGGTATAGGCGTAAAGATCAGCCATGCGCGGCCACCGAAATCCATGGCTGAACAGTTCCTTCCAGCCCCTTGCCCTGACCAAGGTGTGTCCCGGTCACGGTGAACCCTGCATCTTGCAACAGCGTCTCCAGTTCGTTTTGCGTGTAATAGGAATAGTAGCGGCCCAGTCCGTCGCGGTGCTCCCCGCTGCCGAGCTTCATGCCGATATAGAAGGCCCCGCCCGGTTTCAATGCGCGGTGCAGGGCGGCCAGATGGCGCGGGAAATCGATGCGCGGCGCATGCAGAAGCGAGAAATTGGCCCAGATGCCATCATAGAGATCGCTGCCGTCGATATCATCAAATGTTGCCTGACGGGCGCTGACGCCTTGGTGCTGGTTTGCCTTGGCAACCATCTCGGCTGATGCGTCCATGCCGGTCACAGTTAAACCGGCCTTGGCCATTTCTGCCGCAGCAGCACCGGGGCCGCAGCCCAGATCCAGCACCTGTCCCTTGGCGGGAAGGGCGGCGATGAAATCATGCAGGCGCGGATCGTTCTGATTGGCAGCATCGGTGCGCCGCGCGTATTCGTCAGCGTCGCGATTATAGACCTGCAGGGTTTCCGGATCGCTCATTCTGGGCCTCTTGGGTTTCTGCGGTCAGCCATAGTTCAGATGAAACTGCGCGGCAAATGCATTGCGCCGCACAGTTAGGCGCGTTCGATGGCCAGCCGTGCTGCCAGTGCTGCAAAAACCGCGGCAAAACTGCGGTTGAGCCAGGACATCAGCCGATCTGATCCCAGCACGTAAGACCGCGCGCGGGCTGCAAAGATGCCGTAGAATGCAAAGACAGCAAAGGTCATGGCCATGAAAATCGCGCCCAGAAGCGCCATTTCCACTGTTGCGGTTGCGGCGGCACCGCTCAGAAACGGAGGAAGCAGCGCGAGAAAGAAGACCGAAAGTTTGGGATTCAGAATGTTGATCAACGCACCACGCCGGGCAATGCGTGGCCCGGTGTCCCTGGCGCGGTTCGGGGCGATCTGCAGCGCCCCGCCAGACCGCAGCGACTGCCATGCGAGATAAAGCAGGTATAGAACACCAGCCGTTTTCACGATCTGAAACAGAACCGCCGAACTGTGCAGGACAGCGGCGAGGCCGAGTGTGGCCGCTGCCAGATGCGGCAGGATGCCGATGGTGCAGCCAAGTGCGGCCCAAAGCGCCGCCCGCCAGCCCTGCCCAAGACCAAGCGCAAGCGTATAGAGCACACCGGTTCCGGGGGCGAGGACAACGACAAAGGCCGTAAGGAGAAACTGAAAGGAGATCATCAAAAAGGCTCCGGCACGAAATTCACTAGAGCCTCAAGATGGCGGTGCTGTACGGGTTCCGCAACCCCGCTTGAAGCCGGATCAGGCCGGAATGCGCAGCACGCGGGGCACTTTGAATTCCACCGTTTCCACTGCGGTCTCGACCACCTCAACGGTGACATCATAGCGGGCGCGGAAGGCGTCGATCACCTCATTCACCAGCAGTTCCGGGGCCGAAGCACCAGCGGTGATGGCGATGCTCTTGATGCCGTCCAGAGCGCGCCAATCAATGCTGTCGGCGCGTTGCACCAGCTGCGCATAGTTGCAGCCGTTCTTGGCGCCAACCTCAACCAGACGGCGCGAATTGGACGAATTCGGCGCACCCACAACCAGCAGAGCATCGGATTTTGGCGCAACCGCCTTGACCGCTTCCTGACGATTGGTGGTGGCGTAACAGATGTCTTCCTTGTGTGGGCCGACGATGGCGGGGAAACGTGCGTTCAGGGCGGTGACAATGCCTTTTGTGTCATCAACCGACAGGGTGGTCTGGGTGACATAGGCGATCGCATTCGGGTCGCGGACATCGACCGTGGCCACGTCTTCGACTGTTTCAACCAGCAGCACTTCGCCATCCGGTAGCTGCCCCATGGTGCCGACGGTTTCGGGGTGTCCCTTGTGGCCGATCATGATCATCTGCAGCCCCGCCTCGTTGTGACGCTGGGCTTCGATATGGACCTTGGAGACCAGCGGACAGGTGGCATCAACATAGACCATCTTGCGGCGCTCGGCCTCGGCGGGGACTGTCTTGGCGACACCATGGGCGGAAAAAATCACCGGCCGGTCATCCGGACAGTCGTCCAGTTCCTCGACAAAAACAGCGCCCTTGTCTTTCAGACCGTCGACGACAAATTTGTTGTGCACGATCTCGTGGCGCACATAGACCGGCGCGCCCCATTTTTCGAGCGCCATTTCGACGATCTTGATCGCGCGGTCGACGCCGGCGCAAAAGCCGCGCGGTGCGGCGAGATAGAGGGTCAGGGCTGGTTTGGTCATCGGCGTCTCCTTAGGGCCAGAGGTAAGGGGTTCACAGGCGCACGTCCAGTGTTCTCAAGCGGTGAAATCAGCGCTTGAGCCTCCAGCGCGGGAAGGCAGCAGAAGGGTCGGGAACAACACAGAAGGACAGATGATGAGAAAGGCGGCAACCGTGGCAATCGCAGGCGCGATAGCAGCAGCGGGGATCTGGGTCTTGAACAACGGTGCAGAAACGGGCGGCCAGCTGCCCTATCTGGACAGCGATGCGGTTGCGGCCGGACAGGGGCTGTATCAGGGGTATTGTGCATCCTGTCATGGTGATGATCTGGAAGGGGAGGGGGACTGGCGGCAGCGCGATGACGACGGGTATTTGCCCGCGCCACCGCATTCCGAGCGAGGCCACACCTGGCATCATCCTGATGCGCAGCTGATTGCCATCACCACTTATGGATCCGCTGCTTTGGTGGGTGGCGGCTACAAAAGTCGTATGGCCGGATACAAGGACGTGCTGAGCGAACAGGAGATCCGCGAGGTGCTGGCCTATATCAAGAGCACCTGGCCGCAGGATGTGATCCGCAAGCACAATGAGATCAACGCTGCCGCCAGCGGCTGATGTGACCTGGGTAAAAGATAAAGGCGCCCGCAAGGGGCGCCTTCACACTATTTGCCGCCGGCCATGGCGACATTGCGTGGCTCACGCGGTTCGTCCGGCATTTCGCGCGGCGGCCGGCCAATGACATCGCGCAGCTCTTCCAGCTCGATGAAATTGTCGGCCTGGCGGCGCAGCTCATCCGAGATCATCGGCGGCTGGCTGCGGATGGTGGAGACCACCGAAACGCGCACGCCCTGACGCTGCAGGCTGGCAACCAGCGGGCGGAAATCGCCATCGCCGGAAAACAGCACGATGTGGTCAACGCGCGGGGCCAGTTCCATGGCATCGACCGTGAGTTCGATGTCCATGTTGCCCTTTACTTTGCGGCGGCCCATGCTGTCAGTGTATTCTTTGGCCGGTTTGGTGACCATGGTGAAGCCATTGTAGTGCAACCAATCAACCAGCGGCCGGATCGGCGAATATTCATCGTTCTCAAGAAGTGCGGTGTAATAGAACGCGCGCAGCATTTTTCCGCGGCGCATGAATTCCTGACGCAACAACTTGTAATCGATATCGAACCCTAATGCCTTGGCCGCAGCATAAAGGTTCGAACCGTCGATGAACAGCGCGAGCCGTTCGTCTTTGTAAAACATCAAATTGTCCTTCCGGTATACGCCACCTCAGCCTAGGGTTCCGTGAGTGAGTGCTTAAATTTGGCGAGGCAGCTAGCATTAATGTAATTTATTTGACATGTACCGCAAGGGCAGCATGCAAGACATACGAGGTCAAAAATGACCGAAATCCGGTCAATTTCATTCATTGCTATGGGCGGAAACCTACCGTCTCCGGCAGGAACCCCCTTGGAAACACTTTCAGCGGCGCTTCCTGAGCTGGCCCGCAGGGGGCTCAGACTGCGCGCGGTGTCGCGTTTTTTCGCCACCCCCTGTTTCCCGGCCGGTGCAGGTCCAGACTATGTCAACGCGGTAATTGCTGTCGAGGGAAATATCCCCGAGCAACACACGTTAAGCGTGCTTCACGAGGTGGAATCGCTGTTCTCCCGCGTGCGTGATCAGCGCTGGGGCATGCGTACATTGGATCTGGATCTGATCGCGGTGGGTGATGCTGTGCTTCCCGATAGCAGCCGTTTCGACACCTGGCGCGGACTGCCGCTGGAGGCACAGATGCAGCAGGCACCCGGTGAATTGATCCTGCCGCATCCGCGGCTTCAGGACCGCGCCTTTGTCCTTGTTCCCCTGTGCGATATCGCTCCTGGCTGGCTGCATCCGGTGCTGAAAAAATCCGCCCGAGAGATGCTGCAGGCCCTGCCGCGGCAGGATGTGGACGGGGTTGTTCCGCTCTAAGTCGGCAGTTGCGAATATCAGTGCTTGTCAAGGGAAAGATTCGGCCTTAAAAACCGCCATTCTGGACCCATATATCTTTGGAGAGTCGCTCATGGCCCGCGTTACGGTTGAAGACTGCGTAGACAAGGTACCCAACCGCTTCGAGCTGGTAATGCTTGCGGCTCATCGTGCCCGTGAAATCTCCGCTGGTGCGGCGATCACAATCGAGCGCGACAACGACAAGAACCCCGTTGTTTCGCTGCGCGAGATCGCTGATGAAACCCAAAGCGCCGAAGATCTGCGCGAACGCCTGATCGAGAGCAACCAGACTCAGATCGAAGTAGATGAGCCGGAAGAAGATTCCATGGCGCTGCTGATGGGTGGCGAGGCTGACAAGCCGGCGGATGACGATATGTCGGAAGAAAAACTGCTGCGCGCCCTGATGGAGGCCCAGAGCCAGGGCTGAGCCGCGCGGCGAAAAGAATAGGTGCGGACCACAAATGAATGCGATGACGGCAGACGACCTGATTGCCCTGGTCCGCAACTATAACCCCAAGACAAATGCAGACCGCATCGCCGAGGCGCATGATTTCGGCGCCGAGATGCATGAAGGGCAGTTCCGTCATTCCGGAGAGCCCTATTTCACCCACCCGGTTGAGGTCGCCGCGATCCTCACCGAACAGCGGTTGGATGATGCCACCATCATCACCGCGCTGTTGCATGACACCATCGAAGACACCAAAGCCTCTTACGATGAGGTCGCGCGCCGTTTCGGCGACGAGGTGGCGATGCTGGTCGATGGCGTCACCAAGCTGACAAATCTGCAGCTGTCCAGCCGCGAGACCAAACAGGCCGAAAACTTCCGCAAGCTGTTCATGGCGATGTCCAAGGATCTGCGGGTCATTCTGGTCAAACTGGCTGACCGTCTGCACAATATGCGCACCATCAAGGCCATGCGCCCTGACAAACAGGCCAAGAAAGCCCGCGAGACCATGGATATCTACGCACCGCTTGCCGGGCGTATGGGTATGCAGTGGATGCGCGAAGAGCTGGAAGATCTGGCCTTCCGGGTGCTGAATCCCGAAGGGCGTCAGTCGATTATCCGCCGCTTCATCACGCTGCAGCGCGAGACCGGCGATGTGATCCACCGGATCACCGGCGATATGCGCAGTGAGCTGGAAAAAGCCGACATCGAAGCAGAGGTCTTTGGCCGTGCCAAAAAACCCTATTCGATCTGGCGCAAGATGCAGGAAAAGGATCAGGGGTTTTCGCGCCTGTCCGATATCTATGGTTTCCGCATCATCACCCGGTCCGAGGAAGACTGCTATCGCACCCTTGGCGCCATTCACCAGCGCTGGCGTGCGGTTCCGGGGCGTTTCAAAGACTACATCAGTCAGCCGAAATCCAACGGCTACCGGTCCATTCACACCACGGTTTCGGGGCGTGACGGCAAAAGGGTAGAGGTGCAGATCCGCACCAGCCAGATGCACGACGTGGCCGAAACCGGCGTGGCGGCGCATTGGTCCTACAAGGACGGTGTGCGCTCAGGCAACCCTTTTGCGGTGGACCCGGCCAAATGGATTGCGACCCTCACCGAACAGTTTGACGCTGAGGAGGACCACGACGAGTTCCTCGAGGCGGTGAAGCTGGAGATGTATTCGGATCAGGTGTTCTGCTTTACGCCCAAGGGTGATGTGATCAAGCTGCCCAAGGGCGCGACGCCAATCGATTATGCCTTTGCCATTCACACCCGGATCGGCATGGCCTGCGTTGGTGCCAAGGTTGATGGCATCCGGGTGCCGCTGTGGACCCGGCTGCGCAATGGTCAGTCCGTTGAAATCATCACCGCCGAAGGCCAGAGCCCGCAGAAAAGCTGGCTGGAAATTGTGGTCACCGGCAAGGCCAAGACCGCGATCCGCCGCTCCATGCGCGAGGCCAACCGGGCCCGGTTTGTGAAGCTGGGCCATGAATTGGCGCGGTCTGCCTTTGAACATGTTGGCCGCAAGGCGACCGACAAGGCGCTGGAAACCGCCGCCCGCGCGCTGCGCACCGGCAGCACGGATGAATTGCTGGCCCGTCTGGGTGCCGCAGAAATCACCGCGCATGATGTGGTGCAGACCGTCTATCCGGATCTCACGGCAGGCGAGGGGGATGAAATTCCTGCCCGGCGCGCTGTTGTCGGCCTGCAGCCGGGGCAAAGCTTTGAACGCGCGCCCTGTTGCCAGCCGCTGCCTGGTGAACGCATTATCGGCATCACTTACCGTGGCCGCGGTGTGGTGGTGCATGCCGCCGATTGTGACAAGCTGGGCGAGTTGGAAGACCAGCCGGAACGCTGGGTTGATGTGCAGTGGCACAGCGGCAACCACCCGGCCGTTTACGGAACCACCCTGTCGCTGACCATCGGCAACGATGCCGGCGTGCTGGGGCGAATTTGCTCGTTGATCGGCGAGAAAAAGGCCAATATTTCGGACCTGGAATTTGTGGACCGGAAACCGGACTTTTACCAGTTAGATATAAACGTGGAACTGCGGGACGCTGAACAGCTGCACTCGCTTATTTTAACACTTGAGGCAGAAAGCGATGTGGCGGCAATTGTGCGCCACCGCGAGAAGCCTCATTCGCTGCGGTTAGACGACTGACGACAGTCGGCTGCAAGAAAAGGGGAGGGACGGGAAGTTGGTTTTTAGACGCCGCGACCGGCGCTCCTTTGCGCGGATCATCTGGGAATTCCTCTGGCCGCGCGGCGGCTGGAAGCGGGCCTTCCAATATGTGAAGCATCGGGTCCGCCGTCTTCCGGATTCCCCCGAACGGATCGCCCGCGGGATCGCTGTAGGTGTCATGACCACCTTTACGCCCTTTTACGGCGTGCATTTTTTCGTCGCAGCCTTTCTTGCACGGGTCGCGAACGGCAATCTGCTTGCAGCACTGATGGCGACCTTCTTTGGCAATCCGCTGACCTATGTGCCGATCGGCGTGGTGTCGCTGCAGACCGGCCATTGGATACTGGGCACTGAATTCGACGAAACCGTTGATACGTCGCTGGTCGGCAAGTTCTTCGATGCCGGTCACGATCTGTGGGACAACCTGATTGCCCTGATCACCGACCGCGATGCCAATTGGCAGGGTTTGGATCTGTTTTGGGATGAGGTTTACTTTCCCTATTTCATCGGCGGCATTCTGCCCGGGCTCACGGCGGGCTGCGTTGCCTATTTCCTCAGCGTGCCTTTGATCCGCGCCTATCAGCAGCGTCGCCGGGCCAAGATCAAAGCCAAGTTTGAGGCGATCAAACAGCGCGCTGATGTGGATGGCGCTGCCCCGCCCCCCCGCCGCAAGTCTAAAGTGGGCCGGAGCCTGCGCCGGACCGCGGCTGTGCATAGCCTGAAATAGCAGGATTTGCGGTTTGCCGGGCGCAGCTGTGCAGGCTAATGTCCGGTCGAAATACTTCTGGCTTAGGGAATGCAGATCATAATGGCTCAGAAACGCCTCCGCCTTGGTGTGAATATCGATCACGTCGCCACTGTCCGCAACGCGCGTGGCGGGGCTTACCCGGATCCGATCCGTGCTGCCAAACTGGCCGAAGAGGCCGGCGCTGATGGTATCACCGCGCATCTGCGCGAAGACCGCCGCCATATTACCGACGCCGACATCGATGGTCTGGTGGCGGCGCTTTCCGTGCCGCTGAACTTTGAAATGGCCGCCACGGAAGAAATGCAGGCGATCGCTCTGCGTCACAAGCCGCACGCGGTTTGCATTGTTCCGGAAAAACGCGAAGAGCGCACCACCGAAGGCGGGCTGGAGGTCGCGCGCGAAGAAAACAAGCTGGCGCATTTCATCGCCCCGTTGCGGGATGTCGGCTGCCGGGTGTCAATCTTCATTGCCGCTGACCGCAAGCAGATCGAAGCGGCCCACCGGATCGGCGCCGAAGTGATCGAGTTGCACACTGGTGCCTACTGTGATGCCCATGCCGAGGGCGACTTTGAAACCCGCGACCGGGAACTGGCGTCTTTACGCGAGATGTCCGCTTTTGCCGACTCTCTTGGGCTGGAGGTCCACGCGGGCCACGGGCTGACCTATGACTGTGTCCAGCCTATCGCGGCCTTCCCCGAGGTGCGCGAGCTGAACATCGGCCACTTTCTGATAGGCGAAGCGATCTTCCGCGGCATGACGCCGGCCATTGCAGAAATGCGCCGCCTGATGGACGAGGCGCGCTGATCCGACATCAACGCACCAGCTGATCGAGATATCAAAGGGACATCCGGCAGGGTGCCCCTTTTTGCATGGGTTGACCTCGATGTGAGCGGTTGTGCCTTGCCGCGACGCCCGTGGCGCTACAGTCTGAACGGCAGCAGGTATTTCGGTTGAAAGGATTGGTCATGGGATTTGCATTGAAAGCACTGGAGTTCATGGCGCTCAGCTTTGCCTTTGTGGTGGGGGCCATCGTGGTCTGCGTGCTGGTCTTTTATGTGATCGACCGCACCCAGACGGCAGATGCGATCCGCCGCAACTATCCGGTGATTGGCCGCTTCCGCCGCCTGTTCAGCGAATTGGGCGAGTTCTTTCGCCAATATTTCTTTGCCATGGACCGGGAGGAACTGCCCTTCAACCGCGCGCAGCGCGACTGGGTTGGGCGGGCCTCGTCCGGCAAGGGCAACACGATTGCTTTTGGATCGACCCGCAACACCGCCGTGCCCGGCACGCCGATCTTCGCCAATGCCGCCTTCCCGCCGCTGGACGACCAGAGCGCGATGACCGAACCCTTGCTGATCGGCCCCACCGCGCGGGTGCCCTATGTGGCGCCTTCGATCTTCAATATCTCAGGGATGAGCTTTGGTGCGATTTCAAAACCGGCCGTGCAGGCGCTGAGCCGCGGTGCGAAAGAGGCAGGCGTTTGGCTGAACACCGGGGAGGGCGGCCTCAGCCCCTTTCATCTGGAGGGTGGCTGCGATGTGGTCTTTCAGATCGGCACGGCCAAATACGGTGTGCGCAACGAAGACGGCGGCATCAGCGACGAAAAGCTGCGCGCCGCCGCCGCCCATGACACGGTGCGCATGTTCGAAGTGAAACTGTCGCAGGGGGCCAAACCGGGCAAGGGCGGCATTCTGCCCGGCGCCAAGGTCACGGCCGAAATTGCTGCCATCCGGGGCATTCGCGAAGGCGAAAGCAGCATTTCCCCGAACCGCCACCCGGAGGCCGCCAATTTCGACGAGCTCTTGAATATGATCGCCGATATCCGCGAGGTCACGGGCAAGCCGGTCGGGATCAAGACCTGTGTTGGCTCGGAGGCTGCCATGCGCGAATTGTTCCTGAATATCGCGGCACGGCGGGACGATGCGCCGGATTTCATCACTTTGGATGGCGGCGAGGGCGGAACCGGTGCGGCCCCGATGCCGCTAATGGATCTGGTGGGCATGTCTGTGCGCGAGGCGCTGCCGATGGTGGCCAACCTGCGCGAGGAATATGACCTGAAAGACCGGGTGCGCCTGATTGCGTCAGGCAAGCTGGTCAATCCCGGCGATGTGGCCTGGGCCCTGGCAGCGGGGGCGGATTTCGTGACTTCTGCGCGTGGCTTCATGTTCGCGCTGGGCTGCATTCAGGCGTTGAAGTGCAACAAGAACACCTGTCCAACCGGCATCACCACCCATGATCCGCGGTTCCAGA
>FREY01000002.1:627500-632154 GCA_900143635.1 Rhodobacteraceae bacterium Alg231-04
ACATAGGTTTATAAGAGCAAACCCGGGGAACTGAAACATCTAAGTACCCGGAGGAAAGGAAATCAATTGATACTCCGCTAGTAGTGGCGAGCGAACGCGGATCAGCCGAGCCAGATGAGTGACCAGAACATGTTGGGAAGCATGGCCATAGCGGGTGACAGCCCCGTATGGGAAGCTTTGATGGACGTATTAAGTAGGGCGGAACACGTGAAATTCTGTCTGAAGATCGGAGGACCACCTTCGAAGGCTAAGTACTCCTTACTGACCGATAGTGAACCAGTACCGTGAGGGAAAGGTGAAAAGCACCCCGACGAGGGGAGTGAAACAGTACCTGAAACCGAACGCCTACAATCAGTTGGAGGCCCCTTGAGGGCTGACAGCGTACCTTTTGTATAATGGGTCATCGACTTGGTCTCACTAGCAAGCTTAAACCGTTAGGTGTAGGCGCAGCGAAAGCGAGTCTTAATAGGGCGAATGAGTTAGTGGGATCAGACCCGAAACCGAGTGATCTAGGCATGGCCAGGTTGAAGGTGCAGTAACATGCACTGGAGGACCGAACCCACATCTGTTGAAAAAGATCGGGATGAGCTGTGCCTAGGGGTGAAAGGCCAATCAAACTCGGAGATAGCTGGTTCTCTGCGAAATCTATTTAGGTAGAGCGTCGTCCGAATACCCCGGGGGGTAGAGCACTGGATGGGTAATGGGGCCCCACAGGCTTACTGATCCTAACCAAACTCCGAATACCCGGGAGTACTAGACGGCAGACACACTGCGGATGCTAACGTCCGTAGTGGAGAGGGAAACAACCCTGACCTCCGGCTAAGGCCCCCAATTCATGGCTAAGTGGGAAAGCAGGTGAGACGTCCAAAACAACCAGGAGGTTGGCTTAGAAGCAGCCATCCTTTAAAGATAGCGTAACAGCTCACTGGTCTAATTAAGATGTCTTGCGGCGAAGATGTAACGGGGCTCAAGCCATGAGCCGAAGCCGAGGATGCACATAGTGCATGGTAGCAGAGCGTAGTGTGACATAGTTCCATGCGTCTTTAGCCTCTTTCGGGAGGTGTTGGACGCAAGGAGCTTTCGATGAAGCCGGGGCGTGAGCCATCCGGTGGAGAGATCACTAGTGAGAATGATGACATGAGTAGCGACAAAGAGTGTGAGAGACACTCTCGCCGAAAGTCCAAGGGTTCCTGCTTAAAGCTAATCTGAGCAGGGTAAGCCGGCCCCTAAGCCGAGGCCGAAAGGCGTAGGCGATGGGAACCACGTTAATATTCGTGGGCCAGGAGGATGTGACGGATCATGAAGGTTGTTCGCCCTTATCGGATTGGGCGGGCCGCTAATTGGTCCCTGGAAATAGCCCTCCATGAGACCGTACCCTAAACCGACACAGGTGGACTGGTAGAGAATACCAAGGCGCTTGAGAGAACGATGTTGAAGGAACTCGGCAAAATACCTCCGTAAGTTCGCGAGAAGGAGGCCCGGTTCTGAGGTAACTTGGAGCTGGGGGCACAAACCAGGGGGTGGCGACTGTTTATTAAAAACACAGGGCTCTGCGAAGTCGCAAGACGACGTATAGGGTCTGACGCCTGCCCGGTGCCTGAAGGTTAAAAGGAGGGGTGAGAGCTCTGAATTGAAGCCCAGGTAAACGGCGGCCGTAACTATAACGGTCCTAAGGTAGCGAAATTCCTTGTCGGGTAAGTTCCGACCTGCACGAATGGCGTAACGACTTCCCCGCTGTCTCCAACATCGACTCAGCGAAATTGAATTGCCTGTCAAGATGCAGGCTTCCCGCGGTTAGACGGAAAGACCCCGTGCACCTTTACTACAGCTTCACACTGGCATCAGGCACAATTTGTGCAGAATAGGTGGTAGGCTTTGAAGCAGGGACGCCAGTCCCTGTGGAGCCTCCTTTGAGATACCACCCTAATTCTGCTTGATGTCTAACCGCGGTCCGTTATCCGGATCCGGGACCCTGTGTGGCGGGTAGTTTGACTGGGGCGGTCGCCTCCTAAAGCGTAACGGAGGCGCGCGAAGGTTGGCTCAGAGCGGTCGGAAATCGCTCGTTGAGTGCAATGGCAGAAGCCAGCCTGACTGCGAGACTGACAAGTCGAGCAGAGACGAAAGTCGGCCATAGTGATCCGGTGGTCCCGAGTGGAAGGGCCATCGCTCAACGGATAAAAGGTACGCCGGGGATAACAGGCTGATACTGCCCAAGAGTCCATATCGACGGCAGTGTTTGGCACCTCGATGTCGGCTCATCTCATCCTGGGGCTGGAGCAGGTCCCAAGGGTACGGCTGTTCGCCGTTTAAAGAGGTACGTGAGCTGGGTTTAGAACGTCGTGAGACAGTTCGGTCCCTATCTGCCGTGGGTGTAGGATACTTGAGAGGAGTTGCCCCTAGTACGAGAGGACCGGGGTGAACGAACCACTGGTGGACCTGTTGTTGCGCCAGCAGCAGTGCAGGGTAGCTATGTTCGGACAGGATAACCGCTGAAGGCATCTAAGCGGGAAGCCCCCCTCAAAACAAGGTATCCCTGAGGGCCGAGGTAGACCACCTCGTCAATAGGCCGGAGATGTAAGTGCAGCAATGCATTCAGTTGACCGGTACTAATCGCCCGATAGGCTTGATTTGATCCAGTAATAGTAAGACTGGAACCAACAAGCATACATTCCTACACAAACTTGACAGGACAACAGTTGATTGTAGCGCTCCGAAAGGAGCGCATGGTCTTTCTTTGGTTTGGTGGTCATAGCGCAAGTGAAACACCCGGTCCCATCCCGAACCCGGAAGTTAAGCACTGTTGCGCCGATGGTACTTGGGCTTAAGCCCTGGGAGAGTAGGGCACCGCCAAACCTAAAAAAGACCAATCTCTAAAACGATCAACAAAAAGACCTTCAGTTCAAAAAACACGACCTGAAGCAAGGCCAGTCCCTTCGCAAATACCGGTGAAGGAACAATCGTCCTCAAGTAGCCCTCCGGGCGGTAGGACAATAAAATGGCGCGGGATGGAGCAGCCCGGTAGCTCGTCAGGCTCATAACCTGAAGGTCGCAGGTTCAAATCCTGCTCCCGCAACCAATACTCAACAAACAAATACAACGCACCAACGCCCCAAGGGGCGCTTTCCGCGTTTGGACTGTATTGAGCGTGGAAGAAATCAAAACCGCCAGGTGCTCCCTCATAGGGCAACAAGGTTGCGCCCATTCACGTTGCCTTAAAAGCCACGAGGTCGCCAGGACTGTGCCTGCCGGAATGCGGAATGCGAGGGCAGGGATCAGCCCGCCAAAAGACGCAGCCCGTGCGTGACATCTGATCGCACCGCAAGCCGCAGCCCCGGTTCGTCCCCGGCTTTCAGTGCTGCGATGATCAGCTTGTGATTATGCGGCGGTTCGGTGCGCCCAAGCCGCCCATAGAGCGCCCGCATGGTTGGCCCAAGCTGCAACCAAACCGTCTCAGCGATGGCGAGCATCGCCGGGGCCTGTGCGCGCAGATAGAGCGTGCGGTGAAATTCCAGATTTGTCCGTATATAGCCCACCGCATCGCGTTTGGAGACCATTTCAGCGACATTCATGTTTATGGTCTGCAACCGGTCGATCAGGGCCATATGGGCGCGCGGCAGCGCGCGGCTGGCCAGCTCCACCTCCAGCAATGCCCTGAGGGCGGCGAGCTCTTCGATGCGCTCATTGCTGAGTTCGGGGGCTGATACACGTCCCGAGGCGGATAGAGTCAATGCGCCCTCTGCAACCAGCCGTCGCACCGATTCGCGGGCCGGTGTCATTGAGACGCCAAATTCCTTGCCGATGCCCCGCAGGGTCAGCGCTTCGCCGGGAGACATTTGCCCGTGCATGATTCGGGACCGCAGCGCGCGGTAGACGCGATCATGGGCGGAAGGGGCGGCATCAGAGGCAACTCTGCCGACCTATTCACACACATCAAAATCAGTTCCTTTCACCGCAAAGCCGATCCACCAGATGCCGAGCCAGAACGAAAACTGTCATAAATGGCTCAAAACTCAAACGCCTACCGAGAATATGTCCCGGTAGGCGCAGTTTTTGTGTCCCGTGTCCGGGAAGGAGCCGATGTGCGACCTGCCTACCCGTAGCTGTTCCAGCAGATCAGTTGCGGCCCTTCCAAGGCACCAGGATCCGCTCTGCCCAACGCATCAGCATGTCGATGCCAAAACCGATGACGCCGATCAGGATGATGCCCATGAGCACGATATCCGTGTTCTGGAACTTCGATGCCACCATGATCATCATGCCTGCACCGGCCTCAGCGGCGACCAGTTCGGCGGCCACAACGGTGCCCCAGCAGACGCCCATGGCAACCCGCGCACCGGTGAAGATTTCCGGCAAGGAGTTGGGCACGATCACATGACGCATGATCTGTGTCTTGCTGGCCCCCAGGCTGTAGGCCGCGTGCACCTTGGAGATATTGACCCCGGACACGCCCGAGCGTGCAGCAATGGCCATGATCCAGAGCGCGGCGAGGAACAACAGGATGATCTTGCCTGTTTCACCAATGCCCGCCCAGATGATCACCAGCGGGATCAGAGCCAGCGGCGGAACCGGGCGCATGAATTCGACGATCGGATCAAACCAGCCGCGGAACCAGTTGGACAGACCCATGGCTCTTGTACACATCTCCGAGCCCCCG
>FREY01000023.1 GCA_900143635.1 Rhodobacteraceae bacterium Alg231-04
GACCGGTGTTGGCCCAGGACACGGCAAACGCGACGCTCGGAAACCTTCATCTTGCTGCGAATGAGGTCGATGCAGGCACGGCGGCGCGAGGGGCTCAGAAGTTTCCCTTTGCGGCCTCGGACAGGATCAATTTGTCCAGCGTCAGGTCCGATACCGCCCTGCGCAGGCGCTCGTTCTCCTTCTGGAGCCGCTTCAGTTCCTTAAGCTGCTCTGTGCCCATTCCGCCGTACTTCTTCTTCCAGCGGTAATAGGTTTGCTCCGTCACGCCGATCTGACGGATTGCATCAATCCGGGGCATCCCTTGCCCCATCAACACTTCAACCTGTCGTAACTTCACGACAATCTCTTCGGGCTTCGGTCTCTTAATAGCCATCGATGGTCCTCCGCTTTCCTAAACATAGGGGCGGACCACTTCATTGGGGGAGGCTCAATAGAGCGAACTGTGTAACGGGTGAAACTAGTGGACAGCCCTCTGCGAAGATGACCGCCAGCGGCGGTCAATCGGCAGATTCGTTGAACAGGAATTTCCTGATACGGGCGTAGCCATACCCGATGTGGATGCGCTGGATATATCCAACGGCCTGTATGTCCCTTTCAGCCAGCGCCATTTCGAGGTCTGTAAGCTCGGCGACAAGTGCATCTGCCACTTCCGCTCCAGCGCAATCCACCACTCTGTGCCAGGTGCTGGCCGCCTGATAATAGGCTTGTGTCCAGAAAGAGCGCAGGACTGAGTTGCCGATCAGATCACTGATCAGCGTATTTAGCCGGTCATTTACGATGACATACTGCCGGGAATCGACCTGCCCGCTGAGCTGATGCGCCTGCTCCAGCAGACTGCGGGCGCGCCCAAGATGGTCGTCGTCAACCTGCGCAGGCGCTGTTGTACCGATCAAGGATGCCAGATGCAGCCGCATGTCATAGACATGGGCAATCTTCTCCGGCGGCAGTTCCATCACCACATTCCCGACACCGTTGATGGTCTCGACCAGGCCAAGGTGGTTGATCCGGCTGATGGCGTCCCGCACCGGGGTGCGGCTGACGCCAAACTCGTCAGCCAGTTCCGCTTCCTTCAGCCGGTCTCCGGGCGTGTATTCAAGGAAGCAGATCCGCTTGAGGATCAGGCGCTGAATATCCTCTACGCCGGGTTTGCGGTCCCCCCATCCAGGAGGAGTCAAAGTTGTGTCACCCCTTGCCAAGAAAACACCCCTTCCTGAACTGTTGCAGTTTGAGGAGTCATATCAAGGCGGCTCGCACGGTAGAAGGCCCATAATTCAGTGTTCCACGAGCAGCTGCCCGTATCCCTCAATACGGTCGCGGATGCCAGCCAGTCGCAGGGCGTGCCACATCATCGCCTGGTTGGAGCAGATCACCGGCTTGCCCAATTCCTGCTCTAATCGGTCCACGATCTCCAGCGAACGCAGGGCCCCGCAGCTGATGAAAAGTGCATCGCTGTCTGGCGTGTCGGCCTGCCTGGCAAATTCAGCCAGATACCCGGGGCTGACCCGGATCATGTCGCTGTCCTTCTCCAACTGCAGGCCCTTTATCTGCGTGACCTGGAAACCCGCTTTTTCAAGGTATTGAACCTCCTGGGTGTTGATTTCGTCGAGATAGGGCGTGGCGACAGAGACCCGCGTGACCTGGACCGCACGCAGGGCTTCTATCACCGCTGTGATCAGGCTGGTGGGTTTGGCATTTGGGGCACCCTTGTTCAATTCCGCGGCAACCCGGTCTTCCCCAATGACCAGACTGCCCGACGTGCAGCCGTAACAGACCACATCCAGGCTGCCGTCCGGCAGCAGGGTGGACGCGGCGCGGGCCAGATCCCCGGCATGCTGGTTCAGACTTTCCACCGTGATGCTGTCGCCGATCCAGGCACGGGTAAAATGCACGCCAACGCCATCGGGGCACAGGCGGAACATGTCATCCTCGATCGTTTGTTCGGTGGCCAGCAGGACAAAGCCAATTTTCGCTCGATGGTGGCGGCCTTTATCAAACATGTGTCGTCTTCCCCTCTTTGGTGTATGCAGGTGGGCTAAATTTTGCCCGGATATAGGGTTAAAACAGTCATTGACGCAATAGCTGTGTACAGCTTAACAGTTTGCAGGGCTTGAACGTTGATTCGAGCCGCGTCTGAAACACGAATAGGGAGGGAACCTTCGTGGGGATCGCAACATTTGTTAAAGCAGGTGCCGCAGCGGCGGGCATTCTGGCTGCCACGCTGCCCGCAGCGCAGGCCGAAGACATCATTCTGGGCCACGTCATGGACACCCAGCACATCTTTCACCAAGTGTCCGAGCGCTTCTCGGCACGGCTGACCGAGCTGTCCGGCGGCGAGATGAGCGTCGACTATCACCCGGGCGGAGACCTCGGTGACTGGACGTCGATTGTTGAACAGGTTGCGCAGGGCGCCGTTCAGATGACCATGTCCTGGAACCACTCTGAATTGGATCCGCGTTGGGACGTTTCTGTCCTGGGATACGTGGCAAATGATTGGGAGTCCGGCCGTGCTGTATACGGCCCCGGATCGGTCATGATGGATGTGTACAACGAAATCATGGGCGATCTGAACATGGTTCTGCTGGGCACGATCCCCACCGATTTTACCGGCTTCGTTGTCCGTAAAGGCATCGATGTTCCAACAGAATTCCCTGACGATGCCAGCGGCTTCAAGATGCGCGTTCCTGGTATGCCGATGGCAATCGAACGTTATCAGGCAACTGGGTTCTCGGCTGTGCCAATGGCGTTTTCCGAGGTGCATACAGCGCTGCAAACCGGCGCCATCGATGGCCGGGCCTATTCGCCGCCCTCCGAAGTGCTGCTCTTCAAGGATGTCCTGAGCGCCTATGTCTTCACCCGCGAGAATTTCGAGCACACCTTCTGGACTGCTAACAAGCAGTGGTTCGAGGGCCTGAGCGAAGAGCAGCAGGGCTGGGTGCGCACGGCGGCTGACGAGGCGGCCACCTGGGCTTGGGAGAACGCTGAGGCGGAAAGCCCGAAGTGGTTCGAACAAATCAAGGACGCCGGGATCGACATTGTCGAGCTGTCCCCGGAACAACTGGCCGCTTATCGCGAAAAGGTTGTGTCGGTTGAGTACCCCTACATGGAAGGCGTCCTCGGCGCCGAGATCATGGGTCAGATCAAGGCTGCTGCCGGGATCGAATAATCCGGCCGATGCGCGCGGGTCTGAACCCGCGCGCATGCATGCGGATGGGAGGGAGAAGCATGTCTAAAGAACTGTTACATACAGACAGCTTAAGCGATGTCACCCTGCCTGAACCGATCATTCCGGTTCCGGCAAGCGGCAACCGCGCAGCGCCAGTTTACCGATCACTTGGGGCGATTTATAGCGTCGAGGCCAAGCTGGCCTGGCTGATGCGGGTCACCATGTTTGTGGCGATGATTTCCCTGGGGCTGCTGATGGCAGCGCAGGTTTTCATGCGCTATGTGATATCCCTGCCGTTTCTGGGCATGGAAGAGATGGCACCGATGCTCGCGTTGTGGATCTATTTCATCGGAATGGCTTACAGCTCGCGCGAGCGGGATCACATCGAAGGCGGTGTGATGACATTGATCACCCAAAACCGGACTGTGCTGCTGTCTCTGCGTTTGCTGGGTACGGTCATCTGCCTGATCGCACTGGTGATCTTTCTGAAATATGCAATCGATTTTGCCTCGTTCAACATCAAGGTAAACCGGAAGAGCGCTTACATGCGCTTGCCCAAGTACCTGTGGGATTTCAGCATGTTATTCGGATTTGGGCTGATGATCTTCTATCTGGCATTGCAGGCCTTTCTCGAAACCCGCGCATTGATTACCGGAAAGGGAGGAGAATAACATGGCATTCTTTTTTGTCGCCATTTTGCTTGTCGTTCTTCTGTTGCTTATCGAGGTGCCTGTTGGTTTTGCATTTGGTGTCGGGGCCCTGGCCTATGGCACGCTGCTTGGCACCGATATCTCGTTTCATGCCGGGTTCGGCTATTCTCAGGTCAGCGCCTTTTCGCTTCTGGCTATTCCGCTTTTCATTCTCTCCGGCACACTGATGGGGGCCTCTGGCATTTCTGAACGCCTGCTGGATTTCGTGAACTCCTTTGTTGGCCGGACCAAAGGCGGCCTGGGTGCGGTGACGGTTCTTACATGCGCGATGTTTGGCGCGATCTCCGGATCTGCCTCGGCTGCCATTGCCGCGATTGGCAAGATCATGGTGCCGCGCATGATCAAAGAAGGCTACCCGCCGGGTCATGCAACCGCACTGGTCGCGGTGTCTTCGGTTCTGGCGCTGATGATCCCGCCAAGCATTCCGATGATCGTTTTTGCCATCGCCATCCGGGAATCTGTTGCCAAATGCTTCCTCGCCACGATGGGACCGGGCGTCATGCTGGCGCTGATCTATTGCGGCCTGAATTTCTGGTTCCTGCGTAAGAATGACACCGTCACGGTTGATGCTGCGCTGACACCCCGTGAAACAGTCGCCGAAGTGGGCAGAACCGGAAAACGCGCCAGTCTGGCCATAATCATGCCAGTCATCGTACTGGGAGGGATCTATTCCGGCATCGCCACGCCGACCGAAGCAGGTGCGGTTGCTCTTGTTTACACGCTGATTGTTGGCATCCTGATCTATCGCACACTGCCGTTTGACAATCTGTTCAATTCGACGGTCGAGGCCGCGCGGCTGACCGGCGCCATCCTGATGGTTCTTTTCTTCCTCTTTGTGATGAGCCGCGGCATGGTTCTGGCCAAAGTGCCTACCCAGTTCGCCGATTTGCTGCTGTCGATCTCGGAGAACAAGATCGTCATCCTGCTGCTCATCAACCTGCTGCTGCTTATCATGGGAATGATTATCGATGACGTTTCCGGCGGCGTTCTGGCGGCGATCATCCTGTTGCCCGTCACGCAGAAAATCGGCCTGGACCCGATCCATTTTGCCGCCATCGTGGGCACCAATTTGGGTTTGGGCAATATCTCCCCGCCCTGTGCCCCGCTACTCTACATGGCTGGTGGCGTTACGAAACAGCCGCTGTCGACCTATGTCGGGCCGACGATGAAGTTCTTGCTGTTGGGGCATCTGCCGATGGTGTTCCTGGTCACCTTCATCCCCTCTATCGCCCTGTTCCTCCCCGGTCTTCTAGACTGACCTAAACACACGCACAAAGGAAAGAATTTATGCTGGAAGAAGCAAAAAACCGCACATTAAGCCTGCAAGCCCGCATGAAGGACGCGGGCATTCAAAAAGCAGTGTTCACTGACGAAAGCTCGATCGCATATCTGGCGGGCTTCTGGGGCTACCTCGGGATCGAATTTGGCCGTCCCTCTATGCTGGTAGTAGATGCGCAGGACGCCCCGGTTGTCATCACCCCTCTGATGGAATCTGAGATGGTGGCGGAAATGACCTGGGTCGAGGACGTGCAGACCTGGGAAGACATCGGCCCGCGCAGCTGGGGCCGGGCACTGGCCCGCGCCCTGGGTGAGGCGCCGAAGGAGATCTGGATCGAGCGCAGCACAATCCCGGCTATTGTGCGCAATCATCTGGATGACACCTACCCTGGTGTGCCGCTCAAGGACATCTCGCCAGTTCTGGGCGCAATGCGCACGATCAAAACACCTTTCGAGATCGGCGTGATGAAAGAAGCCGGCCAGATTGCGGGCGCAATGATGGCGGCAGCCCATGACAGTCTGCGCGAAGGCGCACAGGAGTATGAGAGCGCCCTGGCAGTGATCGAGGCGGGATCCCGCAAAGCGGCCACCTTCCTGACCGACAAAGGCTGGGATCGTTTCGTCTCGCCGATGATCCATAACCTGCAGATCCTGCAGAGCGGCACCGACGCCTCGATGGTACACCGCCGCGCCAGCGTCAAAGCCTACGAGAAATTCGATCCGGTCTATTTCTGTTTCTGCAACATGGCGCAGTTCAAACAGTACAAGCTGGGCTTTGACCGGATGTTCCATATCGGCGATGTGACCGACCAGGCGCGGGATGTGCAGGAAGCCGCGATTGCTGCCCAGCAGGCTGCAATTGCAGTCATGCGTCCGGGTGTGCTGGCCGAAGACGTTGCTGCCGCCGCCAATGAGGTCTACCGCGCCCGCGGCTACGAGACCGGCTACCGGACCGGCCGCTCGATTGGTGTCGCCTATTTGGAAGCACCAGAGTTGAAGGCCGGTGACAAGACAGTGCTGCAGCCGGGCATGACCTTTGCTGTGGATGGCGGCATTTCCGTGGATGGCGTGACCGCGGGCCGGATCGGGGACTCCATTGTGGTGACCGAAACCGGAATTGACTATATCACCAACTATCCCCGCGAAATCCTGCTGAGCAAAGGTTGAACCATGACCGGCAACCTGAACATCGTTGTTGCCCAAAGCCCTGCGGACCTGGATGGTCCGCAGGCGCGGCTGGCTTGGCTGAGAGCCTGTCTTGCTGGTCTGGAAGAAAACAAAACGGACCTGATTGTCCTGCCAGAGCTGTTTTTGACCGGATACAACATTGGCAGTCGGGTTGCAGATTGGGCGGAACCGACAGACGGCCCGTCGGCACAGGCGATCGCGGAACTGGCTCGAAAGCACAGCGTCGCCATCCACTATGGGTTTCCAGAGCGGGCTAACGGGGTGCTTAATAATTCCGCCTCCTGCATCGGTAAGGACGGCACTTTGCTGGCGACTCACCGCAAACTGCTGTTGCCGCCCGGCTTCGAGGGGGATCATTTCACCCCTGGCAAACGCTATACTCTGTTTGAGATTGAAGGGGTCAAAGCTGCCACGCTGATCTGCTACGATGCTGAGTTTCCGGAGACTTTCCGGGAAGTAGCCAAGATTGGCGCTGAAATCGTTCTGGTTCCGACCGCGCTAGGGGCGCAATGGGGAATAGTGGCAAATACAGTCATCCCCGCGCGTGCGTTCGAGAACGGCGTCTACGTCTGCTATGCGAATTCCTGCGGACATGAAAACGGCATGGACTACTTCGGCGGAAGCTGTGTCATTGCCCCGAATGGACAGGAGCTTGCCAGAGCTGGAAGTGGGGAAGAATTGTTGAGTGCAACAGCTGCACATAAACCTGTAATGGACGCCCGGCAGCGCTTGCCATACCTGATCGATCGCCAGAGACTTCCCTGACAGCCCTACCAGTGCGTTTCTGACACCATGCGACCCTGTGCTCTCCGCGTGGATGTCCGGTTCCTGTCAGCAAGAGCTTGCCACAAAGCAAAGTAGACGAAACCGCGATTTCGCGTTCGTCTGGATGTCGGCTCCAGACATCGCACCTTGCCGGATTCGCACCCGCAGAGAACGGCCGTTTCCCGCCCGACCTACATGAACCCCTTGGCGGCCAGCCAGGAAATCGAATGTCCAGAAAGGGCTGTCTGCCGTCATCCAATGACTTGGCAGGGGTGTGACCTTGCCGCACCCCTGCTGCTGCACCGCTGACCAGCCCCACTTGAGTGGTCCAGTTTGAAAGTTAGTGCATGGTTGGCCTCTGGTCCTTCGGGATGATGGCCTCGGGCGCAGGTGCGAGCCATCTCCCAGCCCAGGCCAGGGTAGCGAGTGCGCATCTCAGGACTGGCCTGAAATTCCCCGACCGCCACGATAACAGCCTTAGCACTAATGTCCTCTAACTCCCCCTGTGACGCACCTTGACGCCGGTCACGGCATGACCATCGGTCAATATCTCGACGGCACGGGTGTCATAGCGGATCTCAACGCCGTTTTTGCGGGCGATCTTGGTATGGGCATCGACCAGCCCCCGCAGTGTAGCGCGCGTTGCCGCCGTTCTCGGCCTCTGGTGCGCGTTCCAGCATCTAAACACTGGCCCCTTTTTCGCATGCTGCGTGAGCCGCGCAGAAAGCCGCGTTTCCGGCACCAATAATGATCGTGTCCCAGGTGATCATTTTTGTGTCCCATCTTGCGGTGCCTTAAACAGGTCTTTGCGCAGCGTCATCAGCGCGCCGGGGTCGATCTTGGCCTGAATAACGGTGGTTTCATTTGAGGCAATGGCCTGCTGCAGCGCGGGCGTCATTCCGCCGGGACCGTCGACCCAGATGCCTTTGCCACCGCATAGTTCTGCGAATTTATCGTACCTCGGGGATTGGATTTCTGCGCCCAGAAGTCGCCCGCCATAAAACTCCTGTTGATAGGCTTTTTCGGCCCCCCATGCTTCATTATCAAGCACCACAATAGTGATGGGGAGCTTGTGTGAAATCGCTGTTTGAATCTCGATCATCGTATAGCCAATGGCCCCATCACCCATAATCGCCACCACAGGGCGCTCGGGGGTCGCGGCTTTGGCTCCAACGGCTGCCGAGAGGCCAAATCCTACGAGCCCGAAATCCAGCGGTGTGATCAGCGACAAGGGCGCATAGTGGGCCAGTCGGTCGGCGGCTTGCAGGCAGGTGTTGCCCGTATCCAGCGTTACGATGGCGTCTTCGGGGAGTGCGTCACGCATTTCAGCCAGTGCGCGGCGGGGATGCATAGGCAGGGTGGCGATGGCTGCTTCCTCATCGCGTTCGTTCCAGAGGCTTTCCATGTCCGAGCGAAAGCTGTCGCGCCATGGATCACAATCTGGTCGGCTGCCCGCCGCAATCAGAGCCTCGGCAGTTAGCCGCGCGTCGCCTTGGGCGGCGATCTCGGCTGGGAAGTACCGCCCGACCGCAGAACCCTCGACATCGACATGTGCGATGCGTGTGTCCGCGCCTACATAGTCATGGCTGTGAAAGGTTGAATTGAAGCCCAGTCGCGCGCCGAGGACGACCATTACATCCGCCTCTTTCGTCAGGCGGCTGGCGACGCGGTTGCCGCGTGGCCCTGCCTGACCAGCAAACCAGGGGTGGCGGTGGCGCATCACGTCTGCATGGCCGGTTGAGGCGACGATGGGCACTTTCAGCGTCTCAGCCAGCGCCGTCAACGCATCGCGTCCTGCACCCCATTTGAACCCGCCTCCGGCAAAGATTACCGGGCGCTTGGCCTCTGCCAATAGCTTGGCAATCGCGGCAATGTCGTCAGGTGAGGCAGGCCCTGGACGGGCTATTTGCAACGGCTTAGGCGTGACTGCAGGGATGTCTGCGGAAAACAGATCGCGCGGTACATGTAGCACAACCGGCCCCCGGCGACCCGTATTGGCCAGCCGGATCGCGTCTTCAAGCATCGGTGCGAGCCGCGTCGGATCCGTGACCATGACCGAGCGCTTGCAGATCGGCGCAAAAAGAGCGACCTGGTCGACCTCTTGAAAGGTGTCCTTGGCCTGATCAGCCCGCGTGATGGCGCCGGCAATCACCACCATGGGCGAGTAGGCAAGATGCGCTTCGGCCACGGCGGTGACGATGTTCACCACCCCCGGCCCCGCCTGAGCGCCTAAGACAACCCCGGGTTTTCCTGTCATCCGCGCCCAAGCGTCTGCCATATGGCCCGCTGCGCGTTCATCGCGCGCACCAACGTAGGCAAGGTCGCCGCCGTGATACATGGCGTCATAAAGCTCCAGCATCGAGCCACCCAAAAGGCCAAAAACGGTGTCGATTCCATTGGCTTTCAGAACGCGATAGACGGCCTCACCGCCATTGATATTTGTCATGTCTCAGTCCTCAGATCTTGGACGTAGGTTATCGGGGTCAACAAGAGGGTCATTGTGGATAGTTACCGGATAAGCTGTATTCAGCAGTTGCACGCTGAGACCATCGCGGGGGGTTCCCTTTTTGACGAAAAGCCAGCCTAGGGATTTGCCGATGGTGTAGGCGTAGCCACCTGATGTGGTCAGGCCAACCGGCTGGTTGCTCAGCAGAACCGGCTCTCCGCCGTGGATGTCGATGCCGTCGGCGTGCAATTCGGCGTAGAATAACTCCCATTCCGGCCCGCGCGCCATGAGGGCCGTTTTGCCGAGAAAGTCCCGATCCTTGGTGACGACAAATCGCTCAAGACCGACATCAAACGGCCCGACGTCTGTGGTCAACTCACCACTGGCACGGTAGGCCTTTTCCATCCGCATCCCGTTGAACGCGTAAGAGCCGAGGTCGGTCAGGCCATGTTTTGCACCGACTTCGAACAATGCGTCATATACCTCGGCAATCCGCTCCAAGGGGGCGTGCAGTTCCCACCCAAGCTCACCGACAAAAGACACGCGCAATGCGTAGCAGGGCACGCCCGCTACAATGATCTCTTGGCCGGATAGCCATGGGTAGGCGGCGTTGGACAAATCGGCATCCGTCAACTGAGACAGGATCCGGCGTGAAGCGGGACCAGACATGGCCAGCATCCCCCAATCCGCACTGCGATTTATCATGTGTACGTCTTCGCCTGGCTGGATATGGCTTTTCATCCAGTCAAAGTCAGGTGTGGCGCGCGCGATAGGAGAGCCGGTGAAATAGCGATCTTCCGCAATGCGCCAGATCGTGATCTCGGTCTCGAACCGGCCTTTTTCGGTCAGCAAATGGTTCAGACTGATGCGCCCATCCTTGCAGGGGATGCGGTTGGCGGACAGCCGATCAAGCAGCGCGCCCGCATCCTTGCCCGTGATCTCAAACTGGGCAAAGGCGCAAAGGTCGATGACGCCAGCGGCAGTGCGTGTGGCCTTCGCCTCGCGCTGCGCATTGTCGTGCCACGGCCGGTGGCCCCAGCCGATCTGTTCAGCTTCGCCGACTTCGCCAAAATAGCGCGGGCGTTCCCATCCGGCGATCTCACCAAAGACAGCGCCTTTGCCAGCGAGCCGGTCAAAAAGCGGGTGCCGGTTAAGGGGACGTAAGCTGTTAAATTGCTTGCCCGGACAGGGTGTATCGTGGCGGCGCATAAACTCGTCTTTGGTGCGTTCCACAATGAAACTGTCGCTGGCGAACTTGCCATAGCGGCGCGGATCAAAACCGCGCGTGTTGATGGCGGTTTCACCATGTACCATCCAATCAGCCAACACCTTGCCCGCACCGCCGCCCCAAGCGAGGCCAATGGAGGACCCGCAGGACAGCCAGACATTTGGCGCACCCGAAGGGCCCACCAGCATCCCGCCATCCGGTGTATGGGTGATCGCCCCGCGCACCACGCGTTTGATGCCAAGCTCAGCCAAAATTGGCATTTTTTCCAAGGCGATCATCAGGAAGTCGCCAATGCTGTCGTAATCCGCTTCAAACAGCTCATTCTCGGCGGCCCAAGGCGCGCCTTTGGGCATTTCCCAGACCGTTGGGCAGGCATGGCCCTCGTAGATGCCGATCAGACCTGATTTCTGTTCCTGCCGGATATAGCCGCCAAAGGCGTTATCGCGCATGACGGGCAGTTCCGGACGGTCTGCAAACTCGGGCACTGTGTCTGTGACCAGATAGTGATGCAGGCATGAAACGGAGGGGATTTTCAATCCGAACCATTCCCCCACTTGATTGGCGTAGGACCCAGCCGCAATGACCACATGTTCGGCCAGCACTTCGCCTTTGTCCGTGCGCAATAGCCAACCATCACCCTTGCGGCTCGCACCCAGCACCTGAT
Organism: Rhodobacteraceae bacterium Alg231-04; assembly: GCA_900143635.1. Classification (GTDB taxonomy): domain Bacteria; phylum Pseudomonadota; class Alphaproteobacteria; order Rhodobacterales; family Rhodobacteraceae; genus FREY01. Next base: position 11,443 of record FREY01000023.1, read on the forward strand.
TATGGCGTTCAATCTTGGCCCCGCGTGCGCGGGTTGCGGCAGCAAGCGCCATGGTTACGCTGGACGGGTCGATATGCCCGTCATTGAGGGTGTGAATTGCCGCTTTGACGTCATCGACCTTGTAGAAGGGATTTATGCGGGCGACCTCATCAGCGCCGACCAGTTCCATCGGCAGATCGAGCAGCTTGCCCACCCCCATGATCGACTTCATCCAGTCGACCTCATCATCGGTTGTGGCAACACGCAAACCGCCCACCTCATGCCAGCCGATGCTTTGACCTGTTTCGGCCTCGACACGCTTGTAGGTCTCAATCGAAGTCTTGTTGATCCAGCCCATGACGCGAGACCCCACCGCATGAGCGATCTGGCCTGCCGCGTGCCATGTGGATCCGCTGGTCAGTTCAGCCTTTTCAAACAGGATCGTATCGGCCCAACCGTTTTCGGCCAGTTGGTATTGTGCCGCGACGCCCATGATACCGCCGCCGATGATGGCAACACGAGTGGAGCGAGTCGTGTCTGCCATCAGAACGCCTCCTTTGCGGGTTTGAGAGAGCATTTTGCGCCGAAACGGGAGCAGGCGATGTCGACCTCAAAGCCCGAAACGACCTCCTGCGTTGCCAGTTGCCTCAGCGGCGCATCGACCATCGCGAGTGCCACGGAGCGGCCGAACCGATAGCTCCATGCAGCTGAAGTGATCTGGCCCACGACTTTGCCACCAAAATAGATCGGCTCATCATGGACCGGGATGGCCTCAGGGTCGTCAAAGAGCAGCGAAACGACCTGCCTTGTTGCCACGTGGCTTTCCAGAGCCTCCTCGCCAACAAAAGCCGAACCGGCGGCGCAAAATGCCCCCAGACCAGCTTCCTGCGGTGTCGTTCCTGGGGTCAATTCGTGCCCAAAGGCACGGAACCCACTTTCGATCCTGAGCGACCCGCTGGCGTAAAGGCCGGCGTGGCTGGCCCCGGCTGCAACCAGCGCCTCATGGGCTGCCATAGCCATATCGGCGGGGATGTAGAGCTCATATCCCTCTTCTCCGGTGAAGCTTAACCGACCTACCCACCCACGGGCCAACCCGATCTCAATCGGAGCAAAGTGAAAGCGTTTCAAGTCAGGCACGGGAGTGTTGGACGTGGCCTGTAAAAGCGCGCGTGCTTGCGCGCCGGCCAACCCAAGGATCGCATAGCTGCTGGTCACATCGGTGAACTCCACGCGGAAATCGCTCTTGGTTTCACGCATCCGTTTCAGGTCGCGCACGACCTCGCCCGCGCCAACAATCATCAGATAGGTCTCTGGCCCGTGGCGCTGGACGGTCAGGTCGCTTTCGATCCCGCCGCGCGCGTTCAGTATCTGAGTATAGGCGATGCGCCCCTCGGCAATATCCATCTGCGCGCTGCACAGGTGGTTGAGAAAGGCGCAGGCATCTGGGCCTTGCACCATGATCTTGCCAAAAGCGGATTGATCAAGGATGGCCGCGCCATTGCGGCAGCTATCAACCTCTTGCGCCACCTGATCGCGCCAGGCGGGTGCGCCGAAAGTCAGCGGCAGATGCGCGGCATTGCCACCGAAATGTACCGCACGTTCCCAGCCACTGCGCGCCTCGAACCGTGCACCAGCAGCAACCAGCCCCGCGTGGATCGGCGAGCGGCGCTGCCCCCGTGCAGTATCCATTGACCGGCCCAGATAGGGGTTATCGTAATGGCGGCCCAGCACCTCGGGGATCCGTGCCTCCAGCGCGCCCAACACGTTCATCTCGGGGCTGAAGCGGCGCAAATCCGCCTCGTTTAGGTCCATGGTGGGTTCGCCTGCGATGACCCATTCGGCCATTGCGCGCCCCGCGCCGCCCGCAAGCGCGATGCCGGTAGAGTTCATCCCGCCCATCAGAAACAACCCCGGAACCTCGGGGCTTTCACCCATCATAAATTGGCTGTCCAAAGTGAAGCTTTCCGGGCCGTTGAGCAGCATCCGCACCTCGGCCTTTTCCAACGCAGGGATACGGCGCAGCGCGTTTTCCATCATCGGCATGAAGTGGTCCCAGTCCTCATCCAGCAGGTCGAACGAGAAATCGGCGGGCAGATCTTTGGTGGAAATCCCCTTGGCATGGGGCTCGAACGAGCCGACCAGTAGCCCTTCCACATCGTCGCGGGCATAAAGATAGGCGTCCTGATCATTCAGCGTCGGCAGATGGGCCCCTTTTCCAAGGGCCTGTACCTCTGCCAGTGGTTTGGTCAGGATGTAGAAGTGTTCGCAGGCATAAAGCGGCATATGCGCACCCGCCATGGCGGCCACCTCGCGGGACCATAGTCCAGAGGCGATCACCACCTCCTCAGCTTCGATCACGTGATCGCCGATTTCTACCCCCGAGATGCGGCCAGCTTTTTTCTGCAAGCCAGTCACAGCTGTGTCCTCGAAGATGCGAACACCGCACGCGCGCGCGCCTTTGGACAGGGCCAGTGCCACATCCGAAGGGTTCACGCGCCCGTCAGCAGGCGACCAAACTGCACCGATCACATCATCGACTTCAATCAGCGGCCAAAGCTCCTTGGCGCGGGCGGCATCGACGACCTCGGCCTCCAATCCGAAGGCCCGGCCCAGCGAAACCTGGCGCTTTATGTTGGTCAGCCGGTCCTCATTGGTGGCCAGCGTCAGCGATCCAGTCTGCGTCCAGCCTGTGGCCTGACCGGTCTCGATCTCCAACTCGCCATAAAGGTCGATCGAGTAGTTGATCAGCTTGGTCAGCGTGGCCGATGGGCGCAACCGCCGTACAAGACCGGCAGCATGCCACGTGGTGCCAGAGGTCAGCTTTGAGCGTTCCAGCACGACGATGTCCTGCCGTCCTTCGCGCGCCAAGTGGTAGGCGATTGAGCAGCCAATGACGCCGCCGCCTATGACAATTGTACGCGCATGGGTGGGCAGCGTCATGGCAGCACCTCATTGTGGATCATGTCGGTTAGGGTGGCGTGAAATGCCTCCAACGCTTCGTCAATTATCGCGGGCGTATGGGCTGCCGAGGTCAGGCCGGAGGTATAGGCCATCATGTCAACACCCCGCGCCAACATGCCATCGCGATAAGCCTTAACGCAGGGTTTGGGCAGCCCGCGTATCTCTGCAGGCGTTAGCCCCTCAACGCTGTTTTGGCCAAAGAACACATGGAAGATAGAGCTGTCGCCGTAAGCAAGGCCCCTCACCCCCAGATCGTTCATGACGGCATTCATACCGTCCCGCATCCGCGCGGCCATGGCGTCGGCCTGCGCCTGCGCCTTTCCACTGGCCAGAAGCGGCATAGCTGCACAGGCGGCCGCCGCGACCAGAGGAGAGGCATTAAACGTGCCCTTGTGGCTGACTGCCGGAGAGATGCCGTTACGCACCGTGGCATTGTTCATCAGTTCCATGATCTCGGCGCGACCGCAGACCGCCCCGCCGGGCAAGCCGCCAGTGACAATCTTGGCAAGCGTCGTGAGGTCCGGCACGATTCCGTCCCGCGCTTGCCGCCCGCCGGGCGACCAACGAAAGCCCGTAATGATCTCGTCAAAGATCAGCACTGTTCCGGCGGCACGCGCGACATCGTGCAGCGCTTTCAATGTCTCGACGGACATCGGCACACAGCCATAATTCGCGCCCGAGGCCTCTATGATGACGGTGCCGATGCGATCGTCCTGCAAGGCAAGCGCCATTGCCTCGGGGGTTGCGGGGCAGACATGTATCAGGTAGTTGATCGCATCGGGAATGCCCAGTGATGCCGCCTGGGTGCTGCCGGGTTTGGTGCCCTTCAGCGCATGGTCATGCCAACCGTGATAATGGCCATCCACACGCAGAACATGGTCCTTGCCCGAATGGGCGCGACCAAGGCGAAGCGCCAGCATCGTCGCCTCACTGCCCGAAGCTGTAAAGCGCGTACGTTCAGCGCTTGGATAGAGCCGGTTGACCCATTCCGCCCATTCGATCTCGGCCTCGTGGCTATCGGCCGTGAAAATCGCCGACTCTGCCTGTTTCCGGATCGCTTCGACGACAACCGGATGACCATGTCCCAGCATCTGGCTGGCGCTGCCCATCTTGAAGTCGATGTAACACCGCCCCTCGACGTCCCATTTCTTGGCGCCCTTGGCCCGTTCTATAAATACTGGATACGGATCGCGATACCGCAGCTCATGGCTGACACCGCCGGGCAGCGCAGCGCGGGCCCGCTGACTGAGATTATGGTTGGTCATTCGGGGCGTCCGGTCTGTTGCCGCGTCAGGCGGATGTCAAAGTTCGCCCGCAAGGTGCGGTCGACATCCTCTGGAATATGAGCAGGGAAGTGGCTGTTGAGGATCTCATGGGCCTTTTCGCGCGCCACGTCGCCAATCCGCTGCGCACCGGCGTCTTGCCAATCGCGGGGCGCGCGACGATCGCCGATTTCTGGATAGAAGTAATCGGACTTCATCCGGCTGAACGTATGTTTTTCGCCCAGATAATGCCCCTCACCACGGCACACATCAGCAATGATATCGGCAGCAATGTTTTCGGGGCTGGCTTCAATACCCCGGATAGTGCGCAGGATGTTACCCAGCAGGTCGTTATCAATGACATAGGCCGCATGACTAACACCCAGCAGGCTGGACATCATGCCCGCTGCCTGTGTGACGATATTGGACCCCGCGTGGGCGGCCATAGTGACGGCCAGTGTTTTCTCCGCGCCGTATTGCGCATCCAGCCGCTTGGCGTCTGTGATCCCCGCGATGGAGCTGGTTGGCAGGTCCCAGTGACGGCCCATCTGCGCGGCGCCTGCCATCAGAATGGCCTGTTCGCCGCCGCCGCCGCTCATGGAACCAGTGCGTAAATCCGCGACAAGCGGCTTTGGTGCAAAGATCGCTTTGACGTCCGGATCCACCAGGCGGGAAAATACCAGACCCGCGAGCGTTTCGGCCACGGCCTGTACCAAAGAGCCCGCGATGGTGGCCGGGCTGGTCGCCCCCGCCTGACCGGCGCTGATCAGCTGCACCGGGAAACCGGCCTTGATCGCCAGCTCAAGCACTTCGCAGGCTTCCTCGGCAAAACGCATCGGTGGGACGACATGACAGACCATGACGGTCAGAAACGGACGCGCACGAAAGGCAGCCTCACTGCCTGCAATACGATAGCAAAGCTGTGCGATCTCTGCGACGTTCTGCGGCTCGGTGATCGAAATTGAAACATGTTTGGACGTACCGGCCAGACAGGCGTAGGCGGTGTTCAAATCCATCAACGCGTTGTCTTCGATGTCCCGCGCCACGACCGAACGGCTGAAGTGGTGGATGTTATCCATCTTGTCGACGATCCGCGCCGCATCATAGAGGTCCTGCAGGGTGGAATCGCGATATTCATGTGTGTCGAGATCAAAGACGCCGGGTGCGGCGCCACCCGTCGACATGTGAACACGCGGACCTTCGATTTTCAAATCACGGTCAGGCAGTTGTCCACAGAGGTCAAAGCCGCGCTGTGCCCCGTCGATTGCCCAGCGAACAAGCTGCTCGGGAAACTGCAAACGTCCATCCGACGTCAACGCGCCACCGGCCGCCGTGACCATTTCAATCATCGACGGGATGGCCTGACTGAGACCAAGTTTCGACAGCAGGGAAAGGGCGGTTTCCTCTACCAGCGTTACCTCGTCCGGCAACAGTGGCTTCAGGCGACCGGCAACTACCCCCGGCCAAACTGGCTGGAACGTGTCGTCTTCTGTCGCTTCTTTCAGCCGGTCCTTGCGACCCCGGCGCCGGTTTGACTTGGTCATCGATTCATGAACTTTGCTTTACTATTTAGTCAAACCTCACAGGTATTTCTTCCGTTTACAAAGGCGACTTTCTCAGCAAATAGTGAGCAAAACTAATCAATAGAGGCGCCATGAGACCGTCCTTACCCGCCTTGCGCGCCTTCGAGGCCGCTGCCCGGCTTGGCCGTTTTCGCGCCGCTGCCGAAGAATTACTGGTCACACCCACAGCGATCAGCCACCACATTCGCGGGTTGGAGGAGCAGTTGGGGGTGCAGTTGTTTGCGCGCAGCGGACGTGAGGTTGTGTTGACAGAAGACGGCAAAAGATTGGCAGAAGCGACGGCTAAGGCCTTTGGCATCTTAGATGATGCGGTGCGCAGCTTGCACCGGAACTCGCGCAAGGTTGTGCGCCTTTCAGCCGGTCCTATTTTCACGGCCCGATGGTTGATGCCACGGATCAGCGACTTCTGGGAAACGCATCCAAAAACAGAGCTAGAAGTCCTGCCATCGTATAGGCCGGGTACCGGAGACAGGGAAAACATTGACATCGTGATCCGCTGGGGGCGTATGTCCGAAATCACAGCTGATGCGATAAAACTGCTTGAACTGAGTCCCGTTGCTATTGCCTCCCAAAGCTTCCTCAGTGACCATGGCCCTATCGACAAGCCCGAAGACCTTTTGTCCTTGCCTCTCATGCATCAAAGAAACCACTGGGGCTGGTTGGACTGGTTTGCGGCAATGAATGTACCTGTCACTGACCCTCTACGGGGCTCAATCTTCGAGGACGCAAATGTGCTACTACGCGGCGCGGCCGAAGGTCAGGGTGTTGTCATCGGCTGGCTGCCGCTGATTGACCAGGACCTCGCCGAAGGCAGGGTCATGCGGCTGTTTGATGAGAACATCGCCGCCACCCATAGCTACTTTGTCGAAGTCCGAGCGGGCAGTTCTGCAAGACGGGAAGTCCAACAACTGGTTGACTGGCTCACGAGTCAAGCCTGCCCGGCAACCTAAAAGGCGTGAGTTCGCAAGAACAATGGCATTACCATTTTTCTTGACAATTAGCAGTGCGCTGCGGCCAGTCCCATTTCAGATGCGTTGACTTGACAAGGGTTCAAGCAGTCGTTCTGTAATCCCCCATTATTAGAGGGGTCCAGCTGTAGAACTCACGCGGCTGTTTTCAGTTTCATGGCGGGGGTCATACCGCCAATGCCGGGCATGTCAGCCTCTCCCAGCTCAAGGTGATGTCAGCGATTGAAGCCTGCCGGACCGAGGCGCTCGGTGGGCATGTGGCCGGGTGTGCCAATTGTGGCCACCAACACATATCCTATAACACCTGCAAGAATCGACACTGCCCGAAGTGTCAGGGACCGGCGGCGCGTGACTGGATGGAAGCGCGGGCCGAGGATCTGTTGCCGGTGGAATACGTCCACGTCATCTTCACTCTGCCAGCAGAGATTGCCCAGATCGCCTATTGGAAGAAGAAGGCAGTCTACGGGCTGTTGTTCAAGGCGTCGGCCGAGACGGTGATGACTATTGCGGCTGACCCCAAGCGCATGGGCGCGCGGGTGGCTATGACCAGCGTGTTGCACACCTGGGGTTCGGCGCTGACCCACCATCCTCACATCCACATGATCGTGCCGGGCGGCGGCCTGTCGCCCGACGGCACAAATTGGATAGCCTGCAAACCGGGATTCTTCCTCCATGTGCGGGTGCTGTCGCGGTTGTTCAGGCGCCTGTTTCTGGACGGGCTCATGGAACTGCACCGCACCGGGCAACTGGTTTTCTTCAGTAATCATGAAGGGCTAGCTGAGGCCGATGCATTCGCCACCTAGCTCGCCCCGTTCAGCAAATCCGAATGGGTGGTCTATGCCAAACCGCCCTTTGGCGGCCCCGAGGCCGTGCTCGCCTATCTAAGCCGCTACACGCTCCGGGTGGCGATATCGAATGCGCGCCTGGTCAGTGCCGATGCCGAAACCGTCGCCTTTCGTTGGAATAATTACCGCATCAAGTCCGACGCCCGACAAAAGGTTATGCGGGTGACCATGTCCGAGTTCATTCGTCGGTTCCTGATCCATGTACTGCCTCACGGGTTCCACCGCATCCGGCACTACGGCCTGCTGGCCAGTTCAACCCGCAAGGCCAACATCACGAAGATCCGTGCCTTGCTTTGCGTGCGGCGCCCGGAACAGGCCGTCGCCCCAGGACCAGAGGCCGAAACCATCCCACTCACCCTGCGTGAACCATGCCCTTGCTGCGGCGGCCCCATGCGGATCATCGAGATTTTCCGGCGTGGGCAAAAACCGATGTCGCACGCACCACCAAAGGGTCAGGCAGCATGACAAAACGCCTGCCATTTATCACGGAAAACCACCAGCAGCAATCTGCAGACTTGGTCCGAACAGCGTGTGCTTGCTCACTTCCAGCGCCGCCCGAGGCGGCAATGGTACCAAAACACACAAGTTTGTCGGCATCCTCACCCGAGTGTGCAAGCGTATCGGGCGCCTTGCGCACCTTCAGCCGCACCCCTGATGCAATGGTCGCCCCAACCGACTGCACACTTTCCCCATAGACCGATCCAAGACCCCCGCGGCTTCCACCTTGGGAGGTTTTCCGATGCGGACCTTCACGCAACGTCCAATTGCTGCGACGCGGCGCGCCGAACCAGGCGTTCCCAACATATGCTAAAACAGACAACGGGTCAGCTTTAGCAGTTGGGCACTCGGCTCTTTGCATTGATGGCTGTGCAACAGCAGGAATTCAAGTGAGGTTGATCGGGACCGTGTAGGAGATAGCGGTAAAGCATCTGTTGCACCCGAACCAGATCAGCACTTGGAAGTTGCTAGCCCTAGATAGAGAGACGGATGTGTTCTTCGGTGGCAAGCTGAAAGGCACGGCTGGGGCAACGTATTAAGGTTATTCGCAAAAAACGTCACGGAGAATCTTGGGGCTTTGAGAACAGCAAAAGACACTGAGACGCTGCAATTAGCCTCGGCGCTGCGGGTTGTCCCGTGCGTTTGGGCGACTATGTCATGGGTGACAGGGCTCCTGATCGGACGGAAAACGATTACGCCTGATTGCGCCAGTTACAAGTTATCAGCGCCAACTTTTGAGGTCAGTCAAAGGATGGCGATAATCTTGATGTTTCTATGGAATGGGGCAATCCGCTCGGCACTTAAAGCGCGTCTCGAAGAACTTGCGCCAGTTCATTCTTTTCTAACTGGACAGGGTTTTTCAAGCTGGATGAGGCCCCCTCGGCGGCCTTGGCCAAGATATCAATCCGATCAGCCTGGATCCCCCAGTCGCCAAGCCGGGGCAAGCCCTGCTTGGCTAGCCAGGACTCAAACCCCGAGAAAGGGTCAGAGGCCTGAGACGGGGCAAACAGATCAAGGACCGCCCGCTGGCACATCGTGATGTTTTTCCGTATCTCTTCCGTGCATTGCGTGGAAGCTAAGTTTGCCCGCAACACTGGCCCCAGCAGGCGCCCGCAAAGTGCGCCATGAGGTGCCGAGTACGCGCCCCCTAGGACCGAGGCGAGACCATGAACAGCACCAAGACCGCCATTCGCCAGCGCAATTCCGCTGGCTAGGCTACCCCATGCCAGCTGCGCCCATGCATTAGGGTTGTTGCTCTCGATCACATCACGAAGCGCAGTCAGTGTGCCAGAGACTGCAGGCCCAGACAGGGAGCGCGTGAAAGGGGTTGCGAAGGAAGAAGTATAGGCCTCAATGTTCTGTACAACCGCATCCAGACCTGAATATAGGACAACCGCCTTTGGTGCGGCTTGCATCAACTCAGGATCGACAATCGCGATGGATGGTTGCAACCCCAGCCCACGCAAACTGACTTTGGCATCGCGCGTTGCTGCGGCAAGTACAGCGTTTGCTGTTACTTCGGATCCTGTTCCGGCGGTTGTTGGCAACACAATCAGGGGAATTTCTTCTGACGCGGTGTGATTCAAAGCGAAGTCATCATCTGATAAAGGTGCGCCGTTGTGCAACGCAATACGCAGTGCCTTGCCCGTATCAATTGCCGAGCCGCCACCACATACGACAATGCAATCGACAGGCGTTTTATGCACATTCAGCCACGCCGAGTTGACCGATCCCACACTAGGCTCATTGGCGCAAACGACCATTGCACAGCGAATCCCGGCGCTCGATAGCAGCAGCCGAATCGGACTGGAAGGACCGTTGGAAACGCCTTTGACCAATAGAACCGATTTCACGCCCTGCGGGAGCAGATCAAGCAGTCTACGATGTGTGCCGGCACCGAAGTGTACGTCGGTTTTACAGGAGATTGAAAAAGGATTGACGGGAAACACGCGCTCAATATCCCAAAGTCGCGCTGACAGCGCGTTGCCAATTTGCGTATTTCTGCGCCCGAATGCTCTCGGGCATCTTGGATTGGAACTGACGGTCAAGCTCCCACTGTTGTACAAATTCGTCTTGTCCGGGCATCGCGCCCACTTTCATCCCGGCGAGCCATGCAACCCCAAGCGCTGTAGTCTCCAGTACTTTGGGGCGGTCTACCGGGGCATCAATGATGTCGGCCAGAAACTGCATCGCCCAGTCGGATGCGCTCATCCCGCCATCTACACGCAGCACACTGGAAGCCGCATCTGTGGTCCAATCGGCCCGCATCGCATCGAGCAGATCGCGGGTCTGGTAGCCAACGCTTTCCAATGCGGCCTTGGCCAGTTCGTTCGGGCCGGAATTTCGCGTCAATCCAAAAACTGCGCCACGGCATTCAGGGTTCCAGTACGGGGCCCCTAAACCGGTAAAGGCGGGTACAAGCACCACGGACTGCGTATCATCTGCACTTTCGGCCAAGGGCTGTGTCTCGGAGGCGTCCCGGATGATTTTCAAACCATCGCGTAGCCATTGCACAACAGCACCCGCGATAAAGATCGAGCCTTCCAGTGCATAGGTTGGCTTCCCATCCAGTTGATAGGCGATTGTCGTCAGCAAGCGGTTTTTTGATTTCACAGGTGTGCCGCCGGTGTTCAACAGTGCAAAACAACCCGTGCCATAGGTGGACTTCAACATCCCCGGTTGAAAACAGGCCTGCCCGATAGTGGCTGCTTGCTGGTCGCCTGCAACACCGCAGATCGGGACCGGGCGGCCGAAAAGATCGGGGCGGCTGTGGCCAAATTCATCCGCGCTGTCCTTAACCTCGGGCAGCATATTCATCGGGATGTCGAACAGTTCGCAAATAGTCTGGCTCCACCGTCCTTTGCGAATGTCATAGAGCATAGTGCGGGCGGCGTTGGTTGCGTCGGTAAAATGCGACTTACCCCCGGTCAGCTTCCATATCAGGAAGGTGTCCACCGTGCCAAACAGTAGATCCCCTTTCCGCGCTTTGGCCCGTGCGCTCTCCACATGGTCCAAAATCCACTTGAGCTTTGTCGCTGAGAAATATGGATCAATCAGAAGACCTGTGCGGTCAGCGAACATATCCGCGTGACCAGCGTCACGCAGGTCCTGGCAGAAACCTGCGGTGCGCCGATCTTGCCAGACGATCGCATTGTGGACGGGTTCGCCGGTCTTACGGTCCCATACAACGGTGGTCTCACGCTGGTTGGTGATCCCGATCGAGGCCACATCAGCTGTATCGATATTTGCACGCTCAATCACCTCGCGGCAGGTGCCAGCGGTGGTGCCCCATAGATCGCTCGGGTCGTGTTCAACCCAGCCGGACCTAGGGAATATCTGGGGGAATTCTTCCTGTGCCTGCGCGACGACGTTCAAGCTTTCATCAAACAGGATCGCGCGGGTGGACGTGGTGCCTTGATCAATCGCGAGTACGTATTTCATGTCAGATCTCTTCTGGCCGCAAAAAAGGGAGCGGCAGCAAGGCCGCCCCGGTAGGTGTGCCATTCAATGGCATTCAGGAAGAAAATGTGTCCGGTTAAACGCAGGGCGCCGGAGCGCCCCGCATTCAGGGAGGAGACCCTTACTGCCAGGACTTGATCAGCTCGTCGTAAGCGATCGTTTCCGGCGTCTCGTCTTCGTTCTCAAGCTTGGCGTAAGGTGCGCCGGGCTGCGAGAACCAGTGCTCAGCACTCATCTCGTCGTTCAGCTTCGGCCCCAGATCACCCTGGACACCCGCCCGTTCAAGACGCGACAGTACTTTTTCTTGATCGGCGCAAAGCTGATCAAGCGCTTCTTGCGGAGTCTTCGCACCGGACATTGCGTCACCAATGTTCTGCCACCACAGCTGAGCCAGTTTCGGGTAATCAGGAACGTTGGTGCCGGTTGGGGACCACTGAACTCGCGCAGGGGAGCGGTAGAATTCCACCAGGCCGCCCAACTTGTCAGCCCGATCTGTGAAGTGCTGGCTGTCGATTGTGGACTCTCGAATGAAGGTCAGACCAACATCTGACTTCTTCAGGTCTACTGTCTTGGACACAACGAACTGAGCATAGAGCCAAGCCGCTTGAGCGCGGTCAACAGGTGTGGACTCCATCAGCGTCCAGGAACCGGCATCCTGGTAGCCAATTTTCTGGCCGTCTTTCCAATATGCGCCGTGGGGCGAAGGTGCCATCCGCCACTTGGGCGTGCCATCTTCGTTCATCACGGGCAGATCAGGCTCGACGGTTGCTGCAGTGAACGCGGTGTACCAGAACATCTGCTGTGCAACGTTACCCTGCGCAGGAATTGGGCCTGCCTCAGAGAATGTCATGCCAGCAGCGGCCGGGGGCGAGTATTTTTCGAGCCATTCGATGGCCTTGGTCACAGCGTAAACCGCAGCAGGCGCGTTGGTCGCACCACCACGGGCCACACAGGAACCGGTGGGCTGGGAGTTTTCGTTTACGCGAATTCCCCATTCGTCAACCGGCAGACCATTCGGCTCACCGGCATCGCCCATGCCCGCCATGGACATCCAAGCGTCTGTGTAACGCCAGCCCAGAGATGGATCTTTCTTGCCGTAGTCCATGTTGCCAAAGACTTCGCCTTCAACGTCAAGGTGGCTCAGGTCCCGCCCGGTGAAGAACTCAGCGATGTCCTCGTATGCGGACCAGTTTACCGGAACGCCGAGGTCATACCCAAAAGCTTCCTTGAAGTCGGCCCTATTTTTTTCGTCATTGAACCAATCGTAACGGAACCAGTAAAGGTTCGCGAACTGTTGTGTCGGCAGCTGGTACAGCTTGCCGTCGGGACCCGTGGTGAAGGAGGTGCCGATGAAGTCATCAACATCCAGCGTCGGCAGTGTCACGGCCGCACCTTCGCCAGCCATCCAATCGGTCAGGTTACGAACCTGTTTGTAGCGCCAGTGGGTGCCGATCAAATCGGAGTCGTTGATGTAGGCGTCGTAGATATTCTCGCCTGACTGCATTTGAGTTTGCAGTTTTTCAACAACGTCACCTTCGCCGATCAGGTCGTGTGTGACCTTGATTCCGGTGATGGCCTCAAACGCAGGTGCGAGGACTTCACTTTCGTACTGATGCGTCGCGATGGTCTCGGAGACGACCTTGATCGCCATGCCCTGGTAAGGCGTTGCCGCGTCAACAAAGAATTGCATCTCTGCTTCTTGATCCGCGCGTGACAGCGTGGACAGACCGGCGATCTCGCCGTCCAGGAAAGCCTTGGCGGCGTCCATGTCGGCAAAGGCGGGTGTGCTCAGCAGGCCAAGCGATAGTACCAGCGCCGTATTTGACTTTAGCGATAACTTCATTATTTCCTCCCAAAAATCGGAAACTCGTTTCTTTTTGCCACTCTGGAGAATTGCTAGTTCCCCTTGGGGGCGACCATCCTAATTACACCCAGCGGAACACTGCTGCTGCGTAGATAAGACAGACTATTAATGCGAACGGTTGGTTCGCACCGACCACGCCCAGCCATGCCAGATTGATGAAGGCAGAACCAAGCAGTGTGATGAAAAGACGATCACCGCGTGTCGTCTCGATCTGTAAAACCCCTTTACGGGGTGTTTCCGGAAACTTGATCGCAAGCACCGTGAAGGTGACGAGGATCGTGGCAATCACCACGAAGAAAGTTGCCGTGGGCCCAGTCCATGCCATCCATTCCATGTCAGTATCCTTTCGAATTTCAGGCTTACACGCGGCCCAGGGCAAAACCCTTGGCGATGTAATTGCGCACAAAGTAGATAACCAAAGCCCCTGGCACGACAGTCAGAACACCTGCGGCAGCCAGGACGCCCCAATCGATGCCAGCGGCGCCTTGAGTACGGGTCATTATCGCGGCAATCGGCTTGGCGTCGACAGTTGTCAGTGTGCGGCTCAACAGTAGTTCGACCCACGAGAACATGAAGCAGAAGAAGGCTGCGACCCCGATGCCGGATGCAATAAGCGGCGTGAAGATTTTCACGAAGAACCTCCCGAAGCTGTAGCCGTCGATATATGCTGTCTCGTCGATTTCCTTAGGAACGCCGCGCATGAAGCCTTCGAGGATCCAAACCGCCAGCGGCACGTTGAATAGGCAGTGCGCCAAAGCAACCGCGATATGCGTGTCAAACAGGCCGACCGAGGAGTAAAGCTGGAAGAACGGCAACGCGAACACGGCTGGGGGGGCCATCCGGTTGGTCAGTAGCCAGAAGAACAGGTGCTTGTCGCCCATGAAGTGGTAGCGGCTGAACGCATAGGCTGCGGGCAGAGCAACTGCCAAGCTGATCACCGTGTTCATCACCACGTAGATCAACGAGTTCACGTAGCCCATGTACCAGGACGGGTCCGTCAGGATCGTCGCATAGTTGGCAAAGGTCAGGTTCCGCGGAAACAAGGTGAATTGGTTCAGAATTTCCGTGTTGGTCTTCAAGCTCATGTTCAGCAGCCAATACAGCGGCAGCATCAAAAAGAGCAGATAGAGGGACATGACAACCACCGAGCCTTTGATCCTGATGCGGCTCTTGGGCTTGTTCGCGATTGAGGCAGTCGAAGGTGCAAGCGTTGCGTCAGTCATCTGCTTAGCCCCCCTTTTTGTCTAGATTTGTCATGACGGTGTAGAACACCCAGGAAATCAGCAGGATCACGAGGTAGTACATGATCGAGAAGGCGGCGGCGGGACCGAGATCGAACTGTCCAAGTGCCATCTTCACCAGATCGATCGACAGCAGCGTGGTGGAGTTGCCGGGCCCGCCCCCTGTAACAACAAACGGCTCTGTGTAGATCATGAAGCTGTCCATGAAGCGCAGCAGGATCGCGATCATCAGAACGCCCATCATCTTGGGCAGTTCGATGTAGCGGAAGATGGCCCAGCGGCTCGCCTGGTCGATCTTGGCGGCCTGATAATAGGCATCCGGGATCGATTTGAGACCGGCAAAGGCAAGCAGCGCCACAAGCGAGGTCCAGTGCCAGACATCCATCACGATGATCGTCGCCCAAGCCGCAAAGCTGTTTTGTGTGTAGTTGTAGGAAATACCAAGCGCATCAAGGGTATAGCCCAGCAAGCCGATGTCGACACGGCCGAAGATTTGCCAAATTGTGCCCACGACATTCCATGGAATGAGCAACGGAAGTGACATTACAACCAGGCAAAAGCTGGACCAGAACCCACTTTTCGGCATGTTGAGCGCGACAAAGATGCCGAGCGGGATCTGGATCGTCAGGATGATCGCTGAGAACATCAGCTGGCGTCCCAAAGCATCCCACATCCGATCCGAATGCAGCATGTCTTCAAACCACTCGAGGCCTGCCCAGAAGAACTGGTTGTTTCCGAACGTATCCTGCACCGAGTAATTCACCACGGTCATTAGCGGGATTACGGCTGAAAACGCCACGAGCAATAGAACTGGCAGGATCAGGAACCATGCCTTTTGGTTAACTGTCTTTTCCATCAGGCGGCCTCCCCTTCCTCAATCCAGTCATTGACGTAGACGTTCACATGTTTCGGATCGAAGGTAACCCTGTTCATGTCCGGTGAAATCACTTGGTCCTCACTGGCTACAATATTGATTTCACTACCGAAAAGATCGGCGCGCACGATCTTGTGGCGACCAACATCCTCGACACGGCGCACATTGACGGGCAGGCCTTCCCCTTGTGTCAAGGACACAAATTCAGGGCGCACTCCGATCTCGACCTTGCCGTCGAGAGCTGCATATCCACGGTCCAGCGTTAGCGACGCCCCGTGTACATTGGCCATTTTTCCGGACACTTCAGCAGGGATCACATTCATACCGGGTGAGCCGATAAAGTAGCCGACAAACGTATGCTCGGGCCGCTCGAACAACTCTTGCGGGGTGCCAATCTGAACAACGCGACCGTCATACATGACTACAACTTTATCCGCGAAGGTAAGGGCTTCGGTCTGGTCGTGGGTCACGTAGATCATCGTGTGGCCGAATTCGTGATGGAGCGATTTCAACTGCGTGCGCAGCTCCCACTTCATATGCGGGTCGATTACGGTCAGGGGCTCATCGAACAAAAGCGCGTTCACGTCCTCGCGAACCATACCACGCCCCAGGCTAATCTTTTGTTTGGCATCCGCCGTCAGGCCGCGCGCACGGTTGTCCAGCTCAGCCTCCATGCCGATCATCCGACCAATCTGCTGCACACGCTCCGCGATATACTTAGGGTCCGCGCCGCGGTTCTTGAGTGGAAACGCGAGGTTATCGCGCACCGTCATCGTGTCGTAGACCACGGGAAACTGGAACACCTGCGCGATATTCCGGTTCGCCGTGGTAGCGTGAGTCACATCATGACCATCGAACAGGATGCGCCCCTGAGACGGATGCAGTAGGCCTGAAATGATGTTGAGCAGGGTGGATTTCCCGCAACCTGAAGAGCCCAGAAGCGCATAAGCCTCACCATCGGTCCAATCGTGGTTCAGCTCCTTTAGCGCGAAATCATCTTCACCCTTGGGGTTTGGGTAGTATGAATGCGCCAGGTTATCGAGGGTTATTTTCGCCATGGTCTGTCTCCTTATGCCGCAAGCGCGTAGGACGCGGGCGCAACAAGATCGCCATTTTCATTGAAGATGTAGACGTGACTAGGGTCGATATAGACCTGCAACGGCGCTCCCAGCTTCAAGTTGTGAATGCCGTGGATCAGGCCAACCCATTTCTCGCCGTCGTGATCGAGGTGAACGAAGGTCTCGGAACCGGTAAGTTCAGTCACAACAAGTTTGGTATCAAATGACATCGCCCCATCGGCCTGCGAGTTGATTTCGACGTGGTTGGGACGGAAACCAGCGATGTATCGCCCGTCGGCCAAGTTTGCCATAGGGCCCAAGGCGGCAGCGCTTTGACCATCGCCGAACATGATTTTTGCCCCGGCCTTGCTGACTTGCAGGAAGTTCATAGGCGGATCGCTGAACACACGTGCCGTCGTAGCATCAACAGGCTGGCGATAGACAGTGGGTGTCAGATCAAACTGCCGTACTCGGCCTTCCCACAGGGCGGCTGTGTTGCCACCCAGAAGCAGCGCTTCTTCAGGCTCCGTTGTGGCATAGACAAAAATGGATCCTGCTTCTTCGAAAATCTTGGGGATTTCGACGCGTAGTTCCTCGCGGAGTTTGTAATCGAGATTCGCCAGAGGCTCATCGAGCAGAACCAGACCCGCGTCTTTAACCAATGCCCGCGCCAGCGCGCAGCGCTGCTGCTGTCCCCCCGACAGCTCCAGCGGCTTGCGTTGCAGCATAGGCGACAATTGCATCAGGTCTGCAGATTTTTTGACAGCCGCATCAATCTCGGAGGCCGACTTACCCATAAGATTGAGCGGTGAGGCGATGTTTTCATAGACCGTCATCGACGGGTAATTGATGAATTGCTGGTAGACCATGGCGACCTTGCGGTCCTGCACCCGCATGCCGGTCACATCCTGGCCTTCCCAATGTACGGTGCCCTCGTTTGGCACATCGAGGCCGGCCATCAACCGCATCAAGGATGTCTTGCCTGAAAGTGTGGGACCAAGCAGGACGTTCATCGTGCCTTTTTCCAATGTCAAATCAGTGGGGTGAATATGCACAACACCCTCAGTCGATTTCGAAACACCTTTTAATTCCAACGTCATGTCTGTCGTCCTCTTATTCGGCCGCAGAGCAGCATTGTGCAGAAAGCCGATCTTTCATCCACTCGTCCAATGCGCAGATCTGTTCTGTGCTCATGCGCAAGCCAAGTTTACTTCTGCGCCACACCACATCTTCGGCGGTGCGCGCATATTCGTTATCTATGAGCCACTGAACTTCTGCCTGAAACAGGTCCGGACCAAAGCTGTCGCCAAGGTCTTCTTTGTGTTTGACTTGGCCCAGAACCCCGGCCACTTCGGTGCCATAAGCGCGCACAAGACGCTGCGCCCAGCGGTCTGACAGAAATGGAAACGCTTGTTTGGCTTGCGCCACCAGCACATCAAAGCCATCCACCGCAAAATCTCCGCCGGG
Source organism: Rhodobacteraceae bacterium Alg231-04 (assembly GCA_900143635.1). Lineage (GTDB taxonomy): Bacteria > Pseudomonadota > Alphaproteobacteria > Rhodobacterales > Rhodobacteraceae > FREY01. Next base: position 29,502 of record FREY01000023.1, read on the forward strand.
CAACGCGACTCCGGCGGTCCAAGGCTTCCCCGCAACGGGTAGAATCTTTCTGATCTCTTCCATCGCGCTTTCTGCAAGGCACCGGTAGGTGGTGATCTTGCCGCCGAACACGTTCAGTGATGGCGCACCGCGGGACGTGTCCAGCTTCAGCACATAGTCGCGCGTCGCAGCCGAAGCAGAGCTTGCGCCATCATCAAAGAGTGGACGCACACCCGAATATGTCCAGACCACATCGTCCGAGCAAATCGGTGTTGCGAGGTATTCGTTGATGAAGCGGATCAGGTAGTCCCGCTCTTCGGGGGTGCATTCCGGCTTGACGGAGGGATCTTCGTGATCCTGGTCGGTTGTGCCGATCAGCGTGAAATCTGTCTCATAGGGAATGGCAAAAATGATGCGTCCGTCAGTACCTTGGAAAAAGTAGCATTTGTCGTGATCGAACAGTTTCTTGGTAACGATGTGGCTACCCCGGACCAGGCGCACACCTGCTTGCGAATTACTGCGCAATGTGGTGCGCAACACATCCCCGACCCAAGGACCGCCCGCATTCACAACCATCGAGGCCGTAACGGTGGTTGTGTCACCCGTGACGGTGCTTTCCATCTCGACGTGCCATGTGCCGTCGATCACTTCGGCGCTGAGAACCTTCGAACGTGTCCGAATTTCTGCGCCGCGCAGCTGGGCGTCGCGGGCATTGAGAACAACCAGACGCGAATCCTCAACCCAGCAATCCGAATACTCGTATGCCTTTTCAAATTTCGGGTTCAGACCCTTTCCTTCAGAGGCGGTGCGCAGGACAATGCTGGATGTTGCGGGCAGAATTTCGCGCCCGCCAAGGTGGTCATACATGAACAGACCAAGACGGATCAGCCATGCCGGGCGGCGACCCTTCATCCACGGCATGACCGCGCCCAGCAGTTTCGAGGTCGGCGTCGACATATCGAACCGCATGCTTTTGTGGTACGGCAGCACGAAGCGCATAGGCCAGGAAATATGCGGCATCGCACGCAACAGGTTTTCGCGTTCGATCAGGGCTTCGCGGACCAGCCTGAATTCAAAGTACTCTAGATAGCGCAGACCGCCATGAAAGAGCTTTGTTGATGTTGAGGAGGTCGCCGAGGCGAGATCGTTCATCTCCGACAAGCAAACACGCAGACCGCGGCCTGCGGCGTCTCTGGCAATGCCGCATCCGTTGATGCCGCCGCCAATGACCAAAAGATCGAAGTCCGGTTTCATATTTCCTCCCAGCGCCGCCCTCCTCGGCAGCACGCTCAATTTGTGACGAGATTCGAGCACAAATGGAAGTGAAAAATGTTCGATTACGTTCGTTAATTGCTAGAACATTGATAATATGCGAGTTTTCCGACGAACTTCCGAACATATATTGTGTGATTTCTGCAGGCGCGATGTGAGAATCTGCATTTTCGAAGGTTCGCGATGCGTGACTTTCGGCAAAAGCACTATAAAACGAGCATAAGTGAAAAAGAGGTTTGGCATTTGGGACTGACGATCAGAAAACCTGAAATCATCGCCATCGCACGGCGCGAAGGCAAGGTGACCGTCGAAGGACTCGTGGAGCACTTTGGTGTGACACCACAGACTATTCGCCGCGACCTGGCCGAACTTGCTGACTCCGGCGAACTCGAACGCGTTCACGGCGGCGCGATATTACCGTCGACAACCGTCAATATCGGATACAACGAACGCCGGAAGATCAATCAAGCTTCAAAGGTCGACATTGCCCGTGCCTGCGCCAAGAAAATTCCAAATGATTGCGCGATCTTTCTGAACATTGGCACCACAACTGAGGCTGTTGCCGCCGAGTTGCTCAATCATGAAGGCCTGTTGGTAGTCACGAATAACATCAACATCGCCAATATCTTGTCGGTCAGTGATCAGATTGATGTAATCCTCACGGGCGGCCAGTTACGCCGATCTGACGGTGGTCTCATAGGAGACCTCGCCAAGAACACAATCGATCAGTTTCGGTTCGACTATGCCATTATCGGCTGTTCAGCCTTACGGCAGAATGGTGATTTGATGGACTTCGACATGCAGGAAGTCAGCGTGAGCAAAACGATTATTCGTCAAAGTGATCACGTTATTCTGGTCGCTGACAATTCAAAGTTCGACAGAAAAGCCCCTGCTTTTGTTGCCTCGATGCAGAATATCTCGACGATCGTCACGGACAAGGCAATGCCTCCGGAGTGCTCAGCGCAATGTGACGTTTCTGGGACAAACATAGTCTATTCACAGAATTAATCGTCCACCCCATTTGAGTTTCCGTCTTGGTCAAACGATACCCTAGGCTACCACCGACCGGCTCCAGAAGCCATCGTCCTGATGAATCACTGACCGATTGCTCACTAACTTTCAAATTGGACCGCTTTAAGGGGAATGATCGGAGCCAATTGTAGCAATTGAAAAGAAATTCAACGGTAATCCCCGGCTTTGTTGCACAAATCGGGCTTAGGTCGGACTTCCCCTTACCCCGGACGAACTTATCCTACGGTAACAGTTTCAGGTATGCCAAGAGCTGTGAACCCGTTGAGTATCGCGGCACGGATTTGGATTTCCGCAACCTGCCTGTCGAAGTCTCGTGCTGAGAGCCGTTGGCCGAGCAGTTTCACGCAATGCAYCKTGGTTTCGACACGGCTTCGGCGGTGGTATCCTGTCAGATGTCGCCACAACGCGCGGCCTAGGTATCTTGTGGATCTGACCGCCTCATTGCGGGCCCTGGCTCCGGGCGTGTCAGGCTTCCATAACTTGGCGTTCTTGCGCGGCGGGATTACGGCATGGGCATTCCGATCGGCAATCGCATCGTGGCATTTGCGCGTATCGTAAGCACCGTCCGCTGTGATGCTGCCAATAACCTGATCCGGCGGGATCTGGGTGAGAAGGTCCGGAAGCATTGGGGCATCGCCGATGCTGCTGCTGGTCACTTCAATTGCCCGTACCTCCACTGTCTGCTCATCAATCCCGATGTGTATCTTTCGCCAGAGGCGGCGTTTAGAGCCACCATGCTTGCGCGCGTTCCACTCACCTTCCCCCTCGGCTTTGATGCCAGTGCTGTCTATCAGAAGGTCCAACGGCCCGGATCAACCCCTGCATGGAATGGCAACC
>FREY01000006.1 GCA_900143635.1 Rhodobacteraceae bacterium Alg231-04
GCTCAGAAGTTTCCCTTTGCGGCCTCGGACAGGATCAATTTGTCCAGCGTCAGGTCCGATACCGCCCTGCGCAGGCGCTCGTTCTCCTTCTGGAGCCGCTTCAGTTCCTTAAGCTGCTCTGTGCCCATTCCGCCGTACTTCTTCTTCCAGCGGTAATAGGTTTGCTCCGTCACGCCGATCTGACGGATTGCATCAATCCGGGGCATCCCTTGCCCCATCAACACTTCAACCTGTCGTAACTTCACGACAATCTCTTCGGGCTTCGGTCTCTTAATAGCCATCGATGGTCCTCCGCTTTCCTAAACATAGGGGCGGACCACTTCATTGGGGGAGGCTCAGTCCGGTGATCGTGCTACCCAATGGACGGCCGCCACGAGGCGACTACTTCAGTCGGAACTTCAAGAAGATCATTCGAGCACTCAACCTGCCGGATGACTTGCAGATCCGGGACACCAGATCTGGCGGCATCACAGAGGCCCAACACCTAGTAGATCCGAAGACACTTTCGCACGCAGCACAGCACACGCATCAGTCCACCACGGACATCTACACACGTGATAAATCAGGTGCTGCGAATAACGTTGTGAAGATCAGATCAGCGCGATGAGAACGGAATGAGTACCGGTCTGAGTAGCCCACGAGTACCACCCCTTTTTGAGAGCGTGCTTGAAAAGCCTATTTCTCTTTAAGATCAAATGGTACGGGCGGCGGGGATCGAACCCGCATGACCTAAGGTCGAGGGATTTTAAGTCCCTTGTGTCTACCATTCCACCACGCCCGCACTTAGTAACTGATTAGCCAAGCAAATTACCGGATACAATCCAATTTGCCAAAGTTTTTGAAAGGAGCGGCGGAATTGCCTTCAAAGATCGTATTCCTGAGCGGCATTCGGCGCCATTCCACCATCCCTTTCAGGCGCCAGGGGCCCGCCCGGAGACAGCAATCCGCGCTCTGGCAACCAGGGGTTCAATGCCAGCGCAAGGCGCAGGGCCTCGCGCGCTTCGGCAGGGCGTGACAGGCCCATCAACGTCAATGCCCGCCCGCTCAGCGCGCCAATATGCGCAGGCGATAACCCAAGGGCATGATCCAGATCTTTCAGGGCCTTCTCGAATTCACCGCTCTGGTAGTAAACAAAGGCGCGTTGATTGTACCCTTCGGCAAATTGCGGGCAATACGCGACCAGAGCATCGAAATCTTCGAGGGCGCCAAGGAAATTGAACGCCGAACGCCGCCCCATTCCGCGGTCTAGCAGCGCCTGCGATTGATCATCGGGCGCATCGGTCCACAGCTCCCACATGCGCGAGGCAAATTCGCGCGCCGCAGCCTCGCCTTCGGCGTCCTGAACCTGAACAGTCAGCGCCGCCAGCTCCTCGTCATGTTCGGGCGCAGGCGGACAGTCGTTTGCCGCCGCAGGAACAGCCGCCACCAGCGTGGCACAGAGCACAATTTGGCGGGGCCGCAACACGGCACAAAAGAATACAAGCATGTCCTTAATGCTGGCCCGACGGTGACCGCTTTCAAGCGTTGAAGCGAAATTCTCTAGACCGTGCCAAGCGTTGCGCTCTCCTTCACGGCCTCCATCGCCACAAAGGTCGAGGTCGAAGACACATGCGGCAGCGCCGAGATCTTTTCCGCCAGCACCGCCCGGTATTCTGCCATCGACCGGGTGCGGATTTTCAACAGGTAGTCGAAATTCGCGGCAATCATATGCGCCTGTTCGATCTCTGGCACCTTGGCCACGGCCGCATTGAACGCCGACAAGGCCGCCTCGCGGGTGTCGGTCAGGCGCACTTCGACAAAGGCCACATGATCCAGCCCCAGCCGGATCGGATCGACCAGCGCCCGGTAACCGGTGATGATGCCATCCGCCTCCAGCCGTTTCAGCCGGGTCTGGGTGGGCGATTTCGACAGGCCAATGCGGCGCGCGAGGTCGGCGATGGAAATCCGCCCGTCCTCTCCCAGAACGTTGAGAATCTCCCGGTCGAAACGATCCAGTTGCACCTGATCCATTTGAACTGCATTTCCCTAGATTTTCAGCACGATTGCCCTAGTATCTCAGTAATTCAGGTGAATGTCCCGCAATATTCCCGCTAGGCTTTGTCAAACGCCTGCGTTCCGACGGAGAGAACACCATGACCATAACCCCCCGCCTGCGCGATCTGATCGATCTGCAAACCTATGCCGATCAGGAGAGCAAACTAGTCGAACTGACCCAGACCGCCGCCCTCAGTAGCGATGACCGCGCCCGCATTTCTGCCAATGCCGCCGCTCTGGTACGTGACATTCGCGGCCACGCCTCTCCCGGTTTGATGGAGGTTTTTCTGGCCGAATACGGGCTGTCCACCGACGAGGGCGTCGCCCTGATGTGTCTGGCCGAGGCACTGCTGCGGGTGCCGGATGCCGAAACCATTGATGCGCTGATCGAGGACAAGATCGCCCCCTCCGACTGGGGCAAACACCTTGGCAAATCCTCCTCTTCGCTGGTCAATGCCTCCACCTGGGGGCTGATGCTGACAGGCAAGGTTCTGGACGAGGAACGCTCGCCCGTGGGGGCCATTCGCGGTGCAATCAAACGTCTGGGGGAACCGGTGATCCGTAGCGCCGTGAGCCGGGCAATGAAGGAAATGGGCCGCCAGTTTGTGCTGGGTGAAACCATCCAGTCGGCGATGAAACGCGCCGCCGATATGGAGGCCAAGGGCTATACCTACTCCTACGACATGCTGGGTGAAGCGGCCCGCACCGAAGGTGATGCCTCGCGCTATCACATCGCCTATTCCCGCGCGATCACCGCCATTGCCGACGCCTGCGTGCATGACGATATCCGCGAAAACCCCGGTATTTCGGTGAAGCTCTCTGCACTGCACCCGCGGTATGAGCTGGCGCAGGAAAAATCAGTGATGGAGCAGCTGGTGCCGCGTCTGCAGGCGCTGGCGCTGCTGGCCAAGGCCGCTGGCATGGGGCTGAACGTCGACGCCGAAGAAGCTGACCGTCTGTCGCTGTCGCTGGAGGTCATCGACGAGGTCATGGGCGACCCGGCGCTGGCTGGCTGGGACGGGTTCGGCATTGTGGTACAGGCCTACGGGCCACGCACAGGGGCTGCGATTGATGCGCTTTATGACATGGCGCAGCGGCATGACCGCAAGATCATGATCCGACTGGTCAAAGGCGCCTATTGGGACACCGAAATCAAACGCACGCAGGAAATGGGTGTCGACGGTTTCCCGGTCTATACCAACAAGGCGCTGACGGATGTGTCCTACATCGCCAACGCCCGCAAGCTGCTGGAGCGCACCGACCGGATCTACCCACAGTTTGCCACCCACAACGCCCACACCGTCGCCGCCATTATGCACATGGCGCAGGACGGCCAGCCTTACGAATTCCAGCGCCTGCATGGCATGGGCGAGACTTTGCACCAAATGGTGCTGGAGCAGAACAAGACGAAATGCCGGATCTATGCCCCTGTCGGTGCCCACCGCGATCTTCTGGCCTATCTGGTCCGCCGCCTGCTGGAAAACGGTGCCAACTCCTCCTTTGTAAACCAGATCGTCGACGAGGACGTGGCCCCGGAAGAAGTTGCTGCCGACCCCTTCGTGACCGTCACCGAAGAGACCCGCAGCATCGCCACCGGGCCCGAGCTGTTTGGCGCGGAACGTCCCAATTCCAAAGGCTTCGATCTTGCCCATGCGTCAACGCTTGACCTGATCGAGGCCGCCCGCGCGCCCTTCCGCACCAAGCAATGGGAGATCGCACCACGCATCGCAGGCACCGCTGAACCAGAGGCCGCCCGCCCCGTGATCTCACCTGTTGACGGCACCCCCGTCGGCACGGTGCGCGAAGCTTCGGCGGCGGATATCGAACTGGCGCTGGCCTCGGCCCAGCCTTGGGGCGAAGACGCTGCCCAGCGCGCGGCAACCCTGAACGCTGCCGCTGACCTCTATGAGGCCCATTTCGGCGAGCTGTTTGCACTGCTGACCCGCGAAGCCGGCAAGACACTGCCTGATTGCGTCGCCGAGCTGCGCGAAGCGGTGGATTTCCTGCGTTACTACGCGGCCCGTGCGCCCGAAGGCAAAGCGGCCGGGCTGTTCACCTGCATTTCACCCTGGAACTTCCCGCTGGCCATCTTCTCCGGACAGATCGCAGCAGGCCTCGCCGCTGGCAATGCGGTCCTAGCCAAACCTGCCGGACAGACGCCTCTGGTGGCCGATTTTGCCATAAGCCTGATGCATCAGGCCGGTGTGCCGCGCGATGCCCTGCAACTGTTGCCGGGTGGCGGCTCTACCGTCGGTGCGGCGCTAACCTCTGATCCGCGCATATGCGGCGCGGCCTTCACCGGCTCTACCGCCACCGCCCTGCGCATCCGCAAGGCCATGGCCGACAATCTGCGCCCCGGCGCGCCACTGATTGCCGAAACCGGCGGTCTGAATGCAATGATCGTCGACAGCACCGCCCTGCCGGAACAGGCCGTCCAGTCGATCATTGAAAGCGCCTTTCAATCCGCCGGTCAGCGCTGTTCCGCCCTGCGCTGCCTCTATGTGCAGGAAGACATCGCCGCGCCAGTGCTGGACATGCTGGAGGGAGCGATGGATGCGCTGAACCTGGCGGATCCATGGCAGATCTCCACCGACAGCGGCCCGGTCATCGACGAAGGCGCGCGCCAGGGCATCATGGCCCATATCAACACCGCCCGCGCGGAAGGCCGGGTGATGAAGGAAGGCAAGATCCCCGCCCATGGCACCTTCGTGGCGCCAACAATGATCCGGGTGAACGGCATCGCCGACATGAAGGAAGAGATCTTTGGCCCAGTGCTGCATGTGGCAACCTTCAAGGCGTCAGACCTGGATCAGGTGATCGACGACATCAACGCCACCGGTTACGGGCTTACCTTCGGGCTGCACACGCGGATCGATGACCGGGTGCAGCATGTGTGTGACCGGGTGCATGCGGGCAATATCTACGTGAACCGCAACCAGATCGGTGCCATCGTCGGCAGCCAGCCTTTCGGCGGAGAGGGCCTGTCGGGCACCGGCCCCAAAGCGGGCGGTCCCAACTACCTCTTGCGGTTCTGCGCCCCGGACCGTCAGGTGGCCACCACCAATTGGGAGGGCGTGGCAGATCTACCTACCGCCGCCAGCACCCCCAGCGCGCCCTCAACCCAGTCCCTTCCTGGCCCCACAGGCGAGTCCAACCGGCTGACCCAATTTGCCCGCCCCCCGGTCCTGTGCCTTGGCCCCGGCGCACAGGCCGTCGAAGAACAGGCCAAATCGGTCGAGGCCCTTGGCGGCAGTGCCCTGCGCGCCACCGGCATGGCCGACTTGCACCGGCTGGAACACGCGCAGGGTTTCTCGGGTGTGATCTGGTGGGGAGACGAGGCCACCGCGCGCCAGATCGAACTGGCCCTCAGCCAGCGTGACGGTGCCATCCTGCCGTTGATCCCCGGCAGACCGGATACCGCGCGGGTTTGCGGCGAGCGTCACGTCTGCGTCGACACTACGGCCTCGGGCGGCAACGCAGCCCTGCTGGGCGGCGGTGCATAGGCCCTAACCCCTTGACGCTGGACCAAAACCGGCCCAGCGTCACAACATGTTTCCTATCCGCGATCACAACCCGTCCGGCCGCACGCCCTATGTCGTCTACACGCTCATGGCGCTCAACATCGCTATCTTCCTGCTGACGCTGGGGGTGACCTCCGATCGGGGGCTATACACGCTCTACAATGCCTATGCGGTGATCCCGGCCGAAATCACCCAAGGCGCCGATTTCAAAACCCTGCTGACCTCCACCTTCCTGCACGGCGGCTGGATGCATCTGGGCGGCAACATGCTGTTTCTGTGGATCTTTGGCGACAACCTCGAAGACGAGATGGGGCACATTACCTTTCTTGCCTTCTACCTTGCCTGCGGCATCGGCGCCGGGCTGTTGCACGTCGTTTCAGCGCCCTATTCCCAGGTGCCCACAATAGGCGCCTCCGGCGCCATCGCCGGCGTGATGGGCGGCTATCTATTGCTGTTCCCCAAGGCGCGGGTTGATATCCTGCTGATCCTGATCATCTTCTTCCGCATTTTCACCATCCCGGCCTGGGTGATGCTGGGCATCTGGCTGGGGATGCAATTCCTCGGCGGCATTGGAGCCGACCCCAATCAGGGCGGCGTTGCCTATTGGGCCCATGCGGGCGGCTTTGGGGTTGGCATGATCCTCACCGTGCCCCTGTGGCTGAAACGCGGCGGACGCGCTTTCTGGAGCCGCACCCATGGCCTGCCACCCCACCCAGACACCGAATATGAATACAGCCAAAGCCGTATCCCGCGGCTGCCCAGAAAAAAGAAACCCTCTGGCCCCTGGGATCGCGCCAGATGAGCTGCATGCGCGCCACCTGTCACTGCGGTGCAGTTGAGGTTGAAGCAGAGTTTCCTCAGGGCCTCGCCTCAGCCGCGCGCTGCAACTGTTCGTTCTGCAAGCGCCGTGGCGCGGCGGCAGTCACCACGCTCACCCGCAGTCTGCGTGTCCTGAAAGGGGCGGAACACCTCAGCCTCTACACCTGGGGCACCGGCACCGCCAAACACCATTTCTGCAAGACCTGCGGCATCTATGTCTATCACCAACGCCGCTCGGATCCGTCGGAATGCGGTGTAAACCTCGGTTGCATCGAAGGCGCCGACCCTCAAGCCATGGGGGACATCCCCTGGCATGACGGCATCAACCACCCGTCAGACCAATAAAAAAGCGCGCCCGAAACCGGCGCGCCTCTTCCTCTTGCCATGCGGCTCCGCCGGTTCGTGCCTGAAAAGGTCCCCCGGACCTTTTCCATGACGGCACTCACTCCCCGTCGAAGGCACCGGTGCCTCAGCACCGGAGTGGCCCTCTCAGCCGCGGATGACTTTTGCGAATTTCTCGTAGACCGGCTCGTTGGCGCAGATCACATCCGCTGCCTCGCCGACTTTGTTTTCCGGGTCGATGGCTTCAACCAGACCGCCAGCTTCTTTCACGATGATGATACCGGCAGCCACATCCCAAGTTTTCACCTGATGCTCCCAGTAGCCTTCGTAGCGGCCAGCCGCCACATAGGCCATGTCCAGCGCAGCCGCGCCCCAGCGACGCACACCAGCAACCGCAGGCGACAGACGCGCCAGATCCTGCAGTGTTTCCGGCAGATCGCTACGCCCGGCATGCGGCAGGCCGGTGGCAAAGATGCTTTCGATCATGCGGTTCCGGCCAGACACACGAATGCGGGTCTCGTTCATCCAGGCACCAGCGCCTTTTTCGGCAAAGAACATCTCGTCTTTGGCAGGGTCGAAGACCACACCGGCCACGATCTTGCCCTTATGCTCCAGCGCGATCGAGATCGCCCAATGCGGCAGGCCGTGCAGGAAGTTGGTAGTGCCGTCCAGCGGGTCAACAATCCAGCGGCGGGTCGGGTCTTCGCCTTCGATCTCACCACCTTCTTCGGCCAGCCAACCGTAAGTCGGACGCGCGCCCAGCAGCTCTTCCTTCAGGATCGCCTCAGCCGCGATGTCGGCCTTGGTGACAAAGTCAGCCGTGCCTTTCACCGAAACCTGCAGGTTTTCCACCTCGCGGAAGTCCTTCACCAGCGAACGGCCTGCCTTGCGGGCGGCTTTCAGCATGATGTTGAGATTTGCACTGCCAATCATAAGAGGCTCCTGTCGGGGTCGGGGAGATGTCGGTCAAACCGTGCCTATACGCCCCCGATCCCATCTTGCCAAGGGTGAAAGCCATCCACGCTTAACACAGATCGCATAGCGGCCCTGCCCCGGTTGCATGGCGCGCGTAGGGGCACCAAATTGATGCTCCCCAACGCAGCAGGCCACAGCTGTTACTGCATCTGCAGCTTGCGGGCTTCAACCTTCGCCAGCCGGATCAGCTCCTGCATATAAGGCTTGTCACGGTCTTCGCTGCGGATCGCCGCATAGAGGCTGCGGGTGACACCGTCCTTGGTCAGTGGCCGGGTGACATAATCGGAGGAGTATTTCACCTCGCGCACCACCCAGTCGGGCAGCACCGACACGCCCCGGTTTGAGGCTACCAGCAACAGGATCACCGCTGTCAGCTCCACCTGACGGATCGCCTGCGGTTCCACCCCTGCCGGGGTCAGCAGCTGGCTGAAGATATCCAGCCGCGATTTTTCCACCGGATAGGTGATCAATGTCTGATCGGCGAAATCCGCTGCCTCGATAAAGGGTTTTTTTGCCAGCGGATGCAGGGCCGAAGCCACAAAAACCGGTGCGTAATCAAACAATTCGATGAATTCGACACCCGGAATGACCTCCGGATCCGAGGACACCACCAGATCAACCTCTTCCTTTTGCAGCGCGGGCAATGCGTCAAAGGCAAGACCGGGGCGAATATCCACATCTACATCCGGCCAGTTGCGACGGAACCCTTCCAGCACCGGAAACAGCCACTCGAAACAGGCGTGGCATTCGATGGCGATATGCATCCGGCCCGTATTGCCATCCCGCAGCGCACTGAATTCCGCCTGCATGCTTTCGATCTGCGGCAGCACCTGTTCTGCCAGCCGCAACAGGCGCAGCCCCGCCGCCGAGAGCTTCATTGGCTTGGACTTGCGGATGAACAGCTCCACCCCGGCCTGATCCTCCAGCCCTTTGATCTGATGACTCAGCGCGCTTTGGGTGATGTTCAGCTGATCTGCCGCCCGCGCCAGACCACCGGCCTGGTGAATGGCCTTGATGCTGCGAAGATGACGGAATTCGATATGCATTATTCGATTTCGCTCATGTTGTTCTTGAAGATTATGAAGTTGTCTCACAACCGGCCGGATGCCACAAGAGGGCAACCCGAAATGGAGACTATGATGACGACGCCCCGGATTTCTTTTGAGTTTTTCCCTCCCCAGAACCTGGAGGCGTCTTTTCGGCTGTGGGATACGGTTCAAGTGCTCGCCCCGCTGGGACCGCGTTTTGTCTCTGTCACCTACGGTGCCGGTGGCACCACGCGGGATCTGACCCGCGATGCGGTGGCAACCCTGCACAAATCCTCTGGCCTGAACGTGGCGGCGCATCTGACCTGCGTGAATGCCAGCCGTGAAGAAACGCTGGCCATTGCCCACCAGTTTGCCGAAGCCGGTGTGTCGGAAATTGTGGCCCTGCGCGGCGACCCGCCCAAGGGCGCCGGCCAGTTCACCCCTCACCCCGAAGGGTTCGCCAATTCGGTTGAGCTGATCGAAGCGCTGGCAGAGACCGGCGATTTCTCGATCCGGGTGGGCGCCTATCCGGACCGCCACCCCGAGGCTGCCAGCGATACGGCAGATGTGGACTGGCTGAAGCGCAAACTGGATGCCGGTGCCGATGAGGCGCTGACCCAGTTCTTTTTTGAAGCTGAAACATTCTTCCGCTTCCGTGACAAATGCGAAAAAGCAGGCATCGACGGCTCCAAACTCACCCCCGGCATCCTGCCAATCGAGAACTGGAAGGGCACCCGCAATTTCGCCAAACGCTGCGGCACTGAGGTCCCGCAGTGGCTGGAAGATGCGTTTGCCAAGGCAGAGCGTGACGACCGCGAAGACCTGTTGGCCACAGCGCTGTGTTCTGAACTGTGTTCTGAACTGATCGAGGGCGGTGCGGATGCGTTGCACTTCTATACGCTGAACCGGCCCGAGCTGACCCGCGACGTCTGTTTCGCCCTTGGCATCACACCGGACGTGGCGCTGGAAAACGTCGCCTGATCTTCGCTATGCGGTCATGATCAGGATGCGCTTTCTTTGGCGGCATTCTCAAGGCAGGCTGTTGGTTTTGGCGCGGGTTTGGCAAGCATCTGCCAGCCCTTCGCCTTGACCTGCGGCGATGTCCCACCAACACTGCAATGCAACCGTTCGCTGGCGTCCAGACCGACCCGGCGGCGGGCCCGCAGCAGAAAAATCTTACCCCAACCGCGCCACGTGCCAACCGATGGCCCCGCCGGGTTCACCGAAAAGCGCATGCGCCAGTCCAGCGGCAGCGGTAGGCCGCAATCCTCGGCCCGCTCCAGCATCCAGATCAGCGACACATTGGACAGGGGCCGGGCCACCTCATAGCCGCCCAGCTGGCCGCCCACGTCGCCATGGGCACCACGAAACCAGACCTGTTCCACATGGCCCTGCCAGCCGGATGGGCAATCCCAGAGCACCGGCTCAAAGACTTCGCGGGTTTCATCCAGTGCCACGGCGTGAAAGCCGTTTTTGACGTGCCGCCCCAGCTGATGGTTGTGAAAGGCATGGCGCGCCTCGGCCCAGCGCCACAAGAGGGGCAGCCGCAGGCCAAGCGCCTTGACCGTGTCCCAGACGCCGACCATTTCGATCTGCACATCCTGATGACAAAAGGCGGCAGTGAACTGGGGCGTCACCTTGCATTCACCGTTGCGTTCATAGTGTCGGTAAGCGGTGCGGATATTGCGCACGGTGGCATGTTCCGCCTTCAGCAGGCCCACCCGGTCGATCACCCCAGCCAGCGAGCGCACCGCATAAGCGCCGCGCGAATAGCCGATCAGGTAGATCCGGTCGCCCGGACGATAGCGCGAGGCAAGATAACCATAGGCCCGGCGGATCTGGCGGTTGATGCCGCGCCCCATCAGCACGTCCAGCGTGGTTTTCCAGCTGGTCCATTGCACGCCGGCCTCATAGAAGACGGACACCCGCCCGCCCATTTCGCGGCACAGGCGATAGGTCATGCCGGCATGGGTTTCATGGCCTGCTTCCAGCGTCGACATTGTGCCGTCCAGAATGATCACATGGGCCATCGGCCCGCGCGGCTTGGATTCGCCAGAATGCTCGGACCGCAAAGGCCGGCCGAGCCATCCGATAACCCGTTTACTGAACCGCGTCAGAAACATCCCGTATTGCTCTCCAAGGTCTAAGAGGGGCACGCGCCGACCCGTGCAGCCGACCGCCGCTCTCCTGCGCGATGCTAGGCACCGCAATTGCGTCATTAACCTGCGCCCCGGCCCGATCGGCCATGCAGCAGTCCGTCATCCCCATGGATCCCGCCGCAAAGGGCGCCTTTATACAAGTATGGCCAAGATCGGGATCGTCCACCATCGCCTGCAGGTCACACAGGTCAAACGATAGCGTGAAGAAACGCCCCTGAAGGTCATAGACAACCTGATTGTCAGCTGCTGAAATCACCTGGAGTTCCCCATTTGACGGCCCATCTTCGTGACCTTCAGGGTTTCGCAAAATGCTTTCGATAAGGTAACGAAGCGCGCGCCAATATAGTTAACCACTCCCTAAACCGCCTCAAATCCCATGGTCGCGGCCAGCATAAAGCAAAGATTGCCCCCGGTGATGAAGGCGCCCAAGGCACTACCGGTCATCCGCATTCGCCTGTCAACGTTTGCGAAAATCCGACCCGGCGCGGCGACGGGGGGCGGTGCCAGGGGCGCAGGTTAGCGGCCTTGCACCGCGGAAAGCCCCGCCACAGCCGACCCCGCCTGCCATCAGGCGGCAATCCCGGCTTCCCCTTTGGCCACGCATTCGATAAGGGTGCCCGCGACCCTTTTTAGATGACCGCAGGACCGAACGCATGGCGATGGAAAAATCCTTCAATGCAGCCGAGGCGGAGAGCCGCCTCTACCAAGCTTGGGAAAAAGCAGGCTGTTTCACCGCAGGGGCAAACGCCAAACCGGGCGCTTCCTCCTACTGTATCATGATCCCGCCGCCGAACGTCACCGGCGTTCTGCATATGGGCCATGCGTTCAACAACACGCTGCAGGACATTCTGATCCGCTGGAAACGCATGCAGGGCTTTGACACCCTGTGGCAGCCCGGCACTGACCACGCAGGCATCGCGACGCAGATGGTGGTTGAGCGTGAGCTGGCCAAAGAGGGCAAGAAACGCACCGATTTTGACCGGCCCGATTTTCTGGCCAAGATCTGGGAGTGGAAAGAACAGTCCGGCGGGACCATCATCAACCAGCTGAAGCGCCTTGGCGCCTCCTGTGATTTTGACCGCACGGCCTTTACCATGGCAGGTGCCGCCGGTGACACGCGCACTGGCCACGAAAACTCCCCCAACTTCCACGATGCCGTCATCAAGGTCTTTGTGGAGATGTATAACAAGGGGCTGATCTACCGCGGCAAGCGGCTGGTAAACTGGGACCCGCATTTCGAGACCGCGATCTCGGATCTGGAAGTCGAAAACATCGAAACACCCGGCCACATGTGGCACTTCAAGTACCCGCTCGCCAATGGTGCGACATATGAGTATTTGGAAAAAGATGAAGACGGCAATGTGACCTTCCGCGAGGAACGCGATTACATCTCCATCGCCACCACCCGCCCCGAAACCATGCTGGGCGACGGCGCGGTTGCGGTGCATCCTTCGGACGAGCGTTACGCGCCCATCGTTGGTATGCTCTGCGAAATCCCGGTCGGCCCAAAAGAACAGCGCCGCCTGATCCCGATCATCACCGACGAGTATCCGGACAAGGACTTTGGGTCTGGCGCGGTGAAGATCACCGGCGCGCATGATTTCAATGACTATCAGGTCGCCAAACGCGGCGGCATCCCGATGTACAACCTGATGGACACCAAGGCCAACATGCGGGCCGACGGCGCGCCCTATGCTAAGGAAGCCGCCACCGCGCAGGCCATCGCCAATGGCGAGACGAAGTTCACCGAGGCGTTGATCGCGGGAATGAACCTGGTGCCCGAAGAATACCGCGGTCTCGACCGCTTCGAGGCCCGCAAGCGCGTGGTCGCCGACATCACCGCCGAAGGTTTGGCCGTGATGGAGACCATCACCAAGACGGTCAAAGACGAAGACGGCAACGAGTCCGAAGTGGCCGAGACCGTGCCGATGGTCGAAAACAAACCGATCATGCAGCCTTTTGGGGATCGCTCCAAAGTGGTGATCGAACCGATGCTGACCGACCAGTGGTTTGTTGATGCGGAGAAAATCGTCGGCCCGGCGCTGGACGCGGTGAAAGACGGCACCGTGAAGATCCTGCCGGAGAGCGGCGAGAAGACCTATTACCACTGGCTGGAAAACATCGAGCCCTGGTGCATCTCGCGCCAGCTCTGGTGGGGTCACCAGATCCCAGTGTGGTACGGCGCGAAGAACGCCGCTGATCGCCTCGCCGATCCGTCCCGGATCATGGAACCGAAGGCCTTCTGTGCAACATCCGAGAAAGAAGCTCGGAAGGCAGCAGAGGCTTACTACGATGATGGACTGCCAGTTCTGTTTGAGGGTGAAACTGGCCCCAAAGGGCCTAATCAGAACCCCGGTGCAGAAGATGGCAAGTTCCACGTACAGCAGACCGCGCACGGTCTCTGGCGCGATCCCGACGTGCTGGACACCTGGTTCTCCTCCGGCCTCTGGCCGATCGGCACGCTGGGCTGGCCGGAAAACACGGCGGAGATGCAGAAGTACTTCCCGACCTCGACCTTGGTGACTGGGCAGGACATCCTGTTCTTCTGGGTCGCGCGGATGATGATGATGCAGCTCGCCGTTGTGGACCAGATCCCGTTTGACACCGTCTACCTCCACGGCCTCGTGCGCGATGCCAAGGGCAAGAAGATGTCGAAATCCACCGGCAACGTGGTCGACCCGCTGGAGATCATTGACGAATACGGTGCCGATGCGCTGCGCTTCACTAATGCGGCCATGGCCTCGCTTGGCGGCGTGCTGAAGCTGGACATGAAGCGGATCGAAGGCTACCGGAACTTCGTCACCAAGATCTGGCAGGCGTCCTCCTATGGCGACAGCCAGATTGATGCCTTCAGTGCGACACGCGGTGCCGAGCCGCCGAAAACCACCCTGCCGCTGAACCGCTGGATCGTTGGTGAGGTCGCCAAAGTGCGTGAAGAGGTGGACGAAGCGTTCGAGGCCTTCCGCTTCAACGACGCCGCCAATGCGCTTTATTCCTTCTTCTGGAACACCTTTTGTGCGCGCTATCTGGAATTCACCAAGCCGGTGTTCCACGACGGCGAACAGGCGGCCAAGGACGAAACCCAGGCGACTTACGCATGGGCCATCGATCAGGCGCTGATCCTGATGCACCCGATCATGCCTTTCGTGACGGAAGAGATCTGGAATGTGACCGAAGGCCGTGGCTTTGCCTCTGGCGCTGCTGGCGACATGCTGGCCCATGCCGCATGGCCGACCTATACAGCCGCTGATCTGGTGGACGCCGAGGCTGAGGCAGAGATGAACTGGGTCATCGCAGTGATCGACAATGTGCGCTCTGCCCGTGCCCAGCTGAACGTGCCAGCAGGCTCCATCGTGCCAATGCTGGTGACGGAAATTGACGCCGCTGGTCAGTCCTACTGGGATCGCAACGGCGCGCTGATCCAGCGCTTTGCCCGCATCGAAAGCCTGACCCACGCGCAAGATCTGCCCAAGGGCTGCATCTCGATCCCTGCCCCCGGCGCTTCCTTTGCGCTGCCACTGGCCGACATCATTGATGTGGCTGCCGAAAAAGCGCGTCAGGAAAAGAACCTCGGCAAGTTGGCCAAGGAGTTGGGCGGGTTGCGCGGTCGGTTGAAGAACCCCAAGTTCGCGGCCTCGGCCCCGGAAGAGGTGGTCGCCGAAGCCCGCGCCAATCTGGCCTTGCGCGAAGAGGAAGAAGCCAAGGTGAAAGACGCGCTTGCGCGCCTTGCCGAAATCGGCTGATCCGCCCGCAAATGATTGAAAACGCCTGCCCCCGCGGCAGGCGTTTTTCCTGCCGATCCACTTTTACGGTTTCGGCGCTGCATCGCCTGACATCGTAGCGGGGAATTTCTGCGCTGCAGGCCCATTGCAAAGCCGACGGTTCTGGGCCAGCCTGCCGGAAAGACAACCGTTGGGGAGATGGGCATGCCGAAAGGCTACTGGGTTGCGCATGTGGATGTGCACGACATGGACCGCTACAAGGACTATATTGCCGCCAATGGGGTGGCATTTGCCGAGTACGGAGCGCAGTTCTTAATCCGTGGCGGCGCGCAGGATGTTGTCGAAGGTGAGATACGGTCGCGGACCGTAGTCCTCGAATTCAAGGATCTCGCCACGGCCAAGGCCTGTTATGCTTCGGTTGCTTATCAGGATGCCAAGGCGCTGCGCGATCCGGTCTCCAATGGCGATCTGGCAATCGTCGAGGGCTACACTGGGTAGCTATCTGTTGGCATTACTCAATCAGGGGTGTATTAAATGCCTATGTTGAAAAAGTTTTTTGCGGCCTTTCGCCCACCGGAGCCGCCGGCGCTCCCCGATCCGGATGCCGAACTGGCACTGGGGGCCTTGCTGGTGCGGGTGGCCAAGTCTGATCGCAGCTATCAGGTTGAGGAGATCAGCCTGATCGACCGCATTCTGGCGCGGCTCTATCAGCACAATGCGCTTGAGGCCGCCAAGGTGCGCGCCACCTGTGAAAAACTGCACTCTGCTGCGCCGGAAACCGATACTTTCGGCAGGCTGATCCGCGAGACCACCGGTCTGGAGGAACGTCTGGCGGCGCTGGATGCGCTGTGGGAAGTGGTGCTGGCCGACGGCAATGAAGGTGAAGGTGAAATCCGTATCGTCGAAGACGCGCGCAAGGCGATGGGGCTGAGCGTGATAGACAGCGACCGGGCCCATGAACGCGCCCGCAAAAAATCTGCTGCGGCAGCCGGAGAAGACTGATGTTCAAAGAACTGCTGAACCGGCTGTTGGAGCCGGCCCCCGCCCGTGTTGGCGGCGAAGACTCTCGGCTGGCGCTCTGCGCACTTTTGGTGCGCATTGCCCGCTCGGATCACAACTATGCCGACGTCGAGGCAGACCGCATCGACCGCATCAATCAGGCCCGCTATGGGCTGGACATCGGCAGCGCCATCATCCTGCGCGAACAGGCCGAAGCGATGGAGGCCGAGGCGCCGGACACCGTCCGCTTTACCCGCGCCATCAAAGATGCGGTTGAACTGGACGAGCGCATTGGCGTGGTCGAAGCCCTGTGGCAGGTGGCACTGGCCGATGGTGAGCGCGATTCCAGCGAGGACGCATTGCTGCGGCTGGCCTCCAATCTGCTAGGGGTCTCCGATGTGGAAAGCGCCAAGGCGCGACAGCGAGTGGAAAAACAACAGTGATTGCCCATCTTGGCATGTACGACCGCCCCGAAACCGCGGCGGCGAATGATCGTTTCTGGACTGCAATCAAGACCCAACTGGGCTATGGACCGGACAGTCTGACCCGCGGGCTGGCTGATTACTGGCCGGTCTGGAACAGCCCAGATCTGCTGTTCTCGCAGACCTGCGGCATGCCTTATCGCACCCGCCTGCACGGCAACGTACAGCTGATTGGCACCCCCGACTACGGGCTCGACAGCTGCCCGCCCGGCTATTACCGCAGCATTCTTGTGGCCCGCGCAGACGCGGCCGACACCTCGCTTGCCGCCTTTGACGGGCTTCGCATGGCCTATAATGACGACCTGTCGCAGTCTGGCTGGGCCGCGCCAATGACCCACTTGCAATCGCAGGGCCTGCGCCCCGGCTCTTTGGTACAAAGCGGCGGCCATGCGGCCTCGGCCCGCGCTGTGGCGGAAGGGCGCGCCGATTTTGCCGCGCTGGACGCTCTGACCTGGGAAATGCTGAAGACCTATGACCGTTTCACCGATGCGCTGACAGTGATCGCGCAGACGGAGCCAACCCCGACCCTGCCTTTCATCACTGCGCTGGGACGCAATGCCGCAGAAATCGCCGACGCGATCGACATTGCCATCCGCGCGCTGGAGCCAAAAGACCGGGCGCTTTTGCATCTGAAGGGGCTAGTGCGCATCCCGGCACAAGACTATCTTGCGATCCCCACCCCGCCCTCTCCGGCTGACCTCATCCCCGCCGCCTGAGGCTGTGGAGCGAAGCGGCAGACCTGATCTTCCCGTCGGGGTTTCATGCCGGTTGCGCCGCATGCTCAGACAGCGCGAAACCTGTGGCCTGGCTCCATAAAGCCCACGGATTGGGCTGCCCGCCCGCAATCTACACAGCAGATTTTTGCCCCACCGGCACCCGGACCGCTCAGGCCGGAAATGCCCAGAATGGGGCGCGATCCCCATCGATCCCGTTCCAACGATTCTGCTGCGCCATGCGCCAAAGCGACGGTCTCGGGTCTGGCCGCCCTGCTCAGAGGGTTAACCCCATCGCAACGGAACCGCCATTACGTTCCGAAATGGAGCAATTCGCGGTCAAAACGTAACATCCAATTGCCGCATGTCCGCTTTGCACGTTGCAATGCGGCGATTTATTGGTCCAATACTGTCGCTACCTAAAAAATGATGGATCCTGATACCCGTGTCTGACAGCACCCCAGTTCTCGAAATCCGCGGCTTGCACAAATCCTATGGCGATCTCGAAGTGCTCAAAGGAGTCGACGTGTCGGCCCACCGGGGCGATGTTGTCTCGCTGATCGGCTCGTCCGGGTCGGGCAAATCCACGTTGTTGCGCTGCTGCAACCTATTGGAAGACAGCCAGCAAGGCGAAATCCTGTTCAAAGGCGAACCCATCACCTGGCGTGGTTCCGGGGTGAACCGGGTGCCGAAAGACGCCAAGCAGGTGACCCGAATCCGCACCAACCTGTCCATGGTCTTCCAGCAATTCAACCTTTGGTCGCATATGACCATTCTTGAAAATGTGATGGAAGCACCCGTCACCGTTCTGGGCCGTGACCAACAAGAGGTGGAAGACAAGGCCCGCCAGTACCTGGAAAAGGTCGGCATCGGTGACAAATGCGATTTCTACCCGGCCCAGCTGTCCGGTGGCCAGCAACAGCGCGCGGCAATCGCCCGCGCCCTGTGCATGGAGCCAGAGGCACTGTTGTTCGATGAGCCGACATCGGCACTCGACCCCGAGCTGGAACAGGAAGTCATCAAGGTGATAAAGGATCTGGCCGCCGAAGGCCGCACCATGATGATCGTGACCCACGATATGAAACTGGCAGCTGATGTGTCCAACCACATCATTTTCCTGCACAAAGGCCTGATCGAAGAAGAAGGCAGTCCGGATGCCGTGATCGGCAACACCGTATCACCGCGTCTGCAGCAGTTCCTGTCCTCGACGCGCCAGTAGACCCAACACCGACCACTTAAGATCGAAAAACCACGGGAGAAACACATGAAAACTCTGCTTCTTGGCACCGCTGCTCTGGCCATGACCGCCAGCTTTGCAATGGCTGATGTTGTCCGCATGGGCACCGAGGGCGCCTACCCTCCGTATAACTTCCTCAATGACGCCGGCGAAGTGGACGGCTTTGAGCGCGAGCTGGGCGACGAGCTGTGCAAGCGCGCAGAGCTGACCTGCGAATGGGTCACCAACGAGTGGGATTCGATCATCCCCAACCTGACCTCCGGCAACTACGACACCATCATGGCCGGCATGTCGATCACCGCTGAGCGCGAAGAAGTCATCGACTTCACCACCAACTACGTCCGCTCCGACCCCTCTTCCTATGCAGGTCTGGCCGAAGGCATGGACATCTCAGGTGCTGTGATCGCAGCGCAGGCGTCGACCATTCAGGCGGGCCACATTTCGACCCTGGACGCCACGCTGGTCGAATTCGCCACCCCCGAAGAAGCGATGGCCGCTGTCCGCAACGGCGAAGCAGACATGGTTTTGGCCGACAAATCCTACCTGGAGCCCTTCGTCTCCGAGGATGCAGATCTGTTCTGGGCGGCTGAAGATGTGGTTCTGGGCGAAGGCATCGGTCTTGGCCTACGCGAAAGCGACGACGAGCTGCGCGAAAAGTTCAACGTTGCAATCGAATCCGTCAAGGCGGACGGCACTCTGAACGCGCTGATCGAAAAATGGCTGCCGGGCGCGCAGCTGTTCTAATCAGCAAAGCCTGAAGACGACGTCAGGGGGCCATTGGCCCCCTTTCGACCCCAAATACCGCCAGCATCACGAGGCCCGTCATCTTTTCCTATTGTTCAGATCCCGCAGCGCTTGAAGGCATCAAGTGGCTGTCCTGTTACCTGACAACAGGCAAGCACATGGGGCTTTACTATTCCTTTGGAACGGTCCTTCTGCTGCTTGCGATCACCGGCCCTGCCGCGCTTTTGTTCGGCTTTGGCGGAGCGGTGGCTGCACGCCATCACATTGCGCCGGTCCGGCTGTTCGGTAAGACCTATATTTCAATTGTGCGCGGTGTTCCCGACATTGCGTTCTTCCTGTTCTTCGTCATCGCCCTGGATCAGGCATTAGAGTGGGTCCGCCACAAGGTGAAATGCCCCGACTGGTCGGAACCGATCCGCCAGGGCAATGATTTTCTGGTCTGTTCCGCCGCCAAACTGCCGCTTGGCACCGATCCGCAGTGGATGCATGAGGTCTATGGCTTTCTACTGGCGGCACTGACTTTTGCCATCGTTTTTGGCGCTTTTGCCGCCAATGTACTCTACGGGGCCATGGCCTCGGTGCCGCATGGGCAGATCGAAACCGCTTCGGCCTATGGCATGAACCGGCGGCAAATTTTCCGCCGCGTGCTGGTGCCGCAGATGTGGGTCTATGCCCTGCCCGGCCTTGGCAACCTCTGGATGGTGCTGATCAAGGCGACACCGCTTTTGTTCCTGCTCGGCGTCGAAGATATCGTCTATTGGGCCCGCGAGCTGGGTGGATCCAAAACCGCGCGCTTCTCGGATTACCCGCATGGCGACTGGCGGGTCTGGTATTTCCTCGGGTTGCTGGTGTTCTATCTCGGCTTCACGCGGGTGTCCGAAAAGGTTCTTGACCGCATCATGGCGCGCCTGTCGCGTGGCCAGGCGACCCTTGCAGGCGAAGCGCAGAGGAAAGCGGCATGAGCTGTATCGCAACCATTCAGGACTATGCCCTGCGTTCCATCGGCATTGGTGAACGGCTGCTGCCGCGCAGCGATTTCACCCTGTGCCAGCAGTTCACCCTGATCGGCTCCGGCATGATCTGGAATATCTATTTTGGCCTATTCGCCGTCACCCTGGGCTTTTTCCTCGCCAATGCGCTGGCCCTTGGCAAAGCCTCCAAAAACACTTGGCTGCGCAAACCGTCGGAATGGTTCATCTTCCTGTTCCGCGGCTCGCCGCTATTCATCCAGTTCTTCTTTGCCTATTTCCTGTTCCAGAGCCTCAAAGGCAGCTCACCCTTTTTTGGCTCTTTCACTTCGGCATGGCTGGGCGCGCTGCTGGTGTTGTTCTGCAATACCGCCGCCTACACCGGCGAAATCTTCTATGGCGCGCTGCAATCGGTCCCCAAGGGCGACATGGAGGCCGCTGACGCCTATGGCCTGACCGGATGGCGGCGTTTCCGGCGCATCACTTGGCCGACCATGATGCGTCTGGCATGGCCCTCCTATACCAATGAAGCGATTTTCCTTTTTCACGCGACAACGCTGGTGTTCTTCTCAGGGTTTCCAGCCTGGCGGCAAAAGGGCGACGCGCTTTACTACGCCTCTTATTTTGCGGACAAGACCTTCAACCCCTTCGTCCCCTATCCGATCCTGGCCTTCTACTTCATCCTGCTAACGCTGGTGATCATTGGCTGTTTTGGAATGGTGAACAAACGGCTGAACCGTCATCTCCCGAAAATGCAGCAGCAGAAGTTCAAATTCAGGATGAATGTGATCCGCTAGCAGGCGAAACATGATCAATCACAGTGAAAGGCGCCCGTATCGGCGCCTTTTTCTTTGCGCTGACCATCCAAAATCCTCTTGTTTTCAAAGCATGTTCGCCTCTCTCATCCAGGAAAATCAGGGTTTTGATTTTTTTGATCAAATTATCTTGCCAAACGCTGCGGCGGAGTCTCTACTATGGGCAACGACCAATGGAGCCCCTCATGGACCTGTCCAGCCTTAGCACAATCCGAATTGCCGCCTGCGATCTCAACGGCCAGATGCGCGGCAAGCGCCTGCCTGCTGACATGGCGGGCAAGCTGGGCAATGGCTCTGCCCGGATGCCGCTGTCGGCGCTGAACGTCGACATCTGGGGCCGCGATATCGAAAACAGCCCGCTGGTGTTTGAGACCGGCGATGCAGACGGCATCCTGATGCCCACCTCGCGCAGCGCGGTGCCAATGCCGTGGCTGGCACGGGAAACCGCGCTGGTGCCGATGGTGATGCACAATGAGGACGGCAGCCCCTTCATGGGCGATCCGCGCAATGTGCTGGAGCATGTGCTGGAGCGCTATACGGAGCGTGGCTGGACTGTCATTGCCGCCACCGAGATGGAATTCAACCTCGTCGATGCCACCGGGGCGGCGCCGAGGCCACCGGTGAACCCGCTGACCGGCCGGGTGCTGGACCAGCAATCGGTGCTGTCGCTGGCTGAACTGGATGCCTTCGACGCCTTCTTCACCGATCTCTACGATGGTGCCGCAGCCATGGGAATCCCCGCGCAGGCCGCCATTTCCGAGGCCGGGCTCGGCCAGTTTGAGGTCAACCTCAACCATCAGGATGCGCTGACCGCGGCCGATGATGCCTGGTTGTTCAAGGCGTTGGTCTATGGCACGGCGCGCAAACACGGCTTTGCTGCCACTTTCATGGCCAAACCCTTTGGCGATGAGGCCGGCAATGGCATGCATGTGCATTTCTCGGTGATCGATGCCGAGGGCAACAACATCTTCAACGATGGCACCGAGGAAGGATCTGACCTGCTGCGCCACGCGGTGGCCGGTTGCCTTGCCGCCATGCCAGCCTCGACGCTGATCTTTGCGCCCAATGTGAATTCCTACAACCGGCTGGTGCCCTCGGCCCATGCCCCCACTGGCGCGGCTTGGGGTTATGAGAACCGCACATCGGCCATCCGTATTCCCGGCGGGGCCGCAGCTGCACGGCGGATCGAACACCGTGTGGCGGGCGGTGATATCAACCCCTATCTGATGCTGGCCACCGTGTTGGGCGCAGCCCTCATCGGTATCGAGGATGCCATGCAGCCGCCTGCCCCGATCACCGGCAATGCCTATGAGATCGAAGACCTGCCGCAGCTGGCGCCTGACTGGGGCGCCGCCATCGACACATTCGAGGCAGATCCGCTGATTGCCCGCATCCTGCCTGCAATGCTGATCCGCAACCTTGTCAGCACCAAACGCCAGGAGCTGGCCGAGTTCGCCACACGTCCGGCAGACAGCCACTGGCTGTCGCTATTGGAGGCAGTCTGACCCCCTTGCCAGTTCGAAATCCCTCAGCTACGTTCGATTTGATCAAATTTGGTGAATCATGAAAATCGGTATCCTGCAAACCGGCCACTCCCCCGAGGGGCTGATGGGCTCCATCGGCAACTACGGCCAGATGTTTGAGCTTCTGCTCGCCAACAGTGGCTTCGACTTCGAAACCTTCAGCGTTGTCGACGGAATCTTCCCAACGGGCACCGGAGATGCGGATGGCTGGATCATCACCGGCTCCAAACACGGCGCCTACGAGGATCACGCCTGGATCCCGCCACTGGAAAAGCTGATCCGCGAGATCCATGCCAAAGGAAAGCCGATGGCCGGCATCTGCTTTGGCCATCAGATCATTGCGCAGGCACTGGGTGGCAAAGTCGAGAAATTCAATGGCGGCTGGGCGGTGGGCCGCACCACCTATGACTGGCAGGGCAAGGAGATATCGCTCAATGCCTGGCATCAGGATCAGGTGGTTGAACTGCCCGAAGGCGCGGAAATCGTCGGTTCAAACGCCCATTGCAAGGCCGCCATGCTGGCCTATGGAGACACCATCTGGACTGTTCAGCCCCACCCTGAATTCTCCAATGAATTCATCCGTGGCCTGATCGAACAGCGTGGGCGCGGCGTGGTGCCCGACGCGCTGTTGGATGACGCCACAACCAAGTTGAATACCCCCGTAGATAACCCTGAAATCGCAACCTACCTAGTCGAGTTTTTTAAGAAAGAGAGGACCTGATGTCCGCCTGGATCGACGCCCTTCCCGAAGCAGCCAAAACCTATCTGGAGGGCCGTCGTCTCGACGAGGTTGAATGCGTTATCTCGGACCTCCCGGGCATTGCCCGGGGTAAGGCAGTGCCAGCGTCGAAATTTGCCCGTCAGGACTATTTCCACCTGCCCGACAGCATCTTCTACCAGACCATCACCGGGGACTGGGGAGAGGCCGCAGGCGAGGATGGTTTCATCGAAAAAGACATGACCCTGCGCCCGGACATGTCCACCGCAAGTGCAGCCCCCTGGACCGGGGACTGGACGCTGCAGGTGATCCACGATGCGTTCAACACCGCAGGCGAACCTATTCCCTACAGCCCGCGTAACGTGCTGAAGCGGGTGGTGGATCTGTACAAAGCCAAGGGCTGGACGCCGGTGGTGGCGCCGGAAATGGAGTTTTATCTGGTCGCCCGCAACACCGATCCGCTGCAGGAAATCAAACCGATGATGGGCCGCTCTGGCCGCCCGGCAGCGGCGCGTCAGGCCTATTCCATGACGGCCGTGGATGAGTTCGGCCCCGTCATCGACGACATCTATGATTTCGCCGAAGCGCAGGGGTTTGAGATCGACGGCATCACCCAGGAAGGCGGCGCCGGCCAGCTGGAAATCAACCTTGTGCATGGGGATCCGGTGAAGCTGGCAGATGAGGTGTTCTACTTCAAGCGCTTGATCCGCGAAGCGGCGCTGCGTCACGATTGCTATGCCACTTTCATGGCCAAGCCTATTGCCGATGAGCCCGGCTCAGCCATGCATATTCACCATTCGGTGCTGGACGCAAAAACCGGCAAGAACATCTTCTCGGATGATGACGGCAAGCCGACCGAAGCCTTCTATAACTACATCGGCGGCATGCAGAAATATGTGCCCGCCTCCATTGCGGTGATGGCACCCTATGTGAACTCCTACCGCCGCTACGTGAAAGACCACGCCGCGCCCATCAACCTCTCCTGGGCGCAGGACAACCGCACCACCGGTATTCGCGTGCCGCTGTCTGGCCCCTCGGCGCGCCGGGTGGAAAACCGTCTCGCAGGCATGGACTGCAACCCCTATCTGGGCATCGCCGTGTCGCTGGCCTGCGGCTATCTTGGCCTGATGGAGAAATGCAAACCGTCTGAGGAATTCAAAGGCGACGCTTATGACGCCGAGGAAGACCTGCCGCGGGTGATGGGCGACGCACTGGATCTGTTTGACGCCAATGAGGCGCTGCACGAGGTGTTGGGGCCGGACTTTGCCCGTGTCTATTCGATCGTGAAACGCGCCGAATATGACGAGTTCCTTCAGGTGATCTCCCCCTGGGAACGCGAGCATCTGCTGCTGAACGTCTGATCAAATGCCTGCCGCCCGCCCGGTGCGGGTGGCAGCGCAGTTGAGTATTTATCAAAAGAAGAAACCAGAGGTCCCCGCAGTGCGCGGGCGACCCGCAAACGCATGGGGGAAGCAATGGCTTTGAACCTGCTATATGCAAATGACACCAAGGGGAAATACCCCGACAGCTGGTATGCGGCCACCGCGACGCCGCTGGCGCCCTTCCCCGCACTTCAGGGCGATGTGACGGCAGATGTCTGTATCGTTGGCGGCGGCTATACCGGCCTGTCGGCAGCGCTGCATCTTGCCGAAGCGGGCCGTTCCGTTGTGCTGCTGGAGGCGCACCGGGTTGGATTTGGTGCCTCGGGGCGCAATGGCGGCCAGCTGGGCAGCGGCCAGCGGCAGGAGCAGGACACGCTGGAATCCATGTTTGGCATGGGCGAGGCGCAAAAGCTTTGGCAGCTGGGCGAAGACAGTAAGGATCTGGTCAAGGATTTGGTTGCCAAACACAAGATCGACTGCCACCTGAAACCGGGCGTGGCCTGGACTGGATCGTCTGACAGCGAAGTCCGCCACCTGCACGAATACGCTGAACACCTGCACAAGCACTACGGCTATGATCAGCTGGAGGTGCTGGATCAGGACGCCTGCCACGCCATCTGCCCCTCGCCCGACTATAAGGGCGGCGTGCTGGATATGGGCGCGGGCCATCTGCACCCGCTGAACCTGGCTATTGGTCTGGCCGAGGCAGCCGCCGCCGCCGGTGCCAGCCTGCATGATGAAAGCGAAGTTCTGGACATCGAGGAAGGTGCCAAGGTCAAGGTGAAGACCGAGTGCGGTACGGTGACAGCGGATCATCTGATCCTTGCCTGCAATGGCTATCTGGGCGGGTTGAACAAACAGGTCGCCGCCCGTGTCATGCCGATCAACAATTTTGTGGCCGCAACCGAGCCGCTGGGCGACGAGATCGCCAAGGTACTGGCCCGTGATGTGGCCATTGCCGACAGCCGTTTCGTGATCAATTACTTCCGCCTGTCCCATGACCAGCGTCTGTTGTTTGGTGGCGGTGAAAGCTATGGCTACCGTTTCCCTGCCGATCTGAAGGCCAAGGTGCGCAAACCGATGCTGGAAATTTTCCCACATCTGGACGACGTGAAGATCGACTACGCCTGGGGCGGCACATTGGCGATCACCATGAAGCGCCTGCCCTATGTGGCGCGGGTTGCGCCGAACATTCTCTCTGCCTCGGGCTATTCTGGCCACGGGGTGGGCACTGCCACCCATGCCGGCCAGCTGATGGCCCTGGCCATCGCCGGAGAGACGGACGGGTTTGACACAATGTCACGCATTCCTGTCCCGGCCTTTCCGGGCGGAGCCGCCTTGCGGTCACCGCTGCTGGTACTGGCGATGACCTGGTATGCCCTGCGCGACCGGCTTGGGCTATAAGCCGCCGACCAAACGCAACAGTTGTGTGAAATTTCGCCCATCCTGCATTTCGCGGGGTGGGTTTTTCTTGGCATGGTCGCGCCACTGATTTACATTATTGAAATAATGAATTCAGGATTTTGAAATATGACGCTGCCACCCAACGTTCATGACGCAGAACCCATCCCTGCCGCCGCCCGCGAGGCGATTGACGCGCTGATGCAATCGGGCGATCTCTTCCGCTATACGGCGCCTGAAAACGCGCCGGTCACTCTCCTAGAGACAGAGTTTGCCGCGCTGATGGGCAGCAAATACGCGCTGGCTGTGTCCTCCTGTTCGGCCGCCCTGTTTCTGTCGCTGAAGGCACTTGGCCTGCCCCGCGACGCGCGGGTGCTGATCCCCGGATTCACCTTTGCCGCTGTGCCCTCCTCGGTGGTGCATGCCGACTGTATTCCGGTGCTTTGCGAGGTTGGTGACAATTACCGCATCGACATGGCGGATTTTGCGACCAAGCTGGAGCAGGACATCCAGGCGGTGATCATCAGCCATATGCGCGGCCATACATCCGACATGGATGCAATCATGCGCCTATGCGATGCCCGCAATATACCAGTGGTCGAGGACGCGGCGCACTCATTGGGCACCACATGGCATGGCGGCAATATTGGCACCCTGGGTCGGGTCGGCTGTTTCTCGTTCCAGTCCTACAAGATGCTGAACGCCGGCGAAGGCGGTATCCTGATCACGAACGATGCGGATCTGGTGGCCCGCGCGGTGATCATGTCCGGCGCATATGAGCACAACTGGCAGAAACACAGTGGCGGCACTGATCCCGACTTGGCGGTGGCCTTTGCCAAATGGCAAAACCAGCTACCACTTTATAATCTGCGCATGTCGAACCTGTCGGCCGCAGTCATTCGCCCGCAGATCCCGGAGCTGGCCCGCCGTGTGCGCGACGGGTTGCAGAACCACGACTATGTGGCCGCGCGGCTGAACACATCGCCCTTCATCGACGTGCCTGCCCCGCTGGGACCGGAACAGCGCGCTCCGGATTCGATCCAGTTCAACCTCGAAGGATTGAGCGAAGAAGAGACCCGTTCCTTTGCCAAGGAAGCGGCAGAGCTCGGCGTTAAAGTGCAGGTCTTTGGCCTGTCAGACGACAACGCCCGCGCCTTTTGGAACTGGCAGTTCATGAGAGAAATCCCTGCACTGCCGCAGACCCGTGCGATGCTGATGAAAGCCTGCGATGTGCGGCTGCCGGTGCGGCTGACCCGCGCCGAGCTGGATGTGATCGCCGATATTCTGCTGGGTGCCATGGCCAAGGTCAAAGGCAAGGCAGCCGCTTGAAACAACAAAGCCCCGGTAAAACCGGGGCTTTTTGCGTCTCAGACATTCTATCCGCAGATCACTTCAGCTTGGACAGTTTGTCCTGAAGCTCGGCCAGCTGTTTCTTGATATCGTCAAGATCCTCGCCGCCCTCGGATTTCTCCTCGGGCTTGGCCGCACCACCGGTCCAGCCTGCGCCCATGCCACCAGTCATTGCCTTCATGAAGGCTTCCTGTTGGGCTTGCAGCGCTTCGAACCCCGGCACTTTGGACATTGGGTTGATCGAGCTCATGTTCTCCATCATCTGCGACTGGCTTTCGCGCAGCATGTCAAATGAGGTCTGCAGGAACTGCGGCATCACTCCGCCACCGGGAATCATATAGCTGCGCACCAGATCATTCAGCACATTCACCGGCAGCACGTTTTCACCGCGGCTTTCGTGTTCAGCAATGATCTGCAGCAGGTATTGGCGCGTCAGGTCATCCCCGGATTTCAGATCGACGATCTGCACTTCGCGCCCGTCGCGGATAAAGCCCGCGATATCCTCCAGCGTGACGTAGTCGCTGGTTTCCGTATTATACAAACGCCGACTGGCATACCGTTTGATCAGCAAAGATTTTTCCTGATCGGCCATGGTGTTCTCCCCCAAATGATGCGCTGCAGCAAAGCCTATGCGAGCGCAGAAGAAAAAGAAAGTCCGCCGTGCTGCCGAAGGGCAAAAACAGAAAAAGGCAGGCCGCGATGGCCTGCCTTTCTGGTCCGGGCACCTCTAGGGAGGAGGTAAGGCGCCGGAAATCACATCGCCTTACTTGGCGGTTGCTGCTTTCTTGGCAGCGGCGGTCACGTCGTCGGTGGCCTTTTTGACAGCAGCAGTGGCTTCTTCGCCAGCTTCTTTGCCAGCAGCCATCAGCAGCTCAACAGTGTCCATCTGAACTTTTTTGGCGATTTCGGCGAAGGCAGCCATGTTTTCGGCAGCAACTTCTGCAGAGGCAGAAGCGAAATCAGTGGCGGCCTTGGCGTAGTCAGCAGGCTCTGCCTTGGCTTTGGAAACGTCAGCCAGTTTGGCCAGAGTTTCAGTGGCCCATTTGTTGGAGATCTCAGCCGATTTGCCAGCTGCGTCCAGAGCAACCGAAGTCAGCTTCTCGTTCAGAGCTGCGGTGTTCTTGAACGTATCTTCCATTGCGCCGGTGTCTACCGGGAACGCGCCCATCATATCTTTCATGACAGCGGTGAAGTCTTGGGTCTTGGCCATTTGTACAATCCTAAACTCGCTGTGCGCGGGACCATCCCGTTTATCAGCTTGAGACCAATATGCTTTCTGCATTGCAGCATTTCAAGTTTTTTCATGCTGCAATGCAGAATAAATTGCGTTTCCGTTTATTTTCAACGGACTGCCTTGACCTTCACATAGGTTCCGGGCGCCGGGGCAATGGGTTTGAACTGCGAATCGCCGGGCTCACGGGCCGGGATCTGCTTGCCAGAGCGCTTTTTCAGCCAGCCATCCCAACGCGGCCACCAGCTGCCTTCACTGAAATCGGCCTCTTTCATCCAAGTGTCGGCGTCAGCCTTCAGGTCAGTGTTGGTGTAGTGACCATATTTCTTCTTGGAGGGTGGATTGACGATGCCGGCGATATGGCCCGACTGCGACACAACAAAGGTCTTGGAGCGCGACCCCATGTTTTGCACACCGCGATAGCAATCCTTCCAGGCGGCGATGTGATCCGTCTCGCAGGTGATCGACATCAGCGGCACATCGACGTCTTTCACATGCAGCGTATGACCCAGCAGATCAAACCCGCCTTCGGTGAATTCATTTCGCTGGCAAAGCCCACGCAGATATTGCACCGCCATCTTGCCCGGCAGGTTGGCGCCATCGCCATTCCAATAGAGCAGATCAAAGGCCGGCGGTGTCTGCCCCATCATGTAACTGCGGATCGCCGGCCCATAAATCAGATCTTTGGAACGCAGGAACGAGAAGGTCCGCGCCATGATCCATGATTTCAGGATGCCATCCGCATTCACCTGATCCTCGATCCCGTCGATGAAATCATCCTGCAGGAAGGGGGTGAATTCGCCCTGATCGGAAAAATCGGTGAGCGCGGTGAAGAAGGTCGCCGATTTCACCGTCTTGTCGCCGCGCTGTTTCAGCAATGACAGGGTCAGCCCCAGCGTGGTGCCGGCAATGCAATAACCCACAGCGTTCACCTGCTTCACATTGCAGATCTTCTTGACCACATCAAAGGCGGTCAGATAGCCGTCCTCGATATACTCCTCCAGACCGATATCGGCGTCGCTCTCGTCCGGGTTCAGCCAGGAGACCACAAATATCGTGTAACCCTGATCAGTCACCCATTTGATCATGCTGTTCTGTGCCTTCAGATCGAGGATGTAGAACTTGTTGATCCACGGCGGGAACAGAACGATCGGGGTCTCATAGACGGTCTCGGTCGACGGGCTGTACTGGATCAGCTCCATCATCCGATTGCGAAAGACCACCTCACCAGGGCTGGTGGCAATATTGGTGCCGATCTCAAAGGCGTCCTCGTCAGCAAGGCGCACCACCAGCTCGCCGTTGTTGGCTTCCAGATCCGCGACAAGATTCTCCAGCCCATCGATCAGCGACTGGCCTTCGGTTTCAACCGCTTTCTCCAGGGCGTCCGGATTGGTCGGCAGGAAATTGACCGGTGCCATCATGTCGACGATCTGATCGGCAAAGTAGGTCAGCCGCTGTTTGTCTTTGCGCGACAACCCGTCCACCGCATCCACCGCTTCGCGGATGGTGGTGGCGTTGGTCAGGTATTGGTCTTTGATGAACTGGAAATAAGGGTTGCTCTGCCACATCGGATTGGCAAAGCGGCGATCGGCAGGTTTTGGGGTCTCTTCCTCGGTGTCGCGGGTCAAAACATGCTGCGCTTCGGCGAAATTCATCACCGATTTGGACCAGTACTCCAACTGCTGTTCCAAAAGTTTCGCGGGGTTTTCCAGTGCCTGAGCCCAATATGCGGTTGCTGCACGTGCATAAAGCTCCTGATTCGGACCATCCAGCGCCGGATTGTGTGGTTGCTTTTGTGACAGTGCGTCGATCAGACGCTTAGAAAGCACTTCTACGCGGTCCATATTTTCCTTAAGTTGATCAACATGTTCCGCCGAAATTCCATGGCTCAGTTCATCGTTTGTTGTCATTTTAAGGAAACCCTTTCACTTTTTCTGCTATGCAGAATAACGTCATGCCCATGTTACGGCAAAGCGACGAAAGGTCCGATAGGGCGAAATAAAATTACTTTCGCGCCGAAAATGGGCAGAAAATACAGGAAGGCCAACTAATGCGCTACATGATGACATACGACCTGATGGAAAGCATGCGCAACGCCAGCCAATGGATGGGCGCAACAGCACAATCAGTGGCCTCTTACCCAGCCTTTTCCGCCGTGCCCAACCCGATGCTAAGCTGGATGGCCGCCTGGGGCGAGGTGACGGAACGCACCTACCAGCGCATGGTCGTCAAACCCGACTGGGGCATCCGCACCTTCACCTGCGAGGACGGCAAGGACCATCTGGTCGATATTGACACTGTGGTCGAACGCCCCTTTGGCGACCTGATCCATTTCAAGGTCAACGGCCGCGCCGAACAGCCTCGCAAAGTCCTGCTGGTGGCACCGATGTCCGGCCATTACGCGACCCTGCTGCGCTCGACCGTGAAATCGCTGATGGTCAACTGCGAAGTCTATGTCACCGACTGGCACAATGCCCGCGACATCCCGGTCTCTGCGGGTAAATTTGACGTCGAAGACTACACCCTATACCTCGTTGATTTCATGCGTGAAATGGGCCCGGAAACCCATGTGGTCGCAGTGTGCCAGCCGGTGCCGCTGACCCTGGCCGCCACCGCCTATCTGGCCGAACAGGATCCCAAGGCGCAGCCACGTTCGCTGACCCTGATCGGCGGCCCGGTTGACCCGGATGCTACGCCGACGGATGTGACCGATTTTGGCCGCCGCGTCACCATGGGCCAGCTGGAAGAAACCATGATCCAGCGGGTCGGCTTCAAATACCCCGGCGTTGGCCGCCTCGTCTATCCCGGCCTGCTGCAGCTGTCGTCCTTCATGTCCATGAACAGCGAGCGCCATTCCAACGCCTTCAACGACCAGATCATGCGTGTGACGCGCGGTGAAGCATCGGACCACGACGCCCACAACCGCTTTTATGATGAATACCTTGCGGTGATGGACATGCCGGCCGAGTTCTATCTCTCGACTGTTGAGCGCATTTTCAAAAACCGCGAGATTGCCCGCAACGAATTTGTCGTTGATGGCCATAAGGTCGACATGAGCAAGATCACCACAGTGGCAGTGAAAACCGTAGAAGGCTCCAAGGATGACATCTCGGCCCCCGGCCAGTGCATCGCGGCGCTGGATCTGTGCACCGGCCTGCCAGACAGCAAAAAGGCCTCGCATGTGGAAGAGGGCGCGGGCCATTACGGCATCTTCGCGGGCCGCAGCTGGCGCGACAATATCCGCCCGCTGGTGATCGACTTCATGAATGCCAACAGCGGCAATCCAACACCCAAGAAGCGTAAGCCTGCGAACAAAAACGCGGCCTGACCCATGGCAGACCACGCGGTGTTTTCCTGCCGTTGCGGCGCTTTCTGCGGACATCTCTCCGCCGAGGGCGTCAAGGCAGGCACACGTGTGGTCTGTTTCTGCAAATCCTGCCGCGAGAACGCGCTGGCCCATGGGCAGCCCGACCCTGCGCCTGATCCGGTTGATCTGTTCCAGACCACGCCGGACGCAATCACCATCACAAAAGGCGCTGAACACCTCAGCCTGCTGCGCCTCTCCCCCAAGGGCACGTTGCGCTGGTACGCGGGCTGCTGCGGCACGCCCTTTGCCAACAGCTCCTCCAAACGCAGTTTCCCCTTTGTCGGCCTGTACGCGGATCTGTTTCAGAACAATGCGGCACTGGGCAAGGTTCGCGCCCGCGCCTTCATCCCTCAACCGGTTGGGAAACTGCCCAAAACCGAGGGGGCAGGCCGTATGGCCTATGGGATCGTGACCCGGATGCTCTCTGCATTCCTGTCTGGCAGCTGGAAAAACACCCCCTTCTTCGACGATAACGGCACCCCCAGCGCCGAGGCCCGTATCCTCACCAAAACAGAGCGCGCCGCCCTCACTGACTAGCGCGTTCAGTGCAAGCTTGCGCCTGAACCGGCTCTCCAGCCTACCCTTCAGGACACGGCGCAGCCGGGGCCCCGCCGCGCGTCAGCGCGGCGCCACGCCCAATCCTGAACAGGCCCGCAGGGGTCTTTGAAGGGGCGGGAGCACGCCCCGTATCTGTCTCTATCCTCAAGGATAAGAAATCCCGCGAAACACCGGAAAATCCGCATAGCGCTGCTGCCGCTCCGCCAGATTCTCACCCGGTTCTTCACCTGCGCGCAGCAGCCCCCCTCGCGGCGCGTTATAGCTGTCGATCCGCCGCAGAGGGTTGGGCCGCCAGGCAATATTGAAAGCACAGAGTTTGGGGAAAAACCAGATTTCGGAATAGTTTAGATGGTCATGTATCCACCAGGCCAGATCACGCCAGTCACGCCCCCGTGCATAGCGATCCGCAAACCAAGGTATCACAACCGAAGCCCCGGCAATGCGCGCATCCCCCGTGCCGTGATCCCAGATATGACACTCCAGCGGATAATCATTGCGCGCGCAGTTCAGCCCGTTCTCATTGCCAAACCTGTTCAACTCAGGCGACCGATAGCCCGAGCGCACCGCGATGCGGCCAAAAGTCTCCTCCAGCGGGTCCAGCAGCGCCTCACAAAAAGCGCGGCCGCATTCTATTGCCAGATCCGGGTCACGCGGCAGGTTCTGCCGCGCGTGAAAATTGCCGATCTCGGCATAGAGGAAATCGCGCATGAAGAAATGCCGCGACAGGCGCACCCGGCCCAGCTCTTCCAGCCCGCGCATACTGCCGGGCCGCCGCATCTCAGTAACCGCCCCAGCAAAACGCGCCGTCTTCGCGTAAACTGGAGAAAGGGTTAAAGGCCACTTCCCACAGATGCCCCTCGGGCGAGCGGAAATAGCCGTGATGGCCGCCCCAGAACACGTCCTGCGCCGGTTTCAATATCTCCGCGCCCGCTGCCTCGGCAGCTGCCAGAACCTGCGAAACCTCTTCTTTGGTACGCACATTGTGGCTCAGGCTGACAGCCCCCTGCCCCAAGGCTTCAACCGGCAGGCCGACCTCCTCTGCAAGGGCCGCCAGCGGATAAAGCCCCAGCGTCTGGCCCACCAGATTGAAGGCAATCACCCCATCCGGGCTGTCCTCGCGTTGCCAGCCCAGCGCTTCATAAAAAGCCGCCTCTGCGCCCATGTCCTTTACGCCCAGGGTAATCAGGCTCACCCGCTGTTCCATTGCTCAGTCCTTTGTGTCTGAAACCACTAATCGCTTTCGAAAGCCCAGATCTCAAAGATCAGGTCCAGAGAGTATTATCACCTTGACTGAAGCAGAACAATACGGGAACATCTATCTGACTACAGATCACCCCTCTGCCAGAACATCCTGCACGGCCTCTTCAATCATCCGCAGACAGGCCTCATCCGAGAACCGATGGTCCGTATCCTTCACCAGGTTCAACCGCATATCCGCACATTCCGCATGATCCAAAAGTCGCAGTGCAGTCTCTGTGCTCACCGCTGTGTCGGCCGTGCCCTGCAGGCAGCGCACCTTAAAGGGCAGCACAAGCGGATCCCGCAAAACCAGATTCTGCCGCCCGTCCTCAACCATCCGCTTGGTGACAATGTAGGGCTCCATATAGTCACTGGGCAGCGCCACCTGCCCTTTGTCCTGCAGCTCTGCCTTCTGTGCCTCGGTAAAACTGGCCCACCAGCCGTCCTCTGTGAAATCCGGCGCGGCGGCGATGGTCACCAGCCCATGAATGCGTTCAGACCGCGCGCGCGCCAACAACAGCGCCTGCCAGCCCCCCATGGAAGAACCAACCGGCACGATCGGCCCGTCGGTCAAAGCATCTATTGCCGCCAGCGTGTCCTGATGCCAGTCACCGATGCAGGTGTCCTCATAGACGCCAGAGCTTTCGCCATGGCCGGAGTAATCAAAGCGCAGAAAAGCGCGGCCCGCCGCCTTGGCCCATTCCTCCAGATGCACCGCCTTGGTGCCTTCCATGTCAGATTTCAGCCCGCCCAGAAAAACGACGGTCGGCCCTGTGCCATCGGTCTTGTGATAGGCCAGCTTGCGGCCCTGAGGGGTGTCGAGGAAGGTGGTTGCAGCCATCACG
Source organism: Rhodobacteraceae bacterium Alg231-04 (assembly GCA_900143635.1). Lineage (GTDB taxonomy): Bacteria > Pseudomonadota > Alphaproteobacteria > Rhodobacterales > Rhodobacteraceae > FREY01. Next base: position 34,173 of record FREY01000006.1, read on the forward strand.
CATATCTCCGTATCTTTGCGCCAAGAAGTGACATGACAAACGCAAAGCCGCAATCACTGCCTTGTGCGCAGCGCGCCTCTGGCCATAATCTGCGCCAGATTTGATCCTCAGGAATTCTCCCTTGCGCACGTTTCTCACTGCGGCCTGCACCGCCCTTCTCTGTCTGACCATCCTGCTGGCAACCCTCTGGGCGGTTCTGGCGCTGTGGTACCGGCTGCCGCTGTTGTCCCCGCACGGCTGGCTGCCCGCCGCTGGCTTCGCCGCACTTGGGCTGGGCGCGCTCTATGCCCAGTTCACTCCGCGCCGCCTGCGGGCTCTGGCCACGTTTTCGCTGGCGCTGGCCACTGTCCTCTTCTGGTGGTCGACCCTGACCCCGCCGAGTGATCGCGACTGGTCACCGGATGTAGCGCGACAGGTCAGCGGTACGGTAGATGGCAACATTCTGACCCTCGACGGGGTGCGCAACTTTGCATGGGACAGCCCCGAGGATTTCACCCCCGCCTGGGAGAGCCGCAGCTACGACCTCACCACGCTTGAAACTGTCGACCTCGCCATGTCCTACTGGGCCGGGCCGGAAATGGCCCATATGATCCTCAGCTTCGGTTTTGAGAACGGCGATTACCTCGCCTGGTCGGTCGAAGTGCGCCGCGCCATGGGCGGCGGCTTCTCCCCCATTGCCGACCTCTTCAAGGCCAACACGCTGGCCATCATCGCGGCGGACGAACGTGATCTGATCGGCACCCGCACCAATGCCCGCGGCGAAGACGTGCGGCTGTTTCGCACCAACACTTCACCCGACCGCGGCCGCGCCCTCTTGATGCAATATGTCGAGGCCTCCAACCAGCTTGCCGCCCGGCCGAAATGGTATAATTCCCTGACCACCAATTGCACCACCGTGGTGCTGCAGATGATCCGCACCATCGTCGATGAAGTGCCGCTGGACTGGCGCGTTCTGGCCAATGGCTACCTGCCGGAATACGCTTATGAACAGGGCGTGTTTGGCACCAGCCACAACATCCAAGACCTGCGCCGCCTTGGCGCCATCACCGACCGTGCCCAAGCCCATGGTCTCCTGCCGGATTATTCCAAAGCCATCCGTCAGGGCGTGCCAACGCCGCAGCCCTGATCCCTTCTTCTTGCCAGAAATATCCTGGGGAGCGCGAGGGGCCAGCCCCTCGCCTGCGCAACAGCCTGACGAGGCGGCAGTGGTGACGGTGTTGGACCACCTGTCACGCAGACACTTGTGCGGGTCCGCCAGCCATCTCCCGTTCCCGCAACCGCCCGAGAAGCGCTTGGATCCGGGTCACTGTCTCCCCGGTCCGCCGGGCCTTGTCGCGGTTCTGCCCGCCTTCAACCCATGCGCTGTGCTCGTAAGACAGACAACGGTCCGAAAGCCTGTCATGCGACTGGCGAAGCGCGGTTTCGATCAGATCCATATCTTCAACAGTCAGGTCAAAGGTCAGGTTCAGGCAGGTCATTGGAGCAATCCTTCGGGTGTGTCCGGTGTTTGGCAGTAGGTTGAACCCTGCCCCAGCCCATTCCGCAAATCAACATTTTTCTTATATATTTCAAAATCTTACCGGCATACAAACGTGTGCGAACGTGTACATATGTACACAATGAGGCAGCGACTGAGCCGCTTTATATCCGGGGCCCAGACATCTTGACTTACCTCCTCACAGGACGCAAAAGGCAGCGAACCGATACATAACCCGCAACCGGGCGTTCAGTGGGCGCCAAACCGACGAGGAGAGCCAAACAATGGCCCAAATCTCTCTTACCTTCCCCGATGGCAATGCACGCGACTATGACGCAGGCGTGACCGCAGCCGAGGTCGCCTCCGGCATCTCCACCTCGCTGGGCAAGAAGGCTATTTCCGCCACTTTCAACGACCAGCACTGGGACCTGCAGTGGCCGATCCATGAGGACGGCACCATTGCCCTGCACACTCTCAAGGATGAAGAGCAGGCCAACGAGCTGATCCGCCACGATCTGGCCCATGTCATGGCCCGCGCCGTGCAGGAGATCTGGCCCGATACCAAGGTCACCATCGGCCCGGTCATCGCCAACGGCTGGTACTATGACTTTGACCGCGCCGAACCCTTCACCCCCGAAGACCTCGGCACCATCGAAAAGAAGATGAAAGAGATCATCAACAAGCGCGAACCCGTGACCACCGAGGTCTGGGACCGTGCACGTGCGATCCAGCATTACACCGACAACAACGAACCCTATAAGGTCGAGCTGATCGACGCCATTCCCGGCGACGAGCCGCTGCGCATGTACTGGCACGGCGACTGGCAGGATCTGTGCCGTGGTCCGCACCTGCAGCACACCGGGCAATTGCCGGGTGACTCTTTCAAATTGATGTCCATCGCCGGCGCCTACTGGCGCGGTGACAGCGACCGCGCCATGCTGCAGCGGATCTACGGCGTTGCCTTCACCGGCAAGGAGAAGCTGAAAGCGCATCTCCATATGCTGGAAGAAGCCGCCAAGCGCGACCACCGCAAACTGGGCCGCGAGATGGACCTCTTCCATATGCAGGAAGAAGCGCCGGGACAGATCTTCTGGCACCCCAACGGCTGGACCGTCTACACCGAGCTGCAGGACTACATGCGCCGCCAGCAACGCAAGGGCGGCTATGTCGAAGTGAACACCCCGCAGGTGGTCGACCGCAAACTCTGGGAGGCCTCGGGCCACTGGGAGAAATATCAGGAGAACATGTTCATCGTCGAAGTGGACGAAGAACACGCCCGTGAAAAGGCGGTCAATGCGCTGAAGCCGATGAACTGCCCCTGCCACGTGCAGATTTTCAACCAGGGCCTCAAATCCTACCGCGACCTGCCGCTGCGCATGGCCGAGTTCGGCTCCTGCAACCGCTATGAACCATCGGGCGCGCTGCACGGTATCATGCGGGTGCGTGGCTTCACTCAGGACGATGGCCACATCTTCTGCCGCGAAGACCAGATTGAATCGGAAACTGCCGAATTCATCGACTTCCTGTCGAAGATCTACAAAGACCTCGGCTTTGAAAACTTCTCGGTCAAATTCTCGGATCGCCCCGAAACCCGCTCGGGCTCGGACGAGGTCTGGGACAAGGCCGAAGCCGCACTTCTGTCGGCCACCCGCGCCGCAGGCATCGAGCCGGAGCTGAACCCCGGCGAAGGCGCCTTCTACGGCCCCAAGCTGGAATTTGTACTGACCGACGCAATCGGCCGTGACTGGCAGTGCGGCACCCATCAGGTGGACTTCGTTCTGCCTGAACGTCTGGATGCCAACTACATTGGTCAGGACGGCAACAAGCACCGCCCGGTCATGCTGCACCGCGCCACACTCGGGTCTTTTGAGCGCTTCATCGGCATCCTGATCGAAGAGCACGCCGGCAAGCTGCCCTTCTGGCTGGCCCCGCGTCAGGTTGTTGTTGCCTCGATTACCTCGGATTCGGATGACTACGTGCACGAGGTTGTGGCGGAACTGAAAGCCGCAGGCGTGCGCGCCGAGGCCGACATCCGCAACGAGAAGATCAACTACAAGGTCCGCGAACATTCTCTGGGCAAGGTTCCTGTGATCCTCGCCATTGGTCACCGCGAAGTGGAAGAGCGCACCGTGTCGATCCGCCGCTTGGGTGAAAAGCAGACCCGCGTGGATACATTGGCAAATGTTACAGAGGCCCTCGGGCTGGAGGCCACCGCGCCGGATCTTCTGTAACAATTGGTCCACAATACAACACATTCCGGCCCCATCGCGGGGCCGGTTTTGTTTCAAACACCAATTTTATGCTTGTTTTCAGCAGTCTGCCGCGGGTTTTCCTGTCACATTCCCTGACGCACGCGTGAGACACAGGCTCGTGAATTTATCCGAAACCTCTGGCACGTTAGGTTGAAGGCGTCACAACGACCCTGCGATCTCAATCGAAAAGGAATTTGAGAAATGTCCAATACCGCAAAATCCCTGGCCGTTGCCGGTGCTGTAGCCGCTGCCCTGACCGCAGCCTCCACCCTGCCTGCCGCCGCCCAGTCGAAAGAGAAATGCTATGGCGTGTCTCTGGCGGGTGCCAATGACTGCGCAGCCGGTCCCGGCACCACCTGCGCGGGCACTTCGACCGTGGATTATCAGGGCAACGCCTGGACACTGGTTGACGCGGGCACCTGCGAAGGCATGGAACTGCCGGCCATGGCCGATGGCTCCGCACGCAAAGGGTCTCTGGAAGCGCAAGACCGCGACCTGCCGGCCTAAATCTCAGGCCCTAAAACCGGGGGCGCGGCCATGCCGGCCCGCCCCTTTCTCTTGCCCGCCCGCTCTCTTGAGGCCGTGATGCCAGACCTTGTAAGCCCTGTTCGCCATCTGCCCGCCGCTGCGGGTGTCGGCTATAAGCCGCAGCACTTTGCGCATGTCTGCGAAGATGCCGGTGCGGTCGAATGGCTGGAGGTTCACGCCGAAAACTACATGGGGGATGGTGGCCGCCCTCTGGCGCAGCTGCGCCACCTGTCAGAGCGCTTTGCGATCTCGGTTCACGGTGTTGGCCTGTCAATCGGCGGCGAGGCGCCGCTGGACCCCGCCCATCTGGCCCGTCTCAAACATCTGATCAACTGGCTGAACCCGGCAAGTTTTTCCGAGCACCTCGCCTGGTCGACCCATGGCGGCCATTTCTATAATGACCTGCTGCCGCTGCCCTACACCAATGACACGCTGGACCGCATCTGCAGCCATATCACCCAACTGCAGGAGACCGTCGGTCGCCGCATGCTACTGGAAAACCCTTCCAGCTATCTCGCTTTTGCCGAAAGCACATTGTCTGAACCGGCCTTTCTGGACGAGATCGCCAAGCGCACCGGCTGTGGCCTGCTGCTGGATGTGAACAACGTCTTCATTTCGGCCACCAACCTCGGCTTTTCACCACAAGCCTATATCGATGCCTTCCCGCTGCATCACGTTGGTGAATTGCACCTTGGCGGTCATGATGAGGAAACAGACGGCCACGGCGCACCGCTGCTGATCGACAGCCACGGGCGCGAAGTCGCAGACCCGGTCTGGGCTCTGCTGGACTATACGCTGGCCAAATCCGGCCCCAAACCCCTGCTCATTGAATGGGACAATGACGTCCCCGACTGGTCGGTGCTGTCGGCCGAGGCAACCCGCGCGGCCCATGCTCTGGAACGGGCTCCGGGACAGGTGCAGGTATGAGCGTCAACCAGTCCCAGTTCACCCAAGCGATGATGGATGCCGCCCTACCGGTGCCGGACGGGCTGGTGGATGGCGCAAACCGCCCCGCCGACCGCCGGTTCAACGTCTACCGCAACAATGTCACCGTCTCTTTGGTTGAGGCGCTGAAAGTGGCCTTCCCGGTCATCACCAATCTTCTGGGCGAGGTAAATTTGGATGGGCTCGCCCGCCTCTATCTGCAGGCGCATCCGCCCAACACGCCGCTGATGATGTTCTATGGCGCTGACTTCCCGGACTTCCTGGCCAGTATGAAACAGCTGAGCCACCTTGGCTACCTCGCCGATGTGGCCCGGCTGGAGCAGGCCGAAAGACGCGCCTATCACGCCGCCGATGCCAGCCCCGTGGCCCATGATGCACTGGCTGTTCTGCCGCCCGTGGTGCTGATGGAGGCCACCCTGACACTGGCGCCCAGCGTGCAGCTGGTACGTTCGCCCTGGCCCATTCACGACATCTGGCGCTTCAATATGGAAGAGGGCGCCCCCAAACCCACGGCTGCGGCACAGGATGTGCTGATCACCCGACCTGCCTTTGACCCGGTGTTCCACCTGCTGCCCGAGGGCGGTGGTGACTGGATCGCGGCGCTGATGTCCGGAAAGACCTTTGGCACTGCCTATGAGGCTGCACAGGCCACCCATCCAGAGTTCGACCTCGGGGTCAATCTGACGCTGCTGCTGCAGGACCATGCAATTACCCATGTGAAGAAAAAGGAATGAGGCCATGACCGCACTTGTCTCCCTCTACGATGCTCTCTTTGGCCTGATCGAAAAACTGGGGGGCTGGGTGTTGCCGCATCTTGCGCGCTTCATCTTTGCCGCCACGCTGCTGGTCTACTACTGGAAATCGGGCATGACCAAACTGGGCGACGGCTTCTTCGGCCTGTTCTCCCCCTCGGTTGGCGCCTATGCGCAGATCTTTCCCAAACAGTTCGAGGCGGTCGGCTATGACGCATCCCAGCTCGGCCTGTTCCACTGGCTGGTGGTTCTGGCCGGAACATGGGCCGAATTCATCCTGCCGGTTTTGGTGGTGATCGGGCTGTTCACCCGGCTGGCGTCGCTCGGGATGATCGGCTTTGTCACCATGCAGTCGCTGACGGATGTCTATGGTCACGGTCAGGCAGATGCCAAGACACTGGGCAGCTGGTTTGACGGGATGCCCGACAGTATCATTTTGGACCAGCGTTTGTTCTGGATCTTCCTTCTGCTGTTCCTCGTCATCAAAGGCGGCGGCGCCCTTTCCGCAGACAGGCTGCTGTTGAAACGCCGCCCAGTACCTTTGGCTGCCTAAAAAATACGTCTAAAAAGTACAATACGGCGCCAGATTGGGGAATTTGTGATCGAGAGCCCGGAAAACCTGATCAGAAGTGCGCCTTGGGTTCATCCGGCTTTCCTGCGGCCACAGCAAGCACACCCGCCAGACCGGCAAAACAGATCGGAAACAGCGTGAAAACGTTGAAGCCAAAGCCGGCATACATCCCGGCAGCAGAGCCCAGAAGCAGCAGCCCGCCCCACAGGGCCCGCACACGCGCCATGGCGCCGCCAGCGATTGCCATCATTGGCGCTAGCACTGCCAACAGGCGCACCCGGTCGACATTGTCCACCTGCTCAGCAAGGCCGTCAATCTCGCCAAAATGCTCGATTGCTTCGGTATATCCGTAGCCAAAGAAGCCGACGGCCATGCCGATCACACCTGCGATAATGCCAAGAACTAGGGCTGCGTTGCGCATAGGGGTCCTCCAAAATTTCCTCTGTCCGAGATAGGCGTGCGATCAGGCAACGCCAAGGGCTGCACGGGTTTTCTCTGTCCATCCCAGATGCAGTTCACCCTCATTTTCAATCAAAGGGCGCTTCATCAGGGCCGGGTGTTTTTGCAGCAGCTCCAGAGGGTCCGTTGCCCTTTCATCCTCATCCAATCCCCGCCAGGTTGTGGACCGGCTGTTGACCAGAGCCCCGCCGAACTGGGCCAGTGCCCGCTCCAGTAATACAACCGGAACCCCTTGTTGGCGCACATCAACCAGGTCAGCTTCTGGCAGCGACTTCAATGCCTTGCGGCAGGTGTCGCAATTCTTCAATCCGTAAAGTTGCATTTATTACTCCTGTTTCGACCGTTTATTAACCAATTTTCACGCTACAAACAGTCAGTTTTTCTTGATTTTTTACCTGTGCGTGTAATTCTGAACATGGTTTCACTTATACGGCAGCCGTGTCGACGCCGATTAGTTTAGACGATGGCCACCCGGAAAGGGAGATCAGCGACAGTACGAAAGCTCAACAAGGCGTTTACTAGTTAGAAGGAGACACGGAACATGCCAAACGGCACCGTGAAGTGGTTCAACACAACCAAAGGCTACGGATTTATCGAGCCCGAAGAAGGCGGCAAAGATGTTTTTGTGCATATTTCTGCCGTAGAACGTTCGGGACTGACCGGGCTTACCGACAATCAAAGGATCGCATACGAACTGACGGAAGGTCGTGACGGTCGACAGATGGCAGGCGAATTGACGGCGTCCTGAGCATCACACCCATGGCCGCGCCCATTTATCTGGGTGCAGCAACCCACCCCAAAAACGCCTGTGGCCGCGTGCCCCCGCGGCCCGGGCATTTCCCTCTCAAAGCAGGGAACCTAGCGGCGCAGGTATTCGTGAAGAACGCAAGCCGGAGCTTCGTCGCGCAGGCCCGTGTGCCCCAAATTGATCCACTCCGCATCTTCGAAAGACGGGAACCAGGTGTCCGCGCCCTCGACCGCTAGATCGACTTCGGTGATCAGCATCCGCTGCGCCAATGGCATCATTGCCTTGTAGATCCCAAATCCACCGATGCCATAAATGCGACGGTATCCCTGCGCATAGGCCATCTCGATCGCCGCCTCGACCGAGGACACCACGATTTCTGCCGCATCCGGATCAGAGGACACAACGATATTCAGCCGCCCCTTCAAGGGCTTTACCGGCAGGCTGTCCCAGGTGTTGCGCCCCATGACAATTGCGCCGCCCATCGTTTCACGCTGGAACGCCTTCAGATCCTCAGGCGCGAACCAGGGGATGGTATTGCCCTTGCCAATGGCGCCGTTTCTGTCGCGCCCCACAATCAATGAAATCATTTAAACAGCCACCGGTGCTTTGATGCCGGGATCCGGGTCATAACCGACAACCTCGAAATCCTCGTATTTGAAGTCGAAAATGCTGCTGACCTGCCGCTTGATACGGATCTGCGGCAGCGGCTTGGGGCTGCGGCTCAGCTGTAGCTGCACCTGATCCATATGGTTCGAATAGACATGCGCATCGCCAATGGTATGGACGAAATCGCCCTCTTCATGCCCCGTGACATGGGCCAGCATCTTCAGCAGCAGCGCATAAGAGGCAATATTGAACGGCACGCCCAGGAACATATCGGCCGAGCGCTGATACAGCTGCAAATGCATCCGCCCGTTCAGCACCCGGACCTGCCATAGCGTATGACAGGGCGGCAGCGCCATCTGCGGTACATCGGCCGGGTTCCAGGCCGAGACCAGCAGGCGGCGGCTATCGGGAGAGGCTTTGATCGTCTCCACCAGCGTCTGGATCTGGTCTACGCTGCCAGCCCGGTACAGCGGCTCATCGCCCTGCGTGCCCTCGGCCAGTTCCAGGGACGGAAACTTTCGCCACTGATGGCCATAGACAGGCCCCAGATCGCCATTCTCATCGGCCCATTCGTCCCAGATCCGCACGCCGTTTTCCTTCAGGTAGCGGATGTTTGTATCGCCCGACAGAAACCACAGCAGTTCGTGGATGATTGACCGCAGGTGCAGTTTCTTGGTTGTGACCAGCGGAAACCCATCCGACAGCGCATAGCGCGCCTGCATTCCGAACACGCTGCGCGTGCCCGTTCCGGTGCGATCGCTGCTGTCCTCGCCGTGGTCCAGAATATGCTGGAGCTGTTCGTGATACTGCTGCATGGGTGGCCTCCCCGGTGGCATTTGCGCCCGCTTTTAGCGTCTGGGCGAAGCGGGGCCAAGTCGAATCCCCAGCCCGCCCCCATACTATATCTGCCAAACACCCAAACAAGACCCGCAATATCTTTGCCCGATATAGAAGCCGGAAAGGGCTTTCTCTCCCTGCGGTGTCGCGCGATACTGCCGTGAAAATCAATCAGGGGAAAACGATGCCACTTACCTATCTGCACACGATGGTCCGGGTGAAAGATCTGGAAAAATCCATGGCCTTTTATGCGCTTCTAGGCCTCAAGGAGACCCGCCGCTATGACAGCGAACAGGGCCGATTCAGCCTGATTTTCATGGCCCCTCCCGGTGAGGAGGATCGTCCGATCGAGTTGACGTACAACTGGGACGGCGATGACGCATTGCCAGCCGACAGCCGCCACTTTGGCCACCTCGCCTATGGGGTGGATGACATTTACGCGACCTGCCAGTACCTGATGGACAATGGGGTCACCATCAACCGGCCACCGCGCGACGGGCGTATGGCCTTTGTGCGGTCACCCGACAATATCTCGGTGGAGCTGTTGCAAAACGGCGAGGCCCTGCCTGCGGCCGAACCATGGGCCAGTATGGAAAGCACCGGCAGCTGGTAACAGCGGCCCGCTGGGGCCTGCCTTTCGGCTGGTTAGTCCGGAAGGCGCACAGTCAGTTCGAAAGCCACGTGCAGCTCCGGGTTGGCCAATGCGTCCACCCCCAGAACCAGCAGCCCGGGTTCGGTTCCCGCAAGAAAATCCTGCAGCCGCGGGAGAACCGCCGCCATTGCCTCGGTATCCAGATTCACGATCTGGCAACGGATCTGCACAATGCAGTTCAGATCCGCCCCCAAAGCCTCCAAACACAGGCGCACGTTCTCCAGGGCCAATGCGGTTTGCTCCGCCAGGCCGCCGGAAAAGACAGTGCCATCCGGCCTGATCGCGGCCTGGCCGGACACAAATGCCAGCCTGCCCGGTTCAACTATAGATATATGGGAGTAGCCAAAGTCCTGAGCATTGAAGAGAGTGTCGGGGTTCAGGCGCGAAACAGTGGTAGGAAACATCGGGTATTCACATTTAACTCATACGCCTTCACAGTAATAGATAAGGTGCATTTTAAAAACATCTTTGAGCTCAGAACACTGGAATTTCTTCCCTTACGCCAGCTCCTGTGACGCAATATCCCCAGAAAATCAAAAACCGGCCGCGTTCTGCAGCCGGTCCCCCAAAGCGCCGCCTCAACAGCGGTATTCGTAATTCGGCCCGACATTCTGTCGGCTTTGATCGGGCAGCTGCCCTTTAACATGAGGCCGAAACCGGCCCAAAACGTCAGTAGATATAGCGGATTTGGTCTGTCCAGTAGCGTTCAACACGCTTCAGCGAGGTGGTAATATCCTCGATACCTTCCAGCGAAATAACGTTTTTGCCTTCCAGCCCTTCGGCGTGACGCTCGAACAGGCCGGACACAACATCGCGAATTTCACGACCGCTTTGCGTCAGACGTACACGCACTGACCGGCGGTCAATCTCACAGCGCTGATGGTGCATATAGCCCATCTCGACCAGCTTCTTCAGGTTGTAGCTGACGTTGCTGCCTTGGTAGTAGCCACGCGTTTTCAGTTCGCCGGCGGTGACTTCATTGTCACCGATGTTGAACAGCAAAAGCGCCTGAACTGCGTTGATTTCGAGCACGCCTACGCGCTCAAACTCATCCTTGATCACATCCAAAAGCAGGCGGTGCAAACGTTCCACCAGGGCCAGCGCCTCCAGATAACCAGTCATGAACCCCTTGTGGTCCGTCTGGCCAATTGGCATCTCGATACTCATCCGATTCTCCGTCTCGAAACTCTGTCCCAAGATTGAACAAAATTTCCGAAGAATCGGTTAAACTGGATTTTCTTTATTTTTGAAATGTTTGCGAGACACTTTGAATGAGGTCGCGCAATTCTTCCGGACCTTCCTTCTGGCCGGTCAACCACTGATAGAGGTCCGGATCATATTCCGCCAGAAGCTTGTCAAAAAGATCCAGCTCGGCGTCACTCATGCTGGCAAGGTTTGCCTCAGCATAAGCCTGCAGAATGATATCCATTTCCTTCATGCCGCGCCGCATCGCGCGCATATGCATCCGCTTGAGGCGGTGTTCGCGTAGTTCAGCCATCGTGGTCGTCAGTCTTTCAGTTGCTTGCGCAGGCGCTTTTCCAGTTTGCCCAGCCGGTCGCCGGCCTGGGACAGTTGCGAGCGCAGGTCGCGAATTTCCGTCAGCAGCGCCGAGACGCCCGCATCAACCATATCATCGTCATCATAGGGGGATTTCACGTCCTCGCCCTCGCCCGACAGCAGCCAGATGATGGAGACATTGAGCAATCCGGCCATCATCGACAGCTTGTTGGCGCGCGGCTCGGCCAGGTCTTCTTCCCAGCCCAGCGCGGTGGACTTCTTGACACCAAGGCGCTTTGCGAATTCCGGCAGCGACAGCCCAGCGTATTCCCGCGCAGCCTGCAGGCGGTCGCCAAAGGTCGCTACGTCCTCGCCATACCAATGATCGTGATATTCCTCATCCGTGAGGGGTTTGCCGTTCATCTGATATCCTTCCTCCGTTCTTTCTTGAACGGAATTTGTCGGCACCCTAGAACATGCAGACATTGATTACAAACGAGGCTCCGCATGTCTTTCCTCTCCGCGACACTATCCCGCGTCAAACCCTCGCCGACCATCGCCATCACGGCCAAGGCGCAGGAGCTGAAGGCGGCGGGGCGCGACGTGATCGGCCTCAGCGCCGGGGAGCCGGATTTCGACACGCCGGTCAATATCCGTGACGCGGCCAAGGCGGCCATCGACGCGGGCAAAACCCGCTACACTGCACCCGATGGCATTGTGGAGCTGAAGCAGGCGATCTGTGACAAGCTGGCCCGCGAAAACGGGCTGGGCTACACCCCCAAACAGGTCTCTGTCGGCACCGGTGGCAAGCAGACGCTGTATAATGCGCTGATGGCGACGCTGAACCCCGGTGACGAGGTGGTGATGGCTGCGCCCTATTGGGTCAGCTACCCGGATATGGTGCTGCTGGCCGGCGGCACGCCGGTTGTGGCCGAAACTTCGATCCAGACCAATTTCAAGCTGACGGCGGATCAGCTGGAGGCCGCGATCACCCCGAACACCAAATGGTTCATCTTCAATTCGCCCTCCAACCCTACCGGGTCGGGTTACTCATGGGACGAGCTGAAAGAACTGACTGATGTTCTGATGCGCCACCCCCATGTCTGGGTGATGAGCGACGACATGTATGAACACCTCGCCTATGACGGTTTCGAATTCTGCACGCCCGCACAGGTCGAACCGCGCCTCTATGAGCGCACCCTTACCTGCAATGGTGTCTCCAAGGCCTATGCGATGACCGGCTGGCGGATCGGCTATGCCGCCGGGCCCGAGGCGCTGATCGGCGCCATGCGCAAGGTGCAGTCGCAGTCCACCTCCAACCCCTGCACCGTCAGCCAATGGGCTGCGGTTGAGGCGCTGAATGGCACCCAGCACTTTCTGGCGGATCACAACGAGGTCTTCGTGCGCCGCCGTGATCTGGTGGTCGAGATGCTGAACGCTGTTGACGGCATAACCTGCCCGACACCGGAAGGCGCCTTTTATGTCTACCCGTCCATCGCCGGGCTGATCGGCAAGACCACGCCCAAGGGCACCGTTATCGAAAATGACGAGGCTTTTGCCACTGCGCTGCTGGAAGAGTCTGATGTGGCTGTGGTCTTTGGGGCGGCCTTCGGGCTTTCGCCCAACTTCCGGGTCAGCTACGCTACCTCGGACGAGGCCCTGAAAGAGGCCTGCCGCCGCATTCAGGCATTCTGCGCGGCGCTGACCTAAGAGGACGAGCCATGTCTGCCGAGCTGCCCGATTATTATTTCCGCGTCCGTGACAACGGGGCCTTTGTGTTTCGCATCGACACGGAAAACCGCCAGCGACGGATCGAAATGGATCAGATCGCCGTTGTGAACATCCGCAATGGCGAGATCAAGCCGCATGGGCAGCGTGATCTGTCTGACCGCGATATGGCCGAGATCACGACTTGGATGGAGGAGCGTTCCGCGCTACTCGCCCAGCGCGATATCGACGACATCCACCGCGCGGTTGACTACCTAAACACCACCACCCACTGGGCTCAGTCCAAGGCCGCTCCCGAACAGCTGGAAGAGGTGACGGATGCGCTGTTGCTGGCGATGCACGATCTGCGCACGGTTCTGGTCCGCAAAAAGGCCGACCGGTTGCTAAAGGGCAAGGGCTGACCTTCCCGGCCAAGCCCCCTGCTGTTGCGGGATCGCCGCGCACACTGCATTTTGTCACGCGGGCCATTTGCGATACCTCAGGCCTATGACACCTGATGCCCCCGCCCCTGACTGGGACCCCGCCCCGATTTGCGACTGGCTGCTGGCCGAGGGCCGGATGTTGCCGGATATGGAAACGCTGGTGCAGCAACTGGGCAGCCGAATGCTGCTGGCCGGCGCGCCGCTTTGGCGGTTGCGCCTGTCGATGCGCGTCCTGCACCCGCTGACCACCGCCGTCAGTGCCATCTGGGAGGATGGCAGTCAGGATGCCGAACAGATCGACACACCGCACGGGCTGGAAAAACAATCTGACTATGCGGGCAGCCCGCTGGCAATAATCGCGCAGACCAGCCTGCCTTTCCGCCAGCGGCTGGAGACTTTGCTGGGGTCAGACGACCACGAGGTCCTGCACGAGCTGAAAGCGCGCGGCGCCACCGATTACTACGGGCTGCGGGTGTTTTTCATGTCTGGCAACGGCTGCATCCCGGTCTTCAACACGCGCCGCAAGGGTGGCTTCTCGGACAGGGACATCGCGGGTTTCAACCAGATCGCCGCCTTGCTTGGCCCCATCGCCGAAGTCTACTGTCTCCGGATGATTTCCGCTGCCGTGGCCGAGGCTTACCTCGGCCCGCGCTCGGGCCGCCGGGTGCTGTCAGGCCAGATCACCCGCGGCGATATCGAGACCCTTAACGCCGCCATCCTGATCAGCGACATCCGCGACTGGACCGCCCTCAATGCGCGCTTGGGTGCCGCCAAAGCACTGAGCCTCGCCAACAATTATTTCGCTCTGATCGCAACAGCCGTCGAAGACAACGGCGGCGAGATCCTGAAACTGATGGGGGATGGGGTTCTGGCCGTCTTCCCCGCAACTGAAGCCTCCCCGGCCGAGGCCTGCCGCGCCGCACTAACAGCCGCCCGCGCTGCGTTTGCCGTCGCAGAGCTGGCTGATCCTCCACTGGGATTCAGTTTCGGAATTGGCCTGCACACAGGTGAGGTACTCTACGGCAATGTCGGCTCTGCGACCCGGTTGGATTTCACCGCGATGGGACCGGCGGTAAATGCCGCTGCCCGCATCGAAAGCCTGTGCCGCGAGCTGGGTCATCCGTTGCTATGCTCGGATGATTTCGCTGTCTTGGCTGGCGGCGCGGCAACCGAGGTTACCTCACGCCTGCTCAAAGGCGAGACCACAGCGCGCCATATCTTTGCTCCCAGCGCGATTTGATCAGGCGGCTTCGGGCACCATCTGCACCCCGCGCCGCCAAAAGCGCAGCATCAGCAACACTGCCGCAGCACCCAAACCGGTGACCAGCCCCAGCCAGACGCCGATACCGCCCCAGCCAAAGACAAAGCCCAGCACATATGAGATCGGAATACCCAGAGCCCAGTAGCTGATCCCGGCAATCACCATCGGCGCTGCGGTATCCTGCACGCCGCGCAAAACGCCCAGCGCAATCGCCTGCAATCCATCCACCAGCTGGAACAGTGCCGCCACCACCAGCAAGCCGGTGCCAATAGCAATAATCTCATCCTTGCGGGGTTCACCCGGATCAAGGAAGGCTGTGATAAGTGTCGCCGGCATCAGCAGGAACACCGCGATTGCCACCACCGATGTCGCCAGCGACATTGCCGTCACCACCTTGGTGCCGCGCGCCAGATGGGCCCGGTCGCCGCGCCCCAGCGCATTGCCCGCCCGGATCGTCGCGGCATTGCTGAGACCCAGATGTACCATGAATGTCAGCCCCCCCATCGAGGCCGCAATCCCATGTGCGGCCAGCGGAATGGTGCCCAGCCAGCCCATCATCACCGCGGCCGCTGCAAACAGGCTTGTCTCGCTCAGATTGGTCAGCCCAATCGGCAGCCCCAGCCGCAGCACACGGCGAAACACTTCCGGGTCGGGCCGCCAGAAGTTTTTCAGCAACTCATGCTCAGGCAGCACCTTCAGCGCATAGGCCAGAACCGCCACCAAAGACACAGCCTGCGTGGTGATCGAGGCAATCGCCGCCCCCGCCACTCCCAGTTCAGGAAAGCCCCAATTGCCGAAAATCAACGCGTAGTTCACCACCGCATTGACCAGCGCAGCCATGAGCGTGATCCACAGCACAATCTGCGTCTTCTCCAGTGCCGCCAGATAGGATTTCAGCGTCATCACCAGTAGAGCCGGGATAATCCCCCACCCCGCAATGCGCAGATAGAAGGATGCCGTTTCTGCCGTGGCCGCTTCCTGCCCCAGCAACAGAAGGATCGGCTCTGACCACCACAGAAGCGGCATCACCAGAACGGAAAAGATCAGCGACCACCATATCCCCATGCGGGTGGTGCGCCGAATCTGACGCTCCTCTCCCGCACCGGCCGCGGCGGCCACCAACGGCATCACCGCAAAACCAAATCCTGCTCCCAGCAGGAAAAGCGAAAAGAAATAGGTGCTTGCAAGCGTTACAGCGGCCAAAGACGGCGCGCCGTACCAGCCCAGCATCAACGTATCGGTCAGGCCAATGGCAAATTGCGCCACATGGCCGCCAATCAGCGGCAGGCCGAGAATTGCAATGGCCTTAACATGGCCAGAGACGCTCATAACTTGGGTACGGGTATCACTCATCCCCCAGCCTTAGGCAGGGAATGCAGAAGGGGCAAGACTGCATTTGACCTTGGGCTGCGCCCCGCCTGTGCTAGACTGCACAGACCGCAAACAGGAGTGCCCGATGCCAGACCCATTTGCCCAGCTGATCCCCGAGGCGCGCAGTTTTCTGGGCGAGCTGCAAGACCACAATGACCGGGACTGGTTCACCAGCAACAAGGCGCGTTACGATGGCCAGCTGAAAGCGCCGGCACAGCACCTGCTCGATCAGATCGGCGCCGATATGGCGCGGCGCAATCGCCCGGCCAGGGTCAAACTGTTCCGCCCGCATCGCGATGTACGTTTTTCCAAGGACAAGACCCCTTACCATCTGCATCTGCACATGCTCTGGGATCTTGGCACCACCGGGTTTTTCTTCGGCATCGCTCCCGGCTATGTGCGCATTGGCGGGGGGGTGATGGGCTTTGCCAAAGACAGGCTCACCGCCTGGCGCAAGGCCATCGATGGTGAGCCCGGCGACCAGATCGCGGCCGAGCTGGACATCTTGCGCCTGCGCGGCCTTACAGCTGATGCGCCCGAGCTGAAGCGCGTGCCCGCGCCCTACCCGGCCAGCCATCCGCACGGCGATCTGCTGCGGCGCAAATCGCTCACCCTCTGGCAGGATCTGCCACAGGGCGCATGGGATCACCCGCAGGATGCGATCCACAGCACCTTTGCCACGCTGGAGCCACTGCTGACCCAGCTCGAAGAAATCCTGCCCGCCCCAAAATAGCGCGCGCCCCTTGCGGGGCGGCGCTCAGGTCGCCGAGATACCCGGTGCAGTGCTCAGCCCTTGCGCCCTTCCGGATGCAAAGCCGTGCCCAGAATATGTTCCGACTGGTGGATCACATGATGCGCCTGACCAACGATCAGCGGATCGGGGCCTTCAACAATGGCGTGATCCTTGCCCGGATAATCCAGCGATGCCAGGAAATGCCGCATGCAGTTCAGTCGCGCGCGTTTCTTGTCGTTGGATTTCACCACCGTCCAAGGGGCATCGGCGGTGTCGGTGTAAAAGAACATCGCCTCCTTGGCCTCGGTGTAATCATCCCACTTGTTCAGGCTGGCCTTATCAATGGGGGACAGTTTCCACTGTTTCAGCGGATCCGTCTCACGGCTCTTGAAGCGGCGCAGCTGTTCTTCGCGGGTGACCGAGAACCAGTATTTGTAAAGCTTGATTCCAGAGCGCACCAGCATCCGCTCCATCTCGGGCGTCTGGCGCATGAACTCCAGATACTCGCTAGGCTGGCAAAACTTCATGACCCGTTCCACACCGGCCCGGTTGTACCACGACCGGTCATAAAACACGATCTCGCCCTCGGTGGGCAGCTGGCTGATATAGCGCTGAAAGAACCACTGGCCGCGTTCTTCGTCCGTCGGTTTGGCCAGCGCCACAACACGGGCATGGCGCGGGTTTAAATGCTCGGTGAACCGTTTGATGGTACCACCCTTGCCGGCCGCGTCGCGCCCCTCAAACAGCAGCACAAATTTCTGCCCCGTTTCCAGCGCCCAGTGCTGCACCTTCAAAAGCTCCGCCTGCAGCTCGGCCTTTTCCTTCTCATATTGAACACGGCGCATCTTCTTCGTGTATGGGTATTTGCCGCTTTCAAATGCGCGGCGCACCTCATCCGGCTTTGGAACCGCCCCCACGGGCTGGCCCGCTGCCTCAACTTGCGTATCGCGTCCATTTGCGGCTGTCTTTTTGGCGTCCATTGCGGTCCCTTCCGTTGTTGCAACAGAACGATAAACGCATCGCTGCCACACCGCCTTGACCCGCATCAAAACAGAGGCCCGGCGCCGCAATAAATGTGCAGGATACCCTGCATCTGGCCAAAGCAATCGCAAGGGCGCCGCCCTGAAAGGCGCGGCGGGGACAGTGCCCCTAGCCCGCGCGCGCCAGCCGCGCCACTTCTTCTATCGCTGCCGAAATATCCGCCGCCCTTGTGCGGTGGTTGGTGATCGCGGCCCGCAGCATCATCACACCGTCAATGCGGGTGGTCGAGAACACCGCCGCGCCGCTTTCCTGCAGGCTCTGCGCGATCTCGGAGTTGAGTGCCGACTGCGCCTCCGGCTCCAGATCATTGCGCGCGGTAAACACACAGACATTCGACACCGGCACCATGCCCAGCGCCATATCCGCCTGCGCCTCAACCGTCTCTCCCATCAGGGCGGCCATTCGGCAATTGTCGGTAATGGCTTCGGCAAAAGCCGCTTCACCGTTCATTTCCAGCGCGCACCAGATCTTCAGCGCCCGGTTGCCCCGGCTAAGGTCAATGCCGTAGTCGCAGAACCAGGGATCCCCCCCGGCAAGGCCGCGATCCGCCCCTTCCAAATAGGCAGGCCGCGCTGCAAAGGCCGCACGGTGCACTGCTTCATCCGAGATCAGCACCATTCCGCAGTCGTATCCGACATACATCCACTTGTGGAAATCCAGCGCAATGGAATGGGCGCGGCCTATGCCATCCGACAGGCTGCGATAGGGCGCCTCGGCGATCCGCGTCCAGGCCCCAAAAGCCCCGTCCACATGCAGCCACAACCCTTCGTCGGCAGCAGCATCCGCCAGCGCATTCAAATCGTCAAACAGACCCAGATCCACGGATCCGGCCGTGCCCACCAACAGAAAGGGCAGCGCGCCTGCGGCCTTGTCTTCAGCCACCATGGTGCGCAGCGCATCCACGTCCATGCAGCCGTCTTTCAATGGCACCATGCGCAGGTTGTCACCACCAATGCCCAACAGCTCTACCGCCTTGCGGGTGGCATTGTGCACGCCAGCCCCTGCGTAGGCGACCAGCCGCGTGGCCCCCTGGCCCTTGTGGCGCACCCCGTCCAGCACTTTGACTCGTGCCGCCTGAAAGGCAATCACCGTGGCCTGCGACGTGCCGGTGACCAGCACGCCGCTGGCGCCCTCAGCCATGCCCATTTTCTGACGGGTCCAGTCGATCACGGCGCGCTCCATCCGCACCGCACCATGGTCCCGGCCACCAAGATTGCCGTTGATCACCGCCCCGGCCATGCCAGCAATCAGATCCGAGGCCAGCCCAGTGCCCTGTACCCAGCCCCAGAACCGAGGGTGAATATTGCCACCGTGATGCGGCAGCACATCGCGTTCGATCCGGCCAACCAGATCGCCACCAGTCGCGCCACTCTGCCCGATTGTGTAGCGATCCTGCAGATCCTGAGGCACTGGCTGCCACGGGCGATCGGCCGCCTGTTCCAACTGATCGATACAGGCCTCCAGCATGTCGCGCGCCTGAGCCCGGAAGCCCTCCCAATCCTGCGGATCCAATCTCTTGTCAGTCAAAGCCCGGCCTTCCCTAGAAATTATCCCTCCCTGTCTAGCGGCAGAACCGCCCGCTGTGCACCCCCAAGCCCCGAGAAATACGCGTTTCGAAATCGCCGACACGGCTTGGCGCAAGCACCTTATCCACAAGGCCCGCGCGCCCCCTTCCCCCGCTCCCGCCGCCATGCCATACTGGCCCCAACCAAGAGCAAAGAAGAGCAGCCCACAAACATGGCCGAAGATCTCCTCAGCACGACTGTGTCCGATACCTATGACGCCTCCTCGATTGAGGTGCTGGAAGGGCTTGAACCTGTCCGCCAGCGCCCTGGCATGTATATCGGCGGCACGGACGAACGCGCGTTGCACCATATGGTGGCCGAGATCCTCGACAACTCCATGGACGAGGCGGTCGCCGGCCACGCCAACCGTATCGAAGTGACGCTGAACGAAGATTACTCGGTCACCATCACCGACAACGGCCGCGGCATCCCGATCGACCCGCACCCCAAGTTTCCGGATAAATCCGCACTCGAAGTGATCCTGTGTACCCTGCACGCAGGCGGCAAATTCTCTGGCAAGGCCTACCAGACCTCGGGCGGTCTGCACGGGGTTGGCTCTTCGGTGGTAAACGCGCTTTCGGATTCCATGGTGGTGCAGGTCGCCAAGAACAAAGAGCTGTTCGAACAGCGCTTTTCGCGCGGCATTCCGCAGGGCAAGGTCGAAAAGATCGGCGCTGCCCCCAACCGGCGCGGCACCTTTGTCACCTTCCACGCGGACGAGCAGATCTTTGGCCATCACCGGTTCAAGCCTAAGCGGTTGATGACGCTGGCGCGCTCCAAGGCCTATCTGTTCTCCGGCGTTGAAATCCGCTGGAAGAGCCATATCGACGACGGCGAAACCCCGACCGAGGCGACCTTCCATTTCCCCGGCGGCCTGTCCGATTACCTCTCTGAAAGCCTCGGAAAATCAACCACCTATGCTGATGCACCCTTTGCCGGCAAGGTCGAGTTCCGCGACAAATTCAACGCGCCAGGCTATGTGGAATGGGCGATCAACTGGACGCCGACACGCGACGGGTTCATCCAGTCCTACTGTAACACCGTCCCCACCCCCGAAGGCGGCACCCATGTTACCGGTTTCTGGGCCGCGATCCTCAAGGGCATCAAGGCCTACGGTGAGCTGGTCAGCAACAAGAAGGCGGCGCAGATCACCCGTGACGATCTGCTGACGGGCGGCTGCGCGCTGGTCTCCTGCTTCATCGCTGACCCGGCCTTTGTCGGACAAACCAAGGACCGGCTGAGCACCGAGATCGCCGCCAAAATGGTTGAAAACTCGGTCCGCGACCATTTCGACAACTGGCTTGCCTCCGACACCAAATCGGCCGGCGCCATCCTCGACTTTCTGGTTCTGCGCTCCGAAGAACGCCTGCGCCGCAAACAGGAAAAAGAGACCCAGCGCAAATCCGCCACCAAAAAGCTGCGCCTGCCCGGCAAGCTGACCGATTGCACCGCCAAGAACCGCGCAGGCACCGAACTGTTCATCGTCGAGGGTGATTCCGCTGGCGGCTCCGGCAAGGGGGCGCGCAACCGGGTCAATCAGGCGCTGCTGCCGCTGAAAGGCAAGATCCTCAACGTGCTGGGGGCTGCCTCCTCCAAACTGAATACAAATGCCGAGATCAACGATCTCTGCGAGGCGCTGGGTGTTGGGCTGGGCAGCAAATTTGTGCTGGATGATCTGCGCTATGACAAGATTATCATCATGACCGATGCGGATGTCGACGGCGCCCATATCGCCTCGCTGTTGATGACCTTCTTCTTCACCCAGATGCGCCCGCTGATTGACGGCGGCCACCTGTACCTCGCCTGCCCGCCGCTGTTCCGCCTGACCCAAGGCGCGCGCCGCGTCTACTGTTTGGACGAGGCCGAGCGCGACGCATGGCTGGAAAAAGGCCTCGGCGGCAAGGGCAAGATCGATGTCTCGCGCTTCAAAGGTCTGGGTGAAATGGACGCCAAAGACCTGAAAGAGACCACCATGGACCCCAGCACCCGGAAATTGATCCGGGTGACGATTGATGAGGACGAACCGGGCGAGACCGGCGACCTTGTCGAACGCCTGATGGGCAAGAAACCCGAGCTTCGTTTTCAGTATATTCAGGAGAATGCGAAGTTTGTGGAGGAGCTGGATGTTTGAGGGATAGCCCAGCGTTCGCCGGGCTTTTTTCAAGGGAATACAATTGTATTTAGCGTATATTGATGAGGCGGACCACACCGCAAAGAACGACTTCACTGTCTGCGGGCTTACAGCAATACCGGTAGAAAATGCCGCTGCTATTTCAGATGAGATACAAAGGATTCGTGAAAAAAGCGGAGCCTTTACAGAGCAAGACCTGCTAAAGTTTGCTTCAACCAGCAGACCCAAAACTTGCACTCCAGCCAGTCACAAAGCCCTGAAAGAAGAAGTGATTGAAGTGGTCCAAAAAAATGGCGTTTCGTTCCTCGGGTATTGCAAGTTCAATGACGCCGGCGCGATTCACGATGCGGACAAAAACCGGTTGTTTGGCTTCAATACACTACTCGGAAAGTTCGATGGCTTTCTGAAAGAAAAGTCATGTCACGGTATCGTCCAAATTGATCGACTGGATTTCTCCAAGCCGACAAGGAGAAAATACAAAGATGGGTTTGAATACCTGAAGGAGAAATTTCGCGACGGGAACGAATATCCAAGCGGCTACAAACCCTTGGAGAACATTCTTTCTATTAGCATGAGTTGCGAAGGTAGCTCACATCTGCAAAGTATAAACGATATCTTGACTGGGAGTCTCAGGTATTTGGCAAATGGGACAAACCCGGCTGCAAGGAAGGCGCTTCAAACTCAACTTCAAAGCGTCCTTTGGCAAAACCGGTTTGGTAGCTTCAAGGAAAATGGCTTCACCCTAAGACCATATGACCGCACCAAGCTAAGCACATCCGTAAAAGCTGAATACGAAGCGCTACGTTCTTTTCTGAATAGCACGTCCCCCTGACACAAGGCCCGTGCCTGACCTTGGGAGGGCGCGAATGCGCCTTCCCGGGGGGAAGGTCAGGCGCGGGCCGGGCCGCTGCGCGCCCCGCCCCAGGTGAAATCCTGCAAATGCTGCGCTTCGAACTGCGCTGTTGGGTGCGTAGGGCTCCGCCCGGCCACGCCTCAAACAGTCCCCCGGACTGTTTGCCCCTTTGGGAACCGGCGTGAACTCCTGCAAACGCCGCTCTTCGCATTGCATGTTGGACCCGGCAGAGCCCAAGGCGCGGGCCGCGCTGCCGCCGCAACCCATCCGCTCAGTGTTGCTGCCTCACAGCACCTCGCATCCGGTTAACCTTCGTTAACCACCAAATCTGGATTTCCCAATGAGGTTCAGCTAAGCGCCGCACCAAGTATTTGGGGAATTACATGAAAAACTTCACACTCTTAGCTACCATTGCGGCTGTAACTTGGGGGCCAGCACCGCATTTGCCGATGATTTGGTCGAACCGAATGCAGGACAGACCGTGGCGCCAACAGCCGCTGCAGGACAGTGGTATGGTTTTGGCGCACTGTCCTATGTCTTTAGCAACGCGGACCACGAATATGTCACGAGCGGTGCGTCGAATGTCACCTCTATTGATCTGGATGGCGTAGCCGGCACCCTTGGTCTTGGCCACCGCTGGGACAAAGGCGACTATGTTGTTGGTTTTGAAATCGATGCAACAAGCGGCAACAACAGCCAGTCCACTCTCAATGGCTCCACCGCGCCTTGTTTGACTGGTCATGAAGGCTGTACCGGGGACATGGATTGGATGGCCACTGCCCGTGTCGTAGTCGGTAGGGACTATGGCAGCTACCACCCTTACGCCACCGCAGGCATCGCTGTTTCCAAAGTAACGGGCACGGCAGATACCGGCGCCTGTGGCGCATCAACCTGTGACATTGATGACGTGCTCGCCGGTGTGGTTATTGGCCTTGGCATCAAGCGCCAGTTCGACGACATGTGGGCGCTGCGTGGAGAATATCTCTACACCGATCTTGGTGGTGGTCATGCCTTCACCACCAGCAGCACCGTTGGCGACTATGCATTTGGCGTCTTGCGCATTGGTCTCGAACGCTCATTCTGATTACAGCTCATGCTGTCTCCTGCGCCCGGCCCACCGCCGGGCGCAGGGCGTTCTAGACATGGGCAAGGCCATGCAGGCGCTCTGATCTGCACGGCAACCTGTCTCATGTGGCGCTTTGGCCCTTGAAAAGAGTGCAATCCCCGGCCATACCCCGCAATTAACTTGAATCGCTTGCCCGGACGCCGTATTTTCCGGTCACGTTTTCCGCAATGACAAAAGGATTGCCGTCATAGCCCGCAGACCCCATAACGCGCCGCCGCAACGCGACACCGGCCCGCGCGTCAACGAAAAAATTCGTGCCACTGAAATCCGCCTGATCGGCGCCGAAGGCGAAAACGTGGGCGTTGTCCACCCCGCCAAGGCAATGGACATGGCCGCGGATGCAGGGCTGGACCTGGTTGAGATCTCGCCCAACGCGAACCCGCCGGTCTGCAAGATCATGGACTTCGGCAAGTTCAAATACGAGACGCAGAAACGCGAAAGCGAAGCCCGCAAAAAGCAGAAGATCATCGAAGTCAAAGAGGTCAAGTTCCGTCCGAACACTGACACCCATGACTACGAAGTGAAAATGCGCAACGTGTTCAAGTTCCTGGAGAATGGCGACAAGGTGAAAGTCACTCTGCGCTTCCGCGGCCGCGAAATGGCCCACCAGAACCTTGGCCGCGAGCTGCTGGAACGCGTCGCCGTGGACATCAAAGAAGTCGGCAAGGTTGAAAACATGCCGAAAATGGAAGGCCGCCAGATGATCATGATGATCGGCCCGCTGCCGCAGAAATAAGACGCGCGGCCTTCAACACATTACAAAGCCCCGCCTGAATTTCCGGCGGGGCTTTTGCGTTCATGGATGGCTCAACCAGTTGTTAAGCCACGTCTTATACTGATCACCCCAGCTTAATTCCCCCTCAACCGGACGAAATAGGATTTGTCGATGCGCCTTCCCCTGATCTCTGCCAGCTGCCTGCTGGCTGCTTCCACCACCTCTGCGGCGACGTTCGAAAGCGGCAACTGGGCGGCCGCAAAAGTGGGTCAAACCTGTCATGTCTTCAGTCAGCGTGCGGCACGCGACACCTCAGGTGCGCTGGTGTTTTCCTTCGGGCCCCAGGGCTACAATGCCGCCTTCACTTATGAATACGCCCCCTGGCCAGGAGAGGCCGGCGCCCCTTGGGACGAGGGCGACACTGTGCTGCTGGAAGTGGACGCTCAGGAAATCTGGCTAGGGGAAGAGATGTTTGCCGGTCCTGGTCCTAATGGCTATGTGGCTGATATGACAAGCGGTCTGGTCGGCGAAATGGTAGCGGCCACCTTGGCAGCGACCTCCACGATCAGTGTCAATTTCGACCGCGCCGCAATGGGCGAAGTCTGGCTCTACGGCAAATTCGCCACCGATGGTTTCGCCGCCAGCCTGGCGCGCGCCGGTGAATGGTGCGGCTTCAATCCGACCCAGCTGCCTGCATCCTAAGCGTTTGCCCAAGCAACGCGCAGCAAAAATGGCCCGCCCTCGGCCGCGGGCCGTTCAGCGATAGTAAATCGCTTCGCCAATCCACTTATAAGTGCAGAACCGTCATATTTTGAACACGGGGTGATGCGACCAGTCGGGCAGTATTTCATCTGACAGGTTGTTGCCATGAATTATCTTCCCGCTCTGTGCATTGCCGCGCTTACTCTGACAACGGCCTGTGCTGGCCCAGCCAACCAAGGGGTCGGGTTTACCGGCATTGGCAATGAGCCCTCGGCGACGCGCAATCAGGCCTTTGCCCAGCGAACCGACCCATCGCAAAAGTCCAACACATCCGCCAGGCAGACGACGGGTTCGGAGGAATATCCGGTCGGCTGGACCGTCGAAACATTGCCTGACGGTCGCATGAAGAAAACCTATCGGTTCGACACGTCGCCAGTCAGCCACGCCTCTACCCTGCGCTATGCGCCGCGCTACAGAGGGCAGGTTCCGCAGGTGGCCACCACGACGCGGCGCCGCAAGCAGTTTGGCCTCACCGATATCGCAAAAGCCAAGGCCGACCCAAGCGCCCCGGCAGTCAGCGTGTCGATGGGCAAGGTGCGCGGCAACCTGATGCATGTGACGGCGAATGGCAAACATTACGGGGTGCTCCACAATGCGCGTTTCGGAATGACAATATCCTGGCAAGACCTCCTGAACGCCGACGCCGCCTTTGTCCGCATGGCCAGCGATGAGATCGGCTGCGCCCCCATTCCGGGGCAGGAACCTGCCCGCATCGGCAAAATGATGTCTGTATCGGTTGTGGTGCCGCTGGATTGCCGCACCTCGGCATACCGTTAGCCTTTGATCCGACCGCGCCCGACATCGCGGCCCCGCCCCCGTCCACCCAACCGTCGCGCCCGTGTTGCCGGTGCTGTCCTCCCGTGCGCGCCATCATTCATCCAATCGGTTGACTGAATGGGTAACACGTGTTATTCACCCATATGGTTGAACGAAAATCAGATGACCAGCTGACCGAAATCCTAAAGGCCGCCAGCGATCCGACGCGGCGGGCGCTGCTGACGCTGCTTGTCCAGCAGGGCCCGATGCGGGTGACCGATCTGGCGGGGCATTTCGATACCAGCCTCAATTCCGTCTCCAAGCACATCAAAGTGCTGGAGCGGGCCGGGCTGGTGCTGCGCCGAACCGAATGGCGCGAGCATATCATCGAAGTGCAGATGGAGCCGCTGCGGCTCATCGACAGCTGGTTTGCTGACTTACGTTCGATCTGGTCCATGCGCCTTGAGGCGCTGGACGGGATATTGACCGAGGAGACTGCCAAATGACTGCCACAGCCACCAATGCCGAAGACCTGTCACTGAAGATCGAACGGGTGATCGCCGCCCCGCCAGAGCGCGTGTTCAACGCGTGGCTCGACCCGGTGACGCTGGCGAAATTCATGCGCCCTGCCCCGGATATGGTGGCGCCCAAGGTCAGCAATGATCCGCGCGAGGGCGGCAGGTTTGACATCATCATGCGCGCTGGTGACGCTGAGATCCCGCACCATGGGACTTACACAGCGATCAACCCGCATTCGCGCATCGCCTTTACCTGGGTCAGCCCCTTTTCCCCCGAAGGCAGCGAAGTCACATTGATCCTGCGCCCCGAAGGTGGCGGCACCCATGTCACCCTGACCCATGTGAAATTCTTTGATGAAGAAAAGCGCGACAATCATCAGGGCGGCTGGAGCCGCATTCTTGGCGCGCTTGACGCGCTTTTGGCCTAGCGGCCCATCCGAGCGCCGGGCCATCACCCGGCCCGGTGCATTGCCCGCCCCTTCAGCTCCGGCTTTCCCGGCGCGGCATTGGTCGCGTCGGGATTTCCTTCAGCAATCCGCCGACCCCCATGGCTGCGATGTCTTCGCTGGTCACATCAATTCCGCATAAGGTCCGCTCCAGCACCCAATCGGCACCGTTCAGCGCTGGTGAGCGCGCACAGCCCGGCAGGCCAATCACCGGCCGCCCTTGGTGGGTGCCAAGAAACAGCAGGTTTCCCGGATCCACCGGCATGCCGAATCGTGTGACCGCGCCACCGGCCAGCCGCAGCGCCTGCGGTGCCACATCCTTTGGGTCAGAGGTGGCCGATCCGGTCAGGATCAGGACCAGCCCACCCTTTGCGGCCCTGACAGCCTCGGCCAGATCTGCCTCGCGGTGGCGCACCACGATGCGGTCATGCAATTCCACGCCCATCCGTTCCAGCCGCCCGCGTATCGCCGCGCGACCCTTGTCCGACGGCACGTCAGCGGTGACCCGCGTTTCAATCAGCGTCGCCGTGCCAACAACCGGAGCAATGACACGCATCGCGCCGCCTGCGCCCTGCCCGGCCTTCTCCACCGAGGCATTTGGCACGGCGTAAGAAATGATCTTGATGGTTGCGATCATGCCATCCGCATCGACCCGGTGATGATCCGGCACCGTGGCAATGGTCACCATCGGATCGATGGCATTCACGGCCTCCAGCCGGGCGCGGTCCAGTTGCACAATCCCACAGGAGCCAGCATATAGGTTCACCCGCCCGGCACTGGCGCCTGAGATGCGGATATTCTGAGCTGCCGCGTCCGGCACCAATGCGCGTGCCAGCATTACGGCCGCCTCATCTTCGTGCAGATCGCCCGGCTCCAGCCGCGCCACTGTCAGAAATGCATGCCCCGCCGCGGCCAGCTCGGACAGATCATCGTCCGTCAGTTTGCTGCCCTTGGCGATGCGGCGGGTCTCACCTTGCAAACTATGCGCCAGCAATGCGCCCCGCGCATCTGCCAGGGGCACCTCGCCAAAAATCATTGCGACGTTCCCCTCAGCACCGCTGTCACCTCGGCCAATATCGAAACTGCGATTTCAGCGGGCCCTGCCGCACCAATATCCAGCCCGATGGGGCCATGGATACGACTGATCTGCGCCTCGGTGAAGCCGCTGTCTGTCAGCCGCGCAACCCGGCTGGCGTGGGTTTTCTTCGATCCCAGCGCACCGATGTAGAAACACTCCGCCCCAAGTGCGGCCTCCAGTGCGGGGTCATCCAGTTTCGGGTCATGGGTCAGCAGCACCAGCGCTGTGCGGGCGTCCACCCCGAGGTTTTTCAACGCGTCATCGGGCCAGTCTTCGACAATGGTCTCACCGGGAAAGCGATCGCCGTGCGCAAAGGCCGCACGCGGATCGACCAGCAGCGGATCATAGCCCGCGATCCGCGCCATCGGCACCAGCGCCTGTGCGATATGGACCGCGCCGACAACAATCATTCGCAGGGGCGGATTATGCACCGCCACAAATGTCTCGCCGTCTTCCTCCAGCCCGGAGCGGTCGATCCGCATCCGCTCCGGATATCCTTCGCCCACCAGACGGCGGGCACCGCTGGTCAGGTTGACCTCATAGGCGCGCGGCTGGCGCGCAGCCCGTGCCGCCACCAGATCTTCCAACAGGGCAAGCGGCAGCGCGCCACCAACCGGTTCGATCAGAATCTGAATGGTGCCGCCACAGGCCAGCCCAGCGGAAAACGCATCCTCGTCGCTGACCCCGAATTCCAGGAGCCGGTGCTTTCCATCGCCCAGTGCCTCCTGCGCCTCCAGCACCACAGCCCCCTCGACACAGCCGCCCGAGACCGACCCGGCAATCCGCCCGTCACCGCTGACCACCAGCTGCGACCCGGCCCGGCGCGGCGCCGAGCCCCAGGTCTCCACCACCGTGGCCAATGCCGCACCATCGCCGCCCCGGTGCCAGTCCAGCGCCGTCTCCGGTGCATTCTCAAAGGGCTGTGTCTGGGTGATCATCGCTCTCTCCCGCGTGTTTCCCGCCCTTTGTTGCGGCAGCTTGCGCCAGTTGCAAGACAGCAGGTGCATTCCGCGTGGCGGTGCTGGCCATCTGGGCGACAGCAACACAGGGCCGCAACAATCCCGCAAAGCCGCGCAGCACTGGCTTGACTGGGCGCCTGCCACAGTGCGATCCCAACAGGCAACCAATCCGGCCAGGAGGTCCCCGATACGATGCCGTGCCGTCACCCTGCTGCGGGCCACCCCGCCCCATGACCCGCTTTCTGGCCATCCTCACCGTTCGCAACGAAGCCGCCTTCCTGCTGGAATGGCTCGCCCATCACCGCGCTGTCGGCTTTACGGATTTTCTGGTCTTTTCAAACGATTGCCAGGATGGCACCAGCGAGATGCTGGACCATCTTCAGGACATGGGGCATCTCACCCATGTTGCCAACGAAGGCCCCTATGACAAGGCCGGCATCCAGTTCACAGCGCTCAAAGCCGCCTCAAAACACCCGCTGGCCAAGGCAGCAGACTGGATCATGGTGTTGGACGTCGACGAATTCGTGAACATCAAGGTGAATGGCGGCACCCTGCCCGATCTTCTCGCAGCCCTGCCCGAGGCCGACGCGGTCACCCTCACGTGGCGGCTGTTCGGCAATGGCGGTCAGGTCCGCTTCGAGGACTCCCCCGTCACCGAGGTCTTCACCCGCTGCGCCCCTGAGGTGATGCACTGGCCCTGGCGCGCCTCGATGTTCAAGACGCTTTACCGCAATACCGGCGCCTATCGAAAACCCGGCGTCCACCGGCCCCGCGACGTTCAAAAACACCTGCTTGAGGATTTCAACTGGTACGACTGCGAGGGCCGCCTGCTTGGCGATCACTTTAAAACCCGGCGGATCTTTTCCGACTATGGCCGCCCGAACTACGGGCTGGCGCAGCTCAATCATTATCCGCTTGGCGCGATGGAGAGCTACCTGCTGAAGGCCGACCGCGGCAGGGTCAACCGCGAATCCGCCACGCTGGGAATGGACTACTGGGTGGAACGCAATTTTGGCTCAGCCAGCGACACCTCGATCAGCCGCTACACCAAGGCCCGTCAGTCCGATCAGAACGACCTGCTGAAAGATGAGACATTGGCCCGGCAACACAGCGCAGCCGTCAGCTGGCGCCACGACCGGTTCCGCGCATTGATGGAGCAGGAACCCTTCCGCGCCTTGTTCTCGCGCCTGCTGATGACCCCGCAGAGCCGCCCGCTGGGTGCCACATCCGCCCGCACCCTGCAGGGGTTTGCCTCGCTAGGGCGACAGCGCGCCGCGGCTGAGAGCCCCGAATAGCCGGAAAACTGGCACGAGTTTTTCCCATTTTGGCCGCATTGTGATCCTATCCATGAACAAAACCCGCGTGAGGCAGTCTGGCGGGAGTGAGGATCATAGGAATGCAGGACGGATTGGAATCCCTGAACGAAAGTCTGGCTGGGCTGCCCCCAGCCGAGTGGCGGACGCGTCTGTCAGCCCTGGCCGAGGAAAACGGCCTCTGCCATCCTTTGGGCGATCGCCATTTCGCGACGTTCATCGATCAGGGCAAAACCCTTCTGGTCACCTTTGAGACCATCCAGGGCATTCAGCAATTGTCAGAAGACGCCCAGCCGCTGGGCTTTGATCTGGTCAAGAATCTTGGCTGGTCGCATCTTTGCGTGATCTCTGATGGCGACACCTGGTTCCGTGATGGCCGCATCTACGGCTTCTTTGACCAGATGATCGATGACGGGTTCTTTGAGGAATTCGACAAGGTCATATTCTACGGCGCCGGCCCCTGTGGCTATGCGGCCGCCGCCTTTTCTGTGGCCGCCCCTGGTGCAACTGTGGTTGCGGTGCAGCCGCAGGCCACACTTGATGCCCGCATGACCGAATGGGACGACCGCTTTGTCGAAATGCGCCGCATCTCCTTCACGGACCGCTTTGGCTATGCCCCGGATATGCTGGATGCGGCTGAAAAAGCCTTTGTGATCTACGATCCGCTCGAATCTCTGGATGCGATGCACGCAACCCTGTTCGAACGCAGCAATGTCACCCGCCTGCGCACACGCAACCTTGGCGGATCTGTGCAGACTCGCCTGCTTGAGATGGGCTGCCTCTACCAGATCCTGTCGCAGGCAGGGCGTGGAAAACTGACTGCCCATGCCTTCCACAAACTGATGCGGGCGCGGCGCGAAAACGGCCCCTATCTCCGGGGCCTGCTGCGCCGGACCAGCGATCTCGACCGGCCAATTCTCACCGCCCTGCTATGCCGAAATGTCTGCGACAGGCTGCGCGCCCCGCGCTTCAAAAAGACGCTGAAAGCGCTTCAGGAGCGGGCTGATGCCGGCGAATTCACCATGCCCCCCGTCCGCTAGCTTGATCGGCGTCCCACTTCCCCTCTCGCAGGGGGTGTGCTAGGGCGGCGGCATGACCCAGACGCTGACCATTGCCCGCCCCGACGACTGGCACCTGCACCTGCGCGACGGCGCAATGCTGCAGGCCGTCCTGCCTGAAACCGCACGCCATTTTGCCCGTGCCATCATCATGCCCAATCTGGTGCCCCCGGTGGTGACCGGCGCCGATGCGACCGCCTACCGCGACCGCATCCTGGCCGCGCTGCCGGACGGCATGGCGTTTGAGCCGCTGATGACGCTCTACCTGACCGAGGACACCGATCCCGCAGACGTAGAAGCCGCCGCAGCCACCGGCCTGATCAAGGCGCTGAAGCTCTACCCGGCGGGCGCCACCACCAACTCCGCCTCCGGTGTCAGCAACTTCGACAACGTCCGCCCCGTGCTGGAGAAAATGGCCGAGATCGGCCTGCCGCTCTGCGTCCACGGCGAAGTCACCGACAATGATATCGACATCTTCGACCGCGAAGCCGTCTTCATCGACCGAGTGCTCGACCCGATCCGCAAAGCCACCCCCGGCCTGAAAGTGGTGATGGAGCATATCACCACCAAAGACGGCGTCGACTATGTGAAATCCAACGCCGAAAACCTCGGCGCGACGATCACCACGCACCACCTGATCATCAACCGCAACCACATTCTGGTTGGCGGCATCAAACCGCATTACTACTGCCTGCCGGTTGCCAAACGCGAAAGCCACCGCATCGCCCTGCGCGAAGCCGCCACCTCGGGCGACGCACGTTTCTTCCTTGGCACTGACAGTGCTCCGCACACCGACCCCAACAAGCTCAGCGCCTGCGGCTGTGCCGGCTGTTTCACCGCCACCAACACCATGGCGCTGCTGGCGCATGTGTTCGAAGAGGACGGCGCACTGGACAAGCTCGAAGGTTTTGCCTCCAAGAACGGTCCATCCTTCTACGGCCTGCCGGTGAACACGAGCACGCTGACCCTGACCAAATCGGACAGCGCCACCTCCTTTCCGGGTAAAATCGACACCCCGGACGGGTCCGTCACGGTCTTTGATCCCGGCTTCCCCGTCCACTGGGATGTCGCCTGAGCCTTCCTCTTGCCAAAAATATCCCCGCCGGAGGCTCCCGCAGCCGGCGGTACGCGCCAACCTGAAAGGATTGCCCGATGATCCCGACTTCCTATCCGACAAAAGAAGAAATCGCCCGCCTCTCTGCACGTATGCTGCTGGAAATCGGCGCGGTGAACTTCAACACCGATGAGCCCTATATTCTGGCCTCCGGTCTGCCCTCGCCCAGCTATGTCGACTGCCGCAAGCTGATCTCCTACCCGCGCATCCGCACCACCCTGATGGATTTCCTGACCGTCACCGTGATGCGCAATGCCGGCTTTGAGGCCTTCGACAATATCGCGGGGGGCGAAACGGCAGGCATCCCCTTCGGCGCATTGGTCGCCGAGCGTATGGCCCTGCCGATGACCTATGTGCGCAAAAAGCCCAAAGGCTATGGCCGCAACGCCCGCATTGAAGGGGTGATGACCGAAGATCAGCGCGTGCTTCTGGTCGAAGACATGACCACCGATGGCGGCTCGAAACTGTCCTTTGTGGATGCGATCCGCGAAACCGGTGCCAACTGCGGCCACACCGCCGTGATCTTCTATTATGACATCTTCCCCGAAACCACCAAACGCCTGGGCGACCACGGCGTGGAGCTGCATTACCTGTGCACCTGGTGGGATGTTCTGGCTGAAGCCAAGGCACAAAAAAGCTTCAGCGAAGAGACCCTGAACGAGGTGGAGAAATTCCTCAACGATCCACGCGCCTGGCAGGAAGCCAACAAACCCGCCTGATCCGCCAAGGGTTTAGAAAATTGTTACCGGGCACCTGTGGATACATGGGTGCCCGAATCATTTCTCAGCGCTGAATTCACCACAACATCTCGCCGGGCTTGATTTTCGTACCACAAGATGTACCATTTCACTTCGGGCAGCGCAGGGCCGGAGCCGATAATCCACCTGCCAAGCTGCGGATATCCACGGCTTATCCACAGGGATTTCCAGATGTCTAAATTCGTCAATCTGTCGTATGAAGCAGCAAGCAACGGGCACCGTCATCCAACAACAGGCCCGAATACCTAGAGAGCAGCCATGAACGAGATCACCCCCTTCGGCGACCAGCCCCCCGCCCCTCTGCCGGATGCGGCACAGGCGGCCCTGCCGCAGGATCCGATGCCGCATTCGGTCGAGGCCGAACAGCAGCTTCTGGGGGCGATCCTCACCAACAATGACGTCTACGACCGGGTCGCTTCGATCATCAATGTCGGCCATTTCTACGATCCGGTTCATGCCCGCATCTACGAGGTTGCGGCGGCGCGGATCTCCAAGAACCAGCTCGCCTCTCCGGTGACGCTGAAGGCCTTCATGGAAGACGACGAGGGGCTCAAGGAACTGGGTGGCCCGTCTTATCTGGCGAAACTCGCCAGTGCCTCTATCTCGGCCTTTGCGGTGCGGGATTACGCGCAGATGATCTATGACCTGGCGATCCGGCGCGAGCTGATCGGCCTGGGCCAGAGCATTTCTGAAAAAGCCCGCCGTGTTGATGTGGCCTCGGAACCCAAAGAGCAGATCGTCGAGGCCGAACAGTCGCTTTATAAACTGGCCGAGCAAGGCCAGACCGAAAGTGGCTTCAAATCCTTCCTCAAGGCCGTCACAGAAGCGGTCAATGTCACCAACGAAGCCTACCAGCGCGGCGGCGGCATGGCCGGTATTTCCACCGGGCTGACCGACCTCGACAAACAGCTGGGCGGCCTTCACCCGTCTGATTTGCTGATCCTCGCAGGCCGTCCGTCGATGGGGAAAACCTCGCTTGCCACCAACATCGCCTTCAACGTGGCCAAGGCCTATAAGCGGGGGCTGAAACCCGACGGCACCGAAGGCGCTATCGATGGTGGCGTGGTTGGCTTTTATTCTCTTGAAATGAGCGCCGAGCAGCTCGCAGGCCGGATTCTGGCGGAAGCATCGGAAATCTCCTCGCATAAGATCCGTCAGGGTGACATGACCGAGGATGAGTTTCGCCGCTTCGTACAGGCCGCCAAGGATCTGGAATCCTGTCCGCTGTTCATCGACGATACGCCCGCCCTGCCCATTGCCCAGCTGGCGGCCCGCGCACGGCGTCTGAAGCGGACCCACGGTCTGGACCTTCTGGTCATCGACTACCTGCAGCTTTGCCGCGGCACGGCAGAAAACCGGGTCAATGAGATTGCCGAGATCTCCATGGGCATGAAGGCCATCGCCAAAGAGCTGAACATCCCGGTGATCGCCCTGTCCCAGCTGTCACGTCAGGTGGAAAGCCGCGACGACAAACGCCCGCAGCTGTCTGACCTGCGGGAATCGGGTTCCATCGAACAGGACGCCGACGTGGTGATGTTTGTGTTCCGCGAGGAATACTACAAGGAACGCGAAAAACCCGGCGACCACGAGATGGAGAGAATGCAGCAGTGGCAGGAAGAAATGAGCGCGCTGCACGGCAAGGCTGACGTCATCGTCGGCAAGCAGCGTCACGGCCCGATTGGCACGGTGACCCTGACCTTTGAGGCCCAGTTCACCCGGTTCGGAAATTTGGCCAAAGCCTGGCAACAGGGCTACGAAGAACAGGGCTACTAGCCCTCACATGCACCTGCGCCAACCATTTGCAACTCAGGCAATATCCACATGGTCCTGCCGCTTGGGGCCATTGGTCCATTGGGCGGGTATGAGTCAGGACATTGCCGCCGCTGCAGTGCAAAACCCGCCTTTTACCGTCGCGGCCGTTTCAATCGCAGCGGTTTCACGCAGGTCTCGATGCCCGCAGGCCGCCGCAACTTGCAAAGGCCTTCTGATTTCCCCTTGACCCTGCCCGCCCGCATGGCATGAACAGTGCCCATGAGCACAGCAAAACTGACCATCGATCTCGACGCGCTCGCCACCAACTGGCGCAGCCTTGATGCTAAAACCAACTGCGAGACCGCCGCAGTGGTCAAGGCAAACGGCTATGGCCTGGATGCAGGCCGCGTCGGCCAGGCATTGGCCAAGGCCGGTGCACGCAATTTCTTTGTTGCCGCCGCCGAAGAAGGGGTGGCCCTGCGCCGCGCCGTCGGTCCCGGCATCGGGATTTCGGTCTTCTCCGGTCATATGGAGGGCGATGCCCATATCCTGAAGGAATTCGCCCTGACCCCGATGCTGAATTCGGTGGATCAGATGCTGCGCCATTTTGAGGCGCTGCCCGGCCACCCCTTTGGCATCCAGCTTGATACCGGCATGAACCGGCTGGGAATGGAGCGCAGCGAATGGGCGGCGGTGGCGGAGATCGCCCTTGGCCAGAACCCGGTGCTGATCATGTCGCACCTCGCCTGCGCCGATGACCCCACCCACGAGATGAATGCCCGCCAGCTGCGCGAATTCCACGATCTGACCGATGGCATTCAAGTTCCCCGTTCGCTGGCGGCCACTGGTGGCATCCTGCTCGGCCCTGAATATCACTTTGACCTCTGCCGCCCCGGAATCGGGCTTTACGGCGGCGCGCCCTATTCCGATGCGGTGCCCGTGGTCTCCCTCGATCTGCCGGTGATCCAGATCCGCGACGTGGAGCCGGGCGAAGCCGTGGGCTATTCCAACACATGGACCGCACAGCGCCCCTCGCGGGTTGCAACGGTGGCTGCGGGCTATGCTGACGGGCTGATCCGCGCCATGGGGTCCGGGGCGATTGTCGCCTATGCCGGCGAAACGGCCTGCCCGGTAGTTGGGCGTATCTCGATGGATCTGATCACCATTGATATCACCGATCTGAACGGCGATCCGGAGGCCCTGAGCCTGCTCAACCCGGTCCAGACCATTGAAACCCTGGCCGATGCTGCCGGCACCATCGGCTATGAAATCCTCACCTCGCTTGGCCACCGCTACGCACGGGCCTATCGCGGATGATGCTGCTGGCACCCCTTGGCCAACTGGGCCGCGCGGTTCTGGGCGCTCTGGCGGCAGCCGGGCGGATCTCGATCTTTGCATGGGGCGCTTTCAGCCACATGCTGCGGCCGCCCTTTTATCCACGCGAATTGCTGGTGGCGCTGCTGAACATTGGCTGGCTGTCGCTGCCGGTTGTGGGGCTGACAGCGGTCTTCACCGGTGGCGCGCTGGCGCTGCAGATCTATGCAGGGGGTGCGCGTTTCAACGCCGAAGCCGTGGTGCCACAGATCGTCGCCATCGGCATGGTGCGCGAACTAGGCCCCGTCTTGGTCGGTCTGATGATCGCCGCCCGCGTGACCTCCTCTATTGCTGCCGAGATTGCCACCATGAAAGTGACCGAGCAGATCGACGCGCTGGTCACCCTGTCGACCCATCCGATGAAATATCTGGTCGCGCCGCGCGTGGCAGCTGCGCTGATCACCGTGCCGGTGCTGGTCGGCATCGGCGATATCATCGGCGTGGCCGGTGGCTATGTGGTGGCGACCGAGAACCTCGGCTTCAACCCGGCCGCCTACCTCAAGAACACTGTCGATTTTCTGGAGTGGCGCGACATCGTCTCCTCGCTGGTCAAAGGCTGCGCCTTTGGTGGTATCGCCGCCATCATGGGCTGTTACTACGGTATGGAATCGGGCCGCGGTGCACAGGGTGTAGGCCGCGCCACCAAGTCCTCGGTCGAGGCCGCAGCGGTGCTGATCCTTGCCGCCAACTTCGTTCTCACAGGGGTGTTTTTCTCGCTATGATCCGCATGGAAAACGTCCATAAGTCCTTTGGCGACAACCGCGTGCTGCAAGGCATGTCGCTGGAGATCCCCAAGGGCACCTCAATGGTGATCATCGGCGGCTCCGGCACCGGAAAATCGGTGGCCCTGAAAAGCGTCCTTGGTCTGATCCAACCCGACGAAGGCCGCATTCTGGTCGACGGGAAGCCCGCAGGATCGGGCGACCGCGATGCCTTTCTGGCTCGTTTCGGCATGCTGTTTCAGGGCGGTGCCTTGTTTGATTCTCTGCCCGTCTGGCAAAATGTTGCCTTCCGCCTGCTGCGCGGCGCGCTGAAACGCCCGCCCGCAGAGGCGCGCGAGATTGCCATCGAGAAACTGCGCCGCGTCGGGCTGAAAGCAGATGTCGCCGACCGCCTTCCGGCGGAGTTGTCCGGCGGCATGCAAAAACGCGTCGGCCTTGCCCGTGCCATCGCCGCCGAGCCCGAGATCATCTTTTTTGACGAGCCCACAACCGGCCTCGACCCGATCATGTCCGGTGTCATCAACGATCTGATCCGTGAGATCGTGGTCGAAATGGGCGCCACCGCCATGACCATCACCCACGACATGTCTTCGGTGCGCGCCATCGCCGACAACGTGGCGATGCTGCACGACGGGGTGATCCAATGGACTGGCCCGGTGGCTGATATGGATGCCTCGGGCGACCCCTATCTGGATCAGTTCATCCACGGCCGCGCTGAGGGACCAATTGAAGCTGTGCGATAACACAGGCCTCTCATCTTTCCGCCAATACGCCCGCCGGAGATATCCACCGCCAAACCAGCGCCCGTCAGCAGGGGGGGGGCGAAGCGCCCGCCCATAGGGGCGGTCGGGCGCTGGCCGGGCCCCAAGCGGCCCGGCTGATGCGATTTGAAACAGCCTTCTCTATTTCTTTCGGGGCCGATGCACCCCGCGTCTTGCATCACACCCTTGTTTGACGTGATACATCCTTCATGCTCTTGCGCCTCGCCACCCTGTCTCTGCTGATCCTCTACCCCGTCGCCTGGTTTGCGCCGCTGATGCGGGCGGGGCTGCTGCCGATCTTTGGGCTCAGCGAAATCAGCGTGTTCACCGGCCTGCGCAGCCTTTGGGACACGGACATTCTGCTGGCCGCAGTGGTCGCGGTCTTTGCCCTTATTGTACCCTACACAAAAACACTCTGGCTGGTGCTGATCCAATGGGGCGTCATGGGCCGGAGCGGACTGGGGCTGCTGCATGTTCTGGGTAGGTTTGCCATGGCCGATGTCTTTCTCATCGCGCTTTATATCACCCTGGCCAAGGGCATCAGCTATGCGACGATCCAAACCGCCTGGGGCCTTTATCTGTTCACCGGCTGCATCCTGACCTCTATCAGCCTTGGCCTGCTGACGGACCGTGATCAGATCCGACAGCAATAGCCCGCCGCCAGGCCTTAGGCTTGATTTGCGACAAATTCACCCCATCCTCATTTAGGCATTCAACGACACCGGACAGTGAAGTGGGGGACGCGGAACATCCGGATGCTACACATCATTGGCAGCCGTATGGGTCTCGTCTGTATGTGGGTTTAAAGGGGGGTCTATCCATGTCCGTCCGCGTATTATTACTTACTATTCAGGCGCTGTTTCTGCGCCTCACTCTGGTGATGATTTGCGCCGCAGCGCTGGCCGCTGTCACCGCCACTTCGCTTAGCGCCCTTGGGATCTGGCCCTGGCTGGAACTGCAAGCCGGGCTGGGCGGGGCGACATATCCGCAGGCTGGCATGATCGCACAGATCACCCTCACCGCGCTTTTTGTCATGCTGGCATTCTACCTTCCGACCAATGCACGCATGCTGGCGCTGGAACGCAGTCACCGCCGGTTTTCCATGCAGATGGAGGATGTGGCCCACGCCTATGCCGCCGTCCATGCCGCTGACCGCGGTGAGACCTTCGCGCTGGCCTCGGAATTTGATGCGGTCAAAAGCCGGATGAGCTTTTTGAACGATCACCCTGACCTCGGCGGGCTGGAGCCCGAAGTGCTGGAGGTTGCCGCCCAGATGAGCCAGGTCAGCCACGAGCTGGCCGAGACCTATTCAGATGCCAATGTGGCCCGCGCCCGCACCTTCCTCAAGCAACGTCAGGAAGAGACCGAGCAATTCTCTGCCCGGCTGGAAGACGCCAAGATCATCCTGCACGAATTGCAGCAATGGACCCGCGATGTAGAGATCGAGGAGAGCATCGCCCGTTCGCAGCTGAACCGCCTGCGGTCCGAGTTGTTCGAGCTTTTGCCGGAACTTTCGGCGCTGCAGTCAGAGCGCAAGTCAGACAGTTCCCGCGCCAGTGTGGTCCCAATGGGCAAAGCGCGCAGCGAGGCTCCAAAGCGGCCTGAGTGATGTGAACAACCATCCAGTTGAAAACTGACCCGTCTTACAGGTGTCTCACTCCAGCGCCGCGCCGCTCACTGTCGCAGATCGCAGTTCATCAGCGCCGCTGGCGCGAAAAATGCCGAACGACGGCAGCGGCGCGGCCACCCGATCACCGCTTGGCTGCGAAAAAGTCTTTCAGCAAACGTTCCGCAGCCGGGCCTGAAATGCCGTCATAGACTTCAGGGCTGTGATGCGCCTGCGGGTGGTCAAACACCCGCGCACCATGGGCGACACCGCCGGATTTGGGATCACCTGCACCGTAGTAAACCCGGCCAATCCGCGCCGCCGCAATGGCGGCAGCACACATCGCGCAGGGTTCCAGCGTCACATATAGATCATATCCGCTCAGCCGTTCTGTACCTGCAGCCGCGCAGGCCGCGCGGATCACCTCAATCTCAGCATGGGCGGTGGGGTCGCATTTCTCGCGGGTGCGGTTGCCGCCTGCGGCCACGACCTGCCCATCCGGCGCGATCAGCACCGCGCCCACCGGCACTTCGCCGCGTTCTGCGGCAGCGCGCGCCTCGGACAGCGCCTGATCCATATGTGAGCGAAACACCATATCCCTTCCTGCCCCGGAATGGATGCTTTCGCAAGGCGGCCAAATCCTCTATGGGCTGGTTGCATGAGCAAACGTCCGACATCCCCCGCCGACACCCCCGACGCAAAGACGCCCACCGGTGATCGTATCGCCAAGGTTCTGGGCCGCGCCGGCGTGGCCTCTCGCCGCGAGGCTGAGCGGATGATCGAAGCCGGCCGCGTCAGCGTCAATGGCGAGAAAATCACCAGCCCGGCGCTGAACGTCACCTCGAAGGACAAGATCCTTGTGGATGGCAAACCGGTGGCCGAACCGGAACCGGCACGGCTCTGGCTCTATCACAAACCCTCGGGTCTGGTGACCACCACCAGCGATGAGAAGGGTCGCAAGACAATCTTTGACGAGCTGCCCGAGGATCTGCCGCGGGTGATGACCGTTGGCCGTCTTGACCTCAATTCCGAAGGCTTGCTGCTGCTGACCAATGATGGCGGCATCAAGCGTCAGCTGGAACTGCCCTCCACCGGCTGGCTGCGCCGCTACCGGGTGCGCATCAACGGCCGCCCGCAGGAGGCCGATTTCGAGCCACTGCGCAAAGGTCTGACCGTCGACGGTGAGCGCTTCCAGCCGATGACCGTGGCAATCGACCGCCAGCAGGGCGCCAACGCATGGCTGACCGTGGGGTTGCGCGAAGGCAAAAACCGCGAGATCCGCCGCGCCATGGAGGACATCGGCTTCAACGTGAACCGGCTGCTGCGCGTCTCTTATGGTCCGTTCCAGCTGGGTCAGCTGAAACTGGGCGAAGTGGAGGAAATCCGCCGCCGTGTGATGCGCGACCAACTGGGTCTTGAGGCCGAGCCGGAAGAAGACGTGGTCAAGAAAAAGCGGTTTGTCCGCAAGAAGCCCAGCTCGATGGCGGGGCGCCCCGGCGCGCCCAAAGACCCATCTGCCAGCGGCCGTCCCGGCCCGCGCGGTCAGGGTGGACAGGGTGGTCAGGGCAGATCCGGCGGCTACAGCAGCGAACGGGGCGGTGAGCGAGGCCAGTCCCGCGGTGGAGCAGGTGGCGGTACTGGCCGTGGTGTCAGCAGCGGGAAGCCGGGTGGGAAGCCTGTCGGCAGACCCGGCGCACCGGCAGGCAAGCGCCCCTCAAACCGCAGCGATGGCAAGCCCGGCGGCCGCCCCGGCGGGAAAAATCCGCGCCGCTGAGGGATTTGCGCTGAACTTCCCCTAGGAATACCCGCCCCTGCGACCTAGATTTGATGCAGTGACGACGTGTTAACCGGGGAAACTGTGTGCAGAAACTAGCCTTCGCCGCCTTGTTCATTTTGATGCTTGGCCTCTCCACCGGCTGGATCGTGGGGGGCTGATCATATGGCAAAACGTTTTGGCGGGCGGTTCAGCCCCGATGGCACCGACAGTTCCGACCCGTCCGCGCCGCAGGCAACTGTCCGAAATGCGCAGATTGATCCGGCGGGGCTGCGCAGCAATCTGATGTTCCTGCCCGCAGCGCTTCTGCTGTTGATGTCGCTCAATGACGGGGCGACCGGCCTTGCGCTGGGTCTGATCGGTGCAGGCCTCTGGACGCTTGGCGCATGGTTGTTGCGCGAAGGCATGCGCGCCCAGGCCGCCTATGACGCGCGCCGCGTGGCCCGCCGTCCGGCCATGCCACGCAAGATTTTCGCCGCAGCCCTTGCAGGTGTCGGCGCCGCATTGGCCGCCTGGAAGGCAGAACCGGGGATTGCCATTGCCGCCGTCTATGCCGTGGCCACCGCCGGGCTGCATATTGCTGCCTTTGGCATCGATCCGATGCGTGACAAGGGCATCGAAGGCGTCGATAATTTCCAGCAGTCCCGCGTTGCCCGCGCCGTAGACGAGGCCGAGGAACATCTGGCCGCGATGAAAGACGCCGCCCTGCGCGCGCAGGACCGCAAGATCGACGCCCGTGTCGAACAGTTCCAATCGGTTGCCCGCGATCTGTTTCGCACGGTTGAGGAAGACCCCGGTGACCTAACGGCCGCGCGCAAATACCTGACCGTCTATCTGCAGGGCGCGCGCGATGCGACGATCAAATTCGCCGACATCTATGGCCGTAGCCGCGACGCAGAGGCGCGCGCCTCATATCTGGCGCTGCTGGATGATCTGGAACAGAATTTCACCGCCCGTACCGCCAAGCTGCTGATCGAAGACCGCAGCGGGCTGGATATCGAAATTGACGTGCTGCGCGATCGTTTGCAGCGCGAAGGGGTCCGTCTGGACCGTGACTAAGTTTTACTGAGGAGCCTGTTGATGTCCGAGACCATTCAGAAAAAAGCCGCCGAAGCACAAACCCTTGTCGACGAGGTCACCGCCATCACCCTGGCTGAGCCATTGGCCGAGATCCAATCTCTGGCCGAAGCGCCGCCCGAAGCCAGTGCCGCGATCACCGCGCGCATGGGTGAACTGGATATGACCGATAGCAATTCGATCATCGGATTTGGATCGGGCGCCCAGGCGGAATTGCAGGAAATCAGCCAAGCCATGCTGACGGATGTGCGCAACAAGGATGTGGGCCCCGCCGGCGACTCTCTGCGCGGCATCGTCACCACCATCCGCGGCTTTTCGGTCTCGGAACTGGATGTGCGTCGCAAGCAGAGCTTTTGGGAAAAACTGCTGGGGCGCGCCGCGCCCTTTGCCAAATTCACCGCGCGCTATGAAACCGTGCAGGGCCAGATCGACAAGGTCACCGACGATCTGCTAGGCCACGAGCACAAGCTGCTGAAAGACATCAAATCGCTTGATGTGCTCTATGATAAGACGCTCAACTTTTATGATGAGCTGGCGCTCTATATCGCTGCGGGCGAAGCAAAGATTGCCGATCTGGACGCCAATGACATCCCCGCCAAGGAGGCCGCCGTGCAGGCCGCCGCCGAGGCTGATCAGGTGATGCAGGCGCAGGAGCTGCGCGATCTGCGCGCCGCGCGCGACGATCTGGAACGCCGGGTACATGACCTGAAACTAACCCGTCAGGTCACCATGCAGTCGCTGCCCTCCATCCGGCTGGTACAGGAAAACGACAAGTCGTTGGTGACCAAGATCAATTCGACGCTGGTCAACACCGTGCCGCTCTGGGAAACCCAGCTGGCACAGGCCGTGACCATCCAGCGCTCGGCCGAGGCCGCCCATGCGGTGCGCGCCGCCAATGATCTGACGAACGAGCTCTTGACCTCCAACGCCGCCAACCTGCGCGACAGCAACAAGATCGTGCGCGAAGAGATGGAGCGCGGCGTCTTTGACATCGAAGCGGTAAAACAGGCCAATGCGGATCTGATCGGCACTATTCAGGACAGCTTGGCCATTGCCGATGAAGGCAAGGCAAAACGTGCCGCCGCAGAAGCGGAGCTGAAGAAAATGGAGGCTGAACTGCGCGACACGCTTGCAGCCGCCAAGGCACGGCGCGATGGTGTGGGTGACAATGCCGGCACGGCGGTGCCCGGCTGATCAGCACCTTCATTGCGGGGCAAAGGGTATATGCGGCGGATTACCGGGTTT
The DNA here is from genome assembly GCA_900143635.1 of Rhodobacteraceae bacterium Alg231-04. Lineage (GTDB taxonomy): Bacteria > Pseudomonadota > Alphaproteobacteria > Rhodobacterales > Rhodobacteraceae > FREY01. The sequence continues at coordinate 77,516 of FREY01000006.1, forward strand.
TCATGTCTGACGGCAGCGCTTCTGGCACTGGCGGGCTGTGAAGTGACGGCGCCGCGCCTGTCGCTGATCCCGGCCGAACGCCCCACGAACCTGACCCCGCAACCGCCCTCGCCCCGCAGCGCGCAGCTGGCAGCCTATTATGCCGGGCTGGAGCGCGACTTACTGGTGCGCGGGTTGCTGCGCACGGACGGTGGCGGCCCGGAGGTTGCCTTTGACGCCGAGGATCTGGCCGAGAACTTCGAACAGATCGCTTTTTACGCCGAATATAACGGCGCTGGCGCCTCAGCAGGGCCCGGAACCAGCGGCGTTCTGACCCGCTGGGAAAAACCCGTTCGCGTCAACGCCGTCTATGGCCCCTCGGTGACACCGGAAGAACGCGACATAGATGCCGCCGTGGTCGAGGCCTATACCGCCCGCCTGTCCCGGCTTACCAATCACCCGGTTGCCATGTCGACCGAACGGCGCAGCAATTTCACCGTTATCTTTGCCAGCCTCGACGATGCCGCCTTTGTTGGCCAGCAGGTGCGCGCGGCTATCCCGCAGATCAGTTCCGAGAACCTGCAGTTTTTCATGAACCCGCCGCGCAGCTATTATTGCATGGTGCTGGCGGCCTCTGATCCGGCCAATCCGGCCACCTACAACCGTGCCGTCGCACTGATCCGCGCCGAACACCCCGATCTGGTGCGCAAAAGCTGCGTCCACGAGGAGATCGCTCAGGGCCTTGGCCTCAGTAATGACAGCCCGCGCGCGCGGCCCTCAATCTTTAATGACGACGACGAATTTGCCCTGCTCACCAGCCATGACGAAAAGCTGCTGACCATGCTCTATGATCCACGGCTTGCGCCCGGAATGAGCGCCGAACAGGCCCGTCCCGTCACCCGCATCATTGCCCGCGAACTGATGGGGCAGAACCTCTAGATTTTACGATTTTCACGCACGAAAGGACCAGACCCATGGGCATTTTCGATTTTCTATCCGGCCAGTTCATTGACGTTATCCACTGGGTGGACGACACCCGCGATACCATGGTCTGGCGCTTTGAGCGCGAAGGCCACGAGATCAAATACGGCGCCAAGCTGACGGTGCGCGAAGGCCAGTCGGCGGTTTTCGTGCATGAAGGCCAGCTGGCCGATGTCTTCACCCCCGGGCTCTATATGCTTGAGACCAACAACATGCCGGTGATGACCACGCTGCAGCACTGGGACCACGGGTTCAAATCCCCATTCAAATCCGAGATCTACTTCGTCAACACCACCCGGTTCAACAATCTGAAATGGGGCACCAAAAACCCGATCATGCTGCGTGATCCGGAGTTCGGCCCGACCCGCATCCGCGCCTATGGCACCTATACGGTGCGCGTGAAAGATCCGGCCCGCTTCCTGACCGAAATCGTCGGCACGGACGGCGAATTCACCATGGACGAGATTTCCTATCAGATCCGCAATATCATCGTGCAGGAGTTCTCTCGGGTCATCGCAGGCTCCGGCATCCCGGTGCTGGATATGGCCGCCAACACGGCCGACCTGGGCAAGCTGATTGCCGCCGAAGTCTCTCCCGTTCTGGACGGATACGGCTTGGAGATGCCCGAATTCTACATTGAAAACATCTCTTTGCCGCCCGCGGTTGAGGCGGCACTGGACAAGCGCACCTCGATGGGGCTGGCCGGTGATCTTGGCCGGTTCACGCAGTATTCAGCGGCCGAAGCCATGACAGCCGCAGCCCGCAACCCGGCCGGCGGCGGTATGGCCGCGGGTCTGGGTGCAGGTATGGGCATGGCGATGGCGCAGAACATGGCAGCGGGTCAGGCCGCAGGTCCCTGGGGCGCCGCCCCTGCCCCCGCTGCACAGCCAGCCGCAGCCCCCGTTGCACCGCCGCCGCCCCCGGCCGAACACGTCTGGCACATTGCCGAGAACGGCCAGACCTCGGGGCCGTTTTCCAAGGCCCGTATGGGGCGCATGGCCGCCGAGGGCGCCCTGAAACGCGACAGTCATGTCTGGACCCCCGGTCAGGACGGCTGGATGCGGGCCGAAGACGTGGCTGAACTGGCGCAGCTCTTTACCATTCTGCCCCCGCCGCCCCCACCGCCGCCGCCCGGGGCCTGAATCTGCGGCGTGCAGTTCCAATTATTGGGGCCACTGGCCCCACCTTCCCTTTTGATTACCGGATTGCCGAGCCTTGACTGAGACCTCCCCGCCTGCTGCCCCCGAAGAAATCCATCGTTTTCCCTGCGACCAATGCGGGGCGGACTACCGGTTTGACCCACAGGCCAGCGCGCTTATCTGCGGCCATTGCGGTCACAGCGAGCAAATATCAAATGGCCCCTGGGGCGGTGGCGCCCTGCGCGAGCTGGATTTTGACACGGCCATTGCCGAGGCGCTGCCCGCTGCCGAGATCGAGGTGACCCGCGTCTCTACCTGCACCAACTGCGCGGCACAGGTAGAGTTTGACCCGGAAACCCACGCCGCTGAATGCCCCTTCTGTGCGACACCCGTTGTGACAGACACCGGCACCAGCAGGCACATTAAACCCAAGGGCGTGCTGCCCTTTATTACCGACGAACGCGCCGCCCATGAGGCCATGACTCTCTGGTTGGGCAAGCTTTGGTTCGCCCCAAACGGGTTGAAGGAATACGCTCGCAAGGGCCGCCGGATGCAGGGGATTTATGTGCCCTACTGGACCTTCGACGCCCAAACCAAAACCCGCTACACAGGCCAGCGCGGCACCGTTTACTATGAAACCGAAACCCGCATGGTGGATGGCAAACCCGAGATGCGTCAGGTCGCCAAAGTGCGCTGGACACCCGCCGCAGGCCGGGTCGCGCGGTTCTTTGATGACGTGCTGGTTCTGGCTGCCCGCAGTCTGCCAAAACGCTATACCGAAGCGCTGGAACCCTGGGATCTGTCTGCGCTGGAACCCTACCAGCCGCAGTACCTCGCCGGGTTCCGGGCCGAAGCCTACACGGTCGAGCTGCAAGAAGGCCGCAAGGAGGCGCGCGCCAAGATGGACCGGGTGATTGAACGCGATGTGCGTTTCGACATTGGCGGCGACCGGCAGCGCATCACAACGCTGGCAACAGATGTGTCGGACGTCAGTTTCAAACATATCCTACTACCGGTCTGGCTCGCGGCCTACAAATACCGCGGCAAGACCTATCGCTTTGTCGTCAACGGCCAGTCCGGACGTGTGCAGGGCGAACGGCCGTGGTCTGTCTGGAAAATTGCCACGGCCACGGTCCTCGCCCTGACGGTTGCAGCAATAATTGGCTACATTGCCGCCCAACAATAAACCAACCGGGCCCTCTTACGGATTGCCCACCCAAGGTTTCTTGAAAATCCTTGCACCGCGCCTGACGCGTAGTGCCCGCGCCACCGGTCAGACCCGTTCCGTGACCCCGGCTCCGGAAGGCCGCATCCCGCTTGCAGTTCCCTTCCGAACATGGTTTTCACAGGCAGCCCTCCCGTCAAGGATACCAATATGCGCGCCCTCATTCAACGTGTCAGCGAAGCCTCCGTCACCGTCGACGACGAGATCACCGGAGAGATCGGCGCCGGGCTGCTGATCCTGATCTGCGCAATGCAGGGCGACAGCGAAGCAGAGGCCGACACCCTCGCTGCCAAAATCTCCAAGCTGCGCATATTTCAGGACGAGGCGGGCAAGATGAACCGTTCGGTGCTGGACATCAGCGGCGCCGCCCTTGTGGTCAGCCAGTTCACCCTTGCCGCAGACACCCGCCGCGGCAACCGGCCCGGTTTTTCCACCGCCGCCCGCCCCGAGGATGGCAAGCGGCTCTATGAATACTTTGCCGAGCAACTCCGCGCTTTGGCGGTGCCGGTCGCCACGGGCCGGTTTGGTGCCGACATGAAAGTCCGGCTGCTGAACGATGGGCCTGTCACCATCTGGATGGACACGGACGACCGCTAGGTCGCCACCGCACTCGGGCTGAATTGCTTTTGGCTGCACCTCATGCAGCAAACCGTCAGCCCCCGCCGCTGCACAGGGAGTACGAGAGTGCACCGGAAATGCCAGGGCAAATTCAGGGCTGGATTGTTGGCTTCCGGCAATTTGCGCAACCACGACCTGCATCCTCGGCCATGCTCTGATTTCAACTTTTGAAATCTGTTGGGGATGCCTGAAAACGACATCCTCCCCGGGCTAGACAAGCCAATCCACGAGCGGGAAAGTCGTGGAATGAAACAATCATCCAACACGCTCCGCGAAATCACCGAACTGCCCGACGTCGGCATAACCCTCAGCGACGGATGCCGCCTGTCGGCCCGCATCTGGCGTCCCAAGGATGCAGATGAGGCACCAGTTCCGGCCATTCTGGAGTATCTGCCCTATCGCAAACGCGATGGCACTTGCGCCCGCGATGCCTTGACCCACCCCTATCTGGCAGAGCGCGGCTATGCCTGCATTCGCGTCGATATGCGCGGCAACGGCGATAGCGAAGGGCTGATGGAGGACGAATATACCCAGCAAGAACAGGAGGATGCAGTCGAGGTGATCAACTGGCTGGCCGCCCAGCCCTGGTGCAGCGGCGCGGTGGGCATGATGGGGATCAGCTGGGGCGGCTTCAACGCGCTGCAGGTCGCGGCCCTGCAGCCTGAGCCGTTGAAGGCGATCATCACGCTCTGCTCCACGGCCGACCGATATGCGGATGACATCCACTACAAGGGCGGCTGCCTGCTAAACGAAAACCTCGGCTGGGGCGCGACCATGTGGGCATATTCCTCGCGCGGGCCGGATCCGGCGCTGGCCCCGGAGAAATGGCGCGACATGTGGCTGGAGCGGCTGGAGAACGAGCCCTTCCTTCCCGCCACTTGGTTGCAGCACCAGACCCGCGATGCCTATTGGCAGCATGGCTCTGTCTGCGAGGATTACACAGCCATAAAGGCCGCGACTTTGGCCGTCGGCGGCTGGGGCGATGCCTACAAGAACACCGTGCCGACGCTGGTCGAAAACCTCTCGGCGCCGGTCAAGGGTATCAACGGGCCATGGGTTCACAAGTATCCGCATTTTGCTGTGCCCGAGCCGCGTATCGGCTTCCTGCAGGAGGCGCTGCGCTGGTGGGATCGCTGGCTGAAAGACATCGACACCAAAGTAGAAGGCGACCCTGATTATCGCGCCTATCTGATGGACGGTGTGCGCCCCGCCACCTGGTACAGCGAAAGACCGGGACGCTGGATTGCCGAAAAGACCGGCGCCACTTCGCATCTGCCGGTTGAGACATTGCACCTAAGCAACGCGGGGCTTGGTGCAGAAGCGCCCTTGTCGCGAACCGTGGCCTCACCGCAGGATACCGGCATGGAAGCAGGCGAGTACTGCGCTATCTGGCTGGGACCCGAGCTGCCCGGTGATCAGCGCAGCGATGATGCGCGTTCGGCCTGTTTTGACACGGCGCCGCTGGCGCAGGATATGGATATCATCGGCGCGCCAAAGATCCGGCTGCGCCTTTCGGCAGACCGCCCGCAGGCGCAGATCGCGGTGCGGCTGAACCATCTGCACCCGGACGGTGCCTCGACCCGGATCACCTACGGCGTGCTCAACCTTTCCCACCGCGACAGCCACGCCAAACCACAACCTCTGGAGCCGGGGAAGGCCCACGACATCGACCTTGATCTCGACCATATTGCCTACCGGGTGCCTGCCGGGCACCAGCTGCGGCTGGCCATCTCCACCAGCTATTGGCCGCTGATATGGCCCAGCCCCGAGGCTGCAGCCGTGACCCTGTTGGACGGGGTTGCCGAACTGCCGCAGCGCCCATCAGGCGACGCCGATGAATGGTCTTTTGAGCCACCAGAAATGGCAGCCGAATGGCAGGTCGAAACCCTGCGGGACCCCACCAGCAGCCGACAGGTTGTACGCGATCTTCCGACTGGTGAAGTGCGGCTTGAAATCACCGACGATTTCGGGTGCCGACGCGATCTGACCCACGGATTAGATAGCGGATCCACCGCCCGGGAAACCTGGACGATTCACCCCGACGACCCGCTGTCGGCCCGCGGAATTTGCCATTGGAGCGAAGAAATGAGCCGACCTGGCATCGCGCTTCGCACCGAGACCACCTGTGAAATGTCGTCGGATTTGACCCATTTCCACCTTAAAGCGGGGCTCAAAGCATATGAAAACGGCAATCTCGTTCATAATCGCGACATCAACCTGTCCATTGAGCGGAATTGCCTTTAGAAACCCTGAACTAAGCCCCCGTGATTAATCCTTGCGAGGAGGGGACAAATGCGCAAACTTTAAACAGCCAATCAAAAAACGGCGCGTCCAGCGCCTGAACTGACAACCGGGAGAATTCCATGAAAGATCAATTACAGTACCTCGCCACTCGCGCGGCAGCGGGCCTCATGGGCCGCCGCGAATTCCTCGGCCGCGCAGCTGCACTGGGTGTCACAGCCGCCACTGCCAACATGCTTCTGTCCGGCGCCGTCAAGGCTGCTGGTGTCAAAAAGGGCGGCACCATCAAGGTCGGCATTCAGGGCGGCGGCGCCTCGGACAGCCTCGACCCGGCACTGGGCGCAAATGCCACCGCCAGCCAAGTGACACGCCTATGGGGCGAACCTCTGCTGGAACTGGATCCTGTCAGTGGCGTCTGGCCGCGTCTGGCGGAAAGCTTTGAAGCTTCTGCCGATGCCCGCGTCTGGACCTTCAAGATCCGCGAAGGCGTCACCTTCTCCAACGGCAAGACCCTGACCGCCGAAGACGTGCTGGCCACATATGAGCGTCACTCCGGCGAGGAGTCCAAATCCGGTGCTCTCGGTATCATGCGCGGCATCAAGTCGATGCACGCAGGCGACGGGTTGTTCGTGATCGAACTGGAAACGCCCAATGCTGATCTGCCCTATCTGCTGTCCGATTATCACCTGGCCATCCAGCCCGATGGCGGTAAGGATGACCCAGCGGCAGGCATCGGCACCGGCCCATACATCCTGAAATCGGTTGAACCGGGTGTGCGTTTTGTTGGTGAGAAAAACCCGAACTACTGGGACGATTCCGTCGGACACGCCGAAACCGTCGAGCTGATCGTCATCAACGACGATACCGCCCGTGTTGCGGCGCTTCAGTCCGGTCAGGTCCACATGGTCAACCGCGTCCCGCCGCGGACCGCCAAACTAGTTGCCCGTGCCCCCAACGTCACCGTGCACAGCACCTCCGGCTCTGGCCACTACGTGTTCATCATGCACTGCGACACCGCGCCTTTCGACAACAAGGATCTGCGCCTGGCGCTGAAATATGCCATCAACCGCGAAGAAATGGTCGAAAAGATCCTCTCCGGCTATGGCTCGGTTGGCAACGACAGCCCGATCGGCGCGTCTTACCCGCTTTACACCGAACGCGAGCAGCGCAGCTACGATCCCGACAAGGCAGCCTTCCACCTGAAGCAGTCTGGCTTTGACGGCACCATTCTACTGCGCACTTCGGACAACTCCTTCCCGGGTGCACCGGATGCATCGGCGCTGTTCCAGCAGTCTGCCGCCGCCGCCGGCCTGAAGATGGAAATCAAACGCGAGCCGAACGATGGCTACTGGTCCGAGGTCTGGAACAAGCAGCCCTTCTGCACCAGCTACTGGGGCGGCCGTCCGGTTCAGGACCAGATGTTCTCGACTGCATATCTGTCGACTGCGGACTGGAACGACACTCGCTTCAAGAACGAACAGTTCGACCAGCTGCTGCTGGCGGCACGTGGCGAACTGGATACCGCAAAGCGCACCCAGATGTATGCCGACATGTCGGACATCGTCAGCGAAGAAGGCGGCCTGATCTGCCCGATGTTCAACGACTTTGTCGACGGTTATGGCGAAGGCGTGGAAGGTATTGTTGACGCCAAGCAGGGCTTCGATCTGAACAACTTCTATGCACCTCTGAAAATGTGGCTCGCATAAACAGATGGGCCCCGCACTGAAACTTGTGGTCCAGCGCGTAGCGCTGGGCCTGCTCCTATTGCTCGCGTGTTCGGTTCTGATCTTTACCGGCACGATGATCCTGCCCGGTGACGTGGCCCAGTCCATTCTTGGCCAGTCTGCCACCCCCGAAGCCCTCGCCAACCTCCGCGAGGAACTCGGCGTTAACGACCCCCCTGTTCAGCGTTATTTCGAATGGCTTTTCAACGCCCTGCAAGGTGACCTTGGCACCGCGCTGACCAATGGCCGCTCGATCACCGAAAGCATCGGTAGCCGACTGAGCAACACGCTGTTCCTGGCCTTCTGGGCCGCTATAATCTCGGTACCATTGGCGATTTTCCTTGGCCTTCTGGCTGTTCGTTACAAGGACCGCTGGCCCGACAAGCTGATTTCGGCCGTCACATTGGCGTCGATCTCTATCCCAGAGTTTCTGATCGGCTATCTGCTGATGTATCTGGTCGCAGTGAAACTGCGCTGGTTCCCCTCCGTGTCAATGATCAACGATTCCATGACCTTGGGCGAGAAACTGTCGTCGATTGCCATCCCCGTTGCGGTGCTGACCCTTGTGGTTCTGGCCCATATGATGCGCATGACCCGTGCGGCGATCCTGAACGTGATGCAATCGGCCTATATTGAGACCGCCGAGTTGAAGGGTCTGAACATGTTTCAGGTCATCCGCCGCCACGCCTTCCCGAACGCCATTGCACCGATCGTGAACGTGGTGATGCTGAACCTCGCCTATCTGGTGGTCGGCGTTGTGGTGATCGAGGTGGTCTTCACCTATCCCGGCATGGGCCAGTATCTGGTCGACCATGTGTCCAAACGTGACGTGCCTGTGGTGCAAGCCTGTGGCCTGATCTTTGCCGCCGTCTACATCGGCCTGAACCTGATCGCTGACGTTGTGTCGATCCTGTCCAACCCGCGCCTGAGGCATCCGAAATGAAGAACATCCCAATCTCTGCTTTGATCGGGCTGTTCCTCACGGCCCTCTACTTCCTGACTGCGCTTTTTGCCCCCCTGCTCGCCCCTTATGGTGTGGCTGAGGTGGTTGGCGACGTCTGGGAGCCGTCCCGGATTGAAATCATGCTGGGCATTGCCCCGGAGGGTTTCACAGAATCCGACTACTGGCTCGGTACCGACAACATCGGTCGCGATCTCTTGTCCCGGATGATCTATGGCGGGCGCACCACGATCTTTGTCGCCACGGCAGCAACGATCCTGTCCTTCACCCTCGGCTCTGTCCTCGGCTTCTTTGCCGCGGTGATGGGCGGCTGGGTGGATCAGGTGCTGTCACGCTTCGTTGATCTGGTGATGTCGATCCCGACGCTGATCTTTGCCCTGGTGGTGCTGTCGGTGATGCCGGTGACCATTCCGATCCTGATCCTTGTGATGGGTCTGTTGGACTCCACCCGTGTGTTCCGTCTGGCCCGCGCCGTGGCTGTCGACATCGAGGTGATGGACTACGTCGAGGCAGCCCGTCTGCGCGGCGAGAAAACCGCCTGGATCATCTTCCGCGAAATTCTGCCCAACGCCCTGTCACCGCTGGTGGCGGAAATGGGGCTGCGGTTCATCTTCGCGGTTCTCTTTGTCTCTACGCTCTCTTTCCTCGGCCTTGGCATTCAGCCACCGGCAGCGGACTGGGGCGGCATCGTGAAAGAGAACAAGGAAGGCATTGTCTATGGCATCCCGGCTGCCCTGATCCCCGCCGTGGCCATCGCCACGCTGGCGATCTCGGTCAATCTGGTTGCTGACTGGGTGCTGAACCGCACCACCTCGCTGAAAGGAGGCCGCGGATGAGCGAACCTTTGTTGAAAGTCCGCGGGCTGAAGATCGGTGCCACGGTCTACCCGCCGGGTGAAAAACCCCATGACATCGAAATTGTGCACGGGGTCGATTTCGACCTCGAGCGCGGCAAGGTGCTGGGGCTGATCGGTGAGTCCGGCGCTGGTAAATCCACCATCGGTCTGGCCTCCATGGCCTACGGGCGAGGTGGCGTCAAAATCACCGGCGGTGAGGTCTTCGTCAATGGCCGCGACATCTTGAAAACCGGGCTTGGCGATATCCGCAAGTTGCGCGGCGGTGAGGTGACTTACGTCTCGCAATCGGCGGCGGCATCCTTCAACCCGGCCAAAAAGATCATGGAGCAGGTTGTTGAAGCGGCGGTGGAACAAAAGAAGTTCTCCCGCAAGGACGCTGAAGCCCGTGCACGTGTTCTGTTTGCCAAGCTGGGTCTGCCCGACCCGGACAATATCGGCGAACGCTACCCGCACCAGGTCTCCGGTGGTCAGCTACAACGCTGCATGACCGCGCTGGCGCTCTGCCCCGAACCCGATCTTGTGGTCTTTGATGAGCCGACAACCGCGCTGGATGTGACCACGCAAATCGACGTTCTGATGGCCATCAAGGAAGCCATCCGCGACACCGGCGTGGCGGCGCTCTACATCACCCATGACCTTGCGGTTGTGGCGCAGGTGAGCGACGACATCATGGTGCTGAAGATGGGCAACACGGTCGAATACGGCTCGGTTGATCAGATCATCAACAACCCTCAGGAGGAGTATACTCAGGCGCTTGTCTCAGTCCGCTCCATCGATCACGAGGAAAAAGCCCCGACCGCCGATCCGGTGCTGAGCGTGCGCAATATCACCGCGCGCTATAAAGGCACTAATTTTGATGTTCTGAAAAACGTCAATGTCGATCTCTACCCCGGCCAGACACTGGCGATTGTGGGCGAGTCCGGGTCGGGCAAGTCGACGCTGGCCCGTGTGATCACCGGCCTTCTGCCGCCCAGTCAGGGCGATATCGAGTTCGCAGGCCGCACCCTGTCACCCGATCTGAAGGGGCGTTCGCGCGAAGATCTGCGCGAATTGCAGATGATCTACCAGATGGCCGATGTGGCGATGAACCCGCGTCAGACCGTGGGCACCATCATTGGCCGCCCGCTGGAATTCTACTTTGGCCTACGTGGCGCAGAGAAGAAGAAGCGCATCATTGAGCTCTTGGACGAGATCGAACTGGGCGAGGCATTCATGGACCGCTACCCGGCGGAACTGTCCGGTGGTCAGAAGCAGCGCGTCTGTATTGCCCGCTCGCTTGCCGCCAAGCCCAAGATGATCATCTGCGACGAGGTCACCTCGGCGCTCGATCCTCTGGTGGCGGACGGCATCCTCAAGCTGATGCTGAACTTGCAGAAGATCGAGAACGTGGCCTATCTGTTCATCACCCACGATCTGGCGACGGTGAAAGCCATCTCCGACAATATCGCGGTGATGTATCAGGGTCAGGTGCAGCGCTATGGCGGCAAGACCGAAGTTCTGAGCCCGCCGTTCGACGACTACACCGACCTCTTGCTCAGCTCGGTGCCGGAAATGCGGCTCGGCTGGCTGGAAGAGGTGGTCGCCCACCGCAAGATGGAGAGCGCGGGGAACTGATCCCTTCCTAGGCTTATCAATTGGAACCGGCGTTTCTTTAGGGGCGCCGGTTTTTCTTTGCCCGGTCCCCAAAGGAATGCCGGGATTTTGTCATTTTGGGCGCAAACAGGCGGGATCGGCGCTCCCTCCCCGATAGCTTCGGACAAAAGTGAGACGTGTAAAAGGTAGAGCGCAGATGGACCGTAAACTTCTTCTGATCGTTTTGGACGGCGTACCGTACCGCAATTTCCGCCGCCTGTTCGGCAACCTCGAAGGCTGGGTCGACAGTGGCGATGCCCGCGTCTGGAAACTGCGCGCCGTGCTGCCGTCGATCTCGGCCAGTTGTTATGCCTCGATCCATACCGGTGTGGCGCCGGCCGAACATGGCTGCACCGGCAATGCCAATGTGTTCCGGCTGAACCACAAGGATGTTTTCAGCCAGGTGCGCGAAGGCGGCGGCGTGACCGGCGCGGTCACCCACAGCTATTGGTCGCAGTTTTTCAACCGCCACCCCTACGATCCGGTGCGCGATGTTGAATATGACGAGGCGGACAGCAAAACCATCAACCATGGCCGGTTCCATTCGATGACCGGCTACGGCAAGGACAACCAGATGACGCCATCGGATGTTGATCTGTTTGGCACGCTGACCAACCTCTGCCTGCGCTTCAACCTCGACTACGGCATCCTGCACAGCTGCACGCTGGACAGCATGGGGCACCGCTATTTTCACGACTGTCAGGAGATGGATCACGCCTGCTTTGTCATGGACGAGATGCTGGCCCCTTTCATCACCCGCTGGCGTGGTTTGGGCTATGAGGTGATCGTGACGGCAGATCACGGCCAGGACGAACGCGGACATCACGGCGGTCGCGGCGCGCTGCAACAGGAAACGGCGCTCTACTATTTTGGCGATGCACAGGGCACGGCAGAGGAGACGGTGATTGATCAGTTACAGCTGGCACCGACGATCCTCTCCCGGCTGAATGCACCTGTCGCCGCAACGATGAAGGCCGAGAGTTTCCTGTTTTAGGTCAGAGTTCAATTGCAATAATGGACCGAAGGGATCGCCAGAGTCACTTCGGCCTTGTCTTGCCATAGCCGCGCCGCAATGATCCGCATCAACACAGTACTGAATAGGGATACGACATGTTGCATTATGCGCTGATCATGCTGGCGGCAGGGCTTGGCATCCCGGTACTGGCCGCGCTGAATGCCGGATTGGGCCAGCATATCGGCTCCCCTGTGGCCGCCGGAGTGGTGCTGTTCATTGTTGCCTTTTCAGCCGCCCTTCTGTTGTGCCTGTTCACCGGACCTCAACCGCTGGCGCTGGTGGCCACGGCCCCCAAACACTTTTTGTTGGCCGGGCTTCTGGTCGCCTTCTATGTGCTGTCGATCACCCATGTGGCACCGCATTTTGGCGTTGGGAACGCAGTGTTTTTTGTGCTTCTCGGGCAATTGGTGAGCGCCGCGGCCATTGACCATTTTGGTCTCTTTGGCGCGCAGGTGAGCCCGCTGTCACTGGGGCGCGCGGGGGGAATTGCCCTAATGGCCGCAGGGGTCTGGATGACACAGGCCGTCGGATAAGGGGCCGCCGAATTATCGGTGCCGCCCCCGCCGCGACTTTGGGCCGGATGAAGATCGATCAGCCCTTGAGGACACCATTTTCAAGCCTGACCGTGCGGTCCATGCGGGCGGCCAGATCCATATTATGGGTGGCAATCAACGCTGACAGGCCGGTGCCCCGCACCAGATCCATCAGCGCGGCAAAAACCTGATCAGCGGTGGCCGGGTCCAGATTTCCGGTCGGTTCATCCGCGAGCAGAACCTTTGGGCCGTTGGCCAATGCCCGACAAAAGGCGGCGCGCTGCTGCTCGCCTCCGGACATTGCCGCAGGCCGGTGGTCGGCGCGACCGTCAAGCCCGACCCGCGCCAGCAGATCGCGCGCACGCGCCTGTGCCTTTCGACGCGAGACACCGTTGGCAAGCTGCGGCAGGATGATGTTTTCCTCAGCCGAAAACTCGGGCAGCAGATGGTGGAACTGGTAGACAAAGCCCACGTCGCGGCGGCGCAGGGCCGTTCGGGTACGATCCCCGCGCCCGGCAGCATCAGTGCCGCCGACGATCACCTGGCCAGTATCCGGCGCATCCAGCAGGCCGGCAATATGCAGGAGGGTCGACTTTCCGGCGCCCGAAGGGGCGACAAGCGCCACGGCCTCACCCGCATGTAAGGTCAGGTTGGCGCCGCGCAGCACATCGACCTGACCGGGTTTGCCCTGCAAATAGGATTTGGAAATATCTTTCAGGTCCAGCGTGATATCACTCATACCGCAATGCCTCTACCGGGTTCATTCGGGCCGCGCGCCGCGCCGGGAACAGGGTTATCAGCCAGCTAAGCCCCAGACTGAGGGCCGCCGCCGCAGCCAGATCTCCCGCCGTGACAATTGCGGAGGGAAAGAAGAAACCGCGCGCTTCGAGATCCTGCACGCCGCTGCCGGTGACCCAGTCAACGAAGCTGTAAACGCCGGCGATGTTATGGGCGAAAATCACGCCCAAAAGGATCCCCAGCACTGTGCCCGCCGTACCCGTTGCGGCACCGCAGATGAAAAAGACACGCAGGACAGACCCCTGGCTGAGCCCGATGGTGCGCAGGATGCCGATGTCGCGGCCCTTGTTCTTGACCAGCATGATCAGCCCCGAGACAATGTTGAGCGCAGCAATCAGCACCAATATCGCCAGTACGATGAAGATGGCATTGTCCTGCATTTTCAGCGCCCGGATCATGCCGCCGGCCCGGTCCTGCCAGGTGTAGGTATAGGCGCGCCCCCTTGAGACATCCAGGACTGGCACAACCATGGCTTCGGCCTGATCCGGATCGACCAGACGCAGGTCGATCTGATCCACCGCCCCTTCGCGGTTAAAGAAACTTTGGGCTTCTTCAAGCGGCATGTAGAGACGGCTTTGATCAATGAAGCCCTGACCCGAGGAGAAGATATAGACCACCTCATAAGCGGAAACGCGCGGAGAGGTGCCCATGGCGGTGCGCACCCCGTCGGGCGAGATCAGCTTGAAGCGATCACCAACTGTTACGCCCAGCTGGCGGGCCAGCGTGGCGCCGATTGCGACGCCTTCGTCGAAGCGGGCGAAATCGCCCGAGGAGGCGACTGGAGCGCTGATCATAGGATAGACGCTCAGATCTTGGGCTGTGATGCCATAGACATCCACCGGCTGATTGCGGCCCCGGTAGCTGCCCATCACCTGCGAGCGCACAAGCGGAGCCGCCTCGACCACGTTTTCCAAGCCGATCAGTCGCTCTTGCAGGGGCAGGTAATCGCGGATCAGGTGATCTGTTGGGGCACCGCTGCTGAAATCACGGCGATAGTGAACTTCGATATGCGGGTTGCCGCCCAGCATCGTCTCAACAATATCCGAGCGTAGACCTTCGCGCACCGCCAGGGTCGCCACCAGGGCAAAGACCGCAAGAGTGATGCCGATAAGGCTGATCCAGGTCATCACACTCACCCCGCCCTCGGCACGGCGCGCGCGCAGGTAGCGCCAGGCGATCATCCACTCAAAGCGGGAAAACGGTGGAGGTGTTGCGGCCATGTTGGCTCCTGCCCGGAAATTTCATGCTCAAGGTGAGGGTTAGCCGCAATCGGGTCAACCCGAGGCTGGCCTTTTGCGCAGGGATCCACCGAAATGCACGGCCGGAGCAACGCACCGAGATTTCTCAATCAAGAAATCTACAAGGCTCGTTCTCAAGAGCCTTGGCGCCCCCGCACCGTCAGTGCAGGGGCGCGATTGCGATCAATAACCGCGCGATGTGGGATGTTTGGCGTAGATCTCGACAATCTTCTGCACTGCCGCTTCCGGTGCCAGTTCTTCGCTTTCACCAGTGCGGCGCGAGGTCAGCTCGACCACGCCGTTCTTCAGCCCGCGCGGGCCAACGGTGATGCGCCAAGGCAGACCGATCAGATCCATAGTGGCGAATTTGCCGCCAGCGCGTTCCTTGCGGTCATCATAGAGCGGATCAAGACCAGCCGCAGTCAGCGCCTTGTAAAGCGCGTCACAGGCGCCATCTGCCTCGTCGTCGCCCTGTTTCAGGTTGACGATACCACAGTGGAACGGGGTAACGCCCTCGGGCCAGATGATGCCCTTGTCGTCGTGGCTTGCCTCGATGATAGCGCCCAGCAGACGCGACACGCCGATACCGTGCGAGCCCATGTGGACCGGTGTCGGCTTGCCATCGGGGCCCTGAACAGTGGCGCCCAGTGCTTCGGAATACTTGGTGCCGAAATAGAAGATCTGGCCCACTTCGATACCACGGGCGGTGCGGCGGCGCTCCTCGGGGACTTCGGCAAAGATCGCCTCGTCGTGAGTCTCATCGGTGCGGGCGTATTTGGTGGTGAATTCCTCCAGCACACCCTGGCACTGTTCGACACTGTCATAGTCGATTTCACGGTCGCCAAAGTTGAGATCAGTGACGGCGCTGTCATAGAACACTTCGGACTCGCCGGTTTCGGCCAGCACCAGGAACTCGTGGGTGTAGTCACCACCGATCGGGCCGCCATCGGCGCGCATCGGGATCGCCTGAAGCCCCATACGCTCGTAGGTGCGCAGATAGCTGACCAAGTGGCGGTTATAGGCGTGCAGCGCGTCTTCCTTGGTGAGGTCGAAGTTATAGCCGTCCTTCATATAGAATTCACGGCCGCGCATCACGCCAAACCGCGGGCGGATCTCGTCGCGGAACTTCCACTGCACCTGATACATGGTCAGCGGCAGATCCTTGTAGGAGGCCACGTGGTTGCGGAAGATGTCGGTGATCATCTCTTCGTTGGTGGGGCCAAACAGCATGTCACGGTCGTGGCGGTCTTTGATGCGCAGCATTTCCTGGCCGTAATCGTCATAGCGGCCGCTCTCGCGCCACAGGTCGGCGGGCTGCATGGTCGACATCAGCATCGGGATATGACCGGCGCGGATCTGCTCATCGTGAACGATGCTTTCGATCTTCTTCAGCACTTTGAAGCCCAGTGGCAGCCAGGAATAGATGCCGGCGGCAGATTGCTTGATCATGCCGGCGCGCAGCATCAGCCGGTGGCTAACGATCTGCGCTTCCGAGGGGTTCTCTTTCAGAACAGGCAGGAAATAGCGGGACAGGCGCATCTTGGCTCCATGACATGAGGAAAGTTCGAGGTCTCTGCCCGGTTTAGGTGCCATGGCCCTGACGCACAAGCCCTGCCAGAGACCAACAGCAACTCCTCCGGGCTATAATAATGAGGGCAGCAGGCAAGAATGCCGCCGTGATTTATCGCGTATAGGGGACAACACCCAGCCCCGAGTGTCCGCAAGACGTTTGCGGCAAAGGCTATAGGCTAGGTAAAAGGATGTCGGGCACACGCAATCCGGCACCCGTTTCAATCCGCGGCGGTGCCCGCCGTTGGTGTTTGATGCCGGTTTGCCGCACGTTCCGCAACTGCCTGCAATAGCTGCTGTTTGGTCACCGGTTTGGTCAGGAAACCATCCATGCCGGCCTCCATGCAGCGAACCCTGTCGCTGTCAAAGGCATTGGCTGTCAGCGCGACAATCACCGGCTGAGAGATGGTCAACTTGCGGATCTCGCTGGTCGCAGACAGGCCGTCCATTTCCGGCATCGACATATCCATCAACACGATATCGGGCTGTTCGTTCTTACACATTTGCACCGCTTCGACACCGTTGACGGCCTCAAACAGTTCCAGCGGCTGATCCTGCAGGTATTTTCGAATGAGAAGCCTGTTGGTCCGATTGTCCTCGGCCAGCAGTATCCGGCTGCCAGCAAGCGCGCTTAAATCTACATTCTGTGCCGCGCTAGGTTTTATGATTTCATTCTCAGCAGGCTCCATTTGCACGGTGATCCGGAACTTTGCCCCCTGCCCCTGCTCTGACTCCAGTTCAATCCCGCCACCCATACGTTCCGCAAGAATGCTGGAGATCGTCAGGCCCAGCCCGGTGCCGCCAAACGAACGTGTCACTGCGGTGTCGGCCTGTGAGAACCGGTTGAATATTGATTTCTGCTGCGTTTCAGAGACACCAATACCGGTATCCTCGATCTCGATGATGAGCCGGTAAGGATCGTCAACTGTCGATCGGGCCCGCAGGGACACGCTGCCTTCGGCAGTGAATTTAACGGCATTTCCCAAGACATTAACCAGGATCTGCCGCAGGCGTCCGTCGTCACCTCGCATCCGCAGCGGCAATTCCTCGGCGATCTCAGCGGTGAGTTCCAGCCCTTTTTCCCGCGCCTTGGCCCGCAGCAATTCGACGGCCCCACGGATCGTGTCATGCAAATTGAAATCAACCGGCAGGATCGAAGGCTGGCCCGTTTCAAGGCGCGACAGGTCAAGAATATCATCGATGATCTTGAGCAACGCGAGGCTGGATTCCCGGATCGTCGCAACATGCAGGCGATCCTCGTTTGCCAGATCAGACTCTGACAAAAGATCCGACATCCCAACGATACCGTTCATCGGCGTGCGGATTTCATGGCTCATATTGGCGAGGAATTCGGACTTCGCACGATCCACCTTTTCAGCGGCGGCCTTGGCGCGTTTCAGCTCGCGATTGCTGAGCGACAGCTTGCGGTTTGTCCGGATGACCTCTTCGCGCAGCTGGACATCGCGTGTCACATCCCAGTTGACGCCGATCATCCAATCGCCATCTGCCATTTTCCACGTACTGGCCAGGGCCCTGATATGACGGACCTCGCCATCCGGGCGAACAATGCGGAAATCGCTGGCCAGTTTATTGCCTTCGTTGATGGCCACGTTCAGCGTTTGCTGGGCAACTTCTGCATCCTCGGGATGCAGTGTCTTCAACCAGCGCTTGGGCGGTTGCAGGCCCGGTTGCCCACCCCCGTACAGCTTGCACATGCGTTCATCCCAATAGAGCGCACCGCTGTCTATCTTGGCTTCCCAAATGCCAATCTGCGAGGTTTCAAGCGCGACCTCCAGACGGCGGGACATGGTTTCCAGTTCACCCTCACGGCGGCTCAGCACGCTGATGACACGGCTGCGTGCCGCAGACAGACTGACAACCAGAACCAAAGGTATAATGACAACCAAAGCGGCCAGCGCCAGCAGGGCACGCATCTGCCAGAAATTGTCCGGTCGATCGATCCACCCTGTCACAGGACGTGCAGCCAACCCCCAGGTCCCCGATGTAAGCATGATGTCCAAAAGCACCGGGTCGTCCGTCAGAATTTCTTCTGGACCAAAGAAAAGCTCGCCCTGGCGGCCAGTGGAATCCCGACCTGTCAGGGCCAGATCAATCTTCAGATCATCACCCATCACACCGGCGGCAGACAACAGAACATCCATGTCGATAACGGCTGACAGAATTCCCCAGAACTTCCGATCTTCACCACTGCCATTAAAGATCGGAATCCGGTAGATGAAACCTCGGCCGCCCTGCAGTAGTGACACCGGGCCAGCAATCAACGGCTGCCCCCCGTCGCGCACCCTGTAAGCCAGTTCGCGCTGCGCCTCCATCGTGTGATAATTCAGACCTAAAGCTTGCCGATTTGGCTCTACCGGATGAACCATGGTGACAATCAGATCCGGAGCGGCGGCAATATTGCGAAACTCGCTGCGGCCTTCGGTCACGCGCGACACCAGTTCGCTGAACCGGGCCTGATCGATGTCTGGCTCGGTCGACAGCACCGCAGCAAGTCCGTGAATAAGTTGGAAGTCAGCGTTCACATAACCTTCGAACCGGGATCTGATCAGACCCGCCTCAAAGGTCACATCAGCCCGCTGACGTTGTGACGCAATAATTCCGTTCTGACGTTCGGCATAGGCGGCAACTATAACAACAACCGCAACAACCACTCCAACCGCCAAGTAGGACAAACCGGTCAGGCTGTTCATCCGGTGGCGTAAGTGATCGACCCAATTCATGCCTGCTTTCAAGCTCCGCCATCAAAAGTATAATTAGCACCAAACGTCAGTGGTTGTGTCTCGCGGGTCCGCTGACCCGGTCAAAACAGCATCATCCCCTTCGTACCCGGCATATCTTAAAAAGATGTTTGTTTGGGAGCCCGTTACCTAACCATTAGGCCTGCCCTGCACCACAAACAGCCACTGTGAGGTAAAAAGGGCGCACAGAGATGTGCGCCTGCTCTTTATTGCCGGGCCCAGCCCCGCTCTGAAAGTACTGAAACACAGCCCTTTCTCTGCGCGCACCGCTCAACAAAGAAAGGCGGCCCGCAAAGCGGACCGCAGTTGGGGAGGAAGTCAGTTTGTCCTGGCTCGGGGTTTTTCACGTCTATGCCGTGCCAGGCCCGTTCTGTGGTTACTCTGCCGCGATCTGGCTGCTTTCCTGCAGCATTCGGCCCCGCGTCAGGCAACGTTCGTAATCGGCATCCGGCATGCAGCCTCCGCCAGTGGCCCACATCACATGCACCGCATCGCGCATCTTGTCCTGCAGCCCATGTCTCTCCAGATAGGCGCGCCCGGCATCGGTTTGCATCAGCATTTCCGGCCCAGCCAAGCTGGCCGCCGCACCGGGATCCAGCTGCAGACCTGCCCGGTCCTGTGCCTGCGCCAGCCAGCGGAACATAATGTCATCCTCGACCGTGAAAACGCCGCTCAGCTGGCTTTCCATCGCGCCCGCCACCAGCGGTGACAGCTCGGGCACCGAAAGGCCGGCCGCCGCGGTGCGGCTGCGCAATCCCATGTCCCGCACATTTACCGGCTTGGACCGCGGTGTCGACAGCGCCGCCAGCGCCTTAGGCGTGCAGACCGGCTCTGCAAAGAAGCAATGTACGTTCGGCCCGAACATCTGGCGTGCTCCCATGGCCACCCCACCGGGGGCGCTGCCACTGCCGCAGGGCAAATACAGGAACAAAGGCCGGTCCTTGCTGATCTGGATATTCTGCCGCACCAGCTGCGCCTGAAGCTCAGCCGCGGCGGCACTGGCACCAAAGAACAAGAGGCGCGAGTGTTTTTCATCCACGAAGTAGCTGCCCGGGTCCCCTTCGGCAGCCCTCATCGCGGCCTCGTTGGTTTTCCGAAACCCGTCTTCATGCAACACAACCTTGATGCCGCTGGTGCGCAGCTCGCGCTCGATCCAGGAGCGCGCTGAACGGGGCATATGCACTTCGACCCTGAAGCCCAGCCCCTGCGCGGCGCGGCCCACAGCAAGCCCCAGATTTCCAGAGGACGCCGTCACCACCTTATAGGCGGAAAAGGCCTGCCGCGCCTCAGCTGTCGTCAGCGCCATTGGTCCGGCCTCATCGGTCATCAGACCCAGTTTGCGCCCCAATACCATCGCCAGCAGCGTCACCTCATAGACGGCGCCGCGAATATGCGTCGACCCGGACACCTGCAGATCATTGTCGGATTTGACGTAGTAACGGCCTGTGTCCTGCGGCATGAGGCGCCTCAGCCCCGGCACTGGCAACAACTGTGACCTGAGTCTTCCCCGCTGGGGCTGCAACCCCGGAAAGCAGGCCGCCAGCAGCGGTGCCATGCGGATCCAGTTCTCACAGGTCTTGGCAACTTTCGCCCCCATTTCCTGCAGCTCCCCTCCGGCCTCATCCAAAGGGCAGAGCCCCGGATTGACCCACATAAGAGGACGTTTATCCAGTAAAGCAGACTTCAAGGCAGCATCCATAGGTTTTCCCCCTTCGCGCCAGCAGCACACGCATATTGCGTTCCAATCCAATCTAAAGCTGTTGATCCCCAAATTGGCACCAGTGGGGGCGACGATCCTACTTCCGCCACCCAATTGACGGAACACAGTTTAATGAGTGCACACAATATATGAAGTAGGCAACTACAATCCCGACACCACATCTTGCGGCAGTTGTTTATGTTGTTTTAATACAATTTATTAACAGGTGCCCTTGCGCGTTAAGGATTTGTTAAGACCTGCGCCGCCAGCCCCGCGCATCGGTTTAAGGCGGGAATGCCCCCGCCGCTGACTTCAGGAACAGTATTGGGGTTTTCGTTTTGATCTGCAGGGAGTTGCGCCAGAGGCCGCGCCAAGGAGCAGCTGAATCTTTCACCAATAGCCGCCGCTGCCCATACCGGCGCATAATCCGGAAAAGCCCGAAAAACCACCAGCCGCCGCGTCCAAAAAGACAAAGAGCACCGGGAAACCCGATGCTCTTCATACTCCGAAAAAGTGGCACCATTACCCTGATCTGTTCGGCAGAAATGGCCATCCAGAGACCGAATCGCTCAGGGAAATCGCCGCTATTCCTCCTGAAATGCCGCCAAAGCCTGACGGGCGATAACCACGCGCTGCACGTCTGACGCGCCTTCATAGATCCGCAGCGCGCGAATATCGCGATACAGTTCTTCCACTTTCTGACCGCGCCGGACCCCGTCGCCGCCATGCAGCTGCACCGCACGGTCGATGACAGACTGCGCCTGATCGGTCGAAAACAGCTTCGCCATCGCGGCCTCGCGGGTGACACGCGGCGCACCGGCGTCCTTGGCCCAGGCCGCGCGGTAGACCAGCAGCGCGGCCGCATCCACATCCAGCGCCATATCCGCGATATGACCCTGCACCATTTGCAAATCAAACAGAGGCGCGCCTTGCACATGGCGCTCTATGACCCGCCTCAGCGCTTCGTCCAGCGCACGACGGGCAAAGCCCAGCGCCGCCGCCGCCACGGTCGAGCGGAACACATCCAGCACCGACATGGCGATCTTGAACCCCTGCCCCGGCTGCCCCAGCATCGACGACGCAGGGATCCGGCAATCGCTAAAGCGCAACGTTGCCAGCGGATGCGGCGCGATAGTTTCCAGCCGCTCCACCACCTCAAAGCCCGGCAGGCCCGCAGGCAGAACAAAGGCGCTCAGCCCGCGCGCTCCCGGCGCCTCGCCGGTGCGGGCAAACAGCGTGTAGACATCCGCGATCCCACCATTGGAAATCCAGGTCTTCTCGCCGTTCAGTACATACTCATCCCCGTCCCGTACCGCAGTCATGGTCGAATTTGCCACATCTGATCCGGATTGCGGCTCGGTCAGCGCAAAGGCGGAAATCGCTTTGCCTGCGCGCGTCAGCGGCAACCACTCTGCCTGCTGTTCCCCGGTCCCGAACAGCGAAATCGCCCCGGTTCCCAGCCCCTGCATGGCAAAGGCAAAATCCGCCAGCCCATCGTGGCGCGCCAGCGTCTCGCGGATCAGACACAATGTGCGCACATCCAGTGTCTCGCCCCGCATCGCACCGGAATGCTGCGCCCAGCCCGCATCGCCCAGTGCCGTGACCAATGCGCGGCACGCAGCATCAGTGTCACAATGGTCGATCCCAGACAGCTCAGCCGCCGCCCATGTGTCCAGCTCAGTCGCCAGAGCGCGATGCCTGTCTTCAAAAAACGGCCAGCTCAGAAACGTCTTATCCGCCATGGCTCACGCCCCCCTGTTTCCTCTTGCCCAAAATATCCCCGCCGGAGGCACCCGCACTCTCACTCAGCCCCGGATGCCCAAAAGGATCAGTCGCCTTCAAAGATCGGTTTTTCTTTGTTCACAAAGGCGGTGTAGGCGCGTTCGAAATCGCCGGTCTGCATGCAGATCGCCTGGGCCTGGGCTTCGGCCTCAATCGCCTGCTCGATCGACATCGACCATTCCTGCGCCAGCATGGTCTTGGTGATCATATGGCCAAAATTCGGACCCGCAGCGATGCGGCTTGCCCAGCTCTGCGCCTCTTCCATCAGCGCCTCCTGTGGCACCACTTTGTTATGGAACCCCCAGGCGGCACCTTCTTCTGCGCTCATTGCGCGACCCGTATACAGCAGCTCCGCCGTACGTCCCTGACCGATCAGACGCGGTAGGATCGCGCAGGCGCCCATGTCACAGCCGGCGAGGCCAACGCGGGTGAACAGAAAGGCCGTCTTGGCTTCGGGCGTGGCAATGCGCAGATCCGAGGCCATGGCGATGATCGCCCCGGCACCAACGCAGACCCCGTCGATGGCGGCGATGATCGGCTTGCCGCAGTTCACCATCGCCTTGACCAGATCGCCGGTCATCCGGGTGAACTTCAACAGATCTTTCATATCCATGCGCACCAGCGGCCCGATGATGTCATGTACATCGCCGCCCGAGGAGAAATTGCCGCCATTGGAGGCAAAGACCACGGCCTTCACATCGTCCGCGTAATGCAGATCGCGAAACCAATCGCGCAGCTCGGCATAGCTTTCAAAGGTCAGCGGGTTCTTGCGGTCAGGCCGGTCCAGCGCCACCGTGGCAATGCCATCCTCGATGGTGCAGAGGAAATGCTCAACGTCAGTTCTCATGTGTCAGTCCTTATCTTCCAGCTGGCGCGCAACAGTGTCGAGGCTCTCGGCAATCCGCGCGGCCTCGTCCCCCGGCACGCCCTCAAAAATCGCATTGATCCAGGCCTCATGGGCGGCGGCCTGCGCGGCGAATTCAGCGCGGCCGGTATCCGTCAGTTTGGCGAGCGAGGCGCGCCGGTCTCCGGGCACTTTTTCGCGCGCCACAAACCCGTCTTCGGCCAGACGTTCGATAATGCCGGTGACATTGCCGTTGGAGACCTTCAGCACGCCCGACAGCTCACTCATCTTCAACCCGTCGGGATACTGGCTGAGGGCCGCCATCACATCAAAGCGCGGCAGGGTGGTGGCAAAGTCCCGGCGCAGATTTTCACGCACCGCGTTTTCAACCGCCCGTGTGGCCTTGAGCGCCCGCAGCCAGAGCCGCAACCGTTCTTTGGATGTTTCGGCTGTTGTTGACCCGCTCAAATCTCGCCTCCCGACACGCTCATCGCGTGCCCGTTGACCGAGGATGCGCCTTCGGATGCGAGGAACACGGCCGTTGCGGCCACTTCCTCAGGCGAGATCAGCCGCTGCATCGGATTGCCGCCAACCACCATCGCCAACGCCTTTTCGCGCGGCATCTCGTGGCGCTCCATCAGACCGCTGATCGCGGTTTCCGCCATTTCTGTATCGACGAAACCAGGGCAGATGGCATTGCAGGTGATCTGTCGTTTGGCCACGCCCAGCGCCACGGACCGCACCAGCCCCAGCACCCCGTGCTTGGAGGCCGCGTAGGCCGGGATATGTGCGCCGCCCTGCAAAGACGCGGTCGAGGCAATGGCGATCAGCCGCCCGCCCGGCGCCATGCCTGCCCGCAATGCGGCACGGAAGGTCAGGAAGGTGCCTGTCATGTTTACCGTCAGGGTCTGCTGCCAGTCTGCCAGTTCAACATCTTCAATGCGCGCCGCAACCCCGGAGCCAGCATTGGCGACAACCACATCAAAGGGCGTATCAAACAGCGCCTCGACCTGCGCCTCATCCGTAACATCCGCAGGCCTGATTTCCAGACCCGTTCCTTTGGCGGCTTGTTCCAGTGGCTCTCGCCGACGCCCGGAAATGACAACCTGATCACCCTTGGCGGCGAAGGCATGGGCAATCGCCCGCCCGATACCGGTGCCACCGCCCGTTACAAGAACCCTGCGTGTCATGCTCTGATCACCATCTCTGCTTCCCTGTCGGCCAGACGCCATGCCTGATCCCGGCCTGCAATGTAGGGCAGCGGCCAGTCGGGGGCCAGACGGTCGCCGATCTTCTTGGCCTCATGCAGCGTCCAGTAAGGATCAGCCAGATGCGGACGGCCCACGCAGACCAGATCGGCCCGCCCTGCCATCAGGATCGAATTGGCGTGATCTGCCTCGTAGATGTTGCCCACCGCCATAGTGGCGATCCGCGCCTCGTTGCGGATCCGGTCGGAAAACGGCGTCTGGAACATGCGGCCGTAGACCGGCTGGCCTTCGACCGAGGTCTGCCCCGCTGACACATCGATGATATCGGCGCCCGCATCCGAGAAGGCGCTGGAGATCGCAACCGCCTCCTCCGGGGTGACACCTGCATCCCCAACCCAGTCATTTGCCGAGATCCGCACCGACATCGGCTTGTCGGCTGGCCAGCCTGCGCGCATCGCGTTGAAAACCTCCAGCGGGTAGCGCATCCGGTTTTCCAGTGATCCACCATATTCGTCACCGCGTGTGTTCGACATTGGTGAGATGAAGGATGAGATCAGATAGCCATGGGCCGCGTGCAATTCGATCATGTCAAACCCGGCACGATCGGCCATTTCAGCGGCAGCAGTGAATTCAGCCGTCACCGCATCCATATCGGTGCGGGTCATCTCACGCGGTGCGTGGTTGTTGTCTGACCAGGCAATGGGCGAGGCTGACATTGTCTCCCAATTGCCATCCATCAGTGGCGCGTCCATCGTCTCCCAGCCAAGCTGGGTTGAGCCTTTGCGACCTGAATGGCCGATCTGGCAGCAGATCTTGGCGTCGGTTTCGGCGTGGACAAAACCCGTCAGGCGCTTCCAGCCTGCCTCGTGCTCGGGCGCATAAAGACCGGGGCAGCCGGGGGTGATGCGGCCTTCGGCGGAAACACAGGTCATTTCGGTATAGACCAGCCCAGCACCCCCCTTGGCGCGCTCGCCGTAGTGGATCAGGTGCCAGTCACCGGGCGTGCCGTCCACCGCCTTATACTGCGCCATGGGCGAGACAACGATACGGTTTTTCAGGGCCATATTGCCCAGTTTGAAGGGCGCAAACATCGGCGCGCGCACTGGTTCACCGGCGGGCACACCGGCCTTTTCCTGGAACCATTTCTCCGCCGAGGCAACCCAGTCCGGATCACGCAGGCGCAAGTTTTCATGGGAAATCCGCTGCGAGCGGGTCAGCAGCGCATAGTTGAACTGGGTCTGATCAGTGTCGAGGTAGCGCTCAACCTCCTCGAACCACTCCAGCGAGTTGCGCGCCGCTGATTGCAGGCGCAGAACATCCAGACGGCGTTCTTCCTGATAGCGCTCAAAGGCCTGCTCCAGCGTGGGTTCGGTGGACACAAATTCCGCCAGTGCAATCGCGCTGTCAAAGGCGAGCCGTGACCCCGACCCGATTGAGAAATGCGCCGTGGCGGAGGCATCGCCCAACAGCACGACATTCTCGTGATACCATTTTTCACACAGCACTCGGGGGAAGTTCATCCACACCGCCGAACCACGCAGATGATCCGCGTTGGAGATTAGCTTGTGGCCATCCAGGTGGTCTTTGAAGATCTCCTCGCAGGTGGCGATGATCTCTTCCTTGGACATGTCCTCAAAGCCCCAGGCCTCCCATGTTTCGGGGCGGCATTCGACGATCACCGTCGCGGTTTTGTCGTCAAACTGGTAGGCGTGAACCCAGACCCAGCCGTGTTTTGTCTTCTCGAAGATGAAGGTGAAGGCATCATCAAATTTCTGATGGGTGCCGAGCCAGATAAACTTGCAGGGGCGCACATCGATGCTGGGTTTGAATTCGTCCTCGAACTCGGTCCGCACGGCCGAGTTCAGACCGTCACAGCCCACCACCAGATCATAGTCTTTCTGGTATTCAGACGCCGGTTTGGCCTCGATTTCGAACTGCAGATCAACGCCCAGCTCGCGGGCGCGGTCCTGCAGCAGCAGCAGCATCTGTTTACGGCCGATACCGGCAAACCCATGGCCACCGGAGACAGTACGCTCACCGTTGCGGACTACGGCGATGTCGTCCCAATAGGCAAAACACTCGCGGATCGCCTCGGCACTTTGTGGGTCATTTGTGCGCAGGTTGTCCAGCGCGTCATCAGACAGAACCACACCCCAGCCAAATGTATCATCCGCCTTGTTACGCTCGAACACCGTCACTTCGGCGTCAGGCTGGCGCAGCTTCATCGAGATTGCAAAATACAGGCCCGCCGGGCCGCCACCTAGGCATGCTACTTTCATCGTATTCCCTCCCGGAGTGCTGGTTATTCAGACTTTACGATAGGTCGGTCAAAAAAAACTTCAAGCATAAAGTTTCATACTTAAAGCACTTTGAGGCAAGTCCGCTTTGGACAGTTAGGCACGCAAATTGCGCCACCCGCCCAAACGGGCAGATGGGCATCAATCAGCCGGGGCCGAATTTATAGAGTCGTGGTCGACACGCTCGCCCCGCCACAGACATAAAGCGTCTGGCCGGTGACAAAGCCGTTCTCCGGATCGCAGAAAAACAGGAAAGCGTTAGAGATATCCCGCGTGGTGCCAAGACGGCCCACCGGCAGTTTCTTGGCCAGCTGTTCCTCGCGGTCCGATCCCTTATCGATGATGCCCCAGAAATTGTCGGTCTGCACCGGACCTGGCGCCACCACATTGACGGTGATCCCATGCGGTGCCAGCTCCAGCGCCCAGGTGCGGGCCATGCCGATCTGTCCCGCCTTGGTCGCCGAATAGGCGGTACGCGTCGGCACGCCAAGTGCGGCGCGGCTACCGTTGAACAGCACCCGGCCAAAGTTCCGGGCCTTCATCGACGGCAGGAAGGCCTGCAACAGTGTCAGCGCAGAGCCCAAATGCAGTTGAGTGAGCCCCGCCAGATCATCCGGCGTGGCCTCTTCCAGCAGATTGGGCCAGATCATCCCGGCGTTGTGAATGAAATGGCTGACCTGATGCTTGGCGGCGATGGTTTGCGCGGCGACCTCGACCGCTGCGGGCTCCAGCAGATCGGCCTTCACCGTCTCAAAATCCGGGTGTTCAAAACCTTCCGGTGCATTGCGCGCGATAGAGACGACCTTATAGCCCTTCTCCAGCAGGCGTTGCGCCAGATCCAGACCAATGCCCTTGGAGGCGCCGGTGATGACGGCAGTATAGCTCATGACTTATCCTCGACCATGGCCATCACGCGCAGCGGGCTGCCGGTGCCGTTCTTGATTTTCAACGGTGGTGCCATCAGCACCGCACCGGTTGCCGGCAGTTGGTCCAGATTGGCCAGACATTGCAGCCCGTATTTGCCGGCACCATGCAATATGAAATGCGCCGGGTATGGCGGCGTGTAATGCATGCCCTGCCCTGCATCCGTGCCAACGGTTTCCGTGCCAAAGCCGCGAATGTTGCGTTCTTCGACCAAGAGGCGCATGGCCGCAGGTGTGGGACCGGGTGAATGCGGGCCATCGTCGGTCATGTTCAGATAGGCCTCGCCCCGGCGCTTGGACCAGTCGGTGCGCATCAGAACCCAGGCATCCGCCGGGATCTGGCCGTGTTCGGCTTCCCAGGCGGTGATCACCTCCGGTGTCAGCTCATAATCGTCATCCTTGGCGGCCCCTTCGGAACAGTCGATCACCACGACCGGGCCAACGAACATGTCGACCGGGATCTCATCCACCGATCCGTTGGGCACATCGCGTCCCGAAATCCAGTGACTGGGGGCATCGAAATGCGTGCCTGTGTGTTCCGACAGGGTCAGGTTGTGCCATTTCCACGCCGGGCCGCGATGGTCATAGGCGCTGATTTCCTCCATCCGGAAACGGGCGCATTGGCCGAACTCCGGCGGCAGGATGATGACCGGGAAATCCGGGTCCAGCGTATGGGTCAGATCGACCACGCGGATGGCGCCAGCGGCTATGCCAGCGGCGAAATCGGTAAGAGTGCTCATCCCGCACCTCCCATGGTGAGTTCGCGTTCCAGAACCTTGGGGTTCTCGGCGTGGCGGGCGGCGGTCTCTTTGGCGATGTCGCCGCAATAGACATCTTCCAGCCCGTCGCGCAGGCCTTGGACGACGGACCGCGCCAGACCTGCGGGCGGCACCTTGGGCGGCGGCAGCGGCTGGTGCCATTCGTCATCGGTGGGGCCGACAAAGACATTCATCACCCGCAGGCCACTGCTGCGGAATTCACCGCGCAAAGACTGGCTGAGCGACAGCGCCGCCGCCTGCGAGGCGCAGAAACTGCCGAACGACGGATCATTGGCCAGCGCATTCACCGACAGGATATTGACCCAAGCCACGGCCGAATTCACCCCGTCCGCGGTGCGCGCGCACATGCCGGGACCGAACGCCTGTGCCAGACGCATGAGGCCGAGGTAGTTCACCTCCATCTCGTCGCGGGCCCAGCCGGTGTCGCCGCGCGCCAGTGCGCCGCCTGGGCGCAGGAAGCGGGCGTTGTTGATCAGGATATCGACCTTGCCGCCAATCTCGCCCGCAAGTTCCTTGACCGAGGCCGTATCGGTCACATCCAAAGGCAGAATTTCGGCGTCAGGCATCAGGGCGCGATTGGGATTGGGGCGCCAGCTCTCGGCTTCCCCAACAAAGATCATCGTGGCACCGGCATCTTTCAGGACCTTCACCAAGGCGGGCGCATTCGGATTGCGCCCATCCGCGATCAGCACCCGGCGCAGTTTCGGGTCGCAAGAGATTGCGCGCAGGATCGGGTCGTCTTCCATGTTGGGCGTCCTTTCCATCGGCAGGGCCATGATGACCCCTTGGCCCGCCTTATCCAGACGGTTGATCATCTTCACACGGGCGCGTGGTTCTATGTCGCCGTGCAGATGGCACAGCACGGTGGGGCCTGCGTCCAGCTTGACTGAGCCCATGCGCCAGGGCGCGCGTTCACGGAAGTAGCTATTCACCGAGGTCTGCACCGTGGTTTCGGCCAGCAGCTCGCCAAAAGGCGTGATGTCGCGCCACGGCAGTTCGACCCCCAGACAGTTGCAGCAGGCATCGCGCGGCGGGTATTGCACCGTACCGCATTCCACGCAGGTTTGCAGCGCAAAGCGCCCCTCGGCGGCGCAGGCCGTCAGGCCCACAGCGGCGCGCGAGCGGATTTCCAGCGGCTGTGTCGGCACAACCGAGCGGATCTGAGGGTTCTTTCTTGGCGGCGGAGACAGCGGATTGGTCATGCCTTGCCCTCCAGAATGGCGGCGCTGGAACAGACGCCGCGGTCATAGTTGATCATGCCAAAGCCGGAGACCAGCGCCCGGCGCGCGTCCTTCACCTGTGTCGGCCCAGCCGTCTGCGTCACCTGCCGGATCGCTTCAACCAGACCGATGAAACCGCCAGCGGCCCCGGCCTGTCCTGCTGACAACTGCCCACCAGACGTATTATGCGGGAAATCACCGCTGATGGTCAGATCATGATCGCGCACAAACTGCGGGCCTTCGCCCTTGGCGCAAAACCCCAGATCCTCCATCTGCATCATCGAGATGACCGGGTAGTCATCGTAAGTCTGCACCAGATCCATGTCCTGCGGGGTGCAGTCTGCCATGCCGTAAAGCTCACCAATGTCGACAGTCCAGCCGCCGCGCATCTGGATCGGGTCCTCAGAATGGGCGTTGTGGCGTTCGATGGCACCAGACAGGGTGGCGTAAGGCAGGCCGCGTTTTTCGGCTTCCTCCACCGACATCACCAGAAACGCCTCGCTGCCCGCCACCGGCATCACGCAGTCAAACAGGCAGACCGGATCGGCAATGGGCCGCGCGGACATGTATTGCTCCAGCGTTAGCGGTTTTTTCATCACCGCATGGGGGTTCTTCAGGGCGTTTTCACGTTGGGACACAGCAATGCGGCCGAAATCCTCGCGGGTGGCGCCGTAGTCCTGCATGTAGCGATCCATCAACAGCGCGAAGTTGGCGTTTGGCCCGCCAAACCCATAGGCATAAGACGCATCCAGCGCGAAGCGAGAAAAACCGCCAAGCAGCAAGCGGAATGTCTCCACATGGTTGGCATCACCGGCGCAGCAAGCCACAATGCTGGCGTCTCCGGCCTGCACGGCACGGGCCGCGCGGCGCAGGGCGATCACCCCCGAGGCACCGCCCATCGGCACGTTGTCGAGCCAGCGCACGCAGAGACCCAAATGCTGGGTCAGGCCCACCGCCGTATCGGGAAACAGCGTGAAGGAGGACACGGTAAAACCGTCCACGTCCTGCGGTTTCAACCCTGCGGCATCCAAGCTGCCGCGCAGCGCCCGCGCGATCCACCAATGGGCAGTCTGCGTCGAATAGCGCTCGTAAGGCTGGGTAAAGGGCGCAACAATCGCGACGCCGTCGTAAGAGGCTCGTTTGCTCATGCTTTCTGCCGTTTCTTCAGGTGTCTGGTGTCGATTGTGGCGGGATTAGCAACCAGCGACAAGGCCAGCTGTTTCAGCTCCTTGCGCTGAATCTTATGGGTCGAGGTCAAGGGCAGTGCCTCCACAAAGGCCACGTAGCCCGGCACCTTGTAATAGGCCATCTGCCCCAGCGCCCAGCGCACGATTCCTGCGGCCTTTTCCGGCGAGGGGTCCGACACGGAAAGGCAGGCAAAGACTTCATCGCCGCGCAGGTCATCCGGCACGGCGGCCGCACCGGCTGCGGTGATGTCGGGGTGGCGCATCAGGATCGATTCAACCTCGACCGCGGCGATGTTTTCGCCCGAGCGGCGGATCACATTCTTGCGCCGGTCGACGAAGAACATATTGCCGCCCTCGCCCATGCGCACGATGTCGCCGGTGTGGAACCAGCCATCGGCCCAAGCCTCGGCTGTGGCTTCCGGGTTCTTGTAATACTCAGCGAAGAAACCTTTGCGTGGGGCGTCGCCCTTGCGGCGCACCAGCAGCTCGCCGCCCTCGCCCGGCGGCACATCCGCGCCCGCTTCATCGACCAGCCTCACGTCCAGCCAGTCCGGCACCTGTCCAAGTGCTGACTGGCCGATCAGCCGGTCATGCCCATGGGCCGAGATCACCGCACCTGCACCGGTTTCGGTCATCGCCCAGGCTTCCATCAGGGGAAAGCCAAAGCGGGCCTCAAACGCGGATTGCAGTTTCGGGTCGACGCCCGCGCCAAAGCCGAAGCGGACGCTATGCGCCTGATCCTGCGAGGACGGTTCAGCCCCCATCAACATCGAAGGCATCACGCCAAGGTAATGCAGACAAGTCGCGCCACTGTCGGCCACGTCCTGCCACCATGTAGAGGGGTGGAAACGGTCCAGCGCGGTGAGGCAGCCGCCGACGGTCATCATCGCCATGAAGGAATAGGCCATCGCGTTCATATGGAAGATCGGCAGCGGGGTAATCATCCGCTCGCCTTCGTCTGTCAGCGAGACGATGCCACCCAGCGTGGCATACCAGCGACCGACTTCCAGGAAATACTCATTGGCCAGCACGCAGCCCTTGGGGTTGCCCGTGGTGCCCGAAGTATAAAGCACCGCAGCCTCGCGCGCGGCCCCTATCGCATCGCGGGCCACAACGGCGCCTGCGCGGGGGGCTGGCAGATCTGCACCCAGCGTGACCGCTTTGCAGTCCACGCCTGCGGCATCCGCAGCCTCTTGCAGGCCGGGCGCGCGGGCATCTGTAGCGATAATCAGCGCGGGTTCAGCATGGCCGATCAGATATTCCAGCTCGGCCGCGCGCAGGTCCGGGTTGATCGGTACGATCGACAGGCCCAGCTTGTTGGCCCCCAGCCAGATCAGGAAGAACTCGGGCCGATTTTCCAACAACAGCGAAATCCGCATGCCCGTGGAATAGCCCGCCGCTGACAACCGGTCGGCCCAGACATCAGCGGCAGCAAGGCTTGCCCCAAAGGAGGTCTCTCCGGCGTCAATTCCATAGATCCCTGCCGTGACCGGCAGGACATTCAACAGCGGTCGTTCTGCCCATTTCTGAGCAGAAGCCGCCAGCACCGCATAGACGCTGGTTTGGTCTTCAGGGATCATGGCAGCAGCTGAATATTTCCGAAGGCAGCATCTGAGTTCAACAGATCCACCCGCTTGTTTGCGATGCGGATCTTGCCGTCCACCAGTTTCAACTCATGGGTGGCGGTCAGCGCCAGCAGGAACTGATCGTCCAGCCGTGTTTCGATATAATGCATCGAGGTGTTGGTCTTGAACACGCCTGCTTCGGCGTCGAATTCATCGACAAAGGGGCGCTGGATCACGTGGTGGCAGCGGCTCTTGGGTTTCTGGCTGAATGTCCGCTCACCGTTCAGGCGCTCGACCCGCAGGCGGCGCATGAAATCGTCCTCGTACAGGAGCGAGGTCATATTGTGCGGATCTTTCTGTTTATAATCGAGCGGCATCCAGTAGAAGCCGTCCTCCAGCCACAGATCCAGCCATTCCGTATAACGGCCCTCGTCCAGCATCCGCGCTTCGGCGTAGATGAAATCGATGATGTCGTCGCGGGTGATACTCATTCCGCCGCCTCCTTTGCGCCCATGGCCAAGGTCATGAACTTGGCCCAGGCATTCATCTGATTGCGCATCTGGCGTTCTGTCGTGCCGTTTTCGACCGCTTCAACCTCGAAGTCTTCACCGTCTTCGTGAAGGCGCTCGATGTTGATCCAGTCAGAGGCCTGCGAGTGCAGCCCCTCCTGCGCGCGTTCGTACATTTCCAGATCGTCGTGCCCCACCATGGAGGTCGGCGCGTTGATCAGACGGTTATACATGGCGGTGCGCTGGGTCAGGATGTCGGGCGCGCCTACAAGCCTATAGATGTAGCTCTCGACCAGGGTCTTGTCCGGCCCCATGGGAATAAAATTCCGCAGCTGCTGGATCGGACCCTTGATCATGATGTTGGGGAAATAGACCGTGTTGTGACGGTTCTCGCCCAGAATTTCCGCCGCGCGCTCTTCGCCGTAGGTCTCTTCCATCGCCTCGGTGTAGCCGGGAATGGTTGAGTAATCAGAGTGGATCGAGTGGTGCACGCCTGTATGGCCATGGCCGTTGGGCCAGGTGCGGATGCCCATTTCCTCGAAGAACTCGTAAGGGCTCATGAAGGGGGCGATGATTTCCATCGCCATCGGCTTGGGCTTGTCCTCGGGCCAGTTGGCCTCCTCGAAGATCTTCACCGCGGTGCCGGCAGAGCTTTCATGGGCGACCATCGGGTGGCAGGTGTCGGTCTGGTTATCGACCAGCATTTTCCAGTTGCACTGATGCATATAGCGCAGCGGCGGGCCTGCCACTTCGAGGCGGCCTTCGGGGGAGCGGTCGACCATATTGTCGAGCGAGGACAGGCTATCGCCGAAATAGTCTTCGAACGAGATACCTTCATCGGCAAGGCGCGCGAAGACGAAGCCGCGGTAGTTCTTCACCTCGCCCACGGCCTGCATACCCTTGTTGGCTTCGCTTTCCTTGAACTTGGTCTGGGCGTAGCCCTTCTTCAGCGGGATCGCGAGCAGGCAGCCGTCGGTCTTGAAGCTCCAGGCGTGATAAGGGCAGCGGAAGAACTTGCCGGTGTTGCCGGCGCGGTCGATGGCGATCTTGGTGCCCTTGTGGGGGCAGCGGTTGTACAGAACCTTGATGTCATCGTCTTTGTGGCGGACCATGATCACCGGCTGGGTGCCGATCTGAGTGGTGATGTAATCACCCTTCTTCGACGTCTGGCTGTCGTGGCCGACGAAGACCCAGGTGTTGGAGAACAGGTGCTTCATCTCCAGATCGAAGATCTCCGCGTCGATATACGTGTCTTTATGCACCTGGTGCGGTTGAACCAAAGCGTTCACCGCCTCTGGGGTTTCGTACTTTCCCATTGCCTTCTCCCTCAGATATCCAGCACCAGACGGGCGGAATTGGCCCGGCTGACACAGATTTGCATGATGTTTCCTTCGGCACGCTCGGCCTCGGACAGGACCACGTCGCGGTGGTCCGGCTCACCCGACACCACATCGCACTGACAAATGCCGCAGTCGCCGCGCTGGCAGTCATACATGACGTCGACGCCTGCCTCTTCCAGCACCTCGACAATCGTCTTGTCGGCGGGGATCACATAGACCTCGCCGGTGTCGGCAATCTCAACCTCGAAAGGCTGATCGCCCTCGTGGCTGGCAGGCGAGGCGAAAAGTTCGAAATGCACATGGTCATGGTCGATGCCTGCGGCTGCGGCGATCTCGCGCACCGCTTCGATCATCCCCTTGGGGCCGCAGCAATAGATCTGTGTGCCAGCGGTGGCCCCCTCGATCAGCCCCTTCAAATCGGCCGGTTTGCTGTCATCAAACCACAGCGACACACGGTCGCCATATGCATCTGAGAGCTGCGCGCCAAAGGTGCTAAGTGCTTCGGAGCGGGTGCAGTAATGCGCCGCAAACTCTGTGCCCCGCCGGTCGAGTTCAGCCGCAAAGCTGATGATCGGAGTAACCCCGATACCACCGGCGA
Source organism: Rhodobacteraceae bacterium Alg231-04 (assembly GCA_900143635.1). Classification (GTDB taxonomy): domain Bacteria; phylum Pseudomonadota; class Alphaproteobacteria; order Rhodobacterales; family Rhodobacteraceae; genus FREY01. Next base: position 112,735 of record FREY01000006.1, read on the forward strand.
TCAGCAAAACGGGCGCATCGCCGTCACGAAGTTCAAAATCGTTCTTTGGGGCGGTTGCAGTGACCTCCGCTCCGGCCTCCAGCGCGTGCATCGCAACAGAGCCACCCTGCCCGTCCTCTTCACGCTGAACCGCAATGGTATAGGCGGCTTGCGCATCGCCAGGCGGGGTGAAATCCACCAGCGAGTAGCTGCGTATGCCAGCCGCGCCGAGATCGAAGTCCAAATGCGCACCGGCGGTGTAGCCAGGCAGCGGCGATCCATCAGCAGCGGTGAATGTGAATTGGGCAATCCGCCCGCCAACAGGGGTTTTATCCTGCAATACCAGTTTGAGCGTCACGTGCGTCTCCTCCGGTGATTAATATGAATTTTCATATTTACGGCGTCAAGTGATATTGCGCCCGCAAAACCATTCTCAGTACGGGTTCTGGCGGATATTCTCCAGAATCTGAGCCAGAATACGCATCAGATCAGCCCGGTCATCAGAGCTGACCCCTGCCAGCATATCATCATTGGCCGCGATCATCACCGGCCAGATGTTGTCATAAAGCGCCTCACCCGCCTCTGTCAGGCGGATCAGCCTGACCCTTTGGTCTGTGTCGCTCACCTCGCGGGCGATCAGCCCCTCACCTTCCATCTTGTCCAGAGTGCGGCTCATGGTGGGTTGTTCGGCGATGGCATGCACGCAGAGTTCGCTCACCGTCAGCGCGCCGTTCACCTTCAGCGACACGACAGTACGCATGATGATGGTGGTCATGCCTTTCTGCTTCAGTTCACCCTGAATGGTCTGATTGTAACGATGCACAATCCGGTTCAGCAGGTAGCTCGACAGATGGCCAAGGCGCGCAGGCTCTCGCGGCGCGCCTGGAATGGTGTCTTGATCCGTCATGGTCGGCCTTTCTTTTCAGTGCCGCGTGATATGCCGTCAGAGGAAGCTAGGCAAGAACAGCACCAGCCCCGGAAGCGCCAGCAGCAAAAGCAGCCGCACAATGTCCATCACCCAAAAGGGTGTCACGCCGCGAAAGATCGTGCCGGTGGTCACATCTCCGACCACCCCTTTGAGGATGAAGACATTCAGCCCCACAGGCGGTGTGATCAGGCTGATTTCGGTGACCACAACCACGATGATGCCAAACCAGACCGGATCAAAGCCCAGCCCGGTGACCAGCGGAAAGAAGATCGGCACTGTCAGCAGCAGCATCGACAGGGATTCAAACACGCAGCCCAGCGCCACATAGATCAGCACGATCAGCCCCATCACCATCCACGGGCTGAGCCCCAGTGAAGCGACGCCGCTTTGCAGCGCCTCAGGAAGGCCGGCGATATTGACGAAGTTCGAGAACACCCATGCGCCGATCAACACCGAAAAAAGCGAGGCCGTGGTGGTGGCGGTTTCTGCCAGCACCTCTTTCAGATCGCGGAACGACAGGCTGCGACGGGCCAGCGCAATCAGGAAGGCGCCCGCCGCGCCCATGCCAGCAGCCTCGGTCGGAGAAAAGGCCAGATAGATCGGCCAGAAATCCAACGCGCCATAGAGCCCGCCGATCACCAGACCAAACAGCAAGAGAACCGCCCAGACGCCTTTCAGGGCCGCAATCCGCCCGGCCCAATTGGTGCGCGGGCCGGCCGGCCCGGCCTCAGGGTTGCGCGACACGGTGATTTTCACCGCCAGCATATAGAACAGGATGCCCATGATGCCGGGGATAATGCCAGCAATGAACAGCTTGCCGATCGAGGTCTCGGTCAGCAGGCCATAAATCACCAGAATAACCGAGGGCGGGATCAGAATGCCCAGCGTGCCGCCCGCCGCGATGGAGGCGGTGGACAGGCTGTCATGATAGCCAAATTTGCGCATTTCAGGCATGGCAACCTTGGACATGGTCGCAGCGGTCGCCAGTGACGATCCACAAATCGCCGCAAAGCCGCCGCAGGCGACCACAGTCGCCATCGCCAGCCCGCCGCGCAGATGGCCAAGGAAAGCATGCGAGACCTGATAGAGCTCGCGGCTGATACCGCTTTTGTTGACCAGCAACCCCATCAATACAAACAGCGGCACCACCGACAGACCGTAGTCCTGACTGGTGTCGATAATCAGGCGCCCCGCCATGGAGATCGCGCCGCGATAGGAGGTTTCCATCATATAGCCGATCAGACCAACCAGCCCCATGGCAAAGGCAATCGGCATGCGGATCAGCACAAGCACAAGCACGGCGGCAAAGCCGATCAGAGATTCAATCATAGTTCGGCTCCTGCCCGATATGGGCATCCGGTGTCTTGCCCAACAGGATCATCACCCCGCGCAGGATCAGTACGGCAGCGGTGATGAAGCTGGAAATCGCAATGAACCAACCGATGTAGAAGGTCGGGATATTCAGATATTCGGTCTGGTCGCCATAGCTTTTGGCGCGTTCGGCCAGATCGACGATCCGCCGGGCGGGAAAATACAGCATTGCGCCACAAGCCAGGCTGATCAGCCCGTCGCGGATACGTTCCAGACGCAAGCGGGCAAAGATCGGATCTAGAAGATCGACCGAGATATGCTGCCCCTGAAAGGAAATCACCGGCAGGGCCGCAAATACTACAACCGCCATCAGCAGCCGTGTCAGCTCGGTCGCGGCTTCAATCGGGGCATTGAAAGCCGAGCGCAGGATCACATCGGCAAAGGTCATGCACATCAGCGCAAACAGCGCCACCGAGGCAAGCGCCACCGGCAGGCGGAACAGCGCGTTCTTTGTTCTAGTCATGTTGGAAGGCACCAGCCAGAGGGGATAGGGCCCCGCGATATCCGCGGGGCCTTGGGCTGCTTAGTTTGCAGCCATTTCGCTGACAACCATGGCATGGGCTGCCTCGGCGTCGATGCCTGCCTCGGTCAGCTCGGCCAGGATCTTCGCCTGAACCCGTGCCGCCATTTCGGCAAAGGCCGCCTGATCTTCGGCGGATGCGGTCACGATGGTATTGTCCGCTGTGGCCTCTGTTGCAGCACGCGCTTTGGCGTCATGGGCATCCCAGACCTGCCCCATCATGCGGCTTGCGGCCTCACCAAAGACATCCGCATCCAGCTTGGCCTGCACCTCTGCGGGCAGCGCGTCAAAGGCTTCCTGGCTCATCAGGATGGCAAAGGAACCCCGGTAGAAACCGCCGGGCATCTCATAGACATTTTTGGCCACTTCATTGAGTTTGAAACCGGTCCGCTCGCCGATGTTCATTGCGACCGCGTCCGCCGCACCCGACGACAGGGTTTCATAGACTTTAGGTGCCGGGACCTGAATGCCAATAAGGCCCAGTTCTTTGCCTACATCCGCCGAAACACCGCCGCCAAGGCGGGTTTTCAGCCCATTCAGATCACCAAGGTTGTTCACCGCCTTGTTCGAGTGGATCTGACCGGGACCATGGGTGGTCAGCGCCACCAGCTTGACGCCGCGGTGTTCGTCCAGTGCAGCAAGGTGCGCTTCATGGACACGCCAGTAAGCCACCGAGGATGCCTCGGCATTGCCTTCATAGCCGGGAATTTCAATCAGCTTGGTGCCGGTAAAGCGGCCCGGCTGGTAGCCGTGGAAAATGATGGTCATGTCGGCTGCACCATCCATCACCAGATCCATCTGTGCCGGCGGCGGTGCCAGACCGTGCTTCAGCTCACCGGTGACTTCGCCGCCCGTGGCCTCTTCCATCATTTCGATCAAACCGCCCAGCATGCCGGTGTTGATCGGGTGCGTCGGCGGCAGCCAGGTCGAAAACGTCAGGTTTGTTTCAGCGACAGCAGCGCCCATGCTGGCGGTGATCGCCAGTGCACTGGCCGCAATAAGTCTGGTGAATTTAGACATCAGTTCCTCCCAAAACCGGCCCTGCATCTGGCAGGGCGATGTGATTTGTATTCTTTTTCATATATCTTATCGCCCCCCTGCATTCGCACAAGGGTTTTTTATGCCCGGCCCCGCGCGCTCCGCGAAACACCGACTAACCAAACTAAATTATTAAAGAAAAACTTCACCCCACGCACTACCGCGCCGCGCGTCAGCGCGGCGGGCGGCCCAACCGGGCCTGGATTATCCGCAGGATTATTCGAAACGGACGGGAGCGCGCGCGGACTTGCGCGGCGCGTTCAAAGGTCGCGCAGGTAGCGCATCACCGCCGGGCGCACCGACTGTTCACCGCGGTGACGTGCATCAAAGATCACCTTGCGCAGATCGTCCAGATTGGTGCGCATCAGCAGCGATTTCACCGGCCCGATCGAGGCCGGGCGCATTGACAGGGTGCCCACGCCAATGGCCGCCAGACACAGGGCTTCGATCGGGCGCCCCGCATCTTCACCACAAAAACTCAGCGGCGTATCAGTCTCGGCACAGCGCTCTACAATCTGTTCGATCAGGCTGAGGAAGCTGACATTCAGCGTGTCATAGCGTTTGCGCACCCGCTCGTTCTCGCGGTCAGCAGCAAAGAAGAACTGCTTCAGATCATTGCCGCCAATCGACAGAAACTCGACCTCTTCGAAAAACTTGCGCGGCGCAAAGGCCAGCGAAGGAGTCTCGAGCATCGCGCCGACTTCCAGCGTTTCGGGCAGTGGATGGCCAAGGATGCGTTCGCGCTCCAACGTTTTTTCCACCTCGGCGCGGGCGGCGCGGTATTCTTCGAACTGGGCCACAAAGGGGAACATCACGGTCAGTGGCCGGCCATTTGCGGCGCGCATGAGCGCCTGCAATTGCATCCGCATAATGCCGGGCTTGTCCAGCCCGACCCGGATCGCCCGCCAGCCCAGAGCCGGGTTCGGCTCATCGGTGGGCTTCATATAGGGCAGCACCTTGTCTGACCCGATATCGAGCGTGCGAAACACAACCCGCTTGCCCTCCGCGGCATCCAGCACCCGCTCATAAAGCGCCACCAGCTCGGAGCGTTTCGGCATCTGGTTGCGGACCAGAAACTGCAGTTCGGTGCGAAACAGCCCCACCCCCTCGGCACCAGAGCTGTTCAGCGACGGTAGATCCGCCATCAGGCCGGCATTCATCACCAGATTGACCCGTTTGCCGTCCAGCGTTTCGGCCGGTTTTTCGCGGATCGACGTATAGCGCTCCTGCGCCTTGGCCTGCATTGCGATCTTGTCACGAAAGGCGCTGACCACGGAATCATCGGGGCGCAGATGCACCACGCCCTGTTCGCCATCCACCATGATATGGTCGCCGTTCAGCGCTTCGGTGGTTATCCGTGCGGAATTGACCACCAGTGGAATCGCCAGCGCCCGCGCCACGATGGCTGCGTGCGAGCCGACAGAGCCCTCCTCCAGCACGATCCCGCGTAGGGAGCGGCCATATTCCAGCAGATCACCGGGGCCGATGTTGCGGGCAATCAGGATTGGGTCGGCAGGCAGATCGGCGGCATTATGCGACCCCTGACCGGTCAGAATGCGCAGCAGACGGTTGGACAGATCATCCAGATCCGCCAGACGTTCGCGCAGGTAAGCGTCCTGCACCTGCCCCATACGGGCCCGCGCCTGAGACTGCTCTTTTTCCACCGCAGCTTCGGCGCTAAGGCCGCGGGCGATGTCCTCTTCCATGCGCTTCATCCAGCCCTTGGAATTGGCAAACATCCGGTAGGCTTCGAGAACTTTCAGCTGTTCCTTGTCGCCGTTCTGCGACATCTCCAGCATCTTGTCGACGCCAACGCGCAGCTGTTCGACCGCCTCGTTCAGGCGCTCCAGCTCACGGTGGGGATCATCGGCAATCGGATTGGTGACCACCACGCGCGGCTCGTGCAGCCAGACATGGCCTTCGGCGGCCCCTTCCTGCGCGACCGTGCCGGGCAGAAGAACCGGTTGCTGGTGCAGGGGCGACAGGGCGGCACCCTCACCGACAAAAGCGCCCAGCTCGGTCATCTCGGCGATGACCATGGCAACCACTTCCAGCGCATAGACCGCATCGGCGGAATATTCGCGCGCTTCTCGGGACTGCACCACAAGCACACCCAGCTTTTCACCGAGCCGCTGGATTGGAATGCCCAGGAAAGACGAAAACCGTTCTTCGCCGGTTTCCGGCATGTAGCGGAACCCCTTGGCGCTGGGGGCATCAGGCGTGTTGACGACCTTGCCGAATTTGGCAACGCGCCCCACCAGGCCTTCGCCCAGACGCATCCGGGTCTGGTGAACGGATTCGACGTTCAAGCCCTCGGTCGCGCAGAGTTCGAGCGTTTCATCATCGCGGAACAGGTAGACCGAGCAAACCTCGGTCCCCATGCTATCCGCAATCAGATGCGTAATTTCATCAAGGCGTTCCTGACCGGCGCTTTCGCCGGCCATAACTTCACGCAACCGGCCAAGAAGCTTCCGGCTCTCAGATTCAGTACTCTCTACCATGGGCCCTGTTCACGTTATGTCGCAAATCAGGCGGCCCGAACCTCAGGCCGCTTTGTCCAATTCGAAAGCATCATGCAGTGCTTGGACTGCAAGTTCCATGTATTTCCGGTCAACAAGCACCGAAATCTTGATTTCGGAGGTGGTGATGACCTTGATGTTGATGCCCTCATCAGACAGCACCTTGAACATCTTGGCCGCAACACCTGACTGCGAGCGCATGCCGATACCCACAACCGAGATTTTGGCCACATCCGTGTCCGCGATCAGCTCGGCGAAGTTCAGCTCGCCTGCGTCCTTGGTCACGGCCAGTGCCTTTTCTGCCCGCGCAACCTGATCGGTCGGGCAGGAGAAGGTCATATCCGTGCGCCCCTCTTCCGAGATATTCTGCACGATCATGTCCACATTCACACCGCCGTCAGACAGCGAGGTAAAGATGGTGGCCGCGATGCCGGGACGGTCAGCAACCGACACCAGGGTCATTTTGGCTTCGTCGCGGGAATAGGCCACACCGGCCACAACATTGGATTCCATGATTTCCTCCTCGTCGCAGACCAGTGTGCCTGCCTCGTCGGATTGCTCTTCAAAGCTGCTCAGAACGCGCAGTTTCACTTTGTAACGCATCGCCAGCTCGACCGAGCGGGTCTGCAGGACCTTGGCGCCAAGCGATGCCAGTTCCAGCATTTCCTCAAACGCGATCTTGTCCAGTTTGCGGGCCTTCTCGCAGATGCGCGGGTCTGTGGTGTAGACCCCGTCCACATCTGTGTAGATGTCACAGCGCTCGGCCTCGAAGGCGGCGGCAAAGGCCACGGCGGTGGTATCAGATCCACCCCGGCCCAGCGTTGCAATGCGGCCTTCCGGGCTGACGCCCTGGAAACCAGCGACAACAGCCACTTTCATGCCTTCGCCGAATTTGGCGGTGATGTTCTCGGTGCCGATCTCTTCGATCCGCGCCTGGCTGTGCGCCGAGGTGGTCTTTAGCGGTACCTGCCAGCCCTGCCAGCTGCGCGCCGGAACATCCATTTCCTGCAGCGTCAGCGCCATCAAGCCCGCGGTGACATTTTCACCCGAGGAGACAACAGCGTCATATTCGCGTGCATCATACAGCGGCGAGGTTTCATTCACCCAGCCAACCAGTTCATTGGTTTTTCCGGACATCGCCGAGACGATGACAATGACGTCATAGCCCTTGGCAACTTCGACGCCGACACGTTTTGCGGCGCGGCGGATCCGGTCCAGATTGGCGACCGATGTGCCGCCAAATTTCATAACAAGTACGGGCATTCAGGCAGACTCCCTATGCGCGCGGATTTTCAGTTCACCGCGTCATAGGCAAACGACGGGCCAAGGGCAAGGGCGGGTTGGCCACAGGGCCGGTGGTTCTGTTCTGATGCAACAGCGCCGCAGCGCCGGCAAATTGCACGCCCGTGGCCTTTACCCTGCCACCAACCGCTGAAAAGGTCGCCGAAAATTCGCTTGAAAGGACAAGCCATGCGTTTTGCCGCACTTCTGACCGCCTGCACTCTCCTGCCGTTGCAGGCCCTTGCCGGAATGACCATTTCCGGCACTGACGGCACCCGCACCATTGGCAAGCTGCCCTGTTCTGTGGTCGACGGAGAGCTGTTGCAGGACTGTCATTTCGAAGCCCTGCCGAAAGAGGATGGCTCTGTCACCCTGCGCATTGCGATCCCCGGTGGTTATGTGCGCTATCTCTATGCCACGAATGGCGAGATCACCGGCACCGACAGCACCGCCGACCTTGGCAGCCGCCGTCTGGAGAAGAAGACCGTGGTGCTGATCTCACCGGCTGAACGCTATGAGATCGACAACAGCCTGCTGGACGTCGCAACCGAAACCCGGTGATGGGACGGGGCGCATTTGACGCGCCCCTGCCCCGCCTTAACCGGTGATGGCCGGGGTCACATAGATCAGGGTCGGCACCGGCGCGGCAAAGGCCTCCTGCACCGCCGCTTGCATTTCTGCCAGAGAGGTCGGTGCGGCGGACCGCGCGCCAAAGGCCTCCGCCAGTTTGCAGAAATCGGGGTTCTGCGCGACCACCGCATTTGGGGCGATCTGCGAACGCACCATACTGTCCTCGATCTCTTTCAGTTTACCGTTGTCCCACAGAATGATCGGCAGGCTGAGGCCCAGTTCACCGGCCACGCCAAGTTCCTGCATCGTGTAATGAAACCCATAGTCGCCGACGATGGCCAGGGTCGGCTGGCCCGCGCGGGCTGCCGCACCACCGATGGCTGCCGGCAACGCATAGCCCAGCGTGCCAAACCCTGTCGGGTGATGCCAGTGACGCGGGCGGGCCATCGCCCAGGCCTCCTTGGCGACATAGGCAAACTGCGTCATGTCGGAATAGACCATCACATCCGCCGGCACTGCGTCGCGCAGGGCGTTTATCACCGGCACAATGCCCGGTCGTTCGGCATCGACTTCGGCCAGCCAGCGTCCACGGGCCTCGGCCACTTCGCCAGCCTCCCAGCCGGTGGCGGCTGATTTACCTTCGGTTGCCGCCGTGAGAGCGGTAGCAAACCCTGCGGCGTCACTTTGAATTTTCAGGGCCGCGCGCTGAGGATCACTCAGCACTTCAGTGTCCAGATCCACCCGCACCAACGCAGCCCTGTGGCCCAGATGCGGCCGCCACATTTCCACCTCTGCCAGCTCGGTGCCCACGGCAATCACAAGATCCGCAGAGGCGATGACCTCGGCGCTGCCGGGGCGCGCAAGGAAGGCGCCGAAATCCAGCGCATAATCGCCGCCCGCCGCACCCCGCCCCGCATAGCTGGTGAAACAGGCCGCCCCCAGTTGTGACAGCAGATCCTGCCATTCGAACCCGGCAGCACCGCCACCCAGAATGAACAGCGGTCGCTTTGCATAGTTCAAAAGTGCGGCAACCTGCTGTGCATTGGTGGTGGTTGTGGTCACTGGCAGGGACGTCATTTCCGGCAGCGGCGCCGGATCAGCTGCCGCCTCCAGCAGCTGGATCGGCACCTGAATATGTTTTGCGCGCGGGCGCTTAACGGCAAATTCTTCAAAGGCGCGGTCGACCAGACCATAAGCCGCCTCGGCGCTTTGTGCCATTTCCGACCAATCACAAACGGCCTCGGCCGCAGCGCGCTGGTCCTTCATCTGGTGCAGCTGGCCGCGCCGCGCGGCGGTCTCGTCGAGACAGGAGGACAGCACCAGAACCGGCACGGAGTCTGCATAGGCCTGCCCCATCGGCGTCATGATGTTGCACAGACCCGGCCCGGTGATCACATAAGCCACGCCGGGCTTTCCGGTGGCGCGGGCATAGCCGTCGGCCATGAAACCTGCCCCCTGTTCGTGGCGGGCCAGCACATGTCGGATGCCTGCCTCTTCGATGCCGCGGTACATTTCCTGATTATGCACGCCGGGAATGCCAAAGATCGTATCGACACCGCGGTCCTTCAGCATGTGCGATATTTGTGCTCCAAGAGGACGTTTCATCAGGCTCTCCAGAATTGAATGGTCAATATGGCATAGACCGCCAGCAGCTCGAGCCGGCCGATCAGCATGGCCGCACTCAGGATCCATTTGGCGCCGTCGTTCAGGCTGGCGAAATTCCCCGACGGGCCGATCACATCGCCCAGTCCGGGACCGATATTGGCCAGCGCCGCCGCCGCCCCAGACACCGAGGTGGTGAAATCCAGCCCGGTCAGCGCCAGCAGCCAGGACACGGCGCCCATGGTGACGATGAAGAAAACGAAGAAGGAAATCACCGAGCTGAGGACATCCGGCCCCACCGCACGCCCCGCATAACGCGGCTGAAAGACGCCACTGGGCGCGCGAATACGCTGGATCTGCACCTTGATCGAAGCAAACAGCAGCTGATAGCGGAAGATCTTGATCGAACAGGCGGTTGAGCCCGCACAGCCGCCGATGAGGCCAACAAAGAACAACAGCGCCACCGGAAAGCTGCCCCATTGCATGTAGTCCGCACTGGCATAGCCGGTGCCCGTGAGCAGCGACACGGTGTTGAAGAGCGTCTCACGAAACCCCGAGCCCTGCGCAGAATCATAGGACATGTTCCACAGGGTCATCACCAGCACCAGCACGACCGCAGTGCCAAAAAAGGCGCGGATCTGGCTGTCTTTCAGCAGCGCATCGGGCTGGCCCGCAGTCAGCTGCACAAAGCGCACAAAGGGCAAGGCCGCCAGCATCATGAAAATGACCGAGACATATTCGGCAGGGCCGGAAAACGCACCAAAAGACGTGTCATAATTGGCAAACCCACCGGTGGCGACCGTGGTCATCGAATGCACAACCGAGTCAAATCCGTTCATCCCCGCTGCCCCATAGCTGATCGCGCAGGCCGCCGTCAGGGCGACATAGATGACGGAAATCCGCGAGGATATCTCGGTCGCGCGGGGCAGGATCTTGCCAAAGGTGTCAAACCCTTCGGAGCGGAAGATCTGCATGCCACCAACCCGCAGTTCGGGAAGGAACACCATGGCCACAACAATGATACCAATGCCGCCCAGCCACTGCAGAATTCCGCGCCACAAAAGCAGCCCGCGGGGCAGCGCGTCCAGCCCCGACACAACCGTCGACCCGGTGGTCGTCAGCCCGGACATGGCCTCAAAAAACGCATCGGTGAAGGACAGCTGGGTGTCGCCCAGCATGAAGGGAAGCGCGCCAAACAGCGGCAATGCGATCCAAACTGTGGTGGTCAGAAGGAAGGTCTGCTGGATGGTCAGCCCTTCGCGCACACCATTGGCACAGCTCAGCGCAAGCAGGCCGCCGGCAAACACGGAAAACAAGGCGCTCTGCAGGAATACCGGCCATTCACCCTGCCCATCGACAAGATCAATGAGCAGAGGAAACAGCATGGTGGTGCCCAAGAGGGCAACCAGCAGGCCGATCACATATCCAACAGGGCGCAAGTCCAGCATAAAGTGCAGCGTTGGCGTGCCGCGCTGCGGCTGTCAACCCATCGCCTGCTTCGCCGATCAGCTTTCGTCTTTTGCCTTGCCCGAAGGCGCTGGCATTGCAGGCGGATTTGAAGGTGCCCGGGTGCGATTGGGCGCGGTTTTCTTGACGACTTCCTTGCCTGCTCCCTTGCCGGAGTTGGCCGCGGGCGCGCTGTTCTGCGGAGCCGTTTTTGCTGCCGTTTTTGCGGTGGGTTTTTCAGCGGGTTTTTCAGTGGGGCTTGCGACCGCCGGTTTGACCGCAGGTGTCTTGGCCTTGGCTGCAGGCGCTGGTGCGGCGGGCTTGCGTGCCGGTGTTGCTGCCTTGGCAGGCGCAGCCTTGGTCGCAGCAGTATTTGCGCCAGATGCGCCCAGCGCTGCTGGGCTTTCAGACACCGACTTGCGGACGGGGGCTTCGCGCGGCGGGACCTTTGCAGCTGGTGCTTTTCGGGTCTGGGTTTTCCGACCTGCGGGTTCTGGCCCCGTCGTTTTTGCAACTGTGGTTTTGCGAGCAGCGGCCTTGCGTGTCGGCGCCCGGCGCGTGGCTGCCGGTTTTGCCGCTGGCTTCACCGCAGCAGGGGCCCCGGTCTTGGCATCAGGTGTTTCTGCCGACTTTGGCGCAACCTTGCGGGCTGCGGGCTTGCGCGCGGGCTTTTGCGCCTCTGTGCGGGCAGCTGGTTCGGTGCGGGCAGCTGGCTGTTTCTGCACCGCTGCAGCACGCGCACGGCTTTGAAATTCGGCAGGCTTTTCTTCTGCTTTGGGGGCGTCAGAAACGCCGCGCAACACGTCCGTACCGATTTTCATCAGCCGCGCCTGCGTCTGGGCCGCGCTTTCCAGCGCCTCCAGCTGCTGCTTTGATACCTGTGCCGCTGCAACCGTGCAGGCGCGCCAAAAGCCAAGCTGCATGCCGAAAATGTTGTTCGCCAAATCCTGAGGTGTTGCCGGATAGTCCTGAGGTGCCGTCATGCGGATCATTCCCTGTCCCTGTCATCACTCTGCACAGGCCGGAGCCGACGCTGCGCTTGCAGTACAAGGCCACCATAACAGGATTCTCGTGCAGCCGCAGAAAAAATGCTGCGGTGCGGCATTAAGCGCGGCCAACCTGCCCGGAAATGCGTCAGGTCAGCCGCGGTGGATCAGGGTTGAAAACAGCTGCGGGTCCAGGCTGCGGGCCACGAATGTAGTACCCTGCGTCAAAACGCTGACCGCATCATGCGAATGCAGGCTTTCCTGATGGCTGGCGACAATGCGGAAATCCTGAATGCGGTCGTCGCTTTGCAGGGCCTCGCAGAACAGGCGGGCAGCGTCTTCGACAAAGATCGGGTTGGCGGCGTTCAGCTCGGCAAAGGCCTGTTCGTCTTCGCGTTTCACCATCACCTGCGTTTCGGTCGGAACCGCACGGCGGCAGTGATCAATCAGATCCTCAAACCACAGGCATTCACCCCCCCGCACCGCCTGCACAGAGACCCGCGCGACCGAGCGCTGCGAATGCGGCGTCGCCAGCTGACCCCGCGACTGGCGGGCATGTTCGCTCAACTCCAGCGAACAGGGGCAGGTCGAGGAATAGACATAGTCCAGATGGATGATCTCTTCGCGGATGCCGTCGTGATCGACCAGCTCCAGCGTGATGTCGTAATACTGATAGCCGGAGAGACCGGACCGCAGGCTTTCCACCTTGGCGGGGAATGAAAACCGCATTTGGATGCGCGCATCCGGGCTGTCCAGATCGCTGAGGTAATCATCCAGCGCATTGGCCATCACCGAGAAGGAGAACTTGCGCTCGGCGTGTTTGTAGAAGGTGCGCATGATGCGGGACATGTTGATGCCCTTCTTGGCACCATCCAAGGAGACCGTGCCAGTGACCGAGGTCTCCAGCGTCAGATCACCACCGTCGCGGGTGTGAAACTGGATCGGCAGGCGAAAGTTCGAGATGCCAACATGCTGGATCTGCTGGTGGGAACCACGGATCAGGCTGGTAGGACCATTCTGCAAATCGGGCAGCGTGGCGCGATACTCAGGATCGGCGTGAAAATCTTCGGGGTATTGGCGTGACAGGTCTGGATAGTTCGACACTTCACGGCCGGGCAGTAGCCGGGCGATTGCAGGGTCCAGCTGCGCGACCTCAGTCTCGGTTGCGTTTTGCGCCCAGCGGCGCAGCACGTCCAGAGCATCCTCGGCTTCATCAAGCCCAGGCGTTCCGCCGATCCCACGGTGGATATTCATTGGCGCATTTCCTTGTGTCATACCTCCCCTTCCCGATTGGGCGGCAGGCTATCGTTGTAACCTTATAAAAGCAAAAAGACAAAACCGATTAGGCAAAAACGGCAAGTTTGGCCCCGGTTCAGCCGTCCAGCGCCGACAATAACGCGGCAAGTCGGCGGGATTTCTTGTTGTGATGGGCGGTGACGGCCACATAAGGGCGCGGCATATCAAGCGCGCCGCCCGGCAGGCGGAACAGCCGACCGGCAGCGATGTCACCGGCGATCACCTGTTCCGGCAACAAGGCCGCCCCAAGCCCGGCCGCGACCATGGAAACGGCTTCGGGCACCGAATCTGTCCAATAGTCGGGCAAATCGGCACGCGCCTGCGGGAAACGGTCGAAATACTGCCCCCACCCCGGCACGGTTGAGATTGAGACGCCAAAATTGACCGCGATCAGCCGCAGATCAGCCAGCGCCGCGTTGGGACTGTCTGCAACGGGCACAAGCCGGTCAGTGAACAGTTCAGTGATCCGGTAGTCCGGGTGTTCACCGCCATAAGACAGGCGCAGATCGACACCTGCGGCCTCCAGATCGCTGACCTCGGCCTCAGCCCGCAGGCGCAGGGGCACATCTGGACGGAGGCGGGCAAAATCCGCCAACCGGGCCGGCAGCCAAAGCTGTGCCAGCGCCGGCGTGGCGCTGATCACCAAGGGCCGCGGGTTGACCCCTTCGGTGAGCGCCTCTGTGAACCCGGCAATGTCGCGCAGCGCCAGGGCGGCTTTGCTGTAATAATCACGCCCCGCATCGGTCAGCCGTATCCGGTTGGCCCGCCGGGTAAATAGCTGCAACCCCAACCAGTCCTCAAGGTTCTTCACCTGCAGGCTGACGGCTGCAGAGGTGACGCCCAGCTCTGCTCCGGCGGCCGAGAAGCTTCCGGTTCTGGCGGCGCATTCAAAGGCGCGTAATGCATTCAGGGGGGGTAATTTCATGCACCCATACTGCAAGTTTTCCTTATGCTCGCCAAGATATTTTATAGTGGCTGTTCTGCCTATCCGGGCGCACATTCGCGGCACGGCAAAAAGGGACCTCACGATGCACGATATTTTGAACCTCGACACCTATCCGCTGGACAAACCGGGTAGCCCCGAATGGCTGGCATTGGTAGAGCGCTGCCGCGCCGATCTGGCCCGTGATGGCATGTTCAGTCTTGATGGGTTGATGAAAGAGGATGTCGCACAAGCCAACGCCGATGTGCTGGAAGACAAGTTCAAGACCGAAAGCTTCAATCACAAGCGCGCCCATAACATCTATTTTAAAGACACTGTCGAAGGGCTGGCGCCGGACCACCCGGCACTGCAAAAGGTCGAGACGTCAAATTTCACCCTTTGCGCCGATCAGATTCAGGGCACGCCTGTTCTGCGGCTTTATGACTGGCCGCCCTTTGCTGAATTCCTCGCCGCGACCATGGACAAGGAACAGCTTTATACAATGGACGACCCGCTGGCGCGGCTGAACGTCATGGCCTACGGCGCCGAACAGGCGCTGAACTGGCATTTCGACAGGTCCGAGTTTACCACAACCATGTTGCTGCAGGCGCCAGAGGAGGGCGGTGAATTCATCTACAGCCCCGAGCTGCGCAGCGATGATGACCCCAACTACGCAGGTGTCGAGCAACTTCTGAACGGCGAAGACCCGAACATGCGCTCCATCACCCTCAACCCCGGCACGCTGAACATTTTCCGCGGCAAAAACTCACCGCACCGGGTTGGCACCGTAAAGGGCGACAAGACGCGGGTGATTGCGGTCTTCACCTTCTACGAGCGCCCCGGCGTCACTTTCACGGAAGAGGAAAACATCGGCTTTTACGGGCGCGCTTCATGAACGAGCTCACCGTCTTCAAGGACGAACGCAAACGCACCTTCCTCAATGCGGAAGGGGCAGACAAGCCGCTGAAATCCCCCCTGCCCCAGTCGACGCTGGACCGGGCGCGGGCCTATCGGTTGCAGCGCCTGCGTGACGAGATGGCGCGTCAGGATGTGGCCGGGCTGCTGCTCTATGATCCGGTCAATATCCGCTATGCGTTTGACTGTTCCAACATGTCGATCTGGACCGCCCATAACCCGATCCGCTATGCGCTGATCCTCAATGGCGGGCCGGGTATCATGTTTGAATTCAAAGGCTGCGAACACCTGAACGACGGGCTGCCCGGCATTGTTGAAGTGCGCAATGCAATCGGCTGGATGTTCATGTGCGCAGGCGACCGCGCTGAGGAACGGCTGGCCCCCTGGGGGCAGGAAATCGCCGATCTGGTCAGGCAATACGGCGGTGGCAATATGCGTCTGGGCGTCGACCGGATGGAACCCGAAGGGGTTCACGCGTTGGAGGCCCATGGCATCCAGATCCTCGACGGCGGTCAGATCTCTGAAACCGCCCGCGCCATCAAGTCCGCCGATGAAATCGACCTCATGCGCTGGACCATTCGTGTCTGCGAGGCGGGCATGGCGCGGATCTACGAACATTCCGTTCCCGGCGTCACCGAACAAGAGCTTTGGGCCCATCTGCATTTCGAGAACGCGCGCTCGGGCGGCGAGTGGCTGGAAACCAAGCTGCTGACTTGCGGCCCCAACACGAACCCGTGGTACAAGGAATGTTCCCAGCGCGAATGCCAGCAAGGGGAGATGATCAGTTTCGATACCGACATGATCGGCCCCTACGGCTATTGTGCGGATCTGTCGCGCAGCTGGACCTGCGGCTATGTGCCGATGAATGACAAACAGAAACGCCTGTACTCAGCGGCGCGCGACCAGATCGAGCACAATATGGCGCTGTTGCAGCCGGGGCTGAGTTTTGCCGAGTTCAACGCAAAGAGCTGGCAAATCCCTGAGGCCTATCAGCCCTACCGCTACTCGCTGGCCGCACACGGTGTTGGCATGGCGGATGAATGGCCCGTGGTGGCGCTTCATCCCGATTTTGAGGGCAGCCATGGCGGCACCTTCGAGGAGAACATGGTGATCTGCATCGAAAGCCTGATCGGCGAGGTGGGGTCTGAATCGATCAAGCTGGAAACGCAGGTGTTACTCACCAAGGATGGGCCAGAACGGCTGGACAGTTTTCCCTGGGAAATGTGATTTCCACGAAAAAGGGGGCCAGCGGCCCCCTTTGATATATCTGCCCCTGCCAGACATGGCGAGCGGTCAGGCCCAGATCAAATGCGTTCGACCTTCACGGACTCGCTTGTTTCGAAGGCCAGGTAACCTTTTATTTCGGCGGCGGCCTCTGTCGGATCCTCATAGGACCAGACTGCATCCGGCGTCGTCGAAGACATATTCACGATCGAATAATAGGTCGCTTCGCCCTTGCGGGAACACAGGCTGGTCTTGCCTGACTTATCGAGCAGCGCCGTGGCGATATCGCCGCGTGGGAAATAGATGACCGGGTCAAGATGGCCCTCGCTCAGCTCCAGTGCATTGCTGCTTTCCCCGAGGACTGCGCCGCCGGAACGGACGCTCCAGGTACCTTCTGCTTTGCGAATGCGGATCTCGGTCATTCATCTCTCCTACTTTGGTTTCATCTCACGAATCATGGCCTGACCATAATGGCAGGTCAGCATCACAGCGGTGCGCAAGCGGCATCCAGCCATCGACGTGCGCCATCGGAGATATTGGGTCCGATGCGGTCTCTCACCTCGCCATGATAGGTATTCAGCCAGGCACGTTCTGCACCAGTCAGCATCCCCTCGTCAATGAGGCTGCGGTCGATCGGCGCAAAGGTGAGGGTGCGCCAACTCAGCATATCCCGCTCTGGGTCACCCGTTTCCAGCGCAGGAGCCTCCTGCACCACGATCAGGTTTTCGATGCGAATGCCAAAGGCACCTTCGCGGTAATAGCCCGGCTCATTCGACAGGATCATCCCTGCCTCCAGCGGCACATGGCTGACCCGGCTCAGGCGTTGCGGCCCCTCATGTACGCTGAGATAGGCGCCGACGCCATGCCCCAGCCCATGGTTGAAATCCTGCCCCGCCAGCCACAGAGGCATCCGCCCCACGGCTTCGATGTCGCGGCCAGCCAGGCCTTTGGGCCAGCGCAGGCGCGACATGGCAATCATACCCTGCAGCACGCGGGTAAAGGCGGCGCGCTCTTCTGCGCCGGGGCTGCCGATGGCAATGGTGCGGGTGATATCAGTGGTGCCGTCCAGATACTGGCCGCCGCTGTCCAGAACCAGCAAATCGCCGTCTTGCAGACGCGCGTTGGTCTCATCCGTCACCCTGTAGTGCATGATCGCACCATTAGGTCCGCTGCCGGCGATGGTTTCAAACGAGATGTCGCGCAGGCTGACATCCTGTCGGCGCATCTCCTCCAGCCGCGTTACCACGTCGATTTCGGTCACTGTGTCGGCGGGCTGAGCATCCAGCCAGGCCAGCAGCTCCACAACGGCTGCACCGTCGCGCAGATGGGCCGCGGCGCTGCCCTCGATTTCAGCCCTGTTCTTGCGCGCCTTTGGCAAGGCACAGGGATCGCCCGCCAACACCATGCGTTCACACAGAGCATCGGCCACGATCCTTGGCACTGATCCGCCGTCCACGGCCACCTTGCCATTCAACGCGCCCACACACTCCAGAAATTCAGCCGGGTCATGAACCGTGACATCGGCCCCAAGATGTGACTTCAGATCGGCCAGTTTAGTGGCCGGCATGAACAGGTCCACGCGGGCATCATCATGCAGAATGGCAAAGCCATGGGCGACCGGATTGCGTGGGATATCCGCGCCACGGATATTCAACAGCCACATGATGGAATCCGGCAAAGTAATCACCGCCGCAGATTGCCCCGCCGCCATCAGATCCTTGGCAAGCCTTGCGCATTTATCCGCTGCCGCCTCCCCTGCCTGCTCCAGCGGATGTGCCGTCACCTGGCCCATGGGCGGTCCCGGCTGGTCGTGCCATATCCGGTCCACCAGGTTGCCCACCTGCCGCAGCACAATACCAGTGCCTGCCAGTTCCGTGGTCAACCCGTCTATCTGGCCGGTCGAATGCAACCATGCGTCATAGCCAAGAATGCCACCCTCTGGCAGCTGGGCCTTCAGCCAGTCTGCCAGCTGCACATCGGGCCAGGGCACCGGCGTAAATTCTTCGGCAACCTGGGCCTTCACCTGCGTGCGGTAGCGCCCGTCGATAAACACCCCCGCAACGGTTGGCAGAACCGCACAAAACCCCGCTGATCCGGTGAAGCCGGTCAGCCAGCTCAACCGCTCATCGCGCGGTGCAACATATTCGCCCTGATGCGCATCCGCCCGCGGCACCAGAAACCCGTCCAGACCGTCACCTGACATCTCTTCACGCAAGGCCGCCAGCCGTGGCGGGCCTTGCTCCGGCCGCGACGATACTTCGAAACTCTGGAACATGGCTGCCTCCCGGCCTGTTAAAATCGCGAGACAGACCTTAAGGGCAAGTGGCTGATTGTCCAGTACATACACTTGCGCAGCCAGCGCTCCGCCGCCTTTCATCTTTTGCGAAATACTCCGGGGGAGCCGCCCATCGGGCGGTGGGGGCAGCGCCCCAAAAACGGGCGACCCCGCGACTGGCCTAGCCGACCAGCAGAGCCTGTGCTGCGGCCTGGGCCTCTTTGGTGATGCTGTCGCCGGAAATCATCCGGGCGATCTCGTCCCGGCGCTCAGCGGCATCCAGCGGCACGACAGTCGACAGGGTGACCCCGTCGGCAACGTCCTTTTGCACCCGCCAGTGATGGGCGCCTTGCGCGGCCACCTGCGGCGAATGGGTGACAACCAGCACCTGGCCGCCTTCGGCCAAGGCCGCAAGGCGACGGCCAACCGCATCCGCCGTGGCCCCGCCGAC
The DNA here is from genome assembly GCA_900143635.1 of Rhodobacteraceae bacterium Alg231-04. Lineage (GTDB taxonomy): Bacteria > Pseudomonadota > Alphaproteobacteria > Rhodobacterales > Rhodobacteraceae > FREY01. The sequence continues at coordinate 132,058 of FREY01000006.1, forward strand.
GCCGCGGTCGATCTCGTCAAAGATGAGCGTCTGACTGCCCTCATCCCCGCGCAGACAAACTTTCAGTGCCAGCAAAAACCGGCTGAGTTCGCCGCCCGAGGCGATCTTGTTCAGCGGCCCCGAGGGCGCGCCAGGGTTGGTGGCCACGGTGAAGGCAACGGCATCGCGTCCTTCCGGTCCCGCAGCGGCCTCCTCGACCAGAGTCTTGAATACCGCGCGCTCCATCTTCAGCGGTGCCAGTTCCGCCATCACCGCCTGATCCAATGCATCGGCGTTGTCACGGCGCGCCTTGCTCAGCGCGGCAGCGGCGGCGTCATAGGCCGCATCCGCCACGCGCAGCGCCTCTTCCTTTTCGGCAAGCGATTGATCGCCGGCGTCCAGCGCAGCGAGCCGCCCCCGCAGATCATTGGCATAGCCGACAAGATCATCGGCCAGCACATCGTGTTTGCGCGCCAGAGCGCGGATCGCAAAGAGGCGCTCCTCGCAGGCTTCCAGGTCCGCCGGGTTGAAATCCAGCCCCTCCAGAACCCGCGCAACACCGTCCTGCGCCTCGCCCAATTCGATCGTTGCCCGTGACAGGGCGGCAAGGCTGGAGCTCAGATCCGCGGTTTCATCGTCTGCGGCGCCTTCGAGCCAGCTCTGCGCCTCGCTCATCGCCACTTCGGCGCCGTCGTTCAACAGGGAAAGCGCGCGCGACACGTCGCCGCGAATGCGTTCCGCCCCCTGCATCTGGCGGCGGCTGGCGTCGAGTTCGGCGTCTTCCCCGGGCTGCGGGTCCAGCTTGTCCAGCTCGGCCACCGAATGGCGCAAAAAATCTTCTTCTTCGCGGATCGCCTGCAGGGCCGCACGCGCCGCCTCAACCGTTTTGCGCGCCCGGCCAGCGGCGGTCCAGGTGCTGCGGGTCACCTCCAGCAGCGGCGCCAATTCGGCATAGGTGTCCAGCATCGGCCGGTGACCGCGCGGGTTCAGCAAACCCCGGTCATCATGCTGGCCGTGCAATTCCAACAGCGTTTCCGACAGGGCGCGCAGCACCTCGCCCGAGCAACGCCGATCATTGACCCAGGCCGTTTTGCGGCCCTCAGCCGTGTTGACCCTGCGCAGGATCAGCTCTTCGCCGGCCGGCAGGCCCGCGTCTTCCAGAACCTTATAGGCAGCATGGCCCTCCGGCAGATGGAATTCAGCCATGACCTCGCCCTGCGCGGCGCCCTGACGGACCAGATCCGCCCGCCCGCGCCAGCCAAGAACAAAGCCAAGCGAATCCAGCAGGATCGACTTGCCGGCCCCGGTTTCACCGGTCAACACGTTCAGACCCGGCTGGAAGGACAGTTCCAGATGGTCGATGATCAGCATATCGCGGATTTCAAGCGCCGAGAGCATGGTAGTCAGCCTCCGGTCTTCGTGATTACAGCCACTGGCCCTTGACCATCTGACGATAGATCGACGCCAGCCAGCCGTCACCTTTGACTTTGGGCGACAGCCCCTGTGCGGTCAGCAGCGCATAGCTGTCTTCGTACCATTCCGTCGACTGGTAGTTGAAGCCAAGGATCGCCCCAGCGGTCTGCGCCTCATTGGTCAACCCCAGAGACAGATAGGCCTCGACTAGGCGGTGCAGGGCCTCTGGTGTATGAGATGTGGTCTGGAAGTCTTCGACAACGACGCGGAACCGGTTGATCGCCGACCCATAGTGTTGGCGCCGCAGGTAGTAGCGGCCTACTTCCATTTCCTTGCCAGCCAAATGATTGAAAGCAAGGTCGAATTTCAGGATCGCAGAGGTTGCGTAATCACTGTCGGGATAGACTTCGATCACCGTTCGCAGCGCCTGCAGAGCCTGAAACGTCAGCCCTTGGTCGCGGCCAACTTCATCGATCTGATCATAATAGCTGAGCGCCAGAAGATATTGCGCATATGCAGCATCTTCGTCGGTCGGATAGAAGTTGATATAGCGCTGAGCAGCCGATCTGCTGCTGTCGTATTTCTCATCCTGATGATAAGAAAAGGCCTGCATGATCAGAGCTCGTTTGGCCCAGTCCGAATAGGGGTAGAGGCGCTCGATCTCAGAGAAGTAATAGGCGCTGTCATCCGGACGGTTGCGCGCAAGTTCATACTCACCCCGTTCAAAAATCTGTTCTGGTGTAAAGACTTCCAGATTCTCATCCCGATCAGCCTCAATGTCGCTACAGGCGGCAAGTGTGCCCGCCAGAATAAGTGCGCCCAGAGTACGAAGCCCAACCCTTGTTCTGGTCATATCTGCCTAGTCCTCACCGTCTTTTCGTGCGGGTATCTGCCCGGATGCTGCTGGTCTAGCACATTCAACTGACGTGCAAAATGCCTTAAACCGATCTTTAAGACACTTGGCAATGAATGCCCGCCCCGGTCAAGCCTCGTGAAGCAAAAGAAAAGCCCGGATTCGCATCCGGGCCACTGAAATCAAAAAATGGCTTTGGATCAGGCGACCCGGCCCACACGGGCCGGAACTTCGGAGCGCACAAGGCCAGCACCAGGCAGATTGGCCGACATGGCCTTGCCGCAGATAACCTGACGCAGGGCACCAGGCGTTGCAAAGGCTTCGCGCAAGAGCGTGTTGGTCAGCGCGTGCCCTGCCTTTTCACCGGTATAGACACCGATCAGCGGACCGCCTGCCAGCGCCAGATCCCCCAGCGCATCCAGCATTTTGTGACGCACGGGTTCGTCTGCATGGCGAAGACCTGCGCCGCTTTCGACATCCATGCCGTCAAAGACAACCGCATTTTCGCCCGGCACGCCACCCAGAGCCAGACCATTGGCCTGCATGAATTCAACGTCGGCACGGCGACAGAAGGTACGGCTGTCGCACAATTCGCGGGCAAAGGCCCCATTGCGCATGTCCAGCGCCCGACTTTGCTGGCCGATCGCCTCATCTTCGAACTCAATATGAAATTCGATGCGGAACTGGTCGGCCGGACGCAATGTGGCCCGTGCCCCGTCCTTTTCGACGGTGACCGGCTTCACCACTTCCCAGGCCACAACCGGAGCCTCTTGACGGTGCACGCCCTGCTGCATGATCGCCCGCACAAATTCAACGGAGGAGCCATCGGCAATCGGCACTTCAGGCCCGTTGATTTCAATCAGGGCGTTATGAACACCACAGCCGGCAAGCGCCGCCATGATATGTTCAACCGTCGACAGGCTGACACCTGCCTCATTCACCAGTTTGGTACACAGAGGCGAGCGCTCTACCAGATCCCAGCGGGCCGGGATCAGATTGTTGCCGAGCGCGATATCGATACGTTTGAACACAATGCCATGACCGGTCGGAGCCGGTCTCAGAGTCATTTTCGCGGGTTTGCCGGAATGCAGGCCGACCCCATCAAATGCCACTGTAGCTTTTAGCGTGTTCTGCACTTTGCGCCTCTTACCGCAGTTACCGGCCACAGGGGCCGTGTTGGCAACAGACCTAATGAGTCAACGTCGCAGCCTCAACTCAATCTTTGTAACGGATTGAAACATGACTGTAACAGATCGGCAAAACACCGCTTAACCTTTATTAACACTCTGACCAAAAACGAGAAAAGCCGCCCCTAGGGCGGCTTTTCCAATTAGATATGTGACCCGGTTAGTTGGCCTGACGGCGCAAAAATGCCGGAATTTCGATGCGGTCCTGATCCGGGTTTGCCTGCGCCTGGGGCGCCGGTGCTGGGGCCTGCTGCGCTGCACCACCCTGCACGGGAGGTTGCTGACGGGCTGTTTGCGGTGCCGCTGCCGGTGTATCCCCCGCCTGACCCGTCATGCGCCCAATCAGGGAATTCAGGCCAAAACGATTGCCCTGCTGCTGCGCCTGCTGCTGCGGCGCGGCCTCTTCAACCGGGCGGATGTGGTTCTGCTGCTGCGGGCTGACGTTCTGTGTCGCGGCCCGCAAACGTGCCAGCGCCTCGGGCGACGGGGTGCCGGGGGTGGGCGCCTTGGGGGCGACAAAGGTTTCGGCCTGCGGCTCTTCAGCGGCGGCTTGCGGCTGGAATTCCTGAACCTGAGGCTGATAGGCCGGCGGCGGCAGGCCATCGTCCTCGATCACTTCTGGCTCCTGGAAGGTCGCCGCGGCGGGCTGGCCCATGCCTTCGAACAAGGAAGGCTCGGTCGGCTGTTCGGCCACGGCTTCCATTTCCGGTTCGGCAGGCGCAACTTCGGCGACAGGCTCAGCGACTGGTTTGGCTTCGGCCGCAACGGTTTTCTTCAGCGGCTCGGACAGCGGGCGGCGCGGGACAGGAAGGTCCTGATGTACTTCCTGCGCGTCGATACCGGTGGCGACAACGCTGACGCGCATCTGGCCTTCCATCGCGGTATCCAATGTGGAACCAACAATGATGTTTGCTTCCGGGTCCACTTCCTCGCGGATACGGTTGGCGGCTTCGTCCAGTTCGAACAAGGTGAGGTCGTGGGCGCCGGTGATGTTGATCAGCACGCCGCGCGCACCGCGCAGGCTGATTTCGTCCAGCAGCGGGTTGGCAATGGCCTTTTCTGCGGCCTGAACGGCGCGATCTTCGCCCTCGGCCTCGCCGGTGCCCATCATTGCCTTGCCCATCTCGTCCATCACGGCGCGTACGTCCGCAAAGTCGAGGTTGATCAGGCCAGGACGCACCATCAGATCGGTGACGCCTTTGACACCCTGATAGAGCACATCATCCGCCATCGAGAAGGCCTCGGTGAAGGTGGTTTTCTCATTGGCGAGACGGAACAGGTTCTGGTTCGGAATGATGATCAGCGTATCAACGACCTTCTGCAGGGCATCGACGCCCTCTTCGGCCTGCTTCATCCGGCGGTGGCCTTCGAACTGGAAGGGTTTGGTGACAACACCAACGGTCAGAACACCCAGCTCGCGGGCGGCCTGTGCGATGATCGGCGCAGCACCTGTGCCGGTGCCGCCGCCCATACCTGCGGTGATGAAGCACATGTGCGACCCGGCCAGGTGGTCAACAATCTGTTCGATCGACTCTTCTGCCGCAGCGGAGCCAACGGCCGGGCGCGCGCCCGCCCCCAGGCCTTCGGTCACTTTCACACCCAGCTGCACGCGGTTTTGCGCCGCGTTCTGCTGAAGCGCCTGCGCATCGGTGTTGGCCACCACGAAGTCCACACCATCGAGTTCTTTCTCGATCATGTTGTTGACTGCGTTGCCGCCTGCCCCACCGACGCCGAAAACGGTAATCCGGGGCTTCAGGTCTTCCTGTCCGGGCATCGAAAGGTTCAAGGTCATTGCGCTGTCCGCCTGTTTTTCCGCTTGTTTGACCGCCTCCCCGCAGAGGCGTTTATCAAAATTATCCACACTAACTGTACCGCGCAGGGCGAGTCTCGTCACCCCAAAAAGCACAATTAACCACAAAATATGGCCGGAACCGCGGTTTGACCCACGGCATTTCGCCAAAATAGCCACATTTTGCGGATTTCCGATGGGCAGCCACTACAATAGCGATCAGCGCCCCACTGGAGTCACCTCCGGCTGGACTTAAAATCGACATCTACTGTGTGTTGGCCACTGCTCGGCCATTTGGTCCGCGGCTATTTCTTGCCACGGTTAAGAGAATCTTAGCCGGAGTGCGCCGGGCTGTCACCCGCAAAATCAAAGACCGTGGCGGAATACTGCGCAGCGCAGATCTCACCAGTTCTCGCGGAACCATTTCATGGCGCGCTTCAGCCCATTGCTGGGATGGCGATCAACCGGCACGTCGAAATCCCACCACTCATCCTGTGGATGGGCGGCAAACAGGCTGAGCCCAACAGCCGAGGCAAAGCCCGGTCCGGTCGCGGATTGCGGCAGGCCGTGAACGCGCAAAGGCCGGCCAAGGCGCACCTGATGGCCCAGAATACGGCTCGCAAGCCCGTCCAGCCCCATGATCTGGCTCGATCCACCGGTCAAAACGATCTGCTGGCTTGGCATCTGGTCGAACCCGGCCGCATCCAGCCGCAAGCGCACCTCTTCGAGAATTTCTTCGACACGGGGACGCATGATGCCGATCAGCTCGGCCCGGCTGACGGTCCGGCGGTCATGTTCCCAGTCGCCGGTCTCGCCGCCGATGTCGATCATATCGCGGTCATCTGCACCGGTGGCATGCACGCCGCCGCACATGGTCTTGATCCGCTCGGCATTGGCCGCCGGAACCCCAAGACCCATGGAGATATCACCGGTCACGTGATCGCCGCCCATGCGCACAGCATCGGCATAGATCATGTGTTTCTTCATAAAGACCGAAATCGAAGTGGTGCCGCCACCCATATCGATACAGGCCGCGCCCAGCTCTTGTTCATCTTCGACCAGCGCCGAGAACCCCGCCGCATAGGCAGACGAGGCAATCCCCGCCAGTTCAAGGTCACAGCGCTGAATGCAGCGCACCAGATTCTGCACCGTCGAGGCATCCACCGTCAGCATATGCATATCAACGGCCAGCTCGTGGCCGATCTGGCCCCGTGGATCCGCCAGACCGGATCGGTTATCCAGCGCGAAATTCACCGGCTGAGCGTGCAACACTTCGCGCCCCACCCCGTAATCCGGCACCTCGCAGGCCGCCAGCACGCGGGCGACTTCATTTTCGGTCACTTCCTGGCTTTCCAGGTCAACCGTGGCATCCAGCCCGTAAGAGCGCGGATTGGCGCCAGAGAAGCAAGCGATCACATGGTCGACACGTACCTCGGCCATCTTCTGCGCCTGCTGAACAGCCGTGCGGATGGCGCGTTCGGTTTCCTGCATGGCGGTGATTTCGCCAAACTGCACACCGCGCGACCGGGTTGTGGCGGCACCGATTACCCGAAACCCCGACTGCCCCGCCAGCGACCCGATTGAGTTGTCCTCGCTCAGCGGCCCGTTGCCGTCAAATCGCAACACCAGACAGGCAATTTTGGAACTGCCCACATCCAGAACGGCGACAACGCCCCGCTGCATGGCAGCGCGGCGCATCTGCCGCATGGCGCGCTGTGACTGGTAGAGATCCGCCATCGTTACTGTCCGCTCCCGTTAATTTTTCTGATCCGCCACCATTCCTGCACCGCATTCTCGCTCATGCGGACAGTGGGACGGGCTGAAAGTCGCATATCAACCACCGCGACATCGCGTTCAAGCAGATCTTTCACTTCGCTTATGGCCAGAACACGTTCCAACGCCGCCTCGGGGGCCTCTGCCGGCAGCTGAATGCGCTGCCCGCGGTCCAGCACAACATCCCAGCGGCGCTCTCCTATCCGCATCAAACCGCGCAACCGACCATCCAGCGGCCGCGCCGCGCGCAGGATCGACAAAGCTTCACCCACATGCGCATCGGCACCGCGACCTGCGATCAGCGGCAAGTCACCGCGCGAAGAGCGGCGGCCAAGTTCAGCCACGTGGATCCCGCTATCATCCAACAGCGCCAACCCATCACGGGTCCGCCAGACCACAGCCGGACGGCGCTCAATCACATCGACCTGCAGAACGCCACCGGGGCGGATACGCACCTCGGCAGATTTCACCGGATCCAGCCCGGCAACAGCGGCGCGGATTTCCTCCAGATCCAGATCGAAAGAACTGTCCGGCAACCGCACCGGCACAATTTCGCGAATGTCCTGCGCCACCGCCGGGCCTGCCCCGTCGATCGCCATGACATTGACCATGAATTCCGGGCGTTCTTCGATTGCGGCCCGCGTATCTGCGATGAACACAGCCACGGTGTCGCGCCGCTGCTCACTGGCCAGAAAGGCCCCGGCCGAGGCCGCCATCACACAGAGCGGCAGGCCGATCTTCAGCCCCATCCGGATACCCGGCGTGAGCATCCATCGCTGGATGCGGTATCTCAGGCGCGACGGCGCAGGATCCTGCGCAGCGCGCCGCCCCGGCATCAGCGACCGCATGAAGCATCCTCCACCATCCAGGCGCAGAGCTGACCAAAGCTGAGGCCACAGTGGGTGGCCTGCTCGGGGCTAAGGGAGGTGGGCGTCATGCCGGGCTGTGTATTTGTCTCCAACAGGATCAGCCCGTCGGTGCCGCGTGCTTCATCCCACCTGAAATCAGTGCGGCTAACCCCCCGACATCCCAGTGCCGCATGGGCCTGCAATGCATAGTCGAGGCAAAGGCCAAAAATTTCCTGCGGAACCTCAGCGGGCACCACATGACGTGATCCGCCGGGCTTGTATTTGGCATCATAATCGTACCAGCCATCGGTCAGAATATCGGTTACCGTCAAGGCCCGATCCCCCATCACGGTGGTGGTCATTTCACGACCCGGTGCAAAGGCTTCGACCATCACCTCTTCCGGCATGTCATCAGACAGAACCGGCGGCGCATTTGCTGCCTCATTCACCAAATAGACGCCAACGCTGGAGCCTTCGTTATTGGGTTTCACCACATAGGGAGGGGCAAGCACATGGCCCGCCATCACCTCTGCCTTGGGAACAATCACGCTCTCGACCACGGGCAGGCCCGCTGCGCGGAACACGTCTTTTGATTTCTGTTTATCCATCGCCAGCGCCGAGGACAGAACCCCGGAATGGGTATAGGGAATTCCCATCCATTCCAGCATGCCCTGCACACAGCCGTCTTCGCCCCAGCGGCCATGCAGCGCATTGAAAACCACATCCGGGCCAATGTCCTGCAGACGCGCACAGAGATCCGGACCCGCGTCCAGCTCTACGACTTCATACCCCTCACCCCGCAGTGCGGCGGCGCATTCGCGCCCAGATGACAGAGAGACCTCGCGCTCAGCGGAAGGTCCACCCATCAAAACCACAACTTTCGGGAGTGTCCTGCTCGACTGACCCACGACAAGCGCCTCAAATAACAGGGCTTTGCGCCCCTTGGTGTTGCGGGCTCCAAGACCCGTTCATTGCGGGCCAATGCCCAAGTGAAACCGGGATGCTGCCATCCCTTGGGCCATTAAACGCCCAAATCATTACCGGCGGATTAACATCGCCTTTACCATCTTTACCTTCTGCACCGCTTTGCCGGTTCTCCACCGCTCTTTTCTTGATGCCGCCTTTGCCTGATAAGCGGCTGAAGAGTCAGGGGTTTTCACGGCTGTTCCGGTGCTGGATCTCCGATCCGCATAATTTCCCATTCTAGTGTTATGCCGCTGTTGGCGTAAACCTTTTTCCGGACCTCTTCGCCCAAACCCTCAAGATCTGCGGCCTTTGCGCCACCGGTGTTGATCAGAAAGTTGGAGTGTTTCTCGCTCATCTGGGCCCCACCGATGCGCGCGCCGCGCATTCCGGCGTCATCGATCACCTTCCAGGCCTTCAACTCATGGGTGTCATCTACCCGCCCCGTCGAGGAAAATCCGGCCGGGTTGCGAAACGTGGACCCGGCGCTGCGATCTTTGGTCGGCTGGGTCTCGTCGCGCTTGATCAGCTGCGCCTCCATCCGCGCATGCAGGCCAGCAGGATCACCCGTCGGCCCTTTCAGCACCGCGGACACCAGAATTGCCCCCTCAGGGAAATCGGTCTGGCGGTATTGAAAGTTCAACTCTTCGGCGGTGATGTCACGGATCGCACCCTCCCGCGTCACCAGAGTTGCGGACTGAAAGACATCCGCCATGTAGCTGCCATAACAGCCCGCATTCATCCGCACGGCCCCACCGATTGATCCGGGGATGGTGCGCAGAAAGGTCAGATCAATGCCGGTGTCCGCCGCCCGTCTGGCCACATGAGAATCCAAAGCGGCGGCGCCAGCGTGAACCAGCCCGTCTTTGGCGGAAATCGAATTGAACCCCCGTCCCAACCGGATCACCACAGCCCGCAGGCCGCCGTCCCGCACAATCAGGTTAGAGCCAACACCAATGGGAAAGACCGCAACATCCGGATCAAGCTGTTTCAGAAACGCCGCGAGGTCCTGCGGATCGGCCGGCTGGAACAGAAAATCGGCCGGGCCACCCACCCGTAGCCAGGTCAGCGACGAAAGCTCGCGGTTCGGGGTCAGTGTCCCGCGGATACCATCCATGTTCATGCAACTGCTCTCCAGATATCAGCGCCTCCGGCTCTACCCCGGATCAGGCCGGGGAACAACGCCCGCGCAGCCATGCTGCCGGGCTCAGGCTGTCTTTTGCACAGCCCGCCGCAGCAAGCCGGTCAGCGCCCCGACCAAAAAGCCACCGCAGAACGGCACCAGCCACACAGCCCCGAGGCTGACCAGCGCAACGCGATGCACATCCGGCAAACTGCCGGCAAAACTGCGGATCAGACCATAGCCGATCACCGAGGCTGCGAGGATCAGCACAACCGCGCGCACCCGTCCCGCCCGCATCAGCACATGGCCCGACAGAAGGGAACTCAGCACAATCACCCAGAATATCACGATTGCCATTCCAGCTACCTCCTGACCGCAGCAAAACGGCCGCGTAGCCAGCGGCCAAAATAGATCACCGGCCAGCGCAGAACGGACATGCCGCCGAGAAGCACCGCCAGCCCCCACCAGGGGCCGTTTTCATAGGTGACATAGCCCAGCAAAGGAATGCCAAGGGCAATCAGAACATAGGCCCGCGCCCAGTGATTGTCCCGGCTTGGCACCAATGCAAGAACATTGGCAGATAGCGCCCAAAGCGCCGCTAGCGTCAAAGACAGGCTCATCGCAAGCCTCCCCATCCGGCCGCAGCCTCTGGCGCACGGCATTTTTCAAGAAACCAAGCGACTTTACCGATAACACACGCACACGGCGAGAGAAACTCGGCCAGGTCGCGATGCCCCAACGCGCCCGGACCCGGGTCCCGCTGCCAAAGATCCCTTTCATCTGGCCCCAAATACCGCGGGGAAAGCCGCCAGTGGCGGCTGGGGGCAGCGCCCCCTATATCCCCGGCGCCGATCATTTGCTCAGCCGCTCCGGCAGGCCATTTGCCCAGGTGCTGATAGTGCCAGCCCCAAGGCAGACCACCATATCACCGGGACGCGCCTGTTCACGCACCAGTCGTTCCAGATCATCCTCGCAGAGAATAGCGCGGGCGTGGCGGTGACCGTGGCGGATCATCCCGGCCACCAGATCATCGCGGCTTGCCCCTTCGATCGGCTCTTCTCCGGCGGCAAACACCTCGGCGATGGCCACCACATCGGCCTCATTGAAACAGGCGCAGAAATCCTCGAACAGGTCGGAAAGCCGCGAATACCTATGCGGCTGATGCACCGCAATCACCCGCCCTTCGCAGGCCTGACGCGCCGCTTTCAGCACCGCTGCGATCTCGACCGGATGGTGGCCGTAATCGTCAATGATGGTAACGCCGTTCACTTCGCCCACTTTGGTAAAGCGCCGGTTCACACCACCGAACTTGGCCAATGCCTCGCGAATTTCGGCGCCCCGCATGCCAAGGTGGCGCGCCACGGCAACGGCCGACAGCGCGTTTGAAACGTTATGATCCCCCGGCATCGGCAGGCTGCAGCCCTCGATCACCTGATCCTCGTTCTGCAGCAACACATCGAAATGCGCCACACCGGCCTTGTAGGTCAGGTTCACCGCCCGCACATCCGCCTGCGCGTTGAAGCCATAAGTCACCACACGACGGTCCGAAATCCGGCCCACCAGCGCCTGCACTTCGGGGTGATCGGTGCAGCAAACAGCCACGCCGTAAAAGGGAATGCTGGAGACAAAATGCAGGAAGCCATCGCGCAAACTGTCGAAATCGCCCCAGTGTTCCATATGCTCGGGGTCGATATTGGTAACAATGGCCACGGTTGCGGGCAGCCGGTTGAACGACCCGTCGCTCTCGTCGGCTTCTACCACCATCCATTCACCCTGCCCCATCCGGGCGTTGGACCCATAGGCATGAATGATACCGCCGTTGACCACGGTGGGGTCAAACCCGCCGGCGACCATCAGCTCGGCCATCATGGTGGTGGTGGTGGTTTTACCATGGGTGCCAGCAATGGCGATATTGGACTTCAGGCGCATCAGCTCAGCCAGCATATCGGCGCGACGCACCACCGGCAGGCCCTTGGCGCGGGCCTCGTCCAGCTCCGGGTTGCCCGGCTTGATCGCTGACGAGATCACCACAACCGAGGCATCCTCAAGGTTTTCCGCCTTCTGGCCCACAAAGATCTGCGCGCCCAGACCCGCCAGACGGTCGGTGATCTTGGTGTTTTTCAGGTCCGATCCCTGTACCACGTAGCCCTGATTCAACAGCACTTCGGCGATGCCCGACATGCCGATACCGCCGATGCCGACAAAATGGATCGGGCCGACATCACCGGGCAGTTTGGTTGCAGGGGTCATATGGTCATCCTTCCATCGCGAGCTGTTCGGTCAGTGCCACCAGACGACCGGTGGCATCGGGCACGCCGGCGCTCAACGCGGCGTTGGCCATCATGTTTGCAGCCTGAGGGTTGCTCAGAACCGCCGCGATTTGCGCGCTCAGCGCAGAAACGTCAAGGGCGCTTTCGGGGATCAGCACCGCAGCATCCGCCTGAACCAAGGCGCGCGCATTGGCGGTTTGGTGATCACCGGTCGCCGCCGCATAAGGGATCAGCACTGAAGGCCGCCCAATGACACTGATATCCGCAACCGAGGAGGCCCCCGCCCGCGAGATCACCAGCTGGCATTCGCTCATCCGGTTTGGCACGTCGGTGAAAAAGGTCTGCACATCTGCCGAAATACCGTGTTCGGCATAAAAGCCCTGCACCCGTTCCAGATCCTCTTGGCGGGCCTGATGGCTGACGCGGACAAATTGGCGGATCTCACTCGGCAGGGCCGCAATGGCGCCGGGGACCACATCGCTCAGGATACGGGCCCCCTGACTGCCGCCCATCACCAGGACCGACATCGGATAATCGCCCGGCGCGATATAGCCGGCACCGGCGCGCTCCAGCACCGCGGATCGCACCGGGTTGCCGGTGTGGATACCATTGGCGCCCTCGGGCAGTTCGGTCGGCCAGACGCCGCAGGCCACATGGGCCACCCGTTTGGCAAAGATCTGATTGACCCGGCCCGGCACTCCGTTTTGTTCGTGGATCATCCGCGGCAGACCCAACAGCGTCGCGGCACCCAGTGCCGGAATGGAGGGGTAACCACCAAAGCCCACAACCGCATCCGGCCGGTCGCGGCGCATCTGCGCCATCATGGCCAGCACGCCGCCGGCAATGCGCGGTGCAACCATGGCCTTGGCCATAAGACCGCCCCGCGCGAACGTGGCGCTGGACACCTGCGAAATCTCAACCGTATGGGGAAAGCCGCCGGTGTAGCGCGCACCGCGCGCATCAGTGGAGAGCTTCACCCGCCATCCGCGCTTCAGCATGGCCTCGGCCAGCGCCTGAGCCGGGAACATGTGCCCGCCGGTGCCGCCTGCTGCCATCAGGAGAAGCTTCTGTGTCATAGTCGTCTTACTCGTTCTTCAAGGTGCTCAGCCGCGCCCGCGGCCACGCAGGTAATCAGCAATCCCGCCCTGCGGACGGGTCCGTGTGAAGGCCAACAACATACCCAATGCAATGCCGCCCGCAATCAGCGAGGAACCGCCATAGCTGACGAACGGCAGGGTCATGCCCTTGGCGGGCAACAGCCGCACGGCCACGCCCATGTTGATCATCGCCTGCACGCCGAACATGCAGGCCAAACCGGTACCGGCAAGGCGGATGAAGGGATCACGTTCGCGCATCAGGCGGGTCAGGGACCGGATCACAATCGTCGCATAGAGCGCGATCACCACCATCACCAGCATCAGGCCAAACTCTTCGGCGGCGACAGCAATGATGAAATCTGTATGGGCATCGGGCAGCGACCATTTCACCTGCCCCTCGCCGACGCCAACCCCAAAGAGCCCGCCTTCGCGGATCGCATTGGTGGCATATCCCATCTGGGTGGTCGGATCGACATCCGGGTTCAGAAAACCATCGATGCGGCGGGCAAAGTGTTCAGAGTTGGCATAGGCGAACATGCCGCTCAGGATCACCGCCCCGGCCATGCCGACCAGCAGCAGCATCGGCGCACCACCCACAAAATACATCACACCCCAGCCAAACAGCACCAGACAGGCCTGACCAAAATCGGGCTGCAGGGCCAGTACCAGCACGATGGTAACGCAGAGCGCAAAGGACAGCGTCTTGCCGGGAGGGCCGTTGATCTCCTGACTGGCCGCCAGCAGCCATGCCGCAACAACAACAAAGCCGGGCTTCAGAAACTCAGAAGGCTGAACCGAGGCAAAGCCCAGCGAATACCAGCGCGTCGCGCCCTTGCCGAAATCCGTGCCTAAGAATGGCAGCAGCAGAAGCGCCACAAAGGTCGCCACAAAGCCAAGCACCGCAAGACGCCGCACCAGAACCGGCGGCATCATTGAGGTTACCACCATGGCGACCAGCGCCACAGAGCCAAAGACCGCTTGGCGCGCCACATAGTGGAAATTGCCGAAACCGTTGCGTTCAGCCAAAGGAACCGAGGCCGCAAGCCCCAGCAACAGACCGATGATGAACAGGGCCAGCACGCAGGCAAGTGTCCACTTGTCCAACGTCCGCCACCACTTCGGGAGAACCGGTTCCCCTACCCGTACAGGAACCGCACCATAGACCATCTCAGTCATGGGAATACCGCCGCTCGTTTGCCTATATCCGCCCCGTTTTCGGGGTCTATGGGCGAACTGTAGCCTGATCGGCGGAATCTGGCCAGAGACTTCCTCTTGCCATTGGCAACAATCCGCGCCAATTGGCTGCCCATGCGATACAAAACAGTGATTTTGGGCGCCGGAGCAGCCGGTATGATGTGTGCACGCTTTGCGGGCGCCGAAACGCTTGTGGTGGACCACGCAAAAAACCCCGGTGAGAAAATCCGCATCTCCGGCGGCGGGCGCTGCAACTTCACCAATATGTATGCCGAAGCCAATAACTACCTCTCGGCCAATCCGCATTTCTGCAAATCTGCCTTGGCGCGCTATAGCCAATGGGATTTCATCGAGCTGGTCGGCCAGCATGGTATCGACTGGCATGAAAAGACACTGGGCCAGCTGTTCTGCGATGGCTCGGCCAAACAGATCGTGTCGATGCTGGTGAAGGAGCTGGAAAAGGCTGGTGCGACGCTCTGGCTGCAGACCTCCGTGGTGTCGGTCAGCCACGACGGCGCCGGTTATGTGCTGGTGCTGGAGCGGGATGGCAAGCGTCAGACTGTCACCTGTAGCAATCTGGTGCTGGCCACCGGCGGCAAATCGATCCCCAAAATGGGCGCCACTGGCCTCGCCTATGATCTGGCGCGGCAATTCGGGCTCAGGGTGCTGGATACCCGCGCCGGTCTGGTGCCCTTCACCTTCCCCGAGGACCGTTTCAAGCCACTGGCCGGGACTGCACTACCTGTGCAGCTGTCAAATGCCCGCGCCTCCTTTGATGAGGCACTGCTGTTCACCCATCGCGGCCTGTCAGGCCCGTCGGTCCTGCAGCTGTCTTCTTATTGGCAGGACGGAGAGGAGATCTGCGTGAACCTGATCCCCGAGATGGATCTGTTCAACAAACTGCGCACCCAGCGGCAGTTGGGCGGCGGCCACGACCTGAAAACCGAACTGGCCCGCCACCTGCCCGGTCGTCTGGTCGATTTTCTGGCGCCCGAGCTGCGCCTCAAGGGGCGGCTGGCAGATCACTCCGATGCCGCCCTGCAGGGGCTTTGCGATCAGCTCAGCCATTGGACGCTGACACCGGGCGGCACCGAAGGCTACCGGACGGCCGAGGTCACTCTGGGCGGTATCGACACCGATGAGCTGTCCTCCAAAACCATGGAGGCCAAGGCAATGCCCGGCCTTTATGCCATCGGTGAGGCGGTGGATGTGACAGGATGGTTGGGCGGTTTCAATTTCCAATGGGCCTGGTCTTCGGCCCATGCGGCCGGCACCGCCATCGCCGCGCGCAAATAAATCACGCGCCTGCCCGCCCCACGGCGGGCGCACACCGCGCCCGCTCTGGTCGAAGCTCAGCTTTTGAGTTGCAAACGCGCCTTCACTTCCGCCACAAAATCATCGCCGCGTTTCTCGAAACTATCATATTGATCAAAGCTGGCGGCGGCTGGTGCCAGCAGCACCGTCTCCCCCTCTTGCGCATCCGATATGGCGCGTTCCACGGCAGCGGCCATTGTGGTGCAGACCTCGGCCTCCACATCCAATTGCATGGCAAAACCTGCGGCTTCGCGGCCAATCACATAGGCTTTTTGCACATTGCCGGTCGCGCCTTTCAGCTGATCCAGCCCGCCGTCTTTCTCCAACCCGCCACAGATCCAGCGGATGTTTTTGAACGCCGCCAGCGCCTTGGCTGCGCTGTCCAGATTGGTGGCCTTGCTGTCGTTCACATAGCGCACGCCGCCTACCTCGGCGATGGTCTGGCTGCGGTGCGGCAGGCCCGGATAGGTGGCCAGTGATTTCTCAATCACCCGCGGTGCCAGCCCCAGACAGCGGCAGGCCGCATAGGCGGCGCAGGCGTTCTGGTGATTGTGGCTGCCCGGCAGTCCGGTCATGGCGCGCAGATCAATCGAGGCCGCATGTTTGCCCTTGCGGGTCTCGGACAAAAACCCCTTTTTGACAAAGATGTTCCAGCCCGGCCCGGCAAGTTTGCGCGCCACAGACAGGCGGATCACCCGGTCATCAGCCGCGCCTTCACTCATTTGACCTGCCAAAAAGACGCCCTCGTCCTCGTCCACGCCGATGATGGCGCGATCCGGCCCGCCTTCGGAAAACAACCGCCGCTTGGCCGCGAAATAGCCGCCCATACCAGCGTGGCGATCCAGATGATCCGGCGACAGATTGGTGAAAACAGCGATATCCGGCGTCAGCGCGCGGGCAAGCTCGGTCTGATAGCTGGACAGTTCCAGCACCACGACGCCTGCGTCCCCCGGAGGATCGATATCCAGAACGCCGCGGCCAATATTGCCCGCCATCTGCGCATCCCGACCAACGCTTTCCAGAATATGGGTGATCAGCGCCACGGTGGTGGACTTGCCGTTCGAGCCTGTCACCGCAATGACGCGGGGCGGCTGGTCGAAATTATCCCAGTCGCGCGTCGCCAGTGAGCGAAAGAACAACCCGATGTCATTGTCGACCGGCACGCCCGCCTCCAGCGCGTTGCGCACCACCGGGTTTGGCTTGGGATAGAGATGCGGAATACCGGGTGAGACGATCAGCGTGGCAATGCCGTCAAAGGCGCCTTGCTTGCTCAGATCCCGGCAGGAAAACCCTTCGCTTTCGGCTGTTTCACGCGCGGCCGGGTTGTCATCCCAGCAGATGGCTTCTGCCCCGCCTTCCCGCAGGGCCCGCGCCGTGGCAAGGCCGGAACGGCCCAGCCCCAACACTGCAACACTTGCGCCACTATATCCTTGAACCGGGATCATGAAGAGCCTCGCCTTTGATCAAAACTTCGGCGCGACAATGCACAGGAAAGGGAGCGGTTTGCAATCCAAGGGCTGCGTTCTGACCGTATTGGGCGGCGTAGAGTTTACCGCACCTTCAGCGTCGCCAGACCGATCAGCGCCAGGATCAGCGAGATGATCCAGAATCGAATGACGATCTGCGGCTCAGCCCAGCCCTTTTTTTCGTAGTGATGATGGATTGGCGCCATCAGAAAGACCCGCTTGCCGGTGCGTTTGAAGTAGAGGACCTGAATGATCACCGACAGGGCCTCGACCACAAACAGGCCGCCAACGATGCCCAGCACCAGCTCGTGTTTGGTGACAACGGCAATGGCGCCAAGTGCGCCACCCAGAGCCAGCGATCCGGTGTCGCCCATGAACACGGCCGCAGGTGGCGCGTTATACCACAGAAAGCCGAGCCCGCCGCCAAACAGCGCTGCGGTAAAGATCAGGATCTCACCTGAACCGGGCACGTAATGCACGTCCAGATATTCGGAGAAATCCACCCGCCCCACCGCATAGGCAATGATGCCCAGTGTCGAGGCCGCAATCATCACCGGCATGATCGCCAGACCGTCCAGCCCGTCGGTCAGGTTGACCGCATTGGCCGACCCGACGATCACAATGACCACAAACGGAATGTATAGAAGGCCGAGGTTCAGCAGCACATCCTTGAACACCGGCATCGCCAGCTGACCCTGCAGCGCATCGGGGTGATAGGCCGAAGCCCAGATCCCGGCGACCACCGCGATCAGAATGCCAAGAACAATCCGAACCTTGCCGGGAACACCGGCTGTGTTCTGCTTGGATACCTTGGCGTAATCATCGGCGAAACCGATCAACCCATAGGCCAGCGTCACAAAAAGAACCAACCAGACAAAGGGGTTATCCAGTCGCGCCCAGAGCAGGGTCGCAAAAACCAATGCGCCCACAATCAGCAGCCCACCCATGGTCGGCGTGCCCGCTTTGACAAAATGCCCCTCGGGGCCGTCATCGCGGATCGGCTGCCCCTTGCCCTGTTTTTTGCGCAGAACATTGATAAGCGGCTTGCCAAAGATGAAGCCAAAGATCAGCGCCGTCATGAAGGCTCCGCCCGCGCGGAAAGTGATATAGCGGAAGAGGTTGAAGAAATCCCCTCCGTCCGACAGCGCGGTGAGCCAATAGAGCATGCGTCCCGGTTCCTATTCTGCGTTTTTGTTTTGTGATGGGGCGGCATGACCCATTTCACGGATGCCGTCAACAATTCTACCCAACCCCATGCTGAGCGATCCCTTGGCAAGCACAATGTCCCCGCCTGCGATCTGGCCTGCCAGATCCGGCAGGGCCTCGGCGCTGGTGGCGTAGCATGCACCGCGTTTGTCGTCCGGCAACGCCGCGTGTAGCGCCTTCATCAGCGGGCCGATGCAGTGGATGCAGTCGATACCAGCCACGGCCTCAAGACCAGCAATACCCGCGTGGAGCGACTGCTCGTCCGGGCCCAGTTCCTTCATGTCGCCGACATAGGCAATGCGGCGGCCCGTACCCGGTGTGGCAGCCAGCACGGCCAGCGCCGCCGCCATCGAGGTCGGATTTGCGTTATAGCTGTCGTCCAGCATCGTCACATGGCCATCACCCATGGCAATACTTTCGCGCTGACCACGGCCCTTGACCGGCGACCAGAGCGCAAGGCTTTGCGCCGCCTGTTCGACATTGGCGCCGACGCCCGCGACACAGGCCAGCGCCCCCAAAGCGTTCATCGCGAAATGCGCGCCAAGTGACTGAATGTGAAGCTCCAGCCCGTGGCCCATGGCATCTGCCTGCGCCACGGTTTCTTCGCCTTCTATGGCAACCGCACGCAGGTGGTACTCCTTGGCCTGTTCCCCGAACCAGACGGTCGAGGCTCCGAGCCGCACCGCCTCGCTTTCCAGCACGGATGCCTCACCAATATCAGCGTTCAGAACCGCCAGACCACCGGGCTCTAGCCCTTCCATGATCGCGGCTTTTTCGCGGGCGATTCCCGCCACATCCTCAAAGGCTTCCAGATGAACCGCGGCGACCGTGGTCACCATGGCCACATGCGGGCGCGCCTGACGGGCCAGCGGAGCGATCTCGCCGGGGTGGTTCATGCCGATTTCAATCACCGCAAACTCAGTATCGCGCGGCATCCGCGCCAGCGTCAGCGGCACACCCCAGTGATTGTTGTAGCTGGCCACGGCCGCATGGGTCCGACCCTGATCAGACAGCATCCGTGCCAGCATTTCCTTGGTCGAGGTCTTGCCAACCGAACCGGTCACCGCGATTACCCTAGCGGCACAGCGCGCACGCGACGCAACACCCAGAGCCTCAAGCCCGGTTTGCACATCCTCGACCAGCAACAGCGGCGCATCCGCAGCGACCCCTTCGGGAATGCGCGACACCAGCGCTGCACCCGCGCCATTTGCCAGCGCCTGCGCCACAAAGTCATGCCCATCGCGGGCTGCCGTTAGCGCCACGAACAAATCACCCGGCGCAATCGTGCGGGTATCGATCGAGATCCCGTCGACGGTCCAATCGCCAATACTGCGGCCACCTGTGGCCTCGGCGGCCTCAGCCGCAGTCCAGAGCGTCATGCCGTTCCCCCGTCCAGAACAGAAACAGCCACGCTGGCCTGTTCCACATCGTCAAATGGCAGAATATCGTCGCCGACGATCTGCCCGGTTTCATGCCCCTTGCCGCAGATCAGCAACGCATCCCCCGGCCCCAGCGCATGGACGCCGCGCAGGATCGCCTCGGCGCGGTCGCCGACTTCTACCGCATCTGGCGCACCGCCTTTGACGGCCGCACGGATCAGATCAGGATCCTCGCTGCGCGGATTGTCATCGGTGACAATCACCATGTCTGCGTTTTCATGTGCCGCCTGCCCCATCAGCGGGCGTTTGGTCGCGTCGCGGTCGCCGCCGGCACCCACAATGGCCACCAACCGGCCCAGCACATGCGGACGCAGCGCCTTCAGCGCGGTCGATACGGCGTCAGGCGTATGGGCGTAGTCCACAAAAACAGTGGCCCCGTTCAGGCGCGTGCCAGCGTGCTGCATCCGGCCCCGCACTGTCTCTAGATGCTCCAGCGTTTCAAAGACCCGCTCCGGCTCCTCGCCCGAGGCAATCACCAGCCCGCAGGCCAGAAGGATGTTTTCCGCCTGAAAACCACCGATCAGGTTCAGCCGCACCACAAAAGGCCTGCCGTGCCACGAGAACCGCAGGTCCTGCCCAGCTGCGTCGAACCGCTGGCTCATCAGACAAAGATCGCCCATGCCACGACCAACGCTGATCACTTCCTGACCACGCGCCGCCGCAATGGCGCGCATTTCCTCGCCACGCGGATCATCGAGGTTGATGACGGCAACGCCCTCGTCCGGCAGCACCCGGCGGAACAGGCCCGCCTTGGCGCTGAAATAGGCCTCGAACGTCTCGTGGTAGTCCAGATGATCCTGAGTGAAATTAGTGAAGCCAGCAGCAGCCAGATGCACCCCATCAAGGCGGCGCTGTTCCAATCCGTGGGAGGACGCCTCCATTGCCGCATGGGTGACACCGTTGGCGGCGGCAGCGGCCAGGGCACGATGCAGGGTAACAGGTTCGGGCGTGGTATGGGCCAGCGGAAAGGACCAGGCACCCTCAACCCCGGTGGTGCCGAGGTTCACCGCCTGATGCCCCAGCTCCATCCAGATCTGGCGCACAAAGCTGGCGACGGATGTCTTGCCATTGGTGCCGGTCACCGCCACCACACATTCCGGCTGGGCACCGAACCACAGGGCTGCGGCATAGGCCAGCGCCTGACGCGGGTCTTCGACCACCACCAGCGCGACATGGCTTTCATCCAGCAATTGCGCGGCAATTCCGGCGCCTTCGGCATCGGTCAGTATGGCGGCCGCCCCATTGGCCAGCGCACCGGGAATGAATTTGGCGCCATGCACCACACTGCCCGGAAGGGCGGCAAACAGCTCACCTTCTTTCACGGCGCGACTGTCCACCGTGATGCCGGTGATCACCGGGTCGACCCCGCCGCGCGCGGTCAGCCCCAGCTGTCCGAGTGTTTTTTCTGCTGTGCTGCCCATACCGGAGTTACCTCTTAATTCGAGGTCAGGGTTATACCAGTCACCTGCGCGGGTTCAACGTGTGGTCTGAGCCCAAGAAGCGGCGCGACACGCTGGATCATCTCTGCGGCCACTGGTGCAGCGGTCCAACCGGCGGTTCGACGCTGTTCACCATGGGCGCTGATCTCTGGCTCATCAAGGGTGACGATCAAGGCGTATTTGGGATCATTGGCCGGAAAGATGGAGGCAAAAGTGGCAATCACCTTGTCCTCGTAATAGCCACCCTGCGGTCTGGGTTTGTCGGCGGTGCCGGTCTTGCCGCCCACCTGATAGCCTGGAACCTCGGCAAAAGACGCCGTGCCTTCGCTGACCACCTTGCGCAGCATCATCCGCGATGCGGCGGCGGTTTCTTCGCTCATCACGCGGACACCTGCCTGCGGGCCGGATTGTTTGATCACAGTGGGCTTCACATAGCGCCCACCATTGGCAATCGCCGCATAGCCAGCTGCCAGGTGCATCGGTGTGGTCGACAGCCCGTGACCATAAGAGATGGTCATCGCCGAAAGCTCTGACCAGTTCGGCGGCAGCAGTGGCTTGCCGCCCTGCGCCTCAACAATCTCGAACGGGGTGGCTTCCAGCATGCCGAGTTCCTCGAGGAATGCGCGCTGACGCTCCACGCCGATCTGCTGTGCCAGACGCGCGGTGCCGATGTTGGAGGATTTCACAATGATCTTGGTGACCGGCATCTCGTTGCCATAAAAGCGGAAGTCGCGGATCGAGAATTTGCCCCAGCGCAGCGGACCACGGGTATCGATCACGGTGTTCGGGCCGGCAATGCCCAGTTCCATGGCCTGTGCAGCGGTAAAGATCTTGAAGGTCGATCCCAGTTCATAGACGCCTTGCACCGCGCGATTGAACAGCGGGCTGACCGAGGGGTCATTGCCCGACACCGGCGGCGCAGGGCGATTATTGGGGTCGAAATCAGGCAGCGACACGACCGAGATCACCTCGCCGGTTTCCACATCCATCAGGATCGAGGTCGCGCCCTTGGCGTTCATCAGCTTCATGCCACCATAGAGCACCTGCTCGGACGCGGCCTGCACGGTAAGGTCCAGCGACAGCTGCAGCGGAGTGCCGCCATTGGCCGGGTCACGCAGGTAGGCGTCGAACTGTTTCTCGACACCCGCCACGCCAATCACTTCGGCGGCGGTGACGCCTTCCTTTCCAAAACCCGCCCCACCCAGCACATGGGCCGCCAGACGGCCATTGGGGTAGAGCCGCATCTCACGCGGGCCAAACAGCAGACCGGGATCACCGATGTCATGCACGGCCTGTTTCTGCTCGGGGCTGATCTTCTTCTTGATCCAGACAAATTTGCGCTTGCCGGTGAAGTCCTTCAGCAGACGCCCCTTGTCGAGGTCGGGAAAGATCTCAACCAGTTTTTCCGCGACCATGATCGGGTCGATCATCTGCGGCGGCTGCGCATAGAGCGAATGGGTCTCGAAATTGGTCGCCAGAATGCGGCCCTGACGGTCGGTAATGTCAGCGCGCTGATTGGCGATCATACTGCCAGCGGTATAGACGGCAGGCTCGGCAGGTTCAGAGGTGGCCATCATCGCCATGCGCCCGCCAATAACGAAAAAGGCACATAGGAAAAAGGCGCCTAGAACCAGCAGACGCCCTTCGGCGCGCTGGCGCGATTTCACCGCCATTTCCTCGTGCCGCTGGCGCAGGTTTTCCCGTTCGATCACATCCGGGTTCTCGCCCTTGGCGCGGGCCTGCAGGATGCGGGCAAGCGGGCGGAGCGGCGTGCGGATCATGGGCGGCTCTCCTGCGTCATCGTCGAGACATCCACCCCGTTGGAGAATTCCAGCGCAGCGGGCTGCGGATAGGCGACCTCGTCCACGCGGCCGAATTGATCGGGGCGCAAGGGCAGAAGGCCCAGCCGGTCAAAGTTCAGCTCGGCCAGTTCACGCAGACGCGAGGGGCGGTTCAAATAGGCCCATTCGGCCCGCAAGACGCTGAGTCGCACCTGCGCGGCACCAATCTGGCGCTGCATCTGGCGGGTTTCCTTCAACGCCTGCTGCGTGGTGTAGTTTTCCCGGTAGGCCCAAAACGCGAGGCCAAGAACACAAAGCGCGGTCACCATATACAGAAGCGTCTTCATTTGCGCCCCTCTTTCAGTTGCGGCATTGCCATTTCTTTGGGTGAAATCGGTGTTGCGGGCGCTTCGGTGCGCCGCCCAACCCGCAGCCGGGCCGAGCGTGACCGCGGGTTTTCAGCCAGCTCGTCATCGTCAGGGCCGACAGCCTTGCGGGTGACCAGTTCAAACTGCGAGGGCACTTCGATCTGTTCCGGCGCATAGCGGTTGGCGCGACCGGTTTTACCGGCGCGATGCTGGAAGAAACGCTTTACCATCCGATCCTCGACAGAATGGAAGGTCACAACCGCCAGCAGACCACCGGGTTTCAATGCGCGTTCAGCCGCCAGAAGCCCGTTGAACAGCTCTTCGTATTCGGCGTTCACCGCGATGCGGAGACCCTGAAAGCTGCGGGTGGCGGGATGCGATTGATTAGGTTTCGGGCGCGGCAGGCATTTTTCAATGATCCCGGCCAGACGCAATGTTGTGGTGATCGGCTCTTCTTCGCGGGCCCGCACAATGGCCTTGGCAATCCGGCGGCTCGCCCGTTCCTCACCATAGTGGAACAGCACGCCTGCCAGTCGTTCTTCGCTCAGCTCGGCCACAAGATCCGCCGCCGAGGGGCCATCCTGGGACATCCGCATATCCAGCGGCCCGTCACGCATGAAGGAAAAGCCACGTTCCGCCAGATCCAGCTGCATGGAGGAGACCCCGAGGTCCAACACCACGCCATCCAGATCCGAGGCATATTCGTCCATTTTGGAAAAAACGCCATGCTGCAGGACAAGCCGGTCGCCGTAGTCACCGACCCAGTCCGCCGCCATATCAAAGGCCAGCGGGTCGCGATCGACACCGATGACCTGATCCGCGCCCGCCTCAAGCAGGCCTTTGGTATATCCGCCAGCCCCGAATGTGCCATCCAGCCAGCGGCCGGAAACCGGCGCCACCGCCGCCAGCAGCGGGCGAAGAAGAACGGGGATGTGGGGTCCGGAACCGGTGTTCTGGTCCGTTGTCATATCTTAAGCGCCTCCGGCGCCATCAAGGAATTCCATCGGGTCGAAACCCTCGGGCAGGTCGTCCAGCCATTCCTCGGCCTGGGCAAGCTCTTCTTCCTCGTAGGTTTCGGGCTTCCAGATCTGGAACGTATCGCCCGCAGCGATAAAGAAGGCTTCACTGTCCAGATCGACCTTCTGGCGCAGCTTTGCCGGCAGCACCAGACGACCGGTTTCATCTACATTTGTTGGGAAAGACTGGCCGTGGAACATGCGTTGCAGCATTTTGCGCTGCATGGAGCCGCGCGGCAAGGCATCGATTTTGGCATCGACCTCGGCAATGGCGTCCATTGTATAACATTCAAGAAAGCTGCGGCGCTGATCGCCATAGACGATGACCAGTTCGGGGTTGCTGCCGGACTGCCAGCTGGGATCACCCGCCTCAAGAACACGGCGAAAGGAAGCCGGGATCGAAACCCTGCCCTTTGCGTCCACCTTATGGTGGCTTTCACCTCTGAACCTGCGGCCCAACTGCCCGTCCTTTTATCCGCGTCCCATCCGTATCCACGTCCCCAGAAAGAAAAAACGACGGGTTGATCTGCTGCCACTGATCAACCCGCCGCCCTCGTCCCGCCTTGCGGGTTTGTCCGACTGCGCGCGCCACCTGGGGGGATGTCTGCTCGCTCGCGCGCCGGATCTCTCTACACCGATGAAAGCGAAGGCCTGTATGAAACCTGCTTTTATTATTTTCCCGGAACTTGTCGCCCGGTTGTCTTCGTCTCATCCGATGAACTAGGGATACTACGGGACTTCATGGGAAAGCAATGGAAACTTTCCAAAGGAATCGCGCACACTGTCTCCAGAAACTCAAGGATTCGGCAGAATTTAACCAATCCAAACGCTATTTCTGGACAACCTAGCGGAAATGAGAGCCAGAGCTACCAAATATAGTGGCACCACCAGCGGCCAGATTTCTCCCACGATTTCCCAAGTTTTTTCGGAGGTCAGACGAACGTGTCGGCATGTTCCCGTTTTACCCCGCTCAAGGTGATCAACGGAACCACAGAAATCACCAAAATCACCTCTCCGATTCGGAAGCCGCGCCCAGCTGCGCCCATGATTTCCCACGACGCCCATGGTTTCCCATAAACCAGGGCAGAGCAAACTGGGAGAAAGCAAAAAGGCCCATCCAATGGACAGGCCTTTCCGTATCGGTCAGCAAAAATGGCGTTCGGTCAGGCCATGCCGCCCTTGACCAGCCCCTCAGCGATCCGGCCATAGGCCACGGCCATTGGCCCGTCACCAGCAGCGATCGGCGTGCCGCCATCACCAGCCAGACGGGTTTCAAGATCGATGGGCAGGGCTCCCAGCAGCGGCAGGCCCAGCTTTTCAGCCTCAGCCGCCACGCCGCCATTGCCAAAGATATGGTGCTCTCCGCCGCAATCCGGGCAGGTAAAGAATGACATGTTTTCGATCAGGCCCAGAACCGGGGTCTTCAGCGTGTCAAACATATCAAGCGCCTTGCGCGCATCCAGAAGCGCCACATCCTGCGGCGTCGATACCACAATGGCGCCGGTCAGGTCGGATTTGGTGCAGAGCGTCAGCTGCACATCTCCGGTGCCCGGCGGCAGATCGACGATCAGCACGTCCAGCTCACCCCAGTTCACCTGCCCCAGCATCTGCTGCAGCGCGCCCATCAGCATCGGGCCGCGCCAGACCACCGCCTTACCCTCTTCCAGCATGAAGCCGATGGACATCAGAGTGACACCATGGGCGTGCAGCGGTTCGATGATCTTGCCATCCGGGCTGGCGGGCCGCCCCGAGGCGCCCATCATCCGTGGCTGGCTGGGACCATAGATATCCGCATCCAGCAGCCCGACCTTGCGGCCCTGCTTGGCCAGCGCCACCGCCAGATTGGACGAAACAGTGGATTTGCCCACCCCGCCCTTGCCCGAGGCAATCGCCAGAATGCGTTTGACCCCAGCAGGCTTGATCGCTTCGGCCTGTGGTTTGGGATGGCCGCCCACCTTAAGACTGGGCGGCGCCTTTTGCGCCTGTGCGGCCGGTCCGTGGGCCGTGAGCGCAACTGTGACAGTCTCCACACCCGGCAGCGCCTTCACCGCGGCCTCGGCGGCCTGACGCAACGGTTCCATCTGCCGGGCCACTTCCGGGCTCGGCGCCTCGATGACAAAACGCACTGACCCGCCATCAACCGTGACCGCACGGATCATATCGCGAGAGACCAACGTACCGCCATCGGGCAGCGCAAGCCGCTCCAGTGCAGTTTCAATTTCCGAACGGCTGACTGCCATGTCCCAACTCCAATAACTGTGCATCCCATATAAGAGTCGCAGTGCGCAGACCCAACCCCAATTGCGACACCAATAGCGACGTTACGTCACCTGATAAATTGACCCCGAGACCGCCCAAATATCGGGCAAAAGACACCCTATTAAAAAGATCCGGCGTTCGTTTTTGTCATTTTTGTGACAACTTCCAACACGATACCGCCCACCTATGCAAATGCTGCATGGCAGAAATGACAATTCTGCGGATTGTGCACTCGCAGCAATTCACTATCTTCAACTCAACGAAGCGACAGTGCTTCTGACCCGTCGGGACCGCCCGGCAGAGATGAGACAAGGACGATCGAAATGGCTGCATTTACACATACACACATCGACAGTGCACCTATTGCCAGCCGTCTGGCCGGCGCAATGGCCTCCTTCAGCGACGCCTATGCACGCCACAAGACATACCGCAAAACCGTAGCTGAGCTGCAATCGCTCACCGGTCGCGAACTGGCTGACATCGGCCTGAACCGCTCGATGATCAAGAGCGTCGCAACCGAAGCCGCCTACGGCACCAAGTAACACCGAGATCAGACCCTAACTCCTCCCTCTGGGTCTGAAATCCGCGACAGTGTCCTCCTCCTCCCTGACGCTGTCGCACCTTATACCGGCCACAAGCCGGATTGAGATCAGGCTCTTTCTCCTCCTCCCTTGAGGGCCTGAAATCCGCGGCAGCGTCCTTCTCCTCCCTGAGACGCTGCTGCACCTTATACCGGCCACAAGCCGGACCGAGATCAGGCGCTCTTCTCCTCCTCCCTAGAGGGCCTGAAATACGCGGCAGTGTCTTCCTCCTCCCTGACACTGCCGCACCCCATACCGGTTCAAACCGGACTGAAACGCACCGGGGTTCTCCTCCCATTGCCCTTGGTGCAAAAAAGAACGGCGGCGCCCCTCCTCCTCCCTGGGCGCCGCCGTTTCTTTTTCAAGCTCTCAGATTTCAGTTTCCTGCCCGCACCTAAGCGATGCATGGCTATTGGCTTCTTTCAGGCACAGGCCCGGATCCATTCTGCGCCAGCAGGGGCGTCAGACGTTTTCAACAGATGTCAGGATGAGGGTGCGAGGCGGCCCAATAGCCGCCCTGCCCTTAAAACGGAATGTCGTCGCTGGGCGAAACAAAGCGGGCGACAACCTTCTTGGTGCCGGCCTTTTCGAAGGCCACCTCCAGCTTGTCGCCTTCGATGCCCGTGATCGCGCCATACCCGAACTTTTGGTGAAACACCCGGTCGCCCAGCGTGAAACTGGAGACCGCCGTCAGATCGATGATCTGGTTTTTGGCCTCTTTTGGCTGCGATGTCCCGCGCTGACCGGCGCGCGATTGCATCCGCTTCCAACCCGGAGAGTTGTAACCATCTGCCTGCGCCACCTTGTCATCAATCGTGTTGCGCACAGCGGATGCAGGGGCCGCGGCGCCATATCCACCACCATAGAGACCGGGCGGGGTCAGGATCTCCACATGTTCTTCGGG
This sequence comes from Rhodobacteraceae bacterium Alg231-04, assembly GCA_900143635.1. GTDB lineage: Bacteria > Pseudomonadota > Alphaproteobacteria > Rhodobacterales > Rhodobacteraceae > FREY01. Next base: position 160,320 of record FREY01000006.1, read on the forward strand.
CAGCTCGTCAATAAAGCGCGACGGCAGCTGCGACTGCCATTGGCCAAAAACACGGCGGTTGCCGGCAAAGGAGATGGTACAGACTTCTTCGGCACGGGTGATGCCGACATAGGCCAGTCGGCGCTCTTCCTCGAGGCCCTTGAGGCCGCTTTCATCCATTGAGCGCTGCGAGGGGAACAGCCCATCCTCCCAGCCCGGCAGGAAGACGGCAGGGAATTCCAGCCCTTTGGCCGCGTGCAGGGTCATGATCGAGACCTTCTGTTCGGCGTCCTGCTTGTCATTGTCCATGATCAGGCTGACGTGTTCGAGAAAGCCTTGCAGGTTCTCAAACGCCTCAAGCGCCTTGACCAGTTCTTTGAGGTTTTCCAGACGGCCCGGAGAATCCGGGTTTTTGTCGTTTTGCCACATGGTGGTGTAGCCGGACTCATCCAGAATGATTTCGGCCAGGTCCATATGGGTGATATCGCCCTCAGCGGCCACACGGCCCCAGCGGGCAATATGTTCCACCAGCAAACGTAGCTGTGCGCCACCCTTGCCCTTGATAAGCCCTTGCTCAACGGCAAGGCGCGCGCCTTCGACCAGCGGCACGCCATTCTCGCGGGCCACCGACTGAATGGCCTGCTGCGCCTTGTCGCCCAGCCCGCGCTTGGGCGTGTTCACAATCCGCTCAAACGCCAGATCATCCTCAGGCGTGGTGACAATGCGGAAATAGCCCATCGCATCGCGAATTTCCAAACGTTCGTAAAAACGCGGGCCGCCAATGACGCGGTATGGCAGACCGATGGTTAGGAACCGGTCCTCGAATGCCCGCATCTGGTGCGAGGCGCGCACCAGAATGGCCATATTATCCAGACCATGCGGACGGATACCGCGGGTGCCGCGCTGCAGGGCCTCGATCTCCTCACCCACCCAGCGCGCCTCCTCGTCACCGTCCCAATGGCCGATCAGGCGAACTTTTTCGCCGCCCTTGGCAGCGGTCCACAGCTCCTTGCCGAGACGCCCCTTATTGCCCCGGATCACCCCGGAGGCGGCGGCCAGAATATGCTCGGTCGAGCGGTAGTTCTGCTCCAGCCGCACCACAAATGCGCCGGGGAAGTCTTTTTCGAATTTCAGGATGTTGCCCACTTCGGCGCCGCGCCAGCCGTAGATCGACTGATCATCATCGCCAACGCAGCAAATGTTCTTGTGCCCGCCCGCCAAGAGCCGCAGCCAGAGATACTGCGCAACATTGGTATCCTGATATTCGTCCACCATGATGTAGCGAAACCAAGTCTGATACTGGTTCAGAATGTCGGCGTGAGTCTGGAATATCACCACAACGTGCAGCAGCAAGTCGCCGAAGTCGACCGCGTTCAGTTCACGCAGACGGGTCTGGTACTGGGCATAAAGTGCTGGCCCGCGCCCATTGTAAGCGCTGGCATCGGCCGCCGGAACCTTGTCAGGCGTCAGCGCGCGGTTTTTCCAGTCGTCGATGATATTGGCCAGCATCCGTGCCGGCCAGCGTTTGTCATCGATTCCTTCGGCGCGGATCAGCTGTTTCAACAGGCGGATCTGATCGTCTGTGTCCAGAATGGTGAAATTCGATTTCAACCCGGCCAGCTCCGCATGGCGGCGCAGCAGCTTTACGCAGATCGAGTGAAACGTGCCCAGCCACGGCATGCCCTCGACCGGCTGGCCCAGCATCTTGGCGACACGTTCTTTCATCTCGCGTGCGGCCTTGTTGGTGAAGGTCACCGACAGGATTTCATTCGGGCGCGCTTTGCCCTGATTCAACAGATGCACGATGCGGGTGGTCAGCGCCTTGGTCTTGCCGGTGCCAGCACCGGCCAGCATCAGCACCGGCCCGTCCAGCCGATCCACCGCTTCGCGTTGCGCATCGTTCAGCCCATCCAGATAGGGCATCGGGCGCGCAGCCATGGCGCGGGCGGAAAGACTGGCGCCTTCAAAGGCGTCCATTTCATCAAAACTGCTCATGGGCGCGATCCTACCGCGTTTCACAAGGGCAGGAAAGAGGACGTTCACATTATGTTCACCACTTTTCTCAAGAAAGAACCGCGTCAAATGCAACGGATTTCGCTGCCGCTTTCTCGCAAAACGAATCGGACATTAACCCAATCGAAAGCGCTGACATTGCAGGATTGTCGGGGTTTTTCGTGCTTTGTATTATTGAATGGGTGAGTGACGAGTGGAAAAGAAGCTGAACAAGGGCGCCACAGATATGGCCCGCAGCGCGGCCATGATTTTCGTCTTGATGACCGCTGCTGCCGCATCCGCATGGGCGATTTTCGCGGTTCCTGCCCCTGTTGTCGATCGAATGCTCGAAGCCGACATCCGACATCAGGCCGAACTGTGGAAACGCCGGGTTGTCCTGCATATGGAAGACCCCGAAGGCTCTTTTGAAAAGGCGCGGATCACGCCACAGGATGCGCGGTTTCTGTCTATCCTGCCAGAGGCCTCGGATGTGTACCGTTTCCGGCTACTCACCTCTGATGGTGAAGTCTTCTGGTCAACCAGACCCGAGGAAATCGGCGATTACGAAACAGATGTCAGTTTTGACACGGTCGTTGCGCGCGGCAATATCCACTACCGGCACGACAGCCTTCCAATGAGCGAAATCGACGGGCTGCGCCTGCATGTTGGCGACACAGGATCAATCGGCACACGCGAGGTCGCCAAGGTCTATATGCCGCTGATGCACAACGGGCATTTTGACGGGGCGATAGATTTCTACACCGACATCACCGATCTGCGCGCGACCTTCATCAACCGCGCCCGGCTATCGCTGATTATCCTGACCACTATTGCGATGATCGCCATGATCATCGCGGTCTATGTGGTGTTCAAGACCAACCGGTTCCACATGAACCAGCTGAACCAGCGCAACACCAAAGAACGCGAGATTCTGGACCGCCAGCTGCGCCTTGCCCGCGAGGTGCAGCTATTGGGTGAGCTCAATGAATGGCTGCAATCCAGCCGGTCCCTGGAAGAACTGTTCGAGATGGTCGCCCGCTTCATGACCCATATTCTGCCCGATGCAGAGGGCAGCGTTTATGTCTACTCCAATTCCCGCGATGTGCTGGACGGCTGCGCCAGCTGGAACGGTGGCAGCCATAAGGAACATATCCACCCCGAGGAATGCTGGGGCCTGCGCCGTGGCCGCACCTATGAGTTCGGATCGTCGGAAATTGATTTTGTCTGCGAACACGCTGAACCGCACGATGGCCGGGATTATTTCTGCTTCCCAATCCTTGCCCATGGGGAAACTGTCGGGCTGATGCATCTGCGCACTGCCACCGAAGACAGCACTGCCTTTCGTGAAAGCAAAAAACTGGCGCAGATGTGCGCCGAACAGATCTCCATGGCGATCGCAAATGTGCGAATGCGCGACCAGCTGCACGATCAATCGGTGCGCGACCCGCTCACCGGGTTGTTCAACCGCCGCCACATGACCGAAACACTGCGCAAATCCATCAATACCAGTCAGAACAATGGCGCACCGCTCAGTCTGATCGCCGTGGATGTGGATCACTTCAAGAAATTCAATGACAACCACGGCCACGATGCCGGCGACATGGTTCTGCGCGCTGTCGGGGCAGTGCTGGAACAGGCCTGCGACGGTGATCAGGTGGCATGCCGCATGGGGGGTGAGGAATTCACCCTATTGCTGCCCGCAACCAGCCAGGACGACGTGATGACCAAGGCGGAACACCTGCGTCAGGCTGTCGAAGCGATCACCGTGCGATACGGTGAAAAAGCCCTGCCCCGGATCACCATCTCTCTTGGCGTGGCCCATTACCCGGCGCATGGAACCATGCCACAGGATCTGATGCGCGCCTCGGACGAAGCGCTGTATGACGCCAAGGGCAAGGGTCGGAATCAGGTCTGTCTTGCGGCAGGTGCCGACCCGGAACCGCGCGATCCCAGCCTCAACGCCGAGCATTTTGGCCCGCAAAAGTCGGAAACGAACTTCGCGGCTGAATAAAAAGGGGGAATTTCTGCCGCGATGCAGCAAAAAGTGCCTGTTTGCGCTAACAGAGGGGATTGCCAAATCACAATGACCGCTTATCAATGCGCGCATGGATTTGCATCAGCACTATCCCGGACTTCAAGACCTCAAGCAGGGCGCCAAACGGCGCTTGCCGAAATTCGTCTGGGAGTATTTGGACAGCGGCACCGGAGCCGAGGCAGCCAAGGCGCGCAATCGAACGGCGCTTGACCGGATAGGCTTTGAACCGTCGATCCTGCATGGCCCGATGGAGGTCGACCTTTCGACACGGTTGTTCGGGCAGCCCCGCCCGCTGCCCTTTGGCATTGCGCCTGTCGGCATGTCCGGGCTGGTCTGGCCGGATGCCGAAGGCCACCTGGCCCGTTCTGCGGCCGGTGCGGGCATTCCCTTTTGCCTCTCCACCGTTGCCAGCCAATCCCCCGAGGATCTGGCGCCGCATATTGGCGACGATGCCTGGTTTCAGCTCTACCCGCCAAAGGACGAAAGCATCCGTAAGGATTTGCTGCAGCGGATCCGTGCGGCTGGCTTCAAAACTCTGGTGCTGACTGTCGATGTGCCGGTTGCTTCACGCCGGGAACGCCAAGTGCGTTCCGGCCTGACTCAGCCGCCAAAGCTGACACCCCGGCTGCTGGCACAGGTCGCCCTGCGGCCCGCCTGGGCACTGGCCTCTGCCAAACGCGGTATGCCCCACATGCGCACACTCGACAAATACATCAGCGGCGATCAGTCCGGCCTGCCGCCACATGCCCACATCGGATATCTTCTGCGCACCTCGCCCTCATGGGACTATGTGCAATGGCTGCGCGACAATTGGGAGGGGCCCTTTGTGATCAAGGGCGTTCTGCGCGCCGAGGATGCCCCCAAGCTGGAGAGCATCGGCGTCGATGCCCTGTGGATCTCGAACCACGCCGGGCGTCAGTTCGACGGCGCCCCAGCCTCTATTGAGGCACTGCCCCGGATCAGGGCGGCCACCACATTGCCACTCATCTTTGACAGCGGCATCGAAGGCGGGCTGGATATCCTGCGCGCTTTTGCACTGGGGGCAGATTTTGCTATGCTTGGCCGCGCCTACCACTTCGCACTTGCAGCATTGGGTCCAAACGGCCCGGATCACCTTACAGATATGATCAAACGCGACCTTGAGGCGAATATGGGGCAGCTTGGCGCGGCTGATCTTGCTGCACTGCCGCAACCCATGATGCACCCGATATGACAAGAATTCCCCCTTAAGGGGAAGTTAACGCAACCAAAGGCCGCATGAGAGCGCAATCATGCCGGTTCTACCAAGATATACGGATATACCTTGGTCTATTTTGTAACTAACCAAGACGCCAGAAACGCACCAGCCATGGGGAAGACATGACTGACTTTAAAAAAATCCTGATCGCCAACCGGGGTGAAATCGCCATCCGCGTTATGCGAGCCGCCAACGAGATGGGCAAGCGCACGGTCGCTGTCTACGCTGAAGAGGACAAGCTGGGCCTGCACCGTTTCAAAGCGGATGAAGCCTACCGGATCGGCGAAGGCATGGGGCCGGTGGCGGCCTATCTCTCCATCGAGGAAATGATCCGCGTCGCCAAGGAAAGCGGCGCAGATGCGATCCATCCCGGCTATGGGCTTCTGTCCGAAAACCCGGACTTCGTGGATGCCTGTTCGCGCAATGGCATCACCTTCATTGGCCCCAAAGCTGAAACCATGCGTGCCCTTGGTGACAAGGCATCGGCGCGGCGCGTTGCGGTTGAGGCTGGCGTGCCGGTCATTCCCGCGACCGAGGTTTTGGGCGATGACATCAAGGCTATCCGCAAGGAAGCGGCTGAAGTCGGCTACCCGCTGATGCTGAAAGCCTCCTGGGGCGGCGGCGGACGCGGTATGCGGCCCATCCACGGCGAGGATGAGCTGGAAGAAAAGGTCAACGAGGGTCGCCGCGAAGCCGAAGCCGCCTTTGGCAACGGCGAGGGCTATCTGGAAAAGATGATCCTGCGCGCCCGTCACGTCGAGGTGCAGATCCTTGGCGACAAACACGGTGAGATCTACCACCTGTTCGAGCGTGACTGTTCGGTCCAGCGTCGCAACCAGAAAGTTGTGGAACGCGCCCCTGCCCCCTACCTCAGCGAGGAGCAGCGTGCCGAAATTTGTGAACTGGGCCGCAAGATCTGTGCCCATGTGAACTATGAGTGTGCCGGCACCGTCGAATTCCTGATGGATATGGACGACGGCAAATTCTACTTCATCGAGGTGAACCCTCGTGTGCAGGTGGAACACACCGTCACCGAGGAAGTCACCGGCATCGACATCGTGCGCGCCCAGATCCTGATCGCCGAGGGCAAGCCAATTGCCGAGGCAACCGGCAAGGCCGCGCAGGATCAGATCGTGCTGACCGGCCACGCGCTGCAGACCCGCGTCACCACCGAAGATCCGCAGAACAACTTCATCCCCGACTATGGCCGTATCACCGCTTACCGGTCGGCCACAGGCATGGGCATCCGTCTGGATGGCGGCACCGCTTATGCGGGCGGCGTGATCACACGTTACTATGACAGCCTGCTGACCAAGATCACCGCCAAGGCGCCGACGCCGGAAATGGCGATTGCCCGCATGGACCGCGCGCTGCGCGAATTCCGCGTGCGCGGTGTGTCGACCAACATCGCCTTTGTGGAAAACCTGCTGAAGCACCCGACCTTCCTCAGCAATGAATACACCACCAAGTTCATCGACGAGACACCGGAGCTGTTCCAGTTCGCCAAGCGCCGTGACCGCGGCACCAAGGTGCTGTCCTATATCGCCGACATCACGGTCAATGGTCACCCGGAAACCGAGGGTCGCGCCGAACCGGCTGCCGATCTGAAACTGCCGCGCGCACCAAAAGTTTCAGCCGACAATCAGCCCTACGGCACCCGCAACCTGCTGGAGCAAAAAGGCCCGCAGGCGGTCGCCGACTGGATGAAGGCGCAGCGCCAGCTTTTGCTGACCGACACCACCATGCGCGATGGCCACCAGTCCCTGCTGGCGACCCGGATGCGGTCGATCGACATGATCAAGGTGGCGCCGGCCTATGCGCAGAACCTCAGCCAGCTGTTCTCGGTTGAATGCTGGGGCGGTGCGACCTTTGATGTGGCCTACCGCTTCCTGCAGGAATGCCCCTGGCAACGCCTGCGTGACCTGCGCGAAGCCATGCCCAACGTGATGACGCAGATGCTGCTGCGCGCCTCAAACGGGGTTGGCTACACCAACTACCCCGACAATGTGGTGCAGGAATTTGTGCGTCAGGCGGCCGATACCGGCGTTGATGTCTTCCGCGTCTTTGACAGCCTCAACTGGGTTGAAAACATGCGCGTCGCCATGGACGCAGTGGTCGAGGCAGACAAGGTCTGCGAAGGCACCATCTGCTACACCGGTGACATCCTCGACCCTGACCGCGCCAAGTATAACCTGAAATACTATGTCGGCATGGCCAAGGAGCTGGAGGCCGCAGGCGCCCATGTTCTGGGTCTGAAAGACATGGCCGGGTTGCTGAAACCCGCCTCGGCCCGCGCGCTTGTGAAGGCTCTGAAAGAAGAGGTCGGCCTGCCAGTCCACTTCCACACCCATGACACATCGGGCATCGCAGGCGCCACCATTCTGGCGGCGGCGGATGCCGGCGTTGATGCCGTGGACGCGGCCATGGATGCGTTTTCGGGCGGCACCTCGCAGCCCTGCCTTGGCTCCATTGTCGAGGCCCTGCGCAACACCGATCGCGACACCGGCTTGGACATCAAGAAGATCCGCGAAATCTCGGAATACTGGGAGCAGGTCCGCGCACAGTATGTGGCTTTCGAGTCCGGCCTTCAGGCACCCGCCTCCGAGGTCTACTTGCACGAGATGCCCGGCGGTCAGTTCACCAACCTGAAAGCCCAGGCCCGTAGCCTCGGTCTGGAAGAGAAATGGCACGAGGTCGCCCAGACCTATGCGGATGTGAACCGCATGTTCGGCGACATTGTGAAGGTCACGCCCTCCTCCAAGGTGGTTGGCGACATGGCGCTGATGATGGTCAGCCAGGGCCTCACCCGTGCCGAGGTCGAAGACCCGAAAACTGATGTGGCCTTCCCGGACTCTGTTGTGGACATGATGCGCGGCAACCTCGGCCAGCCTCCCGGCGGTTTCCCGGACGGCATCGTTTCCAAGGTGTTGAAAGGCGACGCCCCCAATCTGGACCGTCCCGGCAAGCACTTGGATCCGGTGGATCTGGAGGCCACCCGCAGCGAGCTGTCCAAGGAGCTCAACGGCTTCAAAGTCGATGACGAGGATCTGAACGGCTACCTGATGTATCCCAAGGTCTTCCTCGACTATATGGGCCGCCATCGCCAGTACGGGCCCGTGCGCACCCTGCCGACCAAGACCTTCTTCTACGGCATGGAACCGGGCGAGGAGATCACGGCGGAGATCGACCCTGGCAAGACGTTGGAAATCCGCCTGCAGGCCATCGGTGAGACGGACGAGAAGGGCGAGGTGAAGGTCTTCTTCGAACTGAACGGCCAGCCGCGCGTGATCCGCGTGCCGAACCGTCTGGTCAAAGCGTCGACTGAAAGCCGCCCGAAAGCGGAACTGGGCAATGACAACCACATCGGCGCGCCGATGCCCGGTGTTGTTGCCACGGTTGCCGTCACCGCGGGCCAGCAGGTTCACGAAGGTGATCTGCTCCTGACCATCGAAGCGATGAAGATGGAAACCGGCATCCACGCCGAGCGCGACGCGACAGTCAATGCCGTCCACGTCCAGCCCGGCACCCAGATCGACGCCAAGGATCTGCTGGTCGAACTGGAATAAGCCAAATAAAAACCGGGCCGCCAGCTCTCTTTGGCGGCCCGGTTTCCTTTACTGGCCCATTTTTTGGCCCTTTGCTTTCATCTTTTCCCAAATACTCCCGCCGGAGGCCGGTGCCTGAAAGGCACCCTAAATTTGGGTATGTGCCTGAAAGACAAGCTTTTTAACGGCGACGTCGTTTGGCAAAACTGCGGTCCGCCTCTCCTTTCAGACAGCGCGGGATGACCGGAAACTCCTCAGTCAGGAAATAGGCGTAGGTGCCCTGCGGATAGTCCGTCGTCACCACTTTGGCGCCGTTGCATTCATCCAGCGAACCCGACCCGGCAACATAGCGATAGTCCTGCACAAAAGCCCCATCATGTCGCCCTGAGGGCTGCGACCCACCCGGTCGATTGCCGCTCTTCAGTTTATAGGACGAGGTCATTTCGACCACTTTGCCACCCAGGTTGGCCGTCAGCGCGTAGACCGGAAAACCATCGGCCGCATAGCCGATCAGCGGCGATTCCGCCTTGGACGACCAGCACAACTGCTGCATCAGCCCCCAGGGCAGCCCGTGGTAATGGTAGGCACCGGATGGTTGCACATGGGCGTGGTTCTGATCCAACCCCAGACGCACCGCGCCGCCCAGTGCTTCGTATTGCCAGCCGGAACTGCGATCGCCTTTCCAGAATTCTGCGGCACCCGGATCAAAAGGCACCCCGTTCAGCCCGACCCCAAACAGTCCCGCCAGCCCCAAGGCGCGCGCCATATCAGCCACCTGATCCTGATCAGCCTCGAACCGGTAACGCTGCGCTGAGATTTTGTGCGGGTTGCCGCGATTGGGGAACTGGCCCACCGCATGGGTGGGAATACCATTGGCGCGGATCTTCACCGCGTCACCGCTGTCGCTCACCGCGACCTCGCCGCCTTTGACACTGCGGTTGGCGGGAACCAGACGCAGCTCTTTTGCCTCTGTCGCCGTATGCGCACGCATCTGGCGCCGCTCCTGCGCGTCGCCCTGCGCCACCAGCGCCAGCGATATGGACGCCACCAGCGCCAGCAGCTTTATTGTATCGGACTTCATGCGCCTGCCTCTCCTGTTGCAGCCTCCTGTACTCTGGTACGGCGCGCGCCCCACCTTCCGTCGCGGCCAGCATAATCTTTTTTTCCGAACGCAGGCTTTTTCCCTTGCAGCCATCCCCGCGACACCCTAAATCGCCCCTCACCGGAACGGCGCGGGCGTAGCTCAGGGGTAGAGCATAACCTTGCCAAGGTTAGGGTCGGGCGTTCGAATCGCCTCGCCCGCTCCATTCCAGGTACACTGAACAGGTCGCCTTAGGGCGACCTTTCGTGTTTCTGGAAGACCGGCTACTGTGCCCCTTGCGTGGAATCGCCATTCCGCCTTAGAACAGAGCAAGAACAATACGAAGGCGGACAGAGCAGAATGCTGACATCGGTAGAACTTTGCGCGGGCGCGGGCGGCCAGGCCCTTGGGCTGGAAAAGGCAGGCTTTGGCCATAACGCGCTGGTAGAGATCGACAAACACTGCTGTGCCACCCTGCGCCACAACCGGCCTGAATGGAACGTGCTGGAAGAGGACGTGCGCAAGTTCAAAGAACGTTCCGGCGATTTTGCCGGCATCGACCTGCTGGCCGGCGGGCTGCCCTGCCCGCCCTTTTCGGTGGCAGGAAAGCAGCTGGGCGAAAAAGACGAACGCAACCTGTTTGATGATGCGCTGGGGATCGTCGACGCCACCCGCCCCAAGGCGGTGATGATCGAAAACGTGCGCGGCTTTCTGGATGCGGTCTTTTCCGATTACCGTGAAAAGCTGAAAACCCAGCTGTCCAAACTGGGCTATGAAACGGACTGGCGGCTGCTGAACGCGTCTGATTACGGCGTGCCGCAGCTGCGCCCCCGCGTGGTGATTGTTGCCCTGCGCAAAGAATTCACCGGTCAATTCGCCTGGCCCGAAGCACTGCCGCACAATCCGCCCACCGTGGGCGAGACGCTGATCGACCTGATGAAGGCCAACGGCTGGCGCGGTGCCGAAGACTGGGCCGCCAAGGCAAATGAGATCGCCCCGACCATTGTGGGTGGATCGAAAAAACACGGCGGCCCCGATCTGGGACCGACACGCGCACGGCGTGCATGGGCTTCGCTTGGCGTTGAGGGCCGCACCATTGCACCTGAAGCGCCCGAGCCCTTCCACAACGACATGCCGCGCCTCACCGTGCGGATGGTGGCGCGCATTCAGGGCTTCCCGGATGAGTGGCATTTCACTGGCGCCAAGACCAATGCCTACCGTCAGGTTGGCAATGCCTTCCCGCCGCCGGTAGCGCAGGCCGTTGCGACGCAGCTGAAAGCCGCGATCAGCAAGCCGAAACTACATGCGCTGCGGGCCTAAGCCGCCCGGTGCCGTCGGCCCGCAAAACAGCGTGGCACTGAGATGAAGCAGAATATCCCCGACAGTCAGGTTGCTCCGGGCCACCCGGATTTTGACCTGCTCACAGCGCTTGCTGGCGAAATCACCTCACGTGCCGGCGGTGCTCTGGCGCTGGAACATGACGTGCCAGCCATGCTGCGCCAATGTATCGACGATGTGATCATGACGCCCAAGACCGGGCGCATTTCGTATGATGAGCTCGAAAAGACCGAAAAGACCTATATCGGCACCCGCGTCGAGATCGAGCTTCTGGCGTTGCTGAACCTGCCCCGCGGCCGTTTGGACACGGTGATCCTTGGCCATGATGTGGACATCAAAAACACCATGGGCAGCAACTGGATGATCCCGGTTGAGGCCTATGATGCGCCCTGCGTTCTGGTGGCGACGGATGAAAAGCGCAGCCAGTGTTATCTGGGCCTGATTGTCGCCCGTCCAGATTACCTGACCGCCGGTGAAAACCGGGATGGCAAACGCAGCATCTCCGCCGAGGGGTTCAAAAACATCCTGTGGCTGCTGAAGGCACATCCCTGCCCGGCCAATTTCTGGCACCATATCGATCCTGCCGTGGTGAAACAGATCTTTGCCGGTGAGACAGGCAATGAACGGGTCGCAGCGCTGTTCCGGCTGGTGCAGCGCAAAGTCATCTCGCGCGAAGTGGTCGAGGCTGTTGCCCGCCAAAAAGACTTTATGCGTCGGTTGCGGTCAGACCATGGCAGCGGCGCGCGCGATGAATTAGCAAAGGAACATATCCTGCTTCTGTCGGGCCACACACACAGGCAGCTTATTGCCATGCTCGGCCTGCCCGCCTGCGGGCGCAGTGATTTTATTTCCTGTCACGTTGAGGATGCGCAGCAAAACCGGGTCGTTTGCCAGTCTAACTACGCCCCGCAATGGCCGGTCAGGCCATAGGGCGAAGGCCCTGGAAGGCAACACAGACTGCCCCCTATCGACAGCGACAGTTTTTTTCCAATTTTCCTCTTGCGGCCTGCTGGGGAAATGCATATTCAACGCCTCACCGGAACGGCGCGGGCGTAGCTCAGGGGTAGAGCATAACCTTGCCAAGGTTAGGGTCGGGCGTTCGAATCGCCTCGCCCGCTCCATTCCAGGTCAAAAACGGGTCGCCTTTGGGCGGCCCTTTTTCGTTTTATCCAACATGAAAATTCAGCAGCAAAATCCTGCGGAATTGTCACTTTTCCTCTTGCAGGAAACCGGCTGTCGGACTATCTCCACCACACCAACGGAATGCGGGCGTAGCTCAGGGGTAGAGCATAACCTTGCCAAGGTTAGGGTCGGGCGTTCGAATCGCCTCGCCCGCTCCAGTTGGACCGCCATACCCCGGCGGATGCTCAAAAGGCCGCCCTTCGGGGTGGCCTTTTTGCGTTTCAGTACTGTTGGTCCTGCCAAGTCCCCCTGATGGGTTAATTTGATCAAATTCCTTTGACCTCTCCGAAATTGTATCCGACAGTCTGTAGCGAAGGGACACCTCGCGCCCTGATTCTCCAGTTTGCCTGCCTTGTCAGGCCCGTTGCAGAAGGACAGCAGCAATGGCCGCCGTTATCTATCCCACCACCAACCTCACCAAGACCGAAACCCTGTGCTTGGATCGCGGCGAAGGCATCTATGTCTTCGACACCGACGGCAAGAAATACATCGAGGGCCTCGCGGGCCTGTGGTGTACGTCGCTCGGTTACGACAACAAGGAAGTGATCGGCGCAATCAACGATCAGCTGAATGCGCTGCCCTTCTCGCATACCTTCGGCGGCAAAACACATGAACCGATCATGAAGCTGGCGGACAAGCTGAAAGCCATGGTGCCGGTAGATGACGCCTATATCTTCTTCGGCAATTCCGGCTCGGACGCCAATGACACCCACTACAAGATGCTGCGCTATTACTTCAACGCCATCGGAAAGCCGGAAAAGCGCAAGATCATCACCCGCGAGCGCGGCTATCACGGTGTGACCGTCGCGGCCGGTTCATTGACCTCGCTGCCCGCCAACCTTGCCCATTTCGATGCCCCACTCGAAGCGCTCTCGATCCTGCGCACCGATGCGCCGCATTACTACTCGGGCCAGCAAGGCAACGAGACCGAGGCGCAGTTCGTCGACCGTATCCTGCAAAACCTCGAAGATCAGATCATCGCAGAAGACCCCGATACAATCGCCGCCATGATTGTCGAGCCGATCACCGGTGCATCCGGCGTGATCGTGCCGCCAGAGGGCTATTACGAGAAGCTGCAGACGATCCTGCGCAAATACGGCATTCTGGTCTGGGCGGATGAGGTCATCTGCGGCTTTGGCCGTACAGGTGCTGATTTCGGCTGCACCACCATGGGCATCAAGCCGGACCTGATGACCTTTGCCAAGCAGCTCAGCTCCGCCTATTTCCCGATCTCGGCCTCGGTGATTCCCGGCTGGATGTATAAGGAAATGATCGAGCCCTCGAATAAGGTTGGTGTCTTTGGTCACGGCTACACCTACTCCGGTCACCCGGTCGCCTGCGCTGCCGCGCTGAAGGTTCTGGAAATCTATGAGCGGGATGATCTCTACGCCCATGCGGCCGAAGTCGGGGAATACTTCCAAGCGCAGTTGCGCGCGCTGTTTGAGGACCATCCACTGGTCGGTGAGGTGCGCGGCAAGGGGCTGATTGCGGCCCTGGAACTGGTGTCGAACAAAACCACCCGTGCCAGTTTTGCCGGTGGGGCTGCAGGTGCCGCTGCAATGCGGGTCTGCGAAGAAAACGGTCTGATCCTGCGGGCCGTCGGCGGCAATGCACTGGCCTTTTGCCCGCCGATCATCATCACAAAGGCACAGATCGACGACATGCTGGCGATCGTCAAACCCTCGCTTGATGCGGTCTATGAAGAGCTCAAAGACCAAGGGCTGATCGAAGCCTGATCCACGGTGCGAATGCACGCCCAGTTCAAAAGCGCCCCGGCCCCTGTTCGGGGCGCTTTAACTTCAGGGTTTGGGGTAATCCAGAAAGCTCTGACGATCCTCGCAAAAGGAATGCTGGGTCGGGCGCACCCCCGAAGGATCATCCAATGAGGCGGCGGTGACATGGAATTCCCCCGGCCAGCCCACCTGATTCTCATAGCTCAGTGAGGTGCCGCAGGCGCTGCAAAACCCGCGCCGCACGCCGGGAGAGGATTCGAACACGGCCATCTCTCCCTTTGTCAGCGCGAAATCCTGCAGCGCGCCGCCAACAAAGGTGACCATTCCCGCACCAACCGCCCGTTGGCAGGATCGGCAATGACAATGCGAGGCACTGCGCAGCGGTCCGCCCCATGCATAGCGGACCGCGCCGCAGATGCAGCCGCCCTCATGGGCCATGCTCAGAAGACCTTGTAGGTCATTGTGGTCAAGGACCGTTCGATGCCTTCGATCGTCAACAGGTGTTCGTTGATGTATTTCCCAACATCCTCGTCAGTCGGAATATAGAGCTTCATCAGCAGGTCGAAATCGCCGCTGGTGGAATAGAGTTCTGAGTGGATCTCGCGCAGGGCAATCTCTTCGGCGACCTTGTAGGTGGAGCCGGGTTTGCAGCGGATCTGGACGAAGACGCATGTGGACATATCTAGCCTCGGTTACTGGTGCCAATTTGTGCCCAAGCTGACACGCGGCCCGCCCCGGCGCAATCCTCCGTACCGAACTGACGTGATCCGCAGCAACAGGCCGGTGGTTTCTGCCTCTGCAGACTTGTGAGCCCCCTGCCCCCTCGCCTATAAGCCAAGCCGGACAAACGAGGATTTGCCGCTATGCGCACAGCCAAAATCAGCCGCTCGACCGCCGAAACCAAGATCAGCGTCGAGATCAACCTGGACGGCACAGGTGTCTACGACAACCAGACCGGCGTCGGGTTCTTTGACCATATGCTGGACCAGCTGTCGCGCCATTCGCTGATCGATTTCACCATCCGCGCGGAAGGTGACTATCACATCGATGACCACCACACCGTCGAAGACACCGGCATCGCGCTGGGTCAGGCATTGGCGCAGGCCTTGGGCGACAAGAAGGGCATCCGCCGGTATGGCGAATGCCACCTGCCGATGGATGACGCACAGGTGCGCTGCGCGCTGGACCTGTCGGCGCGCCCCTATCTGGTGTGGAATGTCGAGATCCCGACCCAAAAGATCGGCGCGTTCGACACCGAACTGGTGCGCGAATTCTTTACCGGCTTTGCGACCCACGGCGGTATCACCCTGCACATCGATCAGCTGCACGGGTTCAACAGCCACCATATCGTCGAGGCGGCCTTCAAGGCCGTCGCCCGCGCCCTGCGTGTGGCGGTGGAAACCGACCCGCGCAAGGCGGACGCCATCCCGTCCACCAAAGGCGCATTGTAAATTTGGCCTTGCACCGCCGGGGTACACTATCCGGCGGTGCAAGGTCCTTCAGGCCGCCAAAGGCTGGCCGGATCTCTCCCGCGAGATCAACCATTCTGCCACCATCAGGTTCGGCACCCAGCACAGCCAGCAGATCGCCGGATAGCTGGCCTCAATCCCGACCATGACCGCACCCGCCGGCAGATACAGGCGCAGCGTCACCCCCGCCAAAGTCAGCGCGGCCGAGCGGATCATCCAGTGCCTATGCCGCCCGAACTGGCGCGTTATCGCATACCAGACGGCCAGACCGGTTGTGGCCAGCCACACCAACGCGAGCAACATCAAGCCGAGACTGGCGACCATCCCCTGATCCGTATTGTAGGCCAGCACCAGACCACTGATCCCGGCGATCAGAATAATCAGTGCGTAAAGACGCCCCAGCCACCGATGCAGCCCGCGCCATCGCGCCCTTAGCCGGTGAGAAAACTGCAAGGGCAGCAGCGCCAATGCAATCGGCGCCAGCCCGACGTGCCCATAAAAGGACAGTGGCCGATCCTGTGCGTGATGCAACATGGCCGCCATGACCAGCTCCACATCCGCCACAAGAAACCGCAGCGAGATCATCGCAACCAGAACAGAAAGGATCCAGATCACCGCCAGCATCCGGCCGGTCGATTTCTGAGACATTGAAAACGAAAGCATTGCGCCTCTCCACTTGCAAACTTGACACTGTAAAGTACGTGATAACTTGACGCTGTCAAGGTGGTCGTGAATATTGCGGGCATGACCCAATCAAATGCGAAATCCAAACACCACCATGGCAACCTGAAACAGGCGCTGATCGCCGCCGGGATCGGGCTGCTGGAAGAAGGGGGCCTTGACGCGCTGTCCCTGCGCAAATGTGCGGCACGGGCGGGCGTGTCCCACGCGGCACCGGCGCATCACTTTGATGGGCTGCCCGGATTGAAAATCGCCATCGCTGATGAAGGCTTCAGAATCTTCTCCGGCTACCTGCAGGATGCCGTCGACGCCGGAGAGCAGACTGACAGGGGGCGTCTAAAGTCTATTTGCCGTGGCTATTTTCAGTTCGGCCTGACCCATAGTGGCATTCTGAACGTCATCTTTGGGGCGCAGGGTCTGGCTGGGCTGCGGGCAGGTCAGGACCCGGACCGGGAGAAGGCAGACGCCTATCTGATTCTGCAAAATGTCTGCGCGCCCTTTGTACCTGCCGGACAAAACAGTTTGGTGGTCGAACTGCAGGTATGGTCGCTGATCCATGGCTTCACGCTTTTGTCCCTTGCACAAGAGTTCGGCAGACCCGACCAACCCATCGAAGACGGTCTGTTCGATGCGGTCGTGGCGCTGCTGGACCAGCTGGGAAACTGTGCCACCCCTTGACCCTTAGCTGTTTTCCGGTCACTTCAGGGGCGCAAAAGACAAGGATCCCGCAGCCATGCTGACCGCAATCATCGATTATGAATCCGGCAATCTGCATTCTGCCGAAAAAGCCTTTCAGCGCATGGCAAAAGAGCTGGACGCAGGCGAGGTTGTGGTGACATCGGACGCCGATGTTGTGGCCCGTGCTGACCGGCTAGTGCTGCCGGGTGACGGCGCCTTCCCCGCCTGTGCCGCAGAGCTGCGCGGCCATAAGGGCATCTATGACGCCATGGTCGAAGCGGTCGAACAGAAGGGCCGCCCCTTCCTTGGCATCTGTGTCGGCATGCAGCTGATGGCCACCACCGGACACGAGTATGAAGACACGCCGGGTTTGGGTTGGATTGGTGGTGATGTGGTCAAGATCAAACCCACGGACGCTGCCCTGAAAGTACCGCATATGGGCTGGAACGATCTGGTGATCGACAGCCCGCACCCGGTTTTTGACGGTATCAGCAGCGGCGATCACACTTATTTCGTCCACTCCTACCATTTTCGCGTCGCCGATCCCGCAGAGCGGCTGGCCCATGTGGACTATGGTGGCGATGTCACCGCCGTTGTCGGACGCGACACCATGGTCGGCATGCAGTTCCACCCGGAAAAAAGCCAGGCCACAGGCCTGCGCATGATCGGCAACTTTCTGAACTGGCGGCCTTAAGCGGCCGTCAGACGAAGCGATATTGGCGCCACCCCGTATTCCTTGCGAAAGGCACGGCTGAACCCCTCGGGCGAGGAATAGGCATAGCGTCGCGCCACCGTTTCCACCCGGTCGCCCCGCGCCAGATCCTGACGGGCCAGGGTCAGACGCCAGCGTCGCAGATAACCGATAGGCGTCTCTCCCACCTGCGCGGCAAACAGTTCGGCAAAACGCGACAGTGACAGGCCGGCCACCTCAGCCAGATCCCCATTTGACCAAGCACGATCCGGATGGTCATGGATCGCCACGATGGCCCGGCTCAGCCGCGGATCGGAAAGCCCGGCCAGCAGCCCCGGCTCGGCCGTGCCGCGCATGATCTGACCACGCATCAGGCGCACCATCAGCACCTCGCCCAGTTTGCTCACAACAGATTGCGCCCCGCAGCGCCCGCCTGCGGCCTCCTCACATATGGTGCGAACAAGACCCTGCGCGCTTGCGTCACTCTCCAGACAGTAATCCACCTTATCCGGCAGAGCAGACAGGAAAGGATTCTCATTTCCCTGCCAGTCAGCCCGCGCCGACATGATGACCGGCCCCTGATCGTTCACAATCTCCCCGTGCGGAAAGAACAACAGTTGCGAGGGCCGCCCGCCCTCGCCTGCGAGGGCCAGGAAATTTGCCTCAGCCATCGGGGCCATGCGAACGGACAGTTGGAACCGTTCCATCAAAGTTGTGAGCCTATCCATTGATTTTCGTGCTCCCCGTTATGTTTTTTGGATTTTCTAGATCCTAACTCCTGTCATTGTGTTTAGGCAAGACTTTGTGAAAGGCCATCCCATGCTTATGCCCCGCCAAACCACGCCCGACCTCGACCTGCCAACACTAGACCATGGCCCCTTCCGCCTCTCGGCAGAGGATAGTGAGCGTGGGACAGTGATTTGTTTCTATCGGGGGTTGCACTGCCCTCTCTGCGCAACCTACCTGAAAGAGCTGGAGAAACTGGTGGGCGAATTTGCCGACCGCGGCGTCTCCTGTGTCGCTGTCAGCTCCGATGGAAAGGACCGCGCCCGCGCCATGGCAGACAAAATAGAAGCAAAAAACCTGCGCTTTGCCTATGATCTGCCACTGTCCGTCGCCCGCGACTGGGGGCTGTATATCTCGACTTCGCGCGGCAAGACATCGATTGGTATCGAAGAACCGGCCCTGTTCTCGGAACCCGGCCTCTTCATGGTCACACCACAGCGCAGCCTCTACTATGGTTCGGTGCAGACAATGCCCTTTGTGCGGCCGCATTTCTCCGAACTTCTCGGCGCGCTGGAATTTGCCATTACCAACGATTACCCGGCACGGGGGGAACACGCCGGTCCCGTCTGAACAAGATGGACAGCGCCCGCGCAACCGGGCATACGGGCCTGACGTTTTTGACTGTCAGGCCCACCCCGTTGCACATCCGCCTCGAAAAATACGATCATCGTAAAGGCAATCACCGTTATTGCCTGTTGCGGCTGGAACGCACACTGCTTGGCGAATGGTGCGTCGAACGAACCGCCGGACCACTGGGCGCACCCGGCGGGCAGACGCGGCGGCTCTATCTTGGCACCTATTCCGAAGCGCAGCAGCAGATGGATGTGCACCGCAACCGCGAGATCAAGCGCGGCTTTGTGCCGATCCCGGTGCAGCTGGGCCTGCTCTGAGCGTTATTTAACCTTGGTCCAGGTCTGCCCACGGCAGATCAGCCCGCCCGCGACGCAGCCCTTCACAGCCAGTTTTCCACCGTCCAGTGTCATCTTCGAGGCATAGGTTTTGTCCTTGTCCGGAGCCCAGATGGTGCCACCCGCATAGGCGCCGCCGGATTGTGCGACCATATTTTTCACCAAGGGTTTGCCCAGATGCGCATAGCCTTTCGAGGCGGTCCCATCCGCCGCGAACGCCGCTGCAATCGTGCCGCACAGTGCCGCGCCGCAGGGCGCCATGGCCACATGCAAGTAACCGCCGGTGTCGCCCGGCTCTGTCTGCCACAGCCCGGTCACCGGATCCGCATGCGCCGCACCTGCAAGTGCCAATGTCGCCGCAATCACCAAGTATTTCATCATTATCCTCCCGTTGATGGCGCCATGCTCACCGACCGGGCCGATTTCTGGCAAGCATGACCACAGGTCACGTTGCAATCTGGCCCGGTGCGGTGCAAAAGACTGCCGCAATCAAAAGGAACGGCGCCATGATCCTCTACCCCGCGATCGACCTCAAGGACGGCCAGGCTGTCCGCCTGCTGCACGGCGACATGGACAAGACAACCGTGTTCAATGACAATCCCGCTGCCCAGGCGCTGGAATTTGTCGAAGCGGGCTGCGAGTGGCTGCATCTGGTAGACCTCAATGGCGCCTTCGCGGGCGAGCCGGTCAATGCTGCCCCTGTTGAAGAGATCCTGCGCCAGACCAAAGTGCCCGCACAGCTGGGCGGCGGCATCCGCGATCTGGCCACAATCGCAAACTGGATCGACAAGGGTTTGGCCCGTGTGATCCTTGGCACTGTGGCAGTGGAAGACCCCGATCTGGTGCGCGAAGCGGCGCGTGAATTTCCCGGCAAGGTTGCGGTTGGCATTGACGCACGCAACGGCAAGGTCGCCACAAAGGGCTGGGCCGAGGAGACCGATGTGCTGGTCACCGATCTCGCTAAATCCTTTGAGGACGCCGGCGTGGCCGCGATCATCTATACCGACATTCTGCGCGACGGCGCCATGAAAGGCCCCAATGTGGAGGCCACGGCCGCGCTTGCCAATGCGGTTTCCATTCCCGTCATCGCCTCAGGCGGTGTCAGCTCTCTGGACGATCTGCGCGCTCTGAAATCCTGCGGTGCTGACCTCAACGGCGCCATCTCGGGCCGCGCGCTTTATGATGGCGCAATCGACCTGTCCGAGGCACTGGCCACGCTCAAGGCCTAACGACCCAAATTAACTCAGTGACCTGCGGCACCGCGTCTCCTTTAGGGGCGCGGTGTTTTGATGTTTGTTGGCTGCATATTTCGACAAAAGGTCCGCGTGAACAGCATGGTCACCTACTCCAAAACGCCGCTCCCCCACCACTCGCGTCTTTGGGCGCAAGTCCAGCCCGGCGATTTCATCGACGGCCACGCGGTTGCAAGCAGTCTCAGCCCGTGTGCCGCAGCGCAATGTGCTTTGTCGATGCCCTTCTGGGCAAAATCCCTTTTGGATCTGCGCAATCTCTTGCTGCGCCCCTTTGGTCTGAAGACTGATACATCCGGCGAAGGGAGCGGCGCCATTTTCCCGGTCGTCCATGAAGACCACGAGGAGATGATCCTTGGCACCGATGACCGCCACCTCAACTTTCGAATTTGCATACATCGCGCTGGCGGGCAGATCCACATGGCCACTTGGGTGCATTGCAACAACATCTTTGGCCGCGCCTATCTTGCGGCGGTGATGCCGTTCCACATACTCATTGTGCGTGACGGGATGCGGCGCATCGCCCGGAAGGGCTGAATTTTCCCAGCTTCATCTTTTCCCAAATACTCCAGGGGTGAATTGAGCCTGGCCGGGCTCAAGAGGGGGCAGCGCCCCCTTCCCTTTCGCACTCCTAACCCCTTCCCTCACGCCGCTTTCCGGTCCATAAGGCCTTCATGCTGAAGACCCGTATCATCCCCTGTCTCGATGTCGCCGATGGCCGTGTGGTCAAGGGCGTCAATTTTGTCGGCCTGCGCGATGCAGGCGATCCCGTGGAAAGCGCCAAGGCCTATGACGCGGCCGGTGCGGACGAGATCTGTTTTCTCGACATCCATGCCACCCACGAAAACCGCGGCACCATGTTTGATGTGGTCCGGCGCACGGCCGAACAGTGTTTCGTGCCGCTCACCGTAGGTGGCGGGGTCCGCACGCGCGATGACGTACGTGCACTGTTGCTGGCCGGCGCCGATAAGGTCTCGTTCAACTCAGCCGCTGTCGCCAATCCAGATGTGATCGCCGAGGCGGCAGACCAGTTTGGCAGCCAGTGCATCGTCTGCGCCATTGATGCCAAAACCGTCGAACCGGGCCGCTGGGAAATCTTCACCCATGGGGGGCGCAAACCCACCGGCATTGATGCGGTGGAATTTGCCAAGACCGTGGTCGCCAAGGGGGCGGGGGAAATCCTGCTCACCTCGATGGACAGGGACGGCACCAAGGCCGGGTTCAACCTGCCGCTGACCAAAGCCATTTCCGATGCGGTGAATGTACCGGTGATTGCATCCGGCGGCGTTGGCACCCTCGACCACCTCGTCGAAGGGGTGACCAAAGGCGGCGCCAGCGCCGTGCTGGCGGCCTCCATCTTCCATTTCGGCGAATACACCATTCAGGAGGCCAAGGATCACATGGCCGCCGCCGGCATTCCGATGCGCCGCAACTGAGGAGAGCGCCATGAGCATTCTTGAAGATCTCGCCGCGACAATCGACGCCCGCAAAGGGGCTGATCCCTCCAGCAGCTGGACGGCCAAACTGTTGGCCAAAGGCCCAGAAAAATGCGCCGAGAAATTCGGCGAAGAGGCCATCGAAGCCATCATCGAAGCGGTCAAGGGCGACCGGGAGAAACTGACCAGCGAAGGCGCTGACGTTCTCTATCATTTCCTGGTGATGCTGGCAGCGCGTGATGTGGCGATTCAGGATGTTCTGGCCGAGCTGGCGCAGCGTCAGGGCATCAGTGGCATCGCGGAAAAGGCTGCGCGCCCGGACGCTTAACCCAAAGTAAGCTTGGTTACATATTTTAAACCTTGGCAAGGCATAATTTTCGGGCCTGCCAAGAAAAGTGAATATGAACTCCGCTTTACTACATTGCAAAACCACCGCGCAGTGCCTCTATCTTTACTTCTGGCCGGAAGTTCAGATGGAGAAGCGTATGCTATCGGTCCAGCGGCGCATCGTCTGTGCCATGGCTGGTATGATGGGAGTCAGCGGTCTGCTGGGCGGCGCCCTTCCTTTCCTTGAACTCTACGCCATATCACCAACCCTCGCGATTTGGGTTCTGTTCGGTCCCTGCCTGATGTTGATGGTGCCCGCCATTATCCGTAAAACCGGCACGCTGACTTGGGGCGGCGGTATGCTGGTCGGATTTACATTTCTCAATCTAAATGGGCTGTCTCTTTCGTTCTCCGGGGAGCTTTGGCAGGCTTCGATGTTTCTTGCGGGAATTCCCATTTTGAGCACGCTCATTTTTGGCGTGCGCGCCGGATGGTTTACGCTCGCAGCAGTCTGTTTGAATTACTTGGTTCTTGGAAACGTGACGGTTTACAGCTGGACGGCGGTCTCCATGGCGATGTTTTCAATCATGTTTTCCTGCGTGGTTTTGGTTTTCTTCAAGGACATGAACCTGGCAACACTGCAGGTGGAACAAGCCAAGCGGGAGGCCGATGAAGCCAATCAGGCAAAGACCGATTTCATGGCCAAAATGAGCCACGAAATCCGCACCCCGCTGAACGGCCTTTCCGGGGTTTTTCAGCTGTTGGAAGAGACTGAGATGAGCGCCGACCAGCAAGAACTGCTTGGGGTCGCCCGCGCCTCGGGCGGAACGCTGATGCGGCTGATCAATGACGTTCTGGATTTCTCCAAGATTGAAGCCACGGGAATGGAGCTGGAACCAGTCGCCTTTCCGCCCAGCCAGATCGTCAAACCTGTTGTTCAGGCCCTATCGGCGCAGGCCACCAACAACGATGTCACCCTTAGCTGCACCGTGGATCCGAAACTGCCCGTTGCGATCACGGCCGATCCGGTACGCTTGACTCAGGTCGTCACCAACCTGCTGAGCAATGCGATCAAATTCAGCCAAGGTGGCAACGTCCACACCCAAATAACCAGCCGCGATGGCCAGGTTCGCGTTGAAGTCGCAGATGATGGCATTGGGCTGAGCAAAGAGGAACAGGGACGGATCTTCAACAAGTTTGAGCAAGCCAGTAAAACCACGTCCCTCAAATACGGCGGGACCGGACTGGGCCTGTCGATTTCCAAGGAACTTGTTGAACTTCACGACGGTGAAATCGGAGTGAACAGCACGGCCGGATTCGGTAGCACCTTCTGGTTCACTTTTCCGCTGGTCGAAGCGGAAGCCAGCGCAACACAACACTCTAACCCGACACAGGTCGCAGGGGATTTCTCCAGCGCACGGGTGCTGGTAGCGGATGACAACAAGACCAATCTCTTGATCGCCAGCCGTTTCCTGCAGTCAACAGGCGTGCTGCCGGTGGTCGTTGAAGACGGTCAACAGGCGGTTGAAATCTGCGCGCGCGAGCGGTTCGACCTCATTTTCATGGATATTCAGATGCCGGTCATGGACGGCTTGGAGGCCACCCGCAGCATTCGCGGTACGGCCGGACCAAACCAGCTAACACCGATCATCGCCCTCTCGGCCAATGTCATGCCCGAACACGAAAAAACCTGTTTTCAAGCTGGCATGACCGATACGCTGGGCAAACCTTTTCGCAAGGCACAGCTCATCTCGCTGTTGAACCAATACCTACATTTCGCCGAATGCGAAGCGGCCAACGAATAAGCATGGCAGGCTAGAGCTTTGACGAGATAACGCCTGTCGCAAAACCACCCAGACGCAATTCCCCGAACATCCTTTGATATTCAATTTTCGGACAGCGGTTCTGAACGACTGCAACCCCGCGCGCTTCGGCTTTTGCCGCCGCCACCGGGTGTTCAACGCCAATTTGCATCCAGATGGTCTGCAACTGGGGGAAATGCTCCAGAGCTTCATCAACGATGTCCAGAACCGCCTCGGAGCGGCGGAAAATATCGACCATGTCCACCGCATCCTCGATATCTGACAGGCGGGCCCGCACGGTCTGCCCAAAAAGCAATGCTCCGGCATGACCCGGATTAACCGGGATGACCTTGAAACCTTTGAGAGACAGATAGCGGGCTACGAAATAGCTGGGCCGCACCGGGTTCATAGATACCCCAACCACTGCAACCGTTTTGGCCCGCTGCAAAACCTGCTTTAAAAACGCGTCGCTATACTCTGTCATTGGGAAACCCTAGCGCCGCCGGGCGGCGATGCCCAGTGACAAAAAAAGCGCCCGGAAACACCGGGCGCAAGGTCTGGAACGAGGGACAGTGAAAAAGATCTGCGGGAGTTCCAATCCGCAGTCAGTATCTAATATGGCATTTTTTGTGACGGTTTAAAGGTGGCCTCTCAATTTCGTGAGAATGACACCTAGTCCCGCAAGACCTCGGGCCAATTTCCCGTCGCCTGTGCGATCAGATCAGCCGCTTCGGTCTGCCACATGTGGTGAACCGGCCCGTTGTGCAGAATATACAGCTGCCCATCCACGATTTGCCAATCCTGGGGGCTTCCGGACGCCAGATAGCCTTGTGAAACGGCATAGGCACAATAGCCGCCAAACCGGGGCGCATAGGCCCGCGGATTGGATTCGAAAGCCTCCTGATTGCCCGCCGAGGAAAAGTGCCAGACGACGCCCTTCCACATGACGGCGAAATCATCACGCCCCTTGACCGGGCGGTCGCCAGCAAAGAAGGACACGGTATCGTAGCCGCCAATTGCCACGCCTTCCTGCCCGTAGAACATCGGTTCATCCGCCGAGGCAGGGACGGCATGGGCTGCACAGGCGGCAAAAACTGCCAGGAATAGGGCGCGGATAGTCAAACCGGGGCTCCGTCAGGTGGTCGCATTATCTGGTGTGTCACGGTGAGCGGACATTCCGTAATATGCGCCAAAGCGGCGGGGCAATCCTAGGGCCCTTACGCAGTTGTGATCGGGATGTGACAGCACAGTCAGTCGAAAATGTCCTCTATCACGTCAAAGGCTTCGGACATAACCTTTTTGAACAACGACTTCTTGCGCTTTTTCTTTGTCTTCTTGGGCTCTTTCCTCACCTTCAGTGGCACGGCCGCCGCACCGGATCGTTCCGGGTGCACGGCTCTGGGCTTTGCTTGCGGGCGCGGCTTTTGCGCCTTCAGCGGCGCACCACAGGTGCCACAGGCCAAAGTGTGCTGAGGGCCCGGAGCAAACATGCTTCGGGCGCCACAGTAACAGCAGGTCAGAATCTTTCCGGGCATCTCTTCGCCTGTCTTTAGCGCGCTACAGATGCATATAGGGCGATGGCCGCAGCATTTGAGACGTTGAGCGAGCCAAAGCCGCCGGCCGCGTCAATTTTGACCAGCTGATCGACGGTGGCCTTGGTTTTTTCGCGCAGGCCGGGCCCTTCAGCCCCCAGCACCAGCGCCACAGGCCGGTCCTTGCGGCCCTCCAGCACGGTCTCGATCGTCTCCTCTGCTTCGCCGTCGAGGCCGAGGACGATAAATCCCATATTCTGCAGCTCAACAATGGTGTCAGCCAGATTGCGCATCCGCAGATAGGGTTGGCGTTCCAGCGCCCCGCTGGCGGTTTTGGCCAGCGCCCCGGTTTCCGGTGCAGAATTGTGACGGGTGCCGATCACCGCGCTGGCGCCCAGCACCTCGGCCGAGCGCAGAATCGCGCCGACGTTATGCGGATCGGTCACCCGGTCCAGCAGCAGCACCCGCGGCGCTTCGCGGCCGATGCAGTTTTCCGCCAGACCGCCCCAGTTCAACGGCTTCACTTCCAGCACCGCGCCCTGGTGGACCGAGTTGGGATCAAGGGGCGGCTTGAACTTGCGCGGGTCAACCACCTCGGGTTCGATCCCGGCCTCAGCAATGGCATCAGCCAGTTTTACCTGTGCATTCGGGGTCACCATCAGGTGCAGTTTTTCACGCTCGGGGTTCAGCAGCGCATCACGCACCGCATGCAGGCCAAACAGCCAGACCGTCTCAGCCGCAGCCGATTTTTTTTGTTGTTCTTTTTCGACGACCCACTTGGGTTTCTTGCTCATGATCCGCTCCAGCGACAGGAATTTCGGGCACCTTAGAAAAACTTGCGATTTTCCTGTTGACGCCCCTTAGGCGCGCTAGTAATCACCCCTCCACAGCAGGTCAACACTGACCTGCTAGTGGGCGACAGGCCGCAAGGTGTGGCAGGGGACTGTAACTCCCTCGCGGAGACGCACGCCTGGTTCGATTCCAGGGTCGCCCACCATTCTTCCTCTCTCAGAGTATCGGACGAATGGTGGATGCGGGCAATTGGCCCGGATACCTCCGGGTTGTTATCGCTCTTAAACATCTGAAATCAGAAACAATCCCATTCAGTCTTCACACGCGTCCAAGGCGCCAAAGGCCCAGGCTTCCAGCTGATCCAAGTCGGCGGGCACCTCTTCGGCGACGCCGTCGGAAAATTCCCGAAATGCGTCTTCGTTCAGCGCGTTCACACCGCTGATCACCGGCAGACCGAGCGACAGCGCCTCAGCGATTACCGGGCGCAGACCGCGGCCCGAGGCCTCGTGTTTGCCGAACTTATTGACGATCATCAGCTGCGGCTGATCCGCTGATTGCAGCCCGCGCGTGACCTGTTCAACCGCCAGCTCCAGCGCCTCCGGGTTCAGGCGGCAACCGCGCGCGCCCGGCCCCAGAGATTGCGAGATGCGAACCGTCTCACCCTCGGGCAGGATCTGCACATCCATGTCACACAGGCGGCTGTCGTAACATTCCGTGTTGGTCTGCACGATCCCTGCGAGCCGCAGCCCACGGGCCTTCAACCGCTCTGCCAACTGGGTCATTAACAGATCGGTAGCACCGCGTTCTTCGGTTTTTACATAGGCCAATTTCATGTCGTCATTCTTTCTTTCAGGCCGCAGCCGAGACCCTTTGTCCTAACACGATCATGGCAGGGGACTATAGCCGATGATCGGCATATGCAGCAACAAAAGGGCCAGATAGGCAGCCATCGCAGCCGCAGCCTGAAGCGGATACAGCCGCAGTGCAGAGAGACGGAACCACGCGGTCTTGTGACACAAATGGGTCCAGTCGGTATCGCCCAGATCTCGTTTCTTGCGCCGGTCGATCAACCCCATGCCCATCACCGCAAAGCCGACGAACAGGCCAAACAGGATCACATGAGCCAAATCGCCATTGGCCAGAAGATGCGCCCCCGCCCATAAGGCCATCGCCGCCAGCAAAGGATGGCGACTGACCGCCAAAATGCCGGGGTATTCAGGATTGAAGGGCCGCTTACCCAGCCCCCCAAAACTGAGCGGGTTCTGCGCCGCCATACCGCCAGCGGCCAGTAAGCAGGCCAAAGGCATGATCAGCAGCGGCGCCCAGCGCCAAGCCTCCCAATGGGGCAGCACCGCCACGAAAGGCGCCCGCTGCGCGGCGCCGACCAGCCAGACCAGAATGACAACGGACAAAACACTATAGGCGACAAAATATCCCTTCAGCCCCAGATGCGCGACCAACCAGGGCCGCACAGGCGGACGCACGGGGATGGCATGGCTCAGCAGAAAGACCGCAAGGGCGGCGCTGAATTCTCCCCATTCTGCCATATCGGTCTCCTGACGTTTCGAGTGGTGGGCCGACTGTAGCCACAGGAATCACCCGGCCACATTGGCTTTGATCAAAGAGAAGGCAAAGGGGGCATATTGCCCGAACTGCGGTGGAGCGTCAGCCCTGACGCCGGGCAATGACCCAAACCGCATCATAGGTGAGCGGCAGTTGACCGTTGTGACCGAACCGCGCCCGGTAGCGCGCCTCAAATTCCGTCAGTGTTGACCGGCTCCAGCGCCCGTCGGCCTGGCCGTTCACACCTGTTTCGCGCAGGTGTCTTAGCAGCTCTATTGCCGAGGCAAACTCTAGCACAACAGGCGCCTGTGCGACGGCAATCACTTCCAGTCCAACCGGCAGCACATCTCGCCACTCATCCGCATCGACATAGCTGGGGGCGGCGGCAGCCGATCCCAGTGTCCGCAACTCCTGAAACTGCCGGTGGCCAAAACCGGACAGCGCCAGCCAACCCCCGGGGCGCAGGTGGTGCCTTAACCGGGTCATCAGAGCCGGGATATCCGCCACCCATTGCACGGTCGAAGCCGACGTGATGAGGTCCAGCTGATCCGGTAGATTGATCGCCTCAATCGGGCCGGCTGCAAACTCTGTTGTAACATTTGCCTGCTGGATGATCTGCGCCAGCTCTGGCGCAGCTTCCGGCACCAGATCGTTGAGCGTCAGATAGTCGATATCGAACTGATCCAGCAATTGCCCGGTCAGCAATCCGGTGCCGCAGCCAAACTCAGCTGCGGTGTCAAACCGGCCTGGCGCCCCGGCTTCCGTCAGCATCGCTACCAACCGCCGGGCGATTTCCTGCTGTGCGACCGCATGGCGATGATAAGTCGCCTGCCCGCGGCGAAAGCTACGGCGGATTCTGTTGTGATCAAACCAAGGGGCCGAATGATCCTTCATGCAAGAAGATCCTCCCATGTTTCGAACTGCGCAAAGGGCGCATGGGGGCCGTCAATTTCGCGAAGGGGCCCGCCCGCCCAGGCACGCCGCAGGTTCTGGGGTGGAAAAATCCGGTCGCCTTTGGCGATCAGCACCCGGTCAAAGCCGGGCTCAGCTGCGTCCCCGCGCAGGGCTACGGCGTTCAACTCGGCCCGCCGGTCACACACATCCAGCGCCGTATCGGGCTGGGTTGCATTGAACACCCGGCTCAGGAACTGCTGATAACTGGCATGATCAAGCGCCTGCACCGTACGCGCCATGGCAACCGGCGGAATACCGGTCAGGCGGTTCACCGGGGTCAGGCTGCCGCTGACCGCCACTTTGCGCGCAAAGGGATCAGGACGTCCGCGCTGCCAATGCCCATAAGAGGCAACACCAAAGGACCAGGCCATGAGCGACACGCGCTTGTAACTGGTCAATTCCGGCAGCTCAGCATCAAGGTTGCGATAATCAGCGACAAACAACAGATCCTGCGGCCCGGCCAGATGTGCAAAGGCATCTGGCCCCACGGCCCAGCCACCAAAGACCACTATGGCCTCGGCCGCCCCCGCCTGCCTGATCCAGCGCGCCTCCATTATCAGAGCTCCCGCGCCAGACGCAGCATGCCGGCGGTGATCTCGCTCAGCTGATCGGGCGATGTGATAAAGGGCGGCATGGTGTAGATATTGGTGCCAAAGGGACGCAGGAAAACGCCCATCTCCTTGGCCAGCATATGGGCCGCGTCAGCAGAAACCCGGTGTTTCATTTCAATCACGCCAATGGCGCCCAGCACCCGCAGATCAGCCACATTGGGAAGATCGCGTGCCGGGGCCAGTTCAACCCTCATCTGATCAGCGATCTCGCACACACGCCCGCGCCAGTCCTGCCCGGTCAGAATATCAAGCGAGGCCTTGGCCGCCGCGCAGGCCAGCGGGTTGCCCATATAGGTGGGCCCATGCATGAAGATGCCCGGATTGCCGCCGCCAATGCCCTGCGCCACCCGGTCATTTGTCATCGTCGCCGCAAAGGAGATATGACCGCCAGTCAGCCCCTTGCCGAGGCAAATGATATCCGGCTCCACCTTGCAGAAATCGGTAGCGAACAGTTCCCCGGTACGACCAAACCCGGTGGCAATCTCGTCAAAGATCAGCAGGATCCCCAGCTCATCACAGATTGCGCGCGCCTGGTTGAGGTATTCCGGGTGATAGAAATACATCCCGCCGGTGCCCTGCACGATGGGTTCCAGAATGAAGGCGGCAATGCGCTCGCGGCCCGTCTCCAGCACCTGTCGCAACTCAGCCAGCCCGTTGCGGGCAGGATCGTCGATCCAGTCGTCATTGATCCGAATGGGCGGGCGCGAAACAAAGTGCTGCACGCTCATCGCGCCCTGAAACAGGTGGTGCATTCCGGTGTGAGGGTCACAGACGCTCATCGCCTTCCAGGTATCGCCGTGATAGCCCGACCGGACAGTGGCGAACTGGCTGCGGCCCGCAAAGCCGAGGGCATGCTGGTATTGCACCGCCATTTTCATCGCCACCTCGACCGACACAGAGCCACTGTCGCAGTAGAATATCCGCGTCAGGCTTTCCGGCGTGATCTCCAGCAGCTTACGGCCAAGATCCACAGCCGGCGCATGGGTCAGCCCGCCGAACATCACATGCGGCAGCGTGTCGAGCTGATCGTGAATGGCGCGGGTAATGACCGGGTGCTTATGACCGTGCATCATGCACCACCACGATGACATGGCGTCGATCAGCCGGGTGCCGTCCTCCAGCGTGATATGCACACCTTCGCTTTCGGCCACCACAAAGGTGCGGCCCGGCTTGGTGACGTTGGTATAAGGGTGCCAGAGGTGTTTCTGGTCAAATTCCAGCGGGGTCATTGGGCCAATGCCTTTGTTACAAGGGTCAGATCGATGGCTTCTGCAAAGACTTCGGCCAAAGCGGCAGAGTTAAGCTCAGCCAACATCGGCAAACGCCCCAACCGGGCCACATTCCCAAAGTCACATATGGTCTGTTCGACCTCGGGTTCACTGTCACCGATAAAGGCCACCCCAACCACGGTGCAGCCATGGTCGCGCAGCGCTTTGAGCGACAGGAGCGTATGGTTGATCGTACCCAGCTGCGTGCGCGCGCATAGCACCACCGGTGCCCCCCATCGGACCAGCAGATCAATATAAAGGTCGCGCCGGTTCAGTGGCACCATCAGCCCGCCTGCCCCTTCAGCAACCAGCACGCCATCCAGTTCGGGTAACGGCAGGGCCTCCATGGATATCTCTACCCCTTCAGCCTCCGCCGACAGATGCGGCGAGGCGGGCAACTCAAGAAGGTAGCCTTCTGCCAGAACTGGCCGACCAGACAGGCGTTCGACCGTCCGGCTGTCGGTCTCGGCCTCGATACCCGATTGCACCGGTTTCCAGTAGGTGGCGCCCAGCGCCTGTACCAGCCCGGCCGAAAAGACTGTCTTGCCAATGCCGGTGTCGGTTCCGGCGACGATGATGGTGCTCATGGGCGGATCTCCTCCAGTAGCGGGGCGAGGGTTGAGAACAGTTCGGTGATCACTGCGCGCGAGGTGTTTTTGCTGATCGACAGGCGCAGGCGCGATGTGCCGCGCGGAACGGTGGGCGGGCGGATGCCGCGCACATCAAATCCCCGGTCCTGCAACGTGGCGGCCACGGCCATACAGCCCTTGTCATCGCCAATCACAATGGGGAGGATCTGGCTGGTCAGACCGCTGATACCGCACAGGCGCCCGGCCTCCGCGTGGGCGTGGGTGATATTGCCCCAGGCGTCCAGTTGACGGGCAGGATTATGCGAAAGTTCACGCAGTGCCGCGCGCACCAATGCAGCGTTCAGCGGCGAGGGGGCGGTTGCATAGATAAAGGCGCGCGCCTTGTTGATCAGCATATCGATGAGCGGTGCAGCCCCGCAGATCAGCGCGCCGGAACCGCCCAACGCCTTACCGCACGTATGCAGGGACACAACATTCGCAGACTGCGCCATCCGATGACCCAATCCGCGCCCCGCATCGCCAAAAACCCCGGTCGAATGGGCCTCATCGACCAAGAGCACGGCCCCCTCGCGGTCGCAAAGCGCCTTCAGGGTCTTCAGCGGCGCCAGGTCGCCATCCATGGAATAAACCGCCTCGACCGCGATCCAGACCTGCCCGGAGCCGCCTGCCTCGCGCCAGTCCGTTATCGCCTGCGCCGCAGCCGCAGTGTCGTTATGGGAAAAGGCACGCGCATCAGCCCGCCCCAACCGCATACCATCATGGGTGCTGGCGTGGATCAGCGCGTCATACAGCACAAGGTCGCCCTGCTGCGGCAGGGTCGAAAAGATTGCCAGATTGGCCTGAAACCCACCGCCCATGAACAGGGCAGCCTCGGTCCCGAAAAAGGCCGCTGCCTCCTGCTCTAACAGCTGATGTTCCGGGTCATTGCCACGCAGCAGCCGCGCCCCCCCTGCCCCTACGGGCACGCCGCGACCAAGGGCCTCAGCCGCCGCATCGCGCAGCACATCGGACCCCGCCAGCCCCAGATAATCGTTAGAGGCAAAATCATGCCCCGCGCGCGGCAGCAACTGCCGGTAGCGGCCACGGGCCTTCAGGGTTTCCAGCGCACGGGTGTGGCGCGGGAAGGAGCTGCTCATTTGCTGCCGTCGCAGCCAGCCGCCATGGCGGTGATGCCAAGACGCGAGAACAGCGCGCCGTCCTTGTCCTCTTCGGGGTTGTCGGCGGTCAGCAG
The DNA here is from genome assembly GCA_900143635.1 of Rhodobacteraceae bacterium Alg231-04. Classification (GTDB taxonomy): domain Bacteria; phylum Pseudomonadota; class Alphaproteobacteria; order Rhodobacterales; family Rhodobacteraceae; genus FREY01. The sequence goes on from FREY01000006.1 coordinate 193,011, forward strand.
CGTATCACCAACAAAGATCGAATTGGCGCCAGCAAAGAAACACATGGCCTGCAATTCATCCGACATATCGGTGCGGCCTGCCGACAGGCGCACATGCGATTTGGGCATCAGAATGCGGGCCAGCGCGATGGTGCGCACAAATTCGATCGGGTCCAGAGGTTTCACATCTGCAAGCGGGGTGTCCGCAATCGGGATCAGCATATTGACCGGAACGGAATCCGGGTGTTCGTCCAGTGTGGCCAGCGCCAGCAGCATGTCGATACGGTCCATCTGTTGTTCGCCCATGCCAACAATACCGCCTGCGCAGACCTTGATACCCGCCTCGCGCACCCGGTTCAGCGTGTCGATGCGATCAGCAAATGTCCGGGTAGAGATGATCTCGGAATAGTAGCGTTCCGAGGTGTCGATATTGTGGTTGTAATAGTCCAGGCCAGCGTCCCGCAGCCGAAAGACCTGATCCTCCTCCAGCATGCCCAGCGTCATGCAGGTCTCCATGCCGAGATCTTTGACACCCTGCACCATGGCCTCGAGCGCGGCCATGTCGCGGTCTTTGGGCGACCGCCAGGCTGCCCCCATGCAGTAACGGGTCGCCCCGCCATCCTTGGCCTTGCGGGCCTCTGCGATCACACGCTCCACCTCGATCAGCTTTGAGGCGGACAGCTGCGCACCGTTGCGGGCCGATTGCGAGCAATAGGCGCAGTCTTCGGCGCAGCCACCGGTCTTGATGCTGAGCAGCTTGGAACGCTGCACCTGATTGGGATCAAAATGCTCACGGTGAACGCTTTGCGCCTGAAACAGAAGATCCATGAAGGGCTGATTATAGAGCTTCTCCGCTTCGTTGCGGGTCCAGTCGGTCCGGATGGGGCATGCGTCCAGCATGGGTACTCCTGCACAATAATAGATAAACACCAGCGCGCGGATGCGCCATTTTCTATTTTATAGATAAAATGAGCTAGACCTCGCAAGGGCTTCCTTTTCACTTGCAGCAAATGGCCGCAGGCCGCAGTGACTTAAGGTTGTGAAGTAAATTCCCGACCTGACTCTGAAGTGTCAAAAATCGAGCAGACTCACGACAGGCCCACTCGGTTTCGAGCAAGGAAAGGCCGCGCCAAAATCATTCTAAATGCCTGTTATTAAAAACTAAAAAATGCAAACAACGCAGCCGCGCGACCTAGATTCGGGGACTGCGGGTTAACCATGTCTTTCCGAAAGAAGACAATTTTCCTTGAAGTAGCATAAAACTTTTCTAGGTCGTAAGGCACAGTAAATAAGCGATTTGAGGGAGCAAAGCTTTAGACCTGCGCATCGCAAAGGGGGATTCCGTCAAAGTCGGACGACATCAATAATCCGATTTAAGAAAGCTGCAGATGGCGCCGGCCGTAAAAGGCGCGACTGCACCGGGCAGAAGCGAACTTGGAGTATCTTTTTGGTGATGCCGCGAACTTGGGGGAGTGCGCATGGTATCGCAACTATTCGGAAAGGGTGGGATTGTCTCTTTGGCAAGAGCCCGCCAGCAAAAGAAGACAATTGTCATAACGGGCGGGGCTGGATTTCTGGGCTCGCACCTATGCCAGCGCAAGCTGAACCAGGGCCACCGGGTGGTGTGCCTGGACAATCTACAAACCGGCAACCTGGATAATATTGCACCATTCTTGGCGCATCGTGACTTCAGCTTTTACGAGCATGACGTGATCAAACCTTATCCGCTGCCCGTAGCCGTGGATGAGATCTACAATCTGGCCTGCGCCGCATCGCCGCCGAAATATCAGGCGGATCCGGTGCATACGATGATGACCTGCGTGATAGGCGCACTGAATGCGCTGGATCTGGCGCGCGAAAAGGGCGCACGGGTGTTTCAGGCGTCAACGTCCGAAGTCTATGGCGACCCGAAGATCAGCCCGCAACCGGAGGATTATCTTGGCAATGTGAACACGTTCGGCCCCCGCGCCTGCTATGACGAAGGCAAGCGCGCCGCCGAAACCCTCTTTCATGACTACCATGACCGTCATGGCACCGACATCCGCATTGCCCGTATCTTTAACACCTATGGACCGCAGATGGACCCGGCGGACGGTCGGGTTGTCACCAATTTCATAAGTCAGGCCCTGAAAGACGATCCGCTGACCATCTACGGCACTGGCGATCAGACCCGATCCTTTTGTTATGTCGATGATCTGCTGAACGGGATCGAGGCGCTGATGGCGGCCGAAGGTATCGCACCGACTCCGGTGAATATTGGCAACCCTGGTGAATTCACCGTTCTGGAATTGGCAGAACGGGTTCTGCGGCTCACGCAGTCGCGCTCACAACTCAGCTTTTTGGAGGCAACAGAAGACGATCCGAAGCAACGCAAACCCGATATCGGGGAGGCGATGTCAAAGCTCAACTGGGCTCCCAAGGTGGCTTTGGAGGACGGGTTGGTGCGCACCATTCGTTACTTTCAGAGCGGTCTGGGAGAGTCGGCGCCGCTGGAAGTCGCAGCACGCTCATGACTGAGCGGTCCCCCATAATGGTGACTGGCGGCGCCGGCTTCATTGGAAGCCACGCCTGCAAGGCCCTGTCTGAAGCCGGCCATTTGCCGGTGACGCTGGACAATCTGTCAACTGGCAACCGGGAGGCGGTGAAATGGGGCCCGCTCGTGGTGGCTGATCTACAGGATACAGTGGCAGTTCAGGCGGCCTTGCAGGCGCATAAGGTGGACATGGTGATGCATTTTGCAGCCTCGGCTTATGTCGGGGAATCCATGGCCAACCCTGCGCTTTACTATCAAAACAACGTTGGCGGCATGACCTCGCTTCTTGCCGCCTGCACCGCAGCCGGTGTGACCAAGGTGATCCTGTCATCCAGCTGCGCGACCTACGGCATTCCGGAGCGAATGCCGATCACCGAAGACACGGCACAGAACCCGGTGAACCCCTATGGGCGCACCAAACTGATCTGCGAACAGATGCTCAAGGATTTCGAATCCGCGCATGGTATCCGGCATGTGGCGCTGCGCTATTTCAATGCTGCAGGCGCTGATCCCGACGGAGAGCTGTTCGAATGCCACGACCCCGAAACCCATCTGATCCCGCTGGCCCTGATGGCGGCGGCCGGTCAGCGTGGGCCGCTGGACGTGTTTGGCGCGGACTATGCCACCCGCGATGGCAGCTGCGAACGGGACTATATTCATGTCAGCGACCTCGCCCGCGGCCATTTGCAGGCGGTGGATTATCTGAACGACGGCGGCGAAAGCTGCGCGCTGAACCTTGGCAGCGGTCAGGGCCACACCGTTCTCGAAGTGCTGGATGCGGTGCGTCAGGCCACCGGTGTCACCGTGCCTTACAACATGTCACCGCGCCGTGCCGGCGACCCGCCTGCCCTTCTTGCCGATCCGTCGCGCGCAGCACGGGTGATCGGGTTTGAAGCCCGCTGCCCGGACCTGATCCAGATCATCCGCGACGCCGCTCCCAGTTTCGGGCTGACACCGCCAATGGAGGAGACAAATGCGCGAATCCCGGCATAACAGCACCCTGCCCAATGGGCTGACCGGCAGACAGCGGCTGAAATACGCTGCCTGCGTGCTGTTGTGGCTGATCGCGGCGGGGTTTTTCTGGCTCTGGTGGCTGCGCCCCGAACACAATGTCGGCGCCCTGCGCTACTGGACGGTTTCCGCCGCCGTGTTCTGGGTCTATTTCATGGCCGCCTATTTCATGGGCTTCTTTCTCAACAGCCGGGCCACACCGGCGCGGGCCGCCACGCAGGGGCCCTTGCGGGTGGCAATGGTCACCACCAAAACCCCGGCTGAACCTTTTGCCGTGGTGCGCGAAACACTTGAGGCGATGCTGGCCCAGGGACCGGCGCATGACACCTGGCTCGCCGATGAGGACCCGGACAGCGAAACACTCGCCTGGTGCCGCGCCCATGGTGTGCAGGTTTCAACCCGCAAAGGGGTAGAGGCCTATCACCGCCGCGAATGGCCACGCCGCACCCGCTGCAAGGAAGGCAATCTTGCCTATTTCTATGACCACTATGGCTATGCCGCCTATGATGTGGTGTCGCAGCTGGACGCTGATCACGTTCCGCAACCGGGCTATCTGCAGGCTATTCTGGAAGGATTTGATGACCCCAGAGCAGGCTATGTCAGCGCGCCCTCAGTATGCTCCAGCAACGCCGATGACAGCTGGGCGGCACGGATGCGTCTCTATGCCGAGGCGCCGTTCCACGGCGGCATTCAGATGGGATATTCCAACGGCTGGGCCCCGATGTGCATCGGATCGCATTATGCCGTGCGCACCCGTGCGCTTCGCGACGTGGGTGGGCTGGGACCGGAGCTGGCCGAGGATCACTCGACCACCATGATCATGAATTCCGGCGGCTGGCGCGGCGCCCATGCGGCGCGTGCCATTGCCCATGGTGCGGGGCCGGCCTGTATGTCGGATCTGGTCACCCAGGAATTCCAATGGTCGCGCAGCCTGACAACGCTGCTGCTGACCTATACGCCGCGCTATTTGAAAGGGCTGACGCCGCGGCTGCGGTTCCAATTCCTGCTGTGTCAGCTGTGGTATCCTGTCTTCGCGCTGCTGATGGCGATGATGTTCACCTTCCCCATTCTGGCGCTGGTGTTGGACATCCGTTTTGCCGGTGTCACCTTCCCCGCCTTCCTGATGCATTCCATTCCGGCCACGGTGATGGTGGTGATATTTGTCTATCTGATGCGGTCCGACGGGTTCCTGCGGCCCTATAACGCCAAGGTGCTCAGCTGGGAGCGCGCCCTGTTTGCTTGCGCGCAATGGCCATGGGTGCTGCTGGGCTGCACGATGGCGGTCTGGGACTGGCTGCGCGGAGGGTTCGTGGATTTCCGCGTGACCCCAAAAGGCGGCACCGCCGCCCCGCTGCCCGCCCGCGTACTGCTGCCCTATTTCGCATTGGCCCTTGCCGCAGCACTGCCCGCCTTGCTGGTCGGCAATCTTCAAAACTCTGCCGGTTTCATCATCCTCACCCTGATCAATGCAGCGGTCTATACGCTGCTCTTTGCAATTATCTTCCTGCAGCATCTGCGGGAAAACGGCATCTCGCCGCTAACACGCCCATTGGCCAGCGCCACCCAGCTGGCCGCCAGCGGCGCGCTGGTGGCCGTGATGGCCGCCGCGCTTGGCGGCAAAGGCGCACAGAGCCTCTATGCGCTGTCCTGGGGCACCGGCATCATCGTCGCCGCGCAGCCCGAGTTCGTGGTCTCCGGCGCCGGGCAAGGACCGCCCGGCACGCTCGCCTACCACCTGGACTTTCAATGGAGGGGCTTCTCCTCCGCCACACAGAACAGAGACGAGACAGACCGATGAAAAATTCAATTAGCACCCTGCAATTCTCGAACACCGCAAGCCTGGCCGCCCTTCTGGCCGCGCTGGCAATGCTGCCGGCCCAGGCCGCACCGCCGGGGGATCTGCCCTTTGGCGTCTATGATCCCTACGGCACATTCGCCGATGACCCGGACGTGCAGATCGAACACCTGTTCCTGCCTTGGGAGGATCTTTTCCTCGACTCCCTGCCCGCAGCCGATGACTACGCCAAGGAGCGAGACCGCGATATCCTGGTGACCGTGGAGCCCTGGACTTGGACCCGCGGCGCACGCAACACGCCCGAAAGCCTGATCACTGGCATCAACAAGGGCGACTACGACGGCAACATGACCTCGATCTGCAACGTATTGGGTGAGTTCGACAGCGATGTCACCGTCCGCTGGGCACAGGAGATGGAGGATTACTCCGGTCAGTTCATCTGGGCCAAGTGGGATCCCGACACCTATGTCAGCGCCTTCAAGCGGATGATGGATGTCTGCAAGGCGCAGGCGCCGGACATCAAAACGATGTGGTCGCCGCTCGGCTATGACGATCTGGAGGACTACTACCCCGGTGACGATTACGTGGATGTGGTGGGCCTGTCGGTCTTTGGCCTGCAGGCTTGGGAGAAACAGCAATTGGGCGGGGCACAATCCGCCGCTGACATCCTCGGCCCGCGCATGGACCGGGTACGCCAGTTCAACAAGCCGATCATGGTGGCCGAATTGGGCTACTCAGGCGATGCCGATTACATTGACGCCTGGGAAAACGAAGTGCGGACCCTTGCCGAGGACTTTCCTGAGCTGACGGCGGTTGTCTACTTCAACCAGACCGAGGTCTATCCTTGGCCTGATGGGTTCGGTCTGCCGGACTGGCGCGTTGACAGCCGTACCGTCATTCAATCGGCGGAGAACCGCCCGTAGCGGCCCGCCTTTCAGGACGATGGGGCAACCCGTTGCATCAGAAGAAAAATCTGGCCTGGCGCTGTTTGCGCCGGGCCTTTTCTTGGCCCCAAATGGCCCAAGCGCCAATCCGGCAGCGAAGCCTGCAAATATCTGCAAAGGAACAAAAAGACCAAAATCACCGTGCTCAGGCGGCAACGCGACCCGGCGCGCATTTGTTGAAGAATGGAAATTCTGAACTGTTTCGGCTACAAAATAGAAGCCAAATAGAAAGATTTGGCCAGTAAAAGGGTCTGCGTCAGGCACCAGCCGCGAAGCGGTCGAAACGATCTGGCTACACCCGCCCGAGGATGAGGAGCAGTATCATGACCGCATTTTTGAATGCGCGCGCCCTGCGCGCAGCAGCCGTCTGCCTATGCGTCGGCACAATGGCCATCGCCAGCCCGGCCCCGGTTTTGGCAGAAGGTACGGCCACACCGGAAAGTACCCGCACAAAAACAGCCGGCACCCCAATGAAGATCAAGAACACACGGTCGGCCTATGTGTGCTCTCCGGCCGGGTTCGGCCAGAAATCACGCTGCTATCACAAGGGCTGACCCTCAGCCTCTGGGGCCGAACACCCTGTCCATGGCCGCTTCCAGCCGGGCATCAACCTGCATTGCATCCGCGTCGAATTCTTCGCGGTTGTAATCCCAGCTGTTGGTCACGCGGCGGAAGTGCCAAAAGCCGAAATTGGGATCCGTTTCATCCTTGCGCGACAGGATCCGGTGGGTCAGCCAAGCTTTGCCCTTTAGCGGCCCTTCCGGCGCCACACAGTATTTCCGGTTCACCTGCGGGCCGCCTTCGTTGCGCAAATACCGGTGATCGGAATGGCGGATCATTTCACCGTCAGCGGCGGACTGCGCATAGGCCCAATCACCGTTCATCCTGATGTATCCTTTTTCAGACGCCACGGTGGCATCAAAAATTGTCTTCCCGTTGCGACCATAGACCAATTCATCGATATCGACGTTCAATACGGCCCGCGCTTTGCCCAGAAGAGTCCGCCGCCCCAATTCCACCATCGTCATATGCAGGAATTTGGAATTGAAATTGGTATTGCCGGCACCACCTGGTCCAAAGGGGAACCAGGCCCGCACCACCGCGGTCGCCTCAACCCCGGCGACAGACTGCATCGTCTCCTGCAGTGCCTCCATCGGGTAATCGGTCGATGCGTTGTCATAGATCACAAAAGCATTCGCCCCGTGTTCTTCGACGTAATAACGCATCCAGTCGGCGATCCAATCCAGCTTATTGTCCTTGGAAATTGCGTAGACCGCATTCTTTCCTGCAAAGGCATCCAGATGCATCGACGAGATCGGCACCTCACCGGAAAACAGAGGATGGCTGAAGCTGAAGGTCTTGGGCTGGGGGCCGGGCGCGGCAAAGCGCACGGCGCTGCCGCGCGACAGACCGCGGATCTTGCCGACCGGTGTCGGCACGCCGTCGATGCGGAATTCGGCCTGTTCGACCAATCGAATGAAATTCAACAAATTCGGGCAGATCAGGATCACTTCGCCTGCATCCGGATCATAGTAGCAGTCGTAAAAGAACGTGTGGAAATCATAGCGGTTGTCATAGTTCACGTCCCGCTCCTCGACCGGACCGATGCGATCACGGTACAAAGACGGGTGCGAACCGTCGAAAACAAAAGAGGACAATGTCAGATCAAGGTGCTGCCCGTCGTGCGCCATGGCTTTCCGCTCCGCTGCTCATAGGATTTTTCGCCAAAATACGGCGCTTTAGCCGCAAGTGCAAAACCTTAACAGAGAAATGGCCTGCATGATGCGGGGCTGCCACGTTCCCGGTTGCGCAGGGCGCCCCGCTCAATAGAAAGCGCTGAGGCGCCCTCAGCCTTTGGCCCCCTGACCGCGGGAATAGACATCCTCGTAGCGAATAATGTCATCCTCTCCCAGATAGGCGCCGGTCTGCACCTCGATCAGAACCATCGGCACCTTGCCGGGGTTGCGCATCCGATGCACCGCACCCAGTGGGATAAAGACGGACTGGTTTTCTGTGACCAGCTGCAGTTCATCATCAATGGTCACTTCGGCGGTGCCCGTAACAACGATCCAATGTTCCGCGCGGTGATGGTGTGACTGCAATGACAGGGCCGCACCGGGGTGGACGTGGATCCGCTTCACCTGAAAACGATCACCTATCACCAGGCTTTCGAACCAGCCCCAGGGGCGGTGATCCTTTGGAAAGTCGGTGGCCTGCGCGACCTTTTTGGCCTTCAGCGCGTCCACCGCCTTTTTAACGTCCTGGGCCCGGCCCATATCGGCAACCAGAACCCCATCATTCATGGCCACCGCGATCACGTTCTCCAACCCAATCCCAACCACTTCGAGGTTGTCACTGTCCGAGCGCAGCAAACTGTTGGTGCAATCAATCGCCGTTGCCCCGCCCGATGTCATGACGCCCCGATCATCCATCTCGCCTTCACGCCAAACCGCATCCCAACCGCCCAGATCCGACCAGGCACCGGAAAATGGAACCACAGACAGGTTGTCGGCTTTTTCCATCACGGCATAGTCGATCGACAACTCCGGTGCAGTGGCCCAGGCGGCGGGGTCCAGCCGACAGAAACCAAGGTCAGCCTGCACAGCATCAACAGCATCGGACACAGGTTTCATCAGTGCCGCTGCGTGCTGCTCAAACGCGGCCAGAATGTCCGTTACCTTGAAAAGGAAAATCCCCGCGTTCCACAGGAACCCACCAGTTGCCAGCATTTCTTCGGCACGCATCGCATCTGGTTTTTCCACGAAGCGGCGCAAAGCAATCGGTTCGCCTTCGGTCGGCCCAGACAATTCCAGATAGCCATAGCCGGTTTCCGGCCGCGTTGGCCTGATGCCAAAGGTGACCAGCTGCCCCTGTTCCACCGCAGTCAGACCACGTTCCACCGCCGCCTGAAAGGCCGCAATATCGGGCACCACATGGTCAGAAGGGGCCACCAGCATAATGGCCTCAGGGTCCGTTTTGTGCAGGTGGAGCGCCGCCGACAACACCGCAGGCGCCGTGTTGCGCCCTTCAGGTTCGATCAAGATAGCACCGGGATCAATGCCGACTTCCTGCAATTGCTCAACAACAATAAAGCGAAAGTCCGAATTGGTAATGACTACCGGCGCCGCGAAATCCGCCCCCTTCATCCGCAAGGCAGAGCTTTGAAACAATGTCGTTTCACCGGTCAAAGGCACAAATTGTTTGGGGTAAGATTTCCGGGACAAAGGCCACAACCGTGTACCGGAACCGCCGCATAAAATAACTGGCGCAATCATTGAAACATCCTAATGGCATTAAATATACAACCGAGATATCCGTCGAAAACAATTGATGCAAGTTTCGTTTATCCAATGGAGAATTTGATGAATTGTCTTGCTGAAGAATTCACGCACTGTAATGCAGCAATGGCTTTGTTGCGCAAATGGCCTGTTAGGATTCACTGTACGGATCCAGCGTGATAGCTGGAGGCGATGAGCAGTTGGGCCCCTCCGAAGTACAAGACCAAGAATTGGTCGTCTTACAATGACAGTTTTTTGCTGCGCGGATCGCTGTTGATCTGGTTTGACCCTGGGACGGTTAGGACACCGCGGCCAAATGACAAGCGCAGTCGACAACTTCAGCTCAATGAGGCGGCTAATCAGGCCTGCCTGGCACTAAAGGTCCTGCTTGGCATGCTGCTCCGTCAGACAACTGGGTTTGTTCAGAGCTTGCTGCGTTTGGTCGGATGGGATTGGGCGGCACCTGATTTCAGCACCTTATCTCGGTGTCCACGAAACCGGCAGCAGGCCAACGCGTCGCGTTTCTTGGACCGCTCGCTGTAGGGGCGATGGAGCGGATATCATCGGAGGAGCCGCGTCGAGAGCAAGATGAACTGCATCAAGTCCTTGGGCCAAACCCTGATAGCCAGAGAATTCGGTCGCCAGGCCGCGGAAATCCAGGTCCGGGTCATGCGCCATAGCCACACGGACCAATGGCGTGACACGGCTCATTCCGCAACCGTTTCACAGCTCTTGGCATACTCGTGACAGATACTGTTGGAAAGTCTGTCCTGCTAAAGGGGAAGTTCGCTCAAGCCTCGGCTTACGCAACAATGCCTGTCTACTTCGTCAGCTGGCGCCGTTTGGCGGCGCGGGTTTCGCGGGCCTGCTGCTCTTGGCCGGCGAGGAAGGATTGCTCGACAAAATCCATGTGACGGCGTGCGGCGGCCTCGGCGCGGTCCGGGTCACCGTCGATGATTGATTGGGCGATCTCCGTGTGCTGCTCCAGCAACTTCTCGCCTGAGCCATCCATTGTGCGCAGAAATTTGCGATTGTAGAACACGCCCTGACGAGTGAGATCGTAGACCGACGCCATCATGTGGATCAGCGTGGTATTCTGGCTGGCGTCCACCACGGCGGCATGCAGGCGGAAGTCGGCCTCCTGGCTGGCATCAATGTCATCCTCTTCCCGCGCCTTGCGCATCTCATCGAGGATATCTTGTAGCCGGGCCTTGTCGGACTCCGTGGCGCGTTGTGCTGCCAGGCGGCTGGCAAAGGCCTCCTGTTCGCGGCGGTATTCCAGGTAATCGTAAAAGGCGCTGCCGTGGCGGGTGTAGAGCGCCAAGAGGGCCGGAGACATGGCGCGGCCAGTCAGCGGCGCGATAAATGTCCCCTCGCCATGGCGGACATTGACCAACCCGCGTTCCTCCAGCATCTGCAGCGCCTCGCGCAGCTTCGGGCGCGAGACACCCATGGCTTCGGCCAGTTCGCGTTCGGAGGGCAGTTTTCGCCCCTCCTTCAAGATGCCGTCGACGATCATGGTTTCGATCTGATCGACCACTGCGTCTGCAATTGATTCGTGCCCGACAGGGTCAAAAGGGCTGGTGCTGTTCATGCGGATCACCCGTTTAGCGGCGCGTAGGTCAAATTAATGGTTGTCCGGAAACTTTACCACCACGTGTGAATTATTCAAGGCTGCCTACCCAGAAATACGGAGCAATCGATCAGCCTTAATGGGCTGATATCATACATATTTCTCAAAAACACCATCGAAAACCACAAAAATAGGCTCGGAAAGGGGCGACGGCCATCTCAGTGTTCGACGCCTTCAGTGGTAAATAAAATTGTTGACTGAAATTTGTGGTCAATATTATTTACCAGTATGCCGCAAATGCGGTGTGACCAGTGGCCGTGGGAGCGGCTGACCTGTTTACCGGAGGAGACACCATGAAGACGACCCTGACCTCGCTGGCTGTGGCCGCATCCCTGATCGCAGCGCCCGCCGCACAGGCTGCTGACAAGCTGCTGCTGAAAACCCCTATTGCCTTTTCGACCGCACTGCCGGGCCTCGGCTCACCGATCCCGCGCGTTGCCGAGCAGCTGGACCTGATGTCCGGCGGCACCCTGAAGATGAAAGTCTACGAGCCGGGCAAGCTGGTTCCCCCATTTGAGATCCTCGATGCCGTCTCTTCGGGTAAAATCAATTCCGGCTACACCACGGCCGGTTACTGGGCGGGCAAGATCCCGGCCGCACCGCTGTTCTCTGCCGTGCCATTTGGCCCTGAGGCGGGTGAATACATGGCCTGGCTCTACTACGGCAACGGCATGAGCCTTTATCAGGAGATGTACGATCAAGCCGGCTATAATGTGAAGGTTATTCCCTGCGCCGTGATCGCGCCGGAAACCTCGGGCTGGTTCGCCAAAGAAATCAACAGCCCCGACGATCTGGACGGGTTGAAGATGCGCTTCTTCGGCCTTGGCGGCAAAGTCATGCAAAAGCTGGGCGTTGCCACCTCGCTGCTGCCGGGCGGTGAGATCTTCCCAGCGCTGGAAAAGGGCGCGATCGACGCGACCGAATTCTCCATGCCCGCCATCGACGCCCGTCTCGGCTTCCACAAGCTGGTGAAGTTCAACTACTTCCCCGGCTGGCACCAGCAGGCCACCGTGTTTGAGATGCTGATCAACAAGGACGTCTGGAACGAGGCCTCCGAGCAGCACCGCGCCATCATCGAGAACGCCTGCAAGGCCTCCATGGCGGACAGCTTTGCCGAAGGCGAAGCGATCCAGCATGAAGCGCTGATCGACAACGTTGAAAACAACGGAGTGCAGATCAAACAGTGGGACGATGCCATGCTCGACGTGTTCCGTGCCACTTGGGAAGAGGTCGCCGCAGAAGAGGCAACCAATGACCTGTTCTTCGCCAAGGTGCTGATGGATATGGATGATTTCCGCGCCGGGTATTCCGTCTGGAAAGAAAACGCCTTCCTCCCGCGCAAGTAATTCTGCTTGCGTAACTTCCCGGGGCGGCTTCCACCCGCTGCCCCGGGCTTTCGATTTTCGTCATTTATGATCCCAATCGTCGGCGCATTCACGCCGCCCCCGCCGAGATCCTGAGGAGGAGACCATGGCCGAGAAGCTGCAGGCACAGACCGACCCGATCGAACTCTATGAAACCATCCTGGAACACGATGACCGCGACCGCCAGAAACTGGCGGTGCTGATCGACACCGGGGTCAAAGGGGTCGGCAATATCGTGATGTGGGCCAACCTCCTCTTGGTGGCGGCCATCGTGTCACAGGTGGCCATGCGCTACTTGCTGAACCAGAACTACCCCAAGCTGGACGAGATCCAGTGGCATTTCTACGGGTTGGTCACCATGATCGGCATTTCTTACGCGCTGGTCACTGACAGCCACGTGCGGGTCGATTTGCTGCACATGCAGCTGAGCCGCCGCGCTCAGCGCGTGATCGAGGTTATTGGCATTCTCGCCCTGCTGGTGCCCTTCATCTACCTGATGATCGATCAGGGGTATGACTATTTCTACGAGAGCTGGCGGGTTGGAGAACGTTCCAGCAGCCCCACCGGCCTGCCGGGCCGCTGGGCGCTGAAAGCGGTGATCCCTGTCAGTTTTGTCCTGCTGGCGCTGGCCGCAGTAGCCCGGTTGATCCATGACGGTCACGCCCTGTTGACTGGCCCCGCCGAAGAACGTGAGGGCAAAGGGCTGCGCATTGTGGTCTGGGCGCTGATCGCCTTTGCCGTCGTCGCAACCGCGCTGACCTTTCTGGTCGAAAGCACCGAGGAAAAACTGGTCATTGCCATGTTCCTCACCTTCATTGCGCTGCTGTTCACCGGCTTTCCTGTTGCCTGGACATTAGCCGGCGTTGGTGTTGCTTACTGCGGTGTCGCCTACCTGTTCGACAACGGCATGATGAACTGGACTGGTCTGGAAGAAACCCTGACCGGGCTTGATTATCTGACCCTCGGCGCGGTGGTGAACCGTGTCTATGCGACCATGTCCAATGCGGTGTTGGTGGCCCTGCCCATGTTCATCTTCATGGGGCTGATGCTGGACGAGAGCGGCGTGGCCGAGCGGCTGATGACCTCGATGCAGCGTCTGTTTGGCACTGTGCGCGGCGGGCTGGCTATCACGGTCACTATGATCGGCATCATTCTGGCTGCCTCCACCGGCATTATCGGTGCATCCGTGGTGCTGCTGGGCGTGCTGTCGTTGCCTTCGATGATGGAGCAGAAGTATTCGCCGTCCCTGGCTGCCGGTGTAGTATCCGCCTCGGGCACGCTGGGCATTCTCATTCCGCCCTCGATCATGCTGGTGATCATGGCCGATCAGATGGCGCTCAGCGTTGGCGACCTGTTCATGGCCGCAGTCTTCCCCGGTGTGATCATCGGTGCGCTGTACCTGACCTATATCTTTGTGATCGCACTGATCAAACGCGATGTAGCACCGGTGCCAGAGGGGGCAAAACGTCCCGATTGGGCCGCTGTAAAGGACGTGCTGATCGCGGTCCTGCCCACATTGGCGCTGATCCTGTCGGTGCTTGGGTCGATCTTTGTCGGCCTTACCACCCCGACCGAGGCCTCCGGCGTTGGTGCCTTCGGCGCGACGCTGCTGGCGCTCGGTTACCGCAAGCTGACGCTCGCCAAGCTGGTCAACGTGCTGAAGGCCACCTTCAACACCACCGCCTATATCTTTGCCATCTTCCTCGGCGCGACTGTGTTCTCTTATGTGCTGCGCGAGTTGGGTGGTGATGAGCTGATCGAAGACATGATCCGTGGCACCGGCTTTGGCCCCAATGGCACCGTCTTCATAATCCTGTTTATCGTTTTCCTGCTGGGTTTTGTGTTGGACTGGATCGAGATCACCCTGATCGTGCTGCCGCTGATGCGCCCCATTGTAAACGGGCTTGGCCTCGACATTCCTGGCTTTGACGCCATCGATGAACCGGCGCTCTTGTGGTTCGTGATCCTTGTCGCGGTGACGCTGCAAACCTCCTTCCTGACGCCGCCTGTGGGCTTTGCACTCTTCTACCTGAAAGGGGTCTGCCCACCGGAAATCCGCCTGACGGATATCTACAAGGGCATTATTCCCTTCGTCATCCTGCAGCTCACCGGCCTGGCGTTTGTCTTCCTGTGGCCCGCTCTGGCAACATGGCTGCCGTCGGTCGCCTACTAAGGGGAAAAGGCCAATGGATGATGCAGCACTGATCAAGAGGCTGAAAGCCATCTGCGGGCGGCGGCATGTGCTGACCACCGCCCGTGCCACCCAAAGGTTTCGCAAAGGGTTCCGCTCTGGCGAGGGTGAGGCACTGGCGGTGGTGCAGCCCGCCACCCTGCTGGAACAATGGAAGGTGCTGGAGGCCTGCGTCGAGGCGGACAAGATCGTCATCATGCAAGCCGCCAACACCGGCCTGACCGAAGGTTCAACACCGAAAGGTTCTTATGACCGCGACGTGGTTCTGATCAACACGCGGCGAATGGACCAGATCCAGCTTCTGGACGGCGGCAAACAGGTGATCAGCTTCCCGGGCTCGACCTTGTTTGCGCTCGAAAAACTGCTGGACCCGTTGGGTCGTCAGCCCCATTCGGTGATCGGATCTTCCTGCATTGGCGCCTCCATCGTGGGAGGTGTCTGCAATAACTCCGGCGGTTCGCTGGTAGAGCGCGGGCCATCCTATACCGAGCTGTCGCTTTATGCCCGCATCACCAAGGACGGGCAGCTGGAGCTGGTGAACCACCTTGGCATCAACCTGGGCGACACACCCGAAAAGATCCTGACCAGCCTGCAGCACAGCGATTACCGGGACAGCGATGTGGAAACCGGCAACCGCAAGGCGTCGGACACGAACTATGCCCGCCGGGTGCGAAATATCGATGCGGATACCCCGGCGCGGTTCAATGCCGATAAGTCACGGCTCTACGAGGCTGCTGGCTGCGCCGGTAAGCTCGCTGTCTTTGCCGTGCGGTTGGATACATATCAGAAGAACAATGCAGAAAAGACCTTCTACATCGGCAGCTCATCGACCGGCGCGCTGACCGAGCTGCGCCGCTGCATCCTCGGTGAATTCAAGACCCTGCCGGTCAGCGCAGAGTACATGCACGCGGAGGTTTTTGACCTGTCGGACCGCTATGGCAAAGACACGATGGTGATGATCGACAAGCTGGGTACCGACCGGCTGCCGATGTTCTTCTCTTTGAAGGGGGCGGTCGATTCACGGCTAGCGTCCATTCCAGGGCTTGGCAACTTCACTGATCGCTTCATGCAAGGTCTGTCGCGCCTCTGGCCCGATATCCTGCCTGCCCGGATGCGCGAGTACCGCGCGGCTTATCCGCACCACCTGATCCTGAAGATGCGCGACGGCGGCATCGACGAGGCGCGCACCATGCTGGAGGACATGGCGGAAGGCGGCAAACTGGCCTTTTTCGAATGCGACATACGCGAAGCAAAGATGGCCGGGCTTCACCGTTTTGCCGCCGCCGGAGCCGCAGTGCGTTACATGGCGGTGCATAAACCCGAGGTTGAAGACATCATCGCGCTGGACATCGCCCTGCGCCGGAATGATCAGGACTGGTTCGAAGAACTGCCCGCCGGGATCGCCGACCAGCTGGTAAGTCGGCTCTACTACGGACATTTCATGTGCCACGTGCTGCACCAGGACTACATCGTCAAAAAAGGCGCTGATCCCAAAGCGCTGAAGGCGGCTATGCTGGAGATCCTGGACAAGCGCGGCGCGGAGTACCCGGCCGAGCACAATGTCGGGCACCTCTACCCTGCGAAGCCGGACCTGGCGGATTTCTACAAATCGGTGGATCCCACAAACAGCATGAACCCGGGTATCGGCAAAATGTCTCGGAAGAAGCACTATGGGTGACGCAGGTTCAGCCGAGGTTCGGTTTCTTTGATTTTGATGTTGTTCGTCGTCAGGGTTTTTGGGACAAAGAGCGGTCTAACCTAAGTAGCCTGCCTGCAGAGAAGGACGCTGTTCCGGATGTAGCCCCCAGCTCGTTACTTTCGTATCTGCCAAACTTAGGGCTTCCGATGGGGATAAGTCGCTAGCCCCTTCCAGTAGCCTTGTCAGCTTTGATTTCGTAGCATTAAATTCAGCCAGCACTTCAGCACATCTAGCGAAGGCTATGGCCTCATCTTTGGTTTCAAGCCTAACCTCTTGGTCTTGACCCCTGAAACTGGTCCGAACTGAGTGCGAATTTTTGGGTACATTTCTGGCAAAAGAGGAGTGTACCGATGCCGAAGAAACGATTCAGCGATGAACAGATTGCCTTTGCGCTGAGACAGGCGGAGGCCGGAACGACGGTCGGCGAGATTTGCCGCAAGATGGGGATCGCCGAGGCGACTTTCTATCGCTGGAAGAAGGTCTACGCCGGAATGGGCGTGTCGGAGATCCGAAGGCTAAAGCAACTCGAGGACGAGAAAGGCAAATTGAAACGGCTGGTCACGGATCTGACGCCGGACAAGACCATACTTCAGGACGCGCTGCGAAAAAGTGGTGAAGCCTGTTCGTCGTCTCGAAATTGTCCAGCATTATCAGGATGTTTTTGAGGTGTCGGAGCGTCGGGCTTGCAAGGCCATGGGCTTCGGGCGGGCTTCTCACAGATACCAATCCAGGCGCGATCCTGAGGTGGAATAGCGGATGCGGCTGAAATAGCTGGCTGAAGCCCGTGTGCGATATGGATATCGGCGTTTGCACGCCCTGTTGCAGCGCGAGGGCTGGCATGTGAACCACAAGCGCCTGTACCGATTGTACTGTGAAGAAGGCCTGTCGATCCGAACCCGGAGCCCGAAACGCCGGCGCGCCTGCCGGTATCGATCTGGCCGATCCGAGGCTGATGGCGTGAACGATGTCTGGACGATGGACTTCATGTCGGACCGGCTGTTCGACGAGAAACCTTCTGGATGCTGCGGATGCAGTCGGGGGGTCACAGCTCACAGCAGCCATCGACATTGAGCGCCGGGCCACTAATGCCGCAGCTGCGCGATTTGAGGGTCGTTTTCCGACGGGCGACAGCATCCCGTTCCTCGCATGCTTCCGCTTCGGGTTGTAGAACATTTCGATGTAATCGAACACGTCCTGCCTGGCTTGGTCACGTGTCCTGTAGGTTCGGCGCCGGATCCGTTCACGCTTGAGCAGGTTGAAGAAGCTCTCGGCTACAGCATTGTCATGGCAATTTCCACGTCGGCTCATCGAATGCTCAAGATTGTGGACCCGCAGGAAGGAGGCCCAATCCATGCTGGTAAACTGGCTGCCCTGACCCGAATGAATCAGCACCTGGGCCTTCGGCTTTCGTCGCCAAACGGCCATGAGCAGCGCCTGCGGCACGACGTCGGTCACCTGACGGTTTTGCATGCACCAACCCACCACGCGCCGGGAATAGAGGTCGATGACCACGGCGAGCTAGGCAAAACCCTCCTGGGTCCGGATGTAGGTGATGTCGGTCACCCAAACCCTGTTCGGGTCTTCAACGTCAAACTGCCGGTCGAGAGTGTTGTCGACCGCGACAGACGGCTTGCCGCCATAATTGCTCGGGCGACGTTTGTAGCCGATCTGCGCTTTGATGCCGGCCAGCTTGGTTAGCCGCGCCACACGGTTCGGGCAGATGCTTTCGCCCTGATCGAGAAGGTCATCGTGCAGCTTGCGATGTCCGGTCCGGGCCCGTTCACGGTGTACGCCCCGGTAAATGACGCCTTTGCCGCTTTGCCCGACGGCACCGTTGAAACGCTTCTAAAGCCCGAGAACAAAGGGCAGCTGACCAATGTGCTGCTTTACCATGTTGATGATCGCAAGCTGATGGCTGGCATGATCCCTGCTGGCTCAAACTATTTCAAACCGATCCTGGCAAGCGAACGCCTGTGCATCACTGCAGGTTCGGACGGCGTGATGATCGCTGATGGGACTTGAGAGATGGCGAATGTGGTGATCGCGGACATCAAGGCCGACAACGGCGTGATCCATGTGATCGACAAAGTGCTGCTGCCCGGCACGCGCCCGGCCTGCCACTAATCCCCCTCTCCGGCCCCAAAGCCAGAGCAAGTCCCCAAGGGTCGACGCCGTTTTTTTGAACTGCGTCGGCTTTTTTAGGCGGCTAAGATGTATCAGCGAAGAACTGTAGCTCTTACCTACCGCGATAAACGAGGATGTCAGGCAGGTATGCCAAGCAGCGGATCGCCCAAGAAAACGGTGCCGGGAAATCCGTGCGGAACCGGCGCTTTCTCATCGCTGATAGCACACGTTCCGCAGCGGCCTCTGGCGTCATCAGCATTGGCATGCGAAAACTGTTCTTCTCGGTCAGGCGGGTCTTGATGAAACCGGGATTGACCAGACGCACGGTCACGCCGGTTCCCTTAAGGTCAAAGCGCATGGTCTCGGCCAGGCTAACAAGTGCCGCTTTGCTGGCCCCGTAACCGATTGCGGCGGGCAGGCCACGATATCCGGCCAGAGAACCGACCAGAGTGATATCTCCACGCCCATTTTTGACGAAGCCCGGCACGACCTCTCCCAGCACGCGCAGCGCGCCGGCGAAATTGACGTCGCTCATCCTGAGGGCCGCATCGCTGCCCCATTCGGTGGCGCGCATAGGGTCGTAGGCGCCCGCGTTGTAGATCACGCCATCCAACGGGCCGATAGACGCGGCTGCATTGCGAACCGCATCTGTGTGGGTGACATCCAGCGGAACCACTTGGGCATTCTGTAACGTTGCGCAAAGCTCTTCGAGCCGATCCGCATTGCGCGCGGACAGGATCACGCTTGCTCCCTCTTCATCCAGACGTGTCGCCAACGCCCGCCCCATGCCTTCGCTGGCCCCGACGAGCCAATAGGTTTTGTTTGAAAAATGCGTCATTCTTCCGCACCGCGCAGATCGTGGCCGTCGCTGACAAGCTGTTCAGGTGGGCGCTGTTTTTTCAAAAACGGTGCGCGTTTGACGTAAAGGATCGTAGCTTGCCAATGGATCAGGGCCAGAACTCTGGCCGCACCCAAGGGCCTGCGGATTGCAGCCCATGCCAGTGACCCGCTGGTTGCGGGACGGCGTTCACCAGCCAGTGTCGCCAACACACCGTGATCGCCGTTCTTGAATGATATGCGAATGTCGATCTTGTCGTCGGTCAAGCCGAAATTAAACGCGTAGTGACCTGCGATCTTCTGGAAGGGCGAGACATGCATAAGCTTCTGGGCCACCAACGTGTCGTCTTTCCGGATCGGCGCGAACCCATCGCGCGCGCAGAAGTAACAATGGCGCTGGCCAAAGGTGCTGTTGACCTCGGCCACAAAGGCGCGTGGGGTGCCGTCCACAAGGGCAATCCAGAAGCTGACCGGGTTAAAGTGGAACCATAAGAAGCTGGGTTGTGTGAGCAGCAAAAGCTGTGCGTTTTCCGTCGGCAGCCCGCGGTCTTCCAGAATGGATCGAAACCAGTCCACACCGCGCCCGTTGTCGCGCACACCGCCATGAAGGTGATCCCAAAGGGACCAGAGGTTAAAGCGGTTGCGGGACATCAAACGCGGGGCAACCGGGCCAAGATCCGTCAGCACATAATCCACGCCATAGGTGAACGCGTTTTTCAACGCGCCTCGGCGTGCGTGGTGGGTTTGGGCCTGAATGTGTTCCAGCATCATAAGGGTTTTACGCGTGCGATGGGCGTTTGGATCACTTTAGGCGAAAGTTTTCCCAAACAAAAATGATCCAGATGCCAAGGCCTTACGTAATCCTCTCATACCATACCTGAGGCGAGGACAGCATGTACGATCAAACTCACGGCCCCCGCAAACGGATCGCCATCGTCGGCGGCGGCATTTCGGGCCTTTCTGCCGCGTACTATTTGGCACCCTTTCACGATGTCACCCTGTTCGAAGCAGCTCCGCGTTTGGGCGGGCATGCGCGCACTGTGATGGCAGGCAAGAATGGTGATCAACCGGTCGATACGGGCTTTATCGTTTTCAACTACGTCACCTATCCCTTTCTGACACGCCTGTTTCGCGACCTCGACGTACCGGTGATCAAAAGCGAGATGAGCTTTGGCGCCAGCATCAATGACGGTCGGCTGGAATACGGTCTGAACACCCTAGGCGCTATCACGGCGCAAAAAGCCAACCTGCTGCGTCCCCAATTCATAAAGATGATCGCCGACATCGTTCGGTTTGGAAAGCACGCCGAGGCCGCTGCTAAAGACGATGAAAAAAGCATCGGCGAGCTGGTGGACGAGCTTGGATTGGGGAAGTGGTTTCGCAACAACTACCTGATGCCGATGTGTGGCGCGATTTGGTCGACGCCCGTTGCTGAAGTGGACCAGTTCCCGGCGAAATCGCTGGTGCAGTTCTTTCGCAATCACGCGCTTCTGGCTGGTGCAGGCGAGCACCAGTGGTGGACCGTCAAAGGCGGCAGCATTGAATATGTTCGCAGGTTGGAAACTGCATTGGTCGCACGGGGATGCGACATTCGCACGAACACGCCTGTTAAGCATGTGCAACGTGACGACTTTGGCGTTCACATTCATACCGGCGACGCAGAAATGGCTACTTTCGACGAACTGATCCTCGCGTGCCATTCTGATCAGACATTGAAGATCCTGGGCGAAAGTGCCACCGAAGCTGAGGCTGCAGCCCTTGGCGGCATCCGCTATCAACCCAACAAGGCTGTACTTCATTGCGATACTGGGCAGATGCCGCGCCGTAAAGCGTGCTGGTCAAGCTGGTCCTATCGGTCGCAAGACGGTGACATCGGCGTCACCTATTGGATGAACAAGCTTCAGGCCATCCCAGAAAGCGATCCGCTTTTTGTCACGTTGAACCCATCCAAACCTATCCCCTCGGACGCAATCTATGACGAGGTGCAGTTTCAACACCCGGTTTTCGACAAAGCTGCCCTGAAAGCACAACAGGATATCCGTCAGATGCAAGGGCAGAACCACACGTGGTTCGCCGGCGCATGGAACCGGCACGGGTTCCACGAAGATGGCATCGCCAGCGCAATGCGCATCGTCCGCAAGCTTACCAACAGTCACCAATTCAAAGGAATGGATTATGCGTTTCACGAACAAAGCCATGAAGTCGAATTTCCTATCGACATGCGAGCGTCTGCGTGACGGTCAACTGACCCTGCGCACACCCGAGGGCGAACGCTATCACTTCGGAACGTCTGGACCCGAAGCGGAAATGGTCATTCGTGATTGGGCGGCTGTTTCAGCCATGGCAGCACATGGGCAGGTCGGGCTGGGGGAAACCTATGTTCAAGGGATGTGGGACACTCCGTCCGTCGAAACCCTGATGGCTTTGGCGATGAATAATCGCGATCACCTTAGCGCCTTTGATCAAGCCAGCCCGTTTCACAAAGCGAAGTTTCGGCTGGTTGATACCGTGATGCGCGCCAACTCGCGCCGCGGATCACGCAAGAACATCAGGTCCCACTACGACGTTGGAAACGAGTTCTATGCGCTGTGGCTGGATGATGGCATGACCTATTCGTCGGGGCTGTTTGGCGAGGGTGACACTGATCTGGCGCGTGCACAGACCCGTAAGAACGACCGTGCCTTGTCGCGACTTGGTGACGGTGGCCGGGTGTTGGAAATTGGCTGCGGCTGGGGTGGCTTCGCAGAACATGCCAGTCAGGAAGGCCGGGATGTGACAGGCGTTACGATCTCGCGCAATCAGCACAGCTATGCTGAATGTCGCCTTGACGGGCGCGCCGATATTCAGCTGCGGGACTATCGCGACATCAACGGGCAATACGACAATATCGTCTCGATCGAGATGATCGAGGCTGTCGGCGCGCGCTACTGGCCCAGCTATTTCGAGACACTAAAACGCAATCTTGCCGACGGCGGGCGCGTGCTGTTGCAGGCAATCACCGTCAAGGACAGCTTCTTTGAGACCTACAAAACCTCGTCCGATTACATCCGCCAATACGTCTTTCCCGGCGGCATGCTCCTGTCTGATAGCGTGATCGAGAAGCAAGCCAACGACGCGGGTTTTGCGGTCCGTGACAACTTCTCCTTTGGTCAGGACTACGCCCAGACCTGCCGGATCTGGGCCGAACGCCTGAGCGCCCAAAAACGCCGGATTGCCGAGATGGGATATAGCGAAAGCTTTTTCCGCAATTGGCAATACTACCTCGAGATCTGTGCCGCTTCTTTCGCCGTCGGTCACACCAATGTGGTCCAGGTGGAGCTGGCCCATGCGTAGCTTTCTGGCTCTCCTCTGGTTGCTTTTGGCTCCTGCAAGCGCGCAGGCGAACACGGTTGAATCCGTGCTGCCGAATGCAGAGCTGAGGGGGGCTGCGACGTATCGATTTGTTGGATTCCCGCTTTATAAAGCGCGGTTGTTTACCCAATCCGGAGCGCCCCTGGATTGGAACAAGGATTTTGGGCTCGAGCTGCAATACATGCGCAACCTGACCGAGTTTGATCTGGTTGAAAGCACCATGCGCGAGTTTGCGCGTTTGGGATCTAGCGTGCCAGTCCGTGGCCAGCTTGAAACCTGCTTTGACGATGTACGCAAAGGGGACCGTTATACGGCCGTGTCTCAAGGCCAGAACAAGATCGCATTCTGGCTGAATGGGAAGCGAACCTGCACGCTTTCGCACCCCCAAATCAAATCCCGCTTCATGGGAATTTTTCTGGGTGAGAATACCCGGTCGAAGTCCTTTACCGGCAAGCTGAAGGGCGAATGATGCTGTACCCGCGCGTCAGTCTCTATGCTTTGATGTTGGCTGCCGCGGGCATTCCACTTTACATCCATCTGCCGCGTTTTGCGTCGCTTAATCTGGGGATCGGGCTGGGCACGGTGGGAGCTATCCTTCTGGTGATCCGTCTTGTTGATCTTGTGCAAGATCCGCTGATTGGGTGGGCCATCGACCGATGGCCGCAGGCACAAAGCAAATTCGCAATCACGGCAGCCCTTGGGTTGGCAATCGGCTTTCCTTTGCTGTTTGCCCTGAACGCGGGTCCGAATGTCGTCGTTCAGATCATTGCAATTCTAGTGCTGCTTTTTTCTTCCTACAGTCTGGGGATGATCCTTCTATACGCCCGCAGTGCGACACTCGCCGCGACACCCGCGCCGCGCGATTTGATGAACATGGCGGCCTTCCGCGAAGGGGGGATGCTGACTGGCGTTGTCGTTGCGTCCATCGTGCCAACCCTCTTCGTGGCGCTGGGCGCAAGCGCACAGGGTTATCCTGCATTTGGGCTGTTTCTGGGCGCGCTTGCGGTGACCTGTACTGCAATCTCTTTTCCCATTTGGCAGCGTCAACCGATCCCGGGCCAACCCTTGTCGATTTCTGGTCTGCGCCAATCGGGCGCGATGAGGCTTTTGGTGTTGGCATTGGTCAACAGCCTCCCCGTCGCCATTACCTCCACCCTGTTTCTGTTCTTCGTCGAAGATCGCCTGCAATTGCCGGGCAAAGCGGGCCCTTTGCTGATCCTGTTCTTCTTAAGCGCTGGCCTGAGCCTTCCGATTTGGACACGGACAAGCCGCCGGGCGGGACCGAAACTGACCTTGCTGATTGCCATGCCGCTTGCAATTCTCGGCTTCGCGGGCGCGGCGTTTCTGGCGCCCGGAAACCTATTAGGCTTTGCGCTGGTGTGCATCGCATCGGGGGCGGCGCTGGGCGCAGATATGGTGATCTTGCCCGCCATGTTTTCGGTCGCGCTTAACCGGGCGGGGCTGGAGCCGTCCCTTGCCTTCGGAATCTGGTCTTTCGCGGGCAAGCTTGGCCTTGCGCTGGCCGCCTTCCTTGTCCTGCCCTTGCTAGAGCGAAGCGGGTTCACGCCCGGTGCGCCCAACAATGCCAATGCACTGACAACGTTGAACATCTCGTACGCCGTTATTCCCTGTATCCTGAAACTTGGCGCAATGGCCCTTGTCCTTGCGCTCCCCTCTGAGGGTCGATCCACATGAAACTTCTTGCCTTCCTTCCCTTGCTGGTGCTTTTGGCGATGTTTGCCAAATCCCTGCTTCTCAGCTTCCGCGCGCAAAGCCCCGAGGATTATGCAAACACCGATCCTGCCTTCGTGCTGAAAACGCACCTATCAGGTCCGATCCTGTCCGAAGGGCTGATCTATGGACCGACGGGTAAAATGACCAACAGCTTCGTCGCCAGGATGGTTGGCGAATGGGATGGCGACACCGGAACGCTGAGCGAAGAGTTCACCTATTCCAACGGCAAACAGCAAAGCCGCAAATGGTTTTTGAAACTGGGGGACGGTAACAGTTTCACCGCTACCGCTGATGACCTGATCGGTGAGGCACGCGGTACCGTATCCGGGTCAACCATCAAGATGGAATACAAAATTGTGCTTCCGGAAGAGACAGGAGGCCACACGCTGTCCGTGACCGATTGGCTCTACCTGACCGAGACCGGAGTGATCATGAACAAATCTGAGATGCGCAAGTTCGGCATCAAGGTCGCCGAGCTGATTGCGACGATGCGCCCAGATCGTGCTGCACAGCAGTAACCATGGTTCATCCAGACACGAAGGAATTGACGGCATGACAAGGAACACTCCCTTTCTCGCGATCGCAGTCGTGGTTGCAACGGTGGCCTTCACACTGTCCCCCTTCCTGACCCACGATTTCGCAGGCTACAGGCCTGATCAATTTCCAGTGGTTTTGGACTTCTGGCCGGTTCAACCCGCAGGCTGGGCCTTCAGCATTTGGGGCGTGATTTACATCTGGTTGATCGCAGGTGCCCTTTGGGGCTTGGTCAACACACCGCGTAACAGCCAATGGAAAAACATGCGCGTGCCGTTGTTGGTAAGCCTTGGCCTTGGCACTTTCTGGATCACGGCGGCGAACGTAGCGCCGATCCTAGCAACGATCATGATCTTCGCCATGGCAGTATTTGCGATCGTCGCAATGCTGCGTGCTGGTGACGTTGACCGCGCCTGGCAGGTCCGTCCGGTGGCGCTGTATGCTGGCTGGCTGACGGCGGCGGCCGGGGTTGGCGCAGGCGTTTTAATAAGCGGATACGGAGTTCTGAGCGCCCAAGCGGCTGCATTATCCATGCTGACGACCGTCCTGCTGGTTGCATTTACAATCCAGTCACGCAGGCCTGCTGAGTGGGCTTATCCAGCGGCAATCATATGGGCTCTTTCAGGGGTGATCGCAGCAAATCTTCCAGCAGGAAACCTGCCGGTAACCGCTCTGTCTGCGTTCGGGATTGCGGCGCTGGCCCTTGGCTTCGTTTTGCGAAGACACACGGGTCAGCCGGGACGCGCCTCTCTGGGATAGAATTTCAGTACTTAGCCTGCGCCAAACCGCTCGTACGAACGAGCCACCAACAGAGGAAACAGATCCATGAAAAAGATACTCGCTCTTTTGGCCATGCTCACGCTGTCTGCATGCTCCGGGACCCCCGATCTGGATGACGAGGTGCTTTCTAAGCGTTCATTCAACCTTGAGGAATTCTTTGAAGGCGAGACAGTCGCTCATGGTCAGTTTCAAGATCGGTTTGGGACCGTTCAGCGCCGGTTCGATGTGCAGATTTCGGGCACATGGGACGGTCGCATTCTGACGCTAGTCGAAGACTTTACCTACGACGATGGTGAAACAGAACAACGTATCTGGACACTGGAAAAGACCAGCGAGGACACTTGGAAAGGTACGGCTCCCGGTGTCTTGGGAACAGCGACGGGCCGCGAGAATGGAGATACGTTTAACTGGACCTATCGGATTGACCTGCCGGTTCGAAAGGGAACGATGCGCGTCGATTTCGATGATTGGATGTGGTTGCTTGATGATGATCGGGTGCTCAATCGCGCCTATGTATCGCGCTACGGGGTTCGCATCGGCGAGGCGATTATTGTTTTTGAGAAGAAATGAACCGCAACCAGCAGTGCCAAACCAATTGAAAGCGCGTGCTAACCGGGGATTGGTCCATCCTTTGACTTTCCGGTAGCCGACCGGCTCTAACGTCACAAAAGGTGGCATGTGCTACGCTGCGACGCGCATTTACGCGCACCGTAAAATGGCGGTTATTGATCAACCATGTGACATCGCAAAGTTCGCTTCTTGTGTAAGTTGCCAATTTTAGGGATTCGCTTTTCCCGTCAGTCAGGGCCACGAGGGCAAAGGGTGGCTCTGTCCTGCGTCTCGACGGCCCGGCCATCTCGCAGCGAAAGTGCGGTTTCGGTTCGTCCGAAATCGACGCCCGCGCACTACCGGATTGGTGCGCTGCGCCGCGCTCCAACAACAGGTGTACCGCTGATGCGAAGTGATGCTGCGTCAGCAAAGCCTCAAAGTCCGATGTCGGTTTTGTCCCGCTCAGCCGACCTTGACCTCCAGTCTCAGTGCCGCTTTGGGGCGCTGGTGCGGCGAACGGCGGCTGTGAGCCCTTGTATTGGATGTCGCATTTCGTACAGATGTCTGCGTTCCGTAGGGCGTTGTTGCAGAACTCCCTCTTGATGCCTGACTACCCCTTTCCCCTCTGAACTTAGGCGACACGGACGATCTCGGCGACGCCGAGTGCATTGAAGCGGTTGATGAGGGCGATGCGGATATGGATTTCGGCGGTTTGGCGGTCAGGGTCTCTTGCAGAAATGCGCTCGCCGAAAGCTTTCAAACAACGCATCTTTGCCTCAACCCGGCTCCGGGCGTGGTATCCCGTCCAGCGTTTCCAGAAGGCTCGGCCGTAGTGCCGGGTGGCGCGCAAGGTTTCGTTTCTGACCTGTGCCGCCGGGCAGTTCTCTTTCCACGGCCGACCATTCTTGCGGATAGGGATAATCGGAGCGGCACCACGCTCGATGATGGCCGAGTGGCAACGGCGCGTATCATAGGCTCCGTCTGCGGTCACGCTGCTGATCTCTTCGTCCTTCGGGATCTGATCGAGCAGTTCCGGCAGGACCGGGCTGTCGCCGTCGCGGCTGGGGGTGAACTCGACAGCACGGATGTCAGACGTGGCAGCATCCATCGCAAGATGCACTTTGCGCCATTGGCGTCGCCCCTGAACGCCGTGCTTGCGGGCCTGCCACTCGCCATCACCAAGGAACTTGATCCCGGTGCTGTCCACCAGCAGGTTCAGCGGTCCACCGGCGCGGCGATACGGGATCTGGACGGCCAGTGCTTTCTGTCGACGACACAGCGTAGAAAAATCAGGAACGGGCCAGTCCAGCCCCGCCAGGTGCAAGAGGCTGGCGACCATCCCGACTGTTTGCCGGAGGGGCAGCTTGAACAGAACCTTGATCGACAGGCAGAACTGGATCGCCGCGTTCGAGAAGACCGGTGGGCGCCCTGGCCGTCCTTCATGCGGCGCAAGCCAGGTCATCTCTTTATCCAGCCAGATCAGAAGCGAGCCGCGCTTCCTGAGCGCATCGTTGTAGCTGGACCAATTCGTCGTACGGTAGCGGGCAGGTGCGGGTTTGCTCATTTGCCCCGTCTAACCGCATGGATTCGTGATGTGAATCCTTAGCTGTCAGAGTTCTGCAACAACGCCACCTTGGCCTTAAATTCAGGCGAATGGTTCTTTCGTTTCTTCATTCTGGATCGTCACTTTCGTCATGAGATCCACCTTAAACGCTGGCCCGAATTTCCGAGACCTCCTCTGCATGGCTTTCTGGTCTCAAAGAGCGGCAAGGGAAATTGTTATGACAATTCCATGGTAGAGGCCTTCTTCAAATCACTGAAAGCCGAACTGATCTGGCGTCAGAAATGGCCGACCCGCAGACAAGCAGAAGGAGCAATATTTCAATACAACAATGGGTTCTACAACCTGTGCAGACGGCATTCATCCCTTGGCGGGAAAAGTCCCTTGGCTTTTGAGAGACAGGCTGCCTAAAATGAGCTGAGAGACCGGAACTTTTGCGTGGCAAGACCATTCAGCCCTTGGCGGTAAACAACCAACTGTAATCCAACGGCAGCGAAGTGAAAATACCAACCCCGATCAGCAGGAGCGAAGAGTAGCCTAAAAAGCGCCAGATTTTGTCCAAAGATTGGAGAGTAGCTCACCAGCCGCTCACATGGTGCAGTATTAAACCGGCGATCGCACATGTGGCTGTTGAGGTCGTCTGGAAACCGAGGAGCGAGAACCGGTCTTTGGCCTCTAGGTCAAATCGGGTGACGAAACGCCCACAAACTGATAGCAAAAACGCAAGCCCCAACACGGCATGCCATAAGTGGCCGGATGCCTCGGTTTGGTTAGTCGGATCTTGTCTGAATGCTCTCTTGATTTCCGGTACGATACCACGATCTAAGAGACGTTAAAACGGCCCCATAGAAGAGATAGCCTACCATGGACCGCATTCAAAGCTTCGACAACTACCAAGCACGACACAAAACCGAAGTCCCTGACGTTGTTATCGTTGGATCGGGTCCTGCCGGCTATTTTTCGGCTCTTAGATTGGCGGAGCGTGGCCAGCGTGTGGTTGTTCTGGAGGCAGGCCAGGAACAGCCGGATCTGGATGCCAATCGATATTTCGAAATGGGCAACGACGGATTCCCTAAAAGACGGGCCAACCTGGGCCTCAGCTGGCAAGTGGGTGGGGCGTCCAACCTTTGGTCCGGACGCGTGGCGCCATTGGAAGACCGTGACATCTCGCCAGAAACGGGTTGGCCCTATGGCTATACAGAATTAGCGCCCTATTACGATTCGGCCGCTACCATCATCGGAGTTTCCCCGATGTCAAAGCTCAGTATGGAAGGCACGGATATCAAACCCGGAACCGAATGGGCCAAGGTGGTTGAGGACGCTGCCATTTCGATCAAGCGATTTCAGTGGAGTGCTCCACCTTTCAACACCGGGTCAGCATTGGCCGATGCAGTGATCAGGTTTCCCAATTTGTCTGTCGTTTCCGATGCACGTGTGTTGGCCTTTGACGGGCAGGGAGCAGATGGGGCGATTACGCATGTAACACTTGCGACATCTGATGGTACGCGACATAGGCTTACGGCAAAGTCATTCATTCTCGCTGCGGGCGGGATTGAAAGCCCCCGAATTCTATTAAACTCACGCGATGGTTCCGGGATTGGCAATCGTTCGGGCATGGTCGGCGCATATTTCTCCACGCATCCCAAAATGAATATCGGCACGCTTGAACTGACGCGTCCGGTTTCTGTCGCATCGCCACTGTTTCGGGATTTAACCCGGGGCGACAAGTCCCTGCGTTTCGGAATGGGCGTCGAACCCCGGTCGGGCGGGCGAGATATGTTGAACCACTACGTTCAGTTTTCTCAACGCTTCGAAAAGATCGGAACCTACGCAATCGAGGAGGCACAGAGGTTTTTCAGCGCCGCCAACGGTCGATCACAGGACAGAAAGGGAGTGATCCGGGGAGCGATTGTACACGCAGCGATTACTCTTGGCCGGATTGTCTTCAATGCTCTGGGTCGCACGGGTGTGTGGCGCAAGCGGGCGTCTGTACTAACGCTGCGAGCGTTCTTCGACCAATATCCATCCCGGGAAAATCGTATCACCCTGTCGGAAAAAACTGATCCATTAGGGGTCCCTAAGGCTCAGGTCCAATGGGACCTAAGCGCAGAAGATGTTGCTTCAATCCGGCAGTTTGCCGCTGATCTGGGCGACGTTTTCGCACGCCACAATATTGGCACCTTGCGTTTGGCCCTGCCAGATGATCCTCACACATGGCCCCTGACGTCTGTGCATTCGCACTTTATGGGCACCCTGCGAATGGGTACGAACCCAGATCAATCAGTCACTGACCCGGATGGCCGACTGCATGATGTGCCAAACGTCTATATCTGCGGATCCAGCGTGTTACCGTCCTATGGGTATGCCAACCCATTTCTGACGATCGCAGCAATGTCGTTACGCACAGCAGATCACATGCCATCCCCCACCTCAGGGTACGAGTAGAACATTCCTTTCATTCGGGGTTCTATTAAACATCCACTCATCAAACCCCAGTTTTCCGTGCGTTAGTTTAGGGTCGAAACCCGAGTAGTTCAAAGAAAGGAAGAATTCTCGCATCTCCTGGGCGTCGCTTTTGTGGCGGACGTCATCGAATTCCAAAAGGATAAATGGCCTTAGACGTTCAATTGTCGCTTTGGCTCCGCGAATGACGTCCATTTCAAAGCCTTCAACATCGATCTTCATCAGTTTCAGCGCGCTCAGTTTGATTTCAGCGGCGTAGCTGTCCAATTTTCGTACCGGGACCACTCTAGTTTCGAAGCTGTCAGCTCCTAGGCTTTCATAGCTGTCATTTTGCACGAACGAACTGACGCCTCCGCGATACTGACCTTCCTTGACCTCAAAGAATTCCTTCTCGGAGTTCTCTGCTCCGAGCCCAAAGGCATTCAGGTTCAAATTCTCAAAACTGTTCAAGCGCAGATTGCGGATCAATTTTTGACGAATGTGTCCGGCCGGCTCAAAGGAATGGATGCCGTGGGCGTCGCCGGTCAACCGCGACAGAACACAACTGTAAATTCCGATATTTGCTCCGATATCAAAGCAAACGTCTCCAGGTTGAATGATTTTCTCTAGAACACTGAAGTTGAGGCGATCATATCTTTCACGCCCAAACCGATCACGTGGTAGTCTCAATGCTTCCTCAAGTTTGTTCTGTTTTCCGGAGAAAAACTTACAGTTTCGAAACTCGACAATCGCGAACGGCGCATCGGGGTCAAAGTCGGAGGACTTGGTGTTTCGGCGGATCATTTTTTTGCAACAACCTGTACGTTGGAGGGCATCATGGAGTCGATTTTATGGTCGTCGGAATACTGCCAAGTACTGTCGAACTGCTCGGAAACACCGCGGTCAAAGACAGGAATAATATTGGCGAGAAGTTCGATCAATGGACGCAGAAACGGGTTGATGTCACACTGCATGAGAGCCCGCTGCATCATGATGCCTACAGTCTCGAAGGGTTGGCTGGCACCTTCGACTGATACGATTTCCGACCAGTCACGCAACAGGTGTTTCATACCCCAAGTGGTGAACATGAAGTAGTTGTTGGGGCCCTCATGGTAGCCGAAAACCGCCGATGCCGATAGGATCACGCGCCCACCCGGTTTGATAATGCGATGCAGATCATTGATTAGTCGCTGCGGATCCGGGACATGCTCCAAAAGCCCTGTGCACAAGGCTACATCGTAGCTTTCGTCCGGGATCTTTGAGAGATCGTGGTAGAACAGATCAACATGCAGATCTGCGGGCTTATTTGTTCGCTTGGTGACGGTGAACGCGTTGGGGAAATGTTCTTTGTAGTCTACATCCTCACTGTGCACGACGATGGTGCGCAGTTCACTGGCGTTTTGTTGACACAACCGTTCGAGGTTCTTCGTTGACATTTTCCGCTTTATAAAGCGCTTACGAGACAATTTTTTCCATGTTGACCTAGAGCGCCGCAATCGTTTCTGCCGCTCGGCCTCTTCAAATGCAGATTCTGTCATCTCGTATTGCCCTTGGATTACCCCACGTATGATGGACGTTATATTGAGGTGTTCCCCTCCCGTCCATAGAGGAGGTCTCGGAAATTCGGGCCAGCGTTTAAGGTGGATCTCATGACGAAAGTGACGATCCAGAATGAAGAAACGAAAGAACCATTCGCCTGAATTTAAGGCCAAGGTTGCGCTTGAAGCGATCCGCGAAGAGATGACTTTAGCGGAGCTTTCCAAGAAGTACGGCGTCCATCCCACGCAGATCGGGACTTGGAAGCGCGCAGAGATTGAAAACATGGCAACGGCATTTACGCGCCGTGGTGCTGCGGTAATCCCCCCATTTTTGCGGGGGCTTGGTTGTAGAATTTACGCGGCCATTCTCAATTTCTGGGCGGGGGTCATCCCGCCGTTGCCCATATTCGGACGTTCATTGTTGTCGGACCAGAGCCATTCGGTGGCAATCTGCTGCACCTCGTCGATGCATTCGAAAATGTAGAGGTCCAGCCATTCGTGCCAGACCGTCCGGTTATAGCGCTCGACATAGGCGTTCTGCTGGGGCTTGCCGGGCTGGATGTAGGCCAGGGTTATACCCCTGTTCTCGGCCCACTCCATGAGCGTTCCGCTGACGTATTCGGGGCCGTAACACCTTCGGAATGATGCTGCTTTGAAAGGCTATGGCCGCCTGCGCAGCCCCAAATAGCGTAGTTGGTGGTCAAAGCCGTGCCTCAGGTCTTCTTCGCCGTTGTCAGTCCGAGGAGCAAATCGGCGATCTGTTCGTTCTCTTCGTTCAGCTTCGGGCTGTATCGGTAGCATGTCTCGCTGACGCCAAATACCCGGCAGGCCAGCGCAATGCTGACTCCCTTTATCGCCACCGCTTTCACGGCCAACTCCCGGCGCTGAGCTGGCCGTATCATTTTTTTCCCAGGGCCTCCTTGAGAAGGTCATTCTGCATACTGACGTCCGCGTACATCCGCTTCAGCCGACGGTTCTCCTCCGCCATCGCCTTCATCTCGCTGATGAGGCTGGCGTCCATCCCGCCATACTTGGCACGCCACTTGTAAACCGTGGCGCGGCTCATGCCATGTTCGCGGCACAGCTCAGAAACGGGCACGCCGTTCTCCATCTGCCGCAGAATACCCATGATCTGGGCCTCATTGAAACGTGTCTTCTTCATCGGAATCTCCTCGTTCATCCTGCCGAGAAAATTCTACTTCCGCATCCCCTTAAGATCGGGGGAGATTACCCTACCACCCCAGCCATCGGTACTTTCTTGAATAATCTAAGACGGTTGCAGCGCTAGAGGCGCCAGAATGCCCCAGTTTTTTGCCCCAGTTTCTTTCGGACTGACGGGGCGCTTAGTTCTCCCAGAAAAAGCACCTGAATGTGGCCTCCCCCGAGCGGCAGGAGAAACCGCCAGCTGTTCCGGTCGGCTTGGCCTGAGGCTGCGTTTCGTACTCGACGGTAAAGACGACCACCTCTGGCCAGCTTGTCCTCCGAAATGCTTACCGAGCCGCCCTCTCGAACCAACTGGTTCTCGGGGATGCTCGCAATCCCGAGATTGAGCCTCCCCCAATGAAGTGGTCCGCCCCTATGTTTAGGAAAGCGGAGGACCATCGATGGCTATTAAGAGACCGAAGCCCGAAGAGATTGTCGTGAAGTTACGACAGGTTGAAGTGTTGATGGGGCAAGGGATGCCCCGGATTGATGCAATCCGTCAGATCGGCGTGACGGAGCAAACCTATTACCGCTGGAAGAAGAAGTACGGCGGAATGGGCACAGAGCAGCTTAAGGAACTGAAGCGGCTCCAGAAGGAGAACGAGTGCCTGCGCAGGGCGGTATCGGACCTGACG
>FREY01000005.1 GCA_900143635.1 Rhodobacteraceae bacterium Alg231-04
GCGTCTGGATACGCAAAAATTGCAATTCTCGCCGCAGGGCCGTGATGAGATCCGAGATTTTACGGATCGCGTACAAAGCAATGTGCAACTCGCCCTGAATGTGATGATGAACCAAAACCCAGCTGAAGCGCGGGAACTCGTAGCTGCCAAAGAAAGAGTGCGCAAAGTCGAACAGAAACTGCAACGCAGCCACATCGGCCGCCTGAGCGAGGGGCTCGTAGAAAGTATCGAGACCAGCAACATTCATCAGGAAACGCTGCGGGCTCTGAAACAGGTAAACACAGCGTTTTCGATGGTAGGCCACCCCATTCTTCTCAAATCGGGCGACTTGTTGAAAAGCCGCCTTGCCTAGGTCCAAAATTTCGCCCGGAATTGGCCGGAATTCATGCTCTTAGGTTTTCTAGGCCATCCCGACGTGCCATGTGGAGGGAGACCGTAAAGTTCTGAAACCGCAATGTCGGCTTTCAACATTTCGGGTGGTTTGGTTTGCACTTGCGGAGAAGGTCCGCATACCGCCCTCGCTGCCTGACCCGTGCTTCAGGTCTGGCAAGCGAATGAATGTCGAGTTTGGGCTGTGAGCGGTCCAATGCGCTTGCGGCATTTGGGGCAGGCGGCAATGACCGCGAAGGGTTCTGAGCTGCCTTGCGGCGGTGCGGCGGCTGGGGTGCAGCAAGGTCACACCCCAGCCAAGTCATTGGATCTGTGGCCAGCGCCAGATCTGGGAATGCCGGCTGATTTATGAGGGTGGTTCCTGGGACGGGATGCAAGGAACGGAACAGGGGAGGCGGTGCGGTCAATGACGCACTCTTATCGGAACCACTTTCTGCTCTACGCCAGTAACGAAGTCCGCCCATACCTGCATTAGAGCGCGTCGGCGGTCCAGGAAGTCCGACCGGGCGTAAGACCTTTCCACCTTTCCCCCGATGATATGAGCCAGTGCAGTCTCCGCCACGTCATAGGGCGCAGCCCCTGTGTCCTGGACCCACGTCCTAAAACTGGTTCTCAGTCCGTGCGGGGTTCCGTTCGGATCCACCTTTGCCAGAGCCTTGCTGACAGCAACATCTGTTATCCGGTTGCGCCCGCCGCGACCGGGGAACAGTAAAGAGCCCATGCGCCACTCTTCGGCGTGCACTATAACATCCAGCGCTGCTGTTGACAGCGGAACGCGGAAGTCCTCGACCGAACCCTCCCGCCCTTTCATGCGGTCTGCAGGGACGGTCCAAATATCACCATCGATCTCATCAAAGCGCGCACCGCGCACCCCGTCCGACCTGACCGCCGTCAGGATCGAGAACCGCAGGCACAGGTGCGCCGGGCTCGGCTTGTCCAACTCTCGGAATATCCGCGGGATGTCCTGCCACGCACTTGCCCGCGTTTTCACCGTCTTGTGCCGGACCTCGCCAAGCATATGCTGCGCCATGTCCACGGTGAATGGGTCGCATTCCACTCCTGACAATCTCATATGCCGGAAGACGATGCGTGTCCTCTGCAGGGCCTTTTCTGCGGTCGGGTGCTTCTTTTTCCAGATCGGCGCCAGTGCGCCTTGGATGTCCGCCTGATGGATCTCTGACATTTGCAGATGCCCGATGGCTGGGATCATGTAGAGGGTCAAAGGAGACATCCAGCGGCCCGCCTCCCCATCCATTCTCAGCCCTGCCTTGCGCGCCTCAAAGGTGATCTCTGCCGCCTCGGCAAAGGTCGGGTCGTTTCTGGTGGCGGCCCGGCGCTCATCCTCGGCCCGACGGTCGCGCTCGGCAATCGGGTCACCGCCCTCGCGCAGCACTTCGGCCCACTGGTCGCGCGCGGCCCGCGCGTCGGAAAGAGAGACGGCAGGAAAAGGGCCAAGACCCATTTCCCGGCTTCTGCCCTGGTGCTTGTACCGGTAGACCCAGCGGCCCTTGTCGGGCTCGCGTTTCAGCAGGTATAGGCCGGCCCCGTCGAACAGTTTTCCTTCGCCGTTCTTCACCTCGATAGCCGTCAGTTTGTTCCGTGCCATAATCTGGCCCCCACTTTGGCCCCCACTCTTGTCCGCGCTGGAAGCGTATTTCGCGGAACGGGGCGGGACAGTTTCTTGTCAAAGTGCCTTAATAATAAGGGCTTCGTAAACAGGTAATGACAGAAAGAAACTCAATTGCGGTGCTTCTCGACCGCACCATCACTCTCCGGATGATGACACCATCAACCGAAGGGTCGCCAAGGCTGACGCGCTGTCTGCGCCACCTCACCCCCCCCATTTCTTGCTTCAGGTGCTTGTGGCGCGCGTTGCGTGGCTGTGCATCAACTCCCTTGACGGTGGGCGGACCGGTTGGTTAGCCTATAAAGTTAGTATCCAGTGATTTTTTGGAGGCTAATCTGTTGTTTTCAAGCCGTGAAATATACTCCGCTTCTCGCCGTTTTGCCCACTCCGATGACCGCAGAGCGTGGTGCGAACTTATTGTCAGCCTGACGTTGTATTTTGGGGCCATGGCCGTTGGTCTCACGACTTTGGGGACATGGTGGCTGACCGTGCCCGCGGTGCTGCTGGCAGCCGCGATGGGGTTGCGGATCTATATGATCCAGCATGATTGCCTGCATAGATCCTTCTTTACCTCGCGCGATGTGAATGACCGCACCGGGTCATTGCTGTCGGCCATCGCGATGACGCCCTACCGTGCCACCCGCCACATTCATGGCCTGCACCACACCTATGTCAGTGATCTTGAGCGCCGGGATACTTTTGAAATCCAGACCATGACGCTGAAGGAGTGGCAGGCAGCCCCGAAGTGGAAGAAAGTGCAATACCGATATTACCGCAGCCCGGTTGTGCTGATCCTCGTTGGGCCGTTCCTGCTCTATGCGATCTTGCGGCGGATGCCTTTGTACGGGCTTAAGACGGGTATTGGCGATCTGATTTTTCACAATGTTCTGTTGCTGTCTTATCTGGCAGTGATCTGGCAGTTGGCCGGTTGGGGCGGGCTGGGGTTTTGGGCTGTGTCCGTCTATCTGGCCTGCGCCTTTGGTGCCCTGATCCCCTATGTGGTGCATAATTTCGAGAGCATAACCTGGGGCACCCGCCCTGAATTGACCTTTCAGACCGCCGCGCTGGAGGGAAGTGCGGTGCTCAACTGGGGGCGGCTGTTTGATCTGGTGACGATGAATATCGGCTACCATGATCTGCACCACCTGAATGCTAAAATTCCGGGCTATAAACTGCGTGAGGCCCATGCCGCCTTGGAGGCCGAGGGCATGCTGAACTCGGAAAAGATCGGGTTTTGGCAAGGGCTGAGCTGCCTGCGCTGGAAGTTATATGATGAGGATCGCGGATGCATGATCCCTTTCCCATCTGCCACTGTGGTGAAGCCGACGGTCGCCGCCGAATGAGGTTGCCCCTCCTTCCGCTTGTGGCCGCCCTCGTGCTGGGTGGCTGCGCGGGAAACGGGCCAATTTTTCCGGTAGAAGACAATCTATATGACTGGGTCACAGCGCCAGAGGCGCGTGATCCACAGTCGGACAACGCCCCGGTGATTTCAGGTCAGGTTGTCACCTTTCGCCTTGATCCCGGCGACCGTTTGTCGACGCTGCAGGCGGCAGAGGATTGGCGGGCTGGTCAGACCCGGCTTTTTGGGTTCGATGTCCGCGCCGATGCCAAGGCGCTGGGAACACAGAAGCTGGTTCTTTCCCGCCTGTCGCGCAGCAGCGCTCCAGCGGGTGAAATTACATCCGTTCATCTGGATGCGGTGAACGGGGTGACGGTGATGGGGCGCAGCTGCATCGCAGCTGAAGATCTGGGCGACTGGCATCGCGTCGAGATGCGAATTCGGTTGAGCAATGATGATCGGGGATTTCTTGAGGTGTTTTGCGATCGCAAACCGGTCTGGGCGCAGACTGAATTCCGCACGACATTCCCGCCGGTGTGCCGACGCCGCGAAGGGTGCAACACCCCGGTTCAGACGCCTGTGCAGTTCAAATGGCAGGTGGGCCTGTTGTCCGAGAGGCCAGCGCCAAGGCGTGTCAGCGTGCAGATGCGGCGGCTGCACCATCGTTTGTTGCTCTATATTCCCAATCGGGCGGGAACTTTATGAGGGGGCTGCCAGCGCCTGCATGTCCCGATCACTCAGCAGACAGGAAGCTCGCGCAGCCGGTCAGGGCAGCGTAGTCGTCTTCGATCACATGAATCGGGAACTGGCGCAGGAAATCCGAGAACCGGCCTTTGTCCAGAAAAGCCTCATAGAATCCGTGGCGGTGCAGGAAGGGTGTGGCGGCGCGGGCGACACCGCCCGAGAAATAGATCCCGCCGTAGGGAAGGCAGGTGAGCGCAAGGTTGGAACAGGCCCGCCCAAGAGTGGCGCAGAAGATCGCCAGCGTGCGCGAGGCCAGCGGGTCATCGCCGGAACCGGCCGCCGCCATGATATCGGCCGCGCTGAGCGTTGATTGCGAACCTGCCTCTGCCGCAGCCCAGGCGTACGTGCATTCCAGCCCGCGTCCCGACAGCACTTCTTCCAGCGCGGCATGGCCGTTGCGCGCGGATATGTAGCGGCTCAGCGACAGGGTGGCCTCATCCGTGATCGGAAGGTCGGTGTGGCCCGTTTCAGAGGCGAGAACTTCAACACCGCTGGCTGCCCGGTGGACAGGTGCGATATTGAACCCGGTGCCAACGCCCACCACCAGTTTGCTGTCCTGGCCAAATGGGTTTTGCCCTGCGAACAGGGTCGGGCACTTTGCTGATCCCAGATGGGCCAGCGCGTGGCCCTGTGCCTGCAGATCGTTGAGCAGCGCCGCCCGCGGTGCCCCGGTGGAGCGTTTCAGCAACTCGGTGTTGATTTCCCAGTTGAGATTGGTCATCCGCCCGGTGTCGCCTGTCACCGGTCCAGCCAGCGCAACGCAGGCAGATCCGATCTCCGGCGTGCCCAGATCATGCAAAAAGCTGCGGATAATGGGTTCCAATCCGGCCTGATCGGCATTGCGGAAACGACGAACAGTGCTTTCATCGACGGCAACGCCATGGGCCAGCGCGATGCGCGTGTTGGTGCCACCGATATCGGCGACTAAGGCGGGAAGGGCAGCGGAAACGGTCATGACTTACCTTGTTAGCGCAAACATGAGTGCTTTGTACGAGTCCTTCGGGGTGCGTTGCAAGCTTTCAAAGTCCACATGCACCAAACCGAAGCGCTTCTCGTATCCCAGCGCCCATTCGTAATTGTCCAGCAGCGACCACAGGAAGTAGCCAGCAACCGGCACACCTTCGTCCGCCGCTTGTTTCACCTTGGCGAGGTGAGCGTTGATATAGGCGATCCGCGCCGGGTCGGCTACGGCGCCGTTTTGCAGCACATCCGGATTGGCCATGCCGTTTTCGGTGATCAACAGCGGCAGATCCCCGGTGTATTCCGCGGCGGTGCGATGCAGGAATTTATAAAGCCCGTCGGGATAGATTTCCCAGCCCATCTGAGTTTTGGGCAGCGGGCCGTCGACTTCTTCATGGGCAGGCCAGGGGCCGTCGCAGGGCGCGATGACCTTGCGCGTATAATAGTTGAGCCCGCACCAGTCGACCGGGGACTGGATCACCGGGAAGTCATCCTGCCAGCCTTCCGGCAGGTGCGGTTCCAGTGCGGCCAGAACCTCGGCGGGGTACTCGCCCTTGAATACGCCGCCCAGCAGG
The DNA here is from genome assembly GCA_900143635.1 of Rhodobacteraceae bacterium Alg231-04. Taxonomy (GTDB): domain Bacteria; phylum Pseudomonadota; class Alphaproteobacteria; order Rhodobacterales; family Rhodobacteraceae; genus FREY01. The sequence continues at coordinate 5,636 of FREY01000005.1, forward strand.
AACCGGTTGTAGATCGCGTCATAAAGCGCGGCCGCGTCCTGTGCGGCGGCGCTGTCATCCACCGGCTGCGCCCATTCGAAGTTGAAAATAGCGCCGAGGTTCTGCATCCCCAGCCCGCGCATCACTTGCGTGGCTGTGCCATGGGCCAGCAGCACGTTGTGCATGGCGCGGGCGGCGGCGCGGATGTCGCGCAGTCCCGGCGCGTGGTGGCCTTGAAAATGCGACAGCCAGGCCACGCACCAGGGTTCGTTCACCGGCGCGGCGGAATGCATCCGGTCACCGATCCGGCCCATGATCACCTCGGCAAAATCGCCAAACCAACCGGCAATGTCGCGGTTGCGCCAACCGCCCATATCGGCCAGCGGCTGCGGCAGCTCCCAGTGGTACAGGGTCACGCAGGGTTTCAGCCCCCGCTCCAACATCGCATCGGTCAGCCGGTCATAGAAATCAAGGCCTTCCGGGTTTGGTTCACCGCGCCCTTCGGGCATCACCCGCGCCCAGCTGGTCGAGAACCGATAGGCATCAAACCCGGCCGCCTTGATCAGGTCCAGATCCTCCTCAAAGCGGTGATAATGGTCGCAGGCCCTGAGGCCATGTTCGGCGCGGACAACATTGCCGGGTGTGGCGGCAAAGCTGTCCCAATGGGTCGGGCCAGCGCCGCCAAAGCCATGGCCTTCGATCTGGTAGCTGGAGGTGGCTGCCCCGAACAAGAAGTTTTCGGGGAAATCGGCGCGGGTGAAATCGATCTTGGTCATGCGGTTCGCTCCGGTGCCGGGCCGGTTGAGCGGCCCACGGTGAGTTCGGCTTCCAGCAACCGGGTCAGGGGCGGGCCGGATGGGTTGTTGATTTGTTGGATCAGCATTTCTGCCAGTTGGCGGCCTGCATCGCGCACCGAAGAGCGAGTGGCGGTGAACTGCGGCACATCTTCGCCATTGCGCAGGTAGGACAGATCGTCGTCATGGGTGATGACGGAAATGTCCTTGCCCATCTTCAGGCCTGCTTCCTCGATTGCGCGGCGTACGCCGATCGCCGGGATGATCGAGGAGGTGAGGTAAGCGGTCGGTGGATTGGCGGTCTGCATCATCTTTTGCACGGTGCGATAGCCGTATGTCTCGGTCATTTCCTCGGCCAGCATCAGGTCAGGATCCGGGGTGATGCCGCGCGCGGCCAATGCGTCCTCATAGCCGTGGCGACGGCGGAATGCGAAATCCATGCTTTCGAGCCCGTTAAGCAGGCAGATACGTTTGTGGCCAAGATCCAGCAGGAAATCCGTGGCGCGCTGAAAGGCGCTTTTGTTGTTTACATCCAGCCAGTTGTACGGGCCCGTCAGTTCGGACGCGCGGCCGTGAACGGCAAAGGGAATGCCTATTTCCTGCAGCATGGTGATCCGCGAATCGCCCATCTTTGGCGCGTGCACGATGATTCCGTCCACATTCCGCTTGCCGCGCATCTCGCGGTAAACCTGCTCCTGCCTGTGGTCTTCGACCTGCGACAGGATCATGTCGTAACCGGCCTTGGAATAGGTCTCGCCGGCGCCGGCGATGAAGTCGCCAAAAATAGGGTTCACCATTTCATGCTGCGAGGAGATCGGGATCACATGGCCTATGGCCATAGCCCGGCCTGTGGCCAGACCACGGGCGCGGGTGTTGGGCCGGTAGCCGTGTTTGTCGGCCGCAGCAGCAACGCGCAGCCGGGTGGCTTCGCTCACCTCAGGATAGCCGTTCAGCGCGCGGCTGACGGTTGTTTGGGATAGGCCCAGCTTGGCGGCCAATTCCTTGAGGTTCATGCCTTAGGTCTCCAAAGCGCTTTCAATTGAAGCGACCATAGCGGCAATAATTCGGATCGTCAAAGAGCAATGCTAAGTATTGGTGGCGCTAACATTTCTTATTTTTATTGGGTCTTTTTCGAAGGCGCGCATTGACAGAGACCCCCGAATCCCGACAGGTTGAGGCATTCAAAGCGCTTTGGTTGAATTTCAGGGCGCCACTCGGGAAACTGGGTGTAATGAAAATGAAGATCGCGCGGAGGCGCGACAGGGGAGGATAAAATGAAGTCCAAGTTTCTGGCTGCAACCGCAGCCACCGCATTGCTTGCAGGGGCGGCTCAGGCTGAGCTGCTGTTTCCCGTGGGCGAAGGTGATTTCAACTGGGAAAGCTATGAGGCGCTGAAGTCCATCCAGCTGAACGGAGAGCAGGTCACTGTCTTTGGCCCGTGGCTCGGCCCGGATCAGGAGCTGGTCGAAAACGTGCTGGCCTACTTTGGCGAAGCCACCGGCGCGGACGTGCGCTATGTCGGCTCTGACAGCTTTGAACAGCAGATCCTTGTCGACGCCGAAGCCGGCTCTGCCCCCAATGTGGCGGTTTTCCCGCAGCCGGGTCTGGTGGCTGATATGGCGGGTCGCGGTCTGATCGCACCGCTGGGCGCTGACATGGCGGCTTGGGTCAATGACAACTATGCGGCCGGCAGCTCCTGGGTCGATCTCAGCACCTTTGCGGGGCCGGATGGCAAGGACGACCTTTATGGCATGTTCTACAAGGTCGATGTGAAATCGCTGGTCTGGTACTCGCCGGAAAACTTCGAAGACTTCGGCTATGATGTGCCTTCTTCGATGGAAGATCTGAAGGCCCTGACCGAGCAGATGGCGGCTGATGGCAACACGCCGTGGTGTATCGGTCTGGGATCCGGTGGCGCCACCGGCTGGCCGGCCACCGACTGGGTCGAAGACATGATGCTGCGCACGCAGGAACCGGCGGTCTATGACCAATGGGTGTCGAACGAGATCCCTTTCACCGATGAGCGCGTCACCGGCGCGATTGAGGAATTCGGATATTTCGCCCGCAATGACGCGCATGTTGCCGGTGGGGCAGGGGCCGTGGCCTCGACTGATTTCCGCGACAGCCCCAAGGGCCTTTTCGCCAGCCCGCCGCAGTGCATGATGCACCGTCAGGCGTCCTTCATTCCGGCCTTCTTCCCGGAAGGCACAGAGGTCGGTCTCGACGCGGATTTCTTCTACTTCCCGTCTTATGAGGAAAAGGGCCTCGGCAATCCGGTTCTGGGTGCTGGCACCGTCTGGTCGATCACCGCAGACTCGCCCGGTGCGCGCGGGCTGATGGAATTCCTCAAAGCGCCGATCTCGCATGAGATCTGGATGGCGCAGCAGGGCTTCCTGACGCCGCATAAGGGTGTGAATACCGACCTCTATGCTTCGGCTACACTCAAGAAGATGGGGGAGATCCTGTTGAACGCGGACACTTTCCGCTTTGACGCGTCGGATCTGATGCCGGGCGGTGTGGGTGCAGGCTCGTTCTGGACCGGTATGGTTGATTACGCAGGCGGCAAATCTGCGGCAGATGTCGCAGCAGAGATCCAGTCCTCCTGGGATGCTCTGAAGTAAGCACACGCCTTGCGAACCGGGGCCGCCTGCCTATGGCGGCCCCATGTTTTTCACCTGACAGCGGAGCAAGCCCATGCACCCGGCCATTCAGGGACTGATGACGATTGCCTTTGGTGTTGGCGGCTGCGTCGGTTACTTTTACTTCTCCAACCTTCTGGTGGATAAGGTGATTTTCCCCGCCAAAGGGGAACATATCGCCCGCAATATTCGCCGCGCCAATATTGTCCGCCCTTGGCTGTTTCTGGCACCTGCGCTTTTGGCGCTGGGCCTTTATCTGGCATACCCGGTGGTGGAAACGCTGCGCCTGTCGCTGACCCAGCGGGTGCCCGGTGGCGGCTATGAATACGTCGGCCTGGACAACTACCGGCAGATGGCGGGCGAAGGGAAATTCTGGGAAGCCCTGCAAAACAACTTCCTCTGGTTGCTTGTGGTGCCTGCGGCCTCGACCGCCTTTGGCTTGCTGGCAGCGCAGCTGACCGACCGGATTTCCTGGGGCAATATCGCCAAGTCGCTGATCTTCATGCCGATGGCGATCTCCTTTGTTGGCGCCGCGGTGATCTGGAAGCTGGTCTATGACGCCCGCCCGCCCGGAACCGAGCAGATCGGTGTGTTGAACGCGATCTACATCTTCTTTGGCGGCGATGACCCGCAGGCCTGGCTGACGATCCCCTTCTGGAACAGTTTCTTCCTGATGGCGGTGCTTGTGTGGATCCAGACCGGCTTTGCCATGGTGATCCTGTCGGCCGCCCTGCGTGGCATCCCTGAGGAAACGGTCGAGGCGGCCATTGTTGACGGGGCCGGTCCGTTCCAGATCTTCTTTCGCATCAAGGTGCCGCAGATCATTGGCACCATCGTGGTGGTCTGGACCACCATCACCATTGTTGTGCTCAAGGTCTTTGACATCGTTTTTGCCATGACCAACGGCCAATGGGAGACGCAGGTTTTGGCCAATTACATGTTCGACAAACTGTTCCGCGCCAATGACTGGGGCGTGGGATCGGCCAGCGCCATGGTGATCATGCTGCTGGTGATGCCGATCCTTGTCTGGAACGTCTACAACGCCCGCCGGGAAATGCGCTGAGGAGGCCGTCATGAGTTCGATTGCAGGACAAAAATCCGGTCTCGTCTGGGCCGTTCATCTTTCCGCCGCGGTGCTTGTCATCCTGTGGCTGTTCCCCACCGTCGGCCTGTTGGTGTCGTCTTTCCGCACCGCCGACCAAATCGCCACCAGTGGCTGGTGGAAGGCGCTGTTCCCATCGCAGCAGAACCTGACCCTGCGCACCGCCGCGCCGGAAACACAGGTGCAGGCGGATGGGCTGTTTGTCATCGAGGGCAGCCTGTTTGAGGACGGCTCTTCCAAGGTGATCACCGTCTGGGGCACCAACGCCAAAGGGATCGACAGCTACCAGCCCGGTGATACCGCCGCGCTGCGCCGGGGCGGACGACTGACCGTTCAGGCAGACGGGTCCTACCGTCTGGAGGGTGAAGAAGAGTTCACCGGCCGCCGTGGTCCGCGTGTCTTTGTGACGGCTGAAGTGCCGCCGGAATTCACGCTGGCGAACTACCACAAGATCCTGATTTCGGGCGGTGCAACGGACAATATGGCCAAGGCGTTTTTCAATACGCTGACGGTGACGATCCCGGCGACAATCATCCCCATTCTGGTCGCCGCTTTTGCCGCTTACGCATTGGCATGGATGGAGTTTCCGGGCCGCGCGCTGTTGATTGCCGCCATCGTCGGCCTGCTGGTGGTGCCGCTACAGCTGGCATTGATCCCGCTCTTGAAGTTCCATAACGGCATTGGCATCGGCAAGGGTTACCTCGGCGTCTGGATGGCACATACCGGGTTTGGCTTGCCGTTGGCGATCTACCTCTTGCGCAACTACATGGTCGGCATCCCGCGCGACATCATTGAAAACGCCCGCGTGGATGGGGCCACAGACTTTCAGATCTTCACCCGCATCATCCTGCCGCTCAGCTTTCCGGCCCTGGCCAGCTTTGCCATCTTCCAGTTCCTGTGGACTTGGAACGACCTTCTGGTGGCCATGGTTTTCCTGATCGACGCGACAGGTGAAACCACAGTGATGACCAAACAGATCGTCGAGATGCTGGGCACACGTGGCGGCAATTGGGAGATCCTGGCGACCTCGGCCTTTGTGTCGATCGCTGTGCCGCTGTTCGTCTTCTTCGCGATGCAAAAATACCTGGTGCGCGGCCTGCTGGCTGGCTCGGTCAAATGACACAGACTCACGGAACGACGCTTATGAATGCGCAAACAAATATTGACCCTGCCGAAGTTCTGGCCGCTAACCCGGACTGGTGGCGCGGTGCGGTGATCTATCAGATCTATCCGCGCAGCTATCAGGACAGCACTGGCGATGGCATTGGTGATCTGGCGGGCATCACAACGCGGCTGCCGCATATTGCCAGCCTTGGGGCAGATGCGATCTGGATATCGCCCTTCTTCACCTCGCCGATGAAAGACTTTGGCTATGACGTCTCGGACTATTGCGACGTCGACCCGATGTTCGGCACCTTGCAGGATTTCGACACTTTGGTTGCCACGGCGCATCAACTGGGCCTACGGGTGATGATCGATCTGGTGCTGTCGCATACTTCGGATCAGCATCCATGGTTTGCCCAATCGCGTGCAGACCGGACGAACGACAAATCAGACTGGTACGTCTGGGCCGACCCAAAGCCGGACGGAACGCCGCCCAATAACTGGCTGTCGATCTTTGGTGGCTCAGCATGGCAGTGGGATCCGCGCCGCGAGCAGTATTTCCTGCACAACTTCCTGACCTCGCAGCCGGATCTGAATTTCCACTGCGATGCGGTGCAGGACGCCCTGCTGGATGCAACCCGCTTCTGGCTGGAACGCGGCGTTGATGGTTTCCGGCTGGATACCATCAACTTCTACATCCACGACAAGCAGCTGCGTTCGAACCCGGCGCTGCCGCCCGAGCAGCGCAACGCCAATATCGCGCCTTCGGTGAACCCCTACAATCATCAGGAACACCTCTATTCCAAGAACCAGCCTGAAAACCTGGCATTTCTCGCCCGCTTTCGCGCGTTGCTGGACGAATACCCGGACAAAACAGCTGTCGGAGAGGTCGGAGATGCCCAACGCGGGCTGGAGATCATGGGCGAATACACCGCCGGATCAACCGGTGTGCACATGTGTTATGCCTTTGAGTTTCTGGCAAAAGAGCCGCTAACGGCGACGCGCATCACCGAAGTCATGGCCGAGGTAGACAGGGTTGCCGCTGATGGCTGGGCCTGCTGGGCCTTGTCCAACCATGATGTGATCCGCCATGCCTCGCGCTGGGGGCTCAGCGATGCAGCACAGCGGCTTTATGCAACGCTGCTGATGTGCCTGCGCGGATCTGTTTGCATCTATCAGGGCGAGGAGCTGGGCCTGCCCGAGGCAGAGGTGGCCTTTGAGGATCTGCAAGACCCCTACGGCATCGAATTCTGGCCTGAATTCAAGGGCCGCGATGGTTGCCGCACACCGATGGTCTGGGAGGCATCAAATCAGAACGGTGGCTTCTCTGACGGCAAGGCTTGGCTGCCGGTCAGCGGTGAACATCTGGCCCGTTCGGTGGCGGTTCAGGAAGGGCAGGCGACTGCGATCCTGCACCACTACCGCCGCGCCATCGGCTTGCGCAAAGCCAACGCCGTTCTGGCACAGGGTGGGCAGCGCGATATGCAGGCCGCGGGCAATGTGCTGAGTTTCATTCGGGCAGACGGGGCAGAGACGCTGTTTTGTGCCTTCAACATCGGTGATGCCGCCGCTGAGACCGCGATACCGCAAGGCAACTGGCATCAGGCAGCGGCGGATTTGGGCGGTGCAGAACCCGCAGGCGGCAAGGTGGCTTTGGCCCCCTGGCAGGTCTGCGTTCTGCGCCTGGGGCAACAAGGGTCAGGGGAGGAACAACAATGACCAATCTGAAACTGACCGGTGTTGAAAAGACCTATGCAGGCAATGTGAACGTCCTGAATGACATCAATCTGGACATCCAAACCGGAGAGCTGATCGTCTTTGTCGGCCCCTCGGGCTGTGGCAAGTCCACCTTGTTGCGGATGATTGCGGGCCTCGAGCGGATCACCGGCGGCACGCTTGAGATCGACGGGCAGGTGGTGAATGACATCCCGCCTGCGCAGCGTGGCATTGCAATGGTGTTCCAGTCTTACGCGCTCTACCCGCATATGACGGTGCGCGACAACATGGCCTTTGCGCTGAAGATCGCAGGCAAGCCCAAGGCCGAGATCGACGCCGCCATCGCCAATGCCGCGCGCATTCTGCAGCTGGAAGACTATCTGGACCGCCTGCCCAAGGCACTGTCCGGCGGGCAGCGCCAGCGGGTCGCCATTGGCCGCTCTATCGTCCGGGATCCCAAGGTCTATCTGTTTGACGAACCGCTCTCAAACCTTGATGCGGCCCTGCGTGTGGCAACACGGATCGAGATCGCCCAGCTGAAGGAGAGCATGCCGGACAGCACCATGATCTATGTGACCCATGATCAGGTAGAGGCGATGACGCTGGCCAGCCGCATCGTGGTTCTGGCCGATAAGGGCATCGCGCAGGTTGGCACACCGCTGGATCTGTACGAGCGGCCCGAAAATGAGTTTGTGGCGCAGTTCATCGGCTCGCCTGCGATGAACCTTGTGCCGGGTGAAATCACCGGCACGGGTGAGATCACAACCGTCCGGCTGGACAATGGCGAGGAGGTAACCTCGACCGTGCCCACCCAAGCGGCAGACATGGGGCTGCGGGTGAACGCCGGTGTGCGCCCCGAAGATCTGGTGGAAACGGACAGCGGCCCTGCGGTGATCGACGGTGTCGTCGATATTGTCGAGGCGCTGGGCGAGGTGACAGTGCTCTACTTCCAGTCAGGGCAGGGCAAGGACCCGTTGATCGGTAAATTGCCGGGCATCCACGGGGATCTGCGCGGCACGCGTGTGCGTCTCGGCGCTGAGCCCGCCAAGGTGCATCTGTTTCACAACGGTCAGTCGCTGCTCTATCGCTGAGGCTGCGATCAGCGTTTGGCCCAGGATTCCGCCGGGTCAATCTCGGCATAGTCGCGCAGCACTTTCACGTCGTCGATGACGGCGTGATTGCGCTGGATCTTTACGCCGGCAGATTTCAGACGCCCAAAAGCCCGGCTCAGGCTTTCGGGATTCATACCAAGTCGGCCGGCAATCAGCACCTTGTCATAAGGCAACACCACCTCACAGGGGCCGGCCTCTATGGGGCAGAGTTTCAGCAAAAACTCGGCCACCCGCTGCGCGCCGGTCTGGGCTTTCAGCTGCTCCAGCTGCTCGACCAGGGAATGCAGATGCGAGAAGGTCGAGGCGAGGATGGAAATGCCGATCTGCGGGTCCTCTTTCATCAGCGAAACCAGCAGTGACGAGGGAATATGCATCACCTCTGCCGGGGATACAGCTTCGGCCGAGACAGGATAGCAGGTGCCCTTAAGGGCCACCGCCTCGCCAAAGCTTTCACCGCGGGCAAAGACGCTGACCACCGCTTCTGATCCGTTCGGGGCGATACGGAACAGTTTGACCCAGCCTTCGATCATCACATGGATCTCGGTGGCTTCCTCATCCTGAAGGAAGATGGTCTCACCCCGGTCGTAATGACGGAAGGTTGCGCGCGATAGCAGGGTCTCGATGTGATGGTCAGGAAGCGATCGGATCAGGAGCGAATTACGGGCGGCCGCCTTGTGCTGTTTGTGCGCCAAATTTGGGTACCCCTGGGTTCCTACCCCGGCAATGCCCGGGAAATTATGCAGATTTGACTAATGAATACCGGGCCTCGGCCCGGACGTCCACAGTTGCGCTGCGTCGAAATGATCGATCCAAGCGGCGCATTCTTGACCTTTGTCATGGAATGGCGGGCCGCTGCGCGTCAGGTTCTGTGGCAAATAGAAAAACAGCCATCAGAGACCGGAGGCCCCGCCATGGATTTCGAAAGCTATTTCAAAGACAGCCTGCAAAGCTTGCAGGAAGAGGGCAATTACCGTGTCTTCATCGATCTCGAACGCCGCCGCGGGTCTTTCCCGCAGGCGCAGCAGACCGATGGCGATATTCGCCGTGAGGTGAAGATCTGGTGCTCCAACGATTATCTGGGCATGGGGCAGCACCCCAAGGTTCTGGATGCCATGCACGAGGCGCTGGATAGCTCCGGGGCCGGGGCAGGTGGTACGCGCAATATCTCCGGCACCACCCACGCCCATGTGCTGCTGGAACAGGAACTGGCGGATCTGCACGGCAAGGAAGCGGCGCTGCTGTTTACCTCGGGCTATGTGTCCAACTGGGCGGCCCTTGGCACCATCGCGGCCAAGATCCCCGGCATGATCGTTTTCTCCGACAGTCTCAACCATGCCAGCATGATCGAGGGGGTCCGCCATTCCCGCGCGCAAAAGGTGATCTGGAAGCACAACGACGTGGAAGACCTGCGCGCCAAACTGGCGGCAGCGCCGTCAAATGCGCCCAAGATGATTGTCTTTGAATCGGTCTACTCGATGGATGGCGACATCGCCCCGATCAAGGAGATCTGCGACATCGCGGATGAGTTCGGAGCGATGACCTATCTGGATGAGGTCCACGCGGTTGGCCTTTACGGTCCGCGCGGCGGCGGCATCGCAGAGCGTGAGGGGCTGATGGACCGGCTGACGGTGATCGAAGGCACGCTCGGCAAAGCCTTCGGTGTGCTTGGCGGCTATATCACGGCCAGCGCGGCGCTCTGCGATTTTGTGCGCAGTTTTGCCAGCGGTTTCATTTTCACTACCGCACTGCCGCCTGCCGTGGCCGCCGGGGCGGCGGCTTCGGTTCGGCACCTGAAGGAATCGCAGTCCGAGCGAAAGCTGCATAAAGAGCGGGTGGAGGATGTCCGAGGGCAGCTTGATAAGCTGGGCATTCCGCATATCCCGAACCCCAGCCATATCATCCCCGTGATGGTCGGCGATCCCGTGAAGTGTAAGTTCATCTCCGACACCCTGCTCGAGGAATTCGGTATTTATATCCAGCCGATCAACTACCCGACAGTGCCCAAGGGAACCGAGCGGCTGCGCATCACGCCAAGCCCATTGCACAGCGCCGAAGACATCGCGCATCTGGTTTCCTCACTCGGAAACCTCTGGGAACGTTGTAAAATTGCGCGGAAGAATCTGGCCGCCCAGTAGTTTCGCTGCCTCGTTTGCAGACATTGATGACCCCGGTGGCCTGTCCATCGGGGTTTTTCGTGCCTGACCCTTTGCCAGAAGCGGACTGAGGCCATGCTGCAGGCTGTGGCAGGGTTGTTATGGCGAGATATCGGGCCCCGCGGTGACAGCGGCGTGTCAGCTGAAGCCGCGGACCCCGCCAGTTATGCTATTAGGATTGCTTGGGGATTGTTGGCCGCGACCTTAAGCTTGCGCCTGAGGGCCGCGGCCGGGCACCGGTCCCAGCGGCTGTCGGCCTCACCTAAAGACGGCGACCGTAGGACCAGTAACTCGATCTACCGGCACAAAGCGGCCGGTAACGAAAGTGCTCTGATTGCTGCCTGGTGCATTTCGCAAGTGCAGGCGCGAGGGCTATCATAAATTCTGTCGCCGCCGGAACCTTGGCTTAAGTCAAGTTCCGCACAAAGTTCCGCGATTCTTTTTGCGCGCCTGGATCTGGGCTGACGGGCGGCGCCTCGGGGGCGAGGGATGTAGAAACGCCGATTTCGGTGATTTGTGCGGGAGGGTGTCGTCCGTCACGGGTAGGGCTGGGCAAGATGGCGCCGCCCCGACAGAGGATTCCCCGCCAAGCTTTGAGCTTTTTTGCCTCTCGGCATCCAAACTGTGCCCGAGTTTGTGCAAACACAAGGAAGGATCGGCGGAAAAACACTCATATCCGAAGTGCCTCACCAGCAAACGGAGAGTGGTCATGTCACTTGGAATTAGCTACAAAAACACCCGCAGGACATTGGGAGTCGGCTTTTCGTTGCTTCTCGGTTCGGTTGCGATGCCTGCATTCGCGGAAGGCCCCACTTTGAGTGAGGAGGCCTTTGAAGCTTCGAAACAACTCTACTTTGAACAATGTGCCGGTTGCCACGGCGTGCTGCGCAAAGGCGCGACAGGCAAAAACCTGGAGCCGCATTGGAAACAGACCAAAGCCGACGGCACCGTTGTCGAAGGCGGGACCCTGAAACTGGGTCAGGAACGCCTTGAAAAGATTATCGCCTGGGGTACCGAAGGCGGCATGAACAACTTCTCGGACATCATGACCGAGCAGGAAATCAAGGACATGGCGACCTACATCATGATGGATGCGCCTAAGCCTCCAGAGATGTCGCTCGCTCAGATGAAAGAGACCCGCAAGGTCTATGTCGAAGAAGAAGACTACCCGACCGAGCCGCTCCACGGCCGCAACTGGGAAAACTTCTTTGTCGTCATCGAGCGTGACGTGGGTAAAGTGGCCGTGATCGACGGCGACACCAAAGAAGTGCTGGTGCATATTCCGACCGGATATGCTGTGCACGTGATGAAAGCGTCCGAGCACCACTCCATCGAAGAACCGGAACATCCCGGCCGCTTCTGGTACACCATGGGCCGCGACGGCAAGATGACCAAGATCGACCTCTGGCAGACGCCGGACAAGATGCTGGTTTCGGAAGTCAAAGTTGCCTACGACGCGCGTGACGTTGCGGTGTCCGGCGATGGTAAATACATCATCGGCGGCGGTTACTGGCCCCCGCACTTCGTGATCTCGGACGCCCGCACCATGGAACCGCTGAAAGTGGTCTCCACCCGCGGTGTGAACACCGACGGTGAATATGTGGAAGAGGCCCGCGTGGCCGCGATCTACACCACCCCGAACGAGCCGACCTGGATCGTTGCGGTGAAAGAACTCGGCCAGCTGTGGCAGGTCGATTACACCGACCTGGACAACCTGCGGATCGACAAGATCGACAGTGCGAAATTCCTGCACGACGGTTTCTTTGACCCGACCGGCCGTTACTTCCAGATCGCTGCCAACGCCTCCAACAAGATGGTTGTTGTTGACACCGAGACCCACAAGCTGGAAGCGATGATCGACACGGCAGCCCTGCCGCACCCGGGTCCGGGCGCCAACTGGGTTGACCCGAACTGCGGTCCTGTGGCGGGCACCACCCACCTCGGCGTCGGTGCTGTGACTGTCTGGGGCAACGACCCGGAGAACAACCCGGATCACGCCTGGAAAGTCTGCTACGAGACCGAAACCGACGGTGCGGGCCTGTTCATCCGGACACACCCGGAATCCGACTACATCTGGGCGGACCAGACCAAGCACCCTGAGCCTGAAATTCAGCAATCGGTGCAGGTCATCTCGAAAGAGACCGGTGAGATCGTGAAAACCATCCAGATCACTGAAGACGAAGGTTCTGCCGCTGTGCACTTCGAATTCAACCAGGATGGCACCGAGGTCTGGGTCTCCAAGTGGAACCTGTCGGACTCCAAAGAGCCGAACGGCGAAATCGTGATCTACGACGCCAAGACTCTGGAAGAGATCGGCCGCATCGAAGGGCTCTATGCTCCGACCGGCAAGTTCAACGTCTACAACCGTTCGAACCACGTCACCTAATCTGGCGAACTCTCAAGACTGATGAAGGGCGGGCCAAGCGCCCGCCCTTCACGCACCAGCGGTGCCGGACTGCGGCGACCCTGGGGATGGCGGATATGTAAATTGCACTCCGGACCTCCCTTCGCGCTCCACGGCAACCCACGAACCGGGACCCCTGAAAACAGGGTGCTCTAACCGAGACATACGGAGCCTGGAGATGACCCAGACCAACGAAGCGGCTCAAAAGAAACCTCTCTGGCGGCGTTATGTCCTCTGGGGCATGCCAATTGGCGGGGTTCTTGTTGCCTTTACCGCAGGCATCATCTTCTGGGGTGGTTTCAACACCGCCATGGAAGCGACAAACACCAAAGAATTCTGTGTCTCCTGCCACGAGATGCGGGACTTTGTTTATGAGGAATACAAAGGCACGATTCACGATGTGAACCGGTCTGGCGTGGGGGCGGTCTGTTCTGACTGTCACGTGCCCAAGGACTGGACCCACAAAATGATCCGCAAGATCAAGGCCTCGAAAGAGGTCTGGGGTAAGATCACTGGCAAGATTAACACCGAAGAGAAGTTCGAGACCCACCGGCTGTCGCTGGCGATGAACGAATGGCAGCGGATGAAGCGCACCGATTCGCGCGAATGCCGCAACTGCCATGACTTTGAATCGATGATGCCGGAGTTCCAGAAACCCCGTGCACGTCAGCAGCACCTGAATGCAATGACAACCGGCCAGACCTGTATCGATTGCCACAAGGGTATTGCGCACTCCAACATCCGTGATCGTGCAACCGACGAATACCTCGAAGCCCTGGAAGCACCCGATCCCCGTTTCATCCGTGAAATTCCGGAAGCCTATCTGGAAAGTCTGGCCCGCATTGAAGCGCTTGAAGCTGAAGAAGCTGCAACCGTCAAAGCCGCCAGAGCGGCTGAGCAGGAAGCGGTTCAGGCGCGCATTGCCTCCGCAGTGGAAGCTGCCCGCGAGGAAGAACGCGCCCTTGCTGCTGGTCAGGAAATGGAAGCCGCCGCCGGTGGCACTGTGGCTCCGGACCTTGACTGGGACGCTGTTGCCTCATCTGACATGACCCTGTTCTATCCGGGTCAGGCCTCCTTTGAATGGGTCCAGAACGGCAAACAGCACGGCGGTGCCCGTCCGCTTACCAAAGGCGGCGACCAATGCACCACCTGCCATGCCAAGGAGCTGGAAGCCATCGGTACCAAGATCGTTGGCGGTACCGAAGACACCGAGCCGACACCGATCCCCGGTAAGCCTGGCATCATCAATGCCAGCGTGCAGGCCGCCCATGATGGTGAAAACCTCTATGTCCGCATGCAATGGCCGGAAAGCATCCATGCGCCTGTTCCCTTCGTGGACGGCGGCAAGATGGACCCCGACAACGCGGTCAAGGTTGCCATGATGATCGCCGGTACCGGTATCGAGATGGGTGAACAGGTCGGCTGCTGGGCTACATGCCACGCAGACAACACCTACATGCCCTTCGATCCAGGTGCGGAGGCCATTGCCGCCAATGGCGACATCGCAGCCCGCCTTGCTGCCGAGGGTTCGGTCACCAAATATCTGAGCGAAAGCCGCTCGAGTATTGAGGTGAGGGGACGCCGTGGCAAACCGCAGGGTGGCTGGGACCAGCTGAAAGCAGCCGAAGAGATCGATCAGTATCTCACCGATGGCACTTTCATGGATCTGATGCGCGTCTATGCGGATGGTTCTGGCTCCAACGGCTACCTGCTGGAACGCCGGGTTGAAAACGAAGGCGAGTTCGCCTCTGAGGCAACCCTGTCGGCTGGCATGTGGACTGTGGTCTTCTCCCGCCCGCTGGCTGGTGCTGAAGGTGACGTTCCGCTGGAAGCAGGCAAGACCTACACTGTCGGCTTTGCCATCCACGACGACTTTGCGGATGCACGGTTCCACCATGTGACGCTGAACACGTCGATGGCACTGGACAATAGCGATGTGCAGCTCAATGTGGTTGGACAGTAACTAAGACAGCCGGCGGCCGGACACTCCGGCCGCCGGACCTAATTACAGGGAGATTTGAGATGAAAAAGACATCCATTCTCGTATCCGCGCTGCTGCCGCTTGCGGCAGCTTTTCCCGTTCTGGCGGGCGAGGACAATGCCGCCGGGATCTGCGCGGAAGCCGAAGAACGCTATGTGGATCTTTTTGGCCAGGCCTCGGCCGAGGCGGAGGGCGTAACGGTCGTGAAAATGTACAAATACAATTTCTGCCCGGCGGCCATCACGGTTCCGGCCGGAACAACGGTCCGCTGGGTCAATGTCGACAAACGGACCAGCCACAGCGTGCTGTCACCGCAGGCCGAAATGCCGGAATCTGACCGCGCATTTCCGGAAGAAAGCGTTGAGTTTACCTTCCTGACACCCGGTGATCAGGAATACCTGTGCGGCCCTCATTGGGAGACGCAGGAGATGATCGGCATGGTGACGGTGACTGCCGAATAAGACCGCCGGTGGCGCAGGCTGCACATCGCGGGATGGAACCCATTTTTGAGGGGGGAGCTGTTCGGCTCCCCCTTTCTTATTTCCTTTTTACTTCAATAACTAACCGCGCTTTTTTCGCTGGTGTCCGGTGAACTTGGCATAAGTCAAGGAAGGCGCGCGCCCCCTCGGGCAATCTGCCGACGTAATATGCCAGGTCCCTCAGCGCGGGTCAGTCCCATGCGCTTCCCAGCATGCCCAAAGCGGCACAGTTTCGCGCAGGCGATCAGGCTCAAACAGATAAAGACCAAGCGAGGGCCCCCATGTGCGGTAAAGTACTCCTGATAGGCGCCGGACCCGGAGATCCCGGGCTGCTGACACTGCGTGCGCTCGAGATGATAAAATCGGCAGATGTGGTGGTGTACGACCGGCTCGTCTCTGATGAAATCATGGCGATGTGCCCCGAGGGCGTTGAGCTGATCGCGGTCGGTAAATGCCCGCAGAGCCATCCCGTGCCGCAGGACCGGATCAATGAGATCTTGTTCGAACAGGCCCAGATGGGGCGTCGTGTTGCGCGGCTCAAGGGCGGTGATCCGATGATTTTCGGGCGCGGATCCGAAGAGGCGCTGTATCTGCAGGAGCGCGGTGTGATCGTGGAATATGCTCCCGGCATCACCGCTGCACAGGGTGCGTCCTGTTCAACCGGAGTGCCACTGACTCACCGGGGCATCGCGACCGGCGTGCAATATGTGACCGGTCACCGTCAGGCAGACAAGGTTCTGGATCTGGACTGGAAACGGCTGGCGGATCCTGACACCACATTGGTGGTCTATATGGGCGTGGCGAATATCGGCCAGATTGCCGTTGGTTTGATGACCGAAGGGCTGCCTGCCGCCACCCCGGTGATGGCCGTGTCCAAAGCAACCTCTGCCAAAGAACGCCGCATGGTGACCACCCTTGGGTCGGTCGCTCAGGACAGCCGCGATGAAGGGCTGAAACCGCCGACATTGTTCATCATCGGACAGGTTGTGTCGCTCTATGCCGAGCAGCCGGTTGGTGAGCTTGTGGAACAGGCCAAAGCGCATGGCTGACATCCGCTGCGGCATAACATGGCTGCCTCTGGCCGCTGCAGCCGCGGTTCTGTTCTCCCCTTTGGCGGCGCAGGCCGAACCCAAAAATGCCGAGGCGCTGAAGCGGTTTGTCCATCAGGACTGCGGTTCTTGCCACGGGCTGACGCTGAAAGGCGGGCTGGGGCCTGAACTCACCCAGGAGGCGCTTCAGTACTATGACCGTGACGTCCTTTCCGGCGTCATCCTCGACGGAATCGACGACACCCCAATGCCGCCTTGGCGCCCGCTATTGAGTGAGCAGGACGCCGCGCGGATCGCTGACTACCTGTTGTCAGGAGAGATGAAATGAAACACTTCCTTGCTGCCGCGCTGCTTTGCGCCTCTGCGGCTGGTGCCGAAACCCTTGCCACCGGTGACCTTGGTGTTGTGATCGAACGGGCCACCGGCTCGGTTCTGATTGTCGACCAGTCCGAGCGCGCCTCACTGGCCCGCGTCGAAGGCTTTGGTGATCTGAGCCACGCCAGTCTGGTCTATTCGCCCGACGAACGCTTTGCCTATGTGTTTGGCCGCGACGGCGGGCTGACCAAACTGGACATCACCACCCGCGAAGTGGTGGGGCGGGTCATGCAGTCCGGAAATGCAATCGGCGGTGCCATCTCGGATGATGGCAAACTGGTCGCCGTGTCCAACTACGAGCCCGGTGGCGTGCGGATCTTTGATGCGGACACGCTGGAGATGGTTCTGGACATCCCCACTGGCGGCAAGACCATCGGTCTGGTGGACGCACCGGGCAAAAAATTCGTCTTTACCGTCTGGGACACAGGCGAGACCTGGATCGCGGACATGTCCGGGGCTGAGCCTGACATCACCCGCATTCCCGATATGGGCGACCGCCCTTACGATGCGCTGATCACCTCGAATGGCCGGACCTATATCACCGGGCTGTTCGGCGAAGACGGGTTGACCGCGCTGGACCTGTGGGATGAAAATCCCGAACCGATCCGCGTGCTGCCCAACTATGGCCGCGGGCAGGAGGAAATGCCGGTCTACAAGATGCCGCATCTGGAAGGCTGGGCGTTGACGGGCAGTGAATTTGTGCTGCCTGCAGTGGGCCACCACGAGGTGCTCTGGGTCGATGCAAATTCACTGGAGGAAACCGGCCGCACGCAGACCTACGGCCAGCCGGTGTTCGCCATGGCACGGCCCGACGGGCGGCAGGTCTGGGTCAACTTCGCCCATCCGCTGAACAACACCATTCAGGTGATCGACAGTGTCTCCAAAGAGGTAATCCACCAGTTCCAGCCCGGTCCGGCCGTGCTGCATATGGAATTCACCCCGCGCGGGCATGAGGTTTGGCTGAGCGTCCGCGATGCCGGAAAGATCATGGTCTACGACACCCATACCTTTGAAAAGCTGCGCGAAATCGACGCCGAGAGCCCCTCGGGTATCTTCTTCACTGCGCGCGCGCACCGGACAGGATTGTAAGCTATGAAGGGAATTGCCTGCCAGACTGATCGCCACCTGCTGGATGACTGGCAGCGCGATTTCCCCGTCACCGAACGCCCCTTTGCCGTGCTGGCCGAGGCGCTTGGTCTCGGCGAGGATGAGGTTATCGCGCGCCTCTCTGCAATGCAGGGCGCCGGGCGGATCAGCCGCCTTGGGGCCACCATCGCGCCCAATACTGTCTCGGCGTCCACCCTTGCAGCGGTTGCCGCACCGCCCGACCAGCTGGAAGACGTCGCCGCTGTGATCGGCGCGCAGCCGGGGGTGAACCATAACTATCAGCGTGAAGACACGTGGAACCTGTGGTTTGTCGCCACTGGCCCAGACCGGGCCCATGTGGATGCAACCCTTGCCCGGATAAGCGAAAAGACGGGTTTGCAGGTTCTGGATCTGCGCCTTATGCGGCCCTTCAATGTCGATCTGGGTTTTAAAATGAGTGGCCCGCGCAGCCTGAACCCGCCCCGTGCGGTTGATCGCAGCGTGCTGCAGGACGGCGACCGGGATCTGTTGCAGGTTCTGGCTGCCGGCATGCCACTGACCCCGCGGCCCTATCATGACATTGGACTGCAGCTAGGCTGTTCCGGTGCTTGCGTGACAGAGCGGATCAATGTTCTGCAGGCTGCCGGCGTGATCTCGCGTCTTGGCGTTATCGTGCGCCACCGGGCGCTGGGCTGGTCCTCAAATGCGATGGTGGTCTGGGATATTCCCGAGGCGCAGATCGAAACCGCCGGATCCGCACTGGCGACGCTGGAAGGGGTGACCCTGGCCTATGAACGTCGGCCCGTTCCCGAAGTCTGGCCCTACCGGCTGTACAATATGGTTCACGCCCGCAGCCGCAGCGCTGCCGAAGAAGTCATCAGCGCTGCCAGAGCCCTGCCAGAATTGGAAGGTCTGCCCAGCAAGGTGCTGTTCTCGACCCGCTGCTTCAAACAAACCGGCGCGCTGATCGCGCGCACCGATGGAAAGGCTGCATGATGCTGGACGAAACAAGCCGCGCCCTGATCAACAGGCTGCAGGATGATCTGCCGATGGACAGCCGCCCCTTTGCCGCCGTGGGCCGCGAGTTGGGGATCAGCGAAGAGGATGTGATTGCCCGCATCACGGAGATGAAAGAGGCCGGTGCCATCACCCGCTTCGGGCCGTTCTTCGATGCGGCAGCCATGGGCGGCGCGTTCTGCCTCTGTGCCATGGAGGTGCCATCGGAGCGTTTTGAAGAGGTCATGATCGAAGTCAATGACTTCCCCGAGGTGGCCCATAATTATGAACGCGATCACGCGCTGAGCATGTGGTTTGTTCTGGCCACGGAAACTCCTGAGGGCATTGCGGACACAGCGGCGCGGATTGAACGCAAGACAGGCCTGCCTGTGCTGTGTTTTCCGAAACTGCAGGAATTCTTCATTGGCTTCCGGGTGACCGCATGACGACCGAAACCGAAATTTCCGATCGCGAGATCATTGCCGAGCTGCAGGCCGGACTGCCACTGGTGCCCGCGCCCTATGCGGAGGTCGCGACCCGTTTGGGCATGGCCGAGGACGATCTGATCGACCGCATCCGTGTTATGAAAGAACAGGGTGTCATCCGGCGCATTGCCGCGGCCCCCAACCACTACAAACTGGGCATGGTCGCCAATGGCATGACCGTCTGGGACGTAGAAGACGACCGCATTGCCGAACTGGGCGCCCTGATCGGGGCGCTGCCTTACGTCACTCATTGCTACGAGCGCCCGCGCGCGCCCGAAGCGGGCTGGACCTACAACCTGTTTGCCATGGTCCATGGCGACACGCGGGACGAGGTCGAGGTCAAACGCGCTGAAATCGCAGAGATATTGGGCGACGCCTGCCGCGACCGCTCGGTTCTCTATTCCAAGCGCATTCTGAAAAAAACGGGGCTTCGGCTCCGCAAGCGGGGGTAAACCCATGTTCCGCATGTCCGAATATATGAAGCAGCTGCAAGATCCGACACCGGTGCGCCGGCGTGGCGGGTCGGGGCTGACAAAACCGGTGGTGATCTGGAACCTGACCCGCCGCTGCAACCTCAAATGCCGCCATTGTTATACTGTTTCGGCGGATGTGGATTTTCCGGGCGAGCTGACACAGGAACAGGCCTTTGACACGCTCGAGGATCTGGGCCGTTTCAAAGTGCCCGCGCTGATCCTGTCGGGTGGGGAACCGCTGGATTGCAAATACCTCGACCCGCTGGCACGCCGCGCGCGTGAACTGGTGCGGGTGCTGGCGTTGTCGACCAATGGCACCAAGATCCACGGTGATGCTGCCGACCGGATTGCCGACATTGGCTATGATTACGTTGGTATTTCCATCGATGGCATTGGCGCCACCAATGACTGGTTCCGCGGTGTCGATGGCGCCTTTGACGATGCTGTGCGCGGCGTGCGCGCGCTGAAGAAACGCGGCGTCAAAGTGGGCCTGCGCTTCTGCCTGACCGAGGGCACCGGCCATAACCTGCCGGATCTGCTGCAGCTTTGCGACGATGAAGGCGTGGACAAATTCTACCTCTCGCATCTGGTCTATGCCGGGCGCGGCGACAAGAACCGGGGCGAGGATGCGCATCATAAACGCACCCGCGAAGGGCTGGATCTGCTGATCGAACGCGCCTGGGACGGGATGACCGGCAAACGCACCCCGCTGGATGTGGTGACCGGCAACAATGACGCCGATGCCGGCTATTTCCTCGACTGGGTTGGCCGCAATTTCAGCGCCGAACAGACCGCCCATGTGCGCGAACACCTGGTGGCCTGGGGCGGCAACTCCTCAGGACTGGGGGTCGCCAATATCGATTTCCTGGGCAAGGTGCACCCGGACACCTATTGGTCGGATTACACGGTCGGCAACGTGAAAGAGAAATCCTTCACCGAGTTGTGGACAGGCGGCGACCAGATGCTGGAAACCCTGCGCACCCGTCCGCGCCCGCTGGAAGGGCGCTGCGGGGCCTGCAAAATCAAAGATGTCTGCGGCGGCAACACCCGTATCCGCGCGCTGCAACTGACAGGCAACCCCTGGGCAGAAGACCCGGCCTGTTACCTCAACGACAGTGAAATTGGCGTGACATCAGCCGGCGACCGGCTGGAAGTCACCCCGTTCAAAGGAAAGAGCCATGACCCTCAACACCGCTTTTTCGGCTAGATCCGCCCGTAAACCCCTGCTCGGGACATGGGGTGCTGCCCTGTCTGCTCTGATGCTGATGGGCGCGCCTGCAATGGCCGATCCTGCCGCGCTCTATGACGAGCACTGCAGCAGCTGCCACATGGAAAACCGTCTCGGCGGCACTGGTCCGGCGCTGATCCCCGAGACACTGAAACGGATGCGCGGCCCGAAAGTGGCCAACGTGATCCTGCATGGCCGCGAGGCGACGCAGATGCCGGCCTTTGCCGACATTCTGTCTGCCGAACAGGTGGAAGAGCTTGCCGCCTATGTCAAAACCCCGCTGGATGTAGTGCCGGTCTGGGGCGAAGAACAGATTGCTGAAAGCCGCGAGATGAACCCGGACTACGTGCCTGCCGATGCGCCGGTCTGGTCCTCGGACCCGATGAACATCACCCTGGCGGTGGAAACCGGCGACCATCATGTGAGTGTGCTGGACGGCGATACTTTCGAAGTTCTGGATCGTTTCCCAACGCCCTTTGCGGTGCACGGCGGCCCGAAGTTCGACCCGCAGGGGCGCTATGTGTTCATCATGTCGCGCGACGGCTGGGTACAAAAGTATGACATTTATTCCCTGAAAGAGGTTGGCCGCGTCCGCGCCGGTCTCAACAGCCGCAACATCGCCATGAGCGGCGATGGCAAATGGCTGGCGGTGGCAAACTACCTGCCCAATTCGCTGACCATCCTGTCGACCGAGGATCTGTCGGTTGCGACGGTTCGCGAGGTAAAGGGCAAGGACGGCACCCCGAGCCGGGTCTCGGCTGTCTATCAGGCACCGCCGCGTGAAAGCTTCGTCTTGGCACTGAAGGACGTGCCCGAAATCTGGGAGGTCTACTACGGCAAGAACCCGCCGCAGATCGGCTTTGCCCATGACTGGCGCACCGAAGGGCTGGCCCATACGGATATTCCCTTCCCAGTGCGCAAGATCACCACACCGGACTATCTGGACGACTTCTTCTTTGATCAGTCCTATGAATACGTCATGGGGGCCTCGCGCTCGGGCGAAGGTGGTCAGGTAATCGATCTGGTGATCGGGCAGAAAGTGGCGGATCTGGATCTGCCGGGCATGCCGCACCTTGGCTCTGGCATCACCTGGAAATACGGCGACAGCACTGTGATGGCGACACCGCACCTGAAAGAGGGCACCATTTCGGTGATCGACACGCAGAGCTGGGAAACCGTGAAACGGATCGAAACCCAGGGCCCCGGCTTTTTCATGCGCAGCCATGAAAACACACCCTATGTCTGGGCGGATGTCTTCTTTGGCCCGCATAAGGACAAGATGCATGTGATCGACAAAAGGACGCTGGAGATCGTCAAGACTCTGGATCCGGTGCCAGGCTCAACAGTGGCCCACGTGGAATTCACCAAGGACGGCAAGCACGCGCTTGTGTCGGTCTGGGAGGATGACGGCGAGGTTCTGGTCTATGACGCCGCCACGCTGGAGATCGTGAAACGCCTGCCGATGCGCAAACCATCGGGCAAGTACAACGTCTGGAACAAGATCACATTCTCTGAAGGCACCAGCCACTGACGTCAGCAAAACCGCGCTGCGGGGCCCGTACCGGCCCCGCCGGAAGACCCGGCCCGCGGCGACATCGCCGCGGGTTTTTTGATGTTAGGATGTAGGCATGAGC
Source organism: Rhodobacteraceae bacterium Alg231-04 (assembly GCA_900143635.1). Lineage (GTDB taxonomy): Bacteria > Pseudomonadota > Alphaproteobacteria > Rhodobacterales > Rhodobacteraceae > FREY01. Next base: position 28,425 of record FREY01000005.1, read on the forward strand.
TCAGCCGCAGCCAGTGTTCAGCCGGGATTGTGGTCCGATTTCTGGCGCGCGCCGCACCGGCCGCTCATGCTCTGTGCGGTGTTGGCGGCCTTTGGCGGCCCGTTTCTGGCCGCTGGTGATCCGCAGGCGCATGCCCGGTTGATGATCTTTGGCTTTGCCGGCGCAGCTATCGGGGCCTATTTGCTGACCGTTCTGCCGGGCTGGACAAAGCTGCGCGCCTCGCCGCGCCGCATCGCAGCCCTAACCGTGCTATGGCTGGTTGGGCGGGCCTTTCCGGGGCCAGCCGAAGCCCTTTATTTTCTTCTGCTTGCGGCAACGCTGGCGCCGCCGGTGGTTATGCACCGCATCTGGGACCGGTCATGGGCGCCGATCGCGCCGGTGTTTCTGGCCGTTGCTGCGCTGATGCCGGACCTTGAAGGCGGGGTGCCGCCGCTGCTGGTGGCTGCATTGATTGGCGTGGTTGGCGGGCGGGCTTTGCCTGCCTTCCTGTCCAGTGCCGCCGATTGTGATCCACCCGCCGACCGACCGGTTTTGAGGATCGGGGCGGCGCTGCTGCTTCTTGGCGCCGCGCTTTGGCCGCATCCGGTTTGGTTTCTGGCGGCAGCGCTCTGTCTGATCTGGCAGGTGCCGGGCTGGCCGCTGCGGGTGCCGCCTGCCAGCCTGTTGCTGCTGTTGCCGTGGTTCTGGCTCTGCCTTGCTCTGCTCTTGCTGGCACTGCAGTGGTTGCCCCCTTCCTTTGCGACACATGCGCTGACGATGGGGGGGATCGGTGGCATGGTTCAGATTTTTCTGGCACGGGTCTTTGCCCGCAGGGTCACAGGCGGCGGAATAGTCCTGCGTCTGGCCAGTATTGCGGCGGCAGCGGCGCTGCATGCCAGTGTCGCCGCCCGCCTTCTGGAGGCGTTGCCGCTGGCCTACGGGCTGTGGGGGCTTGCCTGGGCGGTCACTCTGGCGCAGCTGGTTGCCCATCTGCGGCAGCCGCATATAATTCCGGTTTTCATCGGCACGCGCCGTAAATCGCGAAATGCAGCTACCGCGTCTGGCGACCTTGTCAGGTGACCCGATAGATCCGCTGCATCAGGATCGGGGTCAGATACATAGGCACCTGATAACAGCCGAGGAAGATCAGCAGCGGGTCGGTGGTGGCGGCGGGCAGGGCGATCAGGAACAGAGCGAAATTGCGATTACCGGCGACAACGGCAAAGGGGGCGGCCTCATGCGTCAAGCCGCGCCGCATCAGGACCTTATAGGTCACCACCTGCAGGCCGAGGTTGGCCACCATGACCACCAGCAGCCATTGCAGCACCAGCAGCGGGTCGCTGCGCAGGGCGGGGCCAAGCGCGGCCATCAGCCCGATCACAATCACCACCAGCATGATGGTCGTCAGCCCGTCTACCGCCTCGGCCTTTTGGCCCGACAGGCCACGGGCAAAGAGGCGACGCAGAGTGAAGGCCGCGGCCACGGTTAGGCCAATGGCACCGAGCAAACGGCCAGCGGCCATCAGGACTTGCGGCAGGTCGCCAAGGTCGGGCGATAGCAGGAAAACAGGGATCAGGGTCAGCGGCAGCAGTGCGGTGCCTAGGATCAGCACTCGGAATGCCGGTTCGGGCGAATGGCCAAGGTACTGGGTGAGATTGGGGCTGCCGGTCAGTGACGGTGCGCAGAGCATCAGCAAAAGTGCCGTGGCCAGCGGGGTGCCGGTGATGCCCAGTGCCCAGAACAGCGCCAGCGCAACCAGCGGCAGGCCAAGCTGCAGAACCAATGTGGCCTTCAGCGTCACAACCCCGTCGCTGAGGCCGCCCGTTGCTTTGGACAGACCAATGCGAAAGGCGTTGAGAAACAGAAGCACCGCAACCATCTGCGGGATCCAGGGCTTCAGGGACTGAGCAAGGCCGGGCAGCAATAGCCCGGCCAGAAGCCCAAGTATCAATGCGGCCCGCCCTTGCCGGGCGGCAAAGGCGAGCACGCGCATCATATGTTAGCCTCCTGGGCCTTGCCGGATGTTGTTCGGCAGGTAGGTGGCCAGATCCGGGAAGGCGATCAGCACGAACACCATCACAACCATGATCAGGAACATCGGGATCGCAGCGCGGGCGATATAGCTCATCTCGTGGTTGGTCATGCCCTGCATCACAAACAGGTTGAAACCGATCGGCGGGGTGATCTGTGCCATCTCGACAACCACCACGATGAAGATACCAAACCAGATGAGATCAATGCCCGCCTGACGGATCATCGGTTCCACCACCGCCATGGTCAGCACCACCGATGAGATCCCGTCAAGGAAACAACCAAGGATGATATAGAAGACCAAAAGCACCATCAGCAGCTCAAACCGTGTCAGCTCCCAGCTGGCGATCAGATCGGCCAGTCCGCGCGGCAGGCCGGTAAAGCCCATCGACAGCGACAGGAAGGCCGCGCCTGCGAGGATCAGCGCGATCATCGCGCTTGTGCGGGTGGCGCCCATCAGGCTGTCGACAAAGGTCTTCCAGTTCAGCGAACCTTGGGTCAGTGCCAGCAGCAGAGAGCCAATGACCCCAAAGGCAGCCGCCTCGGTTGCGGTGGCAAAGCCGAGATACATCGACCCGATCACCACGATGATCAGCGCAATCACCGGTGCCAGAAAGCGCGAGTTCTTGACCTTCTCGCCAAAGGACATTTTGGCTTCGATGTCCGGATTCCAGTCCTTGCCGACTTTGGAATAGATCGCCACGTAGCCCATGAACATGGCCGCCAGGAACAGTCCGGGCAGGATGCCTGCGAAGAACAGTTTGGTGATGCTTTCGTTGATGGTCACGCCATAAACGATCAGCGTCAGCGAGGGCGGGATCATCAGGCCCAGCGTGGCCGCACCGGTGAGGGTGCCGATGATCATGCTCTCAGGATAATTCCGTTTACGCAGTTCGGGGATCGACATTTTGCCAACTGTGGTCAGCGTCGCCGCCGAAGAACCGGACACCGCCGCAAAGACAGTACAGCCGACGATATTGGTATGCACCAACCCGCCGGGCAGCGGTGCCATCCAGGGGCTGAGGCCCTTGAACATGTCCTCGGATAGCCTCGTTCGATAGAGGATTTCACCCATCCAGATGAACATCGGCAGCGCGGTCAGCGTCCAGCTGGACGACGACGACCAGATGGTCGTCAGCATCACGTCGCCCACGGGGCGGGTGGTGAACAGCTCCATGCCGACCCAGGCCACGCCCATCAGCGCAAGGCCGACCCAGACGCCGGACCCCAAAAGGGTGAACAGCACGAAGAGAAAGAGAATGATGATTGATACGTTTTCCATGGGCCCTTACTCCGCGTGGCTCTGATCTTCGAGATCACGCTCGATGCGGTGGTCGCCGCTGAAAATGACGTGGATCAGGTGATCGGTGAGGGCAATCGCAAGGATCACACCCCCCAGCAGCATGACACTTTGCGGCATCCACAGCGGGGTGCGGTCCTGGCCCTGGCTCACGTCGTTGAACTTCCAGCTCCAGTAGACAAAGCGGTAGGCGTAATAGCTGAAGTACCACATCACGGCTGTGGCCACGCCAAAGCACCAGATCTCCAGCCAGCGGCGGACGCCATTCGGCACCGCGTTCAGCAGGATCGACACCCGGATATGGCTGCCGCGGTTCAGTGCATTGGCAAAGGCCAGAAACGAGGCGCCGGCCATGGCATAGCCTGCATAATCAGGCGCGCCGGGAAAGACTTCTCCGGTCCAGCGGGCAAGCATCTGCACAACGATGAGACCCAAGATTGCGATAAGGCAGCAGGCGGCGAGAATGCCTGCCATGAGATATAGAAAATCCAGTCCGGAGCGGAGCCCCCTGAGCACAGTCATGTCATCCCCGTCGTCTTTTGTATTTTTGATGGAATACGGGCGGCGCGAGGTCTGCGCCGCCCGTATCAGTTAGGATTACTGCATGGCCTTGAAGGCATCGACGATGGCCTGACCTTCTTCGCCGGCGTTCTCCAGCCATTCAGCGGTCATGGTGTCACCGATGGCTTTCAGCTCACCCACCATCTGGTCAGACGCCGGGCCAACGTTCATGCCGCCGTCGCGCAGACCCTGCAGGGTGAAACCGGTGTATTCCTTGCTCCGCCAGTTGCCGGCATATTCAGCCAGTTCGGCGCAGCCGCGGATCACGTTCTGGTTGGCTTCTGACGTGCCGCCCCAGACGTCCGAGTTCACGAAGACATAGTTGCGCGGCAGCCATGCGTCCACTTCGTAGAAATAGTTCAGCGATTCCCAGACCTTACGGTCGTAACCAGTGGAGCCGGAAGAGACCATGGAATCGGCAACACCAGTGGCAAATGCCTGGCTGATTTCAGCCGCTTCGATGGTGACGGGCAGCATGCCTGTCAGCTCGGCCAGACGCGATGTGGCGTTGTTGTACGAGCGGAACTTGATGCCCTTCATGTCAGCAACCGAGGTGACTTCGTTTTTGAAGTACAGGCCCTGGGGCGGCCACGGCACAGCATAGAGCAGGGTTAGGTTCTGCTCGGCCAGCAGCTTCTCCATGGAAGGCTTGGCCGCTTTCCACAGTTTGTCGCTGTCGTCAAAGGAGGTCGCGAGGAACGGGATCGAGTCAAAGCCAAAGAGGGCGTTCTCGTTCTGGTGACCGGACAGCAGGCGCTCGCCGATGGGGGCCTGACCGGTCTGAACCGCGCGCTTGATGTCGGCGCCTTTGAACAGCGAGCCGGAGGCATGGGTCTTGATCTCGATCTCGCCGCCGGTGCCGGTGGTGACACACTGGGCGAATTCCGCGCCGGTGGCCGAGTGGAAGTTGGAGGCCGAATAGGCCATCGGCATATCCCAGGTTTCTGCCATCGCCGGGGCGGCGGCTGCGGCGGTCAGCGCGGTGGCTGTCAGCAATTGTGTAAGTTTCTTCATGGTCTTCTCCCTGTGGTCAATTCTGCCCGCTTTGGTGCGGGCCTTGGGTTGGTATTCAGATCTTGTAGCGCTCCGGGCTGTAGACGCTCATGTCGATGTTGGGTGTCTTGCCGGAGATCATCTGTGCCAGAAGGCGCCCCGTTTTGGGTCCTCCCGTTAGGCCGATATGGTGGTGTCCAAAGCCGGTGTAGGCCCCTTTGAGGCCGGGAACTGCGCCAATGACGGGGATCGAGTCGGCCGGGGCAGGGCGGAAGCCCACCCATTCCACTTCGTCTTTCCAGGTGACACCGGGCAGGATGCGACGGGCGTTTTTGCGCAACAGGTTCAGCGGCCCTTTGGACGCACCGGCCTCCATGCCACCAAACTCCACGATGCCGGCAATCCGGATCCGTCCCTCCATCGGCGTTACCACACATTTTGCCGCTGCAACCATAACAGGGGCCTTTGGCATCGCCGAAGGCTCCAACAATTCCAGATGGTAGCCGCGTTCTGCCTCTAGGGGTACGGAAATTCCAAGTTTCGCCGACAGTTCTTTCGACCACGGTCCAGTGGCGAGGATCATTTCGTCACACGGGATGGTCTCACCACTGGCGCGCAGGCCGGTGACGCGGCCGTTCTCACGCACGAAATCCTCAACACTGGCCTTGATGATACGACCGCCGTTGGCCTCAACATGGGCGGCGAGGTCTTTCACATATTGGCCGGGATCAGTGATGGTTCCATGGCCTTCAAGCCGCGCGCCAAAGCCAAACTCAGGGGCGAAAACATCGTCATAGTCGCGGAAGGCCTGACCTTCCAACTCGTCCCATTTGAAGCCGTGCTGTTTGCGCAGACCCCAGCCAAAGGCGTCCTCGTTGAAATGGGCGCGGTTGTTGTAGACGAAGGTATAATCGCTGGCCTTCAGATGCCGTTCAGCGCCGGTGCCTGCGGCCATTTGCTGATGGTCGGTCAGGCTGTCACCAACGATGGGCATCAGTGCCGCCGCAATACGCCGGGTGTCTTCGGCATTGGCGTGCCCCATGTATTTCAGCAACCACGGCACCAGCTTGGGAAAGTAACCCCAGCGCATGAACAGCGGCTGGCTGGGGTCCAGCAGCATCCGCGGCGCTTTCTTCCACAGGCCGGGACCGGTGACCGGGACAATGGAACAAGAGGCCAGAACACCGCCATTGCCGTGGCTGGTGCCCTCACCGGGGCCGTCCCGGTCGATCAGGATCACGTCATGCCCGTCGCGCTGAAGTTGCACCGCGGCCGAGACGCCGATGATGCCTGCACCGACAATGGCAACGGTTTTCTTGGTCTCAGTCATTCGCTTACCGTTTTGGTGATTGCATAGGCGTTCAGCTTGGCCACATCGGGTTTGATGCCCAGACCGGGCCCATCCGGCACCACCACCTGACCGTCCTCAACAACGAAGGGGCTCTCCAGAATGTCTTCCTTTAGGAAGTAGCTGGCCTGATAGAACTCACAACCGAGTTTGATTTCGGGCGTTGCGGCAATCATATGGGTGCCCGCCAGATGGGCGAGCCCCGCCTCGAACATGTCACCGCCATATGCAGACAACCCGTTGGCGGCGGCGATGCGTGCTACGCTCTGCGCGCGGGTCAAGCCGCCGGACTTCATGATCTTGATGGAAACGCCGTCACAGATGCCTTCACGCGCCGCGCGTGTCATGTCTTCGGGGCCAAAGACGCTCTCATCCGCCAGCAATGGTACGTCGATCATGTTGCGCAGCTTGGCCATCATGTCGAACTGGTGGAACCGCACCGGCTGTTCGATGAAATCGGGGGCAAAGGTCGCCACGTCACGTACCTGTGCCGGGGCGTCTTCGATGCTGAGCCCTTGGTTGTAATCAACACGCACGCGGAATTCCGGGAAATCCTTGGCGATCCGCTCCAGCCGCATGATGTCAAAAGCGTGGTCCTTGAAGCCGGTCTTCAGCTTGATCAGCCCCACATTGTCATCGCGCAGCCGGTGCAGCAGATCGACGTCCTTCTCAAAATCCGGATCAGCGATCGAGCAACTCAGCGGAATGGTATCGCGGCATTTGCCACCCAGCAGTGCCCAGACCGGCGTGTTCAGAATGCGGCCGGTGAGATCCAGCAGCGCGCTTTCCAATGCGGCCTTGGCTTCGGTGCAATGGGCAACGGCCTTGCTCGCGTCCTCCATGATCGCGGCGCGATCAGCGACGCGGCGGCCAACAACCAGCGGGCGGATATAGCGGTTCAGCGCCGCATAGCTGGCTTCCGGCGTGCCGGTGAAGACAGACCAGGTAGAGGCCTCGCCAAACCCCATCGCGCCGCTTTCACTGCGCAGACGGACTATGACGACTTCGCAGGAGCCTTCGACGGATCCAATGCCATGGTCGCGGCGCGACAGAACAGGCAACGCAAGATGCCACAGGTCGAGCCCCGTGATGGTTTCTTCCAGCACTTTTGCTAATCCTCCCAGATACCTGAACGAGGGTGCCTTGACTCTGACATCATTACAAATATTAAGAATTCACTAGGGCATCATAAAAAGTGATATAAGTACATGTCTCTCCGTTTTCGCCAGCTGCAGGCCTTTCATGCCATCGTTGAAACCGGCACGGTGACGGGCGCAGCTGAACAATTGGGCATTTCCCAGCCCGGCATCTCCAACCTGCTGAGCCAGCTGGAACGCCAGACACGGCTGAAACTGTTTCAGCGCAATAAGGGTAGGCTGATTCCCACGCCCGAGGCAGGCGTGCTGTTTCAGGAGGTCGACACGGTGGTGCGCGGGCTGGATCACGTCAGCCAGGCGGTGACGGATCTGCAAAACAAGCAGGGCGGCCAGCTGCAGGTGGCCTCGCAGCACTCCATGTCCTTTGGCTTCATGCCCAAGCTGATCGCGCAGTTCGCCCGCAGCCGTCCGGACATGTCGATCTCCTTTCAGGCGCAGTATTCGCTGAAAATTCAGGAATGGGTGATGTCCGGCTTGTTCGAGATTGGCATCTGCGAAAGGCCCCTCTTGCATGATGGGTTAGAGGCGCATCCGGTGACGGTTGAAACCCGGCTGGCTATCCCGTCCGGTAATCCGCTGGCAGATCACGATGTGCTGACACCGGAGCTGCTGGAAGGCGTGCCTTTTGTGGTGATGGGCCCGGAGCACATGACCCACCGCCGCACGCGGGAGGTCTTTCAGCAGGCCGGCATCCCGATGACCACGCGGGTGCATTCGCACCTGTTCAAAAACCTGCTCAGTTTTGTGCAGGAGGGCATGGGCGTGTCGATCCTCGACCCCTTCGTGCTGGACTTCGACACCAGCGGCGGCTTCGTGTCGCGCCCCTTCCGGCCCCGGATCATGATGGAGATGGCGGTGATCACCTCAAAAACCCGCCCGCTGTCCTCGGTCGGGGCTGAATTCCTTGATCTGCTCAAATCCGAGCTGGCCCCCTATGAGGCCGCATAGGCCTCATAGGACTAAAAGCAGAGACGCCCTGCGCGTTTCATTTTTCCAGAAATACTCCGGGGGTCTGGGGGCCGCGCCCCCAGTGTTCCGCGTGCCTTGCGAGGCGATGCAGCATAAGAGCCGCCCGCTCACAATGCACTCAGGGCTCTGCTGTTCGCGATGACCCCGGGGCTCCGCCCGTTCGCACTGAACCCGGGGCTCCGCCCGTTCGCGCCTGAAACGCTCCCCCGGAGCGTTTCCTGGGCGGCGCTCACCCCATCCAGCGTCGCACAGGTGCGTTGCTTTCTTCCAGTGCCTGTGTGTGCACGTCGATCAGGGTCGGACCATCATGGGCCACCGCCTCGCGCATCACCCGTTCCAGATCGGCCGGATCTTTCACGGTCCAGCTTTTCACGCCATAAGCGGCTGCAATCGCCGCATTATCGGTGCGATTGAAGTCAACGTTGTAATAGCGCGCGTCCTTGTCCGCATATTGGCTCGCCTTGATCCAGCCGAAGTTGGAGTTGTTGAAGACGATGAAGGTAATTGGCGCCCGGCTGCGGCAAACGGTTTCCAGCTCACCGACTGTAAAGCCAAAGGAGCCATCACCCATCAGGGCCACAACCTTGGACGTGGGCCGCCCGTACCATGCGCCTAATGAGGCCGACAGCGAATAGCCCAACGCGCCATGCGCCCGGTTGGTGATGAAGTAACGACCCGCCTGCGATTGCTGGTAATAGGCCGAGAAATAGGGACAGCTGGTGCCGGGGTCGGACACCACGGTGGCATCTGCCGGCAGGACTTTCATCAGTGAAGAGATGACGCGCTCGGGGCGGATCGGGGCTTCTTCGCTCAGGGCCAGCTTGTCGAAAATCTCGAACTTGCGGCGCTTGATGTCAGCGATGGCCGCCGCGCCGCCAAAGGTGGTCTCACCCTGGCCGCGTTTGTCGAGGATTGCGTTCACTTCGGCCAGCGCCAGACGCAGATCGCCGACAACGCCCACTTCTGTGCGGTAGTTGGCACCGATCACCATCGGATCGTTGTCGAAATGCACAACGCGGGTGCCCGGCTTTGGTGCCTCCCAACGTGATGTGGTGGTGGAGCCTGCACGCGCGCCCATGAAGACCACCAGATCGGCGCCTTCCATCATCTCCCATGTCTGGTCGGTGCCGCCATTGGAGCCAACTACGCCCAGGCACTGCGGGTCTGTATCGGCCAGCGATCCCTGACCAGAAATCGAGGTGGCAACCGGAATGTCCAGTCGGGTCGCCAAACGCTGCAGCTCGCCCATGGCGCCGGCAATCACCACGCCACCACCGCAGACGATCAGCGGGTTCTTTGCGGACAGGATCGCATCAACGGCAGCCTCTGCCGCGCCCGGCTCGGGGCCTTGCGGATAGGCGGGATAGCTCTGGTGCTTGGGATCGGCCCAGATGTCCGAAGGATCAACGGCATCATATTGGATGTCATAGGGCAGGCCGAGGTGCGCCGCGCCCGAACGCCCAGTGGTCATCGCGCGAAAGGCAGTACGCACCATGCGCGGGATGTGCTGGGACTGTTTGATCACCGTGTTCCACTTGGTCAGCGGCTTCATCAGCGCGTCCTGATCAACCTCGGTCAGCGGGTATTTCCCATAAGACGAAACCGAGATGTCGGTGGTGATGCCCAGCACGGCATATGAGCTTTCCGAGGCCTCGATGAGACCCGGCAGAATGTAAGTCGCACCGCCGCCCGAGGGGCCCTCGGCCACGCCGACGCGGCCCGTCACGCGGCTATAGGCATCAGCCATATAGGTGGCGCAACGCTCGTCGCGGGTCAGCACGTGGTTGATGTTGTGATCCAGCCGCAGCATCGCGTCATAGAAGGGCAGGGTGGTGTCCCCGCACAGGCCAAAAATGTGCTGAACGCCATGGGCTTCCAGCATTTTCACCATCGCCTCGGCGCCGTTCAATGTGTTGGTCTCGCTCGTCATCGGTCTCTTGTCCCTATTACCGGGCCGCAGTGTGGAATCACCCGGCGTGCACAGAATTGTATACAGTTTAGAATGCAAAGTTGCGCGCAAGTCAATTCCCCTCTATCGTGACGCCAACTGTGAAGGGTGGATGTGAATGACCAAGCGCGAAAGCAATGTGGACCGGGTCTATGAGGCACTGCGCCGGATGGCGGCGGATTTTGCCTTCAAGCCGGACCAGCGGATCAACGAAAGCGCATTGTCAAAACTGCTGGGCGCCAGTCGCACACCGCTGCGCGAAGCGCTCAACCGGCTGGTGGCTGAAGGGTTCCTGACCTTTCAATCCAACCGTGGCTTTTTCTGCCGCTCCCTGACGCCACAATATATCATCGATCTGTATGAGGCCCGCGTGGCGGTGGAATGCGAAGCGCTGCGCCATGCCTGCGCCCGCGCCACGGATGAGGAAATCGCCGCCATAGCCCGCGCGCTGGACCGGATGGAGCCCAGCTATATATCCACTTCGGACATGAACGACCTGCTGGAGATGGATGAGGAGTTTCATATTTCTCTCGCCCATCTGTCACAAAACAATGAACTGGTGCGGATGCTCAGAAACATCAATGACCGGGTGCGTTATATCCGGCTGATCGATCTGCAGCGGATGCGCGACCGGGCCGGTAGCGAGACGCCCGGTGACCTGAGTGCCCATCGGATTATTCTGGCCGCCCTGCAAACCCGCGACCCCGCAAAGGCAGATGCCGCCATGCGCAGCCATATTGAGAAACGCCGCGAACAGGCGACCGAGGCGGTGCGCATCGCCTTCTCGCAGCTCTACGTTCCCGCAGATTAAACCCCGTTTAGAAGGACCCCTCCCATGGAAAAGGGTGGCAAGACAGTATTTGGCGCAACCGTTGGCATCATGATGCTGGAGACGCGCTTTCCCCGCATTCACGGGGATATGGGCAATGCGATGACCTGGGATTTCCCGGTGCACTACAAGGTGGTGCGCGGCGCAAATCCGGAAAACGTGGTGCGCGGCAACCCCAAGGATCTGGTGGATCTCTTTGTCGCCGCGGGCCGCGAGCTGGTCGATATGGGTGCCGATGGCATCACCACCAATTGCGGTTTTCTGGCGCTCATTCAGGACGAGGTAAAAGAGGCGCTGGGCGTTCCGGTGGCCACCTCTTCGCTGATGCAGGTGCCGATGGTCGAGGCGCTGCTGCCGAGGGGCAAACGCCCAGTGATCCTGACAATCTCTAAGGACACGCTGACACCGGCGCATCTGGCCGCCGCTGGCGCGCCGCTGGACACGCCGATCTTTGGCACCGATGGGGGCCGTGCCTTTACCCGTGATATTCTGGGGGACGCGCCGGAAATTGATTTTGAGGCCTGCCGTCTGGACATGATCGATGCAGCACGTGAAATCCGCGAGACATGTCCGGATGCCGGTGCCATCATTCTGGAATGCACCAATATGGTGCCTTATGCGCGCGACGTGCGCCGCGCCTCGGGCCTGCCGGCCTTTTCGATCCAGAGCTTTGTAAACTGGTTTCAGGCCGGGCTGATGCCGCGCAGGTATGATCTGGAACTGGACGACCCGCGCTTTTGACCAGTCACTGAAACGGAAAAGCCAGGGGCCTAGGCCCCGTGGCTTCCGGTATTGCGCAAATTCGGTGTCAGGATGGCTCAGGTCTTGGCGTCGGCTTCGTCCATCAGCTTGCGGATATGGCCGGAGAACCACCAGGTGGCGGGCACGGCAAGGATGAAACCGCCGACAAGCGACCAGCCGGTGGATAGAACCGGGCCGCCAACCCAAGACCAGATCAGCGACAAAAAGAAGACGTTGACCGCAAAGGCCCCGGCGCCAAAGGGATAGAGCGCCAGGAAGATCTTCCAGACAGGCCAGCCTTTGCGGGTCATTTCCGCATCACCATCCGGTGCACCGCATACATGGCCGCAACCAGCATCAGGCAGGCAAAGGCGTACCAGAATTCTGCGGTGGCAGATTGTGCCTGCGGGATCGGGCGGCTGTATTCTTCGGCAAGGGCAGGGGTTGCAGCGAGGAAGGTCAACAGGGTCAGGGCATGTTTCATGTCTCAGGTCTCCGTCGTGAGGGTGCGATAGATATCGGGCAGCGCGCGGCTGAGCCGTTTGGGGTGCGGCAGCAGGGTAAAGCCGCCGCGTCCGAAGATGCGGGCGAACCAGTCCTGCCCGTCTTCGTCGATGATGACACCATGCAGCGCCTGCCCCAGTCGGCGGGCTTCGCGCACGGCCATATGGCTGTCTTCGATGCCGTGCTGGCCTTCGTAATGGTCCAGATCATTGGGCTTGCCGTCGCTGAGCACAATCAGCAGTTTACGCGCAGCGTTTTCCTTGGCCAGCATGGCAGAGGTATGGCGGATCGCGGCGCCCAGACGGGTGTAGTGGCCGGGGCGCAGGGCACAGATATTGTCCGTGACCTTGGGCGACATTGGTTCTGCAAAGGTTTTGCAGCGGGTCAGGAACACCCGGTCGCGCTTGAGCGAGGAAAAGCCCCAGATGCCGAAGCGGTCGCCCGCAGCATCAATACCTGCGGCCATGGCGGCCAGCGTATCGCGGGCCACGTCGTTCACGGATGTGTCGCCGACGGCGGCCTCGGTCGAGCGGGAGCAATCAATCAGGAAAGCCACGGCCAGATCGCGTTCGATCTGCCGACTGGCCATGTAGAGCCGGTCACTGGTTTCGCCGGTCGCCTTCAGCTCGACGCGGGCGGCGATCACGGCTTCAAGGTCCAGCTCGCTTCCGTCCATCTGGCGCGGACGCAGAATACGGCGCGGGCGCAGGCTTTCAAACTGGCGGCGCACCTCCTTGATGCGGCGGTGATCCGGGGTGAAAGGGGACGTGTTGGGATCGGGCTGGGCGTCCATTTCCAGCACCCGGCAGTGATCGTCCATGTAGCTGCGCGATTTATGGTTCCACTCGGGGTAGGTGAACTTGCCCGCCAGTTTTTCGTGCTCCGCTTCGGCCGGCGACAGGTCCAGATGCAGCTTCAGCCGGGTTGCGGCCTTTTTGTCGTTGCGGGTGAGGGTGATATTGTCTTGATCATCCGCCGCCTTCTGAGCGTTCTCTTCGTCATCATCATCAATGGCACGGTTGAGGTTCATGCTTTCGACCCAAGAGAGGATCGATTCGAACCGGTGGATGATGAAACCATCCTTGCGGTTGGCCTGATCGAGATCGCGTCGGTTGCCGAGTTTGCGTTTGGTGACGGCAGCACCGGCCGGGGGCGGCGCGTCAGCCGCATCGCTCTCCTGCGCGGCCTCGCCCGCGCCGTAGGGCAGAAGGCTGAGCCAGATGGGAACCGGTGCAAAGGGCATATAGCCGCGCGGTGCCACTGTGTCTTCGGCGTCCTCGCCCTCGGCGGGCTGGCCGAGAAGCTGGTTGCGGATGGCGGATTCGATCGTGGCCTCGGCAGGCGGCAGGCGAAACGCCGGGCGCATCTGCAGGCTTTGGCGGCAAAGTGCGGAATAGGGCGCGCGCAGGCCCGGGCAGTCGGCAAAGGCTAGGTCTGCCGCTTGGGCATTGGCCAGAATCTGCGCGCGGTCGAAGCCCATGGGGTCCGCTTCCGGATCCGGCAGGGCTTCGGTGCTGGCTTTGGCGGCAAGCGCCGTCAGCCAGAAATAAGCGGCCCGGTTCAGGGCCGGGTCCGGGAAGCAGGCAATGGTGGCGGGCAGGCGTAGTCGGCCGCCGTGAAAGGTGGGCACGGCGATGGTTTCGCGGCCAGTGCCCATTTTGCGCTGCAGGGTGCGGCGGTGAGCGGCCGGACGGACAGGTGCGGCGTCAAGTTCGACACCGGCAGCGCCGCCAAGGGCGCGGAACAGCATGGTCAGGGAAGGGCGGACCTGAGCCAGCTCTGTGGCGGCCTCGGGAAACTCTGGTGCGGCACCGATACCGCTGGCGTAGGCGTGCCAGATGTTGCCGACTGTTTCCTCCGGATCCATCAGGTCGAGGGGGCTCAGGTCCATTTTCTTCATCCGTAGATGGTAGCGATGAGATCGCGCAGGGCAAGCTGCACATCCTCGTCGTCGGTGAGGGGTTCGATGATCGCGGTTTCCAGGGCCTGGTCGATAGGCATACCCTGTACGATCAGCGTTGCTGCATAGATCAGAAGACGGGTCGAAACCCCTTCCTCAAGATCCATGCCGGACAGTTTGCGGATATGGCCTGCCAGCCGCACCAGTTGCAGGGTGCGGTTTTCGTCCAGACCACTTTCCTCGGCAACCACGGCGGTTTCGACCTTGGCCGTCGGGAAGTCGAAGGAGATCGACAGGAACCGCTGGCGGGTCGAGGGCTTCATGCGCTTGAGCACATTCTGGTAGCCGGGGTTGTAGGAGGCCACCAGCATGAAGCCCGGCGGTGCTGCCAGTTCCTCGCCGGTGCGGTCAATCATCAGGGTGCGCCGCGTGTCAGTGAGGGGGTGCAGCACCACGGTCACATCCTTGCGGGCCTCGACCACTTCGTCGAGATAACAGATTGCCCCTTCGCGCACAGCGCGGGTCAGGGGGCCATCGACCCATTCGGTTTCACCGCCACGCAGAAGGTAGCGACCGATCAGGTCAGCAGCAGAAAGATCATCGTGGCAGGCCACCGTATAGAGGGGGCGGCCAAGCCGGGCGGCCATATGTTCAACAAAGCGCGTCTTGCCGCAGCCGGTTGGCCCCTTCAGAAGAAGGGGCAAACCGTTGCTTTGCGCCATTTCGAACAGCTCGCATTCATGGCCCGAGGGCTGGTAATACGGCAGTTTCGGGTTTGGCGTGTGGGCGTTCATGGATCAGGCCTCCGAGCCTTGTTTGGAACCAGATTCGATGACCTCTTTTTCACGAACCACCAGCATCGAGTAGATGAAGAGGATCGCGCCGATCACCACTGCGAGACCCGCACCAAAGCGCATCACGTAGAAGACCGAGAGGATATCCTGGACGTCCATGAAGTAGTCGCCAACAACGCGCTGCATGTGGGTCTGGATAGTCCCGGCAAAGGTCAGCACGAAGGTCATGAAGGCCATACCACCGGTCATCAGCCAGAAGGACGCCATGTTCAGCACCTGGTTATAAGGCTGGCGCTGGCGCAGCATCGGCATGGCGTAGGCGAACATTGCCAGGTTCAGGGCCACATAGGCGCCGAAGAAGGCAAGGTGGCCGTGCGCCGCAGTGATCTGGGTGCCGTGGCTGTAGAAGTTCACCCCGTGCAGCGTGTGCAGGAAGCCCCAGACGCCGGCGCCGAAGAAGGCAACGGTGGAGGAACCCAAGGACCACAGGAGGGCGGCCTTGTTGGGGTGGTTGCGGCGGCCTTTCCAGACCATCACGAAGGCAAAGCTCATCATCAGGAAGAAGGGGATGACTTCGAGGGTCGAGAAGATCGAACCGATCCACTGCCAGTAGCTGGGCGTACCGATCCAGTAGAAGTGGTGGCCGGTGCCGAGAATGCCGGAGAACAGCGCGGTGGCGACAATGACATAGAGCCATTTTTCGACAACTTCGCGGTCAACACCGGTCAGTTTCAGCATCAGGAAAGCCAGGATCGAGGCCATAACCAGTTCCCAGGTGCCTTCCACCCAGAGGTGCACGATGAACCACCAGTACATTTTGTCCAAGCTGAGGTTCGCCGGGTTGACGAAGGCAAACAGCCACAAGAGCGACAGCATCCACAGACCCATCAGCAGGATGTTTGCGATGGCGGTTTTGCGGCCCTGCAGGAAGGTCATCGACACGTTGTAGAGGAAGATCAGTGCCGCGACGAGAATGCCGAGCTTGACCCAGACAGGCTGCTCGATGAACTCACGGCCCTGCATCCCCAGCAGCCAGTGGCCGTGGAACAGGTCGAAGATATAGGTGACAACTGCGCCCAGCGTGCCGACCACGAGGATCAGAAGCTGCAGATAGGCAAGTTTTTCGGAGTGGATTTCACGCTCGCATTCTTCCGGCAGCAGGAAATAGGCGCCGCCAAAGAAGCCGAGCAGCAGCCAGACAACCAGAGCGTTGGTGTGCAGCATGCGGATGACGTTGAAGGGAAGAAGTTCCGACAGGAAATTCGGCGAGATATAGACCCAGCCTGCCAGCAAACCGCCGAGCACTTGGATGGCAAAGAGCGCCATCGCGACGAGGAAGTAGGCGAGGGCCACTTTCTGTGATTGATATTTCATTTTTTTACTCCTCAACCGGCATCATTGGGCGGCCAGCCCTGGGTGTCGGTCTGATCGGCCCAGCGCAGGAATTCAGCAAGACCGCGGGTCTCTTCTTCGGTCAGGTCAAAGAAGGGCATCTGGCGGCGGCCTTCTACGCCAGAGGGCTGCGACTTCATCCAGCCGTCCAGCATTTCATAGGCTTCTTCGGCGTCTTCCATGACGTCCCAGCGGGTCATCACGTTGCCGACTTCGGGCGCGAAGTAGGCGCCTTCGCCGTGCAGGGAATGGCAGTTGATGCA
This sequence comes from Rhodobacteraceae bacterium Alg231-04, assembly GCA_900143635.1. Lineage (GTDB taxonomy): Bacteria > Pseudomonadota > Alphaproteobacteria > Rhodobacterales > Rhodobacteraceae > FREY01. The sequence goes on from FREY01000005.1 coordinate 45,134, forward strand.
GCTGTTCACTTCCCAGACGTGTTTGCCGAGGATTACGGATTCGCTCAGCTCCATTCCGGTGGTGGATTTATTGACGATGTAGCGGTGGCTTTGCACGGTTAGCACGACAAATATGGCTACGAAGAACAGTGATCCCCCGTAGAACACATTGCGGGCCCGTGTTTTTGTCAGGATCTCTGCCATGACGGGGCTTCCTTTTCTAAAGTTCAGGCAAGAATACGCCTACACCTGCTGGCAGAAGAGGAATTTGTGCCAGATCAACGTTCCCCCAATTGATCCGACGGATAGTTATCTTACCGAAGTACGGAGGGCAGTGCTCATGGCTTCACTGGACGACCCGGGACTGACGCTGGCCGAGATCATGCAGCGCTGGCCGCAGACAATTGCAGTGTTTCTGGAACGCAAAATGCTCTGCGTCGGGTGCGAGGTCAGCCCGTTTCACACCATCGCTGATGCCTGCCTGGAATATGGTCTGGAAGAGGAGGAATTCATCGCCGCCCTGAAGGCGGCAATCAATGACCCGCCTGGGACAGCTCAACAAGGCGATGCGCATCGCGCACCATGATCCGTTTGCGCTGGCTTTCGACGATCCCCTGTTTCTGCCAGGCAGACAGCAGGCGGCTGACTGTGTGCAACGTGGTGCCGGTCATTTCAGAGATATTCTGCCGGGTGATCGGGAAGTCGATCTCGATCCCGCCGTCAATTTTTCGGCCGGTCTGATTGATCAGCCGCAGCAAGGCGTTGGCGACACGCTGCTCTACATGCAGGGTGGCCATCTCCATGATGCGGTTGTTCATTTCACCGACACGGGCGCCCACTGTTTTATAGGTCTCGGTGGCGAAGCCGTCATATTTGCCCAGGAAGTCGTCCCAAAGCCGCGTTGGCCAGCTGAGCACGATGCTTTCTGCCGCAGTCATTGCGGTTGCCGGGTAGGATTCACGCCCGATTGCTTTGGCGATGCCGAACAACTGCCCAGACGGGATATGTAGTGAAATCACCTGCTCGCCTTCGGGTGTCAGCCGGATCACCCGGATATAGCCATCAAGCAGCATGAAGAACCGGTCGGCCGTATCACCTTCGGAGAAAACGGACTGATCGGCCTCGTAGCGGCGCGCGGCCGACTGGTCGAGGATTTCACGGATCTGGCTGCGCTCCAGCTTTGAGAAGGGCGGCAGGCTGATCAGCAGGCTTTCGTCGAGCTTATGAGGCACGTGCGGCCTTCCTTCATTGACTTGCCGCGGTTCGATACCCCGGCTGCGAAGAGTTTCAAAGGGGGCAGAGGCTCTATTTTTCAAAAACAGAGGCCACCGGCCAAATCTTTCGGAGTTTGCGGCTGCGCAAAGTCCGAGGTCAACCCCTCGACCAATCTTGATCTGGAATTCCGGCCTTTCCTTCGCCTTTCGTCAAATCGGGGGTGGGAAAAACTGTGGGTCAAAGGGTTGCCGTTCTGGCAGCCGATGAATTTGCGTCCCGGCGCCGCTGCCGCTTTGGTGGAAGCGGCGCCACACCATCTTGTGCGCAATCCAGTTTGTGGCGGCACTGCAGTGGAGCCGCCGCTTGCATCTTTCGGGTTGCGGCCGCAGGTCGGTCTGGTGCTGCAGGGTTGAGGGGCCCGCGCAGCCTGCACAGGATAACTGGCCCCGCCGCTCTGTCGGCGGGGCATTTTCTGTTGGTCCCTCCATTCACCGACCGCCGAACACCTAACGTTGGCCGGGGCCGCCGCGCTGCCGCATTTTGAACCTGCGCGCCCGCCGTGGGCGGCAGATCGCCGGATTGGGTATCAGCCAGCGGCGGAAAAAGGGTCAGACATCGCGATGCAGCGGCAAGCCGCGTGCGCCGGGGGGTGAAACTGGCGGCAACAAGCTCAAAACCAGACGGAATGACCATGGCCGTGGATCGGAAAAAGCTGTGACCATAGCCTCCATTCATCGCCTGGACACAACAGGTCAGGCGTAAAAAGTGAATGATATGAACGGAGTAATCCCAATGAAGAACTTTGCCCTCACCGTCGCCACCCTGACTGCAATTTCTGCGTCACCCCTTCTCGCCGGGGGGCTTGCAGATCTGGATGCGGATGCCAGCGGCACCCTATCCATGGAGGAGCTGCAGGCCGTCTTTCCTGATCTGACGGAGGAAACCTTCGGGGCTATTGACGCCAATGCCGATGGAGATGTCGACATGGATGAGGCGCAGGCCGCGGTTGAGGCGGGCGTTTTGCCTGCCACCGGCTGATCCTGTCATACCGCAATCTGCGTCTCGCGGCCTCGCAATTTGCGGGGCCGCTTTTGAGGTAACAGGTGGTTTCAGCCCGGTCGTTTCAGCAGTAACAGTGGCCCATAGCGCAGAGCAAAACCGCCAAATCCGATCATCCAGCCAATTGCAGAGAGGTAGTAGAAGGTCGTTGCCGCCTCGGGCAGCAGACCCGCCACAAAGCGTGACAAAACCGAGATCAGAACCGCGGCATATATCGCTGTCGTCGCCGCCCCGGCAGCCAAGGGCTGACCCGTGTGCCCCAGCGTGGCGCGGGACATCACTGCGAGGGTCATCAGGCCGATCGCTCCGGCCATCCAGATATGCTGCGCGGCTGTCGGGTCGACCAGATCGGGGAGCAGAATCGCAATGCCCAAGGTCAGAGCGCCGAGCGGCATCAGGAAATAGGCGATGTGCAGTACCGCCAGTAGCGGGTTTTTCAGGGTTTGGCCGCCGCTCCAGCGGCTGAGACGGGCCAGATGCATCAGCCCGGCCGCCAGCATGGCGACTCCGCTCAGCGGGTGTTCAGGCAGGGCGACCCAACTTAGCAAAGCGGCCAGCAGAACCAGCAGCGCGGCCTTGTCGAACCGTTGCATCGGCGGCACCGGAAGGGAGGTGCTGCCCTGTTTGGCCAGCCAGTTGCGGGTGAAAGACGGCACGATCCGCCCGCCGATCACACCAATCATCATCAGGCCAGACCCCAGCCCCAGGCGTAGGCCGTAGCCCTGTGCAGGATAGCCTCCGGTCGCGGCCTCGATGTGAAACAGCACATTGGCAACGATCAGTACGCCCATCATGGCCAGCACGATGAGATTGCGCCAGTTTTTCCCTGCAATAATCTCGCGCGCCATCATCGCTGCCAGGGCGGTGGGGGCAGAAAGGTCGATCAAGGCCACCAGCGTTGCAGGCAGGCCGGCGGAAACCGCAACCGCCAGCCGACCGGCAAGCCACAACAGCACCAGACCACCCAGCGGCCAGCCGACCACCGGCAGGCGCCCGGTCCAGTTTGGCACCGCCGTTAGCAAAAATCCCGCTACAATCGCGGGCAAATAGCCGAACAGCAGCGCATGGGCGTGCCAGCTGACCGGATCAAAGGCCGTTGGCAGCGTCAGGACGCCTGCGAGCATCAGCACCCAAAGCAGCATTGCCAACGCGGCCCAGACTGCACCAAGAAAGAAGAAGGGGCGGAAACCATAAGACAGGATGGCAGGACCCTGCCATTTGCGCATCTGCTCGGCGGAAGAGGACATGGGGGACTCCGGGCGGTGTTTTCTGGCAGCATCGCGGATGCGCCAAAAACCCTCGTTGCGTTTTGACAAATGAATTGCTGTCAGCGCAATGAAAGCGTTGGATTGTCAGCCCAGAAGGGTCAGCCAGAACCAGGCAGTGAAGATACAGAACCCTGTGGAAAACAGCACCGAAGTGGCCGCAACCCGCTTCGCGGCACCATACATATTGGCAAAGATAAAGGCGTTCATTCCAGGTGCCATCGCCGCAGTCACCACGCCGGACCGGAACAGGTCCTGCGGCAGGCCAGCGGCACTGCCAAAAGTCCAGACAATCGCCGGGTGCAGCAGAAGAGACACCGCGCAGACAAAGAGGATCGCGCGCAGATCGCCCTCGGGCCTGTATTGCACCAGCGCCCCGCCGAGCGAGAACAGCGCCATGGGCAGGGCGGTTCTGGTTATCATCGTCAGGGCTTCGTCGATCACGCCGGGGATATTGGTTTGGGTAAGATTGACCGCAAAGCCGGCGGCAATGGCCAGAATCAGAGTGTTCTTGAACATCGCCGACAAGATTGCACCAACTGTCCGCAATCCACCTTTGTCGCTGTTGCGGACCACTTCCATCACCGTGATTCCCAGAAAGTAGCAAAAGGGGGAATGCAGCGCGATGATTGTGAAGTTGCCGGTGAGGTTATCCGCACCATATGCCCGCTCGGTGATCGCCAGTCCCAGAAGAACCGAGTTTGAGAACAAGCAGCAAAAACCGATCACCACGCTGTCAGGCCAGTTGCGTTTAAACACCAGCCGTGCGGCAGCGATGCCAAGGGCAAAGCAGATCCCGGCTCCGCTGTAAAAACTCAGTAAAAGCCGTATGTCAAAGCCGGTTTCCAAGTCCAGTCGCGCCATTGCGCTGAACAACAGGCAGGGAATGGCAAAGCCTTGGGCGAATTTCATCAGCCCGTCGATATGGATCTGGGTAAAAAAACCGGCCCGCGTGGTGCCGTAGCCCGCGCCGATGACCAAAAAGACCGGCAGGATCACGTCAATCAGGCTTTGGAACATTCAACCGCTTTCTGGTTTGCCGCCTGAGTTGCGCGGTCAGATGTCGAACTTCAGGACCATCCCGTCATAGGCCGGGGTGATATGCTCAGGCGTTTCGCCGTCCACGGTCTCATAATCCAGATCGATATGCATATTGGTCAGCACGGCGCTGCGGGGCTGCATTTTCTCGATCCATTCCAGCGCGCGGTCCAGATGCGCGTGGGTGGGGTGCGGTTTGCGGCGCAGAGCGTCGACAATCCAGCAATCCAGATCCTTCAGCGACTCCCAGGAGGCCTCATAGATCTCGGCCACGTCCGGCAGGTAGGCGACCCCGCCAATACGAAACCCCAATGAATCGATAGAGCCGTGGCCGACTTTGAAGGGATGAAATGGGATCGGACCGCCGGGGCCGTCGATCACAAAGTCATCGTTGATGGTATGCAGGTCCAGAATTGGCGGGTAGGGCGAGCCCTGGGGCTGCACAAAGGCATAGCCAAAGCGGCTGAGCAGCGCGTTTTGGGTGTCGCCATCGGCCCAGACCTTGATGCGTTCACGCATGTTGAAAACGATCATCCGCAGATCATCGATCCCGTGCACATGATCGGCGTGAGAATGGGTATAGACCACACCGTCCAGCCGTCCGGTGCCTGTATCCAGCAGCTGGCTACGCATGTCCGGTGTGGTGTCGATCAGCACTGATGTCGTGCCGTCCGGTCCGTCGCGCTCTACCAGCATGGAACAGCGGCGGCGGATGTTCTTGGGATTGTTTGGATCGCAGTCACCCCAATGGCCGCCCAGACGCGGCACACCACCAGAAGAGCCGCAGCCCAATATGGTAAAGCGCAGCTCTGCCATCAGGCGGCCGCCTTGCTGGCGGCAGCAGCTTTGGAAAACAGGCGGTCGAAATTGGCCTGCGTTTGTGCTGCAAAATCAACGTAGTCCATGCCAAATGCCTCAGCCCCGACTTTGGCGGTGTGGGCGGTATAGGCGGGTTCGTTACGCTTGCCACGGAAGGGTGGCGGCGCCAGATAGGGCGCGTCTGTTTCGACCAGAATGCGCTCTACCGGGGCAGCGGCAAAGATATCGCGGATGGGCTGGCTTTTGGGGAAAGCGGCAATGCCGGACATCGACAGGTAAAAGCCCAGATCCAGTGCTGCCCGCGCCAGCTCTGGTGAGGATGAGAAACAGTGCATCACGCAGGAATAGGCGCCGTTGGCCATTTCTTCCGCCAGAATACGGGCCATGTCATCATCGGCATCGCGCGAATGGATGATCAGCGGCAGGCCGGTCTCGCGCGCAGCGGCAATATGGATGCGCAGGCTCTCCTGCTGCACGGATTTGCTTTCGGCGGTGTAGTGATAATCCAGCCCGGTCTCACCGATGCCGACAAATTTCGGGTGTTTGGCCAATGCCACCAGTTCATCCAGCGTCGCCATCGGCTCTTCCGCGACGCTCATCGGGTGGGTGCCTGCGGCATAGAAGACGGGCGCGTGGGCCTCGGCGATGGCACGCACGGTAGGTTCATTCTTTAGCCTGGTGCAGATGGTCACCATTCGGGTGACGCCGGCATCTGCGGCGCGGGCGATGATGTCCTCCAGCTGGCCTTCGAAATCGGGGAAGTCGAGGTGGCAGTGGCTGTCGGTAATCTGGGGAGTGTCGGTCATCTTGTCTCTGTCGCCTGCGGCTGCGCCAGAGCCCGGTTTCGGGTCAGCTGGCGGCGGTTTTCTGCATCTTGAAAACGGTATCTAGAACAAGTGCTGCGGGGTCAAGGTTCACCGCCTGGCCGTGGCGCGCGCGCTGGGTTGCTTCGGCGGCCAGATCGGCCCAGGCGCGGGCCTTGGCCGGGTGGGGGGACAGGCGCGTCAGCATTGCGGCCTCGCCCGGTGCAGCCTCCGGCGAGGGCGGGGTGCCGGTGGCACCGGTGCGCGCCAGACGGGCCAATGCGGTTTCCATCAGGGTCAGCAGCAGTTCGAACTTGTCGGCAGCGCCGCGCTGGGCTGCGGCCTCGGCCAGTTTCAGCGCGCGCGATCGGTCCAGACGCGGCAGGGTGTCGAGGATCTGAGCCAGCTCGGCATAGATCGCCAGCCCGCCGAGGTTCAGCAACCGCAGCGCCGCCCCGACAGAGCCCTGCGCAAGTGCAGCGAGGTGCTCGGGGTTTTGCGGCAGCTCAGCGCCGGTCTGGGCAAGGGCCGATTGCATATCGTCGGGCGAGAGTTGCCCCAGCCGCAGGGTGCGACAGCGCGAACGGATCGTCGGTAGCAGGCGCGAGGGCTGGTGTGAAACCAGAAGGATCGTGGTGCGGGCCGGGGGCTCTTCCAGCATTTTTAACAGCGCGTTGGCAGCGCTGGTGTTCATCTCATCAGCTGCATCAACAATGACCACACGTCGGCCGCCATCGGTGGCAGAGAGGCCGAAAAACCGGTTCAGCTTGCGGATGTCATCCACCACGATCTGGCTGCGCTGCTTGCCCTTGTCGTCATAGCTGCGGGTGATCGAGGCCAGACCCGGCTCCGCCAGCGCTGAAAGACGGTGCGAAACGGGATGTTCCGGGTCGATATCCAGCGACTGTGGCGGCGGTGGCGCGCCAAACAGCCCGTCTTCGGCGGGCGGTGTGGCCAGCAGAAACCGCGCAATGCGCCAGGCCAGCGTTGCCTTGCCGACACCCTGCGGTCCGGTCAGCATCCAGCCGTGGTGCAGCCGGTCCGAGTTAAACGCCTCCAAAAAACTCTGTTCTGCGGCGGCCTGCCCAAACAATTGCAGGGTTTCGCGCGGATGCGGCGCGCCTTCGGCCTGATCGGCGCGGGGCAGCTCTTCGGTGGCGGCAACCTTCATGTCAGCGCAGCCTGTGTATGGGCGAGTACATCGGCGGCTACGAGGTCCATATCGCGCGCACCATCAATGACGCGGATGCGGTCACCAAATTCTGCCGCCAACGCCAGAAAACCTGCGCGCATGGTCTGCTGCAGCTCCAGCCCGAAATCCTCGAACCGTTCCTCGGTGCCCTGTCGGCCTTTGGCGCGGGCAAGGCCGGTCTCCGGGTCCATGTCGATCAACAGCGTAAGATCCGGTTCGCGCCCGATCATCAGCGCATGAAGCTGGTCGACCTCGGCGCGCAGATTGCCGCGTGACAGGCCCTGATACATCCGCGAGGAATCCGCGAAACGGTCGCAGATGACCACTTTGCCTGCGGCCAATGCGGGCTCGATCGTGCGCTCCAGATGGTCGCGGCGGGCGGCGGTGAACAACAACAGCTCGGTTGCGGCGGACCAGCGGTCGGGATCGCCCTCCAGCACCAGACGGCGGATTTGTTCTGCACCTTCTGATCCGCCGGGTTCGCGGGTCAGCACCACGTCATGACCTGCCGCACGCAGAGTTTCGGCAAGCATGCGGGCCTGGGTCGATTTACCCGAGCCGTCGATGCCCTCGAAGGTCAGGAACAGGCCCTTGGAGTTTGATGTGTTCACGATGCCTCTGCCGGTCCGTTCAGAATTTGCCGCATCAATGCTTTGGCCGCAGTGGTGACGCGCACGGTAAAGCCACCGCGCGCCACATCGTTTGCGGCGACCAGTGGCAGGCGGATCTCGGGCAGCTCATCCGGTTGGATTACCAGTTCTGCCAGCAGATCACCCTTTGCCACCGGCGCATTCACCGGCCCGTCATAGACCACTTCGGCGTTGATCTGGCGCCCGGCGAGTGCCGGCAGCAGGATTTCCAGATCTTCGGCGGCGACCAGATCTACGGTTGCGGCGGCACCCATCCAGATATCCGCCTGCGCAACCGGCTCTCCGGCTTTAGCGATGGTTCTTTTGCCAAAGTGGCGAAACGACCAGTTAACAATGGCTTCGGCCTCCTCTGCGCGCTGGGCGGTGGAGTTCAGACCTGAGAGCACAAAGATCACTCGGCGGCCATCTTGCAGCGCCGAGCCAGTAAGGCCAAAGCCTGCCTCTTCGGTGTGGCCGGTTTTCAGCCCATCGGCACCGATACCTAGCCGCAGCAGCGGATTGCGGTTACGCACGTTAGAGGGCGCGCGACCGTCAAATTCAAAGGTGGTTTCCTTGAAGAGCGGGTAATACTCGGGGAAATCCTCGATCAGATGTTCCGCCAGAATGGCAAGGTCCTGGGCCGACATCCGGTGGCCGGCGGCGGGCCAGCCATTGGAGTTGGCAAAGGTCGAGTTTGCCATCCCCATCTGCTGGGCGCGTTTGGTCATGTAGCGGGCAAATCCTGCCTCGGTGCCATCCGGGCTCAGCGCTTCAGCGATCACCACACAGGCGTCATTGCCCGACAGCACGATAATGCCGCGCAGCAAGTCTTCGACCCGCACCCGGTCCTGGGTGTTGAGGAACATGGTCGAGCCCTTATAGCTCATCGCGTGTTCCGAGACGGGCAGCCGTTCGTCCAGGGTCAGCCGCCCGTCGCGCAGCGCCTCAAACGCCACATAGAGCGTCATCAGTTTCGACATGGAGGCCGGCGGCAGCGCGGTTTCAGCGTTTTTCGACATCAGCACCGTATTGGTGCCCGCATCCACCACATAGGCGGCGCGCGCCTTGGTGTCGAAGGCCGCAGCCGACAGGGCCGAAAGGCCGACGATCAGGCCGGCAGCGGCAAGCCGTCTGGCAGAGGTTTTCAGGAGGTCATACATGGCAGATCCCTCTTCCCGGTCAGTTGGTTACCGCATAGGCATCAGTAAATCCGGCTTCCTTCACACCCTTCAGCAGGGAGGAACGTTCGGATTTGCTTTGGGCCGGGCCGACCATAACCCGCCAGAACGGTTTCCCGTTGGAGGATTGCTCGAGCACTTTGGGGATCATGCCCGCATCGCGCATCATTCCAGCGGTGCGATTGGCGTTGGCCTCAACGCTGAAAATGCCAATCTGGATAAAAGGTTTGCTCAGCGGTGACACTGCCGCCGGGGCGGCGGCCTGTGCCACCGGGGCCGGTGCGGCAGGCGCGGGGGCTGCTGCCTCAATTGCGGCGGCGGCGCCAGCGATAGGATCAAGGGGTGTTTCGGTGATGTCGGCAGGATCGGCGCTGGAGGCGCTGTCCAATGTGGCCACGTCCACCTCTGGTGCCTCCTCGACTGTCTCTTCGACAGGTGCGGAAACGGGGGTTTCTTCGCGGCGCAGGACGGTGACATTCAGTTCAACCGGAGCGCCGGCCAGCATGCCAAGCGCGGCGGCCGTGTCGGAGGACACCTGCAGGCGCGGTCCGGGAATGTCGCGCTCACGGCGGAAAAGCGCGCCGATCACGAATTTGCCGTTGGCATTGTTGCGAATGATCACCCTTTCAGGGTCCGTGGCATCGGGATGCGCCACCCAGACACCGCCCAGCGACGGGCGCCCGTCCCACAATCCCGCCTCTTCGACCTGAAACACTTCGGGGGCTTCCACGTCGCGTTCGACCAGTGTGGTTGAGCTGCTTGTCGCGGTGCCTTCGGTATCTGCTTTCGGCTGCAGGAACGAGAAATCCGGCCCCTCTTCGCCACAGGCGACCAGTAGGGAAAGGCCGGTGACAGCCGCCAGAAGGCGCGCGGTACGGGGGCCTGTCGGGAAAGAGTGGCTCATACGTCTGTTCCTTGCCTGTGTTCCGGTACGTTTGCCGTCCGGACGCCGGTTGACCCGGTGCTGCTGCCGATTTAACGGCATCATAGCGCGGGCAGGGTTTTATGGAAAGTCTGGCGGTAACGGCTCGGCAAGAAATCCCCGCTCTCGCATTTCTGCGATTTCTGCTTGCCTGTCGCGGGGCTTCGTCCTAAACCGCAAAGCGACCGGGGAGGTGGCAGAGTGGTCGAATGCGGCGGTCTTGAAAACCGTTGAACGTGAGAGCGTTCCCAGGGTTCGAATCCCTGTCTCCCCGCCACTTGCCCTTGAGAAACATTTCACCCCATCCGGCCGCGGCCGGATTTTTTGTTGTTCTCATGAGTTTTGCCTAAGGCGCTGAATGCCAGCTGCTGCGCTAGCAGATAGGCTTAAGGCTTTTTTCGGTCCGATGCCCTGTGAACCTGATGATTTCAGGGGAAAGCATGGAAAGTGTGCCGGGAGCAGTTGTGACCAGCCCCCGGCTGATTGTCATTGCGCAGTGCGGTTGGCCCAGGTCTGGGTCGCGGCCAAATCGGGGGAACAGGGTTCCAAAGTCAGTGCTTTCATCTGGTTCTTTACGCTTCGACCCGTGCGGGTCTCTCCGATCAGTGTCAGACACATTTCCGGCGCGGAAGCGGGCGCAATCGTTCCTGCGCCATTAAACGCCCAGCTTTGGGCTTCGGTGCCATCGCAGGCCGCCAGTTCGACCGACGCCCCGGCCTGGGTCGAGGGGGCAAGCACGCAAACATCAAATTCAGGCATGTAAAGCACGCCATCTGCGAACCGATCGGGGTCAAATGCCTGATCCACAAAAATCTCACCCGAGGGGCTATAGCAGGTGTGCGCCTGCAGCCCGTCATCGGGATTGGCCCTGGCGCCCTGTCCTTTTGCGATGTCGAGGCAATACCCGTTTTGGATGTTGTCGAGCATGTCGGTGACATAGATCTCGACATTTTCGGCCTGGGCTGCGCCCGTGGCCAGCATTGCAATCAAGACGGCGACAGTAGATTTGAACATCGTTAAATTCCTAGGTTACCTTGTGGGTCACTCAACCGTGAGACGGCAGAGCACTGTGTTGCTTTGTTCGAGGTCGGGCCCCCAGATCAACCGGGCGTCCTTGTCCCAGGTGATCTCCTCATATCCAAATTTGGGACGGACCTGTGCGGCGGTGTAGACATCTGCCTGTGCCCAGCCCGAGGCATCGAAGCCGGACATGTCCCAACCGTCAGGCTCTTCAGAGGTTTCAAACCCACAGGGCGCTTGGCCAGCGACCGGATCACTCACCTGTTCGCAGGACTTGTCCAACGGCGCAGTGTGCGTCACCTGGCATTGCCATTGGTCATTGCTGACCACGACTGTGTCGCCAGAGGCGTCCCGCATCTGAAGGATAACGCCGCCATCTCCCATTTGCTGGCGGCGGGAGCCAATGTATTCCAGCCCGGTGTCATTTTCTTTGAAATCCTTTGCCACCAGGCCGATGACGAACGGCCGATCGGCTTTGAAAGAGAAGCTTTCGGCATTGAACGACCGTTCGGTGGTGATGGGAACGCTGTCTTCGGCAACCTGTCTGCCGTTCACACGCATTTCGAACCAGTTATCCGCCCAGACGTCCACCTCAAAGGTCTCAGCGTGAAGGAGGCCGGGGAAAAGAAAAACTGAGGCAAGTGGAATTGAAAATAGGCGCATCGCCGTCTCCATTTGGCTGGTTGAATCTACTACGATTCAGCCAGCGATTTCCGTCTATTTTTCTCAAAGGTTTTTTTGGAAGGCGGAGCAATGAGTATGGCAGCCCGAGTGGAACGCTGATCCACCGCCAAGGGCGCCAACTGGTCGGAGAGCCAAACCCGCATGTCTTGTCCGGGTTTCCGACAAGAAAGAGATCGCCAGTCCGGCGAATGCCCCGCTTGAGTGCGCGATCATGGACGGACCTACCGCGGTGGCGGAGGTCCGGATTATTGCACGGTTTGAATTCTACCCAACCCATTGCGAATGGAAGGAGCGGTCCCGCTTGGTCCCGCTAATTTTCCCTTACAAATCCAGTTCGATCACCCCGTCAGGCTCTGCCGCGCGGCTCTGGCAGGTGATGATCGCGCCTTCGCGCTGCTTGTTGGACAAGACAAAATCGCGGTGTTCGACCGCGCCCGCTACCAGCCCGCATTTGCACACGCCGCAGATACCGTCAGAGCATTTCACATCCACATGGATGCCGTTTTCCACCAGCACATCCGACAGGTCCTTGTCGGCGGGCACCTGTAGCTCGGTGCCGGATTTGGCCAGCTTTACGGTGAAGGGGTGGTTTTCATATTCGGGCTGCTCGGGGACGCTGAAATATTCCAGATGGCGCGCCTCTTCCGGGAAACCCTGACGGGTTGCGGCCTGCATCACGCCGTCCATATAGCGATCGGGGCCGCAGGTGTAGACGTGCCAGCCGTCGCTGTAACCTGACAGAACCGCATCCAGATCGGCGCGGCTGCCTTGGTCCGAGAAATGCAGGCTGACCTTGTCGGCCCAGGGCACAGTGGCGAGGTCGTCCAGATAGCCGGCACCGTCTTTGCGGCTGGCGGAATAATGCAGCTCAAACTCTGCGCCCAAAGCGTGCAGGCGATGGGCAAAGGCGATCATCGGCGTGATGCCAATGCCGCCGCCCATCAGGAAGGTCTTGGTGGCCTCCTCGACCAGCTCAAAGTGGTTGATCGGCTTGGAGACAAAGACCTTGCGCCCCTCGTGGAAGATCCGGTGCAGCAGCTTTGAGCCACCACGCCCTTCGTCTTCACGCAGCACGCCGATCTGATATTTGGACCGGTCGGCCGGATCGCCGGACATGGAGTACTGGCGCAGGAATTCCGGGGCCACAAGGATGTCCAGATGACCGCCAGCCGTCCATTCAGGCAGAGCAGCGCCGTTCATCGCAGTGAACTCAAACTTGGTCACATCCGCGGTCATTGCCTCGACCTTGGACAATTCCACCCGCACCACTGGCGCGTCGGCTTCGTCAGGAACCGAGTACCGGTGTACCATGCTCATGTCGCCCTTGGCCGTGCGCGCTTTGTACTCTTCGGCCGATACCATGTCCTTATAGGCTTGAATGCCGGTCTCGCGGTCCATCGGGAAGGGGTAGGGCCAGGGCGGCGGCGCCAGCGTGGCGGGGTAGACCGCCAGTGTCTGGTCTTCGTATTTCAAGTCCAGATCCTTTTGCAGCCCGCGCCGGTTCACCGGGTGTTTGGTGGGGCGATAGCTGCCGTCCTCTTCCAGCTCTATATCCCACCACCATTTCTTGGTGTCGTTCAGCTCGCCGTTGTTGGCCAGATCGTCCAGCTTGGCCAGAACCGGCGCGGCAGCGGGGATATTGCTGGCGGCCCAGCGGAAGGGGGCCTCTGAAAACAGACCTTCGAGGTTCCACGGGCAGGTCTTCATGCAGCGTCCGCACATGGCGCCGCCCGGTGTGGTGATCCGGTAGGTGGCGCATTTCTGGCTGTCCGATTTCCAGATCTCATAGCCGTTGAACATGCGTTTGGGGCCTGCGGTGATGGCCCCCGACGGGCATTCGCGCGCACATTTATTGCAGGATTCGCAAAACTTCTGCAGGCCAAAATCGATCGGCTTGTCATGGTCCATCGGCATGTCAGAGGTTACAACGCCGGACTTCAGACGCGGGCCAAGATAAGGGTTCAGGATCACCTCACCAATGCGCGAGACCTCTCCCAATCCTGCCAGAAGCAGCAGTGGCGGCTGCAGAACCTCACCGTCCATCACCGTATGCGCCTTGGCCTTGTAGCCGAGGTTGCGGATCTGCTGGGCGAGGATGCCGCCCAGCAGGGAAAACCGCAGATAGGCGCGCATCGATTGGGCAACGGCGATCCAATCGTCACCGCTGGAGCCTTCGGTGGTTTCAAACCCCTGATCGATGATCATGCTAACCGCCTGATCATGCGGCGGATTAATCGGCGTGCCGGTGGCGTCGTGGGAATACCATGTCCAGTCGGGACAACGGGACAGGCCCACCGCATCGGCGCCAAGAAAATAGCTGGCGGCCTTTAGGTTGGCCGCATTGCGCTGGGCATCGGTTGGCTTCTGAGTTTCGGCACTGTCACCGTCTTGCAGCAGCACAAAGGCGCCGAGGGCCCGGCGTTGGGCCGTGCTGGGCGCGGCTTTGCGCACATAGTGGCCACCCTTGGCGCCGTCCTGCAGTTTCTTGCCCATGTCCCCAAATAGGGCGCGGGCAAACATATCGGCGCGTTTGGGCACGCGGGCGACGTTGGCCTCATCGATATAGGTGGTGGGATCATCAACCCGCTTCAGGCGCTCAAACGGATGGGCGCCGTCCACATAGCGGCGTTTGGCATATGGGTCGCGGTTCAGGGCGGATTTGGCGTGACCCTTGCCCAGCGTCCAGCGCAGCCCTTTCAGTGCACCCGATGGCTGCTGCGCCAGCGGCAACAAGGCACCGTCATGGGCAATCTCCATCGAAGTGGTGACAACCGCCAACCCGAAGCGATTGCCCAGCCATGGTGCCTGCAGCTCTCCGTTCTCCTGTGTGGCCAAACCGGCGGCGACGGCCATCTGGCCCAGATCAACCTCGGTCGTGGTGGCGCTATGGGCCTTGGCGTCAAAACCCAGCAGGCGGATGTAGTTGGCAATCACCATCGCCGTTTCGGTGGCTCGCAGGCAGGCGCGGTGGTCCTGCGCATCCATGATCCAGTCGCTGCCCGGTTCATCTGCCCGTGGGTCGCGCATGTGCTCATAGAGGAAGACAATGGCGTTATCCTGCCCGTCGATGCCTGAGGGCGGCGCCTCCATGCTTTCCTTGAGGTCAGCCATGATCAGGTCGATACCCGAGGCCAGCGTCTTGGTCTGGCGGGTCTTCAGCGCATGGGCCAGACGGGTGATATCGGGGTTGACCAGCGGTTCGGCAAGCCGGGCAGAGGCGGGCACCGGGCCTGTGCCCACCATCGAGCAATCGCTGAAATAACCAAAAGATTTCAGATGATTGGCGCGCTCCACAGGGTCTGAAGGAATTTCGGAGCGCACCGGGTTCACAAACCCATCGCGGATTGCATCCATCATTGCCTGAAACTCGCCCATCGCGTTGACGATGCTGTCGGGTTTCTCAGCCCGGTGGAAACTCAGCTGGGTCATCGGCGGCACGGCAGCGGTGTCTGGTGCGATGTCGGCGCGCAAAAGCCGCTCCAGCGGGTAGGGGCCAAGGTGAACCGGGCGGTGTTTGGTCGAGAATATCTTGCTCATGGCGGCCGGCTCCGAATTGGATCTTTGATGGTGGCTTTCTTGACTACACCGGATCGTCATGCTCAATATGTCACCCGAATGAGTGACAAGTTTCCTCCCCGCCCGCTGCCGCGTGACGAGGTCGCAGCGCTGGCCGCCGCAGTGCCAATGCCGGATTTTGCCGACCGGTTGCTGGCCTATATCCGCAAGGCGGCGGATATCGCCAATTTTGGCACCTTTTACGTGGCTGACATGTCCCGCCCCGAGCCAATCCTGTCGATCTGGGCCGGAGAGATGAGCACCTATTGGTTCAACCGCAACGCCAGCACTATTCTGGCCAATGAACAGCTGACACAGAGCATCCTCGACCGCATTCAGGCCGCCCGCGGCGGCGGGCTGGTGATCGAACGCTGGCGGCCGGACCCGGAGGATCCGATCAGCCCGATCTACGCGCGCGACAAGGCGATCGAACGGATCACCGTGTCCTCCTGCACCGATAGGGTGGGGGTTCAGTCCTTCTTTCTGCGCGGTGAGAAATCCGGCTGGCTGACCGATGCAGAAGTGGCGCGGCTGCAGGGCGTCTTGCCCTTGGCGCATGAGCTGATCGGGCTGCGCCACCGCATTGCAGGGTCTACTGCTTTTCACCACTCGGCGGGCGACCGGGCCTCTGCCTTACGCGAACGCGATGCTGGCCCGTTTGGCAGCCTTTCGGTGCGCGAGGCGCAGATTTGTGATCTGGCGTTGCAGGGCAAAAGCGTGGCTGGCACTGCGCTGGAACTGGGAATATCCGAGAATACCGTGCGCACCCTGCGGCGGCGCGCCTATGGCAAGCTCGGGGTGAGTTCAGCCACGCAAATCGCCACGATTATCCTGAACGAGAGCGCCTGAAGCCGCGTTCAACGCCAGAGATGCGTTTTCAAATCCCGTTTGAAACTGGTTCGGCAGAGACCCGCGTATGGGGGTAATTCGCACCATGATACAGTGCATATCCGCACCGGTTCGCAATCTGGCTGAAGGAGACAGCCATTCACGCGATGTCGGGCAAACCACACGCGGCAGCCGCTCCCCTGCGGCCCGGTTCTGGCATGAATGTCAGGGCTACGACCTCTGAAACTGCCGCGCAGGTCCGGCCAACGGCCCCTTCGATGCGAAGGATGCTCCGGCGGCGGGACGATCAACAGGGAGGAGCCACGGGCCATGACGGCAACCAGCTACACATATAAACTATTCGCGCGCAGCGATTTCAGTGCCTTCTGGGCGCTGTTCACTGACAACCTAATCAACCTGATGGTGCTGGCAGGCATCTGCCAGTTCGTCTTTGGCATGCCCGCCGAGATCGTCTTTGGCCGTATCGTGCCCGGCGCGGCGGTGGCCATTCTGGTCGGCATCATCGCCTATGTTTTCATGGCCAAACGCGCGGCCGAGAAGGCGGGCAAAGACGTTACCGCGCTGCCTTACGGCATCTCGACGCCGGTGATGTTCGTCTATCTGTTCGGCGTCATTGGCCCGATCTACTGGTCCACCAATGATCCGCTGCTGGCCTGGCAGGTCGGCATCGGTGCGGGCTTCATGGGCGGCATCGTGGCCGCGCTGGGCGCATTGGTCGGACCCTTCCTGAAGCGGGTCACACCACGCGCAGGCATGCTAGGCACGCTCTGCGGCATTGCGCTGGTCTTTATCGGCTCGGTGCCGCTGGCGACGATTTTTGAGGATCCCTTTATTGGTTTTGCCTCGCTTATCATTATCCTATGGGGGCTGGTTGGCCGCTTCAGACTACCGTTCAACATCCCGGCAGGCCTGCTGGCGCTGCTGGTGGGAACTGTGGTGGCGCTGCTCACCGGCAAAGCTTCGGTCGGTTTCGAGGGTGTCGGCATCTACATTCCGCTGCCCTATTTCGGCGACTTGATCGCCGGTATCCAGCACCTATTCGCCAATCCAGAGCTGTTCCTGGTGTTGGTGCCTGTGCAGATCTACAATTTCATCGAGACAATGAATAACGTCGAAAGCGCCGAGGCAGCGGGCGACCATTATCCGGTTGGCACCTGTCAGGTGATCGACGGTGCTGGCACGATGATCGGGGCGGTCTTTGGCTCGCCCTTCCCGACCACCGCCTATATCGGCCACCCGGCTTACAAGCGTATGGGGGCCCATGCGGGTTATATCATCGGCGTCGGCGCGGTGATCCCGCTGGCGGCTGTCTTTGGCCTCTTGGCCTTCCTCAACAACCTGATCCCCGTGGCCGCCGCTGCGCCGGTTCTGGTCTTTGTCTCGCTGAGCCTGATCACCAATACCGCCCATTCGGTCAAAACCGATCATATGGCCGCAGTGACCTTTGCAATGATGCCGCATATCTCGGCCTTCCTGATGGTCAAATGGGGCTCGCTGATGAACGCGCTTGGCTCTGTTGGTGCCGAAGGGCTGCCGCGTCTGGGGGACGAGGCGCTGACGGCCGCCCTGTTGCAGCAGGGCGCGCATTTCGAGGGTCATCTGGCGCTCAGCCAGGGGGCTATCCTCACCGGCCTAATCTGGGGCGCTATCGTGGCCTCGGTGATTGATGGCAAGTTCCGCAACGCGGGCGGTTTTGCCATGGCTGGTGCGGTGATGGCCTCCATCGGGATCATCCATTCCGCCAGCCTGCAATGGCCTGAACTGTCGGGCATCGCACTTGGCTATGCGATCACAGCGGCGTTCCTTTTTATCTACCCGGTGTTCCACAGGGCGGGTGGTCTGGTGAATGAGAACGCGATAGTCGAAAATATTCCGGCCGAGTAAACGGCCGGGCAGAAAAAACGGGTCAGCATCCGCGGGAGGAGGTGCGGATGCTGACCACTGCATTAACGGGTTCCGGGAGGAAGGACCGCTAAATTCTATACTCCTGCGGGCACTGGCAAATTCGTCTGGTGCCGCGTCGCTTTCAGCCTTTTAGCTGATCAACTGTTTTGCGCGGTCTTTGATGTCTTCGCGGGCAATTCCGATCAGGGCAAGCTCGTGATCAGACAGGCTGTTCAGAACAGACTCCATGCGACCCAGCATAATGCCATGGCCGAGGGCAGCTGCACGGATGCGAAGGGTCGAAAGAGCATGGGACAGGGGCTGTTGCAGGTCGCTTATCGCTTGGTGATGGCCTGCCAGCCCGGTGGCTCCTGTACGTGCGAAACTTGGAAAATTCATGATTTCGGTCTCCTGTCCTGGCTCTAATGCTTTTGGCCGTATGCGGCCTCGTGGGCGATTTCCTTTATCCGCATCCGCGAGATGCCGACATCGGTAAGATTGCGATCAGAAATTGCGCGAAGGATGCGCAGGGTCCGGAAATAAACGCTGTGTTGCCTCATGCGTCCGGCAGCTGCTTTTCTGCCGGCTTCGAACCGGTCGCGAATTCGAAATCCAGGTTGCCGAAGTTCAATTGTGTAAGTCACGTTGCCTACTCCTGTTTCGGGGCTGATACCGCTATCATGCCACTGAACTTGAAGTTAGCGTCTTGCTGCGACTGCACAATGACCCCTAAGTTCATGCCGCTATGCAGCGTAAGCATGGGTGGTGCTGATCAAGTTTGCAGCACGCCGCACCGGTATTAATCAGTAGAAAATGTGTCGCAGGCTACGTGACCGAAATATGACAGCTTTGCTGCCTTAATGGGCGACAAAAGTATGGATTATCCCGTGGGTCAGCAGATTTTTGTCAATGCTGGCTGAGGGTTAAGCGGCCAATCGGTGGCGGCATTGCCACACTTTTGAATGACTGCTGTCGCCATTTGTCTTCCGGATCCGAGAAAACATTGGACGGTTTGGAGTCCCGTCTCCGGATTGCAGCCCGCGAGGGCCTCCGGTTGGGTAATAAGTGTGCAGAATTCTGTCGCGCTGCATATCCAGCCTTCCCATCCGGGGGTGGATATACCTGCCTCTCAGCGACGCAGGATGTAAATATCCATGATCCAGCCGTGATCGGCGCGGGCTTTTTCGCGGGTGGCGAGGATATCTGCGCTCACCTCGGACAGCGGGCCGGAGATGGAGATTTGCTCTTTCATGCCGGCATAGGCCGACCACCAGATCTGCACGCTCTCGGGCGCGACGGATTGAAAGGAGCATTCCCCGTCCAGCATGATCACCAGTGTTTCGGCGCTATCCGGCCAACCTTGTTCGCGCAGCTGGCGGCCGGTGGTGATTGTCACTGCCTCGCCAATCTCGTTCAGTGGGATCGCATGGGCCGCCGTCAGCGCCTGAATGGAGGTGATGCCGGGCACAACAGCGACTTTGATGTCCGACAGGCGCGCGGCAATGCGCATGGTGCTGTCGTAAAGCGAGGGATCGCCCCAAACCAGAAATCCAGCCCTGCCGCCCTTTGGCAGATTGGCCTCCAGCGTCTCTGTCCAGATGCGGGCAATGGCGTCGTGCCAGTGGTCGACGCGCGCTTTGTAGTCCGTGATGGCCGGGTCGCGGGTGGGTAGGGCGAATTCCACGATTTTGGGGCCCGGTGCCTGCAACACCTGCGCACAGATTTCCTGCCTGAGCCCTGCCAGATCATCCTTGCCGGCGCCCTTGTTGGGAATCAGGATCAGATCGCAGTCATTCAGTGCAGCAACGGCCTGCAAGGTCAGGTGCTGCGGATTGCCGGTGCCGATGCCGATCAGAGACAGTTCGATCATGTGCCGGGGCCTTTCGAAAGAAACACGGCCCCTTTTGGGGCCGCGTTGCGTGTGTTGCAAGAGGGGGTTCAGGCTGCGTTGTAGAGGCGCGGGGTGACCAGACCGCTGCCATCCAGACGGCGCATGGTTTTGGCGACGGCCAGAACCGCGAGATCGGCAATCGGCTCGACGATCACAACCAGCATGTAGGCACCACCAAAAGTGAGGACCGAAGCCATGGTCTCGGCACCAAAACCCTGACCGTAGAAGGCCCAGAAGGCGACCCAGGCCACCACGCCGCCCTGATAGGCAGTCGAAAGCGCCAGTGCCTGACTGTACTTAAGATCAATATAGGCCGTATCCGGCGCGATGATGCGCTTGGCCAGTGCCTGTACCGCAAAGAGCGGCACCAGCAGCGTGGTCACATTGATGAAATACTGCGGCAGGTCGAAGGGCGCAAAGAACAGCCCCTGCGCCAGAAGCCCCAGCGCCAAACCAAGGGCAGCAGGTGCGGCCCCCAGCAGTAGGAACAGGGTTGAGCCGAGGATGAAATGCACCTCGGAGACGCCAACCGGGAAGTGCGGCAGAACCTGAAAGAAGGTGAAAGTGGCGATGGTTGCCGCAACGCCGCGCGCCGCCAGCGAGGCCAGACCAGAGGCCCGGATGGTGCTGAGAGTTTCTTTGAGAAGATAGGTCGCCGCACCTGCGGCGGTGGCATAAGACAGCGCGATTTTGGCGCCGGCAACGATACCGGGTTCGATATGCATTATATATTCTCCCTGCCGCCTCACCCGGCGGCATTAGGTTATTGGAACCGGTCCGGGCACATCCCGAACCGCCAATGGCAGGTCTCCTGACTCGCGGGTCGATGCAGTCCCCTACCTTCCCGGCCGTTCGCGCTGGCCAGTGGCACCGACGGGGTTTGCTCGCCGCTCACAGTTGCGGGGGCAGTCACGGGTTTGGCGCCTTTTGGCTACACCTCACCGTGTTCCCTTTTCATCCCTTGGCGCTTCGCACCGATGGGAACCATTGATGGGGTTTGGTGTCACGGCAGGCCGCTGCCTGTCAATCGCGGCGGCGCGTCATTTGCCGCCCAAAAGCGACAGGCCTGCGATTTCAACAGGTGACGGGCAAGGGAGGAGACCCTTTGCGCAGGGGGCGGATTTAGACGGGGTTCCCCTTTTGTGCTATACTTGTCCTCCGAACAGAATAGGAGGCGCGCAGACCAAAGGAGGAGATATGACATTTTCAGACACTGACCTGAAACTGCTGGAGAGCAGCTACGAAAAACTCAGAGTCGGCATTGCCGAGCATCCGGATGCATTCTACGAGGCGCTGTTCCGCCATGCCCCGCATTTGCGGAACCTGTTTCGGGAAGACCTGACCGGCCAGGGGATGAAGTTCATGACCACACTGGGGGTCATACTGGTGCGGCTCAAGGACGATGATGCGGTCGAGGAGCAATTCCGCGAGCTGGGTGCCAAACACGCGGCGCTTGGGGTTGAGGCCGCGCATTTTGCACCGATGGAAGAAGCCCTTATCGAGACCATTGCCGCCGAACTCGGGGAGGAGGCGACACCGGAGCTGGAAGCGCTCTGGCGTAAGGCTTTCCGGAAAATCTCTGAGCGGATGATCCGCCGGGGCGGGTTGCCCGGGGCATAGGTTTAGTCGCGGAAAATGGCAGAGCCCGCACGCATGATCGCGGCGGGCCCGGACCAAGGAAATCGAATTTCCCCGGCAGATTTCTTCAAAGAAATTTGCGGCGTCAGTTGTTCTCTACGACCACTGCGGCACTCACCGGCACACCCTCCACTTCCAACGGGCCGTGGCTGTTGGCATTGAGCGAGACTTTCACCTCGACCGTGCCTTCGGGCAGATCGCCAATGTGCAACCAGTCGCCGTAAAGTCGGCCCAGCTTGCTGCCGTTTACATAGACATGCGCATGGCCTTCGCCCGCAACATCGCCAAGCGAGGCGTTTTCAGGTGAAAAGCGGAAGTTTTCAGGCATCACGTGCAGGTTCCAGCCGGCCATCGGATCTTTCATGATTTCGATTTTCAGCGAAGGTGCATCGGGGCCGGCTGCAAGGCTGACAGCAGTAGAGTGGTCATGCGCCATGGCCTCGGCCTGGCCTGCGCCGTGGTGTGCGGGATCGCCGTGGTCATGACCGGTGAAGGTGACGCCCATACCGGCAGCGGTCACAAAACCGGCGCCGCCGCCAAAAACCAGACCAATGGCAAAAAGAGCAAGAGAGCGGGACATAGTTTATCCTCGGAAATTGAAAAACCCGCCGGGCAGGGCCCGGCGGGTAGGATCAGAGCAGATCAGGCCTCGGCCCGCGCGCCTTCGGATTGCCAGAAATGGCCGGCAAAGGCCCCCAGCAATACCCAGGCTGCCATGCCAATGCCAAAGGCGCGGGCAGCAAACAGCGCGCCGATCTCGGTCGGCACCGTTCCTGCAAAAGTGTCAGGCTCTGGTGCGCCGATCAGATGCGGTGCCAGCAACAGGGCTGCGGCGATCACGATGCTGATCAGGTTGCCGCCAAAGGCAATCAGCCACATGGCAACACCAGCCGCCGCCACGGTTGCCGTCCACCAGATCTGGCGCGCACCAACATCGGCTGCGGCGACACCGGGCACTTCCGGCGCCAGCGACAGGCCGGGCGCAAAATGCACCGTGATGAAGCCTGCGATGCCCCAGAGGATACCGACACGGGCGGTGATGGCGTGGCCCTGGCCCTCTGCCATCATCATCAGCGCCACCATCACCAGCGCGTAGCCGGTGTAGGTGAGCATGGTGAAGACGATGCTCAGGATGTCGCGCACGGGTTCGGCGAACATGCGCGGCAGGTCAGGATGGGCCGATATGGCCTCACCGCCGAAATGCACCAGCTCTCCGGTTTCATAAAGCTCAGCATGTAGCAGAACAGGCTGCACAAAAACGAGCTGCAGCAGGGCGGCTATCAGCCCTGCTGCAGCACCAGCGAACAACGCGCTGGTCAGTATACGACTGAACATGGTCTTAGTGGCAGGGGAAGCCGGTCGCGTGGCGCACATCGTGAGCGGCGTCATGCAGGGCAGATGCCTGAACATGGCCGGTCAGGGTGATGATCCCCAGGCCCAGAACCACAGCAAACAGTGCCGGAGCAAAAGCGGAGCCGGCAACAGAAGCTTTGAGCGTCTTGGTCGTCATAGTTTAGTCCTCCAAGCCGTCACACCCGACGGCAGATAAGTTTACTTCCTTCATGGCCGGTCTCCTGACTCGCGGGTCGATGCTGCTTTTCGCCCTTCCCGGCAGGTTGCCCTGCCAGTGGGATTATTGAAAAGCCGCTCGCCGCTTACAGTCGCGGGGGCGGTTGAGGCTTCGGGTGCCGCGATTTGGTCCACCCTTCCTCATTCCCGTTTCAGCCCTGACCGCTCAGCGGACGTGATGGGCACCATTTCATCCGTTGTGCCTTTTGCAGTGGCGTCCGGTCAAGTTTGAATCCGGCCCGCAAAGGTGAAATTGCGACTTATCTTCGCGATGCGTGACCACGGATCAGCCCGGAATGCGGGCAATGGCCTTCATGCGCAAAGCACCCAGCGGGCGGGCGTCTTCCAGATTGCCATCCGGGGAATCGCGGTAGAGTTTTAGAAAGGTGATCAGCCCCGCAATATCGTCGCGGGTGAACTCTCCGAACAGGTAGGCGGTCTTGCCGGTCTGCCGGATGGCAATGGTCTGCGGCCGCTTGCAGCCGGACATGCAATCCACCCCGTTCAGGTCAGCGGTAAGGCCTGCATCTTGGATGGCCGCCGCCACCGCCCCCTGCAATCCGGGATCCGCATCCCGGCAGGTGCGGCACAGGGTGACGGCGGGATTGGTCATTCGCTCTCTGCCAGAGGGCCGTAGAGAATAAGAACCGGTGCCGGGGTTTTCATCGCAGGTAAGAGATCCGGCAATTCGCCCACAGTGTGCCGGGCAAGGGTCTGGTCGGGGGTCGACACACCGGTTGCCAGCAGGGCAGGGGTTTCGGGCGGCAGGCCGTTTTCAATCAGCAGTGTTGCAAGCCCGGCAAAGGTACGTTTGCCCATGTAGACCACGGTTGTTGCTGAAGGATCAGCCAGGGCGGCAAGGTTCAGATCCTCGGGCAGATCGCCGGTGACGTCATGGCCGGTGATATATTGCATCCGCCGCGCCGTCAGCCGCCGGGTGAGGGGAATACCGGCTGCCGCCGCTGCGGCCGAGGCTGCGGTGACACCGGGGATGATCTCATATCCGATGTCTTCGGCGCGCAATGCGGCGATCTCTTCTTCCAGCCGTCCGAATACGCCAGAGTCGCCTGATTTCAGCCGGACAACCTTCTGGCCGGTCTTGGCATAGTCCACCAGCAACCGGCTGACGTGATCCTGCTTGGGCGAGGGCCGTCCGGCGCGTTTACCGACACCCACCAGATCGGCGCCCTCACGGGCCTGACCAAGGATCGGGCCGGAAGACAGATCATCAAACAGCACGGCATCTGCATTCTGCAGCCGGTTCACGGCCTTTACAGTCAGAAGCTCAGGGTCGCCGGGGCCAGAGGATACGAAGGAGACAAAGCCGTTCATTGTGTTTCTCCGGTGATCAGGTGGAAGAATGTGCCGGTGACATGACCCTTGATCGAGCCTGTTTCAGGCACCGGGTTGCCATCGGCGTCCATGACGCGGGCCAGCGGCGCGTCCGGCTCATCCAGAATGGTGGAATAATGGAACTCATGACCGCGCAAGGCCGCGCCCGCATCAAAACCGGGCATGGCGGCGTCAAGAATGGCGCGGCGGTAGCCAAGGTGGAACTTGCGCTTCTCGTAGGATGTCACCAGCCCCAGGAGGCCAGCCATCTGATGCCGGTTGCCCTGCTTGTCGATCAGCGCCTCGCCCAGGGCCATGTAGCCGCCGCATTCGCCGTGCACCGGTTTGGTTTCCGCATGTTTGCGCAGGCCCGCGCGGTAGGTTTGCGCCGCTGCCAATGTGCCGCCATGCAGTTCGGGATAGCCGCCGGGCAGCCAGACCAGATCGGCGTCCGTTGCCGGGGCCTCATCCGCGAGCGGTGAAAAGGGAATGATTTCCGCCCCCGCCGCGCGCCAGCCGGTCAGCAGGTGCGGATAGGTAAAGGAAAACGCCGCATCTCGTGCCAAGGCGATCCGCTGGGCGGGCGGCGTCGGCAAGGGCTGCGCGGCGGGTGCCGGGGCCGACAGGGCGGCGGATTTGATGGCTTCCAGGTCGACGTTTTCTCGCAGAAAGGCGGCGTAGTCTGCAATTGCGGCTTCCAGATCCGGGTGTTCGACCGCCTGAATGAGGCCAAGATGGCGTTCGGGCAGTGCCAGATCTCCGCGCCGGGGCAGTGAGCCCAGCACCTTGATGCCTGCGCGCTCCATGCCGACACGGGTCAGCCGTTCGTGGCGCGGGCTGGCAACACGGTTCAGAATGACGCCGGCAAAGGGCACCTCGGGGTCGTAGTTTTTGAAACCCAGCGCCGTGGCGGCGGCTGACTGCGCCTGACCGCCCACATCAATCACCAGAATGACCGGCCAGCCCATGCGTTTTGCGGTCTCGGCTGAGGAGCCAAAGCCGCTCTGGCCGCGGGTGGCAACCCCGTCATAAAGCCCCATGGAGCCTTCGCCGATACAGATCTCCGCCCCCTGCGCTTGCGTGGTGACCGCGTCCAGAAGATGGCCGTCCATCGCCCATGTATCCAGATTGAACGAGGCACGTTTGGCCGCCGCCAGATGGAAGGCCGGGTCGATATAATCGGGGCCACTTTTGTAGGGCTGAACAGTCAGGCCGTCTTCGGCCAGTGCGCGCAACAGGCCCAGCATGACGGTGGTCTTGCCGGTGCCCGATGCAGGCGCTGAAATCATCAGGCCGGGTGGGCTTTGGATCGCGTCAGTCATCGCCGTGGCTCCAGCTGGACCAAGCGCTATCCGCGCTCTGCGGGCGGTAGCGGCGGTCATAGTCCTTGGAGTATAGGCAGCTTTCGTCAAAGCCTTCACCCTTCAGAACCGGACCCACCAAGATCAGCGCGGTGCGCGAGATCTTCTCGTCCAGCGCGTCCTTCAGGGTTTCCAGAGTTGCGCGGATGATCTGCTCGTCCGGCCAGCTGGCGCGGTAGACCACGGCGACGGGGCAATCGGCGCCGTAATGCGGGGTCAGGTCGGCGATCACGTTGTCCAGATTGCCGATCGACAGGTGGATCGCCAGCGTGGTTCCGGTGCGCGCAAAATTCGCTAGCGATTCCCCTTCGGGCATCGAGGACGCACGCCCCGGCGTACGGGTCAGCACCACCGATTGGCCAAGGCCCGGCAGGGTCAGCTCGGTCCCGAGTGAGGCGGCAGCGGCGGCAAAAGATGGAACGCCGGGAGTGACGCTGACGGGGATATCTTCGGCCTTCAGACGGCGGATCTGCTCGCCCATGGCGGACCAGACTGACAGGTCGCCGGAATGCAAACGGGCCACATCCTGACCCTGCTCGTGCGCGGTCTTTATCTCGGCCATGATATCATCCAGCGATAGGGCGGCTGTGTTGATGATCTTTGCGCCTTCCGGGCAATGGGCCAGCAGCGCCTCGGGCACCAAGGAGCCCGCATAGAGGCAGACCGGGCAGGCGGCGATCAGGTCGCGGCCGCGGAGCGTAATCAGGTCGGCGGCACCGGGGCCGGCGCCAATGAAGTGAACGGTCATGTCGCAGTCCTTTCGGCAATCGCCGCCGTGGCGAGGCCATTGGTCGTTTTAACTCGGGGGCATATCAGCCGCGCTTGCGCGCCGCCAGCGGCAAGCGCTGCGGCCTCGGCCAGCGATCCCGTGCCAAAGCGCGCTTTGATACGGGGAGAGCAGGTGACGGTGGATATGCCCGATATGTCGTCTTCTTCCAGTGCGATGACCGGAATGTTCAGGGCCTTGGCCAAGGCCTGCACCTGAGGTTTCTTTGCCTTGGTGGTGACGGTTGCCAGCGCATCGGGCTGCGCGCAGCCAGCCAGTGCCAGTGCGTCCTGCAAATCCGCCAGCGAGGCTGCGGCGCGCAATCCAATTCCGGCAATCCTCATAGGGTCACGCTCCACTGGATCACCGGCCGTGCCCGGTCCCAGCCGCGCATAGTGCCCAACGGGGCGGCTTCGGCAATTTCCACCTTCATCAGGTGGCCGCCGTGCTGGGCATGGGTCTGCATCAGCCGCATTTCAGTTTCCAGCGTGACACCATTGGCAACCAGCCGCGTGCCTTTGGGCAGGATCTGCCACAGATAGTCCAGCATCGCCTGCGAGCCGCCACCGCCGATGAACACCACATCGGGCAGTTCAAACCCGTCCAGAACCTCGGGCGCTTTGCCCAGTACGGGCTTCATCCTGTGGGAAAGGCCAAACTTGGCCGCATTGGCGCGGATGTTTTCGATCCGGTCGGCGCGGGGTTCAAACGTGATGGCGCGCGCAGCGCGTGCGGCCAGACACCATTCGACCGAGACCGACCCGGAGCCGCCGCCGATGTCCCACAGCAGCTCTCCGGCGCGGGGTGCCAACGCCGACAGGGTCAGTGCGCGGATCGGGCGTTTGGTGATCTGGCCATCGTTTTCGAATGCTGCGTCTGGCAGGCCAGAAGCCTGCGACAGACCTTTGCCGCCCGCCACAGCGATGGCGGCAGCGACCGGGGCTTGTACTTCGGTCAGCGCGAAGGCCTCGGCGGTGGTATGTCGGATCACCTCGCGCGGGCCGCCCAAGGCTTCGAGCAGTGTCAGGGTAGAGCCTCCAAAGCCCTGATCTGTCAGCCATGCGGCCAGTTCGCCCCCTGCAGCGCCGTCACGCAGGGTGCAAATCACCTGTGTACCTTGGGCCAATACCGGCACCAGTTGCTCATAGGGCGCGGCGTGCAGCCCGTAACAGAGCGTCTCTTCCAGTTTCCAACCCATGCGGTTGGCGGCGAGGGCAAAGACGGAAGGTACCGGGAACGAGGTCCATTCCTCCGCGCTGAGTTCGCGCATCAGTGAACCACCCGCGCCATGCCAGAAGGGATCACCGGAGGCCAGCACAGCCACCTGTTTGCCGCGCATCTCCAGCACCGGTGTGGTTGAGAATGGCACCGGCCATGGGCGGCCACGTGTGCCTGCGTCGGCCAGCTCCAAATGGCGCGGGCCGCCAAAGATGATTTCCGCATCTGCCAGCGCTTTGCGGCTTGCGTCTGTCAGCCCGGCAAGGCCATCTTCGCCCAAACCGATGATAGACAACCAGGGGTCAGACATGACGCGCATCCTTTTGCTTGGCGGCACCACCGAAGCCTCGCGTCTGGCCAAAGCTTTGGCCGAAGCTGGCGCGGATGCGGTTTTTTCTTATGCTGGCCGTACCAACAGCCCGGTGACCCAGCCCTTGCCCATGCGGGTGGGCGGTTTTGGCGGCACGGACGGGCTGGCGGACTACCTGCGCGCCGAGGCGATCACCCATGTGGTTGATGCCACGCATCCTTTTGCCGCACAGATGAGTAGCAACGCGGTGCACGCCTGCGCACGCGCTTGTGTTGCGCTGGCTGCTTTTGAGCGGGCGCCGTGGCAGGCAGATAAAGCCGACAGCTGGACCCATGTCCCGGATATTGCCGCCGCAGTGGATGCGCTGCCGGACGCAGGTGCGCGGGTGTTTCTGGCGATCGGTAAGCAGAACCTCGATGGGTTTGCGGCCAAACCCGCCAACCACTACCTGCTGCGTCTGGTTGATGAACCCGCCGCTGCGCTGTCCTTGCCGAACAACACGGTGGTGATTGCCCGTGGGCCGTTTGATGCAGCCAGCGATGAAGCACTGATGCGGCATCATGCCATCACCCATATCGTGTCGAAGAATGCCGGCGGAGCCGGAGCTGCGGCCAAACTCATCGCCGCGCGCGCGCTGGGCCTGCCGGTGGTCATGGTGGACCGTCCGGCAGTGCCGCCGCGCAATATTCTGCGCAGGCTTGATGATGTTCTGGCCTGGCTTGGTCACGCTTAGCCTTCTTTCGCAAATCGTGGCGTATAGACGTGGCGGCCCACGCGGCGGGTGTCTGCATTGCCGACAATAACAACTGTGCGCATATCGGCCATCTCTTCCGTAGCCTCGTTCAGGGTTACGGTGGTGATGGTTTCACCAGGTTTGGACACATCGCGCGCAAAGGAGATCAGCGTCTCGCCGCCGCAGGCCTCGCGCAGGATTTCCAATGCGCGACCGAACTGATGGGGCCGTGACTTGGAGCGCGGGTTGTAAAAGCCCATGGCAAAACCCGCCTCACCGGCAAGGCGCAGACGCTTTTCAATGAGGCTCCAGGGTTTCAGATTGTCGGACAGGTTGATGGCGGCAAAGTCATGCCCCATCGGCGCGCCGATCCGGGCCGAGGCAGCCAGCATGGCAGTAATGCCCGGCAATACCTGAATATCCAGATCCAGCCACGCAGGATCACCCGCTTCCAGTGCTTCAAACACGGCCGAGGCCATGGCAAAGACGCCCGGATCACCGGAGGAGACCACAACAACGCGCTTTCCCGCTGCGGCCATTTCCAGCGCATGGGTGGCGCGCTCGATCTCGACCCGGTTATCAGTGGCATGCAGGGTCAGGCCGGGGCGTTCGGGGATGCGTTTGACGTAAGGGATATAGCCCACAACATCTGTGGCTTCTGCCACCACATCCTGCACCTGCGCGGTGACCATGGTCTCATTGCCGGGGCCGAGGCCGGCGATTTTCACCCAACCGGTGTTTGTCACACTCATGGGCGGCGCCCCTGTCCGTGAACCAGCGCGATGGAGAAATAGGGGATTTTGCCGTCGATCTCGGACAGTTTGTGGACCTTCTGGTCGCACATGGTGCCGCGTTCGACCAGCCATGCGTCTTCCAGACGACCGGCCCGTTCCAGCGCACGGCGCAGTTTTGGCAGGTTGCGTCCGATTTTCATCACCACCAGCGCATCTGTATTGGCGGCGCGGGTCGCCAGCTCGTCCTCAGAGAGGGTCGCCATGGCCACGGTCAGCACGTCATCACCCCAGGTGATCGGCAGGCCGGTCGCGGTCCAGCAGCCGGACATGCCGGTGATGCCGGGGATGATTTCAACCTCGGCGCGGCCTGCCAGTCGCGTGTGCAGGTGCATGAAAGACCCGTAGAGGAAGGGATCGCCCTCGCAGAGCACCACGATGTCCTCGGTCTTGGCCATTTCGGCCAGCGTGTCCGCCCATTGGTCGTAGAATTCGCCGAGGATGCGGTTGTACTCGGGGTCGGTGAAATGGATCTCGGTGGTGACCGGGTATTCCATTGGATATTCCACCGCGCCCTCGGGCATCATGCCGTCCACAAGACGGCGCGCCTGACCTTCGTATCCCGCCTTGCGGAAATAGGCGATGTGGCGCGCGCCCTGAATGGCGCGGTAGGAGCGCAGGCTCATCAGGTCGGGGTCGCCGGGGCCGAGACCCGCGCAGATTACTTTGCCCATTTTACTCTTTCCAGCTGGCAAGTGCATTCACCGCCGCAACGGTGATGGCAGAGCCGCCCAAGCGGCCTTTGACGATCATGGATGGGACCGGCAGGTCCTGCATCAGCGCCTCTTTTGACTCCATCGCGCCGACAAAACCCACCGGGCAGCCGATGATGGCGGCGGGGCGTGGGCAGGCCGGGTCTTTCAGCATGTTCAGCAAGTGAAACAGCGCGGTGGGGGCGTTGCCGATGGCGACCACGGCACCTTCAAGCTTGGGGCGCCACAGCTCCAGCGCTGCGGCGGACCGCGTGTTGCCCATTTTTTTGGCCATCTCCGGCACCTTGGGGTCGCGCAGGGTGCAGATGACCTCGTTATTGGCGGCCAGACGGGGGCGGGTGATGCCTTCGGAGACCATATGGGCATCGCAGAGGATCGGTGCGCCCTTGGCCAGCGCTGCGCGGGCCACCTCGGCCATGCCGGGGGAGAAACGCACATGTTCCTCAAGGCCGACCATGCCAGCGGCGTGGATCATGCGGACGGTGACGCTTTCCTCATCCTTGTTGAAGCGGGCCAGATCGGCCTCGGCGCGGATGGTGGCAAAGCTTTCGGCGTAGATCGCCGCGCCGTTGGTCTCGTAGGTGTGGAGCATTTTAGGCCTCCGTCAGGGTCTTGGGTGCGGCGCGCAGAGCGGCGGCGGTGATATCGGGGATGTGCGGGCGGGCGGCAGCGGTGCCATCCCGGATGATGTTGAAGCGGTCTTTGGCGGTTGCGGTCAGCACAAGGTCTGCCGGAGCGGGATGGGCGCAGCCCTTTGCGCAGCCCGAAACATGCAGCGTCGTGCCTGCTGGCAGGTGCTGCGCCAGATCGCGCGCGAGGGGCCGTGTTTGCGCAAGCGCCTGCAGGCAGCGTGGCGCGCCGGTGCAAACGGAGACTTGCAGGCGCGGATCCGTGGCATCCAGGATCAGGCCGGGCACCGGTGGCAGCGCTTGCGTTCCTTCGGCCAACAGCATCCGCCAGGGGGTAAGGCGGATCGGGCCAAGTGCGGCGAGGGCGGCAAGATCCGCCGCGGTGATCTGACCGAATTCCAGCGCCGCCATCTGGCCGACGGCTGTGCGGCCGGGGCGCGCCTTGTGGGGTTGTCCGTCGGCTTCGGCGGTGTGCCCCTGCGGCAGGTCTGCACCGCTGGCCAAGTGTGCTTTCATGCGCCCACGACCTGCTGGTGCGCCGCCGCTGGCAAGGAACCAATGGGCCAGTTCGAGAGCCTCCTGCGCAGCAGTATCTGCTGTGACAGGCTTGCCGCAGGCGGCGCCATCTGCCCGCAGGATCAGGCCGTGTTGGGCGCGTTCGATCCGAATATCGGCAGAGATATCCTGCAGCACCGGCGTGGCCCCAGCGTCTATGGCAAAGCCGAATTTTCCCGGCAGGGTGAGATCGCTGGCTTTTGTCAGGGCAAGGCTGAGAGCCTGCGCGATGTGATGGGTGTCATCCCCGTCGCTCCAGAAGGGTTGAAGCAAGGCATTGCGGCGGGTTTCCGCAGCTGCGTCTGGATCAACAAGGCCAAGGCTGCGCAGCTCTGCAATCAGATCCGGATGAGCTGCCTCGGTGACGCCGCGCAACTGCAGATTGGCGCGGGCAGAAACATCCAGAAGGCCGTTGCCGAACTTTTCCGACAGGCCAGCCACGGCCATGGCCTGATCTTGGCCCAGCCGTCCCAAGGGCGCGCGGATGCGCACCACCAGCCCGTCGCCCGACATCATCGGGCGCAACGCACCGGGGCACCAGCCATAGACTTTGGGCGCGGTGTTTGAGGGGGCTTGGTTCATGCGGCACCTTCAAGGGCGGCGATGATGGAGTTGCGGCGCGTCGCCCAAAGACCGGCGTTCTGCAGGGCGCGGAATCGGTCACGCATGGCGGCCAGCGCTTCGGGGTTTTCACGCTCCATGAAGTCGACCAAATCATCGCGGCCAAGGGTGGCCTCGAAGTAGAGATCAAAGAGATGCTGTTGCACCACCTGCGCCAGATGGGCAAAGGCGGCCATGTGATCCAGCGTGGCTGAGATTTCAGCAGCACCCCGAAAGCCGTGGTTCATCATCGAGGTGGCCCAGTCCGGGTTTGCGGCACGGGCGCGGGTGACGCGGGCGATTTCTTCGCCCAGAGAGCGCGCCTGCGGCTTATCAGGCCGGGTGGCATCCATATGATAGAGCGCCGGGGCTTTTTGGCCGATACGGGCCATGGCGGCGGCAAAGCCTGCCTCATGCGCGGCATAATCCGAAGCGACCAGCAGGTCGGTTTCCGGCAGGTCCTGCAGGTGGACAAAACTGTCGGTGGTCTGCAGCCGTGCTTCCAATGCGTCGCGGGCAGGTGCAATGTCACCCTTGGCGTCGATGGCGTGAGAAGACGCATTAAGCCAGGCTTCGCCTGCGGCTTGCCGGGCGTCTTCGGAGTAGTCGTCCAGATGCGGGTTCATCGACAGGCCGTACTGGCCCGGTTTGGGGCCAAAGACTCGTGGGGTTTGGGCGAGGTAAGGATTGTCGGCTTCGCTTTCTTCGCGGGTTGCCAATGCGGCGGCGGCGGCCTCGAACATCTGCGCCAGACCGGGGAAGACATCACGGAACAGGCCGGAGACGCGTAAGGTCACGTCGATGCGGGGACGGTTCAGCAGCGCGAGCGGGATCACCTCAAAGCCGGAAACACGTTCAGAGTTTGCGTCCCATTTTGGGGCAAGGCCTGCCAGATGCAGCGCCATGGCGAATTCCTCGCCGGCGGTGCGCATGGTGGCGCTGCCCCAGAGATCAATCACCAGACCCTTGGGCCAGTCGCCGTGGTCCTGAAGGTGGCGGCGCAGCAGCTCTTCCGCCAGTTTGACGCCTTGGGCTTGCGCCGCCCGCGAGGGCACCGCGCGCGGGTCGGTGGTAAAGAGGTTGCGCCCGGTGGGCAGAACATCGTCCCGGCCGCGGTAGGGCGATCCGGAGGGGCCGGGCGCAACGGCGCGGCCATCCAGCGCGGTGATAAGGCCAGCGATCTCATCCTGGCCACATTGGCCGGTGCCAAAGATATGCAGCCCCTCGCCATACTGGCTTTCCTTGATGTCGCAGACGAAGGCATCAATACGCGTGATTGCCTCGGCGGCGGATGTCTGATCATCCATGCCAAGGTCGGCCTCGACCCCTGTACCCTGTGCCTCAGCGCGGATATCGCCGATCAGCCGGTCGCGGCGCGCCGGGTCCAGACCGTCGGCGGTGGAATATTCATCCAGCAGGCTTTCGAGCCGCGCCATGCCCTCGGGCAGATTGGTCTGCGCCAGAGGTGGCGGCAGGTGGCCGATGGTGGCAGCCCCGATGCGGCGCTTGGCCTGTGCGGCCTCGCCGGGGTCGTTGACAATGAAGGGATAGGCCACCGGCAGCGCGCCAGTCAGCGCCTCGGGCCAGCAATCCTGCGACAGGGCCACAGCCTTGCCCGGCAACCATTCCAGCGTGCCGTGGGCACCGATATGGACCAGCGCGTCGGCCTGGCGCTGAAGCCAGAGATAGAAGGCCACATAGGCGTGGCACGGGGTACGGTCCAGATCGTGGTAATCATCGACACGGGTTTTGACCTCGCCCCGTTCGGGCTGCAGCGCAATCAGCGCTGATCCGGCACGCAGGGCGCGAAAATGAAAGGCACCGGCGCGGCAGTCGATGTCTTGTTCCGGCGTGCCCCAGGCGGTGGTAAGGTCGTCGCGCAGGCTGTCCGGTAGGTGATCCAGCGCCGCTTTATAATCTGCGAGAGGGAGGGTGAGTTCCTCCGCCATCAACCGTAGCCCGATGTTGCCTTGTGCCTGAACCGCGTAGCCTGCGGCGGCAAGAGCTTTGAGGATTGCCTCGCAGGAGGCCAGCGCGTCCAGTCCAACTGCATGGGCAAGCTGGTGGTCGCGGCCCGGATAGGTCGACAGGATCAGGGCCAGGCGTTTGTCCGCGTTTCTGAGGTTTTCGAGCCGCAGCCAGCCCTCGACCTTGTTCAGCGCGGCTTCAACCCGGTCTGCATCCGCCTGATGGGCAAAGCGGGAATATTGCAGGTCTTCGTCCTTGCGACCGGGCGCTTTGAAGCTGACGACCCCGGCAAACAGCCGACCGTCCACTTCGGGCAGCACCACATGCATGGCCAGATCCGCGGGTGACAGACCGCGATCGGCCAGCGCCCAGTCCTTGCGCCGCGCGGTCGACAGGGCAACCTGAAACACCGGGCAGCCTGTGGCGCTGAGCGGTGAGGCGCTGCCGTCTGATCCTTGGGCGGAAAAGGCCGTGGCGTTGATGATGGCGGCGGGCTTCAGATCCGGCAGGGTCTGGCGCAGCCAAGCGGCAGCTGCGGGTGCTTTTAGACTGGCAGCAAAGACGCCGTAGGCGGCAAAGCCGCGCTGGCGCAGGCCTTCGATCAGCGCATCCACCGGTGCCGTGTCAGCGGCGGTGAGATAAGAGCGGTAGAAGGAGACGAGTGCGAGCGGTTGGCCCTGTGCATCAATCGATGGGGTCACGCCTTTGGCGGGATCATAGAACCCATGTTCGGGCGTGGTTTTCAGGCCAATGACAGGGCCTGCATATAGTCCAGCCGCCAAAGACAATTGCGCCAACGCGGCCTGTGCGGCGACGGCTCCGCCGGCCTCGCACAGCGCTTGCAGGCGGCGCAGGGTCGAGACGGGAAGGGTGGACAGCTCGTCCAGCCGTTCATCGGGGCGGCCATCGGCGGGCAGTATCGCCAGCGCGATGCCCTTGCGACGGGCCAGATCCTGCAGGGTGGCCAGACCGTAGGACCAGTAGCTTTCACCGCCGATAAGACGCACGAGGATGCCCTTGGCACCTTCCAGTGTCTGTTCAGCGTAGACGTCGACCGACAGCGGATGCTTCAGCGCAACCAGATTGGCCAGCCGCAGCGAGGGCAGTTTGCCCTCGGCGCGATGCCAGCCTGCCGCAAAAGCGCCGAGGTCACTGTCAGAGAATGACAGCACCACCAGATCGGCCGGAGTCTGGGCCAGATCCTGCGGGGTATCACTCTCTTCGAGCCCGTGGCTTTCGCGGAAGACGACGTGCATGGCTCAGGCCTTTGCGTTCAGAGTGGCGTGGCAGAAAACGCTGAGGGCAACGCCTGACCCTGGGTGGGTGCGAATGCGCACTCCCGCGGGGAGGGTCGGGCGCTGCCCGGCCTCTGGCCGGGCGATGACGCCAGTTTTCTGCCCTCTGTGCATTTTAAGCTCCGAGTTCGGCGCGGATGGCGGCAGCGTCGATATCGTCATGCTCGGCAATGACAACCAGCTGGGTTTTGCGCGCATCGGCGCCCCAGGGTTTATCATATTGCGCACGCAGACGTTCGCCCACGGCCTGTACCAGCATCCGCATTGGTTTTCCTTCCACCGCGACATAGCCTTTGACGCGCAGGATACTGCGGTCGCGAGCGAGTTTCACGATGGCATCCTGCAACGCCTGCGGATCAGATACTTCACCCATTTCGACCACGATGCTTTCAAAATCGTCATGTTCATGGTCGTGATGCCCGTCATGGTGGCTGGGGCGTGCGTCCAGATCGTCTTCGGCGGCAGCGTTCAGCCCCAGCACGATGCGCGGATCGATGACACCTTCGGACATCGGCAGGATCGGCAAGTTGCGCGGGCTTTGCGCGGCGATGACTTCGCGGGCTTTTTCCACACCGTCCTTGCCGGCCAAATCGGCCTTGGACAGCAGGATGATGTCAGCGCAGGAGATCTGATCCTCGAAGACCTCGGACAGGGGTGTTTCGTGGTCGATGCTGTCGTCTGCCTCGCGCTGGGCATCCACCGCAGCCACGTCGGTGGCAAAGCGGCCTGCGGCAACGGCTTCGGCGTCGGCCAGCGCAATCACGCCGTCAACGGTAATGCGCGAGCGGATCGCGGGCCAGTCAAAGGCCTTGAGCAGCGGTTTCGGCAGCGCCAGACCGGAAGTTTCGATCAGGATATGCTCGGGCGGGGTGGGCATCGCCATCAGCGCTTCGATGGTGGGAATGAAGTCATCCGCCACGGTGCAGCAGATGCAGCCGTTTGCCAGCTCGACGATGTTGTTTTCGGGGCAGTTCTCATCGGCGCAGGACTTCAGGATGTCACCATCCACGCCGGCGGTGCCGAATTCATTGACCACAACGCCCAGACGTTTGCCCTGCGGGTTCTGCATCAGGTGACGGATCAGCGTGGTTTTGCCCGCGCCCAGAAAGCCGGTGACGACAGTGACGGGGATCTTGTTCAGATCGCTCATGGATTACTCCTCAGACGGGAAAGCGGCCGGCGGGATGCGGGCGACGGATTGTTTGCGGAAAGGGACGGGGCGTTCGCGCCAAGGCACCAGCCCGTCAGATGTGGCTGCATAGGCGGCAGAGCCGGTCAGGATATCAGACAGATGCGCGTCCGGGTCCATGTCGCCGTAGATATAGCTCCAGCGTTCTTCGCCGCCGGTCAGCGCGACCGAACAGCCGCGTGAGCAGGCCGAAAGACATTTGACGCCGCGCAGGGTCACGCCTTCGGGCATGCCGGCTTCTTTCAGGGCGTCGAACATCACGGCGCCGGGGCGGGGCGCCTCGGGGTCTTCGTCGCTGCCGGATTTGCGGCAGGTCAGGCAAACGGTCAGGGTCACATTGGACATGGCCGCGGGCACCTCTCTCTTTTTCCTCGGGGGCATCGCGGGGCTGGGCCAGCGAGGGGGCGGCATGCGCGGTCCCTCTACCGGTCGCGGAACACCCCGTCCGCCCGTTATACTCCTCCTTCGTTGGCAGGTCTCCCGGCTTGCGGATGCCAAGGCTTGCGCCTCTGCGGCCCTCCTGCCTTCCCGAGCGAATGCTCAGTGGCATGGCGGCCTCTCCGGTCACGGTCGCGGGGGCGGCTGTGCTTGGGCCTTTCGGCCTGTCACATTCCCTCTTCGCCTGCGTTGCCGCAGGAACCAACGAAAACCCCTTGCGCCATGGGCCCTGTCTTTGTCAAGACATGGGGTCTGACAGAAGGAGTGGTCTGGTGAGCGATAAGTCTGAAAGCGGCATCTCGGAAGAGGAAGCGGCACGCCATGCCGCAAAGATGGCCAAGAAGAAAGCGGCGCGCGACCGCATGATGGAGAAAAAGGACGGCGAGAAGGGTCTGATCATCGTCCATACCGGGCCCGGCAAGGGGAAATCCTCTTCCGGATTCGGCATGATCATGCGCTGCATTGCGCATGGGATGCCTTCGGCCGTTGTGCAGTTCATCAAGGGGGGATGGCAAACTGGCGAGCGCACCCTGATCGAAGAGAACTTCGCCGATCTGTGCCAGTTCTACGCCATGGGTGAAGGTTTTACCTGGGAGACACAGGACAAGAGCCGCGACATTGCCGCCGCCAAGGCCGGCTGGGAGAAAGCCAAGGAGATGATCCTGGATCCCGGCAATACCATGGTGCTGCTGGACGAGATCAATATCGCTCTGCGCTATGAGTATCTGGATCTGGACGAGGTCGTCGCCTTTCTGCGCGATGAAAAGCCCGAGATGACCCATGTGGTTCTGACCGGCCGCAATGCCAAGGAGGAGCTGATCGAGATTGCCGATCTGGTCACCGAGATGGCGCAGGTGAAACACCCGTTCCGCGCCGGTATCAAGGCTCAGAAAGGCGTCGAGTTCTAGAGCTCTCAAAACGCCTCATAATAGTGTTTCGCCCGGCCGACAGGCCGGGCAGCGCCCGACCCTCCCCATGGGAGGGCGCTATCGCACCCGCCCAGGCTCAGGCGCTGCCCTTACCGATCTACACGGCCTGATTGTGCGATCGGGACAGGACATAGTCCGTGACTGCGGCCTGTTGCGCCGCGTCCAGTCGCAGCCCCAGTTTGGTGCGGCGCCACAGATAATCTTCGCCGCTGCGCACCCATTCTTTGGCGATGGCCCAGTCCAATTCCCGCGCCGTGATGGTCGCGTCAAAATCCTGTCCCAGATCTTTTGCGGACTTGGCATCGCGCAGAACCTGCCAGGCCTCGGTGCCGTAGGCGCGGATCAGGCGGCGCGTGGCGTAAGGAGAAAGGAAGGAGTAATCTTCGGCGAGCCTATCGGTCAGCAAGGCCACATCCCCGACCGGAAAATCA
This sequence comes from Rhodobacteraceae bacterium Alg231-04, assembly GCA_900143635.1. Taxonomy (GTDB): domain Bacteria; phylum Pseudomonadota; class Alphaproteobacteria; order Rhodobacterales; family Rhodobacteraceae; genus FREY01. The sequence continues at coordinate 83,581 of FREY01000005.1, forward strand.
CCCCCCGGCAGCGCTTTGCCTGCAGTCCAAGAATGTGACGTCTGTGGAAAGACGGTCGTGATCTTCTCCAGAGCAGCCTCGGCGAGTTTGCGGTAGGTGGTGATCTTGCCGCCAAAGACGTTCAGCAGCGGGGCTGCGTCCTGATCCAGCGTCAGCACATATTCGCGGGTTGCAGCGGTGGCCGAACTGGCGCCGTCATCATAGAGCGGGCGCACGCCGGAATAGGTCCAGACCACATCGTCGCGGCTGAGGGGTTTCTCAAAATACTCTGACGCAAACTTGGCCAGATAGTCCTGCTCTGCCTCGGTGCAAACCGGCGCAGTGTCTGCGGCGTCATGGTCGGCATCTGTGGTGCCGATCAGGGTGAAATCTTCCTCGTAAGGTATGGCAAAGATGATCCGCCCGTCGGTGCCTTGGAAGAAATAGCAGCGCCCGTGGTCAAACAGAGATGGCACCACGATATGGCTGCCGCGCACTAGCCGTACGGTCTCGCGGCTTTGAACGCCTAGCGTGCCCTTCAGCAGATCGGCCACCCATGGCCCGCCCGCATTGACCAGCATTTTTGCGCGGCGGATGGTTTCGGATCCGGTGGCATGGTCCTTCAGCGTGACCTGCCAGTGATCCACGTGGCGTTTGGCGGCGACAACTTCGGTCCGGGTCAGAATCTCGGCACCGCGCGCAGCAGCATCGCGGGCGTTCAGCACGACGAGCCGTGCGTCCTCGACCCAGCAGTCAGAATACTCAAAGGCGGTTTTGAATTTTCCCTTCAGTGGTGAGCCTGCTTCGTCCTGCGTCAGGTCCAGCCTGCGGGTGCCGGGCAGCAGCTCGCGCCTGCCCAGTGCGTCATACAAAAACAGCCCCAGTCGGATCAGCCAGGCCGGGCGGCGGCCACGCATCCATGGCATGACCAGCGACAACAGCCGCGAGGTAGGTGTGTCACTGTCAAACCGCATGTCACGATGAAACGGCAGCACAAAGCGCATCGGCCAGGAGATATGCGGCATCATCTGCAACAACACTTCGCGCTCCTTCAGGGCCTCACTCACAAGGCGGAACTCAAAAAACTCCAGATAGCGCAGCCCGCCGTGAAACAGTTTGGTCGAGGCCGAGGAGGTTGCCGAGGCCAGATCGCCTTTTTCCGCCAAGGTGACAGACAGGCCGCGCCCGGCGGCGTCACGCGCAATGCCACAGCCGTTGATGCCGCCGCCGATGATCAATAGATCGGATATTTCTGCGTCAGACATTCGGTTTGCTTTCGGTTTTACTGGTTACATAGATACGCGTGCCTGCCGCTGCGGCGGCCTTGGCAAAAGGGGCGGGGACGGGGCGGTCCGTGATGATCATGTCCAGATCCGCAGCGCCGCAAATCCTCACCGGGGCGGAATGGGCGAATTTGCTGCCGTCGCAGATCAGGATCTTCTGGCGCGCATTGGCGAGGATCGCGCGCGACACCGCGACCTCGCGGGCGTCGTGATCCAGGATGGCGCCATCGTCGTCCAAAGCAGAGGCGCCGATAATGGCATAATCCACTTTGTAGCGCGCAAAAAAGGCGCTGGCGTCCTCGCCGACAATGGCGCCGTCGCTTTGACGAATGGCGCCACCTGCGACAATCAGATCCTGCGCCTGCCCACCCATCATCAAGTTGATAATATTGATGTTGTTGGACAGAACGGTCAGCCCCTGATGCGCCGCTAAGGCGCGCGCCACCTGTTCTGTCGAAGTGCCGATATTGAGGCTGAGCGAACAGTTTTCGGGGATCAGCTCGGCCACTTGTGCGGCCATTGCCTGTTTGGCGGATGCATTCAGCAGGCGTCGGTCGGCATAGGCGCGGCTGGCACCAGCGCTGACGCGCACCGCGCCGCCGTGCACACGGGACAGTTTTGCCTGTGCGCTCAGGTCACGCAGGTCGGTCCGAATGGTCTGCAGTGAAACACCAAACCGGGCAGAGAGATCCTCCACCTCGACGCGCCCCCGCCGGTCAAGGAGGGCCAGGATCTCGCTGTGTCGGGTTTCTGCAGTCATCGCGCTCGCCTTCGTTTTCCGTCTAATGGCTTTCTATATCTTTCGTTTATCTTTCGCAATATGGCCATTGGAGCGCGCTGATCGAGAGGCGTTCGTCAGACCGGCCTTTCCTTTCTTTGGCTTCGCCCTAGTTGAATCTGAACTAGTACACTAAAAACAAAGGATAAAGGCGGAGGGAGAAATGCGAAGGACATTGGGGTTTTCTGCGCTTGCATGGGCTTTCGCTGGTGGCATGGCCGGTCAGGTGACAGCTGCGGAATGGGTGTTGGGAATCGGTGCCGATGATGCCTTCGATGCGCACAACAAAGTTGTAGCAGCGGTGCTGGCTGAGTATCACTCGGATCCGTTCCGGACCTATGGGCGCACGGCACTGTCATGGATGGCGGCGGTTCAGGCGGATGCGGATGGGGATGTTCTGGGGGTCGCGGGGGTGTATTTCCTCAGCCGTGTTCGCGACAGCCGCTGGATCGTCGAAGGCAGTCTGGGGGCGGGTGCGCTGCATCAGGGCAGCAATCCCTACAAAGAGGGGGACACGTTCCAGTTCCGCACTTCAATCGGTGCAGGCTACGAGCTGCTGAGCGGCGCCCGTATTTCGGTCAGTATCGACCATTTGTTCGACAAGAACTTCCAAAATCACAATCCGGGAACAGAAAGCGTGATGCTGCGCTATACACGGCCATTCTGACACTGAAGGTCAGGCCAGAGGCACCAGATGATTGTCCCAAGCAAGGGGGTGATCACCCAAATGGTGAACTGTTTCCCCGGTTAACTCAAGCACTTGACCCGATCCTGACGTGGCCGTCATCCCACGGGACGACGCGGCCAGACCGCAGACATCGCGGATGTGATGCTGCGCTTCCATCTGGCCGGACGTGGTCTCAAACACCTGCACAACACCGCCGCGAGGCGAGGTCACGGCGATCTGTGATCCGCCTTTGGTAAAGGCAAGCGAGCCGCCATACCCATTGAGGTTGCGGGTGCGCGGATCATCTGCACCCAGAAGCCGCAGGTTTTCACCGGGACGATGCAGGCCGACAATCGGCACAACATCACCGCTATCCCCTTGCCATTGCATCGCGAATCCGGTGGTTCCGTCGGCGGCCATGCTGAGGTGGCGGATGGAGTTCTGCGCCAGGTCCGGTTCCAGCTCCAGCAGGTCCTGCTGCTGGCCGTCAAAGGACAGGTAGCTGAGGTTGGGGCGCATATCGCCAAGGTTCAGTTTGGCGCGTCCGCTGTCGGGGTGGGTTTCGATGCCACCGTTTGCCACCACTAGCCCCGGTGCATCACGGCGCAGGCGCATGTCATGGGGGCCGATGCCGCCGGATGCGAAGGCCCCGGCGCGGCGGTAGCCTGCGGATACATCCCAGATGCCAATCACCCCGCGGGCGTTGTCATAGTCATTTTCGGTGGTGAACAGCAGGCTTCCGTCCGGTGAGAAAACGCCGTGACCATAAAAATGGAGGCCTTCTTCGGGTTCCAGACGGGCGATGCGGCTGCCGGAGGTGCAATCGATCACATCAGCAAAGCGACCGGGGCGGCGGGCAAAGGCCACCGCCTCGGCGCGGGTGGGGTGTGCGGCGGCGGCGTGGCCGCGATCGGGCAAGGGCAGGCGGAACAGCAGGGAGCCGTCTGCGCCAAGGGCGCCCAGAAAATAGCGCCCGTCACCGGCCTTGCCCGCTGATAGGAAGGCTGGCCCGCCAATGTCGGCCCAGCTGACGGCTGGTGCCGCGCCGGCAGCCAGGAGCCCTGCCAGAAATCGGCGCCGTGAGGTCATAGTCAGTCCCCGTCGAGAGAGTTGAAACCAGCCTCGACCCCCAGTGCAGGCCCAAGCTGTTGTTCGGCCATGAGGTGCAGATCCAGCACATCCTGTTGCAGGGCCTCGACGCGAAAGCGCGTGGCGGGGTCAGCCACTCCGGCAAAGACCGGGTCGTGCAAATTTGCGGCCCGTTGCAGGGTCTTGTCGAACTGCGCTTCCAGCGATCCGGCCACGTCCGGATCCTGAGCGGCCAGCGCGCGGGCGAGGTCATTCAGGCTTTCCAGCGTCAGGACCACATGGCGCAGGCTGCGCCCTGACCGGTAGGCCTCGGCCCGTTTGGGGCGGGGGCGTTCGAAGGTGCCCAGCGGGCGGCCCAGCCGCATGTCAGCGGTCATTTGCAAGCCGGTTAGCAGGGATTTGAACAGCTCCTGCGTGACTTCTTCGGAGTTGCGGTAACGGGTTGCCGGATCCCGCATTTCTGCCGCAAAACTATTGACCCATTCGTGATGGATGGCGGCTGTTTTGTCAGCAATGCCAGCACTTTGGGCCTGTACCAAGGCACAGCGGTAAGCCGCGTTGCCCAGTTCTGTATAGGCTGGATCGAACAGCATGAATTCCAGCGCGTAATAGCCCTGCGCGGCGATTGAGACCTCGTCAAAACTGGCAGGTTCTGCCACGGCGGGGTTTTCTTTGGCGATCATTGCGGACAGGGCCTTGGGGGTTTTGCTGCGGCTGTCGGGCCAGAACGCCAGAGAAAAAGCACGATTGTCGGTTTCTGTGGGGCCAAAGCGCAGATGGCTGACCCGCACCCAGGCGTCCAGTGCATCGTGAAAGGCCGCCTGCAAATCGCTGCTTTCGGGGCTGCAATCCGCCTCGGCTGCCGTTGACAGCGCTGCGCCGCTCCCCGCCAGATCGGCCATCAGCGGCAGGATCAACCCATCCGCAATGCCGCCTGTCGCATCGGCCTGAGCAATAAGCGGCGACAGCGCCAGAGGCAGGGCCAGAAAGAAGGAACGCAGCATCAGAGGCTCTCCAGAAATGTTATCAGCGCGGCGCGGTCTGCCGGGGGCAAGTTGACGGTTCGATCACGGGCGGGTGCCGCCTCACCACCATGCCAGAGCACAGCCTCCAGCAGGGTGCGGGCGCGGCCATCGTGCAGGTATCCGGCCTCAGCACTCACCTGTTTGGTCAGGCCAATACCCCAAAGCGGCGCCGTGCGCCACTCGCGCCCCGTGGCGCGGCCTTCGGGGCGATCATCAGCCAGCCCTTCGCCCATGTCATGCAACAGCAGGTCCGAATAGGGCCAGATCAGCTGGAAGCTTTGTTCGGGGCGGTCTTCCAGCCGGTGGGTGACAAATTTTGGAACGTGGCAGGCAGGGCAGCCGGCCTCGTAGAACACTTGCTTGCCGCGCAGCACCTCCGGTGCGTCCAGATCGCGGCGGGCGGGCACAGCCAGATTGCGACTGTAGAAGGTCACAAGATCCATGTTGGGCCCGTCAATTTCGGTCACACGCACATCGCCGTCGCCGTGGGGTGCGTCCTGACAGGCGGTCTGCGCATCGGTGCAATCGCCCCAGGCCGCAGGGTAGAGCGGGGATGAAATGCCGATATCGCCGGAAAAGGCTGCCTGCGATTGTTCGTTCACGGTGGGCATGCCCGCCTTCAGCCCGAAACGCCCCAGCATCACCTGATCGAACTCGCGCGACCAGACCATATTGGCGCGGCCCGAGATGCCATCGCCGTTTGCGTCATCCTCATCCACATGGGCAAGGATATCGGCCGCCGGTATCGCCTCCAGCAGGCCGAGCCCGGTCATCGGCGGAGCCACTCGGGGCGACAGCATGGCGTCATCACCCAAAGGGCCGTAGCCGAGGTCTGCGGCCTGATAACTGGGCTTGCGCAGCGTGGCGGTTTCACCGCCCGAAAGGGCGACCTCGATCTCCTCATAGGTCACATTCAGCCTGTATTCCGGTGCAACGCCGGGCGGCGACAAGTCCTGCATCTGGCCGCCATAGGCTGGATGCGGCACGGTGCCGATGTAATCTGTGACAGCGGCCAGTTCTTCCGCTGCGGGGCCGGGAACCGAGACGCGCAGAAACATGGAAACGGCTGAATCCTCAGGGCTCTGTGGCGCATGGCCGCGCCCGTCCTTGATGTGGCAACGCTGGCAGGAGCGCGCATTGTGCAGCGGCCCCAGCCCGTCCGAGGCGCGGGTGGAGGCGGGCGAAAACACCCAGAGTTTCTTGAACAGCCCATTGCCGAGCTTGAACTCCAGCTCCTGCGCGAAGGTGATATTCGCCGAATGCTGGGAAAAGGCTTCGGTGTCGCTGCGGGCGCGCACGGTGGCAGCACCAGCCGGGCGTTCCTCAAACGGCTCCGGGGCGGTGAAATCCGCCGCAGCTGTCGTCACGGCTGTGATCCGTGCGATTTCGGCGTCGCTGCGGGGGATGTGGCTGAGGTGGGGATCGCCCAGCGGGACCGTGTTCTGGTCAACCGCAAAGGCAGGGGTGGCCACCGCCGCAAGAGCGGCAGCCAGTGCTAGGTTAGTCGTCGCCCTCGTCGATGGTAAAGGCATTAAGCTGTTCATAGTTCTGCGCGCCAATCCGGTCGTAGAGTTCAAGCTGTGTTTCAAGGAAGTCGATATGCCCTTCTTCATCGCTCATCAACTTCTCAAAGAGCGACATAGAGACGTAGTCACCAGCATCCTTGCAGACATCGCGGGCTTCTTTGTAGAGCGCGCGGGCGTCCAGTTCGGCGGCAAGGTCGCATTCCAGCGTCTCTTTCGGGGTCTGACCAATGCGCAGCGGGTCGAGCTTTTGCAGGTTCGGGTGGCCTTCAAGAAAGATGATCCGGTCGATGAGGCTGTCGGCATGCTCCATCTCCTCGATGCTTTCTTCGCGGCTCTTCTTGGCCATATGGCCAAGACCCCAGTCGTCCTGCAAGCGGTAGTGCAGCCAGTACTGGCTAACGGCGGTAAGCTCATGTCGCAGTGCTTTGTTGAGGTATTCGATAACCTTGGGGTCGCCCTTCATGGGTGCTCTCCTGACTAATACTTGAACGCAATCCGCGCAAAAATGCGGGTACCTGCAGGTTAGCGTTCGAACGCATCGTGTCTAGAAAGAGCGGCATGCAGCCACCGCAATCGGCAGCCTTGCCAAGCGCGTGATAGACCTTGCCGGGCGTAATTATCGTTTCAGGATCAGCACTTCGCATCCAATCGACCGCGGCATGGATCTCTTTGTCTGAAATATGCATGCAATGGCAGACGATCATGTTCTGGCTTTTCCGATGGGTTTGGTAAGGCTGAGTGATTCTGTTGGAAAGTTTATCTGATAATTTTTATCAGGTATCAAGATCGGTATCTGAGTAATTCAGGAGGAATTTGACATCCCTCAACATTCTCGCCGTCGGACGAACCGGTGCGCACAAAAAAGGGCCGCGCAAATGCGCAGCCCTTCCATCCGGCTAAGCCAGATGTCTCTTACTCGAAAACAGCCGAGGGGTTGTCCAGCGAGTCGGAGCCTTCAACGGCCACGCCGTCGACCTTCAGAGCCGCGACAATGCGCTCGATGGATTTGGTCTGGTCGACCAGGCCGTTGACGCCGCCCATGATCAGGGTCTCGCCACCAGCATTGCCGGCTTCCAGCATCTGGTCATAGGAGAAGCCTGCCTCGGCAGCGGTCTTGATACGGCCAAGCGCCAGCATCGTGTCGGACAGTTTGACGCGCATTTCTGCGTCCAGCGCCGGGTCAACCGACATCACCATTTCCGACAGGGACGCGCCCGAGATGACTTCGCCGTTCACCCGGACATATTCGCCGATATAGACGTTCTGCACGCCCAGACCATCGTAGTAGTGGCTGTTGTGGGTGTTGTCCGAGAAGCAGTCATGCTCTTCTTCCGGGTCGTTCAGCATCAGGCCAAGGCGCATGCGCTCGCCCGCGGTTTCGCCATAAGACAGCGAGCCCATGCCGGTCAGCATTGCGGTGATGCCTGCATCCTCATCCGCCTGCAGCGTGGTGCGTGCTTCGCCGCCTTCAGCCCATTGTGCGGTGATCCATTCCAGATCCGAGATCAGGAGTGCAGTGGCGGCTTTCAGATAGGCGCCACGGCGGTCGCAGTTGCCGCCAGTGCAGTCGTCACCGGCTGCGTAGTCGGTCCAGGAACGCGAACCCGCACCGTGGTCGGTGCCGTTCAGATCCTGACCCCAGAGCAGGAATTCGATGGCGTGATAACCGGTCGCCACGTTGGATTCGACACCCTCTGCCTCGTGCAGGGTTTCGGCGAGCAGCTCGGGCGTGATGTCGGTCGCGTCGATGGCTTTGCCGGACAGTTCAAAGGACGGGTTGGCCACCACGTTCAGCACAGCCGAGGCGTTCTCGTCGGTGGCACCGCCATAGGACGCGTCCACATAGTCGATCAGACCTTCGTCCAGCGGCCAGGCGTTCACTTTGCCTTCCCACTCGTCCACGATCACATTGCCGAAACGGAACACTTCGGACTGCTGGTAGGGCACACGGGCCGCCAGCCACGCGGTGCGGGCGGCGGTCAGGTTTTCTGCCGACGGGGATGCAACAAGCGCCTCAACAGCGGTTTGCAGCACTTTGGCTGTGGCCAGGCTGTCGGCGTATTTGGCTTCTGCGATATTGGAGTAGTTGGACAGAACTGCAGCTTTGTCAGCCGCCATTGCCGCCGGGGCCAGTGTCAGTGCGGCGACAGCAGTGCCGGCGAGAAACAGAGATTTCATCAGGTAAGTTCCCAGTTGGATTGGTTGTTCAGTGAAGTGTTGCGGGGGTGCCCATGTGCTGTTGCAGAGGGAGCGAATGCTCTGTCATCTGCTTGAGCGCAAGGCCGAATTCGATCGCCGACGACATCAGCCCAGGGGCCATCGTCGGCTGAACGATGAGGGTCGCCATCATCATCGCATCTGCTTTTTCACCCTCACAGGCGGCGGCAATGAGATTGGCAAATACGTTTTCATCAGCGCCCAGGCAGTCGCATTTCAACCCGTGGCGCACCAGCGGACGGCGGCCATGGCTGAGGCAGATCTGGCAGAGCTGACTGAATTGCGAAACGGCATCCGTCGCAGCCTCGGGGCCGAGGGCGGCGGCAAATTGCGCTTCCAGCCTCAGCCGGGCCTGCGGGCCGGAGAACCAATGCCGCAGTGCCATCACGGCGCCTGCCTCGACGGGGGGCAGGGCGGACAGGTTGCCGACAGTGGCACCACCACGAGAGAGGGTTTGTTGGCTCATTTTGTCAGGATCAGCTTTCCGGCGCGGGTGATGCGCAGGGAATAAATCTGGCCATTCAACAAGATGCGGGCCTGTACGCCGCCGCGCGTCAGCTCTTCGGCGTGATAGGTGGGAAAGACTTCGGTGGCTGCGGTCGCGGCCGGGGTAATTTGCTGGTTCATGATTTTTGCCCATTGCTGACATCCGCCCGGTCCAGAATCCATTCCAGACACGCGCCGCCGGAACCGCCCGGGTCGTAGCAATGTGGCTGCCAGTCGCGCAGGAGGAAGTCCTGCATTGTCTGGCGACGCTCTGCGTCCCGTGGGTTTTCGATTCGAGCTGGCATGAAGACGATCTGTTCTGTTTCTCGGTGCATCGGGCTGGCCTGCAGCAGCAGACTGGCTGGAGTGGGCGTAACCTGATTTATTTACTCAGGTTTGTCAATCCGAGTTTTTTAGTCAGATTAATTTTATGTGCCCAAAACGATGTGCAGCCGGTGGCTTTGCAGCAGAGGCAAAGAAAAAGCCCGCGCGCGTCGGATCGCGGCGGGCTGTTTTCAGGGTCCCGTCTTATCGGCATGCTGGGGGCTGGCTACCGCCTTTCGCGCGATCGTTTCAGCAGGCGTCCAATGACAAAGGAGGTGCGCGGCGCGTAGACATAATTGGTCCGCTCTTCCGGTGTCGGGCGCACTTTCATCCGGCTGAGGCCAAAGGCGATCAACAGCACATGCCCGCAGGCCACATAGGCAAACAGGGCAGGCGGGCCGAAGGAATCGATCAGCGCCGAGGACACATAGGGGCTGGCAATGGCGCCAAGCGCATAAAAGAACATCAGCGCAGCCGAGAGTTCTATCCGCTGTTCCGAGGTGGCAAAATCGTTGGCGTGGGCCGCGGACACCGAAAAGATCGGAAAGGTTGTGAAGCCAAACAGTGTGGCCGTGATCATCACGCCAACCGTGCCTGCACCGCTGGCGGCCATGGTCAGCCCGCAGCTTATCACCGCCGCCACCGACAGCCAGATCAGTACCCAGCGGCGGTCGTATTTATCTGCCAGCCAGCCCATCGGATATTGCGCCAATGCGCCCCCCAGAACAAAGGCGGCAAGGAAAAAGGCGATCTGATCGATGGCAAGGCCAACTTCCTGGCCGTAAACCGGCCCAACCATCCGAAATGAGGCAGAGCTGAGAGCGGCGACAATCACGCCGGCCACCGCCAGCGGCGAACAGCGCCAGGCCAGCTTGGGCCGCAGGCGCGGTGCCTTGGGAGTCTCCGGCTGGCTGGCTTTGCTCAGCGTCAGCGGCAGCAGGGCCGCGCAGCAGAGGATCGCCAGCAGATTATATGAGACGTAATAGGCCGGCTCCAGCACCGAGATCACCAGCTGTGCCGCCAGCGAGGATCCCATATCGACAATCCGGTAGGTGCCTGTGGCGCGCCCACGGGTCTCATTGGTGACTTTGGAATTCAGCCAGGCTTCGATCACCGTATAACAGCCCGCCACACACAGGCCCGAGGCGATCCGCAGCCCGGCCCAAGCATATGGGTTGTCGGTCAGCGTGTGGCCGATCAGCCCCATTGCCCCCAGCGCCGTGCACACCGCAAAAGCGCGCGAATGGCCCACGTTGCCCATCAGGCGCGGCGCCCACCAGCAACCGATAAAGAACCCAAGGAAATGGGCCGATCCCAAAAGACCGATCTGCGCCTTGGAAAAGCCGAGTGTCAGCCCCGAAAGCGCGTCCAGCGGGCCAACCCCGCCTGTTGCCAGCTGCAATAGAATCACGGAGAGGAACAGGGCGGTAAAGGAGATAATCAGGCGCATAACAGGGCCGACAATGGCGGGGCCGCGAAATAGGGCTTGGTCGTTTCCGCCCTTTTGGTGTCGCTTCCGTGTGATGGGGGGATTATGCCTTTTTAATCCGCTCGGATTCGGGCGCGAATTTCCAGTTGCACCTGATCCGCCACCAGCCCGGCGTAGCCTGATGCGCCAAAGGCGGACCGGCTGATCTGGCCGGTCAGCTGAACATCCAGCACTGTCAAATCCGCGGGCGCGGTTCCGGGCTGCCGGTAGAGTGCGGCTGCCAGCGTGACCGGGCGCGTCACGCCGCGCAGGGTTAGATCGCCGGTCATGCTGGCCCCGTCCGAAATGCGTCCGCCTGTACCCAGCCTTATGCGGCGCGAGACAAACCGGATGTAGGGGTGGCGCGCGGTGTCGAGCACCTCTGGCCCCTTCATGACATCCGTTGCAAGGATCAACCCGGTGCGCGCCTTGGCAGCATCCAGCACCACCTCGACCGAGGAGGCCGCCAGATCACGGGTATCGACGCGAATGTCGGCGCGCGCCACCGGCATTTCACCGCGTAAGGTGGCATCGTTCAGCACAAAACTGAACCCAACCCGCGAGGCGGCGGGCTCCAACACATAGCGCCGCGCGGCGGCCAGCGCGGCAGGAGCCGCCAAAATAGCTGGCAGCGATAGGGTCAGGCTGCGGCGGGTGATCATTGGCATCTCCTGTGCCCTGTCAACCTGCCGGATAGAGGGTCGCCTGACCAGCCTTATAGCATCACAGCTCTGTCATGATCCGCATTTGATCGGCCAAAACATCCTGGGGTGATTGCGCGCCAGCGCCGAGGTGCAAGGCCTCTTGGGGACGTCATCGCGTGGTGGTCATCCGGTGGCGGTGTCCGCGATCGGGCAGGTCTTCAGGGCTGCACGGGGGGCGCTTTGCTGCAGCTGCCAGCTGCGCGGTGGCTGGGTGCGGGCGCGGCGGCGCTGCAGCTGCCAGATCCGCTGTTTGCCCGCATGGGCCGGGGCCAGATGCCAGCGGCTCTCGATCCCCGGCGCGCCGCCGTCGCCCGGCGTCAGCAGCAATCCCAGCGGTGCCAGCCCGGCGGCCGCCCCGCCGGCCTCTGCCGCCAGATGCAGGCGGCGCACCGGTGTCATTGCAGGCGGCTCGCTCAGATCGGCGACCACCAGCGGCACAGCCCCGGATCTGAGCGCCTCTTCCATGCACCACAGAATGTCCTCGCCGCGCGGCGCAGCGACAAACAGAAACCGGGCCGGGTCGCAGAAATCCATCATCCCGTCGGGGTTCAGCCCGGCGGCCTCCCAGGCGGGGGCGATCCACATCACCGGCCCCTCGCAGGCCGCCGCCAGCCAGAGCGCAAAGCTGTAGCGCGCAGGCCCGCAGGCCTCATGCGCGCGGGCGCGGTCCAGTGCGATTCCCTCGCGGATGGTGACTTGCGGGCGGGGCTTGTGATGGCGGCGGTCGAGCAGGTGAGTCGGCATGGCGCACCGTAACATGTTCTCTCTTTGTTCTCAATCCTGCGTGCGCATCTTGCACCCGGCGCAGGGGGCGCTACAGTCGCGCCAACCCTACGTATGAAGGATTTGCGCGATGAAGATGAACCCGCTTGGCCGCACCGGCATCATGGTGTCAGAGCTTTGCCTGGGCACCATGACCTACGGCACCCAGACTGCCGAGGCAGAGGCCCATGACCAGATCGACAGGGCGCTGGCAGCTGGGGTGAATTTCATTGACACGGCAGAAATGTACCCGGTGAACCCGATTGCCAAGGAACATGTTGGCGGCAGCGAGGCAATCATCGGCACCTGGCTGCAAAAGACCGGCCGCCGCGAGGATGTGGTAATTGCCACCAAACATTCCGGTGAAGGTCTGATGGCGGTGCGCGACGGGGAGGCGATCTCCTCAAAAACCATCGCGGCCACCATTGAAGGCTCGCTGAAACGGCTGCAGACGGATTACATCGACCTCTACCAGTTTCATTGGCCGAACCGGGGCAGCTATATGTTCCGAAAGAACTGGACCTATGATCCCACCGGTCACAACAGAGCGGATGTGATTGCAGATATGGAAGACTGCCTTGGCGCGCTGCAGAGCCAGGTGGACAAGGGCAATATCCGCGCCTTTGGCCTCTCCAACGAGAGCGCCTGGGGTACCGCGCAATGGCTGCGGCTGGCAGAGGCGGGCAAGGGTCCGCGGGTGGCCTCGATCCAGAATGAATACTCGCTCCTGTGCCGGATGTATGACACCGATCTGGCCGAGCTGAGCGCCTATGAGGATGTGGGACTGCTGGCGTTTTCACCGCTGGGCACCGGGCTGCTGACAGGCAAGTATCAGAACGGCGCGGTGCCGGAGGGGTCGCGCAAGGCGCTGGTACCGGCGCTGGGCGGGCGTCATTCAGAGCGGGTTTACGGCGCGGTTGATGCCTATCTGCAAATCGCCGAACGTCACGGGCTGGATGTGGTGCAGATGGCGCTGGCCTGGTGCCGCAGCCGGCCTTTTGTGGCGTCGGCGATTTTTGGCGCGACCCATAACAGCCAGCTGGACCGGATTCTTGGGTCGGTGGCCGTCACCTTGAGCCAAGAGGTGCAGGACGAGATCACCGCCGCGCACCGTGCGCATCCGATGCCGTATTGAGGAAAGCGTGAGGGGGCGCTGCCCCCTCTTGGCCCCGCGGCCAATTCACCCCCGGGATATTTCTGGCAAGAGCTAGAGCGGATCAGCGCCAGATTATCGCGGCCTTAGTGGGTTGCCGGGCGTGGCTGATCCTGACGCAGATCGCGGGCCGAGGTGCCATGCGCCGTGCGAAAGGCGCGGGCGAAATTGGACTGCGACGTAAATCCGGTGGCCAGCGCCACCTCCATCAGCGACAGATCTGTATCGGTGACCAGACGGCGTGCCTCGGCCAGACGCAGCTGCAGGTAATGATCCTGTGGCGTGGTGTTGAGCCGCAGGCGGAATTGCTGCTGCAGGCTGCGCGGGCTGGTGCCGAGGGTTTCTGCAATCAGGGACAAGGGCATGGGTTCGTCCAGTGCCGCCTCCATCAAGGCATTGGCCTTGGCAGTGAGCGCATTGTGCTTTTGTCCGCCAAGGCGGCTTTGTGGGCGCGGCGGCATGGCGGGGCCATCGTAGAGGAACAGACCGGCCACGCGTGAGGCAAAGCTGGCAGTATGACGCGCGCCAATAATGTGCAGCATCATCTCGATCGCCGGGGTGGCACCACCTGACGTGAGGCGGTTTTCCGAGACCACATAACGGTGCTGCTGCACATCGACGCCGGGGAAGCGGCTGGCAAAATTGTCGAGGTCTTCCCAGTGGGTGGTGGCAGAATGTCCGTCCAGCAGGCCCGCCTCGGCCAGCAGCCAGGGGCCGCCGTCGATGCCGGCAATGGTGGCGCCGGTGTCGGCAATGCGGCGCAACCCGCGCAACAGGGCAGGGGTGGCATGGCGGGCAAGCTGGAAGCCGGCCACCACAATCAGCAGATCGCAGGCCGCAAGGCGCGCCAGCGGAATGCCGGGCACGGTGAGGCCACTGGTCAGCATCGCCGGTTCATCCGTCGCGGTGACGTAGTCCCAGTCAAAGGCGTGCCGGTCGGCCAGCCGGTTGGCGGCACGCATCGGGTCCACTGTCGCAGCAAAGGACAGGGTGTTGGTTTCGTCCAGCACCAGAACAGCCGTTTTAAGCGGCTTGTTTTCCGGTTGGAGGATGTTTTTTGCGGGTTTCATCAAGTTCGATTCGCATCTTGCACAGTTGTTGCCCCAAGGCTGCGGCAAGCTTGGCCACAGCGCAAATCAGAATCTGGGGAAGAGCCTGGGGATAACCTTGGGTAAAACCCTGTACATCGGCGGGAAAATCAAAATGCCTCTGTCCATGACTAAAAACGTCTTCATCACCTGTGCCGTGACCGGCTCTGGCAGCACCCAGGATCGCAGCCCGAAAGTGCCGCGGTCGCCCAAGGAAATCGCCGACAGCGCGATTGCTGCCGCCAAGGCCGGCGCGGCCATTGTGCATTGCCACGTGCGCGATCCCGAGACCGGCACGCCGAGCCGCGATCTGGCGCTTTACCGCGAAGTCACCGACCGGATTCGCGACGCGGATGTGGATGTGGTGCTGAACCTCACCGCCGGCATGGGCGGCGACATGGTGTTTGGCGACACGGAAAACCCGCTGCCAGTGGTTGCCGGAACCGATATGGTCGGGGCCACCGAGCGCATGGCGCATATCGCCGAATGCCTGCCCGAGATCTGCACGCTGGATTGCGGCACCATGAACTTTGCCGAAGCCGATTACGTGATGACCAACACGCCCGGCATGCTGCGCGCCATGGGCCAGATGATGACCGATCTGGGCGTGAAGCCCGAGATCGAAGCCTTTGACACCGGCCACCTCTGGTTTGCCAAGGAACTGGTGAAAGAAGGCATTCTGAAAGACCCCGCACTGGTGCAGCTGTGCATGGGGGTGCCGTGGGGCGCGCCCAATGACCTGAACACCTTCATGGCGATGGTCAACAATGTGCCGGACAGCTGGAACTGGTCTGCCTTCTCGCTGGGTCGCGACCAGATGGCCTATGTGGCCGCGTCCATCCTGGCGGGCGGCAATGTGCGCGTCGGTCTGGAAGACAATCTGTGGCTGGGCAAGGGGGAGCTGGCCGAGAACTGGCAGCTGGTCGAACGCGCCCGCATCATCATCGAGAACATGGGCGGTAAGCTGATGGGACCGGCCGAGGTCCGCGCGCAGCTGGGGCTGACCAAACGCGCGCCGGTGGCGAAGTAAGCAACGGAACTTGGCTCCCGTCGCAATTTTGAGGCGGGGGAACGCAGAACAAAGGGCTGGGTCCGGCCCTGGGAGGGGGCATAGCGCCCTCCCGTGGGGAGGGTCGGGCGCTGCCCGTGCTGCGCACGGGCCATAGAAATGGATGTGTAAACATGACAACAGCAGCAATCATCGGCGGCGGTGTAATCGGCGGCGGCTGGGCCGCGCGCTTCCTTCTCAATGGCTGGGATGTGCGGGTTTCTGACCCCGACCCGGAAGCCGAACGCAAGATCAACGAGGTGCTGGCCAATGCGCGCCGCAGCCTGCCGGGTCTTGGCAATGTGGCACTGCCGCCCGAGGGAAGTCTGAGCTTTCATGGGTCTATCAAGGAGGCTGTCGAGGGCGCCGAGTGGATTCAGGAGAGCGTACCCGAGCGGCTCGACATCAAACAAAAGGTCTACGGTGAGCTGCAAGCCCATTGCGCGCCGGATGCGATCATCGGCTCGTCCACCTCAGGGTTCAAACCCTCCGAGCTGCAGAATGGGCGCGAAAATCCCGGCCAGATCGTGGTCGCACATCCGTTCAATCCGGTCTACCTGATGCCGCTGATCGAGCTGGTCACCACCCCGGCCAACCCGACGGGCGTTATTGACCGAGCGAAAGAGATCATCACCGCCATTGGCATGTTCCCGCTGCACCTGAAGAAAGAAATCGACGCGCATGTTGCGGACCGGTTCCTTGAAGCGGTCTGGCGCGAGGCGCTGTGGCTGGTCAAGGACGGTATCGCCACGACGGAAGAGATCGACAATGCGATCCGCTATGGTTTTGGCATTCGCTGGGCGCAGATGGGTCTGTTTGACACCTACCGCGTCGCAGGCGGCGAAGCGGGCATGAAACATTTCATGGCGCAGTTCGGCCCCTGCCTCAGCTGGCCCTGGACCAAGCTGATGGATGTGCCCGAGTTTACCGATGAGCTGGTCGATCTGATCGCGGGCCAGTCGGACGAACAATCCGGCCATATCCCGATCCGCGAAATGGAGCGGATCCGCGACGATAACCTCGTTGGTATGATGCGCGCGCTGGGCGCCAATGACTGGGGCGCGGGCGCGCTGCAGAACAAGCACGATCTTGGTCGCGAAGGCGAGGCCGGGCTGGTGCGCTCGGTGGATGAGATTGCCGACATCAGCCAGCCGGTGCTGACCCAGTCCCGCGTGGTGCCGCTCGATTGGACCGATTACAACGGCCATATGACCGAAAGCCGCTATCTGGATGCTTTTGCGCAGTCCACCGACCGGCTGATGATGATCATCGGCTGTGATACGGACTATATCGCCAACGGCGGCAGCTATTTCACTGCCGAAACCCATATCCGTCACATCGACGAGGTACACGCAGGCGACGCCATTCAGGTGAAGACCCGCGTGATCATGGGCGCAGGCAAGAAGATGCACCTTTGGCACGAAATGTATGCAGGCGACCGTCTTCTGGCGACCGGAGAGCACATGCTGCTGCATGTAGACCTGAAAACCCGCCGCTCCGCGCCGCCTGCGGCCCATATCGAGACCAATCTGGTGAAACTTGCCGAAGCCCATGCCGTGCTTGACGCTCCCGAGGGTCTGGGCCGCGCAATTGGTGCACCGCGATGAAGCGTGTTCTGATCACCGCTGGAGGTTCCGGCATCGGCCGCGCCATGGGCGAAGGCTTCGCGGCTGCCGGGTTTCAGGTCTGGGTAGCCGACATCAACGCCGAGAGCCTGTCCGACCTGCCCGAGGATTGGCGCGGCACGGTGGTGAATGCCACCGACGAGGACGGTGTGAAGGCGCTGTTCGCTGAGATCGCAGCTGAATGGGGCGGGCTGGATGTGCTCTGTGCCAATGCTGGTGTGGCTGGTCCCACCGCGCTGATCGAGGATATCGCGCTGGAAGATTGGCGCGCTTGCGTCAGCGTCAATTTGGAGGGCACCTTTCTGGCCGCTAAATATGCGGCCCCGATGATGAAGGCGGCGGGCAAAGGGGCGATTGTTGTCACCTCCTCCACGGCGGGGCAGTTCGGATACCCGAACCGCGCGCCATATTGCTCGGCGAAATGGGCGGTGATTGGCCTGATGAAAACGCTGGCGATGGAGCTGGGCCCCCACGGCATCCGCGCCAATGTGATCTGTCCGGGATCTGTTGAGGGCCCGCGCATGGAAGGTGTCTTGGAACGCGAAGCGGCAGCCAAGGGAATGACCCGTGATGAGGTCTACAAGGGCTATGCCTCCGGCACTTCGATGGGATCCTTTGTTGAGGCGGCGGATATTGCCAATATGGCGGTTTTCCTTGGCTCGGATGCGGCGCGGCTGGTGTCGGGCCAGGTGATCGCCGTCGATGGTCATACCGAGAACCCCGACCCCAAGGTCTAACGGCTCGCAGGACAGGTGGCCGTGCCCATAGGGCACGGCGCAGGCTCAAGGCGCGGCAGCGCCTTGAGCCTGCGAAGCCCGCAGGTGCGGGCTTCATTGCATACTGCTGATGTCGCGCGAGGAATTAGGCCTCTTCCAGACGCGCGCGCAAGACGCGGATGCGGCTGGGGATCTGGCGGGCGGTGAGGTCAGCCTCGCGCACCAATGTGTCGAAATGGCTGGTGAAGATCTCGATCCGTTCGCTGTCACGGAACGCCATATAGTGGCTGCCAGCGTAGAACACGCACATCAAGGGGCCAAAGATGGTGACCGGCGCGGAATAAAGCCGCTTGGCATCGAACAGATAAATGCGCAGACGCGGATAGAGTTGATCTGCGAGCCGCTCAAACAGTTCCAGCTGCTCCAGCCGGATATCCAGCGGCAGCCCTTCGTAATAGCCGGTACCGGCGGCAAAACTGTCCAGCTCATAAATTGGCATGGCGATTTCGTAGTCCGATTGCGCCTGTCGCATCCATGACAGACGGTCCTGTGCTGCGCCAATTGCCTGATCCGCTGTGCGCCCAAGATGCGGCGCATATTCCCATTCCAGCAGTCGGCGGGTCTTCAGCATGTCGGGTAGGGCGGCGGGCACGTGGCGAATCTTGTAGCCCGCAGCCTCCTGATGCCACTCGAATATGCGTTCATCCACCAAGGCCCGTGCGGCCTTGGCGAAAGAAAGGCTATGTGCCACCAGATCCGCCGCGCTTTCGGGGCGGTCCGACAGGGACAACAGCCAGTCAGCCGAAACCCCAAGTGCCGCTGCACAGGCGCCAACCACATGGGCATTGGGTAGCCGCGCGCCGTCATCTGTCAGCAGCTGCGAAATGGTCGAGCGGTCAACCCCCGTCACCCGTGCCAATGAAGATTGGTTGAGGCTGCTGTCCTGCAAAGCCTTGCCCAAACGGCTGCGGAACTGGGCCGCGCGTTGCAACTTGTTAATTTTTTCCAACATTGGGGAACTATATCATCAAATGTGATTTTTGTTAATTACTATCTGAATATTGCACTCCGGTCCGCTTCGGTAACATAAGCGTGAAATCGAATTGCCGGAGGATATATGGAAACGAAGCGCCGCTCACTGATCAAGGCATTGATCTGGAACGCTCTTGGTCTGGCGGTCATGTCGCTGGTGGGCTTTTTGGCCACCGGATCGGCGGCGGTGGGTGGTGCCATGGCTGTGACCAACACCGCCATCGGCTTTGTCATGTATCTGTTTTACGAACGCATCTGGTCTGCCATCCGCTGGGGCCGCCACCATGTCTGAACGTCAGGTCCACCACGCTGAGGGCCCGGAATGGGGCACATTTGCGCTGATCCTCGTCTGCCACGCCCTATGGCTGGCTGCCCTTTTTGTCTTGCCAGGCATAGGGTTGATCTGGGCCTGTGTCGGCCTTGCAATCGCCGTCATCCTGCAAAGCTCGCTGACGCATGAGGCGCTGCATGGCCATCCGTTCCGCTGGCAGCCGTTGAATGAGGCGCTGATGTTCCTGCCCTTGGGGCTGCTCATTCCCTATGGCCGTTTTCGCGACACCCATCTGGCCCATCACGATGATGAGCGGCTGACCGATCCTTATGATGATCCTGAAAGCAATTTCCAGGACCCTGTTGTCTGGGCCGCGATGCCGCGCTGGCAACAGCGCGTGATGCGGATCAACAATACATTGGCGGGCCGGATGCTGCTGGGGCCGCTGATCGGCCAGATCTGCTTTATGAAGGACGATTGGTCTGCCATCCGGCAGGGCGACCGTGCCATCCTGCGCGACTGGCTGTTGCATATTGCTGGTCTGGTTCCGGTTCTGTGGTGCGCGAGCATCGCGCCATTGCCGCTCTGGGCCTATTTGGCTGCTGCCTATGTCGGCATGGCAGTCCTGAAAATCCGCACCTTCCTAGAACACCGCGCCCATGAGGACATGCACGCCCGCACAGTCATCGTCGAGGACAAGGGCCCGCTGGCCTTTCTGTTCCTGTTCAACAACCTGCATGTGGTCCACCACCTGCACCCCGGCGTGGCATGGTATCGGCTGCCGGGGCTCTACCGCAGTTATCGCGCCAGTTTTCAGGCCGAGAACCACTCCTATGTCTACCGGTCTTACGGGGAGGTCTTCCGCCACTATTTCCTGCGCGCCAAGGATCCGGTGCCGCATCCGCTCTGGCAGCAGGGGAAATAAGCGGCCATAACGGCGGGTATGAGTTTATGGATTGCCGTTTCCCTCGCCGCTGCCAGTTTCCAAACCGTGCGCTTCATGCTGCAAAAGGTGCTGGCCAGCGTCACGCTGTCAGCGGGCGGAGCCACCTTCGCCCGTTTTGCCTATTCCGCCCCCTTTATCCTGTCCGGGCTGGCTGCCTATCTGGTGATCTCGGGTCGCGACATGCCGCATGTGCCGGCTATGTTCTGGCCCTATGCCGCCAGTGGCGCGCTGGCGCAGATCCTCGCTACAGTCTGTGTGGTGGCGCTGTTCAAGCAGCGTAATTTCGCGGTCGGCATTACTTTCAAGAAAACCGAAGTGATCCAGACCGCCATTGTCGGCCTTGTTATTCTGGGCGATCAGATCAGCCTGGGCGGCTGGATCGCAATTCTGATCGGCCTTGCGGCGGTGCTGGTTCTGTCCAAGACCCCCGGCAGCGAGGGGCCGTGGTGGCGCCACCTGTCCAACCGCGCCTCGCGTCTGGGCCTGGGATCGGGCGTTTTGTTTGCCTTCTCAGCGGTGGGCTATCGCGGCGCGACGCTGCAGCTGGACACGGTTGAGCCGATCTTTCGTGCCGGTGTGACACTGGCCCTTGTTGTATCGATGCAGACGGTGATGATGCTGGTCTGGCTGTCCTGGCGCGAACGCGGAGAGATCGCCCGCGTCTGGGCCGCCCGCCGTGTCGCGGTCTGGGTTGGGCTGACCAGTCTTGGCGGGTCCTTCTGCTGGTTCTGGGCCTTCAGCCTGCAGAACGCGGCCTACGTCAAAGCCTTGGGGCAGGCCGAACTGTTCCTGTCGCTGATCGCTTCGGTTCTGTTCTTCCGCGAGAAGATCTCAGCCCGCGAGATCTTAGGCATGGCGCTTCTGGGGCTGTCAGTGCTTGCACTGGTCCTGTCGGTCTGAAAAACCAGTCAGCCGTTCTGCGGCATTGGGTGGCCGCGCAGGCGCAGGAACAGGCTTTCCTCATCATCATTGCGGAAATAGGGCACCGAGGCAGGCGGGGCGATGTCACGGATGCGGGTGGTGACCTCAGCCAGAACCACTTCGGTGATGAAGGGCAGATCAAAGCTGCGCACCTTGCTGAGCGGGATCCACTGCAGATGCGACAGCTCATCCGAAGCGCGTGAGAAATCTTGCGGGTCACCGATGATCCGGTCTGCGTCCGCCAGAAAGAACCGCGCGTTGAAGCGGCGCGGGCGGCCCGGCGGTGTCAGGGCGCGAAAAACAAATTGCAACCCCTCGCCAGAGGGCAGATGGCCGGTATCGGCAAAGCCTGCCCAGTCTTCGGGGATATCACCGTCCCATGTGCCCGGACGACCCAGGATCAGGCCGGTTTCCTCCCACAGCTCGCGAATTGCAGCTACGGCCAGCGCATGGGGCAGGCCGTGGTCTGCATCCTCTTGCAGGCGGTCACCGCACAAGGGATTGACCGGGGCGGCCAGCGCAATATGCGCATCACCCGCATCAACAGCGCCGCCGGGAAAGACAAACTTGTTGGGCATGAAGGCGGCTTTGGCGCCGCGCTGGCCCATCAGAACCTGCGGATCGTCGCTCATCCGGTCCTTGACCGCGATGATGGTGGCGGCGTCGCGGATCGGAACCGCCTTTTGATCTGCGCTCATTCTTGCTCTTCCCTCAATTGTCCGTGTTCAGCTTTCGCTGTCGAACCCATGCATGCGGCGGGCCCATTGGTAGGCGACAACAAGACCTTTCATGCGCGGCAAAAGATAGAGGGAAGCGATCAAACAGCCAATGCAAAAAACCAGCGACATCATCAGCGGCTCTGGGCGCAGGTTGGCATAATAGACATGCATCAAAGGGGCCATCACGTGGCCGACCACCAGAATGGTCAGATAGGCAGGCCCGTCATCGGCGCGCGCATGGCTCAGATTCTGGCCGCATTTGCTGCATTCGTCGTTAATCTTGAGGTAGGAGTGCAGCAGCTTGCCCTCACCACAGCTGGGGCATTTGCAGCGCCAGCCTTTGAGAAGCGCAGTCTTGGTGGCGCGGTCCTGGGTAACGGCATCGGGGGTAACGGCGGCGAACTCGGTCATGACAAATCCTGTGTTTTGCCTGCATCTTTGCGCCTCTTTTTAACTGCTGGGAAGGGGCTGTGCAAATCCTGCGGCGGCATGCCGCAAATGCCGCGCCAATCTTTTTTGAACTTTCTGCGACGGAAGGTGCGCCGGGCCGCGTTTAGCTCATACCAAACGGCAGCGAAGGGGCTGCTGAAGGAAATGAAAGTAACAAGGAACGCCGACCATGAAAAATGCAGGTTTTATCGCTCTTATCGTTGCAGCAGCCGGAACAATTGGAGCAGGCGCAGCCCTGGCAAAGGGCGGTCCGGGTGGCCATGGGTTTGGCGGCCAGAAGATGACCTTTGAGCAGCTGGATGCAGATGGCAGCGGAGAGGTGACGCAGGCAGAGATGGACGCGGCGAAAGCGGCGCATTTTGCCACCATTGATACCGATGGCGACGGCAAGCTGAGCGCAGAGGAGCTGGCCGCGCAGGCAAGCGCCAAGATGGCAGAGCGTACCGCCAAGATGATTGAGCGTTTTGACACCGATGGTGACGGCGCACTGAGCCAGGAAGAAATGCCCCAACGTGGCAAAGGGCGCGGTGGCGACCGCGCAAAAATGTTCGAACGCCTTGACGCCGACAGCAGCGGCGGTATCTCGAAGGAAGAATTCGAAGAAGGCCGCAAACATGCCCGCGGTCGTGGCAAGCATGAGCGCGGTCACGGTGAAGGCAAGGGCGGCGAAGGACAAATGGAGCAGAACTGATCGCTGAGACGTGTTTCAAACACGCGATATCCAGGCAGAGCGCCCCCGAGAGCGGGGGGCGCCGCCGATGACATCCGGAGCTGCGCCTTCGGATGACGCGCTGCTTGTGCTTTTTGCCAATGGTGACGGGCAGGCGGCGGCGGAATTGACGACCCGGCTGGGGCCAAGGGCTTTTGGTACGGCTTTCCGGGTTCTGGGCAACCGGGCTGAGGCCGAGGATGTGGCCCAGGAGGCCATGGTGCGCCTGTGGCGGATTGCGCCCAAATGGGAGCAGGGTAAGGCGAAGGTGTCGACCTGGCTCTACCGGGTGGTGATGAACCTCTGCATCGATCTGAAACGGCGCCAGCGTGGTGGCCATGTAGATCTGGATGCGGTGCCCGAACCCGAAGACCCGGCCCGCAGTGCCGCCGAAACCCTACAGGAACGCGCCCGCTGGGATGCGCTGCAGGGGGCGTTGATGCAATTGCCGGAGCGGCAGCGACAGGCGGTGGTTTTGCGCCACATAGAAGAATTGACCAACCCGGAGATCGCCGGGGTGATGGACATCAGCGTGGAGGCGGTCGAAAGTCTGACCGCCCGCGGCAAACGGGCGTTGGCCAAGGCTCTGGCCGGGCGACGCGAAGAATTGGGGTATGGCGATGGCTGAACATGGCAAAGACATGGATCTGGACGATCTTTTTGCGATGGCCCGCGATGAACGGCCCGAAATGCCTGCCGGGCTTCAATCGGCAATCCTTGCAGATGCGGCGGCAGTGCAGGCTGGCTGGACCACGCCGCAACCGGAACCGCTGCGCGGTGGATTCTGGCTGCAGCTGCGTCAGGCCGTCGGCGGCTGGCCTTCGCTTGGGGGCATGGTGGCGGCCAGCGCGGCGGGCCTGTGGATCGGCTTTACCGGACCGGACTTTCTGCCCGACCCGGTCACTCTGATCAGCGCCTCAGCGGAAGAGGAATTTGTGCCCTATGACAGTTATGATCTGGCTGTTCTGTTGGCGGAGGATACCCAATGAGTGAGGTGAATAGGCCGAAAATGAAGCTCTGGCTGAAGCTGCTACTTGCGGGATCGCTGGCGCTGAATCTGGCTATTGTTGGTCTCGCTGCCGGTGCCACGATGCGCCACAAAGGTGGGGATAACATGGGCGCCAGCAAGGGCGGCCCGCCCTCGATTGGCGCGATGCTGTTTCGGGATCTGGACCGCGACGCGCGGGATGCGCTGCGCAACAAGGCCGAAGGTGGGCACGAGAGCTACCGGGCAAAGCGCCGGGCGGAAAACGATGAGTTCATTGCGCTTCTAAGGGATGAACCCTTTGATGCATCGGCCCTTGAGGCGGTGCTGGAAGGCCAGGCGCAAAAACGCGAGGATTTCCAGTCCGCGGTGCGCCGGGCCTGGCTGTTGCAGCTGACCGAGATGAGCCATGACGACCGCGAAGACTATGCCGATCGGGTGGAACGCCGGATGCGGCAGGGGCGCGGTGGCAGCCGCAAATAGCCAGAGCCAATACATGACGGAAATAGATGAAGAGCCGCCCCTTAATATGGGGCGGCTCTTCGCGGTTCAGGGAGAGAGTGAGTGGTGGGAAATGTCTGTCAGGCGGCTTCGGGGCAGAGGGTGACCTGATTGCGGCCGCGATCCTTGGCCCGGTACAATGCGCGGTCGGCCTCCTGGATCAGCGCGTCGACCGGAGCCTGGGCGCTGCCGCCTATTACCGCGCCGATGCTGGTGGTTACATGGATCGGCTCGCCAATGCCGGGGACCGAAAAGGGGGTTGCATTGATCTGCGCACAAAGGCGGGCAGCGACGCGGCCTGCCTCTGTCTTGCCAACACCAGGCATGACGATCATGAATTCTTCACCGCCAACGCGCGCCAGCAGGTCCACCGGGCGCAGCTGGCCCAGCAGGCGTTTAGCAGTCTCGATCAGAACCGCGTCGCCGGCCGGGTGGCCGAAGCGGTCATTGATCCGTTTGAAATGGTCGAGATCCGCCAGCATCACCGCAAAGGTTTCACCGCAGTCCTCTGCGTGGCGGGCGACCCGCTCCAGAAATGGCTGGGCGTAGCGGCGGTTGTAAAGGCCGGTCATCGGGTCTTCGACAGCGGCGCGCAGGCCGTTGCGCACATTACTGCGCAGCTGATCGCTGCGCAGTTTGTTCTGTAGCTGGGTGGCCAGCCGCAGGGTCAGTTCTTCGACATCGAAACCGGATTGCATCACGTCATGGGCACCGCGGTCCAGCGCCTCGGCGGCGGCCAGTGGTTCTGCCGGGTTTGGAATGGCGATCACCACCGATTGCCGGGTGGCGGCGCGGGCCCGCAGGTCGGCCACCAGACGCAGGGCAGGGCCGGGGGCGGCCTCGTTCAATTCAACGACAAAGATATCCGCGACCGGGGCGCTCATCAGCGGTTGGATATTGCCGATTTGATGGGCGCAGAGCTCATAGGGGACATGGGTCTTCAGGCGTTCGCGCCAGCGCATGGCGGTGGCCATGTCATGGGTCACCAGTGCGACCTTGCTGCCGTCGATTTGCGCCTGGCTGAGACTGTCGGCGAGGGGCATGCTGAAGACCTGCGAGGCCTCGTGCTGCAATTCTTCATTGCTGGAGCGGGTCCGGATCAGGCTGCGGATGCGGGCCTGCAGGATGACATCATCCAGCGGCTGCAACAGCACATCATCAATCCCGGCAGCCAGCGCACCCAGGCGGCCGGCCCCATCATTCTGGCCGCAGATCGCGATCACCGGCACCCCGGCCAGCGTCTCATCACGGGCCAGTTCAGCGCGCACGTCAGCCGCCTGACCATCGGGCAGCGACATGGCCGTCAGCACCAGATCGGGGCGACAGCGGCGCGCCACGGACAACAGCCCATCGATGCCATCTGCCTGCACCACTTGATAATAAGCGGCCGACAGCTGCACCTTGAGCATGATCCGGTTTGTCGCAACACCGTCTATGATCAGGATTGTGCCTTGCACGTTAGCTGTCCTCAAACCCTTGCCATGATTTCTCCACAAGTGTTTATGACATCAGTTAACAAACTCTTTCATAATTTAGGAAAAGTGAGAGAACATGCAGCTTTCCGCCGAAAACGCTGAGATTCTGGGGCTCGAGGCCCTCGCCTGGCTTGCCGCAAGCGAAGATTTGCTGCCGGTCTTCCTTAACGCTTCGGGCGCCAGTGAGTCGGATTTGCGGCAGCGCGCGGGCGAGCCCGAGTTTCTGGGGGCTGTTCTGGACTTCCTGATGATGGATGATGAATGGGTCACCGGGTTTTGCGACAGCCGGGGTCATGCCTATGATTTGCTAATGCGCGCCCGCATGTCGCTTCCGGGCGGTGCACAAACCCACTGGACCTGATAGACAGCCTTCCATACGGACCCAACCCACAAGGAAACCTCTATGCCGATAGATGCGCTGCTGTTCGACAAGGACGGAACCCTGTTTGATTTCGGGGCCACCTGGAACACCTGGGCGGGCCGCGTTCTGCTGGAACTGGGCGGCAACGACAGTGACCGGGCGCAAGACATGGCGGCGACTCTGCGCTACGACTGGGATGCGCAGGCGTTTTTCCCGGATAGTTTTGTGATCGCGGGCACAAATGGCGAGGTGGCCGAGGCACTGGCGCCTCATGTGCCGCAAATGAGCGCAGCCGAGGTGGAAAGATTCCTGGCTGAACGTGCCGGGGAGGCGGACCTGTCCCCGGCGGTGCCGCTGGCGCCCTTCCTCGATGGGCTGACAACCAGAGGCAAGACGCTGGGGGTGATGACCAATGACAGCGAGCTTTCGGCGCGCTCGCAATTGACCCGCGCCGGTGTTCTGGATCGGTTTGCCTTTGTGGCGGGGTTTGACAGTGGCCATGGCGAAAAGCCGGATCCGGACCCGTTGCTGGCCTTTTGTACGGCGGTGGACGTGGCGCCGGATCGCACCGCGATGGTTGGTGACAGTGCGCATGACCTGATTGCGGGGCGGGCAGCCGGGATGACCACCATTGGCGTTCTGACCGGTCCCGCCAGTGCCGCGGACCTCGCCCCTCTGGCGGATGTTGTTTTGCCGGATATCGGTCACATCCCGACCTGGCTGGCGCGCTGACGGCGCCCACCCTTTAGGAAATGACGAAAGATCCTCTGCGGGCGGGCGGTGCGGCCAACAGCTGCGCCGCCCGCCCGTTTGCAATTCTGTGCGGCCAGCCTGCCGGGGAATTCGCAGGAGATTCGAAGTTCGTGATCTAAAAACGTCACATCTTGTCGCAAACCTTGCCGCCACGACCGCAGTCCTGGGGCCTCCTTGGACAAACAACGCATCTTGGAGGTTTGGATATGGCCGACACGGCAGGACGCAAACGGCGCAGTGGCGGACGGGCAGGGGCATCAGCGCGGCGCGGGCACGAGGTGATCAGCCAGATGCCCTGGCAGATCCCGGTCAATGTGGACCGCCCGACCGAACCCTTGTTCGAGGAGGGGGTGCAGGCGATCCACGAGGGGGCGATGCGCATCCTCGAAGAGATCGGCGTTGTCTTCCTCAATCCCGAAGCGCTGGACCTGTTCAAAAAGGCCGGCTGCAGGGTCGAGGGGGATTTGGTCAAATTTGATCGCCACTGGATCATGGAGATGATCGCCAAAGCGCCCGCCACCTTCAGCATCACCCCGCGCAACCCGGATCGGGTTTTGCCGGTGGGGGGCGATCACATGCTGTTCGGCAATGTGTCCTCGCCGCCCAACTACTGGGATATGGAGCTGGGTCGCAAGGTGCCCGGCAACCGTGAGATGTGCGCAAACCTGTTGAAGCTCACCCAGTATTTCAACTGTATCCACTTTGCGGGCGGCTATCCGGTGGAGCCGGTGGACATCCACGCCAGCGTGCGCCATCTGGATGTGGTCTATGACAAGTTGACGCTGACCGACAAGGCGATGCACGCGTATTCATTGGGAAAAGAACGCGTCGAAGACGTGATGGAGATGGTGCGGATCGCTGGCGGAATGACGGAAGAGGAATTCCAGTCCAAGCCGCATATGTATACCAACATCAACTCCACCTCGCCGCTGAAACATGATTTCCCGATGATCGACGGTTGCCTGCGGATGGCGCGCCGGGGTCAGGCTATAGTTGTGTCGCCTTTCACGCTGGCGGGCGCCATGGCACCGGTGACCATGGCGGGAGCGGTGGCGCAGTCGATCGCAGAATCGCTCTGTGCGATTGCGCTGTTTCAGTATGTGGCGCCGGGCACACCCTGCGTGATCGGCACCTTTACGTCGAATGTGGACATGAAGACCGGTGCACCTGCCTTTGGCACACCGGAGTATATGCGTTCGACTCAGATGACCGGCCAGATGGCGCGGTTTTATGGCCTGCCAATGCGGTCATCGGGGGTCTGCGCCGCCAATGTGCCGGACGGTCAGGCGATGTGGGAAACCTCGAATTCGCTCTGGGCCTCGGTGCAGTCGGGCACTCATATGGTCTATCATGCGGCCGGCTGGCTGGAGGGCGGGCTGATTGCCAGCCCAGAAAAATTCATCATGGATTGCGAGGTGTTGCAGCAGATCCAGCGCTATATGCAGCCCGAGATCTGGGCCAGCGGCCCCGATGAGATTGCGCTGGATACCATTGCCGAGGTGGGTAACGAGGGCCATTTCTTTGGCACCCAACATACGCAGGACCGGTATACCACCGCGTTTTACCAGCCCTTCCTCAGCGACTGGAAGAACTATGAAGGCTGGGAGGCGGCGGGCGCGGTCTGGACGCCGGAACGGGCGCATCATCTGTTCAAGGATATCATTGCCAATTTCGAGGCACCGCCGATGGAAGACGCAATCCGCGACGAACTGGCGGATTTTGTCGCACGGCGCAAATCCGAAGGCGGCGCGCCAACGGATTTTTGATCGGGCTATTGCGAACCGGGAAAAGGGAGGCTGCGGCCTCCCTTTCTAGTTTAGGGGACTCTTCGCAGGATCGGCCCACTGGTGCCTGCGCCTATGGCTACCTACATTCCTCGGGCGTAGAGGGAGCAGAGCATGGCAGAGATTTCTGGCGGCACAATCAGCAGACACGCAGCGTTGGCCGGGCTGGGGTCGGCCGCAGGGCTGGCCCTGTGGATGCTGAGCGAAAACCGGGGTCTGCTGATGCAGGTGCCGGGGCTGTTCCTTTTGGTGTTCAGCTTTACTGGCGTGTTTTCAGCAGTTTCACTGGCGCTGGCCGGACCTTTGCCGCTGCGACGCGCGCTGGGGGGCGGGCTGATCGTCGCCCTGCCGGTGAGCGGGCTTTTTTCACTGGCCGGTCAACGCTTTGCAGTGCCGACCCAGGCTCTGGATCAACCGGACCTTCTGGCGCTGGTCTTTCTGATGGCGTTTCTGGCGACCCCGTTTGTATTGGCTGCCCTGCGGCCGGGTCAGCGCTGGACTGACTATGCCACGCTGTTCGCAGCGGCCTGGGGGCTGACGATCCGCTATCTGATCGGCTTTGCCTTTGCGGCCGTTTTCTGGCTTCTGGCGTTTTTGTCCGATGCATTGCTGAGCCTGGTTCAGGTCGGGGTCATAGAGTGGATACTGGCGACGGAATGGCTTGTTTTTGCGATCACCGGCGGGGTGTTCGGGCTGGCCTTGGCGGTGGCCTACGAGCTCAGAGCCGCCTTCCCTCCGAGTTTTGTGCTGCGTCTGTTGCGGCTGCTGACTGTGCCGGTTCTGGTGGTGGTCTCGGTGTTTCTGGCCGCCGTCCCGTTGCGGGGGCTGGGAGAGGTCTTTGGCGCGCTGTCCTCGGCGGGGACCCTGATGGCCGTGAGCCTCGCGGTGATCACATTGGTTTCGGCTGTGCTCGACCGGAACGACGCCGATATGCCGGCCAGCCCGCTGCTGCGGGCCTCTGCGCGCGCGTTGGCGGTGCTTTTGCCGCTGTTGACCGGACTTGCGGCCTGGGCGGTCGTGCTCAGGGTTCTGCAATATGGCTGGACGCCGGACCGTCTGCTGGCGGTCTGCACCAGCGGCTTTTTGTTTATCTGTAGTCTGCTTTACTGTCTGTGTGCGCTGCGGCGCGACTGGTCCGCGCGAATCCGCACTGCCAATACCGGGCTGGTCCTTGCGGCTGTCGTGCTCTGTGCGTCGTTGCTTAGCCCGCTGTTGGATGGCAACCGTATCGCCGCCCAAAGCCAGCTGCACCGTTACCTTGCGGCGCAGTCGGTGCCTGCTGAATTGCCTCTGTGGGAGATGCGCAGCACCTGGGGCACGGCCGGTCGGGCCGCGCTGACCCAATTGCAGGCAAGGGCTGATGCCGGTGACGCCGCTCTGGCGGACCACATGGCGGCTTTGGCGGATGCTGACAGCCGCTGGGCCTTTGAGCGCGCGCTGGAGCCGCAACGCATGCAGCAGAACATGCAGGATCTGGCCGCGGCCCTGCCTGTCCTGCCGGGGGGCAGGCGGCTTGTTGCAGCTGATTTCTCCGGGCTTGGTGAGGCCCAGCTTGCGGCGCTGCTGAGCGCCTGTCGGCGGCCCCTGCCGGGCGGCGCGCCCGGCTGTCTGATGGTTGAGGGTGATTTTCTGCCGACTGAGGGCCGTCAGGGCCTTGTTCTGCACCGTCAGGCTGGTTCAGAAGGGGGGCTGACTGCCAGCCACCTGATTCTGGCGGATGGCCAGGATGCGGCGATGCGCGGTGCCGCCGTTTTTGCTGCGGCCCGCAACAAATCTTTGCCCTTGTCGCTGATCCCTGAAATTCTGTCAGGCAGTTATAAGGTCGGACCGACGTCGATTCAGGCTCTGGCGGTCGGTCAAATCGAAATCTTGCCGTGGCCATGACGCTAAGTGGGGTAATCTGCAGGTGAAAACCTGGATTTTTTTAAATATTGGGCGTTTCTTAACACTCGCACGTCAAAGTCCAGCTTATAGGAAACGAGGGGCCAATCATGCATGGTCTGATTAACAGGGCGATTCAATCATTCGTCTGTGCCACATACGGTGAGGCACGGTGGATTGAAGTCATGCATGATGCAAACTTGGGTTTTTCCGAGTTCGAAGCGATGCTGGTCTATACGCCGGAGCAATCCGCCAAGCTGCTGGACTCTTTGCAGCGGGTTCTGGAACGTCCGCTGGACGAAATGCTCGAAGATATGGGCACCTTCCTTGTCTCCAATCCGGAAGTCGAGGCCCTGCGCCGCCTGTTGCGGTTTGGCGGCGTCACCTATGTTGAATTCCTTCATTCACTGGACGACCTGCCGGATCGTGCCCGGCTTGCGGTGTCGGATCTGTATCTGCCGGGGCTGGAATTGCTGGATCATGGGCAGGGGAAATTCAGCCTTTTGTGCCAGACCGGCCTGCCTGGCTACGGTAGTGTTATGATGGGAGTGTTGCGCGCAATGGCTGATGATTATGGGGATCTCGTCTTGCTGGAACACTGTGGTGACCGCGAGGATGCCGAGGTGATTTCAGTCACTCTGATTGAAACCGATTTTGCCGAGGGCCGGAGCTTTGACCTTGGGGCGGGTGCGGTATGATCAATCAGGATCAGCTTGCCGGACTCGCGTCGCGCCTGTGCCCGATGTTTGTCATCCTTGATGCAGAAGGGGTGATCGAAGCCGCCGGACCAACCCTGGAAAAGCTGCGCCCCGACGCGCCGCTGCCGGGACGAAGTTTTTTTGAAGTCTTTCAGATGAACCGGCCGCGAAATATCGCCACGATGAGTGATCTGAAAAAGGTGCGCGCGCTCAAACTGCACCTGCAGTTTCGGGATCCGCCACAGACCGGACTGAAGGGTGTTTTTGCACCGCTGCCCGCTGGTAAGGCATTGGTGGATCTGTCTTTTGGCATCTCGATCCTTGATGCGGTGCGCGATTATGATCTGACCAGTGCGGATTTTTCGCCGACGGATCTGACGATCGAACTGCTCTATCTGGTGGAAGCAAAATCCGCCGCAATGGAGGCGTCACGCCAGTTGAACCTGCGCCTGCAAGGGGCCAAGATCGCGGCCGAGGAACAGGCCTTCACGGATACGCTAACCGGGCTTAAGAATCGCCGGGCGATGGATCACATTCTGGACCGGTTGATAACCTCAGAGCGGCCGTTCTCGGTGATGCATGTGGATCTGGATTACTTCAAGACAGTGAATGACACGCTGGGGCATGCCGCCGGTGATGCCGTCCTGCAGAAAGTTGCCGCTGTCATGGTGGCAGAAACGCGCAAGTCGGACACCGTCGCCCGGGTGGGCGGTGATGAATTTGTCCTGATTTTTGAGGGTCTGACCGATCGTCAGCGCTTGGAGAGCGTGGCTGGTCGCTTGATCAGCAGCCTGGAGGAGCCAATCCCCTACGGTGGACACATGTGCAATGTGTCAGCCAGTGTGGGCACCACGATCGGCAACCGCGCTAGTCGGCTGGATGCGGCAGAGCTTATTCATCAGGCGGATGTCGCGCTCTATGCTGCCAAACGGGCCGGCAAGGCCTGCCATCGCTTCTTCAAACCCGGAATGGAGGCCGAAAGCATCGCTGTTGCGAGCCAGCCTACAGAGGGTGAGGAAGCGCCGGATGCAGCGCGGCGGCGAACCGAGTAGCCACAGACTCAAATCCCAATCACCGCTCACCTGCCCCCTGAACGCCTGCGCGTTTGGGGTCTGATGCATGGCGTATAGCCGCCGTCGAAACGGGTTTGGTGATTTTCAGATGCTCAGGAAAATGGCATCCCGTAGGGGAATCGAACCCCTCTTTCCAGGTTGAAAACCTGGCGTCCTAACCGATAGACGAACGGGACGCTCTTGGCGTGAGGCGGTATTTAAATAGTCCGGTGCCGGGGCGCAAGAGGCATTTGGAAAGAAAGCAAAGAAATCTTCACTTCAGGTCTACGTTATTGAAAACGCTAAATTTTACCGAAGGTTTTGCAGGGGTAGGGGCTGTGGATCCATAGATCGCAACGACGCTGTGAAGCGTGACCAGATATGCCGATTTCTGAGAAAATGGCATCCCGTAGGGGAATCGAACCCCTCTTTCCAGGTTGAAAACCTGGCGTCCTAACCGATAGACGAACGGGACGCTCTTAGCGTGAGCGGGTATCTAGTTTCTGATGCGGTTATCCGCAAGTCAAAAAATGCAGTTTGGCAAATTTTCTTTTGCCGCCTTCAGGATCAGGCAGGGGCGGCATCCTCAAGGCGCAATTGCGGGCTTTGACGCCCCCCCCATGTGTTCACTTCCAGCCGTCCGGCAAAGTGGAACCGGGCCCCCCCATGGTCCAGCAATCGCTGGCCAAGCGGGGTGTCGAAAGCGCCAAAACAAATCGCATCGATTCCGCCGCCCATACCATCTGACAGGGAAAGCTTCAGATGTGATTCTCTGACACGTTTGGCAAAGCGGACCTGCAGATCCGGAAACCCGTAGCGCGGTGCGGCGGCACCGGCACCAAAGGGACCGGCCTGTTCGATCTGCTCGATCAGGTCGACAGTGGCGGCGCCGGGCATCAGCACCCCGTCCACTTTCAGATCAGCCGGGCCCAGATCGCCCGCACCCTGTTTCTCCAACAGTTCGGCCAGGCGCGCCATGGCCGGTTCCAGCTGGTCGCGCGCCACAGAAAGGCCCGCCGCCATCTTGTGACCGCCGCCCTTGATCAGCAGACCGTCTGCCGCCAGCCGCTGGATCGAGGCGCCTAGGTCAATACCGGACACCGACCGGCCCGAGCCCTTTCCCTCGTCCCCGTCCAGCCCAATGACAACTGCGGGCCGACCTGTGGCTTCCTTCAGGCGTGAGGCAACAATGCCGACGACACCTGGATGCCAGCCTTCGCCTGCGGCCCAGACCAGTGGCGCGTCAAAGCCACGTTCTTCGGCCTGTTCCATGGCCGCGGCACGCACGGCGTTTTCAATATCGCGGCGTTCGGTGTTCAGCTGGTCCAGCCGTTCGGCAATGGAGGCGGCTTCGGCCGGGTTGTCCGTCGACAAGAGCCGCGCGCCAAGGTCGGCCTTGCCGATGCGCCCGCCGGCATTCACCCGGGGCCCCAGCATAAAGCCGAGGTGATAGGTGGCGGGGGCCGAA
Organism: Rhodobacteraceae bacterium Alg231-04; assembly: GCA_900143635.1. Classification (GTDB taxonomy): domain Bacteria; phylum Pseudomonadota; class Alphaproteobacteria; order Rhodobacterales; family Rhodobacteraceae; genus FREY01. Next base: position 117,525 of record FREY01000005.1, read on the forward strand.
TCCATGCGGGAGACATCTGCAAGAGCCACCAAGCCGGGGCGCTGGCGTGCGCCCATGACTTTTAGGCCTTGCCGCACCAGAGCGCGGTTGGCGCCAATCAGCGGCGCCACATCGGCCACGGTGGCCAGCGCCACCAGATCCAGCATGGCAATCAGATCGGGGCCGGTGCCCATGTCGCGTTCGCGCATCTGGCGGCGCGCTTCGACCAGCATCAAAAAGACCACGCCAGCCGCGCAGAAATAGCCCAGATCGCCGTCTTCGTCCTGGCGGTTGGGGTTCACCACCGCGACACAGTCCGGCAGGGTCTCGCTGCCCAGATGGTGGTCCAGGACCACCACATCGGCGCCTTTGGCGGCAGCGATCGGCCCGTGCGAAAGCGTGCCGCAATCGACGCAGATGATCAGATCATGATTGCGCGCCAGCCCGGCCATGGCTTCTTCATTGGGGCCATAGCCTTCGTCGATACGGTCCGGAACATAGAGCGTCGCCTGCAGCCCCATCTGCCGCAACCAGACCAGCAGCAGCGCCGCAGAGCTGCCGCCATCCACATCATAATCGGCAAAGACCGCGATGCGTTCGCGCCGCGTGACCGCGTCCAGAAAACGGCCTGCGGCGACCTCCATGTCCTTCATGCGGCGCGGATCGGGCAGCAGCTCTTTCAGCTGCGGGGTCAGGAAACCTGTGGCCTCATGGGCCGGAATGCCGCGCCGCGCCAAAACCTGGCAGACGGCGGCAGGAATGTCGCTTTGCTGCGCCATGGCATCGGCGGCGCGCTGCATATCCACGCCCGGTCCAATCCAGCGGCGGCCGGTCAGTGATTGCTCAACACCCAGAAAATCCATGGCATCCCTCATATGCGAAGGCCGGGCCCAACGGGACCCGGCCTTTGGTATCTGTCAGTCAGTTGCCCCAATGGGGCAGGCCGGTCACTTGTCGTGTGCGCTCAGCGGTGTGCGGTAGGTCATGCGACGGACCGAGCCGGATTTGGAACGCATCAGCAGGGTTGTGGTTTCAACCCAGCCCGGTGTGCGTTTGATCGCGGGCAGGAGGGTGCCGCCGGTGACGCCGGTGGCGGCAAAAATCACATCCTGTGTGACCATGTCGTCGCGCGAGTAAATGCGGTCGAGATCGGTGATGCCGGCCTTGGCGGCGCGGGCTTTTTCGTCAGCATTGCGGAACACCAGACGGCAGAAGATCTGGCCGCCCATGCATTTCAGCGCGGCTGCGGCCAGAACGCCTTCGGGTGCGCCACCCTGGCCCATATACATGTCGATGCCGGTGATTTCGGATTCGGCGCAGTGCATGACGCCGGCCACGTCACCATCGGTGATCAGGCGGATGGCAGCACCGGTTTCGCGCACTTCAGCGATCATTGCTTCGTGGCGCGGGCGCTCCAGAATGCAGACGGTGATATCGGCCGGGGTGCAGCCTTTGGCCTTGGCCAGTGCCTCAACCCGTTCGCGCGGGGACATGTCCAGCGACACGACGCCTTCTTCATAGCCCGGACCAATGGCCAGCTTGTCCATATAGGTATCGGGCGCGTGCAGCATCGAGCCGCGCGGGCCCATGGCGATCACGGTCAGCGCGTTGGGCATGTCCTTGGCGGTCAGCGTGGTGCCTTCCAGCGGGTCCAGCGCGATGTCGACGCCGGGGCCGTTGCCGGTGCCGACTTCTTCGCCAATGTAGAGCATCGGCGCTTCGTCGCGTTCGCCTTCGCCGATGACAACAACGCCCTTGATGTCCAAGAGGTTCAGCTGCTCGCGCATGGCGTTCACAGCGGCCTGATCGGCGGCTTTTTCGTCACCGCGGCCAACCAGCGAAGCAGAGGCGAGCGCCGCCTGTTCTGCCACACGGGCCAGGCCCAGCGACAGCATACGGTCGGAGAATGCGAGGTCTTCGGAGGTGTTGGTGGTCATGCTGGCGGATCCTGTCTTGATCAAAACGGGTTTCACCTCGCATACCTCGGCGCGGGCCGGGGCTGCAAGGTTTTAAAGGGCTTCAGAGTTCTTCGATGCGCAGTGCAACGGGTGCGCCGTCGACCACGTCGGTGGCTTCCAGCGCATGGAGTGCTGCGTCCAGGGTTGCGCGGGTGCATTTATGGGTCACGATCAGCACCGGCGCGGTGGGCTCGTCATGGCCATACTGGCGCATCCGGTCGATCGAGATACCCGCTTCGCCCAGAATGGCGGCCACTTTGGCCAGCGCGCCGGGTTTGTCCAGCAGGCTGAGACGCAAATAGAAGGGGGCGGGCAGACCGGTCTGGGCGGCGGGGGCTTCCTGCAGGGTTTCTGCAGGCTGGCCGAAGGTAGCGATACGCAACCCGCGCGCCAGATCGCAGACATCGCCCATCACCGCGCTGGCGGTCGGGCCTTCGCCTGCACCGGGGCCGCGCAGCACAACCTGTTCCACGGCGTCGGCCTCAATCACCACCATATTGGTGCCGCCTTCCAGCTGCCCCAGTGGAGAGTTCGCGGGCACCAGACAGGGGGTCATGCGCTGTTCCAGCCCACGGGCGGTGCGCTGAGCAACGCCCAGCAGCTTGATGCGGTAGCCCATGTCGGCAGCGGCGCGGATGTCGTCCAGCTGAATGCGCTGGATGCCTTCCAGCTGCACATCGTCAAAGGCCGGTTTGGTGCCAAAGGCGATGGAAGACAGCAGCGCCAGTTTGTGGCCTGCGTCAATGCCGCCAACGTCCAGGTTCGGGTCGGCTTCCAGATAGCCCAGCTCGGCGCATTCGTCGAACAGCACGTTGTAGCCCTGACCTGTGGCCTCCATCCGGGTGAGGATGTAGTTGCAGGTGCCGTTCATCACACCCATGACGCGGGTAATCTCATTGCCTGCCAGACCTTCGGTCAGCGATTTGATCACCGGGATGCCACCGGCCACGGCGGCTTCAAACCGGATCACCCGGCCAGCGCCTTCGGCCTGTTCGGCCAGCGCCTGCCCGTGGATGGCCAGCAGCGCCTTGTTGGCGGTGACAACATCCTTGCCAGTTGCCAGCGCGGCCTCAATAGCGTCTTTGGCAGCGCCTTCGTGGCCGCCCATCAGCTCGACAAACACATCCACATCGTCGCGTTTGGACAGCGCCACCGGATCGGTTTCCCAGGCGTAATCCTTCAGCGAAACACCGCGATCCTTGGAGGCGTCGCGGGCCGAAACAGCCGTGATCACGACGGGGCGGCCGGTGCGGGCCTCCAGAAGTGCGGCCTGACGGCGGATGATCTTGACCACGCCGATGCCGACCGTGCCCAATCCTGCAATCCCGAGGCGAAGAGGCTGAGTCATGTCCAGAGGTTCCCTGCTTTAAATTGATCAGCCCCGCCTTAGCCGGCTGGGCGCAAGGGTGCAATGTCAGGCTGCACCAATTCCTTGCACCGGTGGCTGTTCGGTTAGTTAGTAGGCGTGTTCAGGGCTGCAGCGCGTGCCTGCAGCCGTGCGGCACGGGCATCCAGACTGGCCTGAGTTTCAGCCGCCTGAGCCTCGGGTGCGGGACGTGGCTCCAACAAACCATCCAGCGGCACCAGATCCGGATAGGGCGCACGGCGCAGATCCGGGGTGATGCCTTCCTCCAGTTCGGGCACATTTGTGCAGGCCGCCGTGGCAGCAAGAAACAGGAGGGCAGAGAATGTCAGCGGGCGCATCGGCATGTCCTTTGATCCTGCCCCTTGATGCCCCGCCAGACGCGGTGGTGCAAGCAGGGGTTTTTTCTGAACAAATGTTCAGTTACCCTAAGGTATGGCACGTACCCAAGGTTCTCATTCCGGTATTACCGGCCCGCGCATCCGGCAGGCGGCCCTCAGGCTGTTTGCCCAACAGGGCTATGCGGCGGTCTCTATGCGCCAGATCGCCAAGGAGGTCGGGCTGCAGGCCGGGGCGCTGTATAATTACACGCCTGACAAGCAGAGCCTGTTGTTTGATCTGATGCAGGATCATATGGCCGGGCTGCTGTCGGCATGGGCGGCGCTGGACAAACCGGACGACCCGCTGGCGCAGCTGCGGGCCTTTACCAGTTTTCACATTACCTACAATCTGGAGCGCGCCGACGCGGTTTTCATCGCCTATATGGAGCTGCGCAACCTGACGCCCGAGAATTTCGCTGCCATTGAGTCCATGCGCCGCGAATATGAGGACGCGCTTGAAACCCTGCTGACGGCGGGTGTCGAGGCTGGGCAGGTCAGGGTGCCCGATACCCGGATCGCGGCCATGGCCGTCATTGCCATGCTGACCGGCGTCAACACATGGTACCGCGACGGTGGCCGGTTGTCGCTGGAGGAAGTGGAGACGATCTATTGGGACATGGTGCACAAAGCCGTGGCAGCCTGAGGCTGCTGGATCTGCAAAGCCCGCGGTTCAGGGCGGGGCATTGGCAGGATCTTTCGGCGGCGGACTTGGAACTGCTGTTCGCGCCCGAAGTTACCCGCTGGCTGCCCGGTGGGTTTCACGGGCTGGCTGATGACGCTGCACGGCGCCAGTTTCTGGAAGCCATGTCAGGTGAGGCGGAAACCGTCGCGCTTTTTGCCGATGGGTGGGGCATTGGGTTGCTCATTCTATCGTATGAAGACACTGGTCGCAGTGAACCGGGCCGCCGCCCGACCCGCCATATCGGTTATCTGCTGGCGCAGCACGTCTGGGGGCAGGGCTATGCCTCTGCACTGCTACAGGCGGTTCAAGCGCTGTTTCGCGGCAGCGGAACGATTATTTCAGGCGGTGTGATGGATGAAAACGCCGCATCCGCACGGGTGTTGGAAAAGGCCGGTTTTCGTGGTTCCCGCAATGGAGCCGAGACCACCTATTGCTGGGATAGCTGCGAGAGCTGACCCACTCAGGTCATCAGACCGAAGGTGTCGTAATGTTCAATCTCGCGGCTCAGCACGATATCTTCTTCCACATCGTCCTGGATCAGCGGCTTTTCCCATTCCTCGCCGGCAAATGCCTTGAGCGAGGCGATGCTGTCCCAGGTCATGACCGCACAAAATGTATTGGGTGCATCAGGCCGGGGCAGGCCGATGTTGATCGACACCAGACCGGGCTGTTTGCGCAGACGGGGAATGGCTGTGTTGGCAATGTGCTGTTTGAAATCCTCCACCCGGCCCTCGCGGACAGTGATGCGTAAGACGCGGATGATCATGGTATTCCCCCAAGCAGCTGGACCTGGGGGATTTTAGCATGATTTTTCGCCGCTAGTCAGTGGTTTGGGCGAATAAAAGTTCCATTGCGCAATTCCGCGAAGGCCTGACGCAACTCTGCCTGGGTGTTCATCACAATCGGCCCGTGCCAGGCGACAGGTTCGTCGATCGGCGCGCCGGATATCAGCAGGAAGCGAACGCCTTCTTCGCCTGCCTGAACCGTGACCTCATCGCCGCTGCCAAAGCGCACCAATGTTCGGTCGCCCGACATATCGCGGATGTGAAGTTCTTCGCCTGCCACTTCCTTTTCCAGCAGCACACCCTGCGGGGTCGCGGCATCGCTGAAGGCCCCGCTGCCTTCGAAGATATAGGCAAAGGCGCGGCGGTAGGTGTCGATCTTGAAGGTCTTCTTCACCCCGGCCGGTACTGATATGTCCAGATACTGCGGGTCGGCGGCGATGCCGTCGACCGGCCCGCGTTTGCCCCAGAATTCGCCGGTGATCACGCGCAGCTTGGTGCCGTCATCGTCGATCACCTCGGGGATATCGCCCGACTGCACATCTTGATAGCGCGGCGCGCACATCTTGTCGGCGGCAGGCAGATTGCCCCACAGTTGGAACCCGTGCATCTGACCTTTGAGATTTCCGGCGGGCATTTCCTGATGCAGGATGCCCGATCCGGCGGTCATCCACTGCACGTCGCCCGCCCCCAATGTGCCCTCGTTGCCAAGCGAATCCTGGTGTTCGACCTCGCCTGCCAGAACATAGGTAATGGTTTCGATGCCGCGGTGGGGATGCCAAGGGAAACCCTTGATGAAATGCTCCGGGTCGTCGTTGCGAAAGTCGTCAAACAGCAGGAACGGGTCCAGTTCCGAGGGATCTTGAAAGCCAAATGCGCGGTGCAGATGCACGCCCGCACCCTCCATCGTGGGCTGAGCTGTTCGCGTTTCGAGTACCGGTCTGAGGGACATGAGACTGCCTTCTGAATTGCTGCGCTGACCTCTAAATAGGCTGTGCGGGGTCGTGCGAAAACGGGCAGCGGCAAACGGCGTTTGTGCGCCAATGAACAGCTGTTGTCAGATGCATTGGCAGTGCTAGGGTTCTGATCATGGATATGCGCAAAGATTCAATTGCCAGCCTGGACCCGGCCCGGCAGGCCGCTGCGCTGGACCTTATGGGCTATATGCTGGGCGAGGCGATGCAGGCCACGGATGCCGATGAGGTGCTGACCGAAATGTCGGAACGCATCCGCGCGGCCGGCGTGCCGCTGGACCGTGCCACGTCCATTGTGCCGTTGCTGCATGCCGAGGCGGCCGCCAGCGCCCGCTTTTGGGAGCGTGGCAAGGGCGCGCGCAGCTATCTCTTTCCCTATAATCAGGCCTCTGGCGAAGGATATGCCCGCTCACCTGCCGCTGACGCCCATGAGACCGGCCAATGGGTGACCCTGTGGCTGCCGGACACGCCGGATGAAACCTATGACATCGTGGCCGAACTGAAAGAGGCCGGGCTGACCCACTACATCATGGCGCCGGTGTTTCAGAAGACCGGACTGGCCAGCACCTTCAGCTTTGCCACCACATCCCCGGATGGGTTCTCGCCGCAGGATTTCGCCTTTCTGCGGGCGGTGTTCCCGGCCCTGGCCGCCTGTCAGGAGATCCTGACAACCACCCGCGCCATGAACGAAGTGCTGCGGATATATGTCGGTGAAGAACCGCGTGAGCGGATCATCAAAGGGGACGTCCATCGCGGCGAGGTGGTGCATATCCGCTCGGCCATTCTGTTTGCCGACATGCGCCGGTTCACCGAGCTGACGGCCGAGATGACAGCAGAGCAGGCGGCCAGCCTGCTCAATGCCTATTTCGACTGTATTGTTCCGGCGGTGGAAGAGGCCGGTGGCGAGGTGCTGAAATTCATGGGCGATGGCGTGCTGGCAATCTTTCGCGCCGAAGGTGCAGGCAACGACACCTGTGCACGGGCGCTGGCGGCGGCGCGGGCGGGGCTTGCCAAAGTGGCCGACGATGCCCGGTTCGAGGCTGGCGTTGCCCTGCATTTCGGCGAGGTTGCTTTTGGTAATGTCGGCTCTGGCATGCGGCTGGACTACACGGTGATTGGGCGCGATGTGAATCTGGCCGCTCGGATTGCGGGGCTTTGCGGCCCCGAAGATGAACCGCTGCTGGTGTCGCAAGTGTTTCGAGATCTCGTGGGGTTGAAAGGCCGGGCGCTTGAACCGCGGCGCCTAAAGGGTTTGAAAGAGCCGCAGGCTGTATTTGCGCCTGCTTTATCGTGAGGCACCATCCTGCGCGCGCGCCTATTTATCGGCCGATCCGGCCCACCACTCACCGGGTTTTTTGCGCGCCCCGTGATCCTTGGCCAGTCGCAGCGCCAGTTTGCGCCAAGGGCTGAGTGCCAGTTTCAGCCATAGCCGGTGTTTCAGCTTCCCGAAGTCGCGGTTGAACGGGCAGACCCGCATGCAGATCGCGCAGTCCGATGACATCTTTGCCCAGAAGGAAAAGCACTTCTCCGCGTCCGAGGTCCATTTGCGCACGCCCTTGATCGCCGAGACATTGTTGCCGCCAACCTCGGGCGGGCCAAAGGGCAGGGCTTTGACCGGGCAGGCATCGGCGCATTTGGTGCAGATGTCGCAGAAGGATTTCACCCCCTTGGGTTCCGGCGTGTCATGGGCCAGCGGCAGGTTGGTGAAGATCTTGGAAAACCGCAGGCGGGGGCCAAACTCTGGCGTGATCACCATCTGGTTGCGGGCATATTCGCCAAGCCCGGCCTTTACCGCATAGGGAATGACCAGCGAAGTGTCGTTCATCGACGGCACCGCCTCGTAGCCAAGGTTGCGGATATAGGCGGCCACCTGCATCACGATCGAGGCTTCGTGGCTGTATTCGCGCCCCGTGGCGGCGCCGGCCAGCGCGGAGGGGTAGGTGGCAACCAGTTCCTTGTCCATCTCATGGCCCAGAACAATCACCGTGTTCAGCCCCTCGGGCAGATCATGCGGCGCGTCCGACATGTCGCGGGTGTCAACGCGGGCGGAATAGATCCAGCGGTCGTCCAGATCGGTGATGCCGCACAGATCAGCGCCAAAAAAGGTGGCAATGCGCTTCATCTCGGCTGACATCTTGGCCGGGTCGTCGATCTCCACGGCGTCTTTGGCAACCGGTGTGTCAGCCTGAATTGGTGCCTGAAACCCTTCGCGCATTCCCTCCGCTGCTTTGCGGTTGGACACTACATCCGAAATCAACCAGGCGGCATTGCGCAGGGCGAAATCGCGCTGGGTAAAGCCATCGCCACGGCGCGGGGCCGCCTCCATCCGGTAGGAGGCAAAGAACTTATCGGTGTGTTTCGACTTGACCCTGTCGTCGTAAAACGCGCGGGTGAAGACGTCATTGCGCTGGGCGAAGGGTTCGAAGTCATCAGTGACATCGATGCCGGCTGCGGCGTCGCCATCGCGTTGGGGCGGGGTGTTGCTGGGCCATGCCATGGGCGGACGCTATCGCCGGCGATTTGGCCGTGCAAGATCTATTTCAAACCTAAAATAGAATCTTTTTCGAATAGGCTGACCAGCCAATCGCGTACTAGTGACACCTCGGTGCTACGCGGATCTTCCCCGGTGGCGGGCATCAGGTAATGGCCCTGACCCATGGGGATTTCTGCGCCAAACACCTGAGCAATCCTGCCTTGGATTAGGGGAGGTTCCGCATAGCGGTGCATCAGCATTGCGGCACCCGCGCCCGAGGCGGCCAGTTCGATTGCCGCCAGAGAGGTGTCGACAAACAGCGCTGCACGGCGGTCGTCCATGGTGACGCCTTCCTGATTGGACAGGCGCAGCCAGTGGTCCTGATAGCCGTGAATATGGATCAGGTTCTGGGCAAACAGATCGGTCAGGCTGCCGATTTCTGCGGCCTGATCCGGGGCCGCAACGGCAATGGCGCTTTCTTCTGACAAAAGATGTGCACGTCGCCCAAACCAGCTGGCAGGACCAAGGCGCAGGTCGATATCCACGTCTTCTTCGGGGGTGCTGCCGGTCCAGACCGAGGATACCAGCCGGATGCGCAGCTGCGGATGATTGGCGTGAAAACCCCCAAGGCGCGGCGCAATGCACAGCACCGAGGTCGAGATCGGCGCCCGCAAAGTCACCGTGCGAGATGGCGAAGGGCCGATCAGCCCGCGGGTGGAATAGGCGATATCATCCAGCGCCTGCGCCACGGTGGGATAATAGGCATTGCCCAGACCGGTCAGCTCCAGATGGCGGGCATGACGGATGAACAGCATCGCACCAAAGCTCTTTTCCAGACTGCGCACCTGATGGCTGACGGCGGCCTGCGTCAGGCTCAGCTCGACAGCGGCAGCGGTAAAGCTTTTCAGGCGGGCGGCGGCCTCAAAGGCGCGCAGCCAGACGAGGTTGGGAAGGTCAGGCATGAGGTGCAAATAATTCCGGGGTCAGACGGTGTTATTATTCGTTTTTGTTTTGGGTGAGGTCAAGTTAGCCGTTTACCCAAATCAACGCGTGAATAAAGGAGAGCGCGATGGGAACGGATCTGAAGGTAGGCTTCATCGGCCTTGGCAACGTGGGTGGCAAACTGGCAGGCAGCCTGGTGCGCAACGGGCTGGATGTCACCGTGCATGATCTGGACGCTGATCTGGTGGCGGATTTCGTCAGCCGCGGCGCCAAGGCGGGCGGCAGCCCAGCCGAGATGATGCAGGCTTGCGATGCGGTGATAACCTGCCTGCCCAGCCCGGCGGCGTCGAATGCCGTGGTTAGTGAGATGATCCCCCATGTAGTACCCGGCAAGATCTGGATGGAGATGTCGACCACCGATGTGGCCGAGGTCAAACGCCTTGGTGCGCTGGTCGCCGAAAAGGGCGGCGCGCCTGTCGACTGCCCGGTGTCGGGCGGCTGCCACCGGGCCGATACCGGCAATATCTCGATCTATGCGGGCTGCGACCGCGAGACGTTCGACCGTATCCTGCCGGTGCTGACCACCATGGGACGGCGCATCCTGCATGTGGGTGAGATTGGCAACTCCTCGATCCTCAAGGTGATGACCAACTATCTGGCCAATATGAACCTGCTGGCGGTCTGTGAGGCGCTGACCGTGATGAAGGCCTGCGGCATGGATATGGGCATGACCTATGAGGCGATCTCGATGTCGTCGGGCACCTCTTTTGCCCATGAGACCGAAAGCCAGCTGATCCTGTCGGGATCGCGCGATGTGGCCTTCACCATGGATCTGGTGATGAAGGACATCGGATTGTTCCAGACGCTGGCGGACCGTCACAATGTGCCGCTGGAGCTATCACCGCTGATGATCGAGATGATGAAGGATGGTCAGGCACGTTATGGCGAGCGGGCTCAGTCGGACCGGATGATCGAGCGTCTGGAAGAGGCGACCGGCCTCTCCGTCACCGCCCCCGGTTTCCCGCAGGAGCTGGTGGATGATGAGCCGGAAGAGCCCGGTTATGAGGTGGTGATCCGCGACCGCTCTGCTGGTTGAGGCAAGTCGGATCGGGCAGGGGCCTGTTCGTTTCTGTAAATTCAGGCTAAATCTCGGCGCGCGCCTGTTTGGGCGCGCGTTTTTTAGTGCCCTATGCAGGAGACAGCGATGAGCAGCGAAGTATTGGCCGTGGTGGAGCCGACCCCGGCACGCCGCCTTATTGGTGTTGGCATGATGGGTGGCCTGGGCGTGTTGCTGCTCTATGTGGCGATGAATTCGGGCGCAGCCCTTGGCGCGCTGTTGTTTCTGGTCGTGGTGGGCTGTGTGTCTTTGTGGATTTCAGTCCGCCTGTGGCAGGCGACACAAGACCGGATTGAACTGACCGAAGAAGAGCTGCGGACAGGCAAAGGTATCGTCATTGCGCGGGTGGAAGACATCGCATCGGTGGACCGGGGCTTTTTTGCCTTCAAGCCCTCCAACGGCTTTGTTCTGCGCCTCAAAACATCCGGGTCGCGAACTTGGCAGCCGGGTTTGTGGTGGCGCATTGGCCGTCGGGTCGGGGTTGGCGGCGTTACCCCCGGCGTTCAGGGCAAAGGGATGGCAGATATGCTTTCAGGGCTGGTTGCTGTGCGTGCTGGCAGGCTGGAAGCGGGCATGCGCGGCCGATAAGTCCGGGCTGCAATGCAAAACAGGCCCCGATGGGGCCTGTCTGTTCAGAGGTGCGTTGAGGTGTCGGACGTTTAGTCGATCCCTTCTTCTCCGCCGTCGTCGTGATCGCTTCCGCTTGTGTAGCCACTGACGTAGACCACCTGCGAGGCAAAGCGCGGACGGGTGAAGACAAAGCTGCTGACATTCTGGATGCCGAGGCTATCGTGCAGGCCGGGAAGGGCCCCGAGGTCGAAGGCCGCATTCACCATATTCTCGGTCTCGACAAGAATGATCCGTTCCTGATCCGGCATCGTCGGCAGGTTATCTTTGACGTCCGAGATCGAGCTGTCGGTCCAGGGCGTGAGCGTGTCGCCACGCTGCACGGACCAGTCCACGTAGTAGCGCTGATCATCGTCATCCCAGCGGACAACCGAAACGCGCAGTGCAATCGTGGTGTCAACCCGGGTCAACAGATCATGCAGGTTATACATGCTGTCGATATAGGTGTCGTTGATCTCTTCTGTCTCGCGCGAGATCAGGTCCGATATCGTATAGGCCGCCTTCAGGTTCACCGTCTGCTGACGGAACAGATCGAAATAGGTGAACATGGCGACGAAGATGAAGACCAGCATCGGCAGGTAGAAACACATTTCCACAACGGAGCTGCCCTCTTCATCGCGGACAAAGGTCTTCAGTTTTTGAGGCATAATTCTGGGCATGACTTATCTCGGCTCCTGAACAAAGGCTGAGGATGCAAAGAGGCTGATGCGGTCGTCATCATCTTTGGCCCAATGTCCACCCAAACCCCAGAATGGGAAGATGGGTTCGAACTTCAGGCAGGCGCGTAGAAACATCAGTTCATTGGACTGACCATTGGTGAAGTTTCGCACCGGCTGAACCACTTCGACAGTGTCCACGCAGTCTGGCGCCTGGGGCGGTGTGTCCCAGTCATAGGGATCGACCTGCACCATCTCCAGTTTGACCGAGTTGGCACAATCCTGAGTGTAGAGCGACCTTTCACAGATCGAATCGCGGATTTCATCGTGCTGGGGTGCCTCACCGGTGCCAAGGCGGATGTCCCGCACGGTCTGGTCCAGTGCCCGTTCCAGCATCGACTGACGGGCAGTGATCAGCCCAAGTTCGATGGAGGAAAAGAAAACGAAGAGGAACAACGGAAAGATGAAAACGAATTCTATCGCCGCGGAGCCGTCTTTTTCGCTTAGGAAACTCTTCAGGCAGGTTTTCAGGTTGCGTGTCATTGGGTCAACCTCAGCTGGCGGATGGAGGTGGCGATCGACGCGAATGCGTCAGAGATCCCAGAGCCGCTTGTGTTCTGGTAGTGAGCCGGCGAACTGGCGCAGGCTTTCAGGACGCGCTGCCCATCCGTTGGGGCTTCAAAGCCGATGGTGTAGACGATGATGCCCTGTGCCTTGGCCGCGTCACAGATGGCCTGGGTGCGGTTGTTCTTGGTTGAGTTGCCGTAGCTGTCATAGACGCCGTAGTACCAGGTGCTCTTCGCTGCCGAATTGCTCATCCAGTCGTCATACAGATAGCGATACACGTATTTCAGCGGCGTATAGGCCCAAAGATCCGCATAGCTCAGCCGTTCGGCGGTGCCGGAGTGGCTGGAGCTTTCGCCATAGGGCACGGAGTGCCAATAACTGTTGTTGTGGTGCCAGTAGTATTTGCCGGTGCTGGGATTCAGGGTCGAGTAGTTCTTTTTGTATGAGTTATACCAAACATCTGAATCGCCGCGACGATGGTCGTCTTCGATGTAATACTGCGAGGTGTTCTGCCCATCGGTCATCAGCACGATGATCTTGAGCGTGTCACCATCCGTGTAGTCGGCAGGCCGCTCGCTAAACACCGCTGGAACACTGGCATCCGTGCCCGACGACAGGGCCGCGATGGCCGGGCGTGTGCTGGGATCCAGCAGTGCTGTGCCCCATTTCATACCGAGGTCGATGGAGGTATTGCCGCCTGCCCAGAGGTTGCCGATGAATGTCTTCAGGTCATCGGGATCCTTTTGCAGAACCAGCATTTCGCGGCTGGCGTCAGCTTCGCAAACCGGAGAGCTTACCAGTCTGGGTGTGCTATTGGTCCGGCGGTCATAGCTGCTCCACGGGGTGAAGTGCATGGTGCGTTCCAGCTCTTCTGTCGTGGAAATCGACGGTGTTGCGAAATCGCCGTCCAGCAACCCGGCTTCCAGTGCGATCTTGTCAGAGGAATCCACGGTGCTGTTGGGATCGTTGGGGTCAGTGATTTCTGATGTGTACGAATTGTTGCCGGTGAAATTCACACAATTCGAATACTGGTGTTCATCGGTGAGGTTGAACTGATCCATGAATTCGGAAGAACCGGAGACCTGTGTGGCATAGGGCACGATGGACATCGACATTTTGCCGTCTTCGGTATTTGCCGACAGCGTATCGACGAAGGCCTTTGCCGCAACTTTAAGGTTGTAGAGCCGGCTGTAGGAACTGGAATTCCCTGTGGAGTTCATCGACCCGGACACGTCCAGAACCAGAGAAATCTCGACACTGTCGATGCTTTCTTCCGCACGGGAGGTGACGCTCAGCGGTAGGTCGTCGCCGCCGGCCAGCTTCATGTACTGGACGGGGAATGTGGTATCGATGGTGCCTTCGACCCAGCGGTAGCCGATGCCGGAATCGAATGTCGGCTCCTGATAATAGTCGCCCAGCCCCGCCTTGGTCAGGTAATCTTCGACCACCTCGGGAGGGGAGAGCGGCTGATCAAGATCGGCCGCGGCAAGTACAGCTCGGTCCATTGTGTATTGCAAAAGGGTGCGGTCACGTTCTAGGCGCATCAGGTCAACACCCAGACCTCCTACTGCGAGCATAAGCACCGCAAATATGAGTGTGGGCGCTTCCAGAACGCCGGAATCGTCACGCGCAAATCGGTTGATCTGAGTTCCCAAGCTGCGGGCTCGCGGAACCACAATAGCAGTTGTCGATCGCAATAGAGTGTACATTGTAGAACCTCTGTTCCGACCCTTGGAAACAGCGGTCTCCTTGGGTGTAAAATTTCCTTATTTCCATCTATTAATGCTTGATGAAGATGGCGGAAATGGGGCGGTAAAGTGGCTGAAAAGCAGGGGATTAAGGGTCTTCTGGGTGACAAACGCCAGGGTCGCCGCTTTCTGTTTCCGAACCGGAAATAAAGACTCTTTGCCGAGGCTTTACGGCGAATCCTTACGTTAACTTACCCAAAACCATATTCCTAAAATGCCTAAAAAACTGGCGCTTTGTAAATATGTTGTCATAGGTTGATGGATAGTCTGTCAACGCAACGTATCGAGTCGAACGGATCACGGAGATCAACCGATGATGAGTCCAAAAGAACCCACCTTCCGCGAGAGTGTGGACATGATGTTCAACAGGGCAGTTGCCCTGATGGACCTGCCGCCTGGATTGGTCGAAAAGATCCGGGTCTGCAACGCCACCTACACGGTGCGTTTCGGGGTACGCCTGCGCGGCGACATCAAGACCTTCACCGGCTACCGGTCTGTGCATTCCGAACATATGGAGCCGGTCAAGGGCGGTATCCGCTTCGCGCCCAGCGTGAATCAGGATGAGGTAGAGGCGCTGGCGGCGCTGATGACCTATAAATGCGCCCTTGTCGAAGCGCCTTTTGGTGGCTCCAAGGGGGGCTTGTGCATCGATCCGCGTGACTATGAAGAATATGAGCTGGAACAGATCACCCGTCGTTTCGCCTATGAGCTGGCCAAACGCGATCTGATCCACCCCAGCCAGAACGTGCCCGCCCCCGACATGGGCACCGGCGAACGTGAAATGGCCTGGATCGCCGACCAATATGCGCGGATGAACACCACCGACATCAACGCACGCGCCTGTGTCACCGGCAAGCCGCTGAACTCTGGTGGCATCTCGGGCCGGGTCGAGGCCACGGGCCGCGGCGTGCAATATGCGCTGCAGGAGTTTTTCCGTGACAAACGTGACATGGAAAAAGCCGGGCTCGAAGGGTCACTGGACGGCAAGCGGGTGATTGTGCAGGGCTTGGGCAATGTGGGCTATCACGCTGCCAAATTCCTGAGCAGCGAAGATGGTGCCCGCGTGACCGGCGTCATTGAACGCGATGGTGGTCTGTTCAACGCTCAAGGTCTGGACGTGGACGCGGTGCGTCAGTGGATTGTCCAGCATGGCGGCGTCAAAGGCTTCCCCGATGCGACCTATTCGGAAAACGGGGCTGCCCTGCTAGAGGAAGACTGCGATATTCTGGTGCCAGCGGCGCTTGAAGGCGTGATCAACATGTCCAATGCAGCTGACGTCAAAGCACCGCTGATCATTGAGGCAGCAAACGGCCCCATCACGGCTGGTGCGGATGACATTCTGCGCGAAAAGGGCACCGTGATCATTCCGGATATGTATGCCAACGCCGGCGGTGTGACGGTGTCCTATTTTGAGTGGGTCAAAAACCTCAGCCATATTCGTTTCGGCCGCATGCAGCGCCGTCAGGAAGAGGCGCGCCATGAGCTGGTCATCAACGAATTGCAGGCGCTGCAGGATGTGATGGCGGGCCAGTGGCAAATGTCGCCGGACTTCAAAGAGAAGTATCTGCGCGGCGCCGGTGAGCTGGAACTGGTGCGCTCCGGTCTCGATGATACCATGCGCATTGCCTATCAATCGATGCGTGAGGTCTGGCACAGCCGCGATGACGTGGATGATCTGCGCACGGCCGCCTATCTGGTCTCGATCGATAAGGTGGCGGCCAGCTACCGGGCCAAAGGGCTCTGAGCTAGGGCGCAAGAATTGTATTAAGGCGGCGGGCACTGGCCCGCCGCTTTTTGTTTGGCAGATGGAAAACGGCGCCTTTCGTCGTTTTGAGGACTAGACATCTCTGCCCAGAACCTGTGTTCTCGCTGAAAGCGGAGACCCGCGCGCTGCCTCTGTCTTTTGAAAAAAGATAGGAGCGGGCCGGGAAACCGGATAGGATTTTGTCGGGGCAGGGGGCGCGTACTCCTGATCGTCCGGTTATTGTTTTCGGGGGAAATGGCCATGCGGTTTTCAGGCTGGCGGGTGCTGAAGGAAGGGCTGACGGGCAACAAGGGCTGGACGCCCCATTGGCGCAATCCGGAGCCGAAATCCGAATATGACGTGGTGATCATCGGCGGCGGAGGCCATGGGTTGGCGACGGCCTATTACCTGGCGGCTGAACACGGCATCACCAATGTGGCCGTTGTTGAAAAGGGCTATCTGGGCGGCGGCAATGTCGGGCGCAATACCACCATTGTACGTGGCAATTATTACCTGCCCGGCAATTCCGAGTTCTACTCGCACTCGCTGAAGCTCTGGGAGGGGCTGGAGCAGGAGTTGAACTACAACGCAATGATGTCGCAGCGCGGGATCATCAATCTGTTTCACAATGACGGCCAGCGTGATGCCATCGTGCGGCGCGGCAATGCGATGATCAATCAGGGCGACGATGCAGAGCTGCTGGATCGGGGCCAGCTGCGCAGGATGGCGCCGTTTCTGAATTTCGACAACAATCGCTTTCCCATTCAGGGCGGCTTGTTCCACCGCCGCGGCGGCACCGCGCGCCATGATGCCGTGGCCTGGGGCTTTGCCCGTGGAGCGGATATGCGCGGTGTGGATCTGATCCAGAATTGCGAAGTGAGGGGCATCGATGTTGAGGGTGGCAAGGTGACCGGCGTGCAGACCTCGCGCGGGGTGATCCGGGCCAAGAAAGTGGCGCTGGCGGCCGCTGGCCGCTCCGGGCAGGTGGCGGCAATGGCAGGGCTGACCCTGCCAATCGAAAGCCACATCCTGCAGGCCTTTGTGTCGGAAGGGATCAAGCCGCTGGTTGACCACGTGATCACCTTTGCCGAAGGGCACCTCTATATCAGCCAGTCGGACAAGGGCGGGCTGGTCTTTGGTTCTTATCTGGATCTCTACAGCTCTTATGCGGCGCGGGGAAACCTGCCGATGGTGGAGCATACGATGGAAAGCTTCATGGCGATGGTGCCAGCGGTGGGCAAGGCGCGGCTGTTGCGCAGCTGGGGCGGCATCATGGATATGACGCCGGATGGATCGCCCATTATTGACCATGCGCCCATCGACGGTCTCTACCTCAATTGCGGCTGGTGCTATGGCGGTTTCAAGGCAACGCCGGGATCGGGCAATGCCTATGCCCATCTGATCGCCACCGACCGCCCGCATGGGGCGGCGACCAAGTTCAAACTGGACCGGTTCCGCACTGGTGTGGGCCTGATGGATGAGGAGGGAACCGGTGCGCAGCATAATCTGCACTAAGCCTGTGACGCAGGCCGGCGCAGGGGGCGCTGCCCCCTCGGCCTTGCGGCCTCACCCCCGGAGTATTTTTGAAAAGATGAAAGGGCAGGGCACATGAGGATCACTTGTCCGGTCTGCGGCGAACGGGACCGCCGCGAGTTCACCTATAAGGAGGCGGCCTTGGCGCGGCCTGAGGCTGGCGCGGATCTGGAGGATTGGGACGCCTATGTGCACCTGCGCGAAAATCCGGCCGGGGTGACGCGGGAGCTGTGGTATCACGAGATGGGTTGCAGCGCCTGGATTGTCGTCACCCGCAACACGGTGACCCATGCGATGCTGGGCTCGGAGCTGGCTTCGGGCGCGGATCTGGGGGGCAAGCGATGAGGGTTCCGGGCAAAGGCCTTTATGAAGGCGGGCCGAGCGTCTCCTTCACTTTCAACGGGCGGCCGATGATGGGGCTGGAGGGCGATACGCTGGCCTCGGCGCTTTTGGCCAATGATGTGCATCTGGTCGCGCGGTCCTTCAAATATCACCGGCCGCGCGGCATTCTGACGGCGGGCAGCGAAGAGCCGAATGCGCTGGTGACAGTGGGCAGCGGTGCGGAGCAGGATCCAAACACCCGCGCCACCGTGCAGGAGCTGTTTGACGGGCTGGAGGCGCGCAGTCAGAACTGCTGGCCAACGGTCGAGCATGATGTGATGGCGGTGAATGATCTGGCGGCGCCCTTCCTCGGGGCGGGCTTCTATTACAAGACCTTCATGTGGCCCGCCGCTTTCTGGGAAAAGCTCTATGAGCCGATGATCCGCCGCGCAGCGGGGCTTGGGGCCCTGTCGGGCGCTGCAGATCCGGACCTGTACGAGAAGGCCTATGCCCATTGCGATCTTCTGGTGATCGGCTCTGGTCCTGCGGGGCTGATGACGGCTTTGGTCGCGGGCCGCGCGGGCGCGGATGTGATCCTGGCCGAAGAAGACAGCCGCATGGGCGGGCGGATGCTGGCCGAGACCGAGGAGGTGGACGGCCAGCCCGCGCATCTTTGGGCAGAAGGCGTGATTGCAGAGCTGGAGGCCATGGGCAATGTGCGGCTGATGGCGCGCACCTCTGTGGCCGGGGCTTATGATCAGGGGACCTATGCGGCGCTGGAGAAGGTGGGGCATCACCGTCTGCGCCAACCGGGACTGCCGCGCGAATGTTTCTGGCGGATCGCTGCCAAACAGGCGGTGCTGGCCGCGGGCGCCATCGAGCGTCCGGTGGCGTTTCGCAACAATGATCGCCCCGGCATCATGGCTGCGGGCGCGGTGCGCGCCTATCTGAACCGCTGGGGCGTAGCGCCGGGGCAGAACGTTACGGTCTTTGCCAACAACGACGACGCCCATCGCACCGCGCGCGATCTGACCGAGGCAGGCGTGCATGTGGCGGCGCTGATCGACAGCCGCCATGACGCACCAGGATCTGATCTGTTCAAGGTCATCAAAGGCGGGCAGGTCTGCAATGCGTCGGGCCGCAAGCGGGTTGAAAGCATCACGGTGCGCAGCGTGGCTGGCGAAGAAAAGATCCAGACCGATTGTCTGGCCATGTCAGGGGGGTGGAACCCCTCGGTGCATCTGGCCTGTCATCAGAACGGCCGACCGGCCTGGGACCGCGACAGCGCTGCCTTTTTGCCGGTCGTGGGCATGGTGCCCGGCCTGTCTTATGCCGGGGCCTGCAATGGTACGTTTTCCACCGCCGGGGCCCTGCGCGAAGGTGTGGAAGCGGCCAGGGCCGCCTTGGCAGAGCTGGGGATCAAGGCGCCGGACGTCGACGTGCCGCAGGCGCAGGATGATCCCTACCGGATCACCGCGCTCTGGGCGGTGCCGGGCAAGGGGCGCGCCTGGCTGGACTTCCAGAACGATGTGAGCGTCAAGGACGTGCAGCAGGCGGCAACGGAAAACTTCCGCTCGGTCGAACATATGAAACGCTACACCACCCAAGGCATGGCGACGGATCAGGGCAAGAATTCCAACGTGGCCGCTTTGGCGGTGCTGGCCGATGCCACCGGGCGCGGTATTGCGGAAACTGGCACCACCACATTTCGCCCGCCATTTTCGCCGGTGTCCATCGGCGCGATGGGGGCCGGGGCCACGGACATGGGGTTCAAGCCGCAACGTTTTTTGACTTCGCATGGGGTGGCCGAAGAACGGGGTGCGCAGCAGCTGGAAGTCGGGCTGTGGTACCGGGCGGGCTATTTCCCGAAACCGGGAGAGACCAATTGGCGCCAGTCCTGTGACCGCGAGGTCACCATGGTGCGCGAGGCCGTGGGCGTCTGCGATGTCTCCACTCTTGGCAAGATCGACATTCAGGGGCCGGATGCGGCCAAGCTGCTGGATTTTGTCTACACCGGCATGTTCTCGACCCTGAAAGAAGGCCGGGTGCGCTATGGGCTGATGCTGCGCGAGGATGGCTTCATCATGGATGATGGCACCACCGCGCGGCTGGGCAAGACCCATTATGTGATGACCACAACCACCGCTGCCGCCGGGCAGGTGATGGCGCATCTGGAGTTTGTGCTGCAAGCGCTGCGCCCCGAATGGGATGTGCGGATTGCCTCGGCCACTGAACACTGGGCGCAGTTTGCGGTTGCCGGACCCAAGGCGCGCGCATTGTTGAACGGGCTGCTGGACAGTCAGATCGACAGCGCCTCCTTCCCCTTCATGGGCTGTGGCGAGATGTCAGTGATGGGGGTGAAAGGACGGCTGTTCCGGATCTCCTTCTCTGGTGAAGAGGGTTATGAGATCGCGGTGCCTGCGCGCTATGGCGACAGCCTGTTTCGCACCCTGACCGCGCGGGCCGAGGCGCTGGGCGGTGGGCTCTATGGTATGGAAGCGCTGAACGTGCTGCGCATCGAGAAGGGCTTTATCACCCATGCCGAGATCAACGGCACCGTGACCATGCATGATCTGGGCATGGAAAAGATGCTGTCGACGAAGAAAGAGTTCATCGGCAAATCGCTGGCGCAGCGCCCCGGCCTGACTGACCCGATGCGCGAAGGCCTGGTTGGGTTGAAGCCGGTGGGCGCGGTGAAACAGCTGAGTTCCGGCGCGCATCTCTTTTCCCAAGGCGATCCGGTCGAGAGGGTTTACGATCAGGGCTATGTGACCTCGGTCGGGTTTTCACCGACGCTGGGCCATATGATCGGGCTGGGTTTTTTGAAGAACGGGCAGGCGCGCATCGGCGAACATATTCGCATGGTCGATCACATGCGCGGGTTGGATGCGGTCTGCGAAGTGGTGAACCCGGTATTCTTTGATCCCGAGGGAGGGCGCTTGCGTGGCTGAACTGATAGCAAAATCACCCTGTGCGGGCCTGCTGCCGCTGACCGTTGGCGGGCTAACCTTGAGTGAGGAAACGCCCGCTGCGATGACTTCAGTCGCGCCCTATCAGGGCCAGATGGATGTCTTGAGTGCGGCCATGAAGGCATCCCATGGCATGGGGTTTCCGGCGCCGGGGCGCAGCACTGGCAAGGCCGGCAACCGGGCCATTTGGTTTTCGCGCGATATGGCACTGTTGATGGGGCCTGCGGCGGATGCTTCGCTGGCGGATCATGCGGCCCTGACGGATCAAAGCGACGGATGGGCCGTTGTGCGGCTGGAGGGCGAACAGGCAGCGGAGGTTTTGGCGCGTCTGACACCAGCCGATCTGCGCCCTTCGGTTTTCAAGCGCGGACACACGGCGCGCAGCGAGGTGGCGCATATGATGGGATCGATCACCAAGGTAGGTGAAAGCGCCTTTGTGGTGATGGTTTTCCGTTCGATGGCGCAGACGCTGGTGCATGATCTGAAAACAGCGATGGAAGCGGTTGCCGCGCGGGGCTAAACTGGGCGGCAACCCTTGTGAATCATCCGGAGCTGACCGATGAAACTGCGCCTTGCCCTGATTGCCTCTCTTGCTGCCACACCGCTGCTGGCGGCGGAAACACCGGAACAAAGCTGTGCCTATCAGGCAGATGTTGTCGCTGCCGTGCAGCAGGCGCGGCTCGACCGGGTGAAAGAACGCGATGTGCCCGAAGCCATCGCCGCCACCAACCCCGAATGGCCGGAAAACTACAACGCCGCTATCCCGTTGATGGCGCCTTGGGTCTATGAGCAGAAGATGAAGGTGATCCGTAATGATGACCTGTCCGCTGTGTGGAAGGACCTCTGCATCGCGCAGATCAAGGGCTGACCCGGCACAGAGCTTGCCGGTTGCTCTTTTCCTAACCGGCATTTCCTGTCAGATTGGCCCACATGTCCCTGCCCCCCGGATTCCTTGATGAGTTGCGCACCCGCGTCAGCGTGTCTGATGTTGTGGGCCGCAAGGTCATGTGGGATCAGCGCAAGTCGGTTCCCGGCAAGGGCGATATGTGGGCGCCATGCCCGTTCCATCACGAAAAAACCGCGTCCTTTCACGTCGATGATCGCAAGGGATTCTATTACTGCTTTGGCTGTCAGGCCAAAGGGGACGCGCTGAAGTTCATCCAGGAGACCGAGAATGTCGGTTTCATGGAGGCGGTTGAGATCCTCGCCACCGAAGCCGGGATGGAAATGCCCAAACGCGATCCGAAGGCACAGGAAAAGCAGGATCACCGCAGCCTGTTGGCCGAGGTGATGGAACAGGCGGTGCAGTTTTTCCGCCTGCAGCTGAAAACCAATGCCGCCACCGAGGCGCGCGCCTATCTGGCCAAGCGTGGTCTGACCACGGATGCGCTGGATCGCTGGGAGATCGGCTTTGCTCCGGATGGTTGGCAGCATCTCTGGGATCATCTGCGCGGCAAGAACGTCCCCGAAGACCTGATCATGGGGGCCGGCCTCGCCAAGCCGTCGAACAAAGGCAAGAAGCCCTATGATACGTTTCGCAACCGGATCATGTTCCCGATCCGCGATGCGCGGGGCCGTGCGATTGCATTTGGTGGCCGCGCGATGGATCCCAATGACAACGCTAAATACCTGAACTCGCCCGAGACCGACCTGTTCGACAAGGGCCGCAGTCTTTACAACCACGGGCCCGCGCGGGCAGCTTCGGGGCGCGGCGCGCCGTTGATCGTCGCCGAAGGCTATATGGATGTGATCGCGCTGGCCGAGGCCGGGTTTCCGTCCTCAGTCGCGCCGCTGGGCACGGCTGTTACCGAAAACCAGCTGTTGATGATGTGGCGGATGTCGGATGAACCGATCATTGCACTGGACGGCGATAAGGCCGGGATCCGCGCTGCGATGCGGGTGATTGATCTGGCGCTGCCGCTGCTGGAGGCCGGTAAATCCCTGCGCTTTGCGGTGATGCCCGAGGGCAAGGACCCGGATGATCTGTTGCGTGCCGAAGGCCCGGCCGCGGTGCAGGCGGTACTGGATAAGGCGCAGCCGATGGTGCGCCTGCTGTGGCAGCGCGAGATCGAGGGCAAGGTCTATGACAGCCCCGAACGCAAGGCCGCCCTGGACAAGGCTCTGCGCGAAAAGATCAAGCTGATCCGTGATCCGTCAATCCGCAAACACTATGGCGATGACATCAAGGAAATGCGCTGGCAGCTGTTTCGCGGCAACCGCGACAGCGGTGGCGGCAGTTTCAAAAAACGCGGCGGTTTCCGCGATGGCGGGCGTGCGCCCTGGCGTGCTGGTGGGCCGCCTCCGGTGCCCCTGCAGAGCACAAAATCCTCGCTTCTGGCCTCGGCCGGGGACGATGCCTCTTTTGTGAAGATGCGCGAAGAGGTGATCCTGTCGACCGTCATCGTGACCCCAACCGTCATTGCCGAATTTGAAATGCAGCTGGAACGAATGGAATGCAGCGATCCGGAAATGGCGGTGATGCGCGATATGGTGCTGCGCTTTGGCATTGATGCGCCGGACCGGTTGCGCGAAGAAATTGAATATTCTTTGGGGCCCTACGCCCTTGAAAACCTCTTTGGCCTTCGCCATGTGGCAATCAGCCCCTGCCTGCGCAATCCCGGTGATATGGAAACCGCCAGTCTGACCCTGTCTGGCGAATTTGCCAAACTGGACGCGCGGCGCGGGTTGGAAGCAGAGCTTGCCGAAGCCGAAGAGGACCTGTCCGGCCTTGCCGACGAGGCCGTAACCTGGCGCCTGAGCCAGGCTGCGGAAGCGCGCAACAAGGCGGTGCGGAGCCAGAATGAGGACAAGGCGCAGTTTGATATCGCTGACAATGGTGCGCGGCTGAACCGGGAAGAGCGGGACAGCTTTAGCGCGTTGATGGATGGAATTGATTTTTCCCGCAAACGGCGCTGAGTCGTTTTGCTAAGGAAGAGCGTGAAAAAAACGGGTAAACGTGGTGGCGAATCACCACAGAGTGCTGAATGATTCGCGCAAGCCGAATCGCCCGCATGCCTGAACAGGAGCAATGAATGGCCGCCAAAGATACCGACGACCGCAAACCTGACGATCAGGAAGCCGAAATCTCGCTTGATATGAGCCAAGCCGCGGTCAAGAAGATGATCGCCGAGGCGCGCGAGAAGGGCTACATCACTTATGATCAGCTGAACCAGGTCTTGCCGCCGGATCAGGTCAACTCGGAACAGATCGAAGACGTGATGTCGATGCTGTCCGAGATGGGCATCAACATCATTGAAGACGAGGAAGCCGAAGAGGAAGAGCAGAAGGGCTCGACCGAACTGGCGACTACCGAAAGCAACCGTGAGGTCGCTGTTGCCGGCGCCGCAGCTGAAAAGCTGGACCGCACCGATGATCCGGTGCGCATGTACCTGCGCGAAATGGGGTCGGTCGAACTGCTGAGCCGCGAGGGCGAAATTGCCATCGCCAAGCGGATCGAGGCCGGCCGCAACACGATGATCGCGGGTCTGTGCGAAAGCCCGCTGACCTTCCAGGCGATCACCATCTGGCACGACGAACTTCTGTCCGAAGACATTCTCTTGCGCGACGTCATCGATCTGGAGGCCACCTTTGGCAACCAGATGGACGAAGACGGCGATGTGGCAGAGCCAGTGGTCGACACATCCGGCGTTGAGGTCAAAAAGACCGAAGAAGCCAGCCCCGAGCTGGACGCCGACGGCAACCCGATTGCCAAGGATGATGACGACGACGAAGACGAACAGGCGAACATGTCCCTTGCTGCTATGGAAGCAGCACTGAAGGACAAGGTTCTGATCACACTGGAACAGATCTCTTCGGATTACGCCCAGCTGTCGGAAATGCAGGACAGCCGGATTTCGGCCACCCTGAACGAAGACGGGTCCTTCTCGGCCGAGGCCGAGGCGACCTATCAGGCGCTGCGTGCGGAAATTGTGCTCCTGGTGAACGAGCTTCACCTGCATAACAACCGTATTGAGGCCCTGATCGACCAGCTCTACGGCATTAACCGCCGGGTGATGTCGATCGACAGCTCGATGGTGAAACTGGCAGACCAGGCCCGTATCAACCGTCGTGAATTCGTCGAAGCCTACCGCAACCGCGAGCTGGACCCGAACTGGCTGGCCGAAATGGCTGAGAAGCCTGGTCGTGGCTGGCAGATGTTCATCGACCGCTCCACGTCCAAGGTCGAAGAGCTGCGCGCCGACATGGCGCAGGTGGGTCAGTACGTTGGCCTGGATATCTCGGAATTCCGCCGCATCGTGCAGCAGGTTCAGAAGGGCGAAAAAGAAGCCCGTCAGGCCAAGAAAGAAATGGTCGAGGCAAACCTGCGTCTGGTTATCTCGATCGCCAAGAAATACACCAACCGCGGTCTGCAGTTCCTTGATCTCATTCAGGAAGGCAACATCGGCCTGATGAAGGCGGTCGACAAGTTCGAATACCGCCGTGGCTACAAGTTCTCGACCTATGCGACCTGGTGGATCCGTCAGGCGATCACCCGGTCGATTGCGGATCAGGCGCGGACCATCCGTATTCCTGTCCACATGATCGAAACGATCAACAAGCTGGTCCGCACTGGTCGCCAGATGCTGCACGAGATCGGCCGCGAGCCGACGCCGGAAGAACTGGCCGAAAAGCTGCAGATGCCGCTGGAAAAAGTCCGCAAGGTGATGAAGATCGCCAAGGAGCCGATCAGCCTCGAAACGCCGATCGGCGACGAGGAAGATTCGCAGCTGGGCGATTTCATCGAGGACAAGAACGCGGTTCTGCCGCTGGACAGCGCCATTCAGGAAAACCTGAAAGAGACCACCACCCGCGTGTTGGCCTCGCTGACACCGCGTGAAGAACGGGTTCTGCGGATGCGTTTTGGCATCGGCATGAACACCGACCACACGCTGGAGGAAGTCGGTCAGCAGTTCAGCGTGACCCGCGAGCGGATCCGCCAGATCGAAGCCAAGGCGCTCAGGAAACTGAAGCACCCGAGCCGCAGCCGCAAGCTGCGCAGCTTCTTGGATCAATAATAAAAAGGGCGCCTTTCGGGGCGCCTTTTTGTTTCCCCAGCGCGGGATGCGGCTGCTTTGTTGCTGGCGACGTCCTCTGTGTTGGGATCGGTTAACGAGGCCGGGAAATTGCGACGGGGTCCGCGGTTGCCTAAAGGCGGGGATGTTATGATGAAAACCTGGATGTCTGGAATTCTGCTGCTTTGCCTGTCGGGCTGTGCACAACAGGAGGGCGGTGGCTATGTCACAATCGGCGGCGTGCGGGTGAACCCGGTTACCGCCTCGGTATTCGAGGTTATTCCGCGCCCCGGTGAAGAAATAAACGGCCTTTGGTGCGGGGCTGGGCAATATGCACGATTTGAACTGGGCGCGCCGGACAATGCCCGCGTCTATGTTGTCAGCGGCGCCGGGCCCGGTGTCACATCCGACAGTAAATCCGCCGCGCAGTTTTCGCTTGGCCCACTTGCTCAGGCCGAGGGGGCCGGCGCGCGTAACAGCACATGGGGCCCGCAACTGGGGGCGAGCACAACCGTGCGGAATGCCCGATCCAGATGCGGCATCAGGCAGAGCTCAGACGATTGAGCGCCCGGCGTTAACCATTTGGTAACCGCTGGCTTGTGATCCGTTAACCCTGCGCCTAGGATTTTCCGTGTTGGGGTGTTCACGGAGACTGCGGAACGATGGCTGCTTATTCGAACATGAGCGAGGCGCTGGTCGCCTTGGAAGAAAAGCTGAAGACGTTGCAGAGCGTCACAGACGCGAACCAGTTTCTGGTCGAAGCCATGCGCGATCACCGCGATGAGCTGGAAAACATGGGCGAAAAAGAAACCCGTGTTGCCATGCTCGATTGGGCGCGGGCTGAATTTGGCGAAGGCAGCGAGCGGCAGGACGCGGATGTGCTGGATATTCTTGAGATGTCCTTTGGCCCCCGTCAGAGCGCCACAATCATCCCCTTTCCCAAACGCGGCTGATCAGGTCTCGGGCGGGCCTGTGCATCGCCTAAATCTTTGATCAATGTCATTGGCAGTCAGCCGTCTTGTAGTATCATGAGCGCCGGAACACTGTGTGGTAAGGATGGGCGCGCGATGAAACGACTTTGGGTTTTGGGACTGACCTGCGCCGCAGCGCTGTCCGGTTGCGGAATAGAAAACGACTATTTCTTCACCACACGGGGAGAGCGCGTTTACGCGGTCGAAGACGGTGTTTTTGAAGTCGCCCTGATGGATATGGGATACCTGCCTGGATATTGGTGCAACGCGGCTGATTATGCCCGCCGGTCTCTGGGCGCGGGCTGGACTGATCCGGTCTATGTCTACCGGGGTCTCGGCGAAGGGGTTGTCTCGGAGCGGGCTGTCACCGTGCTCTTCACGTTGAAACCACCGGCTACACCGGTGGCGCAGCAGGCCATCGTGCGGATCAATGCGTTTGAGCCGGGTCAGAGTCTGACTGTGCGCAGCGCGGAAAACCAGTGTAACTTCAACAGTTTTGAGTTCTGAACCCAGGCTGGATAGCCGCGGGGCAGGGCGTGGCCGGGGGTGCATTCTGGCCGACATGTCCGATCAGACTACCTTTCTGTGAAGGTCTCGCCGCATGTGCGGTGCAGATGATTGCAGGGGGTGCTGGAAAATGAAGAAAGCTCTGGTTGTTGCACTGTTTGGTTTCACGGCGGCGTGTTCCGTGGAGCCGGGCTATTTGGGATCGGTTCTGGGGGATCAGGCCGTGGCGCTGAACGAGGATGTTTTTGAAGTCTCGCCGCGCAATGGCAGTACCAATTTCAGTTGGGATGTCTGGTGCGGGGCGTCCGATTATGCCCGGCGCGAGCTGAAGGCAGACTGGCAGGATCCGGTCTATGTTTACCGCGAGCGCGGACCGGGCGTGGCTGCGGCATCGCGTGAGACGGTCCATTTCACACTGAATGAGCAATCGTTGCCGGTTCCTGCCTCTGTCATGACATCGGTCGACGAATTGGCGGTCGGCCAGTTCATGACCGTGCGCGACGGTGGCAAACTGTGTGACCAATGGGCCGGGCGTTGATGAAAGGCTGATCGGGCCCTGTCTGGCGGGGCTTGGTTTCAGAGTTTTGAAGTGACTGTGACCAAGGGCCTGTGCAAGGATAGGCCTGCTGAATGGACTGTGGAGAAAACATATGAAAGCCAGATGGTTGCCGGTTGCGGCAGTGTCCCTCCTGCTGAGCCTGCCTGCCTCGGCGGCGTCGTTTCGGGCCATCAATGGGATCGAGGGCGATCCGATCAGCGCCTATGAGCTGGAGGTGTTCTCCCGCAGATCCGCGCCAAAGGAGCAATATTGGTGTGCCGCTGCCGATTTCTACAGGCGGCAGGGGGTGGCATGGAAGACGAGGATCTATGTGGCTCAAGGGTTCCACCGCGGGACGGTGTCCGGCGCCCCGTCGACCGCAACCTTCACCCTCGATCCGGCGGCTTCGGGCATTCAGCCATACGAGAACAATGTCATCACCGATCTTTTGAAAGTCGGTTACAGCAAGTCGCTGACAGGGGCGTGGAAATACTGCAGAAAGGTCATCCAGCCATTCCGTTTCTGAACCCTTGATCCGCTCTGATGCAATCCATTCTTGAAATCTCCACCCGCGGTGCGGGTCTGTATGAGTTTACCGCCGACGTGCGGTCGCTGCTGCCCGCGGGGCATGGCGGGCTGCTCACCCTGTTTGTTCAGCATACCTCCTGTTCTCTGCTGATCCAGGAGAACGCCGACCCCGAGGTGCAGGATGATCTGCAAGCGTTTTTCCATCGGCTGGTGCCGCCCTCCAGCGATCCCGCCATGTCCTATCTGCGCCACACCTATGAAGGCCCCGATGACATGCCCGCCCATATCAAGGCGGCAATGATGCCGGTGAGCCTGCAGATCCCGGTTTCGAATGGTCAGCTGATGCTGGGCACCTGGCAGGGCATTTATCTGTTCGAACACCGCCGCGCACCGCATCTGCGCAGGGTCGTCGCCCATCTGTCCTGACCGCTTCATCTTGCGGCGTAAATTCCCCACTACCCAATCGGTAGAGGCTGCCCTATAGTTGTGGGTAAGTGTGCTGTCTTGTGCACAATCTACGGTCGGATAGTATGAGGGAGACGGCAGATGCGCTGCCCGTTCTGCGGAAATATCGATACTCAGGTCAAAGACTCGCGCCCGGCAGAGGATCACGTCGCGATCCGTCGGCGCCGCTTCTGTCCGGCATGTGGTGGCCGGTTCACCACCTATGAACGGGTGCAGCTGCGCGATCTGGTGGTGATCAAGACCAACGGCAAACGCGAAGATTTCGATCGTGACAAGCTGGAGCGCTCCATTCGCATTTCGATGCAGAAGCGTCCGATCGAACCGGAGCGTATCGATCAGATGATATCGGGCATCGTGCGCAGGCTGGAAAGCATGGGTGATACGGATATACCGTCTAGCCGGATAGGCGAGATCGTGATGGAGTCGCTGGCGCGAATTGACACCGTTGCCTATGTGCGCTTTGCCAGCGTCTACAAGAATTTCCAGGCGGCGGATGATTTCGAGGATTTCGTCCACGAACTGCGCCCGGATGTGGCGCCGGAAGAGTAACCCCGCGTCGCACCAAGTGGAGTAGAGACCCTGACAGACGAACGGTTCATGTCCTTGGCGCTGAGCCTCGGCAGGCGCGGGCAGGGCAATTGCTGGCCCAACCCGGCGGTTGGCTGTGTGATTGTGAAAGAGGGCCGGATCATTGGCCGCGGCTGGACCAAGCCCGGCGGCCGCCCCCATGCGGAAACCGAGGCACTGGCGCAGGCCGGTGCAGCGGCCCGCGGTGCAACCGCTTATGTCACTCTGGAGCCCTGCTCTCATCAGGGGCAGACACCGCCCTGTGCGCAGGCGTTGATTGATGCAGGTCTGGCCCGCGTCGTGGCGGCAACCGGTGACAGTGACCCCCGTGTGGCCGGCCAGGGGTTCGAGATGCTGCGCATGGCGGGCATCGAAGTCAGCACGGGTGTTCTGGCCGATCAGGCCGCCCGCGATCACGCCGGGTTTTTCCTGAAAACCGAACAGGGCCGCCCGTTGGTGACGCTAAAGCTGGCCTCCAGTTTTGATGGCCGGATTGCCACCGCAAGCGGCCAGAGCAAGTGGATCACCGGATCGGAAGCACGCCGCGCGGTGCATGCGATGCGTGCGCGCCATGACGCGGTGATGGTCGGTGCGGGCACCGCACGTGCGGATGATCCGTCGTTGACGGTGCGCGACATTGGCGTGGAACACCAACCTGTGCGGGTTGTCATCTCACGCCATCTGGATCTGCCTCTGATGAGCCAGCTGGCCCGCACTGCCAATGAGGTGCCGGTCTGGCTGTGCCATGGGCCTGGCGCTGATGTCGAACGGATGCGGGCCTGGGAGGGCCTGGGTGCCAAGTTGCTGCCCTGCGGCGTACACGGGGTGCAGCTGGATCCCAACGATATCCTGCAGCAGCTCGGCGCGGCTGGCCTGACACGTATCTTCTGCGAAGGTGGCTCAGGGCTTGCCGCCTCCCTGCTGGCCTTTGATCTGGTGGATGAGCTGATCGGCTTTACGGCGGGTGTCGCCATTGGTGCCGAAGGGCTGCCCTCGGTCAGTGCGCTGGGGATCGGACGTCTTGAGGAAGCGCCCCGGTTTCAACTGATTGAGACGCGACCGATTGGTGGCGACATTCTGCACCGCTGGACACGCGCCCTGCGCTAAAGCGCCCCCGGCCTATCTCCACAAATAGGCGTAGGTGGCAAACAGCCCCTGGAGCTTTGACATTGCCCGATTGGCAGCACTTGGGCGGGGAATATGCCCGCCCGCCAGCCGGTCTGCCACCACTTCAACAGGGCAGGGCTGGCCGGTCACCGGGTCAAGGTATCGCGGATAATCGATCAGGACCGCATGGGCCAGCCCGGCCAGCGTAACCTGCGCCTGCCGTCGCGCGGGCACATCGCCCAGATCTGTTGTCAGCCCCCAGCCGGCATAAAAGGGCGCACCGAGGGTGGTGACTTTCACCCCCCGCAACAGCGCCTCGAACCCCATGAGCGAGGTCATGGTCCAAACCTCATCCACCTCTGCCAGCAGGGCGGCCGGGCTGGTTCCGGAAGCCACCACATCTGCCAGTCCCCTGGCATCTGCGGCGCCTTCGCGCAGACCTGCTTCCACGTCCGGGTGCGGTTTGTAGATGATCACCGCATCGGGGTTGGCACCGCGCGCGGCCTGCAGAAGGGCGAGGTTAGTGTTCACTTCGCCCGCGCCAGTCAGGATCGAGGCGTCATCCTCGACCTGCCCTGGCACCAGAATGAGGTGACCTTTGGGGAGGGCGGGCGCGGCCTCTCCGAGGTTGTATTTGGACAGGCCGCTGTCGGTCAGCTGGCGGATCAGGGCATCGGCGCGGTGTTCTTCTGTTTGGCTGAGGACCGCCCGTTTGGCGATCCAGCCTTCCAGATCACTGGGCTGGCGGGGGTCATAGTAAATCCCGCTGCTATCGGCGACCAAAGACAGTGGCGGCACCAGTGCGGCGCCCAAACCGCGCGAGCGCAGAAAGCCGTCTTCGACCCGTACCGCACCATCGTGCTGCGGGCCTGCCTTGCTGGCCCATACCATTTTGCGACGGGCGCTCCCGGCGGGTTCTTCGCTGAACTGGATCTTTTTGTGCTGGCCGTAGAAACGCTGCAACGGCCCGCGCTTCCACAGGCGCATGCCTGCAGCACTCCAGCCCTGATGATCCTCGCGCCAGGCGCGGGCCTGTGCCTCGATCATGTCCATCGCGGTTTCGAAATCGCAAAGGCGATCGCGGAAAGGGTCGTACCAGACAGGGTAGAGGAGCAGTGCGGCGGCCACCAGCTGGGCGCGGGTCAGGCGCCGTTGGCGGCGGGTGATGGGGAACTCATCCTCTGTCAGCCCCCAGCCCGCATAGAACGGCTGGCCAAACAGGCGAGGCCGGTGGCCTGCCAGGATGGCTTCGAATCCCAGTTGTGAAGAGACGGTATAGACGGCCACGGCGCCGTCCAGCAGGGCCCAGGGAGACACGGCATCAGCAAAGAATTCGACGGGTCCTTCTGCGTCCTGCTCCTGGAAATATCCCTGACGAAAGCCCTGTGCGGTTTCGGGGTGGGTTTTGATCAGAATGCGGGCGCCGGGGTTCTCTTCGCGGGCGTAATACAGCATTTCGCGGAACCGGGCCCGGTCCCCACCCGAGGCAGTGACCGAGGCATCACCGCGGGTCTGGTCGATCACCAGCACATAGCCGGGATCGGGCACTGCGGCGGCGGGGTCAAAGGCGTTGTATTTGCTCAAGTGGTGCGCGCGTAGCCGGGTGATTGCATCCCGGGCGCGCGACAAGAGCACGGTATCATCCAGCGGGCCTGAGGCCAGAAGCTCTTCCAGGTCGGATGGCTGGCTGGGGTCAAAATGCATCGCTCTGCGATCCAGCAGCAACCCCATTGGTGGCTCACCTGCGCGCCCCGGATGCAGCGAGCGCACAAAGGCATCTTCGATCCGCAACAGCCCGCTGTCCTGGCGTGAAGCCATAGCGCGCCCGCGGTGTGCGGTGGGGGAATTGCCCCAGATCCCCACCAGATCCTGCGGGCCGGGCAGACCCAGGCGGATGTCATAGCCCGCCAGAGTCAGAATGCGGCGCAGCCGCCGCTGGGTCAGAAATCCGCCGTTGTAAACAAAAAGCCGGGAGCGTTTGCCCCCGGCTGTTGGCCTTGGTTCAAGGCTGTTCATGCGCTTAGCCGCCGAACACGGTCTGCACGTTGGCAATCGGAGTGAGCGGGCTTGCCAGCAGGGAGATGGTCTTGGCCCATTGCGAATAGGGCGCCTCGGTCACATAGAGCGTGTCGTCGTCGCGGATGACGAAATCTCGGGCGACAAACAGACCATTGGGTTCGGTCAGGTTCAGCACATAGACCATGCGCTGGGCGCCCTGCAGGTCGTCGCGGCCCAGAACCTGGCCTGCGATTTCCGCTGGTTCGTTTCGGAAAATGAACACGCCGGTTGGGTCAGAGGAGGTCGATATCAAACCGCCAACTTGGGCGATGGCCTCAAGCGCCGAGAGGTCCTGACTTTCGAAAGGCACACGTGCCTGCGACGCGGTGCTGCCAAGCGCGGTGAAAGAGCGCGTGTCTTCTTCGACCAGAATGCGGTCGCCACCGCGCAGGGCAATGTCCAGTTCGGGGTGGTCAAACAGATCCTGGAACCAGATGCGGCCCTGTTCCTGGCCACGGATGACGGTCACCTGGGCAATGTCAGGCGCGATGGACACGCCGCCGGCCTGGGCCAGCATGGTTGCGAGGGTCCGGGTTGGCCGCTGGATCGGGTAGATGCCCTGACCCGTCACAGCGCCGGTCAGGCTGACGGTGGACCCGTCGCCCGCAAGACGGCGCACCTGCACCTGGGGATCGGGGGTCTGGTCTTCCAACTTGCCGGTGATGGCTTCGCGCAGCTGCTCGGGGGTGTTACCCGATGCCCGCAGGCGGCCCGCATAAGGCACAAAGATAAAACCGGCGCTGTCGACCTGGACTTCTTCCAGCACAGTGGAGTTGGTGGCCTCGGCGGCGAGCAACCCGTCGTCGACGTTTTCCCAGATTGTCAGGCCAAGAACATCGCCCGGACGGATCGTGTCGGAGGTCAGCCTGCCGGCGGATTGGAAGGCATCCGAAAAGCCAAGGGCCGGCACCACGGCGGTGGCCCGTGTCACCCGGTCGTTCACCGCAATGATGAAGGCGTCGCCCTCTTTTTGCACAGAGCCTGCGAAAATTTCACGTTTGGTCGGGCCGGATCGGGGCAGGGTGCACGATGCCGCCAGCGCCATAGCGGCCAGCAATGCCACGGGGCGCGCCCAGCGGAAGGGAACGGTTTTCACTGCTTCGGTCTCCTCGACCTGTTATTGTTCTGCCTCAGTTTTTTGGTCAAACTAGCGGAAAGCAGGGCGAAAATCCAGCAAAAGGCAGCGGCGGTTTCAGCGGACAAGCCGCAACTGTTGCCGGGGGGCCGCTTTGCCTGCGGTCAGCGCCTCGTAGGGGTCTTCAGCCATCAGGATCAGATCGGTGATCTGGCGCAGCAATTGCTGGCGGCCGTGACGGGAATAATACCCGCCGGGCAGCTGCGATGTCTCCAGCAGATATTGCCGGTATGCGCGATAGGCGCGGGCATCAGGCCGGGTCGGTTCGGCAAAGAAGTCGGCGGCAGGCTGGTGCGAGACGAATTCAGGCTTGTCATAGACCGCCTGGCCAAAGGCGCGTAGCGGAATGCCGCGCCACAGCACCTGCTGGCCAGCGGTGGAGTTCACCGTCACCGCGCTTCGGGCTTCATTCAGCAGGCCGGCCAGTTTGCCGCCGCGCACATAATGCACCCGGTCAGACAGGTCATATGTCTGCGCCAAACGGCGCACTTCACGGCGCAGGGGCACCCGCCCGTCTTCCAGCGGGTGGGCCTTGAAAACAAGGTGGTGATGGGTTGGCGCGCCCTCGGCAAAACCGCGCATCACCAGATCCAGAAACTCGGTCATGGAGGAGAAGGGTGAATGCATCCGGAACGAGCTGTCGTGCTCCAGCTGCAGCAGGGCCAGATGGTAGGGAAACCCGCCGCTGCGAATACGGCTGCTGGCGATGCGCCGCTCCAGCGCCTGTGCAGGCATCAGCAGAAGACGCCGCAGATAGAGCTGGAATTCCTTGGCAACAGGGATGGACCTGTGCGGTCGGAAATTGCGAAAACCCCGGTTTCGGAACATCACGAACCAATGATAGGCGGCGCCATAGAAGATATGCTGGCGCATGTCGCCCCAATGGGATGGCGGAATAGGCAGATCCGCGCCGGCATGGTCATGGGCCTCCTGCATTTCGGCCACGCTCATCTCCATCAGCCGCGAGTGCCCGTTTGAACCGCCGCGCTCGTAAGTAACCCAATAGGGCCGCAGGTAGCCCTCCTCGAAGATATGGATTGTGATGCTACGGGCCCGCGCCGCGTCCACCGCGTCGGCATGAATGGGGCGGGTGTCACCATAGAGGACGATATCGGTGACCTGCTTTTCTTCGCAAATCCGCGCGAATGTCGCTGACCAGTCTTCGGGGCTTTCTAAATAGGGGATGAAACTGTCGGCATCGGGCCAGAAGGCCCGGTCGCCGGCATTGAAGCCAACACGCCAGACCGTTCCGCCGGCAGCCTGCAGCATTCGGCCCAACTGGCCGAAGAAGGGCCCATGCGGTCCCTGCAGGAATAGAAAAACGCGTGTATCGGTGCCTGGTTTCATTGTCTGTCCGGCTCTGGGGCGGCCTGCTGCTCTTGTGCGCTGTTGTATCAGCGCAGTTTGGCGAAACTAAGACCTGCGACGGCGGGCAGCAAGCGGGGTGGTCTTGTTGCCGCTGCGAGGGCCCTGCGGGCTTGTGAAGCGGCAACACTCGGGCTAGGTCTTGCGGCACTGGTTTCACCCCTATGAGGAGCGCCCTTTCATGTTCACAGGGATCATCACCGACGTTGGCAGCATCATCGAGCTGGAGCAGCAGGGCGATCTGCGGGCGCGTATCCGCACTGCCTATGATACCGCCACTATCGACATGGGGGCTTCGATTGCCTCGGATGGTGTCTGTCTGACCGTCGTGGCGCTGGGCGACGACTGGTATGATGTGCAGATCTCGGCCGAGACCGTGTCAAAGACGAACCTGGGCGATTGGACCGTTGGCAAGCGGCTGAACCTGGAACGCGCACTGAAGGTCGGAGACGAGCTGGGCGGGCATATTGTCTCGGGTCATGTTGATGGCGTCGCCGAAGTGGTTGACATCAGGGATGAGGGCGACAGCACCCGCGTCACCCTGCGCGCGCCAGAGGCGCTGGCAAAGTTCATTGCCCCCAAGGGGTCCGTCGCATTGAACGGCACCTCGCTCACCGTGAACGAGGTGGCAGGCTGTGATTTCGGCATCAATTTCATCCCCCACACCAAAGAGGTGACCACATGGGGCGATGTGGCGCTGGGCAGCCGCGTGAACCTGGAGATCGACACGCTGGCCCGCTACGTCGCGCGTCTGGGCGAGTTCAGCTAAGCCCCCCCGCTATCCTATCCACAAAAGATCCGCTGTTGGGTGAGAAAAGCCGTTTGGCGGTCCTGTGCTGCCGCGCACAGACCCTGTTCTGCCGCCTGCGGGGGTGGCAATCGCCCCTGTGGTGGTCTATCTGCCTAAACCAAAGGGCCTTGCCGCCCCGATACCGCTCATCGAAAGGCTGCCACACATGAGCTTTGAAACACCGGGTCCCGTCGAAAACGGGCTGCGCGATGCGATCTCCCCGATTGAAGAGATCATTGAAGAGGCCCGTCAGGGCCGCATGTTCATTCTGGTCGATCACGAGGACCGTGAGAACGAAGGCGATCTGGTGATTCCAGCGCAGGCGGCGGATGCGGCAGCGATCAATTTCATGGCCACCCACGGGCGCGGGCTGATCTGTCTGACCCTGCCGGCCGAGCGGATCGAGGAACTGGGCCTGCCGATGATGGCCATGCACAACTCGTCGCGCCACGAAACCGCCTTTACCGTTTCGATCGAAGCCCGCGAGGGAGTCACCACCGGGATTTCCGCAGGCGACCGCGCGCTGACCGTGGCAACTGCAATCGATCCGGAGTGCACCTCGGCTGATATCGCCACGCCGGGCCATGTCTTCCCGCTGCGGGCGCGCCGGGGTGGCGTGCTGGTGCGGGCAGGACATACCGAAGCGGGTTGCGATGTGTCGCGGCTGGCCGGGCATTACCCGGCCTCGGTGATTTGCGAGATCATGAAGGAAGACGGCACCATGGCGCGTTTGCCGGATCTGGTGGACTATGCCAAGACACACGGGCTGAAGATCGGCACCATCGCCGACCTGATCACCTACCGGTCGCGCAATGACAATCTGGTGGTGGAAACCAGCCGCAGTGACGTCACCTCTGAATTTGGCGGCGACTGGGACATGCGGATATTCACCGACCAGACCCACGGTGTTGAACATGTGGTGCTGATCAAGGGCGATATCACCGCCCCCGGACCAGTCCTGACCCGTACCCATGCGCTGCACGAAGCCTCTGATATTCTGGGTCTGGGCCCGAAATCGGCCAAGGAACTGCCTCGCGCGATGGAGCTGATCGCTGATGAGGGCCGCGGTATCGTCTGCCTGTTCCGCGAGCCGCGCCATTCGCTCTATGCGCCCGATGACGAGGGCCCGCGCACCATCAAGCAGACCGGGCTTGGGGCGCAGATCCTGTCGAAGCTTGGCGTGGCCGAGCTGGAGCTGCTGACGGATTCTCCCGAAACCACCTATTTGGGTCTGGATGCCTATGGGATCTCCATCACCGGCACCCGCCCGATTTTGAAGGACGCTTGATATGGCCGGAACCGAGACCCACTACACCCTGGCGCGCGCTGAATTCGACAAGCCGGTTAAGCTGCTGATCGTTGTCGCGCCCTACTACAAGGACATCGCTGACAACCTCGTGGCTGGTGCCGTGGCCGAGATCGAGGCCGCTGGCGGAACTTACGAGATCTGCGAAGTGCCCGGTGCGCTGGAAGTGCCCACCGCGATCTCCATCGCTGATCGGTCGTCGAATTTCGACGGCTACGTGGCGCTGGGCTGCGTGATCCGCGGCGAGACCACCCATTATGACACCGTCTGCAACGACAGCAGCCGCGCGATCCAGCTGATGGGTCTGCAGGGCCTGTGCATCGGCAATGGTATCCTGACGGTTGAGAACCGGCCTCAGGCTGAAGTACGTGCAGACACGGGCGCGATGAACAAAGGTGGCGGTGCGGCGGCTGCGGCCTTGCATCTCATTGCGCTCACGCGTAAGTGGGGCGCCCAGACCAAAGGCGTTGGATTCAAGGCTCCTCTTGAGGAGATCCAGATCGCCAGCAGCAGCAACGGATCCCGCAGCGCATGAGCAAACCAACCCGTCAGATGAGATCGGCCTCGCGGCTGTATGCCGTTCAAGCACTGTTCCAGATGGAACAGAGCGAGCAGACCTTCGATCAGATCATCGTTGAATTCCTCGATCACCGTTTTGGCGCCGAGTATGAAGGCGACGAGATGGCCGAGGGCGATAGCGAACTGTTCCGCACATTGGTGCGCGAAGCGGTGAACTATCAGGCACCGATCGACCAGATGACGGACCGCGCCTTGGTGGCGAAATGGCCGATTGCCCGCATCGATCCCACATTGCGCGCGCTGTTCCGCGCAGCCGGGGCCGAGCTGATGCAGGTCGGCACCCCGCCGAAAGTTGTGATCACCGAATTTGTTGACGTGGCGCGCGCCTTCTTCCCGGAAGGCAAGGAGCCGAAGTTCGTCAATGGCGTGCTGGATCACATGGCCCGCGAGGCGAAACCGGAAGCTTTCTGAGGCGCAACCGGATAGCAGAAATGAGAAAGGCATGCCACGCGGCGTGCCTTTTTTGCGTTTCGGGGGGGTGGGGCTGATGGCGGATCGATGAGGGGCGCAGCTTCCGCAGACTGGGGCCGGCAAGATGCAACAGTCGGAGCAGACCAACGTCAGCCGATCACGATATCCGCGCGGGCAGCCAGTAGGTCAAGGAATGGTCAATCAAGGGCGTCAAGGCAGGCCCAAAGCTCCCTTTTGCGAAACGGCTTCGTCAGAAAACCATCCATGCCCGCCGCTTTGCACGCTGCCGCGTCGC
The DNA here is from genome assembly GCA_900143635.1 of Rhodobacteraceae bacterium Alg231-04. GTDB lineage: Bacteria > Pseudomonadota > Alphaproteobacteria > Rhodobacterales > Rhodobacteraceae > FREY01. The sequence goes on from FREY01000005.1 coordinate 155,974, forward strand.
TTTTTTGCGCGTTCGCTGTAAGCGCAACTATTCTACATTTTGCGCGCCCTGTTTCTCTCTCATTTTGCCTAATTTTCCGGGTGGCCTCTAGCCCCCCCATTACAGGCATGGATAGATCCATCAGAATGAGATCAATGTCCGAATTCTGAGCGGTTTCATATGCCAGGAGACCGTTTTCAACGAAGGACAGGTCCACACCGGATCTTTCCAGCATTTTCTTCACGACAAACTGGTTGGTTTTATTGTCCTCGGCCACAAGGATCTTCATGCCCTGCAGATTCGCTAGAGCTTTCTGTGCAAGTGCGGCCTCGTCGTCGCTGGTCATCGCTTCCAGAAGATCTGGTGAACCATACAGTGAGGTTGAGTCACCTGTTACCTCCCCTCCAGACGGAGGGGAAAGGTCAAGCTGTACCGCAAAGGTCGAACCCTGACCGGGAGAGGATCTGACGGAAATATCCCCGCCCATCCTCTCAACAAGTGCCTGCGAGATTGCGAGCCCAAGACCTGTGCCTTCGGTGACTTTCTTTAATGACCCATCGGCCTGTTCAAAGGCCGAAAAAATGCTGTCGAGCTGGTCTTCTTCTATCCCGCAGCCGGTGTCCGAAATCTCAAACTCCAGCGGCCCTGATGACGAGGCGGCATCATAGGAAATCGCGACCGAAATCTGACCCTCATCGGTGAATTTGATTGCGTTGCCGATCAGGTTCAACAGAATCTGACGGACTTTATTGGCGTCCCCCAGGAATACTGACGGAACGCTACTGTGATAATCGATTTGAAAATCGAGGCCCTTGTAAGCGGTTTTGGCCGATAGAAGCGTTGCGATTTCGTCAACAAGGTCGCGCAATGAAAAGGGTTCAGAGTTCAACGAAATCTTGTCAGACTTGATCTGAGAAAAATCCAGAACTTCGTTGATGATTTCAAGCAAAGCATTGGCCGAATTGAAAATTGTATTCGCGAAGAGTGACTGCTCGTTGTCCAGTTTGGTTTCTCTCAGCAATTCACAGATACCGATGATGCCGTTCATCGGCGTCCGGATCTCATGGCTCATATTGGCCAGAAACCGTTCCTTGGCCTTGCTCGCTTCTTCCGCCTTTTCCTTGGCAACCCTGGTGAGTTCCAGCGCCGCGTCGCGTTCACGTTCCGATGTCACATCTTCTGTGGAGCCAACAAGATGAGTCAGCTGCCCTGCTTTATCGAAAACAGGCGTCATGGTTGTGCGGATGTGTGTTGTCTTGTGAACCGCGGGTATATTGATCTCGTAGGTGGTTTCCTGCGCGGTGTGCACCACATCCATATGCAGGGCCAAAGCCCGCTCGCCGGTTGAGCCTCCGAAGATTTCCAAAGCCGTTTTGCCATACCAGCCTTCTGCGGGCAGTTTGGTGATTTGTCTGGATCGATTGTTCATCGCGACATACCGGGGGATGCCATCGTCACCAACCTCCAGGACAATGACGGCCATGCCTATGGCATCCAACACGGCATAGGTGTCGATCATTTGACTTCGCTTCACTCGTTACATCCCTTGCACACAGGAGCATTCACCTGAGTGTCCAACATCAGATGGCACTTACCAAGAGAATGTTATCATCTCTCACCTAATCAAATCTGAAGGCGGACATGCGCAGGGTTGGTTTTGGTAGACAAGGAGGCGTGCAGCATGCCTTTGCCCTTTTATGAAATAGGACGGGTTTGGGGCAACTAACATGCCCGCCGGGGTGCTTGGCTGCTTCGGTAACCAGCCTAGCTTTTTCAAAGCTCAAGTCCTGCGCGGTGTCGGCCTTCAGGTCGCCGACACCTGTGAATGCGGTGACAGGAAGCAGGCACCGCATGATTGGCATAATACGGGAAACGCCCTCACTGAAACCAGCGAGGGCGCATTTTCAGTGCCGGATTTCCGGCAAACGCAATAGTGGGCTAGGCTCGCAGGCCTCAGGCCTCGATCGCCTTGATCATATCGACGCGGGTGCCGTGGCGGCCGCCCTCAAATTCAGCGTCGAGGAAGGCGTCGACGATTTCCATCGCCAGCGATTCCCCCACCACGCGGGCGCCGATGGACAGGATATTGGCATCGTTGTGTTCGCGGATCATCCGGGCCGAGAAGGGATCAGCGCAGACGCCGCAGCGGATGCCCTTCACCTTGTTGGCGGCCATCATGATCCCCTGACCGGTGCCGCACAGGATGATGCCCAAATCCGCATCGCCCGCGGCCACTTTCTGCGCCGCGGCCTCGCCGTGTTTGGGATAATGGGTGCTTTCAGGCGTTTGCGGCCCGATGTCCTCGATCTCCCAACCTTTGGCTTTGGCGTGGGCGGCAATGGCCTGGCGCAGGTCGATGGCTGCGTGGTCGCTGGACAGGACGAGGCGTTTGGTGGTTGTCATCGAAGTGGTATCCCATTTTCCCAATATCGTCTGGCGCTGGACCAGAGCGGATCAGGCAGTGTGCGTTTCATCAGGTGTCGGCCTGATAGCATAAGCCACACAGAGATGCAGCCATCGAAACGCGGCTCTGTATCAAGTTGCTGATCAACCCGGGGCAGCGGCTCTAGTGGCCGTCATCCCCGTTTAGAAAGTTGTTGAGCCTGCGGCGGGTCGCCTCATCCAGTTCAGCGATGTCTATGGTCACTTTAGAGCCTTCGCGGTGGATGCCAGCAGAGGTGGGCGCACCACCGCGCCTCACCTCGTAGGGGATAACATCGCGCTGAATGCCTTTGAAACGTGCCGCCGGGCGTTCGCGCACGTCGACCATGTCGCGGACATGGGCGTAGGTCTCATAGCTCATCACGATACCGCCGGGCGGGGCGCTGCTTTCCAATCGGGCGGCTAGATTCGCCTCTGCCCCGATGATGGTGTAATCCATCCGGGTTTCAGAACCGAAATTGCCGACGTTGCAATAGCCGGTGTTGATACCAATGCGCGCCCGGAACGGGGTTTCAATACCGCGCGCGCGCCAGGTCTTGGCAAGTTGCTCCAGCCGGTCCTGCATCTCAAGCGCCATGGCGACACAGGCGCGCGCGTCTTCGGTGGTGCCCTTTGTGTCGGGGTCGCCAAAGAAAGCCACGATGGCATCGCCGATGAACTTGTCGATGGTGGCACCATGCTTTTCCGCAATGGCCGACATTTCTGTGAAGTATTCGTTCAACAGCTCGGTCAGCTCTTCTGGCTGCAAGTTCTCCGAGGTTTCGGTGAAATCCTTGATGTCCGAAAAGAACACCGTGAGCTTCTTGCGCTCGGTTGAGATGGCGACCTCTTTTTCGCCGGAAAAGATCGACTTGTAGATCTGCGGGCTGAGGTAGCGTGACAATTTCATCGAAATCCCGGCGAGGAATTCATTGTTGCCCGACAGCTCCTCGCTGAGGCTGCGGAACCGTGCGGTCAGACGCAGCTGGTGACGGGTAAACAGAATGCCTGCCGCACCAAAAGCCGCCATATAGATCAGAAGGTATTTGAATGTCATCAGATTGCCCGCAATGGGCTGATGCACGGTAAAGGACTGCAAGCCACGGATATCGCCGGTTTTCCAGTCGGTCTTGGGGCTGCCTGCGTGGCTGTTGTGGCAGGCGACACAGCCATCGCCCATCACCACTGGTGTCAGCATGGTGACCCCATGGTTCAGGATGCCCGCATCGGCGGCAAAGAACAAAGCATCGCGCGGAACGCCGCGGCGAAACATCTCCAACGCGCGCACCTCGTGATCTGTCAGTTCCACATCGGCACGGCTCTCAAAGGGGAAGTCGGACACAAAGCGGAAATGCAGATCCATCTTGGTGTCGCTGATATATTCACCCAGCTCGATCGACAGGGTTGCCGGGATCGGGATGGCACCGGTGGTGTCATGGTAGTCGTGGCGCGCCACTGTCGGCTCATCTGCGTCCAGGTGGCCGATCACATTGCGAGAATAATAATCGCGCACCTGGCTTAGAACCGTGTCCAGCGCCCTGGTCTGCCGGCGCAGGCTGTGGTCGGTGACGGCAGTCAAATCACGCCAGACAGCCAGCGGCAGCGCCAAGATGGCTAGCGTCAGGGCAACGGGGAGGAAATAGGGGGAGCTGAACAAAGACTTTCTTTGTTTCTTCATTGCGTTGCGCCTTGCCATGAGAAGTGCCGGATCATTCGGTATCAGTAGCCGGTTTTCGGCAAAACTCAAAGCCGGTGAGCCAATCCAGACCGCGCGGTGTTGTCGCCTGCTGGTAAGGCACAAAAGGACATCTGCAGGCGCGTTTTGCACTGGACGGCGGCGCGCTTGATGCTACCCTTTCTATGGGAGAACAGGAGTGGACCTATGCCCGAACTGATCAAGCTTTATATCCGGAACGTCGCTATTGGATTTGGCATTGCGGCGGGTTTTGTTGCAGGGCTGCTGTGGTTTGATGTGATGGGGTTGTGGCAGCTGGTCAGCACGTCATCCTCGGGTCTGTTGGCCGTCTTCATGCTGTGGTTCATGAACGGAATTGTCTTTGCCGGGGTGCAGTTTGCCTGGGCGGTTATGGCGCTGGCTGAGGACAATAATGACCCGCGAGGCGGCACGCCAATGATGCATAAAATGGTGCCGGTCCGGGTGCCTGCAGATGGCCGCAGTCGTCAGCCGCGTGACCCGCGCCGCTAGCCCTGACTGCCGACCAGTTCAGAGGCCGCGTTTCCCATCCGGGAGGCGCGGTTTTTCGTTCTAGGGTGGAAAGGTGTGACGGAACCGCACGCAACCGTTTTGGCGTTGATTCCCGAGGACCTGTATGTACAGGTGGGCGCCAGGTAACTGGACCAGGATCCAGACAGAGCCAGCCCCCTCGGAATTGCTTAAGGCCACTGGAATGCTGCCGTAGACAGGAAGGGCAGAAACCGCCACGGGGTCTACCTAGGCCTGCGAGGGCGGCGGGGCAAGGGGCAGGCGGCATTTTTGCCTTTGCCTGGCTCTGGGGGCTTGCAAGATGTTCCTGAATTGTTCACCCTTGTGTCATGATGAATGATCTTCAGCCCGGCCAGAAACTTGCCCGCGGTGTGGCGCGCCACCTGCGCCAGCTAGGATATGTTTCGGTGGAGGAGTTTGTACCGGAACGCGGCAAACGGGTTGATGTGATGGCGCTGGGCCCCAAGGGGGAGCTTTGGGTGATCGAATGCAAATCCAGCCGGGCAGATTTTCAGTCAGACGCCAAATGGCAGGGCTATCTGGAGTGGTGTGATCGCTATTTTTGGGCCGTGGACATTGATTTTCCGGTGGAACTGCTGCCAGAGGGCACCGGTCTGATCATCGCGGACGCTTATGATGCAGAGGTTGTCCGAATGGCGCCGGAAGCAAAGCTGGCTCCGGCCCGGCGCAAAAAGATGATCCAAAAATTCGCCACCGATGCGGCGCGTCGCTTGCAAGGCTTGCGTGATCCGCGGCCGGGGCAGGATGGTTGCCTGATAGGTGGATCTGAGGCTGAGGGAGAATAGTGTTTAGGGGGGCGAGGGGCTCCCACCCGTCCGGTTGGCATCTACGATGCCCCCCTTGGACAGTTGGGCCGGGCGCCGCGCCTGTGGCGCGGCGCAAGAGTTTTTCTTAAAACTCTTGCCAAGGCTTTTACCAAAGCCTTGGGGTGCCATGTCAAAACGGCTTTATTTTTGCAGAGACCGTGCTGCCTGGGCAGCGGCGCGGATCTCGTCGGCGATCTCTTCAGCCTCTTCCGGTTCGAAATCCATCGGAATCTCGATGCCGGTTGCCTCGATGAAAAGGCGGACCATGCCCTGATCGGTGGGGCCGATCTGCATATTTGCCTCGATGTCACGTTCGGTATTGATGCTCATTTTGCACTCCTGAGACGGCGTTGGCGGCTGAGTGCCGGTGCTAGACCGGCTGTGCTTGAAACGCAAGGCGCGGCACATAACCATGGCCCATGGATGACCTGCATATAAGACGATTCGCACCTGCCGACTCCCAGTGGCTGGTGGCCCGGCATCAGGACCTCTATGCGCTGGAAGAGGGGTTTGATGACACATTCGGGCCCATGGTGGCGGGGGTGTTGCGCAGCTATTGCGATTCGCATGACCCCGCGCGGGAGTGCGGCTGGATCGCCCAGACCGGACCCAGACGGATCGGAAGTGTCTTTTGCCTGCAGCAGAGCGAAACAACAGCGCGGCTGCGGCTTTTCCTGACCATGCCCGAGGCGCGCGGCCGCGGGTTGGGCAAGCGATTGCTGCGCGACTGTATGCGTTTTGCCCGATTGGCCGGATATCGCGACATGGCGCTTCTGACCCATGAAAAACAGCAAAAATCCGGTGCCTTATACGCGGCTTTCGGCTGGGAACAGGCCGCATCGCGGCCGGTGCGGGCCTTTGGCGCCGATTTGATCGAACAAACCTGGCATGTTATGCTTTAAGCCTCTTGCAATTGTCTGGGCGGTTAGCTAAATCGCCCCCAGTGCCGCCTTAGCTCAGTAGGTTAGAGCGCCTGATTGTGGATCAGGAGGTCCCCCGTTCGAGCCGGGGAGGTGGTACCACCCTCACTCTTTCTGAAAATATACGTTAAAATCGAATGCCTTACGGCGTATTCGCTGTATTGACTGCCGTCTGCCGCCATTTGGGGAACATTGGCGGCCCTGCGGCTCTGCAGGGCCGTGTCGGATCAATCGATCAAGACTGTTTTGCGCAGGGTGCCGGTGGCAGAATCAAAGATCAGAATCTGGTTGCCGTCGACCACGGCTGTCCAGTTGGTGCCAAAGGTCACCGCATCCGCCGTCACCCCGTCGGGCAGTGTCAGCTGATCTGGGATTGTGACACCGTCGTCTGACAAACGGATGACAAGCAGGGTGATCACGGTTACAAGCCCGGCAATCATCACCACGGTCAGCGTGGTCACCAGCCGCCGCAGGAACCGGATCTGCGCTGGCTCTTGAATTTCGGTCTCGGAAGGATCTGTCATGGCCAGCCGCCGTATTGAGTTTGTCATCGCGGAGGATCCGCCTAAGCGCCTTGATAAGGCGCTTGCCCGTGATGTGCCAGAGGCAGCATCACTGTCGCGCACCCGTCTGGCCCGGCTGCTGGAAAGCGGCGCGATTGCGTTGAATGGTGCCACCGCGACGGACCCAAAGGCAAAGGCCGTTGAAGGCACCGCTGTGGTCATCACTGTGGAAGAAGCCGAAGACAGCCATATCGGCCCTGAAGACATCCCGCTTGAGGTGATATTCGAGGACGCAGATCTGATTGTCATCAACAAGCCCGCAGGCATGGTGGTTCATCCGGCGCCGGGATCACCTTCGGGAACTTTGGTCAATGCACTGCTGCATCACTGCGGCGATGATCTGTCGGGTGTCGGCGGGGTGAAACGCCCCGGTATCGTGCACCGGATCGACAAGGAAACCAGTGGCTTGCTGGTGGTGGCGAAATCGGACGCGGCCCATCACGGGCTGGCGGCACAGTTCGAAAAACACACGGTGGAGCGTTACTACCGGGCGATCTGCTATGGGGTGCCCGATGGCAATGATCCTCGTCTGCGCGGTGTCAAAGGCGCCAGTTTCGAACGCGGCAATATCCTGAAGCTGACCACCCAGCTTGCACGTCACAAGACTGATCGCCAGCGCCAGGCGGTGCTGTTCCAGGGTGGCCGCCATGCGATTACACGTGCCCGCATTGTGGAACCCTTTGGCGCGCCCGAGGTGGCGTCTCTGATCGAATGCTGGCTGGAAACCGGTCGCACCCACCAGATTCGCGTGCATATGGCCCATGCAGGCCACTCGTTGATCGGTGATCCCACCTATGGCAGCAAGCGCAAGCTGAACGCCAAGGCGCTGACCCCTAAGGCGCAGGAGATGGTGAAGACCTTCCCGCGTCAGGCCCTGCATGCGGCGGTTCTTGGCTTTGAACATCCCGTCACCGGCGAAGACCTGCGCTTTGAAGCACCATTACCGCAGGACATGGAATCCCTGCTGGAAGCCTTGCGCGAACCCGTAGCCTAAGCCGCAACATTTCGCACATGGGCGTGAGAAGACCGCAACGGCCCGTGCGTTGAAAAAACTTTAGTGCAATAGTGTTAGCGCCCACTTGAAAGGGCTCAATGGCTTACCCATATGGTTTGATGTTAAGTCCTTAAACATTAAGGGAGGGACATATTACATGGCGAATTACGCAAATCTGCCCGCACCTACACCAGAAGGCGGCCTGAACCGCTATATGCAGGAAATCCGTAAGTTTCCGCTTCTGGAACCGGAAGAAGAGTACATGCTGGCCAAGGCGTGGACCGAAAAAGAGGATTCAGGCTCGGCGCATCGGTTGGTGACATCTCACCTGCGCCTCGCAGCCAAGATTGCCATGGGATACCGTGGCTATGGGCTGCCGCAGGCCGAAGTGATTTCCGAGGCCAATGTTGGCCTGATGCAGGCGGTGAAACGCTTTGACCCGGAAAAGGGCTTCCGGCTGTCGACCTATGCCATGTGGTGGATTCGTGCCTCTATTCAGGAATATATCCTGCGCTCCTGGTCGCTTGTGAAACTGGGCACCACCTCGGCGCAGAAGAAACTGTTCTTCAACCTGCGCAAGGCCAAGTCGCGCATCGGCGCGCTGGAAGACGGCGACATGCGCCCGGAAAATGTGACCCGGATTGCCACTGACCTCGGGGTGACCGAGGATGAGGTGATCAGCATGAACCGCCGGATGTCCGGTGGCGATGCCTCGCTGAATGCCACTGTCGGCTCCGAAGGCGAAGGCACCATGCAGTGGCAGGACTGGCTGGAAGACGAGGATGCCGATCAGGCTGGTGATTATGAGGCGCGTGATGAGCTGGAAGCCCGCCGCGAGCTGATGGCGCAGGCGCTGGAAGTGCTGAACGAGCGTGAGAAGGACATTCTGACACAGCGCAGGCTGATGGATCAGGCGGTCACGCTGGAGGAGCTGAGCGGCCAGTATAATGTCAGCCGCGAACGCATCCGCCAGATCGAGGTGCGCGCATTTGAAAAGCTGCAAAAGAGGATGCGCGAGCTTGCGGGTGAAAAGGGCATGCTTGGGCAGGCCTGACAAGGCCCAGACCGGCGGGATCATCCTGAGAATTGAAAAGAGGCGGTGCTGTTTGGCACCGCCTTTTTGTTTGCGGGCCACCGTTCAAAGTGGCTGGCAAAGGGCAGTCTGGCAGGCTGGCTCTATGGCTGGCGGGCGTATCTGATTGCTGGCGAAGGAACGTGGCGGCTGCTGCGTTCGGCTGACAAATGTATCGGATGACCGGCGTGCTGGCGCGGGGGCTGGCTGGGCTGGTGGGATCCTGAACTTGGGCTGGCCGGACTGTTCATGCTGGCGTGGCTGGCTGGAACCGGTCTGGTGGCTGGCGCTTGGTGCTGGCTGCCTGCCGATTCTGGCTTGCTCTTGTGTTCTGTGATCTTGATAGCCTCACCTGCCTGTGCTCGCAAGGAAAAAATGAATAAAATCAAATAGTTGACTAATTTACTCGGATTTTTGACCGATGCGAGAATACGCGTGACCCTTTCGGCGTCGGGCTGTTCATTCTGCGGGCCGAGGAGGGCGGAGATTTTACCGGCGGGCGACTTCTCTTCCTATGGTAGCGCAAACAGGGTAACCTGCCGCCGATAGTATCGGAGAGTGGTGTGATGACTGGTCATGTGAGGTGGGGCGTTCTGGGCGCGTCGAAATTTGCACGCGAACAAATGGCTCCGGCCATTCATCTGGCTGCGGGGGGAAAGCTGGCGGCGCTGGCAACTTCCAGTGCCGCAAAGGCGGAACCCTTTCAGGAGATCAACCCGGATCTGACGGTTCATCTGGAGTATGACGCGCTGCTGAATGACCCGGATATTGACGCGGTCTACATTCCACTTCCCAACCATCTGCATCTGGAAATGTCGAAAAAGGCCATCGCTGCAGGCAAGCATGTGCTGTGCGAAAAGCCGATGACCCTGGCGGCATCAGAATTTGATGAGCTGATCGCCCTGCGTGACCAAACCGGACTGGTCGTGGCCGAGGCCTATATGATCCTGCATCATCCGCAATGGCAGCGGGCGCATTATCTGGTCGAAGACGGCGCTATCGGTGCACTGCAGGAGGTGCGCGGTTTCTTTGCCTATAACAATGCCGCCGATCCCGGCAATATCCGCAATTCCCCGGCTGCAGGCGGCGGCGGCATCCCCGATATCGGCGTCTACACCTATGGCGCGACCCGGTATATCAGCGGTCAGGACCCACAGGAGATCCTGCACGCCGATGTGCGCTTTGAGAACGGCGTTGATGTCTATGCCGAAGTTGTCGCGCAGTTTGACGGCTTTACCGCCCATCTGGTGAATTCCATGCGGATGCAGCCCTTTCAGGAGATGACATTCCATGGCTCCGAAGGGGTGCTGCGGCTCACCGCGCCGTTCAACCCACAGATCTATGACGGGGCCCGCATCGAATTGCACCAGCCCGGTCTTGGCCTGCGGGTGGAACGTTTTCCCAGTGCCAATCACTATGTGAATCAGGTCGAAGCCTTCAATGCGTCGGTTTTGGACGGCACCAATTACCCGGTGCCACTGGAGTTCTCAAAAGGCACCCAGACGATGATAGACATGGTGTTTGCAGCGGCCAGCTGACGGGACGGGGCAGACGTAGACTGCGAAGGCAACCAGAACCGGCCCCAACGCGGCGGGCCGGAATAACCGGCGTGACCGAATGGACGCAGATTATGGTGACGCCATCTGGCCTGTTTGAAAAAACGCTGCGAACCCGCTAGATCCGATATCCTTGTACTGACTGATTTCGCGGGAAACATGATGAACCACAGCAGAATTCTGGGCCTAGCATTTGGTGTCTTCTCGGCCGTTGCAGTCGCCTTGCATTTCTCTGGCTTCCCGGTCACGGCAGAAAACCACCTGATCGAAAATGCCCAGCTTGCCGTGCTCTTGATCGCGGTGGGAATGCTGGCGCGGTCGCTCTTCTGTCTGGCGGTGGGTGCGCGCAGCCAGGAGGCGTTGGCGCTGCTGGCAATGGGGCTTGTTCTGGTGTCGGTTCCCCTTGCAGGGGCGGGGCGTGAAGTAAATTTTGGCCGTATGCTGGGCACCGGTCCCGACGGTGTGGACATCGCTAAAAAAGTCTTTGGCTTTGTTGTATTGCTGCTGATTATCGGCGGCTTTGGTCTTTGGTTCGTGAGGGTGAAAAACCGCTGGCAGCGCTTTTGGGCTTTCATAGCTGGCCCGGTCTGCCGCCCGATCTATGCCTCGGTTGTGGTTTTCATTCTGGCCAGCCTGTTTGAAAAGGGCGTGGCCGGCCTGCCGCCCAGCATGTTGCTGGAAGAATTGGCCGAACTGGCGACATTCCTGCTGATACTGATCTTCACGCTGCGCTTTTCTGAAGCGGCCAGCGCAACAGCGACACCGGCAAGTCCGTTTCGCATTGGTGCCGGTACCATGCTGTATAGCGCCGCCGTTGTCGCTGCCGTCTTCCTGCTGATATAGTCTGATCTGAGGATGCAATCGGGATCGGAGGCGTTGAAATGGCAGGTGGCTGGGCGCAGGACGGCGCGGTAAACGAACAGATCGAGGCCTCGGTCAAGGACGAACTCGCCCGGATGAAAGCTCAGAGCCGCGCGCCGGTGGGCGATAGCCTGACCCATTGTGCGGAATGTGAAGAGGAAATCCCCGAGGCGCGCCGACTGGCAAAACCGGGTGTAAAGCTCTGCATTGACTGCCAGCAGGAACGCGATGGAGCGCGCCAGCAGCGCGGTGGCTTTAATCGTCGCGGGTCCAAGGACAGCCAGCTGAAATAGCCTGCCCTGCGGGTGCTGAAAAATCTTTTCCAGTTGCTGTGTCGGTGCTATATCCAGCGGATGGGCACACAGGCGATGGCGTCGCCACTGAGCACCCCCGCTCTGGCCCGCAATCTTCGCTCCTGTACGCCGGGACTTTCAATCGGGAGATTGAAGGCCCCCTGCCTTTGTCTCCCCGACAAAGGATATGCCCATGGCCTGGTCGCCGGAAAAAACCGAAGTCAAAAGCTGGAATGAATGGGACACGCTGCGCCATGTGATCGTGGGGCGGGCCGATGATTGCCATATCCCGCCGGAAGAACCCGCGCTGGAAGCCAAGGTGCCCGAAGACAGCGATATGCGCGGCCAATGGGGCCGCCGTCCGCAGGAAACCATCGATCGCGCGAACGAGCTGTTGGATAATTTCGCCAACCAGCTGCGCCAGCGCGGGTTGCGGGTGGATCGCCCCACCTCCATCGATCATTCCCAGCCGGTAACGACGCCGGATTTCCACACTGACAGCCAGTTCGGCTGCATGCCGCCGCGGGATGTGCTGCTGACTGTCGGACGAGAGATGCTGGAAGCGACCATGTCCTACCGCTGCCGCTGGTTTGAATACCTGAACTTCCGGCCGCTGCTGAAACAGTACTGGGAGGAGGATCCGAACTTCCGCCACGAGGCCGCACCAAAACCGCGCCTGACGGATGCGGATTACCACCCCGACTACCTGAGCGACAAGATCGGTGTGACCAAACGTCTGCAATGGGCGGAAGAAAAGTTCTTTGTCACCACCGAGGAAGAGCCGCTGTTTGACGCCGCCGACGTGCTGCGCTTTGGCAAGGATCTGGTGGTGCAACACGGGTTCACCACCAACCTCAAAGGCATCGAATGGCTGCGCCGCCACTTCCCCGATCACCGGGTTCACACAGTGAATTTCCCCGGTGACCCCTATCCGATCCATATCGACGCCACCTTTACACCGCTGCGTCCGGGGTTGATCCTGAACAACCCGCAGCGCCGCCTGCCGGAAGAACAGCGCGAGATGTTCAATAAGAACGGCTGGGAGATCGTCGACTCGGCCCAGCCCGCCCACAACACCCCGCCGCCGCTGTGCTATTCCTCGACCTGGCTCAGCATGAACGTGCTGGTGCTGGACCCGAAAACCGTGTGTGTCGAGAAATCCGAGGTCTATCAGGCCGAGCAGATGGACAAGCTGGGTATGGAAGTGGTCGAGGTCGAATTGCGCGATGCCTATGCATTTGGCGGTGGGCTGCACTGCTGCACCGCGGATGTGTACCGCGATGGCGACTGCGAAGACTACTTCCCCAATCAATAAAGTTCAGAACTTCAAACAGCAGGTCATCCGCCTTTGACGGCGGGTGGCCGATTTGGCGATACGCTTCAATAAATCGAAACATGCTGCGCTAAAGGGCAGACGCGAGAGTGTTTCGGCAGGCCTGACGGCCTAACGGTTACGGTTGCGTTTTTTCCTTTGGCGTCAGCAGATGCGCGATCACCTCTGCTGACGTAGTCGGCTGAGCCGGATCACTCTGGCGGAGTGTACCAAATCGGTGATGAATAGGCGCGTTCCTGGTGGATCAATTGCGCTTCCTCCGGAAGGTCGATGTCGAACCGAACTTGATCGTAAACCACCCAGCGCGGTGTTGGAATTTCCAACACGCGAACATAGTAGAATGCGCGTTCTGCCGGGTCAAAATCCGGGTCGGTCCAAACCGTCATAAGCTCGGACGCACCAATGGAGTTGGTCCAGCTGGCTGTTTCCAGATCGACTGTGTTGCCAACCTGCGGAAGCTGCCCGTTGGCATCTGGTTCACGATCATTGGACCATGCCACATCATAGACCTTTTCACCAAGTGAGCCGTCCGAACTCAACCAGCCCTTAACGATCTGCATCCGATCCAGATTGGCCCCGATTGGATCCCGCAGGGCAAACAACAGAAAGCTCGGTGCCCCGTCACCTTCACGCGCGCGCATGTCGGCGCCCATTGGCACCCCTTTTTCATACCCGGTTACTGCCGGTGAGCGGCTACGGAGATCGTCTTCGCTGAAAGACCAACCACCAAAGAAGCGCAGACCAATGCGCGGACCAGTGGTGGCATATGTCTCCCGGCGTTTGAAAGCGTCATAGATGGCTTCGCGGGTGTTCTCGGTCGCCCAGGCCGCAGTATATCCAGAGGCGACAAGCTGGTGCCCTTCAATGCGAGCGAGCTCGCTTGCGATAAACGGGTGTTCAATTCGGGTGGCGGAGGGCTCCACGCTGACCGATTTGGAGAAGAAATTTTCCTCCTCAGCGGTTGTCAGGCCTGTGTGGCTGTCCGTAGCGCCGCCTAGGCCGAACTTGTAGGGATTGGTCCCAAACTTTTCCTCCAGCGCCAGACCTTGTTTCAACGCTTCGCGGGCGTATTCGCCTTTCAGCATCTCCTCTGTCTTTAGTTGGGTCAGATCCAGATTGCCGATGTCCCAGTTCTCATAATCGGCAAATTCGTCATCAGGGCTCAGGAAGGGGTGAGCCTCGCCATCTCCCTTGATCTGGGTGACTTCGTAGTGGGGTTCCCACTTTGCCCGCTGTTCAACGTAGTCTTGGTCCACAACCCCGCCGTGGTAAGTGTCTTCCGTCGGGAACATCCAGCCATTGGACAGATTCCCATTGTGTGAAAAGGCGACGGCACGGCCGCCGGTTTTTTCCTGGTATTCTTCCAGCCATTTATACAGCTCTTGCGGGTCGGTGCTGCCATAGGGGGGCTGGGTCACTGGCGGGACCATCTGCAACGCCCGCATGGCCCCGTCGCGCAGCATCACATTGCGGTGCAGGTTGAATCCCTTTGGCACGCTGGTCCATTCAAAGCCTATGAAAGCACTGAAGGTGCCGGGATCATTGTGCCGCTCCGCTGCGTTGACGATCGTTTCCCAGGTGAATGCATAGGCATCTGCGCCAGGGCTGTAATCCTCAAGAATGTCTTCGGGCAGGGTCATTTGCGAAAAATTTGTGATCAGATCAAAGGCGGCCTTGCCAGCGGCCTCGCCGCCTTCGGAATAGCCTTCAAACCACTCCAACCCCTTCGGATTCGCGAGCACCTCCGGCTTGCCTGCCTGCAAGTCGGGGGCAAATCCCATCAGGTCCGTGTGGTCGGTCAAAACCATCCAGTCCAGTGGACGGCTGAGCCTTACCGGTTGGCCGGTGGACGATTGGATCTGTTCCCCTTTGGCGAACCGCCAGGCATCGTCAGGGCCCAGGATATTCCCAAACACGCCCGCATCCAGCGACAGCCCGGTGTGCAGATGAGTTTCCCCCCACAGCGGTTGCATGGGGAACGTTCGGTTTGCATAGGGTGAGTAAGGTTTCTTCGGGAATGTCCCTGCGGCCGCATCCTCTGAGGGGACAACTTGGGCGAAAACACTGGGTGAACTAAGTAGAATTGACGTGCACAATGCCGTTGTGAAAAACTTCATGAGAGCCTCCGGCTGGGAACAAATCTCTGCTGTGGGCAACGTGACGTCTGCTGCGGCCACTCCGGAAGGCTAGTTTGAATAGGACGGTATTCAAGTGTGGGGGGCGGGGTCGGTTCACTTTTCACGCTGTGCGCGAAAATCTTTTCTTCCAAGGTCGCTGAGAAACTGGCGTGATCGGACGCCCAGAACTTGGGTGTTTCGCTTATGGTCAGGCCTGCAAGCATCACGCAAAAGGGCCCGGAAAACCGAGCCCTTACGTTTGTTCTCGTCTGGCAGGCGTTACCCCTCCATCGCTTCCAGTTCATCAATAAAGCCGGAAATCATGGAAAGCCCTTTGTCCCAGAAGGCCGGGTCCGAGGCATCCAATCCAAAGGGCGCCAGCAGCTCCTTATGGTGCTTCGATCCGCCTGCTTTCAGCATGTCGAAATACTTCTCCTCGAAGCCTTCGCCGCCTTCGGCGTAGACCGAGTAGAGCGCGTTCACGAGGCCGTCGCCAAAGGCGTAGGCGTAGACGTAGAAGGGCGAGTGGACGAAGTGGGGGATATAGGCCCAGAAGGTCTCGTAGCCTTCCATGAACTCGAACCCTTCGCCCAAGGATTCGGCCTGCACCGACATCCAGATGGCGTTGATGTCATCCGGGGTGAGTTCCCCTTCGGCGCGGGCGGCGTGCAGTTTGCACTCAAAGTCATAAAAGGCGATCTGACGCACGACCGTGTTGATCATGTCCTCGACCTTGCCCGCCAGCAGCACCTTGCGCTGCTCTTTGGTTTCGGCGCGCTCCAGCATCTTACGGAAGGTTAGCATTTCGCCAAATACGCTTGCGGTTTCGGCCAGCGTCAGCGGGGTCGATGACAGCATTTCGCCCTGATCGGCGGCCAGCACCTGATGGACACCGTGGCCCAGTTCATGTGCCAGTGTCATCACGTCGCGCGGTTTGCCGAGATAGTTCAGCATCACGTAAGGGTGCACATTGGTGACGGTGGGATGGGCAAAGGCGCCTGGGGCTTTGCCGGGTTTGACGCCGGCATCAATCCAGCCGTCTTTGAAAAAGGGCGCGGCGAGCTCTCCCATGCGCGGATCAAAGGCGTTGTAGGCGTCCATCACCAGCTGTTCGGCCTCGTCCCAGCCTACAGTCCGCGTGTCTTCCATCGGCAGCGGCGCGTTGCGGTCCCAGACCTGCATTACGTCCAGACCCAGCCATTTGCGCTTCAGCTCGTAATAGCGGTGCGACAGCTTGGGGTAGGCGGCGACCACGGCTTCGCGCAGGGCTTCGACCACCTCGGGCTCTACATCGTTAGAGAGATGGCGACCGGTCTGCGCCGAGGGCATGCCCCGCCAACGGTCGATGATTTCCTTTTCCTTGGCTTGCGTGTTGTGGACGCGGGCGAAGGTCTTGATGTTGTCGTTGAACACGCGGGCCAGCTCGCGGGAGGCCGCCTCGCGCAGATCGCGGTCCTGATCGGTCAGCAGGTTCAGCGTGCCTTCGATGTTCAGCCCTTCGCCGTTCACCTCGAAATTCAGCCCGGCGATGGTCTCATCGAACAGTTTCTCCCAGGCGTCGCCAACGATGCCGAGATCATGCATGAATTTTTCCAGCTCGTCCGACAGCTGGTAGGGTTTCATCGCGCGGATGCGGCGGAACACAGGCTCATAGCGGGCGAGGTCGGCATTAGCGGAGAAATGCGCCTGCATGGCGTCGTCCTCGATCCGGTTCAGCTCCAGCGTGAAGAAGACCAGCGGCGTGGTGGCGACGGTGACTTTTTCCTGACAGTTGGACAGGAAGGCAGCGCGGTCGGCGTCCGTTGTCAGCTGGTAGTAGCGCAGGCCGGCATAAGACATGATGCGCCCGGCGATATTGTTGATCTTCTCGTTGCGCAGCACGCAATTCAGCAGGCCCGCGGCATCCAGATCGGCCAGCTTGCCCTCATAATCGGCGGCAAAGGCGGCGCATTCCTGATCCAGCCACTCCAGATCGCGCTCCAGTTCCGGCGCCTCGTCCGAAGCATAGAGATCGGTGAGATCCCATTCCGGCAGTTTGCCGAGACCGTCAGATCCGGCAGAGGCATTGGCGTCGCGAACAGGGAAGGGGAGCTGGAACATCTATGCACCTCAAAAATGCGTGGGTTTGACCCAACATCTAAGCGGCGCTGCGGCCAAGGACAAGCGCGGCTCAGCGCCTTTCGGTGAAGAGGGTTTCCAGACGGTCAAAGACCTGTGCGCGGATGTCCGGGGTTTCCATCAGAACTTCGTGGCGGCCTTTGGGAACCATGACCAATTCGCCCATATCCCAGCGGCCCATTCGGTCGTGAATGGCCGGGGTGTCGACGATTTCCTCGTCTGTGCCCAGAAAGGTAACACAAGGCATGGCAGGCGAGGGGCGGGCGGCCAGAAGGCGGCATTCGCGCAAAGATTCGCCAAGCCAGTTGATCGTTGGCCCACCAAGGTTCAGATCCGGTTCTGCACGCAGCTGGGTCTGCATCATGTCAAACATGACCGGGTCGCCGGTCAGCATGTTGTCCATGAAATTGGTGCCGTGCACGTAAGGCTCTATCGCGGTGGTTGGCACCAGTCGCGCACCCTGACCGATACGGGGTGCTAGGTCGGACACCAGCTGTGCGACCGGGCGCAGCCAGGGCGAAATATGGATGCCCCACATTGGCCCGGTAAAGGCGCAGGTCGCAATCGGTGCCCCGGCCATGGCCCAGTGCAGCCCAATGGCGCCGCCCATGGAGTGGCCCAAGAGGTGCCAGGGCTGGGGCAGCTCAAGATCCTGGGCCAGTTGCACGGCGGCGGCGATGTCTTTCTGAAAATCAGTGAAGCATTCGACATGGCCTAGGCGGCGGTCGTCCAGCATTCGGTCCGCCAGCCCCTGCCCACGCCAATCGATGGTCAGCACCGCAAACCCACGTGCCGTGAGTTCGGCCGCGGCGGGGCCGTATTTTTCGATGTATTCCGTGCGCCCCGGAAACAGGAACACCGTGCCTTGGCAGGTCTCTTGCCCTTGGGGGCGCCAATGGCCCACGCGCAGACGCAGGCCATCGCTTGTGGTCACCCAATGTGCCGCGCCGCCCGCCGGACCTTCGGCGATCTCTGCGAAGAAGGGGGCGGCAGACAGCGTCATCAGGCCAGCGCCGATGCCAGTTTCATCGCCGCGCCCATGTCGCCATCTACGGAGAGTTTGCCGGTCATGAAGGCCGAGGTGGGGTTCAGCTCACCCGACAGGATTTCCTGAAAGGTTTCGGTGTCGGCGCTGAGTGTTACGTCTGCTTCTTCATCGCTGATCCGCACACCATCGCTGTCCAGAACCAGTGCACCCAGCCCCTCGATTTGGAATTTGGCAGACCCGTCAAAGGCACCCGCGCCCAGTTTTTCGCCCAGGGCTTCTGCGGCTTTGGCCAGAATGTCGCTCATCTATCGTCCTCTTTTCGGCTTTGCGGCAGCTTGCACATCTCTGTGACAGCCCCCTGACAGGTACTGGTATTTCAAGCCCGCAGCGTTACACTGAAAAACATCATGGCGGCAATCTTTCCCAATCTCAAAGCTATCGTGGCGGCAACGCTGGTAACAGTCATGTTTTCCACGCCTTTTGATGCATTTGCTCAGGATCTCCGCGCTGAGGCCGAGCTTTTGCAGGAGCTGGCGGGCGCGGATGTGGCTGAGGCAACAGCGATTTCGCGCGAATTGGAATCACGCTGGGACAAAAGCGGCTCGCCGGCGATGGATCTCTTGCTGCAGCGCGGCCGCGATGCGCTGGAGCGCGGCGACTATATCGGAGCGATCGAACATCTGACGGCGCTGACGGATCACGCACCGGATTTTTCGCAAGGCTGGTATGAACGGTCACGGGCCTTTTTTGCGGCGGAAAAATTCGGCCCCGCCGTGGCTGATCTGGAACGCGCCCTGTTTCTCAATCCCAGCGACTATAACGCCATTTACGGCCTCGGCGTAGTGCTGGAGCATTTCAACGATGCCAAAGCCGCCTATCAGGCCTACACGCGCGCGCAGGCTATACATCCCCATCACGAGGAAGTAACCAAAGCGCTGGAACGATTGAAACCCGCCATTGCGGGCAAGGAACTGTAAGGCCCTCAGGGGCGCGGGGGCGGATGCTATGACTGGCGCATCGAGGGTTGTGGCCGTGCTTGGCCCGACCAACACAGGCAAAACCCATTACGCAATTGAACGCATGCTGGGGCATCGCACAGGGATCATGGGATTCCCGCTGCGTCTGCTGGCGCGCGAGGTCTATGACAAGATCGTCGCCATACGGGGCCCCTCGGTTGTGGCGCTGCTGACTGGCGAAGAGCGGATCGTGCCGCCACGTGCCAAATACTGGATCTGTACGGTCGAAGCGATGCCCGAAGGCATGGGCTGTGATTTTCTGGCCGTCGATGAAATCCAGCTCTGTGCCGATCCCGAACGCGGCCATGTGTTCACCGATCGGCTGCTGCGCGCCCGTGGCTTGAACGAGACGCTGTTTCTGGGTGCGGATACCATGCGCGGGCCCATTCGGGCCCTTGTGCCCGAGGTGCAGTTTGTCCAGCGCGACCGGATGTCCGATCTGGTCTACGCCGGATCAAAGAAAATCAGCCGGATGCCGCCACGCAGCGCCATTGTCGGCTTTTCGGTCGATAATGTTTATGCCATCGCCGAGCTGATCCGCCGTCAGAAGGGTGGCGCAGCTGTGGTGATGGGGGCGCTCAGCCCGCGGACGCGCAATGCGCAGGTCGAACTCTATCAAAACGGTGAGGTCGATTATCTGGTCGCCACAGATGCGATCGGCATGGGGCTGAACCTCGATATCGATCATGTGGCGTTTTCTTCAACCACCAAATTTGATGGCCGCCGGATGCGGCCGCTTGCCGCAAACGAGCTGGCGCAGATCGCGGGTCGGGCCGGGCGCGGGATGAGCCATGGGTCTTTTGGCGTCACCGGCGACGCGCGCCCCTTGGACGAAGGCACTGCCGCCGCGATCATGGAGCACCGGTTCACGCCGCTGCAAAAGCTGAACTGGCGCTCGTCCGATCTGCGCTTTGGCACGGCGGATGCGCTGATTGCCTCGCTCGAATCAGCCCCGCCCTCTGCTGAACACCTGATGAAGGCGCGCGAGGCCGATGACCTGCGGGTTTTGAAATCTCTGTCGCAAGATGCGTCCGTCTTTCCCCGTGTCACCAGCCCGCAGGCGGTGCGCCTGTTGTGGGATGTCTGCCGCATTCCTGATTTTCGCGGCATCAGCCACGCCGAACATACCAACCTGCTGTCTGTCATCTTCGAACATTTGTTCGAGGCAGGCGCTGTGCCGGATGACTTCATGGCGCGCCAGATCAAACATATCGACCGCACCGATGGCAACATCGACACATTGTCGCGCCGGCTCGCCTTTATCCGCACCTGGACCTATGTTTCACAAAGGAAAGGCTGGCTGCGTGACGAAACCCATTGGCGGAATGAAACGCGCGCTGTAGAAGACAGGGTATCTGACGCCTTGCATGAGCGTCTGACTCAAAGATTTGTGGACCGGCGCACCAGCGTATTGCTGCGCCGGCTCAAACAGAAGGAGGCCCTTTTGGCCGAAGTGAATGACAAAGGTGAAGTGACCGTCGAAGGAGAATTCGTTGGTCGCCTCGAAGGGTTCCGGTTCTCGCCGGACAAAACCGCGCAGGGCGCAGAAGAAAAGGCGCTGAAAGCCGCCTCGCTGCAGGCGCTTGCGCCGCAGTTTCATCTGCGTGCTGACCGCTTCTACAATGCGCCCGATACCGAGATTGATTACACCGATCAGGGCGGGCTGATGTGGGGTGAGTTTGCAGTTGGCAAACTGACCGCCGGAGCGGATCCGATGAACCCGAAGATCGAAGTCTTCGTGGATGATGTCGCGGGCCCCGAGGTTGCGCAGAAGGTGGAACGCCGCCTGCAGCACTTCATCAACCGCAAGGTTCAGGCGCTGTTTGAGCCGCTGACCAACCTTGAAAAAGACGAAGAGCTGACCGGCCTTGCGCGCGGTTTTGCCTTCCGCATGGTCGAAGCGCTGGGCATCCTGCCGCGCGCCGCGATTGCGCAGGAAGTCAAGGATCTGGATCAGGAGGCGCGCGGCAAGCTGCGCAAGCACGGTATCCGCTTTGGCCAGTTCACCATTTTCATGCCGCTGCTGCTGAAGCCGGCGCCGACCCGTCTGCGTCTGCTCCTGTGGTCGCTGAGCCAGGGCCTGCAGCAATTCCCCGACGCCCCCCCTCCCGGACTGGTCACCGTACCGGTCGAAAAGGACGCGCCGCAGGGCTATGACACCATGTGTGGCTACCGCAATGCGGGCGAACGTGCGATTCGCATCGACATGCTGGAACGTCTGGCCGATATGCTGCGCGGCGAAGACAGCCGTGGTGGGTTTGAAGCCAAGGCCGACATGCTGTCGATCACCGGCATGACGCTGGAACAGTTCGCTGACCTGATGCAGGGTCTCGGCTATAAGGCCGAAAAAGGCGAACGTGTGAAGGTCAAGGCGGCTCCGGCTGCTGTGTCGGTCGCCGATACCACACCCGTTGTCGCCAAGGCAGAAGCCCCGGCAGCTGATGAAGCGTCTGAGGCCCCGGCCGAAGCTGCAGCAGAAGCGCCAGCTGAAGCAGAGGCCGCTCCGGCTGAACCAGAACCTGCCGCTGAGCCTGCTCCGGCAGAGGCTGTGGAAGAAGTGGCTGAGGCCGCCACTGCCGAGGCGGCCGATTCCGAAGCGGAACAGGAAGTCTTCTATACCTTCACCTGGAGCCGTAACCGGCAGGGCGGTGGCAACCGCGGCCCGCGTCGGGACCGTGATCAGCAGAACGCTGGTGGTGGTCGTGGCAAGCCGCGTGAGGGTGGCAAGCCCCGCGACGGTGGCAAGCCGCGCGGCAAGGGTGGTCCGGCCAAAAAAGGCGGCCGTCCGCAGCAGGGTGCAAAAACCTATTCTGCCCGTCCGCCGAAGAAGGAAAAGCAGATCGATCCGGATAACCCCTTTGCAGCCGCTCTCATGGGGCTGACCAAAGGCAATTGATCCGGTGACCGAAGCGGCGGCCAAGATCCGCGTCGACAAGTGGCTATGGCATGCGCGGTTCTTCAAGACCCGCAGCCTGGCCGCAAAACAGGTCGGTGCGGGCCATGTCCGGCTCAACGGTGACAAGATCCACAAACCAGCTCAGAACGTCACACCAGGTGACGTTCTGACCTTTGCACAGGGCGACCAGATCCGCGTTGTGAAGATCGAAGCCATCGGTGAACGCCGTGGTCCGGCGCCCGAAGCGCAGGCCCTGTATTTCGATATGACGGAGAAGCGGGAAAACGTTCCGCGCAATCCAAAATACGAGGGAAAAGGGCGTCCCGATAAGAAAGAGCGCCGTGCGCTTGATCTTTCCCGGCGCGGCGGAGGCTTTTGATCTCTTGCAGAAACCGCCGCTGTGCACTAGCAATCCGCAAGATCAACTACGGGAACCGGAAAAATGACCTACGTCGTCACGGAAAACTGCATCGCCTGCAAATACACCGACTGTGTCGAAGTATGTCCGGTGGACTGTTTTTATGAGGGCGAGAACACGCTTGTCATTCACCCTGACGAATGCATCGACTGCGGCGTCTGCGAGCCTGAATGCCCAGCGGATGCGATCCGTCCCGACACCGAGCCAGAGATGGACAAATGGGTGGAATTCAACCGGAAATACTCTGAGATGTGGCCGGTGATTGTCTCCAAGAAAGACCCCATGCCAGGCTATGAAGAACGCGACGGTGAAGAGGGTAAAATGGAGAAATACTTCTCCGAGGCCCCCGGCGAAGGCGGCTGAGGCGATTCGCAAGATACAGGGCAAGCGGGCCGGAATGGCATGAATTTGCCTGAAAACCCGCTGTTCCAATGAACCATGATCCCGCGCCCGCCTTTCGGCGGGCCTTTTTTTGTGATATACTGCTGCGACAAATGAACCGGATCGACCAGACCCCGCTTTGGCCGCGCAATGGATTTGCGCAGGCGATAGGCGGGTAAATTGCGCTAAAATTGGGACACACGCAGCGGATCAAACCGCAGCAGGGTGTCCGTTTGACGTGAGTATTCCGCCTCTCCTAGGGGGCGGCAAAGCAAGGATAAGCTGCATGACCAAATCGAAGAAGCTTGAATTCCGCCCTGACGATTTTGTTGTCTACCCCGCCCATGGCGTTGGTAAGATCATCTCGATCGAAGAACAGGAAGTGGCAGGATTCGCGCTCGAGCTGTTTGTGATTACCTTTGAAAAAGACAAGATGACCCTGCGGGTGCCGACCAATAAGGCTACCGAGATTGGCATGCGCTCTCTCTCGTCGCCGGATGTGATCGCCAAGGCGATGACCACGCTCAAGGGCAAGGCCAAGGTGAAACGCGCCATGTGGTCGCGCCGCGCCCAGGAATATGAGCAGAAGATCAACTCGGGCGATCTGATCGCCATCGCCGAAGTGGTCCGCGACCTGCACCGCACCGATGATCAGCGCGAGCAGAGCTATTCTGAGCGTCAGCTTTACGAGGCGGCGCTGGAGCGCCTGACCCGTGAAGTTGCGGCTGTTGGCGGCGGTGATGAGCTGGCTGCGGCAAAAAAGGTGGGTGACGTTCTGAGCTCCCGCGCGCCGGCCGCTGCGTAACGCAACCTTACAATTTCTGGAAAAGGGCCGGGCACATGCGCGGCCCTTTTCTTATGCGGCAAGGCCTTGATCGGACGATCTCAATCCCGTTTAGATAAGGCAATGGCAGATCTCCGCAGACGTTTGAAAAACCTGTACGAAGGGGCGCAGCCCAAAGCGGTGCGCTTTCGCTATGCGCTGATCCTGTTCGATGCCGTCACCATTTTGTTCTTCATTGCGACTGCGCATCTGACCCATGGACCGGGTTTGACCCTGTTGAGCCAGGCTGCGGGTTTGGTCATTGCGCTGGATTTGGCCGCACGGCTTTGGGTTGCAGATGACCGGGGGCAGCTGTTCTGGCGGATCTATACGCTGGCCGATGTGATCGTCCTTGTCTCACTACTGCTCGACCCGTTTCTGACCGGCAATTTGGCGTTTCTGCGGATCCTGCGTGGTCTGCGACTTATCCATTCTTATCATCTGTTGCGCGATCTGCGCCGTGACAGCAGGTTCTTCCGCAAACACGAAGACACGGTGATCGCTCTGATCAATCTTTTCGTCTTTGTCTTTGTCACCGCGACCACGGTGCTGGCGTTCTTTATCGATACGGCCGACAGTCAGACGCCTTATGTCGATGCGCTTTATTTCACTGTCGCAACGCTGACCACGACAGGTTACGGCGATATCACCCTGCAAACACCTGCGGGCAAGATGTTCTCGATCTTTGTCATGGTGGTTGGCGTGGCCCTGTTTGTGCGCCTGGCACAGGCCTTGTTTCACCCGGCCAAAGTAAAACACAACTGCCCAGATTGTGGCCTCTCACGTCACGATCCCGACGCTGTTCACTGCAAACACTGCGGTGTCGTGATCCGAATTCCGACCGGTGGAGTGGACTGACGCCGCCTAAATCAGCGCGGCGAGGGTCAGCAGGGCGGCGATTTCACTGCATTGTTGGGCCGCACCTAGAATGTCACCGGTCTGGCCGCCGATCTTGGCTTTGGCCATCAGCGCCAGGCCAAGCGTGGCGAGGGCCGCTGCAACGCAGGCCAATACTCCGGCAAATCCGGCGAACCCCACGGCGCATACAAGGCCAAGGCACAGGGCCAGCCCGCAGGCCCACGCAGAAGGTCGGCCAACAGAATGCGACAAGCCGCTGTTCCGGGCGTTGGGCAGTGTGGCCATCAGCATGGCCATCGGTGCGCGGGACAAAACCGCCACGCCCACGAGCGCCCAAAGCCCGCCGCCCGCGATCAGCGCCGTGAGGGCCGTCCAGCGCAGCCCCAGCCCTAGTACCAGCGCCAGCACCCCATAGGCACCGATCCGGCTGTCCTTCATGATTTCCAATCGCCGCTCGGGGGTGAAGCCGCCCCACAGCCCGTCCGCCGTGTCGGCCAGCCCATCTTCATGCATCGATCCGGTCAACAGAACCTGACAGGTCAGAATGACACCGGCGACAGGCCCGGCGGGCAGTCCGGCGGCCAGCGCCAGCCCGCCAATTGCGCAAGCGGGCAGGGCCACAGCTAACCCGGCCAGCGGATAGGCCCAGGCCGCGCTTGCCTGCCGTGCAAAGGCCTCTTTTGGCAGATGTGGCAGCGGCAGGCGGGTCAGCAGCACGAGGGCGATCAATATGTCGCGCAGGCGTATGTCGCTTTTGGTCAATTCGGGGCCTCTTGCGGGTGGCGCGGCACGGGTCCGGCAGTCTAAACAGGTCGTAACCGGTTTAGCCGTCTCCACCACCTTGATGCAATGAGGCTCGAATATGCTGCCCGTCTTTTCCAATCTTGACCAATTCCGCGCTCTTCTGGCTGAAGCGCCCGCTGCCGATCAGACGGCGCTTGATGCGGCAGCCGAGCGTAACGGCCAGCTGACCAAGCCACCGGGCGCGCTGGCACGGCTGGAGGATCTGGCGATTTGGTATGGCGGCTGGCGCGGCACCGGTCGCCCCGCGATCGCAGCACCGCAGGTGATTGTCTTTGCCGGCAACCACGGGGTCGCGGCGCAGGGCGTGTCTGCCTTCCCGCCCGAGGTCACGGTGCAGATGGTGGCCAACTTTGAACATGGCGGTGCGGCGATCAATCAGCTGGCCAAACTGGCGGGCGCCTCGATGGATGTGCATGCGCTGGATCTGGATCGCCCAACCGGTGATTTCACCCAAGGCCCGGCGATGGATGAGGCGGATCTTCTGTCCGCCCTGCAAACCGGCTGGAACGCGGTTGATCCGCAGGCTGACCTTCTGGTCGTGGGCGAGATGGGCATCGGCAATACCACCCCGGCAGCGGCGCTGGCCTGCGCCCTGTTTGGCGGAGAGGCCGCCGACTGGACCGGCCGCGGCACTGGCGTCGATGATGCGGGGCTGCAGAATAAAACCCGCGTTGTGGCCGAAGGCGTGGCACTGCACGGACCTGCGATCAAGGACGGGGTAGATGCGCTTGGCAGCCTTGGTGGGCGTGAAATCGCGGCCATGGCCGGTGCAATCGCAGCTGCCCGCGTGCTGCGCATTCCAGTGATCCTCGATGGGTTCATCTGCTGCGCTGCCGCCGCCTGTCTGGCAAAAACCGCACCCGATGCTTTGGCCCATGCTGTTGCGGGCCATCAGGGGGCCGAGGCCGCGCATCCCGCGCTTCTGGCCAAACTGGACAAGGAACCGCTGCTGCAGCTTGGTCTGCGCCTTGGCGAAGGCTCTGGGGCGGCGCTGGCAATCCAGATCCTCAAGGGCGCAATTGCCTGCCACAGCGGCATGGCCACCTTCGCAGAGGCCGGCGTCTCGGAAGGCTGACCCTTTCAGCTTTTCCCAAATACTCCCGCCGGAGGCCCGCCGCGCGTCAGCGCGGCGCCCGGCCCAAGGCTTTTGACAGTATCTTAGATGCTGTTGAAAGGGGCGGGAGCCCGCCCTTCCTGCGGCGGCAGATCGCCCAGGTTAAGAGGTCAGGCCGACTTCTGTTTATGGGTCTCGTATAGTTCCATCAGTGCGGTCTCCAGATCCTTTTCCAGTTCCCGGGCCCGTTCCACATAGGCCGCGTTCTGGCTGGCCGGCACACCCTGTTCCCAGAAATCGGCCAGTTCGCGCACCACACGCCGGTCGTGACTGTAGAAGGTCTGTTCGGCCTGCGCCGCCTCATATTCGCTCAGCCCCATGTTTTCCAGAACGTAGCGACCAGCGCGCAGGGAACTGTCAAACAGCTCGCGCACGATGTCATTTGCGCCGGCCTGATACAGTTCATACACATGGTTGCGGTCATTGGCGCGGGCAACGATATGCAGGTCGGGGCGTACTTTGCGGACCTGCCGCACCATTTTGATCGTGTTTTCAGGATCATCCAGGGCCACCACCAGAACGCGGGCCTTGGCGATGCCTGCCGCCTTCAGCAGCTCGGGCCGGGTCGGATCACCAAGGAAGCCTTTGACGCCAAATCGGCGCATCAGCTGGATCGTCTCCATATCATAATCCAGCACCACGGTTTTGAACCCGCTGGCCCGCACCAGACGGTTGACGATCTGACCAAAGCGGCCAATGCCGGCGATGATCACCGGGCCGTCCTCGTCGATCTCATCGGGCTCGTGGACCGGGGCAGCCTCGGCCATGCGGCTGGACAGCATGTCAAAGGCGATAAACAGCAGCGGTGTGATCAGCATCGACAGGGCAATGATCAGCAACAGCTTTTCTGACAGGCCGGGCGGGATCACGTTCAGCTGCAGCGCAAAGGATAGCAGGACAAAGCCGAACTCACCGGATTGCGCCAGCCCAAGGGTGAAGAGCCAGCGGCCACGTTTGCGCAGACCAAAGGCCTTGGCAACAAAATACAGCACCGTCCCTTTCAGCAAGATCACCAGCAGCGCAAGGCCGATCAGGTCACCGGGGCTGGACAAGAACAGCCGGTAGTTGATGCCGGCCCCCACGGTGATGAAGAAAAGCCCAAGCAGCAGGCCCTTGAAGGGCAGAAGGTCGCTCTCCAGCTCGTGACGGAATTCCGAGTTGGCCAGCACCACCCCGGCCAGAAATGCGCCAAGCGCCGGTGACAGGCCAACCAATGTCATCAGGAACGAGATGCCGACCACGATCAGCAGGGCCAGCGCAGTATACATCTCGCGCAGGTTGGCAGCATGGATGAAACGGAATACCGGGCGGGTCAGGTAGATGCCGGCGAGGATGATAAATCCGACCGCGGCAATGGTCACGCAAGTAACGGCCCAGGCCGGAAGCCCGGCGACCAGCGACAGGTGCTCGGCGCCATGGCCCGCTTCGGCTGCATGGGTGCCGGTGCGCTGAATGGATCCGTCCGCTGACAGCGCCATCCCGCGCTCAACAGCCAGCAATGGCAGGAAGGCCAGGATCGGGATTACCGCAATATCCTGCGTCAGCAGAACCGAGAAGCTGGCCCGCCCTCCACCGGTCTGCATCAGCCCTTTTTCGGATAGGGTTTGCAGCACAATCGCGGTTGAGGACAGGGATAAGGCCAGCCCGATGGCAAGCGAAACCTGCCAAGGTTGCCCGGTAACCATCGCCGCCCCCATCAGCGCCAATGTGCTGATGGAGATTTGCAACCCGCCCAGACCTATCAGCTTGTGACGCATGGCCCACAGGGCCTGTGGCTCCAGCTCCAGGCCAATGAGGAACAGCATCATCACCACACCAAATTCGGCAAAATGCTGCAGGTCGGCGGTTTCAGAGCCGACCAGCCCCAGAACCGGCCCGATCAGAATGCCGGCGGCCAGATAGCCCAGAACTGAACCCAACCCCAGTCGGGCAGCGATCGGCACTGCGATAACGGCGGTGGCGAGGTAGATGGTGGCTTGGTACAGAAAGGCGTCCATTTGGATGAGGGTCCTTGGGCAATCTTACATTGGCAGGGGCGCATCGCGCTTGATTTGGTCCATGACGATCTGGCTTTGCACCCGCGCCACGGCGGGATGGGGCAGGAGCACCTCGTGCAACAGGCGGTTCAGCCCCGGCAGGTCTTCGCAGAAAACACGCAGCAGGTAGTCGGCGTCGCCGGTCATCGTCCAGGCCGAAGTGATTTCGGCCTGGGTACTGACCAGACGGGAGAAACTGGCGGATTGCTCCGGGCCATGGCTGCCCAGATGAACCTGAACGAACCCCTGAACAGCGAGACCCAGCCGCTGCGGATCCAGCCTGGCCGTGTAGCCCTGGATATAGCCGTCTGCTTCCAGCCGCTGTCGGCGTCGACCGGCCTGACTGGGCGACAGGTTCAGATGCTCGCCCAACTCCTGCGCGGTCAGCTGCGCATTCCGCTGCAAGGCCGCCAGCAATTTTATGTCGATTGGGTCTAACATATGCGTGGTGTTCTCTCCAATGGGAAGGGTAACGCGAAAATCACGCGGATACACGGCACATCTTGCGATGCTTATGTGAAAATCAGGTCAAGAGCAGCCCTGGATCAGCAGCTATGGGCGAGAATGTGCTTTGGCGGCTGAGGTGGGGATCAGGCGGGCCTGTTCGCTGTAACGGCTGGGTTGTTACCCGTTGGGGATCCGCAGTGTCAGGTTGCGGCCGCCCTTTTGGTAGCGCAGCTCGCTTTCGCCAATGGCAACCACCCGGCCCCCATCCAGACGGTCTCCGACTTTGAGGTTCCGGTAGCCACCGGAGGGCAGGCGCACCAGTGCCCGACGGTCCGAGCTGCTGCCGAAGACGCCGATCAGGTTGAGCTTGCGCAGGTTCAGCGCGTTCTCCTGTGTTGCCTGACGCGCGACCGAGGCCGAGGTCGGCAGCGAGGGCACAGTGACCGCGGGGGGATTGGCTGCGGTGGTGCTGCGCGGGGGGGCCAGTTTGGCAGGCCGCACCCGTGGTCTGATTGTCAGGGCTGCGGTCTGTGTCGCCGGAGCTTCGGCCGCGGGCGGAGGGGTTGTCAGATTTGCCGGCCGGATACGCGGCCGACTGTCTGCGGCTGCACTGCTTTCGGCTGGAGTGGCTGTTTCGTCGGCGTCCGATTCCGGATCTGCACCCGTTTCCGTTTCCGTTTCGCCTGCGGCGCTTGCGGTCAGATTCTCAGGGCGGAGCCGGGGGCGTTTGCCTGCCAGAACGGCGCGCCTGTCAGCGGCCGCCTGTGCGGCCTCGGCGGCGGGGTCTTCACGGGCAGGCCCCGGCGGTGGCACCAGTGACGGCGCGCCAAGGAAGATCAGAATACCATCCGGGTTCAGCGTGCCTTCGGGGCTTGCTTTGACCAGGCCGCGCTCATCGAGATCAAATTCTGAATTTGTGGCGGCAGGGGGTTGCTGGCGACCAGGGGGCGTATCCGTTGTCAATGCCTGCCGCGTGGACAGGGTCGGGGCGTCCCGGGTCTGGCTGGATTGGCTGACCGAGGCCAGTGCCAAATCTCCGATTCTGATGAGCTGGGGAACCTCAGGCCCATCCGGGGCCGTGCTCCAGACGCCGGTCGCCGCATAAAGTGCCGCTTGAGACAAATCCTTGTCGGCAGGATCCGCATCGAGCAGCACTGAATTCGCAACAGTGTCGGCGATGGCGTCGGCGGCAGGCTCCGCCAGCGCGACCTCGGGCTCTGAGGCGGTTTCGGGGATCGCCTCAGCTGTGGTGGCCTGCGTGCTGTCCGGTGTGCTGTCCTGCGCGGTCTCGGTGCTGTCAGGCACCTCCGTCGGCTCAGCCGGGGGCAGGGATGCCTCCTGACTCTCTGCGCTTTCATCAGCGCTGGCTGTCTCAACGCTGTCGGGGATATCCGCCGCCGCGGCCTCGTCTTCGACCGTTTCACCCGTGTCAGGCAGGGCTGGCTGGTCAGGCGATGGCACCGCGCTGTCCGAGATCTGTCTGACCTCAGGCTCTGGCGATCGCGGCGCCCAAAGTGTCCAAAGTGCAATGACCGCCATGGTCAGAAGCAGACCTGCGGTCAGGGCGAGGCCGAGAAAACGGGGCTTGCCCGAACGGCCCAATTTCGGATCGGGGAAAGGCTGGGGATTGGCAGTAGCAGCTGCGCGGGCAGGCTTGGGGCGTATGCCGGCCACAGAAGGCGGCAGCGCGGCGGCTGCGGCTGCCGGTTTTGTGCCTGCGGTCGGGACGCCCAGCGGTGGCGGAGCGCCGCGCTCGGCAGTTGTGCCAACAGGTTTGATCCCGGTCGGTTTGAGGCTGGCCACCGAAGAGGCGGAAGCGCCGGTCAGCGGAACGGCTGTTGCAATGTCGGCGGCTCCGGCTTTTTTACGGCGCCGGGAGGTGAAGCTGGTAACCGGCGGCTCGTTCAGCGGCGCGCTCCCGGCGTCCTTTTGCGCGTCTGGCACCGCTGACGCTGTGGAGCCTGAGGCCAGCGCAGGGACCGCGGCTGAGGTGTCAGTTTCGGTCACATCTTCGTCGTTTGATGTGTCCGGGGTTGATGCATCGCCCGCCGGCGTTTTGGCTCCATCCGCATCCGCATCCGCATCCGCATCCGCATCCGCATCCGCATCCGCATCCGTCTTCAGGCTAGCAGCCGGTGGCTGCGGAATATCCGCAGGATCGCTCGGCTCTGCCTCTGTGGCGGCCGGTTCGCTATTTTCCTCCGTGGCCGCTTCCGCCGCAGCCAATTCTTCTGGCTGCGCGTCTTCTGGTGCGGCCTGATCACCGCTGTCGGCAACCGCTTCAAGATCCGCTTCGACCTCCGCAGCCACGGTGGGCAGCTCGGCGTCACCGATTACGACCACGGCAATTCCGTCTGGTTCGACCTCGGTGCCGCGTATTGCGCGGGTGGTGCCAAAGAAGGGTTCACCCAAATAGGCGTTGTCGCCGGGGGCGGCGACGAAACAGACGGGCAGGAACCCATTGGCGGCGGCAAACCCTTCGGCCTCGCCCAATGTTTCTATCGCTACGGCCGCCACATGAGTCAGTGGCCCGTCCGGGCAAAGGTCATAGGCCAGTTCGTTCAGGGCATAGGGGGTCGCGCTGGTCAGCGCCTCCTGCACT
The DNA here is from genome assembly GCA_900143635.1 of Rhodobacteraceae bacterium Alg231-04. GTDB lineage: Bacteria > Pseudomonadota > Alphaproteobacteria > Rhodobacterales > Rhodobacteraceae > FREY01. The sequence continues at coordinate 187,635 of FREY01000005.1, forward strand.
GCGGCAAGGCGCGTATCGGCATCGGTAATGCCGGTGTCGACGGTCAGATAGCGGATTTGCTCGTTGGGGAGGACCAGCTTGCAAGCCAGAGGGGTCGGGCCGACCACTTCGGCTCGCTGCCGCATCTCCCGCAGTGCTGGCTCCGGGTCGCCGTCGCCCAGTGTGACATTGCCGACTGTGCGCCAGCCGCCTGCGGCGCGCTGCAACAGTGACACGCCGTCCATCGTAAATGAGAGCGCATAGCCCGGTTTCATAGTGCTGCTGACCACTCAGTGTGATTTTGTTCTTTGTTTATAGGGGCAGGGTGCCCCGCGCCGAGACCATATCGCAGGAGCGGGCTGGGGAAAAGGAAAAGACGGTGTTTTGCCCTTGTCCGAAGGCCAGTTCTGCCCACATTTGTGGGGCAGACATTTGAGGAGAGAGCCATGAGCAAAACAAAGACCCTTCTGGCCGCCGCTATGGCCCTTGCGCTGGCAGCTCCGGTCGCGGCAAGCGAGGCCCTGCGCCAGATCACCGTGACCGGTGAGGCCCGCGCCGAGGCAGCGCCGGACATGGCGGTGATCACGCTGGGGGCAAGCGAACAGGCGGCTGAGGCGGCCCAGGCCATGGCGGCCGTGTCGCAGGTGATGGCAGAAGTTACCAATGAATTGCGCAGTGCCGGCATTGCGCCGGAGGACATGCAGACACAGGAGATTTCCTTGTCGCCGGTCTGGTCCCAGCGCTCCAGTTCCGGTGATCGCAAAATCACCGGCTTTGTCGCCTCCAGCATGCTGACCCTGCGTCTGCGCGATCTGGAGCGGGTCGGCGAGGTTCTGGATCAGGTGCTGGATGCGGGCGCCAACCGGTTTCGAGGCCTGCGGTTTGACCTGTCTGATCCGCAGGAGATCGAGGACAGCCTGCGGAGCGAAGCAGTTGAAGACGCGATCCGCAAGGCACGCCAGCTGGCCGAGGCCTCGGGCATGGTGCTGGGGCCGGTGCGTTCAATAGATGATCTGGGCAGTGGCGGCGGCCATCCGCAGCCGATGATGATGGAAATGGCGCGCAGCAGTGCGGTGCCGGTAGAGGCGGGCAGCCTTGGTTTTTCCTATTCGGTGAACATGGTGTTCGACATTTCGGCTCCCGAATAACAAAAGGCCGGGCGGTTGCCCGGCCTCTCTCGTTTTGTCTTTCGAAGTAAATCAGCTGGTTGCCTTGGTCAGCGCCTGATCCAGATCGGCGATCAGGTCATCCGCATCTTCAATTCCGATGGACAGGCGCACCACGCTGGCGCCCGCGCCGGCTGCTTCCTGCTGCTCCGGTGTCAGCTGACGGTGGGTGGTCGAGGCCGAGTGGATGATCAGCGACCGCGCGTCGCCCAGATTGGCCACGTGGCTGAAGATTTCAACCGCGTTCACCAGTTTCACGCAGGCGTCATAGCCGCCCTTGACCGCAAAGGTGAACAAGGCGCCAGCGCCCTTGGGGTAATGCGCCGCCACCCGGTCTGCATAGGGCGAAGACGGCAGGCCCGCATAGGTGACGTAATCAACGCGATCATCCGCCTCCAGCCAGGCGGCGATCTTCTTGGCGTTCGCGACGTGACGCTCCATCCGCAGGCTCAGTGTTTCGATCCCCATCAGCGTGTAATGCGCGCCTTGCGGGTTCATCGTCATGCCGAGATCCCGCAGGCCGATGGCAATGCTGTGGAAGGTGAAGGCCAGCGGGCCAAATGTCTCGTGGAACTTAAGCCCGTGATAGGCGGGTTCCGGTGCTGACAGGGAGGGGAACTTGTCCGAGGCAGACCAGTCGAAATTACCCGAATCGACAACGCAGCCGCCGGTGACCGTGCCATTGCCGGTCAGGTATTTGGTGGTGGAATGCACAACCAGCGAGGCGCCTTGTTCGAAGGGGCGGCAGAGATAGGGCGTGGCCGAGGTATTGTCGATGATCAGCGGAACGCCTGCGGCATCGGCCACATCGGCAACGGCGCGGATATCGGTCACATAGCCGCCGGGGTTGGCAATGGATTCGCCAAAAACCGCGCGGGTGTTGCCATCGATGGCAGCGGCCAGGGCTTCGGTGTCGTCAAAATCGACAAACTTGGCCTCCCAGCCAAAGCGTTTGATCGTCTGGCTGAACTGGGTGACCGTGCCGCCATAAAGACGGGTGGAGGCAACCACATTACAGCCGGGCTGCATCAGCGGGAACAGCGCCATGATCTGCGCCGCATGGCCCGAGGAACAGCAGACCGCGCCCACGCCGCCTTCCAGCGTTGCAATCCGTTCACCCAGAACGGCAACGGTGGGGTTGGTCAGGCGCGAGTAGATATTGCCGACTTCCTGAAGGTTGAACAGCGCAGCCGCATGATCCGCATCGCGGAACACATAAGCGGTGGTCTGGTAGATCGGCGTCTGCCGCGCCCCGGTTGCCGGGTCAGGCCGCGCGCCTGCGTGGATCTGCAATGTGTCAAAACCATATGTGGGGCTGTCAGTCATTCTGGGGTCTCCCTTACAAACACAAAAAAACGGGCTGCGCGAAGCACAGCCGAAATACGCCGCTGGTGCAAGCCTCAACACAAGCGATCACGGTTTGGTCTTTGCATTAATGAGGTGTGCCAAAGCGCCCGCCGGACGTAGCCGATAGTCAAGCGTGATCAGCGCATCCAGAAACCGGCCGATTTGATTTTGTTGCGGATGACCTGTTCGCGCCGAGGCAGATGGTCACGGTCAAACATCGCCCGCACCTTGTCGCCGCGCCCCTGATAGACCGTGCGTTTGATCGGCTCATAGCCTTTCAGCACTTTCTTCACCTTATTGGGCGCTGCCACTTCGCGCAGCACCTCGATCACCCGGTCGCTTTCACGGGCAAACATCAGCGGGAAAAACCGGTAATGACAGCTGACACTGCCATCCAGCAGCCCTTCGGGAAGCGCGTCGCGACCGCCGCCAAAGGAATGGATTACCAGCGGCAGGGTCACCTGATCCAGCCAGGGATCAAGGCTCTGACCGACCAGTTCGATGGGCGGATCGCTCTTTACGGATTTTGCATAGACCATCCAGCGTTTGCCAAAGGCACGCGGGCAGGCACCATAGAAATATCCGGCGTTGAAATAGAGGTAGCGCCGCCAGTATTCATCCGGCTGCGACAGGTCGAGGCTGGAATCAAAGTCCAGCCCAAAGCGCGTATAAAGCGACCGCCAGATATCGGCGAAACCGGGACCGTAGAGTGTTGGGCTGGGCCAGGTGCCTTCGCGCCGCAGCGAGGCGGACGGGCGGCTGAAATCAAAGGGAACCGATTGCAGATCGCCGGTGATCAGCGTGTCAGTGTCAAAGAAAACAAAGGGTTCACCTTCGGGCATGGCCTGAAGGGCTTCGATCTTGTTGCCATAGGGGTAGGTCTGTCCGAAGACCTTGCTCTCGAAGGGCAGGATTTCGGCGCCGAAATGCTCCAGCAGGGCCAGGATCTCGGTGTTTCGGATTGATGGGTCATTTTCCCACAGCGCACCGGGCTGCGGAACGGCCACAAACAGTCGGCCTGCAAAATCCGGCGACATCTGGCGCAGAGAGGCGGCAAAAAGCACAGCCTCGTACTGAAGCCGCCCGGATTGGCCGACGATCATGACGTTGAAAGGTTTTTCTGCCATTATTGCCCCGAAGGCCGCTTCTGGATGGCGGCTCAGCTGCTGTCGACGCGTAGTATAGGAGCGCGGCGGCGGTGGCAAAAGCCCGGAAATCGGGAAAACTGGAATGCGTGTATTTTGGGTCGGGAGTGATTGTGATGATGGACGTTCTTATGGTGTTGGCAGCGGTGGCGCTGCAGGCAGGTGACAGCGGCGAACCGACCGAGCCGACCGAGCCGATCGCATCGGCAGAATCTGCGGCCACAGCTGTTGCGACCTCTTCGGCAGAGGCGCCGATGCTTGTCGCAGAGCCGCAGGAGGCCACTGGCCGGTTCACCACCGCAACCGAAGTTCGCCCCATTCTCACCGCGACTCGCGGAAATTGGGTGTCGGTTCGCGAATATGACGGGCAGGATCTGGTGTATGTTACCCATTTGTGGGCCTGGCGCTGCGGGTTGGTGCAACTGAAGCTGGGCATCAACGGTGCGGCACCGCAACTATGGCCCTTGCCCGCCTGTCACACAGATACGGCTCAGCCCAATGGCATTCTCGATACCGATGGGCTGCCTTACCGCAGTTTCAACCTGCAGTCGGTCGATACGGTCACGGTCGAGATTACCTATGACGATCTGACCACGGATATGGTCACGGTGAACCGGTTGGGGCAGCCGCAGCCTTAGATTACGGCTCGATCAATGTGCAGCCCGGCATCTGGGCAATATATTCCACATCGCCGTCATAAATATCGCTGAGCGTGTCGACCATGTCGTCATCCCAACCGGGCAGATCCAGCTCTTCCTCGAGCGCATCTTCCTGGGCGAATTTATCCACGAAAGCCCCATATACGCGGACCCGCTGGGCATCACTGATGTCCGGAGCATCGGCCAGGTACTCGCCCAGACGCCGTGTTCCCTCGCGGGTCATTATAGAGCTCAGCATGTCCAGCTCGCCGCCGACCGGGGCGCCCCGCTCCAGGCCGGTAACGGCCCGCAGTACCTGGTCCCAGATGAAGGGCAGATCTTCGTAACACCAGACGGTCACCGGCAAATCGGGCAGGGTCTGGTGGATGCGGGCAAGCAAAGATGACCAACGCAGGTTCATCGGGTTGGTGCTGCTCAGAACCTCGCGGACCCGCTGCTTGCTGGCCTTGCCAAGCAGCCCGGGCAGGAAAGTGGCGGGATTGCGAATACACAAGAAAAGTTCAGGCTGGTCGTCGGGAAACAGCACGGACATCTGTTGCAGGCGGCGTTCCGCATTCGGATAGAGCAGGTCGCCGTTCAGCGCCTCGCGCTGAGAGCCAAAGAAGTGGGGGTTTGACAGCACAACCCGCCCCGGGGCATCCCCATCGAGGATCTCGCTCCACAGGTCATCGGCAGCCGCGAAAAAGTCATCGCCCTCGTCCATCTGCGAGAAGCATTCCTTCAGCAGCGTCCGGTATTTGCCGGGGCCGGGCAGGGTGACACCCTTCTCCAGCAAGGGGCCCGCGTCCCCCAACAGGCTTTTCAGCAAGCGGTCTTCTTCGGTGCCATGCGCGCCCGAGTGAATGGCAATCTTCATCGAATTTCGCCTGTGTTATTCTATCAATAGACATTCTGAATATGTGCCGCGCCTGGTCAGGTCAAACCGCCTGCGAAAATTCGTTCTCAAAGATTGCATTTTGCGTCTTGCACGCCACGACGGTTGCGGCTAAATCCCATCGCCAAGGCCCCTATAGCTCAGCTGGTAGAGCAACTGATTTGTAATCAGTAGGTCCGCGGTTCGAGTCCGTGTGGGGGCACCATTAAATCAATAACTTACGTGTGGATTGGGTAGCTGAACGTACCTCTGGGTACCGCTACGGGTACCACATCTCCACAGCACAGAATCTGCCCTGGTGCAGGCTAGAGATTTTCTGGCGTGGTCTGATCGTCTTCAAGAACCCGTACCCCCTTCGACCCCCCCAAGCCCCCCATCTATGCATCTGTAAAACCCTGCTCAGAAAACATGGACAAATTTTTGAAACCTGATGCATAGGGCGTTCTGCTATATCGCGGTGCTTCTGGTCTCAAATGCCTTTCTGATCGGGGAGAACTGTGCTGCGCCTATAATTTCGGGTTTGTTTTCCTTTCGATCAGTTCTGCCCCAAGCACACTTGGAAGCGTAGGGCGGTAGCTATTCCTTGCAGCCGGTGAATGACCGGCATGCACAGAAAGCACCCTTTGCAAATCCATTCCTGTCGCCAGATCAGGCCACGGTTTTCGCCGCGCTGCCGCGACCAAAAGCTGCAGCACGTCGTGGGCGCAGCATGAAACTGGCATCGTGTGACCAGGTTGCGGACGAAGTGAGAATTCGCTGCGGCTGCGCGAGTGTCTGCTTCAGGCGCTCAATCCCTTTATGGGCGATGCCGTATTGACCGACCTTGGTAAGAGGATTACACGCGGCTCTATGGAAAGCACAAAATTCATCTCGAACTTTTGGTGGCTGGTCTCCTCATAAGGCGACTGGACAGTATTCTATTCCGAGGTCGCCGTTTGGGCGGCCTTTTTTGTTTCCATGCGTCCTGCGGCACCTCTTCTCAACGAGGACATGCTCATGACCAAACCAATCATTCTTACCGGAGACCGCACGACGGGGCCTCTTCATATCGGCCACTACGCAGGTTCGCTTGCAAATCGTTTGGCGTACCAAGACAGTCATGAGCAATTTTTGCTTCTGGCGGACACTCAAGCGCTAACCGATAACGCTCACGATCCTGAAAAGGTACGACGCAGCGTGATGGAAGTTGCTCTTGATTACCTTGCTGTCGGCATCGATCCAACGCGCACGACAATCTGCCTGCAATCGCATCTACCAGCGCTTGCGGAACTGTCGATGCTGTACCTCAACTTCGTCACTGTATCCCGCTTAGAACGCAATCCAACGATCAAAGATGAAATCCGGGCGCGTGGATTTGGCCGTGATATACCTGCGGGCTTCCTATGCTATCCGGCGGCACAAGCCGCTGATATCACTGCATTCAAAGCAACCGTCGTCCCGGTGGGCGACGACCAAGCGCCACTCATAGAACAGACCAATGAGATAGTGCGTCGGATCAATTCCACCGCTAACCGAAAGGTACTTCCCGAGGCCGTCGCTGTTATCCCAAAGGCCGGACGGCTTCCCGGCATCGACGGCAAAGCGAAGATGTCTAAATCAGGTGGCAACGCTATTCCACTTTCGGCATCGCCAGATGAAATCAGCGCCGCCGTCAAAGCGATGTTTACCGATCCGAACCATTTGCGTGTCGAAGACCCCGGACAGGTCGAAGGCAATGTTGTCTTCGCGTATCTGGACGCGTTTGATGAAGACAAGATCGCTGTTGAAGAGCTGAAGGCAAAGTACCAGCGAGGCGGTCTTGGCGACGGAGTGGTCAAAAAACGACTGGACGGCATACTGCAAGAGCTGCTTGCTCCTATTCGGACGCGAAGGGCGCAACTGTCGAAAGACCCCGCCTATGTCTTAGACGTAGTTAGAAAAGGTACGGAGATTGCACGAGACCGAACAAATGCCACCAAACGCGAAGTTGTCGAACACCTTGGGTTGTTCAGGCTTTGACCTGTAAACTTTAGCGTTGGAGCTGCCGTTCGTACATCTTGCAGCATCGGTGGAAGTGGGCTCAGACCAGCCTTGCTGCGGTGCAGCAGCAGGGGTGCAGCAAGGTCACACCCCAACCGCGTCACTGGATGACGGCAGGCAGCCCAAAGCGGCCCTAAGCCTGGTGACCAGTTAGGCAGGCCAGCACATGCAGGTCAGGCGGTTTGCAGCCGTACTCTGCGGGTGCGAGACCTGCAAGTAGAAACTAGTGAAGCCGCCATTCCGGCATGCTCGATCAGGTGTATATCTTCCCATCGATGTATGACTGCAGCGAGCCCGGTGTTGACCTTCTGAATCAGTAGGGCTTTCTCTCTATACGTGTATCTTACGCTAAGAAAGCGCAGCGGAGCACAATTGGCGAGGACCTAACCTCGACGTCGATTTGGGTGCCAGATCCACATCACAGCGGCCAGAATGACTGTGATGGGAATGTCGGCCCAAAGGTGCGCATGTTCGTTTGGGTAAATGAAGGCCTGCGGTATCATCACGATGCAGTGCAGCAAATTGGCGAGAATACCCCAATCAAACAGGGCGACGTTCCTCTCGGGGTCATCGGCACCGCGGACCAGAAGAATAGCCCACCCCACATAGAGGCCGAACAGCATGAACACGTAGGGGTGCATTCCGTCATAGGGCGATTCACGATGCGCCGGACCGATTTGGAGCACTTCGGGAAGCACCCCCCAGGCAAATCCCGGGGAGTATCCGACGAACCCCATAAGCAGGACGGGCACCAGGCCCCAGCCGACCACGCGCATGGCTAGGGAGGATTTCCGAAGATGGGCGTCCTGAGTGCTGCTCATGTCCAGTCTCCTATCCGCGCCGGATCAGGGCGTGTACCAGATCGGCGAGGTATAGGCGCGGTCCTGGGTCGTCATCGGCACCTCGCTGGGCATCGTGACCCCGAACCGCTTCGCGTCATAGGCCGTCCAGCGCGGCGTGGGGATCTCGATGGCGCGCACGTAAAAAAAGGCGCGTTGGCTCGGGTCGAAATCCGGATCTTCCCAATGGGCCATGAACATGACTTCGCCAATCGAGTTTGTGTAGCTGGCATCGGCGACGTCCACGGTGCTACCAACGGGTCTGTTGCAGCGGCGATTTTCAATCACTCTATCGTCGGAACACGCAACGTCGTAGATCCGTTCCTCCGTAGTGCCATCGGCATTGAGCCAGCCCTTGACGATCTGGATGCGGTCGAGATTAGCGCCATCGGGATCGCGCAAGGCGCGGATCATGAACGTGGGCGCCTTGCCTTCAGGGGCGCTTGTCAAGTCACCGCCCATCGGCATACCGCGCGCGTAGCCCTGCGCGGCAAAATCGGGTCGCTGGACTTCATCGGGTTGAAAATCCCAGCCGCCGAAGAGCCGCACGGTCAGGCGGGTACCGGTGCTGGCGTAGACCTCCTTGCGGGCCATGGCGTCGAAAATCTCTTCGCGCGTGTTCTCTCTCGCCCACACCGCGACCATACCTGACGCGACCAGCTGCCAGTCGTAGACAAGCACGTCTCCGGTTGTAGAGTCCTTGACGAACACACCTTTGTACCGGTCCGGCGAGGGGTCCTCGCTCGGGAGCTTGCCAAAGTAGTTTTCCTCGCGAGTGGTGGACATGCTGGTGTGTGTATCGGTGCTGCCGATCATCCCGGCTTTGAAGGGATTGACCCCCAGCGTGTTCTCCAGCCGGAGCCCATTTATCAGTGTCGAACGGGCGTATTCGTACTCCAGCATCCAGTCTTCCTTGGGGTTGCCAAAGGAATCGCCGAAGTCCCAGGTCCCGTAGTCCGCGAACTCGTCGTTGGGCGACAGGAACGGGTGCGTCTCGCCGTCGCCCTTCTCCTGGGTGACCTCCATCAGCGGTTCCCAGCGCGCGCGCCGCTCGGCGTAGTCCGCGGTCATATCGCTGCCCTTGATGACCTCCGCGTACATCTGGCCGTTGCTGAGGTTGCCGTTATGGGGGATCGCAAGGACCTGGCCGCCGGTATCCTCCTCGTATGCGGCCATGAACTCCCAAAGCTTCTCGGGATCCCCGCTATCGAAGGCGCTGAAGGGAAGGATCTGCTTGACCCGATCGGGACCGTCGCGAAAGATCACGACCCGGTGCAGGTTGGCACCTGGAGGGCCAGAGCCTTCTCTCCCATTGCTGACCGTTGACCATTCGTACCCGTTGAGTGCGGTGAAGGTGCCGGGCTGATTGTATCGGTCGGCCGTGTCCACAACGTCGTCCCAGACAGTTCGGCTGACCTTGGGGTCAGCGAACCGCGGTACGCCGGAAGTGAAGTCATTCTGCATAGAAACAACGGCTTGCCAGGCTTCCTGCGGGCTCCCGTTCATTTTTGAGTACCACTCCTGGCCGACGTCGGTTGCCAGCAGGGCGGGGTTTGCCTCGTTCAGGAGCTTGGCAATGCCGAGGTATTCGGCGTGATCGGTGACCACCAGGAAATCCAACGGCCGGACCAGTTTTACCCGCAGGCCGGAGTTGGACATGACCTCCTCGCCCCGGGCCAAGCGGAAGCTCGTATCCGGGGTGTTGGTGTTCCCGATCATGCCGCTGTCGACGGACAGCGAAGTATGGTGGTGGGCGTCGCCCCAGAGCACCCGCTGCGGGAAGTGCTGATCGACATAGGGCGAATAAGGTTCTGGCGCTTCTATCAGTCTTTCCTGATCTAGCGTTCCGACGTCTTGCGCTGCAACTGCTCCGGCAAGCACGGCGAAGAGCAGGGCGCTCGCGCAGAGGAACTTCTCGAGCAGCTTGATGTACATGGGACATTCCTCAAAATTGGAAAAAGAATTTCATGTCGTTCTCAACCGGATATTAACATAGCGCAAAGCGGCTCGCTTAGCATTTGAGGCCAAGTGCTCACATATTTCCGGAGGCACCATTGTCAGATACTGAATTGTCTACATTCCTACTCGCGGGGGTCATCGATGTTTGCGAAAGCGATGGCATCTCCGCCGAAGATATTCTGGGAGCAAGCGGCATGACTCTGGCTGCCCTGGAATCACCCGACGCAACTGTTTTGCGCAGCAAGGCCGTTACGGTGTTTGGGGTCCTTGCCGCTGCGTCCCCCCGGCCGGATGCAGCGTTCCGTGCGGGTCTTTACGTGCCGATCGAGCGCTCGCCAGAGCTGGTGCAGCTCTTTCGTTCGGCGCCGGATCTTCAGGCCCTTGTTACTCCTCTGAATGCCGCGCTTGGAGATGTATGTGGCGGGTTGATCGGTGTTTCTGTCGGAAGCGATTATGCGCGTCTCAGATACGGGTTTCCGACATGGAACTGCGAGCTAGAGGAGCCGTTCCAGGAAGCCGCGGCGGGGGTAGTAGTATCTGCCCTGCGCACACGTTTCGGACAAGGCTGGAAACCAGTTCGTATTCTCATCGGTAATAGAAGAAAAAATCCCGATGTCGTCACATTTGAAGGTATTGAAGTGGTGCACGGGGCTCCGGACAACGCAATCGTATTTACGTCCGAGGAAGCTCTCGCCGCGCCGCACCCGCCAGAGTCTGCGGAGCGTGTTCAGTACGAGCTCGAGCCGATTCCGGCGTATCGTTGTGATGACTCTTTGGCGGATGACGTAAAGCGAGTTGTATCCGGACGGCTTTCCCTCATGCTTGGGACGGAGCTGGAGGACGTCTCCAAAGTGTTCGGCATTTCCGCCAGAACCCTGAAACGACGCTTGTCCGGCGAAGGTGTATCTCTTCGTTCAATTATAGAGGGTGTGAAGCTGAAGGAAGCCAAACGCCTTTTGTCCGAAACAGACTTGCAAATTACCGAAATCGCGGACGTGTTGCTTTACGCACAATTGCCAAGTTTCACGAGAGCATTCAAAAAGGCTACCGGGCGAGCGCCATCCGATTATCGTGACGCGCCCGGATCAATTCAAAGTTGATTAGTGTTTTCAGTTCGCTGGCCAGTGCTGTCTGCAAAGAATGTCCGTTTGGTCCCGCGACCCGGTCGTCGCCCAGGTTGGAATGCTGCGCTCTGCACGAATGGCCGCAATGTGAAAGCTGCACTGCGGCGGCAGTTGGTATGATAAATGACGGCAATGGGCCGATCATGCCTTTTGCCCTGGCGGCAGTACCACGACTTTGCAAAGGTCACTAACTGCGCAGAGCTGCCCCTGGTGCGGTCCGCAGCATTGGAGGTAGTTCTCCCGGTTCGATAAGTGGCCGCTTTTGGTGAGATGGACCGAAGATTTTGCACCTGCAGCATCATCGGCGCGTCACCCCATGTCTATGACCGCTTCGGGGCTGGGAACCGTCATTCGCCGCTTGATGTTCGCAAGCTGGAGATAGTAGTTTCCCAGCAAATCAGCTTCCGCATCAAAGCGCAGGAAAGCGAAAAAAAGAGCAAAACATGCTAGCCAAGAGAAGGCTGTTCATGAGGGTCTGAGTTGCAAATCCAAGCAAACCCGGATCGCTTCTTCAGCGCTTTACCCCGCGAAGCATCCCCTCAACCGTGTGCTTTAGCCGCAGATCAAGCGCGTCCTTGTAGCGTATCTGAAAGTCCGGTGAGTTGATGATCCGGCTGATTTGCCAGCGGGAGTACCCGGTTGCTTTCGCACAGTCATAGACCTTACCGCCGGGGTTCTGGATCATCCATAGCAGCACCGCTTCATGACGTCGCTGCCAGGTTGGGTAGCGGTTCCTACGCATAGTCTTCGCCCGGTTCGTCGTCGGGGCCGAGGAATTGGTTCAGGTCGAGCGGTTTGTAGTTGGCGGCGGGTTTCACGCCGAGTAGCTGTAGTTTGTAGGAAACCGGGCGCTCTTCGGTGATTAGATGATCAATAAAATGCTCAGGCGGACCTTTTTGTTTTGCCCATTCCAAGAGTCCTCTGCCTTGCTTCCTCGCTTTCAACCTGGCCAGAGTTCCTGGCTTTTGTCCTGTCAGCTTCTCCAGCTCAGCCAAAGAATATTGTGGATTGGCGTAGTGAGCGAACAGTAAGGCTTTCTCTAGATCCGTCAGTTTTTTCGCACGCGAGTTTCGATAGGGCATCTTGGTCTTCTTTCAACTGGGCTGGATGAACTCGAACTTCTGGATTTCTTCACCCAGCAGATCTGTCAGCGCTCGTCTCGGATCCGCATGGCGGGACATGTCGATGAGGACTGAAGATGGCTTGCCGCGCTGGCCTTTGCGGCGGAAAACGGCGGTGCGAAAATGGGGGGTGATCCCAAATAGAAATCTTATTTGATGTTCACCCCCTTTTAATCCAGGGGCATTGGCAGCAGGGGGCGGGGTCCCTGTATTAGCTTCGCCGCAGCCGGTCTGTGAGGGGGGCTGTGACTCGCCTGGGTTCATTTGCGTATGATGTGCGCCCGACCGCTTAGCGGCGCTTCTTGGGGTGGAGCGGGGCCTCTCCGTGGCGGCTGGCTCCAACCATCGGCGTAGTTCCCTGAGGGCGTCTTTCGCAGCCCATATGGAAGGAAACAGGTCAGGGAATGCCTTTGGCAGGTCCCGCGCTCCAAAGGGCAGGATTCCCACGCGTTCTACAGCCTCTCTGATGCGGGCAATTGGGCCCTTTCTGCCAGATGTCTGCGCCAGATCGTCGAGGGATCTTAGTTCGTCGATAGTGAAATCGACCGGAACCGAGCACAGGATCACCACCCGTTTGGGTTTATCAGCATGAACCAGGCGCAGCCGACCGATTGCCTGCGTCGTCTCGCATTCCCGGATTTGCGCCAGGATGAGCTGCCCCTTTGGGTGGGGATGTACGGATGATTCGATGCCCGCTGTAGCCGACTCCCTGAGACGGTACCCGCGAAGCTCCAGCGGAAAGCGGCTGTTCCTGGCGAATTTCAGCGGAGAAGGCTCATCAGAAAATAAACTGCGGAGGATGTGGTCGATTTCCGAGCCCGGCGGCTCATTTCGACCGACGATTACGATAGTGTTGAAGCTCCTCCAGCGGTCTTGACCACGAATGGCACCGAAGTGAACTACTTCTGCTCCATGCCAGAAGAGATCCTTGGTGGCTATTTCAAGCTTACGGGCTGCCCTCAGTGCAGTTTCGATTTTTTTTGGCAAGACCACCAGCACACGGTGTGCAGCAGCAGCTTCGTGCTTAACAATCGCTTCTACTTTCTTTAATGCGCGGCTGAGGTTTGACGGGCTCTGTTTGGTGCTTGCCAGCAAGGTGTAGTTGCTGAGGCTGGTGGAATAGACTTGCGTTGTTTCAGCCAACTGCTTCGCGCAGATCTCGGTATGCTCGATGGGACGGTTGAAGATTTTTTTATTGAGGATTTGACTGGCATCTGCATCCAGCAGCAGGAGCGGGACGCTTAGCAGTATTTGGCATTCGCGCTTCGTGTGAACGTGGACGCGGTTCTGGTGCTCGGTTTTCCCATTAACCCGTACCGGTTCGTCTTTGACCACAGTGATGCCGTAGATGGGGCGGGCGAATTCGATTTCACAAGCGATAGCGCGGAAGAAGGCGGCTTTCGCTATCGCCTCGTTGATGTCGATGTCCTTGAGCGCTTTCAGGGCATCCTTGTCGCTGGTCTCGGGGGTTATTTCGTCAGTATCGCTGGGCTCAGTGGCTTCTGCACAGTCCCACGCCCAAAGTGCGTCAACGCCGCGCTCAACAAGTCCGTCACTGAGCTCTCTGCGCCCGTACAGATGATCTTCCACTGCATCACGGAAAGGACCATCTAGGCGATCAACACCGAAAGAGAGATCCGCAGAGCACTTCGTGACGACGCTTTCATCAACGATTGCAAGAGCAGCCTGAGGCAGGCCGTGGCCGTCTCGTTTTGGCTTGGGCAAGAACACATACTGATGGTTGAACACCCTGAATGCTGGGGCGGGGTCGGCCCATTGCTGGAGGTAAGGGCAAGTTTCGAAATGAGGGCAGATTTTGCCCGAGTATTTGCAGCAGGTTTTGTAAACGTTGAGGCCTGCCTTGGCTGCTGCATCGGCGACTTTGTATCGGGCGCAGTACCCCGTGCTGTCTTCTAACGATGTGCGGCCATGAATGACCTGGGCTCGCAAACCAGATTGGCGGGCAAAATGCGCGGCCTCTGCAGCGAGCGCGTTGTCAGGTGCGTAGTAATGGATTTCCCTGCTTTGCAGGATGGGGTCATCTGCGACTTCAGCAATAGTGAGGCGTGTCTTGCCAAGTCCGGTAGTTGCCTTGATCTGAAGTGCTGGAACAGGGGGCTGATCTATGACTTCAGGCGGCCATGGGTTTTGCCAGTACGCAGCTTGGCAACGCTGGGTGATTGGTGCGTGTTCAAGTATTTCCAGATCGATTTTCATGAGTTGAACCTTGGGCTTTGCGTTCTTTGGGCCTGTCTGCGGTCACCTGCTGGAGAAAGCCTTTAATCTCGGCGCTCAGCCGGGATTGGGCTTCTTTAGGTTCCAGCTCTTCGGGAGGGGGGTATGCAGGGGGCACACCTCGTCTGAGACGCGGCGAGCGTTTTGACCGCGCCATCGTGAGAGGCTTTCAGAGTTGGGGTGGTGATTTAGTGGCGGCCTACGTCGAGGTTCGCCTGATTATGCGCTTCGGCTCTTGCCGATGATGCCCTTGGGGCGGGATTGCAGCCAGTCGGTTACCTCTTCCGCATCCCAGCCGACCCTGCGGCCGCCAAGGTAAATTCGCTTCGGGAAGTCGCCTTCGCGTTCCCGGCGCCAGATGGTCGTGCGGGACAGGCCGACCATGTTGGTCACTTGTGTGATGTTGAGCACTTTGAACATTGCATTCTCCTTTCGGGTTCTGCTGATGTCACAATGTACCGTGTTGATTCATGCCGTGTCGTTGGCAGCTTTTTACGGTATAAAACCCCCACTTTTTGAGGGGTAACTATTGCCGGGCGTTCTCTTAACCTTGCAGCCCAAGCATCATCAAGGCTCCAAGAACTTGCTTTTTCTTATCCCTGGCCGCACGTCCCCAATCTTTATCTTGGCCGCCCATGAGCAGTTTGCAGAGTTTGTCGTGAGGAAGTGGGTTTCGGCCATGTATCTTGGCCCATAAGTCGATATCGAAACACTCCAGAATATGCTTCTGCCACCATTCCCCGAGCATGTTTTCCGAAACGTGAGCCTTCAATTTCCCTCGGCCGCGGTTCTTCAGTGGTAACTGGTGCTCGGCGCGAAGAGATCCCAGCCATTGATGGAATGCCGTCAGTAGAGTTTTATCAGGCGCGTTGGGGTTGATAACCAGAACCCGCATTTCTCCAGTTGGATAGAGCAGGCTGGTGTTAATAACTTGAGTTGCCTCTACTTCCTCCAATGCCTCGGTAAATCCTGCTACTGAGGGCTGTGAGAAGTGGGAGCTCAGAGCGCTTATATCTGCCTTTGAGCACGGAAGGTCTGCAAAGAACATCTTCCATCTTTGTTCAGGGAGCAGAGACTTTTTTAATAACAGTTCATCGAACTCGTCGAAGTCTCTTCGATACCTCAAGGCTATGAACCACTCGCGGTCGCTGAAGTGTTGGGCTTCAGAGTAGGCCTTGCTGGAGAACCAGCTTAAGATCTCTTCTTCTTTACAATAACTAGCCATCTTTTCCTTGATCGGAGTTAGGGCAAGGCGCTACCGTTTTGGCAGTTACCCACTTGCCCCATAGCTCCAGCGCCTCTTTCTTTTCCTCATCATACGAATACCTGTCATAAACCCGTGTGATGCCGGGCTCGACGTGGTTGAGGATTTTCGAGACCACCAGCCGGGACACCTTCAGTGAAGTCATGTAGCTTGCCGCCGTGCGCCGTAAATCATGCGGTACGAAGTCCTTGATGCCCGCGAAGTCCCGCACGCGCTGTGCTGCCTTCTGAGTATTGGCCATATACCCGGCATTTCTGACCGGGGAGGGGAACACCCAATCCCTCTCGCCACGCCGTTCATAGAGGGGGCGAATAATGGCTAGGGCAAGACCGGAGAGGGGCACACGGTGTGTCAGGCCGTTCTTGGCCCGCTCCGCCGGGATGGTCCACCAGCCGTTGTCGAGATCAACATCCGACCATGTCATGGAGCACACCTCTCCGCCTCTCTGGGCTGTCACCAGGCGCAGTTTGAACATGGCGCAGATGAGGGCGCCCTGTTGTTCGAAGGCCTCCCACAGGGCCTGTATCTCACCCTCTGTGAGCACCCGGTCACGCTGGTGCTCCTTTGCCGGTGCTGCGATTTGGTTGCAGGGGTTTTGCTCTACCAGATCCCGGCTGATACCCCAATTGAAGATCTTCCGGACCAGGGCAAGTGTGCGGTTGGCTTGAATGCCGGAGCCGCGTGCAACGATCTTGTCGAGAAGAGCGATCACGTCCCGCCGTGTGATGTCCTGGGCTTTCATATGCGCCCATACCGGCAGGAGATCACGGGTGATCACGCGCTCATCTTCCCGCCAGCTTCGCTTGTGCTCTTTTGCATGTTTCTCGATGTATTCCACCGCAAGATCAGAAAAATCAGAAGCAGATTTCAAGGCGCGTTGCTCGTTTGCAGGGTTTTGCCCTCTAGAGACCATGAGGGACTTCTCCAGCACGATTTCCCTTGCATCTGCCAAGGATAGGGCAGGGTAGCGCCCAAGGGTCAGGCGTATCTTCTTCGGGCTCCCTTTGGCCCTGTAGATGTAGAACCAGGCCTTTACTCCTGACGGGCTGACGCGCAGTCCGAGGCCGGGGAGTTTCTGGTCGAAATAGTCTGCACGGGTATCGATGGCAGTGACGTTTTCGACCCATTGGGCTGTGAACGATTTCTGAGGCATCGGCTTCCGGGTACCGTCTGGGTACCACTTTGCGGTTAATGTTGTGAGCGCAGTGAAACGTGGTGGGCTATGGTATCACATTGAAATTATGATACCTAATCACTTTGCTGAGCTCATCCTGTTTCAGGGTGTTTCCAGTCTGTTCGATTTGTAATCAGTAGGTCCGCGGTTCGAGTCCGTGTGGGGGCACCATTAAAACAATAACTTATCGGAAATCAGTTTGATGCAGCCTTCTGTAAGTAGGCATCTAGTAGTGCATATTCTGTGAAGTATGAGCTTTGAAAACTTAGCCGATCAACTCGTGCATTTTTTGCCCGAACGACGGTATCGACGAACGCTCGGTAGTTCGGTAACTTTCCCAACTTCCAAGCTTGGCAGTCTGGCACGGGCTACTGATTTGTCCATCTAGTCATGTTAACAGCCGTGAGTTCTGGTTGGGTTTGTCAAATTCCAAGCACATGGTGCCGTCGTCTTCCAACTCGGACGCCCCGGCTGCATGCGGCCCGTCACTGCCTTAACCGGACGTTCTGTCACGCCCCTTGCTAAAGCGCTTCTTTCTGCAGGCTGGTTCGCGGCATCTACGAGAGCAACTTCTCAAGTCTGTGAAAGCTGCAAAACACAGTCGACAGGCCATTGGCTGTCACGCAACAAGCATGCACCATGGTCGGCAAATCGACGACAGCGGGAACTGCTACTTCTCACGGCGAGCACAGAGCCGGGCATCCTTTCAGCTCCCGGCTAAGGCCCGATAGAGCCCATAGCTGCCGTCGCCACCTGGCTTGAACGCTGCAGGCGCATTTGGCTGCTGGCAGCCCGAAGCGGTCATAGACATGGGGTGACGCGCCAATGATGCTGCAGGTGCAAAATCTTCGGTCCACCTCACCAAAAGCAGCCACTCATCGAACCGGGAGAACTACCCCCAATGCTGCGGACCGCACCAGGGGCAGCTCTGCGCAGGAAGCGGGCTTTGCAGACTCCTGCAAAGCACACCAGGTCATCGCCTCAATCCTGGCAGAACGCCGCAGCGCAGCTTTCGAATTGCCGACGTTCGTGCATCGCGCAGCATTTCTGAAGGCCGAAAAACCGCACAGCGGACTAAGTGAGCTTTCGCTGCGCTAACACCAGTGTCTGCTTTTTTTGGCGCGAACACAGTTCTTCGGATGAGTTACTACTTTGCGACGGCCTCGTCATAGGTTGCCCGCGCAGCATCGATCTTGGATAGGTTTTCCAGTGCCCAATACCCCAACGCACTGACGGGCTCTCGGAATGACTGGCCCATTTCGGTCAGGTTGTATTCAACTTTCGGCGGGATTGTTGGGTGATAGGTTCGGTTCACAAGACCGTCGCGCTCTAGCTCTTTCAGCGTCAGACTTAGCATGCGTTGCGAAATGCCAAGGTTGCGCTTGAGTTCATTGAACCGCAGCGTCCCGTATTCGGCCAAAGAGATCACGACAAGCACGCTCCACCTATCACCAACACGCGACAGCACCTCATTGATTCGTTTGCAATCGGGGCAATGTTTATCGTCGAGCATGGCGGTTCCCTTTGTGTAACCGGGGGTCAGACATGTGCCTTCTTGCGGCACAACCCGGTTCCCCATAGATAGTCGGTTACAAATATATACTGCCCTGTCGGGCCCCTGACAATAGGACCAAACACATGACCGCGAAGCCTCTGAATGATCTTTTGACCTGGCGCTACGCCACCAAGAAGATGGACCCATCCAAAGCTGTGCCACAGGAAAAGGTTGATGCTATTGTCGAGGCGATCCGCATGGCCCCAACTTCCAGTGGCACCCAGCCGTTCGAAGTATTTGTTGTGACCAATCCCGACGTCTTGGGAGAAATCCGAAAAGTTGCATGGGATCAGGCGCAAATCACCGATGGTTCCCACCTGTTGGTCTTTGCGGCGTGGGATAACTACACATCCGAACGGATCGACAACGTTGTCGATCTGAATGTCGCGACCCGCGGCGACTTGCCGATGCTGCGCGCCTACTATGACAATCTGAAGTCCAATTACCTGCCGCGCGACGCCGAGGTAAACTATGCCCACGCCGCACGCCAAGCCTATATCGCGCTCGGCATTGCACTGGTCGCAGCCGCGGAGCAAGAGGTTGATAGCACGCCGATGGAAGGCTTTGACCCCGATGCCGTGGACGCAATCCTTGGCCTGAGGGGCCGCGGCTTGCGGTCAGTAGTGTTGATGCCTTTGGGCTATCGCGACGAAAGCGGCGATTGGCTGGCCTCTATGGGCAAAGTCCGCAAACCCCGCGACACTATCGTCACTGAGGTCAACTGATATGGGCATCCTACGCAAACTGTTCCGCGCGACACCGACACCCACAATCGACGGCGCGTTTAGCCCATCCCCCTTGGCGATCAAGTTGGGCACATCGCCCACCACGGATTATGATGGCGGGTCTTACACCACCCCGTACACGGGCAGCAAAAACCGCGTTCTGATGATCTGCACCGAAGAACGCAACATGACGATGGCTAACGGCAAGAAATTCTCGACGGGAAACCATCCTGTCGAGATGGGCCTGCCGATGCTGCATCTGATGAACGCAGGGTTCGAGATTGACGTTGTCACACCAACTGGCGCGCCCGTCGCCATCGAAAAATGGGCAATGCCTGAGGATGACGCGGACGTCAAACGGCTCTATCGCGATCATGCAGATGCCTTTGCAAACCCTGGCAGCCTCGCAGACTTTGTTGCCCGTAAGATGGATGATGCAGTGTCTTATGCCGCGGTCTACATTCCCGGAGGTCATGGGGCGATGCTCGGGTTGCCCGAAAATGCCGACGTCGGGAAAGTGCTGCATTGGGCCCATGAACAGGAACTATTCACACTGGCACTTTGTCACGGCCCCGCTGCGCTATTGGCCGCGAAGACTGAAAAAGGGTTCTTGTATGAAGGATACAAGATGACTGTGTTCCCGGATTCGGTCGACAAACAAACCCCCATGATCGGCTACTTGCCTGGACCGATGCCGTGGTGGGTTTGTGAGAAGCTGACTGCTCTCGGCGCGCAGATAACCAACACAAAAGCGGATGCATCCAGTCATGTTGATCGGCGTCTAATTACAGGTGCGAGTCCCAAGGCCGCAAATGCTTTTGGGCGACTGGCAGCGGAAACATTGCTGAATTAGGTGTACAGGCTCGAAACTGATCGCAAGGCGCATTGCAGACATTCCTGCGCCTGGCAGCATTCGACACTTTGGGCTCAGACCAGCCTTGCGGCGGTGCGGCAGCAGGGGTGCAGCAAAGTCACCCCCCAACCGGGTCACTGGATGACGGCAGGCAGCCCAATGCCGACCTACGCCCAAGCAAAAGGATGCACCTGGACCCAAATACTCTGCCGACGGACAGGCAGTAGTACATTTGTCCCAGTGGTTCACCACGGGTCCTCAATTTATCAGGGAGTGAGAGTCAAAGGAATATTGGGAGACAAGAATGACCAGAAAATCCGGCTTCAACAATCACCTGACCCTGGCAGGCTTGGTACTAGCGACTGTGACTGTTGCCGGTTCGGCGGCAATGGCTGGTCATGATCTTACATTCAGAGGGCCAGGCACCTGGCGCAAAGTCTGGACTGGGAAGAACACCTGCTACGCAGACAATGCCAGTACCGGTAACAAATGTGTCCCTCTTGGCAACAAGAATTTCTGTGGTGTTTCCATGTTTGTGAGCCCAAACACGCGCGAAGTCGCGGAAAAGAAGTGGTCCTACGGTGAAACCGTCTCTGTCCGGTCCGTCTCAACCAACGATGTTGTCTGCAATATCAGTCCCTGAATTTCCAGGAGTTACGGTCCGTCGCAGGGGGCTGCTTCCGGCGGCCTCCCAACTGACTATGGAAAATGAAAGCTGCCCAATCTAGTCTGCAGGCATTCTGTGGAGCAAAAGACTGTGCCGCCAAAAATTATTATCGCCGACGACCATCCGTTGTTCCGGACCGGATTGCGTCAGCTGGTTCAAAGACAGACAACGGCGCAGATCATCGAGGTCGCCGACACTCAGACCTTGATGGCACAGGCCGGGCTGGTGCCGCTCCCTGACGCAATGTTCCTGGATCTGGTTTTTCCGGGATTTAACGGAGTCGCCAGTATCCTCCAAATTCGCAAGGACTTCCCTCTTTGTGCATTGATCGTCGTGTCGATGAATGACGCGCCGGATGTTGTGGAGCAAATCATGGCAGCGGGCGCAAATGGCTTTATCTCAAAGGCGGCTCCACCGGATAAAATGGCCGCCGCCATCTCTGGTGTTCTTGAAGGGGGAATTCTTGTGTGCCTGGACGCTGAAACATCGGGCACACAAGATCAGCTGCGGGATATTTCAGTACTGACGCCCCGCCAAAGGGAAGTTCTCTTGCGCCTGGGGCGTGGC
Source organism: Rhodobacteraceae bacterium Alg231-04 (assembly GCA_900143635.1). Lineage (GTDB taxonomy): Bacteria > Pseudomonadota > Alphaproteobacteria > Rhodobacterales > Rhodobacteraceae > FREY01. The sequence continues at coordinate 208,907 of FREY01000005.1, forward strand.
AAGACAACCAAAGAAATCGCCCGAGAACTGGAAATTTCACCTTTCACGGCACGGGCGCATATATCTGCGGTTTTCAAAACCCTTGGGGTCACGACCCGGTCAGCAGCGGCCGCCATTGCAGTTCAAAGCGGTTTAACCTGAGTGCAGCCCTTAAGGGGCTTGCCCGCGTTCATCCTGAGCCATAGCCAGCAGCACGGATCTTAGCTGAATCGGCGTTACAGGCTTTTGAAGCACTTGGAAGCCTTCGGCCAGCGCACTGTTGCGTATGTCATCAGAAACTGTGCCGCTGATGATTGCGGTTGGAATGGGGCGTTTCCTTCGCTCCCGCAGCTGCCGTGCCAGTTCTATGCCATTTTCGGTCCGGTTCAGGTGGTAATCCATCAGCAATATGTCAGGGTCGTCAGGCAGAGTTTCCCCGGGCAGGCATGTTATGGCCTGATAGCCCCAGCCGGACAGAAGCTTCCCCAGTCCCGTCAGGACATTGCGGTTGTCGTCCACCACCAGAACCCGGAGGCCCTCAGGCAGGTTCTGCTGCGTTGAAGCCTCTGCCCCTGAGTGCGGCTTGGCCGGAGTGTCCGCAACTTTCAGGCCATGCACAGCCACATGGGTGCCCGCGCCCTCAACGGAATTGAACGCGACCTGCAGGTTGAGAAGCGCAGATGTGCGCCGGACAATGGACAACCCCAAGCCAAGACCATCAACACGCCCGGGACCGTTTGGATTGCCCCTCACAAATTCGGTGAAAATCTCTTCCTGCAGATATTTTGGAACACCCGGACCCTGATCCAGAACATGCACCCCAACACCACCACCTTCCCGCTTGGCACCTATCAGGATGCGGGACCCTGGCGCATATTTGACCGCGTTGAATACCAAATTTTGCAGAATGGATGTCAGCAGCGCCTGATCTGTCCGCACCTGCACCGATGTGGACACAGCTAACAAGGTGCAACCGTTCTCCAGCGCCTCGGGGCGCGCCTGGCGGATGATCTGAGAGATCACGTCATCAAGTGGGAATTCCGTCACCTCCGGCTGCAGCCCATCGGAATCCAGCGCCGAGATATTCAGCAGAGATTTGAACAGCTTCGACAGGCTGCCCACCGACTGGTCAATGGTCTCCAGCGTGTCCCGCGCGTCGGCATTCAAAGGATGCGCGCGCAGGCTTTCTGTCAGCAAGCCGATGGCATGAACAGGTTGGCGCAGGTCATGATTTGCCTGCGCCAGAAACCGGGACTTTGCGGCGTTCGCACGGTCCGCGTCTGAGGCGGCTGCCGCAAACTTGGCTGCGAGATCGCGGTTCTCGGATTTTGTCGTGAGGTATTTGGTCAGTGCCTGATTGGTGTCCTCGGCAAGCCCGTACATCATCACCATGAATATCAGAACCAGCCCGCCCAACAGTATGTAGTCTCCGCCAAGAGTAAAAATGCGGAGTGACAGCAACCCGAGGAAGGGGATTTCATAAAACAGGAAGGACCGCATAAAAATCCCAAGAGAGCGGGTAGAAGCAGCCGTCGCGCCTGCCGCGATCGCCATCTGCATGGAAAAGTGGGCCGGGTTCTCAACATCCAGGCTGAAGAACAAGAACAACCCCCAGCTGGAGCCAACCACCACAAACAGGATATGCAACTGTTGCTGCCAGCGGTCCAGATCTGCGGTGCCTTCATTGGCCCGCCGCCCCAGATAATAGAGCGCAGCAGGGGTGATCAGTATCTCCAGCACGCTCCAAGCGGCCAGCCAAGGCCAGGACAGAACATCAGACGCCAGATAAATCAGGGCGGAAGCAGAGGCGATGTGGCCGAGAAAAATCTTGGCCGGAGCATGCGAAAACAATTGTGCCCGCTCTTGCTGAAAATCCACGGCTTCAGGCAAAGCGGCTGTCATAATCGGATCCAATAAATTCTGTGACTTTCAGCAGCTTAAACACAGCTGACTGATTGCACACTAGTACATCTGCACCAATTGCGGTGCCGCCAGTCCTACCGGTAGCTACAGCAAGGGGTCGGGAAACATCGGGAGCGGGACAGGCACATTGCAAGGCAAGGGCGGCAGATCCACTTAGAGTATCTGGACTCGCAGATGATTTTGCAGGGTGAAGAGTTTGCATCGGGCAAGCCCATCGTGACGGACTTGAGCGCCTGCCCGGGCAGATGGTGCCAGGACGCCTGCACCAGCGTTTGCCTCCAGGTTCCGGAGACGGATTGCGGGATGAGGCACAGTCATGCCGCCCCTAAGGAAGACAGAATAAAGCAGTGAGGAGAAGAAAATGGATGATCGCCGGAAGACTCTAAAGACCTCTAGCATAGCGGCAGCCTTTGTTGCGTTTGCCAGTCTGCCCGCTGCAGCGGGGTGCATCGCGCTGGACAAGCACACCAAGGTTTTCACCAACAATTGCAGCTTTGACGCATACGTCGAATACAACACGATCGGCGGCGGATGCTATCAAGGCAGTTCCAATACCCTGCGCTTCACGATCGATCGTAACCAGCGCAAGACCTTTCCTTTGCTGTCTGAAAAATGCGACTCGGCAACCAGCTGGAAAACGCACTGGGGATGGTGCGACTGGGAAAAGTGGCGCAACGGCGATTGCAAGCCTTCCTGACCGGATTTCCTGCAGCGCAGCAGCCCCCGTTTCAGATCCTCCTGACACTAGTATCAAAGCCGGACCATGCAGCTCTTTAAGTATTCCTTTCCCATAGCAGTCGTCCTGACACTTACGGGACCGTCATCGGCCAGCGCTGGGTGGCTCGTAAGTGCTGGCATCAGCACTAAGGGAGACAGGTATGCGCAGATCCACATCCAGCAAGGCGACGTGACGCTCTTTCTGGTGTGTGATCAGCGGAATCTGGAAACTCAGGACCTCTACTTCAAATTGTTCACAGCTTCGATGGCGGGCCTTCCGGCACAAGACAACGATGAGGCCGTGCTGACATTGCAATTCCAGTTGCCCGGCGGCGGCACCCATGGGGAACAGATCCCGGCCTGGTATTTCGACGGAGGCAGTGGCGATCAGGCCTGGATGGGCAGGGTCCAGGCCGATGCGGCAATGCTGGACGCTTTTGGTGCCGCGGGAGAGGTGAGCATCCTGAATCCTGAAGGCACAGCCATTCTGAGGCTCCCGGCCTCGGGAACCGCCGCAGGCGCCAAAGCAATACGAGAGCAGTGTGGGGTCGGCAGGCGTTGAGGCTTGCTGCCTTGCAAGCAGAAGGGAATGGATTGCAATGATCAAAACCAGATTATGCCTGAGCTGCGGGCAGCCCGAATTGGTTCCCGTGTCCCGGCATCTGTCCGCCCATAGGGAATTGCGACCAGCCGACCAATTCGCTCTTGATCGGTTTTACTCATCCTGATCATAACGCGGAGGCCTTCTGGAACCCGGGTGATGTCTTCGTAATCCAGCGCAACAAGTTGAGCCTCCCCCAATGAAGTGGTCCGCCCCTATGTTTAGGAAAGCGGAGGACCATCGATGGCTATTAAGAGACCGAAGCCCGAAGAGATTGTCGTGAAGTTACGACAGGTTGAAGTGTTGATGGGGCAAGGGATGCCCCGGATTGATGCAATCCGTCAGATCGGCGTGACGGAGCAAACCTATTACCGCTGGAAGAAGAAGTACGGCGGAATGGGCACAGAGCAGCTTAAGGAACTGAAGCGGCTCCAGAAGGAGAACGAGCGCCTGCGCAGGGCGGTATCGGACCTGACGCTGGACAAATTGATCCTGTCCGAGGCCGCAAAGGGAAACTTCTGAGCCCCTCGCGCCGCCGTGCCTGCATCGACCTCATTCGCAGCAAGATGAAGGTTTCCGAGCGTCGCGTTTGCCGTGTCCTGGGCCAACACCGGTCCACACAACGGCGATTGCCACAGGGGCGTGCCGACGAGGAACACCTGGTAGCTGATATGATCGAGCTGACGCGTCAGTACGGGCGATATGGCTATCGCCGGATTGCTGCCTTACTGCGAGACGCTGGCTGGCAGGTGAATGACAAACGTGTCGAACGTTTGTGGAAACGCGAGGGGCTCAAAGTGCCTGTGAAACAGCAAAAGAAAGGACGGCTCTGGCTCAACGACGGTTCGTGTGTCCGGCTTCGTCCCGAATATCGTAATCACGTCTGGTCGTACGATTTCGTGCATCACCGAACAGATGATGGCAGGGCTTTCAGGACATTGAACATTCTGGACGAACACAGCCGGGAATGTCTTGCGATCCGGGTGAAGCGGAAGCTGAACGCGAACGAAGTCATTGATGCTCTGACGGATCTGTTCATTCTGCGAGGCGTGCCCTCTTACATCCGATCAGATAATGGCCCTGAGTTCATTGCTGAGGCCGTCAGAGGCTGGATCAAGGCTGTCGGGGCCAAGGCCGCATACATCGAGCCTGGATCGCCATGGGAGAACGGATACTGCGAGAGCTTCAATGGGCGAATGCGGGATGAATTGCTGAACGGTGAAATCTTCTATTCGTTACGAGAGGCCCAGATCATTATCGAAAGCTGGAGAAAACACTACAACACCAAACGACCCCATAGTGCTCTGGGCTACCGCCCACCTGCGCCAGAGGCCATCGTCCCGATGGACCAAAGGCCAACCATGCACTAACTTTCAATTTGGACCACTCAAGTGGGGCTGCTCAAAAGGGCTTCAAGGTTATGCAGCGTTTTGTGTACTGAAGGCAGAAATCGACCACATGAAGTCTAAAGAGTTAGAGGCTGCTGGTGGTCCACTGATCACGGCCGCTGCTTTTGGTCGCTCGGTTGGTATACGTACTCAGGGATGGTTCGAACGACTTTCTGCCGCTGGTCATACGCCTGCAACCCGTAGACCGCATCCGAAATATGGCGGTGAATGGATCTATGCCTCGACCCGAGACATCGAAGAGTTTCGCAAACGTTTTTTGACTTCTAAGATGATGAAAAACGAGTTTGGCCAACATCGGAAGGTCTTGCTAGAGGAATTGAATAGATTTGCGCCAAACGGAGAAGATTATGGACCTCTCTATCTGCGCGATGAGGTCGAGGCGATACTCGGTCAAATATCCTAGCGCATTCATACGATAAGCGCATTCCAATCATTCGCTGCAGCCCACTTCAAGGACCGCATTGCGCAGGAAGCGCCCTTTGCAAACTCGCCCTTTTGGCGCAATCAGTCGAGGTTTTCTACTGCGGCGCAGCCCGCCGTACCTGCCATTCGCTGCGACTGCGAGGTTTCGGACCCGGTAAGCTCACACTGTGCGGACTAAGCCGACCTTGGATTTCCCCTCCTCGCTGACGCAGCATTGCCTTGCACGTGCAGCGGGATTTTTGCTGCGGTGCAGCCCAAGTCACGAAAGCAGTCATTGCCTGCCGGCTCCGAAGGCTCGATCCAAACCGTACTTTCGCTGCAGCCAGGTCGGACAAACGAGACGCGGACAAAGCCAGCCTTAGCTCTTGGTGAGCCAATGGCAGCAAAAGTCAATTTCCGGACGCTGCCCCTTATATGGTGTCGTTCAGCTTTCAGGCTTCCAATCTGGCTGTGTCGCGAAGGAAACAACTTCTTCCCCAAGCCGATCCCAATGAGGTTTATCACGTTGAAAAATGACGACTTCAATATCGAGTCCGCTCGCATCGTCCATGGTTCCAAGAGACAGTGTTAGATGATCCGGCATTCGCGTGTTCTTGCCAAAAATTGGGCTACCACAGTTCGCGCAAAAAACCTTGGTGACCTCAGAATCCTTGTCAGATGAGTAGCTGAATTCACTCAACTTTCCACTCACAGCGACAGCATCGTAGGCAAACATCGCACCCACGGTATGACCTGTTCCGCTCAATCGGCGACACTCTTCACAATGGCATTGGGCGACAACAATGGGCGGCCCAGTGGCAGTGTACGTGATCTCGCCGCAGAGGCATTTTCCCGTGTATGTTTTTGTCATGTGAGCACCCTCGCCGCGTCATCCCATAAACGCAACTGTAATACTTAAACCAGACCATTGCTTTCCCCTCCACCTAACTCAAACGGCGGGTTTGCGTCGCCTTTGCAGTCATTTGTACTATGCGCAGCATCCGGTAAAGTGGGCTCGATTCGAACCACTGCTGCGCCGTAAACGTAGGTCCGGTCTCAATTGGCGAACGGCACGCGCCGCCCGCCAACGTGGTTCAAATGTCGATTTGCTCGGCGATGCTCAGCGCATCTTCAAGTTCGACACCAAGGTATCTGACAGTGCTGTCAACCTTTGTATGGCCAAGAAGCAGTTGCACCGCACGCAAGTTCCCGGTTTTGCGGTATATCTCCGCTGCCTTGGTCCGGCGCAATGAATGGGTGCCGTATCCGCTGGGTTCCAGCCCAATTGCCGTCACCCAATCCCGCACAAGCCGGCCATATTGGCGGGTTGAGATATGCGGGCGGTCGTGAAACCGGCTGGGGAACATGAAGCGGCAGCCGATCATTTCCGGCGACTTGATCCATGCGGCAATTGCGTTCCGCGTGTTTTCAGAGAGTTCGAACTGAACGGGCCGCTTGGTTTTGCTCTGGATCACAGACACCCTTTCGCGAAGGCGATCATCCCTCACCAAGTCAGTGACGGCCAGTTTCACCAAATCGCATCCGCGAAGCTTGCTATCGATTGCCACGTTGAACAGCGCAAGATCGCGCAGGTTGCCCGCCAGTTCGAGCCGCGCGCGGATCGCCCAGACCTGTTTCGGCAACAGTGGTCGTTTCTGGCCGATGATCCGGCCCTTGTTCCAGGCTCTTCGTTTCGGGGTGACTGCGGGAAGTTGGACTCTTGGCATAGTGCGCCCTCCAATCCTCCCGCCAAGCCCAGACATCAGCACAGCGCTGACGCCTAAGTTTACTGGTAGTTTGAGTGGCCGTTGTCAGGTTGTTTTTCCTCTGGAAAACGCCGCATCAGCATTGGACTGCTCCGAGCAGGTAGCGACCTTTGCAAAGTCCGCCATTCGGCCTGGGCACTCAGCCTCTGACCGCTGCAACGCCGCGTGAGAAGCAGTCATTGATGAGAGTTGCAGCGAAATTTTGGGATTGGAGGGCAGCTGTGCGGGACTTTGCCGCCGTTCATTTTTCGGTCTTCGCTGACGCAGCATGTTCTCGCATCAGCGGCACGTTTGTTGTTGTGGAGCGGCGCATGTCGTCAATCCGGTCGTTCGTGGGTGTCGATTTCGCCTGAACCGAGATCGCACTTTCGCTGCCGTCTGGATGGACAGACAAGTAGCGGACTCTCCCGACATTCGTTTTCTCACCTTTGCTGACGCAGCATATGCTTGCAGGTGCGGCACACTCATCGCCGCGTTGCAGCCGATGTCGCTAGACCGGTCTTTGAAAGCCAGCCTAAGACGCAGAATTCAAACCGACCTTTCGCCGCAACCTGGATGGACCATCGTGGAGCGGACTCTGCCGACATTCGATTTCTGCACTTCGCTGGTGCAGCATCCGCTCGCAGGTGCAGCACTGTTTCCGCCACGCCACAGCAAGTGTCGCCACAGCGGCCGTTCAAACGGGGTTCGACAGCCGAGATCCAAACCGCACTTTCGCCGCATGGCTGATCTATGCGAAAGGCGCGGGACCTTTACCGCCCTTTGCACGTGCAGCCATTGCTAGCGCAGAAAACCCTCGCAGCTGCAGCGTATGCTTTTTTCACGCAGCAGCAGATTCCCGTTTCCAGTCGTTCAGAAGCGCGAAGTTTTTTGAAGAAATCTGTGCCTAAAGGATCTCCGAGAAAACCAGGCTCGTTTTGAGGTTTGGACCACCGGCAGTGAAAAGAGGTTTGGGAAGGTGTTTGGGGAATATGAACTCCTGCAGCTCGAACTTGTTATTCTACAGGCGCCAAAGTGAGGTGGATTTCCACGCCGAATGTGTGCGAATAGATAAAACATGCTCAAGAACGCCAAACCGATTAAGAAAGATAAGTTACACGATCAGGTCTATGATCAATTGTGTACGCTGTTGCGCGAAGGTGAGTTCACACCGGGCCAGGCGGTTCATGTTGCTCGCGTCGCCGAAGCTTTCGGCGTGAGCGCCATGCCTGTGCGTGAGGCGCTGACACGGCTTCAAGCCATTGGCGTTTTGGCTAATGTGTCGGGACGCTCTCTAGGCGTGCCAAGCTTGGGATATGAAGAACTGACTGATCTGCGCGATGTGCGGTTGGAAGTGGAAGCGCTGGCTGTCAAATGGGCTATAGCTAATCGGGATGATGAATTCATCGCGGACCTTGAAAAGCTGCTGAAGCGTCTGGAGACCACCGAGCGATCCGGCGATGTGCAGGGTTATGTCAAGGCAAACTACAAGTTTCATTTGCGGATATATCAGCAGTCGAACTCTCCGGTTTTGGTTGATACCATCAACACACTCTGGTTGCGTGTCAGCCCGCATCTGTATCAGTTGGAACGAGAAAACCAGTACAAGGTTTCCAACATCCATCACCGGATAATTGTACGAGCTATCCGGGATAATGACGAAGCAGCTGCCATGCATGAGCTTGTTCTGGATATCTCTGATGCCTATGAGGTTCTGGTGAGAACCTTGTTTTCGAATAGCCCTTCCCGCTGAGAGCGACAGCGAGCGTACCGGGCCGAGACCCTCATCTGATCTGTCCAAATTCAGAGCTAGCTCAAATCCCAGCCTCTGAACGTCTCTTGACGCCGTGAAGTCACTGATTCCACGGCTGTGTCAGATTCCTCCAAACAGCAAGAAGTCATGTAGCTGGCTGAAATTACACAGGAAAGTCAGTTTCAAGAAGTGTATTGATTTTTGATCAATCATCAATCACTAATGGGTGTGCCCAACGAATAGGCCGCGATGGACGTTCATGACGGGCACAGTTACGGGAGGAATAAAGTGAAATATTCGAAAGTTTCCGCGACCTTGGTCGCCGGTTCTTTGGCCTTCGGGGCGTCTTCTGCTTCAGCCGATATTCTTGATGTCCACATGAGCATTCCCAAGGACCTGACGTTCTTGGCGGACAGTGCAAAACTGATGGATGAGTCCCTGCGGAACATGAGTGGCGGCGATGTTGGCCTGCAACTCTATGGTTCCGGGGAATTGGTCCCAGCAGGCGAAATCCTGGAAAACGTAAGCTCAGGTGCTATCCCGGCCGGGTGGAGCTTTCTGGGTCAATGGGGCGGCAAAGTACCCGTTGCCCAAATCGGTGCGACGCCTTTCGGTGCGGGACCTGAAGCCCTGGCAGCTTGGCTGCACGTAGGTGGCGGTCTTGGAATTGTTCAGCGCGGGTTTGACGATCTGAATGTCAAAGTACTGGCTTGCCACATTACCGCGCCCGAGCCGGGTGGTTGGTTCAACAAAGAAATCACCTCGATCGAAGATTTCAGCGGTCTGAAGATGCGCATGGCCGGTGTCGGTGCCCGCGTGCTCAACGAATTCGGGGCCTCGGCACAATACCTGCCTGCCAGTGAAATCTATCTCGCTCTTGAGCGGGGTCGGATCGACGCGACAGAGTTTTCTTTGCCGATCATCGACAAAGACTTTGGCTTCAACCAGATCGCAAAATTCCAGTACTATCCGGGCTGGCACCAACCCGGCAGCGTCGATGTCCTGATGATCAACATGGACGTGTGGAATGGCATGAGTGCAGGTGAGCAGGCGATGTATGACGCGGCATGTCAGACCAGCCTGGCCTGGACACTGCAATACGCTCCGGCTGCTCAGACACCGCAGATTGAAGTGTTCGAGGAGGGCGGTACAATCGTTAAATCCTTCCCGGACGAAGTTCTGGCCGAACTGCGGGTTGCGACGGAGCGTGTTCTGAATGCTGAAGCCGAGAAAGATGCTCTTTACGGCGAGGCATACCACTCGATGAAAGCTTTCGTGGCATCTTCGGGTCGTTGGACGTCGCTTCAGACACTCCCCTCTGAGTAAGCGACATGGAACACGATACGGACACTCCTCCGAGTGATCCAATTCGTGGCACCGGCCCTGTCCATACGGTCCTTCGCGGGATCGTATGGATAGGCCAAGCCGCGGCTTGGCTCATCGTTCCCATCCTCGTTCTTGTAATGATCGGAGTAACACTGTCAGCGGCCAAGGTCGGCACGATCGTTCGATGGGAAAATGACGTTTTCTTATTCGGGTCCAAGCTGACTCTCGCAAGTATCGGCGATCTGCAATGGCACCTGTTTGGGATCATGCTGATGCTCACAATGGCCGGAGCAATTGTCAGTGACCGGCATGTGCGCGTCGATTTCCTGCGTCAGCACTTTCGTGAGCGGACAAAGAACATCATTGAAATTATTGGATTTCTTGCCTTTCTGGCGCCCCTTTGCGTCATTGTCGTTCTCCACGGCTATGACTTCACGGTGCGGTCTTTCAACATGGGTGAAGGGTCGGACTATGATGGAATGTATGACCGGTTTGTCCTGAAAGCATTCGTTCCGATTGGCTTTGGATTGATGCTGATCGCTGGCGCCGGTCTGACGATCCAAAAACTGCGAAACTTGTTCGGGAGGGGCAAAACCCGTGATTGAACACATCATTCCCCTATCTATGGTCGTATGCCTGCTGTTGGGGATTTTCAGCGGCTATCCCGTTGCTTTCGTTCTTGGCGGCATCGGAATTCTGTTTGCCTTCATCGGTGGACTGCCCTTTGCATTCCTCAAAATCGGCGTCTCGCGCATCTATGCTGGCGTGATCGAAAACTGGCTTCTGCTCGCAGTGCCCTTGTTCGTCTTTATGGGCGCGATGCTTGATAAATCCGGACTGGCGCAAAATTTGCTCTATTCACTTGAGCGTGCCTTGGGGCGCAAGCGTGGTGGGCTGGCCATTTCCGTTGCCTTGCTCGGCATTATCATGGCAGCCAGCACAGGTATCGTCGGCGCGTCGGTGGTCATGCTCAGCACTCTGGCACTACCCATTATGCTACGCGAAAAATACAAGCCGGAACTGGCTGTCGGTACGATCGCTGCCTCGGGCACATTGGGCATCCTGATCCCGCCCTCAATCATGCTGGTGTTGGTTGGCGACATTCTGCAGATATCCGTCGGCGAGTTGTTCCTTGGGGCGCTTATTCCTGGATTGCTGCTAGGTGGTCTTTATATCGCCTACATCATCTTCGTCGCACTGACGAAACCAAATGACGCTCCTGTGTCAACAGAAGTTCCTGCCGAGGGCTCTTTGGCTCTGGCGCTTGTGCGCGACTTGTTCGCGCCGCTCGTTCTTATCCTGACGGTTCTGGGTTCGATTGCCACCGGCACGGCCACCCCGACCGAAGCGGCGGGTTTGGGTGCGATCTGCGCCATGATCTTGGCTGCGATCAATCGCAAACTGACCTTTCAAACTATGTCCACTTGCGTCCGTGAAACCGGCAATACCTCTGCCATGATCCTGGGTGTGCTGGTAGGCGCAACGATCTTTGGAATGGTGTTCAAGGGTCTGAAGGGTGACAAGATGATCGAAAACGCAATTCTGTTTTTCGATCTGGGAGCTTACGGAACTCTGGGCATCCTGTTGCTGATGATTTTCATCATGGGTTTCTTCCTAGAATGGGTGGAGATCAGCTTTATCGTCTTGCCGCTCTTTGCCCCTATCGTTGCAGGACTGGACTTTGGGCTTGGGATTTCGCGCGACCAACAACTGTTGTGGTTTGCCATGCTCGTGGCAGTCAACCTGCAAACCAGTTTCCTGACCCCACCCTTTGGGTATTCCTTGTTTTACGTCAAAGGCGTGGCTCCTCCCGAAATATCCATCCGAGTCATCTACCGCGGCATCATTCCATTTGTTGCGCTGCAACTGGCCGGTCTTGCCTTGCTGATCATCTGGCCGAGCCTCGTGCTCTGGGTTCCGGATGCAGTGTTCGGAAATTAGTGGAAATAACATGACAGATCATTCTTCAATATCGCCCTCGTTGCTTGCGGGCTTTCAATTGCCGGGTCTGAAAGGCAAGAAAGTTGTGATCACTGCTGGTGCAAGCGGGATTGGACTCAGCATTGCCCGCTTGCTGCACGCACAAGGAGTTCAACTCGCGATTTGCGATGTGGATACCGACGCCTTGCGCCGCGCCAGTGCTGAACTTGAAGGGTGCGTCGCCGTCGAGGCAGATGTGTCCGACGAAACAGCGGTGGACGCCCTCTTTGATGCGGTGCAAGACACATGGGGTGGGCTGGATGCTCTGGTGAACAACGCAGGGATTGCCGGGCCGACCGGCAATCTCGAAGACCTCTCGCCCGATGATTGGCGGCGCTGTATCGACATTTGTCTGACGGGTCAGTTTCTGTCGGCACGCCGTGCCATACCGATGCTCAAGGCGGGTGGCGGCGGCGCGCTCGTCAACATGGCATCCGCCGCCGCCAAACATGGATACGCCTATCGCACCCCATATTCGGCGGCCAAGTTTGGCGTGATCGGACTGACGCAAAGCCTCGCCAAAGAGCTGGGGCCGGACAACATCCGGGTCAATGCCGTTCTGCCCGGGATCGTTGAAGGGCCCAGAATGGAAAAGGTGATCCGCGATCGCGCTGAAGCCGCCGGTATTGGCTATGCGGCGATGAAGGACGACTACCTCAAGAACATTTCCATGCGTCGGATGGTGAGCCCGGACGACGTCGCCGCGACCGTTGCATTCCTGATCTCGGATGCTGGCGCGAACCTGTCGGGGCAGTCCCTTGCCGTTGATGGGAACGTGGAAACGCTTTGAACTCAATTGGAAAATCAAACATGAGTAAGAACAACAAAAACGCAGGCAAGGTTATCATCACCTGTGCTGTAACCGGTGCCATTCACACACCATCGATGTCGCCGCATCTGCCTGTGGCGCCGGAAGAGATCATCAAAGACTCCCTGGCTGCTGCCGAGGCGGGCGCGGCGATCCTGCATTTGCACGCCCGTCATCCTGACGGACGGCCGGACCAAAGTCCTGAAGGGTTTGCTGCGTTTTTACCGCAGATCAAGCAGAGCACAAATGCCGTGGTCAACATTACCACTGGCGGTAGCCCCTATATGAGCGTTGAAGAACGCGCCGCGCCTGCGGCGACCTATCGGCCGGAACTCGCCTCGTTGAATATGGGGTCAATGAATTTCGGACTCTACCCGATGCTCAACCGGTTCAAGGAATTCAAGCATGACTGGGAGCGGGAGCACCTCGAAGGTTCCAAAGATCTCGTCTTCCGCAATTCGTTTAAAGACATCGAGTATGTTCTAGAGACCTGTTACGGCAACGGGACGCGGTTTGAGTTTGAGTGCTACGACACTTCGCATCTCTACAATCTGGCGCACTTTGCCGATCGTGGTTTGGTCAAAGCGCCTTTCTTCGTTCAATCGGTATTTGGATTGCTCGGCGGTATCGGGCCCCACCACGAAGATGTCCTGCACATGAAGCGAACGGCTGACCGGCTGTTCGGAGACGATTATCGCTGGTCCGTTCTGGGCGCAGGCGCAAACCAGTTCCGGATCGCTACTCAGTCGGCAACCTTGGGCGGCAATGTGCGCGTCGGGTTGGAAGATAGTCTATGGGCTGGACGGGGCGAGCTTGCAAAATCCAGCGCCGTTCAAGTCAAAAAAGTGCGCTCAATTATCGAAAATCTGGGCATGAAAATTGCGACCCCGGATGAGGCTCGCGACATTCTCGGCCTCAAGGGCGGCGATCAAGTGGCTTTCTGAACAGCCTCCAACACCAAGTTTTGGTCACACCAAGGAAGAAGAAAAATGAGCAAGATTGCCGTAGTGGGTACCGGATTGATTGGACAAGGTTGGGCAGCGGTGTTTGCCCAGGCCGGTTTCGAAGTGGCAATGTATGACGCGTCGCAGGAGGCGGCACAGAGTGCCTTAAAGGCGATGGCAAAACGTATTGACGACCTCGCAGAGTTTGATCTGATCGAACCCTCGGATGGGCCAAATGTTCTTAAGCGCATCACGATAGCCTCTAGTCTAGAAGACGCATTGGACCGAGCCATATACGTTCAGGAAAACGGGCCAGAAAACGTCGATATCAAAACAGAGATCACACAGGCACTGGATGCGCTTGCAGCCACAGATGTGCCCATCGGAAGTTCCACATCTGGGATTTCCGCTTCGCGTTATTGCGAACACATCCCAGGCAGGCATCGTTGTTTTGTCGTACATCCTATCAACCCGCCCCATCTGCATCCCGCGGTTGAAATTGTCCCTACGCCTTGGACGGATCAAAATGCCATCTCAAGAGTGAATGAGCTGATGATCAAATGCGGGCGCGAAACCATCGTGCTGAGCGAGGAGATCGACGGGTTTGTTGTGAACCGTCTGCAAGGCGCGCTGTTGGAAGAGGCGTTCAAGCTGGTGGGCAGTGGCATCGTATCAGCCGAGGATCTGGACAAAGCCATTTGCGATGGGCTTGGGCTGCGCTGGTCCATCATGGGCCCCATGCAAACCATTCATCTGAACGCACCCGGAGGCGTCATCGACTACGTTGCGCGATATGGGAACATGTATCGGGGCTTTGGGATCGGCTCTTATGAAGGCGTCGACTGGGCCAGTGTCGCGAAGGACAAGCTTGCCGCCGAAATGGCCGAAAGAACGCCCGTCGCCAAAATTCCCGAAGCGCAGATCGCGCGGGACAGAAAGCTGATGGCCTTGTTGCGCCACAAAGCTCAATCCCGGGCCAACACCTGAGAAAACTTTCGGCATGGGCAAGCTGTGCCGCCGTCTCAAAGGGACAAAAAGGATCGTAAAATCGTGATTTATCAGCAAATTCTCTCACTCAGCGGCGATGACAACATAGCGGTGGCGCTGCAACAGATCGAGCGCGACGCGGAGCTGTCGCAATCCGGCCTGATTGCCCGGGACCCGATCCCATCCGGCCATAAGATCGCCGTTTGCCCCATTGCTTCCGGTCAGGAGGTCATCAAATATGGCCGCGTCATCGGTGTCGCCACGCAAAACATTCAGCGCGGCGAGCATGTTCACGTCCACAACGTTGCAATGACGAGTTTCCAGCGCGATGAGAACTATGGGCAGAACGCCGGGGACACCAACATTTTGCCCTTGTCCGAACGGGCGACCTTTCAGGGATATCGCCGGGCAAACGGCGAGATCGGAACCCGCAACTATGTGGGCATTGTCACATCGGTGAATTGCTCGGCCTCGGCGGCAAAGCTTTTGGCGCGCGAAGCCGAACGCGCGGGCCTGTTGGAAAAATATCCCGGCGTCGACGGGATTGTGCCGATTGTTCACGGGGCGGGCTGCTGTATCGGGACCGATGACGAAGCGTTCTGCAAGCTGCAACGGGCGATCTGGGGCTATGCCACCCATCCGAATTTCGCTTCCGTCTTGATGCTGGGTCTGGGCTGCGAAGCCAACCAGATCCCGCTGATGCTGGAAGCCTATGGCCGGCCACAGGATGAAAGTTTCCAGTATTACACGCTGCAAAGCGTCGGCGGCACACGCAAATCGATCGAGAAAGGCCTGCAGTGGCTTGAAACCGCCCTGGAAGCGGCGTCAAAGGCGAAACGCGAGACCGTAGATGCGTCTCATCTGAGCGTCGCGCTGCAATGTGGCGGCTCGGACGGCTATTCCGGCATCACGGCCAATCCGGCTCTTGGCTATGCCGTCGATCTTCTGGTCAAGAACGGCGGGACCGCGGCTCTGGCGGAAACGCCGGAGATCTATGGCGCCGAGCATCTTCTGACCGATCGCGCGGCCTCACCCGAGGTCGGCCAAAAGCTGGTCGATCTTCTGGAATGGTGGGAAGACTACTCTGCCAAGCATGGCTCTGAAATGAACAACAACCCGACACCGGGCAACAAGGCGGGTGGCCTGACAACGATCCTGGAAAAATCCCTCGGCGCGGTGGCCAAGGCGGGCAGCACGAATTTGAACGGGGTCTATGGCTACGGCGAAAAGATCACCGAAAAGGGTTTGGTCTTTGTAGACAGCCCCGGCTACGACCCGGTCTCGATCACCGGAGAGGTCGCCTCGGGCTGCAACATTATCTGCTTCACCACCGGGCGCGGCTCCTGCTATGGCAATAAGCCGGTTCCGTCGATCAAGATCGCCTCCAACAGCGCGATGTTTGACCGGATGCAGGAGGATATGGATATCAACTGCGGCACGATTGCCGATGGCAGCGAAACCGTGGCTGAGGCCGGTGAACGGATTTTCAACGCAATCCTGAAGTCAGCCTCGGGGCAAAAAACGCTTTCCGAGGAGCTGGATGTCGGCGACGCGGAGTTCGCGCCCTGGCAGACCTACGCTCAGATGTAGACCAAAACTTCGCAGCAGCGCCCGAGCAGAAAATCGGGCGCGAGCAGTGCCAATGGAAAATTGAGAAGGAAACCCAGTGATTTACAGTTTGGGAGAGATCACGCCGAAAATCGCGGAAGATGTGTTCGTCGCCCCCGGATCGTTCGTTGTCGGAAACGTCGAGGTCGCGTCCGGCGCCAGCATCTGGTTCGGGGTTGTCATCCGCGGAGACAATGAACCGATGTTGATCGGCGAGGGAAGCAATATTCAGGACAACTGCGTTCTCCATTCCGACCCCGGGTTTCCGCTGTCGATTGGACGCGATTGCACGATCGGGCACAGCGCCATTGTTCATGGCTGCACGATCGGCGAGGGGTCGCTGATTGGCATGGGCGCCACTGTACTGAACGGAGCAGTTATTGGCCAAAACTGCCTGATCGGAGCCGGCGCGCTAGTCACTGAGAATACGAGTATTCCCGATAATTCTATGGTTGTTGGGTCTCCTGCGCGTGTCAAACGGGAATTAAGCAAGGAGCAGATCGAGGGTCTTCACCTAAGCGCACTGCACTATCAAGCGAATTCAAAGCGGTTTGCCCAAGAGCTTTCCAGCTAGTTTTCCCAAGTTCGAGATCGACATGACTATTGCCCACAGAAATACGCTTTTGAACCTTTTCCGCACAGCCGTTTCTTCCGTGAAGGGTGACATCAGCGTGCGCAATTGGGTGTCGCGCCATGATGTTAAACCTCCGACGCATATTGTTGCCGTTGGAAAAGCCGCCACCGCCATGTTCGAGGGCCTGCCGAACGACTGGCGCAACACGACACCCACCTATCTTGCCACCAAGACCGACCATCTGGGCAACGGGGAGTTCGGTAGCAACGTCGAGGCATTCGAAACCAGCCACCCGATACCGGATCAGTCTTCCTTGAAGGCGGGCAAAGGCCTGCTGGACTTTGTGGCCGGATGCCCGACTGGCAGTCGTTTGATGATGCTTGTGTCGGGCGGCGCCTCGTCGCTTGTCGAGCATCTGAAACCAGGTGTTAGCAGCGCTGATCTTGTGGCTCTGACGAAAGCTGCTCTGGCTGAAGGTGCAGATATCGGAGAAATAAACCAGCGTCGACAGGCCATCTCCGCAGTCAAGGGAGGTGGGGCGTTGGCGTCGTTCAAGGGTCAACACGTCGATGTCCTTGCCATTTCGGACGTCGCTGGGGACAGTATATCGGTTATCGGTTCCGGGATTGGCGCACCGCCCGAGCACACCGGTTTTACCTATAAATGCAGCGTTGTCGCCTCGAACGTTGTGGCTCGCGACGCAATGGTACAAGCCGCGAATTCACTCGGAATCAAAACGATCACCAACCAAGAGAACATGTACGCGGACGTGCTTGAGGTTGCGGCTCGGATCGCGCAGGAGATCATGGAAGGGCCAGAGGGTTTGTACGTCTATGGCGGCGAGCCGACGGTTGTTCTCCCTAAGAATCCCGGCCGGGGCGGCCGCAACCAGGCACTCGCGCTGGAGCTCGCTCGGTACATCATAGGCCGAAATGACATCGTTGGGCTGGTCGCAGGCACCGATGGAACCGACGGGCCCACACACGCGGCAGGTGCCTTTCTAGACGGGGTGACATACAAGAAAATGCCGGGCGCGGAGAAAGCTCAGAAACGCGCTGGTTCAGGTGAACACCTTTCCCGAACCGGAGATGCGGTCATTACTGGACCAACCGGCACCAATGTGATGGATTTGGCAATTTTCCTGAAAAAGCCCAGTTGAACCGACCTCTCAGACTGTGGATCATCAAATCCGTACTATTGCACAGAACCTTTTTAAGTGAGCACAGGCGGCGCGGGCAAATGCCTGTTGCGTCCAAGACTTGGGCTTCGCCATCTAAGGCTCGCTAGGGTTGGCGGAATGTCTGGTTTCCTTGCCGCACGGCGGTGGCGGAGTTTACGCGCTTGCAGCATTCGTCGAGCTGCGCGCGCTCGCAGCATAAATCTGACACTTCTCCTATGGGCTCACACCCCGGTTTCGCCGCCCGAAGCGCGAACGGCGGCCCTTGATTTGCGAACGGCCGGGCATTGAAAAACGTGATACAAGATCAAAGACTTGGCCCGCCCCTCCTATGACCGGTCTCGGTCAACCCGTTGCAACGGCATTGCCGCGCGAGCATTAGGCGGTTCTGAGCCCATAGAAGCGCTTGCTGCGTGCTGGTCGAACGGCAGCTCTATACGAACCTTTAACAGATCACGCACCGCGCACTTGGGAAATCGATGTTTCGCCAAGCTTCTGCACAAGGCTCAGCTCGATTTCCTCAAGGACACCGGAAACGCGTTTGTGCAAGGCATGCTCGAGGGAACAGGCTGGCGCGGCGCTGATCTCATCAGAAGCAACCAAACGTTCATCAAGCGCGAGGTAGACATCTGCAAGCGTGATGTCTTGCGGCTTGCGCGCCAACCGCCAACCGCCTGCATGGCCCTTCTCAGAGGTCAGCAGGCCCGCCTCGCGCAGTTTTCCGAGCACGCGGCGTACCACAACTGGATTGGTACCCGCGTGATCTGCGATATCGGCAGACGTCCGCATACGATCCGGCTCTCCGGCCATATGGCCGAGGGTATGCAAGGCAAGCGACAGGCGAGAGTTTCGCTTCATATGTGGATTCCCTCCAAACAGGCTATACACGTAACTTTTGCAGTTGCATTACTCAGGTAACTACGTAAGTTGCGAGAAAGTATTCATCAGCTTTGGAGCGGTTTATGTCAGACAAACGCCTTCCGGTCACGGTGCTTTCCGGCTTTCTCGGAGCAGGGAAGACGACCCTGCTTAATCGCGTTCTCAACAACCGCGACGGGCGGCGGGTCGCGGTGATCGTGAACGACATGTCTGAGGTCAATATCGATGCGGATCTGGTCCGGGCCGACACCGAGCTTAGTCGGACGGACGAGGCACTGGTGGAAATGTCGAACGGTTGCATCTGCTGTACATTGCGAGATGACCTGCTTGATGAAGTGCGCCGTCTGGCAGGCGAAGGGCGCTTTGACTACCTATTGATTGAATCCACTGGCATCTCCGAGCCGTTGCCCGTCGCGGCCACCTTCGATTTCCGCGATGATCTTGGGGAGAGCCTGTCAGATGTGGCCCGGCTCGATACGATGGTCACTGTGGTTGATGCCGTGAACCTTCTAAACGACTACACCAGCCACGACTTCCTGAGCGACCGAGGCGAGACGATGGGCGAAGAAGACGAACGCACCCTTGTGCATTTGCTGACGGACCAGATCGAGTTTGCCGATGTAGTGATCCTGAACAAGGCCAATGATGCCGGTCCCGACAAGGTAGACGCGGCGCGCAAGATCATCAGAAGTCTCAATGCGGATGCAGAGATCATCGAGACCAACCAATCGAGCGTTGCAGCAGAGAAGATCCTCGACACAGGGCTTTTTGATTTCAATCAGGCCCATGAACACCCGATGTGGGCAAAGGAACTCTACGGCTTTGCGGACCACGTGCCCGAGACCGAAGAATATGGCGTGACCTCCTATGTGTACCGCGCCAAGGCCCCGTTTATCCCCGAAAAAATCCTCTCCGTCCTGAACGGCGACATGCCCGGCGTCATCCGAGCCAAGGGGCATTTCTGGATCGCCACGCGGCCCGAGTGGGTTGCGGATTTTTCGCTAGCGGGATCGCTGTCGAGCGTCAAACCCATCGGAACATGGTGGGCGAACGTACCTCAGGATCGGTGGCCCGAGCATGTCGCAGCATCCGATTACATCATGCAAAATTGGTCGGAACCTTGGGGCGACCGGCGGCAGGAGTTGGTCTTTATCGGCGCAGGCATTGACTGGCCCGTCCTTAAATCGAAATTGGATGCCTGCATTGTTCCTGCTGTCCTAGCAGACGGGCCAGACGCCTTGCCGCTTGACTTGCCGGATCCGTTTCCGGGATGGCGTCGCGTCGAGGATGCAGCGTGAACTTTGCTAGTAAGACACTACAGTCTACGGCCATCGACGTCGGGATCACAGATGATCCAGCCACATTGAGCACGTTCTTGAACCCCGAATGTGCCGCTGCGATCTGGCGTCGGGAAACGCCAACAAAGGTCCAATCCTGGTTAGATGACGTTGACGCCGACGCCCTGCCTCGGGGTCGGGTCATACTTCCGCCGCAAGCCATCGGTCAAACGGTTCGGTACCTCTTTGACATGGTTGATTTGCCCGCCGGACCAGAACGTGACTGGCTACAGCAGGACATACTCGGACTGGCAGACATGTTCTCAATCCTCACGCAGGCGAAGTACCTGCGCTTGCGTCTGGATGTCGTGACTACGAATGCTTGCCGCAAATTTCACATCGACGCGATCTCTGCGCGGCTCGTGTGCACGTATCGCGGCGCAGGGACCCAATACGGTATCTCAACCGATGGAGGCGAGCCCAAGCGTGTATTCACGGTTCAAACCGGGTCACCCATCCTTTTGCGCGGATCCCTTTGGCCCGCTGTACCGTCGTCCAACTTGCTGCATCGCTCACCGCCAATCGAAGGGACGGGCGAAACCCGGTTGGTCCTCGTGCTCGACCCCGTGACCGATCCGGAAGGTGACAAGTGAATCGCAATCTGGGACAAACCAGCCTGCGTCGCAAGCGCCGCTTTGGGGATCCCATGGCGACATATGATGGACTGCCTTTCCCACTGCGGCAGTGGCTATCTCAGGCGGTTCTGCCTTGGTCACCCGCATCGGCACGGCGCATTTGGCTGAAATCCAGGGCCAAGGGTCTGTCTCCTGAGGAAGCGCTTCTAAGGCTTAGTCAGGCCGAAGCCAGAACATTGGCACGCGACAAATTTTCAATCGAATAGTTTCAGATTCGCGCTGCTCATGCACCCAACATCGTGCAGACATTCGCTCAACCGCACCGAATGGCGGCTATGTCCGCAACCTGTAGATTGCCGCATTCTACCTCGCTGCATCCCGAACGAATGGTCGCTCTTCACGCCGCACGGCGGCGCTGAAGGTGATGCGGTCGCGGCGATTTTCGTGCTGCGAGCGCACGCAGCGAGAAATGGCAATGGCTGCCCTGGGCTCACTGCCGACTTGCGGCGCTGCGGCAGCAGGGTTGCAGCGAAATCTCACCGGGACGCTTCCGCCAGATGGCTCCAGCCAGCCCAGAGCAGTCATTGGTTGGGGGCGTCGCCACCGGGATGCTGCAAATGCAAGAACTTGTGTCGATCTTCCCGAAAGCAGCCATTCGCGGGCTCGGGCGAGCGCTTTCCATTGCTGCGGCCTACACCAAAGGCCGCAATGCGCAGATAGTGACCTTTGCAAACTCGGGACAGCCGAGCGCAGTTTTAACTCAGACCGGCCCTTACCGGACCTTCACCGGTGTTTCCTATGCCGGGTTGCAGCTTCCGCGTTGCGGTCGTTCCTGCATCGCGCAGCATTTCCGAACAGGGGATGACGGCAGCGCGGACAAAGCCGCCTGACGCACCTGCAGCGCCGCAGGGCGGTAATCTTCGGCTTGCATTTATTTGCTTACAGCCAAAAAGTGTAAGCCAAAGTTTCAAGGGGTACGGAAAATGGGTTTCATTGAAGCAATCAAAACATGCCTCAGCAAATATTTGGTTTTTGCGGGACGGGCAGCGCGTTCTGAATACTGGTGGTTTGTCTTGTTCATGGTTCTGGTGAGTGTTGTTTTGGCAGTGCTCGATGCTTTGTTGTTTGGCGTCGATCCTGAGACCGGCGAAGGCGTGCAGGTCTTGACCCCAGTTTTCCAACTCGCCGTTGTAGTTCCCATGCTTGCTGCAGGGTGGAGGCGGCTGCATGATATCGGGAGACCCGGATGGTATCTGCTACTGCCGACGGCACTCGGCGTCGTTACGATGATCATGCTGTTTAGCGGCGTGGCCATCTTTTCAGTTCTTGAGCAAGGCGCGGATGATCCCGAAGCCCTGAGGGGACCAGCGGCCATCCTCGGGATCACCGGGTTGGCGGTTGTCTCCGCTCTGCAACTCATTCTCTCTATTCTGATGATCTGGTGGTTGACCCGACCGTCACAGGAGGGAAGCAATGAATATGGTCCTCCTGTGGTTTGAGCCGAAGCCATATGGCAAATAATAAACTTCATCTGGCGTACCCCTCAATTAGCTACTGATACACTTCGGAGAAATCTTATGAAAAACCGCATTCTTGGAAGCGTTGCGCTGGTGCTGACGGTGTCATCCCCTGCTTTTGCGGATTGGGCTTTCAGTTCAGGTACCACCCCCAATGCATTTATTCAGACCAACAACTCAACGTTGGAACTGCAATGCGACCGCATCCGTTTCGCACCGGCGGGATACGAAGATAGCCAGGACATTGTCGCCAAACAGGGTTTGTCCATTCGGTTCATGAAGAACGGAACAACTGAAGTGGGGGCCTTTCAGGCTGGTCAGGAAAATGCGGATATTCAGATCGTTGACAATTACCCCGTAGAAGTCGTGTTCCGGAACGCAGCGGACTACAGCTTTGTGCTGGATCAGATAGCGGCGAATGCATCAGTCAACCTGTCTATGATCGATCAGGATATCACCTATGGAATATTCGATTTGAAAGGGTCAGGCGCGGTGATCAAATCGCTACGGTCCGCATGCAGTGGTGGCACGCAGAGTGCCGCGCAGTACGAGGCACCCGAAGGCGTGGTCTATTGCGGCGGTGGCGGTGTGAAGCGCCAGATCGAATATCTGATCCTCGACAATCCAGAGGGCGAATGGGATGCGCGGGTTACTGTTAACGGTGAGACAACTAAAGCTATGACCGCCTACAGCTATTTTGGAAACTCTGAACCGCCGGAGGGTTTCTTGGTCGCACTTTTGAGAGAAGACAGATCTGAGTTTCTGGTCTTCCGGGATGGCGGTGAAAACTGGCTGGAGTTCGGCGACTATCGATACGACCAATGCAACTGATACCTTGGCGCACATGGCATACTATCAGCAAGCGTATGCACTCAGGCCGTGTCTATAATCGATGCCGCTTTTTATGTTTCAAGATCGGGGTTAGCCTTTTCCAAATGCACGCTACGTTGCGGGAATGGGATCGAGATACCTTCTGCGTCAAAACGTTCTTTCACCACCTGTTGCATATCCCAGTAAAGCTCCCAGTAGTCCTCTGTCTTCGACCAAGGGCGACATAATAGGTTCACTGAAGAATCTGCCAACTCTCCGACGCAGATCACCGGAGCGGGTGTCTCCAGCGCAAGCGGATGGGCCTCGATCATCTCTTCGAGCAGATTGATCGCATGTCCGATGCTGTCAGAATAACTGATGCCGAAGACCATATCGACGCGTCTAGTTGCGCTAGCCGTGACATTGGTAATCACGCTGTTCCAGACCCTGTTATTCGGGACAGCGATGATCTTGTTGTCGACAGTGGCAATGGTCGTTGAAATCAAGTTGGTCTGTTGGACGGTGCCCGCGGCAAAACCTTCAAGGTCGACATAGTCACCCTCGTCGAATGGTTTATTCATCATGATCATAAGTCCGCTGAAGAAGTTGGCGATAGTTTCCTGCATAGCAAAGGCCAAAATAAAACTGGCCCCGCCAACCAAGGCGAACAGCGGTGTGACGTCCATGCCCAGAAGCGACAGGACTAGTATCAATCCAATGGCCAGGGTCAGCCAATAAAATAGCCCGCCCAAAAAGGCTGCCATAAGAAACGACATACCTTTTACCCGGCCCATCCAACGCCGCGTCACCGCGCGGATTATCCTAGCTACAAATAGCAACCCGAGAAGGGACATCACAACGACTGCCCCGTCAATTGCGACTTCGATGCCGCCGTCACGCGCTGCCAGCCACTTCACAGTGCGCTGGCGCAAAGTTTCGACATCCGCGTTGCGGATTTCGTCGATGATAATGGAGCTGCGGTAGGCCCGGTATTTGGCGATTTCATCCGCATTACCCCCTTTTTTCTGCCAGTCGTTCAAGACGAGAACAAAATTGTCAAATAGGTGCCGACGTTCTTCGGCAAGTTTGGCGACGCGCCCTCGAAATAGATCAGCGGTTTCCCCGTCCATTTCACTGACCCGCAACGTGGCATCGACCACGTCTTGAGTTTGTTCCTGAACAATGCGCTGCCAGGCCTCGGATGCCGCGGCGAGTTGCTTCTCAGTCAGCGGCAATAACAAAAGCTCCAACCGCTGGCTTTCGATCCGAGGATTCAGGATACGTGAGGGCAGATTGAATTCCTTGGCCAACTTGTCGATATCGATTTCGCTAGCTTCAGTCAGCATGGGCGTGGGGTCTTCGGACGGGAGCTGTGTTTGGTCGAAGTCATCAATCGTTTGTGCATACGCGGACGGCACAATGAGGACCATCAAGCCGCTTAGGACTAGACAGAAAATACATAGAGCATGACGTAGCATACGAAACCTTTCCAGTAGTGCTTCCTCTGACACTAGGCGATTGGCGATGAGTGACAAGCTAAACCAAAAGGCTGCCTTTGGCGTCTAAGCAATACCCACTAAGCAGCCCTCAGTGCGACGCGCAGCGAACGGCCGCAAACCGCCCTGACTTCGGGTAGAGCAAGGTGAGGTTGGCACCCGACTTTAATGTCGCGTTTGGGCTGCCTGCCGTCATCCAATGACTTGGCAGGGGTGTGACCTTGCTGCACCCCTGCTGCTGCACCGCCGCAAGGCAGCTCAGAGCCCAGACTAACAATTTCTGTGTTGTGCGCGAACTAGCGTAATCCGTTGCAGATCCGACATTCAAACCTGTAGGGCTGACCGGAAGAACACCCGCCGTTCAGAATGATACGGCTCCATTCATTCGCCGCATTTTTGCGCGTCCATTGGGATCACACCATCAACCCGTGGGATCAAACAACCATCCATTGTTTGTTGATCAATTTACCTTGCCGATGTTTCCGCTGGTCCGAAGTTCATCCTGCCAAGCGAGATCTTTCTCCTCGCCCGTTGGTCAATCGCCCATAGTTTGGAACTGCAGATTTTGGGTAAGATGTTGCCATACCCGTTCAGCATGCTCGGACTGCGCCTCACGGAGCCTCACCAGACGAATGATCAGAGGTTGCGAAGGCAAGACATCGTCGATCCGCACCAACTGCCCTTGTGACAAGTGGTCACCAATCAGGGACTGCGGCAGCCAAGCAACACCAATATCATTGAGCACCAGTTGCAGCATCGCCAGTGTCAGCGCGGTTTCGGCGACTGTCGACACGGTGGTGTTCTTGGGCAGGCGCGGATTAATCATCCGGGCAAAGACCTGCCCCAGAAAGACCTCGGACGGGTAGCTGATCGTTGGAAGAACCGCGGCGTCGGCCTTGTTACGGCCGTTCGGCGTTGCGACCGGGATCAAAATGTCCGCCCCAAGGACCACCGCCTCAAACGCATTACCGGGTTCGGGTGTTTCATCTCCGGGAAGCGCATACATGATAGCAAAATCGACCTCCCTAGAGATCAGATGCATCAGGCACTCATCCTGGTTGCCCGAACGCACCCGTGTCGAAACTTGACCATCTGCGCTCAACGCCTGAACCACTTGCGGCGACACGGTAGTTGTCAGCGCGTGCTGACAGACAAAACCCAGTGATTTCGCGGCCCGATCGCTGGCGGTCTTCATGGTATGGCGCAGCTTGTGCAGCCGCGCGCTGAGATCACGCAATTCGGGTTCAAGCGTCCGCACGCCGGGCATCAGGGCGACCGGTTTACGGCGGCGATCAAATAGCGTCGCGCCAATGCTGTCTTCGATGACCCGCACCCGGCGGGTAAAGGCCGACTGTGTCAGCAGCCTTTTTTCTGCCGCGCGCGCCAACGAGCCGCCATCAAGCACTGCCAAAATATCGTCTATCCATTCAAGCCGCATGGAATGCAGATAGAACAACCAGATGCAACTTGCAAACTTTGCAATATATGAACCGGATTTCGCATTTGGAACCACTTCATCAGGCTGGTAAATTGAGGAAAGCCAACTTTAGGAGTCCTCTCATGCATCTCGCCCGCTTTCCCCGCCTGCACCTTGCCCACCTGCCCACGCCGCTCGAGCCGATGAAACGGCTGTCCAAGGAGCTGGGCTGCGAAATCTGGATCAAGCGCGACGACTGCACCGGCATGTCTACGGGTGGTAACAAGACCCGCAAGCTAGAATTCCTGATGGCCGAGGCCGAGGCGCAAGGCGCCGATATGGTGATGACCCAAGGTGCAACCCAGACCAACCATGGCCGCCAGACCGCCGCCTTCGCGGCCAAGCTGGGTTTTGATTGCCATATCCTCTTGGAGGACCGGACCGGTTATCAGGACGGCAACTACAACACCAATGGCAACGTCCTGCTGGATCACCTGCATGGCGCCACGACCGAAAAATTTCCCGGTGGCCACAACATGGTCGAAGAGATGGAAACCGCCGCCGAGAAAAAGCGTGCCGAGGGGCGCAACGTCTATGTCATCCCCGGTGGCGGCTCGAACCCGACCGGGGCGCTTGGCTACGTTAATGCAGCCTTTGAGCTTCTGTCCCAGGCCAATGACCGGGGTCTTCGGATCGATCGTCTGGTACATGCAACCGGGTCGTCGGGGACGCAGGCCGGTTTGGTCACGGGCATGTGCGCGATGAATTCGCAGGTCCCGGTTCTGGGCATCGGCACACGCGCACCGCAACCCAAACAGGAACAGATGGTCTATGACCTTGCCTGCAAAACCGCCGAGAAACTGGGCTGCGCGGGTGTGGTCAAGCGCGAGGACGTGATGGCCAACACCGACTATGTCGGTGAAGGATATGGCCTGCCGACGGAAAGCGGCATCGAGGCGATCCGGATGTTTGCCGAGTTGGAAGGCATCCTTCTTGACCCCTGCTATTCGGCCAAGGGCGCGGCTGGCCTGATCGACCTGGCCCGCAAGGGAGAGTTCAAGGACCAGCGCGTCGTTTTCCTGCACACCGGTGGTGCGGCGGCATTGGGCGGCTACGATTTCGCCTTTAACAATAGCAACCGCTGGGTACATATCTAAGGCATGAAGACTCCACGTCCGATTGGCATTCTCGGGGGCATGGGCCCCGAGGCAACGATCCTTCTCCAACGCAAGTTGGTGGAGGCCGTGCCAGCGCGCGATGACAACGATCACATCCCGCTGTTGATCGACATGAACCCACAGGTGCCGTCACGTATCGCCCATTTGATCGAGGGCACCGGCATTGATCCTGGGCCGACGCTTGCCACCATGGCACGTCTGCTCGAGACCGCCGGGGCGGTGGCGCTGGCGATGCCGTGTAATACTGCGCATTGCTATGCTGGAGCGATCACTGCCGCGGTGGATATACCGCTGTTGAACATGGTCGAACTGGCTGCTGATCACGCGGCAGAGGTTCTTGGGACAGGTGGATGTGTTGGCATGCTGGCCTCGCCCGCAGTCCGCCGCACCGAGTTGTTTGAAGCCGCGCTGTCGAAACGCGGGTTGTCGGTGATTTGGCCCACAGAAGATGAGCCCATGCTGGCCGCGATCCGTGCGATCAAGGTCAATGGAGCCTGTTCTGCTGCGCGTGATACGCTCCGTGCGGCTTCGCGCGAGTTGGCCGCGGCCGGGGTCGGCCTGCAATTCGTCGCTTGTTCCGAATTTTCGATTATCGCAGACAGCGTGGACGCACAGGCCAACGCGATCGACACGATCGACCTGTTGGTCCGCGCGATTATTGACGCGTCTCAGGTGAACATTTCCGAACGCGCCGAGTGAAACAACAAAGAGACCATTTATGACCCAGATCGAACGCATGCACAGCACCGGCCGGATGAGCAGGATCGTCATCCACGGCGACACGATTTACCTTTGCGGACAAGTCGGGGACGCCAGCTCGAACGTTGCAGATCAGACCCGCCAGACCCTAGCCAAGATCGAAGGTCTGCTGGCCGAAGCCGGGTCGGACAAAACCAAGATATTGCAGGCAACCATCTGGCTTGCCTCGATGGAGGATTTTGCCGAAATGAACGCGGTTTGGGACAGCTGGGTTGTTCCCGGTACTGAACCAGCCCGTGCCTGCGGCGAAGCCGCATTGGCGCGGCCTGAACTCAAGGTCGAAATCATTATCACTGCCGCCTGTTAAGGCATCAGCGCGCAAAAAACCGTCTGTTACATTAGGTCCCACAGTTTGCGCGCCGTCGCGTCAAAGGCCTCAGGGTTCGACAGAGCAGATATCGTCAGTGTGGTGCACCAGGTGTCGTCTCCAACCGGCACCAGCATCCCATTGGCAAGTTCTGTTGAAATAGCGGTTTCGGGCATCCAGGCAAATCCACTGCCCTTCAGCAACCGCCGCTTGATCGCTTCCACCAGCCCATCAACATAGATCGTTTCGGCATTTAACGTCTGCCGTTCCAATATGTTCTCAACCACCATCCCCAGGAACGACGACCGCTCGTAAGCTAGGTAAGGCATGGGTGGACCGTCCTGACTGCCAAGATCCCACCCATTGGCACGCGCAGGTTCGGTGGCGGCCACGGGAATCAGGCGGTCTGTCAGAAGGTCCTTTCGGACAAAGGCGGCCTCGTTGATCATGGGCGAGACCGAGTGGTGATAGTAGCACAGAAGGAAGTCCACCGCCCCTTCGACCAGAAGCTCGCAACAGGTGCTGAGAGAGTCGGAGACGACACGGGTGCGCAATTCTGGAATTTTCTTCTGCATATTTTCTATGCGAGCCGCCAGAAAATTAATCGATATCGTGTGAAGCACGGAAAACCGGATAAAACGGCTGTCACCGCGATCCGCATCGCGCAGCGACTGCCGGGATTCTGAAAGCTGCGAAATTGCCGCCAGAGCGACCGGCAGAAATTGTTCACCAGCATCGGTCAATTGCACCGGGTAGGTGGCGCGATTGACCAGGGGGAGACCTACCCAACTCTCCAAAGCTTTGATTCTTCTGCTGAATGCCGATTGCGTGATGTTGCGCTCATTGGAGGCGCGGGTGAAGTTCTGGGTCCGGGCGAGACATTCAAAGTCGCGAAGCCAATTCAAATCCATTCGATGTGCCTGTCTGATTGTCTGCGGCGTTTTGTGAGTGTAATCGAAATTATGCAAAAACAGAATAGTTTGATGAAATGTTCGAATTGGCCCTTTGAAAACCTCCGGATCTAGACTTCTGACAAGACTTCGCCGGGTTGATCGACTGCCGGTCTGCAAATGCAGGATAAGTTTGCTGCCTACACGGTTCGTCAGTGAGACGCTCGTGGAAGTCACAAGGAAGCGAAGAAACCGACGCCGGTACACGGCGCATCTCAACAGAGGAGACTATCATGAGAACCAAACTGAAATCCCTCGGCCTGGCGGCCGCAGTCGGCATCTTTGCGATGCCCGCTCTCGCTGCAGAAGAGGTCAAAATCGGCGTACCATCCTGGACCGGCGCACAGGCTATTGCCCACCTTCTGGGGGCCGTGGTCGAAATGCGCATTGGCGGTAAGGTTGAATACGTGCCAGGCAACAACGCCACGATTTTCCAGGCGATGGACCAAGGCAAGGGCGACATCGACGTGCACCCCGATGTCTGGCTGCCGAACCAGGAGAGCTTCACCAAGAAATACGTTGACGGTGCCGGCACCGTAACCCTGTCGTCGAACCCATACGAAGGTAACCAGGGATTCTGCGTTTCGCAGGATTTCGGCAACAAGATGAACATCACCGATATCGCTGATCTGGGCCGCCCGGATGTTGCTGCGCTGATGGACAGCGATGGCAATGGCAAGGGTGAGATGTGGATCGGCGCGCCGGGCTGGGCCTCGGCCAACGTGAACGAAGTCAAAACCCGCGACTACGGCCTCTTGGATTTCATCGACCCGGTCCGTGCCGAGGAAAGCGTCAAGACCGCGCGCATCAAGGACAGTATCGCCAAGGGCGAAGGCTATGCGTTTTACTGCTACAAACCGCACGCAGTCTGGTACATGTTCGACGTCAAGATGCTCAGCGAACCAACCTTTGATCCGGCCAAATACGTTATGGTGCAGCCGTCGGATGACCCCGATTGGTACAACAAATCCTCGGTTGCCACCAAGGACGCGCTGAAAAACGTGCAAATCGCTTGGTCAAACTCGCTCGAAGGCCGTTCGCCTGCAATTGCCGAGTTCTTTGCCAACTTCGCCGTGACGGCGGATGACGTCAGCGGTTTCGCCCACGAAATCAGTGGCAAAGGCCGTGACCCGGCAGAAGTTGCCCGTGAATGGGTCGAAGCCAACCCCGATCGTGTCGACGTCTGGTTGGGCCTGTAATCCAACCCAAAAAACCATGCCGACATCGAAGCCATTCGATGTCGGCACCCTCCCGTTAACTCCTCCTCAAGCTTTGGGATACCTCGCATGAGCCTTCAACCAGCCGATACCGTTGTCGAAATCTCGAATGTCTGGAAAATTTTCGGGGCGAACGCGCAAGCCGCCTTACTGGCGATCCGTGACCAGGGCCTGAGCAAGGCCGAGGTCCTTTCTGAAATGGAGGCCGTCGTCGGCGTTGCCGATGTCAGTCTGTCAGTTAACCGCGGCGAAATCTTTTGTATCATGGGCTTGTCGGGCAGTGGAAAATCCACGCTGGTCCGCCATTTCAACCGCCTTCTGGAACCCACGGCCGGAAAAATCGAAATCGAGGGTACCGACGTGATGGCGCTAGCTCCGAAAGAACTTCAGGAGTTCCGTAATCGCAAGATCGGCATGGTGTTCCAAAACTTTGCCCTGATGCCGCACCGTTCGGTGTTGGACAATGTGGCGATGCCACTGGAAATCCGCCAGGTCGCCAAGAACGAGCGCATGCGTCAGGCCGCCGCCATTCTCGATATCGTCGAGCTGGGCGCCTGGGGGGCGAAATTTGCCCATGAATTGTCCGGCGGCATGCAACAGCGTGTCGGCCTGGCCCGTGCCTTGGCCGCAAACCCCGACGTACTTTTGATGGACGAGCCGTTTTCGGCGCTCGACCCGCTGATCCGGCGCCAGTTGCAGGACGAATTTATCCGCCTGTCCAAAATCCTGAAAAAGACAACGATCTTCATCACCCACGATCTGGACGAAGCCGTTCGCATCGGCGACCGGATCGCGATCATGCGCGATGGAAAGATGGTGCAGATCGGGACCGCCGAGGACATCGTCATGCATCCAGCGGATGACTATGTGGCCGATTTCGTCGCCGGGATTTCGCGGCTCAAGGTCGTGCACGCCCACGCGGTCATGCAACCGCTTGACGGATATATCGCCACCAATGGACCGGTTCCCAGTGATACGCCCCAGGTCGCTGAAAGCGAGACTCTGAGCAACCTGATCAACATGGCGATCGACGACGAAAAACCCATCCTCGTACAAGACAGCGGCAAAGACGTTGGCGTCATCACCCGCGCCGACCTGCTGCGGACCGTGATCGAAGGGACAGAAGTATCATGAGCGATCTGAATGATCTTGGCGTCAATCCGCTTGAAGACACCGAAAGCGAAGCTGCCCTGGCATATGCCAAAGAGCGCCGCGACAACATCCGCACCTTCGTCCGCACCAGTCCGGATTACTATATCCGGAACTTTGACAAAATCGGGGCCTCGTCCCGGTTTACGCCGACCTTCAACCTTATGGCCGGGATTTTCGGCCCGATCTGGTTCGGCGCCCGCGGCTTGTGGTCATGGGCGCTGCCATTCCTGATCCTTGAAACCCTGGGCTTTGTACAAATCGCGCGCGGCCTGTTCGGTGACCTGGCCGCCGATGCCATGCAGCGCATCGCGTCGATCGAAGGGACGCTAGAACTACGTCGCAAACAACTTGCTGCGGCAATTGAGAACGAGTCGGACAAAATTGATGTCTACCGAAGAACCGTCGAATCTCTTGAACAAAACATCGGTGGCATCCGGGCCGAGGCTGATGCGCTGGCCGCCCAGGGGCCCTCTATCGTACTTGCCGGGCTTGTAATCCTGTTGCTCGTCAAGGCCCTGCAATCCATCGTTGGCAACTGGGCACTTGAGGCACGGTTTTCGGACTGGCTGTCCGATCGTTCAGTCCGTTCAGCGATGCCGGTTACACATATCGTGTTCAGCACTATTTTCATGTTGCTGATCGTGGCCGCCGCCATGTTGCACTACAGCTTTCCGGGGCGGTTTTCCCTGCTCAGTCACTTTCCCACCGATCCGGACATCCGCCTGACCAGTATTTCCTGGGTGGAAGATTTCATCGCTTGGTGCGTGCGCAACAGCGAGGCGTTCTTCGATGGGCTGACCTTTGGTATTCGCGCGCTTCTGGATGCGCTCGAAGTCATTCTGGTTCAAACGCCCTGGATCGTGATTGCCAGCCTGATCGTGCTTCTGACATGGCTCACGGCAGGTATTCGAACCGCGATTTATTCGGGGGCTTTTCTGGCGTATATGGGCCTTTTGGAGTTCTGGGAGGGCGCGATGACCACGCTGGCCCTGCTCGGCACGGCGGCATGTCTGTCAATTGTTATCGGCATACCGCTGGGCATGTTCGCCGCGCGTCGTCCACGGTTCTATGCCTTTATCCAGCCGATCATGGATTTCATGCAGACCATGCCCGCCTTTGTCTTCATGGTGCCCGTAATCGCGTTTTTCGGTGTCGGCAAGCCAGCGGCGGTTGTGGTCACAATGATTTTTGGTGGCACTCCGGTGGTGCGCCTGACCGTGCTGGGCTTGCGCGGTGTGCCCGAAAGCGTGCGTGAGGCGGCCATCAGCTTTGGCGCCAACAAATGGTATCTGTTGACCAAGGTCGACCTGCCACTGGCATCCCCATCGATCCGCGCCGGGATCAATCAGACAATCATGCTATCACTGGCAATGGTCGTGGTGGCCTCGCTGATCGGGGCCAAGGGACTGGGCGAAGACGTCCTGGAAGCCCTGCAATATGCCAATGTCGGACAGGGTATACTCGCTGGTTTCTCGATCCTGTTCTGTGCCATGATCCTTGATCGTATCGTGCAGGGCGGGCGCAAATGACGCCGGTTGTTTTTGTTCACGGCTTTATGGGCGGAAGTCGGCAATGGCAGGGGCAGGCCGATTTCGCGGCTGGGTACGAGGTCCTCAGCTTAGATTTACCGGGATTTGGCGAAAATGCTCATTGCAATGCTCTGGACAGTATTGCCGGCTATGCTGAATGGGCCCTGGACGAACTGAGTACGCGCGGTGTCGAGCGGTTCAACCTGGTCGGCCATTCGATGGGCGGGATGGTCGTGCAAGAGATGGTCGCGCGCGCGTCAGAAAGAATCGAACGACTGGTGCTCTATGGTACCGGTGCCACAGGAATCCTACCGGGCAGGTTTGAGACCATCGGCACCTCCAAACGCCGCGCTCTTGCAGACGGGCCGCAGGCCACAGCCAGGCGGATCGCAGCGACCTGGTTTCTTGAGCGGGAAAATGCTGCTGGCTATGAGGGCTGCGCTGCAATCGCCGAACAATGCAGACTTCCGGCCATGCTAAATGGGCTCGACGCGATGGAGAACTGGAGTGGCGTCGAGCGTCTAGAGAGCATTGAGACCAAAACATTGGTGATCTGGGGTGACCATGATCGCACCTACCCATGGTGCCAGACCGAGCAATTGTGGCAATCCATTCCCAACGCCAACCTTTTGGTGATGCCGGAATGTGCCCATGCTACGCACTTGGAAAAGCCGTGGCTATTCAACAGTGTACTAAAGGACTTCTTTTCGACCTGACGCAGTGTCGATGCGGCCACTATGCTTAACAAACCGTCATTGGCGCAGTCGCAATGAACGACGGCATCGTCCGCAACCTGTAGATTGCCGCATTCTACCTCGCTGCACCCCGACCGAAAGGCCGCTCTTCACGCCGCACGGCGGCGCTGAAAATGATGCGGTCGCGGCGATTTTCGTGCTGCGAGCGCACGCAGCGAAAAATGGCAATGGCTGCCCTGGGCTCGTAGCTGCCTTACGGCGGTGCAGCACCATGATCCTTCACCTGGGCGAGGTCTAAGCAGCCACGGGTGACTGCAGGCAGCCCGTTGCGGACCTTTATCCAGGGTGCAGCGCAGAACTGGGCCTTCGACGTGAAGGGCGGAATGCGGACCTTCGTTGCAGTTGCTAAGCTACAGCTCACAACTAAGCTTAGCGGACATACAGTCGGCAGTTGGTAAATTTGAGAGTTCAACGATGCCTCATGCCAAGAAATGCTTCCAGCGCGATGCTGCTTAAGGTAGAACTCGAAGGGCGGAATTATTGGCAGTGATTTAATTGAATATTCATAGTGAGTTCGAAATCCTGGGAACTACGTGCTGAGCAGCCCCACTTGAGTGGTCCAAATTGAAAGTTAGTGCATGGTTGGCCTTTGGTCCATCGGGACGATGGCCTCTGGCGCAGGTGGGCGGTAGCCCAGAGCACTATGGGGTCGTTTGGTGTTGTAGTGTTTTCTCCAGCTTTCGATAATGATCTGGGCCTCTCGTAACGAATAGAAGATTTCACCGTTCAGCAATTCATCCCGCATTCGCCCATTGAAGCTCTCGCAGTATCCGTTCTCCCATGGCGATCCAGGCTCGATGTATGCGGCCTTGGCCCCGACAGCCTTGATCCAGCCTCTGACGGCCTCAGCAATGAACTCAGGGCCATTATCTGATCGGATGTAAGAGGGCACGCCTCGCAGAATGAACAGATCCGTCAGAGCATCAATGACTTCGTTCGCGTTCAGCTTCCGCTTCACCCGGATCGCAAGACATTCCCGGCTGTGTTCGTCCAGAATGTTCAATGTCCTGAAAGCCCTGCCATCATCTGTTCGGTGATGCACGAAATCGTACGACCAGACGTGATTACGATATTCGGGACGAAGCCGGACACACGAACCGTCGTTGAGCCAGAGCCGTCCTTTCTTTTGCTGTTTCACAGGCACTTTGAGCCCCTCGCGTTTCCACAAACGTTCGACACGTTTGTCATTCACCTGCCAGCCAGCGTCTCGCAGTAAGGCAGCAATCCGGCGATAGCCATATCGCCCGTACTGACGCGTCAGCTCGATCATATCAGCTACCAGGTGTTCCTCGTCGGCACGCCCCTGTGGCAATCGCCGTTGTGTGGACCGGTGTTGGCCCAGGACACGGCAAACGCGACGCTCGGAAACCTTCATCTTGCTGCGAATGAGGTCGATGCAGGCACGGCGGCGCGAGGGGCTCAGAAGTTTCCCTTTGCGGCCTCGGACAGGATCAATTTGTCCAGCGTCAGGTCCGATACCGCCCTGCGCAGGCRCTCGTTCTCCTTCTGGAGCCGCTTCAGTTCCTTAAGCTGCTCTGTGCCCATTCCGCCGTACTTCTTCTTCCAGCGGTAATAGGTTTGCTCCGTCACGCCGATCTGACGGATTGCATCAATCCGCGGCATCCCTTGCCCCATCAACAC
This sequence comes from Rhodobacteraceae bacterium Alg231-04, assembly GCA_900143635.1. GTDB lineage: Bacteria > Pseudomonadota > Alphaproteobacteria > Rhodobacterales > Rhodobacteraceae > FREY01. Next base: position 244,359 of record FREY01000005.1, read on the forward strand.
TTCAACCTGTCGTAACTTCACGACAATCTCTTCGGGCTTCGGTCTCTTAATAGCCATCGATGGTCCTCCGCTTTCCTAAACATAGGGGCGGACCACTTCATTGGGGGAGGCTCAGGACTATGTTTCGCGGCGAGTTATTCGTCTCCCGGTATCTGCGCAATCCTGTGGTGCGCGGGTGCCCTCAATGTATCCGGGTCGAGGCACAAGAAACTTCCTCACCACTGCACAACATCACTCTGAGGGGCGAGTGGCAACTGCGCGGAGCCGGTGTATGCCTAAAACATTCGCATCCGCTGGTACCCCTTTGGTCCCGCCAAAATCCAGTTGAACGTTTTGATGTTGGTGGACGCATCGCTGAAGTTTTGCCGGATATCCTGACCGGCAAGCTCAACAGCCCTGTGGCACCGCCATCGTCTTTTGACCTGTGGCTGCATCAACGTCTTTCCACGGGCGAAGACAGGACCTGGCTGGCTGGGCAGCCGCTGTTCCCTGCCATGACTTTCTGCAGTCTCTTGGGAGCAGAACTGATACGAAAGAGTGTCTCTGATGCACCCAAGGACTGCTCAGAGGATCGTGCTGCAAGTGCTTTGGGTTTTGAAACCGCCGCCCGTGGTCCGGCTGCAATCCAAGACAAATTGCATAAACTCGCAGCGGCTGCGGACGGTGCCCTGGATGAGCCGCAAAAGGCGTTTGGGAAGCTCTATGTGTCTTTGAACCGAGCCTACAAGGAGGACGATGGCTTTGACGGCTTTCGGGAAATCTTGCGTGGCTGCATCCTTGATGTCTGGCCAATTGCGCCAGGGAAAATGGTCCTTGGCAGAAGGACAGCTCAACGGCGGTTGCACTCTGTTCATACGGCTTCGAAAGAAATCGGCATTGGTGGTGCTCTGCTGGACAGCTTCCTTACGGAAGCAGGTGCTTTTTCTGATGGTGACAAGCGCCCGCGGAGCCGGAAGGTCTTTGACGCCCAGCGGTTTGCAGATCTTTTTGAAGAGATCCCAAATCTCATAGGCCCGAATACAATGCGTGAAGCCATTGGTGCAACACTGCATGAATTGAAAGCGCTGGAAAAAGACGGTGTCCTGGTCCCATTCACAAAGCTTCCAAGAATCAGGTCTCGATGGCGCGCTGCGGATGGTGACGTGTTGCTGACGCAGCTGTCAAAGCTTGCAGACGCAGTTGACCCGCAAGACCCGGGTTGGGAAACGCTCCAGCTTGCCCGGAATCGGACAGGTATGCCCCTCTCCGATTTGATACGCTCCTGCAACAACCGGACCATCGGCCTTGGAAAGCGCTCTGATGTGTTTGGCTATCATGGTTTTGTCCTACGTCACTCAGACGTTGACCATCTCACTGCTCAGAATGACAAAGCACCTGCCGCCCCCCTCCGAGGCGGCCTGTCCCTCGCCCAGTTTGGACGCTCAGTCGGCCTAAGAGGCAAAGGAAATATTTCCAGCCTCGTTTCCTCGGGGCACATTTCCGCAACAGAGGTCGTACATCCCAAAACCGGAAAACGCCTGAAACACATTTTTGGCGAGGATGCCACATCCTTCCATCGAAAGTTCGTGACAATCTCGACCATAGCGGCCGAGACAGGGCTTCATTGGAATTCAGTTCGAACTGTGGTCAACGCGGCTGGTCTTAAGCCGTTTTCGCCAGACGGTCAGGATTTTGGTGCCATCTATCTCCGCAATAATGTGAAGCCTCTTCTTGCTATGCTGAGCTCAAAAGACGCCGCAGCATCCGGATAAATAGGTGGACTGGGAGGCGTTGACACTGTTGTGACGGTTGCCCCGAAACCGATCAGCAACAACCAAGGATCGGCAAACCAGGTAACAAGCCGCCCGGGCACTTACGCCAAATGGGAGATGCTAAGGCGTCCCTTATGCGCGCTCTCAGACCGCCAACGGAATTAAGATGTCACCAACCCTGCTGCCACCTGCATATAGCGAGGATTCTTCTCAGTTCTTCAGCACTACGTTCACGGCCACTTTAAAAACCCGTATTTTGTCGCAAATACGGACTTCTGCTGTCGGACGATATTGGCACAACATAATAAAATGGCGAGCCGTGGAGGACTCGAACCCCCGACCTGAGAATTAGAAGTTCCCTGCTCTAATCCAGCTGAGCTAACGGCCCGCACTTTGAAGTGGGGTTTAGTTCACTCTGTCGAAACAAGTCAACACGCAATGGGCGGGTTTGCTGGGAGAGCCGGGATTGTTGGCTGTCAGCCTTGAGCGTCATGGGGCGAGTGGCTGTATTTAGCCCTATGAAGTGTCTTGTTGCGGGAGGAGAAAGGAGGGCAGGGGCGGCCTTCCTCGGTGCTGGAAGATGGAAGGCCGGGCGAGTGTTTTCAGGAGCTGCCGCTTGGCTCTCGCAGGCTGTGGGCGGCGCGTTGCATGGCGACGATCAGCGCATCGCGTTCGGCGGATAGCTGCGTTGGGGTTTTCCCTTTCGCCTCTTGGGTGACGCCAGCGACAAGGGTGCGAATGGTGTCCTCGTCCAGATGAGGCGTTCCGAGCCCGTCCCACCAGCCATTGAACGTTCCGGCGAAATGGTCGCAAAAGGATTGCAAGCCGCCGTCGCCCGCGCCGAGGTTGAACAACATGGTCGGGCCCATTGCGGCCCAGCGCAGACCGGGGCCGGCCCACATGGCCTTGTCCACGTCCTCAACATTGGCAACACCTTCCATCACCAGATGGATCGCCTCGCGCCAGACTGCGGCCTGCAGGCGGTTGGCCACATGGCCGGGAACCTCTTTGTTGACCCGAATGGTCACCTTGCCAGTGCTTTTGTAAAAGCGGTCCGCCGCGTCGACCACCCCTGCCGCGGTTTTGTCATTGCCCATCACCTCGACCAGCGGGATCAGGTGCGGCGGGTTGAAGGGATGGCCCAGGACAAAGCGTGCGGGGTTTTGCCAGCCGCCCTGCATCTGGCTGAGCGTCAGACCGGAGGCCGAACTGGCCACCACTGCATCTGGGTCCAGAACCGGCTCGATCTCGGCAAAGGTGGCCTGTTTGATTGCCACCCGTTCAGGCACGTTTTCCTGCACAAAGCTCGCGCCTTCCACCGCTGCCGAGGCCGAAGAATGGAACGTCACCGCGTCCGGGTTTCCCTGTTCGGTCAGGCCAAGTTCGCTCATCGCGGGCCAGGCGCTTTCAATATAATCGCGCACCGATTTTTCTGCTGTGGGCGCGGGGTCAAAAACCGCAACCGACCGGCCCGAAGCCAGAAACAGCGCTGTCCAGCTGGCGCCGATGACGCCGGCACCCAGGCAGGCGGTGTGTGAAAACTCGACCATCAGAACAACCCCGGATTTAGTGGCGATGCGGCGGTCATACCGCCATCCACGGTCAGGCATTCTCCGGTCATGTAAGACGACTGATCGGATGCCAGCCAGGCGACCATATTGGCGATGTCCTCGGGTCTGCCGAAGCGGCCGACAGGGTGACGGGCCAGAGCATCCTTAATGGCGGCCTCGGGGTCATTGGCCAATGCAAAGCCGTCCTCGGCCATGTCTGTCATGATCCAGCCGGGGCGGATGGCGTTGCAGCGCACCTTGGGCCCGTGATCCACCGCAATCGACCGGGTCAGCCCGTGCACAAAGGCCTTGGAGGCATTGTAAAGCGCCATAGATGGATCAGAGACCATGCCGGAGATCGATCCGATATTGATGATATTGCCGCCGTGTTCGCCCATGTCCAGCAGCGCCACGCGGCACATGTTGAACACACCCTTGCAGTTGACGTTCATCACCAGATCCCAGTCGTCATCATCGCTGTCGGCGACGGTCTTTTCGACCTGAACGCCAGCGTTGTTGACCAGCAGGGTGACGCGGCCAAAGGCGGTGTTGGCCGCTTTGATCAATGCCGCCGCGTCTTTGGTTTGGGACACATCGGCTTGCACCCAATGCACGGCCTCGGGCAGATCCTCGGGGCGGGATCCGCGTCCGCAGGTGGTGACATTGGCACCATCTGCCAACAGACGGTCAACGATGGCCCGCCCGATCCCGCGGCTGCCGCCGGTCACAATTGCAGTGTGTTTGGTCATTGTTTTATCCATGTGCGATCATCACGTGACGAACGGCCGTATAGGCATCCAGCGCATAGACAGACATATCACAGCCTGTCCCCGAAGACTTCATCGCGGCCCAGGGCATTTCCGGCGTGGCCACGCCGTGGGTGTTTACCCAAGTGAAGCCGTAACGCAGTTTCGACGACATCCGCATCGCGCGGCCGGTGTTGTTGGTCCAGACCGAAGATGCCAAACCAAAGGGGCCGCCATTGGCGATCTTCAGCGCCTCTTCTTCGTCGCTGAAGCGCGAGATTGTGACCACGGGGCCGAAGATCTCGGTCGTGGCGGCCTCGGCGGCGTTGTCGACATTTGCCAGTACGGTGGGCTCATAAAAGAAGCCCGGTCCATCAATGGCACTGCCGCCAACAACAACGTCACAAGATCCACGGGCGCGGTCCACGAAACCTGCAACAGTGTCGCGCTGCGCGGCCGAGATGATCGGCCCCATCTCGGTGCCTTCCGCGCGCGGCGCGCCAACCTTGATCTGGCTCACCTGTTCGGCGATGGCGGCGACAACCTTGTCGTAGATCGCATCAGCCACCATGATCCGGCAGGGCTGCGCGCAGTCCTGACCGGCATTGAAGAACGATCCATAGCGCACGGTCTCAGCCACCGCGTCGATATCGGCGTCTTCAAAGACGATGACCGGCGCCTTGCCGCCCAGCTCAAGGTGTACGTGGCGGATCTGCTTTGCGGCGGCCTTCATCGCCTCGGCTCCGGTGCGGTTGGAGCCGGTGATGGTGATCGCCTCAGCGCGCGGATCGTTGATCATCTGATCCCCGATCTGACTGCCACGCCCGTGCAGCACGTTAATCACGCCCTTGGGCACGATGCCGTTGATCAGCTCGGCGGCGCGCAAAGTCGATAGCGGCGTCAGCTGCGCCGGTTTCAGCGTCACAGTACAGCCCGCTGCAATGGGTGCGGCCAGTTTCCAGGCGGCCATCATCAGCGGGTAGTTCCACGGCGCAATGGCGGCCACCGGACCCACCGGATCGCGGCGGATCATGCTGGTGTGACCGGCGACATATTCCCCGGCCTTCACCGCGCTTTGCGTGCGCGCAGCCCCGGCAAAGAAGCGGAAAGTATCGATGGTCAGCGGCGTCTCATCCTCCAGCGCCGAGGGCCATGGCTTGCCCGCATCAAGGCTTTCGAGGGCGGCCAGTTCCTCGGCATTGTCCTGCAGCGTATCAGCAATCGCGTTGAGGATCTCGGCACGCTCTGCAGGTATGGTTTCGCCAAAGGTCTGAGACGCCTCATGCGCGGCGGCCATTGCAGCATCGGTTTGGTTTGTGCTGGCGGCGTTGATGGCGCAGATTTCACTGCCGTCGGCGGGGTTGATCACTGCGATGGCTTCGCCTTCGCCGGTGACCAATTCGCCGTTGATCAGCTGTTTTGTCTGAATTTCCATGGGGTCCCCTTAGAATGCGACCTGATCGCCGCCCTTCAGCCCCAGACGCGTGCGCGCCTCAGCCGGAGTGGCAACGGTGTGACCAAGATTTTCTACGATCGAGCGGATCTTGCGGACCTGTTCGGCGCTGGACGTCGCTTTTTGGCCTGGCCCGATATAAAGGCTGTCTTCCATGCCAACCCGCACATTGCCGCCCAGCAGGGCGCTTTGTGTGGTGAAGGGCATCTGGTGACGGCCAGCGGCCAGAACCGACCATTCGTAATCGTCGCCGAACAGCTTGTTGGCGATGGTGTGCATATGCATCAGGTTGTCCAGATCAGCACCAACGCCGCCCAAAATACCAAACACCATCTGCACAAAGATCGGCCCCTTGATCCAACCCTGATCGCGGATCCAGGCCAGGTTGTAGAGATGGCCCAGATCGTAGCATTCAAACTCGAACCTTGTGCCATGGCCTTCGCCCAGCTCTTTCAGCGTGTATTCGATATCTGCAAATGTGTTTCGGAAGATGAAGTCACGGGTCATGTCCAGGAACTCGGGTTCCCAGGCGTGCTTCCAGTTGGAATATTTATCCTTCATCGGGAAGATGCCGAAATTCATCGAGCCGATGTTCATGCTGGCCATTTCCGGGCTGGTGCGCATGGCCGCACGCAGGCGGTCCTCGCGGCTCATCCCCAGACCACCGCCGGTTGAGACGTTCATCACGGCGTCTGTCGCCTGTTTGATGCGCGGCAGGAAGTCCATGAACAGATCCGGGTTGGCGTCCGGCTTGCCGGTCTCGGGATCACGCGCATGCAGGTGGATGATCGAGGCACCGGCTTCGGCAGCCTCAATGCTGGCGGTTGCGATTTCGCTGGGCGTGATCGGCAGGTGTTCGGACATGGTGGGCGTATGAATGCCGCCGGTCGGCGCGCAGGTGATGATGACGGATTTCTGTTTGGCCATTGTTCTTGCTCCGGATCACAGTTTCATCTGCTGGACCTGAGCCGATAGGCCGCCGTCCAGAACCCAAAGCTGACCGGAGGCATAGCGCGCCTCATCCGAGGCCAGCCAGTTGACCAGATTGGCGATGTCGTCCGGCGTGCCATAAGTGCGCATCGGGTGCACATCGCGCACCGCCTTTTGCAGGGTCTCGATATTGCCGCCTTCCCCACCGGAGCCGTCGCCCTCGAAAAAGCTCTGCAGCATCGGCGTGTCGATATAGCCGGGGCAGATCGCATTGACGCGGATGCCTTCGGGGCCGTGATCGCAGGCCATGGCACGGGTCAGCGCGTGCACCGCGCCCTTGGTGGCGCAATAGGCAGCAAGGCCCGGATCAGCGATGAACCCGTCATAGGAGCCGAAGTTGATGATCGAGGCGCTGTTGCCCGACTTGGCGGCCGTGCGCATCAGCGGCAGCGCGTATTTCGAGGTGAGGAAGGTGCCGGTGCAGTTCACTGCAAAAGACCGGTTCCACTCTTCCAGGGTGGTGTCCTCGATGGTCTTTTCAATCTCGATGCCAGCTGCGTTGACCAGAATGTCCAGCTTGCCTTCTTCTTCCATGACCCGCGCCATCGCCGCTTGGACGGCAGCCTCGTCGGCCACGTTCATCGCCACAAACCGGCTACCATCGGCGTCATGTTCCGCCAGTGACCCCTGTTCTGTCAGGTCAGCCGCATAGACGGTTGCCCCTTCGCGCAGGAAGCGGGCGACAATTGCGCGGCCAATGCCGCCGCGTCCGCCTGTCACTAAAGCCGTCTTACCCGCGAGCTTGTCTGCCATTATTCCTGTCCTCTTGATCATACGGGAAAGGCCGGACCCAAAGGCCCGGCAGTTGGGGAGAAATGGGCCGGATCAGGCCTTGGCGGCCCTGCGATAAGCATCCAGAACAAGACCGTGGAAGTGGTGGACCGCGTGTTCAGACATGCCGGAGCCTTCGGGATCATTTACAATCCGTCCTTGGGTAAAGGCGGGCGTGTTCATGCCCTTCTGAACGCTTTCCACGATGGCAATGTCTTCTTGCTGGAGAACTTCATCAAGGTAGCGGATCGAGTCCAGCTCGGCCTCGTTTGGTTCCTTGGTTTCCAGGAAGAAGTCATAGGTTTCCAGCGTGCGGTCGGGGCCTGCCGGGATGATGTTCAGGATGATCATCGACGACCGCCCCGGATAGCGCATGATGCAGGTGTTGGGCCACAGCCACCACACAGCGTGGGTTTTCACCGTGGCATTGGATACGTCGTAGGCGCTGTTGGGCCCATTGCCGGCATCGGCCATATGGCTGGAATAAATGCCATGGGTGGTCACCTTGTAGGTGTCCATGTCGACCAGATCACAGAAGTCTTTGTGGGCCGTCGGGCAGTGGTAACACTCAAGAAAATTGTCGACGACATTCTTCCAGTTTGACTTGATATCATAGGTCAGACGGTGCGCATGGGTCAGGGTGTCTATGTCCGGCGCCCAGTGTTTGATCTCGGTCTCCAGATCACCGCTGACCTCTTTCAGCGAGGGCGCGTTGCCATCCAGATTGACATAGATAAAGCCGCAGAACTCCTCGACCTGAACCTTGTCCAGGCAGATGTCCTTGGCGTTGAAATCATCTAGGTTTTCGGTAGCAGGTGCGCGGACGAGGTTGCCGTCCAGCTTGTAGACCCAGGCGTGATAGGGGCACATGATGCGGGTGGTATTGCCTTCGCCGCTCAACAGTTCGTGGGCCCGGTGTTTGCACACGTTGTAAAAAGCGCGCAGCTCCCCTTCGCGGTCGCGTACCACGGCGATCGGCTGACCGGCAATCTCAAGCGTGTAGTAGGAGCCCGGCTCGCGCAGTTTTTCAACGTGGCAGACCCATTGCCAAGTCTTGGCGATGACCTCCGACAGATCAACATTGTGCCAGGCCGGATCCACATAGGCCTCTTTGCGCAGCGAAAGGGAAGCTGACGCGTTGTCATCGTAGCCTGCGGCGATTTCCTGAAACTGTTTGGCAGAGGGCAGTTCCGTCATGGCGAACCTCACTTGGTAAAAGCTGTGACCGGCGGATGTGCCGCCGTGCTGCTACCCAAGATCGCGCTGAAATGGCGGCATTTCTTGCCATCATTGGACTGCGTTTAGTCCAAAAAAGACCAATTAGCCTTTGTTGTCAGTTTTTCGATGCATCGGCCAAGCGCGAAATTCAAATGGTATACGGCCTTCGATTCTATCTTTGATCGGTGGCAGCCCAAAGCGATCCTTGTAGGCGCGGCTGAAATGCACCTGACTGGAAAACCCGGAAGCAAATGCAATCTCTGCCATCGACAGTGAGGTCTGGGTTACCAGCCCGCGGGCCCGGTCCAACCGTATATCACGATAGTAGAGCGCCGGTGTCTTTTTCAGGTACCGGGCGAACAGCCGGTCGAGCTGTCGATGTGATACTTCGGCGGCCGTGCAGATTTCAGATATCGGCAGCGGGTCTTCCAAATGGTCCTCCATCGCCTTGATGGCGCGGCGGACGGGCATGGGTACAGTCTTGCCCAAGGGTTCGCTGTCTTGCGGGTTTTGCGGGGTGCCGCGCTCGCGCAGCGTGGGGTGAAAAATATAGCGTGCGGCGGCGTTTGCCAGCGCACTGCCATGGGTGCCCTGAATGATATGCAAGGCAAAATCGATCGCTGCAGCACCGCCGCAACAGCTGATCCGGTTGCCATCGAATACATAGAGGTTCTCGCTCAGCTCGGTGTCTGGATAGAGCTCCTGAAAGGCATCCATATGTTCGTAATGCACGGTTGCGCGGCGCCCTTTCAGCAACCCGGCCTGCGCCATGACAAAGGCCCCGGTGTCGATGCCGCCAATCGTGGCATTTCGCCGTGCGGCCTGGCGCAGGGCTGCCTGAATGGCTGCGGTGCTGTAATCCTCGGGTGTCCAACTGGCGGAGACCACAAGAAAATCAGCCTCAGACCGGCTTTCCTCCAGGGAGCGGGTCATGATGCTCACACCGTTGGACGACAGGCACTCGCCGCCCTGTTCCGATACGAACTCCCAGCGGAAATGAGTGATGCCCTCGAGGTAGTTTGCCGCCCTTAAAGGATCCACGAATCCCATGGTTGCTGACATATTGAAATTCGGGGTTACTATGATCCTGAACAGCAGAGGTTGGCGAACATTATTCATTATGTGTCCATTTGGGGAAAACTGGTGGCCAAAATGTATAAAACATTCGACACAACCCTGCAACAATTCTAAAACCAACAATCACAAACCCAAAAATTAACAAGCACAAACAAAAAACCACAGGGAGAAAAACATGAAATCACTCGCACTTGGTGCCAGCCTTCTGGCCATCGCGAGCGCCGTCAACGCGGCTGAACTTGGCGCCGTGGATGAGCCGATCAAACTGGCCATCAATGAATGGACCGGCCAGCACGTTTCGACCTATATCGCGGGCGGAATGCTGGAAGCGGCTGGCTATAAAGTCGAATATGTGACCGCTGGCTACATGAACATGTACCAGGCCATGGCCGAGGGTGAAATCCACGGTGCGATGGAGATCTGGGAATCCAACGTGTCCGAACAATTCGGCCAGCTGGCCGCTGAAGGCAAAGTTGTTGAGCTTTCCGATCTGGGTCTGGAAGCGCGTGAAGGCATCGCCTATCCGGCGCATGTGGCCGACATCTGCCCCGGCCTGCCTGCCTGGGAAGCACTGAAGGATTGCGCCATGCAGTTCGCCACAGCGGAGACCATTCCGATGGGTCGCCTTGTGGACTACCCGGCTGATTGGGGCACACCCGGCGCAGACCGCGCAACGGCGCTGGAACTGCCGCTGAAAGCCGTGCCCGCAGGTTCGGAAGGGGCGCTGATCACCGAAATTCGTGCGTCCACCGAAAAGAAGAGCCCGCTTCTGATCACCTTCTGGCAGCCGCATTGGGCGATGTCTGCTTACGATTTGCAGTGGGTGGCACTGCCCGCAGGTGAAGCCGCCTGTTACGAGGATGCGTCCTGGGGCCCGAACCCCAATGCAACCAGCGACTGCGACTTCCTGCCTGCGCGTATCTTCAAGGCCGGCTGGCCCGGTATCGAAGACAAATGGCCGGCCGCGTTTGAAATCCTGACCAACTACAAGCTCAGCACCGAGGACCAGCAGCCGATGATGGGTGCGGTCGATGTGGATGGCAATCCGGTCGAGGAGGTCGTCGCCGAATGGATGGCCGCAAACGAAGCCGCCTGGAAACCCGTCGTCGACGCGGCAATCCAGTAAAGGCAATATGATGAACGATCGTTCCAGTGCACCCGCGGCCATCTCCTGCAAGGGCGTTTGGCAAGTCTTCGGACACAACCCCGAGCAGAAGTTGAAAGCAGCATTGGAGCGGTCGGGCGGCGATGCGGGCAGCGCCGCTGCGAACCTGCGCAAAGACGGGCTAATCCCCGCCGTGCAGGACGCGACATTCGAGGTCAAAGAGGGCGAGCTTTTCGTCATCATGGGCCTGTCCGGGTCGGGGAAATCCACCCTGATCCGGTCCATCTCGCATCTGATCCAGGGCACCGCAGGCGAGATTGAGATCGACGGTGAAAACATTCTTGCAGCCAGCAAGAAACGGCTGATCGAACTGCGCCGCCATAAGCTGGGCATGGTGTTCCAGCATTTTGGCCTTTTCCCGCATATGACAGTCGCGGAAAACGTCGCTTTCCCTCTGAAGATGCAAGGGAAAAACAAGAAACAGCGTCGCCAGCGTGCGTTGGAAGTGATCAAGCTGGTTGGGCTTGATGGCCGCGAAGGCGCCTTCCCGCGTGAACTGTCCGGCGGCCAGCGTCAGCGCGTCGGGATTGCCCGCTCTCTGGCGGTGAACCCCGACATCTGGTTCCTCGATGAACCCTTCTCGGCGCTGGACCCGCTGATCCGCCGTCAGCTGCAGGACGAGTTCCTGAACATTCAGGCCACCCTCAAGAAATCCATCGTTTTCATCACCCATGACATCACCGAGGCGTTGAAGCTGGCCGACCGGATTGCGATCATGAAGGATGGTGAAATCGTGCAAATCGGAACACCCGCAGAGATTGTTCTTCATCCGGTCAACGACTATGTCGCTGAATTCTCCAAAGACGTGGCCAAGGGCAAGCACGCGCGGGTGTCGATGGTGATGGACGGCGAAAACCCGGTGCCGGGCAATATGCCCGATGATCCGGGGCTGCGGACCAATATGACCATCGATACCGCACTGGCGAAATGTATGGAGCTGTATGAACCAGTGCCGGTCTGGGACGGCGAGGGCAAGCAAGCAGGCTTTGTCCACCCGTCTGAACTGGCTGCTGCCCTTCAGGTGGAAGCCGACTGATGCCACAAAACTCTGAGACAAAATCGCTCCCCTGGGGGCTCACTCCCGGTGCTTTTGCTGCATGGGCGGCGGCACTTCTGGGGTTGGCCTGCATTTTGCTGACGCCGGTCTTTCCCTGGCTGGTCAAATGGCCTGCTGCCCTGACCTTGCCGATGACCGACTGGATTGGGTCAGTGGTCGGCTGGTTCCTGTCCGTATTGAAACCGGCGGCACGGCTGTTTTCGGCTGGGCTGGGCTATCCAATGCTCTGGGCCAATTGGCTGCTGACAGCCACGCCCTGGCCATTGGTCATCGGTGTGGTGACGGCCATTGGCTGGTATCTTGGCGGCTTGCGCATGGCGGCCCTTGGGCTGGGCGGGCTCAGCTTTGTTCTGGCGTCCGGCTACTGGATTGAGAGCATGAACACGCTGGCTCTGGTGGCTGTGTCTGTACCACTGGCGCTGATGGCGGGACTGTCCATTGGCATTCTGGCCTATGAATTTCCGAGGGTGAAAAAGCCAGTTCAGGGTTTGCTGGACGTGATGCAGACGGTGCCGACATTTGCCTATCTCACACCGCTGTTGTTCCTCTTTGGCTTTGGCCCGGTGGTGGGGCTGATTGCCTCGGCCATCTACGCCGCACCGCCGATGGCGCGCAATGTGTTGCTGGGGCTGGAACGCGTCGAAGATGACATCAAGGATGCGGCCGTCATGTCCGGCGGCACACGGCGCCAACAGCTGTTCCTGATCGAGATCCCGGCCGCAGCCACCCAGATCATGGTGGGCGTCAACCAATGTCTGATGGCGGCGCTGTCGATGGTGATCATCGCGGCGGTGATCGGCGGCTTCAACGATATCGGCTGGGAGGTTCTCTTGACCATGCGCAAAGCCCAGTTCGGACAAAGCTTCCTTGCCGGTCTGGTGATCGTGGTCTTTGCCATGGTGATCGACCGGATGAGTGGCGCATTGGCGATGGAGCGCCGCCGCTATGACCTGCGTGTCATTGGCCTTTTGATGGCGGTTGCGCTGCTGTTTACCCTGCTCATGGGCAGCAGCCTGCCCAACCCGTCAGACTATGCCGCCTTTGACCCGACAGCGGCTGTTGTCGACCGGGCGCTTGGTGATTTCACTGCTGAGTATGGCCTGGCGCTTGATCAGCTGAAAAACACCATCCTGTTCTATGTCATGCTGCCGCTGAGGATTGGGTTGGACAATGCAGTGCTGCCCTTCACCTGGGGGTTCATGTGGACCCCGGCGATGAGCATGATATTCCTTGCCGTTGCAGCCACAGGCGGCGTGGCCCTGTTCCTGACCGGTCGCCGGGTTGCCGGTGCGGTGCTTCTGTTGCTGGCGGTGACCGTTGAAACCGGCGTGGCAGAGCTGCCATGGGCCTTTGTCATTGGGGGAGCCGGCCTTGTGGGTTGGGTGAGCGGTGGGCGGAAATTGGCGCTGTTTGCGGCTTCTATGCTGGCCCTGATCCTTGTGTCGGGTCTTTGGGACCGCGCCCTGCTGTCGCTCTATCTGTCCGGTGTTTCGGTGCTGGCCTGTACAGCAGTCGGTGGCGCCACCGGGTTGCTGTGTGCCGTCAGCCCTGCAGCCTGGCGTGTGGTTCGGCCAATCTGTGACATGCTGCAGACGATCCCGTTGTTTGTCTTCCTGATCCCGGTGCTGATGTTCTTCCAGATTGGCGAATTCTCAGCCTTCTTGGCGATCTGTGCCTATGCGGTTGTGCCGATGATCCGCTATACGCGCCACGGTCTGATCAACACGCCTGAAGAGATGCTGGAGGCGGCGGTGTCCTCTGGTGCGACCGGCTGGCAGATCATGCGGGAAGTGCGCGCGCCCTATGCGGTGCCGACCATTCTGTTGGGGCTGAACCAGACCATTCTCTATGCCTTCTCGATGCTGGTGATTGCTGCACTGATCGGCACCACCGGTTTGGGTCAGTCGATCTATCTGGCGCTTGGGAAGGGTGATGTCGGGCTTGGCCTTGGGGCAGGGGCGGCGATGGCGATTCTAGCGCTGGTTGCTGACCGGTTGGTGCAGGGCTTTGCCGAGGAAAAACGCCGGGCCTTAGGCCTGTGACACCGGGTGATTGGGTACCACAAGGCATCGCCTTTTGCGAGGTCGAGGGCCTGGCCAAGACAGAGGAGTATACCTTTGTCATTATGCCTGACCTTTCGATGAACGCCTTTTCCGCAGCGGTAGAGCCGCTGCGGATCGCAAACCAGCTTACCGGTAAGGAGCTGTTTCGCTGGCGGTTGGTTTCACAAGATGGCCAGGCGGTACACTGCTCCAACGGTGTGCCTTTAGGCGTGAGCGGCGGGCTCAACAGTATCAGCGACAGCAGCGTGCTGATGGTCTGCTCCGGGGTCCGGGCAGAGCAAACACAAGCGCAGAGTGTCTCCAGCCGGGTCCGAAAGCATTGGCGCGAAGGCGGTATCGTCGGTGGTATCTGTACGGGCGCCTATACCCTGGCCCATGCGGGTATTCTGAAAGGCGCGTCTTTTACGCTGCACTGGGAAAACCTTCCGCCTTTCAGGGAGCTGTTCCCGGACCTGGAGCCGCAAGAACAGATCTATGTCATGGAGCGGCGCATCTGGACCTCGGCCGGGGGGGCGGCTGCTTCAGACATGATGATCCACCGGATTGCACAGCTCCATGGTGACAGTCTTGCCCGCCAGGTTGCCAATATGTGCCTGTTGCCGGTGCCGCGTTCGGCACAGGAACCGCAGAAGGCCTCGATCGCAGCGAGTGCCGGCGTCCGCCACTCTAAATTACTGGCGATATTGCGCTTTTTCGAAGAGAATCTAAGCGAGACATTCAATCTGGATGAGGTCGGCGATCAATTCGGTATTTCCCGCCGTCAGATGGAGCGCCTGTTCAACACCTATCTGTCGATCACGCCCAAGAAACATCTGATGAACCTGCGCCTGCATCATGCGCGTGCAATGATGGCCGAAACGGACCTGCCTCCAAGCGAGATCGCTGCCGCCTGTGGTTTTGGATCGGTTTCACATTTTTCCAGACGTTTTCGCGGTGCGTTTGGTCAACCACCCAGCCGGTTTGCGCTTCGTTCAGGGTAACGCCGTCGTCGCGGCGGCCAGCCACGAACCTTGCCCGACTCGCAAGAAAGGCGCAGACTGGGGGCTCAACCTTTATTGTGAGGGCGCCCTGGCCGCGCCCCGTCTCAGAGGGCCAAAGCGGCCGGGGGCCTTCCTGAAACACGGAGGACCCCATGACTATTTCTGCGCGTCTCAAGCACCATCTTGATGCCGAGGGCATTCCTTATGACATGATCCGGCACCCCTATGCGCCGACCGCGGCGGAATGTGCCCAAGTGGCCCATGTGCCCGGTGAACATCTGGCAAAATCGGTGCTGATCCATATGGAGGAAGGGCCAATGCTGGCCGTCGTGCCCTCCAACTATCTTGTCGACCTTGGTCAGTTGCAGGCCATCGTGGATCGCCGCCTTGGTTTGGCGCCTGAGGCTGAGGTGACCGAGGTGTTCAATGATTGCGATCTTGGTGCCGCGCCCTGTATCGGCGAGGCTTTTGGCATTCAGACGGTGATCGATGACAGCCTGACCGGGCTGGACAAGGTCTGGTTCGAGGCCGGCGATCACAAGACGCTGGTCGAAATGAAGGGCCGTCATTTTGACTGGCTGATGCGGGACGCGCATCACGGGTCATTCTGTACCCTTCACTAAGGTTTGCGGTGGTGGGGCCAGATGGCCCCGCTGCCCCGGTAAAGGGGGGTAAGTCATGGATAGAAAAACAGTATTGGCCACCATGTTGGTGGGCGCAGCCCTGCCTGCAACAGCGCAGACTGTCACGCTCAACTACGCCTGCGATCTGGGCGGAGCGCCTGCGCAGATGCTGATGGCTGTGGAGTATCAGGACGCTTTCAATCCGCTCCACAACTTTCAGGGCAATATCAGCGGCATATTCCCGGCCGGTGTCACGATCTACACCGCCGGAGAGGTTGCAAGTTCCAACGCCCGCTACAGTTTTCGCGGTGAAAACGACTTTGCCGATTTCACCGATATGATAACGGGCGAGCGTTTCCGCGTTCAATGGGTGCTGGATGCCCAACGCAACGGTGTCTGGATGAAGGTGAACCCGTTCGGAGGCACCGTCACCTATTTCTGTGCTCTGCAGGGGGCCGGCTGACGCCGCTTCAAAAGTCGAAAAGATCCTCGAGGAAACCGCCGCGTTTCTTTTTCTTGTAGGGCTTCGCGTGCTGGCGATCATCGCCATAGGCCTGCTGCGGGGCGGCAGGCGTCGGCACGGCAGAGCGTTCAATAATCTTGTCCAGCTCGCCACGATCCAGCCATACGCCGCGACAATGCGGGCAGTAATCGATTTCAACGCCAGATCGTTCGCTCATTACAAGCGGGGTGCCGTCAGTGGGGCATTTCATGCTTCTTGTCTCCTCGGGTTGCACCAGAATGATCTGGTTTCGCGTCGCCGCGTCTGCAACCCAGGGGGACAATGTTGGCGGATCACCGCCGATATAAGCAATTCATCCGACGTTAGCGCACCACATGCACCGCGCAGGCCGCATGACGCACCACTTGACTGGCGGTCGACCCCAAGAGCAGATCCTGCATGCCGGGTCGGTGTGAGGCCAAGACGATCAGATCAGGTTTGTTGGTCTCTGCCCAATCAAGGATTGAGCGTCCGGAATGGCCTTCAATGACGATGGCGCGCGCGTTGGGCAATTCCGCCGCAAGGCTGGACAGCTCGTTCTCGATGGCCTGTCGTGCCTCCTCCATATAGCCCGGCGGCATATAGGAGATCGCGTAGGACGGGATATGCTCAATCACGTGCAGAAGGGTCACGCGCCCCTCCGGCGTCGAAAGCAGACCGGCGAGCTTCAGCGGCGCTGAAACATCGCGCTCGGGGTCAAAAGAAATCGGGACAAGAATATCATGATACATGGAACACCTCCGAACTAAAGACGCCCCCATGATAGCACATCACCGCCCTTCGGCTTTGATTCAAGTCAGCCGATCCGGTCAGCCAAAGGTGGCCGCAACATCGTACATGACCGGTTCAAAGCTGCGGCACAATTCGTTCACCTTGCGGTTCCGCTCGCGCATTTCGGGTGTGCGCAGCATGGCCATGAAATCTTCGCGCCGTTCCCATTGCGAATAGTTGGCAATGCGGGTCTGGGCGTCGTTCACATGCAGACCGGCTGCGATGAATCCGGGTTGTTTGGAAATGAATTCCGAGTAGGCCTCGTTCAGGGCTTCGAGAAGATCCTGACAGGTTCCCGGTGTCATCTCGAAGGTTGTGATGACCGTCTGTGTCTCTGCGTCTTTGGCTATTGTCGGCATGGTTTCCTCCTTCGCTCACCCCAGCCTATTCCGCAAAGGGCCGATTTTACTAGCGCTTTTCGTAACGCGGCCCGGTTGGTAACCCGCTGTTAACCATGTCTGCGCTGCACTGAGGACGGAGGCTGTGTGATGTTGCGCGTTTTTGTCCTGTGCGGGCTGGCCGGTTTTGGCGGTGTGCTTCCCGCGGCTGCGGGCCCGTGGTTGCGCGCTGAAGACAGTGGTTTTCTGTCCAGTACCTATACCTACCGCCGCTTTGAGGACCTGCAGGAACAGGAGCTGGCGTTATATGGCGAATACGGGCTGACAAGCTGGCTGACCGTTGGTGCCGACCTCTATGGCAGACAGTTTGTCGGTGCCCCGGTGGACAGCGGGCATGGCTTGGCTTTTGCGCGACTTGCCCTGCCATCGGCAGGAGGGATAAAGAGCGCGGTTCAATTGGGGGTTGGCGGCTATTCCGTCGAAGGTGAGATTGGCAAAATGGCGCGTATGACGCTGAGTACGGGCCGTGGTTTTGACAGTGTTTTGGGGGGTGGGTGGTGGTCGCTGGATGCGGCCGCAGAATACCGCGAAGGGCTTCCCAAGGTGGTCTGGAAACTGGATAGCACGCTGGGCTTTGATCCCAGCTGGAAGCTGAAGCCGATCCTGCAGTTTGAAACCACGCTGCCACCGGGGCGCGACCTGATCTATTCTGTCTTGCCGGGTGTACGGCTGCAGATGCGCAACAATCGCAGCCTTCTTGCCAGTTTCGAATACCGGGACGCAGGCGTGCAAACGCTGGGCTTTCGGGCGGGTCTGTGGCAGGACTTCTGAAAGTGAGGCCGCCATGACCAATCCAATCCGCCCAACCGATGATGAAGCCCGTGCGCTGGCACGCGACCTGATGCAGGCCGCCCGTTTCACCGCTCTCGGAGTGGTTCTGGACGGCGGCATGCCACTGGTTACCCGGACTGGCTTCGGGCTTGGACCACAGGGTCAGCCGCTCTGTTTGGTGTCATCTCTTGCGATGCATGCACAGGCGCTGCGGGCCAACCCCGCCTGTTCCATGATGGTCGGAGAGCCCGGCCAAAAGGGCGATCCGCTAACCCATCCGCGTCTCAGCCTGATTGGCAGGGTCAGTTTTGTGGAACATGGATCGCCGGAATATGCGGAAATGGCCGCGCAGTATCTGCGCAGCCACCCCAAGGCGAAGCTCTACATCGGGTTTGCGGATTTCTCCTTTGTTTGTTTGCAAGTCGAGACAGCCCATCTGAACGGCGGCTTTGGGAAGGCCTTTCAGTTGGGGCCACAGGATCTGCAATTCACCGCCTGATCACTTGTCCATCCGCATGGTGACCTGCATTTCGCCTTTCACGGGTTCATCCCAATGCAGATGGACCTCGTCGTTGTTGCTGCCTTGTTGCAATTCGGCATAGGGGAGGGCCCGGTGAACGGCGCCACCGTTATTGGTGAGCGGGCCAATGGCGATGGCACAGTCAACACCACGTGCAAAGCCGCTGAACGGGAAATTGCCGTCCGGGCTGATCTGCCATGTGCCCGCGGGTGAATTCTGTTCATGGCGGATACGCAGCGGATTGGCGGCCTGGGCTTCGACGTTGTGATAGGTATTGCCCTCGTAGAACACGCTTTTGCTGCGTGTCAGGTCCAGATCGGAAAAACTGGTGTCGACCCGTTCGGCGCGCTCGATCTTGCCCAGAACCGAGCGGAACTTATTGCCGCATACAGACAGCCCGTTCAGAAAATTTCCGGTGCCAAAGGTTTTTATCACCAGATAGCTGAACCAGGGCGCCACGTCCCCGGACAGGAACACATTGTCCGACACCGACAGGGCGCTGAACGAAAAACCAGAGGTGAAATCGGGATTGGCGTCACGTTCATTGGTCCATTCGATGAAGCAATTGTCGACGTAATTGTCCGACAGCGTGGTGGAGCAATAGTTGTCCGCAATCACAATGCCGGCGGTGCGCACACCTGCAGGAAGGCTGTCACCCTGAAAGAAGTGATTGCCCGCAATGGTATTGTTGCTGCCGCCGATCACTGCAAAGTGTCGAAAATCAGTGGCCCGGCAGTTGCGGATTTTCACGTCATTGCCATTGGTGTTGATGGCGATGCTGCTGCGGTCGGGCACGTCTTCGGATTCCTCAGCCGACAGGAACTGGCAATGATCCACCAACAGCCCCTGGCAGCCATCCCCATGAGAGCTGATCCCACGGTCTTTGGGGCGCGAGATGAAGCAATGTTCCAGCCGGAACACCTTACCACCCGGTGACAGGCGAATGGCGCTACAGCGGCCGTTGCACTGGATGTCCATTTCCGCCAAGCCGAATTTCTTAAGGGCGCTAAAACCTGAGAAATCCAACATGAATTTAAAGCTGGTGAAGGTGAAGGTCTGGGTTCCGGCAGCATCATAGAGCCCGCCGCTCAGCGTCAGCGTTCCCGCCCCCTCATCCTTGCTGCGCACATAGATTTCGCGCCCGACGCCGCTGCCTTCGATCAGAGCGCCAACCGCAATATTGGCGACCGCGGCGACATTGGTCAGCGTGTGAGAATTACTGGGGTCATAAGTCGCCTGCGAGGTCACCACATCGTCGTCCCAGGCGCTGGAGTTCTGCGCCTCAAGCTGGCCGTTGCGGATCACCCGGCGGGTGGCATAGCTCGCTTTGTTGGGAACAACCGCCTGCATGTCAATCGGCGCGCTGATCGACACTTTGCGGCCGCACAGGTCCAGCGATTCATGATCCGAATTGTTCAGCAGGGCCTGAAATGCCTTCTTGAACCCCAGCTCCTCATTGCCAAAGGCTGCCGCATAAGACGGGAAGTCGAAATTGCGGGTCAGCAGCAGCATCTCATCGTCGGGCAGGGTCACGGTGCCCTCAAAGACCACCTCATGGCCAAGGCTGACGGTGCTGCCAAGGTGGAATTCCCCTGCAGGCACCAGAATACGGCGTCCATCTGCCGCGCTATTGGCGGCAGTGAAAGCGGCTGTATTGTCAGTGACCCCATCGCCCACAGCACCGTAATCGGTGACATCCACCATGCTCATCATGTCGCGAAGATAGGCGCCGGTGACGTCGATAACCTCGATATCCTCGATCCGGACGATACCGCCGTTGGCGCCAGTCAGATCCAAACCGATGTGGCCATAGGTGGCACCGATGCCCCAGTTCATATCAACACTGCCGCGCGCGCCGGTGCCGATAATCGCGCTGACTTCGGTCACCTCTCCATAGGCGGTGAGGGCCACACCGGGGCCAGTTTCAACCACGCCACCCAGATGGCTGCCACCTGCCTGCGCGGCCCAGGCGGCGATGCGCACAACGGGCAGGCTGCCACTCATGGCTTTTACGCGGGCGGTGATCTGCAGATAGCAGCCCGGTTGTATCGGGGTCTGCCCAAAACCGCGCAGCATTTGTGTGCTTTGGGTTTTTTGCAATTCCAGACAGCTGCCAAAATCAGCGTCGCCAGCGACCAGGGCTGCATTTGCCGCACCGTCATAGCTGTCTGCCCCCGGCGTGCCATCGCCGCTGGACCAATTGTTCAACCCGTCAGAAAACGCGGGCGGCATCAGCTGCAAGCCCTCTGTGATTGCCTTGTTCATGATAACCCCTTTCGCTTCGCCCCGTTGCCCGCTCGAGGCACAGATCTAGGACAGCGGGGTTAATGCGGGCACAGGGCAGCGTGCGTTGCGCCGGATCTGGCAGGCCCTTGGCCTGCTGAACCGGCTACAAACAGGAAGGGCGCCCAAGGGGCGCCCTTTCCATTTAACAAATCTGCACAACAGATCAGCTGAGATCGCCTGCCAGCGCTTTTTCGATCAGGGCAATCGTTTCGCTCACACCATAAAGGCTGATGAAACCACCAAAACGCGGCCCCTGCGAAGCGCCGAGCAGAACCTCGTAGATCGCCGAGAACCAGGCGCGCAGCGGGTCAAACCCGTGGATCTTGCCGATGGCAAAGACCACCGACTGCAGGAACTCCTCATCCGCGAAATTGGCTTCGGGCAGGGCGTCATCCTTGCCGGCCAGCTCGTTCTTCTTGGCGATAGCAGCCAGTGCGGCCTCGGGTGATTTCAGCGCATCCGCCAGATCTTGCAGCGCCACGCGCTCCTGATCGGTGGGCTGGCGGAACACTTTGGCCGGCTTCACGAAGTCGTTGAAATAGGCCACGGCAAACCCAGCCGCCTGATCCATCGTCGGGTTGCTCTCCGGCGTCGCGTCCGGCGCGTATTTGTTGATGAAGCCCCACATGGTAGCCTTGTCCTCGGCGCTGGAGGCGCTGGCGAGGTTCAACAGCATCGAGAAGGGCACCACCATATCCGACTGCGGAACATTGCCGCCGTGGATGTGCCAGACCGGGTTGTTCAACTGCCCTTTCAGGTCCTGACCGTGATAGGCGCGCAGCTGCTGATGGTATTCATCCACCGCTTTGGGGATCACATCAAAATGCATCCGCTTGGCCGTCTTCGGCTTCAGATACATGAAGTAGGACAGGCTCTCGGTCGAGGCATAGGTCAGCCATTCGTCGATCGAGATGCCGTTGCCCGAGGTCTTCGAGATTTTCTGCCCATTGGCATCGAGGAACAGCTCGTACGAGAAATGCTCCGGCGCGCGGTGGCCCAGAACGCGGCAGATGCCGTCATAGATCGGCGTGTTGGTCGAATGGTCCTTGCCGTACATCTCAAAGTCGACGCCCAGTGCGGCCCAGCGGGCACCAAAGTCGGGCTTCCACTGCAGCTTCACGTTGCCGCCGGTGACCGGCAGCGTCCATTCCTTGCCGTCTTCATCGTCGAAGGTGACGGTATATGTCTCGGCGCAGACCTTCTTCATCGGCACGTAAAGCACGCGACCGGTTTCGGGATGGATCGGCAGAAAGATCGAATAGGTCTGACGACGTTCTTCGCGCAAAGACTTCAGCATGATCGCCATCACGTCGTCATACTTGTCGACCGCGCGTTTCAGCACCTCGTCGAACTGGCCGGACTGATAGAATTCCTGCGCCGAATAGAACTCATATTCGAAGCCGAAAGTATCGAGGAACCGGCGCAGCATGGCGTTGTTGTGATGGCCAAAGCTTTCGTGCGTGCCAAAGGGATCCGGCACCGAGGTCAGCGGCTTTTGCAGATGCTCGTGCAGGCTATCGGAGTTCGGCACATTGCCCGGAACTTTGCGCATACCGTCCAGATCATCTGAAAAGCAGATCAGCTTGGTCGGGATGTCGCTGATCACCTCAAAGGCGGTCTTGATCATCGTGGTACGGGCCACTTCGCCAAAGGTGCCGATATGCGGCAGACCCGAGGGGCCATAGCCGGTTTCAAACAGCACATAGCCCTTCTCCGGCGCGCCCTTGGCGTAACGTTTGAGAACCCGGCGGGCTTCTTCAAACGGCCAGGCTTTGCTCTTTAGAGCTTCTTCGCGCAGATCAGACATTTGTGTTTCTCCATCGGCAGCCCCAAAATTCGGGCCACTGCACATGTCGCGACCCCATGTCGCGACCGGCGCGTTCTATTGTGCCAGTGCAGCATGAGTCAATAAACAGGCCGCCCTTACACGCAGTTTATAGGGGAATTCAGCGCATTTCCCAGCCAATCAGTAGGAATCGGCCACGGCCCATTGAATGCAGGTCGCACGGCGCCTATCCTCCTGCTGTTACTGATCATTTTTAAAGGATGCTTTCGATGAGCGAACCGACCCCCCACTCGATGACCCCGCAGGACTGCCTTGTGGCTGTTATGGTGGCGGTATCCGCCTCGGACGAAAACATCCGTACAGCCGAGCTGGTCAAGATTCAGTCGGCGGTCAACATGCTGCCGGTCTTTGCAGATTACGACATCGACCGCATCAACCGCGTGTCGCAGACTGTGTTTGATCTGTTCGAACAGGAAGACGGGCTGGATGCCTTGTTTGGCCTGATCCGCGAAGATCTACCCGAACGCCTGTTTGAAACGGCCTATGCGCTGGGCTGTGATGTGGCTGCGGCCGACGGGCGCCTGGCAGAGACCGAGCTCGAATTTCTGGCTGAGGTACGGTATCAGCTGAACGTCGACCGCCTGCACGCGGCAGCCATCGAACGCGGTGCCCGTGCCCGGCACGTGGTCTGACAAATCTCACAAAGCTGAGAAAGAGGCAGGTTTGCACTAAGACCTGCCTTTCGCGGCCCGGAACTTAGCTGCCGTAAAGCTGCCCCCAACGACCGATAAGTTGCTGCTGAAGGTTTTTTGACCGACGGTTCCAGCTGCGCGCGCCCTGCGGGCGCTCACGCTCGGCACGCGGAATTTTGGCGCGGGCATCCTGATCCGCGGTGAAGATCGCAAAGGCCAGTTCGGTGCCGTCCGCTGCGGTCATGAAACCACCAAGCCCTGACACGAAATTCAGCGTTCCGGTTTTGGCATCCGCCTTGATGGCTGGGTTCTTGATCAGATTTCCCTTGGCGTCCTTGAGTTTGACTGGCTTCAGCAGCGGCCTCAGTTGGCCGGATTTCCGGGCTTTGACCAGGCCCCCCACCAGATCCTTTGCGGTCATGCGCGATGCATCGCCCAGGCCGGAATGGTCCACCAGGGCGGTCTTGTTCATCCCGTATCGTTCTGCCGCCCAGCGGCACATTTCCCGCGCCGAGGCTTTGAGGCTGCCGGGTTTGACCCCGCGGCGCACCGTTGCCGTCATACCGGTCATTTCCGCCGTCAGATTGTTGGAGTATTTCAGCATCGCCTTTAGAATCACCGGCAGCGGGTCGCTGTGATGCTGCACCAGAATGCGGCCCTGTGGCCGCACCGTGGTGGTCTTGGCAGCGGGCAGAACCAACCCGTGGGACCGGGCCAATGTGCGAAAGACATCACCGGCATATTCACCGGGCTTGCGCACCGGCAGCCAGCGTGCCCCGTCTTTTCCCAAGGCGGATTTGGCAACTGTCCAGCGGTCGACGCCGCCTGTGCGGCTGTAGGTATAGACAGGTAACGCCCGGTTTTTGATGGTCATGCTGGCGGTGCTGACTGCAGGACGGTATTTTGCCGTCCGGGCCTGCATTGATACGTTCCAGCTTTGCCCGGCCTTCTTCCATTCGAAATGTACCCGGTTGAAATTCAGCGCAATTCCGGAAACAGCCGGACTGTAGCCAACGTGATCAGGCTGGCCCGGATCGATGGAGGCAACCTGCGGGAGCGCGCCCTCAAAAACCTTGAAGGCACCGCGTATTTCGCGGATGCCCGCATCCTTCAGCGCCTTGGCCATGGCCGCAAGATCCGTGGTGTCGAGCGTCGGGTCGCCGCCACCAACAAGGATCAAATTGCCTTGAACAATACCGTCGCTGCTGACATCGCCGGTCACCATCAGCTGGGTTTCAAAGCGATACCCTTCCCCCAGAACATCCAGCGCGTATAGGGCTGTCAGTGCCTTGGCCACACTGGCCGGTGGCAGCCCCATGTCGCCGTTTTCGGCTTCCAGCATTTGGCCTGACTTTATGTCGGCCACGGCGCAGGCAACGTGGCCGGGAAGGCTAGCCTTTCGGATCAAAGCGGACAGACCGCGCCCCGGTACGACAGCCGCCGCCGAAGGCCGGACGGCCGGACGCAGCGAAATAGCAGGTGCCCCCGCCGCAGCGGCGCCCGCGGCACAGGCGGCGGCAAAGGACTTCACAAAAAAACGTCTGGAAACCACTGGCTCAATCTCGGTTTTGACTGGATCTAAAATCAACCCCATGTCGGGCGACAATGCAAGATAGCGCGACAGTCTTAAGCAGCGCTTGACGCCTGTTCGCTCTGGCTGACAGGGGGCCAGCGGCCTTCTGCCCGTATCGCAGAAGAGCTGACCTGCAACATCGGCACCGATGCAAAACACCAGGCGGGGGTGTCGGCGCGACCCAAAAGCTGGCTTTGCCCCGGTTTCAGGAAGGCATGTCGGTAGGCACGCGCCGCAGGCGAATGCAGCGCTGCCTGCCGGTCGCCGGGGCGTGCCAGAATGCCAACAGGAACGGTCTCCATAATCTGGCGCCAGTCTTTCCAGAGATGAAACTGGGCAAGGTTGTCCGCCCCCATCAGCCAGACAAAGCGCACATGGGGATGTGATCGGCGCAGGGCGGCGATGGTTTCTGCCGTGTAACGGGTTCCGGAACGGGACTCGAAGGTACTGATGCGCACGCGCGGGTGGGCCATCATCTGTTTGGCCGCCTGCACACGGCGTTCCATCGCGGCGGGTCCGCGCTTTTTCAAAGGATTTCCGGGGGACACCAGCCACCACAGCTGGTTCAGGCCGAACCGCTTTAGCGCCTCGCGTGAGATGTGGACATGGCCGACGTGTGGCGGATCAAAAGAACCACCCAGCAGGCCAACCACTGTTCCGGGTCGCAGGGAAATGCGCGCACGTGTCATGGGGAGTTGATTTCCACAAATCACGGCGCTTTTCAATCACCTGTAGCGCGATAGAGGATGGATGCGGGGTGTCGGGCCACAAATGCACGCCTATCCACCCTCAGTATCTTAGACCGGGGCAGGGGCCCGGCGGGTCTGGCAGAGGTCAGGGGCGCCGAAGGCGGCACCCCTGTTTTGAGTGGTATCAGTGCGAATGCACAGCGGGGGCTACCAGATGCAGGCCCGGCGCGGGTTTTTTCAGATCGTGGGGGTCCTGGCCCTCTGCCGGGATTTCGACCCAGGCGTTTGTACCGTCAGCGCATTCCTGAACCGTCGGGAAATACAGGGTCTGGTCGGCGTCCAGCGATTTATGCAGCTTGGCGCGGAAGGTGAACTCGTCATAATGCGCATCCTCCAACGAACCGGACCAGATGATTTCGGTCACGCCTGAGGTCAGCGTGCGGCCATAATAGTCATAGCTGTGGGCGTAATCGCTGGTCACAGTTTCCATCTCCCAACCCGCTTTGGGCATGGGTTTGGCGGCCACAACGCCTTCGGGAAGGGTGATACGAACCTTCAGGGTCGCCTGACCGTCGCAGCCATGGCCAATGCGCATTACGCCCTTGTAGGTGGTGCCGGTTGCAGCCTCCTGCTGTTCCAATGTGGCATGCGCCATCGCGGAAGTGCTGAGTGCAGTTGTTAGTGCGGCGGCCAGAATGGCTGCCGGTGCAGTATTGACGAATTTCATTTCTATAGTCCTGTTCACATGTCTTTAGGGGGTCCGGCGCAGCCGGAGGCTATGGGTCATGTGAAGCGTGGAGGGCCTCTTGGCTGACAATCCCTGAGTATTGGTTTGCAGTGCAGCTGCTGCGTGCCAGCGGGAAACTCCGCGAGAAAGGATATGGGCATCCAGCAAAGGCTGGTGTCTGCCCGCAGCAAAGGGGCCGCGCCGACCAGAGTGCAGCTTGGGCAGTCCGGAGATTCTGTTGCGCCGCTGCTGCAAATGTCGCCAAAGGCGAAACCCAATAGGGCAGGGTCCGGATCGGCCTGCAACGGGCGCGATGCATGCAGGCTGGCCAGAATAGCAAAGCAGAGCGCTGCAATCAGCGCCACCCAGCCCGGTCCTGCACGTGAAATCCGCACGCTTTGCCACCCTCAAAATACCTATGACGCGCACACTACGATTCCGCGCCGCAACTGCAAGCTGCTTTTGGATCATCTAGCGCAAGGCAAGCCTGCTGAGATTGCGGTGGCGCAAACCGATGCCCCAAGATGCTTGGTGATTGCCCCGGCTGCGCCCTTTCGCTATCACACCTGCCAACACGAATGTCCCATGTATGGAGCTGTCCCATGGCCGCCTATCAGTACGTCTACCACATGCAGGGTGTCTCCAAGACTTACCCCGGTGGCAAAAAATGCTTTGAAAACATCCACCTCTCTTTCCTGCCCGGTGTGAAAATCGGTGTGGTTGGCGTTAACGGCGCCGGTAAATCCACCCTGATGAAAATCATGGCCGGTCTCGACAAGGACTTCACCGGTGAGGCCTGGGCGGCTGAGGGCGCCAAAGTTGGTTACCTGCCGCAGGAACCGAAGCTGGACGAGAGCCTGACTGTGCGGGAAAACGTCATGCTGGGCGTGGCCGAGAAGAAGGCCAAGGTCGACCGCTTCAACGCCATCGCAATCGAGATGGCCGAGAATTACACCGACGAGCTGATGGAGGAGATGACCACCCTTCAGGACGCCATCGATTCCGAGAACCTCTGGGATCTGGACAGCCAGATCGACGTCTCCATGGAAGCGCTGCGCTGCCCGCCGGATGATGCCGAGATTGCCAACCTGTCTGGTGGTGAAAAACGCCGGGTTGCCCTGTGCAAACTGCTGCTTGAAGCGCCGGAAATGCTGTTGCTCGATGAACCGACCAACCACCTCGACGCCGAGACCATCGCCTGGCTGCAACAGCACCTGATCGACTACAAAGGCACCATTCTCTGCGTCACCCACGACCGTTACTTCCTGGATGACATCACCAGCTGGATCCTGGAATTGGACCGCGGCAAGGGCATTCCTTACGAGGGCAACTATTCCGCATGGCTGGAGCAGAAGGCCAAACGGCTGGAGCAGGAAGCCCGCGAAGACAAATCCAAGCAGCAGACTCTGCAGCGCGAGTTGGAATGGATGCGTCAGGGTGCCAAGGCACGCCAGGCCAAATCCAAGGCCCGGATCAACGCCTATAACGATCTGGCCGGCCAGTCCGAGCGCGAGAAGCTGACCCGCGCCCAGATCGTCATTCCCAACGGCCCGCGTCTGGGCAACAAGGTGATCGAGGTCGACAGCATCGCCAAACACTATGGCGACAAGCAGCTGGTCGAAGGCCTGTCCTTTGATCTGCCGCCCGGAGGCATTGTTGGCGTCATCGGCCCCAACGGTGCCGGTAAATCGACTCTGTTCCGTATGCTGACCGGTCAGGAGCAGCCCGACGAAGGGTCGGTGTCTTATGGCGACACCGTGAAACTGTCCTATGTGGATCAGTCGCGCGACGATCTGAAGGACAATGAAACCGTCTGGGAAGCCATCTCGGGCGGCGCTGAAATCATCGAATTGGGCGACGCGCAGGTGAACTCCCGTGCTTATTGCTCCTCGTTCAACTTCAAAGGCGGCGATCAGCAGAAACCGCTGAACCTGCTGTCGGGCGGTGAGCGTAACCGTGTCCACATGGCGCGGCTGCTGAAAGAGGGCGGCAACGTGCTGCTGCTCGATGAGCCGACCAACGACTTGGACGTGGAAACCCTGCGGGCACTGGAAGACGCGCTGGTCGATTTCGCCGGCTGCGCGGTGGTGATTTCCCACGACCGTTTCTTCCTCGACCGGATCTGCACCCACATGCTGGCCTTTGAAGGCGACGCCCATGTGGAATGGTTCGAGGGCAACTTCGAGGACTACGAGGAAGATAAGAAGCGCCGGTTGGGTGCCGATGCGCTGGAGCCCAAGCGATTGAAGCATAAGAAGTTTGCGCGGTAATTTCTGCCTGTTTGAAAATTTGAGAAGGGCGGGCCTTCCCGCCCTTTTTGCTGCCAGCGTTCCGGACACAAGGTCAGGCGCGGGCCGTTCCGCTGCGCGACACGTCCCAAGGGGAATTCCTACAAACGCTGGGCTTTGATTTGCACTATTGGGTGCGCAGGGCTCCACCCGTCTGAACCGCAAACGCTCCCCCGGAAGGTTTGCCGCTACGCGGATCGGTTCGAATACCACGGTGAGAATGGCAGGCCCCCTGCCGAGAAGATTGTCAAAGCCACTAAGCGGGCAACCCGGAAACAGTATTCCTCTGAAGATGAGATCCGTATCCTAGGGGAGCAGAGCGCATTCACCCCGAGGCAGAGGCTGCGACCAGTTGCGCGAGAACCGGGCCTCCCTTTCTGAGAGGACAACGGACCGGTCATGGCAGCTGGTTTGCTGTTGACATATGCGCTGCCAAACGCATGTCTGTACTCCAATTCCTCAACCAACAGTTTGTGAACCAATGAGACAAGTTTTTGTAAGAACAGCGATTGCGGCAGCCTTTGTGCCGATGTTTGCAACAGCCGAAGAAATCCGGGCGCTGGATGCTCATGAGCACGGGTCGGGCACGTTGGGGATCGCGGTTTCCGGCGCGCAGGTGGCCCTGTCTTTTGAAGCGCCCGGTGCGGATATCGTCGGTTTTGAGCATCCCGCAGCAAGCGCGGCGGATCGGGCAGCGGTGGCTGCGGCAATCTCCGATCTGGCTCATCCGCTTGAACTGTTTGTTCTGCCTGCTGACGCGGGCTGTTCGGTGATTGAGGCCAAGGTCGAAGTCATAGGCGCCGATGCCCATGACGATGAACATGACCATGAGACCCACGACGATCACGATGGCCACGACGATCATGATGATCATGACGACCACGACGATCACGTGGAGGACCATGGTGACCACGAGGATCATGGCGCGGTGCATTCGGAATTTGCGGCAGAGTATGTTCTGTCCTGCAGCGCCCCGCAGGCAATCACTCAGATCGAATTTGGATATTTCGACCGGTTTGCCAATGCGCGTGAACTGGACGTTCAGATCGTGACAGATCAGGGCGCACAGGCGTTTGAGGTGGAGCGTGATGCTCCGGTGCTGCGCTTGAAAGGCATGTTTTAAAGTTGCCGGCGATCGTGGCCTCTGAAGATGCGGTTTGCCTTGAAGAGGTTCAGTTTTCATGGCCCGAAAGCCGTTTTTCCATTGCGGTGAATGGCTTTCGTGTCGCCGCGGGTGAAAAACTCCTGTTGCTGGGCGAAAGCGGGTCGGGGAAGTCGACGCTGCTCAGCCTGATATGCGCGATTGCGACGCCGCAACAGGGGCGCATCCGGGTCGCCGGGCAGGAACTGAGCGCGCTCAGCCCGGCTCAGCGGGACCGGTTCAGGGCGGACAGGACCGGCATCATTTTTCAGATGTTCAACCTGCTGCCCTATGCCAGTGCGCTGGATAATATCCTGTTGCCGCTGCGGTTCTCCGCTCTGCGGCGCAAGCGGTGCCATGATCCGCGCGCCGAGGCCCTTTCGCTTTGCGCCGGTCTGGGCCTGCCGGAGGACCTGCTGACAGGCGTTGCTGCCTCGACGCTCTCTGTTGGCCAGCAGCAACGGGTTGCAGTGGCGCGGGCACTGATCGGCGCGCCGGATATCATCATCGCGGATGAACCGACATCGGCGTTGGATGCAGGGTCGCAGGCGGAGTTTCTGGACCTTCTGTTCCGCCAGCTGGCGTCCACCGGCAGCACCCTGATCATGGTCAGCCATGACGCCCGTCTGGCTGACCGCTTTGACCGGGTGGCGCGGCTGGAAGACATTGCCGAAATCCTCAGAAAGGCTGTGGCATGACGCTGACGCGATTGGCCTTTCTGTCGTTGAAGAGCCGGGCACTGACGGTGGGGCTGACCATCTTTGCGGTGGCACTGTCGGTTGTTCTGTTTCTCGGGGTGGAAAAGCTGCGCACCGGGGCGCGGGCCAGTTTTACGGATACGATCTCGGGTACTGATCTGATCATGGGCGCACGGTCGGGCAGCGTTCAGCTGTTGCTGTATTCGGTGTTCCGGATCGGCAATGCGACCAATAATGTAACCTGGGAAAGCTACAGCGACATTGCCGCGAGGCCCGAAATTGACTGGGCGGTGCCGATCTCGCTGGGCGATAGCCACCGGCAGTTCCGCGTCATGGGCACCACGGTAGAATATTTCCAACGCTACCGCTATCGCGGCGGGCGCGCACTGGCCTTTGCACAAGGTCGCGCGTTCGAGGATCTGTTTGATGCAGTTGTCGGGGCCGAGGTAGCCGCGCAGCTGGGGTATCGCACCGGCGACCCGATCGTGGTGGCGCACGGTCTTGCCTCTTTCAGTGAACACAAGGATACGCCGTTTCGCATTTCGGGCGTGTTGGAGAAAACCGGTACCCCGGTGGATCGCACCGTGATTGTCGGGCTGGAGGCGATAGAAGCCATCCATGTGGACTGGCAAAGTGGCGGCCGGAAATCCGGCGCCGCAACCCCGGTCGAGGCCTTGCGCGCGATGGACCTGCAGCCCAAGGCAATCACCGCGGCCATGCTGGGGGTGAAATCCAAACTGCAGATCTTTACCGCCCAGCGGGCGATCAACCAATACCGCGAAGAACCCCTGTTGGCGGTGCTGCCCGGTGTCGCCCTGCAAGAGCTGTGGAGCATTGTCGGCATTGCCGAACAGGCGCTGATTGCGGTGTCGGCCATGGTTGTGGTCACCGCCGTTCTGGGCCTGTCGGTGATGATCCTTTCCGGCCTGCATGCCCGCCGCCGCGAGATGGCGATCCTGCGGGCGATGGGGGCGGGGCCGACTACGGTGATGGGGCTGTTGATGACCGAGGCGGTGCTGATGGCCTGTCTCGGCGCCGCGCTTGGGCTGGTGATGCTTTATCTTGGGCTCTTTGTCCTGCAACCCTGGCTTGACAGCGCCTATGGGCTGTTCATTCCCGTCACCCCGCCGAGCCTGCGTGAAATGCTGCTTTTGTGCGCGGTTGTCGCGGCGGCGGCGGTTGTCAGCCTATTGCCGGCCTTGCGAGCCTACCGGATGTCCCTTGCAGACGGTATGATGGTGAAAATGTGATTTCCGGCAGCAAGAAAACAAGGTCAGGATGGCGCCATGCCACGGTTTAATCAGTTGTCACTCGTCGCCGCCGTCTTGGCTGCTGCCGCCACCGGGGCGGCTGCCTGCGGATTTCACAATTACAATCCAAAACCCTCGATGGTGGATCTGCTGATCAATAGCGAACATGCGGTGCTGGCACGTCCCACCGCAGGCAATCCATTCCGCTATACCGCGGTTGAGGCGGTTGCTGGCAGCACTTATGGGGTGGAACTGCCCCAGCTGGTTGATACCGCCAGCCGGCGGCGGCTGGCAGCCGATGCCAATGCCACGGTGCTGTTTGCCCGCGAAGGGTCTTATGGGCCCTGGCAGAAAGTCTCCTATATCGACGCCACCATGCGCCCGGTCCTGGACAAGATGGTCGCGCGGCTGCCGGCCTGGGCTGATGGCGATGATCTGGACCGGTTCCGCACCTTCATGACTTACCTGGATCACCCGGATGTGCGGGTGCACACATTGGCGCTGACGGAACTGGATCGTGCCGACTACGGCTTTCTGGTGTCGCATAAACTGCCATTGGATCCTGTCGCCACTCTTGCCCGGCTTGACGATCCGGCGCAGCTCGATCTGCGCGCCATACGAGTGCTTTTGCTGGGGCTGAGCGGCTGGCAGGGTGCGCAGGAGCGGCTGGAAAGAGGGCTGGCCTATTCGGTTCAATATGAAAACGCGTTGGCTGGCGCCTATGCCACCGCACTGATTGAGTTGGACGGGCCCGACCGGGCGGTTTCCGTTGCGCAGAGATACCTGACCGACCCTGCGGTGCATTACGCATCCAAGGAAGCCCTGATCGAGGCGATGGCCATACACAGTGAATATGGCGAAACAGATATGAGAGAAACGGTGAGCCTGGCACTTGCAGAGGTGCTGCAGCAAAGACCTGAACTTGCATCAGCGATGGCCCGCCAGCTTGGGGCCCGTGGCGTCTGGACACTACGCGACACACTGTCGGATGTGGTGCGGCAGAGGCAGCTGACATCGATGCTGGATGTGCTTGCGGTCAGCCAATACGTGGCCATGGCGGATGGGCTGGCGGCGGTGCCAAACCCCGTCCGGATTGGGGTTTCAGACGAGGAGGCATCGAACTGATGCACACACGCAGAAAAGTTTTGACCACAGCGGCTGCAGCTCTTGCGATGACGGCGCCCTGGCCGATGCGGGCGCGGGCAGGGGACGATCCGATCCAGCTGGACTGGGACGATCTGGTGCCCGGCGGCAGCGGAGAAACCATGGAACGCCTGCGTCAGCAGGGCATCATCCAACATGGTGAGATGAACACGGGCTTTGATCAGGACACGAGCGCCAATCTGACGACCGAGTTTAATGGCAAGCTGGTGCGTATTCCGGGCTATCTGGTGCCGCTGGAATATGACGGTGCCAAGGTCAAAACAGCCCTGCTGGTGCCCTTTGTCGGCGCCTGCATCCACGTGCCGCCGCCGCCGCCGAACCAGCTGATTTTTATCATTGCAGAAGCCGACTACGAGAACCCTTCTCTGTTCGAACCAGTGTGGATCGAAGGTGTTTTTGGAACCTCCGCCACCAGCACCCAGCTGGCTGAGGTCGGCTATACAATGGTGGCAGAGCAGATCGACCCGTATACCTGATCGCGCTGGGCGCAGGCCCCGGTCGGCGGGGCGTCTGGCCGACCAAGACCACGCCCGCCTAAAGAAGCCGGGATCGGAGTGCGGGGTGAGATTGGCCGCCGTGTGACTGCGTGCTATTGAGTGAATTATTCAAACTGAACAAACTTGAATTTCACAAGTCACACAGGGGATTTAGGCGATGATGAAGCAAGAGCTTCTCGGCATGATCGACCTCTTGGAACGCATGCGCGATCTCAAGCATCTCTGGCTCGAAGACCCCACGCCCGACCCTTTCATGGATATGGCGTTGTTCCTGATGCGGCGGCATTTGACCGGCCAGCTGGTCACACCATCCAGCCTCGCTCATGCCGCGAAAGTGCCCTACACCACAGCCACACGACGGGTCACAAGAATGCAGGAACAGGGCCTTCTGGATCTGCGCCCCAGAACGGCGACCGGGAAATCATTCTCGGTTCACCCAAGTCCGAAACTGATCTCGAAAGTGACCTCCTTTCTGATTGCATCGAAAGACGCGGTTGAGGCGCGCCCGAAAGTGGCCGGCAAAGGCCGGGTTGCAGAGGATGCCGATCTCATCCCGCCGCCCTCGGTTGCGCCTGCCTCGCTGGTACAGGGGAAACCGGGGTTTGAGGGCAGTCTCGACATTCTTGTCCCGGATGACCCGGTCTATTCGATCAGCAAACGGTTGCAGCGCGAACTGAGCTATCTGATGGGGGGCAAGCTTCGGTTCATCGAGGCGCCAATAGACAACCTGCGCAGCACGATGCTGGAAAACGCAACGGCCCCACAGTCCCGGTTTGACGTGGCCGCGGTAGATTTGCCGATGATTGCTGAATTCGCGCACCGGGGCATGCTGGCCCCGCTTGATGATGTGGCAGCCGAAAGCAACGTGGTCAGCGCTGATTTCATCTCGGCAGCCTGGCGGGGTGCGATCGTCGATGGCCAGCAATATGCCATTCCCATTCTGATCAATCCGCAGCTTCTGTTCTATCGCAAAGATCTATTTGCGAAGGCGGCAGTCCAAGCCCCTGTTTCGACCAGCCAATTGCTGCATCTGGCCCGGAAATTCCACGCCCCCTCCAAGGGGCGTTACGGCGTGTCCTGGACGGCCGCTCGCGGCGCACCGGTAGGGCAGGCATTTATCCAGTTCCTCGCCGACTTCGGGCAACCCGTTTTCCAGCTGGAACGCTCTGTAGGAGGCTATAAAACCAGCCGCTCCGAGAACCGGCCGTCAATCCCGACGATAGACACAGACTGCGGCCAGGCAACGGCGCATTTCATGATTGAACTGCTCAAGGTTTCCCCGCCGAATGCGCTGAACATGACATGGGATGGCCAGGTTGACCTGATGCGTAAGGGGCAGGTGGCCATGGCCTATGAATGGGCGGGACGGGCGGCGCAGCTCACCGGGTTTGCGGCATCGGGCGAAATGGGGTTTCTGCCCCATCCCGTGGGGGACGTGGAGAATGATCCGCGAACACGATATGCAATTGCGCCTGTGGGTGGCTTTGCGTTTGGCATTCCCAGCAACATTGATCCTGCGCGCCTGACCACCGCCTGGGCCGCAATCGAGTGGCTGTCATCGCCTGAGGTCAACAAGCTTCTGGTGCAGCACAGCGGCCACGTCACCCCGCGGATCAGCGTGGGGTCCGATCCGGATGTGCGCCGTCTTTCGCCGGTGATTGCCGCGGTTGATCGTATGGCAAAACGTGGTCAGATCCGGCTCTGGCCGCGCCCTCCGGTCATGAATTATTCCTCTGTGGTTTCCATTCTGGGCGAAGAGATCCACGATATGCTCAGCGGTCATCAGTCTGTTTCACAGGCGCTCAAGCGCTCTCAGAAACGGGCCGAGGCGGTCATGTAGCCCCGCGCTTTTTCAGTTTGTTCAAAATGAACAAGACCTGTCTTGAGTGAAGATCACAGGGCGTGTGTTCTCGGGTGAAAGAGAAATCAGACCCGAGCGCGGAGCCAAAGATCATGACCTATGAAGAACAATTGAAGGGCCTCGGCTGGAACGCCTCCGTGCCCGCCAACGGGCTGATCAACCGTCCCAAGGACATCGTGAACAACGACAATCCGGATGGCTTGAAAACGGTTGAATCCGAGATTGAAATTGAGACAACCCCTGAGCACCTGAACCTTGTGTCAGGCGATCCGTCCTGTGCTGGCTGGACGCGGGCCTATGATGATCCGGGCGTGGCCGCCCTGCGTGACCATCTGCGCGAAAACAATGGCATCAAGGGGCTGGAAATCGTGTCCCCGCATGAGGTGGAGCGCGCCGCCGAATTGTTTCACCGCGATGGCTTTGTGGCAGTGCGCGATGTTCTGGACCCCGGCCAGCTGGAGCGCACCCGCATGGCGGCCGCCGCCGCGATCAGGCAGTTGGTGGAAAATGATCCGGACTATTCCGCTGGCGGCGGTGCCGGCGGTTTGCCGCACCGGTATTCTTTTGGCGGTGGTTCGGCGTCGCGCCAAATGCTGCATGTGAAGGAATGGTGCGACCTGATCGATCTGCCGACAACAACACCAATCCTGACCGCGATTTTCGGGTCGGCCGATTACGTGGTTGGCGGTGCCGGAGGCGAGGTCGCGCTGCCCGGCGCCATGGAATATCAGGGGCTGCATTCTGACAACATGTGGTCCGAACTGCCCGATCCCTATGGCAATGTAACGATGCGTGATTTGCCTGCGCCCGTTGTCACGATCAATTTCCCGCTGAGCGATCTGACTTTTGAAAATGGGCCGATCCGTCAGATACCGGGCACGCAGCGTTCCCGTGCACCAATCCCGAGCATGGGGGATGAGCCGGATTGGATGAAGCTGAGCACTGTTTGCCCGGCCCCGGCCGGCTGCGCTGTCATTCGTGACATTCGCGCCTGGCACGGCGGTACCCCCAATATTTCCCGCCATGTGCGGGCCATGCCGAATGTGGAATACTACGCACCGTGGTTCCGCAGCGAGGGCATCATGCGCGCCATGCCGTTTGAAAACTGGGAGGCACTGTCGCCCCACGCCCAGCGGATTTCCCGCTTGGTAGTCTGCGATAAGGGCGAGGCAGTTGTTGGTTCCGGCTTCATGGACCCGCGCCGCAAAAATCGCGAAGCCTTTAAGGACAAGCAATTCAAGGAAATGGGCGAGAAGGCTGCCAGAGAGTATCTGGCAAGGCTTTGACCGCCCGGTGGCAGCCAATGATCCACCCGGCTGCGGCAGGCGCCCGTTTCAGACATAACCAAACAATCGGAAATGAACCTCATGAGTGACACGAGTGACGCCGCCAATCCTGTGTGGCTGAATGCAACATCCTGTTCCCTGGATGATTTTCGCGCAATCGTTGACGTTGAGACCAAGCGCGAAGCCGTACCGCTTGCTGTCCAGATCGAAGGCAATATTCCGATATATGACGGCAGTGCAGTGCGGGCGGCCTATGGAAACACGGCGGATGCAAAGGCCTTCATGGCGGAATGGAACCGTGTCTTTGCCTCTGGGGCGGGTATCATCGTCATCAAGAACTCGTTTGATGACCTAGAGCTGATAGATCAGGTGACCGGCGTTCTGAACCAGATCATTGCGCAAGAGCGTGATGGTCAGTCCGGTAGCGGCGATCATTTTGCGGCAGCCGGAGCCAACAGTCGGGTTTGGAATGCCCATGAAAAACTGTGCATGGCCGCGCCCGAACTGTTTGCGCGCTACAATGCCAACCCGGTGTTCGCAATGGTCAGCCAGGCCTGGCTCGGACCGCAGTACCAAATCACAACCCAGGTCAACGTCGTCCGCCCCGGCGGCAAGGCGCAGGTCTGCCACCGTGACTACCACATGGGGTTCCAGACTGCAGAAGAGCTTGCCTTATACCCGGCCAGCATTCACGCGCTGTCTGCCATGCTGACCCTACAGGGTGGAGTGGCGCATTGTGACATGTCGGTAGAGACCGGCCCGACCAAGCTATTGCCGCATTCTCAAAAGTATCTGCCGGGGTATTTTGCCGCGCAGCTGCCTGAATTCCGCGCCTATTTCGAAGAGAACTTTGTGCAATTGCCTCTGAACAAGGGCGACACGGTGTTCTTCAATCCGGCAACCTTTCATGCTGCTGGTGAGAATAAGACCGCGGACGTTGATCGGATTGTCAATCTGATGCAGATCGGCTCGGGCTATGGGCGCTCAATAGAGATCGTTGACCGCCATCGCATGTGCAAACATCTATACCCGGCGCTGCGCCAGATGATCACGGCAGAGGTGTTCACCTCGGACGACATCGACTGCATCGTGGCAGCCTGCGCCGAAGGGTACCCTTTCCCGGCCAATCTGGATATCGATTCCCCGCTGAGTGGCATGGCCCCCGAAAGCCAGCAACACCTCATGCGCCGGGCACTGGTGGAGGGCTGGAGCACCACAGAGTTTGAACAATCCCTCGATGCGCAGTCGGGGCGTAAGCGGTCGCATTAGTCAGAACCGATAAACCAGCTGCCTTGCGCTTGCGACAATGGCTGCGATTTGGTGGCAGGGCGATGGGCTGGATCTTTGCGATTAGGCTGTGATCCTCATCCAGGGGACTAATTGAGCGCCTTTCACTTTTGGCGGTACCGTTCAGGATTGTTCCTGGACGAGCTTGGCCAGAAAATTGCCCAGCACAGGGTTGGCCGAGGCATTGCTGCGGCAAATGGCACCGAGCGGGCGGTGAAACTGGGGGTGGTCGAAGGGCAGAAAGGCCAGTTTGTCCTCCAGGTAGGTCCTGGTCGATTCCATCGGCATCGACGTGATCAGATCTGTGTTTGCGACAATCTCCAGCGCCGAGCGGATGGAATCCGTTTCGCAGACAATATGCATATGGTGAATGCCTGACGCGATCATCGCCGCTTCGGTTTGCTGACGCAGAAGGCTGCCGCGCGAATGCGCCAGCCAGGTCTGTGACATGAGGTCTGGCGCCATGATCGCGCGCTTCTGCGTCAGGGGGTGATCCTTGCGGCACATGATGCCAACGCGG
The DNA here is from genome assembly GCA_900143635.1 of Rhodobacteraceae bacterium Alg231-04. Classification (GTDB taxonomy): domain Bacteria; phylum Pseudomonadota; class Alphaproteobacteria; order Rhodobacterales; family Rhodobacteraceae; genus FREY01. The sequence goes on from FREY01000005.1 coordinate 282,510, forward strand.
TCATCGATCAGCGGGGTGAACTCCAGCCCCTCTACCGGATTAGCGAGGTTTTGCGGACCAAAGACAACATCGATCTGGCCGCGCTCCAACATGCTGCGCAGCTCGTGCACGAGGCCGGTGCGCAGCTCTACCCGGCAATTGGGGTTGTCGATCATAAAGCGTGACAGGGCCGAGGTCAAAAACCGCCCCGCCACGATGGGCGGCGCGCCGATGCGCAACTCGCCGGCGGATCCGGTCGCGGCAAGAGAGGCGTAGTTGCCGGCCTGTTCTTCGGCGATGCGAATGGCCAGACCACTGCGCGCCAGTTTCAACCCCAGCGCATTTGGCACCGACCGGCGCCCCTCTCGCTGAAACACGACCGTTCCCAGCCGCGCTTCAAGCGTGCGCATGTTGCGGCTGAGGGCTGGCTGGGTCAGGGCCAACCGGTCCGCTGCCATTTGAAACGATCCCGCTTCGACGATGACGGAAAGCTGGGCCAAATGTTTGGGATCAAGATTCATATCAAAACCTTATGTATGGCATCGTATGTTTGATTATATGGGATGATTTAACTTTGTTAAGCTGTCTTGTGAATCAGGGAGGATTCCATGTTCCATTTGAAGACACTCACCCGCGCGGCGCTGGCCGCTGCTGTTCTGGCCCTGCCGACGGCAGGCGCTGCCGAAATCCACAAAGGCGAGACCGCCGGTGTTGGCGATCCCGTCCACACCATGTTCGTGGCATTTGCCAACCAGGCCGGCAAAGCTGGCGTCGACATTCAGGTCAACGCTGGTCAGACGCTGACAAAATCCATGCTGAAAGGCGCCAAAGGGGAGATCGGCTTTTTCTCCTCTGTTCCGTCGCTGGTCAATCTGATGGCCGGGCAGCAGCGCATGTATCAAAACATCGACGCCGCCCCCGAGCTGGCCAAGAACCTGCGCGCGATCCTCGGCTTCAAAGCTGGTGCTTATCATCCGGTGACGCTGGCCGGTTCCGGCATCGAAGGCTGGGATGACATCAAGGGAAAAACCGTTTTCACCGGCCCGCCCGCCGGGTCGGCCTCTGCCACATCGGAAGCGCTGATCAAGATCATTACCGGTTATGAGGCAGGCAGTGATTACACCGCTGTGCGGCTCAGCTGGGGTGAAGGCTATGCGGCGCTGGCGGATGGCAAGATCGACATGATGGTGCGCCCGGCCGAGGTTGGCTCGGCCAATATCGAACAGTTCGGCCTGTCCGGCGAATTCCGCGTTCTGTCGATCCCCGAGGCGGACCTTGCCGATGGTGAGATGCAGAAGCTGTTTGGCCGCCCCGGCCGCGGCATGGCGCAGTTTGATGGCAGCATCTACAACGGTCAGCTGACCGAAGGTCAGATCACCGCGCTTGGCTTCTTCCAGTTTGTCGGCACCCATGCGGGCATGTCGGATGATGCGGTCTATGCTGCCACCAAAGCCTTCTGGGACAATCTCGAAGAGGTGCAGGCCACTGCGTTCTTCCTGAAGGAAGTCACCAAGGAAAGCGCTTTCACGTCCGTAAACGTGCCGCTGCACCCCGGTGCGCTGCGCTACTATGACGAAGCCGGTTTCGACGTGCCGGACGCGCTGCGCCAGTAAGCTCAGTGACCTAACTGTCGGCCCCGATGCGGGCCGGCAGACCACGCTCCAGCACCAGTCCCAAATCCCATGGAGAAGACCATGACCGGCCAGACCAGCGCATCCGGGCTGACGCCCCGCGTCTTTGCTCTACTTTCGACTCTCGCCTGCACAGCCCTTGGCGCGATTGCTCTTTACAGCTCGGGACTTGGGCTATTGGATCCCAAACTGCACCGCGCCGCCGGGTTTGCCCTGGCGCTGATCGTCGGTGTTGCTGCGGCCCGCAAAAAGCGGCTTGGCAACATCGATGGCTCAGTCGATGCCAAGGGTCTGTTTCATCTGGTGACGGATGTGGTGTTGATCGTTGCCGGGCTCTGGTCGATCTGGTCCTTCTATTTCGTGCAGACACAGATGGAAGAAGCGCTTTATGACGTGACCCGCGCCGATGTCTGGCCTGCACTGGCAGGGTTGGCGGTCTTTCTGGAGCTTTGCCGCCGCCTCTGGGGCTGGGGGCTGTTTTCCGTCGGGGCGCTGGCGGTGCTCTACCTGCTGTTCGGGCAGAATTCGCCGGGCATCATGGCGCACACCGGCTTTACGCTGACCGAAGTGGCCGAGGCCCTGTGGTATAACACCAACAAGGGTGTCTTTGGTTCGGTCACCAATATCGTGCTGACCACCGTTTTCATTTTCATCATCTTCGGCGTCCTGCTGGAGGGCACCGGCGCCGGTGACACGCTGCTGAAGTTCGCCTTCCTCGCCACCCGCCGCACCCGTGGCGGCCCCGCCCATGCGGCGATCCTTGCGTCGTCCATGTTCGGCACCATGTCCGGGTCTACCGTGGCCAATATTGTCGGCACTGGCACTTTCACCATTCCGATGATCAAGAAACGCGGATTTTCCCCGACTTTTGCCGCCGGGATCGAGGCCACGGCCTCCTCGGGCGGGCAGATCATGCCGCCGATCATGGGCGCGGCGGCGCTGGTGATGGCCGACCTCACCGGGGTTGGCTATCTAAACGTGATCATTGCCGCGCTGTTCCCGGCTCTGTTCTATTACTTCAGCCTGTTCTCGGCCGTCACGGTTGAGGCCCGCCGCCAGGGTATCGAAGTGCAGCCCCTGAGCGTGGAAGATAAAATAACCCGCGTCGACCTGATCAACTCGGTCCTGTTTGTTGGCCCGATCCTCACTGTGATCGGCTCGCTTCTGATGGGGCTGTCGACCTCCAAGGCAGGGTTCTATGCGGTGCTGGTGCTGCTGGGCCTTTCCATCATCAACCCCGAGGTGCGCAACAATCCCCGCCGGGTCTGGCAGAGCTTTGTTGACGGCGCCAAATCCGGTGCGACCCTGCTGATCGCCATTGCTGCCATTGGCATCCTTGTCGGCTCGCTCGATTCCACCGGTCTGGGTCTGAAACTGGCCAATGTGATTGCGGCCGTGCGCGGTGAGAGCCTGTTCTCGGCGCTGCTGGTGGCCATGGCGGGCGCACTGATTCTGGGCATGGGCATGCCGACGCTGCCCGCCTATCTGATCATCATTCTGGTCATGGGCCCGGCCATTCAGGCGCTGGGCGTGTCGATGCTGACCGCGCATATGTTTGTCTTCTACTACGGTGTTGCCTCCTCGCTGACGCCCCCGGTGGCCATCGCGGCCTATGCGGCGGCGCCCATAGCCAAGGCCAACCCGCTGATGACGGCACTGATGTCCTTCCGTCTGGGCATGTCCAAATTCATCATTCCTTTCATCTTTGCCTTCTACCCGACGATCCTGATCATCGAGGAGTTCAGCCTGCTGCCCTTCCTGTGGATCGTCGCGCGGACCTGCTTCTGCATCTGGCTGTTCTCCTCGGCGCTGTCCGGCTTTGACCGTGGCCGCCTCAGCCTGCCGGAAATCCCACTGCGTTTTGCGGCAGCCTTTGGGGTGCTGATGTTGGGCCCCGAATTCCACCTGCCTGCGCTGGCTGTCGGGATCGCCCTGATCCTGTTCGACGTCCGCCGCGCCCGCCTGACCACCCAGCAAGAGGCCCTGTCATGACCAAGCGCCCCAATTTCCTCTTCATCATCACCGATCAGCACCGCGCCGATCATCTGGGCTGCTATGGCAACACGGTTGTGCAGACGCCCAATATCGATGGCATCGCCGCCAAGGGTACCCGCTGGGACCGCTTCCATGTGGCCAATCCGATCTGCATGCCCAACCGCGCCTCTATCATGACAGGGCGGATGCCCTCGCTGCACGGTGCGCGCCACAACGGCATTCCGCTGAACAAGGATCACGTCACCTTTGTGGAGCTGCTGCAGGATGCGGGCTACAGCACCGGGCTGATCGGAAAGTCCCATCTGCAGAGCTTCACCGGTCTGCCAGCCACCAATACTTTCACCGCCGAAGAGGGGAAGCAGGTGCCCGCGGAGGGGCTGCGCGATGCCTATAAGCGCAACCGTCACGGTGAAGAATACGAGCTGGAGCTGACCCCGAAATGGGACAGGCCGCTGGCCGATCGGATGGACGGGCATTTCTACGGGTTTGACCATGTGGAAATCGCCGCTGACCATGCCGACAAGGCCTGCGGTGACTACCTGCTGTGGGCGCGCGATCAGCGCGCCGATTATGATGATCTGGTCGGGCCTGAAAACGCCCTGCCGGATGGCAATATCGATGCACCGCAAGCCTGGCGCACCGCCGTCCCCGAAGAGCTTTATTCGACAAACTGGATCGCTGACCGCTCCGAGGCGTTTCTGGCTGAACAGGCCAAGGGCGATGCGCCCTTCTTCCTGCAGATGTCCTTTCCCGATCCGCACCACCCCTTCACCCCACCGGGCAAATACTGGGACATGTATGACCCCGACGAAATGGAGCTGCCGGCGAGTTTCGGCAAAAGCGACCTGCCGCCGATCAGGGCCATGCGCGAGGCGATGGAGCAGGGCACCGACCCGCGCGACAACCAGAACCCTTTTGCCGTGACCGAGGCCGAGGCCCGCGCCATCATTGCGCTGACTTACGGTATGATCACCATGATCGATGACGCCGTGGGCCGGGTGCTGAAACAGCTGGAGGATCTGGGCCTGGCCGAAGACACGGTGGTGATTTTCACCTCCGACCACGGCGATTACATGGGCGATCATGGCCTGATGCTGAAGCTGTTGATGCACTATCAGGGCACGATCCGTGTGCCGTTCATCTGGAACGACCCAAAGGGGCCTGCGCCAAAGGGCTGCGACACCGGGCTTGCCTCCTCCATTGACATTTCCGCGACCATTCTGGCGCGGGCGGGTATACAGCCGTTCAATGGGATTCAGGGGCGTGACCTGATGACGTCCGAGCCGCCGCAGGCGATCCTTGTCGAGGAAGACAGCCAGCGGTCCATGACCGGGTTCGAGCGGCCACAGCGGGTGCGTACCGTGGTGACCGACCGCTACCGGATGTCCTTACGCGAAGGCGAGGATTGGAACGAGCTGTATGATCTCGCCTCGGACCCGCATGAAATGGCGAACCTCTATGATCACCCGGACTATGCAAGCGTCCGGCATGAGGTCACAGAGATCATGCTGCGCCAGATGATCAACTTTCAGGATCGCGCACCGCTGCCTGCTTTTAGGGCGTGAATTCGACCAAGGAGGCCTTCCGCTTCATTCGGCGCGGGCTTGCGGTGTTCCATCCGTAAGCCCTCTGATTTGCCCGGCCCCTTGATGCAAAGCTCGAATTCTTTAGAGTCCTGCTGGCAATGATGCCAAATACATGGGGAAACCAATGACAAAACTTACCGGAAACTGCCTTTGTGGCGCCATCTCATTCGAAGCTGATGGCGAAGTGCCGGTCATGGCAAACTGTCATTGTACCGCATGCCGCCAATCAACCGGCACTGCCTTTGCCACACTGATGTTCATGAAGCAGAATGACGTGAAAATCTCAGGCACGCCAAAGACTTATCAGCACAGATCGGATGCAGGCACGACGATGACCAAGCATTTCTGTAGTGACTGCGGCACGCCTTTGTTTACCCAGAATTCGGCCCGCGAAGGCATGCTTGGTCTGCGCGCGGGACTGATCAACGAGCATGAGGAATTCACCCCGAAAGTGAATGTCTATACCTCCAGCAAGATGAAGGCGACGCTTCTTGATGATGCGATCCCAGCATTCGAGAAGATGCCGGGCTAAATCTACCTCCCTCCAGCGGTGTTCTGCGCTCTGGAGGGAGCCCCCGAAAATTGGCGCGTGATTTCAGCCCCTTTACAGCCGGGCGCGCTGCGCGGTGGCTGCCGCAAAGGCCGGTATCGCCAGTGCAGCGGCGATCGCGGCATGAAGCCATGAAAACCCTGACAGAACAGGTGATCCGATTGGGTCATCGGACCCTCGCAACGATCACCGGCGCGCTGGAGGGCAATGATCGGGCCAGTGAACGCCTGAGGGGCATCAAGGTGGCGATGTTCGAGGCTGGAATTCCGGCGGCCAACCTGTCCGTCGTCGAAACGACCTACGGTATCTTCGAAGGCGGGGCAGCCTTGGATCAGCTCATGGAGCAATCCGTTCCCCCCCTCAGTGGTGATATGCGGCAATGACGTTCTGGCGGTGGGGGCGATTGCGAAGGCAAAAGAACGCGGGTTGAATGTCCCCGAGGACCTGTCGGTGACCGGATTTGACGATATCGAGATCGCCAAAATCTCGACCCCGCCGCTTACCACGGTGCATGTGCCACACCGACGAATGGGGCGGGAGGCGGCACGATTGCTCATTGGCTTCGTCAGCGCGGAGCCAGAAGCGGAACAATGCCTGATCGAGACTTCGCTGCGCATGCGCGGCTCGCTGGCTTGGGTGTAGAACAGGTGATTTTCAGCCCGCTAGACGGAGACAGACTCCAGCAGAGCGGATCTTTGCACATCGCCTTTCCTGCCGGACAAGAGCACCCTGCCACGCCGTAGGGACAGGAAACTGTCGCCAAGATCAAAGGCAAAATCGAAATACTGCTCGACCAGAACAATGGCCATCTTTCCTTCGTCGCGCAGCTGGCCGATGACCTCGCCGATCTGCTGGATGATATTGGGCTGGATGCCCTCGGTCGGCTCGTCCAGCAACAGCAGTTTAGGCTGGGTAATCAGCGCGCGGGCAATGGCCAATTGCTGCTGCTGGCCGCCGGACAGGTCGCCGCCCCGGCGGTTTTGCATCTTCTTCAGAACCGGGAACATTTCAAAGATCGCGTCAGGTATGAAAGCTTCGGAGGCAGGCAGGCAGCCAAATCCGGTTTCTAGATTTTCCCGTACCGTCATCAGCGGAAAAATCTCGCGGCCCTGCGGCACATAGGCAATGCCCTTGGCGGCCAGTGCGTGGGCAGGCAACCGGCCCAGATCCTCTCCGTCTAGCTCTACCGCACCACCGGATCGCGGATGACTGCCGGAAATCGCCTTCATCAGGCTGGTTTTGCCGACCCCATTGGTGCCCATGATGCAGGTCACCTCGCCGGTGCGCGCCTCCATCGAGATCCCGTCGAGGATAAGGGAATGCCCGTAGTGCAGGCTCAGATCATCAATTTTCAGCATGGTTCAGCGCCCCAGATAGACGTCGATGACGTCGGGATTTTTGGTAACATGATCCAGGCTGCCCTCGGCTAGAACCGATCCTTCGTGCAGCACAGTGACCCGGCAATCGAGACGACGCACGAATTCCATGTCGTGTTCCACCACCACCACGGCGCGGGTCTTGGCGGCCTCGACCAGAATGGCCGTGGTGTGCTCGCGCTCCTGCGGGGTCATGCCTGCGGCGGGTTCATCGACCAACAACAGACGCGGCTCCTGCGCCAGCAACATGCCGATCTCCAGCCATTGCTTCTGCCCATGGCTCAGCTCGCCCGACTTGCGGGCCAGTTGTTCGTTCAGGCCGATCGTTGTCGCAAGTTCCTCGACCCGTTCCAGATCCGCGGCGGAGGGCCGGTAAAAGAGCACGGAAAAGGGACCGCGCTTGTTCTTGAGCGCCATCAGCAGGTTGTCCTGCACGCTTTGGTCTTCGAAGACGGTGGGTTTCTGGAACTTGCGGCCGATGCCTTCGCGGGCAATCCGCGCTTCGGACAGGCCCAGAAGCGACTGGCCCTTTTCACCCCAGATCACCCGGCCTTCGTCTGGTTTGGTCTTGCCGGTGACGATATCCATGAAGGTGGTTTTGCCGGCCCCGTTGGGGCCGATGATGGCGCGCATTTCGGCGGCGCCAATGGCAAAGGTGAGATTGTTGATGGCTTTGAAGCCGTCAAAGCTGATAGAGACGCCCGAGACTTCCAATAGGGTGTTCATTCTGATGCCTCCTGTTCGCGCAGAGCGCCCGCGCTTGGCCCGAGATCGGCGCCGTGGCGATTGGGGCTTTTCCGGTTGGACCAAAGATCCACCAGCCCACCCAGCCCTTTGGGGGCAAAAAGCGTGACCAGCACAAAGGACAGACCCAGCAGCACCAGCCACCAGTCGACCCATTTGAGGGTGTAGAAACCCAAAGGCACATCAGGGGCCTGGCCACCGGTGAACCAGCTGGAAACAAGGCTCACGAAGGCGGCGCCAATCACTGCGCCATAAAGCCGCCCGCGCCCGCCAATGGCGACCCAAACCGCCAGGTAGATCGAGGCGATGGGCGCAACCTCAGCCGGATTGATGATCCCGGCCTGCGGATAATAAAGCGCGCCGGCGATGCCCGCGATACAGGCGGTGACGGCGAAAATGACCAGCTTGTAGACTTCCACCGGATAGCCGAGGAAGCGCACCCGTGCCTCGTCATCGCGGATGCCGCGGATGACCGATCCGAATTTGCCTTGGGTGATGAAGACCGCGAGCAGGTAGCCAAGGGCCAACGCCAGCGCTGAGGCCCAGAAGAACCAGACCGACAGCACGGATTGCGGCACCGCGTCCAGACCGGGAATGTTTTGCAGGCCGGACAGACCGTTGTTGCCGCGCAAGCCGCTGTCGTTCTGAAAGAGGTAGAGCGCCAGCGCCAGCGTCATCGCCTGTGTCAGGATCGACAGGTAGACACCGGTGACCCGGCTGCGGAAAGCCAGCCAGCCAAAGACCAGCGCCAATGCGCCGGGCACCAATACCACCATCGCCAGCTGCAGGATCAGGCTGTCAGCAAAGGACCAGATCAGCGGGAACTCGTTTGATCCCACAACACCGAAGATCTGTGTGCCGATGGCATCGGTGATCTCCTGTGTGGTCGGCGGGATCGGCGCGTCGGCCAGTGCGCCAGCGACGATGTCGCGGGTGCGCTCGTACATCAGCCACATGCCGATCATATAACCGCCCAGCCCGAAGAAGGCGAAATGACCAAGGCTGAGAATGCCGCAATAGCCCCAGACCAGATCCATCGCCAGCGCCGCAAGACACAGGCAAAGCGTTTTGCCGAGGGTTTTAACAAAGGAGGTAGAGATAATCCCGGTACCGCTGGCTTCGGCGCCAAGCGTGACCAGAAGGGTGAACAGGCCCAGAAGGGAGAGGAAGATCAAAACCGACGGGTTGCGGGCAAAAATTGTGTTCTGCATCAGATCAATCCCCCGCCGCACGGCCTTTGAGCGCAACAATGCCGCGCGGCCGGAACTGGATGAACAGGATGATGAAGACGATCATATAGGTCTGCGCCGCCAAGGTGTTGGAGGGGTTCAGCCATTCAATGCCTTTCTGGAAGAAACCGATCATGGCGGCACCGGCAAGGGTGCCCCAGATATTGCCGACCCCGCCGACAACCACGGTCATGAAGCTCTGCACGATATAGTCGGAGCCAAGTTCGGAGGTGACTTTTGCAAACAGGCCGATGGCCACGCCGGCAATGCCCGCGATGCCAGAGCCGATGCCGAAGGTCAGCATGTTCACCTTGTCCGGATTGATCCCCATCGATGCCGCCATGCGCCGGTTCTGGGTCACCGCGCGGGTCTCAAGCCCCAACCGGGTGCGGTTCATGATGAACAGGAAAACACCCAGGAAGATCAGCGCCAGAACGAAGATCGCAATGCGGATATAGCTGATCGAGATCACATCATTGACCACCCATGCGCCGTCCAGCCAACCGGGGGAGGTCAGCGGCCGGGCCTGGGTGCCAAAAATGTTCTTGGCCAGCTGCTGCAAGGCGATTGAGATGCCGAAAGTGGCCAGCAGGGTTTCCAGTGGTCGGTTGTAAAGCCAGCGGATCACCAGCCGTTCCAATGCGACGCCTGCGGCAAAGGTGACCGCAAAAGCCATCGGGATGGCCACGATGATCGACAGCGTGTGGTTGGGAATGATCTGCTGCACCACATAGCCGGTATAGGCACCCATCATGATGAATTCGCCATGGGCCATGTTGATCACCCCCATGACGCCAAAGGTGATGGCCAGGCCGATGGCTGCCAGAAAATAGATCGAGGCCAGCGACAGCGCATCCAGCGTCAGATCCGCCGCCTGACTGACAGCAACCCGAGTGCTGATGCCTTTCAGCGCCTGTTGCGCCGCATCGGTAACCTGAGCCGAAGGCTCGGAATAGACATCGGCATAGCTGTGCGCGGCAATTGCCGCGGCCTGCTGTTGTGGGGTTACGCGTGGCGGCACCAAACCGCCTTCTGCCAGAGTGTCATAGGCGGCCAAACGGCGGGCTGGATCGCTGAGCTGGGCGACCGGAACGCCACCCGACCGCGCGCCACTGATATTCTGGGCCAGCGCCTCACGGATCTCCGCCGCGCTCACCTGTGCCGGGGCAAGCTTCAGATCAACCAAGAGGGCATAGGCATCCGCATCGGTAAAACCGCCGCTGCCGGGGATCAGGGCTCCGGCACTATTGACCCCGTCCGGCAGCGTGCCTGCAAAAGCTGTGCGGGTTGAGGCCACGATCGGGTTCAGGGTCGCGCGCACATCCACACCGAGATCGCCGGACATGGATTGGATGGCTGCAACCCGTGCGGTGTCGCTTTCTCCAAAAGCCATGGTCAGCAGCCGTTCCAGGCGTATCTTGCGGGCCTTCAAGTCCGGATCTGCCTCGCTATCGATCGATGCGCGCAATGGAGTGAGTGACGCCGCATTGCGGTCACGCTCGAGTGAGGTGAGCGCCGCACTGCGCCGTACCGGATCAGGGTCGCTTAACTGGAACTGGACCAGCGCCGTGCCAATCAGAGCACGGATGCCGCTGTTGGGTTTTATCTGTTTGAGATCAGCCTTTTGGGCGGTCCCGGCGTCGAGGCCAGTATCGAAATCGGTCAGCTGGTAGGTCTTGCCGTCCAGCTTTTCAGCCTTGAAGAACAACCCGTCCGACTTGCGCAGCCACATTTCCTTTGCCTGCCAGGCCTGCAACACCTCTTGCGCCTGAGGCAGCGCGCTGGTGGCAACGGCATCGATGGCCGGGCCGATGGTCTTGCGTGAATTCTTGGTGATGATTTCGGCATGATCCTGCAGAAGGGCCTGCACCGGCGCCTCCTGTGCGGACACAGCAAAGGGGAGCGCCAGCAGCATAAGGCCGGCCATGATCAGTCGCAGCATTTTCGGGTATCCCTAAAAGCGGGAAGGGCCAAATGCGGCCCTTCCCCGGATCGCAGCAGCGATCAGTAGTTCGACAGCGTCTGTACGCAGGTCGCAGTCTGGGTGTTGTACATGCCGCAACCCAGCTCTTTCCAATCGGACTTCAGCACAGCGCTTTCCGGCAGGAAATCGGTCCAGGCGTCGCCCGGCACTTCTTCGGTCTGGCTGATGATATCGAACTGACCGTCATCCTGGATTTCACCGATCAGCACCGGCTTGGCCAGGTGATGGTTCGGCAGCATCACGGCAGTGCCGCCGGTCAGGTTGGGGAATTCCTGGCCATACATGGCGGTACGGACCGCATCCACATCGACGGAACCCGCCTCGGTCGCGGCATTCACCCACATGTTGAAACCGATATAGTGGGCTTCCATCGGGTCATTGGTCACGCGCTCTTCGCCCATCAGGCCTTTCCATTTGGCGATGAAGGCTTCGTTGGCCTCGGTCTCGGCCGACTGGAAATAGTTCCAGGCCGCCAGATGGCCGACCAGGTTCGCGGTATCCAGACCGGACAGTTCTTCCTCGCCAACGGAGAAGGCCACTACCGGGATATCATCGGCGGAAATGCCGGCTGCGGCGAGTTCTTTGTAGAAGCCGATGTTGGCGTCGCCATTGATGGTCGAGATCACGCCAACCTTCTTGCCGTCAGCGCCAAGTGCCACAACGTCGGCTACGATCTTGGACCAGTCGGAATGGCCAAAGGGTGTGTAGTTCACAAAGATGTCGCTGCCATCGATGCCCTTATCCTTCAGATAGGCCTCAAGGATGTTGTTGGTGGTACGCGGGTAGACATAATCGGTCCCCAGCAGGGCGAACTTCTCAACGCCGAGTTCGTCAAGGAAATAGTCGGTCGCAGGGATCGCCTGCTGGTTCGGCGCGGCCCCGGTGTAGAATACGTTTTTGGAGCTTTCCTCACCCTCATACTGCACCGGGTAGAACAGCAACCCGTTCAGCTCTTCGATCACCGGCAGCACGGATTTGCGGCTGACCGAGGTCCAGTTGCCGAAAATCACGTCGACATCATGCACGCTGACCAGTTCGCGGGCCTTTTCGGCAAACAGCGGCCAGTCGGATGCGGGGTCGACCACCACGGCTTCAAGGTCACACCCCAACAGGCCGCCCTTTTCGTTCTGATCGGCGACCAGCATCAGCATGGTGTCTTTCAGCGTGGTTTCCGAAATCGCCATGGTGCCGGACAAAGAGTGCAGCACGCCAACTTTATAGGTGCAATCTGCAGCAAGGCCTGCGGTGGCAGTCAGGCCCAGAGCAATTACGCTGGCGGCGGTTTTTTTGAAAACGGTCATCATTCTCTCCAGACAGGGTCCGGAATGCTTGCCATTCGCGCGCGGCAGCACTACCTCGGCCCTGCAACTATGTTGCAAAACGTGTGGCGGCCGCATCGAGGTCCAAATCGTAAGGCCGTCACACTCATTCAGCCTACAAGCGGGGAGGCCGCCCGGGCTGTGGTCAAGGTTCTGCAGCGCAGCGTCTGAGGCAAACTTCCAGTGCGAAACACTGCCCGGAAAACACGCGTTCGCTTCTTTTTGAGGCATATTGCAGCGCATTTGACGGGAAATTCAGCATCACCAGACCCAATGTGAGCAACTTGGCGCCGTCTTGCAAAGGCCGCCGCCCAGCCACGGGGCGCACTCCTGCGCCCCGAAACCGGGTCGCTGACATAGTCTGATGCCGCCACAAGAATCGTCTCACCTCTCCGGTATCCGTGATCGGTGCCGAATTTGGGGGGAACAGCCGTTGGCCGACGAAAGCGCGACCGCTGCCCGTCCTCAGCCGCGGGCCGATCAGGGTTGAGCACGTTCAATTCTATATCCGCTGACGGCCACCAGCTGCGCTGCAAAAAGTCATCTTTGTGACATCCGCGGCTTTTGCCAGTTGGACCCATGGTGACCCGGCAAAGAAGACGGGGCAGCTTCGCTGGAAAGCGGCATCTAACCAGAACAGAGATACCGCCCGGAAGAAGCCGGAGGCCGACGGGCAGAGCAACGTTCTGCCTGTTTTCTGTCGCAGCATTTTGAAATCCGAACAGTCAGCTGTCTCCAGGCAATTCCTTGCGACGGAATTCAGCACCGGCGCCGTATCACCCGTGGCCGCAAACAGGATCGCTGACATGTTTTTCAAGCTTATAAGTTCTCGTTATTTCATCTGGGCGCTTCTGGCGCTGCCTTCCGTGCCGATGATATTGGCGCTGGCCAGTGGCGCCACTGGCCCCGGCGGCAAGCCCGCGACCGAATTCCTGCTGCATCCAACAGGTGAATTCGCCACCCGCTTCTTGATCATCTGCATGATCCTAACGCCAATGCGGATGCTGTTTCCGGCGGCCGGGTTCTGGCGCTGGATGATGAAACGGCGGCGCTACTTTGGCGTTGCGGCCTTTGCCTATGCGGCCTTGCATACCCTGCTTTATGTCGTGGACCTTGGCGATCTGAGGACCATTTGGGGGGATGCATTCAAACTGGGCATCTGGACCGGCTGGCTGGCATTCTTTATCTTTGTCCCTTTGGCGGTGACGTCCAATGATCTGATGGTCCGCCGTATGGGGCCATCCTGGAAACAGCTGCAGCGCTGGGTCTATCCGGCGGCTGTGCTGACGCTCATGCACTGGATCTTTGTTCATAACAACGTCGGCCCTGCGCTGGTGCATTTTCTGCGCCTTGCCGGGCTGGAGGCCTATCGTGTTTTCCGCAACGTGAAGCGGCAGGACCGCTTCACCAGAGCCGCCAGTCAAAAGTGAGCAGGATTGCCGCGATGCTCAAGGTCCAGCAGGATTTCATCCAGCCCAAACTTGCCGCGGTGAAACAACCGTTCATCCATGAGGCGGGGTGACACTATTTCGGGGGCAAAATCCATCTGCGCCAGGATATCGCGGTCGACATCAATACCCGGCGCAATCTCCTCCAGCCAAATCTTGCCATCAGAAAGGCGGAATACGGCCCGTTCGGTTACAAACAGTACCTCTGTCCCAAGCTTGCCTGCCTGCGCCGAGCTAAAGGTGATTTGTTCCACCTGCCGCACAAATTTCCGAGACCGCCCTTCGGTTTGAATGTGCAGGCGGCCCGCTTTGATTTCGGCCTGCAGGCCGCCGGCCGTAAAGGTCCCTGCGAAAATGACTTTGCGGGCATTCTGACTTATGTTGATGAACCCGCCGGCCCCGGCCAGATGGCCTGCGAAGCGCGACACGTTCACGTTTCCGCTGGCATCGGCTTCGGCCATTCCCAGACAGGCCATATCAAGCCCCCCGCCGTCATAGAAATCAAACATAGCGCTTTGCGGAATGACCGCATCCGGATTTACCGCGGCCCCGAAATCAAGACCGCTGGCCGGGCGCCCGCCAAGAACACCGGGCTCTGCTGTCAGGGTTACGCTTTTCAAAACGCCCTCTTCTTCGGCGACCGCGGCGACCCCTTCTGGCATGCCAATGCCCAGATTGACGATGCCGCCCGGCGGCAGTTCAAGGGCGCAGCGTCTGGCAATGATCTTGCGGATGTTCAGATCTGCCGGGGACGGCGGCGCGACCGGCGCTTTCGTCAGCCCCGCGAAGACGGAGGAATAAGGTGTCGAGTAGGTCTGGAGATGGTTTTTTGCATCGGCAACAACAACCGCATCGACCAGGGCACCCGGCACCACCACGGATTTTGGCGCGAGCGACCCTGCCGCGCAGATGCGTTCGACCTGGGCAATAACAGTTCCCCCTGAATTCCGCGCGGCCATCGCCATGGCCAAACTGTCGAGAACCAGAGCCTCATGCTCCATCGTGAGGTTGCCGTTCTCGTCTGCTGTGGTGGCCCGCAGCAGCGCAACATCTATCGGCTTTGCCGGATAGAAAAGTATTTCGTCACCATCAATCTCGGTCAGGATCACCATCTCTTCGGTGCTGTGGCGATCAATCCGTCCACCGTCCTGACGCGGATCGACAAAGGTTCCCAATCCCACTTTGGTGAAAACCCCCTTTCGGCCTGCCGCGGTTTCGCGAAACATTTGCGAAATGACACCCTGTGGCAGGTTCCAGGCTTCTATCTTGCTGTCTACGGCCAGGGCGCCAAGTTTGGGGATCAGCCCCCAGTGCCCGCCGATCACCCGTTTCAAAAGCCCCTCATGGCCCAGCCGGTTCAGACCGCGTGATTTTCCGTCGCCCTGACCGGCAGCGAACAGCAAGGTTAAATCACGCGGCGCCTGAGTTTCGACAAAGCGGTTTTCCAGCGCAAGGAGAAGCTCTTCTGGAACGCCGATACCGACAAAGCCGCTGGTCGCGATGGTATCGCCCGGCCGGATCAGAGCAATCGCATCCTCGGTTGTCACGCGTTTTGCAATCATGGCAAGTCATCCAATATGTGCTCTTGCCCGGCCAATATCAGTGTGGCTGAGCGCCAAAGGGCTGGTCACTCTGTTTCCGGGTGTCTTCGTAAGTACCGGTTGTCAGCGCATCTTCTAACGCCAGAGTAGAATTGCCACCGAAGGCTCGCAAGCATTTTGGAGGGATCACCTGCAAAGGCTGCAGCAGCGTGCAAGACCCCCCCCTTTCTGATGAGGCTCAGCCGCCAATTCTTGCGCCTGCGTCAGTTTAAGGGCGGGTGTTCGTTTAAGTGTGGGCGGCTGTTTAAGTGTGGGCGTCGGCGCAAATCATTGAACTGGATGCGGCGGCGCATTGTGCGATCCGTTTGGCGAAAATCTGATCTGCCCTAAACCGGACGACCACTTATTTGGTCTGTCTGCCAGTGCCAAGCGTTTGGGCGTCTCATGCTAGGGCAAATACCGCGCGCTAAACCAGATATCAGAGGTTTTGCTCTCAACCATCGCTCTCGCCAGAGCTGTCATCCATTGGCGCCGGGCTGTAATCTCGCCTGTGACCGGGACAGCGCAATTTCCGACTGCGTGGCAATATCGCGGGTTCGGCCTGTGGCGTCGTGAACGGCGGCAAGACGCTTCTGGCCAGCGGCCGACAGTTGGCTACGCCGCTGCGATGGGCTGTGGCCAAACTCGCGGGCATAGCGACGGGCGAAATTTGACGAGGTTCCAAAGCCGCAGGCATCGGCGATTTCGCTGACGGCCAGACCTGTCTGTTCGATCAGGATGCGGGCCCGGCGCAGGCGCAGCGAACGGTAGAAAGCGGCCGGGCTCTGGCCGACGGCGCTTTGAAACTTTCGTTCCAGCTGGCGGATGGAAAAACCGGCAATGCGGGCCAGTTGTGATGTGCTGAGCGGGGTGTCGAGGTTTGCTTCCATGGCCGCGATGACCGATCCAAGGCGGGCAAGCTGCAGGGACGAGATATCGTTTTCGCTGCGCGGCTGGCTGGCATGCCCGTTGCGGATATTGTCGAGCAGCAGGACCTGACCCACGGATTGTGCCAGCCGCAGCGAATGCGGCGCAACGATCCGGTCCAGAACCACATCAGCGGTAGAGACCATGCCGGCCGAGGTGGTGATGCGACTGTCCTGCGAGAAGAGCGGCAGCGCGCCACCGTGGCTGAACCCGGCGTCGCGTTCACGCTGCTGAATTTCCCAATGGGTGGTCACGTCCTCGGTATCGGGATGCAGCCTTTGCCATTCGAAAGCGGCGTCCGACAACAGGATAATGTCGCGGCCTATGCGTTCGAACCAGTGCAGGCGTGCGCGGAGCCGGGCGACACCCGGCCCCGCGTTCTTACCACCCAGTACGATCAGGTGATCAGGCAACACAGAATTGTCGGTTGTAAAGGGCAGGGTGCGCACCAGAATGCCGCCCATCCCCTCAACCAGTTCCTCATCATTCATTGAATAGATCTGAGAGACAAAACTGACATCCCGGCCCAGACGGTTGGCGATGCGCAGGATATCCTGCGCAAGCGCCAGTTCGGTGGGAACAAAACCGTCGGCAACCAGAATTGCGACCTGAACGTCCCGGGTCATCGATCAGGACCGGATACGTGCATAGTCCGGGTCATATGGCCCTGTTGGGATGACTTCTGCGGCGACGAGATCTCCGCAGAGGTCCAGCATCATGGTGCTGCCGGGGGACGCAAAGGCCAGATCAACAAAGGCATAGGCCAGGTTCATGCCAAGCCGGTGCCCCCAGTCGCCCGACGTGATGGTGCCGACAACCTTGTCGCCATCCATCAGCGAGGCGCCCGGCTGGGCGGGGGCATGGGTGGCGTCGACCTTCAGCGAGACCAGTTTCTGGCGCGGGCCTTCGGCCACACGTTTCTCCAGCGCCGCCTTGCCGATGAAATCGGCCTTGTCCATCTTCACGAAACGGTCCAGCGCTGTCTCAAAGGGGTCGAATTCGGTCAGCAGGTCTGCCTTCCAGTGCAGGAAGCCTTTTTCCAGGCGCATCGAGTCGACGGCGCGGGCCCCAAAGAGTTTCAGACCATGCGCCTTGCCCGCTTCGCGCAGCGCCAGGTAGACCGCATAGAGCGATGCATTCGGCACGTGGATCTCATAGGCCAGCTCGCCCGAGAAGCTGACGCCCAGAACCGTGGYCGGCGAGAAGCCGATGAAACATTCGCGCACCGACAGCCAGGGGAAGGCCGCTTTCGACCAGTCGCCGCGCGAACAGGCCGACAGCACGTCGCGGGCCTTGGGTCCGGCCAGAACCAGAATGGTCTGGTCGTTGGTCAGGCTCTTGACCTGCACGTCCTCATCATCGCGCAGATGCATCTGCAGCCAGTCCATGTCGTGGAACTCTGCCGCCGCGGCGGAGCCGAACCAGACCCGCTGAGGCCCGCGGTCCGAGGCGGGGATATTGGCCACGGTGGCCTCGCCCTTCACCATGCCATGGTCGTTCAGTAGATAGCCGAGGCCAACACGGCCGTCGCGCTTGGTGACATTGCCGCAGAACAGGCGRTCCAGATAGGCGTGGCGGTCAGCGCCGGTGATCTCGAACCGGTTGAAGCCGTTGACCTCGCACAGGCCGACGTTTTCCTGCACGTTCTTGACCTCGGCGCCGACCAGATCGAAGGCCTCGTCGAAGTTGAAGGACAGGCTCGGGTGGAAATCAGGCGAGGGCTTGATGTAATCCATCCGCTCCCAGCCGTTGACCACGGTGAACTCGGCGCCTTCGGCGGCCAGGATCGGGGTCAGCGGTGTGGTCTTGGCCGGACGGGCGGCCGGGCGGTGCTCATGCGGGAAGTGGAAGCGGAATTCGTTCTGATAGTCTTCGATCGCTTTCAGCGCGGTCAGCTCCACATTGGCATGGCCGGTGAAGCGGCGCGGATCGATGCACCAGGTGTCATAGCAGGCCTCGCCATGCACGATCTGCTGCGCTAGGAGCCAGCCGTGGCCGCCGCCTTCGCCGAGACCCGCGCGCAATCCGATGATGCAGAAGGCGTTGCGCTTGTTGGGGATCGGGCCGACCAGCGGCGCGCCATCGATGGTATAGGTGATCGGGCCGTTGACGATGGAGCGGATGCCGGTTTCTTCCAGCGCGGGCATGCGTTCAAAGGCGCCGGCCAGCACGTCCATCACCCGGTCCAGATCATCCGGGCAGAGCGCGTTGACAAAGTTCGGGTCGATCCCGTCCATGCCCCAGGTCTTGCAGTCCTGCTCGTAGAAACCAACCAGCAGGCCGCCCTTTTCCTGGCGCGAATAATAGTCGGAGATCGGGCAGCGCAGGAGCGGCATCCGGTGGCCGGCCTCGGCGATGGCGGGGATGTCTTCGGTCAGGAAATACTGGTGTTCCATCGAGGCAACCGGGTGGTGCACACCCATCATCGCGCCCACTTCGTTGACCCGGTAGCCGCAGGCGTTGACCACGATATCACAGTCGATGTCGCCATGTTCGGTGTGCACCGTCCAGGTGTCGTCCTTGTGCTGGGTCAGCGCGGTGACCGGCGTGTTGCGGTAGACCTCAGCGCCAGCTTTGCGGGCGTGATAGGCCAGCGCCTGACACAGCTGCGCCGGGTCGATATCACCGTCCAAGGGATCCCAGAGACCGCCCAAGAGGTTGGTGGTCGAAATCAGCGGATGGCGCCGCGCGCATTCCTCGGCGTCGATCACTTCCAGATCTACCCCCATGCCGCGCGCCATCGAGGCAAAATGCTTGTAGCCCTGCATCTGCTCGGGCGTATTGGCCAGCCGGATGCCGCCGTCCGCATGGTGGTAGTTGATCGGGTATTCGGGGTTCTCGGACAGCTTCTTGTAGAGGTTGATCGAGTGGGTCTTCAGACCAACCATGGTCTGGTTGCCGCCGAAATTGGTGACCTGCGCGGCCGAATGCCAGGTGGTGCCGCTGGTGAGCTCGTTGCGCTCGACCAGAACGACATCGCTCCAGCCTTCCTGCGTCAGGTGATAGAGCGTTGAGCAACCGGCAATGCCGCCGCCAATGACCACTACTTTGGTACGCGATTTCATGTTCTGTCTCCACTGCCGGATATTTCGCCTTGGTCTCGGAAAGAGTCGGCTCCGGGTCAATCCCGCAGTCATCAGTTGCGATGCTTTCGAAACTAGTTTGAGAAAAGCTCCCGGCGCCCTGCCCCCTCTTGCCGCCACCCCGGTCGATCTGGATATTTGCGCCGCACAGGCAACGATCTAAGACAGAGGGCGCAACATGGCAGAAACACGCAGCAAACGCGGCGGACGGCAGCAGCGGCTGGCACAGCGGGCGGCAAAACCGGTCCTTGATCCCTGCCCGCCCGGCCAGTCCGGCGGCAGTTATCGCCCGCTGTCCGAAACAGACTTGCAGAATATCTATGACACTGCACTGCGGCTGCTGGCGGAACTGGGCATGGGCGAAGTGCCCGACCGTCTGGCGGCTGACCTGATTGCCGCAGGCGCCGTCGACAATGGGGCGGGCCGCATCCTGTTTCCCCGTGCACTGGTGGAGGAGGCCATCGACCGGGCTGCCAAGAAGTTCACCCTGCATGGGCGCGACGACGCGCGCTCGATAGAAGTGGGGGGCGACAAGGTCTACTTTGGCACCGGCGGCGCAGCTGTTCAGACGCTGGATATGGACAGCGGCCTCTATCGTCCGTCAACGCTTGAGGATTTGCACAATTTCACCCGGCTGCAGGACACGCTGGCCAATGTCAGCTGGTACACCCGCTGCTGTGTGGCCACCGACGTGCCGGATAATTTCGATCTCGACGTGAACACGATCTATGCGCTGCTGAAAAACACCACAAAACCCACGGCAACCTCTTTCACGCTGGCCGAACATGTTGCGCCGCTTGTGAAGTTGCTGGACATCGCTGCGGGCGGCGAAGGTGCGTTTTCACGCCGTCCTTTCATGAAGGCCCATATCAGCCCGGTAATCTCGCCTATGCGCTACGGCGAAGATGCGGTTGATGTTGTCTATGAATGCATCGAACACAACATTCCAATGTCCTGCATCACCGCCGCCCAGGCAGGCGCCACGGCGCCTGCCACCATGGCCGGATTTCTGGCCCAGTCTCTGGCGGAGACCCTTGGCAGCCTGTTGATGGTCCATGCGGTCAAGCCCGGCTATCCGATGGTGTTTTCCAACTGGCCGCTGGTCATTGATCTGCGCACCGGCGCCTTCAGTGGCGGCAGCGGTGAAACCGCCGTGCTGAACGCTGCCTCGGCGCAATTGTCCAACTGGCTGGGCCTGCCTTCAGGCGTTGCCTGTTCGATGACCGATGCCAAGGCGATCGACGCGCAATATGGTATGGAAAAGGGCATCACTTCGATGGCAGCGGCGCTTGCGGGCGGCAATCTTATCTATGAAAGCTCTGGCATGACGGCCTCTCTGCTGGGGGTCAGCTTTGAAGCCTTTGTGCTGGATGACGAAATGCACTCCAACACCTATCGCGCATTGCGCGGCATAGAGGTGAGCGAAGAGAACCTCGGCTTTGAGGCGATCTGCGGCGCGGTATTGGGCGAGGGCCATTTTCTCGGCAGCGCCCAGACTCATGCGGCAATGGAGCGGGATTACTTCTACCCATCGCTTGCCGATCGGAACGAGCCACGCACCTGGGCGCAGATGGGCGCAAAAGACGCCTGGGCACTGGCCAATGATCGCGCCCGCGAAATTCTGGCCAGTCATCACCCCGAGTACCTGAGCGCAGAACAGGACCGGGCAATCCGCGAGCAGTTCAAAATCCTTTGACGGGCTGACACCTCGCCGCATGATCCCGTGGAGGGGAACTAAACCAACCATATCCTTTCGCCTAGTCCGCCAGGCGAAAGGAATCCTCGAGCCAGGGCATCGCCTCATGAGCAGGTTGAAGCGCCCGCAGCGCGATCAAATTGCGCAACGACGCCTCAACCATTTGCGCGGCAGATTCAGGGCAGTCTTCGGTGGCGTAAAGTGACAGGTAGCGGACGAAACCCTTGCCGGGAAACGGATGCAGCTGAACCTGTCCATGAAACCGGCCGGCCCGGATATAACATAATGGGGTCGTCACCGCCCAGCCGGCGCCGGCGGCGATCATCGCCATCATCGTCTGATTGCTTTCTATCTCGAACCGCTGCGGCAGGGCGACCTTCAGTCGTTTCAGCTGCGTCTCGATTCTGGTCGAAATAATCTGTTGTGGACTGTAACGCAGCAATGGTTGCGGCGCCTTGCCGGACAGGAAGTCCTCGGGTGTGAAATCGCTGCCGGCCGGAACCGCGATCACAAAGGGATCCCGCAGCAGCGGCATTTCCTGCAGCCCCGCGGGCGATGTGTCGGGCTGTGCCGCCAGCCCCAGATCGAGGTTCCGGTTGCGCAGCAATCCCAAAATCTCGTGACTGGCTCGGTTGTAATGCGTAAACCCGCATTTCGGCATGGCATCGGCCAGTGCCACAGCAAGCTCAGGCGCGATTTCACTGTCGAAATCCTCGATCAGCCCAAGTCTCAGCTGCCGGGTGCCCGCCAGACTGCCGCCCGCGGCCTCTGCCTGCGCTTTGCGCAGCAACTTCAGGGCGCCCGCGCTGTGTTTCAGGAAAATTGCGCCCTCCGGCGTCAGCACCATCGGGCGGCGCGAATGGTCAAGCAGGCTGACACCGATTTGCTCATCCAGCTTTCGAAGATGATGTGACACCGTGCTGATAGACAGGCCGCTTTCGCGGGCGGCAGTCTGCACCGACCCGGTACTGGCGGCGATCTGAAACAGCTCCAGCCGCCGCATACTCAGATCCGCAATTTGCATGGTTCGCCCCTGTCGCATCATTTGAACAGAACGCCATAGATCCGCGCCATGTCACAAGGTCTTTTCGATGGTTTCGAATCTAACAATTCAGAAACAGGCGGTAAAGACGCGATACCTGTCTTGCCCGGTTGTTTCCCGTATCACGCCGCGCGCCTCCAGCAGGGCAAGGTTTCGACGCGCCCCGACCGGCGAGATTCCCACCGCTTTGGCGGCCATTTCGGCCGAAAGCGCAGGATGGGCCAGGAAGGCCTGGATCAGCAAGGGCGGGCTGCGCCCCGAAAGGTCTGCCGTAAGATCAATGGCACGGGTCTTCCACGCGGCCAGTTGATCAAGGTGCAACAGCGCCCGCAGACAGGCGTTTTCGACAGCTTGCAACCATCGTGGCAGCGCTTTTTCCGGCTCTCCGCCACTGCGGAAAACCAAAGCATCCCCCAGCGCCACGGGTACGAATGTGGCCGCCCCCCTGCCCTGCTCAGCACCGATGCGCGCCGCCGCAACCGCCGCTTCGATCACATCGTCCGCACCAGACAGACCCAACTTGCGCCATGTGAAAAAACAGGCCGCGGCGCGTGACAAGGGATGCATCGCGTGCATCCCGGCAAGGGCTGCCTCCCATTGGCCAGCAAGATGCAGAAACTCAGCCCCCTGCGGGCGCCGCTCCGCTATCTCCGGGCTCTCTCCCGGACCGGTGTCTGTAACCCCGCCTTCAAGCTGCAGAGCACCGCTGTTTCGCAGACCCAGAAATTCAACCAGCCCGTCCCGCGGGCCCGCCCCCTTTACCAGCCGCCCAACGCCCCACAACGCCGCATCAAGCGATGCCGAACCCTCGCCCAGCGACGGCAGGCGCAAAAGCTGGTGCAGAGCGATTTCTTCCGGGTTGAGCCGCAGCCCCGCCGCCCAGCTCAGCTCTGCCATTTCCAGCAGGGCGATCCGGCGCGCAGCCCCCTGCCCCATCTGGGACAGTCGCTCTGACAAAGCCGCAAACGCAGCAGCCGCAGCGGCCAGAGCCTGCCCCTGCTCGCCTTCTGCTTTGGCCCAGGGGCGCAGATCTATTGCCGTTTCACGGTCTGCTTTGGGGCCCGGCATATCCCAGGCCTCCTCCTCGATTGGTCCGGGTAGAAACCACAGATCCTCGTCTTCGTCTTCAGTGTCACCGTCAATGTCAATCTGATAGAGCGTCTTGCGTTTCATGTAATTGCTGCCTCCAATCAAATTTAACGACCATTATAGTATACTAATGAACGCATCTTGTATGCGGTATTCTTTTCCCATTGACCCCCAAAGGCGCTTTTTGACCTTTGGGACGGGATTTCATTGCCCTAGCCTTCCAGAAACCTGAACCGCGCCTCACATAATAAGGATTTTTTTCAGAATTTCCGGCTAAACGGTCAGGTGAGCACCAATATCGCATCACCGACCGGAGACTATTTTAATATGAAACAGCTGCTCTTCTTGCTTGCAGTATTAGTCGGTTCAACAGTTTCAGCATTTGCAAATTCAACCGACAAGACTGACTATGCCCGCCCGCTCACAATCCCTTTCCCAGCCAACGCCCCCTATGATCCGGGGATTGCGACATTGGGAAAGATGCTGTTTTTTGATCCCCGCCTGTCAGGTGCTCAGAACATCAGTTGTGCCAGCTGCCACAACCCGTCCTTTGGTTGGGAAACCCCGGTGGAAACGGCCATTGGCGCGGCCAATGAGCCGCTTGGACGCCATGCGCCGACGGCGCTGAACGGCGCATGGGGCGGTCCCTTTTTCTGGGATGGGCGCGCTGCCACACTGGAAGAACAGGCCGCGGGGCCGATCACTGCCGAAGTGGAAATGAACGCCACCTTTGAGGAGGTGATTACCCGTTTGTCACAGGTCTCGGAATACAAGGCCTGGTTCACAAAGCTCTTTCCCGGCAAAGGGATAACCCGCGACACCATCCTGCAGGCCATCGCAACTTATGAACGGACCGTTGTGTCCGGCTGGTCCCCTTTTGACCGTTGGGTTGAAGGCGACGAGACCGCGATTCCCGACAATGCCAAACGGGGGTTCGACCTGTTTGTCGGCGAAGCTGGCTGCGCTGAATGCCATTCCGGCTGGAATTTCTCTGACAATGATTTCCATGACATCGGCCTTGGCACCGAAGACGTTGGCCGCGAGGCATTGGAGACTGGCAACATCAGAATGCGCCATGCGTTCAAAACTCCGGGCCTGCGCAATATCGCGTTGCGGGCCCCCTTCATGCACGCGGGGCAGCTGCCTGATCTGGAAACGGTGATCCTGCATTACGCAACTGGCGGCATTCAGCGTGAATCGCTTTCTCCGCTGATGATAACCTTTGAGCCAAACCAGAGAGATCTGGATGACCTCGTCGCCTTCATGGAATCGCTGACCGAAAGCGAAACCATCCTCCCTACTCCCATTTTGCCCGCGAATTGATCAGCCATGTCCGTAAATCAGAGAATTTTCCTAGCCATCGCTTCGGTGGCTATCACCTGCCTTATTGCCTGTGCGGCGATTGGCATCACTGCAATCACAAACAGCCGCGAACAGGCGCGCGTGGTCAAAGAAGGGCTGACCGCCATCGAAGAGGCCTATGGCATGCGCGACACCCTTGCCGAGGCCGACACGCTGGTGAAAAGCGTGCTCGACATGACACGGCTGATGGACACTAAGGCCATTCTCGACCAGTTCGAGGAGAAAGCCACGGTGATTCTTGAAACCCTCGATGGGCTTGCCGCGGTTTCGGACACGGTCGAAGCACAGGAGCAGCTGGCCGCGATGCGCAGTGCGCAGGAAACCTGGTTGTCAGATGCCCGGATCGTTCTGGGCGGCCAAGCCTCGGCCCAGGTGCCCACCTATGAATTGATGCAACGTCACTCTGACCTTTTGAGGGACCATGCCACTGGCGTCGCCTTGCTGGCCGAAGCACAGGCCAAAACCATGAGTGCGGCAATTGCTGATCGTATGATGAAGGCACTGCTGATCGCAGCTGCCGTACTTGGCGTGCTCATTCTGATGGCGATTGCCTATGCGCTGATGGCCGCGCGCCGCATCAGTGCGCCGATTGTGAGTGTCGCAGCGAAACTGCGCGAAATGTCCGGTGCCAGCGAAACCGCTGACACGATCGACCGGGATGAGATCCGTCAAATGCAATCCGCCGCTGACATGCTGGAGAGTGAATTCACATCCTTCCGCGAACGCCTGAAGGCGGCTGTATCTGCCGCAGCCAACGGGGATTTGTCGGTTCGCATGCCGGGCATATCGGCGCAGGAAGATCTGCGCACGATCGCCGCGGACGTCAACCGGCTGCTGAAATCGGTTGATGGCGCCACCGGGGAAACCTCGCGTGTCTTGCAGTCCTTTGCGGCGGGGCGGCTAAATGACAGCATCAAGGGCAGTTATGAGGGTGTTTTTGCCGACCTGCAGCGCGATGCCAATATTACCGGAGAGAAGCTGCGGGAACTGACACAAGAGATCCAGCAGACGGTGAACAACATCCAGTCAACCCTGTCACGTATTCGCCAAGGCGCCACGGATCTGTCGATGCGCACCGGGTCGCAGGCTGAATCCATTGAGGAAACCACTGCGACTATAGAAGAGCTAGCTTCGACCGTGCGGGCAAATGCCGACAGCGCTGCCAATGCGGAATCGCTGTCGGCCGAGGCATCCCAGACGGCAACTTTGGGCGGGGATGTCGCAGACAAAGCGATTTCGGCGATCCGAGATGTCGCCCAAGGCGCGCAGAAAATCGCGTCGATCACCACGCTTGTGGACGATATTGCCTTTCAGACCAATCTGCTGGCCTTGAATGCCGGGGTCGAAGCGGCCCGCGCAGGAGAGGTCGGGCGGGGCTTTGCGGTTGTTGCATCCGAGGTTCGGTTGCTGGCCCAGCAGGCCTCTGAATCATCAAAGGCGATCAAGGAACAGGTCGACAGCAGCATTCAGGATATCACCCGCGGCGTTGAATATGTCGAAGCGACAGGGCAATCCCTGAGCGAGATCAGCAGCAGCGTATCTGAGGTTTCCACGTCGATCAGCGCCATTAGCCAGGCCAGCCGCGAACAGTCTTCAGGCATTGACGGTGTTTCCGGGGCGATTTCACATTTGGACACTGAAACGCAGGCCAATGCCCATCTGGCACAGGAAAGTGCCGAGGCGGTGGAACAATTGGCCCAGCAGTCCGCGCGGCTGAACCGCTTGATTGCCTTCTTTTCTTCGGAGGCCTCGCAAGATGCGGATTGGGAGCGACAGGCAAATCCATCAATGCGACGGCACGGCTAAGCGTCGAAGATGCAAAAGGGGCAGCGGTTGCTGCCCCTTTTTTATTGCGTTTCTGCAGTTTGGGTTTCGCTGCGAAACGTTGGGGAGGGCGAATCGATCGCGTCGAATCACAACTGGTTTCGCAGCGAAACCCGACTCTACCAATGTCAGGGTAAAAACATCCCGACCCAAAACACCGGCACTCAGAGTCTTTTCTGTCAGTCGCCTACCAGACGACATAGAGACTAATTCACCGCTATCGACACTAAACAGAGCCATTCAGTGTCTCGTACCTCACCCCTCGTTTTGTGCCACCATGAAATCACGAATGCTCAGAATGACCTCGTCGACCATCTCCGCAGTCACCGAGCTACCGTGGAACCGGATAGCAAAACCCGAGGCTCCTTGCTCGCGCTCCAGCGCAACTCCATTCCCGAGATCCACCTTTTCGCCGCGCGCGGTCTTGGGTGCCGCCTTTGGGCGACCACCGCGGCTCATGTCCTGCGGGGCCGCTTCCGAACGCTCAATCGCTGGCAACAGCATGTCCCATTCAGCGGCGGCCGAAGCGGGGTCCGACTGTTCCAGCGAAGACCGCAGATCTTCGGTCAGGCCACCCCGCAAAGCAGCTGCAATCCGCAGACACTGGCGTTCATTCAGCGCGGTCGCAAAACGCAACATATCCCCCAGTTCCTCGTGGATCAGAGCGAAGGAACGGATCTTGGACCGTTTGGCCTTGGACGCAGTCTGAAACAACACCGAAACCGCTTCATCCACCGATTGGAAAATCCCGTCATAGACCGCCATGGCCGCAGCCCTGCCGCGCTCATACTGTGACAGGCCCGACCGGATTTCATTTTCCTCGATCATCGCCACCAGCGGTGCCACAGCAGACTTGGGCTGGCGGACAAAGGCTGGGATCGTCTTTGGCCCTGCCATCGGATTTGCGGCCAGCAGACGCCGAACCGCAGTCAGCCGCCGGAAACCGGAAATCAGGTTATATTGACCATCCCCTTCGGTGTTTTCGTGGACTTCGATCGGCAGCCGCACCCCGTTGAGCGCAATGGAGGCCATCAGCTCCTGCATCTCATCTTCATCCAAGGCGATCCGGTCGCGAGTCATCGCATCGGCGTGAACCGCATCTAGGGACAATTCCACCGCAACAAGGCCCTTGTCCTCTGCCGCACGCAGGCGTTCGGCGTCAGCGCGGTTGCGGGCGTTCTGCTCGCGTTCGGCCTGGGGCAGGGGGCTTGCGTGGCCCGCCGCATCTGCGACCACATCTGCAATAGGCGGACGCAACCCACCGGGCCGTGTCATATCCCGGTCAATACCTTCCGAAATCGCCTTCAGGGTTTCGGGGGAGGGGGCCTCAAGCTGTCTCCGGCGCGCCATGTGTGCTCTCCTCTTCGTTTGCTTCACCGTCATCAAGCTGACTGTCGCGCCACCACGATCCGATCAGAAGCTCTTTGAACTCGGCGTAGGTCCGATCAAAAACCTCCCGCCCTCGGGTATAGGTTTCGCGGTTGAAATTCCGATAGTCGGCCTCATAGATGCCTGAGACGCTTTCGCCGGCCTGACCGACCATCGCAGTGTATTCCTGCCTGTAGGCATTCATGACATCGCCGAAATAGGCCTGAATGACATTCGCCAGATCCGTCTGTTGGCTGGCATCGAAACGGGTGATCACCGCGCGCACCACATCCCATTCGAATTTCATCTCTGGTAGCCCGGCGCGCCGTCGAGCTGCGTTTTCGCCATCCTCAATCGAAGCAAAGGTCGAATAGAGCATGTCAAAGAACCGACCGGTGGAATCGAATTCGAGAAACGAAGCCCCAAGCGGCACCAGAATGATGTCTGCAGCAGCCAGTGCGTTGATCGTCAGATAGCCCAAGGCAGGCGGCGTATCGAGCAGGATGATGTCATACTCATCCAGAGCGCCTCCCTGTTCCAGAGCGCCGGTCAGAGCGTCCCAGAGGGCCCAGCTGCGCAACCCCATACGCCAGACCGGGATTTGGAACTCCGCCCAGTAGAGGTTGAGCTGCGCGCCGATCAGATCGATGTTCGGCCAATGGGTCTTTTGCACAACATCGTCGAGGTTGGTTGACAGCGCTTCCTTGAGCGTTTCATCCAGCGGCAGTTCCGGTTCGCCTGCAGCCGCCCGGACCTTGTTCTCAGCCAGGACATTCATGGCATAGTCTTTGGCCAGCAGCGGGAAGACGGTTTTCCACTCATCAGGAACATCGCCACCCATGATCGATGTCATTGATCCTTGGGAGTCCAAATCGACGACCAGAACCTTATAGCCATCCAATGCGGCGGACATGGCAAGATGTGCGGCGGTAGAGGTCTTGCCAACGCCGCCTTTGAAATTGGCGACAGCCACGATTTTGGCGGGCAGGCCTTTGGGCCGGTAGGGGCGATATTCTTTGGTGCTTACGCCCTCTTCAGCAAAATGATCGCGCAGTTTCAGAACATCCTCGAGGGTGAACCAGCGGGACCCGGCATTTCCTTCGCCTTGCGGAAGGTCTGGGTTCTTGTTCAGGACTCGACGCAGATGTGCTGGGGCGACGGGGATAAGGTAGCGGCAGATTTCCCATGTGGAAAACTTGCGCAGGCGCTTGCGCCCGTCGGGGGCATATCCTCTCTTGGAGAGATCTTCACGGCCGCGTCCTGCAAAAGCTGCCGCTTTGGCGAATCGGGCCGTGTCGACAATAGGGCCAAGTTTTGCTGCCGCCGCCTCGGGATCGAGGTTAAAATAAGGGGGCAGGGGGGTCTCTGGTTTCTTTGCCATGTATCGTGAGCCTCGGTCAGATCGCCCTATATGAGCGTTATCGGCCAATTTATGGCACATTCATGGAGCTGTGTGTATCACCAATTCTTTGCGAACGTTTTGACAGCGTAAACTAGGTTTCGCAGGCGAAACCCTTGGTTTTCAGGTGTTCCATGTGCACAAACCTGCCTGCAAAGGTTGTATTTCTTTGATCTACTTTAGATTCTTTGCGCCTAGTTATCTAATCAATTCCAATAGCTTACCTGTGTTTGAGGACCTGAACACAGGACCAAAGGTACCTGCTTGCAGGATCAAGAGTACCAGTCCACAGGACCAAGGGTGCCGATTCGCGGTCTAAGGGGCACCAGCCTGCGGTGAAGGCCCTGAGCGGAGTCTCCAGAGGCATTTTGTTGCCCAAATTGCCCGACTTATCCACAAACAATCCCCAGAATTGGCTGTCTGAACCCCGAAAGATGGATCCTTTTTGTCAAAGGTACCCGTCTGCGGGACCATCCCTTCCCGTAAACGGGTCCCCAAAGCGTCATTGAGAATGGGTGCCTTTTAAGTCATACTAGCCACAGAGCAGAGAATCCCCCGCGCAGGCGATCAACAGTCTTCGGGGCTTTAAGGGCAAATCAATGGAGCAGGACAGTATCCCGCACAATCAGCTAACCGGACCGCTGCGGCGCCAGTCGGTCAAAAAGCATGTGGCGGCAATCCATATCTCGGGCAAGCTGTCGCTGTTGCAGCGCAAGCTGTCCAATGTTCTGCTGCTCAACGCTTATGATGTGCTGATCACCAAGCAAAAGCACCAGATCGATGCGCGCACGCTTTGCATGATGGTCGGCTACAACTCCAATGATATGGACACGTTGAAACAATCGCTGCGCAGCCTCGCGGAAACCGTGGCTGAATGGGATATGCTGGATGCAGAAGGCAAACAGGAATGGGGTGTCAGCTCATTGTTGTCCTACGCCAAGCTGCAGGGCGGTATTTGTGAATATGCCTATTCGCCGGCCTTGGCCGAAAAACTGAATGACCCAAAGGTCTTTGCCCTTATCAATCTGAACATCCAGCGCCGCTTTACCTCGGGCCATGCGTTGGCGCTCTATGAAAACTGCTATCGCTTTGTGCGCACGGGATCGACTGGTTGGTGGCCGATCGACCTTTTCCGCCGACTGATGGGGGTCGAAGGAAGCGCCTATTACGAGAGCTTCAAACATTTGAACGCAAAGATCATCAAGCCCGCAGTGGCCGAGGTGAACAAAACGTCAAACATCCTTCTGGAGCCCGAGTTCAAGAAGATGGGCCGGCAGGTGGCCGAGGTACGCTTTTTAATCAAAGAAAACCCGCAGCTTGCGATGATCGACATCGACGATGGAAATGCCATTCGTCAGGGGGCGGTATATAAACGTCTGGTCACTGTCGGTGTGAGCGATAGGCTGGCACGCCAGTGGATTGCTGAACACGGCGAAGACTATGTTTCAGAGAAACTGTCATATCTGGACGGGCGCAAGGGTGTCGACAGTCCGGTGAAATACTTAAGTGCCGCCCTGCGCGGTGATTTTCGTGAGAAAGAGGCCAAAGCGCCGCCCCCTGTTGAGGTCACTGAGGCTGTGAATGCGCGCCGCGCAGCTGACACTGAGGCGGCTCAGAAGGCGGCGCAGCAAGAAAGCTCCCGCGATGCTGCACGTCGCCTGCGGGCGGCCCGGCTGGAGCGGATCAGAGAGTTGGCAGCCGACCGCACCCCCACGCAGCGGGATGCAGACAAACGCTTGTTCCTGAGCCGCCTGGAGGATGATCTCGACCGAGCAGAGTTCACCCGGCTGGGCTGGGGTGCGGCGTTGATTGCAGGTGAAATGGCAGCCTTCTGGGACGAGCTGATCCCCGGTGCCTTCGAAAACCTGGATGCAGAAGCAGCGATGGCTCCCTAAGGTGTGACGCTCAGAATGCCGGTTCCCGCAGAGGGGACCAAAAAGATCACATTTTGATCGTTACAGGGAGAAATCCCACTTGGCATGTGGTGTCAGCCTGAGAACAAAACCCGCGATTGTGCGGCACTCACCTGACTGAGACTGGTGTCCATCGCGGCTTGCCAGCCCTTGTGAACCGTATCTCCCACAGGAAAAACCTAGCAGATATCTTCTGGTTTCTAAAGACCTGAGTTTTTGCGCCGCTTGGCACCGTTGGTTGACGGCGACTGCATTGTGGCCTCACGGGACGCACGCCTGACACAACAAAAAGGCGCCACCCAAGGGGTAGCGCCTCAATGCGTTATTGCTTTTGGGTGGCGATCAGGCCGAGCGTGCGGACCGCTGGCTTGCCCCGGAATTGAAGCCGACCACGTTGGCGTTGCCTTGGGTTTTGAAGATCGAAACCTGGTTGGCCAATTCACCGGCATCGTTTTGCAGGATCTGTGCCGCAGCGGTGCTTTCTTCAACCATGGCGGCGTTGTGCTGGGTCACCTGATCCAGCTGCATGACGCCCGAATTGATTTCCCCAAGTGAGATGGATTGCTCTTCGGCACCTGTGGCAATCGTGCTGACATGACCGGAGATATTGGAGACGCTTTCGATAATCTTGTTCAGCTCCTCCCCGGTACGTCCAACGAGATCCACACCCTGGTTCACCTGCTGCGAACTCTCGCTGATCAGCCCTTTGATTTCCTGGGCTGCTTCGGAGGACCGTTGCGCCAGGGCACGGACTTCGGAGGCGACGACGGCAAAGCCACGGCCTGCTTCCCCGGCACGGGCCGCTTCGACGCCGGCGTTTAGGGCTAGAAGGTTGGTCTGGAACGCAATGTCGTCGATAACACCGATGATCTGCGCGATTTGTTCCGAGGAGGCCTCGATGCGCGACATGGCGTCGACGGCTGCGCTGACCACTTCGCCGCCCTGTTCCGCAGTGGCGCGGGCGCTGGTCACGATGCTTTCCACTTCACGAGCACCAGATGCCGCCGATGTCACAGAGGCAGTCAACTCATCCAGAGCAGCAGCTGTCTCTTCCAGGGTTGCGGCCTGGCTTTCGGTGCGCTGGGACAGATCGTTGGACGATTGCGAGATTTCGGCAGAGTTGCCGCGAATTCGGTTGGAGGTTTCGATGACCGAGTCGATGATTCCCACCAATTGGCCCACGGATTGATTGAAGTTGCTGCGCAGTTCTTCGTATTCCGCAGTGAAAGGTTGATCAATGGTACGGGTCAGGTCGCCTTCGGAAAGGCTACGCAAGCCACCGGACAACTGTTCTACAATGCGTTTTTGCTCTTCTTGCGCGCGGTGGCGCTCCTCTTCGATTTCTCGCGCGGCGGCCAGTTGTTCACGAAGATTGTCAACATTGCGCGCAATTGCACCAATCTCATCGCCACGGCCCAAATGACGGGCGTCTTGCTGATAGACACCATCGGCAATGTCATTGACCAATTTGCCGACATCCTGCAGCGGGCGGGACATGATGGTGCGCAGTGCCAGGACGGACAGGCTGCACATAATCAGGAAGGCGACACCGGCGACGGCAAAGGAAATGAGCTTTGCACGCGCCACCTGTGCAAGGGCCTGTTCCGGCGACCAAACGACCGCGACAGCACCGACAATGTTTTCACCGGCTGTGCCTGTGGAAGACGGGTGGGCCATCAGAAAACCGTCACCTGTGGATTCGATCTCTCCGGTTCCCATCGAGGTTGCGGCAATAATCGCCAAATCAGCGGCCATGGCTTCGGAGATCTCTCCCGAGAAGGCAATGACTTCTTCGTTTTTGTTCATCGCCAGCGCGTAGATTGCACTGCCGTTGGATTCAGAAACCACCTGATCCAGCGAGGCCTGGACCCCGGGGATTAGGTTGAAACGAATCGCGCTTCCGTTACGCCCGCCGAGCGACTTGGTGACCGCCGCGGCGTTCTTCAAAATTCCGTCCTTGATCGTCTGGTTGATGATCTTCTGGGACTGAAACGTGAGAACTGCTGCTACGATCAACGTCGTAACAGAAATGAGCATCGTGCATTTCACGAAAACGGATAGACCGTTGAACATGGACGATATTGGGTTCTTGGCTTTCATGTTGGTTCCTGCTTCGCTTGCGGCGGTCGGTAGATTACATAAGGAACTCAGCATCCACACCGATGGTCATTGCGCCAATCGGCGCACCTGTGGTGGGATCTGTGATGGTGAGTGAAACCTGTGCTTGATAACGCTGAGTGGATTCGTCGAGTTCCACGGCGCCGAAATGCACAGCTCCGGTGCCAGCCGGATATGTTTTATTGAATTTGTCTTCGTCACCCTGCCACATATCGGAGGTCGCAACCGAGGCCGCGACGTTCAGCCCTTGTGCGTCCATAATGAAGATCTCGCTGATCCGGCCACCGGAGGCCTGCACACGTTCGCGCAGGAAATCCGCCGCCGCATTGGTGAGAATGGGTGTGACTGTTGGTGTTTCCGAGGTTCCCAGTTCAGAGCGCCAGGCCTGATCCAGAGCAATTACCTGGGCTTCATCATAGCCGCCGGTCACGGCATTCTGTCCGTTGATTGCATCGATCAAGATCTGAGAATCTGTCCAGTCGATTACTTGGCTATCCAGAAAGTCCTGCATCGCAGGCTTGTAGTCGCTTGCCGCGGCTGGCAGGCCGGCAAGGATGGTAACAGTGGCAAATAGTTGACGGAACATATGATAACCCTCTGGCTGAGCAAACCGGATAAACCGGGGATGACGATTGTCAGAAGGACATTAGGGTATAGCCGCTTACCAATGGATTAATCAGGGCGCTCCAACTGAAGAGTTGCGGAAACTGAGAGGGCGGCTGTTGACGGTGGTTTTACGATAGATTTTTGCATAACAGCCCATAAAGACGGACAATTTTTCCCCTATGTGGCTAATGTTGGGGGCTTCTTGAAGGGTTGGGGAGTGATAGTTAAAAGTTGAAATTGGTCTATTGCGCGATTATTGGTTTTAGTTTTTCAAATTTACGGAGATGGCCGGCCCAGCTGACAGCGCGCCGAGATTGAAGCCGGAAGGCCTCATGTCCGGGCACGCGGGCATGACAAATTTCTGCGGGGTGGCTTCGTAGTACCAAGGCCTGGCAAAACAGCCCGCCTACAGGTAATGCGCGGCCATTAGCAAAAGCTTTCAACAGTTCGGATGGCACCGTCCAAAGCATCCCCTTTTTCGTCCTGCAAAGCGGCTTCGCGCAGGCGGGCCAGCCATTGGGCAGCGTCATCGCGCCCTTGCAACAGACCGGCACAGGCGGTGACCCGGTCAAATTTCGACAGGCTGCGGGCGTGGGTGTCCGAATATCCTTTGACCAATCGACGGCAGCGCAGCAGTTCGCAAGCAAGTGCATAATCGGTGGCCGCCGCTGCGCTGCTGCTTGCCTGCCAGGCATTCAGATGCGCCTGTTCGGTGGCATGGCGCAGGGTTTTTCTGCGATAGCCGCGCAATCCGCCAAGGGTGTAGAGCAACAGGAAGTGACTGATCCGATGGGTGCGCAAGCGCCGGCCTCGGTTGAACCAACGGTCGATCCTGGCCATCCATTTCGGGTTCTGTTCGGTCCGCTCACCCAAGCCTGCGGGGAGAAGGGACACGATCTCCTCCGCTCGTGGGTGGAAGAACTCGGTCAATTGCACAGGGCTGGGGCCTGATTTCATTTCAGCCTCGATCCGGGCAAATCGAGCAGCACGGGTTTTCAGGCCGGCAACCCGAATGATGTCGTCATAGGCCATGGCGTTTGCGATATGTTTGGCGGCCTCTGTGGTCAGCTCAAAGCCATTATCGTGATGATCCAGCGGGACAAAGCTTTCTACCCGGTCCAGATATTCGCGACCGTATTCGACATCCTGAAATTCGACGACCTTTCCCAGCCCGCGCCGCGCCATATCCTGTGTCGGCATGGGCAGCGCGTCTATGCGACGGGTGAGATCCTGCCAGTGTTTCATCAGCCGGGCAGGGCCTTGTGCCGTCACGTTGCCCGAGGTTTGCGCCGCAGCCGGAACCTCCTCGGCTTCAGGGGATTGAACCCGGTCAAAGGCGGCGCCAAAGGCGCGAAGCGAAGCATCAACACCTTTACCGGAGGCGCGGATCGCATCCTCAAAGGCAGCGCGTGCAAAGGGCAGGGCGCCAGAGCCCGCCAATGCACCAAACATGGTCGAAGAAATGACAGATCCGTTTTTCGCCGCCAGCTGGTCCATGTCGAACAGGATCAGGCTTTCAGCGGCGACTTCGGCGGCGGCGCGCACTTCGTCCGAGGAGGCAATACCGTCACCCGGCACCATTTTTTCAGACACTGCCAATGCCCGGTGGGTAGAGGCGATCAATGTCGTGCGGTCAGGCGTGACAAAGCCACGCTGAATGGCGCGGCCCGCCTCCATCATTTCGGCGGCGATCATGATGTCGACGTCGCCGGGGGTTGGCGACAGAGAGAAAATGGGCGGCAGTTCACCTGCTGGGGCCATTTCGACATAATAGATGGTTGCGCCGGTGCGCTGTGCAACGCCGGCGACTGATGTGGCCTGTGCGGCATAGCCCTGCGACCGGGCCAGCGCCTCGATCCAGCTGGTCAGCACCCCGCCGCCCTGACCGCCGACAGCAAGAATGGCCAGCTTGATGATGGTGTTCAGCTTTTCTTCGGGCGGGCGCGGGGTGAAGGCCTCGGTCATGGTCGTGTTCATTGGCCTGCCTTCTCGAAAGTAATCTGACGCGCGCTGCGGCGGTCCTGCAACCAGGTGATCAGCCGGCGGGACAGATTTTGCCACCATTTTTCCAACCCGGTGGGGTTATGCACCACATCTGCGCGGTAAAAGCTGGGGCAGAGCACGGCCGCGTCGGCGACCTCACCGCAGTTGCCGCAGCCGACACAGGTCTGGTCGATGGCGGCGACCGGATCGTCGCGCAGCGGATCGTCCAGATGTTTCACCGACAGGGACGGGCAGCCAGACAGGCGGATACAGGCGTGATCACCGGTGCAGATATCTTCGTCTACGCCGAAACGGGGGATTTCCACGCGGGCACCATCCTTGATCGCCTTGTTGCGCTGCGGCTTTTCGCGGCGCTGGCGGTTCAGCATGCATTCGGACGAGGCCACGATGACCTTGGGCCCCTTCACATCGGTGGTCAGCGCTGCGCGCAACGTGTCGCGCATCTTGCCTACGTCATATGTATGGTCGATCTGGCGCACCCAATTGACGCCGACGCCGGCAACGGCCTTGGCGATTGGGTTGTTTGTTGACTTGGTGGCGTTCTCAGCGCGCGACGACAGCACATCCTGACCACCGGTGGCGGCGGAATAGTAGTTGTCCACCACCACGGCCACGCTGTCGGATTTGTTGAAGACCATATTGCCGATCGAGGAGCTGAGACCGTTGTGCCAAAAGCCCCCATCGCCAAGAAAGGAAATCGCCCGCTTTTCGCCGCCGCCGTCGAAGGCCGCGTTGGCGGCCGGCCCAAGCCCATAGCCCATCGTCGCGCCGCCGATCTCGAAGGGTGGCAGGCAGGCAAACAGGTGGCAACCAATGTCATTGGTGATCTGGTGCTGACCCAGTTCCTGCTCCACCAGTTTCATGGCGGCAAAGATGGGCCGTTCCGGACAGCCGGTGCAGAAACCCGGTGGGCGGATCGGCACGGTGTCAGACAGATCCGGAATTTGCGGCGTATCCTGATTGGGTGCGCGCACTTGGCCGGGCAGCAATTCGGGCGCGTGCTCCTTTAGCAACGACGTGATGCCGTCCAGCATGATCTGGCCGGTATATTCGCCGGCCATGACCATCATGTCCTTGCCATGCAGTCTGGCCTTTGCGCCGCCGCGCGTCAGCAGGGTCGACAGGCCTTGTTCGATGAACTCCGGCTGGCCTTCTTCAACCACCAGCAGCCCGTCCTTGCCCTGGGCAAAGGCCAGAAATTCATCACTGACCAGCGGGTAGGTGACATTCAGACAATAGATCGGAACTTCGGTCTGACCGTAGATATCTGCCAGCCCCAACCGTTGCAGCGCGCGGATGACACCATTGTACATGCCGCCCTGGCAGATGATGCCAACCTTGGCCTCTGCGGGGCCGAACTGTTCGTTCAATCCATTGTCGACAATGAACTTCTCCGCAGCCGGCCAGCGGTTGTTGATCTTGTCGTGTTCATGTTCATAGGACGCGGGCGGCAGGACAACGCGTTTGAAGTCCCGCTGCGGTGCAGCCAAAGCGTCAGCCACCGTCAGGGCAGGTGCCACATTGTCCTTTGCCTCAAATGATCCGGTCACATGGCAGGCACGGATGCGGACCATCAACATAACGGGGGTGTTTGACGCCTCAGAGAGTTCAAACCCCTTGCCCACCGCATCGACGATGGAGGGCAGGTTGGGGCGCGGGTCCAGTAGCCAGAACTGCGATTTCATCGCAAAGGCGTGGCTGCGTTCCTGCATGATTGACGATCCCTCGCCGTAGTCTTCGCCGACGATGATCAGCGCGCCACCGTTGACGCCCGATGATGCGAGGTTGGCCAGCGCATCAGAGGCCACATTGACCCCGACCGATCCCTTGAAGGTTACAGCGCCGCGGATCGGGTAATGAACTGAGGCCGCCAGCATCGCGGCAGCTGCCGCTTCGGAGGCATTGGCCTCAAAGCGCACGCCCAATTCGCCCATCAGCTCTTCGGCATCAGCAAGCACATCCATCAGATGCGAGATCGGCGCGCCCTGGTAACCGCCGACATAGCCGACGCCGTTTTCCAGCAAGGCTTTGGTGATGGCAAGAATGCCTTCGCCGGTGAAGTCTTCGCCCGCGCCTTTGCGCAGGTGTTCTACTTCCTTCTTGAAGGATCTTTCGGCCATGTTCTTTCCCTGTGTTCGCGCGCGGGTGTGATATGGCTAAGGTAATTTATATGAATATTCAAGTAAATTGCCAAATGCGGTGAATCTGACTTTGCCAACGCTGTTGTCTTGCTCTGACAGGGGGGCAGGGGGTATGCCCGCAGGGTACCGCCAACGCCGGTGCATGACCCCAAAGGAAAAGACCATGGCCGAGATCATTCGCAAGCACACCGGTGAACGTTCAAGCAAGATCGTCATCCACAATGAAACGATCTATCTGACCGGTCAGGTCGGAAATCCGGATGAAGACATCAGCGATCAGGCCCGCACCTGCCTGCGCAAAATCGATGAGCTGCTGGCCGAGGTTGGGTCTGATAAATCCCGCATTTTGCAAACCACCATCTGGTTGGCGGATATGTCTGATTTCGCGGCACTGAACGAGGTGTGGAACGCATGGGTTCCCGAAGGCCACGCGCCGGCCCGCGCCTGCGGTGAGGCCAAGCTGGCCCGCCCGACCCTGAAGGTCGAAATGATCGTGACCGCCGCGTTGTAACATCGGCGCAGGATGCCCGTCATAAGACGGCATCATATTGGTTCAGAATATCAAACGCCTGCCGAGGGAGCCCCGGCAGGCGTTATTGTTTTCGCAATTCAGACCTGCGGCGTTATTCCGCGGCGATCTGGCCTTCGGATTTCTCAACCCGCACAGCGGCGAATTTGAACTCCGGGATTTTGCCGTAGGGGTCCACTGCCGGGTTGGTCAGGATGTTGGCGGCGGCCTCCACATAGGCGAAGGGCACGAACACCATATCCTCGGCAATGGCCCGGTCGGCCCGCGCCATGATCTCGATCGAACCACGCCGGGTGGTGAGGCGGACCATGTCGCCCGGCTCCACACCCATCTTGCGCAGGGTTTTTGGGTTCAGCGAACAGTTCGCCTCCGGTTCAACCGCATCCAGCACCAGCGAACGGCGGGTCATCGACCCGGTGTGCCAGTGTTCCAGCTGACGGCCTGTGGTCATGATCATCGGGTATTCGGCATCCGGTGCCTCGTCCGGTGCGATCACGCTGGCCGGGGTGAAGCGCGCGCGCCCTTCGGCCCGCGGGAAGCCATCGCCAAACACAATCGCCTGACCGGGGTCGGTCTCATGCAGCGAGGGGTAGGTGATGGTTTCGGTCTCCAGACGCTCCCAGGTGATGTTGTTGAGCGACTTCATGTTCAACTTCATCTCGTCAAAGACCTGACGCACATCCGTATAGCCCCAATCAAGGCCAATCCGCGCGGCAAGCTCGGTGGTGACGGCCCAGTCTTCGCGCGCCTCGCCCGGCGGGGTGACAGCGGGGCGAACCCGCTGAACCTGACGGTTGGTATTGGAGACGGTGCCGTTCTTTTCATAGAGCGCCGAGGCCGGCAGGATGATGTCGGCAAAGTTCGCCGTCTCGGTCAGGAAGATATCCTGCACGATCATCAACTCCAGCTTGGCAAAAGCATCCCGCGCGTGGTCGGCATCAGGATCCGACATCGCCGGGTTTTCACCCTGAATATACATGCCTTTGATATTGCCCGCGTAGCACTGATCGACGATCTCGGTGACGGTCAGACCCTTCTCGTTCGAGAAGTCGTCACTGTCCCAGACATCGGTAAAGGCCTTGCGGATGCCATCATCGGTGACCGACTGATAATCAGGCAGGAACATCGGGATGAGGCCCGCGTCAGACGCGCCTTGCACGTTGTTCTGGCCGCGCAGCGGGTGCAGGCCGGCGCCGGGTTTGCCGACATTGCCGGTCATCAGCGCAAGGCTGATCAGGCAGCGCGAATTATCGGTGCCGTGGATGTGCTGGGAAACGCCCATGCCCCAGAAGATCATGCCAGCCTTGCCCGCCGCAAAGGTGCGCGCAGTACGGCGCAGCTGTTCCGGGCTGATGCCGCAGATTTCCGACATGGCTTCGGGTGTGAACTGTGCCAGATGCTGTTTCTCAGCTTCCCAGTTCTCGGTGAACTTCTCGATATAAGCCTGATCGTAGAGCTCTTCTTCGACGATCACATGCATCAGCGCGTTCAGCATCGACACATCGGCGCCGGGGCGGAACTGCAGCATTTCGGTCGCAAAGCGGCGCATGCCAACCCCGCGCGGATCGCAAACGATCAGCTTGCCGCCGCGTTTGGTGAACTGCTTGAAGTAGGTCGCCGCGACCGGGTGGTTCTCGATCGGGTTGGAACCGATAATGATCGCCACATCGGCATTTTCGATCTCATTGAAGGTGGCGGTCACCGCGCCGGAGCCAACGTTTTCGATCAGCGCCGTCACCGAAGATGCGTGGCACAGACGGGTACAGTGGTCGACGTTGTTGTGCTTGAAGCCCTGCCGGATGAACTTCTGGAAGAGATAGGCCTCTTCGTTGGTGCATTTGGCAGAGCCGAAACCGGCAACCGATCGGCCACCATGGGTGTCACGCAGGTTCAGCAGGCTCTTGCCGGCCAGATCCATCGCCTCTTCCCAGGTCGCTTCGCGGAAATGGGTGCTGAGGTTTCCGGGGTCGACGTTCAGACCTTTGGCTGGTGCATCATCGCGACGGATCAGCGGTTTGGTCAGACGGTGCGGGTGGTGGATGTAGTCAAAGCCAAAGCGGCCCTTCACACAGAGGCGGCCTTCGTTGGCGGGGCCATTGATGCCCTCGACATGTTTGACCTTGCCGTCTTTCACCTTCAGCGAGACTTTGCAGCCGACGCCACAGAAGGGGCAGACGCTTTCGGTTTCGGAATCGTAGTCTTTCAGATCGCCTTGGCCGGCATCATCCAGAACAGCAGCAGGCATCAGCGCGCCGGTCGGGCAGGCCTGAACACATTCACCGCAGGCCACGCAGGAGGA
Source organism: Rhodobacteraceae bacterium Alg231-04 (assembly GCA_900143635.1). Taxonomy (GTDB): domain Bacteria; phylum Pseudomonadota; class Alphaproteobacteria; order Rhodobacterales; family Rhodobacteraceae; genus FREY01. Next base: position 323,331 of record FREY01000005.1, read on the forward strand.
GGCGCCCATCGGATCGGCAATATCAAAGGTCGGATAGGCATCATGGCCGCGACCGGCCATGCCGATCACATCGTTGACCTGCACTTCACGGCAGGCGCGCACACACAGACCACAGGAAATACAGGCGTCCAGATTGACGCTCATGGCTACGTGGCTGTCATCGAGCAGCGGAATGCGCCCCTCTTCCAGCTTGGGAAAGCGGGACTCGGTGACGCCGTTCAGATCGGCCATGTTCCACAGGTGCGAGGACTTGTCGTGCGCCTCTTCCTGTTTGGGTTGGTCGGCGACCAGCAGCTCCATCACCATCTTGCGGGCATTTTCTGCGCGCGCGTTGTTGGTGGTGACAACCATGCCGTCAGAGGGTTCACGGATACAGGACGCCGCCAGCGTACGCTCGCCTTCGATTTCCACCATACATGCACGGCAGTTGCCGTCAGGGCGATAACCGGGGGCCGGCTTGTGGCACAGGTGCGGGATTTTCAACCCGCGGCCGTTGGCCACTTCCCAGATGGTGAGGCCCGCGTCCGTGGTGACTTCTTCGCCGTCGAGGGTAAAGGTGACTTGGCTCATGACTTATACCTCCTCGGGGAAATGTTTGATGGTCATGCGGATTGGGTTTGGCGCGGCCTGACCCAGACCGCAGATCGAGGTATCGACCATGGCCGAGCTCAGCTCCTCCAGCAGGTTTTGATCCCATTTGGGGGCCTGCATCAGCTTTACCGCTTTTTCGCAGCCAACCCGGCAGGGGGTGCACTGGCCGCAGCTTTCATCTTCAAAGAAGCGCAGCATATTCAGCGCCGCATCTCGCGCCGAATCCTGATCTGACAGGACCACAACCGCTGCCGAGCCGATAAAAGTGCCATGCGGCTGCAGCGTGTCAAAGTCGAGCGGGATATCGTTCATGCTGGCCGGCAGCAGACCGGAGGACGGGCCGCCCGGCTGGTAGGCTTTGAAAGCATGGCCATCCAGCATGCCGCCGCTGGCCTCGATCACATCCATGATGGTGGAGCCGGCAGGCAGCAAGTGAACGCCGGGGTTCTTGACGCGGCCAGAAACTGAATAAGAACGCAGACCCTTACGGCCGTTCTTTTCAACTGCATTCAGGCATTCCGGCCCTTCGCGGTTGATCTTGCAGACCCACAGCAGGGTTTCGACGTTATGCACCAGAGTGGGGCGGCCAAAGATGCCGACCTGCGCCACAAAGGGCGGGCGGTGACGTGGCTCGCCGCGTTTGCCCTCAATGGACTCGATCATCGCGGATTCTTCGCCGCAGATGTAGGCGCCCGCACCGCGGCGCAGATCAATGTAGCCTTCTTCGACGATGCCCGCCGCTTCCAGTGCCTTGATCTCATCCGAGAGGATCTTCAGCACCGCCGGATATTCATCGCGCATATAGATGAAGGCTTTTTCGGCCTCGACCGCCCAGGCGGCGATCAGCATTCCTTCAAGGAAAGTATGCGGTGTGCGTTCTAGGTAATAACGGTCCTTGAACGTGCCGGGTTCGCCTTCGTCGCCGTTGACGGCCAGATAACGCGTGCCTTCATTGGCGCGCACAAAGCCCCATTTGGTGCCCGACGGGAAACCAGCGCCACCAAGACCGCGCAGGCCCGCGTCTTTGACCTTGGCCTGAACCTGCTCCCAGTCGCCATTGGCGCGCAGCTCTTTCAGGGTCGCATAACCACCTTCGGCCTCGTAGGCGGCAAAGCCTTCATAGTCTGGCACATGGGTATGGGTGTCATCCGCTTTGATTGCGGTCAGAACCTTTTCAGGGGTCGCGTGATCAATGTGGTTGTGACCGATTTCCAGCACCGGCGCGGTGTCGCAACGGCCCATGCAGGGCGCGCGCAACACGCGGACTTCTTCGGGGTTCAACCCATCTTCGAGTGCTTTTTGCAGCTGCTCGGCGCCAGCCAGTTCACAAGACAGGGAATCACAGACCCGGATGGTCAGCGCCGGCGGCGGCGTCTCACCTTCGCGCACAACATCAAAGTGGGCGTAGAAGGACGCGACTTCATAAATCTCGGCCTGACCGGTGCGCATCTCTTCGGCCAGAGCGCGGATATGAGCACCACTCAGATGACCATAAGCATCTTGAATCAGGTGCAGAAATTCGATCAGAAGATCACGGTTGCGCGGACGATCCCCAAGCAGGGCCTGAACTTCGCTGAGGGCCTGATCGTCCACCTGGCGGCCTTTGGGCGTTTTGCGCCCTTTGCCCTTGCCGGATTTCCAGATCCCTTTGCTATTATCCAATGGTGCCATGGTGACCTTCCTTCAGTGCACGACGTTTTCATTCCGAATGTCATCAAGAATGAATATCGTCAAATCTGAATTTTGGATGCCATGATAACGTAAAATTATGAGCCAAATGCGGCAACAACCTCCTTCAGCGCCCGCACGGTGGTCAGTTCTGCCTGACGGTTCAAAGTGGCAATGCAAATCGGCCGGGCTTGTTCAGGTGCGACCAACGGCAAAATCCGAGTATCCTCGATCGGACCTAATGCATCAGCCAAGGCACGTGGCAGGATGGTCGCCACTGTTCCGCCCCGTGCCAGAACCATTGAAGCCATGAAGCCATTGGACTGCGAAACCACCTGCGGCTTTAGCCCCTGTTCTTCAAAGATGGCATCCAGAATACGGCGGTTCTGCATCTGATGATCCAAAAGGCTTAGCGGCAGCTCAGCGGCCTCTGCCCAGCTAATATCGGTGTGTCTATCCGCGACCATAGCATGTGGGGCCATCAGCACATAGCTTTCCTCGTAAAGCGGCTGGATCGAAACCAGGTCTGCGCCAATACTGTCGGAATAGGTAATACCAGCATCAATCGTGCCATCATAAAGCCGTTGCTGAATGGAAACCGAGGTGGTGACCTCCACATGGGCCAGAATGCGGGGGTAGGCCTGCCGCACCTGATCGACCACCTGTGCGGCGAAGGCTGTCGCTGTTGGCACCACCCCCAAGGTGAGTGTTCCGGTGACCTCACCGCGCGAGGCGGCAATTTCTTCTTCCAATGCGCGTGCATCATCCAGAATGGAGCGCGCCCGGCGGACAATCATCTCACCTTCTTCGGTCAGCCCCTGAAACCGGTTAGCCCGGCGCACGATGGACAGTCCCAGCTTTTCCTCCAGATTTCGGATCCGCATGGAGAAGGCAGGCTGCGACATGCCACAATCCTGCGCGGCCTTTGCGAAATGCTGGTGCCGCGCCAAAGCGGTGAGGATCTGCAGGTCTCTCAACTCGATCATAGTGTCTGCTCTCTCCGCCTGAATTGGAAATCAGTTTGGCGGAATGTCTTAAGGAAGGACAGGTGGAAGTGGCGCGGGGTGGGTCTTGAATGGGGTGACGGCCAGCCGATCTCGGAGCTGTGCCTCTCTGTGAGGTATATATAAGGACGGCCGGTGCGGGCTTCGAGGTTGGAAATCGGCCACTGCCGCTGAGCACATTGCGGTCTTCTCCGGGTTTTTGGGTCAGATGAATTTGGATCTGGGTTTGGTTTGCTGTTTGGCGACTCGTTTTGGTTTGGATTCTGTTCGATTTGATAAGTGTGGTTGTGGGTATGTCAGGCTGTTTGGTTGGATTCTTTGGGTTGGGTGTTTGTTTGCGGGTGATCTGGGGTTGCTTGGCGGGTTTTTGCGGAGCGGTCTCTGCCTCAAGTCGTTGTTTTCATGTGATTTTCGATCTTTCCGCGAGTTTTTTGGATTTTCGGTGATTTTGGTGTTGCGGGTTTGGTCGTCTAACCTTAGAACCCCCTCTACCGGCGCTGCTGAGGCGCACGGGGGACACGGCGGAGAGACGCTGGGACGGGCCGGAGAGACGGTTGGACGCCTCGGAGAGACGGGGACATCTTGAGGGATTGTGAGGCGGGCGCGCTGGGAAATTGGCGCATCGGTCTTGTTTTGGACTTTTGGTGTTGCTCTTTGACATTGATGATAGATGAAGAGATATGCGGGCGGTTTGGTTCATTCGATGGATCAGACTTCTGTATATCACGCTAGTAGGGACCTTAGGGTTTCGATGATCTAGTGTCAGCTTCACTGTTTGTACGGCTTTCGGTTTCTGATGAAACCAGAAGCACATACAGACAGATGACTTCCGATACGTGTTCAATCCTTAGCCGGGTGAACATAGAGGCCTGCCCCCAAAGGTGGCCTTGAGTATTGGAGATGTGCAGAGGTTCGAACGTCAAGGATAGCAGAGCAATCTGCTTTCAACTTGAGAGTTTGATCCTGGCTCAGAACGAACGCTGGCGGCAGGCTTAACACATGCAAGTCGAGCGCACTCTTCGGAGTGAGCGGCGGACGGGTTAGTAACGCGTGGGAACGTGC
>FREY01000007.1 GCA_900143635.1 Rhodobacteraceae bacterium Alg231-04
GACAGCCCGGGCCTGCCGGAACTGCTCGATCAGATCCCGAAGGACGAAGAGATCAGCAGCGTGACCGCAGACGGAGCCTATGATACGCGCCGTTGCCACTCGGCCATCATCGAGCGTGGTGCCGCTCCGATTATCCCTATCCGCAAGAATGGTCGGCCGTGGAAAGAGAACTGCCCGGCGGCACAGGTCAGAAACGAAACCTTGCGCGCCACCCGGCACTACGGCCGAGCCTTCTGGAAACGCTGGACGGGATACCACGCCCGGAGCCGGGTTGAGGCAAAGATGCGTTGTTTGAAAGCTTTCGGCGAGCGCATTTCTGCAAGAGACCCTGACCGCCAAACCGCCGAAATCCATATCCGCATCGCCCTCATCAACCGCTTCAATGCACTCGGCGTCGCCGAGATCGTCCGTGTCGCCTAAGTTCAGAGGGGAAAGGGGTAGTCAGGCATCAAGAGGGAGTTCTGCAACAACGCCCTGCGGGCACCAACAATACCGTGAAAGCTGGAACACTGTCACGTCGGCCGGGGTCTGCTGGGGTGTGGTATAATCAAACCAATCGGACAGGCGGGACCTCGCCCGGTTCAAGCCGTCACGGAACCCAAAAACTCTGCCACCGCCCGCTATGACGATGAAGTGAAATTCGACCAGATTAATTTGACGGATAAACCGCCTGTTTCACTGGTGTTCAAGCTCAGTGTGCAACCGGCATTTTTTGCCATATCGCTTACGATTGCCAGGCCCAGCCCGGCCCCTTCGGGATCAACGACAAGCTGCTCCCCACGCTCTAGCACCAGGCCGCGACGATCCGGAGAGATCCCCGGGCCGTTGTCTTCGACACACAACATGTCGTGATCCCGTTCATGCCCCGTCGACACATGGATCTGATCGCGTGTCCACTTCATGGCATTGTCCATCAGGTTGCCCAGCAGTTCGGTCAAATCATGGATGTCGAATGGCGCCAGCACATCCTCTGACAGATCCAACTTCCAATTGATATGCGCCGCATTGGGTTGTTGTTTCAGCACCTCCACAAGGCGCAGGGCTGATGGCCGGACCGGGCTGAACCGTCGAGTGGTGGAATTATTGCGCACCGAGGCAAGCTCGCGCTCGACGATGTGGCGCATGTTTTCCAACTCCACCTCGACCTCTGAGGCAATCTGGGCTTGCCCTGTTTCTCGCAGCTGATGGGCGGTGCTTTGCAGAACTGTCAGAGGGGTTTTCAACCCATGTGCCAGATTTCCGGAATGCGTGCGCGCCTTGGTCAGCGCGGCCTCATTTGCTTCCAACAGGGTGTTCACCTCGCTGGCCAATGGCTGCACCTCGCGTGGATAGTCCTGCGACAGGCGGGATTTAGGCGAGGTCATAATCCGGGTGACTTCCGAGCGGACCTTTTCCAGCGGCCTGAGGCCAAGCCGGACCTGCAACCATCCGCCCACCATCAGAAAGGCCCCCATGATCGCAAGCCAGATTGCCGAGCTTTTCAAGAATCCGGCGGTGGACATATCGATATCAGAGCGGTCCATCCCGACGGTCACGATCACGTCCTGCGGGTTTTCTGCGGCGCCAAGCAGCACCCGCCAGCTTGCCGTCGAGACAGCGGTTTCTTCACTGGTGTTTACAGTTTCATATTGCACCTGTCCGGCAGGGGGCGGGCGATCAAGCACCAGCGGTGCGGCCCAGAGCGAAGGGGAAAGCTGCGCCGCTGCATCCCCCACCTGGATCTGCCAGAAATAGCCCGATAGTGGCTGTGAAAACCGCGGGTCGGAAATTGGCGCCACTGCAATTTCGCCCTGTTCATCCAATCCCACCTGGCCGGTGATCATATAGAGATGTGTGCGTAATTCGTGTTCTATACGGTCTTCAAAGTAGTTTTGGAACAAGACGTTAAGGACAAGCGCGGTCGAGAGGAGCGCAGCAGCAATCGACATCAACGACAATAGAAGAAGGCGGAACCTGAGCGAGGAGGTCATGTTTCGTGCCTGGTAAAGACATAACCGAACCCACGGCGGGTTTCGATGATGTCACCCCCCAATTTGCGCCTTAACCTGCCGACCAGAACTTCGAGTGCATTGCTGTCGGGTTCCTGGTCGCGCGAATAGATGTTTTCGGCCAACTCAGACTGGCTGATAACCCGATTGGGATTGTGCATCACATAGGCCAGCAAGCGATATTCCAAAGGGGTCAACTTGATAGGGCGCCCGGCGCGGGTGACTTGGACGCGTTTCAGATCCAACCGCACCTCGCCGGCCTCCAGCAGCGTGGATTTTTGCCCTCCGGCGCGACGCAGCAGCGCGCGAAGGCGGGCAACCAGCTCTTCCATTTGGAAGGGCTTGCCCAGATAGTCATCAGCCCCGGCATCAATTCCGGCGACACGTTCGTTCCAGCTGCTGCGCGCGGTCAGCAGGATGACCGGCATATTCACCCTTTCATTGCGCCAGTTTTTCAGCACTGTCAGCCCGTCCAGCTTGGGAAGCCCGATATCCAGAATGGCCGCGACATAGGTTTCAGTACTGCCAAGGAACCAGCCTTCCTCACCATCCTGCGCCACTTCGCAAATGAATCCCTCACCCTCCAAAACGGCGGCGATCAGGTCGGAAATCTTCGGTTCATCTTCGACGATCAAGACTCGCATCAGCACCTCCGTGCCGAGAGGACGGTGCCGGACCCAGCGGCGACAGTAACCGAGACAACAGCGCCTTTGTCAGTCACGATCTGGATGTGGTAGCGCGGTTCTGCTGTTCCTGCAGAGAACCCGACGCGAACGGGCTGTCCCGGATAACGTTGGCGGGCAATCTTGACGATCTCATTCAACGGGCGCGCTTTGCCTTGCCTGATTGCGGTCTGGGCTTGGCGATACTCCTGTCTCGTGATGGTCATTTGCCCTCCGCTGCCGGTCACCCTGCATTCATCTCGGGCGCCGGAAGGGCCTGAAACGGATGATGATCCGGTGCCTTTTCTGTCCGGACCTGACGGCGCAGAGGTCGGCGATGGTCGCGAGGCTCCGCTGGATCGCGACGCTGGGCTGGGCGATGAGGCTCTGCTCGCGGGTGAGGCTTTGCTGGCTGGTGAAGGCGTTGACGCGCGCGCTTGGCTCAGCCCGATCACGGCGGGCGACACATAGGCGGCAGATACCCCAAGCCCGAGGCGGGCCAGAGCTTGGCGCCGGGATATCTTATTCGCTTGTGTCAATCGGTCTCGCCACCCGGTGTTTCTTGTGTCTTGTCCGTCTCAATCAACCGCGCCGCAGCCAATTGGTGCAAGCATTGTGTTGCATCTGTCTGTATTTGTCGCAGATCCGTATGGGGAAAAGCGGCGGAGAGAACCTCGACCACCTCGTTCAGGCGTGCCGGCTGTGCAAGGATGCGCCAGATCGCCATTGATCCTGTGTTCAGCTGATGAATGGCATTTCCCTGCCCATCCACCAAAAACTGCGTCCCGTCGACCGCGGTTTCTACCAAATCTCGAGCGTGCCGATAGATCGCTTCGGGGTCGAAATTTTCGGCGGGTTGCGGTGTGCGGTGATAGGTTTGGGCCGGTTCGTCTGACGGGCGTTGCGCCATCTGGGCCTGGGGCAGGTCCTGCAAAAGTGGGTGATCTGCAAGACAGGCTGCGGCCTCTTCGGCGCAGGAATACACCAAGCGAAACAGCGGCAAGGCCTGGGTCACGGCCTCAACAGATTTCAGAATGCGGCCGGCATGTTGATCACGCGAGAAATTCTGCGTGATCAGGGCTTTGACGACTTCGGCGGGTGCGGCGGGGTCCAGTCGGGATATCGTCGGTTGCTCTTGCCGGTCCAGCACGACGACTGCGCCAAGGGGCAGGCGGGTTTGGCCAGAGGCAAGCGGCAACCCAGTGAGATATTTATACTGGTCGTTTTCCGGCCCCGGGTTGCGCGCCACCCAAGATTTGAAATCATCGGAAAACGTATCTGGCACGGGCTGCCGCAGGCGCGGTGCAATCCCGTTGGCAACACCAATCAACCTGCCATCCTCAGCAGCGATTTCCACGGGTAGGAAATCGTCGGTAAACAGCGGCAGTCCCAATTTCGCCAAGGCAATAGACAGCGTGGATTTCCCCGCCCGCCGGGCATTGGGAAACACGACCAACCGATCGCCAAACGCCACCGCCGCTGCGTGCAGACACAACATGTCCGGCGCGGCCTGCACCTGTTGCCAGGCCATTTCGGAAATCAGGTCACAAATGGCATCGACATTATTCCAGACCCGCTCTCGCTGCTGGTCTGACTGAAGTGCAACGCGCCATTTGCCTACCCCCGCCGGGGACAGGCTGGCAAAAGCCGCAGGGCAATCCCCGGTCTCACTGGGAGCGGTTGGCCAAGACGGAATGATCTCGCCTATCAACTGCTCCAGCTCTTCGGCATCGCAAAAGGCAATAGGGGATTGCAGGCCAGAATAGGTGACATGAGTGATACGCGTCACGTGTTTGTCCTTTCCCGTGCCAAAGCCAAGAGCCGCTTTTGCCCCTTCTGCGCCGGGGGGACCATTGCCGGGCGTGATGGCGGCTTACTTGGATACGGTACAGGTGTTTGCCCCGGCATCAAAGCTGCCTCCTGCAGAGGTGCAGCTACTGCCATCAACGATGCCAGAGTAATCCGGACCACTGGGGCCGCTTGCCGAAGAAGGGCTACTTGCACTGCTGGGCCCACTTGCGGCACTTGCCGCGCTGGCAGCACTTGCCGCGCTGGCAGCACTAGCGGCGCTGGCAGCACTTGCCGCGCTTGCGGCACTTGCAGCACTTGCAGCACTTGCAGCGCTTGCGGTGCTCGCATGAGCGGTCGACAACACAGTCATCGAGGGAATGGTATAAGCAGCCACTGCAGCGCCACCAATCCGCAGCATTGCAGTCCGACGTGACAGCGGAATTCGCGAAGTGTTCTGGGTCATCTATTTCTCCTTTTGGACTGATAGGGCTGAAAAACGGGCCCTTGCCTCATTCATAGCCGCGACGTCCGAAAAAGAGCCTGAACCAGTTTGTCAGCCTATTGTCAGGTTAGAGAAGGTCCTGCTGGCGTCGGGCATGTTCCAGTTGCGCGGAGCGTAGCGAACGGGCAGGCGACGGTGAGTTTTTATGTAGTCAATTCAGAATTTTGCGCTGGCCTGCGACGCGTCCCATTTGTGGCCGGACCCGAGCCTATCGCGCCTTTGCAGGATCATTTTTCGGTCAGCAGGAAAAACCTGTACCGCGACGCTGGGCTGCCCGGCCGCAGTATTCCGGGGCAGGCTCTGGCCCGTCAGAACGTCTGACTGCCGTGGCTGCATGACGTTTTGGGCCGGGTTAAGCGATGAGCGAATTCAGGTATTTGCCGTATTCCGTCTTTTTAAATAGCTCCGCGTGTTCTGCCATTTTGGCGTCATCGATCCAGCCTTTCAGGTAGGCGATTTCTTCCGGGCAGCCGGATTGCATGCCCTGACGCAGGGACAGGGTTCGCACAAAATTTCCTGCATCCAGCAATGAGCCATGCGTGCCGGTGTCCAGCCAGGCAAAGCCTCGCCCCATGCGTTCAACCGATAGCGTGCCCTCGTCGAGATAGCTTTCGAGGAGGGTTACAATTTCCAACTCCCCCCGTTTTGACGGTTTGACCTCCCGAGCGCGGGCCGGTGCCTCTGCATCGAGGAAATACAATCCCGTGACGGCATAGTTTGACGGGGGCACGTCGGGCTTTTCGATTATCTGCTCGACGGTGCCTTCGCTGTTGAATTTCACCACGCCGTAACGTTCGGGATCGGCAACATGGTAGCCAAAGACAGTCCCGCCGGTCTTCTTGGCATCCGCAGCCCAGAGCATTTCGGGCAAGCCGTGGCCAAAGAAGATGTTGTCGCCCAAGACCATCGCGGACGGCGCGCCATCGAGAAACCCTTCGGCGAGAAGATAGGCCTGGGCCAGCCCATCTGGGGAGGGCTGGGCGATATATGTGAGCGAAAGACCCCAATTGGCCCCATCGCCAAGGAGCCGCCTGAACTGCGCCTGATCCTCGGGCGTGGTGATGATCGCAATCTCGCGGATGCCGGTGAGCATGAGAACCGACAGCGGGTAGTAGATCATTGGCTTGTCATAGATCGGCATCAATTGCTTGGAGACAGCCATCGTCAGAGGGTGAAGCCGCGTGCCAGATCCGCCGGCAAGGATGATGCCTTTGCGCTGTGTCATGGGTGCTCTCTCAACTGTTTTTCAATGGAAATGACGGCGCGGCGCCAGTCGGGTCGCCGGAGGCCAAATGCCTTTGATGTCGCGTCACAGCCCAAACGGCTGTTTGCGGGGCGTTTGGCGGCGGTTGGATAGGCGCTTGATGGAATGTCCGTGACCTTACAGGTCAGATCTGCGGCCTTGATTATCACGCGGGCAAATTCGGCCCAGCTGACATCGGGTGTGCCGGCAAAGTGATAGGTCCCGGTTTTTTCACGGTCATTCATGAGCTGCGAGGTGATCTCAAGACAGGCGGCTGCAACATCGCGCGCCGGTGTTGGCCCCCCGATCTGATCGGCAACAATCGACACTGTTTCGCGCTGGGCAGAAAGGCGCAGCATCGTCTTGAGGAAATTGTTGCCATGGGCCGAGAACACCCAGGAGGTGCGCAGAATTGCCCATCTCCCCCCGGCCTTTTTCACATTGTTCTCACCTGCCAGTTTTGTGCGCCCATAGGCCCCAAGCGGGGCCGCTGGATCATGCGGCAGGCAAGGCCTACTGCCGGTGCCATCAAAAATATAGTCCGTCGAAATATGAACAAAGGGGATGTCCAGCGCGGCGCAGGCTGCGGCCATTGCGCCCGGTGCTGCGCTATTGATGCGCGCCGCTGCTGCCTCTTCCTGCTCTGCCTTGTCGACATCGGTATAGGCCGCCGCATTGATAACCGCCCTTGGCTTGATCTGGCGGATCATCCGGGCGCAGGCCGCAGGATCTGCAAGGTCCGCCGCTGCGCGATCCAGAAACCGTGCCGTCGGAGCCAGGATTTGCAACTCTGTTGCGACCTGACCCGTTTTACCAAAAACGAGGATCATGCATCGATCCCAAGCCGCGTGCCCACACCCTTGCGGTCCTGCAGCTTACGCCACCATGGCGCATTGCTCAGATACCATTCGACAGTTTTCTCCAGCCCTTCTTCGAGGGTCACAGATGGCTGCCAGCCCAGTTCCTGGCGAATTCTGTCCGGAGCGATTGCATAGCGCGCATCGTGGCCAGGGCGGTCTGTAACAAAGGTGATCTGACCTGCATAACTGCCGGAGGCTTTGGGGTGTCGACTGTCAAGAATGGCGCAGAGTGTTTGCACCAATTCAAGATTTGTGCGCTCACTCTCGCCGCCAATATTGTAGCTGCGCCCAACATCGCCTTTTTCAACGACCAGCAAAAGCGCATCGGCATGATCTTCGACATAGAGCCAGTCGCGGATGTTTGATCCATCACCGTAAATCGGCAAAGGCTTACCGGCGAGGGCGTTGAGAATAACCACTGGAACCAGTTTTTCAGGAAACTGGAAGGGGCCGTAATTATTGGAGCAATTGGTCAGAATGACCGGTAGGCCATAGGTTTCATGCCATGCGCGCACCAGATGATCAGAGGCCGCTTTGGAGGCAGAGTAGGGCGAATGCGGGTCATAGGCGGTGTCTTCGGTGAACTGCACTGCCGGGTCAATGGGCAGTGACCCGAAGACCTCATCAGTGGAGATATGGTGAAAGCGAAAGCTCTGCGGTTTGCCTGCGCCCATCCAGAACTTGCGTGCGGCTTCCAGCATGTTGAAGGTGCCGGTAATGTTTGTGTCTATGAAATCAGCCGGCCCGTCGATCGAACGATCCACGTGGCTTTCGGCCGCCAGATGCAGGACTGCGTCGGGGCGATGTTTTGTGAAGCAGGCGTCCAGCGCGGCGCGATCGCGAATGTCCACATGGGCGAATTGATAGCGCGGGCTGTTGGCAACGCAGGCTACGTTATCGAGACATGCCGCATAGGTTAGGGCGTCCAGATTGACGACCTCATGCCCGCGAGACACTGCCAGCCGTACAACAGCCGAGCCAATGAACCCCGCACCGCCGGTCACCAGGATCTTCATGTCGCGCTACCCTTCAAATTCAAACGGTGAGACAAAGTCGCAAAACGGCTGTGTGTTTTCATCCCTATCAGAAATCACCGGAGAAATGTTCTCGATTGGCCAATCAATTCCGCAGCTATTCCATTTAATGGCCCCATCGTATTCTGGTGCGTAATGGGCGGTGCATTTATAGGCTATTTCGCTTTCTTTCTGCAGGGTCATGAACCCGTGCAAGAACCCTTCGGGGATCCACAGCTGCTTGCCATTGTCAAAAGACAGTTCTGTTCCGAACCAGTGACCATAAGTTGGGCTGCCGTTGCGGATGTCCACGGCCACATCAAAAACCGCTCCTCGACCACAGCGCACCAACTTTCCCTGCGCGTGCGGCGGGCTTTGAAAATGTAGGCCACGCACCGTGCCAACCTCCTGCGACAGCGAGTGATTGTCCTGCACAAATTCGGGCAGGTCCAACCCTTCTGCGAGGATCTTGGACTTGTTCCAGCTCTCCGAGAAGAAACCACGGTGATCTCCAAAGCGCGCGGGCGTAATCACAAAGAGACCGCTCAAGGGGGTGGGATTGATTTTCATGGGAACCGTCAAGTGAGATGCGTGCAAATTGTTTCTGATTGAGAACAGACAGTAATTTGCCGACATTAAACCACAATGCACAACATGCTTCAAACATGCCTGTCGCCTCGGATTGACAAATGCAGGTCCAAGCCGGGGTCGTTTGCTACGGTGTATCCGGCCCAGAGGACTGGATGCTCACATGATGTTGCGGCACTGTTGTTCCCGCAGGTTCAAACACTAGCGCCCCGTGTCGCGTTGGTCGGCGACCAGGGCAGGGGATGTTCGGCCAACGGTCCGCTGCATGAGATGCAGCAGGGTCCCGCAGATGGCTTCGCGAGACCCGGTTCGCAGAATTGATGTCAGGCGCAATTGGGCCAAGGCTTGGCCTGATCCGGCCAGTCCATAGATGCGGTTACCTGCGCACCGCCCTCACCAGCGGTATTGATCGAGAAATAGGTCACCAGCCCGGATAGCCCGTCGGCGTCGCTGTTCAGCAGATGGCTGGCGGCGGTGGCCTGTTCAACCATTGCCGCATTCTGCTGGGTCACCTGGTCCAACTGGGTCATCCCGATGTTGATTTCACTCAGCCCGTTGAACTGTTCGCTGGCTCCGGCTGCGATCTCTGAGACTAATTGCGAAATATGGCTGACACGCGCGACAATGGTATCCAGTGCTCCGCCGGCTTTGCCGACAAGGTCCACACCCTGTTCCACCTGTTTGGAGCTGTCCCCGATCAAGGTTTTGATCTCACTGGCCGCATCGGATGAACGCTGTGCCAGAGCGCGAACTTCGGAGGCTACAACCGCGAATCCGCGACCGGCCTCACCTGCGCGCGCCGCTTCGACGCCCGCGTTCAGCGCCAAGAGGTTTGTCTGGAAGGAGATGTCGTCGATGACACCGATGATTTGCGAAATTTTCTGCGCCGATTCTTCGATTTCGGTCATTGCAGAGATCGCATTCTGTACGACTTTGCCGCTGACTTCGGCTTCATCCTGCGCCTCGATCACGACGGTCTCAACACTTCGGGCGCCGTCGGCGGCGGACTTGACGCTTTCGGTCAGTTCCTCAAGGGCTGCCGTGGTCTGCTCCAAAGTGGCCGCCTGGCTTTCGGTGCGTTGCGACAGATCATCCGAGGCCTTGGTGATTTCTGATGCACCTTTGCGAATGCTGCCGGCAGCGCCAACAACGTCCCGGACGGTCGAGCTCAACGTACCCAAGGCCGTGTTGAAATCGTCACGAAGCTTGCCATAGCCCTCGCTCATCGGCTCTTCGATGCGGACGGTCAAATCCCCACGGGAGAGTTTTTCCAGCCCATTGCCGATTGCGGTCACGGCTGCTTCCTGATCGGCCCGCCGCTTCTGGCGCTCAGTCTCGGTGGCCTTGGCCATCTTGTCTTTTTCAACGAGGTTATCCCGGAATACCGACAGGGCGGCGGCAATGCGGCGGATCTCATCACCGGACCGTTTGAACCCCTCAATCGGACTAAGATTGCCTTCGGCAAGACGCTCGGTTGCAATGCTGACTTTGGCAAGCGGGCGGGTGACAAGTATGCGGGTCAGCAGGATGGAGACCAGCAGAACCGCTGCCGAGGCCCCAAACAGGGTGAACAATTGCTCCTCTGCGGCTGCCACATCTTCGGTCACGGCCAAGGCCATGTCAGCAATCGCCCCCTGGCTTTGTACGCTGAGTTCGGCAGCTTGATGGGCAATGCCACCAACCGCCTGAGCGGCCGCGTTTGAGGCGGCAACCGTGTCACTTTGAGCGGAGAGTGCAGCAATGCGTGCAGCGGCCAGTCCGGTTTCGGATTCCGCCTGCGCAGAAAGGTTCCGGATGTCTTCGTCAATCAGCCCGCCATTAAGGCCGATGAACCCTTGCAGGTCCATCGCCGCAGCCTCCAGCGGCGCCGCCGCAGAGGTCACCTGTGCGATGTCATCTGCCGTGACCACTCGCAGGGCGGCCAATTGCAGGGAATTGATCAGCGTGTTCACTTCCAGAAGCTTGTTCAGCATGCCGACTTCGTTGTCCAACAGGCTTTGAACAGCTTCGCGGTTGCTGGCGCTGCTCTGTTCGGCGGCGGTTGTCAGCGCTTCAACCCGCAAATTGATTGCGCCGGTCAGAGTCTCAGCGCTGGCCTCGCGGGCCACCAGCACCTCTTTGCTGAGAGCCTTTTGTTCGGATCTGCTGGCGGTCATCATGTTTTCAAAGACCTGAACGGAATCGCTTATGACGGCGCTTTCTTCCGGGCCCAGCTCCATGGCGTCCAGATTGGCCAAAAACTCTGTCAGCCGGGCGCTCGAGGCCGCCGCGGTTTTCTTCATGCTCTTTTTCATCGGGACGCCACGAACCAGCCCCAGACCAACGGACATGCCCGCCAGGAGGTTGATGTCGGCCTGCGCCTCCAGCAGCGTTTGCAAACCGTTGAATTGTTCTTCCACAAGGTTCGACAGGGTGCTGTCGATCCGCGTAATCGTGTTTTCAGCCCCAGATGTCAGCTCCAGCGACGCTGAACTGGCGGCTTCAAACAAATGCGCCTGAAGCGCGCGGCTGTGGACTTGCAGCGCCGAGATCTGTTCCTCAATGCGAGCGGCACTTGCAAAAGCCGCTTCCCGCGATGCCAGCAGCGTTTCCAGAGAGGACGACGCATTGTCGGCGGAAGAATTGAAATCGGGGCGCATCGCGTCCGGAAGGTTTGCGATTCCAGCTTCCAGCCGACTGTTGGCTTCTGTTGTTTGGGCGCGGGCCGCTTCCAGTTCAACCCCGTCGGCGGCAAGCAGGATATTGGTCATGGATTCGCTGGTTAGCCCTGCGGCATCCGTCAGCGCTGCACTGACTTCGAGACGCGGCAGCATGTCTTGGTTCAGGAGGTCCATGTCAGCTGAAACCCGGTCGAAAACAAAGGACACCATGACACCAACCATGGCCATGGCTCCGCCCATGATAATAAGGATCATGGTGATCTGGGAGCCAATGCTTGAAAACAACCGGAGCCTGAATTTGGAGGGCTTTTTGTTAATTGTCATGCCTTTGCCCCTGTTTCTGCTTCATCCACTACAGGCGCGTTCGATGCGGGAAACAGAGTTTTCAACGCGCCGGAAGTCCGAACTTCAGGAACCAAATTCATACACATACAGCCAGGCAACTTAGGTCTCCTCTTGAACCGCTTGCTGACTGGTTTGAGCCAAATTCCTTAAACAATTGTCGATTGCTTCACGGCAAAGTAGCTAAACTTTTGTTCAGCTGGGTGCCGTTGCCGTGAGTAAAGTTGACTTGGTTCAACAATTCGTATCACGTCAGCGGGCGAACAGATGGAGGGCCCCTCGTGCGGATTATTTCAAACCCTTACCGGGGCGGGCCGAAATTGGCGCCGACAGCCCCTTATCCCTCTGAGGATGAAACAAAGGTCGCCAAGCTTCTGGGCCTTTGCCCTGCCGCGCGTGAAACCCCTCTGGTTAATTCCACTGGGCTGGCCCCGGTGGCAAAACTGTGGGTCAAGGACGAAAGAGCGCGGATGAATCTGGGCTCATTCAAAGCGCTTGGGGCGGCCTATGTCATTGCCTGCCACGCCGAAGAGCAATCGGCCGAGCCGCAGGCCACAACCCTGCAGGGGCGCACCTACGTGACGGCCAGCGCGGGCAATCACGGAATGAGTGTTGCCGCCGGGGCGCGCATCTTCGGTGCGAAGGCCGTTGTCTATATTGCCGACACGGTGCCCGAAAGCTTTGCCGACCGCCTGAAGGCGCAACAGGCCGAGGTTGTGCGTGCCGGTGCGGACTACGCGGCCAGCATGGAGGCGGCGATGAAGGCCGCAGAAGCCAACGGGTGGATTTTGTTGTCCGACAGTTCCTGGGAGGGCTACATGGATCTGCCGCGGGTGCTGATGGAGGGTTATCTTCAGATGGCCGCCGAGGCCGCGGCGCAATGCCCCGAGCCACCAACCCATATCTTTTTCCAGGCCGGTGTTGGCGGTCTTGCGGGCGCGGTTGCCGCCTACGCGCGCAAGGTTTGGGGCGATGCACCCCGTATCATCGTTGTTGAGCCGGATGCGGCACCGGCGCTGCAGGCCAGTATCGAAGCCGGCAAAAGCGTCTTTGCCGATGGTCCCGACAGCATCATGGGGCGGCTGGATTGCAAGGAACCCTCGCTGATCGCGCTGAATGGATTGGGCCGGGACGCAGATGATTTCCTGACGGTGAGTGACGCAGAGGTCAGCGAATGTCTGCCGCTGTTGGCGCGTTCCGGGCTGGCCACAACGGCGTCTGGTGGCGCCGGTGTCGCGGCTCTCCTTCACGAGGATATCCGCAGTGCGCTGGGCATCGATGCCGACGCGCGCGTGTTGTGCTTTCTGTCCGAGGCCGCCGAATGAGCGGGTTCCAACCCGCCGAATTTGAAACGCGCACCCGCCGCGCCCAGTCTCTGATGGCGACCCGTGGATTGTCGGCCCTGCTTTTGACGACCGAACCTGAGCTGCGCTATTTTACCGGGTATCTGACGCGGTTTTGGGAAAGCCCGAGCCGCCCTTGGTTCCTTTTGGTTCCCGCCACAGGCAAACCTGTTGCCGTGATACCGTCCATCGGGGCCGCGCTTATGGGTGAGACCTGGATCGAAGACATCCGCACCTGGAGCGCGCCTGATCTGGAGGATGACGGGGTATCGCTGCTGGCAGATACGATCATGGAACTCACCGCTTCAGACGCCACGATTGGCATGCCGGACGGCCACGAAACCCATGCGCGTATGCCGCTGGCGGACCTGGTTCGGGTGAAAGCCGCTTTAGGCAGTCGGAAAGTCGCCGGTGATCAGGGAATAATGCGTGCCCTGCGCATGGTGAAATCCGCAGCAGAAATCGCCAAGATTGAAAATGCCTGCGCGATTGGCGGCCGTGCTTTCGCGCGCGTGTCCGAGATTGCCGGTTCAGGGGTGCCGCTCGACGAGGTGTTTCGAAAATTTCAGATCCTGTGCCTTGAAGAAGGGGCGGACTGGGTTCCCTATTTGGCCGGCGGGGCCGGGCAGGGCGGGTATCAGGACGTGATCTCTCCCGCGCGCCCTGTTCCTTTGGCAAAGGGAGATGTTTTGATGCTGGACACGGGCCTTGTCCGGGACGGCTATTTCTGTGACTTCGATCGCAACTGGTCCATTGGCCCCCCTACGCCCGAGGTTCAATCCGCCCATGCGCGTCTGATCGAAGCCTCGGATGCTGCTTTTGCCGTGGCACGCCCCGGCGCCACGGCGGCAACCCTTTTCCATGCCATGGACGATGTGCTGCGACGTGACGCCGAGGGGACCGACGCCGGTCGGCTGGGCCATGGGCTGGGCATGTCGCTGACCGAATGGCCCTCTTTGATCCCCACGGATCATACTGTGCTGGAGCCGGGTATGGTGCTGACACTGGAGCCCGGCATTGCGGTGGGAAACAAGATCCTCGTGCATGAAGAGAACATTGTTGTCACCGAGGGTGAGCCAAGGTTCCTCAGCCCGCGGATCGGACCGGAGATGCCCGTATTATGACCAGCTTGCCCTATACTCTGGACGCCGACGACCCTGCCGCACCACCGATGGGGCTCATTGTTTTGCAAACAGATGAGACAATAGAGCAGGATTTTCGCAGCCATTTTGCGACCAGTGCCTGCCCGATTTATGTCTCGCGCATTCCCAGCAATGCCACGGTTTCAACTGACACATTGGCCGAGATGGAAACCGCCCTGCCTGCCGCCGCGGATCTGCTTCCCAAGGCGCGGCCCTTTCGGGTGGTCGGCTATGGCTGCACTTCGGCCAGTTCGGTGATCGGATCGGACAGGGTGGAGCAAATGGTTCAGAAAACCTGCAATGTGGCCACTGTGACCAACCCGCTACGCGCGGCTGCGGCCTGCGCCGCAGATATTGGCGTTTCCAAATTTGCCCTGCTTTCCCCCTATATCGAAGAGGTCAACGAACCGCTGCGCCTGGCCTTTGCCAAGGCAGGTCTGTCCACCGATGTCTTCGGCACTTTTGCAGAGGCAGACGAGGCAAACGTGGTCCGCATATCGACCAGTTCCATTGTTGAGGCGGCCTGCAATCTGGGCGCAGATCCGTCCGTCGAAGCAATTTTCCTGAGTTGCACTAATCTTAGAACTTTGGCGGCAATCCCTCAGATTCAATCCCGGGTCTCAAAACCGGTCTTATCTAGCAACCAATGTCTCGCGTGGCACATGGGGCGCCTGAATGCGACCTGAAAATCGATAAATCCGGCATTTCATGTCGAAAAAATGTAAGACAATTCTATTGCCTTATGGGCTAGCCTTGTTCTTTAATAGAAAAGAACGATCAAAAAGAGTGATCCGGATCAACCGGATCTCAACATGACGTCACAGGGGGGTCTGCTTGACCGATTTGTCTAACGACGCAGCGTTCGTCGAGTTTCAACGCGTGCAAAAATCCTATGACGGTGAAATTCTCGTTGTTAAGGATTTGAACCTGTCGATGCCCAAGGGTGAGTTCCTGACCATGTTGGGTCCATCGGGGTCGGGCAAGACAACCTGTCTGATGATGCTGGCTGGGTTCGAAACCGCGACCCACGGCGAGATCATGTTGGACGGGCAGCCGATCAACAACATCCCTCCCCACAAGCGCGGCATTGGCATGGTGTTCCAGAACTATGCGCTGTTCCCGCATATGACCGTTGCGGAAAACCTGTCTTTCCCGCTGGAGGTTCGCAAGATCGGCAAGTCCGATCGCGAGGCAAAGGTGAAGCGCGCACTGGATATGGTGCAGATGGGCGATTTCGGGAATCGTCGCCCGGCGCAGCTTTCGGGTGGGCAGCAGCAGCGGATCGCACTGGCCCGCGCATTGGTCTTTGAACCCGAACTGGTGCTGATGGACGAACCGCTTGGCGCGCTGGATAAACAGCTGCGCGAACATATGCAGTTCGAAATCACCAGACTCGCCCATGAATTGGGCATCACCACGGTTTACGTGACCCATGACCAGACCGAAGCGCTGACAATGTCCGACCGCGTCGCCGTCTTCGACGACGGCCGCATCCAGCAGCTTGCGCCGCCTGACCAGCTCTATGAAGAACCGGAAAACAGCTTTGTTGCGCAGTTCATCGGCGAGAACAACACGCTGGAAGGCACGGTGAAGTCGATCAATGGCAACACCTGCATCGTCACACTGGACGATGGGTCGGAAATTGACGCGATGCCGGTCAACGTGTCCCGTCCGGGCGAACGCACCACGGTGTCGATCCGCCCCGAACGTGTGGAATTCAACAAAGACCGTCTGCACAGCGATGCGCACACGCTGAAGGCGCAGGTGAAAGAGTTCATTTACATGGGTGACGTCTTTCGCTTCCGCATGTCGGTTGCCGGAAATGACGACTTTATCGTCAAAACACGGAATGCTCCGGATGCAGTAAGGCTCAAGCCAGGCGAAGAAATCGAAATCGGCTGGCTAACACAGGATTGTCGGGCGCTGGACGCGTAAAACACGCGCCCCGTCGGCAAGGCTGCTTCTAGGCAAGTGGTTGGTGATAACCCGTGAGCCAACCAAATAAACAAAATTCGGGACAACTGGGAGATACCAAATGAAACTGAAGAACACACTGTTGATGGCAGCAGCCTGTGTGACCGCCGCTGGTGGTGCTATGGCTGAAGAAATGACGATCGTTTCTTGGGGTGGCGCCTATTCAAAGTCGCAGCTGAAGGCCTATCACGAGCCCTATTCTGCGAAGTCCGGCGTGACCATCCTGAACGATGACAGCTCGGCCGAGGCCGTCGCAAAACTGCGCGCCATGAACGAAGCCGGCAACGTCACCTGGGACGTGGTCGATGTGGTTGCCTCTGACGCCATCCGTCTGTGCGACGAAGGCCTGGCGCTGGAAATCGATGCCGATACACAGCTTGCTGCGGCACCGGACGGAACCTCCGCGTCTGAGGACTTCGGCGACCTGCTGGTCAGCGACTGCTTCATTCCGCAGATCGTTTATTCGACAACCTTCGGCTATCGTACCGATATGGTTGGCGACACACCGCCGACAGATATCTGCGCCGTGTTCGATCTGGATGCATATCCCGGCAAACGCGCGCTCGAAAAGCGCCCGATCAACAATGTTGAATGGGCTCTGCTCTGTGATGGCGTCGCCAAGGATGACGTCTATGACGTGCTGGAAACCGAAGAAGGCCAGAACCGCGCGCTTGCCAAGCTCGACACCATCAAAGACAGCGTTGTCTGGTGGTCTGCCGGTGCTGACACACCGCAGCTGCTGGCGGATGGCGAAATCGTCATGGGTTCGACCTATAACGGTCGTCTGTTCAGCGTGATCGAAGAGCAGAAGCAGCCTGTTGCCATGCTTTGGGACGCGCAGGTGTTCGATCTTGACGGCTGGATCATCCCCGCCGGTCTGTCCGAAGAGCGTCAGAAGCGTGCTCTGGACTACATCATGTTCGCAACCGACACCCAGCGTCTTGCCGATCAGGCCAAGTACATCTCCTACGGTCCTGCGCGTGCCTCCTCGGCGCCGCTGGTTGGCCAGCACGCTGAACTGGGCATCGAAATGGCGCCGCACATGCCGACCGACCCCAACAACGCGCAGAACACCTTCCTCTACAACTACGAGTTCTGGGCCGACTACCGTGATGACATCGACGCCAAATTCCAGGCGTGGCTGGCTAAGTAATCGCGAAATCTAATACTGCAGGGGCCGGTTTCCCGGCCTCTGCACCACTTGAATGACTGGGGCAGAGATGGCCAACGCGACGCAAGACGGACCGATGCTGGCAGCCGATGGCACGCCGCTAAAGCAATCCCTCGCTCGATCACTTCGACGCCAAAAGATGCGTGCGCTGATGCTTATTGCGCCCCTTTTGGTCTTTGTTCTCCTTTCCTTTGTAATCCCGATCGCGTCGATGCTGTTTCGATCGGTCGAAAACGGCATTGTTTCAGAGACGCTTCCCCTGACGGTTGAAGCCCTGGATGGTTGGGATGCCGACGGTGATCAATTGCCGGACGAGGCCATTTATGAGGCCTTTGTCCGTGACATGGTCGTGGCCATAGAAGCCAAGAAACACACCCGCCTCGGGTCGCGTCTGAACTACGAAGAGACTGGCATGTCCTCGATGTTCCGCAAATCCGGGCGGGCACTGAAAAAGCTGAATCCAGACACCGATGGCCCTTTCAAGGACCAGCTGATTGATATCCATGACGGATTTGGCGAGCTGCAGACATGGCGGGTGATCAAGACCCATTCGGTCGAGGTGACAAACGGCTATTTCCTGAATGCGATCGACATGCAGCGCACCCACGAGGGCGCAGTGTCGCAGCCCGAGGACAAGCAGATCCTCGTCAAACTGTTTATCCGCACGATGTTCATGTCGTTGATCATCACGGGGTCTTGCATCCTTCTGGCCTACCCGATCTCCTATCTGTTGGCGACGCTGCCTATGCGTGTGTCTAACCTGTTGATGATATTGGTTCTCTTGCCTTTCTGGACATCGCTCCTCGTCCGGACGTCGGCCTGGAAGGTCATGTTGCAGCAACAGGGCGTGATCAATGACACGCTGGTCTGGCTGGGGCTGGTGTCGGACAGTGCGCGTCTGATAATCATCAATAATCAGATCGGTACCATCATCGCGATGACCCATATCCTTCTGCCGTTCATGATCCTGCCGATGTATTCGGTGATGCAGACCATCCCGGTGACCTATACGCGGGCGGCAAAATCCATGGGCGCAACAAACTGGACGACCTTCTGGCGGATCTACTTCCCGCAGTCCATTCCGGGCATTGGCGCGGGCTCGATCCTCGTCTTCATCCTGTCCATTGGTTACTACATCACCCCTGAGATTGTCGGCGGCACCAAAGGCGTCTTCATCTCGAACCGGATTGCCTATCACATCTCATCGTCGCTGAACTGGGGGCTGGCCGCGGCGCTGGGCACCATTCTGTTGGGCGTCGTTTTGATCCTCTATTGGGCCTACGACAAGATTGTCGGCATAGACAACGTGAAGTTGGGATAAGACATGGCAGCACTCACTCCGATATCCCGCAAACCGCTTTCTCTGGTCCTGCCCACCGTGGCCGTCGCCGGAGCCGTCGCCGGCATGTTCGTCGGTGCCAGCAATGGCTCCGTTGTCCTGGGCATGCTGGGTGGCGCTATTGCAATGGCGGCCGTCGCCTCGGTCTACATCACGATCCTGAAGAACGAACAATATGCCCGCTGGATCAATATCATCGGGTCCGGCCTTCTCGGCTTCTTATTCGGCGGCCTCTTGGGCGGTATTCTGGGCCTTCTGGCCGGCTGGTTCTTCGCCTTCTTCATCTACTGGATGTACGAGGGGCGCTACCGGCGCAAACTGCTGCCCTATATGACCGCACGCCAGGTGTTTTGGCACTATGCGTTCCGGGTCATTTGCGGGGCGATCTTCACCTTCCTCATCACCCCAATTCTGGTGGTTCTGCCGCTGTCCTTCAACGCTCAGGACTTCTTTACTTTCACACCAGAAATGCTGCGCCTGGACCCTGAAGGCTATTCGCTGAAGCACTACCGCGATTTCTTCAGCAACAATGAATGGCAGCGCAGCTTCAAAAACTCGCTGATCATTGCGCCGATTGCGACTGTCATTTCCGTGTCTCTGGGGACCCTGGCGGCCATTGGCCTCAGCCAGTCCCATGTGCCGGGTCGACGGCTCATCATGGGTGTTCTGATCTCGCCGATGATCGTTCCGCTGATCATCTCGGCGACTGGCATGTTCTTCTTCTACAGCGATATCGGCCGCTTCCTGGAGGGCACTCTGGGCATGAACAAGAACTTCGTTGGCTATGTCAAAGTTGTGCTGGCCCACGCCGTTCTGGGCATCCCCTTTGTCATTATCACCGTGACAGCGACCCTTGTCGGCTTTGACCGCTCGCTCACCCGTGCGGCAGCAAATATGGGGGCGGGGCCGGTCAAAACCTTCTTCTCGATCCAGATGCCGCTGATCCTGCCGGGCGTGATCTCGGGCGGATTGTTTGCCTTCATCACGTCGTTTGACGAGGTGGTGGTAATTCTGTTCGTTGGTTCAGCCAGCCAAAAAACCCTTCCATGGCAGATGTTTACCGGCCTGCGCGAGCAGATCAGCCCGACCATTCTTGCTGTGGCGACCATCCTTGTCGTGTTCTCCATTGCACTGCTGACCACAGTCGAACTTCTGCGCCGTCGTTCGGAACGCCTGAGGGGTCTTTCTCCGGCTTGACGTAAAAAGATCTCTGATTTATCGGTTATACCGTTCAGCCCCGTCACGATGGCGTCGTGACATCAAGGGGTTTGTTCGGCTCTCGGATCCCGAGACCGCTCGTCCTGTACGCCGGGACTTGTGGCCGGGGATTTGCTGTTTCCGGCATTGGAGAGACCTGACATGACACTTATCGATAATCGCCCTGAATTCTTTACCTGCCACAACGGCGAAAAGGACGTTCTGCCGTTCTCGCAGGGTGAATATGCCCGCCGTTTGGCAACCCTGCGCGCCATCATGGCCAAGCGCGACATTCCGGTGGTGCTGCTGACATCCATGCAGAACATCTCGTATTACTCGGGGTTTCTGTACTGTGCCTTTGGTCGGCCCTATGCCTGTGTGGTGACGGCTGACAGTTGCACAACCGTGTCGGCAAATATCGACGCAGGCCAGCCGTGGCGCCGTTCGGTGGGTGAAAACGTCATCTACACAGACTGGAAGCGTGACAATTACTGGCGTGCCGTGGCCAGCCTGACCGGCGGCGCTAAGCGGATTGGCATCGAAGGCGACCACATGACCCTGGCCAGCCGTGCGACAGCGCTGTCCATGCTGAATAGCCCCGAATTGGTCGACATCGCACCCGACACGATGACCGCCCGGATGGTCAAATCCGCCGAGGAGATAGCGCTGATCAAGGGCGGTGCCCGCACCGCTGACATCGGCGGCGCTGCCATCCATGCGGCCATCCGCGAAGGTGCGACCGAGATTGAAATTGCCATGGCTGGCCGGGACGCCATGGACCGTGAAATCGCGCGTGCCTACCCGGATGCTGAATACCGCGACACCTGGGTCTGGTTCCAGTCCGGGCTAAACACCGATGGCGCGCATAATCCGGTGACGAACCGGGCCCTAGTCGCGGGCGACATCCTGTCGCTCAACACATTCCCGATGATTTCGGGCTATTACACAGCGCTGGAGCGCACCCTGTTCATTGGCGAGCCTGACGCCGATAGCCTGCGCCTCTGGAAGGCCAATGTGGCAGCGCATGAGCTGGGTCTTAGTCTGATCAAACCCGGCGCGACCTGCTCCGGAATTGCAGAAGAGATCAACCGGTTCTTCGCGGAAGAAGGCCTCCTTCAGTATCGTTCCTTCGGCTACGGGCACTCCTTTGGGCTGCTCAGCCATTACTACGGGCGCGAGGCGGGTCTGGAGCTGCGTGAAGACATCGACACGGTTCTGGAGCCGGGCATGGTGGTCTCAATCGAGCCGATGATCTGGATCCCCGAAGGCCAGCCGGGGGCCGGCGGATACCGCGAACATGATATCCTCGTGGTGGGTGAGACGGGGGCCGAAAACATCACCGGCTTCCCTTACGGCCCAGAGCATAACATCATCAAAGCCTAAGGTTTGTGGAGGGGTTCAAACCCCTCCCATTCACGCCCTGTTTGACCGTTCGTGGAAAATAAAGCCGATGAAGTTCAGCAGCAGCTGCGCCGCCAAAACCTGCGTGCTTTCGGTCGGGTCATAGGCTGGCGCGACCTCAACCAGATCGATGCCAACCACATCGCCGCGTCGGGCAAGGCCCTGCAGGATTTCCAAGACATCATAGTAGAGAAACCCGCCATGGCTCGGCGTGCCGGTTCCGGCCGCAATGGAGGGGCAAAAGGCGTCGATATCGATGGTGACATAGTAGCGTGCGTGTTCGGGAATACGCTCCAGCACCGCATCGGTGCCCAGCTTGCGCACCTGCCGCACGGAAAGGATGTCTGAACCACGCTGTCGCGCGTCCTCATAACCATCCCTTGCGGTGGAGGAGACATTGCGGATGCCCAGCTGCGTCATTCCGGTGACATAGTCTTTTTCGATCGCCCGCCGCATCGGATTGCCATGCCCTGCTGTCACGCCGTGACGTTCATCCACGAAATCCAGATGGGCATCGATCTGGACCACATGGATCGGCCCGTTCTTTTCGCAGTCTGTCTCAAAGGCGTTGATACAGGGGATGTTGATCGAATGATCGCCGCCGATCACCACCGGAAGGGCCCCGGCATCGAGGATCTTGCCCACGCCCAAGGCGATATTGGCGTGGCTTTCCTCTGTCAGCGTGTGAATGATATCGGCGTCGCCAATATCGACCATCCGCACCGATGCATCCAGGTAGGTAGCATCGTCTTCGTGATCATAGGCGCCGGCATGTCCAAAGCTGAACAGGGTAGAGGCCTCGCGCACCGCCCGTGGCCCGAACCGGGCGCCGGGACGCCACTGTGTCCCGAAATCAAAGGGTGCTCCCAATATGGCAACATCCGCATCGATATTGTCCCAATCCGTCTCGACCGGGGATTTGCCGAAGGTCGAGAGACCAACAAAGGGCAGGTTCAGCCGCCCTGCCTCATACCCATGCGCACTCATCAACTGTTTCCTATCTGCGTTATCACTGTCTTGGGTGAAGACTAGCAGACAGGGCTGGGTGATCCAGTCAGTGCCTCATGCGGCGCAGGCAGTGCAGGTCACAATTTGCAGGTTTGTGCGCTCAGATAGGCGCAAGGATGGATTGTCAGACTGCCGCCCCGTGATAACCGTGAGGTCAACACCCGTGCGACAGTCTGTTTGATCTCAATTCAGCCGGGTTTTGTACCATGCATCTTGCAGCTTTGCGTCGTTCAGTATCGATGCGTTGTTTGCAAAGCAGAACAGGTTTCCTGATTTTGAGTTTCGCCAGCAGCCCATGTAATCGGCTATACCGTCCTTGCCTGAGAAGTTCCGCTTGGCCAACCAGTCCTGCACAGGTTCGGAATCGTATCTCATGACGCTCTGGCCATTGATTTCGGTATTATTCTTCACCACCGTTTTTGCACCAGATGGCCAGGTGAACACCTCAAGCCGCCTGCGTTCCAGATCCTGATTGACTGACAGGGTCCGCTCCATTTCGCAGGCCTCATCGTCCACCAGATCTCCGCCGCCGTTATTCAGTTTGATGACAAAGCACCGGCCCTCAAAGCTGAGGGAGAGCTGTTTGCTGTTGCTGCCCCTGAATTCAACCTTCATGTCGTTTGCACGCGCCAGGGATTGAATGGGTGTGTTTGGCGGAAACAGGACATAGGGCGGGAAATCTTCGTAAGCGTCCCCCATTGATACCCATACGGTTTGGCGCACCAACGGATCCTCCCAATCCGGCATATGTCTGTAATAGGATACCTCGCATCCCGTGGCGAGCTCCTGACGGTACCCGTCTTCCCAGCCGCCCGAGTATTCAAAGACTTCACCGTCCTCGCCCATGTTGGTTCGGATGTTGGGGTCGTCGATCGGTGCGGAATTAGAGAAGGGAACAAGCTCATCAAAGAAGCGCACCTGACCATAGTCACAGGCGTGCGCCATCGACAGGCTGGTCAGCCGATCGGGAGAGACGGTCGGATAGATATCAACATCCCAGCGCGCGGCTTTGCTCAGCGTGTCCACATACAGCATGTCAGTGGACGGCGTTGCCAGCATCTCTACCAACAGTGATCGCGGAAATTCATGCGCAGGCATGAGTTGCAGAATTTCCGAAAGGCCCTGCGACGCAAGATTATAGGCTTTGGTGACAGATGCCTCGTCATACTGCCCGCGAGGTACGGTCAAAGCGGTGGCATGAAAGCCGAGCTTGCCCAGCGGGTGCAGCTTGCGATCGGGATGGTCGCCACGGTCGTTTTCGTCATTTCGCCGCCCGCCCATGAAGGCCAGGGCACAGGCGGATTCGCAGCGCGCGCCCCGCGCAATGGCCGTGCCTTTTGTTTTCTCAATCAGCAGTTGGGCCAGTTTCACCCCTTCGAGCATCGATCCGCCGGGGCTGTCCAGGCAAAGCCGTTTGCCATATTCGATGCTTTGACCATCCAGAACCGCGCGGAGTGTATCTGCATCACCGTTTTCAATGACCCCCCGTAGGGTGCCGAAACAGTGCATCGCAGGAACTTCGGTCAGGTCGACCTTTGCGGCCTTGGCCGGAAAGGCCGCAAAGGTCGCGCACAGGGTTATGATTGCAGTGATGGTGCCCCAGGAAAAATGAACCCGTTTCATTTGCTCAACCTCAATTCTGTGTCGCCGCAGCATAGGTTGGCCCGGCGCTCAAATCATCATAGCCAGATAAAACATGCCAGGCGTGGTTTGAGAATAGATCTTGGTCATTTTTCGGTAGATGGGGGCTGCGAACTGCGGTCGGTTCAGCCTGCCGTACCAAGGGAAAGAATGCTGTCTGTCAGCTCCAGCGTTGACTTCAGCGCGCTTGCGGTTGCTGCGCTCATCTGGGGGAGGACCATCCATTCAAGCGCCCATGCCGTGCCTGACCGTTCCTGTTCATGCAGCATTGCCTGCTGCATCAGTGCCTGCTGGCCGGCGTTGAATTGTGCCAACGTGACCAGAAGCTCGGCCCGGATCGGGTTGGATTTATGCGGCATCGCAGAGGAGCCGCCGCCGGATGCAAGGGTCACTTCGGCGATCCCCTGCTGTGCCATTAGGCAAATGTCCTGGCCGATTTTGCCAAGGCTGCCGGTGATCAGGCACAGGGTGTTGCTGTATTCCGCAAGCGTGCCGCGATCAGCATGCCAGCAAGCCTGCGCGACGGGCAATCCAAGCGACTGCGCCATATGTTCGGCCGTTGCTGCCGCCGTGCCACCCAGGCTGCTGCCATCGCCGACCGGGCCGCCCAGTTGCAGCCGTGCAGCGGCGGTAGATGCCTTGTCCAGCCGGACCATGTGATCCGCGAGCGGGCGCCGCCAGGTGCCGATCCGGTGTCCAACGGAAATTGGCAGTGCGGCCTGCATCCGGGTGCGCCCCATCATGGTGCGCGCGCCAAAGTCAGCTTCCAGACGGGTCAGCCGTTCCAGCAGATCGTTCAGCCGCTGCAGCAGAATGCCCGTGCAGCTCTTGATTGTCAGTGCGAGCGCGGTATCCGTCACATCCTGCGAGGTCGCCCCCTTGTGGATTGCGTTTTGGGTGGCGGTATCTGCCCCGGCGCGCAGCTGTCGCACAAGCGCGGGCACCACAACGCCGTCCTGCGCCACACCGGCGCGCAGATCCGGATGATTGGCCTGATATCCATCTATCACCTCTAGCGCTTTGGCGGCGGCATCAGCATCGATGGCCCCCACGGCGGCGCGCGCCTCGGTAAAGGCGCGCTCAAAGGCCAGAAGATGGGTCAGCTGCCGGTCGGCAGACCATTCCTGCTGAATGTCCGGATCGGCAAAAAGCCCGCCAAGCCAAGGGTGCTCAAAAACCGAAACGCTCATAGGGAGAGGATTTCGCGGGCGATGATGTCCGGGGCCTCGATGCAGGGCAGGTGGCCGCAGCCCGCGATCTCGACGTAGCGGGAATTTGGCAGGGCATCGGCCAAGGCCTGAACCAGTGCCGGAGGCGTCGCCTTGTCGTCGCTGCCGGCGATGCAGATGCTGGGCTGGGTGAGTTTTGCTGCGTTTTCCGTCAGATCCTCGTCACGAATGGCTTCGCAGACGCGGGCGTAACCCTCAGCCGGGGTGCGGGTCAGCATATTGCCATAGCCCTGCAGATCTGCCTGCCGATTGGCATGGAAGGAGGGCGAGAACCAGCGCTCCATCACCGCGTCCCGCATCGGTTCAAGGCCGGTAGTGCGGGCATCGTTGATGCGCGGCGCCCAGATGGCGTCATCGCCGATTTTTAGGCCCGTACAGCACAGTACAGCGGCGGCCACCAGATCCGGGCGCTGCACGGCCAGCGATTGCGTGATCAACCCACCAACCGAGACCCCGCAGACGACCGCGTCCTTCAGGCTGAAATGGTCCATCGCGGCGGCCATGTCCTGCGCCAAAGCCGTGATTGTCACAGGTCCATCACCGCTGAGCCCATGGCCGCGTTTGTCCAGCATCAGCAAAGGTCGACCCTCGGGCAGGAGGGCAGTCACGCCGTCCCAGATCCGCAAATCAGTACCCAGTGAATTGGAGAAAACCACCGGCTGGCCGGTGCCGGGGCGGTAGGCGCAATGCAGGCTGCGCCCGTCGACGGTGATAAATTGCATCATTCTGGCACCTTCAAATCCAGGATCTCGCGCGCCTGCTGCCACGTGGCAACCGGGCGTTCGTATTTGTCACACAGATCGGCGGCGCGTTTGATCAGGGCAGCATTGGACGGGGCAAGGGTGTTGCGATCCAGCCGCACGTTGTCTTCCAGCCCGGTACGGGTGTGGCCGCCAGCGGCGATGGCCCATTCGTTGACGGTCAGCTGGCTGGCACCGATGCCGGCCGCACACCACTCCGCGTCGGGCGCGCGGGTCTTCATGGTCTGGACGTAGAAATCAAAGACCTCCTTGTCGCAGGGCATGGCGTTTTTCACCCCCATCACGAACTGCACGTACAATTTGCCATACAGCTTTTTGTCCTCGTGCATCTTTATCGCCTGCAGGATGTGGGACAGGTCAAAGGCTTCCACCTCGGGCATCACGTGATGGGTGCGCATTTCCTGCGCCAGCCAGTTCACCAGTTCCGGCGGGTTCTCATAAACGCGTGTCGGGAAGTTGTTGGACCCGACCGACAGTGAGGCCATATCGGGCGCCAATGCGAGCATTCCGCCACGCGCCTGACCCGCGCCCGACCGGCCACCGGTGGAGAACTGGATGATCATGCCGGGGCAGTGTTTTTCCAGACCTTCCTTCAGACGGGCGAATTTCTCGGGGTCGCTGGACGGCGTCTGGTCGTCATTGCGCACATGGGCATGGCAGATGCTGGCACCGGCCTCAAAGGCCTCATGGGTGCTTTCGATCTGCTCGGCCACGGTGACCGGTACTGCGGGGTTGTTTTCCTTGGTCGGCAGGCTGCCGGTGATGGCAACGCAGAGGATGCAGGGTTTGGACATGGCGCGTTTCCTTGAAATGGCGGCGGGCCCACGCCGGAATTCGGCGCAGGCCCAGAGTGTAAAACGGTGGATCAGATGTCGAAGAAAACAGTCTCTTCTTCGCCCTGAATTTTCACATCAAACCGATAGACAGTTTGGCCGTCCCGTTCCGTGCGTTTGGCAATCAGTGTGGCGCGGCGTTTTTCCCATTCGATCACATTCAGCACAGGATCACTTGCGTTGGCCTCTGCCTCATCCTCGAAATAGATGCGTGTATTCAGGCCAAGGTTGATCCCACGTGCGACGACCCAAAGGTTGATATGAGGTGCCTGCACAGAACCGCTGCGACCGGGGGTTGCGCCGGGTTTTACGGTGTCAAACCCCCACTCGCCCGTCTCGAAGTTGGTGATCACACGGCCCCAGCCGCGAAATCCCTCTTCGGTATCACCGCTGCTTTCGGGATGTGGATAGACACCCGCACCATTGGCCTGCCAGGCCTCCAGCAGCACGTCCTTGATCGGCGAGCCGGTGCCGTCGACCACCAGCCCTTCAACGCGGATGCGCTGACCCTTGGCGTTGGGCCCCGCAATGTCGTGGCCCAGTTCCTGTTCGTAGATATCGAACCCTGCCGCACCGGGGGCGAGACCGATGTGCACATAAGGGCCGGCGGTCTGGCTGGGGGTTTCCTTCAGATAGTTGAGCTGCTGTACCATCAGTTCCCCTCCAGGCGGTTTTCAAACAGGGTCGAGCGGCGGCCGCGCAGCACGATGTCGAATTTATAGGCGATTGTGTCCAGCGGGATGGTCGCATTCATGTCGAGCGCGGCAACCAGCTGGCCGCGTGCGGCCTGATCGGGAATGGTGTTCACGATCGGGCATTTGGCAATCAGCGGATCGCCTTCGAAATAACATTGCGAAATCAGCCGCTGGGCAAAACCGGTGCCAAAGACCGACACATGGATATGGGCCGGGCGCCAGTCGTTCACCCAGTTGCGCCAGGGGTAGGCGCCGGGTTTCACGGTGCGGAAATAGTAGTAGCCGTTCTCATCCGTCAGGGTCCGGCCACAGCCGCCGAAATTCGGATCGATGGGCGCCAGATAGGTGTCTTTCTTGTGGCGATAGCGCCCGCCGGCATTGGCCTGCCAGATCTCAACCAAAGTGTTCGGCACCGGGCGGGCGTTTTCGTCCAGTACCCGGCCGTGCAGGATGATCCGCTCACCGATCGGGCTTTCGCCTTCCTTGGCGTAGTTGCGCAGCAGATCGTTGTCGATCGGGTCGATATCGGCGTGACCAAACCGTGGGCCGGTGATTTCGGATACTGTGTTTTCCAGACTGATCGCCGAATACTGCGGTGACCGTGCTACGCTGGTTTTGTAGCTCTGCGATTTGGCTGGCGGATGCCAGAGCCGGTCACGCTGGTAGAATTCTCCTGGGGCTGACATTTAGCTTGCTTCTCCCTTGTCGTGGTCCGGGCCGCTGTGGGGCGGTGTTCAGGACGCGCGTTCCATCTCTTCATAGGTCTGTTTGGCGAGCTTCAGCGCGTGGTTGGCGCGCGGCACGCCAGCGTAGATCGCCACATGCTGAAAGGCCTCCATCACGTCTTCCTTGCTGGCGCCTGTATTGGCCGTGGCGCGGATATGCATCGGGATTTCCTCGAAATTCCCGGTTGCTGCCAGCAGTGCCAGCGTCAGCATCGAGCGTTCGCGCAACGAAATCCGGTCGGAGGACCAGACCGTTCCCCAGGCGCTTTCGGTGATCAGTTCCTGAAACGGCAGGTCGAGGTCGGTCTTACCTGCCTCAGCGCGGTCCACATGGGCATCACCCAGCACCTTGCGGCGGGTTTGCATTCCTTGCTCGTAACGGGTGGTCATCGGCGCGCTCCTGTCTTTGACTGCAATTAACCACAGGCGGAAACTTAAATAAATTGACGATATGGCTTTGTCACATTACCTGAGGGTTATGCGACTGGACCCTAGACTGCGGCTGCGGCATTTGAATTGTTTCATGGAAGTGGCCCGCACCGGATCGGTGTCGGCGGCGGCCGAGGCGCTGCATGTGACCCAGCCTGCGATCTCCAAAACCCTGCGCGAACTTGAGGGAATTCTGGGCAATCCGCTGTTTGACCGGTCGGGCCGTCGGCTGAAGATGAATGCGGCCGGGGCGGCGTTTCAGAAATTCACCGGCTCGGCATTGGGCGATCTGGCGCGCGCACAGGCGGCGGTGCGCGGTGCCCAGTCTGGCGAGGTCAAGCTCAGCATCGGGGTGTTGCCGACAGCGGCCACAGATCTGCTGCCACGCGCTGCCGTTGCATTTCGCGAGCGCCATCCCAACTGCGTGCTCAGAGTGTCGACCGGGCCGAACTGGCTGCTGTTGTCGCAATTACGCGAGGGTGCCTTGGATATGGTGGTTGGCCGGATGGCAGAACCGGACCGAATGGAGGGCCTGTCCTTTTCGCAGCTCTACCCGGAGGAGATCGTGGCCGTGGTGCGCCCCGGCCACCCGATGGAGGCGCTGTCGGTGGATGGGCTGCTGACTTATCCGTTGATCCTGCCGCCAACGGGGGCGGTGATCGGTCCAGCGGTGCGGTCCTACCTGCTGAGCATCGGCGCCCATGCGGTGACCCCGGCGTTCGAGACTGTGGCGCTGGCCTTTGGGCGGCGCGTGGTTCAGGAAACGGATGCGGTCTGGTTCATTTCACGCGGTGTGGTGGCCGAGGAGCTTGCGGCAGGAACCTTGCATGCATTGGTTCCCGATCGTCCGGTGCCTGCCGGGCCGGTGGGGATTTCGCTGCGCGCTGAAACAGTGCCTGTACCGGAACTGGCGGCCTTGATCGAAACCCTGAAATCGGCGGCACTGCCGCGCGACGCTTAGGCAAAAAGTACATAATAGCCCCCCTTTGAGAGCGCGCGCTTTGCCGTGCAGGTTGCGGCGCGTCGGCGGGTCGCGGAATGGCGAACCACAAAACGGGTCGCCCCCGGTGGCAATTGCCACTAGACAGGCACCATGGAACAAAACGGATCATTCGGAATATTTCTCGGCTGCCCTCCCGGTCTTGAAAATGCGCTGCTCGATGAGGTGCGCGAGCTTGGGTACGACAAGGCCAAAGTGGCCCCCGGCGGTGTCGACATGGAAGGTGGATGGCCGGATGTCTGGCGTCTGAACCTGGACCTGCGCGGCGCCAGCCGGGTGGTTGCGGAAATCGGATCTTTCCGGGCGTTCCACCTGGCACAGCTGGATAAACGGGCACGAAAGTTTCCCTGGGGCGACGTCCTGCGCGCTGATGTCCCGGTCCGGGTCGAAGCCTTCTGCCGCAAGTCCAAGATCTATCATGCCGGGGCTGCGACCCAGCGGGTGGAAACCGCGCTGAGCGAAACGCTTGGGGTGACCATCGCGGCAGATGCGCCGGTCAAACTGCGGGTGCGGATCGATGACAATCTGGTCACCATGAGCGTCGATACCTCAGGTGAGCTGCTGCACAAGCGCGGCCACAAGGAGGCGGTGGGCAAGGCGCCGATGCGTGAAACCCTGGCGGCACTGTTCCTGAAGCAGGCCGGTTATACTGGCAAGGAACCGGTCGTGGATCCGATGTGCGGATCAGGAACCTTTGTGATCGAGGCTGCCGAGCTGGCGCTGGGCCTGCAGCCCGGCCGCAATCGCAGCTTTGCCTTTGAGCAGCTCGCCACCTTCGATGCAGCCGCTTTTGAAGATCTGCGTCGGGCAGAGCCGGCACAGGCGACCGATCTGCTGTTTCAGGGATCTGACCGAAACGCAGGTGCGGTTGAAAATTCCAGCAGCAATGCGCAGCGCGCAGGCGTGGCGGATTGCACCCGGTTCATTCACTATGCTGTCA
Source organism: Rhodobacteraceae bacterium Alg231-04 (assembly GCA_900143635.1). Lineage (GTDB taxonomy): Bacteria > Pseudomonadota > Alphaproteobacteria > Rhodobacterales > Rhodobacteraceae > FREY01. The sequence goes on from FREY01000007.1 coordinate 30,478, forward strand.
GTGATCTGCAGCCGCCCGAAGGCCCGCCGGGGCTGGTCATCGTGAACCCGCCCTATGGCACGCGCATTGGCAACAAGAAGCTGCTGTTTGCACTGCACGGGTCACTGGGGCAGGTTTTGAAAGAACGGTTCCGCGGCTGGCGGGTTGCGATTGTCACCACCGATGGCGGTCTGGCCAAAGCAACGGGGCTGCCCTTGCTGCCGCCGGGACCACCCGTGCCCCATGGTGGGCTCAAGGTCCGTCTATACCAGACTGCGCCTTTGCGCTGAGACCGGCTGCAGGCCGCTGCACCAGCGGTGGTGATGGTGCGATGCAGCGCGCCTTATGGCTGCAGCATCGCATGGGCGGTGATCAGCCCTTCCAATGTCATGCGATCAGCATCTGCCAGCGTGACGGGCAACCCCTGCGCCTGCAAGGCCGCTTGATACGGCGCGGCGAGGCTATCATCTGCGATAAGCGCGAGGTTCTGGCCAAGCCAATAAGACCGCGACGCAGCAAGCTCTGCTCCCAGCAGATAGCCCCAAATGCGCGCCGACAGGCAATCCTCGGACGGGGAGGACAGGAGCTGAGAGGCTTTTGTTTCAGCCAGACGGGCCGCCAGCAATTCGGGCCGTGACATGGTATCCGCCGCCGCGGCCGGTATTTCGGACAGGTTGGGCTGGGCGCTCACCCCCATGGCGGCGACCGTCATCCGGAACAGATCAACGGTCAGGAAGCTCTGAAATTCCACCACTTCTCCGGCACTGACCAGAGCCCAGTGGGTCGCGGTTCCGGGCAGGCAGATAACCCCGTCCCAATCGGCGTTCAGCGCCAGAAACCCGGCGATCCGTGCCGTCGCCCCTGGCAGCACGCCGACCGGCGCGGTGGTGCTCAGCCCCGTCAGAAAATGCAGGTTGGGCTGGGAAGCATCAGCCTGTGGGACAAGATTTGCCGGTTTGGCAGGAACCGGAAAAAATGCGATGGCAAGGTCGCTATTGATCAGCACCGGGCGGTCCATATGCGCCCAGCCGGGCGCGGCCTGTGCAAGGCTTTCTGCTATGCCCGGACCCGCAGGGCCGGTGACCTTTTCCTCAACGGTGCGGCCCTTCAGGCGCCAGGCCGTCAGGCGGCCGTTTGAAATATCGGCGGCAATCCAGGTCTGGTTCGGGTTGGTCATGGCTGATCCTGTAGCAACGGTGGTCTCATGGGTTGGACATGCGCCTGACATAGGCCGAGGTCAAGCCACGCTGGCACCACGGCAAGGGCCTGGCGGGTACAAGACTGGGTGGCCCAAAGATGTTTAATCCGGGCGACGCTTTGGACTTCTCGCACGGGCGTGACGCCAGGTCGCATCATAAACGCAGCCCCCAAGGGCGGGTTGAGCAGGTTTTCGCACTTAGGCCGATTTGGCCAGCTTGACCAAAGGGCCGACGACACCCAAGTGACTGGCGAAGGGGAAATTTGACCTATGTTAGTAAAAAGTAGCAGAATGATGATTTCTCCGGCGTCGCGCAAAACTGATCACTCACTCGAACAGCGACAGTTCACCAAGAAGCCCAGCAAGCGACCTCAGGTATTGATGCAAACACCGACCTCACCACTCGCCAGTTCAATTCAATCGCCCAAACACAGTGCGGTTTTTGCGCAGTCTGCGGCTCGCGAACTGGTGGCCCGCGGGCTGCCAACTAACGCTATTTTTCAGGGCACTGGTTTCGCGGCGGACCTGTTGGATGAGGAAATGCCGGTCGCTGACTTTTCGGTTAGCGTGGCGTTTCTGGAACACGCGGCGGCGCTCAGCAAGGATGATCTGTTTAGCCACCGGGTCGGGCAGGGGCAGGATGCGCGCAGTGTTGGGCTGATGTATTACGCCTGTCTGACCGCGCCGACCCTGGCCGAAGGTATCAGCCGTTCTCAGCGCTATGCCCGGCTCTTCAACAGTTTGCTGGATTTCAATGCCTCGACAATCCGTGAAGATGGCCGGTTGACTTGGGGCTACCAGATGTCACCCAGCCTGCCGCGCCGCCAATATGTCGAACTGGCAGCCGCGGTAAAATTCAAGGCCCTCCGCTATTTCGTTCAGGACAGCGTTCGCCTGCAGCAGATTCAGTTTCAACACCCCCGTCGGCGCAACATTGCAGCAATCGAAGGCTATTACGGCTGCGAGGTTGTGTTTGGCGCGCGGGAAAACGCGATGGTCTTTGACCCCGCCGATATGGATACGCCGCTGCGGACCAGTGACCGACAGCTGTCCAAAGTGCTTAGGCTTTATGGCGATCACGCCCTTAGCCAGGGGCGGCAGGATGCCCCCGCGCTGGTTCTGGAAGTGGAGCGTATCATTGCCGAACGGCTGTCGGACGGGCAGACCACCCTGGAATCGGTGGCACAGTTCCTTGGCATGAGTGCGCGCACCCTGTCGCGAAAACTGTCTCAGGACGGCACGAGTTTCTTTCGGATCCTAGAGGATCTGCGCAAGGCGCATGCTGAGCTTTACCTGCGCGACAGCGATATGGTCCTTGCTGAAATTGCCTTTCTTCTCGGCTATTCCGGGCTCAGCAGTTTTAATGATGCCTTCAAACGCTGGACCGGGATGAGCCCGGGACAATATCGTTCCCGTGCCAGCAAGCCCGGTTTGACATGAGATAACTGCGGCCGCTCACTGTTGTGCTGCCTCCAGCGCCTCCCAGCGCGGGTTCACATCGCCGAGATAGCGCAAAGCGCCCTGGCTTCCCCAATAGGTTGGGGTGGCAATATCAGTGCCTGCTGTGAACAGCCGCCCGCCGAGGCTGGCCCAACCGTTCAGCAATTGCGCGTATAAGGCGCCCATTTCCGGCGTATAGCTGAGATGGGTGAAAAAGGCGGTCAGATCTTTGTTATCGGCAGGCGGGCCAAATGCGCGCATCCGGCTGCCTGCCGTATAAAGGATCAGGTCAATCCCATGGGTCTGGGCGATCGCGTCATGAGCTGGCAGGATATCACGCAGCAACGAAGAAAGGGTCCCGGCCCGGCGCCCCGACAGGCGCCCGTCGGTCAGCTCTGCGGTGGCAAGGGCCGTAGCCCTGTCAAAGCGGCGCCCCCTGTCATTTCCGGCCTCAGCAGCGCTTTGGGATAGCCAGTCACGCAGCATCGGCGCGGCGCTCTCCTGCCCCAGTTCCTTGCCAAATTCAGCGGCCGTGGCATAGGCGTCGAAATAGCTGGCCGGTGTTCTGCCGTCTGGCTGCACTTTGGTCCAGTGCGGGGCTGTCAGGATCTGTTCTGCAAGCTCTGGTCGACTGCTTTGCGTTGCGATGACCCGCACCAGTCGGGTTGCGGCTACTGTGCCGAACTCCTGTTCCCAGATCTGCGCCATCTCTGCTGCGCGCCCGCCGTAGAACTGCAGCCCCAGCCCTTCGTCTCCCCATCGAAGGCGGGCCTGCTGCCCTGCCCAATGCGCCTGCGAGAATTCCGCATTCCAGACTTCGTTTGAATATTCGATATAGGCTTTACGCGCCGGTGGCAGACGCCGCGCGGCGAGCCGTGCGAACCGGCGGAAATAGGTATCATTGGCCATATGCGGCAGGGTGAACCATGGGTCCACGTTCAGTTCGCGGGTGAGATCCAGAAGGATTTCGGCGGGCACACCTTTCAGGGCCCAGCTGTAGGTGGTGACCTGTGGACGGTCCTCCCAGCCAGTCTGATCCGAATTGTTGGTGGCCATCCAGCCCATGAACCTGAGCACAGCAAAGCCCCGCATCCTCTCCAGCCATACAGGGTTGAACAACTGACCAGATTGAAAGGCGCTCAGGTGTTGTTCCTGCACCAGCGATACATGCCTGATGTAATCCCCGGTCGCCTGCCGGTCGGTGCGCTGGATGCGGATTTCCACCGCTCCGGGTCCGGGGGTGAAATCAAATCGGATGTCACCGGGGGCGTAACGGATGTTCTGCGCCCGGCCCGAGACCTCAATGATGCCATCACCGGAATATTGCAGCGCATAGCGCCCCGCCAATGAGGAGGCCTGAGCAGGCAGATCGGTCAGCACCATTGTGCCAATCGACCCCAGTTCGGGTGGGATGCCGGTGGGCCAGCCGTCGGGGTCAAGATAGCCAGCGCGTTCCAGATCCGCATGGCCTGCGCCGCCCCAACGGCCGGCCAGATGGCCGATCCAGGGGCGGGCGGTTTTGAAATGGTCGAGGAACGGCGCCTGGGGGCTCCAGTCCGCGATAGGGGCGAGGTTGATGGCAAGGGGTTGTTTGCGGACTGCCGGGTTCTCAGGCGGGGCAATGGGTTGCACCGTTTCCGGCTTTTGGTTGAGCCGCGGAGGGCCCGCAGGGTCCTGCGGCAAGGCGGCAGGCTCTGGTGGCAGAGGGCTGGCGCGGGCTGTGCTGGTAGCCGTGCCAACCAAGCAAAAGGCGGCGAACAAAAGCGCCACCGCGGATCGCCAGAGCCCTAGCGCGTGGACCTGGGATCTGAGGCAGGCAATTGCCACTATTCTGGCACGGGGCTGCTGTGAGCTGACAATCTGGTCGGGGCTATGGATCATTCCGTGAGCCTCAGCTCGGCGGCGGTGATGATATAGCCTGCACCGATAGCAAAGCGGCCAAGGATATGCTGCCCCTTTGCGAAGGGAGGTTGGTCTGCGGTGAATTGCGCGCGGAAACGGTTTTCCGTGATGTCGACCTCCAGCTCCATCCCGCCAAAACCGAAGTACTGGCCGCTGAGCACATATTGGCACTTATAGGCGGCTTCTTTGGCGGAAAAGATTACCTTTGCCATCTGGCCGGGGTCGCATTGCCTTTGCAGCCAGTCCCGTTCCGCATCTGTGCAAACGCTGGGCAAAAGCCTTTCCCGCAATGGGCTGTCTGCTTCCAGATCGATCCCCACGGCAAGAATGTCCTCGCCGCTGCGGGCGGCGACGGCAGCGGCGCAACCTCGGGTATGGCTGATGGATCCGATGACTCCCTTGGGCCAGACCGGGGCGCGATTTGGGCCGATGGGAATGGCCTGTGGGGCCATGCCCAGCTGCGTCATGGCTTGCCGCGCCGCGCTGCGGCCTGCTGCGAATTCTCGGCGTCGTTTTTCGACTGCCGTGGCGGACAGGCCGACGGCTTCCTCGGGCAGGGGGGCAGGCGGCTTGGCGTCCGGGTCGCAGACCGCGACAGCCGCGCTAGGGCCGAAAAGCGGCCGGATCAGCGCCAGCTGTTGTGTCTTCATTGGAACCGGTATTGTCATTGCCCTTTGCCTTCAGGTCAGCCCGCGCTGCGGCTTGCGTACCGTTGTCGCAGCCCTGTCTACCTTGGACTGAAACAAAGGGGAATCCCCGCCCTTTGCGCTCCGGTTGACGCGGCAGGGCAGGGGACGCGCTAGTAGTCCCGTTTGAAAAACACCCCAAGCCCGGTTTCGCCCTGCCCATCGACGGTGCCCTTCACGGTAACCTTATCCGAGACATCGAGGTTCACGTTCAATTCGCTGTCGCCGCGCGTGTTGACGGTGAAATCGGTATAGACGTTGTCAGAAACGTAGCCGCCAATACCCAGCAGCCCGGCGCCGCCATTGTCCGCCCCCAGATCCACCCGGTCAGCCCCGACTCCTTCGCGCAGTTTCTCCTGCGAGCGACCGCCCCGACCGCTGAGTGTCGCGACTGATCCGGCCAGCCGGGCCAGTGCCAGCGGCGACAGGTCCTGAATGTTGTCGCCAAACAGCAAAAGCGCCAGCGCCTCTTCGCTGGGGCGGGCGGGATCCGAGGTTACCTTGATGACCGGCGCATCGATCAGGCCTGACACTTCAAGCGTTGCCGTGCCCTCTGCGGTGGAGGTGGTCGAGCGGAAATCCAGATAGGGTTTCAGGTTGCCCTGCAAGGTCACCTGCCCATCAGAGAGATCCAGCCGCCGCCCCAGAATGTCAAAGGTGCCCCGGATTAGCGAGATTTGCCCGGAAGGGGCCAGCTGCGCGCTGGTGCCACGCAACTGGATTTCGCCGCCAAGCTCTGCGTTCAGCCCGCGTCCACGGGCGAATATGCGCTTTGGCGCGCTGATCAGTAGGTCCAGCCCGATCACCGGCCCGCGTCCGGCGTTTGCCTGTTCGGTCAGCCCGGCGCGATCACGCGTGGCGAATTGGGCGGCAGGCTCGTTCACGTGTTTGAGAGGGGGGATTGGCGCCGATGTGACCGACCCGCCGGCCGCTGCCACATTGATATTGGTCTCGCCCACATCGATGCGGCCGGAAAGATTGCCGTCTCCGGCCAGAGGTCCGCTGTATGTCAGGGCACCGTCGAGCACGGTTTCATAGGTCAGCTTGTCCGTCAGGACCACGCTGTTGATCGTGGTTTGAATCTGCCCGTCAAAGGGCGCGGTCAGCGCAACCGGGCCATTGATCAAAACCTGCCCCCCCTCGGCGGGACTGGCCGTCATCGCTAGCTGCGCCTGCCCACCCTTGAGCGAGACTGAACCGCCGATGTCATTGATTCGCAACAATGCCGCCGGCAGGGCGAGCGAGGTTCCGGAGGTGGTGATCGTGCCGCTGATCGCCTCGACCGACGGAGGGCCCTTCAGGGACAGGTCGAATTTGGCGGTGCCGTTCACCGAATTGGGAGAGATAAACAGATTGGCAGCATCCAGCCGCATCTGCCCGCTGGCCTGCAGATCCGCGCTGGCCTGTGCTTCGTCCCACAGACCGTTGACCCGGGATTCGATCCCGGCCGGGCCACTGGCCTCTGCATCGACCTGCCAAACACCGCTGCTGCGCTCCAGCCGACCTCTGGCATTTAAGGTGCCGGCCAGTTCCGGCACGAAACGCTCTAGCTCGTTCAGGGCGGCCTCAAAGCTGAAACCAAGGGTCCCGTTCAGGTCGGCCTGCCCTTGCAGACTTGCAAATGATGAGTTTGGCCCATCCAGTCTCAGTACTCCAGAAAGGCTGCTGCCATCGCGAGTCACATCGCCAGAGAGGTTCAGCGGGCCCGAGCTGTTTGGGACAAATGCTGCGAGATCCGCCAGTCCGGCGTTGAATTTCAAAGCGCCTGTCTGACTGTCCAGATTTCCTGAGGCACGGGCGCTGAGCTGGCTTCCGTCCAGGGCGAAATGATCGATGCGGATTCCGTCCATGCCACGCGCGGCTTTGGCGGTGAGGGTGGTTTTGCCGACGATAAGCGGATCCAGCTGTTCCAGCCCGCTCACCAGATCGCGCGCGGTCATATCTATTTCGGCGTCAAATGTGCCCGCCAGAGGGGCTGCAAATCCGCTGAGCGAAAGTTCTGCTGCGCCACCGACCGGCTGCCCGGCCAGCAGGCTGAACCGCGACAGGTCTTTGGCTGCGGCGCGCAGGTCGCCACTGATCTTGAGACCGCTTTCCAGCCCCTCGATCTGAAGGTCGCCGCCCGCATCATAATCGCTGCCGCGCAGCGTGAGTGCGCTGATACGGAAGGCGCCCTCGCTGGAGCTGCTGACATGTGCCGAAAGCTTCACCTCAGAGCCGATGGCGGCCGTGAGTCCCTGATCCTGCAAATCCAGCCCATTGATATGTGCGGTCAGATCGCCCTCCAGCCCGGCGCCTGCGCTTTCGTTCAGCAGGCCGTCTGCCCGGAACTCTGCCAGTTTCAGGCTCACTGCGGAGTGGTTCAAACCGGCCAGTTTGCCCAGAACGCTCCATGTGCCGCTGTCGGCCTTGCGGGCGATCACATCCAGAGATTGCAACGTCACCGCATCGCCCGGCAGAGGTAGAATAACCGCCGCCTGACCGTCAGGCGGGGTGATCGCGGCGCGCAGATTGGCGGTGTCCAGTTCTCCGCCAACCAGTGCCAGCGCGCCGGTCACGCTCAGCGATTGGGTGCGCAGAGCGAGGCTGTCCAGCTGGACCAGATCACCGGGCCCGTTCTGGCCGCGCAGGGTCAGCCGGGTTCCGGAGCCGAAAAAGGCGCGGTAATCGGGGATCACCAGCGGTGTGATGTCGCCGCCCAGATCGGCGCTAAAGGCAATGGGCGCGGACTGTTCGGGATCGTCTTGCGCCTGTGCCGCCAAAACGACCTGACCGGTCAGGCGGTCGGTGCCATTGGTGGCAAGGCGGATGTCGGCGGTGAAATCTCCGACCGGACCAGCGCCTTGGGCGGAAAACTGCAGCGACGGACGGCCCGGCAATTGCAGGGCCGTGGCCAATAGCCCATCGGCAGATTCCTCGATCTGCATGTCGAGGGTGATCTGACGGCTTTCATTGGCATAGCCAGCCTCAAGCTGCAGCCGGTCACCCGGCGCGTCCAGGCGTGCGGCGGCCAGCCGACTGTCCAAAGCGCCATCCGCCAGTTTGACCGCACCGTTCAGGGACAGCACGGCTTCGCGGCCAATCAGCGGCTCGCCCAGTTCGATGCGTCCGGCGCGGATCTCGCCGATCTCGATGGCGACCGGCAGGTCGGGCAGCTGGAAGGGCGTGGCCTCGGGCGTCGGCAGCGACGGGTCGGGCGGCGTAGGTTCCGGAGCGCGGTCGACCCGGATCAGATCTGCGGTCAGCGCGTTGACGGAAAAATTGCCACGGATCAGCGCCAGCCGGTTCCAATCCAGCACTGCGTTTTCAATGGTGAGCCAGACGCCAAAGTCGTCAGAGACCGTCAGCTGCGCGATCGTGGCGCGCGATGAAAGGGCGCCCTCGAGGCCGGTGACACGGATGTTGCGGCTGTCACCGGACAATGTGTCCTCAAGAAAATCGACCAGCATCCCGCCCGATTCTTCTTCGGTGTCGCTGTCCTGAGCGGGCAGGGGGGCAGCGGCCACGGCGGCTGCCAGAGTGAAGGCGGCGATCCGTTTCAAAATGCTTGTCCGATCCCGATATAGAATTGCAGCCCGTCGCCGGTGCCACCGATAGGATGGGCCAGATCCAGACGGATCGGACCAATGCCGGCGATGTCGTAGCGCAGCCCCAGTCCGGCCCCGGAATGCTGTTCGGATTTTGAGGATATGAAGGCATCCGCATCGATAAAGCCGATGTCATAAAATCCGACCAGGCTGATTTTCTCAGTCACCTTACCGCGCAATTCACCCGATAGAGCCAGATAGCCCCTTCCGCCCGCGGTTCCGCCTCCGACGGGAACGCCAAGCGATTGGTACTCCTGCCCGCGCACAGAACCGGCCCCGCCCGAGAAAAACAACAAAGTGGGAGAGGTTTCGCGAATGCTGGGACCAATCAACGACCCCAGCTGTATGCGGGCGGCCACCACCAGTTTGTCATCGGCTGCTAGTTTTTGGTATCCGCGCAAATCTGCCGACAATTTCGCTCCGGACTTGCTGCCATTCAGGCCGACAAAGGGTCTGAGGCGGGCGTCGATATAATAGCCATCTGTCGCGCTCACACGGTTGTTGCGTCGCTCGTATTCGGCCCGAACCTGCCCAACCATGTATTTGAACCGTCGCTCACCAAAGACGTCCGTGGCATCAATCACTTCAAATCCAAAACCCGCTTCACCGATCAGGCGGTCGCTGAACACCCGCCGCACACCAATGGACCCCAGGCCGCGGGTGGCGGTGTAATGTTCTTCGTCGAGCCGTTCTAACTCCAGCAGGTAGAATGTGTTGTCATCCGGGCCCAGAGTGGCCGGTCGGTCGAGCCGCAGAGCAATACGTCCATCCAGATCAGAATTGGCACCAATGCCGCTCAGCCGGGCCTCAAATCGCAGTTTTTCGGCATTTCCGAACAGGTTTCGGTGCATCCATGACCCGGTAAGTTCCAACCCATCGGCCGAACTGAGCTCGGCGCCGAAGGTCAGGCGGCGCTTGGGCAGGTCTTCGACACCGGTTATCAGGTTCAGAGTACCGTCAGGATTGGCCTGTTGTGCCTCGCGAACCGTTACGGAAGAAAATGTGCCGGTGCGGCGCAGGCGGGTGCCAATGCGCGTCACGCTGTCGGGGTGAAAATCCTCGCCTTCGGGAAAGCCTGCGATGGCGCGAATGGCCTTTTCGCTGACGTCTGTTTCCCCCTCGATAAACATCTTCCCAAAACGCAATTTGGGGCCAGGAGCCAGGCGTATTTCTGAATCCAATCGCGCGCGCAGATGGTCAGCGGTGATGTCGCGTTCGCCGATGCGCACCTTTGCATGACCGGCATTCCGCCAGGCCTGCCGACCGGCTCGCGCCGCGTCACGGATTGCGCCGGAGGTTGCGGTTTGCCCGGCGGCATAGGTCTCGGGCACTTCGATGTCAGAGCTTTCAGGGAGGGGCGCGAGAACAGCCCTTCCAAAGGTGAATTTGGGGCCGGGTTTCACGCTGATTTCGATCTTGTCGATACGCGACGGCGGCTTCAACGGTTGGATCAGCGCTGCCTCGCGCCCGTCGATACGAATATTCACAACCGGAGAGAAATGCCCCGCGTCATACAGGACTTGCACCATGGTCCGGTAATCGGAAAGCGAGGCCGCCAGCAGTTCCTGAACCGTATCCAACCCGCGCGCCTGTGCTTCGAACACTGAGGAGGAAAGTGTCAGTGTCTCCGAGAGTTCGGCATCTGCTTCGGGCGCGCTAAGCGTGACCTCGGCGGCATCGGCGTGGTGTCCGGCAAATGTCCCAACCGCACTGATAGAAAAGACAAGGCCCCGCAGAAACCGGAAGGGGCGACGGATAAAATACATAGTCGGGCTCCGGGCTGCCGGCAGAAAACGCCCCGCCGGGACGCGCGGGGTGGTTCAGAAGTAGCATAGCCCTGTGCATCCGAGAAGTGCGAATAGCTGTGACGAATTGTGTTTGCGGGCGCGGGGCTGTGCGGCGTCCCAACAGGGTTTGGACATGAAAAATGCCGCGCAATATTTGCGCGGCAGTTAGCCCCGCATCAGGGACGGGACAGGGAAACTGCGGGCCAAAGGCTAGCCGCGCGCGCCTTCATACCAGCGACGGATGGCGGCACGGTCTTCGGCCTCCATGTAGCTCACATTGGCTGGCGGCATCGCGTGGGTCACGCCGGACTGCAGGTAGATGGCACCGGCCTGACGGGCGATATCTGCCTCGGTCTCCAGCAGCACGCCCTTAGGGGCACGGCGTATGCCGTCCCAGAAAGGTTCGCGGGCATGGCACATGGAACAGCGCCCGAGAACAATCTCATGCGCCTCCTCGAAGCCTTCGGCCTCGGCCATCATCAGCGCTGTGCCAGTGAGGGCGGCCTGTTCATCCGCCTCGCCCTCATATTCCAGGGGCGCGGTGGACAGGATGATGATGGCGAGGAACAGCAGGGCGGTGACCAACCAGGTCCAGGTCGGATTGCCTTTACGGGCGTGCTGGCTGTTGAAGTAGTGACGGATCGTCACCCCCATCAGGAACACCAGCGCCGCGATCAGCCAGTTGTAGGTCGAGGCAAAAGCCAGCGGATAGTGGTTCGACAGCATCAGGAAGATAACCGGCAACGTCAGATAGTTGTTATGGGTCGAACGCAGCTTGGCGATCTTGCCGTATTTGCTGTCCGGGGTGCGACCTGCCTGCAGGTCCGCTACCACGATGCGTTGGTTCGGCATGATGATGAAGAAGACATTCGCGGTCATGATCGTGGCGGTGAAAGCGCCCAGATGCAGCATCATCGCGCGGCCGGTGAAGATCTGATTATAGCCCCAACCCATGATCACCAGCAGCACGAACAGCAGCCCCATCAGCAGGGTCGGGCGTTCGGCCAGACCGGATTTGCACAGGCGGTCATAGACCAGCCAGCCGATCGACAGCGAAGCGGCCGAGATCAAAATGCCCTGAAACAGGGTCAGTTCAGCCTTGGATTGGTCGATCAGATAGAGCTCTCCGCCGGCCCAGTAGACAACCATCAACAGGGCCGCACCGCTCAGCCAAGTGGCGTAGCTTTCCCATTTGAACCAGGTCAGGTGGTCCGGCATTTCTTCGGGTGCGACCAGATACTTACGGATATGGTAGAAGCCGCCGCCATGCACCTGCCACTCTTCGCCGTGGGCGCCGACAGGCAGGTCGGGTGCTTTGCGCAGGCCCAGATCCAGCGCAATGAAATAAAAGGAAGAACCGATCCAGGCGATGGCGGTGATTACGTGCAACCAGCGCAGCGCAAAGCCCAGCCAATCCCACATCATGATGATTTCGAACATATCTCAGGCCTCGTTAATGGCGTTTGCCTGCCACCCTAGGCAAAGCGGCGATTTTACGGTATTCCCATCGAATACCAAACTGTATCAAAAAAAGTGGAACAATGTCCTACCTCGACAATATCCGCACCTTCGTGCGTGTCTATGAGCTTGGCTCGATGTCTGCGGCTGGTCGCGACCTGCGCATCTCGCCGGCGGTGACCTCGGCGCGGATTTCGCAGCTGGAGGATTATCTGGGCGTGCGCCTGTTCCAGCGCACCACCCGCAACCTGACCGCGACCGAGCAGGGGCAGGCCTTTTACAGCGGTGCGGTGTCGGTGCTGGAGGCGGTCGAAGGCGCCGAAGCCAAAGTAATGCGCCTGACCGAAGCACCGCGCGGCACCCTGTTTGTGGCGGCGCCACTGGGTGCCGGCCGACGCCTAATCGCGCCGGAAACACCTGAGTTTCTGAAGGAATATCCGGATATCAACCTGCGCCTGCGCCTATCAGACCGGGCGGTTGATCTGACCACGGAAGGGCTGGATCTGGCGTTTTTCCTTGGCCAGCCAGAGGATAGCAATCTTCGGATTCGCAAGATCTCGGATTGTCAGAGGGTGCTCTGCGCCTCGCCTGATTATGTGGAAAAACACGGCATGCCCCAGACCGGTGCCGAGCTGATGAAAAGCGGGCATGAATGCCTGAACCTGCGCTACCCTGGCGCAACAGAGTTTCAGTGGATGCTGGAGACTGAGGAGGGGCCGAAACGCTTTGCCGTTTCAGGCCGCTATGAATGCGACGATGGCGATGTGCTGACCGATTGGGCTCTAGCGGGCGAAGGCATTGCGCTCAAACCGGTGTTTGAAATCGCCGATCATCTGAGCGACGGAAGTCTGGTGCCTGTCGCCACCCGCACCCCTCCGGTGCCGGTGCAGATGGCCTGCCTCTATACTCATCGCCGCCATCAGGACCCCAAAACGCGCCTGTTCATGGATTTCATGACCGATCGTGTTGGCCGTGCGGTGCGCGAGGCAGAAGAGCGCGTCAAGTCAGGCTAGCCAAACGCTCCCGCCCCCACGTGTGCCCGGCTTGCGCCGGACCCACTGGTGGCGTTGGGCCGTGCGCCTTGCTTTACAGCAAGGCGGGCCTCCGGCGGGAGTATTTCCACAAAGATGAATTTACGGGTCGCCCAGAGCCGTATGGTAGGTGCTTTGCCGTAAGGCAGAGCACGCGCCGGGCCTTGGCCCGGCGCCCGGCCCAAGGCTTTGTGGCGCGTCTTTGATGTGACGACACAAGGGGCGGGAGCACCCCGTCCTTGGTTCCTCGGTCAGCTGCCGCGGTAGGTGGAGTAGCTGAACGGCGACAGCAGAAGCGGCACGTGGTAATGCGCGTCCGGCTCACTGATACCAAAGCGGATTGGCACCACGTCCAGAAACAGCGGGTCGTTCCCGGCCTGGCCGCTGGCGCGCAGATAATCGCCCGCCTCGAACACCAACTCATAGCTGCCTGTCACAAACTCACCCTGCGGCAGGATCGGGCCGTCTGTGCGCCCGTCGTTATTGGTGGCCATTTCGACCAGTTTCTCGCGCGTATCTCCGTCCAGCCGGTAGAGGGTGATCTTCAGCCCCTCGGCCGGGCAGCCTTTTGCCGTGTCCAGAACATGGGTGGTCAGATAGCCGGTCATGCCGGTGCCTCCTTCTTGATCACTCTTACTGCCTTTGTCCTGCCTCAGCTTTGTAGCCATTTGCAAATGCGCCGGGCGAGACAGTGTATTCGGGAAATTTTGAAAGAACGGGCTGGCTTTCTGGGATATTAAGGGAAAAACCCTCTCACTTCCAAGGGCTGGATTGTTATGAACAGATATCCCCGCAATATGATTGGCTACGGCCCCAACGCACCGGACGCCAAATGGCCGGGCGGCGCCAAGGTCGCAGTGCAGTTTGTGCTGAACTATGAAGAGGGCGGTGAAAACTGCATTCTGCATGGGGATGCGGCCTCCGAGGCCTTCCTGAGCGATATCCCCGGTGCCGCCATGTGGCAGGGCCAGCGCCACTGGAACATGGAATCGATCTATGAATACGGTGCGCGCGCTGGTTTCTGGCGCCTGCACCGCCTGTTCACCGTCGCCGATATCCCGGTGACCATCTACGGTGTCGCCACCGCATTGGCGCGGTCGCCCGAACAGGTCGCCGCCATGAAGGCCGCCGATTGGGAAATCGCCAGCCACGGCCTGAAGTGGGTCGAGCACAAGGATATGCCGGAAGAGGAAGAACGCGCCTCGATCGAGGAGGCCATTCGCCTGCATACCGAAGTTACCGGTGAGCCGCCGCGTGGCTGGTACACTGGCCGTTGCTCGGCCAACACCGTGCGTCTGGTCGCCGAGCAGGGCAGCTTTGACTACGTATCGGACACATATGATGACGATCTGCCTTACTGGCTGGAAGTCGACGACCGTGACCAGTTGATCATCCCCTATACGCTCGAAGCCAATGACATGCGCTTTGCCACGGCGCCCGGCTATATCACCGGCGAGCAGTTCTATCAGTACCTGAAAGACGCCTTTGACGTGCTTTATGCCGAAGGGTCCGAAGGCGCGCCGAAGATGTTGAGCATCGGGTTGCACTGCCGCCTGATCGGTCGTCCGGGCAAGCTGGCGGGCCTCAAAAAGTTCATCGAATATATCCAGGGTTTCGAAGGTGTCTGGACCCCGCGCCGGGTGGAAATTGCTCAACATTGGGCCAAAACCCACCCGCACAAGCGGATCGAGCGCCCCAGCCAGATGAACAAGGCGCGTTTCGTCGAGAAATTCGGCGGTGTTTTTGAGCATTCTGCCTGGATTGCCGAACGGGCACATGACCGCGAACTGGGCCCGGCGCATGACACGGCTGTTGGTGTCCACAGTGCATTGGCCCGCGTGTTTCGTATCGCCAGCGCAGAAGAGCGTTTGGGCGTGCTGACCGCGCACCCGGATCTGGCAGGCAAGCTGGCCGCCGCCAAGGAGCTGACGGCCGAAAGCACCTCCGAGCAGGCCTCGGCCGGGCTGGACGCGCTGACAGCTGAAGAGCGCGAGACCTTCACCAGCCTGAACACCGCCTATACTGAAAAGTTTGGCTTCCCCTTCATAATCGCCGTGCGCGATCACGATAAGGCGGACATTCTGAGGGCCTTCCAGCGTCGCCTTGAGAACGATCGTGACGCAGAATTTGGCGAAGCCTGCCGTCAGGTCGAACGTATCGCCGAACTGCGTCTGCAAGAGCAGTTTGCGCCGTGAGCGATGTGATCCGCATCCAGCCGATCAGCGCCGAAGGATTTGCCCCCTTTGGTGAGCTGATCGATGTGTCGGGTGATCCGGACAAGATCATCAATCAGGGCATGTGCGGCCGCTACCACGACCGCGCCACCTTGGATTTTGTGGAAGGGCGTGCCGGCGTCAGCCTGTTCAACGCTATCCCGCGTGAGCTGCCTTACACATTGGATCTGGTCGAACGGCATCCGGACGGCAGCCAGGCCTTCATTCCGATGAGCGAGCACTCGTTTCTGGTGATCGTCGCACCGGATGAAGGCGGCAAGCCCGGTGTGCCCATGGCGTTTGAGACCAAGCCCGGTCAGGCGATCAACTTTCATCGCGGCACATGGCACGGGGTGCTGACACCGCTGCATGCACCGGGGTTGTTTGCTGTGGTCGACCGGATCGGCAGCGGTGCCAATCTGGAAGAGCACCCCTTTGACGCGCCCTATACCGTGGATCGGTGATACCGCCCGCAGCCCAGCCAAGAGCCTCCTATGTGGTTCTTGGCAAAGGGGTTTGCGAAATATTTAGGCGCGAAACATGTGAGCACGGCCGTTACTTGGCCGTTCTTGTTGTGGATGGCAGCTTTGAGGCTACATTTACTCGTAAGTTTCTGAAAACGCGCGAAAAGGAGGCCATTCAATAGCTGAAGTCGGAGAGTGCCCGGTAAGAGGCAACTCCGAATTGGACCGGTGATCAACGCCGGCCAAGTTTGTTTAATGATCAACAGGAGTGTGAATAGATGGCTGATACATCCATCGGGACAGCCGCGCAGCTGCGCGATCCCAACTATACCCCCTCACTACACAAGGCCGTACCGCTGGGCATCCAGCATGTTCTGGCCATGTTTGTCTCTAACGTAACACCTGCGATTATCGTTGCTGGTGCTGCTGGCTTTGGCTTCGGATCCGATGCTGGGGCGCAGGGTTTCCCTGACATGACCTACCTCATCCAGATGTCGATGCTGTTTGCCGGCATTGCGACACTGTTCCAGACCATCGGTTTCGGCCCGGTTGGGGCGCGGTTGCCGATTGTGCAGGGCACCAGCTTTGCCTTTATTCCGATCATGATCCCGCTGGTGGCGGGCAAGGGTGTCGAAGCCCTGCCAGCCTTGTTTGGTGGCGTGATCATCGGCGGTTTCTTCCATGCTTTCATCGCCACTTTCATTGGTAAGATCCGCTTTGCCCTGCCACCGCTGGTGACGGGCCTGGTGGTGATGATGATTGGTCTGGCGCTGGTCAAGGTCGGCATTCAATATGCGGCCGGCGGCGTGCCTGCCATTGATAAACCGGAATACGGCAGCCTGCTCAACTGGTCGGCGGCTCTGGTCGTGGTCTTTGTGACCTTGGCGCTGAAGTTCTATGCCAAGGGAATGCTGGCCGTATCTGCCGTGGTGATCGGCATTGTCGTCGGCTACTTCTACGCAATGATGATGGGCATGGTCTCCATGGAAGGCATCGCCACCAGCTGGAGCCGCGCCGCACCTGTCGCTTTCCCGGTGCCATTCAAATACGGCTTTGAAATCAGCTTTGCCGCAGTTGTCGGCTTCTGCCTGATGGCTTTTGTCTCGGCTGTGGAAACTGTCGGCGACGTTTCGGGCATCACCAAGGGTGGTGCGGGCCGCGAAGCAACCGAAGAAGAGATCACCGGCGCGACTTATGCCGATGGTGTCGGCTCTGCGGTTGCGGGCATTTTTGGTGGTTTCCCGAATACCTCGTTCAGCCAGAACGTTGGCCTGATCGCAATGACCGGCGTGATGAGCCGCCATGTGGTGACCATCGGCGCGCTGTTCCTGATCTTGTGTGGTCTGGTGCCAAAAGTCGGCGCGATCATTCGCACTATCCCGATCGAAGTGTTGGGCGGCGGCGTGATCGTGATGTTTGGCATGGTGGTTGCGGCCGGTATTTCGATGCTGTCGGATGTGAACTGGAACCGCCGCAACATGGTGATCTTTGCGATTGCCCTGTCGGTTGGTCTGGGGCTGCAGCTTGATCCCAAGGCGGTCCAGTACCTGCCGGATACGCTGCGCATCCTGATGACCAGCGGCTTGCTGCCTGCGGCATTGATCGCCATCGTGCTGAACCTGATCCTGCCAGAAGACCTGTCGGACGAGGCAACCGAGGAAGTCTCGGGCGGTCACGCGGGGCACGGCACGGGCTCGCACGGCGAAGATCGCCGCGCCTGATCTCAGGGCATAGAAACAAGAAAGGCCCCGGATGTCATCCGGGGCCTTTTTCGTTGTTAGATAAAGTCGCTTAGCCGTAAAGCGCGCGAGCCTGCGAAAAGGACAAAAGCTGGCGGGTCTTTTCGTCCCACAGGTGCAGCTTGGCATTGGCGAGGCTCTCGCGGATGGTCATCCGGTTGCCCTCTGCCAGTTCCTGATGATCGCGCAGCACTTCGGGCAGGCGATAAAAAGGGATGCGGCTATACAGGTGATGCACATGGTGGATGCCGATATTGGCCGAGAACCACTGAAGAACCGGCGGCATGATGTAATGCGAGCTGCCGTGCAGGGCGGCTTCGTGCAGCTGCCAGTCGTCTTCCTGATCCCAATGGGCGCCTTCGAACTGGTGCTGAACGTAGAACAGCCACATGCCAGCTGTTGCAGCCAGCAGGGTCGAAGGCAGGAAGATCAGCAGGATCGGGGCAAAGCCGCCAAAGTACCAGATCACAGCCAGTGCAGCGATCAGCACAGCGTTGGTGCCCATGGCGCTGACCCAGTAGCGGGTGTGCTGGGTCAGGCCCAGCGGCAGGCGGTTCTGCAGCAGGAACAGAAAGCTGGGGCCAAAGCCGAACAGTGTGATCGGGTGGCGGTAGATGCGGTACATCAGGCGCTGAAAGCGGCTTTCGTTCTTGTATTCTTCCACGGTCATCGTGTGGATGTCGCCCATGCCGCGACGGCCCAGGTTGCCGTGGCTGCTGTGGTGCACCGAATGGGTGCGGCGCCAGACGTCATAGGGGGTCAGGGTCAAAACGCCAATGAACCGGCCGACCCAGTCGCTGACGTGGCGGTTTTCGAAGAAGGCGCCATGGCCGCAGTCATGCTGGATGGTGAACAGGCGCAGCAGGAACAGCGCGTTCACGCAGGACAGGGCAAAAGCGGCCAGGTAGCTGTAGGACAGCGCCCACCAGGCGGCGCCCCACAGGAGCAAAAACGGGATCAGGGTGACGCCGAGTTCAAAGCCACTGCGCGCCGGATTCGGATCCCGGTATTGCGCCAGTACTTTGACCCAATCGCGTGCGGGGGCGTTACCGGAGCTGACACCCGGCTGGGCGGAGTTTTGGGGCATGTGTCTTCTTCATTCTGATTAGCCCCACCCGGATAAAGACTGCTGCCGTCAAGGCAAGGAAAATCGGCCCGCCCGTGCGCTCAGGTCGCAGAAACTGCGCAGCTGTGGCTGTTAGGTTCGCCCGTCAGCGGCCATCTGCCTTGCGACATCCAGCATGCGGGCGGAAAACCCCCATTCATTGTCGTACCAGCCAAAGATTCGGGCCTGGCTTTTCCCGGCCATTCGCGTCTCGGGGCCGGCGATGACCAGCGAGGCGGGATTGGCGCGCAGGTCGGAAGACACCAGCGGCAGATCGGTCCAGTCCAACACCGGTGAGGCGGCAACGCCGGCCCGCAATGCGGTGATGAAATCGTCTTCGGCCATTGGCCGGGCCAGCTGAACAACCAGATCCACGGCCGATACGCTGGCTGTCGGAACCCGGACGGCAGCGCCGCTGATCCGACCCTCAAGATGCGGCAGAACCTGATTGATCAGATGCATTGCCGAAGAGGTGGTGGGCACCATCGATTGAGCGCCACCGCGTGAGCGGGCAAAATCTCCGCGCGGGGCATCCACCATCGGTTGTGAGTTTGTATAGCAGTGGATTGTGGTCATATGGCCGGTATCAATACCCGCGATCTGATCCACCAGCTTGGCCAGCGGTGCGAGGCCATTGGTGGTGCAGGAGGCATTGGAGACAATCTGCGCTCCGGTCAGCTCGGCGTCATTGGCCCCCAGAACCACGGTTTTTTCCGCCGCAGGCGAGGGGCCTGAAATCAGGACTTTCTTGGCACCCGCCTTCAGGCCTCGCGTTGCCACATCTGAGGTGCGGGCGATGCCGGTGCATTCCAGCACCACATCGACACCGGACAGATCGGTCTGTGTCAGATCGGCATGGTGGCTGACCGGAATGCTGTGTCCCATGACACGCAGCGCGCCATTGGTTCCCTCCACCTCATGTGGGAAGGGGCCGTAGGTGCTGTCGTATTTGAACAGATAGGCGCACATGTCCAGCGGTGCGATATCGTTGATCCGCACCACCTCGATGCCGTCTCCGCGCGACGTGGTCAGCAGCTGCCGCAGGATGGCGCGGCCGATGCGGCCGAATCCGTTAATTGCAATTTTCATGGCCAAGCTATTGCAGGGCGGACCAAAAGGCTCAATCCGCCAAAGGAGGGATTCTGTTCACGTTTTTATTTCAGCGCCCTCACAATTGGGGGCTATTTTGGGCAGATCACCGGGGCGTGGTAGACGCCTGAAATGGTGGAATACATCCCGTCGAAATTCGCGGTGCAGCCCGTCGCGGCCTTGATCGCCCGCATCGCCTGAATGACTTTCAGTTTCGGTGGCGGCGCAAAGGCCAGCGGTGCGGCCCGTGTGGCGCTATAGCCATTGGCCAACCTTGCCGAGGGCGCCACGGTCCACGAGCGGCCCATCACCGTTACCTGTTTGGCTTCCGCGCTGGGCGCGGCGCTGGCCGCCGGGGCCAGTGCCAGTGTTACGGTTGCTGCTATGCAAAGCTGCCTGATCATTACCAATTCTCCCGCTTAAATCCGTCGCTACAACTTTAGCGCGCCAGACGCTTGTTGCAATGGCTGAGCGGGAAGTTGGTTACAGCGACAGCGGCATATGACGGTTCACGTCCTTGTAGAGCAGGTAGCGGAAACGACCCGGACCACCGGCATAACAGGCCTGCGGGCAGAAGGCGCGCAGCCACATGAAATCGCCGGCCTCAACCTCGACCCAGTCCTGGTTCAGCCGGTAAACCGCCTTGCCTTCCAGCACAAAGAGCCCGTGTTCCATCACATGGGTTTCCAGGAAGGGGATGACACCGCCCGGTTCAAAGTTGACGATATTGACGTGCATATCGTGGCGCAGATCGCTGGGATCGGCAAAACGCGTGGTTGACCAGCGGCCCTGGGTGTCGGGCATCACGTTGGGTTCAACCTTGCTTTCGTGAGTTACGAAAGCCTCGGGCTTATCGATGCCCGGCGCGGATTGCCAGTGTTTGCGCATCCAATGGAACGAGGATGTGGCGTCGCCGATGTTACGGATGCTCCACTGGCAGCCCGAGGGCAGATAGGCATAGCTGCCTGCCTCAAGCGCGTGGTCTTCGCCTTCCAGCGTCAGGGTCATATTGCCTTCGGTGACAAAGACCACCCCCTGCGCTGCGGCGTCGGTTTCCGGATTGTCCGAGCCGCCACCGGGCTGCAGTTCCACGATATACTGCGAGAATGTTTCGGCAAAACCGCTCAGCGGGCGGGCGATCACCCACATACGCATGCCATCCCATCCGGGCAGCAGAGAGGTCACGATATCGCGCAGCGTACCGGCCGGGATCACCGCATAGGCTTCGGTGAACATGGCGCGGTCGGTCAGCAGTTGTTCCTGCGGCGGGTGGCCACCGCGCGGGGTGAAATAGGTGGGGGATGCCATCTGGGTCCTCTCGAATGTGTTGCCATGACTATGCGCCGGAGCGGGCATTGGTCCAACCGGGCGGGGAACGAAGGGATTGTTCGCAAAATTTTGAATATCCCGGCTCTGGGTTTGGACATGCGGGGCGCAGTCCTATATCGCTGCGGTAGCCGCTTCTTGTGGCGGGGTTTTCTGGAGGTCTTGATGAACAAGCTGTTTTGCGCCGTTGCCATGGTCGTGGCCGCGTCTAGTGTATCCGCACAGCCATTGTCGCGGATGATGGCAAACTCGGGTCTGAGCCCGGAAGATTTTGATGTGATGGGCAATTACGCTGCCACGCTATACGAACGCGGTTCGCCGCAGGCGGGATCAAGCGCGAAATGGGTCAATTCAGACACCGGGGCCAGTGGCACCGTGACGCTGGAGGCAATAGCGGACAATTGCGTCGTGCTGTTGCATGAGACGCAATCTGCCAAGGCAAATGCGCAGCCGCTGGAGATCCGCACCCGCCGCTGCAAGAATGCCGATGGCGTCTGGATTCTGACACCCTGAGGTTTGGTGCGCGCCGCGTAGCGGGGTTTCGGTCGGTTGGTTCTTGCCGCAGTGTATCGGCAGTGTTCGCATGGTGTTTTCCGCGGTAGCGGGGTTTAGTTTTCCGATCCAAAGGCAGTTATGCCGTTATGTCTTTCTCTGACCTTCTTCGGATTGCGGCGCTTGTTTTCACCGCCGTGACCTTCATCGTGGCGGGCGATACCGCAGGCAAATTGCTGACCGCCGAAGGGGTGGACCCGCTTTTTGTTTCTTGGTCACGGTTTGCCATTGCGGCATTGCTTATGCTGCCGTTCAGCGGGTTGGTGCGCCCCGAGCTGGCGGATTTCACCGATTGGCGGGTGTTGCTGCGGGGGGCGCTGATTGCCGGTGCGATATCCTGCATTCTGACCGCGCTGAAGACAGAGCCGATGGCAAATGTATTTGGCGCGTTTTTTGTTGGCCCGGCTGTGTCCTACCTTTTGGCCATCGTCTTTCTCCGCGAAAGACCGTCACCTGGACGGAGCGCGCTTATGGCGCTTGGGTTTGCCGGTGTTATGCTGGTGGTCAAGCCGGGCTTCGGGGTGACGCCGGGCATGGGTTTTGCGCTGATGGCCGGAACCTTCCACGGTGCGTTTCTGGTCATGACCCGTCGAATCGCAGGCGCGTACCGGCCGCGGTTCCTGCTGATCTCGCAGCTTTTGGTTGGGACGGTGTTGCTGGCGCCGCTCGGTTTGACGACGCAGCTGCCAGCGATGCGTGTTGATTTGCTGACTCTCGTTCTGATCAGTGCCCTTGGGTCTGCTTTAGGGAACTACATTCTGGTCCATGCAAATCGCAAAGCCGAGGCCAGCTTGATCGCGCCGCTGATTTACTTGCAGCTGATTTCAGCCGCGGTTCTGGGGGTGCTGGTGTTCGGAGACTGGCCGGATCTGCTCTCGGTTTTGGGTCTGATCCTGATCGCCTTGTCCGGCCTCGGCACGCTGATGGTTCAGCACCGCGGAGGAAAATCAGCATTGGCTGACCAAGGACAAAAAACGGCATAAATATTTCGTAAGGATCCATAAGCGACAACTATCACCTCTTGTGCGTCAAATTTCAGCAGGTTAGGGTATGCCTGCGTATACGGGAGAACCGGCAACGCGGATTCGGCCCCTTGCCAGACCGTCGCGCCGTGCCGAAGGAGCAACCGCCCCGGAAACTCTCAGGCTTCAGGACCGGTACGCATGTAAGACTCTGGAGAGAGGCGCGTTTATGCGTCCGCCGAAGGGATAACGATCTCAGGCGAAAGGACAGAGGGGGCATCGATACGTGCGGGAGTATGCCGCGCGGAATTCAGATGCCGCGACCTCAGCCATTTCAGGGCAGCAGGGCGGGCCATTGGGACGGGACGGACGCATGTCTGACACAAAGCGCACGCCGCTTTTCGATCTGCACGTGGAGCTTGGCGGCAAGATGGTGCCCTTTGCGGGCTACGAGATGCCGGTGCAATACCCGCTGGGTATCATGAACGAACACAAACACACCCGCGCAAAGGCCGGTCTGTTTGATGTCAGCCACATGGGTCAGGTGATCCTGAAAGGCGAAAGCTATAATGCTGCTGCGCTGGCGTTTGAGGCGCTGATGCCGGTCAATGTGCTGGGGCTGAAAGAAGGCCGCCAGCGTTATGGCCTGTTCACCAACGAGGCCGGCGGCATCGAGGATGACCTGATGTTCGCCAACCGTGGCGACCATATCTTTGTGGTGGTGAATGCCGCCTGCAAAGACGCCGACATTGCCCGCATGACGGCCGCGCTGGAACCGGCTATTTCTGTGACGCCGGTCACTGACCGCGCGCTGCTGGCCCTGCAGGGCCCCGCCGCTGAAACTGTGCTGGAGGCCATCGCCCCCGGTGCAGCTGCGATGCGGTTCATGGATGTGGCCACCCTTGAGGCCGACGGGGTAGAGCTCTGGGTTTCGCGCTCGGGCTATACCGGCGAAGATGGCTACGAGATTTCGGTGCCGACAGATCAGGCGGATGCTTTTGCCCGCCGCCTTCTGGCCCATGACGATGTTGAGGCAATCGGCCTTGGTGCGCGGGATTCGCTGCGCCTTGAGGGCGGCATGTGCCTCTATGGTCATGACATCGACACGACGACGACACCTGTTGAAGGGGCGCTGGGCTGGGCGATGCAGAAAGTGCGCAAACCGGGCGGCGAGCGCGCAGGCGGCTTCCCCGGTGCCGAGGCAATCTTTGCCCATCTGGAAAACGGCGCGCCGCGCCTGCGGGTCGGCCTGAAACCGGGCGGGCGCGCGCCAATGCGCGAAGGCGTCGAACTGTTCGCCGAGGCCGAAGGCGGTGCCGCCATTGGCAAGATCACCTCTGGTGGGTTCGGCCCCACCGTGGGCGGCCCCGTCGCCATGGGCTATGTCCCGGCCGAGCTGGCCGAGGCAGGCACCACGCTCTACGGCGAGCTGCGCGGCAAGCGTCAGCCCGTCACTGTTACACCGCTGCCCTTTGTGGCTGCCAACTTCAAACGCTGAACCCCGCATCAGATAGGGAAACTGGATATGAAATTTACTGAAGAGCACGAATGGCTGCTGCCCGAAGGCGACCTGATTGTCGTGGGCATCACCGAGCACGCCGCCGAACAGCTGGGCGATGTTGTCTTCATCGAGCTGCCCGAAGCGGGCACCGAGATCACTAAGGACGAAGAGATCGTGGTGATCGAATCGGTCAAGGCGGCCTCGGATATTCTGGCGCCATTGGACGGTGAGATCGTCGAAGTGAACGAAGCCCTCGCCGATGAGCCGGGCAAGGTGAACGACGACGCCCAGGGTGCGGCCTGGTTCTTCAAGATGAAGCCTGCCGATCCGTCGCAGATGGACGACTACATGGAAGAAGCCGCCTACAAAGACTTCATCGGCTGATCCACTTGGGCCCGCCGCGCCAATCGGCGGGTTTTTCATTGCCCCAACTGCAACGGGCCGGCCCGAACCCCTGTTTGTTGCCTGATGTCATGAACGCTGAGGAGGCTGAGCATGCCTTTCAACCCTACGGAATACCTGCCGTATGATTTCGCCAACCGCCGCCATATTGGGCCCTCGCCCGAAGAAATGGACGCGATGCTGGATGTTGTCGGCGCCGAAAGCCTTGAAGCGCTGATCGAAGACACCGTGCCCGCGTCGATCCGACAGGCTTCGGAACTGGACTTTGGCCGCCCCTTGTCGGAACGCGAGCTGTTGTTCCAGATGCGTGAAGTGGCCTCCAAGAACCAGCTGATGACCTCGCTCATCGGGCAGGGGTATCACGGCACAGTGACGCCGCCGGCGATCCAGCGCAACATTCTGGAAAACCCGGCCTGGTACACCGCCTATACCCCTTACCAGCCGGAAATCTCGCAGGGCCGTCTCGAGGCGCTGTTGAACTTCCAGACCATGGTCAGCGACCTGACGGGGCTTGAGATCGCCAATGCCTCGCTGCTGGACGAGTCCACCGCTTGCGCCGAAGCGATGACCATGGCGCAGCGGGTTGCGAAGTCCAAATCCAAAGCCTTCTTTGTTGACCGCGACTGCCACCCGCAGAACATTGCCGTCATTCAGACCCGTGCCGCACCGCTGGGTATCGAAGTGATCGTCGGCAACCCGGATAAGATGGAGGCCGATAAGGTCTTTGGCGCCCTGTTCCAGTATCCGGGTACCTACGGTCATGTGCGTGATTTCACCGACCATATGGAAAAGCTGCACGCGGCCAAGGCCATTGGTATCGTTGCTGCTGACCCGCTGTCGCTGACCCTCTTGAAAGAGCCGGGCGCAATGGGCGCGGATATCGCCGTCGGCTCCACCCAGCGCTTTGGTGTGCCGATGGGATACGGCGGCCCGCACGCGGCCTATATGGCCACCAAGGACGCCTATAAGCGCGCCATGCCGGGCCGCATCGTTGGTGTCTCCATCGACAGCCACGGCAACAAGGCCTACCGCCTGTCGCTGCAAACCCGCGAACAGCATATCCGCCGCGAAAAGGCGACCTCGAACGTCTGTACCGCGCAGGCGCTGCTGGCTGTTATGGCCTCGATGTATGCGGTTTTCCACGGCCCCAAGGGCCTGAAAGCAATTGCCCAGCGTATCCATCGCAAGACCGTGCGTCTGGCCAAGGGGCTGGAGGCTGCAGGCTTCAAGGTCGACCCGCAAAGCTTCTTTGACACCATCACGGTCGAGGTTGGCCCGCTGCAATCTGCGGTGCTGAAATCGGCACGCGACGAAGGTGTGAACCTGCGCCGTGTTGGCGAGCGCCGGGTTGGTATCAGCATTGACGAAAGCACCCGTCCCGGTTCCATCGAGCGGGTCTGGCGCGCCTTTGGTATCGAGCTGAAGGACGATGATTTCGCGCCGGAATACCGGGTGCCGGCCCAGATGCACCGCAAGAGCGAGTATCTGACCCACCCGATCTTCCACATGAACCGGGCCGAGACCGAGATGATGCGCTATATGCGCCGCCTGTCGGATCGCGATCTGGCGTTGGACCGCGCGATGATCCCGCTGGGGTCTTGTACGATGAAGCTGAACGCGGCGGCGGAAATGATGCCGCTCAGCTGGCCTGAGTTCGCCCATATCCACCCCTTTGCCCCGGCAGAGCAGGTGCAGGGCTACGCCGAGATTGTGACGGATCTGTCAGATAAACTCTGCCAGATCACCGGCTATGACGCGATTTCCATGCAGCCCAATTCGGGCGCGCAGGGGGAGTATGCGGGTCTTTTGACCATTGCCGCCTATCACAAGGCGCAAGGTGAGGGGCATCGCAACATTTGCCTCATCCCGATGTCAGCGCATGGCACCAACCCGGCCTCGGCCCAGATGGTGGGCTGGAAAGTGGTTCCGGTGAAATCTGCTGAAAACGGCGATATCGATCTGGTGGATTTCCGCGCCAAGGCTGAAAAACACGGCGAAAACCTGGCCGGCTGCATGATCACCTATCCGTCGACCCATGGTGTGTTTGAAGAGACCGTGCATGAGGTCTGCGACATCACCCACGAGTTTGGCGGCCAGGTCTATATCGACGGCGCCAATATGAACGCCATGGTCGGCCTGTCGCGCCCCGGTGATCTGGGCGGTGACGTCAGCCACCTGAACCTGCACAAGACCTTTGCCATTCCCCATGGCGGCGGCGGCCCCGGCATGGGCCCGATTGGTGTGAAGGCGCATCTGACCGCGCATCTGCCGGGCCACCCGGAATTGGGCGGAGAAGAGGGGCCGGTTTCGGCGGCGCCTTACGGGTCGGCCTCGATCCTGACGATCAGCTGGGCATATTGCCTGATGATGGGCGGCGCGGGTCTGACGCAGGCCACGAAAGTGGCGATCCTCAATGCCAATTATATCGCCAAGCGGCTGGAGGGGGCCTACGGCGTTCTTTACAAGGGCCCGACAGGCCGGGTCGCGCATGAGTGCATTCTTGACACGCGGCCCTATGCCGAGAGTGCTGATATCTCGGTTGATGATATCGCCAAACGTCTGATGGATGCGGGCTTCCACGCGCCGACCATGTCCTGGCCGGTGGCGGGCACCCTTATGGTAGAGCCGACAGAGTCGGAAACCAAGGCCGAACTGGACCGTTTCATTGATGCTATGCTGGCAATCCGTGAAGAGATCCGCGCCGTGGAAGCGGGGGAGATCGACGGGCAGAACAACCCGCTGAAGAACGCGCCGCACACGATGGAAGATCTGGTCAAGGAGTGGGATCGTCCCTACAGCCGCGAACAGGGCTGTTTCCCGCCCGGAGCCTTCCGCGTCGACAAATACTGGCCGCCGGTCAATCGCGTCGACAATGCTTACGGCGACCGGCATCTGATCTGCACCTGTCCGCCGATGGATGACTACGCAGAGGCGGCGGAATAATCAGGTTAATGGTGGCGGGCCCTGAGGGGCCCGCCGCTGGTTTTAGCTTGGTTTCCCTATGGGAAATCAAGCGAAGCCTCCGGCGGGAGTATTTTTGAAAAGGTGAAGCGCGTCAGTAGCCGCGGGCGCGGTCGACCTCGTGCAGCAGGTCTTCTCCGGCGGTCAGGCGGCGCAGATTTTCCACCACGTCTTTCAACGCGTCTCCCAGGTGCCAGCCGGACACATGGGGGGTGAGTGTGACCTTTGGATGCTGCCAGAGCGGGTTGTCCGCGGGCAGCGGCTCCTGACTGACCACATCCAGCACTGCCTCACCCGGAACGCCCCTGTCCAGCGCGGTCATCAAGGCGGCCTCGTCTATCAGATCGCCGCGACCTGCGTTCAGCAGGGTTGCGCCGGGTTTCATCTGGAACAGGCGGGTGGCATTCATCATGCCACGGGTCAGATCGGTTGCGGGCAGGACCGCGCAAACATAGTCGCAGGCGCCAAGTAAGGCGGGCAGGGCGGCTTCTCCGTGCAGGCAGGTGACGCCTTCGATGTCCTTGGGCGAACGGCTCCAGCCCTGAACCTGATAGCCGAGTTGCGCGAAACTGCGCGCCGTCAGCCCGCCGATATGGCCGAGGCCAAGAACGCCCACTGTTGTTTCGGCGGCCAGCTTCGGGGCCATGGGACGCCAGTTGGAGGCGGCCTGTTCAGCGGCGTGAAATGCCACGTTTCGCTGGCGTTGCAGCACGTAAGTGAGGAACCATTCGGCAATTTCCTGAGCGGGCACCAAGGGTTTCAGCCGGGTGACGCGCACGCCTTCAGCCAGCGAAGGGTGGCGCACAATGGTTTCGACGCCGGCCCCCAGTTTCTGGACCAATTGCAGGTTTGGCAGTTTTGCCGGCCATCCTGCCGACAGGTTGGAGACGGCCAGCATCGTGACCTCATCCAAATTGCCGGGCGCCGATGCCGGGCGAATGTCGCAGCCGGGAGCCAGTGCGCGCAGTTCTTCGGCCAGTTCTTCGTCGCTGTACCAGCCTTCGTGGCCAATGCTGATCAATAGAGCCATTGGGGCCTCCCTTGTTTTGGGTCACTTAGACAGAAACGGACCGGCGCCGGAAGCCCTGTAGGCGGCAGAATGTGCCGCAAACAGGTGATTTGAGTTGGGCGAAGACAAGAAATTATTAACAGGTCTTGCCGATATTATGGGCTTTAACGCCGCGATGTGAGTTGACTTGTTATGTCTTTTTCGAAGTTTCCCTTTTGGAGGGAAGAGACGTCCAACCGTAGGGTTCCCGTGGACCTGCCCTGTGTTCTGTGGATGACGAACGGAAAACTCGAAGCACATATCTGCAATATCTGCTTTGATGGCATTGGTGTGGAGCTGCCAATGCAGACAGCGGATTTCGCCAGTTCTGACGTCTTGGCGGTCAGTGCCGATGGTCTGGGGCGGATTGCTGGAGAAATGCGGTGGCGGCGGATGAACCGAATTGGAATTGCGTTTACACAGGCAGAAGCCGTGCAGCCGCAACTAGAACAATTTTTTAGGGAGCTCGGCAGGTTCCCTGACTAAGATTGACATGGTCCAAAAGGCGCCATTCCCAGGCCGCCAGTGAAATATGTCTTTGACACCTGAAGGACGAAGCAATGACCCTCTATCATTCCAAAGCCCATGAGATAAAGCCGACCGCGCCACGGCTTGTGGTCAACCTGCCGTGCGTATTGCACATTGGCGAGCAGGATTTCCCCACAAGCACCGCGAATATCAGCTATTCTGGCGTTGCTGTCCTTGTCGAGGATGGGCTGGACCCGCGTTTGATTGAGGCGGTGACACTTGGCGATGCGGGGCGCCTTGAGACCGGCTTCCGTTGGCGAAAACTTGGCCGGGCAGGTCTGTTCTTTCGCGGTAGGTCCGCTGCCCGCCCCCGGCTCAATATTCTGTTCGGCCAGTTGGGAGAGTATCCGGTCTGAACCTCAGGCGAAGACATCCTGCGGATAGCCGACCCGCGCCAGATAAAGGCCTAGGCCAGGACAGACAGGACCGCAGGCTGCGCGGTCGCAGGCCTCCAGCGCGTCTTTTACGTCCTGCGGTGACCAGCTGCCTGCGCCGACACGTTCCAATGTGCCAACAAAGCTGCGCACCTGATTGTGCAGAAAACTGCGGGCACGCACGTGAAAATGAATTTCGGGACCAGAGAAGCCCTGTACCCGTTCTATCCGCAGTTCGTCCAGCGTTTTGACCGGGCTTTGGGCCTGACAGATGGTGGAGCGGAACGTGGTGAAATCATGCCGCCCCAGCAGATGATTGGCGGCCTCCTGCATGGCCTCCGTGTCCAGATCATTGTTCAGCTGCCAGACCTGCCCCTTGTCGTGGGTCACGGGCGCGCGGCGGGTCAGAATGCGGAAAAGATACTGACGCTCGAGGGCAGAGAACCGGGCGTGCCAGTCATCGTCGACCTTTGCGGCGGCCACGATCGAAACGGGCTGCGGCTTCAGGTGGTAGTTCAGTGCTTCGGACAGGCGGAAGGGATCCCAGTCTTTCTTGAGATCGCAATGGGCGACCTGTCCCAGTGCGTGAACGCCTGCATCTGTGCGTCCTGCTGCGGCAATAGAATGCGTGCCGGGCTCTAGCTTGGCCAGCGCATCCTCGATCGCGCCCTGCACCGAGGGTTGATCTTTCTGGCGCTGCCAGCCGGCAAAGGGCGCGCCTTGGTATTCGACTTTGAGGGCAATCCTGGGCATGGGGGCGCTGGTAGCGCGGCTGGGGGGCTCAGGCAAGCCCTGTGGGGTGGTAACGCGCCGCGCGGCCCCCTATCTTGAACACAAACGGGCAGTTGGGATGCGGATTTGGTGATTTCTTCCATGGCGGACGGGGTGTTGCGGCGAGCCGAGGCGTTGCAGGACGGCCTGTCAGAAGCGCTTTTTGAGCCATCGCTGCGCATTGGTGTCACCGGGCTGGCGCGGTCGGGCAAGACGGTGTTCATCACCTCTTTGATTGCCAATCTGCTGAACCGGGGGCGCATGGTGCAGCTGGCTGCGGCGCGCGAGGGGCGCATTCAGGCCGCCTATTTGCAGCCCCAGCCGGACGATACGGTGCCGCGGTTTGACTACGAGCATCACCTGTCGGCCCTGACCGGTCGGCAGCCACATTGGCCCGACAGCACCCGCGCCTTGTCAGAACTGCGGCTTAGTCTGCGATTGCAGCCGTCGGGGTTGCTGGCGGGGTTGCAGGGGCCGCGCACATTGCATCTGGATATTGTCGACTATCCCGGTGAATGGCTGCTGGATCTGGGGCTGATGGACAAGTCCTATGCGGAATGGTCATCGGATGTGCTGCACCGGATTGCGACGCGGGATTGCGCGGCAGAGTTTTTGGCGCAGGCCAAAGGCACGGATACGCTGCTGCCCCATGAGGAACCAAAAGCACAGGGGCTTGCCGCCGCATTCACCGCCTATCTGCAGGCGGCGCGCAAACAGGGGTTCAGTGATTGCACGCCGGGCCGGTTTCTTCTGCCCGGTGATCTGGCCGGCAGCCCGGCGCTGACTTTTGCACCTCTGCCACCGGTTCAGGGCGCGCGGCGCGGCACCTTGCTGCGCGAGATGGAACGCAGGTACGAGGCCTATAAGGCGAAAGTCGCCAAGCCGTTTTTCCGCGACCATTTCGCTCGCATCGACCGCCAGGTGGTGCTGGTGGATGCCCTGAGCGCCATCCATTCCGGCCCGCAGGCGGTCGAAGACCTGCGCCGCGCCATGGCGGATATCCTTGGCAGTTTCAAACCCGGCCGCAATGCTTTCCTAACCCGATTGTTGCGTGGAAAGCGGGTGGAGAAAATCCTTTTTGCGGCCACCAAAGCGGACCATTTGCACCATTCCCAGCATCCGCAGATGACAGCGATCATCGAGGCGCTGATGCGCGAGGCGCAGGATCGTGCGCGCTATGCCGGGGCAGGGACGGCGGCGCTGTCTTTGGCATCCCTGCGGGCCACAACGGAAGAGATGCGCGCCCATAACGGGGTGGATCTGCCCTGCGTGCGCGGTCTGTTGTTGGAGACAGGCAAGCCCGCCGCCTTTTATCCCGGTCAGTTGCCCGAGGACCCGGCGCATCTGCTTGCCCCGGCGCGGCAGGGGGCGGACGCCTGGCTGGACGGGGAGTTCAGCGCGATGAATTTTGCACCCGCACCGCTGACGCTGAAACCCGGCGACGGCCCGCCGCATATCCGGCTGGACCGGGCAGCGCAATTTTTGATCGGAGACAGGTTGTGACCATTATTCTGCGCCATGCGCGCTCAACCGATGCAGGCAAGGCCGCAGATATCCTGCACCGCTTCGAGAGCGAAATCGACTGGATGCCAATGCTCCATACCGGTGCCGAGGCCATTGCCTTCTGCGGCCGCATGATTGATCGCGGTTGGGTGATCGTCGCGGCAGAGGACGGGCAGGTCTGTGGCTTCCTTGCCCGCGACGGCGCGGAGATCTGTTCGCTTTACATCGCGCCCGAGGCGCAGGGGCGTGGCATCGGCAAGGCGCTGCTGGATGCGGCCAAGGCGGAGGCCCCGCACCTGACGCTCTGGACTTTTCAGGCCAATGAAGGCGCGCAGCGCTTCTACCTGCGCGAAGGTTTCGCGGAAACCGGACGCAGCGATGGAAGCCGCAACGATGAAGGCCTGCCCGACATTACCTACGAATGGCGCGCCAAGGAGGCTTCATGAGCAACAAACCGGTTCTGTTCGACATCGAAGCCGAAGAGGCCACACCGGATGTGGCCGCCGCGCCGCCTGTGCCCGAGGCGGCGGGCCTGCCCGAGCCCGAGGCCATGCGTCAAGTGGTGCAATTGGCCGCTCGTCGCCCGTCGCGACTGGCGCGCTGGTTCTGGGGATTGTCGGCTGGTCTTGTTGGCGCCATGGCCTCGGTCGCGGCCTGGGATTTTGCCACGGGTTTGATCCTCCGCCTGCCACTGTTGGGATGGGCCGTTTCGGTTGGCCTCTGTGTGGCACTGCTGCTTGCGGTGCTGCTGATGTTGCGTGAACT
Organism: Rhodobacteraceae bacterium Alg231-04; assembly: GCA_900143635.1. GTDB lineage: Bacteria > Pseudomonadota > Alphaproteobacteria > Rhodobacterales > Rhodobacteraceae > FREY01. The sequence goes on from FREY01000007.1 coordinate 62,849, forward strand.
GGCCGCTCTGGCCCGTTTGCGCCGTGTCGATGGGCTGCGCCGCGCAGCAGAAGGGGCCGGGGAAGATCTGGCCGCAGCCAATGCGTTTTCGCATCGTTTGGCCGGGTTTTATAAAGGCCGGGCAGAGCTGTCGTGGCAGCTGACCCGGCTGGAGGAACGCCGTGCAGAGGTGATGGACGGTGACGCGATATTAGATCTGACCGAGGCCGAGCTGTTGGTGCCACTTGATCAGGCGGCTCTGCGCGAGGTTGAGGCCTCAGCCCGGCAAGTTGCCACTGTGACGGCGCTGGTGCCGCTGGCATTGGCCGATGTGGTTGCGGCACTCTTCACCAGTCTGCGGATGATCCGACGGATTGCCGAGATTTACGGTGGCCGTGCCGGGCTGTTCAGCTCGTGGCGGCTGATGCGCGCGGTATTGGGTCATCTGGCCGCCACCGGAGCGGTCGCAGTGGGGGATGATCTGCTGGAGCCGGTTCTGGGTGGTTCGGTTCTTAGTAAGTTGTCGCGCCGGTTTGGTGAGGGGCTGGTCAATGGCGCGCTGACCGCGCGTGTGGGGATTGCTGCGATGGAGGTCTGCCGCCCAATGCCGTTTTCGGCGCAGCAGAAGCCCAGCGTGCGCGGTGTCATCCGGCGGGCTCTGACCGGCGTCTTCTCCAAGGACGCATGAGGCACCAGAGGCTTATCTGCGGTAAACCGAAGTCGCGCCATGGGCGCGGCTGAAGAATTTTTGCAAAAGTCTTGCAAGCGCCTTGGTGCCTGGCGGATGGAGTTTCAGAACAGTTTCGGCGGCTGATCCTTGGGCTGGCGCATTGCGACGATTCCGGTGCGAAACCCTTCGCCGATACGGTTTGCCAGTGCCATCCAGGCGCGGGCTTGCGGCTCCGGTAGTTCTGATGCCAGAACCTCGTGAAACAGACCCAGCCACAGCGGGAAATGTTCGGGCTTTACATCCGGAGTGCTGACATGCACCCGCATCGGGTTTCCGGAATAGCTCTTTTCGCGCAGGATGGCGTTGCGCCAGAAAGCGGCGATTTTCGCCTCATGTGCCGGCCAGTCCGCCGGGGCAATATGGGCTGCAAACACCGGCCCCAGCACGTCATGGGCCCGGATGCGGGTGTAAAACACGGCCACCACGCGGTCGATGTCTTCTGCGCTCACGTCAAAACGGGCCAGCGGTGCGGCAGTGGTCATTTGCGGTCTCCGGTTGGTAACTGATGCCTAGATAGGGCAGGCGCCCGCGGCCCGAAAGCCCCCGTGTTGATCTGACGCAAGGCGCATTGGGGCCCGCCGCCGCACCATGCGGTGCAGGAGGCCCGCCATGCCGGATCACAGCCATGCCCCTGATGCCATTGCCGCCCGGATCAACGCGCCTCCGGGCCGCGGGGTTCTGCGCGATGCCGTCTATGGTGGCATTGACGGATCGGTGACCACATTCGCCATCGTTGCCGGTGTGGCCGGGGCGGGGCTATCATCCTTTGTGATTGTCGCCCTTGGGCTGGCCAATGTTCTGGCAGATGGGTTCTCCATGGCTGCGGGCAATTATTCCGGCACCAAGGCCGAGCTGGACAATATGACCCGCCTGCGTGCCATCGAGGAACGCCATATCGCCCGTTATCCGGAAGGAGAGAGGCAGGAAGTGCGCGAGATCCTCGCCCAGAAAGGTCTGTCCGGAGAGGTGCTGGAACAGGCCACAATGGCGGTGACCTCCAATCGCGAGGCCTGGATACAGCTGATGCTGGAAGGCGAATATGGACTGGCCCCGGTTGACCCGCATCCTATGCGCGCGGCGCTGGCGACATTTGTCGCCTTTCTGGTGGCCGGGATGATCCCGCTGGTGCCTTTCCTGCTGGGGATGGACCGGGCCTTTGCCTGGTCGTCCTGGATGACGGCGGGCGTGTTTTTTGCCATTGGCGCGCTAAAGTCGCGCTGGTCTCTGGCGCCGTGGTGGCGATCCGGGGTGGAAACACTGGCCATTGGCGGTGCCGCGGCGGCGATGGCTTACGGGGTGGGCACGCTGTTCACGTCATGAGGTGAACAGCACCCATAGACCGGCCCCGATCAGAACACCGCCGCTGACGCGACTGAAGTTTCGCCCAAACGGCAACAGTTTCTCAGCCAGCACAAAAAGTGTGAGCCCGGCAATCCAGTAAAGGTTCATGATGCCGCCGACAAAGAGAAGCGCCATCAATGCCCAGCAGCAGCCAAGACAATAGGTGCCATGCTGCATCCCGGTTTGCAGCGCGCCGATTGCTCCGGGCCGGTTGTGCAGGGCCAGAAATTGCGCCGGCGACTTGCACTGTTCCAAGCAGGCGTCCTTGAGCGGGGTCAATTGATAGAGGCCGGCAGCTATCAGCACACCGCCGGCCAAAGCGCGGGATTTCAGTGTCATCATCGGCCCATCGGCCAGGCTCACGGTTTCCAGCCCCCACTGCAATGCGGTTGCCACAGCCGAAAAACCGCCCCAAGCCAGCAGATAGCCGCTCAGAAATATCAAACTGAGCCGCGGTGCCGACGCGGCCTCCTTGCCTGCTTTTTTGACCGCGGTGAATAGCAACAGCACTGGGGCTGCGCTGGGGGTCATCATCGCAATCATCATGATCCACCACATCATCAGGATCAGCAGAGCATACGCCGGGGTCCATCCGCCCCCGGCGGCCATCTGCATCGGCGCACCTATTGGGCCGGCCATCCGGGTCATTTCGGTGGCCGCCATTGGCATGCCGACGCCGAAGAAGGTGTAGCAGGCGGCCAGCAGAATGATCAGCCCAGCCGCGCCCATGACCACAAGCTGGTCACGGGCGGCCAGCCGTTCGATCACATTGCGCGTCGGTCGCCGGTCAGGCTGAACGGACAAGGCCGCGTCCGGTCAGATGCAGTTCGGCAACATGGGCATGGGTGCCGTTGATCCCTTCTAGCGTGATGGCAGAGCCGGGCGTGGTGGTGGTGCCGCTGGCAACATGCGCGACCTCGAATTCAAATCCGTTGGGCAGATTGATGGCTGCAAAATGCGGTGCGCCGGAAATGATGTGAGGGATGGGCTGTACCTGTGTGCTGGCGATGCGCCCCACTTTGGTCGATCCGGTGCCGGTCTCTGCGTCCCATTCGAGTGATATCGCGGCCGTCAACGTGTCGTGGCTGGTGGCGGTCATCGCGTTGAAAACGAAGAACATTGTGGCGAATTCATCGGTGTCTTCGCCGCGCATGATGGCCTCAAGCCCGGCGCGCTGTTCAGGTGTGGCGCGTTCATCGATCACAATCTGGCGCTGGCCGTTGCCCTCGTGAATCGCGCCTGGCCAGCTGAAGATCGCGGCACCGTATAGCCCGTCCAGAGAGGTCTCTCCATAGTGGCCCTTGTCGATGCGCAGAGTCATCATCGCCCGGCAGGTGCCATCGCTTGGCAGTTGTGAAAACTGGCAGGGGCATCCGGGCAGGCAGTTGCAATTTGCGATTTCGAATCCGTGAATGGCCCAATCTGTCATGGCAGTCCCTCCTGATGGTGTTCCAATACAAATGCTGCCCGCAAAAGCGGGGCTTGCCTGTATCTGCCGGGGGCGTACCGTTGGGATGGTTTTGAGGTGATTGGCGTGTTCGCGCAGGTGGACGGCTAGCATAAATTTCGCAAATCGTCAAAAGTGGCTGGGGAAGGATATGTGTCCTGTCCTGATTGGGCGGGGTGTCTCCGAGCGAAGATAGCTGGGTGTAAACCGCCTATGCATTAGGGATAATATATTGTTTTATAACGGATTATTTTAGATGCCGGATGTCTGTAAACGGGTTCTGGTTCTTGGTGGCTATGGGTTTATTGGCGCCGCTGTGGTGCATGCGCTGGAAGAAATCGGGGCTGAGGTCATCATTGCCGGGCGCAATAGGGCCGCGGCGGCGCGGGTTATGCCGGGGCGGGTTTTTCGTCATCTCGATCTGTGTCAAATGCAATCGCCACAAGACTGGGAAAAGACCCTGCAAAGCGCGACATTGGTGGTAAATTGCGCAGGGGCCTTGCAGGATCAGGCCGCGGGCGAGTTGGAGCTGATCCACCATCGTGCGATTGCAGCTCTGGCGCAGGGCTGCGCGGCGGCGGGCATCGGGCTTGTGCAAATCTCTGCGGCGGGTGCCGTGCCGGACGCCTCTACCTCGTTTATGACAACCAAGGCGGCCGGGGATGCGGCGGTTCACGCTGCGGGCGGGCGATATTGGATCCTGCGGCCCGGTTTGGTGATCGGACAACAGGCCTTTGGCGGCACGCTTTTGTTGCGGATGCTGGCTGCGGTGCCATTGGTCCAGCCATTGGCGCTGGCGCGCGCGCAGGTGCAATGCGTCGGGCTGCAGGATGTGGCGCGCACGGTTCAGCTGGCCGCCAAGGGAGAGCTGCCACCGGGCACCTATGATCTGGTCGAGGAACAGCCGCAGGATCTGTCACTGGTGATTGGTCAGATCCGCGACTGGCTGGGGTTTGCGCCAGCGCGGCTTGTTCTGCCGGTGCCGCTTTGGTTGCTTCGGCCGACATTCTGCGCGGCGGATATGCTGGGTAGGCTTGGCTGGCGTGCACCATTGCGTAGCACTGCGGTGAAGGTTCTTCAAACCGGTGTGGTTGGCGATCCGACTGCGTTCAGAGCGGCAGTAGGCCCACTGCCGTCACTAAAGACCTCTTTGGCGCGGATGGCCTCGGGCCGGGCTGCCCGGCTGGAGGCCCGGATGGCGCTGTTGATGCCGTTTTGTGTGGCGACACTCAGCCTGTTCTGGCTGGTCTCAGGGCTTGTCGGCCTATGGCAGTTGGAGGCGGCAGCACAGGTGTTGACCAGCACCGGATGGGCGGCGTTGCCTGCCCTTGCTTCGGTCGTTTTCTGGGCGCTGGTGGATATCGCGCTGGGCGCCGCGATCCTGTGGCGGCCCGTGGCAGCGCGGGCCTGTCTGGCGATGGTGGCTGTTTCTGGTGTCTACCTGTTGGCGGCAACCGTGCTTACGCCGGGGCTTTGGGCCGATCCGCTGGGGCCGCTGGTCAAGGTGGCGCCGGGGATACTGCTGGCACTGGTCACCCATCAGTTGTTGCAGGAGCGGTGACATGGATCCCGATTTAATCCTGCGATGGCTGCATGTTACCGGCGCCTGTGTCCTGCTGGGCACCGGGGCGGGCATCGCCTTTTTCATGCTGATGGCCCATCGCACGGGGGATGCCCGGATCATCGCCCATACCGCAGCCATCGTGGTGCTGGCCGACACGTTGTTCACTGCCACGGCCGTGGTGGCACAACCTGTCACCGGCTGGCTGCTGGCTCTGCGGCTGGGCTGGGAGTTGGGCGAAGGCTGGGTGGCGCTGTCACTGGGGCTCTATGTCGTGACTGGGATATTCTGGCTGCCAGTCGTCTGGATCCAGATCCGCCTGCGCGATCTTGCCCGTGCAAGCGCCGATGCCGGCACGGCTTTGCCACCCGCCTATCACCGCCTTTTCCGCATTTGGTTTGCCTGTGGCTTTCCCGCCTTTGCAGCGGTTGCGGCCATTCTCTGGCTGATGCTGGCGCGCCCGTCTCTTGTTTTGTTCTGAGGGCCGCGAATATCTGAAAAATCGAACCACAGGCCGCAGCCGCGCTTTACCCCCGGCGGGCACCGGCTTATAAGGCCCTCATGTCCCACCGTGCGGCCATCATTATTCGAATTATATCCCCGGCGCTCTGACCCAATCGAGCTGCCGGGCAAAGGCGCTTGAGTTATCGCGCTGACCCACTCCGAATTCCCTGAACAGACCATCCAGAGGACGCCACCCATGTGCGCCGACACGCCTGAAGCCCCCGACTATAAAACCACGCTGAACCTGCCCAAAACTTCTTTCCCGATGCGCGCAGGCCTGCCCAAGCGCGAGCCCGCATGGCTGGACCGCTGGGAGAAGATTGGCGTTTATGACCGCCTGCGCGAAAAGGAAGGCCGCGAGCCTTTCACCCTGCATGATGGCCCGCCTTACGCGAACGGTCATCTGCACATCGGTCACGCGCTGAACAAGACCATCAAGGACATGATCGTGCGGTCCCATCAGATGATGGGTTTTGATGCACGTTATGTGCCGGGCTGGGATTGTCACGGCCTGCCGATCGAATGGAAAATCGAAGAGCAGTACCGCAAAAAGGGTAAAAACAAGGACGCCGTTCCGGTGGTGGAATTCCGCCAGGAATGCCGCGCCTTTGCCGACAAATGGGTCGATATCCAGCGCGAGGAATTCAAGCGCATCGGCATCACCGGAAACTGGCCAAACCCTTACCTCACAATGGATTTCCATGCTGAGGCGGTGATTGCAGGCGAGTTCCAGAAATTCCTGATGAACGGCACACTCTATCAGGGTTCCAAGCCCGTGATGTGGTCGCCGGTGGAAAAGACTGCCCTGGCCGAAGCCGAGGTGGAATACCACGATAAGGAGAGCTTTACCATCTGGGTGAAGTTCACCGTGGCAGAGCCTGCAGACCATAAACTGGCCGGTGCCAAAGTGGTGATCTGGACCACCACACCCTGGACCATCCCGTCCAATAAAGCGGTCGTTTACGGCGCTGATATCGCCTATGGCCTCTATGAGGTCACCGGCACCCCGGATGAATGCTGGGTCGCGGTTGGCGACAAATACCTGCTGGCCGACAATCTGGCTGAGGACGTGTTCAAACGTGCCCGTTTGGCTGAGGACCAATACACCCGCGTCGCTGATGTGACCGCTGCGGATCTGGAGGGCATCGGCCTCACCCACCCGCTGGCCGGCGCTGAGGGCGGCAATGGCGAATGGGACGACATCCGTGACTTCCGCGCGGCTGATTTCGTCACCGATACCGAAGGCACGGGTTTCGTCCACTGTGCCCCCTCGCACGGTATGGAAGAATTCGAGCTTTACCGCGATCTCGGCATGCTGGAGCAGGTCATCACTTACAATGTGATGGACGATGGCGGCTTTCGTGCGGATCTGCCGTTCTTTGGCGGCAAGTACATCCTCAACCGCAAAGGCGGCGAGGGCGATGCCAACAAGACCGTCATCGACAAGCTTGTCGAGGTCGGCGGCCTGCTGGCACGCGGCAAGATCAAGCACAGCTACCCGCATTCCTGGCGCTCCAAAGCGCCGATCATCTATCGCAACACGCCGCAGTGGTTTGCCGCCGTGGATCGCAAGATGGACGACGGCATGGGCGAGATGGGCGACACCATCCGTGAACGCGCCCTGAACTCCATCGATGAGCTGGTGAAATGGTGGCCGCAGACCGGTCGCAACCGTCTCTACTCGATGATCGAAAGCCGCCCCGACTGGGTGTTGTCGCGTCAGCGTGCCTGGGGCGTGCCGCTCACCTGTTTCATCAAAAAGGGTGCCCTGCCCACCGACGAAGGCTTCATCCTGCGCGACGAGGCGGTCAACGCCCGCGTCATCGAAGCGTTCGAGGCTGAAGGTGCGGACGCCTGGTATGCCGACGGCGCCAAAGAACGCTTCCTCGGTGATGACTACAGCGCCGATGAGTGGGAGCAGGTCTTTGACGTGCTGGACGTCTGGTTTGATTCCGGATCGACCCACAGCTTTGTTCTGCGCGACCGGGAAGACGGCACCGAAGACGGTATTGCCGATGTCTACATGGAAGGCACCGATCAGCACCGCGGTTGGTTCCATTCCTCGCTGTTGCAGGCCTGCGGCACCAAGGGCCGCGCGCCTTACCGTAACGTGGTGACGCACGGTTTCACGCTGGACGAGAAGGGCATGAAAATGTCCAAGTCGCTCGGCAATACCATCGTGCCCGAAGAGGTGATCAAACAGTATGGCGCCGATATTCTGCGCCTCTGGGTGGCCCAGACCGACTATACCGCCGACCAGCGGATCGGCCCGGAGATCCTGAAAGGCGTGGCGGACGGTTATCGCCGTTTGCGCAATACTCTGCGGTTTATGCTGGGGTCTCTTGGTGATTTCTCCGAAGATCAGCGTGTAAAACCGCAGGATATGCCGGAATTGGAGCAGTGGGTTCTGCACCGTCTGGCGGAGTTGGACCACAAAGTTCGCACCGGCTACAAGACATTCGACTTCCAGGGCGTCTATTCGGCCGTGTTCAACTTTGCCACCGTGGATCTGTCGGCCTTCTACTTCGATGTCCGCAAGGATGCGCTCTATTGTGATGGCGATACGCTGAACGCCCGCGCCGCGCGCACCGTTCTGGATATCCTGTTCCACCGCCTGACCACCTGGCTGGCGCCGGTTCTGGTCTTCACCATGGAAGAGGTCTGGCTGGAGCGTTATCCGGGCGAGGAAAACTCGATCCACCTCACCGATATGCCGGACACGCCCGCCGATTGGCTGAACGAACCGCTGGCCGCCAAATGGGCAGCGATCCGTCAGGCGCGCCGCGTGGTGACCTCGGCACTGGAAGTGCAGCGGATCGACAAGGTGATCGGTGCCTCGCTCGAGGCAGCCCCGGTTGTACATGTGCGTGACGAGGCGGCGCTTGAGGCGCTGAAATCGGTGAACTTTGCCGATGTCTGCATCACCTCGGACATCCAGCTGACCAATGACCCGGCCCCGGCCGAGGCCTTCCGGATGCCCGAAGTCGACGGTATCTCGGTGGTGTTTGAAAAGGCGGATGGTGGCAAATGTCAGCGCTGCTGGAAAATCCTGCCGGATGTGGGCAACCACGGCCATGAAGGCACCTGTGGGCGTTGCGACAGCGCGCTCGGCTAACTACTTGCGATAGGCAGGCCGTCAGGCCTGCGCGCCGCCGGAGCTCTCAATGGGGTCCGGCGGCGCTTTTGTTTTGGGCTTGGAAATTGGTCTCAGCCAACGATGCCGCGCGCCTGCAGATAGTTGTTTTCGGCGGCGAGGGCGCTGGCGGGCTTTGGCCCGGCCTGAAGACCAGAGGCCAGATCGCGGTAGTAGGTCTCGATGGTCTGGGCCAGCAGCTTTTGCTCTCCCAGTGCGGCGGCGCGGGCTGCACTGCGCGCCGGGTTTACATATTGGCTGGTCAGGGCCTGCGGACGTTCGTCGTGCAGAATGGCGATGCGGTTGACGCTGCGCGCGGCGGCCAGATCAATACTGACCGCGCCATCAGTGGTTGTGACTTGGACATTGTCACGCAAACGCGCATTGACGGTGTGATGAACTGCCATGTTTCCGGTTGCTGCAATTGTCATTTGTCTAAACCCATCGTTAAGCCCTTGAGATACGTTTTATTCTAAATTTAGCCAATCCGGGAGATTACCTTTCCAAAGGGTTAATGAACTGAGCGCGGGCGTTAAGAGTTCATTTACCTAGATTGCCTTTGAGGTGGCGAAAAACGGGTGGGAACTCACAAAAAACCCCGGCCACTGGCCGGGGGATTTCAACGTTGGGATTGGTGTGGGGTGTAGTTTAAAGGGCCCGTGTTACTGAAACAGTGCCAATATATCATTGTAGGAGGCAGAGGCCTGCTGCGCGCCGGTGCCAGTGCCATACATCGCAAAAAAGAAGGTCTGCGGTGTCTGTCCTGAGGTATTTGGTGTTGCGGCCTCTGTCGGCGCTTCAACCGCAGGAACGGCTGGCGTCTCTTGTGTCCCCGGTTGCACAGCCGCTTGTTGTTGCGCGGGCTGCACCTCCGGCTGTCCCCAGTGTGCGTGGTGGCGGGCCTCGCGGAAGGAGGTCAGCTCGGCGGCGGTCAGTTTGCCATCGCCATCATTGTCGATTTTGTCGAAGTTTCCGGCGATGCGGCGTCCCTTGCGGGTCTCGCCCAGCTCATTCCAGGACAGGCCGCCGTCGCCGTCACTGTCCATACGTGCCACCATGCGCTCGGTGCGGGATTGGCGAAAGGAATCCAACTCTGCTGCACTCAGGCTCCCGTTGCTGTCATTGTCGATCTTGTCAAAGTTTCGCGCAATGCGGCGACCGTGACGGTTTTCGCCCAATTCAGCCCAGGACAGACCACCATCGCCGTCGCCGTCCATGCGTTCCACTAGTCGGGTGCCGCGTGTCGGCCGCTCGGCGTCATAGCCATAGGCCTTGTTTGACGCCTCTTCGACTTCTGTGGGGGGCTCGCTTGCCGGGTTTGGCGCGGGCATCGTCCCAAAGCCGAACATCATGCTGGTGGCCCCGTCGAAGGCGGCCATGATCATCGAATACATCTCTTGCTCCTTAGTAAATGTTCGAGATGTGATATTTTATGGGAAACTTGCGAGCGGCTGCTTAATTGGTGCCGGAAAGTCGAGGAGTAAATACCTTGCATTTGCCCGGCATTTTTGACGAATTTGGACGGCAGGGCAAAAGGGGAAAGCAGGATGTGGTCAGCCAGTATCCGGACACCAGTGGGTGAGCTGACGGTTTTTGAAGCCGAGGGCGCGATTGTACGGCTCGACTGGGGCCGGGCGCAGGCACCGGACAACACACCGCTTCTGCAAGAGACGCTGCGCCAGCTGGAGGCCTATTTTGCCGGATCTCTGACCGTTTTTGACTTACCGCTGAACCCCGCCGGGTCCGAGTTTCAAAAGGCGGTCTGTGCCGCCATGTCAGCGATCCCCTTTGGCGAGACCCGCACCTATGGCGATATTGCACAGGAGCTGGGCGGCGCGGCGCAGCCCGTTGGCAACGCCTGTGGCGCCAATCCGATCCCCGTCATCATTCCCTGCCACAGGGTGCTGGGGGCGAACGGGCTGGGCGGGTTTTCCGGCGCGGGCGGGGTGGAAACCAAAGTGGCGCTGTTGCGTCATGAAGGCGCCGCAGGACTGCTGATCTGAGGTGAGTACGGGGCCAAGACTTGACCGCCACTGTGCGGCAGCGCATGTGCCTATAGAGCAGCAACCGAGGGCGCGATGACCACATTTGCTTTTCTTGCCGTCCTGTTTGCCGCGCTTATGCATGCCAGCTGGAACGCGCTGATCAAACTGGATGCCGGGCGTGCGACGGCAATGATGATCCTGTCGCTGGTGCAGGGTCTGTTGGGAGTATTGGTGGCGATCACCCGTCCTCTGCCGCAGGGCGAGGTCTGGTTCTGGCTGCTGGCATCGGGGTTCATCCACGCGGCCTATCAGACCTTTCTGCTGTTTGCCTACAAACACGGCGACCTGAGCCGGGTCTACCCAATTGCCCGCGGTGTGGCGCCGGGTCTGGTGGCCATTGTCGGTGCATTGGTACTGAGCGACCATCTGAGCCTGCAGGAGGTCATTGGCATCTCAACCCTGGGTCTGGGCATTTTGCTGATGACGCGGGGCATTTTCACCAATGGGGAATCCCGGCGGATGCTGCCCTTTGCGCTGGGCTCTGCCATGGCGACGGCCTCCTACACGCTGGTGGATGGGATGGGCGCACGTATTTCCGGCGATCCGGTCACCTATGTGGCCTGGATGTTCATTCTGTCCGGGTTGATCTTTTCCACGGCCGGAATAGCAAAAGATCCGCGCATCTTGCGGGCGAACCGGCGCAGTTGGGCCTTTGGTGGGCTCGCGGCGGCCCTGTCCTATGGGGCTTATGGAATTTCGGTTTGGGCCATGACCATTGCCCCGATCGCCTTGGTGAGCGCCCTGCGCGAGACCTCTATCCTGTTTGCAGTGCTGATGGGCTGGCTTTTGTTTTCAGAACGTATGGACCGCACCAAAGCAGTGGCCGCCGGGCTCATTGTAGCCGGGGTTATCCTGACGCGGGTCTGAGCTGCGGCGGGCGTGTTAGTCGCGCGCGGGAAAGATCTGCTGGGCGATGCCTGCAAACAGCAGATAAAGCGACGTCAGCGTGAGGCCTGCGTGCACAAAGCCAGGCGCGTGGAAGTTGCTCCAGGCGGCCCAGCCGGCAAAGACAGTCCAGACCAGCGCCAGCGGCAGGGTGACATTGCGCCAGCGTTCGGTGCGCACGGGGTGCACGAATTTCAGCGGCAGGAACATGGCCGCGGCCAAAACGGTGACAAAGGTAAAGATCACCCAATGTCCAGGCTCCAGCGCAAAGATTACAAGGATGGGCATGTTCCAGACACCCGGATATCCGGCAAAGGAATTGTCCTTTGTCTTCATCCGCGTGTCCACATAGTAGATCGCGCTGGTAAAGGTGATGACGATGATCGCCGCCCAGCCGGTCCAGCCATCCATCAGCCCGGATTTGAACAGGGCAAAGGCGGGAATGAAGACGTAAGTGATATAGTCGATGATCAGATCCAGCAGCACGCCGTCGTATTGCGGCGCATAGGTCTTCACATGGTATTTGCGGGCCAGCGGCCCATCGATACCATCCACAACGAGGGCAACCACCAGCCACAGGAACATCAGGTCCCACTTGCCGTCAGAGGCGGCCAACATGGCCAGCATAGCAAAAACCGCGCCGGTGGCGGTGAACAGGTGAACAGCAAGAGCGCGAAACTGAGGTGTCATGGGCCTGTCATGGCGGAAAATCGCTTGGGGTGCAAACCCTGAGACGGGGAAATTCTTGTCGGTGGGATCACGCTTTGGGATGGGTGCGGTTGTAGACATCCATCAGCTGGGCAGTGTCAACGGCGGTATAGGCCTGTGTGGTACTGAGCGAGGCATGACCGAGCAGTTCCTGAATGGCGCGCAGATCGCCGCCAGCGGTCAGCAGATGGGTTGCGAAACTGTGTCGCAGCGCATGCGGCGTCGCCGAAGATGGCAGGCCCAATTGGGCGCGTGTCTTGGCCATGACGGCCTGAATTTGGCGCGGGTTCAGCTGGCCACCACGGATGCCGCGAAACAGCGGCGTGTCAGCTTCCAAGGCGTGGGGACAGATTGCGCGGTAGCGTTCAACCGCTTCGCGCGCCGCGCCGATAACCGGCACCAGACGCTCTTTGCCGCCCTTGCCGGTGATCCGCAGCACCGGCGGCAGCGGCGCGTCGCGCCCCTTCAGGCCGAGCGCTTCGGAGATCCGTAGCCCGCAACCGTAGAGCAGGGTCACAACCGCCACATCGCGGGCTGCGGCCCAGTCGCAGGCGGTTTGCAGATCAACTGTCTCCAGCACCGCCTTGGCCGCGTCAACGTCCAGCGGGCGGGGTAGTTTTTTCTGAAATTTCGGAGATCGCGTCGACAGAACGGCAGTGGCCTCAAACCCTTCGCGTTCGGCCAGCCACCGGTAGAAGCTTTTGACGGCCGAGAGTTTGCGGGCAAGCGACCGGGCCGCGCAGCCATCGGCGCGTTCGGATGCCATCCAGGCGCGCATGTCGGCAGGTTCAATCTTGGACAGGGCGACCAACCCCTGGGGGGCTGCGAAATGCAGTGTCATGAAAGAGAGAAAGCTGACCAGATCGCTGCGGTAGGCGGTGATCGTGTTGGGGGCCGCGCCGTTCAGCGCCGTCTGATGCTGCAACCAATGCTGCAGGGCATCGCGGCAGGCGGGCGAAATCAGGCTCATGACAGCCAGTGGCGCATCGATCTTTCAAAGACACCGGCAAAGAAGGACAGAAGATCTGTTCCCTGTTGCGGAGAGAATTGATGCGGGTCTTCGGCGCCCATAACCAAAAGACCCGGCAAGCGGCCTTCGCCGAGATCCAGCAGGAGGCAGGCCTCGGAGTGCACCCAGCCGGCCTTGCGCCCATAGAGGCGGGGCGGGGCGTCCTGCAACTGGCGCAGGACCACGCCGCGGCCCTGCGGCGCGCTGGTGTAGTTTTCGATAAAGCCGGGTTCGACCAATTGCAGCACGCCGTCCAGCCGTTTGACGGCCGGGTCAGCATCCGCATTGGCGGTTTCCAGCGCCAGAGTGATCGCTTCGACCCGCAGAATTTCCGACACTTCCGCGCTCAGCACATGCAGGAAGCTCTCGAAATCCACCGGCTCCATCATTCGCAGGATGGCGCGGTGAATTTGATTGGTGCCGGCCAGGTTGTCATAGGCGGCGGCAATCACCGAGCGATGGGTGTCCTCCAGCCGGTCCAGCCGGTTTTCCAGCCGTTCCATAGCGATGCCACGAAGATCGACGATATTGGAGCCCATGGCGCGTTCATTGGCGACGACCAGCGCCTGCATCAGTTCCGCATCGTCGAGAATCGCGCCGGGCTGCGACAGGATCTTTTCCCGGGCGTCAGAGGGCAGCGCGGTCAGGGCGTCGGTGGGTTTGGAGCTCATGTTTCCTCTGCCTGTCCTTTTTGGCTGCGGTTTGACTGCGGGTGGGCCGGTCTCAGACCCTTAATGCCCTAAGTTGGCCTGCCGGATCAATCCGCATCCTCGGCGACGGTCTCTGGCGGGGCCAAATACGACTGCGCCTCTTCCGGGTAATCCTCGTGCCAGGCGTTCTGATAGATCCACTGTTTGCGGTCGGTATATTCCGCTTCGTCGGCGAGGGCGGCGATCTGTGCGGCATGGGCCGCGACGCAGGCCTCGTGCAGGGCGAGGGTTTTGGTATCCTCAAGAAGCCGGTCGAATTCGGCCCTCATCCGGGCGATGCCCCGCCCCATATCCGAGGTATGCTGGTCCGAACGGTTCCGCGTGCGCCAATAGCGTTGCGAGACCTTTTTCTTGGCGACGACAGCATCGCCCCGGTGCATTTTCACCAGATAGCTTTCCAGCGAGCGCAACGGGAAATGGTCAAGAGAAACAAGATCATAGGTGCCGCGGCAATCCCAGCCATTGGCGGTGGGATCTTTGGTGAGCTCGCTGCGCGGACGGCCGGATCCATCGCGCCAGATCACACTGCCCAGCCCTTCGGTCAGGTCAGGCCGGTGGTTGCGCACCTTTTCCACACGCGGGCTGAGCCGGGTGATGGATTTCACCCCGCGCGATGCGCGGTGCCGACCCGGAGTTTCGGTCTGATGGCCGGGGAACAGCTCGCTCAGGTGGCCGGGTTCGAATTGGTGGCGACCGTTGCAGCCGTGGTTCAGCTCGGACATCGACAGCACGTCGAAATCGCCGGCCGCATCCAGCAGATCAGACAGTAGCCCGTCACCGATCCGGACGTTGATAAATTCATCAACATCCATGGAGATCACATAGTCGGCCTCGCGGAACTCGGGGAAATGGGGGACATAGCGCAGGGCGACGGGCTGAAAATACCGCCCGTCACCAGCCAATGCCGGATTCGGCAGATGGCGCAGGTATCCAAGCTGGTCGAGATGCTCAAGCAGCTGGTCGGTGCCATCGGTGCAGTGATTGGTGAAGACAATGAAATCGGTGACGCCGATGGCGCGATGCCATGCCAGCCATTCCAGCACAAAGGGGCCTTCGTTTTTCATGCAGGAGGGCAGCAGAATACGCGGGTTCTTCGGGCGGTCGACCCGGTAATGACGGCGCGGCATGTCGGCGTCAGGCAGCATCTGGCCGTCAATCTCTACCCGGTCGAATTGTTTCACAGGGCCGCCCGGCACGGTGCCCGGCGCAGGCAGGAACCCTTTGTCGGCCAGCTGGTCAACGATTGTGCGCAGCCCTTCCTGACCATAGATTTTCGGATGGGTGCCCATCACGATATGGCGCAGGCCAGACAAGTCCACACCATCCAGAAGTCCAAGCTCTTCGCCTTCGATGTCGCAGAACAGAACCGTGGGTCGGAACTCCTCCAGCAAATGCGCGACATTGGCGGTGGTGATTTTTTCGACCTGTTCATAGGGGCGGGAATCCGGTTCTGTCGAACTGGCCCAGAAATCCCCGCGAACGTAGAAATCCACCTCTGTCGCCATCGATGCAGAGGCCGCGGCATTGCGGATTTCACCGTTGGTGACACCATTCTTTTTCCAGATTTCGCGGACAAGCGGGATCAGCGCTGGGTCGGCTTCGACGGACAGGACCGCCTCGACACCCGGCGTCAATGCAGCCGCGGTCGATACAAGGCCCAGCCCGGTGCCCAGATCCAGCAGCCGGTCGCCAGACCGCAACAGCCTGCGGATCAGCGCCACTTCGCCTTTTTCATAGCGGCCATTGCGCACAGGTTTTTCGATCCTCGGCGTGATGATGTCCGCGACAAAGGGCACAGAAATGCCATGCACTTCGATTGTCTCATCGTATTGGAGCATGAAATCCCCTGCTGGCTGCTCTCAAGAGGTGCTGTGTTTTTCAGCTTTTCGGTCAAGATGCCGATTTATGCGCCGCGCTCAACGGCATAAGGCGGCAAGAACGAAAAACGCCCCCGCGTGGTGCGGGGGCGTCACAACATGAATGGGCCTGTGGATTACAGGATTTTGATGTCGGCCGCTTTGATGTCGGCCAGGAATGCGTCCAGGCCTTTGTCGGTCAGCGGGTGGTTGACCATCGCCTTGATCACTGCGGGCGGTGCGGTGATCACATCGGCACCGGTGCGGGCGGAATCCAGAATGTGGTTCACGTTGCGGATCGAAGCGGCGAGGATCTGGGTCTCGAAACCGTAGTTGTCATAGACGGTGCGGATGTCTTCGATCAGCTCCATGCCATCGAGGTTGATGTCATCCAGACGGCCGATGAAGGGAGAGATGAAGGTCGCGCCGGCTTTGGCGGCCAGCAGTGCCTGATTGGCCGAGAAGCAGAGCGTCACGTTCACCATATGGCCGTCGTCTGTCAGGGTCTTACAGGCTTTCAGGCCATCCCATGTCAGCGGAACTTTGACGGCGATGTTGTCGGCGATCTCAACCAGCTTGCGGCCTTCGGCAATCATCGTTTCGGCGTCGGTGGCGGTGACTTCGGCGGAGACGGGGCCGTCGACCAGCTCGCAGATTTCCTTGGTGACTTCGATGATGTCACGGCCGGATTTCTTGATGATCGAAGGGTTGGTGGTGACGCCGTCTACCATGCCGTAATCGTTCAGCTCGGCAATGGCTTCAATGTCGGCGGTATCAATGAAAAACTTCATCAGGCAGATCCTCTGGGTGGGTTGGCGATGTTTGCGCTAGCCTTTACCTGAAAGGACGGGCATTAAAAACCCCCGAGACAGAGAGGGACAAACGTGAGCGGGCAGGAGTATTTCCACGAGGGTGATCGGGTGGCGGTGCTGACCACGCAACCCCTTGACCGGCTTCTGGATTACCGTGCGCCCGAGGGCGGTTGCTTCCTTGGTGCCTACTGCGAAGTGCCCTTGGGTCCGCGCAAGGTTCTGGGTGTGGTCTGGGGGCCGGGGCAGGGCGATTTTGATTCGTCCAAGCTGCGCCGGGTGAACCGGGTGCTGGACGTGGCCCCGATGCGCACCGAGATGCGGCTACTGCTGGGCAAATGCGCCGATTACACCCTGACGCCGATGCCGGCGATGCTGCGCCTTGCCACCCGTGCACCGGGCCTGTCTGATCCCCCCTCGATGCGCAAAATCCTGCGCTCCGGCGGCAAGGCTCCGGACCGGATGACACCTGCGCGCGAAAAAGTGCTGGCGGTGATGGAAGAGTTCGGCGGGCTCGCCTTCACGCCCGGAGAGCTGTCGGGCATGGCCGGGGTCACCTCCAGCGTGGTCAAAGGTCTGGTGAAACAGGGCGTGCTGGTCGAAGAAGAGGCACCCCGCGATGTGCCTTTCCCGGCACTGGACCCGGATATGCCCAGCAAGGATCTGACCGAGGATCAGACCCGCGCCGCTGATGAGCTGGCTGCGGGCGTAACAAGCGGCAAATACGGCACCACCCTGCTGAAAGGCGTGACCGGATCGGGCAAGACCGAGGTCTATCTGGAAGCGGTTGCCGCCTGCCTGCGCAAGGGCCGCCAAGCACTGGTACTGCTGCCGGAAATCGCCCTGACGGCAGAATTCCTTGACCGTGTCGAGGCGCGGTTTGGCTCTCGCCCGGCGGAATGGCACTCGGGCGTCACCATGACGGCCAAGCGGCGGGTCTGGCGCATGATAGGCCAGGGCGGCGCGCAGCTGGTTGTTGGCGCACGGTCGTCGTTGTTCCTGCCGTTTCAGGACCTCGGACTGATCATCATCGATGAGGAACACGACACGTCCTACAAGCAGGATGATGGGGTGCTGTATAACGCCCGCGACATGGCGGTGCTGCGGGCCTCGCTGTGCAATGCGCAGGTGGTGCTGGCCTCGGCGACGCCGTCCTTGGAAAGCTGGGCCAATGCTGAGGCTGGCAAGTACAAACGGGTCGATCTGAAATCCCGCTTCGGGGTCGCCGTGCTGCCGGAAATGCGCGCCATCGACATGCGTGCCGAACAGATGCTGCCCTCGACCTGGATTTCGCCGTCGCTGAAACGGGCGATGATCGCGCGGATGGAAAAGGGCGAACAATCGCTGCTGTTCCTCAATCGCCGTGGCTATGCGCCGGTGACCATATGCCGGGCCTGCGGCGCACAGGTGGCCTGTGATCACTGCGACAGCCGTATGGTCGAGCACCGTTTCATGAAGCGGTTGATGTGCCACCAATGCGGTGAAACCAAGCCGATGCCGGACGCCTGCCCCTCGTGCAAAGTGGAGGGCAAAATGGCCCCCGTCGGCCCCGGTGTTGAACGTCTGGGCGAAGAGGCCGCCGCGCTGTTCCCCGAGGCGCGGATCACCGTGCTCAGTTCGGATTTGTTCGGATCAGCGCGCGCGCTGAAGGAACGCATCCGCGAGATCGCCGAGGGAGGTGCGGATATCATCCTTGGCACGCAATTGGTCGCCAAGGGTCATAACTTTCCACTGCTGACGTTGGTAGGCGTGATTGATGCGGATCTTGGCCTGCAAGGGTCAGATTTGCGCGCGGCCGAGCGTACGTTCCAGCTGATGCGGCAGGTGGCGGGCCGTGCGGGCCGGGCTGACAGGCCGGGCGAGGCATTGCTACAAACCTTCCAGCCGGAACATCCGGTGATCCGTGCTATCTTGTCGGGAGATGAAGAAGGGTTTTGGCGCGCCGAAGCCGCCGAACGTCAGGCCGCTGGCGTGCCGCCCTATGGGCGTATGGCCGGGATCATCCTGTCTGGTTCAGACGTGGCGCAGGTCTTTGATCTGGGCAATGCGCTGGCCCGCAACGATGCTGCGCTGCGCGCGATTGGCGCGCAGGTCTACGGGCCTGCCCCTGCACCGATCGCCCGCGTGCGCGGCCGTCACCGGGTGCGCCTGCTGGTGAAGGCCGCCAAGGGCACGCCCTTTCAGGACGCCATCACCCGCTGGACCGCACCGGTAAAGCTGCGCGGCGATTTGCGGCTGTCGGTGGACATAGACCCGCAGAACTTTTTCTGAAGCCGGGATCAAATCCGCAGCCTAACAAGGGGAGATCAAAGCGATGGTAGCAACCAAAGTGAACCTTCCTCACACGCAGGATCGGATCTTCCTGACCTATACGGGCATGGAAACCGATCTGATTTTCACACAAGGGATCGACCTGCCCGGTTTTGCCTCCTTCCCCCTGCTGGAAACCGAGGCGGGCCGGGCGCGGCTGGAAAGCAATTACCGTGCGCTTATCGATCTGGGCCGCCAGACAGCCACCGGGGTGGTTCTGGAAAGCGTAACCTGGGTCGCCAACCGGGACCGGGGCGCAGCGATCGGCTATGCGCCTGCAGCGCTGAGGGTCGCAAATATTGACGCGATTGCCATGATGGCCAAGCTGCGGGATGAAGCGAAGGATGTGACGGTTGTCCTAAGCGCCAACATCGGCCCCCGCGCTGATGCCTATGCTCCCGATACTCAGATGAGCGCAGCCGAGGCCGAACGCTATCACCGCGAGCAGACGGCCCATCTGGCCAAGACGCAAGTCGACCTGATCAGCGGCTACACATTGGCCTATACGGCAGAAGCCATTGGGATCGTCCGCGCCGCCAAGGCCTTTGCCCTGCCGGTTGCAATATCCTTCACCGTCGAAACGGATGGCCGCCTTCCAACCGGAACCAGCCTGTCCGCCGCAATCAAAGAGGTCGACGCCGCCACGGATGGCTATGCCAGCTACTTCATGATCAATTGCGCCCACCCGGATCATTTCACCTCCATTCTGGCTGAGGCTGCGGCGGGAGGTCGGCTGAAAGGGATCGTGGCCAATGCCTCGCGGTGCAGCCATGCGGAACTGGATAACGCAGATGAGTTGGACGCAGGGGACCCGGAAGAACTCGGCCGCCAGCTGGGCCTTATCCGTCGGCGGCACCCTCAGTTCATGGTTTTTGGGGGCTGTTGCGGTACGGACATGAGGCATATGGCGCGGATCGCCGAAAATGTCCGGTCAGGTAATGTGCAGGTCAGGGGCTGAGCGCAAATTGGCATGTCCCTTGCCCTGAATGCGCTTCCTCCTTTGGGTGAGACTGGGGCAGAGCCAGTCTGAGTGTATCAGGGCCTTAGCTCTTGTCGACCAGAGGGCCTAAGTAGGCAAACCGATAAGCCAACGCCACGCCAGCGCCACCGCCGATGATATTTCCGAGGGTGACATAGGCCAGATTTGCCAAAGCCGCGCCCAACCCGACGCTGGCACCTGCAGCCCAGCCTTGCGGGAAGAAATACATATTTGCGACTGAATGCTCGAGCCCGAGCAGGACAAAGGCTGAAATCGGCCAGAGGATGGCAAGAATCTTTCCCGCAGCGGTGCGCGCGGCAAAGGTCAGCCAGACCGCGAGGCAAACAAGTGCGTTGCAGAGGGCCCCGCGCACGATGGCATCCAGGGCTGGCAAGTTTGCTTTTGCCTCAGCCAGCGTTATCGCTGTATCTCCCATTGGCGCATCAAGCAGGCCGGAAAACCCAAATGCCACGGCAAGGCCGGCTGCGCCGATCAGGTTTCCAATGTAGACCACCGTCCAATTGCGCAGGAGCTGCCGGATTGAGGTCTTTCTGTCGACCGCGGCCATGATCATCAGCGCATTGCCGGTGAACAGTTCCGCGCCGCCGACAATCACCAGTATCAGACCCAGCGAGAATACGATGCCGCCCATCAACCTTGCCGGACCAAAACCCGGATCTACTCCGGTCATGACCGTGGTGTAGGCGGCGGCTCCAAAACCGATGAACACCCCCGCCAGAATTGCCAGAACCAGCATTTGCGCCGTCGGCAAATTGGCCTTTGCCACGCCGGCAGTTTCAATCAGCGACGCAATGCGCGGCGGCTTGTAGGCATCTAAAGGTGAAATATCATCCATAATTACGAAGATACCTCTGCATCTCCCAAAAGAAACCCGCAGTGATCGGTCTTTGTGAGTATTGCAGGGCGTGGCTGTTCGGGGTGTCGCTGGAAACTTGCGCGTTCCGTGTCTGCACTAGCGCCTTCCAGTCTGCGCCAATGCAGAGGCCTATGTGCATAAACCCCTTCCCTCTGTGCAAATGCACATTTCAGGCGTAAGGCGGAGGGATGCGACATTTGTTCCCCCTTGGTGAGTCCCAGTCACTGCCGCTCTGGCGCAGGCCTCAGACTTTGCTGTTCCTGATGGCAGCCTCGATGCCGATTGCGTTTTACGCCTGGTTTGCGCTGCTCAATAACTTCGTGATCGAAGTGGCGGATTTTGACGGCGCTGACATCGGCCTCTTGCACACCGTGCGCGAGATTCCCGGTTTCATGGCCATTGGGGTCATTGCGGTGCTGCTGTTCGTGCGCGAACAGGTGCTGGGGATGATCTCGCTGGTGCTGTTGGGTGTCGCAACCGCATTCACCGCCTGGTTCCCGAACCTTGGCGGCATTCTGATGCTGACCTTTCTCAGCTCGCTGGGCTTTCACTACTACGAGACGGTGAACCAGTCGCTGCAGCTGCAGTGGCTGCCCAAGGACAAGGCCCCGCAGATGCTGGGCTGGCTGATGGGCACCGGATCGGCGGTGTCGCTGGTGGTGTTCGGCCTCATCGTGTTGATGTGGGAGACGCTGAACCTGAGCTATAATATCGTCTTCATGGCCGCCGGGCTGACCACCGCCGGGCTGGCTGTCTTTGCGCTCATCGCCTATCCGCAGTTCGAAGCCCCGGTGGCACAGAACAGGACCATGGTCTTGCGCAAACGCTATTGGCTCTATTACGCGCTGCAGTTCATGGCGGGTGCGCGGCGGCAGATCTTCATGGTCTTTGCCGGCTTCATGATGGTCGAAAAGTTCGGCTTTGAGGTGCACGAGGTGACCGGGCTTTACCTGATCAATCTGGTGATCAACATGGTGATCGCCCCCTTCCTTGGCAAAGCGGTCGGCCACTTTGGCGAGCGCCGGGTGCTGATCTTTGAATACATCGGCCTGACGGTGGTGTTCCTGGCCTATGGCGGGCTTTACTGGTTCAGCTGGGGGGTGATGCTGGCGTCCGTTCTGTATGTGATCGATCATATGCTTTTTGGGTTGGCGCTGGCCCTGAAGACCTATTTCCAGAAGATCGCCGATCCGGCGGATATCGCGCCGACGGCGGCGGTGGCCTTTACCATCAACCATATTGCAGCGGTGTTTCTGCCGGTGCTTCTGGGGCTGTTGTGGGTGGTTTCACCTGCTGCGGTCTTTGCTCTGGCGGCGCTGATGGCGCTGGGCTCTTTGACGCTGTCACTGATGATCCCGCGTCACCCGGAGCCCGGAAAAGAGACTGTGTTTGCCAAATACGCCCAGCCGGAGCCGGCTGAGTGATGGCAGCGCGGGGGCGGTTCCTGACGGGTTCTACCATGGGACATGTGGTGCGGATGACCATGGCCGGAGCCATCGGCATCACCTTTGTTTTTCTGGTCGATGCGGCCAATCTGTATTGGATTTCCAAACTTGGGCAGCCGCAGCTGATGGCGGCCATTGGCTATGCTTTTGCGATCCAGTTCCTGTCGGTGTCTGCTGGCATCGGGCTGATGATTGCTGCCACGGCGCTGGTGTCGCGGGCCATTGGCGCGGGCAAGCGCCGTCTGGCGCGCCAGCAGGCGGCCAGCGCGCTGATCATCGGTGTGATGATCCAAAGTGCGGCGGCAGCTTTGATCTTTATCTTTCGTCACCAGCTTGTCGACATGGCCGGCGCCAAGGGGGAAACGGCGGCGCTGGCGGCGCGCTACTTGGCGCTGACCATTCCGTCCCTTGGGGTCATGGCCGCGGGCATGATTGCCAATGCAACGCTACGGGCCGAGGGCGATGGTATGCGGTCCATGTCCGTGACGCTGATGTCCGGCGGTGTGGCGCTGGTGGTTGACCCTTTTCTCATCATTGGTCTCGGCTGGGGGCTGGATGGCGCGGCGGCGGGGGTTGTCCTGTCCCGGTTCGTGATGCTGGCGGCGGCCTTGTATTTTGCAACACGCACCCATGACCTGATCGCGCGTCCACGGCGGCGCGATTGTCTGGGGTCACTACGCCCCTATCTGGCGATTGCCCTGCCTGCCATCCTCACCCAGATGGCCACACCAGTGGGGAACTACATCTTCACCTCTGTCATGTCCCAGTTCGGCGACGAGGCGATGGCGGGCTGGGCCGTAGTTGGCCGCCTGACCGTGGTGGCCTTTGGCGGGATCTTTTCGCTGGCCGGCGCCATCGGTGGCATTTTCGGGCAGAACTTCGGCGCGCGGGATTTTGGCCGGGTGCGCTCCACCTACCGCGATGCGATCCTGTTCGGGCTGATCTATACGCTGGTCACCTGGGCCGTTTTGGTGGCTGCCAGTGGCGCCGTGTCGCGTGCCTTTGCTCTGCCCGAAAGCGCCGCGGTCGTGCTCCATGCTTTTACCCATTATGGGGCCGCGGGTTTTGTTTTTGCCTCGGCCTTGTTTGTGTCCAATTCGGCCTTCAACGCCATGGGCAAGCCGCGCCGTTCGACGCTCACCAACTGGACCCGCGATGGCATCCTCAGCCTGCCGCTGGCGCTGTGGTTCGCCGGGGCCTTTGGCGCGCCGGGGGTAATTTATGCGCAGGCGACGGCCGGAGTTCTGGTCGGGCTCGTCGCGGCGGCCTGGGGCTGGCATTATGTGACCCAGCTGCACCGGTGCGGCCTGCCGCGGGTTGACCTTCCGCCGCCGCGGTCCTACGCGCATGCAGATAGATTCAGGAGACGCTGATGCCTACCTTTACCGCCCTTACCACCCTCACCGGAAAAGCCCCTGCCGAACGGCTGGGCGAAGCAATGGAACGCCTGCAGCCGGAGCCCACCGGCGTTGGTGTCTTCGAGGTCGAGGATGGATCGGGCCTGTGGGAGGTCGGCGGCTATTTCACCGAAGCCCCGGACGAGGCAGGGCTGGCGCTGCTGGCTGTCACCTTTGAAGCCAAGCCCTTTGTCGTCTCCGAACTGCCGGAAACCGATTGGGTCGCCCATGTGCGCCGCGAGCTGGCCCCGGTCGAGGCCGGTCGCTTCTTTGTCTACGGCAGCCATGATGCGGATAAGGTGCCCGCCGATAAGATCCCGCTGCTGATCGAGGCCGCAATGGCCTTTGGCACAGGTCACCACGGCACCACGCTGGGCTGCCTGCGGGCGCTGGACCATCTGATCGGCGAAGGCTTTGAAGGGCGCAAGGTCGTTGATATCGGCTGCGGCACTGCCGTGCTGGCGATGGCCGCCGCGCGGGTCTGGGATGGCGATATTCTGGCCAGCGACATCGATCAGGTCGCGGTTGACGTGGCCGAGGCAAACCTCAAGGCCAACGGCATGGAAGGCACAGTGGCCTGCATGGAGGCCGCAGGTTTTGATCATCC
Organism: Rhodobacteraceae bacterium Alg231-04; assembly: GCA_900143635.1. Classification (GTDB taxonomy): domain Bacteria; phylum Pseudomonadota; class Alphaproteobacteria; order Rhodobacterales; family Rhodobacteraceae; genus FREY01. Next base: position 87,181 of record FREY01000007.1, read on the forward strand.
GGATCTGCAGGCCGCAGCCCCCTATGATCTGATCTTCGCCAATATCCTCAAAGGCCCGCTGGTGGCCCTGTCACCCGATATGGCGGCCAATCTGCGTCCCCAAGGCTATGCGATCCTTTCGGGGATTCTTAATGAACAGGCCGATGAGGTGATTGACGTTTATGCACGGAATGGCATCAATCTGACCCGCCGCGATGAGATTGGTGAATGGACAACCCTTCTTTTGCAGCGAAACGGCTGATTTAACCAAGTTTACAGCAATTTTTAGGCGTTTTGCCGCCCTTTGTGGTAAGCTTAGTCTATTCTTTACAATCATCGGTGGGGGCTGGTGGAGGTTACGATGGACAAAGGTCAAATCGCTTTTTCCGCTCGTTTGAAGCAACTCGATCGGAAGCGTCAGTCGCTTTCGGGCGGATATACAATGTGCATGAAGCCGGATGGGCTGCTGGTTGCGGCGCCGGCCCGTGGGGGGCGTCTGGGGGGGACGCTCCTGCCACGGGTCGTGCTGTTCCTGATCGCCGGGATCTGGCTGTTCAAGGGGCTATTACTCACCGCGCTTGGGGACGCTGGGTATCAAAGCAGCCTGGAACGGCTGGCAGGGGGCACGCCTGTTGAACAGGTGGGGGCCGCCGTGATGTACCCGGATCCGCTGGCGCGCTGGATCGCTGAGCGTATCGACACCCTGACCAGCTGATTTTTACAAAGACAGCAGCTACAAAAAAACGCCGCAGTCCGGGACTGCGGCGTTTTTTCTTGCCCCCGAGGGAGGAGAATGGGGCATGGAAGAGTTCTTTAGAAGACCGGTTTGCCTTCGGCGACGCCTTCAATGTCGGCGCGGGTCAGGCCGATGTCGGCCAGTTCGCGCTCGCTCAGCTTGGACAGCGCATTCTTGGTGACGCGGGCGTCATTCCAATCGATCATGGCAGCCGATGCTGCGGCGATCGTTGCGGTGATACGGCCGAACAGGCCGTTAGAGCCATAGGAGGTGCGGGTGGTGTCAAAAGCAGCCATATACCTTGTCCTTCTGATGTGTGTTTCATGTTGTGCCATCGTGGCGATGAACCGCATTTAGGAGCGCAAATAGCGTCTCGCAAGCAGCAAGAATGCATGTGTCCTATGCGCGTTTTGCATAGCTTTTGGCCAAGGAAATAAGGCTGAAACAATTGTGAACGGGAAGTGTCGCAAATTGTCTTTATTGCCATTTCCGAGGTCGTTTTCAGACCCGATTTGAGGTCGGTACCGGTACCGGAGTTAACGGATGGATTCCTGCGGGGGCCGGATAATTTTTCCAACTTGGGTCGAAAGGCGAAAGGTGACGTTACGGAATGCGCTGTGAGAGCCTGCTCAGGTGGCCATCTGGGCAGCTGTGACCGTCAATCGGGCGGCCCTGCGCAAGAGATTCGCGACTCGCCCTGACGGGTCATGGCTGCATCGGCGCAATTCTCTTTGTGCGTGTTCATGCTTTGTGCTAGTTTGGCAAAAAATAGAACAACAACACAGGCAGAGCATGCGCATCTTGGGAATCGATCCGGGGCTCAGAACCCTGGGCTGGGGCGTGATTGACACTCAGGGCACACGGCTGAGCCATGTCGCCAACGGGCATTGTCATTCTGATGGTGATGATCTGGGTGAGCGGCTGCTGTCGCTGCACAATCAGATCACCGAGGTGATCGAGGAACACGCTCCGGTTCAGGCGGCGATTGAACAGACTTTTGTGAACAAAGACGGTGCAGGTACGCTAAAGCTGGGTCAGGCCCGTGGCGTGGCGCTTCTGACGCTGGCCAAGGCCGGGTTGCCGGTTGGTGAATATGCGCCAAACCGGGTGAAGAAGACGGTGGTCGGTGTTGGCCATGCCGAAAAGGAGCAGGTCATGCATATGGTGAAACTGCAGCTGCCCGGCTGCGCGCCCAAAGGGGCGGATGCGGCGGATGCCCTGGCGATTGCCATCTGTCATGCCTTTTATGGCGGCACCCATGGCCGAACCCTGAAGGAGGTGCGCACATGATTGGTAAACTGACAGGGCGCCTGGAATACCGCACGCAGGACCATGTGCTGATCGACGTGCGCGGTGTTGGCTATATCGTCTATTGCTCGGACCGCACCATGGCTGCCCTTCCCGGCGCCGGAGAGGCGGTCTCGCTCTATACCGAAATGGTGGTGCGCGAGGATTTGATGCAGCTCTTCGGTTTCACCTCGCTGGTCGAAAAGGAATGGCACCGGTTGCTGTGCTCGGTGCAAGGCGTCGGGGCCAAGGTGTCCCTGGCAATTCTGGGCACCCTTGGCCCGGATGGCGTGAGCCGCGCCATCGCACTGGGCGACTGGGCGACCGTGAAGGCCGCCAAAGGTGTTGGCCCGAAAACGGCGCAGCGTATCGTGCTGGACCTGAAGGATAAGGCGCCCGGTGTCATGGCCATGGGCGGCACGGTAACGGATGCGATGGACGGGCCTGATCTGGAAGTGATCGAAGCATCGGATCCAGCGCCAAAACCAAAACGGAAACCGGCACAGCCATCCGGTGCTGCAGCCGCATCCGCCGGGGCGCTTTCGGCGCTGGCAAACCTGGGGTATGGCCCGTCGGACGCCGCAGCCGCAGTTGCCGAGGCCGCCGCCAGCGCCCCCGACGCGGGCGAAGCAGAGCTGATCCGCGCGGCCCTGCGCCTGTTGGCACCGAAAGGCTGAGTGAATGATCGACGCTGATCCCGCCCTGCGCCCTGATCCGCTGCCCGAGGACAATGACCGCGCCTTGCGTCCGCAGGGGCTGGGCGAATTCATCGGGCAGGCCGAAGCCCGCGCCAACCTGCGCGTCTTCATCGAAAGTGCGCGCCGCCGTGGCGAGGCGATGGACCACACGCTGTTCCACGGCCCTCCCGGTCTTGGCAAGACGACACTGGCGCAGATTGTGGCACGGGAACTGGGGGTGAACTTCCGCATGACCTCGGGGCCGGTGCTGGCCAAGGCCGGCGATCTGGCGGCGATCCTCACCAATCTTGAAGCACGCGATGTGCTGTTCATCGACGAGATCCACCGCCTGAACCCGGCTGTCGAAGAGGTGCTCTACCCGGCGATGGAGGATTTCGAGCTGGATCTGGTGATCGGCGAAGGCCCTGCTGCGCGTACCGTGCGGATCGAATTGCAGCCTTTCACCCTGGTTGGGGCCACCACCCGCATGGGGCTGCTGACCACGCCGCTGCGCGACCGCTTTGGCATTCCGACCCGACTGCAATTCTACACGGTCGACGAACTGCACGAGATCGTCACCCGCAATGCCCGCAAGCTGGGCGCCCCAGCCGATGATGCCGGTGCCCGCGAGATTGCCCGCCGGGCCCGTGGCACACCGCGCATTGCTGGGCGGTTGTTGCGCCGGGTGGTGGATTTCGCGGTTGTCGAGGGCGACGGGACAATCACTCAGGAACTGGCCGACAGTTCATTGACCCGGCTGGGCGTCGACCTGCTGGGACTGGACGGCGCCGACCGCCGTTATCTGCGCCTCATCGCGGAAAACTATGCCGGTGGTCCGGTGGGGATCGAAACACTCTCCGCAGCCCTGTCCGAAAGCCGGGATTCACTGGAAGATGTGATCGAGCCATATTTGTTGCAGCAGGGCCTGATCCAGCGGACGCCGCGCGGCCGAATGCTGGCGCAAAAGGCCTGGACACACCTGGGAATGCCCGCACCGAAGTCGCGCAGCGACCTGTTTTCCTAAGGCGGTCAGCCCCACAGCGGCCCCACGGCGCCAACGGACATTACCGGCGCGGCGCTCTGCCGGTGACCAGACCGCGACATTTGCGGGTAAAAAAGGCGGCAGAAGCCCGCCGGCCGGTTCGAGCGCCATTGCCAGCTGCGCGCCAAGGCCCTAGCCTGTCTGCCAACAGCAGTCTGCGAGGCATACATTCCCGTGTTTCTTATTTCCAGCCGTACCGCGATGGCGGCTCTGGCGCTTTCGCTTTCCTTGGCCCCGATGACCGCGGTCGCCGCCGAACCTGCGTCCGGCGCCTATCTTGCTGGCCGCCAGGCGATGATCGACAATGATTTTGTCGCCGCTTCGCAGTATTTCACCCGTGCCCTGATGCATGATTCCGCCAATCCCGCGCTTTTGGAAAACGTCGTCTTTGCGCAGCTTGCGCTCGGCAACCTCGACGGTGCCCGGCCGGTGGCCGAACAGATGCAGGCTCTGGGAATTTCCAGTCAGGTGGCCAGCCTTGCCTATGCGGCTGGCGCCGCCAAGGCCGGCGACTACGACCTGATCCTGGCTCGTGATACGCAGGAGCAGGGGATTAGCCAGCTGGTCGACGGGCTGAACATTGCCTGGGCTCATATGGGCAAGGGTTCGGTGGGCAAGGCGCTGGAGGAATTCGACGCACTCGCCAAAGTCGAAGGGCTGCGAGGCTTCGCCCTGTATCACCGGGCGCTGGCACTGGCATCTGTCGGCGACTATGAAGGCGCAGAGGCGCTGTTTGCGGCCGATGGTGGCCAGTTGGCGTTGATCTCGCGTCGGGCGGTGACCGCACGGGCCGAGGTTCTGTCGCAACTGGGCCGGAACACGGATGCGCTGGCCACTTTGGATCAGGCGTTTGGCGGTCGGACCGACCCCGGGCTGACCGATCTTCGGGCGCGACTGGAGACAGGCAAACCGCTGCCGTTCAGCATCGCGCCGGGCGTGGCCGAAGGCTTTGCCGAAATCTATTACTCCGTTGGGTCAGCGCTAGAGGGGGAGGCGTCGGACGATTACGTGCTGATCTATACCCGTCTGGCCAGCGCCCTCAGCACAGCACATGTAGACGCCATATTGCTGAGCGCGGAGCTGCTGGACCAGTTGGGCCGTTACGGTCTGTCCGTTTCAACCTACAAGCAGGTTCCGCAGGACCACCCGGATTACCACGCCGCCGAATTGGGCCGCGCCGAGGCACTGCGCCGGGCCGCCAAGCCTGATGCTGCCGCCGAAGTCCTCGAACAGCTTGCCCGCAGCCACCCGGATCTGGCGGATGTGCATTCCGCCCTTGGGGATCTGCTGCGGCAGGAAGAACGCTATGCTGAGGCTGTTCATGCATTGGACGCCGCCGTGGCGCTGATGGCGCCAGATGCGCCCGGACGGTGGTACCTGTATTATGCGCGCGGGATATGCCACGAGCGGCTGAAAAACTGGGAGGACGCCGAGGCCGACTTTCGCGCCGCGCTGGAGCTGAACCCAGATCAGCCCTCCGTTCTCAATTACCTCGGCTATTCTCTGGTGGAAAAGCGCACCAATCTGGATGAAGCCCTGGACATGATCAAACGCGCCGTCGCTGCCCGTCCGGACTCGGGCTATATCGTCGATTCCCTTGGCTGGGTGCTCTACCGTCTGGGCCGCCACGAAGAAGCTGTGGCCCATATGGAAAAAGCGGTTGAACTGATGCCGGTCGATCCGGTTGTAAATGACCACCTCGGCGATGTTTTCTGGGCGGTGGGCCGCACCATGGAAGCAGAATTCCAGTGGCGCCGCGCCCTGTCGTTCATTGACCCCGAAGACGTCGATGCCGAGGCCGATCCGGAGCGGATCCGCCGCAAGCTGGACGTAGGGCTGGATCAGGTTCTGGAAGAAGAAGGTGCAGACCCAATCGCGGTGGCCAATGGCGGTTGAAGGCTTTGCCCCCGCCAAGGTCAATCTTACACTGCATGTGACCGGCCAGCGCCAGGACGGCTATCATCTTCTCGACAGCCTGGTGGCCTTTGCGGATATCGGTGACCATCTGAGCCTGACACCCGGACCGGAACTGACGCTAGAAGTCAGCGGCGCCTTCTGCGAGGGGGTGCCGACGGATGCGCGCAATCTGGTATGGAAAGCTGCGGTCGGCGCCGGCTGGTCCGGCGGGATCCACTTGCAAAAATCCCTGCCGCATGGGGCTGGTATTGGCGGCGGATCTTCTGATGCCGCTGCGGTGCTGCGCGCGGTCGCCGCGCGAGGGGGGCATATCCCGGGCGATCTGGCGCTTTCACTTGGAGCGGATGTCCCGGTCTGTATGGTCGCAAAGGCGGCGCGGATGCAGGGCATTGGGGAACAGATCACACCTGTGACTCTGCCCGAGCTGCCTGCGATTTTGGTCAATCCACGGCTGTCTGTCCCGACACCGCAGGTCTTCAGGGCGTTGTCCAGTCGGACCAACCCGGCAATGCCGACCCACCTGCCCAATTTTGCCTCGGCGGGTGCTCTGGCGCTTTGGCTGGCACAGCAGCGAAATGACCTCGAAGCGCCCGCACTTGCCTGCCAGCCCGTGATCGGGCAGGTCTTGTCTGCCCTGTCATCGCTGCCAGGTGTGCGTCTGGCGCGGATGTCAGGATCTGGCGCCACCTGTTTCGCACTGTTTGAGAGGGCCGATCTTGCGGCTGAAAACGCCCGCGCGATCGCTGCGACCCATCCGGGCTGGTGGGTTCAGCCGACGGTCCTGCGCTGACAGGCAGTCGGTCGCGCCAACCCTCACGTTTTCACCTACGCTAAATACTCCGGAAGAGCCGCCCGTCAGGGGTGGCCGAGGCAGAGCTCCGGCAACGTTTAGGTCAGTCGGGCGACGACATAATCAGCCAGATCTTCCAGCATTGCGCGCACCGGATGATCCGGTAGCACCGACAGCGCCTCTTTGGCCTTTGCCGCCCAGCCATTGGCATCGTCACGGGTGGCGTCCAGCGTCTTGTATTTGGCCATCAACTGCAGCGCGTGCTCCAGGTCTCCGTCTTCCTGACGGCCTTTGCCAATGGTGCGCTGCCAAAACGCGTGTTCTTCTTCGCTGGCCTGGGCCACGGCCTTGATCACCGGCAGGGTCAGTTTGCGCTCGCGGAAATCATCGCCGACGTTTTTGCCGGTGGCCGCCGCGTCGCCCTGATAATCCAGCAGGTCATCGGCGATCTGAAAGGCAATGCCCAAAGCGTCGCCATAGGCAAACAGCGCCTGCACCTGGGCCTCGGGGGCCGCAGCGATCACGCCGCCTACTTCCATGGCTGCGGAAAACAGCGCCGCCGTCTTGCCGCGCACCACCTGCAGATAGATGCTTTCGTCTGTTTTCAGATCGGTGGCTGCGGTCATTTGCAGCACTTCGCCTTCGGCAATGGTTGCCGATGCATTGGCGAGAATATCCAGAACCCGCAGGCTGCCGCATTCGACCATCAGCTGGAAGCTGCGGGCAAACAGGTAATCCCCGACCAGAACCGAGGATTTATTGTCCCACAGCAGATTGGCCGTGGGCCGTCCGCGGCGCTGGCCGCTTTCATCAACCACATCATCATGCAGCAGGGTGGCAGTGTGGATGAACTCCACCGTCGCCGCCAGTTTCACATCGTCATCGCCCTGATAGCCACAGAGCTTGGCCGCAGCCAGTGTCAGCATTGGGCGCAGGCGTTTGCCACCTGCTTCGACCAGATGTGCGGTGACCTCGGGGATTCGCGGCGCATGTTCTGATGCCATCCGGGTGCGGATCAGGCTGTTTACAGCCGCCATCTCGGCACTCAGGGTTTCTGCCAGCCGATCATGTGGCTTTTGTGCAAGGCTCTGGTCCATCACATTCCCATTCCCAGGGGTCGACAAACAGCCGTTCCCCCTCTTAAATCCCATCATATGAAGGAACTTCTGCGCAGCACCGACCCAACTGTCTTGGCCTTTGCCTCCGCCCTTCTTGAGGGTGAGGATATAGACTGCTTTCAAATGGACGTAAATATGAGCGTTCTGGAAGGTGGCATCGGGATTTTCCCGCGACGCATGATGGTGCGAGCCGATGATTATGACGCCGCGATGCGGGTGTTGCGCGACAATGACGTGCCGACGGGAAAATATGCTTGATGCCCGCGTTCGATGAGAAGGCTTTAAGCTGCAATGCCTTTCTAGGCGGCAAGGTCATGCTGCAGCAGCCAAAGGCGGGCTACCGGGCGGGGATCGATCCGGTTCTGCTGGCTGCGGCTGTGTCGGCGCGGGCTGGTCAGAGTGTTCTGGAGTTGGGCTGCGGTGCGGGGCAGGCCTTTCTCTGCCTGTCGGCGCGGGTTCCGGACCTGTGCTGCACCGGCGTTGAACTGCTGGAGGAATACGCAGAGCTTGCCCGGCGAAATGCACGTGCAAACGGGGCCGAAGCAACGGTGATCACTGCCGATCTGTCTGCGCTGCCGATGGATCTGCGGCAGCGTCAGTTTGATCATGTGATTGCCAACCCGCCCTATTACCGAGCCGGGGCCCATGTGCAGTCACAGGATGCCGGGCGCCGCGCAGCACTGGGGGAGGACACGCCCTTGGACGTCTGGGTGTCGATTGCGGCCAAGAGGCTGCGGCCCAAGGGCTACCTGACGATGATCCAGCGCGCTGACCGTCTGCCGGATCTTCTGGCGGCCTGCAGCGGGCGGGTGGGATCGGTTGAGATCCTTCCGCTGGCGCCGCGTCAGGGCCGGGCTGCTGAGCTGGTGATATTGAAGGCCAGAAAGAATGGTCGCGCAGATTTTCGCCTCTATGCACCGCAGATATTGCACGCGGCCGAACGTCACCTGCGCGATGGCGATGACTACCGGCCGGAAATCTCGGCCGTGTTGAAAACAGGCGCGGCGCTGCCTTGGCCCAGATAAGTTACAATCCTGCGACAATCTGACCTTTTCGGTAATGCTTGCGGCTTTTCATACCTCCGGCAGGGTTTTGCGTCGTTTTGGGAGGTTGTGATTCTCCGATTTGACCATTGAATTAACCAAAATGCGCGGGGATCAGCCGATTGTTTCATTTCGTGGCAATTACTGTGCGCCTGCAGCGTGACAGTCCTGCAAACTTATGGTCCACTCTTTTTGTAACACCACTAGCTCATAAAGGAGGGTAGCCATGAGCCTTAGCTCACATCTGGTCGAACTTAAGAGAAAGCACGAGCATTTGAGCACGGAAGTGGAGCATGCCCAACGGGCCCCTGGCAGTAGTGACCAGGAGATTGCGCTGCTGAAAAAGCAGAAACTGAAGATCAAGGAAGAGATTTCGCGCCTGTCTGCATAAGACCGAGCGCCATTCGTTTGACAGGGCAGGGACCGGGTGGTCCCTGTCCTTTTTTGTGCGCCGCTCTTATCGCGGCTTTGGGGTTTTTCCCGCTTGCGCTGCGACCATCGCGCCGCAGGTGATCAGCGCAGCGGCCCCGCCCAGAGCCCAGCTCGCCTCACTCACCCCAGCCAGCACCAGAACAAGGGTCGACAAGAGCGGTGCGGCATAGGCACTGGTGCCCAGCAGCTGGATGGCGCCCTGTTTGATGCCGATGTCCCAGACATAAAAAGCCAGGCCAACCGGCCCAAGGCCGAGCAAAAGCGTCGAGGCCCAGCCAAGCGCGCCGACCGGCCAGACCGTTTCCTCCAGCGCGAAATGCAGCCCCCAAGAGGCGATCGCGGTCGCAACACAAAACACCGCGACCGAACTGGTCGGGGCGGCGCCGAAACGTCGCGACATCACCGAATAGGTCGACCAGGTCAGCGCGCAAGCCAGCGCGAACAGATAGCCCGGCAGATACTGCACCTGAAACCCCGCGCTGCCGCCAGTGATCAACATCGCAGCGCCGCAAAACCCAAGAAAGCCACCGATCAGATGTCCGGCCCGCAGGCGTTCTCCGGGCAAAAGACCCGAGAACAAGACGATCAGCAGCGGCCAGAGATAAGCGATCAGCCCGGCTTCGGCAGCCGGGGCGAGCCGCAGGGCCGAGAAATACAACGCGTGATAGCCAAACAGCCCCAGGGTGCCGAATGCGTAGATCTTCCAGCTGACATTGCGCAGCTGGCGCAATCCGCCACTGGCCGCAGTCCAGATCAGCCCCAGAGTGCCGCCGATGCTAAAACAGATTGCGTTCAGCAGCAGGGCAGGCGCAGGCGCCGAGCCGACGGTCAGCAGGGCCAGGAGTGACCAGAGCAGCACAGCAATGAAACCGATGAAGGTGGCGCGGCGTCGGGTCATGGCGGGGGAACCTCGGAAACTGGAATAATTCGAAACGCGTTCGAGATATGGGCGGATTTCTCGATTTCGGCAACAAACCAATCCCGGAAGGCCGCGACCTGAGGTCGCTTTTCCGCCCCCTCAAGGCACAGGAACCGGAACCGGGCCTGTGTTTCAATGGCGGTCTTGAAGGGGGCGACAAGGCGGCCTTCCTCCAGATCAGTGATGATCATGGCGCGGCGGGCAAGTACGACGCCTGCGCCGGAAATTGCAGCGTTCACGGCGTGGTCCGCATTGGAAAAATGAGTGCCATGCTCCGGTGCGAAGCTGATGCCCATGGCGCGGAACCAGGCCGACCAGTCAAGCCGCGGTCGCAGGAAATCGACCGAATCGTCAAAGATAAGCGGCGCCTGCGTCAGGCTTTGCGGAGTCGGGTAGCGCTCGGCCAGCTCGGGGGTCATCACCGGTGTCGCCCATTCCTTTCGCACCGGCAGCGAGTACAGGCCCTGATCGGTGCCTTCCCCGAAGCGAATGGCCACATCCACGTCATCCACTTCCAGATCCAGATTGCGTAAGGTAGCAGAAAACCGCAGGTCGATTTCGGGATGGGCGCGGGCAAAGTCATAGAGTCGTGGTGCAAGCCATTTCGCTGTCAGTGCGGGCCCGGCTGTAATGGTCAGCGTGGTTGTGTCCTGCAGCCGTCGGGTTGCAGCCCATGCGGCATTCAGCGTCCGGAACCCATCCGCGGCGCCGGGGACCAGCGTGCGGCCCGCTTCGGTCAATTCAACGGCCCGGTTCAGGCGTCGAAACAGTGGTCGGCCCAGATGCTCCTCCAGCGATTTGATCTGAAAGGAGAGCGCGGCTGGCGTCACGTTCAGCTCATTTGCGGCTTTGGCAAACGACATGTGGCGGGCCGCGGCATCAAAAGCGCGCAAAGCGGTGAGAGGGGGCAGGCGTTCGGTCATCTTCACATCAGTAAACCTTAACTGAAGCGGTGAGAAGTCTCGTTTGTGCGCGACGAGTACATTGCCCATATTGGCTTCACATCAGCATTACTAAAGCGAAGGAGGCAGGGTGATGGACGTGACTGCAAATGCCGCCGCCAAGGCGGCAATGGAACGGGCACATGTGGAACGGGCAATGGCGTTTCGCGCTGTCTGGGCCTGGCTTCTGCCGCGGCGCAAGGACAGGCTGGCGGGTTGCCCGGCCTGACAGGGTTTCCGCTGAACGCTGCGCGGGCGTTCTTACGGGATATGGCAAGGGCCGATCCATAAGGATCGGCCCTTGTCACTTAATTGTCTGACAGGGATCAGACGAAGAACTGTGCACCATTGGCAGAGATGGTCGAGCCGTTGATAAAGCCCGAGTCTTCCGATGCGAGGAAGGCCACGCAGCGGGCGATCTCTTCTGGTTCGCCCAGACGGCCTGCGGGGATCTGGCCGATGATCGACTCGCGTACCTTCTCAGGCACAGCCATGACCATTTCGGTGGCGATATAGCCGGGGCAGATAGCGTTGGCGGTGATGCCGGCACGCGCGCCTTCCTGCGCCAGGGATTTCACGATGCCCAGATCGCCGGCTTTGGTCGCCGCATAGTTCACTTGCGCGAACTGGCCTTTTTGACCGTTGATCGATGAGATGACGATGACGCGGCCAAACTTGCGCTCGCGCATGCCGGGCCAGATCGGGTGGACCGTGTTGAACACGCCGGTCAGGTTGGTGTCGATCACCTGCTGCCACTGTCCGGGGGTCATTTTGTGGAACGGCGCGTCGCGGGTGATGCCTGCGTTGGCGACCACGATGTCAACCGGTCCGAGGTCCGCTTCGACCTGGGCGATGCCAGCCTTGCTTTCATCGTAGTCGGCGACATTCCATTTGTAGGTCTTGATGCCCGTTTCTTCGGTGAATTTTGCGGCGGCTTCATCATTGCCGGCATATGTTGCCGCAACAGTATGGCCTTCCGCTTTCAGGGCTTGGGAGATGGCTGCGCCGATACCGCGGCTGCCGCCGGTCACAAGAGCTACACGAGACATAGGTAAAAAATCCTCTAAGTTGGTATAGTAATTTTAGTACTCCAGAAACGTAACGTGCGCAATAAAGTTTCGTGACAAAATCTCTGCATTGCGGCAATATGGCTCTGCTGCTGCTCATTTTCAGAGCAGCAGCCACTGTTATGAGCAGGTTACGGACGCTCGACGCACATGGCAACGCCCATACCGCCACCAATGCAAAGAGTCGCGAGACCTTTTTTCTTGCCGGAACGCTTCATTTCAAACAGCAGGGTGTTCAGAACACGGCAACCGGAGGCACCGATCGGGTGACCAATGGCGATGGCGCCGCCGTTGACGTTGACGATCGAAGGATCCCAGCCCATGTCCTTGTTGACGGCGCAGGCCTGTGCGGCGAAGGCTTCGTTGGCTTCCACCAGTTCCAGGTCATCCACAGTCCAGCCCGCTTTGGCCAGGGCCTTGCGCGATGCATAGATCGGGCCAACGCCCATCACGGTCGGGTCAAGACCTGCAGTTGCATAGGACACGATACGCGCGAGCGGCTCGATGCCACGCTTTTCGGCGTCATCTGCGCTCATCAGCAGGGTGGCGGCAGCGCCATCGTTGAGGCCGGAGGCATTGGCTGCAGTGACTGTACCGCCGTCGCGCACGAAGGCGGGGCGCAGTTTTTGCATCGCTTCCATGGTGGCGCCGTGACGGATGTATTCGTCCTGGTCCACAATGATGTCGCCCTTGCGGGTTTTCACGGTGAAGGCGGCGATCTCATCCGCGAATTTACCCGCTTTCTGAGCAGCTTCAGCCTTGTTCTGCGAGGCGACAGCGAATTCATCCTGCATCTCGCGGGTGATTTCCCACTTGGCAGCGACGTTTTCAGCCGTCTGGCCCATGTGGTAGTTGTTGAAGGCATCCCACAGACCATCACGGATCATCGTGTCGATGTATTTCATGTCGCCCATTTTCTGACCGGCACGCAAATGTGCGGCATGGGTCGACAGGGTCATGTTTTCCTGACCGCCGGCCGCGACGATGGAGGCATCGCCCAGCTGGATGTGCTGTGCGGCCAGCGCCACGGCGCGCAGCCCCGAGCCACAGACCTGGTTGATGCCCCAGGCGGCGCTGTCCTGCGACAGGCCTGCATTGATATGGGCCTGACGGGCCGGGTTCTGGCCCTGGGCCGCGGTCAGCACCTGACCAAGGATGGTTTCGGAAACCTCACCTTTTTCGATGCCGGCACGGGCCACAACGGCCTCCAGCACTGCGGCGCCCAGATCGTGAGCTGGGGTGTTGGCGAACGCGCCGCCAAAGCTGCCGACAGCGGTACGCGCGGCGGATGCAATAACTACATTGGTCATGAATATGGGTCCTCTGCCATCTTCGGAATTTCCGGAAGACACCATGACGGAACCCTTGCATTTTGCAAGTGCAGCGTCAGCCGGTCTTCCTCCCTTGCAGGGTAGGGAATAGCAGAATGCTGCACTTGCAGCAACGGACAGGCTGTCGCTGGGTCAATCTGGAGGAAAAAACTGGCAATGCCACCCTTTAGGCGCGGGTGCGTTCCTTCATATCTTCGATCCAGGGGGCCCGCACGCTGGGCGCACCAAAGAGGAAGCCCTGCAGACAGTCCACCCCGATTGAAATGAGGAATTCGGCGTCTTCGGCGCTTTCAACCGATTCGGCGACGATCATCATGTCGAACTGTTTGGCCACACTGACCAGCGCGCGCACCACCGCCTGATTGTCATGGCTGGCATGAATGCCGCGCACGAATTGCCCGTCGATTTTGACCGCATCAAAAAAGAATTGGCGGAAATGTTTGATCATCGAGGTGCCAGCGCCAAAGTTGTCGAGCGCAAAGGCGATGCCGTGTTCCTGCATCTGGTCCATGAAATCAATAACCAGCTCGGGTGCAGCCATGGCTGATTCTTCGGTGATCTCCAGGACCAGACGTTCCCCCAGCGTGCTGTCCTGCTCCAGTTGTTTTTTCAACACCCGGCCCCAGCGGCGAAAGCCGATGGAGCGGGCCGACATATTGATCGAAAGCCGGACATTGGGTGCCTTGCTCAGCGCATCAAGACCATGCTGCAGGGCGAGGCAATCCAATTCGCGGCCCATTTCGGTTTTCTCGACAAGGGGCATGAACTCGCGGGCTGGGATGACCCGACCGGTGGCATCCAGAACCCGGATGTAACCTTCATAAAAGGCGACCTTGTTTGGCGGCAGCGCCTGCATCACCGGCTGATAGGCCAGCATTGTCTGATTGTGCTTGAGTGCCTCGGCCACCATATCAAGTGTCGAGCGATCGCGCCCGGTTACCGCCGCATTGAGCGGGCTGTCCGCCCCCTCTGGCATGTCCGCCCTGATTTGTTTGCCCCTGGCCACAAGTTTTTCCTTCTCGCAAAGCCTGCGCGTAATTCGTCACGGGCAGACTCGCGTAAAAGGGTGAAGCGGTTGTTAAAGTTCAAATTTGAAAGAACTTAACCGCGATCACATGTCGGCCATCTCGCGGTGCTGTACCGACAGCAGCTCCTGGGCCACTACCCGTTCGACAAAGGGCACCAATCCTTCAGACCCGGAGGCGCGGTCTTTCAGGTGGATGCAGATATCCGGGCGCAGTGCGGCAATGACACCGATCAGATCACCGCGAATGTCGTCCTCAAGGCCGGCCCCCATGATGACACAGGCGATGCGCGGTTCGTTTTCTAGCTGGCGGACGACCTCTGCATGGTCATGGGCGCCCAGCCATTCGATTGGCAGGTGATCCAATTGCCGCGCCACATTGCCAATCACATGCGGCAGGCGACCGATGAGCAAAACGACAGGGTGCATGATGCGGTCCTCCCAGTGAATTGCAGCCCCAAAGGCAGGGCTGCTCCTGAGAGATAATGTAGCGCGTTATTCCTCGGCGATCAGTGCCGTGATGATCGCCTTGGCGCTGTCCGAGTTCCACTCCGCATCGCCGCGCAGACGGGCGATCTCCTTGCCGTCACGGTCCAGGATCACGGTGATCGGTAGGCCCAGCACGGCCATCTCGCGCGCGACCGCTTGTTTTGGATCCTGATGGCGCGGCAGGTTGGTGATACCGTTCTCAGCAAAGAATTTCTTGATACCCGCAGGGGAATTACGCCCGGTTGCAAGAGTTAGAACCTCAAAATCATCGCCGCCAAACTCGGCCTGCAGTTCAGACAGCTGCGGCATTTCCTTGCGGCAAGGCGCGCACCAGGTGGCCCAGAAATTCAGCAGCACATATTTGCCCCGGTAATCCTCTAGCGTCGCGGTGCCGGTGTCATCCTCCAGCTGAAACGCCTGGGTGGAGGTGGCTTTGGCTTCGGTATGAAACACCAGTTTTTTCATGCTGTCCGCGCGCAACGCCTCCAGCGTGGCAGTATCCGCAGACCAAGCGGCATTTGCACCCAAGGCCAGCGCCATATAAAGGGGGATCAAACGAGACAGACGCATATTCACTCCAGGGTTTCCAAATGACTGATCAGACCTCGAACCAGATGTGGGGCGGCCGCTTTGCCGCCGGGCCGGATGCGATCATGGAGGCGATCAACGCCTCGATCGGATACGATCAGCGGATGGCAGCCCAGGACATTGCAGGCTCAAGGGCCCATGCGGCGATGCTGGCCGCCACAGGCGTGATCAGCGATAGCGATGCTGAGGCCATTCGGGAAGGCCTGCTCACCGTTTTGTCAGAAATCGAGGGCGGCACCTTCCAGTTTTCCACCGCGCTGGAAGACATCCACATGAATGTTGAGGCGCGCCTGAAAGAGGTGATCGGCGAGCCCGCAGGCCGCCTGCACACTGGCCGCAGCCGCAATGATCAGGTTGCGACCGATTTCAAACTCTGGGTGCGCGACCAGTTGGACGCTGCCGAGGCTGGTATGCTGGCCCTGATCCGTGCGCTTCTGTCGCAGGCCGAAGCCGGTGCCGACTGGGTGATGCCGGGCTTTACACATCTGCAGACCGCGCAACCCGTCACCTGGGGCCATCACATGATGGCCTATGTGGAGATGTTTGGTCGCGATCTGTCCCGTGTGCGTGATGCACGTGCCCGGATGAACGAATCGCCGCTCGGCGCCGCTGCGCTGGCCGGGACCTCCTTTCCGATCGACCGCGAAATGACGGCCTCGGCGCTGGGCTTTGACCGCCCCGCCGCCAATTCGCTGGATGCGGTGTCGGATCGTGATTTCGCGCTGGAGTTCCTGTCCACCGCCTCGATCTGCGCCATGCACCTCAGCCGGTTTGCAGAAGAGCTGGTGATCTGGTCCTCGGCGCAGTTCCGTTTTGTGACCCTGTCGGACCGTTTCTCCACCGGATCGTCCATCATGCCGCAGAAGAAAAATCCCGACGCGGCAGAGCTGATCCGCGCCAAGGTGGGCCGCATTTTTGGCGCCAACACAGCGCTGATGATGGTCATGAAAGGCCTGCCGCTGGCCTATTCCAAGGACATGCAGGAAGACAAGGAACAGGTCTTTGACGCGGCTGACAACTGGATGCTGGCGCTGGCGGCGATGGAAGGCATGGTCAAGGATATGACCGGGAATCGCGAAAGCCTGGCGGCTGCGGCCGGCTCTGGTTTTTCGACCGCCACAGACCTGGCCGATTGGATGGTGCGCGTATTGAAGGTGCCTTTCCGCGATGCCCACCACGTGACCGGCACGCTGGTTGCCATGGCCGAAAGCCGTGGCTGCGACCTGCCGGATCTGAGCCTGGACGATATGCAGGGCGTGCATGCCGGGATCACGGCGGATATCTTCACTGTGCTGGGGGTTGAAAACTCGGTCAATTCCCGCATGTCCTATGGCGGGACTGCACCTGCACAAGTACGTGCACAGGTGGCCCGTTGGCAGGCGCTGCTGGCGGACTAAGCCCCCTTGCAAAGGAGCTAAGCGATGACAGTCATCAAACGGATCTTTGCGTTGATCGCCCTTTCGACACTGTTGGCGTGCGGCGCTGATGGTGAGCCTGTGCCGCCAGTCGAGTCGACAGTGTCGGCAGGTGTTGGGGTGTCCAGCAGCGGAGTGAATGTAGGTGGTGCAGTTGGCCTGCATCGCGGCCCAGTGAGCCTGTATCTCGGATTTTGATGCAGCGGCTGTTGTCGCTGCTGAATGGGCTGCCTAAATAAGTTAGTGACCCGCTACTGGGTCGCTGTAAGAGTGGGTCACCCGATATGAAATACGCTGCTTTTCTTCTCCCGTTGATTTTTCTGGCAGCGTGCGAGCCTTCTGGCAGCAGCCGCCCGGCAGAAGAGCCAACGACCAAGACTTCAGGGATTACCATTTCCGGCACGGCCCGGACCGGTGTCTCCAAGACATTCTGATTGCGCCTGTTAAACACGCGGGGGCGGCCCCACCGCTTCAAGACTGCCTGACGGCAGTCGCTCTGCGTTGGGCGTGGCGCAGCGCTTGCGCGCTGCGGGCCTCCGGCGGGAGTATTTTTTCAAAGGTGAAATGATCACGGTGCAATAGAGGTCGGAATCATTTGATTTGGCAGGTGCTTGTGGTCTATCCGCAGGCCCATGGATCATTTTCTCTACCGCGACGGCGCGCTTTTCGCCGAGGACGTTCCAGTGGCTGATATCGCGGCCGCCGTGGGCACCCCGTTTTATGTCTACTCCTCTGCCACGCTGCTGCGCCATTTCCGGCTGTTCGACGAGGCGCTGGAGGGCATGGACCACCTTGTCTGCTTTGCGATGAAGGCCGCGTCGAACCAGGCGATCCTGAAGACGCTGGCACAGGCGGGCGCGGGCATGGATGTGGTAAGCCAGGGGGAATACCTGCGCGCCAAGGCGGCGGGCGTTCCGGGCGACAAAATCGTCTTTTCCGGTGTCGGCAAGACACATGAGGAAATCCGCACCGCGCTCTCCGGTGGTATCCGCCAGTTCAATGTCGAGAGCGAGCCAGAGATGGCGGCGATCAGCGAGGTTGCCACCGATCTGGGTGTGGTCGCGCCGATTACCATTCGGGTGAACCCGGATGTGGACGCCAAGACCCATGCCAAGATCGCCACCGGCAAATCCGAGAACAAGTTTGGCATCCCGATCTCACGCGCGCGCGAGGTCTATGCCCATGCCGCGGCCCTGCCGGGGCTGGAGGTGATCGGCATCGATGTGCACATCGGCTCGCAGCTGACCGAGCTGGAGCCTTTCGAAAAAGCCTATCTGAAGGTGGCCGAGCTGACTGAGGTGCTGCGCGAGGATGGCCACAACATCCGTCGGCTGGATCTGGGTGGCGGGCTTGGCATTCCTTATACTCGTTCCAATGACGCGCCGCCGCTGCCAGTGGAATACGGCGCGCTGATCAAAAAGACGCTGGGCCATCTGGGCTGCGAGATAGAGATTGAACCGGGCCGCCTGATCGCAGGCAACGCAGGGCTGATGATCTCCAAGGTGATCTATGTGAAATCCGGCGAAGACCGTGAGTTCCTGATCGTCGATGGCGCGATGAATGATCTGATCCGCCCGGCCATGTATGAGGCGCATCACGACATCGATCCGGTGATCGAGGCCACGCCCGGCATCGAGAAAAGCACCTATGACATTGTTGGTCCAGTCTGCGAAACCGGCGATACCTTTGCCAAGGGCCGCTCGATGGCGCCGTTGAAGGCAGGGGATCTGATCGCCTTCCGGTCGGCTGGCGCTTACGGCGCGGTGATGGCGAGCGAGTACAATTCGCGCCCCCTCATTCCCGAAGTTCTGGTCCATGGGGATCAATTCGCGGTTATCCGCTCACGCCCGACCTTTGAAGAAATGATAAACCGCGATACCATCCCGGAGTGGCTCTGAAGCGATCCTGTTTCGGGCCCTCTACCGGAGGCACCGCCCCCTATGGCCCGAAACCCGTCGACCGGCCAGAATGATACGCCGCTGACCGCCCTGCGCTGGCCCATCAGGCTGACGCTGCTGGGGCTGTTTGGCGAACGGGTGCTCAGGGCCTTTTGGCCGCTGGCTTCGGTTATCATGCTGGCGCTGGCCACTCTGATGCTGGGGCTGCACGAGATTCTGCCGGTTCAGGCGGTCTGGAGCGGTGCGGTTCTGACGGTTTTGGCAGGGCTTGGCGCGCTGATCTGGGGCGGGCGCCGGATGCGGATCCCGTCGCGCGGCGAAGCGGTGTTGCGGCTGGATGAAACGCTGCCGGGGCGGCCTATTACCGCATTGCTTGACGAGCAGGTCATCGGTGGCGGCGATGCGGCGTCAGAAATGCTCTGGCAGGTGCATCAGGCCCGGATGGCCGCGCGGGCCGCGACAGCACGGGCGCCAAAGCCGGACCTGCAGATTTCAGCCGCTGATCCTTACGCGCTGCGCTATGTGGCGCTGTTGGCCTTTGCGGTGGCTTTGATATTCGGATCGGTCTGGCGCATCGGCACGGTCGCAGAGGCCGCGCAGGGCGGCACCGTGGAATTCGCGGGCCCGGCCTGGGAGGGCTGGCTGGAGCCGCCGCGTTACACCGGGCTTCCGGCGCTCTATCTCAATGACCAGACGGCGGATGCCTTGGCGGTGCCGGTGAACAGCCGGGTCACCCTTCGGTTCTATGGTCAGGCCGGGGCGCTGACCTTGGATGAAACCGTATCGGGCCGCAGCGGAGAGCTGCCATCAGCCGCAGACGCGCAGCAGGAATTCCCGATAACCACGGCCGGCAGGCTGGCGATCAATGGCCGGGGTGGGCAAAGCTGGGACATCTCGGTGACGCCTGACGCGCCGCCGCATATCGCGGTGGTTGGTCAGCCCGAGGTGGAGGCCGACGGCTTGATGACACTGCCCTATGCCGCATCGGACGACTATGGCGTCACGGGTGGCGAAGTGCGTATCGCATTGGATGCAGACGCCATCGATCGCCGTCACGGGCTGGCCACCACACCGGACCCGCGCGCGGATATCCTGCTGGATCTGCCGCTGCCCCTCTCCGGCAGCCGGGTGGATTTCTCTGACAAGCTGGTCGAGGATTTCTCGCAGCATCCCTGGGCCAACCTGCCAGTGGTCTATACGTTCTCAGCCCGCGACGGTTCGGGGCAGAGCGCCGTGGCGTCCGGTGTTGGCGCGCCCCTTGCTGCGCGGCGTTTCTTTGATCCGCTGGCGGCTGCGGTCGCGGAACAGCGGCGTGATCTGTTGTGGGCGCGGGCCAATGCGCCGCGTGTCGCACAAATCCTGCGCACCCTGACCTACCGGCCAGAGGATCTGTTCCGCAGCCATACAACTTATCTGCGGGCACGGGTGATCCTGCGCCGGCTGGAGACCTATACACGGGCGGGTCTGTCGCAGGACTGGCAGGAGGAAATTGCCGCGGCCCTGTGGGATCTGGCGGTTGAACTGGAAGACGGCGACATCGGCGATGCCTTGGAACGTCTGCGCCGGGCGCGGGAACGGCTAAGCCAAGCCATGCGCGACGGCGCCAGCGATCAGGAAATCGCCGAGCTGATGCAGGAATTGCGCGATGCAACGCAGGATTACCTGCGTCAGATGCAGCGACAGGCGCAGGAGTCGGGCGAGGATGGTGGCCCCGATGGCCAGGCGCCTGAGGGCGGCATGCAGATGACCCAGGATGACCTGCAGGCCATGATGGACCGCATTCAGGAGCTGATGGAGCAGGGCCGG
Source organism: Rhodobacteraceae bacterium Alg231-04 (assembly GCA_900143635.1). Lineage (GTDB taxonomy): Bacteria > Pseudomonadota > Alphaproteobacteria > Rhodobacterales > Rhodobacteraceae > FREY01. The sequence goes on from FREY01000007.1 coordinate 107,680, forward strand.
ATGGCCGAGGCAGAACAGGCCCTGCGCGAGTTGCAGGAGCTGATGGAAAACATGCGCGTTGCCCAGGGCCAGCAGGGTCAGGGTGAGGGCGAACAGGCCATGGAGGGGCTGGCAGAGACTTTGCGTGATCAGCAGGGTCTGTCGGATCAGGCCTTCCGCGACCTGCAGGAACAGTTCAACCCGGATGCGCAGGCCGGGCAAAACCGCAACAACGAGGGCCGTGATGGTGGGCTTGGCCGTGGGCAGAGCCACGAGGGCGGCGAAGGTGGAACCGGATCAGAGGGCGGTTCGCAGGAAGGGCAGGGTGAGGCCGGTGGTCAGTCACCGGGCGGGCCGCAGTCCGGGCCGCAATCCGAAGGCCAGTCACCGGGCAGCCAGCCGGGCACCGGTTCGCTGGCAGAACGACAGCAGGCCCTGCGCGAAGAATTGCAGCGCCACCAGAATGGTTTGCCTCTGGGCGACGGCGAGGAGGGTCAGGCCGCACGTGATGCGCTGGACCGTGCAGGCCGGGCAATGGAAAACGCCGAAGAGGCCCTGCGTCAGGATGATCTGGCCGAGGCCATCGATCAGCAATCGGACGCGATGGAGGCCCTGCGCGAAGGCATGCGGGCCTTGGGCGAGGCAATGGCGCAGCAGCAGGGATCAGCGGGCAATCAACAGGGCCGCATGGACGGCGCGCAGCAGGGTCAGCGGGATCCGCTGGGCCGCAGCCGGCCGGATGGAAATACCGGTGCGGTTGATGGCGGCGGGCTGGCTGAAGGACAGGCCTATCGCCGGGCCTGGGACCTGCTTGAGGAAATTCGCCGCCGCGCCGATGAGCGCGAGCGCAGCGACGGCGAACGCGGCTATCTGCGCCGATTGCTCGACCGGTTTTGAAGGATGTGCCGGGGCTGCGCTCCGATGCTCTGCTCCCAAAAGGGATCAGGTCTTATTGGGGCATCACTGATTTGACCTGTGCGTCCAGCCAGATTCTTCCCTGATCGACCAGCGCGACAAAACTGCTGACCGCCGGGTCTGCCTGCGGCATGGTTTTGGCAATCTGCGGCGCATTGACATAGACCAGCGCCAGCAGGCTGGCTGTGAATATCATCAGCAGCATTCCGGTGGTGAATCCACCGCGGCGCCGGGGCGGGTTCTCGGGGTTGCCGGACAGGGCGGTCGGTCCGGCCTCGCTGGCACGCAGAGTTGAGTTGATTTCTTCGATATCGGGCAGCAGTCCACTGCGCGACCCGGTTTCCTCGGCTTCGATTTCTGCCGGGTTCTCACCGCGCATACGGGCCATGCGGTCGCGGCTCTGGCGGGCACGCCGATCGGCTTCGTCCGGTTCGGCTGGCTCCTGGCCGATGTCGCTCTGACTGTCCGGGTCGTTCGGACCGGTGCCGCGCAGTTCAGCTTCGCGGGCAGCCTCTTCGCGCAGGATGTCGGCGAGGGCGGGATCAAGGCGCTGTCTGCGGCGTTCGGGCGCCGCTTTGGGCTCTGCCGCGGGCGGCTGATCTTCTGTCGGCGGGCTTTCCTCAGCGTCCCGCGGGCTGTCGTCGGTCTCAAATTCCGGCTCTGGCGTGGGGTCTTCTTCCGGTTCCGGTTCTGCCGTCTGCTCTGGTTCCGGGATGTCGGCGCGGTCTTCTTCTTCTGCCATGCCCCTGTCTGGGACGGCCGTACCGGATCGGCGGGGTTCCGGAACGTCCTCAAAACTGGAGGGGGCTGCCTGGGCGTCATTGGCGGGCTGATACCATGTGTCCCCGCAATTGGAGCACTGCACATCGCGACCCTCTTTTGGGATCACGTCGTCGGGCACCTCATATTGGGCCCCGCAGTTGGGACATGTCAGCCGCATTTGCAAATCCTTTTCCCGACAGCCCTTTGGCAGAAGTTTATCATGTGACCATAAGAAGTTCGGCCTGTTCGCGAAAGTCCCAATCTCAAGACAGCCGACAAGCAGCCGACCATTGAGGACTGTCGGCAGCACCGGCCCATTGAAACTGCGCTGCTGCTGGGGCACAACGTCAGGTAAGACAGGCAAAGGATCGCATGTGATAGAGCTGGATAACGTGAGCTACAGCTATGGCGGCGGAGAGCTGCTGAGCAACGTGCAGATGCAATTGGAACCGGGGTCGTTCCATTTCCTCACCGGTCCTTCGGGCGCGGGCAAAACCACGCTGCTGAAGCTCTGCTACGGGGCACTGCATTCCACGTCTGGTCGGGTGCGTGTGTTCAACATGGATGTAAAAGGGCTGGACCGGGATCAGACCGCCAATCTGCGCCGCCGGGTGGGTGTGGTTCATCAGGACTGCCGCTTTCTTGATCATCTACCGGTGATCGAAAACATTGCCCTGCCGCTGACAGTTTCGGGCCGGGACACCACCGGCGAGGATGACAATCTGCGCGAGTTGCTGAACTGGGTCGGGCTGGCCGAACGAGCCGATGCGCTGCCGCCGGAATTGTCTGGTGGTGAGCGCCAGCGCGCGGCCTTGGCGCGCTCGGTGATCCTGTCGCCGGAAGTGATTATCGCGGATGAGCCAACCGGCAACGTTGACTGGGAAATGTCCCAGCGCCTGCTGCAGCTGCTGGTCGAGCTGAACCGCATGGGTAAAACGGTCCTGATCGCCACCCATGACCTGAGCCTGATCCGGGCTGCCAAGAACCATGTGCAGGCGCGGGTGTTGCGGATCTCAAACCGGGCCGTGCAGCTGGCGGGGGCAAGCCTATGAGCGAGGGTCGCATCCGAAAACTGTTCACCGGCGATGCGCAGGCGGACCGGGTGGTGCCGCCTAGCGGCTTTACCGCCCAGCTGACGCTGTTTGTATCTGGCGCCATGGCCTTTCTGACGGTCTTTGCACTGGCGCTTTCGCTGGCCTCGGGTCGACTGGCTGACCGCTGGGCGTCAGAACTGGCCCGCGCGGCGACCCTGCGCATTTCGGCCCCGGCTGATCAGCGGGCCGCACAGACCGAAGCGGCGCTGACCATCCTGAACCAGACCCCCGGTGTGGCCTCGGCGCGCGCGCTTTCAGTAGAAGAACAGGCAGCCCTGTTGTCACCCTGGTTTGGTACCGACGCCGGGCTCGAAGCGCTGCCGGTCCCACAGTTGATTGAGGTTCAGGCCGATAGCACAGGCTATGATGCGCGGGGGCTGCAATTGCGGCTGACCGCGGAAGTGCCCGGCGCGGTGCTGGATGATCACGCCCGCTGGCGCGAGCCGCTGGTTGAGGCGGCGCAATCGCTGCGCTTGCTGGGCATTGTCTCTATCCTGCTGATTGGCGGTGCGACAGCGGCGATGATCACGCTGGCGGCCAATGCAGCCCTTGCCGCCAACCGGCAGGTGATCGAGGTACTGCGGCTGGTCGGCGCGTTGGACAGCTATATCGCGCATGCCTTTGTGCGCCGCTTTACCCTGCGGGCCCTGACCGGTGCGGCCTCGGGTGTGGCGCTGGGTATGATCGGGGTCTGGCTGATGCCTGCGGCCTCGGATGAGGGTGGGTTTCTGACCGGGCTGGGCTTTCAATCCTGGCGCTGGCTGTTGCCGCTGGCCATCCCGCTGCTGGCAGCGCTTGTCGCCTTTATTGCCACAACCCGTGCCGCCCGGAAGCGGCTGGAGGAACTATCCTGATGTATGCAATCCAATGGCTGCGCTCGCTTTTTTTTGTGGGCCAGATCTATTTGATGATGCCGCTGATCGGTCTCGCCTTTGCGCCCTGGGCGATTTTCAGCAAGACCGGCGCGCGGGTCTGCTGCAAGACCTATTCGCGCTGGGTGTTCTGGACCGCGCGTTGGATGGTTGGCATCAAATGTGAGGTGCGCGGCACCCCGCCCGAGGGTGAAGTGCTGATCGCCGCCAAGCACCAAAGCTTCCTCGACATTATGATGATCTTCACGGCGCTGCCGACGGCGAAGTTCATCATGAAAAAGGAAATCCTGAGGACGCCCGTCATTGGCCAATATGCCAAGCTGCTGGACTGCGTGGCCGTCGATCGCGGCAAGCGCGGTGCGGCGATTGACAAGATGGTGAAAGACGTGGCCTCGGGCGCTCAGGACGCAGGCCAGCTGATCATCTATTCGCAGGGCACCCGCGTCGCCCCCGGCGTCAAGGCCGACTACAAGGTGGGCACCGGGGTGCTGTATGAGCAGTTGCAACAGACCTGCGTGCCGGTGGCGACCAATGTCGGCGTGATGTGGCCGCGCAAGGGCATCATCCGCCGTCCCGGTACAGCCGTGGTGGAATTCATGGAGCCGATTGCGCCAGGTGTTGAGCGCAAGGTATTCATGGCGGAACTGGAACAACGGGTCGAAGCGCGTTCCAACGAGCTCATGCGCGAAGCAGGTTTCGACCCCGAGGCCTAAGGTGCAGGGTGGTGGCCGGGTCCGCGTACGGACGGCCCACCCACCCGCCCACCGTCCGCCCGCGGCCCCGGAACAGGGGAAGGGGCGTCAGGTGGAATGCGATTAGCCGATGGTTTCACCAATCAGGATCTGCGGGTCGATGTTGGTGAAATTGGCGATATCCGCCATCACCGGACCCGCTGCACCCATCGCCGCGCTCATGGCGTCGCCGTCGGCAAAAACGATGGAAGCAATGGCGTGAAACGGCGCCGGTACATCCGGACCACCTGCAAGGCCTTTGGTGACAAGAGTGGAGCTGATATGCGGCCCCATATGTTCGGCGACCAGCGCCATATGGGTTGCGGCGTAGTAGTCGTGGTCAAACGTGCTGTCGTCAGAAACGGGATAAATCACTTGCAGGGTAACGGGCATAGAAAGTCCTCCGAAGGGGTGAAAACCTAGACCTAGCCCGGTTTGCAAGCACTGCACCAGAGAAAAGGGCGCCAGCAGTGATGCCGACGCCCTCGTTCAATCTTGGTGTCCGCTCGGATCAGCTGTGGATCGCGCCGTCACCGCAGGCCAGTGCGGCCTCGCGCACGGCTTCCGAATAGGTCGGATGCGCGTGGCAGGTGAGGGCGATGTCTTCGGCGGAGGCGCCGAATTCCATTGCAACGCACAGCTCGTGGATCATGTCACCAGCGCCGGGGCCGATGATGGCAGCGCCCAGAATGCGGTCGGTTTCCTTGTCGGTGATGATCTTGACGAAACCGCCCTCGGCCTGATGCACGGCCTTGGCGCGGGCGTTGCCCATGAACATGAATTTGCCGACTTTGACCTTGCGGCCTTCGGCCTTCAGCGCGTCCTCGGTGGCACCAACAGTGGCCACTTCCGGTGTGGTGTAGACCACGCCCGGAATGACGCCGTAGTTCACATGGCCATGCTTGCCGGCGATGACTTCGGCGACGGCCATGCCTTCGTCTTCGGCCTTATGGGCCAGCATTGGGCCCTCAATGGCGTCGCCGATGGCGTAGATGCCGGGCACGGACGTGGCCCATTTGTCATTGGTTTCGACCTGGCCGCGCTGGGTCAGCTTGACGCCCAGAGTCTCGAGGCCCAGCCCGTCGGTGTAGGGTTTGCGACCGGTGGCGACCAGAACGACGTCTGTATCCAGCGTGACCTCATCGCCGCCTGCCTTGGGCTGATAGCGCACCTTGGCCTTGGTCTTGGTGGCGTCGACGCCCTGAACCGCGGCGCCCATGATGAACTTGAGGCCCTGTTTCTCAAGAATACGTTTGAAGCCGCGCTGCACGTCCTTGTCCATGCCGGGGCAGACCGCGTCCAGATATTCGACGACCGTGACATCGGTGCCAAGACGGGCATAGACCGAGCCAAGCTCCAGCCCGATGACGCCGGCGCCGATGACGACCATTTTCTTCGGGATTTTCGGCAGTTCCAGTGCACCGGTGGAGGTGACAACAACCTTTTCGTCGACCTCAACACCCGGCAGGGAGGAGGGGACGGAGCCGGAGGCGATTACGATATTCTTCGCTTCGTGGACCTCATCACCGACCTGAACCTTGCCAGCGGCTGGGATGGAGGCCCAGCCCTTGATCCAGGTGACTTTGTTCTTCTTCATCAGGAATTCGATGCCACCGGTGTTCTGGCCGATCACCTCATCCTTGTAGGATTTCATCTGCTTCCAGTCGACGGAGGGCGATTTGCCCTTCAGGCCCATGGCGGCGAAGTTGTGTTCCGCCTCGTGCAGCTGGTGGGTCGCGTGCAAGAGCGCCTTGGAGGGGATGCAGCCGACGTTGAGGCAGGTGCCGCCGAGGGTTTCACGCCCTTCAACGATGGCGGTTTTCAGGCCCAGCTGGGCGCAGCGGATGGCGCTGACATAGCCGCCGGGGCCGGCGCCGATGATGATGACGTCATATTGAGCCATTTGGTCAGGTCCTTTTTGGTTGGCGGGGAGGGGGCGCTGCCCCCGGTGCCTATGGCACCTCCCCCGGGATATTTCGGGCAAGGGGAAATTTCTGGATGTCAGGCGGGGATGAGGCGTTTGACGGTGACGTTAATGACGCCGTCACGCTCCATATGCATGGCCAGCTCTTCGCTGTCGAAGAAGGCCTTTGCCTTGTCGATATCGGTGATCGCAAAGAGGGCGACGGCGTGGTTTTTCTGATCCGGGTCACGCCAGACGTTGAGATCGGCGATGCCAACCGCGCGGCGGTTTTTTGCGTCGGCGCGGAACACCGTCAGCCAGGCGTCGAAATCCGCGACATCCGCTTGCCAGAGTACATGTGTTGCCATGGTTTTGTTCCATTTACCGGGAGCGGGCAGCGCCTGCTCCGATTTTGATGAGCGTTTGCAGCGTCATCCGGGCGGGGAAGCTGCAACAGGGGGCGCTGCCCCCGGTGCCCTGCGGCACCTTCTCCGGGATATGTAAGGCCAAATGAACAAGGGCCATGCAGGGAAGGGAGGCGCCGGAACAGTTCCGGCGCCCGATTGTGCTTAGAGATCCATCAGCAGGCGGCGCGGATCCTCAAGGGCTTCCTTGACGCGGACCAGGAAGGTCACCGCGCCTTTGCCGTCGACGATACGGTGGTCATACGACAGCGCCAGATACATCATCGGGCGGATCTCGACCTTGCCATTGATCGCCATCGGGCGGTCCTGGATCTTGTGCATGCCCAGAATGCCGGACTGCGGCGGGTTCAGGATCGGCGAGGACATCAGCGAGCCGTAGACACCACCGTTGGAGATGGTGAAGGTGCCGCCCTGCATCTCTGCCATCGACAGTTTGCCGTCACGGGCGCGTTTGCCCTTCTCGTTGATGGCTTTTTCGATCTCGGCAAAGGACATCTGGTCGGCGTCGCGGATCACCGGAACCACCAGACCCTGCGGCGTGCCGGCTGCGACGCCCATGTGGACGTAGTTCTTGTAGATGATGTCGGTGCCGGAAATCTCGGCGTTGACTTCGGGCACCTCTTTCAGCGCGTGGCAGCAGGCCTTGGTGAAGAAGGACATGAAGCCGAGGCGGGCGCCGTGTTTCTTCTCGAACTGCTCTTTGTATTGGCTGCGCAGGGCCATCACCTCGGTCATGTCCACCTCGTTGTAGGTGGTCAGGATCGCGGCGGTGTTCTGGGCGTCCTTCAGGCGGCGCGCAATGGTCTGGCGCAGGCGGGTCATCTTGACCTTTTCCTCGCGCACCGAGTCTTCGGCGGCCACCGGGCCGCGAACAGCGGCGGCGGGTGCAGCGGCAGCAGCAGGCGCGGGTGCGGCTGCTGTGGCCACGGCGCGGGCCACGTCTTCTTTCATGATGCGACCATCACGGCCGGTGCCCTGAACGGCAGCGGCGCTGAGGCCTGCTTCGGCCATGGCTTTTTCGGCCGAAGGCGCGTTGGCCACGTCAGAGGCCGCAGCAGCGGCGGCCGGTGCTGCAACCGCAGCGGGGGCGGGCGCGGCGGCACCGGCGGCGCCGGAGATCACGCCGAGCTTGGCAGTGGCATCCACGGTGGCACCTTCGGCGGCGATGATTTCAGCCAGAACGCCAGCGGCGGGGGCTGGTACCTCGACAGAGACCTTATCGGTTTCCAGCTCGCAGAGCATTTCGTCCTGCGCGACGGTGTCGCCGACCTTTTTGAACCAGGTGGAGACGGTGGCCTCAGTCACAGACTCGCCAAGAGTTGGCACCATGACGTCGGTGGAACCGCCGCCAGCGGCCGGGGCTTCAACTGCCGGGGCGGCAGCAGCCGGAGCCGCCGCAGCACCAGCACCTTCGGCGATGGTGGCCAGAAGGGCGTTGACGCCAACAGTCTCACCTTCGGCGGCGACGATTTCGCCCATGGTGCCAGCAGAGGGTGCGGGCACTTCGACGGTAACCTTGTCGGTTTCCAGCTCACAGAGCATTTCATCCTGTGCGACGGCATCGCCCGGCTTTTTGAACCAGGTGGCGACCGTTGCTTCGGTCACGGATTCTCCCAGGGTGGGGACGCGAACTTCGGTGGTCATTTCGATTTATCCTTCGATGCTCAGCGCGTCGTTCACGAGCGCAGCTTGTTGGGCTTTGTGTTGGCTGGCCAGGCCCGTCGCGGGCGAGGCGGATGTGGCGCGGCCGACGTAGCGCGGGCGCTTGTGGTCGGCGTCGATGCGGGTCAGAACCCATTCCAGGTTGGGTTCGATGAAGGTCCAGGCACCCTGGTTCTTGGGTTCTTCCTGACACCAGACGATCTCCGCCTGTTTGAAGCGCTCCAGCTCCTTCACCATCGAGATAGCGGGGAAAGGGTAGAACTGCTCAAGACGCAGGATATAGACATCATCCAGACCACGGGCGTCGCGCTCTTCCAGCAGGTCATAGTAGACCTTGCCCGAGCAGACGACGACGCGTTTGATCTTGTCATCGGGTTTCAGCTGGGTGTCCGAGTTGCCGTGCTGGGCATCATCCCAAAGCACCCGGTGGAAGCTGGAACCCGTGGTGAACTCCTCGGCCTTGCTGACAGCCATTTTGTGGCGCAGCAGCGACTTCGGCGTCATCAGGATCAGCGGCTTGCGGAAAGAGCGATGCAGCTGACGGCGCAGGATGTGGAAGTAGTTCGCAGGCGTCGTACAATTGGCCACGATCCAGTTGTCCTGACCGCACATCTGCAGGAAGCGTTCCAGACGCGCCGAGGAGTGCTCAGGCCCTTGGCCCTCAAAGCCATGCGGCAGAAGCACAACCAGCCCAGACATGCGCAGCCATTTCGACTCGCCCGAGGAGATGAACTGGTCGAACATGATCTGCGCGCCGTTGGCGAAATCACCGAACTGGGCTTCCCACAGGGTCAGCGCGTTGGGTTCCGCCAGCGAATAGCCGTATTCAAAACCAAGCACCGCGTATTCGGACAGCGCCGAGTCGATGACCTCGTATTGCGACTGACCGTCACGGATGTTGTTGAGCGGGTAGTAACGCTCTTCAGTGTCCTGGTTGATGATGCCGGAGTGACGCTGCGAGAAGGTGCCGCGTGTGGCGTCCTGTCCGGCCAGACGCACCGGGTAGCCTTCGGTCAGCAGCGAGCCAAAGGCCAGCGCTTCGCCGGTTGCCCAGTCAAATCCTTCGCCCGAGGAGAACATCTTGCCACGGGTGTCCAGCAGACGCTGCACAGTCTTGTGGATCGGATAGCCCTCAGGCACAGCGGCCAGCGAACGGCCGACTTCGGCAAAGGTTTCCGGCGCGACGGAGGTCTTGCCGCGCTGATAATCCTCGTCCTTTTTGTCCAGATGCGACCAGCGGCCGTCCAGCCAGTCGGCCTTGTTGGGCTTATAGTCTTTGCCGGCCTCGAATTCTTCATTCAGATGCGCCTGGAAGGCGGCCTTCATGTCTTCGATTTCGCCTTCGGGGATCAGCCCGTCCTTCACCAGACGCTCGGTATAGAGCGACAGGGTGGTTTTATGGCCTTTGATCCGCTTGTACATGACCGGGTTGGTGAACATGGGCTCGTCGCCCTCGTTGTGACCAAAGCGGCGGTAGCAGAAGATATCCAGCACCACGTCCTTGCCGAACTTCTGGCGGAACTCGGTTGCGACCTTGGCGGCATGGACCACAGCTTCGGGGTCGTCGCCGTTGACGTGGAAGATCGGCGCCTCGACCACCAGCGCGTTGTCGGTGGGATAGGGGGAGGAGCGCGAGAAGTGAGGCGCGGTGGTGAAACCGATCTGGTTGTTCACCACGATATGCATAGTGCCGCCGGTCTTGTGACCTTTGAGGCCAGACAGGGCGAAACATTCCGCCACAACGCCCTGGCCGGCAAAGGCCGCATCGCCGTGCAGCAGGATCGGCATGACAGAGGTGCGGGCCTCATCGCCCAGCTGGTCCTGCTTGGCGCGCACCTTGCCCAGAACAACCGGGTTCACCGCTTCAAGGTGCGAGGGGTTGGCGGTCAGGCTGAGGTGCACGGAATTGCCGTTGAATTCACGGTCAGAGGAGGCGCCGAGATGGTATTTCACATCGCCCGAGCCATCGACATCTTCCGGTTTGAAGCTGCCGCCCTGGAATTCGTTGAAGATCGCCTTGTAGGGCTTCTGCATCACGTTGGCCAAGACCGACAGGCGGCCCCGGTGGGGCATACCGATGACGATGTCGCGCACACCCAGCGCGCCGCCGCGCTTGATGATCTGCTCCATCGCCGGGATCAGGCTTTCGCCGCCATCCAGACCAAACCGCTTGGTGCCCATGTATTTCACATGGAGGAATTTCTCAAATCCTTCGGCCTCGACCATCTTGTTTAGAATGGCCTTGCGCCCCTCGCGGGTGAAGGTGATTTCCTTGTCGTAACCTTCGATGCGTTCTTTCAGCCACCCTGCCTGAGCGGGATCGGAAATATGCATGTACTGCAGCGCGAAGGTGCCGCAATAGGTGCGGCTGACAATGGCAATGATCTGCCGCATGGTGGCGACATCCAGACCCAGAACTTTGTCGATAAAGATCGGGCGGTCCATGTCGGCCTCAGCAAAGCCGTAGGTCTTTGGGTCCAGCTCGGGATGCGGGGTCTTGTCGCGCATGCCCAGCGGATCAAGGTCGGCAACCAGATGGCCGCGAATACGGTAGGCGCGGATGATCATCAGCGCGCGGATCGAATCCAGCACGGCGCGTTTGATCTGGTCATCCGAGACTTTGACACCGGCCGCTTCGGCTTTGGCGGCAATCTTCTTGCCAGCGGCCTTTGCTTCGGTGGGCTGTGCCCATTCGCCGGTCATGGCGCTGGTCAACTCGTCATCCGGGGTCGGCGGCCAGTCGGCACGCGCCCAGGACGGGCCCTGCGCTTCGGCTTTCACATCCAGCTCTGCATCGCCCATCTGGCGGAAGAACTCCCCCCAGGCGGCGTCTACCGCATTGGGGTCATTGGCGTATTGAGCATAGAGCTGCTCAAGATACTCCGCATTGTGCCCCTGCATAAAGGAGGAGGCATGGAAGATGTCGTTGGGGCTTTGTTCGGTCATCGGATTACCTTTTGCGGGATAGGACCGTCTGTAATGGACAAATGCTGAAGAGCAGGTTCACAGCCTAGGGTTGCTGCATTGCAGCAAGGAGCTGCCTGCTGAAATGGGGCCGCAGGGGCCCCATTGTAATTGGTGTTCTGGCGGGCAGGGTCGCGGCGGGCAAAATGGCCCGCCTGTTGGCAATGCAGGGCATCGCCCGGCCCGTATCCTGCCTGTGCCGACATATCAGCCTTTGATCGCTTTCAGTACAGCTTCGCCGAGGCCGGCCGGGCTGTCTGCCACGACGATGCCCGCAGACTTCATCGCTTCGATCTTGTCTTCAGCACCACCTTTGCCGCCGGCGACGATTGCGCCTGCGTGGCCCATGCGGCGGCCGGGAGGGGCCGTGCGGCCGGCGATGAAGCCAGCGGTGGGCTTCCAGCGGCCTTTTTTGCGCTGCTCGGCGAGGAACTCAGCGGCTTCCTCTTCGGCAGAGCCACCGATTTCACCGATCATGATGATCGACTGGGTCTCGTCGTCGTCCAGGAACATGTCCAGCACGTCGATATGCTCGGTGCCCTTGATCGGGTCACCGCCGATGCCCACGGCAGTGGACTGGCCCAGACCGATGTCGGCAGTCTGCTTCACCGCTTCGTAAGTCAGAGTGCCTGAACGCGACACAACGCCAACCGAGCCACGCTTATGGATGTGGCCGGGCATAATGCCGATCTTGCAAGCATCCGGCGTGATGACACCGGGGCAGTTCGGGCCAATGAGGCGCGACTTGCTGTCGACCAGCGCGCGCTGCACGCGCATCATGTCCAGAACCGGGATGCCTTCGGTGATGCAGACGATCAGCTCCATCTCGGCGTCGATCGCTTCCAGAATGGAATCAGCCGCGAAGGGCGGCGGCACATAGATGACAGAGGCGTTGGCCTCGGTCACGTGCTTGGCTTCGTGAACCGAGTTGAAGACCGGCAGGCCAAGGTGGTCCATGCCGCCTTTGCCGGGGGTCACGCCGCCGACCATCTTGGTGCCATAAGCAATGGCCTGTTCGGTGTGGAATGTACCCTGCGAGCCGGTCAGGCCCTGACAGATGACTTTGGTGTTCTCGTCGATGAGGACTGCCATTTGGCGTTCTCCTTGTTTTGGCGGGCATCAGCCTGCCGAATTCTGTTCTCTAAGGCGGGACCGTGCCCCGCCCTGCGGAATAGGGATTAGCCTTTGACAGCCTTGACGATCTTCTCGGCGCCATCGCTGAGGTTGTCGGCGGCGATCACATCCAGACCAGAGGTGTTGATGATCTCTTTGCCGGCTTCGACGTTGGTGCCTTCCAGGCGCACAACCAGCGGAACCTGCAGGCCGACTTCCTTCACGGCTGCAACCACGCCTTCTGCGATCACGTCGCAGCGCATGATGCCGCCGAAGATGTTCACCAGGATGCCTTTGACGTTGGGATCCGAGGTGATGATCTTGAAGGCTTCGGTCACTTTCTCTTTGGTGGCGCCGCCGCCAACGTCGAGGAAGTTTGCAGGCTCGGCACCGTAGAGTTTGATGATGTCCATTGTGGCCATCGCCAGACCCGCACCGTTCACCATGCAGCCGATCTCACCGTCCAGCGCGATGTAGTTCAGGTCATACTTGGAAGCTTCCAGTTCTTTGGAGTCTTCTTCGGTGGTGTCGCGCAGCTCGGCAATGTCGGCGTGGCGGTAGATGGCGTTGCCGTCAAAGGCGACCTTGGCGTCCAGCACTTTCAGATCACCGGAGTCAGACACGATCAGCGGGTTGATTTCCAGCATCTCCATGTCTTTTTCGATGAAGGCTTGGTACAGCTGACCCATCAGTTTGACGCATTGTTTTACCTGCGCGCCTTTCAGACCCAGCGAGAAGGCGATGCGACGGCCGTGAAACGCCTGATAGCCAGCGGCCGGATCAACCGAGAAGGACAGGATCTTTTCCGGGGTGGCTGCGGCCACTTCTTCGATGTCCATGCCGCCCTCGGTGGAGCAGACAAAGGAGACGCGGCTGGTCTGACGGTCAACCAGCAGGGCGAGATACAATTCGGTTTCGATGCCAGAACCGGCTTCGATGTAGATGCGGTTCACCTGTTTGCCGGCCGGGCCGGTCTGATGGGTGACCAGCGTGCGGCCCAGCATCTTCTTGGCTTCCTCGGCGGCTTCTTCCACCGATTTGGTCAGGCGCACACCGCCTTTGTCGCCGGCGTCGGCTTCTTTGAAGGAGCCTTTGCCGCGACCACCCGCGTGGATCTGCGCCTTAACAACCCAGAGCGGGCCGTCCAGTTCACCGGCTGCGGTTTTGGCGTCTTCTGCCTTCAGCACCGCGCGACCTTCAGAAACTGGCGCGCCGTAGCTGCGGAGAAGGGCCTTGGCTTGATATTCGTGGATGTTCATGGATATCGTCCCGTCTGACTGCGATTGGCAATGTTATAGGCTTTCATACGGGCAACCCTTAAAGGGTTTTTTGACGCAGCAGCAGATAATGATGAAAGTTTTTTGCTTTTGTGATCACAGCTTCAAAAAGTGTGATCACAAAATTGAAGATTGACGGGATTTTGGTGATTCGCAGCGGCTGGACTTGGTCAAGCTGACAGCCTCTGCCGGTTGGAGGCAAGAGTTTGCAGTTTTCTGAGCCTGGCCGAGAAGCGGTGTACCTCAAGAACAGGTGCGACCTTTCGGAATCTTCGGCCTGATAGTCCGGCAGTTTAAGTCCGAACTCATAATGCGCGGCGAGCAGGTCGGCGCCGCTTGGCATTTTTATGCGCGTTTATGCGAGGATTTCGCCGCAGTCATCGCGGGAACTGCCTGCCCGAACTGTGGTTGCCGCTGCTGGTGACCGGCCAACGAAAAACGGCGCACCCGAAGGGGTGCGCCGATGTCAGACTTTAGATGCGTGAGGCGCTTAGTTCAGCGAACCGTCGATGCCTTTGCATGCGGTGACAAGGCCTTTGACGGCGTTGACCGAGCTGTCGAACATGGCCTGCTCATCAGCGGTCATCTTGATGTCGAGAACGCGCTCGATACCGCCGGCACCGATGACGGTGGGCACACCAACATACATGCCGTCCAGACCCAGAGCGCCGTCAACATAGGCGGCGCAAGGCAGAACGCGCTTCTGGTCTTTCAGGTAGGCTTCGGCCATTTCGATGGCGCTGGTGGCGGGCGCGTAGAAGGCGGAGCCGGTTTTCAGCAGGCCAACGATTTCGGCACCACCATCACGGGTACGCTGAACGATGGCGTCCAGTTTTTCCTGTGTGGTCCAGCCCATTTTCACCAGATCGGGCAGCGGGATGCCGGCGACGGTGGAATAACGGGTCAGCGGCACCATGGTGTCGCCGTGGCCGCCCAGAACAAAGGCGGTGACGTCTTTCATGGAGACGTTGAATTCTTCGGACAGGAAGTGGCGGAAACGGGCGGAGTCGAGAACACCGGCCATGCCGCAGACTTTTTCGTGGGGCAGGCCCGAGAATTCGCGCAGCGCCCAAACCATGGCGTCCAGCGGGTTGGTGATGCAAATCACAAATGCGTCCGGCGCATTGTCGCGGATGCCTTCGCCAACAGATTTCATCACTTTCAGGTTGATGCCCAGCAGGTCATCACGGCTCATGCCCGGCTTGCGCGGTACACCGGCGGTGACGATGCAGACGTCTGCGCCGGCGATGTCGGCGTAAGACTGGGTGCCGCTCATGCTGGCGTCAAAGCCTTCCGAGGGACCGGACTGGGCGATATCGAGCGCCTTGCCTTCAGGGGTGCCTTCAGCGATGTCGAAAAGGACAACGTCGCCCAGTTCTTTCAGGGCTGCGAGGTGGGCAAGTGTGCCGCCGATCTGACCAGCGCCGATGAGGGCGATTTTGGGTCGTGCCATTGGAATATCTCTCCAGGTCCGGTTGAAACTGGCGGATGCGTAAGGCGGATCGCGCCTTCGTGCAAGAGTTCTGCACTGCAGCACGTTGACGCTGCTGGGCTGTTCAACCTCGGAATATGCGGCTAAAACTAGTGTAAATAAGGCATTTGAGGGGTGTTCCGGGTGCCCGAGCTGACGCTAACCTTTTTCGCAATTGCATCCCTGGCTGTCGTTTTTGCGGGTATATCCAAAGCTGGTTTCGGGTCTGGCGCTGCATTTGCATCCTCTTCGATTCTCGCGCTGATTGTTGAACCGGGGGCGGCGCTGGCCTTTATGCTGCCGCTGTTGATGCTGGTCGATGCCGTGTCGCTGAGACCCTATTGGCGTCGCTGGAAACTGCGGGAAAGCCTGTTGTTGATTGTCGGGTCTTTGCCCGGTGTTGGTCTGGGCGTCCTGTTCTACACCTCCGTTGATGCAGACGGGATGCGACTGCTGATCGGGGCAATCGCATTGGGATTCGTTCTGTGGCAGGTGTCGGCCAGGTTGCGGGCACGGTTGACGGGCGTCGCAATCCCCGACTGGGGCGGCCTATTGGCGGGGGTCGCGGCGGGGTTCAGCAGTTTTGTCAGCCATGCGGGCGGGCCGCCCGCCGCGGTCTATCTTCTGGGGCGCGGGTTGAGCAAAACCGAATATCAGGCCTCCAGCGTGCTGGTCTTCGGGGTTGTGAACGTGATGAAGCTCATTCCCTACGTCACATTGAACATGGTCACACCAGAGATCCTCAGGCTGAACTTGCTTTTTATACCCTTTGCACTGGCAGGCGCTTGGGCCGGGGTGCGCTTGCATCGCCTGATACCCGACCGCGCGTTTTTCGCACTGACCTATGTGCTCCTGGCGCTTACGGGGACCAAGCTGATCTGGGATGGGCTCACCTAGCCCTTCCGGCTATGCGGCCTCAGGCGTCTTTTTCGGACACCGGCTGTGCCTCTGCCAGCTTTTCAAAGGATTGGCCCGAGGCAATCAGGCAGGTGACGCCATTGGGCGAGGTCACGGTGATGGTCCAGCTGCCGGTATCGGAGGAGGCGAAGGTCTCGACCATCGATCCTTGGGTGCCAAGTCCGATGCTCTGGCGGCTTTCGCCGTATTTTTCTGCCAGACGCTCCACCACGGAGTCGCGCGGGGCGCAATACTGGCTGGTCTGCGCCTGCAGTGATTGAGCTGCGAGAACCATAACACCCAGCCCGAACGTCAGTTTAAACCTGGTCTTCCACATGGGTTTTACCCTTTCCGGTGCGGCTTGCCGACAGGGGGGTCCTTCCCTAATCCCCGAGTGCCCCTCAGCGAGCCGGTTTCTGATGCCCTTTCCCGTCTTGCCCTGCGTGGGGCGACGACTTTTGCCGCTGGATCGGGGTTTGGCAGGGAATATCATGCAAAAAAAATGCTGATATTGGCTTAATGCCGCGTTCTCGGCCTTGTTTCACTGGTGTTTCACGGTGTTAGCGAGGCTTCCGCAGTTGCATTGCTGCGCTGCGGCGAATTTTTCCTTGAAAGTTTCTGTCGTCAGCGCTAGGCGTTTACGCAACAAAATAACCAGGAGACCGCAGATGGATCCGCGCAATCGCCCTTATCGTTCCGTCCTTTATATTCCCGGCTCCAAGCCACGGGCGCTGGATAAGGCGCGCAGCCTGCCGGTTGATGCGATCATCTTTGATCTGGAAGATGCGGTGTCTGCCGATGCCAAGGAAGAGGCCCGCACAACGCTGGCGGCGGCCCTTGCAGAGGGTGGCTACGGCGCGCGGGTGAAGATCGTGCGGATCAACGGGCTGGAAACGGAATGGGGGCGTGCAGACGCTGCGGCCGTCGCGACGATGGACTGTGATGCGATATTGCTGCCAAAGGTCGATACCCCGGCTGATCTGGACGCGCTGGCAGCCATCACCGGTGATCTGCCACTTTGGGCGATGATGGAGACGCCACGCGGCATGCTAAATGCAGCTGCGATTGCGGCGCATCCCAAATTGCAGGGCATGGTGATGGGCACAAATGATCTGGCCAAGGATCTGCAGACCCGCTTTCGCCCGGATCGCCTGCCGCTGATGGCCGGGTTGGGCCTGTGCCTGCTGGCCGCCAAGGCCGAGGGCGTGATCATCACGGACGGGGTCTATAATGCCTTCAAGGACGCCGAAGGGCTGCAGGTTGAATGCGAACAGGGCCGCGACATGGGTTTTGACGGCAAAACCCTGATCCACCCGGCGCAGGTCGATGTGGCCAATGCGGCCTTTGCGCCCAGCGAGGCAGAAATTGATCTTTCGCGCCGTCAGATTGCTGCTTTTGAAGAGGCCGAAGCGGCCGGGCAGGGGGTTGCCGTGGTGGATGGCAAGATCGTTGAAAACCTGCATGTGGCAACGGCCCGCGAAATACTGGCAAAAGCAGATGCAATTGCGGCGCTCTCCGCGTAGGTGTCAAATCTCTTAACACTTTCCGGAGACTGATATGGCCCTTTTGGCATTAGGCATCTTTCTGTGGTGGGCCGCCCACCTGTTCAAACGCGTCGCGCCCGGCGTGCGTGGCCCAATGGGCGACAGCGGCAAGGGCAAGGTCGCACTGGCCATAGCGGCGAGCCTCGTGCTGATGACCGTCGGCTACCGCAGCAGCGAGAGTTTCGACCTCTGGCTGGCACCTGAGTTCTTCCGCCACATCAACAATCTTGCCGTTCTGATCGCCATCTTCATGATGAGCCCCGCACCCAAGAAAGGCGTGCTGCTGAACGGGATGCGCCACCCGATGCTGGTTGGCTTCATCCTTTGGGCAGCCGCACATCTGCTGGTCAATTCTGATCCCGCTTCGATCCTGCTGTTTGGCGGGCTGGGCGCATGGGCCATCGTTGAAATCATCGTCATCAACCGCGCCGAACCGGAATGGACCCGTCCCGAGAAAGGCTCGATTGCCAAGGACGGGATGTTCTTTGTTGCCTCCATCGTGTTGATGGGTGTCATTGGCATGATCCACGGGCTGGTTGGCCCGTCGCCATTCTGAGCTGAGGAGCGATAGAGCAATGACCACGATTTACCGTCTTCTGACCGAAGAAGACACCTCTGCCTTTTGCCACAAGGTGAGCGATGCGCTTGCCAAGGGCTGGGTGCTGCAGGGCAGCCCTTGCTATGCCTTTGACGCCGCCAATGGTGTCATGCGCTGTGCACAGGCTGTCACCAAAGAGGTGGATGCAGACTACACCCCCGACATGAAGTTGGGCGCACAATAGGAGCACACAATGGCTAAGACCAATCCGGGCCGTTTCTTTGAGGATTACAAGCTGGGCGAGGTGATCACCCATGCGGTGCCGCGCACCGTGTCCGGCGGCGAGCGTGCACTCTATCATGCGCTCTACCCGGCGCGTCATGCGCTGTATTCCTCGGATGAATTTGCCCGGGCCTCTGGTCTGGCTGCGGCGCCGCTGGATGATCTGGCGGCGTTCCATGTGGTCTTTGGCAAGACGGTTCCGGATGTGTCGCTGAATGCGGTGGCCAATCTGGGCTACGGCGAGGGCCGCTGGCTGTTGCCGGTCTATGCCGGTGACACGCTGCGCTCCGAGAGCGAGGTGATCGGGCTCAAGCAGAACTCCAACGGCAAGACCGGGGTGGTCTGGGTCCGCACCCGCGGACTGAACCAGCGCGACGAATGTGTGATGGAATATGTGCGCTGGGTGATGGTGCGTAAACGCGACCTGGATGCGCCCGCCCCGCAGACTGTGGTGCCTGATCTGGCGCAGGTAATCCCCGCTGATCAGCTGGTGATCCCGGCGGGTCTGGATTTCACCAATTATGATTTCACCCTTGCAGGTGAGCCGCATCGCTGGGGCGACTATGAGATTGGTGAGACGATCGCCCATGTGGACGGTGTCACCGTTGAGGAAGCCGAACACATGATGGCCACGCGCCTGTGGCAGAACACTGCCAAGGTGCATTTCGACACCACCGCGCGCCCTGATGGCACACGGTTAATCTATGGCGGCCACGTGATTTCGATGGCGCGGGCGCTGTCGTTCAACGGGCTGGCCAACGCACAGATGATTGCCGGGCTGAATGGCGGCGCCCATGCAAATCCCTGCCTGTCTGGCACCACCATTCGCGCCTGGTCCGAGGTTCTGGACAAGGCCGACACGCCTGCCCCCGGTGTGGGCGCGATCCGCCTGCGTCTGGTGGCCACGTCCGGTGGCGATCCGTTCCAGCTGAAAGGCGAAAACGGGAAATACCTGCCGGAGGTTCTGCTGGATCTCGACTACTGGGCGTTGATGCCGCAATAGGCGCGGGGGGGCCTGCCCCCTTGGCCCGCGGCCAATTCACCAGGATATTTTCAGCCAGAAAAAAGGGATCCGACCACAGAGTGATCTTTGGGTCGGCCTTGAAACGGATCGGACTATGTCATCTGGCATGGGATTGTCACGTGTTCTGTTCTGTTGTCTTGCGCTGCTGCCTGCCCGCGCCCCGGCTTGTGATCTGGCGCTGGTGCTGGCAGTGGATGTGTCGGGGTCCGTCGATGCGGGCGAATATCGGCTGCAGATGGACGGGCTGGCCGCCGGGCTGCGCGACTCGGTGGTCTCCGAGGCACTGGTGCGCGGGCGGGCGCAGGTGTTGCTGATGCAATGGTCCGGGTCTTCGCGGCAGGAGGTGTCCATTCCCTGGGTGGAAGTCACTAGCTTTGACGCACTGGAAGTGCTGGCCGAGCGGATCGAGGCCGCGCCGCGGCCCTGGCAGAATTATTCCACAGCAATTGGTGAGGCTCTGATGCAGGCTCTGCCGCATTTTGATGACGTGGCGGATTGTGACCGCCGGGTGATAGATGTGTCCGGTGATGGACCCTCGAACGAGGGCATGCCCCCGGATGATGTTCGCCAGCGCCTAAAAGACGCTGGTATCACCGTGAATGCCATTGCTATTGAGCAATCCTCTCCTGATCTGACTGCCTATTTTTATGAGCATGTCATCCGGGGCGAGGGGGCTTTTGTTGTTACCGCAAACAGCTTTGAGGACTACCCGGAACGTATCCGCCGCAAGCTGTTGCGGGAGGTGGCCCAACAAACCGCTGGGGTTTTGCCTTTGCAATAGTTTGCAAACGGGTCGCTGATTCTGCGAATTGATCTAAGTTCGCCTATTTTGTGATCACGTATTTTTTGCTGTGATCACAAAGTGTAGAATTTGTGCCATCATCGTCGGTTTATGGGGGTATTTTACTCTTCCTTCAGGTGACATGGCGGAAAAACGCGGTAAAACGTCGTCAGCCAACGCAAAGGAGCCACTCATGGCCGATGTCAATCGGGGCGACCGCCCGCTTTCGCCACATTTGCAGGTCTATCGCCCGCAGCTGACCGCCATCACCTCGATCCTGACCCGGATCACCGGCAACGCGCTGATTGTTGCGGTGCTGCTGGTGGTTTGGTGGCTTCTCGCTGCTGCAACCTCTGCAGAGTATTATGCAACCGCCAATGCGGTGCTGACCTCCTGGATCGGTGACATTGTTTTGTCGCTGTCTGTTCTGGGTGTCTGGTACCACTATCTGGCAGGCCTGCGTCACCTCTATTTCGATGCCGGCCACGGGCTGGACATTCCTACGGCCGAAAAACTCGGTTGGGGCATGATCATCGGATCGGTCGTTCTGACCATCATCACCCTGCTGATCGTCTGAGGAGGCTGACATGCGTTATCTGACCGACCGCAAACGGGCCGAGGGCAAAGGCGCCTCGGGCACCGGCACCGAACATCACTGGTACATGCAGGTAAGCGCCGTTGCGCTGGCCTTTCTGGTGCCGACATTCCTGTTCATCACTGGCCGCGCCATCGGCAGCAGCCATGAAGAGGTGCTGGCCACATTCGCCCATCCCTTTGTGGCGATCCTGACCGCGCTGACGCTTTATGCGGGCATGATGCACTTCAACAAGGGCGCACAGATGATGATCGAGGATTACGCGCGGGGCTCGACCCGCAAGATCCTGATCATGCTGGTTATCGGCATCAGCTACGCCACCATCGCGACCGGGCTTTTCGCCCTCGCCAAGATTGCGCTTTGAGGGACCTGACCCATGGCTGAATACGAATATGAAACCCACGAATATGATGTAGTGGTGGTTGGTGCCGGCGGTGCTGGTCTGCGTGCGACACTGGGCATGGCCGAACAGGGCCTGCGCACCGCCTGTATCTCCAAGGTTTTCCCGACCCGCTCGCACACCGTTGCGGCACAGGGCGGCATCGCGGCTTCCTTGTCGAACATGGGGCCGGACAACTGGCAGTGGCACATGTATGACACCGTCAAGGGCTCTGACTGGCTGGGTGACACGGATGCAATGGAATACCTCGCCCGTGAAGCGCCCAAGGCGGTTTATGAGCTGGAGCACTACGGTGTGCCATTCAGCCGTACCGAAGAAGGCAAGATCTACCAGCGTCCCTTTGGTGGCCACACCACTGAATTTGGTGAAGGCCCTGCCGTGCAGCGGACCTGTGCTGCTGCCGACCGGACCGGTCACGCGATCCTGCACACGCTTTATGGCCAGTCGCTGAAGAACAACGCAGAATTCTACATCGAGTATTTCGCCATCGACCTGATCATGTCCGACGACGGGCAGTGCCAGGGTGTGGTGTGCTGGAAGCTCGACGATGGCACCATGCATGTCTTCAACGCCAAGATGGTGGTGTTGGCGACCGGCGGCTATGGCCGCGCCTATTTCTCGGCCACGTCGGCCCATACCTGCACCGGTGACGGTGGCGGGATGGTCGCCCGTGCCGGCCTGCCGATGCAGGACATGGAATTTGTTCAGTTCCACCCGACCGGCATCTACGGTTCGGGCTGTCTGATCACCGAAGGCGCGCGCGGCGAGGGTGGTTATCTGACCAACTCCGAAGGCGAACGTTTCATGGAGCGCTACGCGCCCCAGTATAAAGACCTGGCGCCGCGTGATTATGTTTCGCGCTCGATGACCATGGAAATCCGCGAAGGCCGCGGTGTGGGCGCCGAGGGCGACCATATCCACCTGAACCTCAGCCACCTGCCCGCCGAAGCACTGGCAGAACGTCTGCCGGGTATCTCTGAGTCGGCGAAGATCTTTGCCGGTGTTGATGTCACCAAAGAGCCGATCCCGGTTCTGCCCACGGTGCATTACAACATGGGCGGCATCCCGACCAACTATTGGGGTGAGGTTCTGAACCCGACGGCTGAAAATCCGACCGGTGTTGTGCCGGGCCTGATGGCTGTGGGCGAAGCGGGCTGTGCCTCGGTGCATGGTGCGAACCGTCTGGGCTCCAACTCGCTGATCGACCTTGTGGTCTTTGGCCGTGCCGCGGCGATCCGCGCTGGCAAGATTGTCGACCCGGAAGCGCATAACCCGACGCTGAACCAGTCTTCTGTGGATGCGGCATTTGACCGTTTCGACGGCTTGCGCAAAGCATCGGGTGGGATTGCAACTGCGGATCTGCGTCTGGAAATGCAGAAGACCATGCAGGCAGACGCGGCTGTGTTCCGGACCGCCAAAACCATGGCCGAAGGCGTCGAGAAGATGACGGCAATTGCCGCCAAGATGGATGACCTCAAAGTCACCGATCGCTCGCTGGTCTGGAACTCGGATCTGATGGAAACGCTGGAGCTGGCAAACCTGATGCCCAACGCGCTGGCCACCATCGTTGGCGCAGCTGCGCGCGAGGAAAGCCGCGGTGCGCACGCGCACGAGGACTTCTCGACGCGGGACGATGAGAAATGGCGTGTCCACACTGTCAGCCGCATCGATGGCAACAAGGTGGATCTGACCTATCGTCCGGTGATCGAAGATCCGCTCACCACCGAAGCCGAAGGCGGCATCAGCCTGAAGAAGATCGCGCCAAAGGCACGCACCTTCTGATGCGGATGAGAGGTTTCGGCATTGTAGTAGCTGCAACTGTGTCTTGCGCCCTGACTGCCTGTTCCGGCAGACGGGGTCCGGACTATGTTCTGAACTGCATGTTCGAAACCGACGTTCCGGGCACCTATTCCTATCCCGCTGGCGTGGCCGTCCCCACTGTCGAACCGGCCAGCGGTGGCACTGCAGAAGGTGCAGCCATCCTGAACGCCTGCATCGCGCAAAAGGCGGCTCTGGATGCGGCTGCCGGATCCTCACAGCGGCGCGCAACCGTCGAGACGGAGTCTGTCTCCGGCGGAGACTTTGCCGTCTCCACCTATGGGTCCACAGCGGCAGCCGGGGTTGCTGCGGGACCGGGCGGCTTGCCGCTGCCGACCGGCTATCCGCTGCGTCCGGGCGATCGGCACCTTTGGACACAACTGACATTGGCAGAACAACAGCGCGCCATTCTGTTCCTGCAGGATGGCTCCACCATTGCTTCCTCTTTGCAGGGAGACAGATGAGTGCGTTTGTTAGGCTCTGATAATCGGGTTTGCCCACGAGGCCGCACATGACTGCCGCGCCGCAAAACGGCCGTCTGGTCATCCATATGGGTGTCCAGAAAACCGGCTCGACGGCATTTCATCATTTCGTCAATCAAAACCGCGAGGTTCTGGACCCCTACCTGCAGGTTCTGACCCCCGCCAAAGCGTCGCCCACACGCGCTGCGGGCCGGATGGCGGGCCTATTCAGCCTTGACCCGACACTTGAGCCTGATTTCACATCAGCCCTGCGCGATCTGCGGGAATCTGTGCTGAATGAGGCGGGTAACTATCTGATCAGCCACGAGAACCTTCCTGGTGCCATGCTCGGGCGGGACGGGGTTGTAACGCTTTATCCGCAGCTGGAAAAACTGCTGGCCATCTTGGACAGAGAATTCGCACCGCTGCAGCCGAGCTACGTCTTTTATACCCGCAGCATGGCGCGCTGGAAAAAATCGGTTCACAATCAGGCGGTGAAATCTGACCGCTACAAAGCCACGCTGGAGACGTTTCTGCAGGAGACAGCGAACTGCGGCAGCTGGGACACGCTGAAATCCCGTGTTGAGGGTGCAGTTGGCACCGCGCGCAGTGCGTTTTTTGCATTGGAAGATGAGGCTGATGCCGAACGTCCGGGCAGGCAGTTGTTGCGCCATTGTGGTGTGCCGCAGGCGGTGATCGAAACGATGGAGCCCGTCAGGGGTGCCCGCAATCCCAGCCTCTCTGCCGGTGCGCTGGAGTTTCTGCGGTTGGTGAATGAACTGGATCTGCCGCGCAGTGCGCGCAGGCCGGTGGCGCAGCTGGTGCGCGAGAACCCGGCACTTTTTGCGAGCCCGACGGAGGTGCCGTCATGAGCGCATCTGTTGCCGTTATTCAGCCGCGTGACTGGCAGACACTTGGCCTGGTTCCGGGGACGGCGCTGCGCCTGTTCGGGATGCGCCGTTCGGGAAATCACGCGATTGCCGACTGGTTGCAGCGCAATGCGGAAACTGAAAAATCGGTCTTTTTCAACAATTGCAAACCGGGTTTCCACCCGTTTCGCAAGTTTGCCAGCATAGAAATCAACCGGCACCGATCTTCGCATAGTGCCGCGGTCTCTGACCTTGCGGCGGCCACCGGACCTGCCGGTGACGGCGCTATGCTGGTCGTGTCTTATGAAGATTGCTGTCCGGCAAACCATGCTCTGGACCATCCGGTCTCGGGCCGCTTTGACGAAGCGCTGCTGACCGGTGACATCCTGATTGTCCGCAGTTTCCTGAACTGGGCCGCCTCGCTGCTGAAGAAGATGCAGGCCAATTCCAATTACACCCTGTCACAGCGCTGCGGTGTACTGCTGCGGGCCTTTGCGACCTATACGCGGATGCTGGATCTGGCAGCCCAGGCTGCGGATCTGGGCCTGACGGTGATCCGCTATGATGACTGGAGCAGGGACGCGGCCTATCGCGAGGCGGTTCTCGACCAGCTTGGCCTTGCGGCGCGCGACAATTCGCTGGGGTCTGTGCAACGCTACGGTGGTGGATCGTCTTTCCAGAAAACAGCCGAAAGCGCGGCTGAATTGCAGACAGACAATCGCTGGCAGCAGATGGCGCAGGATCCGGAATACCAGTCGGTTCTGCATCTGGCGGCGCGGGATGACGCGCTGATGCGGCAGCTGGATCAGCATTTTCCGGCAGACGCGGCCCGCCTGCAGAAAGTTGCCGCACAGGCGCCACTGGCACCGGGAGGACTTGAATGATGTCCCGGCCCCGTTTTTCTACCGCGCGCCTAGGCGCTTGCGGGCACAAACTCCGGAGCGGCGCTGCGCTGCACCGAAATGAAATGATGTCCTCTCCGACGGGTGCCAATGTGCCTGCGGTGGCAGGTTAAGCAAGGAGCACGATCATGGTCCAATTCACTCTTCCGAAGAACTCCAAGATCACCACGGGGAAAACCTGGCCCAAGCCAACTGGTGCAACCAATGTGCGTAAATTCCAGATCTATCGCTGGAACCCGGACGATGGTCAGAACCCGCGCGTGGATACCTATTTCCTCGACATGGACACCTGTGGCCCGATGGTTCTGGACGCGCTGATCAAGATCAAGAACGAAATCGACCCGACCCTGACCTTCCGCCGGTCCTGCCGCGAGGGGATTTGCGGCTCCTGTGCGATGAACATCGACGGCATCAACACGCTGGCCTGTATCTACGGCATGGACGAAATCAAAGGCGACGTGAAAATCTATCCGCTGCCGCATATGCCGGTGGTGAAAGACCTGATCCCGGATCTGACCCATTTCTATGCTCAGCATGCGTCGATCATGCCCTGGCTGGAAACCAAGACCAACCGCCCGGCAAAAGAGTGGAAACAGTCTATCGAGGATCGCAAGAAGCTGGACGGTCTCTATGAATGCGTTATGTGCGCTTCCTGTTCGACCTCTTGCCCCAGCTACTGGTGGAACGGCGACCGCTACCTCGGGCCGGCCGCGCTGCTGCATGCCTACCGCTGGATCATCGACAGCCGCGACGAAGCCACGCCTGAACGTCTGGATCACCTCGAAGATCCCTTCAAACTGTACCGTTGCCACACTATCATGAACTGTGCGAAGACCTGCCCGAAAGGCCTGAACCCGGCCGAGGCAATTGCGAACATCAAAAAGATGATGATCGAACGCACAGTTTAAAAGGCGAGACTGAATGGGCGACAAACCTTCTGGCGACGGCGCTTCGCCCCGCGCCCATGCACCTTTTTTGACGTCGAGAGAACTGGTTTCTTTGGCGGCCCTGTATTCGGGGTCGGCAAAGTACCTGTTTTTGCACATCCCAAAGAATGCCGGGGTGTCCCTGCGCAAGGCGCCGGAACTGCGCTGGAAGATGACCGGTGTTTACCGGTCTTTCCTGCGGGACAGGGCCTATCTGGACGGTCTGCTGGAGATCATGGGGCGCGAAGCCCAGCACCATGGGATCGCCCATGCCCGGCTGCGCGACCTGAAGCCTTCGATTGTGCGCAGACTGCAGCCGGTGGCGATATTGCGCAATCCCTGGGCGCGCACGGTGTCGCGGTTCCGTTTCGCGCAATTGGCGGCCGAGCAGGAAAAACCCTTTAAACTGCCGCCGGTCGATAGTTTCGAGGCCTTTCTCGAAACCCGGCACGAGGACGGAGCGCTTCCATATTTTTGGCACCGGGCCATCCGGGGCTGGTATCCGCAGCGCGATTATGTGGTGGATGCGGCCGGGAATGTCGCGGCAGATCTGTTGCGACAGGAATGCATGGATCAGGACGTTCCGAATTACTTTGGCCTCTCATCTCCGGTGAAGCGGCGCAATGTCACCCGTCGCACAGGCGCCTCCGACTGGCGATCCCTTTATACCGACAAGACGATCCAGCTGGTCGCGGATTGGTATGCAGCGGATATCGATACCTTCGGCTTTGATTTCGATACCCCGGCCACCCGGAATATCTGGGCCAAGTAGATCCGGCAGGTTTTTGCTGTCGCGGCGCATGGCCGACATGCAAAAACGAGGGGTTTTTCGACAGAGTGGAGCCACCATCTGATGGGGCAGGCGGCATGTGCCGCCGGACCCTCAGGAGACGATCAATGACCGCTGCAACACTTGCCCGCCCCGCTGCCACTGTTTCCGCTCAGGACGCGCTGCGCATTCTGGAACAGGCCTGGGCCTATTTCACCCCGCCAGCCTATGTCCATTCCAAGCCCCCCCGTGAACGTCATGATGCGGTTGAATTGTTCGCCTATTACCGCCCTGCGCTATGACACGGGTTGAGCCATTGGCGGCTGCGCAGTAAACCGCAGTTATGCCCGTATTACTGCTCCTCCTTCTTGCCGGCGTCATGTTCTATTTCATATGGCGCCGCCGCACATCCTCGCTCTCCCGGAATTGTCGCTGGCGCCAACAGCGGGCTCTGGCGCGTTGGCAGTGCAGCTATTGCGGCGCGGTTCTTCCGGGAAAGGATGAACCGCGGATTTGCCTGGCCTCATCGGCAAAGTAATTCGGTGGCTGTTTCTCGTTTCAAACGATGATCCCATGTGTCGCCCGACACCGGGTCGAATGGCTTAGCGACCGTTTGCAACAGAGAATCGTTGAAAATAGCTCTGCGATACCCGATAGGGGCAGCCAAGACGCCAACGCACGCACCTCTGTCTGGTCGCCTCATAGGTCAGGTCACGTAGCGACGGTAACGTCTCTGATCGAAATGCGCGGCCCCGAGGGGCCCATGTCCTTTGGAGATGACAATGACCGCAGAGGCAGCCGGGCGCGCAGCCCGTCTTGAGTTTTCCGCAGCCCCGCATCTGGATCACATCGAAGCCAGTCGCTTTGATCGGCCGACTTTGGTGATCAGCCGCGATATTGTGGCGCGCCAGTATGCAGCGCTGGCACAGGGTTTGGGCCGGGCGCGGATACACTATGCGGTGAAGGCCAATCCAGCCCCCGAAATTCTGCAGCTGCTTGCTGGATTTGGCAGCCATTTTGATGCCGCCAGCCGGGCCGAGATTGACGCCTGTCTTGCTGCCGGTGCAGAGCCGCAGCAAATTACATTCGGCAATACCATCAAACGGGCAAATGACATTGCTTATGCCCATGACCTGGGCATCACCCATTTTGCCGCTGACGCCAGCGAAGAACTCGAAAAAATCGCGGCGCATGCTCCCGGTGCGGACATCTGTTTGCGCTTGCTGGTCGAGTTTGAAACCGGTGCAGACTGGCCGCTCAGCCGCAAGTTCGGCTGCACCGGCGACAAGGCACTGATGTTGATGAACCGGGCCAAAGAACTGGGCCTGACGCCGATGGGGCTGTCTTTCCATGTTGGCTCGCAGACCCGCGATCCTGAGATGTGGGCGGAAACTTTGGACGGGGTTGCGGCCGTCTGGCATGCAGCTGAATTGGCGGGTCATCAGCTGACAATGTTGAATATCGGTGGCGGTTTCCCGGCCTCATACGGGCAGCGTTTGCTGCCGCCAGAAGAATATGCAGCGCGGGTCATGGCACAGGTCGAGGCTCGGTTTGCCCATGTGCCGCAGCTCATGGCAGAGCCGGGCCGTGCCCTGGTGGCAGAAGCGGGCGCAATTGTCGCTGAGGTGCTGCTGGTGTCCCGCAAGCATTCTCACGATCTGCATCGATGGGTCTATCTGGACATCGGCATGTTCTCGGGTCTCGCCGAAACCATGGGCGAGGCAATCCGTTACCCGCTGACGACGTGCCGGGATGGTGAATCCACAGGGCCCTGTGTCCTTGCCGGACCATCCTGTGACAGCGCCGATGTCCTTTATGAAAAACAACCTGTGCATTTGCCGATTGGTTTGAAAGCCGGGGACCGGGTGATCCTCCACGCAACCGGTGCCTACACATCCACCTATGCCTCGGTTGGTTTCAACGGGTTCCCGCCATTGGATGTTGTTGTCGTCTGAGGCTTGCGCTGTGCGCCCATTGTGTGGCCAGATTGCCAGGCCACAGGAGACGTGTTGATGAGTGACCCAATCGCCCCGGTTGATGCCGGAGCCCGCCGCGCCATAAAGCCGGTGATTTGTTATCCCAATGAAAGCCTGCCCAAACCGGACGTTGCCCTCTACCGGGCTGCCCGCGCAGATGCACGCAAAGTGGATGAGGTGACCGTGCCGCCCCGCGATGCGGCCTGTTTCACCGTGCCGGCAGGGCACTTTTTCAGGATCAGTTCCGTCGAGGGGCCACAGGTGGGCGATTTGAACCTGTGGAACGCAGAAGACCTGAGCGAGCGTTTCTATTCGGGCAAGACACGAGCATTGCATGGCACGCATGTAACCACGGAGGAGCAATTGTGGAGCAGTTTTCCACATCTGCGTTCGATGGCTACGATTACCGAGGACACGCTGGGCTGGTACGGCATCGATGACTTTGGTGGCTCTGTCCATGATGTGATCGGCACCCGCTGCGATCCCTATACCGGCAATCTTCTGGCTGGGAGCCAGTATCATCATTGCTGCCATTCGAACCTGACCCGTGCGCTGGCCGATCATCTGGGCGTTCCGCTGGCAGAAGCCGAGCCACATGTGCATGACGTACTGAATGTTTTTATGTGTACTGGCTTCACCCGCGACACCGGCCAGTATTTCATGAAGGCGAGCCCCGTGCGCCCCGGTGATTATCTGGAGTTTTTTGCCGAGATCCCGCTGCTGGGAGCGCTGAGCGCCTGTCCCGGCGGCGATTGCTCAGCAGAGCATTCTTCTGACAGCGCCCTCTGTTACCCGCTCAAGGTAGAAGTTTTTGCACCACAGCAGGGCAGTCTGGAGGGCTGGGAGAGCCCGGCGGTCAATGGCTATAATCGCAGCCATGGACGGTGACATGAAAAAGGCGGGCACCGGGCCCGCCCTGATCGGCCTCTTGTGATAGTGTCAGGCGAAGGCCGCTTCCAGAGCAATTTCGACCATATCACCAAAGCTGCTTTCGCGTTGGTCTGAGGGCAGGGCTTCACCTGTCAGAAGATGATCTGAAACGGTCAGAACAGCCAAGGCCCGCCGCCCATACCGGGCCGCCAGTGTATAAAGCTCTGCCGCCTCCATTTCCACGCCGAGGATGCCGTGCCGGACCATCTGTTCGTTCAGATCCGGGCGTTCGTCGTAGAAAACATCAGAGGAATAGATGCCGCCAATATGGGTATTGGCATCATTGCCTGCCGCTGCCTTTGCAGCCGCCTGGAGGAGGGACCAGTCAGCACAGGGAGCAAAATTGACTTCACGGAAGATTCCACGAGAGGGGGAGCTGGTGGTGGTCGCCGCCATCGCCAGGATGACATCGCGCACTTTGACCTTTTCCTGCATCCCCCCGCAGGAGCCGATACGGATCAGGGTTTTGGCGTCGTAATCCCGGATCAGCTCGTTCACATAAATGGACAGCGACGGCATACCCATGCCGCTGCCCTGAATTGTGACCGCATTCCCTTTCCAGGTGCCGGTGTAGCCCAGCATGCCACGCACTTCATTTACAAGGCGTGGGTTTTCAAGGAAGGTTTCGGCCGCCCATTTTGCGCGATAGGGGTCACCGGGCAAAAGCACGGTTTCCGCAATTTCACCCTTTTGGGCGCCGATATGAATTGTCATAGGAGAAACTCCGGTTACTGGATCAGATTTCCAGTTCGGAGATATCCAACCCCTGTGTCAAGGCCGTATGGATCCAATGTGGTTTGCGGCCACGACCGGTCCAGGTTTCTTCAGGATTGGCAGGGTTTCTGTATTTCGGTGTTGCTTTGGATCGTTTTGCACCGGAACGGCCGGAAGCAATTTCATCTAGCGAGAAACCGAATTTCGCCGCTGCTTCCTCGGCAGCTTTCAAGGCTTCCTGACGTTCGCGTTGCTCGGCGTTTTTCAGTGCTTCTTCAACGTCAGTTTTCAGTTGCAGTAATTCTTTGCGAGACAGCGCCTCTAGATCGAGGGTCATTATTATTCTCCAGTCTTCAGTCAATGCGGCTATTCGGCCGCATTGGCCTTTATGCACTGGAAGGTCGACGCTAATCAGCACCTATTTTCATATTTTCAGACAATTGTGAGTGAATTGTTATTCTGAAACATCTAAATGGTGTGCCGCTAGCGTAATGATATCACTCATAATTGTGTTAATTTCAAAATCCTTTGGTGTGTAGATCCGTGACACGCCCATTTCAGAGAGTTTCACAGCATCGTCATCCGGGATGATTCCGCCGACAACAACCGGCACCGAGGTCAGGTCTGCTTCGCGCAGGCGCTCCATCACTTCTTCGACGAGCGGCAGGTGGCTACCTGACAGAATGGACAGGCCGATGACATGGGCTTTGTCTTCGATGGTCTGGGCGATCAATTCCTCCGGCGTCATCCGAATGCCCTCATAGGCGATGTCCATGCCGCAGTCGCGGGCACGAAAGGCGATCTGCTCGGCGCCATTGGAATGCCCGTCCAGCCCCGGTTTGCCGATCAGCAGCTTCAGACGGCGGCCCAGCTTGTCGCTCACCGCGTCGACCTGGGCGCGCAGATCGTCCAGTCCTTCGGTCTTGTTCGAAGGCGACCCGGAGACCCCAGTCGGGCCGCGATAAGTGCCGTAAACGGCGCGCATTTCTTCCGCCCATTCGCCGGTGGTGACACCCGCCTTGGCCGCGGCAATCGACGGCGGCATGATATTGCTGCCTTTGCGGGCTGCGTCACGTAGCGCCGCCAAGGCAGCCTGAACCGCGCTGTCGTCGCGGCTGTCGCGCCAGTCGTTTAAACGGGCGGTCTGTTCTGCCTCGACCGCCGGGTCGACCACCATGATGCCACCGTCTTCGGTCTGCAATGGCGAGGCTTCGCCATCGGTCCATTTGTTGACGCCAACCACAACGGTTTCGTTGCGTTCGATCCGTCCCAACCGCTCGGCGTTGGAATCTACCAGACGGCCCTTCATGTATTCAATGGAGGCAACCGCGCCGCCCATGCCTTCAAGATTCTTCAGCTCGGCGCGCGCGCCCTCCTTAAGCTCTTCAACCTTGGCGTCGACAGCCGGATTGCCATCAAACAGGTCGCCGTATTCCAAAAGGTCGGTTTCATAGGCCAGGATCTGCTGCATCCGCATCGACCATTGCTGGTCCCAGGGGCGGGGCAGGCCCAGAGCCTCGTTCCAGGCCGGCAATTGCACGGCGCGGGCTCGGGCTTTCTTGGACAGGGTTACCGCCAGCATTTCTATCAGAATGCGGTAAACATTGTTTTCCGGCTGCTGTTCGGTCAATCCAAGCGAGTTTACCTGAACCCCGTAGCGGAACCGGCGGAATTTCGGGTCTTCAACACCGTACCGGGTGGCGCAGATTTCATCCCAGAGGTCGACAAAGGCGCGCATCTTGCACATCTCGGTGACAAATCGAATGCCGGCATTCACAAAGAAGGAGATACGGCCGACCAGCGCCGGGAAATCCTCGGCGGGAACGCGGGGCTGCAATTCGTCCAGCACCGCCTGCGCGGTGGCCAGGGCAAAGGCCAGTTCCTGCTCCGGCGTCGCACCGGCCTCCTGCAGGTGGTAGGAGCAGACATTCATCGGGTTCCACTTGGGCACGTTGGTATAGCAATACTCGGCCACATCGGCGATCATTTTGAGGCTGGGTTTGGGCGGGCAGATATAGGTGCCGCGGCTTAGATATTCCTTGATCAGATCGTTCTGCACCGTGCCCTGCAGCTTGGACACATCAGCGCCCTGTTCCTCGGCGGCAGCGATATAGAGCGACAGCAGCCAGGGCGCGGTCGCATTGATCGTCATCGAGGTGTTCATCTGTTCCAGCGGAATTTGATCGAACAGGCTGCGCATGTCGCCCAGATGGCAGACCGGCACGCCCACCTTGCCCACTTCGCCGCGCGCCAGAATGTGGTCGCTGTCATAGCCTGTCTGCGTCGGCAGGTCGAAGGCGACGCTGAGCCCGGTCTGGCCCTTGGCCAGATTGCTGCGGTACAGCGCATTGGAGGCCTGGGCGGTCGAGTGGCCCGCATAGGTGCGGATCAGCCAGGGGCGGTCTTTTTGCGTCTGCGGCATGGGTTGCCTCCCGATTCAGGTGGGTAATTTTATTTCGTACATGCATTCCTAATCGCAATTATCGGCCCGTGTCAATTCGCTGCATCGCGGCATTCGCGCGGGTGACCCCGGATGTGCGATTGCCGTGTTACAGGATTAGTGGCAGGGTGCGCGTAATGACACAGACCGTGGAACTCCCTGTTTGGGCATTCGTGCTGATCTTGCTCTTTGCGGCGGTGACTTTTGCCTCTCACTTCCTGTTTCCCTCCGTTCGCTGGTTCTTCCGGCGGCGGCTGGAGCGGGCTGTGGAACGGATCAACCAGCGCTTGGAGCGGCCCATCCAGCCCTTCAAACTGGCGCATCGATACGACATGATCCAGCGGCTGGTTTATGATCCTGAGGTTCTGCAGGCCGTGACCGAACACGCGCAGGAACAGGGCATCCCGGAGAACGTGGCCTTTCAGCAGGCCCGCCGCTATGCGCGCGAGATCGTGCCGTCGTTTTCTGCCTTTGCCTATTTCGGACTGGCGATTCGTTTCGCCCGTTTCCTCTCCAACGCGCTTTACCGGGTGCGATTGGGCCATCACGACGCCGAGGAGCTGCACGGTGTGGATCCGGATGCCACTGTGGTCTTTGTGATGAACCACCGATCCAACATGGACTATGTGCTGGTGACCTATCTTGCCGCAGACCGGTCCGCCCTGGCCTATGCGGTAGGGGAATGGGCGCGGGTCTGGCCGCTCAGCCGACTGATCCGGGCGATGGGGGCCTATTTCATCCGCCGCCGGTCCCGGTCTGAGCTTTATCGCAAGGTGCTGGCGGCCTATGTGCGCCATGCCACCCGTGGCGGCGTCACCCAGGCGATGTTCCCTGAAGGCGGGCTGAGCCTGACCGGGGCCATGGCCCAGCCCAAGCTAGGACTGCTGAAATACATCATTGACGGGTTTGAACCGGGCGGTCGCGATGTGGTCTTTGTCCCGGTTGCACTGAATTATGACCGGGTGCTTGAGGATAAGATCCTGACCTCGGCCGCGCGTGCCAAGGAACGGCGTTTCAAGGCCCGTATCGGGGTGATTACCTACCGCATCCTTCGTCAGCTCTGGCTTTGGGTCACCGGGAGGTATCACCGTTTCGGCTATGCGGCGGTCAGTTTTGGAAAGCCTGTGTCCCTGACCGAGTTTTCCAGCCAGTCCAATGGCGATCTGACAACACGTCTGGCCCGCGAGATGAGCCGCCGAATAGGCGAGATCGTTCCGGTTCTGCCGGTGCCACTGGTGGCCTGGCTGTTGTCAGTAAAGGGCCCGATGACAAAGGCTGCCCTTGCTCAGGCGATGGATGACCTGCTTGCCGAGATGCCGTCTGCCTATGTGCATGTGCCGCGCCACGACCGCGACTACGCCGTCGAAGTGGGTCTGCGCCAGCTGACGGAACGTGGAATTTTGACGGTCCAACGCGGCGTCATCACCCCTTCGGAAGCGCATAGTGACCTGCTGAACTTTTATGCAAACTCCATCCGTCACCTGATCCCGAGCCCAGAAGACAAGGAAATTTCTGCACCCGCACAGTAATTTCTGCAGTTGCGGGGTAATAAAATTACCCGATGGCCTCGTTTGAGGTTGCAATGTTACTCTTCCATTCGTATCCCTTGATCAGAGACGCGATTCTGCATCGCGGCAAAATCATATCAGGGAGGCCGAAATGGCTCTGGACACCGACACCTCCATCGCGTCCTACGACGCACCCGAGAAAGACCTCTACGAGATGGGCGAAATGCCTCCTCTCGGCTATGTGCCCAAGCAGATGTATGCATGGGCCATCCGCAAAGAGCGCCACGGCGAGCCGGACACGGCGATGGTCAAAGAGGTGGTGGACGTGCCCGAACTGGACAGCCATGAAGTGCTGGTTTTGGTGATGGCGGCAGGGGTCAACTACAATGGTGTCTGGGCCGCACTTGGCACACCGATCTCTCCGTTTGACGGCCACAAGGCCCCCTATCACATCGCTGGTTCCGATGCTTCGGGCATCGTTTGGGCGGTGGGTTCCAAGGTGAAGCGCTGGAAGGTCGGCGATGAGGTGGTGATCCACTGCAACCAGGATGACGGCGACGACGAGGAATGCAACGGTGGCGACCCGATGTATTCCACCAGCCAGCGGATCTGGGGCTATGAGACACCGGATGGCTCCTTTGCGCAGTTCACCAATGTGCAGGCCCAGCAGCTGATGCCGCGTCCCAAGCACCTGACATGGGAAGAAAGCGCCTGTTACACGCTGACGCTGGCGACGGCCTACCGGATGCTGTTTGGTCACGAACCGCATGATCTGAAGCCGGGCCAAAACGTTCTTGTTTGGGGTGCTTCGGGCGGTCTGGGCTCTTACGCGATCCAGCTGATCAACACGGCTGGTGCCAATGCGATCGGGGTGATTTCCGACGAAAGCAAACGTGAGTTTGTGATGGGTCTGGGGGCCAAGGGCGTGTTGAACCGCAAGGACTTCAACTGCTGGGGTCAGATGCCCACCGTGAACACGCCGGAATACGCCACATGGTTTAAAGAAGCCCGCAAGTTCGGCAAGGCGATCTGGGACATCACCGGCAAGGGCGTCAACGTTGACATGGTGTTTGAACACCCCGGCGAAAGCACTTTCCCGGTGTCCACATTCGTTTGCAAAAAGGGCGGCATGGTTGTGATCTGCGCCGGCACCACCGGCTATAACCTGACGCTGGACGTGCGGTATATGTGGATGCACCAGAAGCGTTTGCAGGGCTCGCACTTTGCCCATCTCAAACAGGCAGCGGCCGCCAACAAACTGATGGTCGAACGTCGCCTTGATCCCTGCATGTCCGAGGTGTTTGCCTGGAACGACCTGCCCGAGGCGCATATGAAAATGCGGCGCAACGAGCATAAGCCGGGCAACATGTCGGTTCTGGTTCAGGCCCCCAAGACGGGTTTGCGTACGCTGGAAGAGGTTCTGGACGCAGCCAACTGATGGCATAAGTTAATTTCCGGGCGGTTCAAACCGCCTTGGATATCTGACGCAGAACGCCCGCGAACCCTGATAGGGGGCGCGGGCGTTTTTTTGACAACTGTTGCAATTTTTACATGGAGTTACGCCTGAGCGGCCTCACTATTTATGGGGGGGCTTGTGGTGAAAATGCCCTGCAAATCATGGTGATTCAGGCTGAAATGCCGCAGGTCCCAAAAAGACCGTAAAATGCAGTATGTTTAACAAAGGCGGTCCTATTGCGGCCTCTGCGTTGACCAGGGTGGTTTGGTCGCGGCACAAATGCCGCGGGCCCAAAAGGGCGCCGTCGGTTGCATCATTCTGGGCAGCCGACGAGGTATTTGCGGCAACGGAACCCGGGAACATGGTGAAGAAAACCGAACTGGACGTAATCCTTGAGGTGATGGATGCGGCCACGACGCTTGAAGATCTTCAGGGCATTGTTGAGAAGATCCGGGACACGTTCAATGTTGACCACATGATGTACCACTGGGTGGATAGCGGCGGTGACCACTACTATTTCGGCACCTATCCGGCCGAATGGGCCGGCCGCTATCAGGAGATGAACTACGTCAGGATCGATCCGGTTGTGGCCAGCTGCTATCAGGGCTTTGATCCGGTGAATTGGAAAAGCCTTGATTGGTCGCCCAAGAATGTACGCGCCTTTCTGACCGATGCATTGGGAAACGGGGTAGGCAATCAGGGCTATTCCATTCCTATTCGCGGTCCGAACGGGCAATTCGCGCTGTTTACCGTCAGCCACAATTGCAGTGATGACAACTGGGAGCGGTTCATCGCCAACCACAGCCGGTCCCTCATTTTGCTGGCGGTCTATTTCAACAGCAAGGCGCTGGCGCTGGAACCGCAGCGAAAAGGCGAGGTGCAAAAGACACTGTCACCGCGTGAAGTGGATGCGCTGACCCTGTTGGGCCTGGGTCGCAGCCGCGCGCAGGTCTCAGAGACATTGGCGATCTCGCAGCATACTTTGCGTGTCTATGTGGAAAGTGCCCGGGCCAAACTGGAGGCTGAAAACACGATCCATGCGGTCGCCATCGCCATTTCCAGAGGTCTCATTATTATCTAGATCCGCAAATTTACAGTTAATTTACCAAGTCATGTTTGGTTAACTTATGCGTGCATAGGCTGATCCACTTTTTGCAAAAGGGGACCAGTAATGCTTCGTTATATCCACGCGTACGATCTGCAAAAATTTCCACATTTGGCGGCAACCATGTTCAGGGATCGGGCGGATCAGTTCAAAACCCGCCTCGATTGGGATGTGGCCGTTAACCACCAGGGCGAAGAACGGGATCAATACGATGCCTGCGATCCGCTCTATGTTATTTGGCAACAGCCCGACGGCAGTCACGGGGGGTCAATGCGGCTGATGCCGACCACCGGCCGCACCATGGTGAACGAGATTTTCAGCCACCTCAACGATGGCAGGCCCTTGCGCAGCGCGCGCATATGGGAGAGCACCCGATTTTGCCTGTCCCGGACGGCGGCGCGGAATGTGGCGGGCGCGCTGATTTTGGGCGGAACCGAATTCATGCGGGGTCAGGGTGTCAGCCACTATGCCGGTGTTTTTGACCGCCGGATGGTGAAAATCTACCGGCGCCTCGGCTTTAGCCCTGAGATCATCGGGTCACAAGGAGAGGGGCGGGCACGTATCTGCCTCGGGCTTTGGACCTACACAGAAGAGGTCTATCGAACGGTGCGTGAAAAGGCCGGGATCAGCGCCCGGCGGTCGCGCCACTGGTATAATCTGTCGCTGGGCCAGCCGGTTGCGCCGGTTGCGAACCAAGAAGCGCTGCCCGCCTGACGCTGGGGGTGAAATAGCAGGCGCGGGGCTCTGGCACAGCTGCGCCCGCGCCTGTAGGGTCGCGCCATGACCACGCTTCCCGTTCAGTTTTCCGACGATCAAGCCACTGCTTATGACAGCGTGGCAGAGATGCTTATGAAGGCGGGCATCGACCTTGGCGACAGCCTGCTGCACCCGCCCCGCGGCGAGGGGGGGGTGATGGCTGTCATCGGCAAGGCCGGGTCGGGCAAGACGCTGCTCTTGGCGGAACTTTACAAGGCGCTGGAACAGGCTGGCGTGGATATTGTGTCCGGTGATTATGAGAGCCGGAAGAAGGGCGAAAAACGTACCCTCGCGATCCTCGCACCGACCAACAAGGCGGCCTCGGTTCTGCGCCTGCGCGGCGTGCCAGCCACGACCATTCACCGAATTCTTTATACGCCCGTCTATGATCCGGAATATGAGCGCATCGCCGAGTGGCTGGCAGGAAATGGCGACAAGCCAGAGATCGAAGGCCTGACCGAAGAGGCGCTGACCCGTGCCAAGGCCTTCTATGAGCGCAATAAATCCATCCCCGGAGCGCTGGCGGCAGCGGGGCTGCGCGGGTCTGATTTCATCACCGGTTGGAAACGCCGCGAAGATCCGCTGGACATCGGGTTTGTTGATGAGGCCTCGATGCTGGATGACCGCCAGTTCGAAGATCTGAAAGAGATTTTCCCCAATCTTTTGCTCTTTGGTGACCCGGCGCAGCTGGCTCCGGTGAACCAGTCCGGGGCCATGGTTTTTGAATCCCTTCCCGCGCCGCGCCAGCTGACGCTTAACCGGGTCCACCGGCAGAAGGCCGATAACCCGATCCTGGATCTGGCTCATGCGCTGGCCGATCCGATGGTCGATTTCTATGCGTTTGAGCGGATGATCGAAGAGATCGCCAAGACCGATGACCGTGTGGTCTGGGGCCAGCGAGTCGAGGTCGACCTGATGGCGCGCAGCCCAGTTCTGGTCTGGCGCAATGCCACCCGCATTCGGCTAATCAACGCATTTCGCACCGTGCACGGCGCGCCCGAAGACGCGCTGCTGGAAGGTGAACCGCTGGTCTGTGACGGCATTGAACTGCCATTGAAGCACCGTAAGAAGCGATTGGATCTGGAGGCGCGCGGGCTGATCAAAGGTGCACAGGTGATCTATCTTGGGCCGGGCCGAAAACCCGGTTTCTCGCGTCTGCACGTGATGGGCGCCGAAGATCCCCAGGTGTCGGCGGCCTCGATCGTGAAGATTGAAAAACCGGACGAAGAAGAACCGTTTATTCCCTATGCGGCGCGCATGGGCGCGGCCTTTTTGCATGGCGCTGCAGTGACCATCCACAAGGCGCAGGGCTCCCAATGGGACACTACGCAGGTCTTTGGTCCAGATATTTACGCCGCCGCCCGCATGGGGCGCTCTGAGGCGGGTCAGCCCCTGTGGAAGCGGTTGGCTTATGTGGCTGTCACGCGGGCGCAGAACCGGCTGATCTGGGTGGTGCGCAACCGGCTGGCCAAACCTTCGGGGCCGCTGCGGATCGACGATCTGCGCGCAGCCCCCGCCGCAACACTGACACTGGAGGCCCAAGACGAATGACCCAATCCATCCTGATCACCGGTGCAAGCTCGGGCATAGGCCGGGCGGTGGCCGAATTGTTTCTGGCAGAAGGCTGGCAGGTCGGCCTTTTGGCGCGCCGTGCGGATAGGCTGGAAGAGGTGGCAATGGGCCATGCCCGTGCCCATGTTCTGGCGGCTGATGTGACGGATCCGTCAGCGGTGGATCACGCGGTCAATCAGTTTGTGATGCAGGCGGGACGCCTGGATGTGCTGTTCAACAATGCCGGCATTTTCACCCCGGCGGGCACCATTGACGAGATACCGCTGGAGCATTGGTTCAACTCGGTCAATGTCAATCTGAACGGCATGTTCTTGGCGGCGCGCGCTGCCTTTCGCCAGATGCGCCACCAGACGCCGGGTGGCGGGCGGATCATCAACAATGGCTCTATCGCGGCTCATGTGCCACGGCCTCATTCGGCGCCCTATGCCGCGACCAAGGCGGCGATCACCGGTTTGACCCGCAGCCTGTCGCTGGACGGGCGGCCCTTTGATATCGCCTGCGGCCAGATCGACATCGGCAATGCCCGCACGCCGATGATCGAAGATCTGGTTCACAGGCAACAGCAGGACAATCCGGAAGCCGCGCCGATGGAGAGTTTTGCAGTTGAGGATGCGGCAAAGTCTGTCTTGCACATGGCGCAGCTGCCGCTGGAAGCCAATGTGCAGTTCATGACGGTGATGGCCACCAAGATGCCCTATATCGGCCGCGGCTGACAAAACCCGCCGGTCGCGCGCCCGGCCTTGCGGCCGGGCGGCATAATCAGATGCCTAGTTGTTGCGCAGCATGCTGAAGGCCGCAGATGCGCCCCAGCCGGCGGCTATCGCGATGATCAGCGACATGATGCCGTACCAGAAGGGCTGTTCGCGGGACATGTTGAACAGGAACCGCTCCAGCCCGACTTTGCGCACATCCACAACCGCTTCATACTTCGACACCACCACACCGTTGCGGGTCAACAGGATCCGGGTGATGTAATTGCCCTCGGTCAGATCGGCGGGCATGTCGATGCGGGTGCGGAACAGGGTTTGCTGGTCCAGCGCAACCTGGCCTTCCAGCAACTGATACAGGCCTTTCCCCTCGCGGATACGGATCACCGCATCGGTGAAGGCCTCGGCGTCCGAGATGTTTTGCGGCGCGCCGACCGAACGGATGGCGCGGTCAATGGACACATGATGGCGCAGGTCTTCAACATCCGACAGCACCTCATGAAACGGCGCGGTGGTGGCGATGGCGTAGAAGGAGGGCGCGCGGTCGACCTCTAGGGAATCGGTGTTCACCCAGATTCCAAATCTGTTTTCCTTGCGCCGCACCACGATGGGTTCAGAAGGGCCTTCAATCGAAATGATGACTTCCAGCGGTTCTTCAGTGTTGATCGGCGTCTCGCGTTTCACCGCGCCAAAGACTAGAATGTCAGACCCGTCAAAGGAGGTGGTGATGGCCACCTGATTTTTGGACAGGCCCAGTACGACCTCCTCTGCCATGGCGGGCAGGGGCAGCATCAGGAAAACGGCAGTCAGAATACGTTTCATCATCAGTGCCCTCCTGCCGCGCCAAGCGAGTAGAGCTCGGATGGGGTGAACAGCAGGTCAGTTGCCAGTTTCAGACAGACAACGATGACCATCAGCGCTAGCAGGATGCGCAGCTGTTCGGCCTTCATCTTGACGCCGATGCGGGTGCCGATCTGGGCACCGATGACGCCGCCGACCAGCAGAAGAACCGCCAGTACGATGTCCACGGTATAGTTGGTGGTGGCGTGCAGCATGGTGGTGAAGGCGGTAACAAGGATGATCTGAAACAGCGAGGTGCCAACAACCACTTTTGTGGGCATGCCCAGAATGTAGATCATCGCAGGCACCATGATGAAACCGCCGCCGACACCCATGATGGCGGCCAGAATACCGACGCAGATGCCAACGATGATGGGCGGAATGACAGAAATATAAAGGCCCGAGGTGCGGAACCGCATTTTGAACGGCAGCGCATGGACCCAGCCACGTTGGCGCCGTTTCGGCGGCGGGGAGCCGCCAGCCTTGCGAGCCTTGCGGATGGCGTTCAGGCTTTCGATGAACATCAGCACACCGACGACGCCAAGGAAGACGACGTAACAGAGCGTGACCAGCAGATCGACCTGGCCGAGAGCCTTGAGGTAGTTAAAGACCACCACCCCGAGCGCGGCACCGATCAGGCCGCCTATCTGCAGGATGAACCCCATCTT
Organism: Rhodobacteraceae bacterium Alg231-04; assembly: GCA_900143635.1. GTDB lineage: Bacteria > Pseudomonadota > Alphaproteobacteria > Rhodobacterales > Rhodobacteraceae > FREY01. The sequence goes on from FREY01000007.1 coordinate 149,326, forward strand.
GAAGTCGACCGTTCGCCTTCGGAAATGGGCTAACACGCCGGAAAAAGACGAAGCAACAATCTGGTTCGCCTCAGTGGCAACCGCAACGGCGGGCGGAATGCCGATAAAGAACAATAGCGGGGTCATAAGAAAGCCGCCGCCGACTCCGAACATGCCTGACAGGACCCCGACCATTCCGCCCAACCCCAAAAGGAGGAAGGCGTTGACCGAGACTTCAGCGATAGGAAGGTAGATTTGCATGTTTGTTTGTAAGCGCTGCACCGCGGCAAAATCAACAGTTTAGACCGCAGTGCAGTTGCTGGAGTAACGGAAGGTTACAACTGGCCTTATTAGGTTTCAGTTCACATTCAATTTCGTGAATGCGTTACCGTTCCTTGACGTATGGTTGCCCTCCGGCACGCGGCGGAATGGCCTTTCCGACAAATCCGGCGAGAATCACCACGGTCAGAATGTAGGGCAGGGCCTCCATCACCTGGACGGGAATCACGAACAAACCGACGTCGATGTTCTGGAACCTGAGTGCGATGGCTTGCAACAGGCCAAACAGCAGACAGGCCCACATGGCTTGCCAGGGCCGCCACTTGGCGAAGATCAGCGCCGCCAGGGCGATGAAACCACGGCCAGCTGTCATTTCTTTCACAAAACCCGCTTGCAGCGCCGTTGCCAGATAGGCGCCGGCAATGCCGCAGAGGATGCCGCAGATGGCAACGGCGGCAAAGCGCAGCCGCACCACCGAAATGCCGGCCGTATCCACCGCGGCGGGGTTTTCGCCCACGGCGCGCAGGCGCAGGCCAAAGCGGGTGCGGAACAGGATCCACCACGTCGCCGGGACGGTCGCAAAGGCCAGGTAGACCAGAACGGAATGGCCCGACAGCAGTTCGGAATAGACCGGACCGACGACAGGAACGCTCTCCATCACGCCAGCGAAGGGCAGGTCTATGCCGGTAAAGCGCCCGCCGCCGAACAGCGACGGGGTGCGGCCGCCCTGCTGGAACCAGTTTTGGGCAATCAGCACGGTGAGTCCCGAAGCAAGGAAATTGATCGCCACGCCGGAAATTAGCTGATTGCCGCGAAAGGTGATGGAGGCGATGCCGTGCAGGGCAGACATCACCAGCGACGCGGCTATGCCTGCCAGCAGCCCCAGCCAGACAGAGCCGGTAACGGCCGCCACGGCCGCGGAAAAGAAGGCCGCCATCAGCATTTTGCCTTCAAGGCCGATGTCAAATATCCCGGCGCGTTCGGAAAACAGACCCGCAAGACAGGCCAGCAACAACGGGATCGACAGGCGGACGGTGGAGTCCAGAACCTGGATGAGTGTCAGGAAATCCATCAGCTCTCTCCCTTGCGGAAGGCGAGGAAGATCTTCTCAAGCGGCATCCGCACCATATTGTCGAGCGCGCCGGTGAACAGGATCACCAAAGCCTGAATGACCACGATCAGCTCGCGCGGGATCTTGGTCCAGAGCGCCAGTTCGGCGCCGCCCTGATAGAGGAAGCCGAACAGGATCGCCGCGAGGAAGACGCCAAAGGGATGGTTTCGCCCCATCAAGGCCACTGCGATGCCGATGAAACCGGCGCCTTCAGTGGCGTTCAACACCAGACGTTCGGCCTCACCCATCACGTTGTTGACGGCCATCATGCCGGCCAGCGCGCCAGAGATCAGCATGGTTATCATAATGATCCGCACCGATCCGATGCCGGCATAGCGCGCCGCGGGTTCCGATTTGCCAAGACTGCGGATCTCATAGCCCAGCGAGGTGCGCCAGATCAGTGCCCAGACCACAAGGCAGGCGGCAACCGCCACCAGAAGACTGACGTTTGCTGGCGCGGATTTTGAGAAGTTGATGCCGATGGGGGCGAGAATTTCATGCAGGCTGGGCAGGTGTGCCGCCTCCGGAAAACGGGCCGAGGCCGGATCTTGCGACCCTTTGGGGCGCAGCACGTTGACCAGCATGTAATTGAGCAGGCTGAAGGCAATGTAGTTGAACATGATCGTGGTAATCACGATATGGCTGCCGCGTTTGGCCTGCAGGTAGGCCGGAATGGCTGCCCAGAAGGCCCCAAACAGACCCGCACCAAGGGCGGCAAAGATCAGCGCCAGTGACCAATGTGGCCATGGGATCAGTAGGCAGATCAGCGCCACGCCCAAGCCCCCCAGCATCGCCTGACCTTCGCCGCCGATATTGAACAGCCCGGCGTGCGCCGCTACCGCGACCGCAAGCCCGGTGAACATGAAATTGGTGGCATAATAGAGCGTATAGCCCCAGCCATAGGTGGACCCCATTGCGCCGTCGACCATCATTTTGACGGCCGCAACCGGGTCTTCGCCGATAGCTACAATCACCAACGCCGAGATTGCCGCCGCCAATAGCAGGCTGATCACCGGGATCAGCACCACATCGGCCCATTTGGGCATCTTTTCCATCTTATGCGGCCTCCCCGGCGACACCGGCCATCAACAGGCCCAGTTCTTTTTCGTCCGTGTCCTGCGGCAGGCGTTCGCCCATGATATGGCCGTCAAACATCACCGCGATCCGATCTGAGAGCGAGAAGATCTCCTCCAGCTCGACCGAGACCAACAGGATAGCCTTGCCCTGATCGCGCAGAGCAACGATCTGCTGGTGAATGAATTCGATGGCACCGATGTCGACGCCACGTGTTGGCTGGCCAACCAGCAGCAGGTCGGGATTGCGCTCGATCTCACGGGCCACAACGATCTTCTGCTGGTTACCGCCAGAGAAGTTCTTGGCGGCCAACCAAGGGTCTGGCGGGCGCACGTCGAATTTCTCCATCTTGCGTTCAGTATCGGCGCGCAGGGCAGCGTTGTTCATCAACAGGCCCGACTGATAGGCCGGATCACGGTGATATCCAAAGGCCACGTTCTCCCAGGCATGGAAATCCATAATCAGGCCTTCGCGCTGGCGGTCTTCGGGCACATGCGCCACATGGGAGGCGCGCCGCGCGCGGCCATCTGATCCAGGGCCGGACAGGGGCAGGGGGGCGCCGTTCAGGCGGATCGTGCCCTCTCCTGACCGCATGCCGCCCAGCACTTCCAAAAGCTCCGACTGGCCATTGCCGGCCACGCCCGCAATACCAAGGATTTCACCGGCGCGCACATTCAGGTTGATGCTTTTGACCCGCTCCACCCCGGCTTCGTCGACGACCCGCAGATCTTCGACCTCCAGCACCGGCTTGCCGGGTTTGGCGGGGATTTTATCCACTTGCAGCAGAACCTTCCGGCCCACCATCAGTTCCGCCAGATGCTCGGGGCTGGTTTCGGATGTTTTTACCGTGGCGGTCATCTGGCCGCGGCGCATGACGCTGACGGTGTCCGTCGCCTCCATGATTTCGCGCAGTTTGTGGGTGATCAGGATGATGGTTTTCCCCTCATCCTTCAAACGATGCAGGATACGGAACAGCTGGTCAGCCTCGGCCGGGGTCAGCACGCCTGTTGGCTCATCAAGGATCAGGATCTCGGCCTTGCGGTACAGCGCCTTCAGGATCTCCACCCGCTGCTGCATGCCAACGCCGATCTCGTCGATGCGCGCATCGGGGTCGACGAACAGCTCGTATTCTGCTTCCAGCGCTTTCAGCTCGCGCCGGGCGCGGCCAAGGGATGGCATCAACAGGCCGCTGTCTTCGGCGCCCAGAACGATGTTTTCCAGCACGGTGAAGTTTTCCACCAGTTTGAAATGCTGAAACACCATGCCGATACCGGCGGCGATGGCCGCCTGGCTGTCGGGAATTTCAGTTCTGGTGCCGTTGATCCAGACCTCGCCTTTGTCGGCTTTGTAGAAACCATAGAGAATGCTCATCAGCGTCGATTTTCCCGCACCGTTTTCGCCGATGATGCCGTGGATCGTGCCGGGGGCTACGCTGATGGAAATGTCCTTGTTCGCCTGGACCGGGCCAAAGGCCTTTGAGATGCCTTTGAGTTCAATTGCCGGAACGGTCATTCAGGCTCCCCTGTGCCTGTGAAGCCGATCAAACGCACGATACGCCCGTCCTGAAAATCAGCAAAATACTGTCCGCGCATCATCCGCTTGCCGCCCGAGGAAAAGTCCACCGTGGCGCGGGCATGGCTGTTATGCGAGGAGACTGCGACCACCTCGGCACTGGCGCCCGGCATCATCTCGGCAAATTGCGCGATATAGGTCAGGTAGGCATCCCGGCCCTCGATCGGGGCAGGGGTGTTTGGATCGGCATAATAAAAATTGGGCCCGATGGCGGCGTCGGTATGGGTGGCGCGCGCCTCGGGCGAAGGCGCGCCCCAGGCCGCGAAGAGTGAATGTAAACAATCATTCATGGCCTGGAGCCTCCGTGTTTTTCAGCTGATTAGAAGGACAGAACCGGGCAGCTGTCGTTCTCGTAGTAGCTTTCCACTTTCAGCTCACCTGCGATGATCTGCGCGCGGGCGGCGTCCACGGCGGCCTGCATCTCTGCCGTTACCAGCGAAGCGTTGTTGTCATCCAGCGCATAGCCGACACCTTCTTCGGCCAGACCCATAACGACAACGCCGGTCTCGACTTCGGTGCCCGCTTTCATGGCTTCATAAACAGCCACATCGACGCGTTTCAACATCGAGGTCAGAACCTTGCCCGGATGCAGGTGGTTCTGGTTGCTGTCCACGCCGATCGACAGGATGCCTTCGTCGGCAGCGGTCTGCAGAACGCCAACACCGGTGCCGCCGGCCGCAGCGTAAACCACGTCAGCGCCCTGGCTGATCTGTGCCTTTGTCAGCTCGGACCCTTTGACCGGGTCATTCCAGGCGGCCGGGGTGGTGCCGGTCATGTTGGCAATCACGGTGGCGTCCGGGTTCACAGCCATCACGCCCTGTGCATAGCCGCAGCCAAAGTGGCGGATCAGCGGAACATCCATGCCGCCGACAAAGCCAACGGTGCCGGACTTGGAGGCCATCGCCGCCATCATGCCGACCAGGTAAGAGCCTTCATGCTCAGCAAAGCCAACCTGACGCAGGTTTGGTGCGTCCAGCCATGTGACGTCGATCACCACGAATTTGGTGTCCGGATAGTCGGGAGCAACGGTGCTCAGCGGGTCGGCCATGCCAAAGCCCATGGTGATCACCGGGTTGGAGCCGGCCTCGGCAAAGCGGCGCAGGGCCTGCTCGCGCTGGGCTTCGGATTGCATCTCGATCTCGCGGTAGGTGCCGCCGGTTTCTTCGGCCCAGCGGGAGGCGCCATTGTGGGCCGCCTCGTTGAACGACTTGTCGAACTTGCCGCCCAGATCGAAGATCAGCGCCGGATCGGCCAGTGCCGCACCAGAGCTCAGGGCAACGGCAGCAGCGGCCCCCATCAGGGATTTCATCAGAGTCATTACGTCTCTCCCGGTTGTTATCATTCGGGCCGCGCGCATCGGCGCTTCGCCCGGGGATGCATCAGCTATTAAAATAATGCTGCGCAATTTAGTCCAGAGCCGACCCGGAGGGTCAACCGCTTTTTGACCAATTGGTGGAAAACCGGGGCTAAGCCCGCAAGGATTCAGCGCAAATCGCTGCGCATCAGCAGTGCATCGACGGGTTTACCCTGCGTCCGCTTGTAATAGCCGCGTCGTTGACCGCAGATTTCAAATCCACAGGATTCGTACAGTTTAAGGGCGGCAAGGTTGTCTGCAGCCACCTCCAGAAAGCCCGTTTCAGCGCCGCGGACGCGGGCCTTGGCCTGCCAGTCCAGCATCGTTGCACGGCCAAGACCACGGCGCTGAAAACCCGGATCGGTGGCAATGGTCAGCAGCTCAGCCTCACCCGCAATCACCCGCACCAGCGCAAAGGCGCGTGCGTCACCGGTGGCAAAGGTCAGTGGGCTGTCCAGCAGGCTGGCGAACTCCGCCGCGCTCCAGGGGCGTGACTGGGTGAAGGCGGCGGCATGGGTGGCGGCCATTTCGGTGGCAGATAGGTCCGTCATTCGTCCAGCAGGGCGGGCGGCGCATCGCGCATCGGTGCTGCATCGGCACTGCGCAGGTAGAGCGGCGCCGGGGAAGAAGTCTCCGTGGCGAAGCGGGTGGCGGCATGGCGGGCGACCGCCACGGCGATTCCCGCCGGGCTTGCTTCCGGCGAAAAGGTCAGCCCGGCACCGCGGGCGGCATCGTCGGCCTCCTGGGCGGGCATCAGACGCGGTGCTTCTCCCGGCAAGGCCGCATAGACGTGCTCTCGGGGCGCGGGCACGGCGGGCAATGCGTTTGCTGCGGTGCGGGCCTCAAAGCCGGTTACGCCGACGGCCGGAATGCCCAGCCCCAGCGCCAGACCGCGCGCGGCAGAGACAGCGATGCGGATGCCGGTGAAATTGCCGGGGCCAACACCGACACCGATGGCGTCCAACTCTGCCCAGGTGGCGCCACCTTCGGCCAGAACCTCTTCCAGCAGCACCATCAGCCGTTCGGCCTGACCGCGCTTCATTTCTTCCAGACGAGAGACGAGGATCTCATCCCCGTGCAGCAAAGCGGCCGCGCAATGCGCGGCCGATGTGTCAAATCCGAGGATCAGTGGTTCAGACGGCAACGGGCCGGACCTCGGTCACTTCCGGGATGTAATGGCGCAGCAGGTTCTCGATACCCATTTTCAGGGTCAGCGTCGACGAGGGACAACCCGCACAGGCACCCTGCATGTGCAGATAGACCACACCGCGGTCAAAGCCGTGGAAGGTGATATCGCCGCCGTCCTGTGCCACGGCCGGACGCACCCGGCTGTCCAGCAGATCCTTGATCTGGTTGACGATTTCGGCGTCTTCACCGCTGTGTTCCGCATGGCCCGAGGCCGCCTGTCCGCCTTCGCCCGCCATCACTGGCGCGCCGGACTGGTAATGCTCCATCACCGCGCCCAGAATGGCCGGCTTGATGTGGTCCCACTCAACCTCTTCGGCCTTGGTCACGGTCACGAAATCCGTGCCAAAGAAAACCCCGGTAACGCCTGCGACTGCAAAGATGCGCTGCGCCAGCGGCGAGGCATCTGAGGTCTCAGCCGAAGGGAAATCCGCAGTGCCGGTTTCCAGAACGGTCTGGCCCGGAAGAAACTTCAGCGTGGCCGGGTTGGGGGTGGATTCGGTCTGGATGAACATGCGGGATCTCCGTTGAAACTGCCTCCGATATGCGCTTCCGGGGGCAGGCTGTCAAGGAGCTCGCTTAGAATGCTTCTAAGTTGAAGCCTGACGCTGGCGGGCGCGCAGGTATTTCGCCGCAGACCGGTAATGGCTTGCCCCTGATGCCTCAGCCCAGCGTCCCGGTGTCCAGTGATTGACGCCACCCCGCATCGGAGCGCCATATAGTGCGGCGTCGTCCAAGCTGGAAATAAAGGCCACGAGACTGCCATGCGCGCGGTCCAGCATTTTGCAGGAGTCTTCCCAGCCAATCCCGGACTGCGCCTCCCGCAGGGCGGCATTATAGGCCTTCAACTGGTTCCATTTGTAACCGGGGGCGGGGATCTGTGGTTGCTTGCCCGCTGCCCCGTCGTGGTACCAGCCCAAAAACAGGGTGATCCAATGGGCGCGGTGGGCAAGGATGTCATTGGGAGACGTGTCTTCGCCGTCGCGCAAAAGGCGCAGATCCGCGGGCACCGCTTCAATCACCTGTGCCAGTTTGGCGTAGTCCCTGAGGGTTATGCTCAGAAGATCGTCTTTGCTGGTGGCTGCGGGCATGTTTTCCTCCTCGGCTGCGCAGAATGTGCAGCAAAGCGGGGGAAAATGCTCTGACCGGGATCAACCCCAGCTCAGGTTCTTCTGTGGCATATTGCCGGATGGGTCAGGTGATGGCTTCCAGCTTTTCCTTGGACAGATCGCCGGGCACAACGGTGATCGGGATCGGCATGCTGCCCGAGGCGCGGCCCATCTGGGTCACCAAGGGGCCGGGGCCCTTTTTGTCGGTGCCCGCACCCAGAACCAAAACGCCGATTTCCGGGTCTTCCTTCACCTGTGCTAGAATTTCCGGCACCGGCTCGCCTTCGCGGATCACCAGTTCCGGATCAACGCCCTGACGGTCGCGCATCCATTTGGCAAAGACCTCGAAATGGGCGTGGATACGCTCGCGGGTTTCCTCGCGCATCACCGCGCCAACGCCGATCCAGTGGTTGAATTCATCTGGTGGGATAATCGCCAGCACCTCGACCCCGCCGCCGGTGTTGGCGGCGCGCATCGCGGCAAACCGCATGGCGTTCAGGCATTCCTTGCTGTCATCCAGCACGACGAGAAACTTGCGCATTGAGACCCTCTCCAAAGCTCGGGCTGATCATGACGCAAGCCGTTCAAACACGCAATAGAACAAAGGCTTCGCGGGCACCTCAGCCCTGCGTTGCAGCCCAGTCCCAATAGAGGGAGCGAATTCGTGCACTCACTGGTCCAGTGGCGTAGTGCACGTCGTCAAAGGCGGTTATCGGTGTGATCTTGCTCATGTTTCCGGTCATGAAAACTTCGTCCGCGGCTTCGAAATCCGCATAAGTCAGGACCGTCTCATGCACCGTCATGCCATCGGCGCGCATATTGGCAATGTGGCGGCCACGGGTGATGCCACTGAGGAAGGTGCCGTTGGGCACCGGTGTGAAGACCTCTGCGTCGCGCACCATGAAGATATTGGCGGTCGCGGTTTCGGCGACATTGCCCAATGCGTCTGTCACCAGCGCATTGCGGAACCCTTTGGCATGGGCTTCGCGCAGCATGCGGGCGTTGTTGGGGTAGAGGCATCCTGCCTTGGCGTTGACCACGGAGCTGTCCAGCACCGGGCGGCGGAACCGGGTGCGGGTCAGGGTGACCGACGCGGCGGCGGGTGCCATTGGGATTTCTTCCAGACAGACAGCAAACGCGGTGCTGTTAGGGGCGGGGGCAATCAGCGTGGCATCCCCATCCGTGGCCCAGTACATGGGCCGGATGTAAACCGAAGCCTCGGGTGCAAACCCTTTCAATCCCTCATGAATAATCGCCATCATATCGGGGGTGGAGACAGTGGGCTCCATCATCATCGCGCGCGCCGAGGCGTTGACGCGGTCGCAGTGTTTGTCCAGATCCGGGCTGCGCCCGTCAAAGAACCGCGCACCGTCAAATACCGAAGAGCCGAGCCAGGAGGCATGATCGGCGGCACGCATGATCATCACGTCACCATCATGCCATGTGCCGTTGAAATAGGTGCGGATTGTCTTGCCGACGGCCATCTGCCTGCCTCACTTGTAACCGGGGAAATGCGTGGATCAAGATTGGGGCAAATCCAAGAAAACGTCCAGAGGGTCTGACGGGTGCCAGCCGGAAATGGTCGAAATAGGGCTTCCTGGAGCGACAGGCCGGTTGAGTAGACGGCCATATGGGCGAGGCAATCAAAGGTTTTATGAGGGAATGCTCGTGTTGTTGCCACCTCCTTGGGTGGTTGCTACTCTGAACCTATTGAAAATAGGTGTTTATATGAAGACTCTCCAAGTTCTACTATTTGCGGCCTTTTGTGCGCTCCCTGCTGTTGTTAAGGCGCAGCCGGAAATTCCCGGGCAAGATAATGCAGAGTTCAACAGATCGATGGATCTCTGGCTTGAGGGGGACGATCTGCTAGCGCTCAGGTCGTTTTCTGAACTGGCTCAATCCGGGAACAGTGCAGCGCAGGTTTTTCTAGCCCGGATTGCTGTCCATGGACACCTGCATAAGCATGTGACTATGGACCTACCTAGGGCTGAACGGGTGGCGTTGCTGCGGCAGCAGGGCGGGCTTTCCGGTAAGTCCTGGTTGTCTGCCGCGCAGGCAGATGTACCACTGGCCGCAGCTTTCCTACAAGCTAATCGACCCGGTGATAAACCCGCAGCGATCCGTGCGCTGTTTGCCTATGGGGAGGTTTCTGAGGGACTTCGCAACTTGCCAGGTGTTATCATCACCGGACAGGCAAAAGAGGCGCTGGAAATTCTGACGGAAGTAAAATCATTGCCGCCAGAAGCGGGTGTGATCGCGCAAATGGCTCTGGGAGAGATGAATGCGGCCCAGTCTGTTTACGGGTCGGCCCGTATGCCACTGGATTGGCGGTTGCCGAGGGACGGTGGCGCCGTTCGCGCACGAGACAGGATGAGCTGGTACCCTGTATCACCTCGTGCCCTGTCCGAGCGGCGTGATCTGCTGCAAGCTGCTTTGATCCATGCAAAATCCGTACCTGCTTGGCAGCCGCTTCTGAAGATATGCAGTCAAAGCTGCGCCTCCACGCTGGACCGTTGTATGGCATTGGGTGGCTCGCTGTTGGTCCTTGCACCGTTTCATCCATTCGCCAGCCCATCCCAGGCGATATTGCAGCAAGAGCGGTATTGGGACAGTCCGCGCATCACCATGGACGTTGCGCGCCGCCTCCCCAATTTGCAGGAGTTCGGACCCTGGGTGCGCGAGTTTGACGCCTGTTTTACGGATACCTTTACGGATCTTCAGAATTCCTACGGCCGATATTGAAACGCAACAGCGCGCGCCTTCTGTTCAGAAGGCGCGCGCTTGGCCCAACGGGGCAAGGGTATCTTTGATGCCTGCAGGCCGGGCGGGAGTGACCCGCGCCGTCTAAAATCAGGCGCCGGGTTTCAGGCCTAGCTTGTCCAGAACCGCGGTTGTTTCGGCGGCCCAGCGGGTTTTCAGCTCCGCGTTGGGGGTCTTGCGCAGGCCAACAGCCTTCAGACCTTCGAATTTCTCCGAAGTTTCCGAGCCAAAGCTGGCCGCGACCCGTGGCCACCAATAGTCAACCGATGCCTGAAGGTCCGCGTCACCGGCCTCAACCAATTTGGCCAGACCGTCTTCGGCCAGTTCTGCGTGGCCGGCCTCGACCGGGGCAATGGCGCGGAAGGCTTCGGCCAGCGGCTGATAGGAAACCAGCGAGAACTCGGCCAGCTGCACCGCCACGGCGCGGCCCATCAGCAGGTTCATCACCACCGAATCCGTCCAGCCTTCCAGCGGGTAGTTGAACACTGCCAGCCGCATGTCGTGCGCGCTGCGGCGCTGGCCGATATCGGCGTCGCGCTCCAGACGGGCGGTCCAGGGGTGGTGGCTGGCGTATTTATCCGCGTTGGCGCCAAATTCGCCCATCACCGCCAGCACCTTGCCTGCGTTATTGGTCTTTTCCATCACGATCTTGGCAGCGGCGATGCGTTCTTTCAGGCCGGGGCCTGCGTTGATCACATCGGCAAATCCCGCGGCCCCTGCCAGTTCACTGTCGATGAAGGTCGCCATCAGCTTCATCAGCTCCGCGCGATAACGCGGCGGCACATTGGTGGGGTTGGTCAGCACGCCGCCCGCGGCGAGGTAGTTCTCGATGCTCATGTCATCGGCCATTGGTAAATCCTCCCTCGAGTTTCCGCTTACTGGTCAAAATCGACAACAACAGTGTCGGTGACCGGATAGGCCTGACAGCTGAGCACATAGCCCTTGGCGACCTCATAGTCCTCCAGCGCGTGGTTGGTGGCCATTTCGACTTCGCCTTCGATCACCTTGCAGCGACAGGTGGAACATACCCCGGCCTTGCAGGCGTAGGGCGCGTCCATTGCGTTCTCCAGCGCCGCGTCCAGGATCGACAGATCCTTGGGCATTTCCAGCGACTGGGTGGCGCCGTCCAGGGTGACCTTGGCCTTGGTCTGATTGGCACTGCTGGCGCCATCAGCGGCAGCCGCCTTGCGTTTGGCGCGACCCGGCTGGGCCGAAGCAAACAGCTCAAACTTGATCTGCGCATCATCCAGACCGGCAGTGCGCAGGGCGGCGGCGATGCCCAGCATCATCGGCTCGGGGCCACAGATGAAGGCGGTCGAGACGCTCTTGATGTCGATCCAGCGCTCAAACAGCTGGGCGCATTTCTCTTCTGTCACCAGACCGGTGAACAGGTCGATTTCCTGCGCGTCGGACTCCAGCATATGGATCACGTTGAAGCGGCCCATATAGAGGTTTTTCAGATCCTCCAGCTCCTCGCGGAACATGATCGTGCTGACGCCTTTGTTGGCGTAGACCATAGTGAACGAGGACCGTGGCTCGCGGGCCAGCGTGGTCTTGATGATCGACAGAACCGGGGTAACACCGGAGCCGCCTGCAAAGCCAAGGTAGTGGTTGGCGTTTGCCGCATCCAGTGGCGTGAAGAAACCACCCATCGGCGGCATTGCCTGCAGGGTCTCACCAACTTTCAGCTCGGTATTGGCCCAGGTCGAAAAGGTGCCGCCGTCGACACGTTTGATGCCCACCTGCAATACGCCATCATCCTTGCCGGCACAGATCGAGTAGCTGCGGCGCAGCTCCTCGCCGTCAAACTCGCGGCGGAAGGTCAGATACTGGCCTTGGGTGAAATCGAATTCCTCGGCCGCGCCATTGACGGGCTTCAGGGTGACGACGACTGCGTCGCGGATGGTCTTGCGGACATCGGTGACTTCAAGGTCGTGAAAGCGCGCCATTGGGTCTCCTCCTCAGATGCACTTGAAATAATCAAAGGGTTCAAGGCAGTCCTGGCAGCGCCAGTGGGCCTTGCATGGGGTGGAGCCGAACTGGCTCACACGGGTGACATTCTCGCTTTTGCAGCGGGGGCAATGTTGTGGTCCGCCCGCAGGCTGGGGCGGGGCAATGCCGTAGTCTTCCAGCTTGGCGCGGCCCTTTTGGCTCAGCCAGTCGGTGGTCCAGGCGGGCGAGATCTGGGTTTTCAGTTTCAGATCCTTGATGCCGTGATCATGCAACGCCGTTTCAATATCCATCGCAATGACAGATGTGGCCGGGCAGCCCGAATAGGTCGGCGTCACAGTGACGGTGAGCGTCTCGTCGGCCCAGGCGACATCGCGGATGATGCCCAGATCAACGAGAGAGATCACCGGGATTTCCGGATCGGGAACAGCGTCCAGCCATTCCCAGACCTGATCCACACTTGGCTTTTTCAATGCTTGGCTCATGCGGTTCTCTTTCCCGGTTGCTCTGGCCGGCAACGCGCCGGGCAGCACCTGTCCCGTCCCCCCGTCGTGGAACGAGGAGGAGGCGGGGATCTGCCGTTAGCTCTGGACTGGTGGAATTACCACTCAGATCCGGGGTAGGCGCGCTGCAGCCACTGCATCTGGGTCAGCAAATGGCCCAGATGTTCGGTGTGCATGGCACCGGTGCGCCCGCCCTTGTGACCAAAGGCAGTGTCCGGAATGGTCAGCGTGGCGGTGGCCAGAATCCGACCCACCAACGCGTCGTATTCTTCGCGCAAAGAGGCTGGATCGGGGGCAATGCCTTTGGCAACCATTTCGGCGTCAACTGCATCCGACTGGAACATCTCGCCCACATAGGGCCACAGATAATCCAGTGCATCCTGCATCCGGGCATGGCTTTCCTCGGTGCCGTCGCCCAGACCCACAACCGTGTCGGCAGAGCGTTCCAGATGATAGGCGACTTCCTTGGAGGTCTTTTCCGCGATTGCCGCCACCCGTTCATCAGAGGAGGACATCAGCCGACCCAGCTGGATCGAATGCCAGGCATCGAACAGGAACTGACGCATCAGGGTCTGGCCGAAATCACCGTTGGGCATCTCGACCAGCAGCAGGTTGCGGAAATCCCAGACGTCACGCAGGAAGGCGAGGTTGTCAGCCGTCTGGCCTTTGCCTTCGATTTCACCGGCGAGGCCAAGCCACATCTGCGTCTGGCCGATCAGGTCCAGCGCGGTGTTGGCCAGCGCGATGTCCTCTTCCAGCACCGGAGAATGGCCGCACCATTCGCTGACCCGGTGGCCTAGGATCAGGGTGTTGTCTCCCATCCGCAGCAGGAACTGGGTGAAAGCTTCGTTTGAAGTTGCGGCGGACATTACATCGCCCCCACTTCGTCAGGGATGTCGAAGAAGGTCGGGTGGCGGTAGACCTTGCTCTCGGACGGCTCGTACAGCGGGCCTTTGTCGCTGGGCGAGGAGGCGGTGATGTTGTTTGCTTCAACCGCCCAGATCGAAACGCCTTCGTTGCGACGGGTATAGACGTCACGGGCGTTCTTGATCGCCATTTCGGCGTCTGGTGCGTGCAGGGAACCCACGTGGCGGTGGCTCAGGCCGTGTTGGCCGCGAATGAAGATTTCCCAGAGGGGCCATTCGTTATTCATAGCTGAGGTCTCCTCCTAGCTGTAATTATTCGGCTGCGACTTTGGCAGCGGCTTTCTTGCGGGCGTGGGCCAGCAGACCGTCACGCACCCAAGCGCCGTCTTTCCAGGCCTTGTTGCGGGCTGCGAGCCGGTCGACATTGCAGGGGCCATTGCCCTTGATGACGTCGAAGAACTCGGACCAGTCCGGGTCGGAATAGTCGTAATGGCCGCGCTCTTCGTTCCACTTGATGCCGTCGTCGGGCAGGTCGAGCCCGAGGAATTCGATCTGCGGCACGGTCTGGTCGACGAACTTCTGACGCAGCTCGTCATTGGTATTCATCTTGATCTTCCAGGCCATCGACTGTGCCGAATGGGTGCTGTCCTTGTCCGAGGGGCCGAACATCATCAGCGCCGGGAACCACAGTCGGTCGACCGCGTTCTGCGCCATTTTCTTCTGTTCCGGTGTGCCCTCGGCCATCTTGCGGATCGCATCAAAGCCTTGACGCGCATGGAAGCTCTCTTCCTTGCAGACGCGGATCATTGCACGGGAATAGGGCCCGAAGGAGGTCCGTTGCAGTGGCACCTGGTTGATGATGGCCGCGCCATCCACCAGCCAGCCGACAGCGCCGATATCGGCCCAGTTCAGTGTTGGGTAGTTGAAGATGGAGGAATATTTCATCCGGCCATCCAGCAGCATCTCGGTCAGCTCGTCGCGGCTGACACCCAGCGTTTCGGTGGCGCAGTAGAGGTACAGGCCATGGCCTGCCTCATCCTGAACCTTGGCCAGCAGGATTGCCTTGCGCTCCAAGGTGGGCGCGCGGGTGATCCAGTTGCCTTCCGGCAGCTGCCCAACGATTTCCGAATGCGCGTGCTGGCCGATCTGGCGGATCAGCGTCTTGCGGTAGCCTTCGGGCATCCAGTCCTTGGGCTCGATCTTCTCGTCGCGGTCAATCCGCGCCTGAAAGGCGGCGAGCTTTTCGGGATCGTCTTTGGTTGCTTCCGATTGGACCATTTGTGCATACATCTGGGGCTCCTCCCTTACACACGTTCGAGGATCAGGGCAGTACCCTGACCCACACCGACACACATGGTGCAAAGCGCATAGCGCCCGCCGGTGCGTTGCAGTTGATAGGCGGCAGTCAGGACCAGCCGCGCACCGGACATGCCCAGCGGGTGGCCCATCGCAATTGCGCCGCCGTTAGGGTTTACATGGGGTGCGTCATCGGCAAGTCCAAGTTCGCGCAGCGTGGCGAGACCCTGGCTGGCGAAGGCTTCGTTCAGTTCGATCACGTCCATCTGTTCGATGGTCAGACCGGCGCGGGCCAGAACTTTGCGGGTGGCAGGCACCGGACCGATGCCCATGATGCGCGGCTCAACACCGGCGGCGGCCATGCCGACGATGCGGGCCATCGGTTTCAACCCGTTTTGGGCGGCGGCAGCCTCATTGGCCATCAGAATGGCGGCGGCACCGTCATTGACACCCGAAGCATTGCCTGCGGTCACAGTCTTGTCGGGGCCGTTCACGCCCTTGAGTTTCGCCAGCTTGGCGGCATCAGTACCGGGGCGCGGGTGTTCGTCAGTGTCGACCACAATCGGGTCACCCTTGCGCTGCGGTACGGAAACGCTGCTGATTTCGTCGTTGAAAATGCCTGCTTCGCTCGCGGCGGCCCAGCGGGCCTGACTGCGGGCAGCAAAGGCGTCCTGATCATCGCGGCTGATGCCATAGGCCTCGGCCACATTGTCGGCCGTCTGCGGCATCGAGTCGGTGCCGTACATCTCGTGCATCTTTTTGTTCACGAAACGCCAGCCGATGGTGGTGTCGTAGACCGCATTGGCGCGGGTAAAGGCGCTGGTGGCTTTTGGCATCACAAATGGCGCGCGGGACATGCTTTCGACACCGCCTGCGATGGCCATGTCATAATCGCCAGCGCGCAAGCCGCGCGAGGCCATGCCAACCGCGTCCATGCCAGAGGCGCAGAGCCGGTTGATCGTGGTGCCGGGCACGTCCGTCGGCAGGCCTGCCAGTAGCGCCGCCATGCGGGCCACATTGCGGTTGCTCTCGCCGGCCTGGTTGGCATCGCCGTAAATAACGTCGTCGATAGCGGCCCAGTCCACCTGCGGGTTGCGCGCTTTCAGTGCGGCAATTGGCAGGGCGGCCAGATCATCGGTGCGGACAGAGGACAGGGATCCGCCGTAGCGGCCAATCGGGGTCCGGGTTGCATCACAGATGAAAGCTTCCATGGTTCGCGCGTCTCCTCAAAAACTGCTGTCGGATAATAGCCGACCGCACAGTCGGTAATAAAAGCTAAAATGATTCGCAGCAAGAGAAATGTAACAGGTGAAGTGTTTTGTCTGGATTTCTGTAACACATTAAGGAATGCTGGTTCGCAATCACCCGTTTGGGCTTGTCTTGGTTCAATAATTGAGCCGCCCGGTGGGGGTGAAATAGGGCTGGCGTGTTTAGTTCACATGTTCAATAATTGTCGGAGCCACGAAAAGGGAACGCCATGAACATCCTCTTCATCATGTTCGACCAGTTGCGGTTCGATTACTTAAGCTGCCAGGGCCATCCGCATCTCCACACGCCGAATATCGACAATATCGCGGAAAAGGGTGTGCGTTTTACCCGCGCCTATGTGCAGTCGCCGACCTGCGGGTCGTCCCGGATGTCGACCTATACGGGGCGTTACCCCTCCAGCCACGGGGTGCAGTTCAACGCCTATCCGCTGCGCGTAGGTGAGCTGACGATGGGCGACCATTTGCGCAAGGCGGGCATGGGCTGCCACCTGATCGGCAAGACCCATATGGTCGCCGACGCAGAAGGTATGCAGCGTCTGGGTCTGGCACCGGACAGCATGATTGGTGTCCGCCAGTCCGAATGCGGTTTTGATCCTTTTGTGCGCGATGACGGGCTGGTGGCCGAAGGTCCGGCCGGCCGCTACGATCCTAAACCCAGCCCCTATAATGAGGCGCTGAAGGAAAAGGGCTACGCGGGCGACAACCCGTGGCATGACTTTGCCAATTCAGGGATCGATGGCGATGATGTGGCCTCGGGTTGGTTCATGGTCAATTCCGACAAGCCAGCCAATATCAAGGAAGAGGACAGTGAGACGCCGTGGCTGACCTCCAAAGCGATCGAGTTTCTGGATCAGCAAAGCGGCGACGAACCCTGGTGCGCGCATCTGAGCTACATCAAACCGCATTGGCCCTATATCGTGCCGGCCCCCTATCACAACATGTACGGCCCCGAACATGTGCCCGCACCGGTTCGAACCGAAGCGGAGCGCGAGAATGCCCATCCGGTTTTTGGTGGCATGCAAAACACCCGCATCGGCAAGGCGTTCTGGCGTGAGGAAGTCCGCCAGAAAGTGATCCCGGCCTATATGGGGCTGATCAAACAATGCGATGATCAGATGGGCCGCTTGTTCAAACATCTGGAAGACACCGGCCAGATGGAGAATACGATGATCGTGATCACCTCGGATCACGGTGACTATCTGGGCGATCATTGGATGGGCGAAAAGAACCTGTTCCACGAATGCTCGATCAAAGTGCCGCTGATCATCTACGATCCCCGCCCCGAGGCTGATGCTACCCGTGGAACGGTCTGTGATGAGCTAGTCGAGGCCATTGACCTGTTGCCCACGTTTATGGATGTGGCCGGCGCCGAACAGGTGCCGCATATCACAGAGGGGCGGTCGCTGACACCGCTGCTGCACGGGCAGGGCACGGAGTGGCGCGATTATGCGGTGGCGGAATTTGACTATTCCATCATGCCGCTGCTGGATGAATTGGGGCTGGAACCCAAGGACGGCCGCTTGTTCATGGTGGCAGACAAGAAATGGAAGTTCATGCATGCCGAAGGCGGGCTGCCACCGATGCTGTTCGATCTGGAAAACGACCCGGACGAATTGGTCGATCTGGGGCAGAAGGCCGAGCATGCCGGGGTTGTGAACCTGATGTACGAGCGGCTCAGAGAATGGGGCCTGCGGATGTCACAGCGGCTTACCGTCAGCGACGGTGATCTGGCGCGCAAGCGCGGCAAGAGCCTGCACAAGGGGATCCTGTTGGGGGTCTATGAGCCTGATGAGCTGCCGCCGGAATTCACGGCAAAACAGCGGGTTCCTGTGCCGCGTACCTGAAGGTGCCGCTGCCGTAAGAGGCAGTGGACCTTGCCGGTCTATTGCGCAACAAGGCGGATAGTCAGGATCAGGAGAACAGACTATGATTGAACGCCTTCACACGGGCTCCCGTATGAGCAAAATCGTCAAGCACAACGGAGTGGCCTATCTGTGCGGCCAGGTCGGCGCCGGAGATACCGTGGAGGAGCAGACCCGCGATTGTCTGGCGCGCGTGGATGCGCTTCTGGAAGAAGCTGGCACAGATAAGCGCCACATGCTGCAGGCCATCGTCTGGGTCGCCGATATGGCGGATTTTGCCGGCATGAATGCGGTTTGGGATGCCTGGGTTCCCGAGGGCCACGCTCCGGCCCGGGCGTGCGGCGAGGCCAAGCTGGCCCGCGACGTGCTGAAGGTCGAAGTCATCGTGACCGCAGCGCTGCCAGAGGGCTGAAGTTCAAAAAATGTCTGGCCGCAGCCTGCGGCCAGACACTCTGCTTTTTAAAGGGCGCTGGCCCCCTGACAGGGGCGGAGCATTCTTGAACCACCGGGCTATCCGTCGTGGACGTCGCGTTTGAGAAAGCGGTCGGAGCCGGGGCGCTGCCCCGGACCCCGGAGTATTTGGGAAAAGATGAAACCTGTGCTGGCTCAGCTGACGGCGGCGAAGCCGGCGTCCAGCGCGGACAGGATCGTGTTTGTCTCATCTTCGGAGATCACCAGCGGCGGCGACAGGATGATGTTGGGGCCTGAAACCCGCACCATCGCGCCGTTCTCGTAGGCCACTTTTTGCAGCTGGCCGCCGATGGCGGGTGCGGCAGGGGCTTTGGTGGCACGATCGCCGACCAGCTCCAGCGCGGTCATCAGCCCGTGGCCGCCACGTACATCTCCGACCAGTTCGTATTTGTCTTTCAGCGCGTTCAGCCCGTCAAACAGCTGGGTGCCGCGGGCGGCGGCATTTTCCGGCACGTTCTGGCGTTTGGTTTCTGCCAGGCAGGCAAGCGCGGCGGCGGCGCCAACCGGGTGGCCCGAGTAGGTGTAGCCATGGCCGATGAAGGCCTTGCCGGAGGTGTCTTTTTCGAAGGTGTCGACCAGCTCGTCCGAGATCATCACGGCACCGAAGGGGAAGTAACCATTGGTGATCGCCTTGGCGGTGGCCATCAGGTCGGGCTTTACACCCCAGTGACGCGACCCGGACCAGGACCCGGTGCGGCCAAAGGCAGTGATGACTTCGTCAGCGATCAGCAGGATGCCGTGGCGGGTGCAGATCTCGCGCACGCCGGGCATGAAGCTCTTGTGCGGCACGATGACACCGCCGGCGCCTAGAATCGGTTCCATGATGAAGGCGGCGATGGTGTTTGCGCCTTGGAACTGGATCTCGGCCTCAAGCGCCTGCAGGCAGAGCTGGGCCAGCTTTTCCGGGTCGGTCTCGTTGAAGGGATTGCGATAGGTATAGGGGGCGGGCACGTGGAAACAACCCGCAAGAAGCGGTTCGTACATGGTGCGGAAGTTGGCGTTGCCGTTGACGCTCGCGCCACCGGTGTGGGTGCCGTGGTAGCCTTTCTTCAGGCTCAGGTATTTCACCCGGCCTTCTTCGCCGCGCACCTTGTGGTACTGGCGCGCCAGACGCAGGGCGCTTTCGACCGAATCGGAGCCGCCTGAGGTGTAGAAGGCGCGGCTGAGGCCATCGGGCTCAAAGAACTCGCGCAGCTCTTCGGAAAGCTGGATCACCTGATCGTTGGTGGTGCCGCGGAAGGTGGAGTAATAGGGCAGCACATCGAGCTGCGCCGCGATCGCTTTTTTCACCGGCTCGCAGGAGAAGCCGAGGTTCACATTCCACAGACCCCCGACACCGTCGACGACCTCGTGGCCGTCCACGTCGGTGACCTTCACGCCCTGAGCCGAGGTGATGATGGCCGGCGGGTTGGCCAGGCTGTCGGCGGGATGCGACATCGGATGCCACATCGACTTGGCGTTGTGCTCCTTGAGGAAGTTGGAATCTTTCATCGAAACGTCTCCTGAACGCGAGCTGCCGGAGAAGCAGCCCTTTGGAAAGAGGGGAGGGCGGTCATTCCGCGCCCTCTTGGGGGTATGAGGCGGGCGCGCGGCCGCCGATGCGGTGGGTCAATGTTTGACCCGCCTTGCGCAGCGCAGTTTGAATTTTCTGTTGCAGTTCGGGGGTCATACGGGACGACGGCGCGGCAACGGCCAGACCACCGATAGGGCGCTGGTCATGGCCAAATATCGGCACGGCATGGGAATGCACCTCCAGCTCGTAGGAGCCCACCGTCTGGGCCATGCCACTGGCGCGGAAACTGTCGAGATCGGCGCGGATGCGGTCTGGGTCGGCCGTGGTGCGGTTGGTATGCTGGACCATGGGGCGCGACAGAACTTCGTCGACAAACTCCGCATCGGAATAGGCCAGAATCACCAGGCCGGAGCTGGTTCCATGGTAGGTGACAACCTGCGCATCATCCATGGTGACTTTGGTTGCGTGTTTGGGGGAGTAGGCGTGCGACAGGGTTTGCACACAGTCCTCGTGGCCCAGCGACACGTGGGTTGTCTCACCAGTTTCATCACTGAGATCACGCAGGATTCGGCGCGACACAGAGAGGATCGGAACCGAGGCTTCCCGCAGCGCGGCGAGGTGCAAAACTTGCGGGCCAAGCATGTAGGCGCGGTCGTTTTCGCCCTGTTCAACGAATCCTGCGCCCTGCAATTCGGTCATCATCCGGTAGACAGTTGCCTTATTCATTCCCGACAGTCGCGAGAGATCGCTCAGCCCGATTTCGGTCTGGTCGGGGCTGAAGTAGTTCAGCAAAGACAAGGCTTTGGTTACCGTTCCCATACCGTGAATCACGCTCCCTTAATGATCGGTTTTCGGGCTGAATTCAGAAAATCACGCACCGTTTATGCATTTTTGTTGACAGATAACGCCCTTGCCTGTCAATCTGTTTTTGAACCATCGGTTCGAATATTGAACCAACAGCACATGTCCAGTCTGGGAGGACAACATGAAAATCAAGACCCTTCTGAAAGGTGCGCTGGCCAGCGCCGCCATCGTTGCAAGCGCGGTTTCTGCGCAAGCCGAATACCCCGAAAAGCCGGTAAGCTTTGTTGTTCCGTTCCCTCCGGGTGACATGGAAGACGTGCTGACCCGCCTGATCGCGGATGAGTTCCAGAAAGAATACGGCGTTGCGGCGGCTGTGGTGAACAAGCCCGGCGGCGGCGGCGGCCCATTCCCCGGTGCCATCGAAGTGGCGAACGCGCCGGCAGACGGCTACACCATCGGCTCCTTCGTGGTTGCGGTTCCGGTCATCGGCCCGAACATCGGTATCCCCGAGCTGAACCCGAACCCGTTCGAGCCGCTCGGCAACTTCCTGACCTACCCCTTCGTGATCGCCGCCAAAGGTGACGCGCCCTATAAAAACGTGGCAGAGCTGGCCGCCTACTCGAAAGAGAACGACGTGGTTCTTGGCCACTTTGGCGCACCGCTGGTTCCGACTCGTGTGACCATGGCGCTGGGCGTCAGCCAGGGCATCGAATTCGCTGCGGACTCGGCGTTTGATGCACTGGACTGCAACACCCTGGCTTCGGGTGACGCGGATGTGATCAACACCACCCTGCAGCTGATCCTGCCCTGCCTGGACGACGTGACCATCCTGGCTTCCGTCACCGGCGAGCGTATCTCGCTGACACCGGACGCCCCGACCGTTGCCGAAATCGACCCGGCGCTGGCGCTGTCCCTGTGGAACGGCCTGTTCATTCACAAGGACACCCCGGCAGACGTGCGTGAGAAGATCATCGCCGTTGCCAAGAAGGCGATGACCTCGGAAGCAGCGATGAAAATCGCAGGCGACACCGGCGCGCTGGTCTACTGGCAGGAAGCGGCTGATGTGGAAGCTCAGATCGTCAAGGACGGCGAGAGCCTGGGCACCATCATGGGCATCCTGAACAACTAAACGCGAAACGAGCAGTTGCGCCGGCCGGGCATGATGTCCCGGCCGGCGTATTTTTTCAGTCCATAGCCTCAGGGGAGAGTGGCTCGTGACACATATCAAAACCCTCCAAGATCTATTTAAGCGCTATCGGCGCCCCGGCGATCTTGTCTTCGCCGTTCTGTTTTTGCTTTTTGCACTGTTTCTTTTGATTAATCTCGACGGGCAGACCACTTGGGTCAACCGCACTAAACTGGCAGCACAGCCTGCCTTCTGGCCGACCGTTTCGGTCTGGCTGATGACCATATTTGCCGCGCTGCACCTGTTTGGATCAGTTGTATCCCCACGTATCGAGGGCCGTTGGACCGAAGTTATCTTCTGGCTGCGTTCTCTGGAATATGTGGGCTGGTTCCTGATCTATGTGCTTCTGGCACCGATTGGCGGCTACCTTCTGTCGACCGTTGCTTTCGCGACGCTGCTGGCTTTCCGCCTTGGCTACCGGACGCCCAAAACCTTGGCTGCAGCCGCGGCTTCTGGGTTTGTCATCGTATTGGTGTTCAAAACCTTCCTGCAAGTGAAGGTGCCGGGCGGCCAGATTTATGAATCTCTGCCTGATGGCCTGCGCGCCTTCATGCTGACGTATTTCTAAGGAGATCCCAATGGAAGCCTTGCTCTCTGGCATTGAACTGCTTGCCCGCTGGGATGTGGTTGCCGCGCTGCTGGTCGGTTCGATCGGCGGCGTGATGATCGGCTCGATCCCCGGCGTTGGCCCGGCGGTTGCCATCGCCATCCTGCTGCCTGCAACATTTTCGATGGAGCCCATTGTCGGTCTCACCATGTTGTTGGGCATCTACGGCTCCTCCATGTATGGCGGCGCGCTACCCGCTATTCTTATCAATACGCCCGGCACCGCGACAAACGCGCTGACGACCTACGATGGATACCCGATGACCAAGGCCGGGCAGGCGCGTCGCGCCCTTGCCCTTGCCTATTCGGCGTCCTTCTTTGGCGGTGTCTTCGCGATCATCTGTCTGATCTTCCTGTCGCCGCTGCTGGCGCTGGTGGCGCCGCATTTTGGCAGCCGCGAGATTTTTCTGGCCGCACTACTGGGTCTTATCCTGGTCATTCTAGCGCATCGGGGGCAGATTTTTGCAGCGGGTATGCTGGCCGCATTTGGCATGTTCCTGAATTCGGTCGGGATGGAGCCGGTGAAATACACCCGCCGCTTCACCTTCGACCAAAACTGGTTGGTTGGCGGTGTCGACCTGATCGTGGTGGTTCTGGGTCTCTTCGCGCTCAGCCAGGCCTTCCTGCTGCTGGCCGACAAAGACTCCGCACCCGAAGCGCAGCCGATTTCCGGCTCCATGTGGGGCGGCATGAAAGAGATTTTCGGTCTCAAACGGGTCGCAACCGCGGCGTCCGGCTTTGGTGTGGTCATGGGGATGATCCCGGGGGTTGGTGAATTCACCGCCCAGTTCATGTCCTACACCTATGCGCAGAAGACTTCGAAAAAGCCCGAGCTGTTCGGCAAAGGCTCACCCGAAGGTCTGGTTGCATCTGAGGCTGCGAACAACGCGGTTCCCGGTGCGGCGATGATCCCGCTTTTGGCGCTTGGCATTCCGGGCGAGGCGCTGACGGCGATGATGCTGTCGGTCTTCTATGTCCACAACGTCGTGCCGGGTCCGCAGCTGTTCCAGAACAATCTGGACTTTGTCTACGCGCTCTATATCGCGATGATCCTGCTCAACGTGATCGTGCTGATCTTCCTGATCTCTTCCACCAATGCGTTGGTGAAGGTGATCACGATCCCAACACGGTTCCTTGGTGTGATCATCCTGACGCTCAGCTTCATTGGCGTATATTCCTTGCGCAACTCGGTCACCGACTGTGCCGTTGCGGCAGGGTTTGGTGTGCTGGGTCTGGTGCTGAAACGTCTGAACCTGCCGATCGTTCCGATCATTCTGGGCATGGTTCTTGGCGGCATCATGGAAGTGAAACTGCGCAGCGCCATGGCACGGGTGAAGTCTCCGCTTGATTTCATCGACCGTCCGATCGCCGCCATTCTGGCCGCACTTCTGGTCCTGATCATTCTGATGCACCTGCGCACCCTGATCCGCGAATATCGCACCGGTCTGGGCGAGGCAGAGCAAGACCACGACCTTCATGACACTCAAATGAGGTAACTAAGACTATGGTGGATCAATCCCGGATCGACACCCTGCGCGCGGCCCCTGTGGCCGCCCGCAAACTTCTGATCGATGGCAAATGGCAGGAGGGCGAAGGCCGTCCGGGTGAGGTGACCTCGCCCATTGACGGCACGCATCTGACGACGCTGGAAAGCGCCTCTTCCAATGACGTGGACCGTGCGGTTGCTGCCGCCCGTGCCGCGTTTGAGGACGGGCGTTGGTCCAAGCAGCCCCCCGCAGCCCGCAAGCGCGTGCTGCACGCCATTGCCGACCGCATCCAGGCCGAGGCCGTGGAGCTTGCGGTTCTGGGGATCCGCGACAATGGCACCGAATTCGGCATGGCGATCAACGCCGAGCCGGGATCGGCTGCCGGCACCTTCCGCTATTATGCGGAAGCGCTTGATAAAGTGGCGGGCGAAGTTGCCCCCACACCTGAAAATATCCTTGGCCTTGTCCATCACGCGCCGGTTGGCGTGGTGGGTGCTATTGTGCCGTGGAACTTCCCACTGATGATCGGTGCGTGGAAACTGGCGCCTGCACTGGCGCTGGGCAACTCGGTTGTTCTGAAGCCTGCCGAAAGCGCGTCTCTGTCGCTGCTGCGTCTTGCGGAAATCTGCCTTGAATGCGGCTTGCCCGAAGGCGTCTTCAACGTCGTCACCGGCCCCGGTTCGGAAACCGGCAACGCCATCGCGCATCATATGGACATCGACGTGCTGGCCTTCACCGGTTCCGGCCCCACTGGTCGTCGTCTGATGGAAGCTTCGGCGCGGTCGAACCTCAAGCGCGTCTATCTGGAGCTGGGCGGCAAATCCCCCAACATCATTTTCCCCGATGCGCCCAATCTGGCGCAGGCCGCAAAGGTGTCCGCCATGGGGATCTTCCGCAATTCGGGCCAGGTCTGCGTTGCCGCCTCGCGTTTGCTGGTCCACGCCGACATCCACGATGAATTTGTTGCCATGGTGCAGGCCGAAGCCGAGGCCCTGCGCGTCGGTGATCCGCTGGACCTGAACAATCAGGTCGGCGCGGTGCACTCCGAGACCCAGCTGGCGCATGACCTGTCCTTCATGGACAAGGCCGTGGCCGAAGGTGGTGAAATCGTCACCGGCGGTAAGCGCATCCTTGAAGAAACCGGCGGCACCTATATGGCCCCGACCATCATTGCGGGCGTCGAGCGGGACCACAACGTCTTCCAGAACGAGGTCTTTGGCCCGGTTTTGGCCGTATCCCGTTTTAAAACCGAGGAAGAAGCGATTTCGCTGGCCAATGCCACTGACTTTGGCCTGTCCTCGGCGGTTTGGACGTCGGATCTCAGCCGTGCGCACCGTTGTGTGGCGGGTATTCGTGCGGGTCTGGTGCATGTGAACACCTATGGTGGCGCGGATAATACCGTACCACTGGGCGGCGTTGGTCAATCCGGCAACGGCCATGACAAATCGATGCATGCTTTCGACAAATACGCTGACCTCAAAGCGGCATGGATCCAGCTGTGACCGCAACGACCCAAGATCTGATGGCGCGCCGGGCAAAGCTGCTCGGCCCCAACATCCCCACCTTCTATGAGGAGCCCGTTCACATGGTGAAGGGCGAGGGGGTCTGGGTCTGGGACGCAGAGGGACGCAAGTACCTCGACTGCTACAACAACGTGCCCCATGTGGGGCACTGCCACCCTAAGGTGGTGGAGACCATCGCAAAACAGGCCGCCACGCTGAACACGCACACGCGCTACCCGCACGCGGGCATCCTCGACTATGTGGAGGCGCTGACCGACACGTTTGACGATCCGCTGAACACCGCGATCATGACCTGCACGGGCTCCGAGGCAAACGACATTGCCCTGCGCATGGCGCAGGCGGTGACTGGCAATATGGGGGTGATCGCCTCTGATCAAACCTATCACGGCAACACTGTCGCCGTGTCTCAGCTCAGCCGTACCAACCCGCCGCCGGGCGGGTTTTGGGACCATATGGCCTTTGTGCCGGCCCCGGACAGCTACCGCCCCCTTGGCGGTGAGGGCGGCATGGCCCATGCACAGGCCTTTGCGGATGAGGTGCAAAAACAGATTGATGCGCTGGCCGAACGTGGCCATGGGCTCAGCTGCCTGATCATCTGTCCCTACTTCGCCAACGAAGGCTTCCCGGATCTGGAGCAGGGCTGGCTTGCGCCTGCCATTGAGAAGGTCCGCGCCGCAGGCGGCATTGTCATCGCCGATGAAGTGCAGCCCGGTTTCGGCCGTGTCGGCTCGCATTTCTGGGGCCACCAGCGGGCAGGGTTCACGCCGGACGTGGTGACGCTGGGCAAGCCGATGGCCAATGGCCACCCGGTGGGCGGTGTTGTGACCTCGATGGAGGTGATGAGCGCCTTTCGCAACTCCTTCAAGTATTTCAACACGTTCGGCGGCAACCCCGTCTCGGCAGCTGCCGCGATGGCGACGCTGAAAGTGGTGCAGGAGGAAGGCTTGCAGCAAAACGCGCTGGAGGTCGGCAACTACGCCCGCGAGGGCCTGCGCAAGCTGGCAGAAACCCACGCCTGCATCGGTGATGTGCGCGGCTCGGGCCTGTTCTTCGGGGCTGAGATGGTGCTGGACCGTGCCACAAAAGAGCCGGCAGCGGCATTTGTCAAACGTGTCGCCAATGGCATGCGCCAGAAGGGCGTGCTGCTGAACTTCCTCGGTGTGAACTACAACGCCCTGAAGATCCGCCCGCCCATGTGCGTCAGCCGTGAAAACGCCGACCTGATGCTGGAAACACTGGATCAGGTGCTGACAGAGACACCGCTGGAACCATGAGCAGGGACGTGCAGGCAGCGCTCGCCCTTTGGGGCATGGAAGGCGCATCCGCCCGGCTGATCGCAGAGCGCGAGAATTCGGTTTGGAAGGTAGACCATGAAGGCAGCGCCTATGCGCTGCGCTTCCACCGCCCCGGCTATCGCAACCCGGCAGAGTTGCAATCCGAACTGCAGTGGATGGCGATGCTGGCGGAAGGCGGCGTGTCGGTGCCGCGCCCGATCCCGCTTCTGGCAGGGGGCTTTACCGGCATGAAGGGGGAGCAGGCGATGAGCATGCTCACCTGGATGGGTGGTGCACCCATCGGGGAGGCGGGCGCGCTGTTTGACACCTCCGATCCGCGCGCGCTGGCTGTTTCGGTGGGGCGCGAGATGGCCCGGATGCATGACCTGACCGACGCCTGGGAACTGCCCGAAGACTTCACCCGCCCCGACTGGCGGCGCGAAGGCCTGCTGAGCGAGGACCCGCTCTGGGGCCGGTTCTGGGAGCATCCCGACCTGACCCCGGCGCAGCGGGATTTGTTTCTGCAGGCCCGCGCCAAGGCGGATGCGCGTCTGCGCGACACGGGCGATGCGCTGGATCAGGGGCTGATCCACGCGGATCTGCTGTGTGAAAACGTGATGCTAGACGCGGGCCGGCCGGTGTTCATCGACTTTGACGATGCCGTCATTGGCTACCGCGATTTCGAGCTGGCCACCTTCCTGAAGAAATCCATGCACCAGCCTTATTTCGCAGAGATGCGTGCGGGCGTTCTGGAGGGCTACAGCGCCCGCCGTGTGGTGACAGAGGATGCGCTGGACTTTGCGCTGCTGCTGCGCGCGCTGACATACCCCGGCTGGATCATCTCCCGGCTGGATGAACCGGGCAATGCAGAACGCTCTGCCCGACAGCTGGCCCAGGCACTGGAGCTGGCGGAGACATTTGTGACGACGTAACGAGGAGAGACTTCCATGGGCGACGCCAAGACAATTCTTGTCGCAGGGACATATGACACCAAAGATGACGAGCTGGGCTATCTGGCCGACGTTATCCGCGGTCAGGGCGGCCATGTGCTGACCATGGATGTGAGCGTGCTGGGTGATCCCAGCCAGCCCACCGATCTCTCCAAACACGACGTGGCGGCGGCGGGTGGCTCTTCGATAGAAGAGGCGATTGCCTCAGGCAATGAAAACATCGCTATGCAGATCATGGCGCGTGGTTCGGCGGCAGCGGCGCTGAAGCTCTACATGGATGGCGAGATTGACGGCGTCATCGTGCTGGGTGGCACCATGGGCACCGATCTGGCGCTTGACCTCTGTGCGGCACTGCCGGTTGGCGTTCCGAAATATGTGGTCTCCACCGTGTCCTTTTCCGCGCTGATCCCGCCGGAGCGTCTGCCGTCTGACGTGCAGATGATCCTCTGGGCCGGCGGGCTTTACGGGTTGAACTCGATCTGCAAGGCCTCACTGTCGCAAGCAGCGGGCGCCGTGCTGGGGGCCGCGCGCGCGGTGGAAAAACCCAAGCGGGACAAGCCGCTGATCGGCATGACCTCCTTCGGCAAGACCGTGCTGCGCTATATGGTGACGCTGAAGCCCGCACTAGAGGAACGCGGCTATGAGGTTGCGGTGTTCCACGCCACCGGCATGGGTGGGCGGGCGTTTGAAAGCCTGGCCGCCGAGGGTGCCTTTGCCGCGGTCTTTGATTTCGCCAGTCAGGAAGTCAGCAATCACATGTTTGGTGGCCTGTCTGCGGGTGCAGACCGGATGACCAATGCCGGCAGGTCCGGCACGCCGCAGCTGGTCGCACCGGGCTGCTATGATCTGGTGGATTTCGTCGGCTGGCAGCCGGTGCCGCGCAAGTTGGAAGGCAAAGAGGCCCATGCCCATAACCGCCTGCTGACCAGTGCCATGCTGGACGCAGATGAACGTCGCGATGTGGCGCGCACCATCTGCGAAAAACTCTCCTCTGCCACCGGTCCTGTGGCCTTCCTGCTGCCCGAACAGGGCGGTAATGAATGGGACCGTCCGGGCGGAGAGCTGCATGACGCCGAAGGGCTGGGTGCCTTTTGTGCCGAGATGAAAGCGCATGTCCCTGGCAATGTGCAGCTGCACGCGCTGGACACGCATATCAACGATGCGGCCTTCTGTGAGGCGGCGCTGGAAATCTTTGATGGCTGGCGGGCCAACGGAACTATTGCAGACTGACCGGACGGTCGGCTAATCTCCCGCCAACCGCGGGAGACTCAGACATCGAGCAGAACTGGCATTTGCCGGTCCGGCCCGTTTCGGGGAAACCCGTTGCGGGCCGTTGCCATTTGCATGCAAGGTCGCCCGCAGGCAGCGATTGAACGCGCACAAAGACAGTGTGCACCCGTCCCAGAGGGCGGCAGGGAACAAAAGGATGAGTAGATGACGGACGCCATTACATATGAGCGCATCGGGGATATCGCGGTTTTGAAAGCACAGAACCCGCCAGTGAATGCGCTGGGCGTCGACGTGCGCCGGGGTCTGCTGGCTGGCATCGAACAGGCCGAAGCGGACGGGGTCAAAGCGGTTCTTATCTATGGTGACGGGCGCACATACTTTGCTGGCGCTGATATTCGCGAGTTTGGCAAGACGCCGCTGGAGCCCTATCTGCCTGATCTCTGCAATCGTATCGAAGCCTCGCCGCTGATCGTGGTCTCTGCCATGCATGGCACCGCGCTAGGTGGCGGGCTGGAAATTGCCCTGTCCTCGCATTACCGCGTCGCGGTGCCCTCGGCCCGGATGGGCCTGCCGGAAGTGAACCTCGGCCTGATGCCCGGCGCTGGCGGTACCCAGCGTCTGCCGCGGCTGACCGGCGTTGAGGCCGCGATCGGGATCATCACATCCGGCCGTCAGGTCGACGCCACCGAGGCTCTGGAGTTGGGTGTTGTCGACAAGATCACGGAGGGAGACCCGCGCGAGATCGGCTTGGCTTACGTGAAGGAACTTCTGGATGCCGGTGTCGTGCGTCGCGCAACCGGTGAACTGCCGCTGGCCTCGGGTGTGGATTTTGACGCCGAATATGATCGGGTTCTGAAGAAAGGCCGTGGCCAGTTGTCTCCTGCTGTTGCAGTGCGCGGTATTCAGGCCGCCGTTGAGGCGGACAGCTTTCTGGCCGGTATGAAGCGCGAGCGCGAATTGTTCATGGAACTGATGGAAACCGACCAGCGTCAGGGTCTGATCCACGCCTTCTTCTCGGAGCGCGCGGTTTCTAAACTGCCGGAACTGAAAGGTGTTGAGTCCCGCGCACTGAATGCCATGGGCGTGATCGGCGGCGGCACCATGGGGGCGGGCATCGCCACGGCGGCCCTGCTGGCCAACCTGCCGGTGGTGCTGATCGAAATGACCGGAGAAGCCACCGCCATGGCGCGTGGCCGCATCGAGGGCAATCTGGAAGGCGCGCTGAAACGTGGCAAGATCTCTCAGGAAAAATACGATCACCTGACCGGTGAAGCGCTGGTGCTGTCCACTGACTATGCCGCCTTGTCGGATGTGGATCTGGTGGTCGAGGCCGTGTTCGAAAGCATGGACGTGAAACGCGATGTCTTTGGCAAGCTGGACGCCCATTGCAAACCGGGCGCGGTGCTGGCGTCGAACACCTCCTATTTGGACGTGGACGAGATCGCCGCCGCCACCTCGCGCCCGCAGGACGTGGTTGGGCTGCATTTCTTCTCGCCCGCCCATATCATGAAGCTGCTGGAAGTCGTGGTCGCCAAAGAGACCTCGCCCGAAACACTTGCCACCGGCTTTGCGCTGGGCAAACTGTTGAAGAAAGTCGCCGTGCGGTCCGGCATCTGTGACGGTTTCATTGGCAACCGGATCATGAATGCCTACCGTCGAGCGGCGGAATACATGGTGCTGGACGGGGCGTCTCCGTACCAGGTCGACAAGGTTGTGACCGGATTTGGCTTCCCGATGGGGCCCTTTGCTATGGGTGATCTGGCCGGTCTGGACATCAACTGGGCCGCCCGCAAACGCCGCGCGCCGACGCGGGATGCGCGCGAGCGGGTGCCGATGTTCTATGAAATGCTCTGCGAGGGCGGCGATTTTGGCCAGAAGACCGGCAAGGGTTTCTATATCTACGAGGAAGGCAAACGCGGCGGCGTGCCGAACCCGGCGGTGGCTGAATTGATTGCCAAGGATCAGGCGCAGCAAGGTGTGACCGCGCGGGATTTCTCGGATGAAGAAGTGCTGCGCCGCTATATGTGCGCCATGGTGAACGAGGCCGCCAAAGTGGTAGGTGAAGGCATCGCGCAGCGCTCCTTGGACGTGGATATGGTCATGCTGTTCGGCTACGGCTTCCCGCGCTTCTTCGGCGGGCCGCTCAAGTGGGCTGACATTCAGGGTCTGGAGGCTGTGCTGGCGGATATCAAATCCTACGCCAGGGCGGATGATTTCTTCTGGGCACCGGCACCGTTGCTGGAACAGCTGGTGGCGGAGGGCAAGTCCTTCGACGATCTGAACAAAGGATAATCTCATGAAACAGGCGGTCATCGTCTCTGCCGCCCGCACCGGGCTGGCGAAATCCTTTCGCGGGTCGTTCAACATGACCCATGGCGCCACCATGGGCGGGCATGCGGTGGCCGCTGCAGTGGAGCGCGCCGGCATCGACGGTGCAGAGATCGAAGACGCCATCATCGGCTGCGGCTTCCCCGAAGGCGCGACAGGCCAGAACATCGCCCGCCAGATCGCCATCCGCGCCGGGCTGCCGGTGACGGCATCGGGCATGACGGTGAACCGTTTTTGTTCGTCTGGGCTGCAATCCATCGCACTGGCGGCGCATCAGATCATGGCCGAGGGCGCAGGCCCGATGGTGGCAGGCGGTGTCGAAAGCATCTCGATGGTGCAACCGCAGATCAAGAGCGCGCGCGAAGCCTGGATCGAGGAACATAAGCCCGCGATCTACATGGAGATGATCGAAACGGCGGATATCGTGGCGCAACGCTATAGGATCAGCCGCGAAGAACAGGATGCCTATGGGTTGCGCAGCCAGCAGCGAATTGCCGCGGCGCAGGACGCCGGGCTGTTTTCAGACGAAATCGTGCCAA
Source organism: Rhodobacteraceae bacterium Alg231-04 (assembly GCA_900143635.1). Lineage (GTDB taxonomy): Bacteria > Pseudomonadota > Alphaproteobacteria > Rhodobacterales > Rhodobacteraceae > FREY01. The sequence continues at coordinate 181,405 of FREY01000007.1, forward strand.
TGCAGACCACCATGGCGGTGAAGGACCGCGAAACCGGTGAGGTCTCGCAGCGCGAAGTCACCGTGGACCGCGACGAATGCAACCGACCCGGCACCACGGCCGATGGGTTGGCGGGGCTGGCTCCTGTGCGCGGGGAGGGGCAGTTTGTTACCGCAGGCAATGCCTCGCAGCTGTCGGATGGGGCAGCCGCATTGGTGCTGATGGATGCTGATGATGCCGAAAAACGCGGGCTTGAACCGCTGGGCGCCTTCAAGGGCTTCCGCGTTGCCGGTTGTGAACCCGATGAGATGGGCATCGGCCCGGTCTTTGCTGTACCCCGTCTGCTGCAGCGCCACGGGCTGACAATGCAGGACATTGACCTGTGGGAGCTGAACGAGGCCTTTGCGTCGCAGGCGCTTTACTGTCGTGATCGGCTGGGCATTGATCCCGAGATCTGCAACGTCAACGGCGGCTCCATCGCCATCGGACATCCCTTTGGCATGACCGGCGCGCGGATGGCCGGGCACCTGATGTACGAGGGACAGCGCCGTGGTGCCAAGCTGGGCGTGGCGACCATGTGTATCGGCGGCGGCATGGGCGCGGCTGGGCTGTTTGAGATCTACTGATCCTTTCACGCGGCTTGTGGCCTCGTTAGGCACAAGCCTCCCCGCCCCTAAGCGGACAGAATATAAACGGAGCCCGCCATGACCGCAGATACCCCCGGTTCATCCGATGCCGCCCGCCTGATCACTGATCCGGGCTGCCAACAGATGGTTGGCTACCGAACGGAGGTATTTGCGGGTGAGGGCCGGGCCGTGGTCTCGCTGGACATGGATCCCCGCCACTGCAACCGCCACGGCATTCTGCATGGGGGCATGGCGGCAACCCTTCTGGATGTGGCATGTGGGCAGGCTGCCGCCGGCTATTTTGACCCCAGCGATCCGCCGCCGGTGGTGACGGTGTCCCTGAACCTGTCCTACGTTGCATCGGCGCAGAGCGGTACGCGGATTGCTGAGGGCACGGTGGTCGGCGGCGGGCGCTCTATTCTTCATGCCCGCGGTGAGCTGCGCGACGATACAGGCAGGATACTGGCCAGCGCGACCGGTGTTTTCCGGCGCCTAGGCCGTCGATAATGTGTTTTCAGGGCGATGTTGGGCTTTTGTTCTGATTAACTGTCCTTTTGTTCAGGTAAATTGGCTTTTTGATCGGATTTTCTGGAGAAACATCCCGTAATCGGGCTATATAAAATCTGAACCTAGGTACTTTTTTGGAACAGCTATGACCCGCTGGCATGACCTTTTAGATCAGCACCTTAAAGCACGTCCGCATGATATCGCCCTGACTGACAGTACCGGCACTTGCTGGTCTTCAGCAGAGCTGGATGCGGCATCCAATGCGATTGCGGCCCGGTTGCTGGATGCTGGCGTTCGGATTGATGACCGGGTTGTCGTGCTGAGCGGAAACTGCGGGCCAGCGGTGGCGGCGATGGCTGCGTGCTCGCGATTGGCGGCTGTTGCGGTTCCGATCGATGCGCGGGTCAGCCCGGCAGAATTGCAAGCCATTCTGGACGATTGTCGCCCGGCCATCATCTTGTACTGCACGAAGGCCTCAGCTGAAGCCCGCGCGCATGCCAAAGGAACACAGACCACTTTGCTCGGCGGTGATTGGGGGCGCATGCTGATGTCCCGTCTGTTTGTAACCCATCCGGCAGAAAACACGGGGCTGGGCGTGATTTTTTACCGTCATGCAAACGTGCCCCCGCCAACCGCCAGCGCAGCGGGGCTGATGTTCAGCCATGAAAGCCTGATTTACGCCGCCGAGGCCTTTGCCGCCTTTGTTAGCCTGCGGCCGGGTGATCAGGTCGCCGGAACCCTGCCAGTTTCAATTTCGTCTGGTTTCACAGCGGGTATTCTGGCGGCATTGGTGTCCGGTGCGCGGGTGATGCTGGAGACGAACTTCTCGGTCGAAGACCTTCGGACGGCATTGGCCTGTGGGGCCACCCATCTTTTGGCCGCTCATCCAATGCTTGAGAAACTCACCGGTGCGGACCTTGAAGAAGAAATCTCGGTGTCTGCCCCAACCCTGCGCTACATTGCAACGTCTTCGCAGATCAGTGCTGACAACCGGGCGCGGGCAGAACGGGCACTGGGGGTGATGGTACAGACAGGATATGTGCCGGGACAGGCATCCGGCGGGGTAACCATTACGAAGCGCGAGGCCTGTGATGACGATTTTCAGGCCGGTTACCTATATGAGCGAACCGAACTTCGTATTGATCCGCAGGCTGGGGCTGAAATCGGTGCCGGGCAGGTGGGGTCAATCCTCGTCCGAGGACCGCAGGTCATGATGGGATACTACAGTGCTCCGGATTTGACGCGGCAGTTTCTTGATACGCAGGGCTGGCTTAAGACCGGCGATGTCGGTTGGTTGGACGGTCAGGGCCTGCTGCATATAACCGGCCGAGAGTGAACGGCCGGGCCATGACTGGCCCGACCCGTGATCATCACGTGGATGTCAGGCCCAGCTGCCTTCGGCGGCGGCGCGGATGTTGCGGATGTTCTCGCCATAGACCGCGCGATTGTCGACCGTGCCACCTTTGAACACGGCAGAGCCGGCAACCAACACATCTGCGCCGGCTTCGGCCACCAGCGGTGCGGTTTTGGGGTCTACACCGCCGTCAATTTCGATATGTACTGGACGGTCGCCGATCATGTCGCGCAAGCTGCGGATCTTGGCCGTCATGTCGATGAACTTCTGGCCGCCAAAGCCGGGGTTCACGGTCATCACACAGATCAGATCGGTTAGATCCAGCAGATGCGCCACGGCCTCTGCCGGGGTGCCGGGGTTCAGGGCAACACCCGCTTTCATGCCTGCGCCGCGAATGGCCTGCAGGGTGCGGTGAATATGCGGGCCCGCCTCGACATGGGCGGTCAGAACATCGGCGCCGGCATCTGCATAGGCGTCGATGTAAGGATCGACCGGCGCGATCATCAGGTGCACATCCATCACGGTTTTCACATGCGGGCGGAACGCCTTCACGGCAGCGGGACCAAAGGTGAGGTTGGGCACGAAGTGGCCGTCCATGACGTCCACATGCACCCAATCGGCGCCCTCGGCCTCGATGGCCTGGATCTCTTGGCCGAAGTTGGCGAAATCAGCAGAAAGGATCGACGGGGCAATCTTGATCTTGCGGTCGAAGGACATCGGGCGGCTTCCTTGTTCAGTATGGAGTCGCTGCGCATATAGCCCGTCCGGGCCGCCATGCACAGGGCCAGCCTGCGCCGGGTCCGGTATTTCGGGTGTTATGGCCGATGGCCCCGCACTGGCCGCCCTTCAGCCAGTAAGCGGGTAGCGCTGGATGAGGTGGAACCGCCCGTCTGTGGCCTCGCCGACCAGCGCAATATCGCGGATCTCAAACGGGGCGGGCAGCAGCGGGCCAAGTGCCGCGTCAAGTGCGACCTCGACTGCTGGCAAGGCGGGTTTGGGCAGTTTGCTGGTCAGGGTGATGTGAAACTTGAAGGCCTCCATCACGTGAGGATAGCCCCAGGTTGTCAGGTTGGTCTCTTGTTCGTTGTTCAGGTTTGCCTGCCGTCGCTGCGCCAGTTCTGCATCTGTGGCGGGCGCCCGAAAGGCATCAAGGTCGCGCACGCAGGCGGCGGAAAGTGCTTTCAGCCGTGCCTCATCCCCGGTGGTGCGCAGGGCAAGGAACCGTCCCAAACGGGCCAGTTCCAACCCCGTCAGGATGACCGGCGGCTGGCGGGTTGCCAGTGCGGCGCAGGCCTGATCCAGCGCGGAAACCGTGATTCCTTCGGCCAGTCGCATCGGCGGTTTGAGGGTCGCGTGCAGCCCGTATTTGCGCGGCGTGCCTGTCAGCGCAGGGATGTCCAGCCCGGTCAGCGCGGCGTGCTGCGGCGGCTGGGGCTCGGTTCTGGTCTCAAGGTCCCACCCCAGCCAGCTGGTGCCAAGGCGGCCCCATTTTGATGCGGCGGGCGGCGTATAGTAGATCGCGTAGCGCGTGAACGTCACAATTGCCTCCCGTACTGGCGGCTGCGGTTGGTTTTGCCGCAGACATGGGCAGAGGGGCCGGGCAGTTAGAATGCCCGGCCAGAGCGTTTAGGCCCGGTAGAACATATAGCGGCCTTCGGGGATGCCTTCGGGGCCGTCGATCTCGTCAATTCCGACCAGCGGCTGGCCGGATACAATCAACCCGCCGGGCACCATCAGCTGTTTGATACCAGGGCTGAGCCGCGCACTTTCTGCGTGGTCCTGCGCATCGACGCCAATGCCGAAATCATAATGCGCCAGCGCCAGCTTGCGGCCCTGTTCGGCCAGCTTTGCCAGCGCATCATCGCATTCTCCTTCCAGAAAATCCGCCGCGGGCGGCACGCAGGAGGGGTGGCAGTTCAGCTGCCGGTCCACCACCCAGATCCGCCGGTTTGGCATCAGTTCGCGCAGGTGATCGTAAGTGCGCCCGTTGCCGAGCCCCATCTCCAGAACCTCGCCTTCCAGACCGTCGATCTGGCCAACAACCCAGTTGAGCCCGTCGCGCTGGGCGGTGAGGCGGCGGAGCATGGAATCTAGTCGGCTCATGCCGGTGTCCTTTCGTCAAATGCCCAGACGCGGGCGGGGCCTGCCAGCAGGCGGCTGGCCAGCGCTTCGGTGAAGTCCCAGATGTCGGCGTCATGAACCAGATGATGGGTGAGAATACCATAGGGTTCGTCGTTGTCGGCGCCGCCAATGCGGCGCGCGGTGATCTGGCGGGTGACCTGATCCACCAGCTGTTGGGCGGGCACCAAGGATCGGGTGGTTTTCCAGGCAATCGGATCAAGGTGGGTGTTGATCTGGGCCAGACCAGGAGCGGCCTCAGCCATTGTGCGTGGCTTGAAGGTTGACAGCGCCAAGTAGCCAAGCTGGGCGAGCCCCTGCACGGTCTCATCCCCGATCCGGTTCCACGGTGGCACGAACATCGGCTTGGCGGCATCGCCAAACAGGGTCCGTATCTGGGCAAGGCCAGCTGCCGCATCGGCGCGTGTTTCGCTGGCTGGCCGATGAGCGCCAAACTCGGCCTTCTTTTCACCAACCGGCGCAGCGTTGCGATGGGCCCAGCCATGGACCACCGGGATCAGACTGGGCTGTTGCGCGCAATAAGCGGCCAGATCGGCGGTTGCCTCTGCCGGGATAACCGCCAGATGCACCGGCAAGCCGAGCGTTTCGGCCAGCGCGTTCAGGCGGGAGAGTTCAGGCGTTGGGCGCACCGCGTCATCGTCGCGCCACCAGATCGGCAGCGACAGGCCCATGTCCTGCCAAAGCGCCAGCTCGGCGTCGAGTTCTGTCCAGTCGGGGGTCATCGGCGTGCCTCGGCCAGCTCGCAGGCGATCCGCACCGTTTCTATGGCCCCGTCAAAGCGAAACCCTCCGGTGTCCCGGCGCGGTGCTGCCACGGCCTGCTTGACCGCAGCGCAGAGGCTTTCAGGGGTGACATGTGCGCTGCGCAGCACTTCCATGCCGTCCAAAGGTGCCAGCGCATCGGCGCGCAGCCCCTGCTCAACCTCTTTGCCGGCATCAAAGGGCACCAGAACCGCAGGCGTGCCTGCCTGCAAAAGATCCAGCGCGGTGTTGTAGCCGCACATGCTGACAGAGGCCGCCGCATGGCTGAGCATCTGGCGGAAATCCGGTCGGGCGGGTTCGAGTATAGCAGGCGATCCGCGTTTGGAAAATTCCGCGATCCGGGCCTGTGCATCAGCGCCGCCCACCAACAGGCGCCATCGCAGGTCGGGTGTCAGACGGGCCGCTTCCAGGGCGGCTTCATACAGCGGCGTGCCGACACTGCCGCCGCCTGCACTGACCAGGACCTCTCCGCTGCCAGCCTGATCGGGGTGCGGTCCGGCCTCTGGGGGCGAGACATAGCCGGTGTAGTGCAGTTTTTCAGCCAGCGCGTCAGATACCGGCCAGCTGGCTTCGAGACGGGTGGCAGCTGGGTCGGAATGCACCAGAACAGCATCATAGAACTCGGCGATCACCGCATCCGTTTCACCCGCGCGTTTGGGTTTCGAGGGCGGCGCAAGAATGTCGCGGATCGAGCTGAGCACCATGGGCCGACGGGGCAGAGCATGGGCCGCACTGAGCAGCGCCAGAAACTCTGCCTTCAGCTTGCGACGTCCAAAGGGGTACAGTTCGGTGATGAGGATATCGGGCTGCATGTCAGTCAGAGCGGCGCAGAATGCGTCCTGACGATGGGCCAGATAGGTGTCATCCGCCGTTGTGTCGTCAGCGGTTAGCAGGCAGGAGAAATTAACGCCATCCGAGCGCAGCGGCGGGATCTGCACCATCGGGATGCCACTGGTATTCAGCTGCGGCGCAGGGAACCCGCCCGAGGCGACCTGCACCTGATGTCCGGCGGCCACAAAGGCACGGGCCAGCGTCAGGGCGCGCGACAGATGGCCGGTTCCCAGAAGATGGGTAACTGCGATCAGAACTTTCATGCGTCGTCGCCGCGTTTTGCCAGTCGCACCGGATCGGCCAGCGGGGTCAGATTGCGGCCATCGATTTCGACGATGAACATACGGTTTCGTTTGATTTTGAACGGGGCTGGGCCGTCAAAATCCCAGCCATAGGCCTTGGCGAGGATCATCCGCATGATGCCGATATGGCAGACCGCGACACTGTCTTGGGACAAGCTGAACACCCATGGTTCGATCCGGGCCCAGACCTCGGCCGGGCTTTCGCCGTTGGGCGGACGATAGTCCCAGCCCCAATGTTCGATATCGCGAAAGCCACTTGTCGGATCGGCCTGTAGATCCAGCCCGCGTTTGCCCTCCCAGTCGCCCCAGAACATCTCGGTCAGCGCGGGCGCGCATTGCGGTTGGCGGTCGCTTACCAGCCGCGCTGTCTCGGCGGCGCGCTCCAGCGGGCTGGACCAGAGATCGGCCCCATCCCAGGGTGCTGGCAGGCACTGGGCAGCCAGTTCGGCGCGGGCCGCGTCGTCCAGCGGGATGTCACTGCGGCCTTGGATCTGGCCGGCGCGGTTCCAGGCGGTGTGGCCATGGCGCAAAAGGGCAAGGCGGATCATGCGGGTCCTTTCATCAGTGGGCGAACGGCGCTCCAGAAACGGGCGGTGGCGGCGGGTGCCAGGTGATTGCGTGCAATCATCTCCCGCGCGGCACCGCCGGTTCTGTGACGCAAAACCGGGTCCGCCAGCAGGCGGTCTATCTCGGCCGCCAATGCCTGCGGGCCCGCTTCGGGTGTGGGGCGGTTGGCGGGCAGCAGAACATCCCGCACGCCGGGCCGGTCCTGGGCCACAACCGGCAGGCCGTGGGCCTGCGCCTCGAGGTAGACCATGCCAAAGGCTTCGTTCACACCGGGCCACAGGAACAGGGCCGCGTGCTGGTAGGCCTGCGCCAGTTCAGCGCGGCTGAGTTCGCCGAGGAACCGCACGCGATCTGCAAAAGGGGCCATCATCTCCTCAACCTTTTGCCGGGCCGGGCCGTCGCCGGCAATGTCCAGCCGCCAGTCGCCGGTCAATTGTGCCAGCGTCCGGGCGATGATCTCGAAAGAGGCCAGCTTGTCGCCCTCGCGCATCATGCCGGCGGTCAGAATGGGGCCATCCAACGCGGAGGCGGAGGGCAGGGTCGTGGCGGGCAAAAAGGGCGGCAGGTGGAGCAGAGCCTGATCACCGCAGCGGTCGCGCGCCAACGTCTCGTGGTCATAGGTGGTGAGATAGAAAATGGCATCCGCCGCGTCCGCCGCGGCATGGGCGGCATGGGCAAAGGCGGCCCAAGGTCCGTTCAGTCGGCTCTTGGCGCGGGTAGATTCGATCTGGATGTAGGGAATGCCACGGGCTTTGGCCACGGCGGGGCCAACCAAGTCCGGCGCTTTATAGTAATTGTGGTAGGTGACCCAAAGGGCGCAGTCGGGCATGTCGTGCAGCAGCCGGGCGATCTCGGCCTCTGCTGCGGTGGTGAGCTGCGCTTGGATGGCGGTATCGCCGGATCGGTCGCGGGTCTGCAGCTCCGACACCAGAGATACCACGGCGCCGTCTGCGGCAATGATCCGCATCAGATTGCGCGCCATTTCGCGGTCGCCCGATGGCACCGGGTGATGTGGTGGTTTCATCGGCGCGTAGAAGGCCACGCGCGGCCCCGCGCCCGTTGTCATTGGCCGAGCATGGCCTGCAGCCGCGCCGAAAGCTGCGCAATACCGGGGTCCATGCCAAAGTCACGGCGCAGACGGGCGAGGGCGGCCTCGGCCATCAGGGCGGTGTGGTCAGGTGTCTGGGCGATGCGCAGGATCGCTGCGGCCAGAGCGTCGGGCGCGTCATCAGACAGCACGCCATGGGTACCGCTATCGATGAATTCCGGGATCGCAGAGACTGGTGTCGACAGGATCGGCAGCAATTGCGATGCGGCCTCCATCAGCACATTGGGCAGCCCATCGCGGTCACCGTCGTTGGCGACGCGGCTGGGCAGAACAAACAGATCGGCGGCGCGCATAGCCGCGATCACTTCGGGCTGGTCACAGGCCCCGCGCCATGTGATGCGATCAGAAATACCGGCATCCTCGGCCATGCCCTGCATCAGATCAGCCAGTCCGCCACCACCAATATGGGTCCAGTGCCAGTCCAGATCGGCGGGCAATAGCGACAATGCCGCAATCAGCCGGTCAAAGCCCTTCTTTTCCACCAGACGACCGACCGACATCATATGCAGCGGATCAGATGCGCTGCGCCAGTTGCGTGCCGGCGGGGCGGGGAAGCGCGACAGGTCCAGCCCGTGATAGATCAGGTCCACGCGTGAGCGCGTGTCGGCAAGATCCTGAAGATGTTTGGCGCCAAAGCCGGTGCAGGTGGCCCCAAAATCCGCCCCAAAGGTCGCGGCCGACAGTTTTTCACGCAGCTCCCATTCCGGCGAAGTCCAGATGTCTTTGGCATGGGCTGAAAAGCTCCACGGCAGGCCGCGCATGATGGCGGCATAGCGCGCCACGGATGACGGTGTGTGCAGGAAATGCGCATAGAGGCCCAGCACCTCATCGGGCATTTCAGCGGCCAGTACACAGGCCTGTCCAAAGCGGCGGATGCGGTTGTGGGTCGGATCGCGGCGCAGATCTTCACGCCAGACGCGGTAGGCCTCGGCGTAACCCGGCAGCCCCTGTGCTGCCGCACGCCCCGCCCAGACACGGGCCGGTTCCTCGTAGAGGTATTCTGGCAGATAGAAGACTTTGGCCTGCAGTTTTTCGTGCAGCGGGTGGCGTTTCACATCCGTGGGGTGACGCAGCGACCAGATCTCAAAGTCATGACCGGCGGCTTCCAGTGCCACCAGTTCCTGGGCGATGAAGGTCTCGGACAGGCGCGGCCAGCCTTTGACCAGCACCGCCAGCGGTGGGCGGTCCATGGTCATTCGCTGGCCTTGCGCGCGGGGCGGCCCAGCAAGGCGTCGACCCGGCGGGTCACATAATCCAGCCCGTCCAGCAACCCGTCGCTGATCGCGGCAGAGGGCGGCTTCTGGGTCTTCAGTGCGCGGATCGCCTTGATCATCGCGTCTGTTGTCAGCCCGTCACGCTGTTCATCCAGCATCGCGGTGAGCCCCAGTTCTTCGGCGCGGCTGGCGCGCAGCCACTGTTCCAGCCGGGGCGTGGTGCGCGGCACGATGACGGCCGGTTTGTCAAAGGACAGCACTTCGCAGAATGTGTTGTAACCGCCCATGCAGACAACGCCCTGCGCGCCGGCAAACAGGGTTTCGATGCGCGATTCAAAACCAACAGCGGTGACACGCCCTTCCAGTTTATCGACGCGGGCCTCAAAATCCTCGCGGGTCTCACCGGACAGGAAGGGGCCATAAACCAGGACTGCGCGGGGTTCGAGGCTCTGGTCCTGCTCATAGGCCGACAGCACAAGGTCGACCATCGCCGCGCCGTCGCCGCCACCACCGGGTGTGATCAGCACATAGGGCTGTTCGGGCGGCTCACCCACTTCGCCAAGGTCGCGGCGCAGATAGCCGGTCCAGTGCATCCGGTCCTGCGCATTCTGGCTGAGCGGCAGCCCGGCGGCCGGGTCATAGACCGAGCGGGTGCCATAGACCCAGATTTCGTCGTAGAATTCTTCGGTGGCCTCAACCGCCCCTTTGCGGGCCCATTCGGCGGCCAGTACTTCGGGTTCGTCCAGAACATCGCGCAGGCCCAGCACCAGTTTGGTACGACCGTTGGATTTCAGCAGCTCCAGCGTCGCCATCAGCTCACCGCGGAACCCGTTGGGTTCTTTGTCGACGATCAGAATGTCGGGATCATATTGTTCGGCGGTGGTGCGGATCAGACCGGTGCGCAGATCCGTTGTTTCGTCAATCGTCATGCCCATGGTGCGCGAAGCATAAGAGCCATCGGATTTCTTGATGACCCCGGGCAGGCGCACATGGTCCACGCGCGACGGGAAGGCAAAGCGCCCCGCCACCGGAGAGCCGGTCAGGATCAACGCCGAGGCGGACGGGTCGGCAGCGGTGATCGCCGCAGCCAACGCGCGCGACCGGCGCAGATGGCCGAGCCCGAACGTATCGTGGCTATAAAGCATAACCCGCGGTGCACGGTCTTGCGGCCGTTCTGACGTGGGGCTGATGGTGGCGCTGGCAGTCATTGAAAAGCCTGAACTTAACGGCGGAATGTACGAAAGGGAGGATTTCCCCAAACCCACCCGATGTGCAAGGAATTATTCCCTGTAGCATAGGCCGTTGCGGCTCCCCTTTTCTAAGGGCGGATAGCGCGAAGCGTGGAACCGGGCAAGCCGGAACCGGATCTTGACCCTTGGGCAATCAGCATGTGGTCGCTTTGGTCGCACCTTCAACGGCCATTGTGTCACAAATGCATCACGTTCCGCGGAGGCGGCAGCTTCGTGCGGGGCCAAATGGCTTTGTCCGCGGCCGTGGGTTTGCGCCCCGTCCGAGGCTCCGCTAGGTTCGGTCAGAATTCGCGATCAACAGGACAACATCTCCATGTTTCACAGCATATTGCGCAGCTTCCTGGCCCTGACTGCGGCCCTGATGTTCAGCCTTCCCGCCGCCGCGCAGGAGGGTACCGCCCTGTCGCAGGCGATTGAACAGGCGGCTGAGAGCGGCGTAAACGTTGTGGTGGTCGACAGCAGCGGCCAGCTGCTGGGCGCGCCCGAGGCGCGCGACGAAGTGCCGGACGAAGACCCGATGGCCGGGGCCTCGATGCTGATGCGCGGCCAGACCAAGGTTGCCGATTTCCGCTCGGAACTGAACAGTCGTCTGTCTGCCCTGCCTTATTCCATCTTCGAAGTGGAGCACGTCCTGCGATCCACCAGCCCGGATGGGCGGATCATGACATATGTCGAACATTTGATAGCCAGTATCGTGTTCCTGATGGTGGGTCGCTGGCTGTCGATCGAGATTTACGGCAAGCGGATCGCCAAGCGGCTGGTTGTGACGCGGGTAAAGGAGCAGCCCGACGGCTACAGGGACAAGATGCCCTTTCTGGTCTTCCGTTTCTTCATGGGCGTTGGCGGTACCATCTTCGGGATGGTCTTTGCCGCGATACTGGGGTTGCTGGTGTTTGGTCCGGCCGAGGATGTCTCGGTCCAGCTAACGATTGCGGGAATCTATTCGGCCTATTTTGCATCGCGCACCGTTTCTGATCTGTGGCGGATGGTGCTGTCGCCCTTCCTGAGCCAGTACCGCATTCCACGTTTCGCGGACCGCGATGCCAAGCGGCTTTATTACTGGGCCTCGGCGCTGGCGACCTATGATATCGTGGCCGTCACCTTTGCGACCTGGGTCGGGGACTTCGGGCTCAACTACAACGTCTATGCCTTGGTTTATGGGCTGACAGCGCTGGTGGCACTTGCCGGTAATATCCTGATGATCCTGTTCAATGCGCGCGCCATCACTGCAGCAATACGCGGCGGGCGACCGTTGAGGGAATGTGCGATTCTGGTGCGGGCCCTCAGCCTGGCCTGGGCGCCGGTTCTGATTTTCTATATGGCCTTCGGCTGGTTGAAGCTCAGCTTTGATCTGGTGCTGGAGCGCGACATGTCTATCCCGCTGATGGCTGGCAGCTACATGGTGCTGACTTCCATTCTGGTGGTCTATGGTGTCATCAATTATGTGATCGAACGCTATTTCGACCGGTCCCGCCAGATCCAGAAAATGAATGAGGAAACGGTCGAGGCGGCACAGCAGGACGAGGCCCTGGCGCAGGAGCTGATGGCGCAGGCCGCTGCACGTCGGCATCCGATTGCAACATACGAGGATCTGGCGCGTCGGGTCGCTGGTATTCTGGCCTTTGTGGTCGGGGCCTATGCGCTGGTCGTGGTCTGGAACCCCGAAGCGGCCTGGCTGCGCACAACGGCGGCTGAACGCGTCATTGATGTCACGGTCATCTTGTTCATCGGCTTTGTCATCTACCATTTCTTCCGGATCTGGATCGACAGCAAGATCGATGAGGAAACCGGCGGCGTTCAGGAGCCCGCACCGGGCGACGAAGGTGGCGGAACCGGGGCCTCGCGTCTGGCGACGCTGCTGCCGCTGTTTCGCGGCGGGATTTTGGCCGTGGTGGTGGTGTCTATCGTCCTGATCGTACTGATGGAGCTGGGGGTGAATGTCAGCCCGCTGTTCGCCGGTGCCGGTGTTGTCGGTCTGGCTGTTGGCTTTGGGTCGCAGACATTGGTGCGCGATATCTTCTCCGGGGCGTTCTATCTGATGGATGATGCCTTTCGCAAAGGCGAATATATCGACATCGGCGATGTGAAAGGCACGGTCGAAAAGATCTCGATCCGGTCTTTCCAGCTGCGCCATCATCTGGGCGCGTTGCACACCATCCCATTCGGTGAAATCAAAGTTCTCAGCAACTATTCCCGTGACTGGGTGATGATGAAACTGCCTCTGCGCGTGACCTATGACACCGACGTCGACAAGGTGCGTAAATTGATCAAGAAGCTGGGCCAGCAGATGCTGACCGACCCGGAAATCGGCGAAAACTTCATCCAGCCGCTGAAGTCGCAGGGCGTGATCGAGATGCAGGATTCGGCGATGATCATCCGGGTCAAATTCATGACTAAACCCGGTGACCAATGGACCATCCGCAAAAAGGTGTTTCAGGAGATCCGCGATCTGTTCGATCGTGAAGGCATTCGGTTTGCCCACCGCGAAGTCACCGTCCGACTGGCTGAAGATCAGGCCGATGGCATGACACCGAAACAGAGAGACGCCGCTGTCGGCGCTGTGCAGGCCGCCATCGATGACGACCTGCTGGACGTTCCCGGAGGGCCGTCCGGCGACGACCGTTAAGCTGGTCAAAATGAATCGTACAAAGCGCGCGGAGATCAGATTTCTGCGCGCTTTGATTGTTGTCAGTTAGCGAATTTGGTGCTGCCCGCGATCGTGCCCGACCCAAGAGTTTGGTGCAAGGTGGTCTGCCTGCATCGACAGACTCATAGCTGCGCCTTCTTAGCTAGAGACATAACCAGCAACCACCTGCAGCAGTTTGAAAGCGGTTGAGGCATCATTTTCGACCACGGCCAGAAACTCTTCCTCGCCGATCCTGAGGCAGGACAGCGGCGTTTCAGCAATCATCGACAGGGCCCGCGTTTCGTGCCTGATCAGGCCCAGTTCACCGACCAGTTTTCCGGGGCCAGCCTTGGCAATCAGGCGATCCTCTTTGCCTTCCTGTGGCAGGAACAACCCGGCTTCACCTTCGAGGATCAGATAGGCACCATCGGTGGCCTCGTCATCCTTGAGGAAGACGGTTTCGCCGGCCTCGGCCTCGAACCAGCGCGCGCCAAACGCCAGCAGGCGCAGCTGGCGGCGATTGAGGCCGGAAAACAATTCGGTCTGTTCAAGCGCCCGTAGTTTGCGCGCCAGATCAGCGCTGGCAACGCCTTCATCCTCGGCTGTCTCGGCCTCTCCTTCGGTGACCATTCGTCCCTGACGCAGCTCGTAATAGACGTCAAAAACATCCGGGTTTTCAAAGCTGTCACCGAGATATACCAGCGTGGTATCAGGCAGCAGACGTCGCAGATTCTTGTGGATGGAAACCTGCGTGGACATGCCATAGCTGGTCATTGCGTCATCCATGATCAGGATATCCGGCCGCTTGATTGTCGCCCTTGAAAACGCCAGCGGTTCGGCGAAACTGGCGGGCAGGCCCTGACCGCCGATGGAGATCGGCAGATCAAAGATCAGCTCTACCACCAGATCGCGCACATCATTTTCGACCAGAATATCGGCCACCAGTTTGCGCAGCTCGTCGCCGCGCGCGCCCGCCATATCCGAAACCTTGCCGAACATGGCATTTTCCAGCACCGTCATGCCGGGGGCAAATCTGCTCACGTCCAATGGTGCAAACACATCGTCCAGCGTTTTCATCAGCTGCGCCGAATGGCTGCGGCGGAAGGTGAGGATGCGTTCTTTCATCTCTTGGCTGAAGGCGGGGCCGATTTGGTCCGCAGAGATAGAGAAGGGCACGATGAGCAGCCGCGCCAGCTCTTTTGGATCAAGCGAAGCCAAGCCTTTGGAGCGGGTCTGTTCGACCAGTTCCAATGCGCTTTCATAGGCAGTGGACTCCAGCCCCAGCTTGCGGAAAAGCGGATGGTCGGTGCCGTCGATGCCAAAGATCTGGCGCAGCATGTCGACCACATCACGGGTCAGCGCAATCAGGTCATCATCCAGCTTCAGGGCGCGCAACTGGGCGAGGAAATCGGTCTGCAGCGCCAGCTCATCGTCGGTGAGGGGTTTGAAGGGCGTGGCATAGAGCAGGTTTTCCGCCACCGGCAGGGCCGGATTGTATTCGTCATTCTTCAGGAAGTGGGCATTCGGCTGCAGGCCCGCGTTACGGATGGCCTGCTGAACAACCGGGCGCAGTTCAACCAGTCGGGCTGCCAGCAGCGGGTGGCGGTCCGGGTCAAAGGCCTGTTCAACGCCACGGCGGAACAGTGCCGTATCCGATCCAATGCCTTCGACCAGTTTCAGCCACCACTCCAGCAGGGCCTCCTTGTCGGCAAAACCCGCCAGCTCAGGGTCCAGCCACGGCGCATCAAAGGGATCGGGGCTGTTGCCGGCCCGCTGGGCATTTTTGTATTCGACCTGATCCTCGGCTTCACCGCGTGGCCGGGGCCGCATCGGCATCATCACATTGTCGCCAAATGACCCCTGAAACAACACTGGTCGGGAATTGGCGTGACCGATGCGGGCCGCCACCACGGCCTGATGCAGCTCGCTCATCTTATGGTCACCAATGACAACACTGCCGGCCGAGGGCAGCAGCTCGCGGGTCAGCAGTTCGCCCATGGCACGGCGGTCTTCTTCTGACGGGGCGGCAATGCCGACCACCTGACCGGCTGGAAGGGTCGCGGTCAGGTCCTCCAGCACCAGATTGCCGTCAGCGTCGCGCACATTGACCTTGTCCAGCACCACATCGCCCTTAAGCCGGTGCAGCACCTCCGGTTCGCCCTGCATCAGCTCTTCGTCGACCATGCCGGCAGGGGCAAACCGCTCCATGATAACGTCCCAGCGCAGCGACATGTCCTGTGTCTGGTTGTAATAGGCCAGCAGCTC
This sequence comes from Rhodobacteraceae bacterium Alg231-04, assembly GCA_900143635.1. Classification (GTDB taxonomy): domain Bacteria; phylum Pseudomonadota; class Alphaproteobacteria; order Rhodobacterales; family Rhodobacteraceae; genus FREY01. The sequence goes on from FREY01000007.1 coordinate 196,934, forward strand.
TTTCCAGGGGCTGGCCAGATCCTTGTAGGCGGCAAGGGCAGCCACCAGCGCACCCAGGCTGACCTGACCCTTAAGCACCAGATAGCCACCAACGGCATAAAACAGGAAGGGCGTCAGCTGGGTGATGAAGTTGTTGAGAAACTTCATGAAGAATTTTTTCTGGTAGATCTGAAAGCGAATATCGTAGAGCCGCCCCAGCCGGGCGGTGATCATCGCCATGCGGTAGCGCCAGCCGCCATTCACCCGCAGGGTTGATGCGCCTGCGGCGCTTTCGCCGATCTCAGCGGCCAGTGCGCGCACCTGTTTGATCCGCTTTTTGTTGAGAAGGTTGATCTGGCGCTGCAACATCGGGATCAGCCAGCCCTGCAGCGGGATTAGCGCCACAGCGGCCAGACCAAACCAGAAGTTCTGGGCAAACAGAAAGACCAGAATCGTGGCCATCTGCCCAGCCTGTAGCACCGGCTGGCTGATCGCATCACCCATCAGCCCGCCCATAGGTTCGCTTTCGGCGGTCACCATCGAGACCAGCTCACCCTGGCTGACGCGCTCAAAATAAGGCTGAGGGAATCGCAGCACGCGGGCAATCAGCTGATAGCGGAAGCGGCGCAGCATGCGTTCCGCCAGCACGCCCTTCATGGTGTTGATTCGCATTTTCAGCAGCCCGTGCGCCAGCACCGACAGCAGAAAGCCGCCGCACAGCAGCCACAGAAAGGTCAACTGTGGAAAGCTCTGCCCCATAAATTCGATCTGGGGTGTCTGCGAACCAATGGCATCGTTGATGATCCGCTTGGGCAGTTCCAGCGTCAAATACAGCAGTGGGAACAGGCAGGTGGTGATCGCCAGCAGCTTGAGCTGGTCCCGTTTCGAATATTTCCAGATGAAACCAAAAAGCGTGCGTTCTATGGGAATGCTCCACCGCCAGAGAAAACTATCTACCCTCATGCCTAACGCGGTTAGGGCAGCGGTGGCAATGGCTGCGCAATTCTGATGCCGCATTGCAGCAAGCCGGTGACAGGCGGCGCGGACGGTACGTCAGGCACAACAGGCATTTGCCAGCCGCCAAAAAATCCGTAAGGTCAGGTCACTGGCACTGCAAAGGAGCCCCATCCCGTGCCCGAGCTGATCGGCCCTGTCCTACTTCTGATCTGTGCATTGCAGATCAAACACATGTTTGCGGATTTTTTCATGCAGACGCCCAAGATGCTGTCCGGCCGCGGGGAGTACCTGCATTTTGGCCGGGCCCAACATGCCGGCATCCACGCGATTGGGACAATGATCGTGCTGATCCCATTTGGCGCGCCGGTTCTGTTCATTCTGGCGATCGCTGCGGTGGAATGGGTGGTGCATTTCAACATTGATTTCTGCAAAGCCAAGCACTGCGACAGCCAAGAGCTTGGCCCCACGGACGCGGCCTTCTGGCGCGCTGCCGGAATAGATCAGGCACTCCATCATCTGACATATGTGGGCATCGTCTGGGCCTGGGTGGTCTGCGCTGCCACCTGAGGCGTCAGATCGGGCCGGGCCTGCGTTCTTCTGACAACAGCACATTGGCCTCGACATCGCCAACACCCGGCAGGGTCATGATGCGCCGTCGCAGAACACGTTCGAAATCGGCCAGGTCACGCGCGGCGACACGCAGACGGTAGTCATAGAGCCCCAGCACATGTTCAACGGTCTGCACCTCCGGAATGGCCGTCACTGCGCGCTCAAAATCGTCGAGGCTGACCCGTCCCTTGGTGGCGAGTTTGATGCCGAGAAACACCGTGACACCAAACCCCAGTTTTTCACGATCCAGATCCAGCCGCCTGCCGACCAGAATGCCTTCATCCTGCAAGCGGCGAATGCGGCGCCAGGCGGCGGGCTGGGACAGGTCAAAGCGGCGGCCAAGGGCGCTGGCCGATTGGGTGGCATCCTCTGCCAAGGCGCGGATCAGCCCAAGGTCGATGTCATCCAGATCACTCATAGGGGCAGGCTTTCATCGGATTTCAGGCGGCTGACCAGCATCAGTGCCTCAATGTCGGCAATATGGGGCAGGGCCAGAATGTGGCGGCGGTAAATCTGCTGGTAATGGCCCATGTCGCGGGCAATCACCGACAGGCGCACATCGACGCGGCCCAGGAATGTCTGAATTTCCACCACTTCGGGGATGCCCCGTGCAGCCTCTATAAAGTCATCAAAGGCCCGCGCTTGGGTCTTTTCCAGCGTCACTCGCAGGCTGACCTCTACCTCATATCCCAGCGCGCGCCAGTCGATCACCGCGTGCTGGCCGCGCAGAATGCCAGCCTCGCGCAGCCGCTCCAACCGCCGGGTCAGACGCGAGGGGGTCAGCCCGATCCGCTCTGCCAGATCGGGAATCGACTGGTCAGGCGCGGCCTGTAGGTGGCGAAGTATGCGGCGGTCGAGGTCGTCAAGCATGAATTCATCAGTAATGGCAAAAATGGCGAATGAATAGATCGAAGATCGCGAAATCTTTGCCGCTAAACCCCTCGCATTCCCGGCAAGCCTCCCTATGATCGCCGCAGACATTCAACGAGAGGACCGCTGATATGCGCGTTTATTACGATCGCGATTGCGATGTGAACCTGATCAAAGACAAAAAAGTGGCCATCCTGGGCTACGGCAGCCAGGGCCACGCCCACGCGCTGAACCTGCGCGACTCCGGCGCCAAGAACCTTGTCGTTGCTCTGCGCGAAGGCTCCGCCTCTGCTGCAAAAGCCGAAGGCGAAGGCCTGAAGGTCATGGGTATCGCAGAAGCGGCTGCCTGGTGTGACGTGATCATGTTCACCATGCCCGACGAACTGCAGGCTGAAACCTACAAGAAATACGTCCACGACAACATCAAGCCGGGCGCTGCCATTGCATTCGCTCACGGCCTGAACGTGCACTTCGGCCTGATCGAGCCGAAAGAAGGCGTCGACGTCATCATGATGGCCCCCAAGGGCCCCGGCCACACCGTGCGCGGCGAATACACCAAAGGCGGCGGCGTGCCCTGCCTGGTTGCGGTTCACAACGACGCCACCGGCAAAGCGCTGGAAATCGGCCTGTCCTATTGCTCTGCCATCGGTGGCGGCCGCTCGGGCATCATCGAAACCAACTTCCGCGAAGAATGCGAAACCGACCTGTTCGGCGAACAGGCCGTTCTGTGTGGCGGTCTGGTTGAACTGATCCGCTGTGGTTTCGAAACTCTGGTCGAAGCCGGTTACGCACCGGAAATGGCCTATTTCGAATGCCTGCACGAAGTGAAGCTGATCGTTGACCTGATCTATGAAGGCGGCATCGCCAACATGGATTACTCGATCTCCAACACTGCTGAGTACGGCCAGTACGTCACCGGCCCGCGCATCCTGCAGTACGACGAAACCAAAGCCCGCATGAAAGCCGTCCTGGACGACATTCAGCAGGGTAAATTCGTTCGTGACTTCATGCTGGAAAACGCTGTTGGTCAGCCGACCATCAAAGCGTCGCGTCGTGCCAACGACGAGCACCAGATCGAAGAAACCGGCGCCAAGCTGCGCGGCATGATGCCGTGGATCTCGGCCGGCAAAATGGTCGACAAAGCCAAGAACTAATCTGCTTTGGCAGAGTTCTGAGACACAAAAGGGCCCCTTGGGGCCCTTTTTCTTTGATGCTATGCGAGAGGATAGCGCAAAATCGGCCCTTAATCCTTCAAGATTTCCTCACGCTTGTCTTCATATTCCTTTTGGCTGATGGCCCCTGCATCATAAGCTGCTTTCAGATCGGTCAGCTGCTGGCCGGTGGATACGGCAATGACCGTGGCTGAAGATTTTGACGAACGCCCGCAGGCTGTCAGCGCCACTGAGGCACAAAGAAGGATGGCGACAAATTTTGCGGTTTTCATGATGGGGTCCTAAATGCCTGTTCTGATTGCCCTGAATGTGGCCCCGCCAAGGCAGATTGGCAACGGTAGAATGCCGCGTTCTATAGCGCAGAATTATCACAACTCTTGACCCATCAGCCAATCGTCGATTGTACATGGTGTCGCGAAGAACGGAGCCCCAAATGCCTGAAATTACCGGCCGAAGCTGGGTCATGATCGCCGTTCTGGGGCTTACCTGGGGTGGCACATTTCTCATTATCGAGATTGCATTGCGGGGCATCACCCCCTTCTGGCTGGCCGCCAGCCGCATCACGCTGGGGGCTGCGATGACCGTTCTGGTCTGGCAATTGCGCGGCGGCAAGCTGTTTGAGGCACCGTTGCGGCCTGCGGAACGGCGGGCGCTGGTGATCATTGGCCTGCTCAGCTCGGCCATCCCCTTCATGCTGCTCAGCTGGGGGCAGCAATTTGTCACCTCAGGGTTCGCCGGTGTCTCTATGGCGTCGGTGCCATTGATTGTTCTGCCGTTGGCGCATTTTCTAGTGCCCGGTGAACGGATGAGCTGGCGTCGGTTTCTCGGCTTTATCGCAGGTTTTGCGGGCGTGGTGATCCTGATCGGCGGGCAGGCGCTGAACTCCAGCGGTGCGGATTTTGAGTTGCCAGGCCGGATTGCCTGCCTGGCAGCGGCTGGTTGTTATGCAGGCAGTTCGATTATGATGCGGCGACTGCCCGCGGTGAACCCCATCGGCTTGTCTGCGGTGTTGCTGGTCATTGGCGCCGGCGCCGTGATCCCGGCCGCCCTGGTCATCGAAGGCCTGCCGCCGGCATTGGACATGAATACGCTCGCCGCGGTGGCTGTTCTGGGGCTGATCCCAACGGCGGCAGCCAATCTGTTGCGGGTGGCCGTGGTGCGGACCGCTGGCCCTGTGTTCATGAGTCTGGTGAATTTTCAGGTGCCGGTCTGGTCGGTTATTCTGGGCGCCTGGATCCTCTCCGAAGACCTGCCCGGCAGCCTGATCTGGGCAATGCTGCTGATCCTGACAGGCGTCGGTCTCAGCCAATTTGGGGCGCTGCGTCGCCTGTTCACCAAAGCCCCGGCATAAGCCTTCCTCTTGCTCCAAATATCCCCGCCGGAGGCACCGGCCTTCTGTCAGGAAGGCCGGATAGCGAGGGCTATTTTACACCCAGCCCCATCTGCATCAGGGTGCGGCGAACCGGTGCCAGCGAATAAAGCGCATTGAGCCCAAAGGCGCGCAGATCGCGCAGCGGGCGCGGAGCCAGCATCGAGGTGCGGTTCAACAGGTCAATGCCGCGCAGCCGCAGCATGATCTCGGAATGGCGGGCTTTGTGATAGGCCGCCAGCATCTCTGCGTCTCCCAGCCCTTCGGGGCGGGCTTCGGCCAGTTTCAGCAGGGCGCGCAGATCTCCCAGCGACATGTTCAGCCCCTGCGCCCCAATGGGCGGCACCACATGGGCCGCTTCGGCCATCAGCGCCAATCTCTCGCCATTCAGCCGTTGTGCAGACTGGCTGATGATCGGCCACACTGTGCGGCGCGAGGCGAGGCTCAGATGGCCAAACAGGCCGCAGCTGCGCTCGGTCATCGCGGCCTCAAACTCTTCGGCCGGCAGGTTCATCAGCCGCTGCGCCTCGGGGCCGCGCTCCATCCAGACCACGGCGGAGGATGGCTTGCCCTGGTAGTCAGGCAGGGGCACCAGCGTGAATGGCCCACCGGAGCGGTGGATCTCGGTCGAAACATTCTCATGGGCCACCGGATGGGTGACGGCAAAGGCCAGCGCCTTCTGGCCATAGCGGGAGGTCTTCACTTTTATGCCTGCGGCCTCGCGCATCGGTGAGGCCCGCCCGTCAGCGGCAAGGACCAGCCGAGTGCGGACCGTGCTGTCATCGCTCAGTCGGACCTGCGCACCGCTGGTCTGGGTGGCGAGGGCTGTGGTGGATGTGCCGGGGCGAAAATCGACGTTTGGCAGGGTTGCAAGATGGGCGGTGATTTCACGCCGCAGCAGCCAGTTTGGCAGGTTCCAGCCAAAGGGTTTGCCGGAAATATCGGCGGCATTGAAATCCTTGACCACTCGGGGTTCGGGGCGTTCACCGCCTGCGTCGACAATGCGCATGACCTGCAAGGGGGCTGCATCGCTCTCAAGGCGGGCCCAAAGGCCGCAATCCTCCAGAAGCGCTTGTGCGGGCTGCAGAAAGGCAGTGGTCCGCAGATCCGAGCCTGCCGCGTCGCGTTCGGTGACCGGCGGAGTGGGGTCGACACAAATGACAGTGAACCCAACTGCGCCAAAGGCCGCGGCCGCGGTAAGGCCGGCAATCCCACCGCCTGAAATCAGGATATCGCAGGTTTGATCCATCAGAGACGCCCTTGTTGTTCGCCCCCACATTTGGCCTGTGGCAGGCGGAATGGCAAGATGCCAAGCTGACGCGCAGCATCAGGCGCAGGCTTAACCGGCTGAGATCGCGATCAGCAGGGCAAACACCACCGGCACCATGCACACAGCGGGAATATATAGGCCCGGAATGCCGAACATCAGGATAGAGCAACCCCAAAGGCCGAGCAGCGCAGCAACGGCAAAAAACGGTCGGGCATCGCGGCTGCAGATCAGATCCATGACGGGGCGCTCTGACCGGCGACCAGCGCGAAAGACTGACCAGCCCTTGGTCAGAGGCAGGGCGGCGGCACCTGGGCCGGATGCGGGGAGAAGGCTCATGGCAGAAGATCCTGTGCGACATTTATCTGGCGCGCATATAGGCCTTTGCCGGAGGAAAGACAGTAGCTTTGGCCGATTGGATTGATCCACTGGGCGGGACTTTGCCGGTGGCACCTGCTGGCTGACAGGCTTCAGGTCAGCCGGTTCAGAAAAGCAGCCAGATCGGCGGTGTGGTGATGAATGTGATCTGCCTCATGCGGATCCGGGGCGACGTGTACGGTGCGCATCCCCAATGCATGTGGCGCCGCCAGATTGCGTGGATCGTCTTCGAACATGGCGGCCTCAGCAGGGGCAACACCGGCGCGCGCAAAAATCTGGTCAAAGGCGGCGCGTTCTGGTTTGGGGCGGTAGGTGGCGTGTTCGACGCCATAAATACCATCAAACAGTCCGGACAGGCCGCGGGCCTCCAGAACCCGTTCGGCGTAGGGGGCTGATCCATTGGTGTAGACGATCCTTTGACCCGGCAGATCGCGGATCCGGGCGGCAAGATCCTCGTCTTTTTCAAGATGATCGAGTGAGATATCGTGGACCGCAATCAGGTAGGGGTCCGGGTCTACCCCGTGTTCGCGCATCAGCCCGGCCAAAGTGGTGCCATGGGTGTGCCAGTAATGGCTGCGTAGCCGGTCGGCTTCTTCGCGGGGCACGTTCAGTGCTTCCATCACATAGGCGGTCATCTTCACCTCGATCTGGCCAAAGAGATTGGCCGAGGGGTGATACAGGGTGTTGTCGAGATCGAAAACCCAGTGGCGGACATCAGAGAATGCTTGTTTGACCATGCTACAGAGCTACGCGCTCCCACGCGGCGGTGCAATATGGTTGCACGGGCTTGATTGCCTGACACGGGCAGGGCTACACATGGACGGTTATCACGGGGAATACACGCATGAGCCTGAGCCGGTCGAACCAGAAGGATGCCTATCATCTGATTCTCGAAGCGATTGACGTCGGGGTCTACAAGCCCGGCGACCGGCTGGTGGAAAGCGATCTGGCCGAGCGTTTCGGCGTTTCCCGCACGCCCATCCGCGAGGCGCTGCAGCGGCTGGAAACGCAATCCCTGCTGGAACGCGACGGGCGTTCGTTGATTGTCGCCTCGCTGGATCACAACCAGATGGCCGAACTCTATGTGGTGCGCAGCGAGCTGGAGGGTCTGGCGGCCCGTCTGGCCGCAAGACATGCCACGCGAGAAGAGGTGGCGGTTCTGCAGGATATGGTACAGGCGGATGATGCGCTGATCGACAGCCCGTCCGAACTGGCAAAAGCCAACCGGCGTTTCCATGAGCAGATCCATCTGGCCTCGCATAACCGGTATCTGGTGCAGCAGCTGAATCTGGTCCACCGGACGATGGCGCTGATGGCGACCACGTCGCTGGCGGCTGAGGGGCGCGGAGAGATTGCCCAGGGCGAGCACCGCGCAATTGTCGATGCCATTGCGCATCGCGATGAAGACGCCGCAGGCAAGGCATTGAAAGATCATATTTCTATCGCCTTCATGACCCGTCTCAAACAGGATGCAAGCGGCCGGACCGGCGAATAGAGCACGGCGTCATTGCCCCGGTGATACCGGGCAGGGTGTGGCTCCCGCCCCCTTTTCCGCTGCTTTGCAGAGGATCGGGGTTGGGCCATGCAGCGGGCCTGCGGCCCGCTGCTGCCTCCGGCGGGAGTATTTTGAAAAGGTGAAGCGGCGAAGCTGGCCCCTTGTGGGCCAGATCAGCCTATTCTTGCGGCGGCGAGACCGCGGCCGAACTGCTGCCATGGGTGGTCTTGTCCCAGAAGTAGGGCCGACAGAAGAGTTCGTAGAGGGCCTTATAGGCGGCCAGCACACCCAGCGGATAATAGAGCGGCATGGTGACGATCCAGGGCGCAAGCCAGATCCGCTCTGCCGCCTGTACGGCAATAATCGCGATGGCGGCTGCAAGAAGTTCAAACACCAGCATCGCCGCGCCCATAGTCAGGAGCACGGACTGTGGCAGCTGCCCGGCGGCGGGATGGGGGAGGCTGAACAACAACAGCCAGAAGCTCCACAGAAAGGGTGCCAGCAGGAAATGCCCAAGGGTGCCGAGGAAGAAGGCGTTCAGGCCCAAAAACTGTCGCCAGCCGAGATCGCGTAGCAGCTGGCCGGGACGGCGCATATGGACGACATAGGTCACCATGAAGCCTTTGAGCCAGCGGGACCGTTGCCGGACCCAAGGCCAGGGGCGGAAGGTGGCCTCCTCGAATGTGGTGGTGTTGAGCATTTCGGTCCGATGGCCAGCCCGCGCAAGCCGGACGCCAAGATCGGCATCTTCGGTGACATTATGGGCGTCCCAGCCTCCGGCGGCTTCCAGTGCCTGACGGCGTATGAACATGGTGGTGCCGCCCAAAGGTAGGACCAGCCCCAACCGTTCGATGCCGGGCATCACCACCCGGAACCAGCTGGCGTATTCGATACTGAAACAGCGTGACAGCCAGTTGGTGGTGGGGTTGTAGTAATCCAGCACGCCCTGCAGGCAGACGGTTTCCGGCGGCGCCCTGTGAAACCGGCGTGCGACCATGTCCAGCTGGTTGGGGGCAGGGGCATCTTCTGCATCCCAGACGCCGATGATCTCTCCCTTGCAGAAATCGAGCGCATAGTTCAGGGCGCGTGGTTTGGTCGTCAGCCCGCCATAGGCCGGGACCTCGATCACCTGCATCCAGGGCGGCAACTGGCAGTCCGCAATGGTCTTGCGGGTGATGTCATCGTGGTCTTCGAGAACCAGAAGCACGTCGAGCAGGGCTGGAGGGTAGGTCAGGGCGCTCAGGCGGCGGATCAGCCTTGCGGCGATTTGTTCCTCGCGAAACAGGGGCACCAGAACGGAAATACGGGGAAGCCGTAACGGGGCCGCTGGCAGGGCGCTGCCGGGTCGTTCCGGGGGCGGGCTGCAGAGGAAGGCGGCAAAGCCAGCCCCTTTGAGGATGACAAATAGCATCATGCAGGCAAAGGCGGCGAGGCATCCCAATGAAAAGGCAATCTTGGGCGCGGCCAAAGCACTGCAAATCAGGCCAAGCAGGAAGAGGGGCAGCAACAGGCCTCTGCGGGGTTTGAAACGCCCCCGGCAGCTCATCCCGCCAGCAACACGGGTGCTGGCCCCCTGGGCAAGCTCTGCTTGGCAGACCTGTGCGATCAACCCGGTGATCTGGTCCTCATCGGCCAGAACCGGCACGATGTCATCGCTGCTGCAGCCCAGCCCGCTGGCGATCTGATCGAGGTTTTCCGGACTGGCAGTGGCGATCATCAGCCGATCGCCGAGCCGGGTCCGCGGCACGGCCCGATGGCGCAGCCAAAAGCGGGCGGAGCGGGCCGCGAACAGACGGCGATCCGGTATTTGACGTGTCAGATCGACCCGTTGCAGGCCACGCTGTTCAGAAAGCGCCTGCAGCACCTCGGCAGAGGTGGTCCAGCCCTGCGACACGCAGATATCACCGATCCGCAGGCCGAGCCGTTCTTGCAGCTGCACCGCCTGCTGCAGCTGGGTTCCGGAAATAACCTTGCGCCGCAACAGGATCTGGCCCAGCTGATCCGGCCGGGGCGGCGGTGCCGCCACCGGGGTCTCTATCGTCAGGGGGGGATTGCTCATGAAAACTGCCGCCACCAGAAAAACCAGAAGGTCAGGCTGGGGAGCGGCAGTTAAAATAGTGTAAACAACCTGTTAACCACGTCGGCTCAGGCTGAGAGTTTGCGCGGAATTTACGCGACAGCCTTGCGGGCGGCCATGGCTTCGGCAAAACGCTCGAATAGGTAGAAGCTGTCTTGCGGGCCGGGCGATGCCTCCGGGTGGTGCTGCACGGAATAGACCGGGCGGTCCGCCATGCGGATGCCACAGTTGGAGCCGTCAAACAGCGACACATGGGTTTCCACCACGCCCTCGGGCAGGGTCTGGGCATCCACCGCAAAGCCGTGGTTCATCGAGGTGATCTCGACCTTGCCGGTGGCGTTCTCTTTCACCGGGTGGTTGGCGCCGTGGTGGCCGTGGTTCATTTTCACGGTCTTGGCACCCAGTGCCAGTGCCAGCATCTGATGGCCGAGGCAGATACCAAAGACCGGCAGTTCGGTCTTCAGGACCTCCTGGATCATCGGTACGGCATAGGCGCCGGTGGCAGCGGGGTCACCGGGGCCATTGGACAGGAAGACGCCATCGGGATTATGGGCCAGCACCTCTTCGGCGGTCGCGGTCGCGGGCAGAACGGTCACGTCGCAACCGGCCGAAGCGAGACAGCGCAGGATGTTGCGCTTGGCGCCAAAGTCCAGTGCCACAACCTTGTGAACCGGGGCTTCCTGACGGGCGTAGCCCTCGGGCCAAGCCCAACGCATTTCGTCCCAGCGATAGCTTTGGGTGCAGGTGACGTCCTTGGCCAGATCAGCACCTTCCAGACCAGCCCATTCGCGGGCCGATGCGACCAGCGCTTCGGTGTCGAAATTGCCGTCGGGATCGTGGGCCAGTGCCACATGCGGCGCGCCCTGCTGGCGGATCGCGCGGGTCAGGCGGCGGGTGTCGATGCCGCCGATCGCGATGCGGCCGGTCCGGCTGAGCCATTCCTTCAGCTCTTCGGTGGTGCGCCAGTTCGACGCCAGGGTCGGATCCCATTTCACCACCATGCCAGCGGCAACGGGATCGCCTGTTTCATCATCTTCCGGGGTGACACCGGTATTGCCGATATGCGGGAAGGTGAAGGTCACGATCTGGCCCGCATAAGACGGGTCGGTCATGATTTCCTGGTAGCCGGTCATGGCGGTGTTGAAGCAGAGCTCGGCGACGGTCTGACCTGTGGCGCCGAAGCCGATGCCATAGAATACGGTGCCATCTGCAAGCGCCAGGCAAGCGGTGGGCTTGGACGGGGCGGTATCGGCCATTGCGCGACTCTCCATGCGGGTAAAATTCAAGGGCTTGTAAGGGGAGGCGCAGGAGGGGTCAAGTGGCCGCATCGTCAGGGTTGCAGCCTTTGGGTGCGCTGCCCCAGAAAGGGCAGCGCGTTTGCAGGGAGCCTTAGTAGCTCAGCCCGTGGCCATAGGCGAAAAGCGCGCCATCTGTGGTCTCTTCATAGCCGGGACGGTCGCTGAATTGCTCCTGAACTGCTTCGACTGTGGCGGGCAGGGCGAAGGGCATGCGACCCTGAGGGCTGAAGTCGCCGGACAGCACATCAAACAGGGCTTCGTCAGATACGCCGAAGTTGGCCAGAATTGCGCCAGTGTCGCGCAGTCCGCTGGCTTCGTCCAGCACATAGGGCTGGCGGAAGTAGACGCTGAGCACAACTTTTTTGGGGTCGCCAATTTCCTCGATGACCTTCTGGATGGTGGCCAGTGACGGGGAGATCTGCCAGGATTCGGCTGCCGCCATGCCGGTAAAGTCGAGAATGCCCGCCTCCCAGGGCAAAGAACCGCCGAAATAGTGGATGTCGGTGCATTTCTCGGTCCCGAAGGCGACGCATTGATCGGTGGCGCCGAACTTGCTGGCACCGGTCAGACCGGGCATGAAGCCGGGCTCCTTGGCGCTGACCAGACTGATCGGGTTCACCGGATGGTTGGCGAGATCAGTGCTCTTATAGGCCATGGTTACATTGCGGCGGGTGCCAGCCGACACATTGATCACCGCCACATCTGCGCCCTCTGCGCTGGGCCGGTCTCCGGGTTTGATGGAATTGCCGTCAACCACGTTGTAGCCGCGCGCTTCTGCTTCCGGTGCACCGACGTCGCCAAGGAGATAGAGCTTGGCCCCTTCTGCCAGTGGCAGAGCTTTGCCACCACCCTGTGCATCACCGTTCTGCAACAGGACGATCGACTGGCGCTGAAGCTCCATTGCCACGGCCTGATTGGCGGCCTTGCCGACGGTCGCATCCGCAACGGTGCTGTCGGCATAGGGGTTTTCAAACAGACCCATCTGGAACATCGGCGTCAACAGCCGTTCGGCGGCTTGATCGATACGCGCCTCTGAGACTAGGCCCTGCTCGGCCAGATCGGTGATGGATGCGACCTCGTGGAAGCCGGAAAGCGTGTCGGTGCCGCCGTTTACCGCAGCCGCCACACGCTCAGGCACCGAGGCTTTCTCCAGCCCCCAGGCCCGGCTGTTGATGATGCCAGTGTCGGAGTTCACGTAGCCAGCGAATTTCAACGTGTCACGCAACAGCCCGTTCACGATCTGATCGGAAAAGGCAAAACCGATCTCATCGAATGTCGTGCCATTGTAGGACGCGTCCACCGGAATGCCGTAGTAGGGCATGATAGAGGCGACGCCAGCCTGGATGGCTGCTTTAAAAGGTTTCAGGTTATAGCCGAAACCATCGCCCGAATAGACTTGGGTTTTGCCGTAGGAATAATGCGGGTCCAGACCCAGTTCCTGCGGACCACCGCCGGGGAAGTGTTTTAGGGTCAGGGCAACAGAGGAGTCGGCACTCAGGGCCGATCCATCACCGTCACGTGGGCCTTGCAGGGTGGTGACGAGGGTGGCCATGATGTTGGCGGCCAGATCTGCGTCTTCGGTGAAGGTCTCGTGGGTCCGGTACCAACGCGGTTCGGTCGACAGGTCTGCCATGTAGCCGTACATGCCGCGCAGCCCGATGGAACGCCATTCCTCGCCCATGACAGCGGCGAAATCTTGAACCACGGACATATCACCATCAACTGCGGCTGCACCGTTCTTTGCCTGCACACCAAGAGCGGCGGCCGCAATGCCCGCTTCTTTGGGGAAGCTGGAGAAGGCGCCGGCCTGATTGTTGATGCCAGCGCGCGCGTCCGGAGCGATGTGGTTGCGGGCGTTGGACTTGAACAGGGCCGGGATGCCGTGCGCTGTTGTTTCGGACAGTTCCTGCACCGCATTGATGTAATTGGCGGCCTGACCCGGAGTAATCACGTTCTTTGAGCGGAAACCCGGTGCATTGTCACAGGCCGACGCCTCCGGACCGGCAACTGTATTGCGGAAGATGAACCGGTGCATTTTCTGCGTGAGAATGAAGTTTTCAGCTTTTTCCTGCGGCAGGACGCCCAAGGTGCCAGTGGCCTCGTCGCAGGCTGCGTTCATCGTGTCGATCAGCATCAGACCAGCCTTCTCCTCAAGGCTCATCAGTGCGGTCAGGGCGCGGGCACGGTCGGCAGCTGGAAGGCGCCAGTCTTCGTAGCTGTCCAGCTGGCCGTTGCCGTTGGAATCTTTGAACGTCAGCCCGCCCTGCTTCAAAACGGGCTTGCTGCGGGTGCCAATCTCGGGCTGGCCCGGGTCGCCTCCGGCGGCAAGGGCGCTGCTGCAGGCGGTACTGAGGGCCAAAAGGGCCGCCACGGACAGGCCGCGATTTCCAATAATCATGTCATTCCTCCAATTCTCGGTATTCCGGCAGACCCGAGGGGTCTCACCGGATGAACGCCCCCATAGGTTGCTGCTCCTGTGAGGGTGTTCGGGGGAGTTGAAAGAAGAATGCAGATTCGGTCAACCAAAATAAGATCACCTGACCGAAGCAGCCGCAAATATCGGGAAAATCCGCCAAAATTGGCAAAGTATGCCGAAATTGGATAACCAAAATGAACTGATTCAGGGGCATCCTGTTTGGATGCAGTCGATCAGTGACGGATTCTCACAATCGGAACTGATGGAATTGAGCGGGAAAATGCGTGGATGGTTAACAAAACCGGCCCTGCGGCTTGCCCCGGCGGGCGGGTTTGGATAAGGCTTCCAAACTGGCTTTCCAAGGACGGATCGACATGAGCGAACTGCATACCCGGGTCAATGAGGCCCTAAAACAGGCAATGAGAGACAAGGCGGCTGATCGTCTGACCACTCTGCGTCTGATCAATGCCGCAATCAAAGATCGCGAGATCGCGGCGCGGGGCGACGGGGATGAAGGTGCTGGGATCGGCGACGCCGATATCCTTGCAATCCTTGGCAAAATGACCAAACAGCGCAACGAAAGCGCGCGCGCCTACGAAGAAGGCGGGCGGCTGGATCTGGCGGAACGAGAACTGCAGGAAATTGCGGTGATCGAGGAGTTTCTGCCCAAGCAGTTGGACCAGGATGAGGTCGCCGAGGCGATCCGCCAGGCCGTTGCCGAGACCGGCGCCGACTCCATTCGTGACATGGGCAAGGTCATGGGCGCGCTGAAAGCGAAGTTCACCGGCCAGATCGATTTTGGCAAAGTTGGCCCCATGGTCAAAGACCAGCTGTGCAACAAGGGCGATTGCTGAGGCAGATCGCTCCGTTTGAATTCGGCAAGAGCCCCACTGCGCTGCGGTGGGGCTTTTGTTGTTGACGAAACGGTTGATCAATCCCAGCGCAGAACGCCGGGGATTGTGGATTTTTGAATTCCGCCGGCGCTCCACAGGACGTGTGCGTGGTTGTCCTGATTGATCTGGATGGCCACTAGCCTGGGAGAGCCCTGCGGCAACAGCGGCCCAGTGTGAGCGGTGAAGCTGCTCCCATCAGGCTGCTGGCAGCGAAAGGAGACATTCCCGGTGTCCCCTTTGATTGAATATTCGATTTCCCGCCCGGTTTTGAGACGCACCTTTCCGGTTGTGCCGTGAACCGAACATGTGGTTCCTTTTGGGAAGAAACCAAAATCTACGGTCAGTTTTGCGGGTTCCGCTGCAACTGATGTGGCGCAGATCAGGGCTGCAAAACAAATGAGTCGCCGCATGGAGAGATCTTCCTTAAGTTGATTTCTCACCTGATAGATCTCTAGATTGGTGTTTGTCAACGGGTGCCGGGTTGCAGATCTTTCACCAACCGATGGGTGACATGGCGCAGTTCGCCGTCCTCGCTGGCGCGGCTTAACCCGGTTTCCTGAAACCCCTCCCGTTCCCAGAAAGCCCTGCCGCGCGGGTTGGATTCCAATACGCCCAGATACAGGCAGTCGCTTGCCGCAGCGCGGGCAAGGGTTTCGACATGCTCCAGCAGCCTGCGACCAAGGCCCCGGCCCCGTGCTGCGTGGCTCAATAGCATCAGCCCCAAGTAGGCATCCCCGGCCTGCGGGAAGCCAAAGGACAGCTCGGCCAGTCCCTCCAGTTCTCCATCAAGAAAGAGGCCCAGCCGAAAGGAACGCGCCGGATCACAGCCTGGCGGGCCATCGGTGAAGAAATCTGCGGCCTTTTGCGCATCCGGCGGCTTGCCCTCGGCCAGCAACCAATAGTCCTGCGTCTGCCGATAGAAGGCGACCACCCGCGCCAGATCTGCATTGGGGTCAAGGGTGCGGATCAGCATCATTGCTCCCTCAGGGCGCCGGACAGATCTTTGAACAGGGCTTTGCGTTCGTCCTCTGACAGGAAGGCGCCAATCTCGACCTCGCGGCCGCCACCGCGCAGGGTGACGTAATTGGGGACCGGCCCCTTGGTGGGGTATAGCTGCACGCTGGCCCAATAGCGGTTGCAGGTCCAGCTGGCATGCGCATCACGCGGCCCGCGACGCTCCAGTTCGGCCTGTTGTGGCCCAAGGCGCAGCACTTCGAGGATCTGCCGGCTGCGGCGGTTGCGGTCCAGCGCCCATTTCAGCCCCAGAATTGCCGCCAACAGGAATGGCAATATTCCCCAGAGAACAACCGTCCCCAAAAGGGGCAGGAGTGGAACCGAAATAAGCAGGGCGGCGCCGCCAATGATCTGCACATAGGGTTTGGGCCGCAACGATTGGTGCGGCCAGAGGTGCAGTTCGCCGCCTGTTGCGGCCGCAGGAGAGACCCATTGGTAAGGCATATGGTCAGGATATCCGGCCCGCTGAAACCTGTCGATAGCAAGGCCTTGGGGGCGGTGATCCTTTGGGCAAAAGAAAAGGCCCCGGAAAACCGGGGCCTTTCATGATCGCTTGGAACCGTTCGCTTAGTGCGAGTGCGGCTTGTCCCAGTCTTCCTGCTTGGGCAGGATTTCAAAGGTATGCTCGGGCGGCGGTGTGGGCAGTGTCCACTCCAGCGTGTCGGCATATTCGTTCCAGTAGTTGTTCTGGGTGATGCGGGCACCGCGCAGCAGCGCGTAGATCACAATACCGAAGAACAGGATGAACGAAGCGAAGGACAGGAACGCGCCATAGGACGAGATCTTGTTCCAGTACGCAAAGGCTTCCGGATAGTCGATGTAACGACGCGGCATGCCCTGACGGCCCAGGAAGTGCTGGGGGAAGAAGGTTAGGTTGGCGCCGATGAAGAACATCCAGAAGTGGATATGCGCGAAGGTCTCGGAGTACTGACGGCCGGTCATCTTGCCGAAGTAGAAGTACACGCCCGAGAAGATCGCAAACACAGCGCCAAGGCTCATCACATAGTGGAAGTGGGCCACAACGTAGTAGGTGTCATGGTAGGCACGGTCCACAGAGGCCTGGCTCAGCACCACGCCGGTCACACCACCAACGGTGAACAGGAAGAGGAAGCCGAAGGCAAACATCATAGGAGCTTTGAAAGAGATCGAGCCGCCCCACATTGTGGCGATCCACGAGAATACTTTCACACCGGTCGGAACCGCAATGACCATGGTGGCCAGCATGAAGTAGGCCTGCTGGTTTAGGGTCATGCCCACGGTATACATGTGGTGGGCCCAAACGACGAAGCCAAGGAAACCAATCGCGATGATCGCCCAGACCATCGGCAGGTAGCCAAAGACCGGCTTGCGCGAGAAGGTGGCGATCACGTGAGAGATGATACCAAAGCCCGGCAGGATCACGATGTAGACTTCCGGGTGGCCAAAGAACCACAGGATGTGCTGGTACAGGATCGGGTCGCCGCCGCCTGCGGGGTCAAAGAAGGTGAACCCGAAGTTGCGGTCCATCAGCAGCATGGTGATCGCGCCCGCCAGAACCGGCAGGGACAGCAGGATCAGCCACGAGGTGACGAAGATCGACCAGGAGAACAGCGGCACCTTGAACAGGGTCATGCCGGGGGCACGCATGTTCAGGAAGGTGGTGATCATGTTGATCGCGCCCAGAATGGACGAGGCACCGGAGACGTGAACGGCGAAGATCGCCAGATCCATCGACAGGCCGCCTTCGTTCACCGACAGCGGCGGGTAGAGAACCCAGCCAACACCGGAACCAAGCTGATCGTTGCCGCCAGGCGACAGGACCGAAGCCACCGCCAGCGATGTACCGGCTACATAGAGCCAGAACGACAGGTTGTTCATCCGCGGGAACGCCATGTCCGGCGCGCCAATCTGCAGCGGCATGAAGTAGTTGCCGAAACCGCCGAACAGAGCCGGGATAACCACGAAGAACATCATCAGGATGCCGTGCGCGGTGATCAGAACGTTCCAGAGGTGACCGTTCGGAGTACATTCTGCCGAGGCATCAGCGACAAGGCGCGCACCTTCCATACACATGTACTGAACACCGGGGTCCATGAGCTCAAGGCGCATGTACACGGTGAAAGCGACCGAGATGAAACCAACGATCGCCGAAACGATCAGGTAGAGAATACCAATATCTTTATGGTTCGTGGACATGAACCAGCGGGTAAAGAAACCGCGCTCGTCTTCGTGGCCGTGACCATGAATGGCTGCGTCTGCCATTTATGTGCCTCCTGCTGCATAACTTAATCCCACCGGGAACGGACTCCGGGCGGGATGGATTCCTTTCGGGTTTTAGAGTGGCCGGCGCAGGCCTTCAATGGCGGAGTTTGATATGGATCAAGATAAATTGCCGCGCCCCCCTTGAAGCCTCAGGTCTGTGTCAGGGGTTTGGACCCGTTGGCATGACATGGATCAAGTCGACAGCCAGTGCTTGACCCGGCAGCGGTGGCAGCCCAAAACCGGTCTCGACCAGAGCCCGGCACCCGGGCAAAGACAGCGGCCCATATTGGGGGCGGTTAGAAAAGGATAGAGTATGACCTATGATCCCGAGAACATTTTTGCGAAACTTCTGCGGGGTGAAATTCCCGCCATCCGTGTGTACGAAGATGACGACACTTTGGCCTTCATGGATATCATGCCGCGTTCTGACGGCCATTTGCTGGTGATCCCAAAGACGCCTTGCCGCAATATTCTGGATGCCTCGCCCGCGCAGCTGGCGGCGGTGATGGCCACGGCGCAAAAGCTGGCAGTCGCCGCCAAGGCGGGTCTCGCGGCGGACGGGATCACAATCCAGCAGTTCAACGAGGCCGATGGCGGGCAGGAGGTCTTTCATCTTCACGTCCATGTCTTGCCGCGCCGCGCCGGCGTTGCGCTGCGCGCACCGGGTCAGATGGGTGATATGGATGACATCCAGGCGATTGCCGACAAAATTCGCGCCGCGATTTAGTCGCGTCATTTTTAATGCGCTTTGCTTTCAATTGATGCGGTGGCGGAATGGCGTTGTTGCAGAACTCTGACAGCTAAGGATTCACATCACGAATCCATGCGGTTAGACGGGGCAAATGAGCAAACCCGCACCTGCCCGCTACCGTACGACGAATTGGTCCAGCTACAACGATGCGCTCAGGAAGCGCGGCTCGCTTCTGATCTGGCTGGATAAAGAGATGACCTGGCTTGCGCCGCATGAAGGACGGCCAGGGCGCCCACCGGTCTTCTCGAACGCGGCGATCCAGTTCTGCCTGTCGATCAAGGTTCTGTTCAAGCTGCCCCTCCGGCAAACAGTCGGGATGGTCGCCAGCCTCTTGCACCTGGCGGGGCTGGACTGGCCCGTTCCTGATTTTTCTACGCTGTGTCGTCGACAGAAAGCACTGGCCGTCCAGATCCCGTATCGCCGCGCCGGTGGACCGCTGAACCTGCTGGTGGACAGCACCGGGATCAAGTTCCTTGGTGATGGCGAGTGGCAGGCCCGCAAGCACGGCGTTCAGGGGCGACGCCAATGGCGCAAAGTGCATCTTGCGATGGATGCTGCCACGTCTGACATCCGTGCTGTCGAGTTCACCCCCAGCCGCGACGGCGACAGCCCGGTCCTGCCGGAACTGCTCGATCAGATCCCGAAGGACGAAGAGATCAGCAGCGTGACCGCAGACGGAGCCTATGATACGCGCCGTTGCCACTCGGCCATCATCGAGCGTGGTGCCGCTCCGATTATCCCTATCCGCAAGAATGGTCGGCCGTGGAAAGAGAACTGCCCGGCGGCACAGGTCAGAAACGAAACCTTGCGCGCCACCCGGCACTACGGCCGAGCCTTCTGGAAACGCTGGACGGGATACCACGCCCGGAGCCGCGGTGCGGCAAAGAGGCGGTGTTTGAACGCTTTC
>FREY01000018.1 GCA_900143635.1 Rhodobacteraceae bacterium Alg231-04
GGGGCTCAGAAGTTTCCCTTTGCGGCCTCGGACAGGATCAATTTGTCCAGCGTCAGGTCCGATACCGCCCTGCGCAGGCGCTCGTTCTCCTTCTGGAGCCGCTTCAGTTCCTTAAGCTGCTCTGTGCCCATTCCGCCGTACTTCTTCTTCCAGCGGTAATAGGTTTGCTCCGTCACGCCGATCTGACGGATTGCATCAATCCGGGGCATCCCTTGCCCCATCAACACTTCAACCTGTCGTAACTTCACGACAATCTCTTCGGGCTTCGGTCTCTTAATAGCCATCGATGGTCCTCCGCTTTCCTAAACATAGGGGCGGACCACTTCATTGGGGGAGGCTCAGGCTTGGGAGATTGATCCTGAAGACCAGCCTCGCCGCGCTGCAGGTACCGATCATACCATCGGTAAAACGTCGTGCGAGGGATGCCCAATTTGGCCAATGTTTGACGCGCCGACAGATGCGACCCTTCGACCAATCTGATGATCTCCAGCTTCTCGGATGCGGGATACCTCATTCGTGGTCGCCCCCATCCCCTATCATGCTTTTTTTGAGAAGGCGCAGTTCAAGCGTTTGTTCCGCCACCACCTCCTTCAATTCGCGTGTCTCTCGGCGCAGGTCCTTGACCTCATCAGTCGTGGCAGCGCGCGCTGTGTCGCCAGCCAGCCGTCGCTTACCAGCTTCCATGAAATCCTTGGACCACTTGTAATAAACGCCTTGGGAAATCCCCTCACGACGGCACAGCTCCGCAATGCTGTCCTCTCCGCGCAGGCCGTCCAGCACGATCCGTATCTTCTCTTCAGACGAATACTGTTTGCGCTTGGCCCGCTTGATATCTTTGACGACCTTTTCGCCAGGGCTCTTTGCTGTCTTTCTCATCTTCCACTCCTCGGTGGTTACGATGAGCCAGAAACACTCCCTTATCAAATACCGCTATTTGGACCCATGGGCGCTGACGTCAAACACCGGTGATGTATTCAGACTGCCAAACAATTATTCTTGGGTGCTCATTGCCCAAAGTGAATCGACATAGCTATTTCCCGGGTTGTGACCCGGCAGCAGGGTGTCTTGACTTGATCCGAAGGTTGAAAGGAAATGGTCGAAGCTAACGTAGCCAGCTAAGTTGCCTCCATGCAACCGGGCAAATTCCATGTTGGAGCGGTTTGTCTCTACCAAATTATTTCGCGCTATCGGGTCGAAAATATGGCCTGCAATCGTTGCAATTCCAGAAAGGAATTCTTCGCCTCGGCTACTTAGCATCAGCATATCTTCGTCAATTGAGTGACCAGTATCCACCAATTTTTCGAACATCTTGTCAATTTCTCTAGGCGATATATTGGTGACATCGTAATTTGCTTTGACCTCTGAGACTCTGCTGCTGGCCGCGGAGCTTCGTTCGGCTTGAAAAGACCGGGATGCATCAGCAGCCCCCGCGGACCCGCCTGCTATTAATGCGCGGGAATATCGCATCGTTGAACTAGGCACCATGGAAATGTGCATTTCGGATTCTCCGCTGTTAACTTAATCGCGACACCAATAATGAGCAGCTTAAGTTAATAGATCACTCTATTCCCCCCAAGGAAGTGAAATTTATGGGTCAAATTAAATCATGTGAATTATTCTGTCGTTGTCCGATCCATTCCATCGACTGGCCCAAAATCCGGGACCACCTCTCGACAGGAGAACGATCCAGATTTCGCGTTTTAACGGCTGCGGTTGCCCTCCAGCTGATTGGTTGTGATCATACACGCTGATTGAACAAGGACTGGACGCCCTCAATAATTTTATTTCTATTGATGGGCTTAGAAATATGGGTATCGCAACCCGCCAACCTTGAACTTTCCACATGTTCGCGCATAGCATTGGCCGACAGCATAGCAATTGGCGTGTGTACCCTCGCACCCTCGGCTTCTATCTTGCGAATTTCCACTGCAGCCTCCAAGCCATCCATTTCAGGCATCATCATGTCTAGCAGAATGACATCATAATTGGATTGCCTGTAGAGATTGACGGCCTCAAGCCCGTTGTCGGCGAAAGTGATTTTGCAACCCATCGGTGACAATAGCAGGCTCAAAACTTTCTGGTTCGCCTTCATATCCTCGGCCGCCAGGATGTTCATCCCCTTAAGAATATCACCCTTGTTCCCCGGGACTGCCTTACCATTTGCTTCTTTTGGCTCTTCCGGAGCAGTTTCGAGCAACAGCGAAAGATCAAGTCTTGTCCCCACGCCAGGCATAGAATCTACTTTGAGCGTTCCATTCATCAGCTCGGCCAAAGACGCACTGATGGCTAGTCCCAAACCACTACCACCGAAATGGCGTGCATCTGAGGTTCTCTTCTGATCAAAACGCTCAAACACATCGCCCTGAGTTGCTGTGGGAAACCCAATACCCGTGTCTTGGATGGAAAAGTCCAGATACCATTTGCCGGCTTCCTGCCGCACTGCTGCTGACGCCGTGATACGACCTTGTTCAGTAAACTTGACCGCGTTTGAGGCCAGATTTGACAGAATCTGCCTCATTCTAAGGCTGTCCCCAAGCACCTTCAGTCCCGTCGGGCAATCGGACTTGAGCTGAAAATCAACACCTTTCCCCTCGGCATCGATCATGTGCAGGTCCAGCGCGGCCCGGACTTCGTCTTCCAAACTGAAAGGCGCCTCCTCAATGGACAGTTTTCCCGCTTCGATCTTCGAGAAATCTAGGATGTCGGACAGCAACTTTTCCAACACGCGCCCGGAGTCCGAAATCATCTCAACCAAATCCCGTTGCTCGCAGGTCAGACCGCCGTCGTTCCCCAAAACGTCAGCCACCCCGATCATACCGTTCAAAGGGGTTCTGATTTCATGGCTCATGTTTGCAAGAAAAGCCGACTTGGTGTTGCTTGCTTCCTCCGCAGATTGACGTGCCGCGGATAGCGCTTCCTCCTGTTGCAGAAGCGCTGTGATGTCCCTGGCTGAGGCAAATATGAGGGAATCGAACTGACGCGCCTGCCATTCGATGACCCGTGTTTCGCCGGACGCGACCCTGTACTTGTTCCGGAAGCCGGCTGTTTCGCCGCCCACGTTCAGCCTGTTCAGCTCTTCGGCAGAGGCGCTGAGGTCATCTTCACGGACAAAGTCAGAAAACGGCCGCCCCTCAATTTTCTGCCGAGGCAACCCCAGCATGTCGCAGAATGCATCATTGACCTTAAGGAACACGCCTTTCGCATCGACAATGCAGTTCGGCGCCAGTGACACGTCAAAGTAGTTGGACGCCATCTTTGAGGCTTGAATCCGCCTGGTGACATCAAAGCGGATCGACATGTATCTTTGTGGTTTTTCTTCGTCTCCCAAGATCGGGTAGATTGTTGTATCTACCCAGTACAAAGCACCGTTTTTGGCCTTGTTACAGATCTCACCACGCCAGACTTCACCCTTTTCGATAGTGCTCCAGAGATCGGCAAAGAACTCTTCGTGGTGATAGCCTGAGTTCAGTACACTGTGGTCCTGCCCGAGCACTTCCGCTTCAGTGTATCCTGAAATCGCAGTGAATTGCGGGTTTGTCTGGATTATTACTCCGTCGGAGTCTGCAATCGTGACGATCGCTGCCGAATGAATTGCGTTACTCAGGTCAGTGACCTCCGCGAGCGCCAGCTTCTTTTGCTGGAGCGCTTCGGACAGTTCAAGTTCCCGCTTTTTGGTTGCAGTGATATCCTGAAAGGAACCGACCAATGAAACCAGAGTACCGTCCTTGTTAACAGGCCGACCCTTGGCACGAACCCAACGCCGGTTGCCCTTCGCTGTAATGATCTCCAGTTCAAGATCCCACTCTGCACCAGTTTTCATGGAGACCTGCACGGCTTCCGTTATCTGATCACGATACTCCGGCGCATAGAAGTCAATGGCTGTCTGGAGGTTGGGTTTGAAATTTTCGTCAACTTCATGAATCGATCGGGTTTCGCGGCTCCACATCGGCTGTTGGTCGATCATATCAACCTCCCAGTAGCCGACCTTGGACACTTCTTCGACTGTCTCCATCTGCGCATTTCTTTTGATCAGAAGCGAGTGCGCCTCTTTCAAAGACCTAGCACGGGCGGCAAACAGCACCGCTCCGCTGACTCCTGCCATAAGAAGCAGTGTGCTGCCCAAAATTAGATACCGTAGAGCCTGCCGACGGTGTTCTTCCACTATTAGGTTGGCCAGGTGTTTTACCCGGTTATCCACGGCGGTTAAGAACGGTCCCGACAGTATCTGTCTGATCTTTTCGGCTGCAAGGCGTGACACCGCATCCCTGCCTTCTCCGCCAAGAGCGGGGGCTAGTTCGCGCTTAAGTACCGTGATCTTCGAGTCAATAAGTTCCTGAGATTGCAGCGCAGCGACTGTCCCTTCCAATTGCAACTCACTTAGTTCGAGAAGAAAGGTTCTGATCTCCTTCTCCTTTCCCAGAAAGTTCGAAGCGGCATTTTTGAGATCACCCTGATTCACCGTTCCAGGGTTGGCGGCATCGCGGGACGCACGAACCAGGGCAAATGCGTTTTTCCTCTGCGAAGCCGCGATGTCCACTAATTCAGTGGACAACCTGACGTCTTCCGGTTCCCGCAGGACCGAAACGGCTGCTAATGCGCTGAACAAAAATGTGAAAAGGACGCATAGTCCGGGTAGTACGACGGCGCGCATGGGCGCTAGGCCGCAATATATGGGGGATTTCATGTCGGTAACCAATTACTGTTTATTGCGCTTGAGTACGCGATAATTTGCGGTGCTGCTTCGCCCAGGAGCAGCAGGCCGATTATCCTGCTTTTGGTCCATCTGCCCAGCCAGCCTACGTGAGGGAATTAGTTGAGGAGCGGCTTCAGCCTCCAACCACCTTCAGGGCTGCTGTAGACACCGGTTTCTTCTGGGAGATCTTGCCAGAATTTGTCCGGGCTGACTTTTCTCCCACTTTGAAAGATCCGATAAGTTCGCTCAACATACTAACGTCCTGCTTCATCGAGATCGCAGCCGCTGTCGCTTCCTCGACCATTGCGGCATTTTGTTGTGTGACCTGATCCAGTTGAGTGACGCCCAAATTGATTTCCGATAGACCGGTGGCCTGCTGCTGGGCTGAGCTGGCGACCTCGGAGGTCAACTCGGCTGTACGGTCGATATCCCCGCTCATCTTCTCCAGAGCTTTGCCTGTTTCGTTGACCAGCGATACGCCGCCCTCCACATGACCGGAGCTAATGTCGATCAGCGATTTAATCTCGTTCGCTGATTCAGCAGACCGCTGAGCTAGCGCGCGCACTTCGGCAGCGACTACGGCAAATCCGCGTCCGGACTCTCCCGCGCGCGCAGCTTCCACACCGGCATTCAGAGCGAGCAGGTTCGTTTGAAACGCGATGTCGTCGATCACATTGATGATCTGAGAGATCTTGTTCGAAGACTCTTCGATCTCCTGCATCTTGTGAATTGCTTCCTGAACCACTTCACTGCCCTGTATCGCACTCTGCCGCGTTTCGCCGACAGTCTGGTCCGTCTCATTCGTCGCTTCAGCTGAAGACCGCATGCTCACAGTGATTTCTTCGACTGCAGCCGCCGTCTCTTCCAATGTTGCGGCCTGTGTCTCGGTGCGGTGGGACAGGTCTTCTGCTGACTGTGCCACTTCGTTGGCCCGGTTGTTCAGACTGGCGGCTGAGTCCTGAATCGTCTCCAGCACGTCGCGTTGCGTCTGCATCAGTCCATTGAACGCCTCACGGACGGGGTTGTAGCGTTCTGGGTAATCGCTTTCCTTCGACGAGGGGATCAACTGTGTCAGATCGCGCGCAGCCATGCGCTGAATGCCGTTGGTGAGATGGGTAAAGGCAAGTTCCTGTTCTTCCTTCTCGGCGGCAAAATGGGCATCCAAGACTAGGTGTGTATCTAAAGCGAAGGCACGGGTAATCGCGCTGAGGATCTTAGGCAGGCTCCGTCTCCGCACGCTCCCGAACAATCCGCCGTGCTTCGCCAATAGCACTTCTTGTATGCGCGATGTCGCCTGCGCGTAGCCGGAAAGATAGAAAAGGAAGGGAAGCCCGATGCGCGGGTGGATCCGGCCGATGCGGTAGGCGGAATCGAAGTATTCTTCTGTAAACTCACCGGACAGCAGCATCTCCCAATGTTTCTGCTGTCCTGCTTTAGCCCTGTCCATCAATGCCTGATCGGGGAAAAACCGCGCCATTTCCGGGTCAGCTTTGATGAAACCATAAAAATGATTCAGCACGTCGGGTAAGAGAGGCACAACGAGCTTCCCGCCTTGCGTCAGAAAATCACGGGCTTTTCCGTCTAGATCGAACTTGGTGAGAGTTTTAGCATGTTCGGGAAGCATTATTGATACTCGCTAACTAAATGACTTTGACAGTTTCGTAATTTGAAAGATGGGTTGGAAAGGTTAAGGTACACTTGAAATCATCCGCCTCAGGGCGCCAAATTGAGACTAAATTTTGTGCAACCATCTCAATTTCTTAAATATTTTTCCTAACCTCCGCGACGAGTTCCAGTTAATGAAACCAGATCGCCCAGGTGTTCCAATTAGTGAAACCTAAGAGCATGAATTCCGGCCAATTCCGGGCGAAATTTTGGACCTAGGCAAGGCGGCTTTTCAACAAGTCGCCCGATTTGAGAAGAATGGGGTGGCCTACCATCGAAAACGCTGTGTTTACCTGTTTCAGAGCCCGCAGCGTTTCCTGATGAATGTTGCTGGTCTCGATACTTTCTACGAGCCCCTCGCTCAGGCGGCCGATGTGGCTGCGTTGCAGTTTCTGTTCGACTTTGCGCACTCTTTCTTTGGCAGCTACGAGTTCCCGCGCTTCAGCTGGGTTTTGGTTCATCATCACATTCAGGGCGAGTTGCACATTGCTTTGTACGCGATCCGTAAAATCTCGGATCTCATCACGGCCCTGCGGCGAGAATTGCAATTTTTGCGTATCCAGACGCTTGGCGAGTTCCAGCATTATCCGTGTGATGGCGTCAGACGCGGAATCCAAACTGGATGAAATCGAAGCGAGTTCGATTGAACGGCGGCTCAGCTCCTCGTCCATTCCCGTTTGGCCAAGGCGCGCGAGATAGAGTTTGATATTCAGGTGTGTCTGTTTGATCGCCCTGTCCTGGTCCGAGATCTTGCTGGCGGTGGCAGCGTTCCATTGATCATAAAGTGGCTCAACGGCAATCAGCATTTGTTCGACCTTTTGGCCCATTCCGAGTAACTCGCGGGCGGCACAGTCGATGGCGCGCTGCGGCCGACCCAACAGGGTTGGATCCAGCGCACTGGCTACATTCAAGACGTCGTTCGAGGCAGGTTTTTCAGCCATAACGTAGGACAGCGCCGTCGTTATTGGCCCGACAAGCGGGAGCGCGGCAAGCGCCAGAAGCAGGTTAAAGGCGAGGTGAAGATTAATGGCTTGTCGGGCGGGTGTCACGCCAAGCCGGACTAAAATGTCCGGCATCGCCGCAATCATGAGGACTGCCAGCACTGCGCCGCCGCCGCGCAGGAGCAGATTGGCCATGATCATCCTGCGCGCTGCAAGCGGTGCGGAATAGGTCAGAACAAATGCAATGAACCCACCGCCCAGATTAGCGCCCAGGATCATTGCCGCGGCGGCGGCAGGCGGCAGAATGGACTGCCCGGCGAGCGTCACAAAGAGCAGCACGGCCGCGACGCTGGAATGGACTCCCCAGGCGAACACCGCGCCAATCACGAAGGCGGTCATCAGATCACGGCCCAGATAGGCCATGACGGCCCGCGTTCCCGGGTTTGATATCATCGGTTCCGTCGCGCCACGGATCATGTCCAGCGACACGAAGATCAGCGCAAGCCCAATCAGAACTCGGCCAATCTGACGCGTGTTGCTTCCTTCGCCACGCAAAAAAACCGTGACGCCAATCAAAAGCAACAGCGGGATCAATATGGGCTGACGCGCCATCAACAGCTGCGTCACCACGGCTGATCCCACATCCGCGCCAAGCAGGATCGCCAGCCCGGTCGCCGTCGCCAGCCCGCCCTTGGAGATAAAATTGGATACCAGCACTGCGACCGCCGTGGCGCTTTGCAACAATACCGCTGCGCCCATTCCGGTACTCGCCGCTAGCAATCGGTTTTTGGCCGAATGCCGCAGCCAGATGCGCATAGGTGCTGCAAATCCCCGTTCCACTCCGGTCCGCACCAAACGCACAGCCCAGATCAACAGGGCCGCAGCACCCGCAATATGGATAATGATTTGTATCGCGTGCGGTTCGTTCACCAGGCGTGCCTTCTTTTCAGTTGATGATATCAAAAAGGAAATGGGCCTGATCCGGCCATTGGCCCGATACGGATCGTTTGAAACCCGGCGTTCCAGCAATGCAGCAGGCAACCGTCTTCTTGGGTCATGTAGCCAACGGGCGCGCCAGAGCGGCGATCATAGGCGAACGTGCTGCACGGCGACGGGGCCGAAATGGCAATATGCCCCGCGACATCGCTGACCATCATATTGTGGATATGGCCGCAGACAATGCGCAATCTGCCTGAATAGGCGGCTACGGCGTCGCGCAGGACATCCTTATTGGTCAGCCCGATCGAATCCATAAAGCCAATGCCGCAGGCAAAGGGCGGATGATGCAGCGCCATGAGCACTGGCGCATCCCCGGCCTCCAACAAGGCGTCTTGCAGGAAATACAGGCTATCTGAAGACAACGTTCCAAGCCCCTGTCCTTCGACCAGGGTATCAAGCCCGATCAACCGGATGTCACCCACTTGGCGGGTCCAATTCAGCGGGCCATTTGCGGGAAGCGCGTCGGCAAAAGCGGTCCGCATTGGGTCGCGTGCATCGTGGTTTCCGGGAATGACATATGTCGGCAGGTTCAACGGCGCGATGAGTGATTTGAACTGCGCGTAGCTCTCGGCGCTGCCGTCTTCGCTCAGGTCACCGCTGACCAGTAGCGCATCGAGTTTTCCTAACTGGTCGCGGATATCACCAATCCGCGTCACCAATCGTCCCAAGGCGTCGGAAGTGTCAAGCCGCCCCGACACCATTGCCCCCTTAGACAAAATATGCGTATCAGAGATTTGCAGGACATTGGTCATTTGATCCCTGCCCGCAAGAAGGCTTGCACGAACTGGCGCTGGAAAATCAGAAACGCGATCAGCAACGGGGCGACCGACATAAGTGTCGCGGCAGAAATGATGCTGATATCAACACCGTTCTCCGGCGCACCAAAGATGGACAGCCCAACCGTCAGAGGCCGCGTTTCGGGCGAGTTGGTGACGATCAGTGGCCATAGGAAATTGTTCCAGTGGGTGGAGACGGAAACCAGCGCGTAGGCGAGGTATGTGGGTTTTGCTAACGGCACATAGACTCGCCACAAGATCCCCAGCAGGCCGCAGCCTTCGATGCGCGCCGCCTCGTGCAGTTCTATCGGAACGCCTTTAAATGCCTGCCGCATTAAGAAGATACCAAATGCACTGGCCATATAAGGCATGCCGACGCCAAGGATTGTATCAAACAGCCCAAGACGCGAGATCATGGCGTAATTTTCGACAATCAGAACCTCGGGCAGGATGAAAAGCTGCATCAGCACCAGAATGAACACATAGTCCTTGCCCGGAAACTGCAATTGCGCGAAGGCGAACCCCGCCAATGTGGTCAAAACGAATTGACCAATCAGGATCACGGTTACAAGCATGAAGGTATTGGTGAAGTATTTCAGCCAGGGCGCTCCGGCCCAGGCCACGCGAAAGTTCTCGAGCGTCCAAGGCGAAAAGAGGTTCAGATTGACAGCATCCGATGTCGAATGGGTTGCCGCCCAGAACGCAAAGAGCAACGGGGCAATCCAGATGATCGCCAAAAGGATCGCCCCGAAACTGTCCATGAATTTGGTAAGGCTCTTCATTGGTAATGCGTCCTTTTGTCGAGGTAGAAGAACTGGATAGCTGCCACAATCCCAAGCACTGCAATCACAAGGAGGGTCATCGCCGCCGCACTTGGCGCGTCGAAGAAGGCAAAGGCCATCTCCCAGATGTAGTAGAGGATCAGTTTGGAAGCATCGGACGGTCCACCCTTGGTCAGGATGAACAGATGGTCGATCAGTTTAACAGAGTTGATCATTGCATTCACCGCGATGAACAGCGTCGTCGGCATCAGCATGAGCAGCCCCACTTGAGTGGTCCAAATTGAAAGTTAGTGCATGGTTGGCCTTTGGTCCATCGGGACGATGGCCTCTGGCGCAGGTGGGCGGTAGCCCAGAGCACTATGGGGTCGTTTGGTGTTGTAGTGTTTTCTCCAGCTTTCGATAATGATCTGGGCCTCTCGTAACGAATAGAAGATTTCACCGTTCAGCAATTCATCCCGCATTCGCCCATTGAAGCTCTCGCAGTATCCGTTCTCCCATGGCGATCCAGGCTCGATGTATGCGGCCTTGGCCCCGACAGCCTTGATCCAGCCTCTGACGGCCTCAGCAATGAACTCAGGGCCATTATCTGATCGGATGTAAGAGGGCACGCCTCGCAGAATGAACAGATCCGTCAGAGCATCAATGACTTCGTTCGCGTTCAGCTTCCGCTTCACCCGGATCGCAAGACATTCCCGGCTGTGTTCGTCCAGAATGTTCAATGTCCTGAAAGCCCTGCCATCATCTGTTCGGTGATGCACGAAATCGTACGACCAGACGTGATTACGATATTCGGAACGAAGCCGGACACACGAACCGTCGTTGAGCCAGAGCCGTCCTTTCTTTTGCTGTTTCACAGGCACTYTGWGCCCCTCGCGTTTCCACAAACGTTCGACACGTTTGTCATTCACCTGCCAGCCAGCGTCTCGCAGTAAGGCAGCAATCCGGCGATAGCCATATCGCCCGTACTGACGCGTCAGCTCGATCATATCAGCGACCAGGTGTTCCTCGTCGGCACGCCCCTGTGGCAATCGCYGTTGTGTGGACCGGTGTTGGCCCAGGACACGGCAAACGCGACGCTCGGAAACCTTCATCTTGCTGCGAATGAGGTCGATGCAGGCACGGCGGCGCGAGGGGCTCAGAAGTTTCCCTTTGCGGCCTCGGACAGGATCAATTTGTCCAGCGTCAGGTCCGATACCGCCCTGCGCAGGCGCTCGTTCTCCTTCTGGAGCCGCTTCAGTTCCTTAAGCTGCTCTGTGCCCATTCCGCCGTACTTCTTCTTCCAGCGGTAATAGGTTTGCTCCGTCACGCCGATCTGACGGATTGCATCAATCCGGGGCATCCCTTGCCCCATCAACACTTCAACCTGTCGTAACTTCACGACAATCTCTTCCGGTTTGGGTCTCTTCGTCGCCATCTATGGTCCTCCGTTTCCTAATCATAGGGGCGGACCACTTCTTTGGGGGAGGCTCAGGTGGCCGCAGTCAGCCCAAACGCTACTTTCGCGCTAGGTGCAGTTCGGAGTAAGGGCTTTCTCTGCAAGCGCGAATCTCTCATGCAGCGAGTTTAGGGCCAGACATTCAGGCAACTTCGAAACCCGGGATTTCCCTGCATCGTCGCAAGGTTGCTCAGAACCCGTATGAAAGATGCCGTACGCGGCGCAGAGGTGTGCCTTGCTAAAGCAACGGGCCTTTGATGGGCTTTACAGGTTCACTACCGGCCAATTCGAAGGACCTCTCATAGTGTCCGCTGCGCATCCCGTACCAATGCCGCCAGCCGGTAGAAGCCATGCGCCATTTTGGTGAAGGGTGTTAGGACAAACAGCGTCAGTACCGCGCCAAGGTGCAATGCGAGGACTGGTGCCGCCATAACGGTCCCTCCCAAGACATAGAGTGCCAACCCGCTAAAGCCGGTGAAGCCCAGCAGCAGAACAAAGCCCATTTCTCCGCCCCAGGCACCTGCGTCTCCCAGATCGCGATTTGAGCGCTGTTTCAGCATCGCCATCGCAGCACAGCCTAGGGTCAACAGAATGCCGCCGGGAATGCCCAGTATCTTTGGCAGGGACCACAGCCCATAAGGGGCCGCCAGGTTCAACCCGTAGTGCAGAACAGTGCCTGCTGTGGTTGCCGCAAAACACAACAGAAACCCGTACATGATTGCCTGATGGATGTGACGACGGGCGTGGCTGAAGCGGTCTTCGTCCTCAAAATTGCACCCTTCACCATGGCCTGCTGCCAGATCCTTCATTTTCGCCGCTTTGCCGACAGCGCGACCAATACTGCTTAGGTCAAGGCGGCCCCCGCCAACGTGACGCCAATATCGCCGCAAACCTATGCCCAGACTGAACAGAGGCAACAAAAAAGCCGGCAGGAAGATCGCCACCATCGCCGAATGGGACAGCACAGCGTAGAATCCCTCGCCTGAGCTTCCGATCGACCGGATTGCCCAAAACATCAGCGCAAAGCCGATGGTCAGCACCACTGCAATGGCACTGCCATGACTGTGAAAACGGCGGGCGAGCGGCTGCGGCCAGGCGAACTCCTCCCAGCTGCCCCGCCGCACCTCGGCCAGAGCTTTGGGAAGGTTTAAATCAAACTCATGCGGGGCGGTATATTGGCAGGCATAATAGCAGCCCCGGCAATTGTGACATAGATTGGCAAGCTGGGTAATATCACCTTCGCTGAAAGCACGTCCGGCGTGCATGGAAGGGAAGACAGAACAATAGCCTTCGCAATAGCGGCAGGCGTTGCAGATCTCGGCCTGTCGGCGGGCCTCCTGAATCAGATCAGTTTGCATATGTTGCGGCCTCCTGCCCTGCGATACGCCCAAAAACGGTGCCGATTGTCATGCCAAATCCAGCCAGATACCCCTGACCCAGGATCGATCCCGCCATGGTTTCACCTGCGGCCCAAAGGTTGCGAACTGGGCCATGGGCGGTGCGGCACTGGGCGGTTTCATCGACCTTGAGCCCCAGATAGGTAAAGGTCACCCCAGTGCGCAGGCTGTAGCCGTAATAGGGCGGTTCAGTGATGGGGCGCGCCCAGTTTGTCTTGGGCGGGGTCAGCCCCGTGGTGGCAATATTGTCCAGCTCTGTAGGGTGAAACCCAGAGGTGTCACCGCAGGCGGCATTGAACTCACCCACCGTTTGCACCAGCTTTTCGGCAGGCAAGTCCAGCTTCCCGGCCAGTTCTTCCAAACTGTCCGCCTTCAGAGGCGGAAAGACCGAAGGCATGAACAGATCCAAAGATTTGGCATCGATAATTACATAGCCAACCTGATCCGGCTGCGCCGCAATCAATCGACCCCAGATCGCATAGCGTTTTGGCCAGACGTCCTCGCCTTCGTCATAAAACCTCTCGGCTTCTTTGTTGACGACGATGGAGAACGGTACGCAGTCCAGCCGGGTGACAATGCCGCCGTCATATTTCGGCGCGCGCCCGTCGATCGCAACCGCGTGGCATTGATCTGCGTCCCCTTCGCTTTCCACCCCCTGTGCCAAGAGATCCGCCAGCACCACACCGCGATTAAAAGGCGTGCCCCGGATCAGAAAATTCCGTGCCGCAGGCCCCCAGGCCCGGGTGAGCCAGTCAATATCCGCTTGAAAGCCACCAGAGGCCACGACAACCGCCTTGGGCGTCACGCTGTGGGCCTGGCCGTCATGGGAATAATCAACGCGGGTGATTTTGTCGCCCTCCAGCTCCAGATGTTCCACCGGCGCGTCATAGAAAACGTCGACACCTAGTTTTTCGGCCGTTCGGTAATAGGCATTCACAAGGCTTTTGCCGCCGCCCATGAAAAAGGCATTTGTGCGCGCCAGTGACAGGGTGCCGGACAGCGATGGCTGAAAATGCACCCCGTGCGCCTGCATCCAGGGCAGACATTCCTCGCTGCCACGAATGGCAAGCTGGGCCAGCGTCCGGTCCGTTTTGCCCCCGGTGACTTTCAACAGGTCGGCAAGATATTCCTCTTCTGAATAGTCATCGACGAGGGGGCCCAGAGGACCTTTGTGCATGCAGCGAAAATTGCGTGTGTGGCGGGAATTGCCGCCCCGGTAGGCCTTTGGGGCGGCCTCGAGAACGAGCACCCTTGCGCCGGCCTCGGCCGCGGTCATCGCTGCACAAAGCGCTGCGTTGCCGCCGCCGATCACCACAATATCATAATCAGTCATGGTCAGTTTCCTCACTTACCCGTGCTTAACCTGCCCAGTTTGATTTGACTAATGACGCTAGTTGCAAGATTGATACGTTATGAGCATTAATTATGATTTCGCCGATCTCGCCGCCTTTCTGGCGGTAAAGGAAACCGGTTCTTTTCACGGGGCGGCAGCCCGGCTGAACCTGTCCCAATCAGCTGTGACACGGCGTATCGCAAAGCTGGAACAAGTCCTCGACAGCCAGTTGTTTGAACGAACGACACGAGCAGTACGGCCCACACTGGCTGCCAAACGCCTGCAGCCTCGCGCCGAGGCAATGCTGGAAGACGCGCGCGAAACTGCGCGGGCGATGCGCGATGAAAGCGTTGCATTCTCTCACCAGAAAAGCGCCGTGGTCACGGTGGCCACAATTCCTTCAGTGGTCACTCGCCTGCTCAGCCCGGCCATTCAGGCCTTTCGGGCGCAAAACCAATCTGCACGTATCCGCCTGTTGGATGGTTCTGCAAATGAAGTGGCCGAAGCAGTTGCGGCGGGGGATGTTGATTTTGGCCTGTGTTCTATCCCGATGCTGGAACCATCGACACAGTTTGAGCCCCTGTTCGATGACCGTATTGTTCTGGCCCTGCCAAACAATCACAGCTTGGCTGGTCGCCCGGGTCTAAGGTTAAGCGACCTCGACCAAACGCCCCTGATCCTGCCGGCCCGCGGCACCGGAAACCGCCTGTTGATAGACGAGGCCATGGCCCGCGCGCGACTGCCACTGAACTGGACATTCGAGGTCGGCCGATCGGCAACGGCATTGGAACTGGTCGCACAGGGCATGGGCGCGGCGCTGCTGCCTGCATCGGCCATTGGTGGCGCAAACGTAGCATCCTGTACCTTGCAAACACCTGATATTACACGCCCGGTTGGACTGTTGTCCCGTCTGGGTCAGGCGGACACTGGGGCAGTTTCAGCGCTAAAAGCGGCGCTGCGGATGGTGACCTAACCCCGGACTTCGGGGTTGATCATATGGATCGGAGCATCCTGTGCAAAAGCGTTCACCTGATCGTAGATATCGGTGAACTGCAGGTCGAACTCATCCTCGGTGACAAAGCCGATATGGGGTGTGGCGATCAGCCGGGGGTGTGATAGCAACGGATCAGCAGGGTCAGTCAATGGTTCGGTGTCAAACACATCGATGGCGGCCTTGCCGGGGCGGCCTGCGTTCAACGCCGCCAGCAGCGCGCCCGGCTCTAACAGACCCGCACGCGAGGTGTTCACAAACAGTGCGCCGGGCTGCATGGCGGCAAGGTCCGCTCCGGTAATAACGCCCTGTGTGGCTGGCTTCAGGCGGAGGTGGATCGAAATAATATCGCTTTCTTCAAAGAAGCATTGGCGGCTTGATGCGACCACCTCGCCATCAGCCCGTGCCCGCGCGCGGCCCTCTGGCGAAGCCCACCAGTGAACCTGCAGGCCAAAGGCCCGCGCATAGCCGGCAACCGTCTTTGCAATCCGGCCGTAGCCATAAAGGCCCAGCCTGCGCCCGCGCAGCGTTTTGCCAACGCCAGCCTGCCACCGACCTGATTTTATGCTCGACATCTGAGCCGGCAAGTCGCGCATCCCCGCCATGATCAGCGCCCAGGTCAGTTCTGCCGCCGCATAAGAGGGCGCGCCAGCCGACATGTTCGAACACAGCAGCACACCGTTGTCAGTGCATGCCGGTACATCCACATGCGGATAGACGCTGCGCTGGCTGATCAGGCGCAGATCTGGCAGCCGTTCCAGCAACGCGCGGGTGATCTTGCTGCGTTCCCGAAACAGAACCAGCGCCTCGGCATCTGCCAAACGTCTGGCAAGTGTACCGAGATCCGTTTCATGATCTGTCCACACCGTGACATCGTGATCTGCCATCCTTTGGAAACTTGGCAGACCACGCAGCGTGTCGAACCAATCGTCGAGGATATGGACGCGCATCCCGTCAGCCCTGCCGGAAACTGGAAAGCGCCAGCGCCGCCCGATCGTGGAGGTTGGACAGTTGCCGTGTTTCCGGCGTGTCGCGGCTTGGGTGCAAAGCAAGTTCTTGCCCCAGCGCATCACGCACGCTTTTCAGAAGTTCAATAGCGGCACTGATGCGGTCATTGGCTTCGCCCTGTGTCATGTTTTTTCCTCAATGTGACAGAAGTACGGGAACGGGGGTGTCACGCAAGACCCGTGAGGTGACACCTCCCAGAAAATCCTCGCGGAATTTCGAGTGTTCATAGGCCCCCATGACCAGCAGGCAGGGGTGGTTTTCGCGACACCACGCCAACAGGGCGCGCGCCACCCCCGGCACCGCCTCGATGGCCTCATGACGCGTCTCTATTCCATGGCGTACCAACTGCGTCAGAACCTCATCAACCGGGCGCGGCAGCGACTCACTGCCCACAGTCAGCACCGTGACACGGCCCTGTGCCTCCAGCAGGCCGAGCCCATCCGACAAGGCCCGTGAGGTGGCACGTGACCCGTCCCAAGCAAGAGCTGCATGTTTGTGAGCCGCGTCCGTGTTATGGCCATAGGGGACAATAAGAACCGGGCGGCCGCTCATCAGCGCAATCCGGTCCGGATGGATGCTCACATGGTCGTCCACCCCGCATTGATCCTGTCCAACAACCAACAGATCATAGCCGCGAGCGCATTCGGCCAGAACAGTATCGACGCGGCCCGCTGCGCTTTGAAAATGCAGCCGCTCACCTAGATTCAACTGATCTCGCTGTGCATCAAAACGGGCCTCAATCTCGGTCAGGATATCGGCGTTGGCTTGTTTGATGATCTCCTGAGCTTTGACGGGCACCCATGCATCGCGGCTATTGACCACCTCATGGGTCGCATGGGCCAACAGCGCGGTGACATGTGCCCCTTCCCCCGCCAGCGAGGCTGCGTAATTCAAAGCTGTAACCGCACTGTCTGACCCGTTGAAGGCCACCAGGATATTATGAACGCTCATTGGGAAACCCTTTGTCTGACCAAATCTTCTCAGGAACATAGACATGACCGTCAGCCAGTTTTCGCGCCGTCCGCACCAACCCAGCAGAATTCAGAGAAAACCCCTGATCGCAGGAAAAATCGGCCAGCACGTCAATGGTCCCGGCGGCGTGTTCCAACACCACATTTGCCGGGCTTTGCCTTGGTCTGTCCAACAGCCCATCCGCTACGCTGCCCGGTGTCAGCGCACAGGATGCAAGGCACTGTGCGCCGGTTACTGCCATTGTCGGATGCGTGTTCCACGGCATGAAGTAGCGCGCAGCGATAGTGCCACCGCCCCGCGCCGCCGCCAGCAGACCGAACTTCGGTGTGACGGATTTGGTGACATCCCCCATCCCCATCAATGCACCGGCCTTGACCCGGATCGCCTCCATTTGGGCAAAGAAGTCCTGATTTGCGTCCAGCTCGGCCGCACTTTCATGACCGCTGAGGCCGAAATCTACGGCCCGCGCAATGACAACGGGCATCGCGACATCCATGCAGGTGACTTCCACTCCGCCGATGACATCACGCAAGTTCCCGGTGGGAAGAAAAGCACCGGTTGATGACCCAACGACCCCCATAAAGCTAAGCTGAACCGGGGCCGAGCGACCGGGGGAACCGGCAATTTGTGTCTCGCCCTCGTAGGACAATTGCCCACCCGGCGTCTGTAGTCTGGCCACAACACGCGCGCCGGTGTTTACGGCGCGGATGCGAATTTCGGTTTCGTCGCCTTTCGGCTGGATCAGCCCCATTTCAATCGCCGCCGGGCCGACACCAGACAGGATATTGCCGCAGGTTGGTTTGAAGTCGACCTGCCGGTCTTCGACCGAGACCTGAGCGAAGAAGTAGTCCACATCTGCCCAGTCATCATTGCTTTCTGACAGCATGGCGACCTTTGTTGTGACCGCCGCACCGCCACCGATACCATCGATGTTCAACTGGTGCCCTGCGCCAACCACTGAAATCAGAACCTCGGCAAGCCTGTCCAGATCATCGGGCAGATCGGTCCGCCTGAAATAGGGGCCACGTGACGTTCCACCCCGCATGAAGATGTAAGGAATCGCAATCTGAGTCATTTCAACGGCCACGGCAGATCAACCGCTCCCTGCAAAAGTCCCGGAGGGAAGTCCCGGTTCAAGGCCCCAGCCATCAGGCACATGAACAGGATGCCCGCCACCGTCAGCAGCAGTGTTTTTCCCCAACCCGCATTGGCGCGAACCCGGAAGAACGTGATCAGAAATCCAGCCAGCGCCAGAATGAAGCCAACAAACCAGGTGGCTGTGATCAGCCCGGCGAACCAGGCCAGCGTTGACCACAATCCGTAGGGCGCATCCGCGTCTTCACCTGCAATTTCCTTATCGGCAAAGATCACATCCCCTTCTGGCCGGCGCATCATCTGAACCAGCAGGATCAGGCAGCAGACCAATGAGAACCCGCCAACAACAAGCGGAATGATCTTGTCCGTCATGTTGTAGTCCGGGATCATGTTGGCGTTGATCAGTGCGAACGTCAGGTAGCCTGCAATCACCAGCAGAAACACCAGCGGCGCACGCTTTGATCCGGACTGTACCTCACCTTCGGCCATGATCGTTTTCGCCTGACGGATACCCAGCACCACGGAAACAACCGTGATGACGATCAGGACGATGACAATCGGGCTGAAGACGTAGTCGATCCCCTCCTCAAAGCTCTTGCGAAAACGGAAGGACGCGATCTGAAACGCCTGATTGGTGAACTTCTCAACCGGGTTGGACAGAACAAAGCCGATCAGGAAGGCCGGGCGCGACCAGTCAAACCGGCGCAGAAAGATGCCGATCAGACCGATGGAGAACAGCGCCAGAAGGTCTTCGAAATTCTGGCCCGACTGAAAGGCTGCAAAACTGATCAGCATGAACAGGAACGGCGCCAGATAGGTGAAGCGGATCGTGGTCAGCTTCGCGATACCGCCCGAGGCGGCGATGCACAAAACCGTACCAACCACATTGGCCAGCGCCAGCAGCCAAACGATGGAGTAGGTGATGTCCAGATTGTT
Organism: Rhodobacteraceae bacterium Alg231-04; assembly: GCA_900143635.1. GTDB lineage: Bacteria > Pseudomonadota > Alphaproteobacteria > Rhodobacterales > Rhodobacteraceae > FREY01. The sequence continues at coordinate 19,024 of FREY01000018.1, forward strand.
CTTGAGCATACCGGGGCCGACTTCGATGTCGCCTGATCCCAGCAATGCAACCGCACCAATGAAAATCGCCATGGAGCCGGAGCCGGGAATGCCGAACAGCAGTGTCGGCACCAGCCCGCCGCCTTCTTTGGCGTTGTTCGAGCTTTCGGGCCCGATCACTCCGCGTACTTCGCCCTTGCCGAACTGCGATTTGTCTTTGGTTGTCTGGACCGCGTGCCCATAGGCGATCCAATCCACAACCGAGCCGCCGAGACCGGGAATAATCCCCACAACAACGCCGATGATGGAACAACGCACCGACAGCCATTTGTTGGCCATCCAATCGCGGATCCCATCCATCCAGCCACCACCCAGGCTTGCGCCCTTGGCGATCGAACGGTCCTGACGCAGCAGCGACACGATTTCGGGTATGGCAAAAACACCCAGACCAACGATGACAAGCTTCAGCCCGTCGGTCAGATAGGGGATGTCGTAGGTCGCCATGCGCAGCGATCCACCGGCATCTGCCTCGCCGATTGTGCCGATCATCAGGCCCAAACCAGCCGCTGCCATCCCTTTCAGCGGAATGCGGCCCGCCAGAATGGCCACCATCGACAGGCCGAGGATAGTAATCATCAGCATCTCGGGCAGGCCAAAGGCCAGAACCACCGGCCGAGCGATCAGAATGAAAACGGTTAGAAAGCTTGCACCGACCAAGCCCCCAAATAGGGAGGAGGCAAAGGCCGCCGACAAGGCCCGTGCCGCTTCGCCCTTCTTAGCCATCGGAAACCCGTCCAGCACGGTCGCCTGCGAGGCGGAACTGCCGGGAATGCCCATCAGAACCGAAGCAAATGTATCAGAGGTCGGCACCACGGCCACCATGCCGATCATCAGCGCCAGCCCCAGTATCGGATCCATGCCAAACATGAAGGGCAGCAAAAGAGAGAGGCCCGCGATGCCGCCCAGGCCGGGAAATACGCCAACGGCCAGCCCCATGACAACGCCGAGCACAAGGTAGCCCAGAACAGCAGGCTGCAAGATCAGGGCCCACGCTTCACCAAGCGCAGGAAGTGCGGTCGCGAAAATCTCCATTGGAGTCGCTTTCTATTGTATGAATTGTGCAGTGATTGGGTGGAATGCTGCGGCCTCGGCCACCGCATTCCACCTCTGACGCCAGGTTTTACTTCAGCGCTACGCCATAGGCTTCTTGCAGCCAGTCTTTGACATTGGCCTTGGCTTCTTCCGGCACGCTTGTCGCGGTGCTCAGGGCCGCCTTGGCGTCCTCACCAGTGAAGACACCGTATTTGCCCACCCGGCTTGCGGAAATATCGGCGAAATCGGCCCGGTTCTTTACCGCGTCAAATGCAGTAGTGTAGGTGTCGATCACATCTTGCGGTGTACCCGCTGGCAGGAAGGCAAGTTTTTGCACAGGGAAACCTGCCACAAAGAAGGCCTTCCACGCATCCCAGGCGGGACCAGAGGTTTCGCACCCATCGGTAGCTTCACATACCTCTTTGAACGTTGCCATTTCGGGGAAGGTCGGATCGCGCACGATATCACCGCTCGCATCCAGCGCACCCCATGTCATCATCGGAACCGCAGCACCAGAGGTCACCAGATCCGCCGAACCTTTGAGGTAGCCGGAGGATGTCTGGTAGTCGATGGTCGCTTCGCCGCGTTCAAACATCAGGCGCCCGTCTCCACGGCCTTTAATGCCAAAAACCGGCTCTACATTCATACCCAGCATCTGCCAAGCCAGCAGCGGCACCAGATCCAGACGCGTTGCGCCCTGTGAACCGTAGATGAAATTCACGCCCGTCAGACCATTTGCCGAACCATCGAATTTGGCGCCATCCTCGGCGTTCAGATAGGCAACTCCTCCAGTTCCGGAGGCCATGACCGGTGTCCAATCGGTATATTCATAGCGCACGCGCGGATCGCCCAGCAGATAGGGGAACTGGGTAGACCCTGAGGTGCCAAACAAGAGTGTGCCGTCGTTGTGTTTCTGCTCCTGGAACCAGTTTGCGCCTTTGGTCGATCCTGCGCCGGGCATGAACTTTACCACGACCGTTGGGTTGCCGGGCAGCTCTTCCGACAAGAGCGGTGCAAAGAAATTGGCCCATTTGGCTGAACCACCGGTTTCAGAGAACGGGATCACCCATTCGATAGTCTTGCCCGAAAAATCGACCTCGGCAGCAGCCGGAGCGGCGATGCCGACAGCGGCAATCAGGCCAACAACGGCACGGCGGGTGAAATTGGAAACGGTCATGGTGTCCTCCCTAACGACCAGAAAACCATGGCGACCTCCTCTTAGTCACCATGAAAATCAATAATTTGGGGGATTGATTCCCCCTCTGATCTCTTGATCATGGGAAGCCAACCTTGCGTGAAGCTTGCAGGAGCCAAGATGCGGATCGCCATTATTGAAGACAACGAGACCCTCGCAAAGGCAATTGCCTATCGCCTGCGCGACCGTGGCCATTCGGCGGACGTTCTTTTTGACGGCGATGAAGCCGACCTCTTTCTGGCTCAGGACGGTGCCGATTTGGTTGTGCTGGATATCAATCTTCCGGGGAAGTCTGGTCTGGATGTTCTGCGGGCCATGCGGCTGCGCGACGATGGCACTCCGGTCATCCTGCTCACTGCGCGCAGTGAACTGCGTGACCGTGTCATCGGATTGGACATGGGGGCCGATGATTACCTTGTCAAACCCTTTGAGATGGACGAGCTGGAAGCACGGATCCGGGCACTGTCCCGGCGCAAGAACCTGGATTATGGCACTCGAGAGGCCATCGGCGGTCTGGAATTTGACCGCGCGTCGCGCCAGATCAGCGCAGACGGAGTGGCACTGGATATCCCACGTCGCGAGCTGGCCGTTCTGGAATGCCTGCTGGAACGGCGCGGCAGGATCGTTTCCAAGACACAGCTGACGGATCACGTTTATGGAATTGGCGCAGATGTTGATGACACCGCCATTGAACCACATGTGTCGCGACTGCGAAAACGGCTTTCACGGCACGGGATCTCCATCAAAACCGCCCGTGGGCTCGGCTATATGCTCGAGGTGCTGTCCTGATGCGCCGTGCGTCACTTCGGCTCAGGCTGTTTGGACTCATTCTGTCTCCGCTGATCCTGATGGCAATTCTGCTGGGCTACTGGCGCTATAACGTGGCGCAGCAGACCGCAAACGAGCTTTTTGATCGTGGGCTATTATCTGCAGCCCTGGCCATTTCCCGCGATGTTCTTGTGTCGAGCGGTGATGCGATCCTGCCCTCAACCCGGGATCTGATCCGCGACGCGTCGGGCGGAGAAGTCTTCTACCACGCTACAGGTCCTGGCGGCATCTACGTGACCGGCTATGCCTACCCGCCGGTTCGAACCGGACCGGCCGAGGCATCGACCTACACCCCGCATTATTTTGAAGCCCAATATCGCGGCGAGGCAGTGCGTGTTTTGCAGATCACGGAACGGGTCACCGTCGAAACACTGACAGGTGATGCGACAGTCACAGTCTGGCAGCGCCTCGCCGGGCGAGAGGCGTTTGCGGCGCTGCTGGCCAAACGGGCGGCGGCCCTTATCTGCGGGCTTTTGTCGACACTGGCATTGGTCGTCTGGTTTGGCGTGAACCTTGGGCTACGGCCGCTGACTGACTTGCAACAGGCCATTGCCGTACGATCCCCGGATGATCTGAGCCGTATCAAGCGCGCGGTTCCCAAAGAAACCAAAGGCATTGTAAGCACATTGAACCGGCTTTTTGGGCAGGTCGAGAAAAGCATAAACGCCCACCAGACTTTCATATCTGACGCCGCACACCAGCTGCGCAACCCGGCAGCGGCTGTTCAGTCCATGGCCGAAGCGGTCAAGGACGCCCCAAGTCCCGCAGACCGCGAGGAACGCATTGCCGAACTGGTGGCTGCCGCGCGCAGCTCAGCGCGGGTTGCCGATCAGCTGTTGTCGCTGGACCGGTTGAAGCAGCCAGCAATATCAGCCGCGTTTGATGATATCGACCTGCACAAGCTGGTTCAGGACACCTGCGCGGATATGGCCCCGCAGGTACTGTCGCGCGGCATCGGTTTCGAACTGATAACGCCAGACCACAGCGTTCTCATTCGAGGGCATGCGGTCTTCCTGTCCGAAGCTCTCAAAAACCTGATCGACAACGCCCAGAAACACGGTGGTAGCAACCTGTCCAAGATTACCATCCTCCTCTCCATTCAGGGCAAGTCAGCCTGCATCACCGTTGCAGATGACGGCACAGGTCTCACTCCGGATCAAAGCACCGCCGCATTTGGCCGATTTTCGCAGATCGAACCCTCCGAGGGCAGCGGTTTGGGCTTGGCCATTGTGCTCTCGGTTGCGGAACGCCACGGCGGCACCCTTTCCATTGACCCGGTCAAAAGGGGGGCCAGCTTGACCTTATCGCTGCCGCTGTCCGCTTAAGGGGCTGAGGTTGCGATCAATTCAGCCTGCGGCGTCCTTCATCTATCCTGCACACATGGATCACCGGGCCACTGCCCGCTGATTACCAGTTCGCGCATGATAGAATTCACACGCCAGTACGGCCGGTATGGCTACCGCCGGGTTGCTGCCTTGCTAAGGGACGCTGGCTGGCCCCCTCTCGGCAGATTGCTACGCAATCGCCTGCCGGGCAATGGGTGAATGATGGATCATGCGTTCGGCTTCGTCCCGAATATTGCAATCATGTCTGGTCGTATGATTTCGTGCATCACCGTACTGACGATGGCAGGGCTTTCAGGACATTGAATATTCTGGACGAACACAGCCGGGAATGTCTTGCGATCCGGGTGAAGCGGAAGCTGAACTCTACAGAGGTCATCGACGCGCTGACCGACCTGTTTATCCTGCGTGGCGTGCCTGTTTACATTCGGTCAGAGTTGCCCATTGAAGGCGCCATTGGTTCAAGCCCAATGGGCGACGGCCCAGAGTTTATCGCTGAGGCTGTCAGAGATTGGATCAAAGCTGTCGGGGCAAAGACCGCATACATCGAGCCAGGATCGCCGTGGGAGAACGGGTTTTGCGAGAGCTTCAACGGGAGGATGCGCGACGAACTGCTGAACGGGGAGGTTTTCTACTCCCTGCGAGAGGCCCAGATCATCATCGAAGGCTGGAGTAAACACTACAACACCAAGCGACCACACAGCGCCCTGGGCTACCGCCCACCTGCGCCCGAGGCCATCATCCCGATGGACCAGAGGCCAACTATGCACTAACTTTCAAACTGGACCACTCAAGTGGGGTTGATCAACACTGTGGATGCACTTCATGCGTTTATAGCGCTTTTCGAAACTTCAGGGCCATCTGTTCTGCGGTGGTAGCATCAAAGCGCGGCCCGGCAATTAGGGAAAAGGTCAGCTGCAGAGACGTGTGGGCTTCGCTCGATGGAGCACGCTGGAATTCACCTGCGATAGAGACTGGCAACAAGGCCCTGCAAAACCCGGCCTCAACCGCGTCCCGAAGCGATGCAACTGTCGCTGCTTCAAGAACAAGATCATGGGCGGGTACGTCTTCGTTTAGGTCGTGTAGGGCCCGGTCGCGCAGGACACAATTGGTGCTCAACACGCCGACACGCGGGGTCCCGTCCGTGTTTGCCGCAGATCCGAACCAAGTGATTTCTTCGGTCCAAAGATCGTGTCCCTCTTCGGTGCCCGGCTCGCGGGCGACTATCGCCATGTCCAGAACGCCTGAGGCCACGCGCGGACGCAGCGTGCGGCTGGGATCGAGTACGATATTTGGTGACACTCTGGGAAACTCGCGCTGAAAAATCGGCAAAAGCTTGCGCAGCAGGGTCGGCGCATAGTCCGTCGGTGCCCCGAACTTCAATGGCCCCGACAGATCATCCTGACGCAGTTCGCCAAGCAGTTCGTAGTTGATCGACATCAGGCGCTGGCCCTTTTCCCGGAGGATTTCTCCGGCTGAGGTAAGGGATATGCCCTGATTGCTGCGCTCCAGCACCCGTTTGCCGAGCAGCTCTTCCAGTCGTTTGATCTGCTGACTGATGGCGGCAGGTGTTTTGTTCAATTGCATGGCAGCCGGCTTGAGCCCGCCTGCGTCTAACACAGTGAGGAACGTCTTGATGAGTTCGAGGTCGATCGCTGGAGGCATTATTAAATTCCCCTAACTCAGTAGTTAATATTGTTTCGTTTGATTTAATGACCTGCATTCCACAAAATGTGCAGGTCTCCAAGGAAAAAGGTGCGCCATGCTGGATCTTCCCCATATCATCGATGAGATGCGTGTGCGTGCATATCGTCTGAACCGGACGCGCGAACTTTTGGTACAGTTCAAGATGGACGCCGTGGTGCTGTTTGATCCGCTGAACCTGCGATACGCTACAGGCTGCCGGAACATGCAGGTTTGGACCTCGCATCACCTGGCCCGATATGTCTTTGTGCCAGTCGAAGGGTCTGTGGTTCTGTTTGACTATGGCGGTGCCAAGCACCTGTCAGATGATCTCGAAACCATTGATGAGACACGGCCTGCCAAGAGCTGGGATTACTTTGGTTCCGGCAATCGTGCTGAGGAACATGCCAACAAATGGGCGGATGAGATCGTCGACTTGTTGAATAAGACCTGCGGGCGTGGCGCAACGTTGGGACTCGATCGCGCGGATCTGCTGCCGATGCTGGCGTTGCAGCACCGCGGTATCAAAATGAAGGATGCCAAAGGCCCGATGGAGATGGCCCGGTCCATCAAATCCATGGATGAAGTGGCGATCATCAAGAACTCTATGGCTGTTTGCACTGATGCGATTTCCTATATGCGTCAGTTCGCTGAACCGGGCGTGACCGAGAATTTCTTGCTCGCGAAGATGAACGAATACAATATGCGCCACGGCGGTGAGTATCAGGAAACGCGCCTGCTGGCCTCGGGCCACCAAACCAACCCGTGGTTCACGGAAACCTCCGATAAAAAGATCGAGAACGGCGAAATGCTGGTGTTTGACAGCGATCTGATCGGGCCGGACGGAGTGTTCGCTGACCAGACTCGCGCCTTTGTCATTGGCGACCGCAAACCAACCGACGAACAGCGTGTTCTTTATTCTCACGCATATGAGCAGATGGAGCACAATATGGCCCTGCTGCGTCCAGGCATGACCTTTGAAGAGTTCGGCGAGTTGAGTTGGAAGATGCACGACATCTATGTGCCCAACCGCTATGCAGAGATGATTCATGGTATCGGCTTTGGGGTAGAATACCCGGTGATCTACTATCCCGAAGATCATGAGACCTGGCAGTATTCTGGCACTTTCATGGAGGGTATGTGTGTCTGTGTTGAAAGCTACATTGGTCCGGTCGGTGGAGACGAGGGCGTCAAGCTGGAACAGCCGGTTCTGATCACCAAGGATGGTCCGGTGCCATTGACCGATTGCCCATTTGAGGAAGACTACCTGTAATGACAAGCTACGATTACGTCATCGTTGGCGCGGGCACCGCGGGCTGCGTTCTGGCGCATCGACTGAGTGAAGGCGGCACCTTTTCCGTTCTGCTGCTGGAACACGGGGGCGATGACCGTAACTGGATTCTGCAGATGCCGGCGGGGCTGCGATCGGCGTTTAAGCCGACCAGCAAATACAATTACTGGTTCAAGACCACGCCGCAGAAACAGCTGAACATGCGTGAAATTGACCAGCCTCGCGGCAAGGCGTTGGGCGGGTCCTCTTCGATCAACGGTATGACTTTCTTGCGCGGCAATCCGCGTGATTATGACGATTGGGCTGATGTGGAGGGCTGTGAAGGCTGGTCTTATGCAGACTGTCTACCGTACTTTAAAAAGTTCGAGCGTCGCGATGGGCCAGCAGATGCATACCGCAGCACTGCGGGTCTGGTCGGGGTCAAAGCGCAAAAAGATCTGAACCCGCTGAACGCCGCTTTTCTGGAGGCTGGTCAACAGGCAGGCCATGCGCTGAGCGAAGACGTAAACGGATATTCTCAGGAAGGCGTCAGCCGGTTCGAGATGTCGGTCGAGGGCGGCTATCGCAGCACCTCTGCGCGCGCATACCTACATTCGCAGCCCAAACGGGATAATCTGACGGTAGTGACCAGCGCCAAAGTTCTGCGTGTCGTGGTGGAAGAGGGCAGGGCGGTTGGCGTGGAATATGCCAGAGGCCGCAAGTCACAGCAGGTGCGCGCAAACCGCGAAGTCATCTTGTCTGCCGGCGCCTTTGGGACACCGCAGATACTGATGCTGTCGGGGATCGGGCCCGAAGCGCAATTGCAGGACAAGGGTGTCCCGGTTGTTTTCAATTCGCCGAACGTGGGTGAGAACCTACAGGACCATCTGGAGGCCCATGTGCAGGTCGAGACTGACAGACCAGTGTCTCTGAACAAATATCTCAAACCGCATTTGATGCTCTGGGCCGGACTCCAGTGGTTCGGCTGGAAGGGCGGTGTGGCGGCGGTGAACCAATGCCATGTCGGGGCTTTCCTGCGCTCAACGCCAGAAACAAGCCATCCTGACATTCAGTTCCATTTCTTCCCGATCCTGTTTGGCCCGAACTGGATCCCGGACCCGGCCAAGAACGGTTATCGGCTTGGCGCAGGGCCGATGCGCCCCGAAAGCCGGGGAACGGTGCGTCTGGCGACAAACAACCCCGACGATGCGCCATTGATTGACCCGAATTACCTAGCGACCGACAAGGATTGGTTCGTGATGCGCGAGGGTTTGAAACTGGGGCGCGAACTGCTGGCCCAATCCGCCTTTAAAGAGTTCCACAAACGCGAAGACCTGCCCGGTGAGCATGTTAAAACCGACGCCGACTGGGATGACTTCATCCGCGAAGATGCCTCGTCTGCGTATCATCCCTGCGGCACTGCCCGCATGGGCGCCGACGGTGACACGCGAGCAGTTGTCGATCTGGAATTGAAGTTTCGCGGCATAGACGGTCTGCGGGTCGTTGATGCCTCGGTCATTCCCGCGGTTCCCAGCGCCAATATCAATGCTGCGACCTTTATGATCGCCGAGAAAGCCGCCGACATGATCCTGGGCCGCAATCCCTTGCCCCCAGAACCAACCCCCTATCACCGCGCCATCTGACTGGAGAGCGACATGACACGACTGAACGAACGCCGGCTGGACTCCACCCATTTCAAACGACGCAAGGCCACTGAAGACACCAAGCGAAAAATTGACGGCTGGGAGATCTGGGAGTGCGCGGTTCCGGAATTCAGCCATGACTATGACCGGACCGTCACCATGTTGGTCCACGAAGGCGCCGCGGTTCTGACTTTCTCAGACGGCGAAACGGTAGACCTGCAGGCGGGCGATACGCTTACGGTACAAGAAGGGGCCAGTGTCGTTTGGGCCATCTTAGCCCCGATCCGCAACAGTTATTTGTATCATGACACCTTCATGTCCGCAGCAAAACGGTCAGATCAGGTACGTTGGGAGGGCAAGACAGACTGATGCGCGCGTAACCACAGGGATCGCATTTCACCAATGGCACGTTTGTCGATGATATGGACGGGCTGACTTTCAATACGATCCATTTGGCCGCTGGCGAAATCATCGCAGACCTGAGCTGCACCACCAACACGCTGGCCGACAGAGCGGTCGCAGCTGTCAATGCCTTCCAGCCCGCATGGATTGCCGTATTTTGTGCGCCATTAAAAGAATGCGGATTTTGCAATCCCGGTCTTGTGTCACTCCTCAGCAATGCTTGTGCCTTCGTGACCCAGATTCAGGAAAAACGCTATCTGTGCTTCCGTGAACTTGCCCGCCTTCATGGAGCTCTCCTTCGCCAGGGAATAAAGCCGATGCCAAAGAAACGATTTAGAGATGAACAAGTTGCCTTTGCGTTGAGGCAAACGGAAGCGGGAACGACGATTAGTGAGGTCTGGACCTGTTCCGAGATTCTTCGGCTCTTTTGACCAGGTATTTTGTGTCTGACATCAGCGCCAATGGGGCCAAATGTCCGTCGGCAGAGTTTTTGGGTCCAAGAGCGGGTTAAATTAGGCGAGAGTTTGGCTCTTCTTGTTGGTTTGATTATGCGGCGCGTTGCCTGTGTTGCAAGCGGCGCGCTTCGAGTATCTTTCGTTTGATCCTATCTCGCGGTTGCTTAATGGCGTTGTCCCGTCCGAAGTAGACATCGGCGGGTGTGACGTTGTTCAGGCTCTCGTGGTAGCGCTGGTGGTTGTAGTGGTCGACGAAGGCTTCGATCTGGGCTTCGAGATCACCGGGCAGGAAGTAGTTTTCCAGCAGAATTCCGTTCGTCAAGGTTTGATGCCATCGCTCGATCTTTCCCTGTGTTTGAGGATGATACGGCGCACGACGGGAATGCTTCATGCCTTTGTCTTGCAACCATTCAGCTAGATCGCCAGAGAGGTAGCTGGATCCGTTGTCGCTAAGCAGCCGTGGTTCATGAACGACATGGACTTGGTCACATCCTGACGCCTCAAGCGCTAGGTCGAGCGTGTCGGTCACGTCTTCAGCCCTCATGTTCGTGCAGAGCTTCCAAGAGATGATGTAGCGGCTGTAGTCGTCCAGGATCGTGCTAAGATAGAGCCACCCCCAACCCAGAAATTTGAGAAAGGTGAAGTCAGTCTGCCACAGCTGATTGATGGCCGTGGTCTTGTCGTTGAACTCACTGGCGGCTTTGATCCGCCTGCCTCAACGCAAAGGCAATCTGTTCATAGCTGAATCGTTTCTTCGGCATCGGTACACTCCTTCTCGTGCCGGAAATGCACCTAATTTTCCGCACTCACTCCGGACCAGTTTCAGGGGTCAAGACCAAAAGCCCATGTGCGCCTGTGATGAGGTCTATCTCGACGCGAGACACTTCAATAGTCGTGACTATCGTCACCACCCAAACCATGATGCTTTTCAGGAATGTGAGTTTGAGGCCGCAAACGATCCCGCTGCACACCAATAATTATTCTGAACTTAGTGGTTGTCTCGTGGTAGAGTTTTGCGCGCAATGTCGCGATAGGTATCAGCATCGCGTAGGGTCATACCCTTGTCAAAAGATTGCACCAGATCACGGAAGTACTGTTGCCAAGGAGATTGGCTTTCGGGCACGGGATATCCGCCGTTTTGCAGTAACAGATCCTTGCGTCGTACCAGTTCCGCGTCTGAAATCAGAATGTTGACCGTGTAGGCATTAAGATCGACCCGGATCCGATCGCCAGTTTGCAGAACTGCCAGACCACCATTGTCGGCGGCCTCTGGTGCAGCGTTCAGGATTGAGGGGGAGCCAGAGGTGCCGGATTGGCGCCCATCACCAATACAGGGCAATTCCTGAACGCCTTGCTTCAAGAGATAGGATGGCGCGCGCATGTTCACGACTTCTGCACCGCCGGGATACCCTTTGGGGCCGGTTCCGCGCATAACGAGAATGCAACGGGTGTCTATACCCTGAGATGGGTCATCAATGCGCTTGTGAAAATCTTCGGGCCCATCAAAAACAACTGCGCGGCCCTCAAACGCGTTGGGGTCATCGGGATTGGAAAGATAGGCTTGTGCAAATTCTGGCCCGATGACACTGGTTTTCATCAACGCGCTGTCAAATAGATTGCCCTTTAGGTTGATGAACCCTGCCTTGTTTTTCAGTGGGGCATCAACGGATTTAATGACCTTGGAATTTGTGCTGCGCCGGCGCGTGCAGTTTTTGGCCATGCTGTGCCCATTGACAGTTATGGCCTCTGCGTGGGGTAGGCGGCCAGCTGCAATCAGCTCTGAGATTACGGCAGGAACGCCGCCGGCGCGGTGGTAGTCTTCGCCAAGATATTCGCCTGCAGGTTGCAGATTGACCAAAAGTGGCACATCGTGCCCCAACGCCTGCCAGTCATCATTGTCAAGCGGCACACCTAGATGGCGGGCAATAGCATTTAAGTGAATAGGCGCGTTGGTCGATCCACCGATTGCGGAGTTAACAACGATAGCATTCTCAAAAGCCGCGCGCGTCATGATGTCAGACGGGCGCAGATCCTCCCACACCATTTCAATGATGCGTTGTCCGGTCTCATAGCTGATCTGACCGCGTTCGCGGTAGGGGGCCGGAATGGCCGCCGCGCCTGGTAGCTGCATGCCGAGCGCTTCGGCCAAGCTGTTCATCGTGGTGGCGGTTCCCATGGTGTTGCAGTACCCTACCGAGGGAGCAGAGGCCGCGGCAATTTCCATGAATTCTTCGGGAGAGATTTCTCCGGCAGCAAGGCGTTCACGAGCCTTCCAAATAACAGTGCCAGACCCAGCGCGCTTCCCCTCGAACCAGCCATTGAGCATCGGCCCCACAGAAAGAGCGATGGCAGGCACGTTGACCGTTGAAGCTGCCATCAGAAGTGCCGGTGTGGTCTTGTCACAGCCAACCATCAACACCACGCCATCAATCGGGTAGCCGTACAGCGATTCAACCAAACTAAGGTATGCCAGATTACGGTCGAGCATGGCGGTGGGGCGTTTGCCAGTTTCCTGAATGGGATGGACCGGCACTTCGATGGCTGTGCCTCCCGCTGCGATGATTCCGTCGCGTACCCGTTTGGCAAGCTCCAGATGGTGGCGGTTGCAGGGGCTTAGGTCGCTGCCCGTCTGGGCAATTGCGATGATAGGTTTACCGGATTGCAGTTCTTCGCGCGTGAGCCCGTAGTTGAGATAACGCTCCAAGTAGAGCGCGGTCATTTCCGGATCACTCGGATTGGCGAACCATTGACGTGATCTGAGGTTCTCGGGCTTCATACGGGACATACGTTTCTCCTATGTCTTGGTCTTGTATCACTTTTATCTTTCGCCTTTGAACCTGCCAAAGAGCGCGAAAAGCGGATCCTCATTTTTGAGCCGCTCGCAGGAACGGAAGCTTTTCTGGCTTCACGTTTTAAAACGTACTTCCCAAAATTCACCGCCCCCCAACTATGACAATCCACCATGCACCTTGGCCAAAGCGTCTTTTGAGACAGCTGCCATCAAACGGCTATCCGGCGCGCCGTCCGAACAACGTCTAGGAAATCGGCGCGTGCTTCCGGGGCTTAAGATTGCCAGAGTGATGCCGGAGAAACCGATTAAGTCTGATTGCGTCATGGCCTTTGTAAGTGCCTGCTTGTCCTTGGCCAACAGGCGTGCGGCTGACTGGCCACGCCAATAAGAAAAGCTGCGATCCCCGTTGTCCAGCGTGATAAGATACAACCCCACTGAACGGTTTGGCTCGATCCGGACGTGCTGGGTGTCGAGCCCACTTTCGTGCATAGCGCTCAGCATCCGGGACGAGATGGCGTCATCTCCAACGGCTGTGAAATAGGAAATGGGCGTATCAGGTGAAAGCCGGGCCAGATATCATGCCGGAGCAGATCGCCTTGCACTGCAAATGCATTGCCTCCGACCTTCGTGATCTCGGCCACGGTTTCCTCTGCCCCTGTGCTGCTGGCGAATTAGTTAACCGCAACATTTGTGCCTTCGGACGCGCGCTTGACAGCACAGGCGCGCCCGATATCGCGGCCACCGACAGTGACAATTGCAGCTTTATACAGAAGTCTCATGATCGTTCGTTTCCTGCAATTTGGTGTGATATTTCGTTCTGTAGTCTGCTGTCATTGGGCAAGGGTTCATAGTTTGACGAAATAGTCGAAAATTTCAGGCACATTGCCATCGCCCAGGCCTGCGTCGATGGCGGCCTGAAGATTCTGAGCGGTGCCTTCTGCAATCTCAGCTCGGGTGCCTAAGTCTTCTGCCATTTTCAAGAAATACCCGATATCCTTGTTGCCATTGGTGATGGAGAAGCCGAGATCGCTGACGCCATCCACCGCGTAATTCTTGCAAAAGCCCATGAGTAGGGAATTGGACGGACCGGCCGACATGATGTCGAACAGCTGTTGCTTGTTGACCCCTGCGCGATCAGCCACCGCAAACGCCTGGCTCATTGTGCAGACGGTGGTCATGCTCATGAAATTGTTTATGAGCTTGGTCACGTGGCCGACACCCAGCTCGCCGAGGTGGAATATGTTTTCCCCCAGTACATCCAGGACAGGTTTCACCTTCTCAAAGTTGTCGCTGTCTCCTGCCGCCATGATGTTCAGCAAACCATCCTTGGCATGCGCAGGCGTGCGTCCCAGTGGCGCGTCAATCATACCGGCACCCTTGGCGGCCAAGTCTGCGCCGATTTTGCGAGTGGACGCCGGGATCGAAGTGCCAAAATCAATGACCACGGCACCTTCCTTGATGGCCGCCAGGATGCCATCATCGCCATAGATCAGGCTTTCAACCACTTCCGATGTTGTTACGCATAGCATCACGATATCGCTTTGTTCAGCAAGGTCGCGTGGCGTCGCAACCTCAACGGCACCGCGTTGGACCGTGGCGGCGACTGCGGTCTTGTTGCGGCCCATGACAACCAGATCAAAACCGTTGTTTTGCAGGCATTCTGCCATATTGCTGCCCATGAGGCCGAGGCCGATGAAACCGATGACGGGTTTTGTCATAATTGTCTCCTAAAACTCTTTCTGATTAGATTTTGCACAGCGCTGTGAGCCCAGCCTGCGCGACTTCATGATCCTGGGCAGGTGAACCAGAGCTCACCCCGATTCCGCCAACCACTTGCCCATCTGATTTCACCGGCAAACCACCAGCAACGGTCACCATGCGCCCCCCCAGAGTTGAGGAAATTCCATGTGCGGCCATGCCCGGCTGATTGGCTTCGCCAAGGACATCCGTGCCTTTTTGGATACCTGTTGCGGTAAAGCTCTTGTCGATTGCCAGATTGATACTGGTGATTTTACCGCCATCCATCCGCTCAAACGCGATGAGGTTCCCGCTTTCGTCTGTGATGGCAATGCACATTGGCACACCAATTTCCTGCGCTTTGGTCCGCGCACCCGCGATCAATTTTCCCGCGTCATCGATGTCCAAGCGCTTAATCGTCAGCATCGCCTCTTTCTCCTTTGGCTTAGGGGCCTATGATCAGGTTTGGCAGGGTCAGTGAAATAGCCGGAACGAAGGTGATCAGCATGAGCGCTGCAAAAATAGCGAGGTAGAAAGGCCAAATTGTTTTGACCGCCTTCTCCATCGGTAGTTTTCCAACGGCACATCCCACAAAGAGACAGGTTCCGACTGGCGGTGTGCACAGACCAAGTCCGAGGTTCACCAAGAGGATCATGCCGAACTGCAACGGATCGATGCCCAGCATGTTCATCACCGGCAAGAAGATCGGCGTGCAGATCAGGATCAGCGCGGCCATGTCCATGATCATGCCCAAGAGCAACAGAACCGCGTTGATCATCAACAGGATCAGAATTGGGTTTTCGGTGATGCCCAACAGGAATTCGACTGTTTTGGTAGGCACGCGGTTGAACGTCAGCATGTAGGCAAAGGCACCAGCACAGGCGATCAGGATCATCACCATTGATGTTGTGCGAACCGATGAGATAACGGCGATTTTGAAGTTTTCCCAAGACAGGCTGCGATAAACAACCAACGTCACGACAAAGGCATACATCGCCCCGAATGCCCCGGATTCCGTCACTGTAAAGACGCCGGACAGGACACCTCCAACAATGATCACCGCGGTCATCAGACCAGGAAGCGAGCCGACAAAGGCAATGGCAAGGGCGGTCCAGCCCGGAAACTGCTCGGCCTTATAGCCACGCTTGACCGCCACGACATAAGCCGCAATGGCAAGGCAGCAACACATCAGAACGCCCGGCACAACGCCAGCCAGGAACAGCTTCGAGATTGACACTGCCCCACCTGTTGCAAGGGCAAAGATAATCATGTTGTGACTGGGCGGAATGATGATCCCGGCAATTGACGACGTCACGGTGACGTTCACCGCATAGTCGGCATCATAGCCCTTGTCCTTCATCACGGGGATCAGGATCGAGCCCAGGGCAGAAATATCGGCAATGGCCGAGCCGGAAATGCCACCAAACAACATCGACGAGAAGACGTTCACAATACCAAGGCCACCGCGTACGGCACCGACGGCTGCTTGCGCAAACCGAACCAACCTGATCGCGATGCCGCCATGGAACATCAATTCACCGGCAAAGATGAAGAAAGGGATCGCCATCAGGGAAAAGACGTTGATCCCTGCTACGATGCGCTGAAATCCAACAAATAGCGGCAGTCCTTCAAACCAGAAGGCTGACAATGCGGCGATACCCAAAGCGTAGGCCACTGGGGCGCCGATGATGACACAAAGGGCAAAAACCCCCAATAGAATCATGAGTCCCATGATTATCCTTGATCTATATTATCTTGGCGTTCGTCTCGGCCCATGAACAGGCGGATCAGATGGCCGGTGGAAAAAAGGAAAACCAATGCGCCGCTGATTGTCAGAGGCAAGGAACGCAAGCCCTCAGACCATTGGATGAGCGGAATCAGAGTGTTCCACTTGAACTGAGTCAGCTCGATTCCGTACCAGAACATCATGCCCCCAAATCCTGCCATCAGGACATCAGAGACCACGACAAAAATCGTGCGAACATGGGACGGGACGATATTGCGGAACACGACAACAGAGAGGTGCGTGTGATTGTGCACACCCGCCGCCGCGCCCAGAAACGCGATGACCATGACCAACAATAGCGAAACCTGTTCGACCCAAGTTGGTGTGTTGTTCAAAACGTAGCGGCCAAACACCAGCCAGGCAAAAATCGCCGTCATCACGACAATGGCGACGCCCGCCAACAACACACAAATCCGTGCGAATAGATCAAGAATTCTGTCCATGGTGCGCAAGGCGGCAGGGGGGGTATCAGGCTCTTGCATAGGATTTCCTTTTAGGCAAAACGCCCGGCGTCCATTTTGTGGAGCCGGGCGCTCAAAGTTAATCTGTTAAGGAAACTTATTCCGTGGCTTGCGCCATCTCGACCAGCGCCTTCATGTCAGGATTTGCAGCCAGGTAGTCTGCATAAACCGTATCCATTGCGGACTGGAATGGGCCTTTGTCGGCGATTTCGTTGACCACGATGCCAGCGGCTTCAACGTCTTTACGCGCTTGTTCGGAGCCAACAGCCCACAGTTCACGCTGGTACAATGCAGCTTCTTTTGCCGCATCGCGGACTGCGGTTTGCATCTCAGGCGACAGCGCATTGAATTTGGCCGTGTTCACACAGATACACTCGGGGATGATCAGGTGCTCGGACAAAGAGTAGTTTGTGGTGACTTCAAAGTGACCGACATTCTTGAACGACGGGAAGTTGTTTTCCGCGCCATCAACAACGCCGGTTTTCAGGGCTTGCTGAACTTCGGAGAACGCCATTGGAGATGGGTTGCCGCCCATAGCAGAAATCATCGAGGTATACAGGTCGTTGTTCATCACGCGGATCTTCAGACCTTCGACATCTGCCGGCGTGTTGATCGGTTTTTGGCTGTAGAACGAGCGTGCACCCGCATCAAAGTATGCCAGCGGCAGAACACCTGCTTCGCCCATCGCAGCGGCGACAACGTCACCGGCCTCACCGTCCAGTACGCGGAACATGTGCGGCACACTTTTGAAGATGAACGGAAGGGATACAAGGTTGGCTTCGTTCACCATCGGACCAATAGGGCCGAGATTGAAGTTGCCTACTTCGATTGCACCGATGCGAACCTGTTCTAGTGCATCCGGTTGGGATCCAAGTACACCGCCGTGGAATACATCGACAGTAACTTCGCCACCTGTGGCAGTGCCTACCAGTTCAGCAAATTTGTCCATTGCTGCAGTGTTAGGATGGCCGTCGTTGTGGATGTTCCAGGCGCGCCAGGTGTCAGCTGAAGCTGAAGTTGCAACGAATGCCACAGCGGCCGCAGTTGCAAAGAACGATTTCGTAAAAGTCATGGGCTCTCCTCCCCTATTAATTTTGGACAGCATTTGGACTTCATGGAATTTCAGAGACCGCGCGCCGTTAAGCACTCGATGTCCTCCAGGAACCAGAATCGCTGCCACTCCATAGGGACACTAGTATCCAAGTTGTGTCAACAGTGGTCGACTAGGATACTAGATTGCTTGACAGTCAGCCGCGCAGAGCATTTGATAGGGAATAGGAATTCACTGGTTCGCTCACGCAAAACCCAGTGAAATGTTTTTCGGTTTCAATGCCGTAACAGTGAACCGGCATTTCAAACCTGACCAAGATAGAGGGCGCAAGCAAAATACCGTGGAAGAAATTGTAAGACGAACCACAACCGATGCGGTCTATGAAGCGCTACACAACGAGATCACTTCGCTTGAAATTCTTCCCGGCACAAAGCTTTCCGAAACTGAGGTAGCGCGGCGATTCGGCGTATCCCGCCAACCTGTTCGCAATGCATTCACAAGGCTTGGCAACGAAGATCTGCTCGTAATACGACCCCAAAAGGCGACCGTAGTTCGGGGGTTTTCGATGGAGCGTGTGGCTCTCGCTCGATTGGTTAGAATGGCGGTGGAGCTGGAGATCCTCCATCGAGCAATGGAGGTTTGGGACTCAACACGTGAAGCAAAACTTGCAGAAAATCTCACCTTACAAGAGCAGGCGATAAATGACGGTGATCTATCCGCGTTTCACGCGCGGGACTATGACTTTCACAAGTTGATCTGCGTGCTCAGCGGCAATCCGATGGCCTTTGATGTGATACTAGAAACAAAGCAAATGGTTGACCGACTTTGTATGCTCAGTCTTGAAAAGGGCAGTGCCGCAGACGCAATCCTCGCCGATCACAGAGAGATTGCAAAGGCCATAGCGGCAGGCAACCATGACCAAGCGCAAGCCTCAGTCAGAAAGCATCTTTCCCGCCTGGATGAAACCATCGACTTCATTCACAAGACGCACCCCAGCTACTTCGAGTAACCGTGGCCAAGCGATCAGGTGGCAGCTTGGAACAGTCTGAGCAGCCCCACTTGAGTGGTCCGATTAGAAAGTTATTGCATGGTTGGTCTTTGGTCTATCGGGATGATGGCCTCTGGCGCAGGTGGGCGGTAGCTCAGGGCACTGTGTGGTCGTTTGGTGTTGTAGTGTTTCCTCCATCTTTCGATGATGATTTGAGCTTCTCGTAGGGAGTGTCTGACATCAGCGCGAATGGGGCCAAATAGGGTAATTTGATAAGAGAGTGATTCTGGCTCATCGTTGCCACTGAGGAGTGGACGATGAGAAAGACAGCAAAGAGCTCTGGCGAGAAGATCATCAAAGACATCAAGCGTGCGACCCGCAAGCAGTATTCATCCGAAGAGAAGATCAGGATCGTGCTGGACGGCCTACGTGGCGAGGATAGCATTGCAGAGTTGTGCCGCCGCGAAGGGATTTCCCAAGGCGTTTACTACAAATGGTCGAAGGACTTCATGGATGCCGGGAAGAAGCGGTCGGCGGGCGACACCGCC
This sequence comes from Rhodobacteraceae bacterium Alg231-04, assembly GCA_900143635.1. GTDB lineage: Bacteria > Pseudomonadota > Alphaproteobacteria > Rhodobacterales > Rhodobacteraceae > FREY01. The sequence continues at coordinate 38,276 of FREY01000018.1, forward strand.
CGTGCTGCCACGTCCGACGAGGTCAAGGACTTGCGCCGAGAGGCCCGCGACCTGAAGGACTAAGGGGGATCAGAAAAGGCCCCAGTGGGGCGTTTTCCCGACGAAGGTGGCTGAACAGACGCTCGAACTCCGTCAGCTGAAAAAAAGCATGTTCGACGGTGGGGGCGACCAAGAATGAGATACCCCGCATCTGAAAAACTGGAGATCATCCGGTTGGTTGAAGAGAGCCACCCGTCGGCCGAAAATTAGCTCAATGCAACCTTTGTTTAGTGCCGGAGTCGCCAAGGGTGACCAGACGATTAAGGCGGGAAATCGTTATTCCATTCAATCAAAGAACCGAACAAGAAGCGCCAGAAGCGGACGGGAAGCTTATAATTCCCTGCTCAGACCCCTTTTACAACAGGTGGGGTTGTCTCCGGAAACGCCCAAACTTTACCAGACGCAAACAAGTATGTCGTCAAGGAAAAACAGGTTTGATCATGTGCAGGCAAAGCGATCAAATCAAGCGGACCATACGCCTCAAAGATCAAGCGTGATCGTGGCTCCTTCACTGCTTGCTCTTGACTGACACGTGACGATCTCGCGTTGCTGCTGAGCCTTGGACAGAACAAAATCACGGTGTTCTACGTCACCGGAGACAAGCCCGCATTTGCATACGCCGCAGATTCCGTCAGCACATTTCACATCCACATGGACCCCATTTTCGAGAAGCACATCCGAGATTGCCTTATCTTTCGGAACTTCGAATTCCTTGCCTGTCTCCGAGAGTTTCACGGTAAAGGCATGGTTCACGTAGTCGGGCTGCTCTGGAACGGAGAAATACTCAAGATGCCTGGCCTCATCCGGGAAGCCTTGACGTTCGGCAGCCTGCATGACGCCCTCCATGAACCGGTCGGGCCCACAGGTTTAGACGTGCCATCCTTCACGATACCCGTTCAGTACAGCATCTAGATCAGCGCGGCTGCCTTGATCAGAGAAATGGAAGGCGACTTGACCGGCCCAGGGCATTGCCTTGAGATCGCTGATAAAGCCAGCGCCATCCATCCGGCTGGCCGAGTAATGCAGCTCGAACGGTTTGCCCAAAGTGTGCAGGCGGTGGGCAAATGCTATCATCGGGGTGATGCCGATGCCGCCCCCCATGAGGAAGGTCCTGCTGGCGTCCTCAATCAGTTCGAAATGGTTGATCGGTTTGGAGATGAAAACGCGCCTGCCTTCGTTGAATATCCTGTGCAGCATCTTCGACCCGCCGCGGCCCTCGTCCTCGCGCAGCACACCGATCTGGTATTTTCCCGTCTCAGCCGGATCGCCCGACATCGAGTACTGACGCAGGAATTCAGGTGTCACCACGACATCCAGATGGGCCCCGGCAGTCCAGTCGGGCATTGGGCTGCCATCCCATGCTGCAAATTCGTATTTGGTGACATCTGCCGTCATTTGCTCGGCCTTCGAAACCCGCGCCATGATCACCGGTGCATCGTTGAAATCAGGCCTCTCATGAGCCAGACCTTGGGTGTCACCGGCCGCCAGCCGCGCCTTGTAGCCCGCCGCTGAAATCATGTCCTTATAGGCCTGAATGCCTGCCTCGCGGTCCATCGGGAAGGGATAGGGCCAAGGCCAGGGCGCTAAATTGGCCGGGTAAACGGCAAGCGTCTGATCCTCGTATTTGAGGTCAAGCTCAGGTTGCAGGCTCCGCCGGTTTGTGGACTGGGCGGGCTCCTTGTAGCCGCCATCAAGTTTCATCTCCAGGTCCCACCACCACTTCTTGGTGTCGTTCAGCTGCCCATGTCCAAGCCTGTCATCCAGCCGGGCCCACTATTCCTGCAGGGGCGGATCAAAATAATCAGTTTAACTTCGTCTTAGAGACGAGTAGCGACAGTAGCAGGCTGAATCGTAGATTAGAGATGATCTGTTGGCCGGTCTCCGGGCATTGTTTCCGCAACATCTGACGAAGCGCCCAAATGTCTGCTCTGTGCGCGCTCTGTGTGAATTCGCCATGTTACGAGTTGGCACTTGCGGCGAAAGCCCGCTTCCACGGGGCCGCATCGCAGCATATAGATAAAGGGCGGGCGGCGGCTGTGGGCCGGTCTGACTTAAAACTGCGCTCCGCTGCCCCGAGTCTGCAAGGGTCACTATCTGCGCAAAGCTGCCGCTCGGTCCTACCTAGATTGCAATCACATTGTAATTGGCAGCTAACAACCGGTGCAGACTTCCACTTTGGCATGGGTATGTGATACCGGCCCCGATGGAAGGCACGTTTGGGGGCTTTATTTCCGAACTGCGCCCGGTCCGAGCTCTTGTGGTTCGTAAGAAGGCTTACCATGAGCCGAAAAGTGCCTTCACAACTCCGAGAATTCGGACAAGGATTCACGCATTTTCACAGTGGTGCCAATCAAGGTTCTCGTGCCCGACTTGTTTGATCCTAGCATGCCAATAAGCAGTTTTGCGGCCTCAAGCCCCATGCGTCGGTGCGGAACATGCACTGTAGTGAGGGGAGGGGAGGAAATCTTGGCGATTTCAATGTCATCAAAGCCGGTCACAGACAATTCTGCGGGAACACTTATTCCACGCTCCTTTGCCATGGCGATAACACCAACTGCCAGAACATCGTTGCCGCACATGACAACTGACGGTGGGGTCGGAAGATCCATTAGATGGTTCAAGGCCGCTCCGCCTTCGTCAATTCCGTAGGCCGTTTGGACAATAGACAGATCGTCCTTCGAAAGACCGGCCTCGTCCATTGCAGCCTGAATGCCTTTCAAACGTTCGCTGGCCCTGTCATTTCCATCGGTCGTGGCGGTGATCGTGGCGATGCGACGATGACCCATACTGATCACCTTTTCCGCCAGTGACTTCATCGCCCCGTAGTTATCGAAGCCGACGGTTGAAACATCGCTGTCCGGATCAAAGGCCCATGAGACAACAACTGGAATGCCCTGACGTTTCAAGAACTCGTAGATCTTGGGATCCCTGCGATACCCGATCAGCAACAATCCATCAGCGCCACGGGACACCAGCGTGCGGATCTGCTCTTCTTCCTGATCAGGTTGGTAAGAGGAAGATGCGACCAGCAATGTGACCCCATTCTGGCGCAGCTCGTCCTGAAACGCCTGAAGACCACGCGCAAAAATCGCATTTTCCATCGTCGGAATGATCGCGCCAATTGTGTTGGTACGCTTGGCGGCCAAAGCGCGGGCGTTAAAATTCGGCGCGTAGCCCAATTCGCGCACGGCCTCTAAAACCTTGCTTCGGGTTTTCTCAACGACTTTGTCGGGTGAATTGAGGCAGCGCGACACTGTTGCCGTCGACACCCCGGCATGGCGCGCAACGTCTGCGAGTGTTGGGATGTGATCCATCTTTGGGTCTTCATGGTCCATAGGTGGGCTATCTAGTCTGATTTTCGCGCTGTCGCACTTCAATTTCAACAGGATACCAACATTATGGACGACCTACCAATGTAAGCGCTTGCATGAATGTAATGTAAGCGCTTACATTGGTCTGGCGAATCGAGCTCTTCACTGTTGTTCCGGAGAATCCAATGTTTCTGCCCCTTGCCCTGCTGTTGTTTGCCGCCTTCGCCGCGAATGTTGTTCTGGGTTCTATGGGGATGGGGAGGTTTCTGGGGGATGTGTCCGAAATGCTGGTTCTGCTTGCCGCCTCGATCACGTTCGTGGCGGCAATTCTGAAAAGAGAAGCTGCTGAAAAAAACAAAAACGAACAGCAGCATTGAACTGTCCATCGGGAGGAAAACATGGATCGGAACGACAAAGACATTGCCTCGGCCACGCGCCGGAACTTTTTGAAACTGGCCGGCACTGGCAGCTTTACCGCAGCCCTGGTTGCCGGTGCTGCTGGTACGCTTTGGTCGACCGAAGCTGCCGCGCAGACCAACAAGGAAGAGCGCGAACGCGAGAAGGCCGCCGACCATATCATGACGCTAGCCACGGCCTATGTTCTGGGTGCGTCGCGCAGCTATCCGATCATGCAGCTGGACCTGAAAGAAAACATCCAGAACGCCACCAATGGCAAGGTCTATGTCAAACTCGCCCCCGGTGGGCAGCTGGGCGCCGGCGGCGCATTGGTGCAAAAGGTACAGGGCGGCACCATTCAGGCGGCGCAGCATTCACTGTCCAACTTCGCGCCCTTCGCCTCGACCGTTGATCTGATCAACATGCCTTATCTGTGCGGTTCAAATCAGCGCTTCACCAACTTGGTGAATTCGGATCACTGGAAAACCGAAGTCCACCCCAAGGTAGAGGCTGCAGGGTTCAAGGCGCTGTTTTACGTCAACATCGACCCGCGTGTTGTTGCGGTGCGCAAAGGCGGTGCCGGCGCGGTTCTGTCACCGGGTGATCTGAGCGGCGTGAAATTCCGCGTGCCGGGGTCCAAGATGCTGCAGCAGTACTACCGCCTTGTCGGCGCCAACCCGACGCCGGTGGCCTGGGGTGAAACGCCTTCGGCAATCAAACAGGGCGTGGCTGATGCGCTGGATCCGTCTGTTGGCGCGCTCTACGTCTTTGGCTTCAAGGATATCCTCAGCCATGTGACATTCACCCAGGCGGTGCCGGACAGCCAAGTCTATTCCTGTAATCTGGAGTGGTTCAACAGCTTGCCAGCCGATGTGCAGGAAGGTGTCATGTGGGGATCGGAAATGACCGCCCACCAGAACCTGTCCAAGGTTCCGTCGGCGCGTGCTTATGCGATGTCAGAACTGGCAAAATCCGGCGTCGAGTTCCATTCCCTCAGCGACGATCAGCTGGGTGAATGGCAGGCGGCAGGCGGCTATCAGCGCCCAGAATGGGACGAGTTCAAGAAAGACCTCGCTGGGTCAATGGATGCCTTTGCCAAGCTGGAAGAAGCAGCGGGTACCCAAGGCAAATACTTCGTCCACGACGCATAAATCTCTCCCTCGGGGGCCCTTCGGGGCTCCCGCCTTTTCTGTTCTCTACCGGCGCTAATAACGGTGCCGGTCCCCTTTCCTTTGGACACCGGGACCCGAGATGAACCTCCTGAAACGCATTGATCAAAACGCCGAACGCTGGCTGCTTCTGGTCTTCTACGTGATGCTTGTCATCACTATGGCCATCGAGGTGCTGCGCCGCGAGGTGTTCTCCTATTCCTCGATCTGGGGCGAAGAAATTGTCCGTTATTCCTTTATCTACCTCGCCTGGGTTGGTGCGGCAGCAGCGGTAAAGGAACGGGCTCATATCCGCATCGACGTGCTGCTTCACTACCTTGGCAATCGGCCCAAGGCGGTGGTCTACATCTTTGGTGATCTGGTGATGTTCGCAGTCGCTCTGGTGGCACTCTACTGGTCGTTTGAAACCGTTCTGGTCTCGGCCAAATTTGGCTCTGTGACGGATGGCCTGCGCATATCCAAAGTCTGGTTTCTGTCAGCGGTCCCCGTGGGTTTCACGCTGATGATTTTCCGGCTCATCCAATCCTTCCTGCGGGATTTCCGATCCCTTCGTGACGGCACCCCCGTCTACGAAGGCGACAAGCTGTTTGATTGAAGGACGACACGATGCTCTGGAATAACCTTCAACAAACGGTCGAGCTGGGTTGGGATTTCTACCTTCCTGTAATCCTCTTTGTTGGTCTCATCGCTATGGCCGTGCCGGTCTGGGCCTCGATCGGATCGGCCGCGATCCTGATGCTGGTGATGTCCGGAGACCTGCCACTCAGCCTGGTCGGCGAGAGCCTTTTTGCCGGCATCGACGCCTTCGCACTGACCGCTGTCCCGCTGTTTATCCTTACTGGCGACGTACTGGTGCGCACCGGGCTCAGCCGCAAGTTTCTGAACGTGGCCGAGGCGCTGACCTGCTGGGCCAAGGGCGGATTTGGCTCTGCTACTGTACTGGTCTGCGGCATGTTTGCTGCCATTTCGGGCTCGGACGCGGCGGGTGCTGCTGCCGTTGGCCGAATGACCATCGCCCGGTTGGTTGAAAGCGGATATCCGCGCCCCTATGCCTGCGCCTTGGTTGCAGCCGGTGCCTGTACGGGCATTCTGATCCCGCCTTCCATCGCCTATATTATCATCGGCCTTGTGCTGGGCATATCCGCCTCGACACTGTTTTTGGCAGCGCTGATCCCCGGCCTTGCCATCCTCATTTCGATCCTGGTCACCAATATCGTCGTCAACCGGATCTACGGCTACGAGGGCGGCGGCAATATAAGTGTGGGCGAATGGTTCGCCAACCTGCGTCGGGCGCTAGCATCGGACTGGTATGCGTTCATCGTGCCCGGCATCATCTTCTACGGCATTTTCTCTGGCCGCCTCACCCCGACCGAGGCAGGTGCAACAGCCGTTGTCGTCACCATCATCATGGGCTTCATCCTTGGCACGCTAAGGCTGTCGGACTTCCCGGCGATGCTGGTTTCCTCGGCCAAGGTGAACGGGATCATTCTGCCGATCATCGCGTTTTCGGCGCCGCTCGCTGAAGCGCTGGCCATCATGGGCGTCCCGCAGGGGTTTGTCACCGCGGTGACCTCCCTCACCGAAGATCCCTATGTCCTGATCCTGCTGATGATCGGCATTCTGATTGCGGCTGGTTGCGTGATGGAAACCACGCCCAACATCGTGATCCTCGCGCCGATCCTGAAGCCGTTGGCAGACAACATCGGCATGAACGAGATCCAGTTTTGCATCATGATGATCACGGCGCTGGGGGTTGGCTTTATCACCCCGCCACTCGGGCTCAACCTTTTCGTGGTGTCCGGCATCACCGGTGAATCGATCCTCAAGATCGCAGCCCGCGCCGTACCCTTTGTTTTCTTCATGCTTCTGGTTGTGCTGCTGATTGCCTATGTGCCGGCAATCTCCACCAGCCTGCTCCCCGACATCTACAAATAGGACCTCATAAAATGGCTCGTGAATACTTTAAAAAAGCGGCGCTAACCTCCAAGTCCGATGCCTCCGATGTGCATGAAACGGTGGTCAAGATCCTCGCGGATATTGAGGAAGGCGGCGACGCTGCGGCGCTAGATTATGCTGCCAAGTTCGATAAGTACGAAGGCAATGTCCTGCTGACCCCGGAAGAAATTGACGCCGCTTGCGCGCTGGTTCCGGATAAGTTGAAGGCCGACATACAATTTGCCCACGACAACGTGAAACGCTTTGCCGAACGGCAAAAATCCACGGTCGCAGATGTGGAATACGAGATCGTGCCGGGGCTGACAGCCGGCCAAAAGGCGATCCCGGTGGATGCAGCAGGCTGTTACGCGCCCGGCGGGCGCTACAGCCATGTCGCCAGCGCAATCATGACCGTGACAACGGCCAAAGTGGCGGGTTGCAAACACATCACCGCCTGTTCACCCCCACGCCCCGGCATCGGCATTGCACCTGCAATTGTTTACGCGGCCCATATCAGCGGCGCCGACAAAATCATGGCCATGGGCGGCGTTCAGGGTGTCGCCGCTATGACCTTCGGCCTGTTTGGCCTGCCCAAGGCCAATATTCTGGTCGGTCCCGGCAACCAGTTTGTCGCTGAGGCCAAGCGGATTTTGTTTGGCCGCGTCGGCATCGATATGATCGCGGGCCCAACCGACAGCCTGATCCTTGCTGACAAGGGCGCAGATCCCCATATCGTGGCGACCGATTTGGTCAGCCAAGCCGAACATGGCTACAATTCACCGGTCTGGCTGGTCACCGATTGCCGCGCGCTGGCCGAAGAAGTCATGGCCCGCGTCCCGGTTCTGATCGACGACCTGCCCGAGGTGAACCGCGAAAACGCCGCCGCCGCGTGGCGCGACTATGCCGAGGTGATCGTCTGTTCAGATCGCGAAGAAATGGCAGCCACATCTGACGACTACGCGCCTGAGCACCTGACCGTGCAGGCCGAAGATCTGCCCTGGTGGCTGGAGCGACTGACCTGCTATGGCTCGCTGTTCCTGGGAGAGGAAACAACGGTGTCTTATGGCGATAAGGCGGCAGGCACCAACCACGTGCTGCCGACCTCTGGTGCTGCCAGTTATACCGGTGGGCTCTCGGTTCATAAATACATGAAGATCGTTACCTGGCAGCGGGCCACTCGGGAAGGCTCCAAACCCGTGGCCGAAGCCACTGCCCGCATCTCGCGGCTGGAAGGGATGGAAGGCCACGCACGCGCGGCCGATGTGCGGCTGGCGAAATACTTCCCCGATGAAACCTTTGATCTGACCGCCAATGGCTGATCCGCGCAATCTCTTTTCTGTTCGGGGCAAGGTCGCTTGTGTAACCGGAGCCAGTTCCGGTCTTGGCAGGCAGGCGGCATCCGTATTGGCGCAAGCCGGGGCAAAGGTCGTGGGCGTTGCGCGTCGTGAGGACGCCCTGGCACGTTGGCAGGCGGAGGCAGGTGGAGAAACCCATGCTGTGCCTTTTGATATATCTGAACGCGACGCGCTGGCGGATCTGGCCGGGCAGGTTTCCGAACCCTTTGGCGTGCCGGACATTCTGATCCATGCGGCCGGCATCAACACCCGCCAGACAGCTGATGACGTTACGCCGGAGGGTTGGGACATGACAATGGGATTGAACCTGTCGGCGCCCTTCTTTCTTAGCCAACACCTCATCGAGGGCATGAAAGCCAAAGGCTGGGGGCGGATTGTCAACTTTGCCTCCTTGCAATCCACTCGCGCCTTTCCCGGCGGCATCGCGTATGGCGCGAGTAAAGCAGGGATCGCCCAGCTGACCCGCGCCATGGCAGAAGCCTGGTCTCCGCATGGCATCACAGCCAACGCCATTGGGCCAGGGTTTTTCCGCACTGAACTGACCGCTGCAGTGTTCAACGATCCAGAACGTGCTGCGGGGAATGCTGCGCAGACTTGTATCGGACGGAACGGCGAACCCGAAGATCTGGATGGTCCGCTGTTGTTCCTATGCTCTGACGCTTCGGCCTATGTAACCGGGCAAGTCTTGATGGTGGACGGAGGTTTTACCGCAAAATGAAAGCCTTAGTGTATATCGGCCCTGAAGAGCTGGATTACCTTGATGTTCCGGACCCAACCCCTGCGCTCGGCGAACAGCTCGTTCGGATCGCCGTTGTGGGGGTTTGCGGTTCGGACATGCATGCCTACCTCGGTCACGACAATCGGCGTCCTGCACCGCTTATTCTGGGGCACGAGGTCGCCGGCGTGATCGAAGGCGGTGCGCGCGATGGCGAAAGGGTGACGGTCAATCCGCTGGTCACCTGCGGCACCTGCCCGGCCTGTCTGGACGGGCGTGATAACCTCTGTCCTGATCGACAAATCATCTCGATGCCACCACGGGAAGGCGGCTTTGCCGAACTGGTAGCGATGCCGGACAGAAATCTAGTGAGTGTGCCGGATGGCATCGCTTTGTCCAAGGCAGCCCTGGCCGAACCTATCGCATGTGGTTGGCACACCGTTCAGTTGTCCTTGTCTGCATTGTACGGCACACGAGACCGGGCCCTTGTGCTGGGAGGTGGGGCCATCGGACTGGGTGCCGTGCTGAGCCTGAAGGCACAAGGCATTGCGGATGTCACGATTGTTGAACCCAATCCAACCCGGCGCGACCATCTGATTGAACACTGCGGCCAAACTGTGGTCGCGGCCCCACCGCCAGATACTCTGTTTGATGTGGTGATCGACGGGGTCGGCTTTGCGGCGACACGCGCTGCGGCGTCAGCCAGTGCGCGGCCCGGCGGGGTGATCGGACATATCGGGTTGGGCGAGGACACCGGCGGGTTGGACATCCGCCGTCTGACCCTGCAGGAAATCACTTTCATCGGCACCTATACCTATACGGCCGAGGATTTCTCACAGACGGCACAGGCAATATTCGACGGCCGCTTGGGACCACTCGATTGGCCCGAGGTTCGCCCGCTTTCAGAAGGCGCAGAAGCGTTCCGTGACATCCGCAATGGCAACGTGGCCGCGCCAAAAATCTTGCTGCAACCAGAAACAACGCCGGAAAGGATCTGACCAATGTATGACAAGATTATCCTCGCCCTTTCACTGGAACATGGTTTTGCCGCACAAGCCTTGGAGACCGCGCAGCGGCTGGGTGGAACAGATGCAGAGATCATCGCCGTGCATGTTTATGAGCCGCCCAGCGGATCGGTCAGCACCTATCTGGACGAGGATCTGGTCCAAAAGGCCTATGAGGATGCCAAACGTTCGCTTAGCGCACGGGTTGACGGGGCCAAAAGTGTGAAACCTGTGATCCTCAAAGGCCACTCCAGCCGCACCATCACCGAATATGCCGCTGAAATCGGCGCCAATGCCATCATCGTCGGGTCCCACAAGCCCGGCCTGCGGGACTATTTCCTGGGCACCACCGCCGCCCGGATCGTCCGCCACGCGCCCTGCGCCGTCATCGTCCTGCGATAACTTTCTTTCCAAAGGAGACTCTACGTGTCTATCAACACGAAAATTGTTGATGATCTGGTTGCCAACGACATCAGTTTCGTCACCACCGTACCTTGTAAACAACTTGCCGGCGTCATCGATGAAATCGACGCCCGCCCCGGCGTTCTTCACGTGCCCTCAAACAAGGAAGACGAAGGCATGGGCCTGTGCGCCGGTGCCTGGATGGGCGGCAAACGCCCCGCGATCATCATGCAGAACACAGCTATCGGCGTGACCATCAACACGCTGGCGACATTGATCCAATACTACCGGATGCCGCTGCCAATGCTGATCTCATATCGCGGTGAGCTGCGCGAACCGGTCGCCTGTCAGGTCGAAATGGCACTGCACACCAAGGCGCTGCTGGCTCAGATGAATATCCCGACCTATCATTTTCACACCCAGTCGGACGCGGATGAGCTGAACGAGATCCTGAAATACACTTTCATGTGCAACAAGCCGGTCGCCATTCTGACCGACGCCAATTTCTGGGGAGGCTACGGCGACCAATGATCCGTTCTGAAATTCTGAAAGATATCGCCCCGATCCTGCGTGACCAACTGGTGGTCTGCAACATTGGTCTGCCCAGCCAAGAGCTGCATATGATCGACGATCAACCAACCAACTTCTACATGCTTGGCACCATGGGTCTGTCCTCCTCCATCGGCTTCGGCCTGGCGCTGGCGCAGGACAAAAAGGTCATCTCGATCGACGGTGACGGGTCGGTTCTGACCAACTTTGGAACCTTGCCGACGATCGCCAACAACGTGGCGGATAACTATATCCTGCTGATCATCGACAATGGCAGCTATGGCTCGACCGGTGATCAGCCGACCTATGCAGGCAAGAAAACCTCGCTGACAGAGGTCGCGCGCGCCTGCGGATGTGAAAACGTTGTTGAAGTCGCCGCCAAAGACACTGGCAAGGCCCTGCAGGCCGCACTGGACGGCGACCAGATGACGATCATCGTTTCCAAATGCGAAAGCGGCAATATCAAGGTTCCGGTGATCACCATGGATCCTGTCGTGATCCGCGACCGGTTCATGAAATCAGTTCAGGCATAAGGCGAGACATGCTGTTTGACACAGGCATTCATTCCACTGCCGATGCGCGCCGGTTGGCGCGCAGACGGCTGCCGTGGATGGTCTTTGACTATATCGACGGCGCAGCGGGCCAAGAACACGGAGCCGTGCTGAGCCACAAGGCGATACAGGATATCCGCCTGGCACCACGGGTGCTGCGAAATGTCAGCAAGCGCGATCTGTCGGTCACCCTATTTGACAAGCTGATGCTACGCCCGTTTGGCATCAGCCCTATGGGCATGTGCAATCTTGCAGCCCCCGGCGCGGATCTGATGCTGGCCAAAGTCGCGCGTGAAAGTCGGGTGCCGCATGGTGTTTCAACCGTGGCTTCTACCGATTTGGAAACTCTGCTCAAGGCATCCGGTGGGACGGCTTGGTTTCAACTCTATTTCAGCGGCGACGGCAGCGGCACCATGAAGCTGGTCGAGCGCGCTAAAGAGGCAGGATACAGCACTCTGGTCCTGACCCTGGACGTACCCGAGGTTGGACGCCGCCCACGCGAGCTGCGCCATGGGTTCAAGATGCCGTTTCGCATCGGCCCGCGGCAGTTTGTCGATTTTGCCAGGCACCCACGCTGGTCTTTGACAACGCTGGCAAATGGCGCGCCGACAATGGCAAACTTTGACGGCAAAAAGTATGTCTTTGACCGCGCAGAAAGCCGCGCAGCCGCGGATTGGAGCTATTTCGACAAGCTGCGCTCGGCTTGGCCCGGAAAACTGGTGGTGAAAGGCGTTTTACACCCCGAGGACGCACTGCGCCTGCGCGATGCGGGTGCAGATGCAATCCAGGTATCCAATCACGGAAGCCGCCAGCTGGACAGCGCCCCACCTGCCATTCTGGCGCTGCGCGAAATACGCACAACACTTGGCCCGGATTTCCCATTGTTCTTTGATTCAGGAATCCGGTCGGGCGAAGACATCGTCAAAGCCTATGCTATGGGTGCGGACTTTGTCTTTCTTGGCCGCATACTGCTGTTCGCTATCGCTGCCGGCGGCATCGAAGGGTTGCGGGTGGTATGGAACTTGCTGGCGCAGGAGGTCAGTCTGACCATGGCACAGATTGGTGTGACAACAATTGCAGAATTGAAAAACTACGATCACACATGGGCGTCAGAAGCGTCGCGCTAAGGGCAGATTGTTACAGCGTTGAAGAGGTCTGAGTGCCGCGAGTTCGCCGACTGGTCCGCGTGAAGCTCTGTCAGTTGCATTGCGGCTTGTTGTAGCGGTTTCAGAAACTCCAATACATAAAGAAATGAATGGCGTTGTACCCGAGCGTGGACCGACAGAATTGCCATCAACCTGTCTTGTTGTTCCAGAATGGGCAAAGCAACTGCCGCCATGCCAATCAGGAACTCCTCATCATCGGTTGGACATCCCCGCTCCCATAAATGCTCCAGTTCACCGCGCAATGTATCAAATGAAGTGAAGGCCTTGTCGGTTTGGGCTTCCAAAGGCAGAGCTGACAGAACACTGTTCAAACTCGCAGGTCGCAGCGTAGACAGGTACATCCTGCCACTGGCGGTGCAATAAAATGGCTCTGAAATTGGCAAACTCTGCAAGACCACGAATAGCAGGAATGCGTAAGCCGCACCGCGGCGTAAGCCGACCGGATGGACTTCTCCTTTGGTGAAGGATTTTCGATGCGGGCCGGAGTGCCAGGTTTCGGCGTGGACTTACTGCGGCTCGCGTTGGAAATCCTCCCAAGGTGGAAGCCGCGTGGCCTTGACGGTTCCTATGGGGAAAGCATAGTCGGGATTGTGCCCGTTGATGCTATTTGCGGGGACCGCGAATGGTTGAGCAACCCAGGGAGAATGGGTTGCGGCGTAGTTTTCCAAAACTGATGGGTTTGTTTGACAGTGGTTCGGAGCCATTTGGGCATGATCATCGCGGCAGGACGCAAATCGGGTACGGCCCGGAACGCGGTGCATTTCAGGATCCAATTATGGTGGAATGAGGGGCGTTCCATCATGCTGCCTGTCTTTCGGGAGGTGCGCGCGTCAGTGGCAGTTGCCCGCGCCTGAAGGTCTCGATGATGCGCATCGGGCCACCGCAGTCGGGGCATGGTTCGCGCAGAGTGAGCGGAACAACCTCGGCGGTTGGCGGGTCATCCGGTTTGGCCGTTTCTGCCGCAAGCAGAGACCGGGCTTTGGCAATATTGGGCTTGCGGATGGAACCAGCCAGAAGGCCGTAGTGGCGGATGCGATGGAAGCCGTCCGGGAGGACGTGGATCAGGAAACGGCGGATAAACTCATCCGTGGCCAACCGCATGACGGATTTGCGGTCGCCGGTTTTGATCCGGTAGTCCTTCCAGTGGAATGCGACGGTCTGGGTGTCGGCGCTGATCAGGCGGCTGTTTGAGATCGCCACCCTGTGGGTGTACCGGCTGAGATATGCCAGCACCGCTTCTGGCCCACCAAAGGGTGGTTTGGCATAGACCACCCATTCGGTTTTGCGCAACGGGGCGAGATAGGTGGTGAAGGCGCCGGGATCAGCCAACCCAGTAAAATCGCCAAAGAAGGACAGATCACCGGCACGGTACAGGGCAAGCAGCCCTTCCAGAAAGAGCCGTCGGAACAATCTGGATAGAAC
>FREY01000020.1 GCA_900143635.1 Rhodobacteraceae bacterium Alg231-04
GTGCATCACCGAACAGATGATGGCAGGGCTTTCAGGACATTGAACATTCTGGACGAACACAGCCGGGAATGTCTTGCGATCCGGGTGAAGCGGAAGCTGAACGCGAACGAAGTCATTGATGCTCTGACGGATCTGTTCATTCTGCGAGGCGTGCCCTCTTACATCCGATCAGATAATGGCCCTGAGTTCATTGCTGAGGCCGTCAGAGGCTGGATCAAGGCTGTCGGGGCCAAGGCCGCATACATCGAGCCTGGATCGCCATGGGAGAACGGATACTGCGAGAGCTTCAATGGGCGAATGCGGGATGAATTGCTGAACGGTGAAATCTTCTATTCGTTACGAGAGGCCCAGATCATTATCGAAAGCTGGAGAAAACACTACAACACCAAACGACCCCACAGTGCTCTGGGCTACCGCCCACCTGCGCCAGAGGCCATCGTCCCGATGGACCAAAGGCCAACCATGCACTAACTTTCAATTTGGACCACTCAAGTGGGGCTGCTCATTGGCTATCGTCCGACAGCAAAAGTCCGTATTGGCCAAATTTCCGATCAAGCAAAATCAATGACTTAGCGGTATGTGCGACAAAGCGGAATCCGTATTGCGTCCCTTGAAACCCGTACTCCGGCAGCTAAAACCCGTATCGGAATTCTCCCCAATCCTGCCACAGCCATGGGCTAGGCACAAAAAAACCGCCCAAAAGGGCGGTTCATAGTGCAGCGGCTAATTTGCGTCAGCGCGATTTTGTCTTGCGCCTCCTTTTTTGACGGTCTTCCTCATACCTCTGCAAAGCGGACAAGGTATCGATGGTCCGCCAGTGTTCAGAAACAAAGGGATTCATCTCGTCATCGCAGCCCATGCGGAGAGCATAGGCGTCTGCAAAATAGGCCATGTCGATCTCATCATTCTCATCGGAAAGGCATTCGCCGATGGCTTCGATAGACATTTCCATTGCCACCCCAAACCGGCCAGCCGAAGCATGGAGCAGGATCTTGATGAATTCATCGATGCTCAGAATGCCGGAATCCTTCACGCCAGCTTTCCGAAACAGCTGAACCAAAGCACTCCTGATAGCGGACCCGTCCTTGGCAAAGGTGACAGGCTTGATTTCGATAGGCCGAAGCCGGCGGGTAAAAGTGGCGTCATGATTGATCATATGGCGCCCCTCCGGCGTGGCCGTCATGATCAGGCAGACCGGCCACACCCTGTCCTGCATCATGTTGCGGAACCTTTTGAGGAAGACCTCCATGCTGTCGTTGGTCTTGTAGCGGCCACTGTCCTGCACCTCATCCAGGTGCAGGGCAGCAATACCGCATGCCTTGAACTGCTCGGCCACGAGCCGGCCTAGGTAGTCTTCATCCCTGGAGCTTTTGATGGGATAGCCAAGAGCCCTGAGGATCTCCTTCAGCGTTTCCTTGACGGTTGCCCGCCCCGGCACAATGACACTGAGAATGCGGGTGCCGTACTGCCGGTCGCCCGCCGCTTCGCTCAAAGCATGATACTCAGCGATGACTTCCTCCGCGATGCGGGACTTGCCCGCTCCTGCCGGGCCAATCAGAGCCGCACCCTTGAGCTCGCTTTTGCCGGCCCTGAGGCGCGCTTCACGCGCCGCCAGGACCCCAAAAACGCGGTTTCGGAATTCCTCATAGATCTCTGTCTGTTCGAAATGAGCTTCCAGGGCGACCACCTGATCGGCAATCTGATTGCCGCGGTCATAGGCTTCCAGATCAGCCTGAGAAACTTCGGCGGCCATCACTCCCCCCCTTTCCGGGTCTTACGCTTACGGTTCCGAGCGGAAGACCGGAGCCGGTCCATGCTGGTCGGAATATCCGCCTGGAGGTTTTCACCCTCTTCGGTAAACTGATCAATTCCGCCAGTTTCGAAGCCGCCGTCAACGATAGGGTCTTGGTACTCATCACGGCCGATGAAAGGCTTCTCATGGTGGCCTTTGCCAAAGTCGAGCTCCTTTGCAGCGCGCTCGACCTCTGCTTTCGTATAGCCAAAGAATCCGATATCGGCGGTGCGCACGACAGAATTGGCAAGATCGCGCCAAAGGTTGGCAGCCTCGTCGCGGGCACCTTTCTGCGAAAGCTCCTCCGCTTTTGCCTGTTCCCTCTCCAAGCGTTTCTCCATTTCCCATTCACGCAGGGACTTGCCGGCCATTTTCGGGTCGAGACAGCGCACGGAAATGAGTTCGCCGTTAGCAACAACTGAGATACTACCGAGATCATACGGATCGACCTTGATCTCAAGCGTTTCACCAGGAGCTGCAATACGGTCGATCAAGCGGGCTTTGCGTTGGTTACGGATGACCTCGTTCGAATACACAGCACCCGCGAACCGGAGCCCAGCCTCGCCGACCTTAGCCTCAGCGTAAAATCCGCAGGCCTCACGCAGCTGGCCGGGCGACGGCAACTGCGTCAGGTCAAACTCGGCACTTTGGGTCAGCTCTTCCCAGACGACCGCAGGGGTTCGGTGCTTCAATCCGCGGTGCGGCGTTTTGTGATATTCAGCGATAAAGGCGATGTAGAGGGTCTGCAGTTCATCAAGCGTGATACAGGCCTCAGACAGGAATTTCCGATCATTTCTGGCCTGCGGGTTCTGCGCCGTGTAACCAGGGAGGTACCGGGCCCATTTCTGATCAGACGTCCAGAAAAACCGCTCCATTGCTCCGCGCAGGTGGGAAACACCAGCCGGTGAGTTCATCTGGGTACTCGAAAGAAGCCGGGTACCCATCGAGAACAGGGCACCGCCAAACGGCTGTTGTCCAAACTCGCTCCCGTTGTCGTTGACGATTTCCTGAACAGGGCAGGCAAAATTCCAACTGGAGTCATTAATCCCGATATCACGGAACATGTAAGTTTTATCCATGAACATCATGCGCAGCGTCTCAAGCGAGGCCGCCTCACAGGGGGTCTTGCTGAAGGAGCACCCAACGATAGCCCGGCTGGCCCCGTCTTCAGCAACGGTAGCCCAAGGGCGGACACGCTTGACTTTGGCCCGCTCCTCCTCGGTCATGCGGTTCCATTCTTCGCGGGTGGTGTCCAGAACCGCAATGTGGAACTGCCAGGCGTCGATGATGACAATCTCACCGATTGTGGTCGCTTTGCGCCCGGGCTCAAAAGTTCCAAACTTCTTCTGCGCTTTTGCCAGCCCCTCACGCTGCATGCAGACCTCAAACGGATCGAGGTACTGGTCGATACGGCGCTCATATGTCCGCTGGCTGTAAATGCGGATCAGAACTGAATGACCGATTGACTTGCGATAGGCGTTGACCTTCTCGATTTCCTCGATCAAGAGGCCGATGATTTTTTTCTTCGACGGTTTTGTAGCACAGGCATAGGCACCCAGACGCTCCATCACGAAACAGAAGTCAGCGTTCGCCTGCAGATCATCATCGATCGGCACCGCAAGCGGCGCAAGGAAGGCATTCGGGTTTCCGTCTGTTTTCCGGTACTTGCGATGGGTATTAAGCAGAGTGTCCGCGCAGGGCAGACGGTTGAGCTTTTGTGACGCATTCGCCTTCTTCGTCCCGTAGTGCTTACGCGCCTGGTAGTTTTCATAGTCCGCGGCCATCAAATGGCGGAACTCATCCACACCTTTCCGGGTGAGCTTCATCCCCGTATCCCGGTAGCGGTCCATCAACCGGTTCCGGTACATCACAAGATCAATACGTTCCCTCTGTGCTGCTGTCGCGCCGGTCAGTTCCTGCTTGCCATAAAGCGCCCTATCCTGCTGTCTCGCGGCGCCGTAGTAGTCGTGGTCAATGACTAGGAGTTCATTCTCGATCAAGTGCGGGATTTCATCTGCACGAAACTTGCGCAGCTCAATATCCCCACCGGCCTGCACGACAGAACACTGGTAGTGCGTGACCTCCTTGGACCTCCTGTCAATTACGGGAAGAATGTTACTCACCTCACGCCCTTCGAAAGTGGCGCGGTCATTTTTGCCAAAGTTCCTGAAATACATCATGCCACAGCCCTCCAAAGCTCTGTACCCGCATCAAACCCGTCGAGGAGATGCTTGCCGATATCTCCGTCGCCGATGAGGCGGATCGCAGCCCGGTGCCCCCGACCAGAGATCCCGGCAACATCAACAAGCTCTTTGAAAGTGAAGCGTGCACCGAGGTCGTTCGCGGCCTCCAGCACAATGTCGTTTGCCTCAGGATCCCATCCGCGACGCGCCTTGTGGATCGCAAGGGCGCTCTGCCTGTAGGCGGGGTGAAAAGAGAACCGCGATGCAATCACAAAGCGGTCGGCGGTTTCACTCGTCACCTGAGAGGCGATGTTGGCGACTTCCTTCAGGTAGGACGCCCGATTGGCCTTTTCGTCATATTTCACGGAGACCAAAACCTCCTTCCCATTCCGCAGGAGAACATGCGCATCCACCAGGGTGTAGCTGTCCCGCCCATCCTCTTTGACATAAGGAACGCGGGTCAGCTGCTCCTTGAAATTGACCACTTCCGGGTGCGCCGCGAGGTTGAGATAAACCTGTGCTTCTTCAAAGGATGCGCACCAGAACTCCTGAAGCGCCGCCTGACGGTGAAGGCGCGTGATGAAGGCGACACGGCAAGAGGCGCTTGATTTTCCCAACTCAATTTTCTGAAGGTGGGAACGCACAATGCGCTGAGGTTCATCAGGGTCCGCAAGCGGAGGAGGAGTAAATGTTCCCTGCCAAAGATGCGGAATGCCCCCATAAGGATGATTGATTTCGGGTTCAGAGTTGTCTGTCATGGAAAATCTCTCTCGTTCACGGCCGAGGGGCTCGGCGTGTTGTCGGCTCGCCTCAGCGAGCTCGAATGGAATAAACGCTTGAATCCAGGCGGACTTTTTTCGCCGGGCTTAGGCGCGTATTCGCGTGAGAAACTGGAAACTCACGGACATAGTGAGAGCGACAAACCAAAAAAGGAGACTGGCCTGCACGCACTGAGATCGCTGTGGAAAGTTTTGGAGAGACATCGACAAAGTCCACCATCAAAAAAGCTCTTTATCGGACTGCTCGTTTTGGCTGAACTGCTCGTAAATTGGAGCATTTGCACAAGCATCCAGAAGTACCGGAGACTAGAGGACCGGTATCTGAGAGCGGTTTTCTTGATGAATTGCGTTTGTCATGGGGAAATACAAAACCTGATTGGGAGCTGAAATCAACCCCAAAAATGGATTGACCGATTCAACCTCTGATCGCTTCATCCTATGTGTTGCAGGTGGAGTGCTGCGCTCTGAGCCGCTACTAGAATGCATAGTCAATTTGAATATTCAAAATTTCCAAAACTCGCGCTCTGTCAGCATGAGCAGTGAAGACGTCGTTTTCAAGCTCCGCTCTGTGCCCCTCGACCTTGATGTCTCTGGCATTGCGAATCACCCTGCAAAATCGGAGTCGGAGCAGTTCAAATCTGGTGTCGAATGTTCGTCTGACTGACGCACATTTAGCTTTTTTCAGCGCAGCGAAGTTTCGTCCTATTCTTGTGCCAATCCTTGTCAGGCCCGCCAATCTATTCTTCCAAATTGACCGTTGTTGACTTAGGCGAAGCCTAACTCAACAAAAGCGCGGATTTTTTTCGCTCCAATTTTTTTGTAAATCTATCCTTATCAACGGCTTGTTGAGATTTCAAGCAAGATGGAGTATGCTCAATCCCGGCAACTCAGGCCGTGTGGACGGGGTTGACCATAGGACTGGCTGGCACGAGGAGGGCTTGGCTGTGAGGCAAAGTAGAGGCGCCTATGCGCGCACCAAAAGTAGGCAAGCTGTTTGCTTGCGAATGCCCGCGAGGCAGGTTGGCGCTACTGGCTGCACTCGAGGATTTGCGCGGACGACATCTAGTTGCGCTTTCGTAAGAGTTCGAGATAGGTTTCTTGCGCAAAGTGGCGGTAGTTTTTCGTGCGAAAACTGGACTATCCAGTACGTACTAATGAGGAAGACACTCCAGTCCATATTAGGAAAACAAAATAATGATGGTAACCTTTGGTTGCGATTGACTGAACTCAACACCTTCCCGAGCAAAACATTCAACTCCGCTTTAAATTGCTTGTCGTCGGTGACCAATCTTTTCGGCTTGCGTCAAACAGCTGCAGCCATATGCAAGTCCTTGTGAGTATCCACGCCCTCGATGATGTGAGATTCTCCTAGGTGTCCGGTACGCTTGTTGCTGCGACGCGGCGCTTGTCGTCATTGCGGTCGTTGGCGGATGCTAAATTTGCTCGGTCCGAAACCGCACTTTCGCGGCAGCCGGGTCAGACAGGAACGACGCCGACGGAGCTGTCGTTCTCATTGATGATGACGATGACTGGTCCCAGCCCAAAGCGGTCCCTCACATGGCTTGCTTCGCGCTCAACGCTGCATCTGCGAGATTTGAAAGTTAGTTCCCCGAAAGCAGACACTCAGCGGTTTCAGGCTGCCTGATCTGATGCTGCGACTGCACCTAAGGCAGCAAGGCGCAGATAGTGATCTTTGCAAAGTCGACAATCTGACCATCTATCAATCATGATTTTCTGCGGCGCAACCCGTGAAAGCAGCCGTTAGAGGCGGTTGCAAAGGCTCGAGACAGATGAATTCGCAGATTGCGGACAAACCGGACTTGTGCCACTGCAGCGGATGCAAGCGCGGAAACGGCTCGTACACACAGCTCGGAAACTGCAACGGCGCGGCAGGTTTCCCCCAAACCAGTCATTCAATCCCGCCAACCCCAAACGAATCCAAACCGCGCGTTCGCTGCAGTTGGCAACCATAATCGAGACGTGGACCCGTTCCTGGTCTTGTACTTCGTAGGGGACCAACTGCTCATGCCCCTCAGCTATCACGCGGGATTCACACAGTGGATCCCATCAGCCGATTTGTGCAACAAAGCCGGTCGTCTGCCTCAAAGGCAAACCAAACAGCACTTTTATAGTCAGGCAGGCTTGAATGGCCGCATCACTATAAGCCTGCTGACGCCCCCGCTGGCCTGAAGGCTTGGCCGCCCACGCCATCTCAGCGTCAAACCAGATTGATAAAGACCCGCGCTGCTTCAGCGCTCGATTATAGTTCGACCAGTTCTTGGTCTGGTATGCGGTAGGTGTCCAGCTGCTCATGATCGAATGCTATCACGCTGGATTCACTACATGAATCCCCTCAACCGATTTGTGCAACAAAGCCCCTCCAGATCATGCTTTCGATTGCCAGTGAATTGAACGTGGGAAGTACCGCAGCAAATTCATCAAAGATCTCACGATGAAAAACGAAGTTTATCTTTGCCCGCAGACTGTCTGAAAGACCTGGCAGGCTCGGCATTTCGTCGTCGACAACAATCCAGAATTTGCGCACCCAAGGTGCGTAGTTCTCTATTGATTGCAGGCAGTACAGGATTTCGTCGTTGCAAGCCCAACGATGCGGATTGCTTGCGTTTTCATGAAGCGGTTGATGTGCTTTCGCCATGTACCGGCTACGCCTGCGGTAGTGGTTTTCTGAGCTTCCGTCGACCCAGGTAATGACTGCGTCGATGGGGTTATCGGTTCTGGTTTCCGCATTGATCTGGTTTGTCTGCATGTTCTGCCTTAACTCCAGTCTCACCTTTTCAAGCTTCCAGCACCTATTGACGAAACATCTGGCCTCGGGCCTAAGTGTTGGCTGATGACGTTTCAACGTCGCCCAAATCAGAGGGGTAGTAGAAAATGAATGTCGAAAACACGGATCAGTCCTATCTTCGGTCTCTTCTGGAAGAAGATGAAGTCGAGATGAGTGTTGTGTTCACCGATCCGTCCCTTCCAGACAATCCCATGATTTATGTAAGCGACGAATTCTTCAGCCAGACTGGATACACGCCGGAAGAAGCTCTTGGTCGCAATTGCCGGTTCCTGCAGGGCCCCGACACCAGCCCCGACGCCATTGCAGCTATTCGCCACGGTTTGAAGGCGGAAACGCGGTTCACAATTGATATCCTTAACTACCGAAAAGACGGATCATCCTTTGTCAATCGCCTCCGCATCAGACCTATCTATGACGGAGATGGACGGCTAATGTTTTTTGCCGGTGCGCAAAATCCAGTCCAGTAACACCACACCCTCTTATTTGCCTGATTGGGTTTTTATGTCGGCACTGCGGGTCAGTCGACCAAACAGGGCTGACAGGGCGGGTCGCATTGGCAGGAAAAACCTGTAACCAATCTCTAAAACAGCCTTCACGCCGGGCAGAGACGCGATTTTGGCGACCCAATTCCAGGCTGGAAGTGCTTCCCAAACCAACGTAAAAGCGTCAGCGCCCGACGCAATGGAACCGTCCGGCTGCCGAACATGAAACCGGCTCATGGCCTCTTTTTGAGCGAGCCCCGGACCAAGTTCGGCTTTCGGATCTGACACATCAACGTAGTCCAGACGATTACCGCCCGATCGTGTTGCGTAATGCTCAATTTCGGCGGTGCAAAGTGGACATGAACCGTCATAGTACACCGTCAGGCGCGAGAGAGGGCTTTGGTCAGACGGGCTGTTGTCCAATGCCTGCAAAACGATTGTGCCCTTGCTATAATTATTCATGGCTTTGCAACCTTCTCGCTTGAAAACGGCTCTAGACCGCGCAGTCCGGAATGCGCACCACGGCCTCGGAGTTCGCGATAAACACATCGGTGAATTGTCCGTTTTGGGTGACAACGTCGACAGTTGCACCCAGGATTTCATCGTCCGTAACCGTAATTTCTCGGCTTCCGTTGGTGTCGTCCACGTCTATGGTAAAGCTCACCACTTGACCCATGGTCAGGCCGTCCAGTTCAAGTGTGACAGATCTGTCGCCATCGAACACATCCGTTGCACGGCTTACAAGTTGCCGACCGGACACAATCTGAAGCGGCTGAAAAACCTCGACTCCCGGTCCTGTGTCAGTCACGTCAAAGACCAGACCAGATGCGGACCCCGAAAGATCAATCGTCACCTTGGCGGCGGGAAGATCACATGCCCCGCTGTTGGTGATGACAAATTTGTCTTTCGGCGCGCCTTCAATGAAAGCGACCTTCACGTCGGCAAGCGATGGCGAAGCAACAAGGCTGGCGACGGCCAGAGCGACGATGATTTTCAAAGTGGTTCCAATCATTTTTCGGCTGTCATCAACCATTGGGATATTGTCAGCTCAACCGAGTGACCTCAGCAGGGGCAAACCGTTCCAATGCCATCGCCGGAACGGAATGCTGTCCTGAACAGGCTTATTCGGGGAGGATAACGGTGTCGATCACGTGGATGACCCCGTTAGACGCTGCAATGTCTGCCGTGACAACGTTGGCGCCGTTCACCGTAACGCCGCCCTCGGTCATGATCGTGACGTCACCACCCTGTGCTGTTGTCGCCATCATATTGTTGCTCAAATCACTGCTCATCACCTTGCCTGGTACAACGTGATAGGTAAGGACGGCCGTCAATTTGTCCTTGTTCTCGGGCTTCAACAGGTCCTCGACGGTTCCTGCAGGCAGCGCGGCAAAGGCGTCATCGGTTGGGGCGAACACGGTAAACGGACCCTCGCTCTTAAGCGTATCAACCAGTCCGGCTGCCTGAACGGCAGCAACGAGTGTCCCGAAGGAACCGGCGTCGATAGCGGTGTCTACGATGTCTTTCGAGTGACCATCGGCGAATGCCGCGGTGGCTGAAAACATCGCAATTGAGGTCGATGTGGCGATAAAGGTTCTGCGAAACATGGTATCTCCATTCATTTGTGACCCGCGTTGTGCGGAATATTAATGCTACGGATCGCTCGCCTGATCGGATCAAAAACGGTGCGCTTTTTTGGGGGCAACCAAGTCTCCCACGGTAAACGACGACAGCCATGGCAACACTGAAAAGCCAACGCACCAACGCATCATCAATGTACGGGTCTTGTTGGCGCAGCCGGCTCAGTTCGGGCCGCAGTATTGAAGGATTGAAGGTTCACCCGCACGCCATTTGATCAGATCGCAGCGAAGGGCATGGGCGACTTGGGCAGAAATAACCCAAACAAGAAACGGCCGCGTCAGGCGTCAAAAAAATCCAATTACCTTGACGTCGACCATTGCTTCGTGATCACGACCATAGGCCACAATGCCAATTGATTTCAGCGATTCCGCTTTTGGTTCCGTTCTCATCATCTGACCGGACGACTTGAAGGATGAAAAGGGAATACGCACTTCCGTCCAGCTTTGAGTCGCATTGAAATTTCCCTGGTAAAACTGCCATGGCAAAACCGTGCCTCTGGTGCGCAAATGCACAAAATACGTTTGACCGTTCCCGCGGGTGACAAGTCGCACACCCTTGGCGTCACGTGGTGGTTTTTCCGTGAGTTCCTTTCGGACCTGTATGAAACCACCACGGTTCTCGGTGCTGACTGTTCCAGTCAGTCGCGCATATCCGAACCCATCGTCCTGGACAAAGTTGACCTGCCCGGTCGAGACGCCGCCCATTACCGTGTCCGCAAGAAATTCCCACCGGCTTTGGGGATTATTGTCGAAACTGTCCACTATGACCTGTTCCCCGACAACGGCTGTTGAAAGCGAACCGAACGAGAGGCAAAAGCCCAGAGTTGCTATCAGTTTTCGCATATAAATGCCATCCGATCTTGAGTGGCGAACATCTAGGTGTCCGCAAGGTTTTCGCATCAGTCATAATGGGTGCGCGCAAAACTGCGCGCACCCAAGCAGCGTACTTCACGAGCTTAGCTGCCAGGAATCAGAACCGTGTCGATTACGTGGATAACACCATTGCTCGCCTCCACGTCCGCGGCGACGACCTTTGCTTTGTCGACCTTGACGCCGTAGCGCGCGTTGACGCTCAGACGATCGCCCTGAACGGTGAGCACCTTGGCTTTCTTGCCTGCGATGTCGCCGGACATGATCTTGGCCGGTACAACGTGATAGGTCAGAATGGCGACCAACTGATCCTTGTTTTCCGGTTTCAGCAAGTTTTCAACCGTACCGGCGGGCAGCGCAGCAAAGGCTTCGTCGGTCGGGGCGAAAACGGTAAAAGGTCCATCGCCCTTGAGTGTGTGAACCAAGCCCGCAGCCTGAACGGCAGCGACAAGCGTGTTGAACGAGCCCGCGTTCACAGCGGTATCGACGATGTCCATTTTGTGTCCATGCCCGTCTGCGAGCACAGCGCTTGTTGCGGCAATGGTCAGAGCAAGACCGGTTACGGCCCCGATAAAAGTACGTCTCAGCATTTTCGTATCCGTTGTATGTTACATGTAAAGGTTACGAGGGACTGAATTACTTAGATCACTCTCAAAGCGAAAACGTTACCACGTCATTAAATTAAGTTATTGATAATGAGCATAAATATACCCGCATGAAGACGTGTCTACACCGGGTCAAATGGGGCAGGACGTACGGATGGGGGTTTCTAGTTCGTGGTCATTTGAATATTCGATCGGTCAAAAAGACATCGTCCGGAAATCGACAGGTGCTTATACAGTCTCGCCCGAGTCCAACCGACCCAGCCAATCCGTGGCGTCACCTAATACAGCTTTTCGTTGGCCTGCATCGCGCTTGTCCCAACCTCTGTAAATGACGGCCATCCTGGGGTTGTGTTGAAAGCGGTCCCGGTTGCGTTCGATGAAGTGCCAGTAGAGAAGATTGAAGGGGCAAGCCCGCGCGCCCGTCTTGGCCCTTACGTCGTAGTGACAGCCGGTACAATAGTCGGACATCTTGGATATGTAGTTGCCTGATGAAACATAAGGCTTGGATGCGACCACACCGCCGTCTGCGTACTGACTCATCCCAATGGTGTTGGGCGCTTCGACCCATTCGAACGCATCGACATAAACAGAAAGATACCAATGGTGCACCGCCCCCGGGTCAAGGCCAGCAAGTAGGGCAAAATTGCCCGTGATCATCAGTCTTTGGATATGGTGAGCGTAGGCGTGATTTCGGGTCTGACCCACAACTTCGCTAACGCACGACATGTGTGTTTCGTCCCCCCAGAAAAAAGTAGGAAGCGGACGACTGTGGTCCAACGCATTGCGTGACGTGTAGTCCGGGCCTTCGAAGAAATAGATGCCCCGCACATATTCGCGCCAGCCAATTATCTGCCTGATGAGTCCTTCGACCGCATTGAGAGGCGCCACACCGGCACGCCAAGCCTCCTCAGCCCGTCGGCAAACTTCCATTGGCTGAAGAAGACCAATGTTGAGATATGGCGAGATGACCGCATGCCAAAGCCAAGGTTCACCTGCGACCATGGCATCCTGATAATCACCAAATCGCGCAAGAGTATGGGTTATGAAGTGGTCCAGAACCTCAAGAGCCTGTTCCCGATCCGTTGCGAACTTGAAGGGATACAATTCCCCAAAGTGCTCCGCGAAACGATCCTCGACGAAGTCAAGCACGTCGCCGACAACAGCGTCGGGTTGGAAACCAGGCGGTTTCGGAGGGCGGGCGTCTTCTCGTACAGGCTTGCGGTTCTGGCTGTCATAGTTCCACTTTCCCCCCGCCGGTGCGTTTCCCTCCATCAGCAGACCTGTCTTGCGCCGGACCTGCCGATAGAACCACTCCATTCGGAGTTCCTTGCGGCCCTCCGCCCAGTTGGCGAACTCCTTGGGCGAGGTGACAAATCGGTCATCCGGTAACTGGCGCACGACAATCGGCAGATCGTTCAGTGCCGCTATCAACCTCCATTCTCCGGGGGTCGTGGCAATAATTTCATCGGCCTCAAATTCTGAGGCATGGCGGACGATCTCACCCGGAATTGAACCCGTGTTGACCTCATCATCGAGTTTGCTGTAAGCGACTGTCCAGCCATCTTCTCGAAGTGCCACTGCAAATTTGCGCATCGCAGCCAGAACAAGCGCGATCTTTTGGGGATGATGCGAGACGTAAGTTGCCTCTGCCATGACCTCGGCCATTATGACCACGTCCCGCTCTTTTTCAGCTATTCGCAGGGAAGAGATGTCAGCACATAGTTGGTCACCAAGCACCAAGATGAGACGCGGTTTCACCAAGGGACGGGTTTCCCCACCCAATCGAAAAAGCCACCATTCTGGGCCGAAGTCAGTTGATCAAGAACCTCAACAAGGTTCGTGGCTGCCTCACTCGGTGCCACCTTTGGATGCCCGGGATAGGCTTTGGTGAACGATGTCTCCACCGTACCCGGATGCAATGACACAACAACGGCATCTTTCCGCTTTCTCGCGATCTCGATGGCAGCCGTGCGCACAATCTGATTGGCCGCAGCCTTGGCCGCGCGATAGCTATACCAGCCCCCCAGGTGATTATCGCCGATCGACCCGACCCGGGCAGTAAGAACACCCACCACGCAACGCAAACCATGCGGCAAAAGCCGTGGCAGGTTTTTCAGCACCAACGCCGGGCCAATGGCATTCACCGCCATGACCCGTGCCATGTTTTCTGCGTCAATCTCGGCGAGAGACTTCTCGGGTCGTGCGCCCTCAGGGGCCAGAATGCCACTGGCTATCAAAACCGTTTCGAAGGGCCCACGGAGCCTGTTCATGGCACCCTCAACACTCGTGGGGTCGGTCATATCGAACCCGTCTGCAGCGCGCGAAAGCCGCGTCACCTCATTGCCTTTTGTTGCAAGAACCGTGCATAGCGCCGTGCCGATCCCTCCGGAGGCCCCTATGACAAGTGCGCGGCGCGTCATCCTGCTGTTACCCTTCGCGACCTGCGACAGCGCTCGGAACAGTATCGCACATTGCGCCAGGATCTGGACCATTTTCGACGCCACGAGAACGGGCGGCAACACACCGGGCATGTTTTCGATGGCATCTGGCTTTTTCGCACGGTCCTTAACCTCCCGAGACCTGAATCCGCATGGTGATCAGGTCCGCGTTTTCGATCATGTTTCTGATACGGTCCAGGCTCAGATTAAGATCACAAACGAATTCCAACCTGGGTTCTTTTGAACCATCCACGGTTGGCCTTCGTATTTGGAAAGGAAAGCAACAGAGCGCGTAGAGATGAACAAATCAACACCGATAATCATCTGGTTTCGAAGAGATTTCAGGCTGGCGGATCACCCGGCGCTTGCTGAAGCAAGCAGAAGCGGGCGCCCCATTGTTCCAGTGGTCTTGCTGGACGAGGTTGCAGCAACCTTCGGTTCCGCCCCCAGATGGCGCCTGTCGCAAGCGATTGAACAATTCGAAGCTCGCCTGAAGCAAGTTGGATCCCGGCTGATCTTGCGTCGTGGCACCGCCGCAGACGAACTGCTCGCTCTGGCGCGTGAAACCGGTGCGGGGGGCATCTGGTGGAGCCGGGCCTATGATCCCGAAGCAATCGCGCGTGACATCAAAGTCAAATCGGCTCTGAAAGACGCGGGTTTTGGGGCGAAAAGCTGGCCCGGCCACCTTCTGTTCGAACCCTGGGCAGTGAAGACCAAGCAGGGCGGTTTCTTTAAGGTCTACAGCTCGATGTGGCGTGCCGTAAAAGATCTGGATGTCGCGCCGCCTGACCCTGCGCCACTGCGCCTTTTGGCACCTGAGAAGTGGCCGGACTCTGATCGACTTACGGGCTGGGCGCTCGACAAGAGTATGGATCGGGGGGCACAGGTCTTGGCCCGACGTGCAAATGTTGGCGAACCCGCAGCCCATGAGCGCCTTGCTAATTTCCTGTGCGGGTCAATCGGTGACTACAAGGAGCGTCGCGACTACCTGGCTCAAAACGCAACCTCCCGCCTGTCTGAGAATTTGGCCTGGGGTGAGATCGGTCCGCGTACAGTCTGGCATGCTGGACTGCGTGCGCATCTGGAAGGCCAAAGAGGGGCAGAGCACTTCCTGAAAGAGCTCGTATGGCGCGAATTTGCGTACCATCTGGTTTTTCACACCCCCGAGATCACTCGTAAGAACTGGAGATCGGAATGGGACGCCTTCCCCTGGTCGGACCATGAGGGCGCAGCAGTCCTGCGATGGAAGCAGGGGCGGACGGGTGTTCCCCTCGTTGATGCTGCCATGCGGGAGATGTATGTCACCGGCCACATGCATAATCGGGGCCGTATGATTGTTGGGTCCTTTCTTACTAAACACATGCTCAAGCATTGGCGAATTGGACAGAAGTGGTTCGAAGAGTGCCTAATTGATTGGGACCCCCCAGCGAACGCCATGGGATGGCAATGGGTTGCGGGGAGCGGACCGGATGCTGCGCCCTATTTCCGCGTTTTCAACCCCGAAACACAGGCGCAAAAATTCGACGCCGAGCAGACGTACATTCAAAGATATGTGGCCGAGTGCGCGCCGGACCCCGGTCCAGAGGCTCTGGCGTTTTTCGACGCCTGCCCGCGCGCTTGGGAGCTTTCGCCGGATGATCCTTATCCGACCCCGATTGTCGGACTTGCTGAAGGGCGACAAAGGGCTCTCGCAGCCTACGAGGCCCGTTGATGGTGGGGATGGGCCAAGCGTCCAATTCGGTTTCCCGGTGAGAAACAGAGAGAGAATCAAGTGTTCCGGGTGTATTGCCCGTAATTGAGGTATCATACAGAGACTTTCTGGTGGCCCGCCCGGCAATCTCGTGGCTTGCCACCCGCCTTGGCGTTCAAGCCGCAAATCCTCAGCCAAAGCGGCACTGGAAAATGGACGAACCGGACAATTGATCAGAAACGGATGTCCGGAGATCTGTCGCAAGACGGCGCATCAAGTGTAAGGCAACCAATGTCAGAAAGTGTCCCGTATCGACCCGTTACAACCGGAACAACCGCCAACAAAGGGTTGGCGCACATACTTTGGTTTGAGAGCACATTGAGAGGACTGGCTGTATGCAAGAACTAGAAACAAACTGGGAGTTTGTCGCTGATGCCGTCATGGGCGGAATCTCACGCGGTCGAATTGCCAATCAGGTTGTGGATGGACGCAGCGCGACACGACTGACCGGGATGGTTTCGCTGGAAAACAACGGCGGCTTCATTCAGATGGCATCGGACCTGAAGCGGGACGGTTCAGGTCTGGATGCCAGCAACTGGGTCGGCATCGAGATTGATATCTGCGGCAATGATGAGATTTATGATCTTCGCATTCGAACAGATAATCTGGACCGGCCATGGCAATCCTTTCGCGCGCCATTCCATGCATCGGCGCAATGGACAACTGTGCGATTGCCCTTTCCGGACTTTGAACCTCACAAGACGGACAACGTTCTTGATCCTGCCAAGTTGCGTCGCATCGGCATCGTTGCAGTTGGCCGCGTTTTTCAAGCGGACGTCGCTGTTTCGGATGCCAGGCTGTTTTGACCAACAATCGGCTTCTGTCTTAGGGTGTAGTCTTTTGACCTCTGGATTGCGAAAACATGAACGCTTTTGAGGTCCTGGACCAAGCCGCTCGCGCGGCACTGGCGCGTTTGGCCAATGTAAGGTGTGACGCTTCTGCAGCCAGGCGCCTTTATCGATGTTCAGCCGTTTTCAACAGTCGTTCGATTTCTGACAATCGAACAATCACGTCGTCACGATAGGTGTCGGTCCGCTCGTCAGCTTCGACGTTATGAGCGTCTTGCATCGAATTGACGACCAATCCAACAACGAGGTTTACCACAACAAAAGTCGTGATCAGAATGAAGGGCACGAAGAAGAGCCAGGCGTGGGGAAAGACATCCATGACCGGGCGTGCGATTCCAATGGACCAGCTTTCCAGGGTCATGATCTGGAACAGAGAATAGGCCGAACCACCCTTTTGATTGAGCAAGGCATCACCGTGCGGGCGGGACGGCATAGGTTGCAAAGCTCGTTTGAGGCAATCCTGGAAAACCGGCGTGATGAAATCTCTTCGCGGATGCGCGGCACGCTCCTTGGGCTTTATGGCGACTGGCTCTGGGTCGATGAACGTATCAAAGCGATCTCGTCGGAGATAGAGGAGATCAGCCGAACAGAGGAAAACAGCGCCAACGTCATGACTATTCCCGGGATCGGGCCGCTTATCTCGACGGCTATCGTGGCTGCCATTGGAAAAGGCGAGGTGTTCGATAAAGGCCGAGATTTTGCTGCTTGGCTCGGCCTCGTTCCACGTCAGTTCAGCACCGGGGGGCGTACAATCCTTGGTCGGATCAGCAAGCGGGGCAATAGCTATCTCAGGATGCTCTTGGTTCAAGCCGCAAACGTCATTCTCATGCGACCGCACCGCTGGGATTCGATCGGTCTTGGCCCGTGGTTGCGAGGAGTTGTAAGTCGAATGCCGCACAACAAGGCAGCTGTCGCACTGGCCAACAAACTGGCGCGCACCGCATGGAGCGTTCTACGCCATGGCACAACGTATAAAGTCACTGGAGATGAGGCTTTGGGCGCGATCTGATACGCCCAAAGTCACGACGAAGTTCGCGAAGGAGAAAAGCATGGTACGGAGACAATACGCCCCCAGAGTCTGAGAGCCCAAATGATCGTCATCGGTCTGGACAGTAATGAGACCACGGCGCGTGCGTAACCCAAAATGGCCACGGCCCGCGAGCCGATCAACAGGCCGGATACATATCAGCGACTACCGCTAGCCACGCCAATATCTCACTTGCAAACAGCAGCCGGTACATACAAATGGGCTCTCACCACGGTTTCGCTATGCCTTGGCTTAGTGACCGCTTCGCGCGAACGAATGACTTCACAGTTGCGCCTCAGACCCTTTATATCAGTTGGAAAGGTTTAATCGTGAACCAGAAACCGGAAGGTATCCGTGGACGTTAGAACGCTTGATGATTCCGATCCATTGCTTGGCAGCTCCAAGCTGCTTGACGCAGCACAAAAAACGGTTGGGTTCGCTCAGGAAAATGACGGAATCGGCCTGACGAAAGGGAAGGCATTCAACCGAAAGTTTGCGACATGGGCCGCTGAGAATTTCAGCTGGCCTGAATATTCAGCTGAAAGACTCCTGCGCATCCAAAAGGTGCTGAACGAAGAAGACGTCATCCCCGTCCTAGTTTTGCATGAGCTGATGATTTCTATGAAGCTCGGGCGTCATGTCAAAGGCAAGTGGCAATTCAGCAAGAAGGCGGAGGCCTTGGTTCAAACGCCCGGCGTCCTGCAAACTGTACTGACAAAGGGATTTTTGTTCGAGTTCGATCATTGCCGCTTGCAGCGATTCCCCTTGTAGCCCCGGGTAACTGGGACGTTTGGCTCAACGTCATCAATGTCGAGGCGCATGGAGGGGTAAGCGAAGCAGCACTGCTAAAGACCTTTTATGGCGTTGAATGCTCTGGCGCGGGAGACCGAGAGTTTTGGGATCATTGCTCGTTTCTAGTGTGGCATGTCCTGAAACCGCTGAACTGGCTTGGCTACTTGGAGGCAGCTGAACTCGACGGACGACATTCACCTTCGGACCGGACGATTTACACGAAAACGGCGCTTTGGCAGAGGACATTCAGTCTCAACACGGATGATGAATTACGTCCAGTCGTCGTACACTGAGCTGAATGACCGCTGTCAGATGCGCATCCTTGATTGGATTTCTGCAAGCGCATTGTGAGCAGCCCCACTTGAGTGGTCCAAATTGAAAGTTAGTGCATGGTTGGCCTTTGGTCCATCGGGACGATGGCCTCTGGCGCAGGTGGGCGGTAGCCCAGAGCACTATGGGGTCGTTTGGTGTTGTAGTGTTTTCTCCAGCTTTCGATAATGATCTGGGCCTCTCGTAACGAATAGAAGATTTCACCGTTCAGCAATTCATCCCGCATTCGCCCATTGAAGCTCTCGCAGTATCCGTTCTCCCATGGCGATCCAGGCTCGATGTATGCGGCCTTGGCCCCGACAGCCTTGATCCAGCCTCTGACGGCCTCAGCAATGAACTCAGGGCCATTATCTGATCGGATGTAAGAGGGCACGCCTCGCAGAATGAACAGATCCGTCAGAGCATCAATGACTTCGTTCGCGTTCAGCTTCCGCTTCACCCGGATCGCAAGACATTCCCGGCTGTGTTCGTCCGGAATGTTCAATGTACTGAAAGCGATGCCATCRTCTGTTCGGCGATGCACGAAATCGTAYGACCAGACGTGATTACGATATTCGGGACGAAGCCGGACACACGAACCGTCGTTGAGCCAGAGCCGTCCTTTCTTTTGCTGTTTCACAGGCACTTTGAGCCCCTCGCGTTTCCACAAACGTTCGACACGTTTGTCATTCACCTGCCAGCCAGCGTCTCGCAGTAAGGCAGCAATCCGGCGATAGCCATATCGCCCGTACTGACGCGTCAGCTCGATCATATCAGCTACCAGGTGTTCCTCGTCGGCACGCCCCTGTGGCAATCGCCGTTGTGTGGACCGGTGTTGGCCCAGGACACGGCAAACGCGACGCTCGGAAACCTTCATCTTGCTGCGAATGAGGTCGATGCAGGCACGGCGGCGCGAGGGGCTCAGAAGTTTCCCTTTGCGGCCTCGGACAGGATCAATTTGTCCAGCGTCAGGTCCGATACCGCCCTGCGCAGGCGCTCGTTCTCCTTCTGGAGCCGCTTCAGTTCCTTAAGCTGCTCTGTGCCCATTCCGCCGTACTTCTTCTTCCAGCGGTAATAGGTTTGCTCCGTCACGCCGATCTGACGGATTGCATCAATCCGGGGCATCCCTTGCCCCATCAACACTTCAACCTGTCGTAACTTCACGACAATCTCTTCGGGCTTCGGTCTCTTAATAGCCATCGATGGTCCTCCGCTTTCCTAAACATAGGGGCGGACCACTTCATTGGGGGAGGCTCAAAACGATCATTGAAGATCTTGGGCAATCCGGCGCCGAAAGAAACCGGGCCGGATTGGAACAGGCCATTCAGCTGACCGGAGAAGGCGACACACTTGTTGTCTGGCGGCTCGACCGTCTTGGCCGGTCCCTGATTGATCTGATTGGAATTCTGGGCCAGCTGGCCGATCGCGGCGCAGAGTTTCATTCGCTTACTGAGGCGATTGATACGAATTCCTCAGGCGGGCGGCTGGTGTTTCATATGATGGGGGCGCTGGCGGAGTTTGAACGCAACCTGATCAGTGAGCGCACCAAGGCCGGAATGGCCGCCGCTAAATTGTCAGGTAAGCAGATCGGCCGACCCAGAGCTTTGTCTGACGACCAAATCCAGGAGGCTGAACATCTGCTGACCTTGGAGCAGATGCCATTGCCTGAGGTCTCTTCTCTTTTGGGCGTGCATCCAAAGACGCTGAAGAGAGCCCTTGAAAGAGCAAAGGGGGAATGATCCCCTCGCTCAGCGGTTCCAGAAGACGTGGACCACCAGGTGTTCTGTCTTCACCGTGAAGATATCGCCGCCAAGCTCCATGTCCCGGCCCATCGCCTCATAGTCGATGTAGTACTGCAGCGCCTCAGGCACCTCCGTGGTGTCCTCCGTCAGCTGCTCAGCAAAGTCAGACAGATAGACATATTGCCCGGCATAGCTCTCCTCCAGAGCTTCCTTTGCCTGCTCAACGTCATATCCGAAGTTTTCCAGCACCCCGGTTCCAAGCCGCCCATGCTCCTCAACAAACAGGGCAAGTTCTCGGACGTGTTCCAATCCTTGGTGTTCGCTGATGCGTAGGCTGTGAAAGCTGGCGTAGTCGTGGATGGCCCACTCTTCCGCCCTCTGCCCCATCGGGGAGGCCTTCAGCATCTCCTGAAGGGCCTTCTGCATGTCCTCCAAGTCCCGGGTCGCATCGATCCAGGCCCCATGAAGAATGCCATTGTTGTAAGCTGCCAGGTCAGCTGCGTAGATAGACGGGTTATCCATGTCCTTTTCTCCCTTTTTGGCTCGGTTGCACATGCTGCAACCGCTGCCGCGACGGCGAGTTGTGGGGGAGACAAGGGCAAGGCCGCGGCAGGCGGAGGGGGATCACCCGCCCTGCACGGAGCGAAGAGACGGAAGGGCGGGGAAACCGCCAGCCGCGCCGTCAGGGAAGCCTTGACCGCGTCAGGGGCGAAGCCCCTTAGCGCCAGCGCGCTTTATGAGCGCGCCCACCAAATGCGATTTTTTGAATATTAATTTGGGCAGAGCCCACAATCTGCGGTATACTTGGATCAATGAAGTCCCTGAAAACCGAGTTTCTGCCCCGCAGCGCATTCAGTGCGCTGTCTCTGCACGGGAAAAATACCTATCTGCAGGAACTCGCGGACACCTACCTGTCCGCCAAGGGACAGGACCCCTACATCCTGTCCAAGGAGGCTCTCAGCCGGTTGCGGCGCTTTTACAGCCGCCGCAGCTTTGCTGACCTCAAGCTGGAAGGGATCAAGGACCCTGCGCTGGCTCGCTCGCTATACGGGCTCGCTGGCGCCGTACACAAGGGAACCATTGAGAAGTTCATTGAGAGCGAGATCCCGCCAAGAGCAAACACCGCCCTCACCCGCCCTCCGCCGCTGGATGATGATCAGCTGATGTTCTTTGTGCCCCAGCTTCATGACGCGCCCTTGAAAGATGACGTCAATCTGATGGACGTCGCCCCCTTCTCACTCAGCAAGACACGCAGGGATGGTGTTCTGCGTTATGAACTCAAGGACTGCATCATCACCGTTGCAGGCGGTGTAGAACACGGCCTGGCCAGCGCATATGACTACGATATTTTCCTCAACATGGTGTCATTCTTGGCCGAGGAGATGCGGCTCTATCACAAGCGGAAGCGCAAAGGTTTGAACACAAGCCTGCCCGGCAGGGTGTTCCGCCCGACGGCCTCACAGATCCTGAAATTCTGCCGCCGTGGGAATGGCGGCAAGCAGTATGTGGAGCTGGAAAACGCCCTCGACCGGCTTCAGGATACACGGATCAAGATCACTAATTTCCGTGAAAATGCCCGCAGGGCGACGGAAACCTTTCCGCTGATCGACCGCTACCGGGTGCTCACCCGCACCACCAGCGACAAGATTGATCATGTTGAGATCCACATTCCGGAGTGGGTTTACAACGGGGTTGTGAAACCATCAGGTCCGGCAAGTATTTTGACGCTCAATCCGGATTACTTTCTTCTGACCAAGCCGACGGCGCGGTTTATCTACCGGCTGGCCCGCAAGGCAGCAGGTCAGGATGAAGCACATTATTCCGTCAGGGATCTGCATTACCGGAGCGGGTCGGCTGTTCCATTCGGCAAGTTCAACAGGAGTATTGAGCGGCTGGTGCAAAGCACCTCAGAGGAACCGTTGCCCGACTATGATCTGGAGTTGATACCAGGACGGGGAAGCCAGGTGCTTTGGATGAAGCGGCGGAGTGAAGCGACAGCAGTCATTCAGGATGGGTGCAGAGAAACGCTGGATTGAGCCCAATGTGTGAGTCCGAATTTCCCGCTGCATGTGCTCGCAGCGTTGAAAATGCTGCGTCAGCGTAAAATCTAGTGCTGCCGCGCAGCGGTGAAGCCGGCCATTCGTGCAGAGTGCAGCAAGGATCAGAGGTCGAAGTCACACAGTGCGCAACATTGCTGCCGTTGCCTTTGCGGGTGTTTGCTGACGCCGCATCCGCTTTCTGGTGCGGGACACTCATCGCTGCGTTGCAGCCCACGCCGCCAGATCGGTCAATCCGAGCCAGTCTGAGGCATAGAACTCAAACAACCCTTTCGCAGTGATCAGATCGGATAAGGAAGACGCGCAATGAAGCGGTAATTCTCTGCAGGGCGACTCCAGAGTTTTATCTGTACACCGGCAAAGAGGGAAATCCGCCGTTGGCCGTGGTCGCTTTTCAACGGAACCCGGTAGCTGGGCGCGAGCTACCGATCGGGCGAGACGAATACACCGCAAACCTCCGCTAAGACTATATCGCCGACTACCCATCCACGAATTGCTGGATAGACTTCGCGAAGCGGTCCTTTATCGCTTCACGTTCGCCTTCGTCGCCTGGAAGAACGCGAAGGACGCGAACCATTACGTCTACCCCGGCGATCTGCATGATGATCATCGCTGCCCGTGCCGTGGCGTCGTGACCGTCCAGGTTAGAGGCCAATTCATCGACAAACTTTGCCCGAAGTGTCGCGCGCAAACTCTCTGCGATCTCGGCGCTGCCGGTTGATCTCAGCACGGCCAGAATTGGATCGGCGGTCTTGTCGGGCAAAGCGCCGAAGTAATAGGCGGCGACCCGTTCTCCGAACCCGGCCATGTCGCCTTCGACCAGCCCGTGAATTGTCAGCATCGGCACGATGGCCGCATCGAAAAGCCCCGCCTTTGAGCCGAAATAGCGGTTGATGAGCGCAACGTTGACGCCTGCTTTTTCGGCGATGTCCCGGGTGCTGGACCCGTCATAGCCGCGCGCAGAGAACAACTCGGCGGCTGCCTGGATAATCACTGCGGAGGTCGCCTCGGCGCCTCGCCGGGTTTGTTTTTCTGCTTCAGTCACCGCTTGCTCCATTATTCGTAAAGTTTTGTAATCACCTGTTGACATCTCGTCAAACAGATACGATGTAATCGACTGATTACAAATATGCGAGACCCGATATGACTGAATTCAAGATCAACACCGACAAACCTGTTCTGGTGACCGGAGCGACAGGATATGTCGCAGGCTGGATTATCCACGATCTTCTTGAGGCCGGGGTAGAGGTGAACGCCACGGTACGCGACCCCAACAATGCGGCCAAGGTTGGCCACCTGACCCGCATGGGCGAGGAACTGCCCGGAACGCTGACGCTCTTCAAAGCTGACCTCTTGCAGGACGGCGCGTTTGACGAAGCCATGCAGGGATGCGGGATCGTATTTCACACCGCGTCGCCCTATACGCTGAGCGTCGCTGACCCGCAAAAAGATCTGGTCGACCCGGCACTCAACGGCACCCGCAACCTGCTGGGCAGCGTCAATCGGAGCGAGAGCGTCGAGCGGGTGGTGCTGACATCGTCTTGCGTTGCGGTTTACGGCGACAACGCCGACTGCGCCAAAGCCCCGAACGGCATTCTGACCGAAGCGGTCTGGAACACGAGCTCGTCGCTGGATCACAATCCCTACGGCTATTCCAAAACCCTGGCCGAACGGGCCGCATGGGAAATGGCGGATGCGCAGGATCGCTGGCATCTTGTGGTGATCAACCCAGCCGGCATTTACGGCCCAGCAGTGGGCGGGCCCGTCCCGACAAGTGAATCATTCAATCTCATTCGGCAGATCGGCGGCGGCGATTTCAAAACCGGTGTGCCGCACTATGAATCGGGCAAGGTTGACGTGCGCGATGTCGCCGAAGCCCACCTGCGCGGCGCTTACCTTCCGGATGCACAGGGGCGACATATGCTGTTTGAGAAATCGGGTTCGCTCCTTGGCATGGCCGACGCCATACGCGCGAAATACCCTGATGCCCCACTGCCCACGAAGACGCTACCGAAATGGCTGCTCTGGCTAGTCGGACCGCTGGTCAACAAAGCCATGACGCGCAGATTTGTGTCGCAGAATATCGGCATTGAGTGGCGCGCGGATAATTCAAAAAGTCAACGCGAGCTCGGGATATCTTACCGGTCGACGGATGATGGCGTCGTTGAAATGCATGAACAGATCATGGCTGCCGCCAAAGGTTGATGGCAACTCAGACTTTTGGTTTGTCTGTGTTGGCTTCCTATGCAAGAGCGCGCGGGTTGAACGCAAGTTCGGGCCGCGCGGATTGCCAAGACAAATTTCGAGACTAGCGGCTGTTCTTGGCCAACTACGTAGCCCTTTTGTCAGGCACTGCTATTTTTTTTGATGTCGTTTTGACCACGGCTTCACCCTTCACAACGACCGTATTTCCTACCCGGCAGATTGTCTCGAGAACCGCACGCTTTCGATCCTCGACAAGCTCCTTGATGGTCACCTCTGCATGCACCGTATCTCCGGGGCGCACGGGGCCCACAAATCTCATGTTCTGTGAAACATATATTGTCCCGGGGCCAGGCAGGCGATTGGCTATCGCCGCGGAAATTGTACTTGCTGTCAAAAAGCCATGCGCGATCCTGCCTTTAAATGGCGTAGTTTGGGCGAACTCATCGTTAATGTGAATTGCGTTGTTGTCTCCCGAAGCGCCCGCAAACAGAATTATGTCTGCTTCGGTAATCGTCTTGGAAAAGGTTGCGGTCATACCGATTGACAAATCTTCGAAATCGTAGCCGTTTAGGTCGTTCATTGTGAAATCCTTTTGTTTGGGCGTTGCTTATTGGGTGGGCCGGGTCGGTCAGCAACGCCCGCCGCTGTTCGGCTCAGAGCGCCTGTGTCAGTGCCGGAACTGCATCGAACAGGTCTGCGACCAGTCCAAAATCGGCAACCTGGAAGATCGGCGCCTCTTCGTCCTTGTTGATCGCGACGATGACCTTGGAGTCTTTCATACCCGCAAGGTGCTGGATCGCGCCCGAGATGCCGACGGCGACATAGAGGTCCGGGGCGACGACCTTGCCGGTCTGGCCCACCTGCCAGTCGTTGGGGGCATAGCCCGAGTCAACTGCGGCACGCGACGCACCAACGGCGGCGCCCAGCTTGTCTGCCAGTTTCTCGATCAGGGCGAAGTCTTCTTCGGACCCAACGCCACGACCACCGGAGACAACAACACCGGCCGAGGTCAGCTCGGGGCGGTCGCTTGCGGCAACCTTGTCTTCAACCCAGGACGACAGGCCGGGATCAGCCGCCGCCGCCACGGTTTCAACCGAAGCCGAGCCGCCTTCACCAGCGGCGTCGAAGGTCGACGTGCGGAAGGTGATGACCTTTTTGGCATCCGACGAGCGCACGGTCTGCATGGCGTTGCCCGCATAGATCGGGCGCACAAATGTGTTGGCGTCGACCACTTCGGTGGCCTCCGAGATGATCATCGCGTCAAGAAGGGCGGCGACGCGGGGCATCACGTTCTTGGCGTCGGTTGTGGCGGGGGCAACGATATGCTCGTAATCGCCAGCCAGCGACACGATCAGCGCGGCAGTGGATTCCGCCAGACGGTGGCCCAGCGAGTCATCCTCGGCGACAAGAACCTTGGCCACACCGTCGATTTTGGCCGCGGCTTCGCCAGCGGCGGCAGCAGAGCCACCGGCGGCCAGAACGGTCAACTCACCAAGGGCCTTGGCGGCGGTGACAGCCTTGGCGGTGGCGTCCATCGCCAGTTCGCCGTTGTTGACTTCTGCGAGAAGAAGAACAGCCATTATACAGCCCCCGCTTCTTTGAGTTTTTCGACCAGCTCGTCGACCGAGCCCACGATGATGCCTGCGGCGCGTTCAGCCGGTTCGTCGGTTTTGACGATTTCCAGACGCGGCGTGACGTCGACGCCGTAGTCGGCGGCGGTTTTCTCGTCGAGCGGCTTGCGTTTGGCCTTCATGATGTTGGGCAGCGACGCATAGCGCGGCTCGTTCAGGCGCAGATCGACGGTGACGATGGTGGGCATTTTGACCTTGATGGTCTGCAGACCGCCGTCCACTTCGCGGGTGACAACAGCATCATCGCCGTCGATATCCAGCTCGGACGCAAAGGTGCCCTGGGACCAGCCCAGCAGCGCCGACAGCATCTGGCCAGTGGCGTTCATGTCGTTGTCGATCGCCTGTTTGCCAGCCAGCACCAGACCGGGCTGTTCTTCTTCGACCACTTTGGCGAGGATCTTGGCGACGGCGAGCGGCTCGATATCGGTGTGCACGTCATCGGTGGCGACCACCAGAATGGCGCGATCGGCACCCATGGCCAGCGCCGTGCGCAGGGTTTCCTGCGCCTGCTTGACGCCGATGGAAACCGCGATG
Source organism: Rhodobacteraceae bacterium Alg231-04 (assembly GCA_900143635.1). GTDB lineage: Bacteria > Pseudomonadota > Alphaproteobacteria > Rhodobacterales > Rhodobacteraceae > FREY01. The sequence continues at coordinate 26,491 of FREY01000020.1, forward strand.
ATCTCTTCAGCCTTGCCAGCTTCTTTCAGACGGATCGCCTCTTCAACCGCAATCTCGTCGAACGGGTTCATCGACATTTTCACATTGGCGAGATCAACTCCGCTTCCGTCCGCTTTCACGCGAACTTTCACGTTGTAGTCAATCACGCGCTTGACAGGTACGAGGACCTTCATGGGCGTATTTCTCCTATCACATCTGGTAATTGTTTTCTGGGAACGCTGATAGATGCACCGTGTGCAGGTGCGGATCTTCCGGCTTGAAATTCCTCATTTGTCGTCTTTTTCACCGGCAATCACTGCGGCAGCAAGAAGCAGAGCGTCCAACCGACGCTGAGCGCTGTCAGACCGGGAATTCAGAAGGACGGGTGCGGTGGCGCCCAAAACGATGGAGCCGGTTCTGGCGCCGCCGTGATACTTCCAGGATTTCACCACCGAATTCGCGGCGTCGATGTTGGGAAAAAGCAGGAGATCTGCGCTACCCGCGGCGGGCAAATGATCCAGCCCTTTCTTCTTCGCTGCCTCTGGGGAGACCGCAACGTCGTAACCCATCGGGCCGCCAATTTCGAATAGATCGAATTTGCCGTCAGCGCCCTCTTCGGCCAGGGAAGCCGCATCGCGAGTTGCGGGTAATGCATCAGAAACCTTCTCGGTTGCACAGACCGCCGCAACCTCGGCTCTTGAGAACCCGCATCCGCGAAACAATGGCGTGGCGTTGATGATGATCTGGCGCTTCTGGTCGAGTGTCGGGGCGGGCATGATACCGTTGTCCGTCGCGGCCAATAACCTGCCCATACCGGCCATTTCGGCGACCGTGATGTTTGACAGAACACCACCTTTGCGCAATCCGGTGTCGCGATTCACCACGGCCTTGAGGTAGTGCGTGCTGTCCACACTGCCTTTCATCAGAATGCTGGCGGAGCCGTTTCTGACGGTTTCGACCGCAAGCCGAGCGCACCCGGCCGGTGAATCGGCCTGCAAGATCTCGACCTTGGCCATGGTGTCTGGATTGAGCCCGTCTTTGATCTTTTTGGCATCACCTGTTAGATATGCCGCCGCAAGCAGCCCGTCTTTCAGGCCTGCTTCAATGGCTTCCAAAACGGAAGGATCCTCCGCACCTGCCACAGAGACCACATGGCCCGGTGATGATTGAGCCATCTCTCGCAGCCCATTGAATGAAGTCATTGCCATTTCACTGCTCCGTTTTTGGCTCGACTGGCCAGGTCATGGGCTTTTCCAGCCCCGCCAGAACCCGGGCAGCACCTTCGGCAAGCGCTTGGCATTCGTCGCTTCCCGGAAAGACATGAACTGGTGCAAGACGAGAAAGCTTGCTTTCCAGCGTTGCCGCGATCTTGGGGCTGTTGAGTAAGCCGCCGGTCAGGACAATCCCGTCGAGTTCGAAATCAACGACCGATGCCATCGCGCCGATGGCCTTGGCCACCTGATAAAGCATGGCGTCATAGATTAGACGGGCGTATTCATCGCCCTGTTCGATCATCTGTTCGACGCGGCGAATGTCCTTGGTGCCCAGATGAGCAAAAACACCGCCGTTGCCGTACAGCAGCTTTAACAATTCTTTCTTTTCGTATTTTCCCGAATAGCAGAGTTCGATCAGTGGGAGGGGCGGCAAGCCACCGGCGCGTTCGGGGGAAAACGGTGAAAGTTCCGTACGGTTGGAACTGTCGACCAATTTTCCATCTACAAGCGCCGCTATTGAAAACCCCGCACCGAGATGCGCGACAACAGCCTTTACTCGGTCAAATGGCTTTCCGATGTCGCGCGCCAATCGGCGACCGCAAGCGCGGATATTGAGCGCATGGACGAAGCTGAAACGCGGCAATTCCTTACATCCGGTCACGCGCGCGACGGGCGGCAGTTCATCGACGCTGACGGGATCAGTGATATAAGCATGCACGCCGTACCGACTGGCCAGAGCGTTGGCTAGCGGGGCACCCAGATTGCTGGCGTGCTGATAAACCGGGCGATGCAGGGCAAATTCGACGAGTTCATCGTTTACTGCGATTGTACCGCTTGGCACAGGCGTCAACATTCCTCCGCGCCCGGCGCAGGCGGCGATCCTTATTCCGTCGGGCGCTTTGCTCAGAAATTCTGCGATGCAATCAGCCCGAAATTGAAGTTGGGATTGAATATTCGGGAACCTGGCAATCTTCGCCTCATCGTGATCCAGTGTTTCTTCCAAGATGCGTTCGACGGCACCGTTTGAAACACCGAAAAGTCCACAGCGCGTGGTTGTGGTACCCGGATTGATGGCTAAGACGGCATTGATTTGGCTTTTTGAAGTCATTTTCTGCCTGAAAAGGATCACATGTTTGAAAACTGGCGGTCGGTTCCATCCGAAAAAAACAGAACCGACCATTCGTTGAGGTGTCTTAGTAAAACGCCTGCAATCCGGTGACAGCACGGCCGATAATCAGGGCATGAACGTCGTGCGTGCCCTCGTAGGTGTTGACCGTTTCAAGATTGACGGCGTGCCGCATGATCTGGAATTCTTCCGAAATTCCGTTGCCCCCGTGCATGTCGCGGGAAATACGAGCGATATCCAGCGCTTTGCCGCAGTTGTTGCGTTTGACCACCGAGATCATCTCGGGCGCAGCCTGGGCTTCATCGAGCAGGCGACCGACCCGCAGGCTCGCCTGCAGACCCAGTGTGATCTCGGTCAGCATATTGGCAAGTTTGAGCTGGTGAAGCTGGGTTTGCGCCAGCGGTTTGCCAAACTGCTTTCGGTCCAGCCCGTATTGACGCGCGGCTTCCATGCAGAACTCTGCCGCACCCAGCACACCCCAGCTGATGCCGTACCGCGCCCGGTTCAGGCAGCCGAACGGCCCCTTGAGGCCTTCAACGTTGGGCAGAAGCGCGTCTTCTCCGACCTCAACCCCGTCCATGACAATCTCGCCGGTGATGCTGGCGCGGAGCGAAAGCTTGCCGCCGATTTTGGGCGCGGACAGGCCCTTCATGCCTTTGTCCAGAACAAAGCCCCGGATCTTGCCGCCATGCGCCTCGGATTTGGCCCAGACCACGAATACATCTGCAATCGGGCTGTTTGAAATCCACATTTTGGTGCCAGAGATGACATAGCCGGTGTTGGTCTTTTTGGCGATTGTCTTCATGCCCGACGGATCACTGCCAGCGTCGGGTTCGGTCAGCCCGAAACACCCAATCCATTCACCACTCGCCAGTTTTGGAAGGTATTTTAGGCGTTGCTCTTCCGAACCGTAGGCATAGATCGGGTACATGACGAGCGAGCTTTGCACCGACATCATCGACCGATAGCCACTGTCCACACGCTCGATTTCACGCGCGACAAGGCCATAGCTTACGTAAGACGCGCCAATCCCGCCGTATTCTTCAGGTACGGTGACGCCCAGCAATCCCATCTCGCCCATCTCGCGAAAGATCTCAGGGTCAGTATGTTCATCGCGATAAGCGTCAATGACCCGTGGTTGCAGCTTGTCCTGGGCATAGGCACGCGCCGCATCCCGCATCATCCGTTCTTCTTCGGACAATTGGGTGTCCAGCAGGAAGGGGTCTTCCCAATTGAATCTGTTCAGGTCGGGGGCGTCTTTGGCTTTTAGAGGCATTGGCTCGGTTCCTTTTTGGGATTTCCTAGCAGATTAATCACAGAGGTGATAACGAGAGAAATTGCAGTATTCATAAGTTTTAGGAATGTTCATGGTTCATCGCCCTGCTTACACCCCAAGCGTTCAGGAGCTGCGGGCTCTTGTATATTGCGCCGAATTCGGAACCGTTACACGCGCCGCCGATGCGCTAAACCTGACACAGAGCGCGGTAAGCCGCTCAATTCGAATATTGGAGGAAAAACTAGGCGTCCGGTTGTTCCATAGAGTGAAGAAGCGGCTGCTCCTGTCAGAGGCCGGTCGGGCCATGTTGCGTGATTCAAAGGAAATTCTTGAGCGCCTGGAAAATTCTGCACAGATGGTAATGGCGTTTGGGGGCGGTGGGGCCGTTCTTCGGGTGGCGACCCTTCCGACCTTTGCTGCGACCTGGCTTATTCCGAGGTTGTTCTCATTTGCAGAGAACAACCCGGGAATTTCGATTGATATTGCATCGGCATTAGGGCCTGTAGATTTTGACGACAGCCCATTTGATGCGGCGATTCAACGTGCAGTCATGGCTCGCAGGGGAACGAAGGTGACGCCCATATTAGGAGAATCACTTATAACCGTCGCATCTCCAAATTTGGTTGGTTCGGAAGGAAAACTATCTGCGGAAGAGATTTCAAAATACCCGCTTATCCAGCTGGCAACACGCCCGGAGCTTTGGGATGAGTGGTTTTTGCATGTCGGAGCCGACAAAACAGATGGCCTCAAAGGTCCCAGATTTGAACATTTTGGTATGGTGATTTCTGCGGCTCAGGCCGGCTTGGGAATTGCGATCTTACCTGCCATCTTCGCGCGCCCCGCCATTGATGCCGGCACGCTGATCCAGGTCCACCAAAGCGCGATGTCCGGCCCAACTCCATATGCGCTGATCCAACCGGATTCGACCGAGGAAAGCGCGAGCATGAACGCGTTTTCGAGCTGGCTGCAAAGGATCCCGGTCGAAATGTGACACCGGTCAACAGAATCGAAGGCAAACAAGATTGAAAGTGCAGGGATCACAGTTTTCGATCCGGGCCTGCATGTTTCATTGTACCGGTTGCGCCGCCAGCTTGTCGTGACGCTCAATTGGCAATCCGGCCTGCTGGACCACCGGATTGTTTTCGATGGGGTCCAGGCGAATTTCGCAGACCAGACTTCAGTAGAAGAATGACTACTTATTACGCCCGAATCCGTGCCAGCGGGGCTGTTGTTGGCGGCATGATATTCAGCCGCATCAGTGATGGGGACGGATTGAAAATCGCTGTTTTAAATACAAAGTGACCTTGGAATCAATCTGAAGGGCCCCTCTATTATTACATCAATACAAGAACATTGGCACGGGTTCTATGTCTCCACTAGCATTGTTGGGTGACCGTTTTCCGACAATCATTCGAAATTAGGAAATGCACGTGCAAACCTGCTGTAATGAGCTCCTTCGGGGCCTCGGGATGCGTCTCTAAATGTAAGCGCAAACATTCGTAAAACTTATCAAGTCTGCATTTTCTCTCGATATCACCAACCCGGCGCCTCTGATAGGAAGTGCCAAAAGGGATGGAGATCATGGATTATTCAAATGACGAGAGTTCGCCGACATGAGTTGGCTTCTTCAGGGTGTTAAAAAGCTCACCGGAAGCACCGAGTATATCGCCGCAGCCGTGCTGCTACTGATGATGCTGCATGTTGTAGCAGATGTTGCCGGACGCAATCTGCTCAACTACCCGGCACCTGCCACGACGGAAATGGTCGCGTATTATTACATGATTGCAGTGGTTTTCCTGCCGCTGCCTTTTGTCGAGCTTCGCGACCGGAGCATTGCGGTCGACCTTTTCTACAACTGGTTCTCACCTACAGCCAGGAAGCTGGCAAAAGCATTTGGCACCCTGGCGAGCATCCTGTTCTTCGGAGGTTTAACTTTCAAATCCTGGAAGGATGCCTGGGCTGCTTTCGAAAAAGGCGAAATGGTCGACGGACTGTACGTCGTCGAGATTTGGCAGGCGCGTTTCGGTCTTCCGATTGCCTTCGCTTTGACAGCGGCGGTCCTCTGTATCCGGCTGGTGGGTGAATTCACAACTGGCAAAAACCCATTACATCAAGACGCCGAATTCTCCGGCGAGGATTCCGCTGAAGGGACAACCTAATGGACCGTATTGAAATCGGCATTCTCGGCGTTGTCGTAACGCTCGTTCTAATCGCCATCCGCACGCCTGTTGGTGTCGCTTTGGGCCTTGTTTCGTTTTTTGGGATCTGGGCTCTTACAAGCATCAATGCGGCCTGGAACATCCTTTCCTCTATCCCCTACAACTTCGTCACCAACTGGAATCTGTCGGCGGTGCCGATGTTTCTGCTGATGGGCTATGTGGCAAGTCAGGCTGGTCTGACATCGGGGCTTTTTTCCGCCGCCCGCATGTTCATGGCGCGGATTCCCGGCGGTCTGGCATCGTCAACCGTGATCGCATCGGCCTTCTTTGCGTCTGCCTCCGGCTCGAGCGTCGCCACGGCGGCTGCGTTCTCGCGCATTGCCGTTCCGGAAATGCTGAAGTCCAAATATGATCCCGGCATCGCGACCGGAGCGGTGGCCGCCTCCGGTACGTTGGGTTCGCTTATCCCACCGTCGATCCTGATGATTCTATACGGAATTTTCACGGACTCGTCGATCTCGGCTCTATTCATCGGGGGGGTCATTCCGGGCATTTTGTCGGCTGCGATCTATATCGGCATGATCACGGTGCGGGTTAAGCTGAAGCCATCGCTGGCGCCGGTCGCCGATGAACAACATTCCTGGGCGGAAAAACGCACGGCACTGAAAGAGACCTGGCCGCTTCCACTGCTCATTTGCGGGGTCTTGGGCGGGATCTTTCTGGGGTTTTTCACGCCGACCGAAGCTGGAGCGATCGGGGCCGCATTGGCCATGCTAATCGCTCTGTTCCGAGGTGAGTTGAACTGGCCGGTCGTTAAGCGCGCCATTATCGATACCGCGGAAGGCACCTGTACCATCTTCATTATTGCCGTGGGCGCTTCGATGCTCTCGCGCTTTCTCGCTTTGTCTCAACTGCCAAACGCGCTTTCGGATCTACTTCTGCCCATCGCGAACGATCCGATCATTCTGATCGTCATGATCGGTGTGCTGTTCCTGATCCTCGGGATGTTTGTCGAGAGCATTTCTTTGATGCTCCTCACAATTCCAATCATCCTGCCGCTCCTGAACGCACTGGACGTGAACCTGATCTGGTTTGGTATCATCATGATCAAGCTGCTGGAAATCGGTCTTGTCACACCTCCGGTAGGTCTGAACGTCTATGTCATGAAAAGTTCCCTAGGAAACACCATTCCATTGACGACGATGTTTAAAGGAACGTTCTGGTTTCTGGGAATGGATTTCGTGACGCTTTTCTTGCTGATCGCGTTTCCCAGTCTGACCTTGTGGCTTCCCACGATCATGAACTGACCGCGCAGGCTCTTCGGCTCCCAAGAACTACAAATCACCCATGTCCAACGCCGATCCGGCGAATGACAATTGCAACCCAGAGGAGGAATGAAATGGGTACTAAATGGAATAAATCGCTGATTGTTGCAGCAGCCACGGCGACAATGGCAACAGCTGCCACGGCTGGCGAGAATCTTACCGCAAACTCGTGGACCGGACCGACCCACATCATGACGGTCAATGACTACACCGATTTCGTCAAATCGGTCGAAGCAACCACTGAAGGCGACATTTCGTTCGACCTGCATATCGGTGGTTCGCTGCTTCCGGCAAAGGCTGTCCTGGAAGGTGTTCGCGACGGCGTGGCCGATGTTGGCAATATCATTTCGGCATATATCCCGGCAGACCTGCCGAAAAACAACCTGGTCAACGACCTGGCCTTTACCATCGACGATCCGATGGCTGTCGCGTTTGCTGTGTCCGAAATGAACATGAAGAACGACAGCTTGCGGAACGAATGGGAGAACCACGGCGTCGTTTTCGGTGGCGGCTTCAGCACACCACTTTACCATTTTGCCTGCGTGAGCCCGGTGCGCGCACTTGCCGATCTGGAAGGCAAGAAGGTCCGGACTGCTGGTGGTAGCCATGTTGAGTGGATCAAACATGTTGGCGGCGTGCCGGTAAGTGTGCCTTTCACGGACGTATACACTGGCCTCGAGCGCGGCTCGATCGACTGCGTGATGTTGGACGCGACCAACCTCGGCTCGGGCTTTAAGATCTGGGAAGTCGCAAAAAGCGTCACAATGGTTCAGATGGGCTCACACGTTTCCGGCGCTGAGTGGATTTACAACAAAAACACTTGGGCAGGGTTGAGCGAAAAGCAGCGTATCACTCTGTTTGACGAAATGGCAATTGCGTCGGTTCGCCGTCAGATGGACTATGCCAAGCAGGTCGATGAATCCCTGCAGGGGTCCTGGGAACGCGGTCTGGAGCGGATCGAACCCGATGCGTCCCTGGCTGGCGAACTCGCCGCATTCAAAACGGCGCTTGTCGCCGGCCTGCCGCAAGCCTCGAACGAAAAGCGCGGGATCGACGTCGCAGAAGCCGAGACCATCATCGCAGATTTCCAGTCCTACTATTCGCGCTGGACGGAACTGTTGGCGGATGTCGACCGCACGGACGAGGCTGCGCTGATCGAAATCGTCCGCGCCGAACTCTACAAAGGCTTGGATCTGGCGACCTACGGTCTGTAACGGTTCCTTCGGTGCGGGCGGCCAGAATATCGGTCGCCCGCCCACTTCGGCCCGAAACGGTTTGCGGATTGCTTCAGGTTTCCGGCTGCGATCTGGCCGAACTCCCTCCGAACTCCAGGCATTGCTCCCCAGCAACGGCATCGTCTTGCATCTGCCTGATTGCCTCGGCAAGCGCGCACCCATTACCGAAAGTAAGAGATCATGAACAAGAATTACAACTTGATTGGCGGCGAGTGGATGCCGAGCGCTGACGTTTCCGAAAACCGCAACCCAGCCGATATAAGCGATTTGATCGGGCTCTATGCCCAGGCCGATGTCGGGCAGGTCGCGCAGGCGGTCGAGGCCGCGCGCAACGCCCTGCCCGGATGGGCCAACCTCTCCTCACAGGTCCGGGCTGACCTGCTCCATGCCGTGAGTATCGAAATCATGGCGCGCAAGGAAGAAATCGGCCGGATGCTGGCCCGAGAGGAAGGCAAGACCCTCGCAGAAGCGGTCGCAGAGGCCGACCGGGCGGCACAGATCTTTCGCTTTTTCGCCGGAGAGGTGGTGCGCATCACCGGTGACGCGGTTGCGTCGGTGCGGCCTGACATCGACGTTGAGGTTTCTCGCGAACCGGTAGGTGTCGTGGGTGTGATCACGCCCTGGAACTTTCCCATAGCCATTCCGGCCTGGAAGATTGCCCCGGCGCTTGCCTATGGCAACACCGTGCTGTTCAAGCCTGCCGATATCACCCCGGGCAGCGCACATATTCTGGCCCGGATCATCCACGATGCTGGCATCCCGGCAGGGGTATTCAATCTGGTCATGGGGAGTGGATCCGTGGTCGGCGAAGCCATCGTGCAACATCCCGACGTCGCGGCGATTTCCTTTACCGGGTCCGTTCCCGTGGGCCGTTCGCTGGCGGTCAAAGCCGCGGCCGACCTGAAAAAGGTTCAGCTTGAAATGGGCGGCAAGAACCCGATGGTCGTGTTGAAAGATGCCGATCTGGATGTGGCCGTATCAGCCTGCATCAACGGCGCGTTCTATTCGACCGGCCAGCGCTGTACGGCCTCTTCGCGGCTGATTATCGAGGCCCCGATCTACGATGCGTTCGTCGAAAGGATAACCGATGCTGTGACCGCCCTGAATATCGGTGACCCGCTCGACCCAGCCACCGAAATCGGACCGGTATCGTCCGAAGGTCAGCTTAGTGGCAACCTGGATTTTGTCGATCTTGCCCGCGAGGAAGGTGCCGAAGTTACGGGTGGCGACGTCATCGAACGGGAAACCGAGGGGTATTTCCAGCGACCGGCCGTTTTTGCAAATGCCACCAATGACATGCGCATCAGCCGAGAGGAAATCTTTGGCCCCTGCGCGAGCGTGATCAAGGCAGCCAATTTCGACGAGGCCGTCGCGCTGGCCAACGATACGGAGTTCGGCCTGTCGTCGGGCATCTGCACCAGCAGCCTGAAACATGCGCGCGAATTCAAGAAGCAATCGCAGGCGGGCATGGTGATGGTGAACATCCCGACCTCGGGCGTCGATTACCATGTTCCTTTCGGGGGCCGCAAAGGATCGTCTTATGGCTATCGTGAACAAGGGCGTTACGCTTCGGAATTCTATACGGCAGTCAAAACGTCCTATACGTTCGCGGGGTAAGGTCTACCGCGGGTCAAAGTAGTAGAACCCGCGTCCTAAGCATTTGTCCTGAAAGGTAAATTTCGTGACACAAAATGCTGATCAAAACCGGCGAATTGTCCTCGCTCAGCGCCCTGTTGGCGCGCCTGACAACGAGACCTTGCGCCTTGAAACCTCCCCCGTGCCCGTAGCCGACAAGGGTGAAATGCTGCTGCGCACCGAATATCTGTCGCTTGATCCCCATATGCGCGGCCGGATGAACGATGCAAAGTCCTACGCCGAGCCGGTGGCCATAGGGGCACCGATGGTCGGTGGCACCGTCGCCCGCGTCGTCACCTCTGATGTCGATGGGTTTGACGTTGGCGACTGGGTTCTTAGTTTCAATGGATGGCAGGATTACGCGTTGTCGGACGGCAGCGGCGTCACCAATCTGGGCGCTGATCCCGAACACCCGTCCTGGGCGCTCGGCATTTTGGGGATGCCCGGCTTCACTGCCTATTGCGGGCTGCTTTACATTGGTGAACCGAAGCCGGGAGAAACCGTCGTCACCGCCGCTGCGACCGGCCCTGTCGGCGCGACAGTGGGGCAGATCGCCAAAATCAAAGGCTGCCGTGCGGTTGGTGTCGCAGGTGGACCCGAGAAATGCGCGCATGCCGTGAATGAGCTTGGCTTTGACGCTTGTATCGACCGTAACGCTCCGGATTTCGCGGAAGAGTTGGCGGCGGCCTGTCCGGATGGCATCGACGTCTATTTTGAAAATGTTGGCGGCGCGGTGCTTGCCGCGGTCCTGCCGCTCTTGAACCCGCATGCGCGCATTCCGCTTTGCGGATTGGTGTCGCAATACAATGCCTCGGGTCTGCCCGAAGGGCCCGACCGTTCGGGGGTCATGCTGGGCACGTTTTTGGTCAAGAAGATCAAGGTGCAGGGATTTATCATTTTTGATGACTTCCCAGATAGATACCCGGAATTTGCACGCGAAATGACCAGCTGGATCAAGGTCGGTCGGATCAAGTATTGCGAACAGGTGGTTCAGGGTCTTGAAAACGCGCCCGAAGCGCTCAACGGACTGCTGGAAGGGCGAAATTTTGGCAAGCTGGTCGTAAAAACCGGTCATGCCTGATCATCCCCATGAGTGCGGCCAAGGCAACTCACTGGTTGAATTGCATCGTTCAGGATCACATCAATACGGTTAACTGTGGAAGGCGGCTAGTTACCCGCTTCGCTTCGATGAGTCGACACTCGGTTATTGCTACAAATGGTTGGAAAGTTCTGCGATTTGCATATTTGCGGCTTCAACATTGTTGTGGCTAGCATGAATGGCTGGTCTCTTTGCCGAAAGGCGGCACTAAAAAATTGTGCAGTCGCCGACTTTTTGCTTTGCGCGCACGCAGCATACAAATCGAATTCACAGTTTGGGCTTAAACCCGCCGAATTCGTGCGCAGAAGATGCCCGTTTGGTTGGCTGTCCAAAACGGGCCTTCAGCCCTGCTTGTACACTCGCCCAGTCAGCGCGGTGCTGATGATTGGGCTTGGAGGGAGGATCGGAGGGCAAATCATGCCAAGAGTCCAACTTCCCGCAGTCACCCCAAAACGAAAAGCATGGAACAAAGGAAGGATCATCGGGCAGAAACGTCCACTGCTGCCAAAACAGGTGTGGTCGATCCGAGCGCGGCTCGAACTTGCGGGCAATCTTCGAGACTTGGCCTTGTTCAACGTGGCCATCGACAGCAAACTTCGAGGCTGTGACCTGGTCAAGCTAACCGTGACCGATCTTGTCAAAGACGATCGTGTCCGGGAACGTGTTTCTGTGATCCAGAGCAAAACCAAGCGGCCTGTTCAATTTGAACTGTCGGAAAACACACGAGAAACCGTTCTGACCTGGGTCAGATCGCCGGAGATGCTTGCTTGCCTGTTCATGTTCCCAAGCCGGTTTCACGACCGGCCACACATCTCAACGCGTCAGTACGGTCGACTTGTCCGCGACTGGGTGACGGCAATTGGTTTAGAGCCGAGTGGATATGGCACACACTCGCTTCGCCGAACAAAGGCTGCAGAGATCTATCGTAAAACTGGCAACCTTCGCGCCGTGCAACTGCTCCTTGGACACACCAAAGTCGACAGCACCGTGCGTTACCTTGGTGTTGAACTGGAAGATGCTTTGAGCATAGCCGAGCGCATCGACATCTAACGAACCTTGGCGAACGGTCCTGCCGTTCGCCATTTTGAAGCGGTTATCCGTCCGTCATGCGGCGTAAGATCATTCTGAGCCCAGGGCAGCCATTGCCATTTCTCGCTGCGTGCGCTCGCAGCACGAAAATCGCCGCGACCGCATCACCTTCAGCGCCGCCGTGCGGCGTGAAGAGCGACCATTCGTTCGGGATGCAGCGAGGTAGAATGCGGCAATCTACAGGTTGCGGACTTTGTTGCCGTTCGCCGCAGCTGCGCCAAGGTCGGCTTTGAACAAATGACAGTGTCCAAATCAGTCGTTGTGGTCGCGAACAAAACCCTACGTATGCGTCCGATGAACCCTATCTAACGGTGTCGCGGAGAGTGATCTAAGTGCCCACCATCGATAGTGGAGACAGCGGAAAATATTGTGGCAACTTCTCCGGTGGCTTTGCCCCGATCCGTGCGGAGCGGGTGACAGTGGTGAATGGACACAACTAATCGCTGATCTAGGCCCCTGCATCATACCAGAACAGGTCAGGCAGGGGCAGGGGGGACGGATTATGGGCCTATCCGGCCAGTTCTTCCTCGGTCTCGGCCAAAAGCGCGCGAATTTCTGCACGGGCATCTTCGGCATCGGGCCAGATGGTTTCGGACAGGGTCAGGAACCGGCGGCACGCATCCATGCATTGTGCCACGAAATCGGTCTGCGCGAATGTGTAGCTGTCGGTCAGGTAATTGCCAGACATTGTCACTGTGGTGCCGTCGCTGGTGAAATGAAAATTTACAGGGCTGGTGTAGAGAACCAGGTCGCCTTGACCGTCATGTACCACGCCCGGCATCGTCTCAAGAGCAAGCGTCGACAAAACATATGACAGCGTATCTTCGGAACGGATGGCGATGTCACCAATATGGAATGTCACAGGGCCTTCGACCTCACCATAATCTTCGAAGTCGTCCGGAAATTTTTCAAAATGGGAAAGTACCTTGTCTTCTGGCACTTCCTCATCCCCGGCTTGCATAATAATTTCAATGGAGAAAGTCGTCATATCTGGTCTTGCCTTTACAGCGGGTTGGTCGAACGATTAAACAAGTGCGCTTTTGATTTTCTGCATATCGCCTTTGTTGATGTCGTCAATATCGGCATGGCCGTTTTGGTCCGGGAACAATTGATCCAGCATCACGCGACTGGGGTCAACACTGGAGGGTTTGAAACCCACTTTTACGGTATAGCCTTCGCCGGATGTAACGCCGCCTTTCGCCCAACTGGAGTTGGATGAATTCAAGTCATAAACATCGCGAGGTGGCTTTTGCTTTCGCGCAGTGGGGTTAGGAACGGTGGTTACGCCACTGAACCCAGACATGCGTGTGCCACTGGTTGCTGTGACGACAGTGATGTTCGCAACAGCTACCTTCCCAATCGCATCGGCTTTGGTTGAATCTACCGTGACCGGGAACAGGGTGTTGTGGTCTTTGACTTGATGGAAATCCTGATACTTCCGTGTGTGACGCCCCAAAATATGATCTGAGCGCATGTCAATTCTTTCGCCTGAGCCGTTTGTGAAATGAGAGCGCGCGGTGGGAATGGGCTCTTTTTCGAAAGATGCCGCAGTTTGGATCAATTCGATATTTGTGCGGTTGCCCGCTTGACCAATCGGAGCCGGGTCGGGCGTCGTGGTCGCGCTCAACTTGTCAAAGAAATCAGTTTTCAACTTGTCGGCATCCCCACCGTGTTTGGGCCAAGCCAGGATATTGTGGATGCCGCCACCCGGTTGAAGCGCTTGATCCGGATCTTTCAGCATGGCGTGATCAGGCGCCGTTTCCATGGCATCCAGCATCGTGTCCAAATCGGCCATATTCCCTGAAAACGACGTGGCCATCTGTTCCAGCTTTTCCGGTGCCGCAACACCGCTTGCCTTGTCGGTAAACCCATAACGCAGCACGCTGCCCAATCGGGTTTCCTTGCCCGCAGTTCCAAAACCGCCCGCGCCCATCATGTCTTTGAACAAGGGACCCTTGCCATCAAACGCGGCCAGCACCTTTTTCAGCTTCTCGGGGTCTTTGTCGCCATCTTTGTCTGTCTGACCATCCGCAAGGCAGCCATGTTTGTACATATTCGCCAGTACTTTGGGGTGCTGGCCCAAGTCCCCATCTTTCATCATGGAGCACATTTGCGTTTGTTGCGTCGCACCCATGGCATCCAATAGGGGCACCAGTTTGGCGGGCTCACCTTCGCATCCGGTTTTGAACAATTCGGCCAGACATTCAGGCTCGGTATTAGTTATGGCGCCGCCATCCACCTTGGCCCCAAAGCCGCCCGTGTCCACCAGCCCTTTGAGATTGGTCTGCGCTGTGGCGCTGGCGGCGATCCCGGCCGACAATGCGCCCAGTTTAGCAGCATCTCCGTCGCAGCCACCCACCACCAGCTTGCCCAGCACCTTGGGATGACCGGCCATTCCGCCGGTATCCAGGACCGTTTTGAAATTGCCAGCAATCGTCGCGTTGATCCCTGAGACGAGTCTGGCAAACCCGGTCGCGCGGGTAGCGTCATCGGTACCGGCATCCAGTAGAATTTGGGCCAGACATTCTGCGCCGCCGTTGACTGAGTCATCCATACCAGCGTTTGTCATCAGGTCCTTCATGCCGGACCGACCTTCGTCTGAGTTGGTCGCATGCAAAAGCGCGTTCAAGGCGCTGGCTTTGCCGTCGCAGCCCGTATGCACAAGAGCAGCCAAGCCATCCGGTGCGCCACCCAACCCGCCAGTATCAAGCATCGATTTCATCTGGCCGCGGCTGTCATCCGTCAGACCGCCCAGCAATTCTGCAAGTGCCTTGGCCTGCGCCTTCTTGTCATCCTCGCCCGGTTTGTCGAGCAGCTTGGCAAGGCAGTCCGCATCTGTGCCCACTGCGCCCAAGCCCCCATCGGTCAGCGCCGTTCTCAGCGCGGCGCGCGTGCCGGGGTCGTGGAACTCTTCGCCGAAGGCGATCAGACCATCTGCATCAACACCTTTCGCCAAGGCGCCCAGCACATCGGGGCAGGCGCCCAGCCCTCCAGCATCCAAAAGCCCACCCAAGTCAGACCGTTTTTCGTCGGAATCAAAGCTGTTCATCAGCGTTGCGAACTTATCCGCGTCGCCCTCCGCGCCCTTGTCCAACAAGGCGAGCAAGGCACTCGGTTGGGTGTTCAGGTTCGATTGATCCAGAACCTTGAGGAAGGTCGCTGTGTCGCCACCAAAACCGGTCAGGACCGCATCCGCCCGGTCCAGGTTTCTGTCCGCGCCAAACAGGGCCTTCATCGCAGGGCCGCCCAAGCCAATGTAAATCTTGGCCACGTCATCCAATGCAGTGCCCGATGTGACCATCGCATTCAGGCTGTCTGCCCCAAGATCATCCAAGGCGGCCTTGGCCGCACCCGGACCCTTGAAGGCGGCAATCGTGTCATTCAACGCTTTGGCCCCGGTCGCGCCGCCGCCCAGATCGGTTATCAAAGTTGCCAACGCCCCAGCATCAAATGTGGTCAGCAGCTTGCCCAGTGCGGCGGCCCCGCCAAGCGCCGTGGCGATCGCGTCCAGATCATCGCCAAATGCCGTGTTTAACAGGCCCGCCTTGTCGGCACCGCCCATGGCTTCGATCTCGGCCTCAATATCGGCGCGGATCGTATCCAAATCCTCCAGCGCCTTTGCCGCCGCCGTGTTGCTGCTCGCTGATATAGGCCGACGTGCCGATTCGGTTTTAACCTTGGCCATTTCTGCTGCAAAACGGGCGGTCTGGCTTTTGGTGACACCGCATTCGGCCTGTTCGTCCAACCGTTTTGTCAGGCTGGCATGTTCTGCCTGCTCTGTCTCGATGCGCCGGGCGACATCCGTGCGTATCTTGAACAGCCGCGCCGGGAGGTCGTTCACCCTTGGGGTATAAGCGTTCACGTCGTCGAATTCTTTGTCATAGTCCGTTTGCAGCGCGCGAATTTCGGCCCGCATCCCGGCCACATCGTCCAGCAGGCCTTTGACTTCAGAGGCCCGTGCGCCGGGCACAAGTTCATCATGGGCAATGCCTTGGGGAACAGCATGATCCAGTTGCGCGAGCAGATCTTCACACAGTTCGAGGTAGTCATCCCCGGAGTCGGACGTAGGTCCGTCATCGCCGAAATAGCGCTCGATCACATCGTCAAACGGAATCTTCAGTTTCTTCGCCAGTTTAAGGGCCCATTTACGCTGTTCTTCGGTGGGCCTGGTCATGCGGTTGCTGCCAGTCTGGCATCAACGCCCGATCGCAAGTTCTTGGTCGCGCGCAAAAGCGTGTCGCGCAGGGTCAGGGTGGCGCCGAACGGATTGTCATCCAACATGCCCAGTACCTCGTCGTCGCTTGCGAAGGCTTCGATGTCTGTCAGGGCCAATCGCAAGGTATCAGCAGTTGTGGTTACAGTGTCGCCCTTTGCACCATCGAATTCGCGCAAAGCAACTTCAAGTTGGGTCAGGCGCCGCCCGGTGAAAGCCGCAAGGCCGAATTCCGCGATTCGGTCCGTAAGCGGCCAACCCGCCGCCCGAAGCGCGGTTTCCAATTTCGCAATCTGTTCGCCAACTTGCTGGCGGGCATCGACCCATGTGGGCAAAAGTATCGCCGGTTTGGGTTCGGCGGCCTTTTGCGCCGCAGTTAGGATTTTTTGCGCAGTAGCCGCGTCTCCGGCAGCTAGTGCCTTTTCCAAATGGGCCACGAGTTGGGTCCCGCGCGGCATAGCGAGAATGGCTTGCTTTGCTCTATCCGCCTGCTCGGCCAAGGCCGTGACTGCGTCATCCTTGCGTGTCACCTTCACGCCTAAATAACGTTCGACAAATGCGGCTTGTGCGGGGCTTAAAGCAGCGGGCAGATCATTCGTCATGAAAATTCCTTGGTTTTTCAATAACGACAAAGAAGACATTCGGAGTTACGTCTTGCGCCCTCATCGCACGTAAAGATTGCAACACGAGACCCGTACTTGGCAAGGTCTACGAAATAATAAGCCATTCGGTTTTCACCTGACACATATCCGACGGCCTTGAAGTAGTTCCAGCACTCGGTTGGGTCGTACAGATCGCAGATAGCCCCGGTAGCGTCGAAGACTTCGGTGAAGTGGACCTGTCCCGGAACGGCGATGTCATATTAACTTCTTACTGGACTGGGAGTTAATGTGACATCGCCCAGGAAATTGCTTTGTGGACATTTGCCGCGCTGCGGAAACCCGGCAAGAAGGGCTCAGAACCGCCTAATGCTCGCGCGGCAATGCCGTTGCAACGGGTTGACCGAGACCGGTCATAGGAGGGGCGGGCCAAGTCTTTGATCTTGTATCACGTTTTTCAATGCCCGGCCGTTCGCAAATCAAGGGCCGCCGTTCGCGCTTCGGGCGGCGAAACCGGGGTGTGAGCCCGATAATACCGAATGCTGCGTTGTGTACGAACGGCAGTTATGATGGAAGGTTAACTTCTCGGCTCGCATTTTGCGAGATTGCAAATCAGATTGACGTGCTGATCCAACCAACCTGCGTCAAGCGTCGCGTGACGTATGAGTTTGCGGAAATAGGGTGCAGCAATTGCCAGCTCTATCAGCTGTTCAACCGGAACATCGGCGGTGATCTCACCGCGGTCTATTGCGGCTGAGAAGACAGCTTCTACGCTTGCGAATCTGTCTTTCATGAATTCCGCAATCACCAGCCGCGCTTCTGCATCGGTGGAAGCGGCAGCGACAACCTGAGGCGCGATCTGGCCCCATGGCGTGTCATTCAAAGCGCCCATCAGAACACTGAGTAACCAGTGCAGGTCAGATCGCAACGGGCCATCGGTTTTGGGGGGAATGTTCGGCGGTGTCGCGATGCACCTGAACGCGGCATCACGCAGACTGCGCGCATCTGGCCAGTGCCTGTAAAGCGTGCTGCGCGAAATGCCCGTCACTTTTGAAACTGCGCCATGTGTCACGTGCAACACGCCATCAGCCATCAGAATCTTTTGGGCAGCATCGAGCGCGGTCTGCCGTGTGGCGATCAGTCTTGGATCTTCTTTCAATTACGCCCCCTATAGAACACATTGTTGCGTAACAGAACATTTTGTTCTAAAAATTTGACAGGGTCCAAAATCTAACGCCCAAAACACAATTCTGCAAACACGTCTTATCAAAAATGGAGCGTATCAATGTTTAAAGTGGCAGCAACCTCGCTGGCGGTACTTTTATCGGTGGGCGCTTCTGCCGCACTGGCCGAAAGTGGAACCTATGAATTGGATCCCGGACATAGCCAGGTGATGTTCAGCTATAATCACATTGGGTTTTCAGAGACATTTGGCATGTTCTCGGGCTTTAACGGTGAGATTGAGTTCAACGAAAATGATCCCTCTGCGTCATCGGTTACAGTATCTATGCCGGTCAGATCCATGATCACGGGCTGGGACGCCCGCCTGCAACACTTTATGTCCGAAGACTTTTTTGGCGCAAATGACGGTGATGTGGTCACATTCGCCTCAACCAGCATCGAAGTGACCGGGGACAATACTGCGAGTATTTCGGGCGACCTGACCATGAATGGCGTTACCAAACCTGTCGTTCTGGAAACGATGCTCACCAAATCCGCACCATACCCGTTTGGCCCGAAAGAGGGCACACCTACCTTAGGGCTTTCAGCCAAAGCGACTGTCGTGCGGTCTGAATTCGGACTTGGGGCGTTTGCACCTGCGGTGAGCGACGAAATAAATATTTTGATCAATATCGAAGCGTTGAAAACAGAATGACGCGGTGGGGGCGCTGACGTAGCTCAGCGCTCCCTTTCCCAACTTTTGACGGGTGACCAACGAAATGAATGCACTCTTTAGAGTATTGGCAATCGCTGCGGTTACAGCACTGATGTGCCCGTTAGCTTCTGCGCAAGAACGCACCTTGCCGGAGCGCACATCGCCTCGCCCTGAAACAACAGACGGAGTGCCCCATACCCAGTTTGGTGTTCAAATTGATGCCGAATTGGCCAGTCTTTTGCTGGAACGCGTCGCGCAATTCCCAGGTGTCACACTTGGGCCGACGCGCATATCACTGCCTGGTGCGGTTGGCTTTCAGCTTGATCGCGACATGGTGCTGTCTCAACCGGGCTCCATTGTCGCTGGTTTTGAGTTTGCGCATATGCACCCCGATGGCAGCCTGCACGCTTCGCTGGACCCCACTTTGGCGCAAAGGGCCATTGATGCTGGCTGGGCCACAGCGCATCCTTGGGCCAATCAACGCCCCGGGTGGAGTGGCTTTGTCATGATCCATACACCGACCACACCAGAAGAATTGGACGTCGTTATCAATCTGGTCGAAGGTTCATACACGTTCATCACTGGCAACACCTTGCGCTAATCTGACCAGCGCACCAGCGTGAATTACGGCAAAGCAGCCATTCGTTTATTGAAATCGAGTGGCAACTCCGTCCGCTACTTGTCTGTCCATCCAGACGGCAGCGAAAGTGCGATCTCGGTTCAGGCGAAATCGACACCCACGAACGACCGGATTGACGACATGCGCCGCTCCACAACAACAAACGTGCCGCTGATGCGAGAACATGCTGCGTCAGCGAAGACCGAAAAATGAACGGCGGCAAAGTCCGCTTTTTTCCAGTTCGAGCGCAACGCAGCGAATGTCGGCAATGGCATTTGTTCAATGCTTGGCTAGACGGCACAAACGCAATCGGTAGGATGTCGCACAACTCTTCCAGCTTCGCTGGCGCACTTTGTCAGACGGGCGTACATCAGTCCTTCCGGTTTTGACAATTTCGGCCCAGGCAAGATGACCGGCGTAGTGAAGCAATTGAATCAACCGACATTTTTGCGGTCATCCACAGCTGGCGCCGTCTACGCATCGGGATTTTGACAAACCCCGTACATCGGGACAGATTAGCCGTACATCGCTCCGTCAGCTCCGTACATCATTCTGTCAAAGCCGTACATCAGGTCCGGAAATGGTGTTTAAGTGTTTGAAGCGTTGGGGAAAGCGGGGCCTTAAAACTTCTAAAACCCAAAAAACTGTCAAAACGTGCCTTGGGGCACTTTGATTTTGATGATTGGGTTTCTGTTTAAAGGTGGCTTCGGAACCCTCTGGAGCGCGATCAGGCATCTGTTGTTTCAGGAAGCGATTGCGCTGGAGTATTGAGAGTTGTGGTGGTGGGTTGAGAGCAGATGCCCCCAAACTGCCCCCATGGCCCAGAAACAACAAAACTGCCCCTGGGGGCGGTTGTCGTATACTACTGATCTTGATTACTATTTTTGGTTGCGGGAGTAGGATTTGAACCTACGACCTTCAGGTTATGAGCCTGACGAGCTACCGGGCTGCTCCATCCCGCGCCATTTTATTGTCCTACCGCCCGGAGGGCTACTTGAGGACGATTGTTCCTTCACCGGTATTTGCGAAGGGACTGGCCTTGCTTCAGGTCGTGTTTTTTGAACTGAAGGTCTTTTTGTTGATCGTTTTAGAGATTGGTCTTTTTTAGGTTTGGCGGTGCCCTACTCTCCCAGGGCTTAAGCCCAAGTACCATCGGCGCAACAGTGCTTAACTTCCGGGTTCGGGATGGGACCGGGTGTTTCACTTGCGCTATGACCACCAAACCAAAGAAAGACCATGCGCTCCTTTCGGAGCGCTACAATCAACTGTTGTCCTGTCAAGTTTGTGTAGGAATGTATGCTTGTTGGTTCCAGTCTTACTATTACTGGATCAAATCAAGCCTATCGGGCGATTAGTACCGGTCAACTGAATGCATTGCTGCACTTACATCTCCGGCCTATTGACGAGGTGGTCTACCTCGGCCCTCAGGGATACCTTGTTTTGAGGGGGGCTTCCCGCTTAGATGCCTTCAGCGGTTATCCTGTCCGAACATAGCTACCCTGCACTCCTGCTGGCGCACCAACAGGTCCACCAGTGGTTCGTTCACCCCGCTCCTCCCGTCCTAGGGG
>FREY01000009.1 GCA_900143635.1 Rhodobacteraceae bacterium Alg231-04
CGTCCTGCCGCGATGATCATGCCCAAATGGCTCCGAACCACTGTCAAACAAACCCATCAGTTTTGGAAAACTACGCCGCAACCCATTCTCCCTGGGTTGCTCAACCATTCGCGGTCCCCGCAAATAGCATCAACGGGCACAATCCCGACTATGCTTTCCCCATAGGAACCGTCAAGGCCACGCGGCTTCCACCTTGGGAGGATTTCCAACGCGAGCCGCAGTAAGTCCACGCCGAAACCTGGCACTCCGGCCCGCATCGAAAATCCTTCACCAAAGCGGAAGTTCACTGGAGGCTTACAATGGTCCGCTTCGGAAACTGCAAGCGACAGTTTGTGTTCCACTGGGTCGGGCTGATGACATTTCATCATCAGGCCCGACATCTGAAGTGGACAGGCCGTCCTCACCTCTCGGCCTGAGCCAACGTTCTCAGTGGCGTCGCGCAGCCTGCCAAACCAGTGGTGCAAGAACGATGGCGATGAACGGGAAGATCAAAGCGTTGATCAGATGCCATCCCGAGGCTTGCATCAGCGTGCCCGAAAAGAACGACAGTGCCGCAACTGTGCCGAACACCGCAAAATCATTCACCCCTTGGGCTCGGGCGCGCTCTTCCTCGGTGTGGGCGTCCGCGACCATGGCTGTCGCGCCGATGAACCCGAAGTTCCAGCCGATACCCAATAGAATAAGTGAGATGAAGAAATGTCCAAGGGTTAGCCCGGTTAGCGCAACTGCGCCGGAGACGCCGATAATGATCAAACCCGCAGCCGTGACCCTTTCTTTGCCAAAGCGGGCGATGAGTTTGCCGGTCACAAGACTTGGCGCAAACATCGCCAAAACATGCCACTGAATGCCCCACGCAGCGTGGTCAATCGAGTGCCCGCAACCAACCATGGCCAGCGGCGCGGCGGTCATCACGAATGACATCAAGCCGTAAGACACGACACCTGCTGCAACCCCAAGTAGGAATTTTGGTGAGGCCAGCAGCCGAGGCACAGTGCGTCCGCCCTCTGCCGTGGTGACGGGCTCTGTGACGGTATTTGTTTTAGTGCGCAGCCGGGTCAGGACAAAGAAAGCGAGCAAGGCCAGCCCCGCTTGGCTGATAAAGCTGCCAGCAAACGGAACGCCTGGGATCACGTCGCGCGTCGCAATGACAAGCTGTGGCCCGATGACCGCGGCAATTGGCCCACCAACCATCACCCATGAAATGGCCCGCGCCCGGTCTGCACCATCGCGCCCGTCAGCCGCGGCAAAGCGGTAGGATTGCACGTAGGAGGCATAAAGCCCTGCAAGAAATGTTCCCAGACAGAAGAACGCAAAGGCGCCGAAGGATGTCGCGCCAGCAGCGACCAGCCCGGATAGAATACCGATCAACGCACCAAGCAGGTATCCGTTCCGACGCCCATATTGGCGCATGATCCAAGCCGCGGGCAATGTCCCCAGCGCCAATCCGAGGTTGTAGATACTGACCGGCAGCGTCGCCAAGGCAGGATCAGGAGACAGGTCTTGCCCCACCAATCCGCCCAAGGAAATGACAATAGGCCCGCTTGCGGCCCCCAAGGATTGGGCGAGGATCAGAACTGCAAGATTTTGCCGAAAGCCGAGACCTCCGGATTGCGTTGGGGCGGTCATTGTCTGTGTCATTCAAAGCCGTTTTTCTGATCACGGCGGATGCCATCAGGCGCTGCATTTAGAGTTTTCAAAGTTTTGGGATGCCCGGCCGGAGAAATCAGTTTGGAACCGTCAACGCGATTGCGATCCGGTCGGCCACCCGTTCAGCGGCTTCCAAGGCACCCTCCAGAAACCCTCCGAATTCTGGCGCGGTTTCGGTTGAGCCGAAGTGCAGCCCGCGTGCCGAGAGGCCGCGCAAATTCGGGGGCAAGCCGTAGGTTGGATGTTGCCGGACAGGTTGCCGATCTCGCGGGTGTGCGATCTCTGGTGCCGTTGCCCAGTCCTGTAAGACCAGGTCTTTTGGGGTGGCCATCTCCGCGCCGAATATCGCCGTCAGTTGCGCCTTTGCCAGGTGCAACATTTCATCTCTGTGGGCGATACGGACATCCGCAGGCACCCCAACAAACCCGAAAAGGGCATAGGGTCCGCCTGTCATCGGCGAGGCATCATGGATTTCGACCATCGGACCGAGTTGACTCATGGCGTCCCCCGACAGCCCGGCATTTCGCCAATGGGGATTGTCATAGACGGCGATGATCTTTGCCTGACCGGCCATCCAGGTCGGAACAGCCTTCAATGTCTGCAATTGTGTGGCATCCAGAGCCGGTTCAAACGACACGGTTTCAGCAATGACCCGAGGTGGGATAGCCAGCACAATCTGGCGCGCTTGAATAGTTAACGGTATACCGTTCTGGTCCAGTTTAGCCATTATATTGCACGCAGAATGGTCAACCGAGATCAATCGCGTGCTGGTCAGCATCTTTGAAGGGTCAAGCACTCCCGCCAAGGCATCGATCAAGCTGCCGATGCCGCCAGCCAGCCGGTAAGATCCCTCCATCGAGGCGAAACCGCGCCCGCGCTGAACCACACCGCTTTGATCCTGAAACATCAAGTCACCGGTCGAGAATTGTTCAAATACCGGGATCTGGAACCGCTGGGCAAGTGCGGCCATGCGTGGCTGACCGAACCAGAACCAGGCAGGGCCAAGGTCAAATCTGCCGCCCGAAAGCTCTTTGGTCAGGATGCGACCGCCAAGGCGGCTCTGTGCCTCGACCAACAGGAAATCCTTGCTTTGACCGGCAAGATGGTCGGCAAGGGCAAGGCCGGACAGGCCGCCGCCAATAATGAGAATATCGGTCTGCATCAGAATGTCTCGCCCATCGGTCTGAGGTCCAGCTCATGGGTCCATGTGGATTTCGGTTGATCAGCCAAGGCCAGATAGGTTTGGGCAATATCGTCGGGCTTCATCATCCGCGCCGGGTCGATGCTGTGCAGCGTGCGGCTCGCGTCTGTGTCTACAATGCCATCAAGGATCACATGCGCAACATGCACGCCCTTTGGTCCGTATTCCCGCGCCAGCGATTGGGTCAACCCCCGCAATCCCGCCTTGGCCGAGGCGAAGGCGGCGAATTTCGCGCCGCCGCGCAGGCTGGCCGTTGCGCCCGAAACGATGAAGGTGCCACCGCCGTTTTCCTCCATCGCCGGCAAGACGCCGCGCGCCAAGTTGACCGCAGACAGAACCATCGCCCGCCACGTCGCCTCAAAATCCGCGTTGGCGGTGCCTTCAAAGCCGGAGATCACCAATTTCGCGGTATTGTGCACCACCAGCTTTGGAGCGCCATGGCTGCTGATCAGCCCCGACACTGCACGGGCGGTCTGATCGGCTTCAGCCAGATCTACAGCGAGGGTTGCGGCATTGGCCCGGTCCGGAACCGTGCAGTTCAGCCCGATGGCGTTGTATCCATTCTCATCAAGTGAGCGCACCAGGGTTTGCCCAAGGCCCGCACCGGCCCCGGCAACAATTGCGAGTGGGTTTGACATGTCAGCCTCCGACATTCGGAGCGGTGGGGGTTTTGGCCAGATGGCCGGACTTGACCCAAAGCCGCGCGCCCTCAGCGCCAGCAACGGCACTCAGCGGCGCATTCGGGGGCAGGCGGAGCCATGAATTACGCGTGAAAGTCTCACCGCCCTCGGTAAAGCTGCCTGCAATCACCAGTACTTCGAACCCGTTATGGCCCGCTTCACTTACCGTTGCGTTCGCGTCCCAAATCTCAATCCGCACCCGCTCTTGCGTGTCTTCGAACAGAGGGATCTGCGCCACGCCACCGCGCACCGGCGACGGTGTCTTGGCAGTTGTGTCGATGGTGATCTGATGGCGATCCTCCATATCGAACTGCCAGAGTTTGACAAAGATCGTAGCCCCCTGCGCCGAGCTTGGGGTATGGGCAGATGTCGGTGGGTTGCGTACATAGGTGCCCACGGGAAAATCGCCGTGCTCATCCTGAAACACGCCGTCCAGCACCAGAAACTCCTCGCCACCGGTATGGGTATGAGCAGAAAACGAGCTGCCCGGTGCATAGCGGACAATGGTTGTCGCACGCGCCACTTCATCACCGATCCGGTCGAGCATCCGTCGGTCCACGCCTTTCATCGGCGATGCAACCCAAGGCTCCTGGTCGGAATGCACCGCGGCGCGGTCTTCGAAGTTTGCGTTCAGTTCCATGCGACTTTCCTTCTGTTCGGGTCTGGTGAAAACCGCGGCAACCGGTCAAGTGGTTCGGCAAGTGCGCGAGTGTCAGGCCCTGAAGTTACCGATCAGCTTCTTTTGTTCAAGCAGCCTATCTATCAGTTGATAGAGCTGGAGATAGATGTTGCGCGCAGCACTGTCAACATCTACCTATCACCTGATAGATTGGAGATCTGCGTGCCCCTGACAACCAAAGAAAGAATTCTGCAAGCCGCCGAAAAACGCGTGCGTGGCGCGGGCTTTGCCGCGATGAGTTTTCGTGATCTGGCAGAGGACGTGGGTATCAAGAGCGCGAGCGTACACTATCACTTTCCAACCAAGCCCGATCTGGGCGAGGCATTGGTCGACCGCTATGCCAGCCAATTCAAGGAACATCTCGACAAGATCGACACCGAAACATTGCAGGCCGCGTTGGAAAGTTTCGTTGCCCTCTATTCAGGCGCGTTGGTCCTGGACGAATCCATCTGTCTTTGCGCAATCATGGGTGCCGAAGCCATCGGGCTGCCCAAGAATGTGAACCAAAAAACAAAAACGTTCTTCGAAATGAACAGAGTATGGCTCTACACGCTGCTTGAGCGCCATGGCGTTAAACACGCCGAAGACACCGCCAGTCTGATAGTCGCGGCATTGGAAGGCGGCATGATCGTCGCGTCTACTTCCCGCGATCGAGCTTTGTTCGATCAAACAGCGAAAGCCGCCCTTCGCCACGTTGCCGAATACTGACCGATTGGGCTCGGAACGGACCTTAGCTGCGCGACAGAATAATGACTGATCAACCGGACAAGGTTGCAGCCCCCTTGCCCGAATGCCCGCGCTTATGCAGACTTCTATGCAGATGAGAAGTGCTTGTTTTTCCGCCAGGTCTGTTGGCATACGGACCAGAGCGGCCCTTGCTTTGGGAGGAGCGTGTCATGACATCCAAGACAGAAGAGGCCACACCACCGAACAATCTCGCACCGCGGCCGCCGGGCCTGCCCACGGTCAACAAGGTGACTGCAGCAGATATCACGGCGTCGCTGAAGGCCGGGTTCGCCGATTTTCTGGCCCGTCCGGTCATGAGTGGTTTCTTCGGCTTATTCTACGCGATCTTCGGCATCCTGATGGTCTGGAGCCTCATCTGGCTCGGCAAGATCTGGATGATCATCCCTGCTATTGTCGGCTTTCCACTGGTGGCGCCTTTTGCCGCTGCCGGGCTCTATGAAATGTCGCGCCGGATGCAGCGGGGTGAGGATTTTGGCTGGTCGGACATCCTCACCGTGATTGCCAGGCAAAGCAAACGGGAGATGGGCTGGATGGCTTTTGTCACCCTGTTCATTTTCTGGGTGTGGATGTACCAGGTGCGTCTCTGGCTTGCACTTATCCTGCAAGATGCTTCTTTTTCCGATTTCGAAGGGTTCTGGACCACCGTGTTCTTTACCCCGCAGGGTTGGACCTTCCTTGCCATCGGCACCTGCGCCGGCGCGTTCCTGTCGGCAGTCCTGTTCACGGTGACCGTCGTGGCCATGCCCATGCTGCTGGAACGAGAAATCGATTTCGTGTCCGCGATGCTGACCTCTATCCGCGCTGTCACCAAAAGCCCGGTAGTTATGCTCTGCTGGGCGGCGATCACCGCGGTTACCATGCTGGTGTCGCTGGTTCCGGCCTTTCTGGGCCTGATCGTCACCTTGCCGGTTCTCGGCCACACAACATGGCACCTCTACCAGCGGGCCGTACCGCCAGAGAAGACAAAACCCAGTGAGCCTTCAGCCTGAACCACGTCATGCCTTTCCTGCCTTGCTCAAGGGTTAGTATAAGCCCTTGGACATTGCGGCATCAGAAATCGCGTAAAAGCGCCGTGGGGCGGCTTGGTACTGGAAACCGGGCGTAGAGGCAAACAGAGCTGCCTCATCCGCAACCATTTCCGCTTCGACCCCATCAAACAACGACGCGGTGAGCCCACCGTACACCGGCATTCTGACCGTGGGCGCTGGGACACAAAATCCGGTTATAGGCGAAGACGGCGAGCTGAAAGTGGCCACCGTGATGAGCGTCTCCAAGGCGGTCGACCACCGCGTCATCGAGGGCGCGCAGCCGCAAAAGGCGACTGTCCAGAACCTTGAAAACCCGCTGACCATGTTGGCCTGAGCGGTGGCTCCTTGAGACAGAAAAGCCCCGGCACAATACCGGGCCCATTTTATTGCCGCTATATGCGCCGAGCGACGAAAATATTTAGTCGGTTATACGGACTTTGCCGCCGTTCGTTGTACACACAGCCTGGGCGGTCCAGAGTGTCCGATCTGCGCAGAAAGCGCCCTTTGCAAAGTCGGTAAGTCCTACGCCGCGACACCTCCCAACAGACCCATTTGTTTCACTGGCAGGAAGCACAAAATTTCCGGTCTAGAGGCAATTCCGTTGTTTAATCGTGTATTGGCAGAGCGCTGATAGGTTTTCTCTATGCTCTTGCATACGGGAAATGACTGTATTCCCTTTGTCGTTTTTCATGTGTTCCGCTAGTTAGCGCCAAAATACTTCAGCCGTGAAACGACTTCGTGCATCATTGTGGACAAGGTTGTCAGATCAAAAACTGGGCGGCCCAAAACCTCTTGCAGCCGGTGCGCATATGGCGGCAGATCGGTGCATTCCAGCACGATTGCGCCAATGTCTGGCGACTGCGCCAATAAGGTGCGCCCTGACTCAAGTACTTCCATTTCCACCTTGGCCAGATCCATCCCATTGCGTTCGTTGCGCAGAATCACGGCGGCAAATTCCTCAGTATTCTCCAACCCCTGCACAACAATCGGAATACCCTCACAGCCGGCCCCGGCAATATGTTTTTCCGTCAAAGACGGGGCCGAAGCGGTCAGCACACCAACCGGTGCCCGCGTCATCTGGAAGGCCAAAGGAACCTGCAGCAGTGATGAAACAAACACCGGGATCGATACCGCATCTGCAATTTCCTTCTGGAACATGGCGAGGAACCCACAGGACCCGGTAATTGCCCGCACGCCCTGTGCCTCAAGCCGCCGCGCCGCAGCAAGGATAGGTTTCAGCATGTCTGGCGAAGGGTTGTTCAGCAGCTCAGGTACGGTAATCCCGTGCAGGATTTCATAGGTCGTGGTGAAAGGTAGACCTGACGGGTTTTTGATATGTCCCGGAGGTTTGGGGAAATAGCTCTCCAGCGACAGCACACCAATCGAGATCCCACAAATATTCTGGCCGCCTGGCAAGTAGGTCATTAGCTTTCCTTAGTCAGAACCGTGTCGTCGAATAGGGCGACAGATCGGTGTTAAATGCAGTTTCAGTTACTAGGTCAGCCACGATGCACCCCGTTTTGGGGGCCATCATGAGCCCGTAGTGGCTGTGTCCAAATGCGGTGATCAGGCCAGGGAAACCTTCCACTTTGCCGATACACGGCAGGCTGTCAGGCAGGCTCGGGCGCTGGCCTGACCAAGTTTCAATTCCACTTTCGGAAAGACCCGGTAGCAGATTTCGGGCCAGCTTGATCAAGCCGTCCAGCCGCTTCTGATTGACCGGTGCATCGAGCCCGGCAAACTCTGCCGTACCGGCCACACGCAACCCGTCCGCCATGGATGAGGCAACAAACTTCATGTCCATGTCCATCACCGAGTGGTTGAGGATCACTCCCGGTTCACGAAATGAAACGTGATAACCTTTTTCAGCTTCAAGCGGAATGGACAGGCCCAAAGGTTCCAGCAACCTCGCTGACCAGACCCCCATGGACAGAACAAGCTTGGGACTGTGCTGTTCACCATCTTCTGTTTGATACGTCCAGCCGGTATCCGAAGGGCGAATAGCCGAGACCGTCTGACGACAGATTTCGCCCCCCATACGGCGGAATTTCTCGGCCAAAACCGTTCCAATTTCACCGGGGTTCAGCGCACGCGCCTGATCACGGATCAAAATCGCCGCCCTAAAATCAGGGCTTAGGGCGGGTTCGAGGTCATGCAGGTCGGCCGCACCGATCCTTTCGATCGGAGCCCCCCGGTCGCGGCGCATAGCGTAATCTACACTGTCCACATTCGCCGCTGTGCCGTCGCGAAACGCATGCACATAAATGCTGTCCCGGATCAGGTCTTCACGGTCAGTGCCTTGAAGGTGCTGGCGAAACAGCGACACGCAATCGCGGTTCAACAGTTCCATCGCATCAGAAACTGCGTTGATCCGCCCCTTCCGCCCCGCAGACAGAAATCGCACGCCCCAGGGCGCCATGCGCAGAAAGTGGCTGGGTTTCACGGTCACCGGACCCAGCGGATCGAGCAGCCAACCTGGGATCTTTTTCCAAAGCCCCGGCATGGATTGCGGCACAACCGACCAGGGTGAGATGATCCCTGCATTGCCATAAGAGGTCGCCTGCCCGGGCGCATCACGATCCACCAACCGGGTTTTCAATCCCTTCTCGGCCAGCGAAAGCGCGGTGCAAATGCCCACTATACCGGCACCCAGCACCGTCACATCCGGCATGTCAGCAGGTTTCATGCGCTGGCCCTTTCATGGCGCGCGCCTGCCATTTGTTGCAGCAACACAGGTGCCATGACCACGAGGGCCACAATGTCTGACCCGCCACTGGGGGCCACCAAGAATAGCCCGCCGATTGCCATCAGAAGCCGCCAAACTCCGGTCAGCGGCGCCAGAAAAAAGGCCGAGACCGCCGTTGCAATGGCAAACACACCCAAGGCACAGGTAACCGTGACATGCAGGAAGCTGATGACGGTGAAATACTCCGGCAACACGATCAGCATGGTCGGGGCGTAGACGAACACCATCGGCACCATCAGTTTGCCCAGCCCCAGCGTGAACGCATTTAGTCCCGTACGGAAGGGGTTTGACCCTGCGATCCCCGCCGCAGCGTAGGCCGAGGCGCAGACCGGAGGGGTGATTTCGGAGATCACACCGTAATAGAGCACGAACATGTGGGTCGCCAATGGCGGCACGCCCAGCTGGCTCAGCGCTGGCGTGGCAACCGCGACCAGCATGATATAGAGGGCCGTCGTCGGCAGGCCGGCACCCATCAAGATACAGGCCATAGCGATCAGAACCAGCGAGATGAACTGTTGCAAAGCGCTCTGGCTGAGTGCGTCGATCGACGTCCATTCAAACAGCGGTGCCAGTGTCGCCGCCATGTCAGCCGCGCCGCCTGTCACCATAAAGCCCAGACGGAAACCGACACCAGTGGTGTTGATCACACCAACCACAATCCCGACAGCAGCTGACGCCGCGCCTACAGCCAGAGCGTATTGCACGCCTACATGGAAACTGTCGAACAGGTCCCGGAAGCTTTGCCTTTTGTTGCGGTGCAATGTTCCCAAGATGGTCAGCCCGGCCAGAATACCGGCCATCGTCGGGCTATATCCTTCGCCTGAGTAGGGCGAAGCCTTCCAGAATATGAACCCGAGCAAAGCCAGCGGCACCATAAGCGAGGCCGGTTTGTCAAAGGCACAGAACCCGACAACTACGCAGAGGCTCAGCCCGACAAAGGCCGCCATGTTCGGCGAATAACCAGAGAACAGCACGATCAACAAGGCGACCAGCGGAATGATCGTGAACCAACCCTCGCGCCAGACCTGCAGCACCTTGGGCAGCTGGTCTTTGGGATAGGCGTGCAGGCCCAGCTTTTTGGCGGTGAAATGCACGATCGACAACACGCCGATGTAGTGCATCAATGCCGGAACAATCGCGGCAATTACGATGGTGGTATAAGGTACCTCCAGATACTCAGCCATCAGGAAGGACGCTGCCCCCATAATTGGAGGGGTGATTTGACCGCCGGCCGATGCTGCGGCCTCGACTCCGCCTGCAAAATGACCCGGATAGCCCATTTTTTTCATGTTCGGAATGGTGAGCGAGCCGGTGGACACAGTATTGGCAATCGAACTGCCTGAAATGGTGCCAAAGAATGCCGAAGAAACCACTGAGACCTTGGCCGGCCCACCGGTATAGCGCCCGGCCAGGATCATGGCGTTGTCCACGAAAAACTGCCCCAACCCCATGCGCTGCGCCACCACACCGAAGAGCACGAAGTGGAACACAACCGTCGAGACCACCCAAAGCGTGACACCAAATATTCCTTCAGAGGGGAAATACATGTTGTTGACGAATTGCCGCCAGTCGACTCCGGGATGTTTCAGGATCTGTGCGGGCATATAGGGGCCAAACAGCGCATAGGACATGAACACGAGAATGATCAGCGGCAGCACAAATCCGATGGTCCGTCGCGCGATCTCCAACACGGTCAGAATGAGAACCGAGCCAAAAAACACATCCAGCCCGGATGGATTGCCTTGCCGCAACGCCTGTTCGGGGATGTCGAACCCAAAACTGGCGAAACCACGCCAGCTGAGCCACAGGAACAATGATGCCGCGATGGCCAACCCTGCCAGACCCCAGTCATACAAAGGCACGTTGCCCGGTGCCCAGATCGAATTACCCCGCCATTCCAGGCTTCGGGCGGATTTAATCAGTGGAAACCCAACAAAAATGAACAGAAAAAGTCCTGCCAGATGAATGCCCATATGAACATGATCAACAGGGGTGCCGAACCCGGCGGTCCATAGATGATAAAGCGCAAAGGCGATTGTGGCCCAGTAGATCACCTTGGTCAGCGTAGGCCCGTTGTCACGGGTTATCAGCGCACTGTCATACTGTTTTTCAAGCTCTTCGAGTGCCTTGTTGTCGAGATGTGATTGCAGGGGCATCCGGACGATCCTGTTGCAAGGGGCCACGAGCAAATGCCCGTGGCCCGGTCATTGGGGCGGCAACAGAAGAAAGACCATCTGCCGCCTACTATTGGAAAGTGAGCGTGTTACTTGATCAGCCCGATTTCGCGATAGAAACGCTCAGCACCCGGATGCAGTGGCACACCGATACCGTCGACACCGTCAAGCGCCGTGTCCATTGTGATCACCTTGCCTTTGGGGTGGCCGCTATCCAGCAATTTACGTGCAGTCTCGGACCACATCGCCTTGGTAACGCCATAGATCAACTCTTCGTCGACGTTGGCATTTGTCACCAGAATACCCGACACGGCAACGGTGTTCACATCGTAGTCCACACCCGGGTAAGTGCCTGCCGGAATGGTCGACGGGATATAGTAGGGCACGGTTTCATTGGCCTGTTTCACCTCTGCATCAGTCCAATTGTAAAGTTCCATGCCCTTGGTGTTGTCCAGCTGGATCATAGCCGCAACCGGGGTGCCCGCAGCATAGAAATAGGCGTCCAGTTGACCATCTGCCAGACGTTCGGCGGACTGGCTATTGTTCAGTTCTGCTTCGTCGATGTTGTCTCGGTTGACACCATGGTCACCGACGATCAGCTCTACTGCGATCTGAGTGCCGGACCCGGCCTGGGCAATGCCCACGCGCTTGCCTTTGAGATCGCCCAGACCATCAAGCGAGGCGTCCTTGGGCATCACCAGGTGCAGGTCTTCTGGGAAGAGGTTGGCGATCACGCGTAGATCGGGCTTGGCCTGGCCTTCATATTTCCCTTTGCCGTGGTAGGCAAAATGCAGGGTCGCCGCACCCGATAGGCCTGCTTCCATCTGGCCCGCCTGAATGGCGTTGACGTTATGGGCCGACGCGTTGGTTGACTGCGCGATGGCAACCAGACCTGGAACACCGCAATTGCCACCATCCTCGCAGGCCCGCGATCCGGGCGGGTTCGAGATGGCGTTGGCGATGATGCCGCCGATCGGAAAATAGGTACCGCCAGCACCACCGGTGCCGATGCGGAAGAACTGCATGTCCTGCGCAACGGCGGCACCAGTCAGCATGGTACAGGCCAGTGCGGCGCCCGTGAATTTCTTGAAAATGCTCATCTGTTGGTCTCCCTGAGTTCGAACTGCCCCCCGTTATCCATTCCGGGGATGTTCAGTACAAAATTCGATATGCTCAGGGTGCTGGGAAAATTTCATAAATACAAAGTCAAAATTCTACTCTATTCATAGATCTAACTTATGGATGGAGCCTTCAATTGAACCTGCAGCAACTATCTGTCTTCCGCGAGATCATGAAAACGGGCTCGGTCAGCCAGGCTGCGCGCAACCTGCACCGGACCCAGCCTGCAGTAAGCGCCTCGCTAAAAACATTGGAAGCGGATTTAGGCATGGCCCTTTTCCTGCGCGAAGGTCGACGGTTGGTGCCGGTGCCCGAAGCCCATTACCTGTTGTCCGAAGCCTCGCACGTTTTGGATAGGCTGAAGACGGCAGAGCAGAATATCACCGCCCTGCGTGGTCGTGTAGACGGGACATTGCGGATCGTTGCAATGCCCGGCCCATCCTCTTTCCTGCTCCCCGATTTCATCAGTCGTTTCATCCAGGACCGTCCCGGTGTTCAGGTCACATTGTCGACCCGCAGCTCACCGCAGGTACGCAATCTTGTGGCGGCTCAAAGCTTTGACATCGGGTTTTGCGACCCGACCGGGGCCACAGATGCTGTCAGTCTTTACTTGAACGAGGAATTTCGCTGCAACTGTCTGTGCGCTCTGTCGGTGGACCACCCGCTGGCAGATCGAGAGCTGATTACCGCCAAGGATCTTGACGGTGTACCCATGGGCGCGTTGCAACCCAATCATTCCACCTATCGGGAAACGGCCAAAGCCTTTGAATCCGTGGGGGCTGATTTCAACATCCGGATCGACACCCAGTATTTTCTACCACTTTTCAATTTCATCGAAGCAGGGCAGATCTGCAGTGTCGTAGATGTGTTGAGTGCTATCAGCTACCGCCAAAGCGCGGGGAGCGGGGGAAAAATCAAATTCCTACCCTTTAATCCAACAGTCCCGTTTGGATATTCCATCCTGACACCCGGCCAAAGGCCCCTCTCTCGCTTGGCGGAAGAATTTGTTGTTCAGTGGCGAGATTGGATTACGCACGCAATTCGAGCGTTCGAAAACCCCAGATAGCGGGCGACCGAACAGCTTGCAGTAAAAATCAGGTTCTCACCCAGCGAGTATGATTGATCCGGACGGCCATTTTGCCCGCTTTGGGCTGCGAGCGGTCAAACGCGCCTGCAGCATCCAGGGTGGGCTGAGATGGCGACTCTGAGCTCAAAACTGCCACTAACCCAAGGGCTTCCTAAAGCCCTTGGGTAACACGGTTTAATAAACCAGCGCGAAAGCGCCTTGGGGCGGCTCAGTACTGGAAGCCGGGCGTAGAGGCAGACAGTGCCACCTCATCCGCATCCATTTCCGCGTCGATGCCATCAAACAGCGGTGTCGACAGATACCGCTCGCCAGTATCAGGCAGGATTGCCAGCAGCACTGACCCTTCCGGTGCGGTTTCAGCCACTTTGATGGCAGCCGCGAGGCTGGCGCCGCCAGAGATGCCGGCCAGAATGCCTTCTTCGGCCGCCAGACGGCGCGACCAGGCGATGCTGTCGGGGCCGCTGACTGGCTCCAGCGCGTCGTAGTATCCCTTGTCCAGCGCCTCTTGCAGAACCAGCGGGATGAAATCCGGAGTCCAGCCCTGGATGGGGTGCGGTGTAAAGGCCGGGTGGGTCGCGGCGGGCTCACCCTCGTCGTTGCGCTCTTGTGCGGTGCCGGATTGCACGAGGGCCGCATTTGACGGCTCGGACAGGGTGATCTTCAGGTCTGGGCGTGCGCCTTTCAAGACCCGGCCAAGGCCCGCGACGGTGCCGCCGGTGCCATAGCCCAGCACCACATGATCCAGTTTCTGGCCGTCAAAATCACCAAGGATTTCACGCGCCGTGGTGGCCTCGTGGATGTCGGCATTGTCTTTGGTTTCAAACTGATGGGCGAGGAACCAACCGTTGGCCTCGGCCAGTTCCTTGGCCTTCACCACCATGCCCACGGCCTTGTCTTCCTTGCGGGTCAGCACCACTTTGGCGCCCAGCATCCGCATCAGGCGGCGGCGTTCGACCGAAAACCCATCATGCATGGTGATCACCAGCGGATAGCCCTTGGCGGCGCAGACCATGGCAAGGCCGATGCCGGTGTTGCCGCTGGTCGCTTCCACAACGGTCTGACCGGGTTGCAGGCGGCCTTCGCGTTCGGCGGCCTCAATAATGTTCAGCGCCAGCCGGTCCTTGACTGATCCGGCCGGGTTGAAGGCCTCGAACTTCACATAGAGCTCAACATGCGCGGGCGCGATGCGGTTCAGGCGAATGGCAGGCGTGTTGCCAACGGTCTCAAGGATCGAGCCATAGAGGCGGCCGCGGCCTTCGGTGGAATAGATCATGATCTGTCCTTTGGGTTTCAAATGGCTGGTCGGTGGTGTTCCTTATTAGAATATCACAAGCGTCAAGCCGGGTTTCAAGGCCAGTGCGCGAGGGCATAAACCGTTGAACAGGTAAATTATTCCGGCGAATTCACAGCGCTTGGAACGGCAGGCCGGAGGCAGGCCGCATAGTCAGGAAGAACCGCCGCCAAAGGGAGAAAGAACGGGAGGAGATTTCCGCAAGACCTACCAGAAACAAAAAGGGGCGCCAAAGCACCCCTTTCTCAATCCCTTTCAAGGGACAATATCAGTTATCCGTCGATCCTGCCGGGACAACCTGATCCATGGCAATGGCCGGCTGGGCGCATCCGGCTTCGCCGACGATCTTTGCCGGCACACCGGCCACGGTTGTGCAGGGCGGAACTTCTTCCAGCACCACGGAACCGGCAGCAATGCGGCTACAGTGGCCGACCCGGATATTGCCCAGAACCTTGGCGCCAGCGCCGATCAGCACGCCGTCCTCGATCTTGGGGTGGCGGTCTTCTTCTTCCTTGCCGGTGCCGCCCAGTGTCACCGAATGCAGCATCGACACATTGTCACCAACCACAGCCGTCTCACCGATGACGATGGAATGGGCGTGGTCGATCATGATGCCTTTGCCCATCCGCGCACCGGGGTGGATATCAATGCCAAAAATCTCGGATGTGCGCATCTGGAAGAAATAGGCCAAATCCTTCTGGCCCTGATTCCACAGCCAATGGCTGACGCGGTAGGCCTGCATCGCCTGATAACCTTTGAAATACAGGATTGGCTGCAACAGGCGCAGGCTGGCCGGGTCGCGTTCATGCACCGCCATCAGATCGGCGCGCGCCGCTTCGATCAGCGAGGCATCGGCGGCATAGGCGTCTTCGACGATTTCGCGCAGCACCACCATCGACATCTCGTTCGAGGCCAGCTTGGCGGCGATCCGGTAGCTCAGCGCCCGCTGGATCGACTTGTGGTGCAGGATACAGGCATGGATCAGACCGCCCATCAGCGGCTGGGTCTCAACGGCCTCGCGCGCTTCACGGGTGATCCGGTCCCAGACAGGGTCAACGGACGTGACTGAGTTGTGCTGTTCCAACATGGCTTCGTATCCTTCTCTCCGCCTAAGATAGGCATTTAA
This sequence comes from Rhodobacteraceae bacterium Alg231-04, assembly GCA_900143635.1. Classification (GTDB taxonomy): domain Bacteria; phylum Pseudomonadota; class Alphaproteobacteria; order Rhodobacterales; family Rhodobacteraceae; genus FREY01. Next base: position 15,526 of record FREY01000009.1, read on the forward strand.
GTCGAAAAACCTCAAACGCAAAGGCGTGATGGAGAATATTCCGGAATTGAATGGGTCCACTCGCGGGGAAGTGATGGGCCGAATAGCCACTGCTGTCGTCAGCAGGTCTGGCGCATTTCAAGGGTGATACTGTCGGGCTATAGCCTCAAGCACCAGAACAGTGCACCGGCAATAATCAGGGTCGCTGAAGTCTGGTTCATCCGCCAGCGGGAAGCGGCGGGCGGCGGCCATCAGGGACCCATTGCCCCAGACCGGGTGCAGCCGGTGCATGGCCTGCAAGTGGTCCGCAGCGATTGCCGCCCCTTCCATGATCGAGCTGAGAAACCCCGCCCGCACATTGGCTGGCACCGCCAGCAGCGCGCGGGCGGTGCAGGAGATATCTCCGGGCAGAACCGGTCGCAGCATCAGGTGGCCAGCACCGCCGCAGGCCCGGCGCCGTAGCGGGCAGAGATTTGCGCCGCTTCAAACCGGACGCCGGGCGCGAATCCATCTGTGACCTGCTGGGCGGCGGAATAGGTCCAGTGCGGCACGGAAACCTGTGTTTCGCGCAGCAGCGTGGCGCCAGACATCACCCGGATGCGATAGGCCTCACTTTCTTCGCCCAAGGGCACATCGGCCAGATCCCAGCTGTCGCCATCAACCCGCGTGCGACGTACCCAGCTGAGCGTCATGTCGCCGCTCGCGTCGGTCTCTGCCCGCAGATGCACCGGCGAATAGGGGCGCAGCCCATTGCCGTCGAAGGCGCTGACCTGATGGGAATAGGATGGATCATCATAGCCGCGCCGGGCCGGACCAATGCGGAAATGGCGTGCGATGCGCCGCTGTGCCGGGCTGAGCGCGATCTGTGCAGGGGTGCCATCCAGCAGCACCAGCCAGCTGCCTGCGGGCCAGAGATCTGCCATCATCGCATCCGTTCCCAGCTGCCCGCGCAGCCGTCCGCGCAACAGATAGGTTTGCGGCGCGATCAGCTCTGCCTCGCGGAACTGAAACAGCTCCCATTCGCCCGGTGTGCCATCACCAATTGCAGCCAGATTGCCGCCGTTCAGCACCGCCGCGGCACTGCGGCTTTCCAAGGTTCCGGAAATCAGCTGGACCTGCAGCGCTGCCCCCTCATCCCAGCGCCCCGGCGGCACTGCGCCCAGCGCGGTTTGGGTCACGCCCACAGTGGACCCGACGGTCACCAGCCCATTCAGGGCGTAGTTTTCATCCGCTGGTGCATCATAGACCGCAACCCGGCCGGGCCAGGGATTGGCGGCGATGGCCAGATGCGGCGCCACCGGGTCCTCATCACCACGGATCAGCGGCAGGTCCAGAAACAGCGGCTGCACCGGCACAGGCGTGGCAAAGCGGGCCAGCCCCGGCAGGTCTTCGGGCATGTCAGAGGGCGTATAGGCCTGCGGTTCGATCCGCGCGGCTTCGATCTGCTGGCGGTCAGTCATCTCAACCCGGTCAATCCGGTAGAGCACATCGTCAAGCCAGACAACGTCGCCAGCGCCCAAGGACAGGGACGAGGGCGGCAGAGAGAAGCGGACGCCGCTGCGCGCAATCCGGCTTTCCACCAGCCAGCGTTCAGCCGTCTGGCGGGCCTCGGCGCGGGTCAACGCCATGGACAGATCATGGCCCGACACCGCATGGGTTGCGGCATCCGGCAGAATGGCCTCTTCGGCCAGAACTGCATGGTCCCCGCCCCATTCCGGAAAGCGCAGGCGCACCCGTCCGGCCAGTTCCACCTCTGGGGCGCGGTTATGTTCCACGCTGCCATCGTGTTCGTTGCTTTCAGCAAGGAGTTGCGGCTCCAGAGCGATGGGCTTCTGCCCGTCACGAGGGCGAAACAGCAGCACCCCGTCCCGTTCGATGGCGTCAAAGGCGTGACGCAGCATCAGCGGTTGCAGGGCGGCACGGGCATCCCCCACATCACCCACCACATAGCCACGGACGATACCGTGCAGCTGCGAGACGTCATATTCTGCCAGGCCTGCTCTGGTGCAGATCTCAGCCACCACAGAGGCCAGCGTGCGCATGCCTGCCCGCCCGTTCAGCCAGTGCCCGCGCAGGTAGTTCTCTCCATCGCTCCAGATGTCCAGCGCATTGGGAAAGACCGGAAAGGGGCGCGCGTCCCAGGCCCAGACATAGGCATTGCCCATATCCAGCATGGGCGCGCCGTAGGTATCCGAGACCGGATTGTGCGCCGCCTCGCCCCAGTAGCCAAGAACCGTGCGCAGGTACTGCAGCTGGATATAGTCATCGCGCAGCCCGTTGGAGTGTTTCGGCAGCTGCGATTCAGCGCTTTTGGGATCGAGAAACTTGTTGGGCTGATTGGTGCCCTTATCGATGGCCGCACAGCCCAGTTCGGTGAACCATATCGGTTTGGACTGCGGCTCCCATGCGGTCGGGGTCGCCTGACGGACACCATCGATACGGTCATGATGGGGGTTCAGCCACCAGCCGCGCAGATCCTTATAGCGCCAGATCCAGTGTTCGCCATGCGCACCGTCTTCGATGGGGCTGCGGATCTGTGCCGCTTCAGCCTCGGCTGAATGGTAATACCAGTCATAGCCTTCACCGCCTTCCACATTGGCACGCAGGTAGTCTGGATCATAGATCGACAGGGCGCCGGTTCGGGCATCCAAGTGATCATCCCCGTCGCGCCAATCGGACAGGGGCATGTAATTGTCGATACCGATGAAATCGATATTGGCATCCGCCCACAGGGGATCGAGGTGAAAATATCGATTGCCGTCCGGCGCGGTGTAGCCAAAATATTCGGACCAGTCGGCCGCATAGCTGATCTTGGTCTGCGGCCCCAAGAGGCTGCGTACCTCGGCCGCCAGATCGCGCAGGGCCTGCACGGCGGGAAACCCTACGCTCCCCCGGATCTGGGTCAGCCCGCGCATCTCGGACCCGATGCAAAAGGCCTCTACCCCGCCTGCCGCTGCACAGAGCGCGGCATAGTGCAGAATGAAGCGCCGCAACCTCCAGTCCTGCGGCCCGGAATAGGTGACCTCCCCGTTCCCCACCGAATAGTCACTGGCCGAGGCGGTGCCAAAGAAGGCGGCGACCTCTGCCTCTGCCGAGCTTGTCTTGTCCGGTGTTCCGGCACGCCCCGGTGCCGTTGACAAGGTGATGCGGCCGCGCCATGGCAGGGCCGGTTGGCCCGCCTCTCCGGTCCAGGGATCTGGCAGTGTGTTTCCTACCTGCTGCTCCATCAGGATGAAGGGATAGAACATCACCCGTTTGCCCTGCGCCTGCATGGTCTGGATCGCCTCAATGACCGATGCATCGGCGGGGGTTCCGCCATAAAGCGGTTTGCCATCCTCCTGAATGGTCTTTTCGGCAGCGGCGCGGGACAGGCCCGCCACCCGCCACGGCATATTGGCACCGTCGGCGCTATGTTTCTCCACCTTTGGTTTCAGGCTGCACTGGCCGCAGCGCAAGTCGTCGCCAAACCAAGACACAATCAAGGAGGCCGCATCACAGGCGGGCAGTTCTGTCTCCAGTGCCTGCAGCGAGGTCACAAGGTCCGTCTCGCCGGAATGGGCGTGGCTATTGGCTGCGACCTGCTGCCCGGCGCCATGGGTGTAATGCACCGGGGTGCTGGCCAGTGCGTATTCTCCGGTGCCGGGCATCATTGCAACGCCGCGCACCAGCTGGCCCAGGTCCTGATCATATGACGCGCTGTCGGGCTGTTCGGCGCGCAGCACCTCAAAGGAGAACTGCGGCAGCCGGTTGCCGAAGGGCTCCAGCTGCAGATCCTCAAAGACCACATAGGCGGTGCCGCGATAGGCGGGCACATTGCCTGCACCCTCTATCGTTTCCATCAGCGGATCGGGCAGTTGATCCTCGGTCCCTGTATATCCCCGCATGTTGAGGTCTTTGGGGGCGACCTCCTCGCCATCGGCCCAGATGCGCGGCACGGCGGCGATCTGCCCCTCACATAGCGCTATCGCCAGCGATACCGAGTAGCTGTAGGAGGTCACACTGGGGGTCGAGGGCGCACCCTTGCCGCTGCCGCCACCGGATTTGGTGGCGGTCTCCAGAAAGTCCGAGGCCCAGATCACCTGCCCGCCCAGCCGCATCCGCCCGAACACGCGGGCAATGGGCTGGCCGTCACTGGCCTGCGTCAGGCGAAAGCGGTCGACCTTGCCGGTCTCAACCGGCGCAGAGCCGCTGCCCAGCAGACGTTCATCAATGACCCGGCCAAGGGTCGCCCCGACCGCGCGGCCAATCGCCACCGAGGACAGCCCCAGAACCGAGCCGCCAACAGTGCCGCCCAGCGCGGCCCCGGCCGCAGAAAGCAGGATGGTTGCCATCAGATCACCTCCGTCGGAAAAGAAAACCGCGCCACGATGCGGCGCTGCCAGGGGGCTGAGAGGGCATTTTCAACAACGCCGCGCCCCGAATAGGCGTGAATGAAACGCGGATGCGCGCCTATGGCGGATTGCAGCTCCAGATGTTTGGCCACCGATCCCGCCCGCATGCGAAACAGGATCACATCACCGGGGGCCGCCGCCATCACCTGTTTCTGGCGCAGATGGCGCAGGGCGGCCTGCCACAGGCGTTCTTCGCCCTGCGGTTCAGACCAGTCCATCGAATAGGGCGGCGCTGTCTCGGGCTCTGCCCCCAATACCTCGCGCCAGATGCCGCGGATCAGGCCCAGACAATCACAGCCCGCCCCTTTGCAGGCCGCCTGATGGCGATAGGGCGTGCCGATCCAGCTGCCTGCAGCGCTGACGATCTCTGTGCCAATTCTTCCTGTGCGCCCGCTCATCTGCGGCTGCCGCCGGTATTGGCATTGCTGTCGCGCGGCACCGCCACCATCCAGTCTTCGCCCGGAATGTCGGGAAAGCCCTGAAAGTTGATGAGATTGGCAAATTTCAGTCGGCAGGTCTCCATTCGGCGGTCACAGCCCGCGTCCAGCCGGATCAGATCACCGGGCTGAATGTCGATGCCGATCGGCTCCCACAGGTCCAGAGCGCGGGTGGCCCCTTCCAGCCGGTCCTGTTTGATCGCCCCCCAGAGCCCCTGTGCGGCACCGGACAAGACCGTCAGACGCCCGCGCTGAAACCAGCCGGGTTCGAACCCCGGCAGCGCGTCCCAACGAAAGCTACGATTGTCCGTCACCACCGCCGCGGCCAGGTCCGTCCGGTATCCCGGCTGATCAAGGTCAAAGCCACAGTCGCCATCGCCCAAGACCGCGGTGCAGGGTTTCTGGTAGATCCGCCCCTGCGGCGTGTTCAGTACCTCAGTGAGCCCCCGCAGTTCGGCATGGAAAGCACCGCCAGCCCGGCGGATTTCGCCGAACGCGCCGCGAAACTGCAGCCAGCGCACCTCAGGATCGGCCCAGTTCACCAACCAGGTGCGCACCTCGGCGCCGTCAAAGCGGCCCGCGTCTATGTCCTCGTCCCGGATCGCGGCATCAGACAGCGCCCCCATGGCTTCGGTATTATCTACGGCCAGCCCGGTGCCCTGTTGCAGGGCCATCGCCGTCAGCCCGCTGTCCGCCTTGAAGGAGATCCCATCAAAACTCAGCCCGCAATCGTGATCCGTGAACCCCAGCTGCAGCCCATCCCAGCGGGTCACTGCCCAGCAGCGGCACAGGGTCGTCTGCGTGCTTTCCACATGCGCCCTGAAGGCCTCTGACATGCCCGCCATCACACCCTTACCTCCACCACTGGCACATTGGGCACATCGCCGGCCTGAACGCTGGCAACGCTGGTCTGAATGCTGGTGGTGTCAAACCGAACCGGCACGTCAAACTCAAACCCGGCGCTGATCACCTGACCCTCGGCAGGCGGATGCGTCAGGGTGATGCGGCCGGTGGCGGCGTCCAGCGTGTAGTCCACCGCCTCGCGCAGCGCATCCTGTTCGACGCCAACCCGCACTGTGCCCATTACAGGTTTGGCAATGGGGCGCGCATAGCTATGGCCGCCCGACCGGTAGGATTTGAGCAGCTGAAACACCACCGTCTGCCCATCGCCCGTGCCAATCACCTGATCGCGGAAATCTACCTCTCCTGTGGCCTTGGCCGATTTGAAATCCGACCAGTCCTTCCAGCGAAACCCATGCATCTGGCCCTGCCGCGCCTCGAAAAAGGCGATCAGTGTCTCGATGTCATCAAGCGAGCGCAGCCCGAGACCGGCATCATAGCGGCGGCGCGAGTGGGCCCAGGGGGTGTTGCGCTCCTCATAGCCATTGGCGAGCGTCACCACATCTGTGCGCCGCTCCGGCCCACCGACCGAGCCAAAGCTCAAGGACGCAGGGAATCTGACCTCGTGAAAACTCATGGTGTTTCTCCCTCTCAGCGGTTACGGCTGCCGCGCCCCAATGCGCGGCTCATCTGGGCGGCGATCTGGCCGCGGCTGCGCTGGAAACTGGCGGCATCGGGGGTGGATATGTTCATCACCACACTGACCCCGCCGCCACCTGCGCCGCGCACGCCCAGCTTGCCATCGGCGCCACGCGCCAGCGGCATGATCGCCTCGGGTCCGGCTTCGCCCATCAGCCCGGTGCCGCCTCTCATGGGAAAGGTGACAGGGCCGGACACCACACCGCCATTGGCAAAGGGCATCACCCGCCCCTGGCTGAAGGCCGCGCCGTTTGCGAAGGGGAACAGCCCCTCGACCAGCGATCCCACAGTGCCCGCTAGCGCGCCGCCCAGATGGTCGGTCACCGGTTTCATCGCCGCGTTGTAAGTCGTCTGCATCATCGAGCGCGCCACGGTTTCCAGCGCACCGGACAGAGACATGCTGTCAAAAACCACCCCATCAAAAGCACGCCGTAAACCCTTGGAAAGACCGCGTTCCAGCGTCTGGACGTCCTTGCCGGTTGCGGCAAAGGCTTCTTTCACGCGGCGCAGTTCCGTGAAGAAACTGGCGGCCATGCCAGCCGCATCGCCCAGCGCGTCACCCAGCGCCGCGCCCTGCAGTTCCAGATCGGTGATGCCATCCTGATCACTCATCGCTCACTCCTTGGCTATTGTTGTCCGGATAGGCCGCCATAAGCGCGTCCAGCCCGGCGCGTCCCAATGCACCCTGCCCGCCCGCCTTTCCCAGCATCAGCCGCAGCTCTGCCGGGGTGAGGCGCCAAAACTCACCGGGAGTCAGCCGCAGCCCCTGCATCCCGGCCCGCATCAGCGCAGGCCAGTCCAGCTTGCTCATGTCTCGTCCGGCAAAAGAAAGGCGCGGGCGAGCAATTCAGCGGCAGCGCGGGCGGCCGCCATGGGCCCGCCTGCAATCTCGGCCGTTGCCAGTTCCGCGGCTGTTACCGCGTGGCCACCGCCCTTCAGCCCCGCCGCCAGCAGTGCCAGCACATCGCGGGCAGAAAAGCCGCCGCTCTCGAAACGCTGCGCCAGATCCACCAGCGCGCGGGTTTCCAGTGCTGTTTCCAGTTCCGCCAACGCCCCCAGCGTCAGCTTCATCACATGGGGGGCGCCGTTGATGGTAAGGGTTGTCTCACCGGCAAATGGATTGGCCATGGCTTAGACCGCCGTGAAGGTAAGGGCACCGGCACTGGCCAGTGACAGCTCATATGTGGCCTCGCCATTATGTGATCCGGCATATTCCAGCGCGGTCACCTGAAAGGCCCCCTCAACAATGCCGAAATCGGGAATGATCACCTGAAAATCCGGTGTTTCCCCGTCAAAGAACAGCTAGCGGGCGCGCTCAGGCGGCATCAAACTGCGGCCCGCGCAGACCTTCGGCGTAATGCGCCGAAAAGGCCTGTGCCTCAGCCCCGTTGGGCCAGACCAGCTTGCGCTCGGTTGCCTTCCACTGTGGCTTTCGGTCCGGCGGCGAGCAGGCCAGAATGCCGCTGTCACCACGGATCATCACATCGCGCACCTGATCATAGGTCTCGCCCACCAGCGCCACCCGGCGGGCACGGCCAGGATCCCCCGGCCGGGCCCCTTCCACCTGGGCCCGTACCCATTCGGCCCCGGCGCGGGTTTTGCCCGCGCCGCGCCCGCCAAGGATCACCCAGGACCTCCAGTCCCCACCGGGCGGCAGCTGATGTGGCAGCGCCCAGAATTCAAACAGATAGGGCAGCGCGCATAAGGCTTCGTCCGGCAGCTCATTCAGAAAGCCCTCCTGCACTGCTGCATCGGCGCAGGCGAGCCATTCGGCATCGGATTTCACTGCGGGCCGCGTCGAGGTCCAGTCCTGCGCCGCTGGCATGGGTGGTGTTGTATTCAACAAGGCATGTCTCCACTTTCTGGCAGTCGCGGATCAGGCTGTTCAGCCCTGCAAACTGCCGGGTTGCTCCGGTTGTTTCTCCCTCCGCCCCGTTCTCCAGCTCGGCCCGCAAGATCTCAGCCTCGCGCCTGAGCCGGTTGATCGACTCCTGCAAGGATGTGAGCAGGTCAGCCGTCATCTGGGCCTTGTGGCCCCGGGGGGTGTTGGTCATATGCGTTTTCACCTCGCATGCTGATTGCCCCCGCCCGTGAGAAACGCAAAACGCCGCGCGGGGGAGATCCCCGGCGGCGGTCATGCATCTTCCAGCATGAAACAACTTATACGTGCAATCAGTCGGTTTGTCAAAACGGGCGGCGCACGCCCGGTTAACGATCAGACATGAAAAAGGGCGCCGTAGCGCCCCAAATCAGTTGTTGTTCTGCTGGCGCTCGATCTCGCGCCATTTCGCCACGTTGCGGTTGTGTTCCTGCAACGTCACAGCAAAGGCGTGACCACCGGTACCGTCCGCGACAAAGAAGATATAATCCGTCTCTGCCGGGTTGGCGGCGGCCTCAAGACTGGCCATGCCGGGGTTGGCAATCGGCGTCGGCGGCAGGCCCTGGATCACATAGGTGTTCCACGGGGTCACACCGCGCAGCTCGCTCTGACGCAGCCCGCGCCCCAGCACGCCCTTGCCCTTGGTGACACCATAGATCACCGTCGGGTCCGTCTGCAGGCGCATGCCCTTGTTCAGACGGTTCACGAATACACTGGCGACCTGCGGGCGTTCCTCGGCCTGACCGGTCTCTTTCTCGACGATGGAGGCAAAGATCAGCAGCTCTTCGGGGCTGTCGAACGGCAGGCCGTCTTCCCGCGATTCCCATGCCGCCGCAAGGCGCAGCTGTTGCCGCTCCTGCATCTCGGCCAGGATCTCTGCGCGGTCATCGCTAACTGACACCTCATAGCTGTCCGGCGCCAGAGTACCTTCACCCGGCACTTTGGCTACCTCGCCTGTCAGCAGATCCATTGCCTTAAGTGCCTCGGTGATCTGCCAGCTGGTCACACCTTCGGCCAGCGCAATGCGATAGCGGGTGTCGGCCTCGGCCCGGCGTTCGCTATAGGCTGCGGGAACCTCGCCCTCACTACCCAGCACAAAATCCGCCTGTTCGACAAATTTGTTGGTCGCCGGATCCAGCTCGCGCACCTCTGCGGTGACGCGGGTCACACCAACGCGGTAAACGATCTCGGTGCCGCAGGTGCTGGCGCCCGAACGTGTCACCTGATCGATGATACCTTCCATCGAAGAGCCCGGCGCAATCAGAAAGCTGCCCGCCTTCAGGCTGCCGGTCTTCTCGCTGTATTTGGCCCCAACCCGGAACATCGCGCCCGAGGCAATTGCCCCCTGGCTCTCCAGATCCTGGCTGACGCGGGTCATGTTCGACCCGCGTTCCACCCGCAGACAGATCGCCGTATCCAGCGGCCCCTCGGCGGTATAGGTCTGCTTGCCCCAGAGGATGACGCCGCCCAAAAGGAACAGCATCACCACCAGAACAGTCAGCATGTTCGAAGCAAGGCTTCGCCACATTTACTCGGTCTTTCCGAACAGAACGGATGCGTTGGTGCCACCAAAGCCAAAGCTGTTGGACAGGGCCACGTTGATCTCGCGCTCGCGCTTTTCATTCGGGGCCAGATCCAGTTTGGGATCCACCGCCGGGTTATCCAGGTTGATGGTCGGCGGGGCAACCTGATCACGGATCGCCAGGATCGAGAAGATCGCCTCGATCGCGCCAGCAGCACCCAGCAGGTGGCCGGTGGCCGATTTGGTCGAGGACATGGTCGCTTTTTCCGCCGCATCGCCCAGCATACGCTCAACTGCGCCCAGCTCGATGGTGTCGGCCATGGTCGAGGTGCCATGCGCGTTGATATAGTCGATCGCCGAAGGCTCCAGCCCCGCGTTGGCCAGCGCGGCCCGCATCGAACGCTCGCCGCCCTCACCATCCTCGGACGGTGCGGTGATGTGATAGGCATCGCCCGACAGGCCATAGCCCAGCACTTCGGCATAGATCTTCGCACCGCGCGCCTTGGCGTGCTCGTATTCTTCCAGCACTACAACACCGGCGCCTTCGCCCATGACAAAACCGTCACGGTCCGCATCATAGGGGCGGCTCGCTTTCTTGGGATCGTCGGCATATTTGGTCGACAGCGCCTTACAGGCGTTGAAACCCGCGATGCCAATCTCACAGATCGCCGCCTCAGCGCCACCTGCAATCATCACATCCGCATCACCCGATTTGATTAGGCGGGAGGCGTCCCCAATGGCATGCGCGCCGGTCGAACAGGCGGTCACAACCGAATGGTTCGGGCCTTTGAAACCAAAGCGGATCGACACCTGGCCAGAGATCAGGTTGATCAACGCACCGGGAATGAAGAAGGGCGACACACGGCGCGGGCCGCGTTCCTTGATCATCACAGCCGTGTCCGCGATGGAGCTAAGACCACCAATGCCCGAGCCGATCATCACACCGGTGCGCAGCTTGTCTTCTTCTTCTTCCGGCGTCCATCCAGCATCGTTCACCGCCATGTCGGCGGCAGCAATGCCGTAGAGGATGAAGTCATCGATCTTGCGCTGTTCTTTCTTGGGCATCCAGTCGTCAGCGTTGAACGTACCATTCGTTCCATCGCCGCGCGGCACCTCGCAGGCATAAGTGGTGGTAACACCGCTTTCCTGAGCATCGAAAAGCGTGATCGGGCCTGCCCCGGATTCTCCGTCCAGAAGACGCGACCAGGTTTCTTCCACTCCGCTCGCCAGCGGCGTGACCAGCCCCAGCCCGGTGACAACAACTCGACGCATTCCTTGCTCCTCTTTGCCTCGGCAATTCCGAGATCAAATAGCTCGGATTGCCCTTGGGGTGCAAGAGCGCGAAACGCCTGTGCTTTTTGTGCCCCCTTAACGGAGCGGAAAGGAATTGGTTAGAATTGAGGCGGAATATGACCTTGTACCGTTAAAGAGTATCAACGTTACCCCCTGGTCAAGGTACGCTTGGGGAAACAGGCTGCACATTGTCCCCCCAATGCAGCCTGTTTTTTCTTTTTCAGATCAGCGGAATTCCGCAACCGGCTCTGGTGCCGGCTGCGCCGTCGCCAGTGCTTCCTCAAGTGTCATTGTTTTGCGGAACAGCGCGCGGCCGACCAAAGCCCCTGAAATGCTGCCGATATACTTCAATCGGGCGATATCATCGGCCTTGCGCACAACACCGCTGGCAATGACCGGCGCCTGCGCCGATGCGGCCAGGCCGGAAATCAATCCCAGCTGCGCTTCCACATCGGACATGTCGCTGTCGATATCTGTCACGATAATACCGGCAAAGGGCGCATCTCCGAAGGCTTCGATGTAGGCGCCCGGCTCAAATGCGCCAGCCTCGCGCCAGCCTTCGGTCATCACCTGGCCCTGCCAGACATCCACTGCCAGTACGATCTGATCGGGATGTCGCTTGGCCAATTCGGCAACCAGCTGCGGATCACGTGCCGCCAAGGTGCCCACAACAATCCGGCCAGCGCCCTTGTCGATCCAATGTTCGATCTGTTCGCGCGACCGCATACCGCCACCCAGCTGCACCGGAACACCGGCACCGCGGATAATCTCGGACACCAGTTCGGCGTTGCTATCGTCGCCCTCAATGGCGTTGAAATCCGTCAGATGCATCCATTCCGCCCCCGATGCGGCAAAGCTCTTGGCCGTCTCCAGAGGGTTCACGTGCCAGATCATCGGCTCATCCAGGCGGCCTTTTTCAAGGGTGACGCAATGGCCGTTCTGTATCTCCATGGTCGGATAAATAATCATAACGTGGGGCTCTCCTGATTAAACAGGGCCTCAGGATAGCATATCCTCGGGCCCTGAAATCAGCATGCCGGGGAAATGATTCCCCCCCAAGACGCAAAACGGCGCTTTCCTGATGGAAAACGCCGTCCGCAAAATTCACGATTACGTGATAGCTTAGGAAGCTTCGGTGATGAACTTCACCGCGTCGCCGAAAGACTGGATGGTCTCTGCAGCGTCGTCCGGGATTTCGATGCCGAACTCTTCTTCGAACGCCATTACCAGTTCCACGGTGTCCAGGCTGTCTGCGCCCAGGTCATCGATGAACGAGGCATTCTCGGTCACTTTGTCTTCTTCAACACCCAGGTGCTCAACAACGATCTTTTTTACGCGGTCTGCGACGTCGCTCATGTCTCTTCCTCGTCCATTCGGGCACTCGGCCCATATCAATCCACCCTGAGAGGCGGAATTTGGTTGTGCCCGGTGCGGGCGGTTCTTTCCCCAGTGCGGGGAAATGCCCGACGCCCTCTGCAAGAGAGGTCACCGGATCGAATACGGGGCCGCCTATAACACAGAGTTTACCAGAGGCAAACGATTTCGCTGTATCGCGGGTGGCATCAGCAGCCCGACGGCGGGTCCAGGGTCAGGACATGGTTCCCCACCTCAATCCCTGCAAGACCCTGCGGTAACTTTTCTACGCAATGCAAGAAAAATCAATCTCTTGACCGGGGATTCGAAGGGCAATTAGGCCCCGCAGATTGCCGCAGGGCCTCATATATTTCATGCGATCGACGCTTACAGCATCGCCATTCCACCGTTCACATGCAGAGTTGTGCCGGTGGTATAGGCCGCTTCCTGGCTGGCCAAATACAGCACGGCCGAGGCGATCTCTTTCGAATCTCCCATGCGGGCGGCCGGGATCTGCGTCAGAATCGCTTCTTTCTGCGTGTCGTTCAGCTTTTCGGTCATCGCGGTTGCAATGAAACCCGGTGCCACTGCGTTCACCGTGATGCCGCGGTTGGCGACCTCATAGGCCAGCGATTTGGACATGCCGACAACGCCCGCCTTGGAGGCCGCATAGTTGCCCTGACCCGGGTTGCCGGTGGCGCCCACAATGGAGGAGATATTGATGATCCGGCCCCAGCGTGCCTTCATCATGCCCCGCAGCACACCACGGCACAGGCGCATGGTAGAGGTCAGGTTCACGTTCAGAACCGAATCCCATTCGTCGTCTTTCATCCGCATGAACAGGTTGTCGCGGGTGATGCCGGCGTTGTTCACCAGAATATCAACCGAGCCCATGGCCTCAACCGCGGCCTTGGGCAGCGCCTCAACCGACTCCTTGTCGGACAGGTTGCAGGTGATCACATGGGCGCGCTCGCCCAGCTCAGCTGCCAGTGCCTGCAGCGGCTCTTCGCGGGTGCCCGACAGCACCACGGTTGCGCCCGCACCATGCAGCGCGCGCGCGATGTCGCCGCCGATACCGCCCGAAGCGCCGGTGATCAGGGCATTCTTGCCAGTCAAATCAAACATGTTTTTATCCTTTGTCTCGATAAAGCTCAGGCTTCTGCCGCTGCCTTTGCATCTTCGGGTGTGCCAATCTGGCGGCTGGTCAGGCTGCGGTCGATCTTGCGGATCATCCCCGACAGCGCCTTGCCGGCACCAATTTCCCAAAACTCGGTCACGCCTTTGCCTGCCATCGCCTGCACGCTTTCACGCCAGCGGACCGAACCCGTCACCTGCTCCACCAGCAGCGCGCGGATCTCATCCGGGCTGGTCACCTCATCTGCGCGCACATTGGCGATCAGCGGCACGGCAGGGGATTTGATCTCAACGCCTGCGAGGGCCTCGGCCATCACATCCGCCGCGGGTTGCATCAGCGCGCAGTGGAAAGGTGCGCTCACCGGCAGCATAACCGCCCGTTTGGCGCCACGTCCCTTGGCGATCTCGGCGGCGCGTTCAACAGCGGCCTTATGGCCGGAAACCACAACCTGCGTCGGGTCATTGTCGTTCGCTGCCTGAACCACTTCACCATCGGCAGCGGCCTCTGCCGCCACCTCTTTGACGGTGGCAAAGTCCAGCCCCAAGAGCGCCGCCATCGCGCCGACGCCAACCGGAACCGCGCTCTGCATCGCCTGACCGCGGGTGCGCAGCAGGCGGGCCGTGTCGGCCAGTGAAATCGCACCGGACGCGGCCAGCGCGGAATACTCACCCAGTGAGTGTCCGGCCACAAAAGACGCCTTGTCGATCGAAATGCCTTCCGCTTCCAGCGCCCGCATCGCCGCCACAGATGTAGCCATTAGCGCAGGCTGGGCGTTCTGCGTCAGGGTCAGCGCCTCAATGTCGCCCTCCCAGATCAGGCTGCTCAGGCTTTCCCCCAGCGCCGCGTCGACCTCATCAAATACTGCCTTTGCCGCCGGGTAAGCATCAGCCAGCGCCTTGCCCATTCCGATGGTCTGCGCGCCCTGTCCGGGGAACACGAATGCGATTGTCATAAAAGACCTCTTCTCGTCTGCCGTTTCAGCCGGTTTAGACGTCCAGCGCGCCGCAGACAAGCGAAGCGGCAGATTTACGCACCAAACCTGTGCACCTGCGGACAGGGGCAGACGTTGCATGCTGGCCCCCACTTGTTAGGGTCAGCACCAGTCACCTGTAATCAAGGACATGCTCCACATGCCTCGCAGCAATACGTTTTCCAGCTACGGCAGCGTCGCCAAGACCTTCCACTGGCTGACCGCGCTTCTGATCCTCACAGCCTTTCCGGTGGGGTATATCGCCAATGGGCTGGCCCATGACATCGCCGCACCGGGATTTGACGGATCACCCGCGGTGATCGAGCAGGCAACGCGCCTCTTCTCGCTGCATAAGACCCTGGGCGTTGCGGCCTTCTTTACCGCTCTCCTGCGCATCCTCTGGGCCCTGAGCCAACCCAAACCGGGGCTGCTGCACCCGGATCGCAAAGCCGAGGCTCTGGCGGCCGAGGCGGTGCATTGGCTGCTCTATGGCTCGCTGGTGCTGGTGCCCCTGACCGGCTGGATCCACCACGCTGCCACAGTAGGTTATGCGCCGATCCGCTGGCCCTTTGGTCAGGATCTGCCCTTTGTACCAAAGTCCGAAGGCCTGGCAGAGACTTTTGCCACCCTGCATTGGCTGTTTGTCCGGACACTGTTTGTCTCCCTCGGTCTACATGTGGCTGGCGCTGTGAAACACCATGTGATTGACCGCGATGCTACGCTGCGGCGAATGCTGCCGGGACAAACCGAGCATCCGGAACCACCCGCACAGTCACACAGCAAGGCACCGCTGTTCGCAGCCCTTTCAGTCTGGGGCATAGTCCTTGCCGCCGGCTCTGTTTTCGGCGCATTCGATCCACACGTCCAGGCCCCGCAAACAGCCAGTACAGAACTGGCCGCAGTACAATCCGGCTGGACCGTCGACAGCGGTTCACTGGCCATCGAGGTTACCCAGATGGGCAGCCCGGTTAGTGGGGAATTCTCTGAATGGATCGCCGCCATCAGCTTTGACGACGCGGCCCCAATCGGCCCGGCTGGCACTGTCGAGGTGGTGGTTGCCATCCCATCCCTGACGCTGGGCACGGTGACCAGCCAGGCCATGGGCGCCGATTATTTTGACAGCGCGACCTTCCCTACGGCAACGTTCACCGCTGAAATCGAACGGCTGGAGAACAGCTACGCCGCCACCGGCACCTTAACGATCCGCGACCG
Source organism: Rhodobacteraceae bacterium Alg231-04 (assembly GCA_900143635.1). Lineage (GTDB taxonomy): Bacteria > Pseudomonadota > Alphaproteobacteria > Rhodobacterales > Rhodobacteraceae > FREY01. The sequence goes on from FREY01000009.1 coordinate 31,236, forward strand.
CAGCGTTCCAGTCACCCTGCCATTCACACTCGGACTGGAGGGCGACATCGCAACCATGAAGGGCAGCCTGTCGCTTGACCGCCTCGACTTTGGTGTCGGACAGGGACTGGCAGATGAGAGTTCGCTGGCTTTTGCCGTCAGTGTAAATGTGGATCTGGTTGCCCACCGCAGCGAGTGACCTAGCCTCTGATCGGGCCTGAGCGCCCTCCGCCTTTTCAGCCGGGGGCGTTTGTTCGTTCCGGTGCGCGACGGGACATTTCACCACGAGCAAAGGCACCTTTCCTCAGCGATAGGTCCCCGCCGAAAGCGGCACCCCGCTAGGGGTGCACAGGCCCAGCCGGCCGCGGCTGAGCCTGCAGCAAGAAAAAACCGCCGGCTCCTATCAGGGAACCGGCGGTTTTCATTTTCGGGCGGTGGCGCGACTTACTCGGCCTTCATCGCCTCGACGGAGATCTGGATCTGGACTTCATCGCCAACGAAGGGCGCAAAATTGCCAACGTTATAGTCGGAGCGCAGGATCGACGTTGTCGCATCAAAACCGGCCCAGGGCTTCTTGGCCATCGGGTGCTCACCCATCTGGTTCATCTTGGCGTCCAGAACGACCGATTTGGTCACACCGTTAATGGTCAGATCACCAGTGATATTGGCTGTTGTCTCGCCGGTCACTTCGATCCCGGTTGAGGTGAAGGAAACCATCTCATCATCTGCTGCGTCAAAGAAGTCTTTGGACATCAGGTGGTTAAAACGTTTTTCCCAGCCGGTCAGCATTGTTCTCACCGGAAAGGACACTGACACGCTGGAGCCTGCAGGGTCTTCCTGGTCGAACATCACTTCGCCGTCAAAACCCGAGAACATGCCCCAGGTGGTCGAATAACCAAGGTGGTTATAGCTGAACAGGACCTGGCTGTGGCTGGCATCCAGGACATATTTTTCAGGCGCTGCCGCGGCGCTCGTGGCGGCAAAGGCGAGAGCGGCAGCGAGGAGGGTCTTTTTCATTGTAGGATGTTCTCCGGTTAAATGTATCACTGGCAACAATTGAAGGTTTTGCCGCACCAATAGGAAGCCGGCAAAATCCAACATAGTCTGTGAACAAACGAACATTGAACCGCTTTCCGTCGCACAGTGTTACGCCTCGCGCAGAATTGAACGGCTCAGCTTTGAATGGGCACCGCCCCCATCAGATGGGCATGAAGCGTTTGGCGGGCCTTGCAATCCACCAGCGGCATCTTCAACAGCAGGCTGCCGTCGGCCTCCAGAAACTCGGCACTGCCAGACCTGAGCCGCACTGTTCCTATGGTCGAATAGCGGCGACGTAGAACCGTGCGCGGTCTGCCGCTGCGGGCGGGCATCAACACCCGCATCTCGCGGCGCACCGGATCAAAGATGACCTGCGGCTGCCAGCGCCCCCTCCCCTGGCGGAACAAAACCATCCCCGATCCCAGCAAGCCCGTCGTCAACCCGGCTTTCATCAGCACGGCTCCGCTGTCCAACGAGGATCCCGGCACCACCCACAGTGCCAACGCAACCAGCAAAAAGACCGTCGCCGCCGTCCACAGAATAACACGCTGCATATCCCAACCGTCATGCAGCCCGGCATGGAAGGGGACTCTGCGTTGAAACGACGGGAGCTGGGCTGTTCCCCCGATCTGCGAGGATGTGCCGGTTTCAGCTATGGTTGCCATGGCTTTTGCTCTTTCCTTTGACTAAACACTTTACGCGACCGCGCCACCGTTGCGCCGTTGCTTTGCCGCTGCTGCATTAAGGGAAAATTAACCATCCCTTTACGGCGCAAATTGGGCAGCACCGGGGCCAGAGGCCGGCAGGGCCCGCGCGCCTTGCCCTTTCACCAGAACTCTGTATAAGGCGGCTTCCTTCCGCGAATTTATTTATCCGCGCAGACTCTCGTGGCCAGGCGGCGGAAGGATTGAGCGCCCGGTCTTTGAAATGCGCCTCGACAAAAACAGGAGCTCACATGCCCCTCTATGAGCATGTAATGATTGCGCGTCAGGACCTGTCCAACTCGCAAGCTGAAGGTCTCATCGAACACTTCGGTGCTGTTCTGTCCGACAATGGCGGTAGCCTGGTCGACAGCGAGTACTGGGGCGTCAAAACGATGGCCTACAAGATCAACAAAAACCGCAAGGGTCACTACTCCTTCCTGCGTTCCGATGCTTCCGCACCGGCCGTTCAGGAAATGGAACGCCTGATGCGCCTGCATGACGATGTTATGCGTGTTCTGACCATCAAGGTCGACGAGCACAAAGAACTGCCGTCGGTACAGATGCAGAAACGTGACGAACGCGACTCCCGTCGCGAGCGCCGCTGATCTTAGCTTGAGCAAAGGACGCTAAACCATGGCCGCAAAACCGTTTTTCCGCCGCCGCAAAGTATGCCCCTTCTCGGGCGACAACGCACCGGCGATCGACTACAAAGACACACGTCTCCTGCAGCGCTACATCTCTGAGCGTGGCAAGATCGTACCGTCGCGCATCACCGCAGTCTCGGCAAAAAAGCAGCGTGAACTGGCCCGTGCCATCAAGCGCGCCCGCTTCCTCGCCCTGCTGCCCTACGCTGTTAAGTAAGGAGAACGATCATGCAAGTTATCCTTCTTGAACGCGTTGCCAAGCTCGGTCAGATGGGCGACATCGTTGATGTAAAGTCCGGCTTCGCTCGCAACTACCTGCTGCCGCAAGGCAAAGCGAAGACTGCTTCCGAAGCCAACAAGGCCGCTTTTGAAAGCCAGAAAGCGCAGCTCGAAGCGCGCAACCTGGAAACCAAAGCAGAAGCAGAAGCACTGGCAACCAAGCTCGATGGACAGCAGTTCATCGTGATTCGTTCCGCTTCGGATGCAGGCGCCCTCTACGGTTCCGTCACTCCGCGTGACGCCGCAGATGCCGCCACCGCCGAAGGCTTCTCTGTCGACAAGAAACAGATCGCCCTGGTCGCACCGATCAAAGATCTGGGCCTGCACGCCGTTGCAGTCCGTCTGCACCCGGAAGTCGAAGTTCAGATCGAGATGAACGTAGCCCGTTCTGAAGAAGAAGCTGAACTGCAGGCATCCGGCAAGTCGATCCAGGAGCTGGCAGCTGAAGAAGAAGCTGCCGCAGAATTCGAAATCGCCGAACTGTTCGACGATATCGGTTCCGCCGCTTCCGACGATGATGACGACGCACCTGCAGCAGCTCCTGCTGCCGAAGGCGACGAAAACGTCTGATCCCCACCGGGACCAGAATGAAATTGAAGCCGCGCCCCTAACAGGGCGCGGCTTTTTCTTTGCAGATTCCCCCGCGCCGCAGATCAGCACGCACAATTGGACCGCGCAGCGACTTACTGTCCCACCTGACCCAGCGCCGCCTCACCTTCTTGCTGGCTCACCACTTCCCACTACCTTCAATTGCATAACTCACGCTGCAAACCGGGGGACGGATGGCCATTTCACTTAAAAGACACCCAGCGGCCGGTCTCTGCCTGCTCCTTACGGCCTGCGGCCAGCCCTTGCCCCCAGTGGCACTGACCGCTGCGCCAGGCCCCACCTATGAAGCAGATCGTGCGATCTGCGAAGGTAAGGCCGCCGCGACTGCCCAAAAGGTCACTGGCGGAGCCGCAGGCGCAGGAGCTGCCGGCGGGGCTGTTTGGGGCGGGTTGACCAACGGCAGCGCCGGAGGAATTGCAGGAAATGCAGCGGCCGGTGCTTTGATCGGGGCCGGAACCGCACAGTCCCGCGCCGCCGAAGCTGAACGGGCGGCGCTTGTCACCTGCCTCCAAGGCCGAGGGCACCCGGTACAATGAAAACACGACATATTCGGCCTGCGCTGGTCGGTCGGTCCTCTACCCAGCGGCGGACCAGGGTTCTTCCACGCCGTAGAAGACGCCTGCATCCACGTCCACAGTGTCGATAATATTGTTCAAGATCACAACAGTGCCGACAGCATCCCCGTCATGTGCGCCGCCATTCCCACCTTGATTGGAGACAAAAGTCAGAACGGTATCGGTTATGCCATCGCCGTCCCAATCGGTGTGGGTGACCGTGTCCAGATTGACCGTATGCCCGGCAAAGACCAGCGTGTCGCCCTGGCCCGCGCGAAAATCTTCAACGACCTTCACGCCGATATCTTCGACCCAGTGATCGTGAACGTTGTCGTTTTCACCCGCCACACCGTTCATCGAATAATCGATATCGCCGTTTTCATCAGTGTGTTTGGCAATGATCTCGTCCTTAGCATCGATCAGCCAGCGGAATTCAAACGTATCGGCACCGCGGCCCCCATGCATCGTATCGAAGTCTTCCAGCGGCTCCCCGGCATTCACCAAGGCCCCGGCATCCTGCGCCGGGATCGGTTCACCGCCCCAGGAAAAGCCGAGCAGCCAATCGTCACCACCGCCGCCCCGCAGCGCATCATTGCCTGCGCCGCCTTCCAGTTTGTCGTCGCCCTTGCCACCGCGCAGCACATCATCGCCATCGCCGCCGAACAGCATATCGTTGTCAGCGCCCCCGATAAGGGTATCTGCACCTTCGCCACCATACAGGAAGTCAGATCCTTGCCCGCCCTTCATGTGATCCGCACCCGCGCCGCCCAGCATCACATCGTCACCGCCGCGCCCGCGCAACACGTCCTCTCCGTCGCCGCCGGACAGGGTATCGCCACCCGCACCACCGCGTAGGAAGTCATCACCGTCGCCGCCCGATAGGCAGTCTTCGCCGTCACCGCCCCTCAGGGTGTCGTTGCCACCGGCACCGAATATCTCATCATCCCCATCGCTGCCGCGCAGAAGATCATCCTCTGCGCTGCCAATGATCTGAGTGCCGCCCTCTGCCCCTTCCAGGACTGCATCAATTTCGGTTGCATCTTTGATCTGCTCAACGATTTCAGTGTTCCAGACTTGCATTTCAGCCGCTTTCCTCGTGCCATTTCTCGTCCCATGCTTTGCCGGGACCACAATCCATGCATGTCTTCAACAACATGCACACCGGATTATCTGGACGAAGGAAGTCATAATTAACAAATGCTTATCAGGTAAAACTTAACTTAAATGGCAGAGTAGGAACAAATTCGCCGAGCGCGGCATCGCATCTTGCCGGGGGTAATTAGGATGTTACGCTCGGCAGGACTGACAGCCGGAGATGCCAGATGAAACGTCGAAAATTTATCCTAACCCTACCGGCGGTCTTGCTGTCCGCGGCCTGTGCATCCGCCACATCCGTCACCGAAACGCCCAGCTATGACCCGCCTCTGTTTCCCAACGAAACACCCGAGCTGCGGGCGCAGATCAACCACTGGGCCGACCATTATGAGGTCCCCCGCGAGCTGGTTCACCGGCTAGCGGTACGCGAAAGCACCCACCGCCCCAGAGCGATCAACCGCCCTTATTACGGGCTGCTACAGATCCTGCCAGCCACCGCCCGCTCAATGGGGTTTCAAGGCCAGCCGGAGGATCTGTTGGATGCGGATACCAATCTGGAGTTTGCCGTCAAATACCTGCGCGGCGCCTGGCTGATTTCAGATGGCAGTCAGGACATGGCCGTCAAACACTACTCGCGCGGCTACTGGCACGAGGCCAAGCGCCGCGGGATGCTGAAAGAAACCGGCCTTGTGCGTTGAGGCCGGCCTGCTTTTCATTCCCCGTCGGACAGCAGCCTCCAAACCAAGGCCCCCAGTGCTGCCCCAGCCAATGGGGCCACCCAGAACAGCCAGAGCTGCGCCAGCGCCGGACCATCCGCGAACAAGGCTACTCCGGTCGATCGTGCCGGGTTGACGGAGGTGTTGGTCACAGGAATGGAGATCAGGTGGATCAGCACCAGCCCCAGACCAATGGCAATTGGTGCAAACCCCACCGGTGCGCCCTTTGACGTCGCGCCCAGAATGATGATCAAGAAGGCCGCGGTCATCACCACCTCAGTGACCAGCGCCGCGCCCAGACCGTATCCCTGCGGCGAAGCAGCGCCGTAGCCATTTGAGGCAAAGCCCTCTGCCCCGGTGAACCCCTCAGCGCCCGAGGCGATCACATAAAGCACCACAGCCGCAACAACCGCCCCCGCCACCTGTGCAATCCAATAGGGGATCAGATCCTTGGCGTCGAACCGCCCGGCGACCAACAACCCCAGCGTCACCGCCGGGTTAAAATGCCCGCCCGAGATATGGCCAACAGCATAGGCCATGGTCAGCACCGTCAGACCAAAGGCCAGACTGACACCCAGCCAGCCGATGCCCACATCCGCGACCCCTGCCGCCAGCACCGCGCTGCCGCAACCGCCCAGCACCAACCAAAAGGTGCCAATGAATTCCGCCGTGAGTTTCTGCACTTACCCGTCCTCCGCGTTACCAAACAGAAGAAAGGTAGCGCGGCGGCCAGCTAATCCAGTGGGACTATTCCGCGAGGTCAGCGCAAAAGAAAAAAGGGCCGCGCGATGCGCAGCCCTTTCCGAAACTCGATTGGTGGTTGAGGATCAATCCTCGTCCAGCGCCTCGACAGCTTTCTCCAGGTCTTCTTTGGAGACTTCTTTGTCCGAGACTTCGGCCAGTTCGAAAACATAGTCGATGACTTTGTCTTCGAAGATCGGCGCGCGCAGCTGCTGCTGCATCTGGGCGTTCTGCTGGATGAACTCAAAGAACTGACGTTCCTGACCCGGGTACTGGCGTGCCTGCTGCATGATCGCCTGAGTCATTTCCGCGTCGGTCACTTCGACCTCGGCTTTCTGACCCAGCTCAGCGAGCAGGAGGCCCAGACGCACGCGGCGCTCGGCCAGGGTGTTGTGCTCGTCTGTGGGCTCGATTTCCGGGTGGTCGTGGCCTTCCACGTCCGGATTGTCTTCGTGCCACAGCTGGTGTGCGATCTGACCGGCTTCGGCGGAAACCAGCGACGGCGGCAGGTCAAAGGAGACCAGACCGTCCAGCGCGTCCAGAGTGGCGCGCTTCATCACGGCACGGGCGGCACCAGCGTATTCTGCTTCCAGACGCTCGGCGATCTGACCCTTCAGACCTTCCAGGTCTTCGGCGCCAAACTTGGTTGCCAGCTCGTCATTGATCTCGGCCGCTTTCGGGGCTTTGACTTCTTTGACGTTGCAGGTGAACACAGCGGCTTTGCCGGCCAGGTGCTCGGCCTGATACTCTTCCGGGAAGGAGACTTCGACGTCTTTTTCTTCGCCAGCTTTCACGCCAACCAGCTGCTCTTCGAAACCAGGGATGAAGGAGTTGGAGCCCAGTGTCAGCGGGTAGTCGTCGCCTGCGCCGCCTTCAAAGGCTTCGCCGTCGACCTTACCGAGGAAGTCGATCACAACCTGATCACCATCTTCGGCAGCTGCACCCTCTTCGCGGGCTTCAAAGTCGGTCGCGGTCTCGGCCAGGTTGGCCAGGGCTTCGGTCACGGCTTCTTCTTCGGCCTTAACAACCAGCTTTTCCAGCTTGATGCCTTTCAGCTCAACTTCCGGAATGACCGGCAGGGCTTCGTAGGACATCTCAACGTTGACGTCGTCGCCTTCTTTCCAGTCTTCGTTGGTCATTTTGACGTCGGGCTGCAGCGCCGGACGGTCGCCGGTCTCTTCGAAGTGTGCGTTCATCGCACCATCGACAGATTCCTGCATGGCTTCGCCCAGTACGCGGGGGCCAAACTGCTTTTTCAGCAGCGCCATCGGCACTTTGCCTTTGCGGAAGCCTTTCATTTCGACTTCGGGCTGGGCTTCAACGAGTTTCTCGTTGACCTTCGCATCCAGCTCTGCAGCTGTGATGGTAATGGCGTAGCCGCGTTTCAGACCTTCGTTCAGTGTCTCGGTGACCTGCATCATATTCCCCATAAGAGATTCGGGGCGCGTGCGCAGACTCCGCCCCCAGACAATTTGAGGCCTTCTATTTGCCCCGCGCCCTGCGCGCAAGGGGCATTGCCGCAGAAGGCCACGGTTTACGCCGGAAAGCCCCGATTTCCGCCGCAAGACATGCAAAAAGCACGCCCCGGCACTCAAGGGGGCGTGCTTCGCTGTTCAACAGACCGTCAAGCCAGCCGATCAGAACTTGAAGATGGCACCGGCCATGATCGACGAAGCGTCCTTGTAGGTCGAACCGGAATTGTCGTCATAGCTATACTCACGGTAGCCGACATAGGCATCGATATTGGCCTTGTCGAAGCTCTGAACAGCGGCAATGCCCCAGGAACCCGCATTGCTGCTCGGGCCGTTGGTGTCATTGCCATCATAGATATCCAGACCAAAGGAGGTCGCGCCCGCGGCAAAGAGATTGGTGGTGTACCCAACTTTTGCATAGGAATAGTCGCCGGCATCATCGTTTTGACCAGCCGCCGCCGTGAAGGACAGGCCCGTGTCCTTGTGCAGCATCGAGAACGAGCCATTCAGCGTCTCGCTTTTGGTACCCGCGTCATCTTCCCAGCCATAGCCCAGCGCAGCCGATACCGCGAAAGCGCCAACGTTTTCGTTCGCGTAGCGCCCTGTCACGTCATACATCGAAAAGTCGGCAGTGGAGTCGAGGATTTCTTCACCGTAGGAGGCCGAGAAGGTGAAGCCGTTCATGTCCAGCGAGTCATACCGCACCCGGCCCAAACGGCTGCCGTCATAGGCAACAAAAGCGTCTTCGATCGCCGGTCCGGTCAGGTTGCCGTCTGTGTCGCGGAATTGAAAGCCACCAGTAGAGTCCGAGATGAACAGTGACTGGACGATGTCGGTGCCGGACAGATCTGCTCCCGCCGCACCATCAGAGGACATGGAGCCCTGACCCGCCGAGAACGTACCGAAACGCGCACTCTGATATGCAAAGTCAAAGTGGCGGATGTCTGTGCGATCCCAGCTCAGGTCATCAGGTGTGCCGCTTTGGCTGACACCCGCTGAAGACCGCAGACCAAGGCCTGTCTCGAATTTGAAACGGAAGCTGTCGGCGCCAAATGACTGGATCACGTCCATCCCGATCCGCGAATTCGCGTTGGCGTTGTCTGCGACCGTGTTGTTGCGTTCTGACCCGTCGTCGAAGCTCTGGAAGGTCGGGTTCAGGTGTCCGTAAAAGTTGACGGTGCCCCCATTGCCGTTGTCATAGATGTTTTCGGCCAAGGCAGGCGCTGCGAGGCCTGTTGCCAATGCTGCGACACCGGCGGTTACTGCAAGTTTCTTGCTCATGTTCTTATGCTCCTGAGACATTCCTTTAAGCCTGCCCCTTTACGTTTTGGTCAGGGCAAGTCGGCTCGCAACAGGCGCTATCACGCAGATTTTGGGGATCGGAGGGTTGAAAACGCCCTGGGCCACACAGAGAGTTTTCTCCGGCATGAGCTTGCCAATTCGGCGGGCTGGCAAGCAACGATCCGCGCAAAACCCATTGATATCCTGACACAAAGCGCGTCAAACCACGGCGCCAAAGGAAACCCCGCTTTGCGTCGCACGCATAGCAGAGAGCCAGGTCAAAAAATCAGGATTTCAGGAGGTCGATTCCTAAGTGTCCAATAGCACAAGCCGCGCCCAGGTTTTACCGGGCGCGGCTTGTGTCTTCTCATCTGTTGCCCGTTTGCACTGACAATCAGGGCCGTATCAGAACTTCCAGCGGGCACCGGCCAGAACGGAATCGATATCCTGATAGGATGTCCCGCTATTGTCGCTGAAATCATATGTCCGGTAGCCGAGATACAATTCGACATTATGCTCATCCAGCATCTGCGACGCGCCGATGCCCCAGACCTGTGTATCGGACGATGTGGCCCCCCCGCTCAGCGCAAAGTCGGATCCGTCATAGAGATCGACGCTCAGAGATGTTTTACCGATCGAAAACCAGTCGGCCTGATATCCGACCTTGCCATAGACATAATCGCCGCCGCCGTCCCGGTGCCCCAGAGCCAGCGCGCCGTTGAACCCGCTTTCATGCAGAACCGCAACCGACCCGAAGGTGTCATCGGTATCGCCGCCGTCGCTGTCCTTATGCGCGTAGCCCAGACCACTTTGCACCCGGATCGCACCAAATTCGCCCGCATAGCGCAGCGCGACATCATAGAATTCGTCGTCGTTGCCAGATGCGAGGATTTCTTCGCCCATGGCTGCAGAAAGCGTAAAGCCACTGAACGTAGGAGTATCATAGCGGATACGCCCCCTGCGGCCGCCATCCAGGCTCGGGGCGATGTCGGCAATTGCGACTGTGCTAAGCGCCCCAGCGGAATCACGGAACCGGAAACTGCCGGCGGTGTCACTGATGCCATTATAGTTGACCATCGTGGTGCCAGACATGTCGAGATCGGCAATACCGTCAGAAGCCATGCTGCCCTGACCGAGGTAGAATTTACCGTATTCATTGCTGTCATAGGCAAAATCGACCTTACGAAGGTTGGTGCGGCTCCAATCGACGCCCTTGGGCACCGATCCCTGTGTGACCCCATCCGAAGAGCGCAGCCCCAGCGCTGTTTCAAAGTTGAATGAGAAGGTGCCCTCACCCAGTGGCTGCAAAAGCATGAGACCAACGCGGGTGTTGGAATGGGCGTTATCCACCAGCTCCGAAGAGGTCTCTTCGCCGTCATCGACCCACTGGTAGGCCGGGCTGAACTGCCCATACAGCGATACAGACCCGCCCGAAGCGTTGTCATACTTTAGCTCAGCCATGGCCGGAACAGTCATGGCAGCCAATGCGATTGCGGAAATTGCGGATGTATTACGGAAACGTGTCATAACTCACACTCGATCTAATCGGGGAACCGTTGAAGCAACTGTCAACTAGGCTGAGATGGTGCAAATCCACGCGATTGTTAGGCTCAGAGCACATGTCATGCCCGAGGCATTGCATTATTGCAACACCCGCAGACGCAGTCTGCGCCTTCACCGGCACTCATTCAGACCTCACAGGCCCATTGCACCCAGCGACAGGGGCAAATGACTCGATCACTCTTGCGTTAGAAAGCAATCCACCTATGAACGTACCAACGATTGATCTGGGAAAAAACACTATGCGAATGCGCGACACCTTCATTAAACCAATGCACCCGGAAGGCATTAAATTTGTCGCGATCTTTGCAGCGGTTACCGCCGGTCTGTTTCTGATCGCCGATGTGCTGGGCTGGATCGGTGTCGGGCTTACGGTCTGGTGCTACTACTTCTTTCGCGACCCCGAGCGTGTGCCGCCACAGAAAAAGGGGCTCATCATCAGCCCGGCTGACGGGATTGTCTCGCTGATCGAACCCGCCGTTCCGCCTAAAGAACTCGGGATGGCGGATGAGCCCCTGACCCGCGTCAGCGTGTTCATGAGCGTGTTCAACTGTCACGTCAACAGAACCCCCATCGAAGGCGAGATCACGGCCGTTGCCTATCGCCCCGGCAAATTCTTCAATGCATCGCTGGACAAAGCCAGCGTCGACAATGAGCGCAACAGCCTGCGTATCCGGATGACAAACGGTCAGGATCTGGCCGTTGTGCAAATCGCCGGTCTGGTTGCCAGACGCATTGTCTGCTTCGTGAAACCGGGCGACCACCTGCAGAGCGCCGAGAGATTCGGCCTGATCCGCTTTGGCTCGCGTCTGGATGTCTACTTGCCTGCCGGTGTGACCCCGAATGTCCGGATCGGGCAAACCATGATCGCTGGTGAAACCATTCTGGCAGACCTGAACCTGCCTGATCAAAGCTAGAAGTTAGTCCAATGGCGGATCCGCTCGACCGAAACGAAAACGAACTCTCCCTCATTCAGCTCTTGCCGAATGCTTTGACGATCACGGCCATTTGTGCGGGCCTGTCGTCGATCAGATACGGGGTGCAGGGTTACTATGTGCTTGCGGTGCTGCTGGTGGTGGTGGCCTGTGTGCTGGACGGTCTGGACGGTCGGCTGGCCCGGCTTCTGGGCAGCGAAAGCAGGCTGGGGGCAGAGCTCGATTCTCTTGCTGATTTCCTGAACTTCGGGGTTGCCCCGCCGCTGATCATCTATTTCTGGGCCTTGCAGGATATCGCCGGCATCGGTTGGATCGCGGTTCTGGTGTTTTCGGCGTGCTGCGTCATGCGTCTGGCGCGGTTCAACGTTGGCAGCAAATCTGAGGATACCGATCAAAGCGGAGCCTATTTCGAAGGCGTGCCGGCGCCGGCCGGCGCCCTGCTGGTCATGCTGCCGATGTATGTGTCTTTTGCCTTCCCGGATGCGTCGCGTCTGCCCGACCTTGTCATCTGCATCTTCATGGCCATCATTGGCCTATTGCTGATAAGCCGCATCCCGACCTGGTCCTTCAAGACCACCAAAATCTCTCGCAAGAATGTTAAGTTCTTTCTGGTTGGCGTTGCTTTCGCAGGCGCCGCCATCCTGACCTATGCCTGGGCAACACTGATCGTGCTTTGCCTTTGCTATGTTGTGATGGTCGCCTGGGCCTGGCTCAAAAAGGGAAGCCAGCCCAAACACTAAGGCAAGGTCGCAGGGCACAGGGCCAGCTGACCGGGTTTCACAATAGTGGCCCCCTCAGCCGAGCGAGGATCGCCAAGGGAAACGCAGTGCCTGAGTGCAGCATGGCAAAGCTATTGCAATCAGGCGCGCACCAACAATGACACCACACAACAGACAGAAACCATTTATGTTTTTTGAAAAAGTGGTGCGGGTGAAGGGACTCGAACCCCCACGCCTCGCGGCGCCAGAACCTAAATCTGGTGCGTCTACCAATTCCGCCACACCCGCACTTTTGCGCAGGGACGCACCCCGCGTGCAGGGCTGATAGCAAACCCTGTTGCGGGATGCGAGAGGAAAACTGCCTGATTTCCTCGGCAAAGCAGCAACAGTTTCGCAGGAAAGGCGCGCCCGCCCGTCCGCCCGGCACTCCGGCTCTCGGCAAATGCCCTGTTGTTGCCATATTCTGCTGCCAAAAAAGACCGAGGCAGACAAAGTAACACCATGAACATGCACGCACCTTCGGTGGCGGTTGCAGGCCGACCAGCCTTTGCGCAGCCCCTCCTCCCCTTCCCCGTTGGCCTTTTGGCCGGAACCATTGTGCTGAGCCGCCAGGGCGAACGCCCCGTTGAACAGATCCGCGCCGGTGATCAGCTGATCACCCGCAACAATGGCTTTTCAAACGTGACATCTGTTCAGGAAATCCACCTGCAACTGCCCGCCGTGCAGATTTCCGCAGGATCGCTGGGCGACACCCGGCCTGACTGCGACCTAATCGTTGCGGGCTCTCAACGCCTGTTGATCCGCGATTGGCGCGCAAGGGCCCTGTCGGGCCAGTCAGCGGCACTGATCGAAGCTGCACGTCTCATCGATGGTGAGTTCATCCGCGATCTGGGGCTGGTAGATCTGACCCTGTTCCAGCTGGAGTTTGCCGGATCAGAGGTCATCTACGCCAATGGGCTGGAGCTGGAATGCCCCGCACCCGCCTGCCAGCCCCTGCAACAAACGGCCTAAAGGCCCAGCTCCCGAAGCACAGTTGGCAATTGCTCCGGCAGGTCCTCGGCGATCAGGCCGGGGCCGAAATTTCGCGCGCATTCCACATGCAGCCATGCGCCGGTTTGCGCCGCCGTCATTGCATCGAACCCGCGCGCCAACAGGCCGGTGATGAACCCGGCCAGAACATCGCCTGAACCAGCAGTGGCGAGCCATGGCGCCGACCGTTCATAGTGGGCGGAATTGATCGCGCAGCGCCCGTCGGGCGCGGCAATCACCGTGTCGGGCCCTTTGAAAAGTACCACACAACCCGCCCGCGCCGCCGCCTCGCGGGTGGCATCCACCTTGGAATAGGCCGGGCCAACAGTGGCAGGTGCCGCCAGTTTTTCCGCCAGATCGGGGAACAGCTTCTGGAACTCCCCGCCATGGGGCGTCAGCACGCAGCTGTCGTGCAGCGCGTCAAACAGAACCTGCGGAGCAAGCTCGAACCGGGTCAGCGCATCTGCATCCAGAACCGTTGCGCGTTTCGCCTTCAGGGCCGACAGAACCAGTTTTTGCGTATCGGCCCCACGCCCCAATCCGGGCCCAAGGCAGAGCGCATTGATCCGCTTATCCTCCAACATCTCATCCAGCCCATACACACCGTCCATCTGGTGCAGCATGATGGCCGTCAGCTGCGTCGCATTCTCAAACATCGCCGAGCGCGGCGAGGCCACCGTCACCAGCCCGGCCCCGATCCTCAGCGCCCCGCGCGCCGCCAGCCGCGCCGCTCCGGTTTTGCCATGGCCGCCGGAGAGGACGAGGGCATGACCGTGGGTGTATTTATGCGCGCCTGATTTGAATACCCGCTTGTCCGGGCGCCCGACCATTTTGACAGTCCTGCCCTGCACCGCGGACGGGCAGGAGTCATGGTTCAAGCCAATCGACTTTCGCACAACCCTTCCTGAGCCTATCGGACCATCGGAAAGTCTGTGCCCCAGTTTCTCGCAATGGAAACTCACCGTCAGATTTGACATCACGGCGTAGTCGAAGGGATTGCCGCCATCGCTGCCCAGATAGGTACCGCTATCCGAGCAGATCCCGCTGGGAATATCGATTGAGACGACTTTCGGCAATCCGCTGCCGTGGGGCGCGGCCTGCCAATAATTCAGTTCCATCTGAACCTTGGCGAGGTCGGTAAATGGACGGGTCAGCCCTGTGCCGAAAATCGCATCAATTGCCAAATCGGTGCCCGGATGATCTTCCCCATAACCATCTATGGCTTCATTGCTCAGCTCTGAAACGCCCCCCAGCTCTTGCCATCTTTCAAAGTTCACCTTTGCATCCGGCGGCAGCTTCGCGGCATCCCCGTAGAGATACACCTCCACTTCCCAGCCGCGTTCTTTCAGCAGCCGCGCCACCACAAAACCGTCGCCGCCATTGTTGCCCGGCCCGCAGAGCACTACCGCCCGCCGCGCGCCTACTTCTGTTTCCAAATGTCCCGCGCGTATGGGGGCTGGCCCTCGATCCGTCGCCAGCTCCGGCCATTCCTCAAAAATGGCCTCCACCACCCCCTGTCCGGCCCGCTCCATCAGCTCCAGGCCGGTGACATCGCCAGACTCAATTGCTGCCTGTTCAATGGCGCGCATTTGGGCAGCGGTCAGAAGTTCGGTCATCGTTTAGGCACTCCGCGATTCAATTCTGCGCAGATCTTGGGCGATCCGCCTATTTTTTGTGCAAACGGACTTCGCCGACTGCGTCAATTTCTGCCCCCAAACGGGAAGCAATTGCCCCTGTCATTCAGACATGATCTGACCACATCCGACAAGGTTGTGAGGAGCCCCGCGCCATGAAAAAGATCGAAGCCATCATCAAACCCTTTAAACTGGATGAGGTGAAGGAAGCGTTGCAGGACGTCGGCGTTCAGGGCCTTTCCGTGATCGAGGTCAAAGGTTTTGGCCGTCAGAAGGGTCACACTGAACTTTATCGCGGCGCTGAATATGTCGTCGACTTTCTGCCCAAGGTGAAAGTCGAAGTGGTGCTGGACGATGATCAGGTCGATGCCGCCATCGAGGCCATTGTCGACGCCGCCAAAACCGACAAGATCGGCGACGGCAAGATTTTCGTATCCCCGGTCGAACAGGCCATCCGCATCCGTACCGGCGAAACCGGTTCGGACGCACTTTAAATTCTCAACTGAACTCTCAATACGAAGGAACTAGGGAATGAGCGTAGAAGCAGTTCTCAAGACTCTCAAAGAAGAAGATGTCGCCTATGTCGATATCCGCTTCACCGACGTGCGCGGCAAACTGCAGCACGTGACCGTAGATGTTGATCTGGTCGACGAAGACTTCCTCGAAGAAGGCTTCATGTTCGACGGCTCCTCCATCGCGGGCTGGAAGTCGATCGAAAACTCCGACATGAAACTGATCGCCGACACCACCTCGGCCTATATCGATCCGTTCTATGCCGAGAAAACCCTCTGCATCCACTGCTCGATCGTTGAGCCCGACACCGGCGAAGCCTACGAGCGCGACCCGCGCGGCACCGCCCAGAAGGCCGAAGCCTACCTGAAGTCCTCCGGCATCGGCGACGTTGCCTACATGGGCCCGGAAGCAGAATTCTTCCTGTTCGACGACGTGCGCTTCTCCAACACCATCAACAAGGTGTCCTACGAAGTTGACGCAACCGACGCGTCCTGGAACACCGACACCGAATACGAGATGGGCAACATGGGCCACCGCCCGGGCGTCAAGGGCGGCTACTTCCCGGTCAACCCGATCGACGAAGCCCAGGACCTGCGTTCCGAAATGCTCTCGACCATGAAGCGTCTGGGCATGAAGGTCGACAAGCACCACCACGAGGTTGCCTCCTGCCAGCACGAACTGGGTCTGATCTTTGACAGCCTGACCAAACAGGCCGACGAGCTGCAGAAATACAAATACGTGATCCACAACGTGGCCCACGCCTACGGCAAATCCGCCACTTTCATGCCCAAGCCGATCTACGGTGACAACGGCACCGGCATGCACGTGAACATGTCGATCTGGAAAGACGGCAAGCCGCTCTTCGCTGGCGACAAATACGCGGATCTGTCCGACGAAGCCCTGTTCTTCATCGGCGGCATCCTGAAGCACGCGAAAACGCTGAACGCTTTCACCAACCCGTCCACCAACTCCTACAAGCGTCTGATCCCCGGTTTCGAAGCCCCGGTTCTGCGCGCCTATTCCGCCCGTAACCGTTCCGGCTGCGTGCGTATTCCGTGGACCGAAAGCCCGAAAGCCAAGCGCGTTGAGGCCCGTTTCCCCGATCCGGCGGCAAACCCCTACCTGTGCTTCGCAGCCCTGCTGATGGCTGGCCTTGACGGCATCAAGAACAAGATCAACCCTGGCGAAGCCATGGACAAGAACCTGTACGACCTGCCCGCAGAAGAGCTGGCCGACATACCGACCGTCTGCGGCTCCCTGCGCGAAGCGCTGGACAGCCTGGCGGCCGATCACGACTTCCTGATCCAGGGCGACGTGTTCACCAAAGACCAGATCGACGGCTACATCGCCCTGAAGATGGAAGAAGTTGAACTGTTCGAGCACACACCGCACCCGGTTGAATTCGGCATGTACTACAGCTGCTAATCGGCAGTCTGACAGAATTGGAAAAGGCGCCCTCTGGGGCGCCTTTTTTGTTGGGCTATCGGTGAAGAGTATCGCAAGTGCGGTTAGGTGCGCGCCAAACAGTCCCCTTTGGGACGGGCCGAAACGCTCAAAGCGCCTCAAGACCTTTTGCAATCTCATCAGCAATCGCCCCGGCATCGACCCCATTGCGTTCCGCCGAGACCCTGAGCCCCAAGAGATCAGACTGATATCTGCGGGCCAGCGCTCCCGGCGATTGAGCCCTGCTGATTTCCCCCGCGGACTGCGCCTGTTCAAACAGATCCGCAAACTGCGCTTCCATGCCGAGAAGGTACTGGTTTGCAACCTCCGCCAGCGGATGCTTGCGGGCCTGCAGTTCTAGAAGCGTCTTTGACAGCATACAGGCCTTTGCAGGCGCATCCTCGTTGCCGATAACCATCGCCGGAAACCGCTGCAACGTCTTCAGCGGGCCATGCTCGGCCCTCAAGGTCTTCAACCGGTCTGCCCCGTCTGATGCATATCTCTTCAATGCCAGCTCGAACAGGGCGTCCTTCGATCCGAAGGCCGCGTAGAAACTACCCGGTTTCATCTGCAATTCGGCTTCCAGATCTTTCAGGGATGTCCCGGCCCAACCGCGCCTCCAAAACAGGTCGCGGGCACGCTTGATAAGATCTTCACGATCGAAATTTGGCTTGCGGGGCATTGAATCACCACTTCTTGAACGATCACTCAAATATATACTTGAGTGATCACTCAAGAAACCCTAGATGTGTATTCAGACGCAGACTTCGCAAGGAATCAGACCATGACTTTCCCTTCCCACGATCTCGACACCGCTCCGGAAGCTTCCAAGCCGCTGCTTGAGAACTCGCAGAAGGCCTTTGGCCGCCTGCCCGGTCTTCACAAAGTGCTGGCCGAAAGCCCGCAGGCCTATGAAGGCTACCAGCTGCTGCACAAACTGTTCACCGAGACAGATTTCGACGCAGACGAGCTGACCGTTGTCTGGCAATCGATCAACGTTGAGCACGAATGCCACTATTGCGTTCCTGCCCACACAGGGATCGCCAAGAATATGAAAGTATCGGATGACATCACCGATGCGCTGCGCAACGAAACACCGCTGCCGAGCGATAAGCTCGAAGCGCTGCGCCGCTTCACCGTGCAAATGGTGCGCAGCCGCGGCAATGTCTCAGACGCGCAGATGAAAGCGTTTTTCGACGCTGGATATGGCCACCGTGCGGTACTGGATGTCATCCTTGGTCTGGCCCAGAAAACCATGTCCAACTACATCAACCACGTCGCCGAAACTCCGGTGGACAAGGTGTTCCACCCGCTGAAATGGGAACGCGGCAATACACCGCTGGACGTATAAGCCAGTCAGGGAGGAGCGGGCGAATCCCGATAATCCTTCGTCTTGTTCCACCCGTTCAGACATCGCGGCCCGTTGAATTCGGCCTAAATAATTGCTGCAAATCAGCAGTCTGAAATAATTGGAAAAGGCGCCCCTTTCGGGCGCCTTTTTCGTGCGGCGGAAAAACCTCTGAACAAGGTTTGAGCCTTCACTTCCTGGCCCTGATCTCCGAAATCAGCTGATGATCAATCCTCTGCCGCGTAGCTTTGCGTGAGCCGTTGCCCATTCAAAGTATGGGTGCAGCAGGCGCAGAAAGGCTTCATCAAATCCGCCGTGAGGTTCGGATCAACCAAAGCAAGACGGTTTTCATCATCCACATAAAGGCCGCAAAAGTAGGAACTCTTGCCGATGCGCACATAGGGTTGACCGTCTTCTTCTGTCAGAGAGACCAGCCAGAATATCGGCTCTTCCCTGTCCAGCCTGCTGACCGCCTCCCGGTGAACATCAGTCCAGTCCTGTCCCACTTTGGATATCAGGAACTTGAACAGCGGTGTGTAATCCAATCCATGTCGATGCGTCTTGTGCATGGTTCCACGCATCGAGGGATCACGCGCGGATTTCTTTGTGTTGCGCTCCCATTTGGCCTTGCCGCCATCACCATGGCCCACACCATGCGTTTTGCTGTTTACCCGGCGATAGAGGGGTTCCTTTTCCTGTCTCATCACACGCGGGCCTCTGTCTGGATGTCTCTGCGACGACCCTAATTGCCTGCGTGACGTTTGGGAATATCTGCCCCCCGATAGCCCGACAGAAGCCAGATCTCTCAGAACAGCGTGGCAAACAGCAATCCGCTCAGATCACATCATGTAATGAACAAAGGGGGTTTTGCGCGCCACTTTATCATATAGCGTTCGGGCCGCGTAGTTGTTCTCGGCCGTCAGCCAATAGACCTTGGCAGTCGAGCGCGCCTGTGCGGCCGTATGCACCGCAGCAATCAACTGGGCCGCCGCCCCCTGTCCGCGCGTTTCCGGCAGTACAAACAGATCGTTCAGGTAACAGACCTCTTCCTTCTCCCAGAAGGACAGGTGGAACAGGAAATTGGTCAGCCCCACGGGCATGCCTTCGCTATTGACCGCCAGATAGCAAAACATCGGCACTTCGGGATCAAGGATCCGCCGCCATGTTTCATCCTTGATGTCCTGACCGCGTTCGGTCTCGTAAAAGGCAAGATATTGTTCCCAAAGCCCTTCCCAGGCTGTTTTATCTGCAGGGGTCACGTCCCGGATAGTGATCGTCATTTGGCTATTCTTCCTGTTCCGGCTGGCCACTGCCCGCCATGGTCTTTCTGATGGCATCCAGCGACATGCGCTGATGACCGGCTTTGTCGAAATTTTCAGGCTCCAGCCAGATTTCCAGCGCCTGTTTGCAAATCGGCCAGTCCTGATCTGTGATCGCATACCAGGCGGTATCGCGGTTACGCCCTTTGTAATGCGCGGCCTGCCGAAAGGTGCCCTCATAGGTGAACCCCAACCGCTGCGCCGCGCGTTGCGACGGGGCATTCAGCGCATCGCATTTCCATTCATAGCGGCGATAGCCCAAATCAAAGGCTGCGCGCATCATAAGATACATCGCCTCGGTGGCCATTGCCGTGCGCTGCAAGCTGGACGACATCCAGATATGGCCGATCTCGATACTGCCAGCCGCCGGATCGATCCGCAAAAAAGAGCAGACACCAACCGCCTGCCCACTGGCTTGGCAGAGGATCGCAAAAAACTGCGGGTCGGTTTGTGCGGCGGCCCCTTCCACCCAGCCCCTATAGGCCTCCAAACTGTCAAAAGGCCCGTATGGCAAATAGGTCCAGCTTGGATTGTCCGCAGCCATATCCGCTGGCGAAAACAGGTCCGCCGCATGGGTTTTAGCGTCCAGCCGTTCCAGCCTGACCCGTGCCCCTTGCAGATCGCGGAACGCCGGGGGCGGCGGCGCGACCCAATCCTGCGGCAAAGGCTGGCCAATGGGCTGGCCGAATTCATTGGTTCTTGGCACCGTATTCCCCTGAAAAACTGCGGCCCGCCTCGACATCGGGCTGGGCCAGAATAGCGATGCTGATGTCTGAGAATAACTTCCACTTTTGATCTCTTCTTCCAGTCCAATTTCGACCCGGTGCCATGCGGGGTTGATCCGCATTGGCCGCAGCGTTAAACCCGCCGCTCCCCCAGCGCCGGAGACCGCCATGCCTGCCCCCAATACTCTTGGAATTGACTTTGGAACTTCGAACTCAGCCGCTGGTATTGCCGTGGCAGGGCGGCCCTACCTGATCGATCTGGAGCCGGGGCAGAACACCCTGCCCACCGCCGTCTTCTTTGAGGATCAACCGCGCCGGATGCGGATCGGCAGCCATGCCACATCCGCGTTGATCGATGGCGAAGAAGGCCGGTTCATGCGGGCCCTGAAAAGTCTGCTGGGCACGCCTCTGCTGCACGAGAAACGCCGCCTGAACGGCGAGCTAATAGATTTCACCGGCATCACCGCCCGTTTCCTGCGCGAAGTCAAAACCCGCGCCGAAGCCGCCTGCCATCAGGAGTTCACCCATGCCCTGTCGGGGCGGCCGGTCAAGTTTCACAGCAAGGACGAGACCCGCAACCAACAGGCAGAGGCAGATCTGCGCCAATGCTACATTGAGGCCGGGTTCAGCGATGTCCGCTTCATGTATGAACCCGAAGCTGCTGTTCATTCTGCGGTGCCCCAGCCCGGTCTGGGGCTCGTCGTGGATATTGGCGGCGGCACCTCCGACTTTACCCTGTTCGAACAAGATCAGGACGGTGCCACCCGCGTCCTTGCCTCGCATGGTGTGCGTATCGGCGGAACTGACTTTGACCGGCTGCTCAGCATCGCCCATGTAATGCCGCTTCTGGGGCGCGGCAGCGAAATCCGCGACACATTTGGCGCCGGCACCCTGCCTGCCCCCGCCCGTATTTTCAATGAACTGGCCACCTGGCAGATGATCCCGTTCCTCTATTCTGCCGACACCCGCCGCTCTGCCCGCGGGCTGCTTCAACAAGCGGTGGAGCCGGATAAACTGTCCCGGCTGGTGTCCGTTCTCGAAGATGAGCTGGGCCATGACCTCGCCTTTGCCTGCGAACGCGGCAAAATCAACGCCAACCGGCCGGACCACCCCGGCGCGCGCATTGATCTGAAGATCGTTGAACCAGGACTTGGTGCCGCGCTGAGCCCCGATCTTCTGCAAAGCGCCATTGCGGATCCGGTTGCTGGCATCACCGCTTGCGCAGCAGAGACGCTGGCTCTGGCCGGGGTGCCAGCGGAGCGGATTTCCCGCGTTCTCCTTGTTGGCGGCTCTGCGCTGTTGACCCCGATACAGGCCTCGATTTCCGCCCTGTTGCCGACTGCGGACCTGCAATGCGAAAATGCCCTGACGGCTGTGGCAGCCGGTCTGGCACTTCAGGCAGAGACTGCATTCGCTTGAACCGGATCGCGGCGAATCACCCACCGCGCCTGATTCCACTGCATAAAATCTGTCCGGTCAGGTGATCTGCGCACTCCGCTAGATCCGCAAGATGCAAGCCGGGACTTTGTCCAAAATGGGGCGCGAGCTGGAGTTTACCCTCTCGTCAAGCGCTGCGGGTCGCGGGCCGGAACGATCAGAGCCCCTTATTATCCTATTCCTGCAAGCGTCAGCGTGCGCCCCGAGGCAAAAGTGAAAATTCCGTTAAATTTTGGACAAAACACGCCCCATTTTCAACGTTTTCACGATCTAACTTTATTGTGAAAGCAACCTGAATGGAGGAATGCATCGTGACTATTCCAGAACGGTATCACGGTGGTCTTGTTTTTCTGAGCGACGCAAAAAACACGCTGTTAGAATGCAGCGAAATAGCGCAGGAGACACTCGAAGATTATGGTCATGCGGTTGAGCATATCATACCAGAAGTCGGCTCAAAGACCCTGTTACATACAGCCAGTTACTCTGTTCAGCTCGCCCTGTCCCGTCCCGCAGATATATCGCCATGTTCGCAGCATGGGGTGCGATCTCAGGCCAATGAGAACAGGGGGCTGCGGTTGGAAATCACTCTGGAACCTAGCTTCCAGGCCTACAGCGAGGCCGAGACTTCAGAGCTTTTGATGGCTGTCATGTTGTTCCGCTGTCTGCAGGTTTTCCCAGCCATGGAGGTCGAGTGGATGGATACAGACACCAAGTTGACCCAGTCACAATTCACCAGCGCCTTTTCGGGCTTTGCCGCAGAACCCGTAGCCAAACCTGTGCGACCGCGGCGCCCCAATAGCAATCTGTTTGCGTCCATCGACGATACGGCCGCAGACCTGGACGCCCAGATGGATGCAGTTCTTGGCCGCCGCCGCAGCCGTGGCAGATCGGGGCTTGTTGCGCTCAGCGATCAGGAAATTCTGGCGCTTTCATACCGCACAGACCCGCATCCCGATGAGCTGACCGCGAAAGACCTGGATGGTCAGCCTTCCTCGCAACTGCGGTTGGCCACATGGGCAATGACCGGTGTGCTGGCGACAGTGTCGGCGCCGGTTGCCGCATCCCTGGCCGCGGTGAACCTGTTGCGCGGAGAGGATTTCCGCCTCAACACCCAGGTTCTATCGCTGTCGGCCTTTGTCGCCTTCATGCAAGGGTCCGGGGCGGCGTCAGCGATGTCGCTTTTCTAAACCGCACCCTTCCTTCCCCTGCCCCTTCCGGCAGGGGCTAGGACCAAAGCCGCATCACATCCGCGCGCGACAGCACATAGGTGTGGATGGCAAACACAACCGCTTTGGACTGTGGCAGCCGCAGAATGCTCTGATGTTCGCTGCGCAGGAAAGGCGCGCTTGCCGCGCCTTCCGGCGCCCGCCGCGCGTCTGTGCGCCGTGGCTGAAACAATGTCGCGTCGCGATACCAAAGGCTGTTGAACCGCCACAGCGGTCGGCCCGGCTGTACCCCGTCAAACAACCGCTGAACCCGCCGGGCAATGTCTTTCTGATACTCGGCAACCGGATCATGAATACCCAACAGCGATCGGCCCGCTTTTTCCGACAGCATCCAGCTGGCCGGAAAACAGACAACCGCGCCGGTCAGAACATGCTCTGCCGCTGATTTTTGCAGAAGGCAGAAATCCTGCTGGGTGATCCGCCCCAGCGTGCCCAGCGGATCTGCCATATCCACCCGAACAACCTCCCCATCGGCCCGTTGGACCTGCGAAGGCGCACCGCCCCAAAGATGGTTCAAAACAAGCTCCAGCAATTCACACGCCGCTGGCATGGCATCGGGTTCAAGATATAAAACCTCCTCGCGCTGGTCGCGCAGCAACCGGTCTCTCTCTGCTATCTGCGCCAGTGCCGCGTCATCCGGTTTCAGCCAATCCTCCATCGCCAAGGGGGAAATCCCCGGCAACGCCGCTGGCTGGGTCGGATCATAGGGAATGCGGGTCTGAAGAATCTTCGTCATCCGCAAGGTTTAGACGATAGGCCCCGCTCCTGCCCAGTTGCGAATCCCCTGGTGGGGTCCGCAAGTCACCGGAAACGACATTTTCCCCCGTCGCAAATCTGTAAGACCGGCCAGTCCGCGCGCCCTTAGGTTTTTCAAAAACCAACCTCAGTCAGGTCACCATGAACGAACATTACCGTGAGAACCGCAAAATCGACCCCTCCAAAGGCGCACGGCTGGGGGACGGCAGTCCCAATGATAACGACCGGATCGAAATCGGCCCCACGCAGCTCGCATTTGACGAATGGGCCACAGCCGGGCTGGCGCTGCCAAATCTGGACCGGATGCGGGAATATCGCTGGAAGCGCCTGACCCGCGCGATTGGCGACCGCGGCTATGGTGGCCTGTTGATGTTCGACCCGCTCAACATCCGCTACGCCACCGACAGCACTAACATGCAGCTGTGGAACACCCATAACCCGTTTCGCGCCGTGCTACTCTGTGCGGACGGCTATATGGTGATCTGGGATTACAAGAACTCACCCTTCCTCTCCACCTTCAACCCGCTGGTCAAAGAGCAACGCTCAGGTGCCGATCTCTTCTATTTCGACCGCGGCGACAAAGTGGACGTGGCCGCTGATCTCTTCGCCAACGAAGTGCGCCTGCTGATGTCCGAACACGCAGGTGACAACAAGCGTCTGGCGGTCGACAAGGTGATGCTGCATGGGCTGCGCGCATTGGAGGCACAGGGTTTCGAGGTAATGGAAGGTGAAGAAGTCACTGAAAAATCTCGGTCAATCAAAGGCGTAGATGAGGTTCTGGCCATGCGCTGTGCTAATCACGCCTGCGAGACTGCCGTCGCCGAGATGGAAAAGTTCGCCCGCGCCAATGTCGGCAATGGCAAAACCTCCGAAGATGACATCTGGGCCGTGCTGCACGCCGAGAACATCCGTCGCGGCGGTGAGTGGATCGAAACCCGGCTTCTCGCCTCCGGCCAGCGCACCAATCCGTGGTTCCAGGAATGCGGGCCCCGGATCACTCAGCAAAATGAGATCATCTCATTTGACACCGATCTCATCGGCTCCTACGGCATCTGCATCGACATTTCGCGCAGCTGGTGGATCGGCGACCAGAAACCACCCGCCGACATGATCTATGCGATGCGCCACGCGCATGAACATATCATGACCAATATGGAGATGCTCAGACCCGGCGTCACCATCCCGGAGCTGACCGCCAATGCTCATGTTCTGGATGACAGGTATCAGGCGCAGAAATACGGCTGCCTGATGCATGGTGTGGGCCTGTGTGATGAATGGCCGCTGGTGGCCTATCCCGATCAGGCGGTGCCCGGCGCCTTTGACTACCCGCTGGAGCCGGGCATGGTGCTCTGCGTCGAGGCGTGCGTCGGCGAGGTTGGCGGTGATTTCTCCATCAAGCTGGAAGATCAGGTGCTGATCACCGAAGACGGCTATGAGAACCTGACCACCTATCCGTTTGATGCGGCTTTGATGGGCGAAGACTGACGCCGCGAACCGGCCGTTCCCTCCGAGAGGAGGGAACGGGTAGACCTGTGGCGCCGACAGGCGCCTCCGCGATCCTAGGCCATGAAATCCGCCGACAGCAGCAGACGGGCTTCCGCCGGTTTCGCAGCCGGATGACACAGGGGACCAAAACTCGACAGATCGGCAGCCAGTTCAGGGAAAATCGCGCAGATTTCATCTCTGGCTTTGCCATCCAAAGCGCCCGCCGCCATTTCTGCGGGCATCAGCGTTTCACATTCCAGCCCTTCGGCGAACACCGTGTGGTGCCCCTCCAGCAAGATGTGGAAATACTCCACACCCTCGCAGTCAGACTCCTGCCGGATACTGTTGTCATTGACAAGTGACACGGCCGGAACAAAGACCGCTGGCTCACCAAACAGCATCTCGGCGCGCCAGTCGCGCAACAACACCCTATGCTGCGGCGACAACAGCAAATCACGGTTTGGCGCTTCGCGACCCATCGCATCCCGCTTCAGACGTATCGGCTTCAGCTCTGGTCGGCGGTCCAGCTCGGCCCTGGCCAGCTTGCGACTGCCGACCCAACGCACCGGCCGGTGCAGCCCATCACCGCAGACCACCATATCCCCCTCGCTCAGCGTTTCCACCGGACGCTCTCCGTGTGGTGTCAGTATACGGCTGTTGCGTGCGAAACAGACCACGATTGACACAAAGGTTGGATCGTGAAGCGAGGCGGTGTCGATGGCGAAGAGATGCGCGTTTCCGTCTGTTCCCCAATAGGTAAACAAATGCACAGACCCGCTGATGGTGTGTGCGGCGAACCCCGAGATGACAAATTTGTCGTCGCTATCCATGCTGTCGACAAAGATGGAGAAATCATCATCAAACCCGGACAAGTCAATGTGGAATTCGTCCTGTCCAACGTCCGGATCATCATCTTCGCCCCAGTGATCGAACGTATAGGGCCCCGAAAGTGCGCCGCCATCCACGACCGTAACAATATGAGAATCTGACTCTTGCCCGGTGTAGTAATCGTCGCCCGAAACATCATCTTCATCCCCAAGAAGGCTGACGGTAATATGCTCTACTGCCATGGGTGGCTCTCCGTCTTATGGGCTGCCTTGATTGCCTGTGCGCAGAACAATATGCGGGCCACAGTGCTGATTTCATCCACCCGCAGGACACCTCGGTGGGAAAGATCAAAGCCGCGTTCCAATGCTTTTTGCACCTTTGGCGCCTGATCTGGGAACCGTTGCAGCAGTGACCAATGCGCCCGCATGTATTCCCAGCCACGCGGCTTGAAACGCGACCGTTCAAAATCACATCCCAGCAAACGGCCATCCGGCCCCTCGAGAAAATTATGCATGGCACTGTCATCGCGCGATAGAACTTCGCCGCACAAAGGCACCGCAGTCAGCCGTTCCTTTGCGCCGGGGATATTCTTCAGCGAGGCCTCCAGCCCCAATTGCACACAGTAACTGTACCAATCGCCCTGCAGCGCGCGCGACGGCGCCAGGGCGTCATAGCGGGCAATCCAGGCCCCGATCCGGCGGGCCGTGCCCTCCGGGTTTACCGCCGGTAAAAACTCCTGCCCGTGCCATTCGGTGATGACAAAGCGAAGTTCATCAGAAAAACAGATCATGTCGGGAACCAAATCCCGGCCCGCCAGAGACAGTAAGGCCGCCTTTTCACGCTTATAGCTGTCAGCGGCATCTGGCCCGTCAAAGACCTTCAAAAACCCGTCTTCCCCCAGCGCAGAGATTTTCAAGCCCAGCGTATTCCTGCTATCCTTGACCAGGGAAATATCCAGCTCACCACCCTTCGGCGAAACACCGGTCAGGCCTTCGGCCAACTGCAGGTAAGCACCTGAAAAAATCGCCTCTAGACGCTCTTGCCAGGTCAGATCTGGAGCAACGGTCTGTTCTCTGTCTTGCATGTGGTCAAGCATTCATAGTCAGTCAATTTATTTCACGCAGAGCCCCCGCAGAGACGTCCAAAAAAGGCGAATTCAGGTTCACTAACACCAAGCAATAGAAGGTGATCGATAAAGGGGCGTTAAAGCTAAAATTGTTCCAGTTCTGTCGAACGACAACTGTTGGCAATTGTCTGGACAAAAGGGTCCGTTTCGCAAAACCCCGCGATGTGACGCGGCTGTCGCCCGAATGATGCCCCCGGTTCACCTTCCCGTGACAGTCAGGGCCGCCGTCTTGCTGCCGGTCGCTGACACACCCACAGTAAGACAGGTAGACACAAAGGGGATCGCGCCTTGCCCACAGAACCTGTTTCATTTTCTGGCCATGCCGGCGACCAGCTGGCGGCACGGCTGATCTTGCCGAATGGGCCGATACTGGCAACGGCACTGTTTGCCCATTGTTTCACCTGTTCCAAGGATATACCGGCAGCACGCCGGATCGCGGCCCGGCTGGCGGCGATGGGGTTTGCGGTACTGCGCTTCGACTTCACCGGGCTCGGCCATTCGCAGGGCGAGTTTTCCAACACCTCCTTCACCTCGAATGTTGAGGATCTGATCGCCGCCGCGCAATTCCTTGCCGGGCGCGGCATGGCCCCCGACCTGCTGATCGGCCACTCTTTGGGCGGCGCCGCCGTGTTGCGGGCCCGTGCGGGCATTCCTTCCGTAAAAGGCGTGGTGACGCTGGGGGCGCCGTTTGATCCGGCCCATGTGGCGCATCACTTTGAAGATTACATCGCCGAAATCCGCGAAAAAGGCTCTGCCGAGGTTTCACTGGGCGGGCGGCCCTTCCGAATTGGCCGGCAATTCGTCGAAGACATCTCTGCCGAAAACCTGGCGCCAGCCATTGCCGACCTGCGCGCCGCGCTTTTGATCCTGCACGCGCCCATGGATGACACCGTCGCCATTGAAAACGCAGCCCGCATCTTTACCTCTGCCAAACATCCCAAAAGCTTTGTCACCCTTGATAATGCGGACCATCTGATCACCCGCGCGGCGGATGCCGAATACGCCGCCGAGGTCATTGCGGCCTGGGCCAGCCGTTATGTGCAGTTCACCCAGCCCGCCCCGCCCCCCGGCGCGCCCGAGGGCATTCTGCGGGTGAGCGAAGCCGACCCGAACGGATTTTTGCAGGATGTGCAATCCGGCCCGTCCCATCACACTTTCGCCGATGAGCCATTGGCTTATGGCGGCACCAACCGGGGCATGTCGCCCTATGGGTTCATCGCTGCTGGGCTGGGCGCCTGCACCTCGATGACGATCCGCATGTATGCTCGCCGCAAAGCCCTGCCCCTCGACGGGATCAGCGTCGATGTGAGCCACAACAAGGTCCACGCGCAGGATGCAGCCACCGGCAACCCGTCACGGATCGACGAATTCACCCGCGTCATTCACCTGCGCGGCGATCTGACCGGTGAACAGGCCGCCAAACTGCTGGAGATCGCGGATAAATGTCCGGTGCACCGTACTCTTGAACAAGGGGCGCGCGTTGTTACCCGGATCGAACGGGAAAGCCGCGACGATTAGCGGCGCAGCCCCCCGACCCGACCACCGCCACCGCCGCCACCGCCGCCGACTGACGGGCGGCTGATCGGCGGTCTGACCGAAGGCGGCCGTGCCGTTGGCGGTTGCGGTCTGGGCAAGGGCTGCACCGGACGTTCCGGTGGCAGCGGCTGGATAGGCTTTGGCGGCTTCTCCGGCTTTTCCGGTTTCTCAGGCCTATCGGGGCTGCAATGCGGCGGGCAGCGATCCCAGTAATAATCATTCCACAGCACACCATCATAATAAACGCCGGCACCGGGTTCGCGATCCGGATCACAGGCGGCCAGCGACGCCGCGACACAGGCCAGCAATACGGCCGTACGCGCCCGGCGCAGATCCATGAGCATATCTCGCATGGCTATCCCCTTAATAAACCGGCCGGAAGGAGGCGAAGATGGCATTCACATCCTCAACCAGCGCCGGGTTCACCCCGGCTTCCATCACCACAACAGAGATCGCAACCCGGTCACCCGGAAGATCAATCGTCAGCGCGGTAAAGCTGACGCCACGCCCCGCGCGGGTACCACTGCCAGTGATCCGCCCCGCCGGACGACCGCCGATGGTAATCGTGCTACGGTCCGAAACCGTCGCATCACGCAGCAGGAAGGGTCCGATTTCCCCCAGATACCGCATGGCCTGTTCCTGGGTGCGAACGCCTTCGGGTGACAGGAACCCCATCCAGACCCCCTCCTCTGCGGTGGGCCGCAGGCCGATAACGCGGCCAACCTGCCGACTTTGCCCCGTGTCCGGCGAGGTCAGCTCTCGTGAGCCACCCGCCCGAACCGACCAGAAGTCAGGAATGCTGAGGGCAAACAGGCTGCGCCCCTGGTCCCGGTAAGTCACCGGCATATCTGCCGCAGCGGCCACAGGCAGCCCTGCCGTCAGGCAGGCTGCCACCGCTGCCACTATCCATTTTCTGAAGCGTGATCGCATTCCCGGTATCCTCTTTAACATCCATGCCCGCAATTGGCGCTACAATGATCATCTATGATGTAATGCGCTGGTGCATAACAGCAAAACCAGAGTGCGTCAGACCCATCACAGAGGCAAGCACTGCATGACCAAAGGCCCAAGGGCACTTGCTGTGATATCCCCCGCCCGCCCCGCAAAGCACGGCCTTCCCCGCAGCCCTCGACCTGACGGCAATTCCTCAGGACAGACGGCCGCCAAGTCGATCAATACGCCGCCCCGTCTGACGCCCGGCAGCGCCGCAAATCGACTTCAGCCGCTGAAACCGCAGAAAAACCCGTCAAAAGCAGAGCAAATGGCCACATCTCACCCGCCCAGCCTTGCTGTTAGGGCCCGCCTCCTCTAAGACCCGCCGCATCTCCCGCCTAATCACAATAAGGTGCATCCGCCGATGATCCCCCGTTATTCCCGCCCCGAAATGGTCGCCATCTGGTCGCCGGAAACCAAATTCCGCATCTGGTACGAGATCGAAGCACATGCCTGCGACGCGCAGGCCAAGCTGGGCGTGATCCCGCAGGAAAACGCGGATGCCGTCTGGAAAGCCAAAGACGTCGAATTTGACGTGGCCCGCATCGATGAAATCGAAGCCGTCACCAAACATGACGTCATCGCCTTCCTCACCCACCTGGCTGAACATGTCGGCTCCGAAGAAGCCCGTTTTGTGCATCAGGGCATGACCTCCTCGGACGTGCTGGACACCTGCCTGAATGTGCAGCTGGTCCGCGCCGCCGACATCCTGCTCGGTGGCGTAGACCGCGTCCTCGCAGCCCTGAAAACACGCGCCTACGAGCATAAGGACGACGTGCGCGTTGGCCGCAGCCACGGTATCCACGCAGAGCCCACCACCATGGGCCTGACCTTCGCGCGTTTCTACGCCGAGATGGACCGCAACAAGAACCGTCTGGAAAAAGCCCGCTGGGAAATCGCCACCGGTGCTGTTTCCGGCGCGGTTGGTACCTTCGCCAATATCGACCCTTCGGTAGAAGAGCACGTTTGCGAAAAGATGGGCCTGCGCGCTGAGCCGATTTCCACGCAAGTCATCCCGCGTGACCGTCACGCGATGTTCTTTGCCACCCTCGGTGTCATTGCCTCGTCGATCGAAAACGTCGCCACCGAAATCCGCCACATGCAGCGCACCGAGGTGCTGGAAGGCGCGGAATTCTTCTCGATGGGTCAAAAGGGCTCTTCGGCGATGCCGCACAAGAAGAACCCGGTTCTGACCGAAAACCTGACCGGTCTGGCCCGTCTGGTGCGCATGTCTGTGGTTCCGGCAATGGAAAACGTCGCCCTGTGGCACGAACGTGATATCTCGCACTCCTCGGTTGAGCGCGCGATTGGCCCGGATTCGACCGTGACCCTCGATTTCGCCCTGCACCGTCTGGCAGGCGTCGTCGAAAAGATGATCATCTACCCGCAGAACATGCTCGACAACATGAACAAGTTCCCCGGTCTGGTGATGTCGCAGCGCGTTCTTCTGTCGCTGACACAGGCTGGCGTGTCGCGCGAAGCGGCCTATTCCATGGTGCAGCGCAACGCCCTGAAAGTCTGGGAAGAGCGTCTGGACTTCCGCGAGCTGTTGCTGGCCGACGAAGAGGTTGTTGCGGCCCTTGGCGTTGATGGCATCAACGAGAAATTCGACATGGGCTATCACACCAAACATGTCGACACGATCTTTGCCCGCGTATTTGGCGAGTAATCTCGGCAGCTTTCCGAACAAAGGGCGCAGCTTCGGCTGCGCCCTTTTTCGTTCAGCGCCCAGGTTTCACACGCACAATGCGCGGCAAGGCTCTGTTATTGGTATTTAAATTCAATAGCTGATATCTGTCGCGGCATGAACCTATTCGCCACCTTTGACGAAGCCTTGATCCGCAGCCAAGCGGATGAGTTTCTGTCCAAGATGGGAATATCCGGTAAACCCTTCATCAATTGCCTTCACACAGCGGCCGATCACGGGCGCAACCAGATGGTCTTCACTCTCGCGCTCGAAGGCGGCCTGAACTTCGCAATGAAGAGCGATTTCGTCCCAGGCCAGCAATGGATCGAAAAAGAATTCAACCTGCTAAAGGATCTAGAGGCGCATTTCTCAAGAGATGAGAAGTTTGGTGTGATTGCACCTGTATATCTTGGTCGTGATCGCAGCTTTCATGTCACCGCCTTCACCGACGGCCCAACGGCCAGCGATGTGCTTCATTCGCCCAAGACCCCGCAACAGGCGCGTCAGGTATTCCGGCGGGCCGGAGGCTGGCTGGACCGTCTTCATAGGTTTACAACGCCGGAACCACAAAACATCTGGACCAACTGGATTTTCGACGAAATTCAAAACCTGCAGGTTTCAGGCGACCCACGGGCCGAGGAAACGATCTACCGCCCTTACCTCAGTGCCTTGAGGCAGGATGCCGAACAGTTTCAGGAACACCCCTGCGAGCGGGTCTTCTCCCATGCAGATTTTCATGGGCGTAACCTCATTTTGGCCAATGGCAAAACCGTTGGTCTGGATCTCGCCTATGCGCATGAAAAACCAGCGCTTTACGATGTCGTTGATTTTCTGATGGAAGATCTTCGCCTACCCGGTGCGGCCCATCAGATTGGCCCCGGTGGGATACGAACAGAAAGCTGGGACTATTTTTTCAAACTCTACCGCCACCCAATCCCCGCTCCTCTGATGAACTTTCACCTGCGGGCCGCTTTGCTGATACGGCTCTTAAAGATCACCAAAACCAATTATGCCAACAGTGCCTATAAGAAGGCCCAGTTTCACACCATACTCCATCGGATGGAATGTGCCTTCAGCCTGCCGCTGGGGTGACTTGCCTTTGCGGGCTGTCTTCATATGAAAACTGAAGGTCCTCGCGGGAATGTGATTAAGGATCTGGGCCACTCCGGGTTTTGATGCCAATCGAGATTAACCCCGACCGGAGATTTTCATGCGCATTTTAATGATTGTTGGTGCCCTCGCCCTGTCATTCCCGACATTGGCACTTGCAGCGGGTGATGAAGACAGCAGCCCACCCAAACCCACTAACACCACAAAAACCTGCAAGGGCGTGAAGGTCTGGGACGACGACAAGGGGCGTTGCGTGCGCCCCAAAAACTCCTCACTGGATCAAGATGACCTTTATGGCGCGGTTCGCGAACTGGCCTATGCCGGACGATATAAGGACGCGCAGGGCGTCCTGCTGGCTATGGCAGATCAGCAAGACAGTCGCGTCTTGACCTATTGGGGCTTTACCCATCGCAAACTGGGCCGCGAGGATCTGTCACTCAGCTATTACACGCAGGCCATCGCACAGGATCCCGGCAATCTGCTGGCCCGGTCATATATGGGCCAGGGTTATGTCGAGGCAGGCCAGATGGCGCAGGCGCTGGAACAGTGGCAGCAGATCCGCGCCCATGGCGGTACCGGCAGCTGGGCCGAGACATCTCTGCGCACAGCGCTCGAAAACGGATCAACTTATAGCTACTGATTTCAGTCTTTCTTTACGGCTCGCCGGTTAACTAGCTTCTGACGCAAGAGAGAATCTCTGAAGACAAGAGGCGAAACATGCCGCAAGACATGGATATGGACTTGGATCTTGGCCTGGCTCTGCCAATGGCCTTTGACCCGACACCTTCAGCTGGGCTGCCAGCAATGACCGGAGGCGCAGATGCGCCGCCGCCAGCGCCGTTGCAGCCGGCAAATATCTCAAACCGGGCCAAGGCTGCAATTATCGTCCGCCTGCTGATCAACGAAGGGGCCGATATCCCCATCGAGGAACTGCCTGATGACCTGCAGCTGGCCCTGACCCAGCAGATGGGCCAGATGGGGCTGGTGGACCGCGACACATTGCATTCCGTGGCCTCGGAATTTGCCGATCAGCTGGACAATGTCGGCCTGGCCTTCACCAAGGGGCTCGCCGGTGCGCTAACCTCGATGGAGGGTAAGATCAGCCGCCACACCGCCTCGCGCCTGCGCAAGGAGGCCGG
Source organism: Rhodobacteraceae bacterium Alg231-04 (assembly GCA_900143635.1). GTDB lineage: Bacteria > Pseudomonadota > Alphaproteobacteria > Rhodobacterales > Rhodobacteraceae > FREY01. The sequence continues at coordinate 64,896 of FREY01000009.1, forward strand.
GGTGCGCCAATTCGGAAACCCGTGGGAACGCCTGCGCGATCTGCCTGCCGAAGATCTGGCCGAACTGGCCGAGGCCGAAAGCACCGAGGTAGCGGCCGTTCTCCTGTCCAAGCTGGACACCAACAAAGCCGCCAAAATGCTGGCCCATCTGCCCGGCCCCACCGCCCGCCGCATCACCTATGCGGTCAGCCATACCAGCGCCGTGACACCGGAAACGGTGGACCGGATCGGCCTGTCCCTGGCCGCGCAGGTGGACGGACGCCCGGAAATCGAATTCGCCCAGACTCCCGGCCAGCGTGTCGGTGCCATCCTCACCGAGGCCAATGCCGCCAAACGCGAAGAAGTGCTGAACGCATTGGACGAAGAGGATGAGGCATTTGCCAAGGATGTGCGCAAGTCGATCTTCACCTTCGCATTGATCCACAGCCGCGTGGCCGCCAAGGATATTCCGGCGGTGATCCGGACCGTGCCGCAGCCCGACCTTGTCACCTGCATCGCATTCGCCAAGGACGAAGACGACGTCAAAAGCGTCGAATTCATCCTCGAGAGTATTTCTGCCCGTATGGCCGGAAACCTACGCGAAGAAGCCAATGATGTTGGCGCGGTCCGTCAGGCCGATGGCGAAGAAGCGATGAGCATCATCATGCGCTTTATCCGCGATATGGTCACCAATGGGGACATCACCCTGCTTGACCCGGCCGAAGATCAGGACGAGGAGTAAGGCGCAATTGTTGTCCACCGATCTCCGGTGGACAGCTTGTACCGCCTTCGGTCAGGTCGTATGATCAGGGACTTGCCCGCATTTCGATCTGAAGGCCGCCGTCTCGATGCCCGTGAATACCTCCAAGCTGTCATTTCGGGCCCGTGCCGGATATTTTTCAGCCAATCTGTTCCTGCGCGCCGTCCTCGGGCTGGCCGGGCTGATCCCCTACCACCTGCGGGTTCCCGCCATGGGCTGGCTGGTCGATACCCTTGCGCCACTGGCCGGTTTTCACCGCCGTGTTCGCAAAAACCTGGCTCTGACCTGCCCCGAATTGCCCGAAGCCGAAGTGCGCCGCCTGTGCCATGAGGTCTGCAGCAACGCCGGCCGCAGCCTGACGGAACTCTACGCCGGGCAACCCTTCATCGACCGTGCGCTGGCCGCGCCTATCTCCGGGCCGGGCCTGCAGGCTTTGAAAAAAGCCCGTGCTGAGGGCCGCCCGGTTGTTCTGGTCACCGGTCATTTCGGCAATTACGATGTCGCCCGTGCAAACCTGATCGGCCGCGGTCACGCTATGGGCGCATTGTACCGGCGCATGGCGAACCCCTATTTCAACGACCACTATGTTCGAAAAATGGAGGCCATCGGCACGCCGATGTTCGAACAGGGGCGCCGTGGCATGGTCGAACTGGTGCGCCACCTCAAAGGTGGCGGCATTGTCGCCATTGTCGCCGATCTGCATGTCAACCGCGGTAAGCCACTAAACTTCTTCGGTAAATCCGCGCTGACCTCTACTGTCCCCGCCGAAATGGCGCTCAAGCAGAACGCCGCACTCATCCCGGTCTATTCGGTACGGCAGGACAACGGGCTCGATTTTGAAATCACCTTTTTGCCGGAAATCCCCCACAGCGACCCCATCACCATGACACAGGAGATTTGCGATGGGCTGGAAGCGCTCATTCGGCAGCATATGGGGCAATGGTTCTGGATTCACCGTCGCTGGAAACCGCCCCACCCGCCCAAGATCAAGGGCCGCAAAGTCCCTGCCGATTAGTCAAGTCGCCGGGCCGCGACAATGGCCCCGTGATCCGGGCGCTGAACCAGAATGGCCGCGTCCAGACCACTGATCACAGGCACTGAGAGGCTGGTATCTTCGCGCCCATCCCAAGTGCCCAAGACGCGCAGTTCTTCGACCACATTTGCATATGTCATGCGCCGCCCGGCCAGCTCTCCGCGGGTGATTTCTATGGTTTTCAGCGGTGCATAGCGGACAAGCAGAACGCTGTAGCCCTCGTTATCCTGCCCGCTGGTGGGCCGCAGAGTGATATGCAGTTTGTCGCCGCTGCGCTGCGTTGAGATATCCACCGGTGCGGTCGCTTTTTGATGTTTGGCAACCAGATCCATCACCGCTGCGGCATCCGCCCCGACAACATCTTCCTGCCCCATGACAATCATCTGCGGCGTGTAGATCATGTTGCGGCCGGCCGTCTGCGCATAGGCCTTTTGCCGTTTGGTATGGGCCGGGTCGGCAAACTGGTCCTTCCAGCCGATATAATCCCAATAGTCCACATGCAGCGCCAGCGGCAGCACGTCATCGCGTTGCGCCAGTTCGTGCAGGATCGCATCGGCCGGCGGGCAGGAGGAACAGCCTTGCGAGGTGAACAGCTCCACAACAACCGGGTGTTGTTCCTGGGCAAAAGCGGCAGGCGCGGCCAGCAGGCCGGCAAGGAAAAGGGCGGAAAGGCGTTTCATAAGGAACCGGGATAAGTGCGTGTTCCCAAGACTTATCTTTCCCGCCCTTCAATAACCAATCAAGGTTTTGAGAGCCAAAAGAGAGGGGGCAGCCTTTCGGCCGCCCCCTCTGGTTGATGCGCTCGGCTGCCCCGAAAGGGCGCACCGAAGTCCTTAGAAGTGGACCGAGCGGGGCCCTGCGGGCTTTTCCGCAGGCGGCGCGAACTTGGTCAGGTCGATGCCTTCGACGGCGGTCTTGTATTCTTCCAGCGTGGGCGTGCGGCCCAAGATCGCGGAGAGAACGACCAGCGGGGTAGATGCCAGCAGCGATTCACCCTTCTTGGTATTGCTGTCGGCAACAACACGGCCCTGGAACAGGCGGGTCGAGGTGGCCAGAACGGTGTCGCCCTTGGCGGCCTTTTCCTGGTTGCCCATGCAGAGGTTACAGCCCGGACGCTCGAGGTAGAGGATGTTCTCATACTCGGTGCGCGCCGCGGTCTTTGGGGCTGCGTCGTCGAATTCGAAGCCGGAGTACTTCTGCAGCACTTCCCAGTCGCCCTCTTCCTTCAACTCGTCGATGATGTTGTAGGTCGGAGCAGCCAGAACCAGCGGAGCCTTGAACTCAACCTTGCCGTTGGCGCTCTCCAGATTGCGCAGCATCTGGGCGACGATCTTCACGTCCCCCTTGTGCACCATGCAGGAGCCGACAAAACCCAGGTCCACCTTCTTCTCTGCCTTGTAGAAGGAGATCGGGCGGATGGTGTCATGCGTGTAGCGCTTGGAGACATCGGCGTTGTTGACATCCGGGTCGGCGATCATCGGCTCGACGATCTGATCCAGATCCACCACCACTTCGGCGAAGTATTTGGCGTTGGCATCGGCGGTCAGGGCGGGCTTTTCACCCGACTTGATTTCGGCGATGCGCTGATCTGCTTTGGCGATCAGCGAGGCCAGCATGCCGTTGTCATGCTCCATCCCCTTGTCGACCATGATCTGGATGCGCGACTTGGCCAATTCCAGAGAGCCGATCAGCGTATCATCGTTGGAGATACAGACAGAGGCTTTCGCCTTCATCTCGGCGGTCCAGTCGGTAAAGGTGAAGGCCTGGTCAGCCAGCAGCGTGCCAATGTGCACTTCGATCACCCGGCCCTGGAAGACGTTGTCGCCGTGCTGTTCCAGCATCTGCAACTGGGTGGCGTGCACCACGTCGCGGAAGTCCATGTGATCAGCCATCTGGCCCTTGAAGGTCACCTTGACCGATTCCGGGATCGGCATCGAGGCTTCACCGGTTGCCAGCGCCAGCGCCACGGTGCCCGAGTCCGCGCCAAAGGCGACGCCCTTGGACATCCGGGTGTGGCTGTCGCCGCCGATGATCACGTCCCAGTCGCTGACGGTGATGTCGTTCAGCACCTTGTGGATCACGTCGGTCATCGCGTGATACTGGCCCTTCGGGTCGCGGCCGGTGACCAGACCGAAGTTGTTCATGAACTTCATCAGGCGCGGGGTGTTGGCCTGTGCCTTCAGGTCCCACACGGATGCGGTGTGACAGCCCGACTGGTAAGCGCCGTCAACGCTGGGCGACACGACAGTGGCGGCCATCGCTTCCAGTTCCTGCATGGTCATCAGACCGGTGGTGTCCTGCGAGCCGACAATGTTCACGGCCACACGCACGTCGGAACCTGCGTGCAGGGTCTTGCCCGGCGTGTTGCCGCGGGCATTGGCGTTGAAGATTTTTTCAACTGCAGTCAGGCCCTGGCCGTCGTGGCTGATTTCCTTGGACGGAGCAAAGGCCGACTTCAGTTCAATACCCAGCGCTTCACAGGCGAAAGTCTGCAGCTTCTTGCCGAAGACAATGGCGTAAGAGCCGCCGGCCTTCATGAACTCCATTTTCTGCGGCGTGAACGACCCGGCCATATCGACCAGCTCTTCGCTGCCGTCTGCAGAATAGAGTTTCTTTTCCTTGGTGTTGATCTTCAGAACGGTGCCCGTCTCGACAGAATACTTCTGCTCAAGGATCGCGTTGCCGTCGTTGTTGAGGATCGGCTCGCCGTTCTCGTCAACTTTCTTGACCCAGTTCTTCAGGTCGACACCGATGCCGCCGGTCACGCCCACGGTGGTCAGGAAGATCGGCGAGATACCATTGGTGCCCGCAACAACCGGCGCGTAGTTCACGAACGGAACGTAAGGGCTGGCCTTTTTACCGGTCCAGAGTGCCACGTTGTTGACGCCGGACATCCGCGACGATCCCACGCCCATGGTGCCTTTTTCGGCGATCAGCATCACGCGCGCGTTCGGGTGCTGGATCTTCAGCGCTTCGATTTCTTTCTGCGCGGCTTCCGAGATCATGCACTTACCGTGCAATTCACGGTCGGCGCGCGAATGCGCCTGGTTGCCGGGCGACAGAAGGTCGGTAGAGATATCGCCTTCGCCGGCGATATAGGTGACGATTTCGACCTCTTCGTCGATCTCGGGCAGCTTGGTGAAGAATTCCGCGTCGGCGTAGCTTTCGACCAGATCCTTGATGATGGCGTTGCCTGCCTCCAGACCAGCCTTCAGGCGGTCGGTGTCGGCTTCATAGAGGAAAACTTGCGTCTTCAGCACGTCGGCGGCGGCTTTGGCAGTGGCCTCATCGTCACCCAGAGCCAGATCCAGCAGGACCTCAACCGAGGGGCCGCCCTTCATGTGCGAAAGCAGTTCAAAGGCAAATTCCGGCGAAATCTCTTCGAGGGCGACCTTGCCCAGAATGACGTCCTTGAGGAACTTTGCCTTCACGGCTGCCGCACTCGTGGTGCCGGGCAACGTGTTGTAAATAAAGAAGTTCAGCGAGTCTTCGCGGTGTGCGTGCCCGGTGTCTTCGATCTGGGCAATCAGCTCTTGCACCAGGGCGCCATCATCGATGGGCTTGGGGTGCAGGCCTTGCTCTTTGCGGGTTTCAATTTCCGTTAGGTAGTCGGTGTACAAGCTCATGACGATCCCTAGACTCAAAGTGTGTCATACATTGACGCCCGCAGACCGGCCTGATCGGCCGACTCGGGGTTCAATCTTTGTATGCCGTGGTATACTATCAAAACTGCCGTTGCAAGACAGCCTTCCGTGGCAAGTTGACCTACCTGATCCCTGCCCTGAAATACAGCCGTTTCCTGTCTATCTGCGCCCATAATTCAAATGTGGCCGGCAAAACCTTACCAGTGGCCTGACTTCGTGCTTATGCTTGCGGCACAAGCAATCCGCCACCCCAGGGAGCCTCCCCATGACCGTCCAAACCGGCAACGATACCGCCCGCACCCGTAGAACGCTCGAAATCAAGGGCAAGGCCCTTGGCTATTACTCGATCGCCGCTGCCACCGAAGCCGGGCTTGGCGATTTCTCCCGCCTGCCCGCAGTGCTGAAAGTGGTGCTGGAAAACATGCTGCGCTTTGAAGATGGCGGCTTTTCCGTCTCCACCGATGACATCAGGGCCTTCGCGACTTGGGGCGCCAATGGCGGCAATAACCCGCGCGAAATCGCCTATCGCCCGGCCCGCGTGCTGATGCAGGATTTCACCGGGGTGCCAGCCGTTGTTGACCTTGCCGCCATGCGCGACGGCATCGTTGGCCTGAAAGGTTCGGCAGCAAAGATCAACCCGCTGGTGCCCGTTGACCTCGTCATTGACCACTCGGTGATGATTGATGAGTTTGGCAACCCGCGCGCCTTCCAAATGAATGTGGATCGCGAATACGAACGCAACATGGAGCGTTACACCTTCCTCAAATGGGGGCAGACCGCGTTCAACAACTTCCGCGTGGTGCCCCCCGGCACCGGCATCTGCCATCAGGTAAACCTGGAATACCTCAGCCAGACGATCTGGACCGACACTGATCAACACGGCACCGAGATCGCCTATCCGGACACATTGGTTGGCACCGACAGCCACACCACCATGGTCAACGGCGCGGCTGTTCTGGGCTGGGGCGTTGGCGGCATCGAAGCTGAGGCCGCTATGCTGGGCCAACCGATCTCTATGCTGATCCCCGAAGTCATCGGCTTTGAGCTGACCGGCGAGATGATGGAAGGCACCACTGGCACCGACCTCGTGCTGAAGGTGGTCGAACTGCTGCGTGCCAGAGGCGTGGTTGGCAAATTTGTCGAATTCTACGGCGAAGGCCTGAACCGTCTGCCGCTGGCAGACCGGGCCACCATTGCCAATATGGCACCCGAATATGGCGCCACCTGTGGCTTCTTCCCGATCGACGGCGAAACCATCCGCTACCTGACCACAACAGGGCGCGATCAGGATCGTATCGCGCTGGTCGAGGCCTACGCCAAGGAAAACGGTTTGTGGCGCGACGCAGACTATGCGCCCATCTATACCGACACGCTGCATCTGGATATGGGCACCATTGTGCCTGCCATTTCCGGCCCCAAACGTCCGCAGGACTTTATCGCCCTGACCGAGGGCCAGACCGCGTTCCGCCGCGAAATGGAAGAGACCTTCAAGCGCCCCATGGGCAAGGAAGTCGCCGTCAAAGGCGAAGACTACTCTATGGAGTCGGGCAAGGTGGTGATCGCCTCGATCACCTCCTGCACCAACACCTCCAACCCCTACGTGATGATCGGCGCCGGTCTGGTCGCCCGCAAGGCCGCCGCCCTTGGCATGGACCGCAAACCCTGGGTCAAAACCTCGCTCGCGCCGGGTTCGCAGGTTGTGTCCGCCTATCTGGAAGCCGCAGATCTGCAAAAGGATCTGGACGCGATAGGCTTCAACCTTGTCGGCTATGGCTGCACCACCTGTATCGGCAATTCGGGGCCCATCCAGCAGGAAATTTCCGAAGCCATCGCCGAAGGTGATCTGGTCGCGACTTCGGTTCTGTCCGGAAACCGCAACTTTGAAGGCCGTATCAGCCCCGATGTGCGGGCCAACTATCTGGCCTCGCCGCCGCTGGTTGTCGCCTATGCGCTGGCAGGCACGCTGGACATCAATCTGGCAGCAGATGCCATCGGCCAGGATCGCGACGGCAATGACGTCTATCTGAAAGACATTTGGCCAACCACACAGGAGATCGCCGATCTGGTGCAGCAGACCGTCACCCGTGACGCCTTCCTCACCAAATATGCCGATGTCTTCAAAGGCGACGAAAAATGGCGGTCTGTGGATGTTCCGGATCAAGAAACCTACGACTGGCCGGCAGCTTCGACCTACATCCAGAATCCGCCCTATTTTCAGGGCATGGGGGCAGAGCCGGGCACTATCTCCAACATCGAAGGTGCCAAGGTTCTCGCCGTTTTGGGCGATATGGTCACCACCGACCACATCTCTCCGGCAGGCTCCTTTGCCTCTACCTCGCCCGCAGGGAAATACCTGCTGGACCGTCAGGTGCAGCCGCGCGAATTCAACTCTTATGGCTCGCGCCGGGGCAACCACGAGATCATGATGCGCGGAACCTTTGCCAATATCCGCATCAAGAACGAAATGCTGGATGGGGTCGAAGGCGGCTATACCAAAGGCCCCGACGGCGAACAGGCGGCGATCTATGACGCCGCCATGGCGCATCAGGCCAATGGCACCCCGCTGGTGGTGTTTGGCGGGGTTCAATACGGTGCGGGCTCCTCGCGCGACTGGGCAGCCAAGGGCACAGCGCTTCTGGGCGTCAAAGCCGTGATCGCCGAAAGCTTTGAGCGTATCCACCGCTCCAACCTGGTTGGGATGGGGGTGATCCCATTCGAATTCACCGGGGGTGACAGCCGCAAATCCCTTGGCCTGACCGGTGACGAAACCGTGTCGATCTCTGGTCTGGACAGCGTCGAACCACTTCAGGACGTGCCCTGCTCTATCACTATGGCAGATGGCTCTGTGAAGGAGATCACCCTGAAGTGCCGCATCGATACCGCGCCTGAGGTTGAGTACATCGAACACGGCGGTGTGCTGCACTACGTGCTGCGCAATCTGGCCAAATCGTAAGCCAGACAGACCGGTCAAAAACAGGAAGCCCCGCCTTTTGGTGGGGCTTCCTGCAATAATACACATTGGGTCACCGCAACGCAGCCTCACCCCACTCCTGCGTATCTCACTAGTCAGAAAAACACAGTTTGTTCCCATCAAGGTCTCGCACATAGGCAGAGAACTTTGGTCCGCGCTGACCTGGCGCGCCCTCGCAGGTGCCGCCAAGGGAAATGGCACGTGCATGCTGGCGTTTGACCGCCTCTTCGGTATCAACGCAAAAGCCAATCATTGTTCCGTTTCCATTGGTTGCCGGCGCCTCGTCAAAGGGAATGGCTGTCGCAAAGGCAAACCCCTCACCGAGCCAGTAAGTCATTCTATCTGTTGGTGAAACACACTGGAGCCCCAGCTGATCAAAGAGACCGTTATAGAAGGTCTTTGATGCCTCCATATCGTTGGTTCCAACAACAAAGTAGTTCATTTTCATAGTTCATTCTTCCGTTAGCATGCGTTCCACCCGCCGCCGTTCATCCGGTTGAAGGGACATGGATCAGCAGTGGTTTTTGTTCCGTCACCGGGACGTCTTACTCCTATTGATAAATAGGACATTTTACGTCCTATTAAATGAATGGGACGGACAAATGCACATGGTCGGCTGCGACGGATTGAAATGCTGGCGGTTCAGCTGAAGCAGGACAGCCATTGCACGATCAAGGATCTTGCCCTGCAACATGGTGTCAGCGCGCGCACGATTGCGCGTGATCTGTCGCTCATGCGGGAACAGGGCATGCAGATCGATGCTGATCGCGGGCGCGGCGGCGGCGTGCGGCTCGACCGAAATTGGGGCGTCGGCAGGATGAATCTCGCCTATGCCGAAGCGGTGGACCTTCTGATTAGCATCGCCGTCGCAGAGCAAATGAACTCCCCCATGTTCCTGGCGAGCCTTGGGTCTGTACGTCGGCAGTTGGTCGCTTCTTTTTCGCCGGAAAAACGCAGCAAAGTGAACCGCTTAAAGTCACGGATACTGATCGGAATCACCTCTTCAACCTACGTCCAGACAGGCGCCAAACCGCCCCCCAAAAGGGTCGTGCAGGCCTTGCATCAGGCCTTCGTCACTCAGGAGCAGCTGGAGATACGATATAAGCGAGAGGACGGTGAGATTTCCGAGCGAAGGATCGAGCCGCATTATCTCTTGCTGAAATACCCAATCTGGTACGTCATTGCCTATGATCACCTTCGAAATAGCCCGCGGGTCTTTCGATGTGATCGCATAGCGTCCGCCAAACCAAACGGAACGCATTTCCCGCTGCTTCCAAAGGAAGAGTTTGGGCAATCCTTGGCTGATGGCGACCTTTCAGTGATTGCACAACAAGCACCGGCAGATAAGCCCACCTAAGAATGTGAAAATCGATATGAAAATGCCCGCCGTAGCGGGCAATCCAATAGGCACCAGGAACGCGCCGGGAGCAACGGCTTAACGCCACCGTTCCCAGCTGAATCCTCTCTGATCAGCCGTTTGCCGCGATCAGCTGGCGGGCCACCATGTCATGGTCCAGCCACAGCACCGGGCCAGAAGGCGCGCTGGCTTCGCCGAACATCATCTGACCTGTGGAATTCACCACATGCTGGCTCAGCAGGTCGCTGACCAGCACCTTGCGGTCCTTGTGCATCTGCACGATTTCCTGCGAGGTACCAACCGTCAGATCCACCTGCTCGGCACCATTTTCCATCGGCCATTCGGCGAAGTTGTAATAGGGCTGCATGACCGAACCGGACTGATAGGCACCAACCTGCTCCAGGATCGCCTCCAGCGAGGCATCGTCTTTCAACAGGTCCTGACACTGCTGCCACAGCGCTTCGGCCCAGTCGCCGCCGCCCTCTTTGCGCAGCGCGCTCAGCAGCGGCAGCAACGACAGTTCGATGCCGGCAAAAACATCCGAGGAATTAGTGCGGATTTCAGGGCAGTTGAACACGGTCGCTTTGACGCCCTTGTCCCAGGCCGCCTTGGCAAAATCTTCCAGCCGCATTTTGGCATAGCCTTGGGTGTAGCTGGTGTAGGTCTGCCAGCCGTACTCATCACCGATCAGCACCCGTGTGCCGTGATAACCATAGGCGGTATAGCGCACTTCGCCGCCCGCCGCCTCGACCTGTTCGCGCACCTCTTGGCTCTGCTCCAGCAGGTAGCCAAAGGTATTGGCCGAAACCGCATCAAAGTTCTGCAGGATCAGCTTGCCCAGATCGCTGTTTGTCAGCGCTTCAGACGGCATGTAACGCGCGCCGCGGCCTTTGTAGATGCGGTTGGCAATCGCCAGAAACACTTTGGCGCGCGGGATGCCGCCAGCCATGGTATGGGCGAAAAAGGCGTTGCGGCCTGCCGGGATCATCCCTTTCAGTTGCTCCATCGCCTCGGCGACACCGGCCTTGAAACGGGCGGTGCCGATCTCGCGGCACTGGTCGACCTTGTCCCAGTCCAGCTTGAACTCCTGCCAGTTGTCCATGGTCATGTCGCCCAGCATGTCGGTCGGCGTCTTGCCACCCTCGGGTGCGTCCATGTCGAAACCGGCCATCAGCGGCACGTTGATGATCTTGCCACCCAGATTGGCCTCGGCGGCGGCCAGCTCTTCCTCGGTCAGCGCGCGCAGGGCGTTGTTCTCGTCACGGCGCCCAACGGTGATGCCGACCACGGTCATGCCTGCCGCTTTGGCCGCATCAATCAGGCCGGTCGCATAGCCACGACCAAAAAGTTCTCCGAAGAGAATGAAGACATCGCCTTCGCCGTAAAGAGTGTTCTGGGCAAGGGAGGTCAGAGGGGTGGACTGTGTCATATCAATCTTCTTCGCTGCTACGGGTGCCGGGCCGGTGGAGGAGCCCCGCGACCAAAGTAATTCCTGAACCGGTTTTCGCCGGTTCTGCGCCGCAAATCCAGAACCAATTCGCCCTCAGGAAGAAAGCAGAGCGCAAACCCCGGCATTTACTGTCGAAATGCACCTCGCAGAACACAGGATCACGCCCCATCCCTAGCCTGCAGATCTTACCTAGTGACAGGGCGCACAGCAGATGTTCACGCTGGTGGCTTGCCGGATCGGACCAAACGCGAGAAAGTCCCGTCATGACCCAGACACCCCAGATCACCGGCTATCACGCCCATATATACTTCGATGAACACAGCACGGACGCCGCGCGCGGGCTTTGCCAGCGCGCGGCCGAGATATTCGGCGTCCAGATGGGCCGCGTTCATGAAAAATGCGTCGGCCCGCACCCGCGCTGGTCCTGCCAGCTGGCCGCCAGCCCTGACCAGTTCTCACAGCTTCTGCCCTGGCTCGCGCTGAACCGCGGCGGGCTCATCGTCTTTGCCCATCCCGAAACCGGAGACCATCTGGCCGATCACCGCGATCACGGTATCTGGCTCGGCACCGGGCTGGCGCTGGACCTTTCGATTTTCACCTGATCCGGTGCCCGCAGCTGCGGGCACACGACCTGCAACCGGGCCCGCCACAGGCGGGCGCGGTTTCCGCTTTAGCGCGCGGCGGCGTCTTCCATGGCCGGGCGGATCTTTTCTTCGATCACCCGCTGGGTCACCGGACCGGCAAAGCGCAACATGACGGTGCCATCACCGGCAATCACATAGGTTTCCGGCACGCCGTAGACGCCCCAGTCGATGCCAGTGCGGCCCGGCTCATCATGGCCGATGGCCAGGTAGGGATCGCCCAGTTCCTGCAGAAAGGCCGCGGCATTTCCGTATTGGTCTTTGTAATTAATGCCGTAGACCGGAATGCCTTCGTCCGACAGGGCTTCGAGGTTGGGATGCTCTGCGCGGCAAGGCGCGCACCAGCTGGCCCAGAAGTTCACCAGTTTGACCTCACCGTCGCGCAGGCTCGCATCGTCAAACAATGGCTTGTCGCCAAAGGTGCTCATGGTCAGGGCTGGGGCCGGCTGGCCAATGCGCGTCGACGGCAGGCTGCGCGGATCATCGCGAAACATGCCAATGGCTGCGAAGACCACAAAGCCGGTAAAAATCGCCGGTGGCAACAGCATCAGCGGGGAAACTCTAGCCATTCTTGCGCACTCGCTCTTCTGCTTTTTCCATCTCGCGGCGCACCTTGCGGCCTCGCAGCAACGTCATCACCACCAGTGCAATCAGCAACAGCAGAGAGGCCGCATAGGCCGACAGCACCGTATCGGCATATTTTCCAAGTTCCGGCATCATCCTGCGCCCTCCACACGTTCCCGCACCAACAACGCCTTGATGCGGCGGGCGCGGATTTCAGTGCCGGTGCGGTAGAACACCAGCGCGATGAACAGCAACACAAAGCCGACGATACAGACCATCAGCGGCGCAAAGAAAATGTTGGAGACTTTCTCTTCGGTGTCTGTCCCGGTTACTGCCCCTGCCCGCATGATCGATGCGCCCTGATGCAGCCCCTGGTTCCAGAAATTCACCGCATAGCGGCTGAGCACCGCAAAGACAGAGCCCACCAGACAGAGGATCGCCGTCAGATCGGCTGCGGTGTCGGGATTGTCGATCGCCTCCCACAGGGCCATGTAGCCAAGGTAGAACAGGAACAACACCAGGAACGAGGTCAGGCGCGGGTCCCATTCCCACCAGGTGCCCCACATCGGCTGGCCCCAGATCGCCCCGGTGACCAGTGCAATCACCGTCATCACCACCCCGATGGGGGCGGCAGCACGGGCAGCCAGCGCGCTCACATGGTGGCGGCGCACGATCCAGACAAGCGAGGTCACCAGCATCATGAACCAGATGTTGATGGCCATCAGCGCGGCCGGCACATGCAGGTAGATGATCTTGACGGTCGAGCCCTGCCGATAATCATCCGGCGTGAAGAAGAACCCCCAGACCAGACCGGTGACCAGCAGAACACCTGAGGTCACCCACAGAAACGGCATCGCCTTTTCCGTGGTGGTCAGGAACTTTTTCGGGTTTGCGTATTCCCAGAATGACATATCGGCTACCTAGTTGGTCCTTGCGGGTTTCTCAATTCACTTCTCTCACAGCGGCGGCTCATCGGAGATTGACGCGCAGCACTGCCGCACTGGCAAAGGGCAACAGCGCGATTGACGCCGCAGAGATCCCGGCCAGCATCAGCAGCGGCATCTGCACGGCAAAGCCTTCGGCGCCTCGCCGCGCCACTTCGGCGCCGAAGATCAGCGTCGGCACATAGAGCGGCAGCACCAAGAGCGACAACAGCAGCCCGCCACGTTTCAGCCCTACGGTCAGAGCGGCGCCGAATGTGCCGATGACCGACAGCGCCGGCGTGCCCAGCAGCAGCGACACCACCAGCCAAAGATATCCCGGACCCGGCAGGTTCAGCAACACACCCAGAACCGGCGCTGCCAGCACCAGCGGCAGCCCGGTAGTCAGCCAATGGGCCAGCGCCTTGATGGTGACAGTGCTTTCCAGCGGCAGCGGCGCGGTGGCCAGAAGATCCAGCGATCCGTCCTCCCAGTCCAAGGCCAGCAGCCGGTCCAGCGACAACAGGCAGGCCAGCAGCGCACCCAGCCACAAAACACCAGGAGCAATTTTTCCCAAGAGCGCCGATTGCGGCCCGACCGAGAAGGGCACCAATACGGTTACAATCAGGAAAAACGCCAGACCAAGGCCAAAGCCGCCCCCTGCCCTGAGGGCCAGTTTCAAGTCGCGCATCAGGAGAGCAATCACAGGAAGTCTCCGTCAAAATCATCCAAAGCGGCCGGTTTGGCCTTATGCGGGCCGACATCCAGAACCTCGGCGTCCAGCCCCAGATCGATATGGGTTGCGATCAGCGCCGACCCGCCGTTGGCAAGGTGGCCACGAACAGCATCCGCAAACATTGCGACGGCCTCCTTATCAAGGCTCACCGTCGGTTCGTCCATCACCCAGACCGGGCGACCAGTGACCAGCATCCGTGCCAGTCCCAATCGGCGTTTCTGGCCGGCCGACAGGTTGCCGGCATGGCGATCCTTCAGCGGCTCCAGCTGATAGGCGGCCAGAGCCGCGTCAATGCCGCGCGCACCAAACACACTGGCCCAGAAGGTCAGATTTTCGGCAACGGTCAGGGTTGGTTTCAGCCCATCGGCATGGGCCGCATAGGCGATGCGATCCTCGGCACCTTCGATCGCGCCTTTCAAGGGGGGCTGCAGGCCCGCCACCGTGCGCAGCAGGGTGGTTTTGCCGATCCCATTGGGGCCGCGCAGGATCAGCGCGCAGCCGTCCGCAAGGGTGAAAGCCACCCCCTCCAGCACCGGTACGCCGCCGCGGGCGATGGACAGATCCGTAACCTTCAGGCTCATGCCCGCTCTTCACCTTCTTTGTTCACGTAACGCTGACAGGTTAAAACCGGATCAGACCGGCAGAACCGCAAGTGCGATACGCCGCCCCTCAGAGAGGAGCACATTATATGTCCGGCAAGCTGCCGGAGAATTCATCACTTCGACGCCAAGTCCGGCATCTTCAAGCGCGCTGCGCAAAGCCGCCGGGATATGGGCAATCTCTGCACCGGTTCCGACAAACAACACGTCCACATCCGGGGCCAATGCCAGCAGCGCCGCCTCGTCGTCGTACCCGCCCCAAGGGCCCGTGCCCTTGACACTGGTCAATGTGGCACCTTTAAAAACTTCGCCGCCGATCCGGAAAAAATCATCGCCATAGCCATCCACAGGCCGCGCATCGCTATAGCTTACTTCATTAAGACGCATCTGGTTTTCTCCCGTTTAGTCGAACAGTGGCAGACCGGTCAGCACCGCAACCGTGATCACCGCGTATGAGGCATAGCGATAGACCTTCTCAAGCCCTGGATCAAACAAGGCTTTGCCGATCATTGTGGTGACCACATAAGGCGCCGCCAGGATCAGCGCAGTCCAAAGCGCCTGCATGCTGGACAGGCCGCCAAAGACCAGATTGGCCACAATCACTGCATCCAGTGCGGCCAGAAAAACAATGGTATTGGCACGCACCTTTGTCACATCCCGCGCGCTGGACAGGTAGAAGATGATCACCACTGGTCCGGTCAGCCCGGTCATGCCCCCGACGGTGCCCGCAGCACCGCCAATGCCAAAACGGCCCGGCCAGCCCATGTTGCCCTGCCAGCGCCAGCCGGTGACAACCGCCGCCAGCGTGAAGCCGATAACACCGGAGGCGACCCAGCGCAGGGTCAGCGCATCCAGCTGCGCCATCAGCCACAGACCCAGCGGCACCGTGATGCCCGCAGCGATCGACAGGGCCGCAACCTCTGACTTATCTGCCTCCTTCCAGGCGGCCGGAAACAGGGCCGCAGTGGAAAACAAGCCGGTGACCCCCATCAGAAACACCACATCCGCCGTTGGCAGAAATATCGTGCCGATGGGGACAAAGATCATCGCCGTCCCGAAACCAGTGAAGCCGCGGACAATGCCCGCGGCTGCAATGGTCAGGACCATCCAAATCAGCCCTGGGGTCTCCAGGGCTGCCAGAAACGCCTCAGGCATCAACGTTGGCAAACTGGTTGCCTGTTGTGCTGGTGGGTTTGGACCAGTCGCGTTTGACGCCCAGATAGAGCAGGATCGCCGAGGCCACGAAGATCGAGGAGTAAGTCCCCACGATCACGCCCCAGATCATTGCAAACACAAAGCCACGGATCACATCACCGCCCAGAACATAGAGCGAGATCAACGCCAGAAGGGTGGTGACAGAGGTCATCACAGTCCGGCTGAGGGTCTCGTTGATCGACAGGTTCAGAACCTCGGCCAGTGTCTTTTTCTTGTATTTGCGCAGGTTTTCGCGAACCCGGTCAAAGACAACAACAGTATCGTTCAGCGAATAGCCGACGATAGTCAGCAGTGCGGCGATGATGGCCAGATCGAACTTGATCTGCAGTTCCGAGAAGATGCCGATGGTCAGGATGACGTCATGCACAAGCGCGGCAACCGCGCCGAGCGCAAACTGCCATTCAAAGCGCAGCCAGATGTAGATTAGAACCGCTCCGATGGCCAAGGCAACCGCCAGAACCGCGGTCTGCACCAGCTCACCGGACACTTTCGGGCCAACGCTTTCCACCGATACGAACTTGATGCCCGGTGCCACCACGTCCAGCGTGGTCTGGATGGTGCGGATCATGTCACCCGAAATCGCTTCGCCCTCGTCCTGAGCCTGAATGCGGATCATGGCGACGAATTGATCATCGTCGAAGGTTGGATCAAAGACCTCGGTGATGGTCACATCGCCCAGCTCCAGCGTCGCCAGCGCATCGCGGTAGCCGCCGACATCCACCTCTTGGGTGCTTTCGGTGCGGATCGTGGTGCCGCCCCGGAAATCGATGCCAAAGTTGAGGCCCTGGATCATGAAGGAGGCAAAACCCACAACCATCAGCAGCGCCGACAGGCCCAGCCACAGTTTCCAGCGGCTGAAGAAATCAAAGGAGGTTTGTTTGGGTACTAGTCTCAGCCGCATATTACACCTCAATCGTTTTCGGACGGCGCCGGTCATACCACATGACGATCATCAGGCGCGTGACGAAGATCGCAGTGAAGACCGAGGTCATGATGCCCAGGCCAAGAGTGATCGCAAAGCCGCGCACCGGGCCAGAGCCCATGGCGAAGAGGATCACAGCGGTGATGAACGTGGTGATGTTGGCGTCCAGAATGGCGCTCAGCGCCTTGGAGTAGCCCTCATCGATGGCCCGTGCCGGGCCCCGGCCATTGGCCAGCTCTTCACGGATACGTTCGAAGACCAGAACATTGGCGTCCACCGCCATGCCAACGGTCAGAACGATGCCAGCAATACCCGGCAGGGTCAGCGTACCGCCAATCAGGCTGAGCGCGCCAAAGATCAGCGCGATGTTCAGCATCAATGCGATATTGGCAAAGATCCCGAACAGACCATAGCTGAGCGCCATGAAGACCAGAACGCCCACAAAGGCCACAACCGTGGCGACCTTGCCAGCATCAATACTGTCTTGGCCCAGTTCCGGGCCGATGGTGCGTTCCTCAAGGAAATCCAGACCTGCCGGCAGCGCGCCTGCGCGCAGTAGAACCGCCAGGTTGGTGCTTTCCTCGACCGAGAAATTGCCGGTGATGATACCGGAGCCGCCGGCAATATGAGCCTGAATGACCGGGGCCGAGACGACCTCGTCATCCAGCACGATTGCAAAGGGCGAACCGATGTTTTCGGCCGTATAGTCGCCAAAGCGACGCGCACCGGATGTGTTAAAGCGGAAGCTCACCGCCGGGCGACCGTTCTGATCGAACGCAGGCTGTGCATCCGTCAGATCTTCGCCAGTGACAACGGCTGCGTTTTCAACAGTGTAATAAGTGCCGCTCTCGTCCTGCGACGGGATGACCTTATTGCCTGCACCGGCGCTGGCGTCCGGATCGCTGCCCCGGCTCACAACCGGGTTGAAGGTCAGCTGCGCGGTGGTGCCGATGATGTCTTTCAGTTCGGAGGCCGAGCCGATGCCGGGCACCTGGATCAGGATGCGGTCTGCCCCCTGGCGCTGAATGGTCGGCTCGCGGGTTCCGACCTCATCGATCCGGCGGCGCACGATTTCCAGCGACTGACGCACGGTACGATCATCGGTTGCCAGTTTTTCAGCATCCGACAGTTCGATGGTCAGAATGTCCCCGGCGGAGGATACGTCGATGTCATTGGCCCCTGCCCCGGTCAGGCTGGTGACCGGCGTGGCCAGACCGCGCACGACTTCCAGCGCGCGGCTCATGCCCTCGGGCTTGGAGATCTTCAGGCGAATCTGATCCTCCGGCCCCTGCTGGCGACGAAAGGTGCCAACGGTGCCACGTTCAGGCCGCAGCGCATCGCGCACCTCGGGCCAGAGTGCATCCATTCGCGATGCATAGACATCCGCAACCTGCACTTCGGCCAGAAGATGCGCACCACCGCGCAAATCCAGACCAAGGTTTACCAGGCCCGAAGGCATCCAGGATGGCCATTGCTCCGCAACCGCCAGACGCTCAGGCGTTTCACCCTTGGTCTCCAGCTCGATTACGGCGTCATTGGCCTGCTCGACTTTTGTGTAAAACGCATTTGGCAGGGCAAGCATCAAGCCGGTCACACAGACCAGCCAGATCAACACCCTCTTCCAGAGATCAATTTGCAGCATTGCCCTGCCTTTTCAGTATGTTATAGTGCGAAACTTAAGACGCGGGTTCGGTCTTGTTCAGCACTTGAGCAATGGTTGCCTTGACGATGCGAACTTTGACGCCGTCGGCAATTTCAACTTCAACTTCACCGTCTTCTTTGACTTTGGAGACTTTGCCGATCATGCCGCCCTGGGTCACCACCTGATCACGCACGCGCAGCTGGTCGATCATCTTCTGATGCTCTTTCACCTTTTTCTGCTGCGGACGGATCAGCAGGAAGTACATGATACCGAAAATCAGGATGAGCGGGAGAAACTGACCGAGTGCGGCGGGATCCATGGGGTATTCCTTTTGACAGTAGAACGCGCCCCGGAATTGGGGCGCAAATTTGAACGGGAACCTATGCGCTGCGCCCCGGCATTGCAAGGCGGCCCGCAGGCGCATTTCCCCCATAAAAACTCGGCCATTGTGGCTTTGCTGCTCTAGGCAGTTGTGCCAACTCGCCTATAGTCGAGGTAAGAGGTGTTTTTATGATGTTGATGAACCGGTTATCCGGCGCTTTTCGCAGCTTTCCCGCCTTGCTCGCAGCAGCGTTTTTATTGTCGATGGGCGCGCTTTCAGCGCAGGAAACGCCGCCGCAGACAATTGTCACAGAAGAGGAGGAGCCTGGGGTCTTTCAGGCACCCGTCGTCATTGATGGGGAAGAACTGTTTACTCTGCGTGGTTCCTCTGCCCTTCCGGCTGAAGAACGCGCCGCCAATGTTGCAGAACGTCTCATCACGGTAGCTGAAAACCCGGTTGGGCCCAAAGTGGTGATTACCTTTGAGCCCAGTAGCCTTGGTATCGATATTTACGCCGACGGTAACGAGATCACGTCGGTCACCAAAGCCGACGCCGAGCTGGAACAACTGGACATCAATGTCTTGGCACGCGTCCAGGCCGACGCCATCACCGAAGCCATACTAGCCTACCGTACTGCACGCACGGATGAGGCCCTGATCAGCTCGGTCATCGAAGTGGGCCTCTGGACCGTTGGGTTCGCCATATTTTGCTTTGTAATGCATTGGCTCTACCGGCGCCTGAAACGCCGTATCACCAAGCTGGTTCACCGACATTTCGCTTCTGTTGAAAATGCGACCAACGCGAAGGTTCAGGCAGAAGCTATCGCTGCATTGATCCGCTATGGTGTAAATTTCGTCCTGCTAACGTTGTTTTTCCTAGGCACATATTACTACCTCAGCTTCATTCTCTTGGCTTTCCCAGAAACCAAATATGTTGCTCAGATCCTTCTGACATATGTGACCGAGCCGGTGCTGCACATTGTGCTCGGATTCATCCGCTACATACCGAACTTGATCACACTTGGTATCATCGCCCTCCTGACACAGTATGTAATCAAGGGGATGCGGGTCTTCTTTGACGCGGTCGCCGCTGGCACGTTTGACCTCGGCGATTTTGAAAAGCACTGGATCAACCCCACTTTCAACATCCTGCGGGTCATCCTGATCCTGATCGCCTTGGTTTTTGCCTTCCCCTATATTCCCGGCTCGGATTCAGCCGCGTTTCAGGGGCTCACCATTCTGTTGGGCGCGATGTTGTCGCTTGGCGCAAATTCGGTTGTTGGCAACGTCCTGGCCGGGCTTTTTGTGATCTACCGCCGCTCCACCTCCATCGGCGACCGTATCAAAGTCGGAGAGCATATTGGTGATGTGGTCCAGATCAAACTGATGGAGACCCACCTGAAGTCCATCAAAAATGAACTGATCTCGATCCCCAACGCACAGCTCCTGAATTCAGAAGTGGTGAATTTCTCCAAACAGACCGATGGCCGGGGGCTGCTGCTACATACAACCGTTGGCATCGGCTACGAGGAGACCCCCGCCAAGGTCCAAGCCATGCTGATCGAGGCCGCCCGGCGTACAGACGGCCTTAAAAACTCTCCAGAACCCTTTGTTCTTTGGGCTGCTTTAGCGGATTACGCGATCAATTATCAGGTGAACGCCTACTCAACTCGCGGCGCTGAAATCCCGCGCATCAAATCTGACCTGCACCAGAACATCGTCGCGGTGTTTAACGAAAACAAAGTGCAGATCATGACACCGAGCTATATCGCCGACACGCCCGATCCAAAGATCGCGGAAAACGAGTGGGACGGGAAGCTGGCCCGTGTAGAGAAAAGCTAAGGGCATCGCCCGCCGCATGGGAGCGGTTCGGACGATACCCGACCTTTCGGCTGGGCGGGACTTCTCTATCGGGGTACATCTGCGCTTCCCCTTTCTGCCCCCTTGCGGCATAGGTAAAACCACTGATTCAAATCCTTTCAAGGAGCGAGAGAGACATGCATGACATCCGTGCAATCCGCGAAAACCCTGCCGCTTTTGATGCCGCCGTTGCCCGGCGCGGGGATGCTCCGGTGTCCTCCTCCATCCTCGCTCTGGACGAAGAGCGCCGCACCAAGATCCAGGCGGCTGAAACCGCACAGGCCGACCAGAACAAAGCTGCCAAGCTGATCGGTGCCGCCAAGGCCAAAGGCGACGACGCCGAATTCGAGCGTCTGCGCAGTGAAGTCGCCGGCAAAAAGGCCGAGGTCGCCCAGTTGCAGACCGAAGCCAAAGAGCTGGACGCCAAGCTGACCGCCGCTTTGGAGGTGATCCCGAACCTCGTCCACGAAGACACCCCGCTGGGCGAAGACGAGAACGACAACGTCGAGATCCGCAAATGGGGCGAGCCCTTTGTTCCGGGCTTTGAAGCCAAAGAGCATTTCGAGATCGAAGCCGTGAAATCCGGCATGGATTTCGAGACCGCCGCCAAACTGTCCGGCAGCCGTTTTGTGGTACTGTCGGGTGCCATCGCCCGCGTCCACCGCGCACTGGCCCAGTTCATGGTGAACACCCATGTCGATGAAAACGGCCTGACCGAGACCTGGACCCCGGTGCTGGTACGCGAAGAAATGATGTATGGCACCGGTCAGCTGCCGAAGTTCGGCGAAGACAGCTATCAAACCACCAATGGCTGGTGGCTGGTGCCCACGGCCGAGGTGACGCTGACCAATATCGTCAACAACGCCACCGTCGACGAATCCTACCTGCCCCGTCGCTATGTCGCACAGACCCAGTGTTTCCGCTCGGAAGCGGGCAGCGCCGGCCGGGATACATCCGGCATGCTGCGTCAGCACCAGTTTGAAAAGGTGGAGATGGTTTCGATCACCCACCCCGACAACAGCATCGAAGAGCACGCCCGTATGACGCGCTGCGCCGAGGGCATCCTTGAAAAACTGGGGCTGGCCTATCGTACCGTGGTTCTGTGCACCGGCGACACCGGCTTTGGCGCGCAGCGCACCCATGACATCGAGGTCTGGCTGCCGGGTCAAAACACCTACCGCGAGATCTCCTCGATCTCGGTCTGTGGTGACTTTCAAGCCCGCCGCATGAATGCCCGTTTCAAACCCGCCGATGGTGGCAAGCCGGGGTTTGTTCATACGCTGAACGGGTCCGGCCTCGCCGTGGGCCGTTGCCTTATCGCGGTTCTGGAAAACGGTCAGCAGGAAGACGGGTCGATCAAACTGCCCGAAGTTCTGGCGCCCTATACCGGTGGCAAGCTGACCCTGACCGCTGAGGGCACGCTGGCCTGATCCGCCAGCCCAGGTCCGAAAACAGAAACCGGCGCCACAAGGGCGCCGGTTTTCTTTTGCAATAGGGCCATCAGGACTGTTTTTTGTCCTTCTTCGGCTTTTTGTCTTTTTGCGATTTGCTGTCCAGGATCCGCTTGGCCTTGGCCTTCTCGCGCGCGATCGCTTTCTTTGCTTTGGCTTTCAGCTTTTTCGCTTTGACCTTGGCCTTTTCCTTGGCCTTGGCGAATTCCTCGGCCAATGCCTGTGCCTGTTTGGCCGACTTGCGCGCCTTGGCTTTGGCTTTGGCGGCTTTTTCTTCCGCAGCAATCCGCGCGGCTTTTTCCGCAGCCGCCTTTTCAAGCGCCGCTTTTACTTCAGCCGAAAGCGTCTGGGGTTTCGGTTCGGCTTTGCGTTTCACGGGCTGTTTGTCCGCTGACGCTTTGGCGGCGTTTTTGGCCGCAGGCTTCGCCGCAGGTTTAGCATCAGGCTTCGCCGCAGGTTTGGCTGCAGGCTTGGCCGCAGGCTTCGCCGCGGATTTGGTCACGGGCTTGGCAGCGGCTGGTGCCGTGCCGTTTTGTTTCGCGTTATGCGCTGTCACAGCCGTCTTAATTCGTTTCACCCGTGCTACCCCTACACCCTGAATTTTCAATAGATCCGCTTCTGCAGCAGAGGACAGATCCTCAACCGTGGAAATCCCCACGCCCTGAAGGGCCTTTGCCAAGGCAGGCCCGATCCCCTGCAGTTTTGTAAGTGCTGTCATGTCTTGCTCTACTCCCCTTTTCAAATATCCCGATGCAATTGCATTCGCCGCCAGAGGCACCCATGCGCCCTGGCGGTTTATCATCTCTTTGCTAATAGTTGCCTATTCCTGCCACGGGAACAACTGCGACACCTTCGCCCAGACACAGAACACGTCAGGGAAAGGGCACCAGACGGCTGTTGTCTTCATCCCAGAGCTTCAGGCTCAATGCCCTGACCGCCTCTGCAAAGCCGATACGGCGCGGTGCCATTTCAGCGGGCATTTCGTGGTGGCAGCGCCGCAGCCGATAGCTGGGAATACGGGCGTTGAAATGATGTATGTCGTGCAGCGTTATATTGGCTACCGCCATGTCGAAAAACCAACCGAAGTCCAGACAGGATGATCCTTGCAACGCCGCCACCTGAGGGTTCAGATCCGGTCGCCGGTCCCAGTAGGTGTCCTCAAAGTTATGCTGCAAATAGACCAGAAACACACCGATCATGCCGCCCAGAAAGGAAAACCCCAACCAGACCAGCAGCCCGGCAGGACCAGCCAGCGCATAAAGCGTGCCAAGGAAAACAATGATCGAAAGGTTGTGCAGCAGCACGCCGACAATGCCGAACTCAGCAGTATTCTTCGGCCACCGGTAGCGAATAAAATAGGTAAAAGCTGCCCCCAGCGGAATCAACACAAAGGGGTTGCGATACAGGCGGTAACCGATCCTTTCAATCAACCCGGCCTGTTGCCACTCGCGCAGGGTCATCGTGTGGATCTCACCGGTTTCGCGATGCTCCAGGTTGCCGATATTGGAATGATGCAGGTTGTGGTTCTGCTTCATCACCTCGAAGGGCGCAAAAGTGAACGGGGACAGAACATGCCCCGCCAGTTCGTTTTGCAGCCGTGTTTCAAAAAGAGAATGATGGCCGGTGTCATGTTGCAGCACATAGAGGCGGACCGCCGCAAAGGCATGCACAATGCCCGCAGGCCACATCAGATACCACTGACCAGAGAGCTTTATTGCAAGCCACAGCGACAGGAAATAGACCGCAAAGGTCCCGAAATAGCTGAGCGCCGCCAGCCTGTTGTCCTTGTGACAGTATCTGCGTGTATAGGTTCTGAGGTCCATAAATCGCCTCTAATACAGCTTTAAAACAACGATATGACATCGCAGCGCAATATGCGCCCGCACGGAAACCTAGTACATCCCGCGCCGTTAGCAAGTCAGGAGTTCCCTGCCTCCCCGCGGATCAGCCGAGGCCGGCAGGGAATGGCTGAAAACCCAGATGCACCGCGAATTTGTTGACCAAAGCCGCACCACCGCCCTACCTTTTTCATGTCGCACCCATCTTGCGGCGGCAGCACAGGAGGCCGGAATGCACCCTGACCTATATAAACGAAGATCTTTTCTGGTCCTCGCCCGGGCCCGATATGAAGAAGCCGACGCAGACTGGCGGCGCGCTTTGAGAGAGGCCGCGCAGCTGGTGCCGGTCGCACGCAGGCGAAACTGCTGGAGCATCGGCAACCCCGGTTCGCAGGTTCGTAAACTCTATGATCGCCGTGACCGATCCATTCAGATGCTGGCCGTCGCCCGTATCAAATTGGGCATCGCCCGCGAGAGGCTGAACACAGGCACACAGCCGCGTCGCCAATCAACGCTGTATTTTCTGCCTAAAGAAGGCTGAGACAGGTTCAGGAGGTGCTGTAAAATTTCCGCCGCGCTTCCTGTTCGATCGCCAAACGCAGCTGCAGGTCAGCCAACTTCGCCATCTGTCGCTTCCGGTCTTCCCCTTCCGCAGCGGCCTGCACGATCTTTAGCTGTGCGTCGACCGCCTTTTTCAGCTCGAACTCCTTTGGAAGAACACCCGCTTGCGCCATGATCCGCATGCCAACGGCCTCTGCGCTGTCAGCGGGCCGATCCGGCAGCGGCTTGCCTTCGCCTTCCAGCCCGTCCAGCTGGCCGTCCAGTTTTGCTTTTTGGATCTGGCGTTCCGCAAGGCTTCCGAATTTCATCCCCGTCCCTTTCACGCTGCAGCCCGGCAGAATGCCCGGTCGTGCCTTGAGTGTGAAAATAGGCAGTTCGCTAAATATGTCAACTCAGTTGACGAACTTAGATCAACTCCATACTGTCTCCGCATGAGTAAAAAGCCACCTTCCCCCGCCGAAGATCTCTACGTCGGAATTCAGATGACCCGACCACTGCTGCGTAATATTACTGCCCGACTGGAAGCTGATCTGGAGGGCACAGGCATCAGTGTCGGGCAACGCGCCATCATGGAGGCCTTGCTCGCCTGTAAGCGCGCCACCGCCCCTGAACTAACCGCCCATCTGCAAATCTCACGTCAGTTAACCGGACGATTGCTGAAGGAGATGACGGACAGCGGTGCTTTGCTATCAGCCCCCAATCCAAGGCACAAAACGTCCTGCTATTATCTGCTAACCGACGAAAGCCGAGACCGGATTGAGGCCCTGCGAAAAACTGAGATGGACACGATTGCCGGGTTTGCTGCCCGGTTTTCGCCCGAAGAGATTCACGCCTTCCGCACCATTCAGGCCGCCCTCAACGAAGAATTCTCCAAAAGCGCCAAACCCTGAAAGCAAAAAG
Source organism: Rhodobacteraceae bacterium Alg231-04 (assembly GCA_900143635.1). Taxonomy (GTDB): domain Bacteria; phylum Pseudomonadota; class Alphaproteobacteria; order Rhodobacterales; family Rhodobacteraceae; genus FREY01. The sequence continues at coordinate 90,260 of FREY01000009.1, forward strand.
GGCGCCCAAAGGCACCCTTCTCTCTGTTTCCAATACCCGAACCGTCAGCCGCGCTGCGGCCCTTTCAGGTGTTTGCGCAGCTTCGACGGCGGCGCCTTTTTCTTGCCCTTGTAGGGGTTCTTGTCGCTTTGGCCGCGCATATGCAGGCGGATCGGCGTGCCCGGCATATCAAAATCCTGACGCAGCCCATTGACCAGATAGCGGTTATAGCTTTCCGGCACTTTGTCGGGGTGCGAACACATGACAACAAAGCCCGGCGGACGGGTCTTGGCCTGGGTCATGTAGCGCAGCTTGATGCGTTTGCCCTGCGGTGCGGGGGGCGGGTGCTGTTCCAGCATGCCCGTCAGCCAGCGGTTCAGCGCCGCCGTAGGCACCCGGCGGTTCCAGACATCATGGGCGCGCATGATTGCATCGTGCAGACGATCCAGACCACGACCGGTTTTGGCCGAAACGGTCACAAGCGGCGCGCCGCGCAGCTGCGGCAGCAGACGTTCAAAAGATTCCTTAAGGGCGCGCAGCTTATCCTGCTTTTCGTCCTCAATGTCCCATTTGTTGACAGCCACCACGACAGCGCGACCTTCGCGTTCGGCCAGATCGGCAATGCGCAGATCCTGCTGTTCAAACGGAATGGCCGCATCCAGCAGCACCACAACAACTTCGGCGAATTTCACCGCGCGCAAACCATCCGACACAGAGAGCTTTTCCAGCTTTTCCTGCACCTTGGCCTTTTTGCGCATACCGGCGGTATCAAAGATCCGCATCGGTGTGCCGCTCCATTCAAGGCGCAGCGCGATCGCATCGCGGGTAATGCCTGCCTCAGGGCCAGTCAGCAGCCGGTCTTCGCCGAGGATCTTGTTGATCAGCGTCGACTTGCCCGCGTTGGGACGGCCGACAACGGCAATTTGCAGTGGTTTTTCGTTGGTTGGAACGGGGGTCGAATAATCGTCCTCGTCCTGGTCTTCTTCGTCCAGGTCAACGTCGGTCAGTGGCGTATTGTCTTCGGCCCGTTTGGCAAATTCATCCGCCAGCGGCATCAGGTGGGTATAGAGATCGTTCATCCCCTCACCGTGCTCACCCGACATACGGATCGGCTCACCTAGACCAAGACTGTAGGCCTCCAGCACGCCAGCATCGGCGGCGTTGCCCTCGCCCTTGTTGGCGGCCAGAATCACATGGGCAGATTTCTTGCGCAGAATATCGGCAAAGACTTCATCCGTCGGCGTCACGCCAACGCGGGCGTCGATCATGAACAGGCAGACATCAGCCATCTCCACGGCCCGTTCGGTCAGACGCCGCATCCGCCCTTCGAGCGAATTGTCGGTGGCATCCTCAAGTCCGGCGCTGTCAATCACAGTGAACCGAAGATCAGCCAGCCGCCCTTCGCCCTCGCGCAGGTCGCGGGTCACGCCGGGCTGGTCATCGACCAGAGCGAGTTTTTTGCCGACAAGGCGATTGAAGAGCGTGGATTTGCCCACGTTGGGGCGGCCCACGATAGCGAGCGTAAAGGACATCAGATCATCTTTCGAACGTTCAGATGCGCCCCATAGCGCATCACGGCGTCAACGGAAAGCGTGCAATTTGCCTTTTGTCGAGACAACGTAAAGCGTCTTGCCCGCGACAACAGGCGCGGTCGTGGCGCCATTTGGCACCTCGGCTGTGCGCAGCAGGCTGCCATCTTCGGGGTTGAAGAAACGAAGTTCCCCATCATTGGAGGCCACAACCACCTGACCGCCGGCCAGAACAGGACCGTAATGCGCCACAACGGCGCTGCGTTTTCCCGGCTTGTCTTTCAGGAAACCCGGCAGTTCCTGGCTCCAGATGACCTCACCGGTCTTCGCGTCCAGACGCAGCAATTTGCCAAGGTCACTGATCTGGAATAGGCTGTCGCCCGCGGGCCAGACCGGCCCTGTAGCACCTTCGCGTGCGGTCCAGATGCGATTGCCCGTGGACTGGTCAAAGGCAACGGTGCGTCCCGAATGACTGCCGACATAGATTTTGCCGCCCGACGCAACCGGAGCCCCCGTCACATCGCCAATCCGCGCGACCGAACGGCCAACCCGCTGGCCAGCGACCGATGCGTTCCAGCGCTGCAGACCACCGCGTTTGAACGTGGCGACCACATCACCGGATCCAAAGGCAAATATACTGAGGTCTGAAGTAATCAACGGAGCCGGAGCGCCAAGAACATTGGACGGGCTCGGGGTTGCGTTGACCTGCCAGGCGATCCGACCGTCTTTTGCATTAACCGCCCAGCCGGTGTCATCGCCGGCCACCAGATAGACCAGCCCGCCCTGAATGCTGGGCTGACCCGACCCTGTTGCTTCCAATTTTTGCTGCCAGATCTGCGCACCGGTTTCGGCATTGAGCGCGGTCAGCAGGCCAAACCCTGACGACACGTAGAGCACCCCATCACTGTAAGCGACACCGCCACCGGTCCCTTCGGAGGCACGGTCTGTCGCCCGCAGGATTTCTTTTTGCCAGATCACCTGACCATTGGGAGAAACCGCAGACACGGTGGCACCACTGTCCAATGTGTAGATGCGGCCGCCGCCGATCATCGGAGTGGCGGTAATCCGCTGCTTGCGGCTGTCCCCTTCGCCGATCGACGCCGACCAGACAAGCGCCGGTGCCGTGCTCAGCGCCGGATGAGAGGTCCGGTGGGCTTCGATCCCGTGCGACTGCGGCCATTCCGAATTGGCGGTCTGGGCGGCCAGCGCGATTTTGCGAGACTGGTTTTCTGTGGCCTCTACCTGGCCCGCGCGAATATCTTCACGAACGCCCGGCAAAATTTCCTCGGCTTCCTCGCAGGCGGCAAGCGCCAACATCATCACGCCGCTAAGCGCGGCCAGCCCCGCGCGGGAGGTGGTATTGGATGCGGTCATGCCAGAAAGCCCTGTCTTCAAAAATATCCGTTGTTATCTGAGCGGAGAAGGATCAACCGTCGACCGCCGGGTCCTCTTGCAGAGAACCGCCAAGCGCTACAATCACTTGGCTCGCGCGATCAATCAAGTCCCGAGTGACCTCCGCATCTTGGGAAATGGCCTTTAGGCGTGCAATTGCGGCCTCAGAATCCCCTTCCGACACTTCAATCAGCGCCAGTTGTTCCTCGGCGAGCAACCGCAGGGGCGCCCCCGGAGCGGCCAGCGCACCATACTGAAGCTTGCGATCCTGCGTCGAAAGCGTCTCGGCCTGCAGGCCCAAGGCCTTGAAGGCGGCAGCGTGGCGATAGATCACATCCAGCTCACCGTCGGTTGCGACGCTGTTCAGCAGCTCTACTGCGCCACTGACATCACCCGAATCGGCAAGCGCACCTGCCTGAAGAACCTTCACAACGGCCTTGCCGGATGCGCTCTCGGTGCTGATCGTGTCCAGAGACTTGGCACGTGACGCAGCGTCAGCTTTGTTCAGCGCTGCGGTAATACCGTCACCCAGACCCTCAGCCGCGGCCTGTGCCTTGGCCTTGCTGACTTCGCGCAGGGCGGCACCGCCGACGATCAGAATAACCGCCAATGCACCAATCCAGCCATATTTCTTCAGCATCAGGAACATACGGTCACGGCGGACCTCTTCGGTCACTTCTTCGATGAAACTATCAGTGTCGCTCATGAACTCTCGCCCCCGGTCCGGCCCCGCCGCGCGGTACATGTCCGCGTCTTCGGCATAAAGCCGGGAAATTGCTTGTGTCACGACCTCATAGCCTGCATGGCCAGCCAAGCCAAGGGGCCGAAGCTGCCGCAGTTTTGCAACGTGCCTCATAACAGAGTAGAAAAAAGTATTCTGAACTCTTCAGTTCAGTATGGACAATGCCTACATGGCGCGTATCAGTTTGCGCCGAAGTCTCTAACGAGCGCGAAGATTTTAATGGGAAGGCCCAACAATGCGAGTGATTCCGATACTGACAGCGGTGACTGTGACCGCCGGTCTTTATATGCTGGTGATCGAGCGCGAAGCCCTGATGGCCTATGCCCGGGGCGAAAACGGAACCGCGGTTGAAGAAACCGCCGCACCCGGCACAGAAGTCGCCCAGAACAACACCAATGACGGTCTTGTCGGTGTCGTCGCCCTGCGCAGCGAGGAGCGTGAGATTGACAGCGCGGTTGTGCTGCGCGGCCAGACCCAGGCGATCCGCCAGGTCGAGGTCCGGGCCGAAACAACCGCCGCCGTGATCTCTGATCCGCTGCGAAAAGGTGCCAACGTCAAAGCCGGCGATGTGCTCTGCCAGCTGGATCCGGGCACCCGTCACGCTGCCCTGCTTGAGGCGCAGGCCCGCCTGACCGAAGCCCGTGCCCGCATTCCCGAAGCGGAAGCCAACGTTGCAGAGGCCCGCGCCCGCCTGACCGAGGCCGAAATCAATGCCAATGCTGCCCGCAAACTGATCGAGGGTGGCTATGCCTCTGAAACACGGCGCGCCGCGACTGAGGCGGCCGAACGCGCCGCGATGGCTGGCATTGCCGCCGCCGAAACCGGTGTCGAAACCACCCGCGCCGGGATCGAATCCGCCGCCGCAGGCGTTGCCGCCGCCCAGCGGGAAATTGACCGCCTGACCATCACCGCGCCTTTTGATGGGCTGCTGGAAAGCGACACCGCGGAACTGGGCAGCCTGCTGCAGTCCGGCGGGCTCTGCGCGACGGTTATTCAGCTCGATACCATCAAACTGGTGGGCTATGTGCCCGAGGCGATGGTTGATCGCGTCAAACTCGGGGCTGCGGCCGGCGCCGAACTGGCCACCGGCAAGCGTGTTCAGGGCATCGTGACCTTCATCAGCCGTTCGGCAGATCCCAGCACCCGCACCTTCGAAGTGGACATCGCCGTTCCAAACCCGGATCTGTCGATCCGCGATGGTCAGACCGCAGACATCATGATTTCGGCCGATGGCGCCAAGGCGCATCGCATCCCGCAATCCGCCCTGACCCTGAATAATGAGGGCCAGCTGGGCGTGCGCACGGTCGACGCAACATCAACCGTCGGTTTCTACCCGGTGCGTCTGGTGCGCGACACGCCCGAAGGTGTCTGGATCACCGGACTGCCTGAGAAAGCAGACATCATCATCACCGGCCAGGACTTTGTCACTGCCGGTGTCACGGTGCGTCCGACCTTTCAGGAGGCCGGACAATGACCGGCATCATTGATTGGGCAGCCGCCCGCGCCCGAATGGTTCTGGCTTTCATAGGCATTACCATTCTGGTTGGCGGTTTCGCCTATTCCTCGCTCCCCAAAGAGGGTGAGCCGGACATCGACATCCCGATGCTGCATGTCTCGGTCAACTTCCCCGGCATTTCTGCCGAGGATAGCGAAAGCCTGCTGATCAAACCGATTGAGACCGAAATGGTCGATCTTGACGGGCTGGACAAGATGACCTCCACCGCCGCCGAAAACTATGCCGGCGTGCTGCTGGAGTTCGATTTCGGCTGGGACAAGAGCGCCACCATCGCCGATGTGCGCGATGCGATGAACACCGCACAGGCCGATTTCCCGGATGGTGCCGAACAATACACAATCACCGAGATCAACTTCTCTGAATTCCCCATCGTCATCGTCAACCTGACGGGTGATGTGCCGGAACGCACCATGGCGCGTTTGGCCAAGGACCTGCAGGACGAATTCGAGGCCATCGATTCCGTGCTCGAAGCAGGTATCGCCGGCAACCGCGACGAGATGGTCGAGGTGCTGATCGATCCGCTGCGCCTGGAGGCCTATAACGTCACGGCGCTGGAGCTGATCAATGTTGTGCAGAACAACAACCAGCTGATCGCCGCCGGCGAGGTGGAAAGCAATCAGGGCACTTTCTCGGTCAAGATCCCCTCGTCCTTCGATGATGTGCAGGATATCTATCGCCTGCCAATCAAGACCAATGGCGACCGTGTGGTCACCTTGGGTGAACTGGCCGAAATCAACTACACTTTTGAAGACCGTAAAGGCACCGCGCGTTTCGACGGTGACAACACCGTCGCGCTGCAGGTGGTCAAACGCAAAGGTTTCAACCTGATCGACACCGTCGATGAGGTGAAAGCGGTTCTGGCAGAAGCACAAAAGAGCTGGCCCGAAGAGCTGAAGGCGGCCGTCAATGTTGGCACCTCCAACGACCAGAGCCGCGTTGTCGGCTCCATGGTGCGTCAGCTGGAGGGGTCGGTTCTTACAGCCGTTGCGCTGGTGATGATCGTCATCCTCTCTGCTCTGGGTAGCCGCGCTGCCATGCTGGTTGGCTTTGCCATCCCGACGTCCTTCCTGTTGTGCTTCGCCTTCCTCGCGGTGATGGGCGTGACCATCTCCAACATGGTGATGTTCGGTCTGATCCTTGCCGTGGGCATGCTGGTCGATGGCGCCATCGTGGTGGTCGAATACGCCGACAAGCGCATCAAAGAGGGCACCGGCCCGATGCACGCCTATGTCGAGGCAGCACAGCGGATGTTCTGGCCAGTGGTGTCGTCCACGGCCACCACGCTCTGTGCCTTCCTGCCGATGCTGTTCTGGCCCGGCGTTCCGGGTGAGTTCATGGGCATGCTGCCGGTGACAATGATCTTCGTTCTTTCGGCCTCCTTGCTGGTGGCCCTGATCTACCTGCCCGTTCTGGGCGGTGTTTCCGGCCGGATGAGCCGCCTCTTTGAACATCTGTCAGATGGTTTGCGCGCGGTTCTGCCCTGGTGGGCCCGCGCCGCACTGGTGCCTTTCCCGATGCTCGGCATGTTCGCAGGTGCCATGCAGATGCTGAACCCGGAATACCTCCTGCCTGCAGGATCCGAAGGTCTCGGCGCGCTTCTTGCAGGGGCTGCCCTGTTCATCCTGTCTGCCTTTGCGGCCTCGGTCACCCTGGGTGCCGCTGGACGGCAGCAGCGTGAAAAACCGATCGAGCCCGGCCATCACCACACGCCCTTTGGTTACGCGATCAAGTTTCTGGTCGGCAACCCGGTGATGCCGGTGGTGACCATTTTCACTGTGGTTTTCGCGGTGATGTCTGTCTTCTCCTACTTCGGGGAAAACAGCAAAGGCGTTGAGTTCTTTGTCGCCACTGAGCCAGAGCAGGCCACCGCACTTGTACGCGCGCGCGGCAACCTTTCACTGGTTGAAAAAGATGAAATGGTCCGCCAAGCGGAAGAGATCATTCAAGCCCATAACGCCGTGGTCAATGTCTTCTCCTTTGCCGGTGAAGGCGGGCTGAACACCGGCGGTCCCGGCGGCGGATCTACCCCGGCCGATACCGTGGGTCAGGTCCAGTTCGAGATCATCCCGTGGGAGGACCGCCCCACCCAACGCGAGAAATGGTTCTTTGGACTGTTGGAGCGCGAAGTCACCGCGACCGATTTCGACGGCAACACCGTTCTGGAAGAGCTGAACGCCGAACTGGCCAAGCTGCCCGGTTTTGAGGTGGAAACCAAAGCGCTGGAACAGGGGCCGGGGTCCGGCAAACCGATCCATCTGCGGATTCGCGGTGATGCATGGGAAGATCTGGATCCAGCCGCGCAGGCCGCACGCGCCCATTTCGACGGCATTCCCGGCCTGACTCTGGTCGAGGATTCGCTGCCGCTGCCCGGCATCGACTGGCAGATCGATGTGGACGTCGAAAAGGCCGGCCGGTACGGCGCCGATGTGGCAACGGTTGGCGCCATGGTGCAGCTGGTGACCCGAGGTATCCTGCTGGACACCATGCGCGTTGACAGCTCGGACGAGGAAATCGAGATCCGCGTCCGCCTGCCCGAAGAAGACCGGGTTCTGGCAACACTCGACAGCCTCAAGCTGCGCACCGCCGAAGGACTGGTGCCGCTGTCCAATTTCATCACCCGCACCCCTGTACCCAAACTGGCCACCATCAGCCGGATTGACCAGGAGCGGTACTATGATGTGAAGGCGGACGTAGAGCCCGGCCTGGTGAAAGTCGTGACCGGCGAAGGTGACGATCAGACCCGTCTGGCACTGCTGAAGTCCGTCCCGCGCGGTACGGAACCCACAGGCGAGGTTTTCACCAATGCGGCGGGCAATATGTTCACCCTGTTCCAGCTCACCGGCGCCGCCTCAGCGGATGAGATTCGCACGGCGCTGGAGGACGGCGGACGCACCATTCCAGTGAATGCGACCGAGCGGATCGAGGTGATCACCGAATGGCTGGAAACGGACCCCTTCCCCTCGCTGATCAGCTGGGAGTGGACCGGCGATCAGGAAGAACAGGCCGAATCCGGTGCCTTCCTGATGAACGCCTTTGCCGGCGCGCTGGGGCTGATGTTCGTGATCCTGTTGGCGCAGTTCAACAGCTTTTACAACTCTGTGCTGGTTCTGCTGGCGGTGGTTCTGTCGACCACGGGTGTGCTGATCGGCATGCTGGTGATGGATCAGACCTTCTCGATCATCATGACCGGCACCGGCATCGTGGCTCTGGCCGGGATCGTGGTGAACAACAACATCGTTCTGATCGACACCTATCAGGAGTTCTCGCAGTCGATGCCGCGCATTGAGGCGATCATCCGCACTGCCGAGGCACGTATCCGCCCGGTTCTGCTGACCACGATCACCACGATGGCCGGTCTTGCGCCGATGATGTATGGCGTCAGCCTCGACTTCATCGGCGGTGGCTACTCGATCGACAGCCCGACCGCGCTGTGGTGGAAACAGCTGGCGACCGCCGTGGTCTTTGGTCTGGGTATCGCCACCGTGCTGACGCTGGTGCTGACGCCTTCGCTGCTGGCACTACGCGTCTGGTTCTCGACCTATGCCCGTGCGCTGGGTCGCCTGCTGGCACGCCTTACCAAGGGGCGCTCCAGCCGGATTGCCCGCGATATGCAGCTGGCCCGCAAGACGCGCATACTGCCGACCACGGAAATTCAGTGGGACGCAGACGCCGAACAGGCCAGACCCGACAGCGCTAACAAAAAAGAAGGTGAGCCACCGGCCCAAGGCCCCGGCCCCAACCTTCGCGCAGCCGAATAACAGGCTGGTTTTTCTGCAAGAACACATGCCCCGCCCATTCGGCGGGGCATATCGTTTTTTGAACTTCTTTGATCTAGCGCAAAGCCGGAGCAGGTTGTCCGGGGGCATTCAGGGCATGCCGGTGTGACCGCACGCTGGCATGGAAACACCGTCACCGTTGCCTTGATCGTCGGAAAGCTACATACTTTTCACATCTTTGTTAGCGATTGACGAAACTGAGGCCAGCCCGCAGCCAGCCCGGTTCATTTAGGACCACTTTCGCGGAATGGCCTTTCGAATTTGAAAGGTATGCTCTTATGGCAGAAACAAGTCCGCAAGCAGCTGCGCCCAGCCGCGCTGAAGAACGCCGGGCCTTCCTGCTTCTTGCTGTTGTCCTTGCCCCCGTGCTCGCAATTGCACTGGTCGGCGGTTATGGCTTCCTGATCTGGATGTCCCAGATCCTCATGGGGCCGCCGGTCAGCTGATCCCGATGTCCTCTCGCCCTTCCCTCTCGCGCCGCGGCCTAAGCCGGGGAGCCCAGCAGCGTCCGCCCTGGACCAGCGAACAGCTGATCCGCGACGGCTGCGACAGCTGCGGAAAATGCATCCCCGCCTGCCCGGAAGGCATCCTGATTGCCGGTCCGGCCGGCACGCCGGTGCTGGATTTCTCGCTTGGGGAATGCACGTTCTGCGCGGTCTGCGTCCATGCCTGCCCCGAAGCCGATACGGTCTTCACTGATCTGGCAGGTGGTCCATGGGAGGCACAGGGCGGCCGCATTGCAAAGGTTGGCGACAGCTGCCTGCTGGAGGCTGGCGTCTCTTGTCAGCTCTGCACTGACAGTTGCGATTCCGAAGCGCTGCGCATGGATCTGTCGCACCGTCCGGTGGGTCGCATCACAATGGATGACAGCGCCTGTGTCGCCTGCGGTGCCTGCGTCCAGGGCTGCCCGGAAGGCGCAATCACCATCACAAAGCCTGCCCCTCAGGCCGAACAGGAGGCCGTGAATGGCTAACGATACACTGCATATTTCCAGCCTGCTGATCCGGGCTGCCCCGGATCGGATGGCGCAGGTGATCGCGGAGATCGAGAAAATCCCGAATTCCGAAATCCCGCTTCAGGATGCCAACGGAAAGATCATCGTGACCCTGGAGACCACCAGCGAATCAGAAATCGTTTCATCGCTGACCGACCTACAGCTGCTTGATGGCGTTGCCAGTGCTGCGCTGATCTATCACCAGACCGAAGCCGCCGAGGCTGCCGGTCTGCCCCTCGAAAACCAGATTTAAGACGCCCCGACAGGAGACCTGACATGGCACTGACACGACGCGATATGATCAAGGCGCAAGCGGTTGCAGCCGCTGCCGCTGCGGCAGGACTGCCGCTGCCCGCAAGCGCCCAAAACCTTGTTACCGATGCATCCCTCACCGATCTGAAATGGTCCAAGGCCCCCTGCCGTTTCTGCGGCACTGGCTGTTCCATCATGGTCGCCACCAAAGCGGGCCGCGTTGTGGCCAGCCACGGCGACGCCGAAGCACCGGTGAACCGTGGCCTGAACTGCGTCAAAGGCTACTTCCTGTCCAAGATCATGTACGGCAAGGACCGGCTGACCCAGCCGCTGCTGCGCAAGACCGATGGCGTCTATGACAAAGAAGGCGAATTCACCCCGGTTTCCTGGGATGAAGCCTTCGACATCATGGCCGAAAAATGGAAAAAAGCCCTGGCCGAAAAAGGCCCCAAGGGCATCGGCATGTTCGGCTCCGGCCAGTGGACTGTCTGGGAAGGCTATGCCGCCTCCAAGCTAATGAAAGCAGGCTTCCGCTCCAACAACATCGACCCCAACGCGCGCCACTGCATGGCCTCGGCCGTTGGCGGTTTCATGCGTACATTCGGCATCGACGAGCCGATGGGCTGCTATGATGACTTCGAGAACGCAGACGCATTCGTGCTCTGGGGTTCCAACATGGCCGAGATGCACCCGATCCTGTGGACCCGTATCGCGGACCGCCGTTTCAGCCATCCGGGCACGCAGGTTGCTGTTCTGTCGACCTTCAAGCACCGCAGCTTTGATCTGGCCGACATCCCGGCGATCTTCACGCCGCAGACCGACATGGTGCTGCTGAACGCCATCGCCAACTACATCATTCAGAATGGTGCGGTGAACGAAGACTTCGTCTCCAAGCACGTGAACTTCCGCAAAGGTGTCACCGACATCGGCTACGGCCTGCGCGACGATCACCCGCTGCAGCAGGCGGCAGCAAACCCGAACTCCGGCGGATCCGACCCGATGAGCTTCGAGGAGTTCGCGGAATTCGTTTCCGAGTATACCCTTGAAAAAGCGGAAGAAATGTCCGGCGTCCCGGTGGCGACCATCGAAAAGATCGCCAAGCTTTATGCCGATCCGAACGTCAAGGTCATGTCCCTGTGGACCATGGGCGCGAACCAGCACACCCGTGGTGTCTGGACCAACAACATGCTCTACAACCTGCACCTGCTGACAGGTAAGATCTCCACCCCCGGCAACTCGCCCTTCTCGCTGACCGGTCAGCCCTCTGCTTGTGGTACCGCGCGCGAAGTCGGCACCTTCTCGCACCGCCTGCCGGCCGATATGGTCGTGGTCAACCCCGAGCACCGCGCCTATGCCGAAAAGATCTGGAAGCTGCCGGAAGGCACCGTGCCGGATTGGAACGGCGCCCACGCTGTGGTGCAGAACCGCAAGCTGAAAGACGGCGACATCAACGCCTACTGGGTGCAGGTCAACAACAACATGCAGGCCGCACCGAACATGATGGAAGAAGGGCTGCCGGGCTACCGCAACCCCGACAACTTCATCGTGGTGTCGGATGCCTATCCGACCGTCACCTGCGAAGCCGCCGACCTGATCCTGCCGACCGCGATGTGGGTGGAAAAAGAAGGCGCTTATGGCAACGCTGAACGGCGCACCCAGTTCTGGCATCAGCTGGTGGATGCACCGGGTGAGTCCAAGTCTGACATGTGGCAGCTGGTCGAGTTTTCCAAGCGTTTCACCACCGAAGAAGTCTGGCCGGCCGAAATTCTGGATGCCAATCCGGAATACAAAGGCAAGACATTGTTCGACGTGCTTTTTGCCAACGGTCAGGTTGACGCCTTCCCGCTGGAAGAAACCTCGGATGAATACGCCAACCACGAAGCCGAAGACTTTGGTTTCTACATCCAGAAAGGCCTGTTCGAAGAATACGCCGCATTTGGGCGTGGCAAGGCGCACGATCTGGCACCGTTCGAGACCTACCACGAGACCCGCGGCCTGCGCTGGCCCGTGATTGACGGCAAAGAAACCAAGTGGCGCTTCAAAGAAGGCTCGGATCCTTACGTGACACCGGGGTCGGACTTTGAATTCTACGGCAAGCCCGATGGCAAGGCCGTCATCTTCGCCCTGCCTTACGAGCCGCCCGCGGAAGTCCCGGATGAGGAATACCCCTTCTGGCTGTCCACTGGTCGTGTTCTTGAGCACTGGCACTCGGGTTCGATGACCCAGCGTGTGCCTGAGCTGCACAAGGCTGTGCCTGACGCGCTGTGCTACATGCACCCCGATGACGCCAAAGCACTCGGCCTGCGCCGTGGCTCTGCTGTCAAAGTGTCGTCGCGTCGCGGCGAGATCCACACACGGGTTGAGACCCGCGGTCGTAACAAGCCGCCTAAGGGCCTGATCTTTGTGCCGTGGTTCGATGCACGCCAGTTGATCAACAAGGTGACACTGGATGCAACCGATCCGTTGTCCAAACAAACTGACTTCAAGAAATGCGCGGTCAAAATCGAAGCTCTGGGGGCATGACCATGAAACAAGCATTCCGCAAAACACTCGCTCTTGGGGCTCTGGCGCTGGCGGTTTCCGCCAGCCCCCTTCTGGCACAAGAATCGGTCGCAACCCTGCGCAGCGGCACCCCGCTGGCTGAAAACGCCAGCCCGCCGCCGATCGCGCCGGTCAAGAACACCGACCTGCGTCAGGTGCGTAACTATCCCGAACAGCCGCCGCTGATCCCGCATAAAATCGACGGCTACCAGATCGATCTGAACGCCAACCAGTGCCTGACCTGCCACTCGCGGACCGCGGTGGAAATCAGCCAGGCGCCGATGGTGTCGATCACCCACTTCATGAGCCGGGACAACCAGTTCCTCGCCTCCGTGACGCCGCGCCGTTACTTCTGCAACCAGTGCCACGTGCCGCAGGGCGTAACCAAGGATCTGGTCGAAAACGGCTTTGTCGATATTGATCAGGTGCTTGAGTATGTCTCAGGTCAGGAGGGCAACTGATGTTCGGATTTCTCCGGCGTACCTGGGGCGTGATCAAGCGCCCCAGCGTGCACTATTCTCTTGGCGCGCTGACCATGGGCGGCTTTCTGATGGGTATCGTCTTTTGGGGTGGTTTCAACACCGCTCTGGAAGTGACCAACACAGAAGCCTTCTGTACCAGCTGCCACGAGATGAGCGACAACGTCTTTGAAGAGCTGAAGCCGACCATTCACTACTCGAACCGCTCTGGTGTGCGGGCAACCTGCCCGGATTGCCACGTGCCGCACGAATGGACCAACAAGATCGCCCGCAAAATTCAGGCCTCGAAAGAGGTTTGGGGCAAGCTTTTTGGCACCATCAACACCCGCGAGAAGTTTCTGGAACACCGCCTGCGGCTGGCCCAGAACGAATGGTCCCGTCTTGAAGCCAACGATAGCCTTGAATGCCGCAACTGCCACAGTTCGGAATCCATGGACATCACCCGGCAGAGCCCGCGCGCATCCGAAGCACACGAACGCTTCCTGTTCACCGGCGAAAAGACCTGTATCAACTGCCACAAGGGCATCGCGCACGAGCTGCCCAACCTTGGCGAAGCGGCTTTGATCAACGGTCACTGACCCAGAGCTTCCGCTGAAACGACATTGGCACGTCCCTTCGGGGGCGTGCTTTTTTGTTGCGATGTCTTCACACCGTGACGGCGCTGAACACCCGGATTTAGACCCCAATTATTTTGTGCGTAGCAGGTCTTTTGTTTCTTGGTCTCGCGCCCAAATTCCGCCTAGGCTGCCGGGACAAGGCCATTTTCGGCCTGTCCAGGAAAAGCGATATTATGCAGCCCTTTAGCGGAATTCGAGTTCTCGACCTGACCCATGTCTACGCTGGTCCCTTTGCAACCCACCAGTTTGCAGCCCTCGGTGCCGAAGTCATAAAGATCGAACCACCCCATTGCCCGGATATGACCCGCGACGAGGGTTCTTCTCCCGCTCTGAACGCAGCACTGACCGGCATCGGCTATATGGCGCATGCGGCCGGAAAGAAGTCCCTCGCGCTCAATCTGGCAACACCAGAGGGCAAGGAGGTATTCCTGAAGCTGGTGCGCACCGCCGATGTGGTTGTGCAGAACTATGCTGGCAATGCACTGGACCGGCTCGGGCTTGGTGCCGATGATCTGGAGGCGGTCAACCCAACGCTCATCCATTGCTCGATGACCGGTTATGGCCGCACCGGCCCCAAGGCGGAACACCCGGCCTATGATTTCGTCATCCAGGCCTATTCGGGCATGATGGCGCTGAACGGCTGGGAGCCGGATACGCCCCCTTTGCGGATCGGCGCGCCACTCATTGACTATGGCACCGGCGCGCAGGCTGCCTTTGCCATCTCAGCAGCGCTGTTTCAGCGTGAAACGACCGGCAAAGGGCAGCGCATTGATCTGTCGATGGCCGATGCGGCCCTGATGATGCTGACGGCCCATGTGACGGAAACGGTTGCCAGTGGGGTTGCCTCGCGCCCCTTTGGCAATGAGCAGCCCCGCCGCCCCTCCAATTCGCTATATGAAACGGCCGATGGCTGGATTGCACTGGCCGGATACACCATTCCCCAGTTTTCTGCCCTCATGCGGGTGCTGGGCCATGATGCCCGCGCCGATGAGGTGCTGACCCAGGCCCGAGATGACCTGATGCAAACCGCCGACCAGGACCGCGCGCTGATCCTCGCCCGGATCAAGGATAAAACCGCCGATGAGTGGGAGGCGTTGTTCAACGCAGCCCGTGTCCCCGCCGCCCGCGTACGCCGCATTGAGGAGGCTCTGGCCGAGGAACAGATCCGCTCGCGGCCCGTGCTGCAGGACTATGGAGAGCCGCTGGCACAGGATGGTCCTGACAGGCTGCCGGTGGCGGCGTTTAGCTTTGCGCACGGCGGCCCGCAGCTCGCGGGTCCACCGCCCGCTCTCGGGGCTGACAGCGCGAAGATATTGCGCGAATTGGGGTTCAGCAGCAGCGATATCGGTGACATGGCCGCGCAGGGCATTGTCGCGGTCACGCCCCCGTCTGATCCAGCAACCGCCGGGTGACACAGGGAGACATGCCTCTGGTCAGGCGACCCCCCACCACTGCAAGGTCTGTTCGAAATGGAACCGGATCGCGCCTACGGCCTCTTCGGCCTCACGGCGTTCCAGCGCGTCAATGATCGCAAGATGCTCCTGCATCGCCGAGGCAATCCTGACCTGCAGGAAGGGACGCGAGTTTTGGATAATGCTGATGCGCAGCCGATTGGAGGCATGAACTTTCTCCAGATGTCCATTGCCCAGCCCCCCCGCCAGGAAGTCATGCAATGAAACATCCACCGCAATGGCCATGGGCGGAAGATCGCCGACACCGGGATTGCGGGCATGGTCCAGCATCTCCTGATGCGCTGTCCGAAGCTCTGTCAGGCCAGACAGATCGTTACGGGCAATCCGGCGGCGCGCGCCTTCCTGATCCAGCACCATCCTGAAGTCCAGACACTCGCGGATGACATCTGGGCGGGCTTCCATGACCTGAACACCGCGTTTCGGCAGAGTGGTCAGAAGCCCCTTTGAACTTGCCTGCTTCACTGCCTCCCGCACAGCGGATATAGGAAAGTCTATTATTTCAATCAGTTGCGGCATGGAAAGGAACTGCCCCTCGCGCAGATCTCCTTTCTGCAACGCAGCTTCCAGCGCATCCTGCGCCCGGTCTGCCATAAGCTGAACGTCCTGATTTCGGGTCATCGCCGGCCCTCCCCCGGCCAGTGCATTTCCTAATATGTCAATAAGGTGCTATCTGAAGTTCTTTCTAGAAGCTTAACTATGATATTTTGTAAAATGTTAGTTGCAAGTTTAATTTTTGATCCTGTTTTGCGCCATCCAATATGCCGCAGGGACGCGGGATCCTGGGAGGAAATAATGACTGCAACCACTGAAACCCATGTCGCCCATGGCGACACGATGGCAGGCGAGAGCACCCATACGCTCAACCCGGTCAGCGCCGACGAAAAGACCTGGGGCTGGTTCGCCATCTTCAACATCTGGGCAAACGACGTTCAGTCGCTGTTTGGCTATTCGCTCGTTGCGTCCCTGTTCATTTCGTATGGCGTTGGCGGCTGGACTGCATTTGCTGCCCTGATTTTCGCCGGCTTCTTCGTGATGTGGATGGTGAACCTCTCTGGCGCGGCCGGTGAGAAATACGGCATCCCCTATCCAGTCTTTGCCCGTGCCAGCCTCGGCACCGCCGGCTCCAAACTACCCGCTGTTCTGCGCGCAACCGTCGCCGTCTTCTGGTACGGTGTGCAGGTCTACTTCGCCTCGACCGCGCTGTCGCTTCTGATCAAGCTGATCACCGGCATCGAGGGCGGCACCGAGATCATGGGCATGACCGGCGTTGACTGGGTCTCCTTCGTGATCGTCTGGGCCTTCCACATCGTCATCTTCTGGCGTGGCATG
Source organism: Rhodobacteraceae bacterium Alg231-04 (assembly GCA_900143635.1). GTDB lineage: Bacteria > Pseudomonadota > Alphaproteobacteria > Rhodobacterales > Rhodobacteraceae > FREY01. The sequence continues at coordinate 106,878 of FREY01000009.1, forward strand.
GGCTGGGTTGAGACTTTCCTCAACATCGCAGGCCCCTTCGTCTACCTGGTGATGATCGGCCTGGTGGTCGTTCTGTGGCAGAAATCTGACGGCCAGCTGCTGTCGGCGACCGCGACCATCTTCGCCAACCCCGAAGGCACCATCGCCACCGAGATCAAAGGCTTCATCGCCATCGTCGGCACCATGGTTGCGTACTTCTCGGCTGTGATGATCAACTTCTCGGACTTCTCGCGCTATGCCAAAGACAAGTCTGCCATGAAAATGGGCAACCTGGCCGGCCTGCCGCTGAACATGATCCTGTTCTCGGCGCTGGCGCTGCTGACCACCGGTGGTGCAGCCGTTGTATACGGCGAAGCCATCACCAACCCGACCGAAATCGTTGAGCGCACAGACTCCGTGTTGCTGGGCGTGATCGCGGCGATCACCTTCTTCGCGGCAACCGTTGGCATCAACCTGGTGGCCAACTTTGTTCCCGCGGTGAACGGTATCTCCAACCTGGCACCCGAGAAGATCTCCTTCCGCAACGCCGGTCTGATCACCTCGGCCCTGGCGCTGGTCATCGGCGGCTTCTGGAACGCCTACATCAGCTCGTTCGGCATCGCACCCTTTGTGAACACCCTGGGCGCGTGCATGGCACCGATCTTCGGCATCATGATCGTTGACTACTACACGTTCCGCAAAGAACAGCTGGACGAAGACGATCTCTACAATATGGATGGCGGCCGTTACCACTACAACAACGGCTGGAACGGCGCTGCTGTGCAGGCCTTCGGTATTGCGGCTGTGTTCTCTGTTGCGACCGTCTGGGTGCCGGATCTGAGCTTCCTGTCCGGCTACGCCTGGGTGATTGGTGCCGCGCTTGGCGCCGTGCTCTACAACGTGCTGGCCAAGAACAAGATCAAGGTCTGATGACCCTGTGACAAAAACGCGGCCGGCGAAGGACACCCCTTCGCCGGCCGTTTTCTTTTGAGCTTTGTAAGCGCCGCATTTGCCTGTGTTGGTTATCTTCCATCACACCACCGATCCTTCAATCAGCGTGGTGTCGCATGACCCGGAAGCCTTTCTATACGCTCATATTTATTGACTGTGGCACTGCCAAGGATGACAGTCGGGGGCATGAGTAATTCCTCCGACATATCCCGCTTCCGCCCATGGGTTTTGACAACAAATCAAATACTTTGGGTTGTATCCATACTGATTGTCTTGATCATCTTGTCACCTCCGAGAGCACTCGCCGCTGAATTCCACATATCGGACAGCAACCCGATACTGGACAAGTGTCTGTTTTCAAACAGTGATAATTGGATGGGTGACTTCCAACCCTTTCAGGAATACGATTGCCAGCCCAACAGCCCAGAAGCCCGCCCTACAGGCACAGGCACCCCTGATACGCTCAAAGAAGTCGCAGGCGAAGGCGGGCTTGGCATCTGGTTTTGGAACGGCGGGCCACGCCTGATGGCAGACGGCGGCGGGTCCATTCACGAGAACCTCTACGGGGCCGCGTTTTTCAGCGCCCGCCTTGGCCGAGTGATCGAGATTTCCGGCCAAATTGAAAAGGGAGACGCAGAAACACTCGCCAAGCTGCTGAGCGACAATAACCTGTCCAATTGTTATGAGGAGGGCTACTGCCCCTTTAACAATGTGATATCGCTAAACAGCCCCGGCGGCAGCCTGAGCGAAAGCCTGAAGATTGCGCAGATCGTCAGGGATAATCAATTTGCCACCTATCTTGGTGTGGATGCAGTCTGCGCATCGGCCTGCAGCTTGGTTTATTTTGCCGGTTTCTCCCAATATGAAGACCTGTTCTTTCCACGCAGGTTTGCCCACGCGACCGCAAAGTTAGGCGTGCATCGCCCCTCTATTGACCTGCCGCAAGATCTTCACACCACTGAAAACGTTTATAAACTCCTAGAGATATTCGACAGCGTCAAAGCCGAAACAATCCACAATTTCCTGAGCGCCCGGGTCAGCATGCCAATACTGGAAAAAATGTATGCAACGCCACCTGACAGCATGTACTACCTTTCGGTTCCGCAACTGAAGAGCCTTGGCACAGTGTTCCTAGAGGAACCGCGTGAGGATCTTCCGCCTGATCGCGCCGGCATCCTTTCACTTTGCGCCGGTGAATTTGAAGCGAAACACAATAGAATGCCCATTGGTCTTCTCGAAAACCTCCAGCTTCGGAAGAACAGCTTTATTACCTATTCCGCTCATGACGACTTTGCCTGTTTTGGGGCGCAGTCCAACAATGAACCCTGGAAATACGAAATCTGCTGGGACGAATTCTGTTCGATACTCACGGATGGGTGTCAGGACCAGTATCCGATAGACGGTCTCGCCTGCACTGACGCAGACAAATCTCTTGCAGCCTACCTGTATGAAGAAATGCACCACGGCTCCATCGGCATGGCCTTGGCCGGGTTGTCATCGCGCCAAAGGCATCTATTCGCGCGCAATGCATTGGCACCACCGCAGGATCAGAAGAACCTTCCGGTCTGGGTGTCGCGGGCCAGCGTGCCGGACCGTTATTGCGGACACGGAGACTTTCGTGCCGCCGAAACCGCAAAGCTCCTCCAGACCATGCTAAACAATAACGGGTTCAGTGCAGGGTCAGTTGATGGGATGATCGGCGCGGCGACCTTCCAGGCTGTCAAAACGGCCAATCAATCCCTTCTGAATGTCAATTCAGAGCTGCCCAGCCTTGCCCTGATGCAGAAGCTGGGCGTAAACGAAGCGCAGATCAGAAGCATGACACTCTGTTCTTCGTAAGACCGCCTGCGGATTGGCAGAGCGGTCGGCAAGTCAGTCTAACCATAGCTGGCTAACAGAGCTGACCAGAAAAGCCTCTGCGCCCTGCACCTGCGCGCTCAGACCACGTCCTGTTCGGCCTGCTGGCGGCTCCACAGATGGGCATAACGCCCCTCAGAGGCCAGCAGCTCATCATGGGTGCCCTGCTCGGCGATCTCGCCCTGTTCCAGCACCACAATGCGGTCGGCCTCGGCAATGGTCGACAGGCGGTGCGCGATGGTGATCACCGTGCGCCCCTGCCCGGCGCGGGCCAGCGCCTCTTTGATTTCCTGTTCGGTATCGGTGTCCAGCGCAGAGGTTGCTTCATCCAGCAACAGCACCGGCGGGTTTTTCAGCAGGGTGCGGGCGATGCCGACGCGTTGTTTTTCACCGCCCGACAGTTTCAGCCCGCGCTCACCTACCGTGGTGTCGTACCCATCCGGCAATTGCTGAATGAAATCGTGGATCTGCGCATCGCGGGCGGCCTGTTCGATATCGTCCTGCGTGGCGCCCGCGCGACCATAGCCGATATTATAGCGGATGGTGTCATTGAACAGCACCGTGTCCTGCGGCACCACGCCGATGGCGTCATGCAGGCTGGTCTGGGTCACATCCCGAAGGTCCTGCCCGTCCACCTTCAGCGCCCCGCCGGTCACATCATAGAACCGGAACAGCAGCCGGCCGATGGTGGATTTGCCGGACCCCGTTGCACCAACGATGGCGACAGTCTGGCCCGCCGGCACCTCCAGCGACACGCCTTTCAGGATCTCGCGCTCAGGGTCATAAGAGAACCGCACATCCTCCAACGTCACCTTACCGCCGTTCACCTTCAGCTCCGCCGCGCCGGGCTTGTCGGAGACCTCCTCGGGCTGTTCAAGCAGATCGAACATCTCTCCCATGTCGACCAGGCTCTGGCGGATTTCACGGTAGACGGTGCCGAGGAAGTTCAGAGGCACAGTGATCTGGATCATATAGGCGTTGACCATGACGAAATCACCCACAGTCAGATCGCCCGATTGAACGCCCATCGCGGCCAGAACCATGACGCCGACAAGTCCACCGGTGATCAGCACCGACTGGCCGAAGTTGAGGAAGGCCAGTGAATAGGCAGTCTTCAGCGCCGCCCCCTCATAGGCTTTCATCGCCACGTCATAGCGTGCGGCCTCGCGCGCCTCGGCGCCGAAATATTTGACTGTTTCAAAGTTCAGCAGACTGTCGATCGCCTTTTGGTTGGCATCGGTGTCCTGCTTGTTCATCTCACGGCGCAGCTTCACCCGCCATTCGGTAACCGCAAAGGTGAACCAGACATAGAGCGCAATGGTGCCAGCAACGATCAGCAGATAGCGGATGTCAAAGACCACGGCGAGGATCACCGCGACCATGGTCAACTCAAGGATCAAGGGCCCGATGGAGAACACCAGAAAGCGCAGAAGGAATTCGACGCCCTTGACGCCGCGCTCGATAATCCGGCTAAGGCCGCCGGTCTTGCGGGTGATGTGATAGCGCAAGGATAGTCGGTGAATATGGGTGAAGGTCTCCAGCGCCAACTGGCGTAGGGCGCGCTGGCCAACCGGGGCAAAAATCGCATCACGCAGCTGCTGAAAGCCGATGGTCATGATCCGCGCCATGCCATAGGCCACCGTGATCCCAACCGCGCCCAGCGCCAGCACTGGCACACCCTCGCCCGCCAGATTGTCCACCGCCATCTTGTAGAGCATCGGCGTATAGACCGCGATCATCTTGGCCAGGACCAGCATCGCCATCGCCAGAACGATCCGTTTTTTGACCCAAGGCTTGTCATCGGGCCACAGATAGGGTGCCACCTTTTTCAGTGTCCGGGTGCTGGAGCGGCGCTCATCAGCGGCGGTAACGTCATCTGTCTGGCGCATTGTCTTCTCCTTGCCCGGCCTGCCTACATAGGGGCGCAAGCGGTTCTCCGCCACTCGCGGCAACAAAAAACGCGCCCCGAAGGGCGCGTTTGCAACAGGTTTCGCGCCGGATCACTCCGGCAGGGCAAAGACCTGACCGGGATAGATCAGATCGGGATCCTTGATCTCGTTCCGGTTGGCATCAAACAGACGCACGTAAAGCCGCCCGTCACCGTAAGCCTTGCGCGAGATGGCCCAGAGGCTGTCACCCTTGTTGACGGTGATCGCTCGCAGCAACGGTTCCGGCGCCTGCGGGTCGACCTCGGGCACGGCTTCGGCCAGCGCAGCGGGCGCTTCGCGGGTAAAGGGTGTCTCTACTCGGCTCAGCACGATGCCCTGGGCGGTGACCTCATCCACCCGCAGCAAATAGGCGCCGGGTTCAATATCGCTGAGGCTGGCCGACCAGCTGCCATCCGCATTGGTGCGCAGATCGCCCTTGGTCGTATTGTCCACATAGACCCGCAGGATGGAGTCGGGCGTGGCCCGGCCAGCGATGTCCACATTTCCGGCATCCGAATAGCTGAGCGTATCCAGCGCAACCGTATCCGCAGTTTCGGCGGTGCCGGGCTGAACAAGGGTAATCCCGCTGGCATCCGCGCGCAAAACGGCCACTGCGGCCGGTGCCGTCGTCTGAACCGGCGGCACCTCGGCAACCACCTCTGCGGTGTCTGTCGCCTCGGTGGTGGTCGAGGGCGTGGTTTCCGCCGCCGTTTCTGTGTCGGTTCCTTCCGGAGCTGGGGGCTGCGCGACATCTGTCGCGGCGGCGGCATCTTGCGCCGGCTCGTCCGCAACCGGTTCGGCCGTGGTTGCAACAGCGGGTTCAGCGGCGGCGACACGGACCTGCGTCGCCCCCAGGATGAAGCTCGCCTCCGAGGCAACCGACATGCCCTCATGTGATGCCATCAGCGACAACACGCGCTGGTTTTCACTGGGCGGCGCTATGACGAAGGCAACAAACTCCCCTCCGGCATCCACCTTGAACTGGTCCAGAACCTCACCGTCCAAAAGCACGGCCACCTCCACCCCGGCCTGCGCGCGCCCGGCGATCAGACCGTTGCCATCGGTTTCAAAGCGCACGGTATCCAGCTGCGGCGGCACCAGAACAAAAACATCTTCCTGCGTTGGCGCAGCGGTTTCGGTGCCCGCAGCGGTATCGGCCTGCGCTTCCTCTGCTGGCTCTGCAGCCTGCGCCGCCTCGGTAGTTGTTTCTGCTGCAGTTTCTGCGGTCTCGGCGACGGTTGTTGCCGCTGCGGCTTCCTCGGCCAGCTCTGCGACCGGTTCTGCAGCAGGGTCTACAGCCGGTTCCGCAACCGCATCCTCCGCGGCGGCCTCTTCTATCGCCTCCGCAACGGGAGCACCCTCTTGCGCGACATCGGCCACGGGATCAGCAGCGACCACGGGCGCGGTGTCTTCAGCCACCGGAGCAGCGTCCTGGCTTGCGCCAGCGGTCTCTGTTTCTTGGGCAGAGGGATCTTGCGATGCGGGTTCGGCAGGTTGATCACCTGTGTTCACCTCGGCTTCCTCTGCCGGGGCTTCCTGCGTGGTCTCGACCTGAACAGCTTCTTCCTCGGCGGTGTCGGCTTGAACAGTGGCCTCTTCGGTCACCGCAGCTTCGGTGTCGCCGTCAACCGGTGCAACTTCTGTTGCCGGGGCATCGGCAGGCTCTGGCGCCGCGTTCTGATTGGATGCGGCATCAGCCACGACTGGTACGACCGGCACCACGGGCTCTGCTGGGTCAAAGACCCCGCTCAAATATGCCACCACACTGCCTGCCACGACCGCCGCCGCTGCAATGCCACCAATTGAGAGGGCACCCAGCCCCCCGCTTCCGACTGTTCCCGCCATGATATCCCTTTCTTCCGGCGGGATGTAACCTCCCGCTCAGTTGAGCCAGCCTAACAATCAAGCTATCAGGGATCAAAACAAGTTTTCTTCCCCAATAACACAGCCTTGAAAGGCAAACCCATGACTGTGAAATCTGTTTGTGTCTATTGCGGCTCACGCGACGGAGCAATGCCCGCCTATGCCGAGGCCGCAGAAGAGATGGGAACGCGGCTTGCAAAGCACGGTTTACGGCTGGTCTATGGCGCTGGTGATGTCGGTCTGATGGGCATCGTGGCGCGCGCCACGCAGGCAGCGGGCGGCGAGACCTTTGGGGTGATCCCCGAACATCTGGTGAAACGCGAGGTCGGCAAGAAGGATCTCACCACCTATGTGGTCACCGAAACCATGCATGAACGCAAGAAGGTGATGCTGTATAACGCCGACGCGGTGGTGGTGCTGCCCGGCGGCATGGGGTCACTGGATGAACTCTTCGAGGCGGTGACCTGGGCCCAGCTGGGGCTGCACGACAAGCCGGTGGTGATCCTCAACACCGAAGGCTACTGGGAGCCGCTGCGGGCCTTGATCGACCACATCGTCGCGGAAGGCTTTGCCGGTGCTGCCAGCCGCGATGCGCTGATCTGGGCAGATACACCTGAACAGGCGCTGGCCGCTCTCGGCCACTAAGGCGCCCTGCGGCGCAGCGCCACATCCCGACCCGGCCCCGTTGACGGCGGCCGGACCTCATCACATAGTTCCGCTTGCAACTTTATGGGCGCTGATCGCGGTCCGCAGATATGCGGGCAACCGTGGCGCGATGGCCCCTTCGCGAACCGAGTTGCCGCGTGTCATCCGGGGCCAGTACAGGAGCCCTGAATGATGAAAACCATCATCGAACCCTTCCGCATCAAATCCGTCGAACCGATCCGCATGACAACCCGCGCCGAACGCGAGGCGCTGATCCGCAAGGCCAATTTCAACACCTTCACACTGGACGCCGATGACGTGCTGATCGATCTTTTGACCGACAGCGGCACTGGCGCGATGTCTGCAGCGCAATGGTCGGCGGTGATGCGCGGCGATGAAAGCTACGCCGGATCACCATCTTACTACCGCTTCCGCGATGCGGTGCAGAACCTGATGCCCTTCAAACACATCATCCCCACCCATCAGGGTCGCGCAGCCGAGGCGATCCTCTTCTCGATCTTTGGCGGCGTGGGCAAGAAGATCCCCAACAACACCCATTTCGATACCACGCGGGGCAATATCGAAGCCTCAGGCGCCGAGGGCCATGATCTGGTGATAGGCGAAGGCACGGATCCCGCATCGCTGCACCCTTTCAAGGGCAATATGGATCTGCCCCGTTTGGCCCGCTTCCTTGAAGAACACGGCGATGCTGTTCCTTGTGTGATGATGACTATCACAAACAACGCAGGTGGCGGTCAGCCGGTGGCATTGGAAAACATCCGCGCCGTGGCAGAGCTGGCCCGCGCTTTTGGCAAACCTTTCATCATCGACGGTTGCCGCTTTGCCGAAAACGCCTGGTTCATCAAACAGCGCGAACCCGGCCAGCAGGACCGCTCCATCCCTGATATCGTGCGGGATTGCTTTGCCGTGGCTGATGGCATGACGATGAGCGCCAAGAAGGACGCCTTTGGCAATATCGGCGGCTGGCTGGCGTTGAACGATGACGATCTGGCCGAGGTTGCCCGCACCCACCTGATCCGTACCGAGGGCTTCCCCACCTATGGCGGCCTTGCCGGGCGCGACATGGAGGCGCTGGCGCAGGGGCTGACTGAGATCGTTGACGAGGATTACCTGCGCTACCGCATCCGCACCAATGAATACATCGTCGAACGACTGGACGCCCTAGGTGTGCCAGTGGTGAAACCGGCCGGTGGCCATGCGGTCTTTATTGATGCGCGCAGCTGGCTGGATCACATCCCGCCGCTGGAATATCCCGGTCAGGCACTGGCCGTGGCATTATACGAGATTGCAGGCATCCGCACCGCCGAGATTGGCACCGTGATGTTTGGCCGCCAGCCCGATGGCAGCGAAAAACCCGCCGCCATGGATCTGGTTCGCCTCGCCATGCCACGCCGGACTTACACGCAGAGCCACGCCGATTACATCCTTGAAGCGTTCGAGGAACTGGCCGAGATCAGACGATCGCTGAAGGGATTGCGGATCACTCATGAGCCCAAGCTGATGCGCCATTTCACTTGTCGCTACGAACAGCTCTGACAAACGCAAAACGCCCGGCCAAAGTGGCCGGGCGTTGAAACTTTCAGCTTCCGAAGGGCTTAGCCCAGACGGGAAGCAACGTTTTCCCAGTTGACCAGGTTGTCGAGGAAGTTCGACAGGTAGGCCGGGCGCTTGTTGCGGAAGTCGATGTAGTAGGAGTGTTCCCACACGTCGCAGCCCAGCAGTGCGGTCTGGTTGAAGCACAGCGGGTTGACGCCGTTTTCGGTCTTGGTCACGGCCAGCGAACCGTCAGCGTTCTTCACCAGCCAGGCCCAGCCAGAACCGAACTGGCCAGCGCCAGCGGCAGAGAACTGCGACTTGAACTCGTCAACCGAACCAAAGGATTCAACCAGAGCTTTCTCCAGCTCGGTCGGCATCGCGCTGCCATCCGGGCCCATCATCTGCCAGAACTCATTGTGGTTCCACAGCTGCGAGATGTTGTTGAAGATGCCGTTCTGGGCAACCGACGATGCGTCGTATGTGCCTTTGATGATCTCTTCCAGGGACTTGCCTTCCCACTCGGTGCCGGCGATCAGCTTGTTGCCGTTGTCGACATAAGCTTTGTGGTGCAGGTCGTGGTGGTATTCCAGGGTTTCTGCGGACATGCCCTTGGAAGCCAGCGCGTCATGTGCATAAGGAAGATCGGGAAGTTCAAAAGCCATGGTGGCCCCCTGTCAAATAAGTTGCGTTTCCTGCGCAGATACATGCGGAACCACCGCAGGCAGGTCAAGGGCCAAGAGGATAAAACCGCGCAAGTCATATGTGCGGAAACACAAAGGGACAGACATGTTCAGCGATGCAGCCATCCGCCTGAGGAAAATGGCCTACCGGGCCCGCGGCTATTATGCCGGCTCCCTGAACGGTGAGGCCTTCAAACTGGACCCCTATCATTCCAAGTTCTGGCGCAAGGCCAGTGCCGGAACCTGGGAGCCGGAAACCTTTGCGGTGCTGGACGCTCATCTGGACGCGGACCACGATTATCTCGACATTGGTGCCTGGATAGGCCCCACTGTTCTGTATGGCGCGCGCAAAGCCCGTCGGGTGATGTGTTTTGAACCCGATCCTGTTGCCTTCCGCCATCTGGCCTGGAACCTTGAACTGAACCGGATGACCAATGTCTCGGCCTTTTCCGTGGCGCTCAGCGATGGGTTTGGCATTGCCCGCATGGCGTCCTTTGGCGGTGAGGCAGGCGACAGTATGACCAGCCTGCTGGCCGACGGCGACCACGGATCAGACGTGCTGACCGTTGGCTGGGATGCCTTTGCCGCGCAGGCGGATTTGTCCCGTGTGTCGCTGGTGAAAATGGACATTGAAGGTGCGGAATTCAGCGTGTTGAAACAGCTGATCCCCTGGCTGAAAGAGCATCGCCCGGCGCTGTTCCTATCCACCCATGCGCCGTTTCTGGCCGAAGAGGACCGTGCGGTGAAAATGGCTGAGATGGCTGAGTTGCTGTCCTTCTACGGTGAGTGCCGCGAGGACGGGACGGGAACCGATGGTTTTGCGGCCCTGGCAAGCAAGCGGGCTCTCAGCGGGTTTCCGACGTTTCTTTTCACCTAAGAGGCGGGCCCAGGGCCCGCCCAATAGAGTTTTAGCTTTTGACCACGCATTTCGCCGTACCGCGGTCGCGGTTAGCGTAGGCAGGCAGAATCATTTTCATGTGCGCCTTGTTCCGCTTAACGTCGAGGAAAACCCGGTAGTTAGCAGTAATACCCGACCCGTTTTTGGCGCCAAGGTTTTTCAACTGCCACTTCAGAACGTATTTTCCGGCGTCATCCAGTGTGGCCTCTACGGGAATAGGCTTTCCAACCGACTCGTGAATTAACCCGTCATAGGCAATAACACTGCCCTTTTCGGCATCCACCACATAGATCGCCTCAGGGGGGATCCATCCATGGGTCCCATGTTCCTTGTACTTGCAGCTATATGTGACTTCACCGGCCAAAGCCGCAGACGAAGTGATTGAAAATACAGCAGCAGCCAAAATTCTCAGCACAAAAGTTTCCTCCAGTTTAATTGCTGGAGGAAACACCACTATAGCGCGATAAGGTCAAGTCAAGAATTCACGCCTTGTAAATACCAACCGCCGATTGCGGGTGTGCCGATGCGCTCAGCAATTTAAACACGTATTCCCCAACCGAGCGGAAGCAGACAACGGTAAAGGTGCCCTCGCCGTTCAGCCAGAAAGCCCCTGCCACCTGCGCCATGCGGCTGCGGCGGAAATCGCCCGGCTGGAAAGCCTCAGCCGACAGATCAACCGGGGCCACCTTGGCCAGTGTCTCGCGTGCGCCATCACCAGAGATGCGAAACACAGCCCGCGCATCCGATGCATTGACCGCCAGCGCGTGCTCGCCCTTCAGGGCCTCGTTCAAGGCCGCAAGCCGGGCTTCGACCTCTGCATAAGGCACCATCAAAAGAAGCTCATCCGTGGACATCCACGCGGCGGCACCCTCGGTGCCTTCTGCGATGCGGCCCACCTCTGGCAGGGCGGCTCCGGTAATGGAGTTCACCGCCGCTGCAAACCCTGCCGAGGCGAAATCACCGCGCAGGGTGATCATGCCGCAGAGGCCCGCCTCTTCGACCGATGCAATCCCGTCAAAGCGGGCGCCGTTCAGTGCGCTTACCGGATCAGACATTCTGCTTCTCCCCATCCTTGTCGTAAAAGACCGGATCAACGATCTTGGCCTCATAGGTTTTGCCGTCAGTGCCGGGGAAGGTGATCACCTCTCCCATGCGGTCGGGACCGTGTTTGACCAGCCCCATCGCAATGCCGCGATCAAGGGTGGCTGAGAAGTAGGTCGAGGTCACCCGCCCGATCACATTCTTCTGACCGTTGGCATTGATGCCCTCACCCAGTGCATAGGCACCATCGGGCAGAACCGAGCCATCGACAGTTTCCAGACCCACCAGTTTCCAGCGGTCGGGATCCGCCATATGGCTGCGCAGATGCGCCCGTTTGCCGAGGTAGTCTTCTTTCTTCTTGGACAGCGCCCATTGCAGGTTGAGATCCTGCGGGATCACGGTTCCGTCGGTCTCGTCCCCGATCATGATAAAGCCTTTTTCGGCCCGTAGAATGTGCAGCGTTTCGGTGCCGTAAGGCATCACGCCGAACTCTTTGCCCGCCTCCATAATCGCGTTCCAGAAGGCGAGGCCCTGCGAGGCGGGAACCGCGATCTCGTAGCTGAGTTCGCCAGAGAAAGAGATCCGGTAGGCGCGCGCGTCATAGCCGCCGATCTTGCCGTCACGCCATTCCATGAAGGGCAGCGCCTCTTTCGACAGATCCATGCCACCGCCAGCGGCAGTGTTCAGCTTTTCCAGCACCTTGCGGGCGTTGGGGCCAACCACGGCGATCTGGGCGAACTGCTCGGTCACATTGGCGACATAGACTTTCCAGTCCCACCATTCGGTCTGCAGCCACTCTTCCATATGGCCGTGGATACTCTCGGCACCGCCGGTGGTGGTGTGGCACAGCCAGGTGTCTTCGTCGATGCGGGCGACAACGCCGTCATCCATCAGGAAGCCGTTTTCCGAACACATCAGACCATAGCGGCATTTGCCGATCTTCAGCGTCGACATCATGTTCGTGTACATCATGTCGAGGAACCTGCCGGCATCCGGGCCTTTGACGACCAGTTTACCCAAGGTGGAAGCATCCAGCAGGCCGAGGTTCTCGCGGGTGTTCTTTACCTCGCGGTTGACCGCGTCATGCACGCTTTCGCCCTTGTTCACATATGCGAAGGGGCGGCGCCAGTGGCCAACCGGTTCCCAGTCCGCACCGTTGGTATCATTCCATTCGTACATCGGTGTTTTGCGCACCGGCTGGAAGATGTCACCGCGCGCTTCGCCGCCGATCACACCCATGGAAATCGGATGGTAAGGCGGGCGGAAGGTGGTGGTGCCCACTTGCGGAATTTCCGAATTCAGACTGTCAGCAAGGATCGCCAGACCGTTGATATTGCTGAGCTTCCCCTGATCCGTCGCCATGCCAAGCGTGGTGTAACGCTTGGTGTGTTCGACACTCTCATAGCCTTCGCGGGCCGCCAGCTGCACATCCGACACTTTGACGTCGTTCTGATAGTCCAGCCAGGACTTCATCCGCAGTCCAATGTCAGCCTGTGCGGGCATCAGCCAGACAGCCTCCATCGGCGCTTCAACACTGTCCACACCAGCCGCAGCTGCCACGGTTTTTGCCGGGAAGCCTGCGTCCTCAGCCGCTTTGGAGCCCGCCGCGGAGGCGTTGACCAGCACAGGCCCCAGAGCCATTTCACCATCAGCAGAGCCTGCCGCTACCACAAACCCCTTGCCGTTGTCGCCAAGCGGCGGACGTGCGGCATCGGGACGGAAATGCGCCTGCGCGTCATCCCAGTTCAGCTTGCCGCCGCAATGGGACCACAGGTGCACAACCGGCGACCAGCCGCCGGACATGGCAACTGCATCGGCCTCGATCTCTTCCTGTGCGCCACCGGTTCCGTTCTGGGCACAGATCGCGACTTTCTTCACACGCTTGCCGCCGCTGACCTTGGCGATGGCACGGCCGCATTCGACGCGGATGCCCTTTTGGCGGGCTTCCTCCATCAAATCACCGCCACCGTTGTTGCGCGCGTCCAGAATGCGGACCACGTCGCAGCCAGCCTCATGCAGCACCAACGCGGTGCGGTAGGCATCATCATTGTTGGTTGCGACAACTACCTTGCGGCCCGGAGTCACACCCCAGTTCACCACGTAGTCGCGCATCGAGGCCGCCAGCATCACGCCGGGCACATCGTTGCCAGCAAAGGACAGCGGGCGTTCAATCGCACCGGTTGCGGTGACGATCTGTTTGGCACGGATGCGCCATAGACGGTGGCGTGGGCCACCCTGCCCCGGCGCGTGATCGGTCAGGCGCTCATACCCCAGCACATAGCCGTGGTCATAAACACCCGAGGCCATGCAGCGGTCGCGCAGCGTGACGTTGTCCATTGCCGCCAGTTCGGCGCGGGTCTTCTCGATCCAAGCCTCTGGTGCTTCACCGTCGATGGTGCCGCCATCAACCGGCGCGCGGCCACCCCAATAGGCGTTCTGCTCCAGCACCAGAACCTTGGCGCCCGAGGCTGCGGCAGCTTTGGCCGCCTGCAGACCAGCGACACCGCCGCCGACCACGACTACGTCTGCAAAGAAGTAGAAATGCTCGTAGGTGTCGGCGTCCTTGGTTTCCTTGTCCGGCGCTTTGCCCAGTCCGGCCGAGGCGCGGATGATCGGCTCGTACACATGTTTCCACGCGGCGCGCGGGTACATGAACATCTTGTAGTAGAAGCCCGCCGTCAGAAAACGGCCCAGCTTGTTGTTGATCGCCAGCACGTCGAACTCGAGGTTCGGCCAGTGGTTCTGCGACTTGGCGCTCAGACCCGAGAACAGCTCGGTTGTGGTGGCGCGCTGGTTGGGTTCATAGCGATCCCCACTGCCCAGCTGCATCAGCGCGTTCGGCTCTTCCGAGCCCGCAGCCACCAGCCCGCGCGGGCGGTGGTACTTGAACGAGCGGCCGACCATCATCTGGTCGTTGGCCAGCAGCGCCGAGGCGAGCGTATCGCCGGCATAGCCGGTCATCCGCTTGCCGTTGAAGGTGAATTCGATCTGTTTGTTGCGGTCGATCAGCCGGCCCTGTTTGGCAAGACGCGTGCTCATGGTGCGGACCTTTCACAGAAAAAGGCAGAGGTGTTCAGTTGGCGTATCACGGTGAGGGCAGTGCCTGACCGCGGGTGGGAGCGTAGCGCCCGCCCGTGGGGGCGGTCAGGCGCTGCCCGGCGTGCCGCCGGGCGGTGCAACTGGCAAAGGCAGGGGGTCATTTCAAATCCCGCCATGTCCAGCCGGGCCGTTTGGCGGTGATCGCATCGCGGATCTCCTGCGGCGGCTCGAAGGTTTGTGCGGAATAGGTGCCAAAGACTTCCAGCGTCATGGTGCAGCGGGCGGCGTGGAACCATTTGCCGCAACCATTGGCATGGCGCCAGCGTTCAAAATGCACGCCCTTGGGGTTTTCGCGCATGAACAGGTAGTCGTGAAACTCACCATCTGTTGATCCGGGACCAAAGCGCTTCAGATGCGCCTCGCCGCCGGCGTGCAGTTCGGTTTCTTCGGCTTTGACGCCGCAGTAGGGGCATTCAAGGATCAGCATGTTTTCATCCTTTGGGCGGCAGGCTGGCGGCATTGGCCAGCGACAATTCAATCAGTTTGATGCGCAATGCATCGTCTTCAAAGGTGGCATCATCCACTTCCACCATGCCGCCCATCGGGCGACCGGTGAAAGACAGTGGCTGCGCGCCCAGTTCCAGGGCTTCGGCTTCACGCGCCTTGCCGGGGCGGAACATCGCCCCGCCCTTGTGGACGCCGCAGACCATATGGCCGTGCAGCAGAAAGCAGAGCCCGCCGAACATCTTCTTTTCCGACAGTCCCGGCTCCACGCCCAGATCGGCGCGCATGACCTCGGCCATGTCTTCGGAATAGGCCATCAGAAGCCTCCCTCAGATATGCGGCCAGGCAGTTTCATCAGTGCGCCACCCCGGCGGCGACGCTTTCGTCGATGAACTTGCCTTCCTGGAAACGGTTGATCGAGAATTCCTCGGTCAGCGGCGAATGCCCCGTCGCCATCAGCTCGGCCATCGCCCAGCCGGAACCGGGGATCGATTTGAAGCCACCGGTGCCCCAGCCGCAGTTGACGAAGGTGTTGCCAACCGGCGTTTTGGAGATGATCGGCGAGCGGTCGCCGGTCACATCCACAATGCCGCCCCACTGGCGCAGCATTTTCAGGCGCGACACCATTGGGAAGGTCTCGTTCAGGGCGCGGACGGTCTCCTCGATATGGTGGAAAGACCCGCGCTGGGTGTAGTTATTGAATCCGTCGGTGCCGCCGCCGATGACCATCTCACCTTTGTCGGACTGTGACATATAGCCGTGCACGGTGTTGGCCATCACCACCACATCCATGCAGGGTTTGATCGGCTCGGAGACCATGGCCTGCAGCGCCACCGATTCCATCGGCAGACGGAAACCTGCCTGATCGGCCAGAACGGAGGCATTGCCCGCCACAACCATGCCCAGCTTGTCGCAATCAATCGGGCCCTTGGTGGTGTCGACACCGGCCACGCGGCCATTGACGACGCGCACGCCCTGCACTTCGCACTGCTGAATGATATCCATGCCCATGTCGGAACAGGCCCGTGCATAGCCCCAGGCCACCGCATCGTGGCGCGCGGTACCGCCGCGTTCCTGCCAGAGCGCACCCAGAACCGGATAGCGCGGCCCGTGCAGATTGATGATCGGCACGATCTCTTTCACCCGTTCGGGGCTGACAAATTCAGTCTCCACCCCCTGCAGCGCATTGGCATGTGCGGTGCGCTTGTAGCCACGGATTTCGTGCTGGGTCTGGGCCAGCATCAAAACACCGCGCGGTGAAAACATGACGTTATAGTTCAGGTCCTGGCTCATCGTCTCGTAAAGGCTGCGGGCCTTCTCGTAGATCGCGGCAGAGGGATCCTGCAGATAGTTCGAGCGGATGATGGTGGTGTTACGACCGGTGTTGCCGCCGCCCAGCCAGCCCTTTTCGATGATGGCAACATTGGTGATGCCAAAGTTCTTGCCAAGGTAATAGGCCGTGGCCAGACCGTGGCCCCCCGCCCCGACGATGATCACATCGTAATGGCGCTTGGGCTCAGGTGAGCGCCAGGCGCGCTCCCATCCGGTGTGATAGCGCAGGGCCTCCCGCGCGACGGCAAAAACAGAATAGCGTTTCATGGGCGAATCCGATCGGTTCGTGGTCAGCCAAGATATGCCTCAAGCATAGCGCAGAACCGGGACGTAATTCGTCGCATTTATCCACCTTTACGACATCGGTGCGGCGGGATTTCGCAGATGCATTGCTGACAATGCCCTTTTTTCTGCCGACCGCACAGGATAGACGGGGGCAACTGCATCGCGGAGTGCCCATGACCTTCTGGATCGTCACCACTGTACTGGCCCTGGCTCTTGCCACGCTTGTTTCCCTTATCCTGTTGCGCGCCCGCCCTCGCGGCGAACCAGCGGCGGCCTTTGATCTGCGTGTCTACCGTCAGCAGCTGCGCGAAGTAGACAAGGATCTGGCCCGCGGGTTGATCAATGACAGCGATGCCGACCGTACCCGCACCGAAATCTCGCGCCGCATTCTGGCGGCCGATGCGGCCCTTCAGGCACATCAGACAGGCAGCGCTCAGCCGCGCGGGGCGACCCTGGCCATGGCCGCTGTCAGCACCGTTGTTCTGGTCGGCGGGTCAGCGCTGTTGTACCTGCAGATCGGTGCCCCC
This sequence comes from Rhodobacteraceae bacterium Alg231-04, assembly GCA_900143635.1. Classification (GTDB taxonomy): domain Bacteria; phylum Pseudomonadota; class Alphaproteobacteria; order Rhodobacterales; family Rhodobacteraceae; genus FREY01. The sequence continues at coordinate 123,964 of FREY01000009.1, forward strand.
GGTTACATCGATCTGCCGTTGGACTACCGCCTTGAATTGGCACAGAAAGCCTCCGAAGAACGCCCCACGCAATCCGAGGCCGAAGCCCATGTGCCGCCCCGCGAGCCGGTCGAAGTGGACGAGAGCTATGGCAAGCTGATCGAACAGCTGCGCACAACGGCGGCGGAACGCGAAGATGACGCCGATGGTCAGGCCCTGTTGTCGCGCCACGAGGCCGCATTGGGCAACTTTACCGCCGCTTATCAGGCCAAGATGAAGTTCATCGAAATCATGTCGGGCGATGTCGAGGCCTGGGACCACGGCGAAGCCGCGGAACTGATGATCATGGCCGCCAACGGCTATGTCTCGCCCGAGGCCGAAGAGCAGCTGCGCGCCGCACTAAGTCGAGATTCGGCCCATGGGCCGTCGCGCTATTACTGGGGGGTCATGCTGGAACAAAGCGGTCGCCCGGACAGAGCCTTCCAGATCTGGCGCGAAACGCTTGAACACGGCCCGGCAGATGCCCCGTGGAACATAGCCATCGCCGAACAGATCGAAGATGTCGCCTGGCGTGCCGGCATCAATTACTCCGCCGCCGAAGCTCCCGCTGGGGCGCCGCTGGCTGGCCCCTCGGCCGAAGACATGCAGGCCGCATCAGAGATGGAAGACGGCGACCGCCAGGATATGATCCGCGGCATGGTTGAAGGGCTGTCCGAACGGCTGGCCACCGAAGGTGGAACTGCTAAGGAATGGGCCCAGCTGATCACCGCACTGACGGTGATGGGGGATGCATCCCGAGCATTGGTCATCCTTGAAGAGGCACAACAGAAATTTGCCAGCGACGAGGCCGCACTGGACATTGTGAACGGGGCCGCTCAGCAGGCCGGGATACTGCAATGATCCATGATGAATTCGAAGACTTCGCCGGCGCCCTGCCGCCGATGTCTGCGCTGATGGGGCTTGATCTGGGCACCAAGACCATCGGTGTGGCGGTGACAGATAGTTTCAGGTCCGTCGCCACGCCGCTGGAGACGGTGAAGCGCAAAAAGTTCACCCTGGATGCGCAGCGTCTGCAGGAGATCATCACCGGTCGGAGCATTGGCGGGATTGTTCTGGGCCTGCCGCGCAATATGGATGGATCGGAGGGGGCCCGCTGCCAGTCGACCCGGGCCTTTGCCCGCAATCTGTCCCGCCTGACCGAGCTGCCGATCAGCTTTTGGGACGAAAGACTAAGCACAGTGGCGGCTGAAAAGGCGCTGCTTGAAGCAGATACGACACGAAAACGCCGCGCAGAGGTTATCGACCATGTGGCCGCATCCTATATTCTTCAGGGAGCGCTGGATCGTATGCGCCACCTGAACAACGGATAAATGATGAGCGACGACGTCTGGAAACGCGAAGAAATCGACTCGCCCTGCACCAAGATCTGCGTTGTCCACCCACAGACGCGGCTGTGCACGGGCTGTGCGCGCTCTATCGATGAGATTGGCCAGTGGTCAAAGATGAGCGCTGACGAACGTCGCGCCGTTATGGCCGAATTGCCGACGCGCTCGCCGGTGCCAAAGGGCCGCCGTGGCGGACGCGCGGCACGGCAGGCGCGCTGAATTCGGGTTTTCAAAGAAAACCCGAGGCCTCCGGCGGGAGTATTTTCAAAAAAGATGAAACCGGCTCAGGGGGCGGTCAGCCAATCCCGAAGGTGGCCTGGGTGTGGCGGTCGGAAATAGGCGATCATGCGCCCTTCGCTGTTCGGCGCCGCAGCCCATGGTGCGACACCATGCAGGGCAAGGCGGTGCATCAGGTAGGCTTCTCCCGGCCGCGCATGCACGGTCACCCGCTTGCAGGTCTCAAACACGGTTTTGCGGGCTGCGGTATAGGCCTCGGTCACGTCTGTCTCGGACCAGAGATTCGGTGGCTGGCCCTCAAAAGCCGTGGCAAAGGCACGGCGCATGATGTCATGGCTGCCCTCCCAGACAACCAATGGCGCAGCCTCCGGACCGGCGTCGTTCAGCGGCAGGCCCAAGACCCAAGCGTGCGGTTCATCCACCCTTCGGCGGCGGCTATCGGAGAACATTTTGACCCCATCCACATGGGCACCGTCGCGACGCGCACGGTAGCGGAATGCAGCCTCGCCCTCACCACGGCGCGGCCGCGGGTAGCCGGGATAAACAATTGAGACCTGCCCCCGGTGTAGTGGCGGGATCGTCCCAAAGTGCTGGCGCAGGAAATCCATCGGAGCCCCCTCCAGTGGCGGACCATCAGCGAGCTGCCCGTCGGGGCCATTGGGCAAAGCATCGACGCCGATAAACCAGCTGCCTTCGCAGTCCATCCACTGGGAATGGGCCGGGTCTGTCACTGCATCCAGAGCCGCGAGCCGCGCCTGCGCCGCCCAACGGGCAATCGCTGCATCGAAAGGAAACCTGACCCAGCCCTGGGTTTGCAGGGCGTCAACCGGCTCCACGTTTCACAAGCCCCAAGCTTTGCGCAGCATGTTGAGCGCAACCAAAACCAGAAACACCGCAAACACGCGCTTGAGCGGTTTGGGGTCCATCGCATGGGCCAGTTTCACCCCCCAGGGCGCGGTGATCAGGGTCATGGCGATGACAATGCCAAAGGCCACCATATTGACCGCGCCGATTGTCAGCGGCGGGCGGTGGGCCGGATCAATCGGCAGCAGCAGAAATCCAATGACCGAGGGCACCGCAATGATTACCCCAAAGCCGGCGGCGGTGGCCACAGCCCGGTGAATGGGAGTGTTATAGAGGCTCATCAGCGGTACACCGAAGCTGCCGCCGCCAATGCCCATCAGCACAGAAAGAAAGCCGACAAGCGGCGACAGAATTCCCCGGCGCAACCCCTTGGGCATCACCTCTCCCAGCCGCCAGTGCTGCTTGCCCAACCCCAGGTAGAACCCGATGATCAGCGCCAGCACACCAAACAAGGCCTGAAGGGTGGTCGATCGCATCGAGGCGGCGGCGATAACGCCGATCACGGCGCCTGCGGCAATTCCCGGCCCCCAACTGCGCAGGATCTTCCAGTCGACCGCGCCCTTCTTGTTGTGGCTCAATACCGACCGCACCGAGGTCACGATAATGGTCGCAAGCGAGGTCGCGAGGCAGAGCTGCATCAATTGCGCGCCGCCATAGCCCAATGTCTGGAAGGCATAGAAAAACGCCGGAACCAGCACGATGCCACCGCCGACCCCCAGCAGCCCGGCAAGAACCCCGGCAAAGGCGCCAATCACCGCCAGCATCACCAGCATCTGCACCAGCAGCATCATATCCGGCATGTCACATCCCCTGCCCGCGTTTTCATGTTTGGGACAGAAAAGGCGGCCTGCCCAAAAGAGTCCAGTGCGAAAGCGCCTCAGACCGGAGCTGGATCGAGCAGTTTCAGCGCCTCTTCAACCAGTTGCGGCCCTGCGCTGTCGCGATGCGCCTCTTCCGACAGCTTGCGGCGCCAGGCCCGCGCACCGGGCCGGCCGGCAAACAGGCCAAGCATGTGGCGCGTCACCTGATTGAGCCTGCCACCGGCGCTGAGGTGGTCTTCGATATAGGGCAGCATCGCCAGAACCGCCGCAGCCGGGTCGGTCACGGTTCCGGTTCCGAAGATCTCTGGATCGGCGGCGCAGAGAATATCCGCTGGCTGATGATAGGCCGCCCGCCCGATCATCACCCCGTCCAATCCCTGGTCCAGATGCGCCTTGGCATCGGCCAAAGTGGCGATGCCGCCGTTTATGGATATATGCAGATCGGGGAATTCCGCCTTCATCTGATGAACCAGAGCATAGTCCAGCGGTGGAATATCCCGGTTTTCTTTCGGGCTCAGCCCTTGCAGCCAGGCCTTGCGCGCATGGATGGTCACCCGCCTGCAGCCCGCCGCACGTATCTTGTCGAGAAAGGCGGGCAGAATGTCCTGTGGTTCCTGTTCGTCCACTCCGATCCGACATTTGACCGTCACGTCGACATCGACCACAGCGCCCATTGCGGCCACGCAATCAGCAACAAGTTCCGGGCTTTGCATCAATATCGCCCCAAAGGCGCCCGACTGCACCCGGTCCGACGGGCAGCCGCAGTTGAGATTAATCTCGTCATAGCCCGCATCGGCACCCAGCTTGGCTGCTGCCGCCAGTTCCGCCGGGTCAGATCCGCCCAGCTGCAGGGCCACCGGGTGTTCCTCTGGCGCATGGTCCAGCAAATGCAACGCCCCACCCCGTACCAGTGCCGGCGCGGTAACCATTTCTGAATACAAGAGCGTCTCGCGGCTGAGCAATCGATGCAGGAACCGGCACTCTTTGGTTGTCCAGTCCATCATCGGTGCCACGCTTAGGCGTGCGGCTTTTTCTACGTCGGTCTTCAAGGCGTTCGCTCCACTTCCCCCTGTCACGGCGAGGCACAGGGCCGCAGGCACTGACCGCAATCGTGAAGGGGTTGGGGTTTTCGATTCGGGTGGATGTCGGTGTAACATATCAGTGCCGGGCAAACAGCGCTGACCGGAAGATAAGCTGTCACGCGATCAGGCAGTGACACCCGCTATTACCGCGGATCCCAATGGCAGCAGTGGCATAGGTTAAACAATTGAAGTAAGCTGAATTACAGAACACAAAACAGGGGCATATCATGGCTACGGGCACTACGAAACGTACCGCGACCAGCGGAACCACGAGCAAGACTGCATCAAAAAAGCCGGCAGCCGCCGCCACACCAGCTGCCAAAAAGGCAGCGGTAGAGGCGCCCAAGCCCGTGGTCGTCACCGCTGCCAGCCCGGCACCCGGAACGCCTGAATTGCGCAAAAAGGAACTGCTGGACCTGGTTGTCGAACAGTCCGGCGTGAAGCGGAAAGACGCCAAACCCGCAGTAGAGGCGATGCTGGCAATTCTGGGGGCCACAATTGCGGAGGGGCGTGAATTCAACCTGCAACCCTTTGGCAAACTGCGCATCAACCGCGCCGAAGAACGCACAAACGGGCGGATCACTGTCTGCAAGCTGCGCCAGGCCAAACCGGGTGCCGGAAAATCTCAGGAAGATGAGATTTCTCCCGAAGATCCTCTTGCAGAGGTCGGGACCTGACGGTAAGAACCGGCCTCACGGGTGATTAGCTCAGTGGTAGAGCGCTTCGTTCACATCGAAGATGTCAGGAGTTCAAATCTCTTATCACCCACCATCATTTCCGCGTCACTTTCTGGTCATGCGATAGAATTCGGGCGCTCTCCATTTTTGGATGAGCGCCCGTTTTGTCTCTTGGGCAATGCGCCCCTAAGTATAGGTTTGGTCGATGCAATTTCCGACAATCTGGTTCCTGCGACATGGTCAGACAGAATGGAATGCGCAGCATCGCATTCAGGGGCAGCTGGAATCAGACCTGACCCCGCTGGGGGTCGCACAGGCCCGCGATCAGGCAAGGCTGATGCCGCCCATTTTGGCGCAGGGACCAGCCTGTTATGTCTCTCCTTTGGGGCGGGCACAGAAAACGGCTGAGATTGCCCTTGGTGGTGCGCCCTGCACAACCGACCCACGGCTGGCCGAGGTTCATGCCGGCGTGTTTCAGGGGCTGACCAAAACGCAGGCCGCCCAATTGCGCCCAGATATTACCGCTGCCTGTCCAGAGCCGCTGGATCTGTTTTGTGAAGCCCCCGATGGTGAGGGCTATGCCACCTTTCACAACAGGATCGAGGCGTTTCTGCAGTCTCTGACCGGCCCCAGCGTAGTGGTCGCCCATGGGCTTTGGGGGCAGGTCCTGCGCGGCATAATCTGCGGATTGGACCGCGCCGAGCAGGCAAAACTGCCCAATGAACAGGGCTGCGTCTACCTCTTGCGCGACGGCCGCGAGACCGTTTTGCGCTGACTGAAAAAAACAATGCGAAATCTGCATTATCCCCCTTGCGCAGGGCGCGCGCATTGTCTAAATCCCGCCTTACCGGGTCGTTAGCTCAGTTGGTAGAGCGCTTCGTTTACACCGAAGATGTCGGGAGTTCGAGCCTCTCACGACCCACCATCCCCCCTTCCAAATTGACTGGCTCAACACAGCAGCCGTGCGCCGTCAAACCGCATGACTGGCCCGTCCTGCCCTGCGCAGTCTGCGGTATTCCCGGCGCCCATCAAAGTCGCCAACCTTCAGCTAAGCCATCCATATCGCACAAAAAAGGCGGCCCCGAAGGACCGCCCATTTATCTTGCAACCAACAGGATCAGTGCGCAGTGGCACTTGCCCCGCCTTCAGCCCGGATAGCAGCCTTTGCGGCAGCAGCTTCTTCCTCTGCGGCCTCATCCCATTCAATTGCTTCGGGCGTGGCCGTCAGCGCGTGTTTCAGCACCTCAGAGACGTGAGAGACGGGAATGATGGTCAGCCCTTCCTTCACGTTATCCGGGATCTCTGGCAGGTCTTTTTCGTTCTCCTGCGGGATCAGCACGGTCTTGATGCCACCGCGCAGTGCGGCCAGCAGCTTCTCTTTCAAGCCACCAATGGCCAGCGCGTTACCACGCAACGTGACCTCGCCAGTCATGGCGATATCCTTGCGCACCGGAATGCCGGTCAGCACCGACACGATAGAGGTCACCATGGCCAGACCGGCCGAAGGCCCGTCCTTGGGTGTTGCACCTTCGGGCACGTGAACGTGGATGTCCCATTTGTCGAACTTCGGCGGCTTGACCCCGATCTGAGGTGAGATCGAGCGCACATAAGACGAGGCCGCCTCGATCGATTCCTTCATCACATCGCCCAGCTTGCCAGTGGTCTTCATCCGGCCCTTGCCCGGCAGGCGCAGTGCTTCGATGGACAACAGCTCGCCACCCACGGATGTATAGGCAAGCCCGGTCACAACGCCGACCTGATCTTCCTGTTCAGCCAGACCGTAACGGTATTTGGCGACCCCGAGGAAATCATCCAAGTTGTCGGCGGTGACCGTCACGCTTTCGGTCTCTTTCTTGATGATGCTGGTCAGCGACTTACGTGCCACCTTGGCGATCTCACGTTCCAGGTTCCGCACGCCGGCCTCGCGGGTGTAGACCCGGATCATCTCGGTCAGAGCGTCATCTTTCAGCTCGAACTCTTTGGCCTTCAGGCCGTGGTTCTTGATCTGCTTGCCGACCAGATGCTGCTTGGCGATCTCGCGCTTTTCGTCCTCGGTGTAGCCGGACAGCGGAATAATCTCCATCCGGTCCAACAGCGGGCCGGGCATATTGTAGCTGTTCGACGTGGTCAGGAACATCACGTTGGAGAGGTCATATTCGACCTCCATATAGTGGTCCACAAAGGTGGAGTTCTGTTCCGGATCAAGCACTTCCAGCATCGCCGAGGCCGGGTCGCCACGGAAATCCTGGCCCATCTTGTCGATCTCGTCGAGCAGGATCAGCGGGTTGGTGGTCTTGGCCTTTTTCAGCGCCTGAATGATCTTGCCCGGCATCGAGCCGATATAGGTCCGGCGGTGGCCACGGATTTCGGACTCGTCGCGCACGCCGCCAAGCGAGATGCGGATGAATTCGCGCCCGGTTGCCTTGGCCACGGATTTACCAAGCGAGGTTTTACCCACGCCCGGAGGACCAACGAGGCAGAGGATCGGCCCCTTCAGCTTGGCCGAGCGCTGCTGCACCGCGAGGTATTCAACGATGCGCTCCTTGACCTTCTCAAGACCGTAGTGATCCTGATCGAGGATATCCTGAGCCCGGTTCAGGTCTTTCTTCACGCGGGATTTGGTGCCCCACGGAATGGCCAGCATCCAGTCCAGATAGTTGCGCACCACTGTCGCCTCGGCCGACATCGGCGACATGTTCTTCAGCTTTTTCAGCTCGCCTTCGGCCTTTTCACGGGCCTCTTTGCTCAGCTTGGTCTCGGCGATTTTGGCTTCCAGTTCAGCAACTTCGTTGCCACCCTCTTCGCCGTCGCCCAGCTCCTTCTGAATGGCCTTCATCTGCTCATTCAAGTAATATTCGCGCTGCGTCTTCTCCATCTGGGATTTGACGCGCGTCTTGATCTTTTTCTCAACCTGCAGAACCGACAGTTCGCCCTGCATCAGGCCATAGACCTTCTCCAGACGTTCGCTGACCGACAGGGTTTCCAACAGCTCCTGCTTTTTGTCGACCTCAATGCCCAGGTGACCAGCAACCAGATCGGCCAGCTTAGCAGGCTCGGTCGACTCGCCCACGGCGGCCAATGCTTCTTCGGGGATGTTCTTGCGCACTTTGGCATAGCGCTCGAACTCATCCGCAACCGTGCGCAGCAGCGCTTCGGTGGTGGTCACATCGCCGGGGATTTCGGTCTCATACTCGGCGCGCGCTTCAAAGAAGTCTGCGTTTTCAAGGTATTCGGTGATCCGCACCCGTGCGTTGCCTTCGACCAGCACTTTGACAGTGCCATCGGGCAATTTCAGCAGCTGAAGCACATTGGCGAGGACACCAACCTCGTAAATGCCTTCAGCTTTGGGATCATCTTCGGCAGGGTCGATCTGGCTGGACAGCAGGATCTGCTTGTCATCGGCCATCACTTCTTCCAGCGCCTTGACTGATTTTTCCCGACCCACAAACAGCGGCACGATCATATGTGGGAAGACCACGATATCGCGCAGCGGCAGCACTGGATAGGAGGAGTTCAGAGGCTCTTGCATGCTCGGTCCTTACTTTTGGCAAGACAGCCCGGCCCCGATCATCGGCAGCCTCACGCCGTCTCCGCAATGGATCATTATCTGGTAAGGCGGGTTAACCTTTTCAAGAACCCCACCCGTCAGCTTGGGCCGTAGTTTGCCCCTATCAGAAGGGAGCCACAAGGCAGTAATGGAACAAGGGTCATCAAAATACTAATGCGCCGCCCAGCATCTGCCGGGCGGCGCTGCGGCACCATGCGGGCCGTCGTCTGCAATAATACCCGGCAGCACAGGTTGGCTGGGCCGTGACCCAATTCCAGCGCAGTGCGACAGGCGCAGTGGTTCGTTGAATTTGATCAGAAGAAAGTCTTCTGCATTTTCAATGTCAGGCGATGATTAACCGGTCACACCGGTGCCCAGATTGTCATTGTACTGTGTATGGAACCCCGGCGGCAAAGCCGTCTCCTGTCCCGCCTCAGCCGTGCCGGTGCCCGCATTGCCGGAGACCGCGATCCCGGCAAGACCGGCTGCCAGAACCACCGCCAAAACCATATGAAAAAAATCCGTCGTGCTATCGCTGTGCGCCATGGCCTCAGCCCCCTATTTCGTAAACCCAAGGCCAATTGACCGTGAAAATGGGGCGGAAAGGGGGCATGTCGCGGGCCGCCTGCTGTCCTTTCGTTAAGGTTTTCAGGACAGTTGAAACAGTTTTGCGGTCCCTTTGCCGAGCTTACAGCGGTTCGATGTCGCCAAGCGCACGGGTCTCGTGGAAACCCTTTTGCCAGGCCTCAAAGGTGCCGGCCGAGATTGCCCCCCGCATACCCTCCATAATATCCTGAAAATACTGAAGGTTATGCCAGGTCAGCAACATTCCCGAGATCATCTCGTTCGAGCGGAATACATGGTGCAGATAGGCGCGCGAATAGTTTTGGCAGGCCGGGCAGGAACAGCTCTCGTCCAGCTGGCGCGGATCGTCCGCGTGGCGGGCGTTCTTGATGTTGACCACGCCCTGGCGGGTAAAGGCCTGACCGGTGCGCCCCGACCGCGATGGCAGCACGCAGTCCATCATGTCAACGCCGCGCGCCACAGCACCTACGATGTCATCGGGTTTGCCAACGCCCATCAGGTAGCGCGGCTTATCGGTGGGCAGCATATCCGGCGCATAGTCCAGGCAGCCGAACATCGCCTCCTGCCCTTCGCCGACAGCCAGACCGCCGATTGCATAGCCTTCGAAACCAATCTTGGTCAGCGCCTCGGCACTTTCTTCGCGGAAATCCTGTTCCAGCCCACCCTGCTGGATGCCAAACAGCGCGTGGCCGGGACGATCGCCAAAAGCCTCGCGGCTGCGGTCCGCCCAGCGCATCGACAGGCGCATGCTCTCGGCAATCCGCTTGCGATCTGCGGGCAGCGCAGGGCATTCGTCGAAACACATGACAATGTCAGAGCCCAGCAGCCGCTGGATCTCCATTGACCGTTCCGGGCTAAGCTCATGTTTGGAGCCGTCGATATGGCTTTTGAAGGTCACGCCTTCTTCGGTCAGCTTGCGCAGACCTGCCAGAGACATCACCTGAAACCCGCCTGAGTCGGTCAGGATCGGGCGTTCCCAGTTCATGAACTTGTGCAAGCCCCCCAACCGGTCGATGCGTTCGGCCGTGGGGCGCAGCATCAGGTGGTAAGTATTGCCGAGCAGAATGTCTGCACCGGTGGCGCGCACGCTTTCCGGCATCATTGCCTTCACGGTGGCAGCGGTGCCGACCGGCATAAAGGCCGGGGTGCGGATCTCGCCGCGTGGTGTGTTGATCACCCCGGTACGGGCCTTGCCGTCGGTGGCCTTCAGATCGAAGGAAAATTTGGCGGTCATGGTCCTACCCTCGCGAGATTTGCGCAAACCCGGTGCGTTTGCCTGATATTGCCCCCCAGTTCAACCCTTCTGTACCCTTGCCACCAGCGGTCGCTTGCCGCCATACAGGGTATTGAAAACGAGATTATCAATCCTTAGATGTATACGATCGTATACCAAAGCAGACCACATTGAAGAAAACTGATAGACCATCCACTGATCCGGGCAGGCCCCCAGACGATCAAGGCCCCGCGCCGATTGATCTCGATGCTGCGCCCGTCGACCCTTCGGTGCCAACAGCCAGTGATCTCCCCGGTAGTATCCCCGGTGATCCCTTTGGCGACCCGCACCCCGAACAACTCATAGGACCTTACATGAACGAAGATATGATCCTCGACCTTCTTTCCGGCAATCTCCTTTACCTGCTGGGGGCCGCCTTCCTTATCCTTGTGGTGCTGAAAGGCATCCGCATTGTGCCACAGTCCGAAAAATACGTGGTCGAACGGTTTGGCCGCCTGCATTCGGTGCTTGGGCCGGGCATCAACTTCATCGTGCCTTTCCTCGATGTGGCGCGCCACAAAATCTCGATTCTGGAGCGCCAGCTGCCCAACGCGACGCAGGACGCCATCACCAAGGACAACGTGCTGGTGCAGATCGACACCTCGGTGTTCTACCGCATTCTTGAGCCGGAAAAGACAGTCTACCGGATCCGCGATGTGGACGGTGCGATCTCAACCACTGTTGCAGGCATCGTGCGGGCCGAGATCGGCAAGATGGATCTGGACGAAGTACAATCCAACCGCGCCCAGCTGATCGGGCAGATTCAAAACAGCGTCGAAAGCGCGGTAGACGACTGGGGCATCGAAGTGACCCGTGCCGAGATTCTGGACGTGAACCTCGATCAGGCGACGCGCGACGCCATGCTGCAGCAGCTGAACGCCGAACGCGCCCGCCGCGCCCAGGTGACCGAGGCCGAAGGTTCAAAACGCGCGGTTGAGCTGAACGCCGAAGCCGAGCTTTATGCCGCTGAACAGATCGCCAAGGCGCGGCGCATTCAGGCCGACGCCGAAGCCTATGCCACCGAGGTCGTCGCCCAGGCGATCAAGGTCAACGGTATTGAGGCAGCCCAGTATCAGGTGGCCCTGAAACAGGTCGAAGCGCTGAGCGCGCTGGGGGCCGGCGAAGGCAACCAGACTGTGGTTCTGCCCGCCAACGCGCTGGATGCCTTTGGTGACGCCTTCAAGATGCTGACAGGACGCAAGTGATGGATACAGCCTTCTGGACACTCTGGTGGGTCTGGGGCGCCGCGGCGCTGCTGCTGGCCATCGTAGAGATCATGGTACCGGGTTTTATCTTCCTCGGTTTTGCCATTGGCGCGGCAGGTGTGATGTTGTTCCTGCTGGTCACCGGCATGGCCCCCGGTCTGCCTGTTCTGCTGCTGATCTTTGCGGCCTTGTCACTGGCCGCATGGCTGGTTCTACGCCGCCTGTTTGCGCTGCCAAAGGGTCAGGTGAAAACCTTTGATCACGACATCAACGACTGACAGAAACTGTCCGGATCAATGCAAATGGGCGGCGCAATGCGCCGCCCTTTTTCTCTCAGGCCACGGTGTGGCAGTCAGAAACGGAAACTGACCCCAACAAGCGGACCAGATGTCACCGTGTCATATTTGAAATAGGACGAGGTGCCGGAGGTGCCGGTTTCATAGTCCACGCCGGTGGCCCGATACATGAACACGATGGACGTGTTTTCCCAACCGTCATAGGCACCACCAAGCGCAGCCTGCCAGGCGAAATCAGAGGCCACCCCGAAACCACCAATGTCAGCCATGGCAATGACCCGCCATTCGTCAGACAATCGGCGCTGCCATTTCACACCCACCATCGGATCAACCCAGGTTTCTTTTCGGTTGAGCGTCACCGGACCAGCAGTGAGTATGGTGTTATGCTCAAGTTTCCAGCGCCGGATACCGGCGTAGAAATCAAAGATGTCTTCGGACCTTTCCACCCGGTAGGTGGCGGCCACATCCAGGACAGCCTGATCAATATCCACATCCACATCGCCCAGCGGGCTGCTTGCCCCGGATCCCAAGTTCATCATCGAATAATCAACATAAAATCCATAACCGCTCTCATGCGTTGCCTCGAAACGCGCCAGGAAGGCCGCCTCGAGGTTCTCGAAAATGGTGCCCGGATCAACGCTGACATCGCCGCCAACACGGCCCAGCGACGTGCTGCCGTCAATGGATGGCGCAAAGAAATAGGGCTGAAATTCAAACTGCCAGGGTTTCTGAGACCTTGACGCGGCTGCCACGGCCGCTGTCTCGGCAGTCGGACTGTCTGTCTCCTCTGCCAGGGCAGTCGCAGGTGCGCAGATTGCAAACAGGCCGGCAGCCACTACACAGGATTTCAATTCTTGGATCGACACCATCGAAAAAACACTCCTGAACACAATTGGATGGCACAGGCTGACCACCCCGAAAAACACAACACAGGCCTGCAATAGCCCTCTGGGCTGCCCTTATGTATAGCGCAGCCGCGGCGCCAGTACAGTGTTTCCCCGCGGGCCAAATTCCACGCAACCGCCCCCGCGCGGGCAAAAGACACTGGCGCCTTTGCCTCCCCACTCCCCGTCGCCGCCACGGCCCTTCGGTTTGCTGTTTGGGCGACCAATGCCAGCACAGCAAAACAATTTATTTTCTATGCCCGGCCTGCCCTTTCTGAGCCTATTTCTGTGCGATTTCAATCTGCTCCTCGGTTACAATCGCAGCAGGCCACGCCAGAGATGACCAGCAAACAACACATAATACTCTGGGATTTCTTCTGAATGCGCTATTTCAGAACCCCATATCCCCACCCCAATCCCAATTTGAGACAAAGCTTTGTGGAGGGCCCCCATGTCAGAACTGCGTTCACACCCGGACAACCTGCGCTTTGGCTGCTCAGACGGTGAAACCCTGCTTGAGGCCGCACTGCGTGCAGGGCTGCCAATGGCCCATGTCTGCGGTGGAAACGCAAAATGCTCGACCTGCCGGATCTGGGTCATGCAGGGCGCGGCCAGCTGCCCGGCGCGAAACAGGGTCGAACGGCAGCTGGCGGACCAACTTGGCCTTGATCCGCAAATCCGCCTCGCCTGCCAGCTGCGCCCCAGCGGCAATCTGTCGTTCCGGCGGCTGGTGCTGGATGAAACCGATCTGATCATGGCCAGCCAGCTGGAGGGGCGGCGCACGTCCAAGGCAGGAGAACTGCGCAAAGTAGCGATCTTTTTCTCTGATATTCAGGGTTTTACCGGTCTCTCCGAAGACTTGCTGCCCTATGACGTGATGTATCTGCTGAACCGGTATTTTGCCCAAACCGGCGAAGTCGTGGAGGCAAACCGCGGCTATATCGACAAATTCATCGGCGACGGAATGATGGCCCTGTTTGGTATGAACGGCGAAGCGGACGCGCCGTTGCGGGCGGTCAATGCCGGGCTACAGTGTCTCGCCGCGGCGGACCGGATGCGCCCTTTTTTCAAGAACATGTATGACATCAGCTTTGACATCCGCATCGGTATCCACTGGGGCGAAGCGGTGATCGGATCGCTGGGCGCACCGGGGCATGAACGGCTGACTGCGGTTGGCGACGCGGTCAACATGGCCAGCCGCACCGAAAGCGCCAATAAAGAGGCCGGCACCCGGCTGTTGATCACCGATACGCTCTATGCGCAGGTCGAACAGGCCGTCGAGGTGGCCGATTTCATCCGCGTCCGCCTGCCCGGCACCTCGGAACGTCATACCCTGCACGAGGTTGCCCGGCTGACGCCAGAAGCCATGGTCGGGCTGACGGGCATACAGAAGCAGGATCAACGGCGCTTTGCGGGCCGCGACTGGACGCGGCTCATGGCCTCGGCCGACCTTCCCGAAGGCCAGCACCGGGTCGTCGCCCGCGATGACTTTGATCTGATTCTGATACGTAACAACGGCCGGGTCATTGCTTTCAACAACGCCTGCCCGCATGTGAACCTGCCCTTTTTCAACCGGCACGAGGATCTGAATGATCCGGACGCCCTGCGCCCGGACGAAAGCACTGTCAAAGGCAGCACATTGTCCTGTCGCTGGCACAACAGCCGCTTTGATCTGATCACCGGAGAGGTGATCAGCTGGTGTGACCTCTTGCAAGAGGACGGGACGTCGGAAGGTATGGAAATGCTGGGCGATATCTCAAAAAACCGGGCACCGCTAAAGACCTACAGCGTCCACGAATGGGACGGGATGCTGTGGGCGGCCTTGCCGCCCATGCCCTGATGTGCCGGTTCAGGCCGGCGCCGAGCAGGAAGCCCGCCCCGAAAACCGCTGTGCCGCCAGCGCCATGACCAAGCCCACACCAATGATCACGGCCAAAGCCCTGTCCAGCCCCCAAACTTCGGCCAGGCCCGCAATCAGCACAGGCCCCAGCAGGAAGCCCGAATAGCCGGCAACTGACACAAATGAGATCCCCGCCCCCTGCGGCAACCCATCCATCTGCCCCGCCACCGAAAAGATCACAGGGATAAGATTGGCGACACCAAGGCCGCAGATGGCCAGCCCTGCCATCTGCACTGCCAATACCGGGACAAACAGAACGAGCCCCATGCCGACCGCCAAAAGGATCCCGCTCGAAAAAACCACCCTGCGGCGGCCCAGACGCATCACCAGCCGGTCGCCAAACAGGCGCGCCAGAATCATCAGCGCCGCATAAGACGCAAACCCAAGCGGCGCATAGGTGGCACCTGCGCGGGTGTACTCTTGCAGATACAGCGTGCTCCAATCTGCAATGCCGCCCTCACTCATCATCGTCAGGAAGGACAAAAGCCCCAAGAGCATCAGCCCGCGATTGCGAAACATGGCGCGGCCATCCGCAGCCTGCGGCTGATCGCCCGAAGGCGTAGATTGCGCCGTCTTGACCGTTGTGCGGTCAGACAGAAGGCTGGGAAACAGCACCGATGCCACGGCGCAGATCGCCAGCAGCAATAACACGGACTGGGCCAGCGGCCCCAGCCCCAGCCAGGCCCCGCCAAAGGTCCACAGCGCTCCGACAAAGGCACCAATACTGAACCATGCGTGCAAAAAGGACATCATCGGACGCTGGTTTGTCTTTTCCAGAAGCGCCGCCTGCTGGTTCATGGTCACATCCATCGCCCCGGTGCCCGCACCCAGCAATACAACGGCAAGGATCAGCCAGGGTAGCGACGGCGCAAGAAACACCAATGGCAGCGCCACAGCAAATCCAAGGGCTGACAGCATCGACAACCCGCGGCTGCCCAGTCTCGACACCAGGATGCCGGCACCGGTCATGAAGGCCACCGCCCCACCCGCCATAAACAACAGCACCGTGCCCAGAGCCGCCTCGCCGAGAGAGAAGGCGGATTTTACGTGCGGAATATTCGTGGCCCAGACGCCAAACACGACGCCATTGATCAAGAACAGGAAAGAAATTGCCGCCAGCGCGCGGGTTTGGTTATTCATCGGACCCTCCGGAAATAGTCCAAAGTAAAATGGTCATGAAAATGTTCACGCGAACGGTGGTCAAGATCACCTATTTCCGCAAGCCGATTCGACACGAGTTAGACAATATGAAACCGCCAATCATCTTCCTTTACCGCCACCTCTGGACCCCGCCGCAGCGTTTCCCTATATAATCGGTCAGGTAACGAAGCCCGAGGCCATAATGACCAATACCTCCGAACCGCTAGAAGGGGCGCCGCTGATCGCGCCCTCCTCTGTCAGCCACGCTCTGTATGAGCCCGTGGTCGAGGCCTGCCGCAGCGTTTATGACCCGGAAATTCCGGTCAATATTTACGAACTGGGCTTGATTTACACCATTGATATCAATGATGAAAACGATGTGAAAATCATCATGACCCTGACTGCGCCGGGCTGCCCGGTGGCCGGTGAGATGCCCGGCTGGATCGTCGATGCGGTCTCGCCGCTGGATGGGATCAAATCCGTCGATGTGGAAATCACCTGGGATCCGCCCTGGGGGATGGAGATGATGTCAGACGAGGCCCGGCTCGAACTGGGTTTCATGTGACCGCGAGCAGCCCTTTGGGGCTGCTTTTTTTCTGACGCCGCACTTTGGCTCCTCTCTCAGGGTGCGCGCATTGCCGCAGCCACCGCGTTAATTCGCACATCATATTTACATGTTATTCACCCAAGGCCCCGCCTGCGGGGTTGAGCCGTCACCGAGGCCGCCCTAAATAGGGTTTAAGTGTAAGGAGACCCCCATGTTCGGCATTCCCGGCAAACAGGCTGTGACCATAACGCCCAAAGCGGCGGCGCAAATCCGCAAACTGATGGATCAGGCCGGTCACGCAGGCCTGCGCATCGGCGTCAAAAAAGGCGGCTGTGCGGGCATGGAATACACCATGGAATATGTCGATCAGGCCGACCCCAACGACGAAACCGTCGAACAGGACGGCGCCTGTGTGATGATTGCGCCAATGGCGCAGATGTTCCTGTTCGGAACCGAGATCGACTATGAGGTCTCGCTGCTTGAAGCGAGTTTCAAGTTCAACAATCCCAATGTTGCCGATGCCTGCGGCTGCGGCGAATCGATCAGCTTCAAGGATGTTGCAACCGGGGTTTGATCCTGCCGGATGTACCCTGTCTCATTGTTCGGCTGATCAGTCGACCTTGGGTGTTTCTGCCCCCGCTAGATGCAGATAGGTCTCGTTGAACCGCTTGGCCAGATGATCACCGGCCAGAACAATCTGCCCTGACCCCACCGGGGCAACATTGGTGTCAAACGACGGATTCAGGAACAGCGGCACCGACAGACGTTCGGATGCGCTGCCGCGCACCCGGTGCAGCGTCGCCTTGGCCGCACCAGCGGTCCACATCTCCAGCATCTCGCCGAAATTGATCACAAAGGCACCGGGGTCCACCTGCACCGGCAGCCAGCTGCCATCCGCCATCTGCACCTCCAGCCCCGGCTGGCCGCCGGTCGCCAGCAAAGTCAGGCAGCCGTAATCCGTGTGGGCCGCAATGCCAAAATCCTTATCGCCCGCCCAATCTGGGCGCGGCGGATAGTAGTTGCCACGCAGCAGCGCCATCGGGCGGCGAAAGGCCTCGTCAAACAGGCGGCTGTCAGCCCCGATTGCCTCGGCGATGGCCGCCAGCAACACCTGCCCCACCGCCATCGCATCGTCGAAATAGGCTTCAACGTCACGGCGAAACTCCGGCAGGGCCTCTGGCCAGAGGTTCGGCGCATAGACCGCCAGCTGCCTTGCCGCCATCGGATCACCAGCGTCCAGTTCAAGGCCGCAATCAAAGACTTCTTTGTAGTCGGGATTGGCGTCGGGATCGACCTGCTCGGACCCCGAAGCACCCCAGCCGCGATTGGCACCGGTGCGCGCCATATCCACGGTCGCCTTGACGCTGTCGGGTAGCAGGAAAAACTGCCGATAGGCCGCCATCACCCGCGCAATCCGCTCTGCGTCCAACCCCGTGTTGGTGATGGTCAGAAAGCCGATCTCGCGCACAGCCTGCCCCAGGCGGGCCATCTCTATTGCATCACCAGCCGCAATACGGGCCATGTCCAATCGGGGGATCGCTGCGATGGTTTCCATCAGCCCACTCCAGAAACGTTACCGGTAACACGCTGGCGCGATTGCCCCTGAGCGCGCGCGGTGCTACCACAGCCGCGCTAGCAATTACAGGGGGTCATCCGATGCGTCGCAAACTGGCAGCAGGCAACTGGAAAATGAACGGTACAGGTGAGAACCTGGCTGAGCTTTCGGCACTGGCAAAGGCCCACCCGGAACCGGGCGCGGACCTGTTGATCTGCCCTCCTGCGACCCTGCTGTCGCGCGCCGCCGCTGCCGCCCCGTCGATCCCCTTGGGCGGCCAGGACTGCCACGCCTCCGCATCAGGCGCCCATACCGGTGACATCAGCGCCGAAATGCTGAAAGACGCCGGTGCCAGTGCCGTGATCCTCGGTCATTCCGAACGCCGCACCGATCATGGAGAAGCCGACGCCGAGGTCCGCAGCAAATCCGAAGCCGCCTGGCAGCAGGGGCTGACGGCTGTGATCTGCATTGGTGAGACACTGGCAGAACGCGAGGCAGGCGATGCCCTGACCGTAGCCGGAACGCAACTGGCCGGGTCCACCCCTGACGCTGCAACCGGGGCCAATACAGTGATTGCCTATGAACCGGTCTGGGCCATTGGCACAGGCAGGGTGCCAACCGTCGAACAGATCGGCGAAATGCATGATTTCCTGCGCGCCGAATTGGTCAGCCGCTTTGGCGAGGCAACCGGAAATGCCATCCGCCTGCTCTATGGCGGCTCCGTGAAAGCGAGCAACGCAGCAGAGATTTTTGCGGTCAACAACGTGGATGGCGCTTTGGTAGGCGGCGCCAGCCTGAAAGCGGCAGATTTCACCCCCATCATCACTGCGCTGGAAAACGCCTGAACCAGAGAATGCGCGCCTGAGGGCGCGTGGCTGCAACGGGACTAAATTGGAGCTAATGCGCACTGCGCCACTCCTCTAAGACGAAAAAAGGGCGCCCCGATTGCTCGGAGCGCCCAACTCTTTACCCTGACAAAACTCTGTTACTTGGTAATGATCTCTGGCCCCATCACCGCGTTTGGCAGCACGGTCGACAACCAGGGCACATAGGTGATCAGGATCAGGAAGACGAAGAGCACGGCCAGGAAAGGCAGAGCTGCCCGCACCACCGCCATCATCGGCATCCCGGCAACACCGGAGGTGACGAAGAGGTTCAGACCAACCGGCGGGGTGATCATGCCGATCTCCATGTTGACCACCATGATGATGCCCAGATGGATCGGATCGATGCCCAGTTCGATGGCAATCGGGAACACCAGCGGTGCAACGATAACCAACAGGCCCGAGGGCTCCATGAACTGACCGCCGATCAGCAGGATCACGTTCACCACCACCAGGAACATCACCGGGCCAAAGCCTGCGGACAGCATCGCATTGGCGATATGCTGCGGCACCTGTTCGTCGGTCAGAACATGCTTCAGGATCAGCGCGTTGGCGATCACAAACAGCAGCGTCACGGTCAACTTGCCGGCCTCGAACAGCGTGTGTTTGGTGTCACTGTGGAAGAAAGCCGTCACCAGCGCGATTGGCTTGCGCGCAAGGCTGATCTTTTCACCACTTTCGCCCCCCGCCAGCGGCCCCATGTCCTTGTAGATGAAGCAGGCAATCAGGAAGGCATAGACCGCGGCCACAGCGGCGGCTTCGGTCGGAGTGAAAATACCGCCGTAGATACCGCCAAGAATGATCACGATCAGGAACAGACCCCAGCCCGCGTCGCGTGCCGACTGGAAGATCTCACCCCAGCCCTGCCATTCGCCCTTGGGCAGGTTTTTGACCTTGGCCATGATATAGATGGTGATCATCAGCATGAAGCCCGCCATCAGGCCCGGGATTACACCGGCCAGGAACATCCGGCCAACCGAGACCTCAACAGAGGCCGCATAGACCACCATGACGATGGACGGCGGGATCAGGATACCAAGCGTACCGGCGTTACAGATCACCCCGGCGGCAAAATCCTTGGTGTAGCCAACCTGGCGCATACCGGCGATCACGATGGACCCGATCGCCACAACCGTGGCAGGCGAAGACCCGGACAGGGCGGCAAACAACATACAGGCAAAGACGCCGGCAATCGCCAGACCGCCCGGCAGGTGGCCAACACAGGCGATGGAGAAGCGGATGATCCGCCGCGCCACGCCGCCCGTGGTCATGAAGGAGGACGCAAGGATGAAGAAAGGGATCGCCAGAAGGGTAAAGTGACCCTCAAAGGCTTCGAACAATGTGCCCGCGACGCTTGCCAGCGAACTGTCGGAGTAAACCAGCAGGAACAGGGTCGACGACAGGCCCAAAGAGACCGCGATTGGCACGCCGATCAGCAACAGGCCGATCACCATGGAAAATAGTAGGACGACGTCCATCAGTCATGCTCCCCCTGCTGGTGGCGCACGGCTTCCAGCTCATCTTCAACTTCATGGCTTGCAACCATCCGGTCTGTCTCGCCGCGCAGGATCTGGGCGGCGGTCTGCACAAAGCGGAACACCAGAAGCAGCATCGACAGCGGCAGAACAATGTAAGGCACAACTTTGGGCAGCTTCTCGTAGGCATCGCCGTAGTTGATCAGATCCTCAAGAAAGCGCAGCGCGCCGACCATCGGCACATCCTGCACCTCATAGAAGGATTGCGAGCGTGCCTTCATATCAAAACCGGTCGGGAACCAGCGGCCCGATGTCGGCGGCAGATCGGCAAAAACCGCCCAGTAGTCATAGGCGCCCTTCAGCAACAACAGCGAGAACAGCAAGCAGCAGCCAACGGCGATCAGCGCCAGCACCTTGCGCGGCCCCGGCGACAGCATGTTCAAAATGGCGTCGACGCCCAGATGCGCATGCACTTTCACCGCGTATGATGCGCCCAGCAGCACCAGCCAGGCGAACAGGAACACGGTCAGCTCCAGCGCCCATAGAATATTGGAATTGAAGGCAAATCGCGCGACCACATTGGCAAATGTGATGATCGTCATCAGGCCCAACAGCCCGGCGATCACGCTTTCCTCCAGCGAATTGACGAACCCTGACGGGCCGGTTCTTGCGGCCGACATGACATGCTCTCCGTCTATTTGAGTGATTGGGTGCGGGCGCCACTCCCCAGGGACGCCCGCGAGGTGGGCGGCGCGGCTCGAACGGCGCGCCTGCCCGGAGGAGGCCTTAAAGCCCGGCGTTGATCGCCTGTGCTGCGTCGATCTTGTCCTGACCAACATCGCCCGAGAACTGCTCCCAGACCGGCTTCATTGTGTCGACCCATTCCTGACGTTGTTCAGCGGTCAGGCTGCGGATGGTGCCGCCGGCGTCGGTGATCGACTGTTTGGCTGCCGCGTTCACGGCTGTGGCTTCGGCGTTGCGGGTCGCGGTCACTTCAGCAAGGATCGTAGTGAACTGGTCGCGCACTTCGGGATCCAGGCTGTCGAGCCAGTCAACCGACGTTACCACCAGATAGTCGATGATGCCGTGGTTGGTTTCGGTGATGCCGTCCTGCACTTCGAAGAACTTCTTGCCGTAGATGTTGGACCAGGTGTTTTCCTGACCGTCGACAACACCCTGCTGCAGCGCGCCGTAGACTTCCGAGAAGGCCATTTTCTGCGGGCTGCCACCAATGGCTTCCATCTGCGCGACCAAAACGTCCGAAGACTGAACGCGGAATTTCAGACCATTGGCATCAGACGGCGAAACCAGCGGCTTGTTGGCCGACATCTGCTTCATGCCATTGTGCCAGAAGGCCATGCCCTGCAGGCCGCGGCGCTGCATGGAATCCAGCATGGCCTGACCTTCGGCAGATCCCTGGAACGCATCAACCGCATCAACGTTCTTGAACATGAACGGCAGGTCGAACAGGCGGAACTGTTTGGTGAATTTTTCGAACTTCGACAGCGAAGGCGCGGCCAGCTGCACGTCACCCTGCAGCATCGCTTCCAGCACTTTATTGTCATTATAGAGCGTGGAGTTCGGGTAGACCTCCATGCACATGGTACCGTTCATCTCTTCGTTGACGCGCGTTTCAAGCAGCGAGGCGGCAATGCCCTTGGGGTGCTTGTCGGTGTTGGTCACGTGGGCGAATTTCACCACGATCTCACCATCGTCACAGGCTGCCTGCGCGGTGCCTGCGGTTACGGTCATCGCCATTACGGCGGCAGTGCTCATCAGAAATTTCATCATTATCTCCCCTTTGGTTTGATCTCCTGCCCGAACGGCTGTGGCCGAACGGGATCCCGTGGTCAGCATCACGTGCAGCGGCTGAGCGCTCAACACTCTGGTGCAAAATGCGGCACTATTCTCGGGAAGCTCAGGTATTTCAGAAGGTTAGTAATTGAATTGAAACTCATTGGTATGTGCACATCTTTACGCTGTGCGGAAATCCGCACAAGGTTTTTTTTACCTGTGCGGTTTTCCGCACAAAAGCTGCAACGGGTTGTTCTGTGGGCGAATCACATGGGCGTGCTGATTCGCCATGTCACCGCCGGTAGTCTTCCGGCCGGATGCCATAGCGCGCCAGCTTGTCGTAAAAGGTCTTGCGCGGCACCTTCAGCGCCTCTGCCGCCGCCGAGGCACGGCCATTCTGGCGCCCCAGAGCCGCAATCAGCAGCGAACGTTCAACCTGCGCCATCTGTTCCGCCAGCCCAAAGCCTGCGGATTGTGAAATTTCTTCGGGCATGCCCAGCACAAACCGCATTGCCGCCGACATCAGCGAGCGTGCATTGCCGGGCCACTCCTGGGTCATCAGCCGGGCCAGGTGGTCCTCTCCCACCTCGGGCGCAACAATGCCCGCCTGTTCGGCCGCCTGGGCCACATAGTGGCGAAACAACACCGGAATATCGCCGGGGCGCTCCGCGATCGACGGGATACGCACCCGCATCACATCCATCCGGTAGAACAGATCAGCATTGAACGCCCCGCTGCCGGCAAGTTCCGCCAGATCCCCCGCCGCACCGGCAATCACCCGCACGGGGCCACCCTGTTCCAACCGTTCCAAGAGGGCGTATTGCGTTGCTTCCGGCAGGGCCGACACCTCATCCAGAAAGACCGAGCCTCCCTCGGCCTCCTCCCAGAGCGCATCCAGATCCTGCGGTGTCAGCCCCGCGGCCGGGCGTTTCACAAACGGCCCCTGCCCCGCGGGAGACATCAGGTGGACGACCTCCGCGACTTTAGAGATGCCGCTGCCCGGCGCGCCGGTCACCAACACTTCGGCGCCGGTCGGGGCGACGGCGCGCACCCGCGCCCGCAACTCGTCCGCCTGCTGCGAGGTTCCAAACAGCATGCGCGCCGCCGCGTCGCCCCGCTCCAGTTGTGCTTTCAGGCGACGGTTCTCCAGCACCAGCCTGCGGGTTTTCAAAGCCCGACTCAGCACCCCCAGAAGATCCTCGGCAGCGCAGGGTTTTTCCAAAAAACCAAAGGCGCCCTGCGCCATGGCCTTGACCGCCATCGGAATGTCAGCTTCGCCTGTCAACAGGATCACCGGCAGTTCACCGTCCTGCCCGTGCGCATAGTCCAGCAGGTGAAACCCATCGCGTCCCGGCATCCGCATATCCGACAGGATCACCCCATCAAACAACGGCGTGATCAGATCCTTTGCCGCCACGAAAGAGCCCGCGGTCACCGGCTCCAGGTCGTTCAGCTCCAGCGTCTGGGCCAGCGCCTCGCGCACCGCAGCATCATCATCGACCACCAGCACCTTGCGCGTCATGCCGCTTTCTCCTCATTCCAATAGTCCAGCTCCACGGTGAATTCTGCCCCCTCGCCTGTGTTGCGGCCACGGATCTTTCCGCCAAAGCTCTGGACCAACCCGTAAGAGATCGACAGGCCCAGCCCCATGCCTTCTGCACTGCCAACCGCCTTGGTGGAATAGAAAGGCTCAAAGACTTTCTCCGGCTCTTTCAGGCCCGGCCCAATGTCGCGCACTGTTACCGCCAGCCGCTCGGCGGCATTTAAAGTCACCGTGATATGGCGGTTTTCCTGCTCTAGCATCGCATCTGCGGCATTGTTGATCAGGTTCACAAACACTTGTCCCAACCGCACTTCGCCACCCTTTGCGTAAACGGTCAGAGGGTTGGCCGCCGCATCCCAGTCCAGCGTGACCCCATCCGCCTTCAGCCGCGCCGCAGTCAGCTCCACCGCATCCGAAATTACCTGACACAGGTCAACCCGGCTCATCGGCTCGCTTTCATTGCGCGCAAACGCCCGCAGGTTCTTGATGATCCGCGCCATGCGGGTTGCCATCTCGGCAATCCGGCCGAGGTTTTCACCCGCCTTTTCGGGCTTGTCGCGCGCCATGAAGGCCAGTCCATTGTCGGCAAATTGCTGGATCGCCATCAGCGGCTGGTTCAGCTCGTGACTGATCCCCGCTGACATCTGCCCCAGTGCCGACAGCTTACCGGCCTGCACCAGATCGGCCTGCGCCTTTTTCAGCGCCGCCTCAGCCTCCAGGCGTTCCTTGACCTCGCGCCGCAGGTGGACGTTGGTTGCCGTCAGAGCCCGCGTGCGTTCCT
This sequence comes from Rhodobacteraceae bacterium Alg231-04, assembly GCA_900143635.1. Taxonomy (GTDB): domain Bacteria; phylum Pseudomonadota; class Alphaproteobacteria; order Rhodobacterales; family Rhodobacteraceae; genus FREY01. The sequence goes on from FREY01000009.1 coordinate 148,418, forward strand.
CCACCCGTGTCTCCAGCACCGCATTGGCCCCGGCCAGCGCTCGCCGCCGTTCCGTTGCCAGAAACAACATGGCGCCAAAGGCGAGGCAGAGCGCGGCAATGGTGGCCGCCTGCAGGCCCGCAATGCGCCGCGCGGGCGACACATCCACCAGAATTTCGCCGGTCATATCAATGACGGGCAGATCCACGGTCAGATGCAGGGCCTGCTGCGGCAGATACGGCCCCCATCCCAAGTGCCAGATCTCGTGCGGCCCCTTATGGGTGGCACGGAACTCAGGCGCCTGACCTTCGGGGGTCAACAGCCCCTGCCCCGGCCCGGCCCGTGTCCAGAACAACAATTCCGAACGGTTTGAGATAAAGACTTCCCCCCGTTCATCGGTGAAAAACACCGGTGGCAGCGATCCCCGCCAGGTCTGTTCCACCTGATTGACATCGACCACTGCAACGACAGTACCCCGCACAGACCCATCCGCAGAAAAGGCCGGGGCGGCGTAAAAATAAGCTCGGTTTTCAGCCACTTCCGGGATCTCGTAGCCCGTGCCCAGGGCGCCCTGCATCGCGCGGGTGAAATATGCCTCACCGGTGACATCCAGCCCCGCCACGCCAACTGCCGCCGCCAGAACCCGCCCCTGCAGGTCGGCATAAAACAGATCCATTGCCCCGGTCTTATCCGCAATCTTCTGCATCAACAGGGCCGCCGCATCGCGCTGCGCATCCGTATCCAATTGGGTCAGAACCGGGTGTTCGGTCATCAGCACGGCCAGTTCCTGATAGACCTGTAGTTGCGTCGACACCCGATCAGACGCCAGCGCCAGATCGGCCCGGCTGCGTTCCGCCAGACTGTCCAGCGCCTGGCGGTACCCATAGGACCAGATGCCGCCAGACAGCAGCGCAACCGCGAGGGCAAAGCCCAGCACCATCCATCCGCGTTGTCGTCCGGTCTGTGTCACAAGGGCTCTCCGATCCTCACTCTGATCGCCACCCTAGCAAAGCCGCCCTTGCATTGACCAGCCGGGTTAGAGAATGTGCGCCTATGCGCATCGTTACCCAATCCCCGACCGATCCGGACTTTGTCCAGAACCCCTACCGTTTCTATGCGGCCGCGCGTGAACAGGGCGCGATAAGTTATTGGAAGGACTACGGAATGCCCGCGGCATTCTCTCACTCGGCGGTGCATATGCTGCTGCGTGACCGCCGGTTTGGCCGTGAGATTCCGGCTGAATTGGCCAGCCCCGGTCCGGCCCATCTGGCCCCCTGGCTCGAGGTGGAGGCGCACTCCATGCTGGAACTGGAACCGCCCCGCCACACCCGCCTGCGCCGTCTGGTTCTGCGCGCTTTCACATCACGCGCAATTTCCGCACTGGAAGCGGAGATTTCCGCCCAGTGCCATCAGCTGATCGACGCCTTTCCCGAGGGCGATTTCAACCTGATCGCGGCCTATTGCAATCAGGTGCCGGTAGTCACCATCTGTCGTCTGCTCGGCGTGCCAGAAGACATGGGGCCAAGCCTTGTGGACTGGTCCCACAAGATGGTCGCGATGTATCAGTCCAGCCGCACCACCGAGACAGAGCATATCGCCGCGCAGGCCGCGACAGAGTTCACAGGATTCCTTGAAGGCTACATTGAACAACGGCGCTGCGATCCGCGGGATGACCTGATCACCCGGCTGATTCAGGCCGAAGAAGAGGGCGACAAGCTTTCCACCAAAGAACTGATTTCAACCTGCATTCTCATTCTGAATGCCGGCCACGAGGCCACAGTGCATTCCCTCGGCAACGGTGTGAAACAGATGCTTCAACAGGGCTGGCATCCAGACTGGCTGGCGCCATCGGGCATCGAAGGCCTGGTCGAGGAGATCCTGCGCTTTGATCCGCCTGTGCAGGTCTTCACCCGCTATGTCTATGAGGAAGCAGAAATTTTTGGCCACACCTTCCAGCGCGGTGATCAGGTGGCGCTGATGCTGGCCGCCGCCAATCGCGACCCAAAGGCGCTGGACGACCCGGAGGACTTCGACCCAACCCGCCCGCCGAAAGTGAACAAGAGCTTTGGTGGCGGGTTGCACTTCTGCGTCGGCGCGCCGCTGGCACGCTTGGAAATGCAAATTGCCCTGCCGATCCTGTTTGAGCGCTGCCCGGACCTGAAACTGGCCGCCGCGCCGGAATATGCCAACACCTATCATTTCCACGGGCTCACCCGGCTGCAAGTTCGCAGGTGAGCCCGTGCCACCTCAAGGCTGGCCGCAGGCCACCGAGCGGATGCGCGGCCCGGCCTTGAGGCGGCACAGGCTCACATAACAATCGGCATGGCCCCTGAGGAGCAGACCTGCCGCTCAGGGCTTCTCAGCAGAAAAAATTCCGGCGGGCGCCAAAACGCCCTGCCCCGCGGATCAGCCATCGCCGCGCATCTTGCTAATTAGACTCGCGCGGAAGCGCTCCGCTTAACAGCGATCCTGCTATTCCAGATGTTCCAGTGGCAGCATGGTGGTGGATTTGATCTCTTCCATCGACAAAAGCGCCGTCACATTATGCACTTTCACTTCCGAAATCAGTGCCTGATAAAAACTGTCATAGGCGCGCGCGTTCTTCACCCGCACCTTGAGGATATAGTCAATATCACCTGCCAGCCGGTGCGCTTCCTGCACCTCGGGGCGCTCGCGCAGGGCGCGCAGGAACTTGGCCTGCCAGTCTGCCTCATGCTCGGATGTGCGGATCAGAACAAAGAAGCAGGCCTCAAACCCCAAGAGCTCCGCATCCAGCAAAACCGTGTGCTGCCCAACCACGCCAGCCTCGCGCAATTTGCGGATCCGGTTCCACACAGGGGTCTTCGAACTGCCCACTTGCCGCGCGATTTCGTCCAAAGATTGCCCTGCATCGCGCTGCAGCTCTGCCAGAATTTTCCGGTCCGTGCCGTCGATCCGCACTGTCATTCTCGAATTCCTCGGTTTTCAGGACCAATCCATCCGGCATTTCCCGGCGATGGAACGCATGTCCTTATTTGGTTCTGCATATAGCGGTTTAGGGGGAATATTTCCTATATCTAACAGCAAGTCAAACAGGAGCCCGAGTCATCATGACCGATCGCCACGCCTATATCCCCGCCAACTTTGCCTCTGCGCAGGGCGGTATGTGCTGTCCGGCTCTTAGTTCAGTGGCCTTTGCCGGCCCTGCCCTCACCTTCCCGGGACTGGCCCCGCGCAAAGCCGCCGCCGCCCTGACCGACCTAAAGATGGAGCTCGCATAATATGGCCCGTGCTTTCACACCCAAAGTAGTCACCGCCAACGATCTGCTCGAAGGCGACGTAATCTACCTCGCCGCTAACGACAGCTGGACCCGAGATCATGCAGAAGCCGAGCTGATCGAAGACGAGGCCCACGCTCAGCTGCGCCTGCTTGAGGCCCAGCAGCAGGCGCTCACCATTGTCGGTGCTTATCTGGCCGACGCCAAAGCGGGCCCTAATGGTCCCGAACCCACCCACTTCCGCGAGGACTTCCGCCGCAAGGGTCCCTCGAACTACGTCCACGGCAAGCAGGAGGCTCTGGCCAATGTATAAGTACAACGACTTCGACACCGCTTTCCTCGCTGAACGCAACCGCCAGTTCCGCGCCCAGGTCGAACGCCGCATCGACGGTTCCCTGACCGAGGACGAGTTCAAGCCGCTGCGCCTGATGAACGGGCTGTACCTGCAGCTGCACGCCTACATGCTGCGCGTCGCCATTCCTTACGGCACGCTGAATTCGGCACAGATGGACACGCTCGCGCTCTTGGCCGAGAAGTGGGACAAGGGTTACGGCCACTTCACCACCCGTCAGAACATCCAGTACAACTGGCCGAAACTGAAGGACGTGCCGGATATGCTGGACGCGCTGGGTAAGGTTGGCATGCACGCCATCCAGACCTCGGGCAACACCATCCGTAACGTGACTGCCGACCATTTCGCCGGTGCCGCCGCGGACGAAGTCGAAGACCCGCGCCCCATTGCTGAGCTGATCCGCCAGTGGTCCACCGACCACCCGGAATTCCAGTTCATGGGCCGCAAGTTCAAGATCGCCGTGTCGGGCGGTGAAAAGGACCGTGCGGTGCTGAAAGCCCACGATCTGGCCGTGCGTATCGTCAAGAACGACGCGGGTGAGACCGGCTATCAGATCCTCATTGGCGGTGGCCTTGGCCGCACACCGATGATCGGCAAGGTCATCCACGACTTCCTGCCGCGCGCAGATCTGCTGGCCTATATCGAAGCCGTGGTTTCGGTCTGGAACCAGATCGGCCGCCGCGACAACAAGTATAAGGCCCGCATCAAGATCACCCTGCACGAGCACGGCATCGAAGACATCCGCGCCCGCGTCGATGCGCGTTTTGCCCTGATCCGCCCCACCTTCGAGGGCTTTGATCAGGCGCTCTACGAAGACATCAAAGCGCATTTCGCGGATCCCGCCTTCAAAGCGGGCCCGACCGACGCCTTTGACGCGGCCTATAATTCTGACCCGGTGTTCCGCGCCTGGGCCGACACCAACCTGGCCGAGCACCGTGTTGATGGCCACGCCATCGCCACCATCTCGATCAAGAAGCACGGCGCCACGCCGGGCGACGCCTCTGCCGATCAGATGCGCGAAATGGCCGAGATTGCCCGCGAGTTTGCCTATGACGAGCTGCGCATCAGCCATGAGCAGAATGTGATCCTGCCGCATGTCCACAAGAACGACCTGCCCGCGATCCACGCCCGCCTCAAGGCACAGGGTCTGGCCACGGCCAACATCGGACTGATCTCGGACATCATCGCCTGCCCCGGCATGGACTATTGCGCGCTGGCCACGGCCCGTTCGATCCCGGTCGCTGAAACCATCGCCACCCGCTTTGACGATCTGAAGCTGGAGCATGACATTGGCCACCTGCAGATCAAGATTTCAGGCTGCATCAATGCCTGTGGCCACCACCACGTGGGCCATATCGGCATCCTGGGTCTGGATCGCGCCGGCGTCGAAAACTACCAGATCACCCTGGGTGGTGACGCCACTTGGTCTGCGGCCGTTGGCGAACGGGCCGGCCCCGGCTTTGCCTATGACGAGATTGTTCCCGCCGTTGAGCGCATCGTCCACGCCTATCTGGACATCCGCCAGGGGCCTGAGGAAACCTTCCTCGAGACCTACCGCCGCGTCGGGCTCGCGCCGTTCAAGGCCGCGCTCTACCCCGAAGCACAGAAAAAGGTGGCCTGATCCATGGTTCATCTGGCTGAAAATACCCCGGGGGTCCGGGGCCTGGCCCCCGAGGCAACCGCGTTGAAAGAAAAGGTGGACGCGCTGAATGCGCGTTACCGCCACCACTCGGCCACCGCCGTAATGCAGGGCGCGCTCGACGACGCCGGGCATATCGCGCTGGTGTCCAGCTTTGGCGCCGAATCCGTGGTCCTGTTGCACATGGCGGCCGTCATCGACCCGATGACGCCGGTTCTGTTTGTCGACACCGAACTGTTGTTCACCGAAACACTGGTCTACCAGCAGGAGGTGAGCGAGCGCCTCGGCCTGCGCAATCTGCAGATCATCCGCGCCAAGGATATCGAGGAAAAGGACCCGCACGGCGCGCTGCGTTTCTCCAACCCGGATGCCTGCTGCGCCCTGCGCAAGACCGCGCCGCTGCAGAACGCGCTCGAAGGCTTTGATGGCTGGATCACCGGCCGCAAGCGGTTCCAGGCCGGCACCCGTGCCGCGATGGAATTCTTCGAGGTCGAAGAAGGCACAGGCCGCATCAAGATCAATCCTCTGGCCCATTGGGCACCGGAAGATGTGCGCGCCTATATGGATGAGAACCGCCTGCCGCGTCACCCGCTGGTGGCCAAGGGCTATCCTTCGATCGGCTGTGCCCCCTGCACCTCGCCGGTTCAGGAAGGTGAAGACCCCCGCGCCGGACGCTGGCGCGATCAGACAAAAGAAGAATGCGGCATCCACGTGGTGGACGGCAAATTCATCCGCACAGGAGCAAAGACATGACTGTGATCGTGACCGACGCGGGCTTTGGCCCAGACACATGGACCGCTGGCTATGAGGGCGCAAACACCCTCGATCTGGCCTCTGATACCGACCCTGTGGCACTGGCTGCCGATCTGGATGCGGGCATCGAGATGATCCGCATCGATTTCCCCAGCTTTGCCGATGGCCGTGGTTTCACCATTGCCCGCCAGCTGCGTCTGACCGGCTACAAAGGCCGTCTGCGCGCCAAGGGCCATGTGATCGCCGAGCAATACGCCATGGCGCGCCGCTGCGGCTTTGACGAGGTGGAAATTGACGACGCGCTGGCCGCCCGCCAGCCCGAAGATCAGTGGCTCAGCCGCGCCAACTGGCAAGCCAACGATTACCAAGCCCGCATGCGCGGCGGCTCTCCCGCCGCAGCCTGAGCCAGCTGACAATCGTCAGGATATGATGAAATCCGGCGCTGCATTGACGCAGTCGCCGGATTTCCGCCTCGCAAGGCCTTTTCCTGACACCGATCAATGACTAATCAAAGGTGCCGGCCTATGTGGTCGGCAGTGCAACCGATGAACGAGATTACGCCTGTGACCGATGCCGCCACCAATGCCGCGCCTGAAAAGGCAAAACCGGCCCTGCCCGATGCCCAGACCGTCACCGCGGTAAAGCACTGGACCGATAAACTCTTCTCCTTCAAGGTCACCCGCCCGGCGTCCTTGCGCTTCCGCTCGGGCGAGTTTGTGATGATCGGCCTGATGAACGACCCCGATCCCAAGACCGGCAAGGTGAAGCCGCTGCTGCGCGCCTATTCCATCGCCTCGCCCAGCTGGGACGAGGAAATGGAATTCTACTCGATCAAGGTCGAAGACGGCCCGCTGACCTCGCGCCTGCAGCACATTCAGCCGGGCGACGAGATCATCCTGCGCCCCAAACCCGTCGGCACCCTGGTGCATGACGCGCTGATCCCCGGCAAACGCATCTGGTTTTTCGCCACCGGCACCGGCTTTGCGCCCTTCGCCTCCCTGCTGCGCGAACCGCAGACCTACGAGGATTACGACGAGGTCATCATCACCCACACCTGCCGTACAGCGGGCGAGCTGACCTATGGCCGTGAGCTGATCGAGGCGCTGAAAGACGACGAGCTGCTGAACGAAGTGATCGGCGAAGGCTTCTGGAAGAAGATCAAATACTACCCGACCACCACCCGCGAAGAGAGCGCCAAGATGGGCCGGATCACCGACCTCATCAACTCGGGCGAGGCATACAAGGATCTGGATGTTGAGCCGCTGAACCCGGAAAGCGACCGCGCGATGATCTGCGGCAACATGGCGTTCAACCTGGAACTGAAGGACATGCTGGAAGCCGCAGGTCTGGAAGAAGGCGCCAACTCCAAGCCGGCGCAATATGTGGTCGAAAAAGCCTTCCTCGACTGATCCAATTCAATAGACAGAACAATAAAGGCCGCGCTCAACCGATTGAGCGCGGCCTTTTCGTCGTGGTCAGGTTAGACTTAGTTGCCCGCGCCCTCGGTGCCTTCGGCAGGCACTTCGGCACCGGTGCCTTCCAGCAGCTTGGCCGCCGAATCCGCGGCGTCTTCTACAACGTCACCCACCGCATCCGCAGCAGCATCCGCCGCGTCGCCCGCAACATCGCTGACCGCATCACCCGCAGCATCAACGGCGGCCTCAGTTGCATCGCCCGCAGCATCGCTCACGGCATCAACTGCGCCCTCCGCCTGTTCCATCGCTTCCGTTGCTGTTTCACTGACGGCGTCCGCCGCCGCATCAGCAGTATCAGCGACCGCGTCGCCTGCGGCATCAGCGGCACCGTCCAGCTGTTCGGCCGCCTCTGCGGCAGTATCACCGACCGCATCCGCCGCTGTATCCGCCAGGTCAGAGGCCGCATCCACGGCGTTCTCCAGGTCTTCGCCCGCCGCATCGGCCACGTCGCTTACCGCATCGGTGATCTCTTCTGCGGCACCTTCCGCGGCCTCAACCGCGTCTTCAACGGCGCCTTCAACCGTTTCAGTCATCGTCTCGACGGGTTCAGCCGGGGCTGTCTCGGCCACAGGTTCGGCTTCTGCAGGCGCAGGGCTGCTGTCCGTCTGCACCGCCTCTTCCATAACTTCAGGGGCAGATTTATCCCCGCTCAGCACCAGGTAGCCGCCTACAGCAGCTGCACCAGCCGCCAAAATAACAACAATCGGTTTCATTGCGATACTCCTTCACTCACCTATCCGCGCATCCTGGCGGTTGCTTTTCACATGTAGCTCCTGACCCGTGGCAGCAAGGGGGAAAAACGGCGAGAAAGGATCTCTTTTCCTGCTAAGCCCGTGAAAACGCACAACTCATGGCAGAGGTCCCGCCCCCGCAGAGACAAATGCGGCGGATGAACGCCGCGCCCGGTTCTAACACCTGCGTGAGGACGGTTGCCGCCCTGCCCAGCGGTTTCCTATGCTGAAATGCACTCAGCCGGGGAGATCACCGACCCATGGACTTTATTGCTGCGAATCAGCTTTTGTTATTGATCCTGTTCTTCCTTGCAGGAAGCAGCGCGACACTTGTCCTGTTCCGCCGCCCCGCCGGTAGCCGCACCTGGAAGATCGCGGATCTGGTCTGGGTGCTGCTCGGCGGATTTGGCGCGCTGGTGGCGGTGGTGTCCGGGATTTACACCGCCGACAATTCGCGCCTGGAACGACAGATCGACATTGCCTATGCGGCCACCGCCGCCTTTGACCGCGATGCCGCCCGGTTTCGCCTGCGGTTTTGCGATCCAGCCTATGATCCGGACACGGCCGTGTTGTGCGAAAAGGTAGAGTTCCTGTCGGCATCAACCGCAGGCAATGCCGAATTGCCGCTGTTTCTCGCCGTGACAGATGAGGTCGCGCCGCTGCAGGGGCTGTCCTTCCTGTTCGGCAGCCGTAAGGACACGGATGAGAGGCAGGAGATGGCCGCTGCGGCGGATGCCTTTGACCCCGCTCCTTTCCTTGTCTTCACGTCGCTGGATGCCCCAACACAGGCCGCCGTCGACAATATGCGCCGCAAGGTACCCGCGATTGCTGGTGACTATCTGATCATCGCGCGTGGCTATGACGATTTGATCGAACATGTGGGCAATCTAAAGGCCGAGTGGGAATATCTGCAGGCCAATGCCCATATCCTTGTGCTGCAGATCATCGCGCTCTGCCTGGTCAGCTTTGCCGCCCCGTTCCGCCTTGGAAAATCGCTGGTGGAGTTGCGACGGGCGCGCCGCTAGGGTGGCCTGAAGGCGAACAGGAGACGACATGACACCGCAGGATGCCCAAGCGATACTGACCGAAAACTTTGCCGACTGGGTGCTGGCACTGGAACCTCAAGTGATCGACTGTTCCCCCGAACAGGTGCTGATCCGCATGCCGTTGTCGCCCAAACTGTCCCGCGTTGGCGGCATTGTATCCGGTCAGGCGCTGGCCGCCTTGGCTGACACCTCGATGGTGATTGCGGCCTCCGCCCATGCGGGCGGGTTCAAACCTTTTGCCACCACCGACCTGCACACGCAGTTCTTACGCCCCGGTACCGGATCTGCCATCCTGTGCACCGCACAGGTCGTGCGCGCCGGCCGCGCGCTGGTCTTTGCCCGCGCGGACATGACTGAGGCCGACAGCGGCAAGCCCGTCGCCACCGCAACCGCCACGTTTTTCGCCCCAGCCTAAGGACGCCTGATGCGCAGCTTCGACGAAATCTTTGCCATTTCTGCCGACCGCCACGGCGGCGCGGCGGCACTGGAGGCCAAACTGGTGAAGCCAGACCCGGCGGTCACCGCTCTGGCCGAAGACCGCTGGCTGTCGATCCTGACCAAAAGCGTCTTTCAGGCCGGTTTCAACTGGAAGGTCATAGAGGCCAAATGGGAGGGGTTCGAAACCGCCTTTGACGGTTTCGACGTCGGTCGCTGCGCCTTCATGGATGACGAGAAATTCGACAGCCTGCTGCAGGACACCCGTATCGTGCGCAATGGCACCAAGATCGCAACCGTGCGCGACAATGCCGCCTTCCTGCTGGACCTGCGCGCAGAGGGCGGCGCGGGCGCGGTTCTGGGCGGCTGGCCCTCCGAAGATTTCATCGGTCTGCTGGAGATGCTCAAGAAACGCGGCAGCCGTCTGGGGGGCAGCACCGCGCAATTTGCCATGCGCTTTGCCGGGCGTGATGCGTTCATCCTCAGCCGTGATGTCACCGCCCGACTGATCGCCGAGGGGGTGATCGATAAACCCGCAGGCTCCAAGACCTCAATGCGGGCGGTGCAGGCGGCCTTCAATGAATGGATGGCGCAATCCGGCCGTTCCCTCACGGAAATCAGCCGCGTGCTGGCCTTCAGCTGTTAGGGCGCGCGCAGTGCAGAGGCTCCTTCTCCTGTCGCTTTTCCTACTGGCCGCCTGTGGACGGCCTCTTACAGATCAGGAACGCGCTTTTGCGACCCAAATTCAGGGGGATACGCTGAATTTGGACCGGGTGCGCCTTGTTGATGGCGCGCCGGTCACCGCTGTTACCTTTCGCCGCAAACCACGGCCGCGCACCACCTGCCGCGAAAAGATCCTGCCGCCGGTCAAGGATGAGGTGGTGACCGTCACCCCGGCTGCGGTCACGCTGTTCAACCGGATATATTATTCGCGCACCTGGTATCTTGAGGAGTATTTGCCCGAATACCCGGAAAAGCTGCCATTGGTCGAGGCGATGCTGCTGGGCCATGAATTGACCCATGTCTGGCAATGGCAAAACCGCAAGACAACCGGCTACAGCCCCCTGCGCGCGGCTGCCGAACATGGCAATTCCCCCGATCCTTACCTGTTTGAACTGGACGGCACGCCTGATTTCCTCGCCTTTGGCTACGAACAGCAGGGCGCTATTGTCGAAGAATACATCTGCTGTCGCGCCTTGGATCCACAAGCGCCGCGCACCCGCCGCCTGCATACGATGATTGGTGGTGTTATGCCGGTCTCCGACCTGCCCCAAAGCCGCGAGGCCGACGTCTATCTGCCATGGGCCGGGGTTGATCTGGACAATGTCTGTTCCTGACGCGGCGCGGGCTTAACGCGAACGGGCAGCCCTAGTCGTCATATGGCCAGAGCCCCTGCCCCAGCGCCTCGATCGCGACGGAAATCCGTTCAAAACTGTTGCGGGCCCGATTGACCGAGTGGCGCGCGCGCAAATACCCATGCACCAATCCCGCCTCGTTGATCCAATAGGCCTGATTGCCCGCCTCCAGCAGCCGGTCGCGGTATTCGCGGCTGTCATCGCGCACCGGGTCACAATCCGCCGAGACCAAAACGGTGGGCGGCAGACCAGAAAAATCGCTATCCTGTAGCGGCGCATAGGTGGGATCATCCACCGGCACGTCTCCGTCCACGCGGATGCCATGGTAAAACAGGATATCATCGCGGGTCAGCAGCGGTGCATGAGCGTGTTCGATATAAGATCCCTTGTTCACGTCACCGCCAAAAGCCCCGTAGATCAGCACCTGCCCAAAAATGCCGTCAAGACGGCCCCTTGCGTAGTGAGCAACCGATGCCGCCAGATTGGCCCCGGCACTGTCGCCCGCCAAGACAATCCCGCCCTCATAACGTGCGGCAGCCCATTGGGTCGCGGTCCAGCTGTCTTGAAAGGACGCAGGGTGTTTGTGCTCGGGGGCGAGGCGATAATCGACGGCCACAACCCGGTATCCGGTCTGGGCGCAGATCTCGGCGCAGACGTCATCATGGCTGTCCAATCCGCCAACCACAAAACCGCCGCCGTGGAAAAAAACCACCGTTCTTGTTGGTTCTCCGGCCCAGTAATGGCGCACCGGTACCCCGTCGGCGGAAAGGTCTTCGACCTCAACCACGTCAGGGCGGACAACGCGGAATTCGCGGCACATCTCGTTATAGACGGTGCGCTGTTCCTCGATCGAGGACTCCACCGCGTCATCCGGATAGCTTTCGCCTGTGCGGCTGATAAAGGCCCATGTTTCCGCGTCGATCAGTCGTTCATAGTCCATCTGCACCCTCCCGCGCATACCAGTCACCTGACCGGCCAAGCCTATCAGCCCGCACCATAAATGAAATGCCCGAAATGAATGAAGCGCCCCAGTTTTGGAGCGCTTCGCGGTTCTGGAAACGATGCGGCCTTACTCTGTGGGCATTTCTTCCCAGGGTCTGCTAAAGGCCCCCAAAATGGTGGTAACCTCGGCAGCCGTGGCGCCGTTCAGCTCGACCTGGGCGACCAGCCCGCGCTTTTTGTCATCTATCACCGCCTCAACGCGGGCGGGCTGCGCCGCTTTCATCAGCGCGTCATTGTAGACGCGGGTGATCGCGTTTTTGCGCAGGTCCGGTTTGAAGACCTTGCCCACGGCGGTCTTGGGCAACTCATCCAATACGGTCATATGTTTAGGGATGGCGGCGCGCTCGTGCACATGGACCTTGCAATAGTCCATCAGTTCCTCGGCAGTGGCGCTGGCACCATCCACCAGTTCCACAAAGGCGCAAGGAAGCTCGCCGGAATGCGCATCCGGCTGTCCGATAGCACCGGCAAAGGCAACGGCCTCATGGCCCAGCAGCGCCTCTTCGATTTCACCGGGATCGATATTGTGGCCACCGCGAATAATCAGATCCTTGGCGCGGCCGGTGATCCACAGATAGCCATCCTCATCCATCCGGCCCAGATCACCGGTGCGCAGATGGCTATCCTGATAGTAGAGATCGGCGTTCTTCACTGCCTCAGTATAAGTGTGGCCCGCAAAAACGCCGGGGTTGGACACACAGATCTCACCTATTTCATCGGTCGCGCATTCAACCGCTCCCTCGGGTGTCTGTTTGACAATGCGCACATCCGTATAGGGCAGCGGCACCCCGATCGAGCCGACCTTCTTAGGCCCATCCACCGGGTTGCAGGACACCAGACAGGTGGCCTCGGTCAGCCCATAGCCTTCGACGATGGTGACACCGGTGGCTTCCTCAAAGCGGCGGAACAGTTCCAGTGGCAACGGGGCGGAACCCGAAAACGCCGTCTTCACGGTTGAAACATCCGCATCCACCGGGCGCTGCATCTTGGCAGATATGGCGGTGGGGACGGTGATGATAAAGGTGATCTTCCAGCGCTCGATCAGCTTCCAGAAATTATCAAACACGCCCTCGCCCCGATAACCGGCGGGCGTAGGAAACACCACATGCGCACCGGAACAGATGGCCGCCATCAGGATCACGTGGCAGGCAAAGACATGGAACAGCGGCAGCGGGCACATGATGTTCGAGGTCTCATCGAACAGCAGCGTGTCACCCAGCCAACCATTGTAGATCAGGCCGGAATACTTGTGCTGCGCCACTTTCGGCATGCCGGTGGTGCCGCCAGTGTGGAAATAGCAGGCCACCCGGTCTTCTGTTGCGTCGGCGAATTTCAGCGTCTTGGGCTGTTTCATCGCCTCGCGGTTGAAGCTTTTGTAATCGGCGTGGGCCGCCTTTTCCTTGTTGTCGATCCGCGGCCGGATCAGCGGAACGATCCAGGATTTCGGTGGCGTGAGATAGCGGTTCAGATCCACCTCAAGCACCGTATTCACGCCGGGTGCATGGCGCACCGCCTCGGCGACCTTTTCGGCCACGTCGGTTTTCGGGAAGGGCCGCAGGGTGACAACCACCTTGGCACCTGTTTCGCGCAGGATCGCGGCGATCTGTTCCGGCTCCAGCAGCGGGTTGATCGGGTTGGCGATACCGGCAATCGCACCGCCCAGCAGCGTCAAAACCGTCTCGTTACAGTTGGGCAGCACATAGGCCACCACATCCTGCTCACCAATACCCAGATCCCGAAACAGGTTCGCAGCCTGACAGGTTTTCTCCAGCAGCTCTTTCCAGGTCAGCGTCTCGGCCTTATCCGCAGGCCCCGAGGTGATCTGGTAGCTGACCGCATTGTGGGCCGGATATTTTGCTGCGGTTTCCGCCAGCTGCCCGAACAGAGTAACCGGCAGTTTGCGGTCCTCATAGGTTTTTTCATTCTGGATTGCGTCACGGTCTGCGATGCCGGCAAAAGCCATATCGTCCCTCCCCAATAGGCCCGTTGAACCGGACCTGTTTCCCCTACCCGCGTAAGATGCGGGCAGAACAGGTATCCTGCAAGGGCGACGAAGCTGTCCACCCACAGGCTTTGCGTTGACGTAACGCTATAGGGCTGTGACGTTGCGGAAAATCCCTTTTCGCAGCTCTCGGCTTATTCGGCGGCCATACCGTCGGTGAACTGCAGCCGTGCCAGACGCGCATAAAGCCCGCCTTCGGCAACCAGCTGGTCATGGCTGCCTTGCGCTACCACACGGCCCTGATCCATCACCACGATACGGTCGGCCTTTTTCACCGTCGCCAAACGGTGCGCCACGATCAGCGTGGTCCGGCCCTGTGCCAGCTCATCCACAGCCGCCTGAACCGCCCGTTCGCTTTCGGCATCCAGCGCCGACGTCGCCTCGTCCAGCAACAGAACCGGCGCATCACGCAGGATGGCGCGGGCAATAGCAATGCGTTGCTTTTGCCCGCCAGACAGCATCACGCCACGCTCACCAACAAAGCTGTCATAGCCCTCGGGCAGTTTGGCGATAAAGTCATGAGCGGCGGCGGCCTGCGCGGCGGCCTCAACCTCGGCATCTGTTGCCTCAGGGCGACCAAAGCGGATATTTTCCCGCGCCGAAGCCGCAAAGATCACCGGATCCTGCGGAACCATGGCGATGGATTTGCGGAAATTGTCGCGCTGAAGATCGGTCAACGCCAGCCCGTCCAGTTTTACCGCGCCCTCATTGGGATCGTAGAACCGCTGGATCAGCTGAATGATCGTCGTCTTACCAGCGCCCGAGGGTCCAACAAAGGCTACGGTTTCACCCGGTGCCACGGTCAGGGACACCTGTTCCAGCGCAGGCGTATCGGGCCGCGCCGGGTATCGGAAGGAAACATCGTCGAAAGTGATCTCGCCCCGTACCGGGCTGGGCAGCGCTGTCGGCGCATCCGGATCCTGCACATTGTCGGTGGCATTCAGCAGCTCGATCAGCCGTTCAGTGGCACCAGCTGCGCGCTGCAGCTCGCTCCAGATTTCGCTGAGCGCGGCAACCGCACCCGCCACAAGAACCGAATAGATCACAAACTGGATCAGCGTGCCTTCGGTCATCACCCCGGCACGCACGTCGCGCGCCCCCATCCACAGCACGCCAACGATGCCGGCAAAGACCAGAAAAATCACGATCACGGTCAGAAAAGCGCGGGTTTTAATGCGACGGCACGAGACCTCATAGGCGGTCTCGGTCATCTCACCAAACTGGGCGCGGCTCTTGGTTTCATGGGTGAAGGCCTGAACAGTCTGCACCGCCCCCAGGGCTTCGCCGGCATTGCCCGAGGAGGCCGCGATCCAATCCTGATTCTCGCGGCTGATCACCCGCAGACGGCGGCCCAACACCATGATCGGTACGATCACCGCAGGCACAATCAGCAGCACCAGACCGGTCAGCTTGGCCGAGGTCAGCAGCATCAATACCATACCGCCAAGGAACAACAGAATGTTGCGCAGCGCGATCGACGCCGAAGAGCCAAGCACCGACTGGATCAGCGTTGTATCCGTGGTGATCCGGCTTAGAACCTCGCCGGTCATGACGTTCTCAAAGAACTCCGGGCTCATCCCGATGACGCGGTCGAACACCGATTTGCGGATATCCGCAACAACCCGTTCGCCCAGCTTGGTGACCAACGCATAGCGCAGGCCAGTGCCCACGGCCAGCAGGCCCGCAATGCCAAGCGCTGCCATGAAGTAGAAATCCAGCAGCGCCGATTCTTCCAAACGGAAACTGTCGACCACCCGGCGCACCGCCAGCGGCAGGGTCAGCGACATGCTCGCCGTCGTCACCAAAGCCGCCAAAGCACCGGCCATCAGCAGCTTATAAGGGCGCATAAAGGGCCAAAGCGCCTGCAGGACACCGATTTTCTTGGAGGATTCGCGCTCTTCCGAGGCGTTGGGTGCAGCCGGTTTACGCGCCATGATCGGTCCTTTGGTCTTTAATAACAGCGGTGGCATGCCGGTAAGGCAACGCCCTCCCGGTTCATGACTGTGTAGGCCCTGCGCGTCAAGCGATCAGGCCCGCGACATCAGTGCAGGCAGTGGGCAAATTGATCGGGAGGAAGCTATGGAGCGGGCGGCGGGAATCGAACCCGCGTCATTAGCTTGGAAGACTAGAGTTCAAACTACGAATAATGACATACAAACAACCGCTTAATCACTTCAGGCAGCGAACTTTGCAGGTGATGTGTAGGAAATGAATTTCTGGAGCGGGCGGCGGGAATCGAACCCGCGTCATTAGCTTGGAAGGCTAAGGTCTTACCACTACACAACGCCCGCTCAACAGAATAACCTGATATTTCCTTGCAGTTGGAACGTCAAGAACGGTTTTGGAACATAGGCGTATTTCTTGCGCCGCCGCAGGCGCAAAAGGGTCTTGGCCGAAGTTAGACCGGCAATGGTTTCTACTGACATTCCAAAATGCTGGCGAAACAAAGGGAGCGCCCACATGCTGACACCAAGTATCCGCCGAACCCCGCATCGCTGGTCAAGCATGCGTGGGAATGTGTTTTTGCGTGCCCTTCTGCTGGTGCTTTCTCTCATCTTGTTCGCCCCGCCGGTCATAGCTACGGAACGGGCCAAAGTGGAGGCTCAGTTCCAGGAATGGTTGGAGCATACTGTTTGGGAACGAGCAAAGGTCCGGGGTGTGTCGCGCAGAACTTTCGAGGCTGCATTTTCTGGAGTACGTTTAAACTGGGACCTGCCTGACTTGGTGCCGCCGGGCACCAAGCCAGAAACGCCTAAGAGACAGCGACAGGCGGAGTTCGGTGCGCCGGAGAAATATTTTAACCGCGGCGTGGTCGATAGTGCCACTTCCGTTGGGCGGCGGATGGCCAAGCGATATTCCACCACCCTTTCGGACGTGGAGAAGTCAACCGGTGTACCTGGGCGCATCATCCTCGCCATCTGGGGACGCGAAAGTGGTTATGGCTAGGCCCCGATCCGCCATGATGCATTTGAAGTGCTCGGCACCAAAGGATTCATGAGCACCAGATCAGCTTATTTTGCCGAGGAACTGGTCGCGGCGCTGCAAATAGCCGACGAGGGTCATGTGCCGCCACGCGGGATGAAGAGCAGCTGGGCCGGAGCGCTTGGCCAGCCACAATTCATGCCGTCAAGCTTCATTGGCTACGCAGCCGACGGGGATGGCGATGAGCGCGCGGATATATGGAGATCCGAGGCGGATACCATCGCCTCGATCGGCTCCTATTTGCAGCGCCACGGCTGGGTAGCGGGGCGCGACTGGGGTTTCGAGGTCAAGGTTCCACTCTCGGTCTCCTGTACACTGGAGGGGCCAGATCAAGGCCGCCCGATCTCCAGCTGGATAGACTTGGGGATCACCCGCGTCTCTGGGCGTCCCTTTCCTGACCATGAACGGCCAGGCGAAGGATTTTTGTTGATGCCTGCGGGGCGGCTAGGACCAGCCTTCATCGTGACGCCGAACTTCTATGTGCTGAAAGACTACAACATGAGCGATCTTTATGCGCTCTTCGTTGGGCACGTTGGCGACCGTATCCAGTTCGGGGTGGGCGATTTCACCACTTCCTGGAAGAAGGTCGACACATTTTATCGCTCAGACATCGCAGCGATGCAGCGCTCACTAGAGATGAAGGGGCACGATGTTGGCGGTGCCGATGGGCTGCCCGGTTTCAAGACCCGCCGCTCAATCGGTCGCTGGCAAGAAGCTGCAGGCCTATCTGCAATTTGTTTTCCTGAGGCTGAGTTGAAAACGCAGCTGGTCCAATAAGCCCGCTCAGAGGCCGTGATTGCCTATGCGCTGAAGTACTTTGCTATGCGCTAAGACACGTTGCTCTCTACAAGAGGGCCTCTGTCCAGGTAGTCGGCATTGATGTGCTGACTGTGCAGCAATACCACTTGATAGGTTCCGGTAATGCCGGGTTCTTTCACTCTGGGAGCGGAAAAACCTGGCATCGCGCAAGCGCTTCATCTGCCCACGAGTGATCCTCCACATATCGGGATCTAGAGTTTTCCGGCGATGCATGAAGAGTATTAAGAGCCCAAAGCCGACCTACCATTCTAGCAAGGAGGGCGGAAAGTGTGCATTCTCTGCGAGTGCGCTGACCTCACCGCGTGGTAGCGAAAGTAGACATTCACAGGGCAACGTTGCCAGAGCCTCATCTCACCCCTTCTCTGCATCCTGCACGAAGGGCAGCAATGCGCAGGGAGTGGGCTTTGCAAAGTTTGGTGCCATGGTCTGTCTTGAGGACGCGCCCGGCCCAAAGCGGAAGTTCAAGTGTACCAAGCAAATGGCCGCTTAATACCGTGTTGTTTATTCGCTTACACCCTTCACCGCCTCGATAAATGCCAGCACTTCTTTGGCATTTCCCGCAGTTCGATAGGAAATGTAGAGATCGATTTCTTGCACGCTTTCACGATAGGGAACAAACTTCAAACCTTTGGGCGATAACGATTGTACCCAAGCAGGTGTGAGGGCGATGCCAATACCATGCGCGACCAGTTGAAGCATCGTTGATTTATCGATGACTTCGCAGACAATATCAGGCTGCCATCCGCGCGCACGAAAGCTGCCCCACAACATCTCGTGAAGTATCGGTCTAGAGCGCTTTGGAAACCCTATGAGCGGAAAATCCTTGATATCCTCTACTGAAATCTCTTTCATTTCTGACAAAGGATTGTCATCCGCCACAACGACAACCGCGGACTGGCGATGCAATAATTCGGATGACAGAAATTCATCGTCAGGCGATTTGCGTACAAATGCGACATCGGTCCTATGATTGACCAGTTCCTGAGTATGGTAATCCGACGAAGAGATCTCGAGCAATTCGATGTGTACGTCTGGATGGTGCTTTCGAAACTCGATCAATGCAGGTGGAAACAACAATGCCAGCGCTTCATCGACACCGCTTACCCGCAATGACTTCAGACCACTGTCGGCCACATGGCGCACATTTGAGACCGACTTTTCGATATCCGCGAGGATACGTTGTGCGTCCTTGAGAAATTCTGAGCCAGCCTGTGTCAGACTCACTTGGCGGGTGGTTCGAAAAAACAGGGGAAATCCAAGTTCGTGTTCAAGCGAAGATATCCTTCCGGAAAGCGCCGGTTGGCTTAGACCAAGGCGCTCTCCGGCTCTTCGAAAGTGGAGTTCTTCGGCAACCGCCACAAAACACTGAAGTTGTCTTAGCTCCACTCTTGCTCCTATTGGATAACATGCACGCGCATTTTTTCCTTAAGACCACTTTCATAGCCCAAAATGGAATCGGCAAGCTTCAATGAATCCAACGTGTCGTCGCGCCCCTCCAGCAAGGCTGCCCGGGTTGCGTCATCCATATCGAACGGATGATGTTGCGATCCAATCGAGATTTGACGATTGGTGATGTCGATGGTGCAATCCCCTACCTCTGGGTCACGAGCGATCCGCATAAGCTCGTCCCGCACTTCCGGGCTGACAATAGGCAACGCCAATCCGTTTTTGCGTGCGTTGTCATAGAAGATCCCTGCAAAGCCTGTGCCAATAACCCCTCTGATGCCCAGCTGCATCAATCCCCAGACCGCATGCTCGCGGCTGGAACCACATCCAAAATTGTCACCAACAACCAAGATGGACGCTTCAGTCCAAGGCAATTGGTTCAGAACGAATTCAGGGCGTTCGTTGTTGTTTTCATCAAACCGCAAGTCGGCTAGGGTCCCATCAGCCAGTCCCTCGCGGGAAATGGTGATCAGGAACCGTTTTGGCATGATGACATCAGTATCGACGTTAGGCTGCGGGAATGGCGCCATCAATCCTTTGACTTGACCAGGCATTATTCAGCTCCTTCATTTCGAAATTCGCGAACATCGGCCAAGTGGCCTTTCACGGCTGCCGCAGCAACCATGGCTGGGCTCATCAAATGCGTTCGTGCGCCCCGACCCTGACGGCCTTCGAAATTGCGGTTAGTGGAAGACGCAATGCGCTCACCATCCATCGCAATGTCATCGTTCATCGCAAGGCACATGGAGCAGCCACTTTCCGGACGCCAATCAAATCCGGCATCGATGAAGATCTTATCGATCCCTTCGTTTTCAGCCTGCAGGCGTGTGTAGGTGGAGCCTGGTACAACAATGGCATTCACGTTTGACGCCACTTTTCTGCCTTTCAAAACGGCTGCGGCAGCGCGCAAATCTTCGATCCGGCTGTTGGTGCAGGACCCGATAAAGGCGCTGTCGATAGTGATGTCCTGAACCAATTGGCCTGCTGAGAGTCCCATGTAGTCCAGCGCGCGCTCAAGCGCAGCTTTAGCTTTTGGGGTAGATGTTTCACCGGCCGTTGGCACAAGCCCGTCAATTGGAACGGACTGGTCTGGGCTGGTGCCCCAGCTCACGAGAGGAGCGATATCTTGCGCAGCGATATTATAGATCTGTTCATGCACTGCGCCTTCGTCAGACCGCCATTCGGGACCACCAAAATCAATGCCGTCGCTATGCGCTCGGCCTTTGACCATTGCCAAGGTTTTTTCATCCGCGGCGATCAGAGCCGCACGCGCACCCAGCTCAACGGCCATGTTGCAGATGGTCATGCGGCCTGACATATCCTGATCGCGAATGGCTGAGCCTGCGAATTCTACTGCATAGCCATTTGCTCCGCCGACACCGACAACCTGCACCACTTTCATGATGATATCTTTTGCAGTCACACCCGGTGTCAAAGCGCCTTCGACGTTCACCAGCATTGTTTTTAAGCGCTTATAGCGCAAAGTCTGCGTTGCCAGCACATGTTCAACTTCGGACGTTCCGATACCAAAACCAAGCGCACCATAGGCACCATATGTGGTCGTGTGGCTATCGCCGCATGCAATCAACATACCAGGAGCAACCAGCCCCTGTTCAGGGACAACAACATGTTCAATTCCTTGGCGGGGATCGCCTAAGCCATAGAAGGCGATGTTGTGTGTTTTACAGTTGTTCTCGAGATTATCGATCAGAAGTTTCGAGGCGTCATCATGCGGGTCGCGCTGACGGGTGGCATTCACGTGATCCACAACAGACAGGTGTGCTTCTGGTCTCCAGACCTTCAGCCCCTTCTGATCCAGGCCCGAGAAGGCCTGTGGGCTGGTGTATTCATTCATGATGTGGAAATCGACATACACGAGCATATCACCATCCGGCAGGTCGCAGACCTTATGTGCGTCTACCAGTTTATCATAGAGAGTGATTGTCATTCAGCTGCATCCTTTGTTTTGATCTGGCTAAGGAAGAAGGCGCGCATGCGTACAGCGATTTCCGCGGGAATTTCCTCAGCCATATAATGGGTGGCATCGACAGCTTCGCCGTGCACATTGGCGGCCCGGTCTTGCCAAAGAGACAGGGCGTCAAAACAACTTTCAATCACACCGCGCTTGGCCCAAAGGACCAACAACGGCTGTTGCAGTTTCAAGCCGTTGTCAGCGTTGTCATGTTCGATGTCGATTGTCGCCGCCGCGCGGTAGTCCTCACATGAGGCATGGATCGTTTCGGGCGACTCAAAGTTCAACAGGTATTCTGCTAGAGCTTCACCGGTGAACGGGTTCTCACCTTTGGCTTGGTTGAAGCATTTCAACTTCCAGAAGCCAGACGGATCGTTGCCGATGATTTGTTCCGGGATGGGTTGCTTTTGGATTAGAAAATACCAATGCCAATAGGCGGTTGCGAACTTCGAGCCAGCCTTTGCATACATTTCACGAGTGGGCGCAATATCGAGCAAAGTCAGCCCAAGCACATGATCAGGGTGATCCAAACCCATACGATGGGCCACGCGCGCACCGCGATCATGCGCGCCAACATAAAAAGTTTCATGACCAAGCTGTTTCATCACAGCGACCATGTCCTTGGCCATTTCACGCTTTGAATAGGTTAGGTGCTGCGGATCAGAAGCGGGCTTCGAAGACTGCCCATAACCGCGCAAATCCGGGCAAATGACATGAAACGTGTCCGTCAAAAGCGGCGCCACCGCATGCCACATCGCCGATGTTTGGGGATAGCCATGCAGCAACAAAAGCGCAGGCTTTGAAGCGCCGTCGCGACTGTGACGTAGGAAAATTGTTTGCGCACCGATGTCCAATTTCAAACTTTCAAAATGTTCAAACATGAAGCGCCATCCCCTACGAAGCGAAAGATTTTCCATAATCATAGCGGAAGTATATTCGATGATTATTCGAAAATAGTGATCAATAATGCCGAAGAGTGACGGGGGGAAATCTATGTATCGTTTTGTCGAGGCCGAGACCGACTAACGGCGTTCGGCTGCTACCTTTTGGGAGGAAACGAGAATGAAGCTCACGAAACTCACAGCTTTGACAGTGGCGATATCCGTCAGTGCAGGAGCTGCATTTGCAGCCTGCGATCCCGGCGAAACTGTTATCAAATTCAGCCACGTCACCAACACCGATAAACACCCAAAAGGCATTGCCGCATCTTTGCTGGAACAGCGCGTCAACGACGAGATGAACGGCAAAGCCTGCATGGAGGTTTTCCCGAACTCAACCCTATATAACGACGACAAGGTTCTGGAAGCGCTGCTGCAAGGTGACATTCACTTGGCTGCACCGTCGCTTTCCAAGTTCGAGAAATTCACCAAGAAATTCCGCATCTTCGACCTGCCATTCCTATTCAAGAACATCGACGCGGTCGACGCGTTTCAGACCTCTGACGCTGGTCAGAAGCTGATGGATTCCATGCAGCGCCGCGGCATTCAGGGTCTGGCGTTCTGGCACAACGGCATGAAACAGATGTCTGCAAATGTGCCGCTGACCACCCCTGCCGATGCAAATGGTCTGAAGTTTCGCGTGATGTCTTCTGACGTTCTGGTTGCTCAAATGGAAGCCATCGGCGGCAGCCCACAGAAAATGGCCTTTTCCGAAGTCTACGGCGCGCTGCAGCAGGGTGTTGTGGATGGGCAAGAAAACGTCTGGTCCAACATCTACGGCAAGAAGTTCTTTGAGGTTCAAGACGGGATCACTGAAACCAACCACGGTATTTTGGACTATCTGGTTGTGACCTCAGTTGATTGGCTGGAGGGGCTGGATGCGGATGTGCGTGACCAATTCCTGACTATTTTGAAGGAAGTTACCGACACACGGAATTCTGAATCCTTCGCGGTGAACCAGAAAAACCGTCAAGCGATTATCGATGCCGGCGGCGAAATCCGCACGTTGACGGACGAAGAGCGCCAAACTTGGGTCGTTGCGATGCAGCCGGTCTGGGAACAGTTCTCAGGAGATATCGGTCAAGACGCCATCGAAGCCGCAATCCAGATCAACTCTGGCTTCTAATCCAAGCCTTTGGTTGGGCGCTTCGTGTGCCCAGCCAACACGTGATCTCGTTTAGGGAGGATCAGATCAATGATGACCCGCGTGTCCGTTGTGGACCAAATAGAAGAAAAACTGATCGCAGTGATCCTCGGTCTGATGACCGCGTTGACCTTTGCGAACGTCGTGGCCCGTTACGCCTTTGATTCAAACATCCTTTGGGCCTTGGAAATGACGGTCTTTTTGTTTGCCTGGTTGGTACTGCTGGGTGCTGCATATGCCGTTAAAAAGGGTACCCATCTAGGTGTAGATCTCATTGTGAATATGCTTGGAAGCAAAGCCCGCCGCACCATGGCACTTGCAGCTGCCGCTGTTTGCGTCGCCTTTGCTTTCCTTATGATGAAGGGCTCCTGGGACTATTGGGCAAATTTTGCGAATCTTCCAGCAACAGAAGGCCGCTGGTTCCCGCTTGGCTTCGAAGAGAATTACCGCGCCAAAGGTTGGTACGAAACCAACGATATTCCCATGCCAGCAGCACTGGCTTGGATGAAAGACATCTTCAATGAAGGTGAAGCCTACGAAAAAATTCCTCGCTTCCTGCCCTATTTCGTTCTGCCCCTGTCCGGCGCGCTGATCCTTGTGCGTTTTGTTCGATCCACAGTCGCCATTTTCAACGGCACAATGGATCGCCTTGTGGCCAGCCATGAAGTCGAAGACGAGCTCGCCGAGCTTGAAGCTAAGAATGCGGAGGCAAAATAATGGAAGTCGTTCTTCTTTTTACAATGGTCATCGGGTTTCTGATGATCGGCGTTCCGATTGCCGTCTCGCTCGGCATGTCGTCTGTGCTGTTCCTTTTGTGGTTCTCAGACAGCTCCTTGGCCTCTGTTGCGCAAACCCTCTTTGCGGCCTTTGAGGGTCACTTTACCCTTCTCGCGATCCCATTTTTCATCCTTGCCTCCGCCTTCATGACGACAGGTGGTGTAGCTCGACGAATTATTCGGTTCTCAATTGCTTGCGTTGGCCACTTCCCAGGCGGTCTGGCGATTGCGGGCGTCTTTGCCTGCATGCTGTTCGCAGCGTTGTCGGGCTCTAGCCCAGCGACTGTTGTTGCGATTGGTACCATCGTGATCGCGGGCATGCGTGAAGTTGGCTACTCCAAAGAATTCGCGGCAGGCGTTATATGTAATGCAGGCACCTTGGGTATTCTGATCCCGCCTTCCATCGTGATGGTTGTATATGCGGCATCGGTCGAGGTCTCTGTGGGTCGTATGTTCCTTGCAGGCGTTATTCCTGGGCTGTTGGCCGGCGTGATGCTGATGGTGACGATCTATGTCATCGCCAAGGTGAAAAACCTGCCGAAAGGCGAATGGAAAGGCTGGGGTGAGGTGCTCGCAGCCGGCCGCGAAGCTGGTTGGGGTCTGTTCTTGATCGTGATCATCTTGGGGGGCATCTATGGCGGTATCTTTACACCAACAGAAGCCGCTGCGGTGGCGGCCGTCTACGCCTTCTTCATTGCGACCTTCATCTATAAGGACATGGGCCCTTTGGCTGCACCGCGCGCCAGAAGCCTGTCTTCCGCAGCGATGGTCGAAGAAGCGCCACTTGGAGACCCAACACCTCTGCGGCAAAAGCCCTGGACTTTGCTCACGGCTATCATTCACCCGGACACCCAGAAAACGCTGTTTGATGCTGGCAAACTAACCGTGACACTGTTGTTCGTCATCGCGAACGCGTTGATCCTGAAACACGTTCTGACAGACGAGCAAATCCCGCAACATGTTGCCAATGCCATGCTGTCTGCTGGATTTGGTCCGGTCATGTTCCTGATCGTTGTCAACATCATCCTGTTGATCGGTGGTCAGTTCATGGAACCATCAGGCTTGCTGGTAATTGTTGCCCCGCTGGTATTCCCAATTGCCATTGAACTGGGCATCGACCCAATCCATCTGGGTATTATCATGGTGGTCAACATGGAGATTGGGATGATCACACCTCCGGTTGGTCTGAACCTCTTCGTGACCTCTGGTGTCGCCGGTATGCCGATGATGAGCGTCGTTCGTGCCGCTCTCCCCTTCCTCGCGGTACTGTTCGTTTTCCTAATCATTGTTACGTATGTTCCCTTCCTATCAACGTTCCTCCCGAACTCGATCATGGGCCCGGAAATTATTACACAATAGCGACGTGAAGCGCCGGCCATTTTGGTCGGCGTTTTTTTAGTACCGCGTGGTCTAGAAGGATTTCAAAAGCAGACATCCGATCCAACCGCAGCGAAAGTCAGCTAACCGCCCTATGCTGCAGAGTGCTCAACTTAACCTAGGATGGATCGGGTCCGATTCGGGCTGACAGCGGTCACCCAATGACTTGGCAGGGATGGGACCTTGCTGCACCCCTGCTGTCGCACCGCGGCAAGGCAACTCAGAGCCCACTGCAGTCACTGCCAGGTCGTCTGAATGCTGCGAGCGCACGAGGCCGCTCGCAGCCCTGACTAGACATTCGATCACATCAGGGAGATCGGTTAGCCGCCATTTTCTACGGTTGCGAAGGTACTCGAACATTTTCCTCGGCCCGACCGTTCGTGGAATGGCTCCCAGACTGATCAATCAGGGGCGGCAGTCCGGTTCAAGGGAACTATGACGAACCGCCATCGGATGCTCAGACTAGACGACAGCCCCCAATCCCGGGAAACGCAGTGGATCTGCACTATGTTAAGTCTCAAGATGACACTTAACTGACTGCAACATACGTGATTTGACAATCAGTCCATGCTGCCAATACAGGTACTTTTCGATGGCAAAAATTTTGCCTAACCTAGATATTTCTAAATTCAAGCGTCGACTATGGCTACCCGTCACGCTGATTGCTGCTGCTGGCACATGCCTTTCAGTGCTACTCGTTTTTTATGCATACAAAGCGGAACGGCAACGTTTGCTAGCCGAGTTCCAAGTTGCAGCGAACCAACCGATATTGGAGATCAACAACCTAATTCAGACGAACCTTGCTACAGTTCAATCACTTGCCGCATTTTATGTGAGCTCCGAACATGTGAGCAGGCAGGAGTTCAAAGCCTTCGCCTCCTCCAATCTATCTCGGCACAATAGCATCCAAGCACTAGAATGGCTCCCAAAGGTTTCGGCCAAAGAACGCAAAGCATATGTGTTGGGGGCTCGTCTTGATGGCTTTCCCGATTTTCGTATAACGGAGCGAGCTGAAAATGGGAGTTTAGTGCCAGCTAAGTCGCGGCCAGAGTATTTTCCCGTTTACTATGTAGAGCCGCTATCAGGCAACGAAGTCGCGCTCGGCTTCGATGTGCTGTCGGAGACAACTAGGATGGCGACATTAGCCCGTGCGCGGCAAACTGGCCAGGTAACGGTTTCTGATCCTATTTTCTTGGTGCAAAGTACCAGAAATGATTTCGGAGTTTTGGTTTCGGCTCCGGTCTTTAGTCAGGGCCTATCACTTGAGGGAGGGGACTCAGAAAAAAAACTGCTTATGGGTTTCGTTTTGGCGGTGCTGCAAATTTCCAAATTGATTGACACCGCCATAAGCCCCTGGCTGGACACCACCCTGTTTGGAGATATTCTTGTCTTTGCGGCAATGGACGAACAGACACCAAAACTCGTTTTTGCCCATCAGGCCGCCTCTGGAGAATTGCCGGAGGTTGTCGCTGATATACCCGAGCCTTATGCCTCTGAGCTTATTCAGGTCGCCAACCGTGAGTGGCAAGTTTTTGTCAGACCTCCAGCGGGGTGGCCTACAGCAAGTGATCTTTGGCTTCCTTGGTCGCTGCTAATTGCATCGTTCGTTTTGACCGCCGGGGCATCGATCATCTATCGCATGCGTCTCTTGGGAATTCTTAAATTGGAAGTACTAGCCCGTTCTCTACAAGCAAAGAACGATAGACTGGAAATCGTATCCAGAGCACTGGCGAAGTATCTACCACGTCAGCTATGGGACAACGTTTTGAACGAAGAGAAACAGCGTTCGATTGGGGCGGAGCAGAAAGGGCTAACCATTCTTTTTGGAGACGTTGTTGGGTTCACTCGATTATCAAACGAACTGCAGCCAAACGAACTAATGTTCATCCTAAACGACTTTTTCTCAGAGATGTCAGCCATTGGATTGCGTCATGGTGCGACACTAGACAAATTTGTGGGTGACGCAGTCATCATGTTTTTCGGCGACCCTACCAGCAATGGCACATGCCAAGACGCGAGATCCTGCGTCAGGATGGCAATAGAGATGCAGCAGCGCATGAATGACCTGAGGATAAAGTGGAAGCATTTAGGCTACCCTAACCCCTTGCATATTCGAATTGGTATTCACTCCGGTGTCTGCAATGTGGGAAATTTCGGATCAGACGAACGTATGTCTTACACTATCATAGGAGCCGACGTAAATCTCACCGCCCGTGTTGAGAAACTTGGCAAGCCTGACAGCGTAACACTTACAGAAGAAACTTTTCAACTTGTGAGGGGGCAGTTCGAAATTACTCCTTATGAGCGGATTTATCTGAAAGGCCTAGGCCGCAATGTTAACTTGTATTCTGTGAATGTGAAGTAAGTTTCCTCTGTGCTCTCGCCAGATGGCGCAAGAATGGCGGCTTTCATCAGGGCAGCATCTACGAGGACGACTGAGTT
This sequence comes from Rhodobacteraceae bacterium Alg231-04, assembly GCA_900143635.1. Taxonomy (GTDB): domain Bacteria; phylum Pseudomonadota; class Alphaproteobacteria; order Rhodobacterales; family Rhodobacteraceae; genus FREY01. Next base: position 176,340 of record FREY01000009.1, read on the forward strand.
TAAGGGCGGGGATGTTCCCATGAGTTTGCAAAGTTCGCTTCCTGCGCAAAGCAGCCTCTCTGGATGATCTAGGCTGCATCTGCAGCGAACGGCGGCAAGGTCCGCGTTGTGTGAATTCGCCACCTCTGAAGTTGCGCGGGTGCAGTGACAGTCCGGAATGACGGGCTGCCCCGCAGCGGTTGAGGGGGATGAACTACGGCGGCTCTGGGCTGGCAGCTGCCGAATGCAGCTGCAGAATCCACAGGCAAGGGAACGACCGTGAAGGGCTCGAAGCCGACATTGGTCTCCCTGTCCAGTAAAGGCACGCTAGCGGCAGCCGTGCGGACAAGGTCGGCTTTACATTGTCCAATGTTGGTGCGCATGCCCGGCTTATGGGCGGAATGTTGCTATTTGGATTGGCCGAGTTGCTCATTCGTGTCGGCAAAAGACACGGCCCAAAATTCTGCCAAGAACGTGGAACACTCCTGTTCTGAAATTTCTGAACGCGCACCATCGGCATCGGTTGCTAAACCCATTGTGTAGCGCAGCTCGGTGCCCGTATTCCTTTCTGTCAGATGATAGGTCTCAGGGAAGCTGATGTCCGGGCGCGAAGGGTCCAGAATGCGCGTCGAAAAATAATCAAAGGGTTCCCAATCTGTGACACGATAGAAAAACTGGGCCATTTCGTGTGCGCAATGATAGCCCGACCCTGGGCCAAGGCGTCCCAGGGGGTTCTCCATCACGATATCGCTAACGCGATTCATCCACTTCAATTTGTGTTCGGGAGAAACAAGTGCCTCCCAAACAACCCCAATGGGAGCGTCGAAATGATATCGCATGGTCCATACGCCATCTTGTTCTTCGAGGAAATCGCGTTGCCGATCAGCGCGCATTTTTTCCCATGATTTGGCCAAATCGAAGACCTTCATGCGGACTTCGCCAAAATGTTCGATATCCTGCGAAAAAGGTTCCATTATATCACTGATGTCCATGGCATCTGCGGCCGCTTCGCTAAATAATGCATAGCTGCGAATGCCCGTGCGCTCGACGACTTCGGTCTTTGTCAATCGGTGGACAAGAATGACATCGGCGCCCGATATGTCTTTAGTGGGACCCAGTTGTATTTCATCGAATTGACCGTGATGGGCGACGATTTTGAGGTCCAGATCGCCAACATTGGCACAGGCTCGGCATGGACATGTCGTGTTGGCGATTATGTCTTGTAGCCTAAGGGTAAATGCGTTGTAGAGATTTTCGCAGATGGTGAGAAATGTCTCTCCTGACGGGAAATCCTGACGCGTCGAATAAGCCAAAACGGCATCGCCTTCAGTTTTCCAAAAGTGCAGCGGGTCTCCAATTTTCTCAAGCAAAACGCCCAGAAGAGATCGCAGGATTGGATTGGCATGATCCATTTCCGAGGATGTCAGAAATTTTGTGTAACCCGAGATGTCTGCGATCAGTAGATAACCAGTGTGTGTTGCTGTCATTATCCCCTCCCCAAAAAGTCTGTAGCACGGTTTTCGCTCCAGTAATGGAAAGGTACATGCATGCGACTGTCATGGCCAGATGGGCCTCGGAGTTCCCAATTTGGGATCGCAAAGATCGACCGGTTTGGGCTCGAAGCCGACACTCACCTCCCTGTCCAGAAAAGGCCCGGTGGCGGCAGCTATGCGGACGAAGCTGCCCTAAGCCACATAGCTCCAATCCAATGACACGGATCAAAGTCCAACCGTATCGATAATGCTAGTGAAGTGAGAATGGAACTGGCTGGATTTCTTGTAACTTTAGGGGTGCTTTTCCTCGCTGGGCTCGCGGCGGATCAGTTGGGGAGCGTTACGCGTTTGCCTCGGGTTACCTTACTTTTAATGCTCGGGATCTCTGTCGGCGGCGCCGGTCTCGATCTTGTCCCGGATGAGATTACGCAATGGTTTGACGAGCTTTCAATCGTTGCGCTTACAATGGTGGCCTTCCTTTTGGGAGGCTCATTGACGAAAAAGAACCTAACCAGCCATGGACTTGCGATTTTCACGATATCACTCGCGATCGTGTTTAGCACACTCATATTGGTCACGGTTGGACTATCCGCTCTCGGATTATCGACTGGTCTTGCACTGCTTCTTGCGGCCATAGCAACGGCCACTGCACCGGCGGCGATGAACGATGTTATTCGCCAAGCCGGGATAGAAAATGGCTTCACTGAGACACTGAAGGGAGTGGTCGCCATTGATGACGGTTGGGGGTTGATCGTGTTTAGCATCGCAGTAGTGCTTGTTGACCGAACGCATGGCTGGAGCGGTATTCTGTTAGGAGCGGCATGGGATTTGGGCGGCGCACTTGCACTAGGATGCGCCGTGGGCGCACCTGCCGCATTCCTATCGGGTCGACTTAAACTGGGTGAGCCCCTTCAGGCGGAAGCAATCGGCATCGTATTCCTTGCCGCGGGGCTTGCACTTTGGCTGGAAGTTTCTTTTTTGATTACCGGTATGGCTGCAGGAGCCATTATCGCCAACTTCGCAAGCCATCATGACCGCGCTTTCCACGAGATTGAACACATCCAATGGCCATTCATGATCCTGTTTTTTCTGTTGGCTGGCGCGTTGCTCGAGATAGGCGCCGTCAGTGCGATGGGGTGGACAGGCGTGGCATTTCTACTTCTGAGGATCACAGCTCGAATTATTGGAGGTACATTAGGTGCTCATTTAGGTGGCGTCCCACGCAAGGAAGCGCTTTGGTACGGACCTGCGCTCCTGCCGCAAGCGGGCGTTGCGGTAGGCATGGCTTTGGTCGCGGGCGAGCGATTTCCGGAATGGGCATCAGTAATCATGGCCTTTACGATCACCAGCACAGTTGTTTTTGAAATCATTGGGCCACCAGCAACACTCGCGGCCATTCGCAAAGTTTCAAAAAACGTGTAGTTTTCAAAATTACAGATCATGCTCCATTTGTTGATGCTAATTCGACGGCTGAAACTCGTTACAAAGCAGAATTATCATACGTACACTTCGGGCTAATAGCCGACCTTCGCTTCAGCGTGTCCAACAAATGCCCAATCCAGAAATGAAAAAAGCCCCGGCACTCACCGGGGCTTTTTCCGTCTGAGTGTGGAAAAAATTTGCTCTGGCCATCGCAAGGGACTGTCCAGAAAAAGGGCCACCGCAAAGGCGATAATCAGCCAGGGCGGAGCATCGGTGTTCCTAACCGTTTCAATTCTCTCTGCCCTCACCTGCCGCTCTGATCGCTCTTGGCGCACATCACCACCGATCCGGCTGACAGTCTGCCCCCGACCTAGTCTCAGGCTGGGGCCGGGCTACGGTCGGGCTTCTCTACACACTGCGGCGCTACTCACCCGATATCACTGCCCAACCCATACCAGATGAAGGGGGAGCAGGCAATATGTAGCGCCGACAACCTCCCTAGTTGGCCTTCATTCCATTGCTCGTCAAAGGGCCCGCTCTTGCCTATCTGTCGGCCTCCAGCGGTAGGCGGCCATCGACATGGGGTGCCACGCCATCGATGCCGCAGTTGCGAGATTTGAGGGTCAGTTTTCCTAAAGCCCCCATTGAAGCACCCAGGCGCTGGATAGCGACATTTGCAAATTCGTCTGGACGATCCACCCGGCAACGAATGTTCACACAGCCTTGACCGGGGGCAGTATCACCGCAACTTGGTGGGAAAGGTAATCAATTTGGAAAAGATCGGTTGAAAAGTCTCGAAACACGAGGTGTCCTATGCGAATTGCACTCCTATTTCTGTTTTGTCTCTTTGCGGTTCCGGCCGCTGCCGAGCGCAGGGTGGCCTTTCTCGTCGGTAATTCCGCTTATGCCAATGCCCCACCACTCGACAATCCAGTTCGGGACGTCCGCTTGATCGCGCAGACACTTGAAGGACTAGAGTTTGAGGTCACCCAGTTTGCTGACCTGAACCGCGACGAGATTGGACGGGAGCTTGCGGCGTTTTTAGGCGAGAATAGCGACGCCGACGTGACCGTGTTTTATTATGCAGGTCATGGGATCCAGTATGAAGGTCGAAATTACCTTGTTGGTGTGGATGCGCAGCTTCTGACTGAGTTCGACATTGACGGCGAGGCCCTGCAACTCGACAAAATCGTGCATATGCTGGAGCGCAATTCTCGTGCCGCTTTGGTTTTCGTTGATGCTTGCCGTGACAATCCGCTTGCCAATGAATTCTATTCGCAGAATTTTTCTCAGTCGCGGGCTTTGGCCACCCGGGGGCTTGCTCCCATGAGATCAGCCTTCGAGGGATCGATGATCACGTTTTCAGCCAGCCCAGGCCAGGTGGCCTATGACGGTACGGGCCAAAACTCGTCCTTCGCGGCCGCGCTCGCGCGCCATCTGCCAACCGAAAACCTAGAAGTCCTCAGCCTGATGAAACGGGTTATCCGCGACGTCAAAACTGAGACCGACGATCTACAGACTCCCATGGTTACCAATGATCTGACGGCAGAGATCTACCTGAAACTTGGCGAATTTGGTCAGGGTGGCACGATTGCGCTGAAGCAGGAAGAGGCACTGTTCGAGGCAGCTCAATCACTTGGCAGTCTACGCGCATGGGACGTGTATTTAAAAACCTACCCTCAGGGGCATTTCCGTGATTTGGCCGACCTGGAACGGGAGCGCTTGCAGGCGGTAGAGATGGGGACCGAAAGTGGGTCAGATGTGACGGCATTGGAGTCGGGAAACTCTGGGCAGTCGGTGCGAATCCAAGTGGACAGCGAAGTGGCTGCATCTGCCGAACGCGCGCTCGGTTTAACGAAGGATGACAACCGCGCAGTACAATCAGCCTTGAACGGTCTTGGGTACAAAGCGGGATTGGTGGATGGCGTCATGGGCTCTGGCACGCGGCGCGCGATTGCGAATTATCAGCTCGCCACAGGCCTTCCCTCTACTGGAGTTGTCACCCAGGCCACAGCCGACGGGCTGGGGATCAATATAGCACGTGTCGAGTCCTCGACGGTCGCCGTAGTGTCCTCGCGCGATGCACGGCGATATGATGTTGAGCAGCTTGCGCTGATTGAAAGCGATCCGAGATTGCTGAAAGCAGCGAAAGCGTTTGCTGACTGGGAATTGGTCTACGGGTATTTTGAGGGCCGATTGTATCTCGGGGTACTGCACTGGAGTGAGTATAAATTCTGGGACGCGCAGGAAGCTGCCAGGGTTGCCGGGGGGCACCTTGCGACGATGACGACCAAGGCGGAAGCTGACTTCGTTTTTGACTTGGTACGTCATGACGAACGTTTCTGGAGTATTCACGACGATGGAGCCGACGGTCCGACATTTGGGCTATATCAGAAAGAAGGGTCGCGCGAGCCGTTTGGGGGCTGGGCATGGGTCACAGGGGAGGCCTTGGATTACTCACTGTGGTCTCGCGGTCAGCCAAATAACCACGAGGGACTGGACCATTTCGGCCGGTACTCGACCTATCCTAAGAATTATCAACCGGGGGCTCCAATAGAATTGAAGAATGCATGGGTCGATGGGAAAGAAACCCACTGGCGCGCGTTTATCGTTGAGATCGAGTGACTGGATCTCGGAAACCCACTCTAATTGCCTACCATTCTCAGTCGTTGCGAACCAGTTGGTGAGTATATGACGCTAGGGCCGGGCCTTAGCACCTGTGATGGGCGCGTGAACCGGCCCATTTTTTCCGTTTACATATAGGCTAGAAGGGCTGCCTGCAGTCATCCAGTAACTTGGTTGGGGTGGGGCCTCGCTGCACCCCAGCTGCTCCACCGCCGTAAGCCTGGAGCACACAGACTGCTCGGATGTTGCTACAGGGTATGGGTTAAAATTGAACCCACCGCGGACCTGAACCTTTCGGTTGTGTGGCCTTCGATCTCACAGGGAAACCGCTCTTCACAATCCCTATCGAAAAAAGTGGCTCAAAAAGATCAAGCTCACATTCATAAAGTGGTAGCCTCTGTTCTGGGATATCAATCAATTGAGTATAGAGGTTAGGAAGCCAGGATAATCTATAAATTCTTACTCGCCACTTTCAGTTCTACGTGAATAACCGCGACAATTGACGACATGCGCGTTCAGCCTGATCCGCCTTTCCCGCCTGAAGAAATCTCTCAACTCTTTTAAGGGCGGCACCTGTACTGATTGAATCGAAAACTTTTTCAGGATCCCCGTTTGGTCGGTTGATTGAGAAATACTGAACCGTGGTTTTTTCGGCGCCATAACTAAACTTATATTCTTCATCACCGTGCCCAAAGTCATAGTACTGGCATCCAAGCAGGATCGCGCATTCAATGCTGTGGAAATGCAGAGCGGCGCCAATAAAAGGCTCCTCAGCCGTTGAATCTCGCCCTGCTATAATGAAATGCATTGACCCGTTCTTTGGATCCATCACATGCCCCAATGCTGCCAAAGGAGTATCACCTCGCCACAATACTGGAAGGAATAGCGCCTCAGTATTGAGTGCTGCTTCCAAAACTTTTTCGAAATTGGCTGCAACCTTTAGTGACTTGGCGTCCCCCTTTGTTGGGTTCCATTTGTGTTTCCAGAACCCCATTAAAGTTGCGATATCTTTCTCGAAACTATCGGCATCACAGTGGGAAAAACGATAGTCCCCTCCGGCAAAATACTTGCGCTGAAAACGGCGGTAGCGTTGACGCATACCAGCGCTCACGCTGGTTTGCAGATAGGTTTCAAAGTCGTCGGGCAACGAGACATGAGGGCAAACAAGGTTGTTTGTCTCGCCTTTATTGATGCGATACTCTTTCCATGAAACCGGGTAACCAAATCGCTCGAAGGACGCACAAAACAATTCAGCGCGCCGTGTCTGCGCGACATAGCGCATCGACAGCTTCGCCCAAGGCATTTTGCGCAGGGCCGTCGCCAATGCCTCCATCACTGTGATCTCTTTTTCAGGATCACAAAGAAACCCGGTATATTCGCTAAAGATCAACCGTCCGCCAGCCTCAATCTCCGTTTGGAATTCATTGTGTGTGGTACTCCAATGAACGCGGTATTTGAGCGGAAGCAGACCGACGATTACATCCTCGCCATCTGGCGAATACACGGCAAGAACACTCCACCGATAAGGATTGTTCCGAAATGCCTGAGCCAGCCAATCCCAAGACAAAAAGAAGGTCATTTCCGGGTCGCGATCTTCGAGTGCCTTCCAGGCGGCCTCGATCGCCAGAAATCCGGCGAATGTGTCAATGATATCTACACGCAAACGGCTTTGGGCACGCCTGTTGGGGGCTGCACTATTCATACGGTTGCTTTCATCTTTTCGATTTTGCTAGTTCCATTGTGCAAGACTTCCTTAAAGACCTTCTCAGCGTCCTCGAAGTCACGGCCTATTGGGGCAGTCAATGGATCCCGCGAGGCAAAGAACGCGCCTACTTGGCAAATCTGGGCTGCAAATTCAGGATGGACTCCTGCATCATCATATTTTCGCACGCGGGTTTTGGACAACCAGCCACGTCTGTGCACCTCCTTTATTATTAACTTGAAACGTTGCACGCAGTGGAGGGTCAAATAGATCGACAAATAGTCTAGATAAGGATCTAACTTGTGTACGCCGTTTGGATCAAACGCGGCAATCACGATCTGTTCCATCGTCGCCGGGTTCATCGGCCAAGCTTCATCCCCCAATAGCCAAGCCACATCTTCGGCACCATGCCGCACGCCGCAGTATTCGAAATCAAACCAACGCAGGCGATTATCATCACCAATCGCGGCATTTCCTGATCTACAATCCCACTTTACAAACTGACTGGTCGGACAGGCTATCCGAGCAGCCAGCGCGGCACTGTCCACATCCATAGACCGCCCGGCTGAATATGGCTCCAGAGCGGACACCGCAGTGACAAGGTTTTCGATCCAATCATTGTTCACGCCAAGATGCGGCATTGTTTCGTTCAACCCCGCCTGTTGAGCAGCGGATTGGATTCTGAAAATCGCAGCAACTGCTTCATGAGACACATCCGCGCGTCGACTCCGGTTCAACCTCACGATCTCTTGGTTTAGGCGTTTCCCGCCCACGTCCGATTGGAACATGATCTCACCCACAACACCCAGGCATTCTGGAATATCGCTGCAGAATTGGTTGATTTTTGTCAGCGCGAAGGCTTCTAGATGGGTGCGTCTGAAGTTTGGCCTGAGTGTTGCAATTACGGACCGACTTTCCAATTGAAACCGCCAGCTGGCACGGCCTTCCCCTCCCGGCGCGGACGTCGTAACAACCTTTTCCCCGAAATGCGTTTCAGCGGCTTCAACAAGCTTCGCCAGACGCATTCGATTCCTACTGCTACCCATCATCTATCCTCCGTGACGCACGGTTTTGGATCGTGAAGCGACCCCGGTGGTGCAGGCCGTCCGTGGCCCTAACACTTAGGGTACTTCTATATTATGGCCGAAATTTGAAGCGGACTAAGCACTGCCCGAGTCAACGCGTTCAATAGCGTTGGCTAAAAGGACTTCTTGGAAAGCGCTTGATCGCAGACTGTGCAAAATTGTCGAAAACTCAATCCATTGTTTCCAATAGAACAATCATGACAGCCGAATATTAATCAAGAATTGTATTATTTTTGGAAAAGCCGAGAAATTTACCTATTCTCAAAAGCCGAGCTGCAAACACTTGAACCTGTTCGAAAAGGCGCGTTCAAAAGCTTAGGTGCAGCCATTTTTGGGGCTCTAGGAAGAGACTTTGTTATGTCGGCGACAGAAAATAATTCAGGTGTTAGCGTTCAACCTAATTCTGGCTCCGGGGCGACTGGTGGTTCAGGGCACGAAACTGCTAGCGCCACCAAAGCTTATCATAACGGCGGTGTCGAAGGCGCTTCGTTTGCCAACTGGTATGATGCGAATCTTGCACATGAAATCAGTGAAATTCAGACGGAAGGCCAGAGCTCTGGCGGCACCAGAGGGTCGGGCTCTGGCGGGACCAGAGGGTCCGGCTCTGGCGGCACCAGAGGTTCCGGCTCTGGCAGTAACAAAGGGTCGGGCTCTGGCGGGACCAGAGGATCCGGCTCTGGCGGGACCAGAGGGTCCGGCTCCGGTGGCACCAAAGGATCCGGCTCTGGCGGCACCAGAGGGTCCGGCTCTGGCGGCACCAAAGGGTCGGGCTCTGGTGGGACCAGAGGATCCGGCTCTGGCGGGACCAGAGGGTCCGGCTCCGGTGGCACCAAGGGTTCCGGCTCTGGCGGCACCAGAGGGTCCGGCTCTGGCGGGACCAGAGGGTCCGGCTCTGGCGGCACCAACGGCTCGGGCTCTGGTGGGACCAGAGGATCCGGCTCTGGCGGGACCAAAGGGTCCGGCTCCGGTGGCACCAAAGGATCCGGCTCTGGCGGCACCAGAGGGTCCGGCTCTGGCGGCACCAAAGGATCCGGCTCTGGCGGGACCAGAGGGTCCGGCTCCGATGGCACCAAAGGATCCGGCTCTGGCGGGACCAGAGGGTCCGGCTCCGGTGGCACCAAGGGTTCCGGCTCTGGCGGCACCAGAGGGTCCGGCTCTGGCGGCACCAAAGGATCCGGCTCTGGCGGGACCAGAGGGTCCGGCTCCGGTGGCACCAAGGGTTCCGGCTCCGGTGGCACCAAAGGATCCGGCTCTGGCGGCACCAGAGGGTCCGGCTCTGGCGGCACCAAAGGATCCGGCTCTGGCGGGACCAGAGGGTCCGGCTCCGATGGCACCAAAGGATCCGGCTCTGGCGGCACCAGAGGGTCCGGCTCTGGCGGCACCAACGGCTCGGGCTCTGGTGGGACCAGAGGATCCGGCTCCGGTGGCACCAAGGGTTCCGGCTCTGGCGGCACCAGAGGGTCCGGCTCTGGCGGCACCAAAGGATCCGGCTCTGGCGGGACCAGAGGGTCCGGCTCCGGTGGCACCAAGGGTTCCGGCTCTGGCGGCACCAGAGGGTCCGGCTCTGGCGGGACCAGAGGGTCCGGCTCCGGTGGCACCAAGGGGTCCGGTTCTTGCGGGACGACCGGTGGGTATAGCCAATGGAGCGGGGAAAACGCCTCTGCCGTGGCCAATTCACTGCCTGCCTTCTCGACCTATCCCGAAGATGTAGACGAGCAAGAAGAAACCCCAGGCAGTGAAATTATGTTGCTCTTGACCAAGGACTTCGAAATTAGCAGTGATGACGATAATTGCGGCAGCGCCACAGCTGGCGGAACCGGCATTGATCTGTTCTAATCCGCTTAAAAAATATTGGACAATCTGGCGGCACATCTGACGCCAGATTGATCACAAATAAGTCCATCGTCTCAGACGTTTACCCACCTGTTTTGCACTACAGTTGTTGAGTGAACTGAATAGATCCAATGTCAGCTATGCGAAAGCCGCACTATAGCGTCAGGCTGAACAGCGAATGTCGGCTCAGGGCCGTCCAGCCCCGGCAGACCGTGCTGTGAAACACGACTTTGCAAAGGGCGCTATCTGCGCATTGCTGACATTCGTCCAAATAGCAGAACCGGTGATTCTGGGCTCGAAGACAGTTTTCGCCGCTTTCGACGCGAAGGTCTGTTCCTGGGCTACGAACGACAGCGCATCGGCGGAGACCGGGGAAGCTCAATAGTTTGCCCCACTTGTCCTATGGCCGGTTCCGAAGTGCTCGCGCCGAGGTGATTACTGCACCGGCATTCGGCGGCTTCGAGCCCTCTCTCCCGACGTTCTGTACCGCAGCCAAATTCCGCTTCCGGGAAACGGAAATTTGAAGCTCTGCAGAGTCGGCCCAAACCTGCAATCAATTGAAGCTCTGATTGCGCGGTGCGGCGTTTTCTTACCTGATGTTCGGGTATCGCGTAGCATTTTCCAGGGTCAGCGAGAGATTTGTACAGTTGGATGGATCGAAAATACTCTACAAGCCGCCCACACCGTTCATGATATCCGGCAGCTCGCGGCGTAGAAACGCAGCAAGGGCGTCTACCTGTGGCGGGTTACCCCTCTTCCCATGCATCAAAAGGCTGATCTCCGGCGAACCGGCATTCCATTCCGGCAAGAGACGGCTCAGCCGCCCTGCCGCGACGTCCTCGGTACAGGTGTAAACCGGCAGGGCTACCACACCGAGCCCGGCCGTTGCCGCCTGTTTCAAGGTGACCATGTCATCGCTGCGCATACGCGTTGCAAAGGGCACAGATGCATTGGCCCCGTCCGGCCCCTGTAACGACCAACTGTTGCCGCCGGGCCGCCAGCCAAGCGCAAGCCCGGGCAGACCGTCGAGATCAGCAGGCGAACTCAATGGACCGAATTGTTGGGCAATGCTGGGTGAGGTGAACAGGTGCCAAGGAACCTCGGTAATCCGCCGGTGGATCAGTCCTGAGTCGGGGAGCAACTTGAAATGCCCCCGGATAGCGAGGTCGATGCCATCGCTGATCAGGTCGGAAAAGTCGTTGGACGCCTGAATTTGCAGAATGACGCGAGGGTTATCAGCCAGAAATCGCGGGAGAACCCGGCCAAGCGCGAATTGCGCCACCCCGACTGAACAGGACAGTGTGACGGTGCCTTCTAGCGCGTCCTTGTCCCGGCGCACCGCTGTTTCGGCGGCGACCATGCAGTCCAGCGCCCTCTTGGCGTGACGATAATAGGCCTCACCCGCTTCGGTCAGCGACATGTGTCTGGAATCCCGGTTCAACAGCCGCGTGCCAAGCGAAGCTTCGAGATTTTTGACCTGTCGGCTAATCCGCGATTTGGGAATGCCCAGGGTGCGCGCAGCGGCGGAAAACCCCTGTTTTTCGACGACATGCACAAAATAGTAGGCGTGATTGAGGTCCATGGTCCCGACCTTCTGGCAGTGGATATCGTTCTAAATACAGAACGATGGTTTCCAAAATCAACGTGTTTTGCGCCTGTCGTCCTGAATGTAGGTTCATTTGCAGCACAGGAGACGCATATGACCGCTCAAAACACCGTTCAAAGCCACACAAACGAAACCGCAATTGTCAGACCCCAGAAAGGTGAAAGGATGACCCGGGGCGAGGGCTTCGAGGCCTTCAGTTTCACCCACTGCCAGCTAGAGGGGCTGATGGACCCGCTGATTATGGTTGATCACTTCACCATGACCGAACCGACCTTTGGCCCCCATGCCCATGCAGGCATCTCGGCGGTCAGCGTTCTTTTCGAGGACAGCACCGGCAGCTTTCGCAACAAGGATTCGCTGGGCAACGATATCGAACTGGCCCCAGGCGATCTGTACTGGCTGAAGGCCGCCCGCGGTGCGGTGCATGATGAGGCGCCGACCCCCGGGTCGCGCACCCACGCGCTGCAGATCTTCGTCAACCTGCCGTCTGCTAACAAACTGGACACGCCCAGCGCCCGTCACGTGCCAGCGGCCGAGATGCCGGTTATCGAGGGGCCCGGCCATCAGGTGCGAGTGATGACCGGACAAAGCAACGGCGTCGTCGGCGCAACCCCACCCGCGATGCCGTTCACCATCCTCGATATCATCCTGCAGGCAAACGGCAGTTTTGCCCATCGCCCCGCACCTGGAGACGCCACATGGCTGCACCTCATCCGCGGCGAGGTCGAGGTTGAATTCGATGGTATCTGCCAAAGGCTGAGTTGCGACACGGCCCTGGCTGCTCACGGCGCACAACAGATCCGGCTGCTGAGCAGTGACGGGGGACAGGCCGTGTTGCTTGGCGGTGCGCCACTGCGCGAGGCATTCGTGCAAAGGGGGCCTTTTGCGATGCGTGACATCCACCAACTGTCTGCGGTGATTGCCGCCCATGAAGCCGGCGAACTGGGCACGATCGGCTAGCCCGTCGGCCACCTATCTGCATAGCCGAAACGCCAGCCGCTACCGATGCGGGCCGTGGCCAAACAAACAAGTGACAACCCATCAACCAGAAACTGGAGAACACCCATGAAAGTCCTGACCTTCGGTGCAAGCACAAGCAAAACCTCGATCAACAAGGCGCTGGCCCGCTTTACTGCAACACTGGTCCCGGGGGCCGAAGTTGAGGTTCTTGACCTTAATGATTACAGTCTACCGATCTTCAGCGAAGACCTTGAGAAAGAGATCGGTCAACCGGCGGCAGCCAAGGCATTCTTCGACCAGATCGGCGCGGCGGATGCTGTGATCGTCTCTTTTGCGGAACACAACGGGTATTATACCGCGGCCTATAAGAACCTCTTCGACTGGGCGAGCCGGATCGATCAGAAGGTGTTTCAGGATAAGCCGACACTCTACCTGTCGACGTCACCGGGGCCGGGAGGCGCGGCAAGTGTCCTGGCCGCTGCAAAAGGCTCGGCCCAGTTCTTCGGGGTGGATTTGAAGGAAGCTGTGTCCGTGCCCAGCTTTTACGATGTCTTTGACGCAGAGACCGCGGGCATCACCGAGCCGAAGATCCTAGCCGAGCTGACCGCCGCAGCTGAGGCCCTGGCCCTGCAAGAGGTCGCCTGACATGATCGATACTAGCCGCTTACAGCGACTCTCAGGTTCGCTGGTCATGTCGTCGTTCATGTCCATGGCACTGTCGGGGGTTTTCAGCCTTCTGGAGTTCGGCATCTCATGGACATGGCTGCTGGTATGGGGGCAAAGCATCCTGATCGCCCTGCCGATTGCATTCGCGCTGGATATGGTGTTCGGGGAAAAACTCCGCCGCCTGTCCGGTAAACTGGCAGACCGGGCCGCAAATATCTGGCCGTGAAGTCGAAGCCCGGGAAAGCGAGCTGGCCTTCCCGGCGCTGACACCACGCACACTTGGGCACATTCCGCGCGTCACTTGCCGCTGATCTGATCATGGCACCTGCGGATGAAGACCCGCGCCACATCGGTTTCCAATTTTCGGGCAAGACAGGCACCTAACCTAACCAAGAAGGAGAAGAGTATGACCGAGCGAAATTTCAACGTCCGCGCCTTGGGTGAGATCGCCATCCGGTGTGTTGATTTTGACGCCATGGTCAGATTCTATCGAGATGTGATCGGGCTAGAGCCCCTCAACAACCCGGAAAACGGCCGTCTGGTGTTCCTGCGCATCGCCGAAGGCTTTGCTGGGCATACGGCGATATTGGCGTTGTTCAACCATGACGCCGAGGCCGCGGGCCGGACCCGTGGCAGTGCAAATCCACCGAACACCGGCCCGGCCTCTTCACTGCACCATATCGCACTCACCCTGCCATGGGAGGAGCTGGAGGCGGTGGCGGCCTGGTACGAAAAACTTGGGCGCGACTACAATACCGAGTTTTTTGACTGGGTCGGCTGGCGGGGCATCTTCACCTTCGACCCCGATGGCAACACTGTTGAACTCGTCGCCAAAGACCCAGACTGAGTCGACCCTTCAGATGCTTCGATCGAGACATACGAATAGCGAGTTTTGCTGTGAACGCGGTCATCGGTTGAGAATTCTGCAAGGTCGGTTTTGTAGTCCTGCACTTTGGCCGTTCATGCCCCTCGTGGCGAAGGGTCGAAACGAGCCCCTTTTACAGATGCCGCACTTTGCACGAAGGTCGGCTTTCAACTTGAACGTTTTAGCTCGCCCCAAAACTCGTTCACAGCAGTTAGGTCTTGAACACCGAGACCAGATAGGCAAGCCACAGTTGTATTTGTCTTGCCCTTTATAGCAGCCCCGGTCATTGATCCAATCTCGGTCAGATTTGTCCTAGTGATAAGACGCTCCGCGATCGCGCGGCGTGGCGCACCGTATTTGATCGCTGAATCAATCGCATCTACGTAAACGTCAGCGCGTTCTAAAATGGCCGGATCAATCTCGCATTTCGTGGTGTCATCAGAACCGACAGACGTTATGTGCTGTCCTGGCCTGATCCATTCGGCTTGGATCACCGGATCCTTTGCTCCAGTTGCTATCAAGATGACTTCCGCCTTAGCGACGGCAGCGGGAAGATCATCTGCCTTGCAGATTTCAACGCTTGGATGCGCAAGTTGAAGTTCTTGCACCAAGGCTGAGACCTTCGCTTGCGACCGGCCCCAGATTTTCATTTGTTTGATCGGGCGCACCAGCATCAGCGCTTCCGCTTGCAAACCTGCTYGCACACCTGTGCCGACAATCAACTCTGAGGACGCTTCCTCTGGTGCGAGCAATTCAGCGACCAAGGCCCCTGCCCCAGCTGGTCGGTAGCCAGAAATCA
>FREY01000010.1 GCA_900143635.1 Rhodobacteraceae bacterium Alg231-04
GCTCTGGCTCAACGACGGTTCGTGTGTCCGGCTTCGTCCCGAATATCGTAATCACGTCTGGTCGTACGATTTCGTGCATCACCGAACAGATGATGGCAGGGCTTTCAGGACATTGAACATTCTGGACGAACACAGCCGGGAATGTCTTGCGATCCGGGTGAAGCGGAAGCTGAACGCGAACGAAGTCATTGATGCTCTGACGGATCTGTTCATTCTGCGAGGCGTGCCCTCTTACATCCGATCAGATAATGGCCCTGAGTTCATTGCTGAGGCCGTCAGAGGCTGGATCAAGGCTGTCGGGGCCAAGGCCGCATACATCGAGCCTGGATCGCCATGGGAGAACGGATACTGCGAGAGCTTCAATGGGCGAATGCGGGATGAATTGCTGAACGGTGAAATCTTCTATTCGTTACGAGAGGCCCAGATCATTATCGAAAGCTGGAGAAAACACTACAACACCAAACGACCCCATAGTGCTCTGGGCTACCGCCCACCTGCGCCAGAGGCCATCGTCCCGATGGACCAAAGGCCAACCATGCACTAACTTTCAATTTGGACCACTCAAGTGGGGCTGCTCACAAACGCTCCGAAACCTCACGAACAGCATACCCACGAACTGAAATCTGATGCACCGCATCACGTTTGAAATCTTCACTGAATTTTGGCGTCCCCATAACGGCCTCCTTGCCTCAAAATTGGGGAAGAAAACGTCTACAATACTAGGGGCTATTCACTCTTTGAGGGAAGCAGTTAAGCAAAGACTTGAGTGCAATTTCACTCAGTATTTTGAAGCGCAATTTCACCGTGTTAGCATGTGTTAACGCAACGAGTTGGAACAAATAATGCTCAAAACTTCAGCGGAATGGCTGGCGGGCTTGCGGCTGGACAGCCTCATCGATCTCTTTGAGGAACAGGAAATTGACCTGGAAGCGGCTGTCGAACTGACTGAAGCTGACCTCAAGGAATTGGGCCTTCCGATGGGACCGCGCAAGAAGCTTTTGCGCGCAATTGCAGAGCTGCGTGAGAAAGACAGATCTGAAAGCCAGTCAACCTCGACAGAGAAAGCTGACAAAACGGTTGTCTCTGGTCAAAACCGACAAGTCACAATCCTGTTTTCTGACATCGTCGGATTTACAAGGCTGTCTTCGCGGCTGGATGCCGAACAGGTTCATTCCCTGCTACAGGCCTATTTTGGTGCTGCCGACGAAATCATCCGGAAGCATGGCGGCGTGATCGACAAGCATATTGGTGACAGCGTTATGGCGGTGTTCGGCGTGCCGGTCGCGCTTGGGAATGAAGCAGAACGGGCTTTGGACGCGGCGCTAGCCATCCAGGCAGCAATGGAAGGCGTTAGCGCCACAGCGGGAGAGAACGTGCAGGCTCACATTGGGCTGGCCAGCGGCCGGGTTGTTGCAAACACCGTGGGGTCTTTGGAAGAATTCACGGTCATCGGGGAGTCGGTAAACCTCGCCGCTCGACTGACAGACAAAGCCGGCGCTGGCGAGATAGTACTTTCTGAGGCCATCCGGAGTGCGATGCCTCTGAGGCTGGAATTCGGTCAAAGGCAGACCTGGCATCTGAAGGGATTTGATCAGCCGGTTGCCGGTTTCCTGGTGAATGTTGGGTTTGAAAAGAACGCCGGATCTGAAGCACGATCGCCCATTATTGGCAGAACGCGGGAACTCGGACAGTTCAATCTGGCCCTAAGCGATTGCCTGTCTGCAGGGCGCGGGCAGTTCATCTACTTGCGAGGAGAGGCCGGGATCGGCAAAACCCGCCTGGCGCAGGCGTTTTCAGAACGGGCGCAACAGCATGGCTTCGATGTTCACCGGGTTCTCGTTCTCGATTTTGGCGCCGCCCACGGGCAAGACGCCGTCCGTAGCCTATTGCGCAGTTTGATTGGCCTGGCTGCGGATGCCAGTGAACTGGACTGTCAACGTGCAGTAGAAGAGGCTTTGATATCCGGGCAGGTTTTGGAAGAAGACTTGCCGCATCTGCACAACATACTGGGGCTGCCGCAGCAGGGCAGCAACCGGGCTCTATACGATGCAATGGATACCGAGCGGCGGAAAGCCGGTCATAGGGACGTCGTCCGCCATTGTCTGATAGCGCAATCCAAACACGCGCCCATTTTTGTGATTGTCGAGGATGTTCACTGGGCGCAGGCTTCTGCGCTCGAAACCCTCGCGGATCTGATCCGCTCCGTTGAGAACACCCAGGTCATTCTCGTGGCGACCACACGGATTGAAAGCGACCCGTTTAGCAAACTCAACAAGGTCGGGTTGGGAGCAACTGAACTGACAACGCTTGATCTCAAGTCGCTCAGGCCCGAAGAAGCCCTGCAACTTTCTGCCGGTTTCAATGACCCGTCAAAGGACCTTGTGCGATTGTGCATTGAACGGGCAAAGGGCAATCCGCTGTTCCTTGAGCAATTGCTGCGCAATGCCACGGCAAGCGGGTTCAACGCGGTTCCGGATACTGTTCAGAGCCTCGTACAGGCGAGTCTGGACAAGCTGAGCGAACATGACCGGAACGCCCTTGAAGCTGCAGCAGTCATGGGACAGCAGTTTCAAATTGAACATGTTCGGCGGCTGGTTTCAGACCCGCACTTCGACCCTTCTGGCCTGATTTCCAACCGCCATATTCAGGCAGACGGCGGAAACTTTCTTTTTGCGCACGCATTGGTGCGCGACGGGGTCTACTCCTCTATCCTTGGTTCCCGTCGCCGGAAATTGCACGCGCGCATGGCCGAACTGCTGGGGTCGTCCGACCTTCCTCTCCGCGCCCGCCACTTGGAAAAGGCAGAGGATGAAGGAGCGCCGTTGGCCTATCTGGAAGCCGCGCGACATGCGGCAGCGGCACAAGATGAAGATTCTGTCGTCGGCCTCAGTGACGCTGGATTAACCCTGCATCCGAAACCGGAACACCGGGCAGAACTTTTGAGATTGAAAGGTGACGCCCTACGCACTCTTGGCCAAACGCAGGCTTCTATTGAGATGTTTCAACAGGCAGTTGCTGAGGCAAAGAGCAAACAAGACATGTGTCTCGCCAATATAGGTGCCGCCGAGGGCATGCGCGTCGCCAGCGACTACGCCAAGGCGCTTGACGCTTTGCAGCAGGCCGACCAAGGGGCAGAAGAACTGCCAAGGTCAGTTCAGGCGCGGATCCAGCAATTGAGAGGCAGCCTGAACTTTCCGCTCGGAAACATCGAAGAATGTGTAAAGGCACATGAGGCTGCATTGACGCAGGCGCAGATGGCGGGTGATCCGTCTTCGGAAGCGGCCTCGCTGAGTGGGTTGGGCGATGCATTTTACCTGCAGGGTCTGATGAAAGATGCGCAGGCGCATTTCGCGCATTGCGTCGAAGTCAGCCGCAAACACGACCTGGGCCGGACCGAAGTAGCCAACCTTCATATGGTCGGATGGTCCCGGATGCACATGCTGGAGCTGCGCGAAGCATTGCAGGACGGATTTGACGCCGCCCGCATGGCCGAACGTGTCGGGCAGCTGCGTGCCGCGGTTATTGCACACCAGCTTATCGCGCGGATAAGCAATATGCAGGGCAATTCTGAGAGAGCCGCTGAACATGCCCAAAAGTGCATCACCATTGCTCAGGAGATCGGTGCCGCGGTTTTTGTCGTATCAGGCTCAACACATCTGGCGCATATTCTGGCTGAGAACGGAAAGCCGGACGAGGCCCGTTCTCTCATCCAGGAAATCCTGCCGCAGGCCAGATCCGTGGGAAAGAGTTTCTGTGGCCCCTACACTTTGGCGGTGGCGGCTAAGCTTAGCACGGAGGCGGATGCAGCAAGGGCGTTTTTGGCAGAGGCGGAGGCCATACTTGATGATGGCTGCGTCAGCCACAATTACATGTGGTTCGCCGAAGTCGCTCTTCCCGAGGAATTGCGGCGCGGGAACCTGGAAGCCGCTGAACGCCACATCCGGCGGCTGAACAAATACACACTACGGCAGCCCTTAGCCTGGTCGCAATTCATAATTGACAAGGGGCGCGTGCTTTTGAAGCTCCGCTTGGATCCAAGTGATGTGTCTCTAGTGCCCTGTTTGGAAGGACTTATTGACCAGGCCGCAGCAGTGGGCATGGACAGCGAAAGGGTTCAATTGAGCGAAGCATTAAAAGAAATCAATCTCAAATGAAAGAATGCTATACTCGTTCCGGCAAACCTTGAGTTGTCACGTTGAGCCGTGGCTGCAGGCGGGCTTTCCGTAATTTTTCCTCCGCTTTGCTCTAATGCCCGGCTCCCAACGCACGAAAGAGCAAATGGCGCAATGGTCGATTGTATTTGGCTGGTCCGCAGAAATGATCGTTTGAGGGAGAAGGCCAGATGAAAGTAGCTGTTGTACAGGAACCGCCGGTTTACCTGAACAAAACCAAATCAATTGCCCGTGCTGTCGAACTGATTGCTAGCGCGGCCAAGCAGAATTGCGAGCTCGTTGTCTTCCCTGAAGTGTGGCTTCCCGGGTACCCAACCTTCGTATGGCGGCTTCCTCCAGGGGCGGGGATGGTAAAGACGGATGAGCTTTTTGCGCTTTCTCAAAAAAACTCGATGGACATGGGAAAAGATGACCTTGCCCCTGTTCGCTCTGCTGCCAAGGAACATGGTATTGTGGTTGTCATGGGGCACCAGGAAGTGGACGGGAAAGTAAGCGGCAGCACGCTTTACAACAGTGTTGCGATTATTGATGCAGACGGACGCCTGCTGAACAATCACCGAAAGCTCATGCCGACCAACCCTGAACGTATGGTCTGGGGCTTTGGTGACGGTTCGACGCTGAACGTTGTAGAAACCGCGGTCGGGCGCATCGGCGCGCTGATCTGCTGGGAAAACTACATGCCTCTTGCTCGCTATGCCCTATATGCCCAGAATATCGACATCTACGTGGCCCCGACTTGGGACAGCGGTGACACCTGGATGGCCACAATGCAGCATATTGCCCGAGAGGGAGGCTGCTGGGTCATCGGATGCGCGACGTCGATAGAAGCCAGCGACATTCCTGAGGGGGTACCTTACCGGGAAGAGCTGTTCCCGCAAGATGATGAATACATCAATCCGGGAGACGCGGTTGTCTATAAGCCTTTCGGCGGCGTTCATGCGGGACCAATGAGGAAAGAAAAGGGGCTTTTGGTGACAGATATCGAAGTTCCGTTAGCGACCGCCTCTCGCCGGAAATTTGATGTCACCGGCCACTATTCGCGGCCGGATGTCTTTACGCTCAAAGTCAACCGGTCCAAACAGTCATCGATTTCTTTCGGGTGATACCGGCGTTTCCTGGTCTGGCAGAAAAAGGGCCCTTGGGGTGCGAAGGGTCCGAACGAGACTTCTTTTTGGTACGCAGCGAAGAATGCTGATGTAAATCCCTCCTTCAGCATTGGACTGAGAAGCGGCAGAGCGCTTACTGGATCTATGTTGAGTGGCGGGGGCAGTTGAGAGCTCGGAGTCGACTTACGCGCGGCAGACCGAAACCCGGTTTCTAGATCATCTTGAGTCGGCTTTCAACTTTGGAGCATTTCAGGCTGCACTTGCAGCGAATTCACACTTTCCGCCCTTCCTGCGGGGCCAATGAGGTTTGAGTAGCGGCTCGGATCACGTCCGCTTCGGGCTGACAAGCGGCCGCCTGCACCTGCAGCATCCCAGAGAGATAGCAATGGCGGCTGTGGGCTCTGTAGCTGCCTTGCGGCGGTGCAGCGCCATGATCCTTCACCTGGGCGAGGTCAAAGCAGCCACGGGTGGCTGCAGGCAGCCCTTCTACGACTTTCGTGCCGGGAGCAGCATGAGGCGGTATCTAGAGCACTAAGGGCGGTTGGCTGCCTTTCGCTGCGGTTGGATCGGATGTCTGCTTTTGAAATCATTCTAGACTACGCGGTACTAAAAAAACGCCGACCAAAATGGCCGGCGCTTCATGTCGCTATTGTGTAATAATTTCCGGGCCCATGATCGTGTTCGGGAGGAACGTTGAAAGGAAGGGAACATACGTAACAATGATTAGGAAAACGAACAGTACCGCGAGGAAGGGGAGAGCGGCACGAACGACGCTCATCATCGGCATACCGGCGACACCAGAGGTCACGAAGAGGTTCGGACCAACCGGAGGTGTGATCATCCCGATCTTCATGTTGACCACCATGATAATACCCAGATGGATTGGGTCGATGCCCAGTTCAATGGCAATTGGGAATACCAGCGGGGCAACAATTACCAGCAAGCCTGATGGTTCCATGAACTGACCACCGATTAACAGGATGATGTTGACAACGATCAGGAACATGACCGGACCAAATCCAGCAGACAGCATGGCATTGGCAACATGTTGCGGGATTTGCTCGTCTGTCAGAACGTGTTTCAGGATCAATGCGTTCGCGATGACGAACAACAGTGTCACGGTTAGTTTGCCAGCATCAAACAGCGTTTTCTGGGTGTCCGGGTGAATGATAGCTGTGAGCAAAGTCCAGGGCTTTTGCCGCAGAGGTGTCGGGTCTCCGAGTGGCGCTGAGCAGCCCTTGATGCGGTCCGCAGCATTTTGACTTTGGTGCGCCGCGTTGAGTGAGTGCCGTTTGCAGTCGCCCCAACCGATACAAAGGCCAAGCTGCAACGCAGCCATGAGAACGGCCAGTCATTGTGCGCGCGGAGAAATCAGGGGCGCCTCCCGCAGAGTTCGCGTCAGAGTAGTTTGGCCGAGTAGTTGGAGTAATGCGTCACTTGACCATGAAGCTGTAGACACCGTCCCAATCCTCAGAAGGCGGGTTAGTGATAAATTCTTGGCAGCGGGCGATATATGTGTCTGCGAGGGTTGGATTGGCAGCAGTATCCCGATGCGCCTGAAGTGCTGCCAAGGCCTCGCTCCACGACCCCGCGCGGTAGAGGGCGTAGCAGGAGGCCCAACTTTCAGCCTCGCGGCGCCTGGCTGTGCTTGGGGCAAACCCGGCGGTGTCGCCGGATTCCCCCAGAAGTTCGAAGATTTTTGTCGGCTTGCTGGTTCCTGCGGGTGACACGAGATCCACCTCGCTGAAAAGGAAAAGCCCCGGTACCTGCCGAACGATATCTTCTGAGACAAGTATCCGAGTGCCGTAGACCTTGTTGAGGCCCTCAAGCCGAGAGGCAAGGTTCACCACCGCGCCAAGAGCCGTGTACTGCATGCGCGACAGCGAGCCGACATTTCCGACAATCACCTGCCCAGTGTGCAGGCCGATACGCGTGTGCAACGGCAGCAGGGGGGATCCGCCTGTGTCTGAATTGAGAGCATCTTCGACATGCAAGCAAGCCAGCGCTGACCGGCACGCATGTTCGGCATGTTTGGAATCTTCAAGCGGGGCATTCCACATCGCCATGATCGCATCGCCGATGTACTTGTCGACATTGCCACCGGTGGCAGCAATTTCTACCTCCATGACTTCAAAATAGTGCGAGAGCGCAGGCATCAACTCGTCCGGCTTGAGGTTTTCCGTACGCGCGGTGAACCCTTGGAGATCGGAAAACAGCAGCGTAACCTCGCGCGAGGTACCGCCGACACCGGTCATCTCGCCCTTCGAAACGATTGCCCGCACCAGATCCTTAGGAACATAAGCGCCAAAGCTGGCAAGGCCGGTCTTCATGCTGGAGATCGCAGATTCCAGTTCAAAAACCTCCTTTATTCTTGATCCAAGGGCCATGTCGTGGCCGATTTGGAAGTTGCTGATGCGACGGGCTTCTTCGGCGACTTGCCGCAAGCTGGAGCTGAGCAGGCGCGCGACAACAACAATGCAGGCGATCGAGACCAGCAGAATAAGGCCGCTGATCTGCAGGGCCCGTACAGTGGTCCGTTTGATCTCACCCACAAACTCGGCCTCGGGCACGGCTAGGCCAAGCGTCGGCCGCACGCCCACAATCTCGGGGATCGGCGCAACTGAAGCTATGTAGGTTTCGCCGCTATTCGGGGCCGTGAACCGAAAAAACGCTTCGCCGTCAGATCGCCAACTCGAGATGGCGGTCTCTACTATCTTGCTTTCGATCTCGGCATTGTCTACGGATCCTGCCGTCAAAAACCGTGCCCCGCCGCCATCAGAGCGCGCGCGCGAATAGAAAAAAGGCCTGCCGTTTTGGTCGAGCATGAAAACAATGCCGTCCTCTCCGATCCGGGTTTCCTTGAGTATCGTGGCAAAGGTCGACAGGGTCATGTCGATGCCGACGACACCTATTGATGTGCCACTGTCGTCTTCAATACGTTTGGCGAAAGTGACACCGGGACGACCTGTGCTTTCAAAGACGTAGGGCTGGGTAAAATACAGCTCACCGGTTTCCATCGCCCCTTGGTACCAGGGGCGTTCACGCGGATCATAGGTTGTCGGTCGCTCGTGGAAGAGCTTGGTCTTGCCCGCGTAATTCGACCAGAAGTAGGTTTCCTTGCGCCCGTCAGGGTGACCCCCAGTAAAGCGAAGAACGCGTGTGGCATTGCCGGGCACTGGCGTTGCCTCAGGCCCGAAGGTCTGCATTCCTTTGGGCAGAAGGATGTTCTGGTAAAACGCACCGGAGGCTTCCACACCGAAGAATATGCCATAGTAATGATCGTCAGCCTTTGTCAGGGCTTGCAGGACATTCAGGCCATCAAATGATTTCGCCTGATCGGGAAATTCACCGATAAAGCTGGCGGCCGAGGAAACAACCTGCCCAGTTCCTTTGATCGTTGCCAGCATGTGATCGACAGACCGTTCCCGCGCCTTGATCATTTGGTCATGCGCCGTGTTCAGCGCCAGCTCCCGATTGCCGAAATAGAGAATGGCCACGACGGTGCCGATCAGGACAACCGTCAGCGTTGTGAAAACAGTGGCGACACCAATCTGGAGACGTACTTTCATCGCGCTCGCCATTTCCTTTTCCCGATCGCCACTAAAGCCTGTCTCCCCCCATCGCGCAACGACCCTTTACGACCTGCCAATAAAGGCAGGCATTGGTGCAAATGCAGCGAAAATCAGGAATGAGGGGCTGCACCGCAGCGGTGGAGGGGGATTGTCAGGGTCGGCTATGGGCCGTCAGTGACGCCCCGCACAAACCGGCGGCTAGGGGTCGTTCGCTGCGCACTCACAAATGACGGCTCTACGCAACAGAATACCCAAAAGCAGATCTTATAGCTGTGCAAACACCATCTCAGTAAGACCAAACTATACGATGTTTTCGTGACAAAATGAGTGTAACCTGCCAGAAATGAACCACCTTAGATTGTTCAGGCGAACTAATGTAGGCGCGGAGTAGTGATGGTGCGTTCTTTATCCTTGGGTCTAACGCTTTTTTTCTGGCAGCATGTGAGCCCGAGTCATTTGAAGAAGAAAAGCCGCTAATCTCTATGCCGCCGACAGGAACTGTCGAGGCCGCGAGTCTTGTTTCAGCCTTCAACCAAACTTGCCAGCCTCACTTTCCGGACAATGAGGCAATTGTCGCCGCTTTCAAAAAAACAGGTTACTCCACCGTTGAAGAACCGAGTGACAATTTCGAGAAGGATTTCTGGCGATTTTCAAGTAAGAACAGAAGTATTTCAGGAACTTCTGGAAATTCGATACTATGGTGGCATGGTGCTCACAGCGGAGGAGCCGATCCATTTCAATTTTGCCAGATTGAGGCAGAGCTATCCAACCCAGAGCAGGCCCACGCTGCCTTGGAGAAACTGGTGACGTCAGCTGGCGCAAAAGTTGTACTTTTCGTCGACGAAAAGGTCTCAGGCAGCCGCAACGGGACAGTGCAAAATTCCTTTGGGACCATCCGAGTCTCTTTTGAGCAATCACAATCCATTCATGGGCTCAACCAAGGGAAATTGTCCGAGAAATGTGGCGGATTAGAGAAATGCTTAGTATGGGGGCGAGCAAAGTTGAGTATTCAAACGGCGATACAACAGTGACGAGCTGAACTTTGACTCAAATATCTGAGATAAAGCGCAACTGAAATCAGGTATTACTTTTTCCATACTACGGAACGGCGTTGTTGCAGAACTCTGACAGCTAAGGATTCACATCACGAATCCATGCGGTTAGACGGGGCAAATGAGCAAACCCGCACCTGCCCGCTACCGTACGACGAATTGGTCCAGCTACAACGATGCGCTCAGGAAGCGCGGCTCGCTTCTGATCTGGCTGGATAAAGAGATGACCTGGCTTGCGCCGCATGAAGGACGGCCAGGGCGCCCACCGGTCTTCTCGAACGCGGCGATCCAGTTCTGCCTGTCGATCAAGGTTCTGTTCAAGCTGCCCCTCCGGCAAACAGTCGGGATGGTCGCCAGCCTCTTGCACCTGGCGGGGCTGGACTGGCCCGTTCCTGATTTTTCTACGCTGTGTCGTCGACAGAAAGCACTGGCCGTCCAGATCCCGTATCGCCGCGCCGGTGGACCGCTGAACCTGCTGGTGGACAGCACCGGGATCAAGTTCCTTGGTGATGGCGAGTGGCAGGCCCGCAAGCACGGCGTTCAGGGGCGACGCCAATGGCGCAAAGTGCATCTTGCGATGGATGCTGCCACGTCTGACATCCGTGCTGTCGAGTTCACCCCCAGCCGCGACGGCGACAGCCCGGTCCTGCCGGAACTGCTCGATCAGATCCCGAAGGACGAAGAGATCAGCAGCGTGACCGCAGACGGAGCCTATGATACGCGCCGTTGCCACTCGGCCATCATCGAGCGTGGTGCCGCTCCGATTATCCCTATCCGCAAGAATGGTCGGCCGTGGAAAGAGAACTGCCCGGCGGCACAGGTCAGAAACGAAACCTTGCGCGCCACCCGGCACTACGGCCGAGCCTTCTGGAAACGCTGGACGGGATACCACGCCCGGAGCCGGGTTGAGGCAAAGATGCGTTGTTTGAAAGCTTTCGGCGAGCGCATTTCTGCAAGAGACCCTGACCGCCAAACCGCCGAAATCCATATCCGCATCGCCCTCATCAACCGCTTCAATGCACTCGGCGTCGCCGAGATCGTCCGTGTCGCCTAAGTTCAGAGGGGAAAGGGGTAGTCAGGCATCAAGAGGGAGTTCTGCAACAACGCCGTCGCCAAAGGCCAGCCGGTGAACGTCCAAAATGGCGTCGATATCATCATGTTTCATTGGGTTTCCTTAAGTCTGGCTCATTTGGGCACGCACGGATGTGTTGCCCAGTTTCGTGATGCGGTACGGGCCGCCCTTGATGGATTTGATGAAGCGTTTCTCCTTGAGCCGCGTGAATACGACCAAGGTGCAGGCCGTGAAAACGAAGCCGTCGCGTGTAAAACACTGCACTGATTTGATTTTGCCGTTGTCGGCGCGCACGAATTTAATCTCGCCGCCTAAGGCGAGTTCATGCAAAACACGTTGTTCGTGCTTTGAGATGTTCATTGGGAAGTCTCGATCTTACGAAAGTACAGAAACAGGACACTCAGCGTCGCGCGTGAGTGTGCCTATCAATGTGGGTGTTCCTGAATTTGCGTCGCCAGGAACGGGCGTTAGGCCCGGGACTCTTTCATAAAATCTCCATTGAGTGAGGCCACTGCCTCAGACACAGCGAGCAAATAGGCGTTCAATCGATTCGGGTCAATATGGGCAACGCAAATCTAATTTTCGCGCGGCAAAGCAGGCATTCGCTGCGTTACCTCATTTTCGGAGGTTTGGGCTCGAAGCCGCCGAATGCCGGTGCAGTAATCGCCCCGGCGCGAGCGCTTCGGAACCGGCCATAGGAGAAGTGGGGCAAACTCTTGAGCTTCGCCAGTTTTGCCCGATGCGCTGTCGTTCGTAGCCCAGAAACAGACCTCCCCGCCACAAGCGGCGAAAACTGTCTTCGAGCCCAGGGCAGCCATTGCCATTTCTCGCTGCGTGCGCTCGCAGCACGAAAATCGCCGCGACCGCATCATTTTCAGCGCCGCCGTGCGGCGTGAAGAGCGGCCTTTCGGTCGGGGTGCAGCGAGGTAGAATGCGGCAATCTACAGGTTGCGGACTCACCGGACTTTTGTTAACGCCGCCAATGCTAACGCAGAATATCATTGCGCTTGCAGCGAGGAATTTGCGGCGGCGCAGCGGATTTCACCGAACCGGACGATCACCAGTGTCGATCTCGCTAGATTCCAAACCGCCCATTCGCCGCGGCCGGATCCAACTATTGAGACGCGCACGAAGCCGTCTTTCATAGGAGCAACACCAACAGAGTATCGGCAATTTTTGACGCCAGCCCTCGGACCAGAGCTCCTCAAACAAAACTGCCCTGCCCAAGCATGATTTCTAACGGGCCGCATTCTCTCGGCTATTCCCAAGCAAAAAATGATGCCTTTTGATTTATTCCGTTCCAAATTGGGATATCAGAGAAGAATGCTCAGCACCTGAGTTTCAATCTGTCCCTTTCTAGACTTCCGCCTCTTGTGCCCGCTCATAAGTACCTGCTTTCAGGCGCAGACTGTCCTCCAGTACTGATGCAAGCGCAGCAATACAGACAAGGAAGCCCGAGATCGGCACAATGGCGATGGCATATTTTTTTGGCATGTAGTTCGGATGGAACACAAACCGGCCGTCTTCCCAGGCAATATACCACATCTCCCAGTATTTTCCGCCCATCGTTGCGACCGCTTCCATCCCATAGATGATCATCACAACACCCAGCCCGCAAATGACAAGCGACCAAAACTGTTGGACCGCGAAGGCCACCTGCAGCGGCAACCAAGCATAGATCAGGTCCAGCGCGATGTGGTCCTTGTCACGGACGGTCAGAGCCAGCGCGAAGAAAACCAGCCAGATATTGCTGAGCACCGTCAACAGATCCCCCCAGACCGGTGGGTTTTCAAACACATAGCGCATGACAACCGAGTAGACGGTGAAAGCAACCATCAGGAACAGAAGCACAGAACAGAAGGCAGTCAATATCTTGCTTACTGCTGTGTCGATGAATTTCACGATGCCCATCTTTAGGGTCTCCCTTGAGTGGTCGCTGCGCGGCTGACGCGAATGATCTGCCTATGCGCCCGGTTCATTTCACGAACCCGAAGGCCTGCGGCAGGAACATGGTGAAGCCGGGTACAACGATCAGCACAAACAACAGCACAAACAGCGCGGCGAGGTAGGGCAGCATCGCCACTGCGACTTTTTCCAGCCGCACATTTGCAATGGCACCAGCAGTAAAGAAGGCAACTCCAACCGGCGGCGTGACCGAACCGATCAGAAAGCCAACAACAACCACCAACGCGGCCTGTACGTCCGCGTAGCCTGCCTTGACCATCACATCGACCAGAACTGGGCCGACAACGATGATATTGGCGGCTGAATCCATCACCATGCCCAGCAAGAAGATGAACAGTACCAGCACCAGTGCAAACAACAGCGGACTATACGTGTAGCTGAGCAGCCATTGCTCCAGATCATTGATTGCACCCAGAGAGGTCAACAGCCAGCTGAAGGGCCCCGCGGCGGCAATGATGATAAACACCATGGCAGAGTTACGGAAGGCACGGACAAAGGCACTTTTGCAATTGTCCCAGTTGATCGTGCGATAAACGAACAGACCAACAAACAGCGCAATGGTTGCAGTCAGCGCGCCGGCCTCAACAACACCCGCGATGCCGAACACAACCGATCCCACCAGCACCGCAGGAATGAGCAGCGCAAACGATGACTTGTAGCCAACGATAGCGATAGCCTTGAGGCTGAATGGCTCTTCGCTGCGCTCGAAATTGTGACGCTTGGCGATGATGTGGTTAATCACCATCAGGAGCGCGCCAATCATGATGCCGGGCACGATACCACCCGCGAACAGGGCGCCGACTGAAACTCCGGCTGCATTCGCCAATACAATCATCATGATCGACGGCGGAATAATGCCGCCAATAGTGGAACTCACGGCGGTAATCGCAGCGGCAAAAGCCGGCGGATAGCCTGAGCGTTTCATGGCGGGCACCAGCAGGGAGCCGACGGTCGCCGTGTCGGCCACAACCGATCCGTTCATGCCCGCAAAGAACATGCTGACCAGCACATTGGCCTGCGCCATGCTGCCCCGCATCCGGCCGATCAGGCGCTGGCTCAGTTCTACCAGCCGGTCGGTGATGGTGGCGCTGGTCATCAGTTCTCCGGTGAGCATGAAGAATGGAATTGCCGTCAGCGGTACCGAGTCGATTGCGCTGAACATCTGACTGGGAATGAGGATCATCGGCGCGGCATCAGTGATCAGAATGTAGACCACCGGGATCAGGATCAGGGTAAAGCCGACCGGTGCGCCCAGCATGATCAGCATCACGAGGACAATCAGGAGCAGGATGCTTTCCATAAGGGCTTTCCTATTTCAGCCAGGGGAATGAACGATGCTGGACAGAGTGAGCGGCGCGAAACTGAGCTACGCGCCGCTGTTGTTTTGGAACTGGAGGCGCTTAAAGCGCGCCTGCCTCTTTCAGCTGAGCGATAAAATCGGTCATGCCCTGTTCTTCGAGCACGCGGATTGCAGTTTCGGGATCAAAGGTGCCCTTGGCGTTGATCCAGGCATCGATCGCCCCGGCGCGCCACTGCGCCAGTTCTTCCTCCGTCGGCACGTACCATTCCTCGATTTCCGCTTTGATGGCCTCTTCGCCATCAGCGACCCACTGGCGGTCAAGCTCTTGAACACGCTGACCAAAGGCATCTGCCGCAGCATGCAGCCATTCGCGCTCCTGATCGCTCAGCGCATCATACTGGCGCTTGTCCATCGACAGCTGGTTGCCAGACCAGGAACCGCCGATCTGGGTGTAGTATTTCGCAACTTCGTGCAGCTTGGCGATGTGCTGCCATGGGGTGGCAACATACTGTCCGGACACAACGCCGGTCTGCAGGCCCTGATAGAGCTGGGTCCAGTCATATGGCACCGGCACCGCGCCCCAATTCTTGATCAGCGTGTATTCGATCGGGCTTTTGGTAACCCGCCATTTGATGCCTTCCATATCGGACGGCACATGCACCGGGCGCAGGGCGTTTCCAAGCTGGCGGAAACCACCACTGGAATAGACCGTCAGACAGACATGACCGGCCTCTTCAGCAGCAATGTCACACTGTTTTTTGGCCAGCCAATCGGATGAAATGTGGTCCGCGTTCTCGATGTTTTTGAAGATGTAGGGCAGATCGAAAATGGACAGGGCGGTGCCAAAATTGCCGAAGTTGGCGGTGGAGCTGGTCCAGAGCTGCAGAAGGCCTTGGTTGGCCTGTTCGCCGCACGTCTGTTCGCCGCACAGTGAGCCGCGATAGTGCGGTTCGACGGTCATCGCGCCACCGGAAACTTCCGCC
This sequence comes from Rhodobacteraceae bacterium Alg231-04, assembly GCA_900143635.1. GTDB lineage: Bacteria > Pseudomonadota > Alphaproteobacteria > Rhodobacterales > Rhodobacteraceae > FREY01. The sequence continues at coordinate 15,223 of FREY01000010.1, forward strand.
AGAGTGGGGATCAAAGCCTGATCGATCGCATCGCCAATTGGCATGCCAAGCCGGCCAACCGTGCCCAGTTTCAGGACTGTTTCCGCCGTTGCTGACTGCGCGAAAATTGCCATTGCAGAGGCAAGGCAGAGCGCAGTTCCTAAGGACTTAATCTTCATCGGTTCCATCTCCTGTTGGTATCTTTTTCTTGCCTCGATCATTCCGGCCAACTGTCCACTATGGAAGAGACAGATCGCTTGAAAGGGGCGGACAGACGAGAAAGCTCCTGATGAGAAAGGGGGAATTATGGTATCGTCTGGTTGCCAAAGTCGGCGCAATGACAGGGAGCACTCCGTTGGATTCGACCACACCGCGTTTCGCGCAACTTCCTGAAAACTCCGGGCTTAGCCTGCGGGATCAGATCTGTGAATCGGTCAGCGCGGCCATTACCTCGGGTTCTTGGGCCCATGACCGTCCGCTGCCGTCCTGCCGGGAGCTCGGCGAACAGCTGGGGGTGTCGCGGACCACGGTTTTTGCGGCCTACAACCGGCTAATCGACCTGGATTTTCTTATCTCGCGCGACCGGTCAGGGTATTTCGTCAACCCGGACCTGGCAGCGCTGCAACAAGTCGTGCAGAAGGGATCCGCCACCCACAACAGGGCTGTGCCTTGTCCTGTCAGTTTCCAGCCAAACGAGCTCATGCCGGTGGTCAATCCGCTGGATTGGAGCACCTACCCCTATCCCTTTATTTACAATCAGATCGACCCGGATCTGTTTCCGGTAGACGGCTGGCGTGAATGCACGCGGCAGATTCTGGGCCACAAACACACGCCGGTCTGGGCCAGCGACTCGGTGGAAAGCGACAGCCCGCAGCTGGTGCAGCAATTGCGCCAGAGGCTGCTGAGCACACGCGGCATCTATGCCGAAGAAGACGAGATCCTGATTACGCTGGGTTCGCAAAACGCCCTGTTCATTCTGGGTACGATCTTTTCACAAAACCGCAAACCGATCGCGCTGGAGGACCCTGGGTTTTTCGGTGCACGAAACGCCTTTCGCCTGTCCGGAAATGAGCTGATAGGCGTGCCCATCGATGATCAGGGGCTTATACCTTCGGCGATCCCGACGGGTTGCCAAATGGTCTTCACCACCCCCAGCCATCAGTTCCCAACCATGGTAACGATGAGCCAACAACGACGCGAAGAATTGCTCCATGCTGCGGTCCGAAAAGACTTCCTCATCATCGAGGACGACTATGAGGCGGAGATGAATTACGTCGCCAATGCCTCTCCGTCACTGCGGTCAATGGATACGAATGCGCGCGTTATCTATGTGGGCAGTCTGTCCAAAACAGTCTCGCCCGGCATTCGCCTAGGCTTTATCGTGGCCCATCGTGACATCATCCGCGAGGCCCGCGTTGCGCGCGGCGTGATGATGCGGCACCCGCCTACAATCGTGCAGGAGATTACTGCGCTGTTCTTCCAGCTGGGCCACTATGATGCCCATCTGCGCAACATCGAGCGGCGCTACAAAAAACGCTGGCATGCCATGAATTCTGCGCTGACCAAACATCTGGGGATGTTGCAACATACGCTGTCCGAGGGCGGGACGTCCTTTTGGCTGTCCGGGCCAGAAGGATTTGACGCAACCGAACTGGCAAGGCGATTGCGCCCCAAAGGCGTTCTGGTGGACCGTGGCCAGGACTATTACTTGAACTACAATGACAAGAGCAGTTTCAGACTGGGCTTTGCCTATGTTCCCATTGCCAAAATGGAAGCCGGACTAAAGATCATTGCCGATGAAGTCCGGACGCTGATGTAGCCAGCTCTAACCTGGGCCGCCTTCCTTTTCGTCAAGACCCAACCAAAAAGGGGGTTGTCGCAGCGGGCGGCCGGACTCCGGCCAGCCCGCAGTTTGCATACGGCCAATCCGTGCAAAACTCAGCCTGCCAATCAACTGTCCTCTCGAAAGCCCGTACCTGTCTCTCGTCCGCAAGAGCGCTTTCTCGCTAATTTCTCTCAAGGATGCCGCAGCCGTCAGGCTTTGGCGTGTCACCACACAGCTCGAGGAATTGACCTATTGTCAGATTGCATTTCATCTAACCCGCAGGTTACCCCGTTCCGCTTTCACGTTCCTGACGAGACCCTGAACAGCATCAAAGAGCGCGTCGCCAATTATCCATGGCACGAGATGCCCGATGATGGCGGGTGGGACTACGGCACCAACATGGACTACCTGAAAGAGCTGTGTGCCTATTGGGTGGATGGCTTTGACTGGCGCACGCAAGAAGCCAAGATCAACAGCTTTTCGCAGTTCAGGGCCCCGGTCGACGGCATCGACATGCATTTCATCCACGAACAGGGCAGCGGTTCCAACCCCATGCCGCTGATGATCAGCCACGGCTGGCCGGGATCGGTGGCCGAGTTTTATGAACTGATCGAACCCTTGGCGCACCCGGAACGCTTTGGCGGCGACACCGAGGACGCGTTTACAGTCATTGCGCCATCGCTGCCCGGTTTCGGCTTTTCCGGCCGGCCGCCGCGCCCCTATGGCCCGCGCAAGATGGCCGGGGTGATCAACTCCCTGATGACCGACACGCTTGGCTTTGACAGCTATTTGGCGCAGGGCGGCGACTGGGGCGGCGCGGTCTGTTCCTGGCTCGGCTATGACCATGCACCCGCCTGTTCCGCAATCCACATCAACGTGTTGACCATGCGCCACCCAGATGGCCCGCAAACGCCCGAGGAAACGGCCTGGGAGGCGCAGTTCGACCATGATCAGATCATGCAGAACGGTTATCGCACCCAGCAGGCCACCCGGCCGCAAACCTTAAGCTATGCGATGATGGACAGCCCGGTGGGTATTGCGGCCTGGCTGGTTGAGAAGTTCAATTCTTGGTCTGATGTGGAAGACAATGACATCGAAGCCGCGCATTCTAAGGATGAATTGCTCACTAATATCATGATCTACATCACCACCCGGACCTTCAATTCGGCCTCGTGGATCTACTATGGCCGCCGCGAAGAAGGCGGGCGCATTCTGTCCCCCGAAGGGCGCCGGGTCGAAGTTCCGACTGGTTGCGCCGTGTTCCCTGCGGAAATGCTGAACTGGCCGCCCCGGTCCTATGCCGACCGTATCTACAATATCCGGCAGTGGACCGAGATGCCGCGCGGCGGCCATTTCGCAGCGATGGAAGAACCGAAGCTGCTGCTTGAAGACATTCGCAAATTCGCGCGCACCCTGCGCTCCTAAGCTACCGGAGACCTTAGATGACTCTTTCTCACGCCGAATATCAGGCCATTGCAGCCAAGCTGACCCCAAACGGCCAGGCCTTCATCGACGGGAAGTTCTGCGACGCCGCCGATGGTGACAAGTTTGAAACTACAAACCCGGCCACGGGGCAGGTTTTGAGCAGAGTAGCCCACTGCAAATCCGGCGACGTGGACCGCGCGGTCAAGGCCGCGCGCCGGGTCTTTAACGATGGCACTTGGTCTCGGGCAGAACCCGAACACCGTAAGGAGGTCCTGCTGAAAGTCGCCGCGTTGGTGCGTGAACACACCAACGAACTGGCGGTTCTGGAAAGCCTGGACACCGGCAAGACCATCACCGACTGCCTGCATGAGATTGGCACTGAAGTGCCCAATTTCTTTCAGTGGTACGCGGAACTGGCGGACAAAACATTTGGCAAGATCGCGCCCACCGGCCCCAGCGCGCTGGCGCTGGTGGTGAACGAACCCGCAGGCATTGCCGGCGCGGTCCTGCCCTGGAACTTCCCTCTGGTGATGGCAGCCTGGAAGATCGCTCCTGCGCTGGCGGTAGGCTGTTCGGCGGTAATCAAACCGGCAGAGCAAACGCCTCTGACCACCATTCGCCTGGCCGAGCTGATGCAAGAGGCAGGCGTGCCGGACGGGGTCATCAATATCCTACCGGGTTATGGCCATACGGCGGGCAAAGCGATTGGTCTGCACAACGACATCGATACGGTGTCCTTCACCGGCTCGACCGAGGTGGGGCGGATGTTCCTGCGCTACGCTGGTGACAGCAACCTCAAGGGTGTCGGCCTGGAAATGGGTGGCAAAAGCCCGTTCATCGTGCTGGAAGACGCCGCGATCAACGACGATCTGATCGAACACGCGGCGATGTCCGCTTTCTGGAATGGCGGCCAGAACTGCTCGGCCAATATGCGCCAGCTGATTGCAGCGCCGCTGGTCGAGGAATTCACCGCGCGTGTTTGCAGCCGGGTGAAAGCCTTCCGCCTGGGCGATCCGCTGGACCCCAGCACCGAAATCGGCTCGATGATCAGCAAGGATCACAAGACCATGGTCATGGAGTACATCCAAAGCGGCCTGGACCAGGGCGCAAAGATGATCATTGGTGGAGGCAGCGATCTGCCCGGCCATTTTATCGAACCCACCGTGTTCCAGAACGTCACCCCCGACATGAAAATCGCTCGCGAAGAGATCTTTGGCCCTGTTCTGGGTGTTATGCCTGTCCAATCGCCGGAGGAGGCTTTGGCGATTGCCTGCGACACGGACTACGGGTTGCACGCCACCGTCTTTACACGCGACATCGACCGAGCGATCCACATGGCCCGCTCGCTGCCCTGCGGAACAGTGTCGATCAACGGGTTCTCCGAAGGAGATATCAAGACGCCATTTGGCGGGTACAAGCAATCGGGCTCTTTGGCGCGCGACAATGGCACCGAAGCGTTGGCTCAATACATGCAAACCAAGACGATTTGGATCAGCAGCTGACAGCGGTCTCTGCCTCGACGATCAATTCACAGACACAAAGCTAACCATGGCAGCGCGCTGCCATGGTCCTGTTCAGCGTCGGCCCAATTCTGCTTCCCGCAGGATGGGCGCGACGATTCTAGAGGTACGGCCGATGCAATCTGGCGCAACTCCCACATATTCAATTCCCAACCTAAACCGGTTTGTCCAATTGAACGTCCAGGGTTTCTTTGTCGCAGTTATAGTTGCCATCGCGGCTCAATTCCTGTCCGAACACTACGGTGCCCCGGCCATGCTGATGGCGCTTCTGCTGGGTATAGCCTTTCATTTCCTGGCCGAGGACGGCGCCTGCAAACCCGGGATCGAATTCACAGCACGATCTGTTCTAAGGCTTGGCATTGCACTGCTTGGCGCACGCGTCAGTGCCGAACTGATGATCGGTCTCGGGCCGGAATTGATTGTCGTGGTAATTGTAGCTGTTGTATTGACCATTCTCTTCGGTCTGCTCGGCGCACGGGTTTTAAACCGCGGGTGGCGTTTCGGATTGCTGACCGGTGGATCCGTTGCAATTTGCGGTGCCTCAGCTGCCATGGCAATCTCTGCGGTGCTTCCAAAAAACGAGCATTCCGAGCGCAATCTTATTTTCACTGTTCTTTCAGTCACCGTGCTGTCGACCCTGGCGATGATCATCTATCCGATCCTGACTGAGGTTTTTGATTTCGACCATAGAATCTCAGGCGTGTTCCTGGGCGGCACCATTCACGATGTTGCCCAGGTAGTCGGGGCGGGCTTCTCGGTGTCAGAGCAAACCGGTGAAGTTGCGACGATGGTTAAGTTGATCCGGGTGGCTATGCTGGCGCCGGTGGTACTGATTATCTCGCTTGCGGTGCGCCGCTATGCAGCCGACCCCCAATCCCCTGGCAAACGCCCGCCAATCCTGCCGTTTTTTGTCGTTTGCTTCCTGATTTTCGCGACACTGAATTCGCTGCAAATCCTGCCCCAACCCGCGATCGATGCCATGTCGGGCCTGTCCCGTTGGGCGTTGCTTGTGTCCATCGCTGCGGTCGGCATGAAAACTTCACTCAAACGCATTTTGGACGTCGGTGGCCAAGCCATCGCGTTAATCATGGCTGAAACTATGTTCATCGCTGTATTAGTCCTGCTCGGTGTCGCGATCTTGGGCCATTGAGAATGGCTGTTTAGTGCGCTTCCCGCCTGTTTAAACAGGGCCTGGCGTCTACGCAGAAGCCGCCGAATAGACCAAACCCAAACACATCGCCCTACGGGCGCTGTTTAACTCAGTGGTGCTGCTCACATGTTCCTCAGCGTCTTCGACATCTTTAAGATCGGTATCGGCCCGTCCTCGTCGCACACGATGGGGCCGATGACGGCTGTTCTTCATTTCCTCGACCGGCTTGCGACCGGCGAAGGTGGACGGTTCGACCCGCTATCGGTGGCGCGGATAACCGTGAGCTTGCACGGCTCGCTCGCGTTCACCGGCAAGGGGCACGCCTCGGATCGGGCCATCATGCTGGGGCTACTGGGTTTTCAACCCGACGCCGTTGACGCTGATCTGGCGGATGCGCAGTTGGCGCAGTTGCATGAGAGCAAGACGCTGACTCTGGAAGGCTGCGGCGCGGTACGGTTCGATCCGGAGGCCGACCTTGTCTTCGATTTCGGTCCGGCACTTTCCTTGCATACAAATGGCATGAAATTCGCGGCACTCGACCCGGACGGCCAAAGCCTGTTCGCCGACACCTATTATTCCGTCGGCGGAGGCTTCGTGATGACTGAGACCGAGTTGACCGCTGCCGACGAAGGCCCCGGCGCCGATTTACGGGAAGAAAAAGAAGCAATCGGCTATCCCTATCCCTTCGGCTGTGCCGCTGAGATGTTGCGGATGGGCGCCGCCTCGGGACTCAGCATCGCCGCAATGAAACGAGCCAACGAGGAAGTGGTACTGGGCGCCGAGGTTCTTCCCGAAAGACTCGACGCGATCTGGCGCGTCATGGACGGCTGCATTGAACGCGGGCTGACCCAAGAGGGCATCCTGCCAGGTGGGCTGAACGTTAAGCGCCGCGCCAGCGCAATTCACCGGCGGCTGATCGGCCAGGCTGAAGGCAACAGCCAACAGCCGCACGCAAACAACGACTGGCTGGCGGTCTATGCCATGGCGGTGAACGAGGAAAACGCGGCTGGCAGTCAGGTCGTGACCTCGCCCACTAACGGCGCGGCCGGCGTGGTGCCGGCGGTGATCCGCTACTATCGCGACCATTGCGTCGGCGCGACGCGCGAGGGCATCGACACGATCCTGCTGACCGCCTCTGCCATCGGCGGACTGATCAAGCATAACGCCTCGATCAGCGGTGCCGAATGTGGTTGCCAGGCCGAAGTGGGCAGCGCGTCCGCCATGGCCGCCGCTGGACTCTGCGCCGCGCTCGGCGGAAGCAACGGGCAGGCCGAGAACGCCGCCGAGATCGCGCTGGAGCATCACCTCGGCATGACCTGCGACCCGGTGATGGGCCTCGTGCAGGTGCCCTGCATCGAGCGCAACGGCATGGGCGCGATCAAGGCAGTCAACGCCGCATCGCTGGCGTTGCACGGCGACGGCACGCATTTCATGCCGCTCGACAACTGCATCGAGACCATGCGCCAGACCGGCATGGACATGGGCGATAGGTACAAGGAAACCTCACTGGGCGGGCTGGCGGTCAACCTCCCGGAATGCTAGGCGGATCGGCAGGCCACGCTACGCGGAAAACGAACACAGATTTACCGCAACGAAAACACCGATCGATTGCAAAGTGGCCTGCGGCAGGAGTAACCTCCTGATTTCAATTTAATTTGCAGGCCGTCAGACTAAAGAAAACAGGAGAAAATTTCGGTGACGCAAGTGAGGCGTTTCAACGAAATCGGCTCATATCGCGAAGGCGACGTGTCGCAATCCGCTGTTTCACGGCATCCGAGATAATGAGGCGGATGTCCGGAATGACCCGCAGCTTGTGAGTTCGAGTGCCGGTCCATTCTGAAGCCTGCGTCAACGACGGATCTGTCCGCTGCAGGGCAGCGTTGAACTTTGTGCATCTGCAGCGATTTTCCTGCCGCGAGCGCACGAAGCATAGAGAAAAAATGACCGCGATGGGCTCGATCCAACCCACCTCTGCGATGCGAATGCAGGTCCGCTTAGGATTGGCGAACGGCACGAGCCGTCCGCCAACGTGGTTCAAATATCGATTTGCTCGGCGATGCTCAGCGCATCTTCAAGTTCGACGCCAAGGTATCTGACAGTGCTGTCAACTTTTGTGTGTCCCAGCAGAAGTTGAACCGCTCTGAGGTTTCCGGTTTTCCGGTATATCTCCGCTGCTTTGGTCCGGCGCAGCGAATGGGTGCCGTATCCGCTAGGTTCCAGCCCAATCGCGGACACCCAATCCCGCACAAGCCGGCCATATTGGCGGGTTGAGATATGCGGGCGGTCGTGAAACCGGCTGGGGAACATGAAGCGGCAGCCGATCATTTCCGGCGACTTGATCCATGCGGCAATTGCGTTCCGCGTGTTTTCAGAGAGTTCGAACTGAACGGGCCGCTTGGTTTTGCTCTGGATCACAGACACGCGTTCGCGAACGCGATCATCGCTCACCAGGTCAGTGACGGCCAGTTTCACCAGATCGCATCCGCGAAGCTTGCTATCAATTGCCACGTTGAACTGTGCAAGATCGCGCAGGTTGCCAGCCAGTTCGAGCCGTGCGCGGATTGCCCAGGCCTGTTTCGGCAACAGCGGCCGTATCTGGCCGATGATCCGGCCCTTGTTCCAGGCCCTTCGTGTCGGGGTGACAGCGCGAAGTCGAACTTTCGGCATAGTGCGCCCTCCAATCCTCCCGCCAAGGCCAGACATCAGCACCGCGCTGACACCTCAGTTTACTGGTGGTTTGAATGGCCGCTGTCAGGTTGCTTTTTCTTTGAGAAACGCCGCAGACGCATTGGGCGGCTCAGAGCCCACACTGTGAATTCACTTTTTTCGCTGCGCGCGCTCGCAGCGAAGAAATCGCCGCATCTGCATGAATGATGACTCTGCGCGACAGCGGGGAAACCGGCCATTCGAACGTCGCGCAACGAGCATCGGGTGGGCAATCCACGGGTTGCGGACAAAGCCACCTGAGAGGACGAATTGGGGAATGTCCAGTTACGGCGCATCGCAACATTACTATTCCAAAAGGCGGCCACGATTGAACCGTCCTTTCGGGTCGCACAAACGGCTAATCGCGCAATTCCGCCAGCCGCGGGGCCACGAAATCAATCGTGATAGTCGCATGGATCATGTCGAGCGAGCGCCATGCAGGATGAAGGGAAGGAAGGAAATGGCTTTGTACATTTCCTTCAATCTTGTTTCAGACCGTTTCCCAGGCCCGCGTTTTTACGCTCCGTTCCATCGCGTCGACAGCTTTTTCGTTCTCAAGGCCGAAATCGAAGTTCGGATAGCAGTCGTCCTGTTTCACAATCCCCTCAATCAGGTCGCGCACTTCGATCACCTTCACGTCGAAGTAACCCAATCCACCTCCAGCGAAATCGAAGCCGAAAAATGCAGAGAATTGCGGCACCTGGCTTCCGGCATAGATCGTTTTAAAGCCGCGGTCAGGTTTCGGGTCATCAAAGCGCGAGATCTTCAGCTCGTTGAAACGCTCACCGTCCATAATGATGGTGCCCTCGGTGCCCGAAACTTCCCAGTAGATGCCAAAGACTTTTCCGGCAGCAACCCGGCTCGCTTCGATGGTGCCGCCCGCGCCGGATTTGAAGCGGATGAGGGCCTGAATCTGGTCTTCGTTCTCGACCTCGGCGCGCGGTGCGCCGGTGCTGGCCGCGGCACCGTAGCCCGATCCGCCTTGCGGCACGGGCCGGGTCGGGAAATAGGTCTGGGACTGGGCGATGGTGCTGTCGATGTCACCCATCAGGAATTGCGCGACCGAGATCACATGACTGCCAAGATCACCGAGCGCGCCCGATCCTGCCTCCTTGCGGGTACACCGCCAAGAGAACGGCAGATCCGGGTCGTTGAAAAAGCCTTGGTCGAACCAGCCTCGAAACCGCGTCGGCGTCCCGATATCACCCCTGTCGATAAGCTGTTTTGCCAGCATCGCGGCGGGCGTCTTGATGTTGTTGAAGGCGACCATGGTCTTCACGCCCTTGGCTTTGGCGGCGGCAGCCATTTCTTCAGCCTCGGCAAGCGTGACCGAAAGCGGTTTCTCGCAATAGACATGCTTGCCCGCTTTGATCGCTGCCAGCGCCATTTCGTGGTGCATGGCATTGGGCGAAGTAATGTCGACCACGTCGACGGCCGGATCATTGACCAATGCGCGCCAATCGCCGGTGTGCTTCTCAAAGCCAAATCGCGCGGCCGCAGACGCGGCTAGCTCCTCCGAGGCGTCGGCCAGCATATAGAGACGCGGAACGGCCGGAAGGTCGCGGTAAAGCAGCTTAGCGCGGGTGAAGGCATCGGCGTGGGCCTGCCCCATGAAGCCCGAGCCGATAAGGCCGATTTTGAGGTGCTTGGTCATGTCGGTTCCTCAGAAAAGGGAATTGATGTGGTCGTAGGCGCGCTTTGTTGCGGCCTTCGGCGCGGCTTCTTCGCGTGAGGGATCCTGTTCAGCCTCGATGACGAGCCAGCCTTGGTAGCCCAACTGGCGCACAAAGTCGGCGACCGGGGCGAAATCGAGGCCGCCGTCTCCGGGAACAGTGAACATGCCTGCCCGCACCGCGTCATTGAACGAGCGGTCTTTGGCGCGCACCTCTTCCAGCCGGTCGGTGCGCACGTCCTTGAGGTGGATATGGCGGACAAGGTCTCCGAAACGCTCGAACAGCTTGTCATAGCCGAAACCACCAGCATAAGCGTGGCCGGTGTCGACAAGCAGGCCGCATTGGGCGTGGTCGATCACTTTGCAGACTTCGTCGAACGTCTCCAGAACCATCATCAGGTGGTGGTGATAGGCCAACTTGAGTCCGTAGTCCGCATAGAGCCGCATCTCGAACTCCTTGAGGCGATCAGCATAGGTGGCGGCTTGGTCGCCGTCGAGCGTAAGGCGACGCGACATCGGCACGTCAAGCGCACCCGCCGCCATTGTACCCACGGGGCCGTAGACCATCACCTCGACCCCCAGGGCGCTGAGCAGTTCGGCGTGTGGTGCGACGTCGGCCATCTCGTCCGCGACGTCTCGTTCGGTCAGAAAACCGGAATGCCAACCGGAGGCCAGCGCCAGCCCCTTCGCGTCAAGCAGCGGCTTCAGCGTGTCGGCGTCGCGCGGGAACTTGCGACCAAGCTCGATGCCCGCGTAGCCGTTTTCGGCGGCCTCGGCGAGACAGGTTTCAAGCGGGATATCGCCACCCAGGTCCTGCAGAACGTCATTAGTCCAGGACAGGGGTGCGACGGCAAGGCGGACGCCATCGGGAAGGTTTGTTATTGTCATTGCGGGCCTCATGGTTGCCAGTCGGGGGTCAGCTTCACCGGCTGACCTGTGTTGATAGAAACGAGCGCGGCTTCGGCCAGACGCTGCGCCTCAAGCCCATCGCGAATACTGGCTAGCGGCTTGCTGCCGTCGCGGATCATGTCGACGAAGGCGACCATTTCCGCACGATAGGCGGCTTCGAACCGGGCGATGAAGTAGTCCATCGGCGGGGCAGAAAGCATACCAGCGGCGGCGGCGATGCGGATGTCGTTCTGCGGCCGGTTGTCGATGAACAGCACTTCATTGGCGCAATGGGCTTCCAGCCGCTGGTCATAGCCAAACGGCCCGCGCCGGTTGTTCGACATCTGGACCATTCGGCCGGACGCAGTCATCATCGTCACCAGGAGGCTGTCGATATCGCCAGCCACGCCGATCTCGGGGGCGATTTGGCAATTGCCGACCGCATAGATCGAGGCAATCTCTTCACCGGTCATGTAACGGGCCTGGTCGAAATCGTGGATCGCCTGGTCACGCAGCATCCCGCCCGAGACCTTTACATAAGCGATCGGAGGCGGGCCGGGATCGCGGGTGTGCATCACTAGCTGCTCCAGGCGTCCGGCAGTGCCATCAGCGATGCGGTCGCGCACGGCGCGGAAGTTGGGATCATAACGGCGCTGGAACCCCAGCATCACCGGCAGTGCTGAAGCCTCGGCTGCGGCAGCAACCTTGGTGACCGTGGGAAAATCCAGACTGATCGGCTTTTCGCAGAAGATCGCCTTCTGCGCCGTCACCGCGTCAAGCAGAAGATCCGCATGGGTGTCGGTCGGGCTGGCGATCACCACGCCGGCCACATGCCGGTCAGCGAAGACCGCGCCCGGTTCCACAATTGCCGCTCCGGTGCGCAGGATCAGGTCATCCTGCGCAGGGCTGGCAAGTGGATCAACAAGGTATTTCACGCGAACGCCGGGCAGCGCTGCGAGGTTCTTCGCGTGAACCTGGCCAATCCGCCCGGTTCCGAAAACGGCAAGATCAATCACGGATGCTTCTCCATCGGGAAACTTCAATTCACGCCGATAATAGGCTGGCCACCGGTCCTGAAAAACGCCATCGTTGAGGAAATCTCTTCAAACCGAGGAGGCCATAGGATGGGCCGAAAAACCACCGCCCACGACGTTGCGGCAGCGGCGGGGGTTTCTGCTGCGACCGTCGATCGGGTGCTCAACGACCGCGGGGGCGTCACCGAGGAAAAGGAACAGGCGGTGCTGGCCGCCGCACGACGCCTCGGGCTTGATCGTGCGCTGCGCCAGCGGCCAGCGCGCACCTTGCGCATTGCCGTGCTCGCCCAACCGCCGGAGAACGCGTTCCATGCCGAGATTCAGAACGGTTTTGAGGTCGCCAATCGCGCCTATCCTCAGTTCAACATGCAGTTTCGCATGCACCACATTGACCCGGGTCGCAGTGATAGAATCGCACGACAAATCACTGAGCTTGCCCCGCAGCACGACGGTATCGTGATTGTCAGTGCCTATGACGTCGAAATCGCCTCCGCGCTCACGGGGTTCAGCGGCGCTGGAAAGCCGGTTATCACCCTTGCGACTGACATGCGCGGCATTGGTCCGCACCTCTATGTCGGTCCTGACAATAGAAAAGCTGGGCGGATTGCGGGCGATTTGATGGGTCGTTTCCTGGGCGCCGGAGGTGGCGAGGTGATTGTCATCGCGGGGCTGTTGAGCATGATCGGCCACCGGGAGCGCGCGGAAGGGTTTCGCGAGGTGTTGGCAGACCGTTACCCACGGGTCTGCGTGTCGGAAATCTTGGAGAGCCGCGAGTGTGGAGGTCTTGCGGGGGATCTGGTCTTTCAGGCCATCAAGCGCAATCCTCAGACGCGGGGAATTTACAACGCATCCACCGGCGCGCAACCGATCGTCGACTCGCTCGCGGCCCTGAAGCGGCAAGAAGACATTGTGTATGTAACCCATGAACTGACCAGCGAACGGCGCCGGTTGCTAGCTGCCGGGCTGATAGACGCTATCATCGATCAAGATCCGGCCCAGGAAGTGAAGACGACAGTCGAAACAATGGCCGCATTGTTGGGCCGCACCGAGGTGTTTCCCGTTTCCCCGGTGACCCCACTGCACATACACACGATAGAGAATTGCTAGACGGATGCCGACGCTGGTAATGTCGGCTTCGCACAGGGCGCTCCGCTTAGAGCACCTCGCGGCATTCTACGATTGGGCTCTGAGCCGACCTCGGCTGCAGCGCAGCAACATGTGGTATGATGCGTCGGTCAACGTCGGGTTGTCGTTGGGAAGGGCGTGGTGGATCGGAGGATCAAACATGCAAACACCAAACTTACCGGCCATTCGCGCTCTTCGCCCCGCCTGGAACAAAGGTCGCATCGTTGGCCAAAAACGACCGCTCAAGCCCAAGCACGTGTGGGCAATTAGGGTTCGGCTGGAATTGGCCGAAAACCATCGCGACCTGGCGCTGTTCAATCTGGCTATCGACAGCAAGCTGCGTGGCTGCGATCTGGTCAAAATGAAAGTGGTCGATGTCATTGCTTCCGGCCAGATCAAGGAACGGGCGTCAGTCCTGCAAAGCAAGACGCAGAAACCTGTCCGTTTCGAAATCTCTGAAGGCACGCGGGCGTCACTGGAAAAGTGGATGCAAGACCCGTTGATGGTTGGATCTGAGCACCTCTGGCCCAGGACGGCATCCTCAACTTCTCTGAATAATGAGCCGGGCGGAAACGCCCGCCGCCGTGTCTTCAAACGTCAGTTTTCCGCCATGCAATTTTGCGATTGTTGCTACGATCGTCAGCCCCAGTCCATGACCGTCAATTGTCTTGGTGTTTTCACCGCGTTGAAATGGCGCCAAAAGGCCTTCGATTTCTGCAGCGGAGCTTTCTGACCCCTCGTCCTCGATCAAGATCGTCGCGATCCGTGCGTCGGCCTCTAGGCTTACCGTGGCGCGGCGGCCGTATTTCAATGCGTTCTCTATGAGGTTGGTGATCGCACGCTCCAATGACACAGGGCGGCCGAACACTACGGTGTCGCGATCATTGGACATCACACCGTACCCCTGGCGAGACATGAAGATGGATTGCCCCCCCTGCACGATGACATTATCGGCTTTGCGGAATGTAACGGGGCGGCCCACGTCTTGGTAATTGGCGACGATGGCCTCCAGCAGGGCCGTGAGCGACAGTTTGCGCGGCTCTTCGGCCCCCATCTCAGCGTGGGTATAGCTCAGCACGCTTTCGATGATGCCCGTCATGCTATCGATGTCTGCTTCAAATTTATGTCGCAGGTCTGCGTCTTGGATCAAGGCAGCGCGTAGGCGCAGGCGCGTCGCTGGCGTACCGAGGTCGTGGCTGACACCAGACAATACGGCAGCGCGGCCTGCCAGCTGTTCGCGTTCGATCTCCAGATAGCTATTCACGGCGGTGATGATCGACTGCAGTTCTTGCGGACCCTGGTGGGGGTAGCGTGCCGGGCCGCCTACCCGGCGGCGGTTACGCAGCTGTTCTGCAAAAGACAGGAAAGAGGCAGGGAGGTTCAAGGCGATGGTCATCACGATGCCAGTTGCGACGATGGCCGACAGGGCGGCCAGGATTCGGTGGTCTGGTGGGGAAGCGTCGCAGCCCCAAACCGCCGTTCCGTCAATCTGGACCCAAGGGGCATCGCCCATGTGGGCCACAACTAATGGATCGCTGCAAAACGCAGCCAGTTTACGGGTGATCTCGCCCATGGTTTCTGCGGCGGTTTGCCCATCTCGGCGGGGCAGGTCCGCGAGGCTATAGGTTATGTCTGGCGACAAAATGGCTACTGTGACCGAGGCGCCGGTGATTGGGTTGGCCGCATCGGGCGAGATCGGAACAATCGTGATGCGCGGTGCAGGCGGTGTGCCTGTCAGTTGGCGGAAAGACCCTGACGTTGCATGCGCTTGGTCAGCGGCAGATAGGGGCGAAATGGTGACGCCCGGCGGAGGCGCGGTGCCGTTCTGCATTGCGTAATACACCGTCAGGCCCGCATCGTAGGCTTTTATGCCGTGAGTGCGCCAATCGGATGTTGATTTCTCCCAAAACCAAACCGTGCCGCCGCCCATTACTAGCGACACCAAAACCAAAACCGGCCCGATCATTCGCAGGCTGTTGAAAGGTGTTTTCACGTCTCTGACACCGTAACATCGACGGCGAACACATAGCCCACGCCGCGTTCGGTTTTTAGGATCTGTGGATCCTTGGGGTTTGCTTCGATCTTGTTGCGCAATCGTCCGACCAGCACATCGATGGAGCGGCTTGATGCTTCGGACTGAGGTTGGGCTTCGCCGGTGATGTCGAGGTTGTTTGCGATTTCTTCGCGGGTGAGGGGGATGTGCGGATTGGCGAGAAGCACCTGCAACAGGGTGGTTTCGCGGTGCGACAGGGCGACTTGTACTTTGGGGGGTGATTGGACTTCGCCAGTTTTGGCGTCGAACGACCAGCCGTTGAACTGGAACGTATTGGTATTGCGGCGATGCACCAAGGAGGACGAGCGCCGGGTCCGCGACAGCACGGCCTTGACCCGTGCGAGCAAAAGTTCGGGGTTGAACGGTTTGGCGATGTAGTCGTCCGCGCCCACGGCGTAACCTTCCATACGTTGATGGTCGGCAGACAGGGCAGACACCATGATTATCGGAACATCCTGTTCGCGCCGCAGACGCTTGCAAATTTCCAGACCGTTCTCGTCACCCAGCATTACGTCCAGCAGAACCAGATCGACGCGCCCCCCGTCGATGTGGGTGCGGACCTGGGATTCATTGGCGGCAGGCAAGGCAATGGAGCCATTCTGATGCAGAAACTGCGTCATCATCTGCCGCATGTCGGGGTCATCATCGACCACAAGGATACGTGGAATCGCCATGTTTCGTCTCCTCTGTCGCTGGGTGGGTAGTGTGGTTGGGCAGCTACCCGCACCGTTCTTATGTAACAGAATGCAACAAAATCGAGCCCAAGGTAACAGCGTGTAACAAGCGATCGCATTTTCTGCATTCGTGGCGCGAATACCTGCCATGATGTAATTGCCTCGACGCAGGTGTGGCGGTCACAATATCGCCATTCGAGCCGCCAAATGCGGTCTTTTCTGGGAGGAAGTCGAAAATGAAAAAGCAAATATTAGGCGCCGTGTCCGGCCTGGCCATCGTGGCATCCTCAGCAGCGTTTGCTGAACCACAGGCAGAGGTTCTGCACTACTGGACATCCGGTGGTGAAGCAAAATCAGTTGCTGTTTTGCAGGAAGAGTTTGCTGCAAACGGTGGCACATGGACAGACATGCCAGTCGCTGGCGGCGGCGGTGATGCAGCCGGCACAGCCCTGCGTGCACGTGTTCTGGCCGGTAACGCACCGACTGCCGCACAGATCAAAGGCCCGGCCATTCAGGAATGGTATCAAGAAGGCGTTCTGGCCGATATTTCTGCTGTCGCCGAAGCCAACAACTGGGCAGAGGTTCTACCAGCATCGATCGCTGGTCACATGCAGTGTGACGGCACATGGTGCGCGGCGCCTGTAAACGTTCACCGGGTTGACTGGATCTGGGCAAACGCTGAAGTTCTGTCCGCCAATGGCATCGAAATGCCAACAACATGGGACGAGTTCAACGCAGCCGCTGGGAAACTTCAGGCCGCTGGCATCATCCCATTGGCCCACGGTGGTCAGTCCTGGCAGGATGCCACTGTCTTCGAGGCAGTCGCATTGGGCATCCTTGGCGCTGACGGCTTCCAAAAAGCATTTGTCGAGCTGGACACAGAGACCCTGACGTCTGATGAAATGAAGGCTGTATTTGACCAGATGCGGATCATGCGCGGGTTTGTCGACAGCAATTTCTCGGGTCGTGACTGGAACCTTGCCACAGCGATGGTGATGAACGGCGAAGCCGCCTTCCAAATCATGGGGGACTGGGCCAAGGGCGAATTCATGGCCGCAGGTCAAGTGCCGGGCGAGGACTTCCTTTGCGCGTCCACACCGGGTGAGGGTTTCCTGTATAACGTCGACAGCTTTGCGATGTTTGCCATCGACGGCGAAGAAAAGCAGCAAGGCCAGGCACTGTTGGCCGAACTGGTCGTTGGCCAGAACTTCCAAAAGGTGTTCAACCTGAACAAAGGTTCGATCCCTGCACGCACAGACGTGTCATTGGACGCCTTTGACAACTGTGCAATCCTGTCTGCCAAAGACATGGCCGCCAGCTCTGAGGGTGGTTCGCTCTTGCCGTCTTATGCGCATGGTATGGCGCTTCGCGGTGCGCAATCCGGTGCAATCACCGATGTTGTGACTGCGCACTTCAACTCTGACATGTCGTCTGATGACGCCGTTCAGATGCTGGCAAATGCGATTGCAAACAGCCTGTAAGACAGTCTCCTTATCCCTTCGATCATCGGAGGGATAAGGACCTTTAGGAATTTATCCCATGACCAAATGGCTTGAAGAAAACACGCCAAAATTGGTGCTGGCCCCGTCCTTCGTTGCAGTGCTCATCTTCGTCTACGGCTTCATCGCATGGACGGCGTGGGTTTCTTTGACACGGTCGCGGTTGTTGCCGAAATATGAAATAGACGGGTTCATCCAATATGACCGCCTGTTCGCATCACCCCGTTGGGACACGGCCTTTGGCAACCTGTTTGTCTTCGGCTTCCTGTTCATCGTCATTGCCATGGTGCTCGGTCTGATTCTTGCGATACTTTTGGATCAGAACATCCGCACCGAGGGCGCGATCCGCACGATCTACCTGTACCCGATGGCGCTTTCGATGATTGTCACCGGTACAGCGTGGAAATGGATCCTGAACCCCGGTCTTGGGCTTGAGGCCACAGTGCGCGGCTGGGGGTTCGAGACCTTCACTTTTGACTGGCTCGTGAACCCAGACATGGCAATCTACACCATTGTGATTGCTGCAATCTGGCAAAGCTCTGGCTTTGTGATGGCCCTGTTTCTGGCCGGCCTACGGTCTGTGGATCAGGAAATCATCAAAGCAGCGCAGGTCGATGGGATCCCGACATGGCGTGTCTATACGGCCATTATCATCCCCTCGATGGCCCCGATCTTTTTGTCGGCCTTCATCGTGCTGTCGCATCTTGCCATCAAAAGTTTCGATCTGGTGATCGCGTTGACGGGCGGTGGTCCGGGCTATGCGACCGATCTTCCTGCGACCTACATGTATGCAATGGCGTTTTCGCGCGGTGACATTGGCCAGGCGGCAAGCTCGGCAATGATCATGATGATGGTCGTCTTTGCGATCATCGTGCCTTACCTCTACTCGGAATTGAGGTCCAAAGATGACTGATCTGTCTTACTCTCCGGCCTCATCCGGCAGCAGCGCGACGAAGATCGCATTGCGCTGGGGGCTCTACATCATGCTTGGCCTGTTTGCGCTGTTCTACCTGATGCCCCTGTTCGTCATGGTGACCACATCGTTCAAAAGCCTTGAGGAAATCCGCACCGGCGATCTGATCTCACTCCCCCGGGAAGTCACGCTGGACGCATGGCGCACTGCGTGGTCGGGTGCTTGCACCGGCATCCAGTGCGAAGGTGTGCGCCCCTTCTTTTGGAACTCGGTCCTGATTGCAATTCCGGCTGTTATGATCTCGACGTTGATCGGCGCCTTGAATGGCTATGTCGTGGCGCAGTGGCGGTTCAAAGGGGCCAACCTGTTCTTTGCCCTGATGCTGTTTGGCTGCTTTATCCCGTTTCAGGTCGTCTTGCTGCCGATGGCACGGATGTTGGGCCTGATGGGGCTTGCGGGCACGATACCGGGTCTGATCTTTGTCCACGTGATCTACGGTCTTGGGTTCACCACGTTGTTTTTCCGCAATTACTACGTGTCGATCCCGGCCGAGTTGACAAAAGCCGCAAAGGTCGATGGCGCGGGTTTCTTTCGCATCTTCTGGTCGATCTTTCTGCCATTGTCGCTGCCGATCATCGTGGTGACTGTCATCTGGCAATTCACCCAAATCTGGAACGATTTCCTTTTTGGTATCTCGTTCAGTCAGGCCGGCACACAACCCGTGACTGTTGCTCTGAATAACATCGTCAATTCGACCACTGGCGTGAAGGCGTACAACGTTGATATGGCCGCGGCCATCATCGCCGCGCTGCCCACGCTGTTTGTCTATGTCGTCGCTGGCAAATACTTCGTCCGCGGTCTGACCGCCGGCTCCGTGAAAGGATAATCACATGGCCCCCATTCTAGAAATCAACAACCTGTTCAAAAACTACGGGCCTGTTGAAATCCTCAAAGACATCAACGTGGCCATTGAGCAAGGTGACTTCCTCGTGTTGGTCGGCCCCTCTGGCTGCGGTAAATCTACCCTGCTGAACTGCATTGCAGGGCTTGAGCCGATCACCAGCGGCAAGATGGCGATTGGCGGACAGGACATGACAAATGTCAGCCCCAAGGACCGCGACATCGCCATGGTGTTCCAGTCCTACGCGCTTTATCCCACGATGACGGTCGCCAAGAATATTACCTTTGGTATGAAGGTGCGCGGGATTGATCAGGCGGTCCAGGATCAAAAGCTCGCCCATGTGGCCCAGCAACTCCAGATCGAACCATTGCTAAACCGCAAGCCGGGGCAGTTGTCAGGTGGTCAGCGGCAACGCGTTGCCATGGGCCGCGCCTTGGTGCGCGATCCCAAACTCTTTTTGTTTGACGAGCCGCTATCCAACCTTGATGCCAAGCTGCGCGTCGAGATGCGGACCGAGATCAAGGCCCTGCACCAGCGGCTTGGCGCGTCAATGGTCTATGTCACACACGACCAGATCGAAGCGATGACACTGGCCACAAAGATCGTTGTGATGAAGGGGGGGGTGATCCAGCAAATCGGCACACCCGCCGAGATCTATAACCGTCCTGCGAACCTGTTTGTCGCGGATTTCATGGGCAGCCCCGCGATGAACCTGATACCGGCCAAGGCAAAGGCGAACGGCGCGGGCATGCAGATTGAAATCGCGCGGGAAAAAGGTGATCCGATTGTTCTGACAGACACCCGCAATCAGGACCTACCTGAAAACGTGATCCTTGGCGTGCGCCCCGAAGACATCGCTGATGCCGCTATCGGGCGCGGCGGTGACACCCAAGAAGCTGATTGTATCATCGACATCGTCGAACCTGCAGGGGCCGATACATTTGCGGTTATGCAATTGGGCGGCAAACACGTCACTGCGCGCCTACATGCTGAAACCACAGCCGCCGCAGGGACCGCACAACGTCTGGCGTTTGATTTGGGGAAGGTTTCGTATTTCGCTCCCGAAACCGGCCTGCGTCTGAACTGATCCGATGCGGTTGGTGGCTGATATTGGCGGGACAAACGCGCGTTTGGCCTTGTGCGAGGACGGCAAGATTGTCCCGCACACTGTGCAGAGTTTTGCGAATGAAGATTGGCCGCACCTCTATAACGTTGTTGCGGCCTTTCTCGAACCCCATGCCGTACGCCTGGAGGACATAGTGCTTGCCGTGGCGGGGCCCGTCCAAAGTGCCCACGCCACGTTAACCAACCGCAATTGGACGATTGAACGGGCCGGTTTGATTGAGAGATTTGGTTGTGAGAATGCTTTCCTTCTCAATGATTTATCCGCCCTTGGATATGCGGTTCCTGCGCTCGAACCAGCGCAGCTGCACAGGCTTCACGACGGCGGCGGCACTTCTGTGGGTGTTGGCCAATTCTTGGTTGTCGGAATTGGAACCGGGTTTAATGTGAGCCCAATCCTGAAGACACACAACGGGGTTCACTGTCTTGCGGTTGAAGCTGGGCATGTATCGATGCCGATTTCGATTGCAGAATTGATCAAGCAATCGCGTTGCAATGCAAGCCTCTTCCCAACAGTCGAGGATCTCTTCTCAGGTCGAGGGTTTGCAAAGTTTTGCAGAAAGATGACCGGCGATGAGACGTTGCAAGGCAGAGACGTGATCCGGTCGTATGAGGGAACGAAAAATCCCGCGCTCACCGATGCCGTTGACAGCTACGTAAGCTTGCTGGGGCAGTTACTGCGCGAGTTAACGTTGGCTTACATGCCCTCAACGGGTGTCTATCTTGCTGGTAGCGTCGCACGGGCGGTGGTGAAAACAGCGCCTCCCTCGTGTTTGGAAACCTTTGCGCGCCCCTGCGAGATCCGGGGGGCGCAATCGCCCAATCTATTCATGATCGAAGATGATTTTGCCGCACTACACGGATGCGCGGCCTTTGAGGCTTGAGAAGAATTCTAGGGCCTCTTGAACTCGCATGACGAAAAAACCACCTAGATTCTAGGTGCAATAGACACGCCTCAATTCTAACCTGCAGCCACACAAAAGCCGCCATTGCTTTAGTAGGTTCCGATGACCGCTTCGATGAAATCTGCTGCGCTGGCGAAGTGCCGATGCCGCGCGCGCGAACGTCGTTTCACATTTTCTGCGTTTGCATTGGCCGCGACCGCAAAAGGCTGCTCTTGTCCGCAACATGTGAATCCGCTGTACCAAAATTGCTGCGCTATGCACGAGTGGCCGGAAACAACGCTGCACTGCATCACGGGTTTTTGCGCCTGCGCTGAAAATTCGGCGCTGCGAGCGCACGCAGCACGATTTCGACAGGTCCGGTGTGGGCTCAGAACCGCCTAATGCTCGCGCGGCAATGCCGTTGCAACGGGTTGACCGAGACCGGTCATAGGAGGGGCGGGCCAAGTCTTTGATCTTGTATCACGTTTTTCAATGCCCGGCCGTTCGCAAATCAAGGGCCGCCGTTCGCGCTTCGGGCGGCGAAACCGGGGTGTGAGCCCATTGCAGAAGTGTCAAAATTTCGCTGCATGCGCGCGCAGCAGAGATTTTTCCGAAGCGGCGAAAGATTTTATGCTGCCTGGCAGCGGAAACAGCAGCCGTTCATGCAACGCGCAGCAAATCTGAAACCATGAATTCGAAAATTGCGGAACAATCCCGCCTTTTGCTTTTGCCTCTTTCGCTGACGCAGAAAACCTTGGTAAATTCGGCCCAGAGCGCGCGGTGTTCTTGCTAATTTCCCCAAAACCGCCGTTCATGAGCTGAACGTCCACAGGACTTCAGGCCCGCCTCTAGCTGCGATCATTTTCAGCCCGCAACCAGTTCAAAAATGCCTCCGCACCCTGAGACATCGGCCGATCCGTGAAAATGACAAAGTACCCCGCGTTTTCAACCCTGACATCGGACAATCTGACAAGTGTTCCGTCGTCAAATTCAGGTGTTATCAGATCATCCCAAAGGGCGATCCCCTGACCATCCACCACCGCCTGAACGCGGCTGTTGGAGTCCGGAATCGTCAGGCTGGACCGGCTGGGCGCGTAAGCGAGCCCAGCGGCTTTGTGCCAGGCCCGCCAACTCGCATCGCCGGAGCTGTCCCCCAAAAGCGGAAGCTGCCTGACCGCCTCGGGCAATCCAAGCTGCGTTACCCGCTCTGCGACAGCGCGGTTGGCGGTCGGGACGGCAGGCAGGGACAGAAGAAGTTCGCTCTTGTGGTCCTCCCAGCCGCCAATTCCCCAGAGGATAGCCATATCGACTTTGACAGATCTCAACATTTCGACGGAGTTGAACGGTTCGATCCGCAGGCTGATACCGGGATTGGCCTCGAAGAAGCGAGTGAGCCTTCGTGATAGCCAGCGCGACGAGAAATAGGTCAGTGCGCCAACGGTCACGGCACCTGACGCGGTACCACGCAGATCTTCGATTTCACGGTCGATCTGGCTCAAGGCTGTTTGGGACACATGCCACAACCTACGCCCTTCTTCTGTCAGTCCCAGTTTTGCGTGCGCGCGCTCGAACAGACGAAAGCCTAGCTCGGCTTCAAGCTTGTTGATTTGGTAACTGATCGACCCTTTCGACTGATGCACCTCGTCCGCCGCCTTGGTCATCGACAGATTGCGGGCAACGGCATCAAAGGTCTTGAGGGAATCATAAGAACGAAAGCGCATGATTGCTGTCTAATTTTTTCGAACGACTTGTGCAAATCATTAGATTTGCGCTGAGCGCAGTTGGTCTAATATCAACAACCCAATGCGTGGCACCCATCTGTCCTTGTCGAAGATCACCCGCAGGCGTCTAACAACTCTGAACGGTAAAAAATATGACAACTGACCTTTCCCACTTCCGCTTCGTCGCCAAAGCTCTCCCCAATCAGGGCGCGCGCCCGCGCGAATTGGCCCGCACCATGCCAGCCCATCCGCTGAGCTACATGGAACTGCCCTATGATCCCGAATACACGCTCTACAATTCGCGCCTGACGCCGGAGAAACTCGACACGGCCACAGATGACGAGATGTATTGGGCGGTGCGCACCAACGTCATTTTCCGCCACACCGGCGAATTGCCGATCGAGATCAGCGGCCCAGATGCCGAAACCCTGCTGAACAAGGTGTTCACTCGCAGTGTCAGCAAGGTGAAGCCGGGGCGCTGTTCGTATCAGTTTGCCTGCTATCACGATGGTGGCATGATCACCGACGGCGTGCTGTTGCGGTTGTCGCAAGAAAAGTTCTGGATGGCGCAGGCCGACGGCGATCTCTTCAGTTGGTACAAGGCACACGCCGAAGGGCTGGACGTGAAAATCCACGACCCCAATGTTTGGGTCAGCCAGATTCAAGGCCCACGGTCACTGGACCTGCTGGCAGCAGTGCTGGACGGTGGAGTGCCCGACCCATTCCGCTATTTCGATTGCGCCGAGGTTTCCATCGCAGGCCAGACTTGCTGGATCAGCCGGTCGGGCTTCACCAACGAATTAGGCTGGGAAGTCTACATGTTACCCGACACTGACATCCCTGCCATCGGTGACAAGATCATGGAGGCAGGTGCTGCCTTCGACATCCTGTTGACCGGAACGCCGGTGTTTCGGGCGCGGCGGATCGAGGCCGGGCTGCTCAATGCCGGCTCGGATTTCGGGGCGGAGACGACGCCGTTCGACGCGGGGCTTGGCGGTTTTGTCGACTTTGATGATCGGGATTTTGTTGGCTGTAAAGCGCTGGAGTCCATCGAAAAATCCTGCCGCACCTGGGGCATGCGGGTCACCGGTGGCGTGGCACAGCTGGGCCGCGTCATGACCATCGATGGCAAAGAGGTCGGCCGGGTCTGCTCCTCGGGCTATTCGCCCTATCAGGGCTGCGGTGTTTGCATCGTGCGCATGGACGATCCCGCGCAGGGCCCGGGCACGCAGGTCGATGTACTCTGCGCCGATGGGTCCACCCAGAGCGGTGAGCTCTGCACCCTGCCTATGTATGACGCCGACCGCCTGATCCCGCGCGGCAAGTTGGTGGATATTCCAACCAAACCGAATGCAGATTAGTGACCTTCATGCCCGGCGTTTCAACAGCACGCATCGGGAGTTGCGAACCAGAGGCGGCTTCGGCCGTCTCCACGCACTTTGCTTTTCTACTGTTGAGGTCGTCCTCTTCCTTGGATCTTTGTGCTGCGCTGGACGTGTTGAATGAAGCTAACCAGTTTGACCAGACGCCCAGATATTCGTGGTCTCTGTTCAGTGAAGACGGAAACGCTGTGTTGACGTCTAACGGTTTGTCCATGAATGTGGATGGTCCGATGATGCCAGTCAGCAGAAGAGACACGGTGATCGTGCTGGGAGGCAAAGAATACGTCGACGCATCTACTTTGCCAGTTCTGGCCTGGTTGCGAAGTGTTTCCCGGAAAGGTTCGCGCATAGGCGCGGTGGGAAGCGCTGTCTTCACCTTGGCCAAAGCCGGGGTACTTTTGAACGAACCGGTTGCTGCGCATTGGGTATACAGGGGAGCAATTGCCGAAACCTGCCCAGACTTGGATTTAGAGCAGAACATCTTCTGTATTGGCAAAAAAAGCCTGACCTGTGTCGGAGGGGCTGCGACCTTGGATATGATGTTGCAGCTGATCGCCGAAAACAGTGGCAGCAGTATAGCCAACTGGGTGGCAGACAGGCTTGTTTGCGGCTCTGTTAGGACTGGGCAAGAAGAGCAGTCGGTTGCTGAGTTCCTGCATACAGGAAAGCGAAACACCAAGCTCGCAAGCGCAATCAGACTTATGCAGTCAAACTTGGAGGAACCTATTCCAGTTCAAGAAATAGCTTTGTCGGTTGGTATTTCAGTGCGGCAGCTTGAACGTCTCTTCAAGGCGCTTTTGTCTACAAGTCCAAAAGCATTCTACAGAAAACTGAGGCTCGAACATGCGCGGCGATTGCTTCATCAAACAGCGTTGCCAATCATCGAAATTTCCATTGCCAGCGGCTTTAGCAGCCAATCCCATTTTTCCAGACTTTATCGCAGGCATTTCGGCGTCTCCCCTCATCAGGATGCTGCAATCTCGTTGGGCAACAGGTCGAGGAATCTATAAAGTGCCGGATTGCGTGCTTCCTTGAGCCAAACCGCCGAAATGTCGACCACTTTTCCCACATCCCGGATGCGCACAGCGCTGAGCCCTGCCCGGCGCGCGCGCAACGCTCTCTGGATAAATCAGGACGCCCATGCCCAGCAGCACAAACGTGAAGAACTCATCCCGAAGGTACGCAACCTGACCGGTCTTTGGGACAAACCCCCGTTCGATGCAGAGATCTCTGACAAGGTTGGTGAATAGAAGCCAGGGTGTGTCACCTCAATCGACGGTCGAGAGATGGCCGTGGAAGACCCCTCCACCGAAGAGAAGATCGCAACTATCAGGCTAGTCGGTGATGCGGATGCCGATGCGGCTGTTGCCGCAGCCAAAGCTGCCTTTCCGGACTGGGCGACCACGGAACCCGAGGCTAGGGTCGCCGCGCTCGAACTGCTAATGGACATCTATAAGTCTCGCGCACAAGAAATGGCACAGGCGATAAGCCACAAAATGGGCGCATCGATTGCCTTAGCGAAGACGGCTCAGGTGGGGGCCGGAGCCGGGCATCTGAAAAACACCATCCGCACGGCGAAGGGCTTTGCCTTCGAACGGCGCTTGGGCGACCACGCGCCCAATGACATGATCCTCTATGAACCGGTCGGCGTCTGCGCTTTGATCACCCCCTGGAACTGGCCGATGAAAAGGCGGTCACACGCGGCGCGCGCCATTGCTTCAATAATTCCGGCCAGTCTTGCAACGCACCGACCTGGATGCTGATTGAACGCTCAATCTATGAACAGGCCGTCGAAACCGCGCGTTCAGTTGCAGAAAAAACTGAAGTCGGACCGGCAAACGTTGAAGGTCGACAGATCGGCCCAGTTGTCTCAAAAACCCAGTTCAATAAGATCCAATTCCTGATCAAGCGCGGTTTTGATGAGCGAGCAAGATGGGTTGCGGGCGGACTGGGCCTGCCGGAGGGGTTGGAGCAAGGCTACTTTGTCAGACCTACCGTCTTTGCAGACGTCACACCGGACATGACGCTTTGGAAGGAGGAAGTCTTTGGCCCGGTTCTGGTCATGACTCCGTTTGATACCGAAGAAGAGGCCATCGCATTGGCCAACGACACGCCCTACGGCCTGACCAACTATGTCCAGACCGCTGATAAGGCCCGTGCACGCCGGGTGGCGCGGCAACTCCGTTCTGGCATGGTTGAAATGAATGGCAAATTCAGTGGGGCGGTCTCCCCTTTCGGCGGCATGAAACAGTCGGGCAATGGGCGCGAAGGCGGCGTTTGGGGCTTAGAGGAATTCCTCGAAGTCAAAGCCGTCACCTGTTGGGAGTGAAAACTGGATTCGGTTCTTTTTTTGGAACCGAGCCTCAAATCTGTGCACCCAGAAAGGCGACAAGTTTTTTTGCGATCTCCGATGCAATTTCAACGTGAAGGAAGTGTCCGCATGCGTGGAATATCTGAAGTTGAGCCATTGGAATAGCTTGCGCCATGGCTTCGATTTCTGTGGCTTTCACCATGCGGTCTTCCTGCGCCGCAAGAATCAATGTCGGGACTTGAAGCGCGGACAATTTTGCGCGCAAGTCCAACTTTGAACACGCAGTGAAATCGTCAAGCAGAACGTTTCCTCCAGCAGACATCATCCTTTGCCGCGTAGTCTTCACAAAGTGCTCTGGCGTCGATTTATGCCAACAGGAGCGCGCGATGGCGGCGACGGTATTTTCGGTCTGGTTCTTTAATCCCTCCAGCAAATCGGGTGTGACCGACATTCGCGCAGCCCCAGCGATCAGACACAGTGAGGAAATTCGTTCGCTGGATTGCAGCGCGGCTGACAAGACAACGCCGACACCCATTGAGTGCCCCACCAGACAGACGTTTTCCAGATTGAGCGCCTGCAGGAAACCGGTGACTGCGCGGCTATGGCCAGTGATATCAGGCAAGCTTAGACCACCCGAGCCACCATGGCCCGGAAGATCAATCGCAATCACGGGATGCGCGTGCAGCGCTTGCCCCCCTTGACCGGGCAGAACAGCCGTCGACGACGGAAGGCCAAACGGGGCAGTCGCCTCGGCCACACTCCGCCAAGATTGCGGCCAGTCGAGTTTGGACCCTCCGGCTCCGTGCACCAGAACAAGTGTGGGCCGCTCCGGCGTCACTGCAATTCCGTTGGTGCTAAAGCAAATGTTTTGCCCGCCGATGCTGACTTTTTGGTTGGCGTATGTCTCAAAGCGAGGATGAGGCGTCACAACGATCACACCAGCTTGTGCATTGTTTCCAGATCTGTGGACCCGATCTCGTCTACAATTTTGCTGCGCAGTTTTCGCATCGCGCCCAGCCATTTGTCGTAGTTGGCCGATTTGAATTGGATGAATTGCGCGACATCCGCGTGCGGCAAGATCAGGAAGCTTTCCTGCGCAACACCCTCAACCACGGTTTCTGCAAGTGCTTCTGGCGTGATCACACCCGGCAAATCGCTTGATGCGCCTTTATCGGCATACCCCAGCATCGGGGTTGCCACATATTGCGGACAAATGACCGAAACCTTGATCCCGTCACCGCCATGGGTGATCGCGACGGATTCAGCGAACCCAATGGCCGCATGTTTGGTTGCAGAATAGGCCGCATCACCGATTTGGCTCAGCAACCCGGCAGCCGAAGACATCTGCAGCAGATAGCCGCTCCCGCGTTCGATCATGCCTGGCAGAACCGCGCGGGCGGCATAGACATGCGCCATCACATGAACGTCCCAACAAAGGCCCCAGGTGTCATTACTGGCCGAGGCTGAATGTGATGGCTCACCTAAACACACACCCGCGTTTGAGCAGAACATATCCACCGGGCCAAAGTGCTGCTCTGCCTGCTGAACCAACGCCTGCACATCGGCCTCCTTGGTGACGTCGCATGCCACACCCAAACCATCAATCGCGGCCGCGGTTGCTCGCGCAGCACCTTCGTCCAGATCGGCGACAACAACCTTTGCACCCTCCGCTGCGAACCGAGTGGCTAAGGCCGCACCAATGCCGCGTGCGCCGCCGGTGATAATGATCGTCTTATTCTTAAGATCCATGAGATTTTCCTGTCGCAAATTTTTACAGAAGAGATGGCAGCCACAGCGCCATCGAGGGAAATGCAATCACAAGGCCAATCATCACAAACATGGCGAAGACGAACGGGATCGCCCCTTTGATTACGTCTTTGATTGGTCCGCTTTGGCGGATGGATTGCACAACATAGAGGTTCAGCCCAATGGGCGGTGTGATCAAAGCGGTTTCCAGCAGCAACATCAGCACCACACCGAACCAGATCGGATCGTACCCAAGGGCGACGATCACCGGCACGACAATGGGGGTCGTTGTGATCAACATGGACAGGCTCTCCATGAAACACCCCATCACCAGATAGATGGCGATAATGATCAACAACACCTGAAACGGGGACAGGCCCAGGCCTTCGATAAAGCTTTGGAATGCGGCCGCGAGGCCGATGACGGCAAGCACGAAGTTCAAGAATGCCGCTGCCAGAATGATCAGCATGATCATCGCTGTTGTCCGCATGGTGCCTTCAAATGATTTCAAAAGCATATCCCGTGTCAGCTTGCCGTTTTTCCACGACAGCAAGAGTGCCGCAAGAACGCCCAGAGAGGCACTTTCCGTTGGCGTCGCCCAACCCGCATAAATGGAGCCGATGACCACGATGAAAATGAACAATGGCTGCAACAGATTTGGCAGGCTCGCGAAACGCTCAGACCACGAAATTGAGATCTTTTCGCCGCCCCAGCCTTTGTTGGCGAGGCACAGAAGGACGATGGTAAGACTGTAGAGCCCCGCCAAGACCAGCCCCGGTAGGATACCCGCGAGGTAAAGCTTGGGCACGGATGTATTGGTCAAAAGCCCGTAGATGATCAGGCCAACGGAAGGCGGTATCAGAATGCCGAGAGTCCCACCGGCGGCAAGCGAGCCAAGAAACAGGGGTGTGTGATAGCCGCGCTTGTCGATCTGCGGCACCGCAACCGTCCCAACGGTGGCCGCCGTGGCAACGGACGACCCAGACGTCGCCGCAAAGATAGCGCTGGAACCGATATTGGAATGCATTAGCCCGCCCGGCAGCCATGACAGCCATTTTGCCATCGCATCATACATCTTTTCTGCGATGTCCGAGCGCAGCATGATCTCGCCCAGCATGACAAACATGGGCACCGCAACGAGCAGAAATTCGATCGAGTTTTCCCACATCATGTCACCAATGGCGCGACGCAAAGGCATGATGGAAAAGCTCTCGTCCAGCACCACACCCAACAGGCCAAGTGCTGCAGCAACCGGGATTGCAAGGAAGATGAACAGAAGTAGAAGTGAGAAAGTGACGATAAGGATCATGATTTGCCCTCCGTCTCGACCAGCTCCGCTTTGATTTCACCCTCGATGCCTTCAGAGCCGATAAGCTCAGAGACTGCATCCCAATTGCGGCGCAGCACATTACCTGCCACACGAAATGCAATCAACACCCACATCGCCAGGGCAAGTCCGATCCCGCTGATCCAGACAATCTGAGGAATAGAAAGCGGTGTGCGCAGGGGCGTGACCGAGATACGGCCGGTTTCAACCGTTCCTTTGACCAGTTCAAACCCGTACCAGCCAATAAGTGCGAACAGCGCGCCAAGTGCGAGAAAGCTGAGAATGTCCAATGCAATACGCAAAGGGCGCGGCATCAGATTATAGACAACGTCGATCCGCACATTTCCTTTCTTTCTGATCACTGCGGCGTAGGACCAGGCAGTAGCTGCCGCGAAGACATAGCCTGAAATTTCATCCGCGCCCCCAAGCGACGCGTTGAAAAGCTTACGCATGATGACTTCCAATCCCACCATGAAAGCTGTCATCAAAAGGGCCGCCCCTGCGACCCAAACGGCAATTTCTGAGACACGGTCAAGCGCGCCTTGTGTTCGGATCAACATGGTAAACCCCCTGCAAAGTTGGATGGCGGCACCAGCATGCCAGTGCCGCCAAGCGCGTTACTGAATGGATAGACCGTTGGCCGCGCCGATCGTGGCGTTCCACGGGCCTGCGCAGTCCTCGTCGCCGCAGCGCTCGAGCCAGCCTGGGAAGACATGGCTTTGCAGGATCCCTTTGGCCTGCGCGCTATCGGCTTCGGTCATCGGGATAAGGCTCATGCCGACGGCATCACCTTTGGAACAACCAGCGTCATCACCCGTTAGACAGGCTAACCCCTCGTTTTCTTCGGTGACATAGTTCGTCCAGGTAGTGTCTTCCCAATTGCTGATCTGCTCGGCCAGTGCGGAGCGGGATACGTCATCAATGCTCTGCCATTTGGAAAGGTTCGCGTAGAGCCCCGCCATGCCCATGTTAATCGGCAGTTCACCAACATAGTTGATCACCTCGTGCCAGCTGGCGTCATAGGCTGGGATCGCACCAGTGACCGCGCAATCGACGACGCCGTTCTGAATGGCAGGAACAACCTCACCGAATGCAATCGTCACGTTCGTCGCCCCTGCGCCCGACAAGAAGTCTGCGTGGGTGGCGCTTGAGGTCCTGATCTTGCGGCCTTCAAGTCCGGCCAAGCCATCGAACTCGTCCTTGCAGAACACGAACTGGCGACCAAAGGGGTAATGCGCCAGCATGATTAGGTTCTGCTCCGCCAGACGTGCGTTGATCACGTCGCGGTAGGCATCGGCATTGGCACGTGCACTGGCCATATCGGTTGCTACACCGGCAAGATCGATGCCTTCCATCTCGGGCGTCGATCCGGTGACATAGGCGACAACCATGTTGCCCATATCGAATACTCCGTTTTGTAGCAAGTTGAGCGTCTCGTACCCTTTCAGGCCCATGACAGAGATGGAGACGATTTCGCCGCTCATCTGACCTTCGGTGTTTGCAGACAAGGTTTCGGTCCAGAACGGCGCTTCGTAGTTTTTGAACTGGCTGAGACTGCTCCAGGTCCCAAGCACCTTAAACTGGTGCGGCTGGATGTCGTCTGCGCCTGCCGTTCCAGCGGCGACTGCAAAACTTAGCCCTGCGATGGTGGCGAGTGATTTCAACATGAGTTTCCTCCCTTGGATGTGTTGAATATGTGCCGCTGCGGTTATTCCGAGCGGTCGTTGATGGGTGTGTTGGTGGTCCAGTCAAAACTTCCGGTGTCGCGTTCCTGAACGGCCTGTTTCCAGCCAACCGCCTCGACGCGGGCCTTGAAATTCATCCCTTCGGGCGAATGGCGGGTGATCCCGTCAAAGACGGTGGCCAATCTTTGGGTCTGGTTGATCTTTTCTTCCACGGCGGCATTGATCACCATCTTCTGCATGGCCAGCTGGTTGATCGGAACGCTCGCCATCCGGGCGGCCAGTGCTTCGACCTCGCCGTCCAGCTGTTGATCCGGCACCGATTTCAGAACCAGTCCCATCTCGGCGGCCTCAGCCCCGGTGATCTTGTCGCCGGTGAACATCATACGCTTGGCTTTTTCCGGCCCCAGCCGGTGCACCCACATCGCCGTCGTCGGGCAGCCCCAAACACGGGTGGGCATATAGCCGATCTGCGCTGTGTCGCCCATGATCGTCAGGTCCGCGCAAAGGGCTATGTCCGACCCACCTGCCACAGCGAACCCGTGCACCTTGCAGATCACTGGCTTCATCGCGCGAAAGAGCGACATGAAACTTTGCGTATTGGCCCACATAAACTGGAAATCCTGCATCGGATCCCAAGGCATCTCCTGCACAACCTGATTTGTGCCATTGCCTTCGGCGTAATGCGCCAGGTCATAGCCCGAACAGAAAGCCTTGCCCGTACCCGACAAGACCATCACATGCACGTCCCTGTCGGCATCCGCTTGCGCCACCGCCGCAGCCAACTCGCCGGGCAAGTCATCGTCGATGGCATTCATCACCTCGGGACGGTTCAGGGTGATCCGACCAATGCGGCCGTCTTTCTCGTAAAGAACTTTTGGCAAGGTGCGTTGCTCCAGTTGTGACTCTCGGTTCGCTGACCGGTTATGGGAGCATGGTTGGCAAACCTGATATTTTCCATTATTAGTTTTCTATGTTTTGATAACTTTGGAGTATCAATAATGCTACCAACACTTCGCCAACTCCTCGTCTTCAAAACCGTAGTTGAGCAAGGCAGTTTCCGAAAAAGCGCTGACGTCCTGAACACATCCCAGCCAGCGCTGTCGAACTCTGTTAAGGCGCTGGAGGATATTCTGGGAACGTCGGTGTTCTTCCGAACAACACGATCTGTGGAACTGACTGCGGCTGGCACCGCGCTTTATGCGCGCATCGATCAGATTTTTGAGATGGTTGAGACCGCCACATTGGAAGCCCGCGATGCGGCAGACGGCAAAGGCGGCAAGCTACGACTAAATTACGTGGATTTTGCGATCCTGGGTGGATTGCCCGACGTGCTGGAAAACTTTCGGGCCGAAAACCCGAAGATACAGATTGACATAGGTTTCGCCCGCACGCTTGAACAGATTGAAAAAATGCAGAAAGGTCAGATAGATATCGGGTTCATTTTTGATATGGACACGCCTATTCCGCCGGATTTCAGGCGATTGGTTTTCAGTGTTGAAGGGCTTGCCGCTGTTGTGCCCAGAGCGCATCGGTTGGCCAAGAGGGCCACGCTGGAGCTGGAGGAGCTCAAGGGCGAACCCATCATTGCGGGCGACGCCAGATGGGAGCGGTATACGGATATGCTCAACGAG
Organism: Rhodobacteraceae bacterium Alg231-04; assembly: GCA_900143635.1. Classification (GTDB taxonomy): domain Bacteria; phylum Pseudomonadota; class Alphaproteobacteria; order Rhodobacterales; family Rhodobacteraceae; genus FREY01. The sequence goes on from FREY01000010.1 coordinate 48,396, forward strand.
CATTGTATTGCCCGTGGCTTCTCGCTCGAGATTTCTCAGCGGGCTTACTTGCGCGACGAGATGCTGTCCCTCGTTCTGGGCGGCATGGGGGTTCTGATTTATCCCAATTGCATCATGAACGCCGCGCGCTTTGGTTTGCGAGCCATTCCGATCAGCGATGTTGGCGATGTTATTGCGACCTCACTTATCTGGCGCAATGACAGCGCAAACCCAATTGTAGCGCCGTTTGTCGACGCTGTGCGCAAGTCGTTAGTCAACGTCGTTGATACAAAGTAATTATCAATACATAGATTTTTGATATTTGAGAATTCGCGGCACGTTGCCTCTGATCTTTCATGAGAACAATAAATGGTCAGAGCCACAAATGTACAAATTACACCTCGAAAAAGCGTATTTCCCTGCTCAGTCAGACATGGATGCAATCGACGTGCCTATTGGCGAAGGCCTAAGGGAAGTCACAGCAAGTAACATTTACAAGCCGGCACTGACTGAGATCCGTCAAGATGGGTCTCGGGGACGCTCCTGGACATACGGCGCGCTTTGGGATGATTGCGAACGACTGGCGCTTGCTTTGAGTTCGCGTTTTACCAAGGGCGAAAAGGTTGTGGTCTGGTCTCCAAACAGCCCTGAATGGGTTTTTATGGAATATGCCTGTGCGCTTGCCGGTCTGGTGCTTGTAACGGCCAACCCATCGCTGCAAGCCAAAGAACTTCGGTATATACTCGCGCAGTCTGGCGCTGTTGGCCTGTTCCATGTTCAGGAATTCAGGGGCAACCCTATGGCACAGATCGCCACGCTTGCCAGCGACGGCAATAACTTCCTGCGGGAAGTAACTGATCTTGATGATCACGACGTTTTGTTTGCACGAAGCTCAAACGAGGCACGTCTTCCTGAAGTGTCGACCTCCGATCCGGCACAAATTCAATACACGTCAGGAACGACCGGGTTTCCAAAGGCCGCGCTGTTATCCCATGGGGGGCTTTTGAACAACGCGCGCTTTTATGCAGATCGCTGCGGCGTCACGGAACACAGCATCTGGATCAACATTATGCAGATGTTTCACACATCCGGCTGTGGGATGGTTACACTGGGAGCGATGCAGGCAGGGGCGCATATGGTGCTTGTCAGCTTGTTTGACGCGCCGCGCATCGTCGATCTGCTTGAAAGCGAAAAGGCCGATGTCGTCTTAGGCGTTCCGACAATGGTGGTCGCCCTCCTTGAGGAACAGGAACTTACCCCACGTGATACAACTGCGCTGCGCGTGATCAGCTGCGGCGGCGCAAATGTTGCCGCGGATTTGGTACGACGGGTGAAGAAAGCGTTTGGATGCGGATTTTCGACCCTCTATGGCCAAACGGAACACTGCCCAGTCATCACCCAGCACCACTTGGACGACAGCATTGATGATATCTGCAAGACGATTGGCCAGCCGATCCCGCAAACAGACGTGTCCATCCGACGTTTGACTGACAATTCCTGCGCTGACCTGAACGAGCCAGGTGAAATCTGCGCGCGCGGTCCGTGCACTATGCTTGAATATCACGACAACCCAGCGGCCACGTCCGAGACGATTGACGCAGACGGTTGGCTTCATACAGGCGATCTGGGCACAATGGATGCGCGAGGCTATCTCAAGATCACCGGTCGGGTAAAAGAGATGATTATTCGTGGCGGAGAGAACCACTTCCCTGCGGAAATCGAGAATGCGATGCTAACGCATCCAGAGATTCAAGAAGTCGCTGTGGTCGGCATCGCCGACGAGAAGTGGGGCGAGTTAATCGCGTGTTTCCTCCGGACATCGGGCGATGCAACTTTGAGCGCGGCGGAACTGAAATCTCATTGCCGATCCGAATTGTCTCCGCAAAAAACGCCAAATCTTTGGATTGAGGTCAATAGCTTTCCGATGACCGGGTCCGGCAAGATCCAGAAATTCGCCTTGCGCGATTTGTTCGAACGCGGTGAACTCACACCTTTAACGGCATAGGTGATCCAATGACGAGTTCCGAACGGGATCTGCTGACGGCGACGCATTGGGGCACCTACCGGGTGGATGTTGAGAATGGTCGCGTCACCAACCTTCGCGGGTTTGAGCATGACCCAGATCCCTCGCCAATTGGGCCGGGGATTGTGGATGTGCTTGACGGCCCAACACGGATCACGGCCCCGATGGTGCGCAAGAGCTGGCTGGAAGGTGGCCCGGGCACGGCGGGTGACAAACGCGGGTCGGACGCATTCGTGGAGGTAAGCTGGGCTGAGGCCAACCGGCTGGTCGCTGCAGAGCTTACCCGCGTGCGCTCCACCCATGGCAACCGCGCGATTTATGCCGGGTCTTACGGCTGGGCCAGCGCAGGGCGGTTTCACCACGCGCAAAGCCAGCTCAAGCGGTTTCTGAACTTTATCGGTGGATATACCGGTTCCAAAAACACGTATTCCTTCGCTGCGGCAGAGGTGCTCGTACCTCATGTCCTCGGCACCTTCCGCGGGCATTTGGATACAACCACAAGCTGGGAAAGCATTGCATCAGATTGTGACCTGTTCGTCGCTTTCGGCGGTGTGCCTCTGAAGAACGGGCAAATCAGCCAGGGTGGGACCGGCGCACACGTACAGAAAGGCGGATTGCTTGCGGCACACAAGGCAGGCGTCAAGTTCGTCAATATCTCCCCTCTCAGGGCGGACCTGCTGGACCGGGTCAACGCAGATTGGCTGCCCATCCGGCCCAATACAGACGTGGCACTGATGCTGTCGCTGGCCCATGTGTTGCTCAACGAAGACCTGCACGATCAAGCGTTCCTTGACCGCTACACCGTCGGTTTTGCGCGTTTTGCTGACTATCTGTTGGGCAAAACGGATGGCATTCCCAAATCACCTGAATGGGCCGCAGACATTTGCGAGATTCCTGCCGACACCATCCGTGAATTGGCCCGTCGCATGGCGCGCAGCCGGACCATGATCTCAACAGCTTGGGCTTTGACACGTCAGGATCACGGCGAACAACCGTTTTGGGCGGCCATCGCACTTGCGGCGATGCTGGGGCAGATCGGCCTGCCGGGGACGGGCCTGGGTTTTGGCTATTCGGCGATGAACAACACCGGATTGAACCGCACGCCAATCCACTATGCGTCCTTTCCGCAAGGCCATAATCCTGTGCCGGATTTCATCCCCGTGGCGCGCGTGACAGACATGCTGGAGACCCCCGGGGGGAAATTCGACTATGACGGCGCGTCTTACAAGTATCCCGACATCCGGCTCGTCTGGTGGGCCGGTGGCAACCCTTTCCACCACCATCAGGATCTGAACCGTATGCGGCGGGCCTGGGCCAAGCCCGAGACCATCATCGCCAATGAATGGTGCTGGAACGCACTGGCCAAACATGCCGATATAGTGCTGCCCTGCACCACGCCGCTGGAGCGCAGCGACATCGCACTGACGCCCAAAGACCCCTATCAAGTGGTGATGGACCGCGCCATCGAACCCGTGGGACAGGCGCGTGATGATCACGAAATCCTACGTGGCATTGCCGCTGAAATGGGCGTGGAAGAGGCGTTTACCGAAGGGCGCAGCCCGCAGGATTGGCAACGCTGGATCTGGGAGGTTTCGCGCCAACAGGCCGCAGGACAACGTGTTGAGCTGCCCGGTTGGGAGAGCTTGCAGCGCGACGGCTGGGTCAAGGTACCGGTGCCGGACAAGCCCACTGTCATGCTGGACGCTTTTCGCACCGACCCGGAGGCCAACCCGCTCGCCACACCGTCGGGCAGGATCGAAATCTTTTCGCAGACCATCGCAGACTTCGGCTATGACGATTGTCCCGGCCACCCTGCGTGGATGGAACCGACCGAATGGCTGGGCGCTGCTGCCCCGGACGATCTGCACATGATATCCAACCAGCCCCGCAACAAGCTGCACAGCCAGTTAGATCACGGCGCGGTCAGCCAGGCTGACCGGCCAAAGGGCGTTGAACCGATGACGATGCACCCGAGAGACGCAGCGGTGCGCGGGCTGATCGAAGGTCAGATTGTCAAAATTCACAACACCCGCGGCGCATGCCTTGCTGAACTGCGGATCAGCGACATGATCCGACCCGGCGTTATCCAGATTGCGACCGGCGCATGGCTCTATTCTGACGGCGACCTCTGCCGCCGTGGCAACCCGAACGTGCTGACCCGTGACAAAGGCACATCAAGACTGGCCCAGGGTCCCGTGGCGCATTCTTGCCTTGTCAAAGTAGAGACTATTGTAAGCAAAGTGCCTCAACAAAAAAGGTGAACTGAACGCTGAACAGCAAAACAAGACTTCAAAATTCACGTGGGATGACCATAGTACTTGTCCGGCCCAACGGACCTATTTGCATTGGCTGACGCGCGCCACAAGCAAAAGAGCTGTCCAAGTCCACTCGGTTGCGCGTCTCTCTTGTCCGGACATCATGCGGCGAAGTGCAGTTTGAATGGTGACGCCGAGACCGGCTGGGAATGACCGCTTCGACGATTTGAATTGCGACGCCGCATGAACGCCGCTGCATGTATTGACTAATGCTGCGTGAGCAACCGCTGCACCAGCAAAAGGCCGGTTTGTCCGCTACTTGTCTGTCCATCCAGACGGCAGCGAAAGTGCGATCTCGGTTCAGGCGAAATCGACACCCACGAACGACCGGATTGACGACATGCGCCGCTCCACAACAACAAACGTGCCGCTGATGCGAGAACATGCTGCGTCAGCGAAGACCGAAAAATGAACGGCGGCAAAGTCCCGCGTCTTGATTGTTCTTTTTCCGCGCAGCGAACGGCAGGAACGGCGAGCTGCGCCGCAGCAGAAAACCTTGGCTGATTGCGCCAAACGGGCGAGCATGCAAAAGCCCGCTTCCTGCGCTTAGCCGCCTCTCGGCTCATCTGTCACACCACCTAGGTGAATTCTGAGCAATCCGTAGTTCTGTTTGATGCGACCAACGGAGGGATAGCTCGTCCCTTCTTGGTCACAATGCAACATGATCTCTTCGAAACAATCCGAGACGACCTGAAGCCAGCCCATACTGTCTTTACCAAGGTGCATCTCAACTGACCCGAAAGTCGTCATGATCGAAACCGTCAGTCATCGGAGTGCTCCGTTTCTGACTTGGTGCCAGATGTTTCGTCAGGACAAAGCCTTTCCAGATGTGCCACCAGACGGCGCATGCCCTCTTCGGTCTCAGCGGCCACGGCTGATTTCAGCGCACTGAAATCCTCGTCAGAAAGATCGAACAAGAGATCGGCAAGCTTTTGGTGTCTTGAGCTGTCGCGGTCAAACTCCAACATAGGAAAGACTAAGCTCACCACCGCATCCGGTGGAAACAGTCGCCTTTCTTCCTTCCCGAGATCGGAGTACATCCGGCCTGTATCAGTATCGAACAGGAGAGCCTCTTTCAGCTCACCGTTCACAATGCGGGTTTTGATCTCTGCGACAAGATCACTGTTGGCTAGCGCCTTCAGCGGACGCTCGATATCTTCGGTGATTTCGGGGTCGTTTGCCATGGTTTGCCTCCAAATGATGATGGGAGACCTCGGACTCAGTCCGGCTCGAGCACTAGAATAAAAGCAATACTAAGGGATTAACCCTAGCCTACACACCAATGCTGCCTCCCACAGATTTCCGTGTGGGGTATCGATCTCAGTCCGATATTCGTTGGCGGGTGATGCATGAGCTGGTCATGCCCCAAGGCTGCGGGAACTCAGGCCATGGCGTCAAGACGGCAATTGAAGAATCTGAAAACTCACCGCGTAGTTCCGGGAACCTTCTAGCATAAAGTGTGAATATGACGCTGTGTTTCAATCCAAGGAAGTGTACTCAGGCCTGGTTTAACTTGGCTCCGACAGGTCAACTTTTGCATTTCGCAGTTTGGCCGAGTATCAACCAGACCTCCTCGCGCAGATAGAAAGGTCCATAGTTTAACGTACGGTTTGCCGAACGTCCGCTTTCGGACCGGCAACTTGACACAAATGCGAGGCAGGGGTCGGGTAGGTTGCGCCACGTACATCTAAACCCAGGAACGCTTTGACGTGGTTTTCGACAGTGGAAATGTCGAGCTTCTTGACGCAGGGCACAACCAGCTCGTCTGCTTGATTTTCCCGTCAAAGGGCCAGGTGGCTCCCGCAAACGTCCACGCAAGTTGCTGAAAGTGTTTGGGAATCACGAAAGTTACTGGGGACTGGAACGTCGCCAGCGACCGTTCCGGTTAGCCTTGTGTTGACTCAGCGCCTGATTTCCGGATCATGTTGGCTATGGAATCGAAGAAGCTCATACACGCTATTCGCGGCTGCTGACCAAGCCTCAGCGTTCTCCCGAGTGCCAAGTGCTCGGCCCGATTTCTATCTACCTGGAAAACTACCATGACACATACTGACGCTCCTCGGCTCGAGGAATCTATTGAGTATTTTGAAGTGAGAGAATTGCTCTCACCGTCCTTCCTTAAAATCCGATCTCAGGAACGCGCCCAGCGGCTGGCCGAGACAGATGACCAATCTGCTCAACGAGCCCAACGCGGCTTCACGGCCTTCAAAAACCGGCTGACGACGAGACTTGAGCGGACAGTCAATGATGCTCAACACATCCTTCAACGTGTGTTTCTTCTACTGAACAGCGCGGCTTTGAGCGGTGGCGCGCGAGCAGACCAATGCCTTTCTGCCAACGGTACCTCGTTTCAATTCGCGCCAAAGAAAGGGTAAGCCATGTCACATCAATCAAATGAGATCGGAGACAGTGATCTCCTCGCGGAAGTTAAGAGAAGAATTGACGGTGGCACGCTCGACGCCATTCTGCTGGATACTGAAACCTGCCGGGTTCACTCCGGCAAGGGACCGAATGAGGATCGCGCTGTTCTAGGGGCAGAGAGCATTCTCCAGCTGGTATTCCCCTTTCTTCGCTACGATGCAGACAGCTTGAGCCAGCAACATGCAGTCGACGCGCTGGCTAAGCTTAGCGACGAACAATTCCGGTCCTTGAAGCAGTCAGCAGCCGGCAATGTCGAGGCTGTGGTCGAAAGCCTTGTCGAACAGGTAAAAGATCTGCGCAAGCGCTAGTCAGCGCCACTGGTGACGTAAGGGCCCGACCGCAGAGCGGTCTACTGCTTTTCTGGTCTGCAAAAAGGTCGCCCCCCCTATTGCAGGCCGGAGTAACCCTTGATTGCGAGTCGTTCCACCGGACGTTCCGAGCGGAGAACAAGGCTGGCGAGGAACCCGCCTTGCCGCCGCCCGCGTCAAGATATCTGCGCTGCATTTCGAACATGAGGCGAATTATGGATCGCGAACTGAAGGATGAACTGGAGAATTTGGCGAGGTCAGCAATCTTTCCATCGGAAGTGTTGAAGGATCTTTTTGAAGGATGGGACATCCTCGACTTCAAAATGGTCAAGACCGCTATTCAGCAAACAAGTACTTCAGCAGAGTTGAGGCAGTCTCTTGATGGCCTGTCCCCGCCCCCCGAAAGCGATTGGGAGCAGGCATGGGAACAGCGCCTCGCTGGTTCCTGGAAAAATGCTGGGGGCGTTGATTTCGGAAAGGCCATCGCCGCTTTGCGCCGGCTGCTCCTCATCACCGACGAGGCGGAGTTCAGGGCAATTGCGGAAGCATTCAAGCTTCCCCTGGAGTTTGAAGAAACTGGTCAGACTTTAGAGTACTTGGTCGGCATGACCAGCAAGTTCGATCTCTCACGGACGGTCAGGAACAATGTCGATCATCCAGAGAAACTCTTTGCCGTCCGCGAATTCGCACGGTTTGACGCCAAATCACTTGCAGCTGCGGATGCGACCAAATCCCGGTTCCCCAATGCCAGCCAAGTCATTGATGGGCTTCTGGCAGAGATACGACGGGGATTTGAGTTCGGTGATGATACCGTGAAATTCCGCCCAACAATCATTCTTGGCAAGCCGGGTGTTGGCAAAACTACCGTTGTGCGCAGCATGGTTGAGGCCCTTGGACTGAAACCTGAAATCATCTCGGTCGCCGGGCACAACGACTCTCAGGTTTTTGGTGTCTCTGCTGGATGGTCAACTGCAATGCCAAGTGTGATGACCACTGCTGTGTTGAAGCAGAATATCCTCAATCCGGTTTTGGTGCTCGATGAAATCGACAAGGTTCAATCAACCCAAAATGGGGACATTTACGCTGAATTGCTGCTCCTAACAGAGCCTGCCGATGCAAAGACGTACCGGGACAAGTTTCTGAGTGCCACTACTGATTGCTCGAAGATGTCCTGGCTCTTCACCGCAAACGACCTGCAGTGCATTCCTGCACCTTTGAAAAACAGATGTGTGATCTACGAGATGCGGGCGCCAACGGAAGATCAACTGCCAGCCATTATCAGATCCATGCACAGCTCCTACGCAGCCGAACGATCAGTGGATCCCAGGTTGGTTCCTTTGCGCCTGGAAGACTTCAGTTTACTCGAGCAGGATTTTCTGTGTCATGGAAATCTGCGACGGCTGCGGGAAATGATCCGGATCCTGGTGCACCTGCGCCAGAAAGAGCTTCCGAGAGCTTGAGGCAGGGACGCCTTCAATAGCACGCTACGGCAAGTTTGGAAGCAAGGGCATTGGTTTCTGGTGGCTCAGAATTGTGCCGGTTTCGTCAATGGACATTAATTTTTACCTCAGCGAAAACTCACTGCTTTAAAACTCAGGTATTCAAAAGAGGTAATTCAATGAAGACACTTATAGTCGTACATCCTGGCAGTCTTTTCGGGAGCGCGGAGTTCACCGCCGGCAAGTCAAAAGCGCGAGCATACAGAAGCCAGATAATGGATGAGATTTCTAATCATCAGGGAAACCTCATTGTCATAGATGGCTTCCTTTCCGATGAAATACACGAGGACTTCGAGGACGCAATAGAGCTCGGCTTGTCAAACGCAATTTCTAATGCGGCTAGAGCAGGCACGTTGAACTCCTGCTCTGCATTGCGTCTGTGGGGATGCGATGCAGGAGAAAGCCCGTTTGACGAATGGCGAGGATTTGGAAGTTGTACTCAGCCTCAGGTGTTCAAAGGTCAGGAAGAGGCCGCAGAGTTTCTCACTGACCGCTTGGTGACTGATGAAATCGTGGTTACCGGTGCATGGGCGACGATGCATGGCCGCTGGGGCTGCGTGAATTCTGTGGCAGACGTCATCCGATCCAAACGGCCTGGAACCTCTGTCCGGATTTCTGAGCACGCACTCTACGAAGACGATGAAAGCATCTAGACAGTTTGCAGAGCGCAAATCCCGCAGTCTCTCGCGAGAGCGAGGGGCCATGGGTTACCTTTGGCGCAGCAAGTCCACGAGGCTTTCAAGAGCGGGATCCGTTGCAGGAACCTCATACCAATCGGCATCAATTTTCACGGAGATCACACCGATATATTTCGGGTGCCAGCGATCAAATACTTGCTTGGGATTCTTGCGACGCATGAGCGAGCAGATCAGGTCCCCCCTGAGGCGGTTCAGAAAGCGCTTCAGGCGCTGTTCGACATCGTAGGCGTCGAGATGGCCATGGGGTGACAGGGATGCGGACATGAACGGAATGTGTGGCATGGATGTCCTCTTTCCCTGCCGCCAGGAAACCTAGCGGCGGCAACTGGCGCCATCTGGCCGCTGGGTGTTTCAAGAAGAGGTTCCGGGCCTCACGAACATTACGAGAACATTCTGGGAGCCTGATCAAGCTCATGCCGCGGTCAGGCTAGAGCCTAGGAGCGGCGTCTAGGCCGTACGGGGAGTTCCCGCATAAGTCATTGATTCTAAATAAAACCACCAGCGGCGCAGGCCGCTGGTGGTCATTTAATCTGTGTCAGAATGGCCAAAAAACCTATGAAGTGGCCATTTATTCATGGGTCCAACAACAACTGACATCAACAGTCAGCGTATCACCCGCACTTGGAGTGACCGCAGCTGCGGCAGGTCATGCACCCCTCAACCATCTGCATCTCGAACTGACCGCAAGATGGGCAGGCCTTGCCGCGCGGGGCGCCGAGGTTCACCACCTCTGCCTGCGGGTCGGATTTCAGGCCCATGCCCTCGCCTTCCATGAAACCGGTTTTGACCATATGGGTTTCAATGACGCCACCAATGGCCGCCAAGATCGAGGGGATGTATTTGCCCTGCACCCAGGCGCCGCCGCGCGGATCGAACACGGCCTTCAGCTCTTCCACCACAAAGGACACATCGCCGCCGCGACGGAAAACCGCCGAGATCATCCGGGTCAGCGCCAGCGTCCAGGCGTAATGCTCCATGTTTTTGGAGTTGATGAAGACCTCAAACGGGCGGCGGTGGCCGTTGATCACGACATCGTTGATGGTCAGGTAGATCGCGTGCTCGGAATCCGGCCACTTCAGCTTGTATGTGTGACCCTCCAGCGACTGCGGACGGTCCAGCGGTTCGGCCATGTAGACCACTTCGGCGCTATCGCTTTCGTGCGGCGCATCTGCGGTTTCACCGGGCGCTTTTTCCGAGCTTTCGGAGACAGACAGAACAGATCCTGTCACATCGTTCGGCCGGTAGGTGGTGCAGCCTTTGCAGCCCTGATCCCAGGCCTGCATATAGACGTCCTTGAAGTCATCAAAGGAAATGTCTTCCGGGCAGTTGATGGTTTTGGAGATCGACGAGTCGATCCATTTCTGCGCCGCCGCCTGCATCTTGACGTGGGCCGCGGGCGCAAGCGTCTGGGCGTTGGCGAAATAGCTGGGCAGCTTGGCGTCGGCGCCGAATTTCTCGCGGTACATCTGCACGGCGTAATCGACCACTTCCTCTTCGGTGCGCGAGCCGTCCTTCTGCAACACCTTTCGGGTGTAGGCATAGGCAAAGACCGGCTCGATACCGGACGACACGTTGCCGGCATAGAGCGAGATGGTGCCGGTGGGCGCGATGGAGGTCAGCAGCGCGTTGCGGATGCCATGCTCGCGGATCGCGTCGCGCACGTCATCATCCATGTTTTCCATGTTACCCGAGCTCAGATAGGGCTCGGCGTCGAACAGCGGGAAGGCGCCTTTTTCCTTGGCCAGTTCAACCGAGGCTAGATAAGACGCACGGGCGATGGCTTTTAGCCAGGCTTCGGTCTGCTGGGCGGCGTCATCTGTGCCGTATTCCAGACCCAGCATCAGAAGTGCGTCGGCCAGGCCGGTGACACCCAGACCAATGCGGCGCTTGTTCTGCGCTTCGCGGGCCTGTTCGGGCAGCGGGAAGTTGGAGGCGTCGACCACATTGTCCATCATGCGAACAGCGGTGGCGACCAGCTCCTGCATCGCTTCGGGGTCCAGCTCGGCGTCGCTCTCAAACGGGTTCTTCACCAAACGCGCAAGGTTGATCGAACCCAGCAGGCAGGCGCCATAGGGCGGCAGGGGCTGTTCACCACAGGGGTTGGTGGCGGCGATCTGCTCCACATAGGACAGGTTGTTGGCCTTGTTGATGCGGTCGATGAAGATCACACCCGGTTCGGCGTAATCATAGGTCGCCTGCATGATCTTGTTCCACAGATCGCGCGCATTGACGGTGTGGTAGACCTTGCCGCCGAACTGCAGTTCCCACGGGCCATCGGCCTTGACCGCTTCCATGAAATCGTCGGTGACCAGCACCGACATGTTGAACATGCGCAGGCGGGCGGAATCGGATTTGGCGGTGATGAACTGTTCCACATCTGGGTGGTCGCAGCGCATGGTGGCCATCATTGCGCCGCGGCGGCTGCCTGCCGACATGATGGTGCGGCACATGGCGTCCCAGACATCCATGAAGGAAAGCGGGCCGGAGGCATCCGCCGCCACGCCCTTAACGTCGGCGCCGCGCGGGCGGATCGTGGAAAAATCATAGCCGATGCCGCCGCCCTGCTGCATGGTCAGCGCAGCCTCTTTCAGCATGTCGAAAATACCGCCCATGCTGTCCGGCACGGTGCCCATGACAAAGCAGTTGAACAGGGTCACCTGACGCGCGGTGCCAGCGCCGGCAGTGATGCGGCCTGCGGGCAGATATTTGAAATCTTCCAGCGCGTTGTAGAATTTCGCTTCCCATTCGTCCGGGTTCTTTTCGACCTTGGCCAGATCACGGGCAATGCGCCGCCAGCTGTCTTCCACCGTGGCGTCGATCGGGGTGCCGTCCGCTTCTTTGAAACGGTACTTCATGTCCCAGATCTGCTCTGCGATGGGGGCTGTGAAACGGCTCATTCGATCGATTCCTTCCTGTCTTGAGTGGGGGTTTCGATACACCAGCCCTGCGACCGGAAACAACGATTCCATTGGCCGCTGGCGAAGAAAGTTATCAACACCCTAACACAACAGATTGAAGTTTTCACCTCAAAGACTACAACATGCAGCAGACGTGAAGGATAATACGATGTCGCAACCTGTCAATCTGATCAAGCTTTCGGTGGGTACGGAAAGCGTTGAGGGGCTAATCGCCTGGCAGGAAATGCGCATGGCGCAGATGCCGGACGGCCTGCCCCGGCATGTGACGCGGATGTGGCCAAAACGCGAGGCCGAGATTGTCGCCGGCGGCTCTATCTACTGGGTTATCAAGGGCGAAATTCAGTGCCGCCAGCGGGTGTTGCGGATGGATGAGGTGATCGGCGAGGACGGTATTCGCCGCTGTGCCATCGTGCTGGACCCGGAACTACACCCAACCCAGCGCGCCACCCGCCGCCCCTTTCAGGGCTGGCGCTACTTGCAGGCTGAAGACAGCCCACCGGACCTGCCCAAGGGCCGGAAAAGCGAAGAGCCGCTGCCGGACGAATTGAACCGAGCATTGGCCGAGATTGGCGTGCTCTGACATCTACGAGGCACCGTTGTCGGGTGGCACGGCGGCCACATTATTTGCCAATCAGGAATTATGCATGAAGCGAGGCTGAGATCGCCTCCCAGAGTTCATCGACCGGTTCCACACCAACCGACAGGCGCACAAAGGCCGGGCTGACCTCATCGCCCCAGCGGGCACGGCGTTCGGCTGAGGTATGGACCCCACCAAATGACGTTGCCGGGCGGATCAGCGGGCAGGAATTGATGAAGGTCTCGGCCTTTTCCTCACTCGCCAGTGTCAGGGAGATGAGGAAGCCAAAGCTGGCACATTGCTGTTTTGCCAGCTGATGTGCGGGATCTTGCGTCAGGCCGGGATAGCGGATCATCTTGACGGCCGGATGGTCTGCCAGCCGTTCCGCCAACAGGCCCGCGCTTTCACACATACGGGCATAGCGCACCTCCAGCGTCTCCAGCCCGCGGTGCAGCAACCATGCTGCATGGGGGCCGGGGATGGAGCCTGACATGATCCGCCAATCCTCCATCGCCTGCATCAAATCCTCATTGCGCGAGGCAGCATGGCCCATCAGCAGGTCGGAATGACCGCCCATGGCCTTGGTGTCAGAGGCGACCACAATATCCACGCCCAGATCCAGCGGGCGCTGCCCCAGAGGCGTGAGCGTGGTGTTGTCGGCAATGGTGATCCCGCCAGCTGCACGCACCGCCTTGGCGACCGCAGCAAGATCCACCATGTCGAGACCGGGATTGGAGGGGGTTTCGAGGAACACAACGTCAAAACCCTCAAAGCCACCTTCCGTATAGGACGCCGTGGGGCGTTCCTCTACGGTGACGCCAAGATTGGCCAGAAAACGCTGCGACAGGCGGCGGGTAACGTAGTAGCCATCAGAAGGAACCAGCAGCCGGGCACCGGATGTGACGGTTGCGAACAGGGCTGCTGCAATCGCCGCCATGCCCGACGGAAAGGCCAGACAGGGCGCCCCTTCGAGATGGGCCAGCATATGTTCCAGATGGGCCCATGTCGGATTGCCAGCCCGGCCATAAAAATCACTGCCATCCGGCAGACCAGGCAGATGATACATGGAACTGGTTGTGATCGGCAAAGCCACTGGCGCGCCCTTGTCCAGCGCATTGCCGCGCAGATGCAGCAATCCGCCCAATGGAGGTGTTTTTCCTGAATCTGACATTGTTACTCCCCGCTACTGCGCCCAGCAGTGGCAAGGCGCGGCGACAAAGGCAAGCCTTGGCTGGTCGCATTTGGCGTGGCCCGCGCTGCCGCGCGGGTCCGTGGCGCCCTGACGGGGCGCCGGGGCGGCCTGTCAGCCGCCCTGCACCTGATCGAGAAGCGCATTCAGCGCCGCCCTATCCGCATCAGACGTCTGCGCCACCCGGCTGCGCCACAGCGTCGCCTGCGACTGCAGCACCATGCCATCCGACAGAATCTTCAGGTGATTGGCGCGCAGAGTTTCACCTGTGGAGGTGATATCGGCGACCATTTCGGCCGTTTCATTCTTTACCGTACCCTCTGTCGCGCCCTGGCTGTCCACCAGCTGATAATCCGCCACACCGGCATCGGTCAGGAACTCGCGCACCAGACGGTGGTATTTGGTGGCAATGCGCAGCCGGTGGCCGTGGACTTTACGAAAGCCGGCCGCCGCCGCATCCAGATCATCCAGCGTTTCAACGTCGGCCCAGAACTGCGGAACCGCAAGGATCAGATCCGCCTGGCCAAAGCCCAGCGGCGCGATCTCTTCCACCTGCTGTTCCCAGCGCGGCAATTTATCATGGACCAGATCGGTGCCGGTCACACCAAGGTGAATGCGCCCAGCGGCCAGTTCGCGGGGGATTTCACCGGCGGACAGCAGCACCAGGCTGATCCCGTCGATCCCATCCACACGGCCGGCATATTCGCGGTCCGACCCGGTTCGCGACAGCGCAATGCCGCGCTTGGCGAACCAGTCAAAGGTCTTTTCCATCAGCCGCCCCTTGGACGGCACTCCCAGCTTGAGGCTCATGTGCGGGTCTCCTCAAGTTCGAGCATCAGGTCCGGGCGGATCACCCCACCCACGGCGGGGATCTCTTCCCCCTGCCCCAACAGCCGCGTCAGCGCATCATAGCGCCCACCGCTGGCCACCGGCGGCAGATCGGGACGCGCAGCGGCATAGAAGCCAAAGACAAACCCGTCGTAATACTCCATCGAGGTACGCCCGTAGGTCGCCTCGAAATCGAGGTTATCCACATCCACACCCCGTGCCTTGAGAGCCGCGGCGCGCGCATCCAGTGCGGCCAGCGCGGGCAGCATCTGCGGCAGGTCCACCGCGATGTCGTGCATCCGCTCGATCGCATAGGGCAATGTTTCCCGCACGCTCAGCAGCGCCTCAAGTGCCAGCAGCTGGTTTTCCGCCAGCGGCGGTTCCGCCGCGTCATCGCGCAGGGCCTGAATGCGGCCTTCGACCTCTGCCCGGCTGCGCTTGCCGATCTCCGGGGTTGCACCAATGACATCACCTTCGCAGGACAACAGTGCCGCCCGCGTCGGTGGCACAGGCGCGCGTCCCGCGAAACGATCCAGCAGAGCGCGAAAACGGCGCGGACGCCAGATATGGCGCATCAGTGCTGCCTTGCGGCGCTCGGTTGTTTGCAGCCCCTGAACAGCGGCCATCAGGATGCCCATGTCGCCGGTCGCGGCACGCACAGGCAGGCCTTTAAGCTGCAATTGCATCAGCGCAAACACTTCGGCATCTGCCGCCGCCGGATCATTGCGCTCAAAGATCTCATAGCCGACCTGAACGTATTCGTTGGACCGGGTCTCGTCGAATTCCTGACGGCGGAACACCTCACCTGCGTAGGTATAGCGGGCGGGTTCCGCCCCCTCTTGCATATGCATCTCAACCACTGGCAGGGTGAAATCCGGGCGCAGCATCTGTTCCCCGCGCAGGGCATCAGAGGTCACATAGGCGCGGGCACGGATGTCCTCGCCGTAAAGATCCAGAAGCGTATCAGCCGATTGCAGGAGCGGCGGATCAACGATCTGACCGCCAGCAGCCTCGAAGACCACGCGCAGGCGCGCGGCACGGGCGAGAATTTCGGAACGTGTGGGCATGGCTCAGCTCTGGCTCTCAAGAATTTCGCGCACCTTGGCAACCAGATCGCCGCGAGGCACTTCAAACTGGCTGGGGCGCTCTTTCCACTCTTCCAGAGTGGCGCTTTCGGCGATCTTGGCGCCCAGGATCAGGTCTTTGATCTGCACCACGCCTTTATCCTTCTCATCGCCGCCTTCGATCACCGCCACCGGAGAGTTGCGCTTGTCTGCGTATTTCAGCTGGTTGCCGAAGTTCTTGGGATTGCCCAGATACACCTCGGCGCGAATACCCGCGTTGCGCAGCTCGGCCACCATCGCCTGATAATCCGCCATGCGGGCGCGGTCCATGACCGTCACCACCACTGGACCGGCGGGGTGCGCCTGAATGCGGCCCTTTTCGCGCAGCGCCGCCAGCAAGCGGTCGACACCGATCGACACACCGGTTCCGGGCACTTCCTGACCGGTGAACCGCTTTATCAGATCGTCATAACGCCCACCGCCGGACACCGAGCCAAACTGGCGCTTGCGGCCTTTTTCGTCATGGATTTCAAAGGTCAGCTCGGCCTCGTAGACCGGGCCCGTGTAATAGCCGAGGCCGCGCACCACGGAAGGGTCAATCTCGATCCGGTCGCTGCCATAACCACCGGCAGCCAGCAGCTCACCGATCTGTTCCAGCTCGGCAATACCATCGGCCCCGACCGCGCTGGCGCCAACGGCGGCGCGCAGGTTGGCCAGCGTTCCGGCCGTGTCCGCCGCCTTGGAGGTCAGGAAGGCCAGAACCGGCCCCGCCTGATCATCCGACAAGCCAACCCCATCAATGTAGGCACCGGATGCATCAAGACGGCCCTTGGTCAGCAGCTCACGCACGCCCGCTTCGCCAACTTTGTCGAACTTGTCGATGGTGCGCAGCACGTCATCGCGTTTGGCATCGCCCGCTTCCAGACCCATCGCCTCAAGCACGCCATTGAGAACCTTGCGGTTGTTGACCCGCACCAGATAGTCGCCACGCGGAATACCAACGGTTTCCAGCGTATCCGACAGCATCGCGCAGATCTCTGCATCCGCCGCCATCGAGGCAGAGCCGATGGTATCCGCATCGCATTGGTAGAACTGGCGATACCGGCCCGGACCGGGCTTTTCATTGCGCCAAACCGGCCCCATCGCAAAGCGGCGATAGGGCGACGGCAAGTCGTTACGGTGTTGCGCATAGACACGGGCCAGCGGCGCCGTCAGGTCATAACGCAGCGCCATCCAGTCGCCATTGTCCTTCTCGTCGACTTCCTGCCAGGCAAAGACACCTTCGTTCGGCCGGTCCACATCGGGAAGGAACTTGCCCAGCGCCTCGACGGTCTCAACCGCGCTGGATTCCAGCGCCTCAAACCCGTAGCGATGATAGACCCCGGCAATCGCCTGCAGCATTTCGGTGCGCTGTGTCACTTCGGCGCCGAAATAGTCACGGAAGCCTTTGGGCGTCTGGGCCTTGGGGCGGGGCTGTTTCTTCACTTTGGCCATCGAGGCCTCCTTCGGGTCTGAGAACCGCTTCACTGTCGCGCGCGGTCTACCCCATGCGTATGACAACAGCAAGACAAGCGCCGGACCCGACCCGCATCCGTTGCTTCATCTGGCCATTAATACCCCCGCCGCAGGCCTGCGTATTTCCACAGGAAATGCCCAACAACCTGCCACGGGCCATGGACCGCGAAACAGCGATGCGGTAAATACCCCCCTCGCAGCCACCGGAAGAACCCCATGCAGCACCTGGAAGAAGAAATCGCCCATCTGACCCGCACAGTAGAAGAGCTGAGCGATGTAATGGCCCGACAGCAGACCGAAATCTCTGTCCTGACCCGACGGGTCAAGATGCTGATGGAGCGCGAAGCCGGCCGCGATCAAGCCGGTGGCGGCGGCGCTGTTTTTGGTGATGAACGCCCGCCTCACTATTGATAGAACACCACTCTACCGGCAAAGCCCAAAGCCCCCATTGACCTCATAGCGGCCCTGCCCGACACTGGCTGGATTACGTGCTACATGGGTATTGCAATGCTGAACCGACGCCGTTTCCTGACCATCACCGCCGCTGCCAGCAGCTTTCCGGTTGCCGCAATCGCAAAAAACCAGCCGGTGGTGTTTGACGCAACGCCGCAAGAAGTCCGGATCAAGAAGATATACGAACCGGGACAACTGCTGATTTTGCCGCGGTCTTTCTACCTTTATTACGTTACCGAAAAACGCCGGGCGATCCGCTATGGGGTCGGCGTCGGCAAGGCCGGTCTGGAATTCACTGGCACCGCTGTGATTGAGCGCAAGAAAGAATGGCCGACCTGGCGCCCCACTGCTGAAATGATCGATCGCGATCCGCGCGCCTATGCCAAATTTGTCGACAACGACTATATTCAGCCCGGCGGACCGAGCAATCCTCTGGGGGCGCGAGCGCTCTATCTGTTCCAGAACGGGGTTGATACCTACTTCCGCATTCACGGCACAAACCAGCCGCAAACCATCGGCAGTGCCGCCTCCAACGGATGCATCCGAATGCTGAATGAACATGTGATCGACCTGTACCAGCGCGTCCCTATCGGGACCGTTGTAACCGTTTTGTAACGCGGCAGGCACCGCCGAAAACCTGTGCAGCCAAACCGCAGAACCACGGTTTCAAAGGCCCGGAATACAAAAATACTTGCGAAAACGCGCGACAGCGGACAACACTGTCCGCGCTACGTTATGCGATTGACATTCTCTGCTCCTATTTTTCGGCTCAGGTTTCGATTTTGCTAACCACCGCCGAACTGCCGCATGTTGCGGGCAGACGTTACAAGACTTAGGAGTACAGACGATGGCAACTGGCACCGTCAAATGGTTCAACACTACCAAAGGCTACGGCTTTATCGCACCGGACGATGGCGGCCGCGATGTGTTCGTGCATATTTCCGCTGTTGAGCGGTCCGGCCTGACCGGCCTCGCCGACAACCAGAAAGTGACTTACGACCTGCAAGCCGGCCGCGACGGACGAGAAAACGCGATCGACCTCCAACTGGTATAATCCAGTCCCGGCAGCCCGGTCAGGGCTGCCTAATCTGTCAGCCGCCCGACCAGTTCCAGGGCGGTTGGCCCTGCTGCCGCGACATTCAGGGCAACACCTGCCGCATTTGGGTGGATGCCATCGCCCTGCAGCAAGGCCTGCACCGCCTGCGGATCGCCCCCTGTTTCAGCCGCGATCCCCGCAAAAGCATCCTCTACCAGCAAAGCGTCAAATTCCGCCGCCAGATCCGGATAGATCGCATCAAAGGCAACTTTGTAATCGGGGCCGTAGTTGCGCGGGGCCTTCATGCCGATCAGCATGACCTCGACACCCTGCGCGCGGGCCGCCTTGAGAAGCGTGTGCAAATTGGCCTTGGCCTCGGCGGCGGCGATGCCGCGCAACAGGTCATTGCCACCCAACAGCACGATCAGCCCATCGGGATTATCCGCCAGCGTCCAGGCAATCCGCGCCGCGCCGCCCGCAGTGGTGTCCCCCGAGACACCCGCATTGATCAGCTCAACATCCGCGCCCTTGGCACGGAGCCAGGCCTGCATCTGGGGCACATAGCCCTGTTCCTGCGGCAGGCCATAGCCATGGATCAGACTGTCGCCCAAAGCGGCAATTTTTAACGGTTCAGCCACCAAAGGCTGAGTAAATGCCCAAAGAGCACAGATCGTTGCCGCCAAAACCTTGCGCATAGCGAGGAAACCTCCATATCCGAACAAATAACAATTTGCAGAGCGGGCTTTATCCACATGTCGACATCTGACCCTATCCTCTCCCTCCAAGATGTGGATTTGTCCCTGATTGGCAATGCCGGACCGGTGGATATTTTACACGGCGTCTCACTTTCCATCACCGCAGGCGAAACTGTTGGCCTGACCGGACCGTCGGGATCGGGGAAATCTTCGTTGCTGATGGTAATGGGCGGGCTGGAACAGGCGACCGGTGGCAGTGTCACCGCCGTGGGTCAGGATCTGACCTCTATGAACGAGGAAGCGCTGGCCCGGTTTCGCCGTGCCAACATGGGCGTGGTCTTTCAGAGCTTTCATTTGATCCCGACGATGACCGCGCTGGAAAACGTCGCCACCCCGTTGGAACTGGCAGGCCACAAAGATGCGTTTGACCGCGCCGCCGAGGAACTGGAGGCCGTAGGCCTTGGCCATCGCACCGGCCATTACCCGGCGCAGATGTCGGGCGGTGAACAGCAGCGCGTTGCCCTGGCCCGTGCCGCCGCACCGCGCCCGCGCCTGCTGCTGGCGGATGAGCCCACCGGCAATCTGGATGAAAGCAACGGCAGCGCCATCATGGACTTGCTGTTTGGCCTGCGTGACCGCCACGGGGCGACGTTGGTGCTGGTCACCCACGCCGCTGATCTGGCCGCCCGCTGCGACCGGGTGATCCGCCTGCGCGACGGGCGCATTGATGCCGATGCCATGAACGAGGCGGCCGAATGAAGGCCGCAGAACTGCGCCTTGCCTGGCGCTTTGCCGCACGCGAATTGCGCGGCGGGGTCCGGGGATTTCGCATCTTTCTCGCCTGCCTTGCGCTGGGTGTTGGTGTTATCGCCGCCATCGGCTCTGTCCGCGCCTCGATCGAGGCGGGGCTTGCCTCGGAAGGGGCCGCAATCCTTGGCGGCGACGCCGAGATGGAGTTTACCTACCGCTTTGCCGATGACGCAGAACGCGCGTGGATTGCCGCCACCGCAGACACCTATTCCGAGATCGCCGAATTCCGCTCCATGGCTGTGGTCGGCGAGGAGCGCGCCCTCACCCAGGTCAAGGCCGCCGACAGCGCCTACCCACTGGTGGGGCAGGTCACCCTGACACCGGACATACCACTTGCAACGGCACTGGCAGGCCAGGATGGCCTGCCCGGCGCGGTGATGGAGCGCGTCCTGTCGGACCGGCTGGGGCTGGACCCCGGTGACACATTCCGCCTTGGCACCCAGGACTTCCGGCTGATGGCCGACATTGCCGTCGAACCGGATGCTGCCGGTTCTGGTTTTGCCCTTGGGCCGCGCACGCTGGTATTGACAGAAGATCTGGCCGGTTCCGGCCTGCTGGAACCGGGCACGCTGTTCGACACGAAGTACCGAATGGACCTGCCAGAGGGCACCGACCTGGCCGCGCTGAAGGCCGAGGCCCGCGAAAACTTTGAGGCCTCAGGCATGCGCTGGACCGATGCGCGCAACGGCGCGCCAGGGATCGCTAATTTTGTCGAACGTCTGGGCGCATTCTTGATCCTTGTTGGCCTCTCCGGTCTGGCGGTTGGCGGCGTTGGTGTTTCTGCCGCTGTGCGTGCCTATCTCGCCTCAAAGACCGCCACTATCGCCACCCTGCGCACCCTGGGGGCCGAACGCGGCACGATCTTCATGACCTATTTTCTGCAGATCGGCGCCCTGTCACTGGTCGGCATTACCCTTGGCCTGCTACTGGGCGGGCTGGGGCCGGTTCTGCTGGGGCCACTGATCGCGGCGCAACTGCCGTTTCCGGCAGTGTTTTCCGTCTATCCCACAGCACTGTTGGAGGCTGCACTTTACGGTCTTCTGACCGCCTTCATCTTCACTCTCTGGCCGCTGGCCCGTGCCGAACGTATCCGCGCGGCTTCGCTCTTTCGGGATGCGTTCAGCACCCATTCCCGCCTGCCCGCGGCCCGCTACCTGCTGGCAACGGGGCTGGCACTGGCGACGCTTGTTGGTCTGGCCGCATGGTTCAGCGGTTCTGCCCCGCTGACACTGTGGACCGCGGGCGGGCTGGCCGGATCGCTGGCTGTGCTGCTCGTCGCCGCTCTGGCCATCGGAGCCGTGGCACGACGCGCCACACCACTGGTGCGCGGCCGCCCTGCCCTGCGTTGGGCGCTCTCGGCAATTGGCGCCGCCCGCGACGGCGCTGTCCCGGTGGTGTTGTCGCTGGGGCTGGGCCTTGCCGTGCTGGCAGCCATCGGCCAGATCGACGGTAACATGCGCCGTGCCATTGCTGAAAACCTGCCAGATCAGGCACCGTCCTATTTCTTTGTCGACATCCAGAAAGATCAGATGCCCGCCTTTCGCGACCGCATCGAACAAGACCCGGCCGTCAGCCGCTATGAAAGCGCTCCGATGCTGCGCGGTGTGGTCACCCGTATCAACGACCGCCCCGCACGCGAGGTTGCAGGCGGCCATTGGGTGATCCGTGGCGACCGCGGCGTCACCTACGCCGGTGCCCAGCCCGAAGGGTTCACCGTCACCGAAGGCGAATGGTGGCCAGAGGATTACACCGGCCCGCCGCTGATCAGTTTTGCCGACGAAGAGGCCCGCGAGATGGGTCTAAAGATCGGCGACACCCTGACCCTGAATGTATTGGGCCGCGACATCACCGGCACTATCGCCAGTTTTCGCGAAGTGGACTTCTCGACCGCCGGCATGGGCTTCATTCTGGCGATGAACGAGGCCGCATTGGTCGCAGCACCGCATACCTATATCGCCACCGTCTATGCCGAGGAACAGGCCGAGGCGGCGATCCTGCGCGATCTGGCCGGTGAGATGCCCAATATCACCGCCATCCGGATGCGCGATGCAATTGAGCGGGTGTCCGGCATTCTGCGCCAGCTGGCCAGCGCCACCGCCTATGGGGCAGCGGCAACGCTGGTCACCGGCTTTATCGTTCTGTTGGGCACAGCTGCTGCGGGCGAACCGGCACGCCGATACGAGGCGGCACTCTTGAAGACTCTGGGCGCCTCGCGCCGCCGTATCCTCAGCAGTTTTGCACTGCGCTCTGCCATTCTGGGCGCCGCTGCAGGTCTGGTGGCGCTGGCAGCCGGCATCACCGGCGCCTGGGCCGTCAACAGCTACATCTTTGAAACGGAATATGTGGTGATCTGGCCCAACGCCTTGGCGGTGGTTCTGGGCGGCGTGGCCGCCACGCTGGCCGCCGGGCTAATCTACGCCTGGCGCCCACTGGCGGCACGGCCCGCGCGCATCCTGCGGGCCCGCGAGTAATCTCAGATCAGGCGACAGTGCGCTGGCAACCCAGCGGCTGAAGCATCTGCAGCAGATCATGGTTATTGCAAACCAGCGATTCCAGCGTGATGCCATCAAGGGCGGCAAAAAACGCCTCGGCAGCGTCCGACAGCGCCACCTTCAGGCGGCAGGCGGCGGTCAGCGGGCAGCTGCCGTCGCGGTCGGCGAAACACTCGGTATCGGGCTGTTCCCCCTCGACCAGGCGGAAGACCTCGCCGATCTGGATCTCCGCGGCGGGACGGCCCAGGCTCATACCACCGTTGCGGCCGCGCTGCGTGTGCAAAAAGCCGAGCTGGCCGAGCTGGTTGATCACCTGTGCCAGATGGTTCTCTGACACGTTGCAGCTGCTGGCGATTTCGGATTTGGTCACCAGTCGGCCTTCATTGACTGCACAATACATCAGCAGGCGGACAGCAATGTTCGTGCGTTTGGTAATGCGCATGGAAACGCTCCTGAATGAGTGCAATGCGGCAATATTGCACGGGCTCCAAAAAGCCTGTTTGATATACATCAATGAAACCGAACGTTGGTACTCGAATGCACACAACATCGCCCGCGCCATATTTCTTTGGCTACGGTAGCCTGGTGAACACCGCGACCCATGCCTATGGCGACCCGCAGCCCGCCCGACTGAAGGGCTGGCGGCGGCGCTGGATCCAGACCGGCCTGCGCGAGGCGGCCTTTCTGACGGCTATCCCCTGCCCCAATAGCGAGATAGACGGGTTGATCGCAGCGGTGCCCGGCGCGAACTGGGCAGCGCTGGACGAACGCGAATGGGCTTACGATAGGCTGCCTGCCTCGGATGCCGTCAGCCATGGGTTGGCGCATCCCGCGGATATCTCAGTCTATGCGGTTCCAATGGACCGGCGGGCAACCGGGCCGGAGAAACACCCCATATTGCTCAGCTATCTGGATGTAGTGGTTCAGGGCTATCTGGATGTTTTTGGCCGCACCGGGGTTGAGGCCTTTTTTGCCACCACAGATGGGTGGGACATAGAAGTTCTGAACGACCGGAAGGCACCGCGCTATCCCCGTGCACAGCCGCTGTGTGACGCCCTGCAGGCCCTGACCGATCAGCACATGCAGTCAATAGGCGTCCGCGTCGTTCAATCCGAAACGCACTAGGGCAGAGCAGATGCGCGCAGACTGAAACCTGCGCGCAAAAAACAACGCTCTAGGTGGGCGGGAAGCGATAGCGGCTGGCGGCCACTGTCCAATCCATTTGCGTGGGTGCGCACATAGTGCTGGCTGGCATCAGATGGCGGGTCAATCGACTGCGCGGATCAGTTTACGTTCCAACACTCTGAGAACCTTTTTCAGATCCCCGCCACGCTTCAGGATCTGCCCATCCATGGCCACCACTGAGTACATGCCCTGCTTGCTGCGCAGTTTGGGGCGTTTTTCGATCCGGTACAGCGGGTGTTCTGCCGTCCTGCGAAACACCGCAAAAACGGCCAGTTCACGCAAAGATGAGATCCCGTAGTCACGCCACTCACCCGCAGCAACCATACGGCCATAAAGCGCAAGTATCACTGACAATTCGCGGCGGTCAAAGACCACCTGTTCGCCGATTGGCCGCCCGGGAAAGGGCGTTGTCTGATCCAAACTCATACAGCAAGGGTCGCCGTAAATGGCACATAAATCAAGCCCGCTGCCGGATATTTACCGTCTTTACCACTCTCGCAGGCACTCCCGCCCCGCCGTCGGCCCCGGCCTTGCCGATGCCATTGGCGCGTTGGGCCGGGCGCCGGACCTGCGGCCCGGCGGCGCCTGCGGCGGGCCCTCCCGCAACCTTAAAGCTCCCTCCTTGATAGTATTGCGCGCTGATCTGCGCCCTATCACCACCCGCGCCGCGCAGCGGCGCGCGGCCCAACCCGGTGACGGGGTCCGGCGCAGCCGGGCCCAAACCGGGGCGGGAGCATCCCCGCCTGCTGTCCTGACAGCAGGTCACGGCAGGTCAGGCGAAACTGCCCTGACAGAACCAACCAGAGCTGAGCCCCGCACCATGGGCAAAGAACAGCCACAGCCGGGAACCGGCAGCCGTGGTCACCACCCAGTAATCGCGCGTGCCGCTGCGCCATTCCGGATTGTCCAGCCACCACTCCGGGGCAATGCGCTCCGGCCCGGTGGCAAGGGCCAGATCCCAGTCCCGACCGCGCCAGCGAAAGCGGGCGGGCGGCTGCGCATGTTCTGGTGCGGCCACCAGTTCCGGCGGCCAGAGCAGCAGCGGGCGGGGCAGCGCCGGGACCGGCCAGTCCGCCGCCGGAACAGACCAGGCTGCGGCCTGCACCGTGGCGGTCTTTTCCGGGATGTGACTGTCTGCCGGGTGACGGCGGGTGATCGCCTCCAGCCCGATGCGCGCGCCCAGCCGACCACACAGATCCTCCAGCGCGGCGCCCTCCTGCAGCCGCGTCCGAGCGGCCGCCACCGCCTGACGGTGACCGGCCGGGCTGCGCGCATGCAGCGGTTCGGCCTGCACCACCTCCAGCCGCAGCATGTCGATACCATAGCCCGCATCGATCCCCTCCAGCTTCATCTCCAGCAGCGGCAGGATCCGCGCCGGATCGCGGCTGGGTCGGGCCAGCGTCAGCACCGCCCCCTCTGCCGCCTGATCACTGCGATGCGCCTCCAGCCTGAGACTGCGGGCCCCCATGCCGCGCGCTTCCAGCTTTGCACACAGCCGCGGCAGCATCCGCGCCACCCCCGCCACCAGATCCTCCATCAGGCCGATCGGTTCCGGCAGCGTCAGGCGTACCGCAAAATGATCCGGCACCCGGGCGGGCGAAACCGGCTCTGGCGCACTGCCCATCGCCTGATCCAGCCGCAGCACCAGCCCCTTGCCAAAGCGCCGCGCCAGACTGGCACGTGGCTGACCGAGAAGATCGCCAATGCGGCGCAGGCCCAGCCGGTTCAGCTGCGCGGTGACATCCGGTTCCAGCCGCAAGGCGGCTACCGGCAGGCCGCTCAGCACCGCATAGGTCTGCCCCGGCGCGGCAATGCGCCCGGTGCCGCGTGGCAGATCCAGCTTTTGTGGCGCCGCTCCGCCGCGGGTCCAGTGGCGCCGCTTGACGGCCCGCGACCGGGTGGCTGGCGCCTCCTGATCAATCGCATCCCCCGACCGGTCCGAGGTTGCCTCGGCCCCGGCATACCGCGCCAGCGCCCAGGCCGCGCCCAATGTGTCCGCAAGGCCCAGCTCCACGCTCAGCCCCATGGCGGCGCATTCCGCTTCGATCAGCGCAATCAACGCCGCCTCGCCGCCAAAAAGATGCGCACAGCCGGTCATATCCGCCGCCAGCCCCTGTGGTGGCGCCTCTGAAATCCACGGGCTGAACTGCCCCGCCCAGCGCCGCAGCGCGGTCAGAAAGGCGGCCTCGGCCTGCACATTGCGGCTGCGGCTGCGCAAATGGGCGCACATCGCATGGGCATCGCGCAGCGGCTGGCCCACGGATAAACCTTCCCGTTCTGCCGCCGCAGTTAACGTGGAAATAACCTGCATGTTGGACCGTTCTTCCACAACGGCAAGCGGTCCCTCCGCCCCGTCGCGTTCGAGACGCAAAAGACGTTCGGCACCAAGGCGCGGAAACCAAAGCGATAGGATACGACGGTGGGTCATGAGCAAGCAGCATTCGGCAGACAGCCCTCGGGAGGGCAGGATTGATGTTCCTACTCTGTTCTCATTTTTCGATTCGGTCAACGGCCCGGTGCAGGCCATGAAACGGCTGGCCCTCGGCGCTGTTCTGATACTGGCAACCGCCCTGTCCGGCCCGGCCGATGCGGAAAAATCCTTCACCCATAAGGAAGTCCGCGCCCGGATCGAGCTGATGCAATCCAACCGGGACGCGCTGGAGACGCTCCATCAGATGATGGCCGGACAACGCCGGTTTTCCGCCTCCGAAGCCAGTGCGGCACGCCGCAGCCTGCTGCGCAACCTGCGCAAAATCCCTCGCGCCTTTCGCAAAGAAAGGATGGAACCACTGTCCAACGCCCGGCCCGGAATCTGGCTGAATAGGGATGATTTCGACGCCCGCGCCAAGGCCGCCGCCAAAGCCGCAGCTGCGGTCAAATCTCAGAATCTACCGGCGTTGCGCCGCACATTGCCCGATCTGTTTCACGCCTGCCTGAGCTGTCATGACGCCTACCGCAACAGGCCCCGCGAATTCACCACACATTAAAAAGAACCGCGCTTGAAAATGGGCTGTGCCTGCGCTCAAACACCATAGCGGGCAAGGAATGTGTCGACCGCACCATTGACGATACGCGCTTTATCTTCCGCTGATGCCTCGCTGGGCCCGTTGAAGACCACCTGCGTGAACAGATCCGCCTTGCACAATTCGGTAAATTGATCCGCTGCCAGTTCGAAATCTGTGATCTGCAGCGCGCCCCTGTCCACCGCCTCGCGGAAAAACTCGGTCAGACGCGCGCGCACCAGCATCGGGCCGCTTTGGTAGAACATCCGCCCCAGTTCGGGAAAGCGTTCCGCCTCGGCCACGCAGATCCGAAACATGCGCTGGCTGAATTCCGACAGTAAGACATTCAAAAACCGCCCAGCAGCAACTTCCAGTGCTTCGCGCACGTCGCAGCCGCTGGGAACAAGACTGTCAACGCCGCATTCCTGACGTTCGCATTCGTGGCGCAGAACCTCGATGAACAGCAGCCGCTTGTCTGGGAAATAGCTATAAAGCGTCGCCTTGCTGACCCCCGCCACACGGGCGATGTCATCGACGCTGCCGCCCTCAAACCCATCCGCCATGAACACCTCGCGGGCGCCCTCCAGGACCTGATCAAACTTGCGGCCGGTCCGCAGAATGCGTGCTTGGTGGTTCATTAATCTTCCTTTGGCTCGCGGGGCGTTGCCAATCTAGCGCGACGCAGGACATTTCGCCAATGAGATTGAACACCCTTGCGGAGATCGGCCGAATGGATAAGGTTAGAATAATTCTAATATTGAGGCCCGGCAATGAGTTTTTTCCAGCAACGTAAACGGTTTGCGGATCTGAGCGAGCGTGAAATCCTGGCTCTGGCCATTTCCTCGGAAGAGGATGATGCGCGTATTTACCGGGGCTATGCGGCGCAATTGCGGGCAGATTTCCCCTCCAGCGCGCAGGTTTTTGACGGAATGGCCGCCGAGGAAGACAGCCATAGGGCGCAATTGATCGCGTTATTCGAATCACGGTTCGGATTCGTGATCCCGCTGATCCGCCGCGAACATGTGGCCGGGTTCTACGCCCGCAAACCGATCTGGCTGGTTGAAAACCTCGGGTTGGACCGTATCCGTGCCGAGGCCGCCGCGATGGAGCGTGACGCAGAACGCTTTTACACAGCCGCCGCAGCCCGCACCTCGGACGCCGCCACCCGCAGGCTGCTCGGCGATCTGGCTGCGGCCGAAGCCGGGCATCAAACAGCCGCCACCGATCTGGAGCGCACCCATCTGACCGAGGACGCCCGCGAGGATGAGGATGCAACCGCCCACCGGCAGTTCATCCTCACCTGGGTACAGCCGGGGCTGGCCGGTCTGATGGACGGCTCTGTCTCAACCCTGGCGCCGATCTTTGCCACCGCCTTTGCCACCCAGGACACCTGGACCACCTTCCTTGTGGGCGTTGCCGCTTCCGTCGGGGCGGGCATTTCCATGGGCTTTACCGAGGCCGCCTCGGATGATGGGGCGATTTCCGGTCGCGGCTCGCCGGTGAAACGTGGTGTAGCTTCGGGGGTGATGACCACGATTGGCGGGCTTGGCCATGCGTTGCCCTATCTGATCCCGGATTTCTGGACCGCGACAACGCTGGCGGTGCTGATCGTTTTTGTTGAGCTATGGGCCATCGCCTGGATCCAGAGCCGCTACATGGAAACCCCCTTTTGGCGCGCGACAATGCAGGTGGTGATGGGCGGCGCGCTGGTGCTTGGCGCAGGCGTGCTGATCGGCAGTGGATGACCCTGCTGCCGCTTTCGCCTTTTATACTCTGAACAGGTCACGCATCATGGCGCCAGCAGCCAGCCCTTTTATCACAGGCCAAGCCCCCGCAGGAGCAGGACATGACCCCCATCACCGACCTAGAAACGCTCGAGGCCATCTACGGCGCACCGGTTGCCCTATCCCTCACCAAGGTCGTGCCGCATATCACGCCGCTCTACCGCAGATGGATAGAAGCAGCGCGGTTTGTGATCCTGTCCACCAGCGGCCCTGAAGGCACCGATGCCAGCCCGCGCGGCGACGATGGCCCTGTTGTGCGAATTGCCGATAAAAAGACCATCCTGCTGCCCGACTGGCGCGGCAACAACCGGATCGACAGCCTGCGCAACATCGTGCGCGACCCAAAAGTCAGCCTGATGTTCATGATTCCCGGCTGCAATAATGTGGTCCGGATCAACGGGCGGGCCATTGTCACCGCAGACGCGGCGGTGACCGGGCAGTTCACCCAGGCCAAGAAACACCCCCGCACTGTCATCGCGATCAACGTTGACGAGGCCTATTTCCAATGCGCCAAGGCGCTGATGCGGTCGCGCCTGTGGACCGCGCCGCATCCGGAGGGCATCCCCACCGCAGGCCAGTTTGTCAAAGAGATAGAAACCGGCTTCGACGCCGAGGCCTATGACAGCGGCTATGCGGAATATGCCAAACCACGCATGTGGTAGCCGCGCGGTTTGACGTGCGGACCACCGAAGTCAGCCGGCCAGTTTCATCCACCCAAGACTATCTTGTGTGCGCAGCGTTGACGGCGTGTATTCTGCACTGACCCAGCCTGAATAGCCGCTGGCATCAATTGCGTCGAACAGGGCCGCAAAATCAACCGGACCTGTACCCGGCTCACTGCGGGCGGGGGCGGCGCCGATCTGGACATGGGACGCCATCGGGCCAAAACTCTCCCAGACTTTCATCGCGTCGCCGTGGATCATCTGCGCGTGATAGGTATCATATTGCAGCCCCACATTGGCACGCCCTACCGCTTCCAGCACCTCGGCGGCCAGATTGTAATCATCCAGAAAATAGCCCGGCTGGTCACCGCTGTTCAGCGGCTCGATTGTAAACTGCTGATCGGGCGCGTGATCGGCCGCCCATTGCAGGTTGCGCACAAAGGTCTCATGCGCGTCATCGCCCTGCACATAGCCCGCCATCAGATGGATCTTCTGCGGGCGCAGCACCTCGCAATAGCGCATCACCCGGCGCATATCGCGCTGGAACCGGTCTTCGCCACCCGGCACCGCCGCATAGCCCGGTGTCCCGCCCGTATAGTTCGGAGGCGGCGCATTGATCAGCACCAGCTGCAACCCGTTGGCCATCAGAGCCCGCTGGGTGTCCTTGGCGGCAAACTCGTATGGCGCCAGAATCTCAACCCCGTCAAACCCGGCTGCCGCCGCTGCCTCAAACCGCTCCACATAGGGCAGTTCGGAAAACAGCAGTGATATATTGGCGGCAAACTTTGGCATGCGGGTCTCCTCTTCTTGCCCCAACGATTATCCCGTCCTTGGCAGAGAATCCAAGATGCGTAAAACCGCAGATTGTTCGGTTTTCGGTCATATTTTTCTGGACTTCCGCCGCGCGGCCCTCGGCGCCACCAAGCGGGCTTGGGTCAAATTTCCCTAAAAATCAGTAAATTGCAGGATGCGGTCTGCCCGACAGAATCAACCACGCCAACCCCATCGCGGGATCATCTGCAGGCCAAAGATACGGGCGAAATCCCGCCCGTTGCGCCTATTGATCGCCTTTGTGTTCGAGTTTCGGCGATCCAAACCAGCCCCTTACCCCTCCAATTCCGCCGAGGGGATCAGCGAAAAGAACTGACCATTCGACCACAGGCCGAACCAGCCGTCCCGCTCTTCGCCCAGCTCCACCAGCCTATAGAAGCTCTTGCGGTCTATCAGCGCCTCAAGCCCGGCGCGCACCATCACATAGGGTGCGGGTTCCCCGGTTTCGGGATCCCGCGCCATGCGGAGCGGGCTGTCTGCCCCGGCCACCACCTGATCGCCCACCTGCGTGGTGAAGGTCAGCACCTGATCAGATCCGGTTCCTTCCGCCTCGAACCCCACCGCCACAAAGGGCGCGTCCTCGACGGTGATTCCCACCTTTTCGACCGGCGTCACCAGATAGAATTTGCCGTCTTCAAGCTTCAGGATCGACGAAAACAGCTTTACCAGAGGCATCCGATTGATCGCGCCACCCTCGTGAAACCATGTCCCATCCCGCGCAATGCGGATGTCCAGATCGCCGCTGAAAGGCGGATTCCACAGGTGTACGGGCGGCAATCCGCCCTTTTGCACGGCGGTCTTCGCCGCCGCAGCCAGCCCCTCGGCAGAGGGAGTCACAGCATTTTGTCCGCTCATTGCTTTTGCCATTTCCTCTCAGCGCGATACAGTACCCTCATATATGCCGCGACAAGGGGAAAGTCATGTCCGAAGCCGACGATCTGCTGAGCGAAATCGAGGCTCTGCAAGAGAAAATCACGCAGGCCCGCACCTCGATCACCCGCCGCTTCATCGGCCAGGAGCGGGTCGTGGACCTGACGCTCGCCACATTGCTGTGCGGCGGGCACGGGCTGCTGATCGGCCTGCCGGGGCTGGGCAAGACCCGTCTGGTGGAAACCCTGTCCACCGTGATGGGGCTGGACGGCAGCCGCATCCAGTTCACCCCGGACCTGATGCCGGCGGATATCCTTGGCTCCGAAGTGCTGGACACGGCCACCGATGGCAGCCGCGCTTTCCGCTTCATTCCCGGCCCGGTCTTCTGTCAGCTGCTGATGGCGGATGAAATCAACCGTGCGAGCCCCAGAACGCAATCGGCCCTGTTGCAGGCGATGCAGGAGAAAACCGTCACTGTTGCCGGCGAAAACCGCCCGCTCAGCGCGCCATTCCATGTGCTGGCCACCCAGAACCCGATCGAACAGGAGGGCACCTACCCGCTGCCCGAAGCGCAGCTCGACCGGTTCCTGATGCAGATCGACGTGCATTACCCCGACCGCGATACCGAGCGCGAAATCCTGCTCGCCACCACCGGCACCGAAGAGGCCGCCGCCACGCAGGTCTTTTCCAGCGCCGATCTGATCGCCGCCCAGACTCTGCTGCGACGGATGCCGGTCGGCGATTCCGTGATGGAGATGATCCTCGATCTGGTGCGCGCCTTCCGCCCCGATGAACCCGGCGTAGCACCCCGCGTTGCCGAAACCGTGGCCTGGGGCCCCGGCCCGCGCGCCGCGCAGGCGCTGATGCTGGCCAGCCGCGCCCGTGCCCTGTTGCAGGGCCGCCTTGCGCCCAGCGCCGAAGACGTGCTCGACATGGCGCTGCCGGTGCTCAGCCACCGGATGGCGCTAACCTTTGCCGCCCGTGCGCGCGGCGACAGCCTGCCCGATCTGATTGCCGCCACTGCTGCTGATCTCACCCGCAGCGGGGCCGCCGCGTGACCCAAACCGCCGCCCCTGCGCCCACTGCCCTGCGCCACAGCGCCGAGGTCGAGGCCGGTGCCCTGCCGCCTCTCCTTGTGCGGGCCGAGCAGCTGGCAGGCTCTGTCCTCTTGGGCGATCACGGGCGGCGGCGGGCCGGTCTTGGCGATGATTTCTGGCAATACCGCCCGGCCCAGCCCGGTGACAGCCGCCGCCTGATCGATCACCGCCGCTCGGCACGCGGCGATCAGCAATATGTGCGCGAACGCGAGTGGGAGATTGCCCAGTCTGTGCATCTCTGGGTCGATCAGGGGGCGTCAATGCGGTTCGGCTCACGCCCCGATCTGCCTCAAAAAATTGCCCGCGCCCGGCTGCTGGCACTGGCGACCTCTATTTTGATGATCCGGGCCGGTGAACGTGTTGGTCTCACCGGCACCACCCTGCCACCCCGGCGCGGTAATACGCAGGTGCTGCGGCTGGCCGAAACCCT
The DNA here is from genome assembly GCA_900143635.1 of Rhodobacteraceae bacterium Alg231-04. Lineage (GTDB taxonomy): Bacteria > Pseudomonadota > Alphaproteobacteria > Rhodobacterales > Rhodobacteraceae > FREY01. Next base: position 81,077 of record FREY01000010.1, read on the forward strand.
GTGTCACGACACCGAAGCCGATTATGCCCTGCCCGAACATCGGGCCATGATCCCGCACGCCCGTGCGGTGTTTCTGTCCGATTTCCTTGGCCCCTTTGACGAGTTGAAACTGGCGCTGACTAAAGCCGCCGACCGCGGCATTCGCGGCGTGCTTTTTCAGGTTCTTGACCCGGCCGAAGAATCCTTCCCCTTCCGGGGCCGCACCATTTTTGAGAGCACAGCGGGCAGCCTGCGCCATGAAACCCTGAAGGCCTCGGGCCTGCGCGACCGTTATCTGGAACGGCTGGCCGAACGGCGCGACGAGCTGGAGGCGCTCTGCCGTCTGACCGGCTGGCGGCTGGGACTGCATCACACCGGCGACAGCGCCCAGGCGGCGCTGTTGTGGCTCTTTCGTGCACTGGACGGGACCGGCCGATGACCACCTTGTTTGGCATAGGCTTCACCGCGCCCTGGCTGCTGGCCACTTTGGCAGCCCTGCCGCTGCTCTGGCTGATCCTGCGCGCCGTGCCACCGGCGCCGCTGCGCCGGATCTTTCCCGGTGTCACCCTGCTCTTGGGTCTGAAAGACGACGAAACCCTATCGGATCGCACCCCTTGGTGGCTGCTGCTGCTGCGGATGCTGGCGGTGGCAGCGCTGATCATCGGCCTTGCCGGGCCAGTTCTGAACCCCGCCCGCGACCAAAGCGGCAGCGGCCCTTTGCTGGTGGTACTGGATGCCAGCTGGGCCGGGGCAGCTGCGTGGGAGGAAACCCGTGACCGGCTGGAGGCCGAACTGTCGGAAGCAGGCCGCGCAAATCGTCCGGTTGCGGTTCTGCGCCTCACCGCGCCCGAACCACTGAACTTCATGGCCGCCTCTGACTGGCGCAGCCGGATTGCCGGGCTGACACCACAGCCATGGCAACCGACCGAGGCGCAGATAGGCGAAGCGCTGGACCAGATTGCCGCCGCCAGCGGTGGCTTTGACAGCCTCTGGTTCGACGACGGGCTGGACTATGCGGCCCGACCCTCTGTCATAGAGGTCTTACAGGACCGTGGCGACCTACTGGTGATCCAGACCCGCAGCTCGACCCTCGGGTTGAAGCCTGCCCGGTTTGACGACGGCTCCATTGCCCTCAGCGCCCTGCGCAGCCGGGGCGCTGCCGCCCAAGAGGCCACGGTCATCGCCCGCGGCCCTGATCCCGGCGGCACCCTGCGCAGCCTTGCCACCGCAACCCTGACCTTTGCCGAGGGCGCAACCGGGGCCGAAGCGCAGCTGACCCTACCCCCCGAACTGCGGTCCCGGATCACCCGCTTCGAAATCGGCGGCACCCGGTCGGCTGGCGCCGTTGCCCTCACCGACGATTCCCTGCGCCGCCGCGAAATCGCGCTGATTTCCTCGCAGGCCGGCAACGAAGGCCTCGCCCTGCTGTCGCCGCTCCACTATCTTCGCCAGGCATTGGAACCCACCGCCGACCTTTATGAAGGCACGCTCGCCAGCCTGCTGCCCGCCAATCCTGACGCAGTCATTCTGGCCGATGTCGCCTCTCTGCCGCCCGCCGAAGAGACCGCCCTCATAGAATGGGTCACCGACGGCGGCCTGCTGTTGCGCTTTGCCGGACCGCGACTGGCCGCCAGTGATCTGGCCCGCGACGCGGACCACCCTTTGATGCCGGTCCGCTTGCGCAGCGGGGGCCGCAGCATCGGTGGCGCGATGAGCTGGGGAGAGCCCAAACAGCTGGCCGCCTTTGCCGAAGACTCACCGTTTTTCGGCCTGACCGTACCGGATGAAGTCACCGTGACCTCGCAGGTGGTGGCGCAGCCGGGGCCGGATCTGGCCAACACCATGATCGCGGCCCTCGGCGACGGCACGCCTTTGGTCACCCGCAAGCCGTTGGGCAAGGGGAAGGTGGTGCTGTTCCATGTAACCGCCAATGCCGAATGGAGCAGCCTGCCGCTGTCCGGCCTGTTTGTCGGCATGCTGGAGCGGCTGTCCGTGTCCAGTGCCGCCCGTACGCCCAGCGCAGAGGAGCTTGAAGGCACCACATGGACGCCCATTTCGGTGCTCGATGGGTTGGGCAGACATGCCGATGCCGGCCGACTGAGCGGCATTGCCGGGCCGGATCTGATCGCAACCCCGCCAGGGCCAGACATGCGCCCCGGTGTCTATGAAAGCGGTGGCCGCACATTGGCGCGCAATGTGCTGACGGGTGACAGTGTACTGTCGCCATCGGTCTGGCCCGCCAATGTCGCGGTGACCGGCAGTGCAGCCGCACCGGAACGCGCATTGGGTGGCCTGCTGCTCAGCTTGGCACTGCTGCTATTGGCGGCGGATATTCTGGCGTCCCTGCTGCTGTCTGGTCGGCTGACGTCATCGCGTGCCACGCTCACGGCGCTGATCCTCGGGTTTGGCACGGTCTCCCTGCCAACCGACGCACCGGCACAGGTGCGCCCCCCGCCACCGCCGGCACTGGCTGCGGAAATGGTGCTGGCCCATGTGCTGACCGGTGACGCCCAGATCGACGCTCTGGCGCAGGCTGGGCTGACCGGCCTCAGCAATACGCTCTATTTCCGCACGTCCGTTGAACCGGCCAGCCCAACAGGCGTCGACCTTGAACGCGACGAACTGGCCTTTTATCCGCTGTTGTACTGGCCGATCACACTCAGCCAGCCGCGCCCCTCGGCCGAGGCCTATGCAAAGCTCAACGCCTATTTGCAGGCCGGTGGCATGATCCTCTTTGACACCCGCGATGCGGATCTGGCCAGCAGCGGCGCCACCACGCCCAATGCGCGCAAACTGCAGCAACTGGCCCGCGCGCTGGACATTCCGCCACTGGAGCCGGTGCCCGAAGACCACGTGCTGACCCGTACCTTCTATCTGCTGCAGGATTTCCCCGGCCGCCACAGCCGGGGCACGCTCTGGGTCGAGGCCGCTGCCACCGGCACCGAACAGATCGAAGGCCTGCCGTTTCGCAATCTCAACGACGGGGTGACGCCGGTTGTGATCGGCGGCAATGACTGGGCCTCGGCCTGGGCGGTGGATGCGGGCGGACGGCAAATGTACCCTATCGGGCGCGGTTTCGCCGGGGAACGCCAGCGCGAGCTGGCCTTTCGCTTTGGCGTCAATCTGGTGATGCATGTGCTGACCGGCAATTATAAATCCGATCAGGTGCATGTGCCCGCCCTTCTGGACAGGCTGGGACAATGACACAAACCATCCTCTTTGACCCATTGGTGCCCTGGGCAGTGATCGCCGTGCTGGCCGCAATCAGCGGGGCAGCGCTGGGTCTGGCCGTCTGGAAACGCCTGACCGGCGCGGCCCTGCGCCTGCTGGCCGCGCTGACGGCGTTGGCCGCCCTCACCGGGCCGGTCTATCAGGTCGAAGACCGCGCGCCGCTGAATGACATCGTACTTCTTGTCACCGATCACACCGCCAGCCAGCAACTGTCGGACCGCCCCGACCAAACGGCGCGCGCCGCAGAAGAGATTGCCAGCCGCATCAGCGACCGCCCCGGCACTGATCTGCGCCAGATCACCCTGCCCGACAGTGACGGCGACGGCGGCACCCGGCTGATGGAGGCCATCACCAACGCGCTGGCCGAAGAACCACGCGGCCAGATTGCCGGCATCATCGCAATCTCGGATGGACAGGTGCATGACAGTGACGCCGCCCCGGTTCTGCCTGCCCCGATGCATGTTCTGCTAACCGGGCGCGACAGCGACTGGGACCGCCGCCTGACAGTCACCAACGCGCCCTCCTTTGCCATCATTGGCGAACCCGTCACCCTGACCCTCAGGATCGAAGATCAGGGCGCCGCCCCCGCTGGCGCTCGCGAGGCACCCTTGCTCATATCGGTCGGCGGCGAAGCGCCGCAGCGGTTCTCCCTGCCTATCGGGCGCAATATCGACCTGCCCGTGACCCTGCCGCATGGCGGGCGCAATGTGATCCAGTTCACCGTTCCCGCCGCGCAAGGCGAGCTGACAGACCGCAACAATTCGGCGCTGATCCAGATCAACGGCGTGCGCGACCGGCTGCGGGTGCTTCTGGTCTCGGGCGAGCCCCACCCTGGCGGGCGCACCTGGCGCAACCTGCTGAAATCGGACAGTTCAGTTGATCTGGTGCATTTCACCATCCTGCGCCCGCCTGAGAAACAGGACGGGGTGCCGGTAGATGAACTGTCGCTGATCGCCTTCCCCACCCGAGAGTTGTTTTTGGAAAAGGTCGACGACTTCGACCTGATCATCTTTGACCGCTACAAACGCCGGGGCATCCTGCCTGCGATCTATCTCGACAATGTCGCCCGTTATGTAGAGGACGGCGGCGCCGTGCTGGTTGCGGCCGGCCCCGATTTCGCCTCGGCGGACAGTATCTTCCGCTCACCCTTGGCATCAGTCCTGCCCGCCAGCCCCTCGGCGCGGGTGCTGGAAGAAGCCTATCGCCCCGCTATCACCGACATCGGCAGCCGTCACCCTGTCACCGCCGACTTAAAAGGCGCCGCCACATGGGGCCGCTGGCTGCGCCAGATCGAGGTCGAAGACCCCTCAGGCCACGTGGTGATGGAAGGCAGCGACCAGCGCCCACTGCTGGTGCTCGATCGGGTCGGCGCCGGACGGGTTGCGCTATTGGCCTCGGATCACGCCTGGCTATGGAGCCGCGGCTACGAGGGCGGCGGGCCCCAGCTGGAGCTGCTGCGCCGTCTGGCCCATTGGATGATGAAGGAACCCGAACTGGAGGAAGAGGCGCTCTGGGCGGAGACCCGCGGTCAGACAATGCATATCCTGCGCCGCAGCCTGTCCGAGGACATAGGCACCGTCACCGTCACCAACCCGGATGGCAGCACCGTTGATCTGTCCCTCTCCGGCAGCGGGCCGGGCCTTTGGGACGGCTATTACGACGGGCCGGAACCGGGGCTCTACCGGTTGTCAGAGGGGGGGCGCGACACCGTCGTGGGCCTGGGGCCGGCCGCGCCGCGTGAATTTGAACAGACCATCGCCACCGCCGCCGTGCTGGCCCCTGTGATCAAACCGCTCAAGGGTGGCGCATTCCGGCTGGAGGAGGGCCTGCCCACGCTGCGCAACATCCGGGCCGGGCGGCCTGCGGCAGGGCGCAACTGGATCGGGCTGACCCCGCGCAATGCCTACGAGACTTTGGCCGTCACCCAAAGCCCGCTTATGCCAGCCTGGCTGACTCTGCTGCTGGCCGTGTTCTTTATCACCGCCGCCTGGCTGCGCGAGGGGCGCCGCTAATGCGCCTCCCGCTCAGGCCCGTCGCCTGAGCGGCGGCGCGTCGCCTTCCAGCAGCAGGACCAGCGCCAGAACCGTCAGACCAATCCCCGGCAACACCGCCAGCGGTGGCGTTTCGCGGCCCAGCGCGATCTCCCACAGGATCACCCAGCTGGGTGTCAGATAGGTATAGGCCATCACTTTGGCCGAGGGCAGATTCAACGTCGCAAACTGCAACAGCACAAAAGTCGCCGCCGAGGCAAAAACCGCCAGATAGACCAGCCCAATCCAGACGATGGGTGGCAGCGTGGTCCACTCGGTTGCGCGGATATCCCCCCAGCCAAGGACCAGCAGGATCAGCCCGCCCGCGATCAGCATGCCAAACGTGAAAGCAACGGCAGGTTCCCCCCGGTTCAGCCGCGCCACCATGGGCGTATAAATCGCATGAGCAACGCAGCCCCAGAAATAGACCATCTCTCCGCGTCCGATCTGAAAGGCGAGCAACGCGCTCAGATCCGCCCGAAAAATCACCCAGACCGCCCCCGCCGCCCCTATGCCCAGCGCCAAACCCATGCGCGCTGTGGTCTTCTGGCGCAGCAACAGCCAGCCAAACAGACCGCTGATCACCGGGGTCAGGGTGAACACGGCCGCGGCACTGACGGGTGAAGCGGTTTTCAAACCCTGGAACATCAGCACAAAATAGATGGCAAAGAGCCCTCCCAGCACGCCAAACCGCCAGGGTGCACGAAAATACTGCCGCTTCAGCCGCCCGCTGCCCCAGGCCACTGCTCCGATGAGCGCGCCCGCCAGCGCAAAGCGCGCCGCCATCAGCGCCACCGGCGTCACCTCATTCGCCACCATCACGCCCAGCGAAAAGGATCCGGCCACAAGGGCCGAAAACATCAGCATCGCCAGATGGCCGCGCATCGCCAGGGTCACAGAGCCCAGCCCTGTGCGCGGTCCTTCAGGAAGGTCAGAAAGCTCTGCACCTTGGCAGTGCGGTGCAGATCCACATGGGTGACCAGCCACAACGGGCCCTCCCATTCCGGCAGCGGCTCCATCATTTGCACCAGATCCTCATGCCGCGCCGCCTCCCAGACCGACAGGAAGCCGATACCGGCACCAGACAGCACCGCCTCCTGCAGGGTAAAGCCTTCGGCGCCGCGAAAGGTGATCGCCTCGGCCGGGGCGTTCTGGCGCAGCCAGATCGAAAACGGAGCCCGGCTGTTTTCATCATCGGCGCCCACGAAACGGTGGTTGGCAAAATCCTCCACACCCTTTAGGGGGCCAAACCGGTCGACATAACCCTTGGTGGCATAAAGCCCGATGCGCTGGCGCACAAAGGGCTGGACCACATTGTCGGGCTGTTCCGGTGCCTTGCCGGCGCGCACTGCCACATGGGCCTCGCCGTATTCCAGCCGGAACAACCGCTCACCAGTCAAAAAGCGCACCGTCAGCCCCGGATGCATCTGTTGAAATTCGGTCAGGGCCGGCACCAACAGCGGTGCCAAACCGGCCAGAGAAGTCACAACCAAATCGCCGGACACATCATCGCCCTGCCCTTTGAGCCGCCCCACCAACTGGCTGAACTGATCATCCGTGGCCTGCGCCACCCGCAGCAGATCCTGCCCCGACTCGGTCGGCGTATAGCCGCGGGCGTGGCGTTGAAACAGTTTTACCCCCAACCGGCCTTCGATGGCGTCGATATGGCGGATCACCGTGGCGTGGTGCACGCCCAACACCTCGGCTGCACCGCTCACCGTGCCCATGCGCGCAACCTGATAGGCCGTCCGCACCTCGTCCCAATTGTCCATTCCGACCTCCGAACACCCATTCACGTATGCGCAATTTTGCACATCTAGTGTTGATATAGCAGTGTTGTGTTCAAATTTGCAATGCCCCACTTCTGAAGCAAGACAACAGACACTTGAAGGAGCCACCCCATGACTAAGACTATCCTGCAAATTGACGCTTCCGCCCGTACCGAAGGATCCACCACACGCGCGCTGACCGCGCAGATCGTCGCCAAACTCGGCGCTGAAAAAGTGATCCACCGTGATCTTGCCACCCCGCTGCCAGTGCTTAGCGAAGCTTGGGTCGGCGCCAATTTCACCGCCGCCGACCAGCGCAGCGCCGCACAAAAGGCAGAGCTCGCCCTGTCCGACGTCTTGGTGGGCGAATTGCAAGACGCAGATACACTGGTCATTGGCGTACCGGTCTATAATTTCTCTGTCCCTGCCAATCTCAAGGCCTGGGTCGACCTTGTTGCCCGCGCCGGCGTTACGTTTTCTTATGGTAGCAACGGACCTGAAGGCCTGCTTAAGGGCAAACGCGCTGTCCTAGCGGTTGCATCCGGCGGCACAACCGTGGGGTCAGAATACGATTTTGCGACCGGATATCTGCGCCATGTTCTGGGCTTTATCGGAATTACGGATGTGGCCATTATTGCCGCCGACGCCATGGTTGGCGATGCCGAAGGTGCGTTGAGCCGAGCACGTGAAGAAATCGCAAAATTGGCCGCATAAACCGACTTGACACAAATCCGGTCAGGGGTCAGCTTGGCCGGATGATTTTATCTGCCAACACATTTGACCGGCTGAAAATTTCTCCAGCCCCCAGCGGCTATGCCAGCCCGCTTGCCGCCGCCCTTATTCTAGCGGCGGCTTTTGGCATCAAGCTGTTGGAGCAGGTATTTTCCCCAACCGTTGTATCCTTAGGTGACTGGGCTTGCCTCGCAGGGCTTCTGGCGGCCATCACACTAAACCTGCGCGATGCATGGCACCGTGGACGTCGCCGCAACTGGGCGTTGATCCTCGACCGAAAAGCCGGGCGAATCACATTCATCCGGGTGCGCCCGGTCCGGGTCCAGCCAAAAACAGTGCCTCTCGCTGATATTCAGGCGCTGGAACTCGGCCGCAAGGACCCGAAAGAGGCCGAATTTCGCTATCAGCCTCGCTTCCGTCTGGTCGATGGGCGCGTCTGGCATGTGCCGGATCTATGGGGGAACCGGGCCCATATTGAGGAAACGGTGGAGGCTGTGAACAGCTGGTTGAACGCCGCCAAAAATGAAGACAATACACCTCAGCAGCCGCCTCAAACCGCGCCCGAAACGCCGGCCCCCGCCCCGGCGAAGGAAGAAGACGCCAACGCCGCCGTGAAAGTCGCCGTTTAAACCGGCTTCGCTGGATCAAAGACCCGCCGCATCGCCATAACGCCAAGGGCCCCCGATCAGTCCAGCCAAAATGGCGTGACCCCGATCTGTTCAAAGAACCCCATCAGCCCCTCGCGCGGCATCGCTATGGTGCGATCATTGACCAGCGGATGCATATAGATGGTCTCTGCCACGCGCGCCGCACTGTCCATATAAAAGGACACGCCCTTGGCCGTGCCGTTGATCATTGCCAGTGGGCTCACCGCGCCGGGGCGTATGCCGAGGTTTTCAAACAGGCGGTCGGCTGACCCAAAGGACAGGTTCCCCACCCCCAGTTCCTTGCCCAGCGCCTTCAGGTCGATCTCGCGGTCCTGTTCGAGGCTGACCAGATAGTTCCGCTTCTTGCGGTCACGCAGATAGAGGTTTTTCAGGCGCAGCGCGCTTTCGCCCGCCACCGCCATCTGCGCCTCGACCGATTTGGCCTCTTCCACGGTGCGCAGCGGCACATGTTCATGCAGAAGATAGCTCAGCCCCCATGTGTCCAGCTGCGCCAGCAACGCATCAGAGGAGGTGGGCAGGCTGTCCTGAAAAGCAGAAGACGCATCCATGTTACAGGCTCCGAAACGGCATTGAAATCCCGTGCAGATCACGCCGGCTTGCTGCAAAATGCAAGGGGCAATGCACAGTCGCGCGGCCCGCAGCGCGCTTTTTCCTTGAGGGTAAATCGCCCCCGCGGGCATAACAGATCGACAGCGGCCCTGTCGCACATATCAAAGGACACTTCCGGTGAAACAAAAGGCGACCCTCCAAGAGATCCTGACAGAGGGCGGCTGCCGCGACCGCGATCTCTCTGGTTTCGATTTCGAGCTGATCGATGACGATCAGGAATTGACCTTCGAGGATTGCCTGCTGCGCAACACCCGTATCAAGGGCGATGTTCTGGTGGCCAGCACATGGACCGGCTGTGACATTCACGCCTGCGATTTCGCCAGTGCCGAATTGCGTGAGGCGGTGTTCCAGAACTGCAATTTCTTCTCAGCCGAGGACAAACGCGGCGTTGAATTCAGGCTCGGCGACATGGCGCTGGCCCGGTTCACCAACTGCAATCTGTCGCTCGCTCTCTTCACCGGCTGCGATGCCTATGATGTGGCATTTGCGGGATGCAAACTGCTGGGCGCGCAGTTTGACAGCACCGATTTCTCGCGCAAGCTGGGGCGGAAAAACTATAACGCCGTGTCCTTCAAGGACTGCTCGCTTCAGGATGCATTGCTCGCCGATCTCAACCTCAGCTCCTGCGAGATACGCGACTGTGACCTCACCGGCGCGGATCTGCGCAAATCACGGCTGGTCAATGCCAGCCTCACCAACAGCGAGCTGGGATTTGCCACGCTCACCGGCGCCGATTTCAGCTGTGCCAATCTGACCGGCAGCAATCTGCAGGGCTTTGATCTGACAGATGTCAAAGCCTATGCCTCGATGAACATCTCGGCAGACCAACAGCATCACCTGCTCAACAGTATCGGGATCGAGGTCAGCCCCTGACAGGCTGACCTGGCATCCCGTCGAGTGCGGGCAAAGCCCTCAGGCAGGGGCGAAATCCTCTGTTTTTGCCTCCTGGTAGTGGTCAAATTGCGTGGTGAACCATCCGGTGCCCCGGCTGGAGCTGGCCAGTGCTGTACACAGGTCATCCTGCGCCGCCGTTGGCAACAGCGCCTCGAACACGTCCCAGCCCGCCGCATCCGGGTGGCTGTCAAAACCCAGAATCTGCCCCTTCATACCGCTGACCACCGGCACCAGACTGCCGGTGTAGTCGCTGGGCACATGGATCTGCACCTTCATGATCGGCTGCAACAACACAGCACCGGCCTCGGCCATGGCGTCCTTGACCGCCAGCTTTCCCGCCATGCGAAAGGCAAAGTCGGAACTGTCCACCGAATGGTGCTTGCCGTCTTTCAGAACAATGGCCACATCCACCACCGGGTGGCCGTTTGGACCTGCGGCCAATGCCTCTGCCGCGCCGGCCTCGACCGAGGGGATATAATTTTTTGGCACGGCGCCGCCTTTCACCACGTCGGAGAATACGAACCCTGAACCACGTGCGCCGGGGCCAATGTCAATCTGCACATCGGCAAACTGGCCGGCACCGCCGGATTGCTTGCGATGGCGATGATTATGGCTGACCGTCTTGGTGATCGTCTCGCGCAGCGCCGGCGGCACCGGTTCCTCTCCAACGTCGATGGCAAAACTCCGCTTCAGCACCTCTTTCACCCGCCGCAGATGCAATGGTCCCTGAAGATTCAGCAGCGCATGGCCGCTTTCGGGGTGCTGTTCGACCTGCAAGGCCGGGTCAATCTCGGCCAGCCGCTCCAGTGCTGCAGACAGGCGCACGTCATCACGCTCGTGCTGCGGTGTGACGATACGCCGGAACGATGGCGCCCGCGGCAACGCCCAGCCGGGCAAGGGCGTGCTGCCGCTCGCTGTATAGAAGCTGCCCAGATTCAAGTGATCCGACTTTGCCGCCAGACCAAGGCTTCCGGGCTGCAAGGGCACCGCGCCGGCCAGCGCGGTGAGCGATCCCAGCGAGGCCCCGCCCACCGGATCACCGGTCCCGACAGGCCCGCCCAGCGCCCGCACCACGATGGTCTTGCCCAGATGTTTCACCTGATCCCCCAGACAGCCCACCGCCACCGCATTGCCCCGCACAGACAGGCGGCGCGACGTGTCTTCGACACCGGGGCATTCATGGCGCAGGGACTTCATCAGCCGGTGAAGCCCGTTTCCATGACTCGCCGCGCCCAGAAAGGCCGGGATCAGATCCTTGTGCTGCACCACTTTGGCCGCCACGTCATAAACCTCGGCCGCCAATGGCGCGTGATCCTCGATCAGCTCCTCCATCAGATGGTCGTCGTAATCGGCCAGCGCTTCTAACAGTTCACCGCGCGCCTCCTGTTCGCGCGCCAGCATCGCGGACGGCAGTTTGACCAGCGACGAGGCTTTGCCCTCCTCGTAATGCCAGGCGCGCTCGGAAATCAGATCAACCGCGCCGGTGACCGTACCACCTTCGCGGATCGGTACCTGCCGCAGGATCACATTGTGGCGGCAGTAGGCCTGAAGCCCCGCAACGATATCCGCCGCCCGGTCCTGCGTGGCGTCGATCTTATTGACAAAAAGAAAGGCGGGGAGCCCCGCCTCTTCGACCAGCCTAAGGTAGGGGGCAGCAAGCACCGCAGCCCCAGCATCTGCCGGGACACAGACAATGGCCGCGTCACTGGCGGCCAGCGCGGGGCCCGCTTCAGCCAGGGTTTCGGTGCCACCGGCAATATCGATCGCAGCCCAGTCTTCATCCATGAAGGTAAAGGGCTGCACCGCAGCCACCCCGGCGACATCCTGACGCTTGCCCGCAGGCCCTTCCATCGCGGCAAGGGCAGTGGCAAGCGTGGTCTTGCCTGCGTGCGATGGTCCCAAAATAGTAAAAACTCTCATGCGGCTGATCCTTTCACGGCGTGTTGGCACCACCCGCAATCACGCGGTGCTCGCCCAGCGGCACCCCGTTTGGATTTCAGCCTGAATTTGCACTGCCTCACCCCATGGCAATGTTATGCGCATGACGGGCCGTCTGGCCGCCGAACGATGCAGCGACGCGCATACCTGCGACCATGGGTCACCTGATTTAAATAGGGCAACTTCAACCAAGGTCATCTGCGCATAAAGCCCGTTGCGACAGAGCGATCCGACCTCATCAAGTTTTCGTGAGACTCGGCACCGTTACGTGCTAAATTGCCCTTCATGCAGATTGTCCGCGACACGCCAGATCAGCTGATCATCGCCAACCGCCCCCTCGCCATCGGCGTAGGGATCACCCTGTTTATTCTCATTTTTGCTGCCGCCGGTTTGATAATCGCCACCGAAGAACCCTGGTTCGGTCTGTTGTTCGGTGGCACCGGCGTGTTGCTGGGGGGGGGCGCCTTTGCTGCCTTTGTCCGCCGCACGCAGGTCATTTTGGATCGATCGCGTGGGGAAATCATTATCCGGCGTCGCTCGGTCTTTGGCTATGGCGAAACGGTTCTGCCACTGGCCCCTTTGACAGGCGCCGAGCTGCAGACCACCCGGTCCTCCACCCCGGACGGACGCGGCACAACGCTCTATCGTCCGGTGCTGATGCTGGGCGCGGGCCCGCACCCGATCATGCAGAGCTACACCAATGGCACAGGCCCCAAGAAACTGGTCGATGCGGTGAACCGCTGGCTGGACGCCGCCCCGAAAACAACACGGCAACGGGGCTGAACCCCCCGCATCGCCCTGCTTGGCTTGACTCCCCACCTCCAAAGGCGTAACGCATGGCGCACATCCGGGAGTCTCTGAGTCTTCCGGTCCCATGGCCACAGTGCCGGGATCGCCCCCCACCAGCGTGTTACGCCCGTGGGGGCAATTGTGTATGGACCGGTTGCTCCCTACATATCAGGGACACCAAAGCAGGAAGACGGCGCAGGAGGCCGAGGGCATGTTTGAAAATCTATCCGAACGTCTCTCTGGCGTCTTCGACCGGCTGACCAAACAGGGTGCCCTGTCCGAGGAAGACGTCAAAACCGCGCTGCGCGAAGTGCGTGTGGCCCTCTTGGAGGCCGATGTCTCGCTGCCGGTGGCCCGCGACTTCGTCAAGAAGGTGCAGGAAGCGGCGACCGGCCAGGCCGTGACCAAATCGGTGACCCCCGGTCAGCAGGTCGTCAAGATCGTGCATGATGCGCTGGTCGAAACCCTGCGCGGCGAAGAAGACCCGGGCCAGCTGAAAATCGACAGCCCGCCCGCACCGATCCTGATGGTCGGCCTGCAGGGGTCTGGTAAGACCACCACTACAGGTAAGCTCGCCAAACGCCTGAAGGAAAAAGAGGGCAAACGCGTCCTCATGGCCTCGCTCGACGTCTACCGCCCGGCGGCGATGGACCAGCTGGCCATTCTCGGCACCCAGATCGGCGTCGACACCCTGCCCATCGTCAAGGGCCAGAAACCCGTCGACATCGCCAAACGCGCCAAACAGCAGGCCGCCCTTGGCGGCTATGACGTCTATATGCTCGACACCGCCGGTCGTCTGCACATCGACGAGACCCTGATGCAGGAGGTCGAGGACGTCCGCAACGTCGTCACCCCGCGCGAAACCCTGCTGGTGGTCGACGGTCTGACCGGTCAGGTCGCAGTCGAAGTTGCCGAAGAGTTTGACACCAAGATCGGCATCTCCGGCGTGGTCCTGACACGGATGGACGGCGACGGTCGCGGCGGTGCGGCGCTCTCCATGCGCGCCGTCACCGGCAAGCCGATCCGCTTTGTCGGCCTTGGCGAAAAAATGGACGCCATCGAGACCTTCGAGCCGGACCGCATCGCAGGCCGTATCCTCGGCATGGGCGACATCGTCGCGCTGGTTGAAAAGGCACAGGACACCATCGAGGCCGAACAAGCCGAGCGTATGATGAAGCGCATGATGAAGGGTCAGTTCAACATGAACGACCTGCGCATGCAGCTGGACCAGATGCTCAAGATGGGCGGTATGGAGGGCATGATGCAGATGATGCCCGGCATGAATAAAATGGCCAAACAGGTCGAACAGTCCGGCTTTGACGACAAGGCAATCAAACGCCAGATCGCCCTGATCCAGTCGATGACCAAGAAAGAGCGCGCCAACCCTGCGCTGCTGCAGGCCTCCCGCAAAAAGCGCATCGCAGCTGGCGCCGGCATGCAGGTCTCGGACCTCAACAAGCTCTTGAAAATGCACCGCCAGACCGCCGATATGATGAAGAAGATCGGCAAGATGGGCAAAGGCAAGATGCTGAAAGAAGCCATGAAAGGCATGATGGGCAAAGGCGGCGGCATGCCCGATATGGCCGGTGGCATGGACCCCGCAGCCATGGACCCCAAGGCGCTGCAGGCAGCGGCCAAGGCAATGGGCGGTGGCCGTGGCCTGCCCGGTCTCGGCGGCGGCATGGGCCTGCCCTCGGGCCTCTCCGGTTTCGGGAAAAAGAAATAAACCGATGACCGCGCCTCTGCGTCATATCCCCCTGTGCAGCCTCGCTGCCGCCCGCGCAGCCTGCGTGGAACGGGTGAGGTGTGCCGCGTGACCAATCTGCGTTATCCCGAACTGCACTCCGCCCGGCTCCGCCTGGTGTCTCCGGCCGAAGCGAGCTTTGACGCCGCCACCAAACTGGCAGGTGACGACGCACCGCTGTTCATCAATGCTGCCGAAGACGCGCACGCCGTCTGGTGGTCGCTGGCGACCCTGATCGGTCACTGGCAGCTGCGCGGCTATGGCATGTTTGTGCTGCTCGATCGCCAGTCGGATGAGGTTTTGGGCATGGCCGGTCCCTGGTTCCCGGCTGGCTGGCCGGAACCGGAAGTCAGCTATCACCTGACCGAGAATGCCCGCGGCCGTGGGCTGGCCTCGGAGGCGGTGCAATGCATCCTCGACTGGCTGTTCTTCGACCAGAAATGGGACAGCGTTGCCTCGCTCATTGAGGAAAACAACGAGACCTCGATCAAATTGGCACAGCGTCTTGGCGCACGGCCCGAACAGCTGATCGATCACAAAATGCTGGGCAAGGTGCGCATCTGGCGTCACGCCCCGCAGCCGAACGCCGCATGGGCCGATGACAAGGGGCCGCTGCAATGACCCTGATCCCGCGCCTTGAAACCGAACGGCTGATCCTGCGTGCCCCGTCCGAGGCCGATCTGAACGCTGAGGCTGAATTCTTTGCCTCAGATGCGTCGCGCTTTGTCGGCGGCCCGCTGCGCCGCGATGAAACCTGGCGCGCCATTGCCATGATGCTGGGCCACTGGATGATCCGCGGCTACGGCTTCTGGGGTGTCGAAGAAAAATCCACCGGCGTTTATGTCGGCCATGTTGGCCTTTGGTATCCCGAAGCCTGGCCTGAAGCGGAAATCGGCTGGACGCTGATGTCCGGCTTCACCGGCAAAGGCTACGCCACCGAGGCCGCACAGGCAGCCCGCGCCCACGCCTATGACGTCTTGGGCTGGGATACGGCTGTGTCCCTGATCGCACCGGACAATGTCGGCTCCCGCAAGGTCGCCGAACGGCTCGGCGCCAGCCACGAGACGGACTACGACCACCCGGCCTATGGCACCCTGCAGGTCTGGCGCCATCTTGGCCCGACGGATCTGGAAAACGGCGGAATGGAGGCCTACGCATGAGCATTCTTTTCACCATGCACACGGCCCGCCCGTCGACAGAGAGGGACGCGTAATGCCCAAGAACATTCCCGTCATCGAAACCAAACGTTTGGTGCTGCGCGGGCCGGAAGCCTCGGACTATCCGAACTTCAAGGCGACGTTCACCTCCTATCGCGCACGTTTCATGGGTGGTCCGCTGAACACCTATGAAAGCTGGATGCTCTATGCCGCCGAAATCGGCCATTGGCAGATCCATGGCTTTGGCATGTGGATGATCCACGACAAGGTGACGGATGAAACCTACGGCATGGCCGGCGGCTGGCAGCCTGCGGGCTGGCCGGAAAAAGAACTCGCCTGGGTGATCTGGCCCGATGCGGCCGGCCATGGCTACGCACTCGAAGCCACCAACGCGGCGCGTGACTATGCCTATGGTGAATTGGGCTGGGACACGGCCGTGTCCTACATCGACCCCAAGAACCTGGACTCGATCCGCCTCGCCGAACGGCTGGGCGCCAAAAAGGACCATGAGGCCGCCACCGTGGACGGCAATGATGCGGTTTACCGCCATCCGGCCCCGGCCGATCTGGCAGGCTCGCAGCTGGCCCATGGCATCGAGATGGAAGTCGGCCATTACGCCGATCCCATGTTCAAACCGAAAGGCTGGGCGCTTGACTGACCTCCTTTCTCGTAACGATTTTCTGCGCTGCGGCGGTGTACGGGTTGTGCACGCGCGGTGCACGGGTATCACCGCCCCGGCTACGCCGGATTTTTCTGCACTGCGGAGAGCGATATGACGACTGATATTCAAGATCCCGTAGCCCGCGCAGCCGCGCTGCTGAAGGGCCACCGCGAAAGCATCGACCGGTTGGACGCCATCCTCGTCTACACCCTGGCCGAACGTTTCAAACACACCCAGGACGTGGGCGTCCTGAAGGCCGAACACGACCTTCCGCCCTCGGACCCGAACCGCGAAGCCAAGCAGATTGCACGGCTGGAAAACCTCGCCACAGATTCCGGGCTGGACCCGGAATTTGCCAAGAAATTCCTGAACTTCGTCATCGAAGAGGTGATCCGTCACCACAAGAAGCACCAGGAGTAAGTGACGTCAGGCGCATCCCGCGCCGAAACGCAAGAACCTAAAGAATGACGGCGGGCCTGCCCCGCTGCTCAAAGCCACTCAAAGGAGAATCTCTCATGGCTATGAAAATTCGTCTCGCCCGCGGCGGCTCCAAAAAGCGCCCCTTCTACCGTATCGTTGCTGCGGACAGCCGCATGCCGCGTGATGGCCGCTTCATCGAAAAGCTGGGCACCTACAACCCGCTGCTGCCCAAAGACAGCGAAGAGCGCGTGAAAATGGACATGGAGCGCGTTCAGCACTGGCTCGACCAGGGCGCCCAGCCCACCGACCGTATCGCCCGTATGCTGGAAGCAGCCGGCGTGCGCGAAAAGGCCGACCGCTCCAACCCCAAGAAGGGTGCCCCCGGCAAGAAAGCCGTTGAGCGCGCAGAAGAAAAAGCCGCCAAAGCAGCTGAAGCTGCCGAAGCGCCTGCAGACGCAGAGTAAGATCTTGAAGCTGCGGGACCACGCGTTCTCCGCGGATTTCCGCAGCGAGCTTGATCTGCTGATGCGGCTCCGGCGCGATGTGCGCCGGTTCCGCTCGGATCCGGTGGACGAGGCAGTGCTTGCGCGCTGCCTCTCTGCCTTCCAGCTGGCCCCCTCGGTGGGGTTGAGCGAACCCTGGCGCATCCTGCGCATCCAAAGCGATGCCGCCCGGGATGCTGCCCTGAAGAATTTCCAAGCCGCCAATGCGCAGGCTCTGCAAGGCTACAGCGGTGAGCGCGCTGCCAAATACGCCTCCCTCAAACTCTCCGGCATGCAGGACGCCCCGGTACAACTGGCGGTCTACTGCGACGACGAAACCCAGCAGGGCCACGGGTTGGGCGCTGCCACAATGCCGGAAATGCGCCGCTATTCTGTGGTCACCGCCATCACTCTGCTCTGGCTGGCTTTGCGCGCTGAAGGGCTGGGGCTTGGCTGGGTATCTGTCCTTGATCCCGACCAGTTAAACCGCGATCTGAAAGCCCCTGAAGACTGGCGGCTGATCGGCTATTTCTGTCTTGGCCATCCACAGGAGATGTCCGACACACCCGAACTCGAACAACAAGGCTGGGAGAGCCGGCAGGCCGATCTACCGGTGGAGACGCGCTAGCCCATGTTCAAACTGATCCGTTTTCCCATCTTTGTTGCCATCGCCTTTCTGGCGGGCATATTTCACGAACGCAACGCCCATACCGACCGCTGTACCGCCGCTGGCGGCAGCGTGACGAACGGCATTTGCAAAGGAACAATCCAATGAGCGATCTGGTCTGTGTAGGCGTTGTCTCCGGCGCCTTCGGCGTCCGCGGCGAAGTCCGCATCAAAAGCTTCTGCGCCAACCCGGAAGACATTGAAAGCTATAGCCCGCTGTCCAACGAGGACGGCAGCAAGAGCTATCCCCTGGTGCTAACCCGTCAGGTGAAAAATGGGTTCACGGCCATTCTGGGTGGTATTGAGACCAAAGAAGATGCCGATGCGATCAAAGGGGTGAAGCTCTATGCGCGCCGCGATCAGCTGCCCAGCCTGCCCGATGACGAGTATTACCACTCCGACCTGATCGGATTGGAGGTCTTCGACACCGGTGGCGCGCTGCTGGGTCAGGTGAAGGACGTGATGAACCACGGCGCGGGCGATCTGCTGGAAATCCACGGTCAGGGGCTGAAAGACACCGTATTGCTGCCCTTCACATTAGAGGCAGTGCCAACCGTTGACCTTGGAACCGGCCGGATCATTGCCGATCCACCTGACGGTCTTTTCTGATCGCAGAAAAACAGGGGCTTTGCCCCTTGCGCCTTCGGCGCCCATTCCCGAGGACGAAGCCATGACCGATACCCCCAGCAAATCCCATGGCCGAAAGGCCATCCGCCCCTCTTTCAAACCGCGTGAGCTGATGACGCCCACACCGGATCTTGTGAATGTGTGGAAAGCCAAGATCATAACGCTGTTTCCCACGGCTTTTCCCGGCGTATTGGGCGAAAGCCTCACCGGAAAGGCTCTGCAGGAGGGTCTGTGGCAGTTGGAAACGGTGGACCTGCGCCGATTTGGCAAGGGAAAACACCGCAATGTCGACGACACACCCGCGGGCGGCGGCGCTGGCATGGTTCTGCGGCCTGATGTTCTGGGCGAAGCAATCGACCATACCATGGAAGGGACAACGGGCAACTGGCCGCTGATCTATCTATCCCCGCGCGGCAAGCCGATGAACCAGCAGATGATGCAGGGCCTCGCGCGTTGCGATGGTATGACCCTGTTATGCGGCCGCTTTGAGGGCGTCGATGAACGGGTGCTGGAGCATTACGGCATTCAGGAAGTCTCGCTTGGGGATTTTGTCATGACCGGTGGCGAGATCGCAGCGCAGGCGCTGATTGATGCCACCGTGCGGCTGATCCCCGGCGTGCTGGGCAATCAGGCCTCCACCGAGGAAGAGAGCTTTTCCTCCGGTCTGCTGGAGCACCCGCAATACACCCGCCCGGCCGACTGGAAGGACCGCAAGATCCCCGATGTTCTGATGTCCGGCCACCACGGGAAAGTTGCCGAATGGCGTCAGCAGATGAGCGAAGAGATCACCAGGACGCGCCGCCCGGATCTGTGGGCCGCCCATCAGGCCCGCAGCGGCAAAACCAAAGGCTAAACCGTGCTCAGATCAGCGCCTCATGCGCCCATTGCAGTAGCGCCTGGCGCTGACGCGGACGGCAAAAGGGATCACCCGGCTGGCAATTGGCGCGTACCTGCCCTGCATGGCGCCGGAATGCCCGCCAACGCTTGATCTGGATGGCATCGATCTGCGGCAGACGGCGGCCAAGGTAATAGCGGCAATACCACTGGAACCAACCGCGGGGATCCGGGCCATAGATCCAGCCCTTTTCGCGCCAGATCGACAATGGCTGACGGCTCTTGATGCCAAAATAGTTCACCGTTGGGTCCGCCAGGTCCGAAAGTCGCGCGCCGTCAAACCAGCTGCCCGGCAGCTCGTCGCGGCAGTCATTGCAGTATTTTCCCTCAAACACCCCCATGGCGAGCATCTCGGAAGGTGTATAAAAGGGGTGGAAATCATCCGCAAAACCAGCGCCTTCCGGCTGCTCAAGCCGATAGGAATAGCCGGTTTGAAACCGGTCGTTCACCTCGATCAATCTGCCCATGTTGCCTGCTCCAATGAACTGCCTCTACGCCCGCATTGCCTAGCCTTTGGCTATTAGCCTCTGCATCCAGCACCGGGTCAATATAGGCAGGCTGCGGGGCACAGAACACCCTTGCCACAGGACGGGCACGGGCGTAATAAGCGCGTGTCTGGATTCGGATTTCCGTATCCGGACCTGTTCTGTGTGGCACAACCCCGGTTTCTTCGTCGGCAGGGTCAGCAGGACAAAGACGAAAGCAAAGACGGATTACCTCTGGCGGGCGCGATGCGGACCCGGTGAAGACACAGAGCTCTGAGACGGCGCCCAACTTCGCGGACCAACCGTGAGCATATTTAGGAGATCGCGATGAACCTGATCGCACAGCTGGAGGCGGAACAAGTTGCCGCCCTGGGGAAAGACATCCCCGATTTCAAAGCCGGCGACACCATCCGTGTCGGCTTCAAAGTGACTGAAGGCACCCGTTCGCGCGTGCAGAACTATGAAGGCGTCTGCATCAGCCGCAAAAATGGTTCGGGCATTGCCGGTTCCTTCACCGTCCGCAAGATTTCGTTTGGCGAAGGCGTGGAACGTGTTTTCCCGCTGCACTCGACCAACATCGACAGCATCACAGTTGTACGCCGTGGCCGCGTTCGTCGCGCCAAGCTGTACTACCTGCGCGCCCGTCGCGGTAAATCCGCACGTATCGCAGAAGATGCAAACTACAAGCCCAAGAAAGCCTGAGGAGCGGTATCATGAAAAAAGACACCCATCCCGAGTACCACCTCATCAACGTCAAAATGACCGACGGCACCGTCGTTCAGATGAAATCCACCTGGGGCGCCGAAGGCGATCAGCTGGCACTGGACATCGACCCCTCCGTGCACCCCGCATGGAATGGCGGCACCACCCGTCTGATGGATGCCGGCGGCCGCGTCTCCAAGTTCAAAAAGAAATACGAAGGTCTGGGCTTCTAAGCTTTTCAGACCCGATGTTTTTCAGACGCCGTCCCATTTGGGGCGGCGTTTTTTGTTGGGCCAGTGGTATTTCCCCTCACTACACAGGGTCCTTTGCCGTGCCGCATAACCACGAACAGGTGATCGTCAAACACGTGTCCAGTGCCTTTGTCGGCACCACGTTGGAGGCAGGCCCAGATGCCTACGGGATCGAAGGGCTGGTGACCACTGCTGCCACAGCCAACCTTTTGCGCTGAAACCAATGCACGCACGGCCGACGATCTCGGGCTTGAAACCATTTATGTTGCCACTGCCGTCTTGGCCCATGTGGCCGCCGATCCTGATGGAAACAATCATAGCGCACAGACCATACACTCGGTTTCCCTATGAAATCTTCAAGGCGCGTTTGCGGTCATGGGAACAACAGAGGCATTTCCAAACGGCCAACTTTTCACTGTATGCACCTGTCTGCAACAGTGCCTAACAAGGGGCAATGTGCGCTTTTCATGGCGGGTCCGCCCTTCTATAGTCCCTTCAACAACGCGCATAAGCGCGGGGAAAGAAGGGACAGATAGATGGCGCATATCATTGTCGTCGGCAACGAAAAGGGCGGCGCGGGCAAATCCACCGTCTCTATGCATGTGGCCACAGCACTTGCACGGCTGGGCCACCGGGTCAGCGCGCTGGATCTGGATCTGCGGCAACGCTCGATGGGACGTTACCTGGAAAACCGGCGTCAGTTCATGGAAAAGGCCAATCTGGACCTGCCCACCGTGACCTGCCACGAGCTGCCGGAGATCGACCCGGACAGCCTGCAGCCGGGCGAAAACATCTATGATCACCGCCTGTCTGCCGCCGTTTCGGCGCTGGAGCCCAGCAGCGATTTCATCCTGATCGACTGCCCCGGCTCGCATACCCGGCTGAGCCAGGTGGCACATTCGCTGGCCGACACGCTGATCACGCCGCTGAACGACAGTTTCGTGGACTTTGATCTGCTGGCCCACACCGATGAAAAAGGTGAGAAGATCACCGGCCCATCAGTCTATTCCGAAATGGTCTGGAACGCCCGCCAGCTGCGCGCGCAGGCCGGACTGAAACCAATCGACTGGATCGTGATCCGCAACCGTGTTGGCGCCCAGCGCATGGTCAACAAGGAAAAGATGGAACGCGCCGTGGCGATGCTGGCCAAACGCATCGGCTTTCGCACCGCCCCCGGTTTCAACGAACGCGTTATCTTCCGTGAGCTATTCCCGCGCGGGCTGACGCTGCTGGACCTCAAAGACATTGGCGTCAAACAGCTGAACATCTCCAATATCGCCGCCCGGCAAGAGCTGCGCGATATGATGAAAGCGCTGGAACTGCCCGGTGTTGAAGTCAACATCTAAGGCCAGCGTTAGACGGGCTGTGAAAGGGCGGCTCAGGCCGCCTTTTCGTATATGGTGAACAGCTCTACCGGCTCGGAAACGCCGCGCAGCATGTAGCGGCCCACCGACACCAGATCATGACCGGTGCTGCCGTTGGCCGCCTTGCGCACGTGTTCAGACACGATGATGCTTTGCCCGACCGACGCATGCATGCCTGAAATCCGCGCGGTCAGGTTCACAGTCGGGCCGATCACGGTGAAATCCAAACGGTTCTCAGAGCCGATATTGCCATAGAGGATCTCTCCGGCGTGCAGGGCCAGGGTGAAATCAGCCACCGGCAGCCCTTCGGCTGCGCGTTCCAGATTGCGTTCACGGATTTTGGCCTGCAATTCGCTGGAGGCATTCAGCGCAGCTTTGGCGTCTTCCTCGATGGTGCCAAGGTCGAACATTGTCAGGATGCCGTCGCCCATGAACTTCAGGATATTGCCGCCGTGGCCCTGAATGACGCCCACTGCAATGCCAAAGTAGTCGTTTAGCATATCGATCAGTTCGGTACCCGGAAGCTGCTCGGCCAAGCTGGTGAACCCCTTGAGGTCAAACAGACAGATGACAGCGTCGATGGCCCTTGAGGACCCACGCTGGATTTCGCCCGACAACACCCGCTTGCCCGCATCCCGGCCCAAATAGACCTGCATCAGGTCGGTGGCCATCTGACGGTTGGCCGACGACTTCAGCGCCAGACCCAACGACGGCAAAATCGCGCTCAGCAGCGCCTTGTCCTGCGGGCAGAAACCACACTCCCTGTCGGTGGTCCAGGAAATCAGCATGCCCTCCCCCGGATCGTCCGGATCAACAGGATTGAAGGACGCGCTGGTGAACAGAAGTGCCGAAGCGAAGTATTCTGTCGCACCCATCCCGGCCAGATCAGCCAGAAGTGGGAACCGAGACTTGTCCGCGTCGTTAAAAGTAGATGAGAACTCCCAGCCCCCGTCTGCCATCATTGCGTAGAACGGGCTCTGCAGCCAGGCATCCACCGGAGTCTCCTGATGCTCGTACATCTCTTGCGAAATGCCGTCGTCCCGCGTCCAGTTGAAACCGATACCACCAAACTTGGGATGCAGCGCGCGCTGTGCCACATGCAGGCGCATCAAAGGCACGCCGACCTCAGTCAACCGATGGCAGTAGTTCCGCAGCAGATCTTCCTGGGACGTTCCCGCCAGCCCTTGTCGGGTCAGCCACAGAGAAAGCTCTGCGATGCGGGCGTCCTGGGTATCCGGATCACTCATTATTATTTTCCTTTTCGATCCCGGCGATTTGGGGGTCCGGAGCCGTAATGTCTAGTCCTCCATATACGCTAATTTGCGCAACATCCGTCGCAGCAGCTGCACATCTTCTGTGCTGAACTGCGCAACCAGCTCGGCATCATAGTCGATCGCCACTTTCCGCAGGTCCCGATAGGCCGTTTCCCCCGCCGTAGTCAGCTTCAGATGCTCACTGCGCCGGTCGTTTTCATCCCGTCTTCGCGACACAAACCGGCGTTCTTCCAGCTTGGTTATGGCCCGGCTGATCTTGGTCTTATGGATATGCGCCCGGTCGCTGATTTCCTTGGCGGTCATTTGACCATATATACCAAGGTGAAACAGCACCCGCCATTCCGTCCGCAGCATACCATAGCGGTCTTTATATGCTTGCTGAAACCCAAGCGAGCTTTCCTCGGCAGCCCGGTTTAACAAGAAGGGCAGGAATTCCTGCAGGCAAAAGTGATCTTTTTCTGTCATAGCGCGTTCCTCTCCCTTGTTAGTTACAAAAACAACTATTACCAAAGCAACTAGTTTTTGGAGGAACGCGCGATGAACACTCCCAATTTGCCGAATCATATGGTTCAAGCCCCCTCGCTTGAGGGTCCCAATGCAGGCTACATGCCGGGCTTTGGAAACGACTATGAAACCGAGGCACTGCCGGGGGCGCTGCCTCAGGGCATGAACTCGCCTCAGAAATGCAACTACGGTCTTTACGGCGAACAGCTGAGCGGCACCGCCTTTACCGCCCCCAGCCATCAGAACGAGCGCACATGGTGCTATCGCATCCGCCCGTCGGTGAAACACTCGCATCTTTATACCAAGATCGACGTCCCCCATTGGAAGTCCGCTCCCAATGTTGACCCGGATGTGATCAGCCTCGGCCAGTACCGCTGGGACCCGATCGCCCATTCCGATCAGAAGCTGGACTGGATCACCGGCATGCACAGCATGACCACGGCCGGCGACGTGAACACGCAGGTCGGCATGGCGACCCATGTCTATCTGGTCACGGAATCCATGGTGGACAGCTATTTCTTCTCCGCCGACAGCGAACTGCTGGTGGTCCCACAAGAAGGCCGCCTGCGGTTCTGCACCGAATTGGGTGTGATTGATCTGGAACCACAGGAGATCGCCATTCTGCCGCGCGGGCTGCTGTATCGCGTCGAAGTGCTGGAAGGTCCGGCACGCGGCTTTGTCTGCGAAAACTACGGCCAGAAGTTTGAACTGCCCGGTCGCGGCCCCATTGGTGCCAACTGCATGGCCAACCCGCGCGACTTCAAAGCGCCGGTTGCCGCATTTGAGGACCGCGAAGTGCCCTCGACCGTGACCATCAAATGGTGCGGCCAGTTCCACGAGACCAAGATCGGCCATTCGCCGCTGGATGTTGTCGCATGGCACGGCAACTACGCGCCGGTGAAATATGATCTGAAAACCTACTGCCCGGTTGGTGCGATCCTCTTCGATCACCCGGATCCCTCGATCTTCACCGTTCTGACCGCGCCGTCGGGCCAACCCGGCACCGCCAACATCGACTTCGTGCTGTTCCGCGAACGCTGGATGGTCGCCGAGGACACCTTCCGCCCGCCATGGTACCACAAGAACATCATGTCCGAACTGATGGGCAACATCTACGGCCAGTATGACGCCAAGCCAAAAGGCTTTGTCCCCGGCGGCATGTCCCTGCACAACATGATGCTGCCGCATGGTCCGGACAAGAACGCCTTTGAAGGCGCCTCCAACGCCGAACTGGGCGCGGAGAAACTGGACAACACCATGTCCTTCATGTTCGAGACCCGCTTCCCGCAGCACCTGACCAGCTTTGCCGCCAATGAGGCACCGCTGCAGGACGATTACATCGACTGCTGGAGCGATATCGAAAAGAAATTTGACGGAACCCCCGGCAAAAAGTGAACAAAGCCCGCAGCACGCCTATATGCAGATAGGATGCTGCGCCGGCCGCCCCAAGCGGCCCCATGGATGACAAGGACGAATTGAATGACCCTCAAGACAAGCTGGGTGGCCTCGGCCAATGACGCCAACCACCCCTTCCCGCTGAACAACCTGCCCTATGGCGTTTTCACCACCGAAGGCACTGACCCGCGCTGCGGCGTCGCCATCGGCGATATGATCCTGAACATGCAGGCTGCCGAAGAAGCCGGGCTGATCCAGCTGGCCGACTACCCGCTGTTTGATGTTCCCTTCTGGAACGAGCTGATGGAAGAAGGCACCGCCGTCTGGACCGCCCTGCGCGCCCGCCTGACAGATCTGCTTGCCGAAGGTTCCGCCGATCAGGCCAAGGTCGAACCCCTGCTGGTCGCCGCAGCCGACGCGCAGCTGCATATGCCGCTGATCGTCAATGAATACACCGATTTCTACGCCGGTATGCAGCACGCCAAAAACATGGGCGCCATCCTGCGCGGCTCTCCGGATCTGCCCGCCAACTGGCTGCACATCCCGATCGGCTACAATGGTCGCGCGTCCTCCGTGGTGGTCTCCGGCACCGACATCCACCGCCCGAACGGCCAGATGAAAGCACCGGACGCGGAAATGCCGTCCTTTGGCCCGACCAAACGCCTGGATATCGAGCTGGAAATGGGCGCCATCGTCGGCACCGGCTCCGACTTCGGTCAGCCGATCACCGTCGACGAGGCTGACGCGATGATCTTTGGTTACGTGCTGCTGAACGACTGGTCCGCCCGCGACATTCAGGGCTGGGAATATCAGCCGCTGGGTCCGTTCCAGGGCAAGGCTTTTGGCACCACAATTTCTCCGTGGATTGTCACCGCCGCCGCACTTGAAGAATTCCGCGCGCCCACCCCTGCACGTGAAAAAGAACTGCTGCCTTACCTCGACGGCACCAAGGACGGTCTCTACAACATCGAGCTGGAGGTGCTGATGCAGCCCGAAGGCGCCGCCAAGGCCTCCTCGATTGCCAAGACCAACTACAACCGGATGTATTTCTCGGCGGCAGAACAGCTCTGCCACCACGCCATCGGCGGCTGCGAAATGAACACCGGCGACCTGCTTGGTTCCGGCACCATTTCGGGCGCGGCCAAGACCGAGTTCGGCTCGTTGATGGAACTCAGCTGGGCGGGTCGCGAACCCTTCACACTGGAAACCGGCGAGACCCGCGGCTTCATCGAGGACGGCGACACCCTCACCCTGCGCGGCCACGCCCAGGGCGACGGCTTCCGCATCGGCTTTGGTGATTGCGACGGCAAAATCCTGCCCGCCAAGACCTGGCCCGCCAAATAAGACAGCCCTGGAAAGGGGCGCCAAACCCGCCCCTTCCTCTTGCCCAAAATATCCCCGCCGGAGGCTCCCTCAGCTTCATCCCGGCGCAGCGTTAAAAGGAATACGACCATGGCCAAGGCATTTGCATCGCAAGGCGACATGACCGAGAAGAAAATCACCTTCGACGAAATCGGTGAGGGGCTTTATGCCTTCACTGCCGAAGGCGATCCCAACTCCGGTGTGATCATCGGCGACGACTCTGTGATGATCGTAGAAGCACAGGCGACCCCGCGTCTGGCACAGAAAGTCATCGACTGTGTGCGCACCGTCACCGACAAGCCGATCTCCCATGTTGTTCTGACCCACTACCACGCTGTGCGCGTGCTGGGTGCCTCGGCCTTCAACGCGCCGCAGATCATCATGTCCGACAAGGCCCGCTCGATGGTTGTTGAACGCGGTCAGGAAGACTGGGACAGCGAATTCCAGCGTTTCCCGCGCCTGTTCGAAGGCCATGAGTCCATTCCCGGCCTGACATGGCCGACCACCACATTCTCGGACAGCATGACCGTCTACCTCGGCAACCGCCGCGTCGACATCAAACAGATCGGCCGCGCGCATACCGCTGGCGACACCGTGATCCACGTGCCGGACCAGAACGTCATGTTCACCGGCGACATCGTCGAAGACCACTCTGCCTGCTACTGCGGCGATGGCCACTTCGGTGACTGGGGCGCAACCTTGGACAAGATCAAAGCCTATGACGTCGACGCCATCGCGCCGGGTCGTGGCGGCGCATTGATCGGCAAGGAAGCCGTCAACCGCGCGATTGAGTCCACCCGCGACTTCGTTGAAAGCACTTACCGCCCGGCTGCCAAAGTCGCCGCCCGCGGTGGTTCTTTGAAAGAAGCCTGGGACGCGGTGCGCGCCGAATGTGATCCGAAATTTGCAGACTATGCCATCTACGAGCACTGCCTGCCCTTCAACGTTGCCCGCGCCTATGACGAAGCCCGCGGCATCGACACCCCCCGCACCTGGACCGCCCAGCGCGATCTGGACATGTGGGCCGCCCTGCAAGGCTAAATCCGGGTCCGGGGCGGGATTGATCCAGATCGTGCCGCCCCACCGGTAATTATGAGACACTAAGACATCACTCCCGGCGGGGCGCTCGCCGGGGGACAGGAAAGCTGCGCTTTGCGCGCGACCCAACCGGGAGGAGAGATAGAATGATGCAAGACAGATATACACTCGCCGATAAGGTCTATCCTTATGAGCGTTCTGCCGACCAGGATCAGGACGCACCCGTGCGCCATCCGGTTGTTGTCATGGGCGGCGGTCCGGTTGGCATCGCCACCGCGCTGGACCTTGGCCAGCAGGGTGTTCCTGTTGTGGTTCTGGACGACCACGAAGGCATCGGCATGGGCAGCCGCGCCATCTGTTTCTCCAAACGCTGTCTGGAGGTTGCGGACCGTTACGGCGCCGGCAAGCCGATGGTCGACAAAGGCGTTGTCTGGAACCTCGGCAAGGTCTTCCACAAGGACGACAAGGTCTTTGAATTCAACCTTCTTCCCGAAGAAGGCCATGAATACCCGGCCTTCATCAACCTGCAGCAGCCCTATTTCGAACGCTTCATGATCGACCGGGCCCGTGAATTGCAGGCTCAGGGTGCCCCGATCCAGATCCGCGGCAAAAACCGCATCGACAATGTCGAAGTGAAGGACGACCACGTTGTTCTCGACGTCATGACACCGGACGGGCCTTACAAGCTGGAAGCCGAATGGCTGATCGGCTGTGACGGTGCCTCGTCGCCTCTGCGCACCATGCTGGACCTCGATTTCACCGGCAAAGTGTTCCAGGACAGCTTCCTGATTGCCGACATCAAAATGAAGAGCGGCATGGAATTCCCGACCGAGCGCTGGTTCTGGTTTGAACCGACCCACGGCTCCGGTGCCTCCACCCTGCTGCACAAACAGCCAGACGATGTGTGGCGCGTCGATTTCCAAATCGGCTGGGACGTGGACCGCAAGGAAGAGATGAAAGAGGAAAACATCCGCCGCCGTCTGGATGCCTTCCTGGGCGATGAAGTCGAATACGACATGGTCTGGTCCTCGATCTACACCTTCCAGTGTAAACGCATGGACAGCTTCCGCCACGGCCGGGTTTTGTTTGCCGGTGACGCCGCGCATCAGGTCTCCCCGTTTGGCGCCCGCGGTGCCAACTCTGGCATGCAGGACGTTGACAACCTGGGCTGGAAACTGGGCATGGTGCTGAACGGCAAAGCGCCGGAAAGCCTGATCGACACCTACAACACCGAGCGTGTGCATGGGGCCGATGAGAACATCCTGAACTCGACCCGCTCGACCGATTTCATCACCCCGAAATCGGAAATGTCCAAGCTGCTGCGCGACAGCGTGCTGGAGCTGAGCGAGAACTTCGAGTTTGCCCGCCCGATGGTCAACTCCGGCCGCCTGTCGGTGCCCTGCACCTATGATGGCTCCTCGCTGAACTCGGCCGATGCGCTGAACGGCCCTGCCCGAACCCGTCCCGGCTCCGCCTGCCCGGATGCACCGCTGGGAGATGAGTTCCTGCTGCCCAAGCTGAGCGGCAAGTTCACCCTGCTGACCATCGACGCCGACGCCCCCGACAGCATCGAGGAATCCGGTATCGAAGTGACCCGTCTGGCGCTCTCGGTGAAGGATGACAAGACACTGGCGCTGAAGGACCGGTATCTGGGCGATTGCCCCAGCGGTGTCTACCTGATCCGTCCGGACCAGCACGTCGCAGCCCGTCGCCCCAGCTTTGATGAAAACCAATTCCGCGCAGCCATCCGCCGCGCCACAGGCCAGGAGTAATTCCCATGTCCGACCTGAACACAAAACCGAATATTGATGGCGTCGACGATTTCTACGCCGAGCTTCTGG
This sequence comes from Rhodobacteraceae bacterium Alg231-04, assembly GCA_900143635.1. Taxonomy (GTDB): domain Bacteria; phylum Pseudomonadota; class Alphaproteobacteria; order Rhodobacterales; family Rhodobacteraceae; genus FREY01. The sequence continues at coordinate 110,583 of FREY01000010.1, forward strand.
CCGCCCACGAGGGTCTCAGCAAAGAACAGAGCGACGGGCTGAACGCCCGCCTCGTGCTGATCCTGGCCAACCACATTGGGGAACGCGCAACCCTGTCCCAAGCGCTGGCTGCTGCCGCGCAAACAAAGGAGTAGCCCGCATGAAAATTGAACAAATTCATCACGTTGCCTACCGTTGCAAAGACGCCAAAGAGACCGTCGAATGGTACGGCAAGATGCTGAACATGGACTTTGTTCTGGCGATTGCCGAAGACAAAGTGCCCTCGACGCATGAACCCGATCCCTACATGCATCTGTTCCTGGATGCCGGCAACGGCAACGTGCTGGCCTTCTTTGAACTGCCGACCAAACCAGAAATGGGCCGCGATCCGAACACCCCGATCTGGGTGCAGCACATCGCCTTCAAGGTGAAGGACCGCCCGACCCTGATCGAGTTCAAAGAGCATCTGGAGGCCAACGGCGTCGAAGTTCTCGGCATTACCGATCACTCGATGTTCCATTCGATCTACTTCTTCGATCCCAATGGTCACCGTGTGGAACTGGCCTGCCCCGATCCCGAAGTGGATGCGATGCTGGAGCGGATGGACAGCGTGAAATGGGAAATGCTGGAAGAATGGTCCAAGACCAAGAAAGCCCCCAAACACGCCGATTGGCTGCACGCCAAAGAGCTGGATAAGGACGCCAGCTGAGCCTTTAACGGCTTTTGACAAGGAAAAATCGCAACCGGCGTCCGCGCCGGTTGCTCTTTCGTTTTCAGGGGGAAAACATGAGCGACACAGTTCTATTTGACTACTGGCGGTCCTCTGCCAGCTACCGGCTGCGCATCGCGCTGAACATGGCCGGGATCGACTATACCGCCATCAGCATCGATTTGGTGAAGGGCGAACACAAAAGCCCCGAACATCTGGCACGCAATCCGCAGGGCTTTGTGCCGGTGCTGGAGATCGACGGGCTGCGGATGACCCAGTCGCTGGCCATCCTCGAATATCTGGACACCACCCGCGATCTGGGCTTGTTGCCGAAAGATCCAGCCGCCCGCGTTCAGGCGCAGGCACTGGCCCATGCCATTGCGGTAGACGTCCACCCGGTCTGCAATCTTCAGGTGGCAGGCTATGCGATCAAACTGACCGAGGGCCGCGATGGTGTGCGTGAAGACTGGATGCGCCGCTTCATCACTCCCGGCCTCAAAGCTTTTGAAGAGCTGCTGGGCGGATATGAGCAAGCCCCCTACAGCACCGGTGACAGCATTTCACTGGCCGACATCTGCCTGATGCCTCAGCTTTATAATGCCCGCCGCTGGGGTGCCGATTTTTCGGATTGCCCGCGCATTCTGGCAGTAGAGACCGCGCTTTCCGCCCATCCGGCCTTTGACGCCGCCCGGCCCGAAGCGGTCCAACCCTAATATCCGGAAAGTCAGAAGGGCGGCCCGATGGCCGCCCCGTCCATTTCCGCCAGATCAAGTCGTCAGCCACCGGGGCGGTGGAAAATCGGTGAGCCCCAAGCGCGCTCCTGAATGGTAGCGGGCACCCCGTCCAGCAATGGCAGCCCAGCGCGCACCGCGTCATACGTGGTCCATCTCGGTGTCGGAATTTCCAGCACACGGGCATAGTAGAAAGCTCCTTCGAGCGGGTTGAACTGCGGATCCGTCCAGCTTCCCATCAGGATCGGCGCACCAATGTCATTGGTGTATTCTGCGGTCTCCAGATTGACGGTGTTGCCGACCGGTTCCAGCTTGCCGGTGGCAACGCTGACCTGCCGGTCACCTGACCAGACCGCGTCGATGATCCGCTCGTTCAGGTCACCGTTCTTATCGACCCAGCCCTTGATGATCTGGATCCGATCCAGATTGGCCCCCTCCGGGTCTTTTTCCGCATAAAGCGTGAAGGTCGGTGCCGCAGCCGCATTGGCCAGATCACCCCCCATATGGGTGCCAAGAACATAGCCCTCCTGCACCATCGCCACCGGATCGCTGGGATCGCTGAGTCCGACACCGCCGAACATGCGCAGTTTCATACGCGGGCCAGAAGTGGCAAAGGTTTCCTTGCGCATCATCGCGTCAAAGATCGCCTCGCGCGTGTTTTCAACGGCCCAAACGGCAGCTATGGACCCGGCGGAGATATCAGGCCCGGCGATCCAGCCCATGATGCCCGCGTCACGGCGCCGCTCAACAGTACCGTCCTCATCCCCATGCGAGCCGGTAAACTCTGCTTCCACCCCTTCACCGGGAATGCCGTTGTGGGTATCGGTGCCACCAATCACACCATAGGCAAAGGGGTTCACCCCCAGTTGCTGCTGGTGCTTCAGCCCGGCGGCTAGGCCGCCGCGATAGAAGTCTCGCTGCGAATATGTCCGGTCCGAAAAATTCTGGATTGAATCCGCGTTTTCAAAGCCAGCGAATTCGTCATTTGGCCAGAAATTCCGATGCACCTCGGAACTGCCTTTGGCTTGAACCATCTCGAACAGTGGTTCGTACTGGGCGCGAATACGAGCATAGTCCACGTCCAGCGGCGCGCCGAAATTATCCGAATCCGGGAACATCCGCCCCTTGGAGGCATTGGAGTTATGCGGAATGGCTAGCACCTTGTTGCCGGCTTCGTCCTGGCGCTGCATCCACTCCCAAAGGCGCTCTTCTTCGTTGATATCGATATAGCTGACAATTTGATCGGGGACATTTTCATTCCGGAAAACCATGATCCGGTGCAGGTTTGAACCTCCGCGCGCCGAGGACCACTCATAACCGATCATCGCCGAAAACTCGCCCGGCTTATTGGCAGCATTGGCGGCATCCACATTCACCTGCCAAGCACTGCGAGTGGTTTGCGGTCCAGCCCAGAAGTTGGGGTGCTGCGGTGTCAAAGACCTATTGGAGGCCACAACATAGTTCAGAAACCACTGCTGTTTTTCGTGCAGATCGGTGAGGTTGCGAAGATTCTCCAGATCTGGATTGTCATGGCCAGGCGCGTCCGGGTTAATAGCGGAATACATCTCTCCGATGTATTCGGCGTGGTCGGCTATAACCACGAAATCAAGCGGCCGGTCAGATTGCAGCACGGTGCCGTCCGGCAATTCAACCGGGTTGCCCTGCGCATGTTCCAGCGCCATGGCAGGATCCAGACGGGTGCCGGCGATATAGGCATCCAGAGAATAAGACGTATGGACGTGCGTATCCCCAAAAAAAGCATCACGCAACGGATTGGGCTCCGCTTGGGCAGAAACCGCCAATCCTGCTGCATAAACCGCAGCAGCTATCATTCGTCCACTCATTACCAATCTCCTCAGACCCATGAACCCTGACCCGATGCACCTTTTTTGCAGGTTTACTGCGACTTTCTCACCTGCGATTTTTTGGAACCGCCCTGCCGGGTGTCTTCTGTTTACACCACTTTGTATGGCGCAGCGACTGGCCCCCGCGTTAGATCACTGAGGTCGCCGCATTCCGGCTGCCGACGACACTGTCAGCAATAGCGTTCCGGTCCGACCCATTGGCTGTCGCCGTAGCGGTCCCCATGGGCCCAGCCAACAGGAAGGACTTCCTCTATCCCGGCACAGATTTTCGCTGTCAGTTCCAGCTCGGCTCCGGCTGTCAGTTCGGCCAGATGGGCCACCGAACGGGTGCCGGGGATTGCCAGAACATGCTCCCCACGGTGCAATACCCACGCAATCGCAAGCGAGGCTGCCGCAACCCCGAGGTCCGCAGCCAGGGCCCTGAATTTGGCGTTATAGGCCAGATTGGCGCTTAGGTTGGGTTCGTTGAAACGCGGGTTGGCCTTCATCCACGGCAAGGCCTCAACGTCGCCCGCCTGATAGGGGTGATCCGTCAGCAGCGACCGCCCAACAGGAGAAAAGGCCACCAAGGAGGCGCCAATGGCCGCGCAGGTCTGAATCAGCCCCAGATCCGGAGCGCGGGTCGACAGAGAGTATTCGGACTGAACCGCCGCAATCGGGTGTACCGCATGGGCGCGGCGCAGAGAGGACGGGGAAATCTCGGAGTAGCCAATGGCCTTGACCTTGCCCGCCTTGACGAACCCCGCCAGTGCCTCGGTCACCTCTTCGATTTCAAACCGGGTATCACGGCGGTGCACATAGTATAGGTCGATCGCCTCCACCCCCAGACGCGAGAGGCTGGCATCCAGTGCCTGTTGCAAATGTTCGGGAGAATTGTTGAACCGCTGGCCAGGATCGCGCGTGATCCCGACCTTGGTGGCGATTGTAAAGGGCGATGGGCCGCCGCGCTGTTTTAGCCAATCGCCAATGACCGTCTCCGAGCGCCCCATGCCATAAGCATTGGCAGTGTCGATATGGGTGACACCAAGGTCGACGCAGGCATCCAGAACCCTTGCTGACTGTGCGTCCGTGGTGGGGCCGTAAAAATCAGTAAACGACATGGCCCCGTAACCGACCGCCCCGACCTGAGGGCCCGTCTGGCCCAATTTGCGCTGCTTCATCATCCTGTTTCCCTAACTGCCGCCGCTGTTTGGCAGAGCCTGCAGAATTGCGCCGCCCTCCACAAGATGCGCCGTACTGCCAAAATGGGAACTGGCGATACTCCCGCCCGGCACCTTGGCCCGTCAAGGTCCGGTGAAACACAGGCTCAGCGGGTGGGCGGGAGATTTCAGCCCATCAATGACATCAAAGTGGTGGCGTCCGGGATCCGCGATCAAATCCGTCCTCACATCCCTCTCGCCCCATGCCTCGCGCAGCAGGGCAGACTGGCGCAGAAACTCCGGTCGCTCGTTGCTGCCGACCCAAGCGACCAGCTGTGATCCCGGCAATGGCACCTGCAAAACCGGACTTTCCGCCAGCGCCTCGGCCTCGGAGAGCTGCAGCTGTTGGTTCATCGAATGATGCCGCAAAGGGCGCAGATCATGCACACCGCTGATCGACACAACCTTTTCGACCCGCGCTGCCACATCAGGCGACAGCGGGCCGTTGGCACAAATCATCCGGGTCGCCAGATGCCCGCCTGCGGAATGACCCGCCAGCCGTATCGGCCCGTCGATCCGGGTCGCTGCGGCGGCAACGGCCGCTCCAAACTGCCGGGTAATGTCGCTGATCCGCGCTGCCGGTGCGAGCGTATATTGTGGCAGGGCAACCGCCCAGCCATGCGCCAATGCGCCAGCCGCCAGATCGGACCAGCTCGACTTGTCAAAATCGAGCCAGAACCCGCCGTGAATGAAAACTGCCAGCCCGCGAGGCGTCGCTTTGGGGAGGAACAGATCAAAGCATTCACGCGGGGTGGGCCCATAGGGGATATCCAACCTGACCTTTGCCTGCGCGCGAAACTCCGCCGCCCGCGCCGACCAGCGGTCGGGATAGGTCATTCCCTGCGGAATATAGGCAGCGTTCGAAAACGCATCTTCCCAGTCGATCAAATCATCCATGGTTCGCCCCCAGTTGTCGCCGCCCTAGAAAACACTTCAAGCATGAACATTTCAAGCTTGAAATAAAAAATCGAACCTCATACGCTTTATGTCAGGCCCGTGAATTCTGAAGCGGACTCAGGGCACGGGCCACAGGGAGGACACCATGCGCGACGCAAGCGGCCATGACCCGCTAACACAGGAACGGCTGCGGCTGTGGCTCAAGCTGATGAAATCCAGCAGCCTGATCGAAGACGAACTTCGCCGCCGCCTACGCCGTGAATGCGGCTCTACCCTGCCGCGGTTTGATGTCATGGCTGCCCTGGCACAGGCGCCCGGCGGCATGCGGATGGGCGAGATTTCAAAGCGTTTGCGGGTCTCGAACGGAAATATCACCGGCATCGTCGACAAGCTGGAGACCGAGGGGCTGGCGGCGCGGGTGCCCGTGCCGGGCGATCGCAGGGCCAATCTGGTGACCCTGACCGACGAAGGCCGCACCGCGTTTTCCGACCACGCATCCGCGCATGAAGCCTGGATTTCCGAGATCCTTGGCCAGCTGAATGCGGATGACATCGACGGCATGATCCGGCGGCTCGATCCGCTGATTTCGATGCTGGAAACACAGAATAAAACGGCTGACTGACCGGTCTGACCCAAACTGCACAATCGGCATTCTCAGGAGGGAGATCTATGCTATTTCCATCGGCGCACACCGATACATTCATGCGGGACAATCTGCCGCCGGCCGACATCTGGCCGGATTTCCTGCTGGATGGATTCGACTATCCCCGGCAGCTGAATGCCGCTGTGGAACTGACCGATGCAATGGTCACCAAAGGCTTTGGCGACCGCACCGCACTGATCGGCAACGGGCGTACCCGCACCTATAAGGAACTGTCGGATTGGACCAACCGTCTGGCACATGTGATGGCCGAGGATCTGGGCATCAAACCGGGCAACCGGGTGCTGATCCGATCAGCCAATAATCCGGCTATGGTGGCCTGCTGGCTGGCGGCCACCAAGGTCGGCGCAGTTGTGGTCAATACCATGCCAATGCTGCGCGCAGGCGAATTGAAGAAATACATCGAAAAGGCGCAGATCTCTCATGCGCTGTGCGACACACGGCTGATGGAGGAGATGGAAGCAGCCGCGCTTGGCAGCCGCTACCTGACACGGATCACCGGCTTTGACGGCACCGCCAATCATGACGCAGAACTGGACCGGCTGGCGCTGGAAAAACCTGTTACCTTTGACGCGGTTGAAACCAGTCAGGACGATGTTGCCCTGATCGGCTTTACCTCCGGTTCTACAGGCAATCCCAAGGCAACGGTCCATTTCCACCGCGATTTGCTGATCATTGCAGACGGCTATGCACGCGAAGTGCTGGATGTGCAGCCCAGTGATGTCTTTATCGGCTCACCGCCGCTGGCCTTTACCTTTGGTCTTGGCGGTCTGGCCATCTTTCCACTGCGGTTTGGAGCGACGGCTGTTCTGCTGGAAAACGCGGCACCCCCCAACCTGATCGAGATCATTGAGAAACACCGCGCCACGGTTTGTTTCACCGCGCCAACCGCCTACCGGGCGATGCTGCGGGCCATGGACGACGGCGCAGACCTGTCCTCCCTGCGCGCCGCTGTTTCTGCCGGTGAAACCCTGCCCGCGCCGGTCTATGACGAATGGCAGACAAAGACCGGAAAGCCGATGCTGGACGGCATTGGCGCCACTGAAATGCTGCATATCTTCATCACCAACCGCTTTGGTGACCACCGCCCTGCCTGTACCGGTAAGCCTGTCACCGGCTATGAGGCAAAGGTGATCGGCCTTGATGGTGCCGAGCTTCCTGCCGGAGAAATTGGTCGGCTGGCCATGCGCGGCCCGACAGGATGCCGCTATCTGTTTGGCGAAAAACAGGCGGACTACGTGCAGGATGGCTGGAACATCTCGGGCGATGCCTTTGTCCAGGACGCAGAGGGCTATTTCCATTTTCAGGCCCGCAATGATGATGTCATCCTGTCGTCCGGCTACAATATTGCCGGGCCCGAGGTTGAGGCCGCCCTGCTGGAACATGCGGCCGTGGTCGAATGCGCCGTCATCGGCGTGCCAGATCCCGAGCGTGGCGCCATTGTCGAGGCACATGTGGTTGCAAGCGAGGGTCACACAGCAGACGACGCGCTGGCCAAGGCACTGCAGGACCACGTCAAAACCACCATCGCCCCTTATAAATACCCCCGCTCCATCGTCTTCACCGCGGCCCTGCCGAAGACCGAAAGCGGGAAAATCCAACGGTTCAAGCTGAGAGAGACCAAATGACCAGTAAAGCCTATGATCCCGGTTCTGACGGCGCAAAAATGAACTTTGCCAAGGACATGTCCTATGGCGACTATCTGCATCTTGAAACCATGCTGGATCTGCAGACACTGCGCAGCACCGCCCATGACGAAATGCTGTTTATCATCCAGCACCAGACCTCCGAGCTGTGGATGAAACTGGCCATCCACGAGATGTCCGCCGCGCGTGAGTCGCTGAAACTGGGCGACACCACCCAGATGTTCAAAATGCTGGCCCGTGTCAGCCGGATTTTCGAACAACTGAACAACGCCTGGGACGTGCTGCGCACGATGACGCCGGCCGATTACACCCGCTTTCGCGAGGCATTGGGTCCGTCGTCTGGTTTCCAGTCCTACCAGTACCGGCTGATCGAATATGTGCTGGGCAACCGCAACACCAATATGCTGAAGCCTCACGCGCATATGGGAGAGGTCCACTCTGCCCTCAGCGAGGAGCTGGCGCGCCCAAGTTTCTATGACGAAGTTGTGCAGCTTCTGTTCATGACCCTGGATGGTCACACCCGTAACATGCCCGCCCCGCAGCTGGACCAGCCCCATGCCGCCGTGCCGGAAATTCAGGCCAAATGGAAGGAAGTCTACGAGAACATCGACGAATACTGGACGCTCTATGAACTGGGTGAAAAACTGGTCGATCTTGAGGATTATTTCCGACGCTGGCGCTTTAATCATGTCACCACCGTTGAACGCATCATCGGCTTCAAACGCGGCACCGGCGGCACCTCGGGTGTCAGCTATCTGCGCCGGATGCTGGACGTTGAACTGTTTCCGGAACTCTGGCACCTGCGGGGAGAGCTGTAAGAATGACTTTGCCAAGAAAAGACCTGTTTGAAATCCCCGAGGGCGTCATCTATCTGGATGGCAATTCACTGGGGCTCTTGCCAAAGGGCACGCAGGCGAAGGTCGCCACAGTACTGAGCGACCAATGGGGCCAACAGCTGATCCGCGCCTGGAACTCTGCGGGCTGGATGGACCTGCCGCAAAAAGTTGGCGACCGGATCGGCGCCATCCTCGGCGCGCCTGCAGGCTCCATCGCCACAGGTGACACCCTGTCGATCAAAGTGTTTCAGGCGCTGGCCTCGGCGTTGAAAATGCGCCCTGACCGCAAGGTGATCCTGTCGGACGCAGGCAATTTTCCGACCGACCTCTATATGGCGCAGGGGCTTGCCGGCCTGATCGGCGGTTACGAGCTGCGCACGGTGTCTCACGACGAAATGGCCGATCACATCACGGATGACGTGGCCGTCGTCATGCTGACCCATGTGGATTACCGCTCGGGCCGTATGTACGACATGGATGACATCACCCGCCGTGCCCATGACGCAGGCGCGGTGATGCTCTGGGATCTGGCCCATAGCGCCGGCGCTGTGCCAGTTGATCTTACAGCGTCTGGTGCCGAATTCGCCGTAGGCTGCACCTATAAGTATTTCAATGGCGGCCCCGGCGCGCCCGCCTTCATCTATGTGCGCCCCGATATCGTGACCGAGGTGAAACCTGCCCTCTCCGGCTGGCTGGGCCATGACGCGCCCTTTGCGATGGAGCCGGCCTATCGCCCCGCCATGTCCACCGAACGAATGCGGGTGGGCACGCCACCCATCGTGCAACTGGCGATCCTCGATCACGCGTTGGATATCTGGGACGACGTCGACATGGGCGAACTGCGCGCCGCCTCGGTGGACCTGTGCGAGCTGTTCATCCGCGAGGTGGAAAACCGCTGCCCCGAACTGGAGCTGGCCTCGCCGCGCGAGGCGGCGCTGCGCGGCTCACAGGTCTCATTCCTTTTTGAACAGGGCTATGCCGTGGTGCAGGCTCTGATCGACCGCGGCGTGATTGGCGATTTCCGCGCGCCCGGCATCATGCGCTTTGGCTTCACCCCGCTCTACCTTGGGCGCGAAGACGTGATCCGTGCGGCAGAAATTCTGGAAGAGGTTATACGAGACAAGATCTGGCAGGATCCGAAATATCAAATCGTTTCGCGCGTAACCTGAGAACGCGCGGGCCTGCAAACGCGGGCCCGCGCCCAGCGCAATCAGAGTTCGCGGAGCCAGAACTGCAATGGCTTTTCCGTTTCGAGGCTCTGGTCCACATCTTTCCACGCAAATTGCGCCACCGCCGCTTCCAACGGCCGATACCCCCGTTTGCGCCAAAACGCATCCAGCGGCGCATAGTCTGTCGGCCGCAACGGGTGATCATCAGGGCGCTGCACAGCGCAAAAGGCCGACATCCGAAAACCAAACCTGCGGGCATGGGCCTCGCGCAGATCAAAGAATGCGTGGCCGCCCCCTTGCCCGCGGAACTCTGGCAACAGCACGCTTTCGGCGCAGTAGAAAATTTCCGCTAGGTCCAGACCAGACCCGCTGAAAGCCGCAGCAAAATCCGCAGCGTGATCCATCAGCGGTGCACCGGTCGAAGCCCCAACCAGCCGATCCCCATCATAGGCTGCCACGACCACGGCCCGGTCACTGTTACGGTAATTCTGCAAATAGGCCTGCTCATACTCCGGATCCCCATCATAGAGATAAGGCCAGGCGCGAAACACCTCGATGCGCAGACGCGCCACATCCGCAAGGGCGGCCTCCAGATCCGCACCCGACAGTGCCGCAATGCGCAGGCCCATCAGGTGGAGACCTGGGCCGTCCAATCAGCCAGATTGTAATAGGTGGTCACGCGGGAGATCTTGCCGTCTGTCAGGGAAAAAAAGGAACCTGCAGGCAGCTTGTAGGTCTGCCCCGTTGCTTCGGGCAGGCCTGCATCGGAGGCCAGATAGGTTCCGTTCACCGTGTATTCAGCAGCTGCGCGGGTACCATCGGCACTTTCGAAAATCACCAGATCGGTCAGCTCTTCCCGGTAGCAGCGGCTCATATGGGTACAGAAATCGGCAAACTTGTCTTTGCCACGGCGGATTTGACCTTCGTTGACATGATGCGCCACATCCCCGGACAGGCAGTCCAGCATGGTGTCAGTATCGCCTGCGTTAAACGCCGCAAAATAGCGTGCGATGGTGCTGCTCATCTATGTTTCCCTCGGGTCTCCCCAGTGCTCGGTCAGGCGCTGGATGATCTGGTCGCGTGATTGCCTGTAGCTGTTTAGCTTGGCCTCGCGCGTTTCCCCTAGTCCGGTTGGGTCAATAATTGGCCAATATTCGACATCCAGGTGATAAAACCGAGTCAATTCCAGTGCCCGGCGCTGGCTGGCCGGGGACAATGCCACCACGAGATCGAAGGACGACAGGTCATCGCCCCATTTTTCCATCTCATCAAAAGAGCGGGACCGATGGCGCGACAGTTCCACGCCGATCTCCTTGCAGACCGCGATAGAAAAGCCGTCGATCTCCATGTCGTTCCGGACACCGGCGGATTGCACATAGGTGCCGGTGCCATAAAATTGCTTCATGATGCCCTCAGCCATGGGCGAGCGGACGGCGTTATAGTCGCAGCAAAAGAGGATAGACTGCGGCAGATCCTTCACGCTTCAGCCTCCAAAATGTAGAACACAGATCAGCGTGAACAGCCGGCGTGCCGTATCGGTATCAATTTCGGCCTTGCCCTCCAGACGCTCCTGCAAGACCCGGCTGCCCTCGTTGTGAATACCGCGGCGTGCCATGTCGATGGTTTCAATCTGGCTGGGCGGCAGGGTTTTCACGGCCGAGAAATAGCTCTCGCAAATCTGATAGTAGTCTTTGACCACCTGCCGGAACGGTGACAGGGACAGATGGAACTCTGCCGCCTTTTCACCGCCCTCCGTGTTGATATCGAACACAAGACGTTTGTCACGGATGGCCAGACCAAGATGATAGGGCCCGGTCGGCGCCTCACGCCCGTCGCGCACCGGTAGAATGAACTGGTTCTCTTCGATCAAATCAAAGATCGCGACTTTGCGTTCCTGCTCGATTTCCGCCGTGGGAGGTGGCAGGTTGCGGTCGTCCAAATCAATCTGGCTGATACGGTTCATGAAGTTTGCTTTCCGTCTGGTCCGCCTCTGGTTAGCCGATGAACAGCCGCGGATCAATGCAGGGGAACCGCTTGACCGCTAAGCCGGCCGCTTGCAAAGCTGCGGCGCAGCAAACAGGAGACGAACATGGCGGATTTGGCAGAGTTTTCGCTAACAGGCAAACGTGCCCTGATTACCGGATCCACCTCGGGTCTGGGACATGCGGCTGCGCAGCTTTTGGCCCGTGCCGGCGCCGAGGTCTGGATCAATGGACGCAGCGCAAGCAGGGCGTCGCAGGTGGCCGCGCAGATCCCGCGTGCGCGCGCCCTGCCGTTTGATGTCTCATGTGAGGCCGCGATGACGGAGGCAATAGATCTGCTAGCCGCCGAAGGCGGGTTGGATATTCTGGTCAATAATGTCGGTCAGCGCGACCGGCGAAACCTGCAGGAGTTTACCCGCCCGGACCTCCAATCCTTGTGGGAGGTTGATCTGGTTTCTCCGTTCCGGCTGGCACAAATGGCTGCCAAACAGATGGTCGCGAAGGGCGCGGGCCGGATCATCAACATCTCTTCCATTGCCGGTATCGTCGCCAAAGATGGCGATGCGGCCTATACGACCGCCAAGGCGGGCATCAACGGTATGACCAAAGCACTGGCCGCTGAACTGGGCCCGGATGGCATCACTGTGAATGCCGTTGCACCGGGTTTCTTCCGAACCGCGCCCAACACCAAAGCTGCTGAAGACCCGGCAGTGCAAGCAAAACTGGAATCCGCAACGGCGTTGAAGCGATGGGGCGAGCCGCAAGAGCTGGCACCTGCGATCCTATTCCTTGCGTCACCGGGCGCGTCCTACCTAACCGGGCAAATCCTGGCAGTGGATGGGGGCTATATCTCCCATTACTGACCGCTTCACCGCGCCCGGAGTTTCCCCGGCGAAGTGAAGTCGCAAGCGGCCAAAGGGCAGATCCCTTAGCTGTTCAACGCATCCAATCGGGCGCGCACGGACAGGCCATGCGCCTCCAGGCTTTCACTGATGGCCAGACGTTCGGCCGCCGGACCAATGGCGGCCAGAGAATCCGGTGTCATTTGGCTGAGCGTCGTGCGCTTGAGGAAATCCATCACCGACAGACCAGAGGAAAACCGCGCCGACCGGGCCGTTGGCAGTACGTGGTTCGGCCCGCCCGCATAATCGCCAATGGCCTCAGGGGTGAACTGGCCAAGGAAAATTGCCCCGGCATGCACGGTTTTGAGGCTCAGGGCGCGGGGGTCTGCGACGCAGAGTTCCAGGTGTTCTGGCGCGATACGGTTGGACAGGGCTGCCGCCTCGTCCATGTTGCGCACGGTGATCACCGCGCCGTAGTCTTTCCACGACGCGCCGGCGATAACCCGGCGCTCAAGTGTTTCAAGGCGCTTGTCGACCGCGGCTGCAACCTCGCGGCCAAACTCTGCATCATCGGTGATCAGGATGGACTGAGCGCTTTCGTCATGTTCCGCTTGGCTAAGCAGATCCAGCGCCAACCAGTCGGCGTTATTGTCTTTGTCAGCAATCACCAGAATTTCCGAGGGGCCAGCGATCATATCAATGCCCACTTTGCCAAAAACCCGGCGTTTGGCAGCTGCGACAAAGGCATTCCCCGGGCCTGTGATCTTATCGACAGGGGCAATCGTCTCGGTTCCATAGGCAAGAGCTGCCACCGCCTGTGCGCCACCAACACGGTAGACTTCGTCGACGCCGGAGAGGCGTGCCGCAAGCAGAACCAGCGGGTTCAATTGCCCATCGGGAGTAGGAACGGTGATTGCCAGACGACCCACACCAGCCACTTTGGCTGGAATGGCATTCATCAAAACCGAGGACGGATAGGTGGCCAGCCCGCCCGGCACATAAAGGCCCGCCGCCGAAACCGCCGACCAGCGCCAGCCCAGCGTGGCGCCTGCGGCATCGGTCCATTCCGCATCTTCCGGCATCTGGCGCGCATGATAGGCGCGAATACGCTCTGCGGCCAGTTCCAGTGCGGCGCGATCTTCTGCGCTGACCTCTGCAATGGCCGCATCTATTTCAGCCTCTGTGAACCTCAGCCGGTCAGCCGTCAGATCCAGCCGATCGAATTTGGCTGTCAGTTCCAACACCGCCGCATCACCGCGCGCCCGCACGTCGGCAATGATCCCTGCGACAACAGCATCCACATCTGGGCTGTCTTCGCGCTTGGCACCGAGGAGGGCAACAAACGCAACTTCAAATCCGGTGTCGGTGGTGTTCAGGAACTGGGGCATCGGAATCTCCTTTGCCCATCCGCATACTAGGCAGGCCTTCCGGCCTCAAGCCCTGCCCGGTTTGTGAGGCCGGAAAGACCCGCTGAGCCGCGGATTTCGCACCAATTCATATCAGAGCAGCGCCTTGGACATGGGAATCCCCATCATACCAAAGCAGGCTTCGGGCTGCCCGGAGACCTGCCAGCCCTGCGATCGGTAAAAATCCCGTGCGGTAAGGGTCGCGCTCAGCCGGGCGTTTTGCGCGCCCTGCGCGGCCAAAAGCCGTTCCAGTTCAGCCAGCAGCGCCTTGCCAACACCGCGGCCCGCAGCCTGTGGCGCAACATAGAGCAGCCCGATCACCCCCGCCTCAGCAGACAGGGCACCAACCGCGGCCGGTTGCCCCTCCAGCAAGGCCAGCAGCAAGACCGCGCCACTTTCAATCCAAGCCCGCACATCGGCCGGAGATTTATTCTCCACCCATGGCAAAAGCTTGGCCGGGTCCTGCCCATGATCATCACCGCAAAGATGGGTGATCGACGCGATCAGCACCTCACTGACAGCAAAGGCGTCAAACACCGTGGCAGTACGGATCGTCACCCCTTCCGGCGAAGGGCTCAGCAACTGGGAAATGCCGCGTTTGTTATTCATTCCGCAAAACCAATCCGTACCTCACCTATCCCGAAAACAGGACCGAGTTAGGGGATCGAGCAAAGACCGCAACACCGATGAGCACCCGAACCAGAGAGCGGCCTGACCGTCATGCGCCGTGATCCGGTGCTTTGCCCGAGGGCGCGCGATAGGGACGGGTCACATCACGCAAGGATACTTCCAGTGTTTCCGCCTCAAGACGGATGGCGCCATCACCGGCCAGTGTCAGCAGCACATGGCCAGTCCCGTCTTCGCCCGGCTCAAAAGTGACCGACATCAGCGACAGGATCACGTCCTTGTCGCCACGGTCCACGCCTTGCGAGGCGACGCCCAGAACATTGTCCACCACCAGCAAGGACTGCACCCGCTCAAAATCGCGGCCGCGCTTCTCGGCCGCATCGCGATCTTCCCAGCGGAACCGGTTCACCAGCAGCGCAAAGCGGTGATCGCTCGCACGCCACGACATTTCGGTCACCGGGAACACCGCATCCTGCACCAATGAGGAGATGACCTGCAGGTCATCTGCCTCCAATGCGCCGAGGTTCAGCGGGGCTTCGCGGCCCTCTTCGAATGTTGCGTCTACCATCAGCTTTTGATCCGTTCGATTTGGGCACCGACACCGGACAGTTTGCGCACCACCTGTTCGTAACCGCGATCCAGATGGTAGACCCGGTTGACCAGGGTTTCACCTTCCGCGGCGAGGCCGGCGAGGATCAGCGAAACCGAAGCCCGCAGATCCGTTGCCATCACCGGCGCGCCTTTCAGCCGTTCGACCCCATGCACGGTTGCCGTACCGCCGTGGACTTCGATCTGGGCCCCCATGCGGGTCAGTTCCGGCGCGTGCATGAACCGGTTCTCAAAGATCTTTTCTTCCAGCACAGATGTGCCCTCGGCGGTGCACAGCAGTGCCATCATCTGCGCCTGCAAATCGGTGGGGAAACCGGGGAAGGGTTCTGTGGTTACATCCACTGCTTTCACCCGGCCATTCTTGCGGGCAACCTTCAGACCCTTGTCCGTTTCGGTGACACTGATGCCAGCCGCATCCAGTTTTTCGCAGAAGGCCTCGACCAGACCAATGCGCCCGCCGAGCAGTTCGACCTCGCCGCCGCAAATGGCAGGGGCCAACATGTAAGTACCCAGTTCGATACGGTCCGTCACCACCGGGTGGGTCGCACCGTGCAGCCGGTCGACACCCTGAATGACAATGGTCGGCGACCCGTCACCTTCGATCTCGGCACCCATACGGCGCAGGCAATCGCACAGGTCGACGATCTCCGGCTCGCGCGCGGCGTTCTTCAGCACGGTGGTGCCTTTGGCCAGCGTCGCCGCCATCACGATATTTTCTGTGGCCCCCACAGACGCAA
This sequence comes from Rhodobacteraceae bacterium Alg231-04, assembly GCA_900143635.1. Classification (GTDB taxonomy): domain Bacteria; phylum Pseudomonadota; class Alphaproteobacteria; order Rhodobacterales; family Rhodobacteraceae; genus FREY01. The sequence continues at coordinate 126,478 of FREY01000010.1, forward strand.
AGCCGAGTTCGATCTCAGCACCTTTCAGCCCACCCGGCACTTTGGCATGCAAATAACCGTCGCGCAGCTCAATCTCGGCGCCCATCGCCTCCAGCCCATGAATGTGCAGATCCATCGGCCGTGCGCCAATTGCGCAGCCACCGGGCAGCGAGACCTCGGCCTGACCAAAGCGCGCCAGAAGCGGGCCCAGTACCAGATTGGAAGCGCGCATTTTGCGCACGATCTCATAATCGGCATGAGTGTTGTTGACCCCATACCCCGACATCGCCTGAACCTGACCTTCTTGCAGGGCAGTGATTTCAGCGCCCAGCGATTGCAGCAGCTCGGTCATGGTTTTGATATCGCTGAGTCGCGGCGCATTGGTCAGGGTGAGCGGTTCTTCGCTCAGCAATGCGGCCGGCATCAGGGTGAGGCAGGCGTTTTTGGCGCCGGCGATCGGAATTTGTCCGTTCAGGGCCCCGCCGCCTTTTACAAGAATCGAATCCATCTGCTCTTACCTTTCTGAATCGCCTGCGTCTGATTCACTATTTTTTTCAGCCCGCGCTTTGGCTTGCGCCTTTCTGCGGGCCATATTTGCCTTCAGTGCGGACTTCAACCTATCCTCGCGGGACGCGGCAGTACCCTTGTTTTTCTGTGTTTTTTCGTCAGCCATAGACCTTCTGTACCTGAGTGCAAAAAAACCGTCCAGAAGGGCCTTGCGCCTCTGTGCGAATAACCCTAAAAGCCCCCTCACCGGCGCTGCTGTAGCTCAGAGGTAGAGCACTCCCTTGGTAAGGGAGAGGTCGAGAGTTCGATTCTCTCCAGCAGCACCAGGTGAACCCCTTGATATCGCTAGACTTCTGTTATTAAACGGAAATGCACCGCCCCGCTGGTGCAGGCCGGTGGTACGTCGACAGATCAATTGCGCTGCCGCCAAGACAGATCAGACAGTTGTGGCCATTCTTCGGACTGAATGCATCCAGAGGATCACAGAACGGACCATCTCGGTCACCGACCTCCATTGGCGCAGGTGAAAGATTCGGCACCCGGATCACGCGCAAACCAGGTACCGGCGATTCTGGTCAGATCAGGCAGATCTTCTTCCAATCTGCTGCACACCGTCTTGGCCAATGGAACCACCAGATCGGGTGGCCGTCGACGCAGAAATGGAAAACTGCGCGACCAACTTGTTCAGCCCCAAAGTTTCTTCATTCATGGAGCGGATTGCCGTACTGGAGCTTTCAACCATGGCAACATTCTTCTGAGTGACTTGATCCAGCTGGGCAACACCAATGTTGACCTCCCCCAACCCCTGAGCCTGACCCGCTGCCTCATTGGAAATTCGGGTCACAAGGTCGGAAATCTCTGTCACCCGGCTCACCACCGCTGACAATGCCTTCCCCGCGCCATCCACTTTGCCGACGCCGTCTTGCACGTGTTGAGTGCTTGTTTCGATCAGTGTTTTGATTTCGCTGGCGGCCTCGGACGATCGCTGAGCCAAGGCCCGGACCTCTGATGCGACCACCGCAAACCCACGCCCAACTTCGCCTGCGCGCGCGGCCTCAACCCCGGCGTTGAGGGCCAACAGGTTGGTCTGGAATGCGATATCGTCGATGACGCCGATAATCTGGGAGATCTGACTAGAGGAGGCCTCGATTTCATGCATAGCGCTGATTGCACCCTCTACAATTTCGCCGCTTTGCTGAACCTCACCGCGGGCAACCTCAACAGCGGTTGCAACATCCTGGGCATTGTTGGCCGAGGATTGTACGCTGTCTGTCATCTGCTCCAACGCGGCGGCCGTTTCTTCCAGCGTGGCGGCCTGGCTTTCAGTGCGCTGAGACAGGTCATCCGATGCCTCACGAATGCCGTTGGACTGGTTCTGAATGCGGGAACTTGCCTGAACAACCTGTGACATCAGTTCGCTCAGCTTGTTCACAGCCTCATTGTAGTGAAGCCGCAGCATTTCATAATTCTCGCCAAAGCTGACTGATATCGGACGGCTGAGATCCCCATCAGCCATGCGCTGCAAGCCTGCCTGCAACCGCGAAATAACCTGATCGCTTTCGTCCTGCAGTGCCTTCTGTTCTGCGAGAGCCACAGCAACACGTTCAGAAATCCTGTCAATGTCAGTGGCAATTTCCCCGAATTCATCGCGGCGCATTCTATTCGCAATTTTCAGGCCAAAATCACCCTCCGACACGTCCCGCAAAGCAAGCCTAAGGCGACCGATCGGCCGGATGATCGTTAGCGAAACTGCGCGGGCATTTGCCGCTATTGCCGCAATGACCACGACCGAGAAGGCCACCAGAACATACAACAGATTTCGATCGTGAATCCGTGCGGCATCTGCCGTTTCTATGGCAAAGATTTCAATGCTTTCACCGAGGGGCTTCAAGACGTCGGAAAGCGTTTCATATCGGCCTTGCAATGCCGGGAGCAAAGCCATGGCAGCCTCGCGATCAGAAAAGGCCAAGGCCACGATAGCCTCCCCCTGATCGATGAATTCCGCTGCTGGTTCCCGAATACCGGCGATATTGGCGTGAATTTCGCCCGTTAGCTCCATGCCGGACAGCAACTCCATCGCGCCATGAAATGCCGCAATATCGGCCGCCAGATGGTCCTTGATATGACTCTGCTCCTGCGCGCTTGCCTCAATCCCGTGCAAGATGGAGTAGACGACGGATGCCTCGATAGAGTCATGCATCATATCGACGGTCAATTCCTGCCTGACCGCATTGCCGACACTGATTTGTCGCTCCAACTCAATCTCACTTTGCCGGAGGCTGTAAATAGACAAGCCCGCAAGAATCAAAACAGAAGAAATGGAAACAACGCCGGAAAACATCAGCCGGGTCTTAATTGGGAGAGTTCGAAACATCGACAGGAACCTCTAAAAAACACTGATAAACCCCGACTACAAGGTACATCTTAAAAAATGAACAATTGAATTTCTCTTGAATTTCAAATTCATTTAATCTCCAGATGGAGATGAGTGAATTTCACTCGAATTTCAATATAAACTGAACCGCACTCCCTATTGGCCAAAATTGAAGGCCTGCGCTGCCGTGACGATCTAAAACGCATTCATTGTGGGTCCAGCCGTGATGTTGGCCTTGGTGCATCTGGCGGGCAAAAAGCGGCAAACTGTCTCTCACCGCAACGGGCCGGAACGCAAAACGCCCCGCGAAAATCGCGGGGCGTCTGCCGGTTCATGCCGCCGAATTGGACAGCACAGTCAGGTGGGATTAGCCAAAGACCTTGGTCAGGGCCTTGTCGACGGCATCGGTGATGGCGTCGATGTCTTCGGCAGTGGCAATCAGCGCGGGGCTGAAACACAATGTGTTGTTGCGACCAGGGATCGAGCGGTTGGTGACTCCGATCAGCACGCCCTGCGCACCGCATTCGCCAACAACTTGCTGCGCCAGTGCCTCGGCCACCGGTTCTTTGGTTTCGCGGTTCGCGACCAGCTCAGCGCCAATGAACAGGCCCTTACCGCGCACGTCGCCGATGACCTCGTGCTTTTCCTTCAGCGCATGCAGATTATTCATCATGCGCTCGCCCATGGCTTTGCAATTGTCCAGCAGGTTCTCGTCTTCGATGATACGCATGTTCTCCAGCGCCGCCGCCGGGCCTGCGGTGCAGCCGCCAAAGGTAGAGATATCGCGGAAGTAGTTCAGCGGATCGCCCGCGTCATCCTTGAACAGGTCAAAGACTTCTTCGGTGGTGACCATGCAGGCAATCGCCGCATAGCCCGAGGCAACGCCTTTGGCCATGGTGACGAAGTCCGGCTTGATGCCGTACTGCTGATAACCAAACCAGGTGCCGGTACGACCAACACCGCAGACCACTTCGTCGATATGCAGCAGCACGTCGTATTTCTTACAGATCTCCTGCACACGCGGCCAATAGCCTTCGGGCGCTTCGATAACGCCGCCGCCTGCGGTGACAGGTTCAAGGCAGAGCGCACCAACAGTTTCGGGGCCTTCGCGCAGGATCACCTCTTCGATGGCATTGGCGGCTGCAATGCCGAACTCTTCGCCCGACAGATGCTCAAGACCCAGCTCGTGCTTGCGGTATTCCATGCAATGCGGAACCTTGACGAAATCAGGTGCAAAGGGGCCGTACTGGGCGTTGCGCTCGTCCTGGCCACCGGCCGACATGGTGGCAAGGGTGGAGCCGTGATAGTCGCGGTCGCGGTAGAGGATCTTGGTCTTTTTGCCACCGTATTTCTTGTGCGCAATCTGGCGCACCATCTTAAAGGCCTTCTCGTTCGCTTCAGAACCGGAGTTGGTATAATAGACGCGGCTCATGCCCGGCATCTTGGAGATCAGTTTCTCCGAGAACAGCGCACCGGGGATAGACCCCGCCGAATTGGCGAAATAGCAGATCTTCATCAGCTGGTCATAAACCGCCTTGGCGATGCTTTCGCGACCGTAGCCGACGTTGACGGTCCAGACGCCGCCAGAGACCGCATCGAGGAATTCTTTGCCGTTCTGATCCCAGACACGCATGTCCTTGCCTTCGACAATGATTCGCGGATCCGAGGTTTCCAGGGGCTTATGCTGGAACAGGTGGTGCCACATATGAGCCTTATCAGCCTCAACTACGCGGGTGAGGTCGTTTTCGTTGAACGTGCCGTCCATGACATGCCCTTTCTTTACTGTTCCAAAGGCGGGCACAGCCCGCGTTTCCCGTCTCCGGGTGGTAAATTGATAATTCACATCACAGCGAAATCCCGGTGGATTATAGGGCCAGATTGCAGTGGGGCTTAGCTCCAGCGTCAGCTTATCTGCAATTTGCGTCATGAACCCCTGTCCGGGCGACTGGACGATCCCAGCTTTCATGTTTTTGATCAAATTATCAAGTGGGTCGACAATGTTCGCAATGGAACATCTGGCTTTAATCGCAATCGAAACTGGATGTATCCAGCGGCACCCTCTCATGTCCAGTCTGTGCCTCATCCAAGGCAGTTCTCTGCCGGGGAAAGACAAAAAATGCCGATGGGGATTGGATTTAATTTGCTTTGTTCTGCAGACCGCGCCAGCTTTAAGGCTGCGACGTCTGTCGGCCGGGCAGTTATTTACGTCCCAATTCCGGCCAAAGAACCGGCGCCACTGTGACGGACGTCGGCGAACGAAAAGGACGATCCTGCTGTCAGGAAAACGCCCGTTATTTAGAATAAACTGGGAGAAAGACATGAAGACATCCACATTTACCAGCTTTGCAGCCGCAGCGGCCATGGCAATTTCGGCTCAGGCCGCCGCCGCCGAAGACCTGACCGTTGCCTATTTCCTCGAATGGCCGATGCCGTTCCAATATGCCAAAGCCACCGGCATGTATGACGAAGCACTGGGCACCGCTGTGAACTGGGTCAGCTTTGACACCGGCACGGCGATGAGCGCGGCGATGGCTTCGGGCGATGTGCAGATCAGCGTCAGCCAGGGCATCCCACCCTTTGTTGTTGCCGCAAGCGCCGGTCAGGACATCCAGGTTGTTGATATCGCAGTGTCCTACTCCGAGAACGACAACTGCGTTGTGAACGCCAGCCATGAAATCGACAAAGACAGCGCCGGTGAACTGGCCGGCAAGAAAGTGGCTGTGCCGCTGGGCACCGCCGCGCATTACGGTTTCCTGAGCCAGATGGCCCACTTCGGCGTGCCACTGGACAGCCTGGATGTAGTCGACATGGCTCCGGCCGAAGGCGCAGCAGCGCTGGCACAGGGCGCGGTTGACATGGCCTGCGGCTGGGGCGGCGCCCTGCGCCGTATGCTGGAGCACGGCAACATCCTGCTGACCGGTGCTGAAAAAGAAGAGCTGGGCATTCTGGTGTTTGACGCCACCACCGTTCCGGCCGCCTTTGCAGCGGAAGACGGAGAACTGCTGGCCAAATTCCTCAAGGTGACGGCAGATGCCAACGCCATGTGGAACGCAGGCGAGAACCGCGATGAAATGCTGGCCGTGATCGCCAAAGACGCCGGCATGGATGTGGAAGCCACCGCGTCCACCATCGATACATTCTCTTTCCCGTCGGTTGAAGACCAGTTGTCGGGCAAGTGGCTCGGCGGTGGCAGCGCGACCTTCATGAAGGGTGTTGCAGACGTCTTTGTGAATGCCGGCAGCATCGGTTCCGCGCTCGACAGCTATGACAGCTCCGTCAACGCGGCGCCGCTGACCGCTGTCTCGGGCATGTAATCAAGACCAGAATTCCGGTGGGCACCTCTGGGTGCCTGCCGGACATAACACGCGAAAAGGCGGCGCCGGGCACATCCCGGCGCGGTGTATAGAAGTTGCGTGCCTCATGAAGAGAGGGGACAAATGTCCGGATTGAAAATAGATAAACTCTCGATGCGCTTTGATCTGCCAAACGGCGGGTCGGTTCAGGCGCTGAAAGATGTTTCGCTGCACCTCAACGAAGGTGAGCTGATGAGCGTTCTTGGCCCGTCGGGCTGCGGCAAAACCACATTGCTGAACATTCTTGCGGGTTTCCTGGCACCGACAGACGGGGACATCTTCATGAATGGTCACACCGTGACCGGCCCTGACGCCGAACGCGGCATGGTGTTCCAGAAGGGCGCGCTGTTTGAATGGATGAGCGTGCGTGAGAACGTCGGCTTTGGTCCGTCGATGAAAGGCATGCCGAAACACGATAAGGCCGAGGTGGTCGACCACCTTCTGGATGTTGTCGGTCTGCAGGACTTCAAGGAAAAGGCGGTTTACGAATTGTCTGGCGGCATGCAGCAGCGGGTGGCGTTGGCGCGGTGTCTGGCCAATGATCCGGATGTGATCCTGATGGACGAACCGCTCGGCGCGCTGGACGCGCTGACCCGTGAAAAGATGCAGAGCCTCGTGCTGAAGCTCTGGAAAGAGACCGGCAAGACCATCATCCTGATCACCCACTCGGTCGAAGAGGCCCTGCTGCTGGGGGAACGCCTGCTGGTGATGGCGCCCCGTCCGGGCCGCATCCACAAGGAATACCGTCTGCCATTTGCCGACATGGGCGTCGGCCAGGACCTGCGTGAAGTGAAAAAACACCCTGAATTTGCCGAACGCCGCGAAGAAATCCTCGGGATGATCTGGGACATGGAAGAAGAAATCATGGGACGCACGGAGGCGGCATCATGAGCAGCTTTATTCCATTTCTGATCTATATCGCGATCTTTGTTGGCGCCTATTACATCGTCAACAAGGTGCTGCGGCGCGCGGCGCGCTCGGACTATACATCGCTCAAAACGGTGACATTCGGTGATGAAAGCGCCGTGGTGTCGGACCGGGCGGCCTCGATGGTCTCGATCGCGGCGATCTTTGTCCTGTGGGGCATGTTCACCGGATCCTCGCTGCTGCCGGGTTTCCTGCATGCGCCGGGACCTTTCGAGGGCGTCGGTACCTTTGAGTATACCGCCGAGGCCGCTGACGGCAGCAAGGACACCGGCACCGTGACCGTGCTGGTGCATCCGGTTAACGAAAAACCGGAGGCCCCTGTGGTTGAGCCGGGCGATGGCTGGGTCAAAAACGACAGCGCCGTCATTGGGGCCTGGCGCAGCGGTTTGATCCGTGTCGATAAGAACGATGAAATTGGTCGCAGCGAAGGCGCCAAGATTGTCGCCGTCGACGGCCAACCCATTGCGCCGGGCGGTGAGGTGATGACGGACTTTGGCCGTGTTGGCATGTCGCCCAAAGGCACGCTGAACATCGAACCTGCCAAGGGTTGGCAGATGGAGCCGATCTGGCTGCCTGCCCCCGAGGCCGTTGCCAAACGCCTGGGCGAAATCGCCTCGGAAGGCTTCCGAGGCTCGACCCTGTGGACCCACCTTGGCCTGTCGCTGATGCGGGTTGTTGTTGGCTTCTTCTTTGGCGCGCTGGTTGGCATTCCGCTGGGCTATGCCATGGGTCTGTCCAACTGGTTCCGCGGCTGGTTTGATCCGATCGTCGAATTCATGCGCCCGGTTCCGCCGCTGGCTCTGATCCCGCTGGTGATCATCTGGGCGGGCATTGGTGAAACAGGCAAGATCATCCTGTTGTTCCTCGCCGCGCTCTGGATCATGGCCATTGCTGCACGCTCGGGCGTGTCCGGGGTCAATATCTCCAAGGTGCACGCGGCCTACAGCCTGGGGGCCAGCAAGACACAGATCATGCGTCATGTGATCGTGCCCAACTCCTTGCCGGAAATCTTCACCGGTGCGCGGGTTGCCATGGGCGTCTGCTGGGGCACCGTTGTGGCCGCCGAACTGGTCGCCGCTGAGGCCGGTGCAGGCATGATGATCATGGTGGCATCGAAGTTCCAGAACACGGATATCGTGCTCATGGGCATCATCCTGATCGGCGTCATCGGTTTTGGCATCGACATGCTGATGCGTTGGGCAGAGCGGATCCTGGTGCCTTGGAAGGGCCGCGGCTAAGACCGGCCAATGTAAAATGCGACAAAGGGCGGGCAGCGATGTCCGCCCTTTTTTTGCGGCCATGTACGCCCTGCGGGAAGCCCCTAACCACATTCCCAGACCGGAGATCACCCCGGTGGACATTGAAACGACGGAAATGCGCTGATCTTTCGTATAACCTGCCAACAGGATCGGGGGTCACGCATATGAAATCCATTCTAACCGTTGCCACCATCGTCTGCGCGCAGGCGGCAACAGCGGCGCCAAATATTCTCTTGGTGATCGCGGATGACATGGGCGTTGATGCAAGCCCCTGCCATCCGGAGGGGATGTCTGATGTGCGCATGCCGGTGTTAGCGCAGCTCTGCAAGACCGGCATGGTGTTTGACAAAACCTATGCAGCACCGCTGTGTTCCCCGACCCGCGCGGCGATTATGACGGGGCGATATGGCAGCCGCACCGGGGTCGGCGGGGTGGTGTCCAAATCAAACCCCGCCACTCTGTCGGACAGTGAATTCACCCTATTCGACGGGATGAAGACCGCAGGCTACGCCACTGCCCTGATCGGCAAATGGCACCTCAGCGCCAAAAGATCCGACCTGTCCCACCCCAAACGTTTGGGGGTCGAGTATCACTTTGGACCAACCTCAGGAGGGACAAAGGACTACTTCAACTGGGCCGGCGCCGAGCAGGGATCACGGGTCACAGTAGATGGCTACATCACCTCAGATCTCACAGATAAGGCGATCGCCTGGACAAGCCAGCAGGACAAGCCCTGGTTTCTCTGGCTGGCCTATACAGCCCCTCACACGCCATTCCATGCCCCACCGCAGGATCTGCACAGCTTTGGCAACCTTACGACGAACAGCAAGACCATTCGTCGTGATCCGCGCAAACACTACTTTGCCGCACTGGAGGCGCTGGACACCGAGCTGGGCCGCCTGTTGGCCGGGATGGACAGGGCAGAACGGGCCAATACAGTTGTGGCTTTCATCGGTGACAACGGAACCCCCGGGCAGCTGACCCGGCGTTCCGGGACCACGGGGCGGTCCAAAGGCAGCCTGCACGATGGCGGCACACGGGTGCCTCTCATCGTTGGCGGCCCCGGTGTGGTACAGGGCCGATCAAATGCGCTGGTGAATGCAACGGATCTTTTTGCGACGCTCTTGGCCTTTACCGGGCAACCCTCAAGGGCGGAAGACAGCATTAGCCTCAAACCGGTTCTGGCGGGACTAGGACAAACCACCCGGAAATATGCCTATGTCGAACTGTTTTCCCGCGAAAACCCGCGCCGTGGCGCCCGTCCGGGCTGGGCGATACGGGATGCACGCTACAAGCTGGTTCAAAAAGAGGCGGCCGCGGCAGAACTATATGACATGGAACGGGATGGCGGCGAGCAGCGAAACCTGCTGGCCTCCGGATCGGCCAAGGCGGTGGCAATCGCAAAGCGGCTGGAGGCCGGGCGGACCGAACTGCTTCGCTGATGCTGCAGCTCCCCGTCTTAGGGGAATAAAGAAAGTAGGTGGATCAGCATCAAAGCCAGTGATCTGGCATCACCAAACCCAGGCTCCCCTACCAATCAACCCGCTCTATCGTCTCGGTATCGACGGCGGAGATCTCTGCTCCACCATCCCCGACAACAGGTTCGGCCATGACGTCGCCGCCCTCGTCATCTGGCGAACTGTCCTCGCCAATCTCAGCCGCCCATCCGCTGTCCTCAACACCGCCGCCGTTGTTCTCTTCGATAATGAGGTCCAGCATTTCTGCGGAATCCGCCATCTGGCCCTCGCCTATGTCGCCAACACCCAATGTAAACGCGTTGACCGAAGACACCGGCGCACCGTTGAAGCCTGTGTCAGACACGGTGATTTCACCCTCTATCGCCCCCTCAAAACCGGGCGGGGGTGAGATTTCAAGAAAGTCCGTGTTCCAACCGGTCACATCGACCGGGCCACCGTCGGAAACCGCGGCGTTGTCGCCGCTCACAAGAATTGTGTTTTCGGGCAGCCCATCAATCGTCACCGTCGCCTGATCGCTGGCACTGGTCAGGTTGATGCCCACGTCCAGGGTCCCGTTCTCTTCTACATGGGTGACCTCGTCCGCCTGGAACAGTTCACGACCATCCGTGTCCGGGCCTTCCCACTCCAGTTTCAAACCCGCGTGGCCATAGTTCTCAAAATAGCGCACCTCGACATCGTAGGTGCCCGGCGCGAGTTCGATCTCTCCGGACCGTGTCTGGAACCCATGGCAGCCGTCATTGTCCACGATCTGCTCACCATTGATAAAGACCGCGATACCGTCGTCACCACCGGCATAAAACGTATAGGCGCCGCCCTCCTCGACGGTGATCTGCCCTTCCAGCTTGGCCCCAAATGTGTCCTCCGAGCCGCCCTCCCAGAAAGAGCCCGTGCTGTTCTCGTAATTGATTTCGCTCACGAACTCCTCATGGGTCGGATCCGCGTTCCAATCTACATCATCCAATTGGGAAAGGGACTGATTGACGTCATAATAGCTGGCGTGAAACCCGCCTGCCAATTCTGCGTCCGGCGGCGTGACATGTGCCTCATCAACTTCGATGCGGATGGTCTGGCCCTTGCTGTAGCTGCCCGCGTCGGTCTGAATAGTCTGCGTCACCTGCGCCTCTACCGACCCGACAAAGTTCCATGGCGGTGTGATTGTCAGCAGGCTGCCGTCACTGCCGGTCAGATCCACCTCGCCCGTGTCATTGGCAACAAAAATACCAGCCTCTGTTTCGACCACCGTTCCTTCCGGCAGGCCACTGAGTGTCAGGGTCGAGTCGGCCCCCTCTGTGGCAACCAGATCCACGCTAACGGCCAGCGGCGCCCCACTGACGGTTTGGGCGTCAGAAATATCCGGCGCCGTGACCAGCTCCCGGCCCCCAACACCCGGACCTTCCCATTCCAGTTTCAGGCCTGCGTGGCCATAATTCTCAAAATAGCGCACTTCAATGTGATGCGTGCCAGGCTCCAGCTCTATCTCGCCGGTCCGGGTGAGGTACCCGTGGAGCCCATCGTTATCAATAACCGGGACGCCGTCGATCAACAGCATTGCGCCGTCATCACCACCGAGGAAAAACTCAAACGTGCCGCCCTCTGTGACCTCCACGTTGCCGGAAACCTCAACGCCAAAAGTATCGCTCGATCCACCCTCCCAAAAGGAAGAACTGCTGTTTGTGTAGTTGATATCCGAGGTGATTTCCTGATGGGTCGGATCGGTGGTCCAATCGACATCATCCAGTTCGCTCAGACTGTGATTGACGTCAAAGTATTTGGCATGGAACCCGCTGGACATCAGCAGATCATCAACATCAGCGACGTTGACAGTAAAGCTTTCGGTCGCGCTTAAACCACCGGCATCTGTCACGGTGACCTCAACCTCAACCGTCGCGGCCTCCTCATGATCTAGGGAAACACCAGGTTTCAGCCGCAAGAGCCCATCGGCAACTTCAAACCGGTCATCCGAGACTTCAAAACGATGGGTGTCGCCCTCATCCGGATCCTCGAAGCTCAGGCGCCCAACAACCGCCCCGTCGACGTTCTCTGACACGGTGTTTTCTACCGCGACCAGCGTTATGTTGTCGACGAGCGCACCGTAGCTGTCATTTTCCCCGTCTGCCTCGCGCAATTCGAGTRTGTCTTCGCCAGTCCCCGTGACCTGCAGCTGGAACGTCTCCCAATCCTGCGACTGCGGATCCAGTTCGGCTATGCATTCTCCGTTCCAGTAGATTTCAACCGTATCCGTGCCACCGGAAAGCCGTTCCCKGAGGTCCARRCCAAGGTCATAAAGCTGACCATTCTCCGTYTGGATCGTCTGCGAGATACTGTCCATGCCATGTCCATGGTCCATCTCCATAAGCTGGTCGCCATGAGAAGCCTCTGTCCCGCCCAGATTATCCCAGACTTCAATCCCGTTTGCATCGGTCCAGGCGCCACTGGCGTCACCATCAAACCCCTGCCACTGACCCGCACCGAGGTCAAACTCCTCAAAGCTGCCATTGTGGATCAGGTTTTCACCGCTGGTCTGCAACGAAAGACTGTCTGGTGCCTCGTTCACATCCTCAACCGTCACCGTGAAGCTTTCACTGACGCTGAGGCCGCCGCTGTCCGTCGCGGTCACCTCAACCTCAAGCGTTGCCGCCTCTTCGTGGTCCAGCGACACACCCGGCTTCAGGCGCAGCACGCCGTCAGACACCTCGAAGCGGTCATCCGAAACCGTGAAGTCATGGGCATCCAGCGCGTCAGGGTCGACAACCGACAGCGTGCCAATCACCGCTCCGGCGGCATTCTCCGCAACCGAGCCACCCTCCAGCGTCACCGCCTCCGGGCCTTCATTCACATCCTCAACCGTCACCGTGAAGCTTTCACTGACGCTGAGGCCACCGCTGTCCCTCGCGGTCACYTCCACCTCAAGCCTTGCCGCCTCCTCGTGGTCCAGCGACACGCCCGGCTTCAGGCGCAGCACGCCGTCAGACACCTCGAAACGGTCATCCGAAACCGTGAAGTCATGGGCATCCAGCGCATCAGGGTCGACAACCGACAGCGTGCCGATCACTGCTCCCGCGGCATTCTCCGCAACCGAGCCGCCCTCCAGCGTCACCGCCTCCGGGCCCTCGTTCTCATCCTCAACCGTCACCGTGAAGCTTTCACTGACGCTAAGGCCACCGCTGTCCGTCGCGGTCACCTCCACCTCAAGCGTTGCCGCTTCCTCGTGGTCCAGCGACACGCCCGGCTTCAGGCGCAGCACGCCGTCAGACACCTCGAAACGGTCATCCGAAACCGTGAAGTCATGGGCATCCAGCGCATCAGGGTCGACAACCGACAGCGTGCCGATCACTGCTCCCGCGGCATTCTCCGCAACCGAGCCACCCTCCAGCGTCACCGCTTCCGGGCCTTCGTTCACATCCTCAACCGTCACCGTGAAGCTTTCACTGACGCTGAGGCCACCGCTGTCCGTCGCGGTCACCTCAACCTCAAGCGTGGCCTCCTCCTCGTGGTCCAGCGACACGCCCGATTTCAGGAGCAGCTCGCCGTCAGAAACCTCGAACCGGTCATCAGAGACCGTGAAGTCATGGGCATCCAACGCGTCAGGGTCGACAACCGACAGCGTGCCAATCACCGCTCCGGCGGAGTTTTCCGCAACCGAGCCGCCATCAAGCGTCACCGCCTCCGGGCCTTCGTTCACATCCTCGACCGTCACCGTGAAGCTTTCACTGAGGCTGAGGCCGCCGCTGTCCGTCGCGGTCACCTCAACCTCAAGCGTCGCCGCCTCCTCGTGGTCCAGCGACACGCCCGGCTTCAGGCGCAGCTCGCCATCGGAAACCTCGAAGCGGTCATCCGAAACCGTGAAGTCATGGGCATCCAGCGCGTCAGGGTCGACAACCGACAGCGTGCCAATCACCGCTCCGGCGGCATTCTCCGCAACCGAGCCACCCTCCAGCGTCACCGCCTCCGGGCCTTCATTCACATCCTCAACCGTCACCGTGAAGCTTTCACTGACGCTGAGGCCACCGCTGTCCCTCGCGGTCACCTCCACCTCAAGCCTTGCCGCCTCCTCGTGGTCCAGCGACACGCCCGGCTTCAGGCGCAGCACGCCGTCAGACACCTCGAAACGGTCATCCGAAACCGTGAAGTCATGGGCATCCAGCGCATCAGGGTCGACAACCGACAGCGTGCCGATCACTGCTCCCGCGGCATTCTCCGCAACCGAGCCGCCCTCCAGCGTCACCGCCTCCGGGCCCTCGTTCTCATCCTCAACCGTCACCGTGAAGCTTTCACTGACGCTAAGGCCACCGCTGTCCGTCGCGGTCACCTCCACCTCAAGCGTTGCCGCTTCCTCGTGGTCCAGCGACACGCCCGGCTTCAGGCGCAGCACGCCGTCAGACACCTCGAAACGGTCATCCGAAACCGTGAAGTCATGGGCATCCAGCGCATCAGGGTCGACAACCGACAGCGTGCCGATCACTGCTCCGTCGGAGTTTTCCGCAACCGAATTCTCCTCGCCGGATTGCGGCCCTGTTGCGGCCTCGGCAGCATCGCTCGTATGCGGATGCCCGTCTGTCGGCCCAGCTGCGGCACCGCCGTCCAAAACCCGCGGCGGCGCTTCGCCAGAATTGAATTCGCCAGTGTGCAAAGTGCTGCGGCTGGGGTCATCAGATAGACCTGGCGCCCCTTGAGACACCTGCGCCGCAATTTCTTCTTTCTCGTCCTGATCGGACCCAGAAGATTTCAATCCAAAATCGTGACCGGTTTTCCGCTCTACCATTGTTCACACTCTATAATATCAAACTGGATCCGCAAAAGATCATCGCCTCAAAAAACTTAATAAATCATCACAATTAGAAGGGTTTTGCGCGGCCATCTTGGCAGGAAAATTTACCAGATCTAAATGGGATTCCCGTCATATCGACCCGTAGAACTGATTTGGTAACAAGTAAAAAATGCAGACACGCCGTTTTATTGGCCGCACTGCGGCACTGGGGCTAAGCGTTCCGCTTTGGGCGGCGTCTTTTTCGCTGAATATCTTGTCTTTACTGATACCTGTAGCGATTTTGCTGATCTTCGATCGGGTAATTCCCTTTCAATCTGCAGACACGCTACAGATGATCACACTGGCGCTGATATGTAGTGCGGCAATGGAACTTGTGCTGCGCTGGAGCCGGTCAATCCTATTAAGCGTTTCAGCCGAGGACGCAGCGGTTTCGAATTACAGTCGATTTATGTCAAAAGTGCTGCATGCCAATACAGTTGAATTCACCAACATTCCCAATAGCACCTATCTGGAACGTTATAAGGCGATTGGCCAGCTCAGGGATCATCACTCGGGTCAAAACCAGGCTCTTGCGATAGATCTGCCTTTCACTCTCGTATTTGCCGCGATGATCGGGTTGATCGGCGGGTGGATGATCTTGGTTCCGGCAGGGGCATTCTGTTCTGTTCTGCTGTTTGCATCGGTCATGAAACGCGCCCAATGGGCGCTGTTTAATGCCCGCAATGGCCTCGATTTACGCCGCTATGCCTTCCTTTCCGAACTGCTGTCCAGCATGCCGACGGTCAAGGCAAACCGGATGGAACATCAAATGACCCGCCGGTTTGAAATGCTGGAGGATCAAACCGTCGATATCAGCCGGCGCCTGATCCAGTTTTCAGGCCTAGCGCAAAGCTTTGGGGCGATCTTCGCTCAGCTCAGTGTCGCATCCATGGGATTGCTGGGCGCCTTTCTTGTCATTCAGGGCAGGATCGGTATCGCTGAGTTGGCGGCCTGTATGCTGCTGAACGGCAGGATTATCCAACCGCTGACAAAACTCATGAGCTTTTGGGTGCAGTCAGAAAACGTCACCGCGTCCCGCGGTCGGCTGGAGGATATGGAGACCGTCAAGACCAACGGTTCTTCAGGCACAGAGGCCACTGCCATTCAAGGGGACGTGACCGTCTCGGATGTGTCCCTGCGACATGCAATCGATGGGATGGGCGGCGTTACCACCTGCAGTTTTCAGGCCCCGAAAAACACAACCGTACTAATTCTCGCCGACGACAGCTGGATGGTTCACACTCTCTTTGACGCCCTGATGGGGCAGCAGGAACCGGAAAGCGGAGCCGTGCTCATCGACGGGCGCCCGGCCTCAGACTGCACCGCGAACCGGGGCACCGGAGGGATTGTCGCACTGGAAACCGAGCCGGCAATCCTGTCCGGCACATTGCTGGAAAACCTCAGTGCGTTCGGAGATGCCGACCAAATAGAGCGGGCCAAACACATTGCTGCCCAGCTTGGCCTGGAAAAACGCATCCACCGCCTGCCCAAGGGCTACAATACGATCCTCAATTCCGCGACCAGCTTCGAGGGAGACCCTGTCAACCGGCAACTCATCGCCCTGACCCGCGCGCTGGCGGTTCAGCCGCGTATTCTGCTGATGTTTGAACCAACTGCGGTGCTGGATACACCGGAACGCCAGTTGCTTGCCGACTGCCTCGGCAACCTGTCGCCGAAACCAACGATCCTCATGGCCAGCCCGGATCCGCGGATGAAGAAACTGGCGGATTCCACGGCCCAGATGAATGCACCAATGTCAGAAGATCTTGCCGCCTGGGCGGCGGACGCAGAGCTTGAAAAACGCGCCGCCCTGAGCGACGCAAAGGGGGCCGCATGACTGCTTTGAGCACACAGACCGCCAGTCAGCTTTTGCGGCAATTGTTGCAGGTGGCAGGTTGGCGCAACAGCAACGATACCATTCTACAAGCCTTTCCACATATGTCGGAAAGCCTGCACCCTGACGAGATCGTCAAGACGCTGGACAACCTCAATGTTCCCCATTCGACCATCCGCTGCCGGGAAAAACAAATTACCCGCGAGGAATGCCCAGCGCTGGTCATTTGCGATGATGGCACCCGTTACATCCTGCTTGATAGACCAGACAATGCATTGGAAATCTGTTCTGGCCAAAGCGATGACACAGATAGACGGATCCCAACCCGGCAATTCTGTCTAGTGGTCCGGATCGACCCGCGCCAGCAGCGGCAATCTGACGGATCATCCGCGTCTGTCAGGGCATCCTTTGCGGCACTGCGACCAATGATGCCCTGGCTTCTGGCCTCTACACTGATGACAAATATTCTGGGTTTGACAGCGCCCCTGCTGATCATGGCCATTTATGACCGGGTCATACCTTCGGGCTCTGTCCACCTGCTGGTGTCGCTGGTTATCGGCGTCCTGATTATTGGTCTGTCAGATTTCTGCTTTCGCCATGCGCGGACCAGGGCGCTTGCCTATGCCGGCTGGCGCGGCGAAAGGGAACTCACCGTTACGCTGTTTCGAAAAATCATGGTCCTGCCGCTGGGCAAGCTACAAAAATCCGACCTGAACCAACAGATCTCCCGGTTCCGCCAATTCGAGTCCTTGCGAGAGATGTTTACCGGACAGGTCATGACAACCCTGCTGGACCTGCCGTTTGCGATCATCTTCTTTGCTGTGCTCACATATCTCGCACCTCAGGTGGGTTTGCTGACACTTGTCCTATTGGTGGTCCTGGTCGTTCTGGGCGTTGTTACGGTGCCCCACCAAATGCGGTTGGACAAGGCGGCCGCAGAGGCCGGTGCCGCCAGCCAATCGGCGATGCAGGATGCGATCGCAAACCAACAGGCCCTGGCAAATCTGGGAATGCAGGACCGTTGGCTGAAACGCAGTATGCCGCTGGCAGAAACTGCGGAGATCGCCACCAGACGGGCACGTCAATTCCAAGCGTTGGTGCAATCTATCGCCCAGACCATCACCACAATGGCGACGGTCGGTGCAATCATTATCAGTGCCCACGGTGCCCTGACCGGAGAGCTCAGCTTTGGCGCGCTGATCGCGTCCATTGCCCTTGTCTCCAAAGTTCTGGCGCCAATTCAGGCCCTTTATTCAAGCTTTCCGCAAATCCTGTCCTTCAAGGCAAGCCGGGTCCAGGCCGACCGGGTTCTGAGCCTGCCCGAAGAAATGGAACTGGGGCTGGAGCAATCCCATCAAAAGACCCTGAGCGGTGCGATCTCGTTTTCCTCGGTGACATACCGGCCCGACCCCCTGAATGCGCCGGTGCTGTCGCAGGCCAGTTTTCGCTGTGAACCCGGAGAGCTGGTGGTGGTCCTGGGCAGCGACGCGGCCGGGCGCACTGCGGTTCTCGATCTGATCGACGGGCTGTATGTACCGCTTGCCGGAACCATCGAACATGACGGGATTGATATCCGCCAGATTGCAATGGATGAACTGCGAAAGTCCGTCACCTATGCCACTTATGGAAATGCGCTGTTCTATGGCACCGTGGCGCAGAACTTCCAGTTGGCGGCACCGGCGCTCACGGATGATGACGTGTCTTGCGCATTGGACGCCATGGGCCTGTTGGCAGACCGCGACCTGTTGCCCGACGGCGCACTGACACGATTGAACGATGCCGCTCTGGCCCATATGCCGGAGGAGGACATGAAATCCTTGACGCTTGCCCGAAGCATGGCGCGAAACTCTCCGGTTTATTTGTTCTCGGAACCGACAAACGGGCTAAACGACACCCGGCGTGGTCACTTCAAGCAATGGGTCGCCGCCCAGCGCGGCCAGAAAACAGTTGTCATCGCAACCGCCGACAGATCGTTCATTCAAATGGCTGACCGCTTCATTTTCCTGAACGGTGACAAAATCGCGGTGCATGACACCGGTGAAGCAGGACGCAAGAAGATCCAGGCGGTCTTAACAGGTTTGGGAGGTTAAACATGGCTGTGAAATCCAAAGGTAAACCAGCGGTTGGCCCTCTGAAACGGGCAAAACTGAAACAGAAATCCCGCCAGCCCCGCTTTGCCGCGCTTCTGGCGCTGACATTCTCCGGCATGGTCGTGGCCCTTGTGGTTCTGGCCGGGCAAACCGATGTGCCGCAGATCACGCGTGCACCCGGAACAATCATTCCCTTTGGGAACTATCCGCAAATTGAAACCATGGAAGGGGGGATTGTTCAGGCAGTCCACGTCCAGGACGGAGAAACCGTCGAGGCCGGAGATATATTGGTTGAGCTGCACCACCCTGATTTGAAACAGGAACAAGAGGTGCTCTCGAAACAATTGGCAGCCGTCAACAAGCGCCTTGGCAATGTAACAGCGGTCCTGTCTGCCCTGAACAGAAACACCGAGGTTTCAGCACAGCAGATCCAAGCCCTTCGAACAAAGGGCTATAGCAACGCAGCCGCGGCATTGGATCTCTATACCGAGAGCCAGCGCATACAAAAGCTTTCAATCACGCAGCAGGAGGACATGCTGTCGATCCTCAGTTCTGCCGTCACCTTTGCGCGTGAAAGGGTGCAAAAAAAGGACGTGAACCTGCAACGACTTGCAAAGCTGCAATCACAGGGTTTGAAACCTCTTGGCGAGTATCTTGAAGAAGAGGACCGCGTAGATGCTCTGCGGGCTGCGGCTTCTGCATCGGCGGTTCAGCTTGCACAGGCGCAAAACACACTGACGCTGGCCCAGGCGGCACTGGCCGAAGAAACACTGTCGCTGCGCGAAGCCATGCTCAAGCAGCTGGTGGAACTTGAACAGGAGCAGGAGCAGCTGGGCGTATCCCTTGACGTCGTCACCCAAAAACTGGCGAGCCTTCGTCTTGTGGCGCCCGCTGGCGGAATTGTGCAATCGGCATCCCACCCCAATACAGGTGAAATCATTGAACCCGGCGAAACACTGTTCGAACTGCTGCCAACCCAGCGGGCCCTTGTGGTAGAGGCCCGCATTCCCAGTCTCGAAGTCGGGCATGTCGGCAGCAATCACCCGGTCACTGTGAGCATCGATACCTATGACGTGCGCCGTTTTGGCAAGGTCGAAGGCCGGCTGCAGTCCATTTCACCGCTGCCTCTGATCGATGAGCAGACCGGCGAGACATATTTCCGCGCCTCAATGGTGCTGGCGGACGGATCTGTCGGAGCCGGGCCAATGGAGCGCCCCTTGCAGGCCGGCATGACGGTTGTCGCTGAAATGACCACCGGAGAACAGACCCTTCTGGCCTATATGCTCAAACCGGTTCAGCTCACCATGGAGCGTGCCTTCAACGAACGATAATCCAATCGGCTGTGCACGTACCGGCCAATGGGACGCGGCTGACCGGTAAAGGTCAGCCGGTGCTCCGGGAATAATCGGATTTCCAGATCTCTGTCATGCGCATTGGAATTGGCGGCATCCCATACCAAGAGAGCATCCACCGACCCTCGCAAGCGACCTGTTGTGCCACATCTCTCAGAACCACTGCCTGGCCGCTGGCAATGGCATCGGCTTGCCCAGATCCGAAGCGGTTTAAACCGACTGTTAGGATTTTACCCTTTCGTCATGATTATGGCGCAATTTCTTACCGTCTCAGCCCCAAACCACCTCTAGTTTTGAAGGCACGGCTGCTCCGGGTGGAACAGCCGTTCGCCAGGCCTGCCAGCCTGGCCCGCTGTGGCAGGAGTCCGGCGTTTCTAACATCTGAGAAATCTGTTGAAACTCCCGGTCCTTTGGGGGGCCGCTAGAAATTTGCGAGTCTGCTATGACACGAGACCTGCTCTGCGGTCTCGGACGGCGCGGTATTGTCCGCCGCCGCCTGGGAACCCTATTGTCAATTGCCGCGCTGATATTGCCTCTGGCGATGCCAGTTTCCGCCTCAACTGTCATTCAAGTCTCAAATGACGGCGGCGGAAGTATCTCGGCGCGGGTCACTCAAATCAATGCCATCCGCAGCCAGGGGCACAGGATTGAAATCCGCAAGGGATACTGCAATTCAGCCTGCACGCTCTATCTGGGCCTGCCCAACACTTGCGTTTCACCTACGGCGAATTTCGGTTTTCACGGGCCGCAGCTGGCAACAAAAGGGCTGGTGATGCTGCCCTCGCAATTCGAAAAATGGTCGCAGGTGATGGCGAACCATTACCCCGGACAGCTGCGCCGTTGGTTCCTGGATTCCGCCCGTTTTTCAACCGATCTGATCACGGTAAAAGGGGAACAGTTGATCGCCCTTGGGATCACGAAATGCGCATAACGACCCGCCCAGCCTTTCAGGGACCAGCCTAAAGGCGCATTCCTGTCGCCTGACAGGGCCATTCCTTGCCCTCGCGGAGCCCTTTTGACACCGGTGGGGATTTTCATCGTGTCGCGAATGTGAGACTTATGCGCCTGAAAAACAGTTTTCGCGCAGCTGCGGCGCCTGTGCCGAAAAGGCAGGGCGCGGTGGCGGAAACTGGAAGGCAAACACAGAACGCGCCACGGGGTTCGAATGAAAAGCTACGTCACCACGCCGATCTACTACGTCAATGGTTCGCCACATATCGGACATGCACATACCAGCGTCATGGCCGACATCCTGATGCGCAACCGCGCCGCGCTCGGGTATGACTGCAAGCTGACCACCGGCTGCGATGAACATGGCCAGAAGAACCAGGAAGCCGCCGAAAAGGCCGGTCTGGAGCCGGCCGAGTATCTGCGCCAGCGCAGCGGTGAATTCCAGCGCGTCTTTGACATGCTGGACGTCAACTATGACTTCTTCGTGCACACCAGCCGTCCCTTCCATAAGGAGCAGGTGGCCCGCGCCGAAGCCAAGCTGTATGACGCCGGCCTGATCATCCAGAAACAGTATCGCGGCCTCTATTGCACCGGCTGTGAACAGTTCAAAAAACCATCGGACCTGAACGACGAAAACCGCTGCCAGGATCACCCGAATATCGACGTCGAAGAGCTGGACGAGCTGAACTATTTCCTTCGGATCGAACCCTACCGCCAGCGCCTGCTTCAGCACATCGAAGACAACCCAGGCTTTGTGAAGCCCGCGAAATATGTAAAAGAACTCAAACAGATGCTCGAAGAACCTCTTGAGGATCTGTGCATTTCCCGCCCCAAGCGGCGGGTGTCACTGGGTGTCGAGCTGCCGTTTGACACGGACTATGTCACCTATGTGTGGTTCGACGCGCTGATCAACTATCTGACCAATCTTGGCTGGCCCGAAGAGGACTATCAACCGTGGTGGTCCACCGTCGAGCACCTGATCGGCAAGGACATTCTGAAAACGCATGGTGTCTATTGGCCGATCATGCTGATGGCGATGGAAGAAACACTGCCGCGGCAATTGTCTGTGCATGGCCACTGGGTTGGTGCCGGGGGGCTGAAAATGTCCAAGACATTGGGCAATGTTGTCGACCCGGTCGAGGTTGTGGACCAGCTTGGTGCTGATGCGCTGCGCTATTACATGGCGCGCAACATGCGCACCGACAGCGACAGCCAGATCTCGATCGACCTGATCCGCCAGGCCTATAACAGTGAGCTGGGCAATAAGCTGGGCAACCTGTTGTCGCGGGCGGGCAAGTTCACCAGCAGCAAATACGATGGCTGCGTCACGGAACCAGGCGCTCTGCAGCCCGAGGACGAGGCCCTGCGGGCCGAGGTTCTGGCTGCGGCACAGGGATTCGCAAAACACTTTGAAATGTCCGACATCCCGACACTGGTCCGCCAGCTGGTCGATGCCTGTGACCAGCTGAACGAGTATTTTGCAGCACAAGCCCCATGGGGGCTGATCAAAGACCCGGCAACCGAAGAACGCTGCCGCACCGTGCTTTATGTCACGCTCGATTGTCTGCGGCTGGTGCTGGAATCCTTCCGCCAGATCATTCCGACGTCGGCGGACCGGGCCCTTGCCATGCTGGGCACGGAATTCGACGACAACACCGTCTGGGCACCGCAGCTCAGCGCTCTTAAGGCCGGTGCACCGCTGGGTGAAATCGAAACTCTGTTCCCGCGCATCACTGAATAGGCATTTGCCCCAGATCCGGGGGCTGCCCTTTTCAACAGCACGGCCGGTTCCGGGAAATGAAAAAAGCGACAGGCCGCCCCCGATTGGCGGCCAGTCTCACCTGCAGCGACCTGTTTCTTACCGTGCCGAAACTCCCTGGCCGGTTCGATTTCGCAGCACCGGCGCAATCGGTTTTTCGTGATCGGTAAGGATGTTTCTGATTAATTTGATCAGGATCATTTCGCGCATTATTTCCCCCCTTTAGATCATGCCTGACCAGACCAACTGCGCGCACCGGGTGTCGGCATTGCACTGCACAAAAAGTGGGTCATGATCTGGCGTAGGTAGGCCTGACCTTGGCTGTCAGTAGAATGCGGTGAGGGGCATCATGAGAATGACAGGATTTTGCAAAGCATGATAGCCATCCACCCGTCGCAGGCTGGTCACGCAACAATTGACCCGCAGCTTTCCTCAACACCTACGGCCGCGGTGGCGGGTCGCGCGCGCCTGAACGGCGAGCCAAAGCCAAATGCGGGCGACAAATCGGGGGTACGGACCGGCATCTCTTGGGTCGGCCGCTGGAACAGGCAGGCATATCGGTCACACCCGGCCGAGCTGACACTCTATTTTTTAACGGTCAGCGGGCTGTTGCTATGGAGTGGCTTTGACTTGCCCTGGCATTTTCAGCGCAGCACTTTGACGTTGCATATTCTGGCGTCGCTCCTGCTGATGCCCGCCTTCATTCTTCCCTTTTGGCTGGCGCATCGCAGTGTTTTTCGTGCCTCCAAGAAGTCCTTCCTGCGTCAGACCGGCCATCTTATTGAATATGGTCTGATCCTGCTTACCCTCAGCGGGCTGTATTTGGTGTTCATTGGCAATCGCGGCGGATTTGCCGGGCAAGCGGCCTACTGGCTCCACCTGTTGCCCGCGGTGCCGCTCACCCTTGTTGTCATCCGCCATGCGCTACGCTGGTCGATATTGCGAAGCGTGAAGTGGCTTCTGGCGCTCTGCCTTGCCCTTTTTGCGCTGGCCGGAGCCGGATTAGCAGCCCCCCAAAGCGGCTCGCTTGTTTCCGGCGACAACGGGACCAAGCTATTCAGTGCAAATTTTGACGCGGGCACTGTGTCTTGGATCAACCGCGAAACTGGTGCGCGGGAGGGCGAGCTTCACATCCGCGGCGATCTGCGCCGCGTGGCACTTGGCGCCGACGGGGTATTGGCCGTCACCGATTACGAGGCGGGTCGTGTGGTTTTTGCCGATTGGCAAAAGGGCAAAGTGCTGCGCGCCTTTGATCTGGGGCCGCGGCCCTTTGGCGTTGTCTACGATGCCCAGAACGAAATCTATTGGGTCACTTTGTTTGAGGGGCACCAATTGGCTGCGGTGCATCCCAAAAAAGGTGTGGTGCACAGGGTCGACACCGAAGAAACCCCGCGTGGGCTGGCCCTGTTGTCAGACGGGCGATTGCTTGTGACCCACTCTCTGGTGGGCAAGGTTTCGATCTATGATACCCGCAGCCTGCCCCCGGTGCACCTGAACACCATCGCCTTGCACGAAAGCCAAGAGGCGGATGAATTCGCCTCGCAAGGGGTTCCAAGGGTGCTGGATGACATTGCGGTCAGCCCGGATGAGACCGAAGCCTGGCTGCCACATGTCCTGTGGAACTTCGACCACTTGTTCCAGTTTCAATCCACCATTTTTCCGGCGGTTTCTCTGCTCGACCTGCGTGCAGGTCAGGAGGGTGAACTGGCCGCGCGGCGCAAGCATCTGTTCCGCCAGATCGATCTGAAAGATCCGGTGCTAACGCGGTTTGACGGATCGCCAAAACCCATCATCGTTTCCAATCCGCATGATGCGGCTTTTTCCGATGACGGCAGCAAGGTCTACGTCACACTGGCCGCCAGCGAGGATCTGCTGGTCTTTGATCTGGCAGACCGTGACCCGATTGGCAGGGCTGATCCTGTCGCCGATGCAGCGGTGAACGATGCGCAAGCCACGCAAATCATCCGCCATCTGCCCGGTGCTAATCCGCGCGGGATCGTGGTGACAGGCACAGACATCTTCGTTCAAAACGCCATGAGCCTCGACCTGAGCCGTCTACAGGACCAGGGCGGGAGCGTTTCGTTACAAAAGGGCCGTTTTGCTGCGCTCGTCGCCGATGATCCGGTCGACCCAGCCCTGCGCCGTGGAAAAATTCTGTTTAACAGCGGCAATACCGATGGAAACCCTGAACATCCGATGTCTGGCGACTTCTGGATGAGCTGCCAGTCCTGCCATGTCGATGGCTTCAATTTCACCAATGGATACCTGTTCCGGTCGACTGAAATTGACAAATACCGCTATGCGCGCATCGGCCATGGCAACCTGTCAAAGATGATTGCCGGGGATTTCATTGGCGACTACCTGCGCATCATTCAGGATACCCAAGGCGGCATGGGGCATGATGGTGAGGGGACAGCCCCCTTCCTTGATCCCGACGATCCCCCTGCCGAAGCCACCGAAATGATGCTGGATCTGCATGAATTCGTCACCTCCAAGGGCAACCTGCCGCTGGTGTCCAGCTGGCTGCGGCTGGATGATGAACGCGGCACCCTGCACAAAAGCGAATGGACCAATTCCGCCGCCTGCGCGAGTTGCCATTCGGAGATGTTTGATCAATGGGCAGACTCACTGCATCGCCTGATGGGCGATTCAAATCCCTATTACAAAGTGGTGGAGGATGCCGCCGCCGCTGCCGAAGGCGAAGAATTCCGCAAATGGTGCATGGGCTGTCACCATCCGCAGGGCCTGCTGTCAGGGCTGACGGCCACATCAGATGCGGGCCATATGTTCGAACAGGGCGGCACCTCTCTTTTTGAGGCGTTGGAGAAGGGTGAACCGGATCTGGACGAAGGCACCGGTTGCCTGTTCTGTCACCGGATCACCGAACTGGAAAGCGCCAAGGGCGCCAAGGCCGGCGGCAATGCCAGCCTGACCGTCAACCTGCTAGACCGCGACACCTATGTGTTTGAGGACAGCGGACAGGATATTTTGAATTGGCTCGGCAACCACTCCATCAACGCCAAACCAGAGGTCCACGCAAAATCCTACAGCCAGGATTTCTATTCCGAATCAAAGCTCTGCAGCGCGTGTCACAATGAATTCGCCCCCGGCAGCGGGTCGGTGATCGTGGACACCTACGGCGAATGGGAACGCTCTGCCTACAATAACCCGGCGAACCCTTCCGAACACCGGTCCTGCATCGATTGCCACATGCACGCCGACATCCAGCGTATCGGAGAGGATATCCCTGGCACCTCCACTGATGGCGGCCGGATCAAGGACAACGTGGTGACCCACCAATTCACCGGGGCAAACTATCACCTGGTTGGCCTGCGCAATCCCGAACTTGAGCAGATGAGCATTGAACTGCTGCAAACTGCAGCCACCGTTGAGACCAGCCTGACCGACGATGGTCAGCTGACCGTGCGGGTCAAGAATGTAGGCGCCGGTCACGCCTTGCCAACCGGTGTCGCTGATTTCCGCCAGGTCTGGCTGGACATTACGGTGCGCGGTGCTGACGGCCAGATCGTTCTGGAGAGGGGCAAGATGGACAGCAACGGCGTGGTCGATGCCAAGGCGCGGTTCTTCCGCAAAGTCTTTGGTGACAAATACGGTGATCCGGTTGGTTTTCTGTTTTGGCGTTATGAAAAGATGCTGCAGGATACCAAGATCCCCGCCGGCGGCCACCGCGACGAGGTATTCGACCTGCCCGAGGGAACCGCCTTCCCCATCACTGCCGATGTGAAGCTCATGTTTCGGACCTATCCGCAATTCGTGACCGACTTGGTGCGCGAACAATACCCGGCCCTGACCAACCCCAAGGCCGTTCTGATGACACAACAATCAACCGTTCTGATGAAATCCGGCGGGAACTAAGCCCCGATCTGCCAGAAAGAGAGCCACCGTGACCCTGTATTCCCGAATTCGATCTGCCCTTCAGGCCACGGCCTTGGGTGCTGCCGCAATTTGCATGGGCCTGCCTGCGCTGGCGGAAACCTATGACATTGACCAGCTCATCGACTTGTCGGCCCTCACACCAGAGGAGGTCTACCGGTTTGAGCCAAATTACCTCTGGGTCGAACCCGGAGATACCATTCGCTTTCTAAACTCCACCGGCAACCATACGGTCACGTCGATCGACGGGATTTGGCCCGAGGGCGTCGCCCCGGTGAGCATCGAACACAAGGCCGAGGCCAGCGTGACGTTTGACACCGCTGGCATCTATGGATTTCGCTGCAAGGTACATGGCCGCCACGGGATGTATGCCCTGATCATCGCCGGATCACCGGAGGCCAATAAGGACAGTCTTGATCTGAGCAATCTGGGTGACCTGGGTCGTAGAGTTTTCGAGCGGCTGTTTGAAGAAATGCAAAAGGACATCGCGGCGCGAGACGGCTAGATCCTCAATTTGGTCGCGCGGCAGTACGGGGGTGAACCCCTTGCTTTCGCGCAACCTCTTGCCGCCAGTCATTGACGTCAGCCTTGATTGAACGCCCACAGCACTATCGCTGCACAGCGGCATCAGAGCAGAAATGGAAAAAAGCCTTCACGCTCGCAGCCCAAAGGGCGACCGTCCTTTTTTGACACTCTCACTATTCCCAAACTGAGTATGGTTCTGCCGCACAGAGTGAGGCAGAACCAAATTTTGGCCAAATCGGCAGGCACACTTGGTCCCTATCAGGTGTCGTTCTTCCGCAGCTCTGCGGCCCGTGCGTGGCCTTCCATGCCTTCCATGCGGCTGATACGTGCTGTGCGCACGGCAAGCTCATGGGAGGCCTCGGCGTTGCAGCGCTGCCAGGTCACCGTCTTGGTGAACTTATGGACCGACAGGCCGCCGGTATAACGCGCAGCGCCGCTGGTCGGCAGAACATGGTTCGGACCTGATGTCTTGTCGCCAAAGGAAACCGTGGTTTCCTTGCCCAGAAACAGCGAACCATAAGCGCTGAGACGGTTCAGCCACCAATCAAGGTCCTCGGCCTGAACCTGCAGGTGTTCAGGAGCATATTTATCGGACATGGCCGCGGCTTCTTCGCGGGTATCGCACAGGATGACCTCGGCGCGTTCGTCCCAGGCGGTACGTGCGGCTGTGGCATTGGGCTCGGGCAGACTATCGATCAGCGCGTGGGCCCGGTTCATGACGCCTTCGGCGAGGTCGCGGTCGGTGGAGATCAGCCAGACAGGGCTGTCGGCACCATGCTCGGCCTGGCTGACCAGATCCCAGGCAACGGTTTCGACCGATGCGGTGTGGTCGGCAATGACCAGCGAATCCGTGGGGCCGGCAAACATGTCAATTCCGACCTTGCCGAACAGCATCCGCTTGGCTTCGGCCACAAAGGAGTTGCCCGGACCGACCAGAATGTCGGCAGGCTGGGCCCCGAACAGCCCCTGCGCCATGGCTGCAATGCCCTGCACGCCACCCAGATTGAGGATAACATCAGCACCGCACAGATCCATCGCATAGACGATGGCATCCGGAATGCCGTTTTCACGGGTGGGCGAGACCGCGGTGATATGCGGAACGCCGGCAACTTTGGCCGTGGTGATTGTCATCAGGGCGCTGGCGATATGGCTGTAGCGGCCGCCCGGAACGTAGCAGCCTGCGCTTGAGACCGGGATCTGTTTTTGGCCAGCGATCAGGCCAGGCATCACTTCAACTTCGCATTCGCCCATGGTGGCCTTCTGGGCTTCGGCAAAGCGGCGGATGTTTTCATAGGCAAAGCGTATGTCCGCCTTGACCTCTTCCGGCACACGGGCGCAGGCGGCTTTGCGGTCGGCGTCGCTCAGAGCGATGTCACCGGTCCAGCCGTCCAGCTTTTCGCAATATCCGCGCACCGCTTCTTCGCCATCACGTTCGATATTTGTGAGCATGATCCGGACGATGTCGCGGATTTCCGAGTTCTCTGTGTCCGGGCGGGCAACCGCCTCTTTCAGGTATGTAACAGTCATTGAGTTACCTAATTTGCAAGTGTGTGTTCGTGGATTGCGTCACCCAGCACATCGACGGTGTCGATGACCTGAGGAGTGCCGGGCAGATCCTGGGCAAGAAGTGAAAATTCCGAGCAGGCGGCAAAGATCAGCGACGCACCTTTTCCGGCCAGTTCGCTATGGGCCTCGGAGAGGATGCGGCGGGCGCGGTCCGTTGGCCCTTGGGCCTTGATTTCGCGGATCGCCGAAAGCATCCGGTCGCCATCATCCGGCCAGAGCGCCTTCAGTCCGGCCCGCTCCAGCGCCGCTTCGAAAACGCCTGCCGATTGCACAGCCGGAGAGGCAAGAAAGCCGATGCTGTCGCCCGACGTCAGCTGCGCGGCGGCGCGGGCAACGGACAGGTCAATCATGCTCAGCAGCGGGATTGTGGTCGCCGCCGTGATCGCGCCGGCATAATGGTGCGCGGTATTGCAGGGCATGGCCAGCGCCGTTGCTCCGGCGGCTTCCAGTCCGCGCGCCATACTGGCCAAAACCGGGCCGGGATCCTCACCGGTCCCTTCGATCAGATGGGCAATGCGCGAAGGCACTTGCGGGTTCATGTCGATCAGCAATGGCAGGTGATCGGAATCATCCTGCGCCGGAACCGCAGCCAGCAGCCTTTGCTGCAGCAGAATTGTTGCCTCGGGGCCCATCCCGCCGAGAATGCCAACTACACGCCGGGTCATCGGGCGACCTCGTCCGCGGCTTCGCGGATCAGCTCGGCAATCAGGGCGCAATCCTCTTCTGAGAAGGTCAGCGGCAGGCGCATGTCGAACAGCGTTGCCATGACAACGTCGGTGTTTGGCAGCTCCTGTGCCGTCACATAGCGCCAGCTGGAATGGGACGAGGTGAAGCCGTTCGGCTCAAGGCCGCCGAACCATTTCAATTCCACGCCCCGAGCGGCGGCCTGTTTCAGCAGCTCCCGGCATTGATCTGCCGTAAATCCGGGCAGGCGGAATTGAATAGAGGAACAAACCGGGCTTTCAGCGGCAGGACGTTCGATCAGGGCAATCCGGGAATGCCCCTGCAAGACGTTTTCAATCGCTTGATAGCGGGTGTTCCAGCGTTCGATGTTCCGGTCGAGCTGTGCCAGCTGAGGCCGCAACACTGCCGCTCTCAGCGCATCCATCCGGGCCGAACAATTGGGCATGTCCAGCCGCGGATCGGCAAAGGCTTCGGCTGAGGGTCCGGCGCCGTGGCGTTCATACAGCATGTAGCTGCCCGACAGAATTGTCGCGCGGGCGATCAGCTCCGGGTCATTGGTGGTCAGCAGACCACCTTCGCCGGAGTTCAGGTGTTTGTAGGTCTGGGTTGAAAAACAGGCCACGGCTCCGAAGTTGCCGGACCGTTTTCCATTCCAGGCCGCACCCATGGTATGGGCGCAGTCTTCGACGACGCGAACATGTGCCGCGTCGCAGATCTGCATTAGGCGATCCATATCGCAGAGATGGCCGCGCATATGAGACAGCAGCAGCACCCGGGCGTCGCTGGACGCGATTTTTCGCTCCAGATCGTCCAGGTCCAGCCGCAGGTTGTCATCTATTTCAACCAGCACAGGCTTGCCCCCGACGGCAGCAATCGCACCGGGAACAGGGGCCAGTGTAAAGGCGTTGGTCAAAACAGCATCGCCAGGTGACACGCCGCAGGCCCGCAGAGAAATCTGCAGAGCCTGCCCACCCGAGGTCACCGCCAGGCAGAACTTACTATCCTGCCAATCACGGTACTCAGCCTCCAGCAGCGCAACTTCGCCCTGTTCTTGCGGGCCAAGATTGTACCTGTGCAAGCGACCGCTGTTCAGAACAGCCACCGCAGCTTCGATCCCTTCTGGCGGGATTGCTTCCTGCTGGGTAAAAGACCCCGAGAATTTACGTGTCACCCTCAAAACCTCCTTACAGGTTGACCCAGCGGCCAGCGTGATCAAAGGCGAAGTCATACCCGCCCAGAGCCGCGGCACCACCAGTGTGCAGGAAGACGACGCGTTCGCCTTTGAAAGTGCCTTTACGGGCCAAGTCGATCAGACCGGCAGCCCCTTTGGCGGAGTAGCACGGGTCCAGCAGAATGCCTTCGAGTTCGGCAAACATCTGGATCGCTTCGATACCGCTCTTTGTCGGCAGGCCGTAACCTTCACCGACATAATCGGTGTTGGCCATCACGTCCTCACGCTTGACAACACCGGGGCAGCCCAGTTTTTCAGCTGTCTTGCAGGCCAGGTCATAGACCATCTGTTCCTGTTTCGGCTGCGGGGCACGGGTACCGATACCCAGAACCGGAACACCGGAGTTCATCGCGGAGAAACCGGTGACCAGACCGGCCTGTGTGCCCGAGGAGCCGGTCGCGTGGACCACACGGTCGATCTTCATGCCGGTCTCATTGGCCTGTGCCAGCAGCTCGAAGGCGCAGTTCACATAGCCCAGTGCACCGGTGGGGTTCGAGCCGCCGCCGGGGATCACATAGACTTTGTGGCCCTTGGCGCGCATTTTTTCTGCGGCACGTTCCATTTCGCCGGGCATGTCGTGGCCACCGGGAAATTTCTCGGTGGTTGCACCATGCAGGTGATCGAGAAGCACGTTGCCGTTGTGGTTGTAGTTCGCATCTTCATAGTTGGTGCGATCTTCCAGCAGGATGTGGCACTTGAGGCCCAGCTTGGCGGCAAAGGCTGCGGTCTGGCGGCCGTGGTTGGTCTGGGTTGCACCCTGTGTCATGACCATGTCGGCGCCCTGTTCCAGCGCCTCGGCCATCAGGAACTCAAGCTTACGCGTCTTGTTGCCGCCGGTGGACATGCCGGTGCAGTCATCACGTTTGATCCAGATGTCAGCATCAAGCGCCTCGGACAGCCGCTTCATCGGCTCCAGCGGTGTGGAGAGATGGGCGAGGTGCACACGGGGAAAGCGGGATAGATGCATTTGATAGTCCTTTAGATTGGGTTGAGCGTTGATTTTTTCTGCAGGCGGCCAAAAGCTGAGCCCGCCGTTGCGACGGGCTCAGGCCAAATTCCTGTGCATATCGCCGTGCGAAATTCGAAGAGGTGCCAAATCCAGAGGCAACGGCAATCTCGCTGACCGGCAGGCCGGTCTGCTCGATCAGAATCCGGGCGCGGCGCAGCCGCAGGGACCGGTAGAACGCAGCCGGGCTCTGGCCGACGGCGTTCTGGAACTTCCGCTCCATATGCCGGATCGAAAACCCGGATATGCCGGACAGTTCCGCGGTGCTGAGCGGCGTGTCGAGGTTTGCCTCCATGGCCGCAACCACCGATCCGAGCCGGGCCAGCTGCAGCGATGAAACATCGTTTTCGCTGCGCGGCTGGCTCGCATCACCTTCCCGAATCCGGTCCAGCAACAGGACCTGACCCACGGATTGCGCCAGTCGCAGCGAAAGCGGCGCGACGATGCGGTTCATCACTACATCCGCAGTCGAGGTCATCCCCGCTGCGGTGGTAATGCGGCTGGCCTGCGAGAAAAGCGGCAGCACGCTGCTGTGATCAAACCCGGCATCCCGTTCGCGCTGCTGGATCTCCCAATGGGTGGTGACTTCGTCGGTGTTCGGGTGCAGCCGCTTCCATTCAAAGGCGGCGTCCGACAGCAGGATGACATTGCGCCCTGTGCGTTCGAACCAGCGCAAGCGGGTGCGCAGCTGGGTAACAGCATAACCAGCACCCTTGCCGCCCAATACGATCAGGTGGCTCGGCAGTTCTGCTTCATCAGCCGGAAGCGGCATGGTGCGGGCCAGGATGCCGCTCACGCCTTCCACCAGATCCGCACCGTCCAGCGAATACATGCATGTGGCAAAACTGATTTCATGGCTCAGCCGGCTGGCGATGCGCAGGATGTCCTGCGTAAGCGCCAGTTCGGTTGGGATAAAACCGTCTGCGACAAGGATCGCCACTTGAACTTCATCGGTCATCAGTCAGACCTGAATGCGGCTGTGATCCGCATTTCTGGCCGCTGCCAGGACAGGAATGGCGGCGGCCGGATCGCCAAAAAGAACCCGCATCATGATGCGGCCAGAAGCGGAAAACGAAAGGAGTCGGCAGCAGCATGGGTGGCGCTGAATGTCAGCGGCTGTGGCTGCAGGCGCGAGTCGTCGCCGATTGCCTTTGCTATGTTGAACATTTCCATTTCTGCCTCCGAGCGACATGACGCGGACCGTATATGGCGCCAGCAGGGCACCGCAACGCGGCCGGCCTTATATTCAAAAAAATGAAACTCACCTTCGAGATGCACGAATTGAAGGCAAGCTGCGGATTACTGCTGTTAATGGGTCTGAATGTGTCTGAATTCCCTTTGTGTCCTGCGCCTTAGGGGGAAAAGGCGGCATCCCACTGCACCCAGGCAAATCCATCATGCGTCAAGGGATTTTGAACCTTTGATCTACAATTCGTTATAAGAAGAAGAGCAATTCTTGTTTGTTCAAGTGGCGCTTGGAAAGCTGGATCCGTCAGAAATTGGGAAATGCAGTAAGCCGCTGGAAAATGTCAGCCAAAATCAAACGCGGGCTCATAACGTACGACAGCCTCGGCAATTTCCGGTTCTTGCAGGAGCTTGGCGACCATATAGGCGCGGGAGGCATTCATCGCGTCCACCGCGAGCAACCGATCATCAGCAAAATACCAGAAATGAGACCGGCCCATCCGGCGTCTTGCGCATGACCGCTGGGTCATAGCTATGCCCACCTCAGAGGCGGCAATGGCCTCCTCTGAGGCGGGAAACCTGAACAAAGCAGATCCGGCGTTGACATTTGAACGCCTGCAGATCCTTGATGGTCAGGCCTCGTGTCATTTGTTCATGATCCTTTTGCGGCGTTCTTGCATTTTGACATTGGCCGAGACGGTGCCGTCGTGGAACGAGCCGAACCATTTGTCCCAGGGAATTTCCAGACTGCCGTAGTTACATTCGAAATACCGGTGATGCATCTGGTGGTGGAAGGTGCCCAGAGCAAGCCGGTTCTTGTCGTTGACCAGCAGGCCCTGATAGCCGGTGTGGGTGCTGATCGCGGTCAGGAAATAATACTGCAGGTGGAACAGGATATGCACGGGATGCGCGCCGATCCAGATATGCACGAAGACCGATCCCAAGAAGATCATCTGCTCGATCGGGTGCTGTGACATGCCCGACCAAGGACCCACATTGATATTGCGGTGATGCAGATAATGCACATGCTTGTAGAGAAAGGGGTAATGGATTGCCCGGTGAATGACGTAGAAATACAGACTCTCCCAGATCGGGATGAGGAAGAAGATCGCCACGAACCAGACCGGATTGGCAGCCCATGTGATCATCGAGATATGCCCGTTTGCAATGGCCCAGAGCAGCACCGCCTCATAGGTGGTCCAGATCAGAACCCCGGTGCCCAACGTCCAGAACATATTGTCGCGGATCTGCCCGCCCAAGGTGAACTGCTTGCCTTTGACCATCAGCGGGCGCGGGTCATACTTCAGCGTTTTGCCCTGCGCTGAAAACGTATAGAACCAAAGGTGCAACCCGCCCGCGATCACCAACGTCAGCAGCAAGTTGCGTGCATACATCTGCGAGATCCAGCCAGCGGCAAAGGTCTTGCTCTCTTCCAGCGGCGGCTGCAGCCAGTAGAAACTGGCGAAGGCAATGCCAAGAACAATCAGCTTTTCAGTGATCAGGAACCATGAGTTCCAGAACCATTTCACCCATTCAACCGGCTGCGGCGGCCACATGAATATCGGTGAAACCTTGAGCGGAACATCCGGCAGATGGTTCCACCCTTTGAGCTGTTCTTCGGACATTTGTGCCTCCTGAAATCATTGGTGCATTTGACACAGGCTCTTTCATGCGACAAACAGAATGAACTGATGAGTAACATCTGAAAATCCGAGGATATATGTCCGTATCCCTGCAGCGCATGCGCTATTTCAACACCGCGCTGGCCCATGGCAGCATCGCCAAGGCGGCCGACGATCTGAACATCGCGGCCTCTGCCGTCTCAGCGGCAATTGATCAGATCGAGGCGCAGTTCCAGCTCAAACTCGTCAACCGGTTCCGGTCGCGCGGCATCACCGCGACGACCAGCGGCAAGGTGATGGAGCGCAAATTCGCCCGTCTTCTTGAGGAATATGAAGCGGTTCTGAGCGAAGGATCCGAATTAAAGCACGCGCTGAAAGGGAACCTGCGGATCGGCTATTACGCGCCGGTGGCACCCGCCTTTTTGCCAGAGGTTCTTTCGGCCCTGGCGGGGCCGGACCAGCAGACCACGCTCCATCTGGAGGAATGCGACAATATCCGCGCCCAGCAGGGGCTGCTGGCCGGAGACTATGATGCCATTCTTTTTGTCTCGGACGGGGCGTTGCCGCAGATCGAATATGACGAACTGTTGCGGGCGCCTGCCTATTGTCTGATGCCGCAGGACCATTCCCTGGCAAGCCAGCCCTCGGTGCTGCTTAAAGATCTTGCGAAACAGAAACTGGTGGTTCTGAACCGCCCGGTAGCGGTGGATTACTACCGCCGCCTGTTTGACGAGACGCTGCACCCCCCCGAAACGGTCGCCTATGCAAACTCAACCGAGATGGTGCGCAGCATGGTTGGTGCCGGCCACGGTATTGCGGTTTTGAACATGCTGCCGAACACGGATGTCAGCTATGCTGGTGACCGGCTGACGGCACGGCCGATTGCAAACGACCTGCCGCCCCTGACCCTGTCGCTTGGCTATAACAAATCCATGCCGCGCCGCATCGTGGTGCAATTTGCAAAGCAGTGCCAAAGCTACTTTGGCGAAGGCGGCGGCCAGAGGTTTTGTTGCACAGGTCCATCTGTGGGCGGCCTGTCGTGAAGCCGGACTGGCCCCAAACGCTTGTTGATCTTTCTGGTCCTTCTTTGGTGAACCTTAATTGACAGAGGGCCTGCACCGAGCCGTCGAAACGAGTGTCTCCGCGCGTGTTTTCTGGCAGATGAGGCTGCGGAAGATTGGCTGTGGCGATTCAGAAAATGAGTACCGGGTTGGCGGTGCGTCGGACGGAGGCAGCGTGGTGGGGCGCGGCCCAATTGCGTCTGCAGTAGCCGCGCCAAAAGGGCGGGCGGTCGCCATCCGGATACCAGAAATACCTAGCGCATCAGCACGTTCAGCTGACCCAAAAACGGCTCAAACTATACGCTCCGACGAACCCAGCCAATCCTGAATGAATCAAATCTCAAATTAAGAGATTTGAAATGAGTGACGCAGCGTCATCTTTTCGTTGCGTTTTTGCCTGCGGCCGGGGCAGCTTTAAACCTCAACCGGATTTCGGTCATCCAAATAGGGGACCGGAAGCATCTGCCGAGCGCAGGCCCAAAAATAAAGCCTCTTAGAGGCGAATACACCTTTCGACTGGGAGAAAGACATGAAGACATCCACATTTACCAGCTTTGCAGCCGCAGCGGCCATGGCAATTTCGGCTCAGGCCGCCGCCGCCGAAGACCTGACCGTTGCCTATTTCCTCGAATGGCCGATGCCGTTCCAATATGCCAAAGCCACCGGCATGTATGACGAAGCACTGGGCACCGCTGTGAACTGGGTCAGCTTTGACACCGGCACGGCGATGAGCGCGGCGATGGCTTCGGGCGATGTGCAGATCAGCGTCAGCCAGGGCATCCCACCCTTTGTTGTTGCCGCAAGCGCC
>FREY01000022.1 GCA_900143635.1 Rhodobacteraceae bacterium Alg231-04
GATAATGGCCCTGAGTTCATTGCTGAGGCCGTCAGAGGCTGGATCAAGGCTGTCGGGGCCAAGGCCGCATACATCGAGCCTGGATCGCCATGGGAGAACGGATACTGCGAGAGCTTCAATGGGCGAATGCGGGATGAATTGCTGAACGGTGAAATCTTCTATTCGTTACGAGAGGCCCAGATCATTATCGAAAGCTGGAGAAAACACTACAACACCAAACGACCCCATAGTGCTCTGGGCTACCGCCCACCTGCGCCAGAGGCCATCGTCCCGATGGACCAAAGGCCAACCATGCACTAACTTTCAATTTGGACCACTCAAGTGGGGCTGCTCAGGAGGACATTGCCTTCCTTCACAACGAAGAAGCACACGGGAGGGATCCCGTTCAGGTCGGTGTGACGCCAAATTGACTGAGAGCAATTTCCGCTGCTTCGAGTGCGGCCTTGCAGTGCCGGGCGATGCCGATGGCCTGGGGAGTGTCGCCATGCAGACAGATTGTATCAATCCGGCTTGGGATGTGTTTGCCGCTTTCGGCTATGATCGCCCCGGCCTGGATCATCTCCACCACACGGCTGCGGGCGGTTTGGGGATCACGGATGACCGCGCCCGGCAGGCTGCGGTCGACCAGCGTGGCGTCGTCATTGTACGCCCGGTCGGCAAAGATCTCGCAGGCCGCTTTGCAGCCGAGCTCTTGAGCCGCAGCCTGCTGGGCGGTGCCTGCCATAACCAAGATGAAGATATCCGGCGCAACCGACAGGCCCGCCTCAAAACAGGTCCGCGCAAGATCGGGGTCTTCTGCCGCCATATTGGCCAGCGCGCCGTGCAGTTTCAAGTGGCGGATCTCGCTTCCGGCGGCGCGGGCCATGGCTTGTGCTGCGCCCAGCTGGTAGCGGATCATATTGGCCAGGCTGTCCTGCGAAACGTTCATTCGCCGTCTGCCGAAACCCTGCAGATCGGAAAATCCGGGATGGGCGCCCAGACCCACGCCCTGTGCCACCGCCGCACGCATGGTGCGGGCCATCACGTCCCAGTCGCCGGCATGGAAACCGCAGGCGATATTGGCCGAGGTCACCACTTTCAGCAGGGCGGCGTCATCTCCCATGGTCCAGGGGCCGAGGCTTTCGCCCATATCTGCGTTCAGATCGACAGTTTTTGTCATGGCAGAGGCCTTTCCAGATCATCACCGGCGGTGGCGCCGCTGATCAGTTGATAGGACAGCAGATCCGCCATGCTCCGCGGATCCCGGATCAGCGGCCGCAAGGCGCGGCGAAGCCCCTTGCGGCGCGCCTGCTCCAGACGTTCCACTTTCACCGCCTCCTCCAGGGGGACAAAGCGGAACTTCAGCCGCGCGCCCGCCTGCGCCTGCGCAACGCGCGGCAGGTCGGCGGGCAGAACCGATCCGATGCGGGGGTAGCCGCCGGTGGTCTGGCACTCGCTGAGCAGCACAAATGGCGTGCCGTCGCCGGTGATCTGGATGTCGCCCGGTACAATGACTTCTGAAATCACGCTGAGACCGGCTTCGTTCCGGTAGCCCTCGCCGCCGGGCAGGAATCGCGCGCCCATGCGGTTGCCGCGGGTGTCGCGGCGGAATTCATCTGCCTCAAACCGCGCGATTTCACCCGGGTCGAAGAATTCAGTCTGCAGGCTGGGCACCACCCGGACCGTACCGCCCTCGAACCGCGGGTCTGCATCCAGCGTCATGCCAGCCGCGCCCGGGTGCCTGTCCGGCCCCGTTGCCAGCCGCGTGCCGGGCGACAGCACGCTGTCAAGCCCCGCCGCCAAATGGGTGCTGCGCGCTGCCAGCCGTTCGGCAGCCGCCACGCCGCCGCCCAGATGCAGATAGCCATAGCTGCCGCTTTCTGCCGCTCCGATGGAAAGGCGCTGGCCTGCGGCCAGAAGGTGGCTGCCGTTCCAGGCAATCCGGCTGCCGTCGATTGTGGCCCGCATCACCGCTCCGGTCAGGGCGATGCGCATGTCCGCCGTCACCTCGAACTCGCCGCCGATGCCTGCCATTTCAATAGCGGCGAGGCCATCGTCCTGGCTCAGCAGCGCGGCGCCTTCCGCCAGCGCCAGCCGGTCAGCAGCGCCGCCGCGTGACAGGCCAAAGGCCAGATATCCCGGCCGGCCAAGGTCCTGCACGGTGACGCCAGGCCCGGCGCGGTGAACAATCAGGGCCGGTGTCATGGCAGTACCTCAAATGTTGCGGCGCCATTGGGGGCGTTGCGCATCGCTGCCAGCTCCGCCGCCGGTACCGGGACAAACTGCGCCTCGTCGCCGGGGCGCAAGGAAAAGGGTTCGGCCTCATCCGGGCGGAACAGAGGAAAGGCCGTCTGGCCGATTTGGCGCCAGCCGGTCGGTGTATCCACCGGGAACAGCACCAGCTGGCGGATCGCCACGCAAAGCCCGCCTGCCGGAACCTGACCGGTCAATTCGGTCTGACGGGGAATTGCCCAGTCCGGCGGCAGCTCTCCCAGGTAGGGCATGCCGGGGGCAAAGCCGATGGTCTGCACCCGGACGCGGGCGTTTGAGATCGAGGCGATCGCCTCCTCAGGCGTCAGCCCGGCAACGGCGGCGGCTTCCTCCAGCTGCGGGGCGAGATCCGTGCCATAGACCGTCGGAATGCGCCACAGTTTGCGCCCGCCAGGCAGCGGCGCGACGGTCCAGTCCTGCGATGAAAGCAGGGCCTCAAGCATTGTCCACATCGCCCCATGGTCCGTCACACCGATGTCAAACCGCAGATAGGCCGAGACCAGCGAGGCGGAGGTTTCCAAGAGGCCCGGCAGATCCGCCGCCTCAATCGCGGCGCGAAAGGCGAGGGCGGCATGGTTGGCAGGTTCGCTGAGGTCTTCGGCAAAACTGACCAGCAGCCCGTCTGTACCGACAGTGCGGATCTGCGGAAAGACGGCCCTGTACGGACCCTTGCCGCCGGTGGCGTCAGGAGTGATCATGTCGTGGTTCCGAAAGTTTGGTTTCAGGGGATCCCGGAGGCGTTATTGCAGCGCCTCCGGAAGGAACAGGGCGATTTGCGGGAAGGCGATCAGGGCGGCGACCATGGCCAGCATCGCGGCCGCATAGGGCAGCGCACCCAGCATCACTTCGCTCATATTCCCCCTTTTGCGCGCGCCCTGCACCACATAGAGGTTCAACCCCACCGGCGGGGTGATCAATGCCATCTCAATCAGCACGATCATCAGGATGCCGAACCAGATCGGGTCAAACCCCTGTTCGACCACCAGCGGCACGATGATCGGAATGGTGACCACCATCAGCGACAGGGTTTCGATAAAGAAGCCCAGGACGATGTAGATGCAAACCACTACCAGAATGGTCATCATCGGCGTCAGACCCAGCCCGCCCAGGAAATCCTGCAGCTCGCGGCCCAGCCCGGCAGAGGCCAGAGTAAAGTTGAGGAATGACGCCCCAATCACCACCAGCATGATCATCGAGGTGATCTTAACCGTGCCAAGGATGGCGTCGTGGAACATCTGCATGCTGACGTCGCCAAAGAAACCTGCGATCAAGATGGAGCCGGCAACGCCGACAGCGGCGGCCTCGGTCGGGGTGGCCCAGCCCTTGTAGATCGTGCCGATGATCACCGTGAACAACAGGATGATCGGCACCAGCTGCACCAGCGCGCGCAGCATCTCTGGGAAGGGGAACACCCGGCGTTCGCCGCCCAGAGACGGGCGGATCGTGCAGATAATCATGGTGATCACGATGAAACCCAGCGCCAGGCCGATCCCCGGCACCAGCCCGGCCAGAAACAGTCGCGGGATCGAAGTCTGGGTGAGAAAACCATAGACGATCAGATTGATCGAGGGCGGGATCATGATGCCCAGCGTGCCGCCGGCCGCAATGGCGCCAGAGAACAGTTTTGGATCATAGCCCAGCTTTTCGGCCTGCGGCATGGCGACGGTTGCCACCGTTGCGGCGGTCGCCACAGAGGAGCCGGAGGTGGCCGAGAACATGGTGGCGGTGGCGACATTGGCATGTACCAGCCCGCCCGGCAGCCAGCTGACCCAGCGGTCTAGCGCCGCATAGGTCCGGGTGGCAATGCCGGAGCGCACCAGGATTTCGCCCAGCAGCACAAAGAAAGGAATGGCAATCAGCGTGGCATTGTTCGAGGTCGACCAGGTGAGGTTGCCAAGCCCGCGGATCAGCGGGAAGGGGCTGAAGAACGTGTCGACGCCAAAGCCGAGCAAAAACAGTACGATGCCGACAGGGATAGAGAGGCTGAGCAGGCCTAGAAGGCCGATGGAGACATAGGCGATCACAGGACGGCCTCCTCTTCGCCGAAGGTGCCGATGGCAGCTTCGGATTTCGCGAATTCACCCTTCCAGACCAGGAAGAGCGCGGCGGCAAAAGTGGCCCAGGCGCAGAGGGCGAACCAGACCCAGCCGGCAAACCACGGCGCCTGCACCAGTGCCAGCGGGGTTTCCAGCGGCGTGTTGGCACGCGAGCCATTGGCCAGCGAGCGGGCTAGAACCGGCCAGGATTTCAACGCAATCAGCGTGACGGTGCCCGACAGGACCAGCAGCGCAAAGAGGTCGAACATCGCCCGCCCTTTTGTGGCCACCCGGCTGCGCAGCAGATCAATGCGAACATGGCCCAGCTCCAGCAGCGCGTAGCTCATCCCCCAGGAGGTGGTGATGGCCATCACATAGCCGCTGATTTCATCGGTGCCGCCAAAGGAGGATCCCAATTGGCGCAGGCCAACATCAAGCAGGACAAAACCCGCGCAGGTTAGCAGCATGATGCCGATCGCAATTGCGACCCACCGGTTGAGCCTGCGCAGTGTTGCCAGAATAGGCTGTGCCATTGAAATCCCCCCTCTCTTCAGTCTTAGTTGGCGATGGTCACGCCGACGGCCTTACCGACGGAAGCGTTCCAGCGCTCGGCCCACTCAGGCCCGGCGCGTTCGGCCCATTCGGGCAGCACCTGACCGACCAGCACGTCACGCGCCTTGGCGAAATCGGCGTCCGACACATCAACCAGCGTCATCGAACGGGCGTCGCCTGCCGGGCAGTCGCCATTGCCGGTGAGGCAGGCGATGTCATTGACCAGCGCATCCTGCGCGCTTGCCCAGGCCGGAGCTTCGAAATCAGCTGCAACCTTGTCGCTGATTAACGCCTGTGTTTCGGCGTCCAGGCTGTTCCACTTGTCCATGTTGATCGCGGTCACAACACTGTCCCAGCCGCCCAGCGGGATCGCCATCAGATGGGTGGAGACCTCCCACCAGCCGGCACTGTAGCCGGAGCCGGCCCCGGTCACGGCGCAGTCTACCACGCCTTTCTGCAGCGCACCGGGCACTTCTGAGAAGCTGACGTTGACGCCTTCGGCGCCCAATGCCTCGAGGAACTTGGCGGTCATCCGGCCCGAGGCGCGGACTTTTAGCCCCTTCAGATCGTCCAGCGTCGCCACTTCGGCATTGCAGAACACCACCTGCGGCGGGTAGGGCGCGATGGCCAGAACATGGCTGTTGAACCGGTCACGGTAGATATCAGCGACCATCGGGCGGGCCGCGTCGACCATCACGCGGGCCTCGTCTGCCGACAGGGCGACCAGCGGCACGTCCAAGCCTTCCAGCTCTGGTGCATCGGCCACCGCGTAATCGGCCACGGTCATAGCCACGTCATAAACCCCGTCGCCCAGCAGGCGGTAGACGTCGCCTACGCCCAGGTTCATCTGGTTGTGCGTGGTCAGCGCCACGTTGATCTTGCCGCCCGAGGCTTCCGGCAGAGTTTCTCCCCAGAACGGGGCCTCGTATTGCTTATGTAGCGGCAGGCCGGACCAGCTTCCGACGACCGACAGATCCTCAGCCATTGCGGGGGCCGCCAGCGCGGATGTCGCGGCGAGCAGGGACAAAGTTCTTTTCATTGTGGGTCTCCTTGTTGGATTGTCTCAGATTTTTTCTTGGCTGGAAGACAGAACCGGGCTTTCGGCGTCTTCGGGAATATCGGTGATCAGCATGTGACCGGGCTTGTGGGTGATGCAGAGCGGCAGTCGCGCGGCCTCAATGGCAACTTGCGGAGTCACGCCGCAGGCCCAGAACACTGGTACTTCACCGGCACCAACCGGCGCGGGATCCCCCCAGTCGGGCTGGCTGATGTCTGCGATACCGATCTCTGCCGGATCGCCGACATGAATCGGTGCGCCATGCGCCAGCGGGAAGCGACGGGAGATCTCTGTGACCTCGTTCAGCCGGTCCTCGGGGATCGACCGCATGCTCACCACCATGGCGCCGCCAAAAGGCCCGGCGGGCACGGTTTCGATATTGGAGCGGAACATCGGCACAGTCTTGTCATTGTCGATGTGCCAGAGCGGGATACCCGCCTTCTGAATGGCATGTTCAAAAGTGAAGGAACATCCCAGCGCAAAGGCCACCAGATCCTCGTTCCACAGATCAAAGATATCGGTTATTTCCGTGTCCAGCTGCCCGTTCCGATAGATGTTATAGGCTGGCACATCGCTGCGGATGTCGATGTCGCGGCCCAGGGTGAACATCATCGGATTGCCGGTGTCGGAGACGCCGGTCAACGGGCAGGGCTTTGGGTTGCGGTGGCAGAACCGCATGAAGTCCAGTGCTTGCTCCTGCGGCAGAATGGCCAGGTTGGCCTGTAGCAGCCCCTGTCCCAGCCCGGCAGTATGAGAGCGGTACCGGCCGCTGCGAAACGCCGCGCGCAAGGTATGCGGATCACTGTGTTTGAGGGACTGATATGTATAGGGCACCGAAACCTCCTCTGGCCGGGAGGAGTGTCTTCGCAGCGCGGTATAAAATCAAATCGAATGATTTTTTAAGAAGCGATCACTTAAATCTATCACCGACGTGATCAACAGCCACGTCAAAGGCGGCTTTTGCAGCGGTTTCAATCAGGTGGCTTTTCGGCTCTCCCATATAAGAGGCGGAGAACTGCAGCGGGCTTGGCACCCAGCCCGGATCAAACTCCCGGATCTGGCCTTCGGCGGCAATCTCCTGACCCAGCACTTTGGGAAGAACGGCAACGCCGAGGTTAGCCTCAACAAGCCGGAAGCAGGCTGACAGGGAGGAAGACGGAAACAACGACACGCCGGGCCCGGCACGCTCCAGCAGCATTTCCTTCAACTCGCGGTAGGGCCGGGTGTTGCGGGCATAGGTCATCACCGGCCGGGTCAGATAGCCGCCTTCGGCGATATCCGCCGGCGCATCCGCCGCCGCATACCAGGCCAGCTCGAACCCCGGCAGTTCGATATTGTCGACGGCATAGTCCGAGACCGGCCCCAGCAGGATGGCCAGGTCTATCTCGCGGTTCAGCAGCCCGGCGCGAAGGTTCACCGAAATGTCGACATTGAACTCGATCTCCAGCTTCGGATAGAGCCCATGCAGCCGCGAGACCAGCTCCGGCAGCCAGCATTGCGCGATGGTTTCCGACACCCCCAGCCGCAGATGGCCTTCAAGGCCCGCGGGATCGGCCACAACCTTTTCGACCCGTTCCGACAGCTGTTCGAACTGTTCGGCGTAGGACAGCAGCAGCTCTCCCCGGCGGGTCAGCCGCATGCCGCCGGAGGTCCTGTCGAACAGCTCGCAGGACAGGCTGTCTTCAAGATTCTTGATCCGCGCTGTCACTGCCGGTTGGGTCAGGTTCATTCCGACGGATGCCTTGCGCACACCGCCCAGGCGGACAACCGTGAGAAAGGTCTTCAACTGTTCAAGATTGATTCTGCTCATTGCAGCATCTTCACAGTCTCGCGCGGAATGGAAACCCATTTGACACTGGCAGCAGTTCCCCCGCTTGAGTTCCTGCAGGACATTGGCATTTTTGTTTTCAAGTCGGAAAACACATGTAACTCATTGAGGCCTTGTCCGAACAACCTCAACGCAAAACGGTAATGTGATTCAGTCTTTGGTTTATGTCTGCTTTTCGGCCGTCCCTTGTTGGGTTCGCACCCGCAGAGAATGGCAGCTTCCCGCCCAAATTGCGGGACCGGCGATAATCGCGCGGTACGGACTGCTGCTCTGCGGCTCCGTCGAAGCGGCCGCACGTACAATCCACTGCATCGAGCAACCTATGTGCTACTGCGTGATGGCAAAAAGGTATTCTGAAACAGTCCCAAGCCCCTACGTAGAATCTTTTGATGAGAGAAATCCTGACGGTGAGTTCAGGTAATTACGAACGGTCGGGTCAATTTGCAGGCTTTGTGC
Organism: Rhodobacteraceae bacterium Alg231-04; assembly: GCA_900143635.1. Lineage (GTDB taxonomy): Bacteria > Pseudomonadota > Alphaproteobacteria > Rhodobacterales > Rhodobacteraceae > FREY01. The sequence continues at coordinate 8,180 of FREY01000022.1, forward strand.
TGGGTAAATTCCGCAGGCGGAGATGGCTTCACGGGCAGACACCCGCTCGCTGAGCCGCTTCCAGATAGCTCGGGCCGCATAAGGATGCGGATAGGGGCGCCATGCAAGGCCCATGGTCATGCCACGCAGGTATTTCAGCTGTTGCCGATGAGCGGTGTACAGGATGGTCTGCGCCACGCTGCCTTCTCGGGCGCGCTCATGCTCAGTCACGAAAATCCTATTCCCTCGCATAGTCACCAGACCCTCATACCTTGAGATTTGGCGTACACTTTTATCACCCGAAGTCGCGTTCTCGTATGACCGGCTGGTGATCAGACCATCCTTTTCACTGAACCGGACCAGAGAGCAGAAAATTCGCCCTTCCCAGGAGGGGGTGCAAAAATAGGAATGATAGAATCCCAAATACCGGCGGAGGTTTTTCTGTTGTCCCCGATAGGGTGCCAAAAAGGCTTCGGCGGACCTGTCGCCCAGATCCGGGAACATGCCTTTCTGTGCCGGTCCGAATTCAGCTGATGCCGCAAAAAGCAATTCTTCGTTCAAATCGAAGTGGCGCGCTATCCGGCGCAGATTATGCGCAGAGGGCATGCTCGTCCCATTCAGGTAGCGATTGAATTGCTGCCGGTTGATTCCGATCTCACGGCAAATTTGAGAGATACTGCCGCGATCCGCGCATAGGGACCGAAGATTGTTGGAAAAATTTTCTGTCACAGGCCACAATCCTTTCGCTAATTGACGTTATATAGCTGCAAAATGCGTCAGCATGTATAAAGTCGCACAATTTTGTTTTTCTGAGAACCGGCCATTTTGCTCTCGAACTGTTAACGCGAGGCGCAGCTCTTATGAGTGTCAATGTTGTCGAGAACACGTGGATACCGTCTTCCAACGGAAAACGCCCTGCTGCACGTCTTTGGATGCCCGAGGGGAGCGGTCCGTTTCCTGTCATTTTGGCGTATCTGCCCCATCGAAAGCGCGACGGAACAGCGCCGCGAGACGAAACAACGCACACGGTAACCACGGGCTCATCTGTGGCAGCCACGGGGCCATGCACTACGGCATCCATACGAATGATCCGGCTTCGGCCGTTTTTGAAAGTCGCTGGAGTTTCACCTTCGAGCGGGATGACTGGCAAGTTTCCATCGACACTGAAAACACGATGCGAAGCGACACCAGTAATTTTTATCTGACGCGAAGACTGCGCGCCACGGAGGGCGCCGAAAAAAAATCGAAGTCCTGAAAAAAGAATGGAGCGAAATCATTCCACGAGGGCTTCTTTGACGTAATCCAAGGGAGGATAACATGAAGATTGAATGGCAAAAGGCCGCAGTTGGCCGACGCAAATTTCTGAAAGGCGCCACGGCATTGGGGGCCGTTTCCGCCTTGCCGATAGGGCTTGGTAACCGGGCCATGGCCGACGACAGCAGCACCCTTCGTGTTCGTTCCTATGGCGATATGCAGAGCATTGATCCGGCCTTTAGCAAAGGTGTTATCGATGAGGAAATTCACGCCTCGATCTACAACAAGCTGATCCAGTACAAGCCGGGCCGCGAGTGGGACTGGCAGATGGATGCCGCTTCGATGATCGAGCAGGTGGACCCGACCCATATCAAATTCGCGCTGCGCGACGACATCGGCTTTACCAACGGGTACGGCTCGATGACGGCCGAGGATGTGAAATACAGTTTCGAGCGCATCATTTCGGACGAAACCGAAAGCCCAAACAAGCCCGACATGGGGCCGCTAAGCCATGTTGAGGTCACTGGTGAGCGTGAAGGCACGATTGTGCTCAACGAACCTTTTGCCCCGCTTTGGTCGATTGCATTGCCCTATATCACCGGCAGTATTCTTTCCAAGAAAGCCTGGGAGGCTGCAGGGGGCAAAGCCACCGCTGATCCGCTTGCGGAATCCGGTCCTTATCTACGCGACAGCTGGTCGCCAAAAGAGAGAACCGTCCTCAAACGTAACCCGGACTGGAAGGGTGATGCACCGGCTTGGGATACTGTTGAAATCCTGCCGATCGATGACGAAAACACCGCCGAGATTGCCTTTGAAGCGGGCGAGCTGGACTTCACCCGTGTGTCGCTCGGTTCGGTCGAGCGGTTCCGCGTCGGTGTGCCCAATGGAGGCACTTTGCTGGAGTACCCCTCGCTCTATTATGCTTGGCTGGGCATGAACCTGGATCACCCCAAGCTGCAGAACCAGAAGCTGCGCCAGGCGATTCAGCACGCGATCGACGTGCCGATGATCATGGAAGCGGCCTACTTTGGTGCCGCGGAGCCTTCGACTGGCATCATTGCACCGGGTCTGATTGGCAACCGCGCGCAGTCGCTGGTTCCGCCAGCCGCCGACTTTGAAAAAGCTGCGGCACTGCTGGCTGAGTCTGGTGAAACCAATGTCACCCTAAAACTGGACACGCTGAACAAAACCACATTCACGACAGCCGCGCAGGTCATTCAGGCGACGCTTTCCCAGATCGGCATCACGGTTGAGGTCAACGTACTGGAATCCGGCGCCTTCTGGGGTAGTGCAGACAATGAGGATCTGCAGCTGGTGCTGAATCGGTACTCTATGACACCGGACCCCTATTACGCCACATCCTGGTTCACCAGTGAACAAGTCGGCCATTGGAACTGGGAGCAATTCAGCAATGAAGAGTTCGACCAGATCCATAACTCTGCCTATCAGGAAAGCGACCCGGCCAAGCGAGCGGAAATGTATCAGCGCGCGCAAGATCTGATGGAGGAAACCGGCGCCTACCGTTTCCTGACGCATGAGGCCACACCTGTTGTGCATTCCGCAGGGGTAACACCGGCCTTGCGTCCCGATGGGCAGGTCCTTTTGCGTTACTTCGGCAAGGCCTGACCCTCTTCCCCAGGCCTTTCCCGGCACGGCTGCATCGCACGGCAGCCGTGCTCTTTTCCCAAGACACATGCGGAAGGACCCCGCGAGATGGTACATTACGCTGTCCGCCGATTTGGGCTGGCGCTGCTGATCCTGTTTGTGGCTGTCACGGTCATGTTCCTTATGATCCGCGCCGTACCAGGCGACCCTGTGCAAATTATGTTGGGGCCTCGGGCCACGCCCGAATTGCAGGCGCGACTGACCGCTGAACTGGCGCTGGACCAGCCGATCATCAAGCAGCTGGCCATTTTCTATGGCAATCTGTTGCAAGGCGATCTGGGCATTGATGTCTTTTCGGGCCGCTCTGTGACCTCCATCGTGTTCCAGCAGCTGCCCCATACCCTATCGCTGATCTTTGCCTCGATCATCTGGTCAGCCACGCTTGGCATTGCGCTGGGGGCATATGCTGCCGCACATCCCAATACGGTGATTGACCGGGTCACCGCCGCCATATCTGTCAGCTTTGTCGCGGCCCCTGCCTTTGTTGTGGCCTTGCTATCGTTGCTGATCTTTGCGGTTCACCTGCAATGGTTCCCAGCCATTGGCGCAGGGGAAGGTTTTTGGGATCGGCTTGATCATCTGGTTCTGCCGTCTCTAGCCATTGGCCTCTCATGGGTTGGCTACATCGCCCGGCTGGTGCGCGCCTCAATGCTGGAAGTGATGGGCGAGCCACATATCCGCACGGCCCGGGCCTTTGGGCTCAGCGAGCGACGCATCGTTATGATCTATGCCCTTCGCATCGCCATTTTGCCGGTTGTAACGGTTATTGGCGTAGGCATGGGTTTCCTTCTGTCCTCGGCTGTCTTTGCCGAAATCGTCTTTGCCCGCCCCGGCCTGGGCAAGCTGGTGATCGACAGTATCACCACCCGAAACTACCCGGTGGTGATGGGCTCGGTGCTGGTCTCGACCGGATTGTTTGTTGTCTCCACCGCGCTGGCGGATCTGATCAACGCCTGGCTGGACCCGCGTGCGCGGGCCGGACATTAAGGAGCGATACTGATGGAAAAACCCCGCTCCGAACTGAGCCTGATCCTGCGCGGCGTCGCCCGCGACCCCTTGGGGCTGATGGGGCTGATCATTGTCGGCACAATTATCTTTTGCGCTCTCTTTGCGGTCTGGCTGGTGCCCTACGACCCGATCGCTATGAACATCAAGGACCGTTTGCAGGGGCCAAGCCTGAACCACCTGCTAGGCACCGATCAGCTGGGACGGGATACGTTTTCCCGCGTCATCATGGGTGGTCAGGTGGCTTTGAAAGTAGCACTACCTGCTGTCTTTGGTGCCATGGCCATTGGCCTGACGCTGGGGATGATTGCAGGCTATGGGCCGAAATGGCTGGATAACCTGCTGATGCTGTTCTTTGACACCATCCGCTCCTTTCCGACGGTAATGTTTGCGCTGGCCGTGGTGGCATTGGTTGGCCCCAGTCTGGAGACCGTGGTGCTGGTCGTGATGGCGACCTCAATCCCGACCTATGGTCGTGTCGCCCGTACTCAGACGCTGACCCTGCGTAATTCCGAATTCATTCTGGCCGAACGCGCCATGGGCGCCAGCATGACGCGCATTTTGGGTGTGCATATGCTGCCCAATATCATCGGCGTGCTGGCGGTGCTGGCTGCGATGGACATCCCGACCGTGATCGCGCTGGAGGCGGGCCTCTCCTTCCTTGGGCTGGGCGTCAAACCCCCAACACCCAGCTGGGGAGCGCTCTTGAAAGACGGATATTCCCTGATCCGCCAGACGCCCTGGCTGGTGGTGGGCGGCGGCCTACCGATCATCCTGGCCACCCTTGGCTTCACCTTCCTGGGCGAGAGCCTGCGTGACGTGGTTGACCCTAAACTGAGGAAGAACCGATGACCGAGACACTATTGGAAATCGACAACCTCGGTGTCGATTATGAAACAGCCAGGGGCGATCTGAAGGCGCTGCGCGATATCTCATTTGATGTGAAAAAGGGCGAAATCGTTGGCATCGTTGGCGAGTCAGGCTGCGGGAAATCCACGCTGATTTCTTCGATCCTGAAACTGACCGCGCCCAATACCCGCTTTCGCAACGGAGAAGTGCGTTTCAAAGGCCAAGATCTGCTGCAAAACAATGAACGCCAGATGCGCTCCCTACGTGGCAGTGACATCTCGATCATTTTTCAGGACCCGATGCAGACCCACAACCCGGTGCTGTCGATCGGCGCGCAGATGGTGGATATCCAGCACCGATCTAAAGCCGCCAAGGCGGATAAGCGCGCCACTGCTGCCAAGATGCTGGCTGCGGTGGGCATTCCCGACCCGGAGGCCCGGTTGGACCAGTTCCCGCATGAGTTTTCCGGCGGAATGCGCCAGCGGATCGCCATTGCAATGGCGCTTATGTCGGAACCGGATCTGTTGATCGCGGATGAGCCGACAACGGCGCTGGATGCCACACTGGAGGTGCAGATTATCGAACGCCTGCACGAGCTGCAGCGTGAAATGCACTGCGCCGTGCTGTTCATCTCGCACCATCTGGGCGTCATCGCTGAACTCTGCGACCGTGTGGTGGTGATGTATGCGGGCGCTGTGGTGGAAAGCGGCGATGTTCGGGCGATCTTTCATGACCCCAAACACCCCTACACTCGCCGCCTGATCGATTGTGATCCTGGCCACATAAAGGAACGCGCTCGGGTGCTGCCGACCATTCCCGGCGAGGTGCCGGATCTGGCCAACCTGCCCACAGGCTGCATTTTTCGCGACCGCTGCGAACAGGCCGGACCACGCTGCGCTGCTGTGCCGCCTCTGGCGGGCATTGCGGATGGTCACAATGCCGCCTGCTGGCTGAACCATAAAGGGGGCGTGTCATGAGCCTGCTGTCTGTCAAAGGTCTGAAGACCAATTACGGGCCGGTGAACGTGCTGGCCGGGATTGATTTTGAAGTTGCCGCCGGTGAAACCTATGCGCTGGTCGGCGAAAGTGGGTCGGGCAAAACCACCGTCATTCGCGCCATTGCAGGCCTTGCCCCGGCGCAGGAGGGATCGGTGCTGTTCGACGGCCAGGAAATCCGTGGCTTGCCGGAACGTGCCCTGCGCCCTTTGCGCAAAGACATCGCAATGATGTTCCAGGATCCGGTCGGCAGCCTGTCGCCGCGTCTCACTATTGGTAGCCTGATCACCGAGCCATACCGCATCCAAGGCATGAGGGACCGAGATCTGGATGCCGAGGCCAAGCGCCTGTTGGAGATGGTCAACCTACCGGCCCATTTTGCCAGCCGCTACCCCTACCAGCTGTCGGGTGGACAAGCCCGCCGGGTAGGCGTCGCCCGCGCCCTGGCACTAGAGCCCAAACTGATCCTCGCGGATGAGCCCACTGCGGGTCTGGATGTCTCCGTGCAGGGGGAACTGTTGAACCTTCTCAATGATTTGCGAGAGCGATTGGGGCTGGCGATGGTGATCATCACCCACAATCTGAACGTAGTGCGCCACGTCGCGGACCGCATGGGCATCATGTATCTGGGCCGGCTGGTGGAGGAAGGTACAACCGAAGAAATCTTCCATAAATCCCGCCACCCTTACACCCGCTGCCTGCTGAGCGCGAATCCTGAACCTGACCCGGATGCGCGGCTGGAACGTATTGCCCTGAAGGGCGAGCCGCCCAGTCTGATCCGCCGCCCCAAGGGTTGTGAATTCCGCGAGCGTTGCCCGATGGCGCAGGAGATTTGCACCCAAACCCCGCAATGGGACATCCAAAAGGGCCACGGCATTCGCTGCCTTGCGCCGCTCAGCTGACAGAAACAGGCGAGAAGACCATGTCGAGCACGCTTTACTACAACGGCCCCATCCTGACGATGGATGCTGATAACAGCAGCCCCGAAGCTGTTTTGACCACCGGCGAGAGGATCGAGGCCGTTGGCGGCGAAGCGGCGCTGCGCGCACAAATGCCTACGGGTACCAAGGAACACGACCTGCAAGGTAAAACCCTGATCCCGGCCTTTATCGACCCCCACGGCCATTTCCCTGATCCGGGTTTTATCAGGCTGTTCCGGGTAGACTTGGCCGCGCCGCCGCGCGGTGATTGCGTCAATATGGCCACCGCGCTGGCCCGGCTGAGCGCCAAGGCGAGAGAGACGCCCGCGGGCGAGTGGGTAATGGGTGTACTTTACGACAATACCGCCATTGCCGAGGGGCGGATGCCAACGCGCGCAGAGTTGGATTCCGTCTCAACTCATCATCCCGTCTGGGTGATCCACGCCTCAGGTCACAATGGTTCTGCCAACTCCATGGCGCTGTCACGGCACGGTGTGGACCGGCGCACACCGGACCCACTGGGCGGTCGTTTCGGGCGGGATCCTCAAACCGGGGTGCTGACTGGACTGGTAGAGGGAATTTCGGCCATGGGCGAAATGGGAGACACTGATTTCCTGATCACCCGCGACCGTTTCTGGCAGGGTTTTGCAGCCACGCGCGATGAATACCTGGCGCATGGCGTTACGTTTGCGCAAAACGCCTGGACCTCGCGCCGGATGCTGGAGCACTTCGCCTCGCTACCGGCGGATCAAGATCCCGGCTATGACTTGATGCTTTTGCCCATCGGTGAAGAAGAACCCGCAATGACTGAAGGTCCTGTCTCTGTTGCCTGGCCCGGTAACCCGCATTTCAATCTTGGCCCGCGTAAACTGTTTACCGACGGGGCCTTTCAATTGCAGACAGCCCTGCTCTCGGAACCTTATTTCAAGCCGCTTAACCCAGACCACCCCTGCGGTATGACCTATGCAAACGCTGAGGAACACGGTGCCGAAGTCAAACGGCTGCATTACCTCGGCTATCAGATCCACTGCCACTGCAACGGCGACGGTGGTGCCGAGATGTTCATAGATGCGGTGGAGCAAGCTTTGACTGAAACACCACGATCGGATCACCGCCATACTATCATTCACGGTCAGGCTCTGCGCGATGACCAATTGGAACGGATGGTGCGGCTAGGCATGACGGTCAGTTTCTTTCCCGCCCACATTCACTTTTGGGGCGATCGTCACTGCGACACGTTCCTTGGGCCAAAGCGGGCTGAACGGATCTCGCCGGCGGCGTCGGCAGAACGGCTGGGCCTGCGCTACACGATCCACAATGATGCCTCGGTCACGCCGACACGCCCGATCCATCTGGCGCATTGTGCCGTAAACCGTACCACCGCTTCGGGCCGCACGCTGGGAGAGAACCAAAAGGTGAGCGCACTTTCAGCATTGCGCGCCCAAACCATCGACGCGGCTTGGCAGGTCTTCAAAGAAGACGAACGAGGCTCGCTTGAGGTCGGAAAGCTGGCAGACCTCGCCATTCTATCGCGCAATCCGCTAAAGGATGCGACCCAATTGCTTGAGACCGTCGTCGTTGCCACCGTCCGCCGAGGGAAAACTGTGTTTCAGCACGGAGGTAAAGCCACCACATGACTGCACCACGCATCGCCATCGCGGGCTTTCAGCATGAAACCAATTGCTTCGGCGTCACCAAGGCCGGGTTGGCTGAATTTGAAATGGCGGATTCCTGGCCTGCCATGCTCCACGGTCCGGATGTTGTGGAACAAACGCGCGGAATGAACCTTCCCATCTCGGGCTTTGCAGAAGCAGCACTGGCCCAGGGTTTCGAAGTCGTGCCGGTTCTGTGGTGCTCGGCTGAACCTTCGGCCCAAGTATCCGATTATGCTTTTGAGACCATCTGTGGCAAAATCTTAGGCGGCTTACGAGACGCCGGATCACTGGACGGTGTCTACCTCGATCTTCACGGGGCCATGGTCACTGATAGCCTAGCAGATGGAGAGGGGGAGGTTTTGCGTCGTGTGCGGGCCTTAATCGGGCCGGACGTTCCGCTGGTCGCGAGTTTGGACCTGCACGCGAATGTCTCGACCGGGATGGTCGCACAGGCCGACTATCTGGCGATCTTTCGAACCTACCCGCATCTGGATATGGCCGAAACCGGTGCGCGTTGCCTGCCTGTTCTCCAGCGGTTGATGAACGGCGAAGTCCTGCATAAAGCCTTCCGCCAAGTACCTTTCCTGATCCCGCTTCATGCGCAATTCACCGGCACGGCGCCTTTCAGCACCCTGTACGGCCGACTCCCGGCTTTGGCCGATAAGGGTGTCTTGGCGGATATCGCCCTTGGTTTTACCGCTGCCGACTTTCCCGACACTGGCCCGTCCTGCCTTACTTATGCGGCAACAGGCCAAAAGGCTGAAGAGGCAGCAGATGAGATCTTATCCGAATTTCTCAGCCTAGAGGACGTAGTGGACCACTCTATGCTATCGCTGGACGAGGCCGTCTGGGCCGCAAGCCAAAGCCGGGCCCGGCCTTTAATCCTGGCAGATGTTCAGGACAACCCAGGAGCCGGAGGAACATCAGACACCACGGGCCTGCTGGAGGCGTTGTTGACTGGTGGATGCACTGGCGTCCTGATGGGCCTTTTTCACGATCCTGAACTTGCCGAAAAGGCCCACGTCGCAGGACGTAGCACTTGCTTTCATGCCGATTTGGGAGGGAATTCGGGTCTCCCGGGGCATTGTCCGGTCAAGGCTGAGTTCGAAGTTCTGGCGTTGAACGATGGGGACTGTCATTATTCAGGTGAAATGTATGGCGGTGGCATCGCGACATTGGGCAAAAGCGCGGCGCTCAGGTTGTCCAAAAACGGGACCAAAATCGACATTGTCGTAACAAGCGTCAGGAACCAGTGTCTGGACTTGGCACAGTTCACCCACTTTGGATTGGACCCTTCAGAATACAAGACGGTCTGTGTGAAAAGCACAGTTCACTTCCGCGCGGCCTTCGACACGATTGCAGGTGACATTCAGCCTGTCTCGTCACCCGGTACCTTCGTCTGTGATCTTGAAAAGATCCCATTCAAGAATTTGCGTCCTGACAACCGCCTTCACTCGGGCAATGATTTGCAACCGAGCTCTTGAAGCGCAAAAAGGGAAGCCAACAGCATCCGAAACGGTCCTCTTATCGAAAGCTATGCGCGTAAATTCTGCCCATGAAACGTGCGCAGAGTGACAAGTAACAGTTGCTCCGCGATCAGCATGCCACAAGGACGTGAAGGGATTCAGTAACTCGGCAGCGGGTAGGTTTCCAGAAAGTGTGTATTTGGAGCTGTGAATGTCTGCTTCGACCAATTTAGATTTTTTGTCGCAGTTGCGGCGAATGACTGCAATCCGCCCTCCTTGCGGGAATTTACAAGGGCCAACAACAGGGCTGATTGGGTCCGCTTAGGGCTGATAGCGACATTTGCAAAGTCTCCGAGGTAAGGGCAGGTAAAAGGTCTGGGACGGCCCTGAGCAGTCGCAGATCATTCCCCTCCAGCGCTGCGGTGCAGCCCGTCATTCCGGACTTTCGCTGCACCCGCGCAACTTCAGAGGCGGCGAATTCACACAACGCAAACCTTGCTGCCGTTCGCCGCACATGCAGTATGGGCAGCTTGAGAGGGCCGCTATGCGCAGGAAGCAAGCTTTGCAAAGTTGCCGCCCCAGACGCCATGAAGCGTCACAACCGGCCCCTAGCTTTTTCTCATCTGGCTGCCGGTGGCTGTAATGCGGCGTCACTAGAGCGGTCATTCATCGGTTGTGCAAAAACTTACTTCCGCCAAGGGGCGCAGCGCTGACCTTGCCGCCGTTCTCTCCGAAAGCGAGATCTGGCGATTTCCGAACTCAAGCAGCGCAGCTCATACTACCGTTGAGGCAATTGCGGTCTTAGCAAGGTCGTTTATCTGTTGTGTGCTGTAGATGACCAATACACAATCGGATTGACGGCGCTTCATCCTTTCGCTCCTTTCGCTCCTTTCGCTCCTTTCGCTCCTTTCGCTCCTTTCGCTCCTTTCGCTCCTTTCGCTCCTTTCGCTCCTTTCGCTCCTTTCGCTCCTTTCGCTCCTTTCGCTCCTTTCGCTCCTTTCGCTCCTTTCGCTCCTTTCGCTCCAGAGCCGAAGTTGGCCTTCATACTCGTAAGCTGGAATGCGGCCGCTTGTTTCGGACTTTCAACGCAGGCTGGTGAAAAGATTTTTCGGAAGTCTGTCCCTGCCTTAATGCGGCCATTGGAGCGTTGCAAAAGAGGCAAAACGTCACTGCTTTCTAACCTGTACAGACGGTCAGAGATCACATCTCACAGGCAGCGGTCACAATAATTTCGACGCGAAGCTCGGGTCGGGCCAGTTTTGCCTCGCCACATGCACGCGCGGGTGCGACTCCTTCCGGCACCCAGGAATCCCAGACCGCGTTCATCTCGGCGAAGTCGTCCATGTCTGCGATCCAAACAATGGCCTGAAGGATCTGTTCCTTAGAGGACCCGGCCTTTGCCAGAAGGGCCTCGACGCGCGATAGGCAGTCGCGGGTCTGGTCAGCAACAGTAGCCCCGGCGCCGACCTGACCGCAGAGGTAGGCGACCCCATTGTGCTTCACGATCTTGCTCATGCGGGTGCCGGTGTCGATGCGGGTGATTGTCATGTCTCTGGTCCTTTGATGGTTATAGTGTTTTGCGGTCAAACCGGTCGATGCGGAAAGCCGTGAGATCGAAATCACAAATCCCTCCGATCACCAAGTCGGCCATGACTTTTCCGGTGATAGGCCCCATCTGGAACCCATGGGCGGAGTAGCCGAAGGCGTGAAAGGCGCGGTCTGCATTCGCGGCGGGGCCAATCACCGGCAGGTTGTCCGGCATATAGGCCTCAAGCCCAGCCCACATCCTGTTGATCGAGGCCCCGGCCATTATAGGAAAAAACTCGATTGCCGTACGCGCCGCTGATGCCAGTTTGGCATAGTCCAGCCGGGTTTCATTCCGCGCACGGTCGGCAAATCCTTTGGCCCCACCGCCGATCAGCACCGTGCCGTTGGCGAATTGCTTGAAGCTGAGCTGACGGCTGACTGCGCCAACGACCGGTCCTGCGAAATGCGGCAGGCGGGTAGTGATCATCAGCATAGGCGCCGCATGGCTGAGCGGGACCTGATCGCCAATCATCGTGGCAACTTTGTCAGCCCAGGCTCCGGCGCAATTCACGACCGTGTCGCCCTCATAATCCGCAGTCCGAGTTTGGACGAGCCAGACTGGTCCAACGCGGCGCATGCTGATCAGCTCTTCCCCTTCCATGAAACGCGCACCGGCCCTGATGGCTGCACGTTTGAAGGCGAGCGTGGCTTTGTAGGGGATTGCATAGCCGTCCAGATCCGAGGTCACCCCGCCAAGGCATGAAGGATGCACATGCGGTAAGGCCTCGCGCAATTCCTGCTGATCCATCAACCGCTCGTGGCTGTGCCCGGCAGATTGCATGACTTGTTGGCGGGCTCTCAGTGTTTCGATGTCCGCATCGTCGGCGGCAATGTTGATTAGGCTGCGGCGGCGGAAACCGGTGTCCTCGCCCAGGGTTTTGTCCAATCCCTGCCACATCTGCATTGATGCCTTTGACAGGGGAACTTCGGCTATGTCGCGGCCCAAAAGCCGTACCCCGCCGGCATTCACGCCCGAGGCGTGCCGTCCTGCGTAGTCCTTCTCCAGAACGATGACCGAGACACCTGATTTTGCAAGGTGATATGCGGTTGCGCAGCCCTGAATGCCGCCGCCGATTATCAAAACGTCTGCATTCATTCTGCGGCCTCCTTATCAGATTGGGCTGACAGGGCGTGGAAGCGGCTGAATTCCTTCAGGTTGAGCAGGCGTTGCGGGCTGCGCAATCGATAGTACCCCACATCGGCCTCGGAAATTCCGCGCCACTTCGCCAGAAGGCCAGTTACAATCGGCCCGCATTGGCGTCCCTGGCAGGGGCCCATTCCGCAGCGTGTCAGTGATTTCAGCGCATTGGGGTTGGCGGCACCTTTGTCGAAGCCATCCCTCAGGTTCTGGACGCTTTGTTCCTCGCAGCGGCAAACCAGCGTGTCTGGATCTTCCGGCAGGCTGAGTGCGGGGGCGGGATTGTAGAGCGTGTCGATGAAGCGGCGGAACGGGGCCTGTTTGGCGAGGAACGCATGATCAAGGCGGCACTGTTGGTCCCGGTCCTGCAGGTTGATCCGACCCAGCCGGGTCAGGATATTTGCCGCCGCAACCCGGCCAGAGGACTGTGCGGCCTCGGCGCCGGAAATGCGCGCACCATCGCCTGCGACCGAGATATGCGGTGATGAGCTTTGTCCCCACGCATTGGATTTCACATGCCAGCACTTCTGGATGTCGCTCCAGACATGGTCCAGCCCCAAGGCACGGGTAATGTTGGTCTGGGGGATCACCCCGTGGTGCAGAAATACAGTATCAGATCGAATGTCCCGCCTCCCATTGCTGTGAAACGAAAGCCCTTCAGCACGCTGGTCTCCAAGAATGCGCAGCTCGCGAGCGTTGCGATAGAACGGGATGCCCGAGGCCCTTATTTCCCGCAGCAACGACAGCCCCTTGTGCAGCATCGGCCAGGAACGCAGCGCCGAGGGGCCCAAGTGCATGGCAGAACGGTAGTTAGCCAGAGGTGTCGTATCCACCAGACCGGCCACTTTCACTCCCAGCCGCAGATATTGGGCAACGATGAGATAGAGCAGCGGCCCGGAGCCGGCAAAAACGGCGTTTTCCGCAGTAACGGCATCTGATTTCAACATGACCTGTGCAGAGCCGGCGGTCATCACCCCCGGCAGGGTCCAGCCGGGGATCGGCATCGGGCGTTCCATCGCGCCGGGGCAGATCAGGATTTCGCGTGTTTGAATCTGATGAGTTTCGCCGTCGCGCGAAAACAGGATCGTTCCATCGCTTCCGATGTGCCAGACATCCGCGTCGGCCATATGGGTGGCGCCGCTGTTTTCATAAGCTTCGATCAGCGCTGCACCTTGCAGATACTCTTCGCCCAGCAAAGAGACGTCAGCCAAGGGGCTGTCCGCCACCGACCGGTAAATCTGGCCGCCAGCCCGAGGCGCGCGATCCAAAACGATGGTATCAGCCCCCGCAGCAGAGAGGGAAATCGCCGCTGACATGCCGGCCGGGCCCGCGCCAATGATCGCACAGTCAAAGGCCATGGTTCTGCGCTCCGCTGTGTTCGGTGATGTTCTGGGTTTGGATGGTCATGCCTTCGGTCACGCGCCTTAGGCAGGCCTGCTGGTTGGGCTGCCCATCGATTTCCACCATGCATTCAAAACACACGCCCATTGCGCAAAAGGCGCTGCGGTCTTCGCCGGACAAGGCGGCCTGCCGGGTCACGGTCTGCCCGGCAAGGGCCATTGCTGCCCAGACGGTTTGTCCGGCGTGTGCCGGGACGGATTGCCCGTTGATTGTGACCATGACGGTTGATGAAGAAGGGCGCCGCAGCGATGTAAACATGACCGAAGACCTTGGTGAGAGAGGTACAGGGGCAGCAGCGTTGCGCTGCCCCTGCGTTTGGATCATCCGAGTGGCTTATTTGCCGATCTGGTCGAGGATGGACTGACCCCATTCCTGACCGACATCGGACAGAACAACCGGCCAGACCTGCTCGCGGACATGGGCAGCGGTTGCCGCCAGTTCAGCGTCGCTTAGCGAGACGATCTTGGCGCCGTTGTCGGCCAGCTTTTGTTCGAACGCACCCTGGTCGGCTTCGGCGGTTGTCCAGCGCGTGGCCTCAAATTCCAGCGCGGCGGCTTCGAGTGCTGCACGGTCGGCCTCGCTGAGATCTGCCAAAGCACCGGAGTTGATGATCATGTACCAGACTTCAAAATGTGTGTTCACCGGCACATAGGCGCTGGTCACATCCCGGAAGGACGCATAATAGCCTTCGGCACCCGATCCCACGACACCGTCCACCACGCCGGTCTGAACGGCGGTGAAGGCTTCGGAGAAGGGAATGGGAGAGCTGATATAGCCGAGCGCATCCGCTGTTAGCTGGAAACTCTTGATGCCAGGAACGCGGACCTTGATACCTTTAGAGGCCAGCGGATCACCGGGGGAAACCGGATCTGTGTGCAGAGCGACACCGCCGAAATACACCGGGTAGGCCGCCAGCATGGTGATGTCCTGCTTGGCATAAAGCTCTTTCATGGCGCCGTGGATGGCACCACCGGGGCCGTAGATCTCCTTGGCCTCGGCCCAGTTGGCCGCAACGTAAGGAAAGGCGCTGATCTGCATGCGGCGGTCAACGGCGGTGGCAGCCGGTTGCACGGCCATGTCGATGGCACCGACCGAGATACGCTCTTGTACGGATGTGTAATCCCCAAGCGCCGAGGCGGGGAAAAGGTTCAGCTCCAGCGAACCATCGGTGGCCGAGGATACGTTTTCGGCAAAGGCGCGCAACTCGTTGTCGATTGTGGCGCCCTGAGGGCGGATATGGCTGACTTTCAGCGAGTCAGCGGCGGCAATTCCGGCTGTTGCAACAAGCACTGCGGCAACGCAGGTGGATTTCAGGAAGTTCATCATTTTGGTCTCCTCCGATGTGATGATGTTGGGGTGGTTTCAGTAGCCAAAGAAGCGCGGCAGCCCGAGCGACAGGTCCGGCCAGAAGCTGGTCAGGAACACGACAGGCAGATAGCCGAGCAGGATGAGGATCATGGCGGGGCGGATCACCTTAGTGACTGGCACCTGGCCAATGCGTGCGCCCAGATAGAGGATCGAGGCATAGGGCGGGGTGACGCCACCCATGGCGGTGTTGACGCCCATGATTGCGGCGAATTGCACCGGGCTGACCCCGATGGCCTGCATCAGCGGCAGCAGCAGCGGTGCAATCAGGATGATGGCGGTCACATCGTTGACTACCATGCCCACCAGAAACAGCAGGATGTTGATCAGGATCAGCAGGATCACCTTGTTTTCGGTGATCGCAAAGATCGCTTCGACTAGTGCCTGCGGGATGCTTTCCAGCACGAACATCTGACTGAGGATCATCGAGAACAGGATCATCAGCATTATCGCTCCAACCGAGGTCGCCGCCTCACGGCCCGCACCAAGGAAGGTTTTCACGTCCAGACCGCGATAGATCATGAACCCGACCGGGATCGCATAGATCACCGCTACGGCTGCGGCTTCGGTCGGGGTCATGATGCCGCCGTAGATGCCGCCCAGAATGATGACCGGCATCAGCAACGCCGGCGTAGCTTTGAAGCCCCGGCTGCTGGCCTCGGCGACAAACTCAGCGCCTTTCAGTGGTTCGTTCAGTTTCAAAGGAAACTTGCGGGCCATGCGGATGTTGACCAGCGAAAAGCTGAGCATGATCAGCAGACCGGGGCCAAGCGTGGCAAGGAAACAGGCCAGGATCGATGTATCGGTGACCCAGCCATAGACGATCATAGTGACCGAGGGTGGGATCAGCAGGCCCAGAAGAGAGGCATTGGCAATCAGCGCCGTGGCATATTCGCGGGGGTAGCCCTGCTTCTCCATTTCCGGGATCAGCAGCGGGCCGATCGCGGCAACCCCGGTGAGGCCCGAACCAGAGATGGCGCCGATCAGGGCACAGGATACGGTTGCCACCACGCCCAACCCGCCGCGCAGATGACCGATGAAAATATTGACGAAGTTCAGCAGGCTGGCGGCAATGCCCGAGACACTCATGATCGTGCCAGCCAGAACAAACAGCGGGATGGCAAGCAGCACCGGGTTGCCCAACTGCTGGAACCCCCAGAGCATATTGCCCTTCATCACCACGTCGCCGAGATAATACATCACCATCAGGCCAGCGCCGAAACAGTAGGGGAGCGGCACACCAAGCGTCAGCAGGACAACGAGGATCAGTACCGCAAACAGTGCGATTTCAACCATTGGAACGGTCCTTTGCAAAAATGGCGTGCAGGTGGGTCAGGAAGTGGCCGACGGTGAAGACCATCATCAGGACAAGCCCGATAAACAGCGCCACATCGACCCAGAACGTGGGCAGGTACAGGGTGGGGCTTTCACGCCAAACGCGGTGCGAGTATTTGGCAAAATCCCAGGCCCAGTACGTGAGCCACAGGCCGATGATCAGGCTGATGACCTCTCCGATGGCGGCCAGAACCTGATGCTGACGCTCGGTCTTCAGGAAAATTTCAAGCACATTGGCGCGGATATGTGTGTTTTCCCGTGATGCATTCACCGCCCCCAGAACATAGAGCCACAGGGTCGGGAAAAGCAGGCTTTCCTCCAGCCCCATCACCGGAATTTCCAGAACATATCTGGTGATCACCTGAACGAACTGACCAAGCGCAACCGCGCAGATCAATGCCGTCAGCAGGACGCTAGAAAACCGTGTCATGAACCCCTCCCAGGCTGCGCAGAATTTGTCTGTGCTGGTCCACAAAGGGTCTCGATCAGAGGGCATTAAGTCAAAACGATTAAATTGATTATGGAATAGAGTTACTTTATATGGATAGAAAATTATGTGGAAAAACAACGAGCCATGAATCTTAGCTTTCGCCAACTTCAGGCCTTTCGGGAGGTCATGCGGACCGGGTCCGTCTCAGAAGCCGCCCGAATCCTTGGCCGCACCCAGCCCGCAGCCAGTGCGTTGATTTCCAATCTGGAGGCTGAATTGGGATTGCCACTCTTCCGCCGCCAACGCGGCAAAATGGTCCCAACGCCAGAGGCGAATTACTTCCTGACCGAGGCTGAAGCGATCCTCGACCGGTTGGCCCTTTCCACCCGCACCATGCGCGAAATCGGAGAGTTGTCACAGGGCCGATTGAAAATCGCTTGCATGCCAGCTGCTGCACCAGTGATGATGCCGCAACTTGTGGCGGACTTCCTTGCCGACAGCCCCGACGTGAAAGTCTCGCTGATGATGCGGGCGTCTTCCGTGATCGAAGAGTGGATCTCGTCTCAGCAATATGATGTCGGCCTGTCCGAAACACCCAAACCGTCAGCAGCATTGGAAACGGAAGACTTTCAGCTCTCCTGTGTTTGCGCTTTGCCCGCGCGCGACCCGCTGGCAGAAAAAGAGGTCATTACGGCTGAAGATCTAAGCGGTCGGCCATTGGCGGCCTTGCAGCAGGGGCATCCGAACTTGATCGATACACAAAGGGCGTTCAGTTCAGTGGGGGCGAACTTCGTTCAGAGGTTCGAATTGCGGAATTTTCAGCCCGCCATGACCTTGGTCGAAAACGGACTTTGCTGCTGTATTTGCGATCCAATTACGGTCGCCGGGTATCTGAAAGCACAGCCTAATCCCCAGAGGGTCGCATTTAGGAAGTTCCAGCCTCGTGTTGTTCTCAATGTCTCGATCTTGCAGCCAGCGCATCGGCCGCCATCTGCTCTGGCCAAAGGGTTTGCCGCGCATTTGAGCCAGGAGTTGCACCGCATCCAAGAGATAATTTGAGAGGCTATCTGGCGCCGCGAGAATGAACGCACTGATCGATAAAGGGCCTATGCCAAGGCCACTGTTGAGCTGTTCGCGCAGAGGTCTTTGGTGAACCTCATGCGTGCCTTTTCGAAATTCAAAAGGGTTGGGGATTTGCGCTGCGATACTGGATAAAGCAACCCGAAAGTCAGAGGTGGTCCTAGTTTTTCGGCCAGTTTGCAGCGTTGTTACGTTGGATCAGGGGGTTATTTTTTGTCACACTTGACAATATACCGTGCGAAGTTATTTGTCACATATGACAATAAACGGAGCCATCATGCCGCGTCCAAGTATGAAAGACCAACGATCGGGTGAAATCCTCGAGGCCTATCTGACCTGCGTTGCGCGCTTTGGGCTTGAGGGCGCCACGCAGGAGCGCATCGCCGCCCAAGCTGGGGTCAAACGCCCCCTGCTGCGCCACTACCTTGGCAACAAGGATCAGATGATCCCGGCGCTGACGGACCATGTGATTGCCGGTTTTGCGGGGAGTACGGATGCACTGGATGCCGCATTGGCGGATGTCGCCACACCATTGGAAGTTGTTGAGGTCCTCTTCGCCAAGGACGGCTCTAGTGATCCGCGCCTGATGCTGGCCTGGCAGGCACTGACGGCTTCGGTAACGGAATACCCGGATATGCGCGTCCCCCTCTTGGGCAGCCTGTCGCGCTTTCTCGACGTGATCAGCGCAGCTTTCGCCCGAACCGCCCCCAAAGCTGACCCCGCCCGGATCCGGGCGGTCACGCAGGGCATTGCCGCGCCGCTGATTAACCTTGATGCCATGTCTCCGCTGGACCCGCCGACCACATGGTACGACGAGGTGAAACTGGCTGCCAGGATCCTTGCTACCAGTCTGGAGACTGTCGCATGACCAAAGCCCGGATACTCAATTACCTCGCTTTTCCCGTCCTCCTCGTGGCGGCATTTCTGGGCCAGTACTGGGTCTGGGGGCTGCTGTTTCTGTGGTGGTTGGTGCCATCAGTGATCAGCGGTCAAACCGCTTTGGTCACCGAGGTACTGCGCGACGAAGACCCGATCCTGTTCTGGGCGGTGGTAATCCTGTGGGCCCTGTTTGGCCTGATGATGATCGCCGCCAGCCTGTTTCCTGATTATGCCCCTTGGCTTGTTTAAGGACCGTTCCCCATGGAGAAAATGTACCACAATCTGCCGGTTGAAGCTTACACCTCGCAGGACTGGTTTGACCGTGAACAGAGGCAGATTTTTTCGCGCACATGGCGCTATGCCGGTCTGGCCGAAGACGTGCCGGAACCGGGGCACTACATCTCTGTGCAGGCCGGGCTGAACAACATCTTCATCGTCATGGGCCGCGACCACCGCCTTCGTGCCTTCCACAACATCTGCCGCCATCGCGGCACCCAGCTGATCCGCGCTGTCGGCAAGACGCAAAAGGCGCTGACCTGCCCCTACCATGACTGGACCTATGACCTCGAAGGCAACCTGATATCCGTCCCGGATGAGGCCACGGAATACCCTGATGGGATCGACAAGAAATGTCTCGGATTGAAGCCCGCAGCCGTCGACATCTGGCGTGGTATGATCTTTGTGCATCCCGATCCCAACCCGCCCAGTCTGGCGGCTTGGTTTGGAGAGGTGGATGCGCACCTTGGCCCCCATAAGCCCGAAGAGCTGCTGGAATACCCGGAGGCGCGCAACAGCTATGAGATCAAGGCGAACTGGAAGATCGTGGTCGAAAATTACATCGACGTCTATCACCTGCGCCACCTGCATTCGAACACGCTACATATGTATGATCATGCGCGCGCCGAATACGGCTGGAAGGGGCCCCACTACCACTTCTGGGAGCCGCCATCGGCGGACTACGGCAAGGACCTGGAACAGAACCTGCCGACCCCGCGGGTGATCCCCGCCCTCCATGTTGGGGCCTGGGTGCCGATGTTGTTCCCCGGACTGGGCTTGGGCGCCAGCGAAGACAGCTGGAACCTATTTGTCATCACGCCGCTGGCCCCTGATCTGACGCGTATCGAAAACCGCACCAAACTGGCCAATGCCAGTTCATGGGAGTTCTCAAAACAGGGGATGCGGTCGTCGCGGTTCTGGGCTGATTTTGGCGGTGGAAAATACGCTGAACACGACGCAAGGGACGCCGATGATCCGATGGCATCGGGTGATTTCACCGCCGAGGATATCTATGCCTGCGAACAACAGCAGAAATCGTTGCACAGCCCCTATCTCGAAATTGGTCCTGCAGCGACCGGGGAAAGCCCGATTACCCGGCATCAGCAGGCCATTCTGGATTTCATGGGCGAGCCAGGCGAATGACACATAATTTCCACAAGCTTACCATTGCTGAATTGCAGCCGGAGATCGACGGCGCCGCCACGACTGTCGTCTTCGACGTCCCGCAACATCTGGCTGAGGCATTTCGCTGGCAGGCCGGGCAGCATCTGACCCTGCGTTTGCTGATCGGCGGGGTGGAGCACCGGCGCAGCTATACCATCTCGAACCCGCCTGGCGCGCGTCTTCGTATTACAGTCAAGCGGGTCAAAAAGGGCGTTGTCTCAAACCATATCGGGGACATGATGGCTAAGGGTGACTCAGTTGAGGTCATGCCGCCCTTTGGCGGGTTTTTACTGACACCTGGGCCGCTTGCCCGGCGCACCCATTTCTTCTTTGGCGCAGGCAGCGGCATCACCCCGCTGTTTGCCATGATCAATACAGTGCTGAAGGATGAGCCCCACTCGGTCGCGCATCTGATCTATGGAAACGCCACTGCCAAAAGCACTCTATTCAAGGACGAACTGGACGCGCTGGAACACGAATATCCGGGTCGTTTCTCCCTGCGTCATGTGCAGTCTGCCTTGTCGATGTGGAGCTGGTACAGGCCTTGGCGCAAGGGCCGTGTCGACGCAGATGTTATTCAGGCGGCCCTGTCAGAGGTGCCACCCATTGCACAGGACGTGCAATATTGGATCTGCGGGCCGGGCAGCATGAATGCAGATGTAAAGGCTGCACTAATGGCCCAGGACGTTCCCACTGATCGCATCCACATGGAAAACTTCGGCGGAATCACAGAGCAAGACACCAGTGTTGAAGGCTGCAGTGCAACCGCGCAGATCACGCTGAACGGCACAACGCATCAGCTGCCTATCGCCGCAGGTCAAACGCTGTTGGAAGCCATGCGCGCCGCCGAACTTTCACCGCCCTTCAGTTGCCAATCCGGCGTCTGTGGTGCCTGCAGAGCAGTCGTGACCAACGGCGAGGTCCACATGCGCAACCGTGCCGCACTGGAGGATAGTGATATCGCCCGCGGGGAAGTTTTGACCTGTCAAAGCGTGCCAATTGTGAACGAACTAAAAGTCCAGTTTACATAGAAAAGCAGCTGTTGCGACTGTGCGTAGTTGGCATGCTGGATTGCACTGGTTCGCCGACGCTAATTAATATCGAACTCTCCGCGCAATGGAACAGTGTCTATTGCGCCTCGAGCAACCGGTGAGGTGAGCTCCATTTCATAGTGCATTTTTGCACATCACTGCCTTCGGCGCAAAACTGAGCAAATGTAGAAGGGCATAGATGGCTATAAATGTCAGCTTTCACCAGTATAGGCATATTTCTCGCAAATGCAGAAAATGGCGGTTCTCCTCCCGACCTGCATACGAACCCGTCATAGCTAGGCAGCCGACCGCAGGTCCGCTTCGGGTTGCCTGCAGTCACCTGCGACAGCGACGACAACCGTCCTGGCCGTAATCAGCTGCCGCGCC
Source organism: Rhodobacteraceae bacterium Alg231-04 (assembly GCA_900143635.1). GTDB lineage: Bacteria > Pseudomonadota > Alphaproteobacteria > Rhodobacterales > Rhodobacteraceae > FREY01. The sequence continues at coordinate 30,041 of FREY01000022.1, forward strand.
ACCGCATGTCAGCTCAGAACTCATCGCCGCATCTCTGCCCATCTCGGTTACTGCAGGTGCATTTATCGGCTCGCAGCCTGGAGTATGCATGACGTTTCAGCGCCTTGCGCGGGGGGACGAAGCCGTTCGTGCGGCAATGGCGCTTTTGGCCTGCGTTGAGCGCTGATCCATCCATTTTGGGATCTGGCAGACCTGTCTGACGATTGAGGTTTCTCAATCTGATAACAGGAGGTCCCCATGAAGGAGAAGAAGACAAGCCCGCTGCGTGAGCGGATGATCGAAGATATGCGCATTCGTGGAATGTCCCCAAAGACCCAGCAGGGGCATATCAGAGCTGTCAGATACTTTGCTGAGTTCATCAGGCGTTCGCCTGATACTGCGACGCCGGATGAGTTGCGTGCATATCAGATTCACATGATCGATACTGGGGTTTCGACCGGCGTGTTTAACGCCAGGATCTTGTCGTTGCGTTTCTTCTTCGGCATGACCTGTGGGCGCGAAGAGATGAAGCGGTACATGCAGTTCCGGCGCAAGCCGAAGAAGCTGCCCGTTGTTCTGAGTGTCAAAGAGGTGGGCGATCTGCGGGCAGCAGTGCCTAGACCGGGGCTCAAGTATCGCGCGGCCTTGGGAATCAGCTATGGCGCTGGCTTGCGCGCATCCGAGGTCTGCAATCTCAAGGTCTCAGACATCGACGGTGACCGGATGCTCATTCATGTCGAGGAAGGCAAGAACGACAAGGACCGCAAGGCCATGGTGTCACCCCCCTGCTTGGTCTGCTCCGTGACTATTGGCGGGAAGCGCGGCCTGATGGTTGGCTGTTTCCCGGCAACCAAAAATCATGGCTCTGTCGCCACGCCAATTGAACCGCGCATTCACCTCGGCCACGCTGCATACATTGCGCCACAGTTTCGCCACGCATCTGCTTGAGGCCGGTACAGACGTGCGCGTGATCCAGGTGCTCTTGGGGCATTCAATGCTCAGCCCGACGGTACGCTATACGCATGTCGCAACCAAAACCATTCGCGGCACGGTCAACTCGTATGAGGTGTTGGAGAAGTTGCAAGACCATACAGTCAGGCGGGGACTGGAGTAGCGGCGCGGGCGTTGCCGCGCCCACTGCTGGAGATTGCAGATATCTTTCGGAACTCTGGGCCTGCATATCGGCAGGCCAACGCCTGGCATGTCAGCCTGAACCAGTTCAAAGTGATGTCGGCCACTGAAGCCTGTCGGAACGAGGCGCTCGGCGGGCATGTGGCGGGATGCACCAAGTGCAGCCACCACCACATCACCTAAAACTCTTGCAAGACACCATTGCCCGGCAAGCGATTGCAAAGCAATCTGCCGGGAGGGGGCATTGTCCCAAGTGCCAGGGGCCCGCCGCGCGGGACTGGATGGAGGTGCGTGGTGAAGACCTACTGCCGGTCGAGTATTTACACGTCGTCTTCACGATGCCCGCGGAGATCGCCGGCATCGTGTATTGGAACCCAAAGGCGGTCTACGGCTTGTTGTTCCGCGCATCAGCAGAAACAGTGATGATCATCGCCGCTGATCCCAAGCGGCTCGTGCCAAGGTCGGCATGACCAGCGTTCTTCACACCTGGGGATCCGCGCTGACGCACCATCTGCACATCCACATGATCGTCCCAGGTGGGGCTTGTCACCGGACGGCACTAAATGGGTGGCCTGTAAGCCCGGGTTCGTCCTGCATTTGCGCGTTCTGGCGCGGCTGTTCCTGGATGGCTTCCTCAAGTTGCACCGCGCTGGCCTATCTGAGCCGCTAAACCCACCGCATCGCGATCTCGAACCAACGTTTGGTCAGTGCAGATGCCAATAATGTGGCTTTCCGCCGAAAGGACTACCGTATCAAACGCGGTGACCGTCAAAAGGTCATGCGCTTGGCCACATCTGAGTTCATCCGGCACTATGGTCTTCTGGCCAGCTCAGCACGCAAAACGAACATCAAGAAGATCCGTGTCCTGCTTGGCGCCAAACGTACGGAGCACACCGCTGACGAAATCACCCCTCTCACATTGCTCGAGCCGTGCCCCTGCCGCGGCGGCCCTATGCGTCTCATTGAAATCTTTCGGCGCGGTCAGATCCCAATGTCGCGCGCGCCGCCACGCAAGCAAGCCGCATGACGCACTGCATGCCCACAAAACTCGACATGTGCCGGTCGTCCTTGACTGATCGGTCAAAACCACTTGCGGCCATCATTCAAAATGAGTCCTGTGACACACACCATGCGGGCTCAATCGGCGAATTGCCCGCGACAGGCGGCAAAAAATGACTGCAGCTGGCGTACCAAACACAATCTGCCGCGCGTCCGTGGCAACGTCGGCCTCATCCGTCTGCGGTCTTTCCCCATAGCATGATCCTGAGCCTCCCCCAATGAAGTGGTCCGCCCCTATGTTTAGGAAAGCGGAGGACCATCGATGGCTATTAAGAGACCGAAGCCCGAAGAGATTGTCGTGAAGTTACGACAGGTTGAAGTGTTGATGGGGCAAGGGATGCCCCGGATTGATGCAATCCGTCAGATCGGCGTGACGGAGCAAACCTATTACCGCTGGAAGAAGAAGTACGGCGGAATGGGCACAGAGCAGCTTAAGGAACTGAAGCGGCTCCAGAAGGAGAACGAGCGCCTGCGCAGGGCGGTATCGGACCTGACGCTGGACAAATTGATCCTGTCCGAGGC
>FREY01000003.1 GCA_900143635.1 Rhodobacteraceae bacterium Alg231-04
AGCCTGCATCTAGTCACGCGCTGCTGGTCCCTGACACTTCGGGCAATGCCGGTTCTTACAGGAGTTATATGCAATATGTTGATGGCTGCACTTTGTACACGCTGCTACATGCCCACCAAGCGCCTCCGTTCGGCAGGCTTCAATTGAGGACATAACCTTGAGCTGGCTCAGGCTGACATGGCCCACATTGGCCCGTCGCCACGCGGGACCGTACTTTCGGAATATGTCAGCGATCTCCAACTTGGCGCGGGGCACTTATCCTCGCGGCTATTCCAACCCTCGCTTCAGGGTCTGGTCCTGCAGGCCAGCGAGCATCTCGTAAGGGCTGACGGTATCCTTGATCGTTTTGGTGGCCACATGGGTATATTGCGCCGTTGTTGTCAGCTTGGCATGGCCCAACAAGACCTGGATCACTCGGATATCAGTGTTCGCTTCCAACAGATGCGTGGCGAAGCTGTGGCGCAACGTGTGCAACGTGGCGGGTTTGGAAATGCCTGCCATGTGTTTGGCTGACGTGAAAGCACGGTTCAGTTGCCGTGATGAGATCGGATTGATCTTGGGCTTTCCGGGAAACAGCCACCCTTCTGGTCGCGCCTCCAGCCAATAGTCGCGCAACAGGTTCAGCAACCCCGGCGACAGCATTACCTTGCAATCTTTCCCGCCTTTCCCCTGGTCGACATGGATCAGCATGCGATCATTGTCGATGTCGGCAACCTTGAGATTGCACACCTCAGACGCGCGCAGTCCGGCACCATAAGAGATACTCAGCGCAGCGCGATATTTGAGACCCGGACCCGGCGTCGCCATCAGAATATCCGAGACCTCTTCCACGCTGAACACAACTGGTAGCTTTCTGGGCTGGGTTCGGAACTGCATGAACCGCTTCATCTCCTCACGCCCACAGGTCATTCCAAAAAAGAAACGCAGCGCAATAATGCGGGTGTTGAACATCGATGCTGTGACCCCGGTATCGGTCATGTGCAACTGGTATGCCCGAAGCTCCTCGGGGGTGGCCGTGTCCGGTGGCCTCTTCAGAAACTTCGCAAAATCCTTGATCGCCCGGATGTGGGACTTCTGAGCCTTATCGCCCATGCCTCGGATGCGCATATCTTCCATCATCCGCACTCGAAGCGGTGTAACTCTATCCTCTGTCATCGGAACCTCCTGTCAATCGACTGAGAAGGGACCAATCGTCAGACAAGTTCATCAGATCACAAAATCACCACGTTCTGATCAGCAGGTGACACCAGCCACGAGCGCCAATGCCGCGGCAGCGGCTTCGTCCTTGTCCGCATTGAAGACAAAGCGGGTTAACTTCCTCTGCTCAATAAGTTCCAACAAAAAAAGCCCCGGCCAATGACCGGGGCTTCTCCTGTTACTCTGCCTGAGGCTCAGGCCAGCATGGTCAGCGGGTTTTCCAGGTTGTGGACAATCGCTTCCAGAAGCTGCGCGCCAAGGGCACCGTCGATGACACGGTGGTCGACCGACATGGTGACGCTCATCACGGTGGCCACTTTCAGCTCGTCATCTTCGCCCACAACCGGCTTCTTGGCGCCCGCACCCACGGCGAGGATGCCTGCGTGCGGCGGGTTCACGATGGCGTCGAAGTTGTCGATGCCGAACATGCCGAGGTTGGAGATCGCAAAGGAGCCGCCCTGGTATTCATGCGGGGCCAGCTTGCGATCACGGGCACGGGTGGCCAGATCCTTCATCTCTGCCGACAGGGCCGAGAGGGACTTCATGTCGCTGTCCTGCAGGACAGGGGTGAACAGACCGCCTTCGATTGCAACCGCAACGGCCACATCCGAGGATTTCATCTTCAGAACCCGGTCACCGGCCCAGACAGCGTTTGCGTCCGGTACGGCTTGCAGCGCATTGGCCACGGCCTTGATGATGAAGTCGTTGACGGAGAGTTTCACGCCGCGTGCTTCGAGCTGTTTGTTCAGCTGGCTGCGGAATTTGAGCAATGCGTCCAGCTGGATGTCACGGCGCAGGTAGAAGTGCGGGATGGTCTGTTTGGCTTCGGTCAGGCGTGCCGCGATGACCTTGCGCATACCGTCGAGAGAGATTTCCTCGTAGTCGCGGCCTTCGTACATCTTGGCAACCATATCGGCCGAAGGACCAGCCGGAGCGGCGGCAGCGGCAGGCGCCGGAGCAGCTGCTGTAGGTGCGGCGGCAGTCACAGGTTTCGGTGCGGCAGTGGCACCTTCAACATCTGCCTTCACGATCCGGCCGCGCGGGCCAGACCCGGACAGCTGCGACAGGTCCAGACCTTTGTCGGCCGCAATGCGACGCGCCAGAGGCGAAGCGAAGATGCGGCTTCCGTCTGCGGCAGCTGGTGCGGCAGGGGCCGCTGCTGGCGCAGATGCAGCTGCCTCGGAGGCCGCATGGGCCGCCTCGTTAGCCGCGGCTGCAGGGGCAGCCGGTGCGGCGCTGGCCGCAATGTCATCGGCACTTTCACCGTCTTCCAGCAGCACGGCGATGGCGGTGTTCACCTTGACCCCTTCGGAGCCTTCGGCGACTAGGATCTTGCCGATCACGCCTTCATCGACCGCTTCGAACTCCATCGTTGCCTTGTCGGTTTCGATCTCGGCGATCAGATCGCCAGAGTTCACGGTATCGCCTTCTTTTACCAGCCATTTGGCCAGCGTGCCTTCCTCCATGGTGGGGGAGAGGGCGGGCATCAGAATTTCTGTAGGCATCGCGTCTCTCCTTTACCGGTAGGTCACTTGTTTCACAGCGGCAATCACCTCGTCGGTGGTGATCAGCGCGTGTTTTTCGAGGTTGGCAGCGTAGGGCATCGGAACATCCTTGCCTGTGCAGGTGATGATCGGCGCGTCGAGATAGTCAAACGCCTGCTGCATCACCTCAGAGGCGATGTAGCTGCCGACAGAGCCCTGCGGCCAGCCTTCTTCGACGGTGACCAGACGGTTGGTCTTCATCACCGACTTGATGACGGTGGGCAGATCCATCGGGCGCAGGGTGCGCAGGTCGATGACTTCTGCAGAAATACCGTCTTCGGCCAGCTTGTCCGCCGCTTCCAGCGCATATTGCATGCCGATGCCGAAGGAGACGATGGTGACGTCAGTACCTTCGCGCCAGATGCGCGCCTTGCCGAAGGGAACGGTGAAATCATCCAGTTTCGGCACGTCAAAGGCGCGACCGTAAAGGATTTCATTCTCCAGGAAGATCACCGGGTTGTTGTCGCGGATCGCGGTCTTCAGCAGGCCTTTGGCGTCAGAGGCCGAGTAGGGCATCGCCACTTTCAGACCCGGAATTTGCATGTACCAGGCCGCGTAGTCCTGGGAGTGCTGCGCGCCCACACGGGCCGCCGCGCCATTGGCACCACGGAACACCATCGGTGCCCCCATCTGGCCGCCGGACATATAAAGCGTCTTGGCCGCCGAATTGACGATCTGGTCCATCGCCTGCATGGCGAAGTTGAAGGTCATGAATTCGACGATCGGGCGCAGCCCACCAAAGGCAGAGCCGGTGGCGATGCCGGCAAAGCCGTGTTCGGTGATCGGCGTGTCGATTACGCGCTTGGCGCCGAACTCGTCCAGCAGGCCCTGGCTGATTTTGTAAGCGCCCTGATATTCGGCGACTTCTTCGCCCATCAGGTAGACGTTTTCGTCATTGCGCATTTCTTCGGCCATCGCGTCGCGCAGTGCTTCGCGCACCGTGGTCGACACCAGTTCGGTGCCTTCCGGCCAGTCAGGCGTCAGGTCGGCTGCAGGAACAGCGGGAGCTGCTGCTGCCGGTGCTTCGACGGCTGCTGGCGCCGCGGCCTCAGCGGCGGGAGCTGCGGCGGTGGTCACGGCGGCAGAGGCGTCTTCGCCTTCTTCCAGAAGCACGGCGATGGCGGTGTTCACTTTCACGCCTTCGGTGCCTTCGGCGATCAGGATCTTGCCCATCACACCTTCGTCGACGGCCTCGAACTCCATCGTGGCCTTGTCGGTTTCAATCTCGGCCATCACATCGCCGGCGTTCACGGTATCGCCCTCTTTGACCAGCCATTTGGCCAGCGTGCCTTCCTCCATGGTCGGCGACAGGGCGGGCATCAGGATTTCAGTTGCCATAGTAATACTTCCCCTCAGGCGTAGATGTCGGTCCAGAGCTCGTCGAGCGCCGGTTCCGGGCTGGTGCGGGCGAATTCTGCCGCCTGGTTCACAACCTCTTTGATCTCTTTGTCGATCGCTTTCAGATCGTCCTCAGAGGCGTATTTATTGCCGATGAGCATTTCGCGGACCTGTTCGATCGGGTCACGCTCTTCGCGCATCTTCTGCACTTCTTCGCGGGTCCGGTACTTGGCCGGGTCCGACATGGAGTGGCCACGGTAGCGGTAGGTTTTGACCTCTAGGATATAGGGGCCTTTGCCTGCGCGGCAGTGGGCCACGGCGCGTTCGCCCGCTTCCTTCACTGCCAGCACATTCATACCGTCAACCGCTTCACCGGGGATGCCAAAGGCTTCGCCGCGGGTGTAGATGTCAGGGGTCAGGCTGGAACGCTGCTGCGAGGTGCCCATGGCGTAGCCGTTGTTTTCCACAACGAAGATCACCGGCAGTTCCCACAGGGCGGCCATGTTGAAGGTCTCGTAGACCTGGCCCTGGTTCGACGCGCCATCACCGAAATAGGCGAAGGTCACATTATCATTGCCTTTGTATTTGTCGGCAAAAGCCAGACCGGCACCCAGCGGCACCTGCGCGCCAACGATGCCGTGGCCACCATAGAAATGCTTCTCTTTCGAGAACATATGCATGGAGCCGCCTTTGCCTTTGGACAGACCACCTTCGCGGCCTGTCAGCTCGGCCATGACGCCGCCTGCTTCCATGCCACAGGCCAGCATATGGCCGTGATCGCGGTAGGAGGTGATCCGTTTGTCACCTTCTTTGGTGGCCGCTTCCAGGCCAACAACAACCGCTTCCTGTCCGATGTAGAGGTGGCAGAAACCACCGATCAGACCCATGCCGTACAATTGACCGGCTTTTTCTTCGAATCGCCGGATCAGCAACATCTCACGATAGTGTTCTGTCAGTTCCTCGGCAGAAACGTTTGTTTTCTTAACGCTTTTTCTCGCAGCCATGGCGGCGGGCTCCCCCTCTAGGCTAGATAGTTTAGTGTTAAACTATTTAATAGAGGATTTTGTTGCTTCTGGCGAGGGCATATTTGCCGTGGCGCCATTCGCTGGGCGCATGGCTTGCGGGCAAGGGGGCGCGGTGTGGGCTGAACCACCGCATTCTTGATCAGAAAACCGGTGCGGACAGGCTCGCAGGCCTGGGGTGGGGCTGATGGCTGGATCCGCGTCCTGAAATTCTGTTACCCTTTCGCAGCGGGTAAGCAAGGAATGAAACCTGATGGCACCTCCCAAACCCCCACTTCAGGGCGCATGCCTTTGCGGCGCCGTACAGGTCAGCGTGACCGCATCTCCGCTTTTGACATTGGCCTGCCATTGTCGCGATTGCCAGAAATTGACCGCGAGTGCCTATTCTCTCACCGCCATGTTCCCGGAAGCTGCGTTTTCCTACGGTGGGGAAGTGATAAAGGGTGGGCGCCATTCAGAGGGGCGAACGCATTATTTTTGCAAGTCGTGTTTGAATTTCGTCTTTTCGAAGATCACCGGGGCGGAGCAGCGGATTAACCTGCGCTTATCGGTGCTCGACGACGCCGCCTTGTTCGAGCCATTTGTTGAAGTGATGACCGAAGAGAAGATGCCCTGGGCAACGGTACCTGCGACCCATAGTTTTGCGCGATACCCAGAGACCATTGAAGAGTTGCAGGCCCTCATGGAGGCCTATTCCAAGCGATAAATCCGGCGTTACGGTTCTGATGTTCAAGGCATCGGGAAAAGGGCGTTGAGTGAGACCTGTCGATGCGGTTCAGCGGATGACGATTTCGTCGGCGCGCAGCACACCCAGTACAGACCGCGCCTGTTCATCCAGAAGATCAAGATCAAGATAATCATCCGACAGGCGCCGGGTGAGGTTTTCCATACTGTTGATTTCCAGCTGGAGATTAGCGAGATCGCGGCTGAGGGCCTCTGCCTCGGCCGCGATCTCAACCCGTCTGAAGATCCCGAAATCACCCTGCACAGCGGCAAAGGTGAAATACGCACTGAGTGCGAAAGCGGCGGCGAAAAAACAGATTGCGCCTATGGATGGTCCATTGCTCCGGGTCACGTTTGGGTCGCCTGTATGAAGCTGCTCAATGTAGTCTGCGCCAGTTGTTCCGGCGTCTGTAACTCTTATACCTCAGGTGATTCGCCGTGTGAATCCCCTTTCGAATCAAGTTGTAAGTTTTTTTGGTTAACGGCGCGTTAACCATCGGTGTCACGCCAGGGCGGCGGCGGCCTTTGGCGGGGTGTGAGCGCCGTTATGCAAATGATCCGGGGGATCATTTGAGGCGCGAACGGGCGGAGCCCGGCAAAGACGAAAGGCCGGATGTGCAAAAGCCGCCAGCGCGGGGCGGGCGGCTTTTGCTGTCTATTGCTTGGGCGGCTTACTGTTCGAGTGCAGCCACGCCGGGCAGGGTCTTGCCTTCCATCCATTCCAGGAAGGCGCCGCCTGCGGTGGAGATATAGGTGAAGCTGTCAGCCGCACCGGCCTGATTGAGGGCCGCAACCGTGTCGCCGCCGCCTGCCACGCTGACCAGCGATCCGGATTTGGTGAGGGCAGCCGCTTGCAGGGCCGCTGCATTTGTTGCCGCATCGAAGGGGGCGATTTCAAAGGCCCCCATCGGGCCGTTCCAGATCAGGGTTTTGGACCCTGCAAGGGCATCAGAGACTGCAGCCACAGTGGCGGGGCCTGCGTCCAGGATCATCGCATCTGCCGGGCAGGCGTCGGCGGCCACGGTTTCATTGGCGGCATTGGCTTTGAACTCGCGTGCGACCACTACATCCGAGGGCAGCAGAATGGCGCAGCCCTGCGCTGCGGCCTTGGCGAGGATCTCTTTGGCGGTGGGGGCCATGTCGTGCTCGCACAGCGATTTGCCCACATCGATGCCTTGCGCGGCGAGGAATGTGTTGGCCATGCCGCCGCCGATCACCAGCGTGTCGACCTTTTCGACCAGATTGCCCAGCAGCTCCAGTTTGGTGGAGACCTTGGCGCCGCCGACAACGGCTGTCACCGGGCGTTGCGGCTGGCCAAGGGCGGCCTCGAGCGCGGTCAGTTCGGCCTGCATCAGACGGCCGGCACAGGCGGGCAGCTGTTGGGCCAGCGCCTCGGTGGAGGCATGGGCGCGGTGGGCGGCCGAGAAGGCATCGTTGCAGTAGATGTCGCCCAGTTTGGCCATTTCAGCCGCCAGCGCGGCGTCGTTCTTTTCTTCACCAGCGTGAAAGCGGGTGTTTTCCAGCAGCAGCACGTCCCCGTCTTGCAGGGCCGCGACAGCGGCTTCGGCGGCGGGGCCGCGACAATCGGCGCAGAACGCCACGGATGCGCCAAAGGCCGCCTCCAGTGCGGGCACCAGCGGCTGCAGTGACATCTCGGCGACGACTTTACCCTTGGGGCGTCCGAAATGGGCCAGCAGAACCGGCTTGCCGCCCTTGGCCCGAATGTCGGCGACTGTGGGCGCGATACGGCGGATGCGGGTGTCGTCGGTTACCTTGCCTGCCTCGACCGGCACGTTGATGTCCACACGGACCAACACACGTTTACCTGCAAGATCCATATCATCGAGCGAATTCCAGCCCATGGGCCACTCCTTCCGTATCAATTGGGATTTGCATGCTGTTTCAGCGGTTTTGCACGTGCAGTCAATGCTCCCTTGGCAATTGGCGGCGTGCACCTTAACTATCAGGGCAATTCAAACGGACAGGAGGCCCCCATGGCCGAGATCAAAGATCCCGAAAACACCATCATCGTTGAGCTGAAGGACGGCAATGTCGTCATCGAACTGCTGGCCGACGTCGCACCGCTGCACGCTGAACGCATGAAAGAACTGGCCCGTGGCGGCGAGTATGACAACGTGGCCTTCCACCGTGTCATCGACGGTTTCATGGCGCAGACCGGCGATGTGGCCAATGGCGACATGGAAGACGGCTTCAACCTGCGTATGGCAGGCACCGGCGGCTCAAGCCTGCCTGATCTGCCGGCCGAGTTTTCCAAGCTGCCGCACGACCGTGGCACCCTGGGCGCGGCCCGTTCGGCAAACCCGAACTCTGCCAACTCGCAGTTCTTCATCAACTTCAAGGACAACCACTTCCTGAACGGCCAGTACACCGTTTATGGCCGTGTCATCGAGGGCATGGAGCATGTCGACGCGATCACCAAGGGTGAGCCGCCCGCGAACCCCGACCGCATGATCTCGGTCAAGGTGGCTGCCGATGCGTAAGCTGGCAGCAGCCTTTGCGCTGATGGCCAGCCCGGCGCTGGCCTCCGGTATCCAGATCGAGGTTGAGGGCGAGGGCGCCAATGGCACCATCGTGATCGACCTGCTGGAAGACGTGGCCCCGTTGCATGTGGAGCAGATCACCGCATTGGCCGCCGAAGGTCAGTATGATGGCGTGGTCTTTCACCGCGTGATCGAAGGCTTCATGGCGCAGACAGGTGATGTGGAAAATGGCCGGATGGGCAGTGATATGCGCTATGCGGGCACCGGTGGGTCCGACCGCGGCAATATCAAAGCCGAGTTTTCGGATGTTCCCTTTGACCGCGGTGTGGTCGGCATGGCCCGCTCGCAGAGCCCGGACAGCGCCAATTCGCAGTTCTTCATCATGTTTGATGAGGGTCATTTCCTGAACGGCCAATATACGGTTGTTGGCCGGGTGACCGAAGGCATGGATGTGGTGGATGCGATCAAACGCGGCCACCGTCAGTCCGGCGCCATCACCGGCCAGCCGGATATGATGAAGACAGTGACCGTCACCGAGTAATCCACTGTGCTCCCACATTGTCGGGGGACACTAAAACACTACCCTTGAGCCCTTACCGGGTTCAGGGGTTTTTTATGCGCAGACTATTTATTCTGATCTGTTTTCTGCTGATGAACGCAGGTGCAGTGGCAGAGGTCGGCTGGACACAAGGGGTGACATCACTCAGCAAGCTGCCTGCCCCAGGGATCACTGACACTTCGGTCATGTTGAACGTTCCACACAGATCGCAGGGGCGTGATCCGCTTTGTGTGCCGACCTCTGCTTCGATGATCCTTGCTCATATGGGCGCAGATCACGACAAATGGGAACTGAAGGCTCTGGCCGAGGGGCACAAACCAATGGCCAACCGGAACAGTGATTTCACCTATTACAGGGATATTCAGAAAGGGTTGCGAACGCTTGGGTATAATTGGCGGATCCGCAACTACAAAGGCACGGCAGCGGGGTTCCGCCAAGGGATGCGGGATATCAAGACGTCGCTGCGCAAAGGGCGGCCGGTGATGATTGATGTTCATCTAAGGGAAGGGCACACCTTTGTCGTAGCCGGATATGATGATGAAAAACAGCTGATCTATATCCGGGATCCGCTTTTGCGCAGCAGTCAGATGCGTGTTTTGAGCTACCGGACCCTTTTGGAAGATTGGCACAATCATCGCTTTGGGCCTGACCGGGTTGCATTTTTCCCTAAGTAGACTGGGTTTGGCTGAGGGTTGAGCCCACAGACCATCAACACTCTGTGGGGCGCTCTGGACTTGAGGGACGGAGCAGGCAGACTTACCGCAGGAGGCCCGCCATGATCCTGACACACGCCCTTATTGTCCTGTTGCTGCTGCCGGCGGCTCTGTTTGCCGATCCATCCGCCTGGAAGGGGGAGTGGCCGCAGACTGATTTCAGCCAAACTGCCATTTCGGACTGGTCCGAAATCCTGTCGGGAGGGCCGCCCAAAGATGGCATTCCGGCGCTGGATGATCCGCAGCTCATTAGTGTCTCAGAGGCCGATGGCCTGCAGGATCGCGAGCCGGTGATCACGCTTGAGATGGCCGGGCAGGCGCGGGCCTACCCGCTGCGCTACCTGATGTGGCATGAGATCGTGAATGACCGAATCGCTTCTGTGCCGGTGGCGGTGACATTCTGCCCCCTGTGCAACTCCGCGATGAGCATTGATCGGCGCACCAGCCGTGGTGTGCTCAGCTTTGGGGTGTCCGGCAAATTGCGATATTCTGACATGGTGATGTATGACCGCGAAACCCAGAGCTGGTGGCAACAGGCCATCGGAGAGGCGATCGTCGGCGACATGACCGGTGAGACGCTGAAGACCCTGCCCAGCTGGATGGAGAGCTGGGCCGAGTTCAAAGCCCGCAATCCGCAGGGGCTGGTGATGGCGGAGCCGGCCTTCAACCGGGCCTACGGGCGCAATCCCTATCGCGGGTATGACAGTTCTGATTGGCCCTTTCTATATCAGGGAGAGGCGCCGCCGCATGGGATTGACCCATTGGCACGGGTCGTGCGGGTTGGCGCGCGTGCCTGGCCAATGCAGCGTCTGGCAGAGGCAGGCCGCCTGACCGAAGGTGGTGTGCAGATAGACTGGCGTGCGGGGCAGGCCTCGGCGCTGGATGCGGGGCAGATTGGGAAGGGACGGGATGTCGGCTCAATCCGGGTGCGCGATGGGCAGGGGCTGGATATGCCCCATGACGTGATGTTTGCCTTTGCCTTTCACGCCTTCTGGCCGGATGGCACATGGATGCTGGGGAAGTGATCTGCACAGCCCAGGGGCCATGGGACTCCGACAAACAAAAAACGCCGCCGGTCAAACCAGCGGCGTTTTTGAATTCAAATTCAGTGGCCTAGCTGATCAGCCTTCAGCCTTGGGGGCTGCTGCCTTGGGCGCGGCAGCAGGCGCTGCCTTGGGTGCGGCCCGGCCACTTTGCGACAGCGGATCATCCTGACGCTGAACGGAGCCTTCAAAGTGGGCGCCGCTTTCGATCGCGATGGTCTTGTGGATGATGTCACCCTCGACGCGCGCGGTCGATGTCAGGCGCACTTTCAGGCCACGGACGCGGCCAACAACGCGGCCGTTGACGACAACGTCATCAGCAGTCACTTCACCTTTGATGGTGGCGGTTTCGCCGACCGTCAGCAGATGCGCGCGGATGTCACCTTCGACGGTGCCCTCGACCTGGATATCACCGGTGGTCTTCATATTGCCGGTGACATGCAGATCCGAGCTGAGCACGGATGCAGGCGGCTTGGCCTTTGGCGCGCTCGCCTTGAAGTCGCTTGCCGGCGCGGAAGGCGCAGGTGTTGCCGACGGGGTCGCGGCAGGGGTTGCCTCGGGCTTGGAACCGGGCTCGTTGATTTTGCTCTTAGAAAACATTTCTCGCAGCCTTGATGTAGATCATCGGGTTTACGGGCTTGCCGTTGACGCGCACCTCGTAATGGAGATGGGTCCCGGTCGACCGTCCGGTGTTACCCATATCAGCAATGTGATCCCCGCGCGAGACCCTTTGGCCGACCTTTACGCGCAGGTTGGAGTTATGGGCGTATTTCGTCTCAATTCCAAACGCATGCTGGATGGTGATTAGCTTGCCATAGCCGGAACTCCAGCCGGCTTTGGTGACAACTCCATCAGCAGTTGCATAGATATTGGTGCCGTGAGAGCCGGCGAAATCCGATCCATTGTGCATCCGCCGCCCACCGGTTTTGGGGTCGCGGCGATAACCGAAATTGGAGGAGGTGCGGACGAGGTTCAAATTCACCGGGCTGGAAAACGGCGCCTGCTGCGCGGCGATTCGATAGAGGTTCAGCTTGCCCATCTCGGTCAGCAGCAGATTGGCCCGGAATTCATCCGCGGTGGGTTCTTCACCGCGGGTCGACATCGCCAAAGGGGTCAGGGGGCCGCCTTCGCCACTGTAGCCGCGCCGCACCTGATCAAGAATGCGATCGGTCGGCATGCCGGCACTGCGGAACATCTTGTCCAGCGGTTCGACGGAAATGGCCATGGCCTCTTCCAACTGGCGGAAGATCTGATCGTTGCGCTCAGCGTTCAGGCGCAGCTCCAGCTCCAGCGCGTCGCGCGCATCCAGTGCCGATTGCGCATCGGCCAGAATCTGATCGCGCTCCTGCGCCGTTTCAGACAGGGCCTCGGTGATGAAACCCATCTGCGCCGAGGCAAAAGCTGCCGACACAGGCGATCCCGGTGCTGTTTCCGCCGCATTCTGCTTGAGCTCGGCCAGGGCTGCACGGGCGGTTTCGCGCTGATCCATGGTGGCGCGCAGGGTGTTCTGGATCACTTCGATGCCGGTTTCCAGCTCCTGACGGCGGGTCTCGGAGGCGAGAAGCTCGGACTGCATGACCGAAATCTGCTTGAGGGCGACGTTGAACCGGGCCTGCGCTGCCAGAGCTTCTTCGGCGCGGGCGTTGCGTTCTTCCGAGAGCGCGTTCAGCCGGTCGCGGTAGGTTTCCTGATCCCGTTCGGCCTGTTTGCGAAAGTTGCCCGACCCGATGCTGTCCATCAGCACGATCGAGGTGGCAACGATGCTCCAGACAACAAAGACCATCGCCCCTGCGGCGGCAAACAGCTGGACTTCAGGCCGCAGTCGGAGGAACCGGGTATCCGTGTCGGATTTGAGGAAGACGCGCCGTTCCGGGAACCAATGTTCCAGCTGCGCATGAATTCGAATAGCCAGACGCGTTCGCACGTTCGTTCCCTGTTCAGTCTTTCTTCTTGCGCTGTCCGCGATGGCAAGCAGCGCCCTTGGGGGCGAAGGAATAGCCAGCCGGGCGGTTCAGGGCAAGCCTCTCAGTAAAGCGCGGGTGAATTGCCCCGCGACGGCCTCTGGGTGAGCGGAATTCCGCCCAGGCCGCCTGCAAGGCGATACACGGTGCGTCCCAACGGTGCGTCAGCCGCGCTTTTTCACCGGAATCTCATCGGCCAGCGGCCAGTAGAAATCGGGCGGCAGCCCGGCTTCGGCGCGTTTTTCCTCGTTGAAGGGCGGTTTCAGCGCGCCGTGGAAATACTTGCGCACCAGCGCGTGGAAAACCTCCTTTGGATCAAGGTTTTCGCGGCCGCACAGAAAATGGAACCACTTGGACCCATAGGCTACATGGCCCACTTCTTCGGCGTAGATCAGTTCTAACGCCGCTACGGCTTCGTCCTGCCCGGCCTTACGGAACAGGTTGATCATGCCGGGTGTCACATCCAGACCGCGCGCTTCCAGCACCATCGGCACCACCGCAAGGCGGCCCATCAGATCCTCGACGGTGTCCTCGGCGGCGCGCCACATGCCGGCATGGGCGGGCAGGGCGCCATAGTGGCTGCCGAGGCTTTCCAGACAGCCGCAGACCAGATTGAAATGTTTGGATTCCTCGTCCGCCGATTTCACCCAGTCATCAAAGAACCCCATCGGCATCGGCACATGCGAGAACCGCGCGATGATATCCCAGTGCAGATCCACGGCGTTCAGCTCGATATGGGCCACGGCATGCAGCAGCGCGATCCGCCCGGCAGGCGATCCCGGCTTGCGCTTGGGCACATCGCGCGGATCCAGCAGTTCAGGTGCGTCAGGCCGCGCCGGATAGAGCGGCGGTGTGGCGGTGCCGACGGGGATCTCCGCAAGCTCTCCCTTGCGGCTGGCGAACCACTCGGCGGCGTGGCGGCGCGACAGCGCGGTCTTTTCGACCCCATCTGCGGTGCGCAGCACTTGTTCGGCCCGCTGGGCGAGGGATAGCGGCTGGTCGGTCATGATCCTGTCCTGTTTTCTATTCTGCGGGGGGCGTGTTTGCGGCGGGCAGGCCTGCCCGTCGCGAGGCGGGGAGGGATCAGCCCTGCAGGGCGCGGGTGGCTTCCAGAACCTCTTCGACGTGGCCGTCGACTTTCACTTTGCGCCAAATGCGCGCAATCTTGCCGTCTGCGTCGATCAGAAAGGTCGAGCGTTCAATGCCCCAGTGCTTTTTGCCGTAGAGGGTTTTTTCTTTCCACACGCCGTAGTCTTCGCAGACCTGCCCCTCGGCGTCTGACAGCAGCGGTACGGTTAGGTCGTATTTGGCGATGAAGTTTTCATGTTTTTTGATCGTGTCCTTGGAGATTCCGAACACCACAGCCCCGGCGGCCTCAAAGGCGGCCAGCTCGGCAGAGAAACCGATGGATTCCTTGGTGCAGCCCGGCGTATTATCGCGGGGATAGAAGAACAATACCACGGCCTTACCCGCCAGACTGCTCAGCGCGGTTTCTGTGCCGCCATCGCGTGGCAGGGTAAATTGAGGGGCGGCAACATTGGGTTCAAGCATCTGGTCCTCCGGGGGATACGTTCTCGGTTGGGGCGGTGATAACAGGGCTGGCCCCGGTGAGGAACAGCAGAGAAGAGACGCGCCGTAATGGAGCCGGAACCGCAACAGGATGAGACAGCCAAACGCCGCCGTCCCAGACGGCGGCGCTGGCGTGCCTTGGGGCTGTTTGTTGTCCTGGCCGCGGTTGCCCTGTCGCTGGCATATCTTCTTTTGCCGGGGCGTCAGCTGGAAGCGCCGACTTGGATGCGACAGCGGATCGAGGCCCGGATCGAACGCAATCTGAACGGAATGCAGATTGAATTCGGCGCGGTTCATCTGGTGATTAACCAGAGTTGGCGGCCGCGGCTGGGGCTGCGCGATGTGGTGCTGACCCGCGACACAGGAGAGCCGGTGGTGCAGCTGGCGGATGCGCAGGCCTCGCTGGCGATGCGACCGTTGCTCCGCGGGCAGGTTCAGCCCAAGCAGATTTCGCTCAGCGGGCTGTTTGCCACCCTTCGGCGCGATGCCGACACCATCGCGCTGAGCTTTGATCAATCCTCCAGTCCGTTGCGACAGGCCGAAAACCTGCCCGCGTTGATCGAACAATGGGATGCTACACTGGCCATCCCGGTGCTGGCGGCGCTGACCGAGGTTGAAACCCAGGCGCTGACCCTTCGCTACGAGGATGCGCGCTCTGGCCGGGTCTGGACCCTGGATGGCGGCCACCTGCGGCTTGACCGGCGGGGCGGTGATCTGGATGTGTCGGGCGGGTTTTCGGTGCTCAGCGGTCGCGATTATGCCAGCAGTGTTGAGCTGAGCTATAAGTCGAAAATCGGTGATCAGGCGGCTGAATTTGGCGTTGTCGTGCGCGAGGTCGCGAGCGAGGATATCGCAGCTCAGGCACCGGCGCTTGGCTGGCTGGGGGTGCTGCGTGCGCCGATTTCCGGCTCCATGCGGGGCGGGGTGACTTCGGAAGGATCGCTCTTGCCGCTGGCGGCAAGCCTGCAAATCGGTGCCGGGGTCTTGCAGCCCGATGATGAGGCCCTGCCAGTGCCGTTTTCGGCCGCTCGCAGTTATTTTTCTTTCGACCCGACGACGCAGACACTGCTGTTTGACGAATTGTTCGTGGACAGTGGCTGGGGGTCCGGCACGGCGGTTGGGCAAGCGGTTCTGAACGGCATATCCGGCGGGCGGCTGGACAATCTGGTCGGTCAGTTCACCTTTTCCAACCTGTCGCTCAATCCGCTTGGGCTCTACAACAGCCCGATTGGTTTCGAAGATGTCCGCTCTGATTTCAAGTTGGACCTCAATCCCTTCCGGCTGCAGATCGGTGAGATGCTGATCGACAGCGGTCCCAGCCGCTTGCGCCTGTCCGGCGATGTCTCGGCCGATCATGACGGCTGGATCTATGCGCTGGACAGCGAAGTGGGGCGGATAACCCTTGAGCGTGTCACCCAGCTGTGGCCCGAACTGGCCGCCGTCAAACCGCGGGCATGGGTGATGAAGAACATTCATGCCGGGGTGATCACCAGCGCGCAGTTTTCCCTGCGCGGCCGCGAAGGTGAAAAGCCGGTGATGGCGCTGAATGCGGCGTTTGAGGAGGCCGAGGTCACCTTTCAGAAACATATGCCGCCGGCCACGGGCGGTGCCGGGCAGCTGTCCCTGATGGATAAGCGATTTGTGGTGATGGCGACGGCGGGTAGGGTGCAACCCGAGCAGGGCGGCCCGGTTGCCGTGGCCGGAACCTCCTTCATCATCCCCGATGTCTCCATCAAGAAGGCCTCGCCCGGAATTGCCCGCATCAAGGCGCGCGGCGATGTGACGGCGGCCCTGTCCCTGTTGAACCGCCCCCCCCTGTCGCTGATGGATAAGGCCAGCCTGCCGGTGGCGCTGGCAGATGGTCAGGTTGAGATAGAGGGCACCCTGTCGCTGCCCATGCGCAAGAAAGTCCCGGTCGAGGAGATACTTTATCACTACATAGGTTTGATCCGCGGCGTTGAAAGCGCAGTGCTGGTGCCAAACCATGTATTGGCAGCCCCGCGCCTGCAAATCTCTGGTGATCAGTCGCAGGTTACGGTTCGTGGAAACGGGACGATTTCGGGCCTGCCGGCCTCTGCTGTCTGGACCCAGACGCTGGGTGCCAAAGGCGCAGAGCCGGGCCGGGTCTCCGGCGAAGTGGAACTGTCGCAGGCGGCCAATACGGCGCTGGGGATTGGCCTGCCGGACGGCACGTTGTCCGGCCTGGGCAGCGGTCGCTATGTGCTGGACCTGCCAAAGGGGCAGCCCCCGCTGCTGACGCTGACATCGGATCTGGCGGGGCTGGGACTGCGTATCCCGGCCATTGGCTGGTCCAAACCAGCGGCCGCTACCGGCGCGCTGTCGCTGACGGCTTCCCTGACAACGCCTGCGCGGGTCGAGGATGTGCAGATCAGCGCTGCGGGCCTGCAGGCTTCCGGGCAGGTTCTGACGGCCGAGGGCGGCGGGCTGGACCGGGCGGTCTTTGACACTGTGAAGGTCGCCAACTGGATGGAGGGGCCGGTTGAATTGATCGGCCGCGGTGCCAAAGTGCCCGAAGTGCGGGTCAGCGGCGGGGTAATCGATCTGCGCAACTCTCCTTTTTCCGCCGGTGGCTCCAGCTCTGGTGCTGGCGGCACCGACAGCACCGGCCCGATCCGGCTGCGGCTCAGCCGGTTGCAGGTGACCGACGGGATTGCCCTGCAAGGGTTTCAGGGCGACTTCTCCACCCTTGGCGGTCTCAACGGGAGCTTTACCGGCGATCTGAACGGGCAGTCCCCGATCGGTGGCACGGTTGTCTCGGGCCAAACAGGGGTGGCGGTCCGGGTCAGTTCCAAGGATGCGGGCGCAAGCCTGCGGGCCGCCGGGCTGCTGCGCCATGCCAGCGGTGGCTCGCTGGACATGACGCTTCTGCCCTCGGGCACGGCCGGGGAATTCAACGGCCGACTGAAAATGAAAAACATTCGGGTGACCGAAGCGCCCTCCATGGCGGCCCTTCTCAATGCGATCAGCCTGGTTGGCCTGCTGGATGAACTGGCCGGGAAAGGCATCCTTTTCACCGAAGTAGAATCCGCCTTCCGGCTGGGGCCGTCTTATGTGCAGGTCAATAGCGCCAGCGCGGTGGGCCCCTCGCTGGGCCTGTCGTTGGATGGCTATTTTGATATTGCCAACTCGGGGCTGAACATGCGCGGTGTGCTGTCTCCGATCTATATGCTCAATGTTGTCGGGCGACCACTGGCCAGAAAGGGCGAGGGGTTGATCGGATTTGCCTTCAGCCTTGGCGGCACCACCGACAATCCGCAGGTGTCGGTCAATCCGCTGTCCGCGCTGATGCCGGGAGTGCTGCGCGACCTAATGCGCCGTAAGCAACCCGTGGCACCGGGTTCCACAGCGGCGGAACCTGCCGCGCCGCAGCCCGAAGCGCCACGACGCCATGGCCCGGCCGACAACAACGACAGGTGAGCCTGCTGCCCATGGCCATTTCGCTCGCAAACGCCTATAGCGCGTGGCCATGAAACTCAGCGATTTTGACTTCGACCTGCCCGAGCATCTGATTGCCACCCGCCCTGCCAGCCCGCGCAGCGCGGCGCGGCTTCTGGTGGCTGACGGAGATGCCATTCACGACCAAAAGGTCACCGACCTGCTGGACTGGCTGCGCCCCGGCGATCGGCTGGTGCTGAATGACACCAAGGTGATCCCGGCGCGCCTGTCAGGGCTGCGCCACCGCAACAGCGCCCAAGGCCCGGTTGCCGCCAAGATCGAAGTCACCCTGTTGGATCCGCGCGCCGATGGCACATGGGGCGCACTACTGAAGCCGCTGAAAAAGATCAAACCGGGCGAAGACGTGGTGTTCTCCGACCAGCTCAGCGCAACGCTGGAGGCAGTCGAGGACGGGCAGGGCCGTCTGCGCTTCAACCTGACGGGTGATGATTTTGATGCCGCCTTGGCCGAGGCGGGATCGATGCCGCTGCCGCCTTATATCGCCGCCAAACGTCCGGCGGATGAGCAGGATAAGACCGACTATCAAACTGTTTGGGCGAAGAACACTGGGGCTGTTGCTGCTCCGACCGCCAGCCTGCACTTTGACGCGCCCTTGCTTGATGCGCTCAAGGCCAAAGGCGTCGATTTAACCCATGTCACCCTGCATGTGGGGGCGGGCACCTTCCTGCCGGTCAAGGTCGAGGACGTGACGACCCACAAAATGCATGCCGAATGGGGGCAGGTCAGCGCCGAGGCCGCGGCTGAGATTGCCGCCACCAAGGCCGCCGGTGGCCGCGTCATTCCGGTTGGCACCACGGCGCTGCGGCTGATCGAAAGTGCCGCGCGCAGTGGCCAGATCCAGCCATGGGAGGGCGAGACGGATATCTTCATCTATCCCGGTTTCACCTTCCATGCTGCAGATGCGCTGATGACCAATTTCCACCTGCCCAAATCAACGCTGTTGATGCTGGTCTCGGCCTTGATGGGGCAGGAACGCGTCAAAGCGGTCTATAATCACGCACTGGCGCAGGAATACCGTTTCTTTTCCTATGGTGATGCGTCGCTTTTGATCCCGTAATGGCGTTTCACGGACAGAATCTGCCCTAGATCCCGTAGACAAGGGCCGCTTTGGCGGACCCTGCTGGTATGGATTGGGTTACGCAATTGTAACCCGGTCCGGTGATACCGGATATTATCTTTCTGCCGCGCTGCGGCAGGCCCGCGTGTGTATAAGGAGCCACGGGATGTTTCAGGTTTTGTCGAGCGCCTGGGCGCTTTTGCTGGGCGTTGGCCTGTTGATGATCGGCAATGGTCTGCAGGGCACGCTGCTGGGTGTGCGCGGCGAGATCGAGGGTTTTTCCACCTTCGAGATGTCGCTAGTGATGTCCTCCTATTTCCTGGGCTTTCTGGGCGGTTCACGGATGGCGTCTGAAATGATCCGGCGGGTCGGCCACGTGCGGGTCTTTGCGGCGCTGGCCTCGCTGATTTCGGCGGTGATGATCCTCTACCCGGCCTTCACCGATCCCTATGCATGGTCGATTGGCCGCATCATCATCGGGTTTTGTTTCTCGGGCGTGTATGTGACGGCGGAAAGCTGGCTCAACAATGCGGCTGACAATGAAAACCGCGGCAAGGCGCTGTCGCTCTACATGATCGTGCAGATGACCGGCATCATTGCCGCGCAGGGCCTGATGATGGTCGGCGATCCGGCCGACTATGTGCCTTTTGTCATCGCCTCGGTGCTGGTTTCCATTTCTTTCGCGCCGATCCTTCTGTCGATTTCCCCGACCCCGGCCTTTGACAGCACCAAACCGATGACCCTGAAAGAGCTGATGAAAATCTCGCCGCTGGGCTGCGTTGGCATGTTCCTGTTGGGTGGGGTGTTTTCCGCCCAATTTGGCATGAGCGCGGTCTACGGCGCGGCCACCGGGTTGAGCATCGCGCAGATTTCGCTGTTTGTGGCGACTTTCTACATCGGCGCCTTTGTCCTGCAATATCCGATCGGTTGGATTTCGGACCGGTCTGACCGGCGCTTGTTGATCCTGCTGGCCGCGGCTGGCGGCGCTGCGGGCTCTGTGCTGGGCATGCTGATGGGGAACGTCTACTACATGCTTCTGGTATCTGCGTTTGTGGTCGGCGGGCTGGCCAACCCGCTCTATTCGCTGCTAATCGCCTATACCAACGACTACCTTGAACATGACGACATGGCGGCGGCCTCGGGCGGGCTGGTCTTCATCAACGGGCTGGGCGCTATTGCCGGGCCGCTGATTACCGGCTGGATTATGAGCGACGCGGTCTTTGGGCCGCCCGGCTTTTTCATGTTCATGGCAGCGCTGCTGGTGGTTCTGGCCATTTATGCCGGCTACCGGATGACCCAGCGCCCGGCGGTTCCGGTCGAAGACACCGGCACCTTTGCCGCAGTCTATCCGACGTCGTCGCCCTTTGCGGTTGAGTTCGCCCAGGAGGTCACAATCGAGGCCGAAATCGAGGCGGAACTGGAAGAACAGGAGGCCGCCGAAAGCTAACTATGTTTCCGATCTGCGGCAGGCGTGAGGAAGATTTCAGAAATCCCGCACGCCTGTTGCAATTCGTGAATCTGAAACGCTTGTGTTTGAAAGGCAAACGGGCTGTCATCAGATTAGGAAACAGTTGGAGAAAGACTCATGGTTAGCCCCTATGAGGTGTTGGAGTTTTGGCTCGAGGATGTCGGCCCTAAGGGCTGGTATCTGTCGGATGTGGCGCTGGATGATCGTATCCGCAGCCGTTTCGGCGACGCCTGGGAGGCCGCAAGCCGCGGCGAATATGCCAAGTGGCGCACCTGCGCCAGAGGCGCGCTGGCCTATATCATCCTGACGGATCAGTTCCCGCGCAATATGTTCCGGGGTTCAGGTCAGGCCTTTGCCACAGATCACCTGGCGCTGGCGGCTGCCAAATCAGCGATCCCGCGCAATTGGGATCTGCGCACCGCAGAACCGCAGCGACAGTTCTTTTATCTGCCGCTGATGCACTCCGAAAGCCTGAGCGATCAGGAACGCTGTGTGCGTCTGATGATGACCCGGATGCCGGAGTCCGGCGAAGGCAATCTGCTGCATGCGCGCGCCCACCGGAATGTGATCCGCCAATTTGGCCGCTTCCCCTATCGCAACGACGCGCTGGCCCGCCCCACAACCGAGGTCGAGGACAGCTATGTCGCGGCAGGTGGCTACGGCGAAACCGTGCGCCTGTTGCAGGCCGCAGGGTAAGTAAATACGCTCTGGCCGTCAGTTCAAGCTGGCGGCCGGTCGCGCAGAGGTTTGAGGCCTCCCAGCAGTGGCTCTGCGGACCTTGCAGATCTTTGCTGCGGTTATGGCAACGCCCGCTTTCGGCGGCTGGATCTGGGCGGTCCATGCAAAAATGCGATGCTGGCACGAAAAACCCCCGGTGCCATCGGACAACGGGGGTTCTGTTTATCCAACATCAAGAGCTGAATTAGTTCATCCTTCACGTTCCAGCTTCTTACGTGCCAGCTTGCGGGCGCGACGGATCGCTTCTGCCTTCTGACGCGCGTTTTTCTCGGAAGGCTTCTCGAAATGTTGCTTGAGCTTCATTTCACGGAATACGCCCTCCTTTTGGAGCTTTTTCTTTAGAACTCGGAGGGCCTGATCGACATTGTTGTCGCGAACACTAACTTGCATGTGGTTTACATCAACTTTCTTGTATGGGCTTGCGGTGATCTGAATCTACTGGGCAGGTAGCAATCCTAGACTGTCTTGTACAGCAAGGTCGGCCATGCGGATGGAAATTACCATTTTCTGCAATCGCGCCGAGGCCCGCTTAACTTATCATAAAAACATCATATCGCGTCGTTTTACCGATAATTTGGTGACTGCATTTCTTAACGCCCTCAATAGGAGCAGCCTTAGCGGGCCACTTTAGAACAACTCGTTTACGCGCGTGTTTGATTGCCAATCGCACGAGATCAGCAGCGTCATCGTCGGAACCGACGATCTCGCGGACTTGACGTAGGTCCTGCTTCACCAGTGCCGATTTTTTCCGTTCAGGATGCATTGGGTCAATCAGAATTGCTTCGCCGGCCAATTCGGGGATTATATCCCGAGCGTCTCCCTTCAGCAGGGTCATGCGGCCAATGATTTCGCGCATCTGACCACCCTCTTTTGCTGCGCGATTCATGCCTTGAACTAACAATTCGTGCATTTTCTCTGAGCGTTCGATTAAGGTGACTTGCGCACCCAAAGACGCTAAAAGAAATGAGTCTCGGCCCAAGCCGGCAGTCGCATCGACGATCATGGGAGTTTTACCCGCCCGCAGTCCCATGGCCTTGGCTATATCTTGACCACGACCACCACCGAACCGAAGACGGTGGGCGACTGCACCTTCGGCAAAATCAATGCGAAGCTCTCCTGCAACCTGTTTCAAATTGTATTCATTTTCTATCCCCGGAGCATCAAGGCTCGTGCATTTCGATCTGTAGCGAATTTCTGTATGTCCGACAGCCCCAAAAAAGCGGCGATAGGTGCAGTGCGCAGCATTTGACATAATGGGCTCGAAGCTGACCCTCGCCTCTGTTTGCCCCACAAAGACCCGTCAAACGCCAGCTGTTCGGACAAAGTGAGCTTTCGATGCAACTTCTGCAATGGCTGCTTCCGGTTATGCTACTCTCCCATAGAACAGCGATCCCATCACCACCGCCGAAACTCTTGGAGGAGAGCTACAATATGATTGCTTACGTCACCGTGGGGGCTGACGACATCGCAAAGGCAGAACGCTTTTATTCCGCGTTCCTCCCAGCGCTTGGGTACGGGCTTGAAGAGTATCATGGAGACTTGAGCTACATGTTGCCCACAGAACCAGGTCAGTCCTCCGTTCAGCCAGATTTCTACGTCAAATCCCCCTTCAATGGGCAACCTGCATCCGCTGGAAATGGCGTTATGGTTGCGTTTCAGGCGCGTTCGCAGAAACAGGTCCGTGACCTTCATGGCGCCGCGTTAGCCGCGGGAGGCTCCGACGAGGGGCAGCCTGGTTTTCGGGATTCCTATGGTCCCCACTTCTATGTCGGCTATCTTCGTGATCCGCACGGCAATAAGGTCGCGCTGTTTTCCAGCGACCCGAATGAACCTGGGCGCGATGAATAACGGAGGGGGCGACATTTGTGCCAAACACAGCATTCGGCACGATGGGCTCACAGCGGAAACTGCATGCTTGGCCGGACAATTAGACTGAAGTCCGACTAAGACGCTTCACAAGTGGTCAGGCGAATGATCTGGCCTGACAGTTCTGCCGCCGCGGATTCTGCCGCCTGTTGAACAATTGTCGCCGGCAGGGCGCGCAGGCGGGTCAGCTCTTCGCTGATGTAATCCAGTCGTGCTTCTATGCCGTCCAGCTGCGGTGCCGCAGGCAGGGTTCCGTTTTGCAGATCGCTGCGCAGCCCCACCAATTCGCCGCGCAGGGCTTCGACGCGGGTTTTCAACGGGGCCACCTCGGCGACGGCCTCTGTGACCTGATCGGTCACCTGATTGACCCGGCCCATCAGCTGCCAGCCGAAAAACAGACAAAGCAGCAGCAACAGCAGGGTGGCGTTCACCATCGCTTTCAGCAGATCCATGATCAGTTTCTTCATGCGCTTTCTCCGTCACCTGACACGGCCCAAAGGCCGCTGTCTGATTTTATTCGCAATATCGATGCCAGCGCCTATGCTGTCTTGCAAGTAGATTAGAGGCGAAAAACTAAGGATAAATGTCCGCCAGCCTCCCACTGGCTGCATGGCTGATATGCCACGCAGATCCGTGATTGCGCGGAATCGGAAATTAGTTTAACGGTAAACTAGTTTTGAAAACCAGTGCGCCGAGGAGACGTCATGGCTGCTAAATCCTTTGATCTGATCGTAATCGGGGCCGGCCCCGGCGGATATGTCGCTGCCATTCGTGGTGCCCAGCTGGGCCTGAAGGTCGCCATCGTTGAACGCGAGCATCTGGGCGGCATCTGCCTGAACTGGGGCTGTATCCCCACCAAGGCGCTGCTGCGCTCGTCCGAAGTGTTCCACCTGATGCACCGCGCCAAGGAATTTGGTCTGAAGGCGGACAACATCGGCTATGACCTGAACGCGGTGGTGAAACGGTCGCGCGGGGTGGCCAAACAGCTGTCTTCCGGCATCGGCCATCTGATGAAGAAGAACAAGATCACCGTCTTTATGGGCGAGGCGACGATCCCGGCCAAGGGCAAGGTCAGCGTCAAAACTGACAAGGGCAGCGAAGAGCTGACGGCCAAGAATATCATTCTGGCTACCGGCGCACGGGCCCGCACCCTGCCGGGTCTTGAAGCCGACGGTGATCTGGTCTGGACCTATAAACACGCGCTGGACCCGGTGCGCATGCCGAAGAAACTGTTGGTCATCGGATCCGGTGCGATCGGCATTGAATTCGCCAGCTTCTACAACACGCTGGGTGCGGATACGACCGTGGTCGAAGTGATGGACCGGGTGCTGCCGGTGGAAGACGCGGAAATCTCGGCCTTTGCCAAGAAATCCTTCGTGAAGCAGGGCATGAAGATCATGGAAAAAGCCATGGTCAAGCAGCTCGACCGCGGTAAAGGCAAAGTCACTGCCCATATTGAGACCGGCGGTAAGGTCATCAAGGAAGAGTTCGACACCGTGATCTCGGCCGTGGGCATTGTCGGCAATGTCGAAGGTCTGGGTCTGGAAGCGCTGGGTGTGAAGATCGACCGCACCCATGTTGTCACCGATGAATACTGCCGCACCGGCGTCGACGGGCTCTATGCCATCGGCGATATCGCTGGTGCCCCGTGGCTGGCCCACAAAGCTAGCCACGAAGGTGTCATGGTTGCCGATCTGATTGGCGGCAAACATGCCCACCCGGTCAAACCGGAAAGCATCGCGGGCTGCACCTACTGCCACCCGCAGGTGGCCTCGGTCGGCTACTCCGAAGCCAAGGCCAAGGAACTGGGCTATGACGTCAAGGTCGGCCGCTTCCCCTTCATCGGCAACGGCAAGGCAATCGCTTTGGGTGAGGCAGAAGGCATGGTGAAAACCGTCTTTGACGCCAAAACAGGCGAGCTGCTGGGGGCCCATATGGTGGGCGCCGAAGTGACCGAGATGATCCAAGGCTACGTCGTTGGCCGCCAGCTGGAAACCACCGAAGAAGACTTGATGAACACCGTCTTCCCGCACCCGACCCTGTCGGAAATGATGCATGAAAGCGTGCTCGACGCCTTCGACCGCGTCATTCACATGTAAGGGCACATGTAAGGGACCGGTCACAAAGCGGCTTGCAGCCCCGCGTGACCCCGGCAATAGTTGGCAAGATATGAAAGGCAGGCGCAGAGCGCCTGCTTTTCCCGTTTTGGAGTGCGCGGTGTGACTGGTGATATCAAAACCCGCTGGGGGCTGATCTTTGTGATCTGGGCCGCCGGCCTCGGCGCTGCTGCGCAATACGGCAAGATCTCTGTGGTTTTTGACCGGATGGAGGCGCTGTATCCCGATGCCGGGCAGGCGATCAGCATGGCGGTATCGCTGGTTGGGTTGCTGGGCATATTGCTGGGTGTGGTCTGCGGCGCCTTTGTGGCCGGGTTTGGCTTTCGCCGCACGCTGGTCTGGTCGCTCTGGACCGGGGCTGCGATGTCGGCGCTGCAATTGTTGCATCTGCCCTTTGGCATGTTTCTGGCCACCCGCGTGGTCGAGGGCATTTCGCATCTTGGCATCACCGTGGCCGCACCAACGCTGATCGCGCAGATTGCCTCTGACCGCGACCGGGGCATGGCGATGACATTGTGGGGCACCTTCTTTGGCGTGGCCTTTGCGGTGCTGACCTGGCTGGGCCTGCCGCTGGTGGCACAATTCGGAGTGCTGTCCCTGTTTGGCGCCCATGCGGTTGTCATGGCCCTGCTGGCACTGGGTCTGGGGCTGGCCATGCGGAATATTCCGGCGCCGCCACGGCAGAAAATGCCGGGGCTGGCCGGTCTGCCGGCCCTGCATTGGCAGATCTACCGCTCACCGCGCAAAATGGCCCCGGCGGCAGGCTGGCTGTTCTACACCTGCAGCTTTGTGTCCATTCTGACCGTGCTGCCCCCCTATATCGACGAGGGTGCACGGTCCTTTGTCATGGGAACCATGCCGCTGGCCAGTATCGTCACATCGCTGACATTGGGCGTGTACCTGTTGCGCTCCTACACGGCGGTGCAGGTGGTCCAGCTTGGGTTCCTGCTTTGTGCGGGATGTGTGGTCTGGCTATGGGTCGCGCCGGGGCTGCCGGTGGCCTGCATCAGCCTCGCGGCGGCGATGGGGCTGGTGCAGGGGGCCAGCTTTGCCTCTGTTCCGCAGTTGAATGACACCGCATCCGCCCGCGCCGAATCCAATGGCGCGATGGCGCAGGCCGGCAATCTGGGCAATACGCTTGGCACGCCGCTGATGGTGGCGGTTCTGGCGGCTGGCGGCTTTGGCGGCATGGCCTTCACCCTGATCCTGCTGTTCCTCGGCGGATTTGCGGTGCATATGTTTCTCGCGTGGTATCGGCGGTTACGCTGATGTTCACATAAAGTTCTCATTTTCCAGTTGGAGACTCACCCGTCCTTCACTATGTGTTAACGGGACGTTCCAGGGGGCAGTATGGCCGAGTTGAAATCGATCGAGGTGCGCGGCGCGCGCGAGCACAATCTGAAAAACATCGACGTGGATATTCCGCGCGATGAATTGGTGGTGATCACCGGCTTGTCGGGCTCGGGGAAATCCTCGCTGGCCTTTGACACGGTCTATGCCGAAGGGCAGCGCCGCTATGTCGAGAGCCTGAGCGCCTATGCGCGCCAGTTCTTGGACATGATGGAAAAGCCGGATGTGGATCACATCAGCGGCTTGTCCCCGGCGATCTCGATTGAGCAGAAGACCACCTCGAAGAACCCGCGTTCCACCGTTGGCACGGTGACTGAGATTTACGATTACCTGCGCCTGCTCTTTGCGCGCGCAGGCACGCCTTTTTCTCCTGCCACCGGCCTGCCCATCGAGGCGCAGCAGGTGCAGGATATGGTCGACCGGATCATGGCACTGGAGGAGGGGACCCGTGGGTTCCTGCTGGCCCCCATCGTGCGCGACCGCAAGGGCGAGTATAAGAAAGAGTTCCTGGAGCTGCGCAAACAGGGCTTCCAGCGGGTCAAGGTGGATGGCGAGTTCTACGAGCTGGATGAACCGCCCACACTGGACAAGAAATTCCGCCATGACATCGACGTGGTGGTCGACCGGATCGTGGTTCGCGAAGGGCTGGAAACCCGGCTGGCAGACAGTTTGCGCACCGCGCTGGATCTGGCCGATGGCATCGCGCATCTGGAAACTGCCCCGCGTGAGGGCGACCCGGAGCGTCTGACGTTCTCCGAGAATTTTGCTTGCCCGGTCAGTGGTTTCACCATCCCTGAGATTGAACCGCGCCTGTTCTCCTTCAACGCGCCCTTCGGCGCCTGCCCGGAATGTGACGGGCTGGGGGTGGAACTGTTCTTTGACGAGCGCCTCGTGGTGCCGGATGCCGCGCTCAAGGTCTATGACGGCGCGCTGGCGCCTTGGCGCAAGGGCAAGTCACCTTATTTCCTGCAGACCATTGAAGCCATCGCCAAACACTACGAATTCGACAAGAACACCCCGTGGAAAGACCTGCCCAAACACGTGCAGCAGGTCTTCCTTTATGGCTCAGGCGATGAAGAGCTGATGTTCCGCTATGACGAAGGCGGCCGGGTCTATCAGGTCGAACGCGTCTTTGAAGGCGTGATCCCCAATATGGAGCGGCGCTACCGCGAGACGGATTCGAACTGGATCCGGGAAGAGTTCGAGCGCTATCAGAACAACCGCCCCTGCGGCTCCTGCAACGGCTATCGCCTGCGGGACGAGGCGCTGGCGGTGAAAATCGGCGGCCAGCATGCCGGCCAGGTGGTGCAATTGTCGATCCGTGAGGCGCTGGCCTGGATCGAAGATGTGCCGAACCAGCTGACCCCGCAGAAGCAGGAGATCGCCCGCGCCATCGTCAAGGAGATCCGCGAACGTCTGGGTTTCCTGAACAATGTGGGCCTCGAATACCTCAGCCTCAGCCGTAACTCCGGCACGCTGTCAGGCGGCGAAAGCCAGCGGATTCGTCTTGCATCACAGATCGGCTCCGGCCTGACCGGAGTTTTGTATGTTCTGGATGAGCCCTCCATCGGCTTGCACCAACGCGACAATGGGCGACTGCTGGAAACCCTGAAGAACCTACGTGATCAGGGCAATACGGTGATCGTGGTCGAACACGATGAAGAAGCAATTCGCGAGGCGGATTACGTCTTTGACATCGGCCCCGGTGCCGGTGTGCATGGCGGCCAGGTGGTCAGCCATGGAACGCCCGCCGAAGTGGCGGCTGATCCGGCATCGATTACCGGCCAGTACCTGACCGGCAGTCGCGAGATCGCTATCCCGGCTGAGCGGCGCAAGGGCAACAAGAAGAAGATCAAAGTGGTCAAGGCCACCGGCAACAACCTGAAAAACGTGACGGCGGAGTTCCCGCTGGGCAAGTTCGTCTGCGTCACCGGGGTGTCCGGCGGCGGCAAGTCGACGTTGACCATCGAGACCCTGTTCAAGACTGCCTCCATGCGCCTCAACGGCGCGCGCCAGACGCCTGCGCCCTGCGAGACCATCAAGGGGCTGGAGCATCTGGACAAGGTGATCGACATCGACCAGCGTCCCATTGGGCGCACGCCGCGCTCGAACCCGGCCACTTACACTGGGGCCTTCACCCCGATCCGCGACTGGTTCGCCGGACTGCCGGAATCCAAAACGCGCGGCTACAAACCGGGGCGGTTTTCCTTCAACGTCAAGGGCGGCCGCTGCGAGGCCTGTCAGGGCGATGGGGTCATCAAGATCGAGATGCACTTCCTGCCGGACGTCTATGTGACCTGCGAAACCTGCAAAGGCGCGCGTTACAACCGCGAGACACTGGAGATCAAGTTCAAGGGCAAGAGCATCGCCGATGTGCTTGATATGACAGTGGAAGATGCGCAGACCTTCTTCCAAGCGGTGCCCTCGATCCGCGACAAGATGGATGCGCTGATGCGGGTTGGCCTTGGCTATATCAAGGTCGGCCAGCAGGCGACAACGCTGTCGGGCGGTGAGGCGCAGCGGGTGAAACTGTCCAAGGAACTGGCCAAACGGTCGACCGGGCGGACGCTCTATATTCTGGACGAGCCGACAACCGGCCTGCATTTCGAGGATGTGCGCAAGCTGCTGGACGTTCTGCATGAGCTGGTCGAGCAGGGCAATTCCGTGGTGGTGATCGAACACAATCTGGATGTGGTGAAAACCGCCGACTGGATCATCGATATCGGCCCTGAAGGCGGTGACGGCGGCGGTGAGATCGTGGCCGCAGGCACGCCGGAGACAGTGGCCGAAGAACCGCGCAGCCACACCGGGCATTACCTGAAAGAGATCCTCGACGCGCGGCGCGTGGCGGCAGAATAGTCAGGGAAGGGCGGAGGGGCCTTGCCCCTCTGCGCTAACGCGCATTCACCCCAGAGTGTTCTTGGAAAGATGAAAGGCTCCCCGCATTGTTACGCGGGTATTCTTTCCGCGCGGCCTGCGAGGACCAGTGGGGTCAGGAATAGGGCAAGGAAGCCGGTGTTCATTATCAGGTTGAACCAGGCACCTGCCGCAAGGGAGCCCGCGCTGTCGGGGAGGTACCACGCGGCGAGGCTGAGGATGATAATGCGACCCGCTAGGGCGGGATCACGCGGGTAGAGGTGATGCGCGACAAGCCAGATTGCTGTCCCCATTCCTGACAGCAACCCACCGCTGATGGCACTGAGCAGTGCCAGACTGTCGCCGCTGACCGATTGTGCCCCGTCTATCGGAAAATGGGCAATGTCCAGAAAGAGGGACAGGCCGGGTGCCAGAAAGGTGAAGGGGGCAGCTGCCATGGCCAGCCCGATCAGGATGCAGAAGGATGCGGCCATTTTCAGAGCGCTTTGTGTGGAGGTGCGGGTCATTTTGGATCTCCTTGATAGGTTTGCAGCAAGCAGACCCCTTGCGGTGAGGCAAAACAATTACCTTGGAGGTAGGTGTATTTCCCAGCCCTCCGGGTAAGCTGCGGTGAATAGAGGGGTATCGCATGGCGGATTTCGGCACAGTGCTCAAAGAATGGCGGCAGATCCGGCGGATGAGCCAGATGGATCTGGCGATGGCTGCGGGCGTGTCACCGCGCCATATTTCCTTTCTGGAAACCGGGCGTTCTCGGCCGAGCCGGGGCATGGTGATACGGATCTCGGAAGAGCTGCAAGTGCCGGGGGCCGGGCGCAATCGCCTGCTGACCGCTGCAGGCATGGCGCCGGCATATGAGAGTCGGGGCCGTGATGATGCAGAGCTGCAACCCCTGCGTGAGGCCATGCGCTGGATGTTGCAGAACCATGCGCCCTATCCGGCGATGGCCTTGGACCGGCATTGGCAACTGGAGGCAATGAATGGCCCGGCTGAAATGCTATTGGGGGCAGTGGGGTTGCGCGTGGGCGACAGTCTGTTGACGGCGATGACCTCGAATGAGGCGCTGCGCCAGTCGCTGGAGAATTTGGAAGAAGTTGAACGGCATATGTTGAGCCGACTGCGTACTGAACTTGCGCATTTCGGGCGTGACCCGGTGCTGGAAGACGCTGTGCAGTCCTTGCAGGGACGGGTTGGCGATCAGACGGATGGTGCTTTGCCGGCGGTCATTCCGGCGCGGTATCTGATGCAGGGGCAGGTGCTGTCCTTTTTTTCGACCATTTCCCAATTCGGCAGCACCGGGGACCTGGCAATGTCGGAATTGAAGGTGGAAATGATGTTCCCGGCGGATGAGGCGACCCGCCAGGTTTTAGTCAGCTTATCAGCCCAGTAAAGGTGTTTGCTCACACTCCGCCGAGGCAGAGATCCATCAGCCTGGCAAAGCCGGGTTGATCCAGCGTGTCAAAGCGCGTGGCAAGATCTTCGATCTCATTTGCGCGAGAGGTGCCCAGGACAGGATCCGTGAAAAGATGGAATTTCGTTGAAATCTCAGCATCCGAGAGCGGCAGATCGGTGTCGCCGCGTGGGGTGCGGGGTTCGGAGGTCAGGCGGGTGCCGTCTTGCAGGATCAGTGTAACCTCGGCCCAGCGCTTGCCAACACTGATGGCGGTGAAATGGTTATCGTCGATCAGTGTGGTGGCGCGGGAGATGCGCAGGATGTCAGGGTCTTGCAGGGTATGCGGGGCGAGCTCTTCAATTCCGACCCGACCGCGCACAATCATCGCGGCAACCGGGAAGGCGATGGAATAGGCAAATTCATCCGGGGATTGCGGCTCCTGACCGGCAAGGCGGGTGGCGTTGTGGAAAGTGCGGATTTCCACCGCCACGATTTGGTCGTGGCTAAGCCCGTGTTGCTGCATCAGTGCCGCGGCTGCATCCAGCGACGGATGCGCCCAGCGACAGCAAGGGTAGGGTTTGTAGTGGGTGTCTTCGACCAAGCGCCAGCCGGAGCCCAGATCGGTCCAGAATTCTGCCGCATCCGTGCCCTCGCAGGTGAGCGCTGGCGCGCCGGTGAAACCTAGCTGCGCCAGATAGGCGGCGGTAACACCGGAGGGCGCGCCCCAGCCAACCCCGTCGCGCAGCATGGTGGGGTGATCGATACAGCGCATCATCTGGCTGCGCGGCCCATGGTATTCGCCGATGCCAGCCGCGTGGCGGATTTGGTCTGCGTCACAGCCGATCTGCCGCGCCACAGCTGCGGCGACGCCAACGGCGGTCCAGGCACCAGATGTGTGATAGTCGGCGCAGGTGGCGTGCTGGGATAGACCTGCGCGATAGCTGACCTCATAGGCAGCCGCCAGTAGCGTGGCAAAGCTACGCCCATCGGTGGCGCGCCCCTGCGTGACCTCGGCATCGGCCACGGCCATCAGGGCCGGGAAAATCGCCGATCCTGCGTGGCCCTTGCAGGGAGAGGTGCCGTCATGGGCATCGACGCTGTCGATGGTGAAGGCCCCGGCCATGGCTGCCCCGGCGGGGCTGACTGTGCGGCCATCCATTAGCATTCGGGCGGGGCCTGCCTCGGTCACGCCAAACATGGCCCGCGCGCCCTTGCGCGAGATCTCAGACAGTTGGGTGGTTGAACCAACTGCCGCAACACCCATTGTGTCCAGAAAGCTGCGGCGCAGAACTGCGAGGACTGCCTCTGGCAGCGCATCATAGGTCAGCTGAGCAGTGAAGTCATGGAAGGGCAGGGACATAAGCAGGCTCCGGTCTGTTTCACCCAGCCTAGCCGACGATCACGGCGCGGCTGGCCTGTTTGCGACAGCGGTTGCGCCTGTCTTGGCTGTTTCAACCAAATGGTCGACAAGCGCCCTCATCGCCGGACTGTGATGGCGCGACGGTGGAAAGACCGCATAGATACCGGCCGGGGGCTGGCGGAAGTCGCCCAGGACTTCTTGCAAGCCGCCACTGTCCAACTGCTCGCGAAAGAAGAAGGCGGGCAGGCGGGCGATGCCAAAGCCCTGAACCGCAAAAGCGGCGGCGGCCTCACCCTGATTTACCTTGACCTGTCCGCTGATGGGCACGTGAACCTGCTTGCCATTCACAGTGAAATCCCAACGGTTGATGCGCGGGCCGGCGGCGTCCTGAATGCAGATATGCTGGCGCAGGTCGTCGGGTGTTTGCGGCGCCGCATGGCGCGACAGGTAATCGGGGGAGGCGGCGAGGATCAGCTCGGTCTCGCCTATTTTGCGGGCAATCAGCCCGCTGTCGCTGGGCCGGGTGATGCGCACCGCCAGATCAAAGCCTTCGTCGATGATATTGGTGATCCGGTCGATCAGCACCAGATCCAGTCCAAGGTTCGGGTGCTTGTGCAGGAAGCTTTGCAAGTGGATCAACAGTTCGGACCGGCCATAAAGCGCCGGGGCGGTGATCCGTAATGTTCCGGACAGATCTTGGCTGCCGCTGGAAGACCCCAGCTCCATATCGCGCACCGCGTCCAGAATGCGGGTGCTATGTTCCAGATAGCTGGTTCCAGCTGCCGTCAGCCGTACCTGCCGGGTGGTGCGATGAAACAGCTGGGTGCCAAGCCAGTCTTCCAAGGCAGCAATCTGGCGGCTGAGCGCAGAGGTCGACACCCCAAGCGCGCGGGCGGCAGGGGCAAAGCCTTCGGCGCGGGCAACTTCCCGAAACGCCTGCATCATATCGATCCGGTCCATTTATCCCTCCAATCGGGATGGTCATTTGCATTCTATGGTTATTATCGCGCAGGGCGCAATTGCCTACCTGTAACCCGAACGCAGATATGAAAGGACGCGGTTATGAAAATTCTTCTGGTAGGCGGCAAAGGTACCATCGGCGGCGCAGTGGCAGAGGCGCTGCACGCCGAGCATGAGGTGATCGTTGCCTCGCGAAGCAGCGCAGTGAAGGTCGATCTGAGCGACGCGGCCTCGATCGCGGCAATGTTTGAAACTGTGGGCAAGGTGGATGCCGTGGTGTCCACCGCAGGATCCGGTGCCTTTGGCGCGCTTGAGGCGCTGAGCGATGAGGATTTTGCCTTTGGTCTGGGCAATAAATTCATGGGGCAGGCGAACCTTGTCCGGCTGGGCCAGGATTATGTGAACGATGGTGGTTCGATCCTGCTGACCAGCGGTATCATGGCCGATCACCCGATGCCTGCATCGGTGCTGATCACTACGCTGAACTGCGCCGTGCAGGGTTTTGCCAGTGCTGCGGCCCTTGGCCTGCCGCGCGGGGTGAAACTGAACGTGGTGAGCCCGCCGCTGGTGTTGGAAACAGCCGTGAAAATGGGCTGGGGCGACCAGGGCATGCCGGCCGCAGCCGTTGCGCAGATGTATGTGGACGGGCTGGCGCTTGAAGGTGTTGGCGAGATTGTCCGCCCCGGATAAAACGCAAAAGGGCCGCATGAGGATGCGGCCCTTTCTCTTTGCTATTAATCTATTTTATTCGTGTCCACGTTTTGCCAAACGCGGTAGCATGGCCGAGAAATCCATTCCTTTACCATCTTCCTCTTCGACAAAGGCCGAATAGATCGCTTCCGCTTTGCGGCCCATCGGCGTGTCGGCATCCACTGTTTCGGCCGCATGTCGGGCAAGGCGCAGGTCTTTCAGCATCAGCTCTGCGGCAAAGCCCGGCTTGTAGTCATTGTCGGCGGGGCTTTCCGGGCCAACACCCGGTGCTGGGCAATAGGCGTTCATCGACCAGCTGTAGCCGGAGGAGGTGGACACGACGTCGAACATCTTCTGGCGATCCAGCCCAAGCTTGTCGGCCAGCGCAAAGGCCTCGCAGGTGGCGATCATGGTGGCGCCGAGGATCATGTTGTTGCAGATCTTGGCGGATTGCCCTGCACCTGCGTCGCCGCAATGCACCGCCTTCTGGCCCATGATGTCCAAGAGCGGCGCGACCTTGGCAAACGCCTCGTCCGAGCCGCCGGCCATGAAGGTGAGCGTGCCGCCAGAAGCCCCTGCAATGCCACCGGAAACCGGCGCGTCGATGGTGAGCAAGCCCGCCTCGGTCGCCTCAGTGGCCACGGCGCGGGCGGAGTCCACATCGACGGTGGAGCAATCGGCGAGCAGCGCGCCCTTCTCCATGGCAGGGATCAATTCGGCGGCAACACTCCGCAGGATCAGCCCATTTGGCAGCATGGTGATAACCACTTCGGCGCCTTGCGCGGCCACGGCGGCGGAAGAGGCCATCGCAACGCCGTCGATTTCAACGTTTGCCATGTCAAAGCCGGTGACCTGATGGCCGGCAGCTGCCAGATTGGCCGCCATCGGGCCACCCATATTGCCCAGTCCGATAAACCCGATTTTCATCGTTAAACCTCCTCCTCGAAACTCAATCCATCTGCCCCCAGCGGGCGTAGCAAAGCGCTGACGGCGCTGCCCGGCACGGCCTGATCTGCATGCTGCCACTTGGGCGTGCGATCCTTGTCGATGATCAGGGCGCGGATGCCTTCCAGAAAATCCCCCTGTTCCATCGACCGGTGTGTGAACCGGTATTCCATCTCCAGCGCGGTGCGAATGGTGAGTCGCTGACCGCGCAAGCGGTGGATCATCTCTATTGTGCAAGCCATTGAAAGGGGGGCATTCCGCCCCAGAGACTTGAGCGTGACCTTGGCGAATTCACTGCTGTCGGACTTGAGGCTGTTGAGAACCGCGGTCAAATCTTCACCGCCGAAGTGAGAGCTGATTTCCGCCAGCAGACCCGGCAATTTACCTGTCGGGGCCTCTGTAATTGCACTGTCCAGAACTGCCGGATCGCCGGTTTCCTCAAGCGCTGCAACCAGCGCAGGCCACTGGGCTTCGGGGATGAAGTGATCGGCAAAGCCGGCAAAGATCGCATCGGCTGCGTTCATCCGCGCAGCTGTGGTGCCAAGGTATTCGCCCAGCCGCCCCGGTGCCAGCGCCAGCATCAGGCTGCCGCCCACGTCCGGCACCAGACCGATGCCCACTTCGGGCATGGCGATCTGGCTGCTCTCTCCGACGATCCGGTGCGAGCCGTGGCAGCCGACACCAACACCGCCACCCATGGTAAAGCCCTGAAGGAAGCTGACCACCGGTTTGTGGTACTCGAATATCCGCGCGTTCATATGGTATTCGTCGCGCCAGAAGCGGCGGCCGTAGTCGTAGTTGCCCTTGGTGCCTGTGTCGTACATCTCCTGAATGTCACCACCAGCGCAAAAGGCTTTTTCTCCTTCGGCATCAATGACAACCAGCTTGACGTTATCATCGCTGGCCCAGTCTTTCAGGGCTGCATCTATCGCCAGACACATCTCGTAGGACAGCGCATTCAGCGCCTTGGGACGGGTGAGGGTGATCCGGCCTGCGCGGCCGGTCACACGGATAGTGATGTCGCTCATTCGTCTCGTTTCCTTTAGCGGTTCTCGGCCAGCATATGGCGGGCCACGATCACGCGCATGATCTCGTTTGTGCCTTCGAGGATCTGGTGCACGCGCAGATCGCGGACCAGTTTTTCGATGCCATAGTCAGCCAGATAGCCATAGCCACCGTGCAGCTGCAGGCATTGATCGGCA
Organism: Rhodobacteraceae bacterium Alg231-04; assembly: GCA_900143635.1. Lineage (GTDB taxonomy): Bacteria > Pseudomonadota > Alphaproteobacteria > Rhodobacterales > Rhodobacteraceae > FREY01. Next base: position 35,668 of record FREY01000003.1, read on the forward strand.
ATCTTGGATCCGGCTTCGGTCACGAACTTCTTGGCCATGGCGCAGTATTTGGTGGCATCCGGCGCGCCGGTGTCCAGCTTCCACGCCGCCTGGCGCAGGAAGACACGGGCTGCCTGCAACTCGATCTCCATATCGGCCAGGCGGAACTGGAGCCCCTGAAACTGGTCGATGGATTTGCCGAAGGCCTTGCGCTCGGACATGTATTGCAGCGTCAGGTTCAGCGCCTGCTGTGCCGCACCCAGCGAACAGGAGGAGATGTTCAGCCGTCCGCCATCCAGCCCCTTCATGGCGTATTTGAAGCCCTGACCCTCGTCGCCGACCAGATTTTCGGCAGGGATAGCGCAGTCGTCGAACTGCACCTGCGCGGTTGGCTGGCTTTTCCAGCCCATCTTTTGCTCCAGCCCGCCAAACGACAGACCCGGAGTGCCGTCTTCGACATAGACAGTCGAGATGCCCTTGGGGCCGTCTTCGCCGGTGCGCACCATGCAGACATAAGCATCGGAATAGCCGCCACCCGAAATGAAGGCCTTGGTGCCGTTCAGGATATAGCTGTTGTCGGATTTCTCGGCGCGTGTCTTGAGGGCTGCGGCGTCGGAGCCCGAACCCGGTTCGGTCAGGCAGTAGCTGAGCACCGTGTTCATTGCCAGAACGTCGGGCATGACCCGTGCCTTCAGCGCGTCATCCGCGAAAGTGTCTAGCATCTTGGCGCACATGTTGTGGATCGACAGGAAGGCCGCCACCGAAGGGCAGGCCATCGACAGGGCCTCGAACACCAATGTGGCGTCCAGCCGCGTGAGCCCTGATCCGCCGCCGTCCTCGGACACATAGAGGCCACCAAACCCCAACTCACCAATTTGCGGCCATAGCTCCTTGGGAATGGTGCCTGCGGCCTCCCAGTCCTGGGCGAACGGTGCGATCTGTTCCTGCCCAAAAGCATGAGCCATGTCGAAAATAGCGGTCTGTTCTTCGGTCAGCGCGAAATCCATGAGGCCCTCCCAAGCCGTTTGACGGGTAATGTAATTGAACAGGTGTTAAATTATAAGACTCTTTCAGAAATGTGTCAGCCCTCAGTACCAAAACGACGATAGGGAGTACCCTCATCAATTATTAACCTTAATCGCAGTATGCTCTGGCCGGAAAATTGGAACATTTGGACGTGATGACCTGCAGGAGAACGTGATGGAGACGGCCACCGAAGACTATTCAACAATGTCATTGGGGAGTCTGGACGGCGCGGAAGCCGGTTTTGACATGGACAGCTTTCTGAACACGGATGCAGAGGCTTCTGCTTTGGCGGATCAGGCCAAGGTTCTGGCGTTGCGTGGAAAATTCATCGATGCTGCGGAATTGCTGCGCGAGGCACTTCTTCTGGCCCCTCAGGATGCCATTCTGCACGCCAAGCTGGTGGGATGTCTGGCCCGGACTGGCTGGGATGGCGAGGCGGCTGAATCCTAATTGATCGCAGCCTGCATCGCCCCGCAAAATCCTGATATCGTTTCAGAATTTGGTTCACTTCTGCTGCGGAACGGTGATCACGCCGCGGCACTTGAGTGTTTTGAACAGGCGCTGAGTGTCGATCCGGCCCACGCTCAAACCCTGAAGCGGGTCAATAGTATCACGCTCACCTGACCACCTTCCTGGGAAAGTGACCTTGAGGGGTCGTTCTTTTGGGGCAAAAAGCTGCTTGTGGTTTTGACGATCTGCGCCTGCGTGCCTATATAGACGGCACGCGCGTAGAAAGGCTCCTTCCGTGATCCGGTTCATTCTCTCCATTTTCGGCTCCGTTTTCAGCACCATCACCCTGGGTATTTTCATGGTGGCGGCGACCATTGGGGCCGTTTTCTGGATCTATGGCCGTGACCTGCCGAGCCACGAATCCCTGGCCCAGTATCAGCCGCCGACCATCAGCCGGATCTATTCTGGCGAGGGGCAGCTGATTGATGAGTTCGCCAAGGAACGCCGCCTGTTCACCCCGTCGGAGGAAATCCCCGACATGGTGAAAAACGCCTTCATCAGCGCCGAAGACAAGAACTTCTACACCCACAAGGGCTATGACATGCGCGGCATCGCCGCCGCGGCTTTTGAAGCGGTGCAGTCGCGCGGCGCCAATGTGCGTGGGGCCTCGACGATCACCCAACAGGTGATGAAGAACTTTCTTCTGGACGGCAGCCGTCAGGCAGAACGCAAGATCAAGGAAATCATTCTCGCCACCCGCCTGGAAGAGACGCTCAACAAGGATCAGATCCTTGAGCTGTATATGAACGAGATTTTCCTCGGGCAGAATTCATTTGGTGTGGCTGCGGCGTCGCAGTCCTATTTCAACAAAACTCTGGACGAGCTGGAACCGCATGAGGCGGCGATGCTGGCCTCGATGCCCAAGGCGCCCGGCAAATTCCACCCGGTGCGCGGCAAGGAACGCCTGTTGGCGCGGCGGAACTATGTGCTGCAGGAGATGAAGGAAAACGGCTACATCACTGAAGACGTGTACCTTTCCGAAATCGACAAACCCCTGCGTTCGGTTCAGAACGGCGATTTCGCCAGCTTCCGCACGGCGCTGCCGCCACGTGATTACTTTACCGATGAAATCCGCCGCCAGCTGTCGGATGACTTTGGCGAGGGCGAGTTTTTCACCGGCGGCTTTACCATCCGCGCCACCATCGACGAAGAGATGCAGCGCAAAGCGGCGGCATCTTTGCGTCGCGGCCTCGAGAAATACGACCGCAAACAAGGGCTGTGGCGCCCAACCGGTGAGGCGATTGACCTGGATCTTCTGACCAGCGAAGACGGTTGGCGCGCTGCGCTGCAGGACGTGAACGTACCGCGCGATGTGAACCTGAACGGCCAATGGTACCCGGCTGTGGTGCTGGACGTCGGCGCCAATAGCGCCCGGGTTGGCATCGAAGGGGTCGAGGAAGACGAAGACGGCCATTTCATTTCGGCTGGCGATGTCACCTGGGCGCGCCGTCTGGAGGAGGACGGCAGCAAAGGGCGTCAGGCGAAGGTGGCCGGCGATCTGGTCCAGCAGGGCGAGGTGGTTCTGGTCCGTGCGATCACCAAGGACGATGGCAGCTTTGAACGCTGGAGCCTGCGGCAGATCCCCGAAGTGCAGGGCGGGTTTGCGGCGATGGACGTGAACACGGGCCGGGTTCTAGCGATGCAGGGCGGTTTCTCCTATCAGGATTCGGTGTTCAACCGCGCCACGCAAGCACAGCGTCAGCCGGGGTCTTCGTTTAAACCCTTCGTCTATGCGGCGGCGCTGGACAGCGGCTATAGCCCGGCAACCATCGTCATTGACGCTCCGATCGAGATCGACACCCCGCAGGGGCTGTGGCGACCTAAGAACGCATCGCATGAATTTTACGGCCCGACACCGCTGCGCACCGGCATCGAACGCTCGCGAAACCTGATGACCATCCGTCTGGCGCAGGAAGTCGGCATGCCGGTTGTTGCCGGCTATGCAGAACGTTTTGGTGTCTATGAAGAGATGGGCCCCTATCTGGCCAACTCGCTAGGTTCAGAAGAATCGACGCTTTACAAGATGATCTCGGCCTATGCGATGTTCGCCAACGGGGGCGAGCGGGTTGAGCCAACGCTGGTGGACCGGATTCAGGACCGGTCAGGGCAGACAATCTACCGCCACGATGACCGTGAATGCGTCGATTGCTCTGCCGGACCGCTGTCGGATGGCAACGCTCCGCGTATTGTCACCGACCGTGAACAGGTGATGGATCCGATCACCGCCTATCAGCTGACCTCGATGATGCGCGGCGTGGTCGAACGCGGCACGGCCTCAGGTGTTGTGAACCTTGGCGTGCCCACCGCGGGCAAGACCGGCACCACCAACCAGGCCAAGGACGTCTGGTTCGTCGGCTTCACCTCCAACATCGTGGCCGGCTGCTATATGGGCCATGACACACCGCGCCCGCTGGGCCGCGGGGCTTTTGGTGGCAGCATGTGCGGCCCTGTGTTTCAGGAGTTCATGAGTGCTGCGACCGAGAAATATGGCGGTGGTCCTTTTGACGTGCCTGAGGGCGGCCACTTCATCAAGATCGACCGCTACACCGGCGCCCGTCTGCCGGACAACGCGTCGGGCGATTATGTGGTGGCGGAATACTTCCGGGATGGGGCCGAACCGATCTTTGGTCTCACCTATGATGGTGGCTTTGCGATGGGGTCGAACCTGCCGCTGGCCGAAGAGGTCCGCGCCGCAGGGCGCCGGGTGACCACCTCCTCCGGAGGCACCGCGGTGCTGGGCCCCAAGGCCACCTTTGGGGATGTCAGCTCGGGTGGGCTTTACTGACCTTTCCCTTTCTTTTTCAGCCTTTCCGGCGCGCGGGTTCTTGCCCGTCTGCCGGGGCGGGTGTATCACCTCCACTCAGTTCCAATTGCAGGATGTCCCATGCGCGCCGAAACCCAGAACTTCGTGACCGAGATCGAAAAATCGCTCGAGCTTTTGGCGCAGCGTATGGATAGAGAGACCGCACCGCACCGGCTGGAGGAATTCAACGCCCGCGTTGAGGATCCGAACCTCTGGGACGATCCGGACGCGGCACAGAAGCTGATGCGCGAACGCCAGATGCTGGTCGATGCGATGGATACCTATAACTCCATCAAGCAGGACATGGCCGACAACATCGAGCTGATCGAGCTGGGCGAGATGGAAGACGACGCGGAAGTCGTCAAAGACGCAGAAGAGGCACTGGCCGCCCTGCGCACCAAAGCTGCCGAAAAAGAGCTGGAGGCGCTGCTGGACGGCGAGGCCGACAGCAATGACACCTTCCTCGAGATCAACTCGGGCGCCGGCGGCACCGAGAGCTGCGACTGGGCCTCGATGCTGGCACGGATGTATGTCCGCTGGGCCGAAAAGAAGGGCTATAAGGTCGAACTGCAGTCCGAAAGCGCGGGCGAAGAGGCAGGGATCAAATCCGCCGCCTACAAGATCACCGGCCACAACGCCTATGGCTGGCTGAAGTCCGAATCCGGCGTTCACCGTCTGGTGCGTATTTCGCCCTATGACTCGGCAGCAAAGCGCCACACGTCATTCTCTTCCGTCTGGGTCTACCCGGTGGTTGACGACAATATCGATATCGAGGTGAACCCCGCTGATATCCGCATCGATACCTACCGGTCGTCGGGCGCTGGTGGTCAGCACGTGAACACCACCGACTCGGCTGTGCGGATCACCCACCATCCCACCGGCATCGTTGTGACCTCGTCCGAGAAGTCGCAGCACCAGAACCGTGACATCGCCATGAAAGCGCTGAAATCGCGGCTCTATCAGCAGGAGCTGGACCGCCGCAACGCCGCCATCAACGAAGCCCATGAGAACAAGGGCGATGCAGGCTGGGGCAACCAGATCCGCTCCTATGTTCTGCAGCCCTATCAGATGGTCAAAGACCTGCGCACCAATCACGAGACATCCGATACCAAAGGGGTTCTGGACGGCGATCTGGACGGGTTCATGGCTGCGACGCTGGCGCTGAACGTCGCCGGTAAATCACGCTCCGAGGCGCAGGGCGACTGACGCTTTTGACCATCGCCAGGACATTCTGAAAAGAGCCTTCATTGAGTGCTCTTTTTTCGTTTGAAGACCAGCAATCGGGCAGCGGCGAACCTGTTACGGCTGCCAGTCAAATATATATCTGAATTGCGTGTTTATTTTGCAAAACGGGGCGTTAGAGTCATCTTTAACACCTTGGCTGCACGTGGAAACGAATGACCTTTTTGACATTGGATGCAAGCGACCAGCTTTCCGGCCTACGGAGCGGGTCACTGAGTGCAGAAGCGCTGATGGCAGCGACTTTGGATCGCATCGATGCAGTCAATCCCGGTCTCAATGCAATCGTGGATCTGCGCGACCGGTCTGATCTGATGGCCGAGGCAGTAATCGCGGATCAGGCAACGACGCGTGGTGCTTTGCACGGGCTGCCCATCGCAGTAAAAGACCTCGTTCATGTCAAAGGCCTGCGCAGTTCTTCCGGCTCGCCGCTGCTGAAAGATTTCATCGCAGCGCAGGATGATCCGGTTGTGGCGCGGATGCGGGCGGCTGGGGCGATATTCATCGGCAAGACCAACACGCCGGAATTTGGCCTCGGCTCGCACACCTACAACCCTGTGCATGGGGCCACCGGCAATGCCTATGATCCGCAGCGCAGCGCGGGCGGCTCTTCAGGCGGGGCGGCGGTGGCGCTGGCGGCGGGGATGCTGGCGCTGGCGGATGGGTCCGACATGATGGGATCGCTGCGCAATCCGGCGGCCTGGAACAATATATACGGGTTCCGGCCTACCTGGGGGCGGGTACCCTCCAGCACCGAGGGGGATCTGTTTTTACACACCCTTTCGACACTCGGGCCGATGGCTCGCAGCCCGCGCGATCTGGCGCTGTTGCTCGACGTGATGTCTGGCCCCATACCGCAGTTGCCTTTGGGCCGGGGCGGGCACCGGGTGTCAGACCTGCCCGACGCCGCGCCCGCGCGCATCGGCTGGCTGGGGGACTGGGGCGGTGCCTATCCGATGGAGCCGGGCATTCTATCGCTTTGCGAGACTGCGTTGGGGGTGTTTTCTGATCTCGGCCACCGGGTTGAAAAGATCCAGCCGCCGTTTCCGGCGGAACAGCTGTGGAAGGCGTGGATCACCCTGCGGTCCTTTGCGGTTGCGGCGGGCCTGCGGATCTTTGCAGATCGGACATCCGAGCTGAAAGACGCCGCCCTCTGGGAGCTGGAGCGCGGGTTGGGGTTCAGCGCGCAGGACATTCAGGCCGCATCAGACCTGCGCTCGGCATGGCAGCGCGCCGCCGTGGATCTGTTTCAGGACTATGACGCGCTGGTGCTGCCATCTGCGCAGTGCTGGCCCTTTCCGATCGGCTGGGAATACCCGCAGGACATCGCCGGGCAGAAAATGGACAGTTACCACCGCTGGATGGAGGTGGTGGTTCCGGCCAGCCTGATCGGCCTGCCTGCGCTGGCGGTGCCAGCCGGGTTTGGTGCGCAAGGGCTGCCGATGGGTATGCAGATTATCGGCCCTCAGGGTCAGGACCGGAGGATCCTGGCGCTGGGGGCAGCCTATCATGAGGCGACGATGTGGCCGCAGAGGCGCCCGCCGAAGACATAGATGAACGGGAAAGAGGCGGACCGGGAATACGGACGCCAGGGAGGAAACGACGATGGAGAAACCCTTTGGTGTACCGGAGCTGAGCCCGGTCAAACTGGCAGATCTCGGCGAGGCCCTCAGGCGGGGTGCTGCGGATTTTCGTGCAGAGCCGCTCTATGGGCTGGTGTTTACGGCGATCTATGTGCTGGCCGGCTGGGGGATGATCTGGGTGACAATGCTGACCGGCACAACATTCTGGTTGGTGCTGGCTGCGATCAGTTTTCCGCTGGTCGGCCCTTTTGCCGCCGTTGGGCTCTATGAGGTTTCACACCGGCTGGAACAGGGCGAACCGCTTGATGCAAAGGCGATTTTTGGCGTGGTGTTGCAGCAGCGCGGCCGTCAGTTGCCGTCGATCTGCGCGATCATCGTGGTGGTGTTTCTATTCTGGTTCTTTCTCGGCCACATGATTTTCGCGCTGTTTCTGGGCCATTCATCGATGACCAATATCTCCACCTCGCTGGAGGTCTATACCACTGGCGAGGGCTTGATGATGCTGTTTGTCGGCACAGCGGCCGGGGCAATGTTCGCGTTGCTTTTGTTCATGCTCACCGTGCTGTCGCTGCCACTGCTGCTGGACCGCGAGCTGGACTTTGTGACCGCTATGATCACCTCGTTCGACTATGTGCTGGAGAATTTTGTGGTGATGCTGATTTGGGCCGCCCTGATTGCCGGGCTGACCTTTCTGGCCTTGCTGCCCGGGTTTCTGGGGTTGTTTCTGGTGCTGCCGCTGTTCGGACATGCGTCCTGGCACCTCTATCGAAAGATCGCGGCGGCCCCGTCAAATTGACCGGGCGCCCGCGTCAGCGAAAGGGTTCATCTACTTGCAGCAGGCGATGATGGAACGGCATTAACGCGCTTTCGGGGATCAGCCCGGCGCTGCGGGCCGTTGACATGATTGCTCGACGGTCGCCGTTCAGATGTTCATAGACCATGCGCGTGACCCGTGCACTGCCCAGGCTTTCGCGAACGGTGCGGGCGACATAGCCTATCCAAAAATTATTCTCGAAGGAGGCCACCCGCGCGAGATAATTGAAAGAGCAGGTCGTTGAGTTTCGGCGGGTGATGGTGATCGACACACCGTCTTCCTGTCGCGAGACATAGCCACGGAATTCACGCGACGGGGCCGAGACCGGCAGCCCTTGTTGCAGCATGGCCTCGCGGGCTTCATAGCCTTTGAGATAGGTGTATTCACCACTGCGGAAGACATAGACCAATCCGATTACAAACTGGTCGCCATCGACAAAACTACGTCGTGAAAAGCGGTAGAACCCGGAAGGGAAAGTGTCTTCGGGCAGGTTGGTCACCCCTTTGCTGGCAAAATCGGTCAGGACCGGCCCGCTGAGGACCTGCCCCTTGTTCAAAAGCCCCTCGACAGGTTCCAGCAAGACCCGTGCATCGACATCGAAGAACGTGCAGATCCGTTCCAGAACATCCGGCCGCGGAAAGCTTTCGCCGGACAAGTAACGGTTGAACTGGGTCCGGTTTATGCCAAGCCGCCGGGAGAGTTCAGAAATGGAAGGGTAGTTTTTCGCCAGTATCCGCAGGTTGGATCCGAACATATTGCGAAGCTGTGCAGGAGATCGTGTTGGGTTGGGCATTGGGTCCCCGACTCTGTGTCTCATATTCGCGGAAAGTGGTGCTTTCCGGTATCTAGGCCAGCCAAAACGGCTTTCCGGACCGATTTGACACTGTATCGCGTCAGGTTAGACGCCTAGTTGTGACGCAAGCTACCGTGACGGACACAAATTGCAATAGTTGAACTCATAATTAACCATGTCTGTCCCCGGACAGATCTTTCAAAATTGAATTGTAGGGAAAAGAGGCAGTAATGATTGGTTTAGTGCTCTGGAGTGACATCCCCCCCCAAAAGGCAGTTGTCTGGTGTGAGGATCAGGGGGGGTTGGCGTTTTACACGCCAAAGGAGACCGCAGGCGATGTCAGGCTGAAAGAAGGGGACCTGGTCCGCTTTGATGTCGCGTTGGAAACCAATTTCCGTCGGGTGGTGAACCCGGTCGTACTGCAAAACGGCGTCGCCACTGGCTTATCGGCGTCTCTGGCCCCTTTTGCGGAAAAAGGCACCCCGGTCCCGCAGGGCGAGGTCATCCCGTTTCCATTTGAGAGAAGCGCAGCAGCCGCGGCCCGAAGGCAGGACGACTGCAACGCCGTTGTTTAAAAGCGCGCCAAGGCAGCGCTGACTTAGTCGCCGCGCAGAAGGGCGGCAACGCCGGTGCGGGCCAGTTCGCTCAGCCCCAGCGGCCGCATCAGATCGGCAAAAGCGTCGATCTTGTCGGGCGCGCCAGTGATTTCAAAGACAAAGCTGTTCAGCGTGCTGTCGACAACATTTGCCCGAAAGATATCTGCAAGCCGCAGCGCTTCGACCCGTTTTTCACCTTCGCCAACCACTTTGATGATTGCCAGTTCACGTTCGACCGAGGGGCCTTCGACGGTGAGGTCATGAACCTCGTGCACAGGCACGATACGCCCCAGCTGCGCCTTGATCTGTTCGATCACCTGCGGTGTGCCGTTGGTGACGATGGTGATACGCGACAGGTGGCCGGTATGATCGACCTCTGCCACGGTGAGGCTTTCGATATTGTAGCCACGGCCTGAGAAGAGGCCAATAACACGGGCTAGAACGCCAGGTTCGTTTTCGACAAGTACCGCGATCGTGTGCCGTTCCTGCACATCCGAGAATGTCGGACGTAGGTTATAGGCAGAGTGGCGGGTAGAGCCTTTTTTGATGTGTAGGGCAGACATTTACGTCCCTTTCCTGAAATCGGGGCAGGGCGGTGACGCCCTGCAAAATCCTGTTCCTGTTGGCTTACACCAGCACAGCGCCGCCAGCCTGAATGACGCCTTGGGTGTCGGCCTCGCCCAGCAGCATTTCATTGTGCGCTTTGCCCGACGGGATCATCGGGAAGCAGTTTTCGTGCTTTTCCACCAGACAGTCGAACAGAACCGGACCCTCATAGTTCAGCATTTCCATGATCGCGTCATCCAGATCTTTGGGATCGCTCACAAGGATGCCCTTGGCGCCAAAGGCCTCGGCCAGTTTCACAAAATCGGGCAGCGATTCAGACCAGCTGTGCGAATAGCGCTCACCGTGCAGCAGCTCTTGCCACTGGCGCACCATGCCCAGACGTTCGTTGTTCAGGATGAACTGTTTCACCGGCAGGCGGTACTGGGCGGCGGTGCCCATTTCCTGCATGTTCATCAGCCAGGAGGCTTCACCGGCGACATTGATCACCAGCGAGTCCGGATGGGCGATTTGTGCACCGATCGACGCAGGGAAACCATAGCCCATGGTGCCAAGGCCACCGGATGTCATCCAGCGGTTGGGATCTTCAAAGCCCAGATACTGCGCCGCCCACATCTGGTGCTGGCCCACTTCGGTGGTGATATACCGGTCGCGGTCCTTGGTCAGCGCTTCGAGGCGCTGCAGCGCGTACTGCGGCTTGATGGTCTCTTCCGAGGTGGTGTAGGCAAGGCAGTTGACCTTGCGCCAGGTGGCGATTTCTTCGTGCCATTTGGCCAGCGCCGGGGCGTTGGTCTTGCGGCCGCGGGCCTTCCAAACCTTCAGCATGTCTTCCAGCACATGCCCCACATCACCGACGATCGGGATATCAACCCGGATCACCTTGTTGATCGACGAGGGGTCGATGTCGATATGGGCCTTGGTCGAATTCGGGCTGAAGGCATCCAGACGGCCGGTGATCCGGTCATCGAAACGCGCGCCGATGTTGATCATCAGATCGCAGCCGTGCATCGCCAGGTTGGCTTCATACAGACCATGCATGCCCAGCATGCCCAGCCAGTTTTCACCGGAGGCTGGATAGGCGCCAAGACCCATCAGGGTCGAGGTGATCGGAATGCCGGTGGCGTCCACCAGTTCGCGCAGCAGTTGGCTGGCGGCAGGGCCGGAGTTGATCACACCACCGCCAGTGTAGAACACCGGGCGTTCGGCCTTTTCAATGGCAGCCACCAGTTCGGTGATCTCTTCGAGATCGCCCTTCACCTCAGGCTGATAGTGGGAGGCCGCAGGTTTTGGGGCCTGATAGGTGCCGGTGGCAAACTGAACATCCTTGGGGATGTCGATCAGCACCGGACCGGGGCGGCCGGCCGTGGCAACGTGAAAGGCCTCGTGCAGGGTCTGGGCCAGCGCGTCGGTCTCTTTCACCAACCAGTTGTGTTTGGTGCAGGGGCGGGTGATGCCAACGGTGTCGGCCTCCTGAAAGGCGTCAGAGCCGATCATGAAGGTCGGAACCTGACCGGTGAGAACCACGATCGGGATCGAGTCCAAGAGCGCATCGGTCAGGCCGGTCACCGCATTGGTGGCGCCCGGGCCCGAGGTCACAAGGGCAACACCGGGTTTGCCGGTCGAACGGGCATATCCTTCGGCGGCATGCACCGCGCCCTGTTCGTGGCGGACCAGAATATGGCGAATTTCGTTCTGCTGAAAAATCTCGTCATAGATCGGCAGGACGGCGCCACCTGGGTATCCGAATACGGTATCGACACCCTGATCTTTCAGGGCTTGAATAACCATTTTTGCGCCGGTCATCTCAGTCGTCATCTGCTTAGCTCCAATTGGCGGCATCGTCTCGTTCAGCATAAAAAAAGCCCCCGATTTCAGGTCGGAGGCGCATGGATCAGATTATGGTCTACCGTTACCGGCCCATGCGCGTGGTTCCTACAATTACGACTAGGGTCTTCATGGCCCGAGGCTCCTTCATGCGTTGCCCGGGACATTATGTGCAGCCGCAGAAAGCGTCAACAGGCAAAAGGAAGTTTTTAGGGGATGATTTGTCATTTTCTTGCGCCAGAGGGGCTGTTCGGTGAAATTTTCGAAAAGCCTGGCCGCGAAATTCTGCTGTTTACGCATGAAACCGGCATGAAATTGTCCGGAATTGACCAGACCGGGGCTATCTGCGGCGCAATTCTGACCGTGATAGTTGTATTCGTTCTGAGAGGTTTGTCATGGCAAAACTACGGGAATTATCAGCATTGGTTGATCTGGGGCGCTACCCTTTGGACCGCCCCGGCTCTGCGGCCTGGACCAGGATGATTGCGGATGTGCAGCGTGATCTTGCGGCCGATGGCTGTGCGGTTCTGCCGGGTTTTGTTCACCGGCAGGGTGTGGCCACCCTCGCGGCCGAGGCAGATCGCGTCGCCGATAAGGGGCACCGGTCGTTCAGCCGGACCAACGCCTATTTCAGTCAGGATGATCCGCATCTGCCCGAGACCCACCCGGTGCGGCAGTTTTATGATCGCTCAAATGCCTTTGTTCCGGCCGACAATTTCGGCACCAACAGCCCGCTGCGCCAGATTTACGAATATGCCAATTTCATGCCCTTTGTGCGCGAAGCCCTGAGCGAGCCCGAGGACAGGTTCTTTCGCTACGACGATCCGCTGGCGGATGTGATCATCAATATGGTGGAGGAGGGGGACGGCTTTCCCTGGCATTTTGACACCAACAATTTCACCGTGACTCTGGCGATCCAAAATGCCGAACACGGTGGCGCGTTTGAGTATGCGGCGATGCTGCGCAGCGCTACGGACGAAAATTTCGGTGCCGTGGCCCGTGTGCTGGAAGGGCAGGACAGCACGGTGCAAAAGCTGGAGTTACAGCCGGGGGACCTGCAGATCTTCCGGGGCCGTTATTCGCTGCACCGGGTGGCGCCGGTCCACGGCAAGCGGCGGCGCTATGTCGGGATATTCTCTTTTGTGGAAACCGAAGGCATGTGCGGCGGGGTGGAGCGAACCAAGCAGCTATATGGGCGGGTGCTGCCGCGACACCATGAACGTGAAGGTCTGCGACAGGATGCGCTGCGGGATTGACCGGTTGCGGGTAGGCTTCCTGCCGCGCTACCTGTGGAGGTCAGTTAAGGCAGGACCGGGGAGCTCACATATTGCCAGATGTTGTTTTACACCTGAGTGAACAGGATTTCGGCAAATCATACTCAGAGCCCTATCTCCGGCTTTACGGCGTTATCTCTGAAATGCTGGAGGCTGAGGGCGCACAGCTGGTGCAGCGGGTCCAAACGCCGGATTTTGCGTTTGGCGTGCATGATTATGTCGACGGCCGCTTCAACGATGGGAACCTCCATATCGTTGATGACATGTCAGTCAGAATGCCTAATGTTCTGAATTCCGGCTTGGCCTATTTCAACGGGTTCTGGCATCTGGATCCTGCGGGGTGCCGTTGTTTCGGCAGTATTGGCGCGTTGGAGTATTCTGCAAACTCCATTGCTTTCCGGCACGCAAAGCCGTTTTTCATCCGGCTCCGGGAACGGCTCAAAGAAAACCGGTCGTCACGTTACAAGCAAACCAGACGAAAAACTGAACTGCCGGACGGCAGTATTGCTGTTTTTTTTCAAGGAGACTATCCGCGAAAAGCCGGAGCGACGGCGTTTGACGACCTCTCGATGCTACGGGATGTGCTTCAGGGGGCTGGCGATCGTAAAGTTGTCGTGAAGCCGCATCCCAAAGTCACCGCGCTCGGTGAAATTGCGGTGCTCTGCGCGATGGCAGCGGAAGATCCGCGTATCGTGGTCACGGATGCAAATATTCATGATATTCTGGAGGCCAGCTGCGTATCGGTCTCGATCAATTCCGCCGTCTCACTGGAAGGATTCCTGCATAGGACGCCTGCGGTTCTTTATGGTCTGGCCGATTTTCACCACTTTTGTGAAACGGTGTCCGGGCCCGGCCAGTTTGCAGAAACACTAGAGCGGGCGATGCAGCGAACCGGCGGTTATGCCCAATACCTGACCTGGTATTTACGTCGCAATTGCCTTCGGATCAACGCCCCAGATCTTGAGGCAAAGATCTGGAAGATTTTTGCTGAGGCCGGGTTTCCGCCCGAACGTTTCAGATGCTGAGAGCGTTCAAAACCCTGCCCCGGTTCCCTGCAGCATACCGTGTTCCAGCGCATATCGGGTGAGGCCGGCGGTTGAACTGATCCCCAGCTTGCGCTTGATGTTCTTACGGTGGGTCTCGACCGTGCGCACTGAGATATCCAGCGCCAACGCCACTTCCTTGTTGGATTTACCCTGTGCAAGCTCCAGCAGGATCGTCTGTTCGCGCCCAGTCAACGCCTCGCGGGCCTGACCGCCCGAGGGTTTCAGCGCGCCCTCGGCCCCGGTGCAAAGGTATTGTTTGCCCTGCATCACCGCGTCGATGGCTTCTTTGATTTCGTCCGTGGGAACATCCTTGAGGACATAGCCCATGGCGCCGTGGCTGAGGGCGGTTGAGATATATTCCGGGCTGTCATGCATCGATAGGATCAGCACCCGCATTCCTGGCATCCGTTCCAGCAGGATTTCCGTGGCGCTGAGCCCACCCATACCGGGCATGTTGAGATCCATCAAAATAACGTCAGGCATCAGGGCCGGGGCCTGTTCGACGGCCTCCTGACCGCTGGTCAGGCAGCCGGCAATCTCAATATCGTCATAGCTTTCCAGAATGGACTGGATGCCTTCGGCGACCATCGGGTGGTCATCTACGATCAAAACACGGATTGCGGCACTCATGGTCTCTCCCCGGAGAGTATTTCAACTTCAAAGACTTGCGCGGCCCTTCTAATGTCGTCACCCGGCCTGCGCCGCATCTCCCGGCGGCAGCATATGGCTGAGTGGCAGCCGGATTTCGATCACCGTGCCGCCTTGGGCTCCACGTGATGACAGAAGGCGCAAGGTGCCGTCAAGCTGTTCAATCCGCTCCTGCATGTTTCTGAGCCCGATGCCGGGGCCCATGCGATCGCGCGGTTCAGGCAGGCCGCAACCATTGTCGGCGATGCGCATGGTGGCACCTTTCTTGTGGCCGCGCAGATCAATGGAAACCTTGGTTGCGCCAGCGTGGCGTTCGATATTGGTCAGCGCCTCCTGGGCAATCCGGTAGAGCGCGATCTTGGCGTCCTGATCCAGCCGGTTGCGAAAAACAACGGTGGAAAAATCGGTCTCGATCCCGGTGCGGGCGGCGAAGTCATCGGTCAGGGCTCGCAGGGCAGGGCCAAGGCCAAGATCGTCCAGCACGCCGGGGCGCAGGTCACGGCTGATGCGGCGGACCTCGGTGATGGCGGTGCTGAGATTGCCGAGCCCCTTGTCCAAAGGGTCCATCGCTTTTTCATGATCGCCGCGCGACAGGCGGCGGCGGGTGTTGTCCAGCGCATAGCGCACCCCGACAAGGATTTGGCTGATCCCGTCGTGTAATTCCCGCGCCACCCGTCCGCGCTCTTCTTCCTGTGCATCAAAGACCCGCTGTGTCAGCTCCTTCAGCTTGGCATCCGCCAGTCGCCGCTCGCGGATGTTGAGCACCATACCGGAGGCAAAGACCACCAAGAGGGCGGTCAGGGCGATGGCGCCGATGTAGACAAAGGTACGCTGCACCCGTGCCTCAACCTCGGCCCGTGCTGCGGCTACTGATGCCAGCACATCATCAATGAAAACTCCGGTGCCCACCGCCCAGCGCCAGCTCTGGAAGCCAGTCACATAAACGATCATCTGCGCCTCTTCGCCGGTCGAGGGCTTTTGCCACATGAAGGTGTGCCAGCCTGCTCCCTGCCGGGCGAGGCGGATGAATTCATCCACCACCGGCGTGCCGGTGCTGTCCGTCAGCCCGGTCCAGTTCTGATTGATCATGTCCGTCTGGCGCGGGCTGACCAGATTGGTGCCGTCATAGTCGTAGACAAAGAAAAACCCATCGGTGCCATAGATCATCGCCGCGAGGATCTGCATCACCTGTTGTTTGGCCTCTTCGTTTTCGGGGCTGGCGGATCCGTAGATGTAATAAAACCCGTTGCGCGCCTGGGTCACATAGTTGCGCAGCTCGGCCTTTTTGGCTTCCAGCAGCTGATGCTCCAGCGCGTCAATTTCGCGCTCGGCCAGGGCGCGCGACTGATGGGCCACCAGCACCGCAATCGCGGCCACCGCCACCACCAGCGGCAGCGTCGCCAGTAGCGACAGCTTTTGGGCATAGTTGATGCGGATGAGATCACGGAAAAGGCGCATGGGCGAATCGATACGCAATCCTGACACGGAAATCAAAGGATTGGCTGGGGGGATCTGTGACGCGGCAGGGCCTGGAGCGGCGCGATTATCCGATGGGCCCTGCGCAAAAAGTCAAAAAACTGACGGCTCTACGCAGTTTCGGGTATTCACAACGAATTTACTGTCGCTACTCTGATCAGACTTAAAAACGATCCGCCTTTCGGCCAAAGCGCCGTGGGGCATAACAACTTTCGGGAGGAGAAACTCATATGGATCGCCGTTCTTTTCTAAAGACGTCCGCACTTGGCGGTGGCGCAGCAGCAGCCACCACATTGGCAGCCCCGGCCTATGCGCAGGGCAAGCGTACCCTGACCATGGTTCAGTCCTGGCCCCGCGGTTTCGCGGTTCTGGATGACGCCGCCAGCTATATGGTGGAAATGGTTGGCGCGATGTCCGATGGCAACCTGACCATCGACAAAAAAGCTCCGGGTGAGCTGGTTGGCGCACTGGAAGTGTTTGACGCCGTGTCTTCGGGCCAGGCCGACATGTACCACTCGGCTGACTACTATTTCATCGGTCAGCATCCGGGCTATGCCTATTTCACCGCTGTTCCCTTCGGTGGCACCGCGCAGGAACTGACCAACTGGTACTACCACGGTGGCGGCGAAGAGCTGCACGACGAGCTGGGCCAGATCTTCAACCTCAAAGGCATGCTGGCTGGCAACTCCGGTTCGCAGTCCGGTGGCTGGTTCCGCAAGGAAATCAATTCTGCCGCTGACTTCAACGGTCTGAAGTTCCGTATGCCGGGTCTGGGTGGCAAAGTGCTGGGTAAACTGGGCGCCTCCGTTCAGAACATCCCCGGTGGTGAACTCTATCAGGCGCTGTCTTCCGGTGCTCTGGACGGTCTGGAGTGGGTTGGTCCCTTCGCGGATGAACGCGCCGGTTTCCAGGAAGTCGCCAAAGTCTACTACACTGCGGGCTTCCACGAGCCGGGTTCGGGCCTGTCCTGTTCCGTCAACCTGGACGTCTGGAACGACCTGACACCGCAGCATCAGGCGATCCTGCGCAACGCATCCATGGCAACCACCCACCTGCAGCTGTCGGAAACTCTGGCCAACAACGGTGCCGCACTGGCCCGTCTGCAGTCGCAAGGCGTCAAAACCCTGCAGTTCCCTGACGACGTTTGGGATGCCTTCGGTGCTGCCTCCAAAGAGGTCATGGACGAAAACATGGGCGACGAACTGTTCGCGAAAATCCGCGGCAGCTTTGAGGAAAGCCTCAAGACCTCCTCGTCCTGGATCCAGAAGTCGGACGGCTACTACGTTCAGCAGCGGAACCGCGTTCTGGGCGGCTAAGCCCAACACACTAACTTCAATATCAGGAAGGCCCTGCATGTCGGGGCCTTCCATGCGGCATTTTCTGCGCCGCAAACTGAACGACCCGGTAAAAACGGGCGAGATCGGGGGAGATCATGCAGGAAGTCACCACTGCCGGACTGGGGGATTCCCTGGCGGCACTCGGCAAAGGCGCATGGTGGGGCGTCACCAGCCTCGCCGAAGCCTTCTACAACATCGGATATGCCGTCACCCACCCGCAGCTCTGGCTGGACTGGTCTGACAAACAGGCGGTCATGCGGTTTGTCTACTATGGCGGCTCGACCGAGCTGTTCTTTGCCGTCCTGGCCATTGTTCTGGTGGTCACCGCTGTCGGTGTCTGGCATCGCCCTTTCATGTGGGGCTGCGTGCGGGCGCTGGAAGGATTTGCCAATACGGTTGGCCGTTTCTTCGCCTGGGCAGGCCTTCTGATGGTTCTGCAACAGATTATCATCGTTTTTCTGCAGCGGATCTTTACCCGGCCGGACATCGTTATCGGCTTTGGCATCCCGCTTCAGTTCGATATCAGCTGGTACGCCGAGGAGCTGAAGCTTTATAACGCTCTCGTAGTGGCGCTCTGTGCCTCTTATACCTTTGTGCAGGGTGGCCATGTGCGCGTCGATCTCATCTATTCTGCGGTGCGTTTCCGCACCAAGAAGGTGATCGACATGCTGGGATCGATCCTGTTCATGATCCCGATGGCGACGCTTGTCTGGATGTATGGCTGGTTCTTCATGTGGCGTCACCTGATCGTGCCGAAGCCCTCGGCTTCGGACACGCTGGACCGGCTGCTGTTGAAATCCCGCGCCATGCGCTGGAACGTCGAAACCATCGGTTTCAGCCCCAACGGGTTTACCGCCTACTTCCTCTTCAAGATCCTGCTCGTGGCTTTCGCCGGTATGATCTTCATCCATGCTGTTGCCTTCTTCTACCGCTCCTATCTGGAGTTCGTCGAAGGACAAGGCAGCGAAAACAAACACTTGGACAAGGATAGCCTTGGCAAGGGTGAAGAAGCCTATGAAGGCGTTCACTAAGTTTTAGGGGCAGAAACTATGCTATTCGGACTTGATGGCGTCGAAATCGGCTTGATCATCGTATTCTTTTGTCTCTTCGGAGGCATCCTTTCCGGCTTCCCGGTGGCCTTTGCCATCGGCGGGGCGGGTATCATATCCTTCGGGATCATTGCATCACTGGACAGCGCCGGACTGCTGATCCACCAGGCCATCGACACCTCGTCGACGGTCTACCGGGATCTGGTGAATTCTGGCATCAAGCCAGACACGATATCGGTCTTCCGATATCCCGAGCTGCCGCGCATCGCCGAACCGGTCTTTGTAAAGGGCTGGGAGACCGCGCTGGATCGCAATGTCTCTTTCATCGTCAACCGCATCAACGAGCGGGTGCTGGCGGGTCAGTCGATTGAAACGCTGCTGGCGGTTCTGATGTTCGTCCTGATGGGCATCACGCTGGAGCGGTCCAAGATTGCGGACGATCTGCTGACCACAATGGCGCGCGTCTTTGGCCCGCTTCCGGGCGGTCTGGCTGTGTCGATCGTGGTTGTGGGGGCCTTTCTTGCCGCCTCGACCGGGATTGTTGGCGCCACCGTGGTCACCATGGGCCTGCTGGCCCTGCCGACCATGCTGCGCAACAACTATTCGCCGGAACTGGCGACCGGTGTGATCGCGGCCTCCGGCACTTTGGGGCAGATCATTCCGCCTTCCATCGTGATCGTTCTGCTGGGTACGCTTGCGGGGGATCTCTATTCCGCCGCACAAGAAGCACGGGCACAGACTGCGGGCTGTACTGACGCGCTGACCTATCTGGGTGAGCCTGCGGTGGTTTCCGTCGGCACATTGTTCCAGGCTGCACTTCTGCCGGGGATCATGCTGGCGCTGCTTTATGCGCTCTATGCCTTTGGGTATGCCTTCCTTAACCCACATAAAGCCCCGGCTGTCGCCATGGGCGGTGCCTCCAAAGAGCCGATCACCCGCGCCGAAGGTTTCACCTGGTTCCTCGGTGTGCCGGTGGCGATCATTGTCGGCGCTGTCATGCTGGGATCGTTCAACGTGATCGGCAACCAGGACATCACCGTGTCCTCTTTCACCGATACTGGACGGTCTGCGGCCCTGCGTACAAACGTGGGTCCCGAATGTCAGGCCTCGATGATCGAGCTGCATGGCCAGTCGGCCTGGGACGCGGCGGTTGCCGAACAGGCAGAGATCACCGCTGAGGGCACCTCGACTGAAACAACCCGTCTGAGTGATGAAGAGATCACCGCAGCGCGGGACGCCAAGGTTGCGGCCGCCGCACCGATCGGCACCGGGATCACCATCCTAGTGGTGCTGCTGGCGGTGACCCTGGCCTTTGGTCGTGGGGTGGCGCCGTCGCGTGACGCCAAGCCGCTGATGCTCGGGGCCATTGGTCTCTTGCTGGTGCTGCTGGTGGATGTGCTGGCGGTCTCGCCGCTGACCTCCTCTGGGGGCATGGTGCTGATGATCGCCTTGCCCGCCGCACTGGCGCTATATGGCGCGGCAGAAGCCGCGGCACGCTGTGCCAAGAACGATCTGATCCGGGTGGTCTTCCCGCCATTGGTTCTGATCGTTGCGGTGCTGGGGTCTATCTTGGGCGGTATCACCAACCCGACACCGGCAGCGGCACTTGGTGCAGGTGGTGCGATCATGCTGGCCGCCTACCGCAAGCTGCAGGACGAGGGCCGCTCGGCCAAGATCGTGCTGCGGTCCACCTTTGCGGTGCTGGTCTGCATTCTGGTTGGCATCAATTTTGACCTGCGGATCAACCAGGCCGATGTCAGCGTCGAGAGCTGGATTGCCTTCATCGTTGCCTATGGCGCCTATCTCTATGCGCTGTTCGGCCTGCTGTTCAGCTGCTGGGTCCTGTTCAAATCCGGTGTCCTGAGCCCGGTGGTGCGGGAAACGGCCAAGGTGACCTCAATGGTCTTCACCATTTTGATTGGCTCGCAGCTGCTCAACCTCGTGGTGATATCCTTTGGCGGTGAGCATTACATCCAGCAGTTCCTGAAGAGCTTTGACAATGAGCTGACGGTCTTCCTGCTGGTCATGCTGGTGCTGTTTTTCCTTGGTTTCGTGTTGGACTTCCTCGAGATCATCTACATTGTGATCCCGATTGTGGGGCCAGTTATCTATGGCGGGTCCTTTGACCCCAAATGGGTGACCATCATGGTGGCGGTGAACCTGCAGACCTCTTTCCTGACGCCGCCCTTTGGCTTTGCGCTGTTCTACCTGCGCGGGGTGGCCCCCAAGGAGGTGACCACGGGTCATATCTACCGCGGGATCCTGCCCTTTGTGCTGATCCAGGTGCTGGGATTGGGGATCTTGTGGTTCTTCCCAGCCATCGTGACCATCGTGCCGGCCTTGCTGTCGAACTGACGGGACGCATGAGTATTACGGAAAAGGGGCCCTGCGGGGCCCCTTTTTGCTTTTGGGAGGTGAGGGGCGCTGCCGCTCTGCGTGTCGCGCAGTCTGCCCCGTGTGTTGCTGGCCAGAAAAAGCGGCGGATCAGCTGAACTGAATGAGGTCCCAACGGTTCCCGAAGGGATCCTGCCAGACGGCCACGGTACCATATGGTTCGTCGCGCGCGGGTTCTTCAAATGTGACGCCTTTGGCCATCATGGCGGCGTGATCGCCTGCGAAATCATTGGTCGCCAGAAACAGACCAACGCGGCCACCGAACTGATCGCCGATGGCAGCCTGCTGCCGGGGTCCGTCGGCACGGGCAAGGATCAATCCGCCCTGCGCCGCACCCGGAGGCAGGATACGGACCCATCGTTTGTGGCCTTGATCGACATCCTCTGCCAGCTGCCAGCCGAGCGTGCCGCAATAAAAAGAAATTGCAGCGTCGTAATCGGGAACAAGCAAGGAGACCGCATGGAGGGTCTGAATTGGGCGTCAGTCCCTTGAGGCGCGGCGATCGGGCAGGGCGATACTGGCCACCTGCTGGGCGATGGTATCCGCCGCCGCCGGCTGGGTCGTATGTTCAAAATCCGCCGGATCGTCCATCGGGTTCCACCGGCCACCCTGAAAGACCTCCAGCCCGGCGAACTTGACTTTATAGTCCATCTTCGGGCTGCCCGGCACCCAATAGCCCAAGTAGACATAGGGCAGTCCGGCCTCGCGGGCGATTTCGATATGATCGAGGATCATATAGGTGCCCAAGGATTGTTTCGGCAGGGTCGGGTCGTAGAAGGAGTAGACCATGCTCAGCCCGTCTTCCAGAACATCCGTCAGCGACACGGCCGTCAGCTCTTCCAGTCCGGGGCTGGCATATTCCACCACCCGGCTGCGGATGGGGGTCTCTTCTACCATGGCGGCGAACTCAAAGACGTCCATGTCTGCCATGCCGCCTTCGGCGTGTCGGCTGTCGAGGTAACGGCGGAACAGGGCGTATTGATCTTCGGTGGCCCAGGGCGACGTAGCGCGGCGCTGCAAATAGGTGTTTCGCTTGCTGGTGCGTTTCTGGCTGCGGGTCGGTGCGAAGCGCGACACATCAATTCGGGCAGACAGGCAGGCACTGCATTCGGCGCAGGAGGGGCGGTAGAGTACGTTCTGCGAGCGGCGAAACCCCTGCTGGGAGAGGCTGTTGTTCAGCGCTTCGGAATTGTCGCCCTGCAGCGAGGTGAACAGCTTGCGCTCCATCCGGCCCTCCAGATAGGGGCAGGGCTGCGGTGCAGTCACATAGAATTGAGGGGCAATCGGCAGCGTGTGGCGCATCTGGATCCGGGCAAGTCTCTCTCGGTTACGCGAAAAGGATAGCAACCCCAGCGGCAAGCGCCAAGGGTGCGATTGCCGCTATGGTTTCAGCTTCGTCTATTTAGCACCGAAGTTCCAAGGAAATGGTCTGTCAGCCCCTGGCCGCGTGCGGAGGTGAGCATCAAGACAACCGAAATCACCTGCAGCACCGGAAAGGCCATCGAAATCGTGTAGCCGGTGGTGTGCAGGGCTGCGAGGCCACTGTCGGGCTTGCGGCCTTCATTGCCGCGCAGCTCGATCCCGGCAAAGCGCATGCCCCAGGTGCCGCCGCCATTGGCAATGGTCACGACCCGGTAGGCAAAGCCGATTGCCAAGTACATCAGCGGCCAGATCAGCAGTCCGGCAAAGGCGGTCAGCGGCACCAGAAGCACGCAGAGGGCAAAGATCAGGAAGGAATCCAATACCCAGGCAAAGAGGCGTTTGGAGGGAACAGAGGCATAGAACTGCGGCTGATAGTCGGGATCAGGCAGGGCGGACATAGATCGGTTTCCTTGATGAGATACGTGGCCCACCCCGCCGATAACGACGGGGTGGGTAGGGTCAAGCGCTGCTGTTTCAGGCGCTTTCTTTGTCTTCGCTGCTGGCGCTGCGGGCACGTTCGTCCATGAAGTCATCGAATTCAGACTTGTCGCGGGCGGCGCGCAGGCGTTCCAGGAAGGATTCAAAATCATCCTGCTCCTGTTCCAGACGGCGCAGGGTGTCTTCCTTATAGTGGTCAAAGGCGCGGTTTCCAGTGCGCGACGCCCCGCGCATTGCGGCGGATTTCCAGGACTTGCGGCTGCTGCAGGGGCTGTTGAACATACGTTTGCTCCAGATCATATAGGCAAGAAGGGCGAGGCCGACAGGCCAGAAGAAGATAAAGGACAGGACCATCGCGGCGATCCATGCGCCTTTTCCTCGGGCGTCCAGCCAGGTTTCGGTGCGGGCGAACCAGCCTCGGCTGTCGCCGGTTGGAGCTGTGTCGGTAAAGGTCGTCATCAGTGTCTCCCTCTTGGTAGGTTGGATGTAAATGTCTTTCACATCACCGATATGGGGTCGCGAAAGGGATACTCAAGAGTGGATGTGAATGTTTTTTACATTTCTTCGATCCGCGGCTGCAATGGCAGGGGGGCAGCGGCTGAGAACGGTGTTTTTGCAGCTGTTCATGGTTGCTAAATGTCTTTGCTATCCAATTGGCCCGATCGTTCGCGCCCCTGGAGAAAGACATGCCGTTTCAAAAAAAGTGCCGTGCCAAGAGCATCTGTGTAGCCAAGGCTCATATCCCGTCAGGCTGGTGGATCTTGCCGGCGGTCGCAGGCGGGGCGGTAATTTGGCTGTTGATCGTTCTTGCGATGATCGATGCGATTTAACCATCGTTCCAGCTGGAATTGCGATTGCAGATCTGTCCGCTGTGTTTCGTGAGCGTGGCTGCAGGGCGTCAACTGGTTCGCCCCGCGCCGGTTTCTGCGGCAGGATCGTATCTGACAAAAATTATACTCGCTAACGAATGCCGCATTGAAGTGGGCAGTTTCTGCAATCGCTTTGAAAAGTGTATGCGAAACTAATGATTCTCCTTATGCGGGGTTTCCGGACTTTCCCAATGGCCATCGCCGGCGTAATATCCGCGCCGAATTGCACCATGCGTCGACGGGGGGCATTGACGCCGCCTGCTGGTCGGATCACCTTCGGGTCATGACAAACGCATTGAAAATTTCCCGCTGTCCCAGAGCCTTCGACCCTGATTTGGGCAATGATGCCCTTGCGGCACTGCCGGATCTTTCGGGCGATTCTGCCCAGTTGGTTCACGGCACCGCCGGCTCTTCGCCCTATCTGGCCGGGTTGATCCGACAGGAGGCCGGCTGGATTGGCACTGCACTGGATGATCCCGAGGCCGCCATTGCCGGTGTTTTTGCCGATTGCCGGGCTTTGGCCCCTGATCAGTTGCGTTCGGGATTGCGGCAGGCCAAGCGCCGGGTGGCGCTGCTGACTGCGCTGGCGGATCTGTCCGGTGGCTGGTCGCTGGAACAGGTAACAACTGCACTGACGGATTTTGGCGCGCTGGCGGCGGATGTTGCCATCAAGGCCGAGATTGCCACCGCCATTCGGCGTAAGAAATTGCCGGGGATGACCGAGGAAGATGTCCACTCGGCAGCCGGGCTGACCATTCTGGCGATGGGCAAGATGGGCGCGCACGAGCTGAACTACAGCTCAGATATCGATCTGATCTGCCTGTTTGACGAGACCCGCTTTGACCCTGCCGATTTCTATGAGGCGCGTCAGGCGATGGTGCGCGCGACTCGAAACATGTGCTCCATCCTGTCCGAGCGCACCGCCGAGGGCTATGTTTTTCGCACCGACCTGCGGCTGCGCCCCGATCCCAGTTCGACCCCGGTCTGCCTGGCGATGGAGGCTGCCGAACGCTATTACGAGAGCCTCGGCCGGACCTGGGAGCGCGCCGCCTATATCAAGGCACGCCCCTGTGCCGGGGATCTGGAGGCCGGCGCGCGGTTTCTTAAATCATTGCGCCCGTTCGTGTGGCGGCGCCATCTGGATTTCGCGGCGATCCAGGATGCCCACGACATGCGGCTGAAGATACGCGAAAACAAGGGCACCGGCGGGCGGATCAACGTGCTGGGCCACGATATGAAACTGGGCCGCGGCGGTATCCGCGAGATCGAGTTTTTTACCCAGACCCGGCAGCTGATCGCCGGCGGGCGGGACGAAAGCCTGCGCCTGCGCGGCACCAAAGAGGGGCTGGCGGCGCTGACCGCCAAGGGATGGGTGCCCGAAGATGTAGCGCAGGCGCTGAGTGAGCACTATCGCCAGCATCGCGACATCGAGCACCGTATTCAGATGGTCCATGACGCCCAGACCCATAAAATGCCCGACAGCAGCGAAGGGATCGCCCGGATCGCCTGTCTGATGGATATGGACCCCGAGACGCTGGTTGCCAACACCGCGACGCGGCTGGCCGAAGTGCATGAATTGACCGAAGACTTCTTTGCCCCCGATGCGGTCGCGCCAGACCGGGTGGAATTGCCGGCGGAGCTGGATGGCTCAATTCTGGCGCGCTGGCAGACATATCCGGCCCTGCGCTCGGCGCGCAGTGCGCAGATTTTCGAACGGGTCAAGCCAGAGCTGTTGGCGCGGATTTCCAAGACAGCGAAACCCAACGAGTCTCTGCTGGCACTGGACGGTTTTCTTGCAGGTCTGCCGGCCGGGGTGCAGTTGTTTTCCCTGTTTGATGCAAACCCGCAGCTGATGGATCTTTTGATCGACATCGCCGGTACATCCCATGATCTGGCGGGCTACCTGTCGCGCAATGCCTCAGTGTTTGATGCGGTTATTGGCGGGTCGTTCTTTGCGGACTGGCCCGGAGCGGCCGTGATCAGGGATACGCTGGCTGCCCGCCTGGCAGAGGAGCCGGATTACGAGGCACAGCTGGATGGCGCGCGGCGCTGGAGCAAGGAATGGCGGTTCCGCATTGGTGTGCATCACCTGCGTGGTCTGATCAGCGGCGCCGAGGCTGGCGCGCAATACGCCGAGCTGGCCGAAGCGGTCATTGCCGCCATCACTCCGCTGGTGATGGCGGAATTTGCCCGAAAACACGGACCTGCGCCAGGACGCGGCATGGCGGTGCTGGGCATGGGATCGCTGGGGGCAGGGCAGATCAATGCCAAATCCGATCTGGACCTGATCGTGATCTATGACCCGCAGGATCAGGAGATGTCCGAGGGCCGCCGCCCTCTGTCTGTGCGCCCATATTATGCGCGCCTAACGCAGGCGCTGGTCACGGCGCTGACCGCGCCAATGGCGCAGGGTCGCCTTTATGAGGTCGATATGCGCCTGCGTCCATCCGGCACGCAGGGGCCGGTGGCGACCAGCTGGGCCGGTTTTCAGAACTATCAGCAAAACGAGGCCTGGACCTGGGAGCATCTGGCGCTGACACGCGCCCGCCCGGTGGCAGGGGATGCTGGCCTTTGTGCCGATATCACCACCTTCCGCGAGGCGTTCTTGTCCCATCCGCGCCCGCGTGATGTGGTGCTCAAGGATGTGTCCGAAATGCGGGGCCGTCTGGCGGCGGCAAAGTCGCCCTCGGGCGTCTGGGATGCCAAGACCGGCGCCGGGCGGATGATGGATATCGAACTGATCGCGCAGTCGGGCACCTTGCTGTCGGATGCTGTGGCTTCGACCGTCAGGGGCGGGCTGCAGGGCGCTGTCGCTTCTGGCTGGCTGGACGCCGCGGATGCGGCGGCATTGCAGGCGGGCTATGACCTATTCTGGGAGGTGCAATCCACGGCGCGGCTGATATCGGACAAGCCTTTGGAAGCGGACGGAATGGGCGAAGGCGGCGCGCAGTTCCTGTGCCGTGCGACTGGATTTGACCGTCTGGACGCCTTGGAGACTGCGCTGGAAGACCATTATGCAGCCTGTGCGGCCATCATCGACGCCGCGCTTGAGAAGGAGGCCCCGTGATGGAGGGCAGAACTGAACTGGACCCCAAGGCCTTGATGTTTGAGGCTTTTCGGATAGAGGGCATCACAGATTCCCAGTGTCGCAGCATCTTTCTCGACTGGGCGCTGAGCCTGCCTGCGGGCCATGACAGCCGCGATGCCATTCGGACTATGTTGGATACATATGCTGCGGATCTGCCGGACCACCCGATGAGCCTGGTTCTGACACAAGGCCTGCAGGATATGGGTACCCCAAAGCGGCGCGGTGGCTGGCGGTCGCGCAACCGCGACTGATCAGGTAGGGGGGGCTGGTTCCCCCCACGATCACAACATCCATCTGCCTGATCTCACGGGAAATATTGGTTAATTTTTACTTAATATTGCGCCAAATCTGTCTCAAATCCGCCTCATTTGGAGGCGATTCTCAATCCCAACCAATACCGCTGGATCATCTGGCGCGCCAAAGGAGTGGGATCATGATGGGTCTTCGCAAAGTTGTTTTAGTCGCTTGTGGGCTGGGCCTTTCGGCTTGTTCTACTGTTGATGTGGCCACGCGGAACAACCCCTATGAAGTTCTGCCTGCGGGACAGCCGCAGACACCTTCGGGTTATATCCAAAACGAGGCCCCGGCGGATCTGAAACTGGTGCCGGCATTTGCCGAAGCAGGCGCGGTCCCCGAACCCTCGGTTCAGATCACCGATGCGTTTCAGGTTCCGGTGTCCATCGTGTCCGTCCGCGTCCGGGTGCCGCGTTCGCTGAGCGTTTCCGAGGCAAACCGCTATCTGCCGCGCGGTGACATCGTCTGGCGCGAAGACCCGATTGGCGATCGCCATGCGCAGGTGGGCACCATTGTGCAGGCGGCCATGGAACAGGGCACTGCATCCTTGGATGGCCCGGTTCAGGCGGTTCTCGACATTCGCTTGTCGCGCTTTCACGCGCTGACCGAAAAGGCCCGCTACACAACCGGCGGCGTGCATTCGATCAGCTTTGATCTGGCGTTGACCGACCCGCAGACCGGCGAATTGCTGACACCTGTACGTCAGGTGCGTGCCGATCTGGACGCCTTTGGCGGCAAGCAGGCGCTGCGCGCCATGGCGGCGGGCCAGACCCAGAAGGTCCGGATCACCAACCATCTGGCCGAGGTAATTCGCCAGGAATTGACCAACCCGGACGGCTACAAGAACGCCAGCCTTGGCTTCATGCAGATGCTGAACAACATCTGAGCTTCCGAACCGCCAAGAACTTAGCTATGAGGGCGGTATGACAACGCCCTCATCAGCACCCGCCCGCGCCAAGCTCCGTATGAAACCCAAAACGAATGCCCGCGCCCTGCGCCATGGCTTCCCCTGGGTCTACGCCAACGAAGTGGTCACCGACCGCCGCACCCGCAGCCTTGCCCCCGGCACGCTGGCGGTGCTGGAGGACGAGGGCATGCAGCCGCTCGGCCTTGTCGCGGTGAACCCTGACAGCAAGATCATTGGCCGGATGCTGGACCGCAATCCAGAAGCCACACTGGATGCCGCCTGGTTCGAGGCCCGCATCGGCCGCGCCCTTGCGATGCGCGAACGCCTCTATGACACGCCCTTTTATCGTCTGGTCCATGCCGAAAGCGACGGCATTCCCGGCGTTGTA
The DNA here is from genome assembly GCA_900143635.1 of Rhodobacteraceae bacterium Alg231-04. GTDB lineage: Bacteria > Pseudomonadota > Alphaproteobacteria > Rhodobacterales > Rhodobacteraceae > FREY01. Next base: position 64,029 of record FREY01000003.1, read on the forward strand.
ATTGACCGCTTTGGCTCTGCCTTTGTGGTACAGCCCAATGCCGCATGGGCCGAATCCCATCTGGATCTTCTGGCAGATGCGTTGGTCGCAGTTGCTGGCGCCGAAGTTGTGATCAAAAACGCCTCCGGGCGCACCCGTGCGCTGGAAGGTCTGGACGATCAAAACGCCGTCTTGCGCGGCACCGCCCCTGATGCGCCGGTCCCGGTGATGATGAATGGCGCCACCTATATGGCCGATCTGGCCGGTGGGCAAAAAACCGGCCTGTTCTTTGATCAGCGTGACAACCACGCATTTGCCGCCCGTCTGGTCGCACCCGGTGCCCAGGTGTTGGATGTGTTCTCTCATGTGGGCGGCTTTGGCCTTGCCATGCTGGCCGGCGGCGCCGAGGCTGCCACTTGCGTTGACGGCTCTGCCGCCGCGCTGGAGCTGGCGACACAGGGCGCCGTGGCCAGTGGTTTTGGCGATCAGTTCACCACCCGCAAGGGCGATGCCTTTGACCAGCTGACCGCACTGGCCGAAGAAGGTGCCCAGTTTGATGTGGTCATCTGTGACCCGCCCGCATTTGCACCGTCCAAACCCGCCCTTGAGGCCGGTCTGCGGGCTTATGAGCGGATCGCTCGTCTGGCAGCACCACTGGTGAAGCCGGGTGGCTATCTTGGCCTGTGTTCCTGCAGCCATGCCGCTGATCTGACCAAGTTCCGCAACTCTTCAGCCCGCGGTATCGGCCGGGCAGGGCGTCGTGGCCAGCTGATCCACACAGGGTTTGCCGGACCGGACCACCCCCAGCTGCCGCAGCTGGCCGAAAGCGGTTATCTGAAGTCCGTCTTCTTCCACCTTGACTGAAGGCCCGGCCTTGCGTCTCGTGCTGGATACCTGCGTGATCTACCCGACGGTGATGCGCGAGATGCTGTTGGGCGCGGCCAGATTGGGGCATTTTGAACCGATCTGGTCGCCGCGCATACTGGAAGAATGGGCGCGCGCAGCGATCAAGCTGGGCCCGATGGGCGAAGCACAGGCCCGCAGCGAAATCGCCCTGTTGCGCGCCGCCTGGCCCAAGGCGGAACGCACTGCGCAGCCGGGGATCGAGGCGCGGCTCTGGTTGCCGGATGCGGCTGACATTCATGTGCTGGCAACGGCAGTGTCCGCCTCGGCGGATGCCATCGTCACCATGAATGCCAAGGATTTCCCGCGTCATCTGCTGGCCGAAGAAGGGCTGGAGCGTCATGATCCCGATGGGCTGCTGCACCGGTTCTGGCTGCAGGATCCGGACGGTATGGCCGCCCTTGGCAAAGACGTTCTGGAGACCGCCAACCGGCTGGCCGGAGACGGCTGGGAAATGCGGCCCTTGCTGAAAAAGGCCCGCCTGCCGCGTCTGGCCAAAGCCCTGAAAGATATGTGATTTTTGCACGTATTTGCCGTGTCCTAGGGTTTTTTTGTTGTCAGGCATAGGGCGAGGTGGCATAGGCATTGCACAATTCAAGATAGTGCGATTTCATTATGACCAATTTCATTCACGGCTTCAGAAAATCTCTCTGTGTGACGGGCAAACGAGTGGTCGGGGGCGCCGCAGTGGTCTCTCTGGCAGCCTGTTCGGGTTATCAGGGACCTTCGGTCCCCAGTCAGCAGGGCATGAACCTCTATGATGCGCAAACCGCGGTCGAAACCTGCGCCGTAGAGGCACCGCGCGGTGGACATGGGGCAGTCGTCGGCAGTTACGTGTTTGGGATTCTGTTCTTCGGCGTACTGGTCGGCACGGTTGGTGCCGCGGCCAATCAAGAGAACACCCGGCTGCAGGGCGAAGCAGACGCGGTGGACAAATGCCTGAAAGAACTGGGATATGAACGTCGCGACCTGACGGCGGAGGAATATGCCGCGTTGAAAAAGCTGCCAGACTACCAGCGCAAGAAGCTGCTGTCGCATTTCGTCAGCGGCGGAACACTGGACACTTTCTGACCGGCGACCTGCGGATCAGTTGTTGTTCCACTTTACCTCAAGGGCTTCGAGCATGGCGATCCGCTCTTCGGTCTTGGGGTGGCTCATCAGCCAGGCGGGTGCCATGCCCGCCCTCGATTGTGTCAGCTCTTCCAGCTTCGCAAACAGGCTTTTTTGCGGGGCAATGCCGATGCCGGCCTTGGTCAGCAGCGCGGCGGCATATTCATCCGCCTCATATTCATCAGCGCGGCTGAGACGGGCCGCGATCAGCGAGGTCAGCACACCGGCGATCCATGGGCCGATGAAGGGAATATAGCGACCAAGGATCATCATCAGCGCGGTACGCAGGGCGTTTTGGCCGGAAAAGTCGATCATCCGGCGTTTGGCGTGTCCCAGCGCCACATGGCCCAGCTCATGGGCGATCACGCTGGCCATTTCCTCACCGCTGACCTCGCCGGTCTGAAACTTCCGGTAAAAGCCGCGGGTGATGAAAATCCGCCCGTCTGGTGCGGCCAGACCGTTTACCGGATCAATCTCGTAGATGTAGACCGGGATTTGCCTGAGCCCCAGCGCGGCGGCCAGCCGGTCGGTGTGGTGCTTTAGCACCGGGTCCGCCAGCTGGGTTGATTGTGCGTCCAATTCGCGCGACGTCCGCCAGACCGAAATCCGGTACATGACAAGCCCATAAAGGATGGCGAGCAGAATTGGGGTAAAGCGCAGCATATCCCCTATATGGGCAGAACGGCCAAGGGGGGCAAGTGGTGCTGCGTCAACGGGTCAGCTCGCGCATGCCGTCTTCTAAACCTGCCAGCGTCATCGGCACCATGCGGTCCTCGAAAATCTCGCGGATCATGCTGATGGAATGGGTGTATTCCCAGTGCTTCTGCGGCACCGGATTGATCCAGAGGTTTGACGACCACTGTGCGCGGGCGCGCTGCAACCAGACCTGACCGGCCTCTTTGTTCCAATGCTCATTGGCACCACCGGGGTAGGCGATCTCGTATGGGGACATCGACGCGTCGCCGACAAAGATGCATTTGTAGTCCGGCCCGTAGGTGCGAAACACTTCCTCGGTGGTGGTCTGCGCGTCCCAGCGGCGGCGGTTGTCGCGCCACACGCCCTCATAGAGGCAGTTGTGAAAATAGAAGTATTCCAGGTGCTTGAACTCGGTTCTTGCAGCCGAAAACAGTTCTTCCACCACTTTGATATGCGGATCCATCGACCCGCCGACATCGAGAAACAGCAGCACCTTCACCGCGTTGTGGCGTTCGGGGCGGGTCTTGACCTCCAGATAGCCGTTTTCCGCGGTCGAGCGGATGGTGCCATCCAGATCCAGTTCTTCATGCGCGCCTTCACGGACCCAGCGACGCAGACGTTTCAGTGCCACTTTTATGTTGCGGGTGCCCAGTTCAACGTCGCCGTCCAAGTTCTTGAATTCGCGCTTATCCCAGACCTTCACGGCGCGGCGGTGGCGGCTTTCCTTCTGCCCGATCCGTACGCCTTCCGGGTTATAGCCATAGGCGCCGAAGGGCGAGGTACCAGCCGTGCCCACCCATTTGTTGCCGCCCTGATGGCGGCCTTCCTGATCCTTCAGCCGCTGCTGAAGCGTCTCCATCAGCTTGTCAAAGCCGCCCATGGCTTCGATCTCGGCTTTTTCTTCCTCCGAGAGATGCTTTTCGGCCATTTTGGCCAGCCATTCTTCTGGGATGTCGACAGCCTCCAGCACTTGTTCAGCAGAAATGCCTTCGAGCCCTTCAAAGGTGGTGGCAAAGGCGCGGTCGAAGCGGTCGAGATGGCGTTCATCTTTCACCATGGCGCTGCGCGCGAGGTAATAAAACGCCTCAATGTCATAGGTGGCCAGCCCGGCCTTCACGGCCTCCAGAAAGGTCAGGTATTCGCGCAGGGAAACCGGGATGGAGGCAGCGCGGAGGTTTTCAAAGAAGGGCTGGAACATCGGATCAGAGGAACATGCGGTCCAGAACCAGTGTCGCCACCAGTCCGAGCAGGGCAAAGCCAATGCCGTAGACAGTTCCGTACTGCAGGATGTCAGCGACCGAGCCGCCGCGTTTTTTGGCTGTGAATGCCCCGAATACTGCTCCGATCAGCAGCCCGCCGATAACGATCATTCTGTTCTTGCCCCGCCTAGGTCCTGTTTCACTTCCGGGTCAGGGCGGCGGTTTGCTGTTTTGCCCGCTCAGCCCATTCCGGGCCAAAGCCGTAGCGCGCCCATCCCAGACTGTCCAGCCTGACGGCGCGTGCTTCGTCGGTGCGCCCGGCCAATGCCAGCGCGTCGGCCTCCTGCAGGCGTAGGCTGGCCAGCAGGGAGGCGTTCTGCCCCTGGGCGGCTGCCGCGGTCGCGGGGCCCAGCAGATCCAGCGCGGCGCCGGTGTTCCCGCGCGAGATTTCATAGGCCGCAAGTTCGGCGGCGACGCGGGCGCGCTGCAACTCCAGACCGGATTGGTTCTGCAAGTACCGCATGGCCGTAAGCTGGTGCTGGTGGGCCAGATCCGGATCCATGGTCCTGAGCACCCGGCCGAGGGAGTGGTGCGAAAAGCCGCGCCGGTGATCCTGCCAGCCATAGCTGCGGGCGAGTCTGGCGGCCTCGTTTGCGGCGCGCAGCCGGTCGTCGGGGCGGGTGCCGGGGACGAGGGCTGTTTCGATGGCATTTGCCCAGTCGCGTGGCGTGTCGGGCAGGGGGCGGGCGGCGATAGTTTCCCCGGTTGGGTTCAGCCGCGCCAGCAATGCAGGCAGCCGGGCGGCCACTTCGCTGCGCGACATGCCAGTTGTCAGCTCCGGCGCATAGGCGGCCCGCAGGATCAGCATATCAAAACCGGTCAGCACCACATGGGCATTATCGTCGTTGAACACTGAATCTGGCAGCCGGTAGAGATCGTTCAGGGGTCCCAGCGCCTGTGCCAGCTCCTCGTGCAGGCAGTCGCGCACCTCTTGCTGGCTGGCGTCATTGGGAACAAAGATGGACAGGCGGCTGCGGTCGCGCAGGTCGGGCCAGCTGGTGCGCACGTTGCGCCGGTTGCGCCGGTATTCCGACAGGGATGACACATTGGGCACCACAAAACAGGCCGCACGTGGCAGGGCACGGCGGATTTCGGCGCGTGGCACCGCCTCGATGGTGATGCGGGCATCCGGCGCATTGGTGCGAGTGATGTGAATCCCGGCCTCATCTTCCAGACGCCGGAGCAGGGCATTCAGGTCGGACACGGTGCCCGATGCCGGGTCACCATTCAGGCGCAGGGTGATTGGCCCCTCAATACGAGTAAAGACAGGCAGGGTGCTGCCGCCCTCCAGCTGAAAGTGCAGATCGAGGAAATCACGGGCGATATCGGCGTTCGAACGCAGCGCCGGAACCGGCCGGGTCGGGGCAAAGGCACGGGCCGGGGGCAGATCGCCCAGATCAGGCTGGGCGCGTGTCGCCAGAGGGGGGATTTGCGGTGTGGCACAGCCGGTTGCTGTCAGGGTCAGGATCAAGGCTGCCGTTCTGATCATCCGTGCGGGCTCCGGTTTGACACGCAAAATAGGCCGGGCCGCAAGAATACTGCACATGCGCGGCCCCGCCTTGCGGAAGGGTAAATCATCTTTCCCAATTGCCCAAGCTTTGCGGCGCTTTCGTGGTCAGACACGGGCGGTTGAGTGGCATTGCCGCTCAGCGCTGGCGCCGGGCCATGAAGGCAAGCCGTTCAAACAGATGCACGTCCTGTTCGTTCTTCAGCAGTGCGCCATGCAGTTTGGGCAGCGCATCAGCGCCATTGCGGGCCAGATCCTCAGGGCTGAGGTCCTCGGCCAGGAGCAGCTTCAGCCAGTCCAGAACCTCGGAGGTCGACGGTTTTTTCTTCAACCCCTGGGTGTCCCGAATCTCGTAAAACTGGGTCAGCGCGGTGGTCAGCAGCGCTTCCTTGATGCCGGGATGATGCACCTCGACGATCTGTTTCATGATCGCGGCGTCGGGAAAGCGGATGTAGTGGAATAAGCAACGGCGCAGAAAGGCGTCGGGCAGTTCTTTTTCATTGTTGGAGGTGATGATGATGATCGGGCGGTGCAGCGCCTTGATGGTCTCGCCGGTCTCGTAGACGTGGAACTCCATCTTATCGAGCTCCTGCAGAAGGTCGTTGGGAAACTCAATGTCGGCCTTGTCGATCTCATCGATCAGCAGGACCACTTTTTCGCCCGCCTCAAAAGCCTCCCAAAGCTTACCTTTCTTGATGTAATTCTTCACATCATGCACGCGTTCCTCGCCCAGCTGGCTGTCGCGCAGCCGCGATACCGCATCGTATTCATAAAGGCCCTGCTGGGCGCGGGTGGTGGATTTCACGTTCCATTCGATCATCCGCAGCCCCAAAGCTTCGGACACCTGGCGCGCCAGTTCGGTCTTGCCGGTGCCCGGTTCCCCCTTCACCAGCAGCGGCCGTTCCAGCGTGACCGCGGCATTCACCGCGATTTTCAGGTCGTCCGTGGCGACATAATCTTTAGTGCCCTGAAATTGCATATTATTCACTTCTCCGCTGCGATCGGTCGGCTGTTGCCGGGGTGTGAAGGGGGTTTTAACCCGGCTGCGGTACTATTGTGTAGTGACAATCGGGAGTGGAGCCGATAAACGCGGCGGCAGAGGGGGTGCCCTGATGTGGAGGTATGAGTTTTGACCAACATTACGGGCCAGACCGAAGGAGCCGAGATGAAGCAAGAAGTGTTTCTGCCGGATGACTATCGACCGGCTGAAGATGAGCCGTTCATGAATGAACGGCAAACCGAGTATTTCCGACGCAAGCTTTTGAACTGGAAGCAGGAACTTCTGGCGGGAAGCCGCGACACGATCGAGGGATTGCAGGACAACACCCGCAATATCCCGGATGTCGCCGACCGTGCCAGCGAAGAGACTGACCGGGCGCTGGAACTGCGCACGCGGGACCGCCAGCGCAAGCTGGTTTCCAAGATCGACTCGGCGATCCGCCGCATCGACGAGGGGGAGTACGGCTACTGCGAAGTGACCGGCGAACCGATCTCGCTGAAGCGTCTGGATGCCCGTCCGATCGCGACGATGAGCCTGGAAGCGCAGGAACGTCACGAACGGCGCGAGAAAGTCCACCGCGACGACTGATTTTTCCAGAGAAAATCAACAGAATCTGAACGCCGGGGCCTTTCGCTCCGGCGTTTTTTCGTTATGGGTGGCTTGGAAGCAACAATATCAGGCAACGGCCCTCGCAATGGTGCTAGACGGACAAAAAATTACAATCATTGGCGCGGGAATCGCCGGGCTGACAGCTGCGCTGGTCCTGTCGCGTCAGGGCGCGCAGGTCACGGTGCTGGAACAGGCCGACGCGATCTCTGAAGTTGGGGCAGGTTTGCAGATCAGCCCCAATGGCGTTGCTGTGTTGCGTGCTTTGGGACTGGGTGATGATCTGGCCTGGCGGTCGCAGCGCGCCCGCGCCGTTGTTCTGCGCGGTCATCGCAGCGGCAACGAGGTCGTGCGGCTGGATCTCGAACAACATGCGCCCGAACTGGCGTTTTATTTCGTCCACCGCGCCGATCTGATCACTATTCTGGCGGATGCGGCGCGCCGTGCAGGCATCAAGGTCCGGCTGCTGCAAAAGGTCGACCGGGTGGATGCCGAAAGCAATCCGGTTGTTCATCTGGCCAATGGTGCCCACAGTCAGGCGGATTTGGTGATCGGGGCAGACGGGCTGCACTCCAAGGCGCGAGTGGCGCTGAACGGGGCGGCTAAGCCCTTCTTTACCGGGCAGGTGGCCTGGCGGGCTATCGTGCCCAATAGCGTTGGGCTTGGTCCCGAAGCACAGCTGTTCATGGGGCCAAAACGGCATCTGGTGGCCTATCCGTTGCGCGATGGCAGCCGGGTCAATCTGGTCGCGGTACAGGAACGCAAGGCCTGGGCCGATGAGGGCTGGCACCACAGCGATGATCCCGACAATCTGCGTGCTGCCTTTTCGATGTTCGGCGGTGCCGCAGCGGGCCTGTTGCAATCGGTGGAGGAGGCTGGTCTCTGGGGACTGTTCCGCCATCCGGTCGCGCCGGTCTGGCACAGGGGCCGGGTGGCCATCCTTGGTGACGCGGCGCATCCAACGCTGCCGTTCATGGCGCAGGGCGCCAATATGGCGCTCGAGGATGCCTGGGTGCTGGGGCAATGCCTGTCCGGCAAAGGGTCTCTTGAGGAGGGCCTGTCGGCCTATCAGACCGCGCGCCGCGACCGGGCGGAAAAGGTCATTGGTGCAGCCAACGGCAATGCGTGGAAATACCACCTGCGCCAGCCGTTGGCCTGGCCTGCGCATCAGATCCTGAAACTGGGCGGTCAACTGGCACCACAGCGGATGGTCAGCCAGTTTGACTGGATCTACCGCTATGATGTGACCAAGGCGGCCGAGGCCGCCTGATCCGGCCTTTCCGGCCTAGAGATCCAGATCGACCCAGATCGGCACATGGTCCGATGGTTTTTCGCGGCCGCGCACATCTTTGTCGATCTGGCAGTCGGTCAGCAGATCCGCCGCCTGCGGGCTGAGCAGAAAGTGGTCGATGCGAATGCCGTCGTCCCGGTTCCACGCACCGGCCTGATAGTCCCAGAATGAATAATGGCCGGGCCCCTGATGACGGGCCCGGAAGGCCTCGGTGAAGCCGAGGTTGAGGATGCGCTGATAGGCAGCACGGCTTTCGGGGCGGTGCAGGGCATCCTCGGTCCAGGCTTCGGGGCGTTTGGCGTCCTCGGCCTGTGGGATGATGTTATAGTCACCCGCCATAAGGAAGGGCATCTCTTCTGCCAGCAACGCCTCTGCACGGGCCTTCAGTCGTTCCATCCAGCTAAGTTTATAGGCGTATTTGCCGCCCGGCACCGGTGTGCCGTCGTCCTGCAATTCAACGGGGTTGCCATTGGGCAGGTAAAGGCCGCAGATGCGGATCGCCTGTTTGCCAACAACCGTTGCTTCGATCCAGCGGGCCTGTTCATCGCTGTCATCACCGGGCAGACCGCGGCGCACGTCTTCCAGCGGCAGTTTCGACAGGATCGCCACCCCGTTAAAGCTCTTCTGGCCATGGGTTTCGACATTGTAGCCGCGGTCCTCGAACAATTCGCGGGGGAAGGCCTCGTCTACGGATTTGATTTCCTGCAGCAGCACCACATCCGGCTGCGCCTCGTCCAGCCACTGGGGCAGGGCATTGGCGCGGGCCTTGATACCGTTGATGTTGAAGGTGGCGATTTTCATTGGACTCTCCCGGCGCGGCCAAAGGGCAGGTGTTGTGTTGATCTATCACCCAAGAGCGCGTCGCGCACAAGGCTGGTGGCGCCGCGCTGACCGGCGGCGAAGATGTGGTGAAGGTAGGGGCGCTGCCCCTCTGCGCCCCTTGGGCGCATTCACCCCGGAGTATTTTCAAAAAGATGAATGCTGAGGTGGTTCACATTGAGAAGGAAGTGCCGCAGCCGCAGGAGGAGGTGGCATTGGGGTTCTCGATGGTGAAACGGGCGCCGATCAGCTCTTCGGTGAAATCGATGACTGCGTTTTCCAAGAAGGGCAGGGACACGGTGTCGACAACAACGGTTTCGCCCTGTCCTGTCAGTTGCAGATCACCTTCCTTGGCCTCATCCAGAGCGATTTCATACTGAAAACCCGAGCAGCCGCCGCCTTCAACGGCGATGCGCAATGCCTGGCCCTGGCCTGCGGCGCCAATCTCTGCGAGGCGGGCAAAGGCGCGGTCGGTGACGGTGGGCGGCAGATTCATGAGAGGTTCCAGTGCGGTTTCGGATTGCAGCGCAGCACATTATATAGAAAGCTGGCGCCATGGCGGCAAGATTGGCTGGGGAATAAATAATTGATGCACCGCGTTTATGCACCCTATGCCTCGAATCCCGAGCGCATTCGGGGACGTCTCTATCCGGAAGAGGAAATGAGCTTTCGCTCGCCGTTTCAGCGGGATCGCGACCGGATTATCCATGCTTCGGCCTTTCGGCGCCTGAAGCATAAGACGCAAGTGTTTGTTGAACATGAAGGTGACAATTACCGCACCCGTCTGACCCATTCGATTGAGGTGGCGCAGGTGGGCCGCACCATTGCCGGCGCGCTGGGGCTGAACCAAGAGCTGACCGAGGCGGTGGCGCTGGCGCATGATCTGGGCCACACGCCCTTTGGCCACACCGGTGAGGATGCGTTGCATGGGCTGATGGCGCCCTATGGTGGCTTTGACCACAATGCGCAGGCGATCCGCATTGTCACCGCGCTGGAGCAGCATTACGCCCAATTTGACGGGTTGAACCTGACATGGGAATGCCTGGAAGCGATTGCCAAACACAATGGCCCGGTGACTGGCGATTTGCCCTACGCGCTGGAAGAGTATGATGCGCGCCATGATCTGGAATTGCACACCCATGCCAGCGGTGAGGCGCAGGTGGCGGCACTTGCCGATGATGTGGCCTATAACAATCACGATCTGCATGACGGGCTGCGGGCCGGGCTGTTCAGCGATGAGGACATTGCCGAACTGCCTCTGGTGGGGCGCGCTTACAGCGATGTGGACCGGAAATACCCCGGACTGGAGGCCAGCCGTCGCCGCCATGAGGCGCTGCGCCGGGTTTTTGGCGTGATGGTGTCGGATGTGATTGATACCTCGCGCGCCAATATCACTGAAAGCGGTGTGGCCAGCGTCGAGGAGGTGCGGGCACTGGGGCGGCCGGTTGTGCAATTCTCGACCGGGCTTTGGGCGGAGCTGAAGGAAATCCGCAGCTTCTTGTTCACCCGCATGTACCGGGCGCCCTCGGTGATGGTCAAACGCACTGAGGTCGGCAAGGTGGTGGAAGCGCTGTTTCCTTTTTACCTGCAGAACCCGCATGAGATGCCAGCCCGCTGGGAGGCCAGAATTGAGGCCGCCGACACCGAAACGGCGCTGGCGCGGATCGTGTCTGACTATATCGCAGGCATGACCGATCGTTTTGCCCTGCAAGAGCATCAGCGGCTGATCCGGGGGATCGAAACCGGGCAGTAACGATGCTGGCGCTATCAGCTGATTGATCTGGCCCTATGAACACTGTGCGTCTGGCTGTTCTTAAGGGCAGCCAATCAGGAGCGCAGATGACCCGCTGGACCGTGACATTTCAGGATAAACCCGAGATGGGCAGAATCCGCGGCGACAAATCGCGGCGCCGGGCGCATATTGCTTTTGTGCAGGCGCATCCAGAGCTGGATATTGGCGGGCCGCTGGCCATGGCGCCGATGCAGGATTTCCCCGGTGCGATCTGGACAGTAGAGGCGGAAACACGCGCGGATGTCGAACGTTTGATCCTGCAGGATCCCTATTTCGTGCGTAGCCTGCGGCAGTATGCGATACTATCGTTTCAAACTCGTGCGGCCCGACAAAAGACGTCGCACTGACCGCTTGTTACCTGCATCGCCATTTGGTTGCCCGTCGCTGGGTGTGGCGGGTCTCTGACCTCATCGGGCTACCAAAGGTGAGGGATTGCTCCGCAAAAAGCTTGGTTAGATGTTGCGGGGTTGGCCCCGGAAGGTTGACCCTATGGCTGGGCATGGTAATCCCGCAGTTGAACCAATGGGACGCCTGATATGAACCTCTTTACCGACATCCGCTCGCTTGTGATTGACAGCCTTGGTGCCATGACCGCCGAAGGCGTGCTGCCGGAAGGGCTGGATCTGCGAAACGTTGCGGTAGAGCCGCCGCGCGATGCCGCCCATGGCGATATGGCCACCAATGCGGCGATGGTGCTGGCAAAACCCGCCAAGATGAAACCGCGTGATATCGCCGATGCGCTGGCCGCCAAACTCGCCGAAGATGATCGTGTAACATCAGCCGAGGTGGCAGGCCCCGGATTTTTGAACCTGCGGCTGGATGCTTCGGTCTGGCAGGATGTCGTCAAATCGGTTCTGGCAGGCGGAACAGATTTTGGGCGCTCGGACACGGGCGCGGGCAAGACGGTCAACGTAGAATATGTGTCCGCCAACCCCACCGGCCCGCTGCATGTGGGCCACACGCGCGGTGCGGTCTTTGGCGATGCGCTGGCCAGCCTGCTGGACTATGCAGGTTATGACGTCACCCGCGAGTATTACATCAATGATGGCGGAGCTCAGGTCGATGTTCTGGCGCGCTCTGCCTACCTGCGTTACCTTGAAGCGCACGGTCAGGACGTAGAATTCCCCGATGGCACCTATCCGGGTGAATACCTCAAAGATGTCGGGTCTGCGCTGAAGGCGGAGTTTGGCGACAAGTTCATTGGCAAGGGCGAAGAGGTCTGGCTGGAAGACATCCGCAACTTCGCAACCAAAGCAATGATGGATCTGGTCCGCTCCGATCTGGCGTCGCTGGGCATCAAGATGGACAAGTTCTATTCCGAAAAGTCGCTTTATGGCACCGGCCGGATCGAGGCGGCTCTGAAAGAGCTTGATGACAAGGGCCTGATTTACGAAGGCGTGCTGGAGCCGCCGAAAGGCAAAAAGCCGGATGATTGGGAGCCGCGCGAACAGACCCTGTTCAAATCCACCGAACATGGAGATGATGTCGACCGGCCGGTGAAGAAATCGGATGGTGCCTGGACCTATTTCGCGCCGGATATTGCCTACCACTATGACAAGGTCAGCCGTGGCTATGACCTGCTGATCGACATTTTTGGTGCCGATCACGGTGGTTACGTAAAGCGGATGAAGGCGGCTGTTTCGGCGCTGTCTGACGGCAAGGTACCTTTGGACATCAAGCTGACCCAGCTGGTGAAGCTGTACAAAAACGGTGAACCGTTCAAGATGTCCAAACGGGCAGGGACCTTTGTTACCCTGCGCGATGTGGTCGATCAGGTTGGCCCCGATGTGACCCGCTTTGTGATGCTGACGCGCAAGAACGACGCGCCGCTGGACTTCGATTTTGACAAGGTGCTGGAACAGTCCAAGGACAACCCGGTTTTCTATGTGCAATACGCCAATGCGCGGATCTGCTCGACCCTGCGCAAGGCAGGCGAGGCTGGTGTTGCCACCGATGATGCCACCCTGTCGGCGGCGGATCTCGGCCTGTTGAAACATGAGGCACAGCTGGCAGTGGCAGGCAAACTGGCCGAATGGCCGCGTCTGGTGGAAATCGCTGCGCGCACCAATGAACCGCACCGGGTGGCCTTCTATCTCTATGATCTGGCCTCGGAACTGCACGGTCTCTACCACATGGGTAAGTCCAATGAGGATTTACGTTTTGTTAATGAGAGCAGCGAAACCGCAACACATGCCAATTTGGCGCTGGCGCGTGCTGTTTCCGTTGTTATTTCCGCCGGTCTTGGTATTCTTGGGGTGAAACCGGCGCAGGAGATGCGGTAGCCAATACCGCCCGAACCGCCGGACAGAGGCAGTTCAGAGACCCGAGAATGCGGACAATACCGCATCAGGGCAGTGAGGCGAATATGGCGTATGTTGCGCAGGCCGGTGGGATTCCGGCCTTTCACCCCAAAGGTGCAGCCCCGAGTCTGGGCGGTGCCTCCGGCTATGGCCAGCAAAACGATTTTCAACCCTACCAGTACCAGCCCTATGGCGGTGACCAACAGGGCGGCTACGACTATGATGCAGCGGCGCCGCAGGCGACGGCTGTCGTTGCGGATGCTGCTCCGGCTTTGCCGCGTCTGGCCCGCATGGCTGGGTTCCTGGGGGCTGCGGCCTCGCTGGCGCTGATCGTTGGTGTTGGCGTCTGGAGCTATGAGATTATTTCGCGCGATGTGAGCGGCGTGCCCGTGGTGCGCGCTGTTGAGGGCCCGATGCGGGTGCAGCCTGCTGATCCCGGTGGATTGGCGGCGGATCATCAGGGGCTCGCGGTGAATGCGGTGGCCGCAACCGGCGGCGCTGCTGCGCCAGCCGATCGTCTGGTTCTGGCCCCTTCGGCCGTCACCCTGACCGAAGACGACCAACCGCTGGTCGAACTCACCGAGGTGGAAACCCTGAAAGCGCCCATTCCCGGCAGCGAGGCAGATCAGGTCACTAATCAGGTCGCGAACCAAGATGCCTTTGAGCAGGGACAGATGGATGCCCTGCTGGCAGAGTTGACTGTTGGTGCCACCCCGTTGGAGCCAATGGCAGAAACCGTCACTGTGGCTGCGGTATCCGAGTCTGTTCCGGCCTCCCCCCCCGTTTCTGTTCCGGCCTCTGTTCCGGCGCCAGCCATCGTGCAGCCTGAACCTATCAGCGCTGTGACCACCCCCTCTGTGAGCCCGGCCACCCCGGCGCTGCAGGTGATGCCCGGCAATGCCCGCTCTCTGCGTCCGACGGCCCGTCCGGCCAGCCTGTCATCCTCGGTTGACGTGGTTGTTCCCGCCGCCGCGTCCGAGGTCGAAGCGGATATTGCCACAGTGGCCGCAGGCACCCGTCTTGCGCAGCTCGGCGCCTATGAAAGCGCTGCGGTTGCGCGCTCTGAATGGGATCGCATCCAAGGCCGGTTCCCAGATTTCTTTGAAGGAAAGCAACGCGTTATACAGCGCGCTGAAAGTGGCGGTCGGATCTTCTATCGCCTGCGGGTGAAGGGATTTGACGATCTCGCCATGGCCCGCCGTTTCTGCTCAGAGCTGGCGGCTGGCCGGGCCGAATGCATTCCGGTGGTGCACCGCTGATGCGCTTTGGCGCGACAATTCTCGACGCCGAGGGCCTGCGCCTGACCGCGGAAGAGAAAGCACTGTTCCGCGACACCTCGCCATTTGGGTTCATCCTGTTTGCCCGCAATATCGACAGTGCCGATCAGATCCGCGCCCTGTGTGATGATTTCCGCGAGGCGGTTGGACGCGACTGTCTTATTACCATCGATCAGGAGGGCGGCCGGGTCCAGCGCCTGCGCCCGCCGCTGGCGCGCCAATGGCTGCCGCCGCTGGATCACGTGGCCCGCGCCAAAGACGCTGCGCCGCGCGCCATGTATCTGCGCTATCGGTTGATTGCGCAGGAGCTGCGCCGCCTTGGGATCGACAGCAACTGCGCGCCAATGGCGGATATTGCAGGTGCCGAAACCCATGAGTTCCTGAAAAACCGTTGCTATGACGATGGCCTTGAGGCCGTGGTGGAAATTGCCCGGCAGGTGGCGCAGGCACATCTGGACGGCGGTGTCCTGCCGGTGCTGAAACATATCCCCGGCCATGGCCGTGCCACCGCTGACAGCCATCTTGGTCTGCCGCGTGTCGCCGCGGATGCCACAGTGCTGGACCAGACGGATTTCGCCGCCTTTCGGACGCTCAACGATCTGCCGCTCGGTATGACTGCCCATCTGGTCTATGACGCGATTGACAGCGAACCGGCGACCCTGTCGCCCAAGGTGATGCAGGTGATCCGCGAAGACATCGGGTTCGGCGGGCTGATCATGACCGATGATATCTCGATGAAGGCGCTGTCGGGCTCTTATGGCGACATCTCGCGCCGGTCGCTGGCCGCGGGCTGCGATGTGATCCTGCTGTGCAACGCCAGCCTGGACGAGCGCGGCGAGACGGCCGCCGCCGCCGGAGAAATGTCGGATATTGCCCAGACACGGGCGATGGCGGCGATGTCTGCACGCAAAGCCCCCGCAGAACTTGACATTGAAGCGGCTGAGGCTGAACTATCTGCCCTTATGGGCGGACAGGTATATGGCTGAAAACCTCTTTGAAGAACAGGAACTGACGGTCGAGGAACGGCTGGCGGCTGAAGCGCTGATTGTGGATGTCGGCGGCTTTGAAGGGCCGCTGGACGTGCTGCTGACGCTGTCGCGCACCCAAAAGGTGGATCTGCGGCAGATTTCCGTGCTGGATCTGGCGCGCCAGTATCTGTCCTTTGTCGACAAGGCCAAAGAACTGCGCATCGAACTGGCAGCGGATTACCTGGTCATGGCTGCATGGCTGGCATTCCTGAAATCCCGGCTGTTGCTACCACCAGACCCCAGCGACGAAGGCCCCACCGGCGATGAGCTGGCCGCCCATCTGGCCTTCCAGCTGGAACGCCTTCAGGCCATGCGCGACGCCGCAGCCCGGCTGATGGCCCATGACCGGCTGGGGCGCGATTTCTTTGCCCGTGGCCATTCCGAAAACATGACGCGTGTCCGGTCCGTGACCTACAGCGCCAATCTGCTGGACCTGATGCAGGGTTATGCCCGCATCCGCACCCGTGATGATTTCCGCCCCTTTGTGATGGACCGCGAATCGGTTTTCACCATGGAAGAAGCGCTGGAACGTATGCGCGGCCTGCTGGGGTTCACCGGCGGCTGGACCGATATCCTCAGCTATCTGCCGGATGGCTGGCACAGTGACCCGGTCAAACGGCGCTCGGCCACGGCCTCGACCTTTGCGGCGGCGCTGCAACTGGTCAAGGAAGGCCGGCTGGAACTGCGCCAGAGCGCCTCATTCGAACCCCTCCAACTGCGCAGCTGCGAGAAGGAAAGCTGATGGACGATCACGCAGCCCCGCAGGACGACGGCTCTGAAAGCCTGTTTGAATCGCCCCCCCTGGCCGAACAGGAACGCATGGTCGAAGCGGTGCTGTTTGCCAGCGCCGAGCCGGTCAGCGTGCGCGAGCTGGCCGCCCGTATGCCGCATGGATCGGATCCCGGCGCCGCATTGGAACATCTGCGCAAACGCTATGAGGGGCGCGGGGTTCGTGTTGTGCGCGTCGGAGAGGCCTGGGCGATCCGCACCGCGCCTGATCTGGGGTTTCTGATGCAGAAAGAAACGGTTGAGACCCGCAAGCTCAGCCGGGCGGCGGTCGAAACCCTGGCCATCATTGCCTATCACCAGCCGGTCACGCGAGCCGAGATCGAAGAGGTGCGCGGAGTCTCTGTGTCGCGCGGCACCATCGATCAGCTGCTGGAAATGGAGTGGATCCGTCTGGGACGGCGCAAGATGACACCTGGCCGGCCGGTGACCTTTGTGGTCACGCCGCAGTTTCTGGATCATTTCGGATTGGAAAGTGCACGCGATCTGCCCGGCCTGAAGGAGCTGCGCGCCGCAGGGCTGCTGGAGAACCGCCCGCCACCGGGTGGCCTGCCGCTGGGCGGGCATGAACCGGATGAAGACGCCGACCAACCGGAACTGTTCGAAGAGTAGAGCGCCGCAAAACCGGCGCATTCTGCGACTATGTTGCGGGTGCAAACAACAGGTGAATTGCCGATGAATATGAATCAGCTGATCAATATGGTGATCCGTCAGATCACCCGGCGCGCGGTGAATGCCGCCGTGGACAAGGGCATTGATGCGGCTGCCGGGAAAAAGGGCAGTGGCAAGGGTCCGGCCGGGCCGGACAAGAACCGGATGAAAAAACAGATGCGTGTGATGCGCAAAATCGGGCGTTTCTGACCCAAAAGCGCCGACCCCGGAGTGAACCGGGGACAGCGCCGCGCAGTCACGCCATTGGTCAGCCCGGAGTGCGGAAATGCTTGGACAGTTTCAGCCCCTGTCCCTGATAGTTCGAAGAAATCCCCGACCCATAGAGCTGCTCTGGCTCCTCTGCCATCCGTTCATAGACCAGACGGCCCACGACCTGCCCGTGCTCCAGCACAAAGGGCGCCTCGTGGCAGCGCACTTCCAGCACCCCGCGCGACCCCGCACCACCGGCGGCGTCATGGCCGAAACCGGGGTCAAAGAAGCCCGCGTAATGCACCCGGAATTCACCGACCATGGCCAGATAGGGGGCCATTTCGGCGGCATATTGCGGCGGGATATGGACGGCCTCGCGGCTAACCAGAATGTAGAAGGCACCGGGGTCCAGAATGATGCGGCCATCCTGGCTACGCACTTCCTCCCAGTATTCCTGCGGATCATATTCGCCGATCCGGTCCAGATCGATCACGCCGGTGTGCGGCTTGGCACGATACCCAACCAGATCGCTTCCCGGCAATTTCAGATCGACCGAGAAGCCCAGACCATCCTCGATGACCGCCTCACCATCCACCAGCGGCGAGCTGGCGTGCAGGGCGCTCAGCTCAGCGTCGCTGAGCACCGCCTGTCCCTTGCGGAACCGGATCTGGTTGAGCCGCATACCGGGGCGCACCAGAACCGAGAAAGAGCGGGGGCAGATCTCGGCATAGAGCGGGCCGGAATAGCCCGGTTTGATCCGGTCAAATTCCTCGCCACCATCGGTGATGGTGCGGGTCAGAAGATCCAGACGGCCAGTGGAGGATTTGGCATTGGCCACGGCCGAGATGTCGTTGGGAAGCGCCAGGGCCTCCATCAGGGGAACAACATAGACGCAGCCTTTTTCCAGCACCGCGCCATTGCTCAGATCGATGCGATGCATCTCGAATTCGGTCAGCCGGTCAGCAACGCTGCGGCCCTGACCGGTCAAAAAGGATGCGCGCACCCGGTAGGCCGTGAGGCCAAGACGCAGGTCCAGGCTGGCGGGTTGCACCTGACCATCGGCCAGCGGCCGGTCCAGTGTGATCTCTCCGTCTTCCAGCATGCTTTCAATGGCTTGGCTGGGCAGAACCCCTGTCATCGCTGCTCTCCTCCGTCACCGCGCGTGTTGCGATGCTCTCCGATTTTTGTCGCAGAGGCAATTCGCGATGCAGCGATTTGACCCTCAGATGCACAAAACGCCCGGGTGTTTGCACACCCGGGCGTTTTTGTTTGGTCGGGCTAGCAGGACTCGAACCTGCGACCTTCCGTCC
The DNA here is from genome assembly GCA_900143635.1 of Rhodobacteraceae bacterium Alg231-04. Classification (GTDB taxonomy): domain Bacteria; phylum Pseudomonadota; class Alphaproteobacteria; order Rhodobacterales; family Rhodobacteraceae; genus FREY01. The sequence continues at coordinate 82,553 of FREY01000003.1, forward strand.
CCCAGACGGACGCGCTACCAGGCTGCGCCATAGCCCGTTCTGAGGAGCGTTCTACTGGTTTTACTGGCGGGCACAAGAGGCAATCCGGGATTTTCTCCTGTGGAGGTAGAAATTTATTTAGTCGCCAGCCAGGCGCGCAATTCTGCTGCACAGGCTTCGACGTCGCCACGCACCGGGGCCGGAATCTCGTAGACTTTTGGCAGCCGGGACAGCAAATGCCCGCCGGGTGGGACCGACAGTTCGCCCGGCCCGGTGCCGTTGCCGCCAACAAGAGAGGCAGGCGTTTCGATGGCCGCGGCAGCAGGTATAGGCGACGGCGCGACTTGCGCATCCGGTCCAGGCTCCGCTGTTGGCGTATTCGCGTTCAATTCATACGGCTGCAGGTTTTCGGGGGCAGGATCGGCGACCCCGGCCATTGGCGCAATCTCCTCCGAGGCGGGCTCTGCCACTTCGGCCATGGGCTGCATGTCTTCGAAAGCGGGCTCTGCCGCTTCGGCAATGGGCTGCGTGTCTTCGAAAGCGGGTTCTGCTGCTTCGGCCATGGGTTGCGGGTCTTCGAAAGCGGGCTCTGCCGCTTCGGCCATGGGCTGCGGGTCTTCGAAAGCGGGCGCTGCCGCTTCGGCCAGGGGCTGCATGCCTTCGAAAGCGGGCGCTGCCGCTTCGGCCATGGGCTGCGTGTCTTCGAAAGCGGGCGCTGGCGCTTCGGCCAAGGGCTGCGTGTCTTCGAAAACGGGTTCTGCCGCTTCTGTCATGGGCTGCGTGTCTTCGGAAACTGGCTCTGCTACTTCGGCTATCGGAGCTTCGGGTTCAGCAGCCGGCGCCAGATCATCGAAATGCGTCTGAACGGGCGTCGGTTCTGCAATGGGGGCGGGGTCGGGCGCAGCGGGGGCCTGTGGCGGTTCCGTCTGGGCAGATACAGGCGCCTGTTCGGCAGCCGGGGTCTGCTCGGTACCGGGCGTCAGAGCCGGTGCGACAGGGGCAGCCTCGGAGGGTGTTTGCAGCACAGACCAGGATTCGGCGCCCGCTTGCGGCGGGGCTTCGTTGTTTGGAGCATGGTCCAAGACAGCATCCGGAGAAAGCATGTCCAATTGGACCTCGGATGTATCAACGTCATCATCCATCTCCAGTTCACTCGGACCGGGAAGCGGTCGGGCAGAGGCAGGGGATGGTGCCTGAGGGTCGGCGGGTTCGTCCAGAGACTTGGACAGCGACGACACATGAGCGACGCCCGCATCACGCAAAATACCCTGCACCTCTTTGATGGTCAGCCCGTCATCGTGCAGAAGTTTCTTGATGCCGCCGATCAGCTGCATATCCGCCGGGCGATAATAGCGTCGCCCGCCGACACGTTTAACCGGTTTGATCTGGGAAAATTTGCTTTCCCAGAACCGCAGTACGTGGGCCTGAATGCCAAGCCAGTCGGCCACCTCGCTAATGGTGCGGAAGGCGTCTGGAGATTTTGGCATTGTCTAAAGTCCCGTTAGCTACGGTTACCGTCTGCAACCCGGTCCTTCATCAGGTGCGACGGTCTGAAGGTCAACACCCGGCGGGGCTGAATAGGTACTTCTTCGCCGGTCTTTGGGTTGCGACCCACGCGGGCGGATTTATCGCGCACGCTGAAGGTTCCAAAGGACGAGATTTTAACCTGTTCGCCGCGCACCAGCGCATCCGACATATGGTTCAACACGCTTTCGACAAGCTGCGCGCTTTCGTTGCGCGACAGTCCCACCTCGCGGAAAACCGCTTCACTCAGGTCCATTCTGGTAAGTGTCTTTTCGGTCATGCTATTCCCCGCTGTTTCGATAAGGATATGTTGCAGGGAATTTCCCTGTCAATATCAACGAATTGCAGGAAGGGCCTAAATAGGTCAGATATCGCGTAAAATTACCAACGAAGGGCTACTGCGCCCCATGCCAGGCCGCCACCAATGGCTTCGGTGACGATCAGGTCGCCTTTTTTGATCTGACCGCGTGCTTTGCCAACCGATAGCGCCAGCGGGATCGAGGCGGCAGAAGTATTGCCGTGGTCCTGAACGGTGACGACCACCTTATCCATGCTCAGCCCCATTTTCTTGGCGGTGCCCTGGATGATTCGGATATTGGCTTGATGCGGTACAATCCAGTCGACGTCATCAGCGCCCAGACCGGCCCGGTCCAGGGCTGTATGGGCCGAACCCGCAAGTTTTTCCACCGCGTGGCGGAACACCTGATTGCCCTGCATCCGCAGCTGTCCGGTAGTCTGGGTCGACACACCACCATCCACAAACAAAAGGTCCTTGTAGCGCCCGTCAGAGTTCAGATCGGTCGACAGGATGCCACGATCATCGCTGGTGCCCGCACCCTCTTGCGCCTCCAGAACCAAAGCGCCTGCGCCATCGCCGAACAGCACGCAGGTGCCGCGGTCGGTCCAGTCCATGATCCGCGAGAATGTCTCGGCGCCAATGACCAGAACACGCTCGGCCTGACCCGACAGAATCAGCGCGTTGGCATTGGTCAGCGCGTAGACGAAACCGGCGCAAACGGCTTGCAGATCGAAGGCAAAGCCACGGGTCATACCCAATGCGGATTGCACCATGGTAGCGGCTGAAGGAAAAGTCAGATCGGCGGTCGATGTGGCCAGAACAATCGCATCAATGTCATCGGCGACGATGCCGGCATCCTGCAGGGCGGCGCGGGCGGCATGGGTGGCCAGATCGGACGTGGTTTCACCTTCGGCGGCGAAATGGCGCCGTTCGATGCCCGAGCGCGAGCGGATCCACTCGTCTGTGGTTTCCAGCGTTGCCTCGAATTCGGCGTTTTCGACCACACGTTCGGGGAGATAATGGCCTACACCGGTTACCACTGCGCGTCGGGTCATAGTCGGGGCCTGCCTTTTAGTCTCTTGAAATTTCTGCCGCCGACTCTGCGTCGGCCTCTTCACTTTGGGTAAGCTCCGATACGGATGCAACCCGTGCGGCCAGCTTTTCTGCGAAACCATGCTCGGCCAGACAGAAGGCAAGTTTCACCGCTGCCGACACACCCAGTGCGTCGGCGCCGCCGTGGGATTTCACCACAGTGCCGTTGAGACCCAGAAACACGCCGCCATTCACCCGGCGCGGGTCGATCCGTTTGGACAACCGGCTGAGCGAGGTATAGGCCAGCAGGGCCGCGAGCTTGGAAAGCAGTGAATACTGAAAGGATTCGCGCAGGGCGGTGCGGATCAGGCTGGCGGTGCCTTCGCCGGTTTTGATCGCCACATTGCCAGTGAAACCGTCGGTGACAATCACATCGGCCACATCACCGGGGATATCGCTGCCTTCGACAAAGCCGACAAAATCGAAATTGGCCTGGGGCGCAAAATCGCTGATCAACGCATGGGCTTCTTTCAGCTCGGCGCGGCCTTTGTGTTCTTCTGTTCCGACATTCAGCAGGCCAACACGTGGCCGCGCGATGTCCATTGAATTGCGAATATAGGATGTGCCCATGAGGGCATATTGCAGCAGATCCTTGGCATCGGCGCGAATATCAGCGCCCACATCCAGCATCACGTTGAAGCCTTGCGGGTTCAGCGAGGGCCACAGAATCGCAATTGCCGGACGATCAACGCCCGGCAGTTTGCGCAGGCGCAGCATGGACAAAGCCATAAGCGCGCCAGTGTTCCCGCAGGAGACAGCCCCTGCAGCTTCGCCTTTTTTCACCGCATCCAATGCGGACCACATCGAGGTGGTCTTGCCGTTGCGCATCACCTGAGAGGGTTTATCCTCCATGGTGACAACATCGCGGGCATCGCGAATTTCGACACGGTCTTTCAGCCCGCGACGCTTGGCAACAAGCGGAGCAAGCTGTTCTTTGGGGCCATGCAAAATGAACCCGATAGCCGGGTTCTTTTTGGCGGATTTCTCGAGACCGGCCACCACAACAGCGGGGCCGGCATCGCCGCCCATGGCATCAACCGAAATGGTGATCCGCCCGGCAGTCTTATCGTTCTGGTCGATCCCAGCGTTCATAGATCAGCCTGCCTGGCGGTTCCCATGAGGCGCAGCCTTAGGCCGCGTCTTCGTCGATGTCGGTCTCGTCAGCCTGTGCGATCACTTCGCGATCGGCGTAGGAACCACAGGAGGGGCAAACATGGTGCGGACGGCGCAGCTCGCCGCAGGACGGGCACTCGTTCGGGTTTGCAGCAACCAGGGCATCGTGTGCGCGGCGGTTGTTGCGACGCGATTTGGATACTTTGTTCTGTTGGACAGCCATTGTCTCAACCTTTGTCTATCAGGGCCTTGGGGGCAGGTGCCCGCGCGGCAGTTTCCGTTCTCGATTCAATCGGTGTGACGTGCGTTTAGGCCTCAGCCTCACCGATGTCCAACCAAAATTCCGATGAGCGCGCGAAAATACTGCTAATTTCTTTTCGCGCAAGCGGTTTTTCCGCACTCCGGCCCGGCAGCTACTGAACTGAACGGGCAGGGTGGCGAATTGTCGCCTTATTCGTCCTGTTCTAGCTGATCACGCAGATTCGCCAAGCCCGCAAATGGCCGGGCGTCCTTATCTGTCATCGGTTTGCTGCCGGGTTCGGTATAAACCGCCTCTCCCAGCTCCACTTCCGCCTTGCGCGGATATTGCGGCAATGCCAGCGCCAGTGCCTCGATCATCACCTCGCGCACATCGATATGGCTGCCCAGCTGTTCCGCCGAGTCATCTTCGTGGATCTCGGCCTCTTCTTCCTGTGGGATGGCCAGCTCGGCAAGGTAGACCCGCTCGACCGGTTGATCGATGCGCGTGGTCACAGGGTCCAGCGTCACAACGCAGTCCTGCACCACCGTGGCCCCAAGGTCGGCGTTCAGCTGCCAGTCCTGTTTGCCGCGCGCCCGGATGGTGCCGGTCAGGCGCAGCTTGCGCAGCCCGTTGAGGCCAAGTTCGGCGGCAATCGCCTTGAGTTCGCCCGCAGCGGGGCGCAGATCAAAGGCTGTGGCGCTGTTTTGCGGCAGATCGGCAACGCGAAAATCATGAGTGTCTGTCATCGCGGCAACTTTCATTTCTTGAACCGGGAGGCTGCATTAGGTAATCGGGTTCTTAGGCGTATTCAAGCCAAGTCAAGGGGGGCTACATGCCTGCGGACGCATACACTGTCACTTTGCCGTTCAAAGGCATCATTCTTGCGGCCGCCTGCGCCGCGCTTGCGGGTTGCACCGCGATGTACCGGGATCACGGGTATATCCCCTCCGAGGAGGACCTCGCTGAGGTTGTTCTTGGCGTTGATACGCGGGATTCGGTCGCTGAAACCATCGGTGTGCCGTCTTCTACCGGGGTTTTGGACAACAGCGGCTACTATTACATCGAGACCCGTTTCCGTCACTACGGGGCAAAAGCACCGGAGGCCGTTTCGCGTGAACTCGTCGCGATCAGCTTTACCGATGCTGGCGTTGTCAGCGGAGTTGAACGCTTCGGTCTGGAAGACGGAAACGTGATTCCCCTGGAACGCCGGGTCACCGAATCTGGCATTCAGGACAAAACCTTCCTGCGCCAGCTGCTGGGCAATATCGGCAACTTCAACCCGGCTGATTTGTTGGCTGAATAGACAGGGCGTCAGCGCGCTGTCACAGTTCTGCGGCGCGGGAAAACCTGCGTTGATCACTCGGGCAGCGGAGACGGCAAATGGCCGAACAGCAGACGCTGATCAATAAGGGCCGCTACATCGCGCGTCTTGCGACGACGGGCGATGATATTGCCGCAGCCCAGGCGCTGCGCAGCCTGTGTTTCCAGACCCAGGCCACCGATCAGGACGCTTACGACAGGATCTGTGCCCATGTGCTGGTTAAGGACGCTCGCTCTGGAACGCTGGTCTGTTGTTTCCGGATGCTGGTTCTGGAGCGCGGCCCGGATATAGGACAAAGCTATGCGGCGCAGTTCTATGATCTGGACCGGCTGGGTTGTTTTGATGGCCCGCTGGTTGAAATGGGCCGTTTCTGCGTCCATCCGGACTGGAGCGATCCGGATATTCTGCGCATGGCCTGGGGGGCGATCACTGCATTTGTGGACAAAAAAGGCATCCGGATGCTGTTTGGCTGTAGTTCCTTTGCTGGAACCGATGCCGCTCTCTACCGGGATGCCTTTGCGCTGTTGGCGCACAGATATCTGGCGCCAGCCCACTGGCGGCCTGCAGTAAAAGCGCCGCAAGTCGTCCGGTTCTCAACCGATTCTGATCAAAAACCGGATACACGGGCTGCGCTGCAGCATATGCCTTCGCTGTTGCGCAGTTATTTGCTGATGGGGGGGCTGGTTAGTGATCATGCCGTGGTGGACCGGCAGCTGAATACGCTGCATGTGTTCACGGGTTTGGAAATCGCAGCCATCCCGCCCGCCCGCAAACGCCTGCTCCGGGCGGTGGCCGGTGCAACTGAGTATTTATGAAAAGATGAAGCCGGGGCGTTGACGCCCGAATTGCGCCGGTTTAGCTGGCATTCATGGCACGTATTCCTCAATTGCAGATGACCGGTATTTCGCTGACTTTCGGCGGCGACCCGGTGTTTTCCGATCTTGATCTGGTGGTTCAGCCCGGCGACCGCGTCGCACTGGTGGGCCGCAATGGATCGGGCAAATCCACCCTTATGAAGGTTATGGCGGGGTTGGTTGAGGCCGATGCCGGCACAATTGTGGTGCCGCCGGGCCGGTCTGTGGGTTACATGGAGCAGGACCCCAAGATGGAAGGCTTTGCCACGCTTGGGGAATTTGCTGCCTCCGGGTTGGAGCCGGGTGAAATGTATAAGGTGGAACGGGCCGGTGAGGGGCTTAAGTTCGACCCCGATCGCCCGGTTGAGACCGCCTCGGGTGGCGAGCGTCGTCGTGCTGCCTTGGCCAAGCTGATGGCTGAGGCGCCGGATCTGATGCTGCTGGATGAACCGACCAACCATCTCGACATCGAGGCAATCGGCTGGCTGGAGGGGGAGCTGAAGGCAACCCGCACCGCCTATGTGCTGATCTCGCACGACCGCGCCTTTCTGCGCGCGCTGACCCGCGCGACCCTGTGGATTGATCGCGGCCAGGTGCGCCGTCAGGAAAAAGGGTTCGAGGCCTTTGAGGAATGGCGCGACAAGATCTGGGATGACGAAGACCAGCAGCGCCACAAGCTGAACCGGCTGATCAAATCCGAGAGCCGCTGGGCCGTTGAAGGCATCAGCGCGCGCCGCAAGCGCAATATGGGCCGGGTCCGCGCGCTGCATGACCTGAAGGCGCAGCGGTCCAGCCAGATCAAACGTCAGGGCACCGCGGAATTTGCACTGGATTCGGCCCCCAAATCGGGCCGCAAAGTGATCGAGGCCGAGGGTCTGACCAAGGCCTACGGCGACAAGCAGATCGTCAGAAACTTCTCACTGAAGGTGCAGCGTGGCGACCGGATCGCCTTTGTTGGTCCCAATGGCACCGGCAAGACCACCTTGCTGAAGATGTTGCTTGGGCAGGAGGCACCGGACGAGGGCACAGTGAAACTGGGCACCTCGCTGGAATTGGCGCTGTTTGATCAGGCCCGCGATCAGTTGAACCCGGATATGAGCCTGTGGGACAATCTGACCAGCGATCCTGAAATGGGGGTCTCGGGCAAGGCCGATCAGGTGATGGTGCGCGGCAATCCAAAACATGTGGTTGGCTACCTCAAGGAATTCCTGTTCGACGAAAGCCAGGCCCGTGCGCCGGTGCGGTCGCTCTCGGGTGGGGAAAAGGCACGATTGCTGCTGGCCAAGCTTATGGCGCGGCAAAGCAACCTTCTGGTGCTGGATGAACCGACCAACGATCTGGACGTGGAAACGCTGGATCTGCTGCAGGAGCTTTTGGACAATTACGATGGCACCGTGCTGCTGGTCAGCCACGACCGTGATTTCCTTGACCGGGTGGCGACCCAGACCATCGCCATGGAAGGAAACGGTCAGGCGGTGGCATATGCGGGCGGCTGGAGCGATTATCAGATCCAACGCGCCCCTGATGCGGCCCCTGCGGCGGAAAAGGACAAGGTCTCCAAGTCCTCCAAGCCGAAGCAAGAGGCCAAGCCCAAGGCCGGGCTGTCCTTCACCGAAAAGCACCGCCTTGAGGCGCTGCCGGGTGAACTGGAGCGGCTGGAGAAGGAAATCGGCAAGCTGGAACAGCTGATGGCGGACCCGGAGCTGTTCACCCGCGAGCCGGTCAAGTTCAAGAAGGCCACCGAAGCACTGGTCGAACGGCAGGAGAAACTGGCCGCTGCCGAGGAAGAATGGCTGGAGCTGGAAGAAAAAGCAGAGGCGGGCTGAAATCTGCCAAGCTGCGTGCGGACGACAGAATCTTTTGAATTCATCCCAATTGCCCTATATCTTCGGGAGGGAACTGGGGGCAGTTTATGACATTCATTCTGCGCGTCATTGCGACAACTGCGGCGGCATCGCTTTGTGCGGGGGCTGTTTCGGCGGATGTGTTTGGCTCGCGCAGCCAGCGCAATTTGTTTTCATCTCAGCTCAAGGTTCTGGATGGGCGCGCGGCGAGCCAGTATCGCGGCTCGGCGCGGCTAAAGCCGAAACAGGAAACGGCCACGCTTGGCCTGAACCTTCCGTACCAGGGCAAGTATCGCGGGATCTATATGGATATGGCGCGCGAAGCCGCCCAGACCCATGGCGTTCCGGAGGATCTGTTCCTGCGTCTGGTGCAGCAGGAAAGCGGCTGGAACCCAAATGCAAAATCCCACAAGGGCGCGTTGGGGCTGGCGCAGCTGATGCCGGGAACGGCCCGGTTGCTGCGCGTTGATCCCGGTGATCCGAAACAAAACCTCGAAGGTGGCGCGCGGTATTTATCGTGGCAATACAAGAAGTTCGGTTCATGGCGTCTAGCTTTGGCGGCCTATAACGCGGGGCCGCAAGCGGTTACGAAATACGGTGGCGTGCCGCCCTATAAGGAAACCCAGAACTATGTGAAGGTGATCTGGGGAAGCTGATTGCCCCTCGGGCGTTAATGTCTCTTTAACTCCGCCTTAATGTCCTGTTAGTACCTCTTAACTGCCGTTAATTTGCCTTAATTTTTTGTAAATTTCTCCGGACAGTCAGGAGGAATACCCCATGTACGCCAGAAGCTTTGAAGAACGTCTTGACCGGCTGCAGTGGCAACCCGACAGCACACCGACCCGTGAAATCGTTGAGAGCATGCTGCCTGCCAGCAGCGACGGCAGCCATATCCGGGCCAGCCTCCTTGGCGGGATCTGCGGGACGGCAACCGGACTGGCGGTAAAGGCGGCGCAACTGGGGGCCTATCCCTTTGGCGATGCAGAAGGGCCGGTGGCTCTGCTTGTCATGCTGGTGATCTATCTGGCCTTTGCCGCCGCTCCGGTTCTGGCCATCGCAGGCGCGCTTTTGCACAAGCGGGTTCCTGGGCTTTTGCCCTTCGCGGGCATCAATCTTCTGGTGATTGCGGCGGCCCTGCTTAGCTGAGCGATGATTTCGCCTTCTGCGTGGGAGTGGGGGGACGTTTTTGCTGGCGGTGTCAGTGTTTTGAGTTGTCCAACAGCGGAAATGCCACGCTTGGCCGCTTAGACAATGGACACATTATCAATAGATGACGAGCGCGGCGAACGCGATTGTGGAGAAGAAGATCTTTGGACTCCTATCGTCGCGTGTTGCGACACGCCGCCAGTCCCTCCACCTGCCGAAGTCGTCTAAACTGGCCGCCGAAAGATGCGCTTTGAAATATGCCGCATCCGTTGCCCGACAGGCGATGCTTGCATCACCGAGAGGGATCATCATGGTCATTTCTCGCTGTGTTCGGAGGCCATTCCGACCATCATCTGGGCAATGATGCCTTTGTCACTTCAGCGCTTCCAACATTTGTACTGGATCGTGTGAGGCCTGCGGTCTTTAAGGCGTCACGTTACGCTAAACCCTTGCGACTGAATAATATATTATCACGCAACACCCGTCGGCCATCCACACGAGGTTTGCCGGGAGGTTCAATATAAACCCTAAGTTGTGTTGTGTGAGCTTCTCTCAGCCTAAAATCATCAGGAATGTCAGCGCTCTGTTTTCTTGCAGTGAATGACAACGCTCGACTGAAATCTATGGGTCCTGGGGCTGGATGGTTTACCTGAAGTTCACCTTGATGGGATTAGTTTCCAGCTAGTCATAAGCTGGAGGCAAAATGTCCGAGTTACCGCGTTTCCCCAATTTCCAGAACGGCACCAAAGGTTCCGCTCTTGAGCGCCGTCTTGCGGAAGTGGAGAAATTCATTTCTACGAGGTTTTTTGCTGAAGCGTTGCAGCGGATTCTTCCAATTCTTGAGGATGGCCATCATGAGCGACAGATCCTCGAACAGGCGGCACTTTGTTACTTCAATTTAGGGGACGCGAAGACCGCGATTTCACTTCATAAGGTTATTACTGAACGCTGGCCGGACCGGTCATTCGCATGGCTGAAACTCGCAGAGATGCAGTTTTTTGACGGCGATATCGAAGGTTCTTTTCCCAACTTCCAACGGTCACTGGAGCTTGATCCCAAAAACATTTTCACCATCAACAAGCTGTATCAAATCGGGCATTTGAGCGCGGATGATAAGCATATCAAAAGGCTGAAAAGGCTGGAAAAATCTGGGAAATTAACGCCGCGCGCCCAGGCATTGGCTTCTAATGTGCTTGGCTTGATAGCAGCGAAGGAGGGTCGATTTCGGTATGCGTTCTCGAAATTTCGGAAAGCAAACTGTGCGAACCCAAGTGGTTTTGAGATTGCTCCAATCAAAGCGAAGGTGGCGGAACAGAAAAGGGCTTTCCAACCAATCACGCATCCTGAATCTGAACGCAGCGGCAAGCGAATGATTTTTGTCTGTGGGATGCCGAGATCAGGCACCACGCTGGTAGAAAACATACTCGGTCGGCACGATCAGGTCTCAACCGTTGGAGAGTCATACGCTCTTTCGCAGGTCGAGGTGGTAATCAGCCAGAAAAAACAGGCAGATCAATCTATTTGGGACTGGCTGTCTTCCTGCAGCGAAGAGGATCGAATTGCGTTGCGGAACTTCTACCATAAGACCGCTTTTGGACACCGGCCGGACCTCAAAGACATCATTGTCGATAAGATGCCGCTCAATTGTTTTGATATCGGCCTAGCGCAATTTCTTTTGCCCGAAGCCCGCTTTGTCTTCATGGTCCGCCATCCAATGGATGTAGGTCTGTCAAATTATACAACTCTTTTTGCAATGGGTAATGGCTTTTCCGAGCAGTTGCCGTCGATTGGCAATTTGACCCGCTTGGCCTATGGGTCTGCAGAAGATTTCAAAGCCAAGCTAGGTGACCAGATGCGGATGCAGTCCTTCAGGGCGCTTGTAGAGAACCCTGAAACCCAGATCCGTGGTCTTTTGGAACATGTCGGATTGGAATGGCAGCAGAACTGCCTGACCCCGGAACAAGGCGGCGGCCTTGTCCGGACAGCATCGGTCCTGCAGGCGCGCGAAAAAATCAACACCAAGGGCCTCGGCAAGTGGAAAGCCTATGAAGAACAATTGTCGCCGCTACTGGACGCCTTGGGCGGTCCTGTTTGGCTGGATGACTGGCAGAAACTGGATGAGCGCTGTGCACGCAACGGGCTGCCGAGGTAACAAAAATCTGCCCAAGTAAAAAAGGCCGGGATTATTTCCCGGCCTTTATCTTTTGCAGCGTTTACTCTGCCGCGATCTTGATCACAGGCCGCATCTTCGCCAACGTCTCGTCATTCAGATGGCATTTGATCTGATGATCGCCCTCCAGAGTGCGCACCGGTGGCACCTCTGTATCACAGAGCCCGCCGGGCACTTCGGATTTCCAGCGGCAGCGGGTCTGGAAGGGGCAGCCCGGTGGCGGGTTCATCGCCGAGGGAATATCGCCCTCAAGCACGATGTGCTCCTTCTCGATCGAGGTATCGGCGATCGGAACCGCGGACAGCAGCGCCTCGGTGTAGGGGTGGTAAGGCGGTGAGAAGACCTGCTCGGTATCGCCCAGTTCGACCACATGGCCGAGGTACATCACCATCACCCGGTCGCTGAGGTAGCGCACGATCGACAGGTCATGGCTGATGAACAGCAGTGTGGTTTTCTGTTCGCGCTGAATTTCCATCAGCAGATCGGTGACGGCGGCCTGAACCGATACGTCCAGCGCCGACACAGGCTCATCCGCCACCACGATGCGGGCATCGCCGGCAAAGGCGCGGGCAATGCCCACCCGCTGCTTCTGGCCACCCGACAGCTGCCGGGGCATCCGCTCAGCAAAGGCGCGGGGCAGTTTCACCAGATCCAGCAGCTCCAGCATCCGCTTTTTGCGGTCCGCCTCGCTGTCGCCAATGCCAAAGATCTCCAGCGCCCGGATGATCTGGCGGCCCACTGTCATCGATGGGTTCAGCGTGTCAAACGGGTTCTGGAACACCATCTGAACATCCGAAACAGTCTTGGTGTCGCGTTCCTGAATGGGCACGCCTTCGATATTGCGGTTATCCAGCAGGATCTGGCCTTCGGTGGCTGTCTCCAGCCCCATCAGCACCTTGGCGAAGGTGGATTTGCCACAGCCTGATTCACCCACGATGGCGAGTGTTTCGCTCTCGCGGGCCTCGAAACTCAGCGTCTCGTTGGCCTTCACAACCTTGGTTTCGCCGCCGCCAAACAGCGCATTGGCTGCCACCTCATAGTATTTCTTGAGGTTGTCCATCTTCAGGACCACCTTGCCGGGCGCGGTCTTTTCCTTCTGCTCGGCCAGCGCCAGCGGCGCGTTCCAGTCGATCTCATTGAACTTCAGGCAGCGCGATTCATGGCGGTCGTTGCCTGCAACGGGCGCCATTGGAATGACAGTGTCCTTGTCACAGCGGCCCGCCTCAAAATAGTCGCAGCGCGGGCCGAAGTTACAGCCGGGCGGGCGTTCGTGGGGCAGGGGGAAGTTGCCGGGGATCGCCACCAGCGGGCGTGCGTTCTTGTCAGCCCCCGGCAGCGGGATCGAGCGGAACAGCGCCTGCGTATAGGGGTGCTGCATCTTGTCGAAAACATCCTCGATAGAGCCGCGCTCCACCGCCTCACCACTATACATCACACAGAGCCGGTCGCAGGTTTCCAAAACCAGACCGAGGTTGTGGGAAATAAACAGCATGGAGGTGCCGTATTTCTTGCCCAGATCCTTCACCAGTTCGACCACCGCGGCTTCAACCGTCACGTCCAGCGCGGTTGTCGGCTCATCAAGGATCAGCAGCGAGGGCTTGGACATTAGCGCCATCGCAATCACGATCCGCTGCTGCTGACCACCCGACAGCTGGTGCGGAAAGGAGTTCAGCATCCGCTCCGGATCGGGCAGGCGCACATCCGTCACCACCTCCAGCGCGCGGGCGCGGGCCTCTTCGGCGCTGACACCTTCGTGGATCATCGGAACTTCCATCAGCTGCTGGCCGATCTTCATCGCCGGGTTCAGCGAGGCCATTGGCTCCTGGTAGATCATCGCGATCTCATTGCCGCGGATGTCGCGCAGCTCTTCCTTGGACATCTCCGCCAGATCGCGGCCCTTGAATTTGATCGATCCGCCAACGACACGGCCGTTCTTGCCAAGGTCCTGCATCACCCCTAGCGCCACGGTGGATTTGCCACAGCCCGACTCGCCCACCAGACCAACCGCTTCACCGGGCTGCACGGTGACGGAGAAATCCATCACCGCCGGAATTTCCCGCAACCGGGTAAAGAAGGAAATGGACAGCTTGTCGATCTCCAGGATCGGGCCGTCATATTCTGCCATCTTGCTCATTTATCTATCTCCCTTATGGGGCGGGCGGGTCATGCCTCATCCTCTTGCCCCAAATATCCCAGGGGTCCGGGGGCAGGCCCCCGGTCCCTCCGGTTCGGATCAGTCCTTCAGGCTTTCTTCGCGCAAGCCATCCGCCAGCAGGTTCAATCCCAGAACCAGCGTCAGAAGTGCGAAGGCCGGGGGCAGGGCGGGGTGCAGGTAGATCGACAACAGCTTGCGCCCGTCGTTGATCGTGCTGCCCCAGTCCGGGCTCTCCGGTGGCAGGCCAAGGCCAAAGAAGCCAAGGGTGCCGAGAAGGATGGTGGTATAGCCAATGCGCAGGCAGAAATCGACGATCAGCGGCCCGCGCGCGTTGGGCAGAATCTCCCACAGCATGATGTACCAGGGGCCTTCACCGCGGGTTTGCGCCGCCGCCACATAGTCGCGGGTCTTGATGTCCATCGCCAGGCCCCGGACAATCCGGAACACGGTGGGCGAGTTCACAAAGACCACCGAAACAAAGACCACCAGAATACCGCCGGGAATGTCGAAGAGATCGGCAAAGGCCGGCAGGCCGGGGATCTTGTAGGTCGGTGCCTCGACCAGATAACCACCGTTGGAAACCAGCGACAGATAGAGCCAGATCGCCACCCCCAGCACGCAGGTCAGCAGTGGATTGCGCAGCTTTGGGCGTGTGTAGTAGCGCGAGTTGAGCAGCACCCCGATAAAGATGATCGGGAAGATGAACAGCACCGTGGCCATATAGTTTGGCACACCTGCGGCGATGATTTCTGGTGTGACCAGAAGGTAGAACAGCAGAATCACCGGGAAGGCGAGGATCAGGTTGGCGGCAAAAGACAGGATGGTGTCCAGACGACCCCCGTAATAGCCCGCCGGCAGGCCCAGCGTGATACCGACCATGAAGGCAAAGATCGCGGCCAGCGGCGCGATCTGCACCACCACCCAGGCGCCCTTGATCAGGCGGCTGAAAACATCACGGGCCAGATTGTCACCCCCCAGAAGATACCATTGGAAATCCTCCTCGGTGGCGCCACGCATCGGGGTTCCGGGCACTTTGTTCTTCATGCCAGAGACCTGCGACAGCGCGTCATGGGTGACGATCAGATCCATCGCGCCATAGACGCCGGTAAAGACCCAGAACATCACCAGACCAAAGCCGATCATGCCGATTGGACTGTCATAGAGCTTGCCGTAAAGCCCCAGCTTTCGCTTGAAAGCGATGGAGGCGGAGTAAAGCAGGACCAGAGAGATCCACACCGGCACAAGTTGCTGGGCGATTGCGCCGGCAATGCCGGCACCGGTGCCCATGAAAATCCCCAGCACGAGGTAGATCACAACAATACCGGCAACCGCCATAAAGCTGTAATTCACCCCCGCTGTTGCCAGCCCACGTGGGCCGCCACTCAGGCTCAGGGTGCCGTCTGCGTTTGTCTTGGTGGATCCTTCGGGCAGCAGGATGCTGGCGACAAGCCACAGCAGGATTGCAATGGCCAGCAGGACAAGAAGCCCCTGCAGGATTGGGTTGAGGAAGGCAAGAGAGCCGGTCCAGGTAAGCGGTTCCATGTTCACTGTCCTCCCTTAAGAAATGCGAATGCGTGGGTTGAGGTAGACATAGCCGATATCGGAAATCAGCTGGGTGAACAGAACCACCACGACCGAGACCACCGAAACGGCCAGAAGAAGGTCGATGTCATTGTTGCCTGCGGCCTGCACCAGAACCCAGCCAAAGCCCTTGTAGTTGAACAGGGTCTCAACGATCACAACGCCGTTCAGCAGCCAGGGGATCTGCAACATGATAACGGTGAAAGGCGCGATCAGCGCATTGCGCAGGGCGTGTTTCAGCACGATGTTATGAAAGCTCACACCCTTGAGACGGGCGGTGCGGATATATTGCGCCGTCATCACCTCGGTCATCGAGGCGCGGGTCATGCGCGCGATATAGCCCATGCCGTAAAGCGCAATGGTGATCACCGGCAGGGTGAAGTTTTCAAAGGTCGGATTGTCCATCGCCGAGGTCGCGGTGCCCTTGAACCACTTCAGCCCGACAGTGGAGGAGGTGAAGACCGCGATGAAGATCACGCCTGACACATATTCCGGTGTTGCCGTGGTCACGATGGAGACGGTCGACAGCGACCGGTCCATGGCAGAGCCTTCGCGCATGCCGGCAAGGATGCCAATGATCAGCGCCGATGGCACCATCACAATCATCACCCACATCATCAAATAGCCGGTATTGCCCAGACGTTTGGAAATGATACCGCTGACGTCCTCCTTGAAAACCGTCGACTTCCCCCAATTTCCCTGGATGATGCCGCACAGGCTGGTGGCGTTGGCGGCCTCTTCAGCCGTGACAGAGCCGCGAATGCAGCGGCCGGTGACCATGCCCTCGTCATCGGTATAGGTCCAACCGGGAACCACCCCCAGCCATTGGCCGTACTTAACTGGCATCGACCCTATGTAGCCGTTTTTATCCAGCCAGCTTTCCACGGCTTCGTCGCTCATGCGAAAGTTGCCTTGGGTCTTGGCTAGTTTTTCGAGGTTTGGATATAGGTTGGTGAGTGTGAAGACGATGAACGTCAGGCACAAGGCCGTCAGTAGCATCACACCGCTTCGACGCAATATGAACAGTCCCATTTGGTTCCCTGTCAGTCTGGCAACAGCGGGGCCCTTGCTGCGCGTGGGCCTTCTGTTTGTGCTGGTGCGGAAAAAAAAGCTGCCCCCTTCAGATAGGGGACAGCCCTGTTTTCAAATGGCCAAAGCCACGATTAGGCTGCCCAGCCCCACTTGTAGTGGTGGTGCTCATAGGACACGTGCATGTCGAGACCAACCAGGCCTTCTTTGGAATGGCGGTAGATCGAGCGCCAGTAAGGCTGAACTGTAACGCCTTCTTCCTGGATAAGCGCCTGGCCTTTCTTGGAGATCTCGCGGCGCTTATCTGCGTCAGCGATGGACAGAGCTTCTGCCAACAGGGCATCAAACTCGGCATTTTCCCAGCCAAATTCGTTCCAGGCCTCACCAGATTTATAGGCAAGGGACCAGATCTGCACGCCAAGCGGGCGGTGGTTCCAGTTGGTCGAGGAGAAGGGATACTTCGCCCAGTCGTTCCAGAAGGTGGAACCCGGCAGAACGGTCCGCTTCACCTTGAAGCCCGCGTCACGCAGCTGTGCCGCAACTGCGTCGGTGGTGTTTTTGCGCCAGTCATCGTCGATCGACAGGATTTCATGTTCGAAATCCATCATGCCGGCTTCTTCCATCAGCGCGCGTGCGGCTTCAGGATCAACCTTCTGCGGTGGCAGTTCGGCATATTCCGGATGGATCGGGCCAACATGGTGGTTTTCGGCTGTCTCTCCGCGACCGCCGTACCCCAGTTCCAGACAGATGGAGTTATCAACCGCCATCTGCAACGCCTGACGAACGCGTTTGTCCGCATAGGGTTTCTTGCCGTCGATCTCAGCCAGCTGGTTCGGGCGGATTACGATGGAGTTCATGGTGACAGCTTCGGATTTCACATAGCCAAGGCTATCAAGCACGTCGATGAATTCACCCACGGTCTCATAGAGCGTATCCACTTCGTCGGATTCTAGCGCCGCCATCCAGGAAGATGGGTCGGTTCCGAAGTCGGTGTATACGATACGGTCAAGCGCCGGGCGGCCAAATACTGCTTCACCCCACCACGTGTGATCCTCGGCGCGGTCCAGCGCGGCTTGGACTCCCACTTCCAGCAGTGTCAGCTTGTAAGGGCCGGTACCGATATTCTGAAGGAAATCTTCGGTTTGGAAGCTGGAGTGAACAATTGCCGCCGGATAATCGGACATGCCGGCAATGAGCGAAATGTCAGGCGAAGGCAGGTTCAGGCGGACAGTGTGGCTGTCGACAATTTCGATTGAACCTTCGATTGCCTTTGAGCTGTCGGCATCAATCAGGGTTCCAAACCGGCCGGCCATGGAGTTGCCCTCAAGGCCCTTGTCACACCAGCCTTCGATATTGCGCGCAACATCTTCTGCGGTGAAGTCATCGCCGTTGCTCCACTTTACGCCCGGGCGAACGTTCAGAGTGTAGGTGGTGGCGTCTTCGTTGACTTCCCAGCTCTCCAGCAGCATACCGCGGAAGGTGCCGTCAGAGTTGTATTCGACCAGGTATTCAAGGGTACCACGCGTTTGGTTGCCCAACTGTGACCAGTCATAGGTGCGCGGGTCCTTCAGGGCCCGTACTTCCTGCTGCATGCGCAGAGTGCCGCCTTGCTGCATCTCTGTGGCAGCCTGAACAGGGGCCTGCAGACCGATCATTCCGTAAGCAGCGGCCGAGGTCACGCCGAGCATGGTGGCGCGGGCCAGAAACTCGCGGCGGTCCAATTTGCCGACGTTGACTTCTTCGGCGTGCATTTCTGCTGCCCAGTGCACTGGCTTACCGTTGATTGTTTCTTTTGTCATTTAAGTCTCCCTGTTGCGCCAAAGGGTTGAGATGGCTCGTTCCCGGCAGCGGTAGTTACTGCGGGTCAGGCCAAGTCAGGCGCTAGATTAGTTTTTTCGTATTCCCATAGATGCATTCCGCCCGATAACGGGTGGTACGTCAATGCATAGGATCGACATTTGGGGGCAAAATTGCGACATTTCGGGTGTCGTTAACTGCGCATCTGGGGCAAGTGCCGCCAAGCCTGCGGCGTGATCCGGTTGGCGTCTCATTGCGAGCCCAGGTCAGAACCTGAATTATATGTCCTATTTGTTCTTCGCCTGCTTGCGCAGTTTGCTTGGCGTCTGACCCGAATGCTGGCTGATGAAACGGGTGAAATAGGCCGCACTGCCAAAGCCCAGAAGATCGGCGATTTCACGCATCGGCAGGTCCGACTGAACCAGCAGACGACGGGCCTCGTGGTACTGGCGTTCGGTCAGTAGCGAGGCGGCTGTCTTGCCGGTTTCGGCTTTGCAGACGCGAGTCAGATGGGTCGGCGTGACGTCCAGCGCTGCGGCGTGGTCGGCCATGCTGATGCCGGTCTTGTAATGTTCGACGACCCTGGCGCAATAGGCTGCGGACAGGCGCCGCGCGGCGCTGCGACGGCCGGCGGTCAGCTCGGCCGCATGGATTTCACGGCGCAGCCAGATCCCGGCCAGCTCGCCATAGGCCTGTGTTGCCCGGTGCCAAAGCGCGGCGCGGGCCTCCTGCTCGCGGTAGAGGGACTCGAATATTCCGGTCAGCGCGGTCTGTTCCGCAACTTCGGTGACACGCAGGTGGTGCGGCTTGCGCGGCAGGGCCAGCGCATTGTTGCCCGGCACCTGGAGTACATGGCCAAAGCAATTGCGCCCCAGTTCAAGGGCAAACAAGCTGCCCGCCGGAACAAATAGTGCGTTATGGGCGCTGAAGCCGCGACGGCTGCCATCGACCAGCGCCAGACCCTGGCCACGTGTCAGCCAGATCAGCAGGCTACTCTGCCTATGGTGGGCCAAAGATAGCTCCCAGTCCCCCTCAGGGGCCAGCTGTTTCAGGGGGGAAACCGAGATTTCCTCAACGGGGCTTGGGTCGTAGGGCATTTGATTCAATTATTTTAAAATGGATATATCTGGCGCAAATGCGCAGACTTGTTTGATTCGTACAAGATATTAATCGCCCTATGCGAGAATCGAAACATGGGCCGGGTCACGGTAAAGCAACTTTCCGCCAGTCTTTCATATTGGACCGGAACCAAGTTCTTTGCCGCTTGGCATATCTGCGGGTGGCGATCGCCGCTTTTTCGCAGGTCTCCTCGCGGCTGTAGTCGCCGCCAAGATGTGCCATCAGTTCAGGCACACCGATGGCCCGGCACGAGGGCAGGGCCGGATCGTATCGGGGCAGCATCGCCTGTGCTTCCTCCAGGGCGCCGGACTCCATCATGGTGGCAAAGCGCAGCCTGATCCGTTGTTCCAGCCAGTCCTTATCCGCGTCCAGAACAAAGGCAGCGCAGGCCGAGATCGGCAGCAGTGGCGGCGGGGTATCCGCCTGCCAGGCAGCCAGCCCGCGGCCGGTGGCGCGCTGTACCTCCCAGGCGCGCTGAACCCTTGCGCGGTTCGCCATATCGATACGGGCCGCCGTGTCCGCATCAAGATCGGCCCGCAATGCATCAAGGTGCATCTCATCGGCAGTGCGGCGAATCTCGGCTGGGGTGGCGGGGATATCCGCCATGCCTTCGGTCAGTGTTTTGAAATAGAGGCCGGTGCCGCCGGTGATAATGGGGCGCGGGCCGTTGTCCAGCAGCGCCCTGACATCCCGCAGCCAGTGCCCGGCTGAATAGGTCGCGTCATAGGGCAGGTGACCATAGAGCGCATGGGGCGCGCGCGCTTCCTCGGCAGCAGAGGGGCGGGCGGTGACCACCCGCCAGCAATCATAGACCTGACTGGCATCGGCATTGACGATCACCCCGCCCTGTTGTTCGGCGATCTCAAGCGCCAGTGCCGACTTGCCCGAGGCCGTGGGGCCGGCGATCAACACCGGCATGTCGGGGGAAATTCCGCTGGGTATCATCTTTTGCCTTCTGTTTCGCTGGGCTTGCCAGAAATTCCTGCGGAAACCCTGTCACACCGCATTGAACATGGGCGCGAATTCCGTCATTTTGCCCGGAAATTAACCCCGACAACCTGCGGAGCGCAACATGCCCGAAACAGTCGAAACGCCGAACACCACGTCGGCGCCCTCCTATAACCGAGTCATGCTCAAGATTTCTGGTGAAGCGCTGATGGGCGATCAGGGCTTTGGCCTGCACCCGCCAACCGTGCAGCGCATCGCCCAGGAGGTGAAATCGGTTCACGATCTGGGTGTCGAGATTTGCCTGGTGATTGGTGGCGGCAATATTTTCCGGGGCCTCAGCGGCTCTGCGCAGGGGATGGAACGCACAACAGCCGATTACATGGGCATGCTGGCGACCGTGATGAACGCGCTCGGCGTTCAGTCCGCGCTTGAGGAAATCGGCGTCTTCACCCGGGTGATCTCGGCGATCCGCATGGATGAGGTGGCAGAGCCCTATATCCGCCGCCGCGCCGTGCGCCACCTTGAGAAAAAGCGGGTCTGCATCTTTGCGGCCGGCACCGGAAACCCCTATTTCACCACCGATACCGCGGCCACGCTGCGGGCCAATGAAATGGCCTGCGAGGCGATCTTCATGGGTAAGAACGGTGTTGATGGCGTCTACGACAAAGATCCCAAAGAGCACGACGATGCGGTGCGTTACGACTCGATCAGCTATGATGACGTGCTGACCAAGCGGCTGCGCGTCATGGACGCCAGCGCCATTGCTTTGGCGCGCGACAACAACCTGCCTCTGATCGTCTTTGGCCTGGACGAACCGGGCGGCTTCCGCGGCGTGCTGTCCGGCGAAGGGACCTTTACCAAGGTTCTGTGATCAATTTCGATCTGCCCTTTGGCACCGACCGGAAAGGCCCATGCTCTTCTGGTCGGTGCGGTGCCCCGGTTGTTTGTGTCAGGCGTCTCTGCAGTGGTCACAAGCGGCGGTGATTTCGGCGCTTGCAGGGCATGGCTGTTTCATATGCCGCAAGTTCCTGCGATACTGCATAAAACTGATTCAGCGGTTTGATCCCGCACAGGTTCTATGCGAAACGGTTGCATGGGGCACAAACGGCCCTGAAGAGCGGCCAGAACAAAAACAAGAGTAAACCCATGTCTGATGACTTTATTCTCGATACCGATGACCTGCAGCGCCGCATGGATGGCGCCATTGCCAACCTGAAGACCGAATTTGCCTCGTTGCGCACGGGTCGTGCCTCGGCCTCGATGCTGGAGCCGGTGATGGTTGATGCCTATGGCAGCAAGACCCCGATCAACCAGGTCGGCACCGTCAACGTGCCCGAGCCGCGCATGGTCACCATCAATGTCTGGGACAAGGGCCTGGTCGGCAAGGTTGAAAAAGCCATCCGCGAAAGCGGTCTGGGCATCAACCCGCAGCTCAACGGCACCATCATCATGCTGCCGATCCCCGAGCTGAACGAAGAACGCCGCCGCGAACTGACCAAAGTGGCCGGCAGCTACGCCGAACACGCCCGCGTTTCCATGCGCAATGTGCGCCGCGACGGGATGGATCAGATCAAAAAGGCCAAGGCCGACGGCATGTCCGAGGACGATCAGAAGTTCTGGGAAGCCGAGGTGCAGGAACTGACCGACAAGATGATCAAGGTCGTCGATACATCGCTTGAGACCAAGCAAGCCGAAATCATGCAGGTCTGATCCGGTCAGATGACATCTGACACCGCTTCCGCAGCTTTGGACGGCGGCCCCGACAAGGGGCCACGCCACGTGGCAATCATCATGGATGGCAATGGCCGCTGGGCGCAGTCGCGCGGGCGGCCTCGGCTGTTTGGCCATCACGCGGGCGCCAAGCGGGTGCGTGAAGTTGTCGAATCCTGCCCGGATCTGGGCATCGAATACCTGACCATCTTTGCCTTTTCGACGGAAAACTGGAAACGCACCCAGGTTGAGGTCGCCGGCCTTATGAGCCTGTTCCGCCGCTACATCGCGAAAGAGATGAAAGCGCTGGCAGAACGGGATGTACGGGTGCGTTTCATCGGAGACCGGGTGAGGCTGGATGCCAAACTGCGTAAACTGATGGACCAGCTCGAAGAGGTGACGGCGAATAACCGCGGCACCAATCTGACAATAGCCTTGAATTATGGCAGCCGTGACGAGGTCGCCCGCGCGACAAAGCGTCTGGCACGGGATGTGGCCGAAGGGCGGCTTGATCCGGACGATGTCGATGAGGAAACCCTGCCCAAATACCTCGATACGCGGGTTTTGCCGGATCCCGATCTGGTGATCCGCACCAGCGGTGAGGCACGGATTTCGAACTTTCTGTTGTGGCAGTCGGCCTATGCAGAATATGAGTTCATCGATACTCTGTGGCCCGATTTCACCGGCACAGAACTGGCCCGGCTCTGCACCAAATACGGATCCCGCGACCGTCGCTTTGGCGGGGTGAAAGCATGAGCAGCGCAAGCGGCCGGTGGGCCGATCTTCTGCCGCGTCTCGGTTCGGCTATCGTCATGCTGATTGTCGGCGCCTATGCGGTCTGGGCGGGCGGCGCTGTTTTCACAATCCTGATTGCGGCCTGCAGTGGCGGGATGATCTGGGAACTGACGCGCATGCTGGAGCCTGAAAACCGGGCCGTGCAGCTGCAACTGGGAGGGCTGGTGGCCGTTGCGGTCTTGGCCGCGGCCTATGTGCCGGTTCAGTTTGTCCTGCCGATCCTGCTGGCGCCTGTCATGGCGGGGCGTAGCCAGCTGAGCGGCCATATGCGCGACTGGTTTTCCTATGCGCCTTGGGTGCTGCTGGCCGGTTTTGGCTTCATCTGGCTGCGCAATACGCTGGGGCCCAGCTGGTTGCTGTGGCTGATCGGCGTTGTCGTGGCCACGGATGTGGCCGGATATTTCGCCGGTAAAATCATTGGCGGGCCAAAATTCTGGCCCCGCATCAGCCCCAAAAAGACATGGTCCGGCACCTCGGCCGGCTGGGTTGCCGCTGCGGTGGTCGGGGCGGTGTTTGCTGGCCAGACCGAGGCAGGATCTCTGCTGGTGGTCTTATCGGTTCTTGTTTCCTTTGCCAGCCAGCTCGGCGATGTCGCCGAAAGCGCGCTGAAACGTCGGACGGGGGTCAAGGATTCCTCGGCTCTCATCCCCGGTCACGGTGGGTTGTTCGACCGTTTTGACGGGATGCTGGGGGCGTCGGCGATGATCCTTATCCTCATGCTGCTGGGAGCCCTGCCAAACGGGGTCGCATAATGCGCAAAATATCTATTTTCGGAGCCACCGGATCGATCGGTCAGAACACCATTGATCTGATCCGCCGTGCGCCTGGCGACTATGACACCGTGGCGCTGACCGGCGGTGGCAATATTGCCCGGCTTGCCGCCGACGCGATAGAGCTGCGGGCCGATGTGGCTGTCACCGCCTTTCCTAACCGTCTGGACGATCTGCGTGCCGCCCTTGCCGGATCCGATGTTGAGGCTGCGGCCGGGCCGGAAGCCCTGCTTGAGGCCGCCGCACGCCCTGCTGATTGGGTCATGTCCGCCATCATTGGCGCGGCCGGGCTGGCGCCGGGTCTGAAGGCACTGGAGCAGGGGGCGACGCTGGCGCTGGCCAATAAGGAATCGCTGGTCTGTGCCGGCCAGTTGCTGCTGAATACAGCGCGCCAGCACAACGCACGTATCCTTCCGGTCGACAGTGAACATTCCGCCGTATTCCAAGGCATGGTCGGCGAAAAGATCGATGAGGTGGAGCGGATCATCATCACCGCCTCTGGTGGTGCGTTCCGGGACTGGCCGCTGGAGGATCTGCCAAAGGCAAGCCTGGCGCAGGCCTCTTCCCATCCCAATTGGGACATGGGGCAGCGGATCACCATCGATTCCGCCTCGATGTTTAATAAGGCGCTGGAAGTCATTGAAACACGTGAATTCTTTGGTGTTTCTCCCAGTCAGATCGAGGTGCTTGTTCACCCGGAATCGCTGGTTCACGCCCTTGTCGGCTTTCGCGATGGCGCCCTGATGGCCCATGTGGGTGCACCGGATATGCGCCATGCGATCGGCTATGCGCTGCACTGGCCCGAGCGGCGGGATCTGCCGGTTGCGCGGCTGGACCTTGCGCTGGCGGGCCAGCTGAATTTCCGCGCGCCCGAACAGGCCCGCTATCCGGCGCTGCGTCTGGCCTGGCAGGTGATGGAGCGTGGCGGCATGATGGGGGCTGTCTTCAATGCCGCCAAGGAACGCGCGCTGGATCATTTCATCGCCGGGCAGTGCCGGTTCACCGATATGGCAGACACGGTTGCTGCGGTTCTGGAGCATATGGAGGCGCAATCCAGTCTCATTGATGCCGCAATGACCCTTGATAACGTCTCGCAAGTGGACCATCTCGCCCGTAAGGGGGCTGATGATGTCCTGAAGCAACGGGCAGGGTAAAGTTTTGGACGTAATTTCTCTTCTTCCGCAGTTTGGAAGCTTTTTCTACACCGTGGTCACATTCGTGGTCGCCTTGTCCGTGATTGTGGCCGTGCATGAATATGGCCATTACATTGTCGGTCGATGGTCCGGCATTCACGCCGAAGTCTTCTCCATCGGATTTGGCCCTGTTCTGTGGAGCCGCGTGGACAAGCGCGGCACCCGCTGGCAGATCGCGCTGCTGCCGTTTGGCGGCTATGTGCGCTTTCTGGGCGATGCGGATGCGGCCTCTGGGAAAGACAGCGCGGCGATGGAGGCGGCGCAGGCCGATCCTGCCCACCTGCGCAGCACTATGCACGGCGCACCGCTCTGGGCGCGCTCTGCAACGGTTGTCGCCGGTCCTGTGTTCAACTTTGTTCTGTCTGCTCTTGTGTTTGCGGGTATTTTCCTGTCGTCCGGCACCGCGCGCGACCCGCTGACCGTGGGGGAATTGGACGCGACACCATGGCCCTCCGGCACGCTGCAGGCCGGCGATGAACTGCTGGCCATGGGCGGGGTGGACGTGCCGTCGCTGGACGATGCAGAGGGGTGGAGAACCTTCCGCGACTCCGTGCCCCTGCAGGATTTGCTGAGCTACCGGGTTGGCCGCGATGGCACTGAGATGGAAATCGAAGGCCCCTATCCCTGGCCCTCGTTGGTGCAAAGCATTGCACCGCGCAGCGCTGCCGTCAGCGCAGGTCTGCAGCCGGGGGATGCCATTGTTGGTATCGACGGGCATCAGATTTTTGCATTTGATCAGCTGAAAGACGCAGTCGAAGGCGGCGAGGGCATGCCGATGGAGCTCACGGTCATGCGGGACGGGCGCGAAATGTCCCTGACCCTGACGCCGCGACCCACGGATGAGCCGCAGGCTGATGGCGGTTTTGCCACCCAATGGCGGATCGGTATTGGCGGCGGTATGGTTATCACCCCGGCGAAGGAGTCGATCGGGATCGTCAAGGCGCTGACCGGCGGGGTCACGCAGGTCTGGACGGTGATCGAAACCTCGCTCTCTGGTCTGAAACACATGATCATCGGCAATATCAGCACCTGTAACCTGTCCGGACCGATTGGTATCGCCGAGACCTCCGGAACAATGGCCAGCCAGGGGCTGATCAGCTTCATTACCTTCATTGCCGTTCTGTCGACAGCGGTAGGGATGCTCAACCTGTTCCCGATACCGGCGCTGGATGGCGGCCATTTGATGTTCTATGCCTATGAGGCAGTGACCGGCCGCCCGCCCAACGACAAGATCATGCGCCTGCTGATGACCCTCGGGATTGCCGCAATCCTGTCGCTTATGCTGTTCTCACTCAGCAATGATATCTTCTGCTGATCAGCCATTAGGGGCGGCCCTTTTGCCGCCCCGAACCTGCCCAAGTTCCGCCATAATACGCAGTTAGAGTTTTCTTCATGAATTGGGCCGTGATCCGTTTTCCTGAACCGGACCCGCGGTGCGTTGCGAAGAAGAGGTAACAACAATGCAGATGCTGCAGTATTCCTATCGCGGTCTCGACCTTTTGGTGCGTCTCAACTGGGACCGGCTCTTGTTCACCGGGGCCCTGATGATGTCGCTCATTCTTGGCGCATGGCTCGCCACAATGTGATTCCCTTCCCAGGGTGGAAATTTTCCGGCGCGCAGCGAATTGGCTGCGCGTTTTTTTGTGGTTTTGACAAGTCCTCCCAAACCCGTTACCCACAATCCAAAGATGCCAATTAGTCGGGTAGAATGATATGGTTCGGGGGAAGTTTGCAGGTACATCCTGCGGTCGGCGTAATTTGAACGCCAAGATGTTGTTGCGACAGGTCTCGGGAATTTCCCTTGCGGTTGCAATGGGATTGACGGTTTTACCGGCGCCTGCGGGGGCCCAGAACTATCAGATCAACAACGTCAAAGTTGAAGGCAATCAGCGGATCGAAAGCGGTACGATTGTCACCTACACCGGGCTGACACCCGGAGCGGTGAGTGCCGGCGAATTGAATGATGCCTACCAGCGCATTCTTGACAGTGGCCTATTTGAGACAGTGGAACTGGTGCCGCAGGGCAATACGCTTGTCATCAAAGTGACCGAGTTCCCGACGATCAGCAAAATCAGCTTTGAAGGCAATAAGCGCCTGAAAGATGACGTTCTGCGTGAAATCGTCGAATCTGCGCCGCGTCGTGTTTTCAGCCCGTCACAGGCCGAACGCGATGCTGTCAACATCGCGACGGCCTATGGTCAGCAGGGGCGGATCGCATCCCGCGTGACCCCGCGTATCATTCGCCGCAGCGACAACCGTGTTGATCTGGTCTTTGAAATTGCTGAAGGCGACACCGTCGAAGTCGAACGGGTGTCCTTTGTCGGCAACCGGGCCTATTCGGATGGGCGTCTGCGCCGGGTTCTGGAAACCAAACAGGCGAATGTGCTGCGGACCTTTATTCGGTCTGACACATTGGTCGAAGACCGCATCGAATTCGACAAGCAGGTGCTTCGTGACTTCTATCTGTCGCGTGGTTACGTGGATTTCCGCGTCAACAGCGCCAATGCCGAATTCACCCGCGAGCAGGACGCCTTCTTCATGGTCGTGGATGTGACCGAAGGCCAGCAGTTCAAATTCGGCGATGTCACGATCCGCAGCGAAATGGGCGAGGCCATTGCGGATGAGTTTGCCAGTGCGGTGAACATCCAAACCGGCAATACCTATTCGCCGGCCTTTGTCGATCAGGATATTGCGCGTCTGGAAACCTTGGCGGTGCGCAAAGGGATTGAATTCCTGCGCGTGGAGCCGCGGGTCACACGCAATGACCGCGAACTGACGCTCGACATTGAATATGTCCTCAGCCGCGGTCCGCGGGTCTTTGTTGAACGCATCGACATCGAGGGCAACACAACCACGCTTGACCGGGTGATCCGCCAGCAATTCCGCACCGCGGAAGGCGATCCCTTCAACCCGCGTGAAATCCGCGATGCGGCAGAACGCATCCGCGCGCTTGGCTTCTTTGCGCAAGCTGAGGTTGATGTTCGTGAAGGCCGCTCCGAAAGCCAGGTTGTTGTTGATGTTGATGTTGCTGAACAGCCCACGGGCTCTCTCAATATCGGTGGCTCCTACTCGGTTTCTGATGGCTTTGGTGTCGCGCTTGGATTGTCCGAGAGCAACTTCCTAGGCCGTGGGCAACGGTTGTCTCTGCAAGTGTCGACCGCGCAGGAATCCGAAACCTATACGATTGGTTTCACCGAACCTCATCTGCTGGGCCGTGATCTGAGGTTTGATCTGGACCTTGGCCTGTCTCAGACGGACTCCAGCTATTCCGAATATGACACCAAACGCGCGTTCTTTTCGCCCGGCCTGACGTTCCGTACCGGCGAAGATACCAGACTGAAGGTGCGCTATACGTGGAATGAAAGCGAAATGAAGCGCCGGGATTCGTCCGGAGCGTCGCCTTCACTCGCTGGCGAGGTTGTGTCGAGCGAGATTGCGCAGGGCAAACGCTCCTCTAATGAGCTCGGTCTGACATATACCTATGACAGCCGTATCACTGGTCTCGACCAGAATGCCGGTTTCCTGGTCAAACTGGATGCGGATTATGCGGGTCTCACAGGTGACAATGAGTATTTCAAGACCCGTGCCAAAATCATTGCTCAGCGAATGGCCTTCAACGAAGAGGTCACACTGCGGGCGACCTTCGAAGCAGGCGCACTGAACTGGCTTGGCAATGGAAACAGCCGGTCGGTTGACCGCTTTATCCTGACCCCGGACATCATGCGCGGCTTTGAACCTGGCGGCATCGGGCCGCGGGATCAGGGTACAAACGCTGGCCGGACATATAACGATTTCCTGGGTGGTAACCTCTATGCGGTTGCCAAATTTGACGCGGAATTCCCGCTGGGTCTGCCCGAGGAACTGGGGATGCGCGGAGCGTTGTTCTACGATATCGGCAACCTTTGGAACCTGGATAATGTGAACACCACGGCCAGCGACAAAGTTGTCGGTGCGGCTGGTTCTTTCCGTCATGCGATCGGCGTGTCCTTGTTGTGGACAACACCGATTGGCCCGCTGCGCTTCAACTTCTCCAATGCTATTGTCAAAGAGGACTACGACGAAGAGCAGAGTTTTGATCTGACGCTTCAGGCGAGGTTCTAAGCGGATGCTTTTTCCACCAAGGTGGACCGGAATCGCAGCGCTGCCAGCAATGGCAGCGCTCGTTTCGTTTTTTGGAGTGTCAGCGTCTGCGGCCCAGACCAATGGGACTGTCGGCCGGTTTGATCCCGGCCAGGAGATCGGCCTGCCGCAGAGCACTGTTCTTCTTATTCAGCCGGATAAACTGTTTTCCGAAAGCGCGTTTGGACGCCGGGTGACCGGCGATCTGGAGGCGGAACTTGCCGTTCTAACAGCCGAGAATCGGCGGATCGAAGCCGAGCTGCGCGCCGAAGAGCTGGACCTGACGGAGCGCCGAAAAACCATGCCAGCGGAGGCCTTCCGGGTCTTGGCAGATGCTTTTGATGCCAGCGTTCAGGAAACCCGCGCCACGCAGGAAGCCAAATATGAAGGGATCAACAGCCGCTTTGAAGCCGCGCGTCTGGCCTTTCTGAAAGCCTCCGAACCGGTTCTGGAGCAGCTCATGATCGAAGCAGGTGCCAGTGCGATCATCGACAGAAGTGCTGTGTTGCTTGCGGCGGCCTCGGCCGATATCACCGACGTGGCGATCCTGCGCATCAACGCGGTGTTGGGCGAAGGTGAGGCGGGTCTGTCTGACGGTCAGGACTAGCCCAGCTTGCCCCCGTGGCGTGGTCTTGATACTGACGGGGTTAACAATATGACCGCAAACAGGACCTTCCCATGACAGCAGAGCTGAAAAGCGCCGACATCCACCTGATCCAGCGTATCCTGCCGCATCGTTACCCCTTTCTTCTGGTCGATAAAGTGGTGGACATTGACGGCTACAGCTCTGCCCGTGGCATCAAGAATGTCACCATGAACGAACCGCATTTTCAGGGCCATTTTCCCGGCTCGCCGATCATGCCGGGCGTTACCATTGTTGAGGCAATGGCGCAGACCGCCGGCGTGATGCTGGGCGTCGGCATGGATCTGATCGACACCGAAATGCTGATCTACTTCATGAATATCGACAAGTGCAAATTCCGCCGCAAGGTCATTCCCGGTGACGTGCTTGAGATGAATGTGACCGTCACCCGTGGCAAGCCCGGCGGCAAGATCTTCAAATTCTCCGGCAAGGCAACGGTCGAAGGTGAAGTGGCGGCCGAGGCCGAATTCACCGCCATGATCGACAAGAACCAGGGCTGACGCGGATGAGCACGATCCACTCCAGCGCCATTATCGAAGAGGGCGCAAAAATCGGCGAGGGCTGCGAGATCGGCCCCTTCTGCCTTGTTGGGCCTGATGTGGTGTTGGGCGACCGGGTCGTGCTGAAATCCCATGTTGTCATCACCGGCGATACGACCATCGGCGATGACACCGTGGTCTTTGCCTTCTCGGTGCTGGGCGAAATCCCGCAGGATCTGAAATTCAATGGCGAGAAGAGCCGCACCGAGATCGGTAAGCGCAATCGCATCCGTGAACATGTGACGATCAATGCCGGCACCGAAGGTGGTGGCGGTGTGACCAAGGTTGGTGATGACGGGCTGTTCATGGCCGGCTGTCACATTGCCCATGATGCGCAGGTTGGCGATCGGGTGATTGTGGTGAATTCCTCTGCTATTGCGGGCCATTGCGTGCTGGAAGATGACGTGATCATCGGCGGGCTGTCTGGCATTCACCAGTGGGTCCGCATTGGCCAGGGCGCCATCATTGGTGCGCTGTCTATGGTGACCAATGATGTGATCCCGCATGGCCTGGTGCAGGCCCCGCGTGGCGAGCTGGACGGGCTGAACCTTGTGGGTCTCAAACGTCGCGGTGTGCCGCGGGCTGATATTACCGCATTGCGCGCTGCCTTTCAGATGCTGGCGCAGGGCGATGGCACCTTTCAGGAACGGGCCCGCCGTTTGGGTGACGAGACCGAAAGCGACTATGTGCGCCAGATCGTAAATTTTGTGACCGGCGATACAGACCGGTCTTTCCTGACGCCGGGAGGCTAACCCAATGTTGGCATTGATCGCAGGTCGCGGGCTGTTGCCTGCGCAGGTGGCCGCACATGCGGATGGCGCGGTGCTGATCTGCGCCATGGCCGGATCTGAACCCGATCAGGTGACAGCAGATGTCACTTTCCGGCTGGAGCAGCTCGGCTCTTTCATCGAGACATTGAAAGCGCGTGGCGTGACGCGGGTCTGCATGGCAGGTGGCGTCAGCCGTCCCGCCGTTGATCCCAGCCAGATCGACGCCGCCACCATGCCGCTGGTACCGATTATTCAGGCCGCCCTTGGACAGGGCGACGATGGCGCGCTGCGCGCGGTGATCGCCATTTTCGAACAGTCCGGTTTTACGGTTGAGGCGGCCCACTGCGTCGCCCCGGATCTGTTGATGGAAGAAGGCGTGCCAACGAAAGTGAAACCCGGTGAGCTGGACCGCCCCGATGCCGCCCGCGCGGTTGAGGTTGTGGCCGCGATGGGGGCTGCAGATGTGGGCCAGTCCTGTGCTGTGCGCCAGCGTCAGGCCATCGCGGTGGAAAACGTCTTTGGCACCGACTGGATGCTGGCAGCCCTGGCAAACCGGCCCGACGGGCAGGGCGGTTTGTTGTTCAAAGCGCCAAAACCTGGACAGGATCGCCGCGCCGATCTGCCCGCCATTGGCCCCGCCACGGTTGAGGCCGCTGCCAAGGCGGGCCTTTCCGGCATCGTGCTTGAGGCCGGTGGTGTAATTGTTCTGGAACAAGACAAGGTCATCGCCGCCTGCGATCGGCTGGGCCTTTTCCTCTGGCTGCGCGCTGCATGACGCTGAGGGTCTTCATCCTCGCCGGGGAGCTTTCGGGCGACAAACTCGGCGGGGCGCTGATGGAAGGCCTCCAGCAGCTGTCACCCGGTGTGGAATACCAGGGCGTTGGTGGGCCGCTGATGCAGGCGCAGGGGCTGAGTTCACTGTTTGCGATGGACGAGTTGTCGGTCATGGGGATCGCCGAAGTCCTGCCAAAATACCGCCACCTGAAACGCCGCATCCGCCAGACGGCCGATGCGGTTCTGGCGATGAAGCCGGATGTGCTGATCACCATCGACAGCCCCGATTTCTCGCTGCGTGTGGCCAAGCTGGTAAAAGCTGCCAGTTCGATCCGCACCGTGCATTATGTGGCCCCGTCGGTCTGGGCATGGCGCCCCAAACGGGCGGTGAAAATGGCGCAGCACATCGATCATGTTCTGGCGCTCCTGCCGTTTGAACCCCCCTATATGGAGGCCGCAGGCATGGCCTGCGATTTCGTCGGCCATCCGGTTGTTGCCGAACCGCTTGCCACCTCGGGTGATATCGCCGCCATGCGGCTGCAACTTGGGCTGGGGGATGGTGCCTATATGGTGGCCCTGCCGGGGTCTCGCCGCTCCGAGGTGTCGCGGCTGGCACCGGTATTTGGTGCCGCCCTCAGTGAGTTTCATGCCCGGCGTCCGGATTTGCGGGTTGTGGTGCCTGCCGCTGGTCCGGTGGCGGATCTGGTGCGCGCGGAAAGCCGTGCTTGGGCGGTGGAGCCGGTCATTTTTGATCCCAACACATTTGCCGACGACACTGCCGCAGGGCTGAAGCGGGCGCTGTTTGCCGGTGCTGATCTGGCCCTTGCGGCCTCGGGCACGGTGTCGCTGGAGCTGGCCCGCGCCCGCACGCCGATGGTTGTGGCCTATGCCTTTCAATGGCTCAGCTGGCAGATCATGAAGCGCATGGCGCTGATCGACACGGTTACACTGGTCAATCTGGTGAACGACAGCCGCGTGGTGCCTGAATGCCTCGGCCCCGAATGCACCGCGCAAAACATCGCAGATGCGCTGACGCAGGTGGCATTGGATCCAGCGCCGCAAGAGGCGGCCATGGCGCTCACCATGGTGAGTCTCGGCGAAGGTGGCGAGGCACCAGGCCTGCGCGCCGCGCGCGCTGTTCTGGATCGGTTGGGCTAGGTCATGCTGGACGAACTTGCATTTGCCCTCTCGGCGGCCGCGGCACAGGTGGCCACCAACCTCGACAATTTCGCCGTTTTGCTGGCGCTGTTGTTCACCATCGGGCGCGGCACTGCCGTTGCCGGTTACAGCCTGTCGCAGCTGATCATGCTGTCCGCCGCCATGGCCGTGGCACTGGGCGCTGACCGGGCGATGCCGGGTGGAATGACCGGATACCTTGGGCTGATCCCGCTGACGCTGGGGCTGAACGGGTTGGTGCAGATGTATCTTCGGAAATCGGGAGGCTCGTCCCGCCGCCTGTCGCGCAATTCCGGGGTGGCCGCCACCACGGCGCTGTTTTTGGCCCTGTCCTTTGACAGTTTCGCCGTCATGGCACCGCTTTTGGCGGATAGCAAACCGGGTTACCGGCTCTGGGGGCTCGGCGGCGCGCTGCTGGCTGTGGTCGCTCTGGGTGCAGTGGCGCTGACGGCGTCCAGAAGGGCAGGGGGCTGGGCCACCCGGCTGGAGCGGATCGGCCCTGTTGTGATGATCGCCGCCGGGATTTACGTGCTGATCAACAGCGGCACCGACTTACAGTAGCAGGCCAGTGCGCCGTGTCGCGCTGTTCGTCAATAGGGGCAGGTTGGGCGCGGCTCAGTAGCCGCGCCAGATCCAGCCACCACCAAAGATACGGCTGCTGTCGGTGGCATAGAACACGCAGGCCTGACCGGGAGAGACACCTTCTTCCGGGGTCAGCAGCTCTACCTCGGCCTCAACATCTGAAATCGGCCGGATGATCGCATCGCGCGGTGGCCGGGTGGAACGGACCCGCACCTTCACATGCCATTCCTCGCGGCTAGTAAAGGGCTCATCCCCCAGCCAGTTGATCTCGCGCACCGGAATCTTGCGGGTGGCCAGAAGCTCTTTTGGGCCAACAACCACTTGTTTCTTGTCCACGTCCAGCCCCACCACATAAAGCGGCTCTGCCAGCCCGCCGATGCCAAGGCCGCGCCGTTGGCCAATGGTGTAATGCAGCACGCCATTGTGCTGGCCCAGCACCCGGCCATCGGCGTGAACAATCTCACCTGCCTCGGCGGCTCCGGGGCGCAGTTTCTCGATCACCCCGGCGTAATTCCCATCCGGCACAAAGCAGATGTCCTGGCTGTCGGGCTTGTCAGCCACGGCCAGACCATATTGCGCCGCCATTTCGCGGGTCGCATCCTTGGACGGCAAATGCCCCAGAGGGAATCGCAGATAGTCCAACTGTTCTGGCGTTGTTGAGAACAAAAAGTAGGATTGGTCGCGATTCGCATCTTCTGCGGAATGCAGCTCTGGCCCGTTCGCGCCATCCTTGCGCTGAATATAATGACCTGTTGCCATACAGTCAGCCTCTAGATCCTTGGCCGTTTCCAGCAGGTCCTTGAACTTTACCCGCTCATTGCAGCGGATGCAGGGCACAGGGGTGGCCCCGGCAAGATAACTGTCAGCGAATTCGTCGATCACCGCGTCCTTGAAGATGTTTTCGTAATCCAGAACGTAATGGGGGAAACCGCGCTCCTCAGCGACCCGGCGGGCATCGTGGATATCGATGCCGGCACAGCAGGCGCCTTTCTTGGCGAGGGCCGCGCCATGGTCGTAAAGTTGCAGTGTTACACCGACGACATCGTAACCCTGATCGGACAGATACGCGGCCACGACAGAGCTGTCGACACCGCCTGACATCGCCACAACGACTCGCGTTTCCGAGGGCGGTTTTGCGAATCCAAGCGAATTCAAAGGGGTGTCATGATCAAGCGCCATCAGGCGTCTCCTTACGTCATGGGGGCAGACTGCGCAGAATATAGGAAAATCCTACACGTTCTCAAGAGGCAGCTTCACCCATCGTTAAGGCAAATGGGGCAAAGGTTGGGCAGAACGATTGAAGGAAGTGGTGATGTTCTTGAAGAAAGTCGACGGACCCCGTGCGGTTACGTTGCCGGACGGCAACATCATGACACGTGCGGATCTGCCTCCGACAACGACCCGCCGTTGGGTCGCTTCCCGGAAAGCAGCCGTGGTGCGCGGCGTGTTATATGGTTTGATTCCGCAAAACGAAGCGATGCGCAAATATGGGCTGAGCGAAGAAGAATTCCGCAGCTGGGTGGCTGCTGTTGCCGATCATGGGGAAGAGGCGCTGAAAGCAACCGCGCTTAAAAAATACCGGCAACCTTGAGTTGCGGGTTGATATTAACCATTATGGTAACGGGCCGTTAACCTTTGTCGGGCATGGTTAACTTAACCTGAGAAAAAAGCGGGTTCAGAGGCGGAGATAAAAAAATGCGAATCCTTTTGGTCGAAGATGACCCTACAACAGCGAAAAGCATTGAATTGATGCTGACTCACGCAAACCTGAACGTCTATGTGACGGATCTGGGTGAGGAAGGCATCGATCTTGCGAAACTTTACGATTACGATCTGATTTTGCTGGATCTCAACCTACCGGACATGAATGGGCACGAAGTGCTGCGTCAACTGC
Organism: Rhodobacteraceae bacterium Alg231-04; assembly: GCA_900143635.1. Lineage (GTDB taxonomy): Bacteria > Pseudomonadota > Alphaproteobacteria > Rhodobacterales > Rhodobacteraceae > FREY01. The sequence continues at coordinate 117,729 of FREY01000003.1, forward strand.
GCCTTGCGCGTATCGAGACACCGATTCTGATTCTTTCCGGCGAGGACGATACCGAAAATAAGATTAAAGGTTTCGGTTTCGGCGCAGACGACTATCTGACCAAACCTTTCCATCGCGAAGAGCTGGTAGCGCGTATTCACGCCATCATCCGTCGCTCCAAAGGTCATTCCCAGTCCATCATCAAAACAGGCAAGATCGCGGTCAACCTCGACGCCAAAACTGTTGAATCCGATGGTAAGGCCGTTCACCTGACCGGCAAAGAATACCAGATGCTCGAACTGCTGAGTCTGCGCAAGGGTACGACGCTGACGAAAGAGATGTTCCTGAACCATCTCTACGGCGGCATGGACGAGCCCGAGCTGAAGATCATCGATGTCTTCATCTGCAAGCTGCGCAAAAAACTGTCGACCGCAACGGGCGGCGAAAACTACATCGAAACCGTCTGGGGCCGTGGCTACGTGCTGCGCGATCCGCAAGAGGACGCGATGGGTGGCGGCCAGCGTATGGCTGTCGGCGCCTAAAACAGAATATCCCCGGAGACCTCTCCTCCCTAGTTTCCGGGAAAAAAGGCGGCGCCATTCTGGTGCCGCCTTTTTCGCGTTTTAACGCCGCTGCCGTGCGGTGGTGTTTGCCGACAGGTAACAGAGCGGCCGGTTGGCGCAGGCGATGATTTTCTCGGATGGGGTCTTTTTGCGCCAGGCTGCTGGACGACAGGTTTTTCGCGTCTTATCACCAAGGAGTTAAAAACGCGGGAGACTAAGGTGAGCATATCCGGCAAAAGCGCTGCAGGAACAGAGACAGCACGGGCCGAATTTCTGCGTTTGCAGGACATGCTGTTGGCGGCCGACATCGCCTATCACCAAAAAGACGCACCAGAGATTTCTGATGCCGACTATGACCGCGCCAAGCGTGACTACCTGTCTCTGCTTGAAACCCATCCGGATCTGGCGGAGATCGCCACTTGGTCTGAACAGGTCGGCGCGCCCGTGGCCTCGGGGTTTGGGAAAATCACCCATGCGCAGCGGATGCTGTCGCTCGGCAATGCGTTTGAGGACAGCGATGTCGCCGATTTCGACCGATCTATTCGCAATTATCTGGGCCTCGGGCCTGACGCGGCTCTGGCCTATACAGCCGAGCCCAAGATCGACGGCCTGTCCCTGTCCCTGCGTTATGAGAATGGTGTGCTGATGCAGGCCGCCACCCGCGGCGACGGCAGTGTCGGCGAAAACGTTCTCGCCAATGCCCGTACCATTGCCGACATACCGCAGGAAATACCCGGTGCGCCTGCCGTTCTGGAAGTGCGCGGCGAAGTCTATATGAGCCATGCGGATTTTGACGCACTGAATGCACGCCACGCCGAACGCGGAGGCAAGACCTTCGCCAACCCGCGCAACGCGGCCGCTGGTTCTTTGCGGCAGTTGGACGCCGAGATCACCCGCGCGCGCCCCTTGCGGTTCTTTGCTTACAGCTGGGGAGAGCTTTCTGAAGCGCTTGCACCGACACAGACCGGCGCGATTGCGCGCCTCAAGGCTTTTGGTTTTCAGACCAACCCGCTGACCCGTCGCTGTGACACCACGGATGCGCTGATATCCCATTACAAAGATATTGAGGCACAGCGCGCCACGCTGGGCTATGACATTGATGGCGTTGTCTACAAGGTGGATGAGCTGGCGTTGCAGGCGCGGCTTGGCTTCCGCTCCACCACACCCCGCTGGGCGATTGCCCATAAATTCCCGGCTGAACTGGCCTGGACGCGGCTCGAAGGGATCGACATTCAGGTTGGCCGCACCGGCGCGCTCAGCCCGGTTGCCCGGCTGGCGCCGGTGACCGTAGGCGGTGTGGTGGTCTCCAATGCGACGCTTCACAATGAGGATTACATTCGCGGTCTGGACAGCAAAGGCGAAGACATTCGCAGCGGCAAGGACATCCGCATCGGAGATTGGGTTCAGGTGTACCGGGCCGGCGATGTGATCCCGAAAGTGGCAGATGTGGACCTGTCCAAACGGCCTGAAACCTCCGAACCCTACATCTTCCCGCACTGCTGTCCTGAGTGTGGATCGGACGCGGTCCGCGAAGAGGGCGATGCAGTTCGCCGGTGTTCGGGTGGGGTGATATGTCCGGCGCAAGCGGTTGAAAAACTGAAGCATTTCGTATCTCGCGCGGCCTTTGATATCGAGGGCATGGGCGCCAAACAGGTGGAGCAATTCCATACAGATGGCTGGGTAAAAGAGCCGGCTGACATCTTCAAACTGGCGGAACGCTATGGCACGGGCCTGCAGCAGCTGAAAAACCGAGAGGGCTGGGGCGATACCTCTGCCACCAACCTTTTTGCGGCGATTGATGAGAAACGAAATATCGAATTTGCCCGGCTGATCTTTGGCCTTGGCATCCGCCATGTGGGCGAGGTTGGCGCCAAGGACCTCGCTTTGCATTATCTCAACTGGGACGCGCTGGCGGCAGCGGCAGACAGGGCACGGCCCGCTGCTGTGGCGCACCGGGCCGCGGATGAGGCAGAAGAGCGCGAGCGCATCAAAGCCCAGTCCGAAGGCCGCCGCGCTAAAGTGAAGGAAACCCGCGACGCCGCCACAGCCAGTTGCGCGGTGCCGACCGAGGCCGCCGCCGCCTGGGAGGATCTGACCGGCGTTGATGGCATTGGCCCGACGCTGGGCCTGTCGCTGTCCGACGCATTCGCCAACGAACATGAACGCGCCGCCTTTGACCGGTTGCTGGCCGAACTCACCGTGATCGAACCAGATGCGCCGGCCGATGACAGCCCGGTTGCGGGCAAGACTGTGGTCTTCACCGGCACCCTGGAAAAGATGACCCGCGCCGAGGCCAAGGCCCGCGCCGAATCCCTCGGCGCCAAAGTCTCCGGGTCGGTATCCAAGAAGACGGATATTCTGGTGGCAGGGCCGGGTGCCGGATCCAAGGCCAAAAAGGCGGCGGATCTTGGCATAAAAACGATGGACGAGGACGGCTGGCTCGCCCTCATCGGCGACGCATGAGCGGCCGCCCCGAGGTTCTGTTTCCGCTGTTTGCCGGGCTTGAAACCCTGCCGGGCGTCGGGCCGAAAACGGCGCAGCACTTTGGCCAAATGGACATCGAAACGCCCCGTGACGTGTTGTTTTCATTGCCTTATGCGGTAGTTGATCGTCGCCGTCGCGACACGATAAAGGGCGTGGAGCTGCCCGCCACGCTGACGGTTGAAATCACCGTTGGCCGCCATCGACCGGCCCGCGGCCGTGGCGGCGCCTATCGCATCCATGTTGAGGACACCGAAACCGAATTCGAACTGGTCTTTTTTCATGGACGCAGCCGTTATCTGGAGGACCAGCTGCCCGAAGGCGCGCGCCGGGTGGTGTCGGGTAAGGTGGAGCTGTTCGACGGCATGGCCAATATGGTCCACCCGGAACACATCCTGCCCGTAGAAGAGGCGCATGAGATCCCGGACTTCGAACCGGTCTACAACCTCACCTCCGGGGTGACGCAAAAGACGCGGTTCAAGGCCGCACAGGGCGCCCTGTCCCGTCTGCCCGATCTGGCGGAATGGGCCGATCCGGCGCAGTTGGAGAAGGAAGGCTGGCCGAAATGGTCTGATGCTATTGAGGCGGCCCACGCACCGGCTGGCGGTGATGATCTGGCAGCCCATGCACCGGCCCGCGCGCGGCTGGCTTATGATGAATTGTTTGCCCATCAGATGACCCTGGCACTGGCCCGTGCCAGTGAACGCAAGGTGCGCGGCATTCGCAGTGAGGGCACCGGGCGGCTTCAGGGTAAGGTTCTGTCGGCGTTGCCGTATCGGCCCACCAATGCACAGGATCGCGCGATCCGCGAAATCGCTGAGGATCTGGCCTCGGACCGGCGGATGAACCGGCTTTTGCAGGGGGATGTCGGGTCGGGCAAAACGCTGGTCGCCTTCATGGCGCTGCTGACCGTGGTAGAGGCAGGCGGGCAGGGGGGGATGATGGCCCCGACCGGTATTCTGGCCCAGCAGCATCTGGAGGGTTTGAAACCTCTGGCCGAAGACGCCGGCGTTGTGCTGGAACTGCTGACCGGCCGCGACAAGGGGGCGGAACGGCGGGCCAAGCTGGAGGCGCTGAAAAAGGGTGACATCCAGATCCTTGTCGGCACCCATGCTGTGTTCCAGCAGGATGTGGAATTCCGCGACCTGCGGCTGGCGATTGTCGATGAGCAGCACCGGTTTGGCGTCCGTCAGCGGATGGAGCTGGCCGAGAAAGGCCAGCGTGCCGATGTTCTGGTGATGACGGCCACGCCGATCCCGCGATCGCTTGCATTGACGCAATATGGCGATATGGAAGTCTCGGTGCTGGATGAAAAGCCGCCGGGGCGTAAACCGGTAAAAACGGCCGTTCTGTCGACTGAAAAGATTGAACAAGTGGTGGATCACCTGCGCAAAGCCATTGCCGAGGGGCGCCAGTGCTACTGGGTTTGCCCGCTGGTGGACGAATCTGAAGTCATGGACCTGATGGCGGCCGAGGAACGTTTCAAACACCTGCGCGCTGTATTGGGCGAAGGCGTGGTGGGGCTGGTGCATGGCCAGATGCCGCCCGCCGACAAGGATGCCGCCATGCTGGCCTTTCAGGAGGGGCGCACACAGGTTCTGGTCGCGACCACCGTGATCGAGGTGGGGGTGAACGTGCCCAATGCCTCGATCATGGTGATCGAACGGGCCGAGATTTTTGGCCTTGCCCAGTTGCACCAGCTGCGTGGACGGGTCGGGCGGGGCACGGCAGAATCCACCTGTCTGCTGATGTACGGCCCGCCGCTGACCGAAGGCGGGCGGCGCAGGCTGGAAGTCTTGCGCGAGACCGAGGATGGCTTTCGCATTGCCGAAACGGACCTGGAGATGCGCGGCGCGGGTGACATGATCGGCACGGCCCAGTCGGGCCTGCCGCGGTTCCACATCGCTGACCTTGAAAAACAGGCCGCCCTGATGGCCGTGGCCCAAAGCGATGCGCGGGCTTTGCTGGCTGCAGATCCGGGGCTGACGTCAAATCGCGGCAAGGCGGCGCGTGTTCTTCTCTGGCTGATGAAACAGGATGAGGCAATTCGTTTGATTTCAGTGGGTTAGTGAATTCTCAACTGTCGATGTTCCATTTTGTTCACTAATGTTCTCAAAAAGTTCTTTACAGGGCGGCGTGAAAATGAGAACAAAGGGTCAACAAACACCAAAGAGTGTAATCGACAGTTGAGGAGGCCAGACCATGATCACCCAAATCAAATCCACCCTGCGCAATGCCCAATCGACCCTGCTGCAAGATGCGGTAGGCGCGGCGTCTTTGATGGTGATGCTGGTCGTTGCCCTGCATCTTCCGGGTCTCAGCTGATCACTGGCGATATCACAGCCTTTTTCCCCAAACCTTAAGGAGTTTCTGCCTGCAATCCCTATGCCGGTCGTGCCGGTTACCTATCCCGTAACATGTGCTGGGGGACCACCTGCCTGTCCCGGTCCCCAGCCGGATCCGCCTCATTGATCCACCGGACACGCCCGGATCCCGCATGGGTATTGCTTGTCTTGCCGCCACCATCTGCCCCGATGGTGGCGGTTTTTTTGTCAGAGTGTTTAAGCGTCGTCAGCCCAGTGACAGCCCCATCCGCAACCCGCCCCAATGGCGGCCCTGCACATGGATCGGAGCCGAAAGATCCTTCATCATCGCAAAATTTCCACCACCCATATCGCGGCGGTAGACCTGCAGCAGGAAAGGTTCGGAATTGCGCCCCGCTTTCAACCCGACGCGGTCATCGAAGATGCGCCTGTGGCGGCAATTGGCGGTATTCCACACCGGATCCTTGCTTTGGGGATGAGAGAACTTCTTGTTGTGGGTCGGCAGATAGCCATTCACATCAACTGCGGCGCAAAAGGCGACGCGCGGATCAAATTCGAGCGCGGCCTCCAGGTGCGGCGGCAGCAGCCGATCGGTCAGCGCGGTAAACCCGGTGACCACCTGCTGCGGATCGGTGCCCGGAACCTGCCTGTATGATCGGTCAAACAAGGCGTGCTGGGCAATCTGGCCGTTGGCGAGGGCCTCGTCAAACAAGGCGCCGATACGGCGTGCTGTACCCCTCACATATTCAATGAACCGGCCATCCGCAGATTGCCCGCCCAGAGCCACGGTGCCCTGCACCAACCGTTCGGAGGAATTGATAAGGTTTTCAACCCGTTCGTGCGCCCTGTGGATGCCGGTCGCCGATGTTTCCACTGATGTGGCAATTCGTTGCAAGGCCGGACCAAAGTTATCGGTGGCCTGTTTGACAGCTTGGGCTTCGTCCAGAACGCGGCGGGTGCCATCACCGGTGTTTTGCACATTGCGTTCAATCTCGGTGAGGGAACTGTCAGTGTCCTGTGCCTGTTCCAGAACCTTGCCTGCCGATTTGGACACAGCCGCGGTTTCCTCGCGCAGCTGCTGTATCCACTCAAACAGGGTGTCGATGTTTTCCTTGATGCCGGTTGCCGTCCGTTCTGTTTTTCGGGACAGATCGTTGATCGCCTCGGCAACAACAGCAAAGCCGCGCCCAGCGGCCCCGGCGCGCCCGGCTTCGATCTTGGCATTGATGGCAAGGATATTCACTTGGGCGGCAATCGAAGCGATTTGCGCATTGTCCTTGCGCATGGCCTCCACCGTTTCCTGCACGCTTTGGGTGCGGGCAGTCAGATCCTGAACCCATTCGGCGACCTGTTGGCTTTGCTGGCCACTTTCGCGCACAAAGGCAAAGGAGTTTTGGACCCGGTCCAGTGTTTCCTGGGTGGCGGCTGACACGGCTTCGACGGTCTGCACGATCCCGGTGTTGCCGTCGATGATTCGCGCAGCCCCAACCTGAAGATCCCCAAGCGCGCCAAGCTGACCGTGGCTCTCTTGTTCGATTTCATCAAGAAACCCCGCTATATCAACTATTTCAAAGCCCAGCTTCGAAGAGGTCTCTGAAAGCGCATCAAGACCGCCAGCGGTCTTTTTTTCGGGGAAATCGTGACTGTACTTCATGGGGGCTCCATGTTCTGGTTAAAACATGGGTAACCTTCAAGTCCTGCAATATACTTAAATTTTGCGGTCAATCGGCCTGCTTTGTCAGGCGCAGTTTTCCTGCAGGGCCTGCCGCATGGCTTCCAGAGTGGCCTCAAGCGCCAAAAGAATTGACGCATGGCGGTTCTTGAAGTCCTGCGCCGGGACCAGAACCTCGAAGGCCTGATAGGGGGCATCGGGGACCGGCCCTGCCTCTGTCAGCATGGCTTTCAGTTGGTTGCGGGCGGTTTCGACCTCTTGCAGGCTGCGGCCAATTGCAACCTCTGCGGCGATTGATGCGGCGGCCTGGCCCAATGCACAGGCCTTCACGTCCTGGCCAAAGGCAGCAATGCGCCCGTCCTGCAGCACCACATCGGCAGTGACGGTAGATCCGCAAAGCGGCGCGCGCTTTTTGACCGTGGCGTCCGGCGCCGGCAGCCGGTCCAGATGCGGGATGTCGGTGGCAAGGGCCAGAATGCGGCCGGAGTATAGTTTGATCAGATCGGAGTCCTGCGACATGCCGGTCGGCCTTTCCCTTAGTGCGCGTTCCCCATACATAGGAAGCCAAGCGCCAGATGCAAAAGGTTTTTGATATGCCCTTCGACCCCGCAAGCCTGATATATAACGACGCCGGTCTGATCCCCTGTATTGCTCAGGCAGAAGGCAGCGGTGAAGTGCTGATGATGGCCTGGATGAATGCCGAGGCCGTCGCCAAAACACTGGAGACAAACAGGGTCACCTATTGGTCGCGCTCACGGCAGAGTTTCTGGATCAAGGGCGAGACGTCCGGCCATACGCAGGAGCTGGTGGATCTGCGGGTCGATTGTGACCGCGACTGTCTGCTGGCGGTGGTGCGTCAGGAGGGGGCAGCCTGCCACACCAACCGGCGCAGCTGTTTTTATACCTCTGTCACCGGCGACGAAGAACGCGAGCTGATGGCGCCAATGGCGTAATTGCGGGCGGCCCTTTGGGCCGCTGCCTCCCCTCTGGGCGGCAAAACAGCCTGCCGGGCAGCGGGCGAGAGTATTTCTGAAAAGATGAAATTACCCGAGGCCGACCCTGTTGCGGATATCCTGTGGTGTGGCACCGTCGCTGCGGTACTTGGCGATGGCGCGGGCGTCATCCCGTTTTGCCAGACGCTTGCCGGCCGGATCGCGGATCAACCCGTGGTGATGGTAGATCGGAGTTGGCAGGCCAAGAAGGGCCTGTAACAGCACGTGGATTTGGGTCGCCTCGAACAGATCTTCGCCGCGTACCACATCGGTGATGCGCTGATCGGCGTCATCCACCACAACTGACAAGTGGTAAGAGCTGCCCATATTGCGGCGCACCAGAATGATGTCGCCGACCTTGTGGACCAATTGCTCAGGATCAAGGGCATGGATGCCTTGATGATCAGGCCCGGTTTCTGTGAAGGCCCGAATATGAGCCGCTTGCAGCGCCTTTCTCATGTTCAGGCGGATGACGTCACTGTCACGGGCTTCGCTCATGGCGCGATCTCGGCAGGTTCCGGGATAGATGCGCCCATCCGGTCCGAACTGGGGCACGCCCTCCTGCGGCGCGCCGGCTGCGGCCTCGATGTCGGCACGGTTGCAGCGGCAGGGGTAGGTCAGCCCCATGGAGGTCAATTGATCCAGAGCCGCACGATAGCGGTGCAGCCGGTCTGATTGGCGCATGATCGGTGTCGGCCAGGTCAGGCCAAGCCAGCTGAGATCCTCATAGATCTGTTCCTCCCAATGCGCGCGGGAGCGGGACTGGTCAATATCCTCGATACGGAGCAGGAATACCCCCTGCGCAGCGCGGGCCATATCTGCCGCCAATAGGGCAGAATAGGCGTGACCGAGGTGCAGAGGACCAGTGGGCGATGGTGCAAATCGTGTTGTGAATGTCACGCTTTCTCAATCACATAGACGTTGGAGTTCAGGTCGACTCCCGGCAGGTGGGGGCCGTATTCCTGAACTAGCAGCCTTGCGGCGCCACAGTCGAGCCATTCATTGAGTTTCGCGGTGTATGAGACATCCGCCAATGCGTGATCATTATAGGAAAAGGCAAAGTACCCGCCCTTGGCGAGGCCGCCCATGATGCGGTCGAAGGTTTCGGCCGGGGCGGCGCCTGTGCCCAGAACACCAATGCCGGTGATGGCCTGATAGGCACCCGGTTTCCAAGGCATCGGACCGTCCATGCCTATCAGTTCCAGGCTGCGATAGGCTTCCTTTTCCCCGGCTTTTGCGATCATTTCGGGATTTGGGTCGACGCCGTCCAGCACGGCAAAACCCTGTCGTCTGAGGGCCAGCCCCGACAGGCCGGTGCCGCAGCCGAAATCGAGGATTGGTGCCTTGGGATCGGGGAGGATATTCCAGAGCGCGCCCGCCACGCGCGCCGGGGTAGCATACCCGTTCTCCGCCACTTCCGCCTCATAAGAGGCGGCCCAGCGATTATAAAGATCCTGCGTCGCCTCGGCGGATTGCAGGGCATAGGCCTTGTCGAGAAATTTTTCACTCATGCCCCAAGCCTAGGGGCATGAGTGTCTATGGGTCTAGGAAAAGTTTTCCAGCCAGTCCGTCCAGGCCAGTTTGGCCCGGTCGGTATAGGCCTTGTAGCGGTCCTTGCGACCGCGGCGGCCGCCCTTCAGCCCCTCGACAGGGCGGAACAGGCCGAAGTTCACGTTCATCGGCTGGAAGGTCTTGGCCTCGGCGCCACCGGTGATGTGGTGGATCAGCGCGCCCATGGCGCTGTCCTGCGGCACCTGCGGCAGATCACGCCCAAGGATTTCAGCGGCTGCCATCCGTCCAGCCAGCAGACCCATTGCCGCACTTTCCACATAGCCTTCGACGCCGGTGATCTGGCCGGCAAAGCGGAGATTGGGCTTTGACTTTAGCCGCATCTCACTGTCCAGCAGGGTGGGCGAATTGAGGAATGTATTGCGGTGGATGCCGCCAAGGCGGGCAAAGCTGGCGTTCTCCAGCCCCGGAATCATCTTGAAGACTTCGGTTTGTGCGCCGTATTTCATCTTGGTCTGGAAACCAACGATGTTGAACAGCGTACCCAGCGCATTGTCGCGGCGCAGCTGCACGACGGCATAGGCCTTGTCATCGGGCTTGTGCGGGTTGGTCAGGCCGATCGGTTTCATCGGGCCAAAGCGCAACGTCTCGCGGCCGCGCTCTGCCATCACCTCGATCGGCAGGCATCCGTCAAAATAGCCGGCTGTTTCGCCCTCGTGGAACTCGGCCTTATCAGCGGCGAGCAGCGCATCGATGAAGGCTTCGTATTGGTCTTTGTCCATCGGGCAGTTGAGGTAGGCGGTGCGCTCTTCCTCGGTTTCGCCCTTGTCATAGCGCGATTGCATCCAGGCCTGCGACATGTCGATGCTTTCGGCATAGAGGATCGGGGCGATGGCATCGAAGAAGGCCAGTGCGTCGGCGCCGGTTTCGGCGGCAATGGAGGCACCAAGATCGCTGGAGGTCAGCGGGCCGGTTGCAAAAATCCAATGACCGTCGTTTGGCAGCTCGGTGATTTCCTCGCCAGTGACGGTGATGTTGGGGTGGGCCATCAGCTTATCGGTGACGGTCTGCGAAAACGGCTCGCGGTCCACGGCCAAGGCGCCACCGGCGGGCAGGCGGTGTTCATCCGCCGTGCCCATAATCAAACCATTGGCGGCGCGCATTTCCCAATGCAGGAGCCCGACAGCGTTCTGTTCGTCATCATCCGAGCGGAACGAATTGGAACAGACCATTTCGCCCAGCTTGCCGGTCTGATGGGCGAAGGTTTCCACCTTGGGGCGCATTTCGTGGATAACCACTTTTACGCCCATATGTGCCGCCTGCCAGGCCGCTTCCGAGCCGGCCATGCCGCCGCCCACGATATGCAGTGTTTTTGCCATGTCCTGTGTCATGTGCTGGCACATAGGGCACGCGAGCCCCCCGCGCAATACGCGCGATGGCCGGTCAGCGGGTTAAAATGCCTGGGGGGGAATTTGAGGCCGCTGCTGCGGGAATGTCCACCGGGGAGAGACCGGCTGGAGGGACCTTCCGCTTGCAGCGGCCCAAATTTTGACAGGCCCTGAGGCCGTGCCCAACTCTTGCCACTATTCTGCCTAAATCGAAAGTGGCGTCGTTGGAAACAAAAGAACTCAAATTTCGAAACAAACCGTTAAAATTTTCGGAGAACTGTTATTTTTTCCAGTCTGGGGCGCGTTTTTCGATAAAGGCCTCCATGCCTTCGGCGGTGTCGGCGTGCAAAAGGTTCCAGACGATGATCTCACTGGTATAGGCGTAGGCCTCGTCGGTGGGCATTTGCAGCTGTTCGTAAAAGGCGCGTTTGCCGATGCTGACAGCCACGTCCAGTTTGGCGGCGATTGTTGTCGCCAGTTTGCGGGCCTCGGAGGCGAGATCCTCTGGTGGAACGGCCCGGTTGATGAGGCCGAGGTCGGCGGCGCGGTCGGCATCTATCAGATCCCCGGTGGTCAGCATCTCAAACGCCTGTTTGCGCGGGATATTCCGTGTCAGCGCCACCATCGGGGTGGAACAGAACAGCCCGATGTTGACGCCATTGACGCCAAAGCGTGTGCCGGTTGCCGCAATGGCCAGATCACAGGAGGCCACCAGCTGGCAGCCCGCTGCGGCGGCAACGCCGTGAACCTGCGCAATCACCGGCTGGGGCAGGGCCTGCAACCCCATCATGACAGAGGTACAGCGGGCAAAGAGATCCTGAAAGGCCGCCTTGCCGCCATCCCCGGCCTTGCGTGCTGCGGTCATCTCGCGGATGTCATGGCCGCCGCAGAAGCCCTTGCCAGCCCCCGAGATCACCACCGCGCGGATGCTGCTGTCATCTTTCAGGCTGTCGATCTGGGCCTGCAGCGCGGCCAGCATGGCGTCGGACAGCGCATTGAGCCGGTCCGGCGCATTCAATGTCAGATGGGCAATGTCGTCCTGATCGTCGCGCAGCAGAATTGTCATCTATTATTCCTCCCCGTTTTGGCAGAGTTTAGCAGTAAGAGGCAGGGAGGGAAGTATGACAAAGCAGATGAGTGCCACGGAGTTGGCAGCATATCTGGAGGAGATATTTCCGCAGGTGCATGGGGATTTTGTGGTGGAGGATCTGTCTGCCGATGAGATGGTGATGCGCCTGCGGGTACAAGAGCGCCATCTGCGCCCCGGTGGCACGGTGTCGGGTCCGTCGATGTTTGGACTGGCGGATTGTGCGGCCTATGCGATGATCCTGTCGCGCATCGGACAGCAGGCGCTGGCCGTGACCACAAACAGTTCGATTGATTTCATGCGCAAGCCAGCAGCGGGCGCCGATATTCTGGCCAGCTGCAAACTGCTGAAACTGGGGCGGGTGCTGGCGGTTTGCGATATCCTGATGCACTCGGAAGGCAGTGAAAACGCGGTGGCGCGGGCGACCATGACCTATTCCATTCCGCCAGCTCGCTAAGACGGGGCGCGGCCCCCTTGGCCTGCGGCCAATTCCTCGTGGCTGTTTTGTGCCAGATGAAGAGCGGATCTTGCAAACAAGCAAAAGCCCCGGTTTTGGCCGGGGCTTTCAAAGATCAGGGGATCAGCTTTTTGACGTAGCCGGGCAGGGCAAAGGCCGCCTTGTGGACCTCGGGCGTGTAATACTCGGGGTCCAGATTGGCGGCTTTGAAACGAGCCTCCAATGTGTCCAGGTCCGTCACCCGCGGCGCTTTTGAATGGCTTCCCCAGCCAAAAGCCATCGGGCCACCTGCGTAGGTGGGGATGGTGGCCAGATAGCAGGTGGCATCTGTGAACAGGGCCTGAAAGGCGCGCATGGTGCCTGTCAGCTCGTCGCCCTGCATGAAGGGCACACCATTTTGGGTGACGATGATGCCCTCATCAGTCAGCGCGCGGGCCGCGTGGCCGTAGAAGGTATCTGTGAACAAGACCTCGCCGGGACCGATCGGGTCGGTGCTGTCGACGATGATCACGTCGAACTTGTCTTCTGTCTCGCGCATGAAGGCGGCGCCGTCGTTGATCACCAGATTCAGACGCGGATCATCAAAGGCACCGTCGCTGAGCATCGGCAGGTATTCTTTGGAAAACTCCACCACGCCCGCGTCGATCTCCACCATGGTGACATGTTCGACTGATTTATGCATCAGCGCCGCGCGGGCCATGCCGCCATCACCACCGCCGATGATCAGCACACGTTTTGCGTTGCCATGGGCCAGGATCGGCGTGTGGGTCAGCATCTCATGGTAGATGAAATTGTCGCCTTCGGTGGTCTGCACCACGTCATCCAGCGTCAGGATGCGGCCGAAGGTGCCGTTCTGAAAGACCTTCAGGCGCTGGTGCTCGGTCTTGCTGTCATAGAGCAGCTCTTCGACCTTCAGTGACTGGGCGTAATGGTCATGCAGACGTTCTGTGTTCCAGATTTCTGTGGGGCTGTTCTCGCTCATGCTGCGACCTCCTTTGCGACCAGTTCTTCGCCGCGCAGCAATTCGCGCACGTCGACAGTGTCCGTTTCAAATGCGTCTTTCAGCACATCGACAGCGCGCCAGGGTTCGGCATCGCCGCACATGAAGACGTCAAAGGCACCATAGCCGATTTCCGGCCATGTATGGACCGAGATATGGCTTTCGGCGAGCACAGCAACACCGCTCACCCCTTGGGGGCTGAACTTATGGGTGTGGATATGCAGCAGGGTAGCACCGCAGACCTCGACCATCTTGCGAAAGGCGCTTTGAATGCGGGTCTCGCAGTCGAGCCCGGTGCCTTTGGTCACTTCGATGATCAGATGCGTTCCGGCAAAGATCTTGCCGTCGCGGCGGATGAAGTGATCTTCGCGATCAGCATCAACCATAGAATCAATGTTCGCAGCACTCGGGCTGCGGGTGGTATCTTCCTCATGGGCGCCTGTCTCCAGACCGATCCCCAGTTGGAAGAGGCTGGCGTCTTTCATGACACTCCCCTTCGTTCCAGTAGATGACAATCCAGCCGGCCCTTAGCGCCCCCCCGCAAAATGGTGCGAGGTTGGGATCGGTGCCGAAAGTGAGGCGCAGGTATGCTGGTGCAGGGATTCGATCAAGCCCCAAAGTGCCTTTGCGGAAACTTTAGGGGTCTGCGGGCAAAAGGGCGCAATAAAAAAGGCCGGGGTTTCCCCCGGCCGTAAGGTAGTTCCTTTGCCCCGGGGATCAGGGGCGCCAGAACGGAAGAGTTCCTTGATAATGTGCGTCTTGGCGGGATTTGCCGATGTCCTGCAGAATATGATCCGGCAGGGTGCGCAGATGTTTGCGGGTGCGACGGCGCAGGGACCATTTGGTGACAAGCGCTGCAAATCCGACCGCCATCTGTGCGGCAACCGGCAGGGCCGGGCGGCTGTTCAGATAGACAATATTTGGGTTCGAGTGGATCGCTTGCTGTGCCATTGGAATGGTCCTTCGATTTGTGTTGATACAATCCTGTGTATGTGTTAGTGATCGTTTGGTACAAAGGGGCGATACATTTGTCCAAGAAAGGATTGTAATGGGTACAATTTGGGCGGAACCGCTTGGCGATGTAAAAGGGCCGAAATATCAGAAGGTGGCTGACACGATCCGCAAGGCGGTGTCGGACGGCGCTCTGAAGGTGGGTGCCAAGCTGCCGCCGGTGCGCGAACTGGCCTATCAGCTGGCCATCACGCCGGGCACAGTGGCCCGCGCTTATACAATTCTGACAAATGAGGGGCTGCTAGAGGCCGAAGTGGGCCGCGGCACCTTTGTGGCGGCAGCCAAACGCCCGGTGCCAGAAGATGTCTGGTCGCGCGAGTTGCATTTGAAGGAAGCCCGAAACCCGGATCATGTGTCCCTGTTCAGCCCGCGTCTGGCCGATGTCGGGCAGGTCACGGCCTTGCGCGAGGCGATGCGCAAAGTGGCCGAAGCGCCGCCCGAGATGTATCTGAATTACCCAACGCGGGATGCCTATCAGCCGGTGCGTGCGGCGGCCGCCGCGTGGCTGGCACAACAGCCACTAGGCCCGGTGAGCGGACAGGATGTGGTGCTGACCCATGGTGGCCAGCACGGGCTGTATATGGCCATGCAGGCGATCCTGAAGGGGGAGCGACCTGTGGTTCTGGTTGAGGATCTGTCCTACGCAGGGTTCCGCCGCTCGGCAGAACTGTTGCGGGCAGATGTCGGTGGCGTTGCCATGGATCAGCTGGGGCTGCGCCCCGACGCACTGGAACTGGCCGCGCGTAAAACCGGTGCGCAAGTTTTGTGTACCTCACCCGAAGTGCACAATCCAACCGGGCTGCATACGCCTTTGGAACGCCGCAAGGAGATCGTTGCGGTCTGTCGCCGCTATGGAATCCAGATCATCGAGGACGATTGCTACCGGATGGGAGAGGCCCGCGCGCCCAGCTACCGGGCACTGGCGCCGGATCTGACATGGCATGTCACGTCCATTTCAAAAACCATCACCCCGTCGCTGCGGGTTGGGTTTGCGCTTGCGCCAGAAGGGCGGGCTGCCGATCTGCGCCGGGTAGCGGAACACAGCTTTTTTGGATTGGCGCAGCCCCTGGCGGAATTGACCCGCATATTGCTGAGCGATCCGCGCACCAGGCAGCTTGCCATTGATGTGCGGGCTGAGATGGCAAAATATGTGCGCGTGGCGGTGAACGCATTGGGCGGCTTTGATCTGGTCTGGGACGATCAGGTGCCCTTTGTCTGGCTGCGTCTGCCGGGCGGTTGGCGGGCGGCGGCCTTTAGTCGCGCCGCCGAAGCGCAAGGCGTGCAGCTGCGCTCGGCTGATGAATTTGCCCTGCGCGATGGCCTGGCCCCTCATGCGGTACGGATTGCCATCAACGGCCATGTCACACTGGCTGTTTTTGAGGAGGCAATGCAGCGTTTGCGCCGTTTGCTGGACAATCCGCCGGAACAGATCAGCGTTTGAGGGTGAATTTGTGGGGTATTATTATACCTATTTTGTAAATAGCTGTTTTTAAACGATTTAATCTTGTTTGCTGCTGTTGACTGCGTGCTTTGCCTCTCGTAAACCCCGTCCATCGAATTCAGGCCGGGGCTCTTTTGCACCGGTCTCCACGTC
This sequence comes from Rhodobacteraceae bacterium Alg231-04, assembly GCA_900143635.1. Classification (GTDB taxonomy): domain Bacteria; phylum Pseudomonadota; class Alphaproteobacteria; order Rhodobacterales; family Rhodobacteraceae; genus FREY01. Next base: position 133,786 of record FREY01000003.1, read on the forward strand.
AAACAGGATTTACCTGCCATGAAAACCTTCTCTGCTACCCCGGCAGATATCGACAAGAAGTGGATCATCATCGACGCCGAAGGCGTGGTGCTGGGCCGTCTTGCTTCGATCATTGCCATGCGCCTGCGCGGCAAGCACAAAGCCTCGTTCACTCCGAACATGGACATGGGCGACAACGTCATCGTGATCAACGCTGAAAAGATCCAGATGACCGGTAAGAAGCGCGAAGAGCACTTCTACTGGCACACTGGCCACCCGGGCGGCATCAAGTCCCGCACCAAGCAGCAGATCCTGGACGGTGCGCACCCCGAGCGCGTTGTGACCCAGGCCGTCAAGCGCATGCTGCCTGGCAACCGCCTGGCCCGCGTTCAGATGACCAACCTGCGTGTCTACGCCGGCGCTGAGCATCCCCATGAGGCGCAAAGCCCCGAAGTTCTGGATGTTGCATCCATGAACAAGAAAAACACCCGGAGCTGATATCGATGACTGATCAGATCAACACTCTCGAAGAGCTGAGCGCCGTTGCCGGTGTAGAAGCTGTCGCAGAAGAAGCCATCGTACGTGAGCCGGTTCGTGACGAACTGGGCCGTGCCTATGCGACCGGTAAGCGTAAAGACGCTGTTGCCCGCGTTTGGATCAAGCCGGGTTCCGGCAAGGTCGAAGTCAACGGCCGTCCGATCAACGTATACTTCGCCCGTCCGGTTCTGCAGATGATCCTGCGTCAGCCCTTCACCGTTGCCGGTGTGGAAGACCAGTTCGACATCTACGCAACCGTCAAAGGCGGCGGCCTCTCCGGTCAGGCCGGCGCGGTTAAGCATGGCATCTCCAAAGCCCTGCAACTGTATGATCCCTCCCTGCGCGGCGCGCTGAAAGCGGCAGGCTTCCTGACCCGTGACAGCCGTGTGGTAGAACGTAAGAAATACGGTAAGCGCAAAGCGCGTCGTTCCTTCCAGTTCTCCAAGCGTTAAGCTTTACGAAACAAGACATTGGAAAAGCCGCGCAGTTTGCGCGGCTTTTTTGCATTTGACCCCAATGATTGCCGCCGCGCCGCTTTCCGCTACCTCTAGGGCAACAACGCCAGAAAAGGGGCGCGACAGCTATGGCGGGATCGCTTTTTGAGAAATACGGCGGCTTTAAAACGGTCAGCCGCATCGTCATGGATTTCTACGAGGAGGCGTTGGACAGCGACGCCATCGGGGATTTCTTCGCCGAAGTGGAAATGACGCGCCTGATTGACCATCAGACCAAATTCATTGCCTCGCTGATGGGTGGCCCTGCCTCGTTCAGTGACGAGCGGTTGCAGCTGGTGCACCGGCAGTTGAAAATCTCGCATGGCGATTTTGACGAGGTCGCCCGATTGCTGAGCGCGACGCTGGCGGAACATGGTGTGACACCGGATGATATCAGCCTCATTCTGGATGCGGTCGAATCCAAACGCAGTCTGATCGTCACGGCGCCCTCCGCATGAGTATCGCCGCCATCAATGAAAAGCTTCTGCGCTCGATCGGTGTTGGCGTAGCGCTGGTGCGGGCTTCGAACCTACAGTTCATCTTTCACAATGCGCCCTTCGCCAAATGGTTCGGTGAGCCGGAAAAGGGCCAGCTCCTCGGCGATGTCATTGATGGGCTGCAGGCGGAGGGCATAAATGCGGTGATCAAGGACGGAAGCCCGTTCCATGGCGAGGTGGAGGTCAAGCTCAAGCGCCGGACGCTGGTCATTGCGGTGACGATATCGCGGGCGCGGGAGGGCAAGCAGACGCTGCTGGTGGTGGAATGCCAGAACATCACCCGCATCCGCGAGTTGGAAGGCATGATCGACAGCTATTCAACCATGGTCGAGCGCAATACCCGCGAGCTGGAACGCGAAAAGGAGCGTGTGGAGCGGCTCTTGCTGAACTTGATGCCGCGCTCTGTCTACGAAGAGTTCAAGACCTTTGGCGTGGTGACGCCGCAGCTCTATGAAAACGTTTCGGTGGTGATGCTGGATTTCGTGAATTTCACCGATTTCGCCGCCCGCACCGACCCGACGGTGACATTGGGAGAGCTCAATGACATCTTCACCGCCTTTGACCGGATCACCGAACAATACGGCTGCGAGCGGATCAAAACCATTGGTGATGCCTATCTTGCTGTGTCGGGCATGCCGGACCCGGCGGTGGATCACGCCACGGCGGTGGCCCATTGCGCTGTGCGCTTCATCCGCTATCTGGAGCGCCGAAATCAAAGCCACCCGCACAAATGGCAGGCCCGGATCGGGCTGGGCAGCGGTGCGGCGGTTGGATCTGTCGTGGGCATTCAGAAATACGTCTATGACGTTTTTGGCCCCTCGGTGAACATGGCATCCCGCCTTCAGGTGCTGGCAGAACCCATGGGGATCGTTGCGCCCGCCGAGATGAAATTCGATCTGATCGACGAATTCCGCATCGGTGACTTCGGCACCCATGATGTCAAAGGGCTGGGAGAGCTAAAGCTCATCACCGTGACCGGCAGTACGAGGCCAGTGCGCAGCTATTAGGCCAATCCTCGACCTCAGTTCAGGGCTGCGGCACGGCTCAGACGCTCAGGGTAGTCTTGCGGAAAATGCCAGAGTGCCTTGCCGTCGTCACGGACCAGCCCGCGGGCCGCCGGGTCTGCGCCGCTCAGCAGGGTCAGGAAGATGTCACTGCTCGCCCATGGTGACGAGCGGAAATACCAATGCCCATTGCCCAGATCGGCCCCCGGCGCATCGGTGGCATCGATCAGCGACAGGCGGCTTTCGGAAATGAGCTCTTGTTCTACCCTCGAGGTCATTTCGTCTTCGGCAGCAATCTGCCCAAGACGGTGCTGACCAAACAGCACTTTGGACACATTCAGCGCCGCATCAGAGGAGGACATATAGATCGATAGCCGATCCATGCCCTGCAGCAGCCCATCCGCCAGCGCCTGCGCGAAATACAGCCGGTCCAGATCGCTGCCCACAAGGATCACCTGACCCAGCCGGGCGCGCGGTGTGCTGCGCTCCTGGTTTTGCAGAGCAATCTGATAGGCAACCTCAAACACCAGCCGCGATCCGGCGCTATAGCCGATCAGGTGGATGCGGCGTGCCTCGGTTTCATCGGACAGAAACTCCACCAACTCGCGCAGATTGCGCCGTGTCGCATTGGCGGTCTCCAGATCGCGCAGATAGGCAAAGCGATTGGGCGTCGCGGGCCAGTTGTAGCTGATAAAGGCGCCCTGATAGCCAAGGTAGTGCTGCAGCTCTTTGGCCACCAATGTCGGGTATTCAAAGTCCACATTGTAGCCGTGAACATAGATGAAAACGTCCTGGTTTCCGGACTTGGTAAGCTGGTTGTTGATGGCCGAGGTGAATTCGGCCGCGGCGGCAGCCGTGTCTTGGGCCGCAAGTGCTGCGCCGTTTCCGTCACCTGAGGAAAAGGGCAGGGGGCCGATCTCGGTACTGCCAGAGACACTCAGGCTGCGGCCTTTGCTGTCGCCGCCAATGGTGATGTCACGCAGATCTTCCCAATCCTTCGGAGGCGGGTCCATGGCGACGGCGACAGTGCCGACACGCAGGGCCACACCGCGGTCATTTGCGTAATGGGGCTGTTTGTCCTCGGTTGTCGCAACACGCCTGTCGGTGGCATAGAACAACCTTGTGTGACTGTCCAATTCCGCGGGCGCCTCACCAGAAAAAGGATCCAGCGCGCCATCTGTATAGAGGGTCGGCGCTGGCATCAGGCTGATTTCATTGTATGATTTTTCGCCGCAGCCCACCACGGCCAGGCCCAGCCCCAAAATCCAACCTGCCCGCATACAATTGTCCCCGCGAATGTTGCGGCGGTTGTCCCGCCTTGGGGTCAACCTAGCTGTCCGGGGCGATCAGGCCAAGCCCGCGCAGGTAGATACCGATCCCTGTCTCCAAAAGATCCTCGGGCGAAAAGGGCGAGGCGGTGCCGGGGGTGTTGCGGGCGTATAGTTCGACCACACCGTGGCTCATCGCCAGAATATGGGCTGAAAACATTGAGGCAGGTGGACGCTTTTCCGGTGGAATATGCTGGCTAAGGTCGGATGCGGCCTGTTCCAGAATGGCGCGTGCGCGCGCCGCTGCATCGGCCAGTTCCGGCGTGCGATTGACCGAAATACCGCTCTCAAACATCGAGATATAGTGGCCGGGATGTTTGCGCGCAAAGGCCAGATAGGCGCGCCCCGTCGCCTCAAAGGCGGCCAGCGCTGAGGGTTGGTATTTGTCATAGGCGTGCTGCATCAGGTCGGCAAACATGATGAAACCCTGACGCGCGGCCTCGGCGATCAGATCTTCGCGCCCCTCAAAGTGGCGATAGACGGCGGCCGGGGTCACGCCGGCCTGCTTTGCCGCCTCGGAGAGGGTGAAGCCGGTCGGGCCTTTCACCTCGATCAGGCGCAGGGCGGCTTCGACCAGGGCCTGACGCAGGTTGCCGTGATGATATCCGCGTTTAGGCATTCCAGATTTCCGGTCCGCCGCAGATCTGGCTGTCTATCTCGCCCACGGCCTCTTTGTCCTTGTTGTCATAGTCCAGCCCCTGCAGCACCGTGCGAATTGCATTTAGCCGGGCGCGGCGTTTGTCGTCCGATCGCACCACGGTCCAGGGGCAGGCGTCGCTGTGGCTGCGGGTCAGCGTCTCTCCGATGGCCGAAGTATATTCGTCCCAGCGTTCCAGCCCCTTGATGTCGATGCCCGACAGCTTCCATTGCTTCAGCGGATCGCTTTCGCGGGCCAGAAAGCGGCGCAGCTGTTCGGCGCGGCCAACGTTCAGCCAAAGCTTGAACAATTTGACCCCGTCATCGGCCAGCGCCTGTTCAAAGGGCACCACCTGGCGAAAGAACCGTTCGCGCTGCGGATCGGTGCAAAAGCCAAAGACCTTTTCCACCACGCCGCGATTGTACCAGCTGCGGTCAAAGAAGGTGATTTCGCCTCCGGCGGGCAAGTGGCTGATATAGCGCTGAAAATACCATTGCGTCTGTTCCGCCTCCGAAGGTTTCGGCAGTGCCACCACCCGCGCGCCGCGCGGGTTCAGGTTCTCGCGGAACCGTTTGATGGTGCCACCTTTTCCAGCCGCATCGCGCCCTTCAAAAATGACCGCGACCCGCTGGCCGCTTTGTTTCAGCCAGGCCTGAACCTTGACCAGTTCCACCTGCAGCGCGCCAACTTCGCGTTCATAAGCCTTGCGGCTCATCCGTTTTGGATAGGGGTAGGTAGGGCTGAGGATATCTGTCTTGCCCCCAGAGCGGATCCGGTCGCGTATCGCATCAGATGCGGCATCTTCAAAATAGGCACTGATGGCACCGTTGAATGGCAACTGCATGCGAAATCCTCCTGTCCTCAACACCTTATACCGCCTGCTCTGCGATGTTAATTGCCTTTACTAATAGATTGGGCCTTGCCCCGGCCTGGTCAACCGCCGGGCCACAAATCGCCAAGAAAAAGCCCCGCAGGCAGAATGCCGCGGGGCGTTATGATTAGGTGCCAATCTCGGCCATATCGTAGGGCGTGGACTGGTAGATCTGGTTGATCCAGTTGCCATAGAGCAGATGCGCGTGGCTGCGCCAGCGGTTCATTGGCGGCTGCGACGGATCATTCTCAGGGTAGTAGTTCGACGGCACATTGATCGGCGTGCCATTGGCCACGTCGCGGTCGTATTCCTGTTTCAGCGTGTCATCATCATATTCAAAATGGTTGAAGATATAGATCGCCCGGTGCTTGTCATCCTGTACCAGACCGGGGCCAACAATATCGCTGGACAACAGTGTCTTCAGCCCGTCGCCCGCATCAATCTCATCCTGGCGCATTTCCGTCCAACGGCTGACCGGGATCACGCAATCATCTGAAAAACCACGCAGAAACGGCGAGGCCTGATCCAGATTGTGATGGCGGAAACAGCCAAAGGCCTTGGCATCAAGCATGTGTTTCTTGACCCCATGGAAATAGTTGATCATCGCCATGCCGCCCCAGCAGACGCCAAAGGTGGACTGCACATTGGTCTGGGTCCACTCCATCACCTCGCAGAGTTCTTCCCAATAGGTGACATCCGAAAACTCCAGATGTTCAATTGGCGCGCCGGTGATGATCAGCCCGTCAAACTTCTGGTCCTTCACCTCCTGAAAGGGGCGGTAGAATTCGGCCATATGGGCGGCGGCGGTGTTTTTGGTGCGGTGCTCGCTCATCCGGATCAGGGTCAGCTCGATCTGCAGCGGCGTGGCGCCGATCAGGCGGGCAAACTGGTTTTCAGTCTGGATCTTCTTTGGCATCAGGTTCAGCAACGCGATTTTCAAAGGCCTGATATCCTGACGCGCCGCCTGATCCGGCGACATGACCATGATGCCTTCGTTCGTCAGAACGTCAAAGGCAGGCAGGTCAGCGGGGATCTTGATGGGCATTGGATTGTCCTAATTGATGGAAGTGTGTGCGTTATACTGGAAATTGCCTGATATCGGGCTTAGCCGCGTTTCTCAAGGGCCTGGGCGATCAAGTTTTCGAAACCGGCCTCATCCTTGACGGCAGAGATGTCATCGGCGGTAACGGTGACGCCCCAGTTTTCCGCCATCGCCTGATAGCGAGGCTGGCGGTGAGCCAGCGCCTGGGCATAGGTCCAGCGGATGAAGGTATCGGGATCGACATCCCCTTCATCTAACCCGGTTTCCTTAAGGTAGTCTTCCCAGACGCGCGACAGGAATTCCGGCTGATAGGACATCGGCTTAGGCGCGCGGTCAAAGCGTTCGATCAGACGGTCGGTATGGGCCTCATCGCCCTTGATCCAGACCATCAGCGTGTGCTTGCTCAGCTCGCTCAGGATCGGGTCTTTGGGATCATTCCCATCGACCCATTCACAGATCGATCCACCGGTGTCGCAGATGAAATTCGGGTAGCCATACAGGCGTTCGGCGCGGCCTGCGAAGTATTCGGTATCCAGCAGCGCGTGGATCTCGGCCATGCGGAACTGGTCCTGACGGCGGCGGTATTCGCCGATTTCAACCCCGCCTTTGGCCGGATCGCCGGGCTTGCCGAGATACGAGGCAACGGGGGTCAGGTTTTCAAAGGTGATATTGGAGCCGATATAGATCGAGTCTGACAACAGCAGTTCGCGCAGAAAGGGGACTTTCATCGCCTCGGCCTTGGCGTTATCGGCGATATATTCGCCCATGTAGCGGGTGCCGATACGGTAATCGATGGAATAGTGGAACCAGTCCCCGGCATCGCGCAGGATGTTGCTGACATAGGTTTTTCCAAGGCCGCTCATGCCAAAGAAAAGAACCCGTTTGTGCGGCGCATCGCGCCAGTCCTGTGCCGATGAATAGAGCATCTTGGTGTCCCTGCCGTTTGTCTGGCCTTGCTATCCAGTGCAGGCGGCGGGGTCAAATAAAACGCGCCCTGACGCTGGGATCAGGGCGCGATGTGTGATGGCTTAGCTCTTAGAAGTAAAAGCCGATCTTGATCCCGGCCCCAATCGAGGAGTTGTCCTTAAAGGAGGAGGTGAACAGGGGAACGCTGTTCACAACGGTCTTTGCATCACCGACCATCGTGTAGTTAACACCGCCGGAGATCACCATGTTGTCCTTGGTGTATTTGGCGCCCAGGGTTAGCCCTGTTCGCCCATCCGCGGGGCCAAGGTTGGTGAAGAATGCGTCTTGATGCTTTTCATAGCTGAGAGCGGCGGATACCGACCAGCTTTCATTCAGCTTGCGGCCAACACCCAGCGTATAGGTGATCGCATCATTCTCATAGGACACCAGCGGGCTACCGATGGCGCCGACATAGGCAATCGGCGAGATGTGGAAGGACGACCAGTCCACCCAGCGGACACCGCCAAACAGCAAGGTGTCCTCGGCAATGCCGGTCTGAAAGTCCAGATTGACCGCTTGCGGGGTGTCTACCGTTGTTGTCGAGTTGATGGTCGAGCCGACCACCTCAGTGGTGTCAATTTTATGTTCGATTTCAGAGTAGTAGGTCAGCGCTACCCGCAGGGCGATTTCAGGCTTTTCATAGGCTGCACCGATCAGGTAGCCGTAACCTTCGTCGCGCTTGCCGTTGGCGGTATATGAGCGGGCCGGGATGCCGACCTCGGCCTCAAGCGTCTGGGCGCGCAGACCGCCGTGGACGCTGTAACCACCGTCGAATTTGTAGCGAACGATGGCGCTTAGCGCCTGGGTGTTCAGCTCGGCAGTGGAGCCGGCAAATGCATAGCCGGTGCCGGTGGGGTAATCCACATCCGCGCCGTAGGGCTGGTCGTAGATCAGCGCAAAGCTGACACGATCACTCAGATCGCGTTTGTAAGCGGCGCCGACCTGTAAATAGCTTGCCAGCATATCACCGGATGAAGCCCCCAGTGCTGTGCCAGAGACATCAGGGCTGACGCGTCCAATGGAAAACTCAGCGTAGTTTCCGGTTTCGAAAAGCGGTGCAATGGATTGCCCCGACCGGTCAATCCCGCCTGCATAGGCCGCGGTGGACAGCAAAGCGAAGGCCGCTGGTGCGGCTGCAAGGTATTTCATCTGACTCCTCCCAAGTCGTATCTTTTGTTGGGAATGGAGTTAGGCGGCGCGGCGTAGCCCGATCAATAGTTCCGTAACGGCAGTTGTTGAATTAAATTGCCTCAAAAACAACGGCTTACCCAAGGTAACCTTAACGTAAGATTCGGGAAAATAAGGGTTTTCAATTTAGGTGTGGTAGCGGTAATTGCAAAAAGGACACATATCTGTAAATGCCAGCCCAGTCAGGCATGGTTCGGGAGGCCCGTCAGGCAGCGGCGGCGCGGCGGTTGGAGACAACGATATTGACGTAGTTGGCCCCAAAGATCAGCGCAGCCCCGGCCAGCACCCAGAAGTCCAGCTTCTCGCCATAGATCAGCATTCCCGCCAGCGCGATGACCGGCAGGCGGGCAAAATCTATTGGGATGACAGTTGTGGCCGGTGCCAGTGACAGTGCCGTTGTCAGACAGAAATGGGCCGTCAGCCCAGCAATGCCGATCAGCACCAGCCATGGGGCTGTCCCTGTATCCGGCAGGGCCATGTCGCCGTCCCATCCCGCTGCCACCAGCCCCATGACCAGCTGCATCAGGGTCAACCACAGCAGGATCGAGGCGATGCTTTCTTTGCGGGTCAGACGTTTGGTCAGAATGCCGGTTAGCGCAAAGAACACAGCCGAAGTGGCCGCAGTGATGACGCCGGCATCCAGCGTTTCAGGGCTGGGACGGGCGACGATCAGGATGCCGATGAAACCGGCCAGTGCCGCCAGAACCTTGATCCGGGTCAGACGTTCCCCCAGCAACAGCGGCGACAGAAGCAGAACCCAGATCGGAGAGGTAAACTCTAGTGCAAAGACCAGCGCCAGAGGCGAGACAGTGACCGCAAAAAACCACAGGTTCTGACCGGTGAAATGAGCAGCATTTCGCAGAAAATGAGTCCCCAGCCGCTTGCGCTGAACTTCGCGCCAGCGCCCTGTTGCGCTCAATACGGTGGCGACGATGATAAATCCAACCAGACTGCGATAGAACATGATCTCGAAGGTATCCAGCGCCAGACCGGCCTCGCGCCCGGCAATGGCCATGGCCGAAAAGGACGCGATTGCCCCCAGCATCCAAAGGGCGGCGCGCCCTGTGTGCATGTCCTGCTGATCCATTGCTTGGCTCCCCTGCGGCGAACAGGGCTTATGCGGCCGGGAAGGTCAAGCCCTAGATGGCAATGCGCGCGAAGAGGTGCCGCCACTGTTCCTGTGTATTGATGAAGAATGTCAGCGGGAGGGGCGGAAGTATCGTCGCAATCAAACAAAAGGCCGGGGAAATCCCCGGCCTTTGTTCGTCATCCCATGGAGGGGATTATTCCCACTCGATTGTGCCCGGAGGCTTCGAGGTGATGTCATAGGTACAGCGGTTGATGCCCTTGACCTCGTTGATGATCCGGGTTGCTGTCTCACCGAGGAACTCGTGGCTGAACGGGTAGTAGTCAGCGGTCATCCCGTCCACCGAGGTCACCGCGCGCATCGCACAGGCGAAATCATAGGTACGTCCGTCGCCCATCACGCCCACGGTGCGGACCGGCAGAATGGCCACGAAGGCCTGCCAAATCTCATCGTAAAGACCGTGTTTCTTGATCTGGTCGATATAGACCGCGTCTGCCTCGCGCAGGATCTCCAGCTTTTCGCGGGTGATCTCACCGGGACAGCGGATTGCCAGACCGGGGCCGGGGAAGGGGTGGCGGCCAATGAAGCTCTGCGGCAGGCCCAGTTCGCGACCCAGCGCGCGGACCTCGTCCTTGAACAGCTCGCGCAAGGGTTCCACCAGTTTCAGGCCCATTTTCTCCGGCAGACCGCCCACATTGTGGTGCGATTTGATGGTCACCGAAGGCCCGCCCGAGAAGGAGACGCTTTCGATCACATCCGGGTACAGAGTGCCTTGGGCGAGGAATTCTGCGCCTTCGATGGTGTTGGCATGTTTCTGGAACACGTCAATGAACAGCTTGCCGATGATTTTGCGCTTGGTTTCGGGGTCAGACTGCCCGTCCAGCTCGCCCAGGAACAGTTCCTGCTCATCGGCGTGGATCAGCTGGATGTTATAGTTGTCGCGGAACATGGCGACGACTTCTTCGGCTTCGTTCTTGCGCAGCAGACCGTGGTCAACAAAGACACATGTCAGCTGGTCGCCGATCGCCTCGTGCAGCAGGATTGCTGCAACCGAAGAATCCACGCCACCGGAGAGGCCACAGATAACCTGTTTGTCGCCAACCTGTTCGCGGATCTTGTCGATCATCTGGCCGCGGTAGGCGCCCATGGTCCAGTCGCCTTTGAAACCGGCCAGACGCACGAAGTTCTCATAGAGTTTGGCGCCGTTCGGGGTGTGGTGCACCTCGGGGTGGAATTGCACGGCATAGAAGTTGCGCGCGACATCGGCGGTGATGGCGTAGGGCGCATTGGGCGAGGTGCCGTAGACCTCGAAGCCCGGTGCGATCTCGCTGACGTGGTCGCCGTGGCTCATCCAGACCTGTTCGCGGTCCTGATCATCCTGGAACCAGCCCTCTAGCAGTGGCAGGGATTTCACCGATGGGGTCACAAATGCGCGGCCAAATTCGGCGGTGCCGTGGCCGGATTCCACTTTGCCGCCCAGCTGGTGCATCATCACCTGCTGGCCGTAGCAGATACCAAGGATCGGAACCCCGTAATCAAAGATCTCCTGCGGCGCGCGCGGAGAGCCCTCGCGGGTCACGCTGTCGGGCCCACCAGAGAAGATCACGGCTTTGGGCGCGAAGTCGCGCACAACGTCCATGGTGACGCTCTGATAAGGGCGGATTTCGCAATAGACGTTCAGCTCGCGCAGGCGGCGTGCAATCAGCTGCGTGACCTGGCTGCCGAAGTCGATGATGAGAAGGCGGTCATGGGATGTCTCTGTCATGTGCGCGCATTAGGCTAGAATGGGGTTTTCTGCAAGAGATATCAGGTGGGCCGCGCGCGGTTTGGGGGCGCTGCCCCCTCTTGGCCATGGGGCCAATTCACCCCCGGGATATTTTTGGCAAGAGGAAAGCGGACCCTTATGCTGGGTCAAATGGCGCAAAAGCGCAGGAGAGGGCGTATTTGTGCCGTGAAGGATTGCGCGGCGCGCCTAGGCTGTCTGATCATCAAGAACAAGAACAATAGGGAAGGAAGGCTATGGCTGGGGCTATTCCATTAGAATTGACAGAAGCCGGGCTGAATCTGGCGCTGGCACTGTTTTGCGGCGCGTTGATCGGATCAGAGCGTCAGGTGCGCCAGCGGATGGCGGGCCTGCGCACCAATGCGCTGGTGGCGCTGGGAGCGGCAACATTTGTAATGTTTTCCTCGCTCTTTCCTGAGGAGCTGAGCCCGACGCGGGTAGGGGCGCAGGTGGTCTCGGGGATTGGTTTTCTGGGGGCGGGGATCATCTTTCGCCATGGGTTTACAGTGCATGGGCTGAATACGGCGGCCACGCTGTGGTGTTCGGCGGCTGTGGGGCTGATTGCTGGTACTGGTGCCTATCTCTTTGCCGCATTGGCGACTGGCATGGTTATCTTTGTAAACCTGGGGCTGCGGCCATTGGTCAAATGGCTGAAGAAGAAAACCCGCGCCGGCGTGCCGCTGACGCAAGAATATCGCATTGCCCTGCGATGCGGTGAAAAGCACACCACCAAGGTCCGCAGTATTGCGCTGCAAGCCCTGTCGCACCGGGGGGTAAGGGTTATCGGGTTCGACATAGACCGCAACGGTGACGAGGCCGAGCTGGAGATCATGGTGGCGGTCAATGATCTGGAGGAGGATGCGATCGACGAGATTATCTCTCCGTTGATGATCGAGACGCGGATCGACAGTGTCAGCTGGGATCCGGTGGCCGAATCCTGATTGAAGAAAACGCCCAACATGCGGAAACGGCGCGCCAATGTCGTTTTCTTGTTTCAATGGCCGCTATCCAAGCGCAGCACAGCAATTGCGCAGGTTAAACAGTTGGGCAAGTTGAACAGTCTTTGACAAGGAAGAGACATGTCAGAAGCAGCAGCACCCAAGCGTCGGACACGTGGCGGCGGCGGCGCCGCCCGCCGGGCCGAGCGCACCAGCGTTCAGATCGAGACCGCGAAATATATCGAGCGGAATATCCCTAACTTCGAAGTGCTGAGCGAAGAAGCGCTGGATATCATCGAGGCCAACGCCGAGACGATCCTTGCCGAGGTTGGCGTGAATTTCGTCGACAATCCCGCAGCGCTGCAGCGCTGGCGCGACGCCGGTGCCACGGTCGAAGGCGAGCGGGTCCGTATTCCACGCGGTCTGGCCAAAAAACTCTGCGCCACGGCTCCCAGCGAATTCACCCAACACGCGCGAAACCCTGAGAAATCCGTGGTGATCGGTGGCAAGAACATGGTCCTGGCGCCTGTTTATGGCCCACCCTTTGTGCGCGACGCCGAAGGTGGCCGCCGCTATGCGACCATGGATGATTTCAATAAATTCGTGAAGCTGGCCTATATGTCCAAGTGGTTGCACCACTCGGGCGGCACCGTATGCGAACCGACAGATATCCCGGTGAACAAACGCCACCTGGACATGCTGCTGGCCCATATGACGCTGTCGGACAAGCCTTTCATGGGGTCGGTGACTGATCCCAGCCGCGCCCAGGACAGCGTCGAGATGTGCGAGATCCTGTTCGGCAAGGAATTCGTGCAGAACAACACGGTGATGACTTCGCTCACCAATATCAACTCGCCGATGACCTTCGACGATGTGATGATGGGCGCGCTGGAGGTCTATGCGGCCAACAATCAGGCCTGCATCATCTCTCCCTTCATCGTGGGCGGTGCGATGGCGCCGGTGTCGGTTGCCGGCACTCTGGTTCAAGTTCTGGCCGAAGTTCTGGCCGGTGTCGCCTACAGTCAGCTGGTTCGCCCCGGCGCACCGGTGATCTTTGGCGCCATGGTGACATCGATCGACATGAATTCGGGCGCGCCGACGTTTGGAACACCGGAAGCCTCGCATATTACCTATGGTGCGGGCCAGCTGGCGCGCCGTCTGAACCTGCCGTTCCGCTCAGCCGGGTCTTTCTGTGGCTCCAAACTGCCTGATGCACAGGCTGCTTACGAGACCGCAAACAGCCTCAACATGGGTCTGTTGTCCGGTGTGAACTTCATGCTGCACTCCTGTGGTTGGCTGGAGGGCGGTCTGGTTGCCGATTTTGAAAAATTCGTGATGGATGCGGATCAGCTGGGCACGTTGCACGGGCTCGCCAAAGGGGTCGACATGAGCGAAGACGCCCAGGCCATGGACGCGATCCGCGAAGTGGGGCCGGGTGGGCACTATCTTGGCTGCGCCCACACGCAGGCGAATTTCAAAACCGCCTTCTGGAAATCGGACTTGCTGGATTACAAACCCTTTGAAACCTGGGAAGAAGAAGGCGCGCGCGACACGCGTACGCTGGCGACCAAACGGGTGGAATATCTGATCAACAATTACCAAGCACCCGCGCTGGATCCTGAGATCAAGGCCAGACTGGAAGCCTATGTTGCTGAGAAGAAAGCCTCGATGCCTGACGCCTTCATGTAGGGTTTGGCGACAGGGTTTAAATCTAGGGGCGGTCCTTCGGGGCCGCCTCTTTTTTGTCTGAAATCTGTAGGCAATGCAGCAGGTTTGCCTCGCCAATCAGCGCAATCAGCACGTCCACTTGCTGGCCATAGGAATAGGCAGCCTCATTTGATTGGCGGCCGTCTTCCAGAGCGCGCTCCAGCTCCATCAGTTTTATAACCGCCAGCGCCGGTCGCGGCAGATCACCATAGCCCAGCAGGCGCTGCAAATGCGGTTTTCTGACATAGTCGCGGGCACCGATCCTTGCGGCACGAACGATCAGACGAGGGCGCTTCAGTTGCTTCAGTAGGCTGGTGACATCCTGCATGGTGACTCCTATCTGCGAATTTGAAACAGGGCGGAGTGTTGCACAACCTCAGCGGGCGTTGCCTGTATTTCAGTCTGGCGAACGGTGCCTTCACCGTTGTTTCCATTTTAGAAACAATCATAGGCTGCACCTTCGTGATTTAAACTTTCAGGTATCCAGCGCACTTGGGGCCTGAGGCGTCTTTGAGCATAAGCGCTGGAAAACTCTGCCTGACTTTCTGCTGTTGGGAGTGTTAATGATGAAGACTTCGTTTGGAAACAATCTGCCCGGATGGGTGCCCGAGGGCGCGGACCGGTATCTTCAGCACACCGAGGCCGGTCGGTCGATCCGAGATCTGGCCCGTGGCGCGGGCTGTCATCCCTCGACCGTGCTGCGACAGATCCGCAAGGTTGAAAACCGTCGTGACGATCCGCTGGTCGATGCCGCGTTGCGCCGTCTTGCGGTGGTGCATTTTCGGGAAAAGGTTCAGGGCAGGCCGCCTCGTGAAGAAGACGTGGACGCGGACGAGGCCAAGGCCAAGGCGGTGCCGGTCCTGCGGCGGCTCTGTGACAGCGGTGCTGTTCTGGCGGTGGCCGAAGGCATGGAAAAGGCGGTTGTTGTGCGCGGAGACGGGCAGGCCGACAAGCTGGTTGTGGATCGGTCGCTGGCGCAGGTGATGGCGCTGAAGGATTGGATCGCCTGCGATCAGCCGGGCAAGATCAGCCGCTACTATATCACGCCGACAGGCCGGGCGGCCTATGGGCAGTTGCTGGCTGATGGCGAAAACCGGGCGCGGCAAATGGCCGAGGGCTTTGCCGAGGCTCAGGCGCCGTTTCAGGTCTGCGGATCAGGCGCGCCGCGCCCCATGCGGCGCAGCCGGTACAGCCTGGGCGACAGTCCGATTCTGACCCTGTCACGCCGCAAGGATCGCGATGGCGCGCCCTTTCTTGCCTCCGATCTGGTGCGCGCCGGGGAACGCCTGCGCGAGGATTTTGAGCTGGCCCAGATTGGTGATCAGGTCACCCAGAACTGGGATCATTTTTTGACCGCCGGCTGCGGCCAGCGTGTGCGCAACAGCACCGGCAGCGGTGCGTCTGCGGCGTGGGAACGGGTGAAACAGGCGCTTAAGGCGCTGGGGCCGGGGCTGAGCGATGTGGCGATGCGCTGTTGCTGCCATCTGGAGGGGCTGGAGGCGGCCGAACAGAAAATGGGCTGGTCCGCGCGTTCCGGCAAAATTGTGCTGCGCATCGCGCTTCAGCAGCTGCAGGCGCATTACAGCGCCCATTCCGACGCGGATGCGATGATCGGCTAGGGGTGATAGTGAAACCTTGCCTTTGCGGAGCCTAGTGATAGGAATGGGTTATGAATTTCACCCTGCGTCAGCTCCGCTACTTCAAGGCCCTGTGCCTGCATCGCAACTTTGGCCGTGCAGCAGAGGCTTGCCATGTCTCGCAACCCGCCCTGTCGGTGCAGATCAAAGCGCTAGAAGACATTATCGGCGGTGCGCTGGTGGAACGCCATGCGCGCGATGTGCTGGTGACACCGCTGGGGCGGCAGGTGCTGGCGCAGGCGGGTGCCATTCTGGATGCGGCCAACGGGCTTGACCGGCTGGCCCGTGATCACGGCGATGGGCGGCGCAGCCTGTCGCTGGGTCTGATCCCCACTCTGGCGCCCTATCTGCTGCCCGGAACCCTGGCAGAACTGAGGGCCGGTGATCTGCAGTTGACGGTTGAGGTCCGCGAGGCGCGCACCGAACGGCTGCTTGAAGCTCTGCGGGACGGATCGCTGGATGCGGCCGTTTTGGCCCTGCCAACCGGGGTCGACGGTCTGATCGAAGAAGAACTCTTCGAGGACCGATTTCTGCTGGCTGGCTCTGCCAGCCGGTTAACCCAGATGCGCAGCGAGGCGCAGATCCTGCGCCCGTCAGATTTGCGCACCCATCAATTGTTGCTGCTGGAAGACGGCCACTGCCTGACCGATCAGGCGCTTGAGGTATGCGGCCGCGAACGCAGCGGTGCGGGCATCAACATGGGGGCAGGGTCGCTGGGCACCCTGTCGCGGCTGGTGGCGGCGGGATTTGGCCTTACTCTGATGCCGGAACTGGCGGCCCGGTCGGAATGTGATGCGTCCCGTGGGCTGGCGGTGCAGCGTTTCCCGGAACCGGAACCCTTTCGCCGCATTGGTCTGGTGCGCCGCGCGGCCACCGATGGCACCGGCTGGTTTGCCGATCTGGCCGCGGTCCTACGCAGCGTCGGGCGCGACATTGTTGAAGAGGCCAGACATGAAAACGGGCCCGCCACTGGCGAGCCCGAATAAACGTATGTGAACCGGTTTAGGCTGCGGATTCCGCAGACTGGCCTTTCAGCCATTCCAGCACGGTTTCCGGGCTGGACACGCCGTAAGGGTCTTCGCCGTGGTTGTCGGACAGGCCCGGCTCTTCGAACCAGCCTTCGACCACACCGTCGTTGACGACGGCAGCATAACGCCAGGAGCGCGCGCCAAAGCCGAGGTTGTCCTTGGCGACCAGCATGCCCATTTTGCGGGTGAACTCACCGGAGCCATCGGGGATGACGCCAACGTTTTCCAGCTTCTGTGCTTCGGCCCATTTGTTCATCACAAAGCTGTCGTTCACCGACATGCAGTAGATCGCATCGACGCCTTCTGCGGCGAAATCGGCAAAGCCGTTTTCAAAGCCGGGCAGCTGGTAAGTGGAGCATGTGGGGGTGAAAGCACCGGGCAGGGAGAACAGCACAACGCGCTTGCCTGCAAAATAGTCGGCGGTGGTTTTATCTTCCCAGCGGAACGGGTTCGGGCCCTCGATGGACTCGTCGCGTACGCGGGTTTTGAAGGTCACGTTGGGCAGGTTTACGCCAGCTTTCATCGGGGAGTCTCCTGATAGGTGGATCTGTTCGGCGGCAGGATTAAAACGATTCTAAACTGGCTGCAAGGATTCTCGCTGTGGCATGGGCGCCCAATCGCCATCTGCAGATACATGCAGGGTTTTCTCACTTTTTCCTGCCATGCGGACAGTGCAATTCGGCTTTGCATTTGGGGCCGTGCAGGACTGTCCCATCTGTGCTAGACAGCCTGAAACCCGTGTATCCGCACGTCCGATCGAAGCCAATCGCAAGGGACACCCGCGTGAGAGACCTGAAAATCCCCGAACAGCGCCACCCCGAAAAGGCGCACCGCCCCGACAATGCTCAGCCCAAAAAGCCAAGCTGGATCCGCGTCAAGGCGCCGGGCGGCAAGGGATATGCAGAAACCCACAAGATCATGCGGGAAAACAACCTCGCCACCGTCTGCGAGGAAGCCGCCTGTCCCAACGCCGGTGAATGCTGGAGCCAGGGCCACGCCACCATGATGATCATGGGCGAAATCTGCACCCGAGGCTGCACCTTTTGCAATATTGCCACCGGCAAGCCGCAGGATCTGGACACGTTTGAACCGGGCCGCGTGGCTCATGCGGTGCAGAAACTGGGTCTCAACCACGTTGTGATCACATCCGTGGACCGCGATGATCTGGAGGACGGCGGTGCCGAGCATTTTGCTCAGACCATCCGCGCCATCCGTCACCGGTCGCCGAAGACCACGATCGAGATCCTGACTCCGGATTTCATCAAGTGTTCCCCAGAAGTGCTTGAAACAGTTGTTGAATCAAAGCCAGATGTCTTCAACCACAACCTTGAAACCGTGCCCGGCCTCTACCCGACAGTGCGCCCTGGCGCGCGCTACTTCCACTCGCTGCGGCTGCTGCAACGGGTGAAGGAACTGGACCCGTCGATGTTCACCAAATCCGGCATCATGGTTGGGCTCGGTGAGGACGAACAGGGCGTGAAACAGGTGATGGATGACATGCGTGCCGCCGACATCGATTTCCTGACCATCGGGCAGTATCTTCAGCCGACGCCGAAGCACCACCGGGTTGATCGTTTCGTGACCCCGGATGAGTTCAAAACTTATGAGAAGGCCGCCTATGGCAAGGGCTTCTTGATGGTGTCCGCAACGCCGCTGACCCGTTCCAGCTATCACGCAGGCGATGACTTTGCGCAGCTGCGCGATGCACGCCAAGCCAAATTGGGCGGCGCGTGACACCAGCGCATTTGGCGCAGCTCATTCAGCTGCGCCATAACTTGCACAAGATCCCCGAAGTCTCTGGTGCGGAACAAAAAACCGCCGCCATGATCGCGGATTTCCTACGCGATCACAGGCCGGATGACCTGATAGAAAACCTCGGCGGGCATGGTGTCGCTGCAGTCTATGAGGGGGCAGATCCCGGTCCCACCGTGCTGATCCGCTGCGAGCTGGACGGGCTGCCGATCACTGAAATCAATGAGGTTTCCTACCGATCCACCCATCAGGGTCGCGGCCATCTCTGCGGTCATGACGGTCATATGACGATGGTGGCGGGGCTGGCGGTTCAACTGGCATCCCAGCGCCCCGCAACAGGCCGGGTGGTGCTGTTGTTTCAACCCTCTGAAGAAACCGGCAAAGGCGCGGCAGCAGTGATCGCTGATCCGCGCTATGGCGCTATCGCTCCGGACTATGCCTTTGCGCTGCACAACCTGCCGGGGCTCGCCGTCGGGCAGGTGGCCCTGTGCACCGGGCCTGCCAATTGCGCCTCGCGGGGCATGCGTATCACGCTCACGGGCAAAACCTCTCATGCGGCGGCGCCGCAGGACGGGATTTCACCGGCTCCGGCGATCGCGCGGTTGCTGACCGGGTTGCCCGAATTGGGGCCGGGCGGCGAAATGGACCAAGACTATGCTCTGGTCACTGTCACCCATGCACAGATGGGGGCGCCCGCCTTTGGCATCGCGCCCGGCGCTGGTGAGGTCTGGGCCACGTTGCGCACGGTAACGGATGCAAAAATGGCCGCTCTCAGGGAGGCGGCAGAGCGGCTGGCCCGGCATGCGGCACAAAGCGCCGGTCTGCAGATCGGTATCACCTTCGATGATGTCTTTGACGCCTGTACCAACCATGTCGAGGCGGCCGGGGTTTTGAACACTGCAATTAATGCAGCGGGTTATGAGGCAGAGCTGCGACCCTACCCACAAAGCTGGTCCGAGGACTTTGGTCAGTTTTCTGGCCATGCAAAGACGGCGATGTTCTGGTTGGGCTCCGGTGAGGATCAGCCGCAGCTGCACAACCCGGATTATGACTTTCCAGATGCGGTCCTTCCGGTTGGAACGGCCATCTTCGCCGCCGCAATAGCCGAGGTGCTGGACCGCACCCCGCGCCCCACCAATTGATAAGATCTGCAGCGGCTATGGCTTGTGGCTGTTCACCGCCATCCAGTCGGGAAAGACGCCGAAGTAATCAAGCCCGCCAATCGCCAGGCATATCGCCACCACGCCAAATACCAGAAGCACGCGTTTTTCGGACGGCGGATTGCGGGCCCATTTGGCCATGCGCAGAAAATGGCGGGGGTTCAGCATTGCGGTCTACCCATCTGAAGAAATTGGATCATTCGGTGTAAGCAGAACGCGGAGGGGTACCCATGCTCCGTCAAAACGGGTTCACTTGTCTTCATCCAGGAAACGCACCTTGCCGATATGTGGCAGGTTGCGGTTGCGCTGTGCAAAGTCGATGCCATAGCCGACAACAAACTCATCCGGGATCTCAAACCCGATCCAATCCGAGCGGAAATCCACCTCGCGGCGGCTGGGCTTATCGAGCAGGGCAATAGATTTCAGACGCGCCGGATTGCGGCTCAGCAGCAGTTTTGTCACATGGCTCAGCGTGTGGCCGGTGTCGACGATATCTTCCACCACCAGAACATCACGCCCTTCAATGGCACCGCGCAAGTCTTTGAGAATACGCACTTCCCGGCTGCTCTCCATGCCGTCACCGTAGGAGGACGCCTCTAGGAAATCGACCTCGATCGGCAGGTCCAATTCGCGCACCAGATCGGCGATGAACACGAAAGACCCGCGCAGCAGCCCGACCACGATCAGCTTGTCGGTGCCGCCAAATTCCGCGGTGATTTCCTCGCAAAGCGCTTCGATCCGCGCCGCGATGGACTTGGCTGAAATCATCACGTCTATGACATATGGCCGCTGTGTCATCGGTACCCTCTTGAATTTTCCGCCCGTTCATAGGACATCACGCGGCACGAGTGTAGCAGGAAATCAGCCGTCAATGCCAACCCATGCCGAAACCCGCCATCTGCCCTATTCTGCGCAGCAGATGTACGATCTGGTGGCGGATGTGGGCCAATACCCCAAGTTTCTTCCCTGGTGTTCGGCGGCGCGGATCCGCGGCACCTCTGAACTCGGCGATGCCGTGATCATGGAGGCAGATCTGGTGATTTCCTTCAAAGTGTTCCGTGAACGCTTTGGCAGCCGGGTGACGCTCTATGCCAATGACAAGAAGATCGACACTGAATACCTGGACGGCCCGTTTCGGTTTTTGAAATCAAACTGGTCCTTTGAGGATGCCGAGGACGGCGGCTGCAATGTCTCCTTCTATGTGGATTTTGAGTTTAAAAACGCTGTGTTGCAGGGCATTATTGGTGTGGTTTTCAACGAGGCTATGCAGCGTATCGTCCGCGCATTTGAACGCCGTGCGGCGGAACTCTACAGCTGAACTTCCTGCTTGACCTCAACTATGGTTCAAGCTGCATAAATGCAGCGTGAGGCATGGTTTTGGAGTTGCGGCATGGAAGAAAGCTTTTGGCAATCACGTTGGCAGGAAGGCCGCATCGGGTTTCACGAGGGGCGCCCTAATGTGCTGCTGGAAAAACACCTTGCGAAACTGGATCTTTTGGCAGGCGACCATGTATTTCTGCCGCTTTGCGGAAAGGCGATGGATCTGGACTGGCTGCTTGCCTCGGGGCTGCGTGTGTCCGGAATCGAATTCAATGAAACCGCAGTCGAGACGGTCTTCTCACGACTTGGACTTACGCCCGAGGTGGAGGTCCTAAACGGCCTGACACGCTATCGCGCCGACGGGCTGACCCTGTACTGCGGCGATTTCTTCTTGCTTGATGCGGATGATCTGGGCCCTGTCGATGCGGTCTATGACCGTGCCGCACTTGTCGCCATCGCGCCTGCACGGCGGCAGGAATATGCAACGCATCTGGCAAAGATTACCGGCGGTGCCCAGCAGCTGTTGATCGGCTTTGAATATGATCAGGCCGCCATGGACGGCCCACCGTTTTCGGTCGGCGAGGAGATGCTCAAGGATCTCAGTAGCGGCCGGTTGGAGTTACGTTTGCTGGAAAGCATACCGGTCACCGGCAAGATGGCAGAGCGGGTGGATGCACAGGAGGAGATCTGGTTGCTGACACCCACCCAATAAAAACGGGCCCTGAAAGGGCCCGTTCACATCGCTTTGTAAGGTGTTGAACTATCAGCTGTTCAGCTCGTAAGCGCGTTCGCCGTGGACTTCCAGGTCCAGACCGTTTGTCTCTGTCTCCAGATCGACGCGCAGCGGGGTGATGGCGGCGCAGACTTTGACCAGGATCACCGTGACCACGGTGGTGAAGATGCCAACAACGGCCAGACCGCCCAGTTGTGCGGCCCATGATCCAGCTCCCAGAACGGCGATCATGATGGTGCCGAAGATGCCACCAACGCCATGCACGGCAAAGACGTCCAGCGTGTCGTCTATCTGCAGTTTGTTGCGCACCAGATTGACCGCTTCCTGACACAGGATGCCGGCAACAGCACCGATGATCAGCGCCTCAACCGGGCCGACAAAACCAGAGGCCGGGGTGATCGAGGCCAGACCAGCGATGGTGCCGGTGACCAGACCAACAAGCGAGGCCTTGCCGTATTTGATCTTTTCCCACAGCGCCCATGTGAGCGAGGCGGTGGCGGCTGACAGGTGTGTCACGGTCAGCGCCATGGCGGCCCCGCCGTCCGCGGCCAGTTGCGAGCCGCCATTGAAGCCAAACCAGCCAACCCAGAGCATCGCCGCGCCGATCATCACATAGCCGGGGTTATGCGGTGGGGTGGTGCGGTTTTTGCGCGGGCCGAGGAAGACCGCGATGATCAGCGCTGCCAGACCAGCCGTTTCATGCACAACGATGCCACCGGCGAAATCCTTCACACCCACTGCGCCGAAGATGCCGCCATCGGCCATCATGCCGCCGCCCCAAATCCAGTGCACCACCGGCGCATAGCACAGAAGCATCCACAGGCCGGAGAACAAGAGCACAAAGCCAAAGCCCACACGCTCAACATAAGCACCAACGATCAGCGCTGGTGTGATGATGGCAAAGGTCATCTGGAAGGCAAAGAACAGCACCTCGGGCAGGGTGCCCGACAGGCTGTCAGCGGTGACACCGCTGAGAAACATCTTGTCCAGGCCGCCCCAGATTCCGGAAGTGCCGCTACCGAAAGCAATGGAATAACCGGCAACCAGCCACAGAACGCTCATCAAACAGGCAATCGCATAGCACTGCATGAACACGCTGAGCACATTTCGGGCGCGTACTAGGCCACCGTAAAACAGGGCAAGCCCCGGCAAAGTCATGAAGAGGACCAGGGCTGTCGCCACAATGATCCAAGCTGTATCTGCACCGTTCATCAGCCGGTACCCCCTCGTTCTTTCAACATTACGAAGGGTGAAAGCGGATCACGGTCGAGGAAAATAGAGGCAGTCGCGCTGATAGCGCGTATTTTTCGGGCTTTTCTGAAAGTGCCTCAAAAATATGCGATCAATCCGGCGAGCTGCTCGATTCCTGTTCGATTTGTGTAAGGGCGCGGGTCAGTAGGTTAAGCGCGTGATCGCGGGTCTCGGCCCGCACCCGATCGCGGCCAATGGCGCCAAACTCAATCGTTTCGGTGATGACCTGCTGGTCGCTGCGGGCCAGACCGAAGCAAACGCGGCCCTCGGGCTTGAACTCAGACCCGCCGGGGCCTGCGATGCCGGTGACAGATACCGTCAATGTAACCTGACCCCGGTTCAGTGCCCCTGCGGCCATTTCATTGGCCACCTCTTCACTGACGGCTCCATGCGCGTCCAGCGTTTCTGATCGAACCCCCAGCATGTCCATCTTGGCACGGTTCGAATAGGTGACAAAGCCACGGTCCACCACGGCTGAGGAGCCGGGAATGTCTGTGAGCGCCGCCGCGATCATGCCGCCTGTGCAGCTTTCGGCGGTGGCGATGGTCACGCCCAAGGCGGTGGCCTGTTTGATCAATGCAGCGGTGTCTGGTGTCAAAATCCAAGTACCCCATGTGAAATGCCCGCCAGCACAAGTGTTCCGGCCCCTGCCATGATACCAGCAATGACATCATCCATCATCACACCAAAGGGGCCTTCCTTGCGATCTGCCCAGCCCACCGGACCCGGTTTCCAGATGTCGAACAGGCGGAACAGCACGAAGGCGCTGATCCAGCCCGGCCAAAGGGCGGTTATGTCCAGTCCATGCGACCATGCAGGGTAGGATATCGCCCAAAGCGCAATCCACTGGCCTGCGACCTCATCAATGACGATCTCGGACGGGTCATGGTTCTCTTGTCCGCGGGTCATTTCGGCGGTGGCCCAGTATCCGGCGACAATCACCGCCAAAGTTGCAAACCCAAGCAGGGGAAACCCGCCCACGGTATGCAGAACATAGGCGACGGGCAGGGCGGCAAGTGATCCCCAGGTGCCCGGCGCGGGTTTCAGATTGCCTGCGCCAAAAAAAGTCCCGATCAGATTTGCGACCTTCATGGTTTCACCAGTGCAGCTGTTGCGATGGAGGCAATGCCCTCGCTGCGCCCGGTAAAGCCGAGCCGTTCAGAGGTGGTGGCCTTGATGGAAACCCGGTCGGCCTCAATTCCGAGGATCTCGGCCATAACAGCCTGCATGTTTGCTGCGTGGGGGCCGACTTTGGGATATTCGCAGACCAACGTGCAGTCGACATTGGAAATGGTGAAGCCGCGTGCGCGGGCTAGTTCGGCGGCGTGACGCAGGAAGATCTCGCTGGCGGCCCCTTTCCACTGTGGATCAGAGGGCGGGAAGTGGCGGCCAATGTCGCCCTCGGCCAGTGCACCATAGATCGCATCTGTGACGGCATGCATCCCCACATCCGCATCCGAATGGCCCTGCAGGGTTTTGTCATGCGGAATCTTGACGCCGCAGAGCACCACGTGGTCGCCTTCACCAAAGCGGTGAACGTCATAACCGTTGCCCAGCCTGATATCCATTTCGTTCCTCAACAGTCTGGCAGCGCGGGAAAAATCCTCGGGCCGCGTGATTTTGATATTGTCCGGATCGCCCGCCACGATGGCCACGGCATGGCCGGCATCGCGCGCCACTTGCACATCATCTGCCGCCCCGCCGGGATGGTCCAGATGTGCCGCCACAATTACCTCATAGGAAAAGCCCTGCGGCGTCTGCGCCCCATAGAGGCCGCTGCGGTCGCGGGTTCCGGTGACCTGATCCGCCGCGCCGGTCCACAGCGCATCCGTGACCGGCAGAGCAGGGGCCGCCGCCGTCGTATTGTCCAGCGCGGTCAGAACACGGGCGATCAGCTCCATCGACACACAGGGCCGCGCGGCATCATGGATCAACACTTTGTCTATGTCGCACCCGGATAGCACGGACAGCCCGTTCAGAACCGAGGCGGCCCGTTCAGCACCGCCCTTGGCTAGAATAACATCCGTATTTTCGAATTCTTCCCAGGCGGCATGGTCATCCGGGTTCAGCACCAGAACAATGTGGTCCAGCCCGGCCTTTTGAAAGGCGGCCAGCGTCCAGTCGATGACCCGCCGACCGTTCAGCGGCTGCCACTGCTTGGGTATCGCACCACCTGCGCGGCTGCCGCGTCCGGCGGCGACAATAATGGCTGCTGTGGTCATGCGCGGCTGCTCCCGTGGTTGCGCCCTGTTTAGAAGCTGCCGCAGAGGGAGGCAATCACCCCGGCCAACCTGCTCAAATATTAGGCAGTTGACGTTACGGATGGTCTTCTGGACGGCAGTTTCATTGTGGCCTATCGGCTGTTTCGGCTAAAAAGACCCCAGATGCACAAGGATTAGGCAATTGTCCTTCACCCTCGGTTCCACCTCCATGTCTCCGCCCATCGCGCTTGCGCCGATGGCTGGAATCACCGACCGCCCGTTCCGCGATCTCGTGCGCTCCTTTGGGGTTGGGCTGATGGTCAGCGAAATGGTCGCCAGTCAGGAAATGGTACAGGCAAAACCGGGCGTGCGCGAACGGGCCGAGCTGAGCGCCGATGTGGAAAATACCGCCGTGCAACTGGCGGGACGGGACGAATACTGGATTGCCGAGGCCGCGCGGCAGGTCGAAGGGCAGGGCGCGCGCATCATCGATATTAACATGGGCTGCCCGGCCAAGAAGGTGACCAATGGCTATTCCGGCTCTGCCCTGCTGAAAACGCCGGATTTTGCGGTGAAGCTGATCGAGGCGGTGGTCGCGGCGGTCAATGTGCCGGTGACGCTGAAGACCCGGTTGGGCTGGGATGACAACTGCCTGAATGCGCCGGATGTGGCGCGCCGCGCCGAAGAGGCCGGGGTTCAGATGGTCACCATTCATGGCCGCACCCGCTGTCAGTTTTACAAGGGATCGGCCGATTGGGCGGCGATCCGCGCCATCAAGGACGCGGTGACAATCCCGGTTCTGGCCAATGGTGATATCACCAGCACGGATAGCGCACGCAGCGCGCTGGAGCAGTCGGGCGCGGATGGTGTGATGATCGGGCGTGGCGCCGAAGGTCGGCCCTGGCTTTTGGCCGAAGTCGCACATCGGATCTGGCAGACCCCGGCCCCGGATATCCCGCGTGGAACTGATTTTATCAACATGGTCTCAAAGCATTACGAGGATATGCTCAGCTTCTACGGAGGGGATCTGGGCCTGCGCGTCGCTCGCAAACACCTTGGCTGGTACATGGATGAGGCCGGAACCGAGGCTGTGCAGCGGCGGATGGTTTTGACGGCGAAGGACCCAAAAGACGTGCTGAGAATGCTGCCCGAAGCGCTGTCAGCCAACAGCGTGGAGGCGGTGGCATGACAGACGGAAATGCCATCTGGGCCTCCCTTCCTGTTCCCGCCTTCCTGATCGACGGTGAGGATCGGATCGCTGATATCAACTCGGCCGCTGAGGGGTTTCTGAACACCTCGAAACGGGCGGCGGTCGGACAGCCTGTCTGGGATGTGGTGGCCATCGATGCCCCGATCGAGGAGGCCTTTGCCCGCTCCCGCCGCGAAGGCACACCGCTGTTTGTCAATGACATCGACGTTGGCTCAGGACAGCGCGCGCCGTTGCAATGCGCCGTCCAGGTAGCGCCATTGCAGGGTGCGCCCGGCGAGATGCTGATGCTGGTTTCGCCGCGCGAGCTGGCCGGGCGGATGACCCGCACGCAATCGTCCAAATCCGCGGCGCAATCGGCCATTGGCATGGCTGAAATGCTGGCCCATGAGATCAAGAACCCTCTGGCCGGCATCACCGGCGCGGCCCAGCTGATCAGCATGAACTTGCCGCAGGAAGATCTGGAACTGACCGATCTGATCGTTGAGGAAAGTCGGCGGATCGTGAAGCTGCTGGAACAGGTAGAGCAGTTCGGAAACCTTCAGACACCGGATTTTAAGGCGATCAACCTGCATGACATTCTGGACCGGGCGCGGCGCTCGGCAGCGCTTGGCTTTGGCGCCCATATGAGAATAGTCGAGGATTATGACCCCTCCCTACCACTGGCCTGGGGGGATGCGGATCAGCTGTTGCAGGTGGTGCTGAACCTGCTGAAGAACGCATCAGAAGCTGCTGGAAAGAAGGGCGGAACCATTCGAATCCGCAGTTTTTACGAGCATTCCTTCCGCTTGCGTCGCAGTGATGGTACCGGCAAATCCCTGCCTTTGCAGATCGAAATCATCGACGATGGGCCCGGCCTGCCGCCTGGCATTCGCGATGAAGTTTTTGACCCATTTGTTTCCGGACGTGAGAACGGCACCGGCCTTGGCCTCGCCCTGGTGAGCAAAATCATATCAGACCACAACGGCTGGATCTCAGTCAGCTCGGTTCCGGGCAAGACTGTGTTCCGCATATCGCTGTCGCGCGTGCCGCGTGACAGTGAACCGAAGGAGTAAAACCAAATGGATGGCACTGTCCTTGTCGCGGATGATGACCGCACGATCCGCACCGTTCTGACCCAGGCGCTGACCCGCGCCGGGTGCAAGGTTCACGCGACCTCCTCGCTGACCACGCTGATGCGCTGGGTGGGTGAGGGCAAGGGCGACGTTGTCATCTCGGATGTGGTCATGCCGGATGGCAACGGGCTGGAAATGCTGCCCAAGATTGCAGAAGACCGCCCCGGCTTGCCGGTGATTGTCATCTCGGCGCAGAACACCATCATGACCGCCATCAAGGCGGCCGAGGCCGAGGCCTATGATTACCTGCCAAAACCCTTTGACCTGCCGGAACTGATGAAGCGCACCGCCAAGGCGCTCAGCGAGAAGCGCAATGTGGCGACGGCCAGCAAGCCTGCAGTCCAGGAGCGACCGGATGAGCTGCCGTTGGTGGGCCGTACCGAGGTCATGCAGGCGCTGTACAGGTTGATCGCGCGGGTGATGAACACCGATCTGCCGCTGATGATCACCGGCGAAAGCGGCACCGGCAAATCGCTGATCGCGCGGGCCATCCATGATTTTTCGGACCGGCGTGTGTTGCCCTTTGTGGCGATTACGGCGTCGGATCTGGTCGATCTGGAAGGACCGGCCAAATTGTTGTCTCGGGTCCGTGGTGGCACGCTTTTGATCGATGAAATCGCCGACCTGCCGGATGAGGTGCAGGCCCGTCTGGTGCAGATGATGGATGCTGCAGGCGACCACAGCCCTCGGTTCATGGCGACCAGTCAGACCGACCTGCAGTCGGCAATGGATGAAGGGCAGCTGCGTCAGGATCTTTATTACCGCATCTGTGGCACCGCGTTGCATGTGCCGGCCCTGCGGGAGCGGGTGGAGGATATCGTCCTGTTGGCCGAACACTTCCTGGTGCGGGCCGAAAATGATGGCGCGCCGCACCGCCGACTGTCAGAGGAGGCGCGCGAATTGCTGCGCATCTACGGTTGGCCGGGCAACGTGCGTCAGTTGGAAAACATTATCCGGCGGTTGGCGCTCACCGCGCGCGGCGAGGAAATCGTCAAGGCAGAGGTCGCAGCAGTGCTGGGCCCGCAGCCGGATGTAGCTCCAGCGCTGGGGGGATCCGCCAATGAAAAACTGTCGGAATCAGTGGCCCGGCATTTGCAGCGATATTTCGATCTTCACGGCGACATGTTGCCACCGGCCGGGCTCTATCAGCGGATCCTGCGCGAAGTTGAAACACCACTGATCGAGATCGCATTAACCGCAACTGGCGGAAATCAGGCGAAATGCGCCGATCTTCTCGGCATCAACCGGAACACGCTTCGCAAAAAAATCGTTGATCTCGATATAGAGGTGACACGGCGGCGCAAACTGATGTAATATCGCCACAGAACCGTGGCGATCCGGTGTCATTACCGGGCAATGACCACGAGATATGGCGGTTGGTCCTTTGGGCCACACATCAGGATGAGGGCAGTTGGTGGCACGAAGGTCACATATGCGATCCGCTTACGGGCCTTTTTCTGGCTTGGACAGGTGGCGCAAGACGCGCAGGGCCCGCAATTTGGGGACACTCAGCCTTGTTGTTCTGGGGCCCATTCTTGCGGTTGGAACATTCCTCATTCTTGGTCCGTTTGGTCAGGGGGCCTCCTCTCCGATACTGCGGATCGTGCTGCTTGCGGATCTTGTCTATATCATCGCGATTGCGGCGCTGGTGCTGTTGCAGATCATGCGGCTGGTGTCGGCGCGGCGCGCCAAATCGGCCGGCTCGCAGCTGCATCTCAGGCTGATCGGCTCTTTCGCCTTTCTGGCCCTCTTCCCGACCATCACAGTGGCCGTTTTTGCCGGACTGACAGTGAACGTTGGGCTGGAGGGGTGGTTTTCAGATCGTGTGCGTCAGGTTGTTGGCAGCTCGCTCGCGGCGGCCGAGGCCTATCAGGAAGAACAGAACGATGATCTGCTGCTGGATGCCCAGGCATTGGCACGGTTCCTCGACAACAGCCGCCGCCGCAATTTCTATATGGATGAGGGCGAATTGCGTCAGGTGCTGACGCAGGGCCAGTTGCAGATCCAGCGCGGCCTGCAGGAGGCCTATGTCATCGACAGCAGCGGCCTGATCCGGGCGCGCGGTGAGCGGTCTTATGAATTCGACTATGAACAGCCCCAGCCTGACAGCATTGCGCAGGCGCTGGAAACCGGGTCGCTGATTGTTCAGGACTGGGACAACAACGAGTTTCGCGCCCTTGTTCACCTGACAGCCTTTCCTGACCGGCTGCTCTATGTCAGCCGTGATGTCGACGGAGAGCTTCTGGCGCTGCTGGATGACACCAAGGAAACGGCGCATCTCTATCAGCAACTGGAAAGCGATCGAGGTCGGCTGCTGTTCGAATTTGGTCTTTTGTATCTTGGGTTTGCGGTCATTCTTGTGTTGGCCGCCATGTGGCTGGGCATGTGGATGGCGGAACGGCTGTCGCGGCCCGTCGGCCGTCTGACTGTGGCGGCACAACGTGTGGGCAGCGGCGATCTGGGTGTTCAGGTTCTCGAAGAGTCTGGCGACGATGAGATTTCGCAGCTGGGACGCTACTTCAACCAGATGACCCGCGAGCTGAAAACCCAGCGCGAGGAACTGCTGGAAAACACCCGCCAGATTGATCGCCGTCGCAGAATGTTTGATTCCGTTCTCAGCTCGGTCACCTCGGGCGTTGTCGGGCTGGATGACAAGGGCCGGGTGACATTCGTGAACCGGTCGGCGGAAAAGCTGCTGGGCTGGACAGGCGAGGAGCAATCTCTGGCTCTGGCCGTGGCGGTGCCTGAGTTCGGACCGCTCTTCGAAGAGTTCAGCGAAGGCGGGGTCGAGGTCGCCCAGGGAGAGATCAAGGTTGCGCGAGACGGGCGGCTGGAGAACTTGCTGGTGCGCATGTCGCCGCGTC
The DNA here is from genome assembly GCA_900143635.1 of Rhodobacteraceae bacterium Alg231-04. Classification (GTDB taxonomy): domain Bacteria; phylum Pseudomonadota; class Alphaproteobacteria; order Rhodobacterales; family Rhodobacteraceae; genus FREY01. Next base: position 164,112 of record FREY01000003.1, read on the forward strand.
TGACCGAGGGCGGCCGCCTTGAAGGCTATGTGGTGGCCTTTGACGATGTGACCGATCTGGTCAGTGCGCAGCGAATGGCAGCCTGGGGCGATGTTGCCCGCCGGATCGCCCATGAGATCAAGAACCCGCTGACCCCGATCCAGCTGAGCGCCGAACGCATCAAGCGCAAATTTGCGCCAATGCTGGGCGAGGAGAACAGCGACAAGCTGCAATCGATGACCGAGGTCATCGTGCGCCAGACCAATGATCTGCGCCGCATTGTCGATGAGTTTTCCAAGTTTGCAAGGATGCCGGAACCGGACCGCCATGAGGAAGATCTGGTGGCGCTGGTGCGCGATGCGGTGGTGTTGCAGCAATCCGGCCAGCCCGACATCCGCATTTCCGCTGATCTGCCCGCGGGCGAATTGCCGGCAGATCTCGATGCGACAATGATTGGTCAGGCGCTGACAAATCTGATCAAGAACGCCGGTGAAGCCTTTGAAACATTGCGCAAAGGCGGGGGCGGTGAAGGGGTTCAGGGTGAAATACAGGTGAAACTGCAGCGCACCGAAAATGGCTATCAGGTCACCATTGCCGACAATGGCATCGGCCTGCCCGAAGACCGGGCGCGGCTGTTTGAACCCTATGTGACCACACGCGACGAAGGCACCGGGCTTGGCCTGCCGATCGTCAAGAAGATTATAGAAGAGCACGGCGGCAGTCTCACGCTTGAGGATGCACCGGTATTTGAAGGCAATAGCCACTTTGGCGCTATGGCCGTCATCCGACTGCCAGAGGCCGCACGCGCGGTTCAGGTCAACAGAACAATGGTGAAAGCAGGACAGACATGAGTGACATTCTGATCGTAGATGATGAGCGGGACATCCGTGAACTGGTTTCGGATATCCTCGAAGATGAAGGTTTTGCCACGCGAAAGGCCGGCACATCGGACGAATGCATGGAGGCGCTTGCAGAGGCCCAGCCTTCGCTGCTGATCCTGGATATCTGGCTGAAAGACAGCAGCATGGATGGCATCGACATCTTGAAGGCGGTGAAGCGCGATACCCCGGATATCCCGGTTGTGATCATTTCGGGCCATGGCAACGTGGAAATTGCCGTCGCGGCAATCAAACAGGGTGCCTATGACTTTATTGAGAAGCCCTTCAATATAGACCAGTTGATGGTGGTGATCCGGCGCGCCATGGAAACCTCGCGCCTGCGCCGTGAAAACACCGATCTAAAGCGTCGCGAGACCGGCGGCACCGAGATGATCGGCGCTTCGGCGGCTTTCCGGATGTTGGTGGGGCAGCTCGAAAAAGTGACCAAATCCAACGGTCGCGTGCTGCTGAGCGGCCCGGCCGGCAGCGGCAAGGAAGTGGCCGCGCGTTATATCCACGCCAATTCAAACCGCGACCAGGCGCCCTTTGTCACCGTCAACTGTGCCAGTATCGAACCGGACCGTATGGAAGCGGTGCTGTTTGGTCGCGAAGGATCTGACCGCGGTATTGAACCGGGGCTGCTGGAGCAGGCCCATGGCGGGGTGATCTATTTTGACGAAGTCGCGGATATGCCGCTGGGCACCCAGTCCAAGATCCTGCGGGTGCTGGTCGATCAGCAATTCCTGCGTGTCGGCGGCAACGACAAGGTCAAAGTGGACCTGCGGGTCATTTCCTCCACCTGCCGCAATCTGGACGAGGAAATCGCCGCTGGTCGCTTCCGCGAGGAGCTGTATCACCGGCTGAATGTTGTACCTGTCGAAGTGCCCGCACTCTCTGACCGGCGCGAGGATATCCCGGTTCTGGCCGAGACATTCATTGATCAGTTCAACGAGACACAGGGTCTGCCGCTGCGCGCGCTTAGCGAAGAGGCTGTGGCGCTGATGCAGACCATGGCCTGGCCGGGCAATGTGCGTCAGCTGAAAAACCTCGTCGAACGGGTGCTGATCCTTGGTGATGGCAATGGCCCGATCGAGGCCAGCGAATTGCCGCGCGAAGAAGAACAGCCCAGCGGCGATGGCCGGGTTGTTCTGTCGGGTGCTCTGGCAACACTGCCCCTGCGCGAAGCGCGCGAGGCTTTTGAGCGGGAATATCTGCTGACCCAGATCAACCGGTTTGGCGGTAATATCAGCCGCACGGCCAGCTTTGTCGGCATGGAACGCTCGGCGCTGCACCGCAAGCTCAAATCGCTGGGGGTTGTTACCTCAAACAAGTCCGGCGCCCGGGTCGCACATGTGGACAGCGAAGAACCTGTGGCCTGATCGCAGGCCTAAAAGGGCACGCCCGTACGGCGTGTCCCTTATTTCCGTTCGATGATCTTCAGACCTCCTGCCTCATTTTCTATGACGCAGGAGTTTTCTGTCAGCTGGGGCAGGGTGCCGGCGAAATCACTGCCGGCCTTGTCGACCATGGCCTGCGGGCAGCGTTTGATCTCCACCTGATCATAGCCTTTGCCAGCCATGCAGCTTTGCTCCAGTTTCTTCCGCAGCGGTTGATTTACATCGACGGTGTAAATGCGCCCCGGCTCCCAATAACCGGGATAGTGGTGACACCGTCCGGCATTGTTGCAGTAGCGACTGCCCGGGTAGTAGCGTGGTGGGGACTGGCGGGTTTGATTGGCAACAGGGGCGTCTTTCAGCGCCTGCGTCTGACAGCTCAGCGTATCGGTTTGCAGCCGGGCCACGTCTGCACCGGGTCGGTAGTAAACCGTGGCAGGCCCGCAGCCGGCAAGCGTCAGCAAGGTGGCAAGCAACAAATGAAGTGGTTTAACCATGGAACCGGGGCCTCCTGCCTAGGAACTTACAATTGAATTGACCACCTTCAAGTCATCTGTCATTCAAAACATTGGCTAAATCGCGCCAGAGGGCTGGAACATGAAGGTTATCATCTGCGGCGCAGGTCAGGTTGGCTGGCAGATCGCGCGTCACCTGTCCGGTGAGTTGAATGACGTCACAGTGGTGGACAGCAACCCTGAACTGGTGCGCCGCGCCACCGATACGCTGGACGTACAGGGCATTGCCGGCTTTGCCTCCTATCCGGACGTGCTGGAGCGGGCAGGGGCGTTTGACGCCGACATGATCATCGCCGCCACCCATTCGGATGAGGTCAATATGGTGACCTGTCAGGTCGCCCATTCGGTATTTTCCATTCAGCGCAAGATTGCCCGCCTGCGCTCGCAAAGCTATCTGGATGCGATCTATTCGGATCTCTACCGGCGCGACCACCTGCCGATTGACGTTGTCATCAGCCCGGAACGCGAAGTGGCGGCGGCTGCGATGCAACGGCTGGCAGCGCCCTCGGCCTTTGACACCGAAACCTTCATGGACGGCAAAGCGCAGCTTTTGGGCATTACCGTCGAAGAAGACTGCCCGGTGGTCAACACGCCGCTGCGCCAGCTGACGGATCTGTTTTCGACGCTGCGGGCCATTGTTGTCGGGGTGCGCCGTGAGGGCACGCTGTTTGCTCCCGAACCCGGCGATCAGCTGTTTGTCGGCGATGCCTGCTATGTGTTCACCCACGCCGATGACGTTGACCGCACGATGGAAGTCTTTGGCAAATCAGAGAAAAAGAAAGACCGAATTGTCATTGTTGGTGGTGGCAATGTCGGGCTCGAGGTTGCCCGAACGCTGGAAACGAGTTCGCGCCGGATCCGCGCCAAGATGATCGAGCGCAATCGCGCGATTGCCGAACGCGCCGCTGAAGCACTGGAGCGGACCATTGTGCTGAACGGCGACGGTATGGACCGCGCCCTGCTGGCCGAGGCAGGCATCAACCGCGCCGATGCCATGCTGGCGGTGACAGATGACGACAAGACCAACCTTCTGGCGGCGGTTCGTGCCAAGGCCGAAGGCTGCCCGCTGACCATTGCTCTGGTCAACGATCCGACATTGGTTCCGATGATGCGCCAATTGGGTATTGATGCCTATATCAATCCGCGCTCCACCACCGTCAGCTCGATCCTGCGTCACATTCGCCATGGCAAGGTGCGTCAGGTCTATTCGCTGGGCGATGCCGAGGCCGAGGTGATCGAGGCCGAGGTTCTGTCGACCTCGCCGATGGCGGGGCAGATGATCCGCGATATTGATTTCCCCGAAGGGGTGCTGGTCGGCGCGGTGCGCAAGGGGCAGGATGTTGTGCGCCCGGCCGGGTCGCTGCGCATCGACGAAGGGGATGTGGTGGCGCTGTTTGCCATGGCCGATGATGTGCCTGAGGTCGAGCGCCTGATGCAGGTCTCGATCGACTTCTTCTGATATGGCGCGCCGGGAAAAACCCAAGGGCATCCTGCGCCTGCCGCTGTTCCTGCTGATCTGGGGCATTGCGGCGCTGGCCATGTGGCTGCCCGCAACCCACGCGCTGATCCGCGACGATCATGCCACCTCGCGCGCCTTTTTCTATTCCGGCATTGTTGGCCTGATGATGGTCACCTTCATTGGCCTCGCATTGGCCAACCGGGTGCCGCGCTATGGGATGCTGGGGCAATTGCTGTCGCTGCTGGGCACGTTTTCCGTCCTGCCGCTCTATCTGGCGGTGCCGGTGCATGAAACGCTGCAGTCCACCTCATATCTGAATGCCTATTTCGACATGGTGAGCGCCATCACCACCACCGGTGCCGATATCTTCTCGGATCCGGCGCGGCTGCCTGCTTCGCTGCATTTGTGGCGGGCGCAGGTGGGCTGGATGGGCGGGTTGTTGATGTGGATCGCCGCCTCTGCGGTGCTGGCGCCCCTGTCGCTGGGCGGGTTCGAGGTCACCGCGCGCGGCCAGCCCGGCCGTAGTGCACGGTCGGTTCCGGGGATGGAAAAGGGCGATCCGCGCCGCCAGTTGATGATCGTCACCAAAACCCTTGCACCACTCTATGCCGGCTTAACCCTGCTGCTTTGGCTCTTGCTGATGACCACCGGCGAACAGAGCCTGACCGCGCTGAGCCATGCCATGTCGGTGATGGCAACTTCGGGTATTTCGGCGGTTGGGGGAACAGACGCAGCCCAAAGCGGCTTTGCCGGTGAGCTGATCATGTTCATGTTCATGTTCTTCGCCCTGTCGCGGCTGACCTTTTCCTCGGATACGGCGGCGTCTGGCTATGGGCGGCTGGACCGCGATCCGGAGTTTCGAATCGGCCTGTTTCTGGTCTTTGGCCTGCCGGTTCTGATGTTCCTGCGCCACTGGGTTGCCACCTTCGAGGTCAGTGGCTCGGGCGACTGGATGCAGGGGCTGCAGTCGCTTTGGGGGGCTATGTTCACGGTAATGTCATTCCTGTCGACCACCGGTTTTGAAAGCGCCGAATGGGGCGCGGCACGCGCCTGGTCGGGTCTGGACACGCCGGGGTTGATCCTGATGGGGCTGGCAGTGATCGGCGGCGGTGTCGCCACCACGGCGGGAGGGGTGAAACTGCTGCGGGTCTATGCGCTCTATCAGAATGGGCTGCGCGACATGGAGCGCCTGATCCATCCCTCATCCATCAGTGGCGCGGTTGCAGGCAACCGGCGTCTGCAGCGCGATGGCGCCTTTGTGGCATGGATCTTTTTCATGATGTTCGCGCTGTCGCTTGCGGTGATAGCCTCCCTGTTGGCCGCACTTGGCGCCCCCTTTGAGGATGCGCTGATTATGGCAATTGCCGCCCTTTCCACCACCGGACCCTTGGTGGAAATCGCCGGAAGCGCCCCCATTGCGCTGGGGCAGCTGGCGTCCGGTGCCAAGCTGGTCTTGTGTTTTGCAATGGTGCTGGGACGCATTGAAACCTTGGCGTTTATTGCGCTGCTTACCCCGAACCTGTGGCGAAACTGATCCAATTGGCGGTCGATCCCTATATGTCAGATGTCTTTTTGGCTGGAATCTCTCTACTGCTGTCGTCATAATCAAAAATAAAGGGACGTGCTGATACGCGGCGCGTGACAAGAACAAAAGCGAGATAATAAAAATGGCTTCGGACAGACAGAATCTTCAGGATGCTTTCCTGAACCACGTTCGCAAAACCAAGGTTCCAGTCACAATCTTCCTGATCAACGGCGTAAAATTGCAGGGTGTCATCACCTGGTTTGACAATTTCTGCGTCCTGCTGCGCCGCGATGGCCAGTCCCAGTTGGTCTACAAGCATGCGATCTCAACCATTATGCCGGCCCAGCCGATCAGCCTTTACGAGGGTGAAGACGCCTCTTGATGGAACACGACAGGAAGCGCACCCGCGCTTGGGTGCTGCATCCGGATATTAAGTCCGATGGCTCCCGACGCGATGCGGAGCCCGCTTTGGAAGAGGCCGTTGCACTGGCAGCGGCCTTGCCTGATCTTGACGTCATGGGATCGACCGTGGTGCGCCTGCCCAAGGCGCATGCCGGGATGCTGTTCGGCTCTGGTAAAATCGAAGAACTTGCCGCGATATTCCGGGGCGAGGATGTCGAGCTGGTGCTGATCGACGGCCCGGTCTCGCCGGTGCAGCAGCGCAATCTGGAAAAGGCGTGGAAGGTCAAAATCCTTGATCGCACCGGCCTGATCCTCGAGATTTTCTCGGATCGTGCGCGCACCCGTGAAGGTGTGCTGCAGGTCGAAATGGCCGCGCTTTCCTATCAGCGGACCCGCCTTGTTCGCGCCTGGACGCACCTTGAACGCCAGAGGGGCGGGCTTGGTTTTGTTGGTGGTCCTGGTGAAACCCAGATCGAAGCCGACCGCCGCGCCATTGATGATCAGCTGGTGCGCCTGCGTCGTCAGCTGGATAAAGTGGTTAAAACCCGTACCCTTCACCGGGCAGCGCGCGCCAAGGTTCCTTACCCGATCGTCGCATTGGTCGGCTATACCAACGCCGGGAAATCAACTCTGTTCAACCGCCTGACCGGGGCTGATGTGATGGCCAAGGATATGCTCTTCGCCACGCTGGACCCGACCATGCGGCGGGTGGTTCTGCCCGATGGGCCCGAGATTATCCTGTCCGATACGGTGGGTTTCATCTCTGATCTGCCGACCGAATTGGTCGCTTCTTTCCGTGCCACACTGGAAGAGGTACTGGCCGCCGATGTGGTGCTGCATGTGCGTGACATCAGCCACCAGCAGTCCCAGAACCAGGCCAATGATGTTGAGGCCATCCTGTCCTCGCTTGGTGTGGATCTGGAGCGGCCGCGGATCGAGGTCTGGAACAAGCTGGACCTGATGGAGCCGGAACAGGCCGAAGCGCGCCGCCAGCGTGCCGCGCGCGAGGATGGTATTCACGCGATCTCGGCGCTGACCGGCGAAGGACTGGACGATCTTCTGGCCGATATCGCTATCCAGCTGCAGGGCGCGCGGGTGCTGGAAGATCTGGATCTGAGTTTTTCGCAAGGCAAAGAGCGGGCCTGGCTGTTCCGGCAGGATATTGTCCAGGAAGAGGTTCAAACCGATACCGGATTTACCGTGACAGTCCTGTGGACCGGTGCCCAGAAATCTCAGTTCGAGAGACTCTGATTGATATTCCGCAGCCTGCCGTTGCAGGCTACGGAGCTAATTTTCAACCATCCAGACCTATTTGCCGCGCCTTCTGCCGCGCTTAGCGCGGCAGAAGCTTCGTCACGCCAACGGCGGCGGCGCGGGCCAGATCCTCATCCAGAGACATCGGAATATATTCCCCCCGACGCCACAGCTGCGCCATGTCTTCGTAATGGCGCGACAGGAAATGCCCCGACTGGCCGGTGGCAATGATAAAGACCGAACTGTCAGGATCCGCGAAATCATAGACCCCCCTGTAGCCGGCCGCGTGGACATTACGGAAGGGGGTGGCGGTGCTGCCATCGGTCATTCCGCGCTGCAGGGTATTGTCGCCGCCCGACGTGGACTGGCGGATGTTCACAAAAGCCTTGATCATCGGCACCTTGCCTAGCACCTCGTGATCATGCGCCGCCTGATGCGCATCGCCCCAGCGCAGGGCCTCCAGCGTGCCGCCATAGGTCTCATCTATCCAGACCAGCGCGTCATCCAGCGCCATCCGCGCCATATCCGAACAGGTCTCGACCGGGGCGCTCTGGCGCACGTCACACCAGGCCGAGGCCCCGTCGACATCGCGGAAAACACGTTCAATGAACAGGGGCTCTACCTGTGTGTATTCCTCAGCCAGAGGACCGAGATCATCCTGAATTAGACGTGCCTGAAGGGCGCGCACCCAGGCAGAATAGATCAGCGGTTCCGGCATGTGTTCGTTCATGTCGCCGTTCCATTCGGCAAGTAGCGAAAGCGCTACCTGACGGCGCCGTTCCGGCGTGCCTTCGGCGGTGGCCTGGCTGGTAAACCACAGGTCCGCCCCGATCAGTGGTAGCAGTGTGCGGGCGGTATAAGACACCGCATCCAGCTGCGCTTCGATGAAACTGTCGCGGGTGTGGACCTGGCGGGTCTGCATCAGCTTTTGCCAGCGGTTGATCCGCTGCGTATCGCCCCAGTCATAAGACACATGATGCGGGAAGGGGCGGTCGACGGTCTTGTTGTTCGTATTGCCGAGGATGCCGCCGCGCGGCGCGGTGAATTCAGGGTTGGACGCATAGGGTGAGGTGCCCTGCCACTGGTTTTCGCGGCGCCAGCCCTGGTTTGGCATCCGCCCCTTGTTCTGGTTGCGCGCATCGCGCCGCGGCACGGCGCCGACGGTTTTCATGGCGATGCCGTTATTGCTCGCTAGTGCCAGATTCAGTGCAGGGGCCACCATCTGTTCTCCCGCTGCAAAGGCCTCGTCTACGGACTGGCTGCGCATCAGGGCGATTGCAGCGCTCATCGAGGTGTCCTCGCCGCTGAGCGCGGTCCAGCCCAGGCTGACCACATGGCCGGGCGGGGTGATCGCGCTGAGACCAAACAGAGACCCCGGCAGGACCGGGCCGTTCTCTGTCCAGCGCAGTGTCAGCGTCAGTGGCTCGGCATCCTTGATATTGATGATCGAGGGGCGCGAGCGGAATTTCTGATAGCCCGAGGGGCTAAGGTATTCTTCTTTGTTTTCAGGGTTCAGCTTTTCGATGAACAGATCTTGATCATCGACCATGGCTGCGGTGATCCCCCAGCCGAACCGGTCAGAGCGGCCGGTGATGATCGCTGGAATGCCGGGGATGGTCCCACCAATCACGCCGCCGGTTCCAAAATCCAGACGTGCCAGATACCATTTGCCGGGGGCCGACAGATCCATGTGCGGATCATTGGCCAATAGCGCGCCACCGGCGGCGGCCCGGCTGGCAGCGGCGGCCCAGACGTTGGATGCCCCCTGTTTGCCGCGTTGCGGCACCGGCGGCAGAAACTCGCCGCTGGTATCCGGTGCGGCAGCATAGCGGGGCAGGCCGGGAAACAGCGTTGCATATTCGGGCAGCGCAGCAATCCCCTGACCGGGCGCATCGGGCAGAATATCAAACAGACGTTCGGGATCGGCCAACGCCAGTGAGGTGCGCGCGCGCAGCACTTCATTGCGCAGGTGGCTGGTCTGGTCCAGCGCCATCAGCTTCATCACTGCGATACTGTCGGCCGGCTGCCAAGGTGAGACCGGCGCGTTGAACAGGAACATCTCGGGCGCGCCGCGGCCCAATGCGTTCTCGTTGATCTCGGTCAGGCGGGCGTTGACCCCATTGGCATAGGCCCGCAGCGCCACCGTGGCCTCGGGTGACTGCGCGTTCACCGATTGCTGGGCCAGCCGGTAGATGTCCAGTCGGCGCAAAAACCCATCCACCTCGGCGGTGCGGGTGCCAAACACTTCGGACAGCCGCCCCTGCGCGGCACGGCGCATCACCGTCATCTGCCACAGACGGTCCTGCGCATGGGCATAGCCAAGACCGAAATAAACGTCCTCGTCGCTTTCGCCGCGACTGGAGAAGATATGCGGCACATTGGCGTTGTCGCGCACGATCTCAAGCGGTGCATTGAGGCCGGGCAGGGCGATTTCCTTGTCGTAGTCTGGCAGCGACTGCGAGGTGAGGTAATAGGTCAGCATGGCGGCGGCGATCAGCACAAGGATCATCGCGGCGGCAAGCCGCATCAGCCAGCGGAAAAGGGAAGTCAAATCGGATGCTCCGGTCGTGGTAATTCGGGCCAATGCCGGGTGCGCGATTGCACCTGACGGCGCGGCTGTTAGGTTGGCGGCAACATAAGGTAAGAATGATAAAGGGGAAAGCCGATGGCGAAGGTTGCGTTTCTGGGATTGGGTGTCATGGGATACCCCATGGCGGGGCATCTTCAGGCCAAGGGGCATCAGGTCACGGTCTATAACCGTACCACCGCAAAGGCAGAGGCCTGGGCGGCCCAACATGGCGGCAGTTTTGCCGCGACCCCGCGCGCAGCCGCCGACGGCGCAGAGTTTGTCATGGCCTGCGTTGGCAATGACGACGATCTGCGCGCGGTCTGTCTGGGCGATGACGGTGCTTTTGCCGCGATGCAGGCCGGGACTGTTTTTGTTGATCACACGACCGTGTCTGCCGAAGTAACCCGCGAGCTGTGTCAGATCGCTGGTGATGCCGGGGTCGCCTTTGTCGACGGGCCGGTCTCAGGTGGGCAGGCGGGCGCCGAAAACGGGGTGCTGTCGGTCATGTGTGGTGGGGATGAGGCCGCTTATGCCCGCGCCGAGCCAGTCATCGATTCCTATGCACGGATCTGCCGCCGCATCGGTGACAGCGGCGCCGGCCAGCTGACCAAGATGTGCAATCAGATCGCCATTGCTGGTCTGGTGCAGGGCCTGTCCGAAGCGCTGAGTTTTGCCGAGAAATCCGGACTGGATGGCCGCGCTGTTGTTGAGGTGATCAGCCAGGGTGCAGCGGGCAGCTGGCAAATGTCGAACCGGCATGAGACCATGTTGGAGGGGGAATTCGAGCACGGGTTCGCGGTCGACTGGATGCGCAAGGATCTGTCGATCTGCCTTGATGAGGCAGAGCGCAACGGCGCCAGCCTGCCGGTCACGGCGCTGGTCGATCAATACTACAAGGACGTGCAGAAAATGGGCGGCGGCCGCTGGGACACCTCCAGCCTTTTTGCCCGGCTGCGCAAACTGGGCTGAGGTATCCGCCCAGCCACCTCAAGACTGTCAGCCAAAAGCAAAAGGCGCGCCATGACGGCGCGCCTTTTTCAGTGGGTCAGCAATACGTCCGCGATCAGGGAATGATACGCGAGTATTTGGTGCCTTCCAGTGTTGCGCCAACACGCAGGCCAGCCTGGTTAAAGACGGCCGCCAGGATGGGCGATGTCAGGGTGTTTGTGTCGGTGGCAATCGCGCTGCCTTCGTCGCGGAACACATATTCCATGTCGGCCCCTGCCGCCCAGCCTGAGGATCGACGAAAGCCGGACAGCGCGTCTTCGGTCATGAAGAACAGGACATGTGCATATTGCTGCGCCCCGATCTGCAACCCGGCGCTGCCTTTCACGGCTTGATAGTAATCGACGGTGACATTGTTCACCCGCAGGGCACCACGCCCGTAGGCGCCACCAAAGATGAAACCGGCCTCGGTGATCAGCGGCATTACCAGCATGCCGGTCGATTTCTCGGCCAGCGATACGGTGTTGGGATAGGCGTTGTACATCTGGTTCAGCGCCGCATCAACGCGCGCATCGATTGTCGCATCGCCATTGCTGCCGACACCATTTCCGCAGGCGGCGGTGACCGAGGCGCCAGCCAGCGCGCTCAGCGTGAACCCACGGCGGGTCATCCGAGATTTCATGTTTTTCATCATATATCTGCCTGTATCTGCTCTTTTGTCCGGTTGATCCGGTTCTGGTCCGGTTTATACGCGTTTTCCCGCCTGCTGTCATCTGTTGCCGGCGGGAAGCCGCGCAGTGGAAACCCAAAGTGTCGTTACCCGTTCAAAAGTCGCGCGGCGGCGGGCGCGAAATAGGTCAGAACGCCATTGCAGCCCGCCCGTTTAAAGGCCATCAGGCTTTCCATCATCACTTTTTCGCCGTCGATCCAGCCATTCTGCGCAGCCGCCTGGATCATCGCGTATTCACCCGAGACCTGATAGGCAAATGTCGGCACGCCAAACCCGTCTTTCACCCGGCGGCAGATGTCCAGATAGGGCAGGCCCGGTTTGATCATCACCATGTCCGCGCCTTCGTTCAGGTCGCGTTCGATCAGCCGCAGCGCCTCGTCGCTGTTGGCTGGATCCATCTGATAGGTCTTCTTGTCGCCCTTCAGCGCCCCCGAGGCGCCAACCGCATCGCGGAAGGGGCCGTAAAACCCGGAGGCATACTTGGCCGAGTAGGACAGGATAGAGACATTGCGGTGGCCCGCCTGTTCCAGCCCGCTGCGCATCGCCCCGATGCGACCGTCCATCATATCCGACGGGCCGATGATATCCGCGCCGGCCTCCGCCTGGGCCAGTGTCATCTTGACCAGCGCCTCGACGGTCTCATCATTGATGATCTCACCGTCGACAACAAATCCGTCGTGGCCGTTGATATTATAGGGGTCCAGCGCCACGTCGGTCATGATCGCAATCTCGGGCGCGGCGGCCTTGATGGCGCGAATGGCGCGGTTGGTCAGATTGTCAGGGTTCCAGGCCTCGGCGCAGTCTTCAGTCTTGAGCGCGGGGTCCGTATAGGGAAAAAGGCAGATCACCGGAATGCCCAGCGCCTGTGCCTCAGCGGCGGCTTCGGCAATCTTGTCAACGGATCGGCGCACCACGCCGGGCATCGAGGCAACGGGTTCTTCGACACCTTCGCCGTCGCGCACAAACACCGGCCAGATCATGTCATCGGTGCTGAGGCTGTTTTCGCGCACCAGGCTGCGGATGGCCGGGCTGACACGGGTGCGGCGCAGACGCGCGGCGGGGAAGGGGGCGACGGTGGGTTTCATGGCGGCCTCTGTTTCGCTGACGTATCAGGATGGGTGGCACGGAACATGGCGTCGGACAAGGGGCGGCTGTGCAATTTGCCTGCGTTATTTTGACAAAGCAGTTCGTCTTGTGTTTTCCGTCTCCTGCACCTTGTGCCGCAGGGCTTTGCAGGGGATAAGATGGGAACGGTGCAGACCGGCAATGAAGACGCTTGGCGGAGGGGTTTGCCCTTGAATATTTTTGAGCTGATGCAGGAACTGATCGACTTGCGGTCATTTTCCAATCTCTGGTTCTGGATTGCGCTCGCCGTGGCCTGGTCAACCGCCAGCCATTGGGTGATCGGGGTGCCGATCGACATGGTGCACCGGGCAAGACGGCATGGCGGCCGCACTGCCCAGGATCTGGAAAGTATTGCCCATGTCCATGTCAACCGGATGCTGTTTATTGCCCGCGTTTCTGGCGTCTGGCTTTTGGGATTTGCCTGTTTCGGGCTGTCGGGGCTGGCGGTTCTTGGCTTTTTCTATGCGATCGAATTTGCTCAGGCCGTCTTTTTGCTGGCCTTTCCGATGTCTATCGTCTCTTTGATCACCCTCTCCGCCGCGGCGCGTATCGAACACGAACAGTCCACGGGCGAAGCGCTCTACAAACGGCTGACCCGCTGTCGGCTCTATATCCAGCTGGTCGGGATGGTGTCGATTTTCGTGACCGCCCTCTGGGGCATGTATCAGAACTTTTCGCTTGGCCCGCTCGGCTAGGCAGGGAACTCCGGACAAGAGAGGTGCCTGATGGCGCAGCATCGGTCTATCATCATGGGCGGCGCGCCCGAGGGGCATGACGCCCGGCTGATCCTCAAGGAAGCCGCGAAAACCGGTGCGCCGGTCCTGCATGTGTCACGCGATGACAAGCGGATGGAGGCGACGCGCGCAGCCCTTTCCTTCTTTGCGCCGGATATGCCGGCCATTGCTTTTCCGGGCTGGGATTGCCTGCCCTATGACCGGGTATCGCCTAACGCCGACATCGCCGCTGCCCGTATGGCAACGCTGGCCGCGCTTGTGCATCAGATGCCGCAGCAGTTCATCCTGCTGACCACGATCAACGCCGCCACCCAGCGGCTGCCGGCGCGCCGGGTTCTGAAAGAGGCGGCCTTTTCGGCGCAAGTGGACCAGCGGATCGACGAAGGCGCGCTGCGCAGTTTCCTGGTGCGCATGGGCTTCACCCAGAGCCCCACAGTGATGGAGCCGGGCGACTATGCCGTGCGCGGCGGCATCATCGACATCTTCCCGCCGGGAGAAAGCGGCCCGGTGCGGCTGGATCTGTTCGGCGATGTGCTGGACGGGGCCCGCCGGTTTGATCCGGCCACCCAGCGGACCACCGAAAAGCTGGACCTGATCGAACTGGCACCGGTCTCCGAGGTGATCCTGGATGATGCCGCCGTGACCCGGTTCCGGCAGAATTACCGGATCGAATTTGGTGCGGCCGGCACCGATGATCCGCTCTACGAGGCGGTCAGTGCAGGGCGCAAACATCAGGGGATCGAACATTGGCTGCCCTTCTTCCATGAAGAGCTGGAAACCCTGTTCGACTATCTGCCTGATGCCACGGTGACGCTGGATGATCAGGTGACACCGGTACGATTGGCGCGCTGGGACACAATCGCTGATCAATATGAAACACGGCGCCTTGCCATGCAGGCCAAGGGGCGCATGGACTCGGTCTATAAACCCGCGCCGCCTGATCTGTTGTATCTGGACGATGTGGCCTGGGCCACGGCCATTCAGGATCACCAGGTGATCCAGATGCACCCGCTGCCGCAGGCCTCTGGCCCCGGCGTGGTGGATGCGGGCGGCCGGATCGGCCGCAACTTTGCGCCGGAACGACAGCAGGAGAGCATCAGCCTCTTTGGCTCTCTCGCGGCGCATGTGAAGACGCGGATGCAGGAGGGGCCGGTTGTTATCGCGTCATACTCCGAGGGCGCGCGCGAACGGTTGAGCGGTCTGATCGAAGACGAAGGTCTGGCCGAGGCGATCACGCTGCGCGACGGGCGTGGCATTGGCAAGACCGGCCTGCATCTGGCGGTCTGGGCATTGGAGCACGGGTTCGAGGCGCCGGATATGACGGTGATTTCGGAACAGGATGTTCTGGGTGACCGGCTTATCCGGGCAACCAAGAAACGCCGCAAGGCCGAGAATTTCCTGACCGAAACCCAATCCCTGAGCCCTGGCGATCTGGTGGTGCATGTGGACCACGGCATCGGGCGCTTCATCGGTTTGGATGTGGTCACAGCCGCAGGTGCAGCACATGAATGTATTCTGCTGGAATATGCCGAGGCGTCAAAGCTTTACCTGCCGGTGGAGAATATCGAGCTTTTGTCCAAATACGGCCATGACGAAGGCCTGCTGGACCGTCTAGGTGGCGGCGCATGGCAGGCCAAGAAAGCCAAGCTGAAAGAGCGCATCCGCGAGATGGCGGACAAGCTGATCCGCATCGCCGCCGAACGCGCCCTGCGCAAAGCGCCAGCGATGGATCCGCCACCCCATGCTTGGGAGGAGTTCTCGGCCCGCTTCCCTTATCAGGAAACAGATGATCAGCTGGGCGCCATCGAGGACGTGATGGGTGACCTGCACTCCGGCCAGCCGATGGACCGGCTGATCTGCGGTGATGTGGGCTTTGGCAAGACCGAGGTTGCCATGCGCGCGGCCTTTGTGGCGGCCATGTCCGGCCTGCAGGTGGCGGTTGTGGCCCCGACCACACTGCTGGCGCGTCAGCATGCGGCGGCCTTTGCCGAACGGTTCCGTGGTTTCCCGCTGGAGGTGCGCCAGCTGTCGCGCTTTGTCTCCAGCAAGGATGCCCAGCAAACCCGCGACGGGCTGGCCCGTGGCACCGTAGACATTGTTGTTGGCACCCATGCGGTGCTGGCAAAAGCCATTCGTTTTCATAATCTTGGCCTGCTGATCATCGACGAGGAACAGCATTTTGGTGTGGGCCACAAGGAACGGCTGAAACAACTGCGCTCGGATATTCACGTCCTTACGCTGACCGCGACACCGATCCCGCGTACTCTGCAGCTGAGCCTGACCGGCGTGCGCGATCTGTCGATCATCGGCACACCGCCGGTGGACCGTCTGGCGATCCGCACCTATGTCAGTGAATTTGACGCCGTCACCATCCGCGAAGCACTGCTGCGCGAACATTATCGCGGCGGCCAGAGCTTCTATGTGGTGCCGCGCATCCGCGATCTGGGCGAGATCGAGGAGTTTCTGAAAGAGCAGCTGCCGGAACTGTCCTATATCGTCGCCCATGGCCAACTGGCGGCGGGCGATCTGGATGACCGGATGAACGCCTTTTACGACGGCAAATATGACGTGCTGCTGGCCACCACCATCGTTGAGAGCGGGCTGGATATTCCCACCGCCAATACCATGGTTGTGCATCGCTCCGATATGTTCGGCCTCTCACAGCTCTATCAGATCCGTGGCCGGGTCGGGCGGTCCAAAACCCGCGCCTATGCATACCTCACCACCAAGCCGCGCGCGCGGCTGACGGCCAGTGCAGAGAAACGTTTGCGGGTTCTCGGCTCACTGGACACGCTGGGTGCTGGCTTCACGCTGGCCAGTCAGGATCTGGACATTCGCGGGGCTGGCAACTTGCTGGGCGAGGAACAGTCCGGCCAGATGCGGGATGTTGGATTTGAGCTCTATCAATCCATGCTGGAGGAGGCGATTGCCAAGATCCGGTCGGGCCAGATGGAGGGTCTCAGCGATGCGGACGACCAATGGGCACCGCAGATCAATCTGGGTGTGCCAGTTCTGATCCCGGAGAAATACGTGCCCGATCTGGATGTGCGTCTTGGTCTTTATCGCCGCCTGTCGTCGCTGAAAACCAAGGTGGAGCTGGAAGGCTTTGCCGCTGAGCTGATCGACCGTTTTGGTAAATTGCCCAAGGAGGTCAATACCTTGATGCTGGTCGTTCGGATCAAGGCGATGTGCAAAAAGGCCGGTATTGCCAAGCTGGACGGCGGCCCCAAAGGCGCGACGCTGCAGTTCCATAATGATAAATTTGCCTCGCCGCAGGGGCTGGTGGAATTCATTCAGGCCCAGCAGGGGCTGGCCAAGGTCAAGGACAACAAGATCGTGGTGCGCCGCGACTGGAAGAAGGACAGCGACAAGATCAAGGGTGCCTTTGCGATTGCCCGCGATCTTGCCGAAAAGGTCGTGGCCGAGAAAAAGCGCGCAAAAAAAGCAGCCGGGTAATCCCGGCTGCCTCATGCAAGCTCTGTCCGTCGTGGCTTAGGCCAGCAAGCGGGCTTCGATGCGGGCCAGATGCAGCATCAGCAGCCAGCCGAGTGAACACATGACCAGCACCGCTGCCGTAAGCGGGAATGTGGTGCCGTCAAACAGCTGCCCCACCGGCGCGGCGATCAGCGTCGACAGGACCGTCGATACCGCGCCCACCACGGAGGCCGCGATGCCGGCGATATGGCCCATCGGCTCCATCGCCATGGCGTTAAGGTTGCCCATGGTCATGCCCGCCATGAAGAACACGCTGGTCTGCCAGAAGATAAACAAGCCAAACTGAACCGTATCTGACAGTCCCAATGTGCCCAGCAGCAGCATGGTCGAGGACAGAACCACCTGCATGGCCAGCGTCCAGGTGACGATCCGGCGCATGCCCACGCGCACAACAATGGCGGCGTTCAGCAGGCTGGCACTGCCCGATATGACCGCGACCAGACCAAACCACACAGGGAAGCTTTCGGCGCGGTCAAAGACCTGATCAAAGATCGGCTGCACCATCAGAATCATCGAAAACAGGACCCCGTAGCATAGGGTCTGCACCAGGATGGAGACGCGCACGGCCGGATGAGCAAAAATCTCGCGCGTGGCGCTGATCATCAGCGGCAGGCGGAAGGGACGGCGGTTTTCGACCGGCAGCGGCTCGTTCAGGCGCAGTTGCATCCAGGCGATAATGATGATGGCAAACACCGCAAAGGCGAGAAAGATTGCCCGCCAGCCGGATAGGGCGATGATGCCTGCGCCCATCAAGGGCGCGATGGCCGGAACCAGCGTGAAGATCAGCATGGCGATGGACATCATCCGCGCCATTTCGCGCCCCGAATAGAGATCGCGCACAATGGCCAGGGCTACAACACGCGGTGCAGCAGCCCCCAACCCCATGACCAGACGGGCGGCCAAAACCACTTCCAGCGACTGGCTGAGCCAGGCGGTTATGGCCGAAAGAACGTAGATGCCGGCACCCCAGATGATCACCGGTTTGCGGCCAAAGGCATCTGACAGTGGCCCGGTGAAGAACGTTCCGATGCCGAGACCAACAATGAATGTCGCCACAATGAACTGGGCCCGGTTGGGGTTTTCGGGGCTCAGTTCCGCGCCGATGCTGGGCAGTGCCGGAAGCATCGCATCAACGGAAAGCGCAATTGTTGCAAACATCATTGCAATCAATGCAATGAATTCGGCCCTGTGCATTTGGCCGCCCTGGTCACGTGTCATCAAAAACCTCTTGCGGAGCTGCGGGAGGGCAACAAAACACGCCCGAACCGGGAACCGCCTGTGCCAGCGGTATCACATGGTTTTTCCACAGACCAGACAAGGCCGCGCACATTATGCTGTGCGCATTTGTTAACTAGCTATCTTTCTGAGGGGTTTCTGCGACCATGTGCGGAGTTACATCCTCATTGGCTGTATCTGTCTCCTCAGGTTCGCGCGGGGCATGTCCAAGATGACCGATGAGCCATTGCGTGTGCTCTTCGCGTTTTTGCATGTGGTATTGGGCAAATTCACGGATCGCCACGGCAAAAACGCCAAGCCCGACAAAGATCAGAACCGTGGTGGCGATCTTTCCGGCGGCAGTGGCGGGGACCAGCTCGCCGTAGCCAACGGTCGAGATGGTCACCACGGTAAAGAAGTAGCTGTCCAGCCAGCTCCACCCTTCGATCAGCCGGAAGAACACGGTGCCGATAAGGACAACGCCGATCAGGCTGAGGATAATGGTGGAGGGGCGCAGCGGTCTCATGCTTCGGCGTCGTCCGCTTGGATCTGGTCCATGATTTCGCCGATGACCTTCTGCCACAGTTCGGGCGGCTGGGCACCGGGTACAGCGTGCTGGCCTGCGACGATGAAAGTCGGAACCGAGCTGACGCCCATCTTGCGCGAATGGGCATCGCGGTCGCTGATGTCCTTGGCATCACTGTCGGATTTCAGCAGCTTAGCCACAACGCTGCCGTCCATGCCGTTGCTGTCGGCAATATCAGCCAGAACTTCGTGGTCGCCGATGTCGCGGCCATCGACGAAATAGGCCTGGAACAGGGCGTCCACGATGGCGTTTTGCTTCTGCTCGATACCGGCCCAGTGGATCAGCCGGTGAGCGTCGAGCGTGTTGGGGGTGCGCTTCATGGCTTCAAAGTTGATGTTGAGCCCGGCAGTCTTGGCGTGTTCCACAACCGGTGCATAGGCTTTGATCGCGCCTTCCTTACCGCCGAATTTGCCTTCAAGATAGGCGCGCCGATCCATGCCGTCGGCGGGCATGTCGGGGTTCAGCTGAAAGGGGTGCCACTCGATCACAAAGGGATGGTCCGGCACGGCGGCCAGCGCCTTTTCCAGACTGGTCTTGCCGATATAGCACCAGGGGCAGATCGGGTCCGAAAGGATGTCGAGTTTCACGGTCATTCGGTTTTGCTTTCAAAATAGGCGGGCAGGGCGCGGCGCAGCAGTTTGCCATTGGCGCCGGTGGGCAGAGAATCCAGATATATATAGGCGCGCGGCTGCTTGTAACGGGCCAGACGCTGTTTGGCAAAATCTGTCAGATCTTCCGGGCTTAGTGGCGCGGCCCCGGTATAGAAGGCGGCAATGATGAAGGTGCCCGGCTTTACCTCGACCGCTGCTGCACCCACCTGGGCTATACCGGGATGGTTTAGCAACGCGGCCTCCACCTCCAGCGGCGACACCCGATAACCGCCGGCATTCATCATGTCATCATTGCGGCCCATATAGTGGACCTGACCGTCGGCTGTCATCGCGGCGCGGTCGCCTGTCAGGAACCAGTCTCCCTGAAACCGGGCGGCGCTCTCTTCTGGTGCATGAAGATATCCGAGCATCAGCCCCGGATCGCTGCGGTGAATGGCAAGGGTGCCTTCGTCGCCCTGCGGCACCGGGCCATCATCGCCCAAGATTGCAACCCTGCGCCCGGTCTGCGGTTGGCCGAGCGCACCACTGCGGGCCGGATGGGCCGGGCAGGACGAGATGAAGGTCGAACATTCCGACATGCCAAAGGCCTCGTATAGCCCGGTGTCGGTGGCGGCCTGCCAGTGTTGATGCAGGCCTTGCGGCAGTTTCTCACCAGCGCAGAGCCCGTGCCGCAGTTTCGGCAGATCCAGCGTGTCACCGCTTTGCAGCATTTTGCGAAACACGCCGGGTGCGGCGGCAAAAAGGGTGGCATCATGACGGCGAAGCAGATCCGGCAGGGATGCGGGCGCGGTGCCGGCCTGCGGGATCAGTGCCGTGGCGCCATTGGCCCAGGGGTCCATCAACCCGGTGCCCAGCGTAAAGGTCCAGTTGAAGGCGCCTGCATGCAGCAGCCTGTCTTGTGGTGTCAGCCCGTACCAGCCGTCTGTCATCATCTGGCGTGCCCAGATTGCCCGGTGTGCATGGGCAACGGCGCGCGGGCTGCCACCGGTGCCGGATGTATAGACCACATAGGCCAGCCGGTTCGGATCCCCCAGATCATAGGCGCAGGGCGGCAGGCTCCGCATATCTTGCAGCGCTGCGAGGTCTATCTGATGGTCATGGGGGGCGCAGGCAACGGCCGCGTCGCGCAGCACGGCAGCCGGGTGCAGCTCTGCGATCATTTTGGCGGTTTCATGCTCGGTCAGCTGGGCAGAGGTTGGGACCGGTACCAGACCGGCCGCAATAGCGCCCAGATATGCAATCGGGAAATCAACGGTATTTCCGAGCCGCATCAACAGGATATCGCCCGGCTTTAACCCCGCTTCCAACAGCCCGGTCCCGGTGCCGCGCACTGAGGATTCCAATTCCTCAAAGCTCCAGTTCCGGGCGGTATCGACGCCAACCAGGGACAGCGCGGTCTTGGAAGGCAGATCGCCTGCGTGGCGCAGCACATGGGCGGCCAGATTGAAAGGCGCGGGGCAGGGTGCAAAAGCACCTTGGTCAAACAGAGATAGCATGAAGATTGGCTAGCCCGAGCGTGCCTGCGTTGCAAGCGCGCAAAGCACGCCCTATAGAGGGAGCATGACAACACGTGATCCCAAAACCCTGATCTCGATTGCCCGCAGCAGTGGCGAAGAACACTCTGGCGAGCCGCTGGACCTGGGCATGCGGGTGCGGGAGCTGCGAAAAGCCAAGGATTGGACGCTGGAACAGGCGGCAGGTCAGGCCGGGCTGGCGCGGTCAACCCTGTCCAAGATCGAAAATGGCCAGATGTCGCCGACCTATGAGGCGTTGAAGAAACTGGCGGTGGGTCTGGAAATTTCGGTTCCTCAGCTGTTCACCCAGCCGCAGCGCGATCAGATCAACGGGCGGATGACCATCACCAAGAGCGGTGAAGGTGCGAGCCATGCCACGGCCACCTACGAACACGAGCTGCTCGCCGAAACGCTGAAAAACAAGACCATGCTTCCATATCGCGCAAGGGTGCGTGCACGGTCGATGGAAGAGTTTGACGGCTGGGTCCGCCACGACGGCGAGGAATTTCTCTATGTGCTGACCGGCGTGGTGAAGTTTTATTCCGAATTCTACGAACCGGTTGAAATGCGCCGCGGTGACAGCGCCTATTATGACGCCGCCATGGGGCATAATCTGGTATCCGTCAGCACCGAGGATGCAAATATCCTCTGGGTCACGTCGCTGGCCGGATAATCTGAATCAATCGCGCAATTCGCTGCGCAGCCCTTCAATATAGAGAAAATCATCCACCTCTTCCTTGGCCTCGTTGAGGGTCAGGTGGTGGGCTTTGGCTAGGTAGCGGACAAATGCGTCCCTGTCGTCCAGCAGCGAGGGTGCATTGCTGGCGCGGATATGTGGAAATCTGGTCTTTACGCGCGGCAGGCAATCGCGCCAGGTTTCAGCTTGGTGTAGATGGGCCATCCTTGTTGATCCCCGGTTATTGTTGGCGGTCTCCCCAATTGATGAGCGTACATAATAATTGACGTTACGTGAACCATGCGGGTCTGCAATCGGCTGTTCATCGCCGGTTGCAACGGGTCAGAATTTTTTACCGTGAAAAACGAGGCCTTTAGCAGCTGCCCAAATAGGGGGATCTAAGGGCCGTGGCCCATGCAGGCGCTGTTTTTGGGAGGTTTGGGAGCACTGCTACCTGTTGGAGATCAGATGCGCCTGCCGTATTGGCGGGTGTTTCAGCACCCTGCACCCAGATGAAATGGGTGCAGGGCAATTTCTGGGATCAGTCTTCCTGATACCACCACACGAAGGGCAGGAAGCCGCGCGGATCACCGCCGTAGATCGGCAGGCTGTCGGCGGGGTAATGCAGGTTCTTGCTGTGGGCGATGCGGATTGAGCTGTCGTTCCACAGCGGGATCACATAGCGACCCGAGATCAGAACCCGGTCCAGGGCGCGCACAGCGGAAACAAAATCATCGTTGCTGCGCGCAGTCAGCATATTGTCGATCATGGCCTCGATCGCCGGGTTGCTGGCACCCATCAGGTTACGGGTGCCGGGTGTGTCCACCCCGTCCTTGCCCCAGTAATAGCGCTGTTCGTTACCGGGCGACAACGACAGGACCCGCCAATAGGTGGTCATGTCGAAATCATAGCCCTGTTCACGCTCCACATATTGCGCGCTATCGACGGTCTCGACGTTCACCGTGATGCCGAGACGTTCAAGGGCCGGGGCGTAGAGGTCGATGATGCTGCCGTTCTGCGCATCGCCCTGTCGCAGCAGAGCGGTGAATTCAAAGGCCTCTCCATCATCGTTGCGCAGGATGCCGTCATCGCCGACAGTCCAGCCGGCTTCTTGCAGCAGGCCGCGTGCTTTGCGCAATCCGCCACGGTTGCGGGCAGATCCGTCCGACACCGGCAGTTCATATCCTTCCAGTGCGCCGGGCAGAAGATCGCCAGCGTAGGGGTCCAGATAGGCCTTTACCTGTCCGCTGGCAGCGCCGGGCTGCATGCTCAGCACCGAGCCGGAGAAGTAGGAGGTGATCCGCGACTGGCTGCCACCGTTCACGGTGTCGTTGACATATTCAAAGTTGAAGGCCTGGATCAGCGCCTCGCGGACGCGCCAGTCATCAAAAGGCGCGCGGCGCGTGTTCATGACCAGACCACGAATGCCCGAGGGTTTCTCGTTGCCGATCTCGGATTTCACCACATTGCCGGCCTGCGCCGCCGGAAAATCATACTGGTTGGCCCATTTATCGGCGTTCCATTCATAAGTGGCGGTCAGCTCTCCGGCTTTGAAGGCCTCAAAGACAACCGATGCATCGCCGAAATAGTCCAGTCGCAGGGTGTCGATATTGTTGGTGCCACGGCGAAATCCTATGTCGGCGCCCCAGTAATCGGGGTTGCGTTCAAATGTCATGTAGCGGCCAAACTCAAAAGCGCCGGGCTGGTAGGGGGCGGTGCCGATGGGGGCTTCGGTTGGGTCGTCGCCAAATTCGCGACCGTCCCATTGGGATTTCTTCAGGATCGGGCGCAGACCGGCCAGCAAGGCCAGCTCCCGGTCTTCCGTGTTGAATGAAATGCGCACCGTGCGCGCGCCGGTGGCCTCGATTGCGTCGATTTTACCCCAGAAACCGCGGTAGCGGCCGTGGCCTTTGGTGCCCAGCGTTTCATAAGACCAAATGACATCTTCGACTGTGACGGGCGAGCCATCCCAGAATCGTGCCTCCTCGCGAATCGTAAACTCAACCCAGGATCGGTCCTCGGCTGTTTCAATCGATTCGGCCAAAAGACCGTAAAGTGTAAAAGGCTCATCCCAGGAACGGCCCATTAAACTTTCATAAGCCCAATAGCGCATTTGCCAGGGCGGGCTGCCCTTTTGCACAAATGGGTTGAGGGAATCGAAACCCTGTGTTTCCCCAAACACGATCTTGCCGCCCTGCGGCGCATCTGGGTTGGCGTAGGGTAAAGACACAAAATCTGGCGGTAGGGCTGGGTCGCCGTACATAGCTATGCCATGCGTTGATTCTGCCGAGGCTAGACTGGCGCTGAAAGCCAGGGTGATTCCCGCAACTGCGGAGCGAAATGTGGGGAAATTCAGTGGGCGCATATTGGCAACAATCCTGCTCTGGCCTTGTTTTCTTAGGCTTTCAAGCTACCCGGTGTTTTCCACCTTTTCAAACTTTTAGCTTGGACGTGGCGGCAGAATTGCTTATAAAGGTCTCACTGCTCGATAGGTTTCTTGCCTGTATGAAACCTGCCTCAATAACTTAACGTCGGCTTCGTGCCGACGTTTTTTTTGGCTTAGAGCCGTAATCCTGCAGCTGCGAAATTGTTAAAAATTAGAATCATCATTCGCATTCTGATTGAATTTGTTTCTGCATCGCGGCTCTTCACCTCCGGTTCCCTTCGCATGTGCAGCATGGCAAGGTAAAGGCAGCAAACCAACGTATCGGAGGGAAGTATGACCTTAACAGGCAAAACGGCTGTCATCACCGGATCCAATTCGGGCATCGGACTGGGGGTCGCGCGCGAACTGGCACGGGCAGGCGCCAATGTGGTTCTGAACTCCTTTACCGATCGCGAGGAAGACCACGCACTGGCAGCTGAGATCGCTGCCGAGTTTGGTGTGAACGCGCGCTATATTCAGGCGGATATGTCCAAAGGCGCAGAGTGCCGCGCGCTGATCGAAAAGGCAGGGGCCTGTGATATCCTGGTGAACAACGCCGGCATCCAGTTTGTGTCGCCGATCGATGAATTCCCGGTCGACAAATGGGATGCGATCATGGCGATCAATCTGAACTCGGTGTTTCACACCACTGCCGCCGCTCTGCCAGTAATGCGCGCAGCGGGCTGGGGCCGGGTTGTGAATATCGCTTCTGCCCATGGGCTGACCGCTTCGCCCTATAAGGCGGCCTATGTGGCGGCCAAACACGGTGTGGTGGGCATGTCCAAGACCGTGGCGCTGGAAACCGCCGAAGAGAACATCACCTGTAACGCCGTCTGCCCTGGCTATGTTTTGACGCCGCTGGTTGAGGCGCAAATCCCGGATACGATGAAAGAATACGATATGGACCGCGATCAGGTAGTGCGCGAGGTTATGCTGGCGCGCCAGCCATCGAAACAGTTCGCCACAGTGGAGCAGCTGGGCGGCACCGTTGTCTTCCTCTGCTCGGATGCGGCGGCACAGATGACGGGCACCACGCTGAGCGTGGATGGCGGCTGGACGGCGCTGTAGATCAGACCATCGCCGGGGGCACTGCCCCCGGATCGCGGGGATATTTTTGGCAAGATGAAGGGGCGGATCCTGTTTCGGGGTCCGTTATTTCTTGTCCGCCTCTGAGGGGGGGACAGAAGGATCTTTGGCGTTGGGGTAGACCAGCCCTGCCGAAATCACCAGTTTGGCGGCGTCTTCGACCGACATATCCAGTTCGATCACATCCTCGCGTGGCAAGAACAACAAAAAGCCCGATGTCGGGTTGGGGGTTGTGGGGAGAAAAATGCTCATCATGGCGCCAGAGGTTTCGGCGCGCTCGGCCACTTCACCTTTGGCGGTGGTCGAGATGAAGCCGATCGCCCAGATGTCCTTGCGGGGGTATTGGATCAGGCAGGCTTTTTCAAAGCTGCGTTCCGATTGAGCAAAGACCGTTTCGGAAATCTGTTTGATGCCGGAATAGATCGTGCGGACCACCGGCATGCGGTCAACCAGACCCTCGGCAAAGCTGATCAGCGAGCGGCCCATGATACCTTTGGCGATCCAGCCAACCACGATGGTGAACAGCAGGAAGATGAAAACGCCGATGCCGCGCAGATTGATGCCGATATACTCTTCCGGCAGGAACTTGGCCGGCACCAGTGGCAGAACCACGCCATCCACCCAGCCGGCCAGCGACCACAACAGCCAGATTGTCAGCCCCACCGGAGCAATGACGACAATGCCGGTGAAAAAGGAGGAGCGTAGCCGCGAGAACAATCCGGGCCCGCGATGCGGTTCTTCGTCAAATGGCGTGTTCATGGGCGCTTTTTTTTGTTGAGTGGCGGCAACGTAGGAGTTTTGGGGCAGCCTCGCAATGGGGGAGGCGGCCCTAAGGGCAGTTATCCTTGCGCAACGATGAGTTCGCGGGCAATTTGTGCAGCAAGGCGGGCATTGTTGCGAACCAATGCGATATTGGCCTCCAGCGATTTGCCATTGGTCAGCTCAAATATCCGTTGAAGTAGGAATGGGGTCACGCCCTTGCCGGTCACGCCCTGCGCATCGGCCTCGGCCTGCGCCTGCGCGATCACCGGCGCCAGGACCTCGGACGCGATCTCGGCCTCGGCAGGAATGGGATTGGCGATCAGCTGGCCACCGGGCAGGCCAATGGCCTGGCGCATGGCGTGGGCTTTGGCAATATCGGAGGGGCTGTCCATCCGCAGGGGCGCGGCAAGATCGGACTGGGCAGACCAGAAGGCGGGGAAGCTGTCCTGTCCGAAAGCAATGACCGGCACGCCCTGTGTTTCCAGCACTTCCAGCGTTTTTGCCACATCCAGAATGGCCTTGGCACCGGCTGCAACGACGGTGACCGGCGACTGGGCCAGCTCCATCAGATCAGCGGAGATATCGAATGTGGTTTCTGCGCCTTTGTGGACACCGCCGATGCCGCCGGTGGCAAAGACCTCGATACCGGCAAGGCGGGCGGCGATCATGGTGGCGGCCACAGTGGTGGCACCGGTGCCGCCGGTGGCGAGACAGGCGGCGAAATCGGCGCGGCTGAGTTTGGCGACCCCTTTGGCCTGACCAAGCGATTGCAGCTGCTCCGCTTCGAGCCCCACATGCAGGGTGCCGTTCATCACGGCCATTGTGGCGGGGACCGCGCCAGCGTCGCGGATGTCCTGTTCAACCTGCGCTGCGACCTCGACGTTCTGCGGGTAGGGCATGCCGTGGGTGATGATGGTGCTTTCAAGCGCCACAAGGGCGTGGCCGGCGGCCTTGGCGGCCTGTACTTCGGCCGAATAACGGATGTCGATCACAGCGGGGGTTCTCCGGATACGTAGGTTGCGGCGGCCTGAACTGCGATGGACAGGGCCTCTGTTCGCTCA
Organism: Rhodobacteraceae bacterium Alg231-04; assembly: GCA_900143635.1. Lineage (GTDB taxonomy): Bacteria > Pseudomonadota > Alphaproteobacteria > Rhodobacterales > Rhodobacteraceae > FREY01. Next base: position 191,052 of record FREY01000003.1, read on the forward strand.
GCGCCACGCGATTCTGCGGCGATATGGGCGGCCATGAAGGTGTCGCCAGCGCCAGTCACACGGGCAACGGTGACGCGCGGCGGAACAAGGGTGATGGGGGCATTGTCGCGGCCAGCCTCAGATGCGGAACTGCCGCCATCGGTGACCAGCACCCGTGCAGCGCCGCGCTCAAGCAGGCCCAGCGCGGCGTCTTCGCTTGAGGTAAACTCCTGCTGGCACAGCAGGCTGGCTTCCTCGAGGTTTACATATAGCGTGCCGCGTTTGCGCGTTAGAAACGGCCGCAGCCGTTCGGCCTTGCCGGGTGAGGCCGGGGCGACGCGCAGATCAGCGGCCGCGAAGGCCGGGCTGGCGGCAATATTGTCCAGCAAGGACAGGGTCAGGTTGCCGTCTAGTGCGACCAGCCCACGATAGGGGGCATCGGGCGATCCCAGCGTGCCATCCATCAGCGGGTGCAGGATCTTGTCGCCCGCGGCCTCAAGCGAGTGGGCGTCGGCAATGGCTGCGATCAGCCCATTGGCGCCCTCAACTGCCATATAGCGGTCGGTCGGCAGATCCTGTGAGCGGTAGAGATGGTCGGTGATCAGCCCCAGATGGGTGCAGGCGGCAATCAGTTCGTCGCCTTCGGGATCCTGGCCAACGGCGCTTAGCAGCGCAGGCTTCAGGCCAAAGCGCGCAAGGGTCATGGCAATGTTCATGGCAACCCCGCCGGGCAGGCGGGTGATACGTCCCGGCAGGTCCGATCCGCGGCGCATCTCGGCAGGCGCGCGGCCGATGATGTCCCAAAGGACCGAACCGATGCACAGAATATCACTGGTAGAAGAAGTCACTGGTTTCATGGCTCTGTTCTGACCGCTTTTTGCAACCTGTGCAAGCTGGGGTTCCAACACCGGTTGAATGCGGGAAAGCGCTTGCACCTCGCGCGGATCCCCACAACAGTTGAAGCAACCAAACAAGGAGGCAGAGCAGCCTTATGGGGCGGACAATGCGCGGGTTTGCAAGGGTGTTGCAGGCAGTGACGGCACTGGTGTTTAGCGCCGGACTGGCGACCGCCCACGAAGTGACCCCGGCAATTGCGGATCTTCGGGTTGAAGAGGGACAGATTGCGCTGGATATCCGGCTGAACCTTGAAGCCATGGTTGCGGGCATTGATCTCGACGGGCTGCGCGACACCGACACCTCCGGACGATCCGCAGATTATGATGAGCTGCGTGGGCTGAGCGAGGCGGAGCTGCGCCCGATGGCCGCCACCTTTGCTGAGGATTGGTTGCAGGAGCTGTCGATCATCGCCGGTGACAGGGTGGCGCTGGAGGTGACTGAGATCATGATCCCGGATCCCGGCGACACCACTTTGCCGCGTCAGTCCATATTCCTGCTGAACGGCACGGTCCCGGCGCAGGCCGGCCATCTGGTTTTGCACTGGCCCGCCGGATCCGGCAGCGTGGTGCTGCGCCAGCACGGGGTCGAAGGCGCTTATGCCGGCTATTTGCAAGGCGGGGAAACCTCACCGCCGATCCCGCTGGCGGGGGGCGGGGCCTTGCAGCCGACGGAGGCCTTCATGGCCTATGTCCCCATTGGGTTTGCCCATATCCTGCCCAAGGGATGGGACCATATCCTGTTTGTTCTGGGGCTTTTCTTTCTCAGCCCAAAGCTGCGACCTCTGTTGTTGCAGGTCACCACATTCACTGTGGCCCATACGGCGACACTGGCGCTTGGCACGTTGGGGATTGTCACCGTGTCCCCGTCTATTGTGGAGCCGTTGATTGCCGCCTCGATCGTCTATGTCGGCATTGAGAATATTTTCGCCCGGCACCTGCACACCAGCCGGACGCTGGTGGTCTTTGGGTTCGGATTGCTGCACGGGCTGGGCTTTGCCGCTGTTCTGGGCGAGGTCGGGCTGCCGGACGGGCAGTTTCTTGCCTCGCTGTTGGGGTTCAATGTCGGCGTTGAACTGGGCCAGCTGGCGATCATCGCACTGGCGTTTCTGACTGTTGGGCTCAGATACCGGGGCAGTCTGAAATACCGGGGCAGGGTGGCGATACCTGCCTCTGTGACCATTGCGGCCATTGGCGGTTATTGGTTTGTGGAACGGGTGTTTCTGTAACAAAAGCCCGCGCCATTGACGCGGGCCATTTGTGTTTTCTGACCTCGCGGTCGGGATCAGCTCATTGCGGTGACAAAGCGCTGCAGCGCGGCCAGAGGGTCATCCTGACGCCAGATTTCATCGCCGATGCCAAAGAAATCTGTATAGGGCGCCAGGTTTCTGGTTATCTCTTCGGTCAGGCCGCCTTCGGCGACGACCGGCACTTCGATCATCTCGGACCACCACTGGAACAGGTCGGTTTCTGCCACGGCGCCATCGCCAAGACCAGATGTGCCGACAGGGCCAAAGCTGACATAATCCGCGCCCGCTTCACCCGCGGTCATGCCGGCGTGGTTGGAGGCGCCGCAGAAACAGCCGACAATGGCGTCAGCGCCCAGAGCGGTGCGCGCAGCGCGCACGGTGCGCGAACTGTCAGAGAGATGCACGCCGTCCAGACCCAGCCGTTCGGCCAGCACCTGATGGTCGGTGATCACAATGGCCACATCGCGGGCATGGCAGACTTCGCGCAGCGCATCGCCTGCGCGGCTCAGCATGTCCTCATCGCGGCTGGCCATATCAAGGCGCAGGCAGGCAATGTCCGTATTGTCCAGCACCTTCGCGAGCTGATCCGGATAGTGGCTCAGCTCGAAACTCGGCGGGGTGATCAGGTAGATCTGCGGCTGCTCGGGGCCGTTCTCGTCGCTTGCCATGGTCCGGATCCTTTTTTCGTCTTGCCGCTGTTTAGCGAATTTCGGGGTCTGCGCAAGATTTTTACCCAAGTTCCAACGTAATGGAGCCCGCAAGAAAGCGCCAGATCTTGCCCCGCGCGCCCATGCAGATTACAGCAGGGCGATCTTTTGACCCGGAGCCCGCAATGCCCAGCGATACCCCCCAGCCCGCCATTGTCCTTGTCCGCCCGCAGATGGGTGAAAACATCGGCGCCGCCGCGCGGGCGATGTGGAACTTCGGCCTCGACCGGATGCGCATCGTCGCGCCGCGCGATGGCTGGCCCAACCCCAAGGCGGTTGCCATGTCCTCGGGTGCGGGGCGTCTGCTGGACGAGGCGCAGCTTTGTGCCGATCTGCCCGAAGCACTGGCCGATTGCACCTATGTCTTTGCCACCACAGCGCGCCAGCGTGGGCTGACCAAACCGGTCTACAGCCCCGAAGCGGCAATGAAACTGGCCGCCGAGAAGATCGCCGCCGGTGAGAAGGTCGCCGTGCTGTTTGGCCCCGAACGTGCCGGGCTGGAAAACGATGATATCGCCAAGGCAAACGCCATCATCTCGGTTCCGGTGAACCCGCTCTATGCATCGCTGAACCTCGGTCAGTGCGTTTTGCTGAACTCTTATGAATGGATGCGCCAGTCGGCAGACATCGTTCACGAGACCACAGATCTGGGCCGCGGCGACTGGGCCACCGGTATCGAGGTGGAAAAACTGGTCGAACATTATGAGGAACGCCTGGACGAGGCCGGTTTCTTCTATCCGCCTGAAAAGGAGGAGAGCATGAAGACAAACCTGCGCAACCTCTGGTCGCGGATGCGGATGACCCGCGCTGATGTGCAGATGATGCACGGCGTGATGCGTCAGATGGTTCGCTGGAAAGACCGCAGCAGCAAATAAGGCGACTGGACCTTGGCCCTGAGCGGCCCTAGCGTGTCGAAGAATTGAATGAGGCAAGCATGAGCAACAAGCGCAGCATTTTCGAAGAGGTAGAGGGCGACCGCCCCTCCGAGGCCCCGGTACAGCCCGGCCTGATCGACCGTGGACGCGGCGGTGCACGCCGCGCGATCCGGGTCTGGCTGATGATGCTGTTTGCGCTTGTGGTGGCGATGATTGTTGTTGGCGGGCTGACACGGCTGACCGATTCAGGTCTGTCGATTACCGAATGGAAGCCGGTGACCGGAGCCATCCCGCCTCTGAGCGAGGCAGACTGGCAGGCTGAGTTCGACAAATACAAGCAAATCGACCAGTGGCAGATCGAAAACCAGTGGATGGAACTGGCGGATTTCAAATCGATCTACTGGTGGGAATGGGGCCACCGTCAGCTGGGCCGGGTCATTGGCCTTGTCTGGGCGATTGGCTTCTTTGGCTTCCTTGCGCTGCGCAAAATGCCCACCGGCTGGGCCGGACGACTGGCACTGCCGGGTGTCTTGGGCGGCGTGCAGGGCGGTATTGGCTGGTGGATGGTTGCCTCGGGCGTCACCCGGGGCGAAGGCATGACCTCTGTGGCCTCCTACCGATTGGCGGTTCACCTTGGACTGGCCTTTGTGATCCTCGGGTTTCTCGCTTGGTACATATTTCAGATGGGCCGCGAAGAACGCGATCTGATGCAGGCGCGCCGTGGCAAAGAGGCCAAGCTTTGGGGGCTTTCAACAGGCTTGCTGCACTTTGCATTCCTGCAAATCATCCTCGGTGCGCTGGTTGCCGGCATTGATGCCGGGCGCAGCTATACTGATTGGCCGCTGATGGGCGGGCAGATCATTCCGCCAGACCCCTTCCTGTTCGAACCTCTGTGGAAGAACTTCTTCGAAAATCCGGGCCTTGTGCAGTTCATTCACCGTATCTGTGCCTATCTGCTGTTTGCCTTTGGCGTTGTGGTCTGGCTGCGCGGTCGCAAGTCGGCGCATAAGATCACCCAGTTTGCTTTCAACTTTGTCTTTGCAGCCCTGCTGCTGCAACTCGCGCTGGGTGTGATGACCGTGGTCTATGCGGCCCCGGTTCATGCAGCGATCTCCCATCAGATTGTGGCGATCCTGCTCTGGGTCTTGATCCTGCGCGCACGTTTCCTGTCGGGCTATCCCGTCGCTACCTCGATTAAAGGGTGATTTTTCATGAGTGCATTTGACGAACTGATGGCGTTTGAACGCGACACGCAGGCCTTGGGGCAGATCGCTGGGCGGCTTGGCTGGGATCAGGAAACCATGATGCCCCGCGGCGCGGCCCCGCAGCGCGGCGAAGAAATGGCCGCCATTCAGGCGGTTCTGCACGAACGCCGCTCGGACACGCGGGTGGCCGACTGGCTGGCCGCAGCCGAAGCCCCGGATGAGGCGGGCGCCGCCCAGCTGCGCGAAATCCGCCGCTCCTATGAGCGCACGATGAAAGTACCTGCCGATCTGGCCAAGAGATTGGCGCAGGTCACTTCCATGGCGCAGGGCAAATGGGCTGCAGCCCGCAGCGACGAAGACGTCGCGGCCTTTGTGCCGGTGCTGGAAGAAGTGGTGGCGCTGAAACGCGAAGAAGGGGCAGCCCTGGCCAATGGTGGTGATCTCTATGACGCCATGGTCGAGGATTACGAGCCCTATACCACCGCCGATCAGATCGCCGCGATCTTTGACGCCATGCGTCCGCGTCTGGTGGATCTGCGCGCCTCGGTACTGGCGCAGCCGGCCCCCAAGGCGCTGCAAGGCACGTTTGATGAAACCAAACAGATGCAGCTGACGCGCAAAATCGCCAAGACCTTTGGCTATGACATGTCGCATGGCCGTGTCGACAAGGCGGTGCATCCCTTCAGTTCCGGCTCGGGTCTGGACGTGCGTATCACCACCCGCACCAGCGAGACCGATCCGTTCAACTGTTTCTATTCCACCATTCACGAGGTCGGCCACGGCGCTTATGAACAGAACATCAGCCCCGACTACCTGCTGACCCCGCTGGGCGCAGGCGTGTCCATGGGCGTTCACGAAAGCCAGAGCCGCATCTATGAGAACCAGATCGGTCGCAGCCGCGCCTTTACTGGCTGGCTGTTTGGTGAGATGCGCAACAGCTTTGGCGACTTTGGTATCGCGGATGCAGACGCGTTTTATGCGACGGTCAATGCGGTCCATAATGGCTATATCCGCACCGAAGCGGATGAGGTGCAGTACAACCTGCACATCATGCTGCGCTTTGATCTGGAACGGGCGCTGATGTCCGGTGATCTGCAGGTCAAGGATCTGGAAGCCGCCTGGAACGACCGCTTCAAGGCTGACTTTGGCTATGCGGTCGACAAGCCCTCAAATGGCTGTCTGCAGGATGTGCATTGGTCGGTTGGCCTGTTTGGCTATTTCCCGACTTATTCACTGGGCAACGTCTATGCCGGGTGCCTGAACGAGGCCCTACGCCAAGCGGTTCCCGATTTGGATGCACAATTGGCTGAAGGCGATACCAGCGGGGCGACCACCTGGCTGCGCGAGAACCTGCAGCAGTTTGGCGGCCTTCGCGCACCGCGCGATACCATTCAACACGCGGCGGGTACCGTGCCAAGCCATGAACCGCTGCTCGCCTACCTGGAAGACAAGTTCAACGGCATCTACGGCCTGTAACCTACTTCAATTAAACATTTTTCCGGTGCAGCCTGCCTGCTCCGGAAATACGTTTCTGGACGTGCTTTCAAATCTCCAGCTGCGCTGAATTCGCGACAGGACACCATGCCCGAATGGCTAAATTAGCGCCATACGTTCGGCGCGTTCCGGGTCAGGGAAGGGGCGGTATAGCCCAATGTCCGAGGCAGCAATCAGCGTTGTGACATTGGTATAAAGCCGCTCAACCTCTTCATCTTTGGCGCCGAGTGTGCGGAATGCCTGATCCATCTGGCTCATATCGCTGAATTCGATTTCCAGCAGGAAGTCCCGGCAGCTGTCACTGGCGAGGTTCAGTTTGCGTCGGCATAGACGCCAGTCCCGTATCTTCCCTCGTTCGACAAGATAGAACATCCATTCATCAACGGCCTTGGCAAAGGCCAGTGCCTTGGTGTCATCTTTCAGGTCGATCGAGCAGTGATAGAGGTTCATGGGAGTCTCCGCCGGTTGCAATGCGAAGTAATCCTGCACCTTCCGGGTTAGCTTTCCGTAAACCTCCCTTTTGTCGGTTTCTGGTCAGGCAATCTGGGTCGCTTTCCATGCCGATGCCCGCAAAAACGAAAATAGGCGCCCCGTTACGGGGCGCCTATTTAGAACTGTTTTTCCGAAAGGAGGATCACTCCTCGCCGGTTTCGTCCTCTTCACCGTTTTCGGCAATCCAGGCGACCGAAACCACCTCTTCGCCTTTGCCGGTGTCGAATACCTTCACCCCACCAGCAGACCGCGAACGGAAGGAAATACCATCGACCGGTACCCGGATCGATTGCCCCTTGGAAGTGGCCAGCATGATCTGGTCCTCAAGATCCACAGGGAAGGAGGCAACAAGTTCGCCGCCGCGCATTGCCTTGTCCATGGCGGCAACGCCCATCCCGCCACGTCCACGCACAGGATAGTCATGGCTGGACGAAAGCTTGCCAGATCCACCGGAGGTGATAGTCAGGATCAGCATTTCGGAGGCGGACATTTCCGCATAGCGTTCCGGGCTGATGGTTGCGTTGGGATCCGCCTCATCATCGGCTGCACCCTCGGCATCATCCGCAAGACCGGCAACCGCGCGGCGCATCTTCAGATAGGCAGCACGTTCATCCGAGGCGGCCTCGAAGTGGCGGATCACCGACATCGACACAACCGTATCGTCGCCGTTCAGCTTGATACCGCGCACACCAGTGGATTTGCGGCCCTTGAAGACCCGCACATCGGTAGTCTGGAAGCGGATCGCGCGGCCAGAGTTGGTGATCAGCATGACATCGTCGTCTTCGGAACAGATCCGCGCGTTCACCATCTCCACACCCTCGGGCAGGTCCATGGCGATCTTGCCGTTGCGTTTGACGTTGACGAAGTCAGACAGCGCATTGCGGCGCACGTCGCCTGCGGTGGTGGCAAAGACGATCTGCAGATTGGCCCATTCGTCCTCGGGCACATCGACCGGCATAATGGCGGCGATGGAGACACCCGGCGGGATTGGCAGGATATTGACCACTGCCTTGCCCTTGGAGGTTCGGCCGCCCTGCGGCAGGCGCCAGGTCTTCAGTTTGTAGACCATGCCATCGGTGGTGAAGAACAACAGCTGTGTATGGGTATTGGCCACGAAGAGCGTGGTGATCACGTCCTCTTCTTTGGTCTGCATCCCCGAAACACCTTTGCCGCCACGCTTTTGGGCGCGGAAATCGGCCAGCGGCGTGCGCTTGATGTAGCCGCCGGAGGTCACGGTCACCACCATGTCCTCGCGTTCGATCAGGTCTTCGTCGTCCATGTCACCGGACCAGTCGACGATCTCGGTGCGGCGCGGCACGGCGAATTGCGCGCGGACCTCGGCCAGCTCATCTCCGATGATGCCCATGATGCGTTCGCGGCTGGACAGAATCTCAAGGTATTCCTTGATCTTACCGGCCAGTTCTTCCAGCTCATCCGTGACTTCCTTAACGCCGATCTGGGTTAGGCGCTGCAGGCGCAGTTCCAGAATGGCGCGGGCCTGCGTTTCGGACAGGTTATAGGTGCCGTCTTCATTGGCGGTATGGGTCGGATCATCGATCAGCTTGATATATTCAAGGATCGGCTGGGCCGGCCAGCGCCGGGTCATCAGTTTCTCACGCGCCTCGGCCGCATCGGCAGAAGAGCGGATGGTGGCGACGATCTCGTCGATATTGGTGACGGCGACGGCCAGACCACAGAGGATATGGCTGCGTTCGCGGGCTTTGCGCAGCAGATAGGCGGTGCGACGGGCAACCACATCTTCGCGGAAATCGATGAAAGACGTCAGGAAGCGGCGCAGGGTCAGCTGCTCGGGTCGGCCACCGTTCAGCGCCAGCATGTTGCAACCGAAATAGGTCTGCATCGGGGTAAAGCGGAACAGCTGGTTCAGCACCACCTCGGGCGTTGCGTCGCGCTTCAGCTCAACAACCACGCGCACGCCGTTGCGATCACTTTCATCCTGAACATGGGCGACGCCTTCGATCTTCTTCTCGCGCACTTGTTCGGCGATCTTTTCGATCATTGCCGCCTTGTTCACCTGATATGGAATTTCATCCACAACAATGGCATAGCGGTCTTTGCGGATCTCTTCCGTGCGGGTCTTGGCGCGAATAACAACCGAGCCGCGCCCCTCAAGATAGGCTTTGCGCGCACCGGAACGCCCCAGCATGATCGCGCCGGTGGGGAAGTCGGGGCCGGGTACATAGTCGATCAGCTCTTCGCTGGTCAGATCCGGGTTTTCGATCAGCGCCAATGTGGCGTCGATCACTTCGCCCAGGTTGTGTGGCGGAATATTGGTCGCCATGCCGACGGCAATGCCGCCCGCACCATTGACCAACATATTCGGGAAACGGGCCGGCAGAACAGTGGGTTCGCGGTCCTTGCCATCATAGTTGTCCTGAAAATCGACAGTGTCCTTGTCGATGTCGGACAGCAGGAAGGCGGCAGGCTTGTCCATCCGCACTTCGGTATATCGCATCGCAGCCGGGTTATCACCGTCCATCGAGCCGAAGTTACCCTGCCCATCCAAGAGCGGCAGCGACATGGAGAAATCCTGCGCCATCCGCACCAGCGCGTCATAGATCGCGCTGTCACCATGCGGGTGGTATTTACCCATGACATCGCCAACGGGACGCGCCGATTTGCGGTAGGATTTGTCGTGGCTGTTGCCGGTTTCATGCATCGCATAAAGAATGCGGCGGTGCACCGGTTTCAGCCCGTCGCGCAGGTCAGGAATGGCCCGGCTGACGATGACCGACATCGCATAGTCCAGGTACGACGTCTTCATCTCGGATTCGATGGAGACAACCGGTCCGTCGTACGCAGGGCGTGCAGGCGGGGTTTCATCCATGTTTTCAGGGGTTTCCGGCGTATCGCTCACGTTTGCTGCCCGTCTTTATTATGGGGTCTATATCTTGTGGATGCACTCTATCAGACCCGGCATATAAGGTGCAAGTCAGCAGCCCGGTCGCATGCAGTTTCATCGTTCACGCTTCGGTAACACTTTGTTTTCGTATGTTATTAACCATAAGCGCGCTACCATTATCCTACCGTTCCAGAAATGGAGGCAAATTATGGAGCAGAGCGAAACCGAACTGATGCTGAAGGGCTATGGGCTGACCACAGCCGAGTTCACCTATCACATGCCCGACTATTCGCATGTGCTGAACACCTTCGTCTGGCAGGAATATGACCTGCTGCCAGACCATCCCCGATTGTTCAAATTCATAGAATTCTGGCAGAACGAGATTGAAGGCCCGCTGCATTCGATACGGTTCTCGCATCGAAAGATGATCAGCCCCGGCGAGTGGCGCAATGTGAAGGGCGTGCTGCGGCTACACTAGCCGCGCCCTCCGCAAGACCGCGATTTTCCGGATGGATCGGGCGGTATCTGTCCACTCGTCAGAAGGCCGGTTAGGCGGAACAGCTTGCGCCACCCAACACGCAGAACTTGGCGCAGTGGGGATGGTTCAGCTGCACATCTGCTTCGGCGTCTTTTAGGGTTTTTCCCATCTCGAATTCCGATGTGTAAGGCAGCAGGGTGCAGGCAAGAACCGATGGTTGTTCGGCGCCCTTGCGCTTTACCACCATCCGCGAGGAAGCACACATGACATCCTTCGGAGATTTGTTCAGGATGTCCCAGCAAGCCGTTGTTATTTCAGGAACTTCCACCTGTTCATCCATCTCTGGAAACAGCACGCAGGCGGCCGGGTTGGCGGCATCGATGGCATAACCCTGTGCCGCAAAAAGGGCCGCAAAGCCCGCACGGGCTTCCGCGTCGCTTTCCCCCCAGACCGTGCGTCCGGCGACTGCCATTTGAATGCCATTGTCGCGCAGCCAGTCCATGCCCTCCAGCGTTTTGGCAAAGCTGCCATTGCCGCGTTCTACGTCGTGGTTGTGTTGGGCGTGGTGATCCAGTGAAATGCGCAAAGTCAGTTTGCCGGGAAAATCCGCCTCAAGCGCCAGCAGGCCTTCGCGCACTGATTTGCGCATCATCGGCCGCATCGCATTGGTCAGCACCAGCACCTCATAACCGCGCTCCAGTGCGGCGCGGGTCATCGCGTTCATCTCGGGGTTCATATAAGGCTCACCACCGGTAAAGGCGATTTCGCGGATCGGCCAGCGACGCTCTTCGATCTGATCCAGATAATCTTCGACCTCAGATGCGGACAGGTAGACCAGCGCATCATTGCTGGGCGAGCTGAGAATATAGCAGTTGCTGCATTCGATATTGCACAGGGTGCCGGTGTTGAACCACAGGGTTTCCGGGTGGCTCAGCGGTACCGAGGCACGGGTCTGGCCGTCAGCCGTCACGAAACTGTCCTGAAACTTGCCTAGATTGGCGGTGGGGTGGGGCAAGTCTTTCATTAAACAGCGATCCTGAGCGGTTTCATTCAGAACTGTCTAGCCTATACTGTGGATCAGTTCATAGACGGATTGCGGCGTTCTGACACGGAAGTGATACCCTGTTGCCGCAGTTAAGGACACGGCAGAAAGCCGCGTAAAAACAAGGAATAAGAATGGTTTCTCGTGTCATCCCTGTAGATCCGTTTGACTTGGTGATTTTTGGCGGCACCGGCGATCTGGCGCAGCGCAAGATCCTGCCGGCGCTGTTTCGGCGGTTCCGGGGTGGTCAGATGCCGACAGGGGCACGGATCATTGGCGCCGCGCGCGCGAGCATGGACACGGATGCCTATCGCGCCTTTGTCATGTCAGCCTTGCAGGAATTCAGCGGTGATGGCAGCGCGCAGGAGATTGCCGACTTTCTGAGCCGTATTCACTATGTCATCCTGGATGCGGACGGGGATACCGGATGGTCCACGCTGCGCGGTTTCTTTGATCAGGACGACGAGTTTGACGAGGCCAACCCACCGGTGCGGGTCTTTTATTTTTCGGTTCGGCCGCGTCTGTTTGGCGGGCTGGCTGAACGCCTGTACCGCTATGGCATGGCCAAGGGTGGGCGCATTGTGGTCGAAAAACCCTTTGGCAATGATTTGGAGACCGCTCGCACCCTCAATCAGATGCTGGCCGCCTATTTCCACGAAAGCCAGATCTACCGGATCGATCACTATCTGGGCAAGGAAACCGTTCAGAACCTGATGGCGATCCGCTTTGGCAATATGCTGTTTGAGCCGCTCTGGAACAGCCAATACGTGGATCACATCCAGATCACCGTGGCGGAAACGGTCGATGTGGAGGGGCGTGAGGATTATTATGACCGCGCCGGCGCCATGCGCGACATGATGCAAAACCATCTGATGCAGCTTTTGTGTCTGATTGCGATGGAACCGCCGGCCAAGTTTGATTCAGATGCGGTCCGGGATGAAAAACTGAAAGTCATTCGCGCGCTTGATCCGGTGCAGCCGCATCATATCGTGCGGGGGCAATACAGCGGGGATGCAGACGTGGGCCTGCCGTCTTACCGGGATACTGTGGGAAATCAGCGCTCCACCACCGAAAGCTATGTGGCGCTCAAGGCGCATGTGTCGAACTGGCGGTGGGCCGGTACGCCGTTTTATCTGCGCACGGGTAAACGGCTGGTGGCGCGGTCTTCGGTGATCAATGTGATGTTCAAGGATGCACCCCATTCGATTTTTGGCGCCGATGCTGGTCGGCACGCCAATCTGCTGACCATCCGTCTGCAGCCAAACGAAGGCATTACCCTGCAGGTGACCATCAAGGAGCCGGGGCAGGGCGGGATGCGTTTGGTCGATGTGCCGCTGGATATGAGCTTTGCCGAGGCACTTGGGAAAGAGGGAAGCCACCCGGCCGATGCCTATGAGCGACTGATCATGGATGTGATCCGCGGAAACCAAACCCTTTTCATGCGCGGAGACGAGGTCGAAGCGGCCTGGGCCTGGACCGATCCGGTGATTGCGGGCTGGACGGCGCGCGGAGATGTCCCTAAACCCTATGATAGCGCTAGCATAGGCCCCGGAGATGCGGATTTGCTCATGCGGCGCGATGGACGCGAATGGCGGGGGATACGCCCATGAAGATTATCGAGTACCCGGATCAGGACTTTTTGGCGATTGATGTGGCCAATAAATTGGCCGGAGATCTGGAAACCCATCTGCTGCATCACGACACGGCCTCTTTCGCTGTGGCGGGTGGAAGCACGCCCGGTCCGATCTTTGACGACCTCTGTGCCGCTGATCTGGAATGGGACCGGGTGCGGGTGATGGCAACCGATGAACGCTGGGTTCCCAGCGATCACGAACGCTCCAATGGCCGGATGATTGGCGAACGCCTGTTGACCGACCGGGCCGCCGCCGCCCGGTATCTGCCGTTTTATGCTCCGGCCCGTGAACCTGAGGATGTGCTGGCCGAAGTGGAATCGCTGATTGCGCCCGAGCTGCCCATTTCCGTTCTGTTGCTGGGCATGGGCGGCGATATGCACACAGCCTCGCTGTTTCCCGGCACCATGGGGCTGGAAGAAGCCCTGGCGCCGGATGCGCCGGTTCTGTCGGTCCTGCGCCCCGACAGCCAGCCCGAGGCCCGCGTCAGCCTGTCGGCACGGGTGCTGGATGCGGCGATTGCCAAACATCTGGTGATTGTCGGTGAGGCCAAACGCGAGGCGCTTGATCGCGCCCTGTCTCTGCCGCCGGAACTGGCACCAATTCAGGCTGTTCTGTCTGAAACCACCATCCACTGGGCGCCCTGATCTGCGAGAGACCTCTGTTATGTTTACCGAATTGAAGCGCCTGAACGTTGCGGCAGTCAAACGCCGGATCGAAACTCTGTTTGAAGAAGACGCCAACCGGGCGGCTGGGTTCAGCCTGTCCTGCGGTGATATGCTGTTTGATTACTCCAAAACCGGGATAGACGCCGAGGTGCGCGCCGCGTTGACGGATCTGTGCGATCTGTCAGATGTCGCAGGACGCCGTGCCGCGATGTTTGGCGCCGGTGTGATCAATGAAACCGAGGGTCGGGCCGTGCTGCATACAGCGCTGCGCGATCCGGACGGGGACGATCTGCTGCTTGACGGCACCGAATTGCGCGCGGGCATTCGCGAGACTCTGGACAGGATGCGGCGGTTTTCCGATGACATTCGTACCGGCGGTCAGATTGATGACGTGGTGAATATCGGCATTGGCGGCTCGGACCTTGGGCCGGCCATGGCCGCACTGGCACTCGCGCCCTTTCATGATGGCCCGCGCTGCCATTTCGTGTCCAATGTTGACGGCGCGCATATTCACGACACGCTGAAGGGGCTGGATCCGCAGCGCACCCTGTTCATCGTGGCCTCGAAAACATTCACCACAATTGAGACCATGACCAACGCCCGCACCGCGCGCGATTGGGTTGTGGCGGGTGGAGGCGACGCCGGCCGCCAGTTTGCTGCCCTGTCCACAGCCAGTGATCACGTGGCAGAGTTTGGTATTGCCGCAGATCAAATGTTCGGCTTCGAGGATTGGGTTGGCGGTCGTTATTCCATGTGGGGGCCGATTGGCCTCAGCCTGATGATTGCAATTGGCGGGGAGGATTTTGATCAGTTCCTTGCCGGCGGCAAGGCGATGGACGATCATTTCCAAACCGCGCCCTGGGCGCAGAACCTGCCGGCAATGCTGGCGCTGACCGGGATCTGGCACCATCAGGTCTGTGGTCATCCGACCCGCGCAGTTCTGCCCTATGATCAGCGGCTTTCGCGCCTGCCGGCATATCTGCAGCAGCTGGAGATGGAGTCTAACGGCAAATCGGTTGCGATGGATGGGAGCGACCTGGAATGCGTTTCAGGCCCTGTGGTCTGGGGCGAGGCAGGCACCAATGGCCAGCACGCCTTTTACCAGCTGATCCATCAGGGCACCGGCGTTGTCCCTTGTGAATTTCTGGTCGCGGCCCGCGGCCACGAACCGGCACTAAAGCATCACCACCAGCTGCTGGTGGCCAATTGTCTTGCCCAGTCCGAAGCGCTGATGCGCGGCCGGCCGCTGGAGGTGGCGCGTGAACGGATGGCCGCACAGGGTTTGGAAGGTGGGGAATTGGAACGTCAGGCCCGCCACCGGGTCTTTCCCGGTAACCGGCCGTCGACGACGCTGATTTACCCGCAGCTGACCCCCTTTGTCTTTGGCCAGATCATCGCGCTGTATGAACACCGGGTGTTTGTCGAAGGGGTGATCCTTGGCATCAACTCTTATGACCAATGGGGCGTTGAGCTGGGCAAGGAACTGGCGACATCGCTGGGCCCGGTTGTGGCGGGGGATGAAAGCGCCGAGGGGAAAGATGGCTCCACCGCGGCGCTGGTCGCCTATATTCACGCAAACGGTGGTTAACCCAGCCGTTTGGCGCCCTCGACCTCTTCGAAATAGCGTTTCAGGCTCTCCGGCAGCGGATAGCCTGCGCTGCCGTCCGGCGTGCGCATCACCACCACACAGTCAAAATGCGCCCGCTTGTCGCCGGACCAGATCTCCTGCTCCATCGTGTAGGAGGTATTGCGGAACTCGGTCACTTTGGCCGTCACCACATAGGGTTCATCCCGCAGCATTTCCTTGATGTAATGGATCGAGGCGTTGCGGATCACCGTGCGCGGCTCCTCCATCCCGTCGTAATGCGGCATGACCATCATCTTCAGGTGCCGGGTGCGCACCGCTTCGGTCCAGATCAGGTAGGCGGTGTTGTTGACGTGCTGAAGAATGTCCAATTCGCCATAGCGGACCATATCCCCCATCGCCATCGGAGCCGTGTGGTCAAGGCCAGCTGCCAGTTGTTCTTCGGGGTTCAGCGGGGTGTGATAGCGCAATGTCATGACAGATGGCTAACGGTCACAGAACTCCAACGCAAGCAGAGCTTTGATGCGGTCGGATGTCTGTTGAAATCTTGGAGCGGGTAACGAGAATCGAACTCGTAACTAAAGCTTGGGAAGCTGCCGTGATACCTTTTCACCATACCCGCGTTCCGGTCTAGCTTTGCTATCCAATGCGCTGAGAGAGGTCAATACGTGCAAGTGCGGTTTCCCGGTGAAAGCTGTGCTTACCGGAAAACCGCCTGGTCCTGAGGCTTTAACCGCGGCGTCGACGGCGGCGACCGCCACCCGCGTCTCCATCGCCGCCACCGGTGTTGAAATTCACCTGGGGCAGGGTGACCACGGTTTCCAGAATAGGGAAGGGATCGGCGGAGTTGGGGATGGCCGAGGCATTGACGAAATGCTCCTGGAACCTTGCTTCCACCGCGGTTTCGATCTTTTCGATATTGCGGACGGTTTCTTCGATCTCGCTGCGGGCTTTGGTATTCAACAGGGCAATCCGCGCTCCGGTGCCGGCGGCGTTGCCGGCTGATGTGACCTTGTCCAGCGGGCAATCCGGGATCATGCCCAGAACCATCGCGTGTTTGGCCGAGATATGCGCGCCGAATGCCCCTGCCAGAACCACCCGGTCAACGGTTTCAACTTCCAGCTTGTCCATCAGCAACCGCGCCCCGGAGTAGAGTGCGGCCTTGGCCATCTGGATGGCGCGGATGTCGGGGTTGGTGACGGTGATGGTGGGGCCACCCTCGGCGGATCCATCCCATATCAGATAGGAATTTGTGCGCCCGTCCTGAATGCAACGCGCGGTGCCGGTCTGTTCGGCAGAACCAATCAGCCCCGAGGCGTCCAGCACGCCGGCCAGCCGCATTTCAGCCACAGCCTCGATGATGCCCGAGCCGCAGATGCCGGTGATGCCGGTGGTGGCGATCGCCTCGCCAAAGCCGTCCTCATCCGACCAGATGTCGGAGCCGATCACCCGAAAGCGCGGCTCTTTGGTTTCTGCATTGATCTCAATCCGTTCAATCGCGCCGGGGGCGGCGCGCTGGCCGGAAGAGATTTGCGCGCCTTCAAAGGCGGGACCCGTGGGAGAGGAACAGGCCAGAACCTTTTCCTTACTGCCCAGCAGGATTTCGGCATTGGTGCCCACGTCGACGACCAACACCAGATCTTCCGATTTATCCGGCGCCTCGGACAGAGCCACAGCCGCCGCATCGGCGCCCACATGGCCCGCAATACAGGGCAGCAGATAGACACGGGCGGCCGGGTGAATGGTCAGGTCCAGTTCGACAGCGCGCAGCGACAGCGCGTTGGAGGTGGCCAGCGCAAAAGGCGCCTGTCCCAGCTCAAACGGGTCAATACCAAGGAACAGGTGGTGCATGACCGGATTGCAGACAAACACCGCATCCACGATCAGCGACTTGTCGATCTCAGCTTCAGAAGCGATCTGCACAAACAGCGCATTCATGCCTTCGCGCACCGCGCGGGTCATCTCCTGATCGCCGCCCTTGTTCATCATCCCGTAGGAGACCCGGCTCATCAGGTCTTCACCGAAACGGATCTGCGGATTCATGATGCCGGAGGAGGCGACAACTTCGCCGGTTTTCAGATCACACAGATGCGCCGCAATCGTGGTCGATCCCAGATCCACGGCGAGGCCATAGACAGTACCCTCGTAATATCCGGGCCAGATATGCATGATCTTGGGCGGGTGGTTTTCGTCGCCAAGATGCACGGCCACGGTGACCTTCCAGCCGCCTTTGCGCAGGATGGGCTGCATCTGCTGCAGGATATGCAGATCGGTTTTGACGCCTTTCAGATCCCACTGGCTCTCCAGCGCTTCGATCAGCCGCTCCATATCGCCGGAGGGCTTGTGCATGTCGGGCTCTTCCACCTCGACGTAGAACAGGCGGGTCGAGGGGTTCATGGTGATGTCGCGCACTTCGGCCCGCTTGCGGACCACCTGCCGGTGCACCTGGCTTTCGGGTGGCACATCGATCACCACATCGCCTTCGACCTTGGCCTGACAGCCCAGACGGCGCCCGTCGATCAGCCCGCGCTTGTCCTTGTAGCGCTGTTCGACCTTATTCCATTCGGTTAGCGCGTCCTCAGCAACGGTGACGCCGTGCTTGGGAAACTCACCATAAGAGGGTGTGATCTGACACTTGGAGCAGATGCCGCGCCCGCCGCAGACCGAATCCAGATCGACGCCCAGCTGGCGCGCGGCAGTGAGAACCGGGGTGCCAACGGGGAAATGACCGCGCTTGCCCGAGGGGGTAAAAACGACGAGGGGATCGGTGCTCATTTCAAGTGCCTTCTCATTCCGCAATCTGCGGCGACAATATTGGTTTTTGCGGCAAGGGAAAGGCGACGCGCGGCATTTTCCTGTCTGTGGGCGGCATTTGGTCGGAAAGATATGTGGCAAATGCTTGTTTAATGCCTGCGTCACGGGTCCTTCGTGTTCAGGGGGGAGTCGCCAAGGTGGCGGGCCGAAAGTCGCCTCAGACACCAAACAGGATTGCCCCTCCAGTCGAAATTCCGGGTGTGTAACCTGCAGGATCATGCGTTTTGGTTGAAAGTGCGCCTGAAATATACGCGCTTTCAACCGGTTATTAGTTGTTTGTGGGATAATCTAACGGACGAAATTGAAACAATCGGGGCGACTACCAATGAAGGTGACCACTCTGGCGGACCTGATCGCTGGCCAAAAAAAATTGCACAAGACGTCTCAGGACGAAACGGTTCGGACGGCATGTATTGCGATGACCTCTGCGAATATCGGGGCGCTTCCCGTTGTCGACAACAGCGGCACACTGGTCGGAATTCTGAGTGAACGGGACGTGATCCAGCGCAGCATCATCGTTTACCGCCCCTCGGCGACGACCCTGGTCAAACAGGTTATGACGCCCAATCCGCAGTGGTTGGGGCCGGAAGCCAGGCTGGACGAGGCCTATCAAACCATGATCAAGGGCAAATTCCGCCATTTGCCGGTCTGCGAAGATGGCAAACTTCTTGGCATTGTCTCGATCCGGGATTTCATCCCTCAGAACAGCTCTCTTGTGGAGCGGCTGCTGCGCAAATCCGTCGTCAAACAGTCCTGATGGCCGCAGCTCGCAGAGCCAAAGGCCGCGGCACCAGTGTTCGTGGCCACGTGCCCCTCTGATTACTGCAGTACCAAGGCAGTCTCATGCGGTTTCAGGACCATACGGGCGGAGGGGAACGGAGTTTGACTGCTGTCCGCAAGCTCCGGGAAAATGGCCAGAATTTCCCGCCGCGTCTCGGCGCTGCCTGTTTCAAACAGCTGAGCGCCGGGCTGGAAGCTTTCAGTCCATAGACCATTGGAGAGCACCACCTGGTGTTGTTCGAACATGAGGTGCACATAAGTGGCCTGTGGCACGGCAACCTGGCGAATGCCGTTTTTCGAAGTCAGGAAAGACGCGGCGCAAAGCACTTCACGTGCTCCAAACGTGATTTCGCATTGGCTGTTGCGCAGCAGAACCCGGTGCTGCGGCGAGACCCAGAGGTCCTGTTCTGGGCAGCCCGCTCCGAAGGTGTCGGCAGCAATGCGCACCGGCTGCAGGTGCGGGCAACTGGCAAGCCATTCGCGGTTCAGGCGCTTGATACCAGTCCAGACCAGCGGCTGGTAACCATTGTCGCGGGTCAGTACCCTATCGCCGGGCCGGAGGCTTTCGACCGCGCGGATGCCGCGGCTGGTGGCAATCGCGGTGCCCGCGACAAAACAGGGCACGAAGGTTTCATACTCCGCAGTGCCCGTGTTGCTGCCACCGGTTTTTTCGTAAATCGCGCCGTCGATCAGCGGCACATCGGTGGAAAAACCCCAGACATCCGAAGTCTTGCCGCCTTGTGAGAAAACGGTGACAGTGACCACTGGCCCGACCGGGTTGCCGAAAAGATCCTCCTGTTGGAGGTAGTGGAAAGATTCCGCTTCTATCATGGTGCCGTTTGCCACCAGCGATCCGCCGTCGGTGATGATATGGCCGCCTTCCTGATCATCCTCCAGCTTGTCGGCACTTCCCGAGGTGTCTTCGAGGTGGACAAGTTCACTGGGGAAACCAGCGGTATAGGTGAAGACCGTCCCGACCGGGGTGCTCGAATTGTTGATGATCGACGAGCCCTGCGTCATGCTGGGAGAGCTGGCATCAACTGTCAGAGCCTCGGAATCGAAGGCATAAAACGAACGGGCAACCATATACCTGGACCAAGTGACTAATTAACAGGATTTAGGTTAGCATATGGCTCCTAAGGTTTGATTAATTGGGATATTTATCGTTCCGGAGGGGTGGCGGTCTCAAGCTTCTGTTCTGTCCAGCCAAGCCAGTATCGCCTCTCGGTTGCCGTCCAGCGCCGGCGCCGGGCTGCGGGTCTTTGGGTCGGTTAGACCGGACATCTTGATCGGATTGCCAGCCGCCACGTACCGCGGCGTACCGTTTTCATCCAGCACATCGACGACCATGTTGCGGGCGCGGATCTGTGGATCATTCAGCACTTCTTTGACATTCTGGATCGGCCC
The DNA here is from genome assembly GCA_900143635.1 of Rhodobacteraceae bacterium Alg231-04. Taxonomy (GTDB): domain Bacteria; phylum Pseudomonadota; class Alphaproteobacteria; order Rhodobacterales; family Rhodobacteraceae; genus FREY01. Next base: position 211,215 of record FREY01000003.1, read on the forward strand.
GGTCGGGATGCCGGATTCTGTCAGAACTTTGATCCAATGGGATTTGCCTTCGCCCAAAGTGACTGCTTCTATCAGCCGTTTCAGAAGGCGGGCATTGTCGCAGCGCGCCGGATTGGTGGAGAAGCGCGGATCATCGGCCAGCGGCAGTTGCAGCGCTTCGCACAGTCGCGCAAACAGCACGTCGTTTCCGGCGGCGATGACAAACAGCCCGTCTGCTGCGTGGAAGGTCTCAAAGGGGGTGATCGACGGGTGGCGGGCGCCAGAGGGGCGGGGGGGCTCGCCCGTGACAGTGGTCAGCGCAATGGCGTGTTCCAGCAGCGCCAACTGCGAATCCAGCATCGAGATATCAACCTTCTGACCTTGACCGGTCTCGCGCAGTTCAAGCAGCGCCGCCAAAACGCCCTGGGCCAGGAACATGCCGGCAACGATATCACCGATCGAGGCGCCAACGCGCACCGGATCGCGGTCGCGCTCTCCGGTGATCGACATCACCCCGCCGCGGGCCTGCACAACCATGTCGTAGGCGGGTTTCAAGGCTTCAGGACCGGTGTGACCAAAGCCGGAGACCGCACCATAGATCAGCCGGGGCATCCGGGCATGAAGCGCCTCCCAGCCATAGCCCATCCGCTCCATCACGCCAGGGCGGTAGTTTTCCAGAACAACGTCTGCGCGGGTCAGAAGCCGTTCGAAAATGGCCCGGTCTTCCGGGGCTTTCAGGTCCAGAGCGATGCTCTCCTTGCCGTGGTTTATGGTGGCGAAATAGGCGCTCTCACCTTCTTTGAAAGGGGGGAAGGCGCGGGTGTCGTCTCCGGTTCCGGGGCGTTCCACCTTGATCACCCGCGCGCCCAGATCTGCCAGTGTCATCGAGGCATAGGGCCCCGCCAAAACATGGGTGAGGTCGAGGATAGTGACACCTGAAAGAGGTCCGGCCATGGGGATGTTCTCCGGTTGGATACACGTATGCACGCAATACAGGGGCCGGTGCCGCCTGCCTTGACGCAGATCAGACCGGATAAGTTTCCGCGCTGCGGCGAAATCTTGTCGCCGCCTCTTTCCACTTATCAGGAACTGTGCCATAGGGTCACCGCCAAACGGGGTTATGCATGGGGATGATCAATGCAGATTCGTGAGGCTCTCACATTTGATGATGTTCTACTGGTTCCGGCGGCGTCTGACGTCCTGCCAAGTACCGCTGATACGCGCACGTTTGTGACGCAATCTATCGCGCTGAATATTCCACTTCTCAGCTCGGCGATGGACACCGTGACCGAGGCCCGCATGGCAATTGCCATGGCGCAGGCTGGCGGCATGGGGGTGATCCACAAGAACCTGGATGCCGAAGAGCAGTCCAAACAGGTGCGCCGGGTGAAACGGTTTGAATCCGGTATCGTCTACAACCCAATCACGCTGACCGCCGATCAGACCCTGGCCGATGCCAAGGCGCTGCAGGAACGCTATCGCGTCACTGGTTTCCCGGTGGTGGACGGATCGGGCCGCGTCGTGGGCATCGTCACCAATCGCGACATGCGCTTTGCCGAGGATGACAAAACACCGGTTTCGGTGATGATGTCCTCGGATAATCTGGCGATGCTACAGGAACCGGCCGAGCTGGAAGAGGCCAAAAGCCTGATGAAAGCACGCCGCATCGAAAAACTGCTGGTGACCGATGGTGAAGGCAAGCTGACCGGCCTGCTGACCCTGAAGGACACCGAACAGGCGGTTCTGAACCCGACCGCCTGCAAGGACGATCTGGGCCGCCTGCGGGTGGCTGCGGCCTCCTCTGTCGGCGACAGCGGCTTTGCCCGTTCTGAGGCGCTGATTGACGCAGGCGTGGATATCGTGGTGATCGACACGGCGCATGGCCATTCGGCAGGCGTGATCGAGGCGGTGAAACGCGTCAAAGCGCTGAATTCCGGCGTGCAGGTCATTGCCGGCAACGTCGCTACCGGTGACGCGACAAAAGCGCTGATCGACGCGGGCGCAGATGCGGTCAAAGTGGGCATTGGCCCCGGTTCCATCTGCACCACCCGTATGGTGGCAGGCGTGGGCGTGCCGCAGCTGACTGCGATCAATGATTGCGCCAAGTCGGCCGGCAATACGCCGATCATCGCAGACGGCGGCATCAAGTTCTCGGGCGATTTCGCCAAGGCCATCGCGGCCGGCGCCTCCTGCGCCATGGTCGGCTCGATGATTGCCGGCACGGACGAGTCCCCGGGCGAAGTGATCCTCTATCAGGGCCGGTCCTTCAAATCCTACCGTGGCATGGGCTCGCTTGGCGCCATGGCGCGCGGTTCGGCCGACCGGTATTTCCAGAAAGATGCCGCCAGCGACAAGCTGGTGCCGGAAGGTATCGAAGGTCAGGTACCCTACAAAGGCACCGCCAACGCTGTGATCCACCAGCTGGTCGGCGGGTTGCGCGCTGCGATGGGCTATACCGGATGCGCCACCGTGGCCGAGATGAACAAGAACTGCAATTTCGTAAAGATCACCGGGGCCGGCCTGAAGGAAAGCCATGTCCATGACGTACAGATCACCCGCGAAAGCCCGAACTACAGGATCGGATAAGACTATGATGGCCGTTTGTATCTTTGGGACAGGGACATGACCCCCGCCGCCCGCCTTCAGGCGGCCATCGAAATCCTCGACATTATTCTGGACGGGGATCCAGCTGAAAAAGCGCTCACAGGTTGGGCGCGACGCAGCCGCTATGCTGGTTCAAAAGACCGCGCCGCGGTGCGCGATCATGTGTTCACCGCGCTGCGCTGCCGCCGGTCGCACGCGGCCCTTGGCGGGGCAAACACCGGTCGCGGGCTTATTCTGGGCGGATTGCGCGATAACGGCGAAGATCCCGATACGCTGTTCACCGGCGATGGCTATGGCCCCGCCGCATTGAGTGACGCCGAGCGCGAAGCGGGTCGAACTCCTGCCGAGGGGGCAGAGGCCTGCGACCTTCAGGATTGGATTTATCCTGCATTTTCGCAAAGCTTGGGCGCCGAAACCGCCGCAGCTGCCGCAGCCTTGCGCCTGCGTGCGCCGGTGCATGTGCGTGTCAATCTGACAAAGGCCACTGTGGAAACCGCTCAGGATGCCCTTGCTGAGGCAGGCATTCAAAGCATGACGCACCCGGCCGCACCAACTGCATTGGAAATCACCGAAGGCGCTCGCAAAATCCGCAACTCCGAGGCCTATACCTCCGGTCTGGTTGAATTGCAGGATGCGGCAAGTCAGGCCGTGATTGCTGCTCTGCCGTTGAGCGACGGTATGCGGGTGCTGGACTACTGTGCCGGCGGCGGTGGCAAGAGCCTCGCCATGGCCGCACAGGCCGGAATTGACCTCTTTGCCCATGATGCGGCGCCGCAACGGATGCGTGATCTGCCGGAGCGGGCAGAGCGGGCAGGGGCCGACATCACCGTGCTCTCGACATCCGAGGCGACGCAACAGGCGCCCTTTGATCTGGTCCTGTGCGATGTTCCCTGTTCCGGCAGCGGATCATGGCGGCGCGCACCTGACGCAAAATGGCTGCTGACACCCGAGACACTGGACGAGCTGCTGGTCGTGCAGGCCACTATTCTTGACGAGGCCGCAGATCTGGTGACTGAGAATGGCAGTCTGGCCTTTGCGACCTGCTCGATGCTGGAGGCCGAGAACGGCACACAGGTTGAAGGCTTTTTGGCGCGTCATCCTGGGTGGAGTCTTGATTTCGACAAATCTTGGCGTGTTTACGGTGGTACGGACGGATTCCATGTTGCGATATTGACGCAACGGTCGGCCAATGCTTAGCGACCGTACCGTAAATACTGAATTTCTTTAACGCGCCCTTAACCTCGGTAACCGCGGAATGCCGCAAAGAGATTCAATAGAACGGAGCCGGTATGATCGGTCGCCAAGACACCTCTGTTCCTGACCTGCGTGTGGCACCTCCCGAGAATGCCCGCTTGGTCGCCATCCTTGTCCTGTCGGTCACATTGGTGATTGCCGCCCTGCTATTGGGGCTGCCACCCTGGATGTCACGCGGGCTGATTGCGGTGTCGCTTACGCTGTTTGCTGTGGCCGGGCTGATGGCCTTTCAGGCCCGCGTGCGTTTCAAGGCGCGCGACATGGCGACGGATCTGTTGACCGGCTTTATTGCCAAGGATTCCGCCCCCAGTTTCGTGGCCGATGACGACGGTGCGATCCACGCGTTGAATGCCGCGGCCAAGGCCCGGTTCTCGGACGTCAAAACCGATACGCTGTCGGGGACGCTGCGCTCTGTTCTGGCCAATCCGGCCGCCGTTCTGTTCCGCCTTCAGTCCAAGGCCAAGGACGAGGGCGCCGCGCGCGAAGACGTGGTGACCCGGCGTGGTCATGTAAGGCTCGCGGTTCATCAGATGAGCGGTGGCAGCTTCCTGTGGCGGATCGAGGATATTGCCGAACGTACGACCAGCAGCCGCGGCTCTGAAAGCATCCCCATTCCGATGGTCACCGTCGGGCGCACCGGTGCGGTTCTGTTCATGAACGAAGCCGCGCGCAAATTGACGGGTGAACGTGTCAAGGCTCTGGATCGTCTGTTCACCGATCTGCCCGTGCGATCGGGTCAGATCCACACGATGATGACCAAGTCCGGCCCGGTTGATGTAATGGTCATGGAAAGCAGCCGCACCCAGGGGCGGCGCGAGTTGTATTTCCTGGAGTCCGACCCCGAGGCCGCAGCCCGTGCCAGTGCCGGCTTTGAAAGCATGCCGGTGCCCTATATCAAGGTTGCCCCCAGCGGGGAAATCCTTGCAGCCAACACGCTTGCGCTCAGCCTGCTGGGCGTGCGCAGCTGTGAGGGCAGCAAACTGGGCCAGATGATGGAAGGTCTTGGGCGGCCTATGTCGGATTGGCTGCGCGATACGGCCGATGGCATTGCCCCGCATAAATCCGAATTCCTGCGCCTGTCGCGCCGGGACAAGGAGGTGTTTGTTCAGGTCACCTTGACCCGCGTGGTCGAGGAGGGGGCGACGGTTCTCATTGCGGTTCTGAACGACGCGACCGAGTTGAAAACGCTGGAAGCTCAATTTGTCCAAAGCCAGAAGATGCAGGCGATTGGCCAGCTGGCGGGCGGTGTTGCCCATGATTTCAACAACCTCCTGACGGCCATCTCCGGCCATTGCGATCTTTTGCTTCTGCGCCACGATCAGGGTGATCCTGACTATGGTGATCTGGTTCAGATCAGCGAAAACGCCAATCGGGCCGCAGCCCTTGTGAGCCAGCTTCTGGCCTTTTCACGCAAACAGACGCTGCAGCCAGAGGTTCTGGATCTGCGCGACACCCTGTCCGACCTGACACATCTATTGAACCGTCTGGTTGGTGAGAAGGTCACGCTGACCCTCAGCCATGATCCGGTGATGAAGCCTATCCGTGCGGATAAGCGCCAGCTGGAGCAGGTCCTGATGAACCTTGTGGTGAACGCGCGCGACGCGATGCCTCAGGGCGGGGAAATCCGTGTGGAAACGCAGGTCGTCAACCTCACCCAAGCCTTGGAACGCGACCGTGCGACGGTGCCCGCCGGCGATTGGGTTACCGTGAAGGTCACCGATCAGGGCATCGGCATTGACCCCGATAAAATCCAGAAGGTTTTTGAACCCTTCTACACCACCAAACGCACCGGCGAGGGCACTGGCCTGGGCCTGTCGACGGCCTATGGCATCATCAAGCAGACCGGCGGTTACATCTTCGTTGACTCGTTCAAGGGCAGCGGCACGACCTTCAGCCTGTATTTCCCGGTGAACAAACTGGACCCCTCCGAGATCGTTGCCGAGGTGGAGGAAAAACTGCCCGAAGCGCCCAAACATGGTGAAGGTGTGGTTCTTCTGGTCGAAGACGAGGCACCTGTGCGCGCCTTTGCGTCCCGTGCGCTGCGTCTGCGGGGCTATACGGTTCTTGAGGCGGAAAACGCCGAAGATGCCCTGCGCACCCTGGAGGATCCGGCCCTCAGCGTGGATGTTTTTGTCACGGATGTTGTGATGCCGGGCATGGATGGACCGAGCTGGGTCCGCGAAGCGCTGAAAGAACGTCCCGAAACACGGGTGGTCTTTGTCTCAGGATATGCCGAAGGCGCGTTTGGCGAGGCAGAGCCTTCTGTCCCGAACTCGGTCTTTCTGCCCAAACCCTTCTCTCTCAGCCAATTGACAGACACAGTTCACGCACAGCTTCATTGAAGGTGGTGACTGCGCCTCTGCGGCCCGGCCTGGGGCCGCAGAGGCGTTGACCGGGACCTTCAGGAAATCCCGTCATAAAGGGCAAATTCATCGGCGCATTTGCGGCGGTATTTTGACAAGACGTCAGGGCTCAGCGCCAGTTCCATTTTCGGGCTGACATTGACTTGGCCGAGGTCGATTTTGGTTTTCAGCCGGTGTTCCAGAAACCCGGTTATGCCGGGTTTGTCCTCATAGCGAAACAAATGGGTCACCCGGCAACCGCTCTTTTGCGGCTCCAGAAACTTCGCTTGACTGCCGACATTGGCAAAGGCGGGCTTATCCCCCTTGCAATAGGCCAGCACAAATTCATCGAAACTTATGCCCTTGGTTGAATTGGGCTGGCCATCCAAAAACGGGCGCTGACGATACCGGTACCAGCTGCCCAGCCAGCTGACGGGCTCGCGCATGACAGCCGCCAGTTCCATTTCGACACCACATGTTTTTTCAAACATCGGCCGGAACCAGCGGTTATAGCGGAACACGGGTGCATGTTTCAGCTCGGGCGGATCGGAAATGATCATGTCCGCGCGATCACGCAATGCAGCCTGTAATGCGGTTGTTCCGGTTTTGGGGACCGAAAGAAGAACCAGTCTTTCAGCGTGAAATGCAAGCATACCGTTAATCGCCCATTAATACTTCCAGCGACTTAACAGCCGGTAACCACTTTTTAACATCGCAGGACCGCAGTGGGTACCAGAAGTTTTTTCTTGCAATGTTCCCCTTTTGATCACATACAGAACAAGAGGTGAACAAAGCAGTCATTGCCGCCCGTCCGCGGGTGTGACACATAAGAGGGACCAGGCAATATGGCGGATCTTTTGACCATGAATGACAAGAAGAGCGGCGACAAGCAAAAGGCGCTGGACAGCGCATTGGCCCAGATCGAACGGCAGTTCGGCAAGGGCTCGATTATGAAGCTCGGCGGTGAAAATGCGCTGCCAGAAATCGAAGCCAGTTCAACCGGGTCTCTGGGTCTGGATATTGCGCTTGGCATAGGCGGCCTGCCGATGGGCCGCATCGTGGAGATTTATGGTCCGGAAAGCTCGGGCAAGACCACGCTGACCCTGCACTGCGTTGCCGAACAGCAAAAAAAGGGCGGTGTCTGCGCCTTTGTCGATGCGGAACACGCGCTGGACCCGCAATATGCCCGCAAGCTGGGCGTCGATCTGGATGAGCTGCTGATCTCGCAGCCCGACACCGGCGAACAGGCGCTTGAGATTACCGATACGCTGGTGCGGTCCGGTGCGGTGAACATGGTTGTGGTCGATTCCGTCGCCGCCCTGACGCCGAAATCAGAACTGGAAGGCGACATGGGCGACAGCTCGGTCGGTGTTCAGGCCCGTCTGATGAGCCAGGCAATGCGCAAGCTGACCGGGTCGATCAGCCGGTCGAACTGTATGGTGATTTTCATCAACCAGATTCGGATGAAGATTGGTGTGATGTTCGGCAGCCCCGAAACCACTACCGGTGGCAACGCGCTGAAGTTCTACTCCTCTGTCCGTCTGGACATCCGCCGTATCGGCGCGCTCAAGGACCGGGACGAGGTTGTCGGCAACCAGACCCGCGTGAAAGTGGTGAAAAATAAAGTGGCTCCGCCGTTCAAACAGGTGGAATTCGACATCATGTATGGCGAAGGCATCTCCAAGATGGGGGAACTTCTGGATCTGGGCGTGGCGGCAGGTGTCGTCAATAAATCCGGTTCCTGGTTCTCTTACGGGGATGAACGCATCGGGCAGGGGCGTGAAAACGCCAAGACCTATCTGCGCGAAAACAAGCACATCTCCTATGATATCGAGGATAAAATACGCGCCGCGCATGGGCTGGAGTTCGACCGCCCTGATGGTGCGGAAGACGATATTCTGGAGGCCTGATGGCGCAGGCCACACGCAATGAACTGGATGCGGCCCTGCCGCATATTCTGGCCGCTCTCAAAGACGGGGCGGCCATTTCCATGCTGTGTCTGCGTCCCGGTTACGGCGAAAGACGCTTTGTTGATCGCATCGAAGCGGCACCGCATACGGGAATTCCCGGTGAACGCTGGGCCAGCCGCCCGTGGCTGACACTGGAGGATGGCCGTCCCGATCCGCGCATTCAGATCTGCATCCTGCAACAGCGGGTTCTGGATCTGGTATGGCGCGATCGTGAAACCACCCCACATCCCGGCGATACTTTCATTGCTGATATGGATCTGTCAGAGGCGAACCTGCCGGCAGGTCAGTTGTTGCAGGTCGGAACGGCCGTGTTGCGGGTGTCCGAGGTGTTCAACGATGCCTGCGTCAAGTGGAAGGTGCGCTATGGTGAAGCGGCAAAAGACTGGGTGAATGTCGCCGATCACCGCCGTCACCGGCTGCGCGGCATTCTGTGTTCTGTTGAACAGGCCGGGGCGTTTTCGACTGGGGATCTGCTGTGCAAACGGGGCAGCACTGAGGGTTGAACACGCGGCGCGGTTTTGAGCTGTGGACAGCCCTGTAACGGCAGGATAAACCAGTTCGCAACGCTGTTTTTCCCTGCGAACGAGACCCAGAAATGCCGACGCTCAACGACATCCGTTCCACCTTCCTGAGTTATTTCGCCAAACAGGGCCACGAGGTTGTTGCCTCCAGCCCGCTGGTGCCCCGCAACGACCCGACGCTGATGTTCGTCAACTCGGGCATGGTGCAGTTCAAGAACTGCTTCACGGGTGTCGACAAACGCGACTATGTCCGCGCCACCACGGCGCAGAAATGTGTGCGCGCCGGTGGCAAGCATAACGATCTGGACAACGTCGGCTATACCGCGCGTCACCATACCTTCTTTGAAATGCTGGGGAATTTCTCCTTTGGGGATTACTTCAAGGAAGAGGCGATCCCCTTTGCCTGGAATCTGATCACCGGCGAATTCGGTATCGACAAGAACCGTCTGTGGGTCACCGTCTATCACACCGATGACGAGGCTTATAATATCTGGAAAAAGCTCGGTGTGCCGGAAGAGCGGATCATCCGCATCGCCACTTCGGATAACTTCTGGCAGATGGGCCCGACCGGGCCCTGCGGCCCCTGCACCGAAATCTTCTATGATCACGGCGAGCATATCTGGGGTGGCCCTCCCGGTTCCCCCGAAGAAGACGGCGACCGGTTCATCGAGATCTGGAACGTGGTTTTCATGCAGAACGAGCAGTTCGAAGACGGCTCGATGACCGCGCTGGACATGCAGTCGATCGACACCGGCATGGGGCTGGAACGGATCGGCGCGCTGCTGCAGGGCAGCCATGATAACTATGACACCGACCTGTTCAAATCGCTGATCGAAGCCTCTGCCGAGGTCACATCAGTCGATCCTTATGGTGATCAGAACGTGCACCACCGGGTGATCGCGGATCACTTGCGCTCGACCTCCTTCCTGATGGCGGATGGTGTGATGCCGTCCAATGATGGCCGCGGTTACGTGCTGCGCCGCATCATGCGCCGCGCCATGCGTCACGCGCATCTGCTGGGCGCTAAGGATCCGGTGATGCACAAGCTGGTGCCCTCGCTGGTTCAGAAGATGGGCGCGGCCTATCCGGAACTGGGGCAGGCGCAGGCGCTGATCGAAGAGACGCTGAAGCAGGAAGAAACCCGCTTTAAACAAACCCTTGATCGCGGCCTGAAACTGCTGGACGATGAGCTGGACGGTCTGGCCGAGGGCGCACCGCTGCCGGGTGGCGCTGCGTTCAAGCTTTACGACACCTATGGTTTCCCGCTTGATCTGACACAGGACGCGCTGCGCGAAAAAGGCCGCGAAGTTGATACCGATGGCTTTGACGCCGCCATGGCCGAGCAAAAGGCAAAGGCCCGCGCGGCCTGGTCCGGCTCTGGTGATGCGGCAGATAATGCGGTCTGGTTTGATGTGGCCGACAAGAACGGCGCCACCGATTTCCTCGGCTATGATTCCGAGAAGGCCGAAGGTCAGGTTCTGGCGTTGGTGGTGGACGGCGCTGTTGTCGACAAGATCGAAGAAGGCGGCAGTGGCTGGGTTGTGACAAACCAGACGCCGTTTTACGGCGAAAGCGGCGGTCAGGTAGGCGACACCGGGGTTGTCCGTCGTCTGGAAAACCGCGATGACGCGGCCAAGGTGACGGCCACTCAGAAATTCGCCGATGGCAAGATCTATGCCCATCAGGTGACCGTTGAACGCGGCACCCTGAGCAAAGGCGATGCGGTTGAACTGGAAGTGAGTCATGCGCGCCGCACAGCGATCCGTGCCAACCACTCGGCCACGCACCTGCTGCACGAGGCCCTGCGCGACGCGTTGGGTGAACATGTGGCGCAGCGCGGGTCGCTAAATGCCGAGGATCGTCTGCGATTTGATTTCAGCCACACCAAAGCCCTGTCAGCGGCAGAGCTGAGCAAGGTTTCGGCAGATGTGAATGACTTCATCCGCCAGAACACTGCGGTTGAAACCCGGATCATGACGCCGGATGACGCGCGCGCTATGGGCGCGCAGGCGCTGTTTGGTGAGAAATACGGTGATGAGGTTCGTGTTGTCTCGATGGGGCGTGCGGACACCGGCAAAGGGCAGGATGGAAATACCTATTCCATCGAACTCTGTGGTGGCACCCATGTGCGCCAGACCGGTGACATCGGCACGTTTGTAATTCTCGGCGACAGTGCTTCCTCAGCCGGGGTGCGCCGGATCGAAGCGCTGACCGGGGCTGAGGCCTTTGCCCATCTGGAACGCGAAGCGACCCGTATGGGCGAGGTAGCCAATTCTTTGAAAGCCCAGTCCGCCGAGGTCATGGACCGTCTGAAGGCGCTGATGGACGAGCGAAAATCCTTGCAGAACGAAGTGGCGCAGCTGCGCCGCGAGCTGGCCATGGCCGGTGGTGCAGGTCAGGACGGTGGGGCAGAAGCCAAAGAGGTAAACGGCGTCAAATTCATGGCGCAGGTGCTGTCGGGTGTCTCTGGCAAGGATCTGCCAGCGCTGATCGACGAGCACAAACAGCTTCTGGGCTCTGGCGCGGTATTGCTGATCGCGGATGCGGGCGGCAAGGCGGCGGTTGCGGCTGGTGTTACCGCAGATCTGACCGGCACTGTATCAGCCGTGGATCTGGTCAAGGCGGCGGTGGTCGAACTGGGCGGCAAGGGCGGCGGCGGCCGTCCCGACATGGCGCAGGGCGGCGGCAAGGATGCCGGCAATTCGGACGCCGCCATTGCGGCAGCCGAAGCGGTTCTGGCAGGCTGATGCCCGCGCTGTGGTTATCCCGCGTGACAGTGACGGACGCGGAGGCCTATGGCAAATATGCCAAACTGGCCGTGCCTGTGGTGGAGCGCCACGGCGGGCGCTTCATCGCCCGTGGCGGGCGCGTGGTGCAGATCGAAGGTACGGCCAGCGACCGCAATACGGTCATCCGTTTTGACACGGTCGAGGCGGCAGAGGCCTGTTACCAGAGTGAAGGCTACCAAGCGGCGCTTGAATTTGCGAATGAGGCTTCGGTCCGCAACCTGACGATCGTCGAGATCACCGAATAACGGGTCTGACGCGCGGTGGACCGGGCGCCGTTTGAGCATTTTTTGAAAGATGATGGCAGGGGTGATTTGCTCTTTGCCGATGGTAAGGGAGAGGACTCATGGGCGCACTTTGGATTGCACATGTGACAGTTACGGATGCAGAGGCTTACGGCAAATATGCGGAGCTGGCTGGTCCGGCGATTGCCAAACACGGCGGTGAATTCATCGCCCGCGCCGGGCGGTTTGTACAGCTGGAAGGCAAGGAACGCCCGCGCAATGTGGTGGCGCGGTTTCCGTCCGTGGACGCGGCAGTGGAATGCTATCACAGCGACGACTATCAGGCGGCCTTGAACCACGCGCGCGGCGCATCTGAGCGCGAGTTGATGGTTGTCGAAACCAGCGAATAGGGCGACGGACCCTGTAGCACATGGTTGTGCCCGCGATTTTCGTCAAATTCAGTGAATAAATACAGCTTGTTAGCCCTGCCGTACTAACGCGGGCGTAACAAGCTGTCCGCCATGTTGCCCACGCAGCCAGGAGGCTGTTTGCACCGGAGCAATATGGATTATCCTATGATTAATCAGTTTGGCGGCGTTATGTCGCAATTGAACACCCAGGCTCAGTTTATGCAGCTCGACAGCGAGCTGAAACAAGGATTGAGCGATCTGATCTCCAACTATGACACCGAAAACCTGTCGGATTCTGATGCCAAGGAACTGGTTTCCGGGATCTCTGATCTGGGCATCGCGCCGGGGCGGGCGTTGCACTCTGCACTGGCGGATTCCGGTATTGATGCACGCCAACTGGCGGAGCAGGCGGGAATTTCCCCTCAAGGCGGTCCCGGTGGCCCGGGTGGTCCTGGCGGCCCGGGTGGTCCCGGCGGACCTGGTGGTCACGGTGGATCAGGAGGCCCCGCTGGCGGTGGAGCCCAGGACGGTCTGTCCGGCGTGAATTCCGCGGCGGTGGAGGTTCTGGAAACCGTTTTGGAGGCGCTCAAGGAGCTGGAAGAGGAATCTGAGGATGACTTTCAGACGCTACTGGCGGCTCAGTTGGAAGAGGCGGGCCTCGATCCCGATCAGCCAATTGTCGATATCCGCTTCTGAGCAGGACACGACAGAAAACAGGCCGCCCCGAAGGGCGGCCTGTTCTATTAGTAGGTCTTGGCCATCCGCTTCCGCTCGTGCGGGTCCAGATGACGTTTGCGAAGGCGCACGGAATTTGGCGTCACTTCGACCAGCTCGTCATCGTTGATATAGGCGATGGATTCTTCCAACGACAAGGTCATCGGCGTGGTCAGGCGAACCGCATCGTCGGTGCCGGAGGCACGAACGTTGGTCAGCTTTTTGCCTTTCAGCGGGTTCACTTCCAGATCGTTCTCGCGGGAGTGTTCGCCAATGATCATGCCGGTGTAGACGTTTGCCTGCGCGCCGATCATCATCTTGCCGCGGTCCTCAAGGTTCCACAGGGCAAAGGCAACCGAAGTGCCGTTTTCCATCGAGATCAGAACACCGGAGCGACGGCCTGGAATTGCACCTTTATGGGCGGTCCAGCCGTGGAACACGCGGTTCAGAACGCCGGTGCCGCGTGTGTCGGTGAGGAATTCGCCGTGATAGCCGATCAGGCCACGCGACGGGACATGGGCGATGATGCGGGTTTTGCCTGCGCCTGCGGGGCGCATTTCGACCAGCTCACCTTTGCGGGCACCGGTCAGCTTTTCGATCACCGCGCCGGAGTATTCGTCATCCACGTCGATGGTGGCTTCTTCGACCGGCTCCATGCGGACGCCGTCAACTTCCTTCATGATCACCTGCGGACGCGAGATCGACAGCTCGAACCCTTCGCGGCGCATATTTTCGATCAGAACGCCCATCTGCAGTTCGCCGCGGCCCGAGACCTCAAAGGCGTCGCCACCGGGGGTGTCGGCGACCTTGATCGCAACGTTGCTTTCGGCCTCTTTCATCAGACGGTCACGGATGACGCGAGACTGAACCTTCTTGCCATCGCGGCCGGCCAGCGGGCTGTCGTTGATGCCGAAGGTCACAGTAATGGTGGGCGGATCGATCGGCTGGGCGTCCAGCGCGTCTTCGACGGCCAATGCGCAGATGGTGTCGGCCACGGTGGCCTTTGCCATGCCGGCAATGGAAACAATGTCACCGGCCTGTGCTTCGTCGATGTCCTGTTCACCCAGACCGCGGAAGGCCTGAATGCGGGTGACGCGGAACTGTTCGATCTTTTGGCCGATGCGGGACAGAGCCTGAACGGTGGCGCCCACTTTGAGGGTGCCGCTTTCCACACGACCGGTCAGCAGGCGGCCCACAAAAGGGTCGCTGCCCAGCGTGGTGGCCAGCATGCGGAAATCTTCGTCCTGGCGTTTGATCTGCTTGGGCTCGGGCACGTGGTTCACGATGAGGTTGAACAGCGCGTGCAGATCTTTGCGCGGGCCGTCCAGCTCGTGATCGGCCCAGCCGTTACGGCCAGAGGCATACATATGCGGGAAGTCCAGCTGGTCGTCATTGGCGTCCAGCGAAGCAAAGAGGTCAAAGCATTCGTCCAGCGCGCGGTCGGGCTCGGCGTCGGGCTTGTCGACCTTGTTCAGCACCACAATGGGGCGCAGGCCCAGAGCCAGTGCCTTGGAAGTCACGAATTTGGTCTGCGGCATCGGGCCTTCGGCAGCGTCAACCAGCAGCACAACACCATCCACCATCGACAGGATCCGTTCGACTTCACCACCAAAGTCGGCGTGGCCGGGGGTGTCGACGATGTTGATCCGGGTGCCCTTCCACTCGACCGAAGTCGGCTTGGCAAAAATGGTGATGCCGCGCTCGCGCTCCAGATCGTTGGAGTCCATCGCGCGTTCGGCCACGGCCTGGTTTTCGCGGAAAGCACCGGATTGTTTCAGAAGCTCGTCAACCAGCGTGGTCTTGCCGTGGTCAACGTGGGCGATGATCGCAATATTGCGCAGTTCCATGAAGTCAGCCTTTTAAAGGGAGTTGACGCGCGCATAGCCGTTCAGCGGCCCAAAGGCCAGCGAAAATGCATCTCGGGCGCACCAAAGATGCGGCGGCGCAGCGTTACGCTGGCATGTGTTGCGGCTTAGTGGCCTGACGCCTTTGAGAAAAGATGGATGATCAGAATGCCGATGACAATGAGCCCCATGCCAAGCACAGCCGGAAAATCCAGTTTCTGCTGGAAAACCACATAACCGATGGCTGATATGAAGACGATTCCAAGGCCAGACCAGATTGCATAGACGATTCCGACCGGCATGAACTTCAACGTCAGACCCATCATGTAAAACGAGAACCCGTAAGCAACCACAACAACCAATGACGGAAGTGCTTTGGAGAACTGTTGGCTCGCCTGAAGAGCAGTGGTCCCAATGGTTTCGGCGGCCACGGCAATAATGAGATAGATGTAATGTACCGGCATTCTGGGCTCCTGTTGCAGGTCCGCTGCGGCCTGCCGGACAGGATTAGCCCATCGCATCGGCCCGCGCCAGCCCGCTTGCGGCAGATCTGTGACGCCTTTGGATCGCCAGGCTGCATGGGTGAACAACTGCCTGTGCACAGGTTCACTCGACGAATGACTAAGAGCTGTGTAAACGCACGTTCTGAAAAATGACGAAATGTTAGAACGATTTCCCGCGCTGCGCCGCCGGGGCGTTCAAAATAGTGAGATCGAAAAATGTGTCGTTGGGCTGCTTACACCGGGGAACCGGTGTTTCTTGAGGAAATCATCAGCCGGCCGGGTCACTCGTTGATTGCCCAAAGCCGCGAGGCTGAGCAATGCAAAATCACCACAAATGGAGATGGGTTTGGGGTTGCGTGGTATGATCACCGCCCGGAGCCGGGATTGTTTCGGGATGTCTATCCCGCCTGGTCCGATCCCAATCTGCAAGCGGTCTCGCGACAGGTGAAATCCGGCCTGTTTCTGGCCCATGTGCGCGCCTCGACCGGTTCTGCGACCAGCCGCAACAACTGCCATCCCTTTGTGGCCGGGCGCTGGAGTTTCATGCACAACGGGCAGGCCGGAGGGTTTGGCAGCTATCGCAAACAGGCCGATATGGGCATTGCCGATGCGCTCTATCCGCATCGCAAAGGAGCGACCGACAGCGAGGTGATTTTTCTGTTGGCGCTAGGGCAGGGGATGGACGCGGATCCGATCGACGCAGTGGCGCGCGCGGTTGGGCAGCTGGAAACACTGTCGCGCCGCCATGGAGAGGCGCCGCATATGCGCGTGTCAGCCGCCTTTTCCGACGGCGAAAGCCTCTATGCGGTGCGCTATTCGTCTGACCATATTGCCCCCACACTCTATTATCGCTGGAGCGAGACCCGTAGAGGCTGGGCGGTTGTTTCAGAACCGCTGGAACAGGAACAGGACGGGTGGAGTGAGCTTGCCCCCGGAAAGGCCCTGATACTGGACGCAAACGGCTGTCGCATCACGGATTTCACACCTACACCCGTTTAGTGACGCCCTGAGCCCCCCGACGCACGTTTGGGGTTAATGTTCGAAACCTCCTGCGGAACAAGGCCGAACGATAGAGCCAAGGAAGCCAAAGTAACCGTTTCTACAGACCTACGCTGTATTCACTTTCTGAAAGGTGGAATATGCGTAAGTTTTTCTTCTGCACAACAGCGCTGCTCATCGCGAGCGGTGCACCGATTTTGGCATTGGCCGCATCAGGACCGCCCCTTCCGGGTGAGCCTGCGCTTGTCGTGTCTTATCCCTGGGGCATCCCCGCGGATCAAGCTGTGGCAGCCGCGGGTCTGAGCGAAATCGCTCCATTGTCGGCGCCGATGGGGGCTCTCACGGCCCTGGAGCGAGAAGAAGATGCGCATCTGTTGAAACGCCTTGGTGTTTGGCTCGTAATCGATGGAAGAAAGGTTTCAGTACTATGCGGAATTTGACTGGAGACAAGCGGCCTGCTGGCGCTGTCTTGAATAACTCATTGGATTCAATCCGCATTCAGCAGATTGCAAGTCTCATTATGGTGCCGGCCCCAACCGCGGCGGCCCTTCTGTTTGGCGATGGGGGCAATTGGTGGATGGTTTCCCTGATCAGCGCTGTGCTGGCAGCCATTGCCTATTTCTCCGAAGAGATCGGCAAGGACCTGCGTGACTACATCGTTGCGTTCTGCCTCGCTGGGCAGGCGATCCTGTTCACCGCGGCCTTTAACGGGCATCCTTGGCAGATCGATTCCCATATGCTGTTTTTTGCAGTGTTGGCTGTGGTGTCGACCCTGTCCAACATCGGCGCCTTGTTGTTGGCTGCGGCGGTGATCGCGGTACATCACCTGTCGCTCACATTTTTGATGCCAACGCTGGTTTATCCGTCCGGCGATCTGACCGGCAATGTCGGTCGCACAGTCATGCATGCGTTGATCGTGGTGCTGGAAACCGGTGTTCTGGTCGCCAGCATGATGCAGCGCAACGCCAAGGCCGCTGAAGTGGCTGCAAAGGAAGAAGCAGTGCGCGAACAGGCCAAACGGGCCGAAGCGGCGCAGGATCAGGCGCTGCAGGCGCAACAGGACACTGAGGCTGTGGTCGAGGTTCTTGGCCGTCATCTGGCACGGATCACCAGTGGCGATTTGAATTGCCAGATTTCGGAAACCTTCCCGCATGAATATGAAGGGCTGCGTAGCAGTTTCAACCAGCTTGCTGGCAGCCTGTCGTCCGAACTGGGAACTGCAGTCGGGGTGTCCGGCCAGTTTCAGGTCAATGCGAAAGAGGTCTCCGAATCTGTCCAGAGCCTGTCGTCGCGAACAGAATCCCAAGCGGCAACGCTGACGGAAACAACTGCCGCCCTGCAGGAGCTCAGCACCTCGGTTAAAGACACCGCATCCGATTCAGGGGCTGCCACCGAGAATGCAAATGCCGCCTACGCCGGTGCCGTTGAAAACGGTGAGCTGATGAAATCGGCCGTTGCAGCTATGGCGAATATCGAACAGTCTTCAAACGAGATTTCTTCGATTATCAGCGTGATTGAGGATATCTCCTTTCAAACCAACCTCTTGGCGCTTAACGCCGGCGTCGAAGCCGCGCGGGCTGGCGAAAGTGGCCGTGGCTTTGCGGTGGTTGCCGCCGAAGTGCGTGCCCTTGCGCAGCGCACCGCTGAAGCTGCAAATGAGGTGAAGAACCTGATCGGAACCTCTGCCGATCAGGTGAAAGACGGCAGTGAAATCGTGAACCGTGCCGGCAAGGCGCTGGAAGACATTGTCGGCAAGGTGAGGGATACAAACGAGCTGATCGGCAAGATTTCGGGAACCACATCCGAGCAATCTGTCGCGCTTTCGGAAATGGCTGATGCATTGGGTTCGCTTGATAATGCGACACAGACAAATGCCGCAATGGTGGAGGAAATGTCTGCAATGTCGATGACTATGGATACCAAGGCCCGCGAGCTGGAAAGCAGCCTGTCACGGTATTCCACCAGCAACTCTGCTGCCTTTTCTGCGGTCAGGTCGGCCTAAACGCCTCTGGCAACATCGGTTCTGAACCAACAAAGCCGACCTAATCATAGGTCGGCTTTTTCTGTTCTTGCATCGTTTTACGGTTCTCAGAGTGACTGTAAAATCATCCGGAAATGCTGCGCGCCTCGAACCAGGGTTCAATGCGGCCACGTACATAGTGCCAGACGGCAGGCGCGCCGCGCAGAACCTTGGCACCGACGCGGCTATCGATCTGTGCCAGAGACACGTCGTATTCGATCCAGCTGCCTCCGCCGGCCAGTTCATTCAGCAGCACCGGTTGGACACGGTCGATCGCCTTGGCAAACAGCGCTTCCGGAGTCTTTGACGCTTCGAACTCACGCCACAGGGTTTCGAAAGCGCGGCCCTGATCCACCGGCAGCAGCCCGAACAACCGGTCAGCGGCGGCATTTTCCTTGGCCTCGATCGCAGCACTGTCAACGGTGCCATGGATCGGTACATCACCGGCATCGATCTCGACGATGTCATGCAACAGCATCATCTGGATCACCCGACTGATGTCGATGTCAAAGGGGGCATGTTCCTCCAGCACCCAAGCATAAAGCATCACATGCCAGGAGTGTTCGCCGGTATTTTCACGCCGGCTGCCATCGCCAATCAGCGTAGCCCGCTCCACCAATTTCAGCTTGTCCGCTTCATTCAGAAAGGGCAGCCGACTGGTCAGCGCGCTGCAATCCAGCCGTGAGGGGCGTCCCAAAAGCGCCCAGGCGTGATCATGGGCTTCAGGGAAGGCGCGTTCCAGAACCGTCGCCCGGCCGCCCTGCAGATTTCCGCGAACGACTTCGATATGTTCGGCCAGCGGCGTGGCGCCATACATGGTCTGAAAAATCGGCTGGCAGGTGTCCAGCCGTTTGGCGAACTGCGCATCCGGCGTCTCATCGGCCTCAAACTCCAGCCAGAGCGCCTTCATCGCGGTGCCTTGATCGGCGGGAAGAAGGCCAAACAAACGTTCAGCTGCTGCCCGTTCAGCGCGGGCTACCGCGTCCCAGTCGTGATCTTCGTTGATCGGGTGATCGCCTGCATCGATTTCGACTAAATCATGCAGGAGCAGCATCCGGATAACACGGTCGATCGACACATCCGGCCCGGCCAAAGGCGCCAATACCAGCGCATAAAGCGCCAGATGCCAGCTGTGTTCAGCAGAGTTTTCGGGGCGCGAGCAATCCAGAACAGGTGTAGTGCGATCCACGCCGCGCAGCTTGTCTGCTTCCAGCAGGAAGGCAAACTGGTCCGTCAGGCGGGCACTCACTTGGCGCTCTTTGCTTTGGCGGCGGCCTGCAGCTCAGCGAGTTTGTCGGACAGGAATTTTCGTGCAATCCGCTCTGACAGACGAATGCGCACTTCTGTCAGGAAGGCTTCTTCCAGCGATTGAGAGGAAGCGGCCAACACAGTGGCCACTTCCATATACAAACGATCCTCGCCCGAGGCATCCTGAACTTTCAGTACATCCTCGGCCAATTTCGAGGCAAGCCTCGTGATCGTGTCGCTCATTAGCGGGTGGACTCGGTCAGGCGGCGTTTCACGTACTCGGTGGTATTGCCGATCATGGTGTCCATGTGTTCACCCTGGAAGAAGTGATCCGCGCCTTCGATTTCCTGATGGGTGATCGTGATGCCCTTCTGCTCGTGCAGTTTGCCCACCAGATTCTGCGTATCCGCAGGCGGGGCAACACGGTCAGAGGTGCCGTTGATGATCAGACCCGAGGACGGGCAGGGTGCCAGGAAGGAGAAATCATACATGTTCGCCGGCGGCGACACCGAGATAAAGCCAGTGATCTCAGGGCGGCGCATCAGCAATTGCATGCCGATCCAGGCCCCAAAGGAGAAACCGGCAACCCAGCAATGTTTGGAGTTGGTGTTCATCGACTGCAGGTAATCCAGCGCCGATGCGGCGTCAGACAGCTCACCTACACCCTGGTCATATTCACCCTGGCTGCGGCCAACACCGCGGAAATTGAACCGCAGAACCGTGAAGCCCATGTTGTAAAAGGCGTAATGCAGGTTGTAGACGACCTTGTTGTTCATCGTTCC
Source organism: Rhodobacteraceae bacterium Alg231-04 (assembly GCA_900143635.1). GTDB lineage: Bacteria > Pseudomonadota > Alphaproteobacteria > Rhodobacterales > Rhodobacteraceae > FREY01. Next base: position 231,415 of record FREY01000003.1, read on the forward strand.
ACCAAACTGCGGATGCGGATGCAGGACGATGGCAATGGGGGCGTCTTTTTCTTTTTGCGGGTGATAGCGGCCTTCCAGGCGGCCTTCGGGTCCGGGAAAAATGACCTCGGGCATGGGCGGTTGGATCCTACTCTTTGCTTTTTCGCGGGGGCGCCTGTCAGGTAATCTTGACGAATTCCGTAGGGCACCTTAGAACTGTTCTAAATGGTGGCGACCCTTACAGGACCGGACCACGTCAGGGTGAGATACGCACTGGCGGCCAGAAGGTCAATGTTTTCGCAAGAGTGCCGCCGATTGGAGATGGTAAAAGATGAAGCTTTCGACCAAAGGCCGCTACGCAATGGTGGCACTGGCTGACATCGCGTTGCAGCCTGGTGATGATCTGGTGGCACTGGGAGAGATCTCCAAGCGGCAGGATATCTCGCTGCCCTATCTGGAACAGCTGTTTGTGAAACTGCGCCGGGCTGATCTGGTGGCCTCGGTACGCGGTCCCGGCGGCGGCTACCGGCTGGCGCGCCCTGCCGCGGAAATCCGTGTTGTGGATATTCTGGCAGCGGTGGACGAAACCGTGGATGCCATGCATAAGGGCGCCGGTGCTTCGGGTGGGGCCTCTGGCAGCCGCGCCCAATCGCTGACCAACCGCTTGTGGGAAGGGCTGAGCGCACATGTCTATGTGTTCTTGCACCAGACCCGCCTGTCGGATGTCATCCGAAATGATCTTGCACCGTGCCCGGCGGTGCCCAGCCTGTTCTCGGTCGTCGACGCCGAATAGCAAAAGGACTTTTACACCGCGGCTTCGGCCTTCGGAAAAGATACATCCATGAATCGCCTTTACTTGGACCATAACGCCACCGCGCCGCTCAGGCCGGAAGCCCGCGCTGCAATGATTGCGGCGATGGATGTCTGCGGCAATCCGTCCTCGGTTCATGCCGAAGGGCGGGCAGCTAAGTCGCTGATCGAAAAGGCCCGTGCGCAGGTGGCTGCAGCCTTTGGTGCGGATGGCGCCGATATTGTTTTCACCTCCGGGTCCACAGAGGGCGCCGCGCTGGCCTGTGAGGGGCGTGATCTACATGGCGCGCCAATTGAGCATGACGCGGTAAGGTCTTGGATTTCTGAGGATCTGTTGGTTTCGCCCGAGGGTTTTGTCACCGTGACTGAGCCTGAGGTTTCTGTCTTGCAGTTGGCGAACTCGGAGTCGGGTGTCATTCAAGAATTGCCGCAGGGCCTGTTCATGACCGACGCCACCCAGGCGTTTGGCAAGATCCCGATCGCCTTTAACTGGATGGGCTCCACCATGGCGCTGATTTCCGCTCATAAACTGGGTGGTCCCAAGGGCATTGGCGCGGTTGTGCTGAAGCGTGGCACTGATCTGGCAGCCCGCATCAAGGGTGGCGGACAGGAAATGGGCCGCCGGTCTGGTACCGAAAATGTCATTGGTATCGCGGGCTTCGGTGCCGCGGCTGAAGCAGCTGCGCGTGATCTGGCCGACGGTGTCTGGGACAAGGTAGCGCAGTCACGTGATCTGTTGCAGGAATCCCTTGCAGCTGGCGCGCCAGAGACTATTTTTGTCGGGATTAATTCTCCCCGGCTTCCGAACACGCTGTGTTTCGCCACGCCCGGCTGGAAGGGCGAAACACAGGTGATGCAGATGGACCTCGCAGGTTACGCAGTGAGCGCAGGCAGCGCTTGCTCCTCGGGCAAAGTGCGCGCCAGCGCCGTGCTGACTGCGATGGGATATGACACCGCCACGGCACAGGGCGCGCTGCGCGTCTCGCTGGGGCCCGACACAACAGATGACGACGCGCTTCGCTTTGCCGATGCGTGGCTCACAAAAGAAAAGAAACACCGCGCCCGTGTGGCGTGAGTTCTCAGGAGAATACCATGGCCGCTGTGGACACCTATGAAGTCAAGGATGGCGTCGATCAGGAAACTGTCGACGCGGTCCGCAATATGGACACCTACAAATACGGCTGGGAAACCGACATCGAGATGGAATACGCCCCCAAAGGGCTGAACACCGATATCGTGAAGCTGATTTCGTCGAAAAACGATGAGCCCGAGTGGATGACCAACTGGCGGCTGGAGGCCTACGAGCGCTGGTTGCAAAAGGAAGAGCCGACCTGGGCGATGGTTGACTACCCTGAAATCGATTTTCAGGACCAGTATTACTATGCCCGTCCGAAATCGATGGAAGTGAAGCCCAAGTCGCTGGATGAGGTCGACCCCAAGCTGCTGGACACATACAAAAAACTCGGCATCCCGTTGAAAGAACAGATGATTCTGGCCGGGGTCGAGGGTGCGGAAGACATGCCCGCCGAAGGCCGCAAAGTGGCGGTGGACGCGGTGTTTGACAGTGTTTCCGTCGGCACCACCTTTCAGGCCGAGCTGAAGAAGGCCGGCGTGATCTTCTGTTCGATTTCCGAAGCGATCCGCGAACATCCTGAGCTGGTGAAGAAATACCTCGGCACCGTGGTTCCTGTCTCCGACAACTACTATGCCACGCTGAACTCGGCCGTGTTCTCGGACGGCTCCTTTGTTTACGTGCCGCCGGGCGTGCGCTGCCCGATGGAACTGTCGACCTATTTCCGCATCAACGCAGAAAACACCGGCCAGTTCGAACGCACTCTGATCATCGCCGATAAAGGCAGCTATGTCAGCTACTTGGAAGGCTGTACTGCACCAGCACGCGACATCGCCCAGCTGCATGCCGCGGTGGTGGAAATCATCATCGAAGAAGACGCCGAGGTGAAATACTCCACCGTTCAGAACTGGTATCCGGGCGACGAGGACGGCAAAGGTGGCATCTATAACTTCGTGACCAAGCGGGCCGACTGCCGCGGCGACCGGTCCAAGATCATGTGGACGCAGGTGGAAACCGGTTCTGCCGTGACCTGGAAATACCCCTCCTGCATCCTGCGCGGCGCCGAAAGCCAGGGTGAGTTCTACTCCATCGCAATCACCAACAACATGCAGCAGGCCGACACCGGCACCAAAATGATCCACCTTGGCAAAAACACCAAGAGCCGGATCGTCTCCAAGGGGATCTCGGCGGGCAAGGCGCAGAACACTTATCGCGGGTTGGTGTCGATGCACCCCAAGGCCCAGAACGCGCGCAACTATACCCAGTGCGACAGTCTGCTGATCGGTGACAAATGCGGCGCCCACACTGTGCCTTACATCGAGGTCAAGAACAATTCGGCTCGCGTTGAGCACGAGGCGACAACCTCGAAGGTCGATGAGGACCAGCTGTTCTACTGCCGCCAGCGCGGCATGGACGAGGAAGAGGCGGTGGCCCTGGTGGTCAACGGTTTCTGCAAGGACGTTTTGCAGGCATTGCCGATGGAATTTGCCATGGAAGCCCAGCAGCTGGTTGCGATCAGCCTTGAAGGATCTGTTGGCTAATGAACCGCAAGTTGCTCCAGCGCATACATTACCGGGTGACCACGGTCATCCCCTATGCCCTGCCGGTCTTTGGCGGGCTGATGGGTGTGATCTGGGTCAACATCAATGCGGCCAACCAGCCCAACCCGATTTTATGGATCGTTCTGGGCGCGCTGTCCGGTTGGGTGCTGGCCTGGATTCTGGTTCGACTGTTGGACCGTTTGTTGTGATGGATTGGTTCGGGACCACGATGATGCGCAAACCCTTGATTACCAAAGAAGGGTCGCAGGCATGAACGGCAAGTCGCTAATGGGCAAAGGGGTATCGTAATGATCGTCACCACAACCAACTCCGTCGAAGGCCGCAAGATTGCCGACTACAAGGGCATCGTGGTGGGCGAGGCCATCATGGGCGCCAATGTCGTGCGTGATTTCTTTGCCTCGGTCACCGACATCGTCGGCGGCCGCTCCGGCGCCTATGAGAGCAAACTGCAAGACGCCCGCGAGACCGCGCTGGCAGAACTGGAAGACCGGGCCCGCGAAAAGGGTGCCAACGCCGTGGTCGGCGTAGATCTGAATTACGAAGTCATCGCCGATAGTATGCTTATGGTTTCGGCAAGCGGCACCGCGGTGGTGCTGGGATAAAAAAGCGCAGGCTGCTGGCCTGCTGAAAACAACGGGAGCCTGGCAGCTCCCAACGAATATGAGACGAGGAAAAAATGCTCGAAATCAAGAACCTGCACGTACAGCTTGAAGAAGAAGACAAGCAGATCCTGAAAGGTGTCGACCTGAAGGTTGAGGCCGGTAAGGTCCACGCGATCATGGGTCCGAACGGATCGGGCAAGTCGACGCTCTCTTATGTTCTGTCGGGCAAGGGCGGCTATGAGGTCACCGAGGGTTCGGCCTCGCTGGCTGGCGACGATCTGTTGGACATGGAACCGGAAGAGCGCGCCGCCGCTGGCCTGTTCCTGGCGTTCCAATACCCGGTTGAAATCCCCGGCGTCGGCAACATGACCTTCCTGCGCACAGCCGTGAACGCACAGCGCAAAGCCCGCGGTGAGGACGAACTGTCGGCCGCCGACTTCCTGAAGGTGGTCCGCGCCAAGGCCAAGACCCTGAAGATCGACGCTGACATGCTGAAACGCCCGGTCAACGTCGGTTTCTCGGGTGGTGAGAAAAAGCGCAACGAGATCCTGCAGATGGCGATGCTGGAGCCGAAGATGTGCATCCTGGACGAGACCGACTCCGGCCTCGATGTGGATGCAATGAAACTGGTGTCGGAGGGCGTAAACGCGCTGCGCGACGCCGGTCGTGGTTTCTTGGTTATCACGCATTATCAACGCCTTCTGGATCACATCAAACCCGATGTTGTGCACATTATGGCCAATGGTCGTATCATCAAGACCGGTGGCCCCGAACTGGCGCTGGAAGTTGAACAGAACGGCTATGCCGACATCCTGGCAGAGGTGGCATAAATGGCGCTGCCCGAACTGAAACAATCTGCAACCGAGGCGCGGCTGGCCACAATGGAGCTGCCGACTGGTGGTTGCCTGAAAGCCGCCCGTCAGGCGGCCCTGTCGCGGGTCCAGACCATGGGCCTGCCGACGCGCCGCGATGAATATTGGAAATACACCCGCCCGGAAACGCTGGTTTCGGCAGAGGCGAATACGGCGGCTGTCTTCGATCACGACGAAGCTCCGATGTTCGACGGTCAGGACCGGTTGAAAATTGTCTTTGTTGACGGTGTGTTCGACGCCGAAGCTTCGGATGAACTGGCGCTGGAAGGCGTGCAGATCGACCGGATCGAAGACATCTGCTGCAAGGATATCCACTGGGCCAAGGACGTCTATGGCGTGCTTGAGGCGCGTGGTCAGTCGCCGGTGGAACGCCCGCTGGCGGCCCTGAACACGGCCTTTGCCGCCGATGGTGTGGCCATCCATGTGACCGGCACCCCGTCAAAGCCGATCAACCTGATCTACATCCACGCAGAAGAGCAATCCGACGCGATCCTGCACCACGTAATCCGTGTCGAGCCGGGTGCCGAGGCGACAATTCTGGAAAACGGTCCCGCCGCCTCGCGCTTTAACAAATGCGTGGAAATCGATGTGGCGGACACTGGCAAGCTGCATTTGGTGCGCGCGCAGGGCCGCGACCATGAACGCCGCGCCGCGACGCATCTGTTTGCCCGTTTGGGCGCCGAGTCGGTGTTCAAATCCTTCACCCTGACCGTGAACGGCGTGCTGACCCGCAACGAAGCGGTGATTGAGCTGACGGGTGATGATGCGATTGCCCATATTGCTGGCGCTTGTGTCGGCGATGGTGAATTCCACCACGATGACACCGTTTTCATCACCCATGACGCGGTGAACTGTGAAAGCCGCCAGGTGTTCAAAAAGGTGCTGCGCAACGGCGCAACCGGTGTTTTCCAGGGTAAGATTTTGGTGAAAGACGGCGCGCAAAAGACTGATGGATATCAGATTTCCCAGTCTTTGATGCTGGATGAGGACAGCCAGTTCCTCGCCAAGCCGGAACTTGAAATTTATGCCGATGACGTGGCCTGCTCGCATGGGTCCACTTCCGGCGCCATTGACGAGAACGCCTTGTTCTACCTGCGTGCCCGCGGTGTGCCCAAGGAGCTCGCCACGGATCTGCTGACACTGTCTTTCCTCGCGGAAGCGGTGGAAGAGATCGAAAGCGCCGAGATCGCCGAAGATATCAACGCCCGTCTTGAGGGCTGGCTGGCACGCCGCCGCTGATGGCAGTGACCAGCGATATCATCGCCACCTATCGGGGGCCGCGCCGGGTTCTGGCGCGGCTCTTGGGCATGGGCATTCGTGAAGATCGGGTACTTGCCTTCCTGATGGGAGGCTGCGTGCTGACCTTTGTGGCGCAGATGCCGAAACTGGCCCGTGACGCGCATATGAGTGGTCAGGAGCTGAACATGCTTTTGGGCGCTTCTCTTCTGGGCTGGATATTTTTTGCGCCGCTGTTTTTCTATTTCTTAGCCTGGGTTATGCACCTCATTACCGCGATATTTGCAAAGCACGGCAGCAGCTACAACGCCCGGCTGGCGCTGTTCTGGGCCTTTCTCGCGGCCAGCCCGCTGATGCTGCTGAACGGGCTGACCGCCGGTTTCATCGGACCCGGCGTCGAATTGACGCTGGTGGGCATTTTGTGGCTCGCTGTGTTTCTTTGGTTCTGGATTTCCGGAATGATTGAGGCCTATAGGCAGGCATGAGCATGACCCTGCAAACACTCGCCATTCAGACTGTAACCAAACCGGCCGAGGCCGCCCGCGTGATCCTGTCGCGCGACTGGCCGCGCGAGGTGCTTTGGACCGGCCTGATGCTGGCCATGGTGCTGAATACAATTCTATTTGTCCTTCAGGGCATTCTGTTTCCTTTGCCCGATGGCATGCCCGGTGCGCGGATGTCGGCGACCGGATATTTCGCGCTGTTTTTTGCGATGCAGATCGTCTTTATCTATGCGGTCTTTTTTGCAGGCCGCTGGATGCGTGGTGCCGCGTCGCTGGGCGAAGTCATGGCGCTGATGATCTGGATCCAGTATCTTCAGTTTGTTCTGCACGTTGGCCTGCTGGTGGTGGTGATGATCGCTCCGGGCCTTGGCGGTATGCTGAATATCGTGGCCACTGTTGTTGCCTTTTTTGTCATGTTGCACTTCATCAACGAGGCGCATGGCTTTGGATCGCTGATGAAATCCTTTGGCGTTCTTCTTCTGGCGACGCTTGCCGTTGCCGTGGGTCTTACCATCCTGTTCAGCATGTTCGGGCTCTCTATTCTGGGACTTTCCACCAATGTATGACGTCGCAAAAATCCGCGCCGATTTCCCGATCCTGTCACGTGAAGTGAACGGCAAGCCGCTGACCTATCTCGACAATGGTGCGTCCGCACAAAAGCCGAGTGTGGTCATTGACGCGGTTAACCGCGCCTATGCCGAGGAATATTCCAACGTTCACCGTGGCTTGCACTACCTTTCCAATCTCGCGACCGAGAAGTACGAAAGCGTGCGTGGCAAGATCGCCCGCTTTCTGAATGCGCCGCATGAAGACACCATCGTTCTGAATTCAGGCACCACCGAAGGCATCAATCTGGTCTCTTACGGCTGGGCCGCGCCGCGGTTTGAGGCCGGAGACGAGATCATCCTGTCAGTGATGGAACACCACGCCAATATCGTGCCCTGGCATTTCCTGCGCGAACGTCAGGGGGTTGTGCTGAAATGGGTAGATACGGCGCCCGATGGCAGCCTTGATCCGCAGGCGGTGATCGATGCCATCACGCCAAAGACCAAACTGATCGCAATCACCCAGTGTTCCAACGTGTTGGGCACTATTGTTGATGTCAAAAGCATCTGCACGGGCGCGCGCGATAAGGGCGTTCCGGTGCTGGTTGACGGCTCTCAGGGGGCGGTTCACATGCCGGTCGATGTGCAGGACATCGATTGTGATTTCTATGCCATTACCGGCCACAAACTCTATGGCCCGTCCGGGTCGGGCGCGATCTATATCCGCCCCGAGCGCATGGCGGAAATGCGCCCCTTCATGGGTGGTGGCGACATGATCAAGGATGTCTCCAAAGACACGGTCACTTATAATGAACCGCCTATGAAATTCGAGGCCGGCACGCCGGGCATCGTGCAGACCATCGGTCTGGGCGTGGCGCTAGACTACATGATGAACGTCGGCATGGAGAACATCGCCGCTCATGAGGCTGATCTGCGCAGTTACGCTCAGCAACGTCTGACCGGACTCAACTGGATCAATCTGCAAGGTACCGCAGCGGGTAAGGCGGCGATCTTCAGCTTCACGCTGGATGGCGCGGCCCATGCGCATGATATCTCGACCATTCTGGACAAGAAGGGCGTCGCCGTGCGCGCCGGCCATCACTGCGCCGGACCCCTGATGGAACATCTCGGCGTCACCGCCACCTGCCGTGCCTCCTTTGGCATGTATAATACCAAGGCAGAGGTCGACACGCTGATCGATGCGCTGGAACTGGCGCATGAGCTGTTTGCCTAAGCCAACTGTAAAGTAAAGAAAAAGGGGCCACTTGGCCCCTTTTTTGTTGCGCGATCCGGCAATCGAACCAATGCGCCGTGGAGACTTGGTAACTTAGGTCTCGCCACTCATATGTTGATCAACAATGCGCTGCACCATCGGTGCAAAATGCCAGAAGTCCGGGGTGTCCATATCTGCGCGCTTGCCTGCCTCGTCCAAGTATCGCACAGCGATGATTTCCTTCAGGTTCGGGTTCTTCTCAAACTCCGCCACTTCATCCGCATTCATCGGTCCACCCTGAAGGTTGAGCGAATGCACCGAAGCCTCTGACAACCTTTTGAAATACTCGGGCCTGGCGGTGCAGAGATAGCGTTTGGCGGCCACATGGTAGCGCACACAGTCGGTCACCACAGAGGGAAAGAATTCTTCCAGAACCTTGGCGCCCGCCTCCTCGTGGAAACGATCCTCGGTGTCCTCCATGCTGAAGGTGCCGAATTCTGATGTGAAATGGCCAATGTCATGCAGCAGGGCCGATACGATGATGATCTCGTCCTGACCGTTCTGTTCGGCAATCGTCGCGCCCTGCAGCATGTGTTCGGCCATGGTCACCGGCTCACCAAGGTATTCCTCGTCCCCGCGCCGGTCGAAGATACCGCCAAGGAAGGCCACGATCGTGTCACGGGTCAGGGTTTCCGGCACCGGGGCACTCATGTGTCTGCCTCCAGAACAGCGAGGGTCGACAGCAACCCGTCCTTGTCTGCGTAACAGCCCTGCAACCAGCGTGAGCCAGCACCGGAATATCCGGTGCGCGCATGAAGAACGCGGGTGTTGTCGACGATAAAGCTTTCGCCTGGGGCCAGTTTGAAGGCCACGCCCATGTCCGGGTCGTCAATGAATTCACCGAGCTGGCGATAGGCGGCGTAATAGGCCTCCATCTGATCAAAGGGAATGTCCACGAATGGCGCGGAGGATCGGTTGTTGAACCGGATGCCGACCATCTGGCCATCCGGCAAAAGGTCAATCATCGGGCGGCGTGCCCGCAACCAGACCCCGTCTGTTCCCTTATATTCAAATCGGGCGGAGTAGCTGGCCAGGAGAGCAAATCCCCTGGGGTTTACTTCCCGCAGCCGTTCAGCTGCGCGAAACCCGTCGACCACAATGCTGTCGCCGCCCTCGGCCGAGTTTTCCAGACAATAAAGAATTTGCAGGCTCGGAACCGGATCGCGGTAGGGGTTGTCGGTATGGGCCTGCAAGCCCAGACCGGTATAGGCGAGGTTGGTCGGGTTCACCTCCGTGCGCACCTCGAAGAAGCGACCATAATTGGTTTCGCGGACATAGCCAAACAAGGCTGCGGTTTCCAGCAGCGCACCTTCGCGGGCAGGGCCGCCGGTCAGTTTGGCAAAGCCACAGCGCGCGATGGCGGCCAGCCAGTCCCGTTTGACCGCTGGTTTTTCGTGTACCTCCGTCCAATCGAATGTGGGCGCGTCCTGCGTGCCATCCCAGGTCTCAACCCCCGGCGCGTGCCAGCCTGGGGTCTGATCATGAGAACGATCATAGGCGTTTTCCTGCAGCCAGCCAATGGGATAGGCAACGGTCTTATCCTCGGGAGCAAAGCTGACCGTCAATTCGGACCCGTCCACGGAGGCGGCTGCGATGGTGGTATCAGCAGGGATGTCACCGATCGTGATCAGGCGCTGGCCATTGCCGGCCGCACGGGTTTCGGGATCCAGCGCATTATCGCGTAGCCAGATCGCATGGAAGCGGATCGCACCGCCATCCTTTGTAGTAAGGGTTAAATGGCTGCCGGTGGGGTCAACGGTGGCGGAGTAGGTCATGGTAAAACAACTCAGACTTTTGTTTGGATCACTTGCAAAAGTAGCCTGTGAAAGTCATCAAAAGAACTGAGTGTTTGATTGCGTGAGGCCCAAGTATTCTTATGTCTGGTACGGCGACAAATCGGGGCCTTCCGCCTCTAGACTGGCTTCGTGTGTTCGAAGCTGCGGGGCGGCACGGTAATTTCACAGCGGCGGCAGAAGAGTTCGGAACGTCGCAGGCCGCAATCAGCCAGCGTATCAGAAATCTGGAAACCTGGCTCGGACGTAAACTGTTTATTCGCGCCGCGCGAGGTGTCTCTCTAACGGTGGATGGCGAAAGCTATCTGCCGCTCGTACAGGATGCCCTGACCGCATTGGCGCAAGGGACCGAAGATCTCTTCACGGCCTCCCCGCATGAAATGCGGATCGCCGGGCTCGACTCTCATCTGACAGGGTTGCTGTTACCAAGGATCAGCTCCTGTCTTGAAGGGCTGCCAAACATAAGGCTGGTTACGGATTCTGTCCCCAAGCGGTCCGACTTTGAAGATGAAAAGACAGCCTTTCACATTCGATTTGGACGCGGCAAATGGCCGGGGCGCATAACACGCCGTCTGCATCAGGAAGAGTTGCAGCCGATGGTTGCGGGGGGTTTTGACGGTGACTGGCGGGAACGACCAATCATCACCGTTCGCGGAGAACGCCCCGGTTGGCAGGAATGGTCCAACCAGGCCGGTGTTGCTGCCCCACGATCAGCCCGGCTTTCCTTCGATTCTATGGGACACGGGCTGGTAGCCGCTGTTTCTGGGCAGGGTGTTGTGCTCGGGTCCACCGTACTTGGGGCGCATCTGATCGCATTGGGCGCGCTAAAACCTTGTTCAGACGTCGGTCTCATGACGGATCAGGCTTATTGGCTTTCGTGGCCCGAGACATTCACCGCGTCACCCAAGCGCAAGGCTTTGGCGGACAGGTTAACCGAAGTGTTGCGAGCGCCTCCTCGTCTCCCCGACACCGAGGAATAGATAGGGTTCGAGGTTTTCACGACATGAGCCTACAGGTTTTACAGAAGATCTGCATACCGCCATGCCATCGGCGTGCTTTTTGACGTGTCTCGTCACTCAATTGAGTTGAGATGCAGTTATGGGCGACCTGGAGTTCCTGAAACAGATCCTGTTGGTGTTCCCAAGGATGTGCCCGGTGTGGAACTGGTCGGAGCTCCAGGAGTGTCCTCTCGTTCGTCGTCGCCCGGTTCACGCCCCGGCGGCAGGCACTCAACCAAACTGCCATCGGCGTCGTAAGGGGCGACGCAATTTTCAGGCGGGAGAACACATTTCGCTTCTTCAGGAACGGCACCAGGAACATAGACGACTCCACTCTCGTAGGATCCTCGCCACCATATTAGTAAACACAGGCCGAGGCGCCTCAAGTCGGACTGGTTCGTCCTGTGTGCAGTCAGCCACAAAAGCGACGGCAGCCAACATGGTGGCGACTTTCTAGATCGGCTTTTGTCTCTCCCTGTTTTGGATTGGTGACTGCCGGGCGGATGTGCTGCCCGGAGCGCGGACCTGTCCTATCCGCAGGGGGAAACGTGATGCGACGATGCATTTTGACGAAACCATCGATTGGATGTGGCTTGCAAACCCCTAACGGTCCGTCAGGTTCAGGGTAATCTCGTCCTTGAATACACCTCGGTCGCTGCGCAACGATACCTGTACGATCGTGCCAACCAGAAGCCCTTCCAGACTGTAGGCCATTCGGTTTGATTGTCGGTCACTTGGAACACGTGGTGAGCGGACGAGTGAGACAGTTTCCTTTTGACCGGTGGCATTCTTGAGCGTGACTTTGACGCGGCGCATGTCAGTTTCCCCAACTTCCACAACCAAGTAGTCCGGAACAGGGCTTGTTGGCTGTGATCCGATTCCCCCTTGTTCTGTAATCGTAAGGGTTTGGCCACCGCCCTTGTTGATGCGAAGCGCGCCAAGCAATTGGCGCATAAAGCTCTCCGTGTTCTTCCAAAAGGTATAAGGAAGCTCCCATACCACCAAGTCATAGTCCCCTGCGTCCAATGCACCGGACAGAACCAAGCTTTCAATTCCAGCAATTGAGCCGCCGCCGGAGACCGAATAATTGTCCACCTGGGCATCAAAGGCGGCGGCAAGCGACTCCGCGACGCGGTAGTAATCCTTTTTGTAGCGATCGCTATAGCTTGAGCCAGCAAGTGCAATCCGCGGTTTCTGAGGCCCATCTGCGAACAGATCTGTTTCACCGCTATGAAAAATAGGGAGTTTTACAACTTCTGCCGCCAACCGTTTGCCACAGACGGCATCCGTCATGTCCGACAGGGACCCTCGTTCCTGCAATGTCTGACTGTCATGATCCAAATCTGCCAAACCTGTTCCCACATCTAGAAAGGCTTCAACTCCCTGCGCTGCGATCTGGGTAGCAAGGTCCTGAACGCTAGCCAATGCACCCATTGGCGTCCAATGCGTGTCACGTTTGAAGTAGTAGTTGTTTCTCAGTTCCGGCTGTCCGGTCGCTACTTTTGCAAGATCCGGAACAAGGGCACCAGTTTTTTGCAGTCGTTCCACCGTTTCCGAGAAGCTGTCTAGTGCACGTGCTGCGTCGAAATCATGCGGGCCACCAGCCAGATCATCAATTACCTGTTGTCCTGCGATGGCCGGGCGTGGTGGGGTCAGAAGGATGGCCAAATGGCTCCCGCGGTTTTCAAACTCCTGAACGATCTCCTGCAAAAGGCGCAGCGTCTCATCCGAGGCAGAATAGGTGGGCCGCAACTGGTCGTTGGTGATGATCCACCCACCGTCCGCGTCGCTGAGAACCGGCGCGAGCTTTTTGTATTTCTTCGGCATTGTGTCAGGCGACATCAGCTGCGTACAGATTGGTTCGGCGGTGGCGGCTATTGCATTTAACATCAATGCAATTGTGATACTCATTGTTTTTAAAGTCATTTCTTCGCCCTCCTTGTGCTCAAATATCGTTCAGGGATTTCCCAGATGACCAAGTCAGGCAGGGTATCGGTATCCGCCATCTGATCCAAAAACAGATGCATTGGATGGAACGGGCCGCGGCCAACTTGGGAGTAATTCACGACATCGGCTTGTAACGCCGATTTCAAAAACCCTTCGAAATGGAAATCTTCGAGGGTCGAGTAACTGGTTCCAACAAGGGCGATAGGAACCTCTGCGTCACCGAATAGTCCCATATTCCCTCGGTCTGCGTCTGGGATAGACATGGTGGAATAGGTCGAAATTTTTTCGGCTTTGGGTCCGACATTTGTCCAGACACCGGTATCGGCAAACGCCAAAAGATCACCCACGAATGGCGCGGTGCCGGTCTGTTGGGTTCGAAAGCCTGTCCGGCTGAAGTTCGTAGCATCCACCGTCCCCGCAACGGCGTTTGCCACAGCTTCGGCTCCCTCTGGGCTCCAATGTGTATCGGTTCGCAGATACGATGGGGTGCTTGGATCCATAGTTTGCAGAACCTGTCCCGCGTCTACGACTGTAATGCCCATTTCCATGAGGGTTGCTTTGTGAGCCTCGTATCGGTTTTCGAATGCAGCAGAGCGGCCTGTCGGCAGTTTGGCCGACATCACGCGGGCCTTGTCCGGGACAAGCACAACAAGGAAATCTGCGCCGAAACTGCCAATGGTGCCTGCGATATCGCGAAGCTCTTCCTCAAAGTCAGGTGCTGCGCTCGGTTCTTCGAATTCTTCCGCCGAGTACAGCCAGCCGTCGACCCCGAGAATGGCCCCGTTGGCCACCTCACCGAAGGCTGCAATCTTGAAGGCTGCCCAGGTTGTTCGTGAAAGGTCCCTCAAAGGGAAGGCATCGTCGAACCGGGTTTCATACAGGCGCTGACTGCTCCCATTTCCCAATTGCCAACCCAAGTTTGATACGGAGGCTGTCGAAAGGGCAATACTGCCTGGGACAGCCGTCAACAGAGTCAGTGTCGCAACAAGCGGCACGGTTTTCTTTTGGTTGATTTGCATGGCCTCGGCGCCTTTCAGAATTGGAAGTACAAAAAGGGAGAGTCGGATCGGGCCTGCATGATCAACCCGCACAGGGCAAACAGCGCGACAACTGTCAAACTTCGCAATTGCTGGTGTGCCGGGATCGTGACCGGTGAGAGGTTCGCGGCACGCAAACGCGCGTCAAACACGGGCCAGACGGTCAGTGTCACACCAATTGCAAGAAACAGCAGCTCGGTCGGGCGTATCAACAGCAGGGTTTCGGCAGTTAGCAAGAAACCGTTTTCAGCCAGCATTCCTTTATAAATGTTGATCGCATGTGCAACAGTTTCAGCACGAAACATCACCCAGCCAATCATGACAAATGCCATTGTGAGCGGCCAGGCAAGGAAGCGAGGCCAGACCGGGTCTTGAGACTTGGACCCCAGTCGACGTTCCAGTGCCATTAAGCCTCCGTGCCATATGCCCCATAAAACAAAGGTCCAGTTTGCACCATGCCATAGCCCGCCCAACACCATCGTCAGAACAAGGTTTCGGTAGGTCTTGAGCCCGCCGCCCCGGTTGCCGCCAAGTGGAATATACAGATAGTCACGCAGCCAGTTGGACAGGCTGATGTGCCAGCGCTGCCAGAATTCGGTTACCGACCGGCTGATATAAGGATTGTTGAAATTTTCGACAAAGCGGAACCCGATCATCAACCCCAAACCAATCGCCATGGCGGAATAACCGGCGAAATCAAAGAACAGCTGGATCGAATAGGTGAGGGCGGCCAGCCAGGCCTCTGCCATTGTTGGATCTGGCAAGGCAAACAACCGGTCCGCCATGGGCGCGACTGAATCCGCTATCAGCAGCTTCATGGCCAGACCGACAACAAAGCGTTGCGTTCCCTTCGAGAAGGCGTCCAAGGAATGGGATCTATGAGTGAGTTGGTCAGCGAGATCCTTGTAGCGCAGGATCGGACCGGCGATGAGCTGGGGAAACAGAGTGGAGAATGCGAGAAAGTCGATCAGGCTGCGTGCTGGTGGCGCGTCTTTTCGCGAAACATCCAAGATGTAGCTGATCGACTGAAACACAAGAAACGACAGGCCGATGGGCAAGATGATTTCGGGAAGATCAAAGGAGGCTTCGGAAGTCCCTAATTTGGTCATCGCCGCCTCGAACGAGCCCGCAATGAAATACGCATATTTAAACCAGCCAAGGCACAGCAGATTTATTGAAACTCCGATCCGCACCGCCCACTGACGGTGCTTGGCATCAGCTGCACGGATAGAGACATATCCGGCCACAAAGCTGACAGCTGCAATCCCCAGAACCAGCAGAAGATATGTCGCCTTCCACCAGCCATAGAAGAGGCAGCTTCCGACCAGTATGACGGCCGTTCTGCGCGTGGCGGGCACCACGAAATAAACTGCCAGAAACAGGGGCAGGAAGGCGAAGATGAACAGTGGCGTCGAAAAGATCATGTCATCCACCTGGGGCCAAGGAAACGACCGGCCCAAAGCTGTTTTCGATCAGTGATCCGCCATCAATTGTCGCGAGGAACGTCAGGTTTTGACCGCGACGTAGTCGAAGATCGAAGTCAGACAGGACTTGTTCATCAGACACGCGCTCCATCGACAGGTGCGCTGAGACTGGATTCACTGAACGTGATGCGGCAGCCGCGCTCTGGACTGGCGCAATAACTTCAGGGCCTCCATCTGAGACGGTCAACCGAACAGGCCCATCGGACGCATTCACGATGAAAAGGTGAACTTTGGACCGGTCACTTCGATCTGGTTCTGAAATCACTGTTTTGCCGTCGGGGAGGACCGAATGAAACAGTCCCTCTGGCGGCTCGACCAGCTCGGCTTGGCTCAACGCGATGTAAGTTGTCCCATACTCAGGGTCATAAGGGATGCGGCTGCCAAACACAGTCAGTGCAGTGTCGGGTTCGCCCAAAAACCGAATGAAAACAGCATCCTTTGGCGGGAGGGTGTCATAAAGCGCTTCTTCACCTGCCAATCCGGCACCGGCCGCCACGACATTGAACGAAATTAGCAGTGTAGCGTGTTTCCAAGTCACATTATCAAACATGGCTATGTCCCTTCTTTCACAGGGTTATTGGTATCACCCGCTGGTTCATTCCGTGCGCCGGTAGGGGGATAGGAGGAGTTCTCTTTTGGATACCCACTTACACATTGGGGGAGGTGGGACATTGCCCAGCGCAGCTGCGAACGGGTCAGAGATCTTGAGAACACGCCGTCAGTTCTGAAACTTAAGCACGGCCAATTCCCGTGAGATCAGTTTGATTGCATCGGACTTCAATGGACCGTGCCGACAGACGTCGATTATGCCGACGTCCTTGCAGAATGCTGCAATGGCTCTGATCGTCTTGCCGGTAAGAAAGCCAGATGCCGGACCCGGTTGGTAGCCAAGGCCGACAAGTTCGTGCTGGGTTTCCAGAACAAAGGCATTTTTGCTAATGCGTGAGGCAACGAAAAGCGCCCGCGCATAGTTTGGCTGTTCAATTTCACTAAGCACACTGGCGGCATCAGTTGAAAAGCTTTGTGGAGATCGTTCGGCCAACAAATACAGCGTTTCTTCGGACCAGGTTTTCCCACGCACGCCGTCCAGCCCAAGAAGCGCCTGACGGGTCGATCTGGTGTGATCATCCTTGTCACCAAAAATTCGGAGATAGGGTAGAAGTTTTTCGGCGACTTTTGCGTCCCCGGCGTCGGTAAAGGAAATTGCCAATAGAATCAGCTCATCTTCGCTGTCGAGCCGACTGCCTGTTTTAGTTGCCGTATACAACACGCCTAGCAGAGCTGCCCGATCACCCTCTTTTGCCAGTGAAATCAAAGAGTCAGTAGCCTGTTCCGGCTTTGAAAACGGTCCGAGGTTGTTGATGGCATGCTGGGTCAAAAACTCTACCCGCGCGCCTCCTAGGTTCAGCGCAAGAGCCGTCTCAAAACTCGAGATCGCCTGATCGTACTGTCCAAGCCTGGCTTGCGTTTTTGCCAAAGCCAATAGCGAACGGTCATGACCCAGTTTAACTGCAGTCTCATAATATAACACCGCTTGGTTCGGGTCGACGGGGGTGCCTAGACCCTTGAGAGTGAAGTACCCAAGCCTGTCATAAGCCCGCGCGTAACCTTGATCGGCAAGGTTCGCCATCTCGGCAAAGGCTAGATCTTGGTTGGTCTCAAGCAGCGACAGCGCATCTGCATAACGGGCCCTGATCGATGTCATGTCCTGACTAGCCATCGACATTTGCGGGCCCGTTGCCAGAGTTAAAACACCACTGAACAGTAGTTTAGCGAATACATGCATTGAATTCTCCCTTCACACTCCCTGAACAGATCCTAACGACGTGGCTGAAAGGTGCTGACCCTTCAAAGGGATAGGGTGCGGCGCGTTGGAACAGTTGGGGCGGCGCGGAACAGGCCTGAGGGGGCAAAACAGGGTGAGCTTAGGCCCCGTTTGGGCAGGTCAGCTATACCATTGAGAGAACCGTGTCTCCGCATGCGCCCGCGAAACCTCGCCTCGTACAAGTAAACTGACCGGGTGAGAGAGAAGGAGTTGTTCGTGAAAATCCGGCACGAAAGACCAATGTCAGAACTGGCATTTCGCGTGCGTGCGCCGCTGCGTCTGGAGCTTTCGGACGGCAGTGAGGTTGTTGTGCGGGAATGGAGTCTTGTTGGGCTTCGCTTTGCGGACGACGTGGACATCCTTCCTGTCACTGGCAACCTTGTCATTCCGTTTCAGGGGGTGGAGATCAAGTTTCCGGTGCGTCTTAAACAGGATGAAACATCGGGGGAGGCGCGTTTCGTGGACCTGACTGGGCGGCAACGCGAAACGCTCGCTTTGTTTTATCGGTCGATCCTCAACGGCCAAATGGCAGCAACGGATCAGATCATCACCAGTCTGGATACGCCGGTTGACCTGGTTCCAATGGGTGAAACCGAGGAAGAGGAGAATGACGGTAAGGCAAAGGCAGTGCCCAGACGCCTGCGCGCAGCTTTCTCGCTTGGGATCTATGCCTTGGTTGCGGTTTTGGTTTTTGGACTTCTGGGGAGTCAGCTGTGGAACAGGCTGAACATCATTCGCCTCAATAGCGGCTACATCAGTGCACCCATCAGCCAATATGTTGCGGGGCAGGGAGCCTTTGTAGAAGAGATAAGGGTCACCCCCGGAGAGCGGGTCAAAGCGGGGCAGACGCTCATCGTACTCAGTGATCCAAACAGATCCGCCGATGTTGAACAAATCCGCTCTGAGATCCGTCTTGCCAAAGCCCGATTGGCCGAGGCCCGGATTGCACTGGAGGATTTTGAGGCCCGGATAGAAGGCAAACGCCGTCAACTGGTACGCATCTATCAGCAGGAACAGCGAAAACTCCGGTTGCGCCAATTCCTTGGTGGTTACGATCTGGAACTGGTGACAATGGCCTTGCGGGCCATCCAGACCTTTGACGATGACCTTACCACCTACGTGGGTGAGCTGGGGACTGAACTGATGCGTAAGCAGGGTTTGGTCGAAGAACGGGACAAACAATACCGTTGGCTGAAGCGGGATCTATCAAACAAAAAGGAGGCCGCGGCTGCGGTGAACATCGTCGCCACCGAGGACGGCACGGTCGGAGAGATCGTGGTGATCAAAAACCAGTTTGTTCAGCGTGGTGAGACGACCCTGTCCTTGGAAGCGCAGGAAGCGCGGGTCGCTGTTGGTTGGCTAAGCGACCGCAAGGCTGACATCGTACATGTCGGTATGTCGGCCACGATCCGGTTCAACCGTGGCGCAGGGCGGCAGTCTGCGAATGGCACTGTGATCGATATTGTCTCCGGTGTTCATCCGCATTCACCTGATCAATTCGGCATGGTCGTCACCGTTTCGATCGACCACAGCGGCATTGACGATACCCGTTTTATGTTCGCGCCAAACGCGCCCGTTTCACTGGAACTGGACCGAAACCTGTTGCCAGATCTGTTCTGAGGGTCCGTTGCCATGAAAACCCCCAAAACCGAGTATGAATTCGACAAAGACCTCACAGTCCGCTTGCGCGCCCTGAAAACACCTGTGGGATCATTTCTGTCCAAGTGGAACGCGCATCAGGCCTTTGTTTTAATTTTTGTTTTCTTTGGTCTTTTGTACCTGCTGATCGCCACCCAGAACCGGTTCTTTCAACCGGATGTGCTAAGCGTAACGATTGTTCTTGGATCGCTCGGAATATGGCGCTTTGGCTGGTGGTTCACCCATGCTGTACGCGCCGAATACTACCGCCGGATCAAATGGCCGCCCATGCGTCTGCGGGCGTCACAGGTTTGGCAATCCGGATGGCGCCCCCGCCGGTTGCACATCCAGATGACAACCTACTTCGAAGAACCTGCCATCACCAAACGGGTCATTGGATCGATCTTGGGCCAGATCCGCCGCGAGGCTATTCCAACCACGCTCTACATTGGTACGGGATCGTCCTATGACGAAGTCATTATCCGGAATTTCGTCGAAACCCACGCTCAGGATATTCCTGACGATCTGGCCGAGCTTGTATTTCTGCGCCAAAACCAACCCGGCAAGCGGATGGCCATTGGCATGATCCTGCGCGCGATCAACCGCAACGGCGTTCATAAGGATGACCTCGTTATCTTCATGGATGGGGATGCGCTCTATGGGGATGATGTCCTTGAAAAATGCCTGCCAATGTTTGCTGCTGACCCAGAGCTGCAGGCTTTGACCACCGATGAAGAGGTCATCTGCTATGGCCCCAAGTGGATTGCAAACTGGCTGGACATGCGATTTGCACAGCGTCGGCTGGCAATGCAGAGCCACGCTTGCAGCGGCAAGGTTCTGACCCTCACGGGCCGGATGAGCGTGTTTCGTGCCGAGCATATGATCAATGAACGGTTTATCCGAACTATCGAGGCGGATCATCTGGATCACTGGCTGTGGGGGCGGTTTCGGTTCCTGTCCGGTGACGACAAATCCACCTGGTACCACATGCTGACCTGCGGCGCGAAAATGACCTACGTACCGGATGCCACCGTCTATACGATCGAGGTGATCGATGGCAGCGGTATGACCAGAATGGTTCAGAACTTTCGCCGTTGGTCCGGCAATATGCTGCGCAACGGCACCCGCGCCATTGCCTTGGGCCCGCGCAAGGTAAACCCATTTATATGGTGGTGTGTGGTCGATCAGCGCATTGCGATGTGGACGATGCTGGTCAGCCCGATCCTGGCAATCCTGACCAGCTTTATCGATCCGCTGTTCCTGTGGTCCTGTCTGATTTGGGTGCTGTTTTCACGCACTTTGCTTTGCATGGTTCTGTTCGCCTACAGCAGAACAGCCGACATGAGTTGGCCGTTTATCTTGTACCTCAATCAGGTCATCAATGCTTCGGTCAAGATCTTCATGATCTATCACCTGAGCAAACAGAAATGGAGCAATCGCGGCAATCAATCCGCAGGCGGGGGCAGTGGTTGGTTCGCCACCTCACAGAATGTGATCGCCAAGTTCCAAATGGTTACGGCCATCACCGTATTTGTCACCGTTCTGATGATCTATGTCGGGCTCTTAGACCTTCCGCATCTGTGATCCTATCCAAAAGAGCGCGCCGGTATTCTTCCTGATCTACATGTGTTCTTTTGCGCAACTAACTGAAAGGAAACTGATTTGCCATGCTCCTTGTGTGAGAAAAGGAGTGTTGAAATGATCCATCCAGTTATCCTAGCCGGCGGTACAGGTTCGCGTCTTTGGCCCTTGTCCCGCAAAAGCTTCCCCAAGCAATTCTCAAACCTGTTGGGTGAACGCAGCCTCTTTCAGGACACGGTTTCGCGCGCAAAGCAGGCAGGTCTTGGCGAGCCGATTATCCTCACCGGCCAAGATTATCGGTTTTTGGTGTCGGATCAGCTTGATGAGATTGATGCACCGGCCCGTGAGATCCTGATCGAACCTGAAGGGCGCAATACTGCACCTGCGATCCTGATGGCCGCCCTGACGCTGGAGACCACGCCAGACGCCTTGATGTTCGTCATGCCCTCGGACCATGCAATTGCTGATCAAGCTGCCTTCAGCGAGGCGCTCTCCATCGCAGCCACCTCCGCTTTGAAGGGCAAGTTGGTCACATTCGGAGAGGTTCCGACACGTCCCGAAACTGGTTTTGGATACCTCAAGCTAGCAGAGCATGCGCCGGCTAATGTGAGCCAGGCACAGGACCTGGTGGGATTTGTCGAAAAACCTGGTCTGAAACGGGCGGAAGAGTTCGTGAAATCCGGGCGTTATCTGTGGAATGCAGGCATGTTCATGTTCCGGGTCGGTACAATCATCGAAGCGTTCGAGACACTTGCACCGACATTGATCATGCCTTGCCGCGCAGCGCTTGCCGCCGCCAAGCAGGATTTGGGAGCCACACGCATTGGCGCAGAAGCCTACCTGCGCGCGCCGGATATCTCGATCGACTACGCCATAATGGAGAAATCGACAAACCTTGTTGCGGTTCCCATGGCAGCAGACTGGTGCGATCTGGGCAGCTGGAGAGCCGTGCACACGGTGGGCGAGGAAGACCAGTATAATAACGTCCTGGAAGGCGCTGTTTCTGTTGTGGATTGCACCAACTCACTTCTGAAATCGAGCAGTGAGAATGTCCAGCTCGTGGGTGTCGGGCTGGACAATATCGCCGCAATATCCGTCGGCGACGCGGTTCTCGTCGCGGATATGAACCGACCGGAAGACATAAAAAAAGCGGTTGCGGATCTGAAGGAACAAGGCGTCAAACAAGCCGAAGAGTTTCCCCGCTGCCACCGTCCCTGGGGCTATTTTGAAAGCCTTTCTTTGGGCAAACGTTTTCAGGTCAAGCGGATCATGGTGCACCCCGGCGCGGCACTTTCTCTGCAAAGCCACATGCACCGGTCCGAGCATTGGATCGTTGTAGAAGGATCCGCGCGGGTAACTGTGGATGACATGGTCAAACTGGTGACTGAAAACGAGTCCGTCTACATCCCCCTTGGCGCGACACACCGATTGGAAAACCCCGGCAAAGTTCCCCTGAACCTGATTGAAGTACAGTCAGGCCCCTATTTGGGGGAAGATGACATCATTCGTTACGAGGATGTCTACGCTCGGGTTACCGCTGCCTGACACTCTTTCACACTCACAAGGCAGCGGTTCCCCGCGCGGTTGTCCCCCGCGCGGGGATTTTCTTTTTGGCAAGCCTCATATCCCTTTGGATAGAAAGCGGCCCAACAGCAGTGCCTATTATCCTTTGGCGCAAAAGACTGATTTAAAACAATTAATTACAATTAATTCATAACCTTGAATGGGAGTGTGAGGAATGTTTGATTTGACCATGAATGCGACCGCTCAGGCCCTGTCACCTTTTTCAGTCGTCGAAAGAAAAGCCACCATCAGCGTTGTTGGATTGGGATACGTTGGCGCCGTCAGCACCGCCTGCCTGTCCGAGCTGGGCCACAGGGTAATCGGTGTAGATGTGGACGCACAGAAATGCGCATCCATTGCCCAAGGGCAGTCTCCGATCCACGAACAAAGCCTCGGCGACATGCTTAGCGAAGGCGTAACAAATGGATTGATTTCAACCACATTGGATTTGGTTCAGGCAGTGGTTGAAAGCGACGTCACCTTTGTTTCGGTGGGAACACCGACTGCTGCGGATGGCAGTTGCGATCTGAAGTACATTGAACAAGCGGCCGCAGCGATAGGCCAGGGATTGAAAAGCAAAGATGACTTCCACGTTGTTGTCATGCGTTGCTCGGTGCCGCCCGGATCGACCATGAAGGTGATGACGCCGATTATCGAACAGATTTCGGGCAAGGTCGCGGGACGTGATTTTGGTGTCTGCTTCAATCCGGAATTCCTGCGCGAAGGCGTGGCCATCGCTGATTTCTATGCGCCGCCGAAAACCGTGATTGGCTCGACAGATGCGCGTACTGCAAACATCGTCGCCAACATCTACCGAAGCGTCGACCCGAACCCTTTGATGACCAGTATCGAAACAGCCGAAATGGTCAAATGCGTCGACAATGTTTGGCACGCCACCAAAGTGTGTTTTGCCAATGAAGTCGGCCGCTTGTGCAAGGCAACTGGTGTGGACAGCCATGACGTCATGGATGTTTTTGTGCAGGATAAGAAGTTGAACCTCAGCCCCTATTATCTGCGCCCCGGCTTTGCATATGGCGGCTCCTGTCTGCCCAAGGAAGTGCGCGCCGTAGGTCACATTGCCACCCAATACGGCGTCGACCTTCCAATGATCCAGAACCTGCCGGTTTCCAATTCGGAACACATCCAAACAGCCGCCCGCATGGCCAAAGAAACCGGCGCCAAGACGATCGGAATTCTTGGACTGGCGTTCAAGGCCGGCACCGATGATCTGCGCGAAAGCCCAATTCTGGAAGTCATGGCCGACCTTCATGCCGAGGGTATCGATCTCGTGGCACATGACAATGCCGTCACCCGCGAAACGCCAATTGCGGCGCAACTGGCCTATGTCGCCCACGGCAGTCCCGGTCTGGCCAAGATCGCAGAAGTTCTGCCCGAAATGCTGTGCGATTCTGTTGATACGGTGTTGGCCAAGGCGGATACGCTGATCGTGGTGCACGATGATCCGGCCTATCGCGACGCCGTGGCGGCAGCAACGGGCAAGCCGGTGATCGACCTGGTTCGTGCGCACCGCGACAAGGTATCGAATGAGACCTACCAGGGCATTGCCTGGTAATCCCCCACACAATTTATGAGAGCGAGTGCAACCATGGTTCAGGTAGCTGGAACAGGACAAAACGACACGATCATCGGCACCGCAGAGGGCGATGTCATTTTGGGATTGGCTGGTGACGACATCATCGAGGGTAAAGACGAGGCAGATCGGATCCTTGGAGATTTTGACGCGGAAAACCTACTCGAAGGCTCTCTTGATGCGACAAGTTTCGCGCAATATGGCCAATCAGGTGCTTGGGTAACCTCCGAGGAGCCAGGCGATCAGACCAGCATGTCACAGACCGTCGAAACAATTGCCGGTACAAAATATGAGGTCAGTTTCGAATTGGCGGCCAACTACGGGGCGGGTACGTTGTCAGGTGCGGTAGAGGTGCTGTGGAATGGTGTGGTTATTGACCAGTTCGACACCAATTCAGCCATCTTTTCGGACCACACTCTTGAAATTCTGGGAACCGGAGAACCGGGCGAACTGACCTTTCGCAGTATTGAAAGCGCGTCACAGGCTACGCCCACAATTGATACGGACACGCCGGCCTTTCACTATGAAAAGGAGGTGCTGATCGGCAATCAAACAGTGACCGTTGACGCCTTTGCCGAGGGTCAGTCCAACATGTATCAGGTCCTGAACGGAACCCTTCACGTCTTTGATCCGGAAACTGAAACCTACGAAAAAGCTGGCGTCGATGGAACCGTGGTGGTCAATAGCATCGGCTTCAATCAACAGGACGACTTGATTTACGGCATTGCCGTGAAAGACGGCACCGACAGCCTCGGGAATGCGGTGGCGCAGGCAGATATCGTGATGATGGACGCGACCGGAAACAGCTATCGTATTGGCGAAGGTCCCTATCGGGCATGGACCGGTGACTTTGACGCCGATGGTAATCTTTGGGCCTTTCAGAGCTCGATGGATCGCATTTCCGTAATCGACGTGGATCAGTTGGATGGGAACGGAAACCCGATCTCTCAGACTTTTAAGTTGCCCAAAGAAATGGTCACGGATCAGGTGTGGGATCTCGCCTATGACGCGGCCTCGCAGAGCTTTATCGGCGCAGTCCGCCCATCTTCCGAAGGCGCGCCGGGTAAGATCTTCAGGGTCGATGTCAGTGGCCACGAACCACGGTTTTCAACGCTGTCCATAACGCAGACCATCATTGATGGTGTCGCTCAAAACGGGGCGCCGGCGATCACTTTTGGTGCAGCTGTTATCGATGGGGACGGAAATATCTATGTGGGTGGCAACGGTGGTGACCATGACATGGACGATGCCACTGCGACGTCTGGCGGTATCTACCGGGTTCATTTGGATGAGGAAAGTGGCACTGCCGCACTGGAATTGGTGACGGCCGCGCCGAAGTCTTACTCCAACGATGGCGCCATGGATCCACGCGCGATGGATCCCTTTACCGAAACGGACGCATATGCCGCGGTTCTTATCCGATCGCCGTCATTGACGCCCGCACCTGATGACGCACAAAGCTATGATGACAATATCCAGGGCAACGGCGGTAAAGACAGCATTGATGGTGGCTATGGGCAGGATCTGATCCTTGGTCAAAGCCTTGGTGATGACATCTCCGGCGGCGAGGGTGACGACGCGTTATATGGTGGAGCAGGGCCTGACGCGGTATCCCAATATGTGTCGGTCTATGATGCGGCCGGCTTGCGATATGATCCGTTTGGGAATCTCCTGCCCGAGGATAATGATGTCATCCATGGCGGCAGCGGAGACGACTTCCTGTCCGGGTCCGCTGGCCATGATACTCTGGATGGTGGTACCGGCGCTGACATTCTGGACGGCGGAACTGGCCACGATGTTTTGATCGGAGGCGAGGGCGATGACACGCTGTCCGGTGGGCGCGAGAACGACAACCTGTCCGGCGGTGTCGGCAACGACAATCTAATCGGCGGCTCTGGCGATGATGAAATCCATGGCAATGAAGGCGATGACACCGTCAATGCAGGATCGGGCGCAGATACGGTACACGGCGGCGAGGGGGCCGACGATATCAATGCCAGTTCCGGTGATGACATGGTCTACGGAGGCGCGGGCAATGACAGGCTGAGATCCGGGTCAGGGGACGATATCGTCTACGGAGGCGAGGGAAGGGACTATATCAGTTCCTACACAGGTGACGATGAAGCCTATGGCGGCGCTGGGAATGACAAGATCCGGCTGGGCCAGGGCAGTGATCTGGCCACCGGCGGCGAAGGCAGCGATTGTTTTGTGTTCTATTCCGAGGATCTGGACCACAACACCAATGTCATCACTGACTTCTCCCGCAATGGAGGGGAGAAGGACCGGCTTGATCTTCGGCAGATGGATCTTCTGGATGGTCAGACGAAAGAAGACTGGCTGGCCGAAAACGCATCCTATGCCGACAACGCGCTCGACATCTTTATCGGTTCATGCACCATCCGTCTGGTGGACCATGAGGATCTGGGGCTGGCGTTCTTCGATGATGTATCGGATGGTTTGCAGCTTTAAAACAATATGCCGGGTTGTTCAGAACAGCCCGGCTTCTTTAGCGATCATCGCAGCATGGGTACGGTTGCGCGCTTCCAGTTTGCGGCAAAGGGTTTTCATATGTAGTTTGATCGTCACTTCCTGCAGATCCAGTTCGCGCGCGATTTCCTTGTTAGCCAAGCCGCGGCAAACACCCTCCAGAACTTCAAGCTCCCGTTCGCTCAGTCCCTTGGCCAGCGGATTGTCTTCGGCACTATCCTCGGCAGTCATGAAGGCAACGGGCGCAAAAACTTCACCTGCGGCCATGAAGCGGGCCGCATTGATCAGCGATTTGGCTGGCATGGTTTTGGGAATAAACCCTTTTGCGCCAGCATCCAAGGCATCCTGGGCGATGGATTTGGGGGCGATCCCCGACATCAAAGCAACGGGAACACCGTCGACTTTTTCTATCATGCGGGTAAGCCCCTCGAGCCCGTTCATGCCCGGCATGTTGTAGTCCAATAAAATGAGCTCCGGGTCCGATCCCGCGGCGATCTTCTCCAACGCGCCCTCAAGATCCGTCGCGGTTTCGACCTCGATATCGCCCGCGCTGGACAATAGCATGTCCATCATGTCCAGAACCATCTCGTGATCGTCGGCAACAAGTACACGCATTCCAAATACCTTTCACACACAGAGGGCAGCTGTCCCAATTCAAATTCGCAACGTCGTAATCGCCCCAGATCAGGATACACAGGATCCTAAGGCCAACCAGTGAGGAAAATGTCTACAATTCCGTCTGTTTGAGCAGGCCAGATATACTTTTGGATATCAACGCTACTCTTCTCCTATCGCGAAGCATCTTTCGGTTTGGGCTATCAAAAGGTGAGAGTGTTAGGTGGAGTTTGATATGTTTCCCCGAAGAGTTTTCCTGAGTTGCCTTGTTGCCGTCACCCTTGCCGGAGCGACCCATGCACAAGACCTCGTGCCCGCAAACGGCGCAGTATTGCTTACAGTTTCAGGCGCGGTTCCGGTGACAAATGCTGGGGACACCGCCCAATTTGACGGCGAGATGTTGAAAAACATGAGCCGGGTCGAATTTACCACATCCACTATATGGACTGAAAACGAACAGTCCTTTGTCGGCGTGCCCCTGAAAGAGGTTCTGGAGGCTGTTGGCATTGTGGACGGTGTTGTTGCGGCCACAGCCATCAATGACTACGCGGTGGAAATCCCCGTCAGTTCCCTGACCGAAACTGCACCGATCATCGCTTATGAATGGAATGGCGAAGCTCTGTCTCTGCGCAAGAAAGGCCCGCTCTGGGTCGTATACCCCTATGACAGTGCAGCAAGGTTTCAAACCGAAGTCATCTATTCCCGCAGCATTTGGCAATTGGACCGACTTTTAGCAAATTAGGGCTATTCACATGCGCTGGAATGTCCAAACTAAACGCATGTTTGGGCTTGTTAATTTTCGGTCGTCAATACTCATCGCGTTCATCGTGGTAAACCTGCTCGCACTGAGTGCCTTGGGCGTTCAGATCCAAAACCAGTTCAAGGAAATCCGTACGGCGCCAACAGATAACACGCAGTGGAATTTCGCCCAACTGGAAGTCGAATTCCTCGGCCTGCAAGGCGCGGTTCATCGGGCGAGACTGGCTTCATCCTCCCAGCTGGAAGATGTCCGGCGCGCCTTCGACCTGACCTACTCCAGAGTTGATAACCTCGTCGCGACCAGTAGGAATGCACTACTGAAGGACAACCAGGTTTTCACCCAGAAAGTGGCCGGGATCTCCGCTTGGATAAATCAGCAGACAGAGGTGATCGACGGTCCAGACATCGATCTACGCAATCAGCTGTTTGCCATGGACAATGAGCTGACGGGGATCATCGAAGATGTGCGCGATGTTTCATTGCAGGCGCTTCGGGTGTTCGCTGAGGCCAGCGACAAGCGCCGAAGCGATTTTTCCACCCTATTGGCCACAGTCGCCGGTGTTTCGCTGATTCTATTGGTTTCCTTGTTGGGCGCGTTTTTCGTGTTGATCAGAACTTACCGTCGATCCGAGGACAGGGCGCTGTCGGCGCAGCGCGCGTCTCAAAAACTTCAATCCACGGTTGGGGCCAGTCTCGACGCCATTCTGGTTGTAGACGCGCAAAGCAGGATCATTGACTACAACGGTGCAGCAGAAAAGGTCTTTGGCTACCAAAGACAGGATGTCATCGGCCAGGATATGACCAATCTGATGATGCCCGAAAAATACAGGGACATGCACCGTGAAGGAATGAAAAGGTTTCTGGAAACAGGAGAAAAACGCGTTGTGGACCGCGGGTTGGTCCAACTGGAAGCCCTGCGCAAGGATGGCACGATCTTCCCGGTTGAGTTGTCGATCGCATCTGCCGAAGACGCAAACGGTGCCATTTTTGTTTCCTTTATCCGGGACATTTCGAACCGGGTAGAGACAGAGAATAATATGATCAAGGCGCGGGATAATGCGCTGGCGGCAGAAAAGGCAAAGAGTGAATTCATTGCCGTTATGAGCCATGAATTGCGCAATCCGCTCAATGGCTTGATGGCTTCTCTTGAGCTGGTTTCGGATGATCCGACAACCAGCAAACAGGCGCGCAATCTGGAAATCGCGCGGCGCACAAGTCGTCAGATTCTCAGCCATGTCAGCGACGTTTTGGATATTTCCAAAATCGAATCCGGAAGTTTTGAACTGCGCGAAGAGAGCTTTGAACCAACTGCCTGCATCAGAGAAATTGTGCAAAACAACCGGGCTGCCGCCAATGCGAGAGGCAATGAAATATCGGGAGATTTTGTTGGCGTCCATGATTTGGTCGTTCAGGCTGATCTCGGGCGTATCCACCAGGTGCTGCTCAATCTGGTCGGAAACGCCAACAAATTCACAGCGAAAGGCACTATCAAGGTTTGCGTAACCTCTAAGTACAAAACACCGGATGACGCTTGGCTGGTATTTGACATAACCGACACCGGCATCGGAATTCCGCAAGATCGTCTGGACGATGTGTTCGAAGACTTCGTGACGCTGGACACCTCATTGGCGCGGTCTCAGGATGGGACGGGTCTTGGGCTGGGGATTTCGCGTCGCATCGCTGGTCAGTTGGGGGGAAGACTGAGTGCAAAGAGCACTTTGGGGAAGGGGTCTACCTTCACCTTCGAAGTTCCCGTGAAAGTCACCGATCAAGGCGCGCATAAAGAGCATGAGGCACAAGGTGTACAGACGACTGACCGACCGGATCTGTCAAAACTGAAAGTGCTGCTTGTAGAAGACAACCCATTGAATCGAAGTGTGTTGCAGGATCTGCTGGGCTTTTACGGTATCCAAGCGGATGAAGCGGAAAACGGAAAGATTGCCACGCTAAAGGCGCAGGGCAGGTCATACGAATTGATTCTGATGGATGTCAGTATGCCGGTCTTGGACGGAATCGAAGCAACCAAGATCATCAGATCAGCTGAGACCCCAAACACGCGCGCCCGTATCGTCGCCTTGACCGCATATACGGATGAAGAGACCATACGATCCTGCCTTGAAGCAGGTATGGACAGTGTCTTGAACAAGCCCGTTACACGCGCTGATTTGTTGAAAACACTGCGCGGGCACGAGGGCGATTGCATCCAGACAGAGGGGTCCGAAGAGGAATATCTGGATCTGGATGTTCTGTCTGACCTACTTGAAGCGACTAGCCCGGACGTGGTCAGAAATTGGGTTTCGCTCCTCTCCTCAGACCTGGGGCGTTTTACCAAATTGCTGGCTGGTGATCCGGATGAAGCCCTGACGGGCACAGCGCATAGTCTTGCGGGCTCTGCGGGAATACTGGGACTGAGCGCGCTTCGCGCACAGCTCAATAACCTAGAAGTCAGTCTTAAAACCGACCTCTTGCTTAGTGATGCAACCAAGGCCGGTTTTGCGCGCTGCGTTGAGACTAGCCTGCACCAGATAGAAGTGTTGCTGGATGAAATTGAGATCTGATCAAACGGTAGAACTGCAACCGAACTTATCTTTTTGCAGTGAGCATGATCCGATGTGATCCAGAGTCTTTGTGCGTATTGAAGGACGGCTGAGCGTATGAATGTACGGAACAGACGGTATCCCAGGCGTCACAAAAACACGCTGGCATCAGTCAGTCTAAGCAATTGAAATGATTGGCGCACCTGAGAGGATTCGCTTATGTGATTTTCGACGTAAAAACCCATTATTATTATGGGATGAATAGCCCCATGGTTCGTGGACGCCTTCTTCCCTAATTTTGAGGCAAGGAGGCCATGATGAGTAAGGGCATGTTCAGCGATGATTTCAAGCGTGATGCAGTGGCGCAGATCACCGAGCGGGGTTACCCGGTTAAAGAGGTTTCGGACCGGCTTGGCGTTAGCCAGCATTCACTCTACGCATGGAAGCGGAAGTTTGCGAAGGCGTCGAACGGGGAAGTTGAGAAGGACGCAGAAATCCGTCGCTTGAAGAACGAACTGGCGCGTGTTTCAGAGGAGCGCGATATCCTAAAAAAGGTCACCGCGTATTTCGCCAGGGATGCAAGGTGAGATACGCTTTAGTTGCCGAGCATCGCGGACAGTTCTCTGTGCGGGCGATGTGCCGTTGCCTGCGCATCCAGCCAAGCGGCTTCTACGCCTGGCTGAAGAACCCGCTGAGCAAGCGGGCGCGAGAGGACAGGCGCCAGACCGAGTTGATCCGGAAAGCATGGGACGAGAGCGGTGGGGTCTATGGGTATCGCAAGCTGCACGATGACCTTCTCGATCAGGGCGAAAGCATCTGCGCGAACCGTGTGGCGCGGCTAACCAAGCTGGCCGGCATCAAAGCGCCGATCGGCTACAAACGTCGCCCGAGCAATTATGGCGGCAAGCCGTCTGTCGCGGTCGACAGCACTCTCGACCGGCAGTTTGACGTTGAAGACCCGAACAGGGTTTGGGTGACCGGCATCACCTACATCCGGACCCAGGAGGGTTTTGCCTATCTCGCCGTGGTCATCGACCTCTATTCCCGGCGCGTGGTGGGTTGGTGCATGCAAAACCGTCAGGCGACCGACGTCGTGCCGCAGGCGCTGCTCATGGCCGTTTGGCGACGAAAGCCGAAGGCCCAGGTGCTGATTCATTCGGGTCAGGGCAGCCAGTTTACCAGCATGGATTGGGCTTCCTTCCTGCGGGTCCACAATCTTGAGCATTCGATGAGCCGACGTGGAAATTGCCATGACAATGCTGTAGCCGAGAGCTTCTTCAACCTGCTCAAGCGTGAACGGATCCGGCGCCGAACCTACAGGACACGTGACCAAGCCAGGCAGGACGTGTTCGATTACATCGAAATGTTCTACAACCCGAAGCGAAAGCATGCGAGGAACGGGATGCTGTCGCCCGTCAATTTCGAACGACAGCGGAAACTGAGGCTTGGAGGCATCTAGGAAACTCGGGGCTATTCAATCCGGCTCGTCTTTACTGTCCTATGTGATCCTTACTTCGGTACGGCGGTTAGCACTGTATAAGAACCGGTCAATTTTGCGCTGTGTTGCGAGTTATCAATCGGATGACGGCGCCGAGGACGGTGCATTTGAAACCTGCCTAACCAAGCCTAACCCAAATGAGGTCCTGGATTGTGCCTTGGGACTGCGATGCGCGCACGAATTAGCAAAAATCAACTTTTTATCAGGCTTTGTGAGCCATCACTTAGGCAGTCCCTCTCTTGTGTGTTCATGACAGGATCGTTGGGAATTCGAAAGTTAAAGAGGCAGGCCCAGTTAAGGACCCGGTGATGTTTAAGATGAAAAAGCTACCACTTTCGGCAAAACTTCCGATGATCATGGTGGCGCTGACAGCGACCTTTCTCGTGACTGTAGCCTTTCTGATCTATGCATTGGCCGAGAAAAGCACCCGCAAGAACATCTATATGGCTCATGAGATCGAGGCCAAGGCTGGCGCACAAGCGCTGGAATTCCTGATCTCGTCAACCCATTCCAACCTGGCAAGCCAAGCGGCCCAACCAACGGTTTTCCGTGCGGTCAGCAATTTCTCCCGTGTAATCGGTATGATCGAAGAGGCTGACCCAATTGCCTATCTCAAACAGGTCTATGTAAGCGACAACCCAAACACGGTTGATCAACGCGCTCAGCTTGTCGATCCCGGTGACGGTTCCTACTATAGCCAATCACATGCCAGCTATCACCCAACCTTTCAGCGTACGGTTGAACTAAACGGCTATGAAGATCTCTATCTTTTTGATCTAGAAGGGCTGATGATCTACTCGGTTAGCAAGCTGGGCGACTATGCCAATAGCTTTGCCAGCGGCGAACTCGCCGAAACCGGCCTGGGCCAAGTTTTCTCCGAGGCATTGCTGGCCGAACCGGGGCATGTGGTACACTCTGATTTTACACTCTATGGGCCGGGTGATGCCCCCTCTGCCTTTCTGGCGACACCTGTGCTCGACAAGCGACAAAAGACAGTTGGTGTGATCGCGGTACGTCTGGGCAGTGACAGGGTTGTACAGGCCCTGACCAAAAACTTGAGGGATGAAGGGCACCAGAACATCTATCTGGTCAGCGCCGATGGCTTGGCGCGCAGCCCCTCGGTACTGGGGGATGGGTTCGAGGTATTAGATGCATTGCCAGAAGTGCCGCAGACGCAGGCCGCCCGAAACGGAGAGGCTGCACGCTTTGATGGGGTACCCGCTATGGCGGGGGGCAGTGCAACCGCCTTGGTGATGCCGCTTGATCTGCCTGGTTTTACTTGGTCGCTGGTTCTCGAAACCGACGAGGCAGCGGCCTTTGCAGAGCTGAACCAAATCCGCCTTATCGCAATGGCGGTGATCGGAGGCTCTTTGTTGATTGCGATTTTGGTGTCCTTGGTTGCCGCGCGCCGGGTCACGAAACCCATTCTGGCTCTGCGTCTGGCCACGAATGCGCTGGCAGATGATGATTATGACATTGATATCAAGGGGAAATCCCGAAGCGATGAGCTGGGTGATTTGGCCCGCAGCTTGGACAGTTTCCGCGACAAGCTGAAGCAGGCAGACGCTGCCGCCGTCCGCGAGGTACAGGCTGCCCAACAAACCGCTGCCGTGGTTGAGGAAACTAGTCGGGCGCTGTCGCAGCTTCAGGCTGGCAATCTGGCCTGCTATATCCGTGCGCCTTTTGCAGATAGCTACGAAACCCTTCGCGAAAACTTCAACCAGAGCCTCGTCAATCTGCGCAATTCAATGAGCGAGGTTATCAGCGCCTCTGAACATGTCGGCAGGTTCTCACAGGAGCAAAGTGCTGCAGCCGACGAAATGGCGCATCGCACCGAAAGTCAGGCCTCGACACTGGAACAAACTGCCACGGCGCTACGTGAGCTGACCGCCAATATTCTAACCACCGCGGAACAGGCGTCGCAGATGGACAAAGCCATGAGCCGCACCCGGTCCGAGGCCGAAGACAGTACCAAGGTTGTGACGGCAGCGGTGAGCGCAATGGATCAGATCCAGCAGACCTCGATGGAGATTTCCAAAATTATCAAAATGATCGACGACATTGCCTTTCAAACCAACCTTTTGGCACTGAATGCCGGAGTAGAGGCTGCGCGCGCAGGCCAGTCCGGCGCAGGGTTTGCAGTGGTCGCCTCTGAGGTGCGAGCACTGGCGCTACGGACCTCAACGGCTGCCGGCCAGATCCAGGAACTGACTTCAGCCAGTGAGGCCCATGTCGCCAATGGAGTCGAAATGGTGGGTCAGGCCGGGGATGCCTTGACGGGGATTATCGGTCAGGTGAGCGAGGTCTCCAGCCTGGTGAGCGAAATTGCCGGCGGGGTACGCAAGCAATCCGAGGGCCTGGAAGAGATCAATGGCTCGATGGAGACTCTGGATGGGGTCACCCAGCAGAACGCCGCCATGGCGGAAGAAGCCTCTGCTTCTAGCCAGCTTTTGCAGCAGGAAGCGACCAGTCTATCGGGGATCGTCGGCCGCTTTGATCTTGGACAGGACGGACCCTCAGAAGTTATTGCAGAGGGGCAAGCAGAGGGTTGGGAAACAAACTCAGACTTTGAGGGTATTGTGGATTGGGATCAGTCGCAGTCAGCCTAGCTTCCATTCAGCAGTTTATCGTACCACAATTCTCACAATGACCGGTTCTCAAGCGGCATCGCGGCATCTTCTGGCTGAGATACCTGGGCGAAAGGCGGACTTTGCAAGGATGGCTTTCTGCGTGAAGCGGCCGCACAGGGCTGCTCAGGGTGCTCCTGCGGTGATTGTGTTGCTTCGTGACAGGTGCAGCAAAGGACCGAGGAGGAAAGGCACCGCGATGCGTGGAACTCCTAGATGAGGTGGCGCGAGGTTATCCAGCGGCTGTCGGCTGGTTAGCAAACGGCGATCTGGTCGGTTGTGAGAGGACGGGCCGAGCCTGTGCACGAGGGCGCCTGACTAGATCTGGTGGGCGGTTCCTTGAGGCATTGATTGTTGGGAGGTCAGCCAACGCCTAGTAGGCTGATCAAACGAGGGGGCGGGCATACATCGAAACACTGATTTTTGTCCGTCTGCACCGTTAACTTGAAACCAAAGCGAATTACATTTCCAGAATTGGCAGCAAGTCACTTTCGGATAGGAGGCTAGGAACTATGGTAGCAGACAGGAAAAGCGCTCCACTCCTCTTCGCAGTTGCAATTATTGAAGCAGGTATTCTAGCTCTACCTGCAGCGGCTCAATCTGTAGAGCATGACGCTCATCTCGCCATCCCTAATCCGTCAGACCTGTCAAAGGACGAGGCTCTTAAAGTCTATGATGATCTGATTTTTCAGATGGATGCAGGCTATGCCGCTTCACATCTCAGCATGATATCCGGTTACCAAGGATGGTCGAAGTTCAATGACGCCCCATTTATCTCGGCGACACACGGCCAGCGCTACGTAAACAGCTATGCGAACTCTATGGCCCACAACTACGGAACGTTGAAAGACGGGGAAAAATTACCAGCGGGCTCGGTCTTGGCAAAAGACAGCATGACGGTCACGGACGATAATCACCTTTACCCCGGCGCAATGTTTGTCATGGAAAAATTGCGAGATGGCGGCAATCCACCCACTGCGGACTGGCGCTACGTCATGGTGATGCCTGATGGCTCTTTGTTCGGCGACACAATTGGAGACCGGAGCCAAGAGATGACATATTGCCACGAATGCCATGAGGCCGTGGCGGAACGCGACTACACTTTTTTTGTTCCAGAAGACTATCGAATAGAGCAATAGAACCTAGCTGCAAGTTGCTGCGATGAAATAAAATCGGTGAGGCCCCGCAGGCGAGGGAGGCACTGTTATCGATCAAAGTCCATGGACCGGTATCAATGCTTGCTCCCGAGTTTTTCCCAACCGATTGATTGGGCGCCCTTCGTCTACCGCGCTGTGGTATGATCCAAGTAAGAGCTTTGGAATTGGATAGCCTAAGAGGAGTATCAAATGCCGAAATTCAATGAAATGTTCGAGTTGTCGGTGGAGGATCTCGCCATGATAGAGAATTCCCTCCGGAAATCCCTCGAAGAATTGTCTAGTGAGCATCGTGAGACCGGAGATGCGGGTGGTGTTGAACGAGAGGGAAACATCCGTCAGATCCACGACCTTCTCGGCAAGCTGCACAATCAGAAGATCTTCTTCCGACCGAAGGACGAAGTTTATTTGGGCGGGTAGAAGCCTCTTAAGTGAATCAATTAAGGGTTGCGGTGGGGTCGGAATGCGGTAGTATACTGCTAGAGCAGCGTTTTTTCCTCATGGAGAGCGCTGCTTTCTTTGTTTCTGCAGGACGATTTGTTGCCGTTGATGACGGCTTGAACGTGCAGGAATTATTGCAGACACCGAAGAATATCCACTGAAACTGTGGATAAGTCTGTTAGTTCATGCAAAAAAACCCTCAGTTTACAGTGTAATCAAAGGATTTACCTTGATGTGCCTGTTATTTGGGCATTTCTGAACTGCGTTGTTTTTGAAGGAAGTTTTTGTACTGATCTGACGGGAAAGTAGCAGGTCAGCTACACCTTTCGATGTGTCTTCACATACGCCGCAATAATCCGCCTATGGGTGTACAAGTGGTGTCCGAGACTCGATTGGACAGGCTAAGTTCCTGAGCTACCAATTTTTTTCCAGAACACCCAATGATCGTTATCTCTCACCCAATCCGTTGGGCCGCACGTTAAGGGAAAGGCTGATTGGGTGCGCAAAAACGCCGAGCGTCCTGCAAGCTGGACGGGAATATGGCAATGCCACTCAGGGGAACGCAGGAGGCATTTACCCTCGCATACTTTGAGACAGGGAGTGGAGCAGAGGCCTACAGGCAGCAACAAAGGCTTAGGGGGCGACGCTTCAATATAAAGGTGGCCAACTGGCTCATCAGCAGCCACAGGCAGAATTCTTCGACCGATCCGGCCCCGGTAGGACCGTCAGACCAGCGCCGGCATGAAGACCAGAGTGCATCAGCGGCTGACCGCAGGAGCCGCCAAGTGCGGAATAATAGACATGGCTGCCATCCACGAGACATGGGCATGGCGTAAGCTTCGCCCCACCATACTGCTGAGAGACCAATGGACCTGCCAGATGTGCGGCGTGATCCTACGAGAGGGCAGACGGCACAAGTCGACCGCTGTGGTCGATCACATCAGGCCGTACGACCTACGCCCTGATCTTGTGCTGGCCCCCGCCAATCTCTGGTTTGTCTGTAGGGATTGCCACGACAGGGAATGCAGACGGATGGATAACAAGGCTCGCAAGGTGCGCCGACTGCGGCGGCAAAGTAGAAGTCCGGTCTGAAAGAAGGCCCCGGTGAAAGCCTGGGCTTTTTGTGTTTCTCGGACCCTGCCTTTGCTGGATACTGTGCACCAAGGTCGGATTATATCCCCGTCCAACTGGGCGGCATCAGTGGATTGCTCCTAGAGCGAGAACTTACATCCAAACCTCTCAGTTGACTCGCCGCGTCACTGCCTTAGGCTTTGGTGAACCCGTAGCCTGCTAAGGGGCCAAAAATGCGCGTTTGTCTGCTATATGTATTGGGCATGCTGTCATTCAGTGTCGTTGCCGCCAATGCACAGTCTGATCCGACTCGCCATGTGGGAGCCGAAGGAAATTGGTCTATTAGTTGGGGTAATGTTCAATACGAAAATACACCCAGCAGTTTTCGTGCCTCTATTTACCGAGATCGCATCGACCCCTGTGAAGACATAGAGATGTTGGACTGCCAGTTTACTCGGGTGCCAATACCCGGCTCGGACTGGAAATTCGAATATCTGATACCCGGCCAGAGCAACTTCTTTGTTCAAAGCTTCAGCTCCAATCCGGCTGGCAACCAATTCGAAATAGAGCATGCCTACGGCTTGCACGGTCATTGGGGAGGGATCGAAAGCCTCAACGCGTCAGGGCCAAATACAATGGACGGCCATTGGCGCTACAAAGACACTGAAGGCAAGTCAGTTTGGAAGCGAGTGCTGCCTTCAATAGCGCATGTGGAGGTGCAGAACGCCCCGAACTTAGCGCATATGAGCTCAAGCACCGCAGTATCTGACACCCACTTGAAGCTCGTCTTTGACCCCTCGACACCAGCTTGGTCACTTGATCAACCGTTTCCGGATCAGCGCCCAACAGTGATTGTCCGAGCCGTTGGAAATAATCTTTGGGGTTTTCAATCTGCTGCGATGCAAGGCTCCACTGGAATTCAAGTAAGCCGTCCACGCTTGGGCCACAATCCAACAGGGATCGAATACCTGGAATTTGATCTAACATTTTGGCCCGGGGTGCGGGCCGGCCGCCACATCCTTAACATCAGTGGCACGCCAATCACGCTGGATTTGGAGTTGCTGACGGGAGAGATCAAGGCAGTTGCCACAGTGGAAGCTGGGAATTCGACAGAACATAGGCCGATGGGCAGTTCGCCGATGCGTGATCCTACATTCTCGCAACACAGCCTGACTGCCGAAGTATTGGACACCGGATCCCGGCAATTCACCCAAGTCGAAGCAACCTTTCGAACCGAAGATCCGTTGGTGCTTCAAGGTTCAGCGATATGCCATAATACCATCCCGCAAGTCATTGTTTGTCCGAGTGAAAGTCAGAGTAAGCGGTTCGGATTTGAGCTTGCATATCTCGTACAACCCGGGGCCGAAAAAAAGGTTGTCGCCCCCCAAGTGTCAATGAGCACCCGCGCCCGAGACCCTGAGACCGGCATTTGGGTTGATGTGGCGCATACCACGAAAACCGTATTTGTCCGCAATTGCGACGCTGCATTTCGGGACGCCCTTTTACAGGTTACGGCGCCAGACGAATTGCGAAACACTGCCCGCCGAATCCTGACTCCGATCACGTCGCTGCCGGGTAAAAGGCTCTACCCGGGCCCTGGCGATGATACCGATGGCAACGGTGCTTTGATCAGGAAGGTCGGGCCTCTGACCGACACATTGGCGTCCAACAAAGGTCTGGACAGTTGGCTTTTAGCGCAATCCCGCAAGACGCCAAATGTGTTTGACCGGTTTGCTGATCTTGCCCAACAGGCGCGGTCCTATGGGAAGTGCAGCGATGCCGAAAAACTGTCGAACCAAGGCGCCGTGGCGCGAACCTTATTGGGTGACTTACGCGCAAATCGTAGTGCCACTCAGAGCACTTACCTCGGTGTCCGGCAGATGATGGAGTACAACGAAAAAATTGTTGCCTATCGCCTGAAGGGATTCTCTGGGTCTTTGCCAAAGCCACTGCAAACAGTACTGAGCGTCGGTGGTAACTCAGACTCTCCGAGTTCCGATCTTGGCCTTATCAACCGCATCGTCACCGAATTTTCCCATGGCGTCGTCGGTTGGGCGCCAGGCGAATTTGTCGGATTGTCCTCGGCGATTCTTCAGGAATCCGCGTCGCTCTTGCCAGGATCCGCATCAAGTTCCGGGATCTTTAAGGCGCCAGCGGTGCTGAGCATAATGATGATCACAGCACAGGTCGAAATATCCATCGTCGATCTCGTGATGCTACTGCAACTTCGCGGCAGTTTCGAAGACATTACCGCGTGGATGGAGGCGGGAGCCTATATCCAGGGACTCCTTGCCCGATACGACGCGTTGGACGCAGCCTTCACCACTGAACTTCGGAAAATTGAGGACGCGCCCAACATCTGCAGTTGTCAGTACTAACTCACTTTGCACATCTCGTTGGTCAGGCATAAAGGAATGTCTGGAGAAGCACGAAGCGCCCGTGCCGGACAAGTTGTCTGCGCGGCCTGAGCTGCAGGACTAATGGAAGGCTTGAGAGCCAGCCCTTCGTATTCCCAACCAGAACCGCCAGCGCCCCGGTGGTTTCTGTTACGTGTAACAGAAATGGCTCGATTGGCCGACAAGTTAAGTGCTTGATAAATATGGCGCACCTGAGAGGATTCGAACCTCTGGCCTCTGCCTTCGGAGGGCAGCGCTCTATCCAGCTGAGCTACAGGTGCCTGTTTAGGTCGTATAGCGGTGCGGCAGGCGGGCCGCAATGGCAAAATGCGGCTTCTTCTTAGAGGAGAGTGGCAGGTACAGAATAGGCGGTTCCTTTAACGATAAAGACGTTCATGATGAATCAAAAAACCCGCATCCAATGGCTGCGGGTTTTTATATTCCGGTCTTCTGGACGGGGCTCAGCCGTTCCAGCTGCGGATCACGCCGCAGTCCATATGGACAAAATTCGAGCGGAAATAGCGACCAACGCCGCCCGCATGACAGGCCTGAGCTGCCTTTGCCATCTGGCTGACAGAGCGCGACGACAGCCGCAGATCCGCAGCCTGACCGCGCATATGAAGAGAGTTCTTTGCCACTGCCCGCGACCGGCGGCGCAGCATCGCATTGGTTGCCGGGCTACGGTAGCCGGAAAGCATCATATAGGGCTCGCTCACATCCAGAAGATTGTGGGAGGCGGCCATGATGTCGATGGTGCGAAGGTCAACCTGCTTCACTTCATCATTGCGCCAGTCGCGCATGAAGTGATTGATTTCCTTCACTGAATCTTTGATGTATTTGCCGTCGATCCAGTAGATCATATCGATCCGCTCGCCGGTTCGGCCAGAGAACATCCGAATGCGACGGATGTCGCCCGATCCCCGCAGAAAGCCTGCGGCATTCGAGAATGTAGGTGCTGCTGCCACTGCTGTTGCCGCAAATGCGCCAAGCAAACCGCGGCGGGTCATGCCCGTGGTTGATCCTGCCATGAGTTCTGCGCCGTCCCGTACGTTAGTCCTGCCTGTGCCCGATGTTACGGACAATTTTCATCTATCCCCTTTTGGAAACACCCTATGCCACAGAATGATTCGCCGTCAAAGGATTCATTGATTCTGAAGCTATTTAGGGGGAATTTTCGGCGATTTTTTGCGCATTCGGCTGTTTTAACCTTGTTTGATCGGCCTCTCAGACTAGCGGTGCGGCATTGCTGCATCGTAGTGAAGCCTCAATGTCACATGAATAAATTGTGAGTGGACGAGGCCGGGTGGCATTCATCAGAATTTCATGTAGGCAATGATTTCATTGCGGATGATTATTGCCGAAGGACAGGTCTAGATGCTCGCGTTGCCCCGTTTGATTGTTTCACAAGGCTGGAAGGCCGCTGTTTTCTCGCTGGCCCTCGCCGGTGCGGTTCCGTTTGCCGGACCTGCTGCTGCGCAATCGATGGCCTTCAAGCAATCGGTTGCTGAGGCGGCCTGGGACAACAGCGCCGTCGCTGCCTTTTACCGCGAGAACGGCTATGCGCGGCTTTGGACTGTCGACAGCGAAATTGGCCAGTTGCGCCGCCGGGTTTTCCTCGACGCGCTGCGCAACATAGAACACCACGGGCTTCCGGATCGGTCGGGAGAGGCAGTCAAACTGCAGGAGATGCTGCGGTTGGCCCGCAGTACCCATGACCTTGGCCGGATCGAGGCTGCCTTCAGCCGGGCGCTCGTAGACTATGCATCCGCCGTACAAACCGGCATTCTGGAGCCCGCCAAAATCGATGACGGTATGGTGCGCAAGAAGAATGCGCCTGATGCGATGACCTATCTGACCGGGTTCCGCGACAACCCGCCCGCCGCCTATCTGCGCGGGCTGGCACCGCAGAACCCGCAATACGCCGCCCTTATGAAGGAAAAGATGCGGCTTGAGACACTGATTTCGCAGGGCGGCTGGGGCGCGACTGTGCCGGCTGGACGCAAACTGGAACCCGGCGACAGCGGCGCTGCGGTCATTGCACTGCGCGACCGGCTGATCGAAATGGGTTTCCTTGACCGCAGTGCCTCGCGCACATTTGATGCGTCGCTTTCTGCGGCTGTTCAGCGTTTTCAGGCCGCCCACGGGCTGGAGCTGGACGGGGTGGCCGGAGAGGGCACACTGAAAGAAATCAACAAGCCGGTCTCTGCCCGCCTGAAATCTGTGATCGTCGCGATGGAGCGTGAACGCTGGCTGGATCCGGAGCGTGGCGATCGTCATGTTCTGGTGAACCAGACCGATTTCACTGCCAAGATCGTCGACCGCGGTGCCGTCACCTTCGAGACCCGCTCGGTCATTGGCAAAAATGTTCACGATCGCCGTTCGCCGGAATTTTCCGACGTGATGGAACATATGATCATTAACCCCAGCTGGCACGTGCCACGCTCGATCATCACCAAGGAATACCTGCCGGAACTGCAAAAGAACCCGCATGCGCAGGGTCAGTTACTGATCACCGACAGCCGGGGGCGCAATGTCAGCCGGGACGCCGTGGATTTCACCCAGTACACTGCCAAGACATTCCCCTTTGCCATGCGTCAGCCTCCCTCCAAGCGCAACGCGCTGGGGCTGGTGAAATTCATGTTTCCGAACAAATACAACATCTACCTGCATGACACCCCGCAAAAGCACCTTTTCGCGCGCGAGGTACGGGCCTATTCCCACGGCTGTATCCGTCTGGCACAACCGTTTGAATTTGCCTATGCGCTGCTGGCCAAACAGACCGAAAACCCCAAGGATTTCTTCCACCGTATCCTCAGCTCTGGCAAGGAAACCAAGGTTGATCTGGAAGTCCAGGTACCGGTGCATATCATCTATCGCACCGCTTACATTAGCGAAAAAGGTCAGGCTGGATTCCGCCGCGATATCTATGGTCGTGACGCCAAGGTATGGAATGCATTGGATGCCGCAGGGGTGGTCTTGCCCGGCGTTCAGGGGTAAAGCTCGGCCCTGACACGTTGTTTTAAGGGGCCCGCCATGCACACAGTCCGCCAGATCGCCGAAGCCTTGGGAGCTGACGCAGCCGGAGACCTGGATCTGGTCATTACCGGTGCCGCTGAGCCTGCAGATGCGGGTACTCAGGATCTGGCGATGGCCATGTCTCCTAAATATGCCGAGGCACTGGGTGAAGGGCAGGCGCAGGCCGCGTTGCTTTGGGTCGGTGCTGACTGGCAAGACATGGGGCTGAAGGCCGCGATTTTTGCGGCGCGGCCAAGGATGGCTATGGGCGGCGTGACTGTCGAACTGGACAAGGGGCAGGGGTTTCCCACCGGTATCCATGCAACCGCCGTCATCGACCCAACGGCCGAGATCGGCGAGAATGTATCCGTTGGGCCGCTGTCGATCATTGCTGCAGGCGCAAAGATTGGCGCTGGCTCTGTCATAGGCCCACATTGTTACATCGGTGCGGACGTGGAACTGGGTGCAGAGGCCCAGCTGCGCGAAATGGTCAGCATTGGCGCGCGCGCCAAAATCGGTGATCGCTTCCGCGCCCAGCCCGGTGCCCGCGTCGGATCAGATGGGTTTTCCTATGTCACACCCGAGGTTTCCGGCGCCGAAAATGTTCGTAAGACCCTCGGCGATCAGGGCGATGCCAAGGCCCAGAGCTGGCTGCGCATCCATTCGCTTGGTGCGGTAACCATCGGGGATGATGTGGAAATCGGCGCCAACTGCACCATCGATAATGGCACCATCCGCGACACGAAAATCGGATCGGGCAGCAAGCTGGATAATCAGGTCCACATTGGCCACAACAGCCGGGTCGGGCGAGATTGCCTGCTGTGCGGTCAGGCTGGGCTATCGGGATCTGTCGATATTGGCGACAATGTCATTCTTGGCGGCCAGACTGGTGTGGGCGACAATATTACGGTTGGCGACCGGGCGATCCTCGGCGGCGCCACCAAGGTGCTTTCCAATGTGCCGGCGGGCCGCGTGATGATGGGCTACCCGGCTGTCAAAATGGAGACACATACTGAGATGTATAAGGCGCAAAGACGCCTTCCAAGGCTGCTCCGCGATATTGAAGCGCTGAAAAAGGCGGTTTTCAAATAGCTGGGCGGCCAAACACGCGGCCATAACTCAAGAACAAGGGTTCAGACATGAGCATTCAGGACAAGGTTATCGCGATCATCGCCGAACAGGCGCTGCTCGAACCTTCGGATGTGACCACGAAAAGCACGCTCGACGACCTC
The DNA here is from genome assembly GCA_900143635.1 of Rhodobacteraceae bacterium Alg231-04. Taxonomy (GTDB): domain Bacteria; phylum Pseudomonadota; class Alphaproteobacteria; order Rhodobacterales; family Rhodobacteraceae; genus FREY01. The sequence continues at coordinate 275,158 of FREY01000003.1, forward strand.
GGGATCGACAGTCTGGGGCTGGTCGAAAGCATCTTTGCCATCGAAGAAGAGTTTGACATCACCGTTCCCTTCAACGCCAATGCGCCCGATCAAAGTGATTTTGACATCACCAGTGTTGCCGCGATCATCGCAGGTATCGAAAAGCTGGTTTCCGAGAAATAACAACACCTTCTGAGGTATGGTTGCATTATGAAACGTGTCGTCATCACCGGTGCAGGGACAATCAATGCCCTGGGGCATTCCGTCAGCGAAACCATGGAGGCCATGCGCGAAGGCCGGTGCGGCATCGGCAAGCTGGAAATGCGCGATGTGGACCGGCTGGCCATCCAGATCGGTGGTCAGGTGCGCGGCTTTGAGGCCGAGGGCCGGTTCAATCGCCAGCAGATGGCGCTCTATGACCGGTTCACCCAATTCGCCCTGATCGCCGCACGCGAAGCTATGGCCCAGTCAGGGCTGGAGTTTTCCGGCGAGCTGGCCGCCCGTTGCGGTGTGGTTCTGGGCAATTCCGGCGGTGGCATGACCACGTTGGATGACAATTACCGCACCGTTTACGAGGACGGTAAAAACCGGGTGCATCCCTTTGTGGTGCCCAAGCTGATGAACAACGCTGCCGCCAGCCACGTGTCGATGGAGTTCAACCTCAAAGGGCCCAGCTTTACCGTTTCCACCGCTTGCGCCTCGTCCAATCATGCGATGGCGCAGGCCTTTCAGATGGTGCGCTATGGGGCAGCGCCGGCGATGCTGACAGGGGGATCTGAATCGATGCTCTGCTTTGGTGGGGTGAAGGCCTGGGAAGGGCTGCGCGTGATGTCAAAAGACGCCTGCCGACCTTTCAGTGCCAACCGTAACGGCATGGTACAGGGCGAAGGTGCGGGCATATTTGTCTTTGAGGAATTCGAGCACGCCAAGGCGCGCGGCGCGGAAATCCTCTGCGAAGTTGCCGGCTTTGCCATGACCTCGGATGCGTCTGACATTGTGATGCCCTCCAAACGGGGCGCCGCGCGCGCGATTTCCGGCGCGCTGACGGATGCCCGGATCGACCCGTCAGAAGTGGCCTATGTGAACGCTCATGGCACCGGCACTGCGGCCAATGACAAGACCGAATGCGCCGCTGTGGCCGATGTGTTTGGGCCGCATGCGGACAGTCTGATGATCTCCTCGACCAAATCGATGCATGGTCACCTGATCGGCGGCACCGGCGCGGTGGAGCTTCTGGCCTGTATCATGGCCCTGCGCGACGGCATCGTGGCGCCTACCATTGGCTATGATGAGGCGGATCCAGAATGCGCTCTCGACGTGGTGCCAAATGAAGCCCGCGAGGCGGATGTTCAGGTAGCGCTCAGCAATGCTTTTGCCTTTGGCGGGTTGAACGCAGTTCTGGCCCTGCGCCGGATCTGAAGCATTCCGTAAATCTAAAAGCCGCCGCATCGGTTTGATGCGGCGGCGTTTGTTCGGTCGAATTTCTGTCCGTGCAACCGCTTACTGCTGCACCACATCCACGGCTTTATAGGCCGATGTGAAACCTTTGAGGGACATCTTTAGCTCGATGAGCTGATCGGGGGCCGGGGCGGGACGGATCGCAAAGGTGGCCTCGTTGCCCTTCTGCATGGAATCGACATCGCCCTGCGTCAGGCCAATCTGTGCGACACAGCCAACAGGGTTGCAGAATGTATAGTTATAGCGTTTGCCGGGCGCGCCATCGATCGAGATGGTCAATGCCGCCGGCAGCAGTGTTTCAAGCGGTACAATCACAGTGGCACCCGCGACCGCCACACCGCCATCCTGGGCAATCCGGAACAGCGATACTTCGGCCATGGGCTGGCCGTCGGGGCCGTTCAGCATTTGCAGCATCGAGCAGGGATCGGTCTCGGCGTTGGTCTTGACGCAGGCCATGTCCCAATCGCCGTGTTTCTCGCGGGAATACCGCTCACCGGGCTTCGGACCCTCGGAGGGGGCTGTCTCGGTCTCGGCCGCGACCGACTGGCCCATATCCAGAATTTCATCTGCAGTACCGCCGGCTGCGCCTGAAGTGTCCTGTGCCCCGGCAGGGGCTGCAAGGGCGAGCGCCATCACGGCAACCATCGGTTTCAGGGAATTGAACATGCCTGCCTCTTTTTCTTAAGAATGTCTGAACACTGGCCTAGCATGGCATGAAAGCAGTGTCAGGGGCGGAAATTTGCCGCAAGCGGGGAAATGCGCGAAACTAACTTCAACTTTGAGGGATGAGGTCAAAATAGAAAAAGGGAACCTCTGCGGGTTCCCCTTTCCAAATTTTTCCCTGTCGGACCGGCCGACTTAGTTATTGTGGAGACGTTACGAAAGCACCGGGCTCCGGTCAACAAGTATCCTGAAAAAATATTAGCACCAAATGTCTTTGCGCCAGCGCATGCTCAAATTGCAGGCATAAGTGCTTTGCAAAAAAAAAGCCGTGCTCAAAAGCACGGCCCAGTCTGACAGGGAGGAAGTGCCCGAAAAAAGTTAGAGAACTTTCCCGGACATGACTACACTCGCAACCAAAGGTTAAAATAGAGTATTCACAATCAAAAATATCATGCGAAGGGCAGGCAGTATGGACGGGACGGTATTTCTGGGTGGCGGCGGCGAAGGCTATGGCCACAAGCAGGGGCTCAAGCTGAAATATGCCAACCGGCACGGTCTGATCGCCGGGGCGACCGGAACAGGTAAGACCGTGACCCTGCAGATCCTTGCCCAAGGGTTCTCCAATGCCGGGGTGCCGGTGATCCTGGCGGATGTGAAGGGCGACCTTTCCGGTTTGGCAAAACCGGGGAGTGCAGGACACAAGCTGCATGATGCCTTTACAAGTCGGGCCGAAACCATTGGTTTTGATGACTATGGCTATCATGCCTGCCCGGTCACATTCTGGGATCTGTTTGGTGAACAGGGCCATCCGGTGCGTACAACCGTGGCTGAGATGGGACCGCTGTTGCTAGCGCGGCTTTTGGAGCTCAGCGAGGCGCAGGAGGGGATCCTGAATATTGCTTTCCGACTGGCGGATGAACAGGGGCTGCCCTTGCTGGATCTCAAGGATCTGCAGGCGCTGCTGGTCTGGGTCGGAGAAAACCGTGCGGATCTGTCCCTGCGGTATGGCAATATCTCTACCGCTTCGATCGGGGCTATTCAGCGGCGGCTGCTGGTTCTGGAAAATCAGGGCGGGGCGCAGATTTTCGGCGAACCGGCGCTGGCGCTTGCGGATCTGATGCGCTGTGATGATACGGGTCGGGGCATGGTCAATGTTCTTGCGGCCAATAAGCTGATGTCGGCCCCGCGGCTCTATTCCACCTTCCTGCTATGGTTGCTGAGCGAACTGTTCGAAGAACTGCCAGAGGTTGGCGATCCGGACAAGCCTCGATTGGTTTTCTTTTTTGATGAGGCGCATCTGCTGTTTGAGGACGCCCCGAAAGCGCTGGTCGACAAGGTTGAACAGGTGGCGCGGTTGATCCGTTCCAAGGGGGTGGGGATCTATTTCATCACCCAGAACCCGGCCGATGTGCCCGAGGATATCCTCGGCCAGCTGGGCAATCGCATCCAGCACGCGCTGCGGGCCTTTACGGCGCGGGATCGCAAGAACCTGAGGCTGGCGGCGGAAACCTACCGCGACAATCCGCGTTTTGAGACCGAGGAGGCCATACGCGAAGTTGGTGTTGGCGAGGCCGTGACCTCCATGTTGCAGAAAAAAGGCGTGCCCGGTGTGGTGGAACGCACCCTGATCCGGCCGCCCAGTTCGCAGCTGGGGCCAATAACAGATGCAGAACGGACGCAGGTTCTGTCCGCCTCGGATATGAGGGCGAAATATAACCAGCGGCTGGACCGAAGATCGGCCTATGAAATCCTGCAACAGCGCGCCCAAGCCGCGGCGATCAAGGCAGAACAGCAGGAAGAAAAGGCGGAAGAGCTGCCCATCGCCGAGCGGGAATACCAATCTGCGCGTCGCTATTCAGGGGCGCGGGTCAGCCGGTCCTCATCGCGCAGCTATCGCAAGAAGGACACCTTTGCCACCGCCATGTCCGAGGCCGTCATCAAGGAGCTTAAAGGCACCACCGGGCGTCGTCTTGTGCGCGGGATTCTCGGCGGTCTGTTCAAGGGGCGATGATGGCATAGCACTTTCGCGAGGCTCAAGCGCAGGCCTCCGGCGGGGATATTTGTGGCAAGAGGAAACGGATGTGAAAACGCCGCCCGCGGAGATCCGGGGCGGCGTTTTTTGTTTTACTTCTCGGGGATCAGTCCCTTTGGACTGAACCTGAGGACCAGCAGCAGGATCAGACCCATGGTCAGCATCCGCATATGCGCGGCGCTGTCGATGAGATGGATCTTCAGCGCGCTGCCATCGGCCATGCCGGAGGTGATCAACTGCATGGCCAGCAGGCCGATGTCTTCGACCTTGATCCAGAAGAACCAGATCAACAGACCACCCAGCACGGCGCCGAAGTTGTTGCCGGAGCCGCCAACGATCATCATCACCCAGATCAGGAAGGTGAAGCGCAGCGGCTGGTAGGTGCCCGGTGTCAGCTGACCGTCCAGCGTTGTCATCATCGCGCCTGCAATGCCGCAGATGGCGGAGCCGAGGACGAAGATCTGCAAATGACGGCGAGTGACATCCTTGCCCATCGCCTCTGCTGCGACCTCATTGTCGCGGATGGCGCGCATCATCCGGCCCCAGGGGCTTTTCAATGCGGCCTGCGCCATGACCAGAAGGATGATCAGCACCACCGCAAAGAGCAGAGAGTACTGCAGTTTCACGAATAGCGTGGAGGCCGTTACCGGGTCGAGGCCGTAACTGGCCGCGCTTTCGACAAAGCCAGGATCGTTTTGCAGATCCACCTCGTAAGGCACCGGACGGGGCAGGCCGATGACGTTTTTCACGCCGCGCGCCAGCCAGTCCTCGTTCTTGAGGATGGCGATGATGATCTCGGCAATGCCAAGGGTGGCAATGGCCAGATAGTCGGAGCGCAGACCGAGTGCGGTCTTGCCGATCAACCAGGCGGCTCCGGCAGCAAGAAGCCCACCCGCAGGCCAGGCCAGCAGCACCGGCAGGCCGAGGCCGCCGATATTGCCCGCATTGGCTGGGTTGATCGCCTCGACACCGGCAACCGCAGGATCAAAGATCTTGCGGTAGACGACGAAGCCCACCGCCAGAACGGCAATCAGCAGCACAGCGCGGAAACGTCCCTTGGGCGTATTCTTATAGATCACGGTGCAGGCGAGGATCGTCATCGCCCCCAACAAAAGGGCGAGGATGATGCCAAAGCCACCGGCCTGCCAGGCACCGGGGGTGGGGGCCGAAGAGATCAACACCACGGCCAGACCACCAAGGGCGACAAAGCCCATGATGCCGACGTTGAACAGACCGGCAAAGCCCCATTGCAGGTTAACCCCCAGCGCCATGATGGCCGAGATTAGCCCCATGTTGAGGATCACCAGCGCCGAGTTCCACGAACCGGAGAAGAAGGCGAAATCGATGGTGCCGTCGAGGACGATCAGCAGGCCAACGAAGGCGAAGAGAAGAGAATTGCGGACAGTCTCACTCATACCGCTTTTCCTTTGAAGAGGCCCGTGGGCTTGAACAACAGGACGACCACGAGGATCATGAAGGAGACGGCGAATTTGTAGTCCGTACTCAACAGCTGGGCGAGGCCCTCAGGCCCCATGCCCTCGGGCATCAGATAGATCAGCACCTTTTTCCAGGCATATGTCACCAGCACCTCGGAGAAGGCGATCACAAAGCCGCCAGCAATAGCGCCCAGTGGATTGCCGAGGCCGCCAACGATGGCAGCGGCAAAGATCGGCAGCAAAAGCTGGAAATAGGTGAAGGGTTTGAAGGACTTGTCCAGCCCGTAGAGCACGCCTGCGATGGTCGCCAATGCGGCCACGATCAGCCAGGTGATCATCACAACACGGTCGGGGTTGATGCCGGACAGCAATGCCAGATCCTCGTTATCGGAGTAGGCGCGCATCGATTTGCCGGTGCGGGTCTTGTTAAGGAACCAGAACAGGACTGCCACCACCAGAATGGCGGTCACCACGGTGATGCCCTGGCTGGTCTTGATCGCCAGACCTTCGTTCAGACCCGTCATCTCTTTGAAGGCGCGGGCCTTGATGATGAAACGCTCACCATCGGCAAAGCGCTGGTTGCCGGGGCCGATGATGAAACGCACCAGACCGTTCATGATGAACATCACACCCAGTGATACCATCACCATGACCACCGGTTTTACCCGCTGCTGGCGGTAGAAACGATAGACGGTGCGGTCGGTGAACAGCACCAGCGCCATGGTGCCCAGAATACCGAAGGGCAGGGCGAGCAGGGCCGTCGGCAACACGCCGAAGCTAACCCCCATCGACTGGAACATCCATGTCACCAGAATGGTGCACATGGTGCCAAAGGCCATGGTGTCGCCATGGGCAAAGTTAGAGAACCGCAGAATGCCGTAGATCAGCGTCACGCCAAGCGCGCCAAGCGCCAGCTGGCTGCCATAGGCGGTTGCGGGAATAAGGACGAAGTTTGTAAGTGCCACCAGGGCGTTGAGGATATCCATCAATCAGCCCCCCAAAAACGATTGGCGCACTTCGGGATCGGCCAGCAGCTCTTTGCCGGTGCCGGTATGGCCATTGGCCCCCTGCACAAGCACATAGCCTCTGTCCGCGATCTCAAGCGCTTGTTTGGCGTTCTGTTCAACCATCAGGATCGGTAGGCCCGTCCGGGCGACCTCGATGATGCGATCAAACAGTTCATCCATGACGATGGGGGATACACCCGCTGTGGGTTCGTCCAGCATCAAGACCTTGGGCTGGGTCATCAGCGCCCGGCCAACGGCAACCTGCTGGCGCTGACCACCGGAGAGTTCACCCGCCGCCTGATTGCGCTTGTCGCGCAGGATCGGGAACAGGTCATAGATCTGCTCCATGGTCGGGCGGATGTCGTCGGTGCGGATGAACGCGCCCATCTCGAGGTTTTCCTCGACCGTCATCGAGGTAAAGATATTGCTGGTCTGGGGTACAAAACCCATGCCCTTGACCACGCGGTCCTGCGGGGAAAGCGCGGTGATATCCTCGCCGTCCAGCCGGACGGAACCGGAGCGCACGTTGAGCATGCCAAAGACAGCCTTCATGGCGGTGGATTTACCGGCACCGTTGGGGCCGACGATAACGGCGATTTCGCCGGGGTTCACGGCGATGGTACAGTCATGCAGGATATCCGGCCCGTTGCCGTATCCGCCTGTCATGTTTTCGCCGATCAAAAATGGTTCAGACATTCATGTCCTCCGTGCCCTGCGGAAGTGCCGCGGGCGGTCGATGCTGGGGGTCAAACCTTGGCCAGCTGATCTTTGTTTTTCAGACCGGTGCCGAGATAGGCTTCGATCACCTGCTCGTTGGCCTTAATCTCGTCCAGGGTGCCCTGAGCCAGAACCTTGCCTTCGGCCATGCAGATCACCGGGTCGCAGATGCGGCCGATGAATTCCATGTCATGCTCGATCACCACAAAGGTATAGCCGCGCTCCTCGTTGAGGCGCTTGATGGCATCGGCAATGGTATAGAGCAGGGTTCGGTTCACGCCGGCGCCAACCTCGTCCAGAAAGACGATCTTGGCATCCACCATCATGGTGCGGCCCAGCTCCAGCAGCTTTTTCTGACCGCCCGAAACCTGACCTGCGCGCAGGTCAGCGATATGGCTGATGGTCAGGAACTCCAGCACCTCATCGGCCTTGGCCCTGAGCGCGCGTTCCTCGTCGGCGATACGCTTGCGGCCAAACCAGGTGTTCCACAGCGCCTCACCCGATTGGCCACCCGGAACCATCATCAGGTTCTCGCGGCAGGTCATCGAGGAAAACTCATGCGCGACCTGAAAGGTGCGCAGCAGCCCTTTGTGGAACAATGTGTGCGGCGGCAGGCCGGTGATGTCTTCCCCGTCCATGGTGACCTTCCCGGAGGTCGGAGGAAGGACCCCGGCGATCACATTGAACAAAGTGGTCTTGCCGGCACCGTTCGGGCCGATCAGACCGGTAATAGAGCCCTTGGCTATCTCCAGTGTGGAGCCATCCACAGCATGGAATCCGCCGAAGTGCTTATGCACGTCTTCAACGACGATCATTTATTTATCCCCTGGCCACATTTTTGCGGCCCTTTTTGAATTTGGAACAGCCCGGGCAAAACCCGGGCTGTTCTTGTTTTAACGCTGTGCGTTGCAGATCAACGGAAGCGGACGGTGGTCATCTTGCCGTCGATCACTTCGATCTCACGGAAGGAGCCTGCGCTCTCACCGGGTTCGATCAGCTCAACGCCAGTCGCGCCCTGATAGTCGATCTCACCGCCGTTTGCGAGGATCTCAAGCGCCTTGCCCAGCTCACCCGGATTAATCTTTTCACCCGGGGCATTTGCGACATCCATGACCTTGCTGCCATAGTCGCCCGGCTTGTTGGAACCGGCCGCCTGCATGGACAGCATCAGCAGGGCTGCTGCGTCATATGATTCGGAGGAGAAGGCAGAAGAGCCGTCAAAGCCTTTTGCGGTTGCGATCTCCTGGAAGATGCCCGCACCTTCGCTGTCGGACCCGGCGATGGTGCCGAAGGAGCCGTCCAGATCGGGGCCAACGTTCTGCGGCAGCGAGTCACCGATCATGCCATTGGGCAGACCAAAGATATCAAAGGCACCGGAATCCAGCGACCCCTGGATCACACCCAGACCGCCCTGATCAAGATAACCGGCGACAACCAGAAGGTCACCACCAGCAGAGGCCAGCGCGCCGACTTCGGCGGAATAGTCGCCTTTGCCGTCTTCATGCGCCGAAACGATGGTCACTTCACCGCCCAACTCTTTGAACGAGGTGGCAATCGCATCCGACTGGCCTTTGCCAAAGTCGTTGTTGGTATAGGTGATGGCGATCGAGTTGATGCCGCGTTCCTGCAGGATCTGCGCCAGAACCGCGCCTTCACGTGCATCCGACGGGGCGGTGCGGAAGAACAGGCCTTTGTCGTCCACAGTCGACAGACCGGGCGAGGTGGCGGAGGGAGAGATCATGACCATGCCGTTGGGCACGGCGACGTTCTGCAGAACCGCGCCGGTCACGCCGGAACAGTCGGCGCCAACGATGCCGCTGACCTTGTCCGAGGTGATCATCTTGTCTGCCACGGCAGTTGCTGCGCCCGCGTCAACGCAGGTGCTGTCGCCGCGTACGCTTTCGATCATCTGGCCGCCCAGAATGCCGCCAGCTGTGTTGACTTCTTCCATCGCCAGCTCGGCGCCGGCCGCCATGGTCGGGGTCAGCGATTCAATCGGGCCGGTGAAGCCAAAGATAACACCCAGTTTCACGGTCTCGGACTGCGCCATGCCCGCGGTCAGTGCAACGGCAGCGGTGGCCATCAGCAGTTTTTTCATTTTTGTACTCCCAAGAATTGGTGGAACATTTTCTGTCCAGCCAAAATCCTAGGCGGGCCAGATGCAAAAGAAAAGAGCAGAGTGTAAACCAGCCGTGGCATTGACGCTGTTCTTATCCTTACGCAAATCGTGACTGGCTATTCTGCGCCGACTTTCTACAGTTACCAAAGGAATACCGGGAGATACGCAATGTTCCTGCGCCTTGCATTCATTTTGGCACTGCTCGCCCCGCCTGCTGTTTGCGACACTTTGGACAGCAGTTACGGCGCGTTGCGCCTGACAAAAATTGCCCAAGGGTTCGATGTCCCATGGGCGATCGGCTTTTTACCGGGGGGCGGCTTTCTGGTTACCGAGCGCGACGGGGCGCTGATCCATGTGGCGGATGGCGTAATGACGCGCCTCAAAGGCCTGCCGCGAGTCGCCGCCGAGGGGCAGGGCGGCTTGCTGGATGTGCTGGTTCCCCGCGATTTTGCCAGCTCGCGCGTCCTGTTCCTAAGTTTTTCAAAACGTCAGGGGCGCGGCGCGGGCACCGCGGTGGCGCGGGCGGTCTGGCCGCCCAACAGCCCGCGGCTGGAGCAAGTGAGCGTGATATTCGAGGCCGCCCCGTCCTCCTCAACCGGGCGGCATTTCGGCTCCCGTCTGGCCGAGGCACCGGATGGCACCTTGTTTGTCAGCCTCGGGGAACGCGGCCAGCGTGACAGCGCCCAGAACCTCGGGTTGCAGCAAGGGTCCATCATCCGGATCAACCGGGATGGATCGGTTCCGGCGGACAATCCCTTTGTCAGTACTCCCGGTGCCAAGCCGGAGATCTGGAGCTATGGCCACCGCAACCCGCAGGGCATGGGGTTCGACGCCCAGGGCCGCCTTTGGGCGGTGGAACATGGCGCCAAGGGCGGCGACGAGGTGAACCTGATCCAAAGGGGCCGCAATTATGGCTGGCCGGTGATTTCCTACGGAACCCACTATTCCGGGCGCAAGATCGGCGAAGGCCAGACCAGACAGGGAATGGAGCAGCCGCGCCACTTCTGGGATCCTTCCATCGCGCCCTCGGGGCTGATGGTCTATTCAGGCAAGCTCTGGCCCGAATGGCGCGGACATATCTTTGTCGGATCGCTGAAGTTTGATTATATTTCAAGGCTGTCCGGCGCCCCATTGATGGAACGCGAGAAGCTAGAAGGGCCACAAACCGGCCGCATCCGGGATCTGCGCGAAGCGCCAGATGGCAGTATCTGGTTTGCCTCCGAGACAGACGGAGCAATCTACCGTCTGTCCCGATGATCGGTCAGAATGACAGTCGCGCGGCCTGACTGCCGCGCTCGCGATAAGGCGTGGTGTCATAATGGGCGCGGTAGCATTTTGAGAAATGCGACGGCGAGGCAAAGCCGCAGGCCAGTGCCACGTTGATCACGCTCATATCGGTCTGCATCAGCAGGTTGCGCGCCTTTTGCAGACGCAGCTCCATATAGTAACGCTTGGGACTGCGGTTCAGATAGCGGCGGAACAGACGTTCCAACTGGCGGGTCGACATGCCCACATCTTTTGCCAGCACTGAGGGGCTGATCGGCTCTTCGATATTGGCTTCCATCATCTGGATCACCATCGACAGTTTGGGATGGCGCACGCCGATGCGGGTCGGCACGGATAGGCGCTGGGTATCCTGATCGGTGCGGATCGAAGAATAGATCTGCTGGTCTGCAACCAGATTGGCCATCTCTTCGCCCTGGTCATCGGCGATCAGCTTTAGCATCAGATCGATTGAAGAGGTGCCGCCGGCGGTGGTCATCCTGTTGCCGTCAATGGTGAAGACCGACTTTGTCAGCTCAACCTCATCGAACTCTTCGGCGAAACTATCGGCGTTTTCCCAGTGGATCGTCGCCTTTTTACCGTCCAGCAGCCCGGCCTTGGCCATCACATAGCCGGCCGTGCACAGGCCGCCAATGGTCAGCCCCTTGCGCGCTTCGCGGCGCAGCCAGCCCAGCATCTTCTTGGACGTCACCTTTTGCACGTCGATGCCGGAGACAAGGAAGATCACATCATCGCGCTGCAATTCCGCGAGGCTCCCATCGACATTGAAGGTGGTGCCGGCGGAACAGGTGACCGGCCCGCCATCCTCGCTCAGCATGGTCCAGGAATAGACATCCTTGCCGGACATGCGATTGGCAATGCGCAGACACTCCAGAGACGACGCAAAAGATAACAAAGTAAAGTTTTCCAGCAGCACATAGACGTAACGTTTGGGCTTGCTGGCAATGGGCTGTGCCCCGCCAATCTGGCGTTGATCTGCCATGTGTATTGATACTCCCTTACACGGCCCCGTTGGCAAAAATCGGAGGCGCGATCCACAACCGTGATCACAGGAGCGAAGCCGCGTCAAGACTTCGCATTTCGCAACTGGTCTCTCGGGTCGCACTTTTGTATAGAGAGGCAACGAGCGCAAAGGTCAGCGGGTCAAGTTATGGCCTCAGGATGCTAGCGGTAACATATTTTTAAAGGCGGAGACCAAGGCAATGGGTGAGTGGCAAAAAGCGGACTGGCGCGCGAAACCGCGGGTTCAGATGCCTGACTATACGGATGCGGACGCGCTGGCAGCCGTCGAGGCACAGTTGTCCAAATATCCGCCGCTGGTCTTTGCAGGCGAGGCCCGCCGCCTGAAACAGCAGCTTGGGGCCGCCGGCCGTGGCGAAGCCTTCCTGCTGCAGGGGGGCGATTGCGCCGAAAGCTTTGAACAGTTCAGTGCCGATGGCATTCGCGACACCTTTAAAGTGATGCTGCAGATGGCGATGGTGCTGACCTATGGCGCCAAGGTTCCGGTGCTCAAGGTTGGCCGTATGGCTGGCCAGTTCGCCAAGCCGCGCAGCGCCCCGACCGAGGTGATCGACGGAGTCGAACTGCCCAGCTACCGGGGTGATATCATCAACGAGCTGGCCTTCACTCCGGAGGCGCGCATTCCCGACCCCAATAAAATGCTGCAGGCCTATACGCAGGCGGCGGCAACCGTGAACCTGCTGCGCGCCTTCTCGACCGGTGGTTTTGCCGATATGAGCCGGGTGCATTCCTGGACGCTGGGCTTTACCGATGATCAGGAGGTCCAGAAATACTCCGAGATCGCCAGCCGTATTCAGGATGCGATCGACTTTATGGCGGCGGCGGGGATCAACTCCGATACGACGCACGAGTTTTCGACGGTGGATTTCTACACCAGCCACGAAGGGCTGCTGCTGGAATATGAAGAATCGCTGACCCGTCTGGATTCGACCTCCGGCGACTGGGTTGCCGGCTCGGGCCACATGATCTGGATCGGCGACCGCACCCGCCAGCCAGATGGTGCCCATGTTGAATTCTGCCGCGGCGTGCTGAACCCGATCGGTCTGAAATGCGGCCCCACCACCACCGCCGAAGACCTCAAGGTACTGATGCGCAAACTGAATCCGCAGAACGAAGAGGGCAAGCTGACCCTCATCGCGCGCTTCGGTGCCGGCAAGGTCGCAGAGCACCTGCCGCGTCTCATTCAAGCGGTCAAAGAAGAGGGCGCCAATGTCACCTGGGTCTGCGACCCGATGCATGGCAACACCATCAAATCGGCCACCGGCTACAAAACCCGGCCCTTTGATTCCGTGCTGGGCGAAGTGCGCGACTTCTTTGCCGTGCATAAGGCCGAGGGCACCTTTCCCGGCGGTGTGCATTTCGAGATGACCGGCCAGGACGTGACCGAATGCACCGGCGGCGTGCGTGCGGTGACAGAAGAAGACCTGTCCGACCGCTACCACACGGCCTGCGACCCGCGCCTCAATGCATCTCAGTCGCTGGAACTGGCCTTCCTTGTCGCGGAAGAGCTGACAGATCTGCGTACAGAGCGTCAAAACCGTCAGGCCGATTAATCTTTTTGTCCAATCTGAAAAAACTGCGCTGGCTTCCTGACCGAAGCCAGCGTTTTGCGTTTAGCCAGACGCCCCAATAGGCCAGCCTCACGAGCCAAGGCATACGCCATAAAAAAACGCCCCTGGGGTTCTCCCGGGAGCGTTTAAGTTGCTTCAAGTGCTATGACCAACTCTTGAAACTTAAGAATTACTTAACAGTTAATGACACTTAGGTCAATCCCTGCTGACCACCAGACGCAGATGCGGGGCCTTTTTTGCCGCCCGCCCGCGCGAGGTGTCCCGGCTCACCCGCTCTGTCGGGGTTTCTGCCTGTTTTCCGTCCGCCTTACGACGCTGACGTTCAACCAATGACCGCGCTTCGTCCAGAACCGACCGTTCTTCACCAAACCGAGCCTGGGTTTCGGCAAATCCCGGATTGGGCGCATTCACCGGTGTGGCGGCTGGTGTGGCGTCGCTGCTTGCGGCGGCCTCTTGCGTCGGGGCCACTGTCAGGGCGCGCAATTCGGTGGCGGCGATGCTGAACCGCTGCGAAGAGCGACCCGGATTGCCCTCGGACACAAACACGCCCAGAACACGGCTCACTTCGCCAAGGTCGCTGCGCAGCGGCAGCAGAATCATCCGCGCCTCTTGCGATGCATGCAGGCGGGTGCCTTCGGAATTCAGAGTCAGTTCGGCAATGGCGGGGGCGTCGAACATATGTTCCAGCGCCGCGCTCAGCTCACTGCGGGATCCAGGGGTGAAAAAGGCCGACAAGGGCATGCCGCGCACTTCCATACCGGCCATTTCATTCAAGGCCTGGCCGGCCAAACGAAAGCGGGCAATGCCGGGTGCGATACGTTCCAGAATGAACGTCTGGCGCAGAATATTTTCCAACCCACGCGGGTCAATCTGGCTGCGAAACGGAATTTCGTTACCCTTGCGCAATGCAGACCAATAGGCCTCTGCCTGCCGGATGGGCGACAGCGACTTACCACTGCGGAAACGGTTCATTGCTATCACTTTGTCCTCACCGGCATTTTGCCCGTTCCGGTTGCGGCCACCAAAAAGCATGTCCAATCCTCCGTCCCATCGGGATGCTGCCTGACAAACCCGGCGGACGGTGCCGCTTGGTCGATCTAAAGACAGCGTGGTTACTGTGACGTTAACATGCCATAAAACTAATTCAATTTGGACCAAATCTTTAATTAATAGTTAACGATCCTTCGGCGTGGGCATTAACCAAGAAAACCAACATCTCCATTTACACGGGGGCCCGGTCTTGCCCTTGTACTTGGGCACAGCTTGGCATTAGGTGCTTCAAACAGCAGTTATTCTCCGGAGAACTCAGCTATGACCATTCGCTCCATGACCGGTTTCGCATCCGCACAGGGCAGCCTCGGCGCCCATAGCTGGAGCTGGGAAATGCGCGGCGTCAACGCCAAGGGGCTTGATCTGCGGCTGCGCGTTCCGGATTGGCTGGAAGGCCTTGAAGCCACTCTGAAAAAGAGCCTGGGAAAGGCGCTGGCGCGCGGCAACGTCTCTTTGACCCTGCGGGTGTCGCGCAGTGGCGGCGGCGATGGCCAGCTGGAAATCAACCCCGAGGGGCTGGTTGCAATCCTCGACGCTCTGGCCGCCGTCGAACAGGAAGCGGGCGACCGGAACATCAATCTGCGCCCGGCCACAGCGGCCGAGGTCCTGACCCTGCGCGGGGTGCTGGAACAATCCACCACCAGCGATGATCCGGCCCCAGTGGTTAAGGCTTTGAGCAAGGAATTCGAAACACTTGTGGCCGAATTCGTCCAGATGCGCGAGGCAGAGGGTGCCGCCCTTGCCGCAGTTCTTAACGGCCAGCTGGCCGAAGTTCGCAAGCTGACGGCACAGGCCGCAGATCTGGCCGAAGCACGCAAAGCCAAGGTTGCAGAGACGCTGAAGGTCAATCTGGCCCGTGTGCTGGACAACAGCGAAGGCGCCGATCCGGACCGCGTGGCGCAGGAGCTGGCCATTCTCGCCGTGAAGGCCGATGTGACCGAGGAAATCGACCGGCTCTATGCCCATGTGGATGCTGCGGGTGACCTCTTGTCAGCGGGCGGCGCAGTGGGCCGCAAGCTCGACTTTCTGATGCAGGAGTTCAACCGCGAGGCAAATACCCTGTGTTCCAAGGCGCAGAACACCGGCTTGACGGTGGTCGGGCTGGAGCTAAAAACGGTGATCGACCAGATGCGCGAACAAGTGCAAAACATTGAATAAGAAGAAATAGGAGAGCACGGCATGTCTGCACGGCGCGGCCTTTTGATCATCCTGTCCTCGCCCTCGGGCGCAGGCAAATCCACCCTGGCCAAACGTCTGATGGCCTGGGATCCAACGTTGCGGTTTTCCGTCTCCGCCACCACCCGCAACCCGCGCGAGGGCGAGGTGGATGGCAAGGACTACCACTTTATCTCGGTGGACGCCTTCAAGTCTGCGGTCGCGGAGGAAGAGATGCTGGAGCACGCCCATGTGTTCGGCAATTTCTACGGCTCGCCGCAGGGGCCGGTGAAACAGGCCATCGACGGCGGTGCAGACGTGCTGTTTGATATCGACTGGCAGGGCGCCCAGCAGATCCGCAACTCGGCCCTTGGCCAGCACACCCTGTCGATCTTCATCCTGCCGCCCTCAATCACCGAGTTGCGCCGCCGGCTGGAAAGCCGTGGTCAAGACGACGCCGAAACCATCGCGCGCCGGATGGAGAAAAGCTGGGATGAGATCTCGCACTGGGGCTCTTATGACCATGTGCTGATCAACGATGATCTGGATGCCACCGAAGAGGCGCTGAAGACCATTATCACCGCCACCCGCCTGCGCCGGATCCAGCAGCCGCAGCTGACGGACCATGTGCGCGGCCTGCAGGCCGAATTCGAGGAGATGAAATGACCATCTATGCGCTTGGCGATCTCGCCCCCGATTTGCATGAAGACAGCTGGGTTGCCCCCGATGCCACGCTTGTCGGGCAGGTGGTTGTGGAAGAGGGCGCCTCGGTCTGGTTTGGCGCGGCCATCCGCGCCGAGCATGAGGTGATCCGCATCGGCAAAGGGTCAAACGTGCAGGAACATACCGTCATGCACATCGACCCCGGCTATCCGCTGACCATTGGAGAGAACTGCACCATCGGCCACAAGGCGATGCTGCACGGCTGTACCATTGGGGACAATTCGCTGATCGGCATGGGCGCGACCGTGTTGAACGGCGCCAAGATCGGCAAGAACTGCCTCATCGGGGCAGGGGCGCTGATCACGGAAGGCAAGGAAATCCCGGATGGATCGCTTGTCATGGGGGTGCCGGGCAAGGTTGTTCGCCAGCTGGATGATGCCGCCATCGCCGGGCTGACCCGCAGTGCTGAGACCTATCAGGCCAATATGCGCCGCTTCCGGGATGAGTTAACGGAAGTCTGAATTCTCATCCGCGCCTGCCAAACTATCGTTACATGCAGGCGCTAAGTTCGCAGCGTTCAATCTCAGGCGGGGCAGCAACGGCTATGGATCTGATTGGAGAGTTTCTGGGTGCCATGCCGCTGCCCGCCCTCATGGTCGATCACAATGAACGGGTGATCGGCGCCAATGCCGCAGCCGTTACGCTGCTGGGTCAAAGCCTGAAGGACCGTCATTTCTCCATCGTGTTGCGCCAGCCCGCGCTGATTGACGCGATAGAGACCTGCCTACGCGACCAGTCCGCAGCCACAACCCGCTACCTTGGCGCAGACGGCGCGCAGGACACCACGTTTGATGTCAGCCTGCGCTACGTGAACGGGGTCGGCAATGCGCAGCGCGGCGCGGTGCTCCTGTCCTTCTTTGATGTCACCGAGCGTGAACAGGCAGGCCAGATGCGGCGCGACTTTGTCTCCAATGTCAGCCACGAATTGCGCACACCGCTTACCGCCATGCTGGGCTTTATCGAGACCCTGCGCGGTGCCGCCAAGGATGATCCCGTTGCCCGCGACCGGTTTCTGGAGATCATGGAAAATGAAGGCAACCGGATGAACCGGTTGGTTGACGACCTGCTGTCGCTGAACCGGGTCGAAAGCCAAGAGCGCGTTCGGCCGCGCGAACAGGTCGATCTGGGTCGCCATTTACAGTCGACGCTCCACACTTTGGCGCCCCTGGCGGCAGAGGCTGGAACCAAACTGTCCATTGATGCGCCTGAGGATGTCATCATTGTCCTCGGCGATGCGGACCAGTTGAAACAGGTCTTCACCAACCTGATTGAAAACGCCATCAAATACGGCGGACCCAATGTGCATGTGGTGTTGCACGGGCCCCAACGCGATCGATCCCTGCGCACAAATGCCGTCCGTATCGCGGTGACGGACGATGGCCCCGGCATCAATCCCACCCATCTGCCGCGCCTGACCGAACGGTTCTACCGCGCCGACAGCCACCGGTCTCGCGCCAAGGGCGGCACAGGGCTGGGGCTGGCCATCGTGAAACATATCATCAACCGCCACCGGGGCCGGTTGAAGATGGAAAGCGAACTGGGCAAAGGCACCACGTTTAGCGTGATCCTACCCGCCTGACGCGATGTCGCGGCACAAATCGGCGGTATTTCGGCGGGTATTTACGCCAATAATCTTCCGAATTTCCGCATTCCCTCCATTTTTTCTGCGGCTGTCATACAGCTGTTACATAGGCGTCACAAAACGCACATGCAGCCTCTTTAGGTCTGAGCCCACGATCATCAACGGATGGTCGAGCGTTTTAAAAAACCCGGAGACATGACATGTCCTTTGTGAAACTGACAACATCTGCCCTGACCATCGCCGCCGTGTCGGCCACTGCCGCAGCCGCCCGCGATCAGGTGCAAGTTGCAGGATCCTCCACCGTTCTGCCCTACGCTTCGATTGTTGCCGAAGCCTTTGGCGAAAACTTTGATTTCCCGACACCGGTTGTTGAATCCGGTGGCTCTTCGGCTGGCCTCAAGCGGTTCTGCGAAGGCGTTGGTGAAAACACCATCGACATCGCAAACGCATCGCGCGCCATCAAAGAAAAAGAGATCGCCGCCTGTGCCGAAAACGGCGTGACCGACATCATCGAAGTCCGCATCGGTTATGACGGCATCGTCTTTGCCTCGGACATTCAGGGCAACAGCTTTGCCTATACCCCCTCTGACTGGTTCCTCGCCCTGTCCGACCAGATCCTGGTCGACGGCGCGCTGGTTGCCAACCCGAACAAAACCTGGGCCGAGGTCAACGCTGATTTCCCGGCGCAGGACATTCAGGCCTTTGTGCCGGGCACCAAGCACGGCACCCGTGAAGTGTTTGAGGACAAGGTAATCCTGGCCGGCTGTGAAGCCACCGGCGCCTTCGACGTGCTGAAAGAAGCCAACGGCGGCGACAAAAAGGCAGCCGAGAAAGCCTGTATCGCCCTGCGCACCGACGGTCGTTCGGTCGACATCGACGGCGACTACACCGAGACCCTGGCCCGCATCGAAAGCAACAAGGACGGCATCGGCGTCTTTGGTCTGGCCTTCTACGAGAACAACACCGACAAGCTGCAGGTCGCAACCATGTCCGGCATCGTTCCCTCGACCGAGAGCATCGCCACCGGTGAATACCCGGTATCGCGCCCGCTGTTCTTCTACGTGAAGAAAGCCCACATCGGTGTGATCCCCGGCCTGAAAGAATTCGCTGAGTTCTTCATCGCTGACGAGATTGCTGGCGAAGATGGCCCGCTGTCCGAATACGGTCTGGTTGCCGACCCCGAGCTGGCCGACACCCAGGAAGCCGTGTTCGACGAAGCCACCATCGGCGGCAACTCCTGATCTTGATCTGATCTTCTAACACCGGCCGGGGCGGCGCATCGCCCCGGTCATTCCCAATTCTGGCCCATGCCAGCCCCATTCACTGCCTTCGGAGCCCTAGATGCCCACCTTCTGGCTTGTTGCTCTCCTCCTTGCTCTTTCTGCTGCGGGCTATGTCCTTGGCCGAAACCGCGCCCTGGCCACGGCCGGCGGCGACGCGCGGGACCTGCATTCGCGACCCAACTATTATGGCTTCAACGTCCTGCTGTCCGCTCTGGTGCCTGCCATGGGCGTATTGGCCGTCTGGCTGCTGGCGCAGCCGATTATGATCGAAAACGCGGTCTCGGCGATGCTGCCGGACAGCGCCATTGCGGAAAACACCACCCGCGGTCTGGTTATGAGCGACGTGCGCCGCATCGCCGAAGGGCTGGAGCTGGCCATCAGCAGCGGTGCTGCCACCGCGGCCGAGATCTCGGCACTGGACGCCGCCAAAACGGATGTGCGCGCCTTTCTGGGGGATCTGGGCGTTGCCCTTGGATCAGATGTGCGCCCCGATATTCTGGCGGCCGCCAAATCCTACCTTCACCAATCCCAAACGGGCCGCACCGCGATGGCAGTGTTGACCTTGGCGCTGGCCCTCTGTGGGCTCGCCTTTGCCTATCGCCGCACCCACAAGGATTTCCGGGCCCGCAACGTGGTCGAGTGGGCCGTGATGGCGCTGCTGATCCTTGCGGCCTCTCTCGCCATTCTGACCACCGTTGGCATCGTGCTGTCGATGTTGTTCGAGACGGCCAACTTCTTTGGCCTGCACAGCTGGAAAGACTTCTTCTTTGGCTCTAGCTGGGCGCCGAATTTCCGCGGCGACAGCGATCTTTCCATCCTGCCGCTGTTGTGGGGCACGCTCTACATCTCGTTCATCGCGCTGCTGGTTGCGGTGCCGATCGGGTTGTTTGCGGCGATCTACCTCTCTGAGTATGCATCGCGCACCACCCGCGCGGTTGCCAAACCGCTGCTGGAAATCCTCGCCGGCATTCCGACCATCGTCTACGGCCTCTTTGCGCTGCTGACTGTGGGGCCGATGCTGGTGCGCATCTTTGGGCGCGGCGACGAAGGCCTGCTGGGGGTCGAGTGGATGTCCGGCGCGACGGCCGTTTTGACCGCCGGTCTGGTGATGGGCATCATGCTGATCCCCTTCGTGTCCTCGCTGTCCGATGACATCATCAACGCAGTGCCGCAATCCATGCGTGACGGAGCGCTGGGGCTGGGGGCGACCAAATCCGAAACCGTGCGCTCGGTCGTGCTACCCGCCGCTTTGCCGGGCATTGTCGGCGCGGTCTTGCTGGCCGCATCGCGCGCCATTGGTGAGACGATGATCGTGGTAATGGGGGCAGGGGCGATTGCCAAGTTTTCGCTCAACCCGCTGGAATCAATGACCACCATCACCACAAGGATCGTGTCGCAGCTGACCGGAGACACGGATTTTGCCAGCCCCGAAACGCTGGTGGCCTTTGCCCTTGGCCTGACATTGTTTGTCATCACCCTGGGCCTGAATATCATGGCGCTTTATATCGTGCGCAAATACCGCGAGCAGTACGAATGACCGATACCAGCCAATTCCAAACGCCCGGCTCACAGCCCCGCAGTCACGCCGGATCCCTGTTGCAGACCGACGCGCGCACCAAGCGCCGCAATGCCGCCGAACGCCGCTTTCGCCTCTATGGCAAGGCCGCCATTGCTGCCGGTCTGCTGATGTTGGTGATCCTTGTGACCACCATCCTGTCCCGCGGAACCGGCGCATTCACCCAGACGTTCATGACCCTTCAGGTCGAACTGCTAGAGAGCAAGCTGGACAAGAAAGGCAACCGCGATCTGGGCGACATCAAGAAGGTGTCCACCTTCGGCTATGCGCCGCTGATCAAGGGCGCGGTTCAGGCCAAGATCGAAAGCCTGGGCATCGAACATGACCTGAAAGCCAAACAGCTGACCGGCCTGCTGTCCAAGAGCGCTGCGGCCCAGCTGCGCAATTTTGTGATCGCAAACCCCGATCAAATCGGCCAGACGGTCGAGTTCCGCTTCCTCGCCTCCAGCCGGGTTGATGGCTATCTGAAAGGGCGCGTCAGCCGCGACAGCATCGCCAATGACAAGAGCATCTCACCGGCGCAGTTGGATCTGGTCGATGCGCTGATCGCCGCCGGTGTGGTCGAAAAAACCTTCAATCTGGACTTCATCACCGGCGCGGATGCCTCCGACCAGCGCCCCGAGGCTGCCGGCATCGGCGTTGCCATGCTCGGTTCGCTGTCGATGATGCTGGTGGTTCTGGTGCTGGCACTGCCCATTGGTGTTGCGGCCTCCATCTATCTTGAGGAATTTGCGCCGAAGAACTGGATCACCGATATCATCGAGGTGAATATCTCCAACCTCGCGGCTGTGCCCTCTATCGTCTTTGGTATCCTTGGTCTGGCCGTCTTCATCAACTACATGCACCTGCCGATGTCGGCGCCGCTGGTGGGCGGTCTGGTGCTGACGCTGATGACCCTGCCAACCATCATCATCTCCACCCGTGCCTCGCTGAAATCGGTGCCCCCTTCGATCCGCGATGCGGCCCTCGGGGTAGGCGCCTCGAAGATGCAGGCGGTGTTTCACCACGTGCTTCCGCTGGCCGCACCGGGTATTCTGACCGGGACCATCATTGGTCTGGCGCAGGCGCTTGGCGAAACCGCTCCCCTCCTGCTGATCGGTATGGTGGGCTTCATCGCCTCCAATGCGCCGGAGACGCTGGCCGAGGGGCTGCTGTCGCCAAACTCGGCCATGCCAGCCCAAATCTATGAATGGGCAAAACGCGCCGACCCGGCCTTTTACGAACGCGCCTGGGGCGGGATCATCATCCTGCTGGTCTTCCTCGTAACCATGAATACTGTGGCCGTACTCCTGCGCCGCCGCTTTGAACGCCGCTGGTAAGGGCTTAGAACAATGAATGACATGACAATGCTGGAGCGCGATGTGACCTCCGAAACAAGCAAGATCTCTGCCAAGAACGTGCAGGTCTATTACGGCGACACCCATGCGATCAAAGACGTGAATGTCGAGATCGAGGACAAGACCGTCACTGCCTTTATCGGCCCCTCGGGCTGCGGTAAGTCGACCTTTCTGCGCTGCATCAACCGGATGAATGACACCATTGCCACCTGCCGCGTTGAGGGGGACATTCTGCTGGACGGTGAAGACATCTATGACCGCCGTGTCGACCCGGTTCAGCTGCGCGCCAAGGTGGGCATGGTGTTTCAAAAACCAAACCCGTTTCCCAAATCGATCTATGACAACGTGGCCTACGGCCCGCGCATCCATGGCCTGTCCCGCAACAAGGCGGAACTGGATGAAATCGTAGAGAAATCCCTGCGTCGCGCCGCCATCTGGAACGAGGTGAAGGATCGTCTGGACGCGCCCGGAACCGGCCTGTCCGGTGGCCAGCAGCAACGCCTGTGCATCGCCCGTGCCATTGCCACCCAGCCCGAAGTCCTGCTGATGGATGAGCCCTGCTCGGCGCTGGACCCGATTGCCACGGCCCAGGTGGAAGAGTTGATCGACGAGCTGCGCCAGAGCTTCTCGGTGGTGATCGTCACCCACTCAATGCAGCAGGCAGCCCGCGTCAGCCAGAAAACCGCCTTCTTCCACCTCGGCAACCTGGTGGAATTCGGCGAGACCGGCCAGATCTTCACCAATCCAAAAGATCCGCGCACCGAAAGCTATATTACCGGCCGTATCGGCTGATCCCGGAGATAAGACACATGATGGACGAACAACATATCGCCTCCGCCTTTGACCGCGACCTCGAAGCCATTCAGGCCCGGATCATGAAAATGGGCGGCATGGTCGAAGTGGCCATCCGCGATAGCGCGCGCGCCCTTGAGACACGCGACGAGGAGCTGGCGCAGGAAGTCCGCGCCAAGGACAAATCTATCGATGCGCTGGAAGAGCTGATCAACGAGGAAACCGCGCGGCTGATCGCACTGCGCTCGCCCGCCGCGTCTGACTTGCGGCTGGTGTTGTCGGTGATGAAGATCGCTGGCAATCTGGAGCGGATCGGCGATTATTCCAAGAACATCGCCAAACGGACCGGTGTGATCGCCGACAGCCCCGCCGTCAGCGACAGCGCTGCCGCCTTGCGCCGCATGGCGCGCGAAGTGGAACGGATGCTGAAGGATGCGCTGGACAGCTACATCCGGCGGGATGCTGAACTGGCCTCAGATGTGATTGCCCGCGATCTGGAAGTTGACCAGATGTATAACGCGCTGTTCCGCGAGATCCTGACTTTCATGATGGAAGATCCGCGCAATATAACGCCTTGTATGCACCTGCATTTCATCGCCAAAAACATCGAACGCATGGGTGACCACGTGACATCGATTGCCGAACAGGTGGTCTATCTCGTCACCGGTGAAAAACCGGACGAGGCGCGCCCCAAGGGCGACACCACATCGGTGGCATCGTAAGGGGGCAGGGTGGATGTCAGTTGATCAACCCACCGTTCTTGTCGTCGAAGACGAAATGGCACAGCGCGAGGTTCTGGCCTATAATCTGGAGGCAGAAGGCTACCGGGTGGTGCGGGCGGAGAACGGTGAAGAGGCCCTGTTGCTGGTGGCCGAGGATTTGCCCGATGTCATCGTTCTGGACTGGATGATGCCGCATCTGTCCGGCATCGAGGTCTGCCGACGTCTGAAATCGCGGGGGGAAACACGCGTTATCCCGATCATCATGCTCTCGGCCCGATCCGAGGACATAGACAAGGTGCGCGGGTTGGAAACAGGCGCTGATGATTATGTGGTTAAACCCTATTCCGTTTCCGAATTGATGGCGCGCGTCCGCACCCAGCTGCGCCGGGCAAGACCGTCCTCCGTTGGTGTCCGGCTGGACTTTGAAGACATCAGTATGGACCCGGAATCCCACCGGGTAACCCGTGCCGATCAAATTCTGAAGCTTGGCCCGACGGAATACCGGCTCCTCAAGACATTCATGGAAAAACCCGGCCGTGTCTGGAGCCGCGATCAGCTGCTTGACCGTGTCTGGGGGCGCGACATCTACGTCGACACCCGCACCGTCGACGTTCATATCGGCCGCCTGCGAAAATCACTCACCCAGCATGGCGGCTCTGATCCGGTACGCACCGTGCGCGGCGCGGGCTATGCGCTCGGCTGAGGTTTAACACCACGGGTTTTGACCGGCAGAGCGTTCTGCCGGCCAAAAATCCGGTGTGCGGGGGATACGTCTATCACCCCTCAGATTTGGTCTGTTTTTCAATGGTTAATGCGGCAATAGATCCTCGGACTGCGCCTGAGTGGCCAGCCAGTCGCGGAATTTCACCAGCGCCGGACTGCGCGATTTTGCCTCTGGCCATACAAGATAATAGGCGCCCGGCATCTCGGTTGGTTCGGGGTGCAATGCGGTCAATCGGCCGGTGGCCAGATCCTGTTCAGCCAGATAATCGGGCAACAGTGCTACCCCCAGACCATGCAACGCCGCCTGAGTGATGGTTGCGAATTGATCATACATGGTTCCGCCCAGATCCTTGCCCGGTTTGAGCCCGCGTCCCTCAAACCACTGCTGCCAGGCCTGCGGCCGGGTCTGGATATGCAACAGCGGTAGGGCGAGGATATCCTCGGGGCGCGAAACAGCCTTACCCGCCAGAAGTTCGGGCGCACATACCGGCAGAACCTGTTCGTGCCGCAAGCGCAGCGACTGTGTTCCCGGCCATTGGGCCTGACCATAATGGATCGCCGCATCAAAGGGTTCACTGGTGAAATTGAAGGGCTGCAACCGGGTGGTCATGTTGATTGTCACATCCGCATGCAATTTGGCAAAGGCGGGCAGGCGGGGCATAAGCCAACGCATGCCAAAGGTCGGAAGGATTGCCAGATTCAACGTGCCTGCCAGAGGGGCTGCCTGCACCCGAAGCGTTGATTGCACAATCTGGTTCAACGCCTGACGGATTTCGCCCGCATAGTCCTGCGCAGCCGGTGTCAGCGTAAGCCGCTTGCCATCCCGCTGGATCAGGTCAGCCCCCAATTGTTTTTCCAATGACTGCAATTGCCGGCTAATGGCGCTTTGGGTCAGCGATAGCTCTTCGGCCACGGCAGATGCACTGCCAAGCCGGTCCAGCGCCTCAAGCGCGCGCAGGGAAGGGACCGAAGGAAAGAAACGTCTGGGGGCGATCATGTATGACATATAGTCATAGTTTCTTGCGAAAGTCTTGCTGTTTTATGAATGCGACGACCGTTAGGATCAGCCTAAATCATCCAAATTCGGGGATATGATCATGACCGACATCGCCAAACCCACATTGCGCGCCAAGGATGCGCCGGGACTCTCCAGCTTTCAGTGGGACGATCCGCTGCGTCTGGACGACCAGCTGACCGAAGACGAGCGGATGATCGCTGCATCAGCGCGCGCCTATGCACAGGAAAAATTGCAGCCACGCGTGACCGAAGCTTATGCCAACGAAGTCACCGATCCGGATGTTTTCCGCGAAATGGGAGAAATGGGCCTGCTCGGCGTCACTGTGCCGGAACAATACGGCGGCATCGGCGCCGGTTATGTCTCCTATGGCCTGGTCGCGCGCGAGGTCGAGCGGGTAGATTCCGGCTATCGGTCGATGATGTCGGTTCAATCTTCGCTGGTGATGTATCCGATCTATGCCTACGGCAGCGAAGAACAGCGGATGAAATACCTGCCGAAATTGTCCTCCGGCGAATGGATCGGCTGTTTTGGCCTCACTGAGCCGGACGCGGGTTCTGATCCCGGCGGCATGAAGACCCGTGCCGAGAAGATCGACGGCGGCTACAGGCTGACTGGCTCCAAAATGTGGATCTCCAACGCGCCGATCGCCGATGTTTTTGTCGTTTGGGCAAAATCCGAAGCCCACGGCGGCAAGATCCGCGGCTTTGTTCTGGACAAGGGCACCAAGGGGCTCAGCGCTCCGAAGATTGAAAACAAGCTGTCCCTGCGCGCTTCGATCACCGGTGAAATCGTCATGGACGGTGTTGAGGTCGGGGAAGAGGCGCTGCTGCCTAACGTCGAAGGGCTGAAAGGTCCGTTTGGCTGTCTGAACCGTGCCCGCTACGGTATTGCCTGGGGCGTCATGGGCTCTGCCGAATGCTGCTGGCATGCAGCGCGCCAGTATGGGCTTGACCGTCAGCAGTTTGGCCGTCCGCTTGCCAACACTCAGCTGTTCCAGCTCAAGCTCGCCAATATGCAGACCGAAATCTCGCTAGGCCTGCAGGCTGCTCTGCGTGTTGGTCGCCTGATGGATGACGCCAATGCAGCGCCCGAGATGATTTCCATCATTAAGCGCAACAACTGCGGCAAGGCACTGGAAATTGCACGTCACGCCCGCGACATGCACGGCGGCAACGGCATCAGCCTGGAATTCCAGGTGATCCGCCACATGGTGAACCTTGAGACCGTGAACACATATGAGGGCACACATGATGTTCACGCCCTGATCTTGGGCCGCGCGCAAACGGGCCTGCAGGCGTTCTTCTGATCTGCCGTCAAACCCCTAAAACCGCGGCATTTGAACCATTCAACTGCCGCGGTTCATTGGTTTTTGGTTGTTATTTCAAGCCGTTATGTTAATGTCAGATAACGCTCGGTTAACATGCAACGGACCAAACGAACGGGCGGGCTTTGAAGTATTGCAATGCGATAATGCAAAAATGCACCGGTGGCTTGGGTTGATCATACCCACCCTGCGACAGGATCAGAGCTGCACACAGCCGCCTATCACAAGTCTTTGTTTTGACGAACTATTTTTGCTGCCAAACCTGCAAATCCGCTTTGCAGATTTGGGCATGTCCAGAATATGCAAAACAAAACCGCTCTTCTGGCCATTGCGCATTGGCATATGCAAAGGTTTTGCTCCGTTTCTATCAAATAGAACCCGGTATGAACGCTGGACAATCGGGTGATTACTTCGCTCAGAACAAAGAAGCCGCTGAACGCAGCCTTTGAATTTTTGAAAAGCATACTGGTAAATCTGGAAGGGGGCCCGATGAACATGCAAATTGCGTTCATACTTTCGGCCTTGCTGATTAATCCCGCAAGACGCTTCGCGCGCATCCTGAACATTCAACGTCGGCAATTCAGAAACCAGCCAAACGCGCGACCTTGCAACGACTGTGTCCTCGCTTGGAAACAACACCCAGCCTTTGGATCCTACCATAGTCAATAATGGTGCTCAGTTTGCCCGGTTTCCCTGGACGCGTCTGGCGGATAATACAGGGTGAGGTGTCAGAAAATCGGCGCCCAACATATCTCATAATAGTAATTATGTTATTTAAAAGCGTTGATCCGTGACATCGCCAAGGCCCCTAAAGCATGGGGTAAATCAAACCATCAAAACAGAAGTGCAACCTAGGTTAGAACAACAACCGCCGGGATTCCACTTGCGTTCAAGTGAAAAGATCCTTTTAAAAAGATCACCCCACACTTCCCGAAACTTCTGGACTGAACCGGACTTTGATCATGCAGCGCCTCCTTATTCTGAACGGCCCCAATCTAAACCTCCTCGGCACGCGACAGCCCGAGGTTTATGGTTCGGTGACCTTGCCAATGATCGAAGAAAACTGCCGCAAACACGCGCAGGAAATTGGAGTTGGCGTTGCGTTTGAACAGTCCAATCACGAAGGCGTCCTGATCGATGCCATTCACAATGCTAAAGGAAATGCCGACGGGATCATCTTGAACGCCGGCGCCTATACCCATACATCGGTCGCACTGCATGACGCATTGGCGTCAGTAGACCTGCCTGCAGTGGAACTGCATTTGTCGAATGTTCACGCACGCGAAGAATTCCGTCGTGTTTCCTATATTTCAAAAGTGGTTGTTGGCCAGATCTGCGGATTTGGTGCCAGTGGATATACATTGGCAATGGATGCGCTATCCGGCTACCTGAGCGAGAAAGACTTATTATGAACTTGCGGGATTATCTCGATTTTGTGATCCGCGCCAAAAGCCTGGAAGAATTATGGCCAGCGCATGTGGAACAGATGGCCCAATACGGGTTTGACAGAATAATTTACGGCCACACTAGATTCAAAACCGACACATCGCTGGGCGACCCCGAAGATTTTCTCATTCTGACAAATCACGACAACGCATATTTGAACGGTTTTTTGGATCAGGGCCTGTATTTCCATGCCCCTATGGTTCAATGGGCGCTAAAAAACGAAGGGGCCTGCAGCTGGAATGAGGCGCAGAAAATGCTTGGTAAAAACGAGCTTTCCCCAGAAGCAATTCAGGTTCTTGAATTCAATTCAAAACTCAAAATGAAATCCGGCTACACCATCAGTTTCCACTCCAGCAACAAGCGGTTCAAAGGGGCTGTGTCCCTCGCCGGTGAGCCATCGCTGTCTCAGGACGACGTAGACGCGCTGTGGAAGACCCATGGGCGCGACCTGGAGCTGATGAATAATATCGCACATCTCAAGATCACCTCGATGCCATATGTGCCACCCAACCGGGCACTCACCAAGCGCCAGAGAGAGGCGCTGGAATGGGTTGGTGACGGTAAGACGACGCAGGATATCGCGATGCTATTAGGGCTAACGACGGCAACCGTCGATAAGCATCTTCGCCTTGCGAGAGAATCACTGTCGGTAGAAACAACTGCCCAGGCAGTTCTTAAAGCTGCGCTGCACAACCAGATTTTCATGTCCGAAGCCTGATTTTCCAGCACCCACCGAAAAAGAAGCCAAGTTCACCGTGAAAGTGACGCAAGGTAAGGAATTCAGTACTATCGCAAAAGGTATCAAAAAGGCACCTTGTCAATGTTCCGTGAGTGGTGGCTTTAGCCTAGGAACTGCTGGGTGTTACCTGGTCAGTATTCAGACCTGATTTCAACCGGTTTTCGGCGTGGGGGCGTATTGTTCCGTCTCCATGCCGTATACCTGAAAAGGACCCCACTTCATCCCCATCAAGTTGGGATCCTCGCTGGTAGGGAGCCGTGCCTTTGGTACGGCTCCCATTTTATTTGCGGACCCACCTTTAGGCACCCTCCGTCTGGCAACCCACCTGCCCCGACCGCACAGAAAAGCGCATAAAAAAACCCGCGGCAAAGCGCGGGTTTTTTCAGGTATTGTTGCAGAAGATTAGCCCTGAGCTGCCTTGGCAACTTCGGCTGCGAAGTCTTCTTTTTCAACTTCGATGCCTTCGCCAACTTCCAGACGCACGAAACCGGTGATGGTCGCGCCAGCTTCTTTAGCTGCGGCTTCAACGGTCAGGTCCGGGTTCACAACGAACTGCTGGTTCAGAAGCGTGGACTCGGCGATGAATTTCTTCATGCGGCCAACGATCATCTTCTCGATAACCTGGTCCGGCTTGCCGGATTCACGCGCGATGTCCATCTGGACCTGCTTTTCTTTCTCGACGACAGAGGCGTCCAGATCAGCTTCGCTCAGCGCGGCCGGGTTCACGGCTGCGATGTGCATCGCAACCTGCTTGGCGATGGCTTCGTTGCCACCGTCCAGCGCGACCAGAACGCCGATTTTGCCCATGCCGGCAGCTGCTGCGTTGTGCACGTAGGCCACAACGGTTTCGCCTTCCAGCGCGGCCATACGGCGGACAGACATGTTTTCGCCAATGGTGGCGATTTTGTCGGTCAGCACTTCGGAAACCGGTTTGCCGCCCATGTCGGCCGCTTTCAGCGCCTCAACATCGGATGCGCCCAGTGCCACGGTTGCGATACCGGCAACCATTTCCTGGAACTCGGCGTTTTTACCAACAAAGTCGGTTTCCGAGTTCACTTCGACGGCAACGCCTTTGTTGCCTTCGACAACAACGGCCACCAGGCCTTCAGCGGCGGTACGGCCGGATTTCTTGGCCGCTTTCGCGAGACCTTTGGTGCGCAGCCAGTCAACCGCGGCTTCCATGTCGCCTGCGGTTTCGGTCAGTGCTTTTTTGGCGTCCATCATGCCGGCGCCGGTGGAGTCGCGCAGTTGTTTGACGAGTGCTGCGGTAATTGCCATTTTGAGGCTCTCCTTGGTTCAGAACAGAAATGGGGCAGGTGATACCCTGCCCCGCTTGTCAAATCTGTGACAGCAGATCAGGCTTCAGCAGCAACTTCGGCTACGGCCTCTTCAACCGGCGCTTCTTCGAAGGCACCGAGGTCAACACCAGCGGCACCCAGCTGAGCGGTCATGCCGTCCAGGGCTGCGCGGGCTGCCAGATCACAGTAGAGCGAGATAGCGCGCGATGCGTCGTCGTTGCCCGGAATGATGTAGTCAACGCCGTCCGGCGGGCAGTTGGTGTCGACAACGGCGACAACCGGGATGCCCAGCTTGTTGGCTTCTGCGATGGCCAGCGCTTCTTTCTTGACGTCGATGACGAAGATAAGATCCGGAACACCGCCCATTTCGCGGATACCGCCCAGCGATGCCTGCAGTTTGGTCTGGTCACGTTCCATGCCCAGACGCTCTTTCTTGGTCAGGCCGTCGGCGCCAGAGGCCATTTTTTCGTCGATGTCGTTCAGACGCTTGATCGACTGGGAAACGGTCTTCCAGTTGGTCAGCGTGCCACCGAGCCAGCGGTGGTTCATGTAATACTGTGCGGATTTCTCTGCAGCTTCGGCGATGGGGCCTGCGGCCTGACGCTTGGTGCCAACGAAGAGAACGCGGCCGCCTTTGGCGACGGTGTCACGAACAGCTGTCAGAGCCTGGTCCAGCATCGGAACAGTCTGAGTGAGGTCCATGATGTGGATGCCGTTGCGCGAACCGTAGATGAACGGTGCCATACGCGGGTTCCATCGCTGTGTCTGGTGACCAAAGTGTACGCCTGCTTCCAGCAGCTGGCGCATGGAGAACTCGGGAAGAGCCATGCTTCTAATCCTTTTCCGGTTTATGCCTCAGCGGGGAACTCAGAGCGTTTGCTCCAACCGGCGGTCCGTCGGGGATTTCTCCCCCAATCGGACCAACCCCGCCTGCGGGTTCGATGGCGCGCGTATACGGCAGGTTTATGAGGGGCGCAAGAGGGTTTGCAGGCTTATTCAGCCTTTGTTTCCAAACCCAGTGCTGCGTCATGCCCGCGCCGTACCGCTGCCTCGCAATAGGCGGCCAGTGCCTTGCGGTTTTCAAAATCGCTGACCTTGACCGGGGCATGATAAATCAGCTCTACCGCGCCAGGGTTTGCGGTCGACAGCACCTTCAACAGATGGCTGCCAAAATCCATCGGGCCCCACCAGCCATAGTAGCGTGCCGGCTGGCCCTTTGGTGCGCGAAACACCACTGATACGGGCTGCACATACATGAAATCGCGCAGCTGGTCGCTGAAGAAGGCCGCAAACAGGGTTGTCTTGAACGCCAGCACGCGTTGGCCATCGGTCGAGGTGCCCTCGGGAAAGAAAAGCAGCTTGTGACCGGCCTTGAGGCGGGTTTCAAAC
Source organism: Rhodobacteraceae bacterium Alg231-04 (assembly GCA_900143635.1). Classification (GTDB taxonomy): domain Bacteria; phylum Pseudomonadota; class Alphaproteobacteria; order Rhodobacterales; family Rhodobacteraceae; genus FREY01. Next base: position 306,601 of record FREY01000003.1, read on the forward strand.
AGATCCGTCTGTTCCTTGGCCTTGCGGCGGTCGCGTTCGATGAAAACGGTTCCGGTGGCCCGCGCCAGCCAGCCGATACCGGGCCAGTTGGCCACTTCGGCCTTGGAAACAAAATAGATCCGCTTGCGCGCATTCAAAGCAAAAATATCTAGCCAGGACTGATGGTTGGCAACCACAGCACCCTGTTCGTTCATCAGCGTGCCGGTGCTGCGATAGCCCATGCCCAGAATTCGGAACGCATTGCGACAGACAAATTGGGTGATGTAAGGCGTGACCGGGCGGTGCAGCCCGCACAGGGGCCGCTCTGCCAGACGGATCGCCAAAAGCGTGACCAGCCCTCCAAAAACCAGCAGAGCCAGCAATGGCGCGCGCAGGATCACCCGCAGCCAGCCAAGCACAGTGACAGAGACCGGATCAGGGGCGGTTTCGCTTTGCCAGCTCACACTCATGGTTCAGCTCCGCTCACCGCTGTAAATCCGCCGCTGCCTATCGTTCATCCGGGCTGTATCGAGGATCAGGCAGACATCGGTGGTGTTGAAATCATGGTCGACATAGGCCCCCTCACCGACAAAACCGCCAAGCCGCAGATAGGCTTTGATCAATGCGGGCACCTCAACCATGGCCTTGCGGCGGTCCAGTTCGGCCGTCGCGATCAGATCCATCGTTTGAAACTCGGTTGAACGAACCCGCAGATCATCAGGCGCAAGATGGCTGTGATGCAGCAGCGTCAATGGCTGCGCCAATGCGTGAACATCCGTGCCGTGAAAACTGGCCGTGCCAAACAGGATTTCCACACCGTGGTCCGCAACATACCCCGACAGGGCGCTCCACAGATGGAACATCGCCATGCCGCCGCGATAGTCTTTATGCAGACAGGACCGTCCCAGCTCCAGCAAGCGACGGCCAGAAGTTTTCAGCGCGGACAGATCGTATTCGCCTTCGGAATAAAACCCACCGGCCAGCGCGGCCTGTTCGCTGCGCAACAAGCGATAGACGCCCACTACCGTGCCCGTGGCCTCATCCCTGACCAGCATGTGATCGGCAAAAGGGTCGAACCGGTCGATCTCAAGCCCCGACACGTGATCGACCATTACGCCGCCGCCGCCCAATTCACGCACAAAAACATCATAGCGCAACGCCTGTGCAGCGCGTATCTCATCCGCGGTTTGCGCGATGGTCACGGAGAATCCGGATGACAATTCGGACATGAAGACTGAAAGCCCTGTTCAAGGTCGGGTGGAGATAGCCGTCTTTGCGTCGGCAAGGCAACAGTTTAGGAGAATTTGCGACGCTTCGTTAATACTCTGTCAACCATTATGTCTGATCAAATACAGGTATCAGTGAGACACGGCTGCCGTCGATGACCAGCTTTCCCTGGTCCCGAAAATTGACGGTGACTTTACCGCCGATATTTGACTGAACCTGCCCAAGGCCCCAATCAGGATGGCCGGGGTGCCGGACGAACATGCCCGGCGCAAGAATAGCATTGAGGTCGCTCATATTGTGGCCCGAAGTGGAGAAGACTTATGAGCGTAGATAGCGTCAATCTGGCCACATTGATAGGGTCAAGGATCTGCCACGATCTGATCAGCCCCATTGGCGCGATCAACAACGGGCTTGAGCTTCTCAGCATGACCGGCACAGTAGGCGGCCCGGAAATGGAGCTAATTTCGGACAGTGTTGGCAATGCCAATGCCCGCATCCGGTTTTTCCGCGTTTCCTTTGGCTCTGCCGGCGAACAGCAGATGGGCCGCGCCGAGGTTGCATCGGTGCTTGATGACCTCAGCAAGGGTGGCCGTTTGAAATACCAATGGACCCCGGCCGAACCCTGCAGCCGGTCCGATGTGCGCCTCGCCTTTCTGGCGATGCTCTGCCTTGAGACCGCCCTGCCCTATGGCGGTACGGTTCAGGCGCTGAACACCGATGGCAATTGGATGATCATCGGTGAAGGTTCCAAACTGAACATTGATGATGAATTGTGGGCGCGGGTCAGCGGCGGTCAATCATCGACACAAATCACCCCGGCGCTGGTGCAATTTGCCCTGCTGCCCGAAGCGGCCAAAGCCGCCGGGCGCACTGTTCGCGTCGAACAGGGATCAGACGGGGTGACCATTCAATTCTGACTGGCCCAGCTGGGCCAGACTAAACGCAAAGCCAACTTGAGCGCCAGGAATGCCCCTTCCCGGCGCTCTTTTTTATGTCCGCTTAGCTGCGGGTCGTGCCGTTGCCCCGCACCAGATATTTAAAGCTGGTCAGCTGCGCCGCACCAACCGGGCCGCGGGCATGCATTTTGCCGGTGGCAATCCCGATTTCTGCACCCATGCCAAATTCACCCCCATCGGCAAACTGGGTCGAGGCATTGTGCATCAGGATCGCACTATCCAGCTCTTTGAAAAACTGATCAGCAGCGGCCTGATCTTCGGTGATGATACAGTCCGTATGGGCCGAGTGATGGGTGCGGATATGATCGATCGCCGCATCAATATCGGCGACTTTCTTGGCCGCGATGATGCTGTCGAGGTATTCCTTACCCCAATCGTCATCGGTGGCGGCAATCATATCCTCAGCACCGCTCAGCCCTTCGCCGGCGTGAATTTCCACGCCTGCGGCAGACAGAGCGCCCAGAACTTCGGCGCCCAGCGTGTCGGCAATATCCTGATGGATCAGCAGGCATTCAGCCGCGCCACAGATGCCGGTGCGACGGGTCTTGGCGTTTAGCACAACGTCCAGTGCCTTTTGCGGATCGGCGTCTTTGTCGAGGTAAATATGCACGATGCCTTCGAGATGGGCAAAGACCGGCACGCGGGCTTCGCGCTGGACCAATCCAACCAGCCCCTTGCCGCCACGCGGCACGATCACGTCGACGTAATCGGTCATGGTCAGCAGTTCCTGCACCGCTGCGCGATCGCGGGTGGGGATCAGCTGCACTGCATCTTCAGGCAGGTTCGCACCGCGCAGGCCTTCGGCCAGACAGGCATGGATCGCAGACGCCGAATGGAAGCTTTCGGACCCACCCCGCAGGATCACCGCATTGCCCGATTTCAGGCAGAGCGCGCCGGCATCGGCCGTCACATTGGGACGGCTTTCATAGATCACCCCGATCACCCCCAGCGGCGTGCGCACGCGCTGGATGTTCAGCCCGGTGGGACGGTCCCATTCGGCAATAACTTCCCCCACGGGATCGGCCTGTTCAGCCACAGCGCGCAACCCGTCAACCATGCCTTGAATGCGGTCTTCGTCCAGCATCAGCCGGTCCATCATCGCATCCGACAGGCCCTTGTTGCGGCCAAATTCCAGATCTTTGACATTGGCTTCGATGATCGTGGCCCGATTTCTCCACACCGCTTCGGCGGCACCGATCAGGGCGGCGTGTTTACGCTCTGCGCTGGCGGTGGCCAATTGCTGTGCGGCAGCCTTTGCCCGGCGGCCAAGGTCATCCATGGTGGATTTAATATTCACGTTATCATTCATAATCTTACGAGCCCTTTTTGTCCCGTTGCCAAGCGGTGTAGCGCGCCTGGCCTGTTCAGTATCGTAGTTGCGCTGTTACAGCGCCATGTCATCGCGGTGGATCAAAGCGGCCCGACCGGGATAGCCGAGGATCTCCTCGATCTCCCGCGAGCGGCGGCCCTTGATCGCACGGGCCTCGTCGCCGGTATAGCGGCTCAGCCCCTGCCCCAGTTTTCGCCCGCCTGGGCCAACAATGGCCAGCGGCTCACCGCGGCCAAAGGAGCCCTCCACATGAGTAATACCCGCCGGCAGCAGGCTTTTACCGCATTCCAGCGCCTTGGCAGCCCCGGCATCGACGGTGATTTCCCCTTTGGATTTCATCGCAGCGATCCACCGTTTGCGCGCGACCTGCGGATCACCATCCGCCGTGAACCAGGTGCAATTTGCACCGTTTTCCAACGTTTTCAGAGGGTTCAGGGGCGACCCTTCCGTGATCGCCATTGCGCATCCCGCCGCTGTGGCCATTTTCGCGGCCAGCAATTTGGTGATCATCCCGCCCTTTGAGAGGCCAGACACGCCGTCGCTGGCCATCGCTTCGATCTCGGGGGTAATCTGGTCGACGACCTCATGGCGTTTGGCATCCGGGTCCAGCACCGGATTTGCGCTGTAGAACCCGTCCACATCGGACAGCAGGATCAGGCTGTCAGCGCCGACCGTCACCGCAACCTGCGCTGCAAGCCGGTCGTTATCACCATAGCGGATCTCATCGGTGGCGATGGTGTCGTTCTCATTGACGATGGGGACCACGCCGAGCCCCAGCAAAGTCTCAAGCGTGGCGCGGGAATTCAGATACCGACGACGGTTCTCGCTGTCTTCCAGCGTCACCAGAACCTGCGCGGTCTTGATGCCATGCGGGTCCAGCGCTTCCTCATAAGCACGGGCCAGCCGGATTTGACCAACTGCAGCAGCTGCCTGAGATTGCTCCAGCGGCAGATCGCTGCGCGGCAGGCCTAGCACACCCCGCCCCAGCGCAATTGAGCCAGAGGAGACTAGGATCACGTCTTTTCCCAATCCCTTGAGCCAGGCAACATCCGCCGCCAGTGAGCGCAGCCAATCACCGCGCAGGTCTCCGCTGGCCCGGTCCACCAAAAGGGCCGAGCCGATCTTGACGACAACGCGGTTTGCTTGGCTTAGGGTTGCCAAGGCGCTTCCTCCTCGGGGGTCTTCAGGCGGATACGGTCATCCTCGATCTGGGCGCGCACGGCGCGCAGAACTTCGGGCAGACCTTCGCGGCTGACGCTGGACAACAGCATGACAGGGCCGCCGACAGCTGCTTCCAGCGCAACGCGGGCCTCTTCGCGTTCCTCTTCATCCAGCGCGTCGATCTTGTTCAGCGCGGTCACACGCGGCTTTTCCGCCAACTCACCACCATAGGCTTCAAGCTCGGTGATAATGGTCTGATAATCCTCAACAACCGTCTCGGACGTGCCGTCAACCAGATGCAGAAGAACCGAGCAGCGTTCGACATGGCCCAGGAACCGGTCGCCGATACCACGGCCTTCGCTGGCACCTGCAATCAGACCGGGGATATCGGCCATGACAAATTCCGCATTATCAATGCCAACAACGCCGAGGTTGGGGTGCAGCGTGGTGAAGGGGTAATCGGCAATCTTTGGCCGCGCATTGGAGGTCGAGGAAAGGAAGGTCGATTTGCCCGCATTGGGCAGACCCAGCAGGCCCGAATCCGCGATCAGCTTCAGTCGCAGCCAGATGGTGCGGTCGATGCCTTCCTGGCCCGAGTTGGCCCGGCGCGGTGCCTGGTTGGTGGCGCTTTTGAAGTGCAGGTTGCCAAAGCCGCCATTGCCGCCTTTGGCCAGCAGCACGCGCTGGCCAATCTCGGTGATATCCGCCAGCACGGTTTCCTGATCTTCATCCATGATCTCGGTGCCGACCGGCACCCGCAGGATGATGTCCTCGCCATCGGCGCCGGTGCGCTGACGGCCCATGCCCGACTGGCCGTTTCTGGCAAAGAAGTGCTGCTGAAAGCGGAAATCGATCAGCGTGTTCAGCCCGTCGACACATTCAGCCCAGACCGATCCACCCTTACCGCCGTCGCCGCCGTCGGGACCGCCGTATTCGATGTATTTTTCACGCCGGAAGCTGACACAGCCGTTCCCGCCTCCGCCCGAGCGGATGTAGACCTTAGCAAGATCGAGGAATTTCATTGTCGGCTCCTTCAGCGCCCGCCGCGTCCTGCGCGGGCACACATCATATCATAGGTAATCGAAAGCAGGGGCGGCTACCCCTGCCCGGCTGGCGCTGGATGTAACGCAAAGCGCGCGCCGCGCCAATCAGAGTTTTCGGCTGTATGTCCAGGTTGGCACAGTTGCGTCGCGGGCAACGGAAAAAACTTCGGCATCGCCAAGATATTCAAAGCCACAGTGGATCAACACCCGCGCCGAGGCGGGATTGTCCTGAAATACCGACGCAAACATGCCGCTGTGTTCCAGCGGATTGGCCTCGACCAGCGCTTTGACAGCCTCGGTCGCCAAACCGGTGTTCCAGAAGGCCGGTGCGATCCAGAATCCAACCTCGCATTGATTGCGGTCCAGACGTTTCAGGCCAATCACGCCTTTTACCTCAGCGCCGCCATCACGGGTGCCATCAATCGCCCAGACATCCTCTACCCGATCATCGGAAAGCGCCCGCGCCACAAAGGCTTCGGCGGCGCCGGGCGGCAGCGGATGCGGAATAGACGTCGTCATTCGCGCCACACGTTCGTCGGCCACGTTATAGGAGATCGGACCCACATCGGATTTTCGCAGCGGGCGCAGAACAAAGCGCTCCGTTTCGATGACCGGCTGGGTGGCTGGGTGATCAAGACTCATCCGTCTGCTCCTCAAAAGAACAATACAAAACCAACAGACAACACTGTGAGTGCTGCAAGGGTCCGCATCAAATATGCTTCCATGGCGGTCCCCTCAACCACCAGTGAAACCTTTTCTCCCGCAAAACACCAGAGCGGGTGTAGTATTACCTGGCATCCCAGCAGGCAGGCCGCGATGATCGCCGTTGCTTCGACCGGGGGCGTGCCAAGGGAAACAAAGCCGGTAAAGCCCGCAGTCACCATGGCCCAGGCCTTGGGATTGAGCGGATGAACCAGCAACCCGGCCCAAAACCCCGGTGTCGGGCCGTTCGCCTCCTGCCGCTTCAGCCGCAGACCAGTGATTTTCCACGCCAGATAGACGATATAGGCAGCACAGATCCATTTAAGAACCATGAACACGCCCGGAAGAACCGCCTGCAATTCCAGCAATCCAAAGCCAACCGGCCAGATCACAAGCTGCTTACCCAGCGCCACGCCCGCCACAAAGGGCAGTGCGGCGCGCAGGCCTGAGCGCGCACCGGTGGCCATCAGCGCCATATTGGCGGGGCCCGGCGTACCGACCTGACTGGCGGCAAAGACCAGAAACTCTGTTACTGCGACGGGCATGACTGCTCTGCCTCTGAAAACAAATAGGGACCGGCGTTCCCGCCGATCCCTGAAACTTTCGTCACCTTAGCGGGTCCGGCTTACTCAGCGGCCTCCGCCACTGGCAGAACCGAAATAAAGGTGCGGCCTTTCAGGCCTTTGTGGAACTTCACTGCGCCTTCGGTGGTTGCAAAGATGGTGTGATCTTTGCCCAGGCCAACGCCTTCGCCCGGCCAAAACTTGGTGCCGCGCTGACGTACAATGATGTTGCCTGCGATGGCCGCTTGGCCACCATAGAGTTTCACGCCCAGGCGGCGACCAGCAGAGTCGCGGCCGTTACGGGAGGAACCACCAGCTTTTTTATGTGCCATTCTGTCTCTCCTTAGCCTTTAGCCAGCTCAGCGGCCTGTGCAACCCACTCGGGCTTCACTTTGACCGCGTCGATAGCAGCAATCTCGTCTGCGGACAAGGCTGCGATCTGGGCGAAGCTGGTCAGGCCAGCGTCGTTCAGCTTCTTGGCGGCGGCAGGGCCTACACCGGTCAGCTGTGTCAGATCGTCGGAACCAGCAGCAGCAGGTGCTTCTGCTTTGGCAGCAGGAGCCGCTTTCTTAGCAGCCGGAGCCGCCTTGGTCGCGCCCGATGCCAGGATCTCGGTGATCTTGACGAGGGTCAGCTTCTGGCGGTGACCGACGGTGCGCTTGGAGGAGTGCTTCCGGCGGCGTTTGACGAAGTTGATGACCTTGTCACCTTTGATCTGGTCGATCACTTCTGCTTTGACAGCAGCGCCGTCAACCAGAGGAGAACCAACAACCGGTGCGTCGCCGCCCAGCATCAGAATTTCGTCGAATTGGATGGTGTCGCCAGCGTCAGCAGCAAGTTTTTCTACGCGGAGCAAGTCGCCCGCCTGAACCTTGTACTGCTTGCCGCCAGTCTTGAGGACTGCAAACATTTGCGTCTTTCCATTTTCTGCCGCGTTTTACGGTCCCCGTTGCCGGGCGTTCTGGCCGAGGCCACCTCAAACAGCGCGTCCCTTTGGGGACGGATTACATAAATACCCGGCACCAGAGAGACTCCGGGCCGGGATGCGGGCTTATCGACTGAGGCTGGGGATAAGTCAAGCGTGTTTCGGCGCGTTTTGCCGTCAAATATCCTGCCCCGGATGCATCTCTGCCATCCGGTAGGCCAGGAGTTCGAAACGATTGGCCGTAATCTCGTTCTGGACCGCATTCAGCAGCTCATAAACCTCCTGCATCAGCGGTTCTTCGAGGGCAACAACATAGGCCTGCACCTCGTCGTCACTGAACCCCTGATACGTATAGGCATTGCCCGCCAGCGCAGAAGCCTGAATGGCCAGTATCATTTCGCCTTCTTGTTCCTTCAAAAGCGCGCGCAACCCTTCGGCATCGACCTCAAGCTCGATGACACCTGCGGCGCTGGCCGCCATCAGGAACCGGTATTGGATCTGCTGGATCGCTTTCAAACCGGCGCTGGCCGACCCGATCGCTCCGGACATGCGGTGAAACAACTGCACCCGGTCTTCCCCATCCTGCACCAGATCAGAGATGATCCGTTCTCCGGCCAGCTGCTTGACCTCATCATCTTCGATCATGTGCGAGGCGTTTTCCGCCTGCACCAGCCGTTGTCCCAGATCGCTGGCATAGAACCCAGCCGCATGAGACAGCGCCTCGTCGCTCAGCGTGTTGGTCAGGATCTCCAGCGCCATATCGCGCATCTCGGTGGTGTCGAACACATCTGCGGCTAGCCGCTCCCAATCAGACCCAAAAGCGCTGGCCTCCAGGCCGATCATCTGCGGCGCACTGCCCGCCGACAGGGCGATACTGTCCAGCGCAATGTCGAATCCAGTGATTTCAAGAAAGGCCTCAACCTTGTCCCGTTCCGCAGCCTGCGCCGGAATGCTGGCGAAAAACGGAAGGAAAACAAAGGCTAGCAGGTTTCGGATAATCCGGGCGGGGGTGATGTGTGTGGTGATCATGGTCTAAAACTTACGTGTTTCATGCCTGTCGGCAATGAAAATCGGGATTTCAGTGCCACTCAGGCAAAAAGCCACTTGCACGCCCTCAAATTCATCATTAAACGCCTCCCTCGTAGACCCCCGCGGAGAGGTGCCGGAGTGGTCGAACGGGGCGGTCTCGAAAACCGTTGAGCCTTCACGGGTTCCCAGGGTTCGAATCCCTGTCTCTCCGCCATAATACCCTATGGCCCAAGTATCCTTGATTATAGCGCTTTTGCGCTGCATATGGATACTATCGCGGATACTATAGAGGGTATTAAATGACCACCTATCCAGCACCTACGCTGTTCTACTACAAAGCTAAATCCAAGTGGTACGTGTCCGTCACCGTACCAGAGCATCTGCGCCCCACCTTCAACCGCAAGCAAATGCGTAAGAGTACAGGGACCGCAGACAAGCGCATTGCAGCGCAGAAGCTACACAACATAGCCGCAACCATCTACCGTGACTTCACTGCCGCAGAAGCCGTACAGAAGGCCACTGTGACGGATGAAACGTTGGACATGATGCAAACCATAATTGAGGCGATTATGCCCGGTGTGGACGTTGCTAGGGACATGTCAGACCCGGATGCCAGAGCCGCTATTCTGAATGCAGTTACGGAGGCGGTAGAGCAACTAACGTGCGGAACATTCACCACGCCTGCGCCTGAGTTTGAACACCTTGTTCCTGTTGCTGAAAAGTTCATTCATAAAGAATATGCGCGCGAACTCGACCAAATGCGCCCCGTTGAGGAACAGTTACAACCCGGTTTCAATAATTCCCATCCCGCCAACTCCCTTTCCCTTTATGTTGATCGCTATGCTGAGACACGCCATTGGGATAGGGACAGGACTAAAAAGGCGGCTGAACTGGCCATCACGGAATTCATCAAGTTGATTGGTGACGTTTCCATTGCAGATGTTACAAAGCAAGACGCATACAAATTTGCACAGCATATGCACAGTTCCGGCAAGGCATTCAAAACAATCAAGTCCAAGGTAAGTTCGGTTTCCGCTATGCTGACATGGGCTGAAAAAAGCGGTGACATTACAGAAAACCCGTTCACGAACTTGAAGCTTACCGGGTACGGTGTGAAGACGAAGAAATATAAGCCATTTTCTGAAATGGATTTGCGTTCAATATTCTTATCTTCAATGGACGAAAAAGACCGGCTGCTATGCTCTATCTTGATCACAACGGGAATGAGGCTGGATGAAGCCGCTTTGTTGGATTGGAACCAATATCATGTCAAAGATGGTATCCGTTACTTCGACCTGACAGACTCCATTGTAAAGAATGACGGGTCAAGGCGTCTTGTTCCTATCCCTGATGCTATCAAACTGGATAAAGGCACTGGGCGGCTGTTCGACTACACCCTTGATAGCGATGGAAAGGCCAGCACAAGCGCAAGTAAGCATGTGATGAAGATCGTTCGTAAGGTCACCAAAGACCCTGCTAAAGTCATTCACAGTTTCAGAGGGACGCTTAAAGACCTTCTGCGGGATGCAGGCATACCAAAAGACGTGAATGACTTCCTAACCGGCCACTCCGGCGGTGATGTTGCCAGTTCGTATGGTGAAGGCCCAAGCCTGAAAACCAGATATGAAGCCTTGAACAAAGTAGAGCATCCATGGCTATAACAATGAAGCCCCACTAGCGATTTTACTAGTGGGGCTTTTCTTAGGGCCAGTGCACATCATCCTGATAATCTGCCGGAATACCGTTCGGAGCGTCTTTAAGCACCCTTGCAGCCGTGATGTGAACTCGCACGTGTTCTGCGGCTGCACCACCCATGGCAAGCATGTCAGAAGCATCCATGAGCCTTGGCACATTATCCACGTCAAACCAGACAAAATCAGTCTCACCACCGTTCCAACGATAGTTGCCAACTTGTGCACCTTGCATCATGGCAAAGCCTGCTAGTGATGCAGCACCGGAAATGTTTTGCTTCGATACGTCATCACACTGGAACTTCCACCCCTTGAAGAAAAAGCCTTCGTGAATGCGCAAATCACGTTCAATGCTCACTTCCTCACTTTCAATAGCCCTACCAACGAAAGATGCTGTCATTGTGATAGGATCAACGATCCATGCGTGAGGTTCAATAACGTCATCTTCAACAATCACATACGGATCAGTGAAATTTTTTAAAGAAGCTTCTGGGACAGAAGCAGTGCTTTTCCCCAGAAGTGTTACATCATCATAAAATAAAATATTGGTCATCTTTAATCCTCTTTATCCAATTGGCCAGAACATATATTTAACAGTTCGCGTCGAAGCCGTTGAACTATATTTAGGGCGGGCGTTTGAAATAAATGAAATCGGGCCTGTATAGGAACGCTCTTCAAGTATGTTGCCATCACCAACGTCGATACTGGTATCACGATGGATGTTATATAGCGTCCAGAGACCTGCCACCGGGTCAGTTTGAGGCAAGTATTCATCAACCGCACCATTTGTTGCGGTGAAACTGCCGCTTTGGGACGGTTTGAAGGCAATTACACCGGCTGGAAGGTCTGCCTCTAATGCAGAGTTCAGGACCACAGCGCCATCTTCACCGCCCCGGTCACCTGAACCACCACCTGAACCGATATTGATTTCAAGTTTAGGATCAGACAGCCCGGTTATATCATAGCTATTGACAGTTTTGGTGGAACCAGCTTCGCCGTGGTGGCCAGCGCTGCCACTCCACGAGTCCCCCCCGGCGTACTGCCCCTGCCCGCCGTCGCCGCCGTCGCCATACGGACTCAACGTGGATGACTGTGTACTGCCAGTGTAACCGCCTGAAGTCTTGCCACCGCCACGGCCCCCTTGCCCGCCGGAAGCAGACCAAGTTTGAATGATTGTGTTACCGTCAAGCAATTTGATTGTGGTATTTTGACCATTTGAACCGTGCGCGCCGGGAGGTGTATTTTCAATTTTTCCGCCCGCGCCCCCCTGGCCCCCGCCACCAACTGCGGTGAATGAAACTGAGGTTGTGTTGGCATCCAGTGAGATCGTCTGGGACGTCACATAAGAGGTTTCCAGTTGTGTACCTGAACCGATTTTGAAGACCGCATTCTTAATAATCAGACCGTCTTCTTTGGTCATTTGAATGTATTCTTCGGAACCATTCGCGGTTCGACCGGCAAAGAAACCAAAGGACGGATCACCAGCGGCATCTTCATGACGGCCCATGTACAAACCATCGTTCGTAAAGTCTGTCGCTGATGTTTTTGACATACGAAAACCGGCGTCAATCGCATCAATGTCCAAGAAACTATCCACGGTCAAATGCGGTACACGAACAGAGCCTTCAAGAATGATATCGTCCGCAGAAATTCTTGCCGCAGAAGCATCACCATTCGGGTCGCTAAGACTGATAAGTTCTAGTTCTGCATTTGCAGTACCAGCCTTGGTGCGCATGGCAATGCTAGACAGAGCGCCACCTTCAAGGTCCGCTATGGCACGCTGAGTAATCGCCGCCGAACTAGAATTCGAGATTTCACTTACTGAAAAGCGGTGCAAATCCCATGTGCAATTTGCCCGTGTTCGGCCCTCATGTTCAGACACGCCATAAATGATAATTTTCAGAACCCCGTCGTCAGAACCAGCAACATAAGAATCTGGTTTCATGGCGGTGAATTCGATGTGTACGGTTTCCCCTACAGCTTGCCCTTCACGAAAGTCTTCTAGAAAGTAATATGATGACCTAGAAGTACCGCCTGTCCCGGCATCCCACTGAACACGAATACATGCGCCACAATCCCAAACGCCGGAAACTTTGGTAATTTCGGCCTCAATTTTCAAGCCAACGTTATTGTCCGCGTTTTGGAAGCTGGTTGAAGAATACGGGTCACGAATTTGTATGTATGGCCTATTTTCAGAAGAGGTAGTGTTACTGAAACGCAGAGCATTACCGTACTTTCCAGCCACTTTTGATAGTGACCCTTCTGAGGTTGAAACGTTTGCCATCCCGTCAGGATTGGACCCTGACCAATTTGCAAAGATTGGGTTATCGAATGCGCCGGAACCTGAGATTTGTGCAGTCACATCACGGGAGTATTCAGCCGCAACAGCAGCCGTGTTCGCATCCTGTGCAGCAGCCACGGCAGCAGTTTCACTTATTCCAGCATTGGTGGCGGATGTAGCCGCATTCACTTCAGAGGTGTTGGCAGCGCTTGCGCTCTGCCCTGCCGCCGTTTCACTAGCGTTAGCAGTAGATGCAGACGTAGCAGCAGCAGAAGCAGCCGCACTGGCGCTATCAGCCTCAATAAGAGCGTCTGCCAATGCGGTGACGTCACGAACTTCGAAGCTTTTGACCGCCAATCGCTGGTCATCTTGTGAACTACCGTTTTGACGGAAGTGGAAGCGAATTTCATTGTTGTTTGCGTTGGTATGGTTATCGTTCAGAACCGGGGAGTAACCGCCAGTATCAGACGCAGGCAAATCTTTGACCTCTTGACGATCAGTGAACCAAACTGTTTCGGTTCGGACGCCATCCGCCACCGTCGCATCCAAAATAGTACGTTGTTCATTGTCTTCGGTCGCATCTTTAGTTCCGTTCTCATACAGTGAACATCCAATCATATTGGTCGGATTTGAAGGAGAACCAGCACCATCATCAACTACACGGTATTGGACAGTGACCGCATAAACCGTGCGGCCCGGTTCAATCGGAAACTTTCGCTTTGGTGTGACTGTTTTTGAAGTGTTATCGGGGAATAGATAGCAAGTACCGAACACCGCATCATCAGTAATCACATCGGCTGAATTTATGGATGTAGGATTGTTCTGAACACCGTTTCCCCAAGCGTCTACAGGCCCGTCAAACGTGCTTAGACCAAACGCGGCCACAGTTAGGTTCAAAGAAGCTTCTGTTGAAACAGCAATGCCGGAAGCGGTTGCCGCAGATACAGCATGATTATTTGCGGTGTTTGCGGATATTGCCGCCTCGTTACGGTACACCAGAGCATCACCAGCATGGGTGTTTGCAGCCATCATGTGCCCGTTGGCAACGGCTGCGTAGTTCGCAGAAGTGTTGGCGGATGTGTTTGCGGCAAGAGCGAATAGTTCGGCAGCAGCAGCAGACGCGCTTGCATCGCCGGCACTGTCAATCTGCGCCCGCACATCGTCAACCAGATCGCCCCATGCGATGGTATTGGCGGATATCTGACCGGCCTGTACACCCATCTGAATAGCAGAAGCAGTAACAGGAGACGCCATGGCAGCGGTCGAACCATCGGCCCCAACCACATCAATCCAGAACCAATAGTTGTCCACACTCAAAGGAGAAATGACGATTTCTTGCCCCACTGTAGAAGAGTGGTAAACCGCATTTGAACGGTTGCTGTCTGTACTCACATACACTGCATATTGCGCCGCAAGTTCGTTGGTTGGATCAGTCCAAGATAGGTGAACTGAGTCAACGCCTTCCGAGACGTTTGCCGTTGAAAGAGGCGCAAGTTCTGGTAGCTGATCAAGGAAGATCAACGCGCCTTCACTTAGAGAACCACCAGCGGTTTCTGTGCGAACAAGTACATAATAGTCTGTGCTATCGTTCATGGTGGCTGGCAGATCGAATACGTTCTGGCGTGTCTCGCTAAGCGGCTCGTACTCACCACCAACGGTCTTGTAAAAGACGTGATAACGGCGAACACTCACGCTTGTTGGTGCATCCCATGTCAACCACCCATTAGAGTTTATGCCTGTTGTTCTCGCACCGGTATGCCATGTAAGATTTTCAACGTTTGGTATTACAACATTCTTGAACACAACAGCCGGTTCAACCACGTCATCTTCAACATTCCACGCAAGGGTATCTTTATCGAAACGTTCAGCTTCAATGGATACTTTCAATGAATGCGGGGCAACCTGAATTCCGGTGATGCGGTATAGTTTGTTTTCAATTTTTGCCGCAACTGAGTTTAGTTCGATCAAGTCACCAACATCGTGAACCATGCCATATCTTGGGATTGAGAATTTGACCACAGAGCCAAGACGGGAAGAACGTACAATCTCTTCCGCTTTGGCAAACGCTAGTTGACGCTGAGTACCGCCAGTTAGAGTGTATGACGTTTCATTTGCAATATTTCCATCAACGGCAAGGAATGCGTTGTGAGCATCCGAACCACGAACCGGCCAAGAAACAGAATCAGTCTTATAATCAAGACTTTCATTCGAGAACTTCACTTCTGCCCGGTTAAATTTTTGATCTGCCCCGGAGAATACATTTTCAATTTCACCTTCAATATCATCATCTGAATAAGACGCAGTAACAAGTGCCGTCTCCTGTTCAACAGTAGACGGGTAATCAAGAACTAGCTTGTAAACACCTTCGGAATACACAAGTTCACTTTGCGCCATTGTTTCGACAAGAGCAGTGATGTTTTCACGACGTGTGTTACTCGTATCCAGTGTAATATTTGTTTCATACAGGCGAACAGTTCTTTCGGCTGGTAGAGGTTCTACTTCACCATCAGCCACAGGACGAACACCGTTTATACGGCCTCGAACTTTCACTTCTGTTGCAACAGCGATATCACAAGTCACCTTGGCAGCAGCAAAGCTTTCAAGGTCCAAACCTTCATCGGAAATACCACAACCACCCTTTATTGCAGGACGTGTTAGGTAATCTGCTAGTACAAGCGCACTATTATTTGAGAAAACATAGTTGCTTGAAAATTGCCAAGCGCCGTTAGAGAACTCGATATCACGAATTTTGGTGCCCTTGACGTACACACGTACATCAGGCGGATATGAATATTGAGGGTCATCACGATCCAACTTGAAAAGCATATCGGCCCAAAAGATATCAGTAAACTTGTTAGTCAAAGCATTTGGAACATCAAAGTTGTCTGCCATAGTAGACGCGGTTCCACCATTCAAAGAATAACGGAGATGGTGTGAAAACTTATCTTCGTCCCAATTCTTTCCATCAACTTCAACGTCAACTAATGAGTCAATGCCACCGAAACACCAAGCCTGCTGGATAAGCATAAACTCATTTTTGGAACCTTCTTGATTTCCAACGGGAAGGCCCTTGATCAATCTGCCGTCAAACCCGTTTAGGGAAGCTGGAATATTACCGTTATCCGCAGTGTGAACTACCGCCCGAACACCGCCTACCTTCTGGTGACCATAGATTAAAGGTAGGTGTATCGCCTCACCATCAATTGGTACGTCAAAACCCTTGCGTTTATCTGCTTCGGCTTCAGCTTTCGCTTGCATTTTCTTCTGGCGGCGTCTTGTATAGGCAGAGAATGCCAGAGATACAGCGACTTGCAATACAAAGTTCCAGATCATTTCATGTACTTATCCTTTCTTACTGTTTCGTTTAATCTATTTATCGAATTACTTTTCTTTTCCCCATGCAACACTTGTGGCATCAGAATTTTCTTGAATTTTATCAAAGCAGGTATCGCCGGGGTGCAAGTTCTCCATAGCGTCCTTGGTAGTGAATAGCGTCGATCTTGCATCAAGGTTTGATAGCGGTGCCGAGCATTCGATACGCCAAATCATTTCTTCATCCTTGGCTGCAAATTTCGGACTGGCGACCGTGCCGGAATAGACGTGCAAAGTTTCATCAAGGCCAAGTAGCGGAACACCATCAAGCGTAAAGCCAAGACGAATTTCTACCGGTTTGTGTATAATTCCTGCCGCTACCTCACTGTGTAGTAGCTCATCTTGCCCATTCAAAAACAGCGCATACGCTTCCCTATCAATGGTGGTGGAATATCTAGGGCCTTCCACATCCATAATGGTTTCGTCAGATTTGTAATAGTTACCGTTCCATGTAACGCCATAAGGCAAGCTGGTTAGGTAGTGAATGGCGTTCCACTCAAGTTTCACCAAGGCAAAATTTCCAAGCTCTTGATCAGTCTTCAAAATGTTTGTGAGGGTTGCTCCATTGCTCTTCATGTCTTTTCCACCAAATTAATTGTTCCGGGGTTGGTCAAAATACCATTCGAGAACGTCACGCCCCTTGCAGTTCTAATATCTCTTTCATACGTGTAGATTACGTCGTCTCCGAACTGGACAAGCTCATTAACATCAATACCGGCTTGCAGATTTGGGTATACCTTCAAAACCTTGTCAGTCATGTCATCAATAGTTACCTCTTCGGTGACCATGTAGACTTTGGGATGACCATCAAACGTGATGAAGTAACCGGCAGGAATAATTTTATTCGCGCCATGTCCAGAAATTGAATTAACAGTGACTTCATCAGAACCGGGGAACAAGGCAGTCTTGACTTCCAAAGACCCGTCGTAAGTCCTCTTATCTTCTAGCCCCACCCCTTGCGGAAAGATCATTGTATCGGTCTTGTGAAACCCGGAAATATGGGCAAGCATGATCTGTGACGGGTCATGTGAAGGTTTGACTGAAAAATTCATATCAAACCGTTGACCCGTCAGTTGGGTTGTAGTCCGCTTTTTGTTCAAACTCTCATTTAGATAGACTGTCCTATTATCTGAGATAGTGTAAGGGGTAAGAATTTCCTGTCCCCTGTAGTAATATGTTTTTGCCATCTTATCCTTCCTATCCGTTCTCTGCGTTCTGTGCGTTAACCATCGAAGTGATGGTTGGCGTTAGTTCCATTATGGCTTTCTCTGTCTGACGACTAATGTCACCGGTGACATTAAAGTTCACAGTTGTTCCACCACCGTTACTGTTATTTAGTCGATTTGCGTTTTCTATGTGATCCAATTCTTCCAAACTCAGAACTCTTTCACCGGGAGTTAGCATTGCCGGAACGCTATCCGTTCCTTTTCTTGAGCCGGGAACGTGAGGCACAACGCCACCGTCAGAGAAGCCTAGAAAGCTGATGCCAGTTGAGATTAGTGAACTTAGGCCACCACCAGACCCACCACCGGAAAACAGTCCTTGAAGGCCCTGCATTACGCCGGAAAGACCGTTTTTCATCATATCGCCAAACCCTGAGAAGATATCTTTGAAGCCCGCGTTCTTTTCAGAAAGCGCACCGGTCAAACCGGTCTGCACATCTTCACCAAATCCACCGAATACGGACCCAAGGTCGAAGTCACCAATGAAGGTATCCAAAAGTGTGTTGGACACGTTTTCAAAGAACTTCGTGCTGATCTGGTCACCCATGTTTACAAGAAATTCCTTCCAGTCACCGGATTGCAAAGCTTCTGCAAATGAGGATTTCAAACCGGTCATGAACTGATCAGCAGTTTCGGTTGTGTCCGTTCCACCACCAGAACCACCAGAACTGCCAAACCCGCCATCAGTAGTGGTAGCTGGAATGATTGGTGGTGTTGTACTGGTGATTGGCGGCAATAGGTTCCCTGCCCCCGGTGTAAGGCCAGTTCCAGTTGTCACGCCTGCGGTCACCGTTGGAGTGATTTCAATTTGTGCAGGGCTAGTCCAAACAGGTCTTTCCGGTGAGCAGCCCCACTTGAGTGGTCCAAATTGAAAGTTAGTGCATGGTTGGCCTTTGGTCCATCGGGACGATGGCCTCTGGCGCAGGTGGGCGGTAGCCCAGAGCACTATGGGGTCGTTTGGTGTTGTAGTGTTTTCTCCAGCTTTCGATAATGATCTGGGCCTCTCGTAACGAATAGAAGATTTCACCGTTCAGCAATTCATCCCGCATTCGCCCATTGAAGCTCTCGCAGTATCCGTTCTCCYAKGGYGATCCAGGCTCGATGTATGCRGYCTTGGCMCCSACAGCCTTGATCCAKCCTCTGACGGCCTCAGCAATGAACTCGGGGCCGTTATCCGAACGAATGTACGCTGGAACACCACGTAGGATGAACAAGTCCGTCAGTGCGTCGATGACCTCGTTAGCGTTCAGCTTCCGTCTTACCCGGATCGCAAGACATTCCCAGCTATACTCGTCCAGAATGTTCAACTTTCTGAAGGCTCTGCCATCATCCGTTCGGTGATGAACGAAGTCATATGACCAGACGTGGTTGCGATATTGGGGACGGAGTCGGACGCACGAGCCATCATTTAGCCAGAGCCGTCCTTTCTTGGGTTGTTTCATTGGAACCTTCAGCCCCTCCCGCCGCCAAGGGCGTTCGACACGCTTGTCATTCACCTGCCAGCCAGCGTCCCGCAGCAAGGCTGCAACCCGGCGGTAACCGTATCGGCCGTACTGGCGTGTCAGCTCAATCATTTCGACGACCAGGCGCTCCTCGTCAGCACACCCCTGAGGTAATCGTCGCTGTGTGGACCGGTGCCGACCCAGAACGCGGCAAACGCGACGCTCGGAAACCTTCATCTGGCTGCGCACATGATCAATGCAAGCTCGGCGGCGGGAGGGGTTCAGGGGCTCCGCCCGTTCAGGCCTGAAATGATCCGCAGGATCATTTCCTAGACGGCCATCACTCCCTTTGCGGCCTCGGACAGGATCAATTTGTCCAGTGTCAGGTCCGAAACGGCCCGGCGAAGCCGCTCGTTCTCCTTCTGCAGCCTTTTCAGTTCCTTGAGTTGTTCTGTGCCCATTCCGCATTCGCCGTTGGGCTCGAACCAATGTCGCCTTCAACGGCTCATTTCTTCTTCCAGCGATAGTAGGTCTGTTCCGTAACGCCGATCTGCCGGATCGCATCTATGCGGGCCATACCTTGCCCCATCAGAACTTCAACCTGCCTTAACTTCACGACAATCTCTTCAGGCTTGGATCTCTTCGCTATCTATGGTCCTCCGTTTCCTAATCATAGGGCCGGACCACTTCTTTGGGTGAGGCTCAATCGAGCCTGGATCACCCTGGGAGAACGGATACTGCGAGAGCTTCAATGGGCGGATGCGGGATGAATTGCTCAACGGCGAAATCTTCTATTCGTTTGGCGCGGCTCAGATAATCATTGAAAGCTGGAGGAAACACTACAACACCAAACGACCCCACAGTGCTTTGGGCTACCGCCCACCTGCACCAGAGGCCATCCGCCCGATGGCCCAAAGGCCAACCATGCACTAACTTTCAAATTGGACAACTCAAGTGGGGCTGCTCACGCCACAGGCGCGTTATTTTTGCTGCATCTGCGAGAGCATCAGAAGCTCGGGCAAAATGCGGTTTTTCGCTGTAAAGCGTGCAATGGCAACTATGGTATTACGGCCCTTGATTGTGTGGCTCTCCGACCAGCGGAGCACAGCTTCTGAGCCAGGAGACAAAGCTGTCGGCGGCGGTTCCACCACGCGTGCTTCCAGGCAAAGCAACTGTGTACCAGACGCATTCGATCTGACGGGTATCGAACCTCACCAGCGCCCCTGATTGCAGAGCCTTTGCACATAGCACCCCATCTGCCAGCACCAGCCCTTCGCCGTCCACTGCCGCGTCTATTGCCAGCGACAGATCGGAGTAAACCCGGCCCTTCTGCCAACTCTGAGAGGAAGGCTCGTGTTCAGAAAACCACTGGTGCCAGATCTCGCGCCCATTGTCGTGGACCAGTGGAATGCTGCTCCAGTCGCAGGAGCCTTTCGCCAGCAAACGGTCGCGCAGGTCCGGCGTGCAGGCCGGGAAGCCGATGATCGGGAACAGCCGCTGCTGACGGACGTCACCGGATGACTGGCGCGTTTCAAAATGGATCACCACATCAGCATGGCCTTCACCCAGCTGCGGCGGCTGCCAGGCCGGGCGGAGGTCGATGTCGATCTTGGGGAACTCGGCGCAGAATTCCGTGATCTTGCGGCGCAGCCAGAGTGAGGCCAGCGCCGGTTCCGCGCTGACCACCAGCGTGCCGCTTTGCGTCATCCGCAGCATGCCCTCGCAGGCGTCGTTCAGCACCTGAAACCCGTTGGAGATCTGTGGCAGCAACGCTCGTCCGTCCTCGCTCAGTTCGACCCGGTTGCCGAGCCGACGGAACAGATCCGTTCCCAACCACTGTTCTAACGTCTTGATATGCTGACTGATTACGCTGTGAGTGACGTTCAACTCCGCCGCCGCCTTGGCAAAACTGACGTGGCGGGCGGCGGCCTCGAAGGCGCGCAGAGCGTTCAGGTGGCGAAGGGAACCAAGCATGGCACACCGTAGGAAAAACCGACACTGAAGGCAAGTTTTACCCGTTTTTTGATTTTTGACCTGATCGCTAGGCTTCTTCCCAACAGCAATTTGGAACCACAAAACGGGGGGTCGCATGGCCGTACAGCAAGCAATACTGGATGCCGAACTCTCTTTGCGGGTGACGGACCTTCACAAGTCTTACGGCGCGCTGGAGGTGCTGAAAGGCGTTTCACTGGAAGCGCGCGAGGGTGATGTGATCTCCATGCTTGGCTCGTCCGGGTCAGGCAAAAGCACCTTCCTGCGCTGTATCAACCTGCTGGAGACGCCGAACTCTGGTAAAATCTGCGTGCATGGCGAAGACATCAAAATGGCCACTAACCGCCATGGTGTGTTTCTGCCCACCGATACCAAACAGGTCGAACGCATCCGGGCGCGGCTGGCCATGGTATTCCAAGGCTTCAACCTGTGGTCCCATATGACCATTCTGGAAAACGTCATTGCCGGGCCGATCCACGTCCTGAAGCAGCCCCGCGCCGAGGTCATCGAAAAGGCTGAAGCCATGCTGCAACGCGTCGATATGTACGAGCGGCGCGACTACTACCCCTCGCATATTTCCGGCGGCCAGCAGCAGCGCGCCGCAATTGCCCGCGCCTTGGCGATGGAGCCTGAGGTGATGCTGTTTGACGAGCCCACATCCGCACTGGACCCAGAACTGGTGGGTGAGGTGCTGAAGGTGATCCGCTCGCTGGCCGAGGAAGGCCGCACCATGGTGGTGGTGACCCACGAGATGGGCTTCGCCCGTGACGTCTCCAACAAGGTGATCTTCCTGCATCAGGGGCTGATCGAGGAGCAGGGCGCACCATCGCAGATGTTCAGCAATCCGAACTCCTCCCGCTTCCGGGAATTTCTGTCCAACACCCGGCACTGACCGCGGCCGGACCCAAACCCATAACAAACCAAACAGGGAAATAATCAGATGACTATCAAGAACACGCTCCTTGCTGCCGCCGCCGGCGCCATGACGCTGATGGCAAGCACTGCAATGGCCGACGCCCTGCGCGTTGGTGTTGAAGGTGCTTATGCGCCGTTTTCAATGAAAGAAGCCGACGGCAGCCTGACCGGTTTTGACATCGATATGGCTTTGGCACTCTGCGCCAAGCTAGAGCGCGAATGCGTGCTGGTCGAACAGGAATGGGACGGCATGATCCCGGCGCTGATGGCACAGAAATACGATGCCATCGTGGCCTCGATGTCGATCACCGAAGACCGTAAGAAAAAGGTCAGCTTCTCGGCCAAATACTACGACACCCCGTCGCGTTTCATCGCCAAGGAAGGCGCGTCGTTTGATCTGACACTGGAAGGCACCAAGGGCGTGAAGATCGGCGTTCTGCGCGGCACCACCCTGCAGTGCTATGTTGAGAAGCATTTCCCCGATGCCGACATCAAGCTCTACAATACGCAGGAGGATGTCTTTGCCGACCTCACCGCCGGACGTCTGGACCTGCAGCTGAACAACACGCTGGGCGCGCTGGACGGTTTCCTGAACACGCCGCAGGGCGAAGGCTTCGCATTCTACGGCGACGATCTTGATGATGTGGCCTGTCTTGGCGAGGGCGTTGGCATTGCTGTGCGCAAGGATGATCCGCTGGCCGGAGAGCTGAGCGCGGCCATTCAGGCCATTCGCGCCGATGGCACCTACAAGACCATCAACGACAAATACTTCCCCGTCGACATCTACGGCAACTGATCTGCACCGGGACGGCGGGCATCCCTGCCGTCCCAATTCCGATTTTTTGAAACACCAATGGGCAGGGGCGCATGCAGCTGATTTTCGAATACAGGCAGATCCTGCTGGAGGGGATGCTGGTCACCGTGTCTCTGGCGGTCCTGTCATTGATACTGTCGGTGATTTGCGGGTTGACCGGCGCTTTTGCCAAACTGTCATCGCGGCGCGGAATTCGCCGGGCCGGCAATAGCTACACCACCTTCGTGCGCAGCGTGCCGGATCTGGTGTTGATGATGCTGATCTTCTACGGCGGTCAGGTGATGCTGAATGACATTGGCCGCCTTACGGGCCTGTGGGGATATATTGACGTCAACCAGTTCCTCGCCGGGGTGCTGACGCTGGGCTTCATCTTTGGCGCCTATATGGCCGAGACATTTCGCGGCGCGATCCTCGCCATTCCGCGTGGCCAGATTGAGGCGGCGATGGCCGCTGGCATGAGCCCGCGCCAGATCTTCGTACTAATCACCTGGCCGCAAATGGTGCGCTATGCGCTGCCGAGCTTTACCAACAACTGGCTGGTGCTGATCAAATCCACAGCACTTGTGTCGGTCATCGGCCTGCATGATCTGGTCTGGAACGCCTTTGCCGCGGGCCGCACCACCCACAAGCTGTTCACCTTTATGATCGCGGTGCTGTTCATCTATCTGGTGATCACCGGCATTTCCGACCTGATCCTGCGCTGGGTTGATCGCCGCTACAGCGCCGGCGTGAAAAGGGCCTGATGACATGGAAACCGAACGCACTTTCTTTGCGTACCTGCGCCACATCAGTGAGACCACATCACCGCTGGACTTTGTGCTGATCTACGACAACCTGGACAGGTTTGTCGGCGGCGCGCTGATGACGCTGCAGCTGACTTTTCTGGCGCTGTTCCTTGGCGGGCTGCTTGCTGTTCCCATGGCCATCGCCCGCGCCTATGGCAGGCCAGGCTGGAGCCAGGCGATCTGGTGCTACACCTACGCCTTTCGTGGCACTCCCCTTCTGGTGCAGACCTATCTTTTCTACTTCGGCCTTGGCCAGTTTGAGGCAGTGCGCAATTCCTTCCTCTGGGGGCCGGTCCTCAGCGATCCGTGGTGGTGTGTGCTGATCGCTTTCACCCTGAACACCGCTGCCTACACCACCGAATTCCTGAAGGGCGCGATTGAAACCACGCCTGCGGGCGAGATTGAGGCCTCCAAGGCCTGTGGTATGTCGCCTTTCACCCGGATGCGGCTGGTGGTTCTGCCCAGTGCGTTTCGTCGCGCTCTACCCGCCTATTCAAACGAGGTGATCTTCACCCTGCACGGGTCTGTCATCGCCAGCACAGTGACCCTGCAGGACCTGCTGGGTGTGGGCCGCTGGCTAAACGGGCGCTACTATCTGGCCTACGAAGGCTTCATCACCGCGATGGTCTTCTACATGGGTATCGTCCTCTTGATCTCGCTCCTCTTCCGCATGGCTGAAAAACGCTACCTGCGCCATCTGCGGCCGCGTGGGGCGGACAGCGCCACCCCGGCCCAAGCCACAGCTTGACCGCAGCCCCCGCGGCCGCGACCCTTCCCCTGTCTTTCCCCGTTCATTCTCCTGTCGAAAGGAACCGCGATGACCAATGCCAGCCCCCAGAAACGTGACTTGATCGAAGGCCGTGCCGCGGTGATCGTCATTGATATCCAGAAGTCCAGCTTTGCGCCGATCCCGGACGAGGAACGCTCCATCGCGCATATGCCCGATTATGCTGAGCGTATGGCCCGTACTAAGGTGGTGATCGACAAAGCCCGCGAAAACGACATCCCGGTGATCTTCATCCAGGAGATCCACCGCGCCAATCTGATCGATTTCGGTCGTGAGCTGGACGGGGATGAGACGGTGCATTGTCTCGACAGCAACCCGCTGACGGATTTTGCCGAAGAAGAACTGGGCATGCGCCCGGATGACTACCGCATCTCCAAACGCCGCTACTCGGCCTTCTATGGCACCGATCTTGAGATTCTGCTGAAAGGCCTGAAGGCCGAAACTCTGATCCTCACCGGCGGGCTGACGGATGTCTGCGTGCATTACACCTTCGTGGATGCGCATCAGGGCGACTACTTCTGCCGCGTTGTCGAAGACTGCGTGGCTGGTTCCAGCCTTGACGCACACAATGCCTCGCTGAAGGCGATGGAATACCTGCAGCACGGCGCCATCCGCACCATCGATGATGTTCTGGGCGCGATGGAACAGGCCAGCGCCTGATCCCGGCCAAGGAAAATAATATGCAGACCAACAGTAACATCGCAGCCGCTGGGCTGGCGCTGGCGGCATCTGGCATCCTCAGCTTCATCGACAATTTCGTCTTTGCAGTGAGTCAGGAGGCCGGGCTCTGGCAATTTCAGGCCTTCCGAACGCTGTTTGCAGTGCCCCTGCTGTTGCTCGGCGCATTTCTGTTGCGCCAGCCGCTGCGGGCGGTGAACCTGCCGCGCCTGTCGTTGCGCAGTGCGGCCGTGTCTATTGGTCTGCTGATCTACTTTGCCGCTCTTGGGACCCTGCCAGTTGCGCAGGCCGGGGCCGGGCTGTTCTCTGCGCCGATCTGGGTTTTGCTGCTGTCGGCGCTGCTGTTCGGTACGCGCATCGGGGCGCTGCAGCTATTGGCGATCCTAACCGGGTTCGGGGGTGCGCTGATGTTGTTACAGCCTGACATTGCCACGCTGACGCCTGCCTCCCTGATGCCACTGGCAGCCGGGCTGCTTTACGGGTTTGGCATGTTGCTGACCCGGCATATCTGCGTGCAGGAAAGCGCGCCGGCGCTGGCGCTGGGGATCTTCCTGTTCATTGGCGGGGCAGGAATTGTCATGCTGGTTTTTGTCAGCCTGATGCCCGGCGCCGATCCTGTCGGCCCCTTCCTGACCCGCGCCTGGGTGACACCCAGCCCGCGCTTCCTGTGGCTGACGCTGTTTCAGGCCGCAGGTGCCGTGGTGGCGGTATCGCTCATCGCACAGGCCTATCGTATCGGCACACCCGCCTTTGTGTCGGTCTTTGAATACTCCTTCCTCATCTTCGCCTGCCTGTGGAGCTTTCTGCTCTGGGGCACGGCGGCCAACTCCCTTGCCTGGGCCGGGATCGCAGTGATCATCACCTCCGGTCTGGCCATGACACTTCTGCAGAAAAGAGACGCCTGATGTCCCCGCAACCTTCTGACCTCGCCATGGTGCCCTTTGTTTCGGTCGAACATATGATGGGGCTGGTTCATCATATCGGTATCGAGCAGATCCTTGCCGACCTTGCCGCCGACATCGAAGCGGATTTCAGACGCTGGGAGAGCTTTGACAAGACGCCCCGTGTCGCCTCGCATTCACCGGTCGGCGTGATCGAGCTGATGCCGACCTCCGACGGGGAAATGTACGGCTTCAAATACGTGAACGGCCATCCGAAAAACACCAAGGAGGGGCTGCAGACCGTCACCGCCTTCGGCCTCTTGGCAGATGTGGACACCGGCTATCCAAAACTCTTGACCGAGATGACCCTGCTGACGGCCCTGCGCACGGCGGCGACCTCGGCTATGGCGGCAAAACACCTAGCCCCAAAAGGGGCAAAGACCATGGCGATGATCGGTAATGGCGCGCAGTCCGAATTCCAGTGCCTGGCCTTCAAGGCGGTCTGCGGCATCGACACCGTGCGGCTCTTTGATACAGACCCGGCGGCGACCGCGAAAGCAGCCCGAAATCTGTCGGGCAGCGGCCTGACCGTGGTCAGCTGTACCAGCGGCGAAGAGGCGATGGAGGGCGCGGAGATTATCACCACCTGCACCGCCGACAAGCAGAATGCGACGATCCTGACCGACAATATGGTTGGCCCCGGTGTCCATGTGAATGCCATCGGTGGCGATTGCCCCGGCAAGACCGAACTGCACCGCGATATCCTGCTACGCTCGGATATCTTCGTGGAATATCCGCCGCAGACCTGGATCGAGGGCGAGATCCAGCAATTGGACGAAGGCCACCCCACAACAGAGCTGTGGCAGGTGATCACTGGTCAGGCAGAGGGCCGCAAGGACGCGCGCCAGATCACCCTGTTTGACAGTGTAGGCTTTGCGATCGAGGATTTTTCGGCCCTGCGCTACATCCTGCGCGCAATTCAGGGCACGGATTTCTATGCTGATCTCGATCTGCTGGCGGACCCCGATGATCCGCGCGATCTGTTTGGAATGCTGACCCGTGCGAAAGCCTGACAATATGGACCTCAGCGCGCGCCAGATCCTCGACCGTCTTGTATCCTTCCCGACCGTCAGCAGCGAAAGCAACCTCGCGCTGGTCGATTTCGTCGAAGATTACCTGCTGTCGCATGGGGTCGCGCCTGTCCGGGTGTCGTCACCCTGCGGTACCAAGGCGTCGATCTTTGCCCATATCGGACCACAGGTTGAGGGCGGCGGGGTGCTGTCGGGCCATACGGATGTGGTGCCTGTCAAAGGGCAGGATTGGACCAGCGATCCCTTCACCGTGACCGAACGGGACGGCAAGCTGTTTGGCCGTGGCACCTGTGACATGAAGGGGTTTGTGGCTCTGGCGCTGGCGGCAGTGCCGCTGGCGCAGAAAAGCACGCTGAAACGCCCCATTCAGATCGCGCTGAGCTATGATGAGGAGGTGGGCATGACCGGCGCCCCGCCAATGATCGAGCGTATGCTGAACTGCGGCTTGCCCAAGGCAGACGCGGTGATCGTCGGCGAGCCCTCGATGATGCAGGTGGTGTCCGGCCACAAGGGCGGTTTCGGCTACATCGTCGATGTGCGCGGCCACGAGGTGCATTCCTCCCTCATGCACGAGGGCGTCAGTGCGGTGATGATGGCCGCCGAGCTGGTCGCCTGGGCCAACCGGATCAACGCCGAGAATGCCGCCCGAACGCCGGGGCGCTTGGACGCGGATTTCGTGCCGCCCTATACCACTGTCCACGTCGGCACCATCAAGGGTGGCACCGCCCATAACATCACCGCCCGCGACTGCCGCTTCGAGATCGACTTCCGCGTCGTGCCGGGCGAGGATCAGGCCCAGTGGGAGGCCCGGTTCGAAGCTAAAGTTGCCCGGCTGGACACTGAGATGAAAGCCGTGCATCCCTGCGCCGGGGTCACTCTATTCCAAGATTTCAACGCGCCCGGACTGGCCCCCGAACCTGCAGGCGCAGCCGAAGCACTGGCCCGCCGCCTCACCGGCGACAATTCGCCTCGTGTGGTTAGCTACGCGACAGAGGGCGGGCTGTTCCAGCGGCGCGGGTATTCCACCGTGATCTGCGGCCCCGGCGACATCGCCCAAGCGCACCAGCCGGATGAATACCTGAGCGTGGCGCAATTTGAAGCAGGTGGCCGTGTCCTAGAGGGCCTGATCTTGGACTGCTGCGTGTGACCGAATAGGCGTAGTCACAACTTGATGAAAGCTCGGCAAAAAAGCAAACATTGCCCTCCCTCGATCCGACTGTCGGGATTAGCCTGCCTCTGTTCTAAGGTCGAGTTTCCGATAGGGTCACAGTATTGCTGTGAACAAGGGAGATAGACGATGGACCTCGCGAACGAAGTCCGAGGCCTGTTGAGGACCTTTGGTATCCGCCTGCCCTAGACCGTCAAGCAGGGCTGCTTCGACGGTATCGTCCGACCGCTGATCGAGATGGATGAGTTTTTTGGTACCGCGATTGGACGCGCGACCCTTTATGCAGCAGCAAATGCACGTCTCATGCGCACAATGGCCGGATCACAGGTCAAGTCTTGGGGTATGCGGTTGATGCGCACCAAGGGTCGCGACATATGCAAGGCATGAACGCAAGTGGGTTAGTCCCGAACGATCCACTGTTTGAAGCTCAGCTCCAAGCTGTCGCATGTCGCAAGGATGAGGTCGCGTGATTGGTACGGACCTGCGTTGTCGATGACTGGCGAAACCGTCAGGCATTGCGTCATATCCGTGCCCAGACGTATTTCCATACTGTCTGCATCATAGCTGAACTTCTGATTTGCGGCGTCGTCGTCGCAATCGATTAGCCCGAATGGATTTACAGCGTTTTCCGGCGCATTGAAGGCCATGCACTTGTTCTCGTAGGTTGCCGAAGCAATCATGCCGCTGGTGGGAGAGAAGGAAAACAGAACGTCGCCACCGGAAGGCTTGCAGGAATGCGCGTGAAGAAGGTCGGTCAGCTCGCGGCCGTCGGTATCGATACACCAGCCAAGCATAGCCTCTTCTTGAAGATTGTCGGCGAGGTGAATGATCGGTCCCTGAGTTTTGATGTCCGGAGCTTGTGCAAATAGGGCCTGCGGGATGCTCAGCGCCATCACGGCAGCGATCACGGTTGGGCGAAACGCATGGTGGATTGTCATGGATGTGTCCTTTCTTGGTGAGTTACCGAAACCGGAAGACAATGAGATCGCCATTACACGCAGCATAGGAGCTAATCATCGCAGATCGACACTGCCCCATAAAACTATCCTGCCTTCCCTGTCCGGTCCTTATCCGTTGAATTTTTGTTGGAAATTGCGAATGCGGGCCGCATTGACGCCTCGGTCGCTGCGGCCAACACGCGATACGCTGCGCATGTCCAGACGACTGCCGCCGTCTTGTTCGGTCACGACAACCACAACATCATCCGCAAAGTAGAAGACCGAGGTCCGAGCGGTTGCCTCGAAGCGGCGGCTATTCTCATCTGAAGCGACGATTTCCCAGCCCAAGTCACGCGCCAGATTTAGGGCCTGCGCATAAGCGGCATCTGCCGAAAGGGCAGTCTCGAGGGGCGCAATATCGGGATAGGCTTTGGCTTGGATTTTTGCGACCTTTTCTCCGGCATAGTCGAGAGACGTGCGGGCCCCTTTGCGTGTGTCATCCAATACCAAAAATGCTGGAGGATTGAGGGTATCGGTGGTGATGTCGTTGATCGGTGCGGATCGTACCGGCGGGTTGAGTGTCGACGCGATCATCGGCACCAGACATGCCGCCCCTACCAGTGTCGCAAACCCACCCAGAATAACGCCGCTTTTTTCCTTGCGAACCAAGTGAATGATGGTCGCGAGGAACCCCAATCCGGCGATCGAGGCGCCAATGGGAGTAAGGTAGTTTCGATAAAGCACAAGCCCGGTATTCGGCTCCCAAAGACCTAATCGCGCGCCAAACAGCATCATAGCCACGGCTATTGCACCGATGATCGCGATTACAAAGGTCGCCTTTCCACTATGTTTCATACTCTCTCCAGTACATGACTTGCGCCCAGTTTGATTGCTTGTTATGCAATATTTGCAGACTATGCAAGGATTGAGCGATGACGCTTTCGTTACGAGAGAGGCGGCGCCAAGAAACCGCGCGCCACATTCAGAGGGCAACGTTAGAATTGGCCATGCAGAGCGGCCTGGAAAATGTCACGACTGAGGAAATCGCCGTTGCCTCTGGCGTCAGCGCAAGGACGTTTTTCAATTATTTTGCCAACAAAGAAGCCGCCGCAATCGGGCATCCGCCTAACTTCAGTGAAGAAGACAAAGATGTATTGCGAAACGGAACGGCATCGCTGGCGGCGGATTTGAAACTGCTGCTGGACAAGCAGATTGCCTCAATGGCGGAAGATGAAGAGCTTCTTCGTATGGTGGGGAGGGTCCTCCGATCGAATGAAAAGGCGCGCGGCATTCTTGAAGGGTTTCTCATGGCGGAACGCCGCGAGATTGCAGATTGTCTCAGCCACCGTGCAATCAATCACCATACCGCTGCTGCGCTCGCAAAAACCGTGACCGACACCATAGGTGGGGCAATTTACCTGTGGGAGCACGACGGAAACATGTCCCTTGGCACAGCATTGGATACTGTGTGGGAGGGGCTGATTGATGCGTCTCGAACTCTCTCATTGCCGGCTGATTGAGCGGCCGAAGCACAAGTCAGTTCAGCTGCCCGCGTTGCTGATCCTCCCCCACTGAATTGGTCCGCCCGTATAGTTAGGAAACGGAGGATCAAATATGGGACTCAAGCGACACAAGCCGTAAGAGATTGTCACGAAGTTACGGCAGGTTGAGGTGCTGTGCGGCCAGAGAATGCCACGCGTTGATGCAACCCGGCAAGTGCAGATAACAGAACAGACCTTTTATCGCTGGCGTAAGCAATATGGCGGTATGGGAACCGACCAACTGAAGGAACTCAAACGGCTTCAGAAGGGGAATGAACGGCTGTGATCAGCCCCACCTAAGTGGTCCAGTTTGAATGTTAGTGCAAGATTGGCCTGAGTTCCATCGGGATGATGGTTTCCGGGGCCGGCGGGCGTTAGCCCAAGGCACTATGTGGTCGTTTGGTGTTGTAGTGCTTCCTCCATTGTTCAATCAGGATTTGCGCCTCCCGTAGGCAGTAGGCTTCACGAAAAACATTTGCCGATGTCAAATCAGATGCAGTCAGAACGACGGGGCCGCCGGAAGGCAGCTCTGGACTTGCAACAAGCGACCCAAGATAGGAATTGGCGGTATAACACCCGCACAGAAACTGAAGATGGCCGCGTAAACTCTGCGACCAAGCCCCCGCGAAAATGGGGGATTACCGGTGCTATCATGACAGATGCCCTAGAGCCTGAACTCAGGCAACGTCCCCAAAATGATTGATCCAAACCGGGGTACACCAAGGTCTTCATTTTTTTTCCGGTTTGGGGATGAGGCGAAAAGTTACCCCTTATGGAGGCACCAATTGACAACGCAGAATTGATGCATCTTTTGTTGCGGGCCGGTGCGCGTGTCAGAATTCTGATCGAGAAGCATGAACTGAGGGCCTTAAGAGTCCTCGGTGCGGCAGAATCCAAATCGACTGAAGATGGCCGGTTATCCCGACCGCTTGGCGACCTAGAAAGGGCGTATGGGCTTCGCGGGGGCGGGCAAGTTACATATGCTGCAATCTGCAATTCTCTGGATGTCCATGACCTGATCATCCGTGGCCTGCCAGCGGAGTCTTTGCTGTTCCTTGCCAAGGAAGTCCCCGTACTGTCGCAGGGTGATACGTTCAAAAGGGTGGTTGGGGTTAGCATCCGAAGCCTGCAACGGCGCAGTGCCAGAACCAACGAAACCACTGTTTCGGTCGAGCAGGTTGATAGTGCCTAGAGCATTGCTACTGTCGTGGTGCGAGCCGAAGATGCCCTAGGGTCCTTGGAGGCCGCTGGAATGTGGCTGCTGGAACCCGCAATTAGGATGGGCGGTCGACGGCCCTTGGATCTTCTTGTTTCTGCAGCCGGTCGGCGTTGTTGCAGAACTCCCTCTTGACGCTTGACTACCCCTTTCCCCTCTGAACTTAAGCGACGTGGACGATCTCGGCGATGTCGAGTGTATTGAAGTGGTTGATGAGGGCGATGAGGGCGATGAGGGCGATGAGGGCGATGAGGGCGATGAGGGTGTGGATGTTGGCGGTTTGGCGGTCAAGGTCTCTTGCAGCGATGCGCCATCCGAATGCCTTCAAGCAGCGCATCTTTGCCTCGAGCCGGCTCCCGGCGTAGTATCCCGTCCAGCGTTTCCGAAAGGCTCGGCTGTAGTGCCGGGTGGCGCGTAAGGTTTCGGCTCTGAACTGTGCCGTCGGGCAGTTTTGTGTTTATGGTCGGCCATTCTTGCGGTGAGGGATCATCGGGGCGGCAAGGACTTCGAAAAGCTGAGCATTTAGCCTCTCATGCATGGTAGCGACGAGATGGTTCACTTGAAAAGCTGATCAGCTCATGCCCGCACTTGGTACAGACTACTGCGGATGGCCGCAGCCGATACCTGTCCTCCCAGAACATGCGGCCTGCCTGGACCAGTTGGGCGCTTTGGGATTTGCAGGCATCTAGGTTCTACAGCCGGAACGCAATGTAGATAGACTGCCTTCGGGAAACCCAAGGCAGTCTATCACCGCAGTTGGCTCTGTTCAGAGGCGCTGGCGCTGCCGGTTGAGGCAGATCATATGCCGGAATTGCCTGCCGTGGTACGCTACGCCGCGAAAGGAGTGAGGGTTGGTGCAGCCTGTGTTTGCCATGAAAGGTGTCACCAAGGTTTACGACACCGGAGAGGTCAAGGTCTATGCCCTGGCCGGTGTCGATCTGGAATTGTTCAGTGGCGAGCTGGCCGTCTTGCTGGGGCCGTCGGGCAGCGGGAAGTCCACCTTGCTCAACATACTTGGCGGGTTGGATCATGTGACCAGTGGCCAGGTCTGGTTCCGCGGCAAGGACTTGACCAGCCTGTCGGACCGCCAGTTGACCAGGTATCGGCGGGATCATGTCGGCTTTGTCTTTCAGTTCTACAATCTGGTGCCCAGCCTGACGGCGCGGGAGAACGTGCAACTGGTGACGGATGTGGCGCGCAATCCGATGCCCGCGGCCGAAGCGCTGGAGCTTGTCGGTTTGAGCCATAGGATGGATCACTTCCCCGCCGAGATGTCCGGCGGCGAGCAGCAGCGGGTCGCAATTGCACGCGCGGTTGCCAAGCGGCCCGAAGTCCTGCTGTGTGACGAACCCACCGGGGCGCTGGACAGTAAGACCGGCATTCAGGTTCTGGAAACGCTGCACGGTATCAACAGGGAGTTCGGCACCAGCACCGTGGTGATCACTCACAACGCAGACATCCAAAAGATTGCGCACCGGGTGCTGTTCTTTCAGGACGGCAGGATTAGCCGCATTCACCGCAATGAGCAGCGCCTGGAGCCTGCCGACATCAGCTGGTGACACATGCAGGCACTGGACCGGAAACTGTTGCGGGACTTCAGGCGGCTCTGGGTGCAGGCGCTGGCGATCGCGATGGTGCTGGCTTGCGGAGTGTCGATCCTGCTCACCGCTGTCGGCATGCACCAGGCGCTGGACAGCACCCAGGACGCCTATTACGGCAGGAACCGTTTTACCGATGTTTTTGCTTCGGCGCGCCGTGTCCCGAACAGCCTGCTGCCCGAATTGTCCGCGATGAACGGGGTGCTTGCGCTGGACGCGCGGGTCAGCGGCTTTGCCAGCCTCGAGCTTCCGGGACGGGTGAAGGGGGCGGTGGGGCGTATCCTGTCCCTGCCTGAAACCGGCATGCCGCAACTGAACGTTCCGGTTCTTCGCAGCGGACGCTGGCCGGATGTGCCGGGTGAAGTCGTTGTCAATGAACCCTTTGCCAAGTCCAACCGGTTTTCACCTGGGGACAGTTTTCTGGCCAATATCAATGGCAACAAGCGCGCACTGACGATCACCGGAACGGCCTTGTCGCCGGAGTTTATTTACACGCTCGGCCCCGGCGCCTTGATGCCCGACAGCGAAACATTCGGGATCATCTGGATGCGCCCTCGGGAGGCCGAGGCGGCGTTCGACATGACCGGGGCTTTCAACGACCTGACGCTGAAGATTGCCCGCGGCGTCCGTCCCGAGGAAGTGGTTTTCCAGGTGGATCAGCTGCTGGAGCCTTATGGCGGACATGGGGCGATCCTGCGTGATGAGCAAGGCTCGCACGCGATCATCGACGCCGAGATATCCCAGCTGAAGGGAACGGCCATGGTGCTGCCGCCGATCTTCTTCGGCATATCGGCCTTTCTGGTCAGCATGGTGATGAGCCGCATCGTTGCTTTGGAACGGGCCGAGATCGGCCTGTTGAAAGCCATCGGATATTCGGATTTCGAAGTCTGCCTGCACTACCTGATGCTGGCAGCGTTGGTGGCCTTTGCGGGCATCGCCATCGGCTGGGCGGCGGGCACCTGGCTGGCGCGTTCGCTGGCGGTGCTTTACGCGCGGTTCTTCGATTTTCCCTTTCTGATCTACAACGTATCTTACTGGGTCTACGCGCTCTCGGCGCTGGCGGCGCTTCTGACCACCACGCTGGGGGCGGCGCGCGCGGCTCTCAAGGCGGCCCGCCTGGCGCCTGCGGTCGCCATGCAGCCGCCCGCGCCGCCGCGGTTCAAACAGTCGCTTGCGGATATTGTAATGCGCCGCCTGCGCCTGTCGCAGCCGACGGTGATGATCCTGCGCAGCCTTCTGCGCTGGCCGTTCCGCAGCGCCTTGACCACGCTTGGCCTCGCGCTGGCGGTTGCTTCGGTTGTATCGTCCGCCTTCTTCTCTGACGCACTGCATGAAATCGTCGATACGGCCTTTTTCCAGAGCAACCGGCAGGATGCCCTGCTGACCTTCACCGAAGAGCGCCCGGAAGAGGTGCTGGAGGAGGTCCGCCGCCTGCCCGGAGTCTTGCAGGTCGAGGCCCTGCAGTATGCCCCTGCGGTTCTGCGCAATGGGCCGCTGTCCAAACGCGTGGCGATCGAAGCGCGCAAGCCCGGCTCCGAAATGGTGCGGATCGTGGCCAGTGACGGCTCCGTTGCCGAACCGCCGCCCGACGGGATGCTGTTAAGCGAACGGCTGGCGGAACAGTTGGGCATTCTGCCGGGAGACAATGTCGAAGTGCAGTTCACCACCGGCCGGCGGGAGGTGGTTGAGATGCCGGTGGCGGGGACCGTGCGGCAGTATTTCGGGCTTGGCGCTTATATGGATCATACCAGCCTTAACAGGCTTTTCAGGCAGCAGCCTCGGGTTTCGGCCGCAGCCATTGCAATGGACGCCAGCCGGGAAGACGAGCTGCACCGTGCGCTCAGGGAAATACCTGCCGCTGCGGGCTTGGTCCTGATGACCGACACGCGGCGCTCGTTTCAGGATACGATCCGGCAGAATGTCATCGTGATGAACTCAATCTATATCACCATTGCGGTTCTGATCACCATCGGCGTTGCCTACAACGGGGCCCGCATCCAGCTGTCGGAACGCGCGCGAGAGCTCGCCAGCCTGCGCATCCTCGGATTTACGCGGGGCGAGGTGTCCTACATCCTGACCGGCGAGATGATGCTACTGGCGCTGCTGGCACAGCCGCCCGGCTGGCTGATCGGCGCTTGGATCGCCAAGGCGGCAACCGACAATTTCTCCAGCGACCTCTACACCATACCGCTGGTGCTGAAACCTGCCGCATTCAGTACCGCAAGCCTGATCGTCCTGACGGCCGCACTGTGTTCGGTTCTGATTGTCCGGCGCAGGCTGGACCGGCTGGACCTGGTCGCGGTAATGAAAACAAGGGAGTGACCCATGCAACTGACCCTTCGCACGTCTATCCTGACGCTCACCGGAGCCCTGATTATGGGCGGGCTGCTCTATGTCACCTTCCGCGAAGAGGCGGTGCCGGTTGATCTGCACCGGATCACCCGCGGCCCGATGCAGGTCACGATAGATGCGGACGGCGAAACCCGGATCCGCGATCTCTATGAAGTTTCTGCGCCGATTGCAGGCACCGCCCGGCGCTCCCCTGTCCGAGCGGGCGACCGCGTTGAGGCTGGAGAAACCGTTGTTGCGATAGTTGAGCCAGTGCGCTCCAGCCTGCTGGACATGCGCTCGCGCCTGCAGGCCGAAGCCAGCCTGCAGGAGGCACTGGCCGCCCTTCATGTTGCCGAGGCGGATCTGCAGAAAGCCGTGGAAGACCGGGTGCTGGCGCAAAGCCAGTACGACCGGGTGAAGGCGCTGGCTGAACGCAAGGTCGCGTCACTGACCCGGCTGGAGGACGCAACCCAGCGGCAGGCCATTGCCCTGGCAAGCGAGGCGGCCGCGCTTGCCCGTGTGGAAATGTCACAAAGCACGCTGGAGCGAGCCGAAGCTGCGCTGATCCCGCCCGGGTCCGGCCCGATGGAGCCGGACAGTTGTTGTATTCAGATCAAGGCGCCCGCAGACGGGGTCGTGCTGTCCGTCGCGGCGATCAGCGAAAGGCCGGTTCTCCCCGGTGCCCTGCTGGTCACGATCGGCGATCCGGACAACCTGGAACTGGTGGCCGATCTCTTGTCCGCCGATGCGGTGCGCCTGGCGCCGGGAGCGCGCGCCAGCATCGAACGCTGGGGCGGTGCGCAGCCTTTGCATGCAGAGCTGGAGCGGATTGAGCCGGTGGCGCGCACCAAGGTGTCCGCTCTTGGCATCGAGGAACAGCGCGTGGATGTTTTCTTCAGGCTAATCACACCGGAAGAGGAACAGGCCAGCCTGGGCGAAGGGTTTTCCGTCTTTGCCCGGATTGTGGAGTGGGAAACAGAGGACGCGGTCCTTATTCCCGTCAGCGCGCTCTTCCGGCACGGCGGCAAGTGGGCAGCATTCGCCGCTGAGCAGGGTCGCGCGAAGGAGCGCGCCCTCACACTGGGCCACCGCAATGGCCAGGTAGCCGAAGTTCTTTCCGGATTGACTGAAGGGGATTCAGTTATCCTGCATCCCAGCGATGAAGTCGCCGAGGGTATCCTGATCACCGCGAGATGACCCCTTCATTTGGATGAGCAAAACAGGTGGTTCAATCGAAGCATCTTATTTGGTCAGTAAACTTGGAAATTCCCGCCGTGACCTCGGACGCCCCAAGCTGCCTTTGCGGCAGTATGTTGCCTTGGCGTCTAAAAGCGGCCGCTTGCAATCGCAGCGAACGGCGTGCCGCGCTGAAGCAAGGCGGCTATGATCCCGACCTAACCGCCAGGAACCAGTCCATGCGTTCTGGGATAGAGGCCTTCCTAGCACAAGATCTTCAAGGCCTTCCTCTGAACTCGCTGTCTGCAACAGTAGCCAGAGCGTCACTTGCTGCCCTGGCCAATGCCTTCATTCAGGCCCGACCGATCATTTGGCAGCCTGCCAGTAGTGCTTGATATCCATCGCGCGTTTGATCTGGGTTTCATCGCCCACGACTTTGGCAGCTTCAAGCAAAAGGTCCGGCATCAGATTGAGCCTGGCGACGGTTCCCTCGACCGTGGCCTCCCAGCTGTCAGGGCCAAAAATAAGTATATCATCAGGCAGGGTATCGTCAGCCCGAAAGGGTGTGCCCAAGCGGTACCAGCGGGATTTCGTGCGGGCGAGGCCTGTGGCTGGGTCGAGATAGAACAGGGGCGATGTCATGACGTCTCCAGCAAGCCCCCCGGGGTGGCCCGAGACTTGCCCCCAGAGCCGATGGTTTTTGCCAGCCCGCACCGGGAGCCATTGGTCGATTGTAGGTGCCGGTCCAGGATCGCCGGAGGCGCGCCGGTGCAGGACATCGCTCAGGATGAAGAAAATGCGCTCGATGTCATTGTAGGTGAGTTGGGTGTCCATTGTGTTTCCAGTATTTTGGGCGGCTCAACCCGCTGACGCAGGTTTGAAATCGCATTGGGATCAGGGCCTCCTCCGCCTTGCTCGGAGTGCAGGCAGGCCGGGAGACTTCAGAGTGTGAGAGGTTGCTGCTGCGGGCGTCCCTTGCGGTGGCCCGCCGGAGCACCGCAGTGGCCAGTTCAGTGGCCGGTCAGCGCGTAGAGGCCATGGTGCGCAGAGATGACGGCCTGGATTTTCCGGAAAGGCCGCTGCCAAACAGAATCCGCTCGCTGGCCAGTTCCTCTGCCATCCGAAGCAACAGGTCCTTGTTCACAGTCAGGATCTGAAGTGCGTCCTGCCGGGCCGCTTCCAGCAGGCCAGCCACGTCTGGCAGAAGACCGTTCAGCGCTTCCTGACGCGCATCGTTCGACCCGGCCGGCGCGAACCAGACAGGGCCGGTGCTGCCCAGGCCGAAGGCCGCAATCTGATCGGCGGCGGATTGTGTCGCCAAAGTGAGATCGCTGTCGGCCCCTCCGCCGGAACCGCTGGAGAAAGAGCCGAACATCAGCTGTTCAGCCGCCTGACCTGCAAGGTTCAGGCAGCGCATGCGGTGCATCTGCTCTGCTGTTTCCAGGGCTGGCAGTTCGCGAAAGCGGCAGATGCCACCGCGGGCGTCGACCCGCAGGAAGTCAGCCTTGGCAGCCCTCAGGGCGGTTGCCACGATTGCGTGTCCGCATTCATGCACCGCAAGCCGCAGCCAATCGTCAGCGGAATATCCCGGGTCCTCTCCCGCGAGGGCCGTCCGTAGATCAGCGGTACAGATGCCCCTCTGAGACCGGCGCGCTGACATCCGTGCCTTTCGGACTGCGGCTGCACAATCCGCGCCGGTCTGACCCAGGGCCGTTGCTGCGCAGGCGGTCAGATTGATGAGTTCCCCATCATCACCCAGATGCTGACCCAGGATGGCTGCCAGGTCTTCAAGGCCCGGGTGCACGATGCGGATCACGGTGTCAAAACGGCCGCTGCGGTAAATCGCAGGGTCCAGCAGATCGAGCCGGTTGCAGGCACCCAGGATGACCACGCCCTCGCGTGCAGCCATGCCGTCCAGCTGTTCCAGCAGGGCAGTGATCGCTTTCACATCGTAGGAGTCATTGTGACCGTTGGCATCGGCGTCGCGCCGACTGCTGAAGGCGTCGATCTCATCGATGAAGATGATCGCCGGCGCATTGGCGCGGGCCTGCTCAAAGCTCCTGTCCATTGCGGTCAGAAAGCGGGAGAGTGCCCCCGGCTGCTGCCATTTGCTATAGCTCGCCTCGATCATTCGGATCCCGGCCTCGCCCGCCATC
Source organism: Rhodobacteraceae bacterium Alg231-04 (assembly GCA_900143635.1). Classification (GTDB taxonomy): domain Bacteria; phylum Pseudomonadota; class Alphaproteobacteria; order Rhodobacterales; family Rhodobacteraceae; genus FREY01. Next base: position 345,592 of record FREY01000003.1, read on the forward strand.
GCCCGAGCCAGTTCTGTCCTGCCGGTGCCGGGCTCTCCGGCCAGGAGCAGCCCGCGAGGCACAGCTGACCAGTCCAGCAAGCCAGCCTTCCAGTCCCGCAGGGCAGAGACGATCTCAAGCGCGGCCTCCTTGGCGGCCCCCAGTCCGGCCATCTCTGCCAGCGGCACAACGGAGCGGAGGCCATGCCGGTTTTTGCCGCAGGCCTCCTCAACATAGCGGTGCAGCGCGGTAGGTAACTGTTGCGGATCACTGGCCCGAAACGCGAGCAGGATCTCCCTGGGGTCAACTTTTTCCAGATCGCGATCTTCGGGCATTGCCTCAGTCAGCCGCCTCACATCATCAGGAGCCAGTGCTGGGTGCCGGATGGACATCAGAACCGTGAGGATCTCCCGGTCGATTGCGCCAAGGTCAATTTCCTCAGGCTGCAGACCCTGCAGCGGCCCCGGGATGGCAGCGTCCGGCTGGACCAGGAAAAGCGCCGGATCCTTCCGGTTCAGAACCCCGGCCTCAGGACAGCCTGCACCAGCCGCAGGAACCACAGGTGTCGGCTGCGGGTTGTCAGGATTGAAGCCGCCAAAGCAGTGGCGACACATGCAGAAGATGTTGGCCCCGGACAGGCAATTTTTCGAATGATCGCGCCGCCGAAATAGGCTCGCCTCAGTGAGTTTCGATAAGCTTTGGTTCAGTGCAACGGGCAGGGAGCGGACCTTCTTTGCAGGGGCGAGACCTCGAAGTACAATCTGAGGCAGCTGACATTCCGAAGTTCATTTAGGCCTGTTCAGTTCTGCGTCGCCGCGTGGCAGCTCCGACGACGGACAGGTCAGGTCAACCATTGCCTCGATGCTGTTGTGAGACAGGTGTCCCACTTGCTCGATTTGAGACTTGGTTCCGTCTGCTGCGATGAGCATCCAAATTCTCCATTCCACTGAGCTTTATCTGCGGAATGCCGAGGAAGCCTTCGGGTTGGCCAAGGGGGGCACGAAGTCGACAGAATTGCTCATTGATACGCGTCAATGCAATTCTCTTTTGAGATGGATAGTTACTCTGTGGAACTTAAGAGGAGGATATCATCGTCCCCGGAACCGCTCATCCGCATGCACAAACCGCCGAGGAATGCCTCATAACTCTTGGGGCTGAAGCCACCGGCCTGACCACTGAAGATGCGTGTAGACGATTGACCCAATTCGGCGCAAATCACCTGCCCGAAGCGCCCGGGCGTCCGGCCTTGCTGCGTTTTTTGGCGCATTTTCATAATGTTCTTATGTATGTGCTCCTGGGCGCCGCAGCGGTAACCGCAGCGCTGGGGCATATGATCGATACCTGGGTGATCCTGGCCGTCGTATTGGTCAATGCCGTTATGGGGTTTGTTCAGGAAGGCCGAGCCGAAGACGCGATGGCGGCGATCCGGCAAATGCTTGCTCCGCGCGCATCGGTATTGCGGGACCGCAGACAGATCAGCATCGATGCGGTCGATCTTGTTCCCGGTGATATCGTGCTGCTGAAACCGGGGGACCGTGTCGCGGCCGATCTGCGCCTGCTGCAGGCAAACGGCCTGCATGTGCAGGAGGCAATCCTCACCGGCGAGTCCGTGCCCGTGGAAAAGACCGTTGCACCGGTTGATCCGAATGCCCACCTCGGCGACCGGACGCCGATGGCGTTCAGCGGCACATTGGTGACCGCAGGCACCGGCCGCGGGGTTGTTGTCGCAACCGGGACCGCTTCAGAGATTGGCCGGATCAGCGGAATGCTGGGTCATGTCCAGGAGCTGAAAACCCCGCTGGTGACACAGATGAACAAGTTTGCCCGCTGGCTGACGGCGCTCATCTTGCTGATCTCAGGTGCGCTCATGTCTTTCGGCTACTATGTGCGCCATTTCGATTTTGAAGCGATCTTCATGGCTGTTGTCAGCTTTTCGGTTGCTGCAATCCCGGAAGCCCTACCGGCCGTCATGACAATCACCCTTGCAGTTGGCGTGCAGGCCATGGCGAAGCGCAACGGGATCGTGCGCCGCCTGCCGGCGATCGAGACGATTGGCGCCGTGTCGGTGATCTGCACGGATAAGACCGGCACGCTGACCCGCAATGAAATGATGGTGGCCTCCGCAGTGACCAGCAGCGGACGTTTCACCGTGACCGGCAACGGGTATGCACCGGAAGGCCGCATTCTGGCGAGCGACGGATCTGACGCGGCTGCCACCCTGTCCGGCCTCGCCCGGGCAGCTCTGCTGTGCAATGACTCCGGTCTGCGCAAGTCCAATGGCGGCTGGTGCATAGAGGGCGATCCGATGGAAGGCGCGCTATTGGCGTTTGCGGCCAAGGCGGGGATCACCGCGCAAGGATGGTCCCGCAGGGCGGAGATCCCGTTTGATGCAAAACACCGCTACATGGCCGTGCAGGCCGAAGATGCGAAGGGCGGCTTGCATGTGCTGGTAAAGGGAGCGCCTGAACGTGTGCTGGACATGTGCATCGACCAGTCAGGAGGTTCCGGGCGCGAGGTGCTGGACACCGGGTACTGGAACGCTGAGGCGGACAGGATTGCCGCTCTGGGCCAGCGGGTGATTGCCTTTGCCTGTTTATCCGATGTCCCGCCGGACCCATTGGCTACACTGGCCGAGGGGCGCCTCGGCCTCATCGGCCTCGTGGGTCTGATAGACCCGCCGAGGCCGGAAACGGCAGCAGCCGTCGAGGAATGCCACCGCGCCGGGATCGATGTGAAAATGATCACCGGCGATCACCCCGGAACGGCCAGCGCGATTGGCAGGCAAATCGGGATTATGAAACCGGGGAACATTCTGACCGGCGCGGACATCGACCGCATGGATGATAGTATTCTTGCGGTCCGGGCCAGCGGCACGAATATCTTCGCTCGGACGTCACCCGAACATAAACTGCGTCTGGTATCAGCCCTGCAAGCCCATGGTCTTGTTGTTGCTATGACTGGCGACGGTGTCAACGACGCGCCGGCGTTAAAACGCGCAAATGTCGGCGTTGCCATGGGGGTCACCGGTTCCGAGGCCGCCAAGGAAGCTGCCGAACTGGTACTTGCCGACGATAATTTCGCGTCCATTTCGGCGGCGGTGCTCCAGGGGCGGACAGTTTGGGACAATATCCGCAAAGTTGTCAGCTGGGTTCTGCCGACCAGTGCCGGCGAAGCAGGAACAATTGGTGCAGCGCTCTTGCTCGGTCTGGCGCTACCGGTTTCTCCGGTGCAAATACTCTGGGTGAACATGATTACCGCCGTCACGCTTGGCCTTGCGCTTGCCTATGAAGACCCTGAACCACGAACGATGCTGCGCCCGCCGCGGCAACAGAGTGAAGGGCTGCTGACCGGCGGGCTGGTCTGGCATGTTGTCTTTGTCACAGCGCTCTTCCTGGCGACCGTCTTCGGGCTTTTTGCCTACGCGCTGGGAAAGGGCTATCCGCTGCAGCTTGCGCAAACCATGTCGATGAACATGCTGGTTGTTCTTGAGATCGTTCATTTGTTTTTTATTCGCAATATCTTTGGAACGTCGCTCAATTGGACGGCCTTCAAGGGAACAAAGCCGGTCTGGGCCAGCGTTATCGTCATCACCATTGCTCAGTTCTGCGTCACTTACCTTCCTGTTGCACAGCCAGTTCTGGGAACCCGCCCGGTGCCGCTGCAGGACGGAGTGCTGATTATCGCCATTGGCGCTGTATTTTTTGCGGTTATCGAGACCGAGAAGCAATTGCGCCTGCTTCTGAGCGACAACAGCAGCACCTGACCAGCCAGCGTCCGGCACCACGCCATTTCACTCCAATGCTTCGCGGGCCGCGGGGTTCGTCACAACAACCGGGCATCTGGCGTGATCCAGCAGTTCCTGCAACTGCCGAAACGAGCCCAAGTGGCCGCTGGAAAATTCGGAAACGACGGCCGCAGCGTTCTGCCGGGCAATATGCGCAAGAAGCGCTTCGCGTGATGCAAAGGCCCGGCAACCTGCCGACGCGCCGACGGCTCCGTGCTCGAGAGCGACAGCAGACAGGCCGGTTCCCAGGGCGCTTGCCAGCGCTGCGGCCAAGGCCTCAGTCTGATGGCTTGCTCCGGATGGCGGGATCATCAGGATGACACTTCCACGGCAGCGGTATCGGGCACTGTATCCCAGAAGAAGAACATCCCAGCTCCCGGCCGCCTCATAGGCGATCCGGGTCAGGTCACCGTGCCGAGTTTCGAATTTCCAAACCGCAGACAGTGCCTCTGCGACGTTGAGAAGCCTTTCGCGGAAGGCGCGGGACTCGCTGCGGATCAAACTGCGCAGCTGCTGTTCCGTCGGAGCCGGGACCATGGCGCCGCCGGGTGTGACGACCCGCTGACCGGGCATTCCCGCCCGCACGGCAAGCGTGTCGCCAGTGACCAGAAGCCCGCCAAGATCAAGTTCGCCGCCGCAGCCAAGCAATCGCGCAAGGCGCAGCGCGCTGTCGGCGTCAGCAAAGCTTGCGGCGCTGACCAGGATGCGCCTGCGGGTTTGACCGGTCCGGGTCATGCGGGCGCTCCCTTGCTGCCATTGGGGTCCCGCGCTGCGAATTGCTGCCGGTCATGTGCATAGTGGCGCAGCCGGGCTTCTATCCGGGCGTTCACCGTTCCTTCCGGGAAGGACCCGCTACGGTTCCGCTTGCCGGCACTCGTCCCTGTCAGGATTTCGATGCCTGCATCTATTGTTGAAACCGGGATCACCCGAAACTTGCCGTCGCGCACCGCCGCGACAACGTCCTGACGCAGCATCAGGTGATCCGCATTGGATTCTGGAATCAGCACGCCCTGATGCCCGGTGAGCCGCCGGGCTTTGCACAGGTCGAAAAAACCTTCGATCTTTTCGTTCACACCGCCGATCGCCTGAATCTGCCCGGCCTGATTGACCGAACCGGTGACCGCCAGCCCCTGGCGAATGGGGACGCCGGACAGGGCGGACATCAGCGCGTAGAGTTCGGCGGAAGATGCGCTGTCGCCGTCTATGCCGCCATAGCTTTGCTCGAACACGATGCTGGCGTGCAGCGACATCGGTACGTCCAGCGCGTAGGTGGCGGCCAGGAACGAGGAGAGGATCAGAATACCTTTGGAATGCAGCGGCCCGCCCAGCTCAACTTCGCGTTCGATGTCCACCAGTTTCCCCGCCCCCATGCGCACCCGCGCGGTGATCCGCGACGGGCGGCCGAACCGGGCCGTGCCGAAGCCGGTCACCGACAGCCCGTTAATTTGCCCGACCGCAGTGCCGGAAGTGTCGATCAGAATGGTCTTGCAGATCACGGCCTCCTGCATCAGTTCCCTGATGCGGGCCGCCCGGTGTTCGGCTGCCCGGACCGCCTTTTCGATATCCTTCGCATCGATCCGCGACCGGCGAGCCTGAGCCGCGTAGTGATCTGCCTCGCGGGTAAAATCGTCGAGACTGCCCAAATGCAGAGAGAGTTTCCTGGTATCATCCGCAAGGCGCGAGGCCTCGTCCAGAAGCCGGGCCACGCCACCGGCGGTCAAGGGCCGCAAACCGTGGCTTTGGGCATAGCCGGCAATCAGTCGGGCAAACAGCTGAAGGTTCCGCTTGTTGCGCGTCATCTGATCGTCAAAATCGGCCTGAACCTTGAACAGCAACCGGAACTCTGGGTCCAGCATGGCCAGAAGCGCATAAAGCCTGCGGTCGCCGATCAGCACAACCCGCAGGTTCAGAGGGATGGGATCAGGTTCCAGTGAAACAGTTGAAGACAGGCTCAGCCGTTCGGCCATAGATGTAATGGTGACGGCGCGCTTTTGAAGGCAGCGCTTCAGTGCCTCCCAGGCAAAGGGTTCTGTCAGGATGTGGCGCGCGTCGAGCACAATGTATCCACCGTTCGCAATATGCAGCGCACCGGGTTTGATTAACGTGAAATTGGTCACCAGCGTCCCCATTTGCGAGACATGCTCGATCCGGCCGGTGAGATGAGCCAGACTGGGGACGTCCTCGCTGATGACCGGCGCGCCGCTGCCGGGCCCGTTTGCGTGCGTCACCATGACATTGACAGCGTAACGGTCGAATTGCGGTTCCCTGTGGTATTTGATGATCTCCTCCGGGAAGGGGCCGTCATCCTCTGGCGCAGCGTCCAGAAACAGCTCCGCATTGGTGATGATATCTGCGCGCACGTCTTCCAGATAGTCCCGTAGCTCGGCCACGTCCGGCAGGATTTTTGCCGCGTCGCTGACTCGAGACGAAACAGCGCGTTCGGCCATGGCGGCATGCAGCTGCCCCAGCCTTTCACGGTGTTCCCGATCCAGCACAGGTGCCATTTTCAGAACCTCTGCCAGATCGTTTTCAAGCCGCTCGATCTTTTGCCGGATCTCCTCCCGGGTTTCTTTCTCGAGGGTCTCATAAACATCCGGTTTGACGACCTCGCCATCTATGATCGCGGCAAGCATATAGCCCATTGGCGTGCGCAGAACGGCGATATTTTCTGCCTTGGCCTGGTCGGCGAAATCCGCCATCGCCGTCTCGTGCCGATCGCCGTATTCCTGTTCCAGAGATCGCTTCTGGGTCTGGTATTCCTCGCTTTCAAACAGCGCTGGTATCTCGACGGCAAGATCATCCACCAGCTGCTGCATTGCGCGCCGGAAACCCGGAGCACTGGCAGGCGGCAATTTCAGGGCTTTGGGCCGGTGCGGCGCTTCAAAATTATTGACGTAAACCCAGTCGCTGGGCACCGGGTGCTTCCTGCTTTCCGTCGCCAGAATTTTCTCAACAGTCCGGTGCCGTCCGGACCCCTCGCGGCCGGTGACATAGACGTTGAAATCATGGCAGCTGATCTGCGCCGACAGGTGGATCGCGTCCATTGCCCGCTTTTGACCAAAGAGAGTGTCCAGCGGCTCAATTTCATCCGTCGAAGCGAAACCGAAGACACCGGGGTCGCAGACGTGGCGCAGGGCGCCAGCCGGGAGGCCCGCTGGGAGCGGCTGTTCTTTCGGGTCAGGTTTGGACATGGGTCTGTCCTCTCTGCAGACGGGGTCAGAAGCCCAGATCCGCTGCCGCGGGCCGGGTTTCCTTTTCCTCTGGGACTTCGGTCATGGTCGCTTCTGTCAGCAGCAGGATGCTGGCGACAGAAATCGCGTTCTCAAGGGCAATCCGGACCACCTTGGTGGGGTCGACAATGCCCGCTTTGACAAGGTCGGTGTATTCGTTGCGGGCTGCGTCATAGCCGATGCTGCCTTTGGACTTCAGCATTTCTGCAACCACCACACCGTCATCGACAGCAGAGTTCCTTGCGATCTGGCGTGCGGGTATGCTGAGGACCCGGAGCAGGATTTCCAGCCCTGTGCGCTGGTCGCCCGTGGCCTTGATCTCTTCCGCTTCTACTGCCTTTGTGCAGCGCAGCAAGGCCAGACCGCCACCGGGCACGATCCCCTCTGCCACCGCAGCTTTGGTTGCGTTGATTGCGTCTTCCAGCGCGTCCTTCTTGGCCTTCAGCTCTGTTTCGGAAGGCGCGCCTGCGCGAATGACTGCGACACCGCCGGACAGTCTGGCGAGCCGTTCCTGCAGCTTCTCTCGGTCATAGACGCTGGTGGTCCGTTTGCCCTGTGCTTTGATCTGGGCAACCCGGGCCTGGATGTCCTGCCGGTTGCCGCCGCCGCCGATGATCGTGGTCGTGTCGCCGTTTGACACGATCCGCTGGGCATGGCCGAGCTGCTCAAGTCCGGTGTTTTCCAGTTTCAGGCCCAGTTCTTCGGAGATCAGCTGGGCACCGGTCAGAACGGCAATGTCTTCCAGCATGGCCTTGCGGCGGTCGCCGAACCCTGGTGCCTTGACGGCGATACAGCTGAACACTCCGCGCAGACGGTTCACGACCAGCGTGGCCAGCGCTTCGCCTTCGACATCTTCGGCCACAAAGAGGATCGGCCGGCCGCTTTTGGCGATCTGCTCCAGCAACGGCACCAGATCATTGAGGCTGGTCACTTTCCGGTCGCAGAGCAGCACATAGGCGTCCTCCAGAACCGCTTCCATTTTTTCCGGATCAGTCACGAAGTAAGGAGAGATATAGCCCCGCTCCAGCTGCATTCCTTTGACCACTTCCAGTGTGGTTTCGGTGGTGCGGGAATCCTCGACCGTCAGAATGCCGTCATCGCCGACCTTCTCCATCGCTTCCGCAATCATCTCTCCGATCGCGGCGTCATTGTGGGCGGAAATGGCGGCAACCTGGGCTTTTTCCGTGCGGGTTTTCACAGGCTTTGACAGTTTCCTCAGCGCCGCGACCGCTGCCTGAAGGCCATGATCCAGTCCGGCCTTGATGTCGATCCCGCTTGCGCCTGCAACGATATTGCGGGTGCCGTCTGCAAAAATCGCCTGAGCCAGCAAGGTGGCGGTTGTGGTGCCGTCGCCAACCAATTCACCCGTTTTTTCAGCAGCTTGCCGTAGGATCTGCGCCCCGAGGTTTTCCTCTGGATCCTTCAACTCCACTTCTTTTGCAATGGTCACCCCGTCGTTGCACACGATGGGGGGGCCGAAACTCTTTTTCATCAGAACCGATTTTGACTTCGGCCCAAGCGTGATCCGCACGGCGTCTGCCAGCGCACTGGTGCCGCGCAGCACTTTTTCCCGGGCCTGCGAATGGAAGAGAATCTGTTTGTGGGACATCCGTCACCTTCCGTTTCTCGTTGGGCACTTGGAAAGCTAACTAAGAAATGCCTGCACCGATTGACCTGCGTCAGTTGCGTCCGGGCGGGATTGATCTCCGTCAGCCGGAGGTTTGGCAGCGCCGCTAAGCTGATCGGCAGATTGCAAGGGGTGCAGCCATGAAGCAGGAGCGGATCACCAAGTCGCCGGGGATGCGGCGCAGTGCCAATATGCCCGACTACGAGAAGGCCTGCACAGGCTTCTCCTGGCAATCTGCCCGCGGGCTGATCGACGGGCTACCGGGGGGAAGCCTGAACATTGCCCATGAAGCGGTTGACCGCCATGTGGCCGGGGGGCATGGCGGTCAGCTTGCTTTGCGATGGATTTCAAAGCGGGGGGAGGTCCGCGACTATACCTACCAGGAGCTGCACCAGCTGACCAATCGCTTTGCGAACGTGCTGCACAGCCAGGGGTTCAAACGCGGCGACCGGGTCTATTCACTTTTGGGGCGCAGGCCGGAACTGTTCATTGCAGCCCTGGGTTCGCTCAAGGCAGGCTGCGTCTTCTGCCCGCTGTTTTCCGCCTTTGGGCCGGAGCCTATCAAATCGCGGATGGAAATCGGTGGTGCAAATGGTCTGCTGACCTCCGAACGGCTTTACCGGCGCAAGGTCGACGGGATCCGAGACGGTTTACCTGACCTGCTCACCGTCTTCTTTGTCGACTGCAGCGATGAGGACACCGGTTTCGATGCACTGATGGACCGGGCATCGGACAGCTTCGAGATTGAACCAACATCCCCCGAAGACCCGGCGTTACTGCATTTCACCTCTGGCACCACCGGTAAGCCCAAAGGTGTTGTTCAGGTCCACGAAGCCGTTGTTGCGCATCACATTACCGGCAGGCTGGCCTTGGATCTGAAGCCGGGTGACATCTTCTGGTGTACGGCTGATCCCGGCTGGGTCACCGGCATGTCTTATGGAATCCTCGCACCGCTGACCAACCGGGCCACGCTGATTGTCGATGAGGCGGAATTTGATGCCGCCCGCTGGTATGGCATTCTGGATGAACAGGCGGTGAATGTCTGGTACACCGCGCCGACCGCGATACGGATGCTGATGAAAGCGGGTGCCGAAGCCATCGGCAACCACAAGTTCCCGGCCTTGCGCTTCATGGCCAGCGTCGGCGAGCCGCTCAATGCTCAGGCGGTGGTCTGGAGCAACCGGGTGTTCGGTCGGCCGTTCCACGACAATTGGTGGCAGTCCGAAACCGGCGGCATCATGATCGCGAATTTTGCTTCGATGGACGTGAAACCCGGTTCCATGGGCAAGCCGCTGCCGGGCATTGAAGCGGGTATTGTCGAAGACACTGGCTCGGGCCTGCGTGAACTGAGCGAACCGCAGGCCATCGGTGAACTGGCCCTGCGCCCCGGCTGGCCGTCGATGATGCGTGGCTACCTGAATGAGGACGCGCGCTACCGGGCCTGTTTCCGGGACGGCTGGTATCTGTCCGGTGATTTGGCCATGCGCGACAGCGATGGCTATTACTGGTTTGTCGGACGCAGCGACGACCTGATCAAGAGCGCGGGCCACCTGATCGGCCCGTTTGAGGTTGAAAGCGCCCTGATGGAACACGCGGCCGTGGCTGAGGCCGCGGTGATCGGCATACCGGATGAGACCACGGGCGAGCGGGTAAAAGCCTTTGTTGCCCTGACCCCGGGGCAGACACCAAGTGAAGACCTCCTGTTGGATCTGAAAGGCCATGCCCGCAGCCGACTTGGACCGGCGGTTGCGCCGAAGGAGATCGTCTTCCGGGCCAACCTTCCCAAAACCCGCAGCGGCAAGATCATGCGGCGCCTTTTGAAAGCGCGCGAGCTGGGCTTGCCGGAAGGGGATATTTCAACTCTGGAAAGTGATGAACAATGACCCGTGCTGCCCGCAAACCCCGCCTCGGCCGTGCTCATGTGCGCGATCTGCTGAAATCAATGATCCGCATCCGCCGTTTTGAAGACAAATGTGCGGAGCTCTATACCAAGGAAAAAATCCGCGGATTCCTGCATCTCTATGACGGGGAGGAAGCCATCGCCGCAGGTATCATCCCGCTCCTGAAGGAAAGGGACCGGATTGTCGCCACCTACCGCGAACACGGGCATGCGCTGGTGCGCGGGGTGCCGATGGGGGCGGTGCTAGCCGAGATGTACGGCAAGGCCGAGGGCTGCGCCGGCGGGCGCGGCGGCTCGATGCATCTGTTCAGCAAGGATCACAATTTCTACGGGGGCAATGCCATTGTCGGCGGCGGCCTGCCGCTGGTTGTAGGGTTGGCGCTGGCCGACAGGATGCAGGGAACCGGCGGTGTATCGGTCTGTTTTTTCGGAGAGGGTGCGGTTGCCGAGGGGGAGTTCCACGAGAGCCTCAACCTCGCCGCCTTGTGGCAACTTCCGGTCCTTTTTGTCTGCGAAAACAACGGATACGCCATGGGCACCGCGCTCGGTCGGTCCGAGGCGGAGATCGATATTTCCGCAAAAGCAGAGACTTATGGCATGGAAAGCGCCGCTGTGGACGGGATGGATGTGACCGCTGTTGAAGGTGCCGGGCTTAGGGCGCTGGAGCATATCGCACAAACCGGCGCGCCTTACTTCCTGGAGTGCCGGACTTACAGGTTCCGGCCGCATTCTATGTTTGATGCGCAGCTCTACCGGAGCAAGGAGGAAGTGGAGGAATGGCGCCAAAAAGGGCCGATAGTGCGGTTCCAAACCTGGCTGGAGGATAACGGCCTCCTGCATTCCGAGGATATTCAGGAAATTGTCGGCGAGATCGATCAGGAGATTGCCGAAGCGGTAGGCTTTGCCGAGGCTGGAACCGATGAACCCGTTGACGACCTGACAAAATATGTGATGGCACCAGACCGCCCCCCTGCCCCGGCCCCGGCACCCCCCGCAGCAATGCTTCAGACGACGTACCGGGACGCGGTAAGGGACGCGATATCTGATGCGATGACCCGCGACGAACGTGTCCTTCTGATGGGAGAAGACGTCGGGCAATACGGCGGCTGCTACGCCGTTAGTAAGGGGCTGTTGGACCAGTTTGGCCCCGATCGGATCCGCGATACACCGCTCTCGGAATCCGGGTTCACGGGTGCGGGCATCGGCGCGGCGATCACCGGGATGCGCCCGATTGTCGAGCTGATGACGGTGAACTTTTCCCTGCTGGCGCTGGATCAGATACTGAACACGGCAGCGACCTTCCGGCATATGTCGAACAATCAATTCGGCGTGCCGGTCGTGATCCGCATGGCAACCGGCGCAGGCAAGCAGCTCGCCGCCCAGCATTCTCACAGCCTTGAGGGCTGGTATGCGCATATTCCCGGATTGCGGGTTCTGGCGCCGGCCACATTGGAAGACGCGCGCGGGATGCTGTGGACTGCGCTGGAAGATCCCGACCCGGTGCTGATCTTCGAAAACGTGATGCTCTACAACCGCGAAGGTCCCTTGGCTGAGAACGCTGGTGCGGTCGATATCGACCGGGCGGCAGTCCGCAGGATTGGCACGGATATCTCCCTGATCACCTACGGCGGTTCCCTATTCAAAACCCTGGATGCAGCTGAAATGCTGGAAAGCGAAGGCATCTCGGCCGAGGTCATAGACCTGCGCAGCCTGCGTCCATTGGATATGGAAACCATCCTTGCCTCGGTCTGCAAAACACGGCGTGCACTGATCGTGGATGAAGGCTGGAAAAGCGGTAGCCTGGCGGCTGAAATCGGAATGCGCCTTGCGGAAGAGGCGTTCTTTGAGCTTGATGCGCCGCTGGCGCGGCTGTGCAGCGCCGAGGTTCCGATCCCCTATGCCCGGCATCTGGAAGACGCGGCCATTCCGCAGACCAGCCGGATTGCTGAGGCCGCCAGGCGGGTTATGGAGCAGGCGCCATGAGCCAGTTTCTCATGCCGTCGCTTGGTGCCGACATGGAGGCCGGCACGCTGGTCGAAAGACTGGCAGACCCGGGGGATACAGTCAGCCGGGGCGACGTCATTGCCGCAGTCGAGACCCAGAAAGGCGTGATCGAGATCGAAGTCTACGAGGACGGAACGCTCGCGGAATGGCTGGTGTCCATTGGCGAGGCAGTACCGGTGGGGACGCCTCTGGCCGAGATATTGAAGCCGGGAGAACCCGCGGTTGAACCTTCCGGCCCGAGGGCCGCAAGGCAGCCGTCGGCGGAACCGGCCGGGACCTCCGCGCCCGCTCCGCAAATCCTTCCCAAAGCTGGCGCCGGGGCGCATCCTCGGGTTCGGGCCACACCGGCCGCACGCCGACTGGCCGCGCGGCTGGGACTTGATCTGAAAAGTCTGGAACACGATCCGAACCGGCCCATATACCGCGCCGACGTGCCGGCGCATCCGAACCGGCCGGAGCCTGCCAGCCCATTGGACATGCGCGCCGCAATTTCTGCAGCGATGGCCAGATCCAAACGAGAAATCCCGCATTATTATTTGTCCCATACGGCAGATATGACGCCGCTTGAGGATTTTCTGACCGGCGTCAATGCGGACCGGCCGCCACAGGACCGTATTCTGGCGGCCGCGGCCTATGTGAAGGCGGTTGCCGTGGCAGCTCGGAAATATCCCGAGTTCAATGGCAGCTTCAGTGACGGCAGTTTCCAGCCGGCTGAGACCGCGCATGTTGGCCTGGCCGTCCGCCTGCGCGGCGGCGGTCTGGTTGCGCCTGCGCTGTTTGATCCCGCGGCGCAGAGCCTTGATGCGCTCATGCGTGCCATCCGAGATCAGGTCGCGCGGGTCAGGGCGGGCCGCTTCAAGGCCAAGGAGCTGACCGGCGCTACAATAACTCTGTCCAGCCTGGGGGACCGCGGGGTGGACCGGCTCTATGGTGTGATATACCCGCCCCAGGTGGCCATCGTCGGGATCGGCACGCCCGCCCTACGGCCATGGGTGTATCAGGATAAGGTCATGCCGCGGCGGACCGCCTGCCTGACACTGTCGGCAGATCACCGGGCCAGCGACGGGCATCGCGGTGCGCTGTTCCTGAACGAGATCGGCAGGGCCCTTCAAAACCCGGAGGCACTATGACGGCTGATTGCGAAGTAATCCTGACCGAAGAACTGCGCCGGATTGCACCGGAAATTGCGGTGGAAAGTATCGACCGGACTGCGGACTTGCGGGAGGAGTTTGATATAGATTCCATTGATTTCCTCAACTTTGTCGCGGCCCTTGGGCAGCGGCTGGGGCTGGAGATGCCTGAAGCTGACTATCCAGAGTTCCATAGCTTCGACGCATTGTCGGCCTATCTGCAGAAAAGGGTGTGATCTCCTGAGAAGCCTGCCGCTCCTGCGTCGAAATCGGCTGGCGCCTTGTTCTTGAGCATCCATGCAGGGCCGCGCTCCCGCTTCATTCAGCCTGATTGATCCCGGTCAGTGGCAATTGCCGGACCTGCAGTAGGCTTGTGCCAGTCAACTCACAGCAGGAGGGAGACCGGATATGTCTTCTCAGGGACTTGAGGCTATCGACCATACGGTTCAGCTCACCCATGAATGGATCAATGACCTGTCCGGCAGGCTGGATTGGGCCAGCAAGCGGGATACGCTCCGCCTGATGCGGGCAACTCTGCGCGAGATCAGGGACCACCTTGGTCACGAAGAGGTCGCACAGCTTGCGGCACAGCTGCCGATGCTGATCCGTGGCATGTATTACGAAGGGTGGAATCCGGCCAGGACGCCGGTCCGGGACCGGAACGCCGATCACTTTCTGCAAGCGATTGCGGCCCATGCTGGTGATGCAGCCGACTATCGCGGGAAAGAGGATATTGCAGCTGTTTTTCGACTCTTGAGCGCGAGGCTCTCCGCAGGGGAAGTGCGAGATATCAAGGCGGGCCTGCCGAAATCAATTTGCGCCCTTTGGCCGGATTAATCAGCGTCTTCCGCAAGGCTCTCCAGCAGGGTTCGATCAAGCAGGACGACGGTGTAGATATGATCGAGCATCAGGGCCTTCATGTTGCGCAGCTGGGTAAAGGTCCGGCTGACGGTTTCCGGGGTCAGTCCCAAATAGTCTGCAATATCCCGGCGTGGCATCGGCAAGTCGAAATGCGTGCAGTCTCCAAGTGGCCGGCCGATCCTATCGGCGCAGCGCATCAGGAATGACGCCAGTTTCTGGGTCGCGGATTTGCGGCCCAGCGTCATGAAATGGTCCTGCATGCTACTGATTTCCTGCAACGCGGCCTCCAGCAGCTTTTGTTGCAGCCGCGGATGGATGCTCCCTGCCTGCAGGCCGTAGCTCTTCAGAATTGTAACCTGTGCCGGGACAACGGCCTCGCAGTCGGCGGCATGCCGACCATCAAGCGGAAAGCCGACGGTGTCACCCGGATAACAGAAACCCAGTACCCGTCTCTGACCATTTTCCTGATACCGGATCAGCCGCAAAATACCTGTGTTCACGATATAAAGGCTCCGGGCCGCATCCCCTTCGTGAAACAGGTTCGCGCCCTCTGCCAGCGATCTTGTTTGCGGCGCTGCGCGGCGGAAATCCTGACCTGATCTTGCATGCGGTGCAATTGCCTGGCCGAACTCTGGTGGGGTTGAAACATACATCATACGCTCCATTACTAAGTAGCAATGCAGCTTGACCTGTATCCGTCGCAGAGAAACCAACATGGGGTAACGGATTGTATCACTTTGTATCCTGCGATGATCCTTGGCCGCCAAGAGCCGGCTTGCCCGGTGCGTGCTGCACTCGGCCGGAGCAAACTCCATGATGGCATCGAAGATACTGGTCGTTGATGATGACCCCAAAATTCGGGCGGTGCTGAGGCGCTGTCTGGAGACAGAGGGATACGTTGTCACTGAGGCGGCAAGCGCAAAGGAGACGTATGACAGGGTTGCAGGAACCGCCTTCTCGCTGGTCACTTTGGATATCAACCTTGGCGATGAAGACGGGTTTGATGTTGCCCGCACTCTGCGCCGGACCTCGGACGTGCCCATCATCATGGTCACCGGAAAAACCGACGTGATCGACCGGGTGGTTGGCCTGGAACTGGGAGCCGACGATTATATTACCAAGCCATTTCATATCCGCGAGGTTCTGGCGCGGGTGCGGTCGGCGCTACGGCGCACCGAGGGTCAACAAGGGGGGGTGCCGCCCGACGGGCGTACCGCCCAACCCGCCGGCACCGAACTTGTCTTCGACGGGCTGACCGCCAGTCTTCAGCGGCTGGAACTAACAGACCGGCTCGGAATGCCCTGTGATTTGACCAGCGGTGATTTCAAGCTGCTGAAAGTGTTTCTGGAGCATCCCGGCCGTGCAATGTCGCGGGAAACCCTGATGAACCTGATCGGCGGCCTGGAGTGGACGCCGCTGGACCGTACAATTGACAATCAGGTGGCTAGGCTGCGAAAGAAGATAGAACGCAATCCGGCCCGGCCGGAGATCATCAAGACCGTGCGCGGCATCGGCTATCAATTCACCGCGGATATTCGCAGCAGCGGGGTATAATCAGCTGGGCAGCCGTCTGATCCTTTTGGTCAGTTCTTCTCGGCGGTGTTGTCTGATTTCGTTTCCAAGGTTGGGAAATAGATTGAGACCGAGGTGCCTTGTCCCGGTTCGCTGCGCCCTTCGACATGTCCCCCCGACTGGCGGACAAACCCATAGACCATCGGCAGGCCAAGCCCGGTGCCTTTGCCGCTTGGCTTGGTCGTGAAGAAGGGCTCAAACGCGTTTTTCAGCACATGCTTGGGCATTCCCGTTCCATTGTCGGTGACAGAAATCCGCACATAGTCCCCCGGCAGGAAATCAGGCTGCCCTTCAACGTCGCTTTGCGTGACTGTGACGTTTCGGGTTTCGATCACGATGAACCCGCCATCCGGCATGGCATCCTTGGCGTTCAGAACCAGGTTGAGAATGGCCGTCTGGAGCAGGGCCGGATCGGCCGAAATTGCCCAGATACCCGGTTGCGCGTCCAGGTCGAGTTTGTGGTCCGGACGCAGGGAGCGGCGCAGGAAGTCCAGTGTGTCAGGACCGAGTGTAGCATTTACATCCAGAAGTTCTGGGGCAAGTTTGCTTTTGCGGGCAAAGGCCAGTAAGCGCGACGTCAGGCTGGCGCCAAGCTCTGCTGCTTCCAGCGCGTCGGTCAGAAGGTCACCGAATGCGGCGGCTTGCGGCTGCATCTGCATCAGCTCAAGATTGCCGATGATAATGGTGAGTATATGGTTGAAATCGTGGGACAACCCGCCGCTCAGGCGCCCCACGGCTTCCATCTTCTGCGCCTGATGCAAGGCCGCCTGAGCGGCAACACGCTCTGTTATGTCGTGCAGGATCGCCACGAAATGGATCGCGCCGGGCGTCTCTGCCTTGCCGATAGACAGGTGCAGGGGCAGCAGGCTTCCATCTTTGCGACGCCCCGTGACATCGCGGCCTTTGCCAATGATCGCCGCCCGACCGGTTTCGATATAGTCCGCGATGTAACCATCATGTTCGACGGCCAGGCTGGCAGGCATCAGGACCGACACGTTTTTTCCGATCAGTTCATCCGGGCAATAGCCAAACAGAGTGCGGGCCGCAGAACTGCATCCGGTGATGGTCCCGGAACTGTCTGAAATGATGATTGCATCCGCCGTTGCATCATAGATGGCGTTCAGCAACGCCACGTCCTCGATGTTGTTTTTCGGCATGAGGTCCCCAAATGCGAAAAAGGCGGTGGGCTTAACGTTTTATACTGCAGCGGAGCCTGTTTGAGAATTGATTTCTATCAACAGGCCAGCCGGACGGCCTTGTAGGATTGGTCAGACGCCGCAAAGAAAGGTTCCGCAATGAAACCTGTTGTCGACTGGATTCTACTAGCAAACTCCAGCAAGGCCCGGATTATCGAACGCCGGGGGCCAAACCGGAGTCTGGTGCCCCTTGAAGACCTGGTTTGGACAGCCGAGCCGCCTTCTGCTCCCTCTGACCGGAGCGGTACAAAACACAGTATTGCGGGCCACGGCAAGGATTCACCGCAAGGGGCTGACCCTGCCCGCGTCGCGGAAAGCAGATTTGCGGAGCACCTGGCCAAGGAACTGGCAAAACACCGGGCCCAGTCGGATTATGACCGGCTGGTCATCGCCGCTGCGCCGCATTTTCTGGGCGCATTGCGCAAGCATCTGGGCGCTCCGGTTTATGCTGTCCTGCTAGCAGAACTGGACAAAAATCTGGTTGATACACCGGTGGCAGATATTCCGGCCCATCTGGTTGGTATCTTTGCACCTTGAGGGGGTCCGCTGGCTAAGTCTGCTTACTGTTCCGGACGGCCAAATCCCGGCCGTTTTAGGCGTGTTGAAGTCGATCATCCCGGCTCAGGCCAGTTTGCTGCTAAGCTGCCGCAAGACGTCCAGATATCCCATCAGATCGGAAAGTGAAATGACACCTGCAAGCCGGTTGTCCTGAACGACCATGAGCTTGCGCCGGTTGGATCCCATCAGCTGATCCAGCGCCTCTGCGGCAGAGGTATCCGGTGTTGTGCAGTCTTCCGCACGCAGGGCAACAAACACGTCGTTGACAGTTGTGTTCGTCCAATTGTCCCGGTCAATTCCGGCCAGCACGCCGCTGTCGATATAGCCAAGAAGTATCCCGTTTTCCTCAACGGGCACGAAGCTGACACAGCGGCGTAGCATGACCTGATCCGCAAGTTGGGACAGCGGCTGGCCGGGGCCGGTTGTGACAGGATTGCGGGACATCATCTGGCCGACGGTTCGTTCTGACAGGGCGGCTTTTACGGCAAGCTGGTCCAGAATTGTGCACGACACCGCGTGCAGAAAGAAACCCGCCAGAAACAGCCAGAGACCGGCCCAGTTTCCAGATGGGAAGAACAGCAAGACCCCCAGCCCCATGGCACCGTATGACAGCGGGATGCCAGGCAGGCTCGCCCATCTGGTCGAGCTGGCAATATCGCCTGATTTCTTCCAATGCAGAGCCCGGACAATGCGTCCGGCATCCAGCGGAAAGGCAGGGAGCAGATTGAACAGGGCAAGCAGCAGGTTGGCGGCTGCCAGGAACCCCAGCAGGGCCGTGCCCGCTCCCGTTGCGCCTGCGGCCGCGGCAAATTTGGCAGAAAGCCATAACAGACCGCCGAGGAGAAGGCTGAATAAAATTCCGGCCAGCGCGGTGCAGCACTCTGCAGCGGTGCCTCTTGGTGCCTTGTGCGGCTCGGAGATCCCGCCAAAGACATACAGGGTGGAGGTGGCCCACCGGCCACCGGTGAAACGCGCCGCGGTGAGATGCGCAAATTCGTGCAGCACCAGCGAACCGATCAGCCCGACTGCCCCTGCAATACCAAAGGCAATGCTTCTCGGATCCCCCGGCCAGGGGCCGGGGGAATACTCTGCTGCAAGGTGCCAGGCCAGAATGACGCAAACCGCGATCCACGCCCGGTCCAGCCGGATCTCAAGTCCAAGCAATTTGAACAACTTGTAAGATTTTGGAAACATGGCATGGCACTTCTTTGCCTGTAGAAATCCGGCAGACCGGGAACGTGCTGCGAAGGCAGCGGGCTGCCCGCTCTTATCCGGGCTTCACTTCGATTTTCTGCTCGGATTGGCGTGCTTCCGCCGACTTCGGCAGGTCAACAGTCAGAACACCGTTTGCATAACCGGCAGAGATCTTGTCGGTATCGACATCTTCGGGCAGCTGCAGAGAGCGGTAGAAACTGCCGTATCGGCGCTCCGAATGCAGGCAGTCTTCTTTCTTTTCTTCGGTTTCCTCGCGCTTCTCGCCCTTGATGACCAGGGATCCGTTGGACAGTTTGATCTCGATATCCTTCATATCCATTCCGGGCAGTTCAGCAGAGATCCCATAGCCGCCGTCGCGTTCCACCAGGTCCATCGCCGGGGTCACGGCCCAGGTCCGCAGCTTGTCCGTATCAAAGCGCGAACGCGGGAAACGGGTGCTGGAGCGGAAGGGGTCAAAGTCATCGAAAAGCTGTTCTATTTCGTCGCGCAGGCTTTGCAGGGGTGACCAGCTTTTTTTGCTGACAGCCGGCTGCGTTTCCTGTTTCGGGGTCGCTTTTTGCTGGGTGCTCATGGGTGTCTCCTTTACGGGAATGCGGGCATTGCCATTGCATTTTGACCTGCGATCCGGCCGGTTGCTGTTTCTGAGGTGTTGTCCCTGCAAGCCCTGGCACCGGCGGGTACGGGTCATGCCCGAATATCGGGGTTCCGGCACCGAAACGCATTGACGGCCATCAATGGCTAAGTGTTTCAGCTAATCCAGCCAGCCAGCCGACACGGTCCGGCACTGCCGAAAGGGAAAGTCCGAGATCCGGATCGGCCGCAAAAACTACATTCTCCCCCACCTCGCGCCTGGCTTCGTTGCTCAACGGTTCTGAGGCAAACTTAACCATTCGGTATTCGGCATTGTGCTGGTGATGGACATGGGTTTGCCCGCAATGCGCGCAGAGGTGCAAATCATGCCGATCAATATGCCAAAGGCTCTGGTTCATGCGGGCGCCGACCAGCCA
The DNA here is from genome assembly GCA_900143635.1 of Rhodobacteraceae bacterium Alg231-04. Lineage (GTDB taxonomy): Bacteria > Pseudomonadota > Alphaproteobacteria > Rhodobacterales > Rhodobacteraceae > FREY01. The sequence continues at coordinate 365,655 of FREY01000003.1, forward strand.
CTGCCCGTCATTCAGGACCACGTTCAGCCCCGACAGCGCCGACTCGCCGGGCAATTTTTCTCTCGCCACAGACCATTTGCGCGAACTTACTCCCCGCGGCTGCGTGGCTTCTTGACCGGCTATCTCGCCCGCCCCCGCTGCCAAAGCTAAAAACGGCTACCCGCCATTGGCTTCCGGCTGATTGCCTGCATCCGGAGGTTTAAACGGCCGGACCTTTCCGTCCGGGGACAGGCAGGCCTTAATGTCCGGGAACCCAAGGGTTTCTCTGTCTTCCAGCTCATGTATCAGAAGGCGGACGCCGGGCAGATGGTCTTCGATAAGCTGCGTCGCCGCGGCTTCGGCGTCCTTCAGCAGTTTCATGACAGCCCGGTCCACTAGTGCTGCGGTTTCATCTGCATGCTCACGTGGCTGAGCGATGGATTGCCCGAGAAAAGGATGGTCTTCGCTCTGGCGCAGATCCACCGGGCCAAGTTCCTCGGTCATGCCCCATCGCGCCACCATGGAGCGCGCCAGCGCAGTTGCGCGCTTGATATCGTCATCGGCGCCGGAACTCACCGTACCGGTCAGACGTTTTTCCGCAGCGCGGCCTGCCAGCAAAATGACCAGCTGGGTGTGAAGATAGTCTTCGGGCAGGGTGTGGTGCTCTTCACGGCTCAGCATATGGGTGCCGCCAAGGCTGTGGCCGCGCGGGATAATGGTGACCTTGTAAAGCGGATCAGCGCCGGGTGAGAAAAAGGCGGCGGCGGTATGCCCTGCTTCATGCACAGCCAGACGGTGACGCTCTCCGGGCTGCAAGGCTAGGGTTCTCACGGTTCCCATCATCACCTTGTCACGCGCCTCCTGAAGATCCGCACCAGAAATATCTGTGCCATGCCGCCGGGCCGCGTTGATGGCGGCTTCATTCAGCAGGTTTTTCAGATCGGCACCGGAAAATCCGGGAGTTCCCTCAGCTAGGGTTGCGAGATCCTCGGGGTTGCTGAGCGGCAGGCCACGAGCGTGAATATCTAGAATAGCGCGCCGAGCCTGCAAGCCCGGCAGGTTCAGGGTGACATGGCGGTCAAACCGTCCAGGTCGCAGCAAAGCGGGGTCCAGCACATCTGGGCGGTTGGTGGCCGCCAGAACCACCACCGCCTCCTTGCCTTCGAACCCGTCAAGCTCGGCCAGGATCTGGTTCAGGGTCTGCTCACGCTCATCATGGCCGCCGCCCAGCCCGGTGCCGCGGGTGCGGCCGATGCTGTCCAGCTCGTCAATGAAGATCACGGCCGGGGCAGCTTTGCGGGCTTCCTCGAACATCTTGCGCACCCGGCCGGCGCCAACACCGACGAAGACTTCGATGAACTCCGATCCCGAGGTCGAAAAAAATGGCACATCGGCCTCTCCGGCGAGCGCCTTGGCCAACAGGGTTTTGCCGGTGCCGGGCGGGCCCATCAGCAATACCCCGTGTGGAACCTCCGCGCCGACCCTGCTGAACCGCTCAGGCTCGCGCAGGAACTCGACCAGCTCGGCCACTTCGCGTTTTGCCTGATCCTGCCCTGCAACATCATCAAAGGTCGTGCGAGAACGGTTTTCGGCCGGTTTTGCGAACCTTCCGCTGAAGATCCCGCCCAGTCCCGGCGTGCCCAGACCGCCTGAAATCTGGCCGAACATCCGCCGTTGAAACCACAGATACACGCCGAGGATCAGGATCCAGGGCAACAGGTATGTCAGAACTGAAACGCCTTGCGGGGGTCTTGCAGTGATTTCCACCCCACGGGCTTCGAGAAGCGGCAGCAGTTCGGGATCTCCCTGCGCCGGAATAACAGCCCGTATCGGTTCCTGCCCGTCCGCCGTGCCGCCGATGATCGAGATTCTGTGCTCTTCCAGCAAAACATGTGAGACACCGCCGCCGCGGATTTTCTCTTTCATTTCGCTGTAGGGAATAGACTGCACACCGGCCCCGGAATTGGCCATCGCCCAAAGCATCAGGAAGCCGAAGAAAGCGGACCAGATCAACGCCTGCACCAGAGGAGACGGCCCTGACGGCCTGTCATTATCCGGTTTGTTATCGCGTTTATTCTCCATTCTACCACCACGTGCTTTCTGGTTTTCAGACTAGGGCGGCAATCCCCTCGCGCCATGTCAATCGCGGTTTGCCTAGGTTTTTCTCCCATTTCGGGCCATTTCCCTGCCACCGGACAGGCGGCGCACCGCATCAGCAAGCCGCAGGGCGATGCGGATGCCATTTGTTTCATGCGGAATGCTGTCGGTAGAGATGATCCTGCGGGCACCAGCGGTCAGAATGTCCGCCAAGGCACCCTCGGCAAAAACCGCGTGGATCACTATACAGACAGGCGGGCTGGCACCAGCCTGCCGCAACCGTGCGATGGTCTTGACCAATGTGCTGCCTGACGAAGCGATATCATCCAATATGACAGGTGTCCCGGCGGTGAGAGCGGCCGCGTCAGGGGGGCTAATAGTGACACAACGGTCGCCCCTGCGGTGTTTGCCGAGCACCTCGAAATCGCAGCCGACCTGCTCTGCGACACGGGCGACCCATTGTCGGCTTTCCTCGTCCGGGCCGATCAGGACTGGATCGGCGACATTTCGGGTGATCCATTCGGCCAACAACGGGGCTGTCTCCACCTTTTGTGCAGGAATGGAATACAGGGCGCCCAGATCGGGTATCCGGTGCAGATGGGGGTCTGCGGTGACCAGCCAATCAAAGCTCTCCTCCAGGCAGGCAGCAAAGAGTTTTGCGCTGACGGCCTGTCCTGAGGCGAACCTCCAGTCCTGGCGCATATAGGCGAGATAGGGCGCAATTAGCCCCGTGCTGGCTGCGCCCAGCTCGCGCGCAGTGGCCGCCGCAAAGCGCAGCGGCAGCATGTGCCGGTCAGGGTCGCGCAGAGTGCAAAGGATGGCCAGATCGCAATCTGCGACATCTCCGTTCAGGGTGATCAGGCTTTCCCCGTCGGGAAAATGCCGCCAGCCGATGGGAACGACGCGAGCCCCAATATGCGGCGCCAGCTGCAGCGCCATCGGCAGCATATCCGGGAAGGGCGCGAGAACGGATGTCATGACGGAACCGATATGCTGAAAGGCCCGGGCTGGCGGGCTGCGTAGTCCTGCGCGTAAGACAGCTCCCCAGGGGTTTCCGCGTGGATTTCAAACAAGGGCTCTCCGCCCTGCACCTGATTGCCGAGGCGGGTCATCAGAAAGACCCCGGCACGCGCGCGTTGGGGCGCACCGGCCAGTTTGGCGATCCGGGCGATAAGGCGGTTGTCGATGGCAGTGACGGTTCCGCCGCGCGCCGCAGTGACCAGCACCCGGTGCGCGGCGGGTTCAGGTTCCGTAAATCCGCCCTGCGCTTCGCAGATGGCCAGAAACCGCTGTTCAGCAGCGCCGCTGTCCAGCAGTTCCGCAGCGGAAGCAGAACCGGAGCCCGCTGCTCCGCCGAGGTCAAGCAGCTGTCCGGCAAGGGTCAGCGCGCGCTGGCGCAGATCCTGCGGCGCATCCGGCGTGCGGCGTAGCACTTTCAGCACATCCGCCGCCTCCAGCGCCGGGCCGATGCCGTGCCCGACCGGCTGGCTGCCATCGCTGATATGGACCTTCAGCTCCAGCCCGACCGCCTCGGCCACTGCCTGCAGGCGTGCGGACAGCGAAGCTGCTGCGGCCTGCGAGCGGACCTTGGCCGTTGGCCCTACGGGAATGTCGATAATCACCCTGCCGGCCCCGGCCGCGGCTTTCTTGGACAGCACACTGGCGGCAAGCTGTCCGTCGCTGTCGAAATCCAGCGGCCGTTCGATGCGGATCATCACGTCGTCCGCCGGGCTGAGCTGCAGCCCGCCGCCCCAGACAATGCAGCCTCCTTGGGCCTCCACCACCCGGCGCATAGCGGTGAGGTCCAGCCCGACCGGGGCCATGACAGCCATAACATCGGCGGTTCCGGCCGGTGAGGTGATGGCGCGGCTCGATGTCTTTGGAATGGTGTGACCCGCAGCGGCCGCGATTGCGACCACGATGGGGCTGGTTCGGTTGCCTGGCAGCCCGCCGACGCAATGCTTGTCCAACACCAGCTTCTTACCCCAGCTGAGATTTCTTCCTGCCGCCTGCATCGCCTTCGTCAATGCAATTGTTTCTGCAATGTCCAGCCGGTCGCCGGCACAGGCAGTCACAAAGGCGGCAAGGTTGAGGTCGGACAATCTGCGGGCCAGTGCATCCTCGATGATGGTGCTGAACTTTGCCTGCTCTAGCGGCTCTCCATAGACTTTTGCGCGTATGAAGGACGCCGCGGCGGGCGGTTCCGGGTGCGACAGCCGCCCCATTGCGCCCGGTGCGGGCTGCAGGGCTTGCCAGGCTGCATCCGACAGCGCCGCCGCATCGGGCGGCAACCAGCCGCCGCCGGTGACCACATTCAGGGTTGCAATCACCCATTTGCGGCCGCAGTCGATCCGCACCCGCGTCAGCGCGCGGAACCCTTCTGCCTGGCTGACATGGCAATCGGCATGCATATAAACAACCGGGTCGCTGTAGGTGTCGATCCCGGCCGGTATCAGCCGCAGCCTGTGGTCACGGGTCTTCATAGCGGGTACTCCTGCGCTGCCAGCGGCATGGGTGCCTTGATACGTGCAGCCATTGGGTCTCCTGTTCTCTTGTTCCTTCGTTTTCCGGTCATCTTTCATCGGCAGGATAGCGCAGAGCCGCCAACCCGGACTGACCCGGATCAAGACAGGGGCCCTGTTCAAGTCTGTTGTCCTCTGCGTCACGACACCGATTGATCTGCAACCGTCCGGGCTCAAAGCCGACCGGTAGTCTTACCGAGAGGGACAAGTGCCGAGGGCTGCGGCCCGGGCGCTGGAAGCCGATCCGAAACTTGGATTGTATACGCCGGGCGGTCTGCCGGAGTTTCAGCGGGCCCTCAGTCGGCGGCGGGGTCTTATCTGCGCCCGGCTTGACTGGCTGGCGCATGAATTCACCTATGTGCGCCCCGAGGGGGCATACTATATGTTTCCGCGCAGTCTGGTTCAGCACCGGAATGCGGTCCAATGTGCAAGTGCCCTTCTGAGTCATGCAGGAGTGACCGCAACGCCGGGAAGTGCCTTCGGCCCGTCAGGAAAGCATCATCTCCGCATGGCGTTTTGCGGTGAAGAAAGTGTGATAAATCAGGCGTTTGACAGGATGGAAGCCCTTTTCTGGACCTGACGGGAGAAAGCATCGAAAGGCCCAAGCACGTCCGCTTTCAATGCTGATCATGCATCATTTGGCCGGATCAGTGGGCAAGCAGAACAGGAAGACTGGTCTGCTCCATCATCGTGCGGGTCGTGCCGCCAAACACGGCCTCTCGCCAGCGCGAATGGCCATAGGCGCCCATCACCACCATGTCGGCACCGGCTTCCCTGGCCCGCTCAAGGATGCATCGTCCGATCTCCGCGCGGCCGCTGGGATATTGGGCAAGGGTCACAGGGCACCGGTGATGGCTCAGCCAGGCTGCCAGCCCTGCACCCGGATCCTCGCCGTTCTGCCGGGCCATGCCCGCCGGATCGAAGCAGCCGATGACAACCTCTTGCGCGGCGAGCAGATAAGGCAGTGCTGCGTGTACCGCGCTTGCTGCGGGCTGGCCGCCGTCCCAGGCGACAAAGACACGGTCTCTGCGGATCAGGGGATCGCCGTTCAGCATCAGGCCAACCGGGGAATGGAAAAGAACGCCATGCGCGGCTTCGTTGAATATGGTCTCATCATCCCGCAGATCCGGCGCAATATGGGCAATGTCGCAGGTCCTGGCCCGTTGCGACACGTTGTGCTTGATGTCGATTGCTGAGGAGATCACTGGCTGGACCTCGCCAGAGGCTCCGGCCTTCGCCAGAAGCGCCCCGGTTTCTTCAGCCCGCTTCTTGATGTCCACGTGGCATTTTCTGACCAGATCTGACCAGTCTTCCGGGATGGTCATGCTGCCATAGGCGGTAGAGCCGTAAGCGTAGTAAGGGAGCGCCGGAGCCAGGTCCAGCATCAGGCAGGTCAGATGCGCCTGCTGTTCATATGCGTTTTCGCCAACAGCAAGGATTTCGGCATCACTGGTGTTTTTCCCGATCAGGAAAAGTGACGATTTATACTCCATGGATGCCTCCGCTTTGAGAGTCCGCAGCGCGGGAGGCGCTGCCAGTTCTTTGTTCCAGATTGCCCCAAGGCCGCCCGCTGGGACTGACGCGGATCAATAGCGCTGAAAAAACATCGTTTAGCCTTGGCAAAGGACAGGTCGGGAGCAATCGAACATGGAATTCAATATTTGCCATGCCCAACCGGGCGCTGCCTCCGCGGGCCGACTTGGAACGCTGCAGGAACGGGGCGAAGCTCTGCGGCTTTGCGCGCTATGAAACGGTCAGACCCATGTGCTGGAGCGTAGAAGCCTCTGTAGCGGTGGCCGTTTTCGGCACCGCCGCGACAGGGGTAGCCAAGGCCAGGGGCCAGCCTTTTGCGATCTGGGGAACGCTAGGGTATTTCACATTCATGGAACTGCTGCAGGTCGCCGGCTACCAGGTGGTGGACGACTGCGGAACAGCCTCCAATTCAAGCGTGACACTCTTGTCTTACCTGCACATTGTATTCCAGCCCATCCTTATCAATGCATTTGCCATGGAACTGGTGCCGGAAGCTGTGAGGCTGCGGGTCCGAAAGTGGGTTTTTAGCCTGTCCGCCGCATCGGCCTGCGTCATGCTTGCCCAGCTGATCCAGTGGCCTGCACTCGGGGAATGCACCGCCGGATCGCCGTTATGCGCCGGGAATTTATGCACGGTGTCGGGCAATTGGCATATCGCCTGGAACATCCCCTACAACGCGCTGATGGTGCCGCTTGATCGATCTTTGGGGGTGCAATCGGGTTTCCCGACCTACATGGCGGCGGTGTTCCTGCTGCCACTGGTCTACGGAGCCTGGCGGTTTGTGCTTCTGCACATGTTTACGGGACCGATGCTGGCATGGGCACTGACCAGCAATCCGAATGAAATGCCGGCCGTTTGGTGCTTGTTTTCAATCGTGATCCTATGCATCGGGCTGAGCACCAGACTGCGCAGATCGGTGTCAGCAAAGCGATGGTGGGGTGTGACGGTCTGACTCTGCGGTCCCGTGTCAAAATGCATTCTGCGAACCTCAGAACTGCCCCAATACTCAGAACATGGTTCCATTGCATCAACGATAAAGAGATGCACTTGCCGTCAACAGTACAATCCCCGGAAGCCTCTTGGGGCTGGCACAATTGATTCACGTCAATGGCTTGGGGCGCAACCTGCCTAGACTTCCGTCACATCTACCTTTCAGAGGCTGCTGCACGGGGGGCGATCAGATGGAAACCAATGCTTTGCCGAAGATGGATATGTCCCAAAACCTGACCGGCTGCTGTCCCAGGTTCAATCCCGAAGGATGGGATGGGCGCCATTTACGGTTTAGGGACAAACCCTTCGTCCAGGCGGCAACCCGCAGCTTGCTGCATATCCCGCTGAACATGGGCAAGGTGTTTGCCCAGGTGCAAGAGCACATAGAAGACGCAGGTGCGCAGGATCCCGAAGGGTATTTGGTACTCAGCCGCGATCTTTCGTCAACGGCCGCAGAACATCTCTTCGCAGTGACAGGTGACGTTGCCGGGGAGGAAATGACGGTGCTCAGCGGTGAATTCATAACCCGTGTTTTTGAAGGGCCCTACCGTAAGGCTAAAGACTGGGTTCACGAGATGGAAACCGCAGCCGAAGCCGATGGGAAGACGGCGGGGAGAATCTATATGTTTTATACCACCTGCCCGCGTTGCGCCCGGGCTTACGGCAAGAACTACGTCATCGGCGTCGCCGAGGTCGCAGCAGCCGTTGAATGATTGGGGAGGCCCGAACGATGAAAGATGTGGAACTGGATATCCTGATACAGAAACTGGAAACCAGCAGCGATCTGACCATTGCGGATTTCGACGGCGCTGTCCGGGCACTGGCATATCTTCTGCCGGGATCTGTACAGGAAGATGACTCCGCGCCGCAGCGTATCAGCACGGCCGACGGTGCTGTGCTTGTCGCCGCCAATGCCTATCCGGATTGGGCTGTGCATATCCAAGGCAGCGCCAATGCCAAAAACGGTCACTGGCAATGCACGCTCCGTGAAAATGACAGCCTCGACAATGATGCCGCACTGGGATCGGGAGCATCGCCCGTGCTGGCTCAGGCGATCATCGCCGCCGTTCTGCGCTTGTCGATAATCCTGAAGAAGGATTGAGGCCAAGGATCAATGAAGAGAATTGACCGATGACCAGCTCAAAGCCCGGCATCCTGACAATAACGCTCAATCCGGCAGTGGACTTGGCCACCTCAGTGGACCGGGTGACAGCCGGGCCAAAGCTCTACTGTGGTGTGCCGCGCGTCGACCCCGGCGGCGGCGGCGTGAATGCAGCCCGTGCGATCCGCAAGCTCGGCGGCGAGGTCACGGCGCTGGTTGCGGTCGGTGGCGCCATGGGTGAGCAGCTGCTGCAGCTGCTGGCTTCTGAAGATGTGCTGACGCTGGCGGTCCACGTGGACGGCGAAACCCGGCAGAGCTTTGCGGTGACCGATGAAACCACGGGCAAGCAGTTCCGCTTCAGCGTACCCGGAGAATCCATGGACAGCACCGATGGCGCCCGGCTGCTGAGTGCAATCGCGCAGGCGCCGCCGCGGGAGGGCTATGTGGTGCTGAGTGGCGGCGTCACGCCCGGTCTGGGTGACGATTTCCCTCAGCAGGTTCTGAATGCCATTGCGCCGCGCACGGACAAGCTGGTTGTGGACACGTCCAAGACGGCACTGGCTCATCTTCTGAACTTGCCCGGCAAGCCAATGCATATGCTGCGGCTCGACCAACGCGAAGCGGAACAAGCGGCGGGTCAGGAGCTGGCCACTGTTGAGGAAAGCTTGGGTTTTGCCCAAGGTCTGATTGCGCGCGGCGTGGCGCATATCGTGGCCGGTGGACGCGGCGCGGAAGGGTCGGTTCTGGCGACACCGGACCAGCGGTTCTTCTGCCGAACCCCGCATGTTGAGGTGCAAAGCAAAATCGGCGCAGGGGATGCCTTTACCGGGGCGCTGACGCTGGCCATGTCCCGCGGCGAACCGCTGGATCAGGCCCTGCGCTGGGGCGTTGCCGCAGCAAGCGCCACGGTCGGAACCGAAGGCACCGCGCTGTTTGAAAGCAGCCAGGTGGAGGCTCTGCTGCCGCAGTGTGAAGTCCAGAGCCTTTAGACGTTTTCCGCCTTGGCGGCATTGCGCAGCACTTGCACGAAACTGTCCGGAGTGACCGAGATACTGTCAATGCCGAACGCCACCAGCCGACGGGCGTAATCCGGGTTGTTGCTGGGGGCCTGGCCGCAGAAACCGACCTTCGATCCCACCTTATGCGCCTCACGGATGACCGTTTCGATCATCCATAGCACTGCCGGGTCATCCTCTCGGAACAGCTCTGCCAGTTCGCCAGAATCCCGGTCGATGCCCAGCGTCAGCTGCGTCAGGTCGTTTGAGCCGATAGAGAACCCGTCAAACCGTTCGGCAAATTCCGCCGCGCGCAGGACATTGGAGGGGATTTCACACATGACGTAGACCTCCAGCCCGTCCCGACCACGTTTCAGCCCGTGCTCTTCCATCACCGACAGCACGCGGTCGGCCTCCTCCGGGGTGCGGCAGAAGGGGATCATTACGATCACATTCTTAAACCCCATCTTCCCACGCAGCCGGGCAATCGCCTGACACTCCAGCGCGAAACCATCGCGGTATTCGTCCGCGTAATACCGCGAGGCACCCCGGAAGCCGATCATCGGGTTTTCCTCGGCAGGCTCGAAACCGCGCCCGCCCAGGAGGTCGGCGTATTCATTGGTCTTGAAATCGCTCATCCGGATGATCACCGGCTTAGGGTGGCAGAAGGCCGCAATCCGTGACAGGCCGCGGGCAAGGCGGTCGACGAAATACTCGGTTTTCTGACTGTAGCCTGCGGTCAGATCCTCGATCGCGGCGCGGGTGTCCGGATCCTGGACCCGATCGAAGCGGGCCAGCGCCATCGGATGGACGCGCACCACATTGCTGATCACGAATTCCATCCGCGCCAGCCCGACCCCATCCAACGGAAGCCGCCACCAGCGCAACGCAGCGCCGGGATTGGCGAGGTTGAGCATGACCTGGGTTTTCGGCCGGGGCAGATCCGCAAGGGAGACTTCGGTGGCGGTTATGTGTGACAGCCCCTCGGTCACGACCCCCTGTTCTCCGCCTGCACAGGAGACCGTGACATCCTGTTGATCATGCAGCATCTCGGTGGCATTGCCGCAGCCGACGATGGCAGGCAGGCCCAGCTCACGGCTGATGATGGCCGCGTGCGAGGTCCGGCCGCCGTGGTCTGTGACTATGGCGGCAGCTCGCTTCATAACCGGCACCCAGTCGGGATCGGTGGTGCCGGTCACCAGCACAGAGCCATCCTCGAAGCGGCCGATGTCATCGGCACTTTCGATGATCGACACGCGGCCCGCAACAGCGCCGCTGCCGACGCTCAGCCCGGTCAGCAGCTTTCGGCCCGGGTTCATCACTGAATAGGACTTGAGGGTGCCGATACCGGTGCGCGACTGTACGGTTTCCGGGCGGGCTTGGACGATATAGATCCTGCCGGTTTCCCCGTCTCGGGCCCATTCCATGTCCATCGGGCAGCCATAATGATCTTCTATCACCTTGGCCTGCCGGGCGAGCGTGAGGATTTCCTCGTCGCTGAGGACGTATTGCGCCCGCTCGGCCTTGGAGGTGGGCACATTGCGCGGGCTGCCGTCGCGGTCCAGGATCATCTTTATAGCCTTGGCACCCAGCCGCTTTTCCAGGATCGGGGTAAGGCCGGGGGTATCGAGAAAGGGTTTGAAGACCTGGTATTCGTCCGGGTCCACGGCGCCTTGCACCACGTTCTCGCCCAGACCCCAGGCCGCGTTGATCAGGATGGCATCGGGAAATCCGGATTCCGTGTCGATCGAGAACATCACCCCGGCGCCGCCTGTATCGGCCCGCACCATTTGCTGCACCCCGACCGACAGCGCTACCTGCATATGGTCGAAACCGTGGATCTGACGGTATGAGATGGCCCGGTTGGTGAACAGCGATGCATAGCACTTCCGGCAGGCGTCAAGCAGCGCCTGCCCACCGCTGACGTTTAGGAAAGTCTCCTGCTGGCCGGCAAAGCTGGCCTCCGGCAGGTCCTCGGCAGTGGCGCTGGAGCGCACCGCCACGGGCACATCTGGCTGTCCAGCCGCCTGGCAGAGACTGCGGTAATGAGCAAGGATCGCTTGCCCGGTCCCCTGTGGCCAGTCTCCGTCCAGGATCATCGAACGGATCGCCTTGCCCGCTTTCTCCAGCGTGGTCCGTCCTTTGGCCAGGGCGTCCAGTTCGCGGGCAATCCGTGCCTCCAGCTTATTGGCGGTCAGGTACTTGCGGTAGGCCCCGGCGCTCGTGGCAAACCCCGGCGGCACCTGAATGCCCTTGGCGCCAAGCGCCCTGATCATCTCTCCCAGAGATGCGTTCTTACCGCCGACAAGCCTGGTGTCAGTGCGTTTCACCTTGCTCAAGCTGATGACGGGAGGGGAGGCATGGGCCATGTTGGGTCTCCGGTCCTGAAGGGATGGATCCATAATGGCATGCACCGGGGCCAGGTTATTGATACAGATCAGCCGACCTGCGCGTGGCCGCAGCTGCAACCTCCGGGCGGTCCTGCACTATTCAGCCTGCACTGACTTCAGGAAGGCAATGAGATTTGCCAGCGGCAGACTGGTCATCATTGGCTGGCCGTTTGGCAAGGCCAGCGCGATGTGCTGATCGGACTCCAGCGCAGGACCAAATATTGGCATTTCGCCGCCATGAGCGAGCAGCGGCCATCGGCCGTCAATCTGCCGTGCCGCAGCCTCAGTAGGAAACTCGGCGCCGTTCCTTGTCGCAAGCGTGGTGAGGTCCGGTGTCTCTATGGCAAGCATTTCCGCCATTGGCCCGTTCCCCTTGGCATTGATGCCATGGCACTGGCTGCAATAGGTCCGGTAAAGCTCCCGCCCGTCCTGCAGATCCAGGTTCTGCGCCTCGGCGGTGGTAGCGGCAGCAAAAATCAAGAATATTCCGCGTATGATCACGATTATCAGCCTCCTCTTCTGAAACCTCGGCTAAGTATAGTATATAGGTCGCTGCCGGAGCGCGGCTTGCCGCTTGCCACAAACAGCGGTACTGCGGCGCTGTTTTAAGGCTGCCGTGGTGGACTTCTCAGGGCGCTGGCTGCGTCTGAAAAAGGCGGCTCTGTCTTGTGAAAATCACATTGACTGGCACCCGGTTTCGCACCTGGTTTCGCACTTGCAGCCAAAGGCAGGTTCGGCAGGTTCGGCAGGTTAAACGCAGAGGCGAAAAAATGACGCGAACGTCTGCAATGGGTCGATCGCGCCCCCGGCTACGGCCCCCTCACCACACTTTGCAGAGGTCAATCCCTGCTCTGTTCCGCCATAGCAGATCTGCTTGCTGAAGGACGGGCCGCCTCATCCAACACCAGTTCTTTTGTACCCGGCCCTATTGCTCTGAAGCAGGCTCGGTCTTCCAAAACTCTGGCAACTTCCTCTTGTGGTCGACATAGGTAGCCGACCACTTGCGCCTCCGCAGATATCAGCCGGCCGCTGTCACGGCCAACTCGGCCATCTTCAGCACCGCCTCGCGGGTCGCGGCGACTGCGATGAACCGGCCGTTGTGGCAGAACTTGGCGCCCTTGACGCCCGAGGCGGCTTCCAGCGCAGCATCGGTCAGCCCGGCCCAGGCTTCTGGCAGGTCAGCGCGGCTCTCGAAGGTGTCGCCGCTCTTGCGGATTGTGGTCAGCGCCCAGTCGTCTCCGCGCGGGTGGACGACAAACAGCATGTGATCCGCGCCGACCTTCTCGACTGCTGAACGGAAAGGCATGCCCATGGGCAGCTCCAGAATTGGCGATGCCCCTGCGGCCTCGATGGCCGCTGTCACCATGGCCTCGGCCCGGCGCTTGGCGGCTTTGCCATTGATCGAGGCCTCGATAAAGGCGCGGGCGACCGGCAGAGCTGCCGCAAACGCCTGATCATCCGCGTCATCGCCACGGCTGTCAAAAACCGGCTTCAGGGTCTCCAGCAGCACCGGCAAGGTCAGACCCGCCAGCGGGCCCGCCACGGAGGGGTTCATCGCGCCGTTATCCATCAGGTCGATCGGCAGTACGAAGCCCTTGTCAAAGCCGTGGTGGATGTAATCCAGATCCGCCTCGGGCACCGCCATGGCGCGCAGGTAGTCATGGCCGTAATGCTTCCAGATCAGCCCGAAGGAGCTGTAGGGCTGTTCGTCCTCGCGCAGCGGGTTGGGACGCTGGTGGTGGTCAAAGATCTGCGCCGCCGCATCATAATCGCGGCCCACGTCATAGATGATCTTGCCCTCTCCCGGTGCGGTCATCGCGGCGTCACGAGTGCGGACGAGCACGGCCTCGGGGAACAGACGGGTCAGGATGACCGAGGACAGGAGCTCATCCGCGTGAAAGCCGCCGGAATGGGTGACGAGGTGGGTGATGGTCATGGGGTTCGCTCCGCGGGAGGGGCTCAAAAATAAAAGCGGCGGCCGGTACGGCCGCCATCTATGTGGGTGTGTGCCTTGATTTCCAGCCAAGGTCAGCGGGATTCAAGATTTGGGCGAGATCAGCAGTCCACCACAAGATGTAGCGAAATTTCGGGCGTCGCCACATTTTGATCCGGATTTCGCACTAACTTGATCCGGATTAACACAAATTAGTGCGTCCAAGGTCCCTTGCGGTTGGTCGCGAAATTTTCGCCATAACCGCCTGCGCGGATGTTGGCTTTGCGAGCTTTGGGCTCTACCACCTGCGCGTCAATGCCATGCATCTCGGCGTATTCCACGGCTTCTTCCTTGGAGGTGAACCGCAGTTTCACCTGCGCCTGGGTGTCCGAAGACGAGGTCCAGCCCATCAGCGGGTCAACTTCGCGAGCCGAGGCAGGCGCATATTCCAGCACCCATTTGCGCGTCTTGGCCATGCCCGAGGTCATGGCGTTTTTGGCTGGCTTGTAGATCCGGGCCTGCATGCCGAGTCTCCTGCTGTCTGAGTTGACACTTATATGCGCAAAAACCGCCGCTGCGGCAAGGGGACAAAAGCGCGCCATTCAAAGGGGTTTGCCCATCTGTCACGAATCCGCTTGAACAAGAACAAAAAGCGATCAAAATCGCAGCCAAGAACGGAGAGACGCCGATGCCCTATGCCCATTCCGACAAATCCGACGCCGCGATGACCACGCGTGCGCCGCAGCACCGCCCTAAGTTGGAGGGCGGCAAGCAATTTGTCATGCATACAGAGTTTTCTCCGGCCGGTGATCAGCCCACCGCTATCGCCGAATTGTCCACCGGCGTGCTGAACGGCGACCGCGATCAGGTGCTGCTGGGCGCCACTGGTACGGGCAAGACTTTCACCATGGCCAAGGTGATCGAGGAAACCCAGCGCCCGGCCATCATCCTTGCCCCAAACAAGACGCTGGCGGCGCAACTATACGGTGAATTCAAAAGCTTTTTCCCCGAGAATTCGGTCGAATATTTCGTCTCTTTCTACGACTACTACCAGCCCGAAGCCTATGTGGCGCGCTCGGACACCTATATCGAGAAAGAAAGCCAGATCAACGAACAGATCGACCGGATGCGCCACTCGGCCACGCGCGCACTGCTGGAGCGCGACGATGTGATCATCATCGCCTCCGTGTCCTGCATCTACGGTATTGGTTCAGTCGAGACCTATTCGGCGATGACCCAAGATCTGAAAACCGGCGAAATGTACGACCAGCGCCAAATCATGGCAGACCTGGTTGCCCAGCAGTATAAACGCAATGATGCCGCCTTTCAGCGCGGATCGTTCAGAGTGCGCGGCGACACGCTGGAAATCTTCCCGGCCCACCTCGAGGATCGCGCCTGGAAATTGTCCTTCTTTGGTGAGGAGCTGGAGGCAATCACCGAGTTCGACCCGCTGACGGGCGAGCGCACCGGCACATTCGAGCAGGTCCGCATCTACGCCAACTCGCACTATGTGACGCCCAAACCGACGCTCAATCAGGCCGTGATCTCTATCAAGGCAGAGCTAAAAACCCGCCTCGCCCAGCTGGTCGACGAGGGCAAACTGCTGGAGGCCCAGCGGCTGGAGCAGCGCTGCAACTTTGACATTGAGATGTTGGAGGCGACCGGCCATTGCAACGGGATTGAGAACTACTCGCGCTATCTGACGGGCCGCGCACCGGGTGAGCCGCCCCCTACCCTTTTTGAGTTCATCCCCGACAATGCCATCGTGTTCGCCGATGAATCCCACGTCTCGGTGCCGCAGATCGGCGGCATGTACAAGGGCGACTACCGGCGTAAATTCACCCTTGCGGAACATGGCTTTAGGCTGCCGTCCTGCATGGATAACCGCCCGCTGAAGTTCGAGGAATGGGACGCCATGCGCCCGCAGTCCGTCTTTGTGTCGGCCACCCCGTCGGCATGGGAGATTGATCAGGCAGGCGGGGTTTTTGCCGAACAAGTGATCCGTCCCACTGGCCTTCTGGACCCGCAGATCGAAATCCGCCCCGTGGGTATGCAGGTCGATGATTTGCTGGACGAGGTCCGCAAAGTCACCGCCAATGGATTCCGGACTTTGGTGACCACACTCACCAAACGCATGGCCGAGGATCTGACCGAATACCTGCATGAACAGGGCATCAAAGTCCGCTACATGCACTCCGACATCGACACGCTGGAACGGATTGAGATCCTGCGCGATCTGCGTCTTGGCGCCTTTGACGTGCTGATCGGCATCAACCTCTTGCGTGAGGGGCTGGATATCCCCGAATGCGGGCTGGTCGCCATTCTGGACGCCGACAAGGAAGGCTTCCTGCGTTCTGAAACCTCGCTGATCCAGACCATCGGCCGCGCCGCCCGTAACGCCGACGGCCGCGTCATCATGTACGCCGACCGCATCACCGGTTCGATGGAGCGCGCCCTTGGCGAAACCGACCGCCGCCGCGACAAACAGATCGCCTATAACGAGAAGCACGGCATCACACCGGAGACCGTAAAGAAAAACGTCGAAGACGTGCTGGCCGGCCTCTACCCCGGTGACACCGACCAGTCGCGCGTCACCGCCAAGATCGACAACCCGCTGCATGGCGCCAATCTGGAGGCCGTTCTGGACGGGCTTCGCGCCGATATGCGCAAGGCGGCCGAGAACCTGGAGTTCGAAGAAGCCGCCCGTCTGCGCGACGAGGTCAAACGGCTGGAGGCCGTCGATCTGGCCATCGCCGACGACCCATTGGCGCGGCAGTATGCGGTCGAGAAAGCCTCGGAGGCGGCAGTGAAATCGCGTGGCCGGTCCTCGGCGGGCAAGGCCGGAACGCGGGCCTATCGGGGGAAATCGCAGAAAAAATTCGGCGGATGACTGCGGCCATTGTCCTTGGCGCAAAGGTGCTGAGGGACGGCACCCCCTCCCCGGCGCTCCGGCGCCGGACCCTGCACGCTGTTTCTCTGTACCGCGCTGGAACAGTATCGTCCATTATCTGCTGCGGCGGCCTTGGTCGGTTCCCACCCACCGAGGCCGAGGTCATGCAGGTCTTGTGCCGCGGCGCCGGTGTTCCGGAAACGGCGATCCTGCTGGAGAGCGCTTCGACCTCGACGCTGGAAAACCTGCTGAACGCCCGACCACTGCTCGCAGCCTGTGGTGGCAAGGACGCGGTGATCGTGACCGATATTTTTCACAAGTGGCGCGCGCGTATGACTGCGCGCCATCTGGGTATCCGGGCAACCGTTTCCTGCCCGGCCCTGGACGGTGTCTCAAGGATGAAAATCCTAAAGCTCTTCTTGCGGGAGGCCTTAGCTCTGGGCTGGTACTGGTGGCGGCTGAACCGCGTCAATTCGTGACGTTTACCCGCAGGTAGTCGCGGACACCGCCGTCGAAGACTTCAACCTGAACCATGACGCCGCCATTGACGATTTTTGCGGCGGCCGATGGGTCGATATGCCCATTTCGCAGCATGTTTTCCATAACGGCCCGGTTGTTCTTGTCCTGAAAAATCGGATCCCAGTCATCGCCGGGCTGTGACACCCCGAACCGGTGCACGTTGGCCCGGTCCTGCCTCAGAATCTGCCATGGCTCCTGCAGACGGGACCCGGAAGAATTATAGAGATCATCCTGCCCAATGAAAGCCACGTATCGGGCAATCAAACTGTCCGCCATTGCGGCCGGCGCAGACATTATTGACGCGGTGACGCATGCCAGGGCCAATTTTGTTATTCTCATGAATACACTCCGAAAATCCAATGCTGCAAACATTCGACAAAACGCAGGTTTTGACAACGGAATTTTGGACGCACGGGCCGTCTTAGGGGCGGCGGCAATCACGTGATGCGCTTTGATTTGTGCCGGTAGGTGCGCACCCCGGTCCACATGAACAAAAAACCCGGCTGGAGATACCAACCGGGTTTTTCCAATGTTTCTGATGGGCCTGATCAGCCCCCGAAATCATCCAGCATGATGTCTTCGCGATCGACACCCAGGTCCAGCAGCATGTTGATCACCGACTGGTTCATGATGGGCGGGCCACACATGTAGAATTCGCAATCTTCCGGCGCCGGGTGGTTCTTGAGGTATTCCTCAAACAGCACGTTGTGGATGAAGCCGGTGTAGCCTTTCCAGTCATCTTCGGGCTGGGCATCGGACAGAGCCACGTGCCACTCGAAGTTCTCATTCTCTGCCGCCAGCGTGTCGAAATCTTCGACAAAGAACATCTCTTTCTTCGAACGCGCGCCGTACCAGAAGCTGATTTTACGATCAGAATTCAGGCGCTTAAGCTGGTCAAAGATATGGCTGCGCATCGGCGCCATGCCGGCACCACCGCCGATAAAGACCATTTCCTTCTGGGTGTCGCGGGCAAAGAACTCGCCAAACGGACCCGAGATGGTGACCTTGTCGCCGGGCTTCAGGTCGAAGATGAAGGACGACATCTGGCCGGCCGGGATACCGGTGCTGCCTGGAGGCGGCGAGGCAACCCGGACGTTGAGCATGATCATGCCCTTTTCATCCGGGTAGTTGGCCATCGAATAGGCACGTTCCACCGGTTCGGTCACTGTGGATTCATACTGCCACAGGTTAAACCGGTCCCAATCTTCGCGATATTCCTCACCGATATCGAAGTCGGTGTATTTCAGCGAATGGGCCGGAGCCTCAATCTGGATGTAGCCACCAGCGCGGAAGTTCACGTCCTCGCCCTCGGGCAGGTCCAGAACCAGATCTTTGATGAAGGTCGCGACGTTGTCGTTGGAGCGCACGGTGCACTCCCACTTTTTGACGCCAAAGACCTCCTCCGGGACTTCGATATCCATGTCCTGCTTCACCGCCACCTGACAGGACAGGCGGTCGCCGCAAGATGCTTCGCGCTTGGTGATATGGCCTTCTTCGGTGGGCAGGATCGACCCGCCACCCGAATGGACTTTCACCCGGCACTGGGCGCAGGTGCCGCCGCCGCCACAGGCGGAGGGGACAAATAGTTTTTCGCCGGCCAGCGTTTGCAGCAATTTGCCGCCCGCAGGCACAGAGATGGTTTTCTCACCGTTGATGGTGATGTTCACATTGCCTGTCGACACCAGCTTGGAGCGCGCCGCCAGAATGACAGCAACCAAAGCCAAAACGATCAGGGTGAAGAGGAGGACGCCAAGTCCGAAGGTTTCCATGATCCGAGCCCCCTTACAGTTTCACGCCGCTGAAGGACATGAAGGCCATAGCCATCAGACCCGCGGTGATGAAAGTGATGCCAAGACCCTGAAGACCATCAGGAATATCGGAATACTTCAGCTTCTCGCGCACGCCTGCCATCGCAGTGATCGCCAGCGCCCAGCCAAAGCCGGAGGAGATGCCGTAAGTGACGGATTCTGCTAACCCGTAGTCCCGTTCGACCATGAAGAGCGAACCACCAAGGATGGCGCAGTTCACGGTGATCAGCGGCAGGAAGATCCCCAGTGCATTGTAGAGCGGCGGGAAATACTTATCGAGGATCATCTCCAGGATCTGTACCAGCGCCGCGATCACGCCGATGTAGGAGATCAGACCAAGGAAGGTCAGATCAACATCCGGGAACCCAGCCCAGGCAAGCGCGCCCGGTTTCAAGAGATAGGTCAGGATCAGGTTGTTGGCAGGAACGGTGATCGCTTGCACGATCATCACCGAAATGCCGAGACCAATGGCGGTCGAAATCTTTTTCGAAACCGCAATGAATGTACACATGCCGAGAAAGAACGACAGCGCCATGTTCTCGACGAAAATGGCCTTTACGGCCAGTGACAGAAGACCTTCCATCAGTGCGCCTCTACGGTTTGAATTTTATGTTCACGCTCTTCGACCTGTTCGGGCTTCCATGTGCGGAAGGCCCAGATCAGCAGGCCGATAACGAAGAAGGCCGACGGCGGCAAAAGCAGCAGGCCGTTGGGGACATACCAGCCACCGTTGTTCACGGTTTCCAGAATGGTCACGCCAAACAGGCTGCCCGAGCCGAACAGCTCGCGGAAGAAACCGACCAGCATCAGGATCAGGCCATAGCCCAGCCCGTTGCCGATCCCGTCGATGAAGGAGGCCACCGGCGGGTTTTTCATGGCAAAAGCCTCGGCGCGGCCCATCACGATACAGTTGGTGATGATCAGACCCACAAAGACCGACAGGGTCTTGGAGATTTCAAAGGCATAGGCCTTGAGCACCTGATCCACCAGGATCACCAGGGACGCGATGATCACCATCTGCACGATGATCCGGATCGAGCTGGGGATCTGATTGCGCAGGATGGAGATGAACATCGATGAAAACGCGGTCACAAAGGTCACCGCCAGGGTCATCACAAAGGCCACCTGCAGCGAGGAGGTCACCGCCAGCGCCGAACAGATGCCCAGCACTTGCAGGGTGATCGGGTTGTTGTCGACCAATGGGTCGACGAGCATTTCCTTACGTGTCTGCGACATCAGAAATCTCCCGCTTGCAGGGTGGTCAGGAAGGGCGCGTAGCCCGCCTCACCCATCCAGAATTTCACCAGGTTATCCACCCCGACCGAGGTCAGCGTCGCACCAGCCAGCGCGTCGATATGGTGGTCCGGCCCGGCTGCGGTCTGTGTCTTGGCAACAGTGATCTGCAGGGTGCCTTCACCGTCGTGCAGCTTCTTGCCGCTCCACAAGGACTTCCAACGCGGGTTGTCCACCTCAGCACCCAGCCCCGGCGTTTCGCCGTGCTGGTAGAACTGCAAGCCGAAGATGTCGTTGCCGTTTTCCTCGACGGCGATGAAACCATAAAGGGTCGACCACAGGCCGTAGCCGTGGATCGGCATGATCACCTTGTCCAGATCGCCCGCGTCATCGCGCAGCAGATAGACGGTCACAAAGTTCGACTGGCGGCCAATGCCGGCCGGGTCGTTGTCCAGTGCGGTCGACAGCTCAGGATCAGTGGATGCCGCGCGGTCGTCGAATGTGGCCGCGTCGAACTGATCGGTGAATGTGCCAGTGGCCAGCTCCAGAACCTGCGGCTCAAACGCGCCGAAGGCGTCGGTGATGTCTACGCCCGGTTCATACAGACCTGCGACCTGCAGAATGTTGATCTGCTTGTCCTTCAGCTTGTTGGCTTCCTGTACCGGACGCAGCGACACGGCGGCCGCGGACACGATCATGGAGGCAAACAGGCACAGGGTGACGGCTACGAAGATGGTTTTTGGCACCGAATCCGGCGGCAGCGCCAGGAAGCGGCCAATCGGGCCCTTGGGGGTTGCGGTATCAGACATGACGCTTCGCCCTCCGTTTGATATTGGCCTGCACGACGAAGTAGTCGATCAGCGGCGCAAAGACGTTGCCGAACAGGATCGCCAGCATCATGCCTTCCGGGAAGGCCGGGTTGATGACGCGGATCATCACCACCATGAAACCGATCAGTGCGCCATAGATGTAGCGGCCCAGATTGGTGTGGCTGGCAGAGACCGGCTCGGTCACCATGAAGACCAGACCAAAGGCAAAGCCGCCGGTCACAAGGTGCCAGTGCCAGGGCATGGCAAACATCGGGTTAGTGTCGGAACCGATGACGTTCAGCAGCAGGGTAAAGCCCACCATGCCCGCCATACATCCAACAACCAGACGGTAGTTGGCGATCTTGGTAATCAGCAGGAAGACCAGACCGATCAGACAGGCCAGCGTCGAGGTTTCCCCCATCGAGCCTTGCACAAAGCCAAGGAAGGCATCCATCCATTCAACACCATTGGCAGCCAGCGCCTGATAGCCATCAGAGGCACCAACGGACAGCATGGTCGCGCCCGAGAAACCATCAACCGGTGTCCAGATGCTGTCGCCGGACATATAGGCCGGATAGGCAAAATACAGGAACGCACGACCCGTCAGAGCCGGGTTGAGGAAGTTCTTGCCGGTGCCGCCAAAGACTTCCTTGCCGATGACAACGCCAAAGGAGATGCCCAGTGCAACCTGCCACAGCGGAACAGAGGCCGGCAGGATCAGCGTGTAGAGCATGGAAGTAACAAGGAAGCCCTCGTTCACTTCGTGGCCGCGCACGGTGGCAAACAGCACTTCCCAGATGCCACCGATGACCAGCGTGGTGAGGTAGATCGGCAGGAAATACAGGAAACCATGCGCCATATTGGCGGCGATGTTATCCGCGTTATAGCCGATGCCCAGCATATCGATGATCGCTGCACGCCAGCCCGAGGCCCCGTGCGTGGCAATTGCCGAGTTGATCTGGAAGCCGGTGTTATACAGCGCCATCAGGATACAAGGGATCGCCGCGATGACCACATAGGTCATGATCCGCTTCATATCGACATAGGACCGCGCATGGGGCGCGGCGGTGGTGACAGTCTTCGGAGTGTAGATGAAGCTTTCCACCATCTCGTAGATGGGGAAGGCTTTCTCGTACTTGCCGCCCTTCACAAAGTGCGGCTCTATCCGGTCAAAGAAGTTGCGCAGACCCAATGCCTTAACCCTCCTTCTCAATTTTGGTCAGGCTGTCGCGCAATGCGAGCCCGTAATCATATTTGGCAGGACAAGCGAACCCGATAAGGCCGAGATCCTCTTCGTCCAGTTCCAGCGCACCCAGCGCCTGTGCGGTGTCCGTGTCCATCACCAGAAGCGCGCGCAGCAGCTGTGTCGGCAGAAAATCCTGCGGCATCAGCTCTTCAAAGGTGCCGGTGGGCACCATGGCGCGGCGGCCACCGTTCATGTTGGTGGTCAGCGCATAGAGCTTTTTGGAAAAGGCAGAGCCCAGCACCGGCTGCAAAGCGTATTTGCTGCCCATCGGACGGATCCAGCCCATCGGGATCTGCTTGGGATCTTCTTCGATCACGGTGATCTGGCGCGCATAGCGGCCCAGATAGCTGTCTGCGCCCTCACCGGCGCGACCCGACAGGATCGACCCGGAAATGATGCGCTGCGTCACCGACGTATCCGTCTCGCCCGCTGTCAGCTCCGCCATGGAAGCACCCTGAAGCGTGCGCACCAGACGCGGATTGGACATCAGCGGACCCGACAGGGCCACGACACGCTCGGCGTTGATGGTGCCGGTTTCCAGCAGACGGCCAATCGCGATCACGTCCTGATAGCCGATGGTCCAGACTGTCTTGCTGCCCGAGGGCGGCTCGAGGAAATGCATATGCGTGCCAGCCAGGCCTGCGGGGTGCGGGCCGACAAAGCCTGCGACCTCAACACCTGACGCAGCGGGCACAGTCGCGCCGATCTCCTGACACAGGTAGGTCTTGCCCTCACTGAGCGAGGCAATCGCTTCCAAACCTTTGGCGAACGCATCCGCGGCGTCTGCAATGATCACGGCAGCGTCTGCGGCCAGCGGTTCCGATTCCATTGCCGTCACATAAAGTGCGGCAGGGCGCGCGGCCGGATCCGGCACCACCGAATAGGGGCGCGTGCGGAACGAGGTCCACAAACCGGCGGCGCAAAGACGCGCGGCCAGGCCTTCCGGGGTCGCAATGTCGCCAATCGCACTGAAATCGACGGGTTCTGCCGCACTGGCATCCACTTCGATCTCTACACTGATCAGCACACGGCGCGCGCCACGGTTGACCGCTTTGACGCGACCCGCCACCGGCGACACGACCAGCGCGTCCGGGGTGTCTTTATGCGCGAATACGGGGCTGCCGGCGGCGACAACATCGCCCTCCTGCACCGAAAGGCGCGGCTTCAGGCCCAGATAGTCGGCGCCCAACAGCGCAACTGTCTTGACCTCGGGGCCTTGTGTGATCTCTTGCGAAGGAGCGCCCTTCACCGGAAGATCCAGCCCTTTTTTTAACTTGTATTGCTGCAAGCGCTTCTCTTCTTCTCTGCAGCCAGTACATGGCCGGTTTGATTTAGCGTTATGCGGATTCGAGCCGGTAATAATGCGAACAGCAGCGAGAACCCACACCTATTGTGATTTTTTTCCGAAAATGTGTATCAGGGCGCAGATAGTTGCTGAAGATGTACAGGAGAGGCCGGAATGGCGTCAATAATTGGTGGAAAAGTGACACGGGCACTGGCTGCGGGGCTGTTGCTGGCGCTGGCCGCCTGCAAGGGCGAACCGGTGACAGTCAAAGTCAGCGGTGAAACCATGGGCACCACTTACCATGTAACGGCCGTGGACCAAAATGGGCGCATGACGCCGGCACTGGTCGAAAAGGCCGTTGAGACCGCGCTGGCTGACGTCAATGCCAAGATGTCCAATTGGGATCCGAATTCCGAAATCTCAACATTCAACGCGTCCGCCGAAACCACACCGGTACCGATCTCGGACGAGCTCGCATATGTGATGCGCGCTGCCAGTCAGATCCACCTGCAGTCCGAAGGCCTGTTTGACGTAACCCTTGGGCCGCTGATCGAACTGTGGGGCTTTGGCGCCCGCACCCCCGACAGCCCGGTGCCCGCCGATGACGCCATCGCTGAGGCGTTGAAATCCATTGGCCAGGGCAAGTTGATCACCCTTCGCTCCTCCAAGGGCACCATGGCCAAAGGTCTGCCCGAAACCTCCATCTATCTGGCCGCCATCGCCAAGGGCTACGGTGTCGACAAGGTTGCGGAAGCCCTTAAAGATATGGGGCTTGAGGACTATATGGTCGAAATTGGCGGCGATCTGGTGACTGCAGGTAAGAACCCGATGGGCCAGACATGGCGCATTGGTATCGAGCGGCCCCAGGCCGGCAGTCTGGCCGTTGAACAGGTGATTGGCATCTCTGGTCTGGGCATGGCCACCTCGGGTGATTATCGCAATTACTTTGAGGAAGACGGCATCCGTTATTCCCATATCATCGACGGCACCACCGGCCGCCCGATCACCCATAACACCGCGTCTGTGACCGTTCTGGCCAAGGACGCAATGCTGGCGGATGGCTGGGCCACGGCGCTGCTGGCGCTGGGTCAGGAGCGCGGTCTGGAGATTTCAGAGCGGCTGAACCTCGCCGTTTTGTTCATCACGCGGGACTCGACTTCTGAAGGGGTAGCCTTTACCTCAACCCCCAACGCGCATTTCACGGCCCTGCAGGCCAATCAGTAAGAGGGGCGCTGCCCATGTCCACGTTTATCCTCGCCTTCATCCTTCTGACCCTCGTCATGCTGGGCATGTCGCTGGGTGTGATGCTGATGGGCAAAACCATCAAGGGCAGCTGCGGCGGCCTGAATGCTATTTCCGGCGCGGATAAATGCGTGGTCTGCAAGAAAGACGTCGACCCTGACAGCCCGCTGCGCGACAAGCTGCAGTGCAAACGGGCGCGCCAAATGGTCGAACGGATGGAAGCGGAAGGCTAAGCCGCTTCCATTTGACGCGGGGCTTCAGGCGCCGCGCACAATCTCCAGAAATTCATCCTCGCTGAGGATTTGCAGGCTGTGGCCCTGTTCGATCAGCTCTACCGCGCGGCGGTGTTTGGTGCTGAGATAGCCATCCGCGCCGCCCGACAGATCATAGCTGCCGACCACCAGCATCGAGACCTTCCGACTGACGCTGGCCTTGACGGTCACGCCCGCTTCGGCGGCCAGCCTTGCGGCCTCCTCCCGGCTCATCGACAAATCGCCCGAGAAACAGGCCGCATGGCCATACATGGCCCCGCGCGGATTTCCTTCGCGCGCGACAGATTTCGGGAAATAGCCCCCTGCCCGCTTGGCCTGCCTTGGTGCGGCTCCGGCGGCGACGCGGACCTTTTGAAACGACCCGTCAAAGAAATTGGCGCCGGTCTTTTGCTCGGCCAACAGCACCACCTGCGCGGCGGCCTTGGCGTCCTCGGCGGCGTCATGGTGCTGGAAGTCCAGACCCAGATGGGTTTTCAGACTGCCCAGCCCATGGCCACCATTGCCGCGTAGTTCCGGCCAGGCGGTGCGTGCGGCCTGCACGCTGTTGTGCCAGTCCAGCTCAGGCTCCATCAGCCGATAGGTGCGGCAGGCAGCATCGATGGCGCGTTGGTCGAAGGTGCTGTGCTGCACCAGCGGATGGCGGTTGAGGAAGGGGTAGAGCGGTTCAAACACCTCCGCAAAATCCGGACAGCCCGCCACGGTCGCGGCACTGATACCATGCAGTCGCGTGTTGAAGGGCGCAAAGGTGTCACGCGGGTCGACGAAGAAACTGTGCGTCTCCATCGCGCCAGAGGCATCTACCAAGGCGATCCCGATCTGACAGATCGAGGCGGCGTCCGCATTGGCCGTTTCAACATCCAGCGCCACAAAGCGCACGTCGCGCGACAGCATCTCTGGCGATGGCAGATTGCTCATCCAGCTACACCGTCTGCATTGGCACAAAGGCCAGCGTCAAAAGGCAGGCGGCAGCCAACAGTCCGAAAAGCCACAGCTGCCAGCGCGGTCCTTCGGCCTTCCACACCCGGCGGTAGCGGTTGCCAGCCAAAACGGCGGCAAAAATCAGCACAACAGCAATCGCCGGTGTCAGTGTAAACGGGTCAGACGGCAAGATTATTTCCCCAAACGCAGATTCTGCTCTAAGCTTATTCATACAGAGAGAACCCCATAGACAACAGGGAGCGTTTCTTCGAATGCCAGCATCCTACCAAGCGCCCAAACGCGGCGACAGCCAGAAGAAGTCCATGAGCCAGACCGCCGAGAGCAATCTCAGCCACGCAGAGCCCACGGTTCAGACGCTCATCGCGTCCAAAGGTGGATCAGTTTTTTCCATCCGCCCCGAAGAAACCCTGAAATCTGCCGTGAACATGCTGCGCGACAAACATGTCGGCGCGCTGTTGGTTCTGGACGGGGACGGCACGTTAAAGGGCATCCTGTCCGAACGCGACATCGTGCGAAAACTGGCCGAAACACCCGGTCAGACCCTGCCCCAGACGGTAGAGGAAAACATGACCTCCAAGGTGGAAACCTGCGAACCGGCAGAGACGATGGTCTCGGTCCTCAAACGGATGAGCGAGGGGCGTTTCCGCCACATGCCGGTGGTTGAGAACGAAGCCGTCAAAGGCATGATCACCATCGGCGATGTGGTGAACTTCCGCTTAACACAGCTGGAACACGAAGCCCTGCAAATGAAGCAGATGATCGTCGGCTAACGCTGACTTGGTAGCAACCGGCCCCATCGTGCATGGGGCCGGAGCCTGCGCTTTGCGATCACCCGCTGGCCAGATGCCGCGACGCCAGAGCGAACAATTCCGCCTGCGAGGAAATGCCCAGCTTGGCATAGGCGTGGTGGCGATGCACCTTAACGGTGCCCGGTGAAATCCCCAAATAGGCCGCTGCTGATGGGGTGGAATGCCCCTGCAGAACCAGCTGCACGACCTCGCCCTCGCGCGGGCTCAGGACGCCATTGCCAAAGGTCTGCATCCGGTCATCCCAATCAGTACCAGAGGTGTCCTTCAAAGGGCGCTCCAACTGCCCCCATTGCCGCAAGACAACTGCGGAAATCAGCCCAAAGACAGCATTCAGCCGCCCGGTATCCTCATCCGTAAACTTCTGTTTGCGGGTAAACCGCGCGAGGGAAACGAGAATCCAGCTCTCCTCACCATCCGGTATCAGCAAGCCGATCTCATCGCTGATACCCAATTTACCATAGATGACGCGGTAGTATTCGGACCGGTAAAACCCCTCTGGCGCGAGGTCCATCAACCGGTAAGCGCCCGGTGTTTTGCCATTCCGGCCGGCCTGATACAGCGGATCCAGCAGGTAAGGCCCGGAGGCATAGAATTCCACCGTGATGGCGGCCTGCAATGCATCCAGATCCTGATAGAGCGACGCCGGCGGCGTGGCGCCTGAAAACCGCGTGGCGACCATGGAATCAAAACTGCAGCACTGGCCCAGCATCTGGCGCAGCGCTGCCGGGAACCCGGCGGTGCCAATCGTCTCGGCCAGAGTGGCAAATGCCGTCGCCCAACCCGCTGGCAACTCCTGATAGCTGTTCTGCATCGCCTATGCCTATCGATATATACCTCTGGCCTAGTTTACCGGCATAGCCCCTCGGTTTCAAACTCCCCGGCGATACAGATCACATTTTCTTCCAGCCAATGCGGAGACAGCCATGTCCATCAAATCCAGCGTGAACCCCGAACAAGGCGATCTCGCCTTCACCCGCGACAGCGACCGCGGCATCATCCCCGAGGCATCTTGGGCCGGCGCGCTCAGCTTTATGCGCCGCCGGTACACCAAGGACCTGACCGGTGTGGATGTAGCGATCATGGGGGTGCCCTTTGATCTGGCGGTGTCCTCACGCTCGGGCACCCGTCTGGGCCCGCGCGCTGTGCGCTCCGGATCCAGCCACATCGCATGGTCCAACCCCTGGCCATGGGAGAACGACCCTTTCGAGCAGCTGTCAATCATCGACTACGGCGATTGCGAATTCGACTATGGCTACCCGGACAAGGTGCCGGGTGAAATCACTGCCGCCGCCAAGGGTGTGCTGGACAAGGACACCGCGCTTTTGTCGATCGGCGGCGACCACTACATCACCTATCCGCTGCTGAAAGCCCATGTGGAAAAACACGGGCCGCTGTCCCTGGTACAGTTCGACGCCCACACCGATACATGGGAGGATGAGCCCGGCCGCATCGACCACGGCACCATGCTTTGGCACGCGATCAACGAAGGTCTGGTTGATCCGTCCCGCTCAGTTCAGGTCGGCATCCGCACCCATAACCCCAACCCGATGGGCATGAACATTATTGACGCCATCGAGGTGCATAAAACCGGCCCCAACGCCGTCGCCGAGAAGATCCGCACCATCGTTGGCGACCACAAAGCCTACGTCACCTTCGACATCGACGCGCTGGAACCCGCCTCGGCCCCCGGCACCGGCACGCCGGTGATTGGTGGTCTTTCACCCTATCAGGCGCAGGAAATCATACGCTCGATTGTGGGCATCAATGTTGTGGGCATGGATCTGGTCGAAGTCTCGCCGGCCTATGACATCTCGGAAATCACCGCCATCGCCGGGGCCACGCTGGTCAACGACCTTCTGTGTCTCTACGCCGCCAGCCCCGCCGGCCAGCGTTAAGCGATCATACCATCTGGGAGAGAAAGAATGAATAAGAACAAAGTCCTCCCCGCCCTGCTGGCCGCCGCATTTGCGGCGCCCGCCTCGGCCGGGGAGCTGAACCTATATAACTGGGCTGACTATTTCGGTGAAACCACTGTCGCCGACTATGAAAAAGGCACCGGCACCACGGTGACGCTGGACTTTTTCGACAGCAACGAAGTGCTGGAAACCAAGATGCTGGCCGGTGGGTCGGGCTATGACGTGGTTTTCCCTGCAGCCTCTAACGCCGAACGGCAGATGATGGCCGGTGCGCTGCACAAGATTGATGTGTCACGCCTACAAAACTACGCCAACCTGCGTCCTGAGATCCTGGGCGTTCTGGACGGGGTTCCGGGTGGTCGAGAGCTGGGTGTCCCCTATACCTGGGGCACCGTTGGTCTGGCCTATAACCCGGCTCTGATCGAAGCGCGTCTTGGCGATATGCCAGTCGACAGCTGGGACCTGCTGTTCAAGCCGGAATATGCCGCCAAGCTGAAAGACTGCGGCATCGGCGTGCTGGACAGCCCCGTTGAAATGATCTCGGTGGCGCTGAACTACCTTGGGCTGGACCCCTATTCCGAGGATAAGGGCGAAATCGCTCAGGCGCAGGAGCTGCTGGCAGCGGCCACCCCCAATGTGGCCTATTTCAACAACCAGAAACCCTCAACTGATCTGCCTGCGGGCAATGTCTGTCTGGCAGCGATGTATTCGGGCGATGCCGGCATCGCGCAGGCCCGTGCGATGGAAGCAGACAATGGCGTCGACGTCTTCTATGCGATCCCTAAGGAGGGCACGCTGATGTGGATCGACCTGATGTCGATCCCCGAAGACGCCCCCAACGTGGATGAAGCCTATCAGTTCATCGACTACATGCTGATGCCCGAGGTGATCGCCGAAGTGTCCAACTTTGTCTTCTTTGCCAACGCCAATGAGGCGGCAAATGAATACGTCCTGCCCGAGGTGCTGTCTGACCCCGGCATCTACCCGGATGACGAAACCCTTGGCCGATTGTTCCCGGACAAAAGCCTTGGCGGCAAGGCGCTGCGCCAGCGCACACGGGCCTGGACCAAAGTGAAATCAGGCATCTAAGGCGCCTTGAATTTTGGGGCTGCTTTGGTGGTCCCAAAATCAATCTCCAATGGCGCGCGCCACCTCTGATAGTGTTCTGCCCCCTGTTCAGACCAAGGTCACAGAAGATCCCGATCTTCTGATTTTGCCACCAATCTTTACACAACTCGACCGAATTTGCTGTTCACAATGATCGAGGAATGGCCCATGCATGGGGTCTGGCCGTGTTGGCAGGTAATGCATTGAGACAAATGCACATGCTGACCACCAGCAAAATACGGCGCCGCAACAGGAGGTCTTCGGGTGGGCAAGGAAAAACTGACAATCATCAAGGCAGATGTGAACAACGAGGTCACAAAAGCCGTCAAACCGAAGTTCATTAAGCTAGGCAAGATGACCTTTCTTGCCAGCTGCGAAGTCGACAGCAGCGTCGCCAAAGAGCTGGACACCGACGCGCGCTTTGTTGCCAAGCTCTATGACGATGCCACAAAGGAATACAAAAAACTCCTTGGTGAGGTCAGCCTGCGGGTGAAAAATGCCGATGACCTCGGCTCAATCATGCCGCTGACCGACAAGGAGTGCAAAGAGGTCGATGCCGATATCGGCAAGATCTTTGCCAAATACCAATCCTCCATCGAAGGCGTAGCCAATTCCCATTTCAACAAATGGAAACAGGCCAACAAGGACCGCAAGAAATACCGGCTGAAAGTCGGCTGCGCGATTGTTCTTGGCTCTGCCGCTGCGATCGGCAGCACCGCATCTCTGGCCGCTGGCGCGGTGACGGGAGGGGTTTCGATAGCCGCCAGCATCTATGGCATTGCCCAAAGCGTGGTTTCGGTCGCGCGCGCGGTTCAGAAAGTAACATCCGATATCGTGAAGGTGCACAGCGACCTCGAAAAGGCGCTGAAGGAGCTGGTCTCGGCCTATAAGACGCAATCAAAGGCCAAAGTTAAAGCCAAGGAGATCGGCAAGGAATTTCTGGCGGATTTCCTGATGGTTGAGACTGCCGGCTTCAACCGTGTCGACAAACATCTGGAAACCTATAAAGCCAAGCTGAAGAACATTGACCGTGACGTGGCCAAGCTCGGCAAAGAACTGAACAAGCTGCTCGACCAGCAAAGCAAGCTGGATAAGGAAATTGCCAAGAAACTGGGCAAGATGGCCAAGGATCGCAACTACAAGAGCAAGAAGATCGACGGTCTGTTTGGCGCCATGGAACAGCTGCGCAAGACCACCGCCAAGCTGATCAAGGATCTCGAAGCTTATCACGTGATGCTGAAACCGACTGAAAAGTTCCGTGATGATACGGACAAAGCGGTTGCAGCCCTGCGCCACAAAGACCCGACATGGGCCAAATGGGCGATCTGGATCGGCAGCCTTGGCCTGTCCACAAGTGTTTCAAGCATTGCCTCAGGCGGTGAAAACCTGGTCAAAGCCGCGCAGGCAATCGAACAGGGGTTCAGCGCGCTATCATCCGAGCTTTCGTGACCTGAAACCGGGTCAGCCGGGGACGGCGTTTTGACAGCGCGGGCCTATGTCTGCGGCTGCACAACCGCGCCCTTCAGCGTGAAATAGGACGGGAACATTGCGGCCAGAAACCGGAAGGTGATCCGCATCGCCTCGTCCCGGTCAAACCGGTCCGGGTGCAATAGATAGTCTGTCCACATGCCTTCGAGCAGCGCCAGCAGACCATGTGTGGCATCCCGTGCGGCCTCGGCGTCGGTCATATTCATGTCCCGCGCGATCCGGGTGAAGGCACTCAGAACCATATTGCGCAGCCGGGCATCCCGCGTATCCGAAAACGCGGCAATCGCAGACCGATTGCGCGCCTCGCCGCGAAACGCATACCAGATGCTGACATTGCGCTGGTTCAGGACCCGTTCGCCAAGGTCACCGCGCACGATCATTTCAATGCGTTCCTGCGGGCTGTCGCCTGCTTGCGCCAGCAGGTCTTCCAGCCCGTCGTAGTATTCCTGCGAGGAATGATGACCTGCCGCCTGCACCAGATTGTCTTTGCCGCCGAAATGCAGGTGGATCATTCCGCGCGACAGGCCGGCCCGTTGAATGATCTCACTTACCGAGGTTTCTGAAATGCCCTTTTCGGCCACGGAATCCAGCACTGCCTCGATTAGGGCAAGGCGGTTCTGTTCCCGGTTCTGTTCGCGTTTTCCCGCCATAGCGATCCCTAAGGCCTTCTCGATTCCCGGTTCTGGGAGGTGCTGCTAAGCCGGTTGCACGGCATTCGCAAGTATTGACGCCTTACAGCATTGACAGTTTTCAGAGCGATTTCAATAAAAAATGGACGGTCGTACATTTTTGTGGCTTTTCCTGTTGACACAAACCGGCCCCTGCCCGCAGGTTTAATCAAATGGACAATCGTCCATTTATACCTTTAGCCACCACTCACGGAGCAGCATGGCCGGATTTTTGAAAACCGAGGCAGGCAAGGGGCTGGCGCTGAGCGCGCCGGCCTCGCTCTATGTGGGGCTGCTGGTGGCCGGTCCGCTGGGCATTCTTGTCGCCTATAGTTTCTGGACCCAGACCTATGTCGACATCGACAAGACACTGACATGGGCCAACTATATCGAGGCAGCATCTGACCCGCTGGTGCGCCATCTGATGCTGCGCTCTATTGCCATTGCGGGGGCCGTGACACTGGCCACCGTGGCACTGGCCTATCCGATTGCCTATTTCATCGCCTTTCGCACCCAGAAGAAGACCCTCTGGCTGCTACTGATCACCATCCCCTTCTGGAGCAGCTATCTGCTGCGGGTGTTCAGCTGGAAACTGATCCTTGGCTTCAACGGCGTGATGAATTCCGCGCTGCTGACAACCGGCGTGATCGATGAACCACTGACCTTCCTTCTTTATAACGAATTCGCAGTGGTTCTGACACTGGCCCATGCCTGGGCACCTTTCGCGATCCTGCCGATCTATGTCTCTCTGCAAAAGGTAGACCGCGCCCTGTTGGAGGCCGCCACAGATCTCGGCTGCAGCAAGCTGGAGCGGTTTCTGCGTGTGACCTTACCGCTGACCATACCCGGCATCATAGCCGCCAGCCTGATCATCTTCATTCCCACGGTCGGCGACTACGTCACCCCGTCGCTGGTCGGTGGGTCGCAGGGCAAGATGATCGCCAACCTGATCCAGGTGCAGTTCGGTCCGGCCAACAACTGGCCGCTTGGCGCAACATTGTCGCTGGTCGCCATGGCCTCGGTCGGGTTTGTGGCAATCCTGTTTGTGGTGACCACCACCGCGTTGGGGAGGAGAATACGGTGAAGATTGTGACTCGTTTCCCCTGGCTGCTGGTCTATGCCATCGCCTATCTGATTTTCCTCTACGCCCCTGTACTGCTGCTGCCGCTGTTTTCCTTCAACGATGGCACCATCGTTGCCTTCCCGATGAAGGGCTTTACGCTGAAATGGTATGCAGGGCTCAGCGGGCAGGAGACCTTGCTGCAGGCGATGGTAAACTCGCTGATCGTTGGTTTGGTCACGGCAACCGTTGCCACCTCGCTGGGGCTGTTCGCGGCGCGGGCTTATGTGCGCTACCAGTTCAAGGGACGCGAAGTTTCCGAAGGCTTGGTCATGCTGCCGCTGGTCATTCCGGGCATAATCGTCGCCTCCTCGATGCTTGTTCTATTCCTGTCGATGGGGCTGAAACCCTCGCTGACGACCGTTATCCTCGGCCATGTGTTTCTGGCGCTGCCCTTCGCTGTGTCGATCATGAAATCCGCCTTTGACGACTTTGACCAATCGCTGGAGGAGGCCGCCTTTGACCTCGGCGAGAGCGTTATCGGCACTTTCCGCCGGGTGACCCTGCCTATCGTTGCACCGGGCATCATTGCCTCTCTGCTCGTGACATTCACGGTGTCCTTCGATGAATTTGTGCTGGCCTTTTTCCTCTCTGGCAACCAGCCCACCCTGCCCGTCTATATCTGGAGCCAGATCCGCTTCCCGGCCAAACTGCCCAATACGCTGGCCCTGGGATCGCTGCTGCTGCTGGCCTCTGTCGTTCTTTTGCTGACGGCCGAATACTTCCGCCGCCGCTCCACCAAATCCGCCTGAAGGGTCTGAATAGATGAATGATCAGAACATCATCGAAATCTCAAAGGTTGAGAAACGCTTTGGCACCTTCACAGCGGTGAGCGACTTTTCACTGGACCTGAAAGAGGGCGAGTTCTTCTCGCTCTTGGGGCCATCGGGCTGCGGCAAAACCACGGCGCTGCGAATGATCGCCGGCTTTCAGGACCATGACGCCGGAACAATCTGCATCGGCGGTCAGGAAATGGCCGATATCCCCGCCAACAAACGCCCCACAAATATGGTGTTCCAATCCTATGCGATCTTTCCGCATCTGAACGTCGGCGACAACGTGGCCTTTGGGCTGCGCAAGCTTGGCCTCAGCCGGGCAGAGATCAAGACCCGCGTTGCAGATGCACTGGACATGGTCGAACTGGGTGGTCTGCAATCGCGCAAGGCAGATGAGCTTTCGGGCGGGCAGCGTCAGAGGGTGGCCCTGGCCCGCGCGCTGGTGATGCGGCCCAAGGTACTGCTTCTGGACGAGCCTTTGTCGGCACTGGACAAAAACCTGCGCGAAACCATGCAGCTGGAAATGCGCCGCCTGCAGCAAAGACTGGGCATCACCTTTGTCATGGTCACACATGACCAATACGAGGCAATGACAATGTCAGACCGCATCGGCGTGATGTTCGCCGGCAAGCTGGAACAGGTCGACAAGCCCGAGGTAATTTACGCGCGCCCCTGTAACCGTCAGGTGGCGTCTTTCATTGGCGGCATGAACTTCCTCAATGCGCGGATGACCGGTGATGGCGGTGGGCGCATGGACGTGGATGTGCAGGGGTTTGGCGCGCTTACGATTGACGTGAATCCAAATGTCAGGATCCATGGCACAGATCTGCTGGTGGGCATTCGCCCCGAACAGCTGGAAATCGGCGCCGACCGGCCCGAAGGCTATGACGGCTATCTGCAGGGCACCGTCAGTGACGTCGCCTTTTATGGCGAGAGTGTCCACTACTACGTTCAGGCACCGGGCACCGATGACCCTATCGCCGTGGCGGTTCCGAACTACTTTCACACTGTCGATCACAAACGCGGAGACACCGTCTGGCTGGGTGTTCAGAACGCCTCGATCATTGATCTCGGTGCGCGCGAAAGTCAAAAATAACAGGGAGTAAATAAGATGAAAAACATCACCACTGCATTGCTGACGGCCACCGCATTGACCGCCGCGGCCAGCACCGCGCAGGCCGATGCGGCCGCGCTGTCCATCTTCGATTGGTCCGGCTATGAGGATCAGGGTTTTTACGGTGACTATGTTGCCAAACACGGCGGCGCGCCCAGCTACACCTATTTCGGCAGCGTCGAAGAGGCCTTCACCAAGCTGCAATCCGGCTTTGCCGCCGATCTCGCCCACCCCTGCACGGACGCCCTGCGCAAATGGGTGGCAGCCGATCTGATCAAGCCGATCGACACCACCAAGCTTAGCAACTGGGACAAACTGCTACCGCAGATCAAAGACGTGGACGGCGTCACCATCGACGGGCAGACCTATATGGTGCCGTTTGAATGGGGCAACACCGGGCTGATCTACCGCACGGATATGATCGCCGATGACAAGATCTCGATCCAGGCGATGGCCAGCCCAGAATATCAGGGCAAGATCGCTGTGCCGGATGCGGCCTCTTCAGCTTATGCGCTGGCAGCCCTTGCCACGGGTGCTTCCAGCTACACAGATATGAGCGACGCCGAGTTTCAGGCCGCCTCGGACTTCTTGCGCGCGATCCACCAGAATGTGCGCTTTTACTGGTCTGATGCCGGCCAACTGGATCAGGCGCTTGCCTCAGGAGAGGTCGTCATGGGCTGGGGCTGGAACCAGTCCGAGCTGAACCTGATCTGGAATGAGACGCCTGCCAAGATGATGCGCGATGTGGACAAGGGCATTGCCACCTGGGTCTGCGGCTATGTTCATCTCAAATCGGCCACCCAGAGCGACGAGCAGGTCTATGACATGCTAAACGCGCTGAGCGCCGAGGCCAGCGGCAAATACATCATCGAAAGCTGGGGCTATGCCCATTCCAATGCCGATGCCTTCAAATCCGCTGACCAGAGCCTGATCGAAACCTATGGCTTTGCCGATGTGGACAGCTTCTTTGATGGCTCATTGTTTTTTGATGCGGTGACCCCGGAACTGGAAGTCCGCATGCTGAAAGAATTCGAGCGCATCAAAGCCGGGTTCTGATCATTTTCGCGGCGGGCATCTGCCCCGCCGCGCACCCCCGCCGCCCATGCAGCGGCACGTGATCCACCACCACTCTCGAACTGAAGGATGCGCAACCATGTCTGGCGCTAATGGGTATTCTATTCTCTTTGAACCGGTAAAAATCGGCCCTGTTACGGCCCGTAACCGGTTTTATCAGGTGCCCCATTGCAATGGGCTTGGCCATGTACGCCCGCAGGCAGAGGCCGCAATGCGCGGCATCAAGGCCGAAGGAGGCTGGGGCGTTGTATGCACCCAGGAGACCGAGATCCACCCGACCTCGGACCTTGGGCCTTACGCAGAGAACCGGATCTGGGACGCACAGGACGTGCCCGCCCTGCAGCTGATGACCAACAAGGTTCACGAGCATGGATCCCTGGCGGGGATCCAGTTGGCACACAACGGCCACCATGCGATGAACCACCTGACCCGCGCGCCGGTACTGGGGGTATCGGACATGCCCATCGACTCGGTCTATCCCAAACAGGCCCGCGCCATGGACAAACAGGACATCCGTGACCTGCGCCGCTGGCACCGTCACGCTGCACTACGCGCCAAGGATGCGGGTTTTGACATCGTCTATGTCTATGCCGGCCACCTGATGACGCTGCCGCATCATTTCCTGCTGCCGCAGTATAATGATCGCACGGATGAATACGGTGGCAGCTTGGAAAACCGCGTCCGGCTGACCCGTGAGTTGCTGGAGGAGACCCGCGAAGTACTAGATGGCCATTGCGCTGTGGCCTTCCGTTTTGCGGTGGATCAGATGATGGGACCGGACGGTATGCAGGCGGCCGAAGAAGGCCGCGCTGTGGTCGAAATGCTGGCCGAACTGCCCGACCTGTGGGACGTGAACGTGGCCGATTGGTCAAACGACAGCCAGACCACCCGGTTCCAGCCGCAGGACGGCTTTCAGCAGCCCTATACCGAATTCGTCAAACAGATCACCTCCAAACCGGTTGTTGGCGTCGGGCGATTCACCTCGCCGGATCTGATGGCCTCGCTGGTAAAAAAGGGGGCGCTGGATCTGATCGGCGCGGCGCGACCCTCCATCGCGGACCCCTTCCTGCCATCGAAGATCGAACAAGGCCGGATCGAAGAAATCCGCGAATGCATTGGCTGCAATATCTGTGTGTCGGCCGATACGCTGGGGGTGCCGATCCGCTGCACTCAGAACCCGACAATGGGCGAGGAATGGCGCCGCAATTGGCACCCGGAGAAGATCGCCGCCAAGGGCTGCGAAGACACTGCATTGGTCATCGGCTCTGGTCCCGCCGGGCTTGAGTGTGCCATGCAACTGGCCAAGCGCGGCTATGACGTGACACTGGCCGAAGCCCGCCCTGAATTTGGAGGCCGGTCTTTGCGAGAAAGCCGCCTGAAAGGGCTGGGTGCCTGGAAACGGGTCGCGGACAACCGGCTGTGGGATCTGCAGCAGCGCGGCAATGTGCAGATGTTCACCGACAGCCCGATGACAGCGCAAGAGGTCGCCGGGCTGGAAATCCCCAACGTCTTTGTTGCCACCGGCAGCACATGGCACCGCAGCAGCCGGGGGCGCACGGCCCTCGCATCAGTGCCGGTGCGCGACCTGCCCATCTATACGCCCGATGACATCATGGCCAACGACCTGCCGCCCGAAACCGGCCCGGTGCTGATCTATGATGACGATCAGGGCTATATGGGCGGCGTGGTCGCCGAACATCTGGCCGCCGAGGGACGGCAGGTGATCCTTGTCACCCCCGGCGCCGTGGCCTCGGCCTTTACCGACCTCACGCTGGAACAGGCGCGGGTACAGACCGCGCTGCTGACCGCCGGTGTCGAGATCGTGCCGCTGCATCTGCTGCAGTCAGCCGATGCCAGCGGCGCGACTCTGGCCTGTGCCTATACCGCACGCAGCCGCCATATCCCCTGCACCAGCCTTCTGATGGTCAGCGCGCGGGCGCGCGACACCGAACTGTTCGACAGCCTGAAGCAAAACTACGGCGAACAGTTCACCACATTGGAACTGATCGGCGACGCAGCCGCCCCCGGTCTGATCGCTGACGCAGTTTATGCCGGCCATATGGCGGCGCGAAACTTTGAACGCGACCCGGCCGCCGTAGATGCCGACTGGTTC
Organism: Rhodobacteraceae bacterium Alg231-04; assembly: GCA_900143635.1. Lineage (GTDB taxonomy): Bacteria > Pseudomonadota > Alphaproteobacteria > Rhodobacterales > Rhodobacteraceae > FREY01. Next base: position 403,624 of record FREY01000003.1, read on the forward strand.
CGCCGCGAAATCCCGGTACTGACAGACATGGGAGGTGCCTGATGGCCCAAGATGACCTGCAAGTGATGCGTGACCTGATAAAGACCCACCGCGAAGGCTTTGCGCTGGACCGACATTTCTACACCTCAAAGGCAGTCTATGACGACGACATCAAAGCCTTCTGGAACCACAATTGGATCTGGGTCGGCCATGTCAGCCAAATTGCAGATCCGGGCGACTACTTCCTGTTCGATTACGGCCCGGAATCCGTCATCGTGGTGCGCGACCGCGAGGGGGATGTGCGCGCCCATATGAACGTCTGCCGCCATCGTGGATCGCGGGTCTGTCTGGAAAAGCAGGGCACGGCGCGGGTGTTTTCCTGCCCCTATCACGCCTGGACCTTTGGTCTGGACGGAAAATTGCGCGGAGGGCGCGCGATGGGGCCGGAATTTGAACCCAAGGAATACGGGCTTTTCCCGGTGCAGGTGCAGATTTTCGAGGGGCTGATCTTTATCTGTGCCGATGAAAACCCGCCTGATCTGGCCGACAGCCTCGCCCAGTTGAAACCACTGGCAGCGCCGATGCAGCTGGAGCGGCTGAAACTGGCGCATGAGGCGTCCTACCCGGTGCCCGCCAATTGGAAGCTGGCGATTGAAAACTATCTGGAGTGTTATCACTGCGCGCCGTCGCATCAGGAATATGCCCGCAGCCATTCGCTGAAGGATCCCGCCGATGTCGAGAAATACGCCGATGCCCTGCGTGACCGCTCTGCCGCCATTGGTCTGCCGATAGAGGAGCTGGACATGACGGGCCCCAATGCAGCGGCCCCCGGGGCAGATGTCTACTGGCGCCGATATCCGCTGTTTCCCGGCTATGACACCGGCAGCAAGGATGGCGGCGCGCTGGCGCCGCCCTTGGGTGTGCTGACAGGACATGACGGAGGCGCCACCGATTTGGCCGTTGGAACGCTCAACTACTTTCTGATCTATGCCGATCATCTGGTCGGCTACCGCTTCATTCCGCGTGGATTGCAGGAGACGGACATTCAGATCGCCTGGTATGTGCGCGACGATGCCGAGGAAGGGCGCGACTATGACCGCGAGGCGCTGACCTGGCTGTGGCACGTGACCTCGCTCGACGATGAAAAGATCATCCGCCACAATCAGGAGGGCGTGAACTCGCACCGCTTTGTGCCCGGCCCCCTCTCGGAAATGGAATGGAGCCTGCCCGGTTTCTACCAGAGCTATTTCAACAAGATCTGACAGCGCGCGAACACTGACAGACCCAAAGGGCCGCATCGCGGCCAGACACTGACTAAACCGGAGACCGCATATGGTTGACGTTACCAAAACCCGTTCCCGCCGCCGCAGTGGCGGCCGCGAAGCGCGCGCCGCTGCCCGAACGCAAAGTTCATCCTCGCAGGCGATCTGGCCCGGCACGCCCGGCGGGCGCTACCGGCCTCTGTCAGACACTGACATGCAGAGAATTCACCACGCCGCCCTGACCATTCTGGAAGTGACAGGCATTGGTGATCCAACGCAGGAGCTGCTGGATCTGGTGCTGCCCAAAGGCGCGGTTCTGAACGATCATGGCCGCCTGTGTTTCCCCCGCACCCTGATGGAAGACCTGCTGGCAGGTTCGGCAAATGAATTCTACGTCCACGCCCGTGGCAGTCGCGCCGGCAAAGACGACCTGCATTGTACCAAAGAGAAGGTCTATTTCGCCAACTCCGGCACGGCGGTGACAACCTTTGACGCCTCCAGCCGCAGCTACCGGCCGTCTACAATGCAGGACATCTATGATTTCACACGGCTGGTCGACCGGCTGGATCATCTCCACATGACCGGCGACACCGTTCTGGCGACGGATGTGACGCAGGATTTCGAGCATGACATGACTATGCTCTATGCGATCCTTGCGGGCAGCGAAAAGCCGTCATGCCTGACCTTCCGCGACCGCGCGCATATAAAACCGGCGATCGAGATGTTCGATATGGCCTCTGGCGGCGAGGGCATGTTTCTCAAGAAACCCTCGGTGATCTTCGGCGGCTGCCCCATCGTGTCACCGCTGCGGTTCGGGCGCGAAAACCTTGAGATCATGATCGATACGGCCAAACTGGGCCTGACCTGCGATCTGGCCGTGCCACCACAGGCCGGCGCCACCTCGCCTGCGCCGCTGGCCGGTACATTGGCGCAGGCGGTGGCGGAAACCCTGTCCTGTGTGGCCATCGTCAATCTGATCAACCCCGGCACCCCGGTGGTCTTTGCCGCCTGGCCCTTCATCACCGATCTGCGCACCGGGTCTTTCACCGGTGGCTCTGGCGAACAGGCGCTGATCTCGGCCGCCGCGATCCAGATGGGCAATTTCTATAACCTGCCCACCTCCGTCGGCTGCGGTATGACCGATGCAAAAATTCCCGACGCCCAATACGGGCTGGAAAAGGCGCTGACCTTCAGCCTTGCCGCCCATGCAGGCGCCAATCGCCTTTGCGAATTCGGCGGCATGGTTGGCTCGCTCATGGGCTGTTCGTTTGAATCCATGGTCATCGACAACGAAGCCGCCGCCATGATCACCCGCACCCTGCGCGGCATCGAGGTCAGCGACGAAACCCTGTCTGTCGAGGTGATCCACGACTGCGCAATTGACCCCGGCCATTTCCTTGGCAATCCCCAGACACTGAAGTTCATGGAGACCGAATACGTCTATCCTGACCTGATGGACCGCGAGTTGACAGACACCTGGGAGAAAGCCGGTAAACAAACCATGTTTGACCGCGCGCGGGTGGTTTCGGACGGAATTTTGAAGGAGCACTACCCAAATTATTTTGGCAGCAAATTGGACGCCGAGGTCCGCGCCAAATTCCCAGTAAGACTGTCAAAAGACGCGATGCGAACAAGCTGACACAGCGACACCACAACACGACTGCGGCCCGCGCCGTCGCGTTGTGGTTCCAGGGCTTCCACGGTTTTCAAAAGCGGGGCATGGCGGCTATGGACCAATAATCTGGGCGGCCGGTCACACGCTGATCAGCTGTGGCGGTCAAAGATCCTTGGCGACCTGCCCGTCGGGTACCTTGATCTCCTGCGGCGGAGGTGCAGCATTCAGGATCTCTTCGACCTGGGCGCGGATCACATCGGGCCACGGCGTCGCTTTCTTCGCGCTCAGATTGATGCACACCAGCGTAATCACCGTCCGCAGACGTTCTTCGTCGCCGCATTTGCAGGATATATTGAACGACAGGCTGGACCGGCCGATCCGGTTGAGCGTCATTTGAAACTGCAGCCGATCTTCAAGATAGCTCGCCTCAAAGAAATCCGTTTCCATCCGCACGGTCGGCACGGTGACGTGCATTTCCTGATGCATCCTGTTGAAGGAATAGCCAAGCCTTTGTTCAAAGAACCGCTCGACCGTCAGGTTCAGCATTTCGTAGTAGCGCGGGTAAAAGACGATGCCGGCCGGATCGCAGTGCTGGAAGCGTACAGTCTGCACCTCTTCAAAAAAATTTGCTGTTATGGTCATCGCCTGCTCGCCTGAAAATTCCTGATACACTGGCGCACAGTGCCGGGATTCACAGCCTCCAGCAACGCGAAAATCGGCCGCTTTCCGGCAAAGCTCCCTCTCGAACACGACCGCGACTTTCACAAGGGGCGGCCATTTTTCGCCATTGGTCCGGGTTCTGTCACCTTACAAACATGCGGATCAGCGTCACCAGGGCCAAAAGGAGCGGAGCGCCGCTCAACGTCCCCCCTCACCGGCTTGCAAACTCCGCTGCCCCGCAACAGGTGAAAACGCGAAATAACGTTCCAAGCGCTGAGTAATGGTAAATCGGCAGCCAAAGTCCGGCCTGCCCGATCTTGTTAAGAAGACCCGCCACCGCGGGTAGGTGAGAGGACATTATATGACCGATAGTTCCGGCAAATCTGACATGCTGAAACGGTTTCTCGATTTTGTGGAACACGTGGGCAACCGGTTGCCGCATCCGACAGCCATGTTCATCTGGCTGATCGGCCTGTTGCTGGCCCTGACTGCGGTTCTTTCGGCCTTTGGAGTCTCGGTGGAAACACCGACCGGCAATTACCCGATCAACAATCTCGTCGGCAATGGATCGGTCGAACTGCAAAACCCCCGCAACGGCGAAGTCACCGCGACCTTTGCCAGCGGCTGGGATTACCTGTTCCAGACCCTGACCCCGAATTTCGTCAACTTCGCGCCTTTTGGCATGGTTGTTGTCATCATGCTGGCCATCGGTGTTGCCGAACACGGCGGGCTGATCAGCGCCGCCATTCGCAAGATGGTCATCAGTGTCCCGGCCCAGTTGGTCACCCCCGCTGTGGTCTTTGCCGGGGTGATGGCAAATATCGCGGCTGATGCCGGGTATTTCGTCTTGATCCCACTGGGGCCAATTGTCTTCTGGGGGCTGGGCCGCCACCCGCTGGCCGGGCTTGCCGCCGCCTTTGCCGGGGTGAGCGGTGGGTTTTCCGCAAACCTCGTGGTCACCTCGATCGACCCGCTTCTGGGAGGGTTCACCCAGCCCGCAGCGGCCGTTGGTGACGGCATTCTAGGCACTGATTTTGCCGAGACTATGAATATCGCGACAATGAACTACTACTTCCTCGTCGCCTCTACCGTGTTGGTTGTCGTCGTTGGCACGCTGGTGGTGGACAAGCTGATCGAACCCCGTCTTGGCGGCTATACCCCACCCGCGGATGCGGATGTGCCCGCCATGCCAGATGGGATGACCGCGGCAGAAAACCGGGCGCTCCGTCTGGCCGGGTTGACCGCCCTTGCCTATATCGCCGTGATCGTCTGGACCGCCATTCCTGTCAGCAGCAAAATCCCACTGCTGGGGGTCTTTTCAACCGCGGCGCTGCCCGCCGCACAGGCCGAGGCACTGATCGCCAGCTACGGTGCGCTGAACCTGACCCATGCACCGATCTTTGGCACTCAGGTCATCGTATCGATTCTGTTCTTCTTCTTCATGATCCCCGGCCTGGTCTACGGTGTAGCCATCGGCACCTTCCGCAGCAGCGTGGATTTCATCCAGACCATGGAGAAAGCCGCCCTGTCGATGGCCAGCTTTATCGTCATGGTGTTTTTCATGGCGCAGTTCATCGCCTACTTCAACGCCAGCAATCTGGGCATCCTGATCGCCATGCAGGGTGTGGCCCTGCTGGAATACTTACCCGCCGAAGGCATGGCGGGCACCGTGATCCTGATCTTTGGATTTGTGATCCTGTCTGGCTTCATCAACCTGTTCATGGGATCAGCCTCGGCCAAATGGGCGATCCTTGCACCGATTTTTGTGCCGGTGATGATGACGGTGGGGTTGACCCCGGCAGCCACGCAAATGCTGTACCGGATCGGCGATTCCAGCACCAATATCATCACGCCGCTGATGACCTATTTTGCTTTCGTGATCACCATCGGGTAGAAATACCGCCCCGGTTTTGGCATTGGTTCACTGACCTCGCTGATGCTGCCAATCTCGATCACCTTCATGATCAGCTGGTCGCTGTTCTTCCTGATCTGGGCCCTTGTTGGTTTGCCACTTGGCCCCGGTGCTGAGGTGTTTTTTGATCTGCCCGAATAGGCGCTCCAACAAAGCAAAACAGGGGCCAACATCTGGTGGCCCCTGCCTGTTGCAACCTGCAATCTCACAAATAGATCAAAGCCGCATGCGCGGTACATCATGCGGGTCGAGACGAAGGTCGATCAGAACCGGGCCCTTTCGCGACTTCAGAGCATCAAGAGCGGTTTCCAATTTTTCCTTCGAGGACACCTCGATCCCCTGCCCGCCCAGAGACCGGGCAACGGCAGCAAAAGACGGCCAGTGGAATTCAGTCAAGCTGGGATCCATCTTGCGGTCCAGAAACTGGATATGTTCGGCGCCGTAAGCGGAGTCATTGGCGACAATCACGATCAGATCCAGCCCCAGACGCACGGCGGTGTTGAATTCATTAATCCCGCCCATCATGAAACCGCCATCGCCGGTGAACATCACCACCGGCCGTTCAGGCGCGGCCACGCCCGCGCCGATCGCCTCCTGCAGGCCCAGACCGATGGAACCGAAGTTTGCAGTGACCACAAAGCTCTGTGGGTCGGGCGCAGAGATGCGGCACCAGACTTCGGTCATGAAACGCCCACCGTCCGTCACCAGAATACGGTCCTTGGGCAGGGCCTCCTCCAGACGGTCCAGCGCATGAACGAAATTCACCCGGTCCGCCGCAGTTTTATCAGCGCCAACGGGGTGGGCCGTCAGGGTCTTGATGTCCAGCTCGCGGGTGAACCCGCTGGCGGCGATTTCCGCCTCGTCCAACCAGTAGAGAATGGTTTCGGCCGTGCGGCCAGCATCTGCAACCAAGGCCGCATCCGGGTGCAAGCCGCCGCCAATCGCGGTGGGTTCAACGTCCACCTGAACAATTCTCTTACCCGACATCAGCTTGCCCCGGTCGGTGGTGAAGTCGTGCAGACCGGTGCCAAAACAGACAATGCAATCGGACTGGGCGATCAGATCATAGGCCGCAGGCGTCGAAAGGGTGCCAAAGATATCGATGTTATAGGGATGGCCGTTGAACAGCCCCTTGGCCTTTAGCGTGGTCGCAAGCGGCGCCTCCAGCCGGTCCGCAAGCCGCACCAGCTGTTCGCGCGCCGCAACCGCACCGGCGCCGGCCAGGATCAAAGGGCGGCGGGCCGAGGCGATCATGCCAATCGCATCATCCAGAATATCTCCTTCGGCAACGCCGCCGGGCGCGGTGAAGACATCCAGAACGCGGGCCTCATAGGTGACCTCTTCCCACATGAAATCGGACGGCATGTTCAAAACGATGGGGCGGCGTTCGACCTGTGCGCGGTACATGGCGCGAGCCACATCCATAGCGACTGTGTCCGGGCTGCGCAGCTGTTCGAAGCCAGCACCGGTTGCCTTGACCACCTCACGCTGATCGGTGCTCTGCAGATGGCGTGCGTTGGCCACAGGCGTATCACCAGCCAGCAGCACCATCGGAATATGGCCGCGCGCGCCTTCGGTCAGCGCGGTCATGCAATTGGTCAGCGCCGGACCATGGGTCACTGTCGCAACCCCCGGCTTGCCCGCCACATGGGCATAGGCCAGCGCCATCAGAACCGAGCTGCCTTCGTGGGCGGCAGGCACGAACTGACCGCCGCAGTCGCGCACAAAACTATCCACGAGGAACAAGTTCGCATCCCCCATCAGGCCGAACATCGTGGCGACCCCGTGATCCTGAACCGCACAGGCAATTGCTTGGTATACATTCATTTTGAGGCTCATTTCCGGGTGCTCCTGCTGCGCTTTTCCAAGAGATACGGCACAGGCGATGCGGTGAATGCGCAAAATGATGGGGAAAATCGCATTTTCTGCGTAAATTTCGCACCAAACATAGTTTTTCGCACGAAATTGTCGCAAAACTCATGTCAGGAGGGAAAATGCAGCACGCCGCCTGCGATCAGCAAGCGGCGTATTGGGAAGCCCTGAGGGCCAAATGCACGTTCCCCTGAAAGGCGGGAACACATCAGATCACAGAGCGGCGGCTGTCTCTGAAATGGCGTCCTGCAGTGTCGACACAATCGTCTCAACCTGTGTTGGGTTGATGATCAGCGGCGGAGACAGAACGATGCGATCACCAACAGGGCGCACGATCAACCCGCGCTCGGCGCATTTGCGGAACACGGTTTCACCGGCCTTTGCCGACATCGGCAGCGGAGATTTCGCGGCCTTGTCGCCGACCAAATCCACCGCCATCATCAACCCGTGGCCGCGCACATCGCCAACAATCGGCAGGTCCATCAGCCGTTTGGCGCTGGATTGCAGCTGGTCACCAGTGGTGCGCGCATTGGCCAGAAGGCCCTCTTTTTCCATGATACCGATGCTGGTCAGCGCGGCACGGCAGGCCACCGGGTGACCAAAATAGGTCAGCCCCATCGAGAAAACACCGCCCTCGCTCTGCGGTTTACTGATCACCTCATAGATCTCATCCGAGATCAGGGTGACACCCAGCGGGATATAGCCCGATGTGATGCCCTTGGCCGAGACCAGAATATCCGGCTGATAATCAAACACCTCTTCCGAGGCAAACCAAGCGCCGAGACGGCCAAAAGCAGTCACCACCTCATCGGCGATATAGAGCATGTCGTGCTTCTTGCAGACTTCCCACATGCGGCGGTGGTAGCCCTTGGGCGCGACCAGCACGCCGCCGGCACCCATCACCGGTTCCGCGATGAAGGCGGCGCAATTGTCCGGCCCCAGCTGCTGAATGCGGTTTTCAAACTCGGCAACAAGGAAGTCGCAATAGGCCGCTTCGGTCATCTCTTCCGGCTTGGCGTACATGTTGGCCGCCGAGATGTGGTGGATGAACTCCTGCCCGATGCGGTCAAAGCTGTTCTTGGTGGCGTGAATGCCGGTCAGCTCGGCGGCAACGTAAGTGGCACCGTGGTAGGCGTCATTGCGGCTGATGATCATCTTCTTGCGATGCAGGCCGCGCATGGTGTTGTAGTAGTGAACCAGACGCACGGCGGCGTCATTGGCGGTAGAGCCGCCGCAGGTGTAGTAGACGTGGTTCAGGCTGCCCGGCGCATGTTGCGCCAGCCAGTGGCCCAGCTCGGCGGCGGGTTCATTGGTCGAATGGCCAAACGGGTTATAATACTGCATCTGCATAACCTGTTTGGAGATGGCATCGGCCATTTCCTGACGGCCATGGCCGACATTCACGCACCACAGACCGGCGATACCGTCGAGAAACCTGCCGCCATTGCTATCGGTCACATACATGCCTTCGGCGCCGGTGATCACCTGACTGCCCTCACCCTTGAAGGATGAGAAATCCGTATAGGGGTGCAGCACGTGGTCACGGTCCATTTCCCAGGCCGAAGGGGTGTTTGCGAGTGTCATGCGGATCTCCCGGAGCTGACAGTTCGGCGCAACATGCGCTTTGGGCGGCAGTCTAGGCGCGGGGCCGGATCAGCAGGCAGTCCCCTTGATGGGGTAGTGGTTCGCTGTTGTGTCCCTTGTTACGCCCTTGCAGCCTTGCAGATGCGCAGGCACAGTCCCGGACAGGAGCCCTCAGATGCCAATGGAGAAACGCCGCGTGCTGCAGCTGACACCCGAACAGACCGAGGAAATGGCCGCCGTCATCACTCAGGCCGGCACGCCGGGCTTTCCGGCGGCCATCAGCGAGTTCTGCAAAGGGTTGTGCGGCGCGGATGCGGTTTTTCTCAGTGCGTTCTTTGATCACCACAAACCGGCGGAACTCTATTTCAACGGGGAAGACCCCGCCGCCCGCGAGGCGCTGGCGCTTTACCTTGGCTATGCCTACCTGCTGGATCCTTTCTACCCCTGCTTTCGTGACCGCAAGGGGGGTGAGGTGCTGCGGCTGCGCGATGTGGCGCCAGATGATTTTCGCCGCAGCGAGTATTTTTCCATGTTCTACAAGACCATGGGTCTGGAGGACGAATGCGGGCTGATGATTTTCATTGAAGAGGGTGCCGCACTGTTCTTTTCCATCGGCACCCATGGCAAGGGGCGCCGGCTGTCGCTGGCCAAGTTGACCGCAGCGGTGCCGCTGATCACCGCGCTGGCGCGTCGCCACTGGCTGCAGCTTTCCCCGGAAAGCCCCGATGGCGGCAGTGGAATGGCCGCCCAGCTGGAAGAGGCCTTTGGCAATTTCGGCGCATCCCTGCTCAGCCCCCGCGAGCAGGAAATTGCCCGGATGATCCTGCGCGGACATTCCTCCAAGGCCATGGCACGGGTGTTCGATTGCAGCCCGGAGACCGTAAAGGTCCACCGTAAACGGCTCTATGCCAAGCTAAACCTCAACTCGCAGGGCGAGCTGTTGTCACTGTTCCTGCGCGCCTTGGCCCATGCTCCGGCAGACAATGGGGCAGACCCTTTGGAGGGCCTGCCGGAATTCACCCCTGGGGATTGACCTTTAGAACGTCCAGAACCGCGCCCAACAGCACATCTGCGCCTGCTGCCGCCTGTGCGGGTTCGATGTGTTCGGCCTCGTTATGGCTGATCCCATCGCGGCAGGGGATGAAGATCATCGCGGTGGGCACACGCCGTGCAACCATCAGCGCGTCATGTCCCGCACCGGACACGATATCGCGCTGGCTATAGCCGCGGCTTTCGGCGCCAGTGCGGATGGCCGACACAAGGCGCGCGTCGAATTCCACCACGGGCGAGTGCCAGATCTGGTTCAGCTCAAAGCCAAGGCCGGGATGTTTGGCACGCAGCGCGTCCAGCAGGGCGGCGAGGCTGGCATCCATATCGGTCAGCTCTGCCTCGGACGGGTGGCGCAGATCGATGGTGATGTTCAGCGAACCGGGAATGACGTTGCGGCTGCCGGGACTGGCGTTGAAGCAACCGATAGTGGCACGGGCATCGTCATCACGGCGGCCGATGGTCAGGATGCTTTCGATCAACTCACCAACCGAATTCATCGGATCTCTGCGAAGCGCCATCGGGGTTGGGCCTGCATGGGCCTCTGACCCGGTCACCGTCAGGTCATACCAGCGGATGCCCTGCGCGCCGGTGACAACGCCAATCTCTGTGTCTTCGGCTTCCAGCACCGGGCCCTGCTCGATATGCAGCTCCAGATAGGCGTGGATATCCTTGGCCTGCGGGTCGGACCCTGCGGCATAGCCATGACGGTCCAGCTCCGCGCCCACTGTGATGCCTTCGGCGTCGGTGGTGGCGCGCACTGTGTCCAGATCCAACATGCCCGCATAGATGCCCGAGCCCATCATGGCAGGCGCAAAGCGCGACCCTTCTTCGTTCATCCAGACCGCGACCTCAACCGAACGCTGCGGCTGCAGGCCGTTTTCACGTAGCACCTGCAAGACTTCCAGCCCGGCCAAAACGCCCAGAACACCGTCGAATTTGCCGCCTGTCGGCTGTGTGTCCAGATGGCTGCCCAGCACCAGCGGTGCCAGATTGGGGGACGTGCCGGGAAGCCGGGCAAAGAGGTTGCCTGCCGTGTCAAAGGAGATTTCCAGATCCAGAGCCGCACACCAGCTGCGGAACAGATCGCGCCCCGCTTCATCCAGATCGCTCAGCGTCTGGCGGTTGCTGCCACCCTTGGACAGCGGGCCGATTTCGGCCATCGCCATCAGGTTCTGCCACAGCCGGTCTGCATTGATGTGCAATGTCATTGGGAGGTCTCCTTCGCTTGCCTTGGGCGGACCCTAGCAAGCGCGGACAGAGCGCCGCAGTCCCCCCGAAGGGGCAGGTCGCGTGCAGCCCCGAAGGGCTACACGCAGGAGGAGCTACTTCTTCACGTTGGTCCAGATCTGGTCATAGACCGCCTGGGTCTGCTCGTCGCAGACTTCGATGAAGACACCGGCACCCGAACCCGGTGTCGGGTTGGCTTCGGGCAGAGTTGCCAGTTCCGGGTCCAGATGATCAGCGGCACCGGTCACACCGGGGGCATAGCGGGCATAGTTGGACACGGCAGCGATGTTTTCAGGCTCCAGCAGGAAGTCCATGAATTTGATCGCGTTTTCGCGGTTGGGCGCGTCCTTCAGCAGAACAACGTTGTCCATCCACACCACATAGCCCTGCGCCGGGAAGGCGTACTTCAGGGTCTCTTTTTCGGCGCGGGCTTTGGCAGCAAAACCGTCATAGATCATGCCCACATCGACATCGCCCGAAACCATAACCTCTTTGGCGGTGTCAGAGTTGAAGGAAGCCCAGTGGCCCTTGGCATCCTGCAGCATCGCATTCAAACCTTTGAGCAGATCACGGTCGGTCGAACACTGCGGGATACCAAGGTGCAGCGAGGCCAGCGCCATGACTTCACCCTGGCTGTCGAGCATGTTGATCTTGCCCGACAGTTCGGCGGGCGGGTCAAACAGGATCGAGGTGTCGTTGATCTCACCGCTATAGGCTGCGGTATTCACCGCAAAAGAGGTGGAGCCCCACTGATAGGGAATTGAGCTGGCACGACCCGGATCAAACGCGGGATCGGCCCATTCGGGTGCTATATTGCCTTTGTTGGCCAGTTCGCCGTCTCCGATGGTGTCCAGCATGCCTTCGCCTGCCATGATCGACACCATGTAGTCGCCGGGAACAGCAACGTCATAGGTGCCAAGCGCGCCGGCCTTCAGGCTGGCCAGCATGGCCTCATTGGAATCATAGGTGTCCATGGTCACTTCGATGCCGGTTTCGGCGGTGAATTTTTCCAGCAGTTCGGCCGGCATGTATTCGAACCAGTGATAGACGACCAATTTGCCTTCGGCTGCGGCGGCATTGGCAGCCACGGTCAGCGCCAGAGCGGCTGCGCTGGTTTTCAGCAGGTTTTTCATGAACTTCTCTCCAGTCTGTTGGTATTATTGTGTGTTGTCTTTTTTGCTTACGAAGTAGGAAATCGTGACCATCACAACCGATACACCCAGCAACAGCGTCGAGATCGCCATGATGTTCGGTTTCAGCCCCTGTTTCACCGATCCGAAGATCGCAGTGGGCAGTGTTTCAACGCCTGCGCCTTTGACGAAGTTGGTGATGATGAAATCATCCAAGGAGACGATAAAGGCGAGCAGGAAGCCCGAGATGATGCCCGGCATCATCAGCGGCAGCAGGATCTTGGTGAAGGCCTGCCGTTTGTTGGCGTATAGGTCCATCGCGGCCTGTTCAAACGAGTCTTCGATCCCCTGCATCCGCGCCTGAATGGGCAAGTAGGCGAACGGGATGCAAAAGGCGGTATGGGCCACAAGGATGCTGAAATAGCCGCGGGTAAAACCGATCGAGTTGAAGAAGATCAGCGTCGCAACCGCCAGCACGATTTCCGGTACCATCAGCGGCAATGAGATCAGCCCGAAAGACGCGGTGCGCAGTTTGAACTTGCCGCCGCGCACCATGGCCGTGGCCGCCAGCGTGGCAATCGAGGTCGCCATGGTCGCCGCCACGATGGCAATGGTGAAACTGTTCCAGGCGGCCTCTTTCCACTTGGCGCTCTCTGGTCCGGCAAAGATGTCATAGTACCAGTAGAGCGACAGCCCTTCCCAGTTGGTGATCGATTTTGATGCGTTGAAACTGTAGATCGTCACGATCACCAGCGGCGCATACAGCACGACCAGACAGAGAATGGTGATGGCTTTGAAGCCGGTGTAGCTTTTGATGTTGTCGTTTACAGCAGCCATCAGATCATCCCTCCGCTTTGTCGGCTTTGGATTGCTGGCGGGCAAAGATCATCAGAATGATCAGTACCATGCTCAGCAGCACCATCGAGGCAGCCGCGCCAAAGGGCCAGTTGCCGGCGTTGCCCTTGAACTGCTCTTCGATCAGCGAGCCGATCATGAAGTTCTTGGCGCCGCCCAGAAGGTCGGGCGCAAGGAAGGACCCAAGGGAGGGCACAAAGACCAGAATACAGCCCGCAATGACGCCCGGTTTGATGGCTGGCAGCACGATACGGCGCAGGGTCACCCATTTGGAGGCGTAAAGATCCGCCGCCGCCTCGGACATCGAGAAGTTATAGCGTTCAACCGCCGCATAGATCGGCAGCACCATGAAGGGCAGATAGGAATAAAACAGGCCCAGCTGCACCGCGAAATTGGTGTTGATGATGTGGATCGGACTGTCGATCAGCCCAGTGGACATCAAAAAGTCGTTCAGCGGTCCTTCGTCGCGCAGCAGGAACTTCATGCTGACGGTGCGGATCAGCAGGTTCACCCAATAGGGAATGGTGATCAGAAAGACCCAGATGGGGCGCACGGATTCTTCGCGTGTGGCGATGAAATAGGCGGTCGGAAATCCGATCAGCAAGCTGAGGATGGTGGCCGCACCGGCCTGCCAGGTCGAGCGCCAGAAGATATTGATATAGGTCCACTCGATCTTTGCAGGCTCGTCGCCGAACAGGCCCCGATCAAAGAAGAACTGGTCATAGGCGGCCAGAGAAAACTGCCAAATCACGCCGCCGCGGAATTCCTTCGTCAGGAAGGAATAGATCAACATCATGATGACCGGCGCCAGGACAAAAATGCCCAGAATTACCCAGGACGGCAGCAACAGCAGATTGCGTGCGCTGGCGTAGGTGTCGGTGGTGGCGCTACCGCCACTGGCTGCACCCGCAGCCATCAGTCGATCAGGAGGCGGCCTGCCCCCAGCTCCATGTTGACGAACATCTCGGTGCCCGGCTCAAAGATCCGCTTGTTACCGCGATCCGAGTTCGAGGTCCGCACGATGAAGTCCGGTCCTTCGGCCAATTCCACGATGGTGGAAATGTCCGTGCCGACAAAGATGTTCTCCTTGATCCGGCCCTTCAGGCTTTCGCCCTCGGCGGGTTCTTCGGACATGAACAGACGTTCGGGGCGGATCGACAGATGCACTTTGGCACCGACGCCGATGCCTTCGACCTCGTTGCAGGTCAGCTCGTGTCCGCCGCCGAGGTGACATGTGGCGCGGCCGCCTGCGATTGCATCGACTGAAACCTCCAGCAGGTTGGTTTCACCGATGAAGTCCGCCACAAACATGTTGCGGGGGCGTTCGTAGATATCCGTGGGCGATCCCAGCTGCTGCATCTCACCGGCCGACATCACGGCGATGCGGTCGGACATGGTCAGGGCTTCTTCCTGATCGTGGGTCACAAAGATGAAGGTAATGCCGGTTTCGCGCTGCAGGTGCTTCAGCTCCAGCTGCATGGCTTTCCTGAGCTTCAAATCCAGCGCCGAGAGGGGTTCGTCAAGCAGCAGCACCTTGGGCTGCGGCGCCAATGCGCGGGCCAGAGCGACACGCTGCTGCTGGCCACCGGACAGCTGCGACGGTTTGCGTTTGGCAAATTCCGACAGCTGCACCAGTTCCAGCATCTCACCGGCTTTGCTGCGGGCCTCAGACTTGGACTTGCCGCGCATTTCCAGACCAAAGGCAACGTTCTCCAGGATCGTCATATGCGGGAACAGCGCATAGTTCTGGAACACGGTGTTGACCGGTCGCTGGTGCGGCGGCAGGTCGGCGATCGGATCGCCGAACAGATGGATCGCACCCTCAGTCACGTCCTCGAACCCGGCGATCATCCGCAAAAGCGTGGTCTTGCCGCAGCCCGAGGGCCCAAGCAGGGTGAAGAACTCATTGTCCTCGATCGTCAGGGAAATGCGTTTCAAAGCGGTGAAGGTGCCATAGCGTTTGACGGCATCGCGCACTTCGATGGCGGCTGTACTGCTGGGGCTCATGTCAGCGTCCTTGTGGTGCTGAGCCATATTGAAGGCCTCATCTGGCACGGTTCCCTCCCATAGGAATTTATATTTGGTAAACAGTAACCGGCGCTCCGAAGCCTATGCAGTACCCCCAATGGGGGAGAAGTGCCGGATTGGCCTTCCTTGCTGACATCCCTTCAATTTCACCGGTTTGGAGGCGAAAATCGGGCTCATTTGGCTGTCGCGCGGTCTGTTTGTCTGGGTATTCTAAGAAATGGTGCAGGAAATACTAAGAATTCTGTTCCTTAGCAGGCGTTAGAGCCCCCCTAAGTCGGCGATATTATACTTTGAAAATCATATACTTGTAGATTTTTATGCTTACAGGTAACCCGAATCTGGGAACTGGGTGCTCAAATTTTCATCACCATTGTTCAAAGGCTAATGCCTGCCAGTGTCCGGGCAAGCATGGCGTCACAAGCGGTCAGTTGGTCCAGGGTGATATACTCATCTGCCTTATGCCCCTGCCCCTCCATGGAGCCCGGACCGCAGACAACCACCGGAATGCCGAGGCCCTCAAAATACCCGGCTTCCGTGCCAAAGGCGACCTTGGTGGTCTCATTCGTCTGCGCCAGTTTCTGGGCCAGAACGGCAATAGACGAATCCGCTGCCGCATCCAGACCGGGATAGGCATTGTATTGCTCCACCTCGATCCGGGCACCGGGGAATTGGGTGCGAAACGGCGCGGCGGCGGCCTCGGCAGCGGTGCGGATACGGGCCTCTATCATCTCAGCCGGGTCGGCGGCCAGATGGCGGTATTCAAAGGTCAGCTCGGCCCGGTCAGGCACGATATTCAGTGCCCTCCCACCCTGAAGCAGGCCCAGATGTACAGTGGAATAAGGAATGTCATAGGCCGCATCGCGCGCGCTGCTGGCGGCCAGATCCGCCTGCAGGGCCCGCAGGCCTTGGGTGAAATCAGCGGCCAGATGCAGTGCATTCACGAAAGTCGGTGCCAATGCAGAATGGCCCGCCTCGCCAAAACAGACCGCCCGCAGGGCCGCTTTGCCTTTGTGGCCCACTGCAACCTGCATCTCGGTCGGTTCTCCGACAAATGCCGCACGCGGCTGGCCGATGGCGCTCTTCAACGCAGGCAGCATATGGCGGATACCAACGCAGCCGACCTCTTCATCATAAGAGATCGCCAGCTTCAGCGGCTCTTTCAATTCCGCGCGTGACGCTTGATCGGCCACCGCCAGCATCGCCGCCAGATAGCCCTTCATATCCGTGGTGCCACGCCCAAAGAGCCGGTCCCCCTCCCGCGTCAGGCGGAAGGGGTCACGGGTCCACTCTTGGCCTTCGACCGGGACCACATCGGTATGGGCTGAGAGCATGACACCCGCACCATCCGGTCCAATCGAGGCAAAGAGTCCGGCCTTTTCACCACAGGGTGAAGGCACACGGGTCACGGCAAAGCCGCGGGTGGTCAGGAAATCCTCGATATAGGCGATAATGCCGAGGTTGGAACGCGCGCTAACTGTGTCAAACGCGATCAGCCGGTCGAGGATTTCCAGTGTTTGCGTCATTTGGCCTGATTACTCCGCTGCCAGTTCGGTGATTTCGCGGCGGAAGGGCAGATCATCGCCAATGTCTTCACCGTCCAGCTCGCGGGCATAGCGGTGACCGGCATAGGTGGCCCAGGCAATCGGGCCCGGTGCGTTTGCATCACCGATGATCTTGACCGACTTGATTCCAGCATCCGCCCATTCGTCTTCGCGGGCCTTCAGGTCAGTGTAGACGCTGTTGTTCTCCAGTTTCGACGACACCATAACCACAGCATCACAGCCGAAATCCATGTTCATATCGGTGAAGGAGCAGTTCGATTTCACATGGCCCGATGCGATCTCGGTCACACCGCGGTTGAGCACGATACTCACGCCCATTTCCGCCAGTTTCTTGTGGATCGCGTGTTGTTCCAGCGTGTTATTGGTCCATTCGCTGAGGTAGGCGGCGGGGGTTATGATCGTCACCTCGCAGCCCTCCTTCGCCAGCAGTTCGGCCAGAACACCGCCCATATAGTAGTGATCATCATCATAGATCACGACCTTACCGCTGGGGCGTTGGCCATCCATGATATCGTCCGGCGTGTAGATCGGCATTGATGCGTCTGTCGCAAAAGGCACCACATGCTGGCGGGAAACCCCGTCACGGCGCCATTTGGCGCCAGTGGCGATGCAGACGTTTTCAAAGCCAAATTCCAGAATGCTCTCGGCATCCAGCGCACTGTCGAAATATGTTTCAACGTTGGGCTTCTGGCTGATCTGGTAGTCGCGGTAATCCACCACACGGCCCCAGGCCGACAGACCCGGCAGTTCGCGCTCACGCGTTACCCGGCCGCCCACCTGCGTTCCCGCCTCGGCGATGGCCACGTCATAACCACGTTCAGACAGGGCGCGCGAAGCTTCCAGACCGGC
This sequence comes from Rhodobacteraceae bacterium Alg231-04, assembly GCA_900143635.1. Taxonomy (GTDB): domain Bacteria; phylum Pseudomonadota; class Alphaproteobacteria; order Rhodobacterales; family Rhodobacteraceae; genus FREY01. Next base: position 421,209 of record FREY01000003.1, read on the forward strand.
AGGACCGGAGCCCACGACAAGCACGTTTTCACTGCTGCCCTTGGTGTTCATCCGCTCGGGATGCCAGCCCTTGCGCCATTCCTCCATGAAGGTCGGGTTCTGGGTGCAGCGGCTGATCGACATGGTCATGTCACCTGTGATGCAGATGTTGCAGCCGATGCATTCGCGGATGTCTTCAACCCGGCCTTCGTCGATCTTGCGTGGAATGAACGGGTCAGCAATCGAGGGGCGGGCACAGCCGATCATGTCCAGCGTGCCGGATTTGACCATTTTGGCCATCACATCCGGCGAGGTAAAGCGGCCAACGCCAACGATGGGCTTGTCCGTCAGTTCGTGAATGCCACGCACCAGTTCTTCTTGCGCCGCCTCTTCCTTGAAACGCGACGGGCCGGAACAGTCTTCCCATGCCCCCTGCGCCAGATCCCAGATGTCCGGCAGATTTCGGTTCATCTCGACAAAGTCGCGCACTTCGGCGTTAGAGAAGCCAAGCTCGCCGATGGTTTCATCCAGGGACACCCGCAGTGCGATGCCCATGCTGTCGCCCACGGCCTCTTTGATGTCGGCGATGACCTCCTGCGCAAACCGCGAGCGGTTTTCCAGGCTGCCGCCGTATTCATCCGTACGGTGGTTGGTGGCGCGGCTGAGGAAGTGCTGAAAGATACCAAAGCCATGCGCGCCATAAAGGTTGATCAGGTCGAACCCGGCCATTTTCGAGCGTTTCGCTGCATTCACAAACCAGCGGCGCAGGTTGGTGATGTCCTGCTTGTCCAGCGCACGCGCCTGCACCGGATCATTGGTAAAGGTGCGGATCGGCTGAGCAGAGACCGCCAGCGGCACTTCCTTGGAATACAGGTTCGGGCCGTTGACGCCGGAATAGGCCAGCTGAATACCCGCCAGCGCGCCGTGTTCCTTCATCTTCTCGGACATGCGACGCAGCTGCGGGATGTCTTTGTCCTCCCACAGGCGCAGCTCAATGAAAGGAGTGATTTCCGAGGTATGGTGCATCTCGCACTGTTCGGTGAAGATCACGCCCCAGCCGCCCTCGGATTTGATGCCGCGCATCGCAGCTGCCGCAGAAGGATCGCGGTAGCCGCCACCGTTGCAATGGGGCACCTGATAGAAACGGTTTTTCGAGGTGACCGGGCCAATTTGCATCGGTTCAAACAGGATGTCGTAGCGGGGATCGCGCAATTTCTGTCTCCTTGCTGCATCTGTGCTGCATCTTTGGCGCATAGGATGACAGTATGGGCAGCGGCAGGAAAGTCAGGCTTGCGGAACCATTGCTTAGGCGGGGTCTAATCCGCGCCACGAATACCTGGCACGCTGTCTGATGTTATCATTTTTTTACAGTGACTTACGAAAGCTTTCACCGTGCTGGTGCCACCTGCCCCGCGGGCCATGATCAGCCCCATTCGCATCGGCCGCACGTCGCCCTCCAGCGGCATGAAGCACAGGGCGCCACCATCCGGGGATCGTTCGCTCAATGGTCGGATATTGGCGATGGAATAGCCAAATCCGTTGGCAACCAGACTGCGCATCACCCCCATGTCACGGGTACGCTCGCCGATCTTTGGTTTCAGCCCGGCATTGGTAAACACGGACAGGAAATATTCCGAGCTCAGCGGCAGATCCAGAAGCACCATCGGGTGTTCAATCAGATCCTCAACCGCGACTGTCGCGCGCGTGGACAGGGGGTGATCCTCGGCAGCCAGAACATAGGGCGGCAGATCCACCAGCGGGATGAATTCCAGATCGGCAGGAATATCCAGATCATAGCTCAGCGCGATGTCCAGTTCGGCGCGGCGGATCTGGCTGAAAATCTCGGACTGGTTCAGCTCCACCTGCCTGAAACGCACCTCCGGGTGATCGGTCTCAAAGCTGCGTCGCACCCGTGGCACGATATATTGGGCAAAGGTCACAAGGCAGCCGATGGTCAATGGGCCCTGCACATTGCCAGAGATATCACCGGCCATACTGGTCAGCAGCTCTGCCTCGCGCAGCACCTTTTGGGATTGCTCCATCAGGCGCTGGCCGGCGGTCGTCAGTGAAAGGCCCTGCGCATGTTTGCGGACAAACAGTGCCAGGCCAAACTCCTCCTCCAGCTGCGCCACGGCGGCAGAAATGGAGGGAGAGGAGACATTCACCTTATCACTGGCGGCAGCAATGGAGCCGCATTCGCCAACGGCGGTGAAATATTCAAGCTGGCGCAGGGTGTATCGCAGGGGCATGGCCCAATTATCCTCCCCACGCGCAGCTTCTTCAAGTGCGGATCAGCGCCATTCAGGCTTTGTATTTGATCCAGGTGGTTTTCAGCGCGGTATATTTTTCCAACGAGTGCAGCGACAAGTCACGGCCAAAGCCCGACTGCTTCATACCGCCAAAGGGTGTTTGCGCCGACAGCGCATCGACGGTGTTCACAGAGACAGTCCCAACATGCAAACGATCCGCCACCCGACAGGCCCGGTTGAGGTTATCGGTCCAAACCGAGGCCGCCAACCCGTAGATACTGTCATTGGCCATGGTCACAGCCTCGTCTTCGCTGTCAAAGGCGACGATCGACAGAACAGGCCCAAAGATCTCATCACGTGCCAGCGGATCATCGTGCGATACGTCATCAAAGATTGTCGGCTGCACAAAACAGCCCTTGCCATCAACGGTGACACGGTCGCCACCCGCCACCAGATTGGCCGATGTCTTGCCCGCCTCGATGGAGCGCATGATGCCCTGTGTCTGCTTTTCGCTGACAATCGCCCCCATCTTGGAGGCCGGATCCAGCGGATTACCCGGCTGCATCGCCTCTGCCCGCGCGATCATCTTCTCGACAAAGGCATCCTTGATGGAGCGCTCCACATAAAGCCGCGAGTTGGCCGAACAGACCTCGCCCTGATTGAAGAAGATGCCAAAGGCTGCCATGTCAGCTGCGGCATCCAGATCCTCACAATCGGCGAAGATCAGGTTGGGGGATTTACCGCCAGTTTCTGGCCAGACCTGTTTCAGGTTTGACTGACCGGAATACTGCATGAACATCTTGCCGATTGCGGTCGACCCAGTAAAGGCGAGGCAGTCCACATCCATATGCAGACCCAGTGCCTTGCCCGCCGTCGCGCCGTAACCCGGCACCACGTTGAACACCCCATCCGGCACGCCTGCCTCGGCTGCCAGCTCCGCCAGGCGCAGCGCGCTCAGGGGCGATTGCTCAGCTGGTTTCAAAACGACAGAGTTGCCTGCAGCCAGCGCCGCAGCGCCCTTCCAAGTGGCCATATCCAGCGGGAAGTTCCACGGTGTCACCGCCCCGACAACACCCAGCGGCACGCGGGAAATCAGCGCCAGATCACCGGGCGCGGTTGGCGCGACCTCATCATAGACCTTGTCGATGGCCTCGGCATACCATTGGAAGAAATGCGCCGATCCCGGTGCGTCCACGGTCACCGCATCTGTCACCAGCTTGCCCATGTCGAGGCTATCCAGCAGCGCCATCTCTTCCAGATTGGCGCGGATCAGATCGGCCAGTTTCAACAGGATCGCCTTGCGATCCCCCGGCGCCATCCGCGACCAGCGACCGTCTTCAAAGGCGGCCCGCCCGGCAGCAACCGCCCGGTTCACATCCGCTTCACCACAGGAGGCAACTTCGGCCAGAACCGCATCTGTGGCCGGGTTGATGCTCTGAAACACCTCGCCCGAGGCCGCATCAACGAACTTGCCGTCAATGAAGGCCTGATTGCGGAAGCTGAGGGCGGCCGCCTTGCGGGTCCAGTCCTGGAATGAGTTCGCGCTCATGGGGTATCTCCCTGAAAATAGGTATTATTCGTCGCCCGGAACGCCGTAAGACGGCGCCTCGCGCGGGTCCAGCGCACGCTGGACATAGGCCTCCAGCTGGGGTTTATAGACCTCCCAGGCGGTGGCGATGTTCTCAATGGGGCAATCTTCAGTCCAGTCACAGCGCAGCTCGGCCACCGGCCAGGCCACCTTGTCGACGATCAGCATGCCGGCAGAGTGCACCGGCCCTGCCTCACCGCCCGCCGCCAGCCCGGCGCGCATCGCCGCAATCAGCCGGTCACCAACGTGGCCAGTCGCTGTTTCAAACCCATCCGCAATCGCCTGACAGATGCCGTCATTGGCCAAAAGATTCCCGCCCGAGGCAACATCCCTGCCTTCAGCCTGCGTCCAGATACCCAGCGAATTAGGCCCCGAATGGATGGCCGTACGCCCCTGTGCATCGATGGCCAGCACCTGCCGGTACTCAATGAAACGACCCAGATCACGCACGCCCGCAATCGCCTCACCGGCCGACATGCCACCCTGCATCATATCCAGCGCCAAGGGCCCCAGCGACGGGTCGGTGATATTCTGGCTCGCCACTGCGCCGACGCCTGCGCGCGCAAAGGCGCAGCGCGCCGCCACCGCCGGAGAAGACGATGAAATCGCCATTCCAAACATGCCCGTCTCAGCGCAGCGCGCCACCAGCGAAAACGTCATCCCAATTTCCTCTTGCTCAAAATATCCTCGGGGGGTTTCGGGGGGCAGACAGCCCCCCGTGCAACCTCAATCCGGAATAACCGCCGTGCCGTCAATCTCAACCAGCCAATCGGGACGCGCCAACGCCTGCACAACAAGACCGGTCGACACGGGATGCACACCTTTGATGTATTCGCCCATGGTGCGATAGACCGCCTCGCGATGACGCACGTCGGTGATATAGACCACCACTTTCACCAAGTGCTCCATCTCGCCGCCGCATTCTTCGATCAGCTGCTTGATGTTCTGCATCACCTTATGGGTCTGTTCGACCGGGTCATGGCTTTCGATGTTTTTGGCATCGTCCAGGTTCTGCGGGCACTGGCCGCGCAGATAGACTGTCTTGCCACCTGTGGTCACCACCGCCTGACACAGATCGTTGTCCAGATTCTGTTCGGGATAGGTCTCGGCGGTATTGAATTTGCGGATACGGGTATGGGCCACTTGTTCTTCCTTATCGGTCATGTCTTGTCGCAAATCACGAGATGATCGCGGCGTCACCATTATATTCCAGATAGTTGCGTTGGATCGCGATCCGGTCTGCCACATGTTTTGCATCATGCCAGACACCCCACAAGAAGGCCGAGCCGCGGCGCGACTGCCAGGGCAGGCCCAGGAAGTAGATGTCGGGCTCAACCGAAACTCCGCGCTGGTGGATTGGCGCGCCTTTTTCGTCAAAGGCATCCATATCCATCCAGTCGAAATCCTGACGGAAACCCGTGGCCCAAAGGATGGTCGTGATGCCCTCCTTGGCCAGATCAACGCTGTCCAGCGGGTTGGTCAGGCAGTCTGCATCCGGGAAACTGTTACGCGCTTCGGGTTCTTCGGGCAGATCAATGCCGGTGCGGGCGACATATGCATCCGCCATGTCCAGCAGTTCATTATAGTTGGCATCACCTGCGGCCACATTGGCATGCAGCTGGTCGTCAAACGTCAGCACCCCATCCGCAAAGCTCTCGGTCCGCCCCGTCAGGATCACGCCTTCCTGTGCCAGACGGCGGAAATCCATCGTGTGGCCGCCATTGGCCCCGCTGACAGAGATGGTCACATGTTCGGTGCCGGGCTTCATCGCCGAGACATCCCACAGGCCGAGAACGCCCAGCCACCAGCAGAAATCACGGCCACGGTAGCGGCGCGGAGGGCGGTCGTGCGGGCCAACCGACAGGAACACTTTGCGACCCGCACGGTTCAGCTCATCCGCGATCTGCGCCCCGGAGGAGCCTGCACCAACAACCATGACAGCCCCTTCGGCCAGCTGGTCCGGATTGCGGTAGTTGTAGGAATGGATCTGCTCGACACCCGCCTCTGCGGGAACCACCGGCGGAATGACAGGGTGCTGAAAGGCGCCTGTGGCCGCAACGATGCGCTTGGCCTCAATCTCACCTGCTGAAGTTTGCACCAGGAAGCCAGCCTTGCCCGGCAGCCGTGTCGCCTTGGTCACTTCAACACCGGTGCGGATCGGGGCATTCACCATTTCCGCGTAGTCAACAAGGTATTGGGCAAACCGGTCTTTGGAAACAAAGGAGTCCGGGTCACAATCGGCAAATTCCATGTTCGGAAACCGGTCATGCCAGGCCGGGCCATTTGCCACCATCGCATCCCAGCGGCCTGTCCGCCAGGCTTCGGCAACACGCGCCTTTTCCAGCACGATATGCGGCACGCCAAATTTCCCCAGGTGTTCGCTCATCGCGATTCCGGCCTGACCGGCCCCGACCACCAGCGTGTCTGTTTTTTCAATCGGCATCTGTTGATCCTCTGTTGGCGTCTGGAACGACCGATCAGACAAGCCGCCGCATTCACGGACGGATCATAAGAATCTTGCAATGAGGGGTCAGCAATGCTGCCGGTCGCGTTTCAATCGCAAAGTCCCACGCCGGGCCGTTTTCACGAAAGAACTGTTTGGCTTATTTCTGCTTTGACTATGCCTAAGACCCGGCATTTTCGGTTGCCCGTCCAGGCAAAGCTGACCCTGAAACGGCATTGGGCCAAGGCGAAAAACGCCTTGGCCCAAGGTACTGTCATACCCGCTGACAGCGGAGGGTGGTCAGTCCGTGATCCGCTGCGGCTTTTTCATGATGTTGCGCAGGAACATTGGCGCCACAAAGCCGGCAACGGCCACCGCCCAAAGCGTAATCGCAATGCCCGAGCTGAACAGGTAGGTCCAATCCCCGTCCGACAGCACCATCGCACGGCGCAGGCTGTCCTCCATATGACCGCCCAGCAAAATGCCCAGAATGATCGGAACCGTTGGCACATCCAGCTTGCGCAGAACCCAGCCCAGCACCCCGAAGGCGACCATCAGCAGCAGATCAAAGTAGCTGCCCGACAGGGAATAAATGCCAACAAAACTGACCATGGTCACACCCGGAAGCAGCACCCAGGGCGGCACGGACAGGATTTTCACGAAGATACGCACCATCGGTACATTCATCAGCAACAACACGAAGTTGGCGATCAACAGCGACGCAATCAACCCCCAGACGACCTCGGGCCGTTCGGTGAACAAAGTTGGACCGGGAGTGATGTTCAGTGTCATCAGCAGCGCCAGCAGAACCGCGGTGGTACCGGACCCCGGCACGCCCAGCGTCAGCATCGGCACCAGCGCCCCGCCCGCTGCCGCGTTATTGCCTGCCTCAGGTGCGGCGACACCCTTGGCAACGCCGGTACCAAATTTGCCTTCCTCTCCGGCGACGGACTTCTCCGACATATAGGCCAGGAAAGACCCGAGCGAGGCCCCTGCCCCCGGCAGCACGCCGGCAATGAAGCCGATGACCGAGGCACGCAACTGGGTCCAGCGGGTGTCCCAGATATCAGCCCAAGGCACCCGCACCTTATCCAGTTTGACGCCGATGGATGTGTTTTTCCCGTGGCTCTCGATGAAAAAGAACACCTCGGCGATGGCAAACAGGCCGACGATGGCGACCAGAAAATCGATGCCGTCGAACAGATGCATATTGCCAAAGGTCAGTCGTGGCAGGCCTGAATTATTGTCGACCCCGATCATGGCGATGCCCAGACCGATGCAGGAAGCAATCGCCGCCTTGGCCTGATTGTTGGATGCAATGCCACCAAGAGTGGCAAAGGCCAGCAGATAGAGGGCGAAATACTCGGCCGGGCCAAATTTGAAAGCGACCCGCGCCAACAGCGGCGCCAGCAGCATTAGTCCGACAGTGGACAAAAACGCTCCGGTGAAGGAGGCCACGCCGGAGATGACCAGCGCGTCACCCGCCCGGCCGGCTTTGGCCATCGGATAACCATCAAGCGTTGTCATCAGGGCAGGTTCGTCGCCTGGAATATTCAGCAGGATCGACGAAATCCGCCCGCCGTACATGGCGCCGTAGTAGACAGCTGTCATCAGCACCAGCGCCGATGTTGCATCCAGCCCCATTGAGAAGGTCAGCGGGATCAGAATGGCGACACCGTTGGAGGGGCCCAGCCCCGGAAGCGCGCCGATGATGGTGCCGATAAAGCAGCCAAAAACCGCCAGCATCAGGGTATAGGGGCTCAGCGCGATGCCGAAGCCGATCGCGAGATTGTTTAACAAATCCATGGAGATGTCCTCAGCCGTGGAACACGGCAGGCAGCGCAACCAGGCCGAGGCCGAGCGCGAATTTGAAGATGAAGAACAGACCCAGTGACAGGCCCACTCCGGCCAGAACGGCGGCCTTGGGCTGGGGTTTGATCTGATAGCTGAGGATCGCGGCGGTGATCGCCGTGGGGATCACAAAGCCAAGCGGTTTCAGCGTATAGGCATAGGCCACCAGAACAATCACCGAGACCAGAAGCGCGCCCAGTGTCGCCACGGCGGGCCACTCCGGGTCCTCATCCGGTTTCAGGGCAACCAGAAGGCCGCAAAGTGCCGCTATGCCACCAATCAGCATCGGGAAAGTGCGAGGGCCGACGGGGTCGGCCAGAAAGCTGGTCTGGATCTGAATGGCGCTGGCTGCATAAGCCAGCGCCACCAGGGTCACGACCGCTCCAAAGATGCGGTCAGAGGCCATTACTGGATCACTCCGATTTCTTTGGACAGGGTGCGGATCTCGGCCACGACATCATCCACATAGGACTGGAAGTCGCCACCCACTTTGGTGAAGGGTGCCAGACCATTGGCGGCCATGGCTTCGGCCCATTCGTCGCTGTCTGCCACTTTCTGCAGCCGTTCTGCCCACATGTTGAAGGTCTCGTCGCTGACATCCTTGGGAATGTAGAGCCCACGCCAATTCACCGCGACAACGTCGATGCCCTGCTCCTTGGCGGTTGGAATATCGTCAAATCCCGGAACCCGTTCCTCGGTCAAAACGGCCAAAGCCCGCACATCACCGGACTTCAGAAAGCCGACAATCTCCGACATGTCGCCAGACATGGCCGCGGTGAACCCACCCACGGTCTGCGTGATTGCATCTGCGCCGCCGTCAACACCGATGTATTTGATCGCCCGCACGTCATTGATGCCCGCACGCTGCAGGATCATCAGCGGCTTCAGGTGGTCAAAGCCACCCGTTGCGGAGCCGCCCGCGAAGGCCAGTTTGCCCGGTTCGGCACGGATGGCATCCACCAGATCGTTGAGCGACTGATAGGGGCTGTCCTTGCCCACCACGATGACACCGGGATCAGCACCAATGGCACCGACAAACCGGACCTGATCGGCCGTCATCCCCGCATAGGCATTCTGCGCCAGCCGGGTCGAGGTCGCGGAGGAAGCCGCAACGATCAGATCGGCATCTTCACCGCGTTCGCTGACCACATGGGTGAACGCCAATCCACCGCCCGCGCCGGCCATGTTGGTCACCTGCACCGGCTTATCTACGGCACCGATGTCATGCATGATCTTGCCGATTTGGCGGCAGGTGAAGTCCCAGCCGCCGCCGGGGTTGGCAGGTGCTATGCATTCCGCCGCCTGAGCCGCAGTCGCTCCAAGCCCGAGCATGGCTCCGGTCACGAGCGCTTTGAAGGTGAGATTTGTCATGGTTTCCTCCCATTTGACACAACAGTCACTGATGAACATGCTCATAGGGAAACCGCCGAACCTGACAGCAACCTGTCACCCATCAAAAAAGGCCGCCCATGCGTTTCCTTCTGATCGAAGACAATCAAAAGTTGTCAAGCGCCGTTGCCGAGCGTCTGCATCTGGATGGCCATGCCGTGGATTGCGCCGACACGCTGAACGCGGCCTCTGCCTGTATCGCCGTGGCTGATTATGACCTTATTTTACTGGACATTATGCTGCCTGATGGTGACGGGAGGGATTTTCTGGAACAGCACAGGCAGGCCAAAAACCGCACCCCCATCATCGTGACCACTGCACGTTCTGCGGTGTCAGACCGGGTCGGCCTGCTGGACCTTGGAGCAGATGATTACATCACCAAACCCTTCGATTTCTCCGAGCTGGAGGCCCGTTGCCGGGCTGTATTGCGACGTCAGGGCGGGGCTGCTGACAACAACAAAAGCTTCTGTGGGACGGTGCTTGATTCGGCGGCGGCCGAGCTGCGATTCGCTGACAAACAGGTTTCGCTCCGCAACCGCGAGCTGCGGTTGATGGAGGTTTTCTTTGCCGCGCCGGGGCAGATTTTCTCAAAATCTCACCTGTTGGACCGGCTGTTTTCCTTCGCAGAGGACGTCAGTGAAAACGCCATCGAAGTCTATGTCGGGCGACTGCGCAAACGGTTGGACGGGGCGGATATCACCATCGAGACCGTTCGGGGGCTGGGCTACAGAATGGTGGCTGCTTGACGCCGCAGGGGTCCATTCGCAGACGGCTGTTCTTTCAGCTGGCGGGGGTGGCAGCGGTGTTGTCACTGACATTCTTTTTTGTGGTGCGCAGCGTCGCCGAACGCGCCGCCGAAGGCACGCAGGACGAAATCCTCGCCGCCTCTGCCACCGCCATTGCAGACAGTCTGCGCAGCGAAAACGGCGGGGTGACGCTGGATCTGCCCTATTCCGCCCTGTCGATGCTGGGCTCTGTCAGCGAAGATCGGGTGTTCTACCGGGTGACGGCAGATGGCAAAACACTGACCGGGTATGATGACCTTCCGTTGCCAACGGGCGGGCGCCAAACCGGCCAGACGATCGTGGAAACCCTGACCTACCGGGGGGATGAGCTGCGCGCCGTCTCTGTCCTGCGGCCGCTGGGGAGTTTTTCGGCGCAGCAGGATGTGGTGGTCACGGTCGCGCAAACCCGCGAAGGGCTGGAGGCGATCTCGCGCCGGATCACGGCCACCGCGACCGCCGTCGGAGGCGGATTTTTCCTTTTGGCGACTGCGCTTAGCCTCTGGGCCGCGCGCACGGCACTGGCGCCGCTGGAACGGCTGACCGGCGCCGTTACCCGCCGTGGCCCCAAGGATCTGCGCCCGGTAGATGCAATCGCCCCGGCAGAACTGGTGCCTTTGGTGACCGCACTCAACGGGTTTATGTCGCGGCTGCGGGCCTCCCTGCTCAGGACCGAAGATTTCATCGCCGAAGCCGCGCACCGGGTGCGCACGCCTTTGGCCACCGTGCGCGCGCAGGCAGAAGTCACCCACCGGAAGCTGAACAAACCGGAACACAAACAGGCCATCCGTGAAATGATCCGTGCCATCGACGAAAGCTCACGTTCGGCGGGGCAGATGCTGGACCATGCGATGGTGACCTTTCGCACCGACAGTATGGACCGGGACGCGCTGGATCTGTCGGCATTGACCCGGGAAACCTGTAGCCAGCTGGTGCCAACGGCGGACCTGAAAGACATCTCTATTACTACCGACTGCGGGCCCGACCCGGTGCCTTTTGAGGGGGATCGAATTCTCCTGCAGGCGGCATTGCTGAATATTCTCGACAATGCGATCAAATACTCCCCCGCTGACAGCCATATCTCTGTGTCGCTGCGCACCAGAGAAGATCTGATATTGTCCGTTGCAGACGAGGGGCGCGGTTTTGACGATCTCGATCTGCCCCGTCTTGCCAACCGGTACCAAAGGGGCAGCAACACCGGAGACATTGTGGGATCCGGTCTGGGGCTGACCATCGCCAGCGATGTCGCAGGCGCCCATGGCGGGCGGCTGATCATCGCACAAAATCCAAAGGGAGTCGGCGCATGCGTATCGCTTGTCTTGCCGCACTGATCTGGGTCGCTCAGGCCGCAGTCGCTGTGGCCTTTGACGCTGAAGATCACGTGGATTACCCAGCTTCGCCTGAAACCGCCGTTCTGCGGGTGATTTCTACCGCGGATCAATCGGTGTTCGAGCCGATCCTGCTGGCCTTTCAGGCACGCAATCCCGGGCTGTCGGTCCAATACACCATCACCTCCACGACAGAGCTGATGCGCGCCATTCAGGACGAGGACGCGGTGTTTGATCTGGCAATCTCCTCAGCGATGGATCTGCAGACAAAACTGGCCAATGATGGGTTTGCCCGCCGGTTCAGCCCCACCGTGGCGGACGGGCTGCCGTCCTGGGCAATCTGGCGGGATCAGCTGTTCGCCTTCACGCAGGAACCGGCCGTATTGCTGGTGTCCGATGCGGATTTTCCGCCCGGCACCGAACCCCGCAGCCGAGAAGCATTGATCGCGACGCTGCGCGAAAACCCGGATCGTTTTCGCGGCCGGGTCGGCACTTATGATGTGCGAACATCAGGCTTTGGCTATCTCATGGCGACACAGGACAGCCGCAACAGCGAGGCCTTTTGGCGCTTGATGGAGGTCATGGGGCGTCTGGATGCCCAGCTGTATTGCTGCTCCGGCGCGATGATCCGTGATGTGGCGGCAGGCGATCTGGCGCTGGCTTATAACGTGCTGGGCAGCTATGCTGCGGCGCAACAGGCCGAGGTTGACGGGTTCCGCATTGTCGAGCTGGACGACTATGTGAATGTCATGCTGCGCACCGCCCTGATCCCCACAACAGCCGAGAATGTGGACGGCGCGCAAAAGATGGTCACTTTCCTGCTGAGCCTGCAGCGCCAGCCCGATGTCACCACTGCGGCCGGCCTGCCGGCGATTGATCCGGCGTCCTTTCAGGCCAATACCGCCTTGCGGCCAATCCGGTTCGGACCCGGCCTGCTGGTCTTCCTCGACCAGCTGCGCCGACAGAATTTCCTGCGCAATTGGGAAGGATCACTGGTGCAGGAATAGGGTCATGGGTCGGCCAGATCACCCGGATAGAGCAGCGCCCCCTCCATGATCCGGCGCTGGGTGCGATATGTGGTGGCGCTGCGGGCCTCGCCCGCTTCGCTGACATCTGCCGCTGCCGGTAAAATGCCAGAGGGGGTGGCAATCCGCACGGCCCGCCGCCCACCCGCGACTTCTTCGACGAGGCTGTCTTTGAGCTGTGCAGCCACAGCCACGCACATGGCCCCGGTCAGCGTGATCGCCCGGTGAAAATTCCCCATCGAAACCAGACGCACGGACACATCATGGCTGGCGGCCGCATAAGCGCTGCCATCCAAAGCAGTGAAGTCGGCCGCGGCCCCGACAATGGCGACCTTGGGATTTGACAGCGGCACCTCATCGGTTGTTTCCGCCAGCCCCATTGCCACCCCACCGGCCCGGCGCAGACGGTCCAGCCGCTGCATCAGAACGCTGTCTGCATCCAGTTCCTGCGGCAGCTCGGTGCCGGTGCAGCCGACATCGACGGCGCGCAGATAGACAACCGGATTGGCGGCATCAATCAGCGAGGCCTCAAAGCGGCCATCTGGAGTTTCCAGCCACTCGCGTGCAGCACCTGTCGGCATCAGACTCCCGGTTTTGGAACCACCGGGAGACAGGAAATCCAATGTCACCTTGGCGCCGGTTCCAGACACGCCCGCAATGGAAAAATCGCCTTCTTCCTGTGCCTTACCACCCGACACCGGAAAGCGCGCATGATAGATCTGACCGGTATTGGTACTATGAATACGCACCAGTGCCATGCCGTCAGCGACGCGCACAAGCCCTTCATCCACAGCAAAGGGTCCAACGGCCGAGGACATGTTCCCGCAGGCAGAACCGTAGTCGGCAATGGGCTGATCCACAGCGATCTGCACAAATGTATAGTCCACATCCGCTCCCGGAATCGAAGATGGCTCTACGATCACGACTTTGGAGAGTGAAGACAGCCCGCCGCCCATGCCGTTCAACTGGCGCCCATAGGGATCAGGGCTGCCCAGAACATGCAGGAATATGCGGTCACGGGTGGCGCGATCCTTGGGCAGGTCCGCCCCATTGAACAAAACCGCTTTTGACGTGCCTCCGCGATAAAAAGCGGCCCTCAGACGTGCCTGAACCATTATGCCTCCCCTTTCAGAAAGCCCCCAAAGGCGCGCGGCAGCAAGCCTCCGGCAGAGAAAGTCGCACGTTCAGCGTTGTTATACAGGCGCAGATCCAGCGGCGTTTCTTCGGTGCTGCCGTCGACGCGATAAACAGTCAGACGCGCGGATTTCAGATCCTCTGACAGCGCGATATCATAAAGCTCGGTTCCATCCAGACCGAGGCTCTTGCGGCTGACGCCTTTGGGGAAACACAGCGGCGCGATGCCCATGTTGACCAGATTTGAGCGGTGGATGCGTTCAAAGCTTTCGACAATCACCGCGCGGATACCGGCCAGCCATGGCGCCTTTGCGGCAGTATCGCGAGAAGAGCCACAGCCATATTCCTTGCCGCCGATCACAACCAGCCCCTGTCCGCGCTTGGCATAGGTCTCTATCGCTTTGAACACCGATACCTCCACGCCGTCCGGCTCGACCCGCGCCCAAGAGCCTTCGCGCTGCGGGGTCATTTCGTTGCGCAGACGGTAGTTGGCAAAGGTCGACCGGACAATCACATCGGAACAGCCGCGCCGGGTTCCAAAAGAGTTGAAGTCTTTTTTTTCAATGCCTTGCGACATCAGGAACTGTCCCGCCTCGGACTCTTCTGTGATGATGCCTGACGGGGAAATATGGTCGGTGGTGACGGAATCCCCAAGGATCACCAGCGGACGCAAACCGGTCAACGGAGCGGGCCCCGTTGCCGCACTGCTGATCGATTTCACGAAAGGCGGAAAGCTGAGATAGGTGGAGGGCACCCACTCATATGTGCCGCTGTCCACCTGCATATCATTCCAATGTTCGTTCACGGAACCGATGCTTTGGTAGTTGCGCATGAAATCATCGGCCTCAAGTGAGGCGGCAATGACCGCCTCAACCTCTTCTGCGCTGGGCCACAGATCATCCAGCATCACTGGCTGCCCGTCTGCACCTGTGCCCAGCGGATCACGGGTCAGGTCGGTCAGCACCGTTCCGGCCAGTGCATAGGCCAGAACCAACGGCGGTGAGGCCAAGAGATTGCGCGAGGCCAGCGGATGAATGCGCCCGGCAAAGTTGCGGTTTCCCGACAGCACCGCAACCCCCTGCACATCGCCCTGTTTTATCGCCGCCTCATGTTCAGGGGCAAGCGGGCCGGACATGCCATTGCAGGTCGAACAGGCAAAGGCCGCGAGGTTAAATCCCAATGCATCCAAGGATTGCTGCAGACCGCTGGCGGTCAGATAATGTGCAACCACCCGCGATCCGGGCGCGAGCGAGGTTTTCACATGCGGCGGCACAGCCAGTCCCTTCGCAACAGCATTGCGCGCCATAAGCCCCGCCAGCACCATATTGCGAGGATTGGCCGTATTTGTGCAACTTGTGATCGCGGCGATGATTACGTCGCCGTCTCCAATATCATGGTCGCTGCCCTCAACCACCACTCGGTTGGGGGATTTGACCTCGCCTGCGAAGGCCAATGTGTCGCGTGCCTTGGCCAGATCAATCCGCTGTTCGGGCCGCGCCGGACCAGAGACCGTGCGCCCCACCGATCCCAGATCCAACGGGATCACCGCATCAAACTCCATTGCCGTCGAGGGGGTCTCGACCCACAGGGACTGGGCCCTGGAAAAGGCTTCCACGCGTTGGGCATGGGCGGCACTGCGCCCGGTTTCCTGCAGATAGCGGACGGTGTTTGCGTCGACCGGGCAGAAGACACAGGTCGATCCATATTCCGGCGACATATTGGCGATGGTTGCCCGGTCAGCAACCGACAACGCCCCATAGCCGGGGCCAAAAATCTCGACAAAACAGTCCACTACACCATGGGCGCGCAGCTTCTCCGCGATCACCAGCGCCGCGTCGGTCGCGGTCACATCGTTGGACAGGCTGCCGGTCACTTCCAGACCTATCACCCTAGGCACATTCACCGGCGTTGCCTCACCAAACATGATCGCTTCGCCTTCCAGCCCGCCGATGCCCCAGCCCAGCACGCCAAGGGCGTTGATCATCGTTGTATGGCTGTCGGTGCCAAGGTTGGTGTCCGGGATCAGAAGATCGGAGCCTTTGGCCGCGGGCATCACCGTCTGACCAAGGAACTCCAGATTCACCTGATGCATGATACCCCCGCCCGGCGGCACCACACGCAGGTTTTCAAACCGCGCCTCGCAGGCCTTGAGAAAGGCAAACCGCTCGCGGTTAACCTCAAATTCGCGGTCCATATTCTTCTTCAGCGCCAATTTCTCTGCCCAGTGGTTGATCGTCATTGCGTGATCAATCACCAGATCCACCGGCAGGCTCATGTCCACCTTGGAGGCATCGCCACCCCGCGCCGATAGTTCAGACCGCATCGCCATGATGTCCACCAACAGCGGCAGCCCCAACATATCCTGCAGCAGCAGCCGGGCCGGTCGGAAAGGCACCGCCTTGCCGTCGCGCGCCAGGACATCCGCAAGTGCCGCCCCTTCTGTGCTGTGGCGATAGGCGTTTTCGGCCAGCACCCGCAGGCTCATCGGCAGGGCGTTCAGCTGGCGGCCCGCAGCATCGCCATAGGCCGATGCCATGAAATCCGTTCCGGGAATGGTGAAACTGCGCATGAAAGACTGCCTCCGTTTGATGTCTCCCGGCTAGACAATCTGGCAGTAGACGGGCAAGAGTAGAGCAACACAGTTTCATCAGAGAGAACGCATGCCATGGGCGCCCTGCGCACAGAATCCGTAGAACGCGCCATGTCGATCCTGAATGCGTTCTCAACCCAACGCCCCTCCATGAGCCTTGCCGAGCTTGCCGAGGAAACCGGCCTGCACAAGAGCACCATTCTGCGGCTGACGACCTCTCTTGCCATCTATGGCTTCATCCAACGCGACAGTGCCGGACGGTTCAGCGTTGGCCCGTCGGTCTGGCGGCTGGGGCTGATCTTTCGACAGGAATTCACCCGCCGCGAAGATGTAGCACCAGCCTTGAAGGCATTGGTCGATGCCACCGGGGAAACCGCCTCTTTCTATGTGCGGGCAGGTCAGGACAGGGTGTGTCTTTACCGTGAAAACTCTCCCAACCTGTTGCGCTACCACGTCGAGGAAGGAATGCGGCTGAACCTGTCCACCGGCGCATCCGGCATGGTGCTGCGTCATTTCACCGGTGAGACCGTGGCGGACCTGTCCCTGTTCAACATCAACGGCACGGTCAGTGCTGTCGGTCAGACCGTGTCCGACATCGCCTCTGTTTCCACGCCCGTCTTCTCGAAAGAAGGCGATTTTCTTGGCGCGCTGACCGTCTCGGGATTGAAGAGCCGGTTGGATCAACCCGCCCGCGAAAAAGTCACGCCGCTCTTGGAAAGCCTCGCGCGGCGGCTGGCAGATTAGCCCCTGCACGTTCTCCTGAGTGAAACGCGTCCCTCTTGGCATTGCGAGGGCAGACCTACCTGCATAGGAACAAGGCAAGCCATTCACGCACCGGGGACGATGCATGCTGAACCACGAGATCAACAAAGCCTTCCGCAGCCGCCTGAACCAGGGCGGTGCGATCCTGATGCCCGGTGCCGCAAATGCGCTGGCGGCCAGAGTCATAGACGGCATGGGGTTCGAAGCGATCTACCTGTCCGGCGCCGGTCTGACCAATATGTTCCACGGCATGCCTGATCACGGCTTTGTCTCGCTCACCGAAGTTGCGCAACACACATCGGCCATCCGCAATACCACCGATCTGCCCTTGGTGGTGGACGCTGACACCGGTTTTGGCAATGCAGTCAACGTCTATCACACGGTCCGTACCCTGGAACGGGCCGGCGCCAGCGCCATCCAGATCGAAGACCAGCTCAGCCCCAAACGCTGTGGCCATTTCACCGGCAAAGAAGTGGTGGACATCACCGAGGCCCGCAGCCGGATCAAGGCCGCGGCCGATGCGCGTCAGGATGAAAACCTGCTGATTGTCGCCCGAACGGATGCGCGTGCCACCCGTGGAATGGAAGAGGCGCTAGACCGTGCCGCCGCCTTTATCGAGGATGGCGCCGATATCACCTTTGTCGAAGCGCCGCGCAACGAGGCCGAAATCCGGTTGATCCCCGACCGCCTGAAAGGCACGCCGCAACTGGTGAACCTGGTGGTCGGCGGCAAGACCCCAATCATGGAGCTGGCAGATCTGGACAGCGCCGGCTTCTCTCTGGTGCTCTATGCCAATGTCGCGCTGCAGGGCGCATTGTTGGGGATGCAGACGGCCCTGTCGCAGCTCAAGGCGCAGGGCAAGATGACCGAAGACGGCCCGGTCGCCAGTTTTGAGTTGCGCCAAGCCAGTGTTCACAAGCACTTCTATGACGCGTTGGAACAGGCATATCTGTCCGGTGACAAGTGACACTTGCTTCACTTCCATATGAAAATTGTATATTTGGGATAACCAACATCTATTTGCCTAATGGCTGACAACATCCGAAAGTGTCTGCAACACGTTTTGCAGACACAGGAGAGTTGTCATGAATGCGTTCGACAACAGGTTTCAGGACATCCGGGAAGGGGTGCAGGCCCTCTGCGCAGAGTTCCCGGCCGAATATCATCGCAAAGTCGACGCCGAACGCGGCTATCCGGACGAATTTGTGGCGGCGCTGACCCGCGAGGGCTGGATGGCGGCGCTGATCCCAGAGGAATACGGAGGCTCAGGGCTAGGGCTGACCGAAGCCTCGGTCATCATGGAAGAGATCAACCGAGCTGGTGGCAATTCCGGCGCCTGCCACGGCCAGATGTATAATATGAACACGCTAGTGCGGCACGGATCCGAAGCGCAGCGGCAGAAGTTTCTGCCCAAAATCGCCGCTGGCGAGCTGCGGCTGCAATCCATGGGCGTAACAGAGCCGACAACCGGCACCGACACCACCAAAATCAAGACCACGGCGGTCAAAAAAGACGGGCGCTATGTGGTGAACGGCCAGAAGGTCTGGATCTCGCGCGTTCAGCATTCCGACTATATGATCCTGCTGGCCCGGACCACGCCGCTGGCTGAGGTGCAAAAGAAATCCGAAGGCCTGTCGATCTTCCTCGTCGACATCAAAGAGGCCATGAAAAGCGGCATGGAGGTCAAACCCATTGCCAATATGGTCAACCACGAGACCAACGAGCTGTTCTTTGACAACCTTGAAATTCCAGAGGAAAACTTGATCGGCGAGGAAGGCAAGGGCTTCAAATACATCCTCACCGGGCTGAATGCCGAACGGGCGCTGATCGCGGCGGAATGCATCGGGGACGGCTATTGGTTCACTGACAAAGTGACCTCTTATGTCAGCGAGCGCACCGTCTTTGGCCGCCCCATTGGCCAAAACCAGGGCGTGCAATTCCCCATCGCCGAAGCCTTTATCGAAGTCGAGGCCGCCAACCTCATGCGCTACAAGGCCTGCGCGCTTTATGATGCGGGTCAGCCCTGCGGTGCCGAGGCCAATATGGCGAAATACCTCGCCGCCAAGGCCTCCTGGGAGGCAGCAAACGCCTGTATCCAGTTCCACGGCGGTTTCGGCTTTGCCAATGAATATGACGTGGAGCGCAAGTTCCGCGAAACCCGGCTCTATCAGGTCGCACCAATCTCGACCAATCTGATCCTGTCCTATGTGGCCGAACATGTTCTTGGCATGCCGAGGTCCTTTTGATGCGACCGCTGGAAGGATTGGAAGTTGTCGCCATTGAACAGGCCGTGGCGGCGCCTTTTGCCACTATGCGGCTGGCCGACGCCGGCGCCCATGTGGCCAAAATTGAACGCCCTGAGGGCGATTTTGCCCGTGGTTATGACGATGTGGCCGCCGGCCAGTCCAGCTATTTTGTCTGGCTCAACCGCGGCAAAGAAAGCGTCACCCTTGACCTCAGAACGGACCGGGACAAGGCCGCACTGGAAACCCTGCTGGCAACGGCGGATGTGCTGGTTCAAAATCTGAAACCCGGTGCGCTGGCAAAACTGGGCTTTGCGCTGGACCGTATTCGCAGCGATTATCCCCGTCTGATCACCTGTTCGATCAGCGGCTATGGTGAGACCGGGCCAATGGCAGACCGCAAGGCCTATGACCTGCTCATTCAGGCAGAATCCGGCCTCAGCTCGATCACCGGTGGGCCCTCGGAACCGGCCCGCGTCGGATCCTCGGTTGTTGATATCGCCACTGGCGCCACCGCCTATGCCGCGATTTTGGAAGCGCTAATCCAGCGCGGGATCACCGGCCTGGGAGCGGATATTTCCGTGTCGATGTTCGACGTGATGGCCGAATGGCTGACTGTGCCGCTGCTGAACCACGAGGGCGGCAATACCCCGCAGCGCATCGGCCTCGCCCATCCCTCGATTGCGCCCTACGGGGTGTTTCAGCCCAAATCCGGCGCGCCGATCCTGATCTCGATCCAAAGCGACCGGGAATGGGCGAAACTGTGCGAAGACTTCATTGGTGACGCGCGCATGGCGCATGACCCCCGGTTCGCCACCAATGTGGCGCGTGTTCAAAACCGCGATCAGACCGACGCCCGTGTGGCTGCGGCTTTTGCCCAGTTTGATGCCGATGAGGCAATAGCGCGGCTGGCTAAGGCAAATATCGCGCTGGCCTCGGTCAATGACATGGCCGGGCTATCTGCCCACCCGCATCTGCGCCGGATCACTGTCGACACCCCGAACGGCCCGGTCTCATTTCCTGCACCGGGTGCCGTTGTCGCGGATGAGACCCGCGCCTACGGCGCCGTTCCGGCGCTGGCCCAACAGGAGTTGTAGGTATGGACTTGGACCATCTGCGCAGCTGGATCGGACGCGAGGAGACCGCGTCGGACGTGCTGTCACCCACATTGGTGCGCCAGTTCAACGCCACTTTCGACCGTACGTCGGGCACCGAACCGGGCGACGCTGCCCCGCTTCTGATCCATTTCTGCCTTGCTCCACCGATCGCGCCAACGGCTGAGCTCGGCCCGGACGGCCACCCCGCGCGCGGTGGATTCCTGCCGCCGGTCCCGCTGCCCCGCCGCATGTGGGCCGGCGGTGCCTTTGATTTTCACGGGCCGATCCGCATCGATGAGGAAGTCACCCGCTGTTCCGTGATCACGGATGTAGTGCTGAAACAGGGGCGCACTGGGCCCTTGTGTTTCGTCACTGTCACCCACGAGATTTCCAGCGCGGGCCGCCCGGCCGTGACCGAGCGGCAGGATATCGTCTACCGGGATGCAGCGTCGCCGGGCAATGTCGCCGCCAGCCGTGGCCTTGCCGTGCCCACCGGCAGCCAGAGCCGCCGGGTCACCCCTTCCGGCCCCTTGCTGTTTCGCTATTCTGCGATGACTTTCAACGGGCACCGCATCCATTATGACACGCCCTATGCGCGCGACGTGGAGGGCTACCCCGGATTGGTCGTTCATGGGCCCATGCAGGCAACACTACTGTGCCAGCTCGCGGCTGATCAGAGGGGCTCAGCCCCCCGTCTTTTCCGATTTCGCAGCCTGTCACCGCTGTTTGATGACGTCGATTTCACGATCAACGCCACCCCAGCGGATGATGGGATGAACCTGTGGACAGCCAGGCCCGGCGGCCCCATCGCGATGGAGGCAACGGCGACATGGTAGGCACGGTAAAGGCGCCTTTGTTTGTCCCTGCGAACCGGCCGGATCGCTTTGCCAAGGCGGCAGCCACCGGCACGGATGCGGTGATCCTGGATCTTGAGGACGCGGTCGCCCCCGAAGACAAGGTCACCGCCCGCAGCAATCTCACCTGTGGCTTTACAGACCTGCCGGTTGTTCTGCGAGTCAACGCAACAGGCACGCCGTGGCATGTCAAGGATCTGGCCGCTGCCAGCAAAATGTCATTGGCCGCTGTGATGCTGCCAAAGTCGGAAAACCCGGTCTCTGTGGCATTGGTTGCGGACTCCCTGAAGGGCCTGCCGCTGATTGCCCTGATCGAAACGGCGGAAGGGCTGGCAAATGCACGTGCCATTGCCGCCTTGCCGGGGGTTGTGCGACTTGCCTTTGGATCGGTTGATTTCTGTGCGGATCTGGGATGCGCCCACCAGCGCGATGCACTGCTCAGCGCGCGTTGCGAACTGGTACTCGCCTCGCGCCTTGCCTGCATTGCACCGCCATTGGACGGGGTTACGGTTCAGTTGGGCGACCCGGACGCGGCCTTCAGCGACGCGCGCCATGCCCGTGATCTGGGCATGACAGGCAAGCTGTGTATCCACCCCCGCCAGATCGCCCCGGTGAAACAAGCCTTTGCACCCACGCAGGAGGACCTCAGCTGGGCGCGCCGTGTGCTGGCCTCGGGTGAGGGCGCGACACGGGTGGACGGGGCGATGGTGGATGAACCCATCCGCATCAAGGCACGCCGTATTCTGCAGGGGGCCTGACGGTCATGTGATGGCGCTCAGCTCGGCTGAACCAGCCGCGATCCCGGCCAGTCTCCGTTCTGATGCAGGTCTGACACCACGTTTGAAAGCAGCCCGCGAATGGCAGCCTGGGCACGTGTGGTGGGGCGCCCAGAAGGAAAGGCCAGATAGGCCCCACGCCACAGGCCGGGCGCTGCAAAGCGGCTAATCTTCAGCACGCCTTCCGCCCCCTCCTGGCGCACCGCATGCAAAGGTAAAACAGAGGCCCCAAATCCGGCAGAGACCAACCGCTTGATATTGGCGTATGAATCGATCTCCATCGACAGGTTTACCGCCATACCTGCCTGCAGAAACGCCCGATCAACCTGTTGGCGCAAACCGTGCATCTTGCTGGGCAGCACCATTGGCAGATCAGCGATCCGGCCAATGTCTATCCCTTCCGGCAGGTCAGATCCGGGCGCCGAAAGCAAGACCAGCTCCTCCTCCAATAGCAAATGCGCGTCCAGACCTTTCTCTGCAGGATGCGAATACAGAACGGCCGCGTCGACCTGGCCATCGACCAACCAGTCCGCCACAAAACCGCTCATCGCTTCGGTCACATTCACTGTTATCCGCGGATATTGGCGGCGCGCGGACACCAACAGTGGCAAGGCCACGATTGCACCAATTGTTCCCGGCAGCCCGACCCGGACCTCGCCCATCGGGTCTGCGCCAAGCGTGGCGACCTCATCCTCAGTGCGGATCAGATCCTCGATGATCACCCGCGCCCGCTGCGCCAGCAAGACCCCAGCCTCTGTGGGGGTTACGCCCGCTCTGCCACGATCCAGCAGACGTGTTCCCAGCGCCTCTTCCATGGCCTTCAGATGCAGCGACAAAGCAGGCTGGGCGACGTTCAGACTGGCGGCGGCACGGGTCAGTGAACCCAGCTCAACTATTTCTAGAAAATAGGAGAGTTTGCGCACATCTAGACGGCTTTTCCTCACGGGTTGAACACCTTTCTGCGGCAGCGAATATTGCCAATTGAAAGAGAGAGCCCATCAATCGGCGCAGCCAGCGACTGCGGGTCACCAGCATATGATTTCCTTGTAGAATATGGGTAAGGAATATTCATATCTAAATATCACGAGTGGTCGTGAACCCCTGCAGTTTTTCCGAAGCGTTCCCGGTGCTGATGACCCGCCGGGCCAGCCTGCATATCAACCCGCATT
The DNA here is from genome assembly GCA_900143635.1 of Rhodobacteraceae bacterium Alg231-04. Classification (GTDB taxonomy): domain Bacteria; phylum Pseudomonadota; class Alphaproteobacteria; order Rhodobacterales; family Rhodobacteraceae; genus FREY01. Next base: position 444,468 of record FREY01000003.1, read on the forward strand.
GTTCCCAGCGCGCGCAGCCCCTATGAAGAGGGCGCATCGCGTTCAAGCCGGAGAGATCATGCCCAAATATGCCATTCCCCCCGCGACTGTCCCCGCTATTCCCGTGGCCGGATCAGAGCTGTTGTTCCCGGTGCGCCGGGTCTATTGCATTGGCCGCAACTACGCGGCGCATGCTATCGAAATGGGCCATAACCCGGATCGCGAACCGCCGTTTTTCTTTCAGAAGAACCCCAACAATCTGGACCCCTCTGGCCGCTTTCCCTACCCCGACTGCAGTGCAGATGTGCATCACGAGGCCGAGATCGCCGTGGCGCTAAAGTCCGGCGGCACCGAGATTGCCGCAGAAGATGCCCTGTCACATGTCTTTGGTTATGGGTTGGCGCTGGACATGACCCGCCGCGATCTTCAGGGGGCAGCTAAGAAAATGGGCCGCCCGTGGGAGATCGGCAAAGCCTTTGAGCATTCGGCGCCCTGCGGCCCTATCCATCCGGCTGACGACATAGGCCACCCTGACAGCGGCCCTATTACGCTGACAATCAACGGCACTCTGCGCCAGGACGGTGACCTAAACCAGATGATCTGGAAGGTTCCCGAAATGATCGCCTACCTGTCGCGGTATTTTGAGCTGGCCGCCGGTGATGTGATCCTGTCAGGCACCCCGGCCGGGGTTGGACCCGTTGAAAAGGGTGACGTGATGGAGCTGTCTGCCAAAGGGCTGGGAACGCTTACTGTGACGGTTGTCTAATCCAAAGCGCGCGCCGTCCAAAAGTTGCCAACTGCTGCAAATGTGGGTGCATCCCCGCTAATAGTCGCGGTTTCCTGCCAGATCGAAGCGCCGAGACGTCCGGTCGGCTCCCTCCGTGCCGTCAAACAGCTTCACATCGAAGCTGTGTCCATCCAGACCACGGGGGCGACGGCCGCCAAACCGGCGCGGAGGGTCAACGCCAAGAAGCCGCACTTCTGGTGTCGAGTACAGGGATCACCCGGTTTTAACAGCTCGCTGTCACGCTTCGGATCACAAGACATAACAATACCTTTCCCGGTCGTTTGTCGGCATACTGCCATCAAGGCCTTGTCTGGAATGTCATCATCAAGACAGACCATGCGGCAAGCGTCCAACTACTGTGGCTTTTGGTAACGATTGGCCGGTGATGCCCGCGGCCCCCATTTTTCGGGAGGAAATGATGAATAGGCTTTTCACTTTGGCGCTGGCAGCGGCCCTTGCCGCTGGTTCAACCATTGCGGCACAGGCCGAAACAGTCACGCTTCGCATGGCGGCAATCACACCCGACAACACGATCTGGGCCAATCAGATCAAACGTTATATCAACAAAGTCGAAGAGCTTTCCGGCGGTGATCTGACCATCGAATTCTTCCCAAACGCGCAGCTGGGCACCATGGGTGACACCATGAAGATGGCCCTCACCGGGCGTCTGGACATATGGGTTGGCGCAGCACCAGAACTGGCCAATGTGACAAACGAGCTGGCTTTGTTATCACTGCCTTATCTGTTTGAAACTACGGAAGAAGCCGCCTGTGTCACCCCTCTCATGGATGCATATGCCCGCGAGCGGATTGGCAAAAAATATCAACTGATCAGCTTCTTGCCTGTCGGCAGCCAGAGCCTCGGCCTGCGCCAGGAAGCCCGTGTTCCGGCGGATCTGGAGGGTGTCAAACTGCGCACCGCAGCGCTGAAAACGTCGATGATGTTCTTTCGCGAACTGGGCGCCAATCCGGTGCCGCTGCCGGCGGCCGAAACCAACACATCGCTGTCTACGGGACTGGTGGATGGGGTGGATTTTTCCCCCACGTTCTACGTCGCCACAGGTGCCAACAAGACCGCACCGGTGCTTCTGCCCACCGAACACAATTACAATATCGGTGCCATGATCATGTCGACAAAAAGCTGGCACAGGCTGACAGAGGCGCAGCAAAAGACCCTGTTGGACGCCAATGAAGTCATGGAGTTCGCCTCCAACGCGCAGGAGATCCAAGCCTTTGAGGCCGAGATGATCTCCGCCCATGCCGCCAGCGGTGGCACCGTGATCGAATTGACCGCACAGGAGCGTCAGATCTGGGTTGAAACCGGTCAGGCGATGTGGCCCGATATGCAGAAAGAGATCCGAGGCGATGTCGAAGGGTTCATGGAGAAGATGGTCGAGGCAAAACAAGCCTGCGCGCCTTAACCTCCAGGAGCATTGCTGGGCGCGCCGGGTGAAAACCGGCGGAAGTCTCGGCTAAGACGAGGGACGTCTTGATGAAATACGGGCTGGAACGGCTGCTCGGTGGGATGCTGCGCCTCGAGACGACCATCGCTATTGTCACCTTTCTTCTGATGGCTGGCGCTCTGGCCGCTGATGTGATCGGCCGCGAACTGTTCGGCCGAGGCACTTTCGGGTCGGTGAAATTCGCTGTCTATTCCCTGATCTACTGCGCCATGGCCGGGTTTGGCATTGCCACCGCCACCGGCAGCCACTTACGGCCCAGCTTTGCCGACAGGTTGATCCCCGCAGCCCTGACCCCGGCCGCAATCCGCATAGGCAACCTGGCTTCGGCGGCCATTTTGCTGATGCTGGCCTATGCCGGATACGAATTCGTGGAATTTGCACGGATGATCGAAGAACGCTCTGACACGCTGGACTGGCTGATGTGGCCCATTCAGGCCGCGATCCCCATCGGCTTCGGCTTCTCGGCGCTGCGCTATGTCATATATGCCGCCTACCCGGTGCTGCGTCCTGAAGACAAGGGAATTACAGAATGACCTTTCTGGCAATTCTCGCCGCGGCCATTGTCCTGCTGGCCCTGCGCGTCAATCTGATCCTTGTCCTGATGTTCATCGCCGGTGCGGTGCATCTGTTCATCGGCGCCGGTGTTCTGGAATACTTCATTCAGGATCTCTGGTCTGCGATGGACCGAGAGCTGATCCTGGCGGTGCCGCTGTTTGTGCTGGTCGGATCCGTGATGAGCCGTGGCACCATCGCGGAACGGCTGATCGCCGTTATGATCGCGCTGACCCGGCCCCTGCCGGGCGGGCTGGCGGTGGCCACCATCCTCAGCTGTGCGATTTTTTCGGCCATTTCAGGATCTTCCATCGTAACCATGCTGGCGGTTGGCGCCGTGCTCTACCCGGCGTTGGTCGAAAATGGCTATTCCAAAAGCTTTGCCATCGGGGCGCTTTGTGCCGGCGGCACGCTGGGCATCATCATCCCGCCATCCATCCCGATGATCCTCTATGGAATTCTCACCGAAAGCTCGATTGCCGATCTGTTTCTGGCCGGTGTTGGCCCCGGCATCCTGCTGACCACGGTGTTTGCCGGATATGCGGTCGTTGTGAATTTCAAACTGCCGCGCCAGCGGTTCTGTGTGAACGAATTGGCCCAAAGCATCTGGAAGGGCGCGCCCGCCCTGCTCATGCCTGTTCTGCTGCTTGGCGGCATCTACTCGGGCTATTTTTCCCCCACCGAAGCTGCCGCAGTGGCGCTGGCCTATGCGGTGGCCGTTGAAACGCTGTTTTTCCGTGAGTTAACGATGAAGGATTACACCACCGTGGTGATCGATGCCGCCAAGCTGGTTGGCGCGCTGTTTCCGTTGCTCGCTGTGGCCGCCAGCATGAACCTGCTGCTGACCGAAAACCGCGTGCCGCATATGATCATCGATTTCTTGTCGCAACACATTGAAAGCCAGACCACCTTTTTGCTGCTGACCAATCTGGTGTTGCTGCTGATGGGGTGTTTCATGGATACCGCCTCGGCGCTGACCGTGGCGACGCCGCTGTTGCGACCCATCGCAGAAAGCTATGACGTTGGCGTCACCCATCTGGGCATCATCATGATCCTGAACCTTGAGATCGGCATTCTGACACCGCCTTTCGGGCTGAATCTGATCGTGGCGATGACCGCTTTTCGCGAAAAATTCGGCGTCATCTGCCGGGCGGCCCTGCCCTTTGTCGCACTGATGCTTGTCTGCCTGCTGCTCATCACTTTCCAGCCTTGGATTGCTCTGGCGCTGATCGACTAAGGGTATCGCCTCCCCGCGTGTTTGAGCCACCTAGACCGGCCTATGACTGCGCGATGAAACGCCCCTATCAGCTTTGCGAAACAGCTTCGATCAACGCGATATCTGCGGTACAGGCCCCTGCCCGTTCTTGCCGGGCCTGCCTGTATTCTGCCGAATTATAACAGGCCCGCGCCTGCGCCATACTGTCAAATTCGATGATGACACGGCGCTGCCAGGCCGTGCCCTCCAGCGTTTCGGCCTCTCCACGGGCGAGGAATCTGGCGCCATATTTGCGGAAAGCCTCCGGTGCCAGCGCCTGATAGCCTTGGTAAGCTGCGGGATCGGTGACGGTCACATTGGCGATCCAATAGGCTTTTGCCGGTTCACTCATTGAAGGGTTCCTCTTCTGACAACAGCCGGGCGGCAATCGCCGCTGTGTCGGTAATATGGTGTTCAACCGCCTGCCTCGCGGCCTCGGCGTCACCGGAAATAATGGCCCGGTAAATCGCTTCCATATGATCAATGCCCGGCCGCGCGCGGTCACGGGTGGACAGGGTCATTTTACGCAACCGGCTGATCCGGCCATTCAGTCGCTGGACTATCTCGGATGCGATGTGATGGCCTGCGCCTTCAAAGATTTCCGAGTAGAAGTCAGCGGTGGCCCGGAAAAGGCCGCCGGGAGAGTCACTTTCATACCCTTGCCGCAGCGCTTCATAGGCGGCGGTCAGGCTTTCCACCCGATCAGGCGTGATCCGTTCGGCGCAAGTGCCTGCAGCTGAGGTCTCCAGCATGCGGCGGATCTCATAGATCTGGCGCGCATCTTCCTGGGTGATGCGGGCAACAATCGGCCCGCGGCCCGGCACGATCTGAACCAGCCCCTCGGCCTCCAGATAGCGGATCGTTTCGCGCACCACCGTGCGTGACACCCCCAGCTGGTCACACATAGGGCGTTCGACAAGCCGCTCGCCGGGCTGGAAATGACCCTCGATGATCGCCTCGCGCATCTGGTCCTGGACCATATCGCGCAGGGTTGCGGGCGGATGTTCAATTCTGTTCAGAGCCGGTGATTTCATCCCCCATCGCTATCAACCCGCAGCGGACCAATGCAAGTGCATTATTGACAGTTCATATTATGGTATACCATAAGACAGAAAGTCAGAATCGTGGGAAACATCCAAATGCCAGCAGAAATCCGCAAAACGCTGCTTCACGTTGAAAACACCTTGATCGAAGGCGGCAAGGTCGCTGAGCAGCCGCTGAAAATGATCGCAGCCATTGCTGTCATCAAGAACCCCTGGGCGGGTCAGGGCTTTGTGGAGGACCTCAAACCGGCGATCCACGACTGCGCGCCGGGCCTGGGCAAACTGCTGACAGAAATGGTGCTGGAGGCCGCAGGTGGCGGCGACAAGGTCGAAGGCTACGGAAAATCCGCCATCGTTGGCGTGAACGGCGAAGTGGAGCATGGGTCGGCGCTGATCCACACCCTGCGTTTCGGCAATCACTTCCGTGAGGCCGTAGGCGCCAAATCCTACCTGTCCTTCACCAATACTCGCGGCCCTGCCAATGCGCCGCTGCAGATCCCGCTGATGGATAAGAATGATGGCGGCCGTCGCAGCCACTATCTGACCATTCAGCTGCAGGTGGCAGACGCCCCCGGCCCGGATGAAATCGTGATCGCGCTGGGCGCGTCTATCGGCGGGCGTCCGCACCACCGCATCGGCGACCGCTATCAGGATCTCAAGGATTTGGGCCATGACCTCGACAACCCTGCGGCTGTCTGAACCCTACGGGCCAGCCCATTGCCGCATTGAAGGCGAAGGCACGCCGCTGCTGCTGATCCACGGGGTCGGAATGCAGCTTGCGGCCTGGGAGCCGCAGATCGCGGCACTGGCGCAGGACGCGCGGGTGATCGCGGTGGACATGCCCGGCCACGGGCGCTCTGCACCGCTGCCCGAGGACAGCGATCTGCCTGCCTATCTGGACTGGCTGGATGCGGTTCTGGACGCTCTGGAGCTGGAAGCTGTCAGCATTGCCGGCCATTCCATGGGGGCACTGATTGTCGGCGGCTATGCCATCACACGGCCAGAACGGGTGACGCGGGCGGCCCTGCTGAACGCGGTCCACTGCCGCAGCGCCGAGGCCCGCGCCGCCGTTGAAGCCCGCGCCGATATCATTCGCGCCGGCAAGATGGATCTGCAAACCCCGCTCAGCCGCTGGTTTGGCGACAGCGCCGCCGATGCAGAGGCCTGCGCCCTGGTGTCTGGTTGGCTGTCCTCTGTTGATCCGCGCGGCTATGCCACCGCCTATGGCGCCTTTGCCCGCGGCGATGCCACCTATGCCGATGGCTGGAGCAGTGTCAGCTGCCCGGTTCTTGCCCTGACCGGCGAGGGAGACCCGAATTCGACCCCCGCGATGTCCCGCGCCATTGCCGATGCGGCGCAAAACGGCCTCGCCGTGGTCATCGACGGACATCGCCATATGGTTAACCTGACAGCCCCCGATGCCGTGACGGCCCATCTGCGCCGCTGGCTGAACACACCCGAAGCCCGGAAGGACTGCGCATGAGCAACATTGCCCCCTTCGACAAGCGCGAATTGCGCAACGCCTTTGGCACCTTCATGACCGGCGTCACCGTGGTGACCGCAATGGACAATGACGGCAACCCGCTGGGCTTTACCGCCAATTCCTTTACCTCCGTGTCGCTGGACCCGCCGCTGCTGCTGGTTTGCCTGGCAAACAGTTCCAGCAACTACGAAACGCTGACCCAGACCAAAGGCTTTGCGATCAATATTCTGGCCGAAAGCCAGAAAGAGGTTTCCAACACCTTTGCCCGCCCAGTTGAGGACCGCTTTGCCTCGGTCGCATGGAAACAGGGCCCGCATGGATCGCCGGTGTTCGGCGATGTATCGGCCTGGTTCGACTGCTCGATGCATAAGACAGTGGATGCCGGTGACCATGTGATCCTGATTGGTCGGGTCGAGGCCTTTGACACCTCCGCCCTGCCGGGGCTTGGCTATGCCCGTGGAGCCTATGTCACCGCCGCCGCCGAAGCCGAGGCACTGGCCCATGGCGCCAACCTGTTGGTATCGGCGCTAATCGCCCGTGACGGCGAAGTGCTGCTGGTTGATGATGGCAATGGCGGCCTGACCCTGCCTGAACGCAAGGTCGGTAAGGAAGGCGCCTCGGCAGCGCTGCAAAAACTCATTGAAAGCTGCGGCATCGAGGCCGAGCCCGGCTTTATCTACTCAGTTTACGAGGACGGTGCGCGCGAACACCAGCATATCTCGTTTTTGTGCCAGTCCGTTGCGGGTGATCCGTCACGGGGGGCTTTCTCTGATCTTGGCGCCTCAACGCTGATGGACATCGCGGATCCCGCGATGCGCATCATGCTGGAACGCTACGCCAGTGAAAGCCGCATGGGCAATCACGGGGTCTATTTTGGCAACCAAAAGAGCGGCACAGTCCGCCCGATCATGTCAGGGAGTTGAGGGACATGAAGTTTTCGCTGTTCGCGCATATGGAGCGCATTTCGCCAGATCAGGATCAAAAACAGCTCTACGAAGAATTCGTCGAACTGTGCAAGATCGCCGACAAGGGGGGCATGCATGCCGTCTGGACCGGTGAACACCACGGAATGAACTTCACCATCGCGCCGAACCCGTTTTTGAACCTGGTGGATGTCGCCCGCCAGACGGAAAACGTGCGTCTTGGCACCGGCACCGTGATCGCGCCCTTCTGGCATCCGATCCGCCTGGCTGGCGAAGCCGCGATGACCGACATCATCACCAATGGTCGCCTTGAACTGGGCATTGCCCGTGGCGCCTACAGCTTTGAATACGAACGCCTGATGCCGGGCATGGATGCCTGGGAAGCAGGCCGGCGAATGCGCGAGCTGATCCCGGCGGTCAAAGGGCTCTGGGCCGGTGATTATGCTCAGGAAGGGGAATTCAATTCTTTCCCGAAAACCACATCCTCCCCGCAGCCTATCCAACAGGACGGACCGCCGATCTGGGTGGCCGCCCGCGACCCCAACAGCCATGAATTTGCCGTCCAGCAGGGCTGCAACGTTCAGGTGACCCCGCTGTGGAACGGTGACGGTGAAGTCTCCGACCTGATGAGCAAGTTCAACGCGGCCTGCGCAAAATTCCCCGAGGTGAAGCGCCCCAAGATCATGTTGTTGCAGCACACCTATGTGGCCGAAGACAGCGCTGATGCCAAACTGGGCGCAATCGAGCTGAACCGCTTTTACTGCTATTTCGGCGCCTGGTTCATGAACAAGCGCGAGATCACCCAAGGGCTGATTGACCCGCTAAGCCAGGAAGACATCGACGCCCACCCCTTCTATTCCCCCGAAGCAATGGAGCGCGATCTGGTTATCGGCACCGCCGATACCGTCATTGATCGCCTCAAGAGATATGAGGACCTGGGCTACGACGAATACGCCTTCTGGATCGACAGCAGCATGGATTTCGAACGCAAGAAAACCTCGCTCGAACGGTTCATCAAGGATGTTATGCCTGCCTTCCAATAGGCAATGGAGAAGAGAAGAATGCAGCAATTTCAGCAGTATATCGGCGGTTCCTTTTCAGATGGCTCGGCGCGTTTCACAAGTGTCGATCCGGCGACGGGTGCCGATTGGGCCGAGATGCCCGAGGCCCGCGAAGCGGATGTGAACGACGCGGTCGAGGCGGCTGAAGCGGCATTCTTCTCACCCGAATGGGCGCTGACGACGGCGACGGCACGGGGCAAACTGCTGCACCGTCTGGCCGATCTGATTGCTGAGAACGCACCCCGTCTGGCCGAGCTGGAAACCCGTGACACAGGCAAGATCATCCGCGAAACCAGCGCACAGATCGCCTATGTCGCCGACTACTTCCGCTATTATGCCGGGCTGGCGGATAAAATTCAGGGTGCCCATCTGCCCATTGATAAGCCCGACATGGAAGTCTGGCTGCGCCGCGAACCGGTCGGTGTCGTGGCCGCCGTGGTGCCGTGGAATTCGCAGCTGTTCCTTTCAGCCGTCAAAATCGGCCCGGCGCTGGCGGCAGGCTGCACCGTGGTTCTGAAAACCTCCGAAGAAGGCCCGGCGCCGATGCTGGAATTCGCCCGCATCTTTGATCAGGCAGGCTTCCCAGCCGGTGTTTTCAATGTCATTACCGGCGGGCCCGCAGCAGGTGCTGCCCTGACCAGCCATCCAAAAGTGGCGCATGTGGCCTTTACCGGCGGGCCGGATACTGCCCGTCATATTGTACGCAATTCGGCTGAAAACCTCGCCTCCACATCGCTGGAGCTGGGCGGAAAATCCCCCTTCATCGTCTTTGACGACGCCGATATCGAAAGCGCCGTGAACGCGCAGGTTTCGGGCATTTTCGCCGCCACCGGGCAAAGCTGCGTCTCGGGCTCGCGTCTGGTCGTTCATACGGCGATCAAGGATGAATTTCTGGCGCGCCTTAAAGAAAAAGCCGAGGCCGTGGTCATCGGCGCCCCCGGCGATATGGCAACCGAAGTGGGGCCACTGTGTACGCAGCGTCAGCGTGACACTGCGCTGCGACTGATCCGAGAAAGCATCGCCGCAGGGGCCAAACTGGTCACCGGCGGCACTGTGCCAGAGCGTGAAGGCTACTTTTTCCCGCCGACCATTCTGGACTGTTCGGATGCACCTGAGGCACCCAGCCTGACCCATGAGTTCTTTGGCCCGGTCCTGTCGGTGGTTTCCTTTGAAACCGAAGCCGAAGCACTGGCCATCGCGAACAACACAGAGTTCGGATTGGCGTCGGGCCTTTTCACCCGTGATCTCACCCGTGCGCACCGCATGGTCCGCGCCATTCGCGCAGGCATCGTGTGGATCAATACCTACCGGGCCGTCAGTCCGATTGCGCCCTTTGGCGGCCACGGGTTGTCCGGTCACGGCCGTGAAGGCGGCATCGAGGCGGCACTTGAGTACACCAAGACAAAATCCGTATGGCTCAGAACCTCGGATGATCCCATTCCGGATCCATTTGTCATGCGGTGAGACGAATTTCACCCGCGGCCTGCAACGACAGACCGCGATTGATACTGCCATCAGGGAGGACACCGATAATGGCAATTAACCCCACGCCCGGCGGCGGGGACCACATGGTCTCGGACAAAGGGATATTCAAAGGGCTGCACAATGGCATGTCCATCGCGTCAAAAGCGATGGTTGCGGCCTTTGTGGTCTTTACGATTTTGAATGTTGATTTTGCAGGTCAGATCTATGGCGGTATCCGCTCCTGGGTCGAAAGCGCGCTGAGCTGGTACTACATCAGCTCGGTCGTAATCATTCTGCTTGTCTGCTTGTACCTGATGTTCAGCCGCTTTGGCTCAATCAAGCTGGGCGATGACGATGCAAAGCCGGAATTCAGCAGGTTCTCATGGTTTGCGATGCTGTTTTCGGCCTCTGTGTCGATTGGCATCATGTTTTTCGGCGTCGCCGAGCCGCTGTTCTACTTCGACAATTCGGCCGGCTGGGGCTATCCTAACAACCCGTTTGCGGATGCTGCTGGTCACACCGAGATGGATGTGCAGCGGGCGGTGGATGCGGTGCGTGTCACCAATTTCCACTGGGGTCTGCATGGCTGGGCGATCTACACGCTGACCGGCCTGGCACTGGGCTATTTTGCCTTCCGCAAAAAGCTGCCGCTGACCTTCCGTTCCGCGCTCTACCCGATCCTGGGCGACAAGATCTATGGTCCGGCTGGTCACGCGGTTGATCTGCTGGCCGTTTTTGGCACCGTATTCGGCATTGCCACTTCGATGGGATTGGGTGTCACCCAGATGGCGCATGGCATGAACGTGCTATTTGGCGTTGATCCCGGCGTCAGCACACAGGTGGTGCTGGTTGTGGTGATTTCCATCGTGGCAACACTGTCTGCGGTCTCCGGCATCGGCAAGGGTGTGAAAATCCTGTCCGAATGGAACATCGTGCTGACCGTCGCGCTGATCCTGTTCTTTCTCTTCGCAGGCCCGACACAGTGGTTGGTTGGCTTCTTCCTTAATTCGACCGGTGACTATGTGACCACCTTCCTGTCGATGGGATTCTGGACGGCATCCGACGCCGGCGACGTCAGCTGGCAGGGCGGCTGGACCATCTTCTACTGGGGCTGGTGGCTGAGCTGGGCACCCTTCGTGGGCATGTTCATTGCCCGCATCTCCAAAGGTCGCACCATCCGCGAGTTCATGTTCGGCGCCATGTTAGTTCCGACCACCATGGCCTTCATCTGGATCTCGATCTTTGGTGGCAACGCCTTGTTCCTGGAGTTGAACGCAGAAGCAGGCGTCGGCAATGCTGGCCTGATCGACATGGTCAATAGCTGGAACCTCGGCGGCACCCTCTTCGGGACCATTGACCAGCTGGCTGGCGGCGGATCGCTCGCTTGGGTCGTATCGGCGCTGACCACCATCCTGCTGGCGACATGGTTCATCACCTCGTCGGACTCCGGCACGCTTGTTGTCACCACGATCCTGTCCATGGGCAATCCGAACCCGCCCAAAAACCACCGGGTGATCTGGGGCCTTGCACAGGGTGGCGTCGCCGCTGTTCTGTTGATGGCGGGTGGCCTGTCTGCCCTTCAGACCGCTGCTATCGCCGCTGCTCTGCCAATCTCGGTACTGGTTGTTCTGATGGCCTGGGGTGTTGTGAAATCACTGATCGATGACCCGGCAGCCGTTGCAAAAACTGCTGAAACTGCGCCTGACGGCACAGCACTGGACGGCGACCTGCACGCCTAAGTGCGTTTGGGTCGTAGAAAAGGCGGGCGGGGTTCTCTCCGCCCGTTTTCATGTCCAGGCAATTCAAAGACACCTCGCTGGACCCGCTACTGGCTGCCTATGGCTGCGCCAGCAGTCCGCCAATTGCACGTTTAGCGCGCGCGACCGGATCTGCGGGGGCCTTGCCATCCCGGTGCAGTTTGTCGACAGCATCAATCAGCGGTGCCATGCCCACGCCATTGGCCACCTGAATGGCCAGACCGGGCCGGGCGTTCAGCTCCAGCACCTGTGGGCCGGCCTGCCGGTCCAACACTATATCCGCGCCGAGATAGCCCAGCTGGCTTGCCGCCTGACAGCGGGCCGCCAGTTCCACCACCTCGGGCCAATTGGGCACCGCAATCTTGGACAGGTCCGCACCGGTATCGGGATGCGTCGTGATCGGCACCCCGTTCTGCACCGCCCGCAGAGCCTTGCCGGTCATGATGTCCAGCCCAACCCCGACAGCGCCCTGATGCAGATTGGCCTTGCCATCAGAGGCAGCCGTCGACAGCCGTGTCATCGCCATGATCGGGAAGCCCTTGTAAACAATGACCCGAATGTCCGGAACGCCCTCGTAAGAATAGCCTTCGAAGACCGGATCGAAATCGATCAGTGCCTCGATCATCGCGACATCCGGCTTACCACCCAGCGAGAACAATCCGCTGAGCGTATTGTTGATATGGCGCGCGACCAGATCAAACCCGATGCGCCCGCCAGACGGCTTGATGTAATCCTCTCCGTCTCGGCCCGTCACCACAAGGATGCCCTTGCCGCCGCTGCCGCGCGACGGTTTGATGACAAACTGCGGATGCGGCGTCAGAAATTCGGCCAGCTGGCGCAGCTGCCCGGTCTGACGCACCACCCCGATCAGGCGCGGCGCGTTCAGCCCATGTGCCTCGGCCAGTTCCTTGGTCTTCAGCTTGTCATCAACCAGCGGATAGAGATGGCGCGGATTGTTCTGGGCGATCAGTTCAACATTGCGGCGGTTCATGCCGACAATGCCCGCCCGTGCCAGCCGCCGGGGTGAGGTCAGGGCGAACATCACTCGTCCCTCGTCAGCGGTTCAAAGCGCCACAATTCGTTCAGGCGATAGCCGGTGTATTGACCGATCACCAGAATGACTGCCAGCACCACCAGCAGCAGTTCGGGGAACTCAAAGGTCCAGAACTCCACATAAGGGTTGGTCATGAACAGATAGGCGATCACCGCCGTCAGAAGGCTGCCGCCACCCTGTAGCAGCACGTCCTTCATGCCCTCTTCCTCGGCCAGAACCGACATGCGTTCGATGGTCCAGGAGATGATGATCATCGGGAAGAATGTCACCGAAAGCGCCTGTGTCACGCCAATTTTGAAGCCCACGACGGACAGGAAAATATAGAGCGATATGACCACGATCAGCACCGCCGCGATCCGTGGCACCAGCAGCAGATTAAGCGAGGTCAGATAACCGCGAATGAACAGCCCGATGCTGACCACCACCACAAACAGCACCAATCCGGTGACAAGTTCGGTCTGCACAAACACCAGCGCAATCAGGATCGGCATGAAGGTGCCGGAGGTCTGCAATCCTACAAGGTTGCGCAGCACCACCACGATCAGCGCCCCGATCGGGATCAGCAGCAGGGTCTTAAAGGCATTCTGCGATTCCACCGGCAGCGAGAAGATCGAGAAATCGATCAGCGAGGCGCCGCGATGATCCCCATAGCTGAGCGCGACCTTGCTGGCGGCAAGCTCATCGGCAATGACAGAGAAACGGATCTCGGAATCTTCGGCACCTTCAACCTCGAACAGGGCTTTGGAACCGATCTGCCAGGGCAGGAACAATTCCGGCAGACCTGCCTCGCCGGTTTCGGGGTCAATAACCACCCAGCTGTCGTCATTCCAGACGGCCAGCAATTCACTCAGCCGCGAGGTGGTTTTCTCCTCGTCCAGAAACATGCCGCGCAGAGTCACCGCGGGCACTTTCGCCGCCCGCAACAACTGGGTGATGATCTCGTTCTTTTCGCGCGACGACGCGTCCTCGCCGAGCAGAACATTGGCGGTCTGCGAGGGGTCCTTGGACCAGATCGCCTGCGCCAGCTGAATGGCCAGCCCCTTGGCATTAGAAGAATAGGCATGCGCATCGGCGAGCAGGGAGTCTGCGGCTCCTGCGGCGCCTTCACTAAAGACCGGTGCCTCTGGTGTTTTTGGCTTTTCGAAGTCTGCAAAGACATCAGGACGGCCGCCGCCCCGATATATCCGGGCCCGGTGATAGACCGAGTATTCCCCATCCGGCGCCCGTGCTTCCCAGACACCGGTTCGAACCAGATCACTGTTGTCCACATAATAGCCAAAGCCGTAGCCGGCGGTGCCCTGATCCAGAACCAGCAGGTTGTTGGTGCTGGTGGGCAGGCTCAGCCGGACCTGCACCGGATCGCCATGCGCCGTGAAGGAAACCTTGGCCTCAGCCGTCCAGACGGTTTCGCGTTCGTCGGGCCAGAGCGGAAACCCCATTTGCAAGTGTTTGAAGGCGGCCAGTCCAAATCCTATTACAAGGAGGACAGCAACGATGGCTCTGAGTTGGGTTTTCGCCGTCATGACGTCACTCCTGTGGGGTTTCGCCAGCCGGTTGCTGAATGTAATTGCGGCTCACGTCGATCAGGGCGGTGCCGGACAGGTAATTTCGGCCAATGAGCACCGGATATTCAAAACCGGTCCGGTCCGTCAGGTTCACTTCGATCCGCCGCTCGACTTCGCCGATGGCGATATCCATCATCACCACCGGGCGCCGCTGATGCCCTTCGCCACCGCGTTTGACGATCTTGACCATCCGGGTGACTTCGCGTTCCACTTCAATGGATTCATCCGTTTCGTCATTGCGCAGCACAAAGCGCACCCAATCGTCGCCGTCGCGCTCAAAATCCTGAATGTCGATGGCATGGACCGAGGTGGTTGTGGCCCCGCTGTCGATCCGCGCTTTCCACGTGATGTCATGCTCGGGCAAATGGGCCCACTCGGCCTCTCCAAGAACCTGATGCTCCCCATGTGCGAGGTTTTCGTTCAATACGATCACTCTGGGTGCGTCTTCGGCAGATGAACTCGTCGCAGTCAGCGCCAACGCAATTGCGCCCGCAACAATACATTGAAATCTCACACTCGGACCCTTCATTTATTAACCCGGTGCCTCTTCAACTCATAACACCGCATCCGCCCCGCCCAAGCATCAATGGGCACATCGAATGTTACATTGGATCAGGCGTTTATCACAATGGCCATATGTCCTTAGCCATCTGGCCAAGCCGGGCGAGTTTTCGCTGCCGGACTGTGTCGCCAGATGGGGCTTTCGCCGCCAACGACAGGGTGGAAACCCGCTGCGACGGTGAAGCGCTACTACCGCTGCGAAACGAAGCGGCGCAGTTTCAGAACGCCTTGACGCAGGACTGTCCGCGCCATGGCGACGGCTGAAAACTCTGACCGCAGCAGCGCCGTCACCTCGGCCTCTGACAGGCGGGAAATCTGGGCAACGCTTCGGTCCCAATCCGTCGGCCCATAACCAGAGATCCGCTGATTTGCACGAAATCCAATGTGATAATCGCGCGCGAAACGGCGGCGCGCTTGGCGTTCATAGGCCCGCAGCGGTGCCCGCCGGCCTCTGGCCTCGGTCTCTCCGATAGCCCGGCCGAGCATCCGCCCGAATTCCATCGCCTGGCGGATCCCTTCACCAACGGTTGGGGTGGCAAAATTGGCCGCATCACCTGTGCGGATGGCATTTCCAAAGACCAGCTGGCCCCCATAGGGCACCGAAGGGATAATCCCGGCATTGACCCTTGTACGTCGGCCCAGCCGCAAATCAAATTGGTCCAGGAAGTCAGCTGTCATCATCCGGTCCATCAAGGTCCGGGGCGAAACAGTGGTGTCGGGCTGTATGACACCCACGCCTATGCGCAGCGTGTTGCCGGGGGCCGGAAATATCCAGCCATAGCCCGCCAGAGCCCGGCTGCCCACGATCAACACCGCTTTGTCGGTGACACCATCGGGCATGTCGAAATCATATTCGACCCCAATGCCAGTACGGTCAGGTTTCTTGCCCAGCCCCAGCGCGGTCTGCACAGCGGCCTGTACGCCTGTGGCGTCTATCAGATAACGGCAGCGGATCCGCTGTTCACTGCCATCGCGTGCGCGGGCAGTACACAAAAACCCATCGCCCTGCCGCTGCGCGCTGATGAATTTGGTCCCGGTCCGTATCCGCGCACCGTTCTGCGCGGCCCGCTGTCCAATCCACTGGTAAAGCCCGGTAACATCCAGCACCGCCATCTTCCACGCGCTGAGCTGATGGAGCGACCGGGCCGCATCCGAACAGATCTCAAACCGGTTGATGGTGTGGTACAGGGACTGCGGCACAGACAATGCCTCCATGTCCCGCACCCATGTGCCACCAGAGGTCCGCACCGGTTTTCCTATCTCGTGGTCCTGATGCAGGACGATCTTGTCCAAGCCGGGCGGCAGGTATTCGGCAACCGAAAGGCCCGCCGGGCCTCCGCCTGCGATCAGCACATCGCAATCACTGTGGTGCGCCATATCTAAACCCAACCTTCGGACATGTGATCCCTTGCTAGGCGACCCACGGCCAAGCGGCAACCGTGGACAAACCCCCAAAAGCCATAGTGGGGGTGGTTGTCGGCCCCGCCTCGGGATATGAAAAAGGCGTCAGGACAGCCTGACGCCTTTGATCCATCATCCTGTGTTCAGGTGATCAGAACCGGGAATCTTCGTCCTCGTCCTCATCATCTGCACCACCTGCAGGCAGGTTGAAGAAGCTGTCCGCATCCGGCAGCGGCGCTTCTTTTTCAACAGGCGCGTCACCCAGCGTGAATGTCTCCAGACCTTCGATCGCGGTCGGGATCTTCGGCTCTGCTTCCATCCCCAGCGACTGTTCAGTCGACACCAGCTTGCGGCGCTCATCGTCACTCATCACGCCGCCTTCGGCAGCTTTCTTAGCCGCGGCTTTCTGAACAATCGAGTCCAGCTCGGACTGTTTGCACAGCCCCAGTGCAACCGGGTCGATCGGCTGCATGTTGGAGATGTTCCAGTGGGTGCGTTCGCGGATCGACTGGATGGTCGGCTTGGTTGTGCCGACCAGTTTGGCGATCTGACCGTCGCTGAGTTCGGGGTGGAATTTCACCAGCCACAGGATCGAATTCGGACGGTCCTGACGCTTGGACAGCGGCGTGTAGCGCGGGCCACGGCGCTTTTCTTCGCCAGCAGCTGCGGCGTTGAACTTCAGCTTCAGCCGGTACATCGGGCTGGCTTGCGCGCTGTCGATCTCTTCCTGCGTCAGCTGGTTGTTGGCAATCGGGTCAAAGCCCTTCACGCCCTGTGCCACATCGCCATCAGCAATGCCCTGCACTTCCAGCTCGTGCATGCCAACAAAATCGGCAATCTGCTTGAAGCTGATTGTGGTGTTATCAACCAGCCACACGGCGGTTGCCTTGGCCATCAACGGTTTTGCCATGTGCTCAATCTCCTGTACGTACATCTTCCCCGGCGCCTGAAGCAGGCGGCCCCGGTCAGGGGTCTGGTTTCCATTGTCGGGGAACTTGGCTTCTATATAGTCGCCTTCGAAGCATAAGGAAAGAGGCGAATGCGCAAGCTGATCCTGGCCCTTTGGGCCGCCCTGACACCGCTCGCAGCCCTCGCCGATGGTGAGCCGGCCGGCGAGTTCGATTACTATGTTCTGGCGCTCAGCTGGTCGCCCAACTGGTGCGCTCTGGAGGGCGACGCAAGAGGATCAGACCAATGTGACACGCGCCACGACCACGGCTGGACCCTGCATGGGCTCTGGCCCCAGTTCCACCGCAGCTGGCCCAGCTACTGCCGCACGGCTGAGGGCCCGCCCTCGCGCAGCATGACGGCCGAGATGGCCGACATCATGGGCAGCCCCGGGCTGGCCTGGCACCAGTGGAAAAAGCACGGCACCTGTTCCGGCCTGTCACCGCGCGGCTATTTTGCCCTGTCGCGCGAAGCCTATGGCCGTATCACCCGGCCCGATGTGTTCCGCAAACTGGATCGCAGCGTCACTCTTCCTGCCTCGCTGATCGAACAGGCCTTTTTGCAGGCCAACCCGGACATTGATGCAGATGGGTTCACCGTCACCTGCCGCGATGGCCACATTCAGGAGGCGCGTATCTGCCTGTCCCACGATCTGGACCCGGTGCCCTGTGGCCGCGATGTGAGCAAAGATTGCCGGTTGGAAAAGGCTCGATTCGACCCCATCCGTTAGACCTATTGTAGGCTCCCAGCAGCACAGCGGATCACAATCCGCTCGCTGCAGCGTGACCCGCACCGTCATCGTATTATGTTATATATATTGCACGTGCCGCCCTAGGCCCTGCCCAGAGCCCTTCCAGTCGGCACCTGCCCCGGCCTGTGAAAGGAGCTTGTAATGGCACAGACAATCGGCAACCCGCTATCCTGGATCGCGCAGCACCTCAAACACTCAGGCGAGCATGTTTCGCAATCCGCCGCCCGTCTTGGCAGTTCGGATACCGCCAGCATTCCAGAAGTCCGCGCCCTTACCTATGTGGATCTGCGCGAGGCGCTAAAAGCTGGGATGGCAGATTTCGCCGCCTGCCGCAGTGACGCCCTGTTTCTGGTGGTTTTCTACCCCCTTGTTGGCCTCGTTCTGGTGATGATGAGCATGTCCGCAAACATGCTGCCGCTGGTGGTGCCATTGATCCTGGGCTTTGCCCTGATTGGCCCCTTTGCGGCTGTCGGGCTATATGAGATGTCATCACGGCGCGAGGCCGGGCTTCCGGCCCGCTGGGGTGATGCAATGAGCGTAATCCGCTCGCCCTCCTTTGGCGCCATCCTGATGCTGGGGTTTTATCTGGCAGCGCTTTTCATCGCCTGGCTGGTGGCCGCCAGTATGATCTACAATGCTACCCTCGGCCCGGATCAACCCGACACGTTCATGACGCTGATCACAGCGGCGCTGACCACAGGGGCCGGCTGGACCATGATAATCCTTGGCATTGCCGTGGGCGCATGTTTTGCGGTGACCGCGCTGGCCATCAGCCTTGTCGCCTTCCCTCTGCTTCTGGACCGCCACACAGGCCTGCCGGTCGCCGTCATCACATCGATCCGCGTGCTGCGCGCCAGCCCTGCAGTGGTGCTAAGCTGGGGCGCACTGGTGGGCATCAGCCTAGCTTTCGGGGCACTGCCCTTCTTATTGGGTCTCATTCTCGTGGTGCCGGTCTTTGGCCACGCCACCTGGCATCTCTACCGGCGCGCGGTGGCCTGACACCACTGAATTAGCCCACCTTGAGGACGATCTTGCCGATATGGCCTGAGCTTTCCATGCGTGTATGGGCGGCCGCTGCGGCCTCCAGCGGAAACTCGCTGTCCATAACCGGGGCAATCTGGCCGGTGTCCAGCAAAGGCCAAACCGCTTCGCGCAGTTCCTGTGCAATCCGTGCCTTGGCCAGATCGCTTTGCGGCCGCAGTGTTGACCCGGTGATCTGCAAACGGCGGGTCATGATCTGGGCAAAGTTCAGCTCCACCTTCGGCCCGGCCAAAAAGGCGATCTGCACCAATCGTCCATCATTTGCCAGCGTCTTGATATTGCGCGGAATGTAATTGCCGCCCACCATGTCCAGAATCAGATTTGCCCCGCCCTCAGCGCGCAGAACCTCGACAAAATCCTCTTCGCGGTAATTCACGGCCCGCTCGGCGCCCAGCTCAAGACAGGCGTTGCATTTTTCCGAGGATCCCGCGGTGGTGAAGACCCGCGCACCAAAGGCCTTCGCCAGTTGAATCGCGGTGGTTCCGATGCCTGATGATCCACCGTGGACCAAAAAACGTTCCCCGGCCTTTAGCCCGCCGCGCATGAAAACATTGGACCAGACCGTAAAGAACGTCTCCGGCAAACAGGCCGCCGCCTTCAGGTTCATTCCAGTCGGAACCGGCAAGCAGTGGGCCGCCGGGGTCGCCACATACTCCGCATAGCCGCCACCGGGCAGCAAGGCGCAAACAAGATCACCAACCGCCAGACCAGTAACACCCGCGCCAAGGGCAACGATCTCACCCGCGGCTTCCAGACCGGGCAGATCACTGGCCCCCTTGGGCGGCGCATAGGCCCCGGCACGTTGCAACGCATCCGGCCGGTTCACCCCGGCATAAGCGACCTTGATCACCACCTGGCCCTGGGCCGGATCGGGGCGCGACCGTTCAACCACTTTCAGAACCTCCGGTCCACCCGGTTCACTGATTTCCACTGCCCGCATCATCTCGGCCATTTTCACATCCCTCATGTTTGCCCCTGCCTAGCATTTGCGCGGCCGGTCACAAACCCTGTCATTCGGGGCAGGGCTGCCACGGGGCGTTTGGCACATGGACAACACAAACAGATGAGCAGAACACTGGATGCCGCAGGCATCCACGCCGCGCGCCAGCGCGGCGCCCGACCCAACGGGAGCCGTTCATTTAGTGAATGAACAGGCGACGGGCGGGAGCGCCGCGCATTATGCAGTGTTAGCCTCGCGGTTTATGTGTACCGGGCAAATCATCACGCTTTTGCGGACGCCGCACCTGTGATGCCAGCCATTCCGGGCCGCTGAGAAAGGGTTTCAGGAACGGATTTTTCCGCACCCCAGCCTTCAACTTTTCGAATTGCATAACGTTGGCAATGCGCCGGTCCACAAAATCCCAGGTCGCCTGATGCTGTAGGCTGTCATCACCCAGCCAGAACAAAACTGAGGCCGAATAGACCCCCGCCAGCGTTGCCCGCTTGGTGTACCAGTTTATGTCTTCCGACGAATCACCCAGCGCGTCCCAGATTGCATCCACCGTGCCCCAGATCAGCCCGGCCCCGTCCGCCGCATAATGGGGCAGTGCAAACAGCGTGCTACCACGACGCACCGCTTCCTTATCGTCCACCGCTTGCAGCCGGAACCGCAGGGCCGCCGCAATCTTCTCGCTAAACCGCAGCCCCGACAGATCCTCGGAGGCCAATCGCGCCAGCATCAGCGCATCACCGCGTTTATGATAGGCCACCGCAAGATCGACCGCCCCGCGTGGGAAAACGGCGCGCGCCAGCACCTCATCGACACCAGCATCCTGCACCGCCCGCTGAAACGTCGCCTCGCTCCAGCCATCAAAAGGCACATGCATCAAGGCCGCATCCAACAGCGAATCCCTTAGTTTCACTTCAGCCTGATCATGTGCGGCGCTCATCGCTATCTCCCGGAAAATACGACCGTAACCGGTCTGGACCCTGTACTAGACAAGTTAGCGGCGCTTTGCTATACGGCCACTTCCTGCAAATCCTTGCAACTCAAACTTAGAAAGGTGGTGAAAACCACATGCAGGTTAGTGTTCGCGACAACAACGTCGATCAGGCGCTCCGTGCCCTGAAGAAGAAGCTCCAGCGCGAAGGTGTGTTCCGTGAAATGAAGCTCAAGCAGCATTTCGAGAAACCCTCCGAGAAAAAAGCGCGTGAGAAAGCTGAAGCTATCCGTCGTGCCCGTAAACTGGCACGTAAGAAAGCACAGCGCGAAGGTTTGCTCTAAGCAGCCTTAGCTCTCCGGCTTCGGACAGCACTATGTGACGCAGACGGCCCCGGCCCAAACGTCCGATGAATACGACGACCCCCGCGGCTTTGCCCGGGGGTTTGTCATTTCTGGGGGGGGGCTTTTTCACCCCACTCCGCAGGTCATCACCCGCACCTGCGACGATAAACCACCGGATCCCGACCGGCATATTTCCGCCACCTCAAGCAGATTTTGCCAAAACCGGCTGTGGCATTCGCGCCGCAGCGGCGGCTTTCGGCTCACCCAGAGGCACTGCCTCGGCGGGAGGTCGCGCAAAACTTGCACTTATTCAACATCATTCTTCCATTTCGCGTCACCTCGGCCTTCCTTCACCACGGGCAAGAAACAACAGATCGGGGAGGAATGTTCCGATGTCACAAGCAAATGCGCTTGAATGGTTGATGCTGGACCTCATAAACGAGGAACGGGCAAAAATTGGGCTGCATCCATTGAAGATGGAAATGCAGCTGAATGCATCCGCGGAAGACCACAGCGCCTGGATGCTGCAACAGGACGAATTCTCTCATACCGGTGCGGGTGGCTCAAGCGCCGGCCAGCGGATGGAAGGTGCCGGCTTCGATCTTGAGGGAAGCTGGACCTGGGGCGAGAATATCGCCTGGCGCAGCGAACGTGGTGATGCCGGGCTGGAGGATGATGTCCGGGCCCTGCATGAAAACCTCATGAACAGCCCCAGCCACCGCGCAAATATCCTGAGTGAGGGGTTCGACTATATTGGGATTGGCATTGAGCTGGGCGACTACAACGGCTGGGAGGCCGTGATGGTGACCCAGAACTTCGCCCGCACCAGCGCCGCGGTTGAACTTGATGTCCGACCCGGTGAATCCCCCGACCCGCAACCAGATCCTCAGCCCGATCCCCAACCAGATCCGCAGCCTGATCCGCAACCCGACCCAGAACCGGTGCCCGAAGACAACGAAGCCCCTGTGATCAGCACCAACGTGGTTGCCATCGCGCCGGGCGAATGGGCCAGCATATATGAAAAGACCAGTATTTCTGATATAAACGGCGATGATATGGTGAAATACATCGTCAAGGATTCAAAGTCGCAGTTTCAGTTCTCGCTGGACGGAGAGCTGCTGGAAAAAACCAAGACCTATCGCTTTACCGCGGAAGAATTTGAGAATCTTCAAATCTCCACGGACAGTGTGGGGCTGAAACAAATTCTGAAGGTCAAGGCGCACGACGGTGAAGACTGGAGTGTATGGGAGCAGTTCAACGTCATCACAACCCCGCAGGGCGGCAAGCCACTGGTCGCCGTTGAGAATCTGATCCTGTCCGAAGACCAGTCCCTGTCCGTTCAGCTGCAAGATTTCATTGCCGTCCTGGACGGTGATGGTGACACGCCTGAGTGGTTCGAACTGCGCGACCGTATCGGAGGTGACAATTTCATCTTCCGGGGCGAGGTCATAGACGCCTCCAAACCTTTCCGCATCGACGCCAGTGATCTGAACGAGGTTAGGATACAGAGCGACGGATCTCCGGGCACCTCAAAGTTGCAGGTGCGCGCCCATGACGGCGAAGATCTGAGCAAATGGGAGAATTTCTCCGTGACAACCGTGGCCGAGAGTGATCCGCTAGCACTTGTCTAAAAACAGGATCCTGCCCTGAGGCCAACGCCCCCCCAAATGCGCCGCCTCAGGTAGGAGCCGCGCCCCGGCTTTGTACGGGGCGCGGTTTTTTCATTTTTCAACCACTTAGCAGATTTCAGGATCCGCTTATGGGCGGATTTGGGCCTCGCCCCCTGCCCGCAGGTCGGCGAAACAGACATGGGCGATAACCAGCGCATCGCCGGGCCCAGTTCCGGCAAACTACTGCGCAAACCATCCGATTCGGCATTTTTCGTAGGAAGTCGCCCGTCGATAGCGTTTTCTGGACGAAGCAGGAGTGCCCGCCTGTCTTCTCAGGGTTGGTCACAGGCAAATCACCAACCCGCCCCCGGAGCGGACCGCGCTTCCCCATTTTGCGCGCCCTTTGATCCGGTATCGGTTCAAGATCCGGTCCCTCCGGGGTATTTTTCACAAGGGCCAGCGCTCTGGGTCAAAGACCCGATTGGCCCCCGCCACGGTTTCCCGCAGCGGGGTCTGTTTCAGGCAGCAACTCCGGCTGGATTTTTACCCAGAATGATCATCGACAACAGATCGTCATCGGTCACGTCCTCGATGTCCACCGTGCCGACCAGCTGGCCGTTTTTCATTACACTGGCCCGGTCGCACAGCTCCATCACCGCATGCACGTCGTGATCGATCAGGAAGATCCCGATGCCCTGCGCCTTCAGCTGCTGGATCAGCTCTGCCACCATCTGGGTCTCATGCGGACCAAGGGCAGCAGTGGGTTCATCCATGATCAGGATCTTGGCGTTGAAATAGACCGCCCGCGCAATCGCCACCGATTGGCGCTGACCACCGGACAGGGCTGACACCGGTTCCGAAAACTTGCGGAAATTCGGGTTCAGGCGGCCCATGATCTTGCGGCACTCGGCCTCCATGGCCGCATCATTGACCAGCCCCATTGGGGTGGTGATCTCGCGCCCCAAAAACAGATTGGATGCGGCATCCAGATTGTCCGCCAGCGCCAGTGTCTGGTAAATCGTCTCGATGTTGTGGCTGCGCGCATCGCGGGGGTTGGTGATCTCCACCTTGTCGCCGTTGATACGGATCTCGCCCGAGTCCATCTGGTAGGCCCCGGACAGCACCTTGATCAGTGTCGATTTGCCAGCCCCGTTGTGACCCAGTAGGCCGACAACTTCGCCGGGGTGCAGATCAACACTCACCTGATCAACCGCTTTGACGCCGCCAAAGGCGATGGAAATGTCGGTCATCTCCACCATCGGAGTGGCGCCCTGGGCGCGCAATTCTTTTGGAGTCGCCATTATTTTGCTCCCAGTCGCTTGCGATAGACAATGTCGATCCAGACAGCAGCCACCAACACGGTGCCAACCACGATGTTCTGGAACGGTGCATCAACGCCAACCATGGCCATGCCCGATTGCAGGCTTTGCATGATCAGCGCGCCAAGGATGGCGCCGTAGATGGTGCCGATACCGCCGGACAACGCAGTGCCGCCGATGACAGCCGCCGCGATCACCCGCAGTTCGTCCAGCGTGCCAATGTCATTGGAGTGGTTGGCCAGACGGGCCGAGGCCACAACCGCAGACAGCGCACAGAGAAAGCCCATCAGCGCGAAGATCTTCACCGTCAGCATCCGCGTGTTGATGCCCGACAGTTCAGCCGCATCCGGGTTGCCGCCGGTGGCAAAGATGTAGCGCCCCAGCCGGGTCCGTTGGGCGACAATGGTCATCACAACGGCAACAGCGATCAGGATCAGAACCGAGATTGGCAGCCCATAGCCCATCTCCAGACCCTCGGGCATGGTCTCACCTTTGGCTTCGAACATGCGCTGCAAGCGGCGGGTGGGGATGTTATAGCTGTTGAGGATCCAGACAAACCCGAGGATCGAACCCGAGGTGATGGCGCAGATCACGGCCTCGGCCCATGCCGGTTTGACCGGGAAGTCATGCGCCAGTTTGGCGCGACGTCCGTTCACGATCACGGCAATTGCCAGTACAGCCGCAACCACCCCGATGATCCAGCTCCAGGTGGTGCCCATGGTGCCATTGGTGCCGCCGAACATCATGAAGGTCTTGTCGAGCGGGCCGATGGTCTGCCCATCGGTCATGTACCAAGCCGCGTTGCGCCAGACCAGCAGACCGCCAAGGGTGACGATAAAGGCGGGAATGGTCAGATAGCCCACCATCCAGCCGTGAAAGGCACCGATCAACGTTCCCGTTGCCAGCCCGATCACCATGGTCAGCGCCCATGTCAGCGGGTGATCCAGACCAAGCCCCAGCACGTTGGGCAGAAACTGAGTCTGGGTCATCGCCATCACTGCCGAACAGGTGGCCAGCAGCGCACCGACGCTCAGGTCGATGTGGCGGGTGACAATCACAAACACCATGCCGGTGGCCATGATGGCGACCGAGACGGTCTGGATCGTCAGGTTGAAGATGTTGCGCGGGGTTAGGAAACGTCCATCGGTGAGGATGTTGAACCCGATACAAAGGATGACAAAGGCGCCAATCATACCCAACAGACGCATATCCAGTTCCAGTTGCTGGAACAGGCCGCGTTTCTGTTGTTCGGGGATTGGCTGAGACGTGGTTTCGGTCATGTCCGAACTCCAGTTTTCAGCGGAAAAAGTTTACAGGGTACGCCCCACAATCTAGGCGGGACGCACCATTTTTCAAAATCTTAGATCAGTTGCAGGGCGCGGGGCCGTTGCTGACACCTTGGCAGAGCGCCTCTTTGGTGATCCAGCCTGCGTCAACCACAGCGGACAGGTTGTCCTTGGTCACCGGAACCGGCGCCAGGAACATCGAGGTCATCTCGGTGCCTGCAGGCGAGGTCCAGGCGGCAGAACCGTCCACGTCACCCATGGCCGAACCACCGGCCAGTGCGACAGCGATTTCACCCGCGGCACGGCCCAGGTCGCGAGCATCTTTCCAGACCGATACGGTCTGCGTGCCCTTTGCAACCCGGTTCAGCGCCGCGTGGTCGCCGTCCTGTCCGGAAACCGGCAGGCCTTCCATGCCCTGAGCGGTCAGCGCCGCGACCACACCGCCTGCGGTGCCGTCGTTGGAGGCCACAACCGCGTCGATCTTGTTGTCGTTGGCGGTCAGGATCTGCTCCATGTTGCGCTGCGCGTTTGCGGGCAGCCAGCCGTCGGTATAGGCCTCACCCACGATGGTGATATCACCGGAATCGATGGCCGCCTGAATGATCTCTTGCTGACCACCGCGCAGGAAGTCTGCGTTGGGGTCCGTGCCGGATCCTTTGATCATCACGTAATTGCCCGTGGGCTGGGCTGCAAAAACAGCGCGCGCCTGCATCCGGCCCACTTCGACATTGTCAAAGGTCAGATAGAAGGCACGGTTGTCTTCGATCAGGCGGTCATAGGCAATGACCGGGATGCCTTCGTCTGCTGCAGCCTGCACAGCCGGGCCGATGGCCTGGGCGTCCTGCGCCAGAACGATCAGCGCATCGACACCCTGGGCGATCAGGCTTTCAATGTCCGACAGCTGCTTGGACGACGACGACTGCGCATCGGCCGAGATATAGTCCGCGCCGCCGGCTTCCAATGCCGAAACGATCGCAGCCTCATCTGTCTTCCAACGTTCTTCCTGAAAGTTTGACCAGCTGACACCTACGGTCAGATCAGCTGCAAAAGCTGCGGTGCCGGCAAATGCTGCCAGTGCCACGGCAGAGATTCCACTCAGGATCTTCATGTTACTTTCCTCCCTATTTTTCTTTCAGGCGGCGCCCCTCCTCAGAGGTGCCGCCTTGCAGATTCGGGTCTATCATTATTTTTTTTGATATTCAAATTAAATCGTGTATCCTATCAAAACTGCGGCGGCACGGGCTATGGCAATCAGGGGCCAGATGTCCGATAAATCGCTGCAAATAGGGGGAAACGACCATGGCGCGGCGGGCAAAGCTTTCACATTCTGGCGAACAGCGCGAAACTGCGCGCGCACATATACTGGAAGCCATTCGTGCCGCCGGAAGCATCGCACGGATCGACATCGCCCAGGAAACCCGCACCAGCCCGGCCACCGTCACCGCGATCACCGCCGAACTGATCACCGCAGGCATGATCGAAGAGATTACCCCCGAGGCTCCGCCACAGGCCGCCAAACGCGGCCGCCCGCGCGTGGCCCTGAAGATCTGCGGAGACGCGCATAAAACTGCGGGGGTCAAAGTCTCCCGCCGCATCATTTCTGCGGTTGTTACTGACTTTGAAGGCAATGAACTCGCCAGCCACCAATACACTATGGAGCGCGGCTCGATGCCGGTTCAGGACCTCTGCACCGAGATTTTCAACGCGCTGTCCGAAACCTGCACCCTCGGCGGCTTCAGCATACAGGATCTGTCAGGCATTGGTGTCGGCATCGCCGGCATGGTCGATGCAAAACGCAGTTTCGTGTACTGGTCCTCCTCCATGGAAGAGCGCAACGTCGACCTCGGTGAGCTGCTGGAGGCCATGGCCCCCTGCCCGGTCTTCATCGACAACGACGCCAATCTTGTCGCCAAGGCGGAACATCTGTTCGGCGAGGGGCGCAATGTCTCTGACTTCATCGTCATCACCATCGAACACGGTGTTGGCATGGGTATTGTCATCAATAACGAGGTCTACCGCGGCAGCCGCGGCTGCGGCTCAGAATTCGGCCACACCAAGGTGCAGCTGGAGGGCGCGCTGTGCCAGTGCGGCCAGCGCGGTTGTCTTGAGGCCTATGTGGGCGACTACGCCTTATTGCGCGAAGCCAATATCACCAGCGGCACCGATCGCCACAAGGATCTGGCCTCGTTGTTTGAGACAGCCAAGGCAGGCGATGCCATGGCCCAATCGATCCTTGACCGGGCGGGGCGGATGTTTGCCATGGGGCTGGCAAATGTGGTGAATATTTTCGACCCCCAACTCATCGTTCTGTCCGGCGCCCGCCTGTCGTTTGACTACCTTTATTCCGACCAGGTCATCGAAGAGATGAAGCGCTGGATCGTGCAGGTGGATGCCCCCCTGCCTGAGGTAAAGGTGCACGGCTGGGGTGATCTGATGTGGGCCAAAGGGGCTGCGGCTTATGCAATCGAAGAAGTCTCAGCCCTGCGAATCCGGGAACTGGCTGCCAATGCGGGCTGAGCTGTTTTTCCTGCTGGCCAGCGCCACCGCCGCCGCCAGCACCGCTGCCGCAGGCCCGACCTTTGAACCGCGCCCTATGCCCTCGCATCAATACACTGGCGGCTGGGAGCATTTTGTCGGCGGCGGGCTGGCCGCATTTGATTGCAACGCAGATACCCTGCCCGATTTGTTCGCCGCCGGCGGCAGCACGCCGGCGCAGCTGTTTATGAACACCACCAGCGCCCCCGGCGGCCAATTGTCTTATGAGATTGCCACAGCTGACGACCTGTCACTGAGCGGTGTTATCGGCGCCTATCCGCTGGACATCGACGGTGATGGGCTGCTTGATCTGGCCATCCTGCGCGCCGGGCCGGATCAGCTGATGCAGGGTCTGGGGAATTGCCGTTTTGCCCCTTTTCAGGATCTTGGGTTCGAAAGCGGCGGCCACTGGACCACCGCCTTTTCTGCCACCTGGGAGGACGGCCAGTCCCTGCCTACGCTGGCCTTTGGCACCTACGTCGACCGCACCAACCCCGACGGGCCGTTCGAGGCCTGCGATGCCACGTTGCTCTACCGGCCTGAGGGCAACCGGTATGCCCCCGCGCAACGGCTAGAGCCGGGGTTCTGTGCGCTGTCGATGCTGTTTACCGATTGGAACCGAACGGGCCGCGCCGATCTGCGCATCAGCAATGACCGCCACTACTACGTGCGCGGCGGACAGGAGCAGATGTGGGCAATGGACGCCGCCCCGCGCCTTTACACAAAAGACGAGGGATGGGCGCGCTATAGCCTCTGGGGCATGGGGATCGCGTCACGCGACATCAGTGGCGATGGGTTTGCCGATGTCTATCTGACGTCGATGGGCGACCAGAAATTCCAGGTCTTCGACCCGGAGGTCCCCGGCCCCGCCTACCGCGATGTGACCTATGGCTACGGCACCACCGCGCACAGGCCGTTTACCGGCGGCGACGGGCGGCCCTCCACCGGCTGGCACGCCGCTTTTGGCGATGCAAACAACGACGGGCGCGACGATATTTTCGTATCCAAGGGCAATGTGGAACAAATGCCGGATGCGGCCATGAAGGACCCCAATAACCTGCTGATACAGCAGCCCGACGGGACATTCTCTGAAGGCGCAGAGGCGGCGGGCATCGCCACCCTGGCGCGGTCGCGTGGGGCCGTGTTCGAGGATTTGAACCTCGACGGGCAACTGGACCTTGCCGTGGTCAACCGCCGTGCCGACCTGGAGCTCTATGAGAACAGCGGAAATGACGGGAACTGGTTGTTGGTCGATCTGTTAGCCGGAGCCGCGAACAGCCGCGCCATTGGTGCCGTGATCGAGGTGGAGGCCGCCGGTCGCCTGCACACCCGCGAGGTCACCGTGGGCGGTGGCCATGCCGGCGGCAGCGCGGTGGCGCATCATTTCGGGCTGGGGGATGCGGACAGCTTGCGCGTTCGGGTGATCTGGCCGGATGGCAGCACCGGCGACTGGCAGCAGGCTTCGGTCAACCAGCGGATTTCCCTCAGCCGCTGACCTGGCAGGGGATCACCTTCACCGGTCCACCAAAAGACCACTGGGGACAGCCTCGGGAATACCCATGCGTCCGGCAACGGCGCTTTCGTCGGTCAGCGCGTTTAGAAAGGCGAGCAGATCGGCGATCGCAGCTTCGCGCAGGACTACCGGCGCCAGCTCATTGGCAGCGGCAATCCGGGCAGTTTCTTCGGTATCTTCCAGCGCGCGCCAGTCATCGGCCTCAAATCCGGGGAACACGGCTTGCGTCCGGTCATAGTCGTTCAATGCCTGCACAGGGTCCAGATGGTGGCGCAGCATGGCGTCCAGCGTCGCATAGGCGCCGTTGTGACCGTAGGGCGCGGTCTGTGCCACATTGCGCAATGACGGTGTGCGGAACCGGTAGGCATCAGCCGGATCTCCGGTGACCCGCATCCGGCCTTCATCGCGGGCATGATTTTCAAACCGCGCCGCCTTGCCCGGCCCGATCTGCGGCAGGGCAATGGCGTGAAAGCCGTGGTCGGTCTGCAGCCAGCCGGAATGGCATCCAACGCAGCCCGCTGCGCCGTAGAACAACTGCTGCCCGCGCGCCGCCGCACTGGGCAAGGGCGCACCGCCGTTCATGGCGATATCAAAGGGGCTGGCATCCGCGCGCCATTCGAGCTGGACGAAGGCAGCAATGGCGTTGGATATGTCGGTGAAGCGGATGGGCGCGCCTTGCCCAATCACTCCGTCAAACCGGCTGCGATATTCAGGGATCTCTGCCACGCGGGCGGAAATCCGGTCCCAGGCACCGCCGCCACTGGACAGATGCCCCAAGCGCACGGCCTGCGAGACCTCATTCTCTGAATAATGTCCGGCCATTTCGTCTCCGGACAGCACCGGGAACATCGCCTGCGCCGACAACACCGAGTCAAATCCCGCCACCATCTCCTGTCCCAGCGGCGTGCGCATACCGCCGGGCTCGGCCGGATCGGCTTCCAGCCGGCCATCGTGGAACATGACGGTGAATTCCACCGCCCCAAGATTCCACAGAGCAGGCGCATTGCGCGGGATACGTTGTTCGGGCGGGTTCTGCGGGTCAGCTTTACGCGTGGGGCCCAGCCCTGTACCGCCCTCCCCGATTGCCAGCGACACCCCGTCCGAGGTGCCAAAGCGCGGATGGTGACAGGTCGCGCAGGAGATGTTGCGGTTGCCAGACAGGACCGGATCATAGAACAAGAGCTGCCCCAGTTCGGTCTGCGCCCTATCCACTGGCGCAAAGACCGGCCGCGGTCCGAGATCCTGCGCAGCGGCGACATTTGCCGCAAGCGTAAGTGTGAGTGCAAGCCTCATTCCGGCACCTCCGAGAACTCCAGCCGCAGCTCCTGCTGGTAGGGTTGATCCGGGCTTATGATGACGGAAGGGAACTGCGCATTGTTCACCGCGTCCGGATAGCCCTGCGGTTCGATGCAAACGCCTGCGAAGGGTGCGAGGGTCTGTCCCGCCAGTGCGCCATCATGGGCGGCAAGGTGCTTTGCGGTGTAAATCTGCGCGCCGGGCTGATCTGAAAACACCCGCATGCGCAATCCGTTAGGCCCCTCCAATGCCGCCACCGGCAGCACCGGCGCCCGGTCCGCGTCAAAGCAGATGTTGATATCCACCCCCCGCTGTTGCGGGTCGAGGTCAGCCAGTGTTTCGCCCTGCCGGAAATCAAAGCGGGTGCCTGCAACATCACCCACCGACCCGGTTGGAAGGCCTTCTGCATCCACAGGCAAATACCGGCTGGCAGCACTGGTGAGCCTATGCACGCATATATCCCCCCCGCCGACCAGATTATAGTAATTATGCTGGGCGAGACTGACCGGCGTGGGCCTGTCTGCCTCCGCCTGTATGGAATAGAACACCGAGTTTTCACCGAGGCTCACATACAGGCGAAAGGTGACCTCGCCGGGAAAACCGTTTTCACCGTGAGGAGACCGGTAGAACAGTGAGACCGCAGCCTCGCCTGCAGCCTCCATCTGCCAGAACCGATGGCTCAACCCGCCAGCCCCGCCATGCAGAAGATTGCGGCCCTCGTTGGCGGGCAACAGCACCGCACCCCCCTCCAGCGAAAACCGCGCACCGCTGATGCGGTTGGCGACCCGGCCTGCAATTGCACCAAGGTAGAACGGGTTGTCCAGATAGGCGCGCGGATCCTGATATCCAAGCACGACCGGCACCTGCCGCCCCCGGTGCGCCACACGCAGATCACGGGTGGCGGCACCAAAATTCAGCAAAGACAGGGAAAGCCCACCTTTGATCAGCCGGGCCTCCTGCAGCCCGCCGCCGTGATCGATGATCCGGGTTCTGTCAGACAAAACGGTTCACCAAGTTTTCCAGATATGCCTGCTTGCCCGAAGGCGGGTTGGGGTTAATGCCTTCCGCGTCGACCATGGCTGCAATCTCGTTCAGATTGCGGGTGTTCTCGGCGAAGTCCGCGCCTTCGGGGCCTACGTCGGCATCACGGAAGCAATAATTGGGCACACCCAGCAGCTGGAACACTTCAAAAGCCACATCGGCCTTCCGCTTGGCCGCTTCCATTGTGTTGGTGAACCACGGGTGCTCAAAAGTCAGCCCGCCAAGGAGATCACCGCCGGGCGCAACGGTATGAGAGGTTTTCGGGCGGGCCGTAACGCGCGCCGCTGGCCGGGTATCGAGCCACTCGATGCAGGGACGCATAACCTTTCCGGCAGAGTCCGGCATAGCCGCCCGTGCCTCAGCCAATAAGGTCCGCAGCACCAAGGTGCCATGATCCAGCCCCAGATACATATCCAATCTCCCCACACATGTCGGCACCACGGTCCCGCATATCGTTATTTATTTTGATTTCCAAAATAAACAGAACACATCAACCCTGTCAATCTGTCCGGCATCACCACGAAGGGCTCCCGACGCAAAGGTTCGGCTCCGTCGCGGGTGCAGAGGGAAACCGGGATGATTGCACAGGATCGCCCTCTCAACCAAAGCGGGCCGTTGCTACGATAAGAAGGCAAGTGTCCAAGCCCCGGCGCTGACAAACTATGCTTGCGGTTCGCCAATCCGGCTAGCCTGACTGGACCGGGACCAGACAACCGGCACCTCCAACGGTCCACGAAACGCCCAGCCGCCAAAGGAAACGTCTCCGGACAGTTGCAGGTCCGGCAGGCGCGCAAACAAAAGGGGCATGGCGACCTCGGCTATCAAGGCTTTTGACGCCCAGGCTCCGGCGCAGAAATGCGGCCCCGCCCCAAAGGATATCGCCGCGCGGGTGTCCCGGTGGATGTCAAAATCATCCGCTGCGCTGAACACCCGTTCATCCCGGTTGCCGGACCCGAACATCAAAAAGGCCTTACTGTCGGCGGCGATGTCATAACCATGCAAGCGATGGTCCCGCGCCACCCTGCGTGGCGACATGCCGATGGGGGACATCCAACGGACGTATTCCTCGAAGGCCTGAAGCCAGCCCACCCGGCCGTCCAGCACATCCTGCAGCTGCGTTGGATGGGTCAGCAGGGCCCAGGCGAGCCCGGCTATGGCATCGCGCGGTTCGTTCTGGCCACCCGAAATCGCCAGCTTAATATTGGCGCGCACCTGATCATCCGGCAATCCGGCCTGCCGCATGACGGCCAGCAGGGACGGATCCAGCGAGGCGTCGGCAGCTGGGATCATCCGGGTGATATGTCGATCAATCAGGGCCGTGCATTCATGGCAATTGGCCTCTATCGCGGGATCCCCCGCATAGTTCGAACAACCGTCGATCATCCCCTGGCTAACCCGGTCCAGATCAGCGGCCGCCATCTCGGTCAAGCCGGTGATATGTTTGAGCGCCTCAGCTGACACCGGCATAGCGAAATCCCGCACCAGATCGCCGGACCCGCGGGGGGCAAGATCGTCCAAAATCTGCCCGGTTGCATCGCGAAATTTCTGAACCCAGTGCTGCTTGACTGTTTTGGGTGAGACCGTCGGAAAAATTGCCCGGCGCTCTGCCTTATGGGCCGCACCGTCCTTGCGCATCATGTTTTCACCCATGAGCAGGGTCATCAGCCCGCCCGGCTGATCAGAGGAAAAGACATCGATCTTTTTCTCCTGTTCGAAAATGTCGTCGCGCCGGGTGATCAACAACGCATCCAGCTGAGGCACATAGACAACCGGGGCCATGATCCGCATCCGCGCCAAATCAGGATAGGGATCCTGCCAAAAGGCCTTTGGGTCGATCTCATATACCGGCGGCTGCATGGGTCATCCTGTTGTTGCGTCAACACGAAGCGAGTGTCCCCGCCCTCTGCACCATGTCAACACAAGGCTTCGGGCTGGCACCAACCTCGGCAATAGCTGCGCACAGATCTGCCGACCCTAGCATCTTATCGGCGCAACCACACATTGCGGCGCCTGACGCACGACAGCCGGGCACCCAGCACTGGTCAAAGACCTACCGTGCGTCTCAGCCGAGTTCTGGGCTGTCTTGCCCAGAGGAACGGAAGACTGGATGATCAGTAGATCTTGGGCACGTAGAGTTCGTCCGGCAGCACCTGGCGTTCGTATTCCGGATTGTAATTGCGATCCGGCAGAGAGACCTTTTCGTTATCCACATCCTTGTATGGGATCTTCGACAGCATGTGTTCGATGCAGTTCAGGCGCTCGCGTTTTTTGTCATTGCCTTCAACGATATACCATGGTGCTTCGGGAATGTTGGCGCGGGCAAACATTTCTTCCTTGGCCTTGGTGTACTGCTCCCAGCGGATGCGGCTCTCCAGATCCATCGGCGACAGTTTCCACTGTTTCATCGGGTCATGAATGCGCATCATGAACCGCAGCTGCTGTTCTTCATCGGTGATCGAGAACCAGTATTTCAGCAGAATAATGCCCGAGCGGACCAGCATGCGTTCAAATTCCGGAACGTCCTGGAAAAACTGTTCGACCTGATTGTCATCAGCAAAGCCCATCACTCGCTCGACACCGGCACGGTTGTACCAGGAACGGTCAAAAAACACCATTTCGCCGCCCGCCGGCAGATGCGGCACATAGCGTTGGAAATACCACTGGCTTTGTTCACGTCGCGACGGGGCCGGCAGGGCCACGACACGGGCGACACGCGGGTTCAGACGTTGGGTGATCCGCTTGATCACACCGCCCTTGCCAGCAGAATCCCGCCCCTCCATGATCACACAGACCTTGGCACCGGTGGACTGCACCCAGTCCTGCACCTTGATCAGCTCTGCCTGCAGCCGCAGAAGATTGCGGAAATATACCTGCCGGTCCAGCATCTCGGGGTGTTGTGCGCGGTAAATTTTGCGCAGCTCCATCGACAGCATCGGCTCGGCGAATTCAATCTCGATGTCTTCGTCCAGCGTATCCTGCAGCTCTGCTTCAAGCCATTCAAGGGAGGTTGTTTCGTGTTCGCTGGTCAAAGGGCTACTCCTTAAAGGTTTCTGACAGGAGCCGCCAAGCTAGCGACTCTGCATGACAAAATGGTGTCAGCCCGAGGCGCGAATGTGCGGATGGGGAAATGCACGCGCTGGCGCGGCGCGGCGGGCCTGCCCATAGGGGAACGGAAATCGCCGGGAGGTGCAAGGGCAATCGGCACGGCAAGCGGCATTCTGCAAACAGTTCGCTCAGACGCTCAGATGCTGAGCAGCACCATCAGCCGGTTCGGTCAGATCGGGGCACACGCAACACCCCGGCAGGCGGCAATGTGCCCGGGCTGCACTCAACCGGGCGGTCCGTGTGATTGAACCAGAACTCCTCGGATGCCGTGCAGCGCCGCCGCACCCCGGCTGGCATAGTCTGGATAGGCACCCCTGCCGCCTTGCAAAGCTGGTGCACCAGGCGGTCCAATCCAGCGGAGTCCAGCCAGCCGGCGCAATAGCTCTGGTGCCCGGCTTGCACGGCAACCGGCGCGCCTTGATCTGTTTCCAGAAACGCGGCGGTCGCGCCTTCCAGCTCTTCCAGATAGCCGGTGACGGCGCCGCCTCCCCGCAGTGGAACGGGCATATCCGGGCGCAGGCTTTGCACGCGCGACACGGTTACATCCAGCCCCGGCAAGGCCGGGGGCAGCGGATCGGGGATGGAGAAATGTCCATCCCGCGCCCCGGAACGCGGCCCATGCAACACCTGTGCATTGCTTGCAGCCAGCGCCGCCTTCAGGTCCTGCCGCAAGTGCATCAGCCCCGGTGCCAGAACCAGTTTTCGGTCGGAAAAGTTGCGTGCCGTGGGCGGCAGAATATCCACCGACAAACCAGCCCGGCGCAGCGCCTTGTAGTGTTCAAACACCAGAGAAAAATAGCTGAGCCCCGCCCCATGCGGCTGCGTGGCCCAGGCCCATTCCGCATCATAATCGAAAATCAGCGCTACCGGAGCTGCCCAGGGTTGCACATCCGGTGTCTCGGCCAGCTCCTCTGCGACCTGTTGTGCCTCCCCCATGCCCGGCGCGTCTTTGCTGTCCGGGCGCAGCAGGCCTGCGTGCATCTGCTCCTGCGCAAAGGGCGCCTGCCGCCAGCGGAAGTAACACACGGCCTCGGCCCCATGGGCAAAGGCCTCCCAGCTCCACAAGCGAACCATGCCCGGCAGTGGTGCCGGATTGTAGGGGGCCCAGTTCACCGGGCCGGGCTGCTGCTCCATTACCCACCAGCGGCCCTTGCCGACCGCACGATAGAGATCATGGTGGAAGGCCTGAAAATCGGGATCTCCCTGCCGCGCATAGGCGCGCTGGTGGTCTGCATCTGCACCAACCCGGTCTTCAAGAAAGCCGAGCGGATAGCTGTCCCAGCTGGCGATCTCCAGATCATCGCCGACCTTGTAGTGGTCGAAATCAGTGATCCGGCCCATGTAATTGTGGGCAATGGGAACCGAAGTGTATGCGCGCAGGATGTCCACCTGCGCGCGGTTGTATCGCACCACCTGATCGGACGAAAAGCGCCGGAAGGCCAGACCATGCGCCGGATTGGGTTCGGTGACAGTCAGATTGGGCAGGCCAATCTGATCGAAACGGTTATACTCCATCGACCAGAAGATATTGCCCCAGGCCGTGTTCAGCGCTGCAATGTCACCGTCAAACTGACCCCTTAGCCAATCCTGAAATGCCACGCGGGCGGCATCTGAATAGCTGATGGTGGTGTCATGACAGCCGTATTCATTGTCCGTCTGCCATGCGGCCACATGGGCGTTCCGGCCATAGCGCTCTGCCATCAGCCGCACGATGCGGCGGCTTTCCTCAAGATAGCCTGCGTGGCTGAAACAATAGTGGCGCCGCGAGCCAAATCCGCGCGGACGGCCCTCGGCATCCACCGCAAACATCTCCGGGTGCTTGTCGGCCATCCAGCGCGGCGGTGTCGCCGTGGGCGTGCCCAGAACCACCTTCAGCCCCGCCTGCCCCAGCACCTCGATCGCGCGATCAAGCCAGTCAAAGCGCAAATCGCCCGGTGTGGGCTCCAGCCGCGACCAGGCAAATTCGCCGATGCGGACCCAGGTGAGGCCAGCATCCACCATTCGGCGCGCGTCCTCGGCCCAGATCGCCTCTGGCCAGTGTTCGGGGTAATAACAGGTGCCAAGCGTGCGCTGCATGGGGCGTCTTTCTCTTACAGAATAACCTGATGTTCGCGCTGCCCGCGCGCATCGGTTGCAATCTTGAACGTCTGGCCAGCAGGTGTCGGCAAGCCGCCATCTGCCGCCGTGGTCACAAACAGCGTGCTCAGATCAGCGCCGCCAAAGGCCGGACAGGACGCCTGCGGTGTGGGCACCGGATAGGTCGCCAGCAGCGTGCCGTCAGCATCATAACAGGCCACGCGAGAGGCACCCCATTGCGCATTCCACAGGTTGCCCGCCGCATCGACCACAGCGCCGTCCACGCCGAAGTCTTCGCCGCTGACATCCAGAAACACCTCAGGCGCGCCATAGGGCCAGCCGTGATCCGGGTCCAGGAGCTGACGATAGATCACGCCGCGTTTGGTATCGGTCCAATAGGCGCAGGAGCGATCGGGGGCAAAACAGATCGCGTTGGAGATGGTGATGCCGCCATAAAGCCTGCGTAATTCGCCGCGGTAATAGCGATAGATCGCCCCGGCGCCTTTTTCGGCGTTGATCCCCATGGTGCCGGTCCAAAAGCCACCCCAAGGGTCGGCCCGCCCGTCATTCGAGCGGGTCACGGGGTCATCCGCCTCCAGATCAATCAGATGCGCACGCTCACCCGTCGCGATATCAAACCGCCACAGCGCATTGGCACTGGCTATCACCAGCGTATCGCGATCCACCCAACCCGCGGCCGAGACATAATCGTCGAAGGCCCAGCTGCGCTCTTGCCCGTCCTCGACGGTCAGCAGCGTCTTGCCAAGGATATCAAACCAGAACAGCTGCTGGCGCTCTGGATGCCAGAGCGGGCCCTCGCCCAACGCGCAGGTGGTTGCGCTGAAAACCTCAGCCATCGGCGAAGGCTTTGTCGTAGGCAGCGACTGTGGCGGCGGCGTGAACCTCCATCTGATCGGCGGTGATGCCCGGATGATAAAGGCTGGAGCCCATGCCAAAGCCGGTGATGCCGGCGTTCTTCCAAACGAGGAAATCATCCGGCCCGACACCACCCACGGCAAAGGTTTCAGCCTCGGTTGGCAGCACGGCTTTCAGCGCCTTGAACCCGTCGAGGCCCAGTTTGAAGGCCGGGAAGAACTTCAGCCCGTCGGCACCTGCGCGCAAAGCGGCAAAACACTCCGTCGCGGTGAAAACACCGGGGTAGGACAGCATGCCTGCGGCCTTGGTGGCGGCAATCACATCCGGGTTGGCATCGGGTGAGACCACCATCCGCGCGCCGATGGAGGCAAGCCGCTCGACATTTTTAACGCTCAGCACCGTGCCGGCCCCGATGGTGGCGCGGGTTCCTGCGTGTTCGATCATCATGGCGATGCTGTCGAACGGATCGGGAGAATTCAGCGGTACTTCGATCTTTGTGATGCCTGCGCCGATCAGCGCGTCGGTCATAGCGCAGGCTTCCGGCGGGGTGATCCCACGCAGGATGGCGATGATATTGCGGGTCATGACTGGGTATCCTGAAGCTGCTGGCGTGCTGATCTCAGCCCGCCAAGGGTCATCTCTTCTGCAGTGTTGAGGGTAGCGGTGCAGCCCTGCGCGGCAAGGGCTGTAGCATAGGCCCGCGCCAGCGCGCTTTCGCCGATCAGTGCCACCGGACGGCCCTGCCAGTCGCTGCGGCTGGCGGCCAGTTCAGCACCGATCAACAACCCCGACAGGCGCGCGCGGGCCTGTGCGGGCGCAAGATCCGCCAGCAATGCCCCCGCGCGCAGGCCAAACAGCTTGCTGGTCAGCGCGGCAGGATCAGACAGCCCCTCACCCACAGCGGTGTCAAAGGCCGACGCATTCCAGCCCTCAGCCCCAACCGTATGGCGCAGGACCGATTGGGTGCTGATCAAGGCAAACAGCTCTCCGGTCATCACGGTGCGAAAGCCTGTGATCAGACCGTCTTGCAGACGTACCCATTTGCTGTGTGTTCCCGGCAGACAGAGCATGCCGTCATAGCCGGGATTGGCTGCAAGGAAACCGGCGATCTGGGTCTCTTCGCCGCGCATCACATCCGGCTCAACCATCTGTTTCACGCCGGGAAGGATGAACACCCGCAGGCGTGGATCACGAACAACAGGCTGTACCGCCTCGGCGGGACCGGGTGGCGCGCAGGGGGCCGCGGCATAGGGTGCTTCCGCCCAGCCCTGCGCGGCACCGGCCATGCCGCAACAGATCACATCCAGCCTGCCGATGTCCGGCAATGCGCCATCCAGCAGGCGCAGCAATTCGGGTTCATATCCATCCGGGGAAAGCGTGCCCATGCCAGCCTTGCTTTCGAAGCGGCGCAGTATTGAACCGTCCGCCGCCATCAGCCACAGGCGCAGATGCGAGGTGCCCCAATCAGCCGCGATCCAATCGGGTTTCATATCCATTTGATCACCCAGTCACCGCCACGCCGCCATCCACCACCAACGCCTGACCGGTGATCATGCGACTGGTGCTTGAGGCCAGGAACAGTGTCGCATCGACGATGTCCTGTGGTGCCAGATGTTCTTTCAGGCATTGGCGCTCCAAATGCGCGGCCAGCGCCTCCGGTGTCGCCCATTTGTCCAGCTGCTTGTCGGTCAGCACCCAGCCGGGCGCCAGCGCGTTGACGCGGATTTTGTCCGGGCCGAACTCGCGCGCAAGGCTGCGGGTCAAGCCGTTCAGGCCGCTATTGGCCGTGGTGTAAGCCGGGTAGCCCGCATTGCCCATCATGTAGCTGATCGAAGTGAAATTCACCACCGATCCGCCACCTGCTGCCTTCATCCCCGGCAGGACTGCCTGAATGGCGAAAAAGTAAGCCTTGAGGTTCACCGCCATCATCCAGTCCCAGAAGTCTTCCTTGACCTCTTCGGTGCTGTGACGCTGATCGTTGGCAGCATTGTTGACCAACACTGTGACAGGCCCATGCGCCGCTG
This sequence comes from Rhodobacteraceae bacterium Alg231-04, assembly GCA_900143635.1. Lineage (GTDB taxonomy): Bacteria > Pseudomonadota > Alphaproteobacteria > Rhodobacterales > Rhodobacteraceae > FREY01. The sequence goes on from FREY01000003.1 coordinate 484,460, forward strand.
CCGACTTGGCAATGGCATCCTGCAAGGCGGTCGTATCGGTGATGTCACATTGGATGAACAAGGGGCGCGATCCGGTCGCGGCCTCCATCCGGTCTACGAAATCAGATGCATCCGAGCGGCCTACAAAGGCCACCTTGGCGCCCTGCCGCAAGAAGCCTTCGGTTAGGGACGCGCCAATGCCGGAACCGCCGCCGGTAATGAACACTGAGGCCTCTTTCAGGTCGTGGAAGGTTGCGGTGTCCGCCATCAGTGGCTCTCCCGTGTGACGAGGCGGGTGTCTTTGCCCACCAGAAAATCAAGGTCCGCGCCTTTTTCGGCCTGCAGCACGTGGTCTACATACATCTTGGCATAGCCGCGCGTGTAATGCGGCGCATCGGGCTGCCAGTCAGCGCGGCGGGCGGCCAGTTCTTCATCCGACACCAGCAGGTCCAGCGCACCGGTGCTGGCGCTCACCCGAATGCGGTCGCCGGTCTTCACCAGCCCCAGCGGCCCGCCGGCCTGAGATTCCGGCGACACATGCAAGATAACCGTGCCAAAGGCGGTACCCGACATGCGCCCGTCCGAAATGCGGATCATATCGCGCACGCCTTCGGTCACCAGCCTGCGCGGGATTGGCATGTTACCGACCTCGGGCATGCCGGGATAACCCTTGGGGCCAACACCTTTCAGCACCAGAATTGTATCCGCCGTCACCGGCAGATCCTCACGGTCGATATTGGCTTTCATGTCTTCGATATTCTCAAAGACATAGGCCTCGCCCTCGTGTTCCAGCAGGTGATCTGTGGCCGCAGAAGGCTTCACGATGGCGCCGTTGGGGGCCAGATTGCCCTGCAGGACACGTAGGCCGGCTGCCGGTTTCACCGGGTCGGCGAAGGGGCGGATCACGTCTTCGTTGAAGCATTCCGCGCCGTCTGAATAGACCGAGATATCGCCACCCAAAACGGTCTGGGCAGATTGCAGCAAGTTCTGATCGGCGAGTTCCTTCAGCACCACCGGCATACCGCCGGCATAGCAGAAATCCTCCATCAGGTATTTGCCCGAGGGCATGCAGTTGACCAGCAAGGGAATGTCACTGCCGAGTTCGAAATCCTGCAAGGACACATCAACCTCAAGCCGCCCCGCCATGGCCAGGAGATGCACAACCGCATTGGTCGAGCCGCCCACCGCAGCATTGGCGCGGATCGCGTTTTCAAAGGCGCCACGGGTCATAATGTCGGAGGGTTTCAGATCTTCATCCACCATCTCAACAATGCGCTTGCCGGTCAGATGCGCCAGCGCGCCGCGCCGTGCGTCCACCGCCGGCAGGGCCGCATTGGTGGGGAGGCTCATGCCCATCGCCTCGACCAAGGACGCCATGGTAGAGGCCGTGCCCATGGTCATGCAGACGCCTTTGGAGCGGCTCATGCCGCTCTCGGCCGACATGAAATCCTTCAACGTCATCTCTCCTGCGCGCACCGCTTCGGAGAATTTCCAGACGTCTGTGCCCGAGCCAATATCCTGACCACGGTATTTGCCGTTCAGCATCGGGCCAGAACTGACGACAATAGTCGGCAGATCGACCGAGGCCGCACCCATCAGCTGGCCCGGCGTGGTCTTGTCGCAGCCACCCAGAAGCACAACACCGTCGATGCCATAGGCGCGGATGCTCTCTTCCACGTCCATCGCCAGAAGGTTGCGAAACAGCATCGCCGTTGGCTTCATCTGGGTCTCGCCGAGGCTCATCACCGGGAACTCCACCGGAAAGCCGCCCGCCTCCCAGACGCCGCGCTTCACCATCTCGGCCAGATCGCGCAGGCCCGAGTTGCAGGGGGTGAGTTCCGACCAGGTGTTGCAGATGCCAATGATCGGCCGGCCGTCAAAGGCGTGATCGGGAAAGCCCTGGTTCTTCATCCAGGAACGGTGAATGAACCCGTCCTTGTCGAGTTTTCCATACCAATGCTGCGAACGTCTTTTCTTTGTCATGTCTTGGCCTTTCAGGCAGCTTTGGCCGGGTTGCACCAGGCGGGCAGCCAATCGTCATGTGCCACCAGCAATTCATCCACCAGATTGCGGATCTGGCGCAGGTCCAGTTCAGCGGCGGTATGCGGGTCCATCATGGCGGCGTGATAGATATGGTCTCGGTTTTCTTCTGTCAGTGCTTTCACCGTCAGTTCCTGCACATTGATCTGGCTGCGCATCAGGGCAACCAGCTGCGGCGGAATATCGGCAACAACGCTGGGCTGGACGCCATTGGCATCCACCAGACAGGGGGTTTCGACGGCAGCACCCAGCGGCAGCTGTGGGATCTGGCCGGTGTTGGGCAGATTGCCGTAGGCCATATAAGGCGTGTCAGTGACGATGGCATTCATCAGATCGGCGGCGAATTCATGGCTGCGCGTCACTTCGATTTTGCCGGCCGCCTTCAGGGCGGCAGCCTGATCTTTCCAGTCCGCAATCTGTTCGACGCAGCGGGTCGGGTATTCATCCAGCGGAATACCGAATTCCGCGATCAGATCCGCGCGGCCCTCTTTGATGAACCACGGCACATATTCGGCCAGATGTTCCGAACTTTCAGTGCAAAAATAGCCAAGGTGCTCCATGACCTCATAGCGGACCTTGTTGGGGCAGCGCGGCATCAGCAACGGGCCTTTGGGCAGTGCGCCACTCGCATACCCAGCACGTAAGGCCGGGTAGAGATCGCGCAATCCGCCCTCGGTCTGCAGCTCCAGTCGCAGGAAAAAGGCGACATGGTTCACGCCCGCCACCTTGTAGCGGAAATCGGATTGCGGAATGTCCAGATCATGGGCCAATTCTTCGACGGTATTCTGCACCGAATGACACAGGCCTACGTGTTTCAGGTCCGGAAACCGTTCGGCCAGCCCCCATGTGTTGATCGCCATCGGGTTCACATATTGCAGCAGTGTCGCATCCGGGCAGAGCTGCGCCATATCGGCAGCGATGTCCCACAACACCGGCACGGTACGCAGGCCGCGCATAATGCCGCCAATGCCCAGCGTATCGGCGATGGTCTGACGCAGCCCATACTGCTTGGGGATCTCAAAGTCAGTGACGGTGCAGGGCTTGAAACCGCCAACCTGAAAAGCCGTGACCACGAAATCCGCACCTTCCAGCGCTGAACGCCGGTCACTATGGGCCAAAACAGTTGCCCCCGCTCCCGTGCTTTCGATCATCTTCTTCACTACCATCTCGCTTTCGGCGAGACGGATTGGATCGATGTCCATCAGCGCGAAATGGCTGTCTGCCAGCGCCGGGGTCAACAGCGAGTCCCCAACGATGTTCTTCATGAAAATCGTGGACCCGGCCCCGATGAAAGTAATCTTGGTCATTTGACTGCTCCGAGGGTCAGGCCCGCGATGAAGTGTTTCTGCATAAGGAAGAACATGGCCACCGGCGGCAGCGCCGCGACGATGCTGCCTGCGCTCATCAGGTGATAGGCAGCACGGAACTGGGCATTGAACGAGGTAATCCCCGCGGTGACCGGCTGGCTTTCGATGCCTTGGGTCAGAACCACGGCCCAGAAGTAATCATTCCAGATGAAGGTGAAGATCAGCACGGCCAATGCCGCCAGCGCCGGTTTCATCAGCGGCAGCACAACATACCAGAAGATCTTCCACTCTGCGACGCCTTCGACCCGCGCCGCCTCGATCAGCTCAAACGGCAGGGCGCGGATGAAGTTGCGCATGAACAGGGTACAGAACCCGGTCTGGAAAGCGATGTGGAACAGCACAAGGCCGGTTTTGGTATTATACAGGCCCAGCTCCAGCGTCAGGTCACGCACCGGCACCATCAGGATCTGGAAGGGCACAAAGTTTCCGGCCACAAACATGAAGAAGATCCACAGGTTGGCACGGAATTTATAGACCCCCAGCGCAAACCCCGTCATCGAGCTGAGTGCGACTGCGCCGATCACCGTGGGCACAGTGATCAGGAAGGAATTCAGCAGGTAGCGCGGCATATCACTGCCAAAGAACACCTTGCCATAGTTCGCGGCGCCCTCAAACGTTGACGGCATGCCCCAGTAGTTGGCGTTCACAAAATCCGCTTCAGGCTTGATCGAGAAGAGCGCCACCGCCAGCAGCGGGCCCAGCCACATCAGTAGCGCAATGGGCAGCATGGTCTTATAGGCGATCTGTGCGCCTTGGCTTTGTTTTTCTATTGGTGTCGGAAACATCTCAGCGACCCCGCTCTTCGCGGTACATCGACCACAGGAAGTAAGTGATGAAGCACATCATGATCAGGAACAGCACCACGGCGATGGCCGCGCCGTATCCCATGCGGAACCCATATTCCGACAGCGCAACTTCGAACATGTAATAGGCCAGCACGCGGGAGGACCCGAAAGGCCCGCCGCCTGTCATGATGGATATCAGATCAAAGGATCGCAGCGATCCGATGATGGTCACCACAAAGGCAATGAAAGTCGCCGGGCGCAGCTGCGGCAGGATGATATACCACAGCATCCGCAGGCCCTTGGCCCCGTCCAGACGCCCGGCCTCGATCTGTTCGGGGTCCACGGCGTTCAGGCCGGTGAGGTAGAGGATCATGCAATAGGCCGTCTGCGGCCAGAGGCCGGCAAAAATGATGCCATAGGTCACGAGGTGTTCGTTGCCCATCACATTTAGCGGCCCCATGCCAACAAAGCCCAGCATTGCATTCAGCAGGCCAAAGGTGGGGTCATAAAACCAGGTGAAAACCAGGCCAACAACAACCTGGCTGATCACGAAGGGAAAGAAGAACAGCGACTTGTAGAGCCGGATGCCGCGCACCGTCTGGTTCAGGAACAGCGCGATGAACAGGCCCGCCGGGATCGCCAGCAGATACATCAGCAGCCAGATCACGTTGTTCTTCATTGAGGTATAGAAGGCATCGCGGTCAGCGAATTCCCAGTACAGGTCTTCGTAGTTGCGCAGGCCCACGTATTCCGCCTGCCCCAGCCCGTCCCATTCATAAAGCGACAGGTTGAAAGACTGGAAAACCGGGGCAATGACGTAGACTGCAAAGAACAGGATGCCCGGCGCCAGAAACAGCCAAGGCGCAATCGCCTGCTGGTTTCTGTGGAACCAGCTTTCCTTATCCGCAGTTTGGGTCAGAACAGCGTCCGCCATCGCGCGCGCTCCTTACACTAGACACTAGAGGTAAAGCACCCCTCCCCGCCAAGTCCCGAAGGCATGATGGCGGAAAGGGGCTGAGTGGTGGCTTATTTGTAAATACGACCGCGGGCGCGCTCGAGCTTGGCCAGAATTCGGTCCAGCTCGTCCGGCTTCACCATGAATTCCTGGAAGCCTTCCATTGCAACCTTGGCCATCTCGGCCGGAGCGTCGCGGTCAAAGAACTGCGCCACGCCACCCGGAGAGTTGGAGGAGAGCATCTCAAATCCCTGATTGAGGAACTTGTCATCATCGACGGCGCTGCTGGCGTTGACCGGCAGCTGACCAAGGCCGTCACCAGCGTTGATAATAGTCTGGTTGTCGGCAGAGACCACATAGCGCAGGAACTCACGCGCGGCTTCCTTGTTCTTGGCGTTGGCCGGGATGTGGAACGTATCGGTCGGCGCGTCTTCCGCCATGGCCACACCCTCGGTGATCGCCGGGAACTGGTAGAAGTCCAGCTGATCATCGGTCAGGCCTGCGTCACGCAGCGGTGCAACAGCAAAGTTGCCCATCAGATAGGCGGCTGCCTCACCCTTGACCATGAAGGGCAGCGCTTCCTGCCAGCTGTAGGTCTGGTGATTGTCGATGAAACCGCCCATGTCGACCAGCTCGCGCCAGTTGGCGAAGGTGGCTTTGACTTCATCGCTTTCCCAGCTGGCCTGACCGGTCAGAAGCTGCATGTGGAAATCGAAACCATTGGTGCGCATGTTCAGGTAGTCGAACCAGCCGCCGGCGGTCCACAGGAACTTGGTGCCGATGGTGTAACAGGCACGGCCCGAAGCGACGATTTTTTCGCAGTTGGCTTTTTCTTCCGCCCAGTTTGTCGGCTCGGACAGGCCCAGCTCGTCAAAGATATCTTTGCGGTAGTAAACGCCCCACTGGTAGTAGGTATAAGGAACGCCCCACTGCTTGCCGTCGATGGTCATCGCGCCCTTGGTCGAGGCGAGGTTGTCAGCAATAGCAGGCTCTGCCCACAGATCAGACACATCCTCAAACAGGCCCGCGTCCACGTAGGGCTTCATCCGGTTGGCGGCGTACCAGGTTGCAACGTCCGGCGCATTGGCGGTCAGGAAGTTGCGGATCTGTGTCTTATAGGCTTCGCGGTCGATGACCGTGGTTTCAACGTTCAGCTCCGGGTGCTGCTCCTGAAAGCGGGCGATCATGCCCTCCATCGTTGCGCGCGGCGCCGGGTTCGATGTGTCCAGGAAAATGCTCAGATCACCGGTCAGTTCCGCCGATGCCGGAACCGCCAGCGCTGCACTTGCGGCAATCGCAGCCACCGTGCGTTTCAGAAATGTTGTCATGGTTTCCTCCCTTATTTTCGTCTTGCAAGTTCCATTATTTGGAACTAAGTTTTACATATTGAAATCTAACATCGACGCCACTAGGGTTGTCAACAGATTCTTGGCGCAGGTCAGGAATGGGGAGGAACTGCAGAGATGTCCGCAGACGGAACGGTAGGCAAAGCATGTGATGTGCTGGAACAGATAGCGGCCTTTAAACGGCCGGCCAGATTCAATGAGATTCTGGAAGCGAGCCCCTACCCCAAGGCGACGCTCTACCGGCTGATGCAGACGCTGACCAATCAGGGCATGCTGGCCTATGACCCCGAGGCGCAGACCTATTCCATGGGGCTGCGGCTGGTGCGGATGGCCCATGCGGCCTGGGGGCAGACCTCGCTCGCGCCCATTGCCGCGCCAATTCTGGACGAGTTGGCAGCAGAGGCCGGAGAGACCATTCATCTGGCGCAGATGGAAAACGGTCAGGTGCTGTTTGTCGACAAACGCCGCGCCTCGGTCCTGTTCGAAACCCTTGCCCAGACGGGGCGCGTCGCCCCGGCCCATTCCACCGGTGTCGGCAAGGCCATCCTTGCTTTCATGTCACCCGACAGGCTGGAACGCGCCCTGCGCCAGCAGGCTTTTGTCAAATACACGCCCAGCACTCATGAAGATGTCGCAAGCCTGATGGCCGAGTTGAAACAGATCCGCGAAGACGGCGTCGCTTTTGACCGTGAAGAACACGAACAGGGCATCATCTCCATCGCCGCGCCCATCCTATTGGGCAATGGCAAGGTGGTGGGCGCGGTCTCTATCGCCTCGACCACCAACCGCAATTCACCCGAAACCCTGCAGGCGTTCAAACCCAGCCTGCTGGATGCAACAGCCCGTATCGGCGAACAGGCCACCCCGTGGCAGTTCCCAACCTGAGTAATACGTAAGGAGCCCTTTGATGTCCGGAGTAACACTGAACAAGGCCGTGAAGTTCTACGGCGATGTGCAGGCCATCCACGGTGTGGATCTGCAAATCGACGATGGCGAGTTCTGCGTCTTTGTCGGCCCTTCGGGCTGTGGCAAATCCACATTGCTGCGGATGATCGCAGGGCTGGAAGAAACCAGCGGCGGCCAGATCAACATCGGCGCGCGCGATGTGACCAGCGCCGATCCCGCCAAACGCGGCGTGGCGATGGTGTTCCAGACCTATGCGCTTTACCCGCATATGACTGTGGGTGAAAACATGGGGTTTGGGCTGAAAATGAACGGCACCCCCAAGGCCGAGGTTGACGCCAAAGTCTCTGAGGCCTCGCGCATTCTGCAGCTGGACGACTACCTGAAACGCAAACCCAAGGCTCTGTCTGGTGGTCAGCGCCAGCGCGTTGCCATTGGCCGCGCTATTGTGCGCGGGCCCGAGGTGTTCCTGTTCGACGAACCGCTGTCCAATCTGGATGCAGAATTGCGCGTCGACATGCGGGTGGAAATCGCCCGTCTGCACAAGGAAATCGGTGCCACGATGATCTATGTCACCCATGATCAGGTCGAGGCGATGACGCTGGCCGACAAGATCGTGGTGCTGCGTGCAGGACGCATCGAGCAGGTCGGCAGCCCGATGGAGCTCTATAAGAACCCGGACAATAAATTCGTGGCAGGCTTCATCGGCTCTCCGGCAATGAACTTCCTTCAAGGCAAGGTTCATGCCGGCAAGGTGGTGGTCCCCTCACTCGGCAATCGCACGATTGAAACCACAGTGGCCCTGCCAGGCGAAGGCGCGCCGGTTTTGGTTGGCCTGCGCCCACAACACTTCCTGGTGGAAGAAGGCGACAGCGATATCATCCTTGATATCCGCGAGCGTCTGGGCGGCGTGGCTTATGACTACCTGCGCACCGGCAGCGGTGAAAAGATCATCGTGGAAACCCGCGGCGACGAGGCAATGCCCGAGGGCAGCACTGTCACGCTGAATTTCGACGATGCGGATGTGTTGTTCTTCGACGGTCAGACCGAACAGCGCCTGCGTTGATCTCTGCCTGCCGCGCAAGCGGCAGCCGCGCCTCCGCCCCATGGCGGGCGAACGCTCAGCCTATCCAACAGAGTAAAAAAGCGGGGACCGTCCGGGAGCCCGGCCCCCGCAAAGCTCGACCAGCCTCAGGTGAGCCGGTCGAGCACCCCTTCTGCGATCATTTCGCCGACACGGACGTCGCTGTCTTTTGTCACCCCGGCGATATGCGGTGTAAGGATCAAGTTTTTCAGACCTTTAAACACCTGTGACGCCTCCTTGGTCAGGGGTTCGACCTCAAACACATCCAGCGCCGCACCTGAGATGGTGCCGGCACGCAACGCATCCGCCAATGCCGCGTCATCCACCACACCGCCACGCGCGGCGTTGATCAGAACCGCTTCCGGCTTCATGGTTTTCAGCGTCTCGGCATTGATTACATGCCGGGTCTCCGCCACCAGCGGCACATGCAGGCTGACCACATCGGACGATGCCAACACGGCTGCCTGATCCATCTGTTCCACCCCGACCCAAGCCGGGCTATCCACCGGCACAAAGGGATCGGCGGCACAAACGGTCATGCCCATGGCGCGGGCCATTCGCGCGGTTTCCTGTGCGATACCGCCAAATCCAATGAGACCCAGCTTTCGCCCTGCTGCCTCACGCCCCGAACAGGCGGCACGCGGCCAGTTGCCCGCCATCATCGCATGTTTGGCCTGATAGGCATCGCGCAGCAGAACCAGCGCGTTGGTCACCACATATTCCGCCACCGAAAGGGTGTTTGCACCTATGGCCGGGATCACCGTCACATCTCGCGCCTTGCAGGCCACAAGGTCGATATTGTCCAGACCAACCCCCAGCCGCCCGACCACCTTCAGATCAGGCGCCGAGGCCAGCAGGTCGGACGTAACTTGCGTCCGGTTTCGCACGATCAGCGCCTCAATACCGTTCATCAGCCCCGGAATATCCGCCTGATGATCCGCAAGCACGGGATCATAGGTTGTCGGATGCGCCGCCTTAAGCCGCGCAACCGCATCTTCATCCATGAATTCAGTGATCAGGATCATTGATCCAAACCCGCCAGGCAGGTGTATTTTGAGACCAGATAATCATCCAGCCCCTGCGTGCCGCCCTCCTTGCCCATGCCACTTTCCTTCACGCCACCAAAGGGGGCCTCGACCGTGGTGATCAGCCCGGCATTGATACCAATCAGCCCGTATTCCAGCCGCTCATTCAGGCGGAAGATACGGCCCAGATCGCGGGTATAGGCATAGGCCGCGAGCCCAAACTCGGTGTCGTTGGCCGCCTCCATGGCCTCGTCTTCGGTGTCGAACTTGAAGACCGCCGACAGCGGGCCAAAAATCTCATCTCTGGCGAACTGCATATCCTGAGTGGCCCCGGTGACGACGGTGGGCTGGAAATATGTGCCGCCCAGCTCGTGCCTTGCCCCGCCGGTGGCGATCTTGCCGCCTTTGGCGGTGGCGTCCGTGATCATCTCTTCCACCTTGGCGATCGCGCCTGCGTCGATCATGGGGCCCTGCATGACGCCCTCGCCTGTCCCATCGCCCACTTTCAGGGCCTCGGTGGCAGCGGTCAGCTTGGCCACGAATGCATCGTGCACCCCCGCCTGCACGTAGAAACGGTTGGTACAGACACAGGTCTGGCCCATATTGCGGTATTTGGCGATCATCGCGCCCTCGATGGCGGCATCGATGTCGGCATCATCAAAGACAATGAAGGGCGCATTGCCGCCCAGCTCCATTGAGACCTTCTTCACCGTATCCGCCGACTGGCGGATCAGTGTCTTGCCCACTTCGGTGGAGCCGGTGAAGGTCACCTTGCGCACATCCGGGCTGTCCATGATCGCGCCACCAATGGCGCGGGCCGAGCCGGTGACGATGTTCACCACACCGGCCGGGAAACCCACCTCTTCACAAAGTTTGCCCCAGGCCAGCGCAGAGTATGGCGTGACGGTTGCCGGTTTGGCGACCACCGTGCAGCCTGCCGCCAGTGCCGGGCCCAGTTTGCGCGCCAGCATCGAAGAGGGGAAGTTCCACGGCGTGATGGCACCAACAACACCCACAGGGTGATGTGTCACCAGTAGACGGCGGCCCGCTTGCGGTGCCGGGACGATCTCGCCTTTCTTGCGGCGGATTTCCTCGGCGAACCAGCGGATATAGGCGGCCCCGATGGCGATCTCGCCGCGGGCCTCAAACAGCGGCTTGCCCTGTTCGGCTGTGAGCAGCTGAGCCAGCGCCTCCTGATTGTCCATCAGCGCATCATGCAGCTTTTGAAGCAGACCGACACGCAGCATCAGATCCGAGCGCGACCAGCCCGCAAAGGCCGCTTTGGCAGCGGCAATCGCCGCTTCGGTCTCGCCCGCGCCGCAGTTGGGCACAGTGCCCAGAACCGCCCCGGTTGCCGGGTTGGTGACATCAATCGTGCCGCCGTCCGCCGCGCCGGTCCATGCGCCTCCGATCAGGTTGGCCTGCAGTAGATATCCGTTGAAGCTGGTCATTGCTCAGTCCTTTGAAATCTTGAATTGGCTATGTTGTCTGTAGGTTTCGCCGGGCCGCAAAACGGCCTGTGGGAAATCCGGATTATTTGGCGCGTCGGGCCAGACCTGCGGTTCGATTGCAATTCCAGCGTGAGCGCTCATTTTTTGCCCATCCAATCCGGGCACCGGTATGTCCAGTTTGGCCCCATCATAGACCTGAAGTCCGGGTTCCGTTGTCCGCAGCTCAAGACCGACACCTGACGCCGCGCTGCGCAGCAAAGCCACCGGGCGGATCAACCCACGCTGGCGTGACAGGCAGAAGCTATGGTCAAACAGCGATCCCACCTGCGAAACAGGCGCCGGAGTGCGAAAATCAAACCCGGTCCCCGCAACCGCTGCCACCTCACCGGTCGGGATCAGTTCTTCATCGACCGGCAGGTAATGATCGGCATCGACCTGCAGCAGATGGTCTGCCGCCGATCCGCTGCCGTCCAGACACCAGTAGCTGTGATGCGCCATATTGCAGAGCGTCGGCGCATCCGTTGTGGCCTCCATCTGCACATCGAACACGCCGCCGGGCAGCAGCGCATAGGTCACCCGGGCCTTCAGCCGACCGGGATAGCCCATATGGCCATCCTCCAGCACAATGGAAAAGGCCGCCCAATCCATCGCGTGATCCTCCAGCGTCCAGAGCTGCTTGCCCATGCTGACCGCGCCGCCGTGCAGGGCGTGTTTGCCGAGGAAATTCCGGTCCAGCTGATAGGTCTGCCCATCCAGCTCCAGATGGCCGTCGCGGATGCGATTGGCGCAACGCCCGGCCGTGGCCCCAAAATAGCGCGAATGTTTCAGGTATGACGGGAAATCTGCAAAGCCCAGCACCAGAGGTGCTGCGTGCCCCTCCAGCCGCAGGTCCTGCAGCACCGTGCCATAGGTCAGCACATGGGCCGTCAGCCCGCCGCCGATCAAGCGGATGCGCTGCACAGGGGGGCCGTCCGGCATCTGGCCGAAGTCCTCAATCATAGGCTGACCTCCACCGCTTGGCCTGTGCGTGCGCTCTGCTCGGCCGCCTCACCCACAATGACGGACCACAGCCCGTCTCTGAGCGAGACCTCGGGGGCGCCTTTGCCGGATGTCACCAGATCGCGAAAGCGCATGTGCTGATAGAAGGTCGACCCGTGGTGATCCCCTGCCGACAGGATCGCCTCATCCACCTCGATCTCTTCGCGGATCACCTCCTTGGAGGCACGGTGCGAGATTTCGATCTCAGAGGCGCGTTCGCGGCCATCGGTAGTGAAGCGCGCAGGTCCCGGCACCCTGGCCTCCACGCGGGCCCTTTCACCGGTGACTGAAATGACCTCCTGCCAATAGGAGCCTTCGGCAAACATGCACAAATCCAGCATGCCGCGCGCGCCATTGGCGAAATCAACGGTAACATAGGCATTGTCGAGGATATCCGGCGTGCGGCCCTCATAGGCCTCGTCCAAATGGTTCACATCAACGCCAGCCGAGGCATAGACCCGTACCGGATCACTGTGCAGGGCGAGCCGCATCAAATCCCAGAAATGACAGCATTTTTCCGTAAGTGTGCCGCCGGTGCGGGCGCTGAAGCGGTTCCAGTCACCGACCTTTTCGAGGAAAGGAAAGCGGTGCTCGCGGATCGACATCATACGCGGCGTACCGACAGTTTCGGCCTGCAGCTCGGACAGCAGACGCTGCACGGGCGGCATGTAACGGTACTCCATCGCCACCCAGACCGGCGCGGCGCGACCCTCGGCCTTGGCCAGCACCTCGCGGCAATGGGCCGTGGTGGTGCAAAGCGGCTTTTCACACAGGATCGGCAGGTTGGTATCCAGCACATCCATCAGGATGCCATAATGGGTGTCGTTTGGTGCACCGATCAGCAGCGCGTCGCAGACATTGGCCGCCAGCATGTCCTTATAATCGGCAAACGCCGCCGCCCCGCCTGCGGTCACTGCCGACTGGTTGCGCATGCCCTCGTCCGGGTCGGCCACGGCGGTGACTTCGCAGCCCTCCAGCAGGTTAAGGTTGCGAATGTGTTCCTGTCCCATCATGCCCGATCCGATCAGGCCATAGCGCAGTGTCATGATCTTCAAAGCTCCAATAGGGGGAGGCCCATGGCCCCGGCGGTGCCGCGCAGGGCGGCACGGTGATCGCCGTAGGCCAGCGCCATATGGTGTTCGAGGCCGCAGGCGATGATATCCTCCAGCACCACATCGGCCCCGCGATCAAAGCGCAGAACACCGGAGGTGCCGGTAAAGGCCATGGGGCGTTCCAGCATTTCCGCCTTGGCCAGCACCATATGCGGGCGGCCATCAGCCTGGCTGATCCGCATCAGGGTAACCGTGCCGGGCTTTAGCGGGAACTGGAACAACAGCGGCTGTTTTCGGTTGGTGTGAACCGTCGCCTCGGCCGCGACTTTGGGGTCGCGCATCGACAATGGCGCCTGCCCGCAGTGCCAGACCACGCCCGAATTGTCGCTCGCGTCCATATCCACCAGATCGGTGAGGAACACCGGCGCATCCGCGGCCTCCATCAGCACCAGCTGGGTCAGGGCGCCGTAAACATCTGCCTCGCAAGCGCAGGGCACTTTGGCCTCTCCCAGCATACCCGCAGGGCCGCAGATCGCGCCGCCGTATTCGGTGAAGGTTTCCGGCCAGCAGCGGATAGCAAAAGCGTCATAGCCCCCGGATCCGCGCAGAGTGTCCAGCCCGGCCTTCAGCCGCAGAGAGCGGTCCAGTTGTGGCTGGTCTAACTCTTGCAGCCCCGACACGTCCTTATCCGCTGCGGCGCGCAACGCTGAGGCGGTCTCATCGGACACCTTACGGGCCTGATCAAACAGATCCTCCAGCTCCAAAGCATCCACTTTGACGCCCGCCAATGCATCCACGGCATCCGCATCATAGGCGCAAGTGTCGAACCCTTCGGGGTGATCACCGATACGGGCGATGCGGCGGCCACTGACGGCCTTGGCGATGCGGTTTCCGGCGTCTGTGGCTGCAGGAATGCCCTCTGGGCCCAGCTGGCCGGCCTGCCGCTGGCCATCCAGCAAGGCCGCAAGACCCCCGTCGATTTCGGCCTCGGGATCGGCATAGAGCCAGCCAAAGTCGCGCCCGTTGCGGCGCAGGGCGTGGCTGGCAAGATTGAGACCGCAAAAGGCATTGAGCCGCAAACGCCCACCGCTGCGCGGCTCCGGCACGGCCCAGATCGACAACGGTGTGTCAAAGGCATTGGCCGCCGCCACCGTCATTGAGGCATCCGTGAAGGTGACTTGCAGCAGCAAGACTTGATCAATGCCCGCGCCTTTGAGGGCGGCAATGCCTGCCTTGGTGGCCTCCGCATCAAACAGCAGCTCGCGCGGGCCGCAGACCTCGTGCCCGGTTGCCGCCAGTGCAGTCAGCATCGCTGCCAGCTTTTCCTCGGCATAGCCCACGTCGAATGTGGGTCGGCCAAGGGGGAGAATTCCCAGTTTCATTTCTATCAGACTCCGAAATCGGCATAGTCATGGCGAAAGCTTGCATCACCCGGTGTAAAACGCGCGCCGCCTTCACCGTAGCAGGAGTGTTTGGTCCAATCCGCCGCCTTGGCATCTGCAAGATCAGAGATGTCGCGCATGTAGTCCGCCGCGCCGCCCTCCAGCCCAGCCCGGATCGCATCCCAGTCTGGATAGGCGTTGAAGGCATCCAGCCAGATTGCGCGACCCGCCAGAAAACCCGAGGCCCCGGCGGCAAAGGCATGCTCCAGCACTTTGCGGAATTCCGGCTTGCCGGCCCCGGCGCTCAGCATCACCCAAGGACGCCCCGCGAGACGGCCCATTTCGTCAAACACCGCCTGCACCGCGGCAGAGCCATCGGCATCCGCCGCATTCACCGGGCTTTCCAGCTTGAAGACATCAACGCCATATTCGGGCTTGGCGAATTCTTCGACCGAGGCAAGCACATCATCGGCCTTCTTGCCCTGCATCTCGACATAGTCCTTGGTCTGATGGGCATCAGCCGCCAGCGGATAGACCAGCAGCTCGAACAGGAAGGGAATGTCATAGCGGGCGCATTCCTCGCCGATGCGTTTGACGTAATCCTGCTGGGCCTTGTTGACCTCATCGCCCGCATCGGGCCGGTACCAGGCTAGGACCTTTACCGCGTCGCCGCCCATGCGTTTGATTTTGGCCACGGTCCAGTCGTCAATGTCCGACGAAAGACGCCCTGCGGCGGTTTCCTCAAACAGACTGTCTTCCAGCGTGACGATCAGGCCCTTTTGCGGTGACAGAACATCCAGACTGTGTGGAATGGCGTAATGCGGATCCAGCAGCATGGCGGTGCTCTGGTCCTGCAGCGTTTCCACCAGCAGGCCCTTGAAGCGGGCGACCTGATCCCACGGGGCCTGTTCGGAGCCCATATGGGCGGCAATCGGGCCCTTGATTGGCGGACGCTGATCCACCGCTGTCATCTTGAACACGCCATTTGCGTCCGCCATGCGACGCAGGCCCCACAGTTTACCAGGGGTGAGAGTCATGCTTCCTGCTCCTTGAGGAAAGTTTCCGTATCGGTGCGGGAGGGCGCGCCCTCCCGGCCACCGGGTTTCAAACATTTGAGAGCGGCTGCCGCGCAGGCAAACCGGATGGCCGTCGCCTCGTCCTGCCCCTCGGCAAGCGCGAGGGTGAAGGCACCATGCCAGACATCGCCCGCGCCGAGCGTGTCGACAGGGGTAACCGGGAAGGCCGGACAGTGTTCGATGCCGTCAAACCCGGTGAACCAGACGCCGTTTTCGCCATCGGTCACGCAGGCCCAGCAGCCGTGTTCGGCCGAGATTTTCAATAATGCCTCTTCCGGGCCAAGGTCCGGCGCCAGATCGCGCAGACCTTGCATCGAGAACGCCGCATGGCTGGCCAATGAGACAAGGCCGGGATCAACCGGCGCCTCGCCGTCCAGCACGCCGGGAATGCCGCGGGTGCGGGCCATCGTCAGCGCATCCTCGGCAGCTGCAACGCGGCGCGTATCAGTCAGGACAGCCGCCACATTTTGCAGGCCCGCGAACCAGCCGGTGTCCAAATGCAGCCCAGCACCGCGAAAGTTCACGATCTGGCGTTCGCCGCGCTGGTCAAGATAGACCGAGGAATAGGAGCTGCGCGCGCGCGGCGTGCGGGTCACATTGGCGCAATCGACACCTTCAGCCTCGACACCTGCCACCACCATATCGCCGATGGCGTCATCGCCCAGCCGTGCCCCCAGAACCGCCTGACCACCCAATCGCGACACAGCCACCGCCGCATTGGCGGCACATCCACCGCCCACGATGGCCGCGTTCTCGGTACCGTATTTCTCGGCCCGGTCGGGCAGGTCAGGCAGCTGGAAAACAAAGTCGACAACCGCCGCGCCGACGCACAGAACCTTGGTCATTCAGGAACCTCCAGCCCGCTGGGCACGGTTTCGGGACGCCCCAGACGACCCCTAAGGCTGTCAGTGCCGGTCAGCGCGTTTAAGAATGAAATGACCTGTGCAATCTCGGCATCGGTCAGGCTCACCGGCTCCAGATCAAGTCGCGAGGCCAGACGCGCACGCTCGCGACCGTCCTGCATGGGCAGAAAATCGGCCGAGGCGAGCCAGGGCACGTCCGGCAAGGCGGCCAGTTGTGGCTGCCAGTTGCGATATTCACTGCGTGCATCTAGGTGATGGCGCAGAATGCCGTCGAGCGTGGCATAGGCCCCGTTGTGGCCGTAAGGCGCGGTCAGTGCCACATTGCGAAGCGACGGTGTCCGGAAACGATAGGCATCCTCCAACCGGTCCGAAGCCCCCATGCGCCCCACATCGCGCACAACCGGATCCCACTGGCGGGTCTTGCCGGGGCCGAAATGCGGCAGCATCAGTGCGTGAAATTTCTGGTCGGTCAGAAGGGGCCCGGAGTGACAGTCGGCACAGCCGGCCTCACCATAAAACAAATCCATTCCCGCTTTCTGGTCCGGTGTCAGCGCCGCTGCATCCCCCGCAAGAAAGGCGTCAAAGGGGCTGTCAAAGCTCTGAAACTCCGTGCCCTCAAAGGCCGCAAGCGCATTGGCGACATGGGTGATGGTGATGTCCAGCGGGCTGGTCACATCGTCAAAGGCGCCAACGAACATCTCGGCGTATTCCGGGATGATCCGCACCCGTTTGGCGATGATCGGCCAGACCGCGTCGATCCGGTCATAGGCAGCCCCAGCTACCTGATTTTCTTTCGGATCGCCCGCCATTTCAAACTGCGAGGTCATCGGAAACAGTGCCTGCGCGGCAAGGATAGAGTTCAGCCCCTCAGGCAGCCATTCCTGCGCCGGGCTGTCAAAACCGTTGTCGTAGATGTCCGAAACAGACAGCCGCCCATCGTGGAACATCACATCCACCTCACGCGCGCCTAGGTTCCACAGGGCCGGTGCGTTGCGCGGGATGCGCTTAATGATACGCGCGGCCCCTGCGCCCGGCCTGCGGTCGGGGCCAAGCCCGGTACCGCCCTCACCGATCCCCAGCGACAGGGCATCACCAGTGCCGTGCTCCGGATGGTGGCAGGTGGCACAGGCGATGTTGCGATTGCCGGACAGGATCGGATCAAAAAACAAGAGCTGCCCTATCCGCGCCTGATCCGCATCGAACCGGATGAAATCAGAGGGTTGCAAGGGCGCCGGAAGCGGGTTCCCATACGCGGGCGCGCAAGCGAACACCCCCAAGGCCGCGCCAAGAAAACTGTTACGAATGGAGAGGTTATGAGAAGAATTGCCACCGCCCCGATATTGGCCCTGATGCTGACTGCCACGCCTGCGCTGGCCGAGATTGAAACCGGCCGCGACCTGATGGATGCCAAGGATTACGCTGGCGCCATGCAGGAGTTTCTGCCCGCCGCGCGCAGCGGCAATGCCGAGGCGGAGGAGCTGATCGGGGTGATGTATGCGTTGGGGCTGGGGGTTGAGCGGGACGATGTGCGCGCCTTTGAATGGTATCTGCGCGCCTCGATGAAGGGCCACGCCGGGGCACAGTCGGGCATTGGCTGGTATTATGAGGTCGGTCGCGGCATGCCCGCACCGGACCTGGTCAGGGCCTACATGTGGTACACGCTCTCCGCCATCGGAGGGGACCCCGATGCAGCCATATCGCTTGAAGATGTGGTGAAGAAGATGACGCGCGAACAAATCGAAAAAGCCCATGTGCTGGTGGACGACTACCGGGTCTGGCTTTACCCGTTCCGGTAAGAATGGTCCGGGGGGAGACCCCCCGGACCCTATGTGGGATGTGGATCAGTTCAGATCCTGTGCCATACCTGCTTCGATATCAGCTTCGGCGGCTGCAACAGCCTCCGTCAGCGCCGAGAAGATCTTCTCACCACCATCGATATTGCCTTTGAACCAGTCATAAACCGGGGCTGCGGCTTCCTTGAAGGCTGCCTTTTCAGCCGGGCTGGGCACGTAGAGATCACCGCCGCCGGCGACAAAATCGGAATAGGCCTGGATCGACTTGCGCTTGGGCGAAGCGAAGGTTGCCTGCTGCAGGGCCGAGAACCCATCAACCACCACGCGGCGCAGGTCTTCCGGCATGTCCATGAACTTGGCGTTGTTCATCCACCACAGCGCGCCCATGTAGGCGTGACCATCCAGCGTCACATACTGCAGGCCCGCATCCGGGAATTTCATGCCCATGATGTCGGTGATACCGTTCTTGGATCCCTCAACCACGCCGGTCTGGAAGCTGGTGAACAGCTCGGGCCACGGGATCGGTGTCGGCGAGGCACCCAATGCCTTGACCAGCTCCTGCGGCAGATCGGCGACCACGGTGCGGATCTTCAGGCCTTCCATGTCCGACGGGCTGGCCACGCGGCGCTTGGTATTGGCGAAGTTGCGCCAGCCGCCGGTGTTGCCGATGGTCATCAGACGGATCGCGCCATCACTGTCCTCCAGCGCCATGGAGCGCATTGTACGGGTGAAATCACCCGACAGCACCGCCTCGGCAATGCGGTCGTTGGCCATCAGATAGGGCAGATCCAGAACCTGAACATAAGGGAAGATCCCCGACGCCCCGCCCGAGGTGGAGATATAGACGTCGACGGTGCCGTCAGCCACGCCCTGCAGGCATTCTGCGCCATTGCCGCAGAGCTGGGTGCCGATGAACAGCTCGACCTCGATCGCGCCGTTGGAAGCACTTTCAACAAAGTTCTTGAAAACGATCAGACCATCATAGTCTTCGTCGTTTTCATTGGAATTGGCCGTGGCGCGGATGGTGTAATCCGCTGCCTGTGCCGCCATCGCTGTGCCCGCCAGCAGTGCGGCGGCCGTCAGGGCCTTTAGAGTTGATTTGATCATCGGTTTCCTCCTTGCGAACTTATTGACTTCACTAGTTTTTATTGAACAAACCCGGTCAGACGCGGGATTGTCATGCAGATAGCCGGTACGTAGGTGATGAGAAAGATCACCGCCACTTCAACCAAGAGAAACGGCAGGATTGCGCGGGAAATAGCCTCGACCTTTTCACCGGACACGGAACTGGCCACAAACAGCACCAGCCCCATGGGTGGCGTTGCCAGCCCCACGGTCAGATTGACGCTCATGATGATGGCGAAATGGACCGGGTGAACGCCGAGATCGACAAAGATCGGACCCAGGATCGGGCCCAGAATGATGATCGCGGGCCCCGCGTCCAAGAACATGCCGACGACAAACAGCAGGATGTTGATCAGGAACAGCAGAATCAGCGGATTTTCCGACAGGCCAAGGATAAAGGCGGCCATGGTTTCCGGCGCGTGGCTCAGGCTGACCACGGTTTTGAAGGCCACCGCCGCACCAACAAGCAGCAGAACGGTTGAAGAGCTGAGCGCAGCGCGAGTCAGGGCCGCGGGCAGATCGCTCAGCTTCATTGATCGCAGGATGAAGAACGACACGATCAACGCATAAGCCACGGCCACAGCACTGGCTTCGGTTGGGGTAAAGACACCAACGAGAATACCGCCCAGGATGATGATCGGCGTCTGCAAGGGCGCCACGGCCTTTTTGCAGATGATGCGGAAATCCGGGCTGACCTTGGTGCGCAGGCGCAACAGCAGAAGATGAGCGACCGGCAAAAAGACCAGGAAGACCAGCCAGCCGTTCACACCAATCTCGGTGCCCGTCATCCGCAGCAACGCGGCCACAGCAGCGAACAACCCTGCCAGAACACCGGCGAGGTTCAAACGCAGCAGGAAAAAACTCACCCGTTCTTCCAGCGGCGTGATGGTCTGGTTCTGATGCACGATGCGTTCAGCCTTGGGCAGGTCGTATTTGTCCGCCATCAGGCGCACCACCAGCATCAGCCCGACGCCCACCAGAATGCCCGGCACGATCCCCGCAAGGAACAGCGCCGCGACGCTTTCTCCCATCACATAGGCATAGATGATCATGATGCCTGAGGGTGGAATAATCGGCCCGATCACCGAGCTTGCAGCCGTCACGGCGGCGGCAAAGGTACGGGTATAGCCATTTTTCTCCATCGCCGGGATCAGGGTGGAGCCAAGCGCCGAAGTATCTGCCACCGCCGACCCGGAAAGCCCGGCAAACAGGATCGAGCTAAGGATATTCACATGCGCCAGCCCGCCACGGAAATGGCCCATCAGCGCCTGGCTGAATTCGACCAGCCGCATGGTGATACCACCGCGGTTCATCAGCTCGCCCGCCAGCACAAAGAACGGCAACGCCATCAAGGGGAAACTGTCCATGCCGTTGTAAACATTGCGGTAAAGTAGCGCGATGTCTCGCTCCTGACCATTCAGCGACAGCAGCAAGCCCGGAGCCAGCAACAGGGCAAAGACCACCGGCAGGCCGATCATCAGGAAGACAAGGAAGACGGGCAGAAACAGTGCCAGCATCAGTCGGCCTCCATCGCAAAGCCGCTGCCATCGTCATCCGGCAGTTCGCTATCAGGTGAAACAATCCGAAGTGCGGCGCGCAGGATCAGCTCGATATTCACTGAAATCAGCAGCAGCACGCAGACATAAAGCGAGGCATACATGTAGCGCAGTTTGACCTTCACCACCTCCAGCCCAACCCAGTCCAGCGGCAGTTTGAGCGAAGAACTGGAGAAATTCCCGCCAAAGCCCAGAGTGTGTTTGTGCCCATGCGGCAATGCCATCAGAAGAACGGCCAGCGACATCCCCAACAGGAGCAGCCCAAGCACGGCGCCCGCCCGGCGCGGCAATGCGCCTTCCAGCATATCGATGGAGACAAACCCGCCCCAGCGGTAGGCGGAGGGGGCCATCAGCCCGGTCATCCACAGCATCAGGAACCGCGCCGCTTCATCCGGCCAGGGCAGCGCGTTGTTCAGGACGTAGCGGCAGAAAACCTGCGTCAGGATCACCAGAACCATCAGCGCCAGCGCCATCCAACCAAGGAAACGGCCCGCGCGCAGGATCTGCGTATTCACCCAAACCAGAGAATTAAAAATAACCATTCCGATACCTTCCTCCCCAGGGGCATCAGTTCACATGCAGTACCAAAAGGTTCGATATTCTTTCGTTACTTTCGATAGTGACCACAAT
The DNA here is from genome assembly GCA_900143635.1 of Rhodobacteraceae bacterium Alg231-04. GTDB lineage: Bacteria > Pseudomonadota > Alphaproteobacteria > Rhodobacterales > Rhodobacteraceae > FREY01. Next base: position 505,910 of record FREY01000003.1, read on the forward strand.
TCGAAGCTATGTGTCAAGAAAAAGAGCGCGTCGCTGTTAAGCCTCCACCAAGCCAACACCATGCGACTGGCACAGCGCCTTCAACGCCGCAGGGCAGCGCTGGTCGGTAACCATTGTATGCACCTGCGACAGATGCCCGATACAGACAGGAGCCATTCCGTCAAATTTTGAACTGTCGACCGCCAGAATGACATGGCGCGCATTTTCAATGATTGCCCGCGCGACCGAGGCTTCCCGCAGATCATAATCCAGCAACGCCCCATCCTGAGCCACTGCAGCCGCGCCTATAACAGCGATGTCAGCCCGGAACTGGCGGATGAAATCCACCGCCGCCTCGCCCAGTATGGCACCATCCGACGGGCGTACAATTCCGCCCGGCACCATTACCTCCACGCCGGGGAACCGTCTGATATCATTGGCAACGGACACGGAATCCGTGACAATTTTCAAACCCGCATGATTGATGAAATTGCGCGCGGCCGCCGCGGTCGTGGTGCCAGAATTGATAATGACGGCCGTATGACTGGGCACCAGCCCCGCTACTGCCTTTCCGATCGCTTCCTTTTCATCACGCGCAATGGCCTGACGCACTTCGAACTGCGTATACTCGGTCCCGGCCAGCAAAGAGGCCCCGCCATGAAACCGCATGACCCGGCCGTCTTCGGACAAAAAGTTCAAGTCTTTGCGGATAGTCTGTGGCGTGGTCGCAAAAATCTCGGCCAGCTCATCAACGGTGGCCCGGCCACTCTGCTTGAGGTGACTGAGGATGGCCGCATGGCGGAGTTTTGTGTTTTTCGACGCTTTCATTTCTTTCGCACCTAAATCGGTTCGTTTCGAAAATAGCGAAAAGCGAAAGAAAAAAGCAAGGGCTGCCGAGATGGCCCTGTCGCAACAGCTCAGAAATCCGCTGCTGAGTTACAAAGACTGGCCCGGTGAAAACGCCGGAGACAGGCTTTCGAGCACCGGAAGGCCGATGTCTTTTCGACTACGGCTGTCGAGAAGAATTTCTGCCGCGCGCACGCCGATCTGGCGGCGACAGGCATCCGTTGTTGCAAGCTGCATAGGCAGACCCTGCAGGATCTGCAGATTGTTGAACCCGGCCAGCGCGATATCTCCCGGCACTGATATGCCGGTGGCGAGGCAATGCATCAGCCCGCCGACGCTCATCACGTCAGAGGAGTAGTATATACAGTCCACCTCGGGGCTGCGCGCCATCATCTGCGCTGTCAGCAGACGACCCGTCTCAATCGACGATTCGCCCGAATAGTGTTCGGCATCTGCAAGCGTGACCCCTTCGGCGGCCAGCGCATCGGTGAACCCGTCGAACCGCTTTCGGGCGCGAAAATCCTGCGGCATCTTGGTGCCGATGAAGCCAATTCTGCGATAGCCGCGACGCAGGATCTGCTGCGCCGTGTCGCGCCCCGCCTCCAGATGCGAAATGCCGACGCAATGCCCAACCGGGTCACCATCCACATCCATGATCTCAACCACCGGGCAGCCCGCCTGCACCAGCATTTTTCGGGTCGCGTCCGAATGTTCCAGCCCGGCGACGATCAGCCCTGAGGGCTGCCAGCTGAGCATCTCGCGGATCACGCTTTCTTCTTCTTCCAGATCATAGCCGGTCACGCCAACCACCGGTTTCAGCGGGCTTTCTTTCAGCACCGATGAAATACCGTTCAGCACCTCGGGAAACACGAAACTGCTGAGGGAGGGCACCACCACCCCAACCAGGTTCACCGACTGCGAAGACAGGGACCCGGCAATACGGTTGGGCACGTAGCCATGGCTGCGGGCGATTTCTTCGACTTTGACGCGGGTCCGTTCTGAGACGTCCGGCGCGCCGCGCAATGCGCGGGAGGCCGTCATTTCGCTAACCCCAGCCAGGCGTGCGACGTCTTTCAGCAGAAGTTTCTTGGTCATAAGTGCTATGGTCGCCCGCCACGGCAGTTTCCGCAAGGGCCACATCAGAGAATAATTGATCGAGCTAGGGGTTGAATTGAGCGACTGTTACCGGTAACGGTGCCGCAACCGTTATCGTTATCAAAAATCCGCTGGAGACACGCCATGACCTTGAAAATCGCAATCAACGGATTTGGCCGTATCGGCCGCAATGTTCTGCGCGCCCTGATCGAGAACGATGTGCAGGACATCGAAGTGGTCGCCGTCAATGACCTCTCCCCGCCAGAGACCCTGGCGCATCTGCTGAAATATGACAGTGTTCACGGCCGTCTGCGCGGCAATGTCAGCATCGAAGGCGACACCCTGAAAGCCGGCCGCCACACCATTCGCCTGACCGCCATCCGCAACCCCGAAGAGCTGCCCTGGCAGGACGTGGATATCGCTTATGAATGCACCGGTATCTTCACCGCCCGTGACAAGGCCGAACTGCTGCTGAAGAACGGCTCCAAGCGGGTGTTGATCTCTGCTCCTGGCAAAGACGCCGACCGTACCGTTGTATACGGCGTCAACCACGAAGACCTGACCAAGGATGACGTGGTCGTCTCCAATGCCTCCTGCACCACCAACTGCCTGGCGCCTGTGGCCAAAGTGCTGGACGATGCCTTTGGTATCAAGACCGGCTACATGACCACCATCCACGCCTATACCGGCGACCAGCCGACCCATGACACCAGCCACAAAGATCTCTACCGCGCCCGTGCCGCCGCCCTGTCGATGATCCCGACCTCGACGGGTGCAGCCCGCGCCATCGCCGAAGTACTGCCGCACCTGAAGGGCCGCCTGGAAGGCTCTGCTATTCGTGTTCCCACCGCCAATGTATCGCTGGTGGATCTGACTTTTGTGCCAGAGCGCGCTGCCACGGTTGAGGCCATCAACGGCGAGATCGCCGCCGCCGCAGAAGGCAAGCTGGCAGGTATTCTGGGCTATGAGGATGCGCCGCTGGTGTCGTCCGATTTCAACCACGATCCGCATTCTTCTACCTTTGCCGCGCCGCAGACCAGCGTCACCAGCGAAGGGCTGGTGCGTATCGTCAGCTGGTATGACAACGAGTGGGGATTCTCCTGCCGGATGATCGACACAGGCCGCGCCATGGGCAAACTGATCAACGCCTAAGCGTCGAAGATATCAAAAGAAAAGGCCGCCCCCGTCCGGGCGGCCTTTTTCATGTCAGATCCGAAACAGCGGCTGCAGCAGGCGGGGAACAACCGCGCTGAACCGAAGGGCGGCATCGGTGGCCGCAAGGCAGATACAGGGATCGCCCTCTTCGGCTATGGGCGTATGTTCCAGATCATCATCGGCGCATTCCACATCGCCAATGCCAAAGCGGCCTGTTTCATCATGAAACGCGCCCTGCAGTACCAGCGTCAGTTCTAGCCCGTTGTGCCCATGATCCGGCACTGCCATGCCCGGCGGAATGTACAGCAGCCGCACCGAGCTTTGCCTGTCGCGATGCAGGATGGATTGGCGAACCCCCATGCCCAGCGCCGACCATTTCACAGGACGCCCGCTCAGCGTTTGCATCACCGGTCCGGGGTATATGCCAGACCGTGAGAAACGCGGAGGTTCAGGCGGCGCAGGCGCATCCAGCATGTCCAGAACCCGCAGCTTCAGATCCTCAGACAGGCCCTCTGCCGCAGAACCGTCCAGCACGGCGCCGCCCAGCGCCTCATGCGCGCCCAACTGGGCCCGGCAGCTATCGCACATGGACACATGCGCCGCGACCACCATGGCAAACCCATGCTCAAGATGCCCGGCGGCATAGGCCGCAAGCAAACGATCCGGGATATGATGAGTGATGTCAGTCATGACAGCCCCCTTGCTTTCAGGTCTTGGCGCAATTTTTCCATCCCAAGACGGATGCGGGATTTGATTGTCCCCAATGGCAATCCCGTTTGAGCGTGAATTTCACTATGGCTCAGTTCACCCAGATAGGCCTTTTCCACTATGTCTCGCTGGGCCGGCTTTAGGCTGGACAGGGCCGCCCTCAGCTTTTGGACCTCTTGATCCAGCGCCACCATCTGTGCCGCATCTTCCTGAGGCGCGTCGGGTTGTTTAAGTTCTTCCGGCACCGGGCGGCGTTCTTTGCGGATCACATCAATCTGCCGGTTTCGCGAGATCTGGTAGATCCAGGCCGAAACTTGCGCCCGCTCCGGGTCAAACAGCTGCGCCTTGCGCCAAACCGTCAGCATGACCTCCTGCACCACGTCCTCAGCCTGCGCCGGAGCCATGCCAGACCTTATCGCAACCCCCTTCAGACGCGGCGCGAAGTGATCAAACAGCCGCGCAAAAGCCGCCCGGTCCCGCTGATCGCGCACCGCCAGCATCCACCGGGTCTGCTCTGTGATCTCTGCATCCCTCGTCACGGGGGTCCTTTTTATTTTTCGCATTGCCGAGGGCATGACCCTAGGCGGCAATGGGCGAGGTTCAAGGGCTGGATCAGCAACTGGGGCATCAAGGTACATCATTGTGGGTTTACGCAGGGGCGACGCAGATGGATCACTTTTTTCGTGCTGCCGGTGATCCGAGCCCCATTTCATTGTGTAACCATTTGAGAAACCAAACAAGGGAGGATCCATGTCGTTTGATGTCCCAGCACAGCCGCAGCAGCGGATTGCGATTGTCGGGGGCGGCATTGCCGGGCTGGCTGCTGCCTGGTTTCTAGCCCCACGCCATCAGGTGACCGTCTTTGAGGCCGCAGCGCGACTGGGGGGCCATGCGCGCACTGTGCTGGCCGGACGACAGATGGATCAGCCGGTCGATACCGGCTTTATTGTTTTCAACTATGTGACCTACCCGCTTTTGACCGCAATGTTTGATCAACTGGATGTGCCGGTCCAGCCCAGCTGCATGAGCTTTGGGGCCAGTATCGACAGCGGCCGCATCGAATATGGGCTCAAGGACATGCGGGCAATTCTTGGCCAGCGCCGCAATCTGGCCCGTCCCGGCTTTCTGCGCATGATGTCTGACATTCTGCGTTTCAACGCCCATGCGGAAACGGCTGCGCAGTCCGAGAGCATGACAATAGGCGAGCTGATCGCACAGATGCGTCTGGGCCGCTGGTTCGAAGACTATTACCTCACCCCCCTGTGCGGTGCTATATGGTCGACCCCTCCCAAGGGTATCCTCAGCTTTCCGGCACAGCCCCTGATCCGCTTTTTCCGCAACCATGCCCTGCTGAGCGCGCGGGATCAGCACCAATGGTGGACGGTCAAGGGTGGCAGCATCGAATACCTGCGTCGGCTGCAAGCGCATCTGGAACACACCGGCTGCCAGCTGCGGACGACAACCCCTGTACGCGCGGTCGAAAGGACTGGCGACAAGGTGATCATCCACGCCAAGGGATGCGAGGCAGAGACCTTCGATCACATCATTATGGCCAGCCATGCCGACGACACGTTGCGGCTGCTGTCACAGCCCAAAGCCAAGGAACGCGCCGCATTGGAGAAGCTGCGGTTTCAGAACAACCGAATGGTGCTGCATTGCGACACCACGCAGATGCCGCGCCGGCGGGCCTGCTGGTCATCTTGGGTCTACAAGGCCGACGGGCCTGCGCGGCAAACATCGGTGGGTGTGACCTACTGGATGAACCGGCTACAGGCCATTCCCGAAAGCGACCCATTGTTTGTCTCTCTCAACCCCGCGCAGCCCATTCGGGATGATTTGATCTATGACGAGACAACCTTCCGCCACCCCGTCTTTGACAACGCCGCGCTTCAGGCGCAGCGGCAAGTTGCGGCCATACAGGGCGAAAACCGCACTTGGTTTGCCGGTTCCTATTTACGCAATGGCTTCCATGAGGACGGTGTTGCCAGCGCCGCTGCCATAGCACAGGCGCTGGAGGGCGTGCCCACATGAGCATCTGGCCCCAGCACATGCGCGCAACAACGACCCATGCACGTCGCGGGCATATTTCCAATACCTTTCGCTATGGTGTGGATTTCGTATTGATCGACCCGGAAGCCAGTGACGGGCCCGCGTTGTTTTCGCGCAACCGTTTCAATCTCGCCACTGTGCACGACCGTCACCACGGTGGCCCACCCCGCCAAGGGCGCGGCACCCCATGGGCACGGGAGGCCTTTTCCGCCGCTGGACTGGACTGCGGGCGCTTGCAGATCATGCTGCTGACCCAGCCCGCCGTCATGGGTTTGCTGTTCAATCCGGTCAGCTTCTGGCTTGCAATGGACAAGGACCAGACCACCCTTCGTGCCGTCATTGCCGAAGTGACAAATACCAGTGGCGGCAGGCACAGCTACCTTTGCCATCTGCCCGCGTTTGCACCCATCACCGCCGATCGCAGAATTACCGCCACCAATATCTTTCACGTCTCTCCCTTTCAGGAGATCGCCGGCGGCTATCACTTCCGTTTTTCAATCTCCCGCCGCCATATCGCCATCCGCATCCACTATGAGAATGGGCCGGACGGGGTAACGGCATCGCTGGGCGGACCCTTAGGGCCTATGTGCTGATGGCCGCCTTGCGTCGCCCATTTGGCGGCGCGCGGATCCTCTCGCTGATCCTCTGGCAGGCCCTGCGCCTGCGGATCAAAGGGGCGCCATATCGACAGGCCACTCCGGCACCAACAAAGGATGTAAGCCAATGTTGAAACTACTTATGCTCGCCCTGATCGCCTTGCTGATCCTGTCGCTGACGCGCCCCGGCCTTGGCTTCAAGGCGCAAAAACCGGCAGACTATGCCAGTGAGGAGCCGGTCTTTGACATCCGCACACATCTGAAAGGCGCCTTTGTAGCCGAAGGCATGATCTATGGCCCCCGCGGCAAGGTTGTCTCCCGTTTTCTGGCTGACCTGGCAGGTTCATGGGACACGAATTCCGGCAGGCTTTCGGAAACCTTCACATACTCCACCGGCACGGTTCAAAAGCGAAACTGGTCAATTGTCATGGGACAGGATGGCGCATTTGTTGCCCGCGCCGAAGACATTGTCGGCGAGGCGACCGGCCAACAGATGGGATCCGCTGTGCGCCTGCACTACCGGATCCGCCTCCCCGCGGCCTCGGGCGGGCATGTTCTGGACGTGACGGACTGGATGTACCTCCTGGACAACGGAACAATCGTCAACCGATCGCAGATGCGCAAATTCGGGATCAAGGTGGGGGAACTTTTCGCCACGATCCGCCCGGTCGGCACCTAACAGACCCCAAAAACCATGCGCGAGTATTCACTGCCAGTCTCTTGCGGTGCCGATCATCCAGTCCCGCACCCTTTCTGCCTGGGGGATCAGCGGCGTGGTTTTGGACCAGACCAGATAGAACCCCTTGCCGGTTTCCCAGCTCCAGTCCTCGCGCGCGGCCAGCAGACCTTTGGCGATCAGCCCTTGCGTGACGTGTTTCCAGCCAAAGGCGACCCCCTCGCCAGCCATAGCCGCCTGTAGAACCAGCGCATAATCGTTCAGCCGCAGCCCGGCCTTGGGCTCCCGTTCGGTGATACCGAAATGGGAAAACCACTGCCCCCAAGTGGGGCGCTCGCGCACCGGCTCCTCCAGGTGGATCAACCGTTCATGCAACAGGTTCGGGACGGTTTTCAGGTTCACAGCAGCTGCCATCACCTGCGGGCTGGCAATCGGATAAATCACCTCAGGCGCGATAAGAGCGGCATGAACGCCCGGCCAACTCCCATTGCCCCGCCTTATGGCAAGACTGATCCCTTCGGCGTCAATATCCGGCTCCCGGTCGCTGGTCTGCAGCCGCAAGTCGACATCCGGATGTGCCGTGTGCAAGGCCTCCAGCTGCGGCACCATCCAGTAATAGGCAAAAGCGGTTGAGACAGACAGGGTCACGTGATCGTTCTGCCCGCGCTGCCAAATCCCCCGCGCCGAGCTAAGGATATGGTCCAACCCAATGGAAACATCAGCAAAAAGCCGCTCTCCGGCCTTGGTCAGCACGACCTTGCGGTGGCTGCGGTGGAATAGGATCACCCCCAGCGATTCCTCCATCTGTTTGATGGCAGCACTAACCGCAGGCTGCTGCACATTCAGTTCAGCTGCGGCACGGGTGAAAGACAGGTGCCGCGCGGCGGCCTCAAAAACAATAAGATGGCGCGGAGAGGTGAGAAGTTTCCAGAGTTCTTGCATACGGCACAGTTATCCAAAGGATCAGATTTTTCAACCGTCACAAACAGGCTAGACAGCCCTAGGGTCTGCCATAACCGGATTTTGGAGATCCCCTATGGCCAGACGCGCCCGTGCCTCTCGTGACAGGCTGAACACCCCATCAGGCGCGCCTGCGTCGCCCTATATCCGTCGCGTACTGCCGCATTTCGATGTGCTGGACGAGGCGCAGATCGGGAGACTGGAAACTCAGGTTGACTGGCTCATGGAAAACATCGGCATTGCCTTTCGCGATGATCCCGAAGCGCTGCGCATCTGGCGCGAGGCCGGGGCGCAGATTGAGGGCGACACGGTGCGCGGTGACGCCCAGTGGATCCGGTCCTTATGTGCCAAGGCCCCGCGTGAATTCACCCAACTGGCCCGCAATCCGGCGCGGTCGGTAACGATCGGCGGCGACAATCAGGTCTTTGCGCCGATTTATGGCGCGCCTTTCGTGCGCGATCTGCAAGGCGGGCGGCGCTACGGCGATATGGACGCCTTCAACAAACTGGTAAAGCTCGCCTATCTGCACCCCAACCTGCACCATACCGGGCTGGTGATCTGCGAGCCTTGTGATGTGCCGGTGTCCAAGCGCCATCTGGACATGGTGCTGGCGCATATGACGCTCAGCGACAAGCCGCACCTTGGCGCCATCACCGAGATGTCGCGCGCCCAGGACTCTGTTGACATGGCCGAGATCCTGCATGGGCGCGAGGTGATGGATAACAACTGTGTCATCATGGGCAATGTGAACACCAACTCGCCCCTTCTGGTGGACAAAGTGGTGTCCGAGGCGATCCGCGTCTATTGTGGGCGTGGTCAGGGGATTGTGGTGGTGCCTTTCATCTTGTCGGGTGCCATGGGGCCGGTATCTACTGCAGCCTCGGTGGCGCAAGCCATGGCAGAGGCGATGATGGCCTGCGCCTTTGCCCAGCTGGTCCGCCCCGGCGCGCCCTTTGTTCTGGGCAATTTCCTCAGCTCCATGTCGCTGAAATCCGGCGCGCCGACCTTTGGCATGCCAGAGCCGGTGATGTCGAACTATGCCATCGGCCAGCTGGCCCGCCGTGCCGGGCTGCCCTTGCGTTGCGGTGGCTCTCTGACCGCTTCCAAGATCGAGGATGCGCAGGCCGCTTACGAGAGTGCCGACTCGATGCATTCCACCATGCTGGCCGGCGCCAATTTCGTGCTGCACGCGGCGGGTTGGATGGAAGGCGGTCTGTGTACCGGCTTTGAAAAACTGATCATGGATGCAGACCGGCTGGGATCTTACCAAAAAGTGCTGAGCCAAGGTCTGGACGTGAGCGACGAGGCCATGGCGCGCGATGCCTACGCCGAGGTGGAACCGGGCGGGCATTTCCTCGGTTCTGCCCACACAATGCGCAACTACCAGAATGCGTTCTACGAACCCGCCCTCAGCGACAGCGAGAATGTCGAGAGCTGGGAGGAATCCGGCTCCAAGGACATGCGCCAGCGCGCCTATACCCGCTGGAACAAGATGCTGGAGGAATATCAGGCCCCAGCCATCGACGAGGGAACACGCGAAGAGCTGGAGGCCTATGTCGCCCGCCGCAAGGAGGAACTGCCAGATGCCTGGTACTGAGCAACGCGAGGATCGCGCGCGTCCCGAGGGTGGGCGCACTCGCGCCCGCCCTGGGGGGCGGGTCGGGCGCGATCCGGGCCGCAAGCGGCCCGGAGGGAAACAACAAATGACACATCAATCTCAGAAACCGGGGAGCTGACATGCCCGAGATTCAAAAAGACTCCGCGACAACCGAAAAGAAGCTGCCCTCGCACGCCAAAGTGGTCATCATCGGCGGCGGTGTTGTCGGCTGCTCGATCCTGTTCCATCTGGCCAAATTTGGCTGGAAGGATGTGATGCTGCTGGAACGCGACGAGCTGACCTCCGGCTCGTCCTGGCACGCGGCGGGCCAGATCCACACGATCTCCTCCGACCCGAACATCTCGCGCCTGCAGAGCTATACCATCGACCTCTATAAAGAGATCGAAGAGCTGTCGGGCCATTCCGTGGGTCTGCACATCACCGGCGGCTTCTACCTCGCCTCCAACAAGACCTGGTATGACTACCTGAAACGCGAACGCTCCAAGGCGCGCTATATGGGGCTGAACCAGGAATTCATCTCTCCCAAGGAGGTCGCCGAACGCCACCCGCTGATCGACCCCAGCCATTACTATGCCGCGCTCTGGGATGATCAGGACGGCGATCTGGACCCATCCGGTGCGACCTATGCTTTCGCTAAGGCCGCCAAGGTCCACGGCGCGCAGTATTTCACCCATACCCCTGCCACCGCCACCACCCAGCGCGCAGACGGCTCCTGGGATGTCACCACCCCCAAGGGGGTGATCAACGCCGAGCATATCGTCAACTGCGGCGGGCTCTGGGCGCGTGAGGTGGGGCATATGCAGGGGCTGAACCTGCCGGTGCAGCCGATGGAGCACCACTATCTGATCACCGAGAAGATCGACGCGGTGGCGAACCACCCGACCCGCCTGCCCGCCGGCATCGACTACGAGGCAAACATCTACTTCCGCCAGGAACGCCAAGGCATGCTGCTCGGCACCTACGAGCCGCGCGGCACCCCTTGGAAAGTGGACGGCACCCCGTGGGACTTCGGGCACGAGCTGCTGCAACCGGATCTGGACCGTATTGCCGACCGCCTGGAGATGTCGTTCGAACGTATCCCGGCGATTGGCGAGGCCGGCATCAAGGACATGATCAACGGCCCCTTCACCTTCGGCCCCGACGGCAACCCGATGATCGGCCCGGTGCCGGGGATGAAGAACTACTGGTGCGCCGTGGGCGTCATGGCCGGATTCTGCCAGGGTGGTGGTGTGGGCCTCACCATGGCCGAGTGGATGATCGACGGCGAGCCTTCGATTGACGTCTGGGCCATGGATGTGGCGCGGTTTGGCGACTTTGCCACGCCTGACTGGGGCACGGTCAAATCCACCGAGAATTACGAACGCCGCTTCGTGATGACTTTCCCCAATGAAACCCTGCCCAAGGGCCGAATGCAAAAGACCACCGCGCTCTATGACCGGCTGGTCGCCAAGGGTGCCCGCATGGGTCAGGGCTTTGGTCTTGAGAACGCCCTGTGGTTTGCTGACAGCCCCGAGGACGCGCACGAGGAACCAACCTTCGAACGCAACCGCAGCCACGACTATGTGGCCCGCGAGGTGAAAGCCGTGCGCGAGGCCGTCGCCGGCATCGAGATCGCAAATTTCGCCAAGCATGAATTCAAAGGCGCAGGCGCGCGGGAATATCTTGACCGGGTGCTGGCAGGCTATGTTCCGAAACCGGGCCGCTTGACGCTGACACCGATGCTGACCCCAAAGGGCAAGCTTTATGGTGACCTCACCGTGGCTTGTCTGGGCGAAGAACATTTCATGCTGTTTGGTTCGGGGGCGATGCAGGACGCGCACCGTCGCTGGTTCGAAAAGGATCTGCCAAACAATGTCGCTTACGCCAATGTCTCGGACGATTGGCACGGGATCGCCCTGTCGGGGCCGAAATCGCGCGAGTTGCTGGCGCGGATCACCCGCGATGATGTCTCGGCCGAGGCCTTCAAGTTCCGCGACCTGCGCCAGACTTTCGTCGGCGGTGTGCCGGTGATCCTGAACCGGATCAGCTTCTCCGGCGAGCTGGGGTATGAAATCTACTGCAAGCCGCAGTACCTGCTGCGCCTGGCCGAAGCCATCGAGGAGGCCGGGACAGATCTGGGCTACCGCTGGTACGGCGCCCGCGCGCTAATGTCGATGCGGCTGGAGAAGAGCTGGGGGGTCTGGACGCTGGATTTCCGGCCCGATTTCGATGCGCCCGAGAGCGGCATGGATGTTTTCATCAACTGGAAGAAAGACTTCGTGGGCAAAGAAGCCGCGCTGAAAGCCCGTGAGAACGGCCCCTCACGCAGGCTGGTGACGCTCACCATCGACGTGGATGGCATCGATGTGTCCGGCGATGAGGCGATTGTGAAAGATGGCATCGCGGTCGGCTATATTTCCTCCGGCGGCTATGCGCATCATGTCCAGAAATCGATGGCCATGGGCTATGTCACCACTGGCAACACAGTGGCCGGTACCAAGTTGCAGGTAGAGATTCTGGGCACGTTCTATGAGGCCGAAGTTCAGGGTGAGCCAGTCTACGATGCAATGGGTGCGAAAATGCGCGGGTGAACACTCCGGAGGCAGACACACTGCCTCCGGACACCGATATAGGGCACATACCCCCAAAGTTGAACCTCCCTTGCCCGAAGTCATGATACCAATCTCAAGCAATTGAAATTTCACTGATATTCCCCACCCCAAGATGATCGGTCGCACATCAATCGAATGCCAACGTGGCATTCGACGCGGACATTGACTAAGATCAAAGTCACCTTGCGTATCAACAGCCTAGGTTGCAGCCAACACAACTGTACCGGTGCTGTAATGGCTCTTGCCTGCCAATCCTTTTGCTTTCCCAGACTGGGTAGACCGCTGCGCCTCGCGCTTGGTCGGGCAGGCACAGTTGTGGCCATTCTTGCCTTGCTTCTTCAAATCTTCGCCCCAACAGCCGCACAGGCTCAGGACGGTATGATTGCAGTCATCTGTGGTCAGGACGGCCCGGTTCAGGTCCGCCTGAATGCCGCAGGCGACGTTGAAGAAGCCCCCTGCCCAGAGTGTGGCGATTGCGCCTTTTGCCTTTTGGTTTCCTCACCCGTTGCCGTGCCAACGGACAGCCTCCCGTCCGGCCTGCAGCTGGCCGTGAGCGACAGCCTGAGCAGCCTGAGCAGCGTTTTTTCAGTGAACCCGGCCCAGTTTTGGCCGGAAAATCGGGGACCTCCGTTGCAAACCCAGAATAACAGCGGCCTCGCCTGCCGCAGTACCCATCGCGCACTCCTGTCAGGAGACCGGCCATGGGTATGAAAAGTGTATTTCAGACGATAGCCCGCTCCCTTGCGATCCTTCTGACCGTAGCCCTTCTTCCTTTTGGCGCGGCGCAAGCGAATGAGCTCGCGAATTTCCTCAGCGATCTGGAACCCGCCGACCTGGCGCCCGGCGCTGATGCCTTCGGTCCTGTTTCGCCCGAGACCAAAGTAGCCCCCGTCCTGAAGGGTGGCGAAACCGTAGCCTGGGCGTTCCTCACCTCAGATTTTGTTGGCACCACCGGTTATTCCGGCAAGCCGATCCACGTGGTTGCGGGCATCGATCACGATGCGGTGCTGACCGGTGTGAAACTGGTCGAACACTCCGAACCGATCATCCTGATCGGCATCCCCAACTCGAAAATGATCGCCCTGACCGAAGGTTACACCGGCCTGGATCTGAAGATCGAAGCCGAGACCGGCGGCGAGGGCCATGACCTCGACATCATCTCGGGCGCAACCGTCACCATCATGGTGATCGACGACAGTCTGGTGCGCGCGGGCATCAAGGTGTCGCGCCTGATGGGTCTTGGCGGGTTGGCTCCGACGCAGGCCGAGGGGCCGAAACGCGAAATCGACATGGGTCAGAACATGGTCTCCGACTGGACCACGCTGGCCGGTGACGGATCCGTCCGCCGCATGACGCTGGACGTGGGTCAGGTGAATGCCGCCTTTGAGGCCACAGGCGATGCCAAAGCGATAAAACGCCCTGAGCGCGGCGAGCCGGAAGACACGTTCATCGACATGCATATGGCGCTGGTCTCGGTGCCGTCGATCGGTCGCAGCCTGTTGGGTGAAGGGGAATACAAAAACCTCACCGAATGGCTGGAAGAGGGCGAGCACGCCATTCTGGTGCTAGGGCGCGGGTCATACAGCTTCAAAGGTTCCGGCTATGTGCGCGGTGGCATCTTTGACCGTATCCAGCTGATCCAAGGCGATGATTCTGTTCGCTTCTTTGACAAGCAGCAGCGCCGTCTGGGCGATCTGGCCACCGAAGACAGCCCCACCTTTACCGAGCTGGACATCTTCAAGATCCCCGCCGATGCAGAGTTTGACCCTGCCGAACCCTTCCGTATGCAGCTGCTGGTTCAGCGTGCGATTGGCGCAGTAGAGAAGGTCTTCCTGACCTTCGACCTTGGCTACAAACTGCCGGAAAGCTACCTGTTGCCTGCGGCTGCGGCCCCGGTCGCGCTTGTCGACAATGCCGAAGATGAGGCCAATGCAAAGGCCGCCCTTTGGCAGCGCATCTGGCGCGACAAGACGGTTGAGATTGGCGTCCTTGGCACCATGCTGCTGGTGCTGACCGGCGTCTTCTTCTTCCAGTTCCACGCCACCATGAATGCCCGCGTCTTCTTCTGGTTCCGGATGAGCTTCCTCACAGTGTCGCTGGTGTTCCTCGGCTGGTACACCAATGCGCAGTTGTCGGTGGTGAACCTAATGGCGCTGGCCGGTTCCCTGCGGTCCGGTTTCACATGGGACGCCTTCCTGATGGATCCGCTGGTCTTCATCCAATGGTTCGCCATTGCTGCTGCCCTGCTGTTCTGGGGTCGCGGTGCCTATTGCGGCTGGCTCTGCCCCTTTGGCGCCCTGCAGGAGCTGACCAACAAGATCGCGCGCGCCTTCAAAGTGCCGCAGATCACTCTGCCCTGGGGCCTGCACGAGCGCCTCTGGCCGCTGAAATACATGATCTTCCTTGGTCTGTTTGGTCTGTCCATCGTCTCTATCCCTCTGGCCGAGACCTATGCCGAGATTGAACCCTTCAAAACCGCGATCATCCTAAAATTCGTCCGCGAATGGCCCTTCGTTGTCTTTGCTCTCGTGCTGCTTGGCCTTGGGCTGTTCATCGAACGTTTCTACTGCCGTTACCTTTGCCCGCTCGGCGCGGCACTGGCGATCCCGGCGCGGATGCGGATGTTCGACTGGCTGCGCCGCTACAAGGAATGCGGCAGCCCCTGCCAGACCTGTGCCAATGAATGCCCGGTACAGGCCATTCACCCCACTGGTGAGATCAACCCGAACGAATGCGTCGACTGCATGCATTGTCAGGTTCTCTACCAATCCGAAACCAAATGCCCGGTGGTGATCAAACAGATCAAACGCCGCGCCAAGACCGGGTCTGTTGACCTGAACATTCCGCTGGGCAAGCCCCCTGCGGGCCACCCCAACGCCAACAAAACAACTACTTCCTGAAGGAGGACACGATGTCTGATCAAGATAAAACACTAAACGTTTCCCGCCGCGGTCTGCTGGGCGCCACTGCCACCGGTGCCGTCATGGCTGCCACTGGCGCCGGCTCCATGCTGATGACTGCCAAGGAAGCATCTGCTGCTGCCAATGCCTCGCTCGCACCGGGTGAACTGGACGACTATTACGGCTTCTGGTCCTCGGGTCAGACCGGCGAGCTGCGCATCATGGGCGTGCCCTCCATGCGTGAATTCATGCGCGTTCCGGTTTTCAACCGCTGCTCGGCCACTGGCTGGGGCCAGACCAATGAATCCAAAAAAATCCTGACCGAAGGCCTGCTGCCCGAGACCAAGGAATTCCTCGCTGCTAACGGCAAGGAAACCTACGACAACGGCGACCTTCACCACCCGCACATGTCCTTCACCGACGGTGTCTATGACGGCCGCTTCCTGTTCATGAACGACAAGGCCAACACCCGCGTCGCCCGTGTGCGCTGCGACGTGATGAAATGCGACAAGATCATCGAGATCCCCAACGCAATGGACATCCACGGTCTGCGTCCGCAGAAATTCCCGCGCACCGGCTATGTCTTTGCCAACGGTGAGCACGAAGCGCCGCTGGTCAACGACGGCAAGATCCTGGATGAGCCCGAACAGTATGTGAACATCTTCAGCGCCATTGACGGCGACGAGATGGAAGTGGCCTGGCAGGTGATCGTATCCGGTAACCTCGACAACACCGACTGTGACTATCAGGGCAAATACGCCTTCTCGACCTCCTACAACTCGGAAATGGGCATGACCCTGGCCGAGATGACCGAGAACGAGATGGACCACGTTGTTGTCTTCAACCTGGCCGAAATCGAAGCCGGTGTTGCCGCTGGTGACTATCAGGAACTGAACGGCGTCAAAGTTCTGGATGGCCGCAAAGGTCAGAACAAGAACTACACCCGCTACATCCCGATCCCGAACTCGCCGCACGGCGTGAACGCGGCACCCGACAAGAAACACATCATGATCAACGGCAAACTGTCCCCGACTGTTTCCGTCATTGATGTGGACAAGGTCGACGCCCTGTTCTCCGCTGGCGCAGACGAGCGTTCGTGCATCGTGGCAGAGCCGGAACTGGGCCTGGGTCCGCTCCACACTGCTTTCGACAACAAGGGCAACGCCTACACCACCCTGTTCCTCGACAGCCAAGTGGTGAAGTGGGACATCGCCAAGGCAATCGAAGCCTTCGCAGGTGCCGATGTTGATCCGATCCTCGACAAAGTCGACGTGCACTACCAGCCGGGTCACAACTCCACCTCCATGGGCGAAACTGCCGATGCTGACGGCAAGTGGCTGATTTCGATGAACAAGTTCTCGAAAGACCGCTTCCTGAACGTGGGCCCACTGAAGCCCGAGAACGAGCAGCTGATCGACATCTCCGGCGACAAGATGAAGGTGGTCCACGACGGCCCAACCTTCGCCGAGCCGCATGACTCGATCATCGTTCGCCGCGACATCGTCAACCCGGTCAACGTCTGGGACCGCAACGACCCGATGTGGGAAGATGCACGCCAGCAGGCCGCAGCAGACGGCATCGACCTGGAAGAAGGCGCGGAAGAGCCGATCCGGGATGGCAACAAGGTCCGCGTTTACATGACCTCTCAGGCGCCGAACTTCTCGATGGAGAAATTCACCGTCAAACAGGGTGATGAGGTGACCGTCTATGTGACCAACCTCGACGATGTGGACGATGTGACCCACGGCTTCTGCCTGGCGAACTTCGGCGTCGCGATGGAGATTGGTCCGATGGCGACCGCATCCGTGACTTTTGTTGCTGAACGTCCCGGCGTACACTGGTTCTACTGCCAGTGGTTCTGCCACGCGCTCCACATGGAGATGCGCGGCCGGATGATGGTCGAACCTCGCGAGGCTTAAAAACATGCGCTGGCTCCTGCTTATAACCGCTTTTCTTGCCTCACCTGCCCTTGCGGCAGAGTGGGTGGTGGAACCGCGCGCAGGGGCCATTGCTGAGACACTGAACCGGGCCGCTAATGGCGACACGCTGCTTCTGCGGCCCGGAACCTACTTCGAACATGTCGTGCTGGACCGTCCTGTCACCCTTGACGGCGGCGGTGCTGCGGTGATCGACGGCGGCGGCAGTGGCACGGTTGTCACCGTCACCGGCGACGACGTGATCGTCAAAGGGCTGACTGTCATCGGGTCCGGGTCGGATCACGAAGAGATCGACAGCGGCATCAAGATGACCAAGACCGCCCAGAGCCCGCAGATTCTGAACAACCGGGTAGAGGGCAATCTCTTTGGCATCGACATCCACGGCGCCAAGGACGCGCTGGTGGCAGGCAATACTGTGGAGGGCCGCCAGGACCGCCACATGAATTCACGTGGCAACGGGATCTACCTGTGGAATGCGCCCGGTGCGGTGGTGGAAAACAATGATGTGCGCTGGGGCCGCGACGGGATCTTCGTCAACAGCTCCAAGAAAAACATCTTTCGCAACAATTCCTTCCGCGATCTGCGCTTTGCGGTCCACTACATGTACGCCGATAATTCCGAAGTCACCGGCAATGTGTCGATCGGCAACCACCTTGGCTATGCGGTGATGTTTTCGACCCGTGTGAAGATCACCGATAATGTCTCCCTGAACGACCGTGATCACGGCGTGATGCTGAACTATGCCAACAAGAGCATTATCAGCGGCAATGTGATCAAGAATACCAAGGGCAAGTGCACCTTCATCTATAATTCCCACAAGAACGACTTCAGCGGCAACTGGTTTCAGGGCTGCGGCATCGGCATCCACTTTACCGCCGGTTCCGACAACAACCGCATGGTTGGCAATGCATTTCTTGGCAACCGCACACAGGTCAAATACGTCTCCACCAAATGGGTCGAGTGGTCCGAAGAGGGCACCGGCAACTACTGGAGCGATTTTGCCGCCTATGACGTCGATGGCGATGGCATCGCCGATACCCCTTACCGGCCCAATGATAGCATGGACCACGTGTTGTGGACGCAGCCTGCTGCGAAACTGCTATTGGGCTCTCCCGCTGTGCAGCTTGTGCGCTGGTCACAGGCGTCTTTCCCGGCCTTGCTGCCGGGCGGCGTCATGGACAGCAACGCGCTGATGGCCCCGGTCATGCCGGTGGCAAATGAAAAGGTCCCTCAGGATGGCTAACACCCTGATTGTTGAAAACGCAGACAAATTCCGCGGCAAAGCGCAGGTGCTGAAGGATATCAACCTCACCATTGCGCCCGGTGAACGGCTGGCCCTGCTGGGTCATAACGGGGCTGGAAAATCCACCCTGATCAAGTCGATCCTGGGTCTGACACCCATTCGCGGCGGTAAGATCAGCATCTGCGGCGCGGCGCCCGGTTCCGCCGCCGCCCGCGCCGCCACCGCCTTCCTGCCCGAGGCTGTCAGTTTTCATCCCGCCCTCACGGGGCGCGAGCAGCTCAACCAATTTGCCCGCCTTTCCGGCGTGCGCGCCGATGTGCCTGCTTTGCTGGAGCGTGTCGGCCTCTCGGACGCGCTGGACCGCCGCATCGGCACCTATTCCAAGGGTATGCGCCAGCGGCTGGGCCTTGCGCAGGTTCTGCTGGGCAACCCGAAACTGGCCCTGCTCGATGAACCCACCAGCGGGCTGGACCCGATCTCGCGTCAGGATCTCTATGCGATCATTGACGAGCTTGCGGCCAAAGGCACCGCCGTTCTGATCGCCAGCCATGCCCTGACCGAGGTCGAGGCCCGCACCGACCGTATCGCTATCATGCGCAAGGGTGTCAAAGTGGCGGATGACACGCTGGCGGCTCTATCCGCTGATGCAGCCCTGCAAACCAGCATCCGCATCACTGCCCGCGATGGTGAAGCAGACCGGATCGCCGCCCAAATCGGCGGAACCCGCATCAACGGCGCCTCGGTTGAGATCCACTGCGACGCCGCCGCCAAGATGGAAGCGCTGCGCCATGTGGCGGCTCTTGGCGACGCGGTCGCCGATGTCTCGATGACCCCGCCACGGCTGGAAGATCTCTACCGCCACTACGCGAAGGAGGATCACGCATGATTGCCCGCATTTCTGCCATCGCCGGAACCGAACTGAGCATCCTGCGCCGCAATATGTGGCTGTTCATGGCCACGTTAATCATGGTGCTGTTTGCGCTGGCGCTGACCTTCGCAGGCTCTGCCCCCACCGGCACGCTGGGAGTGGATATGCTCACGGTTTCAGTGGCTTCCATGACGACGCTCAGCGTCTATCTGGCACCACTTCTGGCGCTGATGATGTCCTTTGACGCCATTTCCGGCGACCGCGACCGCGGTAGCCTCGCCTTGCTGCTGACCTATCCGGCCAGCCGCGGTGAAATCCTGCTTGGCAAATTCACCGCCCAGCTGGCGGCTCTTGCTTTTGCCATGACTGTCGGCTTCGGCACCGCAGGCGCACTGGCGGGATTCTCCGGCGGTGCTTCTGCCGACAGTCTCATTGCTCTCATCCGGCTGGTTTCGACCTCCATTGTGCTGGGCGCGGTTTTCCTTGGCCTTGGCTATATGGTGTCCGGTTTTGCCCGCAGTTCCACCGCGGCCGCAGGCATGTCAGCCGGCCTGTGGCTGATCTTTGTTGTGCTCTTTGACCTCGGGCTTCTCGGCGCTGTGGTAATGGATGACGGCGGCACGTTCACGCAGCATATCTTTCCCTGGGTGATGGTCGCCAACCCGGCGGATGCGTTCCGGGTCTGGAACATCGCCGCCTCTGATGCTGTTGCCGTGACCAGCGGCATGGCAGGGGCTGCCAGCGCCCTGCCCGTCTGGGCCGCGCCTTTGTCGCTGCTGCTCTGGCCTCTGGCGGCCCTGCTGCTGGCCCGCGCCACTTTTGGGCGGGTTGAGCCATGAGACATCTTGCACTGCTGCTGATCCCGCTGGCGCTGACCGCCTGCAAAGAAGAGATCGCCAAGGCGCCACCAGCCCCAGTTGAACTGACGGAACAAGCGCTTAGCTACTTCTGTCAGATGAATATCGCCGAACATGGCGGCCCCAAGGGTCAGGTGCATCTGGCGGGCCACCCATCGCCGCTGTTCTTTGCCCAGGTGCGCGATCTGGTGGCCTATGTGAAGGGCCCCGAACGCGACGCCGAGATTACCGCGATCTATGTCAGCGATATGGGGGCCGCCAGCAGCTGGCGCTATCCTGGTCAGGACAACTGGATCCCGGCTGAGGATGCGCAGTTCATCGTCGGCGCCAGCGTGGCCGGCGGCATGGGCGCACCAGAGATTGTCCCCTTTGCCAAGGCATCTGACGCGCAACCCTTCATCGATCAATACGGCGGCAGCCTCATGCCGCTTGCCGATATCCCTGCCGACGCAGCCCTTGGCCCGGTGGATCTGTCGCGCCCGCTGGACACCCCGTCCTGAACCCAAGCTGACGTTCACGCCTGACTTTCTGCGACCGCTCCCCTGTTCGCCACTCCGGCAACCGGTTGAGCCAGCCGTACTTTGGCCGTGCAAACGTTGTGTCCGCAGTCGCCCGGCTGGCGCGCCCTGTCCTCGAAACTCGCAGCAAACAACGGCCGGTTTTCCGCCGGGCTGGAGTCTAGCCTGATCCAACCCGCCCAGAGCAACCGCAACCTCTCGTGAAAAATCGGAGAAATCACGGTCAAACCCGCCAAATTATCCTATCACATTATCAATATTTTGGCGGCCTGAGCGACGTCATTTGGTCCAAAATTTACATATTTCAACTTTTGGGCCTAAATGCATGAAAACCAAGGAGCCCCGGAGGGTTTTCACTCACTCATTTTATCCACAGGTTATTCACAGGATGTCCACAGAAAATTCCACACAGTCAACACTTAAAGTATGGTAGGCAACGCATTGATATTAATAAATCATTAAGGATTGGATCTCTCGGCTGTCCACAGGTGATTTCTACGTTTCATCACCTGCAAACAGCCCAGACGTTAACATTTACTAATCAGCGTTACTCTTTGGCATTAAATACAAAAAGCGCTTCGCCATTGATTTCATATGCATCGATGAGCTGCTTTGCCCGCCCGGATACCAACCAGTCTTCCAGCTTCTGAGCAGCGTCTTTGTTCACATGGGTGTGTTTCTCAGGGGAAACCGGGATGTAGGCGTATTGATTGAACAGAACAGGATCACCTGAAAACAGCAGCGACAAACCGCCTTTGTTATGAAAGTTCAACCAACTGGCGCGATCAGCGATGATATAGGCATCCATACCGGCGGCCGTGTTCAATGCGGCGCCCATCCCGGCCCCAACAGCGCGGTACCAATCGCCAAAATCATCAACTGTCTGCCCAGCGGCACTCCACAGGCTCAGCTCTTTCTTATGGGTGCCGCTGTCATCACCGCGGCTGACAAAAATGGCCTCTGTCGCGGCGATCTGTGACAAGGCCTCGGCGGCGGTCTGCGCGTCTTTGATACCTGCCGTATCCGCGACAGGGCCAATGAAGACAAAATCATTATACATGATCTCGCGGCGGTGGGTGCCGTTTCCATCCGCAAGGAAGGCCTCTTCGGCTTTGCGGGAATGCACCAGGATTGCATCCACATCACCGGCAGCGCCCAACCGCAGCGCCTGCCCGGTGCCAACAACCAACAATTGCACCTCGAGGCCCAGATCTTCCTTGATCGCCGGCAACAGGATTTCCGACAGGCCGGAGTTGTGAAACGAAGTGGTGACGGCCAGCTTCATCTCCTCGGCGGCGGCTGCGCCGACCATAAGAGCCGAAACCGCTAGGCCCATGAAATAGTTCTTCATTCTACAATATCTCCTCTCAGGAAGGCGCGTGCCTGTTCTGTCTGTGGTTCGGCAAAGAAGTCCTGCGCCGGGCTGTATTCATGAATGCGACCACCGAGCACGAAGATCACTTCGCTGCCCAGCCGCTGAGCCTGGCCCATGTTGTGGGTCGACATGATTATGCGCGTTCCCCTGGCGGCGACTCCCAACAAAATCTCCTCGATCTCGCGGGTGGCGCGCCCATCAAGCGAGGCACAGGGTTCGTCGAGGAACAGAACTTCCGGCGCGCGGATCAGCGCGCGGGCCAAGGCGAGTTTCTGGCGTTCCCCACCGGACAGAAGATGTGCAGGGCGCATCACCGCGTCGCCAAGCCCAACCCGTCCGGCCCAGTCTTCGGCGCGGGCGCGCGCCTCGGCACGGGGGGTTTTGGTCAGCAGCAGCGGATAGGCGATATTGTCGCGCACATTGCGCCGCAGCATCACAGGCGTTTGGAACACAAAGGCCTGACGCTGCTGGGCCTCGGCAACAGGACAGGCCCAGTCCAATGTGCCACCGTTCATTCGCTCGATGCAGTGCAGCAGTTTCAGCAGGGTCGTCTTGCCCGCCCCGTTGGGGCCAATCACCATTGTGGTGCCGGTCTGACCAAGGGTCAGATCAACGGGCCCGACCAAAACCTTGCCCCGGCGGCGCACGGTGGCGCCTTTGGCGATCAATGGAAACATCGTCATCACCAGCGCCCCTCGCTTTCCGTATGGCTGAGCCAGTGGATCATCAGATTTACGAACAACGCCATGGCGATCAGGACAAAGCCAAGACCCAGCGCCAGGGCGAAATCACCCTTGCCAGTCTCAAGCGCAATCGCCGTGGTCAAAACACGTGTGGCGTGATCGATATTGCCGCCAACGATCATGATCGCGCCGACTTCGCCGATTGCGCGGCCAAATCCGGCCAGCGCGGCGGTCAGCAATGCCCGCCGTCCATCCCACAACAGGGTCTGAATGCGCTGCCGCTTTGTCGTGTTCATCGAGATCAGCAAGTCGTGGTAATCGCTCCATAATTCACGCAACGATTGATGCGCGATAGAGGCGATGAGCGGCACAACGATGATCACCTGCGCGATGATCATCGCAGTGGGCGTAAACAAAAGACCCAAGACGCCAAACGGCCCAGATCTGGACAACAGCACATAGACGACCAGCCCCACCACAACCGGCGGCAGCCCCATCAGCGCGTTCAATACGGAAATTGTGAACCGGCGCAAACGGAAGCGGCGCACAGAGATCAGCGCTGCCAGCGGAAAGGCGATCAGCGAGGCCACAGCCAGCGCACTCAGCGTCACCTTGAGGGAACGCAGGGTAATTTCGACCAGATCCGCATCCAGCGTGGCCAAAAGCCAGAAAGCCTGCGTCAAACCGCTCCAGATATCCGTCATGACATAAGCTTTCGTTCTCAGTTTGGCTGTAACGATAGCCGCTTAATAAACAATGCTTATGGTGGATCAAGCGACAAATCCGACTTCTCATGGTCAAAAAGACGCAGCATTGTTGAAAAAGCAAGAACCGCCAAAGCCGGATGCCTGCGCCAAATCGAGGCACCCGCCCTGCAATTGGCCAAATCTCAGGCCCTTCACGCGGCTAAAATTGATCCCTCCTCCCTTTAAAAAATGGGTTTTTTGGTGCTTTTGGTTGCGCGTACGACATGAACATGTTTGAACGACGCCTCAAGGTGCCAGCCAAGGCGCATCTTCGAGGACCAGAAATGTTCGACTTGCAAACCATGCGCGACCAGCTCGCGGCTCATTACGATCTCGCCCCCAATCCCGAACTCGCCGAAAGCATGTCCGCCGAATACGCCCGGATGAGCCGGGTGGTGACGCCCTTTGACTGGGCCCGGCATGCGCCCTATGTCGCCGCGATCCTCAAGCTCAAGAAAGAGCGCAACGCGGTGATCCTTGCCCATAACTACATGACGCCCGAGATTTACCACGGCGTATCCGATGTGGTGGGTGACAGCCTGCAGCTGGCGATGGAGGCCACCCGCGTTGAGGCCGATGTAATCGTGCAATGCGGCGTGCATTTCATGGCCGAAACCTCGAAAATCCTGAGCCCCGGCAAAACCGTTCTGATCCCGGATGTGGAAGCAGGCTGTTCGCTGGCCGAAAGCATCACTGCCGAGGATATCGCCCAGATGCGCGCCAAATATCCCGGCGCGCCGGTGGTGTCTTATGTGAACACCACTGCCGAGGTGAAAGCCGCCTCGGACATCTGCTGCACCTCTTCCAACGCGGCGCAGATCGTGGCGGCGCTGAAAGAAGATACCATTATCATGACGCCGGACCAGTATCTGGCGCAGAATATCGCGCGTGACGTGCCGCAAAAGAATATCGTCTGGTGGGAGGGCTCCTGCATTGTACACGAGCAATACACCCCGCAGGATCTGCGCGATTTCCGCGAATGGAACCCCGGCACGCGGCTGATTGCCCACCCGGAATGCCCGCCCGATGTGGTGGATGAGGCAGATTTTTCCGGATCGACCGCCGGCATCATCAAATATGTGACCGACGAAAAGCCCGAAAAGGCGATGCTGATCACGGAATGTTCGATGGCGTCGAATATTGCGGATGCACTGCCCGAGGTGGATTTCATCGGCCCCTGCAACATGTGCCCCTATATGAAGAAGATCACGCTGGAGAAAATCCTGTGGTCGCTGCACACCATGTCCGAAGAGGTTGTGGTGGATCTGGACGTTGCTGAAAAGGCCCGCGTTGCGGTGCAGCGCATGCTGGATCTGTCAAAGGAACTGGGCATCTAAACCGTGATTGAGACCGGACGGATCGTCATTGTGGGCGCGGGCATGGGGGCGCTTTATGCGGCGCTGGAGCTGGCGCCGCATCCGGTTGTGATGATCTCTCCTGAGGAACTGGGCCACGGCGCAAGTTCGGCCTGGGCGCAGGGTGGCGTGGCTGCTGCCATGGCCGGGAATGACAGCCCCGAAGCCCATGCTGACGACACTGAAAACGCCGGAGCAGGCACCGTAGACGCCGAAGTGGCCGCCATGGTCACCCGTGTTGCTCGCGCGCATATTGTAGAGCTTACCGACCTTGGCACGCCCTTTGATCGCAGCAAAGACGGTGGATACGTTCTGAGCCGCGAAGCTGCTCATTCCGTGCCGCGTGTGGTGCGGGTGAAGGGCGACCAGGCAGGCAAGCAGATCATGGAAACCCTGATCGAGGCAGTGCGCGCCACCCCCTCGGTTCAGGTGATCGAAGGCACCCAGGCCGTGCGGCTTGAGGTCGAAGACGGCACGGTCACCGGGGTATGGATCACCGATGCCAATGCGCCGGCTACGCCGGTTCTGATCCGCTGCCCCGCCGTGCTTCTGGCCGGCGGTGGTTCGGGCGGGCTATATGCGCAGACAACCAATCCGGCGCGCATCCGCGGCCAAGTTATTGGATTTGCCGCCCGCGCTGGCGCCCAGATCGCAGACCCGGAATTTGTTCAGTTTCACCCCACGGCCATTGCCACCGGCGAAGATCCCGCGCCCTTGGCAACCGAGGCGCTGCGCGGTGAAGGCGCGGTGCTGGTGAATGCCGAGGGCGAGCGCTTCATGCAGGCCCTTCACAAGGACGCCGAACTGGCGCCGCGCGACATTGTCGCCCGCGCAATCTTTGCCGAAACTCAGGCTGGTCGCGCACCCGCATTGGACACGCGGGATGCCATTGGCGCCGAGCTGCCGGAGCGTTTTCCTGCTGTCACCGAGGCCTGCGCACGCGGCGGCATTGACCCTCTGCGCCAGGTGATCCCGGTCGCCGCCGCCGCCCACTACCATATGGGCGGCGTTGCAACCGCGCAGAACGGCCGCGCCTCGCTCGACCATCTCTGGGTCTGCGGCGAAGCCTCGTCGACAGGGCTGCACGGGGCCAACCGGCTGGCCTCTAACGGGTTGCTGGAAGCGCTGGTTTTTGCGCGCAATGCTGCGGCAGATATTTCTGCCGAAACTGAACTGACGGACGCACAACCGCTGCAGCTGTTGCTGGACACCGGCACTCCGTCTGATGCTGATACGGTCCAGGCCCTGCGCGATACAATGACCAAACACGTCGGCGTCCGTCGAAACGCCGCAGGTCTGCGCGCCGCCCTGCGCGAGATTGCCCGATTGGAAGCGCTGTCTGCACAGGACGAGAGCTTTCTCAATATGTGCGCCACGGCCACTTTGATCACCGCCGCCGCGCTTCGGCGCGAGGAAAGCCGCGGTGGCCACTGGCGCGACGATTTCCCCGAAGCGGATCCGAAACTGGCGGTCCGTACTCAGATCACCCTGCCCGAGGCCCTGACCATCCGCGCCCGAGCCTGCGAGGACCAGACATGAGCACTGCCTTCTCCACCCTTCCTGACCTGATCCTTGAACCCATGGTGCGTGCCGCACTGATGGAGGATCTTGGCCAGAACGGTGACGTTACCACCCGCGCGGTGATCCCCGCCGATACCGAGTATTGCGCCCGCATCCGCGCCCGCGAGGCCGGGGTCGTGTCCGGCATGCAGATCGCCCGCATCGCATTTCATCTGGTAGATGCAAGCCTGAAGGTGGAAACCCTGTTGGGCGATGGTGCAGCCTGCCAGCCCGGCGATGTTCTGATGACCATCGAAGGTTCTGCCGCTTCGATCTTATCGGGTGAACGTGTGGCACTGAACTATGCCGGCCGCCTGACCGGAATTGCGACTCTGACGGCCGCGTTTGTGGCCGAAACCGCCGGGTCCCAGACCCGCATTACCTGCACCCGCAAGACCACACCCGGTATGCGGATTGCCGAAAAGCAGGCTGTTTTGCATGGAGGTGGCTTCAACCACCGCTTTGGTTTGTCGGATGCCATCCTGATCAAGGACAACCATATCGCCGCCGCCGGCGGGGTACGCGCTGTTCTGGAGGCCGCAAAGGCAAGTGTCAGCCATATGATGAAGGTGGAAATCGAGGTCGATACGCTGGATCAGCTGGCTCAGGTGCTGGATTGCGGCGGCGCAGACGTGGTTCTGCTGGACAATATGGACACCCCGACCCTGATAAAAGCTGTGACCATGGCGCAGGGGCAGGTCCAGACCGAGGCCTCTGGCAACATGAAGCTGGACCGCATCCGGGAAGTGGCGGCCACCGGTGTCGATTATATCTCCTCCGGGGCGCTGACCCACTCCGCGCGGACCCTTGACCTGGGTCTCGATTTTTAAGCCCTGCCAAAGGCGCCTGCTTGGCAGGGCCGGACAGGTCTAATCGACCAGCTGTTCGAACCCGTCAACCGGCTTGTCGGACAGCTGCAAAATCGTTGCGCTATCGGCGAAAACCACGTTGAACCTGCCCTGTTGCGGTGCCTCCTGCGACACAGCCTGCAGCTGTTCACATTCGGCAGGCGTCGCTTCGCAGGAAATCACCGGCCTATCCGTGAGGTAGGACAGGCGCAGGGCTAGGGCGCGCGGATGCTGAATCGTTGCCGCCCGCGCCGTCATCAGGGAACGATAGCTCCCTATGATGTAAATCGGCTCCGCCCCTTGTGACAATTGCCTCGCCATTTCACGGGTTTGCTGCTGCCAATTGTACTGGGCAAAGTGCTGCATCCCGCTCAAAGCGACAAAAAGCATTGCAAAAAACGCCAGAGAGTTTTTGCCCAACCGGTCAAAGACACCGCCCCACCGATACAGGATCTGGACCAGCATCCCCATCAAAAGGGCGGCCTGAATGGTCAGAAAGCCGGCAGACCGGGACGGCAGTTCGATACCGCTTTTGAGTGTTTGCAAAATGATCAGCCCAAGACCCAGCCCCGCGCCGACCAGTAGATAGGTGACACGCAGGGCATCCTCTTTCCCTGCCATGAACACGGCCAAAACCACAAGAAACAGCTGCAGAATGCCAACGGCCGGGAGCTGGAAGGCGAAGATGCCAGCCGACCGGGTGACAAACTCCCATACCATCCGTGTGTTTTCGAGCAATGAAGCAAGATCGGTTGCGGGATTTGGCTCCCGCCAGGTGGCCATCTTCACGCCGAAATGTCCGTGATAGAGGTAATTCAGGCTGTAGATGACCAACAGGCCAAAGGCGAAACAGGCAATGAACCACAAGATCAGCGCGGCAAGATCGCGCCAAGACCGTTTGGTTTCGCGGCGCACCAGGCTCAGCATCAACAAGAGAAAGGGGAATGTCGTGTAACACATTAGCGTCACAGGGACGAACACCGCGAGCAACAAGCGATTTGTCCGCTCACTCAGGCGCATGGTCAACAGGGCGTATGCCGCAACCACGGCCATCCCCGGAACCAATGTATTGAACCAGTAGAAGATCAGCAGCCAGGGCGATGAACAGCCGGCGATCAGAGCGACGGCTGCCTTGCGCCACAGCAGCATGTCTTCGCCAAAGGCGGTCTGGACAAGACAGCCAAGGTAAATAGCCCAGCAAGTCAGCAAAATCAGATAGTTGCCCCAAGCCACATGGGAAAAATCCCTTAGATGCCAAAGGTAGCTTAGCCAACGGCCCTCGGTGAGGGTCTTATTGTAGTAATGCTCAGCATTGCCTGTAAGCGCCGGGAAATCGTCATGGCGGACAAAAGGATCGGCCAGTTGGATCGCTGAGGCGGCCAGAAGCCCTGCAAGCACAGCGAGGATCACAACAGCAAGAGAGCCCTGCGCCGTGGCGATCGCACCAGCAGGCCGAAGGGGGGATGCCGAAGAGGTCTGATCAACCATGTTTTGCAGCCTTTGCTTTTTGCGCGATACGTGCGGCACGCATTTTCGCAATCCAGGTCACCATCGCGCGCGGCATAAGGGACACAACAGCCAGACGCAGGCGCCAGGCCGCACTGCCTGCCAGCGCCAGCTTCTGTTCAGCGGGCACCTCGGTCGCCAGAACCTCGGGTGGCAGTTTCTTGCGGCCCTCATCATTGGCGTAAACCACTGAATTGTAACGATACCAAGGCTCAACCCCGGCCGCGTCCTTTAGCACCGGACGCAGGCAGTCAAACGCCCGGTAGCCATGTTCGGCGAACAGCCCCTGCCAAAAGGAGAGTGGTCTTTCATTGATATGAAATTCGCCACCCTGGCCGGGAACTGCTGCGGAAAACACCACGATGTCGGCGTGTTTCGTCAGGCTGGCGACCAGCCCTTGGGAGGCGGCCTGCGGCAGGTGTTCCCCGACTTCAAGGCTCTGGGCCACATCAAAACGCCGCCCCAGATCAACCGGAGCCGTCAGATCTGCCGCGCGGAAACAGTCCTTCGGGACGGCCAGATGATCCCGGTCGACATAGTCGCCATCCACAGCCAGCCCATCCGTCACCCCGGCCTTCATCCACTCGGCAACCCAAACACCCCGCCCGCTGCCAAGATCCAGAACGCTTTTGGCCTGCAGCCAGGGTTGCAAAGCGCTGATCAGGGCCTGCGCCGAACTGCGCGCGCCTTTTTCGATATAGTCATAAAAATCGTTATTATAGAGATGCGACATCGGAGCTCCGTTTCTACCGGCTGGGGCCGGTATAGACCCACAGGCTGAAAATGATGAAATTTTGCACAGGCAAGACAACGGCAACAACGGCGGCGCACAGCCAGTCAGGCCATCCTGCAAGCGGACCGGCAAAACCGGTGATCACAGCTGACACCAAATATCCCAACGCGATTGTGCAAATAAACCGAAAAGCCTGATCCGGCAGCGCCAGCGGCTTTCGAAACGTCCATGCGGTTTGCATGATGTATTGCACGGTCACAGCCGTTCCAAAGGCCGCAGCATTTGCCCAGACCTGCGCCAGACCTGCCGCCAGAAAGACCACATAGGATCCGACATACAGGCCCGCGACCAAGACCCCGGTTATGGAAAACCGGAGCAACTGGCCGAACCGCTCCCTTGTCACGACACGTCCTTTTCGCCCAACTCGGGCAGCGGCATGTCCAGCCTCTGTGGCAAGTCACCGGTTTCCTGTTCCAGAAAATATAGCGGTCGCCGTTTGGTTTCCATGTAAAGGCGCCCGACGTATTCCCCCAGAATTCCCAGCGTTAACAACTGAATGCCCGAAAAGAAGGAAATCGCCAGCAGCATCGAAGCCCAACCCGGCGCGGTGTTGAACAAAATGAGAGAGCCAAACACATAGCCCCCCATCAACAAAGTCACAAAGAGGCTGAGAAACGACAGGCGGGTGGCAAACCGCAAGGGGCGGATTGAAAACCCGGTCAACGCATCCGTCGCAAAGCGCAGCATTGCTTTCAGTGGATATTTTGTCTCGCCTGCCACACGGGCATCGCGCACATATTCCAGGCCGATCTGGCGATAACCTGCCCAGGCAAACATGCCACGTACAAATCGGGTCCGTTCCGGCATGTCCAGCACCGCATTTAGCGCACGACGGCTCACCAGACGGAAATCACCCGTGTCTTTCGGGATATCCACATCCGAGAGCGCGTTCAGGAAGCGATAGAAGAAAAAGGCCGTGACTTTTTTAAACACGGTCTCACCATGACGTTTGGCCCGCCGCCCATAGACGACATCATAGCCCCGATCCATCATCGACATCATGTCGGGCAGAATTTCAGGCGGGTCCTGAAGGTCGGCGTCCAGCATGAAAATCCGCTCTCCGCGGGCAGCTTCCAGGCCTGCGGTCAGGGCCACCTGATGGCCCCGGTTTGCCGACAGCCGAATACCGCGCACCTGCGGTGCGTTCGCATGGGCGGCTTCCATCGCCTCCCACGTGCCATCGCTGGAGCCATCATCCACGAGAATGACCTCAGCCTGATCTGCCCAAGGGGCAATTGCCTGCGTAAGTCGCTCAACCAGAAGCGGCAGCGACTCTTCTTCATTGAAGCAGGGTACGACAACGGAAAGTTTCACCTTTACGTCCCCACGATTGTTATTGTTCTACTCGATGGGCCGGATAGTGGACGAT
Source organism: Rhodobacteraceae bacterium Alg231-04 (assembly GCA_900143635.1). Taxonomy (GTDB): domain Bacteria; phylum Pseudomonadota; class Alphaproteobacteria; order Rhodobacterales; family Rhodobacteraceae; genus FREY01. The sequence goes on from FREY01000003.1 coordinate 536,741, forward strand.
CTGACCCTGCCAAGGCAATGCACCGCCGAAGGAAGCCCGCTTTGCAGAGGTAAAAGGTTAACAAAACGTGGATTCTACGCCACAAATTGGCGTCATCGCTGCCTGCCCGGCCCTTGCATCCGCTTAGTCGTCGTCGGTTTGGCGCAGTTTGGCCAGCACCGGCGCCGATTTATCAAGCGACAGCTCTGCATCAGAAAAGACCCACGGGCCGCGCACGCCGGGCACGCCCTCGGGCGCGATTTGCATGCCCCGGAACTGCACCTGCGGATCCTCAAACGCCTGTCCGATAGAGTTGATCGGCCCGGCAGGCACGGTCGCCTCTTCCAGCGCGGCCAACAGGCCGGCCTGTGTCCAGCCAGTCAGGCGCGCCTTCAAAACCTCGGTCAGCGCGTCGCGGTTCGCCACCCGCTGTGCATTGCTGACAAAGCGGCTGTCGCCCGCGAGAGACGCACAGTCCAGGACGCCGCACAGGCGCTGAAACTGGCCATCGTTGCCAACTGCCAGGATGACATGGCCATCGCTGACCGCCATCACCTGATAGGGGGCAATATTGGGATGATCATTGCCCATCCGGCTGGGGCTGTTGCCGGTGGCCAGATAGTTCATCGCCTGATTTGCCAACAGCGCCGTGGCACAGTCCAGCAGTGACATATCCAGATGCTGACCCCGCCTCGTTGTATGGCGTTGCTGCACCGCTGCCAAAATGCCGATGGTGCCATAGAGCCCGGTAACGATGTCGGTGACAGCCACGCCCACTTTCTGTGGCTGCCCCTCCGGATCACCGGTGATCGACATCAATCCAGACATGCCCTGCAACAGGAAGTCGTATCCCGCACGCTCCGCATAAGGGCCGTCCTGGCCAAAACCAGTGACCGAACAGTAGATCAGTCGCGGGTTGACTGCGCTCAGCGTTTGATAGTCCAGCCCGTATTTTGCCAGGCCGCCAACCTTGAAATTCTCGATCAGGATATCGGCATCGCGGATCAGCTCGACAACAGCCGCGCGGCCCTCTTCGGTGCGAAAATCAGCTGTCACGCAGTCTTTGCCCCGGTTGGCCGCATAAAAATAGGCGGCCGTCTTGTCCCCGTCGCGTTCGATAAAGGGCGGGCCCCAGCGGCGGGTATCGTCGCCCTCCAGACTCTCGACTTTGACAACCTCAGCGCCAAGATCTGCCAGTGACTGACCAATCCACGGTCCCGCAAGAATACGGGCAAGTTCAACGACTTTCAGGCCTTTGAGAGGGGTCATGGCAGCGGATCTCCGGGTTAGGTCCCTTTCAGTCATAGACCCTGACAGGGGCCATCCCAAGGGCAACCAGCACCGTCATATTTGACTTTTGCGCAACCTAACCTTCCGCTTTGGAATAGGAGACCTGCCCGTTGCACAGCGTCATTACCACCTGCGCGTCACCGACGCTTCCCTCCTTCAGCAGCCGGTCCAGCACCACCACATCAGCGGCCATTCCCGGCAACAGGCGGCCAAACAGGTGATCCTTGCGCGCCGCATAGGCCCCGCCCGAGGTATAGGCCGCGACTGTGGCGCCAAAGCCCAAACGCTCATCCGGCTCGTCGGCGCTCCACGGGGTGCGGGTCAGGGCCATTTCCATACCCTTGAGAGGTGACAAAACCGCCACCGGCCAATCAGAAGAAAAGCAGACAGGCGCGCCAGCATCTGCCAGTGTTTTCCACGGATAGCTCAGCGTCCAGTGTTGTTTGCCGATCAGATCCATCGTCGGCTGCATCGGGAAATCGCTGTGGCCGGGCACATGCGGCGGGTTAAGCGAGGCCACAACGCCAAGCGCGGGAATGCGGGCGATGTCACTCTGGGCGATCATCTCGATATGTTCAATGCGATGGCGGCTGTCGCGTGCGCCGTTGGCCTCGCGCGCCGCCTCATAGGCGTCCAACACGCCCCGCACTGCACCGTTACCAATGGCATGGATCGAGATCTGAAAACCTCGCCGGTCGAATTCCAACGCCAGCTCCTTGAGCCGTTCAGGATCATGCAGCGGCGTGCCGGTCACACCGGGGCGGGTCGGATACTCCTCCAATCGCCAGGCGGTATAGCCGTCCAGAACCCCGTCGATGAACATCTTGATCCGCCCGCACCACAGCATCTCAGTGGCCAGATCCCGGCGCATTGCCTCGGCGTGTTCGACATTCTCCAGCGGCTCGCCCGGAATGAAGTGATAGGGCAGCTCCACCCGGCAGCTCAGCCCGCCCTCAACCTCGATTTCGCGTAACAGCCCCGCCTGGTAGAGGTTGCCGTCCATATTGATGATCGTAGTGATGCCCTGTGCAGCACAGTGGTTCAGGCCCTCCCGCAGCAAGGCCTTATCGGTGGCGCGCTGATCAAGGCTTACCTCGGTTGCAGGCTCCACACCTTCCAGGCCCAACCCTTCGCGCCCGCCGTGTTCCCCCAGTGCCAGCACGTAGGCCACTGCCGCCGGTTCTACCAGCAAGCCAGTTGCCTCACCCTGATCGTCAACAACCACCTCGGACCCCGGCCCGACATCGCGACCATGAAAGATACCCGCCTGTTTCAGGGCCACCGTGTTGCACCAGCCGTTGTGAAAGTCCGAGCTTTGCAGCAACAGCGGACGATCCGGGCAGATCGCGTCCAGAACATGCCGGTCAGGATCTTTGCCGCAGTCCAAGGCGCCATAGGCAAAGCCCTGCGCCACCAACAGCGGCGCGTCCCGGTTTGCATCCGCAAACTCCAAAACCGCCATGCGCAGGTCTTCAAGGCCAGTGGCATCGACCAGATTCAAAACCTTGAGCGAAAAAGCGCCCAAAAACAGATGCATATGGCTTTCGACAAAGCCGGGAAGCACCGTTGCACCGCCCGCGTCAATGACCTGGGTGCGCTCGCAACAAAGGCTCCAGATTTCTTCATTTGCGCCCACCGCCAGAACCTTTCCAGCACCCATGGCAAGCGCCTGAACCACCTCGGGAGCACCGGGATCAGGCCGTATCGTTGCGTTCAGGATTGCGATCTCTGCGGTCATTGCAGGCCTCCGGGATGGGTCATTTGATCAAATACTTGACCCTTGAAGCGGGCAATAGCAATCCCCCAATAGGGGGGCTTAACTATCCAGCGCGGCTTCGATCTGATGGGCAAATCGCAACAGTGCGGCATCCGCACCCCGTGCTGCCGTGATCTGCAAACCGACTGGCATGCCGTCTTCATCACACCCGCAGGGAATTGAAATCGAAGGCAGCTCCATCACCGGGGTCAGCGTGACAGTGCGCCAATCCTCCATTATCTCGCCGTCCCGAAGATCGGCGCTGAACGGTCGACCGGTCGCTGTGGGCCACAGGGCAAACTCATACCGCTCAAAGAAATCGGCGGTTGCCTCCCAAACTTTGGCGCGGGTCGCCTGATAGGCGGTGAAATCGCTCAGCTTCAGGCCTTCGGCCTGCGCACAAGCCGTGCGATAGCTGTCGCCAGCCAGTGCCATGTCAGGCCGCAATGCCTCGCGAACACCCAAAGCCGATATGCCGCGCGTGATGTCCGTGAACTCCATCAGCGGCTCCAGCGGTGGAGCAGTTCGCGCCACCTCCCAGCCCAGGTCCCGACACAGGCCCTCGACCGGCGCCACGGCGGCCATCACAGAAGGATCGACCGACGCCCCAAAAGGCGACAGTGCGAACGCCAACCGACCCGGTCGCCTGGGTTTGGCGAGGCCTGCCAGAGAAGGTTCATCCTGCCAGTAGCCCAACGGCTGGGCGGGCGTATTGCCCTGCATCACCTCAAGCATCATCACCAGATCAGCAACGTTGCGCGCCATGGGGCCCGGTATGGACAGCCCGTCAAAAGGCACCGGATTGGGTGACATCGGCACCAGACCCGAGGTGGGCCGATAGCCAACAATGCCGCACCATGCAGCTGGCGTTCGGGTGGATCCGGCCAGATCCGATCCATCAGCCAGCGCGACCATATTTGCGGCCAGAGCCGCAGCCGCGCCGCCCGAACTGCCTGCGACTGTTTTACTCGGATCTAGGGGGTTGCGGGTCGTGCCTGACACAAGGTTGGCTGTCTGCCCCGAAAAGGCAAACTCAGGCGTGTTGGTCTTGCCAATGATGACCGCGCCGGCCGCCCGCAGCCGCGCCACATGCAGGGCGTCATAATCCGGCACATGATCTGCAAAGGAGCGTGACCCCCAGGTGGTGCGCAACCCTTTGGTTGCGAATATGTCCTTGATGGCAACGGGAACCCCGTGCAATGGCCCAGAAAAGCAGTTTTCAGCCGCAATCTGGTCAAGTTCTGCGGCGCGGGTCTCGGCATTGTCCCAGTCCAGCGTGACAAAGGCGTTCACTGTTCCTTCAACCGCCTCAACCTGCGCGCGGTGGGCAGCCAGAACCTCTGCGGCAGTGAAATCCCGGCGGCGCAGCTTCTGCGCCATAGCGCGGGCAGTAAGAGCGTTGATGTTGTCCATGAAACTCTCCGGATGGGCAGCAATTTTACCGGAGACTGGGGAAAAACGAAAAACGCCGCCCGTCTCCGGGCGGCATTTTCCTTGTCGTTCTGCGACCTCGGGTCAGTCCCGAACAACCAGCACCGAGCAGGGCGCCGTGCGGGCAACGCGGGCCGAGTTCGGGCCCTGAATGCGTTCTGTCAGGTCAGGCTTATGGGCGCCTATGACGACCAGATCAGCCTTGGATCGTTTGATCGCATCCAGCACCATTTCGTAAACGGTGCCAACCTCGACAATATGCTGCACGGCACCAAAGTCCGGCAGGGTCTTGGCTACGAAGTCGTGAAGCTGAGCGTTGGCATCGGCCACCGCCGTCTTCATTGTGCCTTGCGGAAAGAACGAGCCGACAAAGCTCATCCCATAGTCCGGGATCACGGTAACCACGCTGAGCGAAGCGCCATAGAACTCCGCCAGTGCGGCGGCTTTCTTAAGTAACTCTGCCTCAGATTTCTTGTGCGTCAGGTCGACGGCGCAGAGAACATGTTTGGTCATGCGGTCACTCCTTCTTCCTCTTTACGCTTGCGGCCCATCTGCATCAGGAACACCAGCCCCAGCAGCAAAAGCGCCGGGATATAGAACAGCTCTTTGGGCATCCGGTCGGCAGCCACTTCCAGTTCGGCCAGCTCCCAGTCGAAATCGATGCCCAGCTGCTCGGACGGACCACCAAAGTTCAGGTTGTCCACATAAAGCTTGCCGTCTTCCTCGCGGAATTCGATGCCGGCCCCATCATAGAGCCGCGAGACACCATCTGCGCCAGCCGCTCCCAAGGGCAGCAGATAGCGTGCATCTACCGGATCACCATTCAGGTTTTCCCCCATCAGGCGCACGCGAAGCGATGCGTTATCCGGACTGCCTTCAGCGCGTTCAAACAGTTCGGTGCCGGGGCGGACCTCAAATTCCGGCTGGAACTTATTGAGGAAGAAACCCGGTTGGAACAGGGTGAAGGCCACCAGCAACAGCGCCACGCTCTCCCAGATCTTCGACTTCACCATGAAATAGTTCATCGTACCGGCCGCAAACAGAAGCATCGCCACCATCGCCACAAGGAAGACAAAGACCGCCTGATAGGGGCCCACATCAATCAGCAGCAGATCGGTGTTGAAGATGAACAGGAACGGCAAAAGCGCGGTGCGGATCGAATAGAAGAACGCCTGAAAACCGGTGCGCAGCGGATCGCCGCGTGAAATGGCTGCCGCCGCAAAACTGGCGAGCCCCACAGGCGGCGTCACATCCGCCATGATGCCGAAGTAGAAGACAAACATATGCACCGCGACCAGCGGCACGATGAGGCCGTTTTGCGCGCCCAGTTCAACCACAACCCCGGCCATGAGCGAGGACACAACGATATAGTTCGCGGTGGTCGGCAGGCCCATGCCCAGCACGATGGAGATCAGCGCCACAAAGAACAGCATCGCCAGCAAATTGCCGCCCGACAGGAATTCGACGAATTCGGCCATCACCTGACCAATGCCGGTCAGTGTCACGGCGCCGACGATGATGCCCGCCACGCCCATGGCAGCCGCAAGGCCGATCATGTTGCGCGCGCCCGAGATCAGACCCTCGGCAATTTCAGCCATGCCATTGCGAACCTCTCCCATAATGTCACCCTGATGGCGGAAGAAGGCCTTGAGCGGGTTTTGTGTTGCCAGAATCACCAGCATGGCAATCGCCGACCAGAAGGCCGACAGGCCGGGCGATTTGCGCTCGATCATCAGCAGGTACATCAGCAGCAGGATCGGCATGATATAGTGGATGCCGGTCTTGAAAATCTCCTTGGTCGGCGGCAGGTGCTGCATGCTTTCCAGGCTCATTTCCAGATCCGGGCCTTGCGCGGCAAAGCGCACCGCAGCGATATAGGCCACCACCATGGCCGCGACCAACACCCAGATTGAAGCCGCGCCAAAGGCGCTTTCGGCCGCATTCACGATCACACCGCACAGCCAGAGCGTGCCGCCCGCGATCACAATGCAAGACGCGATGATGAACACCGCACCCAGCATGAATTTGACCGGATGCATGCGGCTGGTGCCGGGCATCTTCATCTTCAGCGCTTCGAGGTGCACAATGTAAATCAGCGCGATATAGGAAATCGCCGCTGGCACGATCGCGGTTTTCACCACCTCGATATAAGAAATGCCGACATATTCGGTCATCAGGAAGGCCACAGCCCCCATCACCGGCGGCGTCAAAACCCCGTTGATCGAGGAGGAGACCTCAACCGCACCCGCCTTGGTGGATGGGAAGCCGACCTTTTTCATCAGCGGAATGGTGAAGGTGCCGGTGGTAACAACATTGGCGATGGAGGATCCCGAAATCAGCCCCGTGGCCGCAGAGGCAATCACCGCCGCCTTGGCCGGGCCACCGCGCAGATGGCCGAGAGAAGCAAAGGCCAGTTGCAGGAAGTAGTTGCCCGCCCCCGCCTGATTGAGCAGCGCGCCAAACAGCACGAACAGAAACACAAAACCGGATGAAACGCCCAGCGCGACGCCAAAAACTCCCTCGGTGGTCAGCCACATATGGCTCATCGCTTTGTTGACCGACGCGCCCTTCCACTGGACCACTTCCGGCAAGCCGGACCAGGAACCGAAGAAGACATAGGCGAGGAAGAACAGCGCCACCCCCATCAGCGGGAAACCAAGCGAACGGCGCGCGGCCTCCATCAACAGGATGATGCCGATGACCGAAACAATGACATCGACCTGACTGGGAGACCCGGTGCGCGCAGCGATGCCATTATAAGCGTAGAACAGATAAGAGGCGGCAAGCGCGCCGATGATGGCGATCACCCAGGTGGCGACCGGTATCCTGTGGCGCGGGCTGGACTTCAGCCCCGGAAAGGCGATGAAAGCCAGAAGAACCGCAAAGCCAAGGTGGATGGCGCGGGTCTGGGTGTCGTTCCAGACGCCAATACCAAGGATGAAGGGCAGCGGCGAAGCAATCCACAGCTGGTACAGCGACCAGACCAGCGGAATGTACCATAAGGAACGCTTGCCGAAGGCGTCATCGGGCACCCGTCCTCCGGTGTCTGAATCGGCAATGAAATCTTCCAGTGCCGTATCTGGTGCCGCCTGACCGTCCGCTTGTGCCATGTCATCCCCTAACAAATTTATTTTTTATACAGGCAAACCCCCGGCACCGTTGATAGGTGCCGGAGGCCTTTCATTTCAGCAAAGCAATGGACTTACTTCCAGCCGCGCTCGGCGTAGTACTTCATCGCACCGGGGTGGATTTCAGCGGTCAGCCCGTCAACGACCATCTCGGTTTCTACCAGACGGCCAAAGGCAGGGTGCAGCTTTTTGAAGTCATCGAAGTTTTCAAACACAGCCGAAACCAGCGCATAGACAACCTCGTCCGAGGTGTCAGCCGAGGTCACAAACGTCGCCTTGGGGCCCCAGGACGCGATGTCGTCGGCGTTGCCGGGATACATGCCGCCGGGGATGGTGGCGGCCGCATAGGCCGAGTTTTCAGCCAAGAGCGTGTCGATGCCAGCACCGGCCAGCGGGATGATCTTCACGTCGCAGGTGGAGGTCGCTTCCTGAGAAGACCCGTTCGGCAGGCCCGCGGCCCAGATGGTGGCGTCGATCTTGCCGTCGCAGAGCGCTGCTGCCTGCTCAGACGACTTCAGCTCAGCCGCGAGAGAGAAATCACCAGCCGTCAGGCCGGAGTATTTCATCAGGGTTTCAGCCAGAACGCGGGTGCCGGAACCGGGGTTTGCGATATTGACCTTCTTGCCCTTCAGGTCTTCGACCGATGCAATGCCGCTGTCAGCGCGGGCCATCAGGTGCATCGGCTCCGGGTGGACCGAGAACAGAGCGCGCAGGCCATCAAAGGCGCCATCCTCTGCAAATTTGCCGGAACCGGCTACGGCGGCGGCCTGTACGTCGGACTGCACAACACCAAAGTCCAGCTCACCCTGACGGATGGTGCGGGTGTTGTAGACTGAACCACCGGTGGATTCGACCGAGCAGCGGATGCCGTGCTCTTTACGGCCCTTGTTCACCAGACGGCAGATCGCGCCGCCAGTGGGGTAATACACGCCGGTCACACCGCCGGTGCCAATGGTTACGAACTGCTGATCGGCGGCAAAGGCGCCGGTGCTCAGGGTGGCTGCGGCAGCAAATGCGCCGAAAGTTGCCTTGAGGTTCATCGTTATTTCTCCCGAAACTTGTTATACTGCCGCGCTTTAACGCGTGCATTCGTGACATGGAAGGTTGCGAAAGTTCTTTTTTATGTCACCTGAAAACTAATGTTTTTTTTGGGCTATCCAGTAAGCGTTGTTGTTCTTCCGCAGGTCTTCATAGGATCTGATTCGATCCCGGGCATCGTCTCCGCCCAGGTTCACCAGAAGTGCCAGAAGGCTTTCAATCACGGCCAATGCGCCTGTGTAACAACCGAAATGGTGCGTACTGATTACTGACACAACCAGAGTCTCCTCTGGTGTAAAATCAGAAGACACCACATCGGAATCGGAAATCAAGATAAGTTTCACACCCTTAGCACGGGCAAACTTGCAAGCCTCGATGGTTTCGCGTGAATAGGGCGTGAAACTGATGGCGATCATCACATCACCCGGCCCGGCATAGTTCAGCTCGTCTATGGCGCTGTTCATGTGGCGCGGGATTAATTGCAGTGATGGCAGGGCCATGCGCCCGACATAGTGAAAATAATAGGCCAGTGCATAACTGGCGCGCACCGCCGTCAGGTAGACATTGTCCGCCTCCAGCAGCATCGCCGCCACCCGCTCCATCTGTTCCGAGGTCTGGCGCTCTAGCGAGCGCTGCACGATTGCCATCGAATTCACGGCCGCATCAGCCTGCGCCTGCCCCAGCGCATTGCCATCGCGCAGTTCGTCCACCCAAGGCGGGCGTTCCGTCAGCTCGGTCGACGAAACCAGCGCGTGTCGAAACGGCTCGCGCAGTTCTTCATAGCCAGCAAACCCCAGCCGGTTTGCCATGCGAACCAGCGTATAGGTGCTGACCCCGGACTTACGGGCCGTTTCGCGGATCGGGTCCAAGCCAAAGTCCGATGGATGATCAACGATGTACTTGGCCACCGTTTTCAGGCGCGGGCTGAGGTCGGGTAGAACCGCCTTCAGCTTTGAAATCGTTTTGGTTTTCAGGGTCGGGTCCAATTGATTCGCCTTTCGCGCCATTGCCGCCAATTTAAAAACATACGTTATTTTTTCACTTCGTTGACATGTTTTGTATTTCCGCCATGGTTTTCCACAACGAAACTTCCCCTGCTCGGCACATGTCCGGGCGCTGTTCAACGGAACCTGCCAATGGCACACCAACTCCCCTCTCACGCGTCTGTCGTTGTTATCGGCGGCGGCATCATGGGCTGCTCTACGCTTTATCATCTGGCCAAGATGGGCGTCACCGACGCGATCCTGCTGGAGCGTAACAAGCTTACCTCGGGCACCACATGGCATTCGGCGGCGCAGGTGCGTGCGCTGCGCCATTCGCGCAACCTGACACGGATGATCCAGTATTCAGTGGATCTCTATTCACAGCTCGAGGCCGAGACCGGCCAGAATGTAGGCTGGATCCAGAAAGGCTCTCTCTCGGTTGCCACCTCCGAAGGCCGCATGGCCCATATCCAGCGGCAGGAAGCGCTGGCCCATGCCTTTGGGGTTGAGGCAAAGTCGATCAGCCCCGGAGAGGCCAAGGAACGCTGGCCGCTGATGAACGCTGACGATGTGATCGGCGCGGTCTGGTCACCTGATGACGGGCGGGTGTCGCCCTCCGATGTCTGCGCCGCATTGGTGAAGGCTGCCAAGGGGCTGGGCGCGCGGATCTTTGAGGACACCGGTGTGACCGGTATCCTGACGGAGAACGGCAAAGTTGTCGGGGTAGAGACGACCCAAGGCACCGTCGCTTGTGATGCCATCGCGCTGTGCACCGGGCTCTGGTCGCGTGAAGCCGGCGCCATGGCTGGTGCTGAAGTGCCAGCATTGGCCTGCGAACACTTCTACCTGCTGACCAAGCCAATTGATGGCATTGAGGGCAACATGCCGACCCTCAGCGATCACGACAATCACCTCTATATCCGTGACGATTCCGGCGGGCTGCTGGTCGGCTGTTTTGAACCCATGGGCAAGCCGATCAAACCCGGCATCCTGGATGAAACCTTTGAATTCGGCCTGTTGGGCGAAGACTGGGACCATTTTGAGCCTATGATGATGAACGCGCTTCATCGCCTGCCTGCACTGGAAACGGCCGAGGTCAAAATGCTACTCAATGGCCCCGAAAGCTTTACCCCAGATGGCATGTTCATGCTGGGGGAGACAGCCGAGACCAAGGGGCTGTTTCTGGGCTGCGGGATGAATTCAGTCGGCATGGCTTCGGGTGGTGGCGCGGGCATGAACCTCGCCCATTGTATCGTTCATGGCCACACCGCTTACGATCTGGGTGAGGCCGACGCCAAACGGTTCGCGCCCATCTTCAACAATATCGATCACTTGATGGCCCGCGCGCCCGAAATCCTCGGCACCCATTACGAGATTGCTTACCCTGGGCGTCAGCTCTCAACTGCGCGGGGTCTGCGCGCCCTGCCCCTTGATACATCCTACAAGGCGGCGGGCGCGCAGTTCAGCCAGGTCTACGGCTGGGAACGGCCCTTGTATTTTGGCAAGACGCAGGAACCCGACCTGACGTTCCAGCGCCCCAACTGGTTCGAAAACGTGGCCGCTGAGGTGAAAGCCGCGCATGAGGCTGCGGCGATCTTTGACGCATCGCCCTTCGGCAAGGTCGAGGTTGTGGGCCCCGATGCAGAAGCCTTCCTGCAGCACGTCTGTGCGGCCAATATGGCCAAGGCACCGGGCTCGGCGATCTACACGGCGATCCTGAACGAACGCGGCACCTATGAAAGCGATCTGACCGCCCATCGGATCACCGACACGCACTACCGCCTGTTCACCGGCACCAATGCGATCAGGCGCGATCTGACATGGTTCAGGCGCCACGCTGACGGTTTCGATATCACCCTGACCGACCGCACCGAGGATTACGCCGTTCTTGGCCTGATGGGGCCGGAGGCGGCACGGATCGTCACCGAATGTGGCGCTCCAGAGCTGAATGACCTCGGATACTTCAAGGTCGGCCCGGCGCATATCGCCGGCAAACATGTGCGCGCGGTGCGGATGTCTTATGTCGGTGAAGCAGGTTGGGAGATCACGATGAAGGCGGAGAATGCACAGACCGTCTATGACGCCCTCACTGCTGCCGGGGCCACGCCTGCCGGGCTTTACGCGCAAACCTCGATGCGGATTGAGAAAGGCTTTGCCGCAATGGGACACGAGCTGGACAGCGACATCACGCCTGTAGAGACTGGCATGGCGATGATGGCCTCCAAGAAAAAGGACTACATCGGGTCGGACGCCCTGAATGCACGGCGCGACAGCGGGGTTCGCTCGCTGGTCACGGTGATCTTTGAGGATGAGACCGCCGTACCGCTGGGACACGAGCCGATCTATGCGGAGGGCGATATCATCGGCCACACGACTTCCACCGCATTCGGCTACCGCATCGGCAAGCCCATCGCGCTGGCCCACGCGCATGGCGCGGATCTGGACGGCAAAGACGTCACCGTCGAAGTCACCGGCAAACGGTATGTGGCCCGTCTGCAATTCGCCCCAGCCTATGACCCGAAGGGCCTGCGGATGAGAGGAGCGGCCTGATGGAAAAGCCTTTCACCCTGATGGTCGCGCCCAATGGGGCGCGGCGGCAGCAATCGGATCACCCTGCCCTGCCAATAACAGCAGACGAACTGGCCGCCACGGCCAAGGCCTGTCTTGCCGAGGGTGCGGACGCCATCCACCTGCATGTCCGACAGGATGACGGCAGCCATTCCTTGGATGCCGGGCGCTACCGCGAGGCCATCGCTGCAATAGAAGGGGCGGCCCCCGGCATGGCCATTCAGGTCACCACAGAAAGCGCCAGCGTCTATGACGTCCCGGCACAACTTGCCTGCCTGGAGGCGTTGCGGCCCGCCTCCGCCTCTATCTCGATCCGCGAAATGGCCCGCGACCCAAAGCTGGCGGCGCGTGTTTATTCTGTGGCCGCTGAGGCTGGCACGCAGGTGCAGCATATCCTCTACACCCGCACCTGTATTGATCAGCTCTGCGCATGGCGCGAAGGCGGCGTGATCCGAGCAGAGCAGGATGATGTGATTTTTGTTCTTGGCCAGTACAAGCCACCCGTTCTTGCACAGCCCAGTGATCTGGACGGTTTCTTGAGTGCAACTGCTGGATTAGGCCTCAACTGGGCTATCTGTGCATTCGGGCAGAACGAACACGCCTGCCTGCTGAACGCTATTCACCGCGGCGGCAATATCCGCATTGGATTTGAAAACAATATTCATACACCGGACGGCAATCTGCTGACCAGTAACGCCGCTTCGATACGAAATTTGATAACTGCGGCCCGTTCCCAAGGTCTTGTTCCCGCCGCACCAGCGGTCTGAGTTTCCCCGCCCAATAGGAGGCACCCATGTCCCATGTTTTTCCCCGCCACTGTAAATCCGACCTCCCCACCGCCGTGGGCGGCGAAGGCTGCTACCTGATCGATGCAAGCGGCAAGCGCTACTTTGACGGCTCCGGGGGCGCGGCGGTTTCCTGTCTGGGGCACGGCGACGCAGAAATAGCCGCGGCCATCAAGGCACAGGTGGACAAGCTGGCCTTTGCCCACACCGGGTTTTTCACCTCAGATCCGGCCGAGGAGCTGGCCGATCTTCTGATCGCCAATGCGCCGGGTGATCTGGACCGGGTCTATTTCGTCTCTGGCGGGTCCGAGGCGACCGAGGCAGCCATCAAACTGGCGCGCCAGTACCATCTGGAAAACGGTGAACCCAACCGCCGCCACGTGATTGCGCGGCGGCAGAGCTACCACGGTAACACACTGGGCGCGCTGGCTGCAGGCGGCAATGAATGGCGGCGTCAGCAGTTTGCGCCGCTGCTGATCGACATCAGCCATATCGACCCCTGTTATGAATACGCCGAAAAACCCGAAGGCATGACCAGCTATGACTATGGTCAGCAGGCCGCGCAGGCGCTGGAGGATAAAATCCTGCGACTGGGGTCGGACAGTGTCATGGCCTTCATGGCCGAACCGGTTGTGGGGGCGACGCTGGGCGCAGTGCCGGCCGTTGAGGGCTATTTCAAGCGCATTCGCGAGATATGCGACCAGTACGGCGTTTTGCTGATCCTTGATGAGGTCATGTGCGGCATGGGGCGCACCGGGCATCTGTTTGCCTGTGACGCGGACGGGATCGCACCCGATATTCTGTGTATCGCCAAAGGATTGGGTGCCGGATATCAGCCGATCGGTGCGATGCTGTGTACGGATAAGATTTACAACGCGATCGACGGCGGCTCAGGGTTCTTCCAGCACGGGCATACCTACATCGGCCACCCGGTTGCTACTGCCGCGGGCTTGGCCGTAGTTCGCGCGCTGCTGGATCGGGGATTGGTAGAACGGGTCACACCGATGGGCGATAAGTTGCAAACGGCGCTTGTCGCAGCGCTGGGCCAGCATCCGCATGTGGGTGACATCCGCGGACGCGGTTTGTTTCGCGGCATTGAACTGGTCGCGGACCGAGACACAAAAGCACCTTTTGATCCCGCTCTGAAACTTGCGGCAACGGTCAAGAAAGCCGCCTTTGAAGCCGGGCTGATCTGCTATCCGATGTCGGGCACAAGAGACGGGCGCAAAGGTGATCATATCCTGCTGGCCCCGCCCTTTATCCTGACCGACGACCACGTGGACGAAATCGTCGATAAATTGAAAGCGGCCATTCTGTCGTCTCTGCCAAAATAAGACCAGCGAACATCCGCCCAAACCGGAATCAGCGCGCCCAGAGTGGCGCGCCAGGGCCAGAAAGGCCAAAAACAAGGCGACACGCGCAACCTGAAAGGCACCAAGGGCGGCAACCATTCAGTCTGAAAGCCGCATTCCTGTTCTTGTTCCGGCACAGTCCGCAAAAATCATCACGTTGTGTTTTGACAATCTCAAGCTGAGCCGCCTAATCTCAACATAGTTTTGAAAGGTTGACTATGGATATGAGTTCTCTGACGCTGGGCGAAGATGTGCCCGGTGTATTTGCTGCAAGACAAAAGCGCAGTATCCGCATTCGTGACAAGTATTTGGAAGCTGGCGTTGAACTGCTGAATAACATGAGGTTCAGCGATTTACGTGTTTTGGATCTGGCCGCAGAATGCGGTGGGTCTGTCGGCAGTTTTTACACCCGATTTCAAGATAAAGAAGCATATTTCCGGGCTCTTAGGGCGGCAACAATCAGGGCCTGCAACCAAGATATCGGTGCCCGCCTAAATAAGGAACGGCTGTTGACGCTGGACGGCGATACATTGCTGGATGAACTGGTCGACGTTTTGGCGGACATCTTCACATCACCGGTGCGCGGTGTCCTGCGCGAGTCTCTGTTGCGGATTCTGGAACCTGATGAGCCTTGGGCCCCAATGCGGGAATCGGCACGTCAGATCCTTCAAAACCTTGACCACGCCACCCCATCGCGTTTTCCGGAGCTTACGGAAGACGACGCCAAAACGCGGATGAATTTTTGTTTTCAACTGATCGTAGGTGCGCTGCAAAATGATCTGCTGAACGACAACCACATCTTCACGGCCAAGGATCAGACCCTGCGCAATGGTTTGAAAGACGCGGTACACGCTTATATGCAACTGCCGCCGCCGCTGCGAACCGACGTCTAAAGGATCGCCTTTAGTTCTTCATGAAGCCAGCAGAGCGCGGGGCCGATCGCCGCGTTCTTTGGCAAGGACAGCTCTGCCGGGGCGCTCCACGGTTTGTGATCGAAGGCGACGTTGAGCTGGGCAAGCCTGCCGTCTGCTATCAGATCCTCGGTCATATGCACCGGCAGATAGGTCCAGCCTAGACCAGCCAGCGCCATCTCGCGCAGAGCTGTGAAACTGCCGCACCACAGGGCATCTGCGGAAAACTGTGGAAAATGTTCTGGCATTCTCTGGCTGGCGCCGCGCAAAAGCAACTGCCGCGCGGCCCGGATATCCGTGTCCCGGACAACCTCCAGCGCAGCCAGCGGGTGCCCTGCCGCCGCAACCGAAACAAACGGCAGGTCGCCAATGAAACAGACCGCCAGTCGGAAATCCATTTCCAGCGTTGAAAAACTCAATCCCAGATCCGCATCACCCGCCAGAACTGCCGCTTCGACGTCAACGCAGGGCATCACCTTGAGCTCCAGCTCCGTCTTTGGGAACCGCTGCGCAAACCTTGCGCAGGCGGACCCGAAACCGGGCAGGAACAGCGCGTCATCCATCGCAATTCGCAGCAATGCCTCCTCCCCGCGCCGCACGGCAGTGGCCGCCGCTTCCAGCTCGTTCATTTGCAACAGTACAGAACGCGCATGTTCCAGAACCCGGCGGCCATCCTCCGTCAGAACCGGCATGCGGGAAGACCTGTCAAACAGGATCAGCCCCATATCCACCTCAAGGCTGGCAATGCCGGTACTGATTGCCGACTGCGCCTTGCCCATGCGGCGACCCGCCGCCGAAAAAGAGCCGGCCTCGACGGCTGTCAAAAACATCTGCAACTGATCGGCGGAAAACATATGCTCAACCTATCTGGATTTCCGTTAGGTTCTAACTTGGCATATCCGGATCTGCGATTAAATAGGGGCCAGATCATACAGGACGCAGCCCATGACCCAGAAAGAGCGCATCTTTCATTCCATTCTGTTCGAAGCCATCGCGCTGCTTCTGTTTGTGCCGCTTGCGATGTTGGTGACCCAAAAAGGCGCCGCCACGATGGCTGGAATCAGCCTATTGCTGAGCCTGATGGCCATGGTCTGGAACTATATCTACAACCTGCTGTTTGATCGCCTTTACGGGGCCGAGCGCAGCACCCGCGGCCTGTGGGTCCGCATCGGCCACGGGCTGGGATTTGAGGTCGGCCTGATCTTTGCCACGATCCCGGTTCTGATGGTTGCCCTGCAGGAAAGCTTTGTCACTGTGCTGGTTCTGGATCTGGGCGCGGTGGTTTTCTTCTTCGTCTATGCCATCCTGTTCAATTGGGCCTATGACTGGCTGCGCCCGCGTATTCTGAGCATCCCCACAGCGCCCTGCGGCTAGGGCAAATCTTTTGCGATCCGGGCGCCAACTGCCGCATTTTTAAGCAGCACCCCGTTTTTTGCCCCTCATTTCCGCGGATTCACCTTCCCTTGCGCGCGCATACGCGCGAAACCGATTTCGCTGTCAGGGCGGAATCGCCGTTCTGTTTTGGCACTGCGAGGGCTCCATCAGCTATCTGGATGACATAACCGGCACCCCGTCCGCCTCTCTGCAGCCGCGCGCGCGTGGCGCTGCAAGGGTGTCTGCACAGTTCAAGGACGGCCAAAGCCGCATCAAGGATCTGCGCCAGTCCGGTGCGATGAAGCTGCTGTTTCCGCAAGGTCGCCCTTGGCTGGAGGCGGTGATGATCAATTCGGCCGGCGGCATCACCGGCGGCGACAGGTTCGCAGTCGAGGCCACCGCCTTTTCCGGCGCCAAACTGACTGTCACCACCCAGGCCGCCGAACGCGCCTACCGTGCCCAACCGGGAGAGACCGCCCGGATGGAAACCCGGCTGGCCGCCGAAGACGGCGCTGCGCTGCATTGGTTGCCGCAGGAAACGATCCTCTATGATGCCTGCCGCTATACGCGCTCCTTGCGGGCCGAACTGGCTGCTGGTGCCCGCTTCCTGATGGTGGAACCGCTGGTTTTCGGGCGTACCGGCATGGGTGAGACCCTCACCAAGGGTCTGTTCCATGACCGGATCGATATTCGCTGCGACGGCCAGCGCCTTTTCTACGATTCAACCCGTCTGCAGGGTGATATCGCCGCCACCCTATCTGGTGCTGCGATCGGCGGCGGCGCGGCGGCCATGGCCAGCCTGCTGCTGGTTGCCCCTGACGCTGAAACCCATCTGGCGCCCCTGCGCGCCGCGCTGCCCGACACCGGCGGCGCCACGCTTCTGCATCCCGATGTGCTGTATATGCGCCTTCTGGCCGAAGACAGTTTTGAGATGCGCAAAACCCTGCTGCCGATCCTCGACCGCCTGACCGGCGATGGGTTGCCGCTTGCCTGGAGACTCTGAGACATGAACCTGACCCCCCGTGAACGCGAAAAACTGCTCGTCGCCATGGCCGCCGAAGTGGCCCGCAAACGGCTGGCGCGCGGCGTCAAGCTGAACCACCCCGAAGCCATCGCCCTGATCACCGATGCCGTTGTCGAAGGCGCGCGCGACGGACGGTCCGTGGCCGACATGATGGAGGCCGGCGCCCAGGTGATCACCCGCGAGCAATGCATGGCCGGGGTGCCCGAAATGATCCACGACGTTCAGGTCGAAGCCACATTCCCCGACGGCACCAAACTGGTCACCGTCCACAATCCCATTCGCTAAGGAGCCGCCCCGATGACAAAACCTGCCCTGACCCTGATTGCCCTCTTCGCTGCTGCTCCGGCTTTTGCCCACGGTGGCGCGCATATCCACCCGCATGAGGCCGCCGGCTGGCTGCCACTGGTGCTGATGCTGGCCGCGGCCGGCGGCGGCGCGGCCTATGCCTATGCTCGGGGCCGCAAATGATCCCCGGCGAAGTCATTCCCGCCGAGGGAGACATCACCCTCAACGAGGGCCGCAAAGGCACGATGCTGATGGTCACCAACACCG
The DNA here is from genome assembly GCA_900143635.1 of Rhodobacteraceae bacterium Alg231-04. Lineage (GTDB taxonomy): Bacteria > Pseudomonadota > Alphaproteobacteria > Rhodobacterales > Rhodobacteraceae > FREY01. Next base: position 554,912 of record FREY01000003.1, read on the forward strand.
GCGACCGGCCGGTGCAGGTCGGCAGCCACTACCATTTCACCGAGACCAACCCGGCGCTGGATTTCAACCGCTACGCCGCCCTTGGCATGCGGCTGGACATTCCGGCAGGCACAGCCGTGCGATTTGAACCGGGCCAGCGGCGCGAGGTCATGCTGGTGCCGATCGGCGGACACCGCCGCATCTTTGGTTTCAATCAGCACATCATGGGGGATCTGAAAGATGGCCGGTAAAATCAGTCGCGGCAATTATGCCGCCATGTATGGCCCCACCACCGGCGACCGCGTCCGGCTGGCCGACACCGACCTGATAATCGAGGTGGAGAAGGATTTCACCACCTACGGCGAAGAGGTAAAATTCGGCGGCGGCAAGGTGATCCGTGATGGCATGGGCCAAAGCCAAGCCACCCGCGCCGAAGGGGCCGTGGATACCATCATTACCAATGCGCTGATCGTGGACCACGGCGGCATCTACAAGGCAGACGTCGGTCTGCGTGACGGGCTGATCCACAAGATTGGCAAGGGCGGCAACCCCGACACCCAGCCCGGCGTCGACATCATCGTTGGCCCCGGAACCGAGGTGATCGCCGGCGAAGGCCGCATCCTGACGGCCGGCGGGTTTGACACCCATATCCATTACATCTGCCCCCAGCAGATCGAAGACGCGCTGCACTCGGGCCTCACGGCTATGCTCGGCGGCGGCACCGGGCCGGCGCACGGCACGCTGGCCACCACCTGCACCTCCGGCCCATGGCACATCGGGCGCATGTTGCAGGCGGCGGATGCCTTTCCGATGAACCTGGCCTTTGCCGGCAAGGGCAACGCCTCACTGCCCGCGGCACTGGAAGAACAGGTCAATGCTGGTGCCTGTGCGCTGAAACTGCACGAGGACTGGGGCTCGACCCCGGCGGCCATCGACTGCTGCCTGAACGTCGCGGATGCAATGGACGTGCAGGTGATGATCCACACCGACACGCTGAACGAGTCCGGCTTTGTCGAACACACCGTTACGGCCATGAAAGGTCGCACCATCCATGCCTTTCACACCGAAGGCGCCGGCGGCGGCCACGCACCGGACATTATCAAGATCGCAGGCGACGCCAATGTACTGCCCGCCTCCACCAACCCGACCCGCCCTTTCACTGTGAACACGCTGGAAGAGCATTTGGACATGCTGATGGTCTGCCACCATCTGGACAAATCGATCCCCGAGGATGTGGCCTTTGCCGAAAGCCGTATCCGCCGCGAGACCATTGCCGCCGAAGACATTCTGCACGACATGGGCGCCTTTTCGATCATCGCCTCGGACAGTCAGGCCATGGGCCGCGTCGGTGAGGTGATCACCCGCACCTGGCAGACCGCTGATAAGATGAAGAAACAGCGCGGCGCCTTGCCGGAAGAGACTGGCGACAACGACAACTTCCGCGTGCGTCGTTATATCGCCAAATACACCATCAACCCGGCGATCGCGCATGGTGTGTCCAAACACATCGGCAGTGTTGAGGAAGGCAAACGCGCCGATCTGGTGCTGTGGGATCCGGCCTTCTTTGGCGTGAAGCCCGAGATGGTGCTGATGGCTGGCACCATCGTTTGTGCCCAGATGGGCGACCCAAATGCGTCGATCCCGACGCCGCAGCCGGTGTATTCACGGCTGATGTGGGGTGCTTATGGCCGTTCGGTTGAGAACACGGCTGTCACCTTTGTCTCGGAGGCGGCGCAGGCCAATGGCGTGCGCGAAAACCTCGGGCTGGCAAAACAGACGCTGGCGGTGGAGCACACCCGCGGGATCGGCAAGAAAGACCTGATCCTGAACGACGCCACACCGAAGATCGAAGTGCACCCCGAAACCTATGAAGTGCGCGCCGATGGCGAGCTGCTGACCTGCGAGCCTGCGGCCGAACTGCCGATGGCACAGCGCTACTTCTTGTTCTAAGGGTCTGTTAAATGTGCCTAAAATTGTCAGCCATGCCACTAATGCATAGCGGGTTTCCCGCAACAACGGTGGAAATTGCTGCACATGCAGCATACTTCCAGTGCCAAGAGAAAGAGGGTCCAACCAAAGGAGCACACTCTCATGGCACATGTTGCAACACAATCCGCACACTGGTCCCCGCGGGCCGCGATCTCCGGCGTTCTGGCCTCCATCGGCGGCTTTCTGACCTCCGTCGCATTGGCAAATTCGCGCTTCCAGAAGGTTCAGGAACTGCAGGCCCTGTCCGACGAACAACTGGCAGAACGCGGCATGAAGCGCGAAGACATCGTGCAAGCTGTTTTTTCGGACGCCTACTGGATCTAAGCCAGAGCGGGGTGCGCACATGAGCGCGCCCACCCTGACCGCCCGCAGCTATCATGGCCACAGCCATTCGGCGGCACCGGTTGCCTGCGTGGTCCTGGACTATGAAGCACGGTTTCTGCGCCGCAAGGTGCTGACATGCGAAGATGGCCAGCGCCTTCTGGTTGATCTGGCACAGGTCACATCCCTTGATCACGGCGGCGTATTGGTGCTGGAGGACGGCGGAGAGGTGCTGGTGCAAGCCGCGCGCGAACCGCTTCTGGAAGTCACGTCCGATCAGCTGACCCGCATGGCTTGGCATATCGGCAACCGCCATACCCCCTGCCAGATCGAAGCGACCCGCCTGCTGATCCAGCGTGACCATGTGATTGCCACCATGCTGGCCCATCTTGGCGCAACAACGCGCGAGGTCGAAGAGCCGTTCACCCCGGAAGGTGGCGCTTATGGTCATGGGCGCACCCATAGCCATGAACACGGGCATTCGCATCACGGCGCCCCCGGTGAATCTGGCCACAGCCATTCCCACGATCACAGCCACGACCATTCCCATGACCACTGATCCGGCGGCCCTTCTGACCCTGGCGCAATGGCTGTCGCCCGCCTATCCAGTGGGTGCCTTCAGCTATAGCCATGGGCTGGAATGGTCGGTGCAATCCGCTGCGGTGTCCGATGCAGCCGGTTTTCAGCTCTGGCTGTCTGACGTTCTGGAACATGGCGCAGGCCGCAATGACGCGATCCTGCTGGCCGCCGCCTATCGCGATCCATCACCCTCCGCGCTTGCAGATCTGAATGACCTGGCCATCGCCATGTCGCCCTCACCTGAACGGCGGCTTGAGACGGTGCAACAGGGAGCGGCGTTTTGCCGGACCACCAGTGCCATCTGGCAGGCCGAGCTGACCGACCTCGCCTATCCGGTGGCGGTTGGTGCGGCGGCCCGCCTGTCGGACCTGCCCTTGCCGGAAACCCTGCTGATGTATCTGCACGGTTTTGCCGGTAATCTGACCGCCGCCGCGATCCGACTGGTCCCGCTGGGCCAGACCGAGGGTCAGGCAGCCCTCGCCGCCCTTGCGCCCCTGTGTCAGCAGCTGGCCGCCGAGGCACAGACCCAGACGACCGATGATCTGGGCAGCGCCTGCTTCCTTGCCGATATCGCATCGATGAAACACGAAACCCAATATTCGAGGCTCTTTCGCTCATGACTTCTCCGAACGGCCCCCTTCGTATCGGCATCGGCGGCCCGGTTGGCGCCGGCAAGACCACGCTCACCGCCGCCCTGTGCCGCGCCTTGCGCGACAACTTCTCTGTCGCCGCAATCACCAATGACATCTACACGCAGGAGGACGCCGAAGCGCTGATGCGCTTGCAGGCCCTTCCGCTGGAACGGATCATGGGCGTGGAGACCGGCGGCTGCCCGCACACGGCCATCCGCGAGGATGCCTCAATCAATCTCGCGGCCATTGCCGAGCTGAACAAGAAGTTCCCCGATCTGGATGTGGTGCTGATTGAAAGCGGTGGTGACAACCTGTCCGCCACCTTCAGCCCGGAACTGGCCGATTTCACCATCTATGTGATCGATGTCGCCGCGGGCGAGGAAATCCCCCGCAAGGGCGGCCCGGCCATCACCAAATCCGACATGCTGGTGATCAACAAGACCGATCTAGCGCCCTATGTGGGTGCCTCTCTCGAAGTGATGGACCGCGATGCCAAGAAGATGCGCGGTCCGCGTCCGTTCTTCTTTGCTTCTATCCGCAAGGAGGAAGGGCTTTCGGCCATCGTGCAGAGTATCCTTACGGAAACCGGCCTGACAGCCTGAGGCCTGCCGCGTTGCGGCGGCTTCGCGTCAGTCGCCGTAATAATCCAAGTACCAATCCACAAAGGCCGCAACGCCCTTGGTGACCTCGGTCGACGGCGCATAGCCGGTGAGGCTTTTGAGCAGTGAGGCTTCGGCCCATGTGGCGGGAACATCGCCGGCCTGCATGGGCATGAGATTGCGCTGCGCGACCTTGCCGAGACGGGCCTCGATTGCGGCAATGAAATCACCCAGAGGCACGGTGTCGGAGTTGCCGATATTTACAACCCGGAACGGTGCGACCGGCGACAGGCTGTCGCCCTCGGCAACAACCCCATCCACCGGCCTGACCGGAACCGCATCAATTAGCAGACACATGGCCTGAACAAGATCTTCGATGTAGGTGAAGTCGCGCCGCATATTGCCGTTATTATACACATCAATCGGGCGATCCTCGATGATCGCCTTTGTGAATTTGAACAGCGCCATGTCCGGGCGGCCCCAGGGGCCATAAACGGTAAAGAACCGGAACATGGTCACCGGCAGATCGTAAAGATGCGCGTAGGAATGCGCCATGTTTTCCGTGGATTTCTTGGTCGCCGCGTAAAAGGACATCTGGTGGTCGGCCTTCACGGTCTCCCGGTAAGGCATCTCCTCATTTGCGCCATAAGCGGAGGAGGTCGAGGCAAGCAGCATGTGTTTGGGCGGGAAGGCGCGGGCCGCTTCCAGCAATTCGAACGTGCCGATCAAATTGCTTTCCAGATATGAGCGGGGATTATCGATTGAATAGCGAACCCCGGCCTGCGCCGCCAGATGGATGACAGTGTCCGGCCGCTCCTCCTCGAATACCGAGCGCAGCAGACCCGGTGCTTCGACCAACCCGTGAATGGACCGGTAGTTGTCAAACTCCATCAGCCGCGCTTCACGCGCCTCTTTGAGAGTGACATCATAATAGTCTGACATGCAGTCCAGACCAATCACCCGCCAGCCCTGCTCCAGAAGGCTACGGCAGACAAACGATCCGATAAATCCGGCCGATCCGGTAACAAGAGCAACGGGCATGAGGTCTCCTCAGGGTTCATGGACAGCGCGCAGGGGCGCGAATCTTCGTTTCCCGCACAGTATCGCGGTGCAACACCCTGTGAAAGGCGCGTAAATATCGCCCCCTTCCGCATTCAATTTTGCAGGGATTGTATAATTTTCGATCAATTAATTCGAAATAAATCGCAACTCACCCACCTCAGTCCACCTCCTGCAATTTTTATCGGCATATTGCCTAATTATAAAAGAATCCATTTGAAGAAAATTTTCATCGCCCCTAAAACCTACGGTTAGTGGCCAGTTATTTTTTGGACACGCATATTTAAAATAGTTATATAAACTTAATTTGCGAGCATGTTATGCAAGATTTTACGAGCTCCTTTGAGCAGGCAATTCCAGTACCTGCCCCTATTTCTGATGCCTCGGACATGCAATCCACAGCTTCAAAACGTTTTTATACGCGATTTGGAAAGCGTGCATTTGACGCAGCACTTACATTGCTTGCTGCACCTGTAGTTGTGCCCTCTGTTCTGTTGCTGGCCGGGGTCATTGCTTTGGATGGCAGCAGTCCCTTTTTCACACAGCAGCGCGTCGGGCGTGGCGGGCGGAATTACAAAATGTGGAAGCTGCGCTCCATGGTTCCCAATGCCGAGCCCATTCTTGAAAAGCACCTCGACAGCAATCCCAAGGCCAGAGCCGAATGGGACAGCCATCAGAAGCTGGCCCAGGATCCGCGCATCACCCGGATTGGAAAACTCATTCGGAAGACGTCTTTGGACGAATTGCCACAGCTTTGGAATGTCTTGCTCGGCGACATGAGCCTGGTTGGGCCTCGGCCGATGATGCCTTCGCAAAAGGCGCTCTATCCCGGAACCGAATACTATAATCTGCGCCCCGGCATTACCGGATCCTGGCAGGTGTCGGACCGCAACAAATCCACCTTTGCCGAGCGCGCGGGTTTCGACGCAAGCTATCTTCAGAACCAATCTCTGAAAACGGACCTCACCCTATTGAGAAAAACCATTTCGGTTGTTTTGAAAGCCACGGGCTGCTGACCCTTTCGGAAAGTGGAAGGGGCGACAATTGAAAAGGCAGAAGGTATTTCAGTCAATTTCATTGCGACTTTCAAATATATCAAACTGCAATTCAGGCACAGCGGTGAAATTCCGCCGTGGGCCTCTGTCGCGCAATCCCTGCACAGCAGATTGTTTTCTCCGAGAAATTCTAACACTCAAATCGAAAGACACCCCGAGAGCGACGCGCTCCTGAGCGCACAGGCCGGGCTGATCGCCTTCGCATCTCCTTAAAACACCCCTCATGTAGCAAAAGAGGCATGCAGTAACAGCTCTTTGGCCACGGGGCTGAAACGAAAAAGGCAGCCCGCATTTGCGGGCCGCCTTTCGATAGTTTGTCACTGGACCGGTTGGGTTTAAACCGTACCGCCGAGCGAGCCTTCCAGTTTGACCATCTCCTGACCGCCGGCCATCAGATCCTGCAGCTCTTCGGGAGTGATCTGGCCACGCTGAGCGGTGCCCAGAGTCTGACCACGGTTCAACACGGTGAAACGGTCGCCCACTGCCATGGCATGGCGCACGTTGTGGGTGATGAAGACCACCGCGATGCCCTGTTTGCGGACCTTATCGATGGTTGCCAGAACATTCGCTGTCTGACGCACACCAAGGGCCGAAGTAGGTTCATCGAGGATCAGCACTTTCGCACCGAAGTGAACCGCGCGGGCAATCGCAACCGTCTGACGTTCACCGCCCGACAATGTGCCAACCGCCTGGTCGGGACCACGCAGGTTGATGCCCATCTTGCGCATTTCTTCCATGGTCACCTTATTGGCGTAGTCATGGTCGAACAGCTTCAGCGGGCCGACACTTTTCACCGGCTCATTGCCCATGAAGAAGTTGCGGCTGACCGACATCAGCGGGATCATCGCCAGGTGCTGGTGCACCGTCGCAATACCTGCCGAGATCGCGTCACGCGGATCTGCGAAATGCATCTCCTGACCTTCGAACAAGATCTCGCCGTGGGTGGGTTTGTGAACCCCCGACATGGTCTTGATGAAGGTCGATTTGCCGGCACCGTTGTCGCCCAGAAGGCAGTGGCATTCGCCCGGGAAAACATCCACCGACACGCCCGCCAGCGCAATCACGCTGCCGAAGTGTTTCTGGATATCCTTCATCTGGATGATTGGGGCATGTTCATTGGTCATATCAGCGCTCCCCTGTGATGATGCGGCGGATGTAGGTGTTCAGGATCACGGCACCCAAGAGGATGACACCCAGGAACACGCGGAACAGCGAGCTTTCGACACCGGCGAAGAACAGACCCTGCTGCACCACACCAAAGATCAGCGCGCCAAGGGCTGCACCCAGAACCGAGCCGTAGCCGCCGGTCAGCAATGCGCCACCGATAACAACCGCGATGATCGCTTCGAATTCTTTCAGCAGACCACGGTCAGCACCAGCAGAACCGAATTCCATCACCTGACAAACCGCAAAGACGGTTGCGCAGAAGGCGGTGAACATGAACATCAGGATCTTGACCTTGTTCACCGGAACACCGGAGTTACGCGCCGCTTCAGCGTCGCCACCCGAAGCGTAGATCCAGTTGCCGAACTTGGTCTTGGTCAGCAGCACGTGGCCAAAGATGATCAGGACAATCGCCCAGATGATCAGCATCGGAATACCGTCAACAACCGGCTGACCTTCGCGGGTGCCGCGTGTGAAGGTTGCGATCAGCCCATTGTCACCCATCCAGGTGAACAGACCGCCAAGGATTTTGCCGCCAAAGACGGGCGCAAGCCAGTCGCCTTCAGCCACATCTTTGATGCCGCCGATGATTGTTTTGCGCTCGATCAGCTGCGGCAGGAAGATGGTGAAACCGCGCAGGATGAACAGGAAGGCCAGCGTCACGATGAAGGACGGCAGCCCGGTTCGGATTACAATGTAACCATTAAGTCCGCCAATCGCTGTACACAGTACGAATGTGACCATGATGGCCATCCATACCGGCCAGCCATAGGTGACCGAGAAGATTGCGATCATCATGCCGGCAAAGCCGATCATGGAGCCAACGGAGAGGTCAAATTCGCCTGCGATCATAAGCAGACATGCGCCAACGGCGATAATCATGAACTGTGCAGATACAATCGACCAGTTCATCATGCCTTGGCTGTTGAACATGCCGCTGTCGAAAGCAAACAGAAGGAAGAATGTGAAGACCGCAACGGTCCCGACCATGCCACCGAGTTCCGGACGGATCAGCGCTTTGCGCAGCCCGGAGATCTCTTTGACTCGTTCATCGGTCGCGGGAATAGGTTGAGCAGCTTCGCCCATGAGAGCGCCCTTTCGCAAGTTAACCAAAATCTGGATGTTGAATGAAAAACGGGCGCCCGCTGAAAACAGGGGCGCCCGTTCATTGTCGAATTAGCGGTATTCGCCCGCGAATTCTTCGATTTTGGTCAGGCCGTCAGCTGTTACGAAGCCGGGGCCGGAGTTGATGTTGTTGCCCGGCAGAACGCCGTAACGGTGGTAGTTGGTCATCACAACAACCGGCAGGTAAGCCTGCAGGAAGGGCTGCTGGTCGATGCCCCATTCGATCACGCCGGCTTTGATGCCTTTGACGATCTCGCCGCCCAGGTCGAAGGTGCCGAAGTAAATGTCACCGGACATGCCGTTTTCTTCCAGCGCCAGCAGGGTCGGGTCAGCAGATGTCGGGCCGAGGGTCAGAACCGCATCGGTTTCCGGGTTGGCCGACAGGTAAGCCAGAACACGGTTTTTGATCTCTGCGGGGTCTTGACCTGCGTCGATCATCTGGTTGCCCAGCTCGATGCCGAGACCATCAGCGAAGCCCTGGCAGCGTTCCTGCGAAGACGGCTGAACGATGTAGTGGTTTACGCAGAGGAACGAACCAATGCCGTCGCCTTTGGCGCGCACACCAGCAGCATAACCTGCGTCATACTCAGGCTGGCCAACATACATCAGGGCGCCGATTTCGCGGGCCTTGTCCGGCGAGCCGGTGTTCATGATGATGACGTCTACGCCAGCATCCACAGCCGCACGGATCGGACCTTCGAGGATGTCCGGGTCCGCCAGTGTGGTGATGATGCCGTTGGGGCCAGATGCAGCTGCCTGCTCGATGATGCGGGCCATGTCGGCCAGGTCACCGGTCGGCGGGTTGCGGTATTCAACCTCAACACCCATCTGTTCACCCGCCAGGGCGATGCCGTTTTTGATGGTGTTCCACCAGCTGTCGCTGTCCGGCGCGTGGCTGACCAGAATGTATTTCTCGCCATCGGCCGACGCGGTTGTGGCCATCATCAGCGGCGCGGCAGCAACCGCAGTTGCCATGGCCAGCTTTTTCATCAGTGAAGTCATTATTTCCTCCCGAAATGTTCCTGTGGGGACAAACAGATCTGCGTCTATCCGCCTCCCTGTGCAGATGTAAGCACATCCGAATTTCATTTGCAACCGGTTGCAAAGAGACTCGTTAAAAATTCATAATGCCTTCAAGTGGTGACTGAGATACAAGGATGCAGCTTTAAAAGGAGTACAGCAGCTGATGGCCGCTACGTTGAAAGATGTTGCCGAACGTGCAGGCGTTTCCCGCTCTGCTGTGTCTCGGACCTTCACGGATGGCGCTTCAGTCTCCGACAAGATGCGACGCAAGGTTGAGAAGGCGGCCGACGAGCTGGGCTATCAACCTAACTTTCTCGCCCGCAGCCTGACCACGCGGCGCACCAAACTGATCGGTCTTGTCTCTGACAACTTCACTAACCCATTCTTTTTGCACGTTTTTGACCTGTTCACCTCAGAACTTCAGAAACGCGGGCTGCGGCCATTGCTGGTCAATATCTCGGGCCAGCACGATCCGGTTGAGACCGCACAGATGCTGCGGCAATACTCGGTTGATGGTGTGATTGTGGCCTCGTCCACGGTCGAAAAAGGCTTCGTTGACGCCTTTCGCAAGGTCCGTCTGCCGGTCGTTTATACGTTTTCGCGCCACTCCAGCAGCCCGGATGTGAACATCGTCGGCATCGATAACGAGGCCGCCGGCGCCTTTGCTGCAGAGGTCCTGATCGGGCGCGGATACAAGAGAATCGGTTTCATGGGCGGCCCCGAAATCGCCACCTCAACCATGGATCGTTTCGTCGGATTCTCTCGTGTGATGGCACAGCACCCCGATCTGGAATTCACCCACAGTTTTGCCGAGGCCTATTCCTTCGATGCCGGGCGCGCGGAAATGCTGCGTGTGCTGGATGGCCAACGGGCCGAAGCCTATTTCGGCGCGGATGACGTGATCTCGATCGGCGCATTGTCGGCCATGCAAAGCCATGGGCTGAAAGTGCCGGAAGATGTCGGTTTGATGGGGCTGAATGACCTGGAAATGGCCGGATGGGCCAATATCGACCTGACAACCATCCGTCAGCCGGTGCGCCAGATTGTCGAATCATCGGTGGAACTGATCGCCACCGCATTGGAAGAAAGCGACGAGGAACATGTTCCTCAGGCCCGGCTCTTCCCGGCCAGACTGGTGGAGCGGGGGACGCTACGCCCCCCGCAACAAAGTTAACGGAACATCGGCGGACGCGCGTCCACCCATGCGCCTTTGCCCTTGGCCGAATCGACAGCCGCATAGACCGCAGCCATCGACCGAACGCCGGCCACGGCATCCGGAAGCCCGGCGCGTGTCTCGCCGCGAATCGCATCCGCCAGATCGCAGTAGATGTTGGCCACGGCCAGTGGGAAGCCTTCCGGGTGCGCGATGGAAACACGGCTCAGACGCTGCGCATCCTCGTGCAGACCGCCTTCGCCTTTTTCGATGATCTGAGTGCGACCACCGACCGGAGTGTAGATCAGCTGGTTCGGCTGTTCCGAGGCCCAACGCAGACCGCCGGTTTCACCAAACACCTGAATGTCGAACCCGTGCTGACGACCGATCGCAACAGAAGAGGTCCAAAGCCGCCCAACAGTTCCGCCACTCGTGCGGAAGTTGACCATCGCATCATCTTCCAGCTCACGGCTGGGGATGGTGGAGGCAAAATCTGCCGACAGGGTTTCGACCTCATCATTGCTGATAAAGCTGGCCATATGCATCGCGTGGATACCGCAATCGGCGAACTGGCCCGACACGCCGGCCATCGCCGGATCATAGCGCCAGCGCACCCGCGGATTGTCTGCATCAGTCGCATCGCCGTGGTGACCGTGGCTGAAGTTTGCCACAACCAGACGCACCTTGCCGATCTCGCCCGCCTGCACCATCGCACGGGCCTGACGGACCATCGGATAGGCTGAATAGCAGTAGTTCACGGCACAGATTTTGCCGGTTTTCTCAGCGATCCGTACGATCTCTTCACCTTCTTCGACGGTCATCGTCATCGGCTTTTCGCACAGCACGTTGAACCCGGCCTCAAGGAAGGATTTGGTGATCTCGAAATGTGTAGAATTGGGCGTTGCCACGGTGACCAGATCGATACGGTCTTCGCGGTTACGCTCGCCTTCCAGCATCTCTTCCCAGCCGCCATAAGCACGGTCAGATGCGATGCCCAGACGCTGGGCATATTCGCGGCCCGCCTCGGGGCGGTGATCCAGCGCGCCGGCTGCAAATTCAAACACGCCGTCGGCCAATGCGCCCAGACGGTGTGCTGGTCCGATCTGGCTGCCTTCGCCGCCGCCGATCATGCCCCATTTCAGTTTTGCCATGGGTCTAGTCCTTACTTAAAGCCAATGGATTCAAGGTATTCGCGGTTCACGCGTGCATCACCCAGCGGGTCGGGGTCCAAGGTGGGATCGCAGTCCTGTTCGATGGTGCACCAGCCCGAGAAGTTCGCGTCCAGCAGCAACTGACGTACTGCGGGGAAGTCGACTTCGCCGTCGGACAGGTTGCAGAAGATGCCCTGGCCACAAGCGTCGTAGAACCCGGTGCGGTTGGCGATGGCATCGGCCTTCACCTGAGCGCTGGTCGATTTGAAGTGCACGTAGGTGATGCGGTCCATGTGGCGCTTCATGAAGGCCACCGGGTCAAAACCCGCATAGGTACAATGGCCAGTGTCGATGCAAAGCTTCAGCAGGTCGCTGTCGATCTCGCTCAGCAGCTTTTCGACTTCGGGTTCGAAGTCCATGAAGCCGCCCGCGTGCGGGTGCAGTTCGACCAGCAGGCCGTGGCTGTTGCCCATCTCGGCAATCTCGCGGAAACGACCGACATAGGCGGCCCATTCCTCGGCACCCATTTGCTCGGCTTCGGCGGGGCGACCAGCGGTCGGTGCGCGACGCGGCGAGATCGAATCGATCAGCACCAGATGCTTGGCACCATGGGCCACCAGCGCCTTACAGGTCCGCTCAGCGGCATCTTTCACCTGATCCCAAGCGTCCGCATCATGGAACGGCTGGAAGACCACGCCACCGATCAACTCAAGGTCGAATTCCTTCAGCGCTGCACGCAGCTCTTCAGGGTCCTCGGGCATGAAGCCGATGGGGCCAAGTTCAATGCCCTTATAGCCCGCATCCGCGCATTCTTTCAGCACGGTGCGCCATTCGGGATTGCGCGGATCTTTTGCAAATTCGACACCCCAGGAGCAGGGCGCGTTGCCAATTCTGATAGTCATGTTCATTTAGCCTTTTAGAACAGTCATACGGATGCGGTATCAACCCAAGCGCGTGCCTTGTGAGACGCATGAGCCGCCGCGATGATCTGGTTGACCTCCATTCCATCGCGGAATGTGGGCCAGATGTTTCTCCCTTCGGCAATCGCCGTCAGGAAGTCTTTTGCCTCAATCAGGATCTGATCCTGATAGCCGGTGCCATGACCGGGACCCTGACAGAAGGGCAGGTAATCGGGGTGCGCCGGGCCGGTCAGGATCTTGGTAAATCCACGCTGTGCCGCGTCGCCTTCGGCCTTATAGAGCCAGATCGCGTTCTGATCTTCCTGATCGAAGCGGATCGACCCTTTGGTACCGTGAATTTCATAGGCGTAGCCCATTTTGCGACCAGTTGCGACACGGCTGAAATAGAGATGCCCCATCACGCCATTTTCGAACCGGCACATCATCTGGCCGTGGTCGTCATTGGTCACCTTGCCGCCCGGACGGGAGGCATGCACGGTCTCAATCTCGGCCATAACGCTTTTAATCGGGCCCGCCAAACGCAGAGCCCCGTTGATCATATGCGGCGCCAGATCGCCCATGCAGCCATTGGCCTCTCCCTCGCAGCGCCAGGTGGCGGGCTGTTCGGGATCGGCGTAAAAATCTTCGGTATGTTCGCCGCGGAACCAGGTGATCTCGCCAATGGCGCCATCCTGGATCAGCTGCAGCGCATATTGGCTGGCCGGTGTGCGTATGTAGTTGAATCCGGTCATATTTATCACGCCGGAGCCTTCGGCAGCGGCAACCATGGCGCGGCTGTCTTCCAGCGAGGCACCCAAGGGTTTTTCGCAAAACACCGGCTTGCCAAGCTTGAATGCAGCCTCTGCCACTTCGCGGTGCGTTGCCTGCGGCGACGCGATCACAATGGCTTCGACCGCCGGATCATTGACCATCGCACGCCAATCGTCGGTTGCACGTTGAAAGCCGTACGCAACCCGGTAGCGTTCTGCCGAGTTCATAGAGGTCGCACAGACCATTTCCAGACGAGGACGCAGGGCTGTGTTGAACACAGCGCCTACTGCGGACATGGCAACCGCATGGGCCTTGCCCATATAGCCGCCGCCCATGATGGCGATGCCAATCTCCGACATGGTAACTCTTCTCCAGCACTGTTCGAAAAAAATATTGCAACCGGTTTCAAAAAACGTATCTTCATAGTCGGCATACCGTCAAGTTGAATCGACGGGTGAGGGAAAAATCCATGAACCAGACCACACATATTTCCGCGGCGGACGACACAATCTGCCTGACGACCGCACAGGCCATCGTTCGCTGGATGGCGAACCAATATATTGAAATCAATGGCGAAGAGCAGCGCGTCTTCGGCGGCGGCTTCGGCATTTTTGGCCACGGCAACGTATCCTGCCTGGGCGAGGCCCTGCACGATCACCGCGAAGAGCTGCCGCTCTATCGTGGCCAGAACGAGCAATCCATGGGATTCGCTGCGGCCGCCTATACCAAATACCACCTGCGCCAGCGCATCATGTTCTGCACCGCTTCGGCTGGTCCCGGCACATCGAACCTGGTGACATCCGCCGCATTGGCCCACGCCAACCGCCTGCCGATGTTCCTGCTGTGCGGTGACGCCTTCATGACGCGTCTGCCAGACCCTGTCCTGCAGCAGATAGAAAACTTCAACGATCCGACCTTCGGCGTGAATGACGCATTCAAACCCGTCACCCGCTATTGGGACCGTATCTGCCACCCGGCGCAGATCATCCAGTCGCTGCCCAACGCGCTGGCCACCATGCTGGACCCGGCCGATTGCGGCCCCGCCTTCCTTGGCCTTCCGCAAGATGTGCAGGGTTGGACCTATGATTACCCGGCCGCCATGTTCGACCGCAAGGTGCACCGCATCCGCTGTCAGGCACCCGACGCGGCCGAAGTTGCTGATGCAGCCGAGATTCTGGCCACTGCCGAACGCCCGATGATCATCGCGGGCGGCGGCGTTCAGTACTCCGGCGCGGTCGAAGAGCTGACAAAGTTTGCCGAAGACCGCGGCATTCCGGTGGTGGAAACCATCGCCGGTCGCGCCAATCTTCTGAATGACCACCCGCTGAACACCGGCCCGCTGGGCGTCACCGGCTCCAATTCGGCCAATGCCGTTGCCGAAAAGGCCGATGTGATTCTCGCCGTGGGCACCCGTCTGCAGGATTTCACCACCGGATCCTGGACCGCCTTTGATAAGGCCGCCAAGATCGTCACGGTGAACGTCGGCCGTCACGATGCCGCCAAACACCTGTCGACCCCGGTTGTGGGCGATGCCAAACTTGGGCTGAATGCGCTGGCAACGGCCACGAAAGGCTACAAAACCCCCGGCAGCTGGACCGAATTTGCGCAAAGTGAGCGCAAATCCTGGGACGCCTATGTGGCCGAGAATGTCTCCCACGGAAATCGTCCGAACTCCTATGCGCAAGCCATCGGCGTGGTGAACGAACTTTGCGACCCTGCCGACCGCGTTGTGGCAGCGGCAGGCGGCCTTCCGGCCGAGGTCACTGCCAACTGGCGGACCCTCAAGGGCGGCACGGTTGACGTAGAATTTGGTTTCTCCTGCATGGGTTACGAGATTGCTGGCGGTTGGGGCGCACGTATCGCCCAGGCCGAAGGTGAACAGGATCAGGACACCATCGTCTTTACCGGTGACGGCTCCTACATGCTGATGAACTCGGACATCTATTCGTCCGTGCTGAGCCAGAAGAAGATGATCGTGCTGGTGCTCGACAACGGTGGTTTTGCGGTGATCAACAAGCTGCAGAACAACACCGGCAACGAGAGCTTCAACAACCTCATCGCTGACTGCCCCACCATTCCGCAGCCTTTCGCTGTCGACTTTGAAGCGCATGCGCGCTCCATGGGGGCCATCGCCGAAACCGTCGCCAACCCCGCAGAGCTGGGCGAGGCGTTCAAACGCGCCAAGGCCGCCGACAAGACTTACGTGATCTGCATGCAGGTCGACCCTTACGAGGGCTGGACCACCGAGGGCCACACCTGGTGGGAAGTCGGCACGCCGCATATCACCGAAAACGACAAGGTGCGCGCCGCCCATGTTGACTGGGAATCCTCCCGCTCCAAACAGCGCAAAGGGGTCTGAGGTGGATCTGATTGAAAGCCTTAAGGCCAAGAACTTCGTCGTCATCGGGCGGGCCGGTATGGATCTCTATGCAGATCCTCCCGGCACCCCGATCGAGCAGGCAGGCAATTTCTATGCCTGCCTCGGCGGATCGTCGGCCAATATCGCAGCCGGTATCGTCAAACACGGCGGCAAAGCCGCGCTGGTGACTTCCGTGTCCGATGATGCCGTGGGCCGCTTCTGCCTGCAGCAGCTGGACAATTACGGTGTCGATAAGACCCACGTGAAAACCGTGGGCGGTGAAGCGCGCAATTCGCTCGCTGTGGTCGACACCAATGGCGAAAACACCCAGGCGGTAATCTACCGCAACGAGGCCGCCGACTTCGTGATGACCGAAGCCGACGTGGCCGAGGTCGATTTCAGCCAATACGCGGCGCTGATCACCACCGGCACCGTCTTTGCGGCAGAGCCCTCGCGCTCGGCCACCTTCCTTGCGTTTGAAAAAGCCAAGGCCGCTGGCCTGCCGTTGATTTTTGACGTGGATTACCGCCCCTACTCCTGGCCTTCGGCCGAGGTAGCAGCAGAGACCTATTCGCGTGCTGCCGCCATGTGCGACATCATCATCGGCAACGATGTCGAATTCGGTTTCATGGCGGTCGATTACGACAAAGGCCTTGAAAAGGCACGTGAATTGGCGAAATCAACTGCCAGCATCGTGGTCTACAAAATGGGCCATGAGGGCGCGATCACCATCACGCCCGAGGAAGAATTCCGCACCGGCATCTACAAGGTCGACGCGCTGAAACCCACCGGGGCTGGCGATAGTTTCCTCGGCGGTTTCATCACTGCACTGGCGGCTGGCTACGGCCTGCAAAAGTCCGTTTTGCGCGGTTCTGCCTGTGCCTCCATCGTTGTCAGCCGCGTGGCCTGCGCGCCCGCCAGCCCAACCCCTGCCGAACTCGACGAGTTTCTGGCCAATCACCCCGGCCCGTCCGGGGACAAAGGATAAAACCCATGCATTACGCCCCATTTGACAACCAGAACAAACCCATCGTCGATGTGGAAGACGGGCTGGTGCCGCTGAACTACTTCAACATCGTCAAGCTGAAGAAGGGCGAGGCATTTGAATACCAAGTGCCGGGTTATGAAACCTGCATCGTGCCAGCAACTGGCACCGTTGACGTAGATGTCGAAGGTGTGGCCTTTGCATCGCTTGGCAACCGCCGCGTTGATGTTTGGGGCGGTGAGCCCGAAGGCGCCTATGTGCCGTCGGGTGCCAAGGCGCAGATGGTCTGCCTGTCTGACGAGGCCGAAGTCTTTGTCGCCGGTGCCAAATACGACAAGGTCCTGTCTCCCTTCGACGTGCGCGCTGACGGTATTGATCTGGTCCAGTATGGTTCGGACGACACCAAAACTCACCGTAAAATCAAGCACATCCTCGGTCAGAAGCAGCACGACAAGGTCGGCCGCCTGCTGGTGTCCGAGCTGTTCACCGTTGGTGCCGGCGGCTGGTCTGGCTTTCCCAGCCACAAGCATGACACCGACCGTCTGCCGACCGAAACCCGCCACGACGAGACCTACAACTTCCGCTTCAAGCCGAACCACGGGTCCGGCCTGCAGATGCTGCAGCGTGTCGACAATGAACCGGGCGACGCCTACCACATCGTTGATGGCTCCACGATCTGCATCGACAAGGGCTACCACCCCTGTGCCGCCCTGCCCGGCTATGAAATGTATTATTTCACCATTCTCGGCGGTCTGTCTCAGCGCAGCCTGAAGCAGTTCTTCCAGCCGACGCATGAATATCAGGTCGAGACCATTCCCGGCATCAAAGACATGGTAGCCAAGTTCAAATGACCCTCGCGACACTTTCAGAGGTTCTCCAGCCCGCGCTGCGCCACGGTTATGCCGTGGCCGGTGTGGTGACACTCGGCTGGGAAGACATGATGGCCTATGTGCAGGCAGCAGAGGCCGAAGGCCGCCCGCTGATCCTGCAGGCTGGGCCCGGTTGCCGCGCCCACACACCGCTGCCCATCCTTGGCACAATGTTCCGCACCCTTGCCGAACAGGCCTCGGTTCCGGTGGTGGCACATCTTGATCACGGCTATTCGGCGGAAGACTGCCGCATCGCTATCGACTGCGGTTTCTCCTCGGTGATGTTTGACGGTTCGCGCAAGCCGCTTGCGCAAAACATCGCAGAAACGGCAGAAATTGCAGAAATGGCCCATAAAGCCGGCGTATCTTGCGAAGGTGAGATCGGTTTTGTCGGCTATGATGGCGGCGAAGCCTCCAATGGCACCGACCCGAGTGAGGCCGCAAAGTTTGCGGTTGAAACCGGTGTGGACGCCATGGCTGTCTCGGTTGGCAACGTGCATTTGCAGCAGGATGCCGGCAAGGGCCTGGACGTGGACCGCATCCGCGCAATCGAAGCGGTGACAAATGTCCCGCTGGTGATCCACGGTGGCTCCGGCGTGCCAACAGAGCAGCGCAAGATGCTGGCCGAAACTTCTGCGATCAGCAAATACAACATCGGCACCGAGCTGCGCATGGCCTTTGGCGCTGCACTGCACGAGGCCGTGACCCGCGATCCGGCACGTTTTGACCGCAACGAGATCCTTAAAGAGGTGATCGACCCGCTGTCAGAAGCCGCCCGCACAATGCTGCGCAGCATGGGCAAAATGCCCGCCTGATTCGGTAACTAGAAAGACGAGTAACATGTTGAATATTGCCATTCTGGGCTGCGGGCGGATCGGTCAGGTCCACGCTCGCGCCATCCGTTTCATGAATACGGCACAGTTGGTGGCTGTGGCTGATGCCTTTGAGGCGCCGGCCGCAGCACTGGCCACAGCCCATGGCGCTGACGTCCGCAGCATCGAGGCAATCATGGCCAGCGATGATGTGGATGCCGTGGTGATCGGCACGCCCACCGACACGCATTATGACCTGATCCATGCGGCCGCTGCGGCGGGCAAGGCGATCTTTTGCGAAAAACCGGTGGATATGTCCGCTGACCGCATCCGCGACTGTATCAAAGCGGTTGAGGCGGCAAACGTACCATTTCTCACCGCCTTTAACCGCCGTTTCGACCCGAATTTCGCCAACCTGCAGGCGCGCCTTGCAACCGGCGAAATTGGCGACGCCGAAATCGTCACCATTCTGTCACGCGACCCCACCCCGCCGCCACTGTCCTATATCGGTGTGTCTGGCGGCATCTTCCGCGACATGATGGTGCATGATCTGGACATGGCCCGCTTCCTGCTGGGCGAAGAACCGGTCAGCATCTATGCGGTGGGCTCTGCCCTTGTGGATCCTGAGATCGGCAAGGCCGGCGATGTCGACACAGCCGCCGTGACCCTGACCACCGCCAGCGGCAAAATCTGCCAGATCTCCTGCTCGCGCCGGGCCACATACGGCTATGATCAGCGCATCGAAGTACATGGGTCGGGCGGCATGCTGCGGGCCGCCAACCAGCTGGAAAACACCGTCGAAGTGGCAAATGGCTCTGGGTTCTCCGCCGCCCCGGCGCAAAACTTCTTCCTGGAACGCTACGAGGCGGCCTATGCCCGCGAAATGCATCACTTCGTTGAGGCGGTTCAAAACGGCACGGCCCCCTCGCCGTCGATCGACGATGGGCTGCGTGCACAGCTGTTGGCAGATGCTGCGCAACAATCAATGGACAGCGGTTTGCCGGTCAAAGTCTGATCTCGCCGACAAGAAACCAACAATACAGGGGGCGTCGATTGACGCCCCCTTTTGCATCTGATCTTGTGGCCAGACGATTAGGGCGCGCGACCCCAGACGGCAGCAGGACGATGACCCAGGCAAAACCATTCAACATAATGACCAAACCCATTGGTCCGCGCTGCAACATTGATTGCACCTATTGCTACTACCTTGAAAAAGAAAAGCAATTTCCGGCGGAAAAGAAATTCCGCATGGCCGATGAGGTGCTGGAGTCCTATATTCGCCAGCTCATTGAGGCCTCGGTTGAGGCAGGAATGCCCGAAGCGCATTTCGCCTGGCAGGGCGGTGAGCCGACCCTGTTGGGGGTCGATTACTTCCGCAAGATTGTTGAGTTGCAAAAGAAATACCTGCCCGAAGGCATGAAGGTGTCAAACGCGCTGCAGACCAACGGTATCCTGCTGGATGACAACTGGGGCCATTTCCTGAAGGACAGTGGTTTTCTGGTCGGCATCAGCATCGATGGACCAAAGAAAGTCCACGACCGCTACCGGCGCACACGCTCTGACCTTGGAACTTTTGATGCAGTCATGAAAGGGCTGGATGTGCTGCAACACCACGGGGTCGAGCATAACGCGTTGACCGTGGTGCAGCGGGCCAGTGGCGGCAAAGGCAAAGAAGTTTATCAGTTCCTCAAGAGCCTCGGGATCACTTTCATGCAGTTCATCCCGATCGCCGAACGCAACGGCACAGACGGGCTGGCCGGTGCGCCGCAGGTCGATATGGATCCGGGCAATTACGTAACCCAGTGGAGCGTCAACCCGCGCGCCTACGGAAAATTCCTCTGTGATGTCTTCGATACCTGGTTCAAGTCGGACATTGGTGAGATCTATGTGCAGTATTTCGATGTGCAGCTGGGCCTCTGGATGGGCAGGCCCTCATCGCTTTGTGTCTATGCCGAAACCTGCGGCAATGGGCTGGCGCTGGAACATGACGGCAGCCTCTATTCCTGCGACCACCACGTCTACCCGGAGTACCGGTTGGGCAATGTCACCGAAACCCCGATGCGCGACATGCTGTGGACCGACCGGCAGCAGGACTTTGGCGAAGCCAAGAAAACCGGGCTAACCGCACAGTGCCGCGCCTGCAAATTCCGCTTCGCCTGCAATGGCGGCTGTCCAAAACACCGGTTCTCCACCTCCCGCGATGGCGAAGAAGGGCATCAGTATTTCTGCGAAAGCTATCAGATGTTCTTTGCCCATGCGGGCGACAGAATGCGCGATATGGCGCGTTTTGCCTCCATGGGATATCCGGCATCCAAAGCCGCCGAGAAACCCAGACGCCGCCGCTGATCGCCATCAAGGCAGACAGTGTTGACGCGCAGCCAGCCGACCTGCACACAGTTGCGCAGCACAGGCAGCAACGGGAAATGATTCAATGAAAACGGCTCAGGACGGTTTGCATCAAACGGCGCTGGCTTTGTTTCAAAGCGCGGTCAACAGCGCTGATCCGGCCCTCGCCCTGACGCGTGCCATTGCCGCGCATCCCTTGCCTCCGCAGCCAGCCGCAGGTCGCACAGTTCTGTTGGCTGTTGGCAAAGCCGCTGTACCGATGATGCGGGCGGCACGCGACCTCTTTCCTGAGGCCGATACCGCCCTTGTCATCACAAACACCGAAAACAAAACGGAAATTTCCGGTGTTCAACTTCTCTGTGGCGGCCACCCGCTGCCTGATGAGGCAAGTGCGGCAGCCGGTCGCGCGGCCCTTGATCTGGCCAAAGAGCTGCAAACGGGCGACCGTCTGATCGCGCTCATTTCGGGCGGTGGCTCCGCGCTGATGGCGGCGCCAGCCGCTGGCCTGACGCTTTCCGACAAGACCCGCGTCGGCGCAGATCTTCTCGCTTCGGGGCTGGACATCACCCAGATGAACCTGATCCGGCAGAACCTCTCTGCCATCAAAGGTGGCGGCCTTTTGCACGCAGCCGCCCCAGCCGAAGTTCACGCCTATATCCTTTCAGATGTCATTGGCGACGATCTGCGCGCCATCGCATCCGGGCCAACCGTTTCCCCCATTGGCAGCCGGGCCGAGGCGAAATCGGTGATGCAATCCGCCAACATCTGGTCCACCGCACCAGACGCCGTTCGCGCACATTTGAACAACGCCGAAATGCGCGCCGAAAAGCCCGCCCCCGCGCGCAACACGCTGATCGGCTCCAATCGTCAAAGCCTCAATGCGATGCGCGATGCCGCCAGCACCGACTGGCAGGTCGAAATTATCACCGATCAGCTGACCGGCGACGTCACAGACGCCGCAGAATTCATTGTTCAGGCCGCGACAAACCCGCCAACAGATCGCCCGGTCGCACTGCTGTTTGGTGGTGAAACAACGGTACAGATCACCGGCACGGGCTTGGGTGGCCGCAGTCAGGAGCTGGCCTTGCGGGTGGCGCAACAGGCCCCACGCATCGCCGGGAACTGGCTGTTCCTGTCCGGCGGCACCGATGGACGCGACGGGCCAACCGAGGCCGCAGGCGGCATCGTTACTCCCACCACTTGGGACGAAATTCGCGCCACCGGCGCCGACCCCGAGGCGCTGCTCGCCAATAACGACAGCAACGCCGCCCTTGCAGCGGCCGATGCCCTGTTGACGACCGGTGGCACCGGCACCAACGTGGCCGATGTTCAAGTATTCCTGCGCCTTCCCGACTAAACAGCCTGCCGACGGACATGCCGGTGATACGCGGAAGATCGCAAGGGAACCCCGCCCTCACCGTGGCTGTGACTGTGACTGTGACTGTGACTGCAAGTCACTCCCGTAGGGACTGCCACCTTTTCATGCCGCAAAGACATGTCGCCGGACCTGGTCATATAGCGCTGAACGCACCGGCCAAAGGCAGAGATCAAACTCCTTTTGCGCAGCTATCTACAGTGTTGTTTCGGCGACTGAACGCTGTGCAAGCCCCAGGCTTGGCGCTAAGATGACCCAATGCAACGCAGCGACTGCCTCACTCTTGGATTCTTGATTTTCCCTGGCTTCCCAATGGCCTGCCTGACCTCGGCTATCGAGCCTTTGCGTGCGGCAAATGAAATCGCCGGACAGGAATGCTTTCGCTGGCAGGTGATCAGCGAAGATGGCAGGCCCGTCACCTCTTCGGCCGGAGTGGTATTCCAGCCGGACTGCAAGCTGGCCGAGGCCGAAGAGCCGGATATCCTGCTGTTGTCCTCTTCGCCGCAAGGGGTCTTTCTGGATGAGCGCACGGGCAATGGGCGGCTGCGCCATCTAGCCCGACACGGGGTCACGCTGGGCGCGGTCTCCGGCGGTGCCTTCCCTCTTGCCCGTGCGGGGCTGCTCGATGATCACCGGGTTTCGGTTCACTGGTGCTACAAAGCGGCCTTTACTGCTGAGTTCCCCGATCTTGAAACCGCAGATGAGGTCATGGTGCTGGACCGCCGCCGCTACACGATCAGCGGCGCCACCGCACTGTTCGACTTTGCGTTAAAGCTGATTGAGCAACAGCTGGGCGATGCCATAATGACCGAGGTCGCCTGCTGGTTCCAGCACCCCGTCGTGCGCACCGAAGATGTGCGCCAAAAGGTCCCGGCCTTCAAGACCGGCGGCACAGCCGCCGACCTGCCCCGCGCCGTCGCCCGCGCCGTCGAAATATTTGCCGCCAGCCTGGACGACCCCTTGCCAATTCGCGAGGTCGCCACCCGCGCGGGCCTGTCGCCCCGCCAGCTGGAGCGCAGTTTCAAGGCGGCCACCGGCCAAAGCCCGGCCATCTACTACCGCACGCTGCGGATGAACGCCGCCCGCCAACTTGTCATCTACAGCCATGATCCGATCTCGGAAATCGCCCACGCCGTTGGCTATGCCAGCGCCTCAACCCTGGCGCAGCATTACCGCGAAAGCTTTGGCATGACACCACTGGAAGAACGGCGGCAGGTGAACCAGTTCCGGGTCCAGGACAACCGCCCAATACCCTCTGTCTGATCCTGCTTCTGCGGCGCCAGCGGTGTACCCAGCCTGGCAACCAAACAGGGCCGCCCACATTCCGGACGGCCCCGCTTCATCTTTTTTCAAATACTCCCGCCGGAGGCTTCCTCCCTCCCACCAGGCACCGAGGCTTCGGCCTATAAAACCGATCCCGCAGCCGTCATCAGCGCATGGTGCAGCGACCCGGCCGAGGACCGCGGTCCCAGTAGCGAATAATGCCGACCCGGCTCCCGGCACAAAAGGAAACAGCCCACATGCTCCAGCGCGGTCCGTTGCGCATCGCCCGCGGTGCCGCTGCGCAGGTCCAGCTGGCACAGGCGCTCCAGCACATCAAAGCAAGAGCTGCCCTCCAGATCAAACCGGCACCAACCGTCGGTCTGCTCGGTCACCGATCCGGCACCACCAACCACAGATTTCAACTCCGCAGCCAATAGGGTGTGAGAGGCGTAATCGGCATCAATCATCCACTGATCCGGCCCCATCCACCAGGCCGTGAAATCACCGCCGGCAACCCAGGTCGCAGGCTCAGGCAAAACCGCACCCAGCAATCCTTTGGCCGCCGCCGCGCAATCCGCCTCTGACCCAAGCCGCGCCGCCAGCGAGGCCAGCGCCCGGTCTGTCACTTCACGGATGATTAGCCCGGCAAATTCATCCACCCGAGGTTCATACCCCCCAAGCGCGGTGAGTGCTTTTAATTCAGCCACGGAGACGTTCCCCTTCCGGATCAATGAAATGGGCGCTGACCACCTCGACCAGCACCTCCTGCCCCTGCAACGGGTTCACCGCGCGCAGGCGCTCGCCCATGCGGGCACTGCCGTTTTTCAGAAACCCCAGCCCAATCGAAGAACCTATGTGGGGTGAATAGGCCGCTGAGGTCACATAGCCCTGATCGGTCTTGGCGTGGACCTCGCCTGTTTCGGCCATCAAGTGTGATCCGGGCACAACCGGTTCCGTTGCCGCCACCGGCTTCAGCCCCACCAGATTCAGCGCGTCTTCCGCATTCAGCCCCTCACGGCGGCTGTTCACGGTGCCAATGCTGTCCTTCTTCTGGCTGACCATCCGGCCAAGGCCAATGTTCAGCGCTGTGGTTGTCCCGTTCAGCTCGTTGCCGGTGACATGGCCCTTCTCGATCCGCATCACGCCCAGCGCTTCGGTGCCATAGGGGGTGGCGCCGAACGCCTCGCCCGCCTCCATCAGTGCTTCCATCATCGCATTGCCATACCGGGTCGGCACTGCGATCTCATAGGCCATTTCACCACTAAAGG
The DNA here is from genome assembly GCA_900143635.1 of Rhodobacteraceae bacterium Alg231-04. Taxonomy (GTDB): domain Bacteria; phylum Pseudomonadota; class Alphaproteobacteria; order Rhodobacterales; family Rhodobacteraceae; genus FREY01. The sequence goes on from FREY01000003.1 coordinate 579,688, forward strand.
AGATCCGGAACAGGCGCGCCCGCACCCCGCCGCAAACGGTGATCTCAGCGCAGCCCATGAAGGGAAACGCCTCGTTCGATATGTCGTGATCCGCGTCGACGATCTTGCGCAGCAAGTCGCGCGACTTGGGACCAGCAACAGCAAACTGTGCCCAGGCTTCGGTGGTCGAGATGATCTGAACATCCAGATCCGGCCACAGGCACTGGCGGGCAAATTCCATGTTGCGGTAGACCACAACGGCGTTTGCGGTGGTGGTGGTGACCACGAAATGATCCTCGGCGAAACGCGCCGCGGTGCCGTCATCATAACAAATGCCGTCTTCGCGCAGCATCAGCCCATAGCGCACCTTACCAACCGCCAGCTTGCCAAAGGCGTTGGCATAGATCCGGTTCAGGAAGGTCGCCGCATCCGCGCCCTGCACGTCGATCTTTCCCAGCGTGGTCACATCACAGATGCCAACACTGCTGCGGGTCGCCAGCGCCTCGCGGTCCACCGACTGGCGCCAATGCGTCTCGCCCGGTTTCTCGTACCACTGCGCGCGCAGCCACTGGCCAACCTCGACAAAGGTCGCGCCATTCTCAGCCGCCCACTTATGCGAGGGCGTCAGGCGTGTCGGGCGGAATTCCTTACCACGCGAGCGGCCACCAAAAGTGCCCATGGCCACAGGTGTGTAAGGCGGGCGGAAGATGGTGGTGCCGATCTGCGGGATCTCCTTGCCCGCCAGCTCCGCCATTACCGCCAAGCCACCCATATTCGAGGTCTTGCCCTGATCGGTTGCCATCCCCAGCGTCGTATAGCGCTTCAGATGCTCGACCGAGCGGAAGTTTTCCTGATGCGCCAGTTTCACGTCCTTAACGGTCACATCGTTCTGCTGATCGATCCAGGCGCGGCCCTTGCCTTCCTTCACGAACCAGAAGGGCGTGACATTCACCGGCGCATCCTCAGCCTCCGGCAGATCAGCCGGAGCCACATCAAAGCCCAGCGCCGCCAGAGAAGCCACCGCACTGTCAGCGCCGGTGCGCAAAGCAGCCGAAGTGGAGAACGCCCCATTTGCCGCACCGGCCACGGACATTCCGACAGGAATGTCCCCCGCAGGCACAAAGGCGGCGATGTCTTCGCGCCATTCCGGTTTGCCACGCTGGTGGCAAGTTAGGTGCACGTTTGGATTCCAACCACCAGAGACTCCCAGCGCGCCAACCGGAATATCGCGGGTCACGCCTGACGCGGTGCGGATGCGGATCCACTCCAACCCCAGCTTGCCCTTGGTGTCCACCACCTGTGCACCGGCAAACAGTTCCGTGCCCTCAACGGTCGGCGCATCAGCACGGGTATCGACGACAGCTGCCACCTCAACCCCCTTGGCGATCAGATCGGTCGCGGTGCGGTGGCCGTCATCATTGTTGGTAAAGATCGCAACCCGCTGATCCGGCGTCACCGCCCAACGGTTGGCATAGGCACGCATGGCACCGGCCAGCATGATGCCCGGACGGTCGTTGTTCTCAAACGCAATCGGACGTTCGGTGGACCCGGCGCAGAGCAGCGCGCGTTTGGAATAGATCCGCCACAGAATTTGACGCGGCTTACCGGGCTCTGGCGCCAGCACGTGATCGGCCAGACGCTCCACCGCGCCATAAACGCCGTGATCATATGACCCGATCACCGTACAACGCGGCAGGATGCGCACATTGTCCATCGCCGCCAACTCAGCCTGGGTCTGCCCGACCCAGTCCATGCCGGACATATCGCCCAGACCAAAGCTTTCGGCGTTCAGGCGTCCGCCCAACAGGAAATCTTCCTCGGTCAGGATAACGCGCGCACCGGACCGGCCCGCCGTCAGTGCCGCCGCCAGACCGGCAGGACCGGCCCCGATGATCAGCAGGTCACAATGCAGGAAGCCCTTGTCATAGACATCCGGATCTTCCTCACCGCTGGCGCTACCCAGACCAGCAGCCCGACGGATGATCGGCTCGTACAGCTTTTCCCAGAAGGTCTTTGGCCACATGAAAGTCTTGTAATAGAAGCCAGCGGTCAGGAAATTCGACAGCTTGTCGTTGATCGACAGCATGTCGTGCTCCAGAGAGGGCCAGCGGTTCTGCGACTTGGCCTCCAGCCCATCATACAGCTCGGCTACGGTTGCGCGTGTGTTCGGCTCTTGCCGCGCGCCGCTGCGTAATTCGACCAGCGCGTTGGGTTCCTCTGATCCCGCCGTCAGCACGCCGCGCGGGCGGTGATACTTGAACGACCGGCCCATCAGCTTCACGCCATTGGCCATCAGCGCCGAGGCCAGAGTGTCGCCCTCAAAGCCCTGAAACGTCTTGCCGTCGAAGGTAAAGCTCAGCGGTTTTGCACGTTCCACCAGACCGCCGGTCAGACGATGAGACTGACCCTTGGCTGTGCCTTTAGCCGCCCTGTCCGATGTGAAGGCCACTCCACTGTTCACTGTCATATCGCTCATTTGCTGCGCCCCCGTGCACGGGCCGCATCACGGGCCAGCTGCACATCTGTAATCTCATGGGTGAGCGTATTGCGGGTCACCACCAACCAGGAGCGGTCGCCCTGTTCGTGGTACCACAGCTCTTGGTGTTCGCCTGCCGGGTTGTCGCGCAGGTAGACGTAATCGTGGAACGTCTCGTCCGCGTTTTCGGCCTGCGGATCGGGACGTTCGATCAGGCTGGCATCGCCCAGATATGTGAATTCCTGCGCGTCCCGTGGGCCGAGGATCGGATGGTTGATGATCATGTCCCTGGCTCCTTCAGTGCAGGTTCGGCTGTGGGCCGACGCCCTTTTCATCAATGGCATAACCGCGCTTGAACCGGTCCAGCCGATACTCGGTCGCCACCTCATGTGAATTTCCCGTCGCCAACAGATGCGCATAGCACCAGCCCGACGCAGGCGTCGCTTTGAAACCGCCGTAGCACCAGCCACCGTTGAAATAGAGCCCGTCGATATGGGTTTTGTCTATAAAGGGCGAACCGTCCATCGACATGTCCATCACCCCGCCCCAGCCGCGCAACAGCCGCACCCGGCCCAAGCTGGGGATCAGCGCCATGCCGCTTTCGATCACATCCTCGACCACCGGCAGATTGCCGCGCTGCGCGTAGGTGTTGTACATGTCCAGATCGCCGCCAAAAACCAGACCGCCCTTGTCCGACTGGCTGACATAGAAGTGCCCCGCCCCAAAGGTGATCACCCCGTCTATGAGCGGCTTCAGCCCTTCAGAGACAAAGGCCTGCAGCACATGGCTTTCGATCGGCAGGCGCATGCCCGCCTTCTCCATCACCCGGGACGAAGACCCAGCCACGCAGGATGCGACCTTATTGGCGCCGATGAAGCCTTTTGTAGTCTCCACCCCCAGACATTTGCCATCCTCGATCTTGAACCCGGTCACTTCGCAGTTCTGGATGATGTCGACGCCGCGCATATCCGCACCGCGCGCGTAGCCCCAGGCCACCGCATCATGGCGCACGGTGCCGCCGCGCCGGTGGAGCAAGCCGCCCTTGATCGGGAAACGGGCGTTCTCAAAATCCATGAAGGGGTACATTGCCCGCACACCGTCCTGATCCAGCAGCTCGGCGTCTGATCCGTTCAGGATCATCGCATTGCCCCTGCGCCGCGCCGCATCGCGCTGCGCGTCGGTGTGGAACAGGTTAAGGATACCGCGCTGGCTGACCATGGCGTTGTAGTTGAAATCCTGTTCAAGGTTTTCCCACAGCTTCAGGCTCAGCTCATAAAACGGCTCGTTGCCGTCCAGCAGATAATTGGAACGGATGATGGTGGTGTTGCGCCCCACGTTTCCGCCGCCGATATAGCCTTTTTCCAGCACCGCCACATTGGTCACACCATGCACCTTGGCCAGATAATAGGCCGTCGCCAGCCCATGCCCGCCGCCGCCAATGATGATGACGTCATAGTGTTTCTTGGCTTCAGGGTTGCGCCACTGCGGCGTCCATCCCTTGTGGCCCGTCAGGGCCTCTTTGATCACTCTCAGACCGGAATACCGCATGGTGTCCTCATGATGTTTCCACACCAAGGTTGCGCAAGGTCACCGCAATTCACAGGCGGAGAACAGACGAAGAATGCCGCATATGCGGCGTGCGTGACGGGTTGAGAGCAAAACGGAGATGCGCTGGCCGCGAGGCTGCAAAGTCGGGTGATGGAGTCTGCGTGAAAAACCCGATGGCCCATTGGTGACAACGATTGAGCCACGACAGCCTTTAGAATAGCACCATCACAAGAGAATTCGCAGGAGCACTTGCAAGCATTATTGCACAACCTAAGGTCCGCATATGAATGACCACAAAGCTAAACGTATCGTTTTCGTGAGGTTGTCAGTTTTGGCTGCCTTCATCGCAATAATCTGGGCCACTCAAGTGCTTAACTGGGCGATGGGATATCGGTTGAACACCGCGTTTGGCCTGATCCCAAGACAAACTACCGGACTTGATGGTATTGTGGCTATGCCGATATTGCATGGTAGTTTTAGCCACCTCATTTCGAACACGCCTCCGCTTATGTTACTGGGCACTCTCCTGACTTTAACAGCCACCCGCGCGCTGTTGGCCATAAACGGGATAATCGTCGTTTTGGGCGGCGGGTTGGTCTGGCTCTTGGGTAGCCCCGCAATACACATCGGTGCGTCTGGTCTCGTGTTCGGATGGTTCGGCTTTCTCGTTGTACGCGGCGCGGTAGATCGATCGTTTCTAACGCTTGGGGTCTCAGTGTTGGTTGGCGTGCTGTACGGCTCCATTGTCTGGGGAGTGCTGCCCGGCCAACCCGGCATTTCTTGGGAAAGCCACCTTTTTGGAGCAATAGCAGGTGCCGCAGCCGCTGTATTTGTACGCTCTCACGTCCACGCCCCCAGGATGGTCAACGTCGAGCGAAGATGAAAATTCGAACGTGTCCCGAGACGGCCGTCAGCAACCAAATGCACCTATAGCATCCAGAGGGCACAGGAAAAGCTGTTCAAGGTTCAAACAGACTTTGGGTATCGGTTCAGCCCACGCAGCCAGCCACTGCGAACATAAATCTCTTACAGAACAGGCGTTGCGACATCGAAGTGGCCTTTAACCGCTCAGCCGTCGATCGCATCCAACTCGTTCAACAGATCCAGCAGCGCCTCGTAACGTTCTGACCCCATCTGACGACGCACATCCTCCAGCAAGGCGATGCTTGTCGGCAGGTTTGCTTCGATCAGCGCACGGCCCGCATCGGTGATCTTCACCACCTGTTTGCGCCGGTCCTTCTCATCACGTGCCCGCACGATCAGCTGCTTTTCTTCCAGCTTTTGCAATATGCGCGTCAGACTGGGCAGCAGCAGGCAGGCCTCTTCGGCAATCTTGGTCGGCTCGGCTGCGTGGCGCTCCTGAAGGACCCGCATGACCCGCCACTGCTGTTCGGTGATATCCACATCATGCAGCATGTTTCGAATCGGGCCCATCACCTTTTCGCGGGCGCGCAAAAGGGCGATTGGCAGGGAACGGTTGGTTGTCGGAATGGCTCTGGTCATGGGTATTTATCACCGCAACCATCCTTAAAGGCAATCAGCGCCGCATTTTTTCACAGGCCACTACGGCAAACTTGACGCAGTCTTTTCTATTTGCTAAACATGTTAAGTAATAGGGGAGGGAAGACATGCCGCATATCTCACTTGAGTACTCCGCCAATATGGAGGACCGCACGGACGTCGCCGCGCTTTGCGATCATTTGCGCCGCGCAGGCATTGAGACCGGCACCTTCCCGATGCCCGGCATCCGGGTGCGAGCCTTTCGCGCTGACCATGTCTCCATCGCAGACGGTCAGGACAAGCATGGCTTCATCGACATTTCGATCCGCCTGCGGGCCGGCCGTCCCGACGAAGTGAAAAAGGCCACGACACAGGCCATTTTCGTGGCTGCACAAAGCTTTCTGGAACCGGCCATGGCCATCCATTCCATCGCGCTCTCGGTTGAGATGCGCGACATCGACCCCGATCTTTCGCCCAAATGCGGCACCATCCGTGACCACCTGGAGGATAAATAATGTCCGTTCTGAACGCCAATATCGAAAAGCTCGCCGGCTATCTGGCCCGTTTCAAGGAAACCGGCATCCTGAACCGCATCAACGGGGAAGACTGCGCAGGCGCAGGCGGTGTTTTCCAGTCAACCACCCCGGTCGACAAGAGCGTCATCTGTGACGTGGCCCGCGGCACCGAGGCTGATGTGGACGCCGCAGCCAAGGCGGCCGCCGATGCCTTCCCTGCATGGCGCGACATGCCCGCAGCCCAGCGCAAGAAGATCCTGCTGAACGTCGCCGACGCCATCGAGGCACGCGCCGAAGAGATTGCCCTGTGCGAATGCTGGGACACCGGCCAGACCATGCGGTTCATGTCCAAGGCGGCGCTGCGCGGTGCGGAAAACTTCCGCTTCTTCGCCAATCAAGTGACTGACGCGCGCAACGGCCAGAACCTGCCGTCGCCGACCCTGATGAACGTGACCACCCGCAAGCCGATCGGCCCGGTGGGCGTCATCACGCCCTGGAACACGCCCTTCATGCTGTCGACCTGGAAAATTGCACCCGCACTGGCCGCAGGCTGCACCGTGGTCCACAAACCGGCCGAGGACAGCCCGCTCTCCGCCCGCCTGCTGGTCGAGATCGCTGAAGAGGCCGGACTGCCCAAGGGCGTGCTGAACACCGTCAACGGCTATGGCCATGACGCGGGCAAACGCCTGACAGAACACCCGGCCATCAAGGCCATCGCCTTTGTCGGCGAAAGCCGCACCGGCTCCATCATCACCAAACAGGGTGCCGACACGCTGAAGCGGATGCATCTGGAGCTGGGCGGCAAGAACCCGGTCGTGGTCTTTGATGACGCTGATCTGGACCGCGCACTGGATGCGGTGATCTTCATGATCTATTCGATCAACGGCGAGCGCTGCACCTCTTCGTCGCGCCTGTTCATTCAGGACACCATCCGCGAGGAGTTCGAGGCCAAGCTGGTCGAACGCGTCAACAACATCAAAGTCGGCCACCCGTTGGATCCGGCGACCGAAATCGGCCCGATCGTGACCCAGGAACACTTCAACAAGGTGACCAGCTACTTCGACATCGCCAAGGAAGACGGCGCCACCATTGCGGCCGGCGGCGTCACCGTTGGCGACGAAGGCTATTTCGTGCGCCCGACCCTGTTTACAGGTGCCAACAACGACATGCGCATTGCCCGCGAGGAGATCTTTGGCCCGGTCCTGACCTCCATCCCCTTCTCCACCGAGGAAGAAGCGCTGGAAATGGCCAATGACACCCAATACGGGCTGGCAGGCTATGTCTGGACCAACGATCTGACCCGCGCCCTGCGCTTTACCGATCAGCTGGAAGCCGGCATGATCTGGGTGAACGCCGAAAACGTGCGCCACCTGCCCGCCCCCTTTGGTGGCGTCAAATCCTCCGGCATCGGCCGCGATGGCGGCGATTGGTCTTTCGAGTTCTACATGGAGCAGAAGCACATCGGCTTTGCCACTGGCCAGCACAAGATCATGCGCCTCGGCGCGTGACACAGACCGGAATAACGCGCAAGATTTCAACTCTTTGAGGAGATAGAGATATGGGAGAGATTGTTCTCGCCGCCAAAGTGACCCATGTTCCGACCATGCTGATGTCGGAGCAGGAAGGCCCTATTAAGGGCAAGCGTCAGGCCGCCATCGATGGCCACTATGAGATTGCCCGCCGCGCCAAGGAACTGGGTGCCGATACCGTCGTCATCTGCGACACGCACTGGATGATCAACGCCGGCTTCCACATCAATGCGAATTCGCATTTCGAGGGCATGTTCACCTCCTCCGAGTTCCCGCAGTTCATCCAGGACATGCCCTATGAATACGAAGGCAACCCGGATCTGGGCGATGCGATTGCCAAAATCGCTTCCGACAAGGGCGCCTATACGCTGTCGCATCATCTGGACAGTCTTGAGCTGGAATACGGCTCGCTGGTGCCAATGCGCTTCATGAGCCGCAAGCACAAGATGAAGGTGGTCTCTATCGCCGCCTGGTGCTCGACCCATGACCACGATGAAAGCCGCCTGATGGGCGAGGCAATCCGCGAAGCGGTTGAAGCCTCGGACAGCAAGGTTGCACTGATCGCTTCTGGTTCGCTGTCGCACAAGATGTTCTCGAACAAGGACTACGCGCCCAAGAACGGCACCTTCAACATCGCGTCGGAATTCAACCGTCAGATGGACCTGCGGGTGCTGGACATGTGGAAGAACGGCGAACATGCCACCTTCCTCGAAATGCTGCCGGAATATTCCGACCAGTGCTGTGGCGAAGGCGCGATGCATGACACCGCCATGCTCTATGGTGCGCTTGGCTGGGACAAATACGAAGGCAAATGTGAAGTGCTGACGGAATACTTCCCCTCCTCCGGCACCGGCCAGACAAATGTGGTTTTCCCGGTCTAAGCCGGCTGAGCGCAAAACAAGAGGGCAGTGCCGGACCCTTCGATAGGTCGGGCGCTGCCCGTGCCGCTGGCACGGGTAACAAGGATAAGAGAATATGAAGTGGGATCAGTTTTCCGAATGGGGTCGCAGGATCTCGGATTGGGCGCAGGACTATCACCAGACGGTTGGCGATCGCCCCGTACGGGCGCGCACCAAACCGGGTGAGATCCTGAATGCCCTGCCCGCCACCCCGCCGGAAACCGGCGAGGCGATGGAAGATATCTTTGCCGACTTTGAAAACAAGGTGATGCCCGGCATCACCCATTGGCAGCACCCCCGCTTCTTTGCCTATTTCAACTCCAACGCCTCGGCACCCTCCGTCTTGGCGGAATTCCTCGCCATGGCCCTGGCCCCGCAATGCATGCTCTGGCAGACCTCTCCGGCAGCGACCGAGATGGAAACCCGGATGATGGACTGGCTGCGTCAGGCGCTGGACCTGCCTGCAGAATACCAAGGTGTCATTCAGGACAGCGCCTCGTCTGCGACCCTCGCGGCGGTGCTGACCATGCGTGAAAAGGCGCTGAACTGGCAGGGCAACCAGCAGGGTCTGCCGGGCCAAAAACCGCTGCGCATCTACTGTTCATCCGAGGTCCACACCTCGGTCGACCGCGCCATCTGGGTTGCCGGCATCGGGCAGGACAATCTGGTGCGCGTGCCGATCAAAGGCGACTGGCGCGGCATGGCCCCTGAAGCACTTGAAGCCGCGATTGAGGCCGACATTGCCGCAGGCCTGACCCCGGCAGGCGTGGTGCTTTGCGTTGGCTCCACCGGCACAGGCTCGACCGATCCGGTCGACAAAGTGCTGGATGTGGCCGAGAAATACGGGCTCTACACCCATGTGGATGCGGCCTGGTCCGGATCCGCGATGATCTGCCCTGAATTCCGCCACTACTGGCCCGGCGTCGAGCGTGCCGACAGCATCGTCTTCAACCCGCATAAATGGCTTGGCGTGCAGTTCGACTGTTCGGCCCATTTCCTGAAGAACCCGGATGATCTGGTCCGCACCCTGGCGATCAGCCCCGAGTATCTGAAGACCCACGGCCATGACGGCATCATCAACTATTCCGAATGGTCGGTGCCGCTGGGCCGCCGCTTCCGCGCGCTGAAGCTGTGGTTTGTGATCCGAACCTATGGCCTCGAAGGGCTGCGGACGCGGATGCGCAACCACATCAAATGGTCGAACGAGCTCTGCGAAAAACTGTCAGCAGCACCGGGGATCGAGATCGTGACCCAGCCGATGTGGTCGCTGTTTTCCTTCCGCTACGCGCCCGAAGGGGCGGCGGATCTTGATGATCTGAACCTGGCTCTGGTCAATGCCATCAACGATGACGGCCGGATCTACCTCACCCAAACCCGCGTCGACGGCGATCTGGTGATCCGCTTTCAGGCCGGACAATTTGAAACAACCGAAGACGATGTGATGATGGCCTATGACGTCATCACCGAAATTGCGAAAGGCCTTTCCTGATGCGCTTTGCCACCTATACCGCCAATGGCGAAACCTTCTATGGCGCCGTCACCGACGCGGGCGCAATTGCCCTGTCGCCGGACTTCCCGCAATGGCCTTCCCTCTATGACGTGGTCGCCGCTGGCGCGCTGGACGAGCTGGGCAAGGCTGCAGAAGGCAAAACCGTTACACACACCGAATTCGACTATGAGATGGTGATGCCCAACGTGCGCCGGATCCTCTGTGTGGGTGTGAACTTCCCGGACCGCAACGCAGAATACAAAGACGGCTCGGCGCAGCCGAAATATATGTCGCTCTTCCCGCGCTTTGCCACCGGGTTTTCCGGCCACGGGCAGAACCTCGTGCGCCCGCCGGAAAACCACACGCTGGATTATGAGGGCGAAGTTGCCATCGTGATCGGCAAAGCAGGCCGCCGGATTTCTCAGGAAGACGCCTATGATCATATTGCGGCGCTGACCCTGTGCAACGAAGGCACCATCCGCGATTGGGTGCGCCATGCGAAGTTCAACGTCACCCAAGGCAAGAACTGGGACAACTCCGGCTCCATCGGTCCGTGGCTGGTGCCCTTCACCGATGCGGCCCAATTGGACGACGCCCGTATCATCACCCGCGTCAACGGCGAGGTCCGCCAGGACGATACGCTGAACCGGATGATGTTCCCGATCCGCCGCGAGATCGAGTATATCTCCACCTTCATGACCCTGCAGCCAGGGGACATCATCGTGACCGGCACCCCCACCGGTGCGGGCGCGCGGTTTGATCCGCCGAAATACCTTAAGCCCGGCGACGTGGTCGAGGTTGAGGTCGAAGGCATCGGTACCCTGCGCAATGGTGTCGAGGACGAGGCATGACGCCGCAGGACTATACTGCCGCGGCGGCGGACCTTCTGAAAGCCGAGGAGACAGGCCAGCAATGCGGCCTGCTCTCCCTGCGTCATCCCGGTATGAGCCTTGACGATGCCTACGCCGTGCAAAAGGCGCTGATTGCGGCGAAACTGGCCGCGGGTCGCAAGAAAATCGGCTGGAAGATCGGTCTCACCAGCCGCGCCATGCAGGATGCGCTGAAGATCGAAACCCCGGACAGTGGCGTGCTGCTGGACGACATGGATTTCGCCCATGGCTCTACCGTGCCTACCGGGCGGTTCATCCAGCCCCGCATCGAGGCCGAGATCGCCTTTATCATGAAAGCGCCCCTGGCCGGTGCCGATTGCACCCGCGAAGACGTGCTGGCCGCGACCGAATTTGTCGCGCCGTCAATCGAGATCCTGGACACCCGCATTCTGCGCGCCGATCCCGAAACCGGTAAGCCCCGCGTTGTCACCGATACCATCAGCGACAATGCCGCCAACGCCGGTATCGTGCTGGGCCAGGAACGCCACGCGCCGGACGCGCATGACCTGCGCTGGACCGGTGCTATCGTGTCGCGCAACGGCGTGGTCGAGGAAACTGGCCTTGGCGCAGGCGTGCTGAACGATCCCGTGACTTCGGTCCTGTGGTTGGCACGCCGCATGGCCGACTATGGACAGGTGATCGAGGCGGGCGATGTCGTCCTCTCGGGCTCCTTCATCCGCCCTATTGAGTGCCCGCCCGGCACGGAAATCAGCGCAGACTTCGGCCCCTTCGGGTCGGTCGACATCAACTTCGCCTGAAAGGAGCCGCCCCATGGCCGCACCGCATAACCCGTTCAAAAAAGCGCTCGCCGACGGCAAAACCCAGATCGGCTGCTGGATGACCTTTGGTGAAGGTGCTGCCGCCGACATCATGGGCACCACCGGTTTCGATTGGCTGGTGATCGACGGCGAACACACACCCAATGATATCCGCTCGATCCGCGATCAGCTGATGGCGCTGGATGCCTCACCGTCGCACCCGGTGGTCCGTGTGCCCATTGGTGAGGCCTGGGTGATCAAACAGGTGATGGACGCTGGCGCGCAAACCGTGCTGGTGCCAATGGTCGAAAGCGCCGATCAGGCCCGCGATCTGGTCCGCGCCGTCACCTACCCGCCGCATGGCATCCGCGGCGTTGGCGCATCCGGCGCGCGGGCCACGCGCTTTGCCTCTGTAGCCGACTACGTGCAGACGGCAGATGATGAGATCTGCCTGATTGTGCAGGTCGAAAGCCGCGCAGGTATCGCGGCGCTGGACGAGATTCTGGCTGTGGACGGCATCGACGGTGTTTTCATCGGCCCTGCAGATCTCTCTGCCGATATGGGCTATGGCGGCAACTCCGCGGCTCCCGAAGTGCGCGAAGTCATTGCCGATGCGATCACCCGTATCAAAGCCTCGGGCAAAGCCCCCGGTATCCTGGGCATCACCGAAGAAGCGGTGCAATCCTACAAAGACATGGGCGCGCAGTTTCTGGCCGTTGGTATCGATGTTTTGCTGCTGGTCCAGACCGCGCGCAAACTGGCGACACGCTGGAGAGACGACGGCTGATCATGCAATTTACCGGCAGCCGGATCGTCCCGGCTGCCGGGTCGCATAATTGATCAGAACTCCTGCCAGGGATCGCCACCAGCAGATTTGCGCAGGGGTTCGGTGCCTGTGTCTTCTACTGGCCAGCTTGCCTCTTCTGCGTCCCAGCTTTCTTCTGACAGTTCCGCCACCGGCTGCGGTGCGGATATGGACGCCAGATTGCCAACGGTCGCTGAAGCCCCGGCTGCCCCGCCAAACCGGAACCCCGCCACAAGATCCGCCAACCGCGCGGCATCGGAGTCCAGCAGGTGGCTCGCGGCGGTTGCCTCTTCGACCATCGCGGCGTTTTGTTGCGTCACTTGATCCAGCTGAATCACACCGGTGTTTATCTCACTCAAACCTGTAGATTGCTCGGAAGCGCCGACGGCAATGTTGGAGATCAACTGCGAGATATTGTTCACTCGCTCGACGATCAGCGACAATGCATCTCCCGCCTTACCGACCAGATCAACCCCCCGGCCAACCTGAATGGAGCTTGCGCCGATCAGCGACTTGATCTCGGTTGCGGCATCTGCCGATCGCTGCGCCAGTGCCCGCACCTCGGAGGCCACCACCGCAAATCCACGGCCCGCTTCACCGGCTCTTGCCGCTTCGACCCCGGCATTCAGCGCCAGAAGATTGGTCTGAAACGCGATGTCATCGATGACGCCGATGATCTGCGCGATCTGGCTAGACGAGCCTTCGATCTCGGTCATGGCGGACACCGCATTGTGAACAACCTCGCCACTCCGCTCTGCCTCGTGTCGGGCATCGTCCATCGCGCTCTCGACGCCGCGGGCGCCGTCTGCGGCCGATTTAACCGAGATTGTCATTTCTTCCAAAGCGGCGGCGGTTTGCTCCAGCGTTGCCGCCTGGCTTTCCGTCCGCCGAGACAGATCGTCCGACGCTTGTGTGATTTCCGACGCTCCCGATCGGATGCTGTCAGCCGTGCCAACCACCTCGGCCAATGTGGTTTTCAAAGTGGCGACCGTGGCATTGAAACTGGCGCGCAGGGTTTCATATTCCTGCGGAAAGGTTTCCGTGATTTCGCAGTCCAGATCCCGGTTGGAAAGTTTTGCCAACTGACGGTCAAGGCAGCCTACCACAGCCCCGCGGTCAGCAATGCGCGACTCTTCAATCGCAGCAAGCCGGTTTTCAGACTCCTGCAACGCAGCCCGCGTTGTTTCCATGGCCCGGCTCAGCTTACCCACTTCATTCCTTGCATCCTGATAGGCTGGTACAAAATCAAATTCCTTTTGCGCCAGCCGGTCCAGATCGGACTGCAGAGACCGGATTTGGCGGCTGAAGGACGGGATCAGGCGAGCGCCGAGCCCGGCACAGACCAAAAAGGCAAATCCCGTAGCAAGAGATGTGAGCAGCAGATATTTCCACGTCAGCGTTTCCTGTTGGCGGGCCAGATCCGTCATTGTTGCTGTCAGTGTTTCTTCGCCGCCGCGCAGGATGACCAACCAATCCGAGGCCATGCCAAACCACTGCTGGGCCGTGACATCTGGCAATGCCCCATCCGCCCCGGCACTGATCACCGCAGACCGTGTCGCCGACACCGGGCTGGCCCGTAGTTCTGCCTGCAGATCAAAATCTGGCAGCAGACCATGAACAGCCCTTTCCGCGATCGTCAGCAACTGGGCTTCGGCGGCACCTTTTTCAAGAAACGAACGGTAAACGCCCGGACCAAAACCGCCTTTGGCGAAACCACTGGCGCCCGCTGCGCGCTGCAGCCCGGCGGCTTCCTTGGCCGACATCAGCGCGACAAGGCCTGCGCCGATCTGGGCGATGTCCGGGTTGCTCTGGGTTTCGAACTGGGCGCCGATAGCCGCCAGAATCGCATCGACCTGACCGGTGTAATAGGCGACCATCTGTGGAGCGGCGATTGTCTGTGACGAAACCGTAGATCTGATATCCGTAAGCTTGCCCAGATCCGCCGCCACTGGCAGCGTAGCTTCACCAACGTCCGCGATCGCCGTATCCGTCACAGCACGGGCATCTTTCAATTCCTGCACGAACAATGTGCCACCCGATGACAGGTAGCCCGCCGAAAGGCCGCGTTCGATCTGCAATCTGTGAACAACCGCTGACAGGCGCTGAACATCGTCTGTCTGCTGCAGGGTCGCGACCGCATCGCGGTGGTGCTTCCAATCCGTCGCGGCCGTCATTCCGCCAACACCAACAAGTGCCAACAGCGGCACCGCAATCATGATGAGTATCTGCGCACGAAGAGACATCTATGGCTCCTAATAGGTATCAAGCCGGAAATTTCCGATCATCGCCACCTCGACCACACAATGAATAATCATATGTAAACGTGAACTGATACTGAAACACCGAACAACACTTTGGCAGGATCGACCAATAGCATGACCACCTTTCTGAATGCTGAACGAAACTATCTTTTCCAGATTCCGGCCAAGTGAAGGCGCGCATCGCCTAGGCGCAAGCCACCGTCACACCGCCTAGCGCAGTTGCATGCCCTCTGGCCAAGCGATACGTGTGTCCAGCCGGATCAAGCGTGTCTCTCCAGCTGCGACATCCATGTCCCAGGCCAGAATACCGCGGCGTTTGCCGACGTTTTCTTCGCTTACTGGCGGGTTGGCCTGCCAGGTGATTTGCAGATCTTCCTGCTCGGAATAAGCCACCCGGCCCCAGACCCGCACCGGCCAATCCTTATCAGTCAGGTTTCTGATTTCCATCTCGGTTGACGTCGCTCTCTCGTTGCTGCGCGATAGAACCCCCCGTTCCCCCTCGTTGCTGGACAGCACCGAGTGCGTCAGCTGCAGCCCGTCGATCTCACCAAATCCGATCTCACTCTCATCTCCGGCAACCAAGCCTTCAAACGTTTCGCCGCCGACAAAGACACCATCAACGAAACGCGAAACCCTTTCGCTTACCAACAGTTCCTCGCCGGATGTGTTTGTGAAAGAGGCCATCAGATAGGCCGCCTCTTCCCGACCCGGCGATGCCCAGGCGACAACTTCGGGTTGGAAATCCAGACGGTCCAGTTCCAGCAACAGAAAATCCGCACCGCTTTTGACGGAAACCGGGTCTGCAAATGTATAGGTCACGCCTGACAGGCTCGATGCGCTTTCCCAGCGAGACGCGGCGTCCTCGATAATGACGGGGGCTTCGACCATGGGCTCCGCGAGACTGCCGGCCCATTGCGCTTCGTCCTCCGCCTGCTGCGGGGTTTCGACTTGGAGGCGACGGGGGTATGGCAATCCAGGTTCCACGTCAGAGACGGTCTCAACCGTCGAAAGATGAAGGGTAACATCTGTCCAGTCTTCTCCGGTGCCTTGCCGGATCATTGCACTGCGCACAATGCTGAGCTCAGGCGCTTCCCCGGTATTCAGATGGAATTCATAGGCCGGTGCCCACATGCCGCCGTCCACCTGATACGACAGCCGGACCTCTGCTGGTGTCGTCTGCGCGGTTTCCACTTCGACCGCCACATACATTGGCGCCACGGACCATTGCTGCGCCGACAAAAGCGCATATTCTGCCGCCTCCAGTTCCTCGTTCAGATCTGCCAGTTGCAGGTCGACCTGACGGGCCTGCACCTCGGCCTCCAGCGCGGCGGTGCCGGCGGCTTTTGCCTCGGCCGTGATAAAGGCGGACACATCGCGCAACACATCCGTACCGGCAGTGGCCAGCGCCTCGTTCTGGCCCAGACCTTCCAGGAACCGCGTCGTCACCGCAGCGGCGGCGGCTGGTACACGCAGCTTTGCCGCCTCATCACGCACCGCCTGAATACGGGCTTTTACTGCGCGCACCCGGTCCAACGCCGCCTGTTCAGCCGGGCTGCGCCAGACGTCATCTGAGATGTTTTCCTCGCGCAGGACCGTCGCGATCTGGCGAATGCCATCCATCTCGATGCGCAGGTTCGTCGGATCATCAAGTTGTGGAATGCCCTCAAATACCAGCCGGTGTTTTCCTGCGGGCACGGTCACCGTGGTCTCCCGCAGGATCCGCATCCTGTCGGGGTGAATGGTCACTTCGCGAACCTGGCTGGGAACCGCAATATTCTCCGCAGCGGCAGTACTGGCGACACAACAAAAGATGACAGTCAGAAAACGGTGCATTGGCAAAACCTCGATTGAAATCGAGATAACCCTTGCAACCAAGGGCACAAAAGACAAGGGGCGCCCCGCAGGACGCCCCTTTCAATTTCTGATCCGAGCGAGAGGCGCTTAGCCCTTCTTCAGAACCTCACGGCCCAGCAGCTCGGCGATCTGGACCGCGTTCAGGGCGGCACCCTTGCGCAGGTTGTCAGAGACACACCACAGGTTCAGACCGTTATCCAGGGTCGAGTCCTGACGGATCCGGCTGATGAATGTGGCGAAGTCACCAACGCATTCAACCGGTGTCACGTAGCCACCGTCTTCGCGCTTGTCGATCACCATGATACCCGGTGCTTCGCGCAGGATGTCGCGGGCCTCATCTTCGTCGAGGAAATCCTCGGTCTCGATGTTGATCGCCTCGGAGTGGCCAACAAAGACCGGCACCCGGACGCAGGTCGCAGTGACCTTGATCGAGGTGTCGATGATCTTCTTGGTCTCAGCGACCATCTTCCACTCTTCTTTGGTGGAGCCATCGTCGAGGAACACATCGATATGCGGGATCACGTTGAAGGCGATCTGCTTGGTGAACTGCTTGGGCGGCACGTCGGTGGTGGGGTTGTAGATCGCTTTGGTCTGATCCCACAGCTCGTCCAGGCCGCCTTTGCCCGAACCGGACACGGACTGATAAGTCGAGACGACAACGCGTTTGATCTTGGCACGGTCATGCAGCGGCTTCAGCGCCACAACCATCTGCGCGGTCGAGCAGTTGGGGTTGGCGATGATATTCTTCTTGGCATAATCGTGGATCGCCTCGGGGTTCACCTCGGGCACGATCAGCGGAATCTCGGGGTCGTAGCGGTAGAGCGACGAGTTATCGATCACCACGCAGCCAGCCGCAGCCGCCTTGGGCGCATAGGTCTTGGTCGCGTCGGAGCCTACGGCAAACAGCGCCATGTCCCAGCCGGTGAAGTCGAACGTGTCGAGATCCTGGGTTTTCAGTGTCGTTTCGCCAAAAGACACCTCGGTCCCAAGGGATTTACGGCTGGCCAGCACGGCCAGTTCATCCACCGGGAACTGGCGCTCAGCCAGGATGTTCAGCATTTCGCGGCCCACGTTGCCCGTGGCGCCGACGATTACGACGCGATAACCCATATTGTTTCTCCGAAATTGGGGGCCAACCCTTTGGTCGGCACGCGGTCTCTTATCGGGAAAGGGGTCGCGGATAAAGGTGCCTCAGCCCATATTGTCCTTGCTGAACAGATAAATTGCGCATCCCAGTGCCAGAATAGCCGCAAAAAAGGCAAACAGGGCCTGATAAGGCAGAACAGCACCCGCCTCGGCCAGACTGCTGTGCAGCCGACCCGAGGCAAATTGCATGATTCCCACCCCGCCGATGCCAAACAAGTTCAGCAATGTAACGCCGCGCCCCGCCAGATGGGGCGGCACAAAGGCGCGACCATGGGCAATGATCACTGGAAAAGACGCGCCGAAAAAGCCGACCATCGCAATCAACGCCACCGCCAGCCAGATCGGCCCAGCCGCAAATATCGCCAGCAGCGCCAAGGCCACGGCACCAACAGAGTTCACCGCGAGTATGAGCCACTTTCGGGTGCCAAGCCGTTTGTCCAGCGGGCCAATCATCAATGTCCCGGCAATCATCGCGATCCCCATGACCAGTGTCACCAACCCGGTTTGCTTGGTTGTGAAGCCATGAACATCTGCAAAGAACGGCCCGGCCCAAAGACCGCGCAGCGCACCTGATGGCATGTAGTTCACAAACATGATCGCCATGATCGGCCAGAGCGCCGGCATGCGGAGCAGATCAAACACTGAACCTTTTTCCTCGCTCGTCGCAGTGGCCGGATCTTTCACCGTGGCCCAGATGCCCGCCGCGACCACAGCCGAAACCAGCGCCAACCCGGCCAGGGTTTCGCGCCAACCGATCCATTCTACCGCCAGCGCAGTAGGATAAGACGCCACAAGGTTCCCAGCCGATCCCACGCCCAGCATCAAAGCTGCCAGCGTGGCAAACTGCGCAGGCGGGTACTCGCGGGCAAAGATATAGTAGGACGCCATCAGCACCGGCGAACAGCCAATGCCAATCAGGAACATTGCCGCCGCGATATGCCAGGGCAGCGTGGCCAGCGCAAAAACCGCCGCGCCACCGGCGCCGCCCAGCATCAGCAAGACCGCAGCACTGCGCCGCGGGCCGATTTTGTCCAGCGCCCAGCCCACCGGCAATTGCATCGCCGCAAAGGACAGGAACCAAAGCCCTGAAGCAAAGGCCAGATCCTCGGGGCCGGCGCCGATGTCGACGGCCAGCACCTGACTGAGCACCGCCAGAAAGGCACGGAAAAACTGGCTCAGCACATAGGCCAGGCATAATACTGCCAATCCTGCTTTCATCTTTGCCCTCTCCGTTTTTCTTGCTTTGTGATCTGCCCGTGTAGCCGTGGCACGGTCGCCGCGGCTGCACAAGGCTGTGAAGTGCAATTGTGAGGCCGTGGTTTTTCGCTACAATCGCCCATAACGATAAAAACGGGCGGATCATGGAACGGGACTCATTCTATCAGACTCTGCCCCGGACACGGGATTTCGCCGCTCTGGCCACCGGCGATGCATTTGCGCCCCTGCCCAAAGGCTGGCATGTGGGCTGCGCAGATATCGTGAACTCCACCGCACTGATCGCTGCCGGACGCTACAAGACAGTGAATATGATCGGCGCGGCTGTCATTTCGGCTCTGACCAATGTCCTGAAGGAAGTGGAGTTTCCCTTTGTTTTTGGCGGTGACGGTGCCTCGTTTGCGGTACCTCCCGGCGGTGAACGCCCTGCCCGCGCGGTGCTGGCGCAGATGCGCAGCTGGGTGGCGTCGGAATTTGACATCGAACTGCGCGCCGCTCTGCTGCCTGTGAGCTGGGTCCGCGCCGAAGGGCTTGATGTGAAAGTCGCCCGCTATGCGCCCTCTGACGGCGTCCACTATGCGATGTTTTCGGGAGGCGGGCTGGCCTGGGCGGAAAGCCAGATGAAAGCGGGTGGCTTTGCCGTGCTGCCAGACCCCGCACCGGAGCCACCGGATCTTAGCGGATTGTCCTGCCGCTGGACCAACGCCAAGGCCCGCAATGGCACGATACTTTCCCTCGTGATGCTGCCGTCGGGGCCACAGGCCGGGGTGGAGTTCGCACAAATTGCCGCCGCCGTGGTGGATCTGGCGGGCGAGCTGGACCGCAGCGGTCACCCCCTGCCACTGGGTGGCCCGCCTGCGGCCTTTCCGCCGCCCGGCCTTCCGGATGAGGCAAGATTGACCCGCACCACTCTGCCATATCTGATCAAACGATTACTTTTGCTGGGAGAATCAGCGCTTGCCGCGGTGCTGTTCTGGTGCGCGCGCCCTGTCCGGGGATTTGACCCGCTGCATTACCGCACCGTGCTGAGCGCCAATGCCGATTTTCGCAAATTCGATGATGGGCTGAAAATGACGCTGGATTGCAACGACGCGGTTTGCAACCGGCTGAAGGCCCTGCTCAGCGACGCCGCGGCGCTTGGGCACATCCGCTACGGGCTGCATGAACAGTCCGAAGCCATGATCACCTGCGTGGTGCCATCACTGCTGCGCGATGATCACATGCATTTTGTTGATGGCGCGGCGGGTGGCTATACCGCCGCCGCCGCGCAAATTCGCTAGCGTGTCAGTTCAGACCACAACAAACTCGCCTTTTGCAGGCTCATAGCATTCCAGACCGCCTGCGCCGATATCTGTCCACAGCCCGTGCAGGCTGATCGTGCCGCTTTCCACTGCCGACCGAACAAAGGGAAAGGTCATCAGGTTTTCAAGCGATGCCAGAACCGCCTGACGCTCAAACCGGCGGGCCTGTTCCTCCGGATCCTGGATGTCTTCGACTTCGCTATAACGCGGCTTCAGGATTTCCATCCAGCGGCCGACAAAGCTTTCTTTCTTCTCCAGCTCAGGGGCGTTGCCCTTGCACATGTCGATACAGCCCTGAACCCCGCCACACTGTGAATGGCCCAAAACGATCAGATGGGTCACCTTCAGCGCGGTCACCGCATATTCGATCGCTGCCGAGGTCCCGTGGTGATCACCGTCCGGCATATAGGGCGGAACCAGATTGGCGATATTACGGTGAATGAAAAATTCACCCTGATCCGCGCCAAAAATCGAAGTCACATGTACGCGTGAGTCGCAGCACGAAATCACCATCGCACGCGGTCTCTGCCCCTCACTGGCAAGTCGTTGATACCATGCAGAGTTTTCCGCATAAGAGGTAGCTTTCCAACCGTGGTACCGGGTCACCAGATACCCTGGCAAGGGCTTAGCAAAATCCATTTTTCTCCCCTTCAATCTTCTGTTCGCACGGTTCTTTAACCGCCATTTCTAACAAATTCGAGGTATTAGGTCACCCGCTGGAAACCTTTTGATTACCTGTCACCTGCAAGTTGGCGCCATGCCGTGGGGGCATGACTACTTGGGGTGAACGTGGTGGCAAACATATTAGCGGTTATGCATAATGAATCCGTCCGGTTAGATCCGGACAAACTGAATGATCTTTACGCCCAGCTGGGCCAGGCAGGCGCCGAAGACGTCGTCTGCCGTGCAATTGAGGAACTGGCCGTGCGCCTGTCTCATTGCGAAAGGCTGTGGCGTCAGGATGATCTGACAAATCTGCGCAAAAGCGCCCGGTCGCTGATCGCGATTGCCGAACAGATCGGCATGACCGCTATGGCGCGAATCGCCGGCGATGTGACGGCGGCAATCGACAGTGGCGATCAGGTGGCGACCTCCGCAACCCTGTTCCGGCTGTTGCGTGTCGGCGAACGCTCTTTGACAGCGGTCTGGGAACAGCAGGATATTTCCGGCTGATCCCTCCTAACCGGGTGATTTCACACAAATTCAGCGCGGCCTGCAGCCTCAAAGGCTTGCGGGCCGCGCCGCTGTGGCTACTCTGGCAGGCACCTATGTGTCACGCAATCGCCGGAGCCAACCATGCCGCCAGTCTTTTCCATTTCGCCGGACCCCGCCATTGATTTGCATGTGGTGGATCAAAACACCTGCGATGACTGGCTGAACAAACAACCTACTCACATTGCCGAATGGGCCAGGGTCAACGGCTTCACCGGCGCCATCGGTCAGGCCCTCATAGTGCCCGCACGGGCGGGCGATGGTGTCTCCATGGCTTTGGCAGGATTTGGCACCCCCGCGCAGCGTGCCCGAAAACGCTTTGTGCTGGCGGCGGCAGCTGCCAAGCTTCCGGCCGCGACCTATACGATTGCCTCAGGGTTGACAGGTGCGGCGCTGGAAATCGAATGCCTGGGATGGCTCCTGTCCGGCTATGCCTTTGACCGCTACGCTCCGGCCGCCGCAGGCAAAGCAAAACTGGCTGCTCCTTCCGGTATCGATGCCGCCACGATCGAGGCGCTGGCCGCCGCTGAATGCCTGACCCGTGACCTGATCAACACCCCCGCCTCCGATATGGGACCCGAAGAACTGCAGGCCGCCGCTGAAACCCTCGCCGCCGCCCATGGTGCGCAGATCGAGGTGACAGCGGACGCAGCCCTTCTCGACGCCAATCTGCCGCTGATCCACACTGTCGGGCGGGCCTCGGACCGGAGACCACGGCTGATCGATATGCGTTGGGGCAACACCGGTCCGCTGCTGACATTGGTCGGCAAGGGGGTGTGCTTTGACACCGGCGGGCTGAACCTCAAACCCGGTGCCAGCATGGGGTTGATGAAAAAGGACATGGGTGGCGCGGCCACAGTTTTAGGGCTGGCGCAGATGATCATGGGGCTGAAATTGCCGCTGCGCCTGCGGGTGCTGATTCCGGCCGTCGAAAACGCGGTCTCGGCCAATGCCTTCCGTCCCGGTGATATCCTCACCGCGCGCAACGGGCTGACCATAGAGATCAACAACACCGATGCCGAGGGCCGCCTGGTGCTGGCCGATGCACTGGCCCTTGCGGCAGAGGAGAACCCCGATCTGCTGATCTCCATGGCCACGCTCACCGGCGCGGCGCGGGTCGCAGTGGGCCCAGACCTTGCCCCCTATTTCACCGATGACGAGCCCCTGTCAGCGGCGTTATCCGGCAGCGGTGCGGCACTTGCCGACCCCGTTTGGCGGCTGCCATTCCACCCCCCTTATGAGGCAAAGATCGAACCCGGCATTGCTGATCTCGACAATGCGCCCGCAGGCGGCATGGCAGGCGCCATCACCGCAGCCCTGTTCCTGCGCCGCTTTAGCGGCGAGACCCGCTATGTCCATTTTGACATTTACGGTTGGTGCCCAGCGGCAGAACCTGCACGGCCCAAAGGCGGAACCGGACAGGCAGCACGCGCAATCTTTGGCGCGTTGCCAACAGCGTTGAACCTGTGACCGGACCGCGCTGATGACCGAAATCTGTCGCATCGCCCTGCCCGTCATCGACCTGCTGCGCCGCCCAGACGGCCCCCGCGACCGGCAGCTTCTGTGGGGGGACGAGGTCGAAATCCTCACCGCCGCCGCTGGCTGGCTGCGGATACGCGCCAGAAAAGATGGCTATGAGGGCTACCTGCCCGAGACCGCCGTTACCGCGCCGGAACCCGCAACCCATTGGGTCAGCGCCGCGGCCAGCCATATTTATGAGGCCCCGGATTTCAAATCCCGCAATCTCCATGCCTTGTCCTTTGGGGCCCGGGTTCAGGTGATGCACCCCTCCGGTCGCTTCGCCCGGACCCCACAGGGGTTTATGCCGCTGTCACATCTGACACCCATCGCGACATCCTTAAAAGATCCGGTTGCAGTGGCTGAATTGTTTCTGGGCACGCCCTACCTTTGGGGGGGCAACAGCCGCGCAGGCATAGACTGTTCCGGGCTGGTGCAGGCGGCCTGCCTGGCCTGTAGCATCCCCTGCCCCGGCGACAGTGGTCCGCAGGAGACCCAATTGGGCAGCCCCCTTGCCATGGGCACCGCCCCTGAACGCGGCGATCTTCTGTTCTGGAGGGGCCATGTGGCCCTGCTGAGCACTCCGACAACGCTGATCCATGCCAATGTGCATCACATGGCGGTCGCCACGGAACCGCTGGAGGACGCAATCGCAAGGATAGAGGCACAGGGAGATGGACCTGTTACGGCCCACAAGCGCCTGTTCTGAAGGCTTTGACGCAGGATGTTTGGACCTGCCCACGTCCCATCTCAGCAGATTTTCTTTGCAAATTGCCGTCCGGGCAACGGATGCGTCAGTCGGTGGTAAGCGCTGCATCTAGGGCCCTAAACTGGCTCTTATCTGACCGGAACCTACATCTATATTGGCGCTAGCGTCAAAGTGAGCATCTGGTTCAAAGCCAGTCTTAGCCCTAGGTAGCCGATAGCGTCGGTCGACAACGGCCCAGAGCGGACATCCACTTTGTTCGGGTAGGCCGCGGCGCCGTTTCACCAGACCAGTCATTCGTCATGTTTCTTATCGCTGGTCGCAAGCAAATGGAAACTGGACGCAGAGACTTATTGCAACACCCAAATCGGGTTTTCATTTACGGCTTGGTTGCCGAAAAAAACATCTGTTCAACACCATTATTGCTTGGGGAATTAGCCGCGCACCTGGAAGCGTCACCGACCTCGGCAGGATTGATTTTTGCCAATTTGCGCTAAGTGGGTGGGTCAAGTGGCCGGATCATGTCGCTTGATTCAGGCAGCTTTTGGCTGGAGATCAGAGATGAAACTCACACAGTTTTCTTTTGCATTCTCGATATCGCTTGCGGTGTTCCTCTGGCCGGTGCCGTCGATTTCGCAGGCACAGACCGCCTGGCAGTTCTCACAGGACGATTTCGGCTGGTTTGGACAGGCGCGTGCTGGCACAGGGGGATCAGCTGTGACCCTTAGATGTGCAAAGACAGGCGCCCCGGTAGAACAATACCCCGGCGATCCGGCGCAGGTATCGCTTTTTGTAACCCCTGACAGCCATTTCACGTTCCTGCTCTCCGGGTCCGCATATCGGCAGGGAGCACAGACTCGCCGGATCCTTGATGTGACGATACAGATCGATAGGCGCGCCGCGCACCTGGCAAAGCTCAAGTACCTTGATCCAGAGGATTCCTTTGCGGCACTGGTGCCGACCACCAGCGCGGTGCTGGGTGAAATCCAACAGGGCAGGGTGCTCTCAGTGAAGCCGCAGGGTGCGGCGAGCAGTCTCGTTGTGCCACTTGATGGTTCATCCAAGGCGCTGGCCGCCCTTACAGACTTCTGCAAGACACCATGGACACAAGCCCCGCCTGCTTCGGATCTCGCCGTTGTGGCGACCGGAACTGGAGCGGCAGATCCGGCAGGGCAAATGGCGGTCCTTTCGTTGCCTGCGCCGTTCCGGGGCCTTTCACCGGCACGGCACGACGGAAGGCTTCTGACCGGGTTTCCTGTAGTCCATGGGACGGATGCGTCTTCAGACCTCCAGAATGGAAGACAGTATTTTTCAAAACCAAGCTTCGATCTTGCCTACTACCTTGATCTGATGATCGCCGGAGCACAGCCGCATGTGTTCGAGCGCAGCGACGTCGCTGTCCAGTTTGTTGGACGCTACCTGACCGGGGCAGGGCGGGACCGGTATTTCGCCGGATGCCAAGGGTCTTGCAGTCCAAACCTGCCCTATGATGGTTGGGTTGGTTCAAATGAGTTTGAACGGGCGGCCACTTATCACAGTTTTGTTTCTCAGTTTGTGCCGAAGCTGCGATCCTTAGCGCCCAAAGCCCCAGCGGACTGCTGAATGTGATTGAGGTCGAACTGCGCCCTTACGATGACGCAAAGGGCGGCGGCATTCCATCATCGAATGTCAGTCGCTTCGGCCAAACCGCCTAACAATTTTCTTCCAGCCAACGACTTGGATCTCATGGTGGGCAATCATGAACTGCTCACACTTAGGTGCTTGGGTTGTGCTCTTTGAGGCGTTGCTATGGCGCCACAGTTCTGACATCGCCCTGTTTGCTTCCACAGTGCTTCCACAGGCAATTGCGCAAACAGGAAAAGCCCGCTATTGCGAGGCTAATTCTTTGATATTATTCGAAAGTATTGGTTGC
The DNA here is from genome assembly GCA_900143635.1 of Rhodobacteraceae bacterium Alg231-04. Lineage (GTDB taxonomy): Bacteria > Pseudomonadota > Alphaproteobacteria > Rhodobacterales > Rhodobacteraceae > FREY01. The sequence continues at coordinate 605,201 of FREY01000003.1, forward strand.
GGGAGCAGGATTTGAACCTGCGACCTTCAGGTTATGAGCCTGACGAGCTACCGGGCTGCTCCATCCCGCGCCATTTTATTGTCCTACCGCCCGGAGGGCTACTTGAGGACGATTGTTCCTTCACCGGTATTTGCGAAGGGACTGGCCTTGCTTCAGGTCGTGTTTTTTGAACTGAAGGTCTTTTTGTTGATCGTTTTAGAGATTGGTCTTTTTTAGGTTTGGCGGTGCCCTACTCTCCCAGGGCTTAAGCCCAAGTACCATCGGCGCAACAGTGCTTAACTTCCGGGTTCGGGATGGGACCGGGTGTTTCACTTGCGCTATGACCACCAAACCAAAGAAAGACCATGCGCTCCTTTCGGAGCGCTACAATCAACTGTTGTCCTGTCAAGTTTGTGTAGGAATGTATGCTTGTTGGTTCCAGTCTTACTATTACTGGATCAAATCAAGCCTATCGGGCGATTAGTACCGGTCAACTGAATGCATTGCTGCACTTACATCTCCGGCCTATTGACGAGGTGGTCTACCTCGGCCCTCAGGGATACCTTGTTTTGAGGGGGGCTTCCCGCTTAGATGCCTTCAGCGGTTATCCTGTCCGAACATAGCTACCCTGCACTGCTGCTGGCGCAACAACAGGTCCACCAGTGGTTCGTTCACCCCGGTCCTCTCGTACTAGGGGCAACTCCTCTCAAGTATCCTACACCCACGGCAGATAGGGACCGAACTGTCTCACGACGTTCTAAACCCAGCTCACGTACCTCTTTAAACGGCGAACAGCCGTACCCTTGGGACCTGCTCCAGCCCCAGGATGAGATGAGCCGACATCGAGGTGCCAAACACTGCCGTCGATATGGACTCTTGGGCAG
>FREY01000001.1 GCA_900143635.1 Rhodobacteraceae bacterium Alg231-04
GACTTGTTCMTCCTACGTGGTGTTCCAGCGTACATTCGTTCGGATAACGGCCCCGAGTTCATTGCTGAGGCCGTCAGAGGATGGATCAAGGCTGTGGGTGCCAAGACTGCATACATCGAGCCTGGATCACCCTAGGAGAACGGATACTGCGAGAGCTTCAATGGGCGGATGCGGGATGAATTGCTCAACGGCGAAATTTTCTATTCGTTTGGCGCGGCTCAGATAATCATTGAAAGCTGGAGGAAACACTACAACACCAAACGACCCCACAGTGCTCTGGGCTACCGCCCACCTGCGCCAGAGGCCATCGTCCCGATGGACCAAAGGCCTACCATGCACTAACTTTCAATTTGGGCCACTCAAGTGGGGCTGCTCAAAAGCACCGGGCGCGCGGCATTAGTTTGACTAATCGGCCTTAACCCCGGTAAATCCCACTATGTCTCAGCGTCCAATCCTTTGGTCATTTCGCCGCTGCCCCTATGCAATGAGGGCCCGCCTGGCATTGGTCAGCAGTGCTGTCAGGGTTGAGCTGCGAGAAGTTCTTCTTAGGGATAAACCGAAGGCGTTTTTGCAGGATTCCGTCTCTGGAACAGTGCCTGCGTTGCGTTTGGATGGCCAGGTTCTGGACGAAAGCCTCGACATCATGATCTGGGCACTAGGGAAGAATGATCCGCAGCGGCTTTTGGACATGCCTCCGGATGGCTGGGCGCTGATCAAGGCAAATGACGGGCAATTTAAGTCCGCTTTGGATCACACAAAATACGCATCGCGCTATCCGGACATGGACAGGATGGTGGAGCGTGCCAAAGCCGTTGGCCACTTGTGCGGCCTGGATGAACGTCTGGCCGGGCAATCCTGGCTGTTTGGCGACCGCCCAACGATAGCCGACCTGGCCATTTTGCCCTTTGTACGTCAGTTTGCACATATTGACCGGGCGTGGTTTGATGCCCAGCCATGGCCAGATCTAGCGGCATGGCTGGACCGTTTCTTGGCGAGCGAAAGCTTCACTCAGGTCATGGTCAAATACGCGCCCTGGACCGAAGGTGACCAGCCGATCTGGTTCAACGCTTGAGGTCACCCTTCCCATCATGCCTTGGTATCCGAGGCCATGTTTTACTGCCTCAGCAATGCATATTTCGATCCCGGAATTTGGCCCCGTTCAAAGCGTCCACTTGCCGATCAGAATGCCGGAACTGTCTTCGTTTCGTTTAAGATCACTTGCGGTTTGGTTGGGCATGGCCACCCGGTTTTTCCGGCTGATCAGCCTGTCCAGCAAGGCGGTCTGCATGCGCTGGCGCGGTGCCTCATAGTCTGGGTTTCGGCCAAGATCGCAAAGCTCCTCCGGGTCGTTCTCCAGATCGAACAGCTGCGGCGGGAAATTGCGGAAATGGACGTATTTCCAGTGCTTTGTGCGCAGCATGTAACCGCGGGCCTCGTCCATTTCGACGTCAAGCGTTTCGCGGGCGGCATAGAACCCGTAATCGATTTCCGAAAACGCCGCATCGCGCCAGTCTGCCGGGTCTTCGCCGTGCAGCAGGGGCTGTAGTGAGCTGCCTTCCAGCCGGTGCGGTGCGGCCGGGGCGCCGGTGGCCTCCAGAAAGGTCGGGATCAGGTCGATCGCTTCCACCAGATTTTCACTGACGGTACCGCGGGTCGCGTCAGCCTCGGTCCGCGGGTCATAGATGATCAGGGGCACCCGGACCGAGCATTCGTGAAACAGTTCTTTTTCACCCATCCAGTGATCGCCCAGATAATCGCCGTGATCGGAAGTGAAGACGATCATTGTTTCCTTGTCCTTGCCGGTTTCCTCAAGCCAGGCAAACAGGCGGCCAAGGTGATCATCAATCTGTTTGATCAGCCCCATATAGGCCGGCAGCATCCGGTCGCGCGCGCCGTCCATGGAGAAGGTCTCGCTCACCTCCATCTCCATGAAGGCTTTGTAAACCGGGTTAGGGTCTGTCCGCTCGGCCGCGTCGCGCAGTATCGGTTTGAATGTCTCGGACCCGTACATGTCGTGGTAGGGTGCCGGGGCCATATAGGGCCAATGCGGTTTGATAAAGCTGAGGTGACAGAGCCAGGGTGTGTCGCCGGCCTCCGCGATGAACTCTTTTGCCCGCATGGTCATATAGGCGGTTTCAGAGTGCTCTTCCGCCACCCTCGCAGGCCGGTTATTGGTCTCGATGGCCCAGCCGGACAGCAGCTCGCCATTGTCGCCTTGGGCTGAATTGGCGTAGTCATTCCAGGGGTTTTCACCCTCGTAGCCCTGTTCGCGCAGCCAGTCGTTATAGGCCAGCGTACCGCCTCTGCGGCGCAGCAGCGGTGTTGGATGCAGCCCGTCGTCGCGCTCAAAAGGTTCAAAGCCGGGTTGCCCCAATTCGCGTCCTAGTTCCGATTCCGGGTCTAGCCCAACCCGGTCAAACCCGTCACGGTCAGGGAACATATGGGTCTTGCCGACAACCGCCGTGCGCAGGCCATGGGGGCGCAGGTAATCGCCCAGTGTCAGCTCTCCGGCCGGTAGCGGCACCCGGTTCCAGGTGGCGCCGTGGCTGAAAACAGTGCGGCCGGTGTAGAAGGAGGCCCGCGAAGGTCCGCAAACCGGAGATTGCACATAGGCACGGTCGAACCGCACACCCTTGGCTGCCAGACGGTCAATATTCGGCGTGTGCAGATGTTCGTGACCATAACAGCTGAGGTAGTCCCAGCGCAGCTGGTCAGCCATAATGAAGAGGATGTTTTTTACGTCGCTCATGGGTCTTATCTCATCAATCCGGGCAGCGCGGTGGCGATGGGGGGGAAGATCAGAACCAGCACAAGACCGGCGCTGAGCGCAAAGATATAGGGCAGCACGCCACGGAAGATTTTGCCCAGCGGCACCTCGGGCAGAACCGATTTCACCACAAAGACATTCATACCGATGGGCGGGGTGATCAGGCCTATTTCGGAAACCAGCACCACCAGGATGCCGAACCAGATCAGGTCTACACCGTTGAAGGTGAGCGCAGGCAGGAAGACGGGAACCAGCAGAACCAGAATGCCGATGGATTCAAATACCATGCCCATCACGATGGCGATGGCACAGATAAACAGCACCAGTCCGAAGGGGGACAGCTCCCAAGCGTCGACGAACTCCAGCAGATCGTAGGGCAGGCCGGACAGGTTCACGAATTGGGAAAACACGATGGCCCCCAGAAGCACGATGAAGATGGTCGCGGTGGTTGTCGTCGCGTCCACAAGACAGTCGCGCCATTCCGACAGGCTGCGCATATGGCCGCGCAGCATGGCAATGACCGCCGCGCCAAAGGCGCCAATGCCCGAAGCTTCGGTGGCCGTGAAAGCGCCAGTATAGATGCCGCCCAGAACGGTCAGGAACAGGATCAGAACCGGCATGGTGCCGCGGATCGCTTCTTTGCGGCGGGTGGGATCCAGCGGCGGCGCCTCAGGAGCGGCGCTGGGATCACGGCGCACCACAAAGCCGACGACCATCAGGAACAGCAGCACCAGCAGGATGCCCGGCAGAATGCCTGCGATGAACAGCAATCCGATGTCCTGTTCCGCCACGATGCCATAGATCACCAGCGGCACCGATGGCGGGATCATGATCCCCAGCGTGCCGCCCGCAGCAATCGTGCCCGAGGCGAGGCTATTGGAATACTTGTAACTTTTCATTGGCGGCATGGCGACTTTGGCCATGGTCGCCGCTGTGGCCAGCGTTGATCCGCAAACCGCGGAAAACCCGCCGGCCGCCAGCACGGTTGCCAGCGCCAGACCGCCGCGGAACTTACCGAGCCCGGCATAGGCCGCATCATAGAGATCCTGACTGATACGGGCATGAACAATCAGCACCCCCATCAGAATAAACAGCGGAATGACGCTGAGATTGTAGTTCATACTGTCGTGGAAGACCTGCTGGCCGACCATCGCCAATGAGGCTTCCCAGCCGCGCAGATAGGCAAAACCGACGAAGCCCACGATTAAGGTCGCAAAACCAACGCGGAAGCCGAGGAAACATAGGGCCAGAAGGGCCGCAAATCCGGTGAGCGCAATAGCCATCACATATCCTCCAAATGATGGGCCTTGCCAGCACCGGTCAGCAGGCCAAGCACCTGGCTCACAACGCTGAGCGCGGCCAGTGCGGCGGCGGCTCCGGTGATCCAGGCCAGCGGCCATTCCAGAACGATGGTGGTCGAGCCGAGGTGCTGCGCCTCATAGGCCTGCTGAAAAAGAACAAACACGATCAGGCACATGGCCGCGATCGAAAAGCCTTGAACAATAATGTCGTAAATCCGCGGTGCGATATTGCGCACCTTGGAGTCGACCAGCTCGACCACGATATGTTTGTCGCGCGCGTTGGCGATCCCGAGGCCGAGGAAAATGGTCAGTGCCAGCATGGAGCTGATCATCTCGGAGGCGCCGAAAACCGGCGCCCCCAATAGGTAACGTCCGAGGACGTCCGCAAAGGTCAGCAGCATCATGGCCGCCAGTACGATGCTCGACATGATTTCCAGAACCTGGACAATCCGCCTTAAGAGGCTTGCCATGATACTCTCCCTACGGCTGCTTATTCAGCCAGTTGGGACTTGTAGAAGTCCAGGGCTGCTGCAGCGTCGATGCCAGCCTCGCCAGCTGTTTTCAGCCAGCCTTCGGTTACAAAGCCCGAGGCCTCAACCAATGCGGCTTCAAAGGCGGGATCGGCCTCGACAACATCAATGCCTGCGTCGGCATAGCTGGCTTCTGCACCTGCGGCCGCATTGTTCCAGCGTGCGCCGAAAGCTGCGCCCAGCACATCACCGCTGACGCTTTCGATGGCGGCGCGGTCGGCCTCGGAGATCTCTGCCCATTTATCCGGGTTGATGAAAACCGAGAAGGAAGTCGAATAGACCGCTTTTTCAAAGCTGGTGATGGATTTGGTATAGGGCATCAGCTGGAAAGCCTTTACGGCCTGCGGGTCCAGCCCCAGATGGCCGTCGACCACCCCGCGCGAGATGATCTCATTGGACTTCACGGCCGGGGTCGATACCACGCCTGCGCCCAAGTTCTTGGTGATCGCGGCAAGGGGGCCGGGCAGTGCCCAGATCTTGCGGCTGGCCAGATCTTCGACCGAATTGATCGGCGTGTCGGACTGGCTGTACAGCTCACCCGGTGAAATCACGAACTGGCTGAGCAGATGCACAGTGTCGAATTCATCAGCAAAGAATTTGCGGTTCGTCGCCCACAGCGCCTTGGACATGGCCTCGGCGTCATGGGTGCCGGTGAAGGGCTGCATGGCAACCAGCGGGCCCTGAACGCGGTTCTGGATCAGCCCGTTGAACTGGACAGCGACATCCGCCAGACCCTTTTCCACGGCTGCCAGTTGATCTGGGGGCGGGGCGACGGTTTTAGGCGGGATGATCCCGGTGACGCGGCCTTCGGTGACGCGCTCGACCTCATCGATCCAGTTCGGCAGCACCTCGGCACAGGCAAAGTGGCGGGCCGGCCAGAAGCAGTTGACCAGCAGGCGGGTCTTGGCTTGGGCCATGCTGCCGGCAACCGTCAGTGCAAGGGCAGAAATAAGCAGTTTCGTTTTCATGTTATGGTCCTCCTCCCAGGGGAATTTGGCGGCTCCACCCCGCCTCTTGACTGAATGATCCGTTGTATTAACATATCAGTCTAATGATTTCTCGATAAGTAAGTATGTGATTTTGATATGATCATCGACCCACGCCACCTTGAACAACTCGCCGTCATTGTTGAGGCGGGAACGCTGCAGCAAGCGGCCGATAAAATCGGCACCTCGCAGCCGGCGCTGAGCCGTATGATCAGCACGCTGGAGTCGCGGATTGGCATGCCGGTGTTTGAACGCAGCTCCAGACCGCTGCGCCCGACGGCAATCGGGTTGGAGCTGTCGCGGCAGGGCAGGGCGATCCGCACCGCCCGGCTGCGCGCCGCAGAAGCCGTTGATTTCGGGGTCAAAGGCTTCTTTGGTGTGTTGAAGATCGGTGCGCCGCCTTTCCTGTGCAAAGGGCTGGTGACGGGTGCCGTCGCGGACTTCCTGCGGCAGCGTCCTGACATTCGGATTGATCTGATCCCCGACTATCATGCCGGCCTGATGGAGCGGATCTATCTCAACCAGCTTGATGTCGTGGTCGGCCCAACCAAATTCGTCGACAAGGGCAATTCTGACCTGCTGCTGGAGCCGCTGTTCAGTGATCCCAATGTGATCGTCGGCCGCGCCGGGCATCCACTGCTGACGGGGGGCGGCCTGTCGGTGGCAGATCTTGCCGGGGTGACCTGGGTTGGCCATTCGGACCGCAGCATTTTGCTGTCGGATATGGAAGACGCGCTGAAACTGTTGGGTGTCAGCAGACCGCGCGTCGCCTTTCAGACCGAGTCCGCCGGGGCCGTCCTTGAAATCCTGAAGAAAACCGACTGTCTGACGGTGCTGCCGCGTTACGTGTTGAAGGCCGATGGCAGCGATGGGCTGGCGGTAGCAAATCTGGAGCTGCCCGGCGCGCCGCAAATGATCAATGCCATTACCCTGGCGCAGCGCACCGAAACCAAACTGACGTCTGACTTCAAGGCTCATCTGAAAGACCGGCTGGCGGCGCGCCACTCCGGGTAACCCCGGCCGCACCACCAGCCTGCAGCGTCAGAAGTTGACCCGGTCGCCACCTTTCAGATCCAGGATCTCGCGCGCCTCGTCCGGTGTGGCGACCTCGCAGCCCAGATCCTCGACAATGCGGCGGATTTTGGTGACCTGTTGGGCGTTGCTCTCGGCGATCTTGCCGCGCGAGATGAACAGGCTGTCTTCCAGACCAACGCGCACGTTTCCGCCCATCTGGCTGGCGGTGGTGGCAAGCCCCATCTGCGATCCGCCCGCGCCCAGTACGGACCAGCGGTAGTCATCGCCAAACAGCCGGTCAGCGGTGCGTTTCATGAAGATCAGGTTGTCCACTTCCGGGCCGATGCCGCCAAGAATGCCAAATATGAACTGGATAAAGATCGGCGCCTTGAACAGCCCAATATCCATGCAGAACTTCAGATTATACAGGTGGCCGACGTCGTAGCATTCGTGCTCGAATTTGATGTCATGCGGGGCCAGTGTTGCGGCCGCTTCCTTGATATCACGGAAGGTGTTGCGGAAGATGTTCTGGTCGGAACCCGCGACATAGTCTTTTTCCCAGTCGAACTTCCAGTCTTCATCCTTGTAGCGTTTGGCCAGCGGATGGAAGGAGAAGTTCATCGAGCCCATGTTCATCGAACACATCTCGGGCGAGAAGGTCTTGGCCGGGGTGATGCGGTCTTGGATCGACAGGGTGAGCGAGCCACCGGTCGACAGGTTCACCACCGCATCCGTCGCCTGTTTGATGCGCGGCAGGAAGGGGGCAAAATCCTTGGGGTCAACCGACGGGCTGCCGTCCTCAGGGTTGCGCGCGTGCAGGTGCAGGATCGAGGCGCCAGCCTCGGCTGCATCCATCGCCTGCTGGGCGATGTCATCATAGGTATAGGGCAGCGCGTCCGACATGGTCGGCGTGTGGATCGCACCGGTGATGGCGCAGGTGATCACCGTCTTTTTCTGGCGGGCCATGGGTCAGGTATCCTTCTTGGATGTGGGCCGCACGACACGGTAGCCGAGCGGGAAAAGTTGCAGATCAAATCGCGCGCGGATCAGCCCCCAGACACCTTTGGGCGCCTTTAGCATGACCACGATGGCCACCACGCCCAGGACCATCAGGTAGATGGTGCCAAGGTCAGCGAGGGTCTCGCGCAGAAGAAAGAAGATGAGGGTGCCGATGATTGGCCCCTCGATGGTGCCGATGCCGCCGATCACCACGATGAAGATCACAAAAGCGGTCCAGTCGTTCACCGAAAAGGCCGCATCTGGCGAAATCCGCAGTTTCTGCAGGAAAATTAGCGCGCCGGCGAGCGAGGTGAGCGCCGCTGTCACCACATAGACCGCGAACTTGGTGCGCCAGATGTCGATGCCAAGGCTGCCCGCGGCCAGTTCATTGTCGCGGATCGCGGTCAGTGCCAGCCCCCGGCGGGACCGCAGGAAGAAATAGACGGAAGCAATCACCAGCACCGCCGATCCCAGCGCCAGCCAGTAGCTGAGGCTTTCGCGCGCACTGCGTCCCGAGGCTAGTGATTTCACAATGCCCACCGGCAGCGATGACCCAGACCCGCCACCCAAGGCAGAGACCTGCGCAAAGGACAGGCGAAACACCTCGGCGACGACCCAGGTGCCAATGGCAAAGTAGGCACCGCGCAGGCGGAAAATCAGCACCGCCGCCGGGATGGCGATCAACGCGCCTAGCAGACCGGCGACCACAATGGCGGCAATGGGATGCAGCCCGCCGAATATGGTCAGGGCAAACAGCATGTAGCCGCCAAAGCCCACATAGGCCTGCTGACCAACCGAGACGAGCCCGGCATAGCCCGCCATCAGGTTCCACAAGGAGGCCAGCGCGAGATAGAGGAACAGCTCGCTCATCAGGCGCATGTCGGCGCGGCCAGCCCACCAGGGGGCGGCGATCAGTACGATCAGGCCGATGGCACCAAGGACGGCTGCCACACGTGCAGATTGCGAAGTTCGGGTGACGGAATAATCAGACAGGTTCATCCGGACATCCTCGGGAAAAGGCCCTGCGGGCGGATTGCAAGAATGACGAGAAAGGCGATATGGCCCGACAGCACCTGCCAGCCGGGATCGATCTTGGCGCCAATGGTCTGCGCCACGCCAAGGATAACACCGCCAGCGAGGGTCCCCCAAAGGTTGCCCAACCCGCCGATGATCACCGCCTCAAAGCCAAAGATCAGCCGTCCGCCGCCCGATGAAGGGTCAAAGCTGGTGCGCAGGCCCAGAAGGATGCCAGCCACTGCCGTCACCGCCAGCGCGAGCGCCATGGCCAGACCAAAGATGTGACGCTTGTTCAGCCCCATCAGCTGGGCAATGTCCTGATTGTCGGACACGGCCCGGAAAGCCCGGCCAAGGGAGGTTTTGTAAAAGGTCCACTGCAAGCCCCAGATCACCGCCACAGCGATGCCAAACGTCAGCAATGGCAGCACCCCGAGCGATATTGACCCCAGTGCCACGCTGGCGGTTTCCAGACCCGGCGCCGATAGTTTTTGCGGATCTGCCGAGAAACCTTCGAGGAGGCCGTTCTGCAGGATCACCGACAGGCCAAAGGTCACCAGCAGCGGTGGCAGTAGATCGTCACCCAGTGTCTGGTTCAGCAATCCGCGTTGCAGCGCATAGCCGATCAGCGTCATGGCAGGCACCACCAGCGCCATGGCCAGAATGGGATGCACGCCGATGGCCGAAGTGACAACCAGCCCCAGATAGGCCGCCAGAACGATCAGATCACCATGGGCGATATTGACCAGTCGCATCACCCCAAAGATCAGCGACAGCCCAGCTGCGAACAGCGCGTAGAGCCCGCCCAGCAGCGTGCCTTGAATAAGTGCGTTCAGCCAATCCATGTCATTCAATCCCGAAATAGGCGCGCGAGATATCCTCGCGGGAGATAGTGGCAGAGGCGCCTTCCAGCGACACCCGGCCTTCCTGCAGACAGTAGACGCGTCCCGAGACGGACAGCGCCTTGGAGATATCCTGTTCGACGATGATCGCGCTCATGCCTTCGCCGATGATGCCGGGAAGGGCCGCATAGATATCGCGGATGATGATCGGCGCCAGACCGAGGCTGATCTCGTCAAACAGGATCAGTTCCGGGTTGGACATCAGCGCACGTCCAATGGCGACCATCTGCTGCTGGCCACCGGACAGGGCGGTGGCGGGCACCGCGCGGCGCTCTTTCAGGATCGGGAACAGCGCGTTGACCGCCTCCAGCGTCCAAGGGCCTTTGCGGCCCGTTTGGGCACCGATCAGCAGGTTTTCCTCAACCGTGAGTGAAGGAAACAGCTGGCGGCCTTCGGGCACCATGGCAAGGCCAAGTTCAGCGACCTGATCAGCGCGCAGCCCGCTGATGTCCTGACCCTTGAAGCGGATCTGGCCGGCGTCATTGGTGATCAGCCCGGTGACCGACCGCATCAGCGTCGTCTTGCCGGCACCATTGGCACCGATGATGGCAAGAACCTCGCCCTCGCGCACCACCATTCCAACGCCGTAAAGCGCCTGAAAGTCACCATAATGGGCATCAAGCCCGGTCATTTGCAAAAGAGGATCAGGCATCGGCTTCAATCCCCAGATAGATTTCCTTGACCGCGGCGCTTTCCATGATCGCACGCGGCTCGCCTTCGGCGATCTTCTTGCCGAAATCGATAACGATCAGCCGGTCGACCACAGCCAGCAGCGCATGCACCACATGTTCGATCCAAATGATGGTGACGCCCGAGGCATGGATGTCTTTGATGGTCTGCACCAGCGATTGGCATTCGGCCTCGGTCAGACCGCCTGCGATCTCGTCCAGCAGCAACAGCTTGGGCTTGGCGCAGAGCGCGCGCGTCAGTTCCAGCCGCTTGCGCTCCAGCAGCGTCAGGCTGCCCGCCAGAACATTGGCCTTGGCCAGAAGTTCCGTCTGCTCCAGCACATGCAGGCAATGGCGTTCCGCCTCCGCCCCGCGCAGATCTGCGGCCTGTGTCGCCGCAATCATCGCATTTTCGAACACTGTCATGCCCGAAAACGGCTGCGGCACCTGAAAGCTGCGCGCGATACCTGCGCGGCAGCGTTTGGCGGCGCTTGCGCCGGTTACATCCTGCCCGTCAAAGATCACCCGGCCTTCGTTCGGTGCGAGGGTTCCGGTGATGAGGTTAAACATCGAGGTCTTGCCCGCACCGTTCGGACCGATAACGCCAAGCGCCTCGCCCTCGGCGACCTCGTAGCTCAGGCTTTGGGCCACTTTCACGGCGCCAAAGGATCTGCTGAGGTTATCCAATTGTAAAATCACGCGACTTGCCTTCCTGCCTTCGGTTTGGTGGCGGCTCCATCCGGTGCCGCCACCCTGTCTGTCTTCAGCCCAGAAGCTTCATGTCGGCGGTCACCGGGATTTCCGGCGCGGCCGAGTTGGCGACGATTTTGAGATCGAAGGCATCGCCGTCTTTCTGCCACTGGCCCGCAACCAGCGGTGTTTTGGTGACATTGTTGATCGGGCCGTTGGACCAGTTCACCGGGCCGACAATGGTGTTCACGTCGGTACCCGCGATGGCAGCGGTAATGGCTTCCGGATCTTCCAGATCCTCCGCGCGCTTGATCACATCTGCGACCACTTCGAACAGCGCATGTTTAAAGCCGATCGGCTGGGTCCAGGGACGGCCAGAGGCTGCGGTATAGCCCTCGGCCAGTTCACGGGCAGAGGCGCCGGTCAGCGAGGAGGAGAACGGATGGTTTGGCGACCACCAGACCTCGGAGCTCAACCCGTCGCCGCGATCGCCCAGGCTTTCGATAACCGAAGGGAACAACAGCGCCTTGCCGATGGTGACGATTTTGGGGTTGAAACCCTGCTGCGCGGCCTGCGCCCAGAAAGTGGCGAAATCCGGCGCGATCATATTACCGGTGACAATCTCGCAGCCCGCGGCCTTGAAGGCGGCAAACTGATTGGAGAAATCATCCGACAGCGGCTGAAAACGGCCCGGATCGGTCAGCGTATAGCCTGCGGCGGCCAATGGTTTCGGCAGGCCCAGTTCGGCATCGCCCCAGGCGTTGCCATCCGCGTCATTGGGGAACAGCCCGGCCACATTTTTGGAAACACCGGTCTTGCCCCACATATCAAGGAAGGCTCCGATCACATCCTCAAGACCCCAGAAGAAGTGGTAGGTGGATTGGAAACCTTCGCCCGGCACGCCGTTGCGGCCAAAGAAATAGGGCTGCCAGGGACAGTCGGTGGTGATGCAGGGAACCTCGTTCACCTCGGCCTGATCGGCCACCGGGTTGACCGTGTCAGGGGTAGAGGCGGCGACGATGATGTCGACCTCTTCGCCGAGGATCAGATCGGCGGCAACCTCGGCGGCGCGGTTGGGGTTGGACTGGCTGTCCTTCGAGATGATCTCGACGTTCCAGGTCTTGCCGTTGTTTTCCAATCCGGCCGCAAAAGCCTGCTGGATGGCGTCCAGAACATAATCATCTGCTTCGGCAAACCCGGCCAGGGGGCCGGTGCGCGGGCTGACGTGGCCGATTTTCAGCGTCGGCGTGGCGGCATAGGCGCGGGTGCCCTTCAGCAGCGCCGGTGCAGCCAAAGCCGCACCTGCCCCTGCGATGAAACGACGGCGCGTGGTGCCTGTGTTACGTTTGGTCATGAGATCCTCCCTTATTGCCGGATTATCCCGGCTTTCCTTTTGGTTCAGTCGAGCAAAATTCCGTCCAGCCGTTTGAGATGCCGGGCCACCCGGCCACGCACGTCATCCGCTTCCTGATCGGTCCATTTGCGGAAACCCTCACCCGATTTCATGCCCAGCCGGCCATCCTCGACCAGCTGTTCAAGATAGGGCGACGGCCCTTTGCGGCTTTCCAGATCGTGCAGAACGTTCGCATGGATATCGAGCGTCAGATCGGTGCCGACCAGATCGGCGTTCTCCAGCGGGCCGAGCACCGCAAGGCGGCGGCCGAAGCTGGATTTGATCACCGTGTCAACAGCTTCTGCGTCGCAGAAGCCGTTTTCCACCAGGCTCACTGCCTCACGCCACAGCGCGTGTTGCAGCCGGTTTCCGATGAAACCGGGCACGTCCTTTTCCACCATTACTGGTGTCTTTCCGGCGTCTTCCAGCAGCTCCATCATATCTGTGGCAACATCAGCGTGGGTCCATTCGGTTTTCACCACTTCGACCAGCGGGATCATATGCGGCGGGTTCCACCAATGGGTGCCGATGGCCCGGTCTTTCAGGCGCAGCTCAGCCATGATCTCGGTGATGGGCATCACCGAGGTGTTGGAGGCCAGAATGCAGCCCTCGGGCGCATGGGCCTCTACTTCTGCAAAGATTGCGCGTTTCAGGTCCATCTTTTCGGGCGCGGCTTCGAACACCACATCGGCGTCTTTCACGGCCCCGGCGGTGGAGTTGAAAATCTCGATCATCTTCAGAGATTTGGCGATCACCTCTTCGCTGTCACCCAGCGCTTCCATGCTAGCGCGGATGCGATCCGACACCGAGGCGCGCGCCTCGGCGAAGGGATCGGTGATGGCCACATATTGTCCGGCGCGGGCCAGCGTCAGGGCAATCCCGTGCCCCATGAGGCCTGCACCAATGACGGCGATTTGCTGTTTTTTGCGTGCCATGCCTCAGCCCGCCGTATAGCCGCCGTCGGCATATAGGATATGCCCGGTGTAGAAATCAGACGCTTTGGAGGCGAGGAACAGCAGCGGCCCGGCCAGATCCTCGGGTTCGCCCAGACGGCCCACTGGCACGCGGGACAAGAAGCCATCGCGGACCTTTTTGGCCTCTTCTGTGTCCTCGAACATCCAGGCTGTCAGCGGGGAGCGGAACACGGTCGGCGCAATGGCATTTACGGTGATGCCGGTCGGGCCAAGTTCGCAGCCCAGTGCCTTGACCATGCCATCGGTTGCCGCCTTGGAAGCGCAATAGGCGGTATAGCCGGCCGGATGGCCCAGCAACCCGCGTGCCGAGGAGACCAGAACGATCTTGCCGCCTTTGCCTTGCGCCTTCATTTGTCCGGCAGCAGCGCGGGCCAGCAACCAGCTCTGGTTTACGTTGGCGTCCATTACGGCGTTGAATGTTTCAGGCGCCATGTCGTTGATCAGCGCGACTTTGTTCATGCCGGAGGCAACAACCAGTATATCCAACTGCCCGAATGCCTTCACCGCCTCTTGGACCATTCCTTCACAGGCGGCCTCATCACTGGGGCGGGTGTTCACGGCGGTGACTTCAGCGCCCATGCCACGGCATTCTTCAGCGATGGCATCCAGCGCCTCCTGATTGCCGGCGGCCAGGACCAGATTGCAGCCGGCCCCGGCCAGGATGCGTGCAGCAACCATGCCAAATGCGCCGGAGGCGCCGGTGATCAGCGCCGTCTGGCCCTTCACTTCGAACATGGAAAGGGGGTTTGCCATTGCGTTCATAACTCAGGTCTCCGTTCAGGCGGCGGGGGGATAGGGGATGACGACCAGCATCGTGCAGACGTGGTTCGAGCGGTTTTCAATGGTACGGGTTTCGCCGGGTGGAATGGTGCAGCTGTCGTATTTGCCAAGCACGGTTTCCGTGCCATCGACGATCACTGTCATCTCGCCTTCCAGCACCACATAGACCTTTTCAAAAGGTGTGCTGTCGGGGCCGGCGCCACCACCGGGCAGGAACTGGCTGAGGCCCACCCATTGGTTTTCGGGGCCGCCCCCCTCAAATCCCTGCAGGCGCAGGCCGGTGCAGTCAAAGTGATTGGGCGCGACATATGCTTGCGCGTCCTGGAAGCGTTTCAGATGCATCGGGGACCTCATCGCAACGAATTTGGAAAAACGGCCGCCGGTTTCCCGGCGACCAGTGGGGAGTGTCTTTAGAACTCTGCGCCGTCGTCGATGCGGAATTCTTGGCTCTTGTCCATCATCGCAACCAAACGGATGATGCAGCCGTCGCCGCGGTCCCAGTTCCATGGGAAGAAGGCGAAGGTGCAGCGCTTGCCGGTGACCGCGTCCAGATCGCCGCCGACGTTCTCGATGCCAAGAATACCGTTTTTGAACAGGATGTTGTGGACCGGTTCCCACTCAGGGAAGTCGTCTTTCCAGTCGTTGCCGCCGGACCATTCCTTGTACTCTTCTTCCAGATGCGGCAGCAGCGGGCCGTTTCGCTGCGGACCGATCGCAGTGGCCAGCGGGTGGTCGTTGGCCTGGGTGTCGTGACCGACAACCTTAATGCCTTTTTCAACCATCCATTCCGCCGCCGAGGAGACCAGACCGGGGCAATAGGCGAAGTAGTCGCCGTCTTCATAGTCATGGTGCCAGCCGGTGTTGATGATCAGCACGTCGCCTTTGCGGATCGCGTGGCCACAGGCTTTTTCGAGATCTTCACCGGTGATCGGCTCCCACTTTTTCTTGGGGATCGACACGACCAGACCGGTGCCAAAGAAATGCGGCAGCGGTACTTCGTCGATAAACGGCGTACCCTGCACAACGTGCGCGGGCGCATCAATGTGAGTGGTGGCATGCATGGTAGTGGTGATGCGCTGGCTCAGCACGCCGGACTTGGCCATGTAGTGGATACGCTCGATCTTAGTATCCTGGAAATAGGGCCAGTTCGGGTTTTGGAACCCGAAGCGGTGGCTGAGGTTGTAGAACTCCAGCCCCATGTCGTTGTCTGTGTTCGCTTGGAACTCGATGCCGCGGATTTCAACCATCGGGCACAACTCCTCTGTTCACCGCCCAAGCGGTGTTTTGCCGATTTCAAACTGTCAGGATGGCTCCTCCACCTGTCCCGCATATTGGTGCACATGCATCGCATTGCGGTCAAGAAATAAATCACGATCCGGTTGACATGTACCGCATTGTGGGTCACAAAATTTCTCAACAACGCCCCGTGTGGCACGGGAAATCAAGCGGAAGAAGTATTGCAAGTGTCTGAAAAAACTGAAAAAGGCGGAATTCAAGTCATTTCGAGAGCCGCCAGAATTCTGCGCGTTCTCAAAAATTCCGATACAGGGATGAGCTTGGGGCAGATTGCCAGCAAGGCCGGATTGCCCCGTTCTACGGTACAAAGAATCACGGCCGCTTTGGTCGAAGAGAATTTTTTGGTGGCGGACCGTCAGGGGCGGGGGTTGAAACTGGGGCCGGAGCTGACGACCCTGGCCAAGGCCACGCAGTATAACATTGTTGAGCATTGCCGCCTGTTGCTGACAGAGCTGACCCAGAAAACCGGCGAAACGGCGGATCTGTCGGCGCTGCGTGGCGGGGGCATGGTGTTCCTGGATCAGGTGCCGGGCACCCACCGGCTGACCACGGTCTCCAGGGTTGGCGAGGTCTTTCCCCTGACCAGCACCGCAAACGGCCGCGCCTGTCTGGCCCAGATGCCAGAAGCAGAGGCGCTGGCGCTGGCGCAGGCAGAATGGAGCCGGACGGGCACACAGGGTGACCCGGATGCCTTCCTTTCTGTCTTGGCGACTATCCGGCGCGACGGTTTGGCCTATGATCGTGACGAACATTCCGAAGGGATTTCGGCATGCGGCTTTGCCTTCAGAGACTGGAACGGCGACCTGCATGCCATATCGGTTCCGGTCCCATCTTCGCGGTTTTTGGCGATCAAGGACAAGATTGAACAGGCGTTGCTAGAGACCTCGGCCAGCACCCATGGTCAGTTCTGACCCAGGCAAATCGAGATGTGAGTTCCCGGCAATGCGGATGGGTGCAAGATCGATGCGCAGCAGTCGAACATCGGTGCGTTGGTGGACAAACGCAACGTTTTGAGCCGCGCAAGTGCTCTGCCTTAGCTGGCCAGACAGGGGAGCACAAACACCCCAGCTTCGGGGGGCTTGTTCACTGTCAAATGACAATCAAAAGCCTGCCTGAGGCGGTTTTCGCTCAGGACGGTTTGCGGGCTGCCTTGGATCATCAGTTCCCCCCGGCAAAGCAGCGCAATGCTGTCCGAGGCCATGGCGGTCAGATTTAGATCATGCATCACCATCACAACCCCACCACCGCGTTGAGCAAAGATCCGGGCGATTTCCATGATTTGCTGCTGATGGCCGATATCAAGGCTGGACACCGGTTCGTCCAGAAACAGCCAGCGCGGCATGCCTTTTACGACCGGCTCCCAGACCTGGGCAAGCACGCGGGCCAATTGGACGCGCTGTTGCTCACCACCAGACAGGAGCTGATAGGGGCGGGCTGCAAACCCGGCCAGTCCAACATGGGCCATGGCCTCACGGGCGATGCGGTCGCGGTCGGGGGTCGGGCAGCCAAGCCGCACCACTTCAAGAACAGTGAAGGGGAAGGCCATCGGCGACGCCTGTGGCAGTACAGCCCGTATGCGTGCCAGTTTTGCGGGCAGGGCACTGCGCACAGAAAGATCATTCAGCCGGATCTCCCCGTCAAAGGGAAGGTCGCCTGTCAGGGCTTTCAGAAACGTGGACTTTCCGGCCCCCGAAGGCCCGATGATCGATGTAACCTCGCCGGGGAGAGCGGTGAAACTCACCGTGCTGAGGACAGGTTTGCGCGCCAGAGAGACAGAGACGTTTTGGGCAGTCAGCATGGGGTCACAATTCAGCAAGGCCGCGCTGGCGCAGCAGAATCCACAGGAAAAACGGCCCGCCAATGAGGGCTGTGATGATGCCGATGGGCAGTTCGGCCGGGGCAATGATCACCCGGGCGACAAGATCCGCCAGCACCAGCAGGATGGCCCCCAACAGCGCGGCATTGGGCAACAGATAGCGATGGTCCGGCCCCGACAGGAGACGCAGAAGATGCGGCACCACGATGCCGACAAAGCCAATGCCTCCGCTGGCGGCAACTGCGGCCCCGGTTGCGGCGGCGGTGATCAGGATTGCGGTTCCCTTCAGACGCTCGACTCGAAAGCCAATATGACCGGCGGCCGCCTCGCCGAGGGCCAGAGCATTCAGTCCCGGCGCCAGCAGCGGCGCCAGCAGCACCGGCAACAGGATCATCGGCGCTGCCACGGCAAGCTTGCTCCAGCTGGCACCGGCCAAAGAGCCCAGATTCCAGAAGCTGAAATCGCGCAGCTGGGTGTCATCGGCCATATAGACCAGCACCCCGGTTAGGGCCATGGTCAGCGCGGTCAGCGCGATGCCTGCTAGCAGCATCGTTGCAACAGAGGTGCGCCCCTGCCGGGTGGCAATCCGGTACAGCAGAATGGTCGAGGCCCAGGCCCCACCGAAGGCGGATGCGGGCACCAGCCAGCTGCCAAACAGGGGCGCAAACGGCAGCATGCCTCCTAGTACAATGGCCATCACCGCGCCGAGGCTGGCGCCGGCGCTGACGCCAACAATGCCCGGATCGGCCAGCGGATTGCGGAACAACCCCTGCATGATGGCACCGGATATCGCGAGACCAGCCCCGACCAGACAGCCCATGATCAGGCGCGGCACGCGGATGTCCCACAGTACCACCCGATCCCGCAGGCTGACCTCGCGCCCGGCAAGGATGTCTCCCATTGTCTGCCAGACCGAGGTGCTGGCGGCGCCGACCGTCAGGCTGGCCGCAGCCACACACAAGAGCAGCAGCGCCAGGGCCATAGTCAGCCTTGCGGCCAGCAGGCTGCGGTCCCCGCTTGGATGGTCTGCCAGACTGACCATCAATCAGCCCCATATCGCGTGCAGGCTGCGTGACAGGGTGCGAATGGCCTCGCCGGTGCGGACCGAGAAGCCGGTCAGCAACATGCCGTCCATTCGCACGATCGCGCCCTTTTGCCCTGCCGGGGTTGCTGCAATGCCGGGATGATGCAGCAGATCGCTGTCCTCAATGCCCATTTTGCCGCTGCGATCCATGATCAGGATGACATCAGGTGCCGCGCTGATGATGGCCTCGTCACTCATCAGCTTGAAACCCTCAAATCCGCTGGCCGCGTTCTTTGCACCGGCCATCGCGATCATTGTGTCGACAGGGCTGTTGGTGCCGCTGGCCATAACGCGCCCGCCCTGAAACGACAGGACAAACAGGACTTTGGTATCTGTTGGCGTGACGTCGGTGAGGGCGTTGGTGATATCGGTGTCCACCTTGGCGGCAAGCGTGGCGCCCTCCCCAGGAACGCCCAAGGCTTCTGCCACGGCGGCAATCTTGTCCAATACGACCATCTGGTCAAAACCGGCAGGCACAGGGACCACCGGGATCTGTGACTGTTTCAGCAGATCCAGTGTTTCAATCGGCCCGGCGCCTTCCTCGGCGAGGATCAGATCAGGATCGACAGACAGCAGCCCTTCGGGCGCCAGTCGGCGGATATAGCCGACATCCGGCAGCTGCAACGCCGCCGCCGGATAGTTCGATGTGGTGTCGCGCGCGGCCAGACGGTGCTCTTGACCCAAGGCATAGACAATCTCTGTCACGGCCCCCCCGACCGAGACGACACGGCTGGGCGCGTCTGCGCGGACACCGGTTGCAAGGGTCAGGATCAGGGCGGCGGCCGCTGGTCCTGCGACTTTGGACAGCAGGCGGATCATACCGGTTCTACCTGCTTTTCTCCCGGCAGCTCTGCCAGCAGTGCGTTCCACTTTTCTGCCGCCCCCGGTTCAGCCAATACGCCAAAAAACTGTGCGATCAGCAGCCCGTCGGCGCCAAAGGCCTCGACCGAATTGGCATCGCCCCAGCGGGTGGATTTTGTGACCTGATAGACCTCTGCGATGTGATCTGCGCGCAAATGCAGGTTGAATCGTGGGTCGAGAATGTTCAGCCACGGTCCCATCGGTTTCAGGGTTTCAAAACGGCCTGTGTGGATTTCAATGCAGCCCACATTGCCCACAAAGACCATGATCGGCAGCCCGGATCCCGCGACCTTTTCCAGCAGAACCGAGACCGCGCTGGTGTCCAGTTTGCGCACATAGGGCGCGCCGGCCATCCGGTAGGCGCCCAGACGGTTCATCTTGAGTTTGCGCATCAGCGGCTGAAACTGATGGGTGTCGGTCAAACCGTCCCAGGCGGTGCGCAGCTTCGCTGCATCCTCGGGATCGCCTTTTGCGGGGTCCACGGGCTGACGCGCGCTGACGGTCAGACTGGGGTCTTGATCCGCCGCGCGCAGCTCGGCCACCACGCCCTCCCAGGGGGTGCTGTCAGAAATATCCTTGAGGAAGATCTTGTGGACAGCATCGCCGGCAGCATCAAAGATCTGCAGGGAGCGGCGGGTGGCACCTCCGTCCAGCGTCTTTTCGACAGCAAAGCCATGCACCCAGTTTTTCGGGAACATGCGCAGATCGATTTCTTCGTTTAGAATCATGCCTGCATGGCCGCCGCTGCGATAGGTGCCGTATTTTCCGGTCTTTTCGATCACGCAGCTTTCATTGCGGGTCAGCGCCATTACATCGCCGAAATTTTCGACCTGCGGCATGATCCGCTCCAGATCGGCGGTGATGCGGGTCACCCCTTGGCCGCAATGGGCGGCCAGCAATTGCGCCTCGCTGATGCCAAGCTGATCAGACAGATCACGCTCGCGCAGTTTCGGCTGATCAAGGCGGGCTGCACGGATGTTTTCTGGGGTGGGCATGGGCAAATGGTCCAAGTCGTGTCTCCGGAGCTTTGATGGAAACGCGCCTGGCTAGGGTCGAAACGAAACTCGTTTTGGCTTGCCGCGATTAAGGTTGGAGTGATCCATATTTGCAAAAATGCCACCAATCAAGAGGGGTCGTGTAATTTCTGACAAAAAACATATGGTATCTGCGCCAGTCATCATTTATCACCGCGCCACAGTCGGCGACATGGGTTTGCCCCCTTGCTCTGACTGATGGAATACCCAGCGCAACGCCAGGCAGATCACTTCCGGAAATGAGGCGATGACCTCACCGGTTACTTTCTGCAGGTGAATGCCTGCACTGGGGACATGACATGAAGACAAGACCTTACCTGTTGCAAGGCGCCTCTGCCGCTTTGCTTGCTGCTGTATTTGGTGCCAACGGCGCTGCCGCTGAGGACGCGGATGTGCTGGTTCTGGATGAAATCAACGTATCTGGCTCGGGCCTGCCGACCGAGGTTCGCAACAGCGTGGCTTCGGTCACGGTGGTGAGCGAAGAGGAAATCAAGCGGGTGCCGCCAAAATCCATTGGCAGCGTTCTGGCCGAGGTCCCAGGCGTGCGCGTCAGCGAAAGTGGGATCGAACGGATCAGCATCCGCGGCGAGGCCTCGAACCGGGTGACGATCATGATCGATGGTCAGCGGATTTCGGATCATACAAATTACGGCACGCCGGTGCTGATCGCGCCGGCCGATATCGAGCGGATCGAAGTGGTGCGCGGCCCATCGTCGGTGGTGTCGGGCAACAGTGCCATCGGTGGCGTGGTCAATATCATCACCAAACGCGGCGCCGATGTGCCGCTGGAAATCAATGCCAATGCCGGTTACATCGGCGCCAATGACGGCTATCGCGGCTCGCTGAGTGCGGCGGGTTCGATGGGTAATTTCGACTACCGTCTGTCTGTGTCGAAATCAGACTTGAACGACCGGGAAACTGCCGACGGTCCGCTGGAGCCCTCGGGCAGTTCCGACCGTGATATCCGCGCCTTCCTGGGATACCGGATGGACAATCAATATTTCGGTCTGCGGGCACAGGATTTCGACATTTCGGCGGATGTTTACACAGGCGATCAGAACTTCCTGATCGAACTGCCCAAACGGGATCTGCGCAAATACAGCGGGTTTTATGAAGGCACCGATCTGACCCCCTGGATGTCTCTTTTTAAGGTGGAGCTGTTTGACCAGACCGTCGACCGTGAATTCAGCAATGACATCACCATCGCGACCGGGCCCAGCAGCAGCGCCAATATCCTCTCCACTTCGGTGGATGATCAGACCACCCGTGGCGTGAAACTGACCGCAAATATGGAATTTGCACCGGGCCACCGGACGGTGATTGGCGCCGAGCTGGAAGATGACCGGCTGATTTCGGACAAGGCCACTACGACCACCGGGTTTGGCCCTTTCCCCAGCACCACCACACGCTATTCGGACGCGTCGATCCGCACGGGCAGCGCGTTTGCCCAACACGAGGCCAGCTTTGGCAATCTGACGGCAATTGGTGGTATGCGCTTTTATTCGGTGGACAGTTCGCTTGACAGCTATCTGGTGGATGGCGTGGCGCAACCGACCCAAGACAACAGCGACAGCCGTTTTCTGGGGTCTGCCGGGCTGGTCTATGAACTGGCGGGGGGATCCATCCTGCGCGCCAATATCTCGCAGGGGTATAACTATCCGTCGCTCAGCCAGCTGTATCTGACCACCAGCGGTGGCGGCGGCACGATCATTGGCAATCCGGATCTGAAACCGGAATCCGCGACCAACTATGAGATCGGGTATCGGATGAATCACGGGGCGCTGACGCTGGACGCCACGCTGTTCCACACAGACTCCAGCGACTATATCGCCACGCAGAGCATCGGCGGCGGCGTGTCCGAGTATCGCAATGTCGACAGCGCTGATACGACCGGGGTCGAGCTGGCCGTGGAATACGATACGGGGCTCTGGGGTGGTTTGCGTCCCTATGCATCGCTGTCCAACACCCGGCGGACCTTCACCTACAGCAATGGGTATTCCACGCACGACACCGGGACGCCGGAATGGGCAGGAACGGTGGGCCTGCGCTCTGGCTGGGAAGCGGCCGGTTTGTCCGGTACCTGGGATCTGTTCCTGCGCGGTGAAAGCGAAGCAACCCAGCGCGATGACAGCGGGGCGATTGCGGATCCGTCCAACGACCACACCGGTGGCTGGACCACGGTCAACCTGCGTGGCAGCGTTGATCTCTCAAGCACGGTATCTGTCACCATTGAGGCGGCCAACCTGACCGACCGTTCCTACCGATCCTTTGACCAGATCGAAGCAGCGGGGCGTAATGTCAGCGTCTTTGTGAACGCGCGCTTCTAAGCAAAGCAGAACCGCTCCCCCTCTTCAAAGCGAAAAGGGGGAGCGGCACGGATGCCACAATTCTTTCGGGCCGCGCTACTCTGTGAAACTCATTGGAATGGACACTTTGATTTGTTGGTCCGGGAGCTTTCTGGGCGCTTTAGGGAACCGTTTGGCGCGCAGGACCGCCGACAGGGCCGCCTGATCCAGAACCGGGTCTCCTGAGGATTGCGCGAGGCTGGAATGTATCAGCTTGCCATCGCGCCCAACCGTCAACCTGACAACCGCACGGCCATTGGTGTTTGTGCCGGATGGATAGCGTTTATAGCGCACAACACGCGCGCGGATCTTTGCCCCCCACACGTTCTTTAGCTTTGCGTGCTGACCGGCTTCTTTGGTGCTGGCTGCCGCCCCGCCAGCTGCCCCTGCCTGTGTATTGCCGCCTGTACCCGCGGCGCGCTGTTCGGCGCGCCCGGCGATGGTCTGCTGTGCCTTTGCGGCTGCCTGCGTCTCTGGTGCGGGTGTGGGTTGTTTTGGGGCAGGCGGCGTTTCTCTTTCCGCCTCCGGGGCCTCTGGCGCTTCCGGCGGTTCCGGCTGAGGTTGGGGCGCAGCGGTCTCGATCGGTTTGGGCTGCGGCTTTTCCACCTTTGGCGGCGGCGCGGCGGCCTGAGTGTCCACCTCAAGAATATCCTGTTCCGGCTGTGACAAGGCCGCCAGTTCAAATTCGGCCCGTGGCGCCTCTGCCAGCGTGAAGGTTGGCAGTACCGGCATGTCGGAGATGTCCGGCGAAGTGGCCAGGTCAGGGTCCTGAACGGGGTGGATCTGCGGCGGGCGCTCCCATGTCTCGACCATTTCTGCAACCGTTGGGGCCGCGGCTTCCAAAGAGACAAGGGCCTCACCGCCGTCGCCGCTGGAGGTCGCGCCTTTGCTGCGCGTCAGACCAAAGAGGCTGACCAAAATCGCGCAGGACATCGCCGTGAAAACGGATGTTTCGAACAGGCGCCTCATTTTGGCACTACGACCAGTTCGACGCGGGCGAGCCCGGCTGCTGCGAGGTCACGCAGGATACGGGCCAGAACAGTGGCCTCAAGGGCGGCATCGGCGCGCATCTTGATGACATAGGAGTGTGCGTTGGAGAGTACGTTTTCCGCGACAAGGCGCGCCACGGCCTCTGCCCCTTGCAGACCACCGTAATGCAACTGGCCGTTCTTGCCGACAAACAGAACCGGATCAGCGTTTGCATCGCGGCCGGTGGCGGATTCAGGCAGGGCAAGCTCGACAGGGTCGGGCTGAACCAACCGCGACGTCATCAGGAAGAAGATCAGCAGCAGAAAGACCACGTTGATCATCGGCACAATGGATTCGGCGCGCGGGCGGCGGGGTGTTTCGGACAGATCCATGGCTCACTCCACCAGCACAAAACGGGTGAATCCAGCGCTGTGCAACAAATCGGTCACCGCCGTGATCTGCTGAAGGGTTGCGCCCTCACGACCGCGTAGGATTAGCATGTCTTGTGGTGTTTGCATCATCGGCTGAAGCGCCGCGGCCAGATCCGGTACCGGCAGGCCGTTCAGAAGCAGACGGTCCGGCAGAACCGTGATCAGCCGGGGAGGGCCGCTATATTTGCCGCCAGCGCTGGCCAGCGGTAGGGGGATGACCTGCTCGGCGCCAAAGCGGGATGCCAACATGAAGAAGACAAGCAGCAGAAAAACCACGTCGATCATCGGCGTGAGACTGGGTTTGCGCCGGGGCCGTGCGGGCGGGGAAAACTCCATGGTGGTCTACTCTGCCGCGATTTTCAGCCCGGCAGGCCTGGCCACCACAAATATGCGTGTTGCCGCATCTTCCACATCGCGGCGGATACGGTTGATCACCGCTTCGAACCAGGTCAGCGCTGCCGAGGCCGGGATGGCCACAGCCATGCCGGCCGCCGTGGTCAGCAGGGCCTCCCAGATGCCGCCCGCCAAGAGCGATGGATCGGCCTTGGCCCCGGCTTGTTCCAGCGCCTGAAACGCCGCGATCATGCCCAGCACTGTGCCAAGCAGACCCAGGAGAGGCGCAATCGTCGCGATGAGTTCCAGCGCGCCCAGCCCGGTGCCCGCTTTGGCGATATGTTTCTTTGCGACCCGCGCCGTTTCTTCGCGCGCCTTATCCTCGGGCAGGGAATGCTGTGCTACGAGTGCAGCGCTGACAATTTGCGACCGGATGCCGATCCGCCCCAGAACGATTGCCTTTGCGCCATCGATATCACCGGTTTCAAAGGCATTGACCGCCTTGGTCGCCTTGCCGGTTGACCAGGCCCCGGCCAGCGCCAGCCGCCAGATCTTCCAAAGGATGAGCGCAAGGGTGATCACCGCCAGCGCCGCAATCGCCCAGATGGACGGGCCACCGTCGGTCAGAAACTTAAGCGCGGTGTCCAGCGGAGTTGCGGGCTCGGCCTGGGTTGTTTGCGGCAATTGGGACGCTTCGGCGGTGATGTCCTGCGGTATAGTATCTGTTGCAGCTGTTACCGGTTCCGAGATGTTCAGATCGGGGGGCAGAATTTCCTGCGGTGTTATGTCGAATTCAGATGCCGGTGACGGCATGGGCGACGGCGGGGCGGGCATAGCTGGTACCGGGACCAGTTGGTCGGCCTCAGCCTGCGCGCTTGCGCCTTCAAAGCTGGGCGTAGCGCATAGCACCAGAGTGAGAACGGTCGCAAACAATCGGATAAAGGGGGATCGGAGTGGGTTTGCCTTGGGTGCCGGGTTGTGCATTTGGATGGTCTCTCGGGGTCCAGCTAGTGCCTGCAATTTCGAATGGCTTAAGGCAGGGCTAAGCGGATTCCGCGGCCCATATTGCATTCGCTGCATTCATGAAGAGGTTGGCTGAACCGGTTGAGCGCGGCTGCTGGCTGGCTTGAGGTCGCCCAAGGGGCATGATGCGTGGTCTAAAATTACTGACTTATTTTGTCAAGAACCCTGATCAACCTCGGGATGTCCTATCCTGCGAACACCGCTTGCCTGTCTGCAGGGGAGCAGGGCAGGGCACAAAGGCCCTATCGGGGTCAGTCCGGAAGCTCTGACCCCGATAGGCATAAAAATCACCGAATGCTCACGCCATTTGGCTGCGCAGAACGTTCTTTTGCACCTTGCCCATGGTATTGCGCGGCAGCCCATCCTCGATGTGATAGCTGCGCGGGTGTTTGAACCGGGCGAGTTGCCGGGCGGCCTCTTGGCGCAGAAGGGCTTGATCCACGTCCTGTCCGGCCTCAGGCACAACCACCGCCACCACCTTTTCGCCGAAGTCCGGGTCTGGCAGGCCGATCACCGCGCTTTCCAGAACACCGGGGATGCCGTTCAGCACGTCTTCGATTTCCTTGGGATAGATATTATATCCGCCCGAGATGATCAGATCTTTCTGACGACCTGAGATTTCCAGATAGCCATCCTCATCAAAGCGCCCCAGATCGCCGCTGATGAACCAGCCATCAGCGCGCAGTTCTTCGGCGGTTTTCTCTGGCATGTTCCAGTAACCCTTAAAGACATTGGGGCCGCGCACTTCGATCATGCCGGTCTCACCTTTGCCAAGGGGCGTGCCCTCGGACGGGCAGGTGATGCGCACCTCGGTGCCGGGCAGCGGAAAGCCAACAGTGCCGGCGCGGCGCTCACCGTCATAGGGATTGGAGGTGTTCATATTGGTTTCTGTCATGCCATAGCGTTCCAGAATTCTGTGGCCGGTGCGGGCCTCAAAACTCTCATGGGTGTCGGCCAGAAGCGGTGCGCTGCCAGAGATGAACAGGCGCATGTTTGCGCAGGCTTCCTTGGTGAAACCGGGCGTGTCCAGCAGGCGGGTGTAGAAAGTTGGCACCCCCATCAGCAGGGTTGATCCTGGAAGGTCGCGCAATATGGCATCGGCGTCAAAGCGCTCCATCAGCCGCACCTGTGCTCCGGCGAGGAGGCTGGTGTTCATCGCCACAAACAAACCGTGCGTGTGAAATATCGGCAGCGCGTGGATCAGCCGGTCCTGCGCGGTGATCTGCCACAGGTCGGTCAGGGCCTGTGCATTGGACAGCATGTTGCCATGGGTCAGCATCGCGCCCTTGCTGCGCCCGGTGGTGCCCGATGTATAAAGCAGCGCCGCCAGATCCTTTCCGCTGCGTTCAACTGTCTCAAAAGTGGTGGCCTGGCCGGTGGCAGAGGCGCAAAGCGTACCGCTCCCGTCTGACTCCAGTGTCAGCAGCTGCGCGCCCACCGTGTCGCAGGCGGGCTGCAGGTCTTTGGCGCGCGCGCTTTCGGTGATGACGATATCCGGGGTGGCGTCGGTTAGAAAATACTCCAGCTCGGGCGCGGTATAGGCGGTGTTGAGCGGCAAGTAGACTCCGCCCGCCTGCAATGTGCCGACATAGAGCGCAAGGGTCTCTACCCGTTTGGGGGCAATGACGGCCACCCGGCCGCCGGGCCGCAACCCGGCTGCGGTCAGCGCGTGGGCCATCTGTGCGGCCAGCGCGGTGAAATCGGCGAAACTGGTCGTCCCCCCCGCATCATCCGTCAGAAAGGTTTTGGTGCTGGCCGCATGGGGCGCGGCGAGGGCATCATACATTACGTTGGGCATGGTCATTTCCCGCTGTCAGAGGGTTTCAGGCGGCTTTGCCCGGCACGGGCCTTGGCCTGAATGGATTTGGAGGCCGTCACTACCTGTTGCAGGGCAAAGGCCTCGTGGTTTTGTTCGGTCTGGGAGAGGTCATAGAGGTAGTTCACCATCACCCCGGCAGATTGCGCGCGCCCCTTGTCCGAGGTGTCGGCCTCGGCGTGCACCTCATGAATGGCGGCGCCGTTGCCAAGGTGAAAGCGCGCCACCGGGTCCAGCGGATCGCCGTCCGGACGTTTGGCGTCTTTCAGGTAGGTGGCCGCCAGTTCTGCGGCACCGTCTTCGCCCGCTTGCAGGGCGGCGGCGGCCTCGGGCTGTTCAGCGGACAGCCAGCGCAGGAAGCCCGGAATGGGCGACAGGGTCACAAAGGAGCTGAGCTGGGGCAGCTCCTGCAGCAATTCGGCGGCCACCTGTTTGATCAGCAGGTTGCCAAAGCTGATCCCGGCCAGCCCCTTTTGGCAGTTGGATATAGAATAGAAGACGGCGGTGCGCGCGTCGTCGATCAGCAGCGGTGCGCGGTCTTCTGCCAGCAGCGTCTGAATAGAGCCGGGAATGGCCAGCGTCAGCGCCACTTCGACAAAGATCAGCGGTTCTTCCGGCATCGCGGGGTGAAAGAAGGCAAAGCAGCGCCGGTCTTCGGGATGCAGGCGGCGGCGCAGGTCATCCCAATCCTCGATCTCGTGCACCGCCTCATATTCGACGATCTTTTCCAGCACATTCGCCGGGCTGGACCAGTTGATCTGCCGCAGCACAAGAAAGCCGCGGTTGAACCAGCTGCGCAGCAGATGAGCCAGATCGGCGTCGGTGCGTTTCAGCGCGGAGTGGGATTTCAGAAGCCTCAGCAGATCGGCACGCATGGCGACCAGCTTGGCGGTGGCACCTTCAGCCTGATTGAGGCGGCGGAACAATTCCTGCCGTGGGGGTTCCGCCGCGCGGGACAGGGCGAGAAAATCACCCGTGTCACCGCTGTCGCCATAGCGCTGGGCCAGGCGTGCGACCTCCTCCGGGTCCAGATCCAACGCTCTGTTGAGGTGGGTGAAGAAGGCAAGCTTGCCCTCATCAGACAAATCACCGTAGCGCGACAGGATAGCGCCTGCGATCTTGCGGCCCGACACCTGCCCTTGGGTCGACAGTAACGCGGTGCACAGCTCTTCTAGGCTGCGGTCGTCCAAAGCACTGCGGCGGCGGTCAAGCAAGCCGCTCAACAGGTCTCCGAGCAAAGTTGTGCGGGCCATGGCCAAAGCTCCTATGACAGGGTCACGGATTTGGTGGACAGGCCGACCGACAGGTGCAGCGACCCTTCGTTCACCAGCCAGCGGCGTAGGGTGAAACTGCGGGCCCCTGCGGCGTGCATCGGATCATCCTCGGCCAGCATACGGGCTTCGTCCAGGGTTTCGGCGCGGTAGATGATCAGCCCGGTGCCTTCCATCAGAGCGCCGCTTGCATCAGACATCGGCCCGGCAAGGGCCAGTTTACCTGCCGCTTCCAGTTCTCCCTGATAGGCGAGATGGGCAGCCAGATTCGCCTTCACGGCCTCTGGCGACCCGGCCGGTGTCGATTCCACAGCGTAGAGTTCGAGCGCCAGCGCGCCGCGCTCTTCTGCCTGTGCCTTATACTCTTCCCATTTTGGCATTTTCTTCCTCCATCATTAAAATATCGATATTTCTTGACACAAGAGCAAATAATCGGTGAACATGCAAGAAATCTTAGGGGAAGACGATGCGATTCATTGTTGGAGAAGCCGGGGGCGCAAAGGGCGTGTTCCTCGTAAACGGAAACCAAGCCAAGCTGCTGCCGGGCCAGAACGGCGACCTGTCGGCGTTGATTTCCGGCGCCGATGTGCCGGACTATGCAGCGGTTGAAGCCAGCGAAGTGGCCGTCTCGGATATCCGTCCGGATCTGCCGGTGGCCAATCCCGGTAAGATCATCTGCCTTGGACTGAACTACATCGATCACATCAAAGAGGGTGGCTATGCGGTTCCGGAATATCCGGCTCTGTTCATGCGATCGCTGAACTCGCTGATGCCGGCCGGTGCGCCGATGGTGCGGCCCAATTGCTCGCACAAGCTGGACTACGAGGTCGAGCTGATGCTGATCGTCGGCAAGGGCGGTCGCCATATTGCCGAGGAAGATGCGCTGGATCACGTCTTTGGCTATACAGTGTTCAATGATGGTTCGGTACGCGACTACCAGCGCAAGACCCACCAGTGGACACCTGGCAAGAATTTTGATTCCACCGGTGCGGTTGGCCCGGTTGTGGTCACACCAGATGAACTGCCCGAGGGCGCAAGCGGTCTTAAAATCGAAAGCCGCGTCGGCAGCGAGATCCTGCAGAGCGCGACCACCTCGGATATGATGTGGCCGGTGGCCAAGACCATCGCCACCATCTCGGAATATACCACGCTGGAACCCGGTGACCTGATCGCCATGGGCACACCACCGGGCGTAGGCCACGCCAAGACGCCGCCGCGCTGGCTGAAGCCAGGCGAAGTCATTGAGGTCGAGGTCGAAGGCATCGGAATCTGCGCCAGCCCCATCGTGGACGAAGACGCAGCGGGAGCGGCATAATGGCTGCACCCGTCGGAAAAGAGCTGGAGAAGCTGCGCGCCGAGGCGCAGGGCGAAGTGCGCGACGTGCGCGAAAAGCTGGCCACTCTGGATGATGCGGCGATTGACGTGATCCTGACCGGTGCGCGTTCTCATTATGCCTGGCAGGATAAGCCGGTTCCCGAGGCGCTGCTGCATCGTCTGTATGACATCACCGCCTCTGGCCCCACCAGCATGAACACCTGCCCGGCGCGGTTCATCTTTGTGACCTCGCCTGAGGGCAAGGCGCGGCTGGCGAAATCGCTGAAGGCCAAGAATATCGACAAGATGATGGATGCGCCGGTCACCGCGATCATCGCCCATGATCTGGACTTCTGGACCGAGCTGCCCTTCCTCTTCCCACATGAGGACCGCCGCCCGCATTTTGAAGGCAAACCGGAACATGCCGCGATTACGGCCTTCCGCAATGGCACATTGCAGGGCGGGTATTTCATGCTCGCGGCCCGCGCTCTGGGCTTGGATGTCGGGGCTATGTCCGGGTTTTCAAACGAGATTGTCGATCAGGAGTTCTTTGCCGGAACCAGCTTGCGGTCTAACTTCCTGTGCAACCTTGGCTACGCCGATGAAACCGCATTGTTCCAGAAACTGCCGCGGTTCCCCTTCGACAAAGCCTGTTCATTCTTGTGAGGATCTGACCCATGGCCATTCGCCAGAAATCTGTTGTGAAAATCCGGATGTCTGCTGCGGCCAGCAGCCACAGCCGTTGTGATGTCACGACCCGCGATGTGAGCCTGATCATCGACGAGCCGGAAGAACGCGGCGGCACCAACATGGGGTTCTCCCCGACCGAGACCGCCTTTGCTGCGCTCTGCGGCTGCACCAATACCATTGGCCACAAATGCGCGGCCAAACTGGGTATCGATATTGGCAATCTGGACTTCGAAATGGTGGTGGATTTCGACCGCCGCGGGGTTCTGCTGAAGGAAGAGGTCGAAGTGCCGTTCAAATCGATTGAACTGGACGTGACCGCAAACGGAACAGCGACCGAGGAAGAGCTTCGGCTGGTCGCTGCTGAGACGGAAAAATACTGCGCTGTGTCCAAACTTTACCGGAACGCAGGCACCAGCGTGGAGGTCCGCTGGAAGACCTAGACCCCATTAATAATAACCATCAACGGGAGGATAAGATGGCTGTATTTTCAAGAGGAATGGCGCTGGGTGCGCTGATGGCCGGGCTGACGGCTATTCCGGCGCATGCAACCGAAACCATCAAGGCGGTTGTGATCGACGGCTATCCGGCGCGCGCGCTCTGGGTGAAGGAGTTCACCAACTTCTTCATTCCCGAGGTCGACAAAAAGCTGGCAGAGACCGGCAATTACCAGATGGACTGGCAGGAAAGCTATGGCGGCTCCATCGTCAAACCCAAGGGCGTTCTGGAAGGTGTGAAACTGGGTCTGGGCGACATCGGTATCGTCACCACGATCTTCCACTCCTCGAAACTGCCGAGCCAGGCGATCGCCGCGGTAACGCCTTTCGTATCCGTCGATGCCCGCGCCGTTGCGCAGGCTGTGGATGAGATCGCCAAGGAATACCCGGCCATGCAGGCGGAATTCGCCAAGCAGAACCAGGTCTATCTGGCGACCGGCGTTGTTTTGGATACCTATCAGGTCTTCTCGACCACGCCGATCACCTCGCCTTCCGATATGGAAGGCGCCAAAGTGGCCGGTGCGGGCATGAACCTGCGTTATCTTGAAGGCATCAATGGTGCCGCCGGCGTGCGTGGTGGTCTGACCGACTTCTACAACATGCTGCAGACCGGTCTGGTCGACAAAGCCATGCTCTGGCCTGAGGCTGCAAAGACCTTCAAGATTGCCGAGGTTGCCCCGCATATGCTGAGCGCAAACCTGGGCGCGGTGAACTCCAAGACCATCACTGTGAACGCAGACTACTGGAACAGCCTGCCGGACGAGGTGAAGACCGCACTGCAGGAGGTTGCCGTTCTGTACCGTGATCACGTGGCCGGTATCGCCATGGACCGCGCTTCCGAAAGCCGTGACGCCTATGTGGCGGCTGGCGGCACCATCACCGAAGCCAGCGAGGCTGACCGCAAGGCCTGGGCCGAAGCCATGCCCAATATTGCGGCGGAATGGGCAGCAACGCTGGAAGAAAAAGGCCACCCCGGCAATGAGATGCTCAAAGCCTATTTGGGCAAACTGGAAGCGGCCGGACACACTGGCGTACGCGACTGGACGATGAACTAAGACCACCACTCGAGCGGACGGAAGGGGCCAGGACATGATAATGTCTGCCATTAAAAAGACAGTCCTGGGCCTTTCCAATTTTGGAAATGGCCTCGCGATCGGAGCCAATGCCATCGGCACGCTGGTGGTTCTGGGGCTGGTTGCAATCGTGAACTACGACGTGGTGGCACGCGGCGTGTTCAACGCACCTTTTCTCGGCGCAGTCGAGGTGGTGCAGTTTTCCATGGTGCTGATCGTCTTTCTGCAGCTGCCGGATGTGGTGCGGGTAAACCGCCTGACACGCTCGGACGGCTTTCTGGTGGTGATCGGAACCAAATACCCGCGCGCCGCGGGCTTTCTGCGCCATCTGGTCGATACGGTATCGGCCATAATGATGTCCCTGATCGCCGTGGCGATCTGGCCTGAGTTTGTCGAGATGTGGGAGACAAAAGACTACTTTGGCGTCCCCGGCGTGTTCACCGCCCCCTGGTGGCCGGTGAAGCTGGTGATCTGCCTGTCTGCCGCCCTCTGCACCCTGATTTTTGCCTGCAAAGTACTGCTGCCTGCCATCAAGCCTGCGCTTGTGCGGGTTCCCGAACATGAGGACAGTGAATGAGCCCCGTTGAACTCGGCACCTGGTCAGTCGTCGCCATTGTGGTGCTGATCTACATGGGGGTCTATATCCCCATCGCCCTTGGCGTTGTGTCCTTTGTGACCATCTGGCTGATGCGCGACAACTTCGATCTTGCCATGAACCTGCTGAAAATCGCCGTCAGCGACAGTGTCATGGAATATACCTTTGCCACCGTGCCCCTGTTCACCTTTATGGGGCTTATCGTCTCAAAGGCCGGGCTGGGCAGTGATGTCTACGAGGTGATGAGCACCGGTTTCCGCCGGGTCAAAGGCGGTATCGGCATGGCCACGGTTGGCGCCAATGCAGTGTTTGCCGCGGTGACGGGATCGTCGATTGCCTCGGCTTCGGTCTTCTCCAAAGTCTCGGTTCCGCAGATGCTGGCCTATGATTACAACCCGCGCTTTGCGGTGGGTGTAGTTGCCGGCTCTTCGGTTCTGGGCATGATCATTCCGCCCTCGGCGATGCTGATCATCTACAGCTTTGTGGCCGAACAATCGGTGGGCGAGATGTTCCTGGCCGGCGTGGTGCCGGGCTTGATGCTGGCCGTGGCCTATGTGGGTGCAATTTGGGCGATGGGCCGGTTCACTCCGAACTTCGTCGGCGGCCGCCCGGCCTCTGATTATGAAATGCTGCCCTGGCGCATCATTGCCTCCAAAACGGTTCCGACCGTCAGCCTGATCATGGTGGTTCTGGGCGGGATCTACACCGGCTGGCTCACCCCAGTCGAGGCAGGTGCCACAGGATCGCTGGTCGCCCTCATCATTGCGCTGCTGCGCAAGTCGATGAGCCTGCGCACCTTCTGGGAGGCGCTGCTGGAAACTGGCCATATCACCGCGTCGATCCTGTTCCTGATCACTGCTGCCTCGATCTACAGCCGGATGCTGGGGCTTGCCGGCCTGCCGAACGAGCTGGGCGACATTCTGGCAGGCAGCAACGCGGATTTCTTCATGATCATGCTGCTCTACGTGATCCTGATGCTGTTCCTCGGCACGCTTCTGGATACCGCATCGATCATCCTGATCGTGGTGCCGTTGTTCCTGCCGCTGGTGGAACCGATGGGGCTCAGCCTTGTCTGGTTTGGCATCATCACTGTGGTTGGCGCTGAAATCGGCCTGCTGACGCCGCCGCTTGGGATCTCTTGTTTTGTCATCAAGGCGACGCTCAATGATGACCGGATTTCCCTGAAGGATGTGTTCCTTGGCGCGCTGCCCTTTGCCGGTGTCATGCTGATCGTCCTTATCCTGCTGATCCGTTACCCGGCTCTCAGCCTTGCAATTCTGAACTAGGAGGCGCCCATGCGCACCGTAACCAAAGACAATATCACCGATGTGTTTGCCGCCTACTTTGGCGAGGATACCGACCCGCGCGTGAAGGAGGTGCTGCTGGCACTGACGCGACACATCCACGACTTCGCCCGCGAAACCAACCTGACCCATGATGAATGGCGCAAAGGGCTGGAGTTCCTGGAATGGGCCGGCCGTATCACCACACCGGAGCGCAATGAGTTTGTGCTGCTGTCGGATGTACTGGGCCTGTCCTCGCTGGTCGACATGCAGCATTCGGTCCCCGAAGCAACCAGCTCCTCGGTGCTGGGGCCGTTCCATGTCTCCAACCCGCCTGCACTTGAGATTGGGGGCGATATGAAACGCGATTTTGAAGGCGAGGTGCTGCTGGTTGAAGGCACAGTGCGTGACTTGGACGGCAAACCGATCCCCAATGCGCAGATCGACATTTGGCAGACGGCGCCCAACGGTATGTATTCCAGTCAGGACCCAGATCAGGATATCCATTCCTTCCACGGGCTGATGACAGCGGATGAAAACGGTCGCTATGCATTCACCACGGTGCGCCCAGTCAGCTATACCGTGCCGGATGATGGCCCGGTGGGCGACATCCTGCGCGCTGCCGGCCGCCACCCATGGCGTCCCTCGCATCTGCATTACATCGTCACCGCACCGGGATTCCGGACACTGGTGACCGAGGTCTTCCCGGATGACGATCCTTATCTGGACGAAGACACGGTGTTTGGCGTGCGCGATGATCTGGTGATGACCTACGTCCAGCAACCCGCAGGCAGCTTCCCGGAAGGTTTCAAAGTCTCCGGCACAGTGGACGAGGCCTATTCCCGCGTTGATTTTGATCTGGTTCTAGCCCGCGCGTAACTCGCGCGGCTCAGTCGCCCTTGCCATCCAGCAGTCCGGACAGAAACGTTCCGGTCTGCTGGTAGTGGCTGATCAGCCGTTCCGACGCCAGATCGGTATTGCCTTCGATTGCGGCTTCCATGATGGCGGTATGTTCGGCGCCGATATCGCGCGTCTGATAGCCCATCGCATTGCCCGCCAGATAGCGATAGCGGATGTTCAGATCATAGAGCTGGTTACAGAACCGCAGCAAAACCGGAGAGGCGCAATTGGCCAGAAGAGCCATGTGGAACTCCTTGTGCCGATCTTCAAACAGCTCGGTATTATCGCGCGGCTCGCGGATCATCCGGTGATGGGTCAGCACCAACTGCTCCTCCCAGGCCTGATCTGACCGGGCGATGCTTTCGCGCAGGGCCATATCTTCGAGTGAGCAGCGCAGCCGTAGGATTTCTTCGAAATTTTCGCGGCTTACCTCTGGGGTGCGAAACCCGCGCTGGTCCAGCCGCTCGACCAACTGGTCCGAGGTCAGCAGGCTCAGCGCTTCGCGCACCGGAGAGGCGCCGGTGTCCAGACGTTTGCGCAGCGCGTCGATTTTGAGTTTTTCACCGGGGGCCAGGTCGCCGATCAGGATCATCCTGCGCAGCGCACGATAGGCCATCTGTGTCGCGGACGTTGGCGTCTCGCTACTGCCTGATGTGGCGCTTGTTTGTTCATCCCTGCTCATGTTTGGAAAATATCGTTTTTTACGATCGACGTAAAGAATGCAAAGGCATTTCTTCAAACATCGATTTTCTTCCCGGCAAAATTGTCGCGCCACCACCATCGACAGCTTCCCGATACTCACCTTGCGATTATTAGCCCTAACGAAGCAAAAGAGCGCCGCCTATACGCCCAGCTAGCGCCACCCGTGCCGTTGCCGCATTCGGCACTGTTAGCCTGCGCCCCAGCCAGAGGCACAGTATCACCAGCCCCTGGGCCGCCGCCCACACCGCCCGCAGGCAGGCAGGCAGGTCTGTTTGCAGGTCTCATCCATCCGTGCAAGCCGGCTCGCCAGTTTCAGCCAGAGTCAGATGCCCGTCGTGGCGGCAATGACAGGAACGGCAAGGAAGACGACACCGCCAGTGACATTCGGCCCCGGCAAATAGATCCCCCGACCACTGACAAAAGCAAGGCCGCTCGGATCAAAGGCCTGCTTGGGCTTGGGCCGCGAGGTGAAAAGCGGGTCCCAGAAAACAGCAGCAGTTTCGATAAAAGAGCGGCTGAAGACGCGAGAACTACGGCGGATTTCGGTCGCGATGCGGCCTGCGCCGGATGAATGTGTTGCCAAACGGGGCGCGGTGTATCAACCCTGACAAGGCTGGTGTTTCGGCGCCAGTTTGCCTCATCCAAGGACGGGAACAAACCAATGACTGCTGCCTCGACAACAACGCTCTCACTTGCCGAGGTACGTGCCCTGGCCAAATCCGTCCTCTTGTCTGTCGGCATGGATGAGGGCGGCAGCGACGTCCTTGCTGATATCGTCACCAGTTCTGAGCGCGACGGCCCGCGCAGCCATGGCCTGCGGATGCTGCCTGTTTATGCGCAAAGCTTTACGTCCGGCTATGCCAACGCGGCGGCGGCGCCCTTGGTGGAGCGGATTGCGCCCTCCGTTTTGCGCGGCGATGCTGACAACGGCTATTATCAAATTGCCGCGGCAGCGGCGCGCGACGACCTGATTGCCCTTGCGCGCGAAAACGGTCTGGCCGCCTTTGCTTGCGCCAATTGCCACCATCTGGGCGGTTTGCGCTTTGACACCGAACCCTTGGCCGAGGCCGGTTTGGTGGCGCTGGCGGTGATCAATTCGCTGTCGATGGTGGTGCCGCAGGGCGGGGTGCGCCCGGTCTTTGGCACCAATCCGATGTCATTTGCCTGCCCGCGCCCTGGCGGTGCACCAGTGGTCTGGGATCAGGCATCCTCTATGGTGGCGTTGATGGATATCCGGATGGCTGCCGCCGAAGGCCACGATCTGTCACACCCGGCCGGGTTGGATGCGCAAGGCGCGCCCAGCACTGATCCAAATGCCATTCTGGACACCCGTGCCCTGTTGCCCTTTGGCGACCACAAAGGAGCCGCCATCGCCTTTATGGTTGAGGTGCTGGGCGCGGCGCTGGCTGGCGGCACCCTGTCGGTGGACAACGCTGAACGCACCTCGTTTGATGCGCTCAACATCAAGGGGGGTGCGACACTTATTGCGATTGATCCAAGCCGCTTTGGCAATGCGGCCTTTGGCGACTACATCACCCGCATCTGCGCTGAGATTGAAGGCAATGGCGATGCCCGCGTGCCAGGTGACGGGCGGCTTAAGAAACGTGCCAGCGCAACGGCCAAGGGCGTTTTGGTCAGCACGGAACTGTTGGCGCAGCTCAAGGCAATGGTCACACGTTAAGGACGCAAGTGCTGCCGGTCGGCATCGGAGTACCTAACCCGGACAGGTTCTGAGGCCCCAATGCGGCGACCTTGATTGTACACCGCGCGAACCGCGCAATGGCTGTACGGGTGGCAGCACCAAGACTGCTGCCACCCATGTTTTCCTAGAAGAAACCCAGTTTGTTGGGGTTATAGCTCATCAGGA
Source organism: Rhodobacteraceae bacterium Alg231-04 (assembly GCA_900143635.1). Lineage (GTDB taxonomy): Bacteria > Pseudomonadota > Alphaproteobacteria > Rhodobacterales > Rhodobacteraceae > FREY01. Next base: position 37,216 of record FREY01000001.1, read on the forward strand.
TGTTCTTGGTCTGCTGGTAGTGGTCCAGCATCATCTTGTGGTTCTCACGTCCGATGCCCGACTGTTTATAGCCGCCAAAGGCCGCGTGGGCGGGGTAGGCATGGTAGTTGTTGACCCAGACGCGGCCTGCTTCGATGGCCCGGCCAAAGCGATAGCAGGTGTTGGCATCGCGCGACCAGACGCCGGCGCCCAGCCCGTACATGGTGTCATTGGCGATCGCCAGCGCCTCTTCTTCGGTCTTGAAGGTGGTCACAGAGACGACGGGGCCAAAGATCTCCTCCTGGAAAACGCGCATTTTGTTGTGGCCCTTCAGGATGGTGGGCTGCACATAGTTACCGCCCGACAGTTCGCCACTGAACTGGGCTGCATCACCCCCCACAAGAACCTCAGCGCCTTCTTCGCGGCCAATGGTCAGGTAGGACAGGATTTTCTCCTGCTGTTCAGTGCTGGCCTGCGCGCCGACCATGGTGTCGGGGTTGCGCGGGTCGCCCTGTTTGATCGCCTTCACCCGTTCGATGCAGCGGGCGATGAATTCGTCATAGATGTCTTCCTGAACCAGCGCGCGCGAGGGGCAGGTGCAGACCTCGCCCTGATTGAAGGCAAACAGCACAAAGCCTTCGACGGCCTTGTCCAGAAAGGCATCGTCCTTGGCCATCACATCAGAGAAGAAGATGTTCGGGCTTTTGCCGCCCAGTTCCAGCGTGACCGGGATCAGGTTGGCAGTGGCGGCTTCCATGATCTTGCGGCCAGTGGCGGTAGAGCCGGTAAAGGCGATCTTGGCAATGCGGTCTGACCCGGCCAGCGCCGATCCGACCTCTGCGCCATATCCGTTGACGATGTTGAGGACGCCAGCGGGCAGAAATTCAGCTATAATCTCGGCCAGGATCATGATTGCGGCCGGGGTCTGTTCCGCTGGTTTCAGCACAATGCAGTTGCCTGCGGCCAGGGCAGGCGCCAGTTTCCAAGCCGCCATCAGGATGGAGAAGTTCCACGGGATGATCTGGCCAACAACGCCCAGCGGTTCATGGAAATGATAGGCGATCGTGTCCGCGTCGATCTCGCTCATATTGCCTTCCTGGGCCCGCAGCGTGCCGGCGAAATAGCGAAAGTGGTCTGCCGACAGCGGGATGTCAGCGGCCATTGTCTCGCGGATCGGTTTGCCATTGTCCCAAGTCTCGGCCTGCGCAAGACGCTCAAGGTTGGCGTCAATCGCATCGGCGATCTTCAGCAGCAGGTTGGAGCGTTCGGCGGCGGATGTCTTGCCCCAGCCCTCCTTGGCGGCATGGGCTGCATCCAGCGCCAGCTCGACATCGGCAGCATCTGAGCGCGCGCATTCAGTGATTTTTTCGCCGGTGATAGGCGTCACATTGGCAAAATAGCGGCCATTCACCGGGGGGGTGAATTTCCCGCCGATGAAGTTGTCATAACGTGCGTTGAACGGCGACACATAGGTGCCGGTATCTGTGTGGGTCATATCGTTCATTTGGTTTCCTCCTCGCAAACCGGGACCTCCTCCCGGATTGCAAACAGGCTGGCGCAAGGGCGGACCCAAGTCAGCCGAACCAAAACGACGATTTGTAGAAGGTGTCTCAGGAGTGAGACAGGTCGGATCAGCTTTGATCGAGGCCGAGCCGTTTCATCCGCCGGTAAAGGGTGGCGCGGCCAATACCCAGCTGGCGGGCGGCCTGAGACACATTGCCATCGGCACGGGCCAAGGCCCGCACCACGGCGGCGCGTTCAGCCTTTTCAAACCCGGTAGGGCCGTCTTCGCGCCCCAGAATGTCAGAGGCCGGGCGGGGGGTAAGCGCGCCGGTGGCACCCAGCCCAAACACCCGGCGGGCCTCGCGGGTGGCCCCGATGATCAGGTCGTCCTCATCAATGGCCAACAGGGTGGCAGCATCGGCGTCGTCGCTTTCGGCCACGACAATGCGGGTGCGGTCATAGGCGGCGCGAAAATTGGCCTCCTCAATGGCGCGCGCCGTCTGCACGACCTGCGCCCCGATCAGACGATTGAATGCCTCGGTCTGGTCGGCCCGCGCCGAGGACACATCAAGGGCGGCCATGATTTGCCCATCGGCTCCGTAGATCGGCGCGTCGATGCAGCTCATCGCGGTGTTGCGGGCGAAGAAATGTTCGTCGCGGTGGATGATCACGCTGCGCTGTTCGGTCAGGCAGGTGCCGATACCATTGGTGCCTTCACGTTCTTCGCTCCAATGGGCACCAACACAGAGCCCCCAGGAGGCAAAGACCGGCGCGTCCGCTTCGGACAGGCGCTGATCCAGCACGACGCCGTCATCATCAGTCAGCAGAACGGCACAGCCTGATTGGCCAACAAGAGAGAACAGGCTGTCCAGCCTTGGTGCCGCCACGGTCATGAATTTTTCCAGCACTTCCAGCCGTTCGCGCAGATGGCTGCCGCCAACATGTTCCGGTTCGCGGATTTCGCCGGGATCCAGTCCGTGTTTGTCGGCAGATCTGCGCCAGCTTGCGGCCAGCCGTGACCGCGCCGCCGCGGATGACGAATTCGCGACCGCCAGAACCTTTTCAACATGAGCCGCTTTTGCCGGCATAACTCTCCACCATCCGGGGCCGTTGCGGCACGTTAGGCCAACTTACCAAATGGCGCAAATGATGAAATCCAAGCCAGACAATCTACCGCAGCGCGTTTCCGAGGCGGGCTACGTGTCTGGCACCAGCACCCGATGGCCCAGAATCGAGGCCGCACCGGACAGTCCGATCAGGCCGGAGCGATGCACATAGACGTCATATTGCGCGCGCAGCGCCTGAAACCGCCCGCCGGCGTCCAAATGGGCAAGGAAGTCGTTGTCGAACAGCCACCCATTGCGCTGCGCGACGCCGCCACAGAAAAAGATCCCTCCGGTGGCATTGAACAAAATCGCAAAATCGCCCGCCAATGCGGCCAGATGACGTTTGAATATCTGTGCGGTCGCTACTGCGATCGGGTCTGATCCTGCGTTGGCCGAAGCCATAATGACGGAGCTGTTCGCCTGTTCAGGCCTGCGGCCTTCCACGGCGGCAATGGCGCGGTAGAGGTAGGGGATACCGGTGCCGCTCAGCAGGGTTTCCGCTTCGACGCAAAGGCTGTCACCGAACACGGTTTCTGGCCAGAGTCTGGTCAGGGCTTCAAAGACCGCAACTTCGAACCGTGATCTCGGGCCGATGCCCACATGGCCCCCTTCGCAAGGGTGACAGGTGAAGCCACCGGTGCCATCCTTCAGCAGGCAGCCCACACCCAGCCCGGTGCCCGGCCCGTTCACCAGCCGGTTGCCCGCTTTCAGATCAGCGGTGCCGCGAATAGTCTTCAGCCCATCGGCCTGCACGGTGGCCGTGGCCTGAGCGACCGCCTCAAAATCATTGAGCAGCCGGACCGAGGCCGTGCCCAGCCGCCGCTGCAGACTGTCAGCGATAAGAGTTTGACCAATGTTGGTCAGTGCCGCAGACGTGCCATTTGTGGGGCCGGCAACGGCCAATGCGGCCCGGTCCAGCGCGGCGGGACTGCGCGCAGTATAATCTGCCAGGACATCCTCAAGATCACCGCAGGTGTTGGTGTCGAGGATAGTCAGCCCCTCCAGCCTGCCCTGAACAACAAAGGCCATTCGGGTGCGGGTGCCGCCAATGTCGGCTACGAAATCAGCCATTGTGCCTTCTTTCTTATGGGTCTTTCCAACCGCCCCTCGGCATGGTGTTGCACGCCGGGGGCAGTTGCACCCTTGGGCAGGTTTCTCCCGGCGTGATTTGCCGGTCAGGCCAGCGCACTGAGCGGTCGAAAAAGCGTCTCCGTTGAGGAGCCTGGGGCGGTGGACTGGGTCGGTTTCCACGGCGACGACAGCCTGTTTCACAACGCGCACAACCTGATGGCGCGGCATGGCCTGCCCGCGCCTAACATTGTGATGCGCACCAATTCTATCGTGGCGCTGACAGAGTTTGTGGCCGACACAAATGCGGTGACCGTCGTCACCAAGCACCTCGCCGAAAAGATGAAACCGGCCGGGCTGAGCAGCCTGAATGTCGAGAAACCCCTGTGGGACATACCAGTCAGCCTGATTTCCCGTCAAATCGCCTGGGACATGGACCCGATGCGCTGTTTCAGGCAGCTGGTGAACGACGGCCTGCGCGAGATCCTGTGATCGCAGTCGGGCAGCGACGACCTGCGGCTGTCCGGGACGCAACAACGGGGTTTCCTTTGAGGGGGGCACGGTCTAGTTTTTGCTGCGGCGCACTCCGCCGCTAGAGGAGCCAATATGCGCGTCAATGTGGGGATCGCCGTGTCATTGCTGGTGGCTTTTGCCATTGGTGTGTCCACTTTGGTCGTCCATTCCCTGTGGTGGACAACGGCGCGCGACAACAGCCGGATGCTGGCGGCTGAAATCAACAGTCAGATCGCTGATACCGTGCGCGTAGAGGTCGGGCTGACCCTGCGCTCTGCCGAAGCGGCCTGGGCGGCGGTGCGCACTATCTTTGTGCAGGACGTCATCAAGACCCGGCAGGCCGACAAGCGAGAGTTTGTGTTTCTGTCGCAACTGCAGGCGCAGCCCAATATCTCCTGGATCATGTTCGGCTGGGAGGACGGCGATTATTTTGCCGCCCATCGGCGCGGCGATCACGGGCTTGAGATGATCGAAATCGACGATGCCATCCACAATCGGATGAAGCGGTCGGATCGCTACATCTTCATTCCTGGCGACATTCAGTTCGAAGAACGCATGTTCACCCCAACCATTTATGATCCGCGCCGGACCAGGTGGTTTCGCGATTTCATCGACGGCGACGACCCGGATTGGGTGGATTCGCGCGATCTGCCGGGCATCCACAAAGAGGCTTATGCTTTTTCTGGTCCGGTTGATGTGAACCGAAAACGGCAGGGCGTTCTGGCGGTTGTGATCGAGGCGGATCGGCTCTCGCGGTTTCTGGGCAGCCTGCGGCCAGGTGAATTTGGCGCCGCCTTCATTCTGGACGCGGATGGCAAGGTGATCGCGGCGCCGGATCCCAACGCGGATGAGATCACTCCGGCGCGCATGGGCGAGGGCGCGCTCTATGAGGTGGCCACAATGGCCGGGCAACAGTTGATGGGTCCTGCGGCAGCGGGGCCGGCCTTGGGATCCACATCCCGGATCGTCAGTGATGATACGGCCTATGCGGTGGCGCTGACACCGCTCGGATTTTATGGCTGGCGGGTGGCTACGGTGATCCCGGAGGCGGCGTTTCTGTCGGACATCGACCATACCCTGAAGCGGCTGATCTACCTGTTGATCGGCGTCGTGCTTGCCGCAACAGGTCTTGCGATCTGGCTGGTGCGGCGGGTTGTGTCCAGACCCTTGGCGCAGATCGTCGATGACCTGAACCGGGTCGAACGTTTCGACGTCGAACAGATAACGCCGCGCCGGTCCAAATTGTCAGAGCTTGCAGATCTTTCCGCTGCAACCGCCAATATGGCCTCCGGCCTTTCGGCCTTTCGCAAATACCTGCCGGCCGATTTGGTCCGGATGCTGGTGGCCGAGGGTATCCAAACCCAACCGGGTGGCAGCATGAAGCAGATTTCGGTGCTGTTCTGCGATGTCGCCGGTTTTACAGGCCTGTCTGAACGGATGGGCACAAATATCATCCCGCTGATGGAGGCCTATTTCAGTGCCACCTCCAACGCTGTGACCCGCCACAATGGCACCATCGACAAATTCATTGGCGATGGGCTGATGGCCTTCTGGGGCGCGCCGCGTCCAGACGAATTTCACGCCGCGAACGCCTGCCGCGCGGCGCTGGATCTTGTTTCTGCGGTTGCGGCGACGGGGATTTGCGATGATGCGGGGGAACCGCTGCGCATTAGGCTGGGGTTGAATTCAGGCGAGGCGCTGGTCGGCAATATCGGCTCTGAGCAGCGACTGAATTATACCGCAATGGGAGATGTGGTAAATGTTGCCAGCCGGTTGGAAGGCGCTAACAAGGCCTATGGCACAACGATCCTGATCGGCCCCGCAACGCGGCAGGCAGCGGGAGATCAGATAGTGGTGCGGGAACTGGATACACTGGCCGTCTACGGGCGGGCAGGGGGATTGGTGGTCTACGAGCTGATTGCGATGGCTGAGGACGCCACAAGCCCGCCGGATTGGCTGCTGGCCTTTGAGGAAGGTCTGACACGATACCGGAGCAGAGATTTTGCCATGGCCGCTTCGCTATTCGAGCGCGCGGATCAGTGCCGTGGTGGTGATCCTGCCTCTGTGGTGATGAAGCGGCGCGCGACCCGATATCTGACTGCCCCTCCCGCGGCCGATTGGTCCGGCGTCGCAATCGGTGAGGCGAAATAGCCGCAAGGCAGGAAGGACATTTCGAATAATCACCGGTCGGGCACGGCAGGCGCGGCCAGTCAGGCCGCCTCGGGCAGGGGGGACTGGCGATCAATGCGCAGAACATAGAGCGCGGCAACCAGCCCCAATAGTGAACAGAAGATCAGCATGGCCATCAAAATGGCGATGCCGTTGCCTTCGCTGATCAATGCTCCGGACAGCACCGTCAGTGCGGCGCCACCACCAACCTGCATCGCCCCGCTCAGCCCCGAGGCAGATCCGGCAAGCCGGGGGCGGACAGACATGGCGCCGGCGTTTCCGGCAGGCAGGGTAAGCCCATTGCCAATGCCGACAAATACAACCGAGGCAAAGAATGTGACGGGGTGAAACAGCCCCCCTGCCATCAGGGCCGCACCAACGCAAAGGCCCGCCAGCGTCAGCAGCCGGCCTATTGTCATTAGCGAGGACAATTGCAGACGGGCGGCGATTTGTCCGGAGACGAAATTGCCGAGGAAAAAACCGGCAGTGGTACACCCCATGCCAACACCCAGCCAGGCCGGCGACAGATCAAAGGCCGCTGATGCGGCCAGAGGGGCGCCGCCAAGGAAAATGAAAAACGTTCCCACGGAAAAAGCGGTGCATAGGGAATAGCCCCAGAACCGCCGCGATTGCAGCAGTTCGGGATAGGATTTGAACTGGGCAGCAAACGTGGCGCTGGGGTGCTGATTTGTTTCCCCCACATCCAGCCATCCAAGGACAACCAGCCCAATGCCAAACACCGCATAAAGCGCAAAAGACGCGCGCCAGTGGAGGAACTGCTCCAGCAAGCCGCCAACCATTGGCCCCATCATCGGCGCCACTGCCATGATCATCGCCACATAGCCCATCAGGCTGGCGGCCTGTTGTTTGTCATACATGTCGCTGATGATGGCCCGGCTGAGCACCGAGGCGGAAACAACCCCGGCCTGCAGCATTCGAAACAGCAAAAAGATCCAGATGTTTTCTGCGAACAAACAGCCCACCGAAGCGATGGCAAAAACACCCAAGCCCACCAGCAATACTGGCCGCCGCCCATAACGATCCGAAAGCGGGCCCATCACCAGCTGCAGAAGGGCCGAAACCGCGAGATACCCGGCTACCGAAATGTTGACGATGGCATAGCTGGTGTCAAAATCCACAGCCATCTGCGCCAGAGAAGGCAGAAACATGTTCAGCGACAACAGGGAAACTGCAGCCATCAGTATCAAGGTGATCACACGGGGCGGGCTGCGCCTGACCGACATTTTCAACTCTCCATATTGGTCGCGGCAACAAAAGGGGCTCGCCAGAGGAATGTCGAGCGCAAAATCGCACTGTCCAACCAAAAAACATGCGCTGAAATTGGCCGGTGACCGGCGCTGTTTTTGGCGGGAAATGGCTTAGCCATGACGCGCATTCCTTTTCGAATAGACAGGCATGAGAGCTGGAATTAGGCAGGCCTCACACTGTTACACGGCGTATGGTATCGAGTGGTTTTTGTAACATTTTAGCGCCGTGTGACAGTTATGCCAATGGTCGGTTCCTTTGCATCATGCGTTGTACGAAAGAAAGCTCAGCCTGACTTTGCGGCTTGCTTCACGACATTTGTGCGGCATGTAATAGGCGGGCTGCCCGTTAGCAGCGTGTTGTAAGGTGACAGTGAATATGAGTAGCTTTGTTCCAAAGTGGCAGCACCGGGGATGTGGCAAAAAACAGTTGCTGGCAGCGCTCGCCGCCGCCCTCTCATTGGCCGCGACACCGGGCTTTTCTGACAGCGCGGCGGGGCCAGATGTTGTAATGCCGGATGGGGAGCAGCTGAACGCCGAACCCGAGGCTGCCTCGCGGGACAACGATCTTTCCAGCAGCGCAAACGATCCGACAGCGTCGCTGATGGCTTTTCAGCTGCAACATTACTACGCACCGAATTTGCACAACAGCGACGGATCGCGACGCTATACGCAGTTTCGCGCGGCGATCCCCTATCAGGCATTTGGCTATAATAATATTGCGCGCCTTACCCTGCCCTATTTCCATGATACCGGGAACGGAACGTCAGGTTTCGGAGATACGACTCTTTTTAACCTGACAACTTTCGATCGGGATTGGGGTCGTTTCGGGCTTGGCGCGGTTGCCCTGTTGCCGACCGGAGCCGAGGGGGTCAGCGCCGAGAAATGGGCGGTCGGTCCGGCACTGGGTTTTGTGGCCCAGACCAGCTGGGGTCTGGCAGGTGTGTTCAATCAAAACCTGTTCAACGTCGGCGGCGACAGCGCCAGCGCGGACGTCAATGTTTCGGTCATTCAGCCGATCCTGAATGTGCAACTGGAGAATGGCTGGGCCATCGGGGCCTCTGAAATGAGCATCACTTATGATTGGGACCGCGGCGAGTTTGTCAGCCTGCCGATTGGGGTCTCTCTGTCAAAGCTTACCATGCCCGCAGGCAAACCGGTGCAGTGGATCCTGTCTTACGAGCGCAATTTCTATGACGAAGGCACGGGCCCCAAGGACACCATCGGACTGACGGCAAAATTGCTGGTGCCAAAATAGCTGCCCTGCCGGACTTTGGGCAGTAATGCTTTGACGTTATTTGATTAATCAGGTGTGTGTTCCGCTTGCGTCTTGCCTGGGAAGGCTCCAGACTTACACAGGGTCCAAGGTTTCGGAAGGCCGGATTTCTGTAAAGGCGGCATAGGGCTGTGGCCCCAGCCGGTCACTTGATGGCCCACTGTTAATTGGGAGGTGCTGTTTTTGTGGCACGAGTATTGAAAGAACCGCTGGTGCATTTTGCCCTACTAGCAGTTGCCATTTTCGCCTGGTTTTCGCAGGTCGGCGACCCGCAGGCCGAGGCCACGGACACGACCATCATTGCCTATGATGATTTTGGCCTGTCCCAGCTCGCGACACGCTATAGGGCACAGTGGAACCGCCCGCCGACCGTCGACGATCTGCAGGCCATTCTCGACGCAGAGGTTCAGGCCGAATTGCTGGTCCGCGAGGCGTTGGCGCTGGGGATGGACCGCGGCGATGCGGTTATTCGGGGGCGTTTGGTGCAGAAGATGCACTTCCTGATTGCCTCGGCGGCCAAGGGCATTGTGCCGGAAGATGATGTTCTGATGCAGCATATGGAAGACAACCGGGACCGGTTCGAGACCGCGCGCCGGCTGACGTTTGATCAGGTTTATCTAGGGCCACAACTGCCTGAGGACGGCGCCAAACCGCTGATTGCGTCTTTGCAGGGCGGCGCCGCGCATGAGGTCGCCGGAGTGGCCTCACTGTTGCCAGATACGATGTCTTTGACCCGTGTGCAGAATATCGACAAAGTCTTTGGCAGCGGTTTCTCCGCGGCGCTGAACCAGTTGGAAAAAGGTGCTTGGTCGGAGCCGGTGCAATCGGCCTTTGGCTGGCATCTGGTTCGGGTGCGTGACGTATCGCCCAGTGAATTGCCACCGCTGGCGACGGTGCGCGACAAGGTGCTGTACGATTGGCAATCCGTGCAAACACGGATTCTCACCGATAAGCAGGTCGATCAGATGCGCGCACGCTATGACCTTCGCCTGCCGGACGAAGCGGAGCTGCGCAGGATAATCGACGGGCTGTCAGAATGATGGTCTTGATGCGTCTTGCGGCGCTGCTGGCCCTTTTTATCAGCGTTATGCCGGTGCCGCCCGCCTTTAGCCATGCGCTGGAACCGGGATATCTGGCGCTGGAGGAGACTGCTCCGGATACATGGCGTGTGTTCTGGCGGCGCCCGGATGTGAAGGGCAGCCCGATGGCGATCGATGCGTTGCTGCCAGAAAGCTGCGATGTTCGCCGGGGCCTGCCTCCCGGTTTTGATGGCAGCGCCTGGGGCACCGGATGGATCACCCATTGCGCGGGCGGGTTGCAGGGCGGCACCGTGATGATCGAAGGGCTGGACCGCACCAGAACCGATGCTCTGGTCCGCATTCAGCCCCTTGAAGGCGCGACAACAACCCAGCGTCTGACCCCTGATCAACCCGGCTTTACAGTGGCCGAGGTGCCTGGAACATGGGATGTCTTCATCAGCTATTTCCAGCTGGGGATGGAACATATCCTCGAAGGTTTTGACCACTTGCTGTTTGTTTTTGCACTGCTTTTGCTGATCCGGTCTCCGGGGCGGCTGGTGGGGGCGGTCACCGCTTTTACGGTGGCGCATTCGATCACATTGGCGCTGGCCTCGCTGGATCTGCTCCGCATTCCTGGCCCGCCGGTCGAAGCGGTGATTGCCCTGTCCATTCTGTTTCTCGCGGTTGAGATCCTCAAACGCAAAGACGGCACCGAACGCCTGTCTGAACGGTTCCCTTGGGTCGTGTCCTTTGGTTTTGGATTGCTGCACGGGCTTGGCTTTGCCGGCGCATTGTCGGAAATCGGCCTGCCGCAGGGGGATATTTCGGCGGCCTTGCTGGCCTTCAACCTGGGCGTTGAGGCTGGCCAGCTGACCTTTATTGCCGTTGCGCTTGCACTGATCTGGGCGCTGCGAAAGAGCCTGTCGGCGGTTGGCCGCTTCGATGTGCTGTCCGCGCGCAGCCAGCCGGTGATGGCCTATGCGATCGGCGCGGTTTCAACTTACTGGCTAGTGGAACGCATCAGCGGGTTCTGAGCCCGCCGCGCAGCTATTCGCGGATCTCTTCCGGTGCGACGCCCCAGATCTTGGTCTTGGGCGTCCAGCCGCGATGGCCGTTGATGGTGATTCTGCACCAGTCCTCGGTGCAGGCGCCCAGCCTGGCGACAACGCCCAGTTCCAAGGCCGCGGTCACCTGCGCATCGGGGTCAGGTTGGGTGTGCAGCGTCAGCATGTCTTCTTCGACCAGCACGGTGCGCACACCGGACAGCAGCGCGTAATGCACCCATCCGCCGGCGCCGTCGCGATCCTGCACACGCCGCCAATGGCCATATTCTGCAGTGATCTGCAGGGGCATGTCCCGCCGCTTGAAGATCCAGTCGATCTTATGGGTCAGGGACGGGCCGCGCCGCACATTGCCTTCAGAGGTCTTCAGCGACACATAGCGCGGCATAGGAAGATTGGTCACCGGCCCACGCCGGGTTTCGGCCAGCGCCGGGCCGACCGCCAGAATGACCGACAGCGCCGCCGCCACCGCGCGCGATTTTGTTATCTTCAAAGCCAATGCCTGCTCGCTCGTTCTATGCCGTTGTGCCCGTCTGTCAGCCCCGAAGAACAACGCCGCACCACGCAGTTTCTGATGAACCGCTTTTGGTGCGCACGCAAGAAAATTACTCCGCGGATGCGCAAACCGGCGGATGGGTTCTTGTGCCCCGCTCCGCCTTGCGCCACGATGCCACGCAAGGGGCTGTCCTGAAAGAAAGAGGAGAGGGCATTTGGCCAGAGAACGTCTGAGTGTTGTTGTTACGCGACGGTTGCCGGAACCAGTGGAAACCCGCCTGAGCGAGCTTTTTGATGTTCGCCTGCGCGAGGATGACACGCCAATGACCAAAGCAGAGCTGGTCGAGGCGGTGCGTCAGGCAGATGTGCTGGTGCCGACAATCACAGATACCATCGATGCGGGCATCATTGGGCAGGCCGGGGAAAACCTGCGGCTGATTGCCAACTACGGGGCCGGGGTCGACAATATCGATGTGGCAACCGCCCGTCAGCGCGGCATCATGGTGTCCAACACGCCCGGCGTGCTGACCGATGATACCGCTGATATGGCCATGGCCCTGATCATGGCCGTCGTGCGCCGCATTCCCGAGGGTCTTTCGGTCATGCAAAAAGGTGACTGGCAGGGCTGGGCCCCGACCGCGCTGCTGGGCGGACGGCTGGCCGGTCGGCGTCTGGGCATTCTCGGCATGGGCCGGATCGGTCAGGCGGTGGCCCGTCGTGCAGCTGCTTTTGGCATGCAGATCCATTATCACAACCGCAAACGCCTGCGCCCCGAGATCGAGACCGGGCTGGAGGCAACCTATTGGGAGAGCCTCGACCAGATGGTTGCGCGTATGGATGTGATTTCCATCAATTGCCCCTCGACGCCCTCGACCTTCCATTTGATGAACGCGCGCCGCCTCAAACTGCTAAAGCCCAACGCGGTGATCGTGAACACCTCGCGCGGGGAAGTGATCGATGAACATGCACTGACCCGGATGCTGCGCAGTGACGAGATCGCCGGTGCGGGTCTGGACGTTTATGAGCACGGAACTGACATCAACCCGCGCCTGCGTGAGCTGCCCAATGTGGTGCTGTTGCCGCATATGGGATCGGCAACGCTGGAAGGCCGGATCGAGATGGGTGAGAAAGTCCTGTTGAACATCAAGACCTTCGAGGATGGCCATCGGCCACCAGATCAGGTCGTGCCTGCAATGCTCTGACCGGGCATCCTATTCCCAATCTGGCGCACAGCCATCTGTGCGCCGCAGCAGTATCTGAAATGGTTGCCTGATGAGCATTTCTTCGTCAGGCTTCCTCTCCATATACGTGTGCCGTGCATTTTGATTGGGAGGATTTTTATGCGACTTTCGTTGTGTCTAGGGCTATGGGCGATCGCAGCGCCTGCCCCGCTTGCCGCGCAGCAGGCGGCGGATGCTGTGGCTCCCGAGGCCGCAGCCGGTGGCGCCTTTCAGGCGGGATCACCTGCGGTGCAAAAATCAATGACGGCCAAGGCAGCCGGCCAGCCAGTCGAGGCCGACAACTGGATGGTTGCCGCAGCCAACCCTCATGCAGTTGAGGCTGGTGCCCGTGTTCTGGAACAGGGGGGGACGGCTGCGGATGCCATGATCGCGGTGCAGACCGTCCTCGGGCTGGTCGAACCGCAGTCCTCGGGGTTAGGCGGCGGAGCGTTTCTGGTCTGGTATGATGCAGCCAGCGGCGAGTTGACAACTCTGGACGGGCGCGAGACTGCGCCACTGGCGGCAACGCCACGGTTGTTTCAGGATGAAGACGGCGAACCGCTGAAGTTTTTTGACGCTGTGGTCGGCGGCCTGTCGGTCGGCACGCCGGGCACACCGGCCTTGCTGGAAGAAGCCCATCGTCGCTGGGGGCGCAGCCAATGGCCGAGCCTTTTTGAGGCGGGCATTCACCTGGCCGAGCAGGGTTTTGCCGTCTCACCGCGCCTTGCAGGTCTGATCGAACGCGATGCCGAACGACTGGGCAAGTTTGCGGCCACGGCCGACTACTTTTTGCCAGACGGCACTGCGCTGACGGCGGGCACAACGCTCAAAAACCCGGAGTATGCCGAAACCCTGCGCATTCTGGCTGCAGAGGGTGCCGCCGGTTTCTACGGTGGCCCGGTTGCAGCAGATGTGCTGCGCAGCGTGCAGAACGCGCCGGGCAATCCCGGCGTTCTGTCGGCGCTGGATCTGACGCTCTATCAGGTGAAGGAACGCCCGCCGGTCTGCGCCAGCTACCGCGCGTTCGAGGTCTGCGGTATGGGTCCGCCCTCGTCGGGCGCACTGACCGTTGGGCAAATCCTGGGCATGGCAGAGCATTACGATCTGGACGCCATGGGCGTGGATGACCCGCAGGCTTGGCGGATCATTGCTGATGCCTCGCGGCTGGCGTTTGCCGATCGCGGCCGGTTCATGGCCGACAGCGATTTTGTTCCGATGCCCACCGAAGGGCTGGTCGCGGCGGATTACCTGTCCTCACGGGCAGAACAGCTGGCAGGGGACCGCGCCTTGGCTGAGGTGACGCCCGGAAGCCCGGAATTCGACCACGCGATGCTTTTGGCGGATGACGAGTCCATCGAACTGCCTTCTACCTCGCACATCTCTATCGTCGATCAATACGGCAACGTGCTGTCGATGACGACAACCATCGAGAACGCCTTTGGATCACGATTGATGGTGCGGGGGTTTCTGCTGAACAACGAACTCACCGATTTCTCCTTCCGCAGCCACCGCGAGGGCGTGCCGATCGCCAACCGGATGGAACCGGGCAAGCGGCCGCGTTCCTCCATGGCGCCGACAATTGTGATGAAGGATGGCGCACCTGTTCTTGCCATCGGGTCGCCCGGCGGCAGCCGGATCATCGGCTATGTAGCCAAGTCGATCATCGCCTGGGCCGACTGGGGCATGAACGTGCAGGAGGCCATGGCGCTGCCGCATGCGGTGAACCGGTTTGGCACCTATGATCTGGAAGACGGCACCTCTGCTGCAGCCATGGGGCCTGCGCTTTCCGAGCTGGGCTACGAGGTTAAGGTGCGCGATCTGAATTCCGGCTTGCATGCGATCGAGATTGGCACCACCTTGCAAGGCGGTGCAGATCCGCGCCGCGAAGGGATCGCATTGGGTGGCTAATGGCTGACTAGTAGCGCGTGCGAAACTGCCTCTGGCACAATAGTTTATTCAGCCCCGATTGGGGCTGATTTGGCCCGCCGTTGCAACGCGGGGCCCGCGACAGACAGGAAGGACGACGCAATGGTTCAGGCAACAGCTCTGCCGCGCAACGAGGCCGGTATTGAGGCCGCTGTCAGCGTGCTGAAACAACGTTTCGGGGATCGCCTGCAGACCGGGCATTCGATCCGCGAACAGCACGGCCATACCACCACCTGGATCACCAATCAGATACCGGATGCAGTGGTGTTTCCTGAGAGCACACAAGAAGTGGCCGAGGTGGTCAAAACTTGCGCAAATTACAGCGTTCCGGTCATCCCCTATGGCACCGGCACCTCGCTTGAGGGCCATGTGAACGCGCCTGCGGGCGGCGTCAGCATTGATATGACCAAGATGGACAAGATCCTAGAGGTCCATGCCGAGGATCTGGACGTGGTGGTACAACCCGGTGTCACCCGCGAACAGCTGAACACCTACCTGCGCGATCAGGGCCTGTTCTTTCCCATCGACCCCGGCGCCAATGCCTCGCTTGGGGGTATGGCGGCAACACGGGCGTCGGGCACCAATGCGGTGCGCTATGGCACCATGAAGGACAATGTACTGTCGCTTGAGGCGGTGATGGCCGATGGCACCGTGATCCGCAGTGCCAGCCGGGCCAAGAAGTCTTCGGCCGGGTATGATCTGACCCGGCTGATGGTCGGCTCTGAGGGTACATTGGGGGTGATCACCGAACTGACCCTGCGTCTGCAGGGCATCCCCGAGGCGATCCGCTCGGCGCGCTGTTCCTTCAACACCGTCGATGACGCCTGCCGCGCGGTGATGATGACCATCCAATACGGAATTCCGGTCGCCCGGATCGAATTGCTCGACCCGATGAGCGTTAAGGCGGCCAATGATTACTCCAAGCTTTCGCTGCCGGAAACGCCGTTGCTGCTGCTGGAGTTCCATGGATCAGATGCAGGGGTGCTTGAACAGACCGACATGTTCGGCTCCATTGCAGAAGAATTTGGCGGCTTCGATTTCGAGGCGACCTCGAGCGTCGAGGAGCGCAACAAGCTGTGGCAGGCACGTCATGATATGTATTGGGCCACCCATGCGCTGCGCCCCGGCGCCAAGGGCCTGTCGACGGATGTCTGCGTGCCGATTTCGCGTCTGGCAGAATGTGTTGGTGCTGCCAGCGCCAAGGCGACAGAGATGGGGTTGATCGCGCCGATTGTCGGCCATGTGGGGGACGGGAATTTTCACGCCTTGCCGCTGATCGACATGGAAAATGCCGAAGAACTGGCCAAAGCCGGGGAATTTGTCAGCTGGCTCAACGATCTGGCAATCTCGATGGAGGGCACCTGCACGGGCGAACACGGAATTGGGCAGGGAAAACGCCCTTATCTGAAGAAGGAACTGGGTGAGGCCACCCGTTTCATGGCGGCAATCAAGGCGGCATTGGACCCCGACAACATCATGAACCCCGGCAAAATTGTCGCCGACTGACACCGCCGGACAAATAACCCGCTTCTGCCCTCAGGCCGACACAATCCAATTGCTTAATGCGCGTTGACCAATATCAACGCGTATTAGAGAGATATGTGCCATGGCCAATTATTTTCGGCTGGGATTTGCAGCCGCGGCAGCGGCGACTGCGCTTTGGGTTCAATATGAAACCGGCGGGTTTTCCGCCAATGGTGTTGACTGGTCCAAGGCCGAGAACACATCCGTCTGGCCTGAGGGCGACCGCGACAATCCGCAGCGGGACATTTCGGCTCTTCCACAAGAGGCAGGCTCCGGCAACCGTCCGCTATGGCAGGTGATCTATGGCGGGGTCATGCCGGAACGCGACTACGTCAGCCAGTTCCAGGACAAGTTCATCGACCAAAAACGGGTCAAACGCGCCGCCTCTGCGATCTGCGTGCGGCGGGCAACGACACTGGACTGCGGGTAGAGGCTGGCGGCCTTCCCGCCGGTTCTATCCGCATTCGAAACAGTTTCCACCGCGCGCGCCAATCCGGGCCTCATCGCTGCCGCAATCCGACCCGACACCCAAGGTGGTGTTTGGTGAATAAGGAGTTCAATCATGGTCAAATGGCCTGCCATCAGTATGAGTATCATGAGCCTGCTGATCTGCCTGGCTGCGGATTACGGCCTGCAGTCACGTTTGGCGGGGATGTCTGCTGGTGACCTGTCACTGGATCAATACGCCGCGACAGTCCGCGGTCGGATATTTGATGACGCCGACGCGTCTGCACGGGATCTCGCGGCGGCGTCCGGCGGCCTGTTCATCAGTTCGGGCGAACAGGTAGAGGTTTCTGAATTGCCGCAGGTGCGTGTCAACAAGGGGCTGGGTGGCGGCAGCGCAGGAACCTGCGTGCGGCGCGCCACCAGCCTGTACTGCAAATAGCCAAACACCAGTTGTGGGCTTTGCATCTTGGACGGTGCCAATTCGGGGCAGTTGATTGTAAATTGCGACGCAGAAGGTCGGTTTTTGCGTCTTTTGCGTCGGATGGATTTTGCGCAGGTCGATGCGCTTGGGCATAACCATACCCAAGACATAGAATCTTCGCGGGAGCGGCCTCATGAAAACCCAAGTCAAAGCCCTTGTTGTCGGCGGCGGTGCCGTCGGCACGTCCATCGCTTACCACCTTGCCAAAGCAGGCTGGGACGATGTTATGCTGATCGAGCGCGACGAGTTGACCTCCGGCTCAACCTGGCACGCTGCCGGCTTGTTGCCGCTGTTCAACATGTCCTATGCGACAACCCATATTCACAAATACTCGGTCGATTTCTACAAGCAGCTGGAAGCCGAAACCGGCCTCAACGCGGGTTTCGCCGTGGTCGGCAACCTGCGCATGGCGCAGACGGACGAGCGTATGGACGAATATATGCTCTATGCCTCGACCGCGGAAACCTGCGACGTGGCCTATGAATGGCTGACCCCGGACCAGATCAAGGAACGCTGGCCGCTGATCGAAACCGGCGACCTGAAAGGCGCGATCTACCACACCGAAGACGGCTATATTAACCCGGCCGACGTGACCATGGCGATGGCCAAGGGTGCGCGCCAGCGCGGTGTCGATATCGTGCGCAAGATGCAGGCAGATTCTTTCCACTGGACCGGCACCCACTGGGAAGTCACCTGCACCAAGATGGTGGAAAAGGGTGGCAACCTTGTTCCCGGCGATGAACAGGTCGTCATCACGGCTGAACATGTTGTCACTGCCTCAGGCAACCATGCGCAGCGCACCGCCAAGATGCTGGGCATCAAGATGCCGGCCGTCCCGGTTGAGCACACGTTCATTGTCATGGATCAGGACCCCGAGCTGGTCAAATGGCGCGAAGCGGGTAACCCTGAGCACCCTGTTGTGCGCGACGCCGACAATGAATCCTATGCCCGCGAAGAACGCGGCGGCTGGATCCTCGGCATCTATGAACGTGACGCGCCAGCGCGGTTTGAGCATGGCGTGCCGGACAGCTTCCGCGCGGATCTCTTCCCGCTGGATCTGGACCGGATTGCCGAACAGTATATGGCGATGACCGAACGGGTGCCCTCCTGCGCCGAGTCTGGCCTGAAGGACGATTTCAACGGCCCGATCTGCTACACGCCGGACGGCAACCCGCTGGTTGGCCCCGCTCCCGGCCTGCGCAACATGTGGCTCGCCGAAGGTTTCTCCTTCGGGATTACGGCGGCTGGCGGTACCGGCTACTATCTGGCGCAGATGATGGTCGACGGCGAAGCCGAGATCGACATGGCGTCGCTGGATCCCAAGCGCTACAGCCAGAACTGGATGACCACCGAATTTGCAGCTCGCAAGAACGAAGAATGCTACGAGCACGTCTACATCCTGCATCACCCGGACGAAGAACGCCCCGCCGCGCGCCCCTTGCGTACTGCTCCGGCGTTTGACCGTCAGAAAGCACGCGGTGCGCAGTTTGGTTGGGTCAACGGTTGGGAACGCCCCAACTACTTTGGCCCCGTTGATGCACCTGAAAACTTCGACCATGACGCGCGCTCCTTCCGCCGTGGTGGCTGGTGGCAGCACGCAGTGGACGAAGCCAAGGCGATCCGCGAAGGCGTGGGTCTGGTGGATGCAACCGCCTTTACCAAACATGTCGTAAAGGGCCCCGGTGCGACACAGTTCCTAGACTGGTTTACCTGCAACAAACTGCCGAAAGTGGGCCGCATCAACCTGACCTATGCGCTGACCTCGGCGGGCACCACCCGCACCGAATACACCATCGTGCGCAACGGCGAGAACAACTACTACCTCGTTTCCGCCGGCGCCTGGACCGAATATGACGCCGATTTCCTGCGCAAGGCCGCAGAGGACAAGATGGAAGAGTTCGGCTACATCGAGATCCAGGATGTCACCAGCCAGTGGGGCGTTTTCGCCATCGCCGGTCCGAAGTCGCGTGATGTGCTGAAAGAGGTGATCGTTGACGCGGATCCCGAAACCGCGCTGACTAACAAGCGCTTCCCGTGGCTGTCGGCCCGTCAAATCGAACTGGGCATGTGCCCGGTCAATGCGATCCGTGTGGCCTATACCGGGGAGCTGGGCTGGGAGCTGCACCACCCGATCGAGATGCAGAACTACCTGTTCGACCTGTTGGAAAAAGCCGGTGAAAAACATGGTATGAAACTGGTCGGCGCCCGCGCCCAGAACTGGCTGCGTCAGGAAAAATCCTACCGCGCCTTCGGCAACGAGCTGGGCCGCGACGCCAACCCGCTGGAAGCAGACCTGCCGCGCTTTGTTGATCTGGAGAAAGATTTCCACGGCAAGGACGCAATGGTCGAAACCGGTGTGCGGGTGAAATGTTGCACCCTGCTGATCGACGGGCCGGAAGACGCCGATCCCTGGGGCCGCGAGGTTCTCTATACTCCGGAAGGAGAGCGTGTCGGTCGCCTGACCTCGGGTGGTTATTCGGTAGCCTTTGAGAAGAGCATCGGCATGGGCTACGTGAAGCCGGAATTGGCCGTGGAAGGCACCAAGCTGAAGGTCAAACTGCAGGACAAACTGTGGGATGCGGTCGTCACCTGCGACAGCCCCTATGACCCGAAGAACGAAACCATCCGCAAGAACGGCTAACGCCGCTTTCTGCATTGGTCGAAATAGAAATGCCCCGGAGGACCTCCGGGGCATTTTTGTCTGGTCAGACCTCTGACAGAAAATCCTCAGGGGTGCTGCCCGATCAGGAGCCCGTTTCGTAGATCCGGTCGATGCGGATCATGCCGTCACCATCCTTGTCCAGACTGAGCACGATGCGTTCGCTGATTGCGCGGAACTCTTCTGCGGTGACAAACCCGTCAGCGTTCTTGTCAGCAAAGGTAAAAGCATCCACCTGACCGCGCTGCGGTTCACTGTCCGGGATGCCAAACCGGGCCCGGATGGCCGCCATCATGGCCCCATGCTCTGCCTCGCTCAGGGCGCCGTCCTGATCCAGATCCGCCGCATAGAAGGCGGGCATACGGCTGGCGATTGCCCCTTCGATGGTGACCAGCCCGTCGCCGTCAAAGTCGAGACCGGCAAGGGCCTCTTTCGGATCAGCAGTTGCAGAGCCTGCCAAGAGCGCGATCAGTGCAGCCGTGGCGATGGAATAAGTCTTGTTCACTCAATAACGTCCTTCTTTCCGCCACGCCCTTTGATTGGCTACAGGCGGTATGTCTTTGACGTTAGATGGGTATCTGCGAGGAGAGGTTCCACCGGGTCCGGACAGATCGGCGAATTCTTGCCGGATGCGCTCTGCACTTGTCTGACTGCACGGCGCTGGTTAGCGTCAATCAGAATTGCTTAGTTTCCAGACACTGGAGTTTGAATAATGCGCTCTTTTTTGTTGTCCCCAATAGTTGCTCTTCTTGCCATATCGGCCGCTGCCACTGCGCAGGAACGTCCAAAACTGGTCTTGCAGATCACCGTCGACCAGCTGCGCGGCGATCTGATCCAGCGCTATGGTGCCGGTCTGGCCGAAGGCGGATTTAACCGGCTGCTGAATGGCGGGGCAGTTTTTGCCGATGCCCATCACCCTCATGCCAACACGGAAACCATCGTTGGCCACACAACGCTTGCCACAGGGGCGGTGCCCGCCGTGCATGGGATGGTCGCCAACCTTTGGTTCGACAGGGTGGCCGGGACCCAGTTCTACAATGTGCAGGATGCCGAGTTCCCGCTGGTTGGCGCATCGGGTGTCGATGCGGACAGCGAGGTCGACCCCACCCAGAGGGCCGCAACCACAGATGGGCGGTCGCCGCGCAATATCTTGTCTTCGACAATTTCGGATGAGGTGGCGTTGCATTTCGGGCCAAATGCGCGAATTTTCGGCGTGTCCGTCAAAGATCGCGGAGCCATCTCCATGGCCGGCCATGCTGGGCAGGCCTATTGGTTCTCAAAATCCGAGGGGCGCTTTGTCACTTCTACCTTCTACCGCGCGGACTATCCTGACTGGGTCGACCGTTGGCACGATAAGGACCTGACCGCCTCTTATGCCGGGAAATCCTGGGAACTGTCTGGCCCCGCCAGCACTTATCAGTTCGAACACCGCGATGATCAGCCGTGGGAGACAGATTTCCCCGGCTTCGGCAGAACCTTCCCGCATGACTGGGGCACGGCGGATGACAAATACTACACCACACGGCTTACGCTTAGCCCGGCCGGGGATGAGCTGACAGTTGATTTCACCAAGGCCCTGATCGACGCCGAGGGGCTGGGTGCGGACAGCGTGCCGGATTACCTGTCGGTCAGCCTGTCATCGACCGATTATGTTGGCCACATCTTCGGCCCCTCCAGTCTGGAAGCAGAGGACAATCTGCGTCGGCTGGATGCAACCCTTGCCGACCTGCTGGATCATGTGGACGCAAACATCGGCCTTGAGAACACTTTGGTTGTGCTGTCTGCCGACCACGGCGCACCGGAACATCCCGGCTATCTGGCGACCCTCGGTATCGCTGCGGGCACATTCGTGTTCGAGCCACAGGACACAGCACCAGGGATGACGCGGCTGAAGGAAAAATTTGGATCCAGCTGGGGGTTGATCCGCAATTTCTCCAACCCCTATCTCTACCTCGATCATGCGCTGATTGGTGAAATGGGGCTGGATACGGCTGAGGTTGAGGCTGTTTTGGCCGAAGAGCTAGAGCGACTGCCGGGCATTGCGCTAGCGGTGTCCAGCACTGCGCTGAGGGCCGGTGCCGTCGCGCCGGGACCGGTGACAGACAGGGTGCTGGCAAACTTTCACAAAGACCGGTCAGGCGATATCTATGTGGTGTTTGAACCGCATTGGTTTGTGGCGGATTTTGACGGGCTGACGGTGGCTTCGGCCCATGGGTCACCCTGGACTTACGATACCCATGTGCCACTGATTTTCATGGGGCCGGGAGTTGCGCCTGCGCGCATCCTGCGACGGGTGGAAACCATTGATGCGGCCCCAACAATCGCGGCCTATCTGGGCACCAAGCCCCCCAGCGGTGCCTTTGGCAGGCCGCTGGAGGAGGTTTTTGACTAGGACTTAGCTTTCTGCGGTCTCGTTCAGCTCCATATGGCCACCGCCGCGGTTCAGCACCCGGCGCAGCATCGGTTCAAAGAACTCCAGCGGCTTGGTCGGGTAATCGGGGTCAAAGGCCTTCTGGTCGTATTCATGGCAGAAATAGCGGCAGTCCTCCCAATAGGGGCTGTCACGGTACTTGTCGCGCGCATTGCGGTCGCCGCCCAGATGATGGTTGTAGTACCAGCCCTGAAACACGCAGTGGTGTTTCATGATCCAATAGGTCTTTTCGCTGACATAGGGTTTTAGCATCGCGGCTGACAGCTCCCCATGATTGTAGGGCGACAGGATATCGCCGATGTCATGGACCAGCGCGGCAATGATCAGCTCTTCGTCGGCACCGTCTGCATGGGCGCGGGTGGCGGCCTGCAGGCAGTGCTGGTAGCGGTTCACAGGATAGGGGGTCCAGTCCTCATCCAGCGATTTGACCGCATCGAGAATGCGTTCTGGCAGCGCGGCATTATAGGCCTCCTCATAGTCCATCACGGCGTCCCAGTCGGCCTTGGTGGCCTCCTCAAAACTGGTCCATGTGGGTTTGTGGTTTTTGTCGAGCATGGCGCGGTCTCCGGTGTTTGCTACCCGGACGATAGCGGCGCTGGAGCGATCAGGAAAATGAATTGATTATATCAGTGTGATCAAGAATAGTTTTCGCTATGCAGATGAATGCCCTTCACACCTTTTTGTAGATTGCCCGCCACGGCAGCTTTCACGCCGCTGCTGGAGAGCTGCATGTGACCCAGACGGCAGTGAGCGCTCGGATCAAAGCGCTTGAGGCGGCGCTGTCCGTGTCCTTGTTCGAGCGAGGCCCATCCGGGGCGCGGCTGTCAGCGGCCGGCCGGCAGTTTCAGCCTCATGCGGAACAAATGGTACGGACATGGGATTATGCGGCGGCAGGCCTGTCCGGCGGTGGTGCGGATCAGCTGGCGCTGCGGCTTGGCGCGCAGCTGTCGGTTTGGGACAGGCTGCTGGTGGATGTCGCTGTCTGGCTGGAGCGCGAACAGGGCAAGCTGCCTTTCACCCTCAACTATGACCATGGATTGAACATGGCCGAAGCGGTGGAACAGCGGCTGCTGGACATGGCCATCGTGAGCGAGGTGCCCCGTGCAACCCGTCTCGGCGTCTGCGATCTGGCCCCGGATCGCCTGATCCTGATCTCGACCGAACAGCTGTCACTGGTGGCTGGTGCGGATCTGCCCCTGTTCATCAACCTTGAGTTCGGCGTGGACTATGACGCCCATGTGCAGGCGGTGCTGCCAAACCGGACGCAGCAGCATATCGTGCTGGGAAACGCCCTGATGGGGCTGCGCTATCTGAAACAACGCGGCGGCATGGGATATTTTCCGGTGTCTATGGTCAGTCAGGATCTGGCTGACGGCATCCTGTACGCTGTGAACGGCGCGCCTGATCTGTCTCTGACCTGCAAGGTTTTGTATCTTTTAGATAATCCCGCCTTACCGCAGATCCAAGAGGTTCTGCGCGGCATGCGATTGCTGCGCGCAGAACAGGGATAGACCTTGTTGCCGACTGAGGCTTAGGAGGTCAGCTCGTCAAAACACTCCAGCGCCTTGGCGGCATACATCATCGACGGGCCACCGCCCATCTGGATGCATACGCCCAGAACATCGGCGATCTCCTCCCGGCTGGCCTGTGCCTTGATCAGCGCCTCGACATGCAAGGAGATACAAGGCTCGCAGCGGTCGGCAACCGCAATCCCCAATGCCACGAATTCCTTGGTCTTATAGTCCAGTACGCCGCCTTCTTTCACCGTTTTGCCAAGACCGCCAAAGGCCTTGGCCGTGTCGGGCATGGCACCGTTCAGATTGCGCAGACCTTTGCGGGTTCCGCGAAGTTTTTCCTGCCAGGACATCGAAGTCTCACCTTTTACAAATTCCATCTTTGGAATGTGTATGTGGCTTGTCGCGGCGTGACTTTGATCCAGATCAGTCAGCCGGTCTTTCCGCGATAAGGGCGAGGTTATTGGCGGGCAGGGGGGCCTCAGCGACAATGCACAACCCGGCGCTGGTCAGCCAGTCGCGCACATCGGCGATGTCCTTGTAGCCCATGTCAGGATCAAAGTCGGACAGGGCCCGGTGGAAATTTCGGTCACCTGCGCTGGTCAATTTTTGGTCGCGCATGAATGGCCCGTAGATGACAAATCGTCCACCTATGGCAAGCGCTTGCGCGGCTTCTATTATCAATACCCGCGCTTCGGTTTCGCTGATCAGATGCATCAGGTTGGAAAGCAGGATCAAATCCGTCGGCGCCTCACCATGGCCCCATCCGGGGGCAGTGGCATCAAGCTGGCGCGCAGGGCGAAGGTTTGGCAGGCCCGCTTCGGCTGCATAGGCGTCGATGCTGGCCAGCCTTTGCGGCTGTACCTCGGTGGGTTGCCAGCTGAGCGCAGGAAAACGGGCGGCAAAGCCGAAGACATGCTGTCCGGTTCCGCTGGCCAGCTCCAGTGCCTGGCCGCATTTCGGGGCAAAGGCCGTCAACACGCCGCAGAGCGGGTCCAGATTGCGCGCAGCAGAAGGGGCAAACAGTTTGCCATCAACGGCGGTGGCAACAGAGGCCGCACCGGGAACCGATCGCACAGGCATCAGCGCAGCCTGTCCGGTGCCAATGCGGCAACCGTCTTTGGGTCCAGTTCAGGCCGGCGCCCGGCGGTCAGATCCGCGAGCAGCCGGGCCGCAGCGGGCGCCGTCTGCATGCCATATCCCCCCTGCGCCGCGCACCAGATGAAACTGTCGTCTGCGGGGTCCGGCCCCAGAACAAGCGCCCCATCCGCAACGAAGCTACGCAACCCGGCCCAGTTGCTTTCCACCCGCGTCACCGGTTCGCTGACCATTTCCTCATAGCGGGCCAGCCCTTCTGCCAGCACCATATCATCGGTATAGGCATCCATCGGGGCCATCAGGTCTGCATCAGCCGGAGAGACCAGCAGCTTTCCCGCATCGGGTTTGGCGTACCAATGTTCGCCAACCCCCATCAGCATTGGCCAGCCGGTAACGTCGTGGCCACCGGGGGCGGGCAGGCGGGCCATTGAGCGGCGTTTGGGCTGGATGCTGATCGGCGCAACGCCCGCCATTTCGGCGATCTGGTCGACCCAGGCGCCTGCGGCATTGACCAGCCTGTGAGCTGAATAAGTCTGGCCTGCAGTCTCCACCTCCCAGCCGTTGCCGGTGCGGCGGATCGATGTGACGGGACACCGGGTGCGTATTTCCGCACCATTTGCGCGGGCAGCCTTGGTGAAATCCTGCAGCATCCGGTCGGCGTCCAGATCCATTGCTTCAGCGTGGTATGCAGCATGTGAAACCCGGTCGGCACGCAATATCGGAACCCTTGCTTGCGCCTCCGCTGGAGGGATCTCATGCAAGTTCAAATCGGCCAAATCGCGGGCAAACCCATCTTTTTCACCTGGACCGCCCAGCAGCATCAACCCGCGCGGCGACAGGTAGCCATTGGTGCGGTGATGGGCAGCGCTGGCCCGGTTCAATGCAATGATCGCGGCATTGCCGTAATTCTCCTCGAACATCGCCGCTGACCGGCCCGAGGCGTGATAGCCAAGGGACTCTTCCATCTCCAGAACGGTCACGCTGCCCAGTTCCGAGAGCCGCGCCGCGGCGCTGATACCGGCAATTCCGCCGCCAATAATCAGGAAATCACGCATCGGATATGTTCCTCCAGTTGTTGCCGGCCCCGGCTGTCTATCACTGTGGGCGCGCCCTTTGGCGGCGACCCGTTGCGCGTCAAACTCTGAGCATGTCACAGCGACTGGCCGCAGCAAAGCTGTTTTCAAGCGAGAAAACCATTGGCGATCAGGCACCAAAGTGTCACGATGGCAATGAATTCTTGTAATAATTTCCAGTGTGAGAGGGGGTCCTCATGTCCGCATCCAGCGCCCATCCTATGGCAACGGGGCATATACCGTCATATGTCACCGCTGCGGACGGCAGCGATTATCTGTTCACATTCATGATCTATTTCACCATTGCTCTGATCTTGCTGATTGGGGTGGCTTATTTTACTCTGCACGCCCTGCCGGAACGTATGGCGCATGGGAATAATCACCCGCAGTTTCAGCTGGTTGGTATTCTGGCGCTCTTGGCATTGTTCACCCACAACAATGTCTTCTGGATTGGTGCAATCCTTGTCGCCGGTTTCCAGATACCGGACGTCGCCGCCCCACTGAGGGACATTGCGGGGGCAATCCGCGATCGCAGTAAGCCAAGCGACCCCAGCCCAGATATAACGCCAGAGCCGACCCCGGCACCATCGCAGGCGCCGCAAACCGTTGTCGCGGCAGAGGAGCACTGACCGATGATCGAGACTTTGCTCTGCGCCCTTGTGACCATCCTGCCTGACTTTCTGTTTCGCCGCTATGTGCAGGGCAAACGGATTGGCAAGGAACTGACGCTGTTTTCAATGTGGTACGAATTGCGCTGGGGGCTGACGGGCTGTGTCATGCTGACCCTGACGGTGATCACCACGCTGTTCTATTTTCACCCATCAACAAAACTGGTGGCTTCGTACTTCCGCACAGTGACCATCCTGCCGCAGGTGGGCGGACGGGTGGCCGAGGTCTATGTGGTGAACAATCAAGAGGTGCTGGTCGGAGATCCGATACTGCGCCTCGAGGGGCTGTCACAAAAGGCGGCCGTACATTCCGCCCGTGCCGGCATCGCCCAGGTCGAAGCCTCACGCAAGCTGACCGATACCGATCTTGCCAAGGCCGAGGCCGGCATTGCGCAGGCAAATGCTGCGCTTGAACAGGCTCAAGAAGATCTGGAACGCAATCAGATCCTGCGCGACGAAGGCTCCAGCGCGGTGCGCCTGACCGAAATACAGCGGTTGGAAAATCTGGTGGAAGAACGCATTGCAGCACTGGATGCGGCCAAGGCCCAGAAAGTGGCGGTTCAACAGCAGATCGACGTGCTGATCCCGGCGCAGATGGACAGTGCGCAGGCTCAGATGGAGCTGGCTGAATCCGAGCTGAGCAAGACGGTGATTTCCGCCGGGGTAGACGGGCGGATCGAACAGTTTGCGCTTCAGGTCGGCGATTATGTTAGCCCTGTTCTGCGCCCGGCGGGCATTCTGGTGCCCTATTCAACCGGCCACAACCGGTTCCAGGCTGGGTTCAACCAAATGGCGGCGCAGGTCATCAAACCGGGCATGATCGGTGAGCTTGGGTGTTTGACCAAGCCCTTCACGGTGATCCCAATGGTGGTGGTCGAGGTGCAGGACGTCATTGCCTCGGGGCAGCTGCGACCAAGCGACCAGCTGCGCGATCTTCAAAACGGCCCACAGCCCGGCACCATCACCGTCTTCATGGAACCGCTTTACGAGGGCGTGGCGGAAATGCTGCCGCCGGGCAGCAACTGCATCGCCAATGTCTATACCAGCAACCATGATCGGCTGGAGCACGACGAAAACCTAAGCTCGGGCCAGCGCATCTTCCTGCATGTGGTAGACACAATTGGCGTCGTGCATGCCGCCGGACTGCGACTGCGCCTGCTATTGATGCCGGTGCAAACCCTCGTGCTCAGCGGTCACTGACGGTCAGAGTCCGGACTGTGCCAAAAGCCAGTCCGCCACGATCTGAACCTCCGGCCGCAAGGCCGGGGGACGCGGGCAGATCAGGTAAAACCCCTGACCGGGCACCGGTTCCGGTGCCCAGCAACAGACCAGCCGCCCGGTGTTCAGATCATCCTGAACCAACAGGCGCGGGGCCAGTGCATAGCCCTGACCGTTGGCAGCCGCATCCGTGGCTAAAGCTGACTGGTTGAAATTCAGCATCCGGGTGGGCGGCACTGCGTCCTGTTTGCGAAACTGCTCGGTCCAGCTTTGATGGCCATCTTCGATCAGGGGCAAATCGCGGAACCCCTCAATAGTCTCCACCAGCGGTGCTGAGCCCGGCGCCGTCACAGCGACCAGATCCATTGGCGCCAGACAATCAACCGTGGCCTCCTGTGGTTGCGGGCGTCTTCCCTGCCGGATGGCCAGATCCGCCTCGCCGCCGGGGATGACAGTTACTGTCTCGGAGGCAACCAGCTTCAGGTCAATCTCCGGGTGCGCATGGGTCAGAAAGGGCAGGCGCGGTAACAGCCATTTGGTGGCCAGCGAGGGCGGCACAGACAGGGTGACGCGGCGCTGGGGCAGAAGGTCTTCGGTTGCCCGGTCAATGATCTTGAGCGCTCGGCCGATTTCGTGGTGGTACTGCGCCCCGGCCTCGGTCAGCTCCAGCCCGCGCGGACGGCGGTGAAACAGCGGCTGACCAACGCTCTCCTCCAGTCCGCGCACCTGCTGGGCGACAGCGCCCTGGGTCAGGTTCATCTCCTCGGCCGCAAGGCGAAAGTTCAGATGGCGCGCAGCCGCATCGAACATGCGCAGACTGTTGAGCGGCGGGTGGCGCATTGGACATTCCTTAGCCAGTAGTTTTTCTACAGTCTGAGGGGAGCAACCATGATTAGTCAAGAACCCGGGCGAATTCTAGGCTGTCAGGCAACAGGTTATTCAGACAGGAGCCGGACAGATGACAAAGGTTGCATTGATCACCGCAGGTGGAAGCGGCATGGGCGCGGATGCGGCACGTCGGTTGCACAGCGACGGATTCGAGGTCGCTATCCTCAGCGCTTCGGGCAAGGGCGAGGCTTTGGCAAAGGAACTTGGTGGAATCGGCGTGACCGGCTCCAACCTGGATACAGCCGCGTTGCAGGCGCTGGTTTATGGTGCCATGGCGCGCTGGGGCCGTATTGATGTTTTGGTCAACTCGGCCGGTCACGGGCCCAAGGGCGATATCATGGAGATCAGCGACGAAGACTGGCATCAGGGCATGGAGGTCTATCTGATGAACGTCATTCGCACCGCCCGCATGGTGGCCCCGGTGATGGCGGCGCAGGGCGGCGGTGGCATCATCAATATCTCGACCTTTGCGGCCTTTGAGCCTGATCCGCTGTTCCCGACCTCCGGCGTGTTCCGTGCAGGTCTGGCCAGCTTCACCAAGCTTTTTGCGGATAAGTTTGCAGGTCAGAACGTGCGGATGAACAACGTGCTGCCCGGTTTTATCGACAGCCTGCCCGAAACCGAAGACCGCTGCGCCCGCATCCCGATGGGTCGCTACGGCAATGCGGCCGAGGTCTCCTCGCTGGTCAGCTATCTGGCGGGGGAAGGCACCTATGTGACGGGGCAGAACTGGCGCATCGATGGCGGGCTGACAGGCCATGTCTGACATTGTTGCCAACGGCCGCACCAGCCCGGCCTTTGTGCTGAAATGGGTGGCCTCTGCGATCCAGATCCTCGGCTATGCCGCCACCGGATTTGGGCTGGAGCCCTGGAATATCGGTCTGTTTCTTGTCGGTGTATCGCTTTGGTTTCTGGTGGGGGTGCTGTGGAATGACAGGGCCATCATGCTGATCCATCTGGTCGCTTTTGCGGCACTGATCGCAGGTGTTTTGGCCTAAGCCAAGCTATGACGGACAACAAAAAGGCCCGCCAAAACCGGCGGGCCTTTCTGCTTTTCTTATCGTGGCATCCGCTTACTGCGGGATGTCGCCTTCGATGCCTTCAACGTAGAAGTTCATACCAGCCAAGGTGCCGTCATCTGCGGTTTCACCTTCTGCCAGCCAGACCGAGCCGTCCTGCTTGGTAATCGGGCCGGTGAAGGCGTGGTAGGACCCGTCCGCCAGCGCGGCTTTCATCGCCAGTGCGGCCTCTTTCACGTCGGCCGGAACTGCGCTGGAAATCTCGCCGATGCCAACCATGCCGGCGCCGATGCCATCCCAGGTGTTGGAGGTTGCCCAGCTGCCGTCAATCACGGCCTGGGTGCGGGTGATGTAGTAGGGGGCCCAGTCATCGATGATCGAGGAAACGCGCGGTTTGGGGCCATATTCGGACATATCCGAGGCCTGACCAAAGGTGATCACGTTGCCTGCGTTCTGTGCGGCTGCCTGCGGCGCGGTGGAATCGGTGTGCTGCAGGATCACGTCCGCGCCCTGTTCGATCAGAACCTTGGCCGCGTCAGCTTCTTTTGCCGGGTCAAACCAAGTGTAGGCCCATACGATTTTGAACTCGACGTCCGGGTTCACCTTCTTGGCGTGGATATAGGCCGAGTTGATGCCGCGGATCACTTCCGGGATCGGGTAGGAACCGATGTAGCCGATCACGTTGCTGTCGGTCATGTGGCCCGCAATGGTGCCCTGAACGGCGCGACCCTCATAGAAACGCGCCGAATAGACCGACACGTTTTCAGCCGTCTTATAGCCGGTCGCGTGTTCGAATTTCACATTCGGGAATTTCTTGGCGACATTGATGGTCGGGTCCATGTAGCCGAAAGAGGTGGTGAAGATCAGGTCCGCGCCCTCAAGCGCCATCTGGGTCATCACGCGCTCGGCGTCCGGGCCTTCGGGCACCGATTCCACATAGACGGTTTCAACCGCGTCACCGAAATGCGCTTCGACAGCCTGACGGCCTTTGTCGTGCTCATAAGTCCAGCCGCCGTCGCCGACGGGGCCAACGTAGACAAAGCCCACTTTGGTGTCAGCGGCATGAGCGCCGGAGGCAAGGCCAAGCGCGACAGCGGCGCTGGTCAGAAGATTGGTCAGTTTCATTCGTATTTCCCCATGTTGGTTTCGTATTGGCCCCGGCCGCAACCGAGGCAGTTGTCGCCCCCCCTAGCGGGAGGCGTGGAAATTCTTGCCCAGCGAGGCAGGCGCGCTGCTCTTATCAGCAGAAAGGATAACAAGCACCAGAATTGTTATTAGATATGGCGACATTGCCAGATATTCCACCGGGATGGCAACGCCTGCCGCTTGCAGATTGAGCTGCACAACGGTGACCCCGCCGAACAAATAGGCACCCAGCAAGGCCCGCCACGGTTTCCAGCTGGCAAAGACCACCAGAGCCAGCGCGATCCAGCCGATGCCGGCGGTCATGCCCTCGGTCCACTGCGGCACCCGGATCAGGCTGATATAGGCGCCGCCCATGCCAGCACAGGCACCCCCGAACATGATCGCCATGATGCGGATCTTCAGAACCTTATAGCCAAGCGCATGGGCTGCTTCGTGGTTTTCGCCCACCGCGCGCAGGATCAGACCGGCGCGGGTGTATTTCAGCACTGCCCAGACACCGGCCGTCAACGCGATGGCAAAATAGAGGATGGGATCATGGCTGAACAGGATCGGGCCAACCACGGGCAAATCGCTCAGAACCGGCAGGTCCAGCTTGCCCATCTGCGGCGGTTTCACACCGACATAGCCCTGACCCAGCAGGGCCGACAGACCCAGACCAAACAAAGTCAGCGCCAGCCCCGAGGCTACCTGATTTGCCTGCGCATATTGGGTCAGCAGGACAAACAACAGCGACAGCAGGGCACCGGCAATGGCCGAGGCGATAAAGCCAAGGAAGGGCGATCCGCTTTCAACGGTGATGGCAAAACCGGCGATTGCGCCGATGATCATCATGCCCTCGACGCCGAGGTTCAGGACACCGGATTTCTCCACCACCAGTTCGCCAATGGCGGCCAGCAGCAGCGGGGTTGCTGCCACCATCAGCGAGGCGATCAGCAGGACGGGATTGATTGCACTAAGGTCCATATCACACGGCCTCCGGTTTGCGCAGGGCGATGCGGAAATTGGTCAACAGGTCCAGCGCCAGCAGGAAGAACAACAACATGCCCTGAAAGACCTGGATCGCGGCGGCCGGCAGGCCAAGGTTGGATTGGGCAATCTCGCCGCCGATGTATGTCAGCGCCATCAAGCCACCCGCAAGCATGATGCCGACAGGATGTAGGCGGCCAAGGAAGGCAACGATGATCGCGGTGAAACCATAGCCTACGTTGAAGTCGATGCTGATCTGACCGGCCGGGCCGGAGACTTCGAACATGCCGGCCAAACCGGCCAGTGCGCCGGACGTACCAAGGCAGAACAGGACCAGTCGGGTCGGGTTCACACCGGCGAATTTGGCGGCGCGCGGTGCCTCGCCCGTTAGGCGGATGTGAAAGCCCAGCATATGTTTGCGCAGCAGCACATAGGCAAAAATCACCGCGATAAAGGCAGCAACCACGCCCCAATGCATGCCCGATCCCTCGATCAGCTCGGCGTTAAAGGCGCTGGGATAAGATTGCAGGTTACGCGATCCGGGAAAGCCAAACCCTTCGGGGTTTTTCAGCAAGCCAAGAGAGACAGAGGCAAGAAATTGTTCGGCCACATAGACCAGCATCAGCGACACGAGGATTTCATTGGTGCCGAAACGCGTTCTCAGCACCGCCGGGATCATCGCCCAGATCCAGCCGCCGAATGCGCCGGCAATGACCATGATCGGGAAGATATAGACGGCCTCCATCGGGTAGAAGGCAAGGCCGGCACCAGCGCCAAAAATGGCGCCCATGATATACTGACCCTCAGCGCCGATGTTCCAGACACCAGCCCTGAACCCCAGCGACAGGCCAATGGCGATCAGCACCAGAGGCGCGCCCTTCACCAACAGCTGCGGGCGGTAGTAGAAGGAAAACTCGCCAAATAGCGGTTCCCAGAAAATCGTGCGGATCGCCTCGACCGGTGGTTTGCCGAGGATGGCAAACAGCAAGCCGCCAAAGATCATTGTCGCCAGCACCGCCACAAGCGGCGTCGCCAGCGACCACGCCTGCGATGGCTGCGGCCTTTTTTCTAGCCTAATCATGATATTCCCCCTGGAACCTGATGCTCTTGGCGAGCCTTTTTATTCACGAAGCGCGCTTTAAACATGCGCGACTTCCATTCCGTGTGCGCCGCCCATCATCAAGCCGATCTCATCCACTGTCAGACCCTTGGTTGGGCGCGGCGCGCTGAGGCGGCCTTCGTTGAGGGCGGCAAAATTATCAGCGATCTCCATCAGCTCATCCAGATCCTGGCTGATGCAGACCACGGCGCAGCCGCCCGCCGCCAGATCCAGCAGTGATTGGCGGATATCAGCTGCAGCCGAGGCATCTACGCCCCATGTGGGCTGGTTCACCACCAGCACATCCGGCTTTTGCAGTACCTCGCGGCCAATGACGAATTTCTGCAGGTTGCCACCGGATAGCGAGCGCGCCGCATTGGCGGGACCGGGCGTACGTACATCAAAAGCCTCGATCACCTGTTCGGCGAAATTCTCGGCTTCGCCCCATTTCAGGAACCCGTTCTTTTCAAGGTTTTGGCGGACCGAGGCGGTAAGCATGGCGTTTTCAGTCAGGCTCATATCCGGGGCGGCGGCATGACCCAGCCGCTCTTCGGGTGCGGCCAAAACGCCTAGACGGCGGCGGGCAACCGGGCCAAGGCGGCCAATCGGCGCGCCGTTCAGCTTGACCGCATCCGCAGCGGTCGGCGTTTCACCGGACAACACGCCCAGCAATTCATCCTGCCCGTTGCCGGCTACGCCGCCAATGCCCAGCACTTCGCCCTTGCGCACCGTCAGATGCACGTTGCGCAGCGCGGTTCCAAAGGCGGAGGGCGCGGGCACGGACAGGCCCGAGATGTCCAGCGCGATATCGCCGAAATCACGATCCGCACGTTCCGGCGTATGCAGGGTGGATCCGACCATCAGTTCGGCCATGTCACGGGCCGAGGTGTCCTGCGGAATGCACTCACCGACGTTTTTGCCCAGCCGCAGCACGGTGGCGTGGTCACAAAGCGCGCGGATCTCTTCCAGTTTGTGGGAGATATAGAGGATCGAGGTGCCCTCGGCCTGCAGTTTGCGCAGGGTTTCAAACAGGATGTCCACCTCCTGCGGGGTCAGAACCGAGGTCGGCTCATCCATGATCAGCAGCTTGGGATCTTGCAGAAGGCAGCGAATAATCTCCACCCGCTGCCGTTCGCCGGCCGACAGCTCGCCAACTGTTCGGAACGGGTCCAGCGGCAGTCCGTAAGTTTCGGAAACCTCGCGGATACGCGATGCAAGATCGCCCATCGGCGGCGGGTTTTCCATGCCCAGCGCGATGTTTTCCGACACATTCAATGCATCAAACAGCGAGAAATGCTGAAACACCATGGCGATGCCATCCGCACGGGCCTGGCGCGGTTCGGCCGGGGCATAGGGTTGACCTTTTAGTAGCATCTGGCCACTGTCCGGTTTCACCAGTCCGTAGATCATTTTGACCAGCGTTGATTTGCCAGCGCCGTTCTCTCCCAGCAGCGCGTGGACTTCGCCTTCGCCAATGTCAAAAGAGACAGTGTCGTTGGCGACCACGCCGGGGTATGCCTTGGTCAGCCCTTGCAGGCTCAGCAGGGGTACATTCACGCGCGTTTGACCTCTCTGTGTTCCGAACTCTTTATCTCTGTCAGCCCCCGCAATAGCGCGGCAGCGACCCCAACGGCAATCATTTGCGGGTGTTTCCCCAGCTTTGGATCGCCAATCGGGCAGGTTATTTTTGCAATATTTTCAGGACTGTGGCCAAGAGCCTTCAGCCGCGACCTAAAGCGCGCCCATTTGGTGTCCGATCCAATCAGCCCGCAGAAGTCAAAACCACGGCAGAGCAGCTGGTGGCACAGCTCCAGATCCAGATTGTGCGAATAGGTCAGGATTAGGTGATGCGCATCTTTAGGCGCGTGGCGCGCCAGCAAGGCCGGATCGGCGGCAGGCAAGGGGGTAACATGGGCTGAGACCCTTTCGGGGAAGCGTTCTGGCCCTGTGTCGACCCAAGTGATCGCCAAATCTGGCAGGGGTGACAAAACATCAACCAGTGCACGGCCCACATGGCCAGCCCCCCAGATCCACAGGCTGGTGTCCGGCCTGTGCACCGGTTCCAGCATCCAGCCGTCAACCAACTGCGGCTCCGGCAGTGTCCCTTGTGCGCGCGCTTGAGAGGCCAGCCGCTTCACTGACAATGGCATATCGCCATTGGCTTCCTCTGCTGCGGGGCGCAGGATCACGCCCTCTTCCGGCAGGGTGGATAGCCGTTCTGCGTCATAGACCTCAGCCAGCAAAGTCACCGCGCCACCGCAGCACTGCCCCATATCGGGGCCAAGTGCATGACGGCTGAGAACAGTCTGAACAGACTGGAGCCGCGCCGCGTTTGCCGCCTCGAATTCCAGCGTACCGCCTCCGATGGTGCCAGATTGGCCGCCGTCCCAGACCAGCATGGCCGCCCCAACCTCGCGCGGTGACGAACCGCGGATGGCGGCGATCACAACGCGGATCACCCGCCCATGATCTGCCACCGCGGCCCTTAGGGCTTGAAGGTCAAACCCCATCAGACACTCTCCGGATGCTGCGCCAGACCTCTTCCGAGGTGGCGGGCGCGTTGATCGCCGGATAGGCATCCCCATAAGCGCCAACCGCGTCAGACAGGGCCAGCCAGGCCGAGATGCCGAGGTTGAAGGGTGGCTCGCCCACCGCTTTGGAGCGATAGATGGTGTCTTCGCGGTTCTTGCCGTCCCAAAGGTCAACATTGAACACATCCGGGCGGTCCGAACAGGCCGGGATCTTGTAGGTCGAGGGCGCATGGGTCGCCAGACGGCCCTTGTCGTTCCAAACCAGCTCTTCCGTGGTCAGCCAGCCAGCCCCCTGCACATAGGCGCCTTCGACCTGACCGATATCCAGCACCGGGTTCAGCGTGGCGCCCGCGTCATGCAGAATATCCGTGCGCAGGATGCGGTATTCACCGGTCAGCTTGTCAGTCACCACTTCGGTGATCGCCGCCCCATAAGAGAAGTAGAAGAACGGCCGACCCTCACCCTTGATCCGGTCCCACTTCAGCTTCGGCGTCTTGTAAAACCCCGTTGCAGAAAGGCTGATCCGCCCCTGATAACATTGGGCTGCGGCCTTCTCGAAGGGGATCACATTCTCACCGACATGGACATTGCCGCCCTCGAACCGAACCGAGGCCGCATCACATTGATGCTGCTCTGACAGATAGGCCGCCATCCGGTCGCGCAGGGTATCACAGGCGACCTTCACGGCCATACCGTTGAGATCCGCACCAGAGGACGCTGCCGTGGCCGATGTATTCGGCACCTTGGCAGTGTCGGTTGCAGTAATCTTGACCAGATGCATGCCAATGCCAAAGCGGCTGGCCGCGACCTGGGCTACTTTCTGGAACAGTCCCTGGCCCATCTCGGTGCCGCCATGGTTCAGGTGGACAGATCCATCCTGATAGATATGCACCAACGCGCCGGCCTGATTAAGGTGGGTCAGCGTGAAGGAAATACCGAATTTCACCGGTGAAAACGCAATGCCGCGTTTAAGACGGTCATTCTTGGCATTCCATTCAGCAATCTCTGCCTTGCGGGTGGCATAGTTCGACGTGTCGAGCAGCTTGTCGGTCATGCCGTGCAGCTCGAAGTCGATGACCTCCTGCCCGTAGGGCGTGGTGTTGTCGGCGCGCACGCGGTTGTCCGGCGCGTCGTAATAGTTGCGCTTGCGCAGTTCCACCGGGTCGATCCCTAGATCATGGGCCACATGGTCCATCACCCGCTCGATCCCGACCATGCCCTGTGGGCCGCCGAAACCTCGATACGCGGTGAAGCTTTGCAGGTTGGTCTTCAGGCGGTGGCTTTCAATACGGATTGCCGGGATGGCATAGGCATTGTCGGCGTGCAGCATGGCGCGGTCGGCGACCGGCAGCGACAGGTCCTGCGCCCAGCCGCAGTTGACCAGATGGAGGAACTCAACCCCCTGCAGATGGCCCTCCTCGTCAAACCCGGCCCGGTATGAGATTTTGAAGGCGTGACGTTTGCCGGTGATGACCATGTCATCATCGCGGTCATAGCGCATTTTGGCGGCGCGGCCTGTCTTTACTGCAACAATGGCGCAGGACACGGCCAGCGCATTGCCCTGACTTTCCTTGCCACCAAAACCACCACCCATGCGCCGGGTTTCTACCCGAACGCTGTGCATCGGCACGCCCAGACCATCCGCAACCTTGTGTTGGATCTCGGTCGGGTGCTGGGTGGAGGACGCAACCAATACATCGCCGCTTTCCTGCGGCATAGCCATGGCAGCCTGACTTTCCAGATAGAAATGCTCCTGCCCGCCGAGGTCAAAGCTGCCCTCGACCATGCGTGCGGCACCGTCGATAGCGGCCGCAGCATCGCCTTTGGAATAGATGCGCGGCCCGTCTTCAAAGCGGCTGTTGGCCTGCAGCGCGGCCTCAACCGTCAGCAGCGCCTCTTCTTCGTCATACGTCACATCACCTTTGCTGGCCGCCACGCGGGCTGCCCGGTGGCTGGTCGCCGCCACCAAGAACAGTGGCTGGCCCAGATAATGCACGGAGCCGTCCGACAAGAGCGGCTCATCATGGATCGAGGGGGAGACATCGTTTTCTGCCGGCAGGTCATCTGCCGTCAGCACATCCACCACACCGGGGCTGTTTCGCACAGCATCCAGATCCATGGCAGTGATGCGACCCTTGGCAATTGTCGACAGGCCAAAAGCCAGATGCAGACAATCGGCGGGGACGGGAATGTCATCGATATAGCGGGCGGTGCCGGTCACATGCAGTTTCGCGGCATCATGGGGCAGGGGCTTTGCAACGCTCATGCCGAAATCTCCAGCACTGATACTTCTTCGCCGTTCACATCGGCATAGTAACGCTCCAGCAGCGCGGCGGCGGTCTGCAGGCGGTATTCGGCAGAGGCACGCATATCGGTGAGCGGGCTGAAGTCTTTGGCAAATTCGCCCATTGCGGTCTTCACACTGGCCAAATCCCAGGCCTTGCCCAGTAAGGCAGCTTCCACATGCGCAGCCCGTTTCGGAGTGGCCGCCATTCCGCCAAAGGCGATACGCGCATCGGTCACGGCGCC
Organism: Rhodobacteraceae bacterium Alg231-04; assembly: GCA_900143635.1. Lineage (GTDB taxonomy): Bacteria > Pseudomonadota > Alphaproteobacteria > Rhodobacterales > Rhodobacteraceae > FREY01. Next base: position 75,107 of record FREY01000001.1, read on the forward strand.
ATTCTCAACGATCACGTTGAAACAGCCGCACACGGCCGAGATGTCCTGATCAAACCGCTTGGAGATCTTGTAGCTGCGGAACACATCCGTCTGGCGCGGGAAACTTACCGCCTCGACGAATTCGCCCGGCTCTCGGTCTTGCTTGCCATAGGCAATGAAGAAGTCTTCGATGGGCAGTTCGCGACGGGTATCGCCTTTGCGCAGGTGCAGCGTCGCTCCAAGTGCGATCAGGGCCGGCGGGTTGTCCCCGATGGGTGATCCATTGGCGATATTGCCACCAACTGTCGCTGCGTTGCGCACCGGCTGCGAGGCATAGCGGCGGATCATTTCACCGTAAGAGGCGTGCAGCGGCGCAACCGCGTCGCGCATCCGGTTCATATCGACCATGGCACCAAGGCGCACACGGTCATCGGTAATTTCAATTTCTTTCAGATCGGCGCAGCCATCAAGGAAGATGACCGGATCCAGCTGCCGCAGCCCCTTGGTCACCCAAAGCGCTACATCGGTGGCGCCGGCGACCAGAACGGCGTCCGGGTTATCGGCATAGACCTTTGCCAGCTCATTGCCAGATCTAGGCGAAAACGCGCCGGCATCCGCAGGTGCAGGCAGATCGCCTCCTTCATTTTCTATCCAGACTGGTACCGGCTGTTCTTCAACCGCTTCGGCGGCGCGGATGATGGGAGCGTAACCGGTGCAGCGGCAGAGGTTGCCCGCCAACTGATCATCATGGTCGGTCGCGCCGTTCTTATGGGCGGCCACCATCGACATCACAAAGCCCGGTGTGCAGAACCCGCACTGGCTGCCGTGATGTTCGATCATCGCGTCCTGCACAGGGTGCAATTCGCCGTCAGGTCCGGCAGCCCCTTCGACTGTGCGGACAGATTTTCCGTTCAGCTGCGGCAAAAACAGAAGGCAAGAGTTGAGCGACTTGGAGCCGCCATCGTCGGTGACCATTACGGTGCAAGCACCACAGTCCCCTTCGTTGCAGCCTTCCTTTGTGCCCTTGAGGCCGCGCTCTTCGCGCAGCCAATCCAGCAGCGTCGCTGTTGACGCCACCTGCGGCAGCGTAACCTCTTCACCGTTGAGATGAAAAGTAATGGTCATTGATGAAACCCGTCGCGGTACCCTGTTGACCCCACTCAGCACCCCCCCGATGCGACGTAGAGAGAGCGCGGGGCTGTTTGGTAGACTACAGCCTAGGAACCCAAGCCCCTGTCTGGCAAGAAAAAGTGACTCTGCGCTGCAGTATTCCGTTGCGCTCCAAGGGTAACGCAATATCCAACAGGATCAATTGATTAACGAAACCAAAGGCTTTGCGGATGCGGCTTTTACGCTTGGAATTAAACTCTTTCAAATTTCCCAGAATAATAATCGCCTATTATTTTGGCATCGCAGAAGCCGGAAACGGGCTTATCGGCCCCGGTTTGTTCAGGTAGTTTGATGGAATGACCAGCTCTCCCCGATTCATTCACCTGCGCACCCATACCGAATACTCGCTTTTGGAAGGCGCGTTGCGCCTGAAAAAGCTGCCGGATCTCTGCAAAAACGCCGAGATGCCGGCCATAGCGGTGACAGATACCAATAACCTGTTCGCAGCATTGGAATTTTCCGTAACGATGAGCGGCGCAGGCATTCAGCCGATCATCGGCTGTCAGGTCGACCTAGGCTATCTGACACCTGCACCGGGCGAGAAACCAAAAGCGCCCGCACCTCTGGTCCTGCTGGCACAAAACGAAGAAGGCTATGAGCATCTGATGAAGCTCAACTCGTGCCTTTATGTGGATAAGGGCGATCAGCTGCCGCAGGTCACGCTCGACGAATTGGAGTTGCTGTCCGGCGGGTTGATCTGCCTGTCGGGTGGGCCAGACGGGCCCGTTGGCATGTTGCTGCAACAGGGACAGCGCGCCGCTGCCGAAGAGCTGATGCAGCGTCTGAAGGGCATGTTCGCAGACCGGCTCTATGTTGAGCTGCAGCGCCATCCGGGCGAGGGCGGACAGCCCGAGGCGGAAAAGCTGACCGAGCGCGGCCATGTGGAAATGGCCTATGCGATGGACCTGCCGCTGGTCGCCACCAATGATGTCTATTTCCCCAAGACCGAGATGTACGAGGCGCATGACGCGCTGATTTGTATCTCGGAAGGGGCCTATGTCGATCAGGCTGATGGCCGCCGCCGCCTGACCGCGCAGCATTACTTCAAATCCCAGCAGGAGATGGTGACCCTGTTTGCCGACCTGCCCGAAGCGGTTGAAAACACGGTCGAGATCGCCAAGCGCTGCGCCTTCATGGCCTATCGGCGCGACCCAATTTTGCCGAAATTTGCCGATGACGAGGTGGCCGAACTGCGCCGCATCGCCAATGACGGCCTGCAAAAACGCCTTGCCGTGATCCCGCACGCGGTGAGCGTGGAGGAATACCAGGAACGGCTGGAATTTGAGCTGGGCATTATCGAGGGCATGGGTTTTCCCGGCTACTTCCTGATCGTTGCCGACTTTATCCAGTGGTCCAAGGACAACGAAATTCCGGTGGGCCCGGGGCGGGGCTCGGGTGCGGGATCGCTGGTGGCCTATGCGCTGACCATTACTGACCTTGATCCGCTGCGCTATTCCCTGCTGTTCGAACGGTTCCTCAACCCGGAACGTGTGTCGATGCCCGACTTCGACATCGACTTCTGCATGGACCGCCGCGAAGAGGTGATCCGCTACGTGCAGGAAAAATATGGCCGCGACAAAGTCGGCCAGATCATCACCTTTGGTGCGCTACTGTCCAAGGCCGCGGTGCGTGACATCGGTCGCGTTTTGCAGATGCCCTATGGGCAGGTGGACCGGTTGTCCAAGATGATCCCCGTTGAAGGGGTGAAACCTGTCTCCATTGAAAAGGCCCTGAAGGACGAACCGCGCCTGCGCGAAGAGGCCAAGAACGAAGAGGTCGTTGACCGGTTGCTGACCTATGGCCAGCAGGTCGAGGGGCTGCTCAGAAACGCCTCGACCCACGCGGCGGGTGTGGTGATTGGAGACAGGCCGCTGGACGCGCTGGTGCCGCTCTACCAGGATCCGCGCTCGGATATGCCGGCCACCCAGTTCAATATGAAATGGGTGGAACAGGCCGGTCTGGTGAAGTTCGACTTCCTCGGCCTGAAGACGCTGACCGTCATTCAGAACGCCGTGGACCTGATCAAACAATCCGGCCGTGATCTGCACACCCGTGCCGACGGCACCCAGCTCTATGAGCCGCCCGAGGGCGCGGTGAACGAGATCAACGCCATCCCGCTGGATGACGTTCCCACCTATAAACTCTACTCCGCCGCCAAAACGGTTGCCGTGTTCCAGGTGGAATCCAGCGGCATGATGGATGCGCTCAAGCGCATGAAACCCACCTGTATCGAGGACATCGTGGCGCTGGTGGCGCTCTATCGTCCCGGCCCGATGGAAAACATTCCCACCTATTGCGAGGTGAAGAACGGGCTGAAAGAGATCGAGTCCGTGCATCCGCTGATCGACCATATTCTGGCCGAAACCCAGGGCATCATCGTCTATCAGGAACAGGTGATGCAGATCGCTCAGGTGATGGCGGGTTACTCGCTTGGCGGCGCTGACCTGCTGCGCCGCGCTATGGGTAAGAAGATCAAAGAGGCGATGGACGCCGAACGCCCGAAGTTCGAAAAGGGCGCAGCCGAAAACGGCGTTCCGGCCAAGAAAGCCTCCGAAGTCTTTGACCTGCTGGAGAAATTCGCCAACTACGGCTTCAACAAGTCCCACGCGGCGGCCTATGCGGTGGTGTCTTACCAGACCGGTTGGCTGAAGGCGAACCACCCGGTTGAGTTCATGGGCGGCGTGATGAACTGCGATATCCACCTGACGGATAAGCTCGCTGTTTATTTTGAGGAGGTCAAAAAGGGCCTTGGCCTGCCTTATGTTCCGCCCTGCGTGAACCGGTCCGAAGCGACGTTCAATGTTGTGAACGGCGAGTTGGTCTATGCGCTTGGCGCGCTGAAAAACGTCGGCCTTGAGGCGATGAAATTGGTCACCGACGCGCGCCGCGAAGACGGCGTGGACAAGCCCTTTGCCACCATCTTTGATTTCGCCCGCCGGGTCGATCTGAAAAAGGTCGGCAAGCGCCCCTTGGAAATGCTGGCCCGCGCTGGTGGCTTTGACCAGCTCGACCCCAACCGCCGCCGCATCTTTGAAAGCCTTGAGGCGCTGGTGGGGTATTCCGCCGCGATCTTTGAACAGAAGAATTCAAATCAGGTGTCCCTGTTTGGTGAGGCGGGCGATGACCTGCCCGAACCGCGCCTTGCCTCGATGCCCGATTGGCTGCCTGCCGAACGGCTGAGCGAAGAATTCAAGGCGATTGGTTTCTACCTGTCCGGCCATCCGCTGGACGATTACATGGCGGCGCTGAAGCGCAAGAAGGTGATGACTCTGGACGAGGTCACCGCAAGGGCCGAACGCGGCCCGCATCTGGCCAAGATGGCCGGTGTTGTGGCTGGCCGGCAGGAACGCAAATCCGCCCGTGGCAACCGCTTTGCCTTTGCCCAATTGTCAGACACTACCGGCGGTTACGAGGTGACGCTGTTCTCGGAAGTGCTGGAGAAAAGCCGTGATTTTCTGGAGACCGGTGCCAAGGTCGTACTGACGGCTGAGGCGACGATGGAGAGCGACCAGCTCAAACTGTTGGTCCGGTCCGTCGGGCCGATTGACGCCACTGTTGCCGATGCGGGCTCCAGCTGTCTGCGTGTCTACATCAACGATGTGGCAGCAATTGGCACGGTCGCCAGCGTGCTGGAAAACGCCAAACAGGCAGCGCGCAACGCGGGCCGAGGCGAGGTGTTTATGTATTTACAAGACCCGACATTGCCCGGCGACGTGGAACTGGACCTTGGCCAGCCTTTCCCAGTGAACCCGCAGATCAAAGGCGCGCTTAAATCACTGGATGGTGTGCTGGACGTCGAAGAGATTTAGGGTATGGGTCCGCCATCTGATGTGGTTGACTGATCTTTACAAACTGGGTCAATTCAGCTGCGAGACGGCAACGTGGTGATCCGCGCTGATGCCGGCACCAGACTGTTCATCCTCTCCAGATGCTCCGGCAGGCAGCAGCTCATAAAGTCGTATTTCTCAACCGCATGGGCACGGGCCGCTGGTCCCAGGTGGGCGTAATCGCCGGGATTGGCCAGTACATCCACCACCTGATCGGCCAGCCTGCCTGGGTCGAAGAAATCTGTCAGCAAGCCTGTTTCACCATGAGTGATCGCTTCGCGCACCGGGTCCACATCCGAGGCGACGATGGTGGCCTGCATGGCCATCACCTCAAGCAGGGACCAGCTGAGCACAAAGGGCATGGTCAGGTAGATATGACAGCGCGACAGCTGGATGATCTGCTGGAAGTTTTCATAAGGTACTCGACCGAGGAAATGCACCCGGCTCCAGTCGACCTCAGCGCCGACTTCGGCTTCCATTTCCGCCCTCAAGCCGCCTTCATGTGCGCTCTCGCGTCCGTAGGAAACCTCATTGCCGCCGATGATCAGCACCCTTGCTTTGGGCCGTTCGCGCAGGATCTGGGGCAGGGCGCGCATGAAGACATGAAAGCCGCGCGCGTGTTCCAGGTTGCGCGCCATATAGGTGAAAACCTCATCCTCGCGGGTGAGCGCGTGGTCCAGCCGGCCAAGGCCAAGGCTGACTTCTGGATTGGGCCGCAGGATGTCGGTGCGGATGCCATCGTGGCAGCAATAGAATTTCGACTGAAATGCTTCGGGAAAGGTGTTTTGCTGCCAGAGCGTTGGCACATGGCCGAGATCAACGGTCTGGATCGCCGCAAAGGGCACCGCATTGCGCGCATGCATCAGGAAAGGCGTATGATCGCTGACTTTCTCTTCCGGATCGAATCCGACCAGCCCACCGGTCGCGCGGTAAAAATACTCGAAAAAGCCGATCTGCGGCACATCCGGCCAGATCTCTTTCATGAACAGCAGCTCGCCCCAACCGGTGTGGCCGAGGATGATGTCGGGCTTGAACCCATGATCGCGTTCCAGTTGCCGTGCCGCCATCGCCGCGCCAAAGCCTGCGCCTGTGGCTTCCTCCCAGACTTTGGACAGCCCGTAGGCGTCCTGCGCGGGCTTATGATGGGCGCGGTAAACGATGGTTTTGACGCCCGGGATCTGCGGTGCCGGTGTGCGCTGGGTCAGAAAGACCAGCTCATTGTTGCCCTGCGCTGCCAGCCACTGGATCAGCTCGCGGTACTGGCCGGGCATGTTCTGATGCACAAAGAGGATTTTCACGGCGCGCTGCCTTTCAATTCACCCCACATCAGGGGCACAGACCGACGAATAAATGTCTGAGAAACTGATAGGACACAACCAATGGTGGTTGCAATCCGCCACCACAAAAGAAAACGGGCCGGGAGAACCGGCCCGTTTCAAATTCTACGACCTGCAGTCGGTTAGCCGATGATGCCGTTCAGCGCGGCACTGGGGCGCATCACGGCTGCGGTCTTGGCTGCATCGGTGCGGAAGTAACCGCCCAGATCCGCAGGCGCGCCTTGCACGGCGGCGATTTCGGCTAGGATCTGCTCTTCCTTGGCCGCCAGATCGGCTGCGATAGGTGCGAAATGCGCGGCCAGTTCAGCATCGTCACCCTGCGCGGCCAGTGCTTCGGCCCAGTAGCGGGCGAACCAGTAGTGGCTGTCGCGGTTGTCGGGCTGGCCAACTTTGCGCGAAGGCGAGCGGTTGTGATCCAGAATGCCCTGGGTCGCGGCCTCGGCTGCGGCGCCGATGACGCCTGCCTTGGCATTGCCCTTGCTGTCGGCCAGGAAGTTGAAGCTTTCGCCGAGGGCGCAGAATTCACCCATCGAGTCCCAGCGCAGGTGGTTTTCTTCAACCAGCTGCTGAACGTGCTTGGGAGCGGAACCGCCGGCGCCGGTTTCAAACAGACCGCCACCTTTCATCAGTTTCACGATCGACAGCATTTTGGCCGAGGTGCCCAGCTCCAGGATCGGGAACAGGTCGGTCAGGTAGTCACGCAGCACGTTGCCGGTGATGGCAATGCTGTCCTTGCCTGCGGTGATGGTTTTCAGCGACTGGGCGGTTGCTTCGCGCGGTGCCATGATCTGGAACTTGTCGGCAACGCCGGCCGCTGCGAGGGCAGGGGTCACATAGGCGATCAGCTCGGCGTCGTGGGCGCGGTCTGCGTCCAGCCAGAAGATCGCTTCAGAGCCTGTCAGGCGCTGACGGTCGAGCGCCAGTTCGATCCAGTTTTCAATCGGTGCTTTCTTGGCCGTGCAGGAGCGCCAGATGTCACCGGTCTCAACGTCGTGGCTGTGCAGCGTCTCACCATTGGCCAGAACGATGCGGATGGTGCCATCTGCAGGGGCTTCGAATGTGGTCGGATGCGAGCCGTATTCTTCGGCCTTTTGCGCCATCAGGCCAACGTTGGCGACGGAACCGGCAGTGGTGACATCCAACGCGCCGTTGGCTTTGAAGAAGTTGATGCTCTCGTCATAGACAGTGGCATAGCAGCGGTCGGGGATGACGCAGTTGGTGTCACCCTTGTTGCCTGCCGCGTCCCAGCCTTTGCCGCCGGCGCGGATAACAGCCGGCATGGAGGCGTCGATGATGACGTCAGAGGGGACATGCAGGTTGGTGATGCCCTTGTCGCTGTCGACCATATACATGGCAGGACGGTCCGCAGTCAGTGCAGCAATATCGGCCTGAATGGCGGCGGCATTGTCCAGACCGGCGATACGGTCCAGCACGTCGCCCATGCCCGAGTTCGGGTTCACACCGGCCGCTGCCAGATCATCAGCGTATTTGTCGAACACCGGCGCCAGCCATGCTTTGACCGCGTGGCCAAAGATGATCGGGTCAGAGACTTTCATCATGGTCGCTTTCATGTGAAGCGAGAACATGGTGCCGTCTTTTTTGGTGTCTTCAATGGCTTCGGCCAGGAAGGCACCCAGCGCTTTGGCAGACATGAAAGTGGCATCGGCGACGGTGCCGTCTTCCAGCGGGTAGCCGTCTTTCAGAACGGAAACAGCGCCGTCTTTGCCGACAAATTCGATCTTCGCGTCACCGGCCTGTGCGGCGGTGATGGTGGCGGAGACTTCATTGGCGTAGAAATCATTGCCCGGCATGGACGACACTTTGGTCTTGCTGTCTGCGGACCATGCGCCCATCGAATGCGGGTTGTTCTGGGCGTAGTTCTTTACCGCGCGGGCGGCGCGGCGGTCAGAGTTGCCTTCGCGCAGAACCGGGTTCACGGCGGAGCCTTTGATGGCGTCATAGCGCGCGCGGGTTTCTTTTTCGGCGTCTGTGGTCGGCTCTTCCGGGTAATCCGGCAGCGCATAGCCTTTTTCCTGCAGCTCGGAGATGGCGGCGGTCAGCTGCGGTACCGAGGCCGAGATGTTCGGCAGTTTGATGACGTTGGCATCCGGGGTTTTCACCAGATCGCCAAGGATTGCCAGATCGTTGGACTGGCGCTGCTCTTCGGTCAGGCTTTCGGGAAATACCGACAGGATGCGACCTGCAAGAGAGATGTCGCGGGTGCCGACCGAAATGCCTGCGGCGCCGGCAAAGCTGCGCACGATCGGCAGCAGCGAGGCGCTGGCAAGTTCGGGAGCTTCGTCAACGATGGTGTAAATGATATCGGGAGTGGAGGAGTCAGTCATGGTTCTGCCTCTGAAAACTGGTTGCGCTGCGGGCTCAGTATACCATTGCATACATAGGTACAACCCTTCGCTTAGGGTGGCATCTGCGGCTTTTTATCCAGATGCGAAACGGACCAGGTGAACCCTGCGCGCACAAAAGCATGAGGCGGGGCAAAAGGCCAGTGTTCTGCCAGACTTTGCCAATGCAAAACCATACGGCAGCTTTTCACCCGCATAGCCCGGTCAGGGTCGCGTTCCGGGCGGCGTATGGGCGCCAGATCGGAAGGGTTGCCAATTTGCGTCACCCGCAGGCGATGCCGGCTTGGGCGCTTGGGCTGCGTTGAACGGATCAGGGGCATATGCTCTAACCGGCGCAACGATCAGGACAAAAGGCAAAAGGCGTTCCGTGTATTTTCCGCATTTCCGTGGCCGTTTTTCGGTCCGTGTCCGGCTCGCGGCCTGCGGGCTTCTTTTGGCTGCGCCAATTGCGGCTGAAGATCGGGTCGGCACGCCGCGTCTTGACCCACCTGCGACGCCCAGTCTGAATACTTATGGCCTGCCGGGATTGGTCGACATGCCGACCGCCGAGGCGATGCCAAACGGGCAGATTGCCACTTCGGTTTCTTATTTCGGCGGTATCTCCCGCTATACGCTCAGCTTTCAGGCCGCGCCCTGGCTCAGCGCCAGTTTTCGCTACAGCGGGCTGAAAACCCAAGGGGCCGAGCTTTATGGCTTTGAGACCTACTGGGATCGTAACTTTGATGTGCGTTTCCGCCTGATGCAGGAGACGCGTAATCGCCCGGCGTTGACATTGGGGCTGCAGGATTTTGCCGGTACTGGCGTTAATGCGGCTGAATACATCGTCGCGACCAAAGGCTTTGACACGCCGCCGTTGTCCCCTGGAAAACTGCCGGGTCGGCTGAAGCTGACGGCGGGCCTAGGCTGGGGGCGTCTTGGCAGCTATGGCAGCATGAGCGGGGCGGGCACGCGCCCGGGCTATGGCAATAGCAACGGTGGCGAACTGTCTTACGATCAATGGTTCCGCGGCGATTTTGCCCCCTTTGCCGGTGTCGAATGGCAGCTGGATGATCGCTGGAGCGTTAAGGCGGAGTACTCCTCTGACGCCTATGATCTGGAAACCGGACCGTCAGATGTACTGGAACATAAATCGCCGGTGAACATTGGTACGGAATACCAGTGGACACCCCGCACCCGTTTGGGCGCCTATTACCTATATGGGTCCGAAATCGGGGTGAGCGCACAAATCCAATTGAACCCGTTGAGCCTCCCCCTTTGAAATGGTCCGCCCCTATGTTTAGGAAAGCGGAGGACCATAGATGGCCACAAAGAGACCGAAGCCAGAAGAGATTGTCGTGAAGTTACGGCAGGTTGAAGTTCTGATGGGGCAAGGCATGCCCCGGATTGACGCAATCAGACAGATCGGCGTGACCGAACAAACTTATTACCGCTGGAAGAAGAAGTACGGCGGAATGGGCACAGAGCAGCTTAAGGAACTGAAGCGGCTCCAGAAGGAGAACGAGCGCCTGCGCAGGGCGGTATCAGACCTGACGCTGGACAAATTGATCCTGTCCGAGGCCGCAAAGGGAAACTTCTAAGCCCCTCGCGCCGCCGTGCCTGCATCGACCACGTGCGCAGTCAGATGAAGGTTTCTGAGCGTCGTGTTTGCCGCGTTTTGGGCCAGCATCGGTCCACACAGCGGCGGGTGCCAAAGGGGCGAGTAGACGAAGACCGCCTGGTTGCAGACATGATTGAACTGACACGTCAGTATGGCCGATATGGCTACCGTCGGATTGCTGCTCTGCTGAGGGAAGTAGGCTGGCAGGTGAACGATAAACGTGTCGAACGTCTATGGCGGCGAGAGGGGCTAAAGGTTCCAATGAAGCAACCCAAGAAGGGACGGCTCTGGCTCAACGACGGATCATGTGTCCGGCTGCGGCCAGAGTATCGCAATCACGTTTGGTCATATGATTTCGTGCATCACCGGACAGACGATGGCAGGGCATTCAGGACACTGAACATACTGGACGAATACAGCCGCGAATGCCTGGCAATCAGGGTAAAGCGAAAGCTGAACTCGACCGAGGTTATCGATGCGCTGACGGATCTGTTCATCTTGCGAGGTGTGCCTGCTTACATCCGATCAGACAATGGCCCTGAGTTCATCGCGGGGGCCGTCAGAGATTGGATCAAAACCGTCGGTGCCCAGACGGCCTACATAGAGCCAGGCTCGCCTTGGGAGAACGGGTACTGCGAAAGCTTTAACGGGCGGATGCGCGACGAATTGCTGAATGGAGAAATCTTCTACTCGCTGCGTGAGGCGCAAATTATCATCGAAAGCTGGAGGAAACACTACAACACCAAACGACCCCACAGTGCTCTGGGCTACCGCCCACCGGCCCCAGAAACCATCGTCCCGATGGACCAAAGGCCAACCATGCACTAACTTTGAATTTGGACCACTCAAATGGGGCGGCTCAATCGTCGTCTCACGGCATCATATTTTGACCAGTTCATTAGAAATTCGTTTGCTTTAATTAGGGTCATGCTTCTGTTCTGATTGACGAGTAGACATTGTCGGCACGTCTTGCGTTAACCTGCTATTACTGAGGTAAATACCTTTCTGACCAGCTCGTTCCCGCTGCCCCGGTTATGATCATTTGTTCGATTTGAACGGGATCATATCCGAGCCGCTCCAGGATCAGATGCGTGTGGTCACCATATTTTGGCATTGGTCCAGGGATGATTATCTTGCCATTGGCTGGACGCACCGCGTTCGGGGCCACAAGATCACACCATCGCCCCATCGGATGCAGATCATGACGTATGACGCGGAGAGTATCGTTCGTTAGATCGACCCTGCTCTCACTTTCCAATTGAAGCGCTCTGTCGCGCGTTTCATGCAGTGACGCCAAGGGAACCACTGTAGTGCTGCCCTCAAATACCTTCTGCCAGTGCGACATAGGCTTGCGGATAAAGCGTTCCGCTAGCGTCGCCTGCATCTGATCATCTGACAGATCCGCCAGATCCGCCAGATCCTGTACTTGCGCCAATGCTGCCCGTCCAGTGATCGGTGCGGCAAAGAACATCCACCGATCGGCGGCCTGATAGCAGTGATAGAACGGTCCTGCCCCCAAAACCTCGCGACCCGATGGTTCATCGAAGGGCGCACGTCCGTTATAGTCGTACATAAACTGCGCTTGAATAAGGTTACCCGCAGCCGCCAATGAAGCCCGTGCGATGCCGCCTTCATCCGTTTCACGCAGCCGAAGCAATGCCCCTCCAAGAGCAACACAGGCACAAAATCCAGTCAGAACGTCAATGGTGCCAAAATGAGCGTGCTCCTCTGGAGTCTCCATGCCTCCACCAAACCGAAGCATGACACCTGTGGCGGCCTGGGCCAGATCATCATAGCCCAAATGGTCAGATTTCGGCCCACGCATCGGCCCGCCAAAAGCATCAAGCTGCACTAAGATCAACGCGGGGTTGATTGCAGTCAGGCGCTCTGGCGCAAGGCCCAGATTATCGCGCTGCTCGTCGGTGCCATTCATTGTGATGATATCGGCCTCAGCAATCAGCTTGGAGAGCACGTCTTGCCCGTCGCTGCTGCGCAGGTTCAGCAGGATGCTTTCCTTGCCACGCTGTGCTTGGATACCAAAGACAACCGTGTTCCACGGATCAACCGACGGTTCGACAGGTTGGACCAATGTGACCTCGGCCCCAAACCGTGCCAAGGTTGATCCGATAGTCGGGCCCGCTATCACATTGGTCAGATCCAGAACCTTGAGCCCATCCAACCAGCCACCTCTTCCGGTTACACCACCCGCACGCGGAGTATCCTGCAGCAGTATCTCAAGATCGGCCGCCTTTGGCCCGGTTTTCACGGTCGCGCCAGTGTCGCTCGACAACCAGGCCACATTGCCCATCTGTCGCATCTCACCATGCCTCTCATCCTTGACCTGCAACACCAGCCCCGAAGCCAGCGCATGGGGGTCGGCCAACCATTCCTTAGTGGAACGCTGCGCCGTGGCCGGTGCTTTGGCAGCTCCGAAAAGCGCTTCCCATTCATGCGAAGGACGCGTCAAAAACGCCGACTTCATCGCTGCAGACACGCGTGTGCGATCCGATACTCCAACCGGATAGTTGCGCATGGACCATTCGGCGGGCCAGTCTTTGGTGTCCAGATAGGCCGAAAAATCCGGCAGCTCATCGGCCAGTTCCTTGAGCTCCAGCACTTCAAGCACGCGACGCGGGTGAGTGGCGACCGATCCTGACACCACATAGAAACCGCGCCCATCGGCGCAAGTGTAGGTACGATAGAACGGGTCTAGAAACTCGGACAGTTCCTCGAATTTGAGGTTCATCGGTAGGCCTTGAGCAGCGCGCCGATCCAGCTCGACCTCACGTGGGGATTTGTAGCGCTCAGGATAGTCTTCAATTTCCTCGCAATTGTAGACAAGTCCCTCCAGCAGGGCGGCTGCCAGCGGCACCTCAATATGGTCGCCGCCGTTGCGATCACGCGCATTCAAGGCAAAGAGTACCGACATTGCCCCAAAGCTTGCTCCGTAGGCCGAGGCCAGCGTCAATGGCGTGAAGGAAGGATTGACCCCCATCAAACGCCGATTTAGCCCCATATCGGTAAACTGCCCGGTATAGGCCGCGATCACCGCTTCCCACGCGGGCAAATCAGCAAGTGTGGGGTCGGTTGACGCGAAGCCGGGCATCGACAGATACACCAGTTGATTATTGGCCGCGCGCAACACGTCAGGTCCCAATCCCAGACGTTCCATAACGCCGGGGCGAAAGTTCTCGATCACAACGTCAGCGCGTTTGGCCAGTTCAATCGCAACATTACGACCTTCGGTGGATTTGAGATCTAGCGTTAGGGCGCTTTTGCCCCGAGACAGCATATCGAATGCTGGATCGTCAAAAGCCGGACCGCTTGGTGGGTCAATACGAATGACTTCGGCACCCATATCGGCCAGCATCATGCCCACAAGCGGAGCGGCAAGGTATTGCCCGAAATCAAGGACACGAATATGGGCAAGAGGACGTTGAGGCATGTCAGAGCAACCCTAATATTTTTGGATGGGCAGTTAATGTTTGCAAATTCTACGTTGCAACCTTTCGCTTTGACACTGGTCTAAAGCTGATCCGCCCCCTAATAATAAGTTATGGAAAAATTGATCCGCCCCACCTGTGGTTCATTGAATGCTCTGCTTGTGTTCGAAGTGGCGGTCCGCCATTCCAACCTGTCGCGCGCAGCAATAGAGCTGGGGATGAGCCAGCCCGCAGTGTCACGCCACATTACGACGCTGGAAGAACGATTGGGCCAATCTCTATTTGAGCGAAACAACAATCAGATCACAGCCACCACAAATGCAACCCGCTTGGCCGAGGCCGTTGCGCTGGGGTTTGGGCACGTCGATCAGATCTGGGCCGAGATATCAGCCCCGCCGGATCGGCAGGAAGTGACCTTGGCCTGTACCTTTGGGTTTGCCGACCAATGGCTTATGCCGCGCTTTTCCAGTTTGCGACAACACCTAGGTGACGGGCGGGTGCGGGTCGTCACCACTGATCAGCTTGGCGATATTGATCTCAGTAGGTTGGACGCCGCTGTCGTGTGGGACCCTTCACAGGCACCCAATCGCCCTTATATTCCCCTTATCCCGTCCGAGATCTTTCCCATCTGCAGCCCGGAATTCTTAAATAATCATCCCGAAACACGGAGTAATATTTCCAATCTAGATCCAACTTTGTTCTTACATTTCGACATCGGCCAGTCTGGCTTTATGACTTGGGACAAATGGTTTGCAAAAGCCGGATTGCGTCGCCCAGACTTTGGGCGGCCTACCGCCTTTGATGCATACCCTTTCCTGTTGCAGTCAGTTCGACGCGGAGAAGGGATTGGCTTGGGGTGGCGCGGTCTGATCGACAAATCTCTTAAAACCGGCGATGTGCTTCGCCTTGATCCCACCGTTTCGGATCGTGACGTATCGTATTTTTTGCAGCACAGACCTGTCCGAAGTGAAAGCGGCGTTCTTGGTCGAATGTTGAGCTGGTTTGAGAGTGCGGTATCTGAGTAGTACGTTCGCGAAGGACAACGGCGCCACCGAAAACGGGCGACAAAAGGGGAGTTGGTAGTCTGCTTTCGCCAACTTCGAGTCCCTGCGAAGTGTCTGCTCTTGTTAGGGAGCAGTCGATGAACAGATCGCAGCAAAGGACCGCTTTGTCCGCACAACCTCCGTTGGCCGGGCCTTTGCTGGACAAGCAGGCCAATGTCCGCTGTGAGCCCTTCACAGTCGTTCCTTTACCTGTAGATTCTGCAGCTGCATTCGGCAGCTGCCAGCCCAAACTTGCCGCTCAGTTGAGACTCACAGCCCTAAATGCTGCGCGTGCGAAGCTCGCCAACATTGTCGATGAAAGCGGACCTTCAACCAAGCACGAGCGCTTTTGCTGATGCCGCAGCCGCACCTGAGGCAGCAATGCGCAGGTAGCGACATTTGCAAAGTCGGCCGTTTGACGCAACCAGCCGAGGATTTCTGCTGCGGCGCAGCCCGCGGTTCCGGCCATTCGCTGCGACCGCAAGGTTCCAGAGCCGGTGAACTTACACAGTGCGGACAACGTTGCCGTTCATTTTATCCGCAACAGCGATCACCCAACTGAATGGGCGGGCAAGGCACTGTGGCATATGAGCAGTAGACGCAGCAGTCGCCCTCCAACGGTTTCAGTACCGCGCTGCACGACTTGCATTCATAGAACCACTGGCAAGAGTCAGTGGGCATTTCCTCGGTTTCGCTGTGCCCACACTTCGGGCATGTCAATGTGCTTTCAAGTACCACGGTTTGCTCAGTCATCGTCTCACATCTGCATAATTAGGTAATCGTTGATTCGGGCCTCGTTGAACACGATAACCCATGCCAAACCAGTCATTGCGGTACTTCCGACAAGCCACCATTTCAGCCGCGTCATTGATCCGCGTCGGTGAGATATCAACCACGACACCGCAACTAGAGCTGTTGAGATTGCCAGAACGTAGAAGCTTGCTGCCGCAATTTTTCCAAATATTGCCAGCCAGCTACCGCCCAGCCCCAACAGCATCATCGCCATGGGCAAAACACAACAGGCCGCCACACCAAGGGCGGATAGCGATCCTAAGTAGCTGAGGCTAAGATATTTTTGCATTCGGCTCCTCCGATGGTCGCTGCGGCACGGCGTTGCTGCAATTACCGTTGAGACGTATAACTCCTGTAGCCACTACAGGATCAAGAAGGAAACCTTCACATGATTGCGATTGGAGAAGCCTCCCGGCAAAGCGGAGTCGGAATTGAAACCATCCGGTACTATGAACGCGAAGGAATTGTGCCGAAACCAGAGCGCGCGGCCAACAATCGCCGCCTATACTCGTTGCATGATGTTGGTAGGCTGCGCTTCCTTAGAAAGTGCCGTGATTTGGGCTTCCCGCTCGCAGATACAAAAACGCTTCTTGACCTGTCTGAAGGGGGCAGCGATGATTGCCAGCCCGTGAAGGAATTGGCTGAGATTCATATCACTAACGTGCGTGATAAGATTGGAGAGCTTAGACGTTTGGAAGCCGCTCTGAGTGAACTCACCGCAAACTGTGACAGCGGAAATGTTTCTTGCCCAATGCTGTCCAAGTTGCGAACCGCACACGGTCAATAAGGGCTCGAAGCCGACATTCGCCTCCCTGTCCAGAAAAGGCCCGTCCAAGGGCAGCTACGCGGACCTAGCGGACATTCGATCCCTCAAGTCGAATGTCCGCTCCCGGCCAAAGAGCCCACATCTCCAAGCAAGCGACGAACCCGATCTGTTTGCAGTTTATAGAACACCCAATTCTTAATCTTCTTGCTCTCAACCAAGCCCTGCTCCTGAAGGACTTTCATGTGGCTCGTCACTGTCGGCTGCTTGAGGCCGATCTTCTCGGTGATGAAACCAACGCAGACGCCATCATCGACCAAGTCTCCATCCACTTGTGGTCGGAAATGGTGTTCAGGCTCTGCCAACCAGTGAACGATGCGTAAGCGGTTCTCGTTTGCAAGCGCGCTGAGGCTCTGCGCTATTGACTCGAAATCACGATCTAAATAGTCATTCATCTATATTGACTCCCCACAATGCAGGTCTCTTATGCCATCAGTCTGTCAGGTCTTCAATTTCATCCATTGCGACGTTTTCGCGACCAAACCCTATTCCGGCAACAGCCTCGCAGTGTTTACTGAAAGCGAAGGCTTAAGCGGTGAGCAGATGTTGACCATCACCCAAGAACTTCGTCACTTTGAATCGATATTTCTGAGCAAGACAGAGACAGATGGTCAGGTTTCCGCTCGGGTCTTTGATCTATTCGAGGAACTGCCATTCGCCGGGCACCCGATAATCGGTGCGGCCTGCGCGCTGCACCACGCTTCAGGCAAGCAAGGCAAGCAAGATCGGGTGATTAAGCTGCAGGGCGGGAGAGGCGTCGAGATCGCCACCGAACACCGCGATGGCCGCTATTTCGGAACACTTGATCAGGGGCGCCCTGAGATGCTGGGTGTCGTTGATGCAAAACCCGAGTTCTCTAGTGCTTTCAATCTGAGCACTTTGTCCGTTCTGCCACTGGAAGTCATTTCAACTGGCCTGAAGTATCTCGTTATTCCGGTCGACGRAGGYTTGAAGGATGCATGTGTCACTGTGCCGGACTTGGAAGAAAAAYTGGAAAGATTCGGCGCAGAGTTCGCTTATCTTTTCGATATTYACACATTCGAGGGGCGGCATTGGAACAATGATGGGCTCATGGAGGATGTGGCAACAGGCAGCGCTGCGGGTGTCGTTGGAGCCTATGCGTTGAAGCACGGTCTAGCGCAGCCCGGCGAAAGCTTCTCCCTCAAACAGGGCCATTTCATGGGACGACCCAGTGAGATCATCGTAACAGCATACGGTGCGCCTGATGACATAGAGCGCATCACTGTCGCCGGGGAGGTCACGTTTGTGGGCAAGGGCGAGGTCATTGCACCATGATCCCGTTCTTTGGTCCCGATGATATTCGACCCTATCTGGATATCGAACGCCTGATCCCAACGGCAGAGGCGGCGTTTCGCACCATTTCCGATGGCACGGCCCAAGCACCGGTTTATGTACTGCACCCCAATGATCTTGCCGATATTCATGTAAAGTCAGCATCCATTCCCACTTGCCCAATATTCACGGTAAAAATGGCAGGTTGGTCGCAAGTGCTTGCTCAAAGGGGTGAACCTGCCTCCAGTGGAATAATCGCCGTTTTCGATAGCGAGACCTGCAAGCCACTTGCCATCTTGCAAGACGATCATTTGATTTCTGACTACCGAACAGCTGCGGCAGGCGCMTTGGTCGCTCAATTGCTCGCTCCAGARGAAGCGTCCTCAGCGTTGATTGTCGGCACAGGTGTGCAAGCAGGTYTGCAAGCGGAAGCGCTGATGCTGGTGCGCCCGATCAAACAAATGAAAATCTGGGGCCGGTCGCAAGCGAAGGTCTCAGCCTTGGTGCAAGAACTTCAACTTGCGCATCCAAGCGTTGAAATCTGCAAGGYAGATGATCTTCCCGCTGCCGTCGCTAAGGCGGAAGTCATCTTGATAGCAACTGGAGCAAAGGATCCGGTGATCCAAGCCGAATGGATCAGGCCAGGACAGCACATAACGTCTGTCGGTTCTGATGACACCACGAAATGCGAGATTGATCCGGCCATTTTAGAACGCGCTGACGTTTACGTAGATGCGATTGATTCAGCGATCAAATACGGTGCGCCACGCCGCGCGATCGCGGAGCGTCTTATCACTAGGACAAATCTGACCGAGATTGGATCAATGACCGGGGCTGCTATAAAGGGCAAGACAAATACAACTGTAGCTTGCCTATCTGGTCTCGGTGTTCAAGACCTAACTGCTGTGAACGAGTTTTGGGGCGAGCAAAAACGTTCAAGTTGAAAGCCGACCTTCGTGCAAAGTGCGGCATCTGTAAAAGTGGGCTCGGAGCGGTCTTCCCCCACCCCTACCTCCCCTCCCGCATCCTCTCATGCGCCGCCAGATAAATCCGCGGGATCGTATTATCGCCGACATAGCCCTCGATATGGCCCGCCATCAGTGCCATCCAGTAGATGCGCAGAACCGCGTTGATCCGGCGGCTGTAGTTCGGTCCCAGCTGGCGGAACCATTTCACCATGTCTGCGTCCAGCCGGATGGTGACGCGGGTCTTGGGGCCCTCGTGGCGGTCCCAGGTGTCCAGCCCGGCCCAGTCGGCGGGCAGGCTTTTGTCAAACCACTGGCTGCGCAGCGCCTCCTGATGGGCTTCCAGTTCAAACTGCACTTCGGTGCTCCACTTTCTGCGGCTCATGCGGGGCCTCCTGCCAATTGCTAACCTGTTGCGTCCGGGGCCAGAATGGCGGCCAAAGGTTAACGCGCGCCGTGGCATGCGGCCGGTGTACGCGGGGTGCACAGGGGGTGCACGGCAATCACCCCCTGTTTTCCTTGCCCAAGGCGCAATTCCTGATATACGCGCGCTCATGCTGGACAACGCCACAAACCGCCCCGAATTGCCGCCCGAAATCGCGCGCCGCCGCACCTTTGCGATCATCTCGCATCCGGATGCCGGCAAAACGACGCTGACGGAAAAGTTCCTCCTCTATGGTGGCGCTATTCAGATGGCGGGTCAGGTGCGCGCCAAGGGCGAAGCACGGCGCACCCGCTCGGACTTCATGCAGATGGAAAAAGACCGGGGCATCTCGGTCTCGGCATCGGCAATGTCGTTTGATTACAGCGGCTTGCGATTCAACCTCGTGGACACGCCCGGCCACTCGGACTTCTCCGAAGACACCTATCGCACGCTCACCGCAGTGGATGCGGCGGTGATGGTGATCGACGGTGCCAAGGGTGTGGAAAGCCAGACCCAGAAGCTGTTCGAGGTCTGCCGGCTGCGCGACCTGCCGATCCTGACCTTTTGTAACAAGATGGACCGCGAAAGCCGCGACACCTTTGAGATCATTGACGAAATTCAGGAAAACCTCGCCATCGACGTGACGCCCGCCAGCTGGCCTATCGGTGTGGGGCGCGATTTTGTCGGCTGTTACGACATGCTGCGCGACCGGTTGGAACTGATGGACCGCGCCGACCGTAACAAGATTGCGGAAAGCATTGAAATCAACGGCTTGGATGATCCCAAGCTGGCCGAACACGTGCCCGAACACCTGCTGGAAAAGCTGCTGGAGGAGGTCGAAATGGCGCGCGAACTGCTACCCGCGCTCGACCCGCAGGCGGTTCTCGAAGGCCATATGACCCCGATCTGGTTCGGCTCTGCGATCAATTCCTTTGGCGTGAAAGAGCTGATGGACGGCATCGGCGCCTATGGTCCCGAACCGCAGGTCCAGTCCGCTCAGCCCCGCTCCATGTCGCCCGAAGAAAAGAAGGTGGCCGGATTTGTCTTTAAAGTTCAGGCAAATATGGACCCCAAGCACCGCGACCGTGTGGCCTTTGTGCGGATGGCCTCAGGCCACTTCAAACGTGGCATGAAACTGACCCATGTGCGCACCAAGAAGCCGATGGCGATCTCCAACCCGGTGCTGTTCCTGGCCTCGGACCGCGAACTGGCGGAAGAGGCCTGGGCCGGCGATATCATCGGCATCCCCAACCACGGCCAGCTGCGCATTGGTGATACTCTGACCGAGGGTGAGGCGCTGCGCGTCACCGGCATTCCGTCCTTTGCGCCGGAACTGCTGCAGGGCGTGCGCGCGGGCGATCCGCTGAAGTCCAAGCACCTTGAAAAAGCGTTGATGCAATTTGCCGAAGAAGGCGCCGCCAAGGTCTTCAAACCTTCGATCGGCTCCGGCTTTATCGTCGGCGTAGTCGGCCAGCTGCAGTTCGAAGTATTGGCCAGCCGGATCGAGATGGAATACGGCCTGCCGGTGCGGTTCGAGCAAAGCCAGTTCACCTCGGCCCGCTGGGTTAGTGGCGACAAGCAAGCCCTTGATAAGTTTGTGAACGTCAACAAACAGCACATCGCCCACGATCATGATGGTGACATCGTTTACCTGACCCGCCTGCAATGGGACATCGACCGGGTGGAACGCGATTATCCGGACTTGAAACTGACCGCGACCAAGGAAATGATGGTCTGAGGAAGCGACCAAAGCGGAGCCGGGCAGGATGGACATAGACGACACCCTGTACCCCGGCGGCATCGGCCCGATCCTGCAGCGGCTGGACCGCCGGTCAGCCCCCTTTCTGGATGCGGTGAGCGAGGTTCCACCGCTGGACACCGACCTGCAGGCCCTGCACCTCAAGCGGGTTGCGGTGCCACCATCGCCCGAGGCCGGGTTCACCGGTGGCGGGCGGCGCGACGCCAGCCGAAAATGGCATGCCATATGCGAAGAGTTCGACGGCCAATCGGAGCTTTTTGCCCGCCATGCCTTGATGATCGCATTTCTGCGGCGGCGCTCTCCGCCTGCAGAGGCTGTTGCATTGTTCCTGCGCATGTGGCGTGACATGGGCGAAACGCTGGCCCAGGAGTTGCCGATCCGGTGGCTGATTTCGGCGGCGGCTACTTTTGCGGATCACGGCGCCACACTGGAGCAGCGACAGGGCGGGCTGGGGTTTTACATGCTGTTCGACCTCATCAAACTGCATGACAGTGAACGCCGGGTGTCTGGCCGACCAAATGACCATGGGTTTGTCTGGAAGCGCAGCAAGGAAATGCATGATCTGGCTTTTGACATGCAGCCCTATTCCCTGCGTCAGGGCGATCTGGATCTGAACATGATCGGCCGTCTGTGGGATTATGCGGATGCGGATCCGGTTTTCCAGCCACTGGGAATGCGCATGCTGGAGCTTTTGCTGGCAGACAAACGATCCGTCTTTGGCCGCATCCAGCGCTACAAGTGGAGGCCGCAGGGCGATGACAGCACAGACAGCTAAGCCGCCGACCTGGGCCATCTGCACAACAATCAAGGCGGACAAGCGCGCCATTCTGGATTTCGCGGCCTATCATCTGGAGGCCGGCGCCCATCGCATTTTCATCTATCTGGACGCCCCCAACCCCGAGGCCCTGCCCGTTCTGAAGGCGCATCCAAAAATCCGGGTGATCACCTGCGATGCAGACTATTGGTCACGGCGCAAACAGGCCCGGCCGGAAAAACATCAGGTCCGCCAGACCAGCAACGCCACCCGCGCCTACCGGCGGCAGGCGGCACAACAGGCCGATTGGCTGATCCATATCGATGTGGATGAATTCCTGTGGGCCGACCGGCCGATTGCCGAGGTTCTAAGGGATCTTCCCGCCGAGGCCATCTGCGCGCGAATCCGCCCGATAGAATCGCTGGCTGGCAGCGACACGGGTTTCAAAACTCTACCGCCTGGCGCGCCCGGACAAAGCCCGGCGCTGGAGAGGGTTTACCCGCAATTTGGCAGATATGTGCGCGGTGGATTCCTGAGCCACACCAACGGTAAGGTCTTCGTGCGCACCGGCTATGACGGCATGAAGCTGCGAATTCACAACGCCTATCTGGAGGACATCCAAAACCCCTGTCAGGTGAATCTCCCGTCTATCGATCTTTGTCATTTTCACGCCAAGGATTGGGAAAGCTGGTTGGCACACTACCGCTACCGGCTACAAAAAGGGTCTTATCGGGCCTCTCTGGGGCCAAATCGGCCCGTCGAGCTGGGAGGCATCAACATGCATGATCTGCTCTCCCGAATAGAGGCGGAAAACGGCCAGCAGGGGCTGCGTGATTTTTACGACGAGATCTGCGCCGATTCCCCGGCACTGCGCAGCCGCCTGCAAGCCGAGAACATGCTGAAGATTCGCGATCTGCGCCTCAACCATTTGCGCGCGTTACATTTCCCGGAATCCGCATAGACTGTTTCCGCAAACCCCCATTTCCTGGATCATTTGCCGTTTCAAACCGTGCCATTTGACCATTGCCGCCATTTTTGCTATCTCGGCCCCAAGCCGAAAAGCGCGACGCGCGCAGTGACCGCACGGGTCCGGCCCCTACCTGACACGCGCGGGCCATGAGAGTGTCCGCAAATAGCGGATGCTCATGATAAAATTTTCTGAACTGAACCTCAATGCGAAGGTCCTCAAGGCCATTGACGAAGCCGGTTATGAATCGCCGACTCCGATCCAGGCAGGGGCGATCCCGCCCGCACTGGAAGGCAAAGACGTTCTGGGCATCGCTCAGACCGGGACTGGCAAGACCGCTTCTTTCACCTTGCCGATGATCACCCGTCTGGCACGTGGCCGCGCCCGTGCACGCATGCCACGCAGCCTTGTTTTGTGCCCGACGCGCGAACTGGCGGCACAGGTTGCCGAGAACTTCGACACCTATGCCCAGCACGTGAAACTGACCAAAGCCCTGCTGATCGGGGGCGTTTCCTTCAAGGAACAGGAAGCGCTGATCGACCGCGGTGTTGACGTTCTGATCGCCACTCCCGGCCGTCTGCTGGACCATTTCGAACGCGGCAAACTGCTGCTGACCGGCATTGAGATCATGGTCGTTGACGAAGCCGACCGGATGCTCGACATGGGGTTCATCCCCGATATCGAGCGGATCTTCTCTCTGACACCCTTCACCCGTCAGACGCTGTTTTTCTCGGCCACTATGGCGCCGGAGATTGAGCGAATCACCAATACGTTCCTGTCGGCCCCGGCCCGCATCGAAGTCGCCCGTCAGGCGACCGCGTCTGAGACCATCGCGCAGAACGTGGTGATGTTCAAACCCTCGCGCCGAGACCGTGAAGGCAGCGAGAAACGCAAAGTTCTGCGGGCGCTGATCGACGGTGAAGGTGACAAATGCACCAATGCCATTGTCTTCTGTAACCGTAAGATTGACGTGGATGCCACGGCCAAATCGCTGAAGAAATACGGCTATAATGCCGCCGCCATTCACGGTGACCTTGAGCAGTCGCAGCGCATGAAGACGCTTGATGCCTTCCGCGAAGGCACCCTGCGCCTGCTGATAGCCTCGGATGTTGCGGCGCGCGGCCTGGATGTTCCCAGCGTCAGCCATGTGTTCAACTTCGATGTTCCCGGCCACGCCGAAGACTATGTGCACCGGATCGGCCGCACAGGCCGTGCCGGGCGCGAAGGCAAGGCGATCACAATCTGCAATCCGCGCGACGAAAAGGCGCTGGATGCGGTGGAAGCGCTGATCCAGAAGGCCATTCCGCGTCTGGATAACCCGCTCAAACCGGCCAAGACTGAGGCCGCAAAACCGGAGCCTTCCAAGGCCGAAGCCGCCAAGCCCGAGAGCGCCAAACCCGAGGCCGCCAAGGACAAAGAGCCGGTTCAGGCCGAAGAGAAGAAACCCCGTGGTCGCCGAGCGTCCGGCAGAGATTCGGGCCGCGATGCTGGTCAGGACAACAGCCGCCAGAAATCCGCGCGTGACGCAGGTCAGGACAACAACAGACAGCCGTCCGGCCGCTCGCAGCGTGGCGGTGGCCGTCAGGATCGCGGCAACGGCAAGACCGTGGTCGGCATGGGCGACCATATGCCCAGCTTCATCGCACTGAGCTTTGCAGAGCGCCGCACGAGCTAATTCTACCTGCCAGACAGAAGTACAAGGCCGCCCCTGATCCGGGCGGCCTTTTGCATGAAAACGCATGGACCCCTGCGTTTTCTGCATAGCGGCATTTCGAGTTTGTCTGATTTCATTGGGATTTTATGAGCGTATACCGCCGTCAACGCCACTTGGCAGTCCTACTTTTCTGAACCGGAACACTCCAATGACCAACGTCGACTTTCATCCCCTGACCATGAGCGAGATCCGCGCCATCGAAAATGAAGCGCAGCGTCTGCGGGCTGCCGCCATGGCCAATGGCATCCGTGCCGCCTTTGCATGGCTTGTTGCCCTGCCGAAAAAGGCGACCAGCTGCCCGTCTTGCGCACGGCCGCTGCACCCCTGATCCTGCATTCCAGCAGCAGCTGAAATGAAAAAGCGCCCGGCCTTTCGGCCCGGGCGCTTTTTCTTTGTTTGCTTCCGATTGGGAATAACCCGGAGCGAGAGGGCGGGCAAAGCGTGACGCCTTGCCCGGCCAGTGTCAGCGCATGCGGCTGACGATCACCGTGATTTCCGGCTTACGGCCAATCTCGGAGAGGGCAGACTGGCGGCCAATGCGGCGCAGCGCTTCTTCCAGCTTATCATCATCGCGCCGGGTCTTGGCGTCAGCACGCATCATAAACTGGTTCAGGTCTTCTTCCATGACCTCAACCAATGCGGCCTTGGAGGTGCCGGTTTCCGGCAGGCCCTTCAGATCGACCCAGGGCTCGCCCAGCGGCTCGTCTTCTTCGTCCATGATCACGCTGATCACTGCGTGGCCGTTCAGGGCCATGCGGATACGGTCGCGCACCACACCGTCCAGCGCGCCGATCTTGACGGAACCGTCCAGATAGGTACGGCCCGTCTCGACGTAATCGGCCACTTTCGGCGTTTCATCTGTCAGGTCCAGCATCGTGCCATTCACGGCCAGCGCGCTGGCAATGCCCTTGGCCTCACCCAGCTTGGCATGTTCGCGCAGGTGGCGGTGTTCGCCGTGCATCGGCACCAGTATCTTGGGCTTGATCAGATCGTGGATCGCTTCCAGATCGGGGCGGTTGGCGTGGCCCGACACGTGATAGAGCCCAGAGCTGTCATCAACAACATCGATGCCCTTTTGCGAGAACTGGTTGATGATGCCAATCACACCCTTCTCGTTGCCCGGAATGGTCTTGGAGGAGAACAGGAAGGTATCCCCCTTCTTCATCGTCAGACCACGGTATTTGCCACGGGCCAGCTGCGCGGTGGCTGCGCGGCGTTCGCCCTGACTGCCGGTGACGATCAGCATCAGGTTTTCACGCGGCAGGCTGGTGGCATCCTCGGGGCTGACGCAATTGGGGAAATCGGTCAGAACGCCGGTTTCCACCGCGGCATCCACCATGCGGCGCATGGCGCGACCCAAGAGAACAACCGAGCGGCCTGCACGTTCGCCGGCCTCGGCTAGCGTTTTCACCCGCGCCACGTTGGAGGCAAAGGTGGTGGCC
This sequence comes from Rhodobacteraceae bacterium Alg231-04, assembly GCA_900143635.1. GTDB lineage: Bacteria > Pseudomonadota > Alphaproteobacteria > Rhodobacterales > Rhodobacteraceae > FREY01. Next base: position 100,799 of record FREY01000001.1, read on the forward strand.
GCAACCATGCCCTTGGCTTCGCCGATCAGGCGGGTGATTTCCGGGCCCAGCTCGCTTTCAGAGCGGCCGGGATGGCGCGAGAAGACGTTTGTGCTGTCACACATCAGCGCCTGCACACCGTCCTTAGCGATCTCTTCCCAGACCTTGGGATCAAAGCCTTCGCCGACGATCGGCGTGGGGTCCAGTTTGAAGTCACCGGTGTGCACGATACGGCCCGCCGGACTGTCGATCACCAGACCGCCGCTTTCGGGGATCGAGTGCGCCATCGGCACCACGCCAATGGTGAAGGGACCCATCTTCATCGTCTCCGGCCAGGGCTGCACGGTCTGCACGATCTTGGGATCGTGGCCGTGCTCTTCCATCTTGCGCCGGGCGATATTGGCGGTGAAGGTCCGGGCATAGACCGGCACGTTCAGCGAAGAATACATATGCGCCACGCCACCGATGTGGTCTTCGTGGGCATGGGTGATGATGATGCCTTCGAGCTGGTCCTTGCGGTCTTGCAGCCATTTCATGTCCGGCATGATCAGATCAACGCCAGGCGTCGTATCCATGTCGGGGAAGGCCACGCCCAGATCCACAAGGATCAGACGTTCTTTGCCGGGTTTGCCATAGCCATAAACATAGGCGTTCATGCCAATTTCACCTGCCCCGCCGAGGGGAAGGTAGATCAATCGTTCACTGCTCATCGAGTGTACCGTTTTCCTTATTGTACTGATGAATGATCTGCAGACCATGCATGGTCAGATCATCCTCATAGGCGTCAAATAGATCCGCCGCTTGCTGGAACAAAGGCGCCAGCCCGCCTGTTGCGATAATTTTCATGGGAACGCCGCGCTCGGCCTTGATGCGCGCGCAGATTTCCCGGACGAGGCCCACATAGCCCCAGAAGATGCCAGACTGCATGCAGGCAACGGTGTTGGTGCCTATTACCTGCTCAGGTTGGGTAATGTCCACATGCGGCAGCGCTGCCGCCGCCTGGTGCAGCGCTTCGAGGCTAAGGTTGATGCCGGGTGAGATCACCCCACCAATATAGGCGCCATCCTCGGCCACCACATCGAATGTCGTAGCGGTTCCAAAATCCACAACCACCAGATTGCCGCCGTGCCGATCAAAAGCACCGGCGGTGTTGACCAGACGGTCCGGGCCCACGGCTGTGCCCGCATCCACGCGCGGCGCGTAGGGCAACAGGCAGTCGGGTTTGCCCACCACCAGAGGCCGACAGCCAAAGAAGCGATCAGCAAAGACGCGCAGGTTGAAGACAACACGCGGCACGGTCGAGGAGATCACCACATCCGTAATGTCCGCATCAATGCCATAGTGGTTCACCAGCGTCGAATACCAGGTGAAATAGGCATCCGCCGTACGCGCATGGTGTGTAGATGTGCGCAAGGTACAGAGGAATTCCTCCCCGTCCCAGATCGAGAACACGGTGTTGGTATTGCCGCAGTCAATTGCCAGAAGCATGCGCGTCCCCTGCCCTAGAAGAATACATCAGCGGCCGGGATCGAAACCCGGCCTTTGGCTGTCTTAAGCACCAGATTTCCGGCACTGTCCACATCCTCAAACGTACCGGTGGTCTCGCGCCCGGCGGTGCGGGCGGTGATCACCTCTCCCAGTTTGGCGGCGCGGGCCAGCCAGGCGGTGCGAATGGGTTCAAACCCATAGGTGCGGAACTGCGTCTCATAGCGGGCAAAGGCAGCAGCCAGCGCGTTGAGGAAATCCTCAGGCGCCACCTGCACACCTGTTTCACCCATCAGCGACACCGGCCAGACGGCACCGGGCTCCAGCCATTCTTTCATTGGCGTCTCCATCAGGTTCACGCCAATACCAATCGACAGATGGGTCACTGCCATGCCCTTGCCAGAGCTTTCCAGCAGGATGCCGGCCAGTTTGCCGCCGTTCAGTAGCACATCATTGGGCCATTTCAGCGCCAGCCCTTCGGTGCGGCCCGTCACCTCGGCGCAGGCGTCATAGACCGCCAGTGCGGTCACAAAGCTGCGCAGGGCTGCCTGTTCCGGGTCGCCTTCGGGGCGCATCACCAGCGTGCCTGCGAAATTGCCTTTCGGATCTTTCCAATCCCGGCCACGCCGTCCGCGGCCCTTGGTCTGGCTCAGTGCTAAAATCCACTCAGGCCCCGCCAGATCCGGCGCAATACGTTTGGCTTCGTCCAGAGTGCTGTCCACCTCGGCCAGCACCCGCTTTGCGTAACCTTCGGGCCAGTCGCTCATAGCTGCTCCTCAAAACGGCGAAAAGGCCCGGTCCCCTGGACCAGGCCTTTTCCCTGTCTAGTGTATTTGCGCTCAGTGGACCAGAGTGGCCGCCGCTGAAGCTGCTGCATTTTCGATGCCCAGTGTGGTGAAGGTCCCCGCAACCATGGCAATCGCCGAGGCTGCCAGAAGGCCGTTCAGCAACATGGAGCCGCGGCTCTGCATCTCTTCGCCGTCTTTGCCGAAGTACATGTAGAACACGATGCGCAGGTAGTAGAAGGCGCCAATGACCGAGGCCACAACACCAGCAACCGCCAGCCATGTCATATTGGCGTCCACCGCTGCGCGCAGCACGTAGAACTTGCCAAAGAAGCCCAGCATCGGCGGCACACCGGCCAGCGAGAACAAGAGCACCAACATCGCCAGCGCCTTGCCCGGCTCTTTCTTGGAGAACTGGTTCAGCGCGTTGATATCGGTGATCGGTTTGCCGTCGCGCTCCATCATCAGGATGAAAGCAAAGGTGCCGATGTTCATGGTGACATAGATCGCCATGTAGACCAGCATCGCCTCTACCCCGAACTCGGTGCCAGCCGCGAGGCCGATCAGCGCGTAGCCCATATGGGCAATCGAGGAATAGGCCATCAGACGTTTGATGTCGCGCTGGCCAATCGCAGCCACCGCCCCCAGGAACATGGAGGCCACCGCGAGCAGAGCGATAACCTGGCTCCAGTCGCTGACCGCATGGCCAAAGGCGTCATGCATGACACGGGCGAACAGACCCATGGCAGCGACCTTTGGCGCGGTTGCGAAGAAGGCGGTGACGGGCGTCGGCGCGCCCTCATAGACGTCCGGTGTCCACATGTGGAACGGCACGGCAGAGACTTTGAAGGCCAGACCGGAAATCAGCAGAACCAGACCGATCAGCAGACCAACGGAGACTTCACCGTGCTGCGCAACAGTGATGATACCTGCGAATTTGGTGGTGCCGGCAAAACCGTAGACCAGCGATGCACCATAAAGCAGCAGACCAGAGGACAGTGCGCCCAGCACGAAGTACTTCAGGCCCGCTTCGGTCGATTTTACGCTGTCGCGGCGCATGGCGGCCACAACATAGAGCGCCAGCGACTGCAGCTCGAGCCCCATATACAGCGACATCAGATCGCCGGCAGAGACCATCATCATCATGCCGACCGAGGCCAGCGCGATGAGGATCGGATATTCGAACCGCAGCATGCCGCGGCGGTGCATGTAATCCTCGCCCATCACCATCACGATGGCGCCAGAGAGCAGGATCACAACCTTGGCAAACCGGGCGAAGGCGTCGTTGACGAACATGCCGCCAAAAGCCTCGGTTGTGCCGGTGCTGGAGGACCCCACATAGATGGCCAGAACCACCATCACCAGGGCTGTGGCATAGACCAGCGGTTTGGCCAGCTTGTCCTTGCCGGTGTAGACCGCAAACAGCAGCGCAGCCATGGCGTAGACCGCCAGAAAGATCTCCGGCAGGATTACGGAAAGATCAGCTTGGATCATCTTCCAGGCTCCTTAGTGCGAGGCGATCTGGGTCACAGCGGAGGTATCCGCAGCGGCCAGAGCAGCGTTATAGGTCTCGATCAGCGCGGTGGTTGAGGGGCTGATCACATCGGTAATCAGCGCCGGGTAGACACCGAGGATAATGGTCATCGCCACCAGCGGCGCAAAGATGAAGCGTTCGCGCGTGGTCATGTCAGTGATCGCTTTCAGGCTGCCCTTGATCATGTCGCCAAAGACAACACGACGATACAGCCACAGCGCGTAACCGGCCGAGAAGATCACACCGGTTGCCGCAACCGCGGTCACCCAGGTGTTCTTCTGGAAAGCGCCCATCAGGGTCAGGAATTCACCCACAAAGCCAGAGGTGCCCGGCAGGCCGACGTTGCCCATGGTGAAGAACATGAAGACAAGCGCATAGGCTGGCATGCGGATCACCAGACCGCCGTAGGCGTCGATGTCACGGGTGTGCATCCGGTCATAGATCACGCCAACTGCCAGGAAGAGTGCGGCAGAGATGAAGCCGTGGCTCAGCATCTGGAAGATCGCGCCGTCGATGCCCTGCTGGTTGACCGAAAAGATGCCCATGGTCACGAAACCCATATGGGCGACCGAGGAATAGGCGATCAGCTTTTTCATGTCTTCCTGAACGATCGCCACCAGCGAGGTATAGACGATGGCGATGGCTGACATCCACAGGATGGTGTTGCTCATCACCTCGGCACCCACCGGGAACATCGGCAGAGAGAAGCGCAGGAAGCCGTAGCCGCCCATTTTCAAAAGGATCGCCGCCAGCACGACAGAACCGGCGGTCGGCGCCTGAACGTGTGCATCCGGCAGCCAGGTGTGCACCGGCCACATCGGCATTTTCACCGCGAAGGAGGCAAAGAAGGCCACAAAGGCCAGCGTCTGCATGCCGCCCACAACGTGGATGCCCAGAACATCAAAGCTGCTGGCCGAGAAGGTATGCGTCAGCAATGTCTCGATGTCGGTGGTGCCTGCGTCCGCATACATGGCGATCATCGCCACCAGCATCAAGACCGAGCCGAGCAGGGTGTAGAGGAAGAACTTGAACGAGGCGTAGATGCGATCCTTACCGCCCCAGATGCCGATGATCAGGAACATCGGGATAAGCCCTGCTTCGAAGAACAGGTAGAACAGCACCAGATCCAGCGCCATGAAGACACCCAGCATCAGGGTCTCCAGCAGCAGGAATGCAATCATGTATTCCTTGACGCGTGTCTTCACGTTCCAGCTGGCCAGAATGGTCAGCGGCATGATGAAGGTGGTCAGCATCACAAACAGAACCGAAATCCCGTCGACGCCCATTTTATAGTTCAGGCCGAAGATCCAGTCGCGCTCTTCCACGAACTGGAAACCGGTGTCTGCAGCATCAAAGCCAAAGTAGATGCCGAGGCTCACCAGGAAGGTGATCGAGGTTGCCACAAGGGCAATCCATTTGGCGTTAAGCTGTGCCGCTTCATCCTCGCCGCGCAGGAAGGCCCCCATGATAAGGGCCGCCAGCGCCGGGATGACAGTGACGATAGTAAGGAGCGAGTCCATCAGTGCGATCCTCCGCCGATCGACATCCAGGTGACCAGGGCAGCAATGCCCAGCACCATCCAGAAAGCATAAGTGAAGATGTACCCGGACTGGGCGCGGCCAGCGAGACGGGTGAAGAAGGGAACGATGCCCATGGCAACGCCATTCAGGAAGCCGTCGATGGTCTTGCCGTCGCCCTTTTTCCAAAGGAAGCGGCCGATTGCCAGCGCGGGTTTGACGAAGATCACGTCATAGAGCTCGTCAAAGTACCACTTGTTCTTGAGGAACAGGTACAAGGGCTGCTGCTGCTTGGCCAGACGACCGGGCAGCGTCGGGTTCCAGATGTAGAACCACAGCGCCAGAACCAGACCCAGAAGCATGGCAACAAAGGGCGAAACCTTCACCCAAGCCGGGGTTGCGTGGGCATCTTCAAGAACGTGGTTGTCCTTGCCGATGTAGAGACCGCCCTCGCCCGGCTTGCCTGCGAACACATAGTGGTGTTCGCCAGCCGCGCCGTGATCGTTTGCGTCGCCGTGGCCATCAGTCTCGCCGTGGCTGTCTGTGTCACCGTGGCTGTCCGCTTCTTCGCCGTGGCCTTCGGCCGAGGCTTCTGCAACCGGGATGCCGTAGAACTTGCCGACCTGATCCGCGTGACCAAAGAAGGAGCCGTACCACAGCATACCTGCCAGCACAGACCCTACAGCCAGAACACCCAGCGGGATCAGCATGACCTTCGGGCTTTCATGCGCGTGATCATGCGTGTGCTTGTCGCCGCGCGGCTTGCCATAGAAGGTCAGGAACATCAGGCGCCAGGAGTAGAAAGAGGTCATGAAGGCCGCAATCACCAGCGCCCAGAAGCCGAACATCGACCCGCCCGCATAGGCGCTTTCGATGATCGCATCCTTGGACAGGAAGCCGGCAAAGCCGATGGTGGTCAGCGGAATGCCGACACCGGTGATGGCCAGCGTACCGATCATCATCGCACCAAAGGTGAAGGGGATCTTCTTACGCAGACCGCCGTAGTTCATCATGTCCTGCTCGTGGTGCATCGCATGGATGACCGAACCGGCGCCAAGGAACAGCATCGCTTTGAAGAAAGCGTGCGTGAAGAGGTGGAACATCGCTGCCGAATACATGCCAACGCCTGCAGCCACGAACATATAGCCCAGCTGCGAACAGGTCGAATAAGCGATGACGCGTTTGATGTCGGTCTGAACCAGACCCACGGTCGCGGCAAAGAAGGCCGTGCAGGCACCAATGACGGTGATGAACGCAGTAGCTTCGGGTGCGAATTCCATCAGCGGCGACATGCGGCAAACGAGGAAGACACCCGCGGTCACCATGGTTGCCGCGTGGATCAGAGCCGAAACAGGTGTCGGGCCTTCCATCGCGTCCGGCAGCCATGTGTGCAGCATCAGCTGCGCCGATTTACCCATCGCGCCGATAAACAGCAGGAAAGCCAGCAGGTTTGCCGCGTTCCACTCGGACCACAGGAAGCTCAGCTCGGTTTCGGCCAGCGTCGGGGCGGCGGCAAAAACGTCGTTCAGGTTGATGCTGTCAGTCAGGAAAAACAGGCCAAAGATACCAAGTGCAAAGCCGAAGTCACCGACACGGTTGACGATAAAGGCTTTCATCGCCGCCGCGTTGGCGGTGGGCTTGCGGTAGTAGAAGCCGATCAGCAGGTAGGAGGCAACGCCCACACCTTCCCAGCCAAAGAACATCTGCACGAGGTTGTCGCTGGTCACCAGCATCAGCATCGCGAAGGTGAAGAAGGACAGGTAAGCAAAGAAGCGCGGCTTATAGCTTTCGCCCTCTTTCCACTGCGGATCGTGATCCATGTAGCCGAAGCTGTAGAGATGCACGAGGCTGGACACGGTGGTGACAACAATCAGCATGATCGCGGTCAGACGGTCCAGACGGATGCCCCAGGATGTCGACAGGGACCCACTTTCGATCCAGCGCAGAACTTCGATGTGCTCTGTGGTTCCGTCGAAGGTCAGGAAGACGATCCAGGACAGCAGGGCTGCCAGGAACAGCAGACCGGTGGCGGTCCACATGGCAGCCGTTTCGCCAATGAACTTCCAGCCGAAGCCGCAGATGATAGACCCGACGAGCGGGGCAAAGAGAAGGATGGTTTCCATAACGCTCAGCCCTTCATCACGTTGATGTCTTCCACGGCGATGGTGCCGCGGTTACGGAAGAAGCAGACCAGGATCGCCAGACCAATGGCGGCCTCGGCGGCGGCCACGGTCAGCACGAAGAGCGTGAAGACCTGCCCGACCAGATCCCCAAGGAAGCTGGAGAAGGCCACAAGGTTGATATTCACCGCCAGCAGCATCAACTCGATGCTCATCAGCAGGATGATGACGTTCTTGCGGTTCAGGAAGAGCCCGAAGATGCCGATGACGAACAATGTCGCCGCGACCGTCAGATAATGTTCAATTCCGATCATTGGATCAAAGCCCCTGCCCCGGTTTCACGTCTTTCAGTTCCATCGCTTTGGCCGGGTCACGCATCATCTGGGCGATGATGTCCTGACGCTTGATGTCGGTGCGATGGCGCAGGGTCAGCACGATCGCGCCGATCATCGCCACCAGCAGGATCAGGCCCGCCAGCTGGAACAGAAGGAAGTATTGGTCATAGATAATGAGGCCAAGCGCCTCGGTGTTGTGCTTGTCGGCCGGTACCGGCGCGGCCAGCAGGTCGGCGGCAGCATGGGAGGTCTCCCAGGCACCAAAGGCCATGACGAACTGCATCAGGATCACCAGGCCAATGAGCAGCGCCAGCGGCATGTAGCGCGCCATCTCGGCTTTCAGCTCGGCAAAATCGACATCCAGCATCATCACCACAAAGAGGAACAGCACCGCGACCGCGCCCACATAGACGATGACCAGCAGCATGGCGACAAATTCAGCCCCCAGCAGCACAAACAGCCCGGCCGAGGATATGAAGGCCAGGATCAGCCACAGCACCGAATGCACCGGCTGGCGGCTGATCACAGTGAACAGCCCGCCGGTGATGGCGCTGATGGCGAAGAGGTAAAAGGCAAAAACGCTCATGTCTCATCGTCCCCTTTGTCGGCCATGACTTCCTGCGCCAGCTCCAGCGCCTTTGTCACAGCCGGGACGCCGGCAAATACCGACATCTGTCCGATCGCTTCCGCGATCTCCTGTTTCTTGGCGCCCGCTTCCAAAGCGTGGCGCACGGTCTGGCGCACGGCGGTATCTGCCTGTGCGCCCTGCATGGTCAGCCCGGCCAGCGTCAGCAGCAGCCGGGTCTTGGCATCCAGACCGTCCTTGTTGACGGTCTTGCCGAACATCATTTCCATGACCTCTTTGGGCATGGTCGGCCACAGGGCCTCAAAACCCTTCATCGCCTCTTTGGGTGCAAAATTCTCCAGCGAAGGGTTGAACGCCTTCGCCATCTCCTGCGCCTGGGCCATCATGGTCTCAAAAGGGTTTTTCGGGTCGCTCATCGGTAGGGCGCATCCATTTCAAGGTTGCGGGCAATCTCGGCTTCCCAGCGCTCGCCGTTCGCCAGAAGCTTGTCCTTGTCGTAGAACAGCTCTTCGCGGGTCTCGGTGGCGAACTCGAAGTTCGGGCCTTCGACAATCGCATCCACCGGGCAGGCTTCCTGACAGAAGCCGCAGTAGATGCATTTGGTCATGTCGATGTCATAGCGCGTGGTGCGGCGGCTGCCATCTTCGCGGGGTTCCGCGTCAATGGTGATCGCCTGCGCCGGGCAGACCGCTTCGCATAGCTTACAGGCGATGCAGCGCTCTTCCCCGTTGGGGTAGCGGCGCAGCGCGTGTTCACCGCGGAAACGAGGCGACAGTGGGCCCTTCTCGTGCGGGTAGTTCAGGGTGGCCTTGGGGGCCAAGAAATACTTCATCCCCAGTTTGAAGCCGACCCAGAAATCCTGCAGCAGGAAGTATTTGGCGGCGCGGGTGTAGTCGATCTGCGTCATGATCAGCCCCCTACGGCCCAGCGGGCAAACAAGCCACCGAACCACTCGAATTTTGCAGCGAAGGATACGAAGACCACCCAAGCCAGCGAGAACGGCAGGAAGACCTTCCAACCCAGGCGCATCAGCTGGTCATAGCGGTAACGCGGGGTGATCGCCTTCACCATCGCGAAGAGGAAGAAGAAGAAGGCCATCTTGCCGACCATCCACAGCACGCCATCAGGCAGACCGGGGATCGGGGACAACCAGCCACCGAAGAACAAGAGGCTCATCAGTGCGCACATCAGGAAGATGGCGATATATTCACCGGCCATGAACAGCAGGAACATGGTGGCGGAATATTCAACCTGATAGCCGGCGACGAGCTCGGATTCAGCTTCTGGCAGGTCAAACGGCGGGCGGTTGGTTTCCGCCAGTGCCGAGATGAAGAACAAGAAGATCATCGGGAAATGCGGGATCCAGTACCAGTTCAGCAGACCCAGATCACCGTCCTGTGCGCGCACGATGTCACCGAAGTTCATGCTGCCGGTCGAAATGATCACACCAACGATGATCAGACCGATCGAGACCTCATAAGAGATCATCTGTGCGGCTGACCGCAGCGAGCCGAGGAACGGGTACTTCGAGTTCGACGCCCAGCCGCCCATGATCACGCCATAAACCTCAAGCGAGGAGACCGCGAAGACATAGAGAATGGCGACGTTGATGTTGCTGAGAACCCAGCCGTCATTGAAAGGGATCACCGCCCAGGCGATCATCGACAGCACAAAGGAAGTAAGCGGCGCCAGGATGAAGACCGACCGGTCCGCACCGGCGGGGATCACCACCTCTTTGACGACATATTTCAGCGCGTCCGCCACCGATTGCAGCAGGCCGTAGACGCCAACCACGTTGGGCCCGCGGCGCATCTGCACAGCGGCCCAGATCTTGCGGTCCCCGTAAACCAGGAACAGCAGAGAGATCATGACAAAGGCAACAACTGCAAGCACTTGCACCAGTATCAAAAGGGCGATGCCGCCGGGGGTGTTAAAGAATTCAGCCATAGGTCCTCACACCGTGGGTATTCCGTTTTCCGCGCAATCGGCAACCACGACTTCGGCGTCGAGGGTGCGCAAACCACGCGGCAGGGAGGGTGAGACGGTGTAGACAGCATCGGCTGTCCATACGCCACCCTCTTCGTTCATTTTTGTCCGCACATGACGCGCAAATCCGTAACCCCGGATCAGCGTGTACTGCGCGGCAGCACATTCGGCATAGTTATCAAGATCCTGCGCCAGAGGCACACCGCCCATGGAGACATGGAACTGCACCAAATCGCCTTCCAGCAGACTGGTCTGGACACCCCGGTAATCGGGGGCCACACGCGTCTCCTGACTGGGGGCCTCAACACAGGCAGCCAGCATCAGGGGCGATATGAGTGCAGCGCGGATCACTCGGCCGCGATCTTTTCACCAGCGCGGGCTTTGGCGGCGGCAGACAGTTCTGCCATCACCTCGGATGCGCGGGCGATTGGGTTGGTCAGGTAGAAGTCTTTTACCGCGGGCAGGAAATCTGCCTTGCCCATCGGTTCTACGTCCAGTGCGGCATCCTCATTGACCGGCACTTCGTCGATCTTGGCGAGATGCGGCACCTCAGCAATCAAGGCAGTGCGCAGCTGCGCCAGCGAGTCATAGGCCAGTTTGGCATCCAACTCGGCGCTGAGTGCGCGCAGGATGGCCCAGTTTTCCTTGGCTTCACCCGGCGCAAAAGCGGCGCGCATGGCCAGCTGCGGGCGGCCTTCGGTGTTCACGAAAAGACCGTTTTCCTCAGTGTAGGCTGCGCCCGGCAGGATCACGTCCGCGCGGTGTGCGCCGCGATCACCGTGGCTGCCCTGATAGATCACAAAGGCACCAGCATCGATGCTGACCTCATCCGCGCCGAGGTTGTAGACCACCTCTGCGCCATCGAAGGCCGCCTCAATACCGCCTGTCGTGACAGCACCAATGTCCATCGCACCAACGCGGGACGCTGCGGTGTGCAGCACCAGCAGTTTGCTTTCGGTTTCAGCAGCAAATTTCTGAGCGTTTGCCAGAACCGCCAGGCCATCAGCTTCGCGCAGGGCGCCCTGCCCGACAATAACCAGCGTTTCCTTGCCAAGCGCATCGGCGTGATCCGCCTTGTGCAGCGCGTCCAGACCTTCGCGGCCGGTGCCAAGGTGGAAATACTCATAGGTCAGATCAGCTGCGGGGCCGACAACACCGATCTTGGCGCCATTGGCCCAGGCCTTGCGGATACGGGCGTTCAGCACCGGCGCTTCCTCGCGCGGGTTGGTGCCGATCAGCATGATCGCCTTGGCGCTGTCGATATCTTCGATGCAGGCAGTGCCGGCATAAGCGGCGCGGTTGCCGATAGGCAGGCGCGCATTATCGGTGCGGCATTCAACATTACCACCCAGACCCTGAACCAGCTGCTTCAGCGCGTAAGCCGCTTCAACCGGGACCAGATCACCGATCAGACCGGCAACTTTCTTGCCCTTCATCGCAGCAGCGGCGGCGCTCAGCGCTTCGGGCCAGGTGGCGGGCTTCAGCTTGCCATCGACGCGCACGTAAGGACGGTCGAGACGCTGGCGGCGCAACCCATCCCAGACAAAGCGGGATTTGTCGCTGATCCATTCTTCGTTCACACCGTCATTGTTGCGCGGCATGATGCGTTTCACTTCGCGGCCTTTGGTGTCGACGCGGATGTTCGACCCCAGCGCGTCCATGACGTCGATGGTTTCGGTCTTTGTCAGCTCCCAAGGGCGGGCCGTGAAGGCATAGGGCTTGGACGTCAGCGCACCAACCGGGCAGAGGTCGATGATGTTGCCCTGCAGGTTGCTGTCCAGCGTCTGGTTCAGATAGCTGGTGATCTCGGCGTCTTCGCCGCGGCCGGTCTGACCCATCTGGGCAATACCGGCCACCTCGGTGGTGAAGCGGACGCAGCGGGTGCAGCTGATGCAGCGGGTCATGGTGGTGGAGACCAGCGGACCGAGGTCCAGATCATCCACCGCGCGTTTGGCTTCGGTGAAGCGGCTGCCGGAGATGCCGTAGGCCATCGCCTGATCCTGCAGATCACATTCGCCGCCCTGATCGCAGATCGGGCAATCCAGCGGGTGGTTGATCAGCATGAATTCCATCACGCCTTCGCGGGCTTTTTTGACCATCGGCGAGTTGGTTTTGACGACCGGCGCCTGACCTTCGGGACCGGGGCGCAGATCGCGAACCTGCATCGCGCAAGAGGCCGCAGGTTTCGGCGGGCCGCCAACAACCTCGACCAGACACATGCGGCAGTTGCCGGCAATCGACAGACGTTCGTGGTAGCAGAAGCGAGGAATTTCCACCCCGGCCTCTTCACAGGCCTGGATCAGGGTCATCGCCCCGTCGACTTCGATCTCGGTTCCGTCAATATTGATCTTGCGGAGGTTAGACATGGTCTATTTCGCCCTCAGTAAAACGCCGATCGCGCTGTTGTTCTTAATCTCTGCGCGGCCATAGGCGCAGAATGTTTCCGGGTCGGCGTAGGTCACGCCGTTCTGGGCCAGCAGACGCTCGCCCTTGGCCCGCATCCGGGCTTTTTCTGTTTTGCTTTCCACGTAGTCGCGGATTTCATCGTCCGAATATCCCAGCGCATTTGCCCGTGCTTTGAGCTGGCGCAACTGCCCCAAGCCTTTGAAATAACGCGGTGCAATATCATCGCAGTGGTCGGATACTTCCTTGGCCACCGCGACGGCGAACAGCGGGTTTTCGATTTCGGGCACGTCGCGCAGCGACGGTTTGGCAGCAACGGGTGCCGCCACAGCAATCAGGGCAGAGGCGATCAGGGCACGTTTCATAGCAGTCTCCTTGAATGTGGAGTGCCAAACGCGCGCGCCTGTGCGGCCGCTATTCAATAGCGGCGCGGCCTTTGGGGCCTGATATGCCGGTTTTCCGCTCAAGGATTGCACTTTCCGCGGAAAATGGCCGAATTGCCTTCGATCACCAGTGCGACCTCTTCGTCCAGCGGGTCATTTTCCCAGAGGATGTCCGACGTGCCATAGCCCGCATCGGTCAGACAATAGGTGACGCCGTTATGATGTGCAGCGGCACGCGCGCCGGTTTCCGACAGTTGCGGATCCCTGACCTCGACGACGAAATCCTTGCGCGACACTTTTTTGTTCACGGCTTTGTATTTCACCTGAAAAGGAACGCCGTCGTAACGGGTGCGGCTGTCCTCCCTGGAACAGGCGGCAAGCGCCAGGCTGGCTGCAGCGATCAATGCAACGGATTTGATAGTCATCATGCCCCGTCCCCTCAGCGCGCAGCCATGGCGCCCATGCGCCCGGTCTTGTTAGCCTTGATGCGGTCTTCGATTTCCTCGCGGAAGTGGCGGATAAGACCCTGGATCGGCCAGGCCGCCGCATCGCCGAGCGCACAGATGGTGTGGCCTTCGACCTGTTTGGTCACGTCCCATAGCATGTCGATCTCTTCGATCTCGGCCTCGCCTGTCACCAGACGGTCCATAACCCGCATCATCCAGCCGGTGCCTTCGCGGCAGGGCGTGCACTGGCCGCAGCTTTCGTGTTTGAAGAATTTCGCCAGACGCCAAATCGCCTTTACCACATCGGTGTTCTGATCCATCACGATCATGCAGCCGGTGCCGAAAGAGGATTTGTTTTCGCGCATCCAGTCGAAATCCATGATCGCGCCTTCCAGCGCATCACGCGGCAAAACCGGACAGGAGGCGCCACCGGGGATCAGGGCTTTCATATTGTCCCAGCCACCACGCACGCCGCCGCCGTGTTTCTCGATCAGGTCACGCACCGGCATGCTCATCGATTCTTCGAAGACGCAGGGGGTGTTGACGTGGCCGGTGATGGCAAACAATTTGGTGCCCGCATTGTTGGGCCGCCCGAAGGAGGAGAACCAGTCCGCGCCGCGACGCAGGATGGTCGGTACAACCGCGATGGACTCTACGTTGTTCACAGTGGTCGGGCAGCCATAAAGACCAGCACCGGCCGGGAACGGCGGCTTCATCCGGGGCATGCCTTTTTTGCCTTCGAGGCTTTCCAGCAGCGCAGTTTCTTCACCGCAGATATAAGCGCCGGCACCGTGGTGCAGGAAGAGATCGAAATCCCAGCCAGAACCAGCCGCGTTCTTACCCAGCTTGCCTGCGTCATAGGCCTCGTCGATGGCGGCCTGCAGTGCTTCGCGCTCGCGGATATATTCGCCGCGAATGTAGATATAGCAAGCATGTGCATTCATCGCGAAAGAGGCGATCAGCGCGCCCTCGATCAGCGTGTGCGGATCATGGCGCATGATTTCGCGGTCTTTGCAGGTCGCGGGCTCGGATTCGTCAGCGTTGATCACCAGGTAGGACGGGCGACCGTCGCTTTCCTTGGGCATAAAGGACCATTTCAGGCCGGTCGGGAAACCCGCACCACCCCGACCACGCAGGCCCGAGTCCTTCATCGTCTGGATGATCCAGTCGGCACCCTTTTCAATGAGACCCGCAGTGCCGTCCCAATGGCCGCGCTGCTGCGCGCCCTTCAGCGTGCGGTCATGCATCCCGTAGAGGTTGGTAAAGATCCGATCCTGATCCTTCAGCATGTCTGCTACCCTTGGCTATCCCGGCGCATGCGCCAGAGTTGAACAATGTTGACCCCTGCATAGATCATCCCCGCAAGCGCGGCGAAATCGAACAGAAGCGCGTATCGGCCCGGCAGCCCCAGCATGGGGCCGATGACCAGCGAACACGCGATCCAAGCCAGCATCGTGCCGGCAATCACCAGCGAGATATGGCGGCCCTTGCGGGCGATGGCTGTGTCGCGTTCTGCGCTCATAGGTCTTCAATCTCTTACCCCGCCCCGGATCGTCCGGGGCAGTGGCGGTTATTCGTCGTCGTAACGGCCGTCTTCTTTGGCCTTTTTGGCAAACTCGGTCTCTTCGCCCGAGGCCAGCTGTTTGGCCTGTTCGATCCAGCCGTCGCGTTCGATACGGCCTTTGAACTTCAGGCGGGCATCAACCCAGGCAACCTCGGCTTCGCCCCAGGCTGCGACCTGGTCAAAGTGGAAGAAGCCCAGCTCGTTCAGGGTCTCTTCCAGTTTCGGGCCCACGCCTTTCAGCAGCTTCAGGTCATCCGCCTTGCCACCGCGCGCCGCTTTCAGAACCTCAGGTTCTTTTTCTTCGGCAACGGGTGCTTCGGCTTTTGCAGCAGGCTTTTTCGCCGCGGCCTTCTTGGCTTCGGCGGCCTGTTTCACGGCAGGCTTCGGCGTCTCGGGCGCTTTGGGAGCGGGGTCGGCGGCAGCACGACCGGCCACAACACCGTCTTTGCCAACCCAAGGCGTCAGCAGCGGAACTTCGTCGCCCTGAATACGCTTCACGGTCTCGCACAGATCCACAGCGCGCTGAACAGAAGCGTTATACTGTGTCTTGCCGGACTCGTAGTCGGTGAGCGTGGTCAGGCCCAGTTTGGGCTCAGCGGCGTAGCGGCCGTTCTGCGGACCCGGAACCGGCACTTTGCCAGCGGCCAGATCGTCGATCATCTGCGCAAAGCCCTTGGCGGTCAGATCTTCGTAATAGTCCTTGCCGATCTGCGCCATCGGCGCATTGGTGCAGGCACCAAGGCACTCGACCTCTTCCCAGGTGAACTTGCCATCCGCCGACAGGGTGTGCGGCTTTTCGGCGATCTTTTCCTTGCAGACCGCGATCAGATCTTCGGCGCCGCAGATCATGCAGGTGGTGGTGCCGCAGATCTGGATATTGGCAACCGATCCGGTGGGCTGCATCTGGAACATGAAGTAGAAGGACACAACTTCCAGCACGCGGATATAGGCCATGCCGAGCATATCGGCGACGGTTTCAATCGCGGGCTTGGTCAGCCAGCCTTCCTGTTCCTGTGCACGCCACAACAGCGGGATCACAGCCGAGGCCTGACGGCCTTCGGGGTATTTGGTCATCTGCGCTTCGGCCCAGGCCTGGTTGGCGGGGGTGAAGGCAAAGCTATCGGGCTGTTCGGAATGCAAACGGCGCAGCATCAGATCACCTTTCGGTGGGTGTTGCCCGCGCGGATGCCTCCGGCGGGAGTATTTGCGGAAAGATGAATGGTACGGGAAGCGATCATCTGTCGATCTCCCCGAACACAACATCCATGGTGCCGATGATGGCGGCGACGTCGGCCAGCTGGTGGCCGCCGGCCACGTGGTCCATCGCCTGCAGGTGCAAGAAGCCCGGCGCGCGGATCTTGGAGCGGTAGGGTTTGTTGGACCCGTCCGCGACCAGATAGACGCCAAACTCACCTTTGGGTGCTTCAACGGCGGCATAGACTTCACCGGCGGGCACGTGGAACCCTTCGGTGTAGAGCTTGAAGTGGTGGATCAGGCTCTCCATCGAGGTTTTCATGTCACCGCGTTTCGGCGGGGTCAGCTTGCCGCGGGCCAGCACGTCGCCGGTGGCTTCGCGCAGTTTGGCAATGGCCTGACGGATGATCGAAGTCGACTGGCGCATCTCTTCCATGCGGCAGAGGTAGCGGTCGTAGCAGTCACCGTTCTTGCCAACCGGGACCTGAAAGTCGAACTCGTCGTAGCACTCATAGGGCTGCGAACGACGCAGATCCCATGCCAGACCGGATCCCCGCACCATGACACCCGAGAAGCCGTATTTCTGGATGTCATCTTCGGTCACAACACCGATATCGCAGTTGCGCTGTTTGAAGATGCGGTTTTCGGTCAGCAGCCCGTCGATATCGGCCAGCATCTTGGGGAATTCCATCGCCCAGACATCGATATCGTCAAGCAGGTCATCGGGCAGATCCTGATGCACACCGCCGGGACGGAAGTAGGCCGCGTGCAGACGCGCACCGCAGGCCCGTTCGTAAAAACACATCAGCTTTTCGCGCTCTTCAAAACCCCAGAGCGGCGGGGTCAGTGCGCCCACGTCCATCGCCTGTGTGGTGACGTTCAGCAGGTGGTTCAGAACACGGCCGATTTCGGAGTACAGAACCCGGATCAGCGAGCCACGGCGCGGCACTTCAACGCCGGTCAGCTTCTCGATTGCCAGACACCAAGCATGTTCCTGATTCATCGGCGCCACATAGTCGAGGCGGTCGAAATAGGGCAGGTTCTGCAGGTAGGTGCGGCTTTCCATCAACTTTTCGGTGCCACGGTGCAACAGGCCGATATGGGGATCGCAGCGTTCTACGATCTCGCCGTCCAGTTCCAGAACCAGACGCAGCACACCGTGCGCCGCAGGGTGCTGCGGGCCGAAGTTGATGTTGAAGTTACGGATCTTCTGCTCGCCGCTTTGCGCGTCCGAGCTGCCGTCGTCATACTTGTGATCAAGCTTGGAGCCGTCCATCACTTCGCTCCTTCTTTTTCGTCACCCGGCAGGATGTATTCGGCACCCTCCCATGGGCTCATGAAATCAAACTGGCGGTATTCCTGCACCAGCTTCACCGGCTCATAGACCACGCGCTTTTGCGCCTCGTCATAACGCACTTCGGTGTAGCCGGTGGTCGGGAAGTCCTTGCGCAGCGGATGGCCACGGAAGCCATAATCGGTGAGGATACGGCGCAGATCCGGGTGGCCGGAGAACAGGATGCCAAACATGTCAAAGACTTCACGCTCGAACCAGTTGGCCGAGGGGTGGATGTCAACGATCGAGGGCACCATTTCGTCCTCGCGCACCGAAACCCGCAGGCGAATGCGCTGGTTCTGGTACATCGACAGGAAGTGGTAAACCACGTCGAAGCGTTTGGCACGCTCGGGGTAATCCACAGCCGTAATATCCACCAGCGACGAGAACTTGCAGGTCCGGTCCGAGGTCAGAAAATCGACAAGACCGGCAATATTGGCCGGGGTCACGTCGATGTTCAGCTCACCAAAGGCGATGTCCCAGCCGAGCACGCAGTCGCTGCGCTTGGCTTCGATATGGGCGCCGAGTTCTTTCAGGGCTTCAGTCATCAATTCAATCTCCAACCAAAGCCGATCAGCGAACCAGAGTGCCGGTGCGGCGGATTTTACGCTGCAGCTGCATCAGGCCATAAAGCAGTGCCTCAGCCGTCGGCGGGCAACCCGGAACATAAATGTCCACCGGCACCACGCGGTCGCAGCCACGCACAACAGAATAGGAATAGTGATAGTAGCCGCCGCCATTGGCGCAGGAGCCCATCGAGATCACATAGCGAGGCTCGGGCATCTGGTCATAGACCTTGCGCAGGGCCGGTGCCATCTTGTTGGTCAGCGTGCCAGCCACAATCATCACGTCCGACTGACGCGGGGAGGCGCGCGGCGCGATGCCGAAACGTTCGGCGTCATAGCGCGGCATGCAGGTATGCATCATTTCAACCGCGCAGCAGGCCAGACCAAAGGTCATCCAGTGCAAGCTGCCGGTACGGGCCCAGTTGATGATGTCTTCGGCCGAGGTCAGCAGGAAACCCTTGTCCTGCAGTTCGGCGTTCAGGGCCTGGGTGACAACTTCTTTGTCGACGCCAGCCGTATTGGCTCCGGTCATCATTCCCATTCCAAGGCCCCTTTTTTCCATTCGTAGGCAAAGCCAATTGTAAGAACGCCCAGGAAGACCATCATCGACCAGAAACCCACCATACTGACGTCCTTGAAGGCGACAGCCCAGGGAAACAGCATGGCAATTTCGAGATCGAAGATGATGAACAGGATCGAGACCAGATAGAACCGGACATCAAATTTCATCCGTGCGTCATCGAAGGCGTTGAAACCGCACTCGTAGGCACTTACCTTCTCGGGGTCCGGGTTGCGGACGGCGAGCACGACAGCTGCCAGAATGAGAACGATTCCGAGGCCCGCGGCGACGGCCAGAAACACGAGGATCGGGAGGTATTCCCGCAACATCTCTTCCACGAGTGGCTCCTTATTCTGCACGCGGGGATCCGCGCACCGGCAAATTGGCGTGTTGACTTGGGCCTTTGTCTACTCCCGCCCCCCCCTATCGTCAACCAACACAAGAGCATTGATAAACACATGATTTATCGTCGCGGCAGAAGCACATCACCGGTTAATTTCTTAGTTTTTTTGTAGGAATAGTCGGGTTTCGCATCCACGGCCGGAGCCAAATCGCGCAAGCCCCTGTCAGGCTTGCCAGCGGGGCTTATGGCGCATGAAAAATGCATCAATTCCATGCGCGGCCTCATCGGTCTCCCAGCGGTTAACAAGGGCCTGAATGGTGTGATCAATTACCGCATCATCAATGGTCGGGCCAAGGTCGCGCACCAGCTTTTTGGCCGAGGCAACGGCGCCGGGTGCGCAGTCCAGATAGGGAATCGCTTCGGCCATGGCGGCGGCCATCAAATCAGTGGCCGGGACGACGCGTGCCAAGAGCCCCAGATCCCGCGCCTCATCGGCGTCAAACAGGCGCGCCGACATAAAGACCCGGCGGGCTTTTGCCTCCCCCATGCGAGCGATAACATAAGGGCCGATTGTGGCCGGGATCAGCCCCAGTTTTGTCTCGGTCAACCCCATTTTCAGATGCTGCGCGCCAATGGCCACATCACAGACCGAGGCCATGCCGACCCCCCCACCAAAAGCGTTGCCCTGCAGCGCGCCGATGAGCGGTTTTGGCAGGGTGTTCAGCGCCTGAAGCATCTCGGCCAACTTGCGCGCTTCGCGAAATCGGGTTTGCGGATCCGCCGCCATCTGTTCCTTCATCCAGCCCAGATCACCGCCCGCACAGAAGGATTTTCCGGCACCGGTCAGGATCACGGCGCGCACGCCGTCATCCGACCCCAGCTGTGCTGCGACGGTGGTCAGCTCGGCAATCATCTGTGCCGATAGCGCGTTATGTTTTTCCGGGCGGTTCAGCGTCAGTGTTGCGATGCCGCGCGGATCAGTGTCCAGTGTCAGAGTGTCAAACATCATCTCTCCTGTTGTACGAATTTCTGAACCCAGAAACTTGCACGGAATTTTGAAGGGGAGTTCCGGGTATCACTCGGTGCGCGTGGCGCGCGCCATGGCGGCCGCCTCGTCCAGTACCGCTGCATCAAGCCCTGTTTCATAGCCAAGGCTGACAAGATGGGCATGTACCGCTTCGGTTGCCACATTGCCGGCTGCACCCGGCGCATAGGGGCAGCCGCCCAGCCCGCCAACCGCCGCATCAAACACCCGCAGTCCAAGCGACAGGGACGCATCGATATTGTCCAGCGCCCGCCCATCGGTGTCGTGATAATGCCCCGCCAGCCGGGCGACCGGCACCCGATCTTTCACCGCCAGTAGCATCTTAGCGATTTTATCCGGGGTCGCCTTGCCGATCGTATCCCCAAGCGAGACCTCATAGCAGCCCAGCCCAAACAGGCGATCCGCAACCGCCGCCACCTTGTCCGGGGCCACGGGCCCATCGAAGGGGCAGTCGGTCACGCAGGAGACATAGCCGCGCACCGGCAGATCTATTTGGCGGGCCTGCTCCAGTATCGGCACAAATCTGGCAATGGAGTCCTCAATCGTGGCATTCACATTGGCCTTGGAAAACCCCTCTGACGCCGAGGCGAAGACAGCGATTTCATCGGCACCTGCGGCAACCGCATCCTGATAGCCGCGCAGGTTTGGCGTCAGGGCGGCGTATCGCACACCGGAAACCCGGCTAATCCCTGCCAGAACATCGGCTGAACCGGCCATTTGAGGCACCCATTTGGGGGATACAAAACTGGCCACCTCGATACGGGAAAACCCGGCGCGGCTGAGGCAATCAGCAAGGGCCACCTTTTCCGCAACCGGGATTTCGCGCGCCTCGTTCTGCAACCCGTCCCGCGGCCCCACCTCAAAAATCTCGACCCGGTCACCCATAATGCGTGCCTCCGCTTTCATCTTTTCCCAAATACTCAAATAGCGCCAACTGCCGCGCTGCCTGACGTATCAATTCAGGTCACAGCCTTACACCGCGGCCTCTTCCAGTCTCACCAGCGCTGCACCCGCTTCAACCTGGTCCCCGTCCGTGGCCAGAACTTCTGCTACCACCCCATCGCGGGCGGCCAACAGTGCGTGTTCCATTTTCATCGCCTCCAGAATGGCCAGCCGGTCGCCTTCCTTTACGGACTGGCCAGCGGTGGCAAAAACGGCCTTCACCAGCCCTGGCATCGGCGCTTCGATCACATTGCTGTCTCCCGCCGCCGAGGCATCGCGGTCCAGCGGATCAATCACCGTGAAGGAAAACCCGTAGCGGTCAAAGACAGTGATCTCCGGCCCGGACTGAGCCACCTGCGGCATCGGCATGCCATCCAGCATCCAGGCGCCGCCACGACGGTTTGCGATAACCTCCACATCATCGATGGTCCAGATCTGCCGGTCAGGGCCATCGACCTGAACATCAGCGACAAAAACCTCTTCTTGATGGCTGAGCTGCACGGATCGGTGCAGCGGTTCCCACAGTGTGAAACCGGTCTCCGGCGTGGTCTGCACCAGCCCGAGAGCCCCCATTGCCGCAGCGGTTTTCTGAGCCACCTGCACGATGGGCGGCGCAGCCAGATCCTCCAGATCACGGGCGATGAGGCCGGTATCCACCTCGCCGCAGGCAAATCCTTTGTGACCGGCCAGCGCGCCAAGAAAGGCCAGGTTCGTCACAGTGCCCGCAACCTGCGTTTGTTCCAGCGCCGAGGACAATTTCTGCAGGGCTGCGGCCCGCGACGGGCCATGGACAATCACCTTGGCGATCATCGGATCATACCACGGGCTGATCGCATCCCCCGCCCGCACGCCACTGTCGGCGCGGCAGCTGGCAGGAAACTCCAGATGGGTCAGTGTACCGGTGGCAGGCAGAAACCCTTTGGGCACGTCTTCAGCGTAAAGCCGGGCCTCAAAAGCGTGACCATTTATCGTCAGATCCTGCTGCCGGCCTGGCAGGCTTTCCCCGGATGCCACGCGCAATTGCCATTCAACCAGATCGACGCCAGTGATCAGCTCGGTCACCGGGTGTTCCACCTGCAGGCGGGTGTTCATCTCCATGAACCAAAACCCATCCGGGCGCAGCCCGTTGGCGCCATCGACGATAAATTCAACGGTGCCTGCCCCCTTATAGCCGATCGCCTCAGCCGCCTGCACCGCCGCCTGCCCCATTGCCGCACGCATGTCTTCGGTCATACCGGGCGCGGGGGCTTCTTCGATCACTTTCTGATGGCGGCGCTGCAGCGAGCAGTCGCGTTCAAACAGATGCACAGCCTGTTTGCCGTCACCAAAAACCTGCACCTCAATGTGGCGCGGCTGCTGGATATATTTCTCGATCAGCACATCCGGGTTGCCAAAGGCGGTGGTCGCCTCACCCTGCGCGCTTTTGAGGGCCTGCGCAAAATCCTCTGGGCGCTCCACCAGTCGCATGCCCTTGCCACCGCCGCCGGCGACAGCCTTGATCAGCACCGGGTAAGTGATCGTATCTGCCGCCTTTTGTAGATGATCAGGATCCTGATTGTCCCCGTGGTAGCCGGGCACCACCGGCACCCCGGCCTCCTCCATCAGCACCTTGGCGGCATCTTTCAACCCCATGGCGCGGATCGCGCTGGCAGAGGGGCCGATGAATGTCAGGCCCGCGGCCCCTACCGCGTCGACAAATTCCGGGTTTTCTGAGAGGAACCCATAGCCGGGGTGGATGGCCTGTGCGCCCGAGGCCTTAGCGATGGAAATGATCTCTGCGCCCAGCAGGTAGCTGTCCGCAGGCGCAGGCCCGTTGCCGATCAGATAGGCCTCATCAGCGCTGGCCACATGTTTGGCATCGCGGTCTGCATCCGAATATACGGCCACGGTTTTAACGCCCAGCGCACGGGCGGTTTCCATCACCCGGCATGCGATCTCGCCGCGATTGGCGATCAGGATTTTTTCAAACATGCGTTTGGTCCTTTTTCTATGGGTCGCGCCGGGGGCCAGCCCCCGGACCCCCGGGATATTTTCAGCAAGAGGAAACGGATCACATCCGGAACACGCCAAAGCGCGTATCCTCGATGGGCGCGTTGAGCGCGGCGCTGAGCGAAAGCGCCAGCACGTCGCGGCTTTTGCGCGGATCAATGATGCCGTCATCCCAGAGGCGCGCGGAAGCATAAAGCGGATGGCTTTGTTCTTCGAACATGTCGATGGTGGGCTGTTTGAAGTCGGCTTCTTCCTGCGGTGACCAGCTGCCGCCCTGTCGCTCGATGCCGTCACGTTTCACGGTTGCCAGCACGCCCGCCGCCTGCTCTCCGCCCATGACCGAGATCCGCGAGTTGGGCCAGGTCCACAGGAAGCGTGGTTGATAGGCGCGACCCGCCATGCCGTAATTGCCCGCGCCAAAGGAACCGCCGACCAGCATGGTCACTTTTGGCACATTGGTCGTGGCCACTGCCGTCACCAGCTTGGCGCCGTGACGGGCGATGCCCTCGTTCTCATACTTGCGGCCCACCATGAAGCCGGTGATGTTCTGCAGGAAAACCAGCGGGATTTTGCGCTGTGAGCAAAGCTCGACAAAATGGGCACCCTTCTGGGCCGCTTCAGAAAACAAGACGCCATTGTTGGCGATGATGCCGATGGGGCAGCCTTTGAGGTGGGCAAAACCGGTCACCAATGTTTCGCCAAAGCGCGGCTTGAATTCATCAAAGCGCGACCCGTCGACCAGCCGCGCGATCACCTCGCGGATGTCATAGGGGGTGCGCAGATCACCGGGCACCACGCCGAAGATCTCTTCGGGATCATAGGCCGGGTCTTCCGGGCTCTGCCAGTTCACGCTGCGTGGCCTTGAGATGTTCAGCGACAGGACCGCGCGCCGGGCCAATGCCAGGGCGTGGCTGTCATCTTCCGCCAGATAATCGGCGACACCGGAGAGGCGTGTATGCACATCGCCGCCGCCAAGATCCTCGGCGCTGACCACCTCTCCCGTGGCGGCCTTCACCAGCGGCGGGCCGGCGAGGAAGATGGTGCCTTGTTCCTTTACGATGATGGTCACGTCGGACATGGCCGGCACATAGGCGCCGCCTGCCGTGCAGGACCCCATGACCACGGCGATCTGCGCAATCCCCTTGGCCGACATCCGCGCCTGATTATAGAAGATACGGCCAAAATGATCGCGGTCGGGGAAAACCTCGTCCTGATTGGGCAGGTTGGCGCCGCCCGAATCCACCAGATAGATGCAGGGAAGGTTGTTTTCCTCGGCGATCTCCTGCGCGCGCAGGTGTTTTTTCACCGTCATCGGATAATAGGTGCCGCCCTTCACGGTGGCGTCGTTGCAGACCACCATGACCTCCTGCCCGTGGACCCGGCCAATGCCTGCAATCACACCAGCCGCCGGGGCCACGCCATCGTACATGCCATGCGCTGCCGTGGCGCCGATTTCGAGGAAGGGCGAGCCCGGATCCAGCAGGTTTGCCACCCGGCGGCGCGGCAGCATCTTGCCGCGGCTTTCATGGCGCGCGCGGGATTTTTCACCGCCCCCCATGCGGGCGGCTTCGGCCGCTTGCGAGATCTGCGCCAGCGCGTCCAGATGCGCCGCGCGGTTCTGCTTGAAGCCTTCCGAGGAGGGTATCGCTTTGGATGTGAGTTTCATCTGTCTGTTTCTCCTTCCAGCGCGGCCCGCGCCTTCAATTCCTTGCGGATCACCTTGCCGGTCACTGTCATCGGCAGCGCCTTTAGAAAGGCGATTTCTCTTGGATAGGAATAGCTTGCAAGCCGTTCCTTGACGTAGTTCTGCAGCTCGACTTCAGTAGCCGAGGCCTCTGCCTTCAAAACCACATAGGCTTTCACAATTTCTGTCCTTAGGCTGTCCGGCTTGCCGACAACGCCGACCGTGGCCACCGCCGGGTGGGTCATCAGACAGTCTTCGATCTCAGCCGGTCCGATGCGGTAGCCACCCGAGGTAATCACATCATCCTCACGGCCAACAAAACGCAGAAAGTCGCCGTCCCAGATGCCCCGGTCACCGGTCAGCATCCAAGACCCTCGAAATTTCGCCGCGGTCTCTTCCGGCCGGTTCCAGTATTCCAGCAGCATGGAAGCCGAGCCGCGTTTCACCACAACATCGCCCTCGCCGGCTGCGAAGGCGCCATCAGGGCCTATCACCGCCACCTCATGCCCCGGCACCGGCTTGCCGATGCACCCGCTGCGTGGCTCAAAATCAGCGGAACAGGAAGAGGCCACCATATTGCACTCGGTCTGGCCGTAGAATTCGTTGATCTTCACACCCAGATGCCGCCTGCCCCAAGCGAGCATCTCTGCGCCCAGGGGCTCTCCTCCACTGGCAACCGAGCGCAAACCGGCGAGCCCCTGCCCCGCCGCCTTGAGCATGCGCAAGGCGGTTGGCGGGAAGAACACATTGCGGACGCCGCCGCGTTCAATGATTTCAGCACAGGCCTCGGGGGTGAATTTCGCCAGCCGCGCGGCCACAACCGGCACGCCCAGCGCAAGACCCGGCATCGCCACATCAAACAAGCCACCGATCCAGGCCCAATCCGCCGGCGTCCACAGCATATCACCGGGTTGGCCCAAATGGTCATGGCTCAGTGATACACCCGGCAGATGGCCGGTCAGCAGTTGGTGCCCATGCAGCGCGCCCTTTGGCGTGCCCGTGGTGCCAGAGGTATAGATCAGGATCGCAGGTGTCTGCGGGCCGGTTTCGGCAAAGGGGACCACCCCGCCCGACAGGCCGGCCTGATCGACCTGCACCGCGTCAGACAGATCGTCCAACAGCGCGGCGCCCTCTTCGTCGGCAAAGACAAACCTCAGGCCAGCATCATCGACACGGGCCGCCAGCGCATCGCGCCGGAACAGCTTGAACAGCGGAACCGAGATCACCCCCGCTTTCCAACAGGCCAGATGCGCCGCCGCACACCAGGGTGACTGCCCCAGCAACACCCCAACCCGGTCACCGGGCGACACCCGTGTTTGCAAAAACCGGACCAGCCCATCCACCATGTCCAACAGGGCCCCATAGGTGACCCACTCGGGGACCGCGCCGGTCAGATCCAGAATTGCCAGCGCCTCTTGAGGATGCGCCAAGGCTTGCTGCGCCATATTCAGCCGGTCGGGAAGATCCCAGCTTCCATCGGACCGCAATCCGGGCAAGGTGCGCGCTGTCATTGCTTGTCTCCCTGCCCTAAACTACATCGCGCCCATCAGCTCGCGCCCGATCAGCATGCGACGGATTTCCGAAGTACCCGCCCCAATTTCCATCAGCTTGGCATCGCGGAAAATACGCCCAATGGGGTTATCGCTCAGATAGCCCGCACCACCAAAGGCCTGCACCGCCTGATGCGCCTGCACCATCGCCTGCTCCGAGGCATACAGGCAGCAGGCCGCTGCGTCCTGCCGCGTCACGGTGCCCCTGTCGCAGGATTTGGCAACTTCATAGACATAGGCACGGGCGGTGTTCATTGCCGTATACATGTCGGCGATCTTGCCCTGCATCAGCTGGAAGTTTCCAATCGGCTGACCGAACTGTTTACGTTCCTTCATATAGGGCATCATTTCATCCATACAGGCTGCCATGATGCCGGTGCCGATCCCGGCCAGCACCACCCGCTCGTAATCCAGACCGGACATCAGAACGCGCACGCCGCGCCCCTCTTCGCCAAGGATGTTTTCAAAGGGCACTTCCACATCGTCAAACACCAATTCCGCCGTGTTCGACCCCCGCATCCCCAGCTTGTCGAAATGCGCCGAGGTCGAGAAGCCCTTCATTTCCTTTTCGATCAGAAAGGCTGTGACACCCCTTGACCCGGCCTCCGGATCGGTCTTGGCATAGACAACCAGCGTGTCCGCATCCGGGCCGTTGGTGATCCAGTATTTATTGCCATTCAGCACAAAGCGGTCGTTGCGCTTCTCAGCCCGCAGGGACATGGCCACAACATCCGATCCGGCCCCAGCCTCTGACATGGCCAGCGCCCCCACATGCTCACCGGAAATCAGCCGTGGCAGGTATTTCGCGCGCTGTTCGTCCGTTCCGTTCAGCTTGATCTGGTTCACGCAGAGATTGGAATGTGCACCGTAAGACAGGGATACCGAGGCCGAGGCCCGCGCGATTTCCTCAACCGCGATCACATGCGCCAGATAAGACATGCCCGCGCCGCCATATTCCTCAGGAACAGTGACCCCCAACAGGCCAAGATCCCCCATTTCGCGCCACAGGGCGGCCGGGAATTCGTTCTTCTGGTCGATCTCCTGCGCCATCGGACGCACACGGTCCTGGGCCCAGCGGTGCACCATATCGCGCAGCGCATTCACATCCTCGCCCAGATCAAAAGCCATCGTATGAGTGAACATCCAAACTCTCCGCATTTATTGAACAGTTGTTCAATAAACTACGGTGACCGCAAGCCTCAATCAAGCCTTTTCATTCCATCAACCCAAGACCCTGATCAAAAACGAAAAAAGCCGCCCCCAATAGGGAGCGGCCGAAAGGAATATCGAATCCGCAGGCTTCCTCTTGCCAAAAATATCCCGGGGGAACCGCCCTTGGCGGTGGGGGCAGCGCGCCCCCCTTACTGCGCCTGAAACACCGAACTGACCTCGCTTTTGATAATCCGAGCAATTAGCGCGCAGTCGTCTTCGGAGAATGTCAGCGGAACCCGAATATCAACCACTCCGGTCAGGATGCGGTCACTGGCTGGCAGGCTCTGCGCCGGAGCATAGCGCCAGCTGTCATAGCGCGAGGTAAAGGCCACAGGTTCCGCGCCGCCAAACCATTTCAACTCCACGCCGCGCTTGGCGCAGCGGGCGATGGCTGCGTTGATCTTCTCCGGGCTCCAGTCCAGCAGCAAAAACTGAATGGAGGACCCTACAAAGCTCTCCTCGTCCGGGCGTTCAACCACAGTCAGACCCGGCGTGTCGCGCAGGCCCTCTTCCAGCACCCGGTAGCGCGCGTTCCAGCGCTGCACCTGCCGGTCGAGATCCCGCAGCTGCGGCCGCAGGATGGCGGCGCGTAGGTTGTCCATCCGACCCGAGATATTCGGGGTGTCGTATTTCACCCGTTCAAACACCTCCGGCCCTGGTGCTGCCAGATGACGACCATAGAGCATATAGGAGCCGGACATGATGATGGCGCGGGCCGCGATATCCTCATCATCAGTGATCAGCAGCCCGCCTTCACCGGAATTCACATGCTTATAGGTCTGGCAGGAATAGGCGGCCACTGCGCCCCAGCGGCCTGAGGCCTTGCCCTTCCAGGCCCCCCCCATTGTATGGGCGCAATCCTCGATCACGATGATGCCCGCATCATCACAGATCTCCATCAGCCTTTCCATGTCACACAGGTGCCCGCGCATATGGCTGAGCATGAGAACTTTGGCCTGATCCGCCTTGGCGGCCAGATCCTCCAGATCGATCACCAGCCCCTCGGTGACCCCGACAAACACCGGTTCCGCCCCGACCGAAGCGATCGAACCCGGAACCGGCGCCAGGGTGAAGGCATTGGTCAGAACCTTGTCGCCCGGTTTCACCCCGACCGCACGCAGCGCCGTTGCCAGCGCATATCCGCCCGAGGCCACGGCGAGGCAATAGGCAGCGCCCGTCTGGTCGGCAAATTCGCGTTCCAACAATGCGGTCTCGCCGGCCTCATCTGCGGCCAGATTATACCGATGAATGCGCCCGTGCTGCAGCACCGCCATTGCGGCGGCGATGGCATCTTCTGGGATGGGTTCCTGCTGGGTGAAGTTACCCGTAAAAATCTCTGTCATGCAGCGATTTGTGCGAAGTCCCAATCCAACGGTCAAGAGGGGTGAGGTTAATTTCAGGATCTGACACGCGCGTCACACCGCAACCAGATACCTCTTCACCGCTCAAGCTGGCCACCCAGACACTCTGCCACCAAGACACGCAGATACACAGGCCGCCGGGCCTTCAGCCGATCAGCTGAGCCACCATCGCGGGCAAATCGGCAAAATCATTCAACAGACCTTCGGGCGTGAGCGCCGCCATGTCCTCGCCCGAGGGTCCAAAAGTGACCAGGATCGATGGCACGCCGGCCGCAGCCGAAGTATTGCGGTCGGTGTCACTGTCACCAATAAGGATGGTTTTTGCCGGATCACCGCCTGCGCGGCGCGCCGCTTCAAACAGCGGCTCGGGATCGGGTTTGCGCACCGGCAATGTGTCGGCCCCAATCAACGAGGCAAAAGCATCGCGAACACCGAGGCTCTGCATCAGCTGTTCAGCCAGGGCTTCGGGTTTGTTGGTGCAGATACCGACGCCGTAGCCTGCGGTCTTCAACGCTTCCACCGCCTCCATCGCGCCGGGATAAAGCACGGTGTGATGGTCGATGGCATCGCGGTAGGCCTCCAGCAGCACCGGATAGAACTCATCCACCGTGGCCACATCAAATTGTTCGGCGCGCTTCAAACCATGGGTCAGCATCATCCGCCCGCCACGCAGTGCAATGCCCGCGTCCGATGGGTGGGTCAGCACATCACCCAGCCCCATCTGGCGAAAACAGTGATTGGCCGCCGCCAGCAAATCACCCGAGGTATCGGCCAATGTCCCGTCCAGATCGAAGATAACTGTCCGCATTTTGGTCCCCTTAGGCGTGTTTTCGCCACTGCGTGTTGCAAGCCGCAATGTCATTTGATGGCGCTATCGCTTGCGCCCTGCCCCACAGCGGATAAAACGACAGCAGAAAAAAGACAAAGAGAAAACACATGAGCATTGCCCTCGTCATTCTGGCCGCCGGAAAAGGCACGCGGATGAATTCGGATCTGCCGAAAGTTCTGCACCCCATCGCGCAGGCCCCGATGCTGGCCCATGCCATGCAGGCCGGCGCGGCGCTAGAGCCTGAACGCACCATCATCGTGGCAGGCCATGGTGCCGAGGCGGTGACGCAGGCAGTGGCGGATATAGACGAGACTGCCGAGGTGGTTTTGCAGACCGAACAGCTGGGCACCGCCCATGCGGTGGATCAGGCCCGCGCCGCATTGGACGGGTTCGAGGGCGACGTGGTGGTCCTATATGGTGATACGCCTTTTCTCAGCGCTGACACACTGAACCGAATGCTGGAGGCCCGCGCCAAGGCGGATCTGGTCATTCTTGGTTTTGAGGCAGCAGACCCCGGCCGCTATGGCCGCCTGCTTATGCAGGGCGACAGTCTGGAGCGGATTGTCGAATTCAAAGATGCGACAGACGAAGAGCGCGCCATCACCTTTTGCAACTCGGGCCTGATGGCCTGCGGATCGGCAGCCCTGTTTGATCTGATTGCGCAAGTGGGCAATGCCAATGCCTCGCAAGAATACTACCTGACGGATGTGGTTGAACTGGCCCGCACCAACGGTCTGACTGTCACCGCCGTTTCCTGTGATGAGAGTGAGACGCTGGGCGTCAACTCGC
The DNA here is from genome assembly GCA_900143635.1 of Rhodobacteraceae bacterium Alg231-04. Taxonomy (GTDB): domain Bacteria; phylum Pseudomonadota; class Alphaproteobacteria; order Rhodobacterales; family Rhodobacteraceae; genus FREY01. Next base: position 131,318 of record FREY01000001.1, read on the forward strand.
GCGCAGATCTGGCCGCCGCTGATGCGGTGTTCCAAGCGCGCGCGCGCAACGAACTGCTGGACCTCGGCGTCACCCTGATGGCGCCGGACACCGTCTATCTCGCCTTTGACACCTACATTGGCCGCGACACGGTGATTGAACCCAATGTGGTCTTTGGCCCCGGCGTCACCATTGAAAGCGGCGCGTTGATCCGGGCGTTTTCGCACTTGGAAGGCTGCCACGTCAGCCGCGATGCGGTGGTCGGCCCCTATGCCCGCCTGCGCCCCGGCACCGAACTGGCCGAAGGCGTGAAGGTCGGCAATTTTGTCGAGATCAAAAACGCCGAAGTGGCCGAGGGCGCCAAGGTCAACCACCTCAGCTACATCGGGGATGCCTCGGTTGGTAAAGAAACAAACATTGGCGCGGGCACCATCACCTGCAACTATGACGGGGTGATGAAACACCGCACCGAGATTGGCGCGCGGGCCTTTATCGGCTCTAACACCATGCTGGTGGCACCGGTGAAAATCGGCCGCGAGGCGATGACAGCCACCGGCGCGGTGGTCACCAAGAATGTTGAGGCCGGCGCGCTGGCGATTGCGCGTACGCCGCAACAGAACAAACCGGACCGGGCGTATAAGCTGTTTGATCTGCTGCGCGCCAAGAAAGCCAAACGCGACAAGGGAGACAGCTAATATGTGCGGGATCGTAGGTGTTCTGGGCAATCACGAAGCGGCCCCCATTCTGGTAGAGGCCCTGAAGCGGCTGGAATATCGTGGCTATGACAGTGCCGGCATCGCCACGGTGCATGATGGCGCTTTGAACCGCCGCCGTGCGCTGGGAAAGCTGGTGAACCTGTCCGATCTGCTGGTCCATGACCCGCTGCGCGGCAAATCCGGCATTGGCCACACCCGCTGGGCCACTCACGGCGAACCCTCGATCACCAATGCCCACCCGCACCGCGCCGGCCCCATTGCTGTGGTCCACAATGGCATCATTGAAAACTACAAAGAGCTGCGCGAAGAGCTGGCGGGCTGCGGCATCGGTTTTCAGACCGACACCGACACCGAAACCGTCGCCCTGATGACCCAGCGTTACCTGAACGACGGGTTTTCCCCGGTAGAGGCCGCCAACAAGACCATCGACCGGCTGGACGGCGCCTTTGCGCTGGCTTTCCTGTTTGAAGGCGAAGAAGACCTGATTGTTGCCGCCCGCAAGGGCTCTCCGCTGGCTATTGGCCACGGGGACGGTGAGATGTTTGTCGGCTCGGACGCCATAGCGCTGGCGCCGCTCACCGACCGGATCACCTATCTGGACGAAGGCGACCGCGCCGTTTTGACCCGCACATCGCTGGAAACCCGCGACGCGCGCGGCGAACTGGCGAACCGCCCTATCAAAACCGTGCAGGTTGACGCCGCCCGCGTCGACAAGGGCGGCCACAAGCACTTCATGGCCAAGGAAGTTGCCGAACAACCCGTGGTCATCGCCGAAGCCATCCGCCACTACCTGCCTCTGGGCGGCGACGAGGTTGTGCTGCCGGGCGACGGCATTGATTTCACCAAGATAGACCGGCTGACCATGGTGGCCTGCGGCACCGCCTTTTATGCCTGCCTGACCGCCAAATACTGGTTCGAGCAGATCGCGCAGCTGCCCGTCGAGGTCGATATCGCCTCGGAATTCCGCTACCGCGAGCCGCCCATTCCGGGCCGCACCGCCGCTTTGTTCGTCTCTCAGTCTGGCGAAACCGCCGACACGCTGGCGGCGCTGCGCTACTGCGAAGGCAAGGCCGACAAGATCCTGTCGGTGGTCAACGTGCCCGAAAGCAGCATCGCGCGCGAAAGCGATCTGGCGCTGCCGATCCATGCCGGTGTCGAGATCGGCGTTGCCTCGACCAAGGCCTTTACCTGCCAGCTGAGTGTTTTGTTGATGCTGGCGCTGAAGGCGGCTCAGGACCGGGGCACCATCAGCGCCGAACACCTGGAGGCGCATATCGCCGCCCTGCGCGGACTGCCCAGTGTTCTGTCCGCAGCACTGGAGCAAAATGACGCCATCCGCCAAACCGCTCAAAAACTGAGCGAAGCCCGCGATGTGCTGTTTCTGGGCCGTGGCCTGATGTATCCGCTGGCCCTGGAAGGCGCGCTGAAACTGAAGGAAATCAGCTATATCCACGCCGAGGCCTATGCCTCGGGCGAGTTGAAACACGGGCCGATCGCGCTGATCGACAAACACATGCCGGTGGTGGTGCTGGCGCCGCGGGATGGGTTGTTCGAAAAATCCGTCTCCAACATGCAGGAGGTTATGGCGCGCAAAGGTAAAGTGGCGTTGATCTCTGACGAACAGGGGATTACGGAAGGCGGCGACGGCACATGGTCGACGATCCGTATGCCCGAGGTTCATCCGAACCTGACCCCTATCCTTTATGCAATCCCGGCCCAGCTTCTGGCCTATCACACGGCCGTCGCCAAAGGCACCGATGTGGACCAGCCGCGCAATCTGGCAAAATCGGTGACAGTAGAATGACTGAAGACATGAACGACGACACGCCCGAGACACAGGACGCGCCCGAAGCAGATGCGGTTCTCGAAATCAGCGAAAACCCGGACACTGGCGAAGCGCCCGAAGGCGAGGCCGCTGAACCGGTTATCGTTATGTCGGACGAGATGATCGCGCTGGTCGCCCCCTATCTGGAGCAGCTGCGCGCCCATGCCGATCCGGCCCGCGCCGAACAAAAGGCCGCCTACCACAAACAAAAGCGCGAAGTGCTGGGTGCTGCCAACCCCGAGCTGAACGATCTGGCCAAAGCATGGCGTCAGGATCTCAGCCTTGAGGACCGCGTGACGCTGGCCGATGCGCTGTGGCAGACCAATATCTTTGAGGCCCGCATCGTGGCAGGCAAGCTGCTGACACAGGCGCGGATCAAGGATGACGCCGCAGTTTGGGAGCTGCTGCAGTCCTGGACGGCTGACTTTGACAGCTGGGCCATAGCGGACCATGCCTGTTCGGCCGTGGCAAAGCGTCTGCAGGCAGATCCCTCACGGCTGGATCAAGTCGAGGAGTGGACCAAGTCCGACCACATGTGGACACGGCGCGCGGCGCTGGTGTCGACCCTGCCCTGGGGCAAGCTGGCCAATCCCAAACCGGAAGAGACCGCCGCCCGTGATCGCATTCTGGGCTGGGCTGCGTCTTATGTGCCGGACCGCAACTGGTTCATCCAGAAATCCATCGCCTGGTGGCTGCGCGATCACTCCAAACATGACGCCGATCAGGTTCGCGCCTTTCTGGCCGAACATGGCGACGCGATGAAGCCCTTTGCCCGCAAAGAAGCCGGCAAATATCTGAAAGACGTCTAAGCCACAGCGTTAACGCAGAATGACACCCGAATCGCCAGCGTCATCGACTTGCTGGCGGCTGACAACTGATCCGCCCTGACGGGCGGATCCGGCACCAGACGGCGCATAGACCCAACCCCCTGAAGGGGCGGGAACATCTGGAACAGACGGGGCGGTGCAGGCAGCCAGCGAAAGCCCCGCCAGCAGGGTATATATGTAAGTACGCATACAACCTCCTCTAGGTGGTTGGCTGACCTGCGGCAATCACATTTTCCTTTGCCTCTTGCCGGCGGCAAAACCCCGCTTTACCTATGCCTCATGAGTGCGCCCTTAATTGATCCCTTCGCCCGTGCAATCACCTACCTCCGGGTCTCGGTGACAGACCGCTGCGATTTCCGCTGCGTCTATTGCATGTCCGAGGATATGACCTTCCTGCCCAAGCGGGATCTGTTGACACTGGAAGAGCTGGACCGCCTGTGTTCGACCTTCATTCGCCTAGGGGTGGAGAAGCTGCGGATCACCGGCGGTGAACCACTGGTGCGGCGTGGGATCATGACATTCTTCAACTCCATGTCCCGGCACCTGGAAAGCGGAGCGCTGAAAGAGCTAACGCTGACCACCAATGGCTCGCAGCTGGAAAAATACGCCGACGCGCTATACGCCGCAGGCGTGCGGCGGGTGAATATCTCGCTCGACACGATAGATGAAGCCAAGTTCAAAGAGATCACCCGCTGGGGCCGTCTGCCACAGGTGCTGCGCGGCATTGATGCCGCCCAGAAAGCCGGGCTGAAGGTCAAGATCAACGCGGTGGCCCTGAAAGGCTTCAACGAGCCTGAGCTGCCTGCGATCACTGAGTGGTGCGCCAGCCGCGACATGGATCTGACCTGGATCGAAGTCATGCCGATGGGTGACATTGGCAATGAGGATCGGATCACCCAGTTCTGGTCCCTGAAAGATGTGCGCGCCGAATACGAAAAACATTACACGGTCACCGATCTGCCCGAACGCACCGGTGGGCCGGCGCGTTACGTACGGCTGGAAGAAACCGGCCAGAAGATCGGTTTCATCACCCCGCTGTCCCATAACTTCTGCGAAAGCTGCAACCGGGTGCGTGTCACCTGCACTGGTGAGATCTACACCTGCTTGGGCCAGGAAGGCAAAGCCGACCTGCGCGCGCCGCTTCGTGCCAATGAGGAAGGCAACGGAGGGCTGGAGGCGGCAATTCGTGCGGCCATCGGCGACAAACCCCGCGGCCATGACTTTGACTATTCCCGCGAAAACGTCGCCGGAAAAATGTCGCGCCACATGAGCCATACAGGCGGCTGAGGTGTCTGATACGCCGGGCGCCACCCCTCTTTTTCACGCCTATCGCGTGGCCACCACGCTTGCCCTGCCTTTTGCCTTCCGAAAGGTCGCGGGCCGTCTGCGTGAATTTAACGTGTCCGAACACCGGCTGCGGGAACGGTTGGGTCATGCGACCCAGGATCGTCCCGACGGGCAACTGGTCTGGTTTCACGCGGCCTCCGTCGGCGAAAGCCTCGCCGCACTGACCCTGATGGCAAAGCTGTCATCCCGGCTGCCGCAGGTGCAGTTCCTGCTAACCTCTGGCACTGCAACTTCGGCTGAAATGGCCGCCAAACGCATGCCGAACAACTGCCGCCACCAATATGCGCCGCTGGATGCATCAGGGCCGGTGCGCCGTTTTCTGAAACACTGGCGGCCGGATGCAGGCATTTTTGTGGAAAGCGAGCTTTGGCCGCTCACTTTGACGGCTGCGCGCAAATCCGGCGCCCGTCTGGCACTGGTCAATGCCCGCATGTCGCCGCGCTCTATCCGGCGCTGGCAAAAGCGCGCGCCCACGGCCCGCTACGTGCTGGACCAATTCTCGCTCTATCTGGCGCAGAACGCCCGTATGGCCGATGACCTGCGCGCCATCGGTGCGAGCCCCGAGCGGCTGCGCCCCGGCGGCAACCTCAAGGCCGCAGCAGCCCCCCTGCCCGTCGATCAGCACCTGCTGGATGAAACCCGCGCAGCCCTTAACGCACGGCCTGTCTGGATCGCCAGCTCGACCCATGCGGGCGAAGAAGAACAGGTTCTGGCAGCCCATCTGGAGCTCCTGAAAACGAATCCTGATCTCTGCCTCATTCTTGCCCCGCGCCATCCAGACCGGGGCGACGATGTCGAGGCGCTCATTCATGCGGCCGATCTGGGCAGTGCGCGGCGCAGCAAGGCCCAAGCACTGCAGGCCGACACGCAGGTCTATTTGGCAGACACGCTTGGGGAGGTCGGAACATGGTACGCCCTGTCGCCAATCGTCTTCCTTGGCGGATCGCTGGGGCCCATTGGCGGCCACAATCCCTTTGAAGTCGCGCAATCCGGCGCGGCCGTGATCACCGGTCCGGGCTATCACAATTTCACCGAGACGTTTCCCGCTCTGGAAAGTGCCGGCGGAGCAGTGGAAATTCACGAGTCTCACGGGCTGGCACAGGCCGTGCAACACTGGCTGGATGACCCGGCAGCCTTGGATCAGGCCCGCAAATCTGCCGCGGATTTCGCCGCCGAAAAAGCCGCGCAATTGGAAGGTGTCGCGGATGAGTTGATCCGCGGGCTGGAACTGAAGGCCTGAAACGCGTTCAGGCCGACCAGTGCACTGGACAATGGTTCAATGCCATTGGTAGGTCTGACCAGACCGGCAGAAGGAACGCCAAATGACGCAGGCAGACGCAAATGCGACCGATGTGATCGCGCCCAATTTCAAGCGGCGCCTGTCCGGTGTCACCTCGACCATTGTGCGCCTTGTGCCGCTCCAGCGCGAGAAAATCGCCATCGCCACCACAGGCAGCGGCCTGCCGCCCGAGATGCCGCATCTCAGCGCCGCGCAGCTGGTGTTCATGCGCCGCAATGGCCCCTCTGGGGTGCGGGTCTGGCATGCGCGCCGAAACCTTGAGATGCTGGGCGGACTAGCGCTGAAATACCTGCTGGGTAAACAGCTGAAACTGCTGTTCACCTCGGCTTCACAGCGCCACCATTCCGGCTATACCAAATGGCTGATTGGCCGCATGGACCGGGTGATTGCCACTTCGGCCAAAGGTGCGGCCTATCTGGAAAACCCCGCGCAGGTGGTGCACCACGGCATCGACACCGAAGACTTTGCGCCGCCCGCCGATAAGGCCGCATTGCGCCGCGAACTGGGACTGCCCGAAGAGGCCTTGCTGATCGGCTGCTACGGCCGCATTCGCGCGCAAAAAGGCACCGATGTGTTTGTCGACGCCATGCTGGAGGTACTGAAGGCCCAGCCCAACGCTGTTGCCTTGGTAATGGGGCGCGCGACCGAGAAATTCGTGGCATTTGAAACAGAGCTGAAAACCAAGGTCGAAGAGGCCGACCTGTCAGACCGGCTGTTGTTCCCACCCGAGGTGCCAGTATGGGAGGTTGGCCGGTGGTATCAGGCACTGGATCTCTATGTGGCCCCACAGCGCTGGGAGGGGTTCGGCCTGACGCCACTGGAAGCCATGTCCTGCGGCGTGCCCGCCGTCGCCACCCGTGTTGGTGCCTTTGAGGAACTGGTGGCAGATGGGGAAACCGGCGCCCTGATCGATCCCGGTGACGTCGGACAGATGGTGGAGGCGGTGACTTCAGCGCTCAGCACCAAAGGACAACTCGCGCAATGGTCCACCAACGCCCGCCGCCGCGCGCAGGATCATTTCACCCTGCAAAAAGAGGCCGATACGCTGACCGCGATCTACCGCGAGATGCTGGATCACTGATCCCAGGCGCGGTCAGCGCCCCGGCCAGCCCAAGACAGTGCGGATACATTTACAATATTTTGGTAGTTTCGGGCGAGACTCCGACTCCAGAAGATCATCGGAAGCGCGGCGTTCAAGCATGGCTTGGCGCCGATACCCTCCGGTTCCTAGTGGAGTATCCCTTATGAACGAACCCAAAGAATACATGACCGAACAGGTTCAAAACCCTGAGTTTCTGATCCAGTTCAGCCTGAATGCCATCCGCTCTGGCATGTCGCCGCAAAAGGTCGCCGAACTGGGCGATGAGATCATTGACCAGCTGTTTGATGAACGGCTGGCCAATGAGGTGGAGCTTGCCGATCAGGCGACCATGGGCGGGCACGACATCGCCGGTCCGTTCATTCCGAACGCCTAACGCCTTATGTAAATGTGCCCGGCCAGTGGCCGGGCAGCAGATTTATGCCGCAGGCATACGTTTTTCGACGATCTCAGCCCACCAGCTGCAACCGGCCGGGATTGCCTCGTCGTTGAAATTATATTCGGGGTGATGCACGGCGGCGGTGTCGCCATTGCCAACCAGAATATAAGCGCCAGGGCGTTCTTCCAGCATAAAGGCGAAATCCTCGCCGCCCATCACCAGCGGTGCGTCACTGCAAGTGCCCGAGACCGAGGCCGCGACTTCGGCGGCAAATTCGGTCTGTTCTTCAGAGTTCACCATCACCGGATAACCACGCATGTAGTTGATCTCTGCGGTGCCGCCACTGGCCGTTGCGATGCCGGTGCCAACTTCCTTGAGCCGGGTTTCGGCAAGATCCCGCATTGCCGCACTCATCGTGCGCACGGTGCCTTTCAGGTGCACCTTCTGCGGGATGACGTTGAACGCATTGGACGAGGTTTCAAACGAGGTGACCGAGACCACCAGCTGGTCGACTGGATCAGCATTGCGGCTGGCAATGGTCTGCAGTCCCAGCACGATCTGGCTGGCCATCACGGTTGGATCCACGGTTTCATGCGGCTTGGCGGCGTGGCCACCGCGCCCCTCCAGCGTCATCTCGAACGTGTCGGTGGCGGCAAAGAAGCTACCGGGACGGATCGCAAAGGAGCCGACCGGCTGACCCGGCCAATTGTGCATGCCGTAGACTTCTTGGATGTTCCAGCGGTCCATCATGCCGTCGTCGCACATCTCCTTACCGCCGCCGCCGCCTTCTTCGGCGGGCTGGAAGATCACCACGACGGTGCCGTCGAAATTGCGGGTCTCGGACAGGTATTTCGCCGCGCCGAGCAGCATTGCGGTGTGGCCATCATGGCCGCAGGCGTGCATCGCGCCGGGGGTTTTGGAGGCGTAATCCAGACCCGTCGCTTCCAGAATAGGCAGCGCGTCCATGTCGGCGCGCAACCCGATCACCTTGCCGGCCGTGTCGGTCTTGCCTTTGATGACACCAACCACGCCGGTGCGGCCGATGCCCGTCACCACTTCCTCGCAGCCGAAGTCCTTCAGTTTCTCTGCCACCAGCGCCGAGGTGCGGTGGGTGTCAAACAGGATCTCCGGGTTTTCGTGGATGTCACGCCGCCATGCGGTGATTTCATCCTGCAGTTCGGCAAAGCGGTTCTTAACGGGCATTGGTCACTCCATACATTCTTTTATTGCGCCGGCATTCGGCGTTCGATCATTTCGGCAAACCAGCTGCAGCCCAGCGGGATTGCCTCGTCGTTGAAATCCATCTCAGGGTGGTGCAGCGGTGCCCCCTCTCCGGTGCCAAGGCTGATGAAGGCACCGGGGCGTTCGCGCAGCAGGTAGGAAAAGTCCTCTGCCCCCATAACCATAGGAGACTCAACGTAAGCACCGCTGACACTCTGTGCAATGGCGGCGGCGTGGCCGACTTCCGTTTCGCTATTCACCAGCACCGGATAACCGTCGCGGTAGTCCACTTCGGCCGCGCCGCCGAACATCGCCGCGGTGCCTTCGCAGATCTCGAAGATGCGTTTTTTAGCATTGGCGCGCACCTCTTCCGACATGGTGCGCAGGGTGCCTTTGACGGTGATCCGCTGCGGGATCACATTGGTCGCCTTAGACGAGCTTTCAATCGAGGTCACCGAGACCACGATCTGTTCCACCGGATCAGTGTTGCGCGAAGAAATGGTCTGCAGGGCAATCACCGCGTGGCAGGCGATCATCATCGTGTCCACCGTGGTGTGCGGCTTGGCAGCGTGGCCCCCTTTGCCTTCAAACTCGATGGTATATTCGTCAGCAGCTGCCAGCATCGCACCGGCACGCGAGGAAAATTCGCCAAAGGGGCGGCCGGGTCCATTGTGGATCGCATAGACCTCCTGGATACCCCAGCGGTCCATCATCCCGTCCTGCACCATCTTCTCACCACCGCCACCGCCTTCTTCGGCGGGCTGGAAGATCATCACGGCGGTGCCGTCAAAATTGCGGGTCTCAGACAGGTATTTCGCCGCGCCCAGCAGCATCGCGGTGTGGCCGTCATGGCCACAGGCATGCATTTTGCCAGCAATGGTTGAGGCATAGGGCTTGCCGGTTTCCTCGTGAATAGGCAGCGCATCCATGTCAGCGCGCAGCCCCACGACCTTGCCTGATGTGCTGGCCTTGCCCTTGATAACCGCGACCACACCCGAGATGCCAATGCCTTCTACCACCTCATCACAGCCGAATTCGCGCAGCTTTTCGGCCACGATGCCAGCGGTGCGATGGACCTCGAAGCCCAGTTCAGGGTGCATATGGAAATCCTGCCGCCATGCGGCGATTTCATCGTGGAGTTCAGCAAAACGGTTCTTAACTGGCATTAGTCAAATCCTTCGTCAGGCGGCAGGCATGCGACGTTCAATCATTTCGGCAAACCAGGAACATCCGATAGGGATGGCCTCATCGTTGAAATTATACTCCGGGTGATGCAGGGCTGCGCCGTCACCGATGCCCATCATGATAAAGGCACCGGGGCGCTGTTCCAGCATGTAAGAGAAATCCTCGCTTCCCATGACCAGCGGCAGTTCGGCGTATTTGCCGCTTACCACCTCAGCCATCTGGGCCGCGTAGCCGACCTCAGTTTCGGTATTGATCGAAGCAGGATAGCCCCAATCCATGTCCAAAGTCGCGGTGCCGCCAAACATGGCAGCCGTGCCTGTGGCCAGTTCCTCGATGCGTTGGCGGGCCATGGTGCGGGTCTCGCGGGACATGGTGCGCAGGGTGCCTTTGACGGTGATTTTCTGCGGGATCACATTGGTCGCCTTGGACGAGCTTTCGATCGAGGTGATCGACAGCACGATCGGGTCCACCGGGTCGGTGTTGCGCGACGGGATCGTTTGCAGGGCCAGCACCATGTGGCAGGCGATCATCATGGTATCGACGGATTTATGCGGCTGGGCTGCGTGACCGCCCTTGCCTTCGATCACGACCTCAAAGGAATCCCCTGCCGCCGTGATCGGCCCGGTGCGCGACCGGAATTCACCCAGCGGAAAGCCGGGCATATTATGGATGGCATAGACTTCCTGAACACCCCAGCGGTCCAACATGCCGTCCTGCACCATCTTCTCACCACCGCCGCCGTCTTCTTCGGCCGGCTGGAAGATCAACACAGCCGTGCCGTCGAAATTGCGCGTCTCGGCCAGATATTTCGCCGCGCCCAGCAGCATCGCAGTGTGACCATCATGGCCACAGGCGTGCATTTTTCCTTCATTCACAGAGGCATAGTCTGCGCCGGTCTCCTCGGGGATCGGCAGCGCATCCATGTCGGCGCGCAAACCCACAACCCGGCCATTGCTGTTGGATTTCCCTTTGATCACCGCGACAACACCAGTGATGCCGATACCTTCCACCACTTCATCACAGCCAAATTCACGTAGTTTGTCAGCAACGATGCCGGCCGTGCGGTGCACCTCAAAGCCCAGTTCGGGGTGCCTGTGGAAATCCTGTCGCCAGCCGGCGATTTCGTTATGCAGCTCGGCAAAGCGGTTCTTGACCGGCATTGATTATCTCCTTCGGGAATATCTTACTCCGCGGGCATGCGCCTCTCGGTGATTTCAGCAAACCAGCTGACACCGGCGGGAATGGTTTCGTCATCAAAATTATACTGCGGGTGATGGCACATGGCCGTGTCCCCATTACCCAGAAACATATAGGCGCCCGGACGTTCTTCGAGCATGTAGGCAAAATCTTCGGACGGCATGATCGGGTCGACGTCACCGATCACCTTATCCGTCACCGCCTTGGCCGCCTCGACCGCATAGGCGGCCTCGTCGGGTGTATTCACTGTAACCGGATAACCCGGTGTCCAGATCACTTCCGCCGATGCCCCCATGGCGGAAGCTGTGTCTTCGGCAATGCGGAAGACGCGCTCTTTGGCGTAACCACGCATCTCTCCGTCCAGGGTGCGCACGGTGCCTTCCATGCGTGCGGTATGGGCGATTACGTTTGACGCTGTGCTGTCTGTGTTGAAGGTGCCGACAGTCAGAACCACATTCTTCAGCGGGTCGATATTACGCGACACAATCGTTTGCAGGGTGATCAGGATCTGGGCGGCCACCAACGTGCTGTCCACTGCCCGGTGCGGTTCGGCGGCGTGGCCACCAATGCCGGTCACCACAATTTCGAACTCATCAGAGGAGGCCATCAGCCCGCCGGGCCGAGTGGCAAATTCACCGACCGGCATGCCCGGCGCGTTGTGCATGCCGTAAACCTCCTGAATGCCCCAGCGGTCCATCATTCCGTCGTCGCACATCGCCTTTCCGCCGGCGCCGCCTTCTTCGGCGGGCTGGAAAATCAACACCACAGAGCCGTCGAAATTGCGCGTCTCGGCCAGATATTTCGCCGCGCCCAGCAACATGGCGGTATGCCCGTCGTGGCCACAAGCGTGCATCTTGCCCGGTACGTTCGAGGCATAATCCAGCCCGGTATCTTCTTCGATTGGCAGCGCGTCCATGTCGGCACGCAGGCCGATCACCCGGCCTTTGGTATCAGATTTCCCTTTGATCACAGCCACAACACCGGTCTTGCCGATGCCCGGTGTGATCTCATCAACACCGAATTCTTTCAGCCGCGCCTCAACAAAGGCGGCCGTTTCATGCACGTCATACATCAGTTCCGGATTGGCGTGCAGGTGGCGACGCCAGCCGGTGATCTCGGTGTGAAGTTCGGCAATACGATTACGGACGGGCATGATGGTTACTCCTTACAGGTGCAAACTGTTTCGTAATTTCCCGCAAGTGGCAAGCGCAGAAACTTAACAGGGCAATCAGCCGCCGAGACGATCCAGCAGACCCAGCATAAACCCATGGCCTGCCTTGAACTGCGCCACGGTGATGAATTCGTCCGGCTGGTGTGCCTGCGCAATGTCACCCGGACCGCAGACCACGGCGGAATAGCCCGCGTTCTGGAACTGGCCGGCCTCGGTCGCATAGCTGACCACATGGATGCCGTTGTCGCCGGTGATGGCGCGCACTTCGGCCTCGGCCTCGCCGTCTGCCTCGGGGGTCAGACCGGGCACCGCGAATTTGCTGTCGAGAATGATTTTCGCATCCGGCTGAACCGCCTGCATCTCGGCCTCGATCCGGCGCACTTCGGCGAAATAGGCGTCGCGCCAATCTTCGGCGGAATCACTGGGCACAAAGCGGAAATCCATTGAAAAATGACAGTCCAGCGCGGTGATATTATGCGCTGTACCCCCCTGAACCGTGCCCACATGGCAGGTGGTATAGGGCGGATCAAACATCGCAGCGATCTCACTCGGCTCGGCGGCCATGCTTTCGGCGTTGCGCTGGTTGGCCCAGTCGATCAGGCGCGCCCCCTGCATCACTGCACTGACCCCGGTGTGCATGATCGAGGAGTGCACCTCGAACCCCTGCACATGGGTTTTATAGCCCTGCCCGCCCTTGTGGCCGGTCACCGCCTTCATCATCGACGGCTCACCCACGATGACGGCAGATCCCTTGGGCAGGACAGCCTGCATCGCTTCGATCATCGGCGGCGCACCGGTGCAGCCGACCTCTTCGTCATAAGACAGCGCCAGTTGCAGCGGGCGTTTCACACCACGGGACTGCGCCTCGACCAGAGTCCAGATCGCCAGCGCGTCAAAGCCTTTCATGTCGCAGGTGCCACGGCCAAAATACTTGCCGTCGCGCTCAACCACAGTGAAAGGATCCGAGGTCCAGGGCTGGCCATCGACCGGCACCACATCCGTGTGGCCGGACAGGACAATCGCCCCTTCGACCATGGGGCCAACATGGGCGAAAATCGCCTCTTTCGGCTGCTCGGGATCGCGGTAGCGATGGCTTTCTACCCCATGTTCGCCAAGGTAATCCGCGACCCAGTCCACCAGCGGAATATTGGTATCACGACTCACCGTTGGAAAGGAGATCAGCGTCTGCATGATCTCCAGCGGTGTCAGCCTTTGTGCCATGGTTCAGTACCCGCTGTCGGTGAGCAGCACGAAATGGCCCGGCTCAATTTCAATATAATCCGACGGTTCCGGTTCGTAGTTCAGATCATGGATTGGTGAGGGGATCGGTTTGAAGTTCAGATCCCGTTCGTCCTTGCGCTGGCGCGGATCGGCAATCGGCACCGCCTTCATCAGCGCCTGTGTATAGGCGTGCTGCGGGTTCTCGAAGACCCGAGCACGCGGGCCTATCTCGACCAGACGGCCCAGATACATCACCCCGACCTGATGGCTGACCCGTTCAACCACTGCCATATCATGACTGATGAACAGGAAGGACAGATCCAGTTCGGCCTGCAGCTCCATCATCAGGTTCAACACCTGCGCCTGCACAGACACATCCAGCGCCGACACGGCCTCATCCGCCAGAATCAGCTTGGGGTTCAAGGCCAGCGCACGGGCAATGGCGATCCGCTGTCGCTGCCCACCGGACATCTCGTGCGGGAAGCGCCGCATGAAACTGCGCGGCAACTGTACCCGGTCAAACAGATGCGCGACACGGTCATCCAGCTCGGACCCCGAAGCCGTGCCGTAGTTGCGCATGGGTTCAGCAACCTGATCGGCCAACATCATCTGCGGATTGAGCGATGCAAAGGGATCCTGAAAGATCATCTGCATGTTCTGGCGCATCTTGTGCATGTCGCCTTGATTGAGCCCCAGAACATCGGTGCCCTCAAAGTGTACCGAGCCGGAAGCCGGTTCAACCAGTCGCAGAATCGAGCGGCCGGCGGTGGATTTTCCGCAACCGGATTCACCGACCAGCGACAGGGTCTGCCCCTTGTTCACCTTGAACGAGATATCCTCGACCGCATGGACCTGCGCCACGGTGCGCCGCATGAAACCGCCCTTCACCGCGAAGCGGGTGGTGAGGTTCTTTACCTCCAGCAGCACCTCGTCCGAACCCTTGATCGGCGCGATTTCCTTCTGGTCCACGCCCATCAGCTTCATCGGCTCTGGGTAGGCCTTGCCGGTCATCTCACCCAGTTTGGGAACCGCTGCCAGCAGTGCCTTGGTGTAATCGTGCTGCGGATCCTCAAAAATCTGTTCGACCGGACCTTCTTCGACCTTGTTGCCGCGGTACATTACAACCACGCGGTCAGCCATCTGCGCCACGACCGCCATGTCATGGGTGATGAACATTACCGCAGTGCCGGTCTCGCGTTTCAGCCGGTCCATCAGGGCGAGGATTTCAGCCTGAATGGTCACATCCAATGCGGTTGTTGGCTCATCCGCGATCAGCAGGCGCGGCTCGCAGGCGAGCGCCATGGCGATCACCACACGCTGGCGCATACCGCCCGACAGCTCGTGCGGGTATTGCTTCAGACGGCGGTCCGGCTCCGGGATGCGCACCTGATGCAGCAGCTCCAGCGCGCGGGCCTCGGCCTCTTTCTTGGTCATGCCCTTGTGGACGCGCAGGCCTTCGGTCAGCTGGCGGCCAACCGTGAACACCGGGTTCAGCGCCGTCATCGGCTCCTGAAAGATCATGCCGATCTGATTGCCGCGGATCTGCTTCATCAGACCCTGCTCGGCCTTGGCCAGATCGACCTCGGTACCGTCGCGCTGATTGAACATCAATTCGCCACCTGCGATCTCGCCGCCGCCGAATTCCACCAGCCGCATCAGCGACAAGGAGGAGACCGATTTGCCCGATCCCGATTCGCCCACGATGCACAGAGTTTCACCGGGGCTGATGTCAAACGAGACGTCCTCAACCCCGACCACAGGCCCGTCTTTTGTTTGAAATTCAACGCGCAATCCGTTGATCCGGGCAATCGGCTGATCCAGCACTTGCATCTCCCCTGCCCACCTTTTGGTGGTGCATTTTTGTTTATTTTTGCTTCTGGGGTGAACGCTAACGGCGCTCAGCGAGAAGGTCAAACCCGCGCCTGAAACTTCCGCTACGTCACAAGGGGCCAGGACAAGGGTGCGACCGAGCGCTCCAAAAAGTTGAACGGCGCTTGACTGAATCATCTAAATGAGAATTCATATTCATGTGAGTTTTTGGTTTTTCGACATGTGACCCACCCCATTTTCCGACCTCAGGCGGCAAGGCTGCCGGTCCATCAAAACAATAAAACGACGACAAGGAGACGTTCTTCATGACACCCAAGGCAATCCTATTAGGGTCATTGGCCGCCGCGGCCCTCGCGGGCCCTGCCAGCGCCGAACGTGGCGCAGATGGCCATTTGAACATGATCTACTGGCAGGCGCCTTCGACGCTGAACCCGTACCTGAGCGGTGGCACAAAGGAACAGGAAGCGGCCTCTCTGGTGCTTGAATCACTGGCCCGTTATGACCAGACCGGTACACTTGTTGCCTTCCTGTCCGACGGCATTCCCACGGTGGAAAACGGCGGCGTCTCGGCCGATCTGACGTCGATCACCTGGAAATTGAAAGACGGGCTGAAGTGGTCTGACGGAACGCCGGTGACCTCGGCAGATGTGAAGTTCACCGCCGATTACTGCATGGACCCGGCCGGTGGTTGCGCGTCTCTGCAGCGGTTTGAAAACATCGCAAGCATCGAAACCCCGGATGCACTGACCGTGGTCGTCAATTACGATTCCCCCAAGCCAAACCCCTATGGTCCCTTTGTTGGCTCCGAAGCGCCCATCATCCAGATGGCACAGTTCAAGGAGTGCCTCGGCGCCGCCGCCCCTTCCTGCACCGATGCCAACTTTGCCCCCATCGGCACCGGCCCCTTCAAAGTGGACGAGTTCCGCCCGAACGACGTGATTTCCTTTTCTGCCAACGGCGAATACCGCGATCCGGCCAAACCCGCCTTTGCCACAGTGACCTTCAAGGGTGGCGGTGATGCGCAGTCTGCCGCCCGCGCCGTTCTGGAAACCGGAGACTTCGATTACGCCTGGAACCTGCAGCTGGCACCTGACGTGTTGGAAGCGATGAAAGGCAAAGGCAACGGCCAGATCGTTGCGGCCTTCTCCAACTCGGTCGAGCGGTTGGAGCTGAACATGACCAACCCTTCGCATGATCTGGCCGAGGGCGAACGCTCCACCGCGAAACACGCCCACCCTGCGTTCAGTGACATGGCCGTGCGTCAGGCCCTCTCGATTTCCATCGACCGGGCGCTGCTGGCCGAAATCGGCTACGGCCCTGCCGGACGCGCGACCTGTAATATCGTCCCAGCCCCGGCCCTGTTTGCCTCGGACAACACGGCCTGCATGACGCAGGATATCGCTGGCGCCAATAAGCTGCTGGACGATGCTGGCTGGGCAAAAGGGTCTGACGGGGTGCGCGAAAAAGACGGGGTGCGCCTGTCTCTGCTGTTCGCCACATCCACCAATGCCGTGCGTCAGGATTATCAGGCGCTGATCAAATCCTGGTGGCAGGAAATCGGCGTAGAAACCGAACTGCGCAATGTCGCCGGTTCGGTCTTCTTTGGTGGGGATCCCGGATCGCCCGACACCATCCAGAAATTCTATGCCGATGTGACCATGTACACCAACAGCTTCCCCGGCACCGACCCGGAAGCCTATTTGGCTCAGCGTCTGTGCGGGCGTGAGCCGAAACCGGAATCGCAGTGGCTGGGATCCAACATCAACCGTTTCTGCGACGCGGAGTATGACGCATTGGTCGCCGAGCTGGCCAAGACCGGCGAGATGTCCAAGCGTGGCGAAATCGGCCGCAAGCTGAACGACATGCTGACCAAGGACAGCCTCGCGCTGATGCCGCTGGTGGATCGTGGTTTTGTGTCTGCCCACGCCAATTCGCTGGGTGGTGTGGTTCTCAACCCCTGGGACACCGAGATCTGGAATATCGCCGATTGGCACCGCATCAAGTAAGAAAAACCTGCAGGCCCGGCGCTCTGTGCTGCGGGCCTGCAGGACCGTCTATTTCTTGCGCGAAACGTAACGTCCCGCCCCTTGTCTGAGAATTTCAGTCACAGATTCTTGACCACAGGCCTTGCAATTTTTTGAAACTCTGTTTTCGATAACGCCAGTGACTAAATGGGGAGTCTGCAACCGGAGACGGCTGACAAAGATCAGTTATCCGATTGTTATCAAAGCGTTACCGATGATTTCGGACGCTCCCTTCCCGTTTTGAGCAACAATAACCGGGCCCAAAGATGTCCGGACAAAATAGCACTCATCGTGCTTTATAACGGAGGAGTAATCCTATGAAATTGAAGTCCATCCTGATGGGCGCAGTGGCAGCAACTGCCTTTGCCCCTGCAGCCTTTGCTGAGCGTGGCGCTGACGGCCATGTCAATATTATCTATTGGCAGGCCCCGTCGATCCTGAACCCCTATCTGTCCTCGGGCACCAAAGACATCGAGAGCGCCTCGCTGGTGATCGAACCGCTTGGCCGCTACGACCAGGACGGCGCGCTGGTCGCTTATCTGGCGGAAGAGATTCCCACCGTTGAAAATGGTGGCGTTTCGGCCGATCTGAAGTCGATCACCTGGAAATTGAAGTCTGGCCTCAAGTGGTCCGACGGAAGTGACGTGACGTCACAGGACGTCAAGTTCACCGCCGATTACTGCATGGATCCGGAAGGCGGCTGCGCGCAGCTGGCCAAGTTCGAAGGCGTTTCCTCGGTTGAGATTGTCGACGACCTGACCGTTGTTGTGAACTTCAGCGAGCCCAAGCCGAACCCCTATGGTCCCTTCATGGGCGGCCAGTCGCCGATCATTCAGGCAGCTCAGTTTGCCGATTGTACCGGTGCCAAGGCGCCGGAATGCACCGACGCCAACTTTGGCCCGATCGGCACCGGCCCCTTCGTGGTTGATGAGTTCAAGCCAAACGACGTGATCTCCATGTCGGCGAACACCAACTACCGTGATGCAGCCAAACCGGCATTTGCCACCCTGACCTTCAAAGGCGGCGGCGATGCAACGGCCTCGGGTCGTGCGGTTCTGGAAACAGGCGAATTTGACTACGCCTGGAACCTGCAGCTGGCACCCGACGTTCTGGCCAAAATGGCCGAAGGCGGCAAAGGCACCCCGATCGCAGCATTCGGCACCCTGGTCGAGCGGATCGAGATGAACATGACCGACCCGTCGCCCAGCCTCGAGGAAGGCGTGCGTTCGACCGCAGCAGCCCCCCACCCGGCCCTGTCCGACATCAACGTCCGCAAGGCCCTGTCGATGGCTATCGACCGCGACCTGCTGGTTGAAATCGGTTATGGTCAGGCTGGTCGTCCCACCTGTAACCTTGTGCCCGCACCGCTGGCTTACGCCTCGGACAACACCGACTGCCTGGTTCAGGACATTGCTGGCGCCAACGCGCTGCTGGACGAAGCTGGCTGGGCCAAAGGCTCTGACGGCGTTCGTGAAAAAGACGGCGTTCGCCTGTCGCTGCTGTACCAAACCTCGACCAACGCCGTGCGTCAGGATTTCCAGGCTCTGATCAAACAGTGGTGGGACGAGATCGGTGTTGAAACCGAACTGCGTAACATCAACGCCTCGGTCTTCTTTGGTGGTGACCCCGGTTCGCCCGATACCTTCCAGCGTTTCTATGCAGACGTTGAAATGTACGCCAACAACTTCGATGGCACCGATCCGGAAAGCTATCTGGCGCAGCACACCTGCGACAAGGCGCCCAAGCCGGAAAGCCAGTGGCAGGGTGAAAACATCAACCGTTTCTGTGACCCGGCCTATGACGAGCTGGTTGCTGAACTGGGCCGCACTGGTGAGCTGTCCAAGCGCGGTGAGATCGCCAAGAAGCTGAACGACATGCTGACAAAAGACAGCTACGTGGTTGTGCCGCTGGTTGACCGTGGTCGTGTATCGGCCCACGCCAACAGCCTTGGTGGTGTTGTTCTGAACACCTGGGACAGCGAGCTGTGGAACGCAGCTGACTGGTACCGCATCAAGTAAGCGCATTTCGGTTTGCGGCGGATCTTTCCGCCGCTGACTGGGTTTAGGGTCGGGTCCGGCAATTGCCGGACCCGACTTTTCCCACAAAAGAAGCCGTCTAGAAAAGGGCGCTCTGCATGCTCACCTTCACCATCCGGCGATTGGTTCTATCCGTTCCAACGCTGCTATTTATCTCCCTCATAATCTTCCTGCTGCTTGAGCTCGCCCCCGGCGATCCGATGGCGCAGGTGCCGCTGACCGTTCCCCCGGAAGTCAAAGAAAAGATGCGCGAGGCGCTGGGTCTCGGCCAGCCGACGCATGTCCGCTTCTGGAAATGGCTGGTACAGTTCTTCTGGATCGAACCGCAGGTCATGATCGACCACTATTTCGGCACCACCTACGCCGAAGGCGATCTCCGCGTGATCTCCTGGCAGACCCGTTCGCCGGTCATGGACATCGTTGTTCAGCGCATCCCGCAAACACTCTGGGTGGTTGGCACCGCCTATATCGTTGGCATCCTGATCGCCCTGCCGATCGGCATCTATTCCGCCTATCGCCAGTATTCGGTCTTTGACCAATGCGGTACCTTTGTGACCATGGTCGGCTTCTCGATCCCGCCCTTCTTCACCGGGCCCTTGCTGATCGTCGTCTTCTCGGTGCAGCTGGGCTGGTTCCCCTTCATCTATGACACCACCCACAAGGTGACCGATTGGGACAGTTTCGTGTACCAATTCCGTCAGATGATCCTGCCGGTGATGGTGCTGGCGTTGCAAACAACAGCCCAGATCAGCCGCTTCATGCGCGCCTCGATGCTGGACAACCTCAATCAGGACTATGTGCGCACCGCCCGCGCCAAGGGCCTGTCCGAGGCGGTGGTTGTCACCGTGCATGTGCTGCGCAACTCAATGATCCCTGTTGTGACGGTGATTGCACTGGGCATGCCGGCCATCTTTGGCGGCGCCATCATCACCGAGCAGGTCTTCTCAGTGAACGGGATCGGTTCCTTGCTGATTGGTGCATTGTTCGCCAATGACCTGCCAATGGTACAGACACTGACGTTCATCTTCGCGATCCTCATCGTGTTCTTCAACCTGATCGCCGATATCCTCTACGGCATTCTTGATCCGAGGATCCGCTATGACTGATCTTTCAAACCCCGTTCCGCTTACCAAACCACGTAGCCAGTGGCTGAGTGTCTGGGACCAGTTCAAGCAGCACAAGGGCGCGCTGATGGGCGGCGGATTCCTCGCCTTCATCACCCTCGCTGTGCTGATCGGCCCCTATATCTGGACACTGGATCCGCAAAAGCTGGATATCCGCAACAAGGATCTGCGGCCGATCTTCAATGCAATCTGGGACAGCGACGCAAAGGTGTCCTGGGCGCATCCCTTCGGCACCGACAACCTTGGCCGTGACGGGCTGTCAAACCTGCTGGCTGGTGGGCGCACCTCGATGGCGGTGGGCTGGGCGGCGATGCTGCTGACGCTGGGCATCGGCACATCGGTTGGGGTGATCGCCGGTTTTTTCAAGAAACTGGACGGCCCGCTGATGCGGCTGACCGATCTGTTCCTGTCGCTGCCGATCCTGCCGCTGCTGCTGGTCGCTGTGACGCTGTTCAGACAGCCGCTGCGCGCCAACTTTGGTCCTGAGGGTGGCATGTTCATCCTGATCGTGGCGATCATCGGCATCACCAGCTGGATGCCCACCGCGCGGATCGTGCGCGGTGATATTCTGGCGCTGAAGGAACGCGAGTTCGTACTGGCCGCGCGCTCCATCGGCACACGGCCCGGTGCGATCATCCGGCGCCATTTGCTGCCCAATGTGATCTCGCCGATCATGGTCTCGGCCACGCTGGGTCTGGCGGCGGCGATCATCACCGAAAGCGCGTTGTCCTTCCTTGGTGTTGGCTTCCCCTCCGACTTCCCCACTTGGGGAAAGATGCTGGCAGACGCCGTGCAGCGGATGGAGGAATTCCCCGAGCGCGTTATGCTGCCGGGGATTGCGATCTCGCTGACCGTGCTGAGTGTGAACTATCTGGGTGACGGGTTGCGCGACGCGCTGGATCCGCGCATTCGCGGCCGCTAAGCCCCATGCCAAACAGAAAAAGCCCCGCCTCGGCGGGGCTTTTTTATGCAGAGGGAAAGACATCCTCGCCTAATGCAAGCGCTTTTTCACCCGCTGAACGGCATACCAGACTAAGCCCACCACCGGCAAGGTGATCAGAGCGACCAGATTGCCCTTGCTCAGCTCAAAGGCCTTGGCCGCCGGGTAGAGCAAATAGCCCGCCAGCGTCACCGCATAATAGCTGATCGCCACCACAGACAGACCTTCAACCGTGTGCTGAAGCCGAAGCGCCAGATCCGCGCGCCGGTCCATGCTTTCCAACAGTGCCTGGTTCATCGCGCTGCGTTCCACATCCACCCGTGTCCTCAGCAATTCACCGGTGCGGCGCGCCCGGTCCGCCAGCGTCGCCATTCGGTCTTCTACTGACTTCACGGTCCGCATCGCAGGCTCGTAGCGCCGCATCATGAAGTCATCAAATGTCTGGAAACCACCGAACCGTTCCTCGCGCAGCAACCCCGTTCGCTGGGTCACCAGCGCCTCGTATGCGCCTGTGGCTCCAAACCTGAAGGCCGACCGCGCGCCCATTGCTTCCAATTCAGCCGAGATGTTCAACAGCTCACTCAGGGTCTGCTCCGCCGGCGCCTCCCCTTCCGTGAGCTGGGCCATCAACCCGCTCAGCTGCGCGTCCAGACCGGCGATCTTGGGCAATAGCGCCCGCGCCCGCGAAAACCCCAGCATAGACATCGTCTTATATGTTTCGATCTCGCACAGGCGCTGTACAATCCGTCCAATGCGGCGCTGGCCGGTGCCGGGCGTCACAAAAACTGCAAAGCGAATGTGGCCAGCAGGATCGATACGAAAATCGCTTGCGACCACTGCATTGTCATCCAGCACCTCAGCTGCTGCCGTGCTTTCCGGCACGAACCAGTCATTCAGACAGCGGGCCACCTGTTCGGCGCCGGGGCGCTCTTCGAGCCGCATCAGTAACGAGGTGATCCGCTGCCCCGGGGCCTCTGCCAGCCAGTCCTCGGGAAAGACAGAAAAATCCGCGGGATCATAGGACCTTGCGCTGACCCCTTCACTGTAAGCCGTATAGGAGACAAACTCCGTATGCTGCTCCCATTTTAACGCATAGCGCCCGATCTGCGCCGAATGATGCGTCGCACCGGGTTGTGGATGAGGAGCTCCATGACGGTCCAACAGAGCGATCAAGTGACGACGATCTAGGTCCTTGTCGCGGTAGACTGCCTCTTGTGGCTGCTTCACGGCCAGATAAGCCACCGTCGCAGGGCATCCCATGACCGGGAAGGGTCGGGCATGAAGTTCATTGGCCAGCGGGTAACGCAGCGGGTGGTCTTGAATCGGCGGCATTTTCTTGGCTCCTGATACGCAGGCCAACCTATCCGACAAAACAACATTGTAAAGAAATCTTTTATTTCAATGCGTTACTTGGATACGATGGCATGCAGAAGCGAATTTTCAAGTAATTTGAATGGCTTCGTTACCTCTATCGCAACACGCCAGATGACCCGCCGATATTGATTGAGAAACAAATCAGCTTTGGGGCACGTTCAAAACGCGCCCCAAACGTGAAATCGCGCGGTACTTCAGGCGGAAAATCTACCAGCCGTTGCCGCGACGTGAGCCCCATAGTCAAAAGCAGACGTCAGATCGCCCGACCTTGGCGCCTGTTCAGGCGAAGCATCTGCTGGTGAAATCGCCATTGCACCCGCACTGCCCCCAACCCAATTCCGGTCGACAGGTCCGTTTCCCATTGCATTTGCAGGCAATTGGTTCAACGGTGCCCACAGCATACCGTGCTGCCCAGCGAAGGTTCGCATGTAGTTGAGCGTATCTCCCTTGTCGCCGACAACACTGGCCGAGTTGGTGAAACCGCCAGCCAGCTTATTTTCCCATTTGCGATCGAACCAACGTTTTGAGCTCTCATCGGCGAAGCGCTTAAATTGCCAGGCGACACCGGCCATGTAGGTGGGTGACCCAAAGATGAGCCCATCCGCCCGATCCGCTTCTGTCCAAAACCCATCAGGGACAATTCCATCTTCTGTTATCGACCACAGCCGGGCCTCACCAGCAGATTGCGCACCCTCGAGCACCGCCTGCGCCTGCCTTGCAGTGTGGCCATAGCTTGAGAAGTAGATGATTTCTATTCGGGGCATTTTGAACTCCTTGCCTAGTTGCAGGCAGAAGATGGCGGCCTTACAAACATAAAGTAAGTAATTACCATTTAGTAATCAGTTACCAAAAGGAAACCGAAAGATGCCAGCAAACGAATGCCCCATGGATCCGCTTCTGCGGGCGGTGACGGGGCGATGGACAACCTACATCCTTTGGCTGTTGGCCAATGAAGGACCAGTACGCTTTGGTGAATTAATGGGGCTGATGCCAAAAATTTCGGCGAAGGTTCTAACCGATCGGCTTCGTATGCTGGAGAAAAATGGAATTGTTCTTCGCGAACAGAAAAGCACGATCCCGCCGGAGGTAAGCTATCAATTGACGCCGCAAGGCCGCGACCTCCTTGGAGCACTTCAGGCACTCAACCGTGTCGCAAGGGAATGGGAACGCGCCGGATGGAGCTTAGACAGAGGGTTCCCCGAGACAGCTATCCAATAGAAAAGGCCCCGCCTGTTCAGACGGGGCCTTCTTGATCGCTTCTGTTTGCCAGTTACTGGATCAGTGTCAGCAGCTGATCGAGGCTGGCCTTGGCGTCACCATAGAACATCCGGGTGTTCTCTTTGAAGAACAGCGGGTTTTCGATGCCCGAATAACCGGTGCCCTGACCGCGTTTGGAGACAAACACCTGCTTGGCTTTCCAGCATTCCAGAACCGGCATACCAGCGATGGGCGAGTTGGGGTCTTCCTGAGCGGCCGGGTTCACGATGTCATTGGAGCCAATGACGATCGCCACGTCGGTGTCCGGGAAGTCCTCGTTGATCTCGTCCATTTCCATAACGATGTCGTAAGGCACTTTGGCTTCGGCCAGGAGCACGTTCATGTGGCCCGGCAGACGGCCTGCGACCGGGTGGATCGCGAAGCGCACGGTCTTGCCTTTGGCGCGCAGACGACGGGTGAGCTCGGCCACGTTCTGCTGTGCCTGTGCCACCGCCATACCGTAGCCGGGGATGATGATGACGCTGTCAGCTTCTTCCAGCGCAGTCGCCACGCCGTCACCGTCGATGGCCACCTGTTCGCCCTCAACCTCCATCTGCGGACCTGCCGTGCCGCCGAAGCCGCCGAGGATCACAGAAACGAAGGAGCGGTTCATCGCCTTACACATGATGTAGGAGAGGATGGCACCGGAGGAGCCAACCAGCGCGCCAACAACGATCAGCAGATCATTGCCAAGGCTGAAGCCAATCGCCGCTGCGGCCCAGCCCGAGTAGCTGTTCAGCATGGAGACGACCACCGGCATGTCGGCGCCGCCGATGCCCATGATCAGGTGGTAGCCGATGAACAGCGCCGCCAGTGTCATCACGATCAGCGGAAGCAGGCCGCCGGTGTTGCAATACCAGATCAGCGCAATGGCCGAGATCACAGCTGCACTCGCGTTCAGCATGTGGCCGCCCGGCAGTTTAGTCGCAGCAGAGGAGACCTTGCCCGCCAGTTTGCCATAAGCCACAACCGAGCCGGTGAAGGTCACCGCACCGATAAAGACACCGAGGAACAGTTCCACCCGCAGGATCGACTGTTCGACCGGGGTTTTATGCGCCAGAAGGGCGGCAAACCCGTCCAGATGGTGACGTGCCTCTTCCGACATGGCCAGAACATTGCCCAGCTCGAAGTGGGCGATCAGACCAACAAAGACAGCGGCCAGACCAACCAGCGAGTGCATCGCGGCAACCAGCTGTGGCATCTCGGTCATCTGGACCTTCTTGGCCACATAGGTGCCGATCATGCCGCCGCCTGCGATCAGCAGCAACGACAGCAGCCACAGGCCCGAACCGGGGCCGACGAGAGTGGCAAAAACCGCCAACGCCATGCCGACGATACCGTACCAGACAGCGCGTTTTGCGCTCTCCTGGCCGGAGAGACCGCCCAGGGAGAGGATGAAAAGAACAGCCGCAACAACATAGGCGGCAGTGGTAAATCCGAATTCCATGACCCGCTACTCCTTAGGATTTCTGGAACATGGCGAGCATGCGCCGAGTCACGAGGAAGCCGCCGAAGATATTGATTCCGGCCATGAAAACACTGAGCGCTGCCAAAATGATCACTAAGGCTGAGCTGGAGCCGATCTGCATCAGCGCCCCCAGAATGATGATCGAGGAGATCGCGTTGGTCACCGCCATCAGCGGTGTGTGCAAGGAATGCGCCACGCCCCAGATTACCTGGAAGCCGACAAAGCATGCCAGCACAAAGACGATGAAGTGCTGCATGAAGGAGGCCGGTGCAAAGAGACCCGCCAGCAGGATCAGACCGCCGCCAACAGCCAAGAGGGTGACCTGCTGTTTGGTGGCTGCTTTGAAGGCTGCCGCTTCCTGTGCCTTTTTCTCTTCCGGGGTCAGTTCCGGCACCACTTCCTTGGGCTTGGCCGCGATGGCCTGCACTTTCGGGGGCGGTGGCGGGAAGGTGATCTCACCCTGGTGGGTGACGGTGGCGCCACGGATGACGTCGTCTTCCATGTCATGGTTGATCTGACCGTCTTTTTCAGGCGTCAGATCGGTCATCATGTGGCGGATGTTGGTGGCATAAAGCGTCGAGGCCTGCGCCGCCATCCGGCTGGGGAAGTCGGTGTAACCGATGATCGTCACGCCATTGTCGGTCACGATCTTCTCGTCCATGACGGTCAACTTGCAGTTGCCGCCCTTTTCCGCCGCGAGATCCACAATGACCGAACCGGGCTTCATCGCTGCGACCATGTCTTCGGTCCACAGCTCAGGCGCTTCGCGGTTGGGGATCAGCGCGGTGGTGATGACAATGTCCACCTCGGGGGCCAGTTCGCGGAACTTGGCCAGCTGCGCTTCGCGGAACTCGGGGCTGGACACGGAGGCATAGCCGCCAGTCGCCGCGCCGTCCTGCTGTTCTTCTTCAAAGTCGAGATAGACGAATTCGGCGCCCATCGATTCGACCTGTTCGGCGACTTCGGGGCGCACGTCGAAGGCCAGGGTGATCGCACCAAGCGAAGTAGAAGTACCAATCGCAGCCAGACCAGCAACACCGGCACCAACAACCAGAACCTTCGCCGGGGGCACTTTGCCCGCCGCGGTGATCTGACCGGTGAAGAAGCGGCCGAAGTTGTTGCCCGCCTCAATTACGGCACGATAACCGGCGATGTTCGCCATCGAGGACAGCGCGTCCATCTTCTGGGCGCGGCTGATACGCGGCACCATTTCCATGGCGATAACATTGGCGCCCTTGGCTTTGGCAGCCTCCATGCCGTCTTCGTTACCCGCCGGGTTGAAGAAGGAGATCAGCGTCTTGGTCTTGGTCAGGCGCTTCAGCTCGGTTGCATCGGGCTGGCGGACCTTGGCGACGATGTCGCTGGCTTTCCACAGCGCGGCGGCGGTCTTGATGACCTCAACGCCTGCGGCCTCATATGTGGCATCCGAAAAACCCGCTGCCGCACCGGCACCAGTTTCGATCGCACACTCATAGCCGAGTTTCTGCAACTGCTTGGCTGAATCCGGTGTCATCGCGACACGGTTCTCGCCTGCAAATGTTTCTTTTGGTGTACCTATCTTCACCCGTCAGGTCCCCCTTCGTTCCGCCCCCCGACTTTGCCGGGGATGCTTTGTAACTAAATTGACTACCCTGCCCGCGAAATTTACGCAAGGATTTCGCCGCAACGCAGAAAGATTGTTTCGCATCGCTCAAACGTCAATCAAACCACAGCTCCGGATTTCCCCGGTTCTGCCGCTTTTTTTCTTCATGGAGCGGCTGTCCACCGGTTTCTCCCAGCGACGGCCACACAGGTCAAAGCCCAATCGCAGATTCTTGCAAATTAAGTCAGATTTCCCTCCGAATTGACCAAAAACGGCCAAAATCTCCCCGAATGCGGCGGATTCTGCACGGCTTGGCACCAATAGCCATGCTCAATATTGCATAGCTGCGTCCCGCTTGAGGCTTGGCAGTCATTTGTCGAGGTCCAAACCGGACCCGAAGAGGGTTTGGCAATCCACTGGTCACAGCCATGCCCCCCAAGAAACCCTTGGGCCGGACAAATGTCGCCACATGACAATGTCGAATTTACAAATCGGGAATCATACCGGGCCATCGATCAGGGATCGCCCCCGGAAACGCAAAACGCGGCCCCCGAAGGAGCCGCGTTTCAAACATCATTGCCTAAGAAAGGCTTAGTCCAGCGACAGGTTCACTGCGGACTCGCGGCCGTCACGGCCAGCTTCGATGTCGAAAGTCACTTTCTGGTTGTCGGCCAGGCCGGTCAGGCCTGAACGCTCAACAGCAGAGATGTGAACGAACACGTCTTTGCTGCCGCCATCGGGTGCAATGAAGCCGAAGCCTTTAGTCGAGTTGAACCATTTTACGGTGCCAGTAGCCATATCCGTAGTCTCCAAATTGTTGTTGCCCGCGTAAGTGCGGCAACCCGGCGTTGTCGGTCTGGATCGAAGACTGAACGCCGCAAAGCGGGAGACAGTAGGTCGAAAAAGAAAAACGTTAGCAGGGATCATTTGGGGCCATATGGGCAGCATTGCAAGAGTCAAATTTCAAAAATCTGGCGGATGTTGCAATTCTCAGATCTAATGCGTTGTTTTTACGCCGGTATCTGAGAAACACCCTTTCAACACTGCGGCAATTATCCGCCGTTCAAAGCACAACAGGCACCCCAGAGGCGCCTGTTGTTGTCGTTTATTTCACCTCTTTACTAGAGCAGCGAGAAGCCGATCAGGGCCACGGCAGCCGCGATCAAAATGTAGGGCAACTGGGTGATGGCATGGTCCATCGGCTCCACATCCGTGGCGGTGGCCGACAGAACAGTGGAGTCACCATAGAAACACGCGTGGCTGCCAAAGGCGCCGGCTGACACCACCGCACCGATGGTCAGAGCCGGGTCAACACCAAGGCTTTCCCCCAGCGGCAACACGATCGGCAAGGCGATGGCATACATGCCCCAGAAGCTGCCGGTGGCAAAGGCGATCAGCGCCAGCGCTCCAAAGCAAACTGCGGGCAGAAGCGCCGCGGTCATGATCGGGCTGACAGCAGCGATCACGAAATCGGTAAGCATCAGCGTGTCATTCACATCCTTCAGCATGAAGGAGACCACGATGATCGCGATCGCGGGCAGCATGCCCTTGATGCCTTCCATGGCGTAGTCGAACATCTGGTTGAACGTCAGTACGCGCTGAATGCCGTAGAAGATCAGGGTGATGATCAGCGCTGCGGTAACGCCGAGCAGGATGTCGATGCCGAACCACCAGGTGAAGAACAGCAGGCTGACCACGGGAACAACAAAGTTCCAGATGTTCGGCGCGCCTTTGAATTCATGCTCGATCTCCAGTTCACCGCCACGGGCGCTGACTGTGCTCTCGCCACGGGCGGCCTTTTCCTCAGCTTTGCGCATCGGCCCGATGGCCGGCATGATGCCAATCGCGACCAGCGGCACCAGAAGGGCCGCCACAATCGGATAGAGCATATAGGGGATGGCGCTGATGTAGACCTGCAGCCCCATGCCTTCGGCGGCAGCACCATTGCTTTCCAGCAGACCCGCCACATAGACAGCCCAGGTTGACAGCGGGATCAGCACGCAGATCGGTGCCGCCGTTGTGTCGACGATATAGGCCAGCATCGGACGCGACACTTTATGTTTGTCCGTCAGACCCTTCATCGAAGATCCAACAGTTAGCGCGTTCAGATAGTCATCAATGAAGATCACCAGACCAAGAACCCAGGTGGTCAGCAGTGCCGACTGGCGGTTCTTGACGAACTTGACCAGCTTGCTGCTGAAAGCCAATGCGCCACCGGAATGCACGACCAGATGGGTCAGGGCACCAAACAGGCTGACGGCCAGCAGGATCCAGATCATCACCCCATCGGCCAGAACCGACTGGGCGCTATCCAGTGTTTTTGTCATGACGCCGCTGGTGGAAATCATCGCGTAACCGACAACGACACCTGCAATAAGCGGCTCCAACGACCGACGCGAAATAACCGCGAGAACAATAACAACCAATGTTGGGACCAAAGCAAGAATACCGGGTTGCTCCATTTTCCCCTCCCTTAAAAATCATTCAGAGGGGCCGGACGACCCCAGTCCTGCCTAGTGCTGGCAGAGGGGTCCGAGTAGTTACCGCCAAGGAGTAACCGCAAAGGGTTAACAACCGTTAAGGTGTTGTACCCTTATTGGGTGATGAGGATGGAGACGCAGAAGGGTACGGGGATTTCCGTGTTTTTTGACGAGCGATAAAGTCCGCTTTGCCCCCTACGACCCAGCGTTATCGCGCAAGGGATAGCTGGCATTGTACCCTGGCTACTTGGCCAGACCGCGCCCAAACATTATCGCCAAACGGTCGCGTCCGCGACAGTAGTCCTCATAGCGAGGATTGCCCGACTTCAGCCCATAAATGGCGGCCAGCATCGTGCGGGCTGTTTCTGATGCATCTCCGCCGAAGGGCTCCAGAGTTATCCGGCCTGCGGCCTCTTCGCGCGTCAGCCAATCCGCATAGATCGCAGCCAGCGCCACCTCTCCTTCGGAGGCGACGCCCCCGGCGGTGGCATTCTTTGTGTCCATCAGCTCTTCGCCGTGGGGAGATTCCAGCATCTGACGATAGCCATCACCGGTCTGCGCTTCAAAAGCCACCTGCAGCACTTCCGCCGGATTGCCGGTAGCCTCCAGTGCCTTGGCCGCAGATTGAACGGCCTGCGCATAATAGGCCGCGACCATGGAGCGGAAGATGTCTTCCTTGTTCTTGAAATGCAGATAAAGCGCCGCGCGCGACATACCGGCCCCGCGCGCAATGTCCTCCATCGAGGTACGGCGAAACCCATACATCCGAAACGCGTCGAATGCCGCGTAGATAATCGCGGTGACTTTGGGGTCGTCAAGATTGGGTGTCTGACTCTGCATGAATACGTCCTGACAGTTGTTGGCAAAATTGTCAATTGACGAACTGACAATCTGAACCCATAGTGTCAGAGGTTCAGGATTCGGGAGTTCACCATGCCAACCTCAGTAACGATCAACGGCACAGCCCATAGCGTCGATCTGCCCGGCGATGTGCCTCTGCTTTGGGTTTTGCGGGATGAGATTGGCCTCACCGGCACCAAATACGGCTGCGGTGTTGCCGCCTGCGGCGCCTGCACCGTGCATATCGATGGGGTCGCGGTACGATCCTGTCAGATGGCGCTGGAAGATGTGGATGGCGCAGTAACCACCATAGAGGGTCTCGGCACACCAGACGCGATGAGCGCGCTTCAGGCGGCATGGGCCGAACATCAGGTCGCGCAATGCGGCTACTGCCAGTCGGGCCAGATCATGCAGGCCGCAAGCCTCTTGTCCGACATCCCGGCCCCCACGGACAGCGATATTGACGAGGCGATGCAGGGCAACCTCTGCCGCTGCGGCACCTACCCGCGTATCCGCGCCGCGATCCACGCGGCTGCCGCCAAAATGCAGGAGGTCTGATCCATGGCCAACGTCAGAAAAATCGCCCGCCGCAGTTTCCTTATCGGCTCTGCCGCTATTGTCGGCGGGGTGGCGTTTGGTGCCTATTACGTGGCCCGCCCGGCCCCCAATCCGCTGACACCGGGAGAAGGCGAGGCCGTGTTCAACCCCTTCGTGGCGATCTCGGCCGAGAAGATCACCCTGATCGCGCCCCGCGCTGAAATGGGTCAGGGCGTGCACACCACATGGGCTGCGCTGATCGCCGAAGAGCTGGATGTAACACTGGATCAGGTTGAGGTCATCCACGGCCCGGCTGCGGCGGCCTATTACAACACCGCCATGATGGGCGAAGTGATCCCCTCCAAGGGCTATGACAAGTCAGATTTCATGCATGCGATCAGCGATCATTTAGGTGCCTTGGGCAAGGTGATGGACATGCAGGTCACCGGTGGCTCCACCTCGATGAAAGACGGCTATATGCGGATGCGCGCGGCCGGTGCCTCGGCCCGCGAGACGTTGAAACAGGCGGCTGCCAACAGGCTCGGGCTGTCCCGCGATCAGCTGTCCACCAAGGATGGCCAGGTGATCGCCCCCGGCGATGTCGCGATCCCCTTTACCGATCTGGCAGGCGAAGCTGCCGACCTGTCCCCGGTGGAGGCCCCGCTGCGCCCCCGGTCGGAATGGAAACTGCTCGGCAAGGGACAGCCGCGTATCGACATGACCGGCAAGGTGA
Source organism: Rhodobacteraceae bacterium Alg231-04 (assembly GCA_900143635.1). GTDB lineage: Bacteria > Pseudomonadota > Alphaproteobacteria > Rhodobacterales > Rhodobacteraceae > FREY01. The sequence continues at coordinate 163,010 of FREY01000001.1, forward strand.
CCGGCACCGCAACCTTCAGCATCGATACCCGCCTGCCGGGGATGAAGTTCGCCGCCCTCAAGGCAAACCCAAGCTTGGGCGGTGAGATGCGCAGCTATGATGCGACCGAGGCCCTCTCCATGCCCGGCGTCGAACAGGTGGTGGATCTCGGCAATGGCTTTGCGGTGGTGGCCTCCAACACATGGCTTGCGATTCAAGCCGCTGAGGTGGTGCAGGCCGACTGGGGCGCGGCTCCGGTCCCGGCAACACATGACGGTATTCGCAGCGCCATCCGCGCCGCCTTTGATACCGCGCCGAATTCCACCCTGCGCGACGACGGCGATACCGCGACCCTGCCCCAAGGCGCGCAGGAAGTAACGGCAGAATACGAGGTGCCCTTTCTGGCCCATGCCACCATGGAGCCGCTCAATGCAACGGCCCTGTTTGACAACGACAGGCTGCAAATCTGGAGCGGCAATCAAGGCCCGATCCTGACCCGCAACCACTGTGCCGAGGCGCTGGGGATCGAACCAGAGCAGGTTGAGGTGATCACCACCTTGATGGGCGGCGGTTTTGGCCGCCGCGGAGAGATGGATTTCTCGGTCTACGCCGCAAGGCTGGCGCAGGCTATGCCGGGCACGCCGGTGCAGCTGACCTGGAGCCGCGAAGAAGACATGACCCATGACTTCTACCGCCCCGGCGCCATGGCCCGCATGCGCGGCGCGGTAAGAGAAGGAACAGCCCTGATGGTGGACGCCGAAATTGCCAGTCAGTCAGCCCTGTCTCAGGCAATGACGCGCTGGATGGGATTTACCCCCAGCGGGCCGGACACGGCAATTGTCGACGGTGTATTTAACCAGCCCTACGCCATCCCCAACTTCCGCACACGTGGCTATGTGGCGGACCTGCAGGTGCCGGTGGGTTTCTGGCGCTCAGTCGGGGCATCTTTCAACGGGTTCTTCATGGAAAGCTTCATGGATGAGATGGCCCATGCCGCCGGTGCTGACCCACTGGAGTTCCGCCTGTCGCTGGCCCGCAAGGAATGGGAACCCGCTGCAAAAGTACTGGAGACTGTGAAGGAAATGTCCGGCTGGACGGGGCAAACGCCTGAAGGAACCGGGCGCGGTGTGGCGATGACCTACAGTTTCGGCACCCCCGTCGCACAGGTCATCGAAGTGGCCGATGAGGACGGCATGATCCAGGTCACAAAAGCCTGGATCGCGGCGGATCTGGGCGTGGCACTGGATCCACAAAATCTGGAGGCACAATTATCCGGCGGCATGGCCTTTGGCCTCTCGGCCGCAATGTTCGGCGAGATCACATTTGCCGAGGGTGCTGCTGAGCAGACCAACTTCCCCGACTATGACGGCATTCGCATGCACACGATGCCAAAGGTCGAGGTCCGCGTCATCGAAGCACAGGAGCACATCGGCGGTGCAGGCGAGCCTGGCACCCCGCCGGCGGCACCGGCGCTGGCAAATGCGATTTACGACCTCACCGGCAATCGGCCCAGACGCCTGCCGCTGATGAAAGACTTCGATCTGCAGAGTTAAACAAAAACACCCGGCCCTTTGCAGGGGCGGGTGTGTCTAGCCTACCGCTCCCCGGCGGACCATGCCCGCACCGCATCCCCGAAGGCCATGAACAGCGGGCGCGAGACCGGATCATTAGCCGCGTCCCATTCCGGGTGCCATTGCACCGACAGGGTGAAGCCCGGCGCGTCCTTGATATAGATCGCTTCCGGTGTGCCATCCGGCGCGTGACCATCGATCACAACGCGCGCGCCCGGCTGTTTGATCCCCTGCCCGTGCAGCGTGTTGGTCATCACTTCCGGCGCGCCCATCACCTGATGGAACGGCCCATCCTCGGTAAAGGCCACGGAATGGCGCAGAGCGAATTTCTCTTCCATCGTTCCATCCGGTGGCATCCGGTGGTTCATCCGCCCCGGCAGGTCACGGATTTCCGGATAAAGCGTGCCCCCCATTGCCACGTTCACCTCCTGAAAACCGCGGCAGATGCCCAGAAAGGGCTGACCGCGTTCGACGCAGGCCCGCACCAGCGGTAGGGCAATGGCATCGCGCGCCCGGTCAAAAGCGCCATGCGCCTCGGTTTCGCTTTCACCGTATTCATTGGGGTGAACATTGGGCCGGCCACCGGTTAGCAGGAAGCCATCAAAACACACCAGCAGCTCTTCGACCGACAGGAACCGCGGATCTGACGGGATCAGCAGCGGCATGCATCCAGCCACTTCCGCCACGGCCTCGGAATTCATCGTACCACCCGCATGGGCCGGATACTGGTCATTGATCAGATAGGAATTGCCGATAATTCCGACGCGAGGGCGCACCATGGATCACTCTTCGATAATTGCAGGTGCCCCACACCTACCCCGGCAGGTTCTGACACGCAATTCCACGACATCGCGCAATCCCCTGTGCCGCGCCGCAAAAGGTAAGCGCAGCCCTGCCGGCCACTCACCTTTGGATAAATACTCCCGCCGGAGGCAGCGCCTTGCCGCCAAGCAAGGCGCGCGGCCCAACGCCGCAGGGCACCCGCAAGGGGCGCCTCAAGGCGGCGGGATAACCCGCAATCAGGCTTCGCCGGTCAACCCGGCAGCCTTGATGCCCGCCAGTGCCGCATCCGCATCGTTTTCCGATGTGTCCCCCGTCACGCCGACCGCACCGATCACCCGGCCCGAAGCTGCGCGCACCAGAACACCACCGGGGACCGGCACCAGCTGGCCACCATAGGCCCCGTTCAACGCCGTCATGAAATAAGACTGTGCCTCTGCCCGGTCACGCTGCGCAAAGCCGCCGATGCCCAGCATGACCGACCCATAGGCCTTGCCGCGGGCAACATCAAAGCGGCCGGGAGGCGCATCATCCTGCCGTTCAAAGGCCCGGACGTGGCCACCGGCATCGACAACAACCACCGCCAACGGACGCATGCCCGCCTTTTCTCCGGCCTCAAATGCACCGCTGATGATGGTACGCGCCTGCGAAAGGGTAATTTCTTCCATGGGTTTTCCTCACATTCCGTTGACCTGACATCACGGAAAAGAAAAAGGGGGGCAAGTCCCCCCTTTGGCTACCCATATTTTGCAAGAAAGTCCTGCTGAGGTTAGTTTGCCGCAGCCTTCAACTCCAGACGGCGCGCGTGCAGAACCGGTTCGGTATAGCCCGAAGGCTGTACCCGCCCTTTGAAAACAAGGTCGCAGGCCGCCTGAAAGGCAATGCCGTCAAAGCCCGGCGCCATCGGCTGGTAAGACGGATCAGACGCATTTTGCCCATCCACAACTTCCGCCATTTTGCGCATCACACCCATCACGGTCTGCGCGTCCACCACATCATGATGCAGCCAGTTGGCGATATGCTGGGCTGAGATTCGGCAGGTTGCGCGGTCTTCCATCAGGCCAACATCATTGATGTCCGGCACTTTTGAACAACCAACACCCTGATCAACCCAGCGCACCACATAACCAAGAATGCCCTGGGCGTTGTTTTCCACTTCGCGGGCAATCTGTTCGGGCGACCAGCGACGGAAGGACGCCAGAGGAATGTCCAGAATGCCGTCCACATGGGCGCGGCGACCACCGGCCTTCAGCTTGTCCTGCACCTTGAATACATCCACCTTGTGGTAATGCAGTGCATGCAGGGTTGCGGCGGTCGGGCTGGGCACCCAGGCGCAGTTGGCGCCCGCCTTGGGGTGTTCGATCTTCTGTTCGATCATTGCGGCCATATTGTCCGGCACCGCCCACATGCCCTTGCCGATCTGCGCCTTGCCTTGCAGGCCACATTCCAAACCGACATCGACGTTCAGCGCCTCATAGGCACCGATCCAGCCCTTACGCTTGATGAAATCCTTACGGCTGAAGGGGCCGGCCTCCATCGAGGTGTGGATCTCGTCGCCGGTACGATCCAGGAAACCGGTATTGATAAAGGCCACACGGTCTTTGGCTGCGCGGATACATTCCTTGAGGTTCACCGATGTGCGGCGTTCCTCATCCATGATGCCCATTTTCACCGTGTTACGCGGCAGGCCGAGGATATCCTCGACCGCATCAAAGGTGCGGGCGGCAAAGGCAACCTCTTCGGGGCCGTGCATCTTCGGCTTGACCACATAGACAGAGCCATGGACCGAGTTGCCGCTGTCGCGCGCCAGATCATGCTTGGCGATCATCACGGTGGTCAGCGCGTCCATCAGGCCTTCGCCGATCTCATTGCCGTCCTTGTCCAGCACTGCAGGGTTGGTCATCAGATGGCCAACATTGCGGATCCACAGCAGCGCACGACCTTTCAGGGACAGGTCTGATCCGTCAGGGGCCGTAAAAGTCAGATCCGGGTTCAGCCTACGGGTGACGGTCTTGCCGCCCTTGCTGAGGTCGGTCGACAGATCGCCGCGCATCAGGCCCAACCAGTTGCCATAGGCCTGCACCTTGTCCTCGGCGTCAACGCAAGCGACCGAGTCTTCGCAGTCCATGATCGCCGACATCGCGCTTTCCAGGCGCACATCCGCCAGACCGGCCTGATCGCGGCTGCCAATGAAATGGGCACGATCAAAGACCAGCTCGACGTGCAGCCCGTTGTTGACCAAGAGCACCGCATCCGGCGCACCGGCCTTGCCGCGGTAGCCTGCAAATTTCTCATGCTGCATCAGCGGCTGATCATCAACCAGCAGCGTGCCACCCTCAACGTGATAGCGGTGTGCATCGGCGTGGCTGACGCCTTGCACCGGGAAGGTCTCGTCCAGGAACACCCGCGCGCGCGCAACAACGCGAGCGCCGTGGCCCTTCTCGTATCCGCCCTTCGGCGGCAGGGTGCCCATGGCGTCGGTGCCATAGAGGCAGTCATACAATGACCCCCAACGCGCATTGGCCGCGTTCAGCGCATAGCGGGCATTGGTGATTGGCACTACCAGCTGCGATCCCGGTACTTTTGCGATCTCAGGGTCGACATTTTCAGTGCCAATCTCAAAGGCTTCGCCTTCGGGCAGCAAGTAGCCGATTTCCAGAAGGAAAGCTTTGTAGGCTTCATAGTCATGCGGCTTGTCGCGGTTGGCTACATGCCACGCATCGATGCGGGCCTGAATATCTTCGCGTTTCTGCAGCAGATCGCGGTTTTCGGGGCCAAATTCATGCGCCAGTTTGCTGAGACCCGCCCAGAAGTCATCCACCGAAACACCCGTGCCCGGCAGCGCCTGGGCTTCGATGAAGTCCGCGTATTCGGCTGCGACCTGCAGCCCCTGCTTTTCAACCCGGTTCGTCATGACGTTCTCCGACGGTGTACTATTGTATGCTGGAGCCTACCTAAGACAAAAGTTTCCTATCGGCAACAAATGTGATGTCCGATAAATCCAAATTCATTTTCTTGTTTTTCAAGAAAGTGACTCAAATAGCCCCACACTTTGCCCCCCGCCTTTGCCGTTGGTCGCGGTAATGCCTTGCAGCGGCGGCACCATGGATTACACCTGTGTCCAGACATGAAACACCGGGAGAGCATGATGAACGACGCGGCGCCGCAGACCTTCTACCTCAAGGATTACACCCCGTTTGGATATGAGGTTGAGGAGGTCCATCTGACCTTCCGGCTGGCCCCACAGTCTACCCGTGTTCTGTCCCGTATCCGCTTTGCCCCCAAACCGGATGCCGTGGACAAGGCATTCTTCCTGCATGGTGAAGAGCTGACCCTGATCAGCGCCCGCATTGATGGCGCCGAGGTGACCCCCGACGTCACGCCGCAGGGCCTCCGCTGCGCTGTTCCGGACGCCCCCTTCACCTGGGAAGCCGAGGTAGAGATCAACCCGGAAGGCAATACCGCGCTGGAGGGGCTTTATATGTCAAACGGCATGTATTGCACCCAATGCGAGGCCGAGGGCTTTCGCAAAATCACCTATTACCCCGACCGCCCCGATGTCATGTCGACCTTCACGGTGCGGATCGAAGGCGCGGAACCGGTGCTGCTGTCCAACGGCAACCCAGCGGCCAAGGGCGATGGCTGGGCCGAGTGGCATGACCCATGGCCCAAACCTGCCTACCTGTTTGCACTGGTGGCTGGGGACCTGATCAACCATCCCGGTAGTTTCACCACCAAGTCCGGCAAAGATGTGGAGCTGAACATCTGGGTCCGCCCCGGCGACGAGGGAAAATGCGCCTTTGGTATGGAGGCGCTGAAGAAATCGATGGTCTGGGACGAAGAGGTTTATGGGCTGGAATATGACCTCGACATCTTCAACATCGTCGCGGTCGACGATTTCAACATGGGCGCGATGGAGAACAAGGGGCTGAACATCTTCAACTCCTCCTGCGTTCTGGCCAGCCCCGAAACCAGTACCGATGGCAATTTTGAACGTATCGAGGCGATCATCGCCCATGAGTATTTTCACAACTGGACCGGCAACCGCATCACCTGCCGCGATTGGTTCCAGCTGTGCCTGAAAGAAGGGCTGACCGTATTCCGCGATGCCCAGTTCACCGCCGATATGCGATCTGAACCCGTCAAACGCATTGATGATGTCATCACCCTGCGCGCCCGTCAGTTTCCAGAGGATTGCGGCCCCCTCTCCCATCCGCCGCGCCCGGAATCTTTTCAGGAAATCAATAATTTCTACACCGCAACCGTCTATGAAAAAGGCGCAGAGGTGATCGGCATGCTGAAGCGGCTGGTCGGGAACGAAGGCTACTACAAGGCGCTGAAACTCTATTTTGCGCGCCACGATGGTCAGGCCTGCACCATCGAAGACTGGTTGCAGGTTTTTGAAGACGCCACCGGCCGCGATCTGGCCCAGTTCAAACGCTGGTACAGTGACGCAGGCACGCCCCGGCTGCAGGTCAGCGACGATTTCAAAGACGGCACCTACACGCTGAGCTTCACCCAATCGACCGCACCCACCCCCGGACAGGACACCAAGCCGCCCCGCGTCATTCCTATTGCGGTTGGGCTGCTTGGTCCCAACGGTGATGAGCTGCGCCCCACCGAAGTGCTGGAGATGACCGAAGCAACGCAGAGCTTCAGTTTTGACGGGCTCGCCTCGAGGCCGGTGCCATCGATCCTGCGGGAATTCTCGGCGCCGGTCATTCTGGAGCGTGAGACCAGCAATGCCGAACGCGCCTTTCTACTGGCCCATGACACAGACCCGTTCAACCGGTGGGAGGCAGGCAACGCGCTGGCCAAAGACGCCCGCATCGCCATGGTTCTGGACGGGGCTGCCCCCGACGCGGCCTATCTGGACGGGCTGATCAAATTGCTGCGCGACGACGATCTGGACCCTGCCTTTCGGGCATTGGTGCTACAACCGCCCAGCCAGTCCGACCTTGCCCAGACGCTTTTTGAGCGCGGCCATACCCCTGACCCGCAAGCCATCTATGACGCCGCCGAGACCTTTGCCCAGACCTTAGCCGAAGCGCTCACCGACAGCCTGCCGCGGCTCTATGCTGCGACAACGGTTGAAGGCGACTATGCACCGGATGCCACAGGCGCCGGCCTGCGTGCCCTGAACGCGCGCATTCTGGCGCTGCTGACCCGGCTGGACGGTGGCGAACAGGCGGCGCGGCAATATGCATCGGCAGACAATATGACCCTGCAACTGTCGGCCCTGACAGCGCTGATGAAGGCCGAGGCCGGAGAGACCCAGTCGCAGGCCTTCTTTGATCAGTGGCAGAGCGACCGGCTGGTGATGGACAAGTGGTTTGCCCTGCAGGTGGCCACGGCGGCCCCCGAACAGGCGACCCCAGTGGCGGCCTCTCTGGTTGATCATGCGCTGTTCGATCTGAAGAACCCCAACCGGTTCCGCGCAGTCATGGGGGCGCTGGTCGGCAATCACGCCGGTTTCCACCATGCAAGCGGCGAGGGATACTCGCTTTTGACAAGCAATCTGATCGATCTTGACAGGCTCAACCCGCAGACCACCGCCCGCATGTGCGCCGGTTTCCAAAGCTGGAAACGCTACGGCACGGATCGGCAGGCGCTGATCCGCAGGCAGTTGGAGCGGCTCAAATCCACACCGGATCTGAGCCGGGATACCAATGAAATGGTCAGCCGGATCCTCGATGCCTGAGCCCAGCGACGAAACCGGCGACGCGGTTTTTTCCTTTACCCGGCAGAGCCGCACGCCAACCGCGCTGGCAGCGGCTGCATCATGGGCGGCCCTGCTGGCCCTCTTGACGCTGAGGTTTCAGGCCGCCTGGTGGGTGACGGCCATTCTGGCGTTGCCACTTTTGATGCTGCTGTGGGATTTGTGGAAGAACCCCGAAGCCGGGCTGACCCTAGGGCCCCGGTCCATCGCCTGGCGGTCGCGAACCCTGCAGGGCGAGGCCAGGCTGGCCGACATCGAGAAAATCCGGTTTGATACCCGCTGGGATTTCTCGGTGCGGGTGACCCTGTTGATGCGAGACGGCAAGAGACATCGCCTGCCGCAGGAAAGCCTGCCGCCGCACCGGGACTTGGAAGCCCTGCTCACCAAGCGAGGATTGCAGGTTGAAAGGCATCATTTTACCGTTTTTTAACGGTAAACACCCTTGCCTTCGGACCGTTGCGGATTGCGCAACAATCAGCCATGCGAATTCCCCAAAGCTACACCTTTGCCACCGCATGTCCGCCATGTTCGCGCCCCAATCCGCCGCCAATATCCCCCAAGCAAACGCCAGAACAGCCACCGGGGGAAATGAATGCGGACAGCGACAGGGAGAATTCGGCAGGTTCTGCCACGGCTTCAAGGCGGGCTGAAAGGTCTGTTGGGCCGCAGCGGACCGCCCGTCGCAGTGGCCCGCAGCCTGCCTGGCCCCGGCAGTACGGTTTCCTTGCGTCCCGAAGACAGCCTGTCCATTCAGATCCGCGACCAAAGCCCGGATGACATCGCCTGCAAAGCCGCACAGAACCACGGTCAGTTTCTGGCCCGTCAGGACTGTTGGGAAGAACTGGCAGGCGCGATGGCCGAAGCGGATCATGCCCGCCAGACAACGCCCGGCGGCATGCCCGTTGCCGAGCTTTTGGCCTTTGGAGCGCGCGCCGATGTCGTCAATGCAGTCGAACACGCCCTGAGCGAAGGCCGCGCCGCCAATGATCCGCCCCTTCTGGAGGGCATCATGGCGCTGGAGGCCATCCGCCAGCAGTTCCGCAAATCGCCCCATATCAGCACGCTTGTCGCCCTCGCCCATATCGACATCGGCTGGGCCTGGCGCGGAACCGGCTGGGACACCATTGTACCTAAGCTGAACCGCCGCCGTTGCGCCGCACATTTTGACCGCGCCGCGGCCATTCTGACAGAGCTGGACTGCACCAGCCTGAACAGCCCCATGGTGGCGGCCGCCAAATGCGCCATGAAGGCAGGCCACCGCGGCGGCGGAGAGAAAATCGCCGATGACTACGAACGCCTGATCGATCTGGACCCGCTGAACCACCGGCACATGCGGGCCTTGGGCAACCATATGCTGCCACGCTGGTTCGGCGACTATGGCGAACTGGAGCTTGAAGCCCGGCGAACCACCGCCCGCACGGAAAATGTGTGGGGGGCCGGCGGGTACACCTGGGTCTATTTTGATGCCATCGCAATCGATGACAAGGCCTGTGCTGCGGTGGATGTCGATTTCTTTCTGGACGGGCTGCGCGACATTGTTCAGCGCTGTCCGGGGCAGGAAATGATCAACATGCTGGCCGCCTATTGCGCCGTGGCGCTGCGCAACGGTCTCGGGCTCAATGAAGAGGCCGATCTGCCCCGCCTGCAGATCGCCAGCGCCGCTGACTGGTTGATCCGCGAACACCTGCGCGAGCTGCATCCGATGGTCTGGGCCCACGCGGCCGATGGGTTTGACAATAACGTCCGCATCACCTCGACCAGCCGTTTTGCGGCCCGTGGCCGGTCCGACGCGCTGCAGTTCATTGCTGATCTGTTTCGCGATGACATCCTGAGCGGCCAACATGTGACCTTCACCCCGGAAGGGCCGCGCATCAAACCCGCCTGAGCAGGGTTTGGCCGCGCGGCCTGCCAGTGCTTGGCTGGGTCAGCGTTTCTTGAAGGCATCCAGCAGGGCGGCACCCATGGCGCCCTGGCTGCTGCCGCCTTTGGGGCCAGACTGCATTTTCGGCTTTGCCCCCTTGCCTTTCGGACCGGGTGCTGCGCGATGCGCACCCTTTTCTGCGCCGCGCGATTTGCTCTCCTCGCGCGCAGAGGCACCGCCGTCCTTTTTCATCGACAGGCCGATCCGCTTGCGCGGCGCATCAACCTCGACAACGGTCACTTTCACAACCTGTCCGGCCTTCACAACGTCATGCGGGTCTTTCACAAACCGGTCCGCCAGCTGGCTGACATGCACCAGACCATCCTGATGCACCCCGATATCCACAAAAGCGCCAAACGCGGCCACATTGGTCACCGTGCCTTCCAGCACCATGCCCGGCTTCAGGTCCGCCATCGTTTCCACCCCATCGGTGAAGGATGCGGTGACAAAGCTGGGGCGCGGATCGCGACCCGGTTTTTCCAACTCGGCAAAGATGTCCTGCACCGTCGGCAGGCCTGTGCTGCCATCCACAAAGTCGCGGGCTGACAGCGCAGACAAAGCCGCCTCTGCGCCCATGATCTGGCGGATATCGCGACCACAGGCCGCAACGATCTTGCGGGCAACCTTATAGGATTCCGGATGCACAGCCGAGGCATCCAGCGGCTCCTTACCGTCGCGGATGCGCAGGAAGCCGGCGCATTGTTCATAGGCCTTGGGGCCAAGCCGGGCCACTTTCAGCAGCTCTCTGCGCGAGGCAAACGCGCCATTGCTGTCGCGGTGCGCCACGATGGATTCCGCCAGCCCCGGTCCCAGCCCGGACACATGCGCCAGCAGCGGCGCCGAGGCCATGTTGAGATCAACACCAACGGCGTTCACCACGTCCTCGATCACCGCTTCCAAAGATTTTGACAGTTTGTGCTGATCCACATCGTGCTGATATTGCCCCACGCCAATGCTCTTGGGTTCGATCTTGACCAGTTCAGCCAGCGGATCCTGCAGACGCCGCGCAATGGACACTGCGCCGCGCAGGCTCACATCCAGATCCGGGAATTCACGCGCTGCCAGTTCCGAGGCCGAATAGACCGAGGCTCCCGCCTCGCTCACCACCACTTTTGTCGGAGCCTTCACCTTGGCAGGCAGCGCCTTCAACACCTCGCCCACCATCCGTTCGGTTTCCCGCGAGGCCGTGCCATTGCCGATGGCGATCAGCTCTACCCCGTGGTCCGCAATCAGCCGCGCAACAGACACCTGCGTGCCGCGCAGATCATTCTTAGGCTGGAAAGGATAGAGCGTCTCGGTCGCCACCACTTTCCCGGTTGCATCAACCACCGCCGCTTTAACGCCGGTGCGAATGCCCGGATCCAGCCCGAGAGTCGGCCGCGCACCGGCGGGCGCTGCAAAGAGCAGGTCTTTCAGATTGCGGGCAAAAACATTGATGGCCTCCTCATGGGCACGGGCGCGCAGATCACCGGTTAGCTCCAGCATCATCGACAGAGACAGCTTCACCCGCCAGGCCCAGCCCGCCACCTTGCGCAGCCATTTGTCGCCAGCCCCCTGCCCGGCCGTGCCCAGTGCAGCTGCCACCATGTCTTCAGCCCGCGCCGCGCCCTGTTCGGGTTCGGGGCCGACATCCAGTGTCAGCACGCCCTCATTGGCACCGCGCAAAAGCGCCAGCGCCCGGTGCGAGGGGATATTTGCCCAGCGCTCCTGATGGTCGAAATAATCGGAGTATTTGGCGCCTTCCTGCTCCTTGCCTTTCACCACTTTCGCGCTGATCTGGGCATCCCGGTGCAGAAATGCCCGCAGGCTGCCCAACAGTCCGGCATTTTCCGTCAGCCGCTCGACCAGAATATCGCGCGCGCCGTTCAGGGCATCCTTCACCGTTTCGACCTTTTCCGACAGATAGGCCTGCGCCAGCTTCTCGGGATCGGTATTTCGATTGGCCAGAATGGCCTCGGCCAGCGGCTCCAGCCCATTTTCACGGGCAATCATCGCCTTGGTGCGGCGTTTGGGCTTGTAGGGCAGATATATGTCTTCCAACTGCGCCTTGGTCTCGGCCTTGGCGATCGAGGCCGCCAGATCGCTGGTCAGCTTGTCCTGGCCCTTGATCGATTCGACGATGGCGGCGCGCCGTTTCTCCAGCTCGCGCAGATAGTCCAGCCGCTCGGCCAGATTGCGCAGCTGGGTGTCATCCAAACCGCCTGTCGCCTCTTTGCGATAACGCGCCACAAAGGGCACGGTTGACCCTTCGTCCAAGAGCGCCACCGCCGCGCTGACCTGTTTCGGGGCGGCCCCGATCTCGCGGGCAATCGTCTGGGAAATTCGGGCAGCTGTGTCCACGGGGTCGGCTCCTCATTCACGGCAGGGGGAGGCCCTTCTTAGCCCCGCCAACTGAGCGGGCCAAGCAATTGTTTCGCGGTGGAACCGAGGGCCCGTCGCAACAGACAACTGCAGATCACCCGCCGCCGCCCCTTTTCAGGCCAACAGAACATCCGTTGCCCTCTTGCTCCTGCAGGCGCACGGGCCTAGAACCCTGTGCAAGTAAACTTGACATTGCTCTGGCCGATCACGGCAGCAGGTCACCCAAACCGACACGAGGAGCCGGCACGCATGCTCGACCTGACATATGAACTCCCCAAGCCCAAGGTGATCTCGGGCGCCAAGCATGACTGGGAACTGGTCATCGGTATGGAGGTGCATGCCCAGGTCAGCTCCAATTCCAAGCTGTTCTCCGGCGCCTCGACCAAATTCGGCGCGGAGCCGAACTCCAACGTGGCCTTTGTGGATGCGGCGATGCCCGGCATGCTGCCGGTGATCAACGAATATTGCATCGAACAGGCTGTGCGCACCGGGCTCGGCCTGAAGGCGGATATTAATCTGAATTCGGCCTTTGACCGCAAGAACTACTTCTACCCGGATCTGCCGCAGGGCTATCAGATTTCGCAGCTCTACCACCCGATCGTCGGCGAAGGCGAAGTTCTGGTGGAACTGGGCGACGGCACCGCGCGCAACGTGCGCGTCGAACGCATCCACATGGAGCAGGACGCCGGCAAATCGATCCACGACATGGACCCCAACATGTCCTTTGTCGACCTCAACCGCACCGGTGTCTGCCTGATGGAGATCGTCAGCCAGCCCGATATCCGTGGCCCCGAAGAGGCCGCCGCCTATATCGTCAAACTGCGCCAGATCATGCAGTATCTGGGCACCTGTGACGGCAACATGCAGAACGGCAACCTGCGCGCCGACGTCAACGTGTCGATCTGCCTGCCCGGTCAGTACGAGAAATATCAGGCCACACAGGACTTTGGCCATCTCGGCACCCGCTGCGAGATCAAGAACATGAACTCCATGCGCTTCATCCAGCAGGCAATCGAAGTGGAGGCCCGCCGTCAGATCGCCATCGTCGAAGGCGGCGGCAAGGTTGATCAGGAAACCCGCCTCTATGATCCCGACAAAGGTGAAACCCGGTCGATGCGGTCCAAAGAAGAAGCGCATGACTACCGATATTTCCCCGACCCCGATCTGCTGCCGCTGGAAATCGAACAGGCCTGGGTCGACGATATCGCCGCCAACCTGCCCGAACTGCCGGACGCCAAGAAAGCACGCTTCGTCGCCGATTTCGGCCTCAGCGACTATGACGCATCGGTGCTGACCGCCGAGGTGGATGCAGCGGCCTATTTCGAGGCAACCGCCAAGGGCCGCAACGGCAAGCTGGCCGCCAACTGGGTGATCAACGAGCTGTTCGGCCGTCTGAAGCAGGAAGACCACGACATCACCTCGTCGCCGGTCACACCCGAACAGCTGGGCGGCATCATCGATCTGATTTCCGCCGATACCATCTCCGGCAAGATCGCCAAAGACCTGTTCGAGATCGTCTACACCGAAGGCGGCGACCCGGCGGAAATCGTCGAAGCCCGCGGTATGAAACAGGTGACAGACACCGGCGCCATCGAGGCCGCACTGGACGAAATCATCGCCGCCAACCCGGCACAGGTGGAAAAAGCCAAGGTGAACCCGAAGCTGGCAGGCTGGTTTGTTGGTCAGGTGATGAAAGCCACCGGCGGCAAGGCCAACCCCAAAGCGGTGAACCAACTGGTGGCGCAGAAACTGGGCGAATAACCAGCCCTTCCTACTTCGCAGAATTTCCAAGGCGGCCTCCGGGCCGCCTTTTTATTTGACCTGCCGACACCCTTTCGAAACATTCCTTTGGTTTCCGCCCACGCAAGCAAGTGCTGGTGATCGCCGGAACGTCTGTTCTGCGGACTCATCGTCCGTTCCCCCCAACATGACTTTTGCAAGCAAATGTGATAGGACAAAGGCATTCTCAATAGACAATCGTGAGGATTGAATATGCCCAAAATCATCGCAACGCATGAAGTCGACGACGTCGCCCATTGGCTCGCGTCGCCCAAGCGGGAAGAAGTGTTTTCTGGCGTGGCAAAAAACATTTGCACCTTTCTGCACCCTGAAGATTCCAACCGTGTCGGCTTAACGATGGAAATCGACGATATGACCGCGTTCCAGAAAATTATGCAAAGCGAGGCAGGCGCAGCTGCGATGAAATACGATGGTGTCCGTCCAGATACAGTTGTTGTTTTGATCCAGAGCTGACGTTGCGTTGAGCTCGAGGTCACAACAGTGACGGCTGAATATGCTTCACGTCCGTCGCCTCCCAAAGTGCCGAATGTGATGGCGCACTTTGAGCTCGAAGCCGCCTTTGGCCTGCCTGCCCAGCAAAGGCCAGTCCTATGCCAGCTGTGCGGGACGAAACAGCCATTCGCCCTTTGGGACGAATGGCTGCATTGCAATTGCGAGGGTGGACCCCGTTTATCCGGCGCGTGCTTTGTCCGACAGACCCTGCAGGTTGGCATCGATGATCTTGCCCATCATCATCTTCATCAATGACTGACCCAGCAACCATCCCAAGGGGCCATATTTGACGCGATAATCAAAGGTCCATGTAACTTTTGAACGCCCGCCGGTCGGGGAGATACGAATTTCCGAGCTGGCCTTTTTCAAGGGCATCGCCGCCATATCGGAGAGTTCAACTGTGTAGCCGGTACCCGGTTGCCACTTGGTCACCTCTTCGACCAGCGATGTGCCGTTCGCAAAATGATTGCGGCGCTTTGACCCTATGCCCACTTCTCCATTGGTCAATGCGTCGACCGAAGCGATCTCGGGCGCGAATTCGTCGATATGCATGTAGCGGCTGAGCACCGCCCAAACGGCATCTGGGGCTGCATCGATGGTCAGGCTGCGTTCATGATGGATCATTTTCTAAGGCTCCGTTCAGTTTGCGCTGGGAGTGCGCGATTTCAAGTTCTGAACCTGTCCTAGAACTATGCTGCTCTCACCGTTATGACAGTAGTGTGAGAGGAGTGCAGAAAAATGCGTCGCACCGAACGGCTGTTTCAGATTATCCAGATATTGCGCTCCACCCAGTCGCCGATCACAGGACGGGACCTTGCCAATGAATTGGAAATCTCACTCAGCACCCTTTATCGCGACATGGCGGAGCTTCACGCCCAGCGTATCCCGATTATCGGAGAAGCCGGAGTTGGGTATATTCTCGACGACGGCTACGACATGCCGCCGCTGATGCTGACAGCAGACGAATTGGAGGCCGCGGCTTTGGGCGCGGCCTGGGTGGCGTCCGAGGCGGATCCCTCACTGGCCCGTGCCGCGCGCGACCTGGTGTCGAAACTTTCCCTGGCTATCCCCAAAGAGCTGCGTCCGGTTGTTTTGGACGCAAGCTCCAAACCGATACAAACACGTGCACGGGTGTCCGAACGCTTTGACAGCGCCCTGTTGCGACACGCCATTCGAGAGCGCTACCGGCTGCAGCTCATCTACAAGGACCGCGATGGCAACACGACGGACAGGATCGTTTGGCCGCTGTTCATCGCCTTTCTGGATCGCACCCGGTACCTCGTCGGCTGGTGCGAGACAAAAGAAGGCTATCGGCATTTCAAAACTGAACGCGTTCAAGAGCTCAGAGTTCTTGGAAAAAAATACCCGGGCCGCCGGGCCACCTTGCTGAAAGGCTGGGAGGAGGCGACGACCAATCGCACGCAAGGCTGACGTCGGCGCGTGTCGCAGCATTGGTGACTAAGGGCTCGATTTGGACCGCCACAAATCTCCAGCATGGACATTCTTTTGCAAACAGCCCGCCACCCCGTCCGCATTCAGCATGGCACAGCCCCCTATCGCCCTTCCGCTTGACCTCCTCACTGCGCACAGTAGCCTGCCACCAAAACAGGAGTGCCTATGTCCGCCGATTTCACTGCCGAGCTTGAAGCCCGCCTCTGCCGCTACGCTGCCATCGACAGCCAGAGCGACGAGAACTCCCCCACTTCTCCCAGCACCGAAATTCAGTTCAACATGCTGAACCTGCTGGTCGAGGAACTGAAAGAGATCGGCGCGACAGAGGTGCAGCTCACCTCTTACGGCACGGTGCTGGCCACGGTGCCGGGCACTGCAGATGGCCCGACGGTTGGCTTCCTTGCCCATGTGGACACTGCCCCGCAGTTTAATGCCACGGGTGTGAAGCCGCGGGTGATCAAGGGGTACAACGGCGGCGACATCACCTTCCCCGACAATCCCGATCTGGTGCTGTCACCCAAGGATCACGCCTATCTTGGCACCAAGCAGGGCGACGATCTGATCACCGCCTCGGGCACCACCCTTCTGGGTGGCGATGACAAGGCTGGCGTCGCCATCATCATGACCATGGCCCGCCATCTGATTGAAAACAAAGATATCTCCCATGGTCCGATCCGCATCGCCTTTACCCCGGACGAGGAGATCGGCCGCGGTGTGCATGCCGATCTGCCCAAGGATCTCGCCGCCGATTTCGCCTATACTCTGGACGGCGGCCCACAGGGAGAGATCGTTTATGAAAGCTTCTCGGCTGATCGCGGTGTGGTGAAAGTGCAGGGCGTATCGATCCACCCCGGCTATGCCAAGGAGAAGATGGTCAACGCCATCCATCTGGCCTCCAAAATCATCCAAACCCTGCCGCAGGCGACCGAGACACCCGAGACCACAAATGGCCACGAAGGGTTCATCCACGCCACTGACATGCTGGGCGGCTCTTCGGAGATGGAAATCCGCTTCATCCTGCGCGATTTTGAACGCGACGGGCTGGCGGCCAAGGGCGATCTGCTGCGTCAGGTCTGCGCCGCTGTTGCCGCCACCGAACCGCGCGCCGAGATCACCTGCGAGATCACGCCGCAATACCGCAACATGCGCTACTGGCTGGAAGAAGACATGACCCCGGTCGATCTGGCCCGCGAGGCCTGCCGTGCCCATGGGATCGAGCCGTTCTCGCCACCGATCCGCGGCGGCACAGACGGATCACGGCTGACCGAAATGGGCGTGCCGACGCCGAATATCTTCACCGGAATGCAATGCATCCACGGCCCGCTGGAATGGATCTCGGTTCAGGACATGGAAGCGGCCACCAATGTCTGCCTGACACTGGCGCAACTGGCCGCAAAAAAGGCCTAACCGGCCAGCACCTTCGCCCCTGGCGGTGCCTGTGGTATGCTGTGATGGTTCGTCCGTTCCAGTACAGGCACCTTTCATGCCCGCCACCATCGTCTACCGCGCCGCAATTGCGCTTTTGTTCCTGTTCATCCTGATGACCCCTGCTGTTGCGGCCTCGGACCGCGTTGATCAGCGGCCCGGTCTGATGTGGAATCGCAGCGGCCTGCCCGCAGTATTTCCTTTGCAGGTGAAAACACCGGCGGGGGCCGACTATTTTCTGGTGCTGACGGATACCGCCACGGGCGAGGACGCGCTGGCTGCCTATATTCGCGGCGGATCCTTCTTCCGAGTGCTGGTCCCGCCCGGCACTTTCACGCTGCGATTTGCCTCCGGACAGATCTGGCGCGGCGAGGAGGCGCTGTTTGGGCCGGATGACAAGACCGAAGTTTTTGATTTCGGCCAGCCCCTGACGTTCAGCGCCCAAGGCATAGGAACCAAAGCAGGGCATCTGGTGACAATCGACCGCCAGCCCAATGGTGATCTGGCCAGCCTCTCGGTAAGGGGGCAATTCATCTGTCAGGTCGAAGGGCCGGAGAATGGGCCATCCAAGCCGCCACCCACACCGTGGAGCAGCCAGACCCCCAATTCCAGCATCACGGCAAACCGACCGCGTCCCGGTGATGTAATCCTGCCCGGCTATACCTCGGCCCCCGTTGGCCCCCTGCAGGGCGACCGCAATATCCGCTCGCTCTATCAGCCAGGTTCCTCGACGGCTAATTTCTCGTACCGGTCCTTCACTTGCGGCTGACAGAGTGTCGACGGGTGGCAGAATAGCGCCTCTGGCCGGATGCCGCATCTTGGCGCGCCGCGCCGCGCTTGCTACACAACCTCAACAGCAAAGAGGCGCGCAGACATGCAGCATTACGAGTATAAAGTCGTCCCGGCCCCGGCAAAGGGCACCAAAGCCAAAGGTGTGAAGACGCCGCAGGACCGCTTTGCCAATTCGGTTGAGCTGTTGTTAAACGAGATGGCAGCGCAGGGCTGGGAGTACCAGCGTGCAGAGCTTCTGCCCTCGGAAGAGCGCGCCGGGCTGACAGGATCCGCCACCAACTGGCGCAATGTTCTGATTTTTCGTCGGGCCGTTCCTGACGCCGCAACAACGGCACCCGTTGCCGAGCATCCGGCAACACCCGAGGTTCCAGCCCCAACGCCGGAGTTCCGCCACACCCCGTCTGCCAATACCCGCAAAGAACCCGAGATCTCGGCAATTGCCGGCGACCCCGAAGCGCCGACAGGCGCTGTGGCAAAGCCGGGCGAAGGCGCGCGGAAAATGATCG
Source organism: Rhodobacteraceae bacterium Alg231-04 (assembly GCA_900143635.1). Lineage (GTDB taxonomy): Bacteria > Pseudomonadota > Alphaproteobacteria > Rhodobacterales > Rhodobacteraceae > FREY01. The sequence goes on from FREY01000001.1 coordinate 181,808, forward strand.
CGGATGACGGCGTCGAAGAGTTGAGCCCGGTTTCCGGCCTCACGACGGCCCTCAAAGCGCGCGCGGGCCTGAAGAAAGACCAGACCGAGAGCTGATCAAAGTCAGCCCCCCCTGTTGCGATGCGCAGCAAGGTCACGGGCCGGCGGGTTTCCGCCGGCACCATTTTACTCTGCGATGTCCAGCGCCAGCGCGTGAACACGAGTGTTGATATCGCCCAATGCCTTATGCACCGCGCGGTGACGGGCAACGCGTGAGAGGCCCGCAAAGGCATCGGCGCGGATTACCACGTTGAAATGGCTTTCTCCCGACCCATCATCACCCGCATGGCCCGCGTGTTTGCCACTTTCGTTCTCCACCACCAGTTCGCGTGGCTGAAATGCCGCCTGAAGCCGCTGTTCGATCTCGTTGCTGATGCTCATCTGCCTGTTCTCTTCACTATTTTTCTCCAGCCCTCTTCTATCTGGCGCTGCTTAGACTAAACTGCTGCCTCCGAGTCGAACAGATGCGTCTGAAAGGTGCCTTATGAGCAAGTCCGATCCCTTCGGTTTTGATATGTCCGTCAGCTCTGCCAAAAAGAAGAACCCGCGTGGCCGCCGGGCAATGTCGGGTGCGTCAGAGACCTCTACCCGCCCTTGCGAAAAGGAAGGCTGCACCGAGGCAGGCAAGTTCCGCGCGCCCAAAGCCCCGGACGTGCTGGATGACTTCTTCTGGTTCTGTCAGGAACACGTGCGCGAGTATAACGCCAAGTGGAGCTTCTTTGATGGCACCACCGAAGCCGAGCTGAACGCCCAGCAGTCCAAGGACAAGGTCTGGGAGCGCCAGACGCGCCCCATGGGCGACCCTGAGGCACGCGCCTGGGCCCGCCTGGGCATCGAGGACCCGCATCAGGTTCTGGGCGCCAATGCCACGCAGAATCCCGGCCGCAATGCGCCCGGCACATCCGGCACCGGCCGCCGCCTGCCGCCGACCGAACGCCGCGCTGTGGAGATTCTGGAGGCCAAGGACAGCTGGACCAAGGCCGAGATCCGCAAGGGTTACAAAAAGCTGATCAAAGTGCTGCACCCGGACATGAACGGCGGCGACCGTTCCCAGGAAGAGCAGCTGCAACTGGTTGTCTGGGCCTGGGATCAGATCAAGGACAGCAAGAGCTTCAAGTGAGCTTCAAGGCATCGCAAAGATGATCGAGGCGGCCCGGTTGGGCCGCCTTTTTGCTTGCCAGCCCTGTCTATGATGACAGTTGCGCTTCCATAAAACCTGAGTGCGAAAAAGGGCGGCCCCCACAGGAACCGCCCTCTTCAGAACTCTTTTTCGGATCTGCCGCCAAACCGGGCAGGCTTAACCCTTACGGTTCGGCCGTTTCGGCGCGCCGCTGCCACCCTTGCTTGTCGCAGCGCGGGCTTTGTTCTTCTTGCTGTTGGACTTGCCTTTGGGCGGCGGCGGGCCTTTCGGCTTATCGCTGGGCTTGCCTTTGCCGGCATAGGGACGCGCATCGCCCCCCTTGCCGCCCGCGCCACGCGTTTTTAAGGGGCGCACGAATCCGCCACCCGGACGCTCCAGTCGTGCCGAGGGATCGGAAGCCCGCTTAGGCGCCGCTTTGGCGTCCGATTTGGGTTTCTTCGACCGCGGTGCAGGATCGTCATTCCAGTCGATCGGCGCCGAAGACGACGGCTTTTTATAGGCTGGTTTGCTGGCGCGCTCGTCGCGGTCGGGACGCGGCTTGCGATCTTCACGCGGTTTGAAATCATCGCGGGACTTATAGTCGTCGCGCGGTTTGCGCTCCTCGCGGGACTTGTAGCCTTCACGGGGTTTACGGTCCTCACGGGGTTTGAAATCACCGCGCGGCTTGCGGTCATCACGGTCCCGGCGCGGGCCATTGCCCTCGAACTTGGGGCGTGGCGAATTGGCAATATCTGGCGCCTTGTCCAGCTTGCTGACCTTTGCACCCGGCTCGATTTCCAGATTGCCACCAAGGACGGACAGGAAGGCCGCGGCGCTGCTTTCGCGCAGCTCAACAAAGCTTTCACCAGACTGCACCCGGATCGCGCCGATGTCGTCCTTGGTCAGATTGCCGGCCTTGCACAGCATCGGCAGCAGGCGGCGCGGTTCGGCACCGGCATCGCGGCCGCCAGAGACCGAGAACCAGACCGACGGGCCAAAGGGCGCGCGTTCTTTGCGTTCGCGCACGTCCTTGCCGGGATCACCCAGTTCCTCGGGCGCGGTGTGGTGTGAATGATAAAGACGCAGATAGGCGGCTGCCAGCTTTTCGGGCGCAAAGCTTTCAACCAGCTTGGCCACCGGTGTTGCTTCGCTTTCGCTGATTTCAGTGCTCCAGGCCGCATCGGACAGCATCCGCTCTTCGTCGCGGGCGCGGACATCATCAGCGGACGGCGCATTGGCCTCTTCGGCAATAATCTTGGCCGAGCGCAGCAGGCGCATCGCCTTGCCGCGTGCCTTGCCGGGGACGATCAGCGCAGAGACACCTTTGCGGCCCGCACGACCCGTTCGACCGGAACGGTGCAGCAGGGTTTCGTGGTTCGACGGCAGGTCCGCATGAACCACCAGATCCAGTTTCGGCAGGTCGATACCGCGCGCAGCAACATCTGTCGCCACGCAGACACGGGCGCGGCCATCGCGCAAAGACTGCAGCGCGTTGGAGCGTTCGGCCTGCGACAGCTCACCAGACAGCGCCACCACCGGGAAACCCCGGTTGCTGAGGCGCGTGGTCAGGCGGTTCACCACCGCACGGGTGTTGCAGAACACGATGGCGTTGGGCGCCTCGTGGTAGCGCAACACGTTGATGATGGCGTTTTCCGCATCGCGCTGCGACACCGCCAGCATCTGGTATTCGATATCCGCGTGCTGCGATTTCTCGGATACGGTTTTGATGCGCTGGTGGTCTTTCAGATAGGTCTCTGCCAGACGCGCAATACCTGTGGGCACAGTGGCCGAGAACATCAGCGTGCGGCGGCTTTCGGGGGCCTGGCTGAGGATGAATTCCAGATCTTCGCGGAAACCGAGGTCCAGCATTTCATCCGCTTCGTCCAGCACCACGGCGCGGATCTGGCTGAGGTCGATAGAGCCGCGCATGATGTGGTCGCGCAGACGGCCCGGCGTTGCGACAACGATATGGGTGCCGCGCTCAAGGCTGCGACGTTCATCGCGCATGTCCATGCCGCCCACGGTCGAGGCCATCACAGCGCCCGCACCCTGATAGAGCCAGCCCAGCTCACGCTTCACCTGCAGGGCCAACTCGCGGGTCGGTGCAATCACCAGCGCCAGCGGAGCTGCGGCGCGTTCAAAACCTTCGCCGTCACCCAGCAGGGTCGGCGCCATGGCAATGCCAAAGCCCACGGTTTTGCCGGATCCGGTCTGGGCCGAGACCAACAGGTCTGCGTTCGCCAGCTCGGGTGCGCCAACCGCCTCCTGTACGGGGGTCAAAGAGTCATAGCCGCGCGCCTGAAGCGCCTCTGCGAGTGCTGTTTTCACTGGTTCGTTTTCGCTTGCTGCGGGGCGGGGCCATAGGGTGGCCTGCCCGAAATTTGACGGCACCGCCGGTTCGGCGGGCGGGGCCCGCGTGGCCCGATTGGGTGCTCTTAAAGGGTTGCGCCCTCTTTGTATAGGGTTTTCCGGCATAGCAGCCCTGCAGGTGCTGCAACGCAGAAAGCCGGGACACTTGGATGGGTCACCCCGCGTGCCCGGACCACCTGTGCCCGCTTTTCTCAAACAGAAAGCGCCCATCCCGGGGCGCTTTCTCGCGGCAAACTATCCGCCTAGTTGAGGCCCTAGCCGCCCGGCGGCGCATAGGCACCAGTCAGGGCAGCAGCCTTCTCAACCACCTCGACAAACTCGGCCCCGGTCCAGGCCCGCACGGTTTCGGCCTTGGCCACAACGCCAGAGGCGGAAACCGCCATCGCCAATGCAACCGCATCGGTGCCATCCGGCGCCTCGGAGACCAGCACCACATCATTGGCGCCGGTGGTGTTATACATGGCGACCACACGTCCGCCTGCCTTTTGCACCAGCGCATTGATCGCTGCGGTCCTATCCTCGGGCTTGGACATCAACGCCTTGATGCCCGCCTGTGAATATGAAGCGTAGGTAATAAATAGTGCCATGGGTCCACCTCCTGTGGTCGGTTGAAAATGCTTTGAACACACTGTCTCAGTCGGACGTGGCAAAGCCGCGTCCGAGACTACAGGACACCTCCGCCTGTACCGGGGTCCAACTTGTCAGGATTGCGCCGGACATATCACAAAAACGCGAGGCACAGAAGCTAACCAAACGATCAGTCATAAGGCCAGTTTCACTCGATTGCTGTCTCAGGCAACAATCCGGCCCTCTTTCCCTTGCTCTTGGTCAAAAAAACAGGCACCAATCCCGCGATCAGACGGCCCCGCACAGGCGGGCAAGGGATAAGGACGCGAAGACAATGGCAGACGGCTTTACCGATATGAATGCAAGACCCACCGAGACCATCTCGGTCCGTGACGTGTTCGGCATCGACACCGACATGACTGTCAAAGGCTTTGCCGAGACATCTGAGCGCGTGCCTGCGATTGACCCGACCTATAAATTCGACCCCGATACCACGCTGGCCATTCTGGCAGGTTTCTCGCACAACCGCCGTGTGATGATCCAAGGTTACCACGGCACGGGCAAATCGACCCATATCGAACAGGTCGCCGCCCGCCTGAACTGGCCCTCGGTGCGCGTCAACCTTGACAGCCACATCTCCCGGATCGACCTGATCGGTAAGGATGCGATCAAACTGCGCGACGGCAAGCAGGTCACCGAATTCCACGAAGGCATCCTGCCCTGGGCGCTGCGCAACCCGGTTGCGATCGTGTTTGATGAATATGACGCCGGCCGCGCCGATGTTATGTTCGTGATCCAGCGCGTGCTGGAACATGACGGCAAGCTGACCCTGCTGGACCAGAACGAGATCATCACCCCGAACCCCTACTTCCGCCTGTTTGCCACCGCAAACACTGTTGGTCTGGGCGACACCACGGGGCTCTATCACGGCACCCAGCAGATCAACCAGGCCCAGATGGACCGCTGGTCGCTGGTATCGACGCTGAACTATCTCAGCCACGACGCGGAAACCAACATCGTGCTGTCCAAGGCGCCGCACTACAATACCGAGGCCGGCCGCAAGAGCATCAGCCAGATGGTGACCGTGGCTGACCTGACCCGCACCGCCTTTATGAACGGCGACCTGTCGACCGTGATGAGCCCGCGCACCGTGATCAACTGGTCGCAGAACGCCGAGATCTTCCGCGATGTGGGCTATGCTTTCCGCCTGTCGTTCCTGAACAAATGTGACGAGCTGGAACGCCAGACCGTGGCCGAGTTCTACCAGCGCTGCTTTGACGAGGAGCTGCCCGAAAGCGCCGCCAACGTGGCGTAAGCCCGAGGCAAACCATAAGCCGAGCCGCCCGGCCACTGACAGGCCGGGCAGTGCCCAACCGCCCCGTTTTACCGCAGGATTGCCTTTGGCAGAACGAAGCGGGCACTACGTTTTTCGCCCGCAGCCGGGCACAGCCTCTGATTATCTCAAAGAAGGCTGGACATAGGCTGCACTTGGCGGAATGCTTCGACTAAGGACAGCGTGCCACTATGAGTAAGCCGAACGACAACCCAGCCGATCCGTTCAAGAAGGCCTTGGCCGAAGCCACCAAGGTGATGGCCAACGATTCAGAGTTGAGCGTCAGCTATTCGGTCGACCCTTCGGGCCTCAGCGGCGACTCGATGCGCCTGCCGCAGGTGTCGCGCCGGATGACCCGCGAAGAGGTATTGCTGGCCCGTGGCACGGCGGATGCGCTGGCGCTGCGCCACAAGTTCCACGACGATGCGACCCACGCGCGCTATGCCCCGCCCGGTGACATGGCCCGTGATCTCTATGAGGCGATGGAAACCGCGCGCTGCGAGGCGATGGGCGCACGCCACATGCCGGGCACAGCCTCCAACATTGATGTGAAGATCCGCAACGAGGCGATCCGCAAGGGCTATGACCAGTGCAAATCCGCCTCTGAGGCACCGCTGGCGGCCTCTGCCGGTTATCTGATCCGCCATCTGGCCACCGGCCGCCCGCTGCCCGAAGGCGCCTCCAATATCATGGATCTGTGGCGCGGCTTCATTGAGTCTCAGGCCGGTGAGGCGCTGGACAATCTGGATGAAACAATCGCCGATCAGACCGCCTTTGCCAAATTGGCGCGGCAGGTGATCTCGGATCTTGGCTATGGCGACCAGCTGGGCGAAGACCCCGACAATCTGGACGATGATCAGGACGATCAGGCCGAGGACGACGCCGAAGAACAGGAAGATCCCGACAGCAGCGGTCAGGACGACAGCGAGGACGAAGAGTCCGACGCCAGCCCTGAGCAGTCGCAGGAAGAACAGCAGGATGCCTCTCAGGCGCAGGTCTCGATGGACGAGATGGCCGACGAGGAGATGGGCGAAGACACCGAGATGCCCGAAGGCGAAGCGCCGCTGGAGCCGCCTGCCCCACCGCCCGCGTCTGAGGCTGATCCCGACTATAAGGTCTTTCTCGATACCCACGACGAGGAAATCGCCGCCGAAGATCTGGCTGAACCTGCCGAACTGGAACGGCTGCGCGCCTATCTGGACCAGCAGCTGGAGCCACTGAAGGGCGCTGTCAGCCGTCTGGCCAACAAATTGCAGCGTCGCTTGCAGGCGCAGCAGAACCGCAGCTGGGAGTTCGACCTTGAGGAAGGTACGCTGGATGCGGGCCGTCTGGCGCGGGTTGTGGCCAACCCGACCACGCCGCTCAGCTTCAAGATGGAACATGATACCGAGTTCCGCGACACAGTGGTGACGCTGCTGCTGGACAATTCCGGCTCCATGCGTGGCCGCCCGATTTCCATCGCCGCCATCTGCGCCGATGTTCTGGCCCGCACCCTTGAGCGCTGCAATGTGAAGGTCGAGATCCTCGGCTTTACCACCCGCGCCTGGAAAGGCGGACAGGCGCGCGAGGCATGGCTGAACGATGGCCGCCCGCAGACGCCCGGCCGCCTGAACGATCTGCGCCACATCGTCTATAAACGTGCCGACGCCCCCTGGCGCCGGGTGCGGCCCAATCTGGGTCTGATGATGAAAGAAGGCCTGCTGAAGGAAAACATCGACGGCGAGGCGCTGGAATGGGCCCACCGCCGGATGTGTGCCCGGCAGGAGCAGCGCAAGATCCTGATGGTGATTTCGGACGGGGCACCGGTGGATGACAGCACCCTGTCGGTGAACCCGGCGAACTATCTGGAAAAACACCTGCGCGACGTGATTGCCATGGTCGAGAAACGCAAAGCCGTTGAGCTGTTGGCGATCGGTATCGGCCATGACGTGACCCGCTATTACGACCGCGCCGTCACCATTACGGATGTGGAACAGCTGGCCGGCGCAATGACCGAACAACTGGCTGCGCTGTTTGACAGTGATCCGCGCGCCCGCGCCCGTGTGATGGGCATCAAACGTAGCATGTGACCGTTGCGCACACGTGCCGCGTGCGGCAACGCGGCGGCACCTCCCTCTTAAAACGGCAAAAGGCACAGGTAAGTCGGTTAAAACGCCCTAATGAAGGGAGAATTAACTTTATCTTTTTACGGACGTGCACAGGTCTGTAAAACCAAGTGGCATGCAATTGACGGGGCTTCATGGGGCAATCGACACGATCCGTACTGGCCGGTTTCCTGGCTCTCACGGCCAGCGGACTGCGTGACACCTGGCGGGTGATGCGTCACCGTGGGCCCAGTCAGGTGCAGTTCTGGTTCATTGCTCTGCTTGTCGGCATTGCCGCTGGCTTTGCCGCGCTGTTCTTTCGCAAGGCGATTACCGGTCTACAGGCCTGGGTATACGGCGCTGAGGATGTGAACCTGATCCATTCCTTTGCCCAGTCCATGCCCTGGTACTGGCTGTTGCTGATCCCCACACTGGGCGGGTTACTGACCGGCCTGATCCTGCACCGTTTCACGCCTGACGGGCGGGTGCGCTCGGTCGCCGATGTGATCGAGGGTGCCGCGTTGCGCAATGGCCGGGTCGAACGGCGGGCGGGCATTGCATCCTCTCTGGCATCGCTCATCACCCTGTCGACCGGCGGATCAACGGGGCGCGAGGGGCCAGTGGTGCATATCGTCGGGGTGATTTCGACCTGGGTCAGCAATCGCATCAATGCGGATGGCATAACAGGCCGCGACCTGTTGGGCTGCGCCGTCGCCGCCGGCGTGTCAGCCAGCTTCAACGCGCCGATTGCGGGCGCTCTTTTCGCGCTGGAAGTGGTCTTGCGCCATTTCGCCGTCAACGCCTTTGCGCCGATTGTCATCGCCGCGGTTGCAGGCACGGTGATCAACCGCATGGAATACGGCGATGTCACGGAATTTGTTCTGGAAACGCCCGGTGCGCTGCAATTCTACGTGGAGCTGCCCGCCTTTCTGATCCTTGGGCTGGTCTGTGGGCTGGTCGCCGTGGTTTTGATGCGCTCCATCTTCTTTGCCGAGGCCTTCTGCAATCACGTTCAGGACCGGCTGCGGCTCCCGCGCTGGCTGCGCCCGGCCGCCACAGGTGCCATTCTCGGGATGATCGCGATCTGGTATCCCCATATTATCGGCGTCGGCTATGAAACAACGGTTCTTGCCCTGACCGGCGGGCTGCTGCTGCATCAGACCATCCTTTTTGCGGCCGTCAAGACAGCCGCGGTGTCGGTCACCATGGGCGGGCGCATGGGCGGCGGGGTCTTTTCGCCATCGCTGATGATCGGCGCGCTCACCGGTCTAGCCTTTGGATTGATCGCAACAACGGTATTGCCGGATGTCTCGGGCACCCACACGCTTTATGCCTTCGCGGGTATGGGCGCCGTTGCCGCAGCCGTTCTCGGGGCGCCGATTTCCACCACCATGATCGTTTTCGAACTGACCGGAGACTGGCAGATCGGCATTGCCGTCATGGTGTCCGTGTCGATGTCCACTGCACTTGCCTCGCGCCTTGTCGACCGCTCCTTCTTCCTCACCCAGCTGGAGCGCCGTGGCATTCACTGTGCGGCCGGCCCTCAGGCCTATCTTCTGTCCATGCTCACTGCCGGCGCCGCCATGCGGCCGCTGGAAGATCCGCGCTGCGCCACAGCCGCCGACTGTGAACCGCTGCGCGCCGAAGGTCTGGACATTGGCCCCGCCACCTCTCTGGAAGCAGCCCTGCCGGTTTTTGACCGGGCCGAGGTTGAATTCCTGCCGGTTTATGCCGACGACAAGGACGCGCCGGAACTGCTGGGCGCGCTCTATCATGTGGATGCTTTGAAGGCCTATAACCGCGCCCTCGCGGCGATTGCCGCCGAAGAACACCGCTAGGCTAATAATTCTTTCCAAAAATCGTAAATTCCCGGCTCAGACTCGCCCGCGTTAGGGTTTTGAGAAGGCGCGGTTCTTATACCTGCTAGAAACGCGCTGCTTACAAAGGGTAAATTTGTGTCATTTTTGGATCGTGAACTCAGATCACGCCCTTCCACGGGCGAAGCGCCCTTCGGGCTGGAAGAAGTCTTTTTTTCCCGCACCGACAGCCGCGGCGTCATCCAGGCCGGCAATCAGGTCTTTAGCCGTGTTGCCGGCTTTACGATGGAGGAAATGGTGGGCGCGCCCCACAAGATTGTGCGCCACCCGGATATGCCGCGCGGAGTCTTTCAAATTCTGTGGGACCAGATTTCGGCAGGCAACACTGTCGGTGCCTATGTGAAAAACCGCGCCAAGGACGGCCCGTATTATTGGGTTTTTGCGGTAGTGTCGCCCTGCGAAGATGGCTATCTGTCTGCCCGCATCAAACCGACCAGCGCATTGCACACAGTTGTCGAAGCCGAATACGCCAATCTGTTGCTGGCCGAAACCGAACAGGAACTCACCCCGCAGGAAAGTGCCGAAATCCTATTGGCACGGCTGAACGAATTGGGTTTTGCCGATTACGAAGCCTTCTGCGGCCATGCCCTGAACGAAGAACTGAAAGCCCGCGATCTTGGCCTCGGGAGGCCAGTGGACCCGCGCTTGACCAGTTTCAATGAAATGCTGGAAGCCGCCGGCAAGCTGGTTGGGGAAACCGCGTCGCTGGTACAGGATTTTGATGCCACCCGCACCACGCCTCACAATCTGCGCGTGATTGCCTCGCGCATTGAACCGGCAGGCGGGCCCGTCACAGTGCTGTCTGAAAACTACGGCGTCATGTCGCGGGAAATGTCACGCTGGTTTGAATCCCATGTGATGAGCACAAATAGCGAGTTTTCGGCGATCAAGGGGATCGTAAATAGGGCGATGTTCATGGAAACGCTGGCCCGTATTCTTGCCGAATGCAGCACCCAGCTTACACAGGAAATTCCCCCGGATGACAGCATCTGCGCCAGGGAAGAAATCCGTATTCTGAGTGCGCTGGAAAAAACCCAGATGGGCCATGCGCGCAGCAGCCTCAGGGCCGTTGCTCAAGAGGCCGGGCGGATCATGACCGCCTGTGAAACCATGCACCGCCAGTTTCTCGGCCTGACCACAACCCGTGTTCTGTGCAAAATCGAGAGCGCGCGACTGGGACCGGAAGGAAACTCTCTGGACGCGATCATTGATGAACTTGGGGTGTTTCAGGACCGCATTTCCAAACGACTGGAGACTATGGCCGGATTGGGCCGCAGCATCCAGACCGGCGAAGACATTGAGAAATAGGGCCTGTATTCCACTGGCGCGATGCGCCTGCCCGTCCGGCTGGATTACCGCCAATCCACTATCCGAACAGATCCTATGCCACGTTGGCGACAGTTGCCCGAGGCAAAATCACACGACACCGACCAATAAAAAGGGGGCCAATGGCCCCCTTTTTTGATATCCAAGGATATCCTTTCGTTAGGCCACAGCTGCGTCCAGCGCTGCTTTGAGATCTGCAATCAGATCATCTGTATCTTCCAGCCCGACCGAGAAACGGATCAGCCCCGGCGTGATGCCCAGCTCGACCTTCAGCTCATCGCTGAGACGCTGATGCGTGGTTGTCGCCGGATGGGTTGCGATGGATTTCGCGTCGCCAAGGTTGTTGGAAATGACCGGAATGGTCAGTGCATTGAGGAACTTGAAGGCCGCGTCCTTGCCGCCCTTCAGATCCAGCGACAACACGGTTCCGCCCTTACCGCCCAGCTGTGTCTGCACCAAGGCGTTCTGCGCGTGGCCGGGCAGGCCGGGATAAATGGTGCGCGACAGGCCTGGGTGGTTCTCCAGCGCCGTGGCGACCTGCAGCGCACTCTCGGCCTGGGCATTCACCCGCAGCGAAATCGTCTCCAGACCTTTCAGCATCACCCAGGCATTGAACGGGCTGAGCGATCCGCCGGTGTGTTTCATGTAAGGCTCAAGCGTGCCGCGGATATAGTCCTTGGTACCCAGAACCACACCGCCCAAGGCACGGCCCTGACCATCAATGTGTTTTGTGGCAGAATAGATCACCACATCAGCGCCTTGTTTGATCGCATCCGAAAACACAGGCGTCGAAAACACATTGTCGACCACAACAGTGGCGCCAACGGCATGGGCGATTTCAGCAACCGAGGCAATGTCGATCACTTCCAGCGTCGGGTTCGACATGCTTTCAAAAAACACCGCCGTGGTATCGGGGCGCACGGCATCGCGCCACTGGTCCAGATCGGTGCCGTCGATAAAGGTCACCTCGACCCCGAACCGGCCAAGAACATCGGCCAGAATATAGCTGCAGGAGCCGAACAGCGCCTTGGCGGACACGATATGGTCACCGGCCTTCACCAGCGAGGTCAGCGCGCCGTTCACCGCCGCCATGCCCGAGGCCGTGGCAAAGGCATCTTCGGCCCCTTCCAAAAGGGCGATGCGCTCTTCGAACATTGCAACTGTTGGGTTGCCATAGCGGGCATAGATGAATTCATCCGGGCCGGTTTCAATGAACCGTGCTTCGGCCTGTTCGGCGCTGTCATAGACAAAGCCTTGGGTCAGGAAGATCGCTTCGCTCACCTCATTATACTGGCTGCGCCGGGTGCCGCCGTGCACCAATTTGGTCCGCTGGTTCCAGGTCTCGCTCATCTTTTTTCCTCCTGCGCGTCCCGCGCAATAAAAAACCCCCGTCCGGTCAAGCGAAAGGGGGTCCTTATCATCCTGACCTCTTTAGCGGGATTGTTTAACGTGGCCCGCAATCCGGTTACAAATCGCCACGGTTCTGATGCCTAGCCGAATACGCCTCTTGCGATAGTGCGTCAAGTATCTCAGCGTCACCACCAGCAACATGCCTCAAGGGAGCCGCCATGCAGGAACCAATCGCATTTCATTACTGGCCGACGCCGAATGGCTGGAAAATCGCCATCGCACTAGAAGAAATGGGGCTGCCATATGATGTCCGGCTTGTGAACATTTCTACGGGTGCACAGTTTGAACCGGAATTTCTAAAAATTGCACCAAACAACCGAATGCCCGCGATCGAGGATCCCGCCGGCCCGGATGGCGCGCCGATCGCCCTGTTTGAAAGTGGTGCGATCCTGCAATATCTGGCGCAGAAAACCGGACGGTTCGGCGGCCAGACGGCGCGCGCCCAGGCCGTCGTCGGCCAATGGTTGATGTGGCAGATGGGCGGGCTAGGCCCGATGGCTGGTCAGGCGCATCATTTCCTGAAGTTTGCAGCCGAGGATCTCCCCTACGCCAAAGACCGCTACCGCAGCGAATGCGCCCGGCTCTATGGGGTTTTGGACCGGCAGCTGGCCGAAAACGCCTTTGTGGCGGGGCCGGAGTATTCTATCGCCGACATGGCGATCTGGCCCTGGGCATCGCTGTGGGAGGGGCAGCAGCAAAGCCTCGACGACAAGCCACATCTGGCGCGCTGGCTGGATCAGGTCTGGGCGCGCCCCGCGGTCAAAAAGGCGCGTGCTCTGCATGCGGATCTGCGCAAGAAAACGGATGACCGCTATGGGCTTTCCATCCTTGCGCGCGACTAGCCAATTGCGCGGCCGGTCCTGAAACGCGCCACCGGAGCACGCCGCAGGCGCGCTGCCATGCCCAAGGCTTTTGCGCTTCATCATCAGATGAAGTGCAAAAGGGGCGGGAGCGCCAGCGGCTAATTACTCCGCCGGTTCCTGATCATCTGCGCCGTATTTCTGGAACAGTTTGCCTTGGGTCATGAAAAAGGCAAAAACAGCTGCCGTCAGGCCGAAGGTCTTGAAATAGACCCAGATCTCTTCGCTTTGGGTGCGCCAGATCAGCTCGTTCAACACCGCCAAACCGAGGAAAAAGGCGCAAAGCCGACGGGTCAGGATCATCCAACCCTCCTCCTGCAGCGGCAGCATCTCTTCCATGACGTATTTCAGATAGCTTTGACCACGCAGCAGCCCAAGCCCCAGCGCGCCGCCAAACAGCAGGTAGATCATCGTCGGCTTCATCTTGAAGAACCGCTCATCATTGAACCAGACCGACAGGCCACCAAACACAATGATCAAGGCCAGGGTCGCCACCTGCATTTTTGATATATGACCGGTCAGCCGCCACAGGGCCAGAGTGGAGGCCACAAACAGCGGGATGAAAGCCGCAGTGACCACGATGAAGCCTTTGTATTCTTCACCGCCAAACAGGAACACCTGATCTTTCAGCTTCAGATAGCCAATGAAGAACAGCACGATTGGGCCCATTTCAAGCGCCAGCTTCAGCGTCGGGTTGATCTTCTTTGCCGCCATGGTCGTCCTCTGAATTAACTGCGCAGCCTCAGCCGCCCATCTCCACTATCACGGCACCCAGCGCGATCAAAGCCATCAGCGCAACCCGGCGCGGGCCGACCGTTTCTTTCAACACCAGCCAGCCGATCAAGGCTGCAAAGACGGTCGAGGTCTCGCGCAGGACAGCCGCCTCCCCCACTTTGCCAAGCCGCGTCGCCAGCATGACTGACCCGAAAGAGGCCAGCGCCACCAGACCGCCGATCACACCGCGCAGCATCAGCGGGCCCAGTGTGGGCGGCTGCGCCATGCTGCGCCAGCGCAGAACTGCGAGCAGCGGAAAGAACAGCCCATCGATCAAAAAGAACCAGGCGAGAAAAGTAAAAGGATCTGTAGAGGCCCGGATTCCGAAGGCGTCATAGGTGGTATAGACCGCGACCATCAGCCCGGTCAGGACCGCCAGTCCCAGCGCGGCTTTCAGTGTTTCCCGCGCCGTCTCCAAAAAGACAAGGTTATAGACCGCCAGACCAAATATCCCCGCCAGCAACACCGCCACACCGAGCCACTGGAGGGCGGTGAATGTCTCGCCAAACAGGAAATAGGCCCCGATGACGGTGAACAATGGCCCGGTGCCCCGCACCACCGGATAGACCACCGTATAGGCGCCCTTGGTATAGGCCTGCGCCTGCAGCAGCTTGTAAACTGTATGAATGACCCAGACCGCCGCAAAAATCGGCCACATATGCGGCTCGGGCCAGGGGACAACAAACAGTGCAAATGGTGCCGCCATGGCCGCGTAAGAAAAATCCACCGCACCGCGGGTCAGCCAGGGATCATGCCGACCCTTTTGAATGGCGCCAAAGACCGCATGAAGCAGTGCCGCCAGCAGCGCCAGATAGAGCGCCACCTGATGCCCGGCTGGCGTGCCTTCCAGAGAAATAATCCAGTCACTCAAAACAATATGCCTTTGCGGAACACTGGCCGCCGGGCACCTGCCCCCGGACCTCCGGACTATTTAGGGCCAGATGAAACGCCCCTGAGTTTCAGCTTTTGTCGAGACCGGTGAGTGCGGCGGCAAAGTCTTCCGGGTCGAAGGGGGCGAGGTCATCAATCTGCTCACCTACACCGATGGCGTGGATCGGCAGGCCGAACTTATCAGCCAACGCGACCAGAACACCGCCCTTGGCCGTGCCGTCGAGTTTTGTCATCACAAGCCCCGAAACATCCGAGATGTTGCGGAAGACATCCACCTGGTTCAGCGCATTCTGGCCTGTCGTGGCATCCAGAACCAGCAGGGTGTTATGCGGCGCTGTCTCGTCTTTTTTGCGAATCACGCGGACGATTTTGGCCAGTTCTTCCATCAGGTCGGCGCGGTTTTGCAAACGACCAGCCGTATCGATCATCAAAAGGTCTGCGCCCTCTTCCTGCGCCTGTGTCATTGCGTCATAGGCCAAAGAGGCCGGATCAGAGCCTTCGGGTGCGGTCAGCACCGGAACGCCTGCCCGGTCGCCCCAGACCTGCAGCTGTTCGACAGCGGCGGCACGGAAGGTATCGCCAGCTGCAATCACCACCTTTTTGCCGGCAGATTTGAACTGGCTGGCCAGTTTGCCAATCGTCGTGGTCTTGCCCGATCCATTGACCCCAACCACCAGCACCACCTGTGGCCGTTTGGAATAAATCGGCAGCGGCTTGGCCACCGGTTCCATCACACGGGTGACTTCGGCCGCCATCAATTCCTTGATTTCGCGGGCGCTGAGGCGTTTTCCGAACCGGCCCTCTGCCATGTTTGCGGTGACGCGCAGCGCGGTGTCGACACCCATATCCGAGGCAATCAGCAGCTCTTCCAGCTGCTCCAGCATGTCGTCATCCAGGGTGCGGCGCGGCTCATCCGGTTTGCGGCCAAGAAGACGACCGACAAGGCCGGGGGATTTTTCCGCCGGAACAGGCGCCGGTTCAGCGGCAGGCGCAACTGGTTTTGGTTCCGCGGCTGCGGGCACATCCTCGACCGGCTCTTGTGTTGGCGCGGGCGTCGGCGCCGCGGCAACGGTTGCCTCGGGCTGGGGCGCCTCTGCACTGTCTTCCACAATCGCATCCAGCCCCTGCTCCAGCTTGGAGGAGGATTTGAACAGCCGGTCCTTTAGCTTTGAGAAAAACGCCATCAGTGTCTCCGTGCAGTTTCCCCTCACCTAATGCGGAATGGCGCGGGTTGCAAAGCACCCTGCGCAGATTGGGTTGAATTAGCCGCGTTGGGGCGCCTTTGGCGGGAAACTGTCGCCAGAACAATGCGGTTCTGGCAGACTTGGCCCATGCGGTTCTTGCTATTGATTCCCTTTCTTGCGGGTCTTGCCCTGCCCCCTGCGGCCAACGCCGACCAGATGAGCGCCGAGGAATTCGATCGCTACACGCAGGGGCGCACATTGTTTTACGGCGAAGGCGGCGAGGCCTACGGCGTCGAACGTTACCTGCCAAACCGCCGGGTCATCTGGTCCTTTCTGGACGGGCAGTGCCGGGAGGGGCGCTGGTATGAGGACGCAGGTCAGATTTGTTTTATCTACGAGGACGACCTCGGCCCCCAATGCTGGCGGTTCAGTCGCGGCGCGCGGGGCCTGATTGCCCAGTTCGAGGACGGCACGGGTCTGGAGCTCTATGAGGCTGAGGACCTGGGCGAAGAAATGGTCTGCCTCGGGCCAGAAATCGGAGTGTAGCGCTGGCGCCAATTACCCTTTGGACGCCGCCTGATAGCTGCCGTCGGCAAATTCGATCTCCAGAGACGTAGCGTTGGCAGCGGCGACCTTTGATGTGACAAGCTGATCCCCGTCGCGCACCACAGCATAGCCGCGCGCCAATGTGGCGCGGTAACTGAGAATTTCCAGCTGACGGCCCGCCGCATCAAGCTGCTGACGCTGACGATCTACGCGGGCGTTTTGCGCGGTTTCCAGCCGCTGCGTCAGGGCACCAAGACGGTCTTTCTGCGTGGTGATCTCACGCAGAACAGGACGCAGGGTCAGCCGGGCGCTGATACTGTCCAGTTTCTCACTCCGGCCTTTTACAAGCTGGCGAAGGGAAGACGGCCGCAAAGACGCCGCGGTTTCGGCCAGTTGGACTTTTCGGTTCTGCACCCCTTTGATCAGCGCCTGAGGCAACCGATCAGCCGTCCGGTCCAGCCGCTGGCGCGGGGTTTCGAGCAGCGTATCAGGTTTCGGCAAGGCGCGCGACAGATCACGCAGCCGCTGGCGGCGCTGGTCGATGGTCTGGCTGGCCGCACGCGACAGGCGCGCACCCTGCTCGCCGGTCCAGGCCAGCAGGTCCAGACGTACAGGAACCGCCAGTTCCGCAGCCGCCGTCGGGGTCGGCGCGCGCATATCCGAGACAAAATCGATCAATGTCGTGTCTGTCTCATGCCCGACCGCGGAAATCAGCGGAATTTGCGAGGCCGCAGCGGCGCGGGCGACCACCTCTTCGTTGAAACCCCAGAGATCTTCGACCGAGCCGCCCCCACGGGCGACAATGATCAGATCCGGGCGCGGCAGGGCGCCGCCCGGCGTGAATTGATTGAACCCGTCGATGGCGCGGGCCACCTCAGCTGCGCAATTTGCGCCCTGAACCGCAACTGGCCAGACCATCACCTTGCGCGGGAACCGGTCGCGCAGCCGGTGCAGAATATCGCGGATGACTGCACCGGAAGGCGAGGTCACCACACCGATGAAACGTGGCAGATAAGGCAACGGCTGTTTGCGGGCGGCATCGAACAGACCCTCCGCCTCCAGCTGCTTCTTGCGCTTTTCCAGCAGCGCCATCAGCGCACCCTGCCCTGCGACGGCGACCTCTTCGACATTCATATTGTATTTGGACTGGGCGCCAAAGGCGGTCAGCCGACCGGTGACAACCACTTCCAGCCCTTCTTCGGGCACCACAGAGAGGCCGGAAACCTGCCCCTTCCATGTGGTGCAGGCCAGAACCGAGCGGTCGTCTTTCACATCATAATAGAGATGGCCGGAGCGCGCCTTGAACACGCGGCCAACCTCGCCTTTCACCCGAATACGGCCAAAGGTGCCTTCCAGCGTGCGCTTCACCTCGCCCGAGATTTCCGAAACGGTGAATTCAGGCGTGTTCTGACCCGGTGCTGGGTCGTCGAAGAGATCGGACAATGGGCGCTCCCTCAAAGCGGACAAGGCGGACGCAGTTCTTGTTATATGCGCGCGTGCAGCATAGAACGCGCGGCAGGCAAGGCCAAGCAGATCGGAGAGCGCAATGAACATCCTTATCCTCGGCAGCGGCGGGCGCGAACATGCGCTGGCTTGGGCGGTGATGCAGAACCCAAAATGCGACAAGCTGATTGTGGCGCCGGGCAATGCAGGCATTGCCCAGATCGCTGACTGCGCGACACTGGACATCGACAGCGGCGGCGCCGTGGTTTCCTTTGCCGAAGAAAACGCCATTGATTTCGTCATCATCGGCCCCGAGGCGCCACTGGCCGCGGGTGTGGCCGACCGGCTGCGCGAAGCGGGCATTCTGGTCTTTGGCCCCTCCGAGGCGGCCGCGCGACTGGAAGCCTCCAAAAGCTTCACCAAAGAGGTCTGTGACGTCGCAAAGGCGCCAACCGCAGGCTATGGCCATTTCACCGACGCCGAGGCGGCCAAGGCCTATATCCGCGCCGAGGGCGCGCCGATTGTCGTCAAGGCAGACGGGCTGGCGGCCGGCAAGGGTGTCATCATGGCCTTTGACGAACAAACCGCACTGGATGCCATTGATGATATGTTCGGCGGCGCCTTTGGCAGTGCCGGCGCCGAGGTGGTCATCGAAGAGTTCATGGAAGGCGAAGAAGCGTCTTTGTTCGTGCTCTGTGATGGTGAGAACATTCTGTCCATCGGATCTGCGCAGGACCACAAACGGGTCGGCGAAGGCGACACCGGGCTGAACACCGGCGGCATGGGAGCATATTCCCCCGCACCGGTTTTGTCGGCCGAGATTGAAGCACGCTCAATGGAAGAGATCATCAAACCAACGATGAAGGTGATGGCCGATCGCGGCATGCCTTATCAGGGCGTGCTTTACGCCGGGCTGATGATCAAGGATGGCCAGCCCCGACTGGTGGAATACAACGTGCGTTTTGGCGACCCGGAATGTCAGGTGCTGATGATGCGCCTTGGCGGTCAGGCGCTGGACCTGATGCAGGCGGCAGCCGAATCCCGTCTGGGTGAGGCACAGGTGAACTGGGCCGATGATCATGCGATCACTGTGGTGATGGCGGCCAACGGATACCCTGGTTCTTACGAAAAAGGCTCCGAGATCAAAGGCCTGAGCGCCCTGCCCGAAGACAGTTCAAACATGGTATTCCATGCAGGCACCAAGGCGGAAGATGGCAAGGTGCTGGCCACCGGCGGCCGGGTGCTGAATGTGACAGCCCGCGGAGAGAGCCTGCAAGAAGCCCGCGACCGCGCCTATGCGATGGTTGACGCTGTGGACTGGCCGGGCGGCTTCTTCCGCCGCGACATCGGCTGGCGCGCACTGGACTGAATGTGACCAGACTGAATTTGTAAGGGGGCGCTCCCGCCCCCTCACGCCGCCCCTTCGGGCGTTTTCGAGGTTGGGCCGGGCGCCGCCTACGCGGCGCCGGGGGCGCTGCCCCCGCCCACTTCACGGTGCCCCCGGAATATTTGTCAAAGGTGAATGAGGGGCAGCTTTGTGCCCGATGTTCAGTGACAGGCCAGCGCGTCGGCCACGCTGCCTGGTCCTGCAAATGGAGCAAGGCGGCGACTGTGGAGCTTTCCCCGGTCGATCCGGGTGGCCATGACCCAGCTCCAGGTCTCATCGGCAGTTATCATCTCAAATCCATCGCCGCAGTCCCGGATGCCGGACATGATGAAATCGTCGCCGATGCGGTGATTGGTGAGACCGGGCAGATGGCCAATCTCTGACAGCTCACCGTCCTTCAGGCGCCAAACTCTCAGGGTTTTGGCCAAATGCGGGCGGTCGACATAAGCGATTTCGATATGGCCATCCCCATCGAGATCTGCCGCGCCTACAGGCGCCAGCCAGCGATTTCGCTGGCCGATATGCGGTGTGGCCGCCATTTTGCGCCCCTGCGCATCGTATATCGCCAGCTGTGCGCCCCGGTTGACATCGGTCTCAACAACAAGAACCTCAGGGCGGCCATCCCCGTCCACATCGGCGAGCCGCGGGGCAATGTCCTCAAAGACGTGATCAGAGGGGAGCCGGACCAGGATTTCCGTTGTATGGGCCGCAGGGGTTGCAGAAACACCTATCCGCGGCCTGTGTCGCAGCGTCACCAAGAGCGCGCCATATTCCACCTTATCGCCCAGCACTCCATGCCCATAACGGGTGGTTGGCTCGGCATATGCGGCGGCGGTGATCCTTGTGTCCTGTCCAGCGGTTGCCGCAGCCACCATCACGGTTGGCCACAAGCACAACGCCAGCATCGCGCGGCGGACATAAGCGGGCCGCAGACGAAACGGCCGACGCCGCGCCTGCGTGCCCCAGCGCATCATCAGATCTGTTTTTCGGGCATTTTCACAATCAGCCCGTCCAGCGCATCGGTGACCTTGATCTGGCAGGTCAGGCGCGAGGTGTCCGGGTTCGGCTCAAAGGCAAAATCCAGCATGTCCTCTTCCATGTCGTCCTTGGCCGGCAGCTTTTCGACCCAGGTGGGATCGATATAGACGTGGCAGGTCGAGCAGGCGCAGGCGCCACCGCAATCGGCCTCAATGCCGGGGATGTTGTTGTCGCGGGCGCCTTCCATCACGGTGAGCCCGTTGGCCACATCCACGACATGTTCGGTGCCGTTGTGCTCGACGTAGGTGATCTTTGCCATTGTGCGGTCTTCCCTCATTTCGGTACTTGCCGACTGTGTAGCCAAGCGCCCGTCGCTGCGCCAGTCTCATTTGCGACCCCGGTTTGCCGCAGGTGGACATTCGGCAACAATGTTCTATATTTGTTCTAATCCGCACTTCGGGATCCTGCCTCACATGAAGGTCTTTGCGCCCCCCTTCCATGCCGCCGCCAGCTGGCCACGGCCACCCTCCTGCCTGCCTGCGGCGCAGCTGGGCGACCCGCCTGAAGGCGCCCGTGTCACCGTTGCTGGGCTGGTGATACTGCGCCAGCGCCCCGGCACCGCCAAGGGGGTGATTTTCCTGACGCTGGAAGATGAGACAGGCGTCGTCAACGTGATCGTCTGGCGCAAGATTTACGAGGCATTTCGCCGCGCCGTGATCGCCGGGCGCCTGCTGCGCATCACCGGGCGGCTGCAGCGGGGTCATGGCGTCACCCATGTGATCGCCGAGGAGGCCGAGGATATCTCGCCGATGCTGGACCTGCTTCTAGCCGAACAGGGCCGTGAGGGCGATCCAACCTTTGCCCCGCAGGAGGATCTGGGATAGGCTCATCGCAAAACCGCCCGCCGAAACGCGCGGGCCAGAGGCCCCGAGCAATGACCCTGACCCGCCTAGCCCTGCCTGCCCTGATGCTGCTGGCCGCCGCCGGTTGTGAAAACACGGTGAATTCACAGGCCGGGCCGGTCACACGGGCCGCTCAGGCCACACCGGCGGGTGCTCCGCCCGACAGCTGCTGGGAGCGCAGGATCTCCCCTGCCATCATCGAGACGGTCACCCAGCAGGAAGTCGACACCCCCGCGGTGACCGATGCAAACGGGGCCATTGTGCAACCGGCGACTTACCGCACCAACACCCGCCAGCAGATCGTGCGACCGCGCACCACCAGCTGGATCGAGACCCCCTGCCCGGCGCAGATGACACCAAACTTCATCGCCTCGGTGCAGCGCGCCCTGCAAGCGCGCGGCCACTACCAGCCAGAGCCAACCGGCCGCATGGACGGGCCAACGCTGGCTGCGATCCGGATGTATCAGGAAGAACTGGGAATCGACGCCAGCACGCTCAGCCTAGAGGCCGCGCGCAAACTGGGGTTGGTGGCTGTCACCGGCTGACAAAAGCAAACAAAAAACGGCGCCCCATAGGGCGCCGCCACTGCACAAGCGATCAGGCTCAGCCGAAGGCCGCGCCATCCTCACGCCATACAGACACGACCGAGGACCGCGGCTTGCCCGCACCATCCGGCCAGGACCCGCCCGGATGCTGGATACCGACAAAGGCCACTGTCTTGTCCGCAGACCAGCACAGACCGGTCACTTCGGCGCCGTAGGGCACGGTCATGAAGCGGATGATCTCACCGGTTTCCGGGTCACCAACCAGCATCTGGTTGTTGCCCATGCCAGCAAAATCGCCTTCGTTTTTGTAGTTGCCATCGGTCTGGATCCACAGCAGCCCATCCGAAGAGAACTGCATCCCATCCGGAGAGTTGAACATATTGCCAACATTGACGTTGTCCGACCCTGCATAGGCATTGTCATAAACCTCCGGATTGCCCGCCATCACATAGAGATCCCAGGTGAAGACATCAGCAGCGTGGTTTTCACCCGCCGGGGTCCAGCGCAGGATCTGGCCGTAATTATTGGTCTCACGCGGGTTCACTGCGTTGACCGATGTGTCATCGCCGCCGGCATTGGGCTTCACACCACGGTTCTTGTTGTTGGTCAGCGCGCAATAGGCCTCGACTTTCAGCGGGTTGGCGGCCACCCATTCCGGACGGTCCATGGTGGTGCCGCCAGCGGCCGAGGCTGCCATGCGGGTGAAACACAGAATCTCGGCCGGTTCCATGCCAGTGGTTTCAGGGGTCAGCGGCAGCCAGGCACCGGTTTGGTCCGCGTTGAATTTCGCCACATAGAGCGTGCCATCATCCAGCAGACCATCGGTTGCGCCGCCCTCGGTGTAGATACCGTTGGAGACATAACGATAGAGGTATTCACCGCGTTCATCGTCGCCGAGATAGACCACCACGCGGCCATCCTTGGCATGTACCATTTCGGCGTTTTCATGTTTGAAGCGGCCCAGTGCGGTGCGTTTGACCGGTACCGACGTTGGGTCTGCCGGGTCAATCTCGGTGACAAACCCGTGGCGGTGAGGCTCATTGGGCTCCTGCGAGATGTCATAGCGGGCATCGAACTTCTCGTAGGCGTAGCGGCTTTGGCCGCCAATGCCGTAGCGGGTGTAGCCTTCGCCCTGAGGTTGGTCGCCGGTGGCACCGAAGTAGCCGTTGAAGTTTTCTTCGCAGGTCAGATAGGTGTCCCAAAGCGTCCGCCCAGAGCCGCAGTTGTTCATCGTGCCCTTGACCATCAGGCCGGATGGGTCCGCCTTGGTCTGCACCAGCGCATGTCCCGCCAGCGGGCCAGCAAGGGTCATCTCGGTCTCATGGGTGATGCGGCGGTTATAGGCGCTGTCCACCACGACATTGAAACCCTGACCCGCGTTGGCCACTTCCATGACCGTGACACCCTGCAGGTTTTTCAGCAGCTGCACCTCTTCTGCATTCTGCGGCGTGCCGTCCGACGCGGCAGGCAGGTTGATCTTGGGGTTCACATATTCGGAGTTCACCGCGATCAGCTGCTTGCCGTCCACTTCGAACAGCTCCATCCCGTCGGTGTTTTCACCAAACACCCGGTCGGACAAGGAAGCCGGAACGCCACCGTCTGGCGAATAGGCGCCCTCGGCATCTGACCACAGCGCATCGCCCCAGCGCACCAGCACGTCAGACCGGAAACCGTCCGGCACGTGAACCTCATAGTCGGTGGCAATATCCACCGGCAGGAAGCCAAAGCGGCCAAAGCCAACGGCCTGAGCGGGTTTGGCAAATCCGGTCAGCCCGGCACCAAATGCGGCCGCGCCAGAGCCAAAGGCAAGGGCACCACCCAAAAAGCCACGGCGCGAGATTGCCTGTTCGACAACCGCGTCAAACTGGTTGTCCGCCGGGCGCGGGTCGCGGGTTTCATCAAAGTCATCCCAAGAGAGATCGCTGAGAGGGGTCTTGCCCATGATATCAGTACCTTAGCTGTCAATTTTTGATGGCAGAAGTACAGCGCGGCGATCCGCGCAGTGCCACAAACAGCCCTAGGTCTGGTTTGTAACGAGCGCGTCTCCGTTTCATGGCAATTGCGTTTCAAAACCAAAAAGAGGCGGCCGAAACTGAAAAGGCCGGGCAAAATGCCCGGCCTTTCCTTCACGTTATTTGATGATGAGTTATTCCGAAAGGTTCAGAGCCACAAAGCGCGGTTCGCCATTGCGACGCACCAGAAGCAGCAGCGATTTGCGGCCTGCTTCATTGGCCTCTTCCACACGCGCTTCCAGATCGCTGATCGAGGAAACTTTCTGCTGACCCGCCTCGGTGATGATATCACCGGCGCGCAGACCTTTTTCCCAGGCCTCTGAAATCTCATCCACGGACAACACCACCAGACCTTCGGTCTCAGGGCTGGCGCCCAGTTCGCTGCGCATCTCATCTGTCAGCGTGCCAACAGTCAGACCCAGCAGCTCTTTCTCGGTGGTGTCGGGCTGGCCGTTGTCCTGCGAATCACCTCCTGATGCGCGTTCGGCGTCTTCGCGGCGACCCAGGGTGACCAGCACCGTCTGTGTGCCGCCGTCACGGTGAACCAGAACCCGCACGGCCTTGCCGACCTCGGTATTGCCCACCTGACGCACCAGTGCACCGGTGTCATCCACATCAACACCATCGAAGCTGAGGATCACATCGCCGGCCAGCAGGCCTGCTTCCTTGGCGGGGCCTTCGGGCACATCGGTGACAAGGGCGCCGATCGCATTGTCCAGTCCCATCGCGTCAGCGAGGTCTTCGTCCACATTCTGAATGCGCACACCCAGCCAGCCGCGGCGGGTTTCGCCGTATTCCTGTAGCTGGTCGACAACGCGGCTCACCACATTTGACGCCATCGAAAAGCCAATACCGATAGAGCCGCCATTGGGCGACAGGATCGCGGTGTTCACGCCAACGACATCACCGTCCATGTTGAACAGCGGCCCGCCAGAGTTGCCGCGGTTGATGGCTGCATCGGTCTGAATATAGTCGTCGTAAGACCCGCTGAGTTCACGGTTGCGGGCCGAGACGATGCCGGCCGAGACAGAAAATCCCTGCCCCAGCGGGTTGCCCATGGCCAGAACCCAGTCCCCAACCCGTGCGGTGTCACTGTCACCAAAGCTGACATAGGTCAGCGGCATCGGCGCCTCGACTTTCAGCAGGGCAATATCGGTCTTGGCGTCCTTGCCAATCACCACCGCGGGCAGGCGTTCCTTGGGCTGACCTTCGCCGGGAAAGAATTCGATCATGATCTCATCGGCTTCTTCGATCACGTGGTTGTTGGTGACGATAAAACCGTCTTCGGAAATCACAAAACCGGAGCCCAGCGCAGAGGAGCGGCGCGGGCGGTTGCTCTCGCCGTTGTTGCGATCCTGAAATTCGCGGAAGAAATCCTCGAAGGGAGAGCCCTCGGGGACAATGCCCTGCGGGCCGGTGTGCCCTTCGACCACTGTCGAGGTGGTGATATTGACCACGGCGGGGCTGATTTTCTCAGCCAGCGGCGCCAGGCTTTCCGGCCGCGCGCTGGCGGCTACGACCTGTGCCAACACCAGAAACGCGCTGATGAGGCCAAGCCACATCAGCCGCAGCGCGGCGGGTCTGCTTTGGGGGGAAGAAATTGCAATTGCCTGTGGCTGCACGGGATTACTCCTTGGTCAAAGCCGTTATTCTTGTTTGGTCCTCGCAACCCGGTTCTGGCCGGTCAGAGGCTATGGCCCACAATGTAGTCACTGAACCGCGTCCCGCAATGAATGTTGCATGGATTCACTACTGCGTGAGCGCGAGTGATCGCTGATCACACTGTGCCATGGCGCGCAGGCGCAAGCACGGGGAAAGTTTGAGGAATATGGGTAGTTTTCGCGCCTGTCGTCACCCACCCAGATCCGCGCCCATAAGATGGGCAAGCCAGACCAGCGCCACGCCCAGCGCCAAGGCCACCATGCCCGCATTGCGCCGCTGGTCCAGCGGCAGCGCGCGCAGCATCTCAAGCAGGCGCTCAATAAGCGAAGGGGCCAGCGCATAGGCCAGCCCCTCCACAATCAGTACCAGCCCAAGGGCCAGAACAATCACTGCCATTACCGGCTTGCCGCCTCGAGTGCACGACCGGTGGAGGACCTCAGGTAGTTGAAGAACTCATTGTTCGGGCTCATCACCATCGAGGAATTGCCTTCCTGCAGCGAGTGCGAATAGGCGCTCAGCGAGCGGTAGAACTCGAAGAACTCCGGATCGGCGCCGTAAGCATCGGCAAAGATCGCGTTCCGTTCAGCGTCGGCTTCACCGCGGATCACCTCGGCTTCACGTTGTGCCTCGGACACCAATTCGACCACTGTCCGGTCGGCCTGGGCACGAACCCGCTGCGCGGCTTCTTCACCGCGGGCGATTTCATCCGCCGCTTCACGTTCCCGTTCTGCCCGCATCCGCGAGAATGTGGCTTCCAGGTTGGCCTGCGGCAGGTCGGTGCGCTTCAGACGCACGTCGATGACTTCCAGACCCAGTGCGCGGGCTTCGGCAATTGCGCCGTTGCGGATGCGCAGCATCAGCGTCGCCCGGTCCGAGGACAGGATATCATCCGAGCTGACAGTACCCAGAATGGCACGTGTCTGCGAACGCAGGATCGAATCCAGACGGGTTTCAGCCGTGGCAATGCCACCTGCACCCACCGCACGACGGAACTGGCGAACGTCCGTAATCCGGTAACGCGCAAAGGCATCGACCACCAGACGGCGATCGTCTTCCGGGGTGATTTCCAGCGGGCCGACTTCCCGGCTGAGAATCCGGTCATCATAGGTGACGACGTTCTGGATCAGCGGGATCTTGAAGGCCAAACCGGGATCTTCTTTCACCGATTTGATCTGACCAAACTGCAGCACCAGCGCTTTTTCACGCTCGTCGACGATAAAGATCGAGGACAAAAGGGTGATGATCGCCAGAACGAGGACTGGCAGAATGAATGTTGTTTTCCGCATCAGTTCCCCTCCGGCGATTTGCGCAGCTCATTGAGCGGCAGATAGGGCACCACACCCTGGCCTTCACCGCTGGCACTGTCATCGATGATGACCTTGTCGACGCGGCGCATGACCTCTTCCATGGTTTCCAGATAAAGACGCTTGCGGGTCACTTCCGGAGCCTTGTTGTATTCGGTCAGAACAGCCGTAAAGCGGCTTGCCTCACCAGAGGCTTCGTTGACCACTTGGGCACGATAAGCTTCGGCTTCTTCCAGCGTCTGGGCGGCTTCACCCCGTGCGCCCGCAAGTTTGCGGTTGGCATAAGCGTCGGCCTGTTTTTCCAGACGGTCACGTTCCTGACCAGCAGACTGCACTTCGCGGAAGGCATCTTTTACCGGCTCGGGCGGATCGGCACCGTCAAAGTTGACCCGGATGATGTTCACACCGCTGTCGTAGCTGTCGAGCGTCGACTGGATCAGTTCACCCAGACGTTCGGCAATAATGCCCCGGTCACGGTTGAGGATCGGTGCCAGTTCAGACTGGGCAACGATCTCGCGCATGGCCGATTCAGACACCGCCTGAATGGTGCGCTGCGGGTCGCGCAGGTTGAACAGGTATTTGGCCGGGTCGTTGATGTTCCAGACGACCTGGAAATCCACGTCGATGATGTTTTCATCACCGGTCAGCATCAGTCCGGCATCACCGCCGCGCGAACCGGCGCCGATGTGTTCGGTCTGTTCCACCTGGACCGGGATCACTTCATAGGTGACAAAGGGCCAGGGTGCGACGTTCAGACCCGGCTCACCAGTGCTGGAGTATTCGCCAAGGAACAGTTCAACGGACTGTTCTTCCGGCTTGACCGTATAAAAGCTAGCCATGCCCCAGAGCACAGCGGCCGCCACCACACCAATTGCCAGGGTGCCTTTGGTGAACAGGGGCGGAGTTGATCCACCACCGCCGCGCCGGTTTCCACCGCCGCCGCCCTGACCACCACGACCGCCCATCAGGACGCGCAGCTGTTCCTGGCCTTTTTTGACCAGCTCGTCGATTTCAGGGATCTGCGGGCCATCATCACCGGGGCCTTTACCACCACCGTTGTTGTTGCCACCGCCGTTATTGCCCCGGTTGCCTCCGCCGCCGGAAGAGCCTCCGCCCCCCCAGGGGCCACCGCTATTGCCCGCCATCTGTTTCCTATCCTTGTCGCACCGCACCCATAGGGCGCGGCAATTGTTCTTTTACCTGTGCATCTTGCGCCGCGTTTCAAGCGGTGCGGACAGGTGTCTTCAGCGTTACCAGTTCTTCGGACATGGTCGGATGTACCGCCACGGTCCGGTCGAAGTCTTCCTTAGTTG
Source organism: Rhodobacteraceae bacterium Alg231-04 (assembly GCA_900143635.1). Classification (GTDB taxonomy): domain Bacteria; phylum Pseudomonadota; class Alphaproteobacteria; order Rhodobacterales; family Rhodobacteraceae; genus FREY01. The sequence goes on from FREY01000001.1 coordinate 209,734, forward strand.
CGCCCATTTTGACGGCAATGCCCGCCAGCTGGATCATCTCGCCTGCACCCGGTGCCACAATATGGCAGCCCAGCACCTTACGGCTCGCTTTGCTTACAACCAGTTTCATAAGAACACGTTGCGCCCGCCCTGCAAAGGACTGCTGCATCGGTTTGAAGGTTGTTGCGTAAACCTCGATCTCTTCCTGCGCGCGGGCGTCCTCTTCCGAGAGACCCACGGTGCCCATTTCGGGCTGGGTGAAGATCGCAGTCGGGATCAGATCGTGGTCGGGGCTGGTCGGGTTGCCTTTGAACACGGTTTCCACAAAGGCCATGCCTTCGCGGATCGCCACCGGCGTCAGGTTCACCCGGTCGGTGACATCGCCAATGGCATAGACGGAAGGCACGCCGGTCTGGCTGTACTGATCCACCACGATGGCGCCGTTACGGCCCCGTTCGATGCCCAGTTCCTCAAGGCCCAGATTGTCTGCGTTGGGCGCACGCCCCGTTGCATACATCACCTTGTCGAACAGTTGTTCCTTGCCGTCGGTATCGGTGACGCGGATCTTGCCGCCTTCTTCACGCATCGAAACCACATTGGTGTTCAGACGCAGGTTCACACCCGCCTCGACCATGCCTTCGGCAATCACACCACGGGCCTCTTCGTCAAAGCCGCGCAGGATCTGCGGGCCGCGATAGAATTGCGTGGTCTTGACGCCCAGCCCGTTCATGATGCCGGCAAATTCCGAGGCGATATAGCCGCCGCCAACAATCAGGATGCTTTCTGGCAGCGTGTCCAGATTAAAGATCTCGTTCGAAGTGATCGCCAGATCCGAGCCGGGAAACTCCGGTACAGTCGGCCAGCCGCCGGTGGCGATCAGGATGTGCTTGGCCGTCTTGCGGCTGCCATCGGACAGTTCCACCGTATGGGCGTCCACCAGCTTGGCGCGGGCATCAAAACTGTCGACGCCACTGTTGGCCAGCAGGCGACGATAGATGCCTTCCAGACGGTCCAGTTCGGCATGCAGTTTGCCCCGGAAGGCCTCCCAGCTGAAGGCACCGGGTGTGATGTCCCAGCCGTAGGCCTGCGCGTCTTCGACCATGCCGGAATATTCCGAGGCAAAGACCATCAGTTTTTTGGGCACACAGCCACGGATCACACAGGTGCCGCCATAGCGGTCTTCCTCAGCCAGCCCCACCTTGGCGCCGGTTTCACCCGCTGCCACACGGGCCGCGCGCACACCGCCGGAACCGCCGCCGATAACAAAGAGGTCGTAGTCAAAGCTCATCAGGTCTGCCCTTAATTAGTCTACCAGATCGGTGAACAGGTTGTCGCTCTCGGCGAAGTCCAGTTTGTCATGCTCAACCGTGCCTTCGTTGATGTCACGTACTTCGACCTTGCCGTCGCCGTGACCAATAATCACCGTATCGCAGATATCAATGAAAAGCCCATTTTCAACCACGCCGGGGATCTGGTTCAGCACCAGAGCCAGCTGGCGTGCATTGGCAATGCGGTTCAGATGGAGATCAAGGATGTAGTTGCCCTCATCCGTCACAAAGGACACATCACCGTTCATCCGCAGCGAGGCAGAACGCCCCATTACATCCATGGAAACAAGGGTTTCCTCCAGCAGCGCCTGTGTGGTTTGCCAGCCAAAGGGAATGACCTCAACCGGCAGCGGGAAAGAGCCCAGCGTGTCGACCTCTTTGGCGGCATCAGCGATCACCACCATTTGATCAGAGGCCGTCGCCACGATCTTTTCCTGCAACAATGCGCCGCCACCACCTTTGATCAGGTGCAGATCGGAATCAAATTCGTCAGCGCCATCAATGGTCAGGTCCAGCCACTTCGCCTCATCAAGGCTGACCACCTCAATGCCGACATCGCGGGCCAGTTCGGCGGTACGCGTCGACGTTGGCACACCACGAATTTTCAGCCCCTCGTTGCGCACCATCTCACCGATGCAGCGCACCAGCCAGGCGGCGGTCGATCCCGTACCCAGACCCACACGCATGCCGTCCTCAACCATATTGGCCGCCCGTTTGGCAGCAACAAATTTGGCTTTATCTATTGGCGACAGTTCTCCGGTCATGACGGTGACTCCAAAAAAAGCGGTTTCAATGCCTTATAAGGAATGGCCTGCGCCAGTGCGAGGGCCAAATCGCATCGTATAGTTTACGTCGCGCCGGAAATTGCAGGGTGAAAACTTCGCCCACATTCAGTCAGACTGAAGTGACCTCACCACCCGGCGCGTCATTTCCAGAAACTGCGCCTGCTCCGACGCGCTAAGTACCTCCAACGCCTTGGCATTCACCGATTGCGCCGCCGACTTGGCCTCCCCTTCAAGAGACTTCGCGCGTTCCGTCAGAAAGACAAGCCGGGACCGCCGATCTGTCGGTGAGGCACGCCGCTCGATCAACCCGTCACGCTCCATTCTGGCAAGGGTATTTGCCATTGTCGCCTGTTCGACATCCAAGGCCGCGACCAGATCAGCCTGAGGACGCCCCTCTTCCTGCCAAAGCTCCAGCAAAACCAGGAACTGCGCGGGGGCAAGGCCAAGTGGCTTGATACGCCGATGCAGGGATGATGCGAATAATCGGGCCATGTGATTGACCAGATATCCGGCCGACGAATTCTGAAAATTGCTCATTTTCACACCAAACGCTTGAATAGCGTGCTATGCAACTCTATTTACATAGCACGCTATATTAATGAGGACCGCCATGACCCCGAAACTGAAACTTCACGCCGCCGCAGGCACCATCGCGCTGGCTACAATTTCCACCTTCTGGACTGCCACTCTGGTCTCTGAATTATTCTCCACCCCGGCGACGATTGCTGAAGTGAAGTCGGCAATTCTCTTTGGCATGCTTCTCCTAATTCCGGCGATGGCCACGGCTGGTGCGACCGGAGCTTCCCTCGGCAAGGGCTGGAAACTGCCGCAGGTGGCGGCGAAAACACGGCGGATGAAGATCATTGCCGCCAATGGGATTCTCATCCTGTTGCCAAGCGCCGTCTTCCTCGCCCTGCGGGCGCAAGCAGGCCAGTTTGACACAAGTTTCTACGCGGTTCAGGCGCTAGAATTGATTGCCGGCGCCACGAATATCACCTTGTTGGTGCTGAACCTGAAAGACGGTATGGCACTGGGGAAGCGTCGAAAAGCGCGCGCCGAGCGGACATAAAGTCTCGCCCGATAAAGGAACTGGTGGGTTGGCACAGAAGCGCCGATCCCCTGCGACAGCAAAAACATGCAGGAAATGTGCGCGTTTCCTTTCGGAAACGCCGCTTACGGCCCTCGCATCTGACCCTGCAGGTTTTAAATAGGTCCCATGACAGACCGTTTTTGCCTGCACTATGCCCCTGACAATGCCTCGGTTGTGATCCGTCTGGCACTGGAAGAGCTGGGCCTGTCCTATGACACCGCCCTTGTTGACCGGTCCCGCCGCGGCCAGAACAGTGCCGCCTACCGCGCCCTAAACCCAAATGGGCTGATCCCGGTGCTGGAGACGCCAGACGGCCCGATGTTTGAGACCGCCGCCATTCTTCTATGGCTGGCGGACACCCAAGGGCGGTTGGCACCGGCTCCGCAAGATCCGGATCGGGCGGGTTTTCTGAAATGGTTGTTCTTTGCCTCTAATACTGTGCATGCGGATTTGCGGATGCTGTTCTACCCGGAAAAATACATTGGCCCAGATGCCGACATGCAAAGCGCCTTGCGACAGCAACTGACGGCCCGGCTGGTAAATCATCTGGACAGCCTGAACGCTGCCGCAGGAATGGGCTGGCTGGGCGCAGATCAGCCTTCCATTCTGGACTTCTACATCGCCTGCCTTCTGCGCTGGATGGCACTTTATCCTGCCGACTATGACCGCAGCTGGTTCGCCCTGCCGCGATACCCGGCGCTGCACGCCATTTGCGAGCGCCTCGAGAACCGCGCCAGCACCCATGCCGCCATCATCGCCGAAGGGCTGGGCTCCCGCCCCTTCACCGCCCCTGTTTATGCCAACCCTCCTGAAGGATCAGCCACCTAATGTTCCTCTCCGTTTTCGACATGTTCAAAGTGGGCATCGGCCCGTCCTCCTCGCACACAATGGGGCCGATGGTGGCTGCCGCACGCTTTCTGGATCTGATGCGCGCCTCGCCCTTCCATTTCGCCGGGCTAAAGGCCTCGCTGCACGGCTCGCTTGCCTTTACCGGCGTCGGCCATGCCACCGACCGCGCGACCATTCTTGGCCTCGCCGGTTTCCTTCCCGATACCTATGACAACGATAAGGCCGAAGCGGCGCTGGCCGAGATCGCCGCCACGCGCATGGTCCACCCCGAGGGGCTCGACGCGCTGACCTTCGATCCCAAGGCAGATCTGACTTTTGATTACGACCATGCGCTGACCGGCCATGCCAATGGCATGATCCTGATGGCCACAGATGCCCAGGGCGATGTGATCCTGCGTCAGGTCTATTACTCGGTCGGCGGTGGCTTTGTTCTGACCGAAGAAGAACTGGCCGCTGGCAAGGCAACAGATGAAGGTGGGCCGATCCCCTTCCCGTTCCATTCCGCGGCTGAAATGCTGGAGATGGCCAAGAAGAGCGGCAAATCCATCGCGCAGATGAAACGCGAAAACGAGATCGCTCGCGGGTGCGCCCAAAGCTTTGCCAAGGGCACCGCGCGGCTTTGGCAGGTGATGAACGACTGCATCGAACGCGGGCTGTCCCGCGATGGCATTCTACCCGGCGGGCTGAACGTCCGGCGCCGTGCCAAGGGCATTCATGACGCGCTGATTGCTGAACGCGGCATGAACCTGAATGCTCCGCACACGATCAATGACTGGATGAGCGTCTATGCCATGGCGGTGAACGAGGAAAACGCCGCCGGTGGCCAGGTCGTCACCGCGCCCACCAATGGCGCGGCAGGCACCATGCCGGCAGTGCTGCGCTATTATCTGGATCACGTGCCCGGCGCCTCGGAATCCCATATCGAAGACTTCCTCTTGACCGCTGCCGCCATTGGCGGGCTGGTGAAATTCAATGCCTCGATCTCGGGCGCCGAGGCAGGCTGTCAGGCCGAGGTAGGCTCTGCCGCGGCCATGGCTGCCGCAGGGTTCTGCGCGGTGATGGGCGGCACGCCCGAACAGGTGGAAAACGCCGCCGAGATCGCGCTGGAGCATCACCTGGGCATGACCTGCGACCCGGTAAAAGGTCTGGTGCAAATCCCTTGTATCGAACGCAACGGGTTGGCCGCGATCAAAGCTGTCTCTGCCGCATCGCTGGCCCTGCGCGGCGACGGGCAGCATTTCGTGCCGCTGGATGCGGTCATCGAAACCATGCGCCAGACGGGTGAAGACATGCATGAGAAATACAAGGAAACCTCGCTTGGTGGGCTGGCGGTAAATGTGCCCAACTGCTGAGGCGTGACGCAGCGTAAACTTCACGACAGCTTGCCCGCTACTGGCCGCGGTCATACGTTGCGCGCCATGCAACACGACCGTCCGCTTCTCGGCATAGTACTGATGCTGGGGTTTTGTGTAACCGCGCCGTTGGGCGATGCCGTGGCGAAAGTGCTGGGCCCCTCTATGCCCCTTGGCCAGCTGTTGCTGGCGCGGTTTGCCATTCAGGCTCTGCTTTTGGCCCCGCTGGTCTTTTCCAGCAACCGCCCCTGGCGGATGCGGGGACGTGTCTTGCGGCTGACGGTGCAGCGGACGTTCCTGCATATTGTTGGCATTGGCTGCATGGTCACGGCACTGCGCCACCTGCCCTTGGCGGACGCGGTGGCGATTGCCTTTGTCATGCCCTTTATCATGCTGTTTCTTGGTCACTACGTTTTGGGTGAGACCGTTGGTATCCGCCGCATCTGCGCCTCAACGGTGGGGTTTGGCGGCACATTGCTGGTCATTCAGCCCAGTTTTGCCGCTGTTGGCGCCCATGCGCTTTGGCCGCTTGGGGTGGCGGTGATCTTTGCCTTTTTCATGCTGACCACCCGACAGATCGCCAAGGAAACCGACCCCATCGGCCTGCAAGCGGTCTCCGGGGGGATTGCCTGTGTGATACTCACACCCGTCCTGATCTTCGGTGAATGGCGCGAAATTACGGAATTGCAGATGATCCGCCCGGACAATTCTGTCCTGATGCTCTTGGTGGCGATCGGCATTCTGGGAACCGCCGCACATCTCTTGATGACATGGAGCCTGCGTTTTGCGCCTGCTGCCACGCTGGCCCCCATGCAATATCTGGAAATCCCTGTGGCCGCCCTGTTCGGCTGGCTGATCTTCCGCGAGTTCCCCAACGGGCTTGCCCTGCTTGGCATCGCCATCACCGTTGGGGCCGGCCTCTATATCGTGATGCGCGAACGCGCCGAAGCACGGCGCGCACTCAGCGCAGAGGCTGCGCAAGCTCAGGCATAAGATCCGCAAGGTGGCGCCGCGGGATCATGCACAGCAGCCCCGGCCCCTCCGGATCAATCATCGCCGGACCAGTGGCGCGATTGGACGTGCCGATCCGCCCCGCCGGCGACATGTTCAACCCGTCCAGCGGCCATTTCAGCCCCTCAGAGCGCGCCGTGACGGGCTGCATCGGGAAAAGCGACACCACATCGCCCCGTGCAACCGGCAGCCTTGTTTTGCGGGTCAGGTGAAAAATGACCTCATGGGTGCCAATCAGAATGCAGGGGCAGCGGTTTGGCTGAACCAGCACATTAAAGGCCGCCATCTGGTGATCTACCCGGCCGCCCAGAAATCCGGCCGCCAGGACCAGAGGCGCAGAAATACTGCGCAGGGCCTTGTCGAAATCGGTTGTGTCCTGCTCGGCCAGCGCAAACAGGCTTGCCGCGGGCAGTTGCGCGCGCAGCTTTGCGGTCAGCGAATCAAAATCGCCAATCACCGCCTCCGGGATATAGCCCGCAGCCAGCGCCCCGGCTGCACCGCCATCAGCGGCAACCAACCTTGGCGCCAGCGCCAGTGCAGTTTCCAGATCGCCCTCCGGCAGGTCGCCGCCACCCACAAGGGTTAACGGCTCTTTACTATCAACAATGACGTCATTCATGGGCGGTTTCTCGCAGATTTGGAAACAAGCCACAATCTGGTCACAAAATGATACGATCAATTGCACGGATTCGGGCTGAATTTGTCGCGCTGGCCCCATTTTCTAAGCGGCAATTGATTTTGGCGAGGATGAACATCCGATGGTACAGAACAACAAGGTTCTGACGGTTTCATACGGCACTTTCTCCTGCACGCTGGAGGGTTTCGAGGATTCCTTTGGTGCGATGAAGGCGATTGCCGAGTATTTTCGTGATCTGGCGGCTGACGACCGCTATTTTGGTGCTGAACCGCCGCAACCCGATGCCGACATGCTGGCCCGCATTGCCCAGCGCGAAGTCGCCCGTCAGGTCGAAGCGCGTGCAGATGGTGCCGAAATACACCTGCGTGCAGCCCAGCCTGACGCTGTGCCGCCGGCACCGCCCGTGGCGGAGCCCGAGGTCGCCCCGATTGCAGAGCCGGAAGTGCCCGCGACGCCCGTGGCGATTTCCCAGCCTGCGCCACAGCCTGACCCTGTTGTCGAAACGGTAGAGGAACCGGTCGCTGAGGCGACACAGGATCCGATCACCGAAGCCGTACCGGAAGCCGAGGACGACAGCGTCAGCGCTCAGGACGATGCGACAGAGAACGCGCAGGAAGCCGAGCTGACTGGCGAGCCGACAGCCGAGGCTGTTGAAGAGACCGCCGCCGCTGACACTCTGCCCGAGGCACCTGCGGCACTTGAGGCCGAGGAAGGCGAAGCCCTGCTGCAGGACGTGACACCTGCCCCCTCTGACAGCGCATCCACCCCGGCAAATGACAGTATCGCTGCCAAATTGCAGCGCATCCGCGATGTTGTTGCACGCGGCAGCAACGAAGAGGCCGAAGACTATGATGAGGATTACACATCCGAATCGCAGTCCGATGAAGCCCCCGAAGCGGCTGCCATCGATATCGCCTCAGTTCTTGCAGAAGAGCTAAGCGAGGCCAGCGATGACGTGCAGAGCGAAACCGACGAAGAGGCTGCCCATGTACTGGACCACCTTGACCTGACCGGATCGGTAGAAACGGCCAAGGCGGCTGAGGATCTGGATCTGGAAGAGTTCCAGGACGACGAAGCACAGGACGAAGACAGCCTGTTTGGTGGCCTCGGCGATGACGATATCGCAACCGAGGAAGACACAAATATTCTGGAAGACGCCGCCCCGGCACCTGAAGAGACAACCGCTCCGTTACGCGCCCGCATTATCCGGGTCAAGCGCAGCAAGGTGGCCGAAGAGGATGCGGAACCTGCCGTGGCCGCGACATCGGAAGAGGAACCCACCACGTCCCTGTCGCAAGAGGATGAAGCCGAACTGATGGCCGAACTGGCCGCCGTCGAAGCCGAATTGCGCGGCTCTGCCGAGCCCGAAGACGACATCGCAGAGTTTGACGAAGAGGAGGACGAAGATTTCCTGGAAGAGGACATCTCGGAAGATGTTCACTTTGAGGATGTTGCTGCCACCGAAGAGCCGACCCTGGAACAGGACCAACCGGCCGAACCCCGCGCTGCCGCACCAGCCGCCGCCGAAACTGATGTCAGCCGACTTATGGCAACCGCCGAAGAAAAGCTGGACGACCCGGAAAACGCGGTCTCCCGCGAGACCTACAGCCGTCTGCGCGCGGCTGTCGCCGCCGCCGAAGTTGAACGGGCTGCGGGTGCCTCCATGAGCACCGAGGACGACGGTGACGCCTACCGCGAAGATCTGGCCAGCATCGTGCGCCCACGCCGTCCGGAAGCATCGTCAGGCCGCACCCCGCGCCGCCCGGAACCGGCAGAACGGCCCTCGCCGCTAAAGCTGGTGGCAGAACAGCGCGTCGACACCGAAGATTCAGTGGCCCCTGCCCCTGTGCGCCCGCGTCGCGTCGCATCGGTACAAGCCGCCGAAGCAGAGTTTGAAGACATGGGCGCCGAAGGTGGATTTGCCGCCTATGCCGAAGAAAGCGGTGCGGTAGAGCTGAACGAACTACTCGAGGCCGCCGCGTCGTACATGAGCTTTGTCGAAGGGCGCGATCAATTCACCCGTCCGCAGCTGATGAACAAGGTGCAGCAACTGGAAAGCACCGATTTCAACCGCGAAGACGGTCTGCGGTCCTTTGGGCTGCTGCTGCGGGAAGGCAAGATTGAACGCACGCAGGGTGGCCGGTTCACCGCGGCGGGCGATATTGGCTTTCGCCCCGGAGAACGGGCCGCAGGCTAACTGTGAAACAGTCGACACCATGAAAGAAGGCAGGTTTATCACCTGCCTTCTTTGATTCTCGCCAGTCTGATTGCCGGTCCGGCCTGATGTCAGGCCTCGTCTGCGGCCGGCAGGCCCGCCTCCGCCAATGCGGCGGCCAGATGCTGCCAGTCTTTCTCATGGCGAAACTGCGCTGCGGTGCGCAGGTCATCAATAGACAGTGCGGGCATCTGCGCTTGCGCCTGGGAAATAGATTGCGCGGCCAGATCCACATCGCCTGCCCGCGCCGCACTGGCGGCCTGCCAGCACAGCATCAGATGATTGGGGCTGCCGACCCGGCGATAGGCCTCTACCGCCTCGCTGTATTTGCCGGCCGAAAAATGCGCCCGGCCCAAATGAGCCCAAAACCGCTCAGGGTGAAACGGGTTCAACCGCATCGCCCGGCGGATCCACTCGGCGCCCTCTTCCGGCTGGCCCATCCAGGTCAGGATCTCACCCTGCTGCACCACGATGAGATCATCATTGGGATTGAGGCTGATCGCCCGCTCCTGATGAAAGGCCGAGCGGTCAAAGTTCAGGTAGATCAGGTTCACCGCGGCAAGAATACGGTGCACATCGCTGTCATTCTCATCCAGTTCCAGCGCGATGCGCAGCTCTTTCGCGATTCTCGGGATCAACGCATCGCGGTCTTCTACATATCCGTTGGCCCAGGCCTGCCCCAGCACACAGCCGCGCCAGGCGTGGGCATGGGCGTAAGACGGATCAAGCGCGATCGCCTTGTTCAGCAAATCCAGCGCCCGCCTGTTGTCCTCGGGATTGCTGCGATGGTGCAGCACCTTGCCGGTCAGCACATATTCAAAGGCCGCGAGGTTTCCCGGCGGCTTGCGCGCCGCCAGTTTTTGCGCAGCGGCCTCCAGCCGACCCGGCACGACCGAGGCAATGGCGCGGGTGACCTCGTCCTGAATGTCGAAGATATCTTCAAAACTGCGGTCATATTTCTCGGCCCAGATATGAGTATCGGCGGCGGCATCTATCAGCTGCACGGTGATGCGCAGACGATTGCCCGCCTTGCGCACAGAACCTTCGACGACAAATTTCGCCCCTGCCTTCTGCGCCAGTTCCGGCACGCTCTGGCTGCTGCCTTTCAGGGCAAAACTGGTGGTACGCGAAATCACCGTAAGCCCGTGAAAGCGCGACAGCTCCGTCAGCAGATCCTCCGTTATGCCGTCGGTAAAAAACTCCTGTTCGGGATCGCCGGACATGTTTTCAAACGGCAGCACCAGAATGCTGGGAAAGCTCTCCGAGGCATCAGCCCGCGACATCACCACCGGCTGATCCGCCGCATCGCCCTGCCCCTGCGCCCAGCGCCAGACCCGGATCGGTTCCGAGATGTTTTTGACGTATTGCTCGCCACTGTCTGTCAGCCGCACCAGCATCCGGCCGCAAATCTCGGTACGTACCTTATCTGATAGCGCCATACCGCCGGGTTCCGACAAGGCCTGAAGGCGGGCGGCGATATTCACGCCGTCGCCGAATATATCGTCATCCGCGACGATCACTTCGCCGATATTGATGCCGACCCGCAGCAGCATCTTGCGGTCCTCCGGCAAGCTGGCGTTGCGTTCGTCCATGCCCTGCTGCACCTCGATCGAGCTTTCGACCGCGGCCACTGCGCTGGAGTATTCGATAAGAATGGAATCACCGGCCCCGCCAACAATACGACCGCCGTATTTCTTCACCAAAGGTGCCCAGAGATCGCGCCGATGCGCCCGCATGGTGGCCAGCGTGCCCGCCTCATCCGCCTCCATCAGGCGCGAATAGGCAACAACATCTGCGGCAACAATGGCGGCCAGTCTGCGTTGGGTTTCCTGCGGCATGCCCAGAGGGTAGCGCCGCCGGGGCAAATATCCACGGCGGCGGCAGAGGCTGGGTTAGCCCTCGTCTGTGTCTTTGGCATCCGGGTCAGCCTGGCCAACCCCTTTGAACACGAACTTGAACGGCAGGATCCACAGCACGCCAAGCACGATATAGATCGCCAGCTCAACAAGAATATGCGGCCGGTCGAGCATCGTCATCACCGTCACCGCCACCACGATATAGAGCGGCATCCCGATCAGCAACAGCACCAGCGACCAGCGCCGCCGGGCCTTGTAGCTCAGGCCCGGTTTTTTCTCGCCCGCCATCAGTCGGCGAAGGGGTCGGTGACGAGGATGGTGTCTTCACGCTCGGGCGAGGTGGAGAGCATCGCAACCGGGCAGCCGATCAGCTCTTCTACGCGGCGCACGTATTTGATCGCATTGGCCGGCAGATCGGCCCAGCTGCGCGCGCCCTCGGTCGATTCGGACCAGCCCGGCATTTCCTCGTAGATCGGCGTGCAGCGGGCCTGCTGGTCTGCCGCAGTGGGCAGGTAGTCCAGACGCTCGCCGTCCAGCTCGTAGCCGGTGCAGATCTTCAGCGTCTCGAAACCATCCAGAACGTCCAGCTTGGTCAGCGAGATGCCGGTAATGCCGGAGGTCACGCAGGTCTGGCGCACCAGACAGGCATCAAACCAGCCACAGCGGCGCTTGCGGCCGGTGGTGGTGCCGAACTCGTGGCCACGGGTGCCCAGACGGTTGCCGTCCTCATCGTCCAGCTCGGTCGGGAAGGGACCTTCGCCAACACGGGTGGTATAAGCCTTCACGATGCCCAGCACGTAGTCGATGGATCCGGGGCCAATGCCAACACCGGTCGAGGCCTGACCTGCGATCACGTTGGAGGAGGTCACAAAAGGATAGGTGCCGAAATCGATGTCCAGCAGCGCGCCCTGTGCGCCTTCGAACAGGATCCGTTTGCCGGCTTTGCGCTTTTCGTTCAGCACTTTCCAGACCGGAGCGGCGAAGGGCAGGATTTCCGCCGCGATCGCTTTCAGCTGGGTCAGCAGCGCGTCACGGTCGACGGCATCGATGCCCAGACCTTTGCGCAGCGGATCATGGTGCTGCAGCGCGCGATCAACACGGGCTTCCAGAGTGGCCTCATCTGCCAGGTCCGCCACGCGGACCGAACGGCGGCCAACCTTGTCTTCATAGGCCGGGCCAATGCCGCGACCGGTGGTGCCGATCTTGGTGCCTTTGGAGGCCGCTTCTTCGCGGGCGCGGTCCAGCTCACCATGGATCGGCAGGATCAGCGGTGTGTTTTCCGCGATCATCAGCGTTTCCGGAGAGATCTCGACACCCTGCTCGCGCACCGTGGCGATCTCTTTCATCAGGTGCCATGGGTCCAGCACCACGCCGTTACCAATGACGGACAGTTTGCCGCCACGCACCACACCCGAAGGCAGCGCGTGCAGCTTGTACACTTTACTGTCGATGACCAGCGTATGGCCGGCGTTATGGCCGCCCTGGAAACGTGCGATGACATCGGCACGCTCGCTGAGCCAGTCCACGATCTTGCCTTTTCCTTCGTCACCCCATTGGGCGCCGACAACAACGACGTTGGCCATATCCGGTCCTTTGCTTCGTATGTTTGAAACCGGTGGCCCGTATAGCCGCGCCGGACGCAGAGGGGAACCTAAAACCGGGTCTTTTTGCCCAACAACAGGGCCGCAACACGCCGCACTGGTGCAAATGTGCCTGCCCGCGGGTCAGCAGGCCGCTTTCCGGTCGCTGATCCCCCGCAATTTAGAATCACTGCGCGGCCAATTTGACCGGTTGCCCATGGGGAGTCGCAAGATAGGCCGCCTCCCAGGCGGTTCGCATTTCTGATGCTTCGCCGGGTGTCGCAGTGCCGGTTTCCGCCAGAAAACCCTCCAGCGTTTCGAGCCAGACATGAAAGTAGTCGTCGCCGCCGTCCAGTTCACGTGACAGCCCGTGCTGCGCCAAACGGTCAGAGAACCGCGTGACCCAATCCGCCCAGCTGATGGCGCCGCTTTCGTTCAGATGCACGGTGAGCGCAAAAACCTGCGCGTGCCATGGTTCCTGAAACACCGGTTCCGGTGCGCTGTGTTCCGGACATTCCATCAAAGAGGCTCCAGATAGCTTTGCCAAAGGTCGAGAATCACCTCGTCATCCGGGTGTTCTGCATGGGCCCAGAGCATTCGCGCGTGAAACCGCACTGCATAAAGTGGCTCTGGTGCCTCGCCCAGCCCGTGGGCATTGCTGTCGGGCAGCACATGATTGCCGTGCAGGCGCAGGATATAGCCCCGCGCCCCGGCCACATATTGCGGCAGCCGGGTATGGCCGCCGTCTGCATGTCGACTATCGGCGGGCACACGCACCCGCACCGCCTGTCCCGGTGAAAACCGCGCCTTTGGGCCTTCGGCGCGATCCGCCGGACCACCTTTGGCCAGCACAGCCGTCACCGCTTCGGCCTTGAGCGCGCGGCTGGCCAGCGCATGAAGGCCCTCCTCCCCGGCGCCCTGCAGATCCTCAAGCCTCAGCACGCCGTTTTCCACCAACAGGTCGGCCAGCGCCGAAATCCATTTCTCATAATAAGAAAAGCCCGCGTAATCCTTTGGGGCCAACCGCTCGCGGGCGTGGCGCGACACATCCAGATTCCATTGCCCCAAGGCGCCACTGGCCAGCGTCACCGCCAATGCACGGGCGTGCCAGTCTTGTTCAAAAATCGGCGCGTCCTCACGATCCGGCACCACTGGCCCGTCGCCAAACCGACCGCCCATGTCATGCACACGGGTCATGGCGCGGGCTCCGCCGCCAGCGCGGTGCCGATCATGCTGTCACGGCTGACAAGTGCCGTCAGCGCCTCTTCACTGAGGCCTTCGGTGCCTTTGGGCCGCATCGGAATGACCAGATAGCGCACCTCAGCTGTCGAATCCCAGACCCGTACGGCGGTGCCATCCGGCAAGGTGACGCCAAAATCCGCCAGTACCTTGCGGGGTTCGCGCACGGCACGGGCCCGGTAAGCATCGGATTTATACCAGGCCGGGGGAATGCCAAGCAGCGGCCACGGGTAACAGCTGCACAAGGTACAGACGACCAAATTGTGCTGTTCGGCGGTGTTTTCCACCGCCACAATATGTTCCCCCTGACGGCCATAGAAACCCAAGGCAGTGACAGCCGCAGTTGCATCTTCCATCAACTGGGCCCTGAAGGCCGGATCAGCCCAGGCCTTTGCCACAACTTGTGCGCCGTTCTTGGGGCCTATGCGGTTTTGATAGGTGTCGATGATCTCCTCCAGGGCGGCCGGATCGACCAGTCCTTTGCGGGTGAGAATCGTTTCCAGCGCCTTGACCCGCAGGGCGGGTTCCGGCGGCAACAGGCTATGCGGGTGATCTGGGTCATCATGGGGCATATCAGCAGGTTGCCCGCCCAGGCCCTGCCCTGTCCAGCCTTCTTAAAACCAGAGACATTCAAAGGATCGCCACAGACGGGCAAGTGACCCCTTGCCCCGCCCTGCAAACTTGCCTACATACCGCCCGATACAAGCCAACCGCCGAAGGGTCCCATGGAAAACGTCATTCTTATTATCCTTCTTCTTCTGGCCCTCGGCCTGATTGCTGTCGTTCTTATGCAGCGTTCCGAAGGCGGCGGCCTTGGCATGGGCGGCGGCGGCGGTGCCGTATCGGGCCGCGCAGCGGCCACAGCCCTGACAAAACTGACCTGGATCCTGGGCGGCGCCTTTATGGTGGCCTCGCTGGCGATGACCATCATCGCCGCACAGAAATCCGCGGGTTCCTCGGTTCTGGACCGCACCGACCTACCGGTCGAATCCGCCGACGCTCCGGTGACACCAGCCATCCCCGGCGTAGACGATCTGCTGCCGCCGAGCGAAGGCGACAATGCGCCTCTGGTTCCCAGCGTCGACTGATCCACAAGACCTAGACAGGATAAAAAGAGCCGCAACAGCATCTTGCGGTTCCCTTGCGCATGTCGCGCGAATCCTTTATATATGAGGCCCCGTGATGCTTTGGTTTTTCGGAACCGTCTGGGCACTTGAATTCTGAACATTTTTCGACTTCTCACGGGGGCAGCCGAACACTCATGGCGCGATTCATCTTCATTACAGGCGGGGTTGTATCCTCCCTGGGCAAAGGTCTGGCATCTGCCGCTCTCGGTTCGCTGCTGCAGGCCCGCGGCTATTCGGTCCGGCTGCGCAAACTTGACCCATATCTGAACGTCGATCCGGGCACGATGAGCCCGTTTGAACACGGCGAGGTTTTTGTCACCGACGATGGGGCCGAAACCGATCTGGATCTGGGCCACTACGAACGGTTCACCGGCGTTCCGGCCCGCAAGACCGACTCGATCTCATCGGGCCGCGTCTACACCAACGTGCTCGAAAAAGAGCGCCGCGGCGACTACCTCGGCAAGACCATTCAGGTCATTCCGCACGTCACCAATGAAATCAAAGACTTCATTTCGATCGGTGAAGACGAAGTTGACTTCATGCTCTGCGAAATTGGCGGCACCGTCGGCGACATCGAAGGCCTGCCCTTCTTTGAAGCGATCCGTCAGTTTTCTCAGGACAAGCCGCGCGGCCAGTGCCTGTTCATGCACCTGACCCTGCTGCCCTACATCAAGGCCAGCGGTGAGCTGAAAACCAAGCCGACCCAGCACTCGGTCAAAGAGTTGCGCTCCATCGGTCTGGCACCTGACATTCTGGTCTGCCGTTCCGAAGGCCCGATCCCAAAGAAAGAGCGTGAAAAGCTGGCGCTGTTCTGCAACGTGCGCCCCGACAGCGTCATCGCTGCGCAGGATCTGAAATCCATCTATGAGGCGCCCCTGGCCTATCACCGCGAAGGTATGGATCAGGCGGTTCTGGATGCCTTTGGCATTTCGCCCGCGCCCAAGCCGAATCTGGCCCGCTGGGACGATGTGGCCGACCGGATCTACAACCCCGAAGGCGACGTCAAAATTGCCATCGTCGGTAAATACACCCAGCTGGAAGACGCCTATAAATCCATCGCCGAGGCGCTGACGCACGGCGGCATGGCAAACCGGGTTAAGGTACAGATCGAATGGGTCGACGCCGAGTTGTTCGACCGTGAGGATGCCACCCCACACCTGCAGGGCTACCACGCGATTCTGGTCCCCGGCGGCTTTGGTGAGCGCGGCACCGAAGGCAAGATCAAAGCGGCGCAATATGCCCGCGAACACAAGGTGCCCTACCTTGGCATCTGCCTTGGGATGCAAATGGCCGTCATTGAGGCCGCCCGCAACGTGGCAGGCATTTCCGGTGCAGGTTCGGAAGAATTCGACCACGAAGCCGGCAAGAAACGCTTTGAGCCGGTGGTTTACCACCTGAAGGAATGGGTGCAGGGCAACCAGACCGTTGAGCGTAAAGTCGGCGATGACAAGGGCGGCACCATGCGTCTTGGCGCCTATGATGCGACCTTGACCGAAGGCTCCAAAGTGGCGGCTGCATACGGCACGACCCACATCGAAGAGCGCCATCGCCACCGTTACGAGGTCGACATCAAATACCGCGAAAAGCTTGAGGCCGCCGGTCTCAAATTCTCCGGAATGTCGCCTGATGGCCGCCTACCCGAGATCGTGGAATGGGAAGATCACCCCTGGTTCATCGGCGTTCAGTTCCACCCGGAGCTGAAGTCCAAACCCTTTGCGCCGCACCCGCTGTTTGACGATTTTGTGCGCGCAGCCAAGGATGCATCGCGACTGGTCTGAAGTCAGTGACTTTTTGAAATAACAGCGGCGGGCCAATGGCCCGCCGTTTTGCCGTTCTGGCAGACACATTAAATGTAGCGTGCATCTTGTTGATTGGCTCGAGAGTATTCGGAGGCTGCAAGGTGCTCCGGCACAGGCTCGGATATCATTTCCCCGCACGGTGACGGCTCATCAAAATCGAAACGTCGCAGCAGGCGAAACAACAGTCGGCGCCGCAGCGCCATTTCTTCGGTTTCAAGGTTTCTCAGCATAGCATTACCCCGGTTCGTCATGTCGCTCCGTTGTACCCCTGAGAAAGGAAATATGCCGTTTCCGCCGCCTGACCAGTTCCTTCGAATTTTCTCCGGATTAGCAAGGTACGGCAGGAGCTCAGCAATCGGGCTTGGATCAATTGTTCCAAATCAACCAATCGGGCACCCGGCCGCCAATCTGGCCCGCGATTCCATGCGCTCACTGTATTTGAACGGGCGCGCGGGGCTGCAGATCCTGTGCAGGGGCGAATCTGGCTGATCCATCGCGCAGATAGCCAGATTCCTTCCCCGTTAGCGCTGCCCAAGGTTGTCTCCCGGTCAATCCGCGTTATAGACGGGTCCAATCAGTTCATTCGCGGAGACTCGGGCATTATGGCACAGGACACTTCCATCAAGCAGGCGCAGTTCGATCGCATCGCCAGCGGCAACGGCTTCATTGCAGCTCTGGATCAGTCGGGCGGCTCCACCCCCAAGGCGCTCAAGCTTTATGGCGTGAACGAAGACGCTTACTCCGGCGATGACGAGATGTTCGGCGAGATCCACAAGATGCGCAGCCGCATCATCACCTCGCCTGTATTCGGCGGCGAAAAGATTCTTGGCGCCATCCTGTTTGAAAAAACCATGGACGGCGCCATCGACGGCACCCCCACCGCCACCTACCTGTGGGAGACCTGCAGTGTGGTGCCCTTCCTGAAAGTCGACAAGGGCCTGGCAGATGAAGAAAACGGCGTTCAGGTGATGAAGCCGATGCCCGAGCTCGACGCCCTTCTGGCCCGCGCCAATGAGGCCGGCATCTTCGGCACCAAAATGCGTTCGGTCATCAAGGTCGCCAATGCCGCCGGCATCAAAGCTGTGGTTGCCCAGCAGTTCGAAGTCGGCAAGCAGATCGCCGCCGCCGGTCTGGTGCCAATCATCGAGCCCGAGGTCGATATCCATTCCGCCACCAAAGCCGAAGCCGAAGACATCCTGAAGAGCGAAATCACCGCCCAGCTGGATGCCCTGCCGGAAGGCACCAAAGTGGCGCTGAAGCTCACTCTCCCAGACGTGGCTGGCCTCTATGACGATCTGGCTGATCACGCGGCTGTGGTTCGCGTCGTGGCCCTGTCGGGAGGTTACAGCACCGACGAGGCCTGCGAGAAACTAGCCACAAACGCCAAGATGATCGCCTCCTTCAGCCGCGCCCTGACCGAAGGCCTGAATGTCGAGATGAGTGTCGAGGACTATAACAATGCCCTCGGCAGCAACATCGGCAAAATCTATCAGGCCTCGCTCTAAGCCTGATTACCCATCTGATCATGACGGCCGCGCCTTTCGGGAGGCGCGGCCGTTTTCGTTGCGGGGGCCCGTTTCATCTGGCCAGAAATATCCCAAAAGATGCCCTGGGGATACCGGGGGGCAAAGTCCCTATTTGAATACCGGCCTGCGCCCCTGCATCTGCGCCGCCACGACCTCTATCTGGTCCGGCTTGCCGATCAACCCGATCTGCGCATCGGACTCTGCCAGCAGCACATCCGAACGCGGCGCGGCTTCGGCGGTTTCGATCAGCGCTTTGGCCGCGCGCACGGCCGAGGGGCTCTGGCTTGCGATCTGCTCTGCCAGCTCCAGCGCCCGCACCACAGGATCCTCAGCCAATTCTGTCACCAAACCCCAGTCCAGGGCCTGCTGGGCCGCCACCACTTCGGCCGTATAGGTCAGCCGCCGCAACACATCCGACCGCAGCAGACGCGGCAGCAGAACCATGCCGCCCATGTCGGGCACGATGCCCCATTTCATTTCCATCACCGACAGCTTTGCGTCTGAGGCAGCAATGCGAATATCCGCCCCCAGCGCCAGCTGCAGCCCGCCGCCAAACGCAGCGCCATTGATTGCCGCAATCACCGGCACTGCCACCCGGCGCCAGACCATGGCCACTTCCTGCATCTCGTTGGTGTCACCATGGGTGCGATCCATCAGCCAGTCTTCGACCTTCATGCCCGCCATGGCGGCAAAGCTCATCAGATCGAGACCGGCGCAGAAACTGCGCCCCTCGCCCGACAACACAACGGCGCGCGCCGGCGAGGCGGCAACCTCCTGTCCGGCGGCGATGATCGCGGCGACCATCTCTGCATCCAGCGCATTCATCTTGTCGCCCCGTGTCAGCGTGACATGGGCGATATGGTTTTTCATCTCAATCGAAACACGTGCCATGGGGGGCCTCCGTAATAGCTGCCCCCAGTCTGCACAGACACCGGCCCGCCGCCACAGAAACGCAGCGGCAGACAGGCCGTTCTATTGAAGATCAGGCAAAGCAGAGACCGGCATCCGAGCGAACCAGGGCGAATCCAGTGTCATCACATAGAGGTGCTCTGCGACCACCTTGCCGCCGGTGGTAATGCCCAGCCGCCCGTCCGGATCCTGCAGATTGCGCAGAACACGGCCTTCGCCGTCGATCTGGATCATCATGCCCCGGCGGATCGGGGCGGGGCGCAGTTTCGGACCCAGACGCCAGACAATCTTGCGCAGCAAGGGGTATGGCATCAAGGCCTCGGCCGGGACGCGCGGGCTGGCAAAGGCCAGCCAATAGGTGCCATCGCCCTGTGCCTCCAGATTGTCGGGGTAACCCGGCAGGTTGTGCATCAGAACCTCGCGTTCACCAGCGCGCGGGCCGTTCAGCCACAGCCGGTGCATCTTGGCCTTGCCGGTCTCGTTAATCAGCAGGAAATCCTCGTCCGGGGACAGGGCGATGCCGTTGGTATAGACAAACCCGCCCGCAAGCCTTTCCACCGTGCCATCCGGCAGGCGGCGCGCCACATAGCCGGTGTTGGACTGTTCCCAGATGGTCAGAACCGAGGCCGGTTTGGTGCCTCCGTGCTGCTCTGGGTCGAACCGGGTGGTGGAATCCGAGAAATAGACTGTCCCATCACGCGCAACGGCAACTTGATTGGCGTGAACCACCGGGGCGCCTTCGACCTCATCCACCAGCAGCTCCAATGTGCCGGGGCCGGTCCAGCGCATCAAACCCTTGTAACTGTCAGCCACATACAACGCCCCGTCCGGTCCGGCTGCAAGCCCCAGAGGACGGCCACCTAGCCGGTCAACCTCGACCGGCTCAGCGCCGCTGATGTCGTAGAGCACCCCAGCCAGATCGGTGGCGTAGATCGTCCCATCAGGCATCACCGCCAGATCCTCGGGGCCGATGGCGCCGTCGGGCAGATGGATCAGGTCAGCTGCGTCCAGCGCGTTGTTTTCGGCATAGTCCCCAACAAAACCAGGCGCCTCGCGCGGTTCGTAGGCAATGGGGGTGACCGGAACCGGCCAGGTCAGCAAATAGCCAAGCCCGATCGCAAGGGCCAGCAGCAGGATACGCATCAGAATCTCCTCGTCTTTGCGGCAACTTGTGCCAGCGCGCCCGGACAGGCAAGGCTTGCCTGTCCGGGCGGCAATTGATTATCTGCCCCTATGACACAGCCTCGCTACACCCCGCTTGCCCAATCCCTGCCCTCGACCGTGCCCTTTGTTGGCCCGGAAACACAGGAGCGCGCCCGTGGCAGTCAGTTTGCAGCCCGGCTGGGCGCGAATGAAAACATCTTTGGCCCCTCGCCCAAGGCCATTGCCGCAATGCAGGCGGCGGCGGGCGACATATGGAAGTATGGCGATCCGGAGAACCATGAGCTGCGTCAGGCGCTGGCCGCGCAGCACGCCGTCGCGCCTGAGAACATCGTGGTGGGGGAAGGCATCGACGGCTTGCTGTGCTACCTCGTGCGGCTGCTGGTCGGCGCCGGCGATGCGGTGGTGACCTCGCTCGGGGCCTATCCGACCTTCAACTACCACGTTGCCGGATTTGGTGGCACGATCCACACGGTGCCCTACAAGGACGACCACGAAGATATCGCAGCCCTGTTTGCCAAGGCAGCCGAGTGTGATGCCAAGCTGGTTTATCTGGCCAATCCGGACAATCCCATGGGCAGCTGGCACAAGGGCGCAGATATTGCCGCCGCACTGGAGGATCTGCCCGAGGGCTGCCTGTTGCTGCTGGATGAGGCTTACGTGGAGTGCGCCCCCGAGGGCACCGCAGCCCCCATTGATGTGAATGACCCCCGCGTGATCCGGATGCGTACGTTTTCAAAAGCTTACGGCATGGCGGGGGCGCGTGTTGGCTATGCTTTGGCAGCGCCGGGTCTGATTTCCGCCTTCAACAAGGTACGCAACCATTTTGGCATGAACCGCGCCGCACAGGCCGGGGCGCTGGCTGCTTTGAAGGACCATGACTGGCTGGTCCAGATACAGGGCAAAATCGCCGCAGCACGGGGCCGAATTTCTGACATCGCCGCCGAGAACGGCCTCACCAGCCTGCCATCTGCGACCAATTTCGTGGCAATCGACTGCGGGCGGGACGGCCATTTTGCCAAGGCGGTTCTGGACAGCCTCGTGGCGCAGGGCATTTTTGTGCGCATGCCCTTTGCCGAACCGCAGAACCGATGCATCCGCATTTCCTGCGGACCCGAGGCCGAACTCTCAGCCTTTGCAGCCGCCCTTCCCATCGCCCTGAAGGCGGCGCAAACCGGCGGGTAACAGCCAAATCGCGGCAGTTTTACCGGACATTCACCCCCTCTGCGCTAGAGTCATAGGAGGATGATTTTAGCCGGAGAACCCGCCATGCAAGATAGGAAATTGCCCGCCCCGCCCGACCTGGCCTCTGCTGTTGCCGCCTTTCTAGGCGTCAATCTGCTCTGGGTCTTTT
This sequence comes from Rhodobacteraceae bacterium Alg231-04, assembly GCA_900143635.1. Taxonomy (GTDB): domain Bacteria; phylum Pseudomonadota; class Alphaproteobacteria; order Rhodobacterales; family Rhodobacteraceae; genus FREY01. Next base: position 231,531 of record FREY01000001.1, read on the forward strand.
TTGTCATATGGGTGCTTTATGGAATTGTGCCGGTGATGCTTCTGGCCTTCTTTATCAACCATATGATTGACCGGCTGGAACAGCGGCTGGGCTAGCGGCCTGCGCCCACCAGCCCAAACAGATCAACCTGCCGATCCAGCGATCACCAATGAGGCCGCTTCCAGCGCTCCGGATCCGTGCGGGATATCGAGCGCCTTGAGCCCGGCGTCGACGCCTCCAAGGAGCCCCATAATCATCTGCCCGTTCACATGACCCATGTGACCAAATCGGAAGAACCCGTGCCATTCAAGCGCGTCAGCCGGGGCCAAACCCAGACCGATGCCAAGGGTCAGACCTAGGTTCTGTTCGACCCAGTCCCGCAACCGCGTGCCGTCCGGGGCCGTCAGCCCCAGTGATGTGACAGCATGTGAGCGCAGCGCCGGATCAGTGACGTTCAGGCGCAGCTCCCCGTCCCGCCCCCAGGCCTCGCAGGCGGTCCATATGGCCTGTGCCAGTGTTGCGTGACGCGCCCAGATATTCTCCATTCCCTCGTCATGGATCAAATCCAGTGCTGCCCGCAGCCCATGCAGGTGGTGGGTGGGTGCCGTGCCGCCAAAATACTGATAATAAACCTCTGGGTTGGCCCGCGGGATCCAGTCCCAATAGCGGCTGACACGCGGCTGCGCTGCGCGGGCTTCGGCCGCTTTGTCGTTGAAAAAGACAAAGCTCAGCCCCGGTGGCACCATCAGCCCCTTCTGGCAGGCTGTCACCGCCACATCCACGCCCCAGGCGTCCATCTCAAAACGGTCACATCCCATCGAGGCAATGCAATCGGCCATCAGCAGGGCCGGATGGCCCAGATCGTCCAGCAGGGCGCGCAAGGCCGGGATGTCGTTGCGGATAGAGGTCGAAGTATCGACATGAACCGCCAGAACCGCCTTGATACGATGCGCGTGATCTTCTTCCAGCGCCGCGGCAATCCGCGTCATATCCCACGGTGATTGCAGCCCATGGTCGAGAATTTCTGCCTCAATCCCCAGCCCCTCGGCCATTTCGGCCCAACCAAAGGAAAACCGACCACTGGCCGGCACCAGAACCCGGTCACCGGGAGACATCACATTGGACAGGGCCGCCTCCCAGGCGCCATGGCCATTTGAGATGTAGATGGCCACATTTCCGCTGGTACGGGCCACTTTTTTGAGGTCGGGCACCAGCCCGTGTGTCATCTCAACCAGATCACCATCGTAAATATTGGGCGCCGCACGGTGCATGGCCCGCAAAACCGCATCTGGAATCACCGACGGCCCTGGGATTGCGAGATAGCTGCGCCCAGCAGCAAGAAATGGTGTGTCGTTCATCAAACAACCCTTTAAACAACAGCCTGTTTGCCGCCACCCTAGCGGTCGCAGTGACGCCGTCAATCATCTGCGTGACCGCAATTCCCCGTGGAATGCTTGCGCCGCCCAGCCTGTCTGCTTAAATGGCCCAAACACTCCGGGGCATCCCGGCAAGTCTTGAATAACCCCGGAAAGCCAAGTTTATGCGCCAGCCCCCGATGTCTTCCCGCGAACTACTCGGCTGGCTGTGGAAAGGCTATCTGCGCCATTTCATCGGTCTTCTTGGTATTGCGATGATTTTCATGGTCATCGAAGGCGCCACCGTGGGGGCGCTCGGCTATATGATGCAGCCGATGTTCGACCTTGTTTTTGTGGACGGCAACACGGGGGCCTTAAAATGGGTAAGCCTCGTCTTTTTACTAATCTTTGTGATGCGGGGGGTTTCCAGCGTTGTCCAGAAAGTGTTGCTGAGCAAGGTCAAGCAGGGCTCGGCTGCGTTGCTGCGCAAAGACATGCTGGCCCGGTTGATCCGTCAGGACACCGCCTTTCATCAGATTCACCCCCCCGGATTGCTGATCCAGCGTGTTCAAACAGACGTCCGGGCCATCAATTCGGTTTGGACCGCCGTCATCACCGGTGCCGGGCGCGATTTGGTGGCCCTCGTTGCGGTGCTTGGTGTAGCTGTCAGCATCGACTGGCGCTGGACCGTCGCCATGCTGATCGCCGTGCCCATCCTTTTCCTGCCGATCATCGTGTTGCAGCGTTATGTGCGTAAGAAAGCCAGCCAGGCGCGGGATTTGGGGGCGACTTTGGCGACCCGTCTCGACGAAGTCTTTCACGGTATGGTTCCGATCAAGCTGAACAATCTCGAAGACTACCAAAATGCCCGTTTCGGTGCCCACACCGATCGTTTTGTAACCGCTGGGGTCAAAGCCGCGTTCGGCACGGCATCGATCTCTGGCATCACCGATATCATGGCTGGTGTCGGTTTCATGGCGGTCCTGCTTTATGGTGGTAACGAAATCATCGCTGGTGAAAAAACCGTTGGCGAATTCATGAGCTTTTTTACCTCGATCGGGCTGGCCTTCGAGCCAATGCGCCGGTTGGCGGCCATCAGCGGTATCTGGCAGGCGGCAGCAGCCGCGCTGGAGCGGATCAAGGAATTGCTGGATGCGCCGATCTTGCTGGTATCACCGGAAAACCCGGTTCCTGCACCGACGGGAACGCCAGGGGTAAGCCTGCAAAACGTGAAACTGTCTTATGGCACCGCAGAGGTGCTGCGCGGTCTGAGGCTTGAAGCTGAGGCCGGCAAGATTACCGCACTGGTCGGCCCGTCAGGTGCTGGGAAATCCACAATTTTCAACCTGTTGACCCGATTGGCAGATCCGCAGGAAGGCAGCGTCGAAATTGGCGGGGTCCCTGTCAGCGACCTTGCGCTTGAAGATCTGCGCGGCCTGTTCTCTGTCGTCACACAAGAGGCTCTGTTGTTCGATGAAACCCTTCGTGAAAACATCCTGCTGGGCCGCACAGACGTCAGTGAGGAAAAACTGCAGGAGGTGTTGAAGGCCGCCCATGTGGCCGACTTCCTGCCCAAGCTGACCAATGGGCTGGACACCCCGGTGGGACCGCGCGGCTCTGCCCTGTCGGGAGGACAGCGCCAGCGGGTTGTGATCGCCCGTGCCCTGCTGCGCGACACGCCCATTCTCTTGCTGGACGAAGCCACCTCGGCACTGGACACCAAGTCTGAAAAAGTCGTTCAGCAGGCGCTGGACAAACTGTCGGGCGGGCGCACGACAATTGTCATCGCCCACCGGCTGTCGACCATTCGCAATGCGGATAAGATTGTTGTCATGGACCGTGGCATGGTGGCCGATCAAGGCACCCACGAAGAGCTTCTGGAGCGTGGGGGCATCTACGCAGACCTCCACCGGCTGCAGTTTCAAGACGGCAAGACACTGGTCGACACCGCAGGTGTCGCCGCGCAATTGCCCGCCAATTCAGAAGATCAGCACCAACACTCCAGCTGGCTTCGCCGCCTGACCCGCAGAATGTTCTCCTAAGCATTGGCCAAGCCAGCGTTCGGTCGTTGAGCAAAGGGCGCTATCGCCGATAGCGTTCGGCAAGCTGCACAGGATCAGCACCAAGCGCATAGCGCAGCAAGGTCCAAAGGTTGCGCGCACCCCGGCGTAGCCAGCCGTCCTTTTGATAGCGTGCAGCGCTCGTGCGTGCGATGGCGCGCAGCGGCACCAGCCGCTTTAGGCGCCGGACCAGTGCGACATCCTCCATCAGGGGCTGGTCTGGATATCCTGACGCCGCCCTATAGTCGCGCTGCCGGATCAGCAGCCCTTGGTCCCCATAGGGCAGCCCAAACAGCCGGCTGCGCAGATTGCCCCAGCCCGCCACAAATTTGGGCGCCGCACCAACCGCATCAAAACCTAGACGGAAATAGGCAGGATGCCCCTGCCCCGCCTCAAGATGCTGCGAAACCACGTCCGCCCAACCCGGTTCCAGCAATGTGTCAGCGTGCAACACCAGCAGCCAGCTACCCCTGGCCGTCGCACAGCCCCGTCGCAGCTGCCCACCGCGCGAGGCGGGGCCGGTAACAAGGCGGGCGCCCGCTTCCTCTGCCAGATCAAGCGTCGCATCGGTCGAGCCGCCATCGCTGATGATCAGCTCGCGGATCAACCCGGCCCGCAGGCCCTCCATCAGCGCCGGGACGCACCTGCGCAGCCCTTCTTGCGCGTTCAGGGTCGGGATCACGATACTGATCTCTGCGGGCATGGCGTTTTCCTGTTCAAATCTTCTGTCATTCCTATATCACTACCCTTCGCAGCGGCCAGATCGAAGGAGCATCAGACCATGAGCAACCGCCGGATTGTCCGCCTAAGCGGCGCAGACTGCCGCAGTTTTCTGCAAGGGCTGGTCACCAGCAATGTCGATAGGCTGGATCAGGGGCTGGTCTACGCCGCCCTGTTGACGCCGCAGGGCAAATACCTGGCCGATTTTTTCCTCTCCCCGGACGGGGACGATGTCCTGTTGGATGTGTCGGAAGAAATCGCCGATGCACTGATCAAACGGCTGACCATGTATCGGTTGCGCGCCGCCGTCGAGATAACTGCGACAGACCTGCAGGTGGCCCGTGGCACTGGTACAGCCCCCGATGGCGCCCTGACAGATCCGCGCCACCCCGACTTGGGCTGGCGGCTATACGGGGCTGAGGGCGGCGATGACGGCAGCGACTGGGAGGCCATCCGGGTCGCCCATTGCATCCCCGAAACCGGCGTTGAGCTCACGCAGGACAGCTATATCCTTGAAGCAGGTTTTGAAGCGCTGAATGGCGTTGATTTCCGCAAGGGCTGTTATGTCGGTCAGGAAGTCACCGCACGGATGAAGCATAAGACCAAACTGCGCAAAGGGCTGCAGGTGGTCACTATCAGCGGCACCGCCCCCGCAGGCACGGAGATCACAGCCGATGGCAAACCGGCAGGCACCTTGTTCACCCAGAGCGGAGACAAGGCAATTGCCTATCTGCGATATGACCGCGCCCGTGGTCCGCTGGTTGCAGGGGATGCCACGCTCAGCTGGAACGGATGACAAGATTGCCTTAACCCAGCTGCCTTAAGGCTGTGAACTGACACAGGCTCCGTCCTGCATTGCTGAAAGGACAACCTCATGAAGACTCTATCCAAATTGGTCATGGCTGCTGCTTGCACAGGTTTTGCCGCCCTGCCCGCCGCCGCGGACGGCTATTGGGAATACCGAGACTGGCGCGTATTTGTGGACGAATACGACACCGGAGAGGATCTGCGCCGCAATTGCACGGCAATGACCGGCGGTGACGGGCTTCCCTCGCTGAAACTTCACATCTCCAATGGTGACGGTGGTCCGCCGGACTATTATCCCGCCCCGACCTTTCATGAATCCGCGCCCCGCGGCCACAGCACACAGGTGCAGAACGGTCAGGCGCTCGGCTTTATCTTTGACAATCAGGCAGTTTTCTACGCCATCGCCGACGGGTCATATGATGATGAGGGCTTTGCCTATGCTGATGCCAGCCCGCGCTGGCAGGATACGCTGAACATGCTGCTGTGGATGCAGGCCGGCCATAGTCTGGAGATCCGCACCGTTCAGCCCTATGGCGCTGGCGAACAGGTTTTACCGGTCAGCCTGAACGGTTTCACCGCCGCCTATGGCAAGATGATGGATGAATGCGGATTCTCCATCGCACTGCCCCGCTCCTAACAAAAAACCCGCAGCCAAGGGCTGCGGGTCTGATCACTCCGATGGCCTGCGACATCAGGCGCGTTCGGAATATTCCATGGTTTCGGTGTTCACCACGATCATCTCGTCCTGGCCAACGAAGGGCGGCACCATGACTTTGACGCCGTTGTCCAGAATCGCCGGCTTGAAGGAGTTCGCAGCTGTCTGACCTTTGACGACCGGCTCTGTCTCGACGATTTTGCAGGTGACTTTCTGCGGCACGGTCGCGTTCAGCGCTTCTTCTTCGTAGAATTCCACGACGATGGTCATACCATCCTGCAGGAAGGGACGACGATCGCCGAGTAGTTCGGCAGAAATCTGTGTCTGTTCGTAGGTTTCGGTGTCCATGAAGATCAGCATGCCATCGTCCTCATAGAGGAACTGCTGGTCTTTTTGCTCCAGACGCACACGCTCGACCTTATCGGCCGACCGGAACCGCTCGTTAAGCTTTGAGCCATTGCGCAGGTTGCGAAGTTCGACCTGTGCAAATGCACCGCCTTTTCCGGGCTTTACGTGATCCACTTTCACAGCAGCCCAGAGACCGTCATTATGCTCCAGCACGTTGCCTGGGCGGATTTCGTTACCGTTGATCTTGGGCATCGGTTTTTTGCCTCTCGGGTGTTGATGGATTGTTAATCAACCCTATATCTGGCGGGTCTCGGGCTGGCAAGACAACGATATGTCGTAGGTGGTCTGGGGAAGCTATGCAAAATTTGCATGAAAGATATGCATCTGCGGGCTACCCGAATCGACCTGAGTAGGTCATAAGGAGCGTCACGCCGGGAATTGCAAGAGCAAGAACAACAAAGGAAGCGAGATGCGAGATTTCGTTGACGGCACTGCTTATAACAATGAGCAAGGCAACCGTGCCCGTAAACTTTTTGCAGCCGTTGTGTTGGCTGCGCTGGATGATGCCATCGCTGACGACAAGAAGTATGGCAATGGTCCTGAACAGATCGCCCGCTGGGCCCGTTCGCGGGACGGCCGCGAGGTTCTGTCGTGCTCCGGTATCGACCCCAACGAGCGGGTTGTGTCGGGTCTGATGGAATTTGTCGGCCGCGGTGTGCGGACCTCTGTCGCGCTGTCGCGCGAAGAGAGCGAGCGCCGCAATGCGTCTCAGGCCGAAGCCGCCTGAGCTACATCCAGAAAACTGGAAAAGAAAGACGCGTCCTGGGGGGCGCGTTTTTCTTTTGGGCAAGCCCCTTTGGCAAAGAAACCCCTTACGCCGCTTTCCCTGGTCCCTCTGTCGTCGCGGGAATAGCCGCCCTGCCCTGCGCGCCCCAGCTTTGAAAGACTTCCCAAAGGCTGCGAAATCAGTCATTTCGGGACCAAACGGCGAGAGGGCACCGGCATGGCACGCGCAATCATGATCCAAGGCACCGGCAGCAATGTCGGTAAATCCATGCTTGTGGCCGGGCTGGCACGGGCCTTTACCAACCGCGGCCTGCGGGTGGCGCCCTTCAAACCGCAAAACATGTCCAACAATGCAGCCGTAACCGCCGATGGCGGCGAAATAGGCCGCGCACAGGCACTGCAGGCGCGCGCCTGCAAACGCAGCCCCCATACCGATATGAACCCGGTGCTGCTAAAGCCCGAAACGGACACCGGTGCGCAGGTGATCGTGCAGGGCAAACGCCGTGGCACCCAGGCGGCAGGATCCTTCATGCGCGACAAAAGCGGCCTGCTAGAGGCGGCGCTGGACAGCTATGCCCGGCTCTCCAAGGACGTCGATCTGGTGCTGATCGAGGGGGCCGGCTCTCCTGCGGAGACAAATCTGCGCAAGAACGACATCGCCAACATGGGATTCGCCTGTGCAGCCAAGGTTCCGGTGGTTCTGACCGGTGATATTCACCGTGGAGGCGTCATTGCCCAGATCGTCGGCACCCAGGCGGTGCTGGATCAGCCCGATCTGGACCGTATCGTCGGCTTTCTGGTCAACCGGTTCCGTGGCGATCTGAGCCTGTTTGACGCTGGCCGCGACGACATAGCCCGCCGGACCGGCTGGCCGTCTCTGGGGGTGATCCCCTGGTTCCACGACGCATGGCGCCTGCCGGCCGAGGATATGATGGATATCGCCTCTCACACAGGTGGCGCCTGTAAAATCGCGGTGCCCCAACTGGAGCGGATGGCGAATTTCGACGATCTGGACCCGCTGTCCGCTGAGCCCAGTGTCACCGTCGAGATCGTGCCCCCCGGACACGCTCTGCCCGGCGATGCCGATGTCATTCTGATCCCCGGCAGCAAATCCACCATTGGCGACCTCGCCTTTTTGCGGGCGCAGGGCTGGGACATCGACATTCAGGCGCATCTACGCCGCGGCGGCCATGTGATGGGGATTTGCGGCGGCTACCAGATGCTGGGCAAGACCATAGACGACCCTGACGGCGTAGACGGGCGCCCCGGCAAGGTTGACGGGCTGGGCCTGCTGGATGTGCACACGGTGATGGGCGGCGACAAGACCGTCACCCTGACCGAGGCGCAGCTGATCGGCAGCAACACCGCCGTCAGCGGCTATGAAATCCACATGGGGCGCACCACCGGCACCGACTGCACCCGCGCCTGGCTGCGCGTTAAAGACCGCCCTGAAGGCGCGGCATCAGCGGATGGCAAGGTCCGTGGCTGTTATCTGCATGGGCTGTTTTCCTCTGACGCCTTTCGCGCCAGTTTTCTGCAGGGACTAGGCCATGAAAGCACCCTGGGCTACGAGGATGGTGTGGAAGACGTGCTGGATGCGCTGGCCGACCATATGGAACACCACATGGATCTGGACAAGATATGGGAGCTGGCGGCGACGGCCGGACAATAAAAAAGCGCCCCTGAGGGCGCTTTTCGCATCTGGTTGTGCCAGTCGCGTTTAGCCAAGATCCTGCGCGGCAAGCGCCCGGTGAATTTCCCGGCGGACCAGCTTGCGTACATTCCGGGTGATACGTTCACCCAGCGCGCCCTGCAGCTCTTCGCGGACGATATCGGCCACCAGTTCACGCAGCGTATCTTCGTCCAGAACGGTTTCGTCCGAAGACAATGCCTCCAGAGTCTCACCGATCACCGCCTCTTCGGCCAGCTGGGCAGGCTCCAGATCTTCGACCGGCGCCGCCTCTTCAAACGGAGCCTCCTGCCGTTGTTCGTGATCTTCCCAGGCAAGGGCTTCTACATTGGTGCCAGCATAGGCATCTGCGGATTCACCATCCGGTTCCCACTGGTCTTCGGTTCCGCCAATAACCGCTTCAAGCGCGGCAATCTTCTCCTGAAGGGAGGAGCTGCTAACCGCTTGATCCGAAACGGCTCCTGCGGCTTCATATAGGGTTGAATCAGCATTTTTCCACGGCGAAGACGCCTCTACGGCTTCAGCAGTATCGGCACTCTCGTCCGGCTTCTCGGATGGGAGGTCGTCTTGCGCAGCCTGTTGCTCTTCCGGGCGCCAGATGCTCTTCAAATCAAAAGTGTCGGCGCATTTTTCCGGCGCCGCAGCCTGAGGAGATTCGGCGGCACCCGTTGTTTCAGGCACCCGCTGCGCAGGGGTCAAAACCAACCTGTCGGGCTGAAAGGAAACACTTGCAGATGTGCGTGCAGCGTCACCCCCACGGGTGTCTTCGCTCACCAGTCGACGGATCGAAGACAAGACATCTTCAATTCCAGGGTTTTGCACAGGTTCTGACATTTTTTGGATCACCACTCTTGCCTGTTGGCTACAGAGTGTAGCGGCAGTACCGGCTTCACACAACCGGTACTGCGAATTGTCACTGTTTGCCGAGTGCCTTCATCACCCGGTCCAGATCCGACCCTTGGGTGCTGACCGCATAGGGAGCAGATTTGACCAGATTATAGTAGACGGTCGGGTCATAGACTTCGACCGGCAGGCTCAGATGTGCGGCGGTCAGCAAACCCTGCGACTGCAGCAGCTGGAACGCAGCAACGGCCTGATTGGCCCGCGCCTGCACGCGCGAGGTCTGCGCGTCCAGAAGTTCCTGTTCAGACTGCAGAACATCCAACGTGGTGCGGGCACCCAATGTTGCCTCCTCGCGGATACCGTCAAAGGCGACCCCAGCGGCGCGCACGCGCTCATTCGAGGAGACAAGGCTCGCCCGGGCGGTTTCCAGCGCCACGTAAGCCGCCGCAACATCCTGAACGACTGCGCGCTGCACAGAAATCAGCACGCCCTTTTCGGCATCCACACTGGCCAGCGCCGATCTGCGGGCCGATGACAGCGCACCGCCAGCAAAGACCGGTTGCGTCAATGTCAGCGAAACGCTGGCATCTTCACCATCGGCGAAACGGGACCCGCCAATTTCGTCCCGGAAACTAAGTGCGCCCCCAAGACGGACATTCGGCCCCAGATTGCGGGCTGCTGCATTGGCTGAATACTCAGCTGAGCGGACAGAATGCTGTTGTGACAAAAGATTGGGGTGATTGCGCACCGCAATGTTCTCTGCCGATTGCAGCGAAGGTGCGCGTTGCGGCAGGTTTGGCTGCCCTGTCAGTTTGCCCGGCGCATTGCCGACAACCTCAGCATAGCGCGCCTCACCGGCAAGCAGGTCACCTCGGCTTTCGGTCAGGCTGGCCTGCGCCGCCGCGACCCGGCTTTCCGCCAGCGCCACATCGGTTCGGGTGACTTCACCCACTTCAAATCGATCCTGCGCGGCTTTCAGTTCTTCCTGCAAAAGGCGCAGGTTGTTCTGACGAAGCGATACGGTTTCTTCTTGCAGCAGCACATTGATATAGACGGACACCGCATCAAACAGCACCCGCTGTTCGACATCCAGAAGGCTCTGCCGGGTTGCCAGCACCGCTTCCTGCGCGGACAGCTGACGGTTCTGCGAGGCGCCATTGTCAAACAGCAGCCAGCTAAACTCCAGACCGGTCGACAAAGACCCGCCCTCGTTCCTACCAATCGGCGTCGTCGTATTACGTGCATAGCTGTAGCTGGCACGGGTGACCCAGTCGATCACCGGCCGCAGCTGTGACACAGCGGTCGCCAGGTTTTCATCCTGAATGCGCAACAGCGCCCGGTTCTGTTCCAGCAGGCCGCTGGTGCGATAGGCACCAACCAGTGCATCGGTCAGATTATCAGCTATTGCCGCCTTTGGCGTCATTACCATCAATGCTAGGCCGCTCACTGCGGCGAAGCTACGGAAGAAATTTTTCGTCACTCGTTTACGCATTTGTTGCCTCGACCACCCTGCCCCAATTCGGGGCTGTTTCACCTCCCGGGCCACCGGGGGGAGCAGCCAGAGTCTTTAACCAATCTCGTTCACTGCGACGGTCGAGACCAGAGTCCCGGCTGCCGGTCAGAGCTGAAATTCAGCCTCGGCTGCAAAGCCGGGCAACACCGGCGCACCCGCGTTGAACGCAAACCGCCAGGAAATCTGATCGCCGGATTTATAGCCAATCCGGACTTCACCCAGCGCACCCCTCATGAAAAGAGATGCGACGCGACCGCCATCTTTCAACTGTGTAAGCAGTTCATCCGGCAGTTTTTCTACGCCGCCTTGCACCAAAACCACATCATAGGGGCCATGTTCGGCAGCGCCTTCGGCCAATGCACCTTCATGCACAACGGCATTATCCGCGCCACTTTCCAGCAGCAGGGTCTGCGCTTCACCCGCCATCTCAGCATCTTCTTCGACGGCAATCACCATCTGTGCCAGACGGGCAATAACGGCTGAGGAATAGCCCAGACCGCAGGCCACATCGAGGACCAGCTCATCGGGCTGAATATCCAGCACATCCAGCATCTTGGCCAGGGTGCGCGGCTCCAGCAGGCAGCGGCCGTTGCCCAGGTCCAGGTTTTGATCAGCATAGGCCGCCTCGCGGTCGGCATCCGGCACAAAACCCTCACGCGCGACGGCAAGCATCGCGTCAATGATCGGGAATTTGGTCACATCCGACGGGCGGATCTGCGTGTCGACCATCATGCGGCGGCGATCGGCGAAATCAGTCATAGCGAAACCCATGTATTCAGTGTGTTGCTTGGCTTTTGCCACATCCACGGGTTGCCGGCAACGGTGCTGAAAGCGAAAATCGGAGGCTGTGGCACAGTGCCCCCGCACCCCGGCAGAGTGACACTGCCACCGGGCCATAAATTTCAGTGCAAGAATAGCAACTTACCGCGCAATTCATGCCTGAAGCTACTTCTTTTTTACATATTTGGTCAGGATAACAATGCGCTGCCCCTCGACCCGGCCCTCAATATGCTCGGGGTTTTCCGCCACCAGTGAGATGCCGCGTACCGCCGTGCCCCGCTTGGCGGTGAAGCCCGCGCCTTTGACCGGCAGATCCTTAATCAGCACCACATTGTCACCCTGCGCAAGGGCTGCGCCATTGCTGTCGCGATGGGCCGAGGGGGCGGCAATATTATCGACCCAGGCGCGGGTTTCATCGTCGAGCCACAGTTGCTCGGCCAGATCACGCGCCCAGTCCTGATCCTCCAGCCGCGTCAGCAGCCGCGCCGCCAGCACCTGTACCGCAGCTTCTTCGGACCACATGGCAGAGGCGAGACAGCGCATATGGGCGGGATCGGGCGTGCCATCGACCTGCGCCAGACAGGTGGCGCAGATCTGCACGCCGGCCCCCTCCGGGCCGCCACTCACGGCGAAAAACTCTAGCGGGGCGTCGGCGGAACACAGGGCGCAGGTCATGACGGTCTATCCTTTTTGGCAGTGCCCCTCCCCTTACGGCGAAGGCTGCGCAAAAGAAAGGCCGCGCATCAGCTGGCGCAGTTGCGGCAGAACGGCGTGGCCGGCAGCAGGTCCAGCCGGTCCGGCAGGATATCGGCACCGCATTTCACACAGGAGCCGTAGGATCCATCGGCAACGCGCGCCAGCGCCGCATCGATCATCCGCACCTCGTCCAATTCGGCCTGACCGAGGCTTTCCAGCACCTCATCCCCCTGCCGCTCCGACGCGCGATCCTCCCAGTCCTTGGGCATCTGCTCATCCAGCGCATGCTCAACATCCAGCAGGTGACCGACCAGTTCAATCCGGCGGGCTTGAAGCGTCTTTTTGCGGGCTGCAGTGTCCATGGCGGATGCCTCCTTGTGATCTGACGCAGGTAAGGTGGCACAGGCCCCGCAGCGCGGCCTTGATATGCGTCAACCTATGCTGGCAGAGGGCTGGTGATCCTGCTAATCATGCCCCAAGCGTGCCGATGAATGCGCGCCGCCAAAACACGGAGAGACAGTAATGATGCGCACCCTTCTGATCACCCTTGCCCTGCTGGGCCTCACCGCCTGCGAAACCACCAAAGGCGCTGGCAAGGACATCCAGAAAGCCGGCCAAGCCATCACCGGCGCCGCACAGGACGTTCAGGAAAGCCTGTAACGACGCCTTTGGGCGTACACCGCCCCGCTACGAGCTTGCATTGGAGACGTGGTAACCGCTCTTGCAGGGCGCCGCTCATGTGCGCGCAGCCCCAAGTATCACAGATGCCATGATAGTACGGAGGGCAGCGCCTGACCCTGGGTGGGTGCGTAGCGCCCTCTCCGTTTTGCCGAAGGCAAACCTGCGGTTTGACGGGAGGGTCAGGCGCTGCCCGGTCTGGCGACCGGGCGGAACAATCGCCGCATCAGGCTTAGAGTTCGACCGCTATTTCATTGTGGAACTTCGCGCAAACCTTCAATCTATAGTGGAAGGCTGTCGCCGAAGGGCTTCGCTAAGGCAATGGCCAACTGATGTTCCCTAAATTTTCCAGCCGCCACCAGCTCAAGAAGCCGCCCCATCAAACACAGAGACCCCGGACTTAGCCGGGGTCTCTGTGCAACGTCCTGAATCTTTACTCGACTGCCCCGCCCAACACTTCGGTGTGGGCCCGCAGTTGGCTGCGCCAACCGCTTCCGCCCACCGCCCCTCAAATTGAACAGCTTTTAGCTGTCCATTTTGAGGGCTGAAATAAACGCCTCTTGCGGGATATCCACCTTGCCAAACTGGCGCATCTTCTTCTTACCCTTTTTCTGCTTGTCCAGCAGCTTACGTTTACGGGACGCATCGCCGCCATAACATTTGGCAGTCACGTCCTTGCGCATGGCGCTCAGGGTTTCGCGGGCAATCACCTTACCGCCAATGGCGGCCTGGATCGGGATCTTGAACATGTGGCGCGGGATCAGGTCTTTGAGCTTTTCGACCATGGCGCGGCCACGGGCCTCGGCGCGGTCACGGTGGACCATCATCGACAGCGCATCGACCGGCTCGTCGTTCACCAGCACCGACATTTTGACCAGATTATCGGTCTCATAGCCGGTCATCTGATAGTCGAACGAGGCATAGCCCTTGGTGACCGATTTCAACCGGTCGTAGAAGTCAAAGACCACCTCGTTCAGCGGCAGGTCATAGACAGCCATGGCGCGAGACCCCGCATAGGTCAGGTCCATCTGCACACCGCGGCGGTCCTGACACAGCTTCAGCACATCGCCGAGGTACTCATCCGGCACCAGAATGGTCGCCTTGATGCGCGGCTCCTCCAGGTGGTCCACATGGGTGAGGTCGGGCATGTCTGCGGGGTTGTGCAGCTCGGTCATAGTGCCGTCGCGCATGTGGATGTGATAGACCACGGAAGGCGCGGTGGTGATCAGCTCGATGTTGTATTCACGTTCGATCCGGTCGCGGATCACTTCGAGGTGCAACAGGCCAAGGAAGCCGCAGCGGAAGCCAAAGCCAAGGGCCGCCGAGGTCTCCATTTCAAACGAGAAGGAGGCGTCGTTCAGGGCCAGCTTGTCGATGGCATCGCGCAGGTCTTCGAACTCCGAACTGTCGACCGGGAAGAGGCCACAGAAGACCACGGGCTGGGCCGGCTTGAAGCCCGGCAGCGCATCTTCGGTGCCCTTTTTCTCGTGGGTGATAGTGTCACCAACGCGGGTGTCGCGCACCTGTTTGATCGAGGCGGTGAGGAAGCCGATATCACCCGGTCCCAGCTCGTCGATCACTTCCATTTCGGGGCGGAAAACGCCGATCCGGTCCACATGATGGGTGGAGTTGTTGGAGAGCATCTTGATCCGCTCGCCCTTTTTCAACACGCCGTCCATGATGCGGACCAGAACGATGACGCCGAGATAGGCATCATACCAGCTGTCGACCAGCATCGCTTTCAGCGGTGCATCGCGGGTGCCAGTTGGCGCGGGCAATTCCTTGACGATCGCCTCAAGCGTCTCATGGATGCCCTGGCCCGTCTTGGCCGAAACCTGAATGGCGCCGGAGGCATCAATGCCGATGACGTCTTCGATCTGCTCGGCAACCCGGTCGCAATCTGACGCAGGCAGATCGATCTTGTTCAGCACCGGCACCAGATCATGGTCGGCCTCAATGGCGTGATAGACATTGGCCAGCGTCTGCGCCTCGACCCCTTGGGTGCTGTCGACCACCAGCAGAGAGCCTTCGACCGCACGCATGGAGCGGGAGACCTCATAGGCAAAGTCGACGTGGCCGGGCGTGTCGATCAGGTTCAGAACATAGTCCTGACCGTCATCGGCCTTGTAATCGATACGGACCGTGTTGGCCTTGATGGTGATGCCGCGCTCGCGCTCGATATCCATGCTGTCGAGCAGCTGTTCCTTCATGTCACGGCCAGCCACCGTCCCGGTCTCCTGGATGAGACGGTCGGCGAGGGTGGATTTGCCATGGTCGATATGGGCGACGATGGAGAAATTGCGGATGTTGGCGAGCTCTGTCATGGCTGTGGATATGATTTGGAATCAACGATTGGTCAAGCGGGGACCGCATGGTGCGCCCAACCTTTGTCCAAGAACTTGAACTATTCCGCTGATTGGGCCGCCGCCTGTAGGCAGATCAGTTGGTTGAGCCATGCTGACTGCATCTTTTCTGCAGGTCCGAGATCCACAGAGCGCCCCAACACCGCATCGCCCATCAGGCCTCAGCCCAATCGCAATGGGCGAAATATGCACGGCCGCTGGCCGTGTCTGACACAGATCAAGGTTGAAATATTCGAAAATCATAATGTGACCTCACAAAAACCTATTCACTAAAATTCCGAGGGTCCCATGCTCCGTCTCGCTTCCATCCTGCATCTCTTCATCGGCTCCACGCTGGCGGGCAGTGCCATTGTGGCTGCGCTTGTCATGGGACTCAGCACCCTGCAGCCAATCCTGTGGTCAGCACTGGCCGGTTTCATCGCTTCTTTTCCGGTGACATGGGCGGTTGCACGCAAGCTCTATTCGCTGCGCTGAGCCGCCAGTTTTGCCTCAAAGCCATTGTCGCGCTATACTGCCCCTCCCCCCCGCCCGCTGACTGAGCCTGCGGTGCGGGACCTCTGATGGTTGCAACTGCACAAGGAGGAGACAAAGATGGACGCAATCAAAACAGCACAATACGCCCGTGCGCTTTATACCGCGCATGGCGACAAGGCCGAATGGGAAGCCGCACAAAAAATGCGCGCCAGCGAAGAAGCCGGCAAGACGGGAGAGGCCGCCGACTGGAAAGCAGTACGACAGGCAATCCGTTCCCTACGCGGGGCAAATCAGGGCTAGGTCACAAAGACCGGATACCGGGGACGCGCGGATTGAAACGCGCGTCCCTTTGCGCCATACTGCGCCCATTGCCGGGAACGGGCACCCAAGATCCGCCGGCTTGGATCGAGGCATGTTATCATGAAAAAACAGTATATGGCTCTGCTTGCTGCAGGTGCTCTTGTTTGTCTGCAATCCCTACCCGCGAGCGCTGGCGTCATCGACCGCGCCTGCCGCCAATCCGACCGCCCGGCGTCTTCGTCGCTGTGCAGCTGTATCCAGCAGGTCGCAGAAGTGAGCCTGTCGAAATCTGAGCAGAAACGGGTTGCCAAGTGGTTCAGCGACCCGCATCAGGCACAGGAAGTGCGCATGTCCGACAAGCGCAGCGATGAACGCCTGTGGGAGCGCTACAAGATCTTTGGGCAGCGCGCCCAGAAGGTGTGTAGTTAACCGAGGGCCGAGTGGCCTTGGGCGAACGGACACCTGCGGTGCGAGCATGGCCTTCCATGCCTTTGACCCGCGATATCAAGGCGTTCGTGCCCGCCGGGCACATAACAGCCGGCATCCACTCTCCGGGATCAACCGTTGACCAGCGATCAGCCCAGGGCATATTCCGGTCTCAAAACGGCGGCACCGAGGCCTGCCCCGGCAAAGCTGCGGAGACTGGCATGGGCATAGCGGATCCCCTCCGGCTATTCCTGCGGCACCTGCGGGCGGAGGCTTCGCTGCCTCCGACCAGTTCTGCGAGCATCCCGGCAGCGCGAGAAAAATCTCATCCATCGGCTGAACATTGGATTCAGACTTCGATTTAAGGTGGTTAGCTAATTTTTGGGACGTGAAGGTGGAAATCCTGCAATTATAAAGAGTTGACCCGCGCACCAAGGCGTTTCACAAAGCGGAAAACAAAATGGGAGCGCGCGCCGTGTTGATGAAGGGAGTGAGCCTGAGGGGGCTTGAGGTTTTCGAAGCTCTGGCCAAGACCGGCTCTGTGGCCCAGGCCGCCGAGCTGACGGGGCTGAGCCAGCCTGCGGTCAGCCAGCAGCTGCGCAACCTGGAAAAGGCCCTTGGGGCGGATCTTGTTGACCATGGCCGCCGACCGATGGTTGTGACGCAGGCGGGGCGCAGTTTTCTGTCGCGCACCGAATCTGCCCTGTCCGAGTTGCGTCAGGCCCAGAGCGAGCTGACGGTCATGGACCTCACCCATCTCAGCAAACTGTCGATCGGGTTGATCGACGATTTCGACAATGATCTGACCCCGCGTCTGGTGACCATCCTCGCCGACAGCCTGACGAAATGCCGGTTCAAACTGATCACCGCCTCCAGCCACGAGATCAGCTCTGCCATGGCCGCGCGCGAGCTGCACATTGCCATCGCCGCCACCTCGGGTGAGCTGGTGGACGGGGTGGTCGAATTCCCACTGGTGCGCGACCCCTTTGTGCTGATCGCCCCCAAGGGCGCCCTCTCGGACCCCAAGGCTGAGATGGACACGCTACAATCACTGCCGTTCCTGCGCTATGCCCGTGAACAGCTGATTGGCCGCCAGATCGAGGCCCATCTGGCCCGTCAGGGGCTGGAGTTCGAAGAGCGGTTCGAGATCGGCTCGCATCTGGCACTGACCGCCATGGTCGCCCGCCGCATTGGCTGGGCGGTGACCACGCCGCTGGGCTATATGCGCTCGGCCCGGTTCCACGATCAGATCGATGTCTTCCCGCTGCCTTTTGGCGCTTCGTCGCGGACAATTTCTCTGTTTGCCGGCGCCGACTGGGTGGATCAGGTGCCGCGCGAGGTGGCGCAGACCATGCGCAGGCTTATCCAAAGCCAGATTATCGACCCGGCCGTCAGCGCCCAGCCCTGGTTGGCCAGTGGGCTGCGCGTGATCGAAAGCTGAACACGGCGAATTTGCGCGCAGGCCGGCGGTCATTTTTTTGGGACCTGATGGGTAGCAGCAAGCCCCATCTGCCGCAAACTGCCTGGCAGGCAATGCCCGCCCATAGAGGTTCGCTAACATCAGTTGACCGATGGAAAGCCCTTATGATGCCAGATGCGCCTGCAGGGCATCCGTGGCTTCTTCGATCAGGTCGAGGCAGCCATCAAAGTCGCGCGTATAATAGGGATCAGGCACGCATTCCCCTTCAAAACCAGCCAGATAACTGGTGAGCAAATGCACCGGAGTTTGGCATCCAACCGGCCGCAGCTCTTCTACAGCAGCAAGATTCTCCCGATCCATGGCCACGATCAGATCAAACTTGTTGAAGTCATCTGAGGTGATCTGACGGCCGCGGATATCCGAAATATCCATGCCGCGGGCCTTCATCGCCGCCTGAACCGGCGCATAGGGCGCATTTCCCACGTGCCAGGAGACTGTCGCGGCGCTGTCGGCCTCGATGTCCGGCGCCATGGTCCGGAAAACACCCTGCGCAGCAGGGGATCGGCAGATATTGCCGAGACAAACAAAGAGAACCCTTTGAATCATGCGACCCTATTGCTGGCAACCAGCAGAATAATTGCAGGGCAAATGCAACGCCCCATCCCTATGACCTCAACTACTCGGTGAATGGGGCCAAGAAAAGGCGCAAAGCAATGTTCGTCCAAAAAGTGACCGACTGTTGCACCCGACCGGACGGGAACAAGGCAGATTCAGCAAGATCTGACAAGTTTTTCTGAATCCGAACGGATTGAATCATGCGGCAACAGATTTGATTCTATGGCGCGGCCTTTGCACTCGGCGCGCTACTCAGGGCCGTGCACAACTCGAACGCGCAAAAAAGACCGGCGCCGGACCACAAGGATCCCGCGCCGGAGAAGAAACTGAATGGGCTCAGTTTGAATGGCCAGAGTGGTCCACCCCACCGTGCATTGGCTTGCGCTCCAGATCGACGGGCACCTCGACCATAACCTCACCAGCATTTTCAAACACCAGCGTCACAGAGATGGTGTCGCCCTGCTCGAAAGGTGCGTTGAGCCCCATGAACATCACGTGGTCACCGCCACGCTGAAGCACGTGGGTAGCGCCGGCGGGGATGGCGAAACCTTCTTCGACATGGACCATCTTCATCACGCCGTCGCCCATCTCCTTATGGGTGTGCAATTCGGTGCGGGCTGCCACGTCGGATTTGACCGCGATCAGGCGGTCATCGGCGTCAGTGTGGTTCACGATCTGCATGAAGGCGGCGCCGGCTTTGGTGTTAGAAGCGCGGGCGTAAGCATCGCCGACCATGACTTTGGACATCTCTGCGAAAGCACCACCAGCAAGGGTCAGGGATGCGGCTGCCGCAAGGGCAAGGGTTTTGAAGGACATGACTGTCTCTCCTCATTTATAGGTTGTGTATTTGGGTGGTTAGGACTGGGATCAGGCCGCGACGGGCGGGGCCCGGGCCTGCCATGCGCGCAGCAGGGCCGTGGGCGCAGAGAAGTCTACAGCCGCCACATGGCTCCGGATCTGCGGTGCAGGTTCCGGCAGGGGGGCAGACTGAACCAGCGCTGCATCTTGAGACAGGGAAATGCACTCTGTGCATGGGTGCGGCGGAGCGGCCGGCTGGCCGTCGTCATCCACATAGATGGTCACCGCTCCGGTGCCGGTACAGATCACCATCTGCCCCGTGGCATCACGCATCATCTGCGCTGAGGCCCCGCCATAAGAGGCAAAGGCCAGCAAGGCGGCCAGAACAATGGCCAGATATGTGCGCAACTGCATCATCACCAGACTGTATGCCGTCCGCCCGCCAACGCCGCAAGCTGCAAATCCAAAGCGGTTTGCGCAATAGCAAACGCCGCCCCGGTTTCCCGAGGCGGCGCTTGCAAATTCTTCAAATCTGAAAGGATCAGGCTGCGGCGGTTTGCGCTTTAGCGATCTCTTTTTTCACTTTCAGGGCTGCGGTGGACAGCTCTTCGTCCTTGGCTTTTGCCAGGAAGGCGTCCAGGCCGCCACGGTGATCAACCGAACGCAGGGCTGCGGCCGAGATGCGCAGCTTGACGCCGCGACCGAGAGTCTCGGACTGCAGGGTGACGTCATTCAGGTTGGGCAGAAACCGGCGACGGGTTCTGTTTTTAGCATGGCTGACATTGTTGCCAGTCATCGGGCCTTTACCGGTCAGTTCGCAACGACGCGACATGTGTTCATCCTTCGTATCTGGAGGCACCACAAACGGGCGGACCCGAATCGCGTGCCAAATCTCAAAGGGCGCGGTCTGCGACAGCGCCCGAAAACTGGTTGGATGCGTTTAGGAGGAATCACCGGCGGGGTCAAGCCATATAGGGGCGTTTTCCCTGCGCGATTCTAACCGCGGTTCCATTGGTGGCTCTGATAGCAGAATGGCCCCTTAAGAGCCATGCCTGCGGCGGGAGTATTTCCTGAAAGATGAAGTCAGGGAGCGTGCAAGGATGCGAGCATTTCTTTTGCCGCCGCAGATGGGCTTTGCACGCCGCTCGCCACGCGGTCGGAAAGGTCAGACATGCGGGCGCGGGCCTCTTGCGTGGACAATTGCGCGAGAAGCGCATGGCGCACTTCCTCTTCGAACCAATAGCGCGATTGGGCGGCCCGCCGGGCCTCCCAGTGACCGGCCTCGCGGCGCCAGCCTGCCAGCGCCTGCATGTCTTCCCAGGCCTGATCGAGCCCGGTTTCCTCAACCGCGGAGACAGGAATGGCCTTGGGGAACCCCTCCGGATCCTGTGGTCGCTTGCGCAGCAGCCGCAATGCGCCTGAGTAGTCCGCACAGGTGCGCATCGCCGTGGATTTCAGTGCGCCATCTGCCTTGTTCACCAGAATGAGGTCGGCCATCTCCATGATACCGCGCTTCACACCCTGCAATTCATCGCCGCCTGCCGGTGCCAGCAGCAGCAGGAACAGGTCCGAAATCTCGGCCACAACGGTTTCGGACTGGCCGACCCCGACGGTTTCGATCAGCACCACATCAAAGCCCGCAGCCTCGCACAGGCTGACCGCCTCTCGGGTGCGCCGGGCGACACCGCCCAGATGGGTCTGGCTGGGAGACGGACGGATAAAGGCGTTGCGGTCGCGGCTGAGGCGCTCCATCCGGGTTTTATCACCGAGAATGGACCCGCCGGACCGGGCCGAGCTGGGATCTACCGCCAGCACCGCGACGCGCAGCCCCTGCCCGGTGAGCATCATGCCGAAGCTTTCGATAAAGGTGGATTTGCCAACACCCGGCGTCCCGGACAGGCCAATTCGCAGGGCCTGACGGTCGTGGCGGCCCAATGCGGTCAGCAACGCACCGGCCTGTTCCCGGTGATCCGCGCGGCCGCTTTCAACCAGCGTGATGGCGCGCGCCAAGGCCCGGCGTTCCCCCTTTGAAATCCTGTCGCTCAGCTCGGCAATATCCATGCGGGTCTCCGTATTGGTGCGCCATCTTTGCCGCAGGGAGGCTAGGGCTGTCCAGTGGTTCGAAAAGCAAGGGTAAGAAAATGCCTCAGCTATTGGTCGGGCACAACGTCGCAGCCGCGCCGGGCCGACAGGCCCGGCGCCCGGCCCAACGGGTGATGTGCGCATTTCAATGTGCGCACCACCGGGTGGGAGCGCTTGCCTGCAAGGAAAGTCACCGGTCACCAGCGATGCGCCACGGCGCTGGACCTCGCTGCGGCCATTGGCGATAAGGCGGGTATGATACGCCTCCCCATCGATGATGCCCTACCCGATCTGATCTCTGCCCTGCGCGCGCAGGGCCGCGCTGTCTTGCAGGCCCCGCCCGGTGCCGGCAAGACCACAAAAGTGCCGCTGGCCATGTTGGAGGCCGGGCTGACCACGGGTCGCATTCTCATGCTGGAGCCGCGCCGCCTGGCCGCACGCGCCGCCGCCGAACGCATGGCCGAGACACTTGGCGAACAACCGGGGCAAACAGTCGGCTACCGTATTCGCGGAGAGGCCAAGACCTCCAAGACAACACGGATCGAGGTGGTCACCGAGGGCATCCTGACCCGCATGCTGCAATCGGACCCCGATCTGCCAGGGGTTGGCGCGGTGATTTTCGACGAATTTCACGAACGCTCCCTCAATGCCGACTTTGGCCTCGCCCTCTGTCTCGAAGTGGCCGGGGCCCTGCGCGATGACCTTATTCTGCTGGCAATGTCCGCCACCCTGGACGCAGGACCCGTTGGCCATCTGATGGCTGCGCCGCTGATCACCTCAGAGGGGCGCAGCTTTGCGGTGGAGACCCGCTGGCTGGAGAAACCATTGGCGGCCAAAGCGCGGCGCATTGATGCGATGGTGGATCTGATCGTTCAGGCAGAGCGCGACACCCGCAGCACCGGCGGTGGCATCCTCGCCTTTCTGCCCGGCGAAGGAGAGATCCGCCGCGCCGCAGGTGCACTGACGGGCCGCCTACCCGGCCATTGCCAGATCCTGCCGCTTTTTGGCGCCCTGCCCTTTGCCGAACAGCGCGCCGCAATCGAACCGGCCAAAACCGGCCGCAAGATCGTTCTTGCCACTTCCATTGCCGAAACCTCGCTCACCATTCGCGATGTGCGCGTGGTGGTCGACATAGGTCAGGCCCGGCGGGCACGCTTTGATCCTGGCTCTGGCATGTCGCGGCTTGTCACCGAAAAAGTGACCCGCGCTGAGGCCACCCAGCGTCAGGGCCGCGCCGGCCGGGTTGCAGAAGGCACCTGTTACCGGCTCTGGACCAAGGGAGAGGAAGGCGCGCTGATGGCCTTCCCCCCGGCCGAAATTGAGGCGGCTGATCTCACAGGGCTGGCGTTGGAGTTGGCGCTGTGGGGGGCTGAGCCAAAGGACCTGCCCTTTTTGACCCCACCTCCCGATGGCACGCTGGCCGAGGCGCGCGCGCTTTTGAAAATGCTGGGTGCGCTGGATGGTCAGGGTCGCATCACTGAACATGGGCGCAAACTGGCCGCATTGCCGTTGCATCCCCGGCTTGGGCATATGCTGGGCGTGGCCGGCAAGGACGCCGCCCCGCTGGCGGCCCTTTTGGCGGAACGCGATCCGCTGCGCGGTGCGCCATCGGATCTGACCCTGCGGCTGGCCGCACTAAAGGACATCAAGACCTTTCAGCGCAACCGCCCCTATCAGGTGAATGTCGCCACATTGAGCCGCATCAAAGGCGAGGCAAAGCGGCTGATCCGACAGGCCGGCACAGCCAAGGCACAACACAGTGCCGCCGCACTCGCCGCGCTTGCCTACCCCGACCGGATTGGACAACGGCGCAAAGGTGACGTGCCGCGCCATGTACTGTCAGGCGGCAAAGGCGCGGTGCTGGATCCCGGCGACACGCTGGCCGCAGCCCCGTTCATTGTTGCGCTCGACACCGACGGCAACCCGCGCGAGGCCCGGATCCGGATGGCCGTGCAGATCAGCCAGAATGAAATCCGCGACTTGTTTGCCGATCAGATCGCCTGGCAGGATGCCTGCGTCTGGTCCAAGCGGGATCGCCGTGTAACAGCCCGTCAACAGGAACGGCTGGGCGCCATCGTGCTGGAGGACCGCATCTGGAAGGATGTTCCCGCCGACGCCGTTGCCGAAGCGATGCTGGACGGGGTACGCGATCTTGGCATTCGTCTGCAGGGGGCGGCTGCGCGGCTGGCGGCCCGTGTTGAACTGGTACGGGCCGATGGCCACGACCTGCCTGATTTCACCGTCGAGGGCCGCATGGCCACCATCGAGGACTGGTTGTTACCGATGCTGACCGGGGTGCGCAGTGCAGACGACTGGAAGCGTTTCGATCTGCTGCCCGCCTTGAAAACCGCGCTCAGCTGGGAACAAACGCAGATATTGGACCGCGAAGCGCCGAGCCATTTCAAAACGCCGCTGGGCCGCAAGGTTCCGATTGATTATGCCAGCGGCGGGCCTGAAATATCGGTGCGCCTGCAAGAGATGTTCGGCGTCACCCGTCACCCGACCAGCGCCGGCGTGCCGCTGACAGTGACGCTGCTGTCACCCGCCCAGCGTCCCATACAGATCACCCGCGACCTGCCCGGCTTCTGGACCGGATCTTACGCAGATGTGCGCAAGGACATGCGCGCGCAATACCCGCGCCACCCCTGGCCCGAAGACCCAACGCAAGAAAACCCGACCCTGCGCGCCAAACGCCGCAAATAGCGCGCAACCGGCAGCGCGCCAGCGCTGCCATGCCCAAGGGCTGGTGGCGCATCTGTGATGCGCCGCTCAGCGGGCGGGAGCGCCCCCCCCTTTTTAGGTGCGCAGCGACGGCAGGCCGATACCAGTGGCCTCAAACCCGCCATCCGCGGCGAGGATCTGGCCGGTGATGAAACTGGCCTTATCCGACAGCAAAAAGGTGATCGCGGCGGCAATCTCTTCTTCCTTGCCATAGCGGTTCAGCGGCAGCGCATCGTGGTAGGCGTCGATGATATCCTGCGTGTGAACCGCCATCGCCAGCTTGGTTGCCACCGGCCCCGGTGCCACCGCGTTCACCCGGATACCCAACTCGCCCAGCTCGGCTGCCTGTTGCAGTGTCAGCTGGGCCAATGCGGCCTTTGAGGTGCCATAGGCCACCCGCAGCGTGCTGGCCCGCAGGCCTGAGATCGAGGTGATATTCACCACTGCCCCGCCGCCATCTGCCGCCAATAGATCGGTGAAAGCCTGCGTCATCAGGAATGGCCCGTCGAGATTGGTCTCCATCACCCGCCGCCAGCGCTCGAAGGTCGTGTCGCGGATCGGGCCAAAATCAGCCACACCGGCATTATTGACCAGCCCGTCAAGTTGACCAAACGCCTGGGTCACCACGGCGACTGATCGCGCTACATCCTCGGGCTTGGAGACATCCGCATCGATCATCAATGCCTCGGGCAGGGCCAGGGCCG
This sequence comes from Rhodobacteraceae bacterium Alg231-04, assembly GCA_900143635.1. GTDB lineage: Bacteria > Pseudomonadota > Alphaproteobacteria > Rhodobacterales > Rhodobacteraceae > FREY01. The sequence goes on from FREY01000001.1 coordinate 256,344, forward strand.
CGTCAGCCAGCGCGTCTGTATCGCGGTCCAGCAGCGCCAACTTCCAGCCGTCTTGTGCCAGCTCCTTGGCCGTCGCCAGCCCGATGCCGCGCGCGGCCCCCGTAACCAGTGCAGTCTTCATCCCTTTTCCTCCATGAGGGCCGTGGCAGGCCGCAGGATTGATTCAAATCCGGTACATCGCCTTGTATTTGACGCATCTCACCTGTATATTCACTGAATCCAAAAACAAACCAACAAAAGATGTGTGCCTGCAGAATGGCGCCGAGCAGTCAAATGAATCGTGTGATCACCCAGGCTTGGGAGGAATTCCTCCAACCTCTGCTGAAGCGGCCGCCCCGTCTTCAGGTGGCGGCGCTGTGCTATCGCGAAACCCCAGACGGCAAAGATGTCTTGATGATCACCAGCCGCGGCACCGGCCGTTGGATCCTGCCCAAAGGCTGGCCGATGGACGGCAAGAACGGTGCCCAGTCCGCGCTGCAGGAAGCCTGGGAAGAGGCGGGCGTAAAACACGCCGAAGTCCTAGGCGCGCCGATCGGCAGCTATGAGTATAAAAAGCGGTTTGCCCATGGGGTGCAGGAACCGGTGGAAACGCTGGTCTATTCTGCCAAAGTGATGGAACTCTGCACCGACTACCCGGAACGCCACCAGCGCAAACGCAAGTGGATGCGTGCCGAAGCGGCCGCGAATAAAGTGCGCGAGCCGCAGCTAAAGGCACTATTGCGCCAATTGTAACACGCAGATGGCAGTTATCTGACGGAATCTCTTGCGTGAACGCCCCCTCACAGGCTAGGCGCGTCCCCGAACCTTTTCTTCGGGGACAAGAAAATGAACGAGACCGGACCGCGCCCACCCTATAAGACCCTTGACCGGGATCTGGACCGCTTTTCACAGCTGGAGGCGGCCACGGCCTATGTCGCCCGGCCACTGGTTGCGCCAGGCATAGCCCTTGCCTTCATTCTGATTGCAGGTCTTGCCGCAGCGGTGCTGTTTGGCAATGGTTCCTTCAACATGATCATCGTCGCAGCTGCCGCCTGTGGCGCCTATATGGCGATCAACATCGGCGCCAATGATGTGGCCAACAATATGGGCCCAGCCGTCGGCGCCGAGGCCCTGACCATGGGCGGGGCCATCGCCATTGCCGCCGTTTTTGAAAGCGCCGGCGCATTGCTCGCAGGCGGCGATGTGGTTTCGACCATCTCCAAGGGGATTATCGACCCGTCGGGCATGTCCGAGGCCAGCGTCTTTATCTGGGCGATGATGGCAGCGCTGATCTCCTCCGCACTTTGGGTCAACCTGGCCACATGGGTCGGCGCACCTGTGTCCACCACCCACTCGGTTGTGGGCGGCGTGATGGGTGCAGGCATTGCTGCGGCCGGCTTCACGGCTGTGAACTGGGCCACCATGAGCAAGATCGCCGCCAGCTGGGTGATCTCGCCTGTACTGGGCGGGGTGATCGCGGCGCTGTTCCTGGCGCTGATCAAATCGCGCATTGTGTATCAGGAAGACAAGATCGCCGCCGCCCGCAAATGGGTGCCGATCCTTGTTGGCATCATGACAGCCGCCTTTGGTGCCTACCTGGCCCTGAAAGGCCTGAAGAAGATCATCAAGATCGATATTCAGACCGCTTTGCTGATTGGTCTGGCGATCGGCGTCCTGAGCTGGCTGATCACCATTCCGCTGATCAAGAAGCAGGCTGAAGGGCTGGAGAACCGCAACAAATCGCTGAAGGTGCTGTTCGGCATTCCGCTGGTCATCTCGGCAGCGCTGTTGTCCTTTGCGCATGGTGCCAATGACGTTGCCAATGCGGTTGGCCCGCTGGCCGCCATCGTGCACACGGCTGAATATGGCGATTTCGCCGCCAAGGTCTCGATCCCGACCTGGGTTATGATCATTGGTGCCTTCGGCATCTCCTTTGGCCTGTTCCTGTTTGGACCCAAGCTGATCCGCATGGTTGGCAGCCAGATCACCAAGCTGAACCCGATGCGCGCCTATTGTGTCGCCCTGTCGGCCGCAATCACCGTGATCGTCGCCTCCTGGCTGGGTCTGCCTGTGTCCTCGACCCATATTGCCGTGGGCGCGGTCTTTGGCGTTGGTTTTTTCCGTGAGTGGCACATGGAGCGCCGCATCCAGAAGAACCTGTCGGTGCGCAAAGAGTATAAGCGCGTTGGCCCGGAAGAGCGCCGCCGCCGCAAGCTGGTACGCCGCAGCCACTTCATGACCATTGCGGCAGCCTGGGTCATTACCGTGCCTGCAGCGGCCCTGATGTCCGGTGTGATCTTCCTGATCCTGAACGCCGTGGTTGGCTGATCCGGCCACCGCGCCGCGAAAAACCAAACCCCCGCGCCTTTTGGGCTGCGGGGGTTTTTCTTTGTCATATGTAACGCTGCGCGCCAGTTGTTTTTAGCCAGCAATCAGGCGCCGATGCACCAGCGCATGACCGCCTTTTGCGCGTGCAGACGGTTTTCCGCCTCATCAAAGATCACCGATTGCGGGCCATCCATTACCGCCGAGGTCACTTCCTCCTCACGGTGGGCAGGCAGGCAATGCATGAACAGCGCGTCCGGCTTGGCGTGGGACATCAGCTCTTCGTTGACCTGATAGCCGCGCAGCATGTTGTGGCGGCGTTCTTTGGAGGACTGGCTGTCGTGCATCGATACCCAGGTGTCCGCGACAATGAGATCCGCGCCCTCAACCGCCTTTTTGGCATCGCGTTCGATGGCGATGGTTGAGCCCGCTTTGCGCGCCAGACCGATGAATTCATCCTCGGGATCCAGCTGCGCCGGGCCCGTGAAGGTAAGATCAAAACCAAACTGACCGGCCGCATGCAGGAAGGAGGCACAGACGTTGTTGCCGTCACCGGCCCAGACCACCTTCTTGCCCTTGATCGAGCCGCGGTGTTCTTCGTAGGTGAGGATATCGGCCATGATCTGACAGGGGTGCGTCCGATCCGTCAGCCCGTTGATCACCGGCACATCGGCGTATTCCGCCATCTCGGTCAGGACCGTTTCATCAAAGGTACGGATCATGATCATATCGACATAGCGCGACAGCACGCGGGCGGTGTCGGCAATGGTTTCACCATGGCCTAGCTGCATGTCACGGCCCGACAGAACCATGGTCTGGCCACCCATCTGGCGCACACCAACGTCAAAGGACACACGAGTCCGCGTCGACGGTTTTTCGAAGATCAGGGCGACCATACGGTCTTTCAGCGGCAACTCCGCATCGAGCGCCGCTTTGGGCTGACCGGCGCGCGCCTGTTTGGTGACGGCGGCCTGATCGATGATCTGGCGCAGCACCGACGGGTCGGTTTTGTGAATATCAAGGAAATGGTTCATGACGGTATCGCTTTGTTCTGGCCAAGGCCGGGGGCGCTGCCCCCGGACCCCCGGGATATTTTAGCAAGAGGAAGATCAGGCGTTTTCGACCTGTATGGCTGCTTTTTCAAGACGGATGACGGCTTCGGCAACGTCCTCATCCGTGAGGGTGAGCGGCGGCAGCAGACGGATCACATTGTCAGCGGCCGGTACGGTAATCACCTCATTGGCATAGCCGGCATTCACCACGTCAATATTGACCGCCCTGCACTTGAGCCCCAACATAAGGCCCGCACCACGCACCTCCTCAAAAACATCCGGATGGCCGGACACCAGCCCTTCGAGTTTCTGGCGCAACAGACCCGCCTTGCGGTTCACATCGGCCAAAAAGTCAGGGTCCGCAACATGATCAATCACCGCATTGCCCACTGCGCAGCCCAGCGGGTTGCCGCCATAGGTGGAGCCATGGGTGCCTGCGGTCATGCCCAAAGCGGCCTTTTCGGTCGCCAGCACGGCACCCAGGGGGAAGCCGCCGCCGATACCTTTGGCCACCATCATGATGTCCGGGGTGATACCGGCCCATTCATGGGCAAACAGTTTGCCGGTCCGGCCAACGCCGCATTGCACCTCGTCAAGGATCAGCAAGAGGCCGTGTTCATCGCAGATCGCCCGCAGCGCCTTCATGTCTGCATCGGGCACCGGGCGGATACCGCCTTCGCCCTGCACTGGTTCGATCATAATCGCGGCCGTGGAATCACTGATGGCATTTGTCACACCGTCAAGATCACCAAACGTCAGATGCACAAACCCCGGCAGCACCGGGCCAAAACCCTTGGTCATTTTCTCGCTGCCCGCCGCAGCGATACCAGCCGAGGAGCGCCCGTGGAAAGACCCATCAAAGGTGATGATCTCGATCCGCTCGGGCTGGTCCTTCTCAAAAAAGTACTTGCGCGCCATCTTCACCGCCAGCTCGCAGGCTTCGGTGCCGGAGTTGGTGAAGAAGACTGTGTCAGCAAAAGTGTGTTCGACCAGCTTGTCCGCCAGCGCCTGCTGTTGCGGGATCTCGTAGAGGTTGGAGACATGCCAGAGGTTCTGCGCCTGATTGGTCAGCGCTTCGACCAGGGCCGGATGCGCATGACCCAGCGCGTTCACGGCAATGCCCGAGCCGAGGTCCAGAAAGCGTCGGCCGTCCTTTTCCACCAGCCAGGCGCCCTCACCTTTGACAAAATTCAAAGGGGCGCGGTTATAGGTCGGCAGAACGGAAGCGATCATCGGGATCATCCTTTTGGAAATAGAAGCCCAAGCAGTGCAACAGGCCGGGGCATTGGTCAACGAGTTAGGAGAGGATTTACGCCATCTGAGAGGCGTATAGATCAAAAGAGGCCGAAACGCGGGTCAGCGTCGGCGTCGCAAAGCGGTGATATCGGTGCGTTTGATCATGGGTTGGTTCCATAACGGGGGAAATGCCTTTTGGAAAGCCCTTTTGAAGGGCTGTGCTTCCGAAATGAATGAATGCCCCTTTGCAAGCACAGGCGCTTTGGTGGTCTGCTGACCTGACCAGCGCGCGCTTTCTTCTTGCATCCACAGGGCGCATGACGCACCGCTGAACCCATGCATATTGACCACCCCCAAAACCCGGCACTTGCCGCTGTTCTGATCACCGTTGCGACCGCCTTTATCGCCGCCACCACACTATTGGCCAAAGCACTGGGCACAGAGACACTCGGCCCGGCTCTGCACCCGCTACAGATCAGCCAGGGGCGCTTTCTTTTTGCGTTTATTGCGATCGTGGCAACTGTGGTTGCTCTGCGCCCGAACCTGCAGCGGCCGAACCTGCGCCTGCACCTTGGGCGCACCTCCTTTGGCTGGGCCGGTATCACGCTGATGTTTGCGGCGGCGGCCCATATCCCGCTGGCGGATGCCACGGCGATCTCATTTCTGAACCCGGTCGTGGCAATGCTGCTGGCCATTCCCTTTCTCGGCGAACGTATTGGCCCCTGGCGCTGGGGCGCCGCGGCTGTGGCCGTATCGGGTGTGCTGATCCTTTTGCGCCCCACACCCGCTGCCTTTCAGCCTGCCGCCCTGCTGGCGTTGGCCGCCGCGCTGGTCATGGGTGCCGAACTGATCTTCATCAAAAAGCTCGCGGGCCGCGAGGCACCACTGCAGGTGCTGCTGATTAACAACAGCATGGGCATGGTCATTGCTTCGGTTGCGGCGCTGGCAGTCTGGCAGATGCCGACCCCTCAGCAATGGGCTGCCTTGGCGACGCTGGGTGTATTGATGGCCTGCGCCCAATTCTGTTTCGTCAACGGAATGGCCCGCGCCGATGCCAGTTTCGTCGCCCCTTTCAGCTATGCCACGCTGGTCTTTGCCGCCCTTTATGATTTCCTGGGATTTGGCGCCCAGCCAGACAGCACCACCCTCATTGGCGCGGTTATCATCCTGACTGGTGCCGCCATTCTTGCCTGGCGCGAGGCTCTGCACCGGACTCCTGCGACCTGACGCAGGCATTTCTGTTTCCCAAAATACTCCGGGGGAGCCGCCGAACAGACGGCGCTGGCAGTGCCCCCTCAGGCCTTCAGCCGATAACCAGACCGCAGCATTGACCAGGCCAGCAGGCAAATCAGCAGCGCAGTGCCCGCCGCAATGACAAACCCCAGTTGCGGCGACGAATCTGAGGTGCCGATCACGCCATACCGCACCCCGTCGATCAGGTAGAACACCGGGTTCACATGGCTGATGGCCCGCAGCACCGGCGGCAGGGCCTCCACCGAATAAAACGTGCCCGACAGGAAGGCGAGCGGTGTCACGATGAAATTGGTAATCGCCGCCATCTGATCGAATTTTTCAGCATAGATTCCTGCGACAATACCAAGCCCCCCCAGCAGCACAGCGCCCAGAACAACAAAAGCAATCGCCGTGATCGGATGGGCAGGAACAATGCCCAGCACCAGGGCCAGCCCGACCGAGATCCCCAGCGCCACAAACAGGCCGCGCACCACCGCACCGGCGAGATACCCCAACAGGATCTCCAGCGCCGACAGGGGCGGCATCAGTGTATCGACAATATTGCCCTGCACTTTGGTCACCACGATCGATGAGGTGGTATTGGCAAATGCGTTCTGTATCACCGTCATCATCATGATTCCCGGCGCCAGAAATGTCAGGAACGGCACGCCCATCACATCGCCGCGCTTGGGGCCAATGGCGATATTGAAAATCAACAAAAACAGCCCCGCCGTTACCAAAGGCGCCAGCAAAGTCTGCGTCCAGACCACCAGAAAGCGGGTGACTTCACGGCCCGCCAGCGTTTTCAGCCCGAGCCAGTTCACCCGCCCAAACCGACGCTCACCGGGTGCTGCTGCCTTGTGTAATGCCATCTGTGCTCTCCGATGCGGTGCTATTCTGGGCGACCGCGTCGATAGCACGGCCTGTTGTAGGTGCAAGACGCCTTGTATCTTGTCACCGGGTGATTAGAATAGGGGACTGATAGGAAATTCCGAAGGCGGCCCGCATTTTGCTTTGGGGCCGCTTTTAGCTTGGAAAGGCAACAGATGTCCTGGACAGACGAACGCGTCGAACTGCTCAAAAAGATGTGGGGCGAGGGCCAGTCGGCCAGCCAGATTGCAAAAGAGCTGGGTGGCGTAACCCGCAATGCGGTGATCGGCAAGGTCCACCGTCTGGGCTTGTCCAACCGCAATTCCGGCGGCAGCGCCAAAGCGGCCGAGCCGAAGGAAAAGCCGGCGCCCGCCGCGGCTGCGCCCAAGCCCGAGCAAAAACCAAAGCCGCAGCCGAAAACAGAACCGGCGCGCCCGGCCTCTGTGGCACCTGCGGCCTCTGGCGATGCGCCCCGCACCCTGCCCGCGCGCAAACAGATCATCCCCGCCGGCCAGCCGCTGCCGCCGCAGCCTTCGGCCAACGAAATCAGCCCCGAGGCGCTGGCCAAGGTCAATGAGGTCGAGAAAAAGGCGAAGAAACTGTCGCTGATGGATCTGACCGAGCGCACCTGCAAATGGCCCGTGGGCGACCCGGCCACCGAAGAGTTCTGGTTCTGCGGCCTGCCCTCGCAACAGGGCAAGCCCTATTGCGAAGCGCATGTTGGCGTGGCCTTCCAGCCGATGAGCTCGCGGCGTGATCGCCGCCGCTGAGCGGCCACCACTGTAGAATTGAAAACGGCGCCTGTTCAGGCGCCGTTTTTTATTGCAATGCGGATCCTCAGATCAGGTGCCTGCCGCCGGATTATGGGTTTCCAGCCATTTGGCCACAACCTCTTCCACCGACAGGCCCTCGTCGTTCACCTGACGGATCAAGGCGGTCCGGGTTTGGTTGTCGAGATTGAAGGCCGACACAAACGCATAGGCATCCGGCCAACGATCGGCAAATGCCGCGCTGGTAATTTTGGTCACAGCGGCCTGGGCAAAACCACAGGCATCGCCCCGCGTCTGGCCATATCCGGCCACACAGCCAGCTGAAGTGCTGTCCCATTCAACAGGTTTCAGATCGAAGTCCGAATGCAGCCAGTGGGGCTGCCAGAACATCGCTAAGATTGGCTGCTTGGCGGCGACCGCATCAGATATCGACTGGATCAGGGCCCCTTCGTCCACGGCCGGTTTAACCGCAAAGGGCAGATCCATGATGGCGACCTGATCGACAGACTGGCTGCCCCAGGTTTCCGGATAGGCCAGCAGCTGTCCCTGGCTGGCACTGCTCTCTGTGGCAAAGATTGCGGCACAATCATAAAGCGCCTGATAGGAAGGCAGGCCCGGACACTCTGCCTCCATATAAGCCGGGTAGTACCAGCCCTCACGCGGCTCCAGTCCGAGATCGCCGACGATATTGATCACGCCTGCGGCCACCGCCTCGGGGAAAACGTCGCCCACATTGTTGGTCCAGATCTCGGGGTTGAAATCCAACTCACCCATCGCGATTTTTTCATGCTGTCCAACAGCATCCGCTTCGACATAGCGCACCTTATGTCCCATGCTCTCCAAAACAGAGCCGGCGATCCGGGCGGAAATTTGCTGCCCCGTCCAATCGTTCACAGCGATTTTGATGGTGCTGTCATCAGCCTGAGCCGCACCAGCAGCCGCAGCGAAGCAGGCAGCGCCTGCCAGTGTTTTGCAAAAGGGGATAGTCATGGTCGTTCCTAACTGGTCAATTGAGCCCGCACTGCGGGACAGAGGCAAAAGACACCTGAATGATCAATCAAGTGTCGTTCTCACCAGCAGAAAAACCGTCGCCATATTTAAATTCTATGAATACAGGGCGCCCAGAAATAACTGGCGCCACACCGCAACAACCACCACCTGCCATGGCCCTGAGTGTTCGGTCCATCCGGTTGAAAAATGTGTCGCTTTGCTCAATATACCCGTCGTTTTGACGAAAAACAGCTGACACCCTTTTCCTAAAAATGGAACGGAATTAATTGCGCCTGAACTTAGAAAAGTAGCCCGAGGCAAATTTGAACTTTTCGAATCCACCACTGAACGGGCGGCGCCAAGCCAGAACTGGCGCCGTCAGTGCAGGATCATCGCTGATTTCACGATGGTGGCGCGTACCAGATCGGCGAGGTATAGGCGCGCTCTTGGGTGACCAACTCAACCTCCTTGGGCACATCAATATCATATCTCACGGCATCGTAGGCCGCCCAGCGCGGTGTTGGGATCTCCAGCACGCGCGCATAGTAGATGGCGGGCCGGTCAGGATCGAACTCCGGATCGGACCAGAGTGTACGCAACTCAGATGCGCCAATGGTATTGGTCCAGGTCGGCACGCTTAGATCGACCGTGCTGCCAACCGCTGGTAGCTTGCCGTTTCCATCCGGCACACGCCCATCCGACCAGGCCACATCATAGATCTTCTCCATCCGCTCGCTGTCATCATCCAGCCAGAGTTTGATGATCTGCACCCGGTCCAGATTGGCCCCGTCCGGATCTCGCATTGCGCCGACCATAAAGCTAGGTGCCGCGTCGCCCGCCGGCAGATCAGCCCCCATCGGCACCCCCTTGGCATAGCCGGCCGCCGCCATGTCACGCGCAGTCACGTCCTGATCGTCAAACCCGTATCCGCCGAAGAACCGCACAGTCATCCGAGGCCCGGTGGTGGCATAGGTTTCCCGCCGGTGCATCGCGTCGAACAATCCGCCACGCGTGTTGCTGTCGGCCCAGACCGCCGTCAGACCCGCCGAGGTATACTGCCAGGATTTATAAGAGATCCCCAGTTCCTCGTTCTGCTTGGCGAAATGGTCGATGCGATTCGGATTGGGTTCGTAATTAGAGAACTTCCCGAAGAAATTGCTCTCCTCCACCGTGCTTAGCCCAGTGTGGGTGTCCGTGGCCCCAACCAGCCCGAATTTGAAGGGGTTGGTGCCCAGTTCGGCCTCCAGTTGCAGGCCACGCTGAAGCCCGGAGCGCGCGTATTCACCGGCCAGCATCTCAGGCAGTTTGGCTTCGGACAGATCAAGGTTGCCCCAGTCCCATGTCTCGTAATCGGCAAATTCATCTTCTGAGGACAACGCCGGATGGGTTTCCCCGTCGCCCTTATACTGCACCGCCTCATAGAGCCGTTCGAACCTTGCGCGAGACTGCGCGTATTCCGCATCCAGCGGCGCACCATCGGCGAAATCATCGCGCATCGGGAACATCATGCCGTTGGAGACATTGCCATTATGCGGAATGGCCAGAAGGCGGCCGCCGGTCTCTGCCTCATAGGTCTCCATCCAGGCCCAGAGATCACGTGGATCGCGTGAACCCAGCGGCGGGGTGGTGGTATAGGGTTCGACCTGACGGGCGCGCTCTGCCCCGTCGCGCAGGATCACATTGCGATGCAGGTTGTTTCCGCTCACCAGCGAGGTCCATTCAAAGGCGATCATGGCGGTGAACCTATGCGGTTCATTATAGGCCTCGGCGGCATCGATTATCTCGTGCCAGGCGCGCCGGAACGCCGGGTTGCCCGGCTGATAATTCAGCGCCGGAGAGATTTTGCCCTGTGAGAACAGTGCAACAAGACGCACCGCCGCCTTGGCGGCCTCGGCCCTGCTGCCGTTGAAGGCCGCGTGAAACTCCTGGCCCTGTTCATCCGCCAGAATATTGGGCGTGCCGGTGATGATGTCCGCGATGGCGCCCAGCGCATCGGTGTGATCGGTGATCATGTAGAAATCCAGCGGTCGGCTGATCCGCACCGGCTGGCCGGAACTGGCGATCACCTCTTCTCCACGGGCAAACCTGTAGGCATCGCGCGGGCGCAGCGTCGCCCCGGCACCGCCAGCATCACCCGACAGGGTGGTGTGAACATGGGTGTCGCCAAAATAGACCTCGGTTGGGTAGTCGCGTCCAGCGAATGGCGAGTAGGGTATTTCCTCACCTGCATCCTGAGCGTTGATAGGAGAGGCTGCCAAAAACAGAAATGTTGCAATCGTCAAAGAACGTTTGGGCATACTGGAACTCGCTAAAACTACTTTGCGGCGATGATAGCTCATTCAAATGACCTCGCAAGACAAACCGCCCCGGACATCTATCCGGGGCGGCGTCAGCTGTTTTCTTGCTTCCACAGCCGCGCGGCTCCTGTTGGGCCTATTGCGGGGGGACAGGCCGGGTGGATCCGCGCGGTGCTCCGTCAGCCCTTATCGGGCGCAGGAGAGGTGAAGTTCGGAATTTTGTTGGTTGAGGCATCGTTCGGCTCGATCCCCGGCCAATTGCCATCGGCAAGGTTGATGTTGCCGGGAATGTCTTCTTCCCAAAAACCAACCACGTTTTGGGTGATGTTCAGATAGAGCTGATCATCGACGATGCGCCAAAGGTTCGGGTTGCCGGGCACTTTGCCACCCTTGGACACGCCGAAGGCACAATGACCATCAAAGGCTGGGGTGAAATGCTCCGGGTCAGCCAGAAAGGCGGTGCGATTTTCTTCGCTGGAGAAAGCGAAAACCGCGCCGTTGTATTCGGCGGTAATATCTGCGCGTCCGGGCACTGCGGCAGGCTGGGGGGCGCCCACAGCACTTTGATCAAGGCTGCGGTAGGCCACCACATCATATCCCGACACGGCAAACCCGGTGCCATCGACATATTGCGGACCGGCAAAAGCAGGCAGAGCCGGAAGGGCAATGGCAAGGGCGGCAGCGGCGGCCATCGTGAATCGCGTCATGTCTCTTATCCTCATTCGAAAACCTCCCGGTCCCTTGCCGGGGTCTGAACAGACAATATGGATTACAGCCGCCAATCGAAGGGGGCATCACAGGCCTGTGTCCACAGCTGATCCTGCGTGATCAGATTGGGAAAAATGTTTCAACCGGGCATCCGGCCATTGGAATCTGCGACAAAATCCTTACCTCTGGCTCTACGCTCCGGGGCGAACCCCGAGAACCCAATAAAAATGCAAGGCCTGACAGATGAGTGACACTTCTTACACACCGCCCAAGGTCTGGACCTGGGAGCAAGGCAACGGCGGCGAGTTCGCCTCCATCAACCGCCCCATTGCCGGACCAACCCATGACAAGGAACTGCCGGTCGGAAAACACCCGCTGCAGCTCTACTCATTGGCGACGCCCAATGGCGTGAAGGTCACCGTCATGCTGGAAGAACTGCTGGCCGCAGGCCACACCGGCGCCGAATATGACGCCTGGCTGATCCGGATTGGCGATGGCGACCAGTTCGGGTCGGGTTTCGTCGACATCAACCCCAACTCCAAGATCCCCGCCCTGATGGATCGCAGCGGTGATGAACCGGTGCGCGTGTTCGAAAGCGCGTCGATCCTGATGCATCTGGCCGAGAAATTCGATGCCTTCCTGCCCAAGGGCGGCCCTGCCCGCACCGAGACCCTGAACTGGCTGTTCTGGCAGATGGGCAGCGCGCCCTATCTGGGCGGCGGTTTTGGCCATTTCTACGCCTATGCACCGGAAAAGTGGCAATACCCAATCGACCGTTTCGCGATGGAAACCAAACGGCAGCTGGACGTGCTGGAGCGTCAGCTGGCCGATCATGAGTTCATTGCCGGTTCTGAATACACCATTGCCGATATGGCGATCTGGCCTTGGTATGGCCAGCTGGTACTGGGCCGTCTCTATGATGCGGCGGAGTTCCTGAACGTGGAAAGCTACACGAACGTGATGCGTTGGGCCAAAGCCGTTGATGCCCGCCCCGCGGTTCAGCGCGGTCGCATGGTAAACCGCAGCTTTGGCGACCCCGAGCTGCAACTGCACGAACGCCACGACGCCAGCGACTTTGACACCAAGACACAAGACAAACTGGCCGCTGCCGAGTAAGAACCCAACAAAGGGGCCGGAATGTCAAAAGTCCGGCCCTTTTTTCGCAGCATCAAAACCCCTCGGTTCCTGAAACGAGACCGGCAAGCAGGTGCGGCAGGTGTCTGTCGGGCACCTCATTCAGACAGAATTCAAGTCCAGCCGAGTTGCGCCAGCGCATGACCGTCGTTCCAGATCTTGGTCATATGAGTGATTTTCGGCCCGTCGAAATCCAGCACATAGACATAATCAGACGAAACTGAATTGCCTGTTGGTTCGCCGTTTCCGGCATCAACTGTATGGCTGGCATGGAACACGCCGTAAACCAAAGCGCGGTTGGTATCGTCATCCACCGCTATGGATTTGAATTCCGCGCGCGCATCCGGCATCGGTGTCAGCAGCCCCTTGGCCCAATCAGTATAGCTTGCAAGCGTGGTCAACTCTGTCAGCGCATCCGCCTGAACTGAAAAGGTCGCCCCGTCAGAACACCATTGCCGACAGACTTCCCAGCCCTTACCCCCGTCACAAGCCTCGCAGAAATCACGTGCAGTCTGTTTCATCGACATCGTCCTCTCCCTCTTTGCTGCTAAACAGGGGCACGCCCAGCGGCGACGCCCTCCCTGCAGCAGATAAGCCAGAACCGGACTACGACGAGGTAATTTTATTTAAGCCGTGGCGGGCTGGCAGGATCACTGCCGGGGGCAATAGGCTTATAGTCCTGCGGTGCTTCTGGTTCCGGCAAGTCAAATCGCAGCCCCGTGCGGGCCAGACTGGCCGCAACCGGATCAGCGGCGGTAAAGAAACCCACGTCCATGGCGCCGGCTTCAATTCCTGAGAAGGTCAGCGCCTCGCTCGCGGCTTTGGCCAAGGCAGGCTGCGCCGCCTCTTTCGCGTCAACGAACCCCAGCAGGTGGCCCTGACCACCGCCTGCATAGCGCACGCCCACCAGATAGGCCGACGCTGCCAGACCTGCGGCGGTCGCAAGCTTTGCGTCCAATGCAGTCAGAAGCGTTTCCGGCAGACCCGCCGGCGCAGTGAATTCTTCGATTGCCTGCTCCACCTCGTCCGGCGCATGGCCCAGTGTGGCCGAAAGCCAATCTACCGCCCCGGCCGGGATCAGAATGGACGACGGCGCCACGTCGAGGTTCACCCCCAGACCAATGCCCTGCCCGGTCAGCATCTGCACCACAATGCGCCCCGACAGCCCCGCATAGGGCACCGGCTGGCCTGCAAATTCGGCCAGCCGTTCCTCGCGGTCAAAGACCAGAACAAAGCTGCCCTCTCCAGTGTCAAACAGCGAAGGCGAGATGTCCTCACCCTTGGCTTCTTCGGTCAGCATCAGAAACAATTCGCCATCCGCCAGCCGCTCGTAAAAGCGAAGCCGGGCCGCATCATCCTGCGGCGCGGCCTCCATGGCGGCGTGCGCGGTATCCAGCGGGGTCAGATCGGTCATTCCATCAGCTCCTTTACCCGGATGCGCAAGGCTGGCAGCAACGCGGCCTCGAACCAGGGGTTTTTCTTTAGCCATCCCGTATTGCGCCAAGACGGATGAGGCAAGGGAAAGACCTGCGGCGCATGATCCCGCCAGCCCAGAACCCGCTCTGTCACCCCGGTCCTGCCCCCCATATGAAACTGCTGCGCGTAACCGCCGACAATAATCCTGAGCTGCACATCCGGCAGGGCCCGCATCACCCGGTCGTGCCAGGTTTGGCCGCAGATGGCGGGCGGTGGCAGATCGGCATTCTTTGCGTCATAGCCAGGAAAACAAAAGGCCATCGGCACAATCGCCACGCGGCTTTTGTCATAAAAGGCTTCCGCGTCCAGACCCAGCCACTGGCGCAAACGGTCCCCCGAAGGATCGGTAAAGGGGCGGCCACTGTCGTGCACCCGCGCGCCGGGCGCCTGCCCAGATATCAAAATGCGGGCCGAGGGGCGGAACCAGACCACTGGCCGTGGATCATGCGCGGTTACAGTCTTGTTGAACCGCGCCGCGCAGAGACGGCAGCTCCGGATGTCCGATTTCAGTGAGGTTGCTTCGATTTCAGCCGGCAATTGTCGCCCCTTCGGAAACAGGCCCATCCCGCCCCTGCAGCCGGGCCACACCGTGTTTGCCCATAATTACAAAGACCTAGCTGGATCTCGCAACGAGAACAGTTAATCAGGCATTGAGATATTATGCCACATTCCGACATAATATGGCCCAATTCCCTGCGTATCCGGTTAACATTCCTCTGTTATAGAGGCAAAGGGTTCAGATGGCCCGAAAGACGTAGAGCCGCATCAAGAGTCCGGCAAAGGGCCGTGCGCAGAGCAGCGGAACAGGCAATGCTTGAGTTCGAAAATGTAAGCAAGTCCTATTGGACCGGCACCCAGCGCAAGGTAATCCTGAACAAGGTTTCCTTCCGGGTGGAGCTTGGCAAATCGATCGGCATTCTGGCGCCCAACGGCACCGGCAAGACGACCCTGATCAACATGATGGCCGGGCTTGAGAAACCAGACGAAGGCGACATCCGCCGGGACTGCAAGATCTCCTTCCCGCTTGGCTTCATGGGCGGGGTTGTGAGCCGCTTGTCGGCGATGGAAAACAGCCGCTATATTTCCAAGCTCTATGGGCTGGACCCGGATTACGTGGAGGCCTATTGCCGCTGGCTCTGTGGTCTGGGAGAATACTTCGACCAGCCGCTTGGAACCTATTCCTCCGGTATGAGGGCGCGGTTCTCATTTGCTTTGATGTTGGCGCTGGATTTTGACATTTATCTGATCGACGAGGGCATGCCGGGAACCACGGATGTCGAGTTCAACAAAAAGGCCGGCGCCATTCTCGAGGAACGGCTGAAAACCACCACCATCATCATCGTCTCTCACAAGCCGAAGGTGCTGGAAAAATTCGCCCGTTCAGCGGCCGTCCTGCTGGATGGTCAATTGCATATGTTTGACACCTTGGAAGAAGCGAAGCAGCTCTATGACTACGAAACCCAAGGCTAAAAAATTCCGCATCCGTCGCAACGGTCCTGCCGCCAGCCCGGCACAGGCCCTGCGATCCGCTGCGTCCAATCCCGCTGCAGTCAATCCGGCTGCCGCCGACCCGGCCGTGTCAAATGCACAGGCTGCGGCACAGCCGCCGCGCCGACCAGCTGAGGCCCGCCCCATTACCCCGCCGCAGCATCCGCCCCAGAACCCCGGCCGCCCGGCCGAAGCGCCCGCACCGCGCAGCACCTCCGGGCAATCAGGCAAAATACCTGCCGGGCAAGGCAGTGTGGACGATGTTATCAGCGCCATCCGCCGCGAAGGGCTAACCGGACGTCAGCTGCGTATTGCCCGGCGCAATGCACAGAAAAACAAACTGCCCGCCACGTCGGATTTCGACGCCGTCCGCCTTCTGCGCGAGGCCGGGATCGATCCCTTTGGACGGTCAAATATGCTGAGCCAGGTCGTGCAGCTGAACACAGCCCAGCCGGATGGAAGCATCCCCGCGCCGGGCAGTGTGCAACTGCCGCAGACCGTGCCCGCAGCCAAAACCGCCCTGCCCTCAACCGAGCTGAGCCCGGCTGAGCGGCGAAACCTCGAGATCGCCGAGATCCAGAAAGGCATCGCCAAACGCCGCCGCCGCAAGCTCGTGGCGCTGCTGGGCCGACTTGCCTTTTTTGTTGGATTGCCAACCCTCATCACCGGCTATTACTTTCATGCGGTCGCCACGCCGATGTTCGCCACCAAATCCGAATTTCTGATTCTGACATCGGATGGGGCCGGTGGATCGGTCGGCGGATTGCTAAGCGGAACCCAGTTTGCAACCAGTCAGGATTCGATCGCCGTACAGGGCTTCCTGCAATCCAAAGACGCGATGCTGCGTCTGGATCGCGATGTTGGTTTCAAATCGCATTTCACCCAGGACTGGATCGATCCGATCCAGCGACTGAACCCCAGCCCATCCAACGAAGAAGCGTATAAGACCTACAGCAGCAACGTAAAAATCGGATACGACCCGACCGAAGGCGTCATCCGGATGGAAGTCTCAGCCGCCGATCCAGCCATCTCGGCTGAGTTTTCCAAACGGCTGATTTCCTATGCTGAGGACCGGGTGAACAGCCTGTCGCTCAAGAAGCGTGACGACCAGATGAAAGATGCCCTGTCATCGCTCGAACTGGCAGAGGTGCAGCGCCGCGAGGCGCAGGCCGCGTTGGTCAAGCTGCAGCAGCAGGGAGCCATCCTGGATCCCGAAGGTGTCATTGCCTCTTTGCGGTCGCAGATTTCGAACTTCGAGATCCAGCTACAGGAACGCGAACTGGAACTCGCCGCCCTGTTGGACAATTCCCGCCCCAACAAGGCCAAGGTTGCCGGCGCGCAGGCTGATATCACCCGGCTGGAAAACCTGATCGAACGGCTCAACCAGCGTATGATCAGCGCCTCGGCCGGCGAAAACTCGCTGGCCTCGCTGAGCGTCAAAATTCAGATGTCGCAGGCCGATCTCGCAACCCGTGACCTGATGCTGCAAAGCGCTTTACAGCAAGTGGAACAAACCCGCATGGAAGCCAACCGCCAGGTCCGCTACCTGACCACCTCGGTAGAGCCGGTGCCAAGCGACGAACCCTCCTACCCGCGCAAGTTCGAGAATACCCTTTTGGCATTCCTGATCTTTTCCGGTATCTACCTGATGATATCGCTCACAGCGTCCATCCTCCGTGAACAGGTCTCGTCGTAATGCCCATGAAACATGTTGAAACTGCTGGTCTGAAGATCGGCAATGACCTCCCGTTGACCATCATTGCAGGCCCGTGCCAGCTGGAAAGCGCAGATCACGCGCAGATGATAGCGAGCACTTTGAAAGAAGCCTGCGACAAGGCCGGCGCCCAATATGTCTTCAAGGGCTCCTTCGACAAGGCGAACCGCACCTCAGTAAACGCTGCCCCGGCGCTTGGTCTCGAAAAAGGGCTGGCCGTTTTGCAATCCGTCAAGGACAGCATTGGCGTGCCCGTGGTGACCGACATCCACGAAAAGGAACAATGCGCTCCTGTCGCCGCGGTTTGCGACATCCTGCAGATCCCCGCATTTTTATGCCGCCAAACCGCCCTGCTCAAGGCAGCCGGCGAAACAGGGGCTGTGGTCAACGTCAAAAAGGGCCAGTTTCTCGCCCCTTGGGACATGCCAAATGTGGCGGCGAAAATCGCCAGTACCGGCAATGAGAACATCCTGCTGACCGAACGTGGTGCAAGCTTTGGCTACAACCGCCTTGTGGTCGATATGCAGTCGCTGCCGGAGATGGCCCGCAGTGGCTATCCGGTGATCATGGATGCGACACACGCTGTTGCCCAGCCCGGCGGCCTTGGCGGCTCTTCCGGCGGCCAGCGTGAATTTGCCCCTGTCATGGCCCGCGCGGCTGTTGCCGTTGGCGTCGCCGGGGTCTTCATGGAAACCCACCAGGACCCGGATAATGCGCCCTGCGATGGCCCCAATATGATCTATCTGGACCAGATGGCGGAACTTATTGAGACGTTGATGGCTTTCGACCGGCTGGCCAAAAGCAACCCAGTCGGCATTTGATTTAGTAGGATTTTATTGATGACCATACCCACGGCCCCGGTGACACCCAACACCTGGAACTTTCTGCGTGACCCGATGATTGCCCCGACAGGGTTTCGCGAATATGACGCCCGCTGGAAATACCCCGAGGAAATCAACCTTCCCGGCATGACCGCGCTTGGCCTTGGCCTTGGCACCCAGATGCACCGCCGCGGCATCGAACCGGTGATCGCCGTCGGAAATGACTACCGTGATTATTCGCTGGCGATCAAACAGGCAGTGATCCTCGGCCTCATGCAGGCCGGCATTCAGGTCAAGGATATCGGCCCTGCCGTCAGCCCGATGGCCTATTTTGCCCAGTTCCATCTGGACGTGCCCGCAGTGGCGATGATCACCGCAAGCCACAATCCAAACGGCTGGACCGGTGTCAAAATGGGCTTTGAACGCCCGCTGACCCATGGTCCGGACGAAATGGGTGAACTGCGCGACATCGTTTTGAACGGCAAGGGTGAACCACGCCCCGGCGGCTCTTATGAGTTCGTCGACGGCGTGAAAGAAGCCTATATCGACGATCTAGTCGGTGATTTCAAAATGTCGCGCCCGCTGAAAGTGGTCTGCGCCACCGGCAACGGCACCGCAGCTGCGTTTGGTCCTGAGATTTTCGAACGCATTGGCGTCGAAATGGTCCCCAGCCACACCGATCTCGATTACACATTCCCCAACTACAACCCAAACCCCGAAGCTATGGAAATGCTGCATGACATGTCAGCCTCCGTGAAAGCCTCGGGCGCTGATCTGGCGCTTGGTTTTGACGGGGATGGCGACCGCTGCGGCGTTGTCGACGACGAGGGAGAGGAGATCTTTGCCGATAAGGTCGGGGTGATCATGGCCCGCGATCTCAGCAAACTCTATCCCAATTCAACCTTTGTGGCGGATGTGAAATCCACCGGTCTCTTTGCTTCTGATCCAGAACTTCAGGCCAATGGCGTCACTGCAGATTATTGGAAAACCGGCCACAGCCACATGAAGCGCCGGGTCAAGGAAATCGGCGCCCTCGCAGGGTTTGAGAAATCCGGCCACTACTTCCTCGCCGAGCCTATCGGCCGTGGCTATGACTGCGGCATGCGCGTCGCGGTCGAGGTCTGCAAGATGCTGGACCGCAACCCGGATAAATCCATGTCCGACCTGCGCAAAGCCCTGCCCAAGACCTGGGCCACGCCAACCATGTCGCCCTATTGTGCGGATACGGAAAAATACACCGTGCTGGAGCGGCTGGTCGCCAAACTGGTCGCCAAACATGAGGCCGGTGAACCCATCGCAGGTCGCGCCATCAAAGAGGTGGTGACTGTGAACGGTGCCCGTGTGATCCTCGACAATGGGTCCTGGGGGTTGGTGCGCGCGTCTTCAAATACCCCGAACCTTGTGGTGGTCTGCGAAAGCTCCGACAGCGAGGCCGAGATGCGGGCGATCTTCGCCGACATCGACGCGGTTATCCGCACCGAAGACCTGGTTGGCGACTACGACCAGACGATCTGAACCACTGGCGGTCTGAACCACTTGTGACAAAACACCAAAGGCGCGCCGCTTTTCCGCAGGCGCGCCTTTTTCGTGTCCGGGTACCCGCCTGCTTTATTCGAACAGCCAGACGTGTGCAGCACGTCTCAATCCCCGCCCAAGAGCCGCAATAGGCTGTCTTTGGCGCGCTGCTCCAACTCATCCTTGAGCACATCCTCCACATCGGCCTCAGGCGCGATTTCCGTGCCCAATTCCTGTTGCAGCTTCAGGCGCAGCTCTTCCTTGGCGGCGGCTTCTGCCTCATCGCTGATCGCTGCTGCCAGATCTGGGCGGATGCTCGGATCCGCCCAGGGGCCGGTGATTTTCACCGGCACCGCAAGGCCGCGCCCGCCATCGGACCCGGCAGCACTGACCGTCAGCAGGTAATCCAGATCCTGCGCCCCAAGGCCAACCCGCCCTTTGCCATCCGCCTGCAGGCTCTTCAATTTCACCAAAAGATCCCGGTTATCCAGATTGCCACCCGCGATCGTGTAGCTGCCGGTCAGCCCATCAAAAACCGTTGAACCGCCATTGCCGTCCCCGCCTCGGGTCACTGCCTCAAGATCAAAACCGGTGAAAAACCCTTTGCCGATCTCCAGCCAGCCATTTCCTGACAGCGACGTCATGATGGCATCCAGCGTCGACCCGGAGCCGAGGAACTCTACCGCGCCCAGCGCCTCGCCGTGCAATCGGTCATACCCGGCCAGCGCGCCCAGCGCCTGTTCCAGCTGGATCCCGGAATAGCTCAGCTTGCCGCCGGTCGAGAACCCGCTGCGGTTATTTGCGACCAGCTGGCCTTCGAGAGCACCGCCAAACACCGCCACAGGCGTCATCTTCAAGACGGCCCGTGACCGGTCCAGCGACAGGGACAAGGCACTCCGCCCTAAGTGTATATCTCCCGTGGTCAGACTGGCAAAGCTGAGGTTCACAACCCCGTTTGCCAGCGCCAGCGCCGAGGCATCGATCACCTCTTTGGACCAGCCACCTGCATCATCCGCCCCGCCGCCAGAGGCTGCGGCACCATCACTGGCGGACGTAGCCGCATCAAAGACCAGATCACCACCTTCCAGCCGCGCCGTCACTTGTGGCACATCACCCAGGTGAACATCGGCGGCCCCGCTAAGCTGGTTGCCATCCAGATCAAGCATCAGATCCCTCAGCGCCAGGCGGCCATCGACCGTGTAGGTCACATTGGAGCCGATCACGGCGCTTTGCCCCACACCCTGCGGGATCTGAACGCCTGCAAGGCCAAGATTGGCGAGCATTTTGGCGGTGTCGTTTGCTTTCAGCGTCAGCCGCCCATCCGCCTCGCCTTTGATATCCGCCCGCCCGTCGTAGCGCAGAATTGCATCCCCGGTCCGGACACTAACCCCCGCCGAGGAGACCTGCCCGGCCAGAAAATCGGCAAAAGTCCCGATCTCTCCCGCGATGGTCACGGCACTGCCAGCCGGGCGCAGGATCATTTCCAGATCCACCGTTCCAGCCGGGTCCGGCATCGCCAGGTTGACATCGATCTGGCGCATCTCAACCGGATCACTGCCAAAGGCGGCATAGGTAAAGGAGGCACCGGTAAGCGATACCGCCTCGATGGCCAGCGGTTCCACCGGCCCGCCATCCGCCCCTGTTTCCGAGCCCGTACCCGGTTCGGACACAGCGGCGCCGGGCGTCTCAAATACCCAGTTGCCGGTGCCATCTTCGCGTGTCGCAAGGTTCAGATGCGGCAGGATGGCCGAGACTTCGGTCACCCTGAGATTGCCACCCAGCAGATCGGCGGCCGCAATGCCAATGGTCAGCCGTTCCGCCGTCAGCATCGGCTCCGGGCCCGCCCAATCCGCATTGGACAGGGTCACGCCATCCGCCTTGACCCCCAGTGTCGGCCACAAGGTGAACCGCACCGGACCGCCAAAGTCCAGCTTGCGCCCGGTCTGTTTTTCCAGCTGGTCCGCGGCTAGCGCGGCGACCTTTTCGCCGGGCAGCAGGACCAACACCCCTGCCAGCACCATCACAGTGATGATTAATGCCGTAATAACCCGGATAATCAGACGCATGGCCGTCTCCCCTGCCGTTTTCCCCAGCTTATCGCGCTGGGGGGACACATCAATGCTCAAAGCGCCTCAGCGCAGGCGAAACCGCTTCTGCCGCACGGGAGAAGGCGCAGGCAGCGCCGCACCTGACGAATTGCTGGCAAATGCCGGTATGTGAGAAGAAGGTCAGCTGCCATGCGCTGTCCTGCATTCCCAAAGCTGCGCTTGCCGGCTATACGCGCGGCCATGACCAGCAATCCGCCAGACCTCCGCCCCGACCTTGCCCCGAAACCGCAGCTTGGTGAGGGCCCTCGCCCCGGCCAGCCGACCCTCGGTATGGTCTCGCTTGGCTGTCCAAAGGCGCTGGTGGATTCTGAACGGATTCTGACGCGGCTCAGGGCCGAAGGCTACGGTATCTCGCCCGACTACGCCGGGGCTGACGCGGTGATCGTCAACACCTGCGGCTTTCTCGACAGTGCCAAGGCCGAAAGCCTTGATGCGATTGGCGAGGCGCTGAAGGAAAACGGCAAGGTGATCGTCACCGGCTGTCTGGGGGCGGAACCGGATTACATCCGCGAGCACCACCCGCGCATTCTGGCTGTCACCGGCCCGCATCAATACGAACAGGTGCTGGACGCGGTGCACTCCGCCGTCCCGCCGGACCCGAACCCCTTTGTGGATCTTCTGCCTGCCACGGGCGTGCAGCTGACGCCGCGCCACTTCAGCTATCTGAAAATCTCGGAAGGCTGCAACCACAAGTGCAAGTTCTGCATCATTCCCGACATGCGCGGCAAACTCGCCTCGCGTCCGGCCCATGCGGTACTGCGCGAAGCAGGCAAGCTGGTGGATGCCGGCGTGCGCGAGCTTTTGGTGATCAGTCAGGACACCTCGGCCTATGGTCTGGACCGCAAATATGACGTCAACCCGTGGAAAGACGGCGAGGTGCGCAGCCATATTCAGGACCTGACCCGCGAGCTGGGCAAACTGGCCCCCGCAGATGAGCTGTGGGTGCGGCTGCACTATGTCTACCCCTACCCGCATGTGCGCGAGCTGATCCCGCTGATGGCGGATCCGGACAACGCGGTGCTGCCCTATCTGGATATCCCTTTCCAGCACGCCCACCCGGATGTGCTGCGCCGCATGGCCCGCCCGGCGGCGGCAGCCAAGACGCTGGATGAAATCCGCGCCTGGCGTGCCACCTGTCCCGATATCACCCTTCGGTCGACCTTCATCGTCGGCTACCCCGGCGAGACTGAAGCCGAGTTCCAGCACCTGCTGGATTGGATGGACGAGGCGCAGCTGGATCGGATCGGTTGTTTCAAATACGAAAACGTCGCCGGTGCGCGTTCCAATGATCTGCCCGACCATGTGGCAGAGGACGTCAAACAGGACCGCTGGGAACGCTTCATGGAGAAGGCGCAGGCCATTTCCGAGGCCAAGCTGGCGGCCAAGGTCGGCCAGACCCTGCAAGTGATCGTGGATGACATCGACGAGGACGGCATCGCCACCTGCCGCACCAAGGCAGACGCGCCCGAGATTGACGGCAACCTGTTCATTGATGAGGGAACAGAAGCGCTGAACGCAGGCGATCTGGTGACGGTCGAGGTTGACGAGGCTGGCGAGTATGACCTGTGGGGGCGTTTGGCTTAAGGCCCGAAAGTTCTTTCGTCACTGACAGAACCGTTTACCATGGGGGATCCAGCCAGGGAGACCCCAAGCCATGTCCGACACGCCTGTTATCGCGCAAAAAGAACCCTATGCCGTTGAGGTCACCGAAGGCAAAACCTACTTCTGGTGCGCCTGCGGCAAATCTTCAAAACAACCCTTTTGTGACGGCTCGCATAAGGGGTCAGACTTTGAACCGGTGAAATTCACTGCCGAAAAGACCGGAAAAGTCTTCTTCTGCGGATGCAAACACTCGGCCAAGGCACCGCGCTGTGATGGCAGCCACAGCAAACTATGAACTCAGTCTGACAGATCAGGGCTTCAGACGTGTCAGAACCTCGCCATTGACGCATCCGGGTGGTGGCGCTTGAGCAATCTGCTGCTGGCACCCCAGCCAGGCCATGCAGCCCTGATTGTTCGGACAGGCGCGGCAGGCAGTTACCATTGCGGCGTAATCCGTGTCGCGCAGACGCCCGTCGGCCATAGCTGCGCTAAGGTCAATGTTCATGCTTTTGGAGACACCGCGCAGTTGCCAGAAGTGGTGGCTGATATCACCTAACGCACTGACGCCTGGGAAGGGGCGGTTCATGTGCCTTCTCCTTCTGCCAGGTTTTGCTTCAGCTCATCAAGGACCGCACGATTGCTGCAATAGGCCGGTGTCTCGGCGGCAGTTTCCCGCGTGGCCAGCCACTTTTGACACTTGCCCGGCTCTGCACAGCCGCGGCATTGCTGCACCATATTGGCCCAGTTTTCGCTGCTGATTTGCCCGTCCTCATAGGCGCGAACAAGGTCCGCACCCACTGTCTGGCTCATCTCTTCCAACAGCCGCAGATGCAGCCTCTCATCTCCCAGCGGGCGCAACATCGGTTCTCCTTCTGTATTCCTCTTCTGCGCGTCGTCAGGCCTGTTTGGGCTGCAGTTGCGCCATCAGATGGCGGTTCTGACAATAATCGGGGGCCTCGGACAGGGCCTCTCCCTGGGCCAGCAGACTGGTGCAGTGATCCGGGTGATTGCATCCGGTGCAGCGCAGCACCGCATCCGCAATGCCGTCAAATTCCATCTTGCCGGACATCACCGATTCTTCGAGATCCACGCCCAGTTTATTGGCCATGTTGTCCAGCAGATCAGCATGTCTGCGCAGAATAGATAGATGTTCCATATCTCAACCTCGCACGTTTCAATGCCGTCAGGTTAAAGTGGTATTTGCCGTAAATGCTTTGACACAGGTCAACCCCGTGACGTCGCTCTCAGTGGTCGATCCCCTGATCAGCGAAATAATGCCGGACCGCATCCTGCACCCGGCGGAACCGGTCGCCGCCGAGCTTTTTGCCGCCATACCAGCGGGTGACAATGATCACATGGTCCTGCATCCCGGCGCGTTCCATCATCCGCAGGATCACAATCCCGGCGCCGCTTTCACCGTCATCTGCTTTGAGCGCGCCGTTGGGCAGCATCGCAGCCCAGGTGTTATGGGTCGCCTTGGCGTAAGCCCGGTCACGCTTCAACTCAGTCAAGACCGCGTCAACATCGGCCCGCGAGGACACGGCCGCGCCGGTCACCGCATATTTTGATCCACGGTCGGTCAACACCACCCCAAGCATACGCAGGCTGGTGTCAGAAGCGGAAGATCCCTGCCCCATAATCAGTTGAGACCGTATTTCCGAATCGTGTCATTCACCACTTTGACCCTGTCATAATTGGCCGGGTGAGTGCCCAAAAACCGGTCACCGGGGTCAGGAAGGCGGGCAAAGAACTTCACCCCTTCGCTGGGGCGGTAGCCTGATTTATGGGTGATGATCGCACCCAGCTGATCCGCTTCAAGTTCGAAATCTTTGGAATAGCTTCGGGCTCCAACCATTGCGCCAAGATCCTGCGCATTGGCAATGTCACTGGCAGAGGCGCCGGCAATGGTCGCCAGACCGGCAAAAATCACCGCGCCAGACAGGGCGTTTTCCTGCTGCCGGGCCAAATGACCACGGATATGGTGGGCGGCCTCATGGCTCATCACAAAGGCCAGTTCATCCCGGTTGGTGATGTCTCCCAGCATGGATTGCGTGAAGGTAATGATCGGGCGCCCCTTGCTGTCGAGGCTCTGATAGGCATTGGGTGCGGCGCGGCTGTCCGGATCAATCTGAATTTTGAAATCGCAATTCAGCCCCTGGGTGCGAGACCGGCATTCGCGTTCTGCAACGGGCTCCACCGCACTTGTCACAGCGCGAAAAGCCGCGCTGGCCTCGGCCGGGGTGAACCCTTTGCCGGATGTGGCGACCACCGCTGGCGCGGGCCCGCTGTCGACAGATACATCACAGGCAGCAACGGACAAGGCAATCAGTAACACTAAGCGACGCATGGATCCTCCCTCGCAGGCTTGGTGCTACAATAGAGCGCTTTACGATGCAGGTTCAATCACTTGTCCCCCTGAGGAAACTCCCAACCTGAAAATCTCCGCTTGCCGAGCGGTGCCCGGCGGTGCAGGCTGGGACCATGTTTACCATAGAGCATGAATTTGACTCCACGGTGATCACCCTTGTGGACGAGGGTGACGCCCCTCTGAAGGAAGATGTGGTCATCAACGCTTTTTCGGAATGCATAACGGTCGAACAATATGACCCGCGCACCGACAGCACCCATATAGTGACCCTTTCGATGGAACAGCTGCAGGATATATCCGTGGCTCTGGACCTGCCGGAAGGCGTCTATCAACTGCGCCCCGACGACGGCTGATCATACCGTCGATGGATCATGAGACGCGAAAGACCTTGTCCCGCGCGGTCTGACCACGGACAAGCGCAAGCCGGGAGGCCGGGATGTTTAGGGCCGTGGCCAAAAGCGCCTGCACCGCCTTGTTGGCCTTGCCGCCTTCGGGCACCACGGTGACATAGGCACGCAGCCCCGCGCCGCTGTCTTCCAGCGCGTTGCGCGAGGCTTTTGGTGTTACCCGCACCGCAATCTCGGCTCCGGGCTGCGCCAAAGCACAAAGGTCTGGAAGCTGCTTTTTCTTTGGCTTTCCCATATCCCGACTCTTGCCGTGAAATGCACCTGTTTTCCATAGACTTTCATGCCTCCGGCGGGGATATTTCCGGCCAAATGAACAGGGGAGGCACGCCTCATGGCAACCGGATTTTTCTGGGATGAAAGATGTTTCTGGCATTCTGGCGGCAATTACGCGCTGACAGTGCCAGTGGGTGGGCTGGTGCAGCCGCTTGCAGCCGGTGGATTGCCGGAGAGCCCGGAAACCAAGCGCCGCTTGAAGAACCTTATGGATGTCTCTGGCCTGTTCCAAGAGCTGGACATGCGAAGCGCCCCTGCCGCGACCGATACGGATTTGGCCCGCGTCCATCCCCGCAGCTATCTGGAGGAATTCCAGCGCCTGTCTGATGCGGGCGGCGGCGAGTTGGGCTTGCGCACC
Organism: Rhodobacteraceae bacterium Alg231-04; assembly: GCA_900143635.1. GTDB lineage: Bacteria > Pseudomonadota > Alphaproteobacteria > Rhodobacterales > Rhodobacteraceae > FREY01. Next base: position 283,068 of record FREY01000001.1, read on the forward strand.
CCTTTTGGGCAGGGCGGCTATGAAATCGCCGCACTTTCCGCCGGGCTGGCAAAAGAGGCGGTGCGCGCCGTCGCTGCAGGGGAGATGGCAAATGCCTATGCCCTGTCGCGCCCGCCGGGGCATCATTGCCTGCCGGATTTTCCCAATGGGTTCTGCCTCCTGGCCAATATTGCCATCGCTATTGAGGCCGCCAAGGCGGCACAGGGGCTCGGCCGTGTTGCCGTTGTCGACTGGGATGTTCATCACGGCAATGGCACCGAGGCCGTGTTTTATGACCGCGACGATGTGCTGACAATCTCGGTTCATCAGGAATGGAATTATCCGCTGGACACCGGCGCCTTTGACGATCGCGGGCGGGGTGCCGGCGAGGGTTACAACATCAATATTCCGCTCCCCCCCGGCGCGGGCCATGCGGCCTATCTGCAGGTCATGCGGCAGATCATCCTCCCGGCGCTGGCCGCCTATCAGCCGGATATGATCGTCGTGGCCTCTGGTTATGATGCCTCGGCGATGGATCCGCTGGGCCGCATGTTGGCCACGGCCGAAACCTTTGGCACCCTGACAGCCGAGCTGCGCGCTGCCGCACAAGAGCTCTGCGCCGGTCGGCTGGTTTTGGTTCATGAGGGCGGTTATTCCGAAATGCATGTCCCCTTCTGTGGCCATGCGGCGCTGGAGGCCCTGTCAGGATCCGCCATCCGCGCTGGAGATCCATTGGCAGACACCCTGCGCCAGCGCCAGCCCACGGCCCGCTATGGCGCCTTCCTGCAATCGCTCATCTCTGAGATGGCGGCGGGGCTCGGACTGGCTGACTGACCGGCGACCACATTAGGGGGCTTGAATTTGGCTCTGGCCTGTCCGACATAGACACCAACATGTAAAAAGGCTTCACATATGCCCGAACGAAATTCCGCCGCCCTTGATTTTCTGCTCACGCGGCGCTCGCGCCCGGCAAAGACGCTGATCGCGCCCGGTCCGTCAAAGGATCAGCTGACCGAGATCCTGACCGCTGCCGCCCGCACGCCGGACCATGGCAAGCTGGAGCCCTGGCGTTTTATCGTAATCCCGCAGGCGGCAATGGCGCGGCTGGCAGAGCTGACTGATGCGGCTGGTGAACGGCTGGCCAAACCGCAAGAGGACATTATCAAGTGCCGCAGCCAGTTTGATCAGGGCATCCTCGCCGTGGCCGTGATCGAAGTGCAAAAGGAACATCCCAAAATCCCACCCATCGAGCTCACCTATTCGGCGGGCGCGGTTTGCCTGTCGCTGCTCAACGCGGCTCTGGCCGCTGGCTGGGGGGCCAACTGGCTGTCCGGCTGGGCCAGCCACGACCCGGAATGGCGCCAGGCGGCCTTTGGCCTTGCAGCCAACGAAAGCATTGCCGGGATCATTCATATTGCCACCGAAAAAGCCGCGCCGCCGGAACGGCCGCGCCCGGACATCGATGCCATCACCAGTTGGCTTAACGCATGATTTTCGATGCATTTTTCAAAGCAATCAGCCAGGCCGGAGACCCGCGGTTTCGCAGAGTTCTTTTCATCGGCATCGCCCTGACGCTGGCCCTGCTGGTGGCTTTCACCTCAGCATTTGTCTGGCTGACAGGCTGGCTGGTCGGGCCCGAAGTCACCCTGCCGATGATCGGCGAGGTCACCTGGGTCGGCAGCCTGCTCTCCGCAGGCTCCTTCCTGATCATGATGCTGCTCTCGGTCTTTCTGATGATCCCGGTCGCCTCGGCCTTCACCTCAATGTTTCTGGATGAAGTCGCGCAGGCCGTAGAGGACAAACACTATCCGCATCTGCCTCGGGTCTCGGGCACACCCTTTTGGGCATCCTTCAAAGACACGGTGAATTTCCTTGGTGTGCTCATCGGTGCCAATGTTCTGGCCCTGGTGCTCTACCTGATATTCCCGCCAGCAGCGCCATTCATTTTCTGGGGCCTCAACGGCTTTCTGCTCGGGCGGGAGTATTTCACCCTTGCCGCCATCCGCCGCGTGGGTGAGGCCGAGGCCCGCAAGCTGCGCCGCCGTCACCGGGGTACGATCTGGCTGGCCGGCACGTTGATGGCCATGCCCCTGTCCTTGCCACTGGTGAACCTGTTCATCCCGATTTTCGGCGCCGCCACCTTCACCCATATCTTTCACGCCCTGCAAAAACGCTGAGCCTGCGCGTCACCTTTGCAAAATACTCCGGGGGAGCCGCCGACAGGCGGCGGGGGCAGCGCCCCTGTGCGCCGCGCGCCAGCGCGGCGCAACTGTGAAACCGCATTCCATGCGTTTGAATAGGCGGGAGCACCGCCCGTATATGATAGGAAATGGATGGGTTAGTCGCCGTACAGCAGGCTGTGCCAGCCGGCGAGATCTTCCAGAGTAACGGATTCTGTCAGGATAACAGCCGCCACAATCGCCCAGATCACACCCGCAACGCCGCTGGTGATCCAGGCCTTTTTCTTCAGATTGTGATGCACCGGTGCGCCGGCATGGGTGCCGGGCACGACCTCGCCCAGATCACCCTGTGTCTGCAGCCGGATCGGGATCACGATCAGAAATGTCAGAAACCAGATCACCGCGTAAAGCACGATACCGGATGTGATGCCCATGGCGCGTTCCTTTGCAAAGCCTGCTGCCGTCAGATCGGGCAGCAGGCCCCAGATAGTCTTAAACCTGTTCGAGTTCCACCAGGCATCCGTTGAAATCCTTCGGATGCAGGAACAGCACCGGTTTCCCATGGGCGCCAATCTTCGGCTCGCCGGTGCCCAGAACACGCGCACCTTGGTCTTTCAGCTTGTCACGGGCGGCAAGAATATCCTCCACCTCGTAGCAAATGTGGTGAATGCCACCCGCCGGGTTCTTTTCCAGAAACCCGTTGATCGGAGAGTTCTCCCCCAAAGGATACAACAGTTCGATTTTGGTATTGGGCAATTCAATGAATATGACAGTCACCCCGTGGTCGGGCTCATCCTGCGGCGCGCCCACTTTGGCACCCAAAGTGTCGCGGTACTGGGCGGCGGCAGCCTCCAGATCCGGAACCGCAATTGCAACATGGTTCAAACGGCCGATCATTCCTCAAACTCCTTTACCGGATATCACTGATTGGGGCGTTTATGCGCTGCCCTTGCTGGTGCAGCAAGTGCGCGAATTGGCGCTGATACCATGGCCCCATCGTCGCCCCAAAACAGAGCTAAAATCTGTTAACCGGGAATTAGCCCGCTCTGCTTAGCGTCAATATGCCTGCTGATGGAGAAGGGTCATGGATGATTCGGAACTTTTCGCAGCCGCGCAACGGCTGCCAACCTCAAATCGCCCCCTGCTGGGGCTGACCATTCTGGTCATTGAGGACAGTCGCTACGCCTGCGAAGCGATGCGACTATTATGCTTGCGCAGTGGCGCCCGCATTCGGCGCGCGGACTGTCTGAAATCGGCACGCCGCCATTTGAAAGTCTACCGCCCTTCTGTGGTGATTGCTGATCTTGGCCTGCCCGACGGATCCGGTGGAGATCTCATCGAAGAACTCGCCGCAGCCTCGCCGCGTGTTGGGGTGATTCTGGGAACATCAGGTGACGAAAATGGCGAGACCATCGCCATGGCGGCGGGTGCAGATGGATTTCTTGCCAAGCCGATCACCTCGCTGGCATCTTTTCAGCAAAAGATACTTTCGCTGCTGCCAGCAGAGCGCCAGCCTGCCGGGCCGCGCGAATTGAAAGACGAAGAAATCCATCCTGACGAAATGGCCTATCAGGACGACATGGCGCATGCCGCAGATGTGCTCAGTGAGTCGCAGGAGGACAAGGCGCTGGACTATGTGGCGCAGTTCCTTGGTGGCGTGGCGCGCAGCGCTGGCGACGGGGTGCTGGCCGAAGCCGCAACCGGGCTGGCGACGGCACGGGCGCAGGGGCTGCCATTGGCCGCCGACACTGCCAGAATCGCCGGTCTGGTTCAGGACCGGCTCAAACAAAGACTGGCGATCTGAGATGCTGGAAGTCCTGTTTGTAACAGCAGGGGCGCTATTTGCCGCCTGCTATGTCAGCTCTCGCATTTCCGCGCGCCGGATCCGCCGCAATCGCAATGGGCGCCTGGCCGAAAACATCGTGCTGTTCCCGCCTGACTACTGACAGCCGCAGCCACGGCTGATCAGGATCACCGTAAAAGGCCGGGATCGCCGCCCAATTGCATACCGGGGAAAACTTCCCGCTCGAGTGCTGCTGCCCCGACACCCGTCAGGCCGTGCAGCACCCATCCCACCTGGGATCGCAGATCAGCAAGTGGCATCAGGTCCCGGCGCTCATAGAGATCCGCCTCTGCCAGTCCGGGCCAGCGACCGTGAACTTTGCCACCACGCACCGCCCCACCTGCGAGGATCATCGCGCCGCCGGTACCATGATCTGTTCCTCCGGTGCCGTTTTCACGCGCGGTGCGACCAAATTCGGTAAGGCACAGCACCGCCGTTCGATCCCATATACCGGGGCCGACCCCGTTTTGCAGCGCCACAAGTGTTTCGGCCAAACGGGTCAGCGCCGACGTCATGCCCTTGACCTGACCGGCATGGGTATCCCACCCATTGATCGAAAACCCGGCGATCCGCGCGTCGCCGCGCAGCTGTTCGGCGGTGAAGTCCGCCAGTTTTTGATGGGCCTTGCCTTTTGGCTGCCCGGATTGGTCGCGCCCCGCAGACAAGTCCAGAGCATCCGCAAGGGCCGGGGCAAACAATGGGTCGTCCTCCATGATCAGATGGGCCAGCCGTTCGGCCTGCGGACTCATGCTCAGCTCAGCCTCCGGCGACCATGCGGTAAAGGGCGCTGCGCCGCGCAACAGCGCAAGTTCACCGTCACCCGCCGCCAGCGCCATGCGGGCCTGCGCGCCGGGCATTTGGCCAATCAAACGGTTGAGCCATCCGTCCCTTTGTCCGGTCAGGCCGGCCGTGCCCGCCTCCAGCACATCCTGCCCATCAAAATGGCTGCGTTTGTCGCGATACGGCGTGGAGACCGCTTGCACGAACCCCAATTCCCCCGCCTTCCACATCGGCATCAGCGGTGACAGAACGGGATGAAGTGAAAAGAATCCGTCCAGATCAACGGCGCCATGCGCCGGACCACCCCGCAGGCCCGGTCGCAACGCTGCAAAATCAGGATCGCCATAGGGCTGCACCACGTCCAGCGCGTCCATTCCGCCGCGCAGGATGATGACCACCAACCGGGCATCCATCGGAGCGGCAGCAAAGGTAACCGGCGTCAGCAGGGGGCTCGCTGCGGCCGAACAGCCCAGCATCGCTGAGCGGGTGAGAAAGGATCGTCTGCCAATTCGCATGTTCACTCCCCTCAGCGGCGCTGAAACGCCGGAGCGCTCAGCACCAGACCAATGGCTTCGGGTCGGGTTTCAGCAGAACGGGCGGCAAACAGAACCCGCCCATCGGCGAAATCTCCCAGCGCAGAACGGGCAAAGACCTGCGGATCGGGCAAATCTCTGCGCATCCGGCGCGGCGCTGACATCGCCCAGCCCATACGCGCCGCCAGCCCGTGTGCGGTTACCCAGTTTTCATCTTCTTCCGGCCAGCCGTCCGGGCCGGGCGGTGCCTCCCAATGCTGCCCCATCCGGGCCAGCGGGGTGATCAGCCCCCGCTTTATCCCCTTGGCACCGACACGGCTGATATCGGCCTCTGTCAGCCCCAACGCCCGCCCGGCGGAGGCCGCATAGTCAAAGGGAGGTTTGATGTTGGTCAGTTCTGCACCCCACGCAGAGGGATGCGCCAACAGGGCATCGGTCACGGCAAGAAGATCACCGCCGGTGTGCAGAAATACCTCCTCCAGATCGCGCACAAGATGCGGATCCGGCGTATCGCTGACAAAATGCACCGCCAGTTTCCCGGCGATGTGGCGGGCTGTTGCGGGATGCACCGCCAGATCTGCCAGCGCTGCCTTTATCGTATCCAGCCCATGCCCTGCGTAGGTTTTTCCGGCAATGGTTTCCGATCCGGGCTGGGCATGGCTTTTGCGAAATTTCAGCTGACTGCCCTTGCTGAGCGTGAGGCCAGCCAGCAGCCCGGCCAACTGGCGCACATCCGTCTGGCTGTAGGGGCCACCAACACCCAGCGTATGCAGCTCGAGGATCTCGCGGGCCAGGTTTTCGTTCAACCCACGGGCCCCATCGGATTTCATTGCTGTCCGGCTGCCTTCGCCGACGGACCGGGTTTGATCGAGGTAGCGCAGCATCATTGGGTGCAGCACAGCAGAGATCAGCAAGGCCGAAAAATCCCCCGCGACATGGGGTCTAATGGCGCTTTCCGCATAAGACGTCGCAGCGTATTTCATCAGGCCTGTTTTTCCACGCACGGTGAAATGATCCGCCCAGAATCTGACCAACCGTTCGCGCAGCCCATCCTGGGTGCGGCTCCACCGGAGCAGCTGTTGGGCGGCCCAAAGGGTATGATCCTCGCGTGTCTGCTGGCGCAGGGCCTTGTACCGGGACCGCAAGCCGCCCTCGCCTTCACCAGCCGCCTCCATGTCCTGACTTTTGGTCCGCAGCTTTCGGTATTTTACCTGCAATCCGGCGAGATGAGAGAACGAAGGCACAGGAAAGGCCTGCGCCGCCGCGTCCGGCCCTGTCAGCGCGGCCAGCATCTGGGCGCGCGTCTGCGGAGGCGCGATATCGGCAGAGAGCCCGCATCCAAATCGGATCGCGGCCAGCTGCGGTGAAAACCCCATTTGAATGCACCTAACTCCTGAGTGTCCCACCCAGCCTAGCAGGCTTTGATCCTTCTCGTGCAGTCCCAAAAAGCAAAAAGGCCCAGAGATATCCTCCGGGCCTTTGGATCGTTTGTGATGCAGCGATTACTGGTCTTGCGGAATGACCCGCAGGCCCAGTTCCATCAGCTGATCGTTCATCGGCTCGGAAGGCGCCGACATCATCAGGTCTTCGGCGCGCTGGTTCATCGGGAACATGATGACCTCGCGGATGTTGGCCTCATCCGCCAGCAGCATCACCATACGGTCGATACCGGCCGCGCAGCCACCGTGGGGCGGGGCACCGTACTGGAATGCGTTGACCATGCCACCAAAGCGTTTTTCAACTTCGTCTTTGCCATAGCCGGCAATCTCAAAGGCTTTGAACATGATTTCCGGGCGGTGGTTCCGGATCGCGCCCGAAACCAGCTCGTAGCCGTTGCAGGCCAGGTCATACTGATAGCCCAGCACCTTCAGGGGATCACCCTGCAGCGCTTCCACGCCGCCCTGCGGCATCGAGAAGGGGTTGTGTTCGAAATCGATCTTGCCGGTCTCTTCGTCTGCTTCGTAGATCGGGAAATCGACGACCCATGCAAAGGCAAACCGGTCCTTATCGGTCAGGCCCAGCTCTTCGCCGATGACGTTACGGGCGCGGCCAGCAACGCTTTCAAAGGCTTTTGGCTTACCGCCAAGGAAGAAGGCCGCATCGCCCACGTCCAGACCCAGCTGCTGACGGATCGCTTCGGTGCGCTCGGGTCCGATGTTCTTGGCCAGCGGGCCTGCGGCCTCGTTGCCGAGTACGATCTCGCCCGATTTGATCAGCGCGTTCACGTCCTTGACGGTGATACCACGTTCCTGCGCGATGCTGTCGGGAGACTGCTTGCGCCAGAAGATATAACCCATGCCGGGCAGACCCTCGGCCTGTGCAAACTTGTTCATCCGGTCGCAGAATTTGCGCGAACCACCTGTGGGAGCCGGGATGGCGCGCACTTCGGTGCCGTCCTGTTCGAGCAATTTGGCGAAGATGGCAAAGCCGGAGCCGCGGAAATGCTCGGAGCAATCCTGCATCTTGATCGGGTTGCGCAGGTCCGGCTTGTCCGAGCCGTACCATTTGGCCGCGTCCTTATAGGAAATCTGCGGCCATTCGGTATCGACCTTGCGGCCGCCACCAAACTCTTCGAACACGCCCTGCATCACCGGCTGGATGGTGTCGAACACGTCCTGTTGGGTGACAAAAGACATCTCAAGGTCGAGCTGGTAGAAATCGGTGGGCGAGCGGTCGGCGCGCGGGTCCTCGTCGCGGAAACAGGGCGCGATCTGGAAGTATTTGTCAAAACCCGAGACCATCATCAGCTGTTTGAACTGCTGTGGGGCCTGCGGCAGGGCGTAGAATTTGCCGGGGTGCTGGCGCGACGGCACCAGAAAGTCACGCGCGCCTTCGGGCGAAGATGCGGTGATGATCGGCGTTTGATATTCGTTGAAACCCTTGTCCCACATGCGGCGACGGATCGAGGCCACCATGTTGGAGCGCAGCAGCATGTTCTTCTGCATCTTCTCGCGGCGCAGGTCGAGGTAGCGATAGCGCAGGCGCGTTTCTTCCGGGTATTCCTGATCGCCGAACACCATCAGCGGCAGCTCTTCGGATTTACCCAGCACCTCGAGGCCACGGATGAAGACTTCGACTTCACCAGTCGGGATGGAGGCGTTGACGAGGCTCTCGTCGCGCGCCAGCACGTTGCCTTCGATCTGAATGCACCATTCAGAGCGCACTTTTTCCAGATCAGAGAATACCGGGCTGTCGGGGTCGGCCATCACCTGGGTGATACCGTAGTGGTCGCGCAGGTCGATAAACAGCAGGCCGCCGTGATCCCGGATGCGGTGGACCCAACCCGACAGGCGAACGGTTTCGCCCACGTTGGATTTGTTGAGGTCGGCGCAGGTGTGGCTGCGGTAAGCGTGCATGGTTTGACCTTTCGTCACTCGGATCGCCCGCCGGTATCGGCCCGGCGGAACGCGGAATTCATCCGGGCCGATACACAGGGTTGTGCCGCGCTTGTCAAGCAAACTGGCCGGATTGCCCCCCGTCCGAGGCCCAAATAGCCGGGATTTCGCCGCGAAGGGAGTTTGTAAGGCAAATCCCCGCTGCCGCCATCAGATCAAGCGGCGTCAAAATGGCCTCGCGGACAAGACCCGCCTCTAACAGCCCCTGCCTGTAGACGCCCGGCAGGCAGCCTGCGCTCAGCGGGGGGGTCAGCCGGGTGCCATCCGGTGCCGTCACCACGATATTTGTGATAGTCCCCTCACAGATCTCGCCGCGTTCATTGAGGAAGATATATTCATCCACCCCCTGCGGAAGCGCCGCGCGGGCCTTGTCATAGAGCGTGCGGCGGGTTGTCTTATGCTGCAGGAAAACATCGTTAGAATTCAGACGCGCTGCGGCAATGACAAAGCGCCAGTGGTCCGCCTTGGCTGGCATCTCGGCGATTGACAGGTCCAAGGCCCCATCCGCGGCCAGTGTCAGCCGCCCGCGCAGTGCCGCCTCGCCGCTCAACCCGTCCAACAGCCGGCCTGCACCGGCGACGTCAAAGGGAATACCAAAGGCAATCGCTGATCGCGCCATGCGTGTCAGGTGCATCTGACGCCGCAGCACGCCCACCGCAGGCAGGTAGCCGAAGGTTTCTATCAGTCGGAAGCCGGGCTCATCCGGCGCGCATAGCGGGTTTTCCAAAGCGCTTCCTCGTATTCAGATTCTGCGGTCGAATCCCAGACCACCCCGCCGCCAACATTCATCACCGCCTTGCCCGCTTCAACCATCAAGGTACGGATTGCCACATTGAAAGAGGATCGCCCGTCTGGCGCCGCCCAGCCGATGGAGCCGCAATAGATCTCGCGCGGGCTGGGTTCCAGATCATCGATGATCTCCATCGCACGGATTTTTGGCGCGCCGGTAATGGATCCGCAGGGGTATAGCGCCGTCAGAATGTCACCGAGGCCAACATCGGGTCGCAGGCGCGCCCGCACCAGCGACACCATCTGATGCACCGTGGCATAGGTCTCGACCGCGAACAATTCCGGCACGCGGACACTGCCGGTTTCTGCCACCCGGCTGATGTCATTGCGCAAGAGATCCACGATCATCAGGTTTTCAGCCCGGTTCTTTTCATCCTGACGCAGGAAATCACGGCGACGGGCGTCTTCTGCCTCATCCTCGGACCGGGGCTGAGTGCCCTTCATGGGCCGAGTCTCGATCACCCCGTCGGCATCTGTGCAGAAAAACAGTTCCGGGCTGCGGCTCAGCAGATCCGGCAAACCGTCCTGCAAGACCAGCGCGCCATGGCCGACCGGCTGGCTCAGCGCCAGGGCCGAGTATAGGGCTTCGGAGCTGCCGGTCGTGTCCACATCCAGCGGAAACGTCAGGTTGGCCTGATAGATATCACCCTTGCCGATATTGCGGTTCACCACCTCAAAGGCCTGAGCATAGCGCGTCTGATCCCAGCGCGGCACAATCTCGCCCAGCGCGGCAGGCCCTTCACCCAAAGGCTGCTGGGAGGGTTCGCCATAAACGCCAAAACACAACAGCGGTAGGCGGCGGTACTCAGGCATGCGCGCGGCCAGTTTGGGTTCCAGCGCATAGCCAAGCTCATAAGAGGCATAGCCGGCCAGCCAATGGCCCTCACCACGGGCATCATCCAGCGCCGCAAAAGCCGCGGGCACGTCTTCAGGCGCATCGGCCCGGATCACCCGAACAGGCGCGTCAAAACACGTCCCCGGCCCCATCGGCCCCTGGTCAAAGCGTATGCGCACGTCTTACCCCATCAGTTCAGGCTGTCTTATACCGCCACTTCCCTATATCGGAAGGGTGAAAGCGGCAAATCCCGGCTGGATTGCGATCTGTTCCATATCCCCCTTGCACCTTTCGAGCCGGGGCCTATAACGCAGGACAATTTGGGCGCATGGGGGCGCCCCTGAGTCGTGCAAAACCGAAGGAATCTGGCCATGCCTAAAAGAACCGACATCCAGTCGATCATGATTATTGGTGCGGGGCCCATTGTTATTGGCCAGGCTTGTGAATTTGACTACTCCGGCGCACAGGCTTGCAAGGCGCTGCGCGAAGAGGGTTACCGGGTCATTCTGGTCAACTCCAACCCGGCGACAATCATGACCGACCCCGGTCTGGCAGATGCCACCTACATCGAACCCATCACACCCGAGATGGTCGCTAAGATCATCGAAAAAGAACGCCCCGACGCGCTGCTGCCGACCATGGGCGGTCAGACCGGCCTGAATACCTCGCTGGCGCTGGAAGAAATGGGCGTGCTGGAAAAATACGGCGTTGAGATGATCGGCGCCAAGCGCGACGCCATTGAGATGGCCGAAGACCGCAAACTGTTCCGCGAAGCCATGGACCGCCTTGGCCTGGAAAACCCCAAAGCAACCATCGTCACTGCTCCCAAACGCGAAGATGGCAGCACCGATCTGGAAGCCGGCGTACAAGCCGCTCTGGAAGATCTGGAAGAGATCGGTCTGCCCGCCATCATCCGCCCCGCCTTTACCCTTGGCGGCACCGGCGGCGGTGTGGCGTATAACCGCGAAGATTACATCCACTTCTGCCGCACCGGTATGGATGCCTCTCCGGTGAACCAGATCCTTGTTGATGAGTCGCTGCTGGGCTGGAAAGAATACGAGATGGAAGTGGTCCGCGACACTGCGGATAACGCCATTATCGTCTGCTCGATCGAAAACATCGACCCGATGGGCGTGCACACCGGTGACTCGATCACTGTGGCCCCTGCCCTGACCCTGACCGACAAAGAATACCAGATGATGCGCACCGCCTCGATTGCGGTTCTGCGTGAAATCGGCGTCGAGACCGGCGGCTCCAACGTGCAGTGGGCGGTGAACCCCGCCGATGGCCGCATGGTGGTGATCGAAATGAACCCGCGGGTGTCGCGCTCCTCCGCGCTGGCCTCCAAGGCAACCGGCTTCCCAATCGCCAAGATCGCCGCGAAACTGGCCGTGGGCTATACGCTGGACGAGCTGGACAATGACATCACCAAGGTGACGCCTGCCAGCTTCGAGCCGACCATCGACTATGTCGTGACAAAAATTCCGAAGTTCGCCTTCGAGAAATTCCCCGGCTCCGAGCCCTACCTCACCACCGCGATGAAATCCGTGGGTGAGACAATGGCCATCGGCCGCACCATCCACGAGAGCCTGCAAAAGGCACTCGCATCGATGGAATCGGGCCTCACCGGTTTTGACGAGGTCGACATCCCCGGCGCGCCCGATAAGGCCGCCGTTATCAAGGCCATCAGCCTGCAGACCCCGGACCGTATGCGCACCATCGCACAGGCGATGCGTCACGGCCTGTCGGACGATGAAATCTTTGGCGTCACCAAGTTTGACCCCTGGTTCCTCGCCCGTATCCGCGAGATCGTCGAGGCCGAAGACGGCGTGCGTGCCTCCGGTCTACCCGATGATGCGGCTGGCCTGCGCGCGCTGAAAATGCTGGGCTTCACCGATGCCCGTCTGGCCAACCTGACCGGCAAGACCGAAGCTGCGGTCCGCAAGGCCCGCCGCGGCCTGGGCGTCAACGCCGTGTTCAAACGGATCGACACCTGTGCGGCGGAATTCGAAGCGCAGACCCCCTATATGTACTCCACCTACGAGGCGCCGATGATGGGCGAAGTAGAGTGCGAGGCACGCCCTTCGGATCGCAAGAAAGTGGTCATTCTGGGCGGCGGTCCGAACCGGATCGGTCAGGGCATCGAATTTGACTATTGCTGCTGCCACGCCTGCTATGCGCTGACCGAGCAGGGCTATGAAACCATCATGATCAACTGCAACCCCGAGACCGTGTCGACCGACTATGACACCTCGGACCGCTTGTATTTCGAACCGCTCACCTATGAGCACGTGATGGAAATCCTCGAAACCGAGAAACAGAACGGCACCCTGCATGGCGTTATCGTTCAGTTCGGCGGCCAGACCCCGCTGAAACTGGCCAACGCGCTGGAAGAAGCAGGCATTCCGATCCTCGGCACCTCACCCGATGCTATCGATCTGGCCGAAGACCGCGAGCGGTTCCAGGAGCTGGTCAACAACCTCGGCCTGAAGCAGCCGCATAACGGCATCGCCTCGACGGATGCGCAAGCGCTTGAAATCGCTGGCGATATCGGCTTCCCACTGGTCATTCGCCCCTCTTACGTTCTGGGTGGCCGCGCGATGGAAATCGTGCGCGACATGGCCCAGCTGGAGCGTTACATCGCCGAGGCCGTGGTCGTTTCCGGCGACAGCCCGGTTCTTTTGGACAGCTATCTGGCTGGCGCGGTTGAACTGGACGTGGACGCTCTGTGTGACGGCACCGACGTGCATGTCACCGGCATCATGCAGCACATCGAAGAGGCCGGCGTGCATTCGGGCGACAGTGCCTGCTCGCTGCCGCCCTACTCGCTTGAAAAAGACGTGATCGAGCGGATCAAGGAACAGACATTTGCGCTGGCCAAGGCGCTGAATGTTGTCGGCCTGATGAACGTGCAGTTCGCGATCAAGGACGATGAGATCTTCCTGATCGAGGTGAACCCGCGTGCCTCGCGCACCGTGCCCTTTGTGGCCAAGGCGACCGACTCTGCGATTGCCTCCATCGCCGCACGTGTCATGGCTGGTGAGCCGCTCAGCAACTTCCCGCTACGCGCGCCTTACGAGGCCGACGCAGGCTATGACGTCAACACGCCAATGGCCGACCCGATGACACTGGCCGACCCGGACATGCCCTGGTTCTCGGTCAAGGAAGCGGTGCTGCCCTTCGCCCGTTTCCCCGGCGTTGACACAATCCTGGGCCCAGAGATGCGCTCTACCGGTGAAGTCATGGGCTGGGACCGCTCCTTTGCCCGCGCCTTCCTGAAGGCGCAGATGGGCGCTGGCATGGTTCTGCCCAGCGAAGGTTGTGCCTTTATCTCGATCAAGGACGCCGACAAAGGCAAGCTGATGCTGGAGGCTGCGCAGGTGTTGGTCGAACAGGGCTTCACCCTCGTCGCGACCAGCGGCACGCAGAGCTGGCTTGCCGAAAATGGTGTGCCTTGTGATCGAGTTAATAAGGTCTATGAAGGCCGCCCGCATGTCATCGACATGCTGAAGAACGGCGAGGTTCAGCTGTTGATGAACACCACCGAAGGTGCACAGGCGGTCGAGGACAGCAAAGAGATGCGTTCGGTCGCGCTCTACGACAAGATCCCCTACTTCACCACCGCAGCCGCCTCCAACGCCGCAGCCCGCGCCATCCGCGCCATGGCCGAAGGCGATCTGGAAGTGAAGAGCCTGCAAGGGTGAGCGCCGTCCAACAAATGATCCTAGGGATCATTTGAGGCGCGAACGGGCGGAGCCCAGGACCAAACGGGCATTGCCCCGGATCGGTTAAACACAGAAACCCGGCCCCAGCGGCCGGGTTTTCTATTTCAGAATCCCCATTCCCTCACGTCAGTTCCCGGCAGCTAACTGGCAGCGACAACCCACTTTACCTATATCTGGTCCATCAATACGGATCGAGATCACGCCATGCATACGCCAGCCATCACCGGATCCGGGGTCTTCACCCCGCCCCACAGCATCTCCAATGCCGAGCTTGTTACGGCCTTCAACGCCTATGCAGACCGGTTCAATGCCCAGAACGCCGCAGCCATCGATGCAGGAACACAGGTCGCACTGGCGCATTCTTCGGAAGAGTTCATCTTCAAGGCCTCAGGCATCGAACAGCGCTATGTGATGACGCGCGACGGCATTCTGGACCCGGCCGTCATGCACCCGATCCTGCCCGAACGTGCAGATGCCGAGCCTTCTGTTATGGCCGAAATGGCGCTGGATGCGGCACTGAAGGCGCTGGCACAGGCGGGACGCGACCCCGCTGAGGTGGATTTGGTGATCTGTGCCGCGTCCAACCTGGAACGCGCCTATCCGGCCGTGGCAATCGAAATCCAGTCCCTGCTGGGGGCGGGCGGCATGGCGTTTGACATGAACGTGGCTTGTTCCTCTGCGACCTTCGGGCTTCAGGCCGCAGCCGACATGATCCGGTCCGGCTCGGTCCGGTGTGCCTTGATCGTGAACCCTGAGATCTGCTCGGCCCATCTGGAGTGGCGCGACAGGGATTGTCACTTCATCTTTGGCGATGTGGCGACGGCCATGGTGGTCGAACGCAAGGGTGACGCCAAAGGCGCACACTTCGAAGTGCTCTCGACCCGCTGTGCGACGCAGTTCTCCAATAACATCCGCAATAACAACGGCTTCCTGCGCCGCAGCCATATCGGCGCCATGCAGGACCGGCGCGACATGCAGTTCATGCAAAACGGGCGCAAAGTGTTCAAGGAAGTGCTGCCGATGGTCAGCCAGCATATCGCGAACCATATGGCTGACGAAGGTGTCGCGGCGGATGACCTCAGCCGTCTGTGGCTACATCAGGCCAACAAGACGATGAATGATTTCATTGGCAAAAAGGTTTTAGGGCGCACGCCTGCAGCCGGTGAGCAGCCCAATATTCTGCAGGACTATGCCAATACATCCTCAGCCGGGTCGATCATCGCTTTCTCAAAATACTCTGATGATCTGGAAGAGGGCAGCACCGGGCTGATCTGCTCGTTTGGGGCGGGCTACTCGGTGGGTTCGGCCCTGCTACGGCGTTGCAGCTAAGGCGCGCGCCGACATCCAGATGACCTGCACGCCTGCGGCCTCGGCCACCGAACAGATCACCGGGTTCAGGCGCTTTCATCCTCAAGATGCAGCTTCATATCGATCAGGACCTGCTGCAGCATCACCGTCTCGCGCAGCAGGCGCTTTGCCTCATTCACGGTGATGATGCCATCCGCCATGGCTTCCTGATATTCACTCATCAGCATGGCAAACCGCTGGCTGAGCGCGATGACATCAGAATTCACCCCACCTGACGGTGTTTCGGTCTTTTGGCCATCATAGCTCAGCATGATATTGCGCAAATCCGCCAAAGCCGAGGTCACATGCGGATAAGACGCCGCCTCCTCCAGCTTGGCCACCGCGTCCACAGGCATGAACCGTTCAGCGTGTTCCGCATTGTCCGAGTAATACCGCCCGAGCGTCGCCTTCGACTTGCCGGTCAACCTGCACGCCGCCTCAATGCCGACATCTTTGACCAGCGCCTCGGTGTGTTTCTTGAGATAACTACCTATGTCTGCCATCAACTCTTTTCCGGGTCTCAAAAATTTGCGCCCAATGGGGGAAGATGCAAAACATTTTCCCATTAATATCTCTTAATCCAAATGTAACTGTAACACCATCCCCGGTATGTTGCGGGGTCTCTAACGAGTGCAGCGACGCTACGTTGCGGGTAGCGAGTGGGAGCAGGGTAGGGAAGAGTGAGTCTCCTGATCCTCCGGTCGTATTTTCGGCCTTTGAACGTCACCAGATAGGGTCTGTCCTATCTATTCCAAAGGGTTCCGGCCTGGATGGGGTCGTCTGTCGGGTGGCGTTCATACAGAACTGATCGATCCGCTGAAATACCGGTTTTCCGCGGGCTCAGCAGCCGCTAAACCAAACCCATGGCAAAACTCTACTTCAACTATTCGACCATGAATGCGGGCAAATCGACGGTGCTGCTGCAGGCGGCGCATAACTACCGTGAAAACAACATGGACACCTATCTGCTGGCAGCCCGGTTGGATGACCGGGCCGGTCAGGGCCGGATTGCATCGCGGATCGGCATCAGCGCCGAAGCGGACACATTCACCGCCAGGGATGATCTTTTTGACATGGTGCAGACACGGCTGTCCAAAGGGCCGGTCGCCTGTATTTTTGTCGATGAGGCGCAATTCCTCAGCAAAGATCAGGCCTGGCAACTGGCGAGGGTGGTCGATGATCTGGACGTGCCGGTCCTGGCGTTTGGCCTGCGCGTCGATTTTCGCGGCGAACTGTTCCCCGGCTCGGCCACTTTGCTGGCGCTGGCGGACGAAATGCGCGAGGTCCGTACAATCTGCCGCTGCGGCCGCAAGGCCACCATGGTCATCCGCCAGGACGAGGCAGGCAATGCCATCACCGAAGGCGCCCAAGTGCAGATCGGCGGCAACGAGACCTATGTCTCCCTCTGCCGACGCCATTGGCGCGAGGCGGTGGGCGATCTATCCAGCGAGGCCAAACACACCGCCTAGACGCCCCCATTCATCTTTTCCGGAAATACTCCGGGGGTCCGGGGGCTGGCCCCCGGCGTGCGCCGCGCAGGACGCCGCGCTAGACCGGGTTCGGCAAGGCTGCACCCGCGGCAAAAGCTGCCACATTGTCCAGCGCCATAGCCCCCATCCCGCTACGCACTTCTTCGGTGGCAGTGCCCAGATGCGGCAGTAGCGTAACGTTCTGCAGATCCTTCAGCGCCTGCGGCACGTCTGGTTCAAACTCATACACATCCAGCCCTGCCCCACCGATTTGACCCGTCTGCAAGGCCGAGATCAGCGCCGCCTGTTCAACCACTTCACCGCGCGCGATATTGATCACATGGGCCGAGGGCTGCATCGCCTCCAGAACATCCGCATTGATCAGATGCCGGGTCTCTGCACCGCCCGGCACTGCGACCACAAGGAAATCAACCTTGCCGGCCAGTTCTGTCAGGCTGCCCGCACGCTGGGCCGGGAATTCCAGCTGTTTGTCACTGCGCGCCACATAGGCGACGTCCATGCCAAACCCATAGTGGCAACGCCGGGCGATGGCCTGACCAATGCGGCCCATGCCAACAATCCCCAACCGTTTTCCGGTGACATGCAGACCCAGCATCTGGGTGGGGTGCCAGCCTTGCCACTGCCCGGCCCGAACCAGCCGTTCGCCTTCGCCAGCACGGCGTGCGCTCATCAGGATCAGTGTCATGGCGATATCCGCCGTGGCATCGGTCACTGCACCGGGGGTATTGGTCACCGCCACTCCGGCGGTCTGCGCCGCCGTCACATCGATATGATTGTACCCTACACCAAAATTGGCCAGCAGCTTGCAACGCGGAGCGCCTGCCTTGGCAAACACCTCTGCCGAAAACAGATCGCCCAGCGTCGGAACAACCACATCAAAGTCGCGCAAGGCCCGCAGCATTTCGGCCTCGTTCAATGGCACCGTGCTGTCGCGAATTTCGACATCAAAATCGGCCCGCGCGCGCGCCTCGACAGCTGCCGTCATCGGCCGTGTGATCCAGATCTTCATGGCATTAATCCCCGTCAGTGCAACCGGCCGCCGATGGGCACGGTTGCGTCCACTTTTCCGTCTGGCCCGGCCAGCACCACTTCACCGTTTTCATCCGGCAGGCCAAGCACCAGAACCTCGGACATGAATTTGCCAATCTGGCGCGGTGGAAAATTCACCACTGCCAAGACCTGTTTGCCGATCAGCGCGTCCACATCGTAATGCACAGTGATCTGAGCCGAGGATTTCTTCACGCCCAGATCGTCGCCAAAATCAACCCAGAGCTTGATCGCAGGTTTGCGCGCTTCCGGATAGGGTTCGGCGCGGATCACCGTGCCCACCCGGACATCGACTTTTTGAAAATCCTCAAAGCTGATTTCAGCCACGGGCCAGCTCCTTTGACCGGTCAGTGGCCGCGGCAACGGCGCGGGTCAGCAAGGGCGGGAACCCCGCCTCCTGATCCATCAGCACCTCAAGCGCGGCCTGGGTCGTGCCATTGGGGCTGGTCACATTGACCCGCAACTGGCCGGGGTCGTCTTCGGACTGTTCGGCCAGCGCGCCGGCCCCTGCAACCGTGGCCTTGGCCAGTTTCATCGCCAAATCTGCGGGCAGACCCTGCGCTTCGCCAGCGGCGGCCAGCGTTTCGATCAGGTGGAATACATAGGCCGGGCCCGAACCAGAGACACCAGTCACCGCATCCATCTGGCTCTCACTGTCTAACCGAACGGTCTGACCGACAGCCCCCAGCAACAGTTCGGCGCGCGACATATCATCGCCCGAGGCCGCACCGTTGCCAATCAGCGCAGTGATACCACGGCCCACGGCAGCGGGCGTGTTGGGCATGGTGCGCACGATCGGGGTTTTGGCGCCCAGCATATCTTCATAGGTTGCAATCGAGGTACCGGCGGCGACCGAAACAAACAAGGTATCGCCATTGCCCATCGCCTGCAGACTGGGCAGAGCTTCGCCCATCATCTGCGGTTTTACTGCGATCAAGACAATGCCCGGTGCGCCCGGAAGATCACCATTGATCTGAACGCCGGTGGATTTCAACCAGTCGGACGGGCGCGGATCGATCACCCATGCCGACGCCGCAGGCAGGCCGCGCTCCAGCCAACCGGCGAGCATTGCTGATCCCATTTTGCCACAGCCCAGCAGTACCAGCCCGCGTGCTGCGATATCCGACATATTCATGAATAGCCCCTCCCCAGAGTCGTGGTTCGGGGCTAGGTTTACGCCCGCCCGTAGGCCTCTGCAATGGCGACCTGCATCGCATCCTCGGCGCTGCGTCCGCCCCAGATCGCCAACTGGATCGCCGGGTAGTAACGTTCCGCACTCAGCACGGCTGCGTTGATCAGCGTATCGACCTGCTCGGGGCCTGCGATCTGGCCGCCCGCCAGGACCAGCCCATAGCGGTAAACCATCAGCTTTTGCTCGGCCCAATAGGTGAAGGCACCGGCCCAGCACTGATCATTCATCTTGTTCAGCAGCTCGTAAAGCTGCGGTTCCTTACCTTCCGGCGGGTCCATTTCGAAGGTACAGATCATGCGGAGGGTCTCGTCATATCCAGACCAGGCCAAAGTCACCGAATAGGTGCGCCACTGTCCTTCAACCGCCATGGAGATCTGATCATCCCCAATCCTGTCGAACTCCCAGTCGTGATGTTCGGCCAGGTGTTCCACCAGGTCGATCGGATGCACATCTTCTTCGAGATAATGTTCGGAAAGGGCCATTTTACCACCTCGCTGTTCTCTAGCGGAAAGGGCTTGGCAGCGCCCTAGCGCTAGCTGACTGCTCTAGTAAACGGGGTTATTCTCCCCGTGTCATACTATATATGGTGGGGCTGACGTGCCGATCTGGCAACCCCTTATCTGGGGATAAAGGCAATAAGTTGTGGATGACTGTCACCATTACGCAAAATACCGGTGGATAAGCCCAAAGCAGCTTTGCATGTGTTTCACGGGGTTACCGGTAAAGAAAATGCGCCAGACCCGAAAACGGGCCGGCGCATTTCAGCAACACAGAAATAGGATTGATCCGCATTCAGTCCTTAGAGGTGGCCTCAAGCGCGTCCAAACGGGCCGACAGCGCCTCATTTTCTTCGCGGGCCTTTTGCGCCATGGCACGCACGGCGTCGAATTCTTCACGGGTGACAAAGTCGCGATCCGCCAGCCAGCGGTCCATCAGGCTTTTCATCGCGGTTTCGGCTTCGTCTTTTGCCCCCTGCGCAACACCCATGGCGTTGGTCATCAGCTGGGAAATGTCGTCCATGATCTTGTTACGGGTCTGCATATGTCTTCTCCGGGTCAGGCTTACCCCCTATATGGGCTTGCAAACGCCCGGCGGCAAGCCGTTGACTTGCCCATAAAAGCAAAGGCATTGAGGCAGCATGCACGCAATGATCCAATTTCCGAACCTGTCGCCCGAGATTTTCTCGATTTCCATCGGTGGCATGGAGTTTGCCCTGCGCTGGTATGCGCTGGCCTATATCGCCGGCATCGTCATCGCCTGGCGGCTGGCGGTACTGGCGCTGAAACGCCCCGTGCTCTGGCCCGGTGGCAACGCCCCGATGAAGCCTGAACAGGTCGAAGACCTGATGACCTGGATCATCCTCGGTGTCATCCTCGGCGGGCGGCTGGGGTTCGTTCTGTTCTACCAACCGGAATATTACCTGCAGAACCCCGCCCAGATCCTGCGCATCTGGGAGGGCGGCATGGCCTTTCACGGCGGCCTTCTGGGGGTCATTCTGGCCAGCTGGCTTTATGCCCAGCGCCACGGCATCCCGAAATTGAAGATGGGTGATCTGGTGGCCCATGTTGTCGCCCCCGGCCTGTTGCTGGGGCGTCTGGCGAATTTTGTGAATGCCGAGATTTGGGGCAGACAGACCGACCTGCCTTGGGGCGTCGCCTTTCCCGGCCGCGCCGCACAGGATTGTGGCCAGGTTCTGGGAGAGCTCTGTGCCCGTCACCCTTCGCAGCTCTATGAGGCGGCGATGGAGGGTCTGATTCTTGGCGCCGCTGTGTTGTGGTTGGCTTACCGCCGCCACGCCTTCCTGAAGCCGGGGCTGGTGATGGGGGTTTTCATTGGCGGTTACGGGGCTGCCCGTTTCATTGTTGAATTCTTCCGCCAGCCGGACGCGCATTTTGTCACCGCCGGCAACCCGCTGGGGCTGGCCTTTCATATCGACGGCATCGGCGTCACCATGGGGCAAACCCTGTCCCTGCCGATGATCCTGCTGGGCGCCTATTTCGTCCTCAGCGCCCTGAAGAAACACGCGCGGAGCCCCGCATGAGCCTGACAGATATCCTCACCGCCCGCATACGTGAGGCCGGGCCGATGACCGTTGCAGACTATATGGCCGAGTGCCTGCTGCACCCGGTTCACGGCTATTACACCACCCGCGATCCTTTGGGCGCGGCGGGTGATTTCACCACAGCGCCGGAAATCAGCCAGATGTTCGGAGAGCTGCTGGGCCTGTCGCTGGCGCAAGCTTGGATGGATCAGGGACAACCCTCTCCTTTTACTCTTGCGGAACTAGGGCCGGGACGCGGCACGCTGATGGCCGATCTGCTGCGTGCCACCAAGGCTGTGCCGGGGTTCCACGCGGCGGCTCACATTCATCTGGTCGAGGCCTCCCCCGCCCTGCGCGCCGAACAGGAAAAGGCACTGGCGGATTATAATGTCCACTGGCACGACAATGTTGAGGCCTTGCCGGATCAGCCCCTGTTTCTTGTCGCCAATGAATTCTTCGACGCCCTGCCTGTTCGCCAGTTCCTGCGCGCAGGCGCCAACTGGCAGGAAAAGCTGGTCGGACTGGAAGATGGAGCGCTGACATTTGGGCTCGGCACCGCGGCCCCACAACCAGCGCTGGCGTACCGGCTAGACGACACTAAAGATGGTGATCTGGTCGAGCTTTGCAGTGCGGCCACGCCCATTGCGGCCTGCATAGCCACCCGAATCGCCACCCATGGCGGCGCGGCGCTGATTATTGATTACGGCGACTGGCGCTCGCTTGGCAACACGTTGCAGGCGCTGCGCCATCACGCCCGCGCCGAGGTGCTGACCGCCCCCGGCAACGCCGACCTCACCACCCATGTGGATTTCGAACCCCTGACCCAGACCGCCAAGTCCGTCGGCTGTGACTTTGCCCGGCTGTGCCCGCAGGGGGTTTTCCTTGAACGGCTCGGCATCACCAACCGCGCGCAGACGCTGGCGTCGCGTCTGGACGGATATCCGCTCAATCAGCTGATCGCTGCGCATCGGCGCTTGACCCATCCGTCGGAAATGGGGAACCTGTTCAAGGTTCTCGGTCTCTACCCGACCGGCTCCACCCCTCCACCTGGATTGGAAGCATGACGCTGGAAATTCTCACCTCCGACGCACTGGCGCCGTTGCGCCATGGTTTCTTCACCCGCAAGGGCGGGGCTTCTTCGGGTATTTTCAAAGGGTTGAATTGCGGCACCGGCTCCAGTGACCTCAGCGAAGCAGTTGCGATCAACCGCAATCGGGTTGCCGAGGCAATGGAGGTTGCCGCCCTTGCCGGGGTGCATCAGGTGCATTCAGCGGATGTGGCGGTTGTGGACGCCGCAACACCAGACCGCCCAAAGGCCGATGCGCTGGTCACCAGAACACCCGGTGTGGCGCTGACAATCCTGACCGCAGACTGCCAGCCGGTGCTGTTTGCCGACCACGATGCCGGCGTTATCGGCGCCGCACATGCAGGCTGGCGCGGCACCCTGGATGGGGTGCTGGAGGCCACGCTAGACGCAATGGAGGATCTGGGCGCAAAACGGCAAAGCATCAGGGCTGTCATCGGCCCCTCTATCTCACAACGCGCCTATGAGGTCGGGCCGGATTTCGCGGATGATTTCATTGCTCAAGACACGGGAAATTCTAGATTTTTCACCAACGGCAATGGGGACCGATACCTCTTTGATCTGCCCGGATTTGGGCTGCACACCCTGCGCAAATCCGGCATCGGCCAAGCCGAATGGACCGGCCATTGCACCTATTCCGATCCGGACCGTTTCTATTCCTACCGGCGCACAACCCACAACGCCGAAGCCGATTATGGCCGCCTGATCGCAGCGATCCGACTGTAAGCGGGGCCAATTGGGGCCATTTGGCAGGATTGCCGCCACAATTGCAGCCCACACCCCCTACTGCCCGTGCAACACCCCCAGTCAGACATGCGCATTTTCAAAGACTTACTGGAATTCAGCCTGCGGGATCCAGCGGCAATACCCGCCGCCCGCAAGCCGCGATTTCCATCTCTGTGCCACATTGGCGGCCCAAATCTCTGCCATTACTGATGCTGTAACGACCCAAGGCAGAGCAGGAGATATGCCATGAAAGGCAACCGCCGATTTCTGAAATCGATCATTGCGTCCAGCAAAAGCTTTGATAGCCAGATGCCATGGACCCGCGGCAAGACACGTCGTGCGTCGATTGCCGCGCGCAAGGCGACCCCGGCGCTCAAGCGAATTGCCTGAACACCGCTGTTTGCGCCAAGCGCCAAGCCCTCGACAGTATTTCGACCAAATTCCATGTTCTTTACCCAAGCAGGCTTGAGACACGCAGATTTCGACGTTGTCCCCAGCCGCCGGTAAGGGCCGGCACCAAACCGGCCCCGTCCAGTGAGGCACGATCGATATGACCATACCCCATTCTCTGCAACGCGCCGCGCGCAATGCCCTGCAGGCAAGCCCGATTCTTCAGGATCCCGCCGCACTGCAGGCGCCGGAAAAGCCACAGCTGCGGCGCTTTGAGGTCATGAGCCTGCTGCCCAACGGCAATATTGCCGAAACCCGCCATATCGCCCCCGCCCTGCCGCTGTTCGAGAACGCTTTCACCGCATTCAGCCGTGGATCTCTGGTGGACACGGAATGCGGGCCAGTTGCGATCGAAGACCTGCTGCCGGGAGATCGGATTCGCACCCAAAACGGCCGGTTGATGACCCTGGCCTGGAAGGGCAGCACGATGATGGTGCCCAGCCGGCCTGACGCCAAGGGCCGCAGCCACCGGCTGACCAGTATTATGGCCGACAGTTTTGGTATGCAGAAACCGATGACAACCGTCATTGCCGGCCCCTCGGCCCGGCTGTTACAGACGCCACCACATTTGCGCGGGCAAACCGGGGGTCAAAGCGTGCTCACGCCGGTTCGTGAATTTCAGGACGGCATGAACGTCTTTGAATCCGCGCCGCCCACACCGGTAGAACTGTTCCACCTTGCCACTGCGCGGCACACGGTCATCAAAATTGGCGGGCTGGAATTCGAAACCTACCACCCCGGCACCCAAAACCTGCGCCTGATGAGCCACGCCATGCGGTCGCTTTATCTGAACCTGTTTCCGCATATCGACCAGATCGTCGACTTTGGCCCATTGTCATTTCCGCGGGCCGAGGAACTGGGCAGCAGCCCGCTCACCGCATAGTGCAGCCGCCCGCCTTAGCGGGTGCTAAAGCACGACTAAGAGCACCGGGCCAAAAACGGTGGTGATCAGGCGTCGCGGGCGAGACGTTCTTCCAGCACCTTGAACGACACCCCCGGCGTGTCCTTGGCACCGCGGATCACCAGCGATGTCTTGACGTTGGCGACATTGGGCGTGGTCAGCAGATCACCGGTCAGGAAGCTCTGGAATGTCGACAGATCCGGTGCGGCGCATTTCAGGATGAAATCCACCTCACCATTCAGCATGTGGCACTCGCGCACCAGCGGCCACTGACGGCATTTTTCCTCAAAGGCGCTCAGCTCCACCTCGGCCTGGCTTTCCAAACCGACCATGGCAAAGACCTGCACCTCAAAACCCAGCTCGCGCGCATTCACCTCGGCGTGGTAGCCGCGGATATAGCCGTTCTCTTCGAGGGCCCGCACCCGGCGCAGACAGGGCGGCGCAGAAATGCCAACACGTTTGGCCAATTCCACATTGGTCATCCGCCCGTCGGCCTGAAGTTCGGCAAGGATCTTGCGATCAATCGGGTCCAGACGTGTTGTGACCATGTTCCGCTCCTGCGTGATTTGCGATTTTTATAACAGCACCGGTCGTGCGCGCAACAATATTTCACAAATGCGCAATATTCTTTGCGGACAGGAAAAGCAAGCCTGAACCGACTGTGGTATCCGGATCAGTACAGCCTGCCCGCTTTGAACCGCCGGGGGTTTAAGCCGGGGAAGGCTGCGGTTATATGCAATCCCTGACGGCGGCAAGACCGCCAGCCTGCTTATCTGGGGATGACACAATGAGCGACACCCGCCACACCAAGGTTCTGATCATCGGCTCCGGCCCGGCCGGCTATACTGCGGGCGTCTACGCCAGCCGCGCAATGCTGGAGCCCATTCTGGTTCAGGGCATCGAGCCCGGCGGCCAGCTGACCACCACCACCGAGGTTGAAAACTATCCCGGCTTCACCGAAGTGCAGGGTCCCGACTTGATGGTCAAAATGCAGGAGCATGCCCAGGCAATGGGCTGCGAGATCATTGGCGACATCATCAGCGATCTGGATGTCTCCAAGCGCCCCTTCACCGCCAAGGGTGACAGCGGCACCACCTACACGGCTGACGCGGTCATCCTCGCCACCGGCGCGCGCGCCAAATGGCTGGGGCTGGAATCGGAAGAGAAATTCAAAGGCTTTGGCGTCTCTGCCTGCGCCACCTGCGACGGGTTCTTCTATCGCGGTCAGGAGATCGTTGTTGTCGGCGGCGGCAACACCGCAGTTGAAGAAGCGCTGTTCCTGACCAATTTTGCCTCCAAGGTCACTCTGATCCACCGCCGTGACGAGCTGCGCGCCGAACGCATTCTGATCAACCGCCTGGAAAAGAACGAAAAGATCGAAACCCTCTGGTTCAACACGCTGGAAGAGGTCACCGGCACCGACACCCCGCTGGGCGTTGAAGGCGTTGTGACAAAGAATGTCAAAACCGGAGAGCTGACCGAGATCCCCTGCAAGGGCGTCTTCATTGCCATTGGCCACGCACCGGCAAACGAGCTGGTGAAAGACACGCTGGAAACCCATATGGGCGGCTATGTGGTGACCAAACCCGGCTCGACCGAAACCTCGGTTCCCGGTGTCTTTGCGGCCGGCGACCTGACCGACCATACCTACCGGCAGGCCGTGACCTCGGCTGGCATGGGCTGCATGGCGGCACTGGACGCGGAACGTTTCCTCGCCGAACAGGACGACTGATCCGCCGACCGTTCCTTTAAAAGCGGCAGATTGGCCCAACTTTTTTGAGGAATGTGCGGGAATTGATCATTTGCGGCGCAGCTCCCTTTGCAGGGGCTGCGCCGGTGCATCAAATCCCTCACTCAAACCCAGCATCACGCTTGACCTGATCTCTGGCTTCCCGCACCGTTGCGGCATCATTTCCAAAAGGCGGACCCCGTGGCGCAGGCAATTTGGCAGGGAAGTCTGGCTCAGCGCAGCCGGACAGCAAGCGGGTTAATCCTCTTCGCCTTTGCGTTCTTCCACTTTCTGAACGTGGCGGCCGGTCTGGTGTCGCCAGAGATGATGCGACAGGTCCAAAACGCCCGCCTGCTGATAACCGGGCACAATGCGGGAAAGGCCATACTGTATTCTGCGCTGCTGCTGCATATGGCGCTGGCAATCTGGCAGGTAGCAAGCCGCCGAACGTTGCGGATGACGGCATCGCAGGCGCTGCAGCTGGCTCTTGGGCTGCTCATCCCACTTCAGCTTATCCAGCATGTGGTTTTTGTCCGCTATGCGGGCCTTCAATACGGGTTTGATGACGGCGTTTCCTCGGTCATACTTTCCCTTTGGTTCGAGAAGGAGGCTTTGCCGCAATTTCTGTTACTGCTGGCGGTCTGGGCGCATGGGTGCATTGGCCTGCATATGTGGTTGCGGATTACCAGCTGGTGGACACCGGTTTTGCCATTCCTGACGGCCATTGCGACCCTGGTTCCCGCTTTGGCGCTGGCCGGGCTGATAACCGAAGGCCGCCGCATGTGGAACCTATACAGCGTGCCAGGCAACGCCGACCCGCTGATCCAAAAATACAATTGGCCCGGCCCCACCGCAAAAGCCGCACTCACAGATCTCTATCACACGTCCCTTTATGCCTTTGTCACGCTCGTGCTGGTATCGGTCAGCGTCTACTATGTCCGCCGCCTGATCCGCAGCCGCAATTCGCTTCAGATTGCCTATGCCGACGGGCCGAAGGTCTCTGTGGAACACGGGCCTACGCTGCTAGAAATCTCGCAGATCAATGGCATCAGCCACCCATCTTTATGTGGCGGAAAGGGGCGCTGCACCACCTGCCGCGTTGCCATCACCAAAGGACTTGGCGGCCTCCCTGCCCCCTCAGCCGCCGAGGCACGAAGCCTGCAGGCGATCAACGCCCCGGCCAACGTCCGGCTGGCCTGCCAGATCAACCCGACGACCTCCATGACGGTAAAGCGCGTGGTACAGCCGCAGGGCCGCCGCCGTGTCCACGATGCGCAGGGAGAAGAGAAGACAATTGCCATTCTTTTCCTTGATATCCGCGGCTTCACTGCAAGGTCGGCGGGTTTGCCCCCCTATGATGTGGTTTTCCTTCTGAACCTGTTCTTTGACGCAATTGTCCCCGAAATCACCCGATCTGGCGGCGTGGTGGACAAGTTCATAGGCGACGGGCTTTTGGCCATGTTTGAAAGTGACAACCCCGCGGATTCCGCCATTGCCGGGCTGTTGGCCGCCAGCCGGATCGGCGTTGCCCTTGCTCGTTTCAACCGCGTCTTGGCATCAGAAGGCAAACCGCCCGTATTTATCGGCATGGGATTGCACATGGGGCCTGTGGTCCTGGGCGAAATCGGCGCGGCAGGCCACGCGCCGCGCACCCTCATCGGCGCAACCGTCAATGCCACCGCCCGGCTCGAATCCAAAACCAAGGAACTCGGCGTCGAATTGCTGGTTTCGGAGGTGGTATTTACAACCGCGGACATCTCAAGCGGCCCGCAAGAATTGCAGCCCTTCGACCTGCGCGGTGTTGACCGCCCGATCCGGGCCCTGCCGATCCAACGGGCCTCGGCACTGGCCGCATTGCTGGATGCATCACCGCCGGACTGACCCCGGCAGCACGGCCTTCGGTCTGATCTGCAAAAAGGGAAAACGATCCCCCTGCCCCGGCTGATGGGGAACAGTTTCCCCCGCAGCCATCAACACTGCGAAAAGAGGCGCGGAACGCCGAACTGGACGCACCGTTGCATTCCTGGCACGGCGGCAATCTGCCTCAACACAGGGCGAATTCCCCCTTTGCAGACCAAACAAACCATGCGATGCGTTCACCCGTGAACACATATTGAGTCGCCTGAAATGTCCGCGTTGCCCACCAAACCCAGCCTAGAGGAGGAAGACCTTCTCTTTTGCCTTCTGCGCCAGCTTGATCTGGCGCCGGACGCTTCGCAGCGGGCCACGGCAGCAGCACTTGGCATTTCGCTGGGACGGCTCAATGCACAGCTGAGAGCAGCGTCTGACGCGGGCCTCATCAAGATCAGTGACCGCGCAGGCCCGGACAAACGCCAGCGCTTTGCCTATGGGATCACCTCCCGCGGTGCCGCCGAAAAGAACCGGCTAACCGATCAATTTCTCACCCGCAAACTTGCCGAGTACGACGCATTGCACGCCGAACTCACCGGAACCACAAGCGGCCTTGCGCCCCTGAAATACAGGAACAAGATCATGCAGAACAATCTCGCCCCCATCCCTGAGCTCTATGTCTCCTATGACAGCGCCCAGAAACTGAAAGCCGAAGCTGCCGATCTGGTCAGCTGGGACCTGACGCCGCGCCAGATCTGCGATCTGGAACTGCTGATGAACGGTGGCTTCAACCCGCTGAAAGGCTTTCTGACCGAAGAAGACTACAACGGTGTTGTTGAAAACATGCGCCTGGCCGACGGCCAGCTGTGGCCGATGCCGATCAACCTGGATGTGTCCGAAGATTTCGCAGGCAAGCTGGAAATCGGTCAGGACATCGCGCTGCGCGATCAGGAAGGCGTGATCCTCGCCACCATCACCGTGACCGACCGCTGGACAC
Source organism: Rhodobacteraceae bacterium Alg231-04 (assembly GCA_900143635.1). Classification (GTDB taxonomy): domain Bacteria; phylum Pseudomonadota; class Alphaproteobacteria; order Rhodobacterales; family Rhodobacteraceae; genus FREY01. The sequence continues at coordinate 311,982 of FREY01000001.1, forward strand.
CGAATAAAGCGCGCGAAGCCGAAAAAGTCTTTGGTGCGGACGACGACGCGCACCCGGCCGTCAACTACCTGCACAACCAGGCAGGCCCAGTCTATCTTGGCGGCCCCGTGACCGGCATCCAGCAGCCCGTGCACTACGACTTCAAAGCCCGTCGTGACACGCCGAACGAATTGCGCGCCTATTTCCGCAAAGTCGGCTGGCGCAAAGTTGTTGCTTTCCAGACCCGCAACCCGCTGCACCGCGCCCACCAGGAGCTGACCTTCCGCGCCGCGCGCGAAGCCGAAGCCAACCTGCTGATCCACCCCGTCGTCGGCCTGACCAAACCGGGCGACGTCGACCACTTCACCCGCGTGCGCTGCTACGAGGCGGTTCTGGACCAGTATCCCGCGGCCACCACATCCATGTCGCTCCTGAACCTGGCCATGCGCATGGCTGGCCCGCGCGAGGCCGTCTGGCACGGCCTGATCCGTAAAAACCACGGCTGCACCCACTTCATCGTTGGCCGCGACCACGCAGGCCCCGGCAAGAACTCTGCCGGTGAAGACTTCTATGGCCCCTATGATGCGCAGGAACTGTTCCGCGAGAACCAGAAAGAAATGGGCATCGAAATGGTCGACTTCAAGCACATGGTCTATGTGCAGGAGCGCGCCCAGTACGAACCTGCGGACGAGATCGCCGACAAAGATGACGTGACCATCCTGAATATCTCAGGCACCGAACTGCGCCGCCGCCTGTCGGAAGGGTTGGAAATTCCCGAATGGTTCTCCTTCCCACAGGTGGTTGAAGAGCTGCGCAAGACCAAGCCGCCGCGCGCCAAACAGGGCTTCACCGTCTTCTTCACCGGCTTCTCTGGGTCCGGCAAATCCACCATCGCCAACGCGCTGATGGTCAAGCTGATGGAAATGGGCGGCCGCCCGGTGACCCTGCTGGACGGTGACATCGTTCGTAAAAACCTGTCCTCCGAACTGGGTTTCTCGAAAGAGCACCGTGATCTCAACATCCGCCGTATCGGCTATGTCGCCTCCGAGATCACCAAAAACGCCGGAATCGCCATCTGCGCCCCGATTGCGCCTTATGCGACCACGCGGCGCGCGGTGCGCGAAGACATCGAGGCCTTTGGTGCCTTCATCGAGGTCCACGTTGCCACCTCGATTGAAGAATGCGAGCGCCGCGACCGCAAAGGTCTCTACAAGCTGGCCCGTGAAGGCAAAATCAAAGAGTTCACCGGCATCTCTGACCCCTACGATGTGCCGGTGAACCCTGAGCTGCGGGTCGAAACCGAGGGCACAGATGTTGACCACTGCGCCCACCAGGTTCTGCTGAAGCTGGAGAGCATGGGACTGGTCAAAGCCTGATCTCTGCCCTTCACAAAGAAAACGGCCCGCCAATTGGCGGGCCGTTTTTCATTCCACGAAAGGCCAGTTTCAGAATACTGCAGCCTGCAATCGTCATCCCTCTGGAGCGTTTACTGGCCACCCCTCTGCAAAACGCTGATACTACCGATCAGTGCACAGGGACAGGTTTTAGATTGTTCTGGCGCGCCAGAACAAAGGCCATCCGGCGGTCGGCCACAACGGCCAATTGTTCGCCCTTGGCATCATGCACCGCATATAACTGCGTCGCATCGCCCGCCCCTGCGCGAATGTCATCTGGCAGATCCGCAACAGCGACGGTCTTCACATAAACAATGCCCTGACCGGCGTTCTGGAGGTCAAATTCTACATTCATTTCGCGTCACCCCTTTTGATATTTATCGTCTGAACCACAGTTTCCGGCTTGGACCGGGTGAGGTCCAAATGCAAAAGACCGTTCTCCATCACCGCTTCGCCCACTTCGACCCCATCAGCCAAAACGAACATGCGTTGGAACTGGCGGGCGGCAATGCCGCGGTGCAGGAAGATTCGGCCGTCGCTGTCATCGCGCTGCCGACCCCGGATCACCAACTGGCGGTCCTCAATCGTAATCGCCAGATCCTCCTCCGCGAACCCGGCCACTGCCAGTGTGATCCGGTAGGAGAAATCCGAAGTTTGCTCAATATTATAAGGGGGATAGCCTTCGTTGCCCGATTTGGCAGAGCGTTCCAGAAGGCGTTCCAGCTGCTCGAACCCCAGCATATGAGGGTACGAACCCAGTGTGAGTTTTGACACGTTTTTCGTCCTTATTTCGCAAGCGACGCTATTCCTGAGCACGGCCCCGATCCGGCAGCCGTCTCCCCCTGAATATGGGAAGAAGCTTAACGAATAACAAGGGGCCTGAAATGCTGGCCCGGCGCGCGTTAAAGTCGTACTCTGGTTGCACAACACCAACAGCCAGAATGTGAGTCGCCCATGAATGCCCCCACCGACATGTCGATGAAGACAGATGACGTGCTGCGTGTGGAACTGGAAGTGTTCAAAACCCAGCACCGCGACCTGGACGAAGCGATCGATGCGCTGATCGACCGTGGCACATCAGATCAGCTGACAATCAAGCGGCTGAAGAAGCAAAAGCTGCTGCTGAAAGATAAAATCGCGGTTATCGAAGACCTGCTGACCCCGGACATCATCGCCTAAGGCCCCGGCAATCTCTCCTTCCTGATTCACACCGCTGCAAGACGGGCAAGATGTCGGCCCGCAGCGCCGTGTCAGCGCTCGTTTGGCTTCAGATGCCGGATACGGGCCACATGCGATGCAATATCTTCAGGGCTGAATTTGGAATGTACCCGCGATATCGACGCCGGGTGATTGGCCAAACCCAGTCTCAGCTCTGACCGCCACGCGTTGCGCGGACGGATCGGGCGCGGTGCAAACCCACCGCCGCAGGTCGGGCAGACATTGAACAAGATCTGCTCCACACAGGCGGTGCAATAGGTGCACTCATAGGAACAGATGCGCGCATCCGCGGCTTCCGGCGGCAAGTCCTTGTCACACAACTCGCAATTTGGGCGCAGCTCCAGCATGGCGACCTCCGTTCTCTCAGATTTCATCCGCTGAACAGCTTGCCTGCGGCATTCAAGCGGTGCAACCTATGGCAAGCCCCGACAAAGCGGCACCCATGCATAAAACATGGCCAAAACCGCATTGCCTTGCAGCCCCTTTTCCCTATAGTGCCCGCTTCTTCCACAGCCCGGCGGCGGGGTGGTCCCGCATCGGGCGCTGACGACAGGGCGCAGAGCATGGCCGATATCAAAGTGGGCATCATCATGGGCAGCCAATCCGATTGGCCGACCATGAAGGAAGCAGCAAACATCCTCGATGAGTTGGGGGTGGCTTACGAGTCAAAAATCGTTTCAGCCCACCGCACGCCGGACCGGCTGTGGACCTATGGAAAATCAGCCGCTGACCGCGGCCTGCAGGTGATCATTGCCGGCGCTGGCGGTGCCGCTCATTTGCCGGGCATGGTGGCGTCCAAAACGCGTGTGCCGGTTGTCGGCGTGCCTGTTCAGACACGCGCGCTGTCGGGCGTCGACTCGCTGTATTCCATCGTGCAAATGCCCAAGGGTTTCCCGGTTGCCACAATGGCGATTGGCGCCGCAGGCGCCGCCAATGCCGGCCTGATGGCCGCAGGCATTCTGGCCCTGCAGGATCCCGCTCTGGCAGACCGGCTTGATGCCTGGCGCGAGGCCCTGTCGGCCTCCATCCCAGAGGAGCCTTCCGATGTCTGAAGCCCTGAAACCCGGCGCCACCATCGGCATCCTCGGTGGCGGCCAGCTGGGTCGCATGCTCTCCGTGGCGGCCTCCCGCCTTGGTTTTGTCACGCATATATATGAGCCCGGCGCCAATCCGCCCGCCGGTCAGGTTGCCGATGTTGTGACCACGGCCGCCTATGACGACAAAGCCGCGCTCCTGGCCTTTGCCGGTGCAGTCGATGTCATCACCTACGAGTTCGAAAACATCCCGACCGAAGCGTTGGATATTCTCGAGGCGCACTGCCCGATCCGACCCGGCCGCGAGGCCCTTCGGGTCAGCCAGGATCGCATGACCGAAAAGGCCTTCCTGCAGGGTCTGGGCCTCACCACCGCGCCCTATGCCGATATCACCGATCAGGCCAGCCTCGATGCCGCACTGGCAGAGATTGGCGCGCCGTCGATCCTGAAAACCCGCCGCTTTGGCTATGACGGCAAGGGGCAGGCCCGTATTAAATCGGTCGAGGATGCGCCCGGCGCTCTGGCAGACATGGCCGGTGCGCCTTCAATTCTCGAAGGGTTCATCAACTTCACCCATGAGGTCTCGGTCATTGCCGCCCGCGGCACCAGCGGCGAGATCGCCTGCTTCGATCCGGGCGAAAATGTCCACCGCGACGGCATTCTGCACACCACCACCGTGCCTGCCCGGCTCAGCGGGAGCCAACGCATGGATGCGGTCCTGCTGGCCGGCAAGATCCTCAACGCGCTGGACTATGTGGGCGTGATGGGGGTCGAGCTTTTCGTGACGCCGCAAGGACTTGTGGTGAACGAGATCGCGCCGCGTGTGCACAACTCCGGCCACTGGACCCAGAATGGCTGTGCCATTGACCAGTTCGAACAGCACATCCGCGCCGTTGTGGGCTGGGCTCTGGGTGATGGCCAGCGCCATACGGATGTGGTGATGGAGAATCTGATCGGCGCCGATATGGACCGGGTGCCAGAGCTGTCCCGCGAAAAAGACTGCGCCATCCATCTCTACGGCAAGGCCGAGGCCAAACCGGGCCGTAAAATGGGCCACGTGAACCGCATCATCCGCGGCGAAGGCTGACCCGGCAGTAGAACGGCGCAATGCCCCAAGGGGCGTTGCGCGCGCCGCAAGGATGGCCCGCCGGGCCTGACGCGCGGCGCACCCCCCTCAGCCGAAGAACCGGCTGGCGATATCCCCTGACATATAGCTCACCCGACCTGCGGACAGCGTTGCTGCCACGCTCGATGTCGCTTTGTCTAAAATGACCATATCGGCTCGTAGCCCCGGCGCCAGCTGCCCCCTGTCCGCCAGCCCCAGCACCCGCGCGGGCCCGGATGAGACCAGCGCCCAGGCACCGGCCAGATCCAAGAGCCCGGTGCGCTCCAGCATCAGCGCCGCCCGGCGCGGGCTGGGATAGTGATAGTCCGAAGCCAGCCCATCACACAGCCCCATGGCAATCAGCTCCACCGCCGAGGCATTTCCTTTGTGCGAGCCGCCCCGCACCACATTGGGAGACCCAAGGATGACATGATCCCCGCCCGCCTGCGCCGCCTCTGCCGCCTCCAGCGTTTCCGGGAACTCGGCAATGCGCACACCCCTGTCACGCCAGATCGCCCGGTCCGCCTGTGTCTGGTCGTCATGGCTGCCAAGCCGCAGCCCCAAGCCGCTCAGCTCGGCGCTCAGCGCGTCCAGTGCGGCTGGCACCTCAGCGCTGCGCGCATGCATGTCTTTCAGCATCCCAAAATGCTTGTCCGGGCTGCGGCCCGCCTTGAGGGCCTGCCCGGTCAGGCGCGGCGGTTTCTTTCCTTCTGCCAACCGGCCATGGGGCAAATGATCGTTGAAGACCACGTAAGATACGTCCCAGGCAGCGGCCTTTGCGGGCAGGTCGGCATAGTCATCTAGCATATGGGTTTCAAAGCGCAGCTGCGGCAGCAGATCTGTCACCAGACTGCCGCGCACAGATTTTATCGCTTCGAACACCTGCGCCGCAAACTCGGGGCCGCGCAATCCGCCTTCCCAGGAATAAAACTGCGCCAGAACACCAGTGGTGATGCCATTGGCAGCCAGTTCTGCCTCGGCAGCGGCCACCCCTTCGTTCATCTGCTTCATCGCCCCCCGGCGCGGCGCCAGATGCCGTTCGAAGCCATCGCCGTGCAGATCGATGATACCGGGCAGCACAACGTAGCCCGACAGGTCGACCTTCCGGCCCGTGCAACCCTCTGCGATCATTCCATCCGCAAAGGACAGCGCGCCCGCCGCTTCCAGCCCGGCCGGATGCAGAACATCCGCCCCCTGCACTGTCAGTTCCAATCCGCTCACCAATCGCCCCTCATGTCGTTCAGAACCCCGCAATCCCCTTTTGTGCAGATCTCGTCAATAGTGCCAAAGACGGAATCCAGCCAGCTGACCGACGGGTTGAAACGGCCTTCGCTGATGAAATGCAGCGACTGCGCGATCACGCGGGGATTGTTCATCATGAACGTATGGGTCACAGGCAGGGTGATATGGCCTGCCATACCGTCAACCATGGTTGAGGCAACCGACACCTTGCCGTCATCAGGGCCGGGAATAAGCGAAGAAAACACCGGGTTGAGGGAATTGCGGCCGGCAATCACCCCAAGGTCGAAATCAACCGGTGGCAGGCTGTTGGGGAAACTGTCGGCCCCTGTGCCCAGTTGCATGCCCGCCGGTCCGTTCAGCAGGCCGAAGACTTCCCAGTCCCCCAGTTCATCCACCAGCTCGCTGCCTCCATTGGGAGGCCCCAGCATCACCGTCCGCCCCAGATCCTCGGGCCGATTGTCCTGCAACCAGTGACGCAACAAGATGCCACCCATCGAATGGGTGACAAAATGGACCGTTTGATCGCCACAGGCGTCCACGGCCTCCGGCAGGGTCGCCTCTGCAAGCTCGGGAATGGGCAGATCAGTTGACGGGTAGCCCGGTCGCACGACCTCATACCCGCTGGCATTGAAAACCTGTTCCATCACCGCAAAGGAGGTTTCGGTCCGCGCCAGCCCGTGCAGCAGGACAACGCAGTCAGCCGCCGCCGACAGCGGCATAATGGATAGGGTCAAAGAAAGAAGTGTTTTGCGCATGAGCAGCAAATAGGCGTTCACCGGCCCGCCGAAAAGGGTTCATTCCTGTCTGGCACGAATGACAAGCAGAATACCCGCCAGCACGATCGCCGCCCCCAGTATCAGCCGCAGGCTGACGGGCTCAGCCAACAGCAGCGCCCCACAGCCCAATGCGATGATCGGCACGCTCAACTGCACTGTTGCCGCCAGCGATGGCTCAAGCTGCGGCAGCACCCGGTACCAAACCGCATAGCCGCAGCCCGACGCAATCGCGCCCGACACCGCCGCCAACACCAGCCCGGATGGCGTGGCTCCATCAAAAGCACCCATTACCAGCGCCACCGGCAAAACGATAAGGGCGGCCCAACAGAAATTGGCCGCCGTTGCGCCCAAGGGATCCAATACAGCCCTGCCGGCCAGAGAGTAGATGCCCCAACCAAGCCCCGCCAGCGCCATCAGCCCGGCCCCCGTCAGCGACACCTGCACCGCACCCGTGGGCCACAGAACGAAGGCAAGCCCGACAAATGCAAGACACGCCCCCAGCACCTGCAGCCTCGGCGGACGGGCTCCAGCACGCAGCCCCCAGCCAAACATCGTGACCTGAACTACCCCAAACAGAACCAGCGCACCCAGCCCCGCGTCCAGGCTGCGATAGGCCAGCGAAAACCCCAGCATATAGAGGGTCAGCGATCCGGCACCAATCAACAGCCGCTGCCGGTTTCGCTCCCATTCACTGCCGCGCAGAGAACAAAGCACACCCAAGGTGCAAGCCCCGGCCAGCAAACGCACCGCAGCAAACCCGACGGCGGAAATCGCCTCCTGCCCGACGGCGGCGCGGTTCAGCAAGGAATTGGCAGCAAACGCCACCATAACCAGCGCCGTCAAAGCCGTGAGGCGCAGCATGTCAGCCGATTATTCGTTCAGAACCTGAACGCCGGTGTCCCCTGCGCCACAGGTATAACAACAGCCCTGACAGCCCTGCTTGTCATCCAGCCCCACACCCCAATAGCGGTCCGACTGGCCGCGCACCCAAGCGCCAAGGCAGATCTTCTCACCAGTGGTGCATTCCAGATTATAGCTATGGGTGTCATAATCCTTGAGAACATAGACTTCGCCGCCACCCGGCCAGGCGCGGTTGTAATCCTGACTATAGAATTCCAAGCTCACCACATTGGGATGTTCGCTTTTCACTTCCCAGTGCAATGTATCGGCTGCCGCAGGAAGTGCCAGGATCATGGTGGTGAAAAGCATCACCAGAAAGTTCAAAAAACGCATTTTGCCCCCCATTCATCTAATGGCATCGACACTACAGCGGCCGACACCTCTGGCAAATCTTTAACCGCCATCTACCGCGCCAAAGGCCTCCGGGTATCGCAATTCAGCAACTGGCGCCGCCTCGCCCGGGGCTGCCAACATAGTGTATTCCAATGGGTAAGGGGTCTTCATGTTGATCGCTTTGCGCCGGTAGAACTCGCACTTTTCATAGAACTCTGGCTGCCCAAGAACAACAACCGCCGGAATTGCGGTGATACTAGGGGCCGAAGCCGCCAACCCAATCTCTGAAACCAAGCGGCGCCCCACCTGCCACGGCCCCTTCGTTTGCCCTGCCGGGGCCAATGCCCCGCGCTGGAACTCAGGCAGAACCGCAACCGGTGCGAGGCACAGCCAGCCTGCAGGGGATTGCATCCGCGACAGCGCCGCGTAACCGGCGATCCGCCCCTGCCAGGGTTTGACCATTTCGGAAACCATGTCGCCGTCGCGCCGCAGCGCATGGATCAGCTTCACTTCCTCTTCGCCGCCAAAGGCCGCCCGAAGCAAGGCATCGACTTCCTCCGCTTCTTCCCGCCGCATTTCCCGACTGGTATCTGGCCCAATTACCATTTCACAATCCCCGCCTTTTCATCCCCGTCCAAGTACTCCCTCCGGAGGCCGCGCCGCAATAGGGGCCAACTAAAGTTCGCCTGCAACTCTCAGGTCGTAGCCAGAGCCGTGTGGCCGTAACCCGCCGGCTCCGCATCTAACCCTTAAAGACATTCTCTCGGTGCCATCTGAGGTAGGCCTTATGTGGCTGAAAGGCCGGGTCGGCAGGTTCTATCAAACGGCGGTCCGGGACCAGAAGACGGTTGAGCGTGCTTTCCTCGGCTGCCTCTTTTGCGACCAGAATTCTGCCGTCATCACTGACCGAAATTAGGCCCCGATCAAACATCCAGTGGACAGTTCCCGACAAGGCCAGCCCGTTCCTGACTGTATCCGGGCCACGCTGCGCAACCGGCACGATATGCGCCGCCTCTACCTCAGGGCGGCCGCCGCCATTGCGCAGCTCCAATCCAGACATGGAACAGCGACCGCAGTAGGCGTGTTTCACTTGCCGAGCAAAGCTTCTGTCGCGGAATGCCCGCTGCGATAGAAGCAGATCCCGGGGCTGGTCCTGCAGAGCAAACGGCGCCTGATCCTCCGCAAAACCGCCCTCAGGATGGAAGTCCCCTGTCCTCGGGATAGCGTTGGGATCATCGCGGGCAGCAAGACCTGCATTGATGATACGGGCAAAATCTCTCTGCGAAATCAAACGCACAGCGCTGGTATTGTTGCCACGCGACCGTGGCAACCCGGTCTCGTAGGGACCCTGCCCTTCAACCCAGCGCGGCACAGGGTTTTCGAACGACAGCTCACTAGCCTGATCCAATACCGCATAGGCCATTTGCGGATCGTGCGGGTCCGCCCGGATCTCAAGAACCTTTTGCACGGTATGGTAACCCTTGCCGCCACCCCGACGACCTTCGTAAAATATCACCCAGTCGCCAACAGTTTGCTCGACCCGGCTCAGATATTGCCGCTTGGGGAAGTGATAGGCACGGCCGGGCTGATCATCATAGCCCGAGTGGGAAGATTGAATAAAAACTGCTTTGACCATACCCGAGGTTGTAAACACCTATTCTCAAAACAAAAAGGGGGCCGCCCTATGGCAGCCCCCAAATCATCCGGTAGGATGGCGTGATTTACATCATGCCGCCCATGCCGCCCATGCCGCCCATGTCGGGCATACCGCCACCGGCTGCGCCGCCGTCTTTCGACGGCTTGTCGGCAACCATGGCTTCGGTGGTGATCAGCAGACCAGCAACCGATGCCGCATCTTCCAGCGCGGTACGGGCCACTTTGGCCGGGTCGATCACGCCGAAGGAGAACATGTCGCCATATTCTTCGGTCTGAGCGTTGAAACCGAAGTTGTTGTCGGTGCTCTCGCGAACCTTGCCAGCAACAACTGCACCGTCAACACCGGCGTTTTCAGCGATCTGGCGCAGCGGCGCTTCGATGGCTTTGCGCACGATCACGATACCAGCGTTCTGGTCAGCATTGGCGCCTTCCAGATCGGCCAGCGCTTTACCGGCCTGAACCAGAGCAACACCACCACCAACGATGACGCCTTCCTGCACAGCAGCGCGGGTCGCGTTCAGAGCATCGTCAACACGGTCTTTACGCTCTTTCACTTCCACTTCGGTCATGCCACCAACGCGGATCACAGCAACACCGCCTGCCAGTTTGGCAACGCGTTCCTGCAGCTTCTCGCGGTCGTAGTCGGAGGAAGTTTCTTCGATCTGAGCGCGGATCTGGCCAACACGGGCTTCGATCTCGGCTTTTTCGCCAGCACCGTCGACGATGGTGGTTTCGTCTTTGGTGATTTCGATTTTCTTGGCGGTGCCCAGCATGTCCATGGTCACGGACTCGAGCTTCATGCCCAGATCTTCGGAGATCACCTGACCGCCGGTCAGAATTGCGAGGTCCTGCAGCATGGCTTTGCGGCGATCACCGAAGCCCGGTGCTTTGACAGCAGCAATTTTCAGGCCGCCGCGCAGTTTGTTGACAACCAGAGTTGCCAGCGCTTCGCCTTCAACGTCTTCTGCAACGATCAGCAGCGGCTTCTGCGACTGGATCACCTGCTCGAGCAGCGGAACCATCGCCTGCAGCGAGGACAGCTTTTTCTCATGCAGCAGGATCATGCAGTCGTCGAGATCTGCAATCATCTTGTCAGCGTTGGTCACGAAGTAAGGCGACAGGTAGCCGCGGTCGAACTGCATGCCTTCAACAACAGTGGTCTCTGTTTCCAGGCCCTTGTTCTCTTCGACGGTGATAACACCTTCGTTGCCAACCTTCTGCATCGCGTCTGCGATCTGGCTGCCGATGGCTTCTTCGCCGTTGGCAGAGATGGTGCCAACCTGAGCGACTTCAGCAGAGTCTTTGACTTCGCGTGCCATTTCCTTGATGCCTTCAACGACTTTGGCAGTTGCCAGGTCGATGCCGCGCTTCAGGTCCATCGGGTTCAGGCCAGCAGCAACCTGCTTCAGGCCTTCTTTGACGATGGCTTGGGCCAGAACGGTGGCGGTGGTGGTGCCGTCGCCTGCTTCGTCGTTGGTGCGGGAAGCAACTTCCTTCACCATCTGGGCGCCCATGTTTTCGAACTTGTCTTCCAGTTCGATTTCTTTGGCAACCGACACACCGTCTTTGGTGATGCGCGGTGCGCCAAAGGATTTGTCCAGAACCACGTTACGGCCTTTGGGGCCCAGGGTTACTTTGACAGCGTCGGCCAGAATGTTGACACCGTTCAGCATCCGGTTCCGGGCATCGGTGTCGAATTTGACGTCCTTAGCAGCCATGTTTTATTCTCCTCGAGAAAAGTCTGTATTTGTCAGCGATAGAAGGGATCAGAGAAGCCAGCTGGCTTACTCGATGATGCCCATGATGTCGCTTTCTTTCATCATCAGCAGCTCTTCGCCGTCGACGGTGACTTCGGTGCCGGACCATTTGCCGAACAGGATCTTGTCGCCTGCGGACACGGCCATCGCGATCAGCTCACCGCTGTCTTTGCGGGCGCCTTCGCCGGTCGAGACAACTTGGCCTTCGCTCGGCTTTTCTTTTGCGGATTCCGGAATGATCAGGCCACCAGCGGTTTTTTCTTCGCTTTCGGTACGACGAACCAGCACACGGTCATGAAGCGGTTTCAATGCCATCTTTGCAGCTCCTTAAGGCTCAAAGGTTGTTATCTGTCCCTCGCTCCCCGCGAGGGCTGTTATCACTCACCGATGGAGAGTGCTAACGGCAGAATAGCTAGGCATGCCATCCACCCGAGTCAACAGCAATATGGTGAGATTTTTCGTGCATAAAAGTCCGGGCAAAAAAAACCGGCTATTTGCCGCCGCCCGGCGTGGTCTCTTCCCAGCTATAGGCCCAGTGTTTCAGACCTTCACGCCCCGCGTCAGTGATTTGATAGATCCCGGTCGCGACACGTTCGAACCAGCCGTAATGGTTTTTCCCCATCAAAGCAGTGGCTTGCGGCACGCCAGCCGCCTTGGCAACCGCAGCACCCTTGGCCGATCCGTGCTCGGCCAGATAGGCGGCACAGCGCAGTGCATCCTGACGGTAGGCGGTGACAATCCCGTGCCGTGTCGCGCCGCCCGCATTGGGATCACCGCGCAGACGCGAGAATTCACGCAGCAGTCGCGCCGCCTTTTTCTTCGATTTTCGCGGTGCATAAGGCCCCGGATCGCATAAGATTTCGGTGCGCCCATCCGCCAATACGCAGATCAGGCCCAGTCCCAGGCGGCGGCACATGGCGGTGTTTTCCTTCACCATCCGCCGCGCCTGCCGCCCTGTGGGTTTGGGAACGGCCACATAGACATGATCGGTAACCGCCAGCCGCGCGACGGCCTGATGATAAAGCGACAGCGAAAACTTCAGCTTCAATTCAACAATCACCGGTGGCTCATCGGCGCGGCAGGCCACCACATCGGCGGCGCCCACTTCGCCCTTCACCTGATAGCCCTGCCCTTCAAGCAGCGCCTTCACCGGCGGATACAGCTGATCTTCTCGTTTCATGAGCCGACCATAGGGTGCACGGGGCGGAGGAAAAAGCGGGCAATTGAACAATGTCGCAAATGCGCGGTGGCCGGGTTGGTCCAAGACGACCAAGCGCCAATCTCGTTTTGTCGGGCGCCACGCGACAGCGCCAAACTGCAGAGACCTCCTGCCGCACCCTAGCCCTGCGGGGTGACAAGGCGCGCACACACTCCTATAAGGCGCGCAAACTCCTTCCGCGCATTCCATAGGACCACATCATGACCATCCAAGTTTTCGGCCACAAATCCCCCGACACCGATTCCACCGGCTCCCCGATCGTTTGGGCCTGGTACCTGAACGAAGTGAAAGGCGTTGCCGCCGCTCCCAAACTGCTGGGCGAACCCAACACCGAAGCCGCCTTCATGCTGCAGCGCTGGGGCTTTGATAAGCCCGAGATCATCGCCGACGTCGAAGACGGCGCGCCGGTCGTGATCGTCGACACCAACAACCCGGCCGAACTGCCCGCCAATATCAACGGCGCTGACGTTCAGGCGATCATCGACCACCACAAGCTGGTCGGCGGTCTGGAAACCAAAGGCCCGATCGACATCACCATCCGCCCGCTGGCCTGCACCGCAACCATCATGATCGACTTGATGGGCGATGACGCCGCCAAGATGCCGGAAGCCATCAAGGGCGCGGCGCTGACCTGCATCCTGTCCGACACGCTTGAATTCCGCTCGCCGACCACCACCGACCACGACCGCGCCGTGGCCGAGAAACTGGCCACCGATCTGGGCCTCGACATCGCGACCTACGCGGCCGAAATGTTTGCCGCCAAATCCGACGTCTCCTCTTTCTCGGATGCCGAACTGCTGCGGATGGATTCGAAAGAATACGCCGTTGATGGCACCAAATTCCGCGTCTCTGTGCTGGAAACCACCGCACCCGGCGTTGTGCTGGACCGCAAGGCCTCGCTGATGGGCAGCATGGTCACTGTTGCCGCCGAAGACGGTGTTGAGCAGGTGCTGCTGTTTGTCATCGACATCCTGAACGAAGAAGCCACCCTGCTGGTGCCGAACGATCTGGTGAAATCCGTCGCCGAGAAGAGCTTTGACGCAACAGTTGAGGGCGACTCTGTTGTGCTGCCCGGCGTGATGAGCCGCAAAAAGCAGATCATCCCCAGCCTCAAGGTCTGAAATCTGTTGTGAACGCATAAGAAGGGGCGCTGTTTCAGCGCCCTTTTTCCTTTTCTGGAACCGCGATGCTGTTTGACGTCTCCCCAGCCGCCGGCATGTTTCTTATGGCCATCAACCTGGCCACCTTCCTGCTGTTCTGGCTGGATAAGCGCGCGGCCCGTCGGCAAATATGGCGGATCCCAGAGAAGGCATTGCTGCTCGCAGCCCTGTTTGGCGGCACACCGGGTGCCAAGATCGCCCAGCACAAACTGCGGCACAAAACCCAAAAACAGCCATTTCGAACCCTGCTCAACCTGATCGTGGTATTGCAGCTGTGTCTTCTTGTCATCGCAGCGGCGTTGCCGGGATAGACGTCTAAGTGTTAGCGCGTAAAAGTTCTTTTCCACCAGCACTTCGGCAAACGCCTGTTAGCAATAAATGTAGCCGACATGGCGCGCTCTGGCCAAATGGATGTCGCTTTGACATATCTGTCACCAGACCCCTTATTCCTGCCCAAAAGGCCCGGCCATGACCCAAATCGTCCAGAACCTCTCCGATATTTCCCAGACCTACGACGCCCTGTTCGTGGACCTTTGGGGCTGCGTTCATAATGGCGTTAACGCCTTCCCCGACGCTGTCGCGGCACTGCAGGCCTACCGCAAGCGGGGTGGCATCGTTGTGTTGGTCACCAATTCACCCAAACCCCGCGCCGGTGTAGCCGATCAGCTGGGACAGTTCGGTGTGCCTGCCGATGCCTATGACACCATCGCCACCTCAGGCGATTCCGCCCGCGCAGCAATGTTTACAGGTGCCGTGGGCAACAATGTCTACTTCATGGGCGAATGGCAGCGTGACGCGGGCTTTTTTGAGCCGCTGAGCGTGATCCATGAGCCGGTCGACATTACCCGCGTTCCCCTGCAAGAGGCCGAGGGCATCATCTGCTGCGGCCCGTTTGATGCCATGGCCGATCCGGATGTGAACCGGGCAGATTTCCTTTATGCCAAACAGAAAGGCATGAAGCTGCTGTGCGCCAACCCCGATATCATCGTCGACCGCGGCGAGGTGCGTGAATGGTGCGCCGGCGCGCTGGCCAAGCTCTATACCGAGATGGGCGGTGAGAGCCTCTATTTTGGCAAGCCCTACCCGCCGATTTACGATCTGGCCCGCCGCCGCCTGTCTGAACTGGGCACCGATATCGACGACAGCCGCATTCTGGCCATCGGCGACGGTATCCTGACCGACATCAAAGGCGCGATCGGCGAAGGAATCGATTCCCTGTTCATCACCGGCGGCCTTGCAGCCAGTGAGACAAAGACATCAGTCCAGCCTGACGCAGAGGCGCTGAAAACCTATCTGGATAAGGAAATGTCCAACCCCGAATATGCCATCGGCTTTCTGCGCTAGCGAGATTTGGGCTTGATTTTCTGCAGCTGCGAAGTAATAAAGTTGCAAGAACGGGCAATCTAACGTCCGAAAATTTCAAGCCCAAACCACCGGAGGGTCGAATGTTGGACAATCTGCCGCGCGGAACCATCTGCATCGAAGACATCGAAATGGGCATGGTCCGTTACCTGCGCAAACAGGTGACGGATGAAGACATCGAGCTGTTCGCCCAAGTATCGACCGATCAGAACCCGGTGCATCTGGACGATGATTACGCCCGCGACACCATATTTCAGGGCCGCATCGCCCATGGCATGCTGACCGCCGGTCTGGTTTCTGCCGTCATCGGTGAGCAGCTGCCCGGCCATGGTACCATCTACATGAGCCAGTCGCTGAAATTCCTTGCCCCTGTGCGCCCCGGCGACATGGTGCTGGCCGAGGTCGAAGTCATCGGCATCCAGATCGACAAACGCCGGGTGCAACTGGATTGCCGCTGCATGGTCGATGGCAAGAAGGTACTGGTTGGTGAGGCCACCGTGATGGCGCCCTCGCGCAAGTTCGACTGACCCGCCTTTCCGCGCGGCCTTCAAACTGCCATCAATGCGGCTTGAACCGTCCGCAATGGAAAGGTACGGATGCGCCATGCGGATCATCCGAGATTATCAGTTTGTAGAAGAGCAGGATCGCGGCGCCAGCGTTGCGATCGGCAATTTCGATGGCGTCCACCGGGGCCATCAGGCGGTGATCGGCATCGCCCGTGATGCTGTGCCGGGCGCCCCGTTGGGGATCATGACCTTTGAACCCCACCCGCGCGAATTCTTTGCCCCCGATGCCCCGCATTTTCGCCTGATGCGCGCCGAAGCCCGCGCCCACCGGCTTGAGAAACTCGGGGTTGAGCGGCTCTACCAGCTGAATTTCAACAAGCTGATGTCGTCCCTGACGCCCGATGAATTTGCCCGCGACGTCATCGCCGAAGGTCTTGGCCTTGTGCATGTGGTTGTTGGTGCGGATTTCTGCTTTGGCAAGGGTCGCAGCGGCACCGCGGAAGACCTGACCCGCTTTGGCAAGCAATATGGTTTTGGAGTCACTGTCGTGCCCCTGATGGAACATTCCGAAAATACCGTGTCCTCGACCGCGATCCGCACCGCGCTGAGCGAAGGCCGCCCGCGCGATGCCGCCGCCATGCTGGGCCATTGGCACCGCATCGAAGGCGAGGTGATCGGCGGCGAACAACGCGGTCGCGAACTGGGCTTTCCCACCGCCAACATGTCCGTTGACGGGCTGCACCTGCCCAAATTTGGTGTTTATGCGGTGCTGGTCGATGTTCTGGACGGCCCCAATGCCGGCAGCTACTTTGGCGCGGCCTCGCTGGGCGTGCGGCCAATGTTCAACGGTGCGCAGCCCAATCTTGAAACTTTCCTTCTGGATTTCACCGGCAACCTCTATGGCGCGACGCTGTCGGTGGCTCTGGTCGACTACCTGCGCCCGGAACGAAAGTTTGATGGGCTGGAGGCGCTGATCGCCCAGATGGACGCTGATTGCGCCAAATCCCGAAGCATTCTGGAAATCCTATGAGCGACCCGATTGACCGCGCCGGACTGGCGAACCGCTTCTGGGAAAAGAAGCCTCTGGCCAAGCTGAACCCAAAGGAATGGGAGGCGCTGTGTGATGGCTGCGGCAAGTGCTGCCTCAACAAGCTGGAGGATGCGGATACTGGCGAAGTCGCCCTGACCCGCGTGTCCTGCCGCCTGCTCGATTGCGACAGTTGCCATTGCTCGCAGTACGAGATCCGCCACCAGTTTGTGCCGGAGTGCATCTCGCTGAAACCCTCCAATCTGGACACTCACGCCTATTGGATGCCAGAAACCTGCGCCTATCGGCGTTTGTGGAAGGGCGACAAACTGCCCGAATGGCACCCGCTGCTGACCGGCGACCCACAAAGCGTCCATGATGCCGGTGTGTCTGTGCGTGGCTGGTGCGTGCCCGAATTCGAGGTCAACGAAGAAGACTGGGAAGACCACATCATCGAAGAACCCGTCTGAAACGCGTCTGAAACGGGGTCTGACTGGATGTCCGACGCAGGCGCGAGGCGCGTCCTGCGTCACCTTATTCTAAAACTGGCTATGAGCGCCCCAAAAGTCGCGCAGCAGCCCGGCTGTTTCCGACGCATGGGTCACCGGCACCATATGGCCTGACCCGGCAACGGTTTTGATCCGCGCATCCGGCAGGCGCCGCTCCAGCCCCGTTGTGACATCAAAAATCACCGGATGTGTCTCTCCACCCTGGATCATCAGCACCGGCAAAGTCAGCCTGTCCAGTACCCCGTCGCGCAGCACGCCAGCAAGGTCATCATGCAGGGCAGCGCGGGCCGCAGGGATCGCATGGATGGAGCGGATCATACCTGCGCGGGCGGCCTCGGGCAGGTCCGGCCACTTGGGGCCTCCGCCACCCCAGATGCGGTTGAACAACCGCGCGGCCTGCGCGACGTCGCCAGATTCCCACGCGGCCTGAAACGGCTCTTGTACCTGCTCCATATCCTCCACCGCAGCGGACCCGTCAGCGATGGCCACCGCAAAGAACACCGGATCTATCAGGGTCAGCGACCGCACCAGTTCGGGGCGCGCCAAAGCCATACGCAGGGCCACTGTGGCCCCAAAGGAATGGCCGACCAGATCGCAACGGTGGGTGAGCATGGTCAGACCCGCCTCGACATTACGGTCCTGGAAATCCCCCTGCCCGTCCCAATCGGGGCTTTTGCCGTGGCTGAGCGTATCAAAGGCCCTGACAGTTGCCTCAGCCTCCAGATGTTCAGCGACACCGCGCCAGGCACCGGAATGGCCCAGTGAACAATGCACCGCCAGCACATCGCGCGCGCCATGGCCGAAGCTGCGCGTAAACACTGGCTGCGGCAGGCTGGTGGGCATGTTCATTCCGCCTGCCCTGCCAGATATGACTCGAGATCTTCCAGCCGGTCCTGACCCCAGAACCGCGCGTCATCCGGCGTGACATAAAAGGGCGCCCCAAACACGCCGGCCTTCACCGCGTCCTCCAGGTTCTGCGCATAGGTCTCTGCCCCCATCAGCAAACCGCTGTCGGCCAGCGATGCGTCAAAGCCCGCCGCCTCCAGACAGTCGCGGATCACCTGATCATGGGCGATATTCTTCTCTTCCGCCCAGCAGGCGCGCAGAAAGGAATGAACCAGAGCTCCGACATCACCGCCACCCGCCGCCTGTGCGGCGATCACCGCATAAGAGGACGGCGCCATATTCACCGGCCAGAACGCAGGTTTGAGGTTAAAGGGCAGATTGACCTTCTTGGCCTGCCGCACCAATTCCTGGGCGCGGTATTCCTGACGCGAGATATGGCGATCCTTGGGAAGCGAGCCGCCGGTGCGGGCAAACAACGCCGGCAGGTCGAGCGGTTTGTAGTTGATCTGCACCCCCTGCCGGGCTGCGATCTCTTCCAGCCGTGTGCCGGCCAGATAGGCGTATGGCGACAAGGTCGCAAAATAGTAATCGATGACGCGCATGGACAATTTCTCCCCCTCGGAACTAGGCCTGAAGCTAAGCGCATGCTAAGCGGGGTTCAATATCACGAATCTGTCACATAGACATTCGCTGCCTGGGGATATTCAGCCGATGCCGCAACTCAACGAACCTAAGCTTATCGCTGGGAACGCCAACCTTCCGCTCGGAGAGGCCATCGCCCGCCGCATGAGCCTGCACCGTGGTGTGGATCAGGGTCTGGTCGACGCCCGTGTCGAACGTTTCAACGACGGCGAGATCTTCGTCGAAGTCTACGAAAACGTCCGTGGCGAAGACATGTTCATCGTCCAGCCGACCTCGAACCCGGCCAACGACAACCTGATGGAGCTGCTGATCATCGCTGACGCCCTGCGCCGGTCTTCGGCACAGCGCATCACCGCCGTGATCCCCTACTTCGGCTATGCCCGTCAGGATCGCCGCACCAAGGCGCGGACGCCGATTTCGGCCAAGCTGGTCGCCAATATGCTGACCGGTGCGGGCATCGAGCGGGTTCTGACCATGGACCTGCACGCCGCGCAGATTCAGGGCTTCTTCGACATCCCGGTCGACAACCTCTATGCCTCGCCGATCTTTGCACTGGACGTGAAGGCGCAGTTCAAGGACCGCATGGACGAGCTGATGGTCGTATCGCCTGACGTGGGCGGCGTTGCCCGCGCCCGCGAACTGGCCAAACGTATCAGCGCGCCGCTGTCGATCGTCGACAAGCGCCGCGAAAAGGCCGGTGAAGTGGCCGAGATGACC
The DNA here is from genome assembly GCA_900143635.1 of Rhodobacteraceae bacterium Alg231-04. Classification (GTDB taxonomy): domain Bacteria; phylum Pseudomonadota; class Alphaproteobacteria; order Rhodobacterales; family Rhodobacteraceae; genus FREY01. Next base: position 331,364 of record FREY01000001.1, read on the forward strand.
GTAATTGGCGACGTGACCGACAAGATCTGCCTGATCGTCGATGACATGTGCGACACCGCCGGCACCCTGTGCAAGGCAGCTCAGGTGCTGCTGGACAATGGCGCCAAGGAAGTTCACGCCTATATCACCCACGGCGTGATGAGCGGCCCTGCGGTAGAGCGTGTGACCAATTCGGTGATGAAGTCGCTGGTGCTGACCGACACGATCCAGCCGACGCAGGAAATCCTGAACACGCCGAACATCCGCATCGTGCCCACCGCACCGCTGTTCACCCAAGCTATCCTGAACATCTGGCACGGCACATCTGTGTCCTCGCTGTTCGAAGACAAGACCCTGATCCCGATCTACGAGAGCCTTTATACCAACGGCCAGTAATCAAGTTCAGACGAACCCAAGATCAAGACCCGGTCAGGAAACTGACCGGGTCTTTTTTGTTCCTAAGCCGCGTTTCTACGCCTCTAGGGCGTTCCTCTGAGGCAAAACCCACCGGAGAGGGCCACGTACCCTTATTCAACGTCCCAGTCATCGCCAAAAGGCAGCTCGCCTATGGCCAGCCACGCGGCGCGAATGCGGGCGACACGGCTGTCTGCCCAGGTCCGAAAGACAATCTCAAATCCTGTTGGGGTGACATTCTCGGCAATCAGATGCGCGCGCACCGCGGCCGAGGTTTCCATGTCCCACAGGGAGATCGACAGCTGCACCGCTGGCGGGGCGCCAAACGCCTCACCAAATTCGACCTTGCAGCGTCGCTCGCGCGGGCCGGTGCCGGTCCACATCTCACCGCCGCTTTCAAAGTCAGAGAAGACCTCAGTCTCGCCCTGTTCGATGCCGGTTCTTGGGTTGCTCAGTCGTCGCATGGGAAAATCGCACATTCCTTCAATACCACGTTACTAACGCGGGCTTAACAATCGGGAAAGCGGCAAAAAGAAAACCGGCCCCGAAGGGCCGGCTTCAAAATCTTACAGTCCAGAACGGACAGCTCAGAGCGACATATGGGTGCCGAGCGCTTCCATGTCTGCAAGCAGCTTGGCAGCGTCAGCGACCAGGCCGTGCGGCTGGTCGTCTTCCTGAGCGGTCTTATACATCTCGCGTGCTTCTTCAATCAGCTCGTCCAGATGCGCGCGGGTCACTTCGTCCATCGGCAATGCGCGTTCGGCCAGAACCGAAAGTGCTTCGCCGTTGATCTCAGCAAACCCGCCGGTGACCAGATACTCCGAAGTGCCGGCGGGGCTTTCAACCCGCAGGACACCCGGACGCAGGGTGGTGATGGTCGGCGCATGCATCGGCATAGCCGTCATGTCACCTTCCGCACCCGGGATCTGAACCGCGGTGGCCTGGAGCGAAGCAAGGCTCCGCTCAGGGCTCACCAGGTCGAATTGCATGGTATCAGCCATTAGGGCCCTCCTTAGGCCGCTTCAGCAGCCATTTTCTCGGCTTTGGCGATCACTTCTTCGATGCCGCCAACCATGTAGAAGGCGCCTTCGGGCAGGTGATCGTATTCGCCGGCTACAACAGCCTTGAACGACGAGATGGTGTCTTCCAGGGCAACCTGAACGCCGTCAGAACCGGTGAAGACCTTCGCAACGTCGAAGGGCTGCGACAGGAAGCGCTGGATCTTACGGGCACGGGCCACGGTCAGCTTATCTTCTTCAGACAGTTCGTCCATGCCGAGGATGGCGATGATGTCCTGCAGCGACTTGTAGCGCTGGAGGATCTGCTGAACGTCGGAAGCCACCTGATAGTGCTCTTCACCAACGATCTGCGGGTCCATCAGACGCGACGAGGAATCGAGCGGGTCAACGGCGGGGTAGATGCCCAGCTCGGAGATCGCACGGTTCAGAACGGTGGTTGCGTCGAGGTGCGCAAAGGTGGTTGCCGGTGCAGGGTCGGTAAGGTCATCCGCCGGAACATAAACAGCCTGGATCGAGGTGATCGAGCCGTTTTTGGTCGAGGTGATGCGCTCCTGCATGGCGCCCATGTCGGTCGCCAGTGTCGGCTGGTAGCCCACAGCGGAAGGAATACGACCCAGCAGAGCCGAAACTTCGGAACCGGCCTGTGTGAAGCGGAAGATGTTGTCCACGAAGAACAGAACGTCGGTACCGGACTGGTCGCGGAACTGCTCGGCCAGGGTCAGGCCGGTCAGAGCAACACGGGCACGGGCTCCGGGAGGTTCGTTCATCTGACCGTAAACCAGAGCAACCTGCGATTCTTCCAGGTTGTCGGGCTTGATCACGTTGGATTCGATCATTTCCCAGTACAGGTCGTTACCTTCACGGGTCCGCTCACCAACACCAGCGAACACGGAGAAGCCCGAGTGCACTTTTGCGATGTTGTTGATCAGTTCCATGATCAGAACGGTTTTGCCAACGCCGGCGCCGCCGAACAGGCCGATTTTACCGCCTTTGGCGTAGGGTGCCAGCAGGTCCACAACCTTAATGCCGGTTACCAGAACTTCCGACTCGGTCGACTGTTCTTCGAACGCCGGTGCGGGCTGGTGGATGGCGCGGGTTTCGGTCGCGTTGACCGGGCCCTTTTCGTCGACGGGCTCGCCGACAACGTTCAGGATGCGGCCCAGGGTCGCATTGCCGACGGGGATCGAGATCGGGCCGTCGGTGTCAGTTACTTCCTGACCACGGACCAGACCTTCGGTCGCGTCCATAGCGATACAACGAACAGTGTTCTCGCCGAGGTGCTGGGATACTTCCAGTACCAGGCGCTTGCCGTTGTTTTCGGTGTTCAGTGCGTTCAGAATCGCGGGCAGGTGGTCGTCAAACTGGACGTCCACAACGGCGCCGATGATCTGGGTCACCTTACCTTTTGCATTAGCCATTAGTTGGTCTCCGGTTGTCTTTTAGAGCGCCTCAGCGCCCGAAATAATTTCAATCAGCTCGTTGGTGATCACGGCCTGACGGGAACGGTTGAACTCGATGGTCAGTTGGTCGATCATCTCGCCCGCGTTCCGGGTCGCGTTGTCCATCGCGCTCATCCGGGCACCCTGTTCGGATGCACCGTTTTCCAGCAGTGCCGAGAAGATCTGCGTGGCAACACCACGAGGCAGCAGGTCGGCGAGGATCGCCTCTTCGCTGGGCTCATAGTCATAGCCAGCCGATACACCCTCGACCTCACCGCCCTCGTAAGAGGCCGGAATGATCTGCTGTGCGGTCGGGATCTGGGTCACAACGTTGACGAACTCCGCGAAGAAGATCGTCGCTACGTCGAATTCGCCGGCGTCGAAACGGGCCAGCACATCGCGAGCGATGTCCTGAGCGTTCACATAGCCGAGTCGTTTGACGGCACTCAGGTCCACGTGGCCGATGAAGCAATCACCGAGGTCACGATTGAGAGCGTCACGGCCCTTTTTGCCAACGGTCAAGATCTTGACGGTCTTGCCAGCGGCCTTCAGCTCATGAGCTTTCAGGCGCGCCTGCTTGGCAATATTGGAGTTGAAGCCACCGCAAAGACCACGTTCGCTGGTCATTACGATCAGCAGCTGAACTTGATCGCTGCCGGTGCCCTTGATGAGCGCCGGAGCGTTGTCGCTGCCGCCAGCCGAAGCGGCCAGGCCTGCCATCACGGTGTTGAACCGCTTGGTGTAGGGCCGGGACTCTTCAGCAGCTTCCTGGGCGCGGCGAAGTTTCGCCGCGGCCACCATCTGCATGGCTTTTGTGATCTTCCGAGTGTTTTTCACACTCTGGATCCGGGTTTTTAGGTCCTTGAGCGAAGGCATCTGCTGCGCTCCCCTTACGCGAAGTCAGCTGCGAATTCGTCGAGCGCTGCTTTCATTTTCTCAAGCGGTTCGCCCTTCTTGAACTTGGGATCTTCGTCGGTGATCCACTGCAGGAAGTCCGCTTTCTTGGTGCGCAGGAAGGACAGCAGTTCAGCTTCGAAGCGGCCGACGTCCTTCAGGTCGATGTTGTCAAGGTAGCCGTTGGTGCCGGCGAAGATGACGCAAACGATTTCCGAGTTGGTCAGCGGCGAGTACTGCGGCTGCTTCATCAGCTCGGTCAGGCGGGCACCACGGTTCAGCAGCTGCTGAGTGGCGGCGTCCAGGTCGGAACCGAACTGAGCAAAGGCCGCCATTTCGCGGTACTGAGCCAGCGACAGTTTAACCGGGCCAGCAACCGAGGACATCGCATCGGTCTGAGCCGAGGAGCCAACGCGCGAAACCGACAGACCGGTGTTCACAGCAGGACGGATGCCCTGGTAGAACAGTTCGGTTTCCAAGAAGATCTGACCGTCGGTGATCGAGATCACGTTGGTCGGAATAAACGCGGACACGTCGCCGCCCTGGGTTTCAATGACGGGCAGCGCGGTCAGCGAGCCGGCACCGAAGTCTTCGTTCAGCTTGGCCGAACGCTCCAGCAGGCGCGAGTGGAGGTAGAAAACGTCGCCAGGATAGGCTTCACGTCCGGGCGGACGACGCAGCAGCAGGGACATCTGGCGATAAGCAACAGCCTGTTTGGACAGATCATCATAGATGATCAGGGCGTGCTTGCCGTTGTCGCGGAAGAATTCTGCCATTGCGGTCGCGGCGTAGGGTGCCAGGAACTGCATCGGTGCAGGCTCGGACGCGGTCGCGGCCACAACGATGGAGTATTCCATCGCGCCGGACTCTTCCAGCTTCTTCACCAGCTGCGCAACGGTGGAGCGCTTCTGGCCGATCGCAACGTAGACGCAGTAGAGCTTCTTGCTCTCGTCGTCGCCAGCCGCGTCGTTGTAGGATTTCTGGTTCAGGATGGTGTCGAGCGCGATTGCGGTCTTACCAGTCTGACGGTCGCCAATGATCAGTTCGCGCTGGCCACGGCCAACGGGGATCATCGCGTCCACGGATTTCAGGCCAGTCGCCATCGGTTCGTGAACCGACTTACGCGGGATGATGCCCGGCGCTTTGACGTCTGCAACGCCGCGCTCGGCACCCTCGATAGGGCCTTTGCCGTCCAGCGGGTTGCCCAGACCGTCAACAACACGACCCAAGAGGCCGTTGCCGATTGGCACGTCCACGATGGAGTTGGTGCGCTTGACGGTGTCACCTTCTTTAATGTCGCGGTCGGTGCCGAAGATAACCACACCAACGTTGTCGGTTTCCAGGTTCAGCGCCATGCCCATGATGCCGCCGGGGAATTCGACCATTTCACCGGCCTGAACATTGTCGAGACCGTAAACGCGGGCGATACCGTCACCAACGCTCAGCACGCGGCCGACTTCTGCCACCTCAGCTTCTTGACCAAAATTCTTGATCTGGTCTTTCAGGATCGCAGAAATCTCTGCTGCTTGGATACCCATTTATCCGACCTCTTTCATTGCGTTCTGGAGTGAGTTGAGCTTGGAGCGGATCGAGGTATCGATCATCTTCGAGCCCACTTTAACAACAAGACCGCCGATGATGGTTTCATCGACGGTTGCATTCACGGTGACCTTCTTGCCCACGCGCTCGGCCAGCGTCTTGGCCAGCTTGTCGCTTTGGGTTTTGGTCAGGGCCTTGGCCGAGGTCACATCAGCGGTGACTTCGCCACGGGCATCAGCCAGACGCGCGCGCAGGGCGGCGATCATGGCTGGAACCACAAACAGGCGGCGTTTCTGCGCCATCAGCGACAGCGCGTTCGCCAGAACAGGGTCGAGCCCCATCTTGGCAGTAACAGCCGTAATCGCCTTTTCCTGCTCTTCGCGCGAAATCAGCGGCGAAGTGATCAGTGTTTGCAGATCTGCGCTGCCCTCAAGGGCAGCTGCCAGGTCATTGAGACCGGTTTCAAGGCCGTCGAGGGCTTTGCCCTCTTCAGCGATCTCAAAGATCGCGGAGGCATAGCGCTGCGCAATGCCTGCGGAAATCGAAGCTGGTTCGGACACGTCCACCCTTCCGATATTGGCCCCGGTTCGCGCGCCCGAAGGCGGCCCCGGGGGCGTGCGTTCAGTCCCCCCAAGGTTACGGAGGGCGTCAAAATCAGCGTGGATGTAACAGAGGCACAGTTACGTATCAACTGTTTATAAATGCGATGGGGAAACATGTTTATACTATGTTTTCAGCAACTTACCCCAAGTGCGTCGCTTTGCAGCAACCCCATACCCCTAAAAAAGCAAGTTGAAGGCAGCTTTTTTCGTGACCTCGGGGAAAAAAACGCCCGACAAACGGTGAGAAAAGGGGGTGTCGCAGGGCTTAGACCGCCAAATTTCGGCGCTTTTGCGACTCTGAATGCCGCGAATGGGAATCATCGCTCCGGTTAGGCCGGCTCCGGCATCGGATTGGACAGGCCCTCCAGCACCCGAATACGGGCCGGTTTGCGATGCTTGATCATATGTCCCTTTTGCGAATGTATCTGCTTGGACACTTCGACCATGAAAACGCCCCCCGCCAGGACCGTTGGCAAACGGCGCCCGGTCTTTTCCAGCATTGGCCCTGCCTTCAGCCAGAATCGCCGCGACGAGGGCAGCCGGTACAACACCGCCGCATGGCGTTCGGTGGTGAAATGATGTGCCCGCAGCTGCGCCTCAAGCTGGCCCAAAGTATAAGGTCGGCCATAGCCAAATGGTGTGCGGTCCGACCGCGACCAAAGCCCGGCGCGGTTTGGCACAATGAACATGGCCCGTCCGCCCGGCCCCAGCACCCGCCAGCATTCCTCCAGCAGTTTGGACGGCCGCTCGGATGTTTCCAGACCATGCATCACCACCAGGCGGTCCACATGTCCGGTTTCCAGCGGCCAACGGGTTTCCTCGCACAGGACCGAAACATTGGGCATGCCTGCAGGCCACTGCATAACGCCCTGCGGGCCCGGCATCAGGGCCACAACCCGGCGCGCATCCGCCAAGTAAGGCCGCAACAGCGGTGCCGCGAATCCAAATCCAGCGACCGTATCGCCGGCGCAATCGGGCCACATCTCCAGCAGCCGCCCGCGGATCGACGCCTGCGCCGCCCGCCCCAGCATGCTGCGGTAGTAGAAATTCCTCAGATCTTGCACGTCAAGATGCATTGCGGGTGCCCGCCCATTACGACAATCTATGCGCAGTTTAGCAACGTAAAGGCAGAATGCCATGCCCCTTGAGATCGTCACCATCCCTTGTCTTTCCGACAATTACGCCTTTTTGGCCCATGATGCGGCCAGCGGCGAGACAGCGCTGATCGACGCCCCCGAGGCAGGCCCAGTTCTGGCAGCCCTTGCCGATCGCGGCTGGACACTCAGCCACGTGCTGCTGACCCATCACCACTGGGACCACATCGACGCCCTGCCCCAGATCCTCGCCAGCCAGCCCGCCAAGGTCATTGGCGCCGCAGCCGATGCCCACCGCCTGCCGGATCTGGACCTTGCCGTCGCCGAAGGTGACAGTTTTGTGATCGGCGGCGACGAGGTGCAGGTTCTGGATGTATCCGGCCATACAGTGGGTCACATTGCCTTTTATATGCCGGTCTCAAAGACAGTCTTTACTGCCGACAGCCTGATGGCCCTTGGCTGTGGACGGCTGTTTGAAGGCACGCCGCCGCAGATGTGGGCCTCGCTGTGCAAGCTTGCGGCACTGCCAGCGGACACGATTGTGTGTTCCGGTCATGAATACACCGAGGCCAACGGAAAATTCGCCCAAACCATCGAAGCGGACAACGCGGATCTACAGCAACGCATTCGCGATATTGCCGCGGCCCGGCAAAATGGCACGCCAACTGTGCCCTCTATGCTGCAGCTGGAAAAAGACACCAACCCCTTCCTGCGCGCCGCAGAGCCGGCCGTGAAAGCGGCGCTTGGCATGGAAGATGTTGCAGATGCCGAAGTTTTTGCGGAGATTCGCAGGCGCAAAGACAGCTTTTAGCGCCAACTAGCGCGCCGAAGGCGAAAGACAATCACAAAGAGTCACGTTAAATGTGACCCTTATTTGAAAGAAAGCCCTTGAAGCTTCCGCTCCATCAACCAAACTCTAATACTATGAGGACATGGTTGGTGAACGGGAGGTAAGGTTAACGCCGCTCTCCCCAACAACCCAAGACTAGAGGAGCACGCCTGTGCCTTCATTCTCGAGCACACTGGAACAAGCCATCCACGCCGCCCTTGCGCTGGCGAACGAACGGCGACACGAATTCGCAACGCTGGAACATCTGCTTCTGGCCTTGATCGATGAACCCGATGCCGCCCGCGTCATGCGCGCCTGTAGCGTCGACCTGGGAGAACTGCGATCAACGCTGGTTGAATTCGTAGACGAAGACCTCGCCAACTTGGTGACCGATGTAGACGGCTCCGAAGCGGTGCCCACCGCTGCCTTCCAGCGCGTCATCCAGCGCGCCGCGATCCACGTCCAAAGCTCTGGCCGCACGGAAGTGACCGGTGCAAACGTTTTGGTGGCGATCTTTGCCGAACGCGAAAGCGACGCGGCCTACTTCCTGCAAGATCAGGACATGACCCGCTATGATGCGGTGAATTTCATTGCCCATGGCGTCGCCAAGGATCCGGCCTTCGGCGAAAGCCGCCCGGTTGCTGGCGCCGACGACGAGGACGAACCCCATACAATTGGTGGCGGCGACGAACCGCAGGGTGAGGCCAAGGAAAGCGCTCTGGCCAAATACTGCGTCGACCTCAACGCCAAATCCCGCGAAGGCGATATTGACCCGCTGATCGGCCGCGATTCCGAGGTGGAGCGCTGCATTCAGGTGCTGTGCCGTCGCCGCAAGAACAACCCGCTGCTGGTTGGCGATCCCGGTGTTGGCAAAACCGCCATCGCCGAGGGGCTGGCCCGCAAGATCGTATCAGGCGAAACCCCAGAGGTTCTGTCGGAAACCACCATCTATTCGCTCGACATGGGCGCATTGCTGGCCGGCACCCGCTACAGGGGCGATTTTGAGGAACGGCTGAAGGCCGTGGTGACCGAATTGGAAGACCACCCCGATGCGGTGCTCTTTATTGATGAGATCCACACCGTGATTGGTGCCGGCGCCACCTCAGGCGGTGCGATGGATGCCTCAAACCTGCTGAAACCTGCGCTGCAGGGCGGCAAGCTGCGCACCATGGGCTCCACCACCTACAAAGAGTTCCGCCAGCATTTCGAAAAAGACCGCGCCCTGTCGCGCCGGTTCCAAAAAATCGACGTGAACGAGCCCTCCATCGAAGATGCGGTCAAGATCCTGAAAGGTCTGAAGCCCTACTTCGAAGAGCACCACCGCACCAAATACACCTCCGATGCGATCAAAACCTCGGTCGAACTGGCCGCGCGCTATATCAATGACCGCAAATTGCCTGACAGCGCCATCGACGTCATCGACGAAGCGGGCGCCGCGCAGCATCTGATCGTGGAAAGCAAACGCCGCAAGACCATCGGCGTCAAAGAGGTTGAGGCCGTTGTGGCCAAGATCGCCCGCATTCCGCCAAAGAGCGTGTCGAAAGACGATGCCGAGGTGCTGAAAGATCTGGAAGTCTCGCTCAAACGCGTGGTCTTTGGCCAGGACGATGCGATCACCGCACTGTCCTCTGCCATCAAACTGGCCCGTGCTGGCCTGCGCGAACCGGAAAAACCGATTGGCAACTATCTCTTTGCAGGCCCCACCGGTGTCGGAAAAACCGAAGTGGCCAAACAGCTGTCCGACCAGCTGGGTGTTGAGCTGCTGCGCTTTGACATGTCCGAATACATGGAGAAACACGCCGTCTCCCGTCTGATCGGTGCGCCTCCGGGCTATGTGGGCTTTGATCAGGGTGGCATGCTGACCGACGGCGTTGATCAGCACCCACACTGCGTGCTGCTGCTGGATGAGATCGAAAAGGCCCATCCAGATGTGTTCAACATCCTGTTGCAGGTGATGGACCACGGGGAGCTGACGGACCACAACGGCCGCACCGTGAACTTCCGCAATGTGATCCTGATCATGACTTCCAACGCGGGTGCCGCGGAACAGGCCAAGGCGGCCATCGGTTTTGGCCGTGATCGCCGCGAAGGCGAAGACACCGCCGCGATCGAGCGCACCTTCACGCCGGAATTCCGCAACCGTCTGGATGCGGTGATCTCCTTTGCACCGCTGCCCAAGGAGGTTATCCTGCAGGTCGTCGAGAAATTCGTTCTGCAGCTGGAGGTCCAGCTGATGGACCGTGGTGTGCAGATCGAACTGACCCGCCCGGCGGCGGAATGGATCGCCGACAAGGGCTACGACGACAAGATGGGCGCACGCCCCCTGTCGCGGGTCATTCAGGAGCACATCAAGAAGCCGCTGGCCGAAGAGCTGCTGTTCGGCAAGCTCGCCAAAGGCGGTCTGGTCAAGGTCAGCATCAAGGACGGAAAGCTGGATCTGAAGGTCGAAGGGCCGCAGAAACCGCGCATTTCCGGTGACAAGCCGCCGCTGCTTCCTGCGGATTGATGCGTCGGCTCGGGTACGCCCTTGCCCTGCTATTCCCGCCCGCTGCGCCTGTCGCAGCGGGCGGTTTCTCGTTGCAATGGCCGGTTGACTGCACCCTGGGGGAAACCTGCCATATCCAGCAATATGTCGACCACGACCCCGGCCCTGGTGTCCGGGATTTCACCTGTGGCGGCCTCAGCTATGACGGGCACAAGGGCACGGACATTGCCCTGCCCTACCTCAGCGACATCCAAGCTGGCATTCGTGTTCTGGCGGCGGCCGATGGTGTCGTTTCCGGAACGCGGGACGGGATGGCCGACCGATCCGCCGATGATGAAACCGCCGAGGCCGTAAAGGGCCGGGAATGCGGCAACGGGGTGGTGATCCGCCACGACGATGGCTGGGAAACCCAATACTGCCACCTCAGACAGGGCTCGATCCGGGTGCAGACCGGAGACATGGTCAAGTCAGGGGCAACACTGGGCGAAATCGGCCTGTCTGGTCAGACCCAATTCCCCCATCTGCACCTGTCGCTGCGCAGGGATGGTGCGGTGGTTGACCCGTTTCAAAATGGCCCACTTGGCACCTGCGCCGCCGACACCGCAGGGCTGTGGGGGCAAATGGATATTCCTTACCAGCCCGGTGGTCTAATCGGCGGCGGGTTCAACAGTGCGGTGCCGGACTATATCAGCGTCGAATCCGGCACAGCCGACCTTAGCCCGCTTGCCAGTGATGCCGCTGCAATAGTGTTCTGGACATTGGCCTATGGCGGCCAGGCCGGGGATAGCATTGTCCTGTCCGTGCAGGGCCCGCAAGGAGAGGTCTTTCGCCAACAGGCCCTCTTGGAAAAAGATCAGGCGCAACTGTTTCGCGCCGCGGGCAAGCGCCTAAAGGCCGAGACCTGGCCCGCCGGTGCCTACACTGGCACGGCAGTCATGCTGCGCGACGGTCAAGAGATCGGTCGCTACAGCCAACAGATGGAATTGCGTTGATCAGATCAGCCTATTTTTCGGTGAACTTCAGCTCGATCCGCCGGTTCTGGGCGCGCGCCTCAGAACTGTTCTCCGGGTTCACCGGCTGGAATTCTCCGAACCCGTTGGCCGACAGCCGGTCCGCCGGAATACCCAGATCGCCGACCATGTATTTCACCACGCTCAGCGCGCGCCCCTGGCTAAGTTCCCAGTTGTCGGCATAGCGCGGATGGAACCCAAGCGGGATATTGTCGGTATGCCCGTCAACACGAATCACCCAATTGATTTCAGAGGGAATATCCGCCGCAACCGAGCTGAGAATTCCAGCGACTTTTGCGATCTCTTGCCGCCCCTCAGGGGACAGGTCCGCGCTGCCAGTTGAAAACAGAACTTCCGAGGCAAAGACAAACCGGTCACCCTGAATACGCACGCCCTCCTGATTGCCCAGCAGCTCGCGCATGCGGCCAAAAAACTCTGACCGATAGCGTTCAAGGTTCTTCGCCTGCCCGGCCAGACTTTCTGCCTCAGCCGCCAACTGTGCGGCCTCGGCCTCCAGCCGTTTGCGTTCCACCTCTTCCAGCTGGCGGCGCTTGCGCTCTTCGGCCGCAGCGCGGGCCAGCGCGGTGTTCAGGTCCTGGCCTAAAGACTGCATCTGCACCTTGGCCGCCTCATCGCGCGCCTCATAGTCATCGAGAATGGCCTGCAGCCCGCCCAGCTGCTTGCGCAGGGCCGCAACCTGCTGGTTCAGCAATGCGGTCTGGCGCTGCGCCTCGGCAGAGACATCCTGTTCACCGGCCAAAGCATCGCGTGCCTCCGCCAGCATCAATGCCCGCACTTCTGCAGCTGTCTGCTGGCTGCTCAGCGCCGTCTCTGCCTCCTCGCGGGCAGCCAGTGCAGCTGCCAGACGGCTTTGCAGCACTTCGGACTCTGTGGCCGCCGCCTCAGCACGCTCCAGCTTGGCAAGGGCATCCAACAACCGTTCTTCAACGCTGGCACGCTCCCCTTCGACCGTGGCAGAGGCATCCCGCAATGCCGCCAGTTCCGTTTCCAGCGCGGCGCGCGCAGTTTCTGCAGCGGCCAGTCGTTCGCTCAGGCGCGACACTGTCTGTTCAGATCCCGAACGGGCCTCTGCCAGTTCTGCGTCGAGTTCCGCAATCCGCGTGACGGCCGTGTCCTGATCAACCCGCAACTGCTCCAGCACACGGATCATCTGCTCAGCAACTTCGTCCCGCTCTTGGACCTGCGCCTTGGCACCGTCCAATCGCGCCAGCACCTCTGCCAGTTCAGCCTCCAGCGTCGCCTTCACAGTGTCTGCAGCGGCAAGCAGGGTCAGTGTGTCTTCGGCTTTTTTGCGTTCCGCCTCCAGCTGCAGGGTCATTGAAGTCAGCTCTGCGTCGGCGTTCTCCAGCCTCTCCCGCAGCGCCTCGGAGGCCGCGGCCTCGACCAGCCGAGCGGCTTCTTCTTCGGATAGCGCTTCCTGAGATGAGGCCAATGCAGACGCCGTCGCCTCGCCTTCCTGGCGCAGATCCGCAACCAGCGCCTCCAGCGCTTCGCGCTTGGCCGCAGCCAGCCGGGCGGCTTCGGTTTGGGCATCAATTTCGCTGCGGCTTTGGGCCAATGCCAGATCCAGCGCCTCGCGTTCAGAAATCAGTGTTTTCTGGGCAGCCTCCAGATCGGATTTATCCGCCTCCAACGCCGCAATCGCAACGCGCGCCCGGTCCTGCCCTGCCAGCAAGGCCGCTACCTGCGCTTCGAACCGGCTGATCTTTGTCTCCGCCGCCTTCAGAACGGCCACACCTTCATCCCGTTGCGCGGTCAGCGAGGCGATCAATGTCTCACGCTGGTTCAGCTCCACCTGGGCGCTTGCCAGATCGTCCTGCGCGCTATTCAGCGTTGTCGTCAGAGCACCCATCCGCGCCTCAAGACGGGTATTTTCACGTTCCTGCAGCCCCAGCGCGCTGGCCAGAGCGCTCACCTCCGAAGCCAGCTCATCCAGTTTGCTTTCCTGTCCGGTAATCGTTTCACGCAGAACAAATTGCACCACCATGAAAATGGTCAGCACAAACATTAGCACCAGCAGCAGACCGGTCATCGCATCCACGAAGCCGGGCCAGATGGACCCCTGAAACCGTTGCCCGGTGCGCCGTGACAGGGCCATTGGTTAGCCCTCCTTCGGCGGCGTCCGGCGCGCCATTCGCGCAGCACGCGCCGCAGCCGGTGAAGGCGCCGGGGCCGGGGCAAAGGCCTTGACCAGCAGATCAATATCCTTGCGCAGTTCAGACAGGCTTTCCTGACGCCCGGCCGAAATCTCTTCCAGAATGCGCAGCATCTGAACGTCGATGGAGCGCAGCCGCATCCGGCTTTCCGCATCCAGCCCGGCCTCGCCTTGCGCGCGCATCACTTCCGTCAGCGCCTCCTGCCCGACGGCAACCCGCGCGAGAGCGGCTGAAATTCCGTCAGACTGGCTTTGGCGCGCATTCATTTCATTGATGGAGTCGACCAATGCGCCAAGTTTCTGATCAACCATCGCCCGGCTTTCCGAGCTTTCGGCAAACATGCCCTGCAGCGCATCCATCTGTTCAGCCATGGTGTCCAGCACCTCAGAGACAACGCCACTCTCCCCAGCTCCGCCATCTTCGCTGGCAGAAAAGCTCACACGAGTGAAGGAGGACAGCCATTCCTCCAGCTCGCGGTAGAACCGGTTCTGACCATGGCCCGCAAACAGCTCCAACAGCCCCACGATCAGCGACCCGGCCAAGCCTAGCAGCGACGATGCAAAGGCAACGCCCATGCCGCCCAGCTGCGCCTCCAAGCCCGTCATCAAACGGTTGAATACTGCGATGCCTTCTTCGCCTTCCTGTGGCGCGAGGCTTCTAATGGTGTCCACAACCGCCGGAACCGTTGTGGCCAACCCGTAAAACGTGCCCAAAAGGCCAAGGAAAATCAGAAGGTTGACGATATAGCGCGTGATTTCACGATCTTCATCGATCCGCTGCGCCACGGAATCCAGAATGGAGCGTGTCGATGAGGATCCCAGCTGCATTCGCGCCGCCCGCGACCGCAACATCGAGGCCAAAGGCGCCAGCATCGAGGGCGGGCGGTCAGCATCGCCGGTCTCTCCTGCAGCGAAGCGTTCGATCCAGCGGACAGAGCCGATCAGCTGAAAAACCTGCCAGAAGCAGGCCAGCACGCCGATCACAAACACAAAGAAGATAAAGCCGTTCAGCCAGGGGTTGGCTTCGAACACTGGAAGCACCCGCGGCAGGGCGACAAAAGCGCCAAACCCGGACAGGCCAAGCGCGATCAACATCATGACAATCTGGCGGACCGGCTTAGAGAACTGGGGCCGGATTTCGCTGTCGGTCTGCGCCATGCGCTGAAGCTCCTGCAAGCTGCTGCTCTTTGCAATCAGCCTACAGAAGAAAAACGCAAAGAGCCAAGGCTTTATGTGGTCAGGGCCTTCACACGACCTGTCAGCCAGTCAAGGTCCGCATCCGCCAAGCCGATCTCGCTCAGGTGGTCGGCGGTATTGAACAGATACTCGGTATTCGGGCCGCGCCCACCAACGGCCTTGGCGATGATTTCAGCCTGTGTTTCCAGGCTCAGCCCACCGCAATACTGCACGTGGTTGGGATCAACGATATAGGTCACCGCCATCACCGAACCACCGGTTTGCAGGTCCACCTGCAGATCCCGCTCCAGATAGGCCGAGGACACCAGTTCACGCTCGCGGAGCTCCGCCAGGGTTTGCTCTTCGTGCCCCTGCTCCACCGACAGCGCCAGACCTTTGCAATGGGCGTCCTGCACCTCGTCCAGCGCCAGCACCAGACCGGGGTTCTCCTCGGTGCCACGATGATGGATGGAGCTCATGCAGAAGGACCGGGCAAACCCGTGCAATGTGGCCACCTCACGCCTCGCCACCGGAAAGCCGGGGTTCCACAGCAGCGACCCATATCCGAAAACCCACATTGTCATATCTGTTGGCCCTTTTTATTCCTGCCCAATTAACAGCACTTCACCGGTGATCAACAGGGGCCAAATGAAGCCTGACCCAACCGCGATCCGGCCTCCATGCCCGCTACATTCCTCTTTTGCGGAAATGCTCCCGCCGGAGGCCGCGCCGCGAAAGCGGCGCCATGCCCAACCTCTTGTGCGGCATCGCAGATGCAGTGCCAAGGGGGCGGGAGCACCCCGCCCGACCTATCGGCAATACCGGCCGCCGCGTTTGGCTGTATCCAGATGGAAGTGATCTTGATGATAGCGATCCGCAGCCGGGCCAAGCACCGTCTGAAACGGCCCGCAGGCCGCCTTCCAGGCCTTCTGCAGCCGCGCCTTCATCGCCGCGTCCTGCCAGCCGCCCAGAACCGTCACCGTCTCGCCGCCCTCAAGAGTGAACCCTGAGATATCGATCGCCCGCGCCTTGCCGTGTTCCGACAATTTGGCGCCCGGTTGGTTGTTTCGAGTGCGGCAGCTGTAATGGGCCGCCACACGCAGCGACACCACCTTGCCGACGCGTTTGAACGCGGGCTGCACGCCTTTTGTCACCCATTTGTTCAGCGCCTTGGCGGTGTCGCATTCCATCAGCGACGGCGTGCTGAGCGCAACACCAGAAATCGATGTGACGCGCACGGCCTCTGTGCTGCCGCAGGCCGTCAGATTACCAGAGATCGCGCCGACCTCTTTGCCCTGAATGTCGATATCACCGCAGACCGCGCCTTTGCGGCGCATGCGGCGTTTGAACAAGGCCTGTTCAGCGACAATGGCTGGTCGCGTGGCCGGGCGAAGCGACAGATCCGGGTCTGGCAAAACCAGCGCTGCGGTTGTCACAACGGCGGCGTCTTCCCAGCCTTGCGGACGCAGCTGCGGGCGCAGTGACACATCGCTGGCGAAGGTCGCGGCCGGAACAGCCATCAGACCCGCAACAAGAGCCGCGCGGGCGATCATTTGCCGTGACCGCGCCCGAAGTCCGGCGCATCCGTGTCCTGACCCGCCTCAATAATACCGCGCCGAATGGCACGGGTGCGGGTGAAATAATCGTGCAACATGTCGCCATCACCGGTACGAATAGCGCGCTGCAGGGCAAACAGCTCTTCGGTGAAACGGCCGAGGATTTCCAGCGTCGCATCTTTGTTGGTCAGGAAGACATCGCGCCACATGGTCGGATCAGAGGCCGCAATCCGGGTAAAATCGCGAAAACCCGCAGCCGAGTATTTGATCACCTCACTGTCGGTCACCCGACGCAGATCATCGGCGACGCCGACCATCGTATAGGCAATCAGGTGCGGCGTGTGGCTGGTTACCGACAGCACCAGATCGTGGTGGTCAGCATCCATTTCCTCAACATTGGCGCCCATGCCTTCCCAAAGCGCGCGCAGCGCAGCCACGGCGGCGGGATCCGAGCCCTCCACGGGCACCAGCAGGCACCAGCGGTTGTCATAAAGCTCGGCAAAACCCGCCTCAGGACCGGAATGTTCGGTGCCCGCCAGCGGGTGGGCCGGGACGAAATGCACGCCGTCCGGAATATGCGGCTGAACGGCGTCGATCACATGGCGCTTGACCGAGCCGACATCAGAGACGGTCGCGCCCGGTTTCAGCATCGGGGCGATTTCTTTCATCACCGGCCCCATGGCCCCGACCGGCACGCAAAGTACCACCAGATCCGCACCTTGGGCGGCCTCGGCAGCGCTGTCACAGACCCGGTCACACAGCCCGATTTCGCGCGCGGTGTCGCGGGTGGCCTGGCTGCGGGCATAGCCTGTGACCTCTCCCGCCAGCCCGGCACGTTTCATCGCCCAGAACATCGAGGAGGCAATCAGCCCAAGCCCGATCAGGGCCACACGGTCGTAAATCGGCTTGCTCATGTGCGGGCGTCCTTGAAAGCTTTTACACCCGCAGCCAGTCGGCGGCAGCTGTCTTCGTCACCTACCGTCATACGCAGCCCGTTGGGAATGCCATAGCCGGACACCCGACGCACGATCAGCCCTTGGGTTTTCAGGTATTCATCGCAGGCTTCGGCCTCGTCCTGACTGGCAAAACGGGCCAGAATGAAATTGGCGCAGGATGTATCCGAGGGCACGCCCGCGGCGGCCAGCTCTTCGGCCAGCCAGCTGCGCCATTTTGCATTCTCGGCCCGGCAATGATCGGTGTAGCCTGTGTCGCGCACCGCGGCTTCAGCCGCGGCAAGACCGGAAACAGACACGTTGAACGGCCCGCGGACACGGTTCAGAACGTCCACAATAGCCTTTGGCCCATAGCCATAACCGACACGCGCGCCGCCCAAACCGTAGATCTTGGAGAAGGTACGGGTCATCACAACATTGTCACGCGCCTCAACCACCTTGGCACCGGCATCGAACCCCTCGACATATTCCGCATAGGCGCCATCAAGTACCAGCAGAGCCTGCTCCGGCAGACCATCGGCCAGCCGGGCAACTTCGCCCTCGCTGATCATGGTGCCGGTCGGGTTCGCCGGGTTGGCGATAAACACCAGACGGGTTTGTTCGGTACAGCCTGCAAGGATGGCATCCACATCGACGCAGCGCTCGCGTTCGGTCACTTCAACCGGGGTCGCACCGGCCGCCAGTGCGCTGATCCGGTACATGGCAAACCCATGCTGCGTATACAGCACCTCATCCCCCGGCCCCGCAAAACACTGACACAGGAAGGCAATAATCTCGTCACTGCCAGCGCCGCAGATAATCCGCTCAGGATCCAGCCCATGCACCTCGCCGATGGCACTGCGCAGCGCGCCATGGTCCGAGCTGGGATAGCGGTTCATGCTGGCAGCGGCGGCCTGCATCGCGTCAATCGCGCGCGGGCTTGGCCCCAGGGGGTTTTCGTTGGAGGAGAGCTTTACAACATTGCTCACCCCCGCCACATGGGCAGCCCCGCCCTGATAGAGGGCGATGTCCATAATGCCGGGCTGCGGTGTGATCCTGGTCATAGTTTTTCGGGCTCCTTGTCCGGAGACCCTAATAGCCCTCCCCCGGCGTCAGGGGAAGGCAAAGATCAGGCGGCTTTGGCTTTGAACCGCGCGGTGGGTTCATCCACCTCATAGCGGGCGGCCAGATCCTCCGCCCGCAGCGCCAGTTCTGCCACACTGCCGAGGATATAGCGGACGGTTTTCTCGTCCATCATATAGGCGAAATTCAGTCGCACCCAGCCGGGTTTCTTCATCTCTTCACCTGCCTTGAGTTCAGCAAAGAGCTGATCGGATTCGGCGCGTTCGATCCCCAGAAGCCGGTGCGCATAAGGCCCCGCGCAAGCGCAGCCGCCACGGGCCTGAATGCCGTAAACGTCGCTCAGCATTCGGGTGAAAAGCTGCTGATGCACCGGGCGACCGGAAACACCCTTCACCATGAAAGAAAAGATCGGCAGGCGCTGCGCAGATGCGTGGCCGAGGATTTCCAGCTGCGGGTTATCCCCCCAAGCGGCGCGGGCCATGGCCGCATATTTTTCTTCACGGGATGCAATCTCGGCCTCGCCCATGGCGTCCTTGACCAGAAAAGCCAGTGCCGCGCGGATATCACCGATGACATTTGGAGTGCCGGCCTCTTCGCGGGCAGCCAGATTGGCGGAATACTCGTGATCCCATGGCGACACGAAACTGACGGTTCCGCCGCCGGGCCAGGACGGGCAGCGGCGCTGGACGACGGCAGAATTGACAATCAGCACGCCAGTAGCGCCGGGACCACCGGGGAATTTATGGGGCGAGACCACAACCGCGTCTTTGCGCGCAGCCCCCTTACCGCCCATGTCGATCGGCAGATAAGGGCCACCGCCGGCATAGTCCCAGACCGCCCGCGCGCCGTGGTCATGCAGCATGCGACTAACCGGGTCCGGATCGGTGACAATACCAGTCACATTGGAGGCGGCAGAAAAGCTGCCGATCTTCAGGTCACTGTCCTTATGGGCCAGCAACGCGGCCTGAAGGGCCGCCAGATCCGGGCCGCCCGCTGCGTCCTCAGGAATTTCCACCACTTTGGCTTTGCTTTCGCGCCACGGCAGAATGTTGGAGTGATGTTCATAAGGGCCAATGAATACAACCGGCTGGTCCGCCTCTTCGATCCCCATCAGATTGACCAGCCGGTTGAGGCCCGCCGTGGCACCAGACCCGGTGAAAATCACCGTGTCCTCTTCCATGGCACCGCAGAGGCGGGCGATCACGCTGCGCGCTTGCTGGCGCATACGTGTAATATAGGCGCCGCAATAGGACGCCTCGGTGTGGGAGTTGGCGTAGAAGGGCAGCACCTTTTCGGTCACGAAATCCTCGACCTGCCGCATGGCGCGCCCAGAGGCGACGTAGTCGGCATAGACCATGGGCACATCCCCAAATAGGCCGGGGATCATCACACCCTCACCGATGACGCCTTGTTCCAGACGACCTTCGCGGGCAGCCTGACGGGTGGTGGTTTCAAAAACAGCAAGGGACATGGGGGCGGCTCCTATTCTCTACCTCTCAATTTGAGCGATGAACTCCGAGAAAACTCCCCACATTATTTGCTTTTGTTGCAAAATTTTGTGTCATATGATCGGGCATGAGCGATATTACCGATCACATTGACAAATCCATCCTGAAGGCCCTGCAACAAGATGGGGCGCTGTCGCAGCGCGAATTGGCTGAGCGTATCGGCCTCTCACAGAACGCCTGCTGGCGGCGGCTCAAGCTGCTGAATGAAAAGGGCATTCTACAGGGAAGCGCGGCGCGGGTGGACCGTCAGAAACTGGGGCTGGACCTTGTGGTATTTGTCATGCTGCGCACCCGGCATCATTCGGCAGACTGGCTGCAGACCTTCCGCCGCCACGTGCTGAACATCCCCGAAGTGGTGGATTTTCACCGCATCGGCGGCGATTACGACTATCAGCTGAAAGTGGTGACCCAGGATATGACCAGCTATGACCGGGTCTATCAGCGGCTGATCGAAGGGGTCGAGCTGGACAGTGTGACGTCCTATTTCGCAATGGAGGCCATCGCCGAAGGGCGGCCGCTGCCGCTGTAAGGCTGTGCAGAGACCGGGGGCGCTGCCCCCGGACCCCCGGGATATTTCTGCCAAGAGGAAGAGAGGGTCGTCCCGCAGGGTATTGCGGGCGCCTGATTATCGGTAGCCGAAGGCCGAATTTGGCATCCAGGTCACCCGTTTGCCCTTGGGCGCCATCCGCATGTGGAGACAGGCGGTGTTCAGGCGCTGGAAGTAGGTGATCTGCAGCGGATACCAGCCCGCTTTTGGCACCTCGACCTCTTCGGCGAATGTTTCCTGGCAGGTCTGGCGACCGTCGAATTTGCCAACCACCTTGCCGCCGACAACGGCGCGCAGACCGTCGTTGGTCAGGAAATCAATGGTATAGATACCCGGCGCATCAAAGCGGACATAGCCGCGGATATCGGCGGCGACCATTTCATGATCCTTGGCCGTCAGCACGTTTTCGCCTCGGTTGCTGTCGCGGTAGTCCAGTCCGCTGAGGGCAGGTCCGCGTTCGGAGCCGGCCTCAAGTGCCTTGGCCGCATCGCGAAGCGTTTTTACATCGTTGGGATAGGCGTAGCGCACCGACAGGCCTGACTTCAGCCCCTTGGGCTGCGGATTGGCCGGTGTCAGCTTGAGCGGCGCCGCTACAACTGCGGCCGCGGCCAAGCTCAGGATGGTGGCGGCAAGGCCTGTCATCAGTTTGTTCATCTGTCTTCCCCTGAAACATCCGCCGCCGACAGGCCGCGGGCTTTGGATCAGGTTAGCGTGCAGCCGGGCCGGAAGACAAACATAAATGCCGACCACGGATCACCCTCGCGTGAAGCGGTGCGCATCTTGGCCGCAGAACGCAAAAGGGGCCGCCCAATGGGCAGCCCCTTCGCCAAAACCCCAGAGGGGCAGCGGCTTAGTTTTTGGCGTAGAATTCGACGACCAGGTTCGGTTCCATAACAACCGGGTAAGGCACGTCGGACAGGCCGGGTGCGCGCACGAAAGTCGCGGTCATTTTGGAGTGATCGGCGTCGATGTAATCAGGCACGTCACGCTCGGCCAGCTGCACGGCTTCCAGAAGGACGGCCAGCTGCTTGGATTTGTCGCGAACTTCGATCACGTCGCCCTCTTTCACACGGTAGGAGGGGATGTTGACGCGCTTGCCGTTCACTTTGACGTGGCCGTGGTTCACGAACTGACGGGCAGCAAAGACGGTCGGTACAAATTTGGCGCGGTAGACAACGGCGTCCAGGCGGCGCTCGAGCAGGCCGATCAGGTTTTCACCGGTGTCGCCTTTTACACGCTCAGCTTCGCCGTAGATGCGGCGGAATTGCTTTTCGGTCAGGTCGCCGTAGTAGCCTTTCAGCTTCTGCTTGGCGCGCAGCTGAATGCCGAAATCGGACAGTTTGCCTTTGCGGCGCTGACCGTGCTGGCCGGGGCCATATTCACGACGATTAACCGGGGACTTCGGACGACCCCAGATGTTTTCGCCCATGCGGCGGTCAATTTTATACTTGGCAGACGTACGTTTAGTCACGACTGATCTCCTTCGTTAGGGTGCCGCGCGGAGCGGCTTTGAAGGGCGTTGTCCTCTTGAGGTTTCCCCCATGACAGGCATACCCCTTGCGGGGGCCACCAACACCAATGAATGCGCGCTTATATGGGCTGGCGGGACAGAGTCAACACTGTTCCGCCGCCCTTTGTCAGGAAATTGCGAGGCGGCTCAGGCGGCCTCGTGCCGCAGGATCGCCGCTTCCGAGGCTGACAGGTTGCGCCGGGCATGGACACCGTAGTTCAGCGTATCCACTTCCAGCGCCGGCAGCCGGTCGATCAACCGCCGCCGATCACCGTCATCCAGCGACGACAGGGCCGCATTTGCCGGGTGGTAGCTCTCGGTCTCAACCCCATTGGCCCAGAGCACCTGATGGTTGCTGAGCAGTAGGTGAATATAGGTGACCTCGCGCACCGAAGGGTCGGTGACGATGGTGGTGCCATTGATCAGATCGCGGGCGGCAACCAGCACTTCGGGCGTGTTGAACAGATCCTGCGCCGCGCGGCCGCGGATCAGCATCCTGTGACCGGGAGACACCAGCAGTTCTTCTTCAGGGCGGTCAATGCCCAGCGCGCCGGCACAAAAACGCACCGGTCGCAGCTGCGGCATCACAAACAGCCGGGCACCCGTCATGCGGCGCGACCCAATCCAGAGGATTTCCTGTGCACCATTGTCGCGCGTCTGCACCCAATCACCTTCGCGCAGTTGTTCAACGAGACGCGGACCGTCCGGTGTGGCGATTCGGGTACCGGGTGTGAAACAGATCACCCCGCCGTCAGATTCGGGCCGTGGCACGGCAACCGTGCCCAATGAGTGGTGAACCACCCACAAATCCTGCCCACGCGGCGGAATTTGATCCAGAAACATCAACAGCGGCCGCTGGCCGTTGCCTGCTTCGATCAGGGTGACAGTATAGGATTGCACACCATTGGTGACCACAAAGCTGCTGTCCATCAGCGGCTCGTCCACCTCGATTGCATCCACGTCGCTGCGATTTTGCACCGCAGCGCCAACCAGTCGACGCACCATTTTGGCTGCGCGCCGTCTTATATCCGCTTCGCCATTGGCCTGGTCCAGCCGCAACAATCCGGACGGCCCGTCGACCCGCACGGTTTCACCGTGCCAGGACCACGCAGCGCCCACATCCAACGCGTCAACAGGTGCGGCCTTAAGACCGTCTACTTCTGTTTGTGACCAAGAAATGACGAACGTGCCCTTAAAGCCCGTCTTCATTTGCCCGTATGCCTGCCTTAACTTTTTTTATTAATTATTCGTTAACACAGAAGAATCCGGGCACAAAGAAAAAATTCTGAAGGGGGAGATTCAGAACAGGATGCGTAGCCGCAAAGACCCGGTGACCTGCCCTTCGCCCTGCGCCGAGAATTCCTTGCCAAGATAGGTAACCCCATAGAACAGCGTGGTATCCTGGTGCTGCCAATGCAGCCCGGCGCGTATCCGGTCCCGATGGCTGGTCAGCTCGTAGCCGCGGTCTTCGGGCAGGTAGATTGAATCCGCCACATAGGCGATGTCGCCGCCAAGCGTAAAGCTGAGACCATCCGCATCGCCCGTCACCGCCCGGTAGCGCTGGCCTGTCACCTCATCACGCACCCGCAGCTCACCCTGGCCAACAGAGCCAATCGTCAAATCAGCCCCCACCCGCAGCAAGGCTTCGTCGCCGGCCCGCACCTCAGCAAAAGGCCGCAGAGCCACCGCATCGCCAAGTTCAAATGACCGGCCTGCCTCTGCCACCAGTATCGGGCGAATACTATCCGGGATTTGCGCATCAAGAACCGCATCAGAGGGGCGCGGAGCACTGACCAAATCGTGCAGCCAGTCCTGAAAATCATCCAGACGCGTTTGCGGGCCGGTCATGACAAGACCGGCGCCCAGGGCAAATTCCAAATCACCACGCTGGACATGGCTGTGCAGTCCAGCCGAGAGCGACCCCGCCCAGGGGCGATCGCTTGCGTCAGGATTGCTCAGCTTTGAGGGGGCAATAATCTGCCCATGCAAACGCAATTCCAAGAGGTCGCCAAAGGCAGACGGCGCGGTGCCGTCCCAGCCATAGCCCCAAATCCTGGAAGAGCCGATCGACCCAGTGCGCCAACGGTCGCGGCCATCCGCGAGAAAGTCATTGGTGAACAGACGGCCATATCCAATACGTTGGCGGCCCTCCTCGAGCGGAGCAGCCTCAGCTGGCAGTTCGTTGCCCGCAACCCCGGACGCACCGTCTTGTGCATTGGCCATCAACGGAAACAGCAGTGCTCCGCAGAAACCTGCAACCATCATTCGCAGCATTGATTTTCCAGCTCTTTTTTGCCTCAAAAGGTTAAAACTTTCTATATCGGCCGCCACGGCGCGCACTAGTGCACAGAGGTCACAGCAAGAGTTATTACTGCGACCACACGCCACACAAGAGCCGCATTTACGCCATGTTTCAAAAGCCCGCTAAACCCGCCAAGCCACATCATGCCGCCCTGCGCAGATGACAGGACAACAGGCGCGCCGAACAGCGGTGCCGCAAGCTTGGACCATTTTTTTGGGCGGGGGATAAAGCCACAAGGCAGGTGGCGGAGACGAAGGGACAAGCACGTTCCAACAATTTCAAACACTTAGAACGGCGAACCGGTCAAGAATTGCGCTATAGCGCGCCAAAAGAAATTTCCGAGTTGGCGAACCCCGCATCTCGGAAAATCTACGACCTGCAGAGCGCATCTGCACCAAGTGTTCAAGAGGAATTTTTCCTATGAACAGGAAGGTAAAAAAGCAATTTCCAGGCACCAGCTCTTACCTCGACCGACATGGAAAACGCCGTTGGAGATACCGGAAAAAAGGTCTCTCAGTTGAACTCGGGGCCAACTATGCGTCCGCGGAATTTCGCCGTCGTTATGAGGACGCTGTGTTAGACATACAGAGGCCGAAATCAGAACGCCGCGCCCTGAAACACAGCTTTCATTCTCTGTCCGAGAAGTATTATCAATCATCTGGTTTTGAAAACTTGGCAGCTTCGACAAAGAAAAAATACCGGCGCGCACTCGGAAATTTCCTTACGGAGTATGGCGAGCATTCTGCAGCTACGATCAAGCTGCGGCACGTTCGCAAGATTTTACACGACCTCCACCAAACTCCAAGCGTTGCCAATCAACTACGACTATTGCTGCAATCGCTTTTCGAACTCGCCATGGACTATGAGTGGAGGAATGATAACCCTGCGGACAAGGTTAAACCTTTACCAGAAAAAACCGAGAACATTCACACATGGAGCGAAGCCGAAATCGCCCGGTATGAGGCGCAGCACCCAGTTGGAACACTGGCCAACACCGCGATGAACCTCATGCTCTATACAGGAGCAGCCCGGGTTGACGTCGTTAAGTTGGGGTCAAAGAATATTGCGGAGGGACGACTTAGGTATCGACGTCAGAAAACCAAAAATAGCGGCGGAGTTTTGATTGACATCCCACTCCACCCATGTCTGGAAGCACTCCTGCTAACCCTTCCAAAGTGCAACAACACTTTCTTAGAGATTTCCAATGGAAAGCAACGCTCTCCTGGAGGCCTGGGAAACTACATGCGCACCTGGTGTGACGAGGCGGGGTTGCCAAATTGCTCGAGCCACGGCCTCCGAAAAGCCATCGCGCGGCGGCTCGCGGAGGCTGGAGGCACAGCGCATGAAATTATGTCTGTTACCGGGCATCAAGACCTGTCGATGGTTCAGCTATACACGCAAGCAGCAAATCAAGAAGAGCTCGCTGATGTTGGCATCGCACTCCTTCGGTAGTCCGGCGCATTCTTCATTGCAATTGTTAGGGTGCGCTGTTGGCGTCCCAAAATACAGTGCTGGGAGATTTCGGCCAGAAAATGGAGAACCGTTCTAAGAGCAAGGCTGCATCGGAGACGCCCAGCGTGTGCCAAGACTTAGCTCGCTTTTGCGTGCACCTTCCTTTTTGCAAAAACTTTTTTCACAACCTTGAATTGCTGGAGCCAGTTCACCAAATACAGACTGCCCGCGAGAATTGGCTCACGGGTTTGGCCGTTGAACTTGTCAACCTCTTTATGGTGACCTGGCAGCACGATGCCGAACAGCATCGCGGCGACCAGAGCCAGATTGAATGAGACACTGAGCATAGCTCGGACCTCCACGGTTACATTATACCACCTCGCGTTTCGAGACCCGTGTTTGCGAAGCGTTCGGAAGTGAGACGCTGAACGTATACGCTGACAGAAGGTGGCGTGCGTTCGGGGGACGCCCGGCATAACAACCGGAGCCCAGGGTCAGGGCCAGTCCTCCGAACTCTGCGACAAGGAGGACATATGTCGCCCGATTGGTTTAAGACGAGAGGTTATCGCCATTTCGATTTGCCTGTCGGAGAGAGGTTCGCCGGCAAAGTGATGAACCCGAACTTCGTGCTTCGGCACTCGTTCCTGCCTTTGCTTCACTATACGAAATCCGAAAAACGCTACAAAAAGTGCCCGAAGACTGGAACCCGGACTATCACTTCAAAAGACCGCCCGATAAAATATGCTTCGCATCGGGATGCCTGCATACTCTCCTATTATGCCAGCACGCTGAACAAGTTGCTGGATGCCCATTATGATGCAACAGGTCTATCCGACAGCGTCCTTGCCTATCGCGCGCTTGGCAGGGGCAACTATGACTTCTCTGCTGAAGTTCTGGAGTTCGCCAAGAACCGTGCACCGGTCACAATACTTGCGTTCGACGTCAGTAGCTTCTTCGACAATCTTGACCACACCTTACTGAAGCGTCGACTGAAAGCGCTGCTTGGCGTTTCGTCGCTCCCGGAGCATTGGATGCGCGTGTTTCGGACAATCACCGCTTTCCACTACGTCGATATGGAAGAACTGAAGGCCAACCCCACGTTCGCGGCGCGACTGAAAGAGAAAAGCCGCGACCGGATTGCCAGCGTCGAAGAATTAAAAGCCCGCGGCATCAAGTTCCACCCGAACCCGGAACTCGCGAAGGGGCATCGGCGGGGCATCCCTCAAGGCACCCCTATCAGTGCTGCAGCTTCGAACCTTTATATGATGGAGTTTGACGCAGCCGCTCGCGCCTTCTGCGATAGCATCGGCGCTATGTATCGCAGGTATTCCGATGATATCCTGGTAATCTGCGATTGCCCTCATGGCACCGCGGCTGAAGCCAAAATCATGGACCTCATCAAAGCAGAAAGGTTGGAGATCGCGCCACATAAGACCGAACGGACTGAGTTCTCTGGCACGGGACTCGGTGTAGCTGGAAAAGCAGCGCAGTATCTTGGTTTCGCGCTTCATGAAACAGGGCCTACAATTCGAGAAAGCTCCCTGGCTCGCCAATGGCGAAAAATGCGAAGGGCAATCCGCCGAACGCGCAAGATTGCTGAGCGCAATATCGCTTCGGGCAAGTCAGCGAAGGTGCACACAAAACGCCTTTATCGCCGTTTCACGCATCTGAAGGTGTGTGACGAAGAAGGTGTTCGGACCGTTCGCAATTTCTCTTCCTACGGTCGGCGCAGCGCTGACGCGTTTGGTGAAAACGAAAAGATCACCCCGCAGATAAAGCGGTTCGAACGTGCCGCGCTCCGGGAGATTGAGAAACTCAAAAGAGATTTGAACTGACAACCTTTCGAGTAACACATACCTGTGTGACGGCCCTACTTTCGAAACACTCATTTTGGCACATCCTGCAATGCCGAGCTCTCGACTGCGGCATCTTCTACAACTGGAAGGCCAAGTTCGGAGGCATAACGGTGGCGGAAGCAAAGCGGTTGAAGATCCTCGACGATGAGAACGCGAAGTTGAAGAAGCTGCAGGCTGAGCAGATGTTGGATTTAACGACGATGAAGGAATTGGTTTCAAAAAAGTGGTAACGCCTGCTCTGAAGCGCGAGGCGACCGCGCTCCTGAGGTCCCTGCTCGGGCTCTCAGAACGGCGGGCGTGTCGGATTGCAGGTGAGGATCGCAAGATGGTCCGCTATCAGACGGACAACGAACGGCAGGATTGAACCCAATCTGGCCGTGTCAGGCGAGAGCACGCGGGCTGCGTTGCCTTCATTCAGCTTTTAAGACCAATGGCCCCCTGAACTCAATGCGTGATACACAGAAAGCGAAATAACAGGTCACAATGCCAAGGCGAGCAGAAGCCACTCTTTCAGACTTCCAAGCAACACCGCCAGTTTGCCCCAGTAAGGTAGTGCGAGAACTGCGGCAGGAACGGCAACAGCAGCTGCAGCGCCAAGAGTCTTCCCGAACGACTTACAGAACTCATCGACTGTCGTGTCAATTTTGCCTGCGACCCAACCAACCGCCTTCCTGAGAAACGATGCCTTTTGGGCCACAGCCTCGACATTTGGCTCATCCGAGGCCAGCTCCGTTTCAATTTCATCAAGGCTCTCAGCTGCTTCCTTGAGTTCTTCTCCTTGCAGTTCAAACTCTTGAGGTGGGTGATTGTGGCCGATGCCTCCATGTGAAGCAGGCTTGGGCAGGTTGTCTTTCAGAGCGGCAATTTGTTCCAAGACCGCTTCGCGTGCAGCCTTCTCTTCCTCGCCACCGAGTCCTGCTCCTCGGCCCTCGCTGGCAATCTCTTGGATTTCCTCAAACGAAAGGTCTTCCTGCGCATAGTCTTCTGCGACTGCGTCTTCATAGAAGTCGATGCTGGCTGGATGTCGAGGTGAAGGTGCCCAATCAAACAGGCCATTGCCCTGAATGTCCGCCACAGCCTCAAGAATGGCATCTTCGGGCACCACGTCTTCAAAATTTTCCCGGAGTTCCTCCTCTGCCGAATACGGCCCACCCTTGATGTAGAGATAGCCCCCCTCACGGCTATTGTATGGTGTCTCGTTGGCGGGGTCCTCGTAGAAATAGTGGAACCAGTCCACCAAATATTTGGCTACCGTGGCCCTGGTGAGTGCCTTCGTCCAGTCGGGGTTGTTCTTAAACCTATCTCGAAGGTTTGCCGGGTCATCATCGTCAACCTCGGGTTCGTGTTCGAGTCCATAATCAAAGTCTTCGACAACCCGGTGCACGCCGACGCCGGTTATCTTAAAATTCTCAACTCCAACGGGATACTCCGAAACCGTCCAGCGCAAATCGCCAAGTTCCTCATGCTCGACCAAGGCTTCATATATTGTTTCAGGCCCCATGCCACGATCGTCACCTCCCACCGGCTCCCAATCCAATTCATCATCGTAAATTTCGAATTGTTCACCAGAATCGCGATGCTCAACTATTGCGGTGCCTCGAGCGTAAATAATCACAACTAAGCCTTTGACTTTTGGAACGCTGTCGCATTTCTGATACTACATCTACCATGGCTGACTCCACCTGAAATTGTCTCGATCCGTCAACAATCGCGCTCATACGAAAATTAGTCTGGAAGCCCTATGATCAAACCGTGTGCCGATGTGGTTCTGCGGTCCTTTCTCGGCTCAGAAGCGCGCATCGCAGATGGGGAGAATGTATGAAATATGGTGGTGCGCGATAAGAGCTAAAAGTAGGCAAAGTATTTGCGTGCTCGGTTCCCAACGCAATCCGAACCTTCAGAAGGGTCGTAGTAAATGACCGTTCATTCGCGCCAGAAATGCGTCCCTCAAGGTTCCCCGCTGTCCAATATCTGCTACACCTTGGGAAAAACTGGCAATTCGGTGCACATGAACCTCGTCTCAAAATCCTTCCTGGGGTTCCTGCTTGACCCTCTGGGCCGACACCCAAGATCCCTAACATTGCAAGAAAAGGGTATTGTGGCACGCGGGGCTGGTTCGCCCTGGATAGAGCTTGAAGATATATCGACACGCCCGTCAGTGAGAGAGGGCCTTTTCTCGTCGTCGCTCTCGCTCGATCTCGGGGGCGGTCGAAATCTGACCTTGCCAGCGGTGGATACGAATGCGGCCAAGAAATTCGCGGATGCGGCTGCCAACGCCTGGGCTGATTTCAATCGGGAGGAACTGGAAAAGGAGGACGTCGCTGTCCGTCGCATGCTTCAAGCGCTCGACGCACTTAAAGTGCCGGATGCTTACCCAGCGGCGTGCCACGTAGCGCCGTTGGCTCGCGATGCTGCCGACCTAAACAGCCGCGTGCTGTCTAAGCTGAATGCGGAGGCCGTTGGCAAAAATGTGATGTCCCGAATTGCCCCGATCACGGCGTTCGCATCCGATCCGAATGCCGTCCGGAACGCGTCAATCGAGGCGTTCGTGGAAGCTCAACTGCTTCGTTGGAAGAATTTCTTCGACACGGTCGAGTCCATGCCGCTGACGCCGGAACAGCGTCTCTCCGTCGTTGTCGACGAAGACGCGACTCTCGTTCTGGCTGGCGCCGGATCGGGCAAGACCAGCGTGATCACCGCTAAGGCCGCTTACCTCGTGAAGGCGGAGATAAGGAAGCCAAGCGAGCTCCTGCTGCTTGCCTTCGCGAAAGACGCGGCGGCCGAGATGTCAGAGCGGATCGAAGCCAGGTGCGGGGTCCCCGTCGCAGCAAGAACCTTCCATGCGTTGGCCTATGAGATCATCGGTGATGTGGAAGGTGAGAAACCACCGTTGGCGCCGACGGCGACAGACGACAAGGCGTTCCTGTCGCTCATGAAAGAGATCCTCCGGCACGTCGTAGCGAACGCCGGCGATATCGCGCAGACAGTGATCGGCTGGTTCGCCGGTTTCTTCGACGACTTCCCAACAGAGTGGGATTTCAAGACGAAGCACGAATGGTATGCACAAATCGAAAGCCGCAACTTGCGGACGCTGCAAGGCGAGATGGTAAACAGCTTTGAAGAGCTGCTGATCGCCAACTGGCTGTTCCGGAACGGCATCGCCTACGAATACGAGCCGAGCTACGAGCACAAACTCCAGAAGACTGGGCGCCGCACCTACTTGCCCGATTTCCGGCTGACAGAGAGCGGCGCCTACATCGAGCATTTCGGTGTGCGTAAGAAACGCGGCAGGGACGGCATAGAGGAACTGACTACGGCGCCTTACGTAGATCGCGATGAATACCTCGAAAGCATGGACTGGAAACGGCAGGTCCATGCCGAGCACGAGACGGTTCTGGTGGAAACCTACAGCTGGGAGCGTGAAGAAGGCCGGCTGCTCGAAGCACTTGCCGAAAAGCTCGAACCACATGTCACGCTGCGGCCGATCCCGGATATCGAGATTTACGATCGTGTGGCCGAGGTCGGGGTGGTGGACAGCTTCACTTCGCTGATGGGCACCTTCCTGCGTCACTTCAAGAACGGCGGCTATCGGGTCGAGGATTGTTCCGACAAGGCGCAAACGCTGAAGTTGGGCAAGCGGGCGGAGGCTTTCCTCAAGATTTTCGGCGCGGTATTTCGCGAGTATCAGTCCCGCCTTGGCGACCGCATCGACTTCGAGGACATGGTGAACCGCGCCACTGCGCTCGTCGAGAGCGGGCGCTATCAGAGCCCGTTCCGCCACATCCTCGTCGACGAGTTCCAGGACATCTCGACCGGCCGTGCGAGGCTGATTCAGGCACTTAAACGCCAGCACTCCGATGCCAGGGTGTTTGCCGTCGGCGACGACTGGCAGTCGATCTACCGCTTTGCCGGGTCGGACATCCACATCATGCGTAACTTTGGCGCTGAATTCGGTGGCACCTATTCAGGGGCCACTGGTGTCCATCGCACCGTCGATCTCGGTCGAACTTTCCGGTCGGTGGACAAGATCGCTCTGGCCGCCCGTCGTTTCGTTCTTCGTAACCCCGCTCAGATCACCAAAACGGTGATACCGGCAGGCAAAACTGATGAACCTTCGATCAGGATCGCTTGGACGCGCCGCGATACCGGGGAGAAGACCTTGAACGACGCAGTGGCCGCTCTTGCCGCCACTGAAGGTAAAGGAGGCGGGAAGCCGTCGATCCTTATCCTCGGGCGATATCGTTTCCTAAGGCCCGATATCGGGCGCCTCCAGCGTCAAAACCCCGGGGCGACGATCAACTTCAAGACCATCCATGCATCCAAAGGCCTGGAGGCCGATCACGTCATTATCCTTGGCGCTGACAATGCCAGAATGGGATTCCCGTCGATGATCGTCGACGACCCTTTGCTCAGTCTGGTATCGCCCGAGGCCGAACCATATCAAAATGCCGAAGAGCGGCGCGTCATGTATGTCGCCGTGACCCGAGCCCGTCGGACCGTAACGATCCTCGCTTCCGAGGCGCGCCCCTCCGTCTTCGTCGAGGAACTGATGAAAGAGCCTGAGTTCGGCGTGGTTGCGCCTTTGGATGCTCAGAAGCACACCCACACCTGCCCAGGTTGCGGTGGGCGCCTGCTACACATGCATGGGAAAGATGGTCGCGATTGGTATCGCTGCGAGCACGTGAAGCTTTGTGGCAGCAGCATGCCGGCTTGTCCGGCCTGCTGTGTCGGCCTTCCGATCCATTCCCAGACTAAGGGAGAACTTGTTTGCACTGATTGCGGGGAGGCCCAGCAGGCTTGCACCAGTTGCGAAGCAGGATGGCTTGTCGAACGACACGGCCGCTATGGAGCATTTCTTGGCTGTGTCCGCTTCCCTGACTGTGCTGGCAAAGCCAAACTAAAGAAAAGCGCATGACTGTCTGAAATAGCGCGATCCAGCCGCCATTGGCACAACCTTCGACGAAGGTCCGCAGGCAGCGCATTCGAGACGTGCGTGGTCGCCGCAGAGAAGGGTCTCCGTGTCGCCTAAGTGTAGAAGGGAAAGGGGTAGTCAGGCCTCAAGAGGGCGTTTTGCAACAACGTCGGCTGGCAAGCAACTGCCCTATCCGACCACATAGTTGGCTATAAAAACGATAATCGGAACTTTCCAAGCGGTGAGGCAATAGCGCTATCCTATTTGCATATCTTGCGGTGGTCGCTTTCAAAGGTCATACAGGACAAGGAGAGCCGGAAAATTTGATTATGCTCTCTTCGCGAAACAATTATCGGTTGCGCAGAGGGAGCTTCTGGCTATCCTCTGATCCAAGAATTTAGTCAACATAGAGCAATGAATTGAAACAAGTTTTTCCGGAATGCTCAGCTGAGACCGAACAAGCAGCAATTTTGGACGTTGTATATATCCACGGTCTTGGTGGTGACATTGAGAACACTTGGCAAAGAGACCCCAAGACCTTCTGGCCGAAGTGGATTGCCTCCGACGTTCCTGAGTGCCGAGTATACGTAGCCGGATACGACTCTGCAAAATTTGCTGGAATTCTTTCCGGTGGCGGAGCGTCGTTCCAAGACATTGCGACAATGATGGCAGACGAATTGATCAGCAGGGAGCATCCGGCACCAAATTTGCTACTCGTATGCCACAGCTTGGGCGGGTTGGTCGCCAAACAGTTGCTCCGGAAATGCGAGGATTCTCTGGACACAGATTTCAATGAACTCGGCAGCTCTATTCGTGGTTTTGTATTTTTGGGCACTCCGCATCAGGGATCACAACTTTCTTCATCCATAGATGCGATCCTCAAGAACTTCACAAGCACACAGGCAAAACAGCTTCGATACTCTGACGATGCCCTGATAGACCTTAACAGCCACTTCAAGGGCGCCATGTCCCGAAGCGATGTCGTTGTGAAATCCTACTACGAAACGAAGAAAACTTGGGGCGTGATGGTGGTCGATAAAGTCACGGGTAACCCTGGCGTGCTTGCGAGCGAACCCGTTGCCGTAGAAGCTGACCATGCAAAAATTTGCAAGCCCAAGGACCGGGAAGCGAAAGTCTACAAATCGGTCTGTGCAACCATCAGAAAGATCCTTCGGAAAGTCGGCCCTCCTATAAGCGATGGAGGACAATCTAACTCCTGCATCCCCACCTTATCCAGTCAAAATGGTGAAACTGAGAATGCAGAACAGCCATCGGTAATCATGAGCGATTATGAGTATTTTACCACGGTGGCCACGGATGACAGAAGAGACTTAGAAACCAAACTCAAAGATGCCAATCGAGACTATTTATCGCGCGATGCACGAGGAAAAAAGGAAAGGTTTGCGATGGAATTGAGAAGTCGAATTGCTCAACCAGCGGCAATAACCAGATATACGAAGCTGATGTCTGACGTGGATTCTCGATACAAGCGGCATGTTTCAAGGGTCATCGCGGAGTCTGGTAATGCAGAAGACATAGATGAGGAAATCCAGAAAAAAGTAATCAATCCATGCGTTGAGCTTCATTCTAGCAAGGATCACGAAATCACCGCTAAGCATGTAGACGAAGTTCTCTATTACCTTGCTGGCAATTGTCATTTGGCTTGGGACGATGACTGAATTTAGAATTTGGCACTCCTCGCGTGACCCATATCACTGTGCATTTCGAATGATTTCTCTTCTGCTCGCGAGTCGGCAAAGCCTGCCAATTGGGAAGCTGCGTATTCTCGATATGTATTTTCTATACCCACCGCTTCTCCACAGGCTATCGTTACCAACTGAAGAAAAAGCCAAGTTTCGCGAGCTAAAGATCACCAGACCCGAGAAAAACTTTGTGCGCCTTCCAGGCACTGCTTCCGTTTGGCAAGACCTCCAGGTTTTCCAGTCAACCGCCGTAAAGCAACTGGCGGGAAGAGGGCTGCTCAAACGTGACGCTTTGGAAAGTCAAAACGCGTTACTCGATGTTGACTTGGTGCCTCCCACTCTCGTTCGCAGGGCCGGTGAGCAAGGCCATGAAGAGAAAAAACTATTGAATTTCTTGACCCAAGACGTCGCCAAAATCCCTTTCAGTGGTAAGTCCGGGTTAACCAAACGTGCCGGAATTCCGGCAAGGGGGCCAGTTCAATGAACGCAAGACTTCGCATTGATCGTTTGCTCGTAACACGAGGGAGCTCGGTTCTGTTTGATGAGAAGTTCCATGAAGGTGTGAACATCATCCATGGCTCAAATGGTGGTGGCAAATCGACTATTGCCGACTTTATTTTCTTTGGACTTGGAGGAGATCTTCGGGAATGGAAGCCGTCTGCATCTCGTGCAGAAAAGACAATCCTCGAGATAACCACTCCCGCAGGGAAGATGACGCTGCGCCGTGATAGATCTGAAAAAAGTGGCCGTCCCATGGATATCTTTTTTGGGAGCATGACGGACGCGCTCCAAAGTGGCGCGGACAGCTGGCAGACACAGCCATATAAACGCACGGAACAAGGGTATAGTTTTAGTCAGATATTGTTCAGAGCCATGGGCTTGCCAGAAGCCATCAGCGACGGCTCGAGCAACATCACTATGCATCAAATCTTGCGCTTACTGTATGTTGACCAGCTAACACCAGTTCAGAGAATTTTTCGGGTCGAAAGCTTTGACACTTGGCAAACTCGCCAAGCTGTTGGCGACCTGCTATCAGGCGTCGGCGGATATGACCTCTTTGAAAAGCAGCTCAAACTACGCGAAGTATCGAAAAGGTATGACGACGCGAACGCACAATACAAAAGCTTGGTAGCGGTCGCATCGGGATACGGAGAACAAGTTCTCACTGAGCATATTGAACTTGCCATGGAGAAATCAAATAAGGAGCGGAAATCTCTTCTCGGTGTAATCGAAAGCTTGATGGCTACGACGGCGAGTGAGGCCCAATTGCCAGAGGTTGAGAGAAACAGGAAGGACGCAGCGAAATCTTACAATTCGGCACGAAAAACCGTCAGCAACCTTGAGGAGCAGATTGAGACGCTTTCATATGAGATTTCAGATGCGGACCAATTTGTTGACCATTTGAGACAATCCCTGCGCGACTTCGAAGCTGCGTCAGAAACTTTCTTAGCTCTGGGTCATTTGGATTTCGAACTCTGCCCTTCATGCTTCTCACCGGTAGCCGAAAAGCCAAAAGGCCATTGCCAGTTGTGCAATACGCCACGATCAAAAGAGGACGATGACTCAAGAACCCTGGCAGTGAAATTGGACCTTCAGATGCAGTTGCGAGAGTCTCTCTCGCTGCAAGCCGCGCGGAAATCTGAATTCACTGAAAAAAAATCTTCGCTTCGCGTGGCCAAGAGATCCTTGCAGAAGGCTGCAGCCACAATGGAGTTTGTTCGTTCGGCTCCCTCAAGTGGTAGAGAGGCAGAGATCGCAGAACTAAGTCGGAAGATTGGATTTATTGACAGCGAACTTGAAGGTCTACAAAAGCGCCTTGAAATAGCAGCGAAAATTAAAGCTGCGTCGACCGCCAAGGATGACCTTAACAATCAGCTCACGCGCCTAAAGAAAGAAATTGAAGCCATTGAGTTAAGTCAGGGGTTGCGCAAAACCAAGGCATACTCGCTGATTTCCAAAGAGGCCAAGAAGCTTCTGGACTTGGATATGGCGGAACATAGCGACTTCGGAGACATTGATCATGTGAGCTTCAATTTTGCAGGTGATTGGGTCGCAATTAACGGCGAAAAAAACCGTGCAGGTAGTGCCAGCGGTATGGTTGTTCTGAAGAACAGTTTTGCGGCGGCAATGTTGAGCGCCTCCCTGATAGACAAGGGTTTCAAACTGCCCCGCTGGATGTTGTTCGACAATGTTGAAGACAAGGGGATGGTTGAGGAGAGATCTTGGAACTTCCAGCGTCAGCTCGTCAGTCTGTCGTCGAAATCCAAAACACCTCATCAAGTCATCTTTACTACCTCAAAGATCGCGCCCGAATTGGATGGTTCCAACTTTGTTGTTGGAAGAAAATACACCCGTGCGCATCGCTCATTGAACTAAGTTTCCAACAGCAGTGAGCAGGTCTCGTGGCCGGCCCACAGAGACCTGCTCACTGTTCAGTTTTGGTCCCTCACTCTGTCGGCAAGACCGGCTCCCTTCAGTGGTCACTTTGAGACGAAACCGAAATGCTGAGATCAACCAATGATCGTGATTGTTTGATCCCAGCAATGCGGGCCACAATTATCATGCTGCCCAGTGCAGAAATATTATGACGCGTTCAGGGTTTCGAAAACTCAACTTCTGTGCTGTTCCAATGAACTCGCCCACCGCCGAGCGCTCGACAGATCGCGCAGGGAGCGATTGGCAGAAGTGAGGCATTTGATGCAGACTACAGCGCGCCGCATCAACTCCAGATCACGGTCGAAGATGACGTCTTCGTCGGTGTAGCACTCGAATGCACGGTCACCATAACCGGTTCTTAAAGCGTTCATCTCAGCCTTGAGAATGTCGCCGATCTGATCAACTGCGATCAGTTCAGGTCTTCCCAGAATTTCGCCATTCTGCAGTTTCGCTAAAAGTGACCGATAAGCGAGATCGAGCGATGGCTCGAACGGAAGCTCCAGCCGCTCGATAGCCTCAGCAAAATCACGGCCCGTCACGAGGCAATGATATGCCATTTCTTCGATTTTGTCGTCGGACATAGGTAGTCTCCTTTTACTGCCCATTTTGGTGAACCCAGCAGAAGGCTGAATTCTCAAGCGGTCGGCGTATGCCGTGCCGACCGGAAACACTGCCTTAGGCAGCAAGGAGATAGTCAGAGAGCGGCTGACCAGGGTCGCTGTCGATGCGATACAGAAGGTCAGTAAGAGCTTCCGTCAGGAGGCAAATCTCTTCGACATACGGATCGCTGGGATCCAGATTCGCGAAGTAGATCGCTTCGATGCGGTTTTCGTCGTGCACATAGTAGAGCGAAAGCAGCTTGTGCAGTTCAACGATGCCGCTCTGAAGGCGACGTGTCATCGCATTTGCGCTTCGGATTTCATCCAACAGGGATTGGGTGCGTTTTAACGCAAATTGGCCTGCCAGAACGAGAGATGCGCTCTGCAGCGCCTGATCGTGCTGGTAGGTAAAGTTTTGGACTGCGCTGAGCGGGTTCAGGGGGAAAATGCACATGGGAATCCTCCGGTGCTATGCCAATCAACCGAGCGTGATTGGCTTCAAGAGCGCCTTACCTCTCCTTTCCGGCGCTTGGTTTTGTTGTGATCATGCTTTGGGGGTTTCGCGGGGTTCACAATGACGCCCCAGAAAACCGCAAACCTGATTACATAGTCCAAAAAAGAAAGATCATTGCATTGCTTCTCAAAAACCTGAGTTAGCCCCCTACGTGGCGCCTTCTTTCGCCTCTCTCAAAAAAAATCAACTTAGTAAGCTGAGAGCGTCACAAATCCCTTTGGGGAAATGGCGAACTTTTCTCGAGGTTAGACAGATCGCTTCGTAAGCATTAGAAATATATACATGAAATTCCATATTGGCAGAAGCGCAGGGACTGCAACATGTGATCCAATTCAAGTGGTTATCATGTGGAACCAACAAAACACATGCTCAATCAAAGCAAAGAAAATTCGACATTTGGCGAACTAAGACGCTCGGCCTTCTCCGACAAAAAAAGAGGAGGTTCTCAACAACAAAGCCAGCCCAATCGAAACATTTATGGTATCGAGGATACTTTTTTTCACTTTTAGGCTTTGGAAATGAGAAATCTAGCCAATATACTGTTTATAAAGGATATTTCAGCATTCAGCCTTGACATTTGCTGTTGCTCTGAATACGTGTAGGCCAAGCAGAGGCTCAACCACTGCATTCAGCCATCTTGTTACCCAACCGCAATCTGCGGTTTGGGCGAAAACTGTGCACTATTGAGTTGCTATTGCGGAGATCCCGCTGAACGCAGCCTGATAGTGCCATGACAAGGATGACTGCATGGCCAATAGAAGAGCAAGCATCACTCAAGCCGAAATTTCACGCGCTCTGAAAGCTACTCGAGACGCAGGTTATGATATAGCGAGGATCGAGATTGATCCTCATGCCGGGCTCAAGATTATTATCGGCGGCGCCGATGCTCCATTCGCACCAAATGAATGGGATAAAGTGCTGGAGCTGAACTGATGGCGAAGGCTACCAAAGAATTCCCACGCGCATCCGCGTATATCGACCGCCATGGTAAACGTCGATGGAGGCATCGTAACAAATATGGCAAGTCCACCGAGTTGGGGAGGGAGTATGCCTCCCCAGAATTCCGTCGGCGCTACCAAGCCGCCGAAGCAGGGGAACCAATATCCAGCGCAAGTTTCATGCTGCCTCCTCGGTCCATTTCTGCACTGATTGCGCATTACTACGCGACGGTCGAGTTTCAGGGCCTTAGCGCGGCAACAAAAGCGACATACAGAGGGATTCTCGAAGAATTTCGAGAGGGTTACGGGCATTTGTCTGCTGTAACAGTTAGCAGGCGCCACATTAAGGAGATCCTCGAACGAAAAGCCAAAACACCATGGGCGGCCAAGAAGCTGCGACAAAGGCTGAAAGTGCTTTTTCAAGAGGCAATCGAGCTGGAATGGCGAGACGGCAACCCGGTGGACCACATCAAGCCCATCAAAGCCAAGACAAAGGGATTCCATACCTGGACAGAAAGGGAAATCGCCACCTTCTTTACACACCATCAACCTGGCTCTGTCCCCCACACAGCTATGACGCTGATGCTATACACCGGTGCTGCTCGTGTTGATGCTGTCAAGTTGGGGCCCTCCAACATCAAACGGGGGCGATTGATATATGTCCGACAGAAGACGGCGCATTCCAACGGGATGGAAATAAGTATTCCGATTGATCCAGCCCTGAAGCGCATATTGGTTACCATCCCAAAAACGAACGCCACGTTTCTCCAAACGAAATCGGGCCTTCAACGCTCTGAGAAAGGATTGGGTAAAGATATGCGGAAATGGTGCAATGCGGCAGGGCTACCTGACTGTTCATCACATGGGCTTCGCAAAGCCATTGCTCGTCGATTGGCTGAAGCAGGTGCTACACCGCACCAAATCATGGCAGTTACTGGACACAAAACGATGGCCGAGGTGGAGCGCTACACTCGAGACGCGGACCGTGCTAAGTTAGCAAATAGTGGAATCAAGAAGATGGCGAAGAAGTTCGGCCAAAAGAAATAACGAAAACTTGGCGAACCGGTCTGATTGGTTCGCCAACTTCAAATCTAAACCTCTGAAATCAAAGGAATAAAAATGAAGGTGGCGGAGACGAAGGGATTCGAACCCTCGAGACCCTTCCGGGCCTACTCCCTTAGCAGGGGAGCGCCTTCGACCACTCGGCCACGTCTCCGCTGGCGGGTCTAGCAGCGGAAGGCGGGAGGGAACAAGCAGAAAATGACGCTTGTGCCGATTTTTTCCACTCACGCAGGGTGGCTTAGTTCAGCGCGGCAAGGCGTTCCAGAAACAGGGATTTCACTGCCGGGCCGTCGACCGTCATACAGACATGAATCGCAGTGCGTCCGTCATTGGTTACAGCCGTCTTGCCGATCTCCTCGCCTTCGCAAATCACCGCGACCGGAACTTCGCGCAGACCAAACAGATGCGGGTGGGTGCAGGCAATGACCGCGGCGGGATCATGCAGTGAACAGCCGTCCAGCTTGCCCACAGAGCGGTAGAAGGCCAGATAGTAATGGGACATTTCCTGCAGCATCCCGCCCAGATCAGGGGCCTTGGCCGCGACAGATTCAAAGTCGCTCTCGGTACACAAAACCCGGTGGGTTACATCCAGCCCGACCATTTCAACACGCGCGCCTGAGGCAAAGAGAACCTCGGCTGCGTGGGGATCGTGGTAGATATTAGCCTCGGCGTGCGGGGTGATGTTGCCGCCTTCCTCTAACGAGCCGCCCATAATGACGATGCGCGCGACATTGCTGGCAAAGTCAGGGTCACGCTGGATCGCATGGGCGATGTTGGTCAGCGGGCCGATGGGGCAGATCACCAGCTCTCCCTTATGCTCACGCGCCATGCGACAGAGGAAATCTGCGGCGTCCTCCTGTACCGGCTGGCCCGTCGGGTCGGCGGGCGGGATGTCGCCAAAGCCTTCATCACCATGCACATGGGCAGACGGCGTGAAGGGGGGCATCATCAGCGGTTTCTCTGCCCCACGGGCAACCGGGGTGTCGATGCCAGCGGCTTCCAGCAGGCGCAGCGCGTTGCGGGTGGCGATTGCAGTGGTCACATTGCCAAAAATCGTCGTCAGCCCCAAAAGCTCGATCTCGGGTGCTGCCGCGGCATAGAAAATCGCCATGGCATCGTCGATGCCGGGATCTGTGTCGATGATGAGTTTTGTCATGGGATACCTGTCCGGCTGAAATAACTGAACGGGTCTATCACTGCCGTTGGCGGCGACGCAAGCGCTGCTGCTAAACGAGGTGCTACCCGCAAGAACCGGGTCGCCCGCGCGCCGCATATCGGTGAAAGTGACAAAAACACAGGAGCCGCGACTTTGTCTGCATCCCCCCGACTGACGCCCGCCTCTGGCGCTATGCTGCTGGCCCTTGCCGCCGTTTGGGGTGGGTCGTTCTTCTTTGCTGAGGTGGCGCTGCAAGAGGTGCCGCCGATGACACTGACTCTTCACCGGGTGTTTTGGGCGCTGCCGGTGCTTTACTGCGTAGTACGCTGGCGGGGTATCCCCCTGCCCCGTGCGCCAAGGATCTGGGCTGCCTATCTGGTCATGGGCGCGCTGAACAACGCCATTCCCTTCAGCCTGATTTTCTGGGGGCAGCAATGGCTGGAGAGCGGCCTTGCGTCGATCCTGAATGGCACCACGGCGGTCTTTGGCGCGGTGGTGGCGGGGCTGTTGTTGAAGGATGAACCACTGACTCTGAACAAAACTATGGGTGCTTTTCTGGGTTTGGCCGGGGTCGCGGCCGTCATGGGGCCTTCGGCGCTCAGTTCTTTTGATCTGCGCAGTCTGGCGCAGATCGCCATTCTTGGCGCGGCGCTGTCTTATGCGCTGGCCGGTGTCTGGGGCAAGACCGCGCTCGCCGGTCAGCCGCCGCTGATGAACGCTTTGGGAATGGTGGCGGGCAGTACGGTCCTGATGGTGCCTGTTGCTTTGCTGTCAGACGGGGTGCCACAGCTGGCCTTACCCACCTCCGTCTGGGCCGCTCTGGCGGCGATGTCGGTTCTGTCGACGGCGCTGGCCTATCTGCTTTACTTTGCAATTCTAACACGCGCCGGGGCGGCCAATCTGATGCTGGTCACCCTGCTGATCCCGCCCTTTGCCATAGCCTTGGGCGCGGCATTTCTGGGTGAGTCTCTGCCCCCCGGTGCCTACACCGGATTTGCGATCATCGCCGTTGGGCTGATGGTCAGCGATGGGCGGCTGTTGCGTGCCGCGCGCAAAAAAGGCGCCTCCTGAGGGGCGCCTTTCGATCGTCTCACAGC
Organism: Rhodobacteraceae bacterium Alg231-04; assembly: GCA_900143635.1. Lineage (GTDB taxonomy): Bacteria > Pseudomonadota > Alphaproteobacteria > Rhodobacterales > Rhodobacteraceae > FREY01. The sequence continues at coordinate 373,183 of FREY01000001.1, forward strand.
CATATTGGCCTTGGATCAGGTGTTGAACAGGAAGTGCATCACATCGCCGTCCTTGACGACATAGCCCTTGCCTTCTGACCGCATCTTACCGGTTTCCTTGGCGCCCTGTTCGCCATTGCAGGCGATGAAGTCCTCATAGGCGATGGTTTCGGCGCGGATGAAACCCTTCTCAAAGTCACCATGGATGACGCCAGCCGCTGCCGGTGCGCCGGTGCCCTGTTTGATGGTCCAGGCGCGGGCCTCTTTCGGGCCAACGGTGAAATATGTCTCAAGGTGCAGCAGCTCGTAGCCAGCGCGGATCAGCCGGTCGAGGCCCGCCTCGGTCAAACCCATTTCTTCGAGGAACATCAGCGCTTCTTCGTCTTCAAGCTTGCTGATCTCTTCTTCGATCTGGGCCGAGATGATCACATGTGAATTGCCCTGCGCGGCGGCCATTTCGGCAACCTTGGCAGAATGCTCGTTACCTTCGGCCGCTTCAGATTCGCCGACGTTGCAGACATAAAGCACCGGTTTGGTGGAGAGCAGCTGCAGCATGGCCCAGGCTTTGGCGTCATCCGCGTCCACTTCGACCAGACGCGCCGGTTTGCCGTCTTCCAGCATCGCTTGCGCTTCGGCCAACAGACGGTCCTGCTGCTGGGCTTCCTTGTCGTTGCCCTTCAGCTTGCGCACCAGATTGGCGCGGCGCTTTTCGATGCTTTCCAGATCGGCGAGCATCAGCTCGGTCTCGATGGTTTCGGCGTCGGCAACCGGATCAACGCGGCCATCCACATGGGTCACGTCGCCGTCTTCAAAACAGCGCAGAACATGAGCAATAGCATCGGTTTCACGGATATTGGCCAGGAACTGGTTGCCCAGACCTTCGCCCTTTGAGGCACCTTTGACCAGACCTGCGATATCCACAAAGGTCATCCGCGTCGGAATGATCTGCTTGGAACCCGCAATGGCCGCCAGCTTGTCCAGCCGTGCGTCAGGCACGCCCACTTCGCCCACGTTGGGTTCGATGGTGCAGAACGGAAAGTTCGCCGCCTGTGCCGCTGCGGTTTTGGTCAGCGCGTTGAACAGAGTGGATTTGCCGACGTTCGGCAGGCCCACGATCCCCATTTTAAAGCCCATGAAAGCCTCCTGATGCCATATCAGCCGTGCTTCTAGGCAGAGTCTGGGTGGGACGCAAGCGGCGTGTTATACTGGCCCGCGGAGGGTTTTATCATGAGTTTCGTCCCTTTTCTTACCTTTGACGGCCAAGCCGAGGCCGCGATCACCTTTTATGCGGATGTTTTTGGCGCCGATGAAACGCAGATCCTGCGCTATGCGGATGCGCCCGAGGACGAGGGGCTGCCGCCCTCGGACCGGGTCATGTATGGCCATATCATGACCGGTGATCATTGCCTGATGGCCTATGACAGCATGCCAGGCATGGAGTACACACCGCAGGCATCCGTCTCGGTCAACCATTCGGAGCCCACCGCCGAAGAAGGTCAGCGGATATTCGACCGGCTGGCCGAGGGCGGCACGGTGACCATGCCCTATGGCAAGGTGTTCTTTTCCCCGGCCTTTGGCATGGTCGTGGATAAGTTTGGCACCAGCTGGATCATCGGTGTGCCAGCGCCCTGACCCGCAGACAGCGAATTGAGTAGATGCAGTCAATAGCAGCCCCGGCGGGATTGATTTCCGCCGTCTGATCCGGCACACCCGGACGACAGATACAAAGAGGCCCGGATATGACCCGCATTGACGCCAAATTCGCCGCGCTTTCGGCAGCAGGAAAAAAAGCCTTCGTTGCCTATGTGATGGCCGGTGATCCCGACTTTGAAACCTCGCTCGAGGTGGTCAAGGGCCTGCCCGGTGCCGACGTGGACGTGATCGAACTGGGCCTGCCCTTTACCGATCCGATGGCCGATGGCCCGACCATCCAGCTGGCCGGTCAGCGCGCGCTTGAGGCAGGCATGACGCTGGAACGCACTTTGGAACTGGCGCGCCGCTTCCGCGAGGAAGACAACACCACGCCGATCGTGCTGATGGGCTATTACAACCCGATCTATAACCGCGGTGTCGACACCTTTTTGGAGGACGCCAAAGCGGCCGGTATCGACGGTTTGATCGTGGTCGACCTGCCACCGGAAGAAGATGCCGAACTCTGCATTCCGGCGCAAAAGGCGGGGCTGAACTTCATCCGTCTGGCCACCCCCACCACCGACGACGCCCGCCTGCCCCGCGTGCTGCAGAACACCTCTGGCTTTGTCTATTACGTCTCGGTCACCGGCATCACCGGTTCCGCCGAGGCACAGGCCGGCGATGTTGGCCCGGAAGTGGCGCGTATCAAAGCCTCGACCGACCTGCCGGTAATCGTTGGCTTTGGCATCAACACGCCAGAGAAGGCTGAGAACATCGCCTCAGTTGCAGATGGCGCGGTTGTCGGCTCGGCCATCGTCAGCCAGATCGCTGCGGGCAAGCCCGTTGCAGAGGTTTTGGAGTTCGTGAAAACCCTGTCGGACGGCGCCCACCGCGCCTGAGCGTACGCATAACTTACTGATTTTTAGGGCCGCCCGGCAATGCTGGGCGGCCTTTTTTGTCGTGGTAAGCCCCCCTATTGATTTCACGCAGCACAATTGGTAAGAAAACCTTACCACATGGTGGAGGAGGTGAGCCCAGTGCCCGTAATTACCAATATTGACGATCTCAAACGCATCTACGAACGCCGCGTGCCGCGGATGTTCTTTGACTATGCGGAAAGCGGCAGCTGGACCGAACAAACCTTCCGCGAGAATACCTCGGATTTTGAAGACATCCGCCTGCGCCAGCGGGTGGCCATCGATATGACAGGCCGCAGCACCGCCACCCAGATGATCGGCCAGGATGTGTCGATGCCAGTGGCACTGGCACCGGTCGGCCTGACGGGCATGCAGCACGCCGACGGCGAGATCAAAGCCGCACGGGCGGCAGAGACTTTTGGTGTGCCCTTCACCCTGTCGACCATGTCGATCTGCTCGATCGAGGATGTGGCCGAACACACGACCAAACCTTTCTGGATGCAGGTCTATACGCTGAAAGACGATGATTTCATGCAGCGGCTGTTCGACCGCGCCAAGGATGCCAAATGCTCGGCGGCGGTGATCACCGTCGATCTGCAGATGCTGGGGCAGCGACACAAGGATCTGAAAAACGGCCTGTCTGCTCCGCCGAAACTAACTGTGAAATCAGTGGCTAACATGATGACCAAGGTGCAATGGGGCCTCGGCATGCTGGGCACCAAGCGGCGGTTCTTCGGCAATATCGTTGGCCATGCCAAGGGTGTCGAGGACCCCTCTTCGCTGAGCACCTGGACAGCCGAGGCCTTTGATCAGGCGCTGGACTGGGACCGTATCCGCGAGTTCCGCAAGATGTGGGATGGACCGCTGATCATCAAGGGAATCCTTGACGCCGAAGACGCCAAAGAAGCACTGAATGTGGGTGCCGATGCGATCATCGTCTCCAACCACGGCGGCCGCCAGCTGGACGGCGCGCTGAGCGCAATCAAGTCCCTACCCGCGATCATGGACGCGGTGGGTGACAAGATCGAAGTACATCTGGACAGCGGTATCCGGTCGGGCCAGGACGTGCTGAAAGCCGTGTCATTGGGCGCCAAGGGCACCTATATCGGCCGCGCCTATGTCTATGGGCTCGGCGCCCAGGGCGAGGCTGGCGTGACCAAATCGCTGGAGCTGATCCACAAGGAACTCGACACATCGATGGGCCTGTGCGGCGTCCGCAATGTGACAGATCTGAGCCGCGACAACCTGCTGGTGCCGGAGGACTTCACCGGCCGCTGGGCCTGATCCGCACCGACGTTGCCGCGCGGATTGGCCAAATCGCCTGACCGCGCGGTGCTGTAACAGAATACGTCGAAAAAAGCCCCATGCAACACCAAGCGGGGGGTGACATGCGTGCACCCCCTGTACACCCCCCGTGCACCGGGACGGCAGCCAAAAGGTGTTAAGATCCTTCTGACGGCAAAATCGGAACGCAAAACAGCGGCAGAGGTTCTGCCGCTGTTAAAGGATCGCTTAGCCCCGCTTACTGCTGCAGAGCGGCCGGTTCCTTGTCGGCAATTGTGACCCAGTTTTCATCCGCCTGCGCCACGAAACCCGGAATATCAGAGACCCAGCGTTCCTGAATGTCAGCAGAAATGTTCAAGAACAATTCATCATCGACGATCTTCCAATAGGTCGGGTCACCGTCGAATTTGAAGCCCATGGCCGCACCAAATGCGCAGTAGCCACCGTATTGCGGCAAGTAGGCCTCGGGGTTGGCCTCGAAGGTGGCTTTGTGCTCTTCGCTGGCAAAACGATAGGTCGCATCCTCATGGACCGCGGTGATCTTCCAGCTGCCCTTGGTAGGGGCGCCTTCGGTGAAATAGGCAACCGGATCATAGCCCTGCAGGGCCAGCCCGGTAGAGGAGGCATTCAGGTCCACCCCGGCGGCAAAAGCTGACGCTGCCAGCGACACAGAGAGGGCAACACCTGCGAAAACGGTTTTGAGAGCGTTCATTTTTCATCTTCCTGTTTGACGGGCAACAGCAGCCACGCGCCGCTGCCACCTGATGAGAATCTGCGTTCCGGCAATTGCTTGGAACACCTGATTGATACTCATTAGGAACCAAATGGTACAAAACAAATAATTGTGATATAACGAAAGTTCTTTACGTCACGCGTCAAATTTGGTCAGATTTACCCATGAGCCGACCTCGGGAATTTGAAATGGACACGGCCCTCAAGGGGGCGATGGATATCTTTTGGCGTCAGGGGTTTGCGGCCACCAACCTGCCGGACCTGCTGAGCGCCATGGGGCTGACGCGGGGCAGTTTCTATAAGGCGTTTACCGACAAAGAGACGGCCTATCTGAAGGCGCTGGATTACTATGATGGCGCGATTGTCTCCTCTACCGTGGACACATTGACCACCTGCCAAACAGAAACAGCCAGCGATTGTCTGGCCTTGCTGTTTGCGGCCTCAAAAGAGCCCGAACGCGGCTGTTTCATCTGCAATGCCATGGTGGAAATGGCCCCGGTGAACATCCGGGTCGCAACCAAGGCCAATCACATGTCGGCCCGGCTGCGCGATGCCATTCAGGCCCGGATTGCAAAACATCATCCGACCTTGGACGCCGATCGGGCGGAAGAGAGCGCCGACCTTATCCTGCATCTCTACTTTGGCCATCAGGCGATGGGAAAATCTACCGAGGCGTCTGGTCAGTGGCGCAGCAAAATCGCCCATATCCTGAACGAATCACCGGTCTGAAATCACGGGCCTGACCAGACAGCAGCAGGCCAGACTGTGCCGCATCAGCCACGCGTTTCGGCCAAGCACCACACATCGGCAACAGCGGCTGGCAGGCGTGACTTGCGCTGCCTAAAAAGACCCCATGCAGGTCTATTTCAAACAATCGCTCGCCTATATCGCCGTGCCAAAGACGGGCACAACCGCGATTGAACAGGCGCTGAGGCCGCAGGCGATGCTGGCCCTGCCGAACCGGATGAAACATATGACCGCAGGGCAGTTTCAGCGGCGAATCGCCCCGTTTCTGCAACGCGAATTTGACCTGAAACCACAGCTGTTCGCGGTGCTGCGCGACCCCGAAGATCACCTGCGCAGCTGGTACAAATACCGCAAGCGGCCCAAGCTGGAGGGCAAACCGGAATATACCGGCGGGATCACGTTTGACGCATTTGTGCGCGACGTGCTGCGTGATCCGCGCCCGCCCCATGCGCGCACCGGACGCCAGTGGAACATGATCCACACCGGCGATCAGGATCTAGCAGTAAACCATCTTTTTGCCTATGAGGCACAGCCTGCGCTGAAGGAGTTCCTCGGCTGGCATTTCGGCGAGGGAATCACCCTGCGCCAGCGCAATGTCTCGCCCCCGGCGGAGGCCGATCTGGAGTCCAAAACCCGCGCCGATCTGCTGGCCGCCTTCCATCAGGAGGCCGACCTGCACAAAAGACTGATGGATGCGGGCGGATATCTGGAGAATTCGGCGCTCTAGGGCGCCCTGCACCCTTCCCATTACACCTTTCTGCGGCTATACGCGCGGCTTCACGCGGGGATACAGCCTTGGAGGATTCCCGCCCTTTTATATTGGAGAATACAAATGGCTGGTCAGATTCCTGATCTTGAGTGCCAGGCCCGCGCGGGGACAGGCAAGGGCGCCGCTCGCGCTGCACGTCGCGAAGGCATGGTTCCGGGTGTTGTTTTTGGTGGCGATGTCGATCCGCTGTCGATCCAGATCCCCTTCAACGTTCTGCTGAAGAAACTGAAAGCAGGCCGCTTTAAGTCGACCCTCTTCAACCTGAAGGTTGAAGGCCAGGAAGACGTGCGCGTGATCTGCCGTGACGTACAGCGTGACGTGGTGAAGGATCTGCCGACCCACTTCGACCTGATGCGTCTGCGTCGCACCACCAAGATCGCCCTGTTCATTCCCGTTGAGTTCATCAACGAGGAAGCGGCTCCCGGCATCAAAAAAGGCGGCATGCTGACTGTTGTGCGCCCCGAAGTCGAACTGACCGTGACCGCAGGCGAGATCCCCGAGAAACTGGTTGTCGACATGACCGGCCTGAACATCGGCGACACCGTCACCATCTCGTCGATCACCCTGCCGGACGGCGCCAAGCCGACCATCGACCGTGACTTCGTGATTGCCAACCTGGCAGCACCTGCCGGTCTGGCTTCGTCCGATGACGAAGAAGGCGAAGCTGAAGGCGAAGAAGCCGCAGCCGCAGCCGAAGAATAAGACCATCGCCGCATCGCGGCTGGTTGAAACGGGGTCCTTCGGGGCCCCGTTTTTTGTTGTGAAGCCCCCGCCGTCCGCGCATCGTTCTGCATTGACTTTCCCCTAGCGGCTGAGTTGAGTTTGCCTGTCGGGTGCCGGAGGGGATATGGCTGATTTTGACATAGCAGTGGCCGGCGCGGGCATCGTTGGGGTCAGCACAGCGCTATGGGGGCAGATGCGTGGAAAGCGCGTGCTGCTTCTGGACGCGGAACCACCGGGCACGGGCACCAGTTCCGGTAATGCCTGCACCCTGGCCACCTATGCCTGTATGCCGGTCAACGACCCTTCCGTTTTCAGGGATCTGCCGCAGCTCCTGCTCGGGGCTGACAGCCCGCTTGCCTTTTCCCTGCCCCACGCGTTGCGCAATCCGCGCTGGATGATGTCCTTTCTGGCCAACTGCCGGACCGGGCCGTCGCGCCGCATTGCGGGCGCGCTGGCCGGGCTGTTGTCGCAGGCCGATGCCGGGCTCGATCCGCTGATTGTCGAGGCCGGAGCGGATGACCTGATCGTTCCCTGTGGGCAATTGTCCATCTGGTCGACCACAAAGGGCGCAGAGGCGGCCTCTGCTGGTCTGGACGTCCGCCGCCAGCACGGTGTGCCCTTCAAGGAGCTATCGCCAGAGGAGGCAAAGGCGATGGAGCCCGGCCTGAAGCTGCCGATTGCCCGCGCCGTCCACTACACCGCAGCACGACAGGTGCGCGACCCGCTGGAGCTGGTGCGCAGGCTGCACGCACGCTTTGCTGAACTGGGCGGGGTGACTGTCCCGGCCCATGTGACCGCCGTTCGCGATACCGGGAGCCAAGTACATATCGAGGCCGGGTCGCAGGCTTTCACGGCAGGCCATGCGGTGATTGCCAGCGGCGCCTTCTCGGGCTCGATCAAGGGCGCAGGGGTGCGCGCCCTGCCGCTGGGCACAGAGCGGGGGTATCACCTGATGTTCCCGCAGGACGGCCACCGTGTGTCCCGCCCCGTAGGCTGGGCCGAGGGCGGGTTTTATGCGGTTCCGGCGGCGGGTGGGCTGCGTCTGGCCGGAACGGTTGAGATTGCAGCGCTGACCGCTGAAGCAAACAAGGGTCGGCTCGACTATCTTGCGCGCAAGGGCCGCGCCATGCTCGGCCCGCTTCCCGAGCCCGCCAGCCATTGGCTGGGCTTTCGCCCGACAATGCCGGATGCGCTGCCGGTGATCGGCAAGAGCCCACACGCAGAACGAATTCTGCACGCTTTTGGCCACCAGCACCTGGGTCTGACCCTCGGCGGTATCACCGGGCGGATCGTGACCGACCTGATCGACGGAGAAGACCCCGGACTGCCGCTGGCCGCCTTCGCGCCGGGGCGCAGGTTCGCCTGATCCCGGATTTCGGGTCGTGGGGCTTGCCTCTGGATTTTATTCTGCAATTCAGGCATCAAGCCGGGCATCGGAATACAGGTGGAACTGGTCATGAAACTCTTTGTCGGCCTCGGCAATCCCGGCGGAAAATATGCCCGCAACCGTCATAACATCGGCTTTATGGCGCTGGATCAGATCGCCGGTGATCATGGGTTCAGCCCGTGGAAAAGCAAGTTTCAGGCACAGATATGCGAAGGCAACCTTGGCGGTGTCAAAACCCTGCTGCTGAAGCCGCAGACCTTCATGAACCTCTCTGGTCAGTCTGTGGGCGAGGCAATGCGGTTTTACAAGCTGACGCCGGATGACGTGACAGTGCTGCATGACGAACTGGACCTGGCACCCGGCAAATGCCGGGTGAAACAGGGCGGCGGACATGCGGGCCACAACGGCTTGCGGTCGATCCATCAGCATATCGGCGCAGATTACGGCCGCGTGCGGCTGGGCATCGGCCATCCGGGCCGAAAGGAGCTGGTGGCAGGCTATGTGCTGCATGACTTTGGCCGCGCCGACGATGACTGGCTGGATGATCTGTTGCGCGGCATCGGCGACGGGGCTGCAGCACTGGCGGCAGGCGATGGCGGCAAGTTCATGAATGCGGTGTCCTTGCGCACAGCACCGCCGCGCAGCTCCACCTCCAAACCCAAGGAACCAAAGGTTGTCAAACCTGCCGAACCCGCGCCCGATACCCGCTCACCGATGGAAAAACTGCTCGGTAAGTTCAAATAACTGGTCGCGGCGGCCGACAAGGGCTAGCCTGCCGGGATGACACCTGACGCTCCTTTGAATGTGCTTGGCGGCGCGCTTGCCAGCTGTTCCACCGATCCCGTCACCGGGTTCTTCCGCGATGGTCATTGCAATACCTGCGAGGCGGATCGGGGCAGCCACACGGTCTGCGCGGTGATGACGGCTGAATTCCTCGCCTTTTCCAAATATGTCGGCAATGACCTGTCGACGCCGCACCCCGAGGCCGGGTTTTCCGGGTTGAAACCCGGTGACAGCTGGTGCCTGTGTGCGGCGCGTTTCATGCAGGGCGCGGATGAAGGCTGCGGCCCCCGTGTCAGGCTCGAGGCGACCCACCGGCGCGCACTGGAAATCGTGCCGCTGGAGATCCTGCAATCCCACGCTGTTGACGCCGGATAGCGCTGCCTCAGGCGCTGAGCAGGGTCAGGCGCAGGTCTTCTTCGCTGTCTTCCCAGACATCCTGCAGCAGCACGGTGCCGCGCGACATGTCATAGACCGCGCCCAGCGTGTAGCGACCCTGGTGGGCCACCACCAGCAGCTCTTGTCCGTCACAGGTGAAAGCGGTACCGCCAAAGCCCTGACGACCGAGAACATGTTCCACAGTTGCCTTGAACACTTCCTCTGCTTGTTCTTGCGAAACGGTGGCCAGCGGGCAGATTGCGGGGAGATCGGGGATAGGTGTCATGGCTGTCCTCTTTTCGGGAGTTTTCGTGCCAGAAATAATTAAGAAGCGGCGGCGCCTGTCTCAGGCACCGCCGCTGAACAATAGCTGATAACCGGAGTTATTCTTCGAAGGAGCGGCCTTCTTCGGTGTCGGACATATCGAAGCCAAGGTGCTTGGCAACGGTGAACACATCCTTGTCGCCGCGCCCGCACATGTTCATCACGATGATGTGGTCCTTGGGCAGATCCGGTGCAATCTTCATCACATGGGCCAGAGCGTGGGAGGGCTCCAGGGCCGGGATGATGCCTTCGGTGCGGCAGCTGACCTGGAAGGCGTCCAGCGCCTCTTTGTCGGTGATCGAGACATATTCGGCGCGGCCGATCTCATGCAGCCAGGAGTGTTCCGGGCCGATGCCGGGATAGTCGAGACCGGCAGAGATGGAATAACCATCCATGATCTGTCCGTCACCGTCCTGCAGCAGATAGGTGCGGTTGCCGTGCAGCACGCCGGGACGGCCGCCGGTCAGGGAGGCGCAGTGTTCGATGCGGTCGTCAACGCCTTTGCCGCCGGCCTCGACCCCGATGATGCGCACGGATTTGTCGTCGAGGAAGGGGTGGAACAACCCGATGGCATTGGAGCCGCCGCCGATGGCTGCGATCACCGTGTCCGGCAGGCGGCCCTCGCCTTCCTGCTCGGCCAGCTGGGTGCGGACCTCTTTGCCGATGATCGACTGGAAGTCGCGGACCATCGCCGGATAGGGGTGCGGGCCAGCTGCGGTGCCAATGCAGTAGAAAGTGTCGTGCACATTGGTCACCCAGTCGCGCAGCGCATCGTTCATTGCGTCCTTCAGCGTGCCACGGCCCGACTGTACGGCAATAACCTCGGCGCCCAGCAGGCGCATGCGGAACACGTTGGGGGCCTGACGCTTCACATCATGGGCGCCCATGTAGACGATGCATTTCAGACCGAATTTGGCGCAGACGGTGGCGGTGGCCACGCCGTGCTGGCCGGCGCCGGTTTCGGCGATGATCCGGGTTTTGCCCATGCGGCGCGCCAGCAGAATCTGGCCCAGCACGTTATTCACCTTATGGGCGCCGGTGTGGTTCAGCTCGTCCCGCTTCATGTAGATCTTGGCGCCGCCAAGTTCTTCCGACAGGCGCTCGGCGTGATAGAGCGGGCTGGGACGGCCAACATAGTGGGTCCACAGATCGTTCATCTCGGCCCAGAATTCGGGATCGTCCTTGGCCTTGTTGTATTCATCCTCAAGGCGCAGAATCAGCGGCATCAGGGTTTCAGAGACAAAACGGCCCCCGAAGATGCCGAAACGGCCCTGTTCGTCGGGTCCGTTCATGAAGCTGTTGAAAAGATCGTCGGCCATATCGCGCCCCTCCGTTGGGTTTCCCCTGTCCTAGAACGCGCAGGGTGCAAGAGCAAGCCAAGGCTCGTCGAAACACCTTGGAAAGCGTGAGTTTTAAAATCAGGGTCAGGCGGTGGCGGCTTTGACAAAGGCGTCGATCAGCGCGGCGTCCTTAACGCCCTTGTCGCGCTCCACACCGGAAGACACATCCACCTGTCGCGCGCCAGTGAGCCTGATCGCCTCGGCGGCGTTCTCCGCCGTGAGACCACCGGCCAGCATCCAGGGGCGCTGCCAGTATTTGCGCCCTGCCAGCAGCCGCCAGTCAAAGGCCAAACCATTGCCGCCGGGCAGATCCGCGCCCTTGGGTGGTTTGGCGTCGATCAGCAGCTGATCTGCAACCGCGCTATAGGCGTCAATCTGCGGCAGGTCAGAGGCATCGGCCACGCCGATGGCCTTCATCACCGGCAGACCATAGCGCGCCTTGACCTCGGCCACACGTTCGGGCGTTTCGCGCCCGTGCAGCTGCATCATATCAAGCGGCACTTTGGCGGTGATCGCATCCAGTTCGGCGTCGCTGGCATTCACCGTCAGCGCCACTTTGCACAGGCCCATCGGGGCCTCCAGCGCAAGGGCTGCGGCCTGATCAACCTCTAGGTGGCGAGGGGATTTGGGGAAGAAGACAAAGCCCGCATAAGCGGCACCAGCCTCCGCTACGGCGGCCAGGTCTGCGGCCGTTTTCAGGCCACAGATCTTCACGCGGATGTCAGTCATAGGATTGGCTCAGCTTGCCTCGTCCAGAAGGGCGAGGACCTCGTCCTTGCCTTCATCGCGCTTGGCTTTCAGTTTCTTCACTTCGCGCGACAGTTTCTTGACTTCGCGCTTCTGGGTACCGGCCTCGCGGCGGTGTTTGTGTTCGCGCAGCCATTCCCAGATGAAGCCGATGATGACGCCGGCAGCGACACCGCCCAGAACCACCACAAACAGCGGCAGGGCGATGCCCGGATTGAGGCCGAACAGTTCGGCCACCGCATCGGGCATCAGTTTCAGATCGACAATGGTGCGATTGGCGAGGCTGACAGAGATCAGCAAGATCCCCAACAGCCCCAGAAAGGCATAACGAATGTAACGCATGGCTTAGGCTTTACCGTTCAGACGGTCCCTCAACAGCTTTCCAGTCTTGAAAAAGGGCACGTGTTTCTCTTCTACGTAGACCGTTTCACCAGTGCGCGGGTTGCGACCTGTACGGCTGTCCCGCTTTTTGACCGAAAAGGCCCCAAAGCCGCGCAGCTCAACACGATCGCCCTTGGCCATCGCGCCAGTCACCTCTTCGAACACCGTATTAACGATCCTTTCGACATCCCGCTGATACAGGTGTGGGTTCTCATCTGCAATCTTCTGGATCAATTCCGAACGGATCATCGGCGGTTCCTCCCCTGGCAACAGAAATAACAAGCGTTTCCAATTAACTATAGGAAACCTTAGAGCGATCAGGAATAGAAACCATGCTTATTGCGACATTTTCTGCCTCTTGCCCCCGGATTCCCGCCATGAATCAGCGGTTCGCCGCCTATCCAAGGGGAAATTCGCGGGGGAAATCGGACCACATCCGAGAAACCCTTGATTCGGAAGCTGAATATTTGACCGAAACCAGGCTGCCCGGCGGCGCCAAATGCAGGGAGCCCTGCCCACCCCCCAACGACAAAAGGCCCCGCCAAATGGCAGGGCCTTCCGTAAATTCAACTATGCCGTGGCTTAGTCGTTCTTCAGAGCTGCGCCCAGGATATCGCCCAGCGACGCGCCGGAGTCGGAGGAACCATACTGTTCGACGGCCTCTTTCTCTTCTGCGATTTCGCGCGCTTTGATGGACAGGCCCAGACGACGGGTCTTGGAGTCCACGTTGGTGACGCGCACGTCGACCTTGTCGCCGACGTTGAAGCGCTCGGGGCGCTGCTCGGCACGGTCGCGGGACAGATCGGAGCGACGGATGAAGGACTTCATGCCTTCATATTCCACTTCGATGCCACCTTCTTCGATCGCGGTCACGTTCACGGTCACGATCGAGCCGCGCTTCACGCCGCCAACCGCTTCTGCGAACTTGTCGCCACCCAGAGCTTTGATCGACAGCGAGATACGCTCTTTGTCGATGTCCACTTCGGAAACAACGGCCTGAACCATGTCGCCTTTGCGGTAGTTCTGGATCGCTTCCTCGCCGCGCTCGTCCCAGGACAAGTCGGAGAGGTGAACCATGCCGTCGATGTCGCCTTCGAGGCCGATGAACAGACCGAATTCGGTGATGTTCTTGACTTCGCCTTCGACTTCGGTGCCCTCGGGGTTGTTCTCGGAGAACACTTCCCACGGGTTGCGCATGGTCTGCTTGAGACCAAGGGAAACGCGGCGCTTGGCACCATCGATTTCCAGAACCATGACGTCGACTTCCTGCGAAGTGGAGACGATCTTGCCGGGGTGAACGTTCTTCTTGGTCCAGGACATCTCGGAGACGTGGACCAGACCTTCAACACCGGGCTCCAGCTCAACAAATGCACCGTAATCGGTGATGTTGGTGACGCGACCCTTGTGCACAGATTCCAGCGGGAATTTGGCAGCAACCAGATCCCACGGATCTTCCTGCAGCTGCTTCATGCCGAGGCTGATGCGGTGGGTTTCTTTGTTGATCTTGATGACCTGAACCTTGACGGTTTCGCCGATCGACAGGATCTCGGAGGGGTGGTTCACACGGCGCCATGCCATGTCGGTGACGTGCAGCAGGCCGTCAACGCCGCCCAGGTCAACAAACGCACCGTATTCGGTGATGTTCTTGACCACACCGTCGACCGCTTGGCCTTCGGACAGGTTGCCAATGACTTCGGCACGCTGTTCGGCGCGGGACTCTTCGAGGATCGCACGACGCGAAACCACGATGTTGCCACGACGACGGTCCATTTTCAGAACCTGGAACGGCTGCTTCAGACCCATCAGCGGGCCAGCGTCGCGCACGGGGCGGACGTCAACCTGCGAACCGGGCAGGAATGCAACTGCGCCGCCGAGGTCGACAGTGAAGCCGCCCTTGACGCGACCAAAGATGGCGCCTTCGACGCGCTCTTCGTCTGCGTATGCTTTTTCCAGGCGATCCCATGCTTCTTCACGGCGTGCCATCTCGCGCGAGATAACAGCTTCGCCGCGGGCGTTTTCAGCCGCGCGCAGGTAGACTTCTACCTCGTCGCCAACTTCAACACTGGGGGCTTCGCCGGGTTCAGCGAATTCTTTCAGGTCAACGCGGCCTTCCATTTTGTAGCCGACGTCGATGATGGCCTGACCCGCTTCAATTGCGAGGATCTTGCCTTTGACAACAGAACCCTCTTGAGGGGTGTCAATTTCGAAGCTTTCATTCAGGAGGGCTTCGAAGTCCTCCATAGATACGTTTTGAGCCATGAGGTCTCAGGTTTCCTTTATAAACAGTTTTCTGGCCGGGCGGTTGTCTCCACCGGTCTTGGGTTTGGTCACATCCGAATGTGGCGCGGGCAGTCTGAGTCAAACAAACACAAAAGGGCCGAGGAAGAACCTGGCCCTGCTCAGAATGCCGCCCGAACGTTGACCGTTCGTGTTGTGACAGCGCGCGTATATGCGGATTCTATCTGCTGCGCAAGGAAATAGGCCGCAGATCCCGGCGCGCCGAGGCGACCGGGGCCAGAACCGGGCCGGGTCGCAAATTCTCCGTCAAACCCGGCAGATCCACCCCGGCTGGTTACCTTCTGTTTACCCAAGGGGCCGGAAATACCTGCTGAGATCCACACTGGAGGAACCGACATGGGCCTAGAGTATCTGATCTACCAAAGCTGCGCGCTCATTCCGGACAGCAAGGCGGCGCATGACAGAATTTTACAGGTCAGCCGGGTTTACAACACGGCAAACAATGTGACCGGTTTTCTGCATCGCGAGGGTGACTTTTTCATCCAGTATCTGGAAGGAAGCCATGCGAATCTGGCTCTGACCATGGCCAAGATCGCAGCGGATCCACGCCATAATCGCATTGTGGAACTGGACTGCGGCCCCCTGCCGGATCGCCGCCTGCCCGACTGGCAGATGGGGTTTGTCGACAACACCCAAATGTCCTTGCACGACCTGCTGGAGGCCGGTCCGAACCGACTGGAACTGAAAGCAGAGGACCCGTTTGATCTGGTGGTTTTCATGACCGCCAACGCCCACAACCTGCGCGAAGATGCAACGCGGGCCGCCTAGCGACGGGAGACGATTTCCTTCAAGGCCGCCTCCAGCGCGGCCTCGATGCTCAGATCGCTGGTGTCGATCAGCACCGCATCCATCGCCGGCTTCAACGGGGCTTCGGCGCGGTTCATGTCGCGGTCATCGCGGGCTTTGACATCGGCCAGAACCTCGTCGCGGGTGACATCCATGCCCTTGTCCGCCAGCTCCTGATAGCGGCGCTCGGCGCGCACCTCGGCGCTCGCGGTGACGAAGAGCTTCACATCGGCATCGGGGCAAATCACCGTACCAATGTCGCGCCCATCTAACACCGCGCCCCCTGCCCTGCGGGCAAAGGCGCGCTGGAAATCGACCAGCGCGGCGCGCACCTCGGGGATCACTGCCACTTTGGACGCGGCCTGCGCCACCCCGGGCGTGCGCAGGTCGGTTCCGTCCAGGTCTTCGGGCTGCAGAGACTGCGCTGCAACAATCGGATCAGTGCCGGTCAGGGTCTTGGCACCAACCGCGCGGTACAGCAACCCGGTGTCCAGATGGGCAAAGCCAAGGCGCGCGGCCACGGCCTTGGAGATCGTACCCTTGCCGGCGGCGGCGGGACCGTCGATGGCAATCGTGAATGTCTCGGTCATCGGGATCTCCATTTTCTAATCGCGCCGCGCAGCAGCCCTGCACCAACGACCAGCATGGCCACACTGGTTGCGGAGGATTTCACCAGCGTGGCACGGGACGCAGCAGCAAGGGCGCCATCGGTGATGTCCCCTGCTAGCAGGCCCGCAATCAGGTGATTTTCGGTATAATCCCCGGCCATCCCGGCCAGAGTAACAGCAATCAGAACCACACGCAGAACGCGCGATTGAAAGAACGTCAATACGGCCCCGATAAGAACCACAGCCAGAAGCGCCGGGTAGAACAAGTCCAGCAGGCGTTGCGGGCCCTCATATAAAGCCCTCCCCTCGGGGCCGAGCGCTTCCAGAAAGGCGCGACCCTCGGCGACTGAATATCCACCGGGGCGCATGTCGAACGGGATTAGCCCCCCGGCCGACGCCTGAATGCCCGGCAAAGTCCACAGGATCATCGTGCCGTAAACCGCCAGAGCGGCCACGAAACAGATCCAATATACCCGGCGCAGGCGCATCAATTGCGGGTCAGCTTGGCACCAAGGCCGCCCATCAGCGGCTCGAAGATCGGGAAAGACGTGGCAATCGGGCTGCCGTCATCCAGCGAGACCGGGTTGTTGGCGCCCATACCCATCACCATGAAGGACATGGCGATACGGTGATCCAGAAAGCTTTCGCAGGTGCCGCCGCCGGGCACGCCGTCGGGGCCAAGCCCTTCGACCGACCACCAGTCGTCGCCCTCGGCCACGGTCACGCCGTTGGCGCGCAGACCCCGTGCCATGGCATCGATGCGGTCGCTTTCCTTGACCCGCAGCTCTTTCACGCCGGCCATCATCGTGGTGCCGGTGGCAAAAGAGGCAACAACAGACAGCACCGGGTATTCGTCGATCATCGAGGCCGCGCGCGCGGGCGGCACCTCGATACCCTTCATGTTGGGCGAGTATTTGGCCCGCAGGTCAGCAACAGGCTCGCCGCCCTCGGTGCGCTTGTTCTCGAAAGTCAGGTCGGCGCCCATGTCCTGAAGGGTGTAGAACAGCCCAGCGCGGGTCGGGTTGAGGCCAATGTTGGGCACCAGCACGTCAGAACCTGGCGTGATCAGCGCCGCGCAAACCGGGAAGGCGGCCGAAGACGGATCGCGCGGCACGGCAATGACCTGCGGCTTCAGCTCGGGGCGGCCTTTCAGGGTAATCACCCGGCCTTCGTCGGTTTCCTCTACCGAGATGTCGGCGCCAAAGCCCGCCAGCATCCGTTCGGAATGGTCGCGGGTGGCCTCTTTTTCGATCACCACGGTTTGGCCCGGTGCGTTAAGACCCGCCAGCAGCACCGCGGATTTCACCTGCGCCGAAGGCACCGGCGTGGCATAGCGCACCGGAACCGGATCAGCAGCGCCCACAAGCGTCATCGGCAGACGGCCACCTTTGCGGCCCACGGCCTGCGTGCCAAACAGCGCCAGCGGATCGGTGACGCGGGCCATCGGGCGGCCATTCAAGGACGCATCACCGGTGAAGGTGACTGAGATCGGCGAGGTCGCAACAGCGCCCATGATCAGCCGAACGCCAGTGCCCGAGTTGCCGCAGTCGATGACGTTCTCAGGCTCGGCAAAACCGCCAACGCCAACCCCGTGCACCGACCAGTTGCCGCCACCGTGGTTGATCACTTCCGCGCCCAGCGCCTGCATCGCCTTGCCGGTGTCCAGCACGTCTTCGCCTTCCAAAAGGCCAGAGATCTTTGTCTCACCAACCGCCATGGCGCCAAGGATCAGCGAGCGGTGCGAGATCGACTTGTCGCCGGGCACCTCGGCCACGCCGGTCAGCGGGCCCGCGCGGTGCGAGGTCATCGGGATGGGCGTGCCGTGTCCGGACATAGTGGCTTCCTTCGTCAGTCTGATCGTATCGTTTGCGCTATCGGTAACGGATCGCCGCCCGCCGGTCCAGCCGGGAAGCGGTAGATCCTTCAGCCGAGGCGGCGGAAGGTCAGGTAATGCGGCGTGCGGCCTTCGCGCAGTGCCTTTTGTTCGTAGCGGGTGGAGATCCAGTCATCCCAGCAGGCGTGCAGCTCAGCATCGCTAGCGCGGATCCGCTCAAAGCCCGCCTTGGGCACCTCTTCCAGCGTTTGGCGCACATAGTCGGGAATATCGGTGGCGACGCGAAAGATGGCGCCGGGTTTCAGCACTGTGGCCAGCGGTTTCAGATGTTCCTGGGTCACAAAGCGACGGCGGTGGTGGCGGGTCTTTGGCCAGGGATCAGGGTAGAGCAGAAAGGCGCGCGAAATCGATTGTTCCGGCAGCACATCCATCACATCGCGGGCATCGCCGGGATGGATGGCAATATTGTTGGTTGTCGCCTTGCGGATCTTGCCCAGCAGCATTGCCACGCCATTGATATAAGGCTCGGCACCGATGATACCGGCCTGCGGATTGTTCTGCGCCTGATGGACCAGATGCTCACCGCCGCCGAACCCCACTTCAAGCCAGACCTCGCGATCACCAAACAGCGCCTGCAGGTCCAGGTTTGTGCGCTCCGGGTTTTCTTCCCAGCCAACAGCGCCGGGGCTGAGCGCGGCGAGGTCTTCTTCCAGATAGGTCTTCTGGCTGTCCTTCAGCGTCTTGCCTTTGAAGCGGCCATAAAAGTTGCGCCAGGGCGCGCCGCTGGCGTGTTTGCCTGCGGCATCGGTCTTGTGATCTGCGGAACCGGGCTTCTTTTCGGGCATCTGGCGTCTTCCCTTTCGCGGGCGGGCAATAGAAATATGGCAGTCCCTGTGCCGCAAGGGCGGGCGCGCGTCAAGGCGAAGACGGGCCTTCTGCGGTTTCACGCAGCACCCCTGCGGCAATCAATTGCAGCCGCGACGGGTACCATTCATCGCCCGGCTGCACCCGCAGCGTTTTGATCGCAAAGCCCGGTTCAACCCCTTGATCGACCATGAAAGTCAGGTGTTGGTAAATCTCGGTCTGGGTATCCGAATAGATCCAGGAGCCGAATTCAAAGGGCGTGTCCCAGCCCTCGTCCTCGTGCCAGTTTGTATAATAGTTCTCGACCGAGGAAGGCGCCCAGTGGCGCTGGTGAAAGCCGATCTTGGACCCCAGCAGCATGCGCCGACGCTTTCCGGCCAAAAAAATGTCAACACAGGCCGATACGCACTCGCCCGACACAACCGTGTCCAGCCCGTAATCCGCAATGATCCAGGCGATCTCTCCGCCCGCCCAGACAGATCCGCCGCCGCTGTTCAGCTGCAGCTCTGCAATGTCCGGATTTGCTTCGAGCAGGGCGCGCAGGCGCGGGATGTCATCATCGGTGATTTCGCTATCAGTATCCGAGCTGGCGCGTTCGGTGTCATAGATCAGCACCGTGCCCTCAACGGTGAGCTTGCCCGGTGTGGCAGCCTTTTCCTTTGCCGTGGCCATCAATGGCAGCAGGAGCAGCGGCAGAACAAGGAGGTTTTTCATAAGGGCACCCGGCAAATACATCCCGGCAATCCTGCCCGGTTTCACGCCCTGCGCCAAGTCCTCGCCTGTGACTGACCCGCCGGGATCACAGCCGGTTCAGGAATTTGTCCACCTCAGCGCGTGAGGTCAGAAATTCAACCCGGCGGCGGCGGCCCCAGTTTTCGGCGAAATCGCGCATTTTAGGGCGCAGGTTTGCATCAAAGGTCCATGCGTTTTTCAGATCCGTCCAGTCAAGGCGCTCCGGACAGCCCTTTGCCATGTCGGGCCGCACCCGGCCATAGCCCTTCAGGATCCGGGAGATCACCCCGAACATCCGCAGATTGCGCGGCAGATCAAGACAGAGGATCAGATCGGCCCGCTCAGCGCGCCAATCCCAGGAGGAGGTATAATTACCGTCGATGATCCAATCGGGCTGTTCAACCGCCGCATAAGAAAGGCGGATCATATCCTCGCGGTCGCGTGGTTGCCAGCCGGGCTGCCAATAGATCCAATCCATGTGGAACACCGGCAGGCCCAGCTTGCCGGAGAGCGCGGTGGCCAGCGTGGATTTTCCTGACCCCGGCCCTCCGATGATCATGATGCGTTTCATATTGGCGATACGGGTCATACCGGTCCTGCGCGAACAATGGAAATACTGCGCAATTCGGTAGCGTAAAAGTCTTGAAAAAAAGAAAAGGCGGGCAAAAAGCCCGCCTTCCTGTCTGTTATCCGCTGCTGGATCAGATCGCTTTTTTCAGCGCCTCTGCCAGATCAGTGCGCTCCCAGCTGAAGCCGCCGTCGGCTTCGGGGTCGCGGCCAAAATGGCCGTAGGCTGCAGTGCGCTGATAGATCGGGCGGTTCAGCTGCAGATGCTCGCGGATACCGCGCGGGGTGAGATCCATGGCCTGATCGATGGCTTTTTCCAGCGCTGCGGGATCCACATCGCCGGTGCCGTGCAGATCGGCGTAGATCGACAGCGGCTTGGACACGCCAATCGCATAAGACAGCTGAATGGTGCAGCGTTCCGCGATGCCAGCGGCAACCACGTTCTTGGCCAGATAGCGCGCGGCGTAAGCAGCCGAACGGTCAACCTTGGTCGGATCTTTGCCAGAGAAGGCACCGCCACCGTGGGGGGCTGCGCCGCCATAGGTATCAACGATGATCTTGCGACCGGTCAGGCCTGCGTCGCCGTCCGGACCGCCGATTACGAACTTGCCGGTCGGGTTGACGTGCCATGCGGTGGCATCGGTCAGCCAGCCTTCGGGCAGCACTTCGGTGATATAGGGCTGAACCATGGCACGGATATCGGCCGAGGTCAGGGTTTCGTCCAGGTGCTGGGTCGACAGAACAACCGAGCTGACGCCAACCGGCTTGCCGTTGTTATAAACGACAGACAGCTGCGATTTTGCATCCGGGCCCAGCGCAGGCTCGGTGCCGTTTTTTCGCACTTCGGCAAGACGGCGCAGGATCGCATGGGAATACTGGATCGGCGCCGGCATCAGTGCGTCGGTTTCGGTGGTGGCGTAGCCGAACATGATGCCCTGATCGCCGGCACCTTCGTCCTTGTCCGCCGCCGCATCAACACCCTGCGCGATATGCGCGGATTGCTCGTGCAACAGGTTGGTGATTTCCACGGTCTCGTGGTGGAATTTTTCCTGCTCGTAACCGATGTCTTTGATGCAGGCGCGGGCGATCTCGTCGATCTTGCCCATATAGTCGTGCAGCTTGTCCTGATCGCTGAGTCCGACTTCGCCGCCGATAACGACGCGGTTGGTGGTGGCAAAGGTCTCTGCGGCTACGCGCGCTTCCGGCTCTTCGGCCAGGAACGCGTCCAGGACGGCGTCCGAAATGCGGTCGCAGACCTTATCCGGGTGCCCCTCGGAAACGGATTCCGAAGTGAAAGTGTAATTCTGTCGGGTCATGAAACGTGCTCCATTGGGTTTGCCCGTCACGCCAGGAAGCCGTTGTGGCGGGAATTAAGCTGAGTTAAGCGCGGAAATAGCGCCGGTCAATGCATATTCGCAAAGAGTTAAGCGGTTATGAGCGCAGTGCAGCCCTGCGGTGGCCCAGGGCCAAAAACCCGGCGAGCAAAAGTGTCAGCAAAAACATGGGCCAGTCGCCGCTGCGGCTATAAAGCGTCGGCGGCAAGGCGACCGGCAGTTGGCTGTCGACATATCCGGCCTCATCCAGCGCAAGACTGTCCAGCAGCTGTCCTCGGGGACCAATCATTGCCGACACACCGGTATTGGCAGCGCGCATCATCGGCAGGCCCTGTTCGGCGGCGCGCATACGCGCCTGCACCAGATGCTGGTAGGGGCCGGAATAGCTGCCAAACCAGGCGTCATTGGTGATCTGCAGCAAATAGTCCGGTCGAGCGGGGGCTGCGTTCACGTCCTGCGGGAACACAGCCTCGTAGCAGATCAGTGGCAGGGCGCGGCCGATGGAAAGGGACAGAAGCTGCGCGCCGGGCCCCGGCGCATAGCCGCCACTGGCCTGCGCCGCCAATCCGAAAACACCAAAGCGCGCCCAGAAATCGGCAAAGGGGACGTATTCGCCAAAGGGCACAAGATGGGCCTTGTCATAAGTCGCACTGACCGCGCCGTTGCCGTCCAGCGCGATCAGCGAATTGTGGTAGCCGCTTTGCCCGCGACGCTGCACCCCCATCACCACCTGCGCGCCGCCGGAAGCCTCCGAGATTGCCTGCAAAAGGCCGGCCTCGTTTTCCAGCAGAACCGGCACCGAGGTTTCCGGCCAGACTACCAGATCGGGGCGCGGGTCTGCGGCGGTAAATTCAATCTGGCGACGCACAAATCCCCAGGCAAAATCGGGATGCCATTTCTGATGCTGCGGCGCATTGGGCTGAACCAGACGCACGATGTGGTCACTGCGTGCAGGCTCCGGCAGCGGCGGCAGAGCGGCCAGTGCGACGGCTGCAAACACCACAGGCACAACGGCAATTACCGGGCGCTGTCGCAACAGCCCCAGCGGCAGGCAGATCGCAAGACAGGCCATCGCCAGCCCATGCGGACCCACCCATGGCAGCAACCTTACAGCGGATGTGTCGATCCAGAACTGGCCCAGCGCCGCCCAGGGCAGACCGGTGAACAGATAGGCACGGCCAAACTCGGCAAGGGTCCAAAAGGCCAGCAAGGCCAGCAGCCGCCAGCCCCCCTGCCCCAGCCTTGCGGCCAATGCAAAAGCAGCCCCCCAGAACAACGCCAAACCAGCGGCCAGAAAGACCAATGCAAAGGGCGCCATCCAGGCGTGGCGGTCCGGGTCGACCTGAAAGGGTTCGACGATCCACGACACGCCAAAGATGAAATATCCGGTGCCAAACAGCCAGCCCAGAAGTGCGGCGCGACGCACAGTGGTTGCGGCCAGCAGCAGGGCTGCCGCGCCGCCCAGCGCCACCGGTACGCCCCATAAGAAATGCAGCGGCGCCAGCCCCAGCGACAAAAGCGCCCCCAGCCCGAAGGCCAGAGGCGCAAATCCGTAGCGTGCCAGGCTCACCGGGCGGCGCAGGCGCTGCGCACCTGTCATCCAGCGGCCTCTGGCAGGCGCACCCGCAGGCGTTTGATGCGGCGCGGATCAGCATCCATCACCTCAAACTCCGGCCCATCGGGATGCAGAACCACCTCGCCGCGCGTCGGCACGCGACCCGACAGCATAAAGACCAGACCACCGAGCGAATCGATGTCTTCTTCGTCGACATCTTCGTGGCTGGTTAGCGAGCGGCCGATCTCAGCCTCGAATTCATCCAGAGGCGTGCGGGCCTGAGCGATATAGCAGCCCGGCTTTTCCTGGAACCATGTCTGATCTTCACCCGCGTCGTGTTCATCTTCGATTTCGCCGACCACCTGTTCGATCAGATCCTCGATGGTCAGCAACCCGTCGACGCCACCGTATTCATCGATCACCAGCGCCATATGGCGGCGTTCGGCCTGCATCTTGCTGAGTAGGACACCTATCGACATCGAGGGTGGCACAAAGAGCAGCGGCCGCAGCATGGCGGCCAGGTCAAATTCCTTGGCAGTGCCGTTGAAGCCCTGTGTCAGAGCGAAGTCTTTGAGATGCGCCATCCCCAAGGGGGTATCCAGCGTGTTTTCATAGACCGGGATCCGGGTAAAACCGCTGTCGCGAAAGACCTGAACCAGTTCATCCTTGGCGATATTGACCGGTACTGCGCGGATTTCAGCGGTCGGGATGGCGACATCCTCGACCCGCATCCGGCGCAGGTTGATCATGCCGTGGGATTGCGGGACCGGCCGCTGCTGGTGGCCGTTTTCGGCCTGGTCATCCGTCGCAGCACTGCCGAGACCGAATAACCGCCCCCAAAGCCCTGCCCGATGTTCCTTTGAGGGTGCCTCTGCAACCTCTATTTCGTTCCGCAGCGCGCCCTGCGCCGCGTTAGAACTGCCTTCTATGTCGCCCATTTTTCCTATCCGTTGCGCCCCGGTCAGGGGGCTTCTCTTTCCATATATGGGTCAGCAATACCCAGTTTGCCAAGTACCGCTGTCTCCAACCCCTCCATAAGGGCGGCATCTGCGTCAGATATGTGATCATAACCCAGCAAATGTAAGGTTCCGTGAACAAGAAGATGGGTGCAGTGATCCGCCATCGTCTTGCCCGCCTCTGCGGCCTCGCGCAGGCAGTTGCTGTAGGAAATGGCAATGTCGCCTAAGGCCAGCTCACCCATGAAATCAGGGGCTGGCGGCTGCGGTGTACCGCCCGGTTCTCCTGCAGCCAGATCCTCGGCGGGCCAGCTGAGCACATTGGTCGCCTTGTCTTTGTCACGAAACTCGGCGTTGAGTTCGCTGATCCGGTCATCGTCGCAGGCCAAGAGCGAAATCTCGCATTCTTCTGCGTCCAGATCCAGATGGGACAGGGCTGCAGAAACAGCGCTTTCCGCCAAGGACTCCAAATCCAGTGCCTGCCAGCGCGGATCCTCGATTTCTATGTCGATCATCATGTCAGCCCAAATGCGGGGGCCAGCCCCCGCACCCCCGGAGTATTTGGGGAAAGATGAAAGGGTCAGGCCGGTGGTGTGTCGGCGTCATAGGCTTCGATGATCGCGGCCACAAGCGGATGTCGCACCACATCGCGGGCGGTGAAGTAATTGAAGCCGACCTTGGGGATCGTTTTCAGCAGCCGTTCCGCATCTGCCAACCCCGAGGTGACGCCACGCGGCAGATCGACCTGGCTGCGGTCGCCGGTGATCACCATGCGGCTGCCTTCGCCCAGACGGGTGAGGAACATTTTCATCTGCATGGTGGTGGCATTCTGCGCCTCATCCAGCACCACAAAGGCGTTGGACAATGTGCGGCCGCGCATGAAGGCCAGTGGCGCGATCTCGATCCGCTTTTCTTCCATCAGCTTGGCCAGCTGTTTGGAGGGCAGGAAATCATCCAGCGCATCGTAAAGCGGCTGCATGTAGGGATCGACCTTGTCCTTCATGTCACCGGGCAGATAGCCGAGTTTTTCGCCGGCCTCCACGGCGGGGCGACTGAGGATGATCTTGTCCACATGGCCAGTGATGAACATGGACACGCCCACAGCCACCGCCAGATAGGTTTTGCCTGTGCCGGCAGGACCGATGCCAAAGGCCAGTTCTTTCTTGAACAGCGACTGAACATAGGCCTTTTGCGCATCGGTGCGTGGTTCCACCAGTTTCTTGCGGGTCTTGATTTCGACATTGCCGCCTTTGAACATTTCCAGCTGGTCGCCGGGGGCGGGCGTCTGCGGCGAAGCCGAGGCCCCCATACGCAATTCGCGGTCGATATCGCCGCTTTCCACGCTGCGGCCGGCCTCCAATCGATCATATAGGGCTGACAGGACAGTGGCCGCCTGTTCGCGCGGGCCCTCTTCACCCATCACCGCAAGCTGGTTGCCGCGGCGCACGATCTGCACCCCGAGTTTCTGTTCTATATCAGCGAGATTGCGGTCGTATTCTCCGCATAGGTCGATCAGCAGGCGGTTATCTGGGAACTCCAGCAGTATGTCACTCTGGGGTGTTGTGTCGGGCGATGTTTCGATTGCGCCGATGGCCAAGCTGATCTCCTTCTTGGACGTTACCCCCCCACTGTGCCCAGCTGTTGGCAGAGTCGCAAGACACCCTGTCACAAAATCACGTCATTGAAACAAAAGCGCCGCGCCCAATTGGGGCGCGGCGCGAATAGCAGGCGTTCGTCGGGCTTGGATCAGAGCACGTCCGCGATGCCCTGATTCTTCTTGAACGGGCCGGTGGCAGTGTTGGGCGGCGCGATCGGGGTGCAGACCGGGCGACCATCCGGGCCCATACGCTGCGACAGGTAGCCTTCGAGCCCGTCATCGATCATCCAGTGGTGACAGCCTTCGGGATCGATCCAGATCCCGGCTTCCATGGTCGACAGATCATCGCTGTCGAACCCGCCATCAACGGTTTTATTGTTCACATCACAGGCGGCAAGGCCAAGTGCTGCGGTGAGAAGGATAAGGCGGCTAGCAGTGTTCATAGGTCTATCCTCAGCGCAGGCAGATGATTTCGACGCGGCGGTTCTTCGCCATGTTCGCCGAGCTGTTGTTCGGCACACGGGGGTCGCGTTCGCCGTAGCCGCGCACATCGGCGATCTGGGCGCCAACCGACTGGCCAACCTTGGCCACGGAATTGGCACGCCGCTCTGACAGGCGCAGGTTATATTCATCCGAAGCGCGGCTGTCGGTATGGCCGGCCACGATAAAGCTTTTGGCGGTAGCCGACTGGAAGAATTCGCGCAGGCGCTGCTGGCCCGCAGCACTGATCGTGTGTTTGTTTGTGGCAAAGAACTGATCGGTCGGCATCACGCCGCAAATATTGCCACGGCGGCAGACCGGTCTGCCGTCACGGGTGACATGCGGTGTCATATAGCCTTCGGCACCGTCGTCCATCACCCAGTGTTCGCATCCGTCCGGATCCACCCAGATGGTGGGAACATATCGTTCACCGGACACAACCCGGTTGGTGTCCTGAGCAGAAGCAGGCACCGCTGCGAGGCCCAAAGCCGCGGCGGCCAGCAGTCCCAGAGCTTTTTTCGCTTTCGTCATTTCCACGGTGTGCAATCCCTCAGTTCTAATTCGTCCACGATAGGTTGGCGGCTTTGAAGCCGCAAACGTCCCTGCTGAATGTATATAAGTTTAGAGATTGTGACTTTCCTAATCCGCCCGAGAATCCCAGCCTATTGCTGCGGGTTGCGAAACAGCACCACCAAACCCGCAGGATTGTCACGGCTTTGGTGCCAATACCGCCAGATGATCGCGGTGAAGCGGCAGAAATCCAGCTCTCAGCGGCGAATCGCTCAGTCGATCAACTCACCCGCCAGCGAGTTTGTCCCGGAGGAGACAATGCGCACGCGGGCCAGATCGCCGGCTTTTTTGCTGCAATCGGCCACATGCACCGCGTGCAGGTAATCCGACTTGCCGACCATCTGCCCGTCAAATCGACCCGGCTTTTCAAACAGAACGCCAACCTCGCGGCCAACCATACTGTCCTGCACCTCACGCTGCTGTTGGTTCAGCAAGGCCTGCAAGCGGCGCAGACGATCGTCCGCTTCTTCCGGATCCACCTGCGGGCGCTCTGCTGCCGGCGTGCCGGGGCGGGTCGAATATTTGAAGGAATAGGCCGTGCCGTATTTGACCTCTTTAATCAAATCGAGTGTCGCCTGGAAATCTTCTTCGGTCTCTTCCGGGAAGCCAACGATGAAATCGCCGGAGATCAGAATATCCGGTCGCGCGGCCCGAATGCGTTCGATCACCCGCAAGTAGCTTTCGGCCGTGTGGCTGCGGTTCATCCGTTTCAGGATCTTATCCGATCCCGCCTGCACCGGCAGATGCAGATAGGGCATCAGCTTGGCGCAGGTGCCATGCGCCTCGATCAGGTCATCCTGCATGTCATTGGGATGGCTTGTGGTAAAGCGGATGCGCTCCAGCCCGTCGACCTTGTCCAGCTCCCAGATCAGCTGCGCCAGGGTCATACCACCATGATAGGCATTCACATTCTGCCCCAAGAGAGTGATCTCACGCACGCCGCGTTCAACCAGATCACGGGCCTCTGTCAGGATGCGGTCGGCGGGGCGGCTGACCTCAGTTCCACGCGTATAGGGCACAACGCAGAAGGCGCAGAATTTATCGCAGCCCTCCTGCACGGTTAGAAACGCGGTTGGGCCGCGTTTGGCCTTGGGACGGCGCTTCAGCTTCTCGAATTTATCCTCTTCGGGGAAATCCGTATCCAGCGCCTTTTCACCGGTCTGGGTTTTTTCTTCCATCTCGGGCAGGCGGTGATAGCTCTGCGGGCCAACAACCAGATCCACCAGCGGCTGACGGCGCATGATCTCTTCGCCTTCGGCCTGGGCAACGCAGCCCGCCACGCCGATTTTCAGATCCGGCTTCTCAGCTTTCAGGCCCTTGAAACGGCCCAGTTCCGAATAGACCTTCTCGGCCGCTTTTTCGCGAATATGGCAGGTGTTCAGCAGGATCATATCGGCGTCATCCGCCGACTTTGTCTCTACATATCCCTTGCCGCCCAGCGCTTCGGCCATCCGTTCGCTGTCGTAGACGTTCATCTGGCAGCCGTAGGTCTTGATAAAGAGCTTCTTCGGGGCGGTCATGGCGTGGTGCTTTCCATCGGTGGCAGGGAATGGCATGCCATACCGGGATACGGCACCGCTTGCAATGTGCGCGCGATTAGCCGATTTTGGCGCCAAGAGCCAGAACGGCAGGACAGACAGGCATGATGCACTCCTCATTGGACAGTTTTCTCAAGGACAACAAGCCAATGCTGGCCAAAGGGCCGGTGGCGCTGATCTTTGTCGAAGACGACGTGGAAATCGCCACCACAATACGCCACCACCTGCAGGCCGGGTTCAAAACCGTGGTCGCGCTGATGCCGGACGCCTTTGACCTGCCCCGCGATGCCGCTGCCCGGGTCGAACGCGTGCCCTTTGACTGCGGCCCGCGCGGCGCAGTTGCTGACGCCGTCAACAAGGTCATCGCCGCCGCCGAACCGGGCTGCTGGCTTTATTACTGCTATAACGCGGAATACCTGTTCCACCCGTTCTGCGAAACGCGTTCCGTCACCGAAATGCTGACCTTCCACACCGAAGAGCGGCGCAATGCCATGCTGGCCTATGTGATCGATCTCTATGCCGGCGACCTCAGCAAACATCCCGAAGCGGTCTCTCTGGAGGACGCCTGCCTCGACAAGTCGGGGTATTATGCTCAGTCCCGCCCGGACCCGGTAAGTGGCTCGCCGCGCGAACGGCAGCTGGATTTCTTTGGCGGCGTGCGCTGGCGCTACGAAGAACACATCCCCGCCACCAGCCGCAAGATCGATCGGATTGCGCTGTTTCGCACCAAACCAGGGCTGGTGCTGCAACCGGATCACACTTTCAACGATCAGGAATACAACACCTACGCCTGTCCTTGGCATCACAATCTGACAGCCGCGATCTGCTCCTTCCGCACCGCCAAGGCGCTGCGCCGCAACCCCGGATCACGCTTCGACATCGACAGTTTCCACTGGCACAATTCGGTCCCCTTTGAATGGCACTCGCGCCAGCTTTTGGACCTCGGGCTGATGGAACCGGGGCAATGGTTCTAGGCCAGCCAGAACCGCGCCCTCTTCTGCCCTAGCGCTGTAACAGAATCGGAAACCAATCCTCGCGCAAAGGCTGGCCGGGCTGCATGTCATGGCCGGGAAAGGGCGGCGAGGTCGGACCGGGGCGTTCCACATAGCGCGCATCATCCCCGACGAGCCGCAGCGAAAACGCCCGGCGCCTTGCATCTGACGTGTTGCCGCGCGCGCCATGCAATGTGCGATAATTGAAGGCCACCGCATCGCCCGGTTGCATCTTGTACTCGCGCACCTCCATGCCCTCGGCATCCGGGTCCGGGATGGGCATATACTGGCCCTCATCCGCAAAGAACCCTTCCTCGCTGACCCATCGGGTCGGCAGGACTTCCTTCTCCCAGCGGTGCGAACCGGCCACGCAGCGCAGTGTCGCTTCCTCAACCGCGTCCAATGGCGACCAGAAGCTGATGGTCTGCTGGCCTTCGACAAAATAATAGGGGCCGTCCTGATGCCAGGGTGTCGCCATCGAGGTGCCGGGCTCTTTGACAAGCACATGGTCGTGGAACATCTGAACCGACTGCGACTGCATCAGATCGGCCGCCACCTCTGCCACTGGGGACGCCTTGATCGCCTGGGCAAATTCAGGAATGCGGGTCCAGTTGCAGTAGTCATCAAAGAACCGACCGCTTTCGCCGTCCTTTTTGTTCTCTGACGCATAGGGGCCGGGATCCTGCATATTCGCAGCCACACCGGCGCGCAGCAGATCAACCTGATCCTTGAACAATCCGCGAATTAAAACCACGCCGTCGCGCTGAAACTGGGCGACGCTGTCATCGCTGAGCAGGGGGTGAACCATTCCGGTCTCCGTCTAAAGATGCATTTTTCCTGATCCAACCCTGCCGCGCGCCAATTCCAGTTTCAAATCATATCTTCCTGCCCTACCCTTAGCCCCATGTTATACCTTACCCTGCGCCAGTATGAATATGTCTGCGCCATTGCCCAGGCTGGCAGCCTGTCTGCAGCATCAAACGCGCTGAATGTCAGCCAACCTGCGCTGTCTGCCGCCCTCACCCGGATTGAGGCCCATCTGGGTCAGACATTATTCCTGCGGCGACGCGGCGCCGCACTGGCGCTGACACCTCAGGGGCGTGACTTTGCTTTTCGTGCCCGTGCCCTACTGGATCAGGCAGCTGGTCTGGAAACACCCGGCGCCGACCCCACTGGGCCACAGCGGCTGGTGCTGGCCTGTTTCACCGATCTGGCCCCATTCCTGCTGGCGCCTGCCCTGAAACTGCTGCGCGATGCCCTGCCCGGCCTGCAAATCAGTTTTCGCACTGCCGCCTTCGCACCGCTGACCGAAGCGCTGACCTCTGGCGAGGCTGATCTGGCGCTGACCTATGATCTGGGGCTGGACGCAGGTTTTCAGCGGGTCGAGCTGGCACGGCTGACGCCCCATGTGCTGACCCCGCCCGATCACCCGCTGGCGCATTCGGCTGAGGTGACTTTGGAAGACGTGGCCAGACACCCGCTGATCCTGTCTCAGGAGGGCCTATCGGTGCAGCATATGCTGGGCCTGTTTAGGCGGCGTGGGCTGGCGCCGGTGGTGGCGCATCGGGCAGGATCTCTCGAATTGCTGCGCAGTCTGGCCGCCAATGGCGAAGGCGTTGGACTGGCCTACAGCCTGCCCCCCGGCGCATGCAGCTATGACGGTCTGTCTCTGGCCAGCACAGCCATTGCCGGAGCAGATGCACAGGAGCCCGTCATTCTGGCCTGCCACGGCGCAGCTGCGCTGGGCCCGGTGGCCGAGGCCGCCCGCACCGTTCTGGCAGAACATCTGAGGTTTGGCAGCGCCTAGACCCTGCGCAGCCGGATCACCACATCAACCGAGGCGATCTCAACCCCCTCAGGCGCGGTGGGCAGTTTCTGGATCACCAGCTGATCCGAGGGCGCATCAGTCAGACGGCCTTCGTCTTCCCAGAAGAAATGCGGATGGTCATGGGTGTTGGTGTCAAAATAGCTCTTTGATCCATCCACGGTGATCTCCTGCAATACGCCCGCCTCGCAAAAGGCGCGCAGGGTATTATAGACCGTGGCCAGCGACACAGGCGCGCCTTTGGTCTTGGCGGCATCAAACAGGCTTTCGGCGGTGACATGGCGGTGTTTGCCGTCGCCCACCAGCAATTCCGCCAGCGCCACGCGCTGCCGGGTCGGTCTGAGACCGGCATTCACCAACCATCCGGTGGCCACTTCTGCACTGTTGGGCGTCATCTGCAGATCCTGCATGCTGTTGCTGACCGTATATATAGGTCCAGCGGGACTTAGAATTCAAATGAAATTCATTCGCAACTGAACATGACGCGCCCGCGCAACGCCTCCGACCACAGGCATCGCCCCCCGTCGCACAGCCTTGCAGGACATATTCACAGAGTGTTACAGGGATCTGAATACCTGAAACAATGCAGCCACGAGAGGCGCCCAGATGGCCGATTACCCCAGCAGCTTTGACAAAGACGACTTGCTGAAATGCGCACGCGGGGAGCTGTTTGGCCCCGGCAATGCACAGCTGCCTGCCCCGCCGATGCTGATGATGGACCGGATCACCGAAGTCAGCGGTGACGGCGGCGCACACGGCAAAGGCCATATCTTGGCCGAATTCGACATCACCCCGGAGCTGTGGTTCTTTGACTGCCACTTCCCCGGCAACCCGATCATGCCCGGCTGTCTGGGTCTGGACGGTCTGTGGCAGCTCACTGGCTTCAACCTTGGCTGGCGCGGCTGGCAGGGCCGCGGCTATGCGCTGGGTGTTGGCGAAGTGAAGCTGAAGGGCATGGTACGCCCCGACCGCAAAATGTTGACCTACAAGATCGATTTCACCAAGGCGATCCAGACCCGCCGCCTGACCATGGGTGTCGCGGACGGTATCGTCGAAGCCGACGGTGAGGTGATCTATGAAGTCAAAGACATGAAAGTGGCGCTCAGCGAGAGCTGATCCCCGCTACAAACGAAAACTAGATGAGAGGCCTTCGGGCCTCTCTTTTTTGATGTCCGCTGTAAGCCCAAGATAGCCGTTCATTCTTGGTCAGTTAGGCGTTCAGGTTTTTTCGAAGTAAGGCGCTGACCAAACACTTTGGCAATGTCCTCTCGGTTTTCCTGAGCCCAGCCGTGGACGAGTGCAATCGGTTCAATCATCTTCTCACCCAAAGGCGTTAATGAGTATTCCACGTGTGGCGGGACCACATCGTAGACCGTACGCTTCACGACGCCCCAGTTTTCGAGATTGCGCAGGGTTTGCGTCAACATTTTTTTTGAAATGCCCTGCAGCCGCCCTGTGATTTTTCCGGGGCGTTGAGGGCCTAGCGAGAGCACATATATCAATCCGGGCACCCACTTCTCCGATAGTAGTTCGAACAACTGACGAGTGGAGCATTTCAGATCATATTCTTCTTTGCTGATCGGCCGCATTTCAATTTTTCCATGGTTACCTTGAGGTGCCTACTTGATGTTTTGTAACCAATGTTCAGCTTTTAGGCCAGAAACACTCTGACCCCAAAAGGACTAGCCCATGCCCGCCTATATGCTGACTTTCCTCCGCGTCGAAGATGCAGAAACACACGCACGAGACTATCTCCCAGATGCACACGCGATTTTGCTCAATTATGGCGGCAAGCCTCTTGCTGTCACCGAGGACTACGACGTGATTGAGGGCAGCCTACCTAAAGGCCGCCTGATCCTAATGGAGTTCCCCAACAAGCAGGCTGCGAAAGACTACTACCTTGGTCCCGAACACCGCCCATACAAGGAAATTCTGGACAGCGTAGCATCAAGTGATCTCGCGATTTTCGAGGGTACTCCCGCACCACTCTAAACAGTCTAATGGGCATTCCGGCGCGCAGCGGCGAATGCCCGCTAAGTCCGCATTGCGGACTTAGCCCCGTCACCCCAGCCTTGTGGAAACAAGGCCCACCTTGATCCTCCTCCTTTCAATGCCTAGTAAGGCTAAAGCAAACAAGGAGTGCACGTATGCGTCGCGTCGTCGTCACCGGTCTGGGGATCGTCTCCTCTATCGGCAATAACGCAGAAGAGGTCGTGGCCTCTCTGAAAGCAGGTAAATCCGGCATCGAAGCCAGCCCGGAAATGGCCGAGCACGGCTTTCGCAGCCAGATTGCCGGCACGCTGAAGATCAACACGGCCGAACATGTGGACAAGCGCACCCTGCGCTTCATGGGGGATGGCGCAGCTTACGCTCATATCGCCATGAGCCAGGCGATTGCCGATGCGGGTCTGGGCGAGAATGACGTTGTGAACGTGCGCACAGGTCTGGTTGCCGGCTCCGGCGGCCCGTCCACCTCTGCCATGCTGGCGGCGCATAACGTAGTGGCCAAAACCGGCGCGACCAAGCGGATCGGGCCTTTCGCAGTTCCGAAGTGCATGTCGTCGACCATCTCGGCCAACCTGGCCACCGCCTTCAAGATCAAGGGCATCAACTACTCGATCACCTCGGCCTGTTCGACCTCGCTGCACTGTATTGGCAACGCGGCCGAGCAGATCATGATGGGCAAGCAGGACGTGATGTTTGCCGGCGGCGGCGAAGAACTCGACTGGACCCTCAGCTGCCTGTTCGACGCCATGGGCGCGATGTCCTCCAAACAGAACGACGACCCCACCAAGGCCAGCCGTGCCTTTGACGCCAACCGCGATGGGTTCGTGATTTCCGGCGGCGGCGGCATCGTGGTGCTGGAAGATCTGGACCACGCGCTGGCGCGCGGCGCCAAGATCTATGCCGAAGTGACCGGCTTTGCTGCCACCTCGGACGGGCACGACATGGTTGCGCCTTCGGGTGAAGGCGGCGAGCGCGCAATGCGCCTGGCGCTGCAAACCCTGCCCGAGGGCCGTAAGGTCGACTATATCAACGCGCATGGCACCTCGACCCCGGTGGGCGATGTGGGCGAAGTGGAGGCCGTGCGCCGCACCTTTGGTGAGGGCAACACGCCGCCGATTTCCTCGACCAAGTCGATGACCGGCCACGCACAGGGTGCCGCTGGCGCGCTGGAGGCGATCTTCTGCTTGTTGATGCTGGACAATGATTTCATCACCCCGTCGATCAACGTGGAAACACTGGATCCGGCGATCAATGAAGGTGAAATCGCCACCAAACTGGTTGAGAACGCCGGTCTGGACAGCGTGATGACCAACAGCTTTGGCTTTGGCGGCACCAACGGATCGATGATCCTGTCCAAATACAAGGGCTGACCCCAGCCCCGTAGAAATGTGAAAGACCGGACCTGCATCAGGCCCGGTCTTTTTCTTTGTCAGGGCGGCAACGCGCCCCCCGCTATCGGACGCGATGACACCTGCGGGCGGCGCAGCCTGCGACGGGATTTACAGCCAGCGAACCGTTGCCTCCACCGAGCGGCGGGTTTTCGGGAACATCGGCGCACCGGCCCGGTAGCCAAATGCGGCCATGACAGCGGGTTTATATTGCTGCGGGTCGATCCCGAACTCTGCCTCCAATACCTTGCTTGCCGCCGCGGCATCAAAGCCTTCGATCGGGCAGGAATCCACCTCCATCAGCGCCGCCGCTGTCATCATGTTGCCCAGAGCGATATAGGCCTGACGCGCGGACCAATCGGTGATTTCGCGGTCTGTTGCCAGCTGAAAATCCTCTTTCTGGAACTTGGTATAGGCCGCATTGAACCCCTCCAGCGCCTCAGCCGGGAACTTCTTGACCTCAGAGGCGTGTTTCAGCGGGTATTCGGACGCATGGGACATCGTGGCGCCGGTATGGGCCAGCAGGATGGTGAAGTGGCTGGCGGTGCCAAGCTGCCCATCGGTGCCATTGAAGACGCCGGAGGCACCCCAGGAAAAGGGCCGGAACAGCTCACGCTTGGCGGGGTCCTGAACCACCAAAATTTGCCAGGGTTCCAACCCGAAGGACGATGGCGACAGCCGCGCGGCCTCCAGAATGGTGGTGAATTCGCTGTCGCTGATCTTGCGGGTCGGGTCAAAGACCTTGGTCGCGTGGCGGAACTCGAAGGCTTCGATAATCTGGCTCTGAACGGCGGATTGGGTATCGGACATGGGGCTCTCCTGTTTGTGCTGAACCGGAGATAGGGGGTCGGACATGTCAGAACTATCGGAGGAATTTTGCAAACATTATACCGTCAGGCGGTATAATCAGATGAGCCCTCCATAGGCATCTTTGTTGGCCTCGGTGATGCGGACGCGCATGAAATCGAGGAAGGCCTTTACCCGCACCGGCATCACCCTGCCAGGTGGGCGCAAGGCCCAGATGCTGGTTTCCGGCACGATGCGATAGTCATCCAGCACCGTTTCCAGCCGCCCGGCACGAATGTCCGGCCCAGCATGCCAGAGCGAGGCCACGGCAATGCCGACGCCTGCCACTGTCCAGGCCCCAAGGGCGGTGCCAAAGTTCACCCGTACCGGACCCGAAACGCGCACGGTACTGGTCTGCCCGTCCGGCCCGAGGAACTGCCAGTTACGATTGTCGCGCAGCGGCAGGCACGTGTGAGTCAACAGATCTTCGGGCACCTTGGGGCGGCCTACGCGGTCCAAGTATTCCGGGGACGCCACCAGCCGCACCGGGTTTTCACCGATCTTCTGCGCCATCAAGGAAGAGGCCGCCAGATCGCCAATACGAAACGCCAGATCATAGCCATCGGCGACGATATCCGCAGGCGTATCCGAGAAATCCAGATCCAGCGACACCTCGGGGTATTGCGCCAGAAAGCACGGCACAAAGGGCACGATATGGCTGCGCGCAAAACTGGCCGAGGCGGTAACGCGGACCTTGCCGGACACGTTCCGCCCGGTCTGCGACAGCGCCGAGCGCGCATCTTCGGCATCGTTCAGAATGCGCTTTGCATAATCGAGGAAGATTTCCCCATCCGGGGTCAGCGAGACCGCGCGTGTTGTGCGGTTCAGCAACTTGGCCCCCAGATCCGCTTCGAGCGACTGGAGGCGCTGAGTTGTATTGGTCGGGGAGAGGCCAAATTCGGCCCCTGCCCGCCCGATGGCCCCAAGGGTCGCGACACGGACAAAAAGATCCAGATTTTTCAGATCGAAGCCCATACCGCGCTAATGCCCACCGGGGTTTAGTTGACCGAGACCAGCTCGATTTCGAACACCAGATCCTTGCCGGCGAGGAAGTGGTTGGCGTCAAGTGTGACGGTGTCGTGAGCGACTTCGACCACGGTCACGGGCAGCACCTGACCGTCGGGGGATTGCATCTGCAGCTGAATGCCAATCTCCAGCGGAATATCCGCCGGAATGCCGTCCCGCGGGATCGACTGGCGGGCAGCTGGGTTGATCGGCCCATAGGCCTCCTGGCAGGGAATGTTCAGGGTTTTCTTTTCGCCCACAGCCATGCCTTCGAGGCCGGCATCCATGCCTTTGATAACCTGGCCTGTGCCCACGGTGAACTCCAGCGGGTCGCGCCCTTCGGAGCTGTCAAAGACGGAGCCATCCGTCAGAGAGCCCGTGTAATGGATGCGCACTGTGTCGCCGGATTTGACTTCGCTCATCGGGGTATTCCTTTTCGGAGAGCCATAAAGGGCCGCAAACTGACCTCTGCTGGCAGGAATGTAAAGGCGGCCGCGGGACATCCCTCTTGGCACCGTTCGGAAGCTTGTTGCTAAGCAATGAATTCCTGCCGGGTATGGCGTATCGCAAAGTCATCTATCCCAAAGGGGCGTAGCAGAGCATGTCCAAGACCGCAGTTTCACACGGGCCAAACACCGGCGAACAATGGCTCAGGCCTGTCGGATGAGCACCGATTCAGGCACAGCCCCGGAACGCGGTCTGCAGGCGCTGCCCGGTGACCTGATGATCTGGGTGTTGATCGTCAGTGAATTGCTGGTGTTTGGCGCCGGGCTACTGGCTTTCATGGGCGTGCGGCTGACCGATCCGACCGGGTTTGCCGCCGCGCAGGACCAGCTGTTCCGCACCGGTGCGGCGATCAATACGGTGGTGCTGGTGACCAGTGGTTTTCTGGCGGCAAAAGCTCTGGAATGGCGGCGGGCTGGTGTGTCTCTGCGACCCAAGCTGGCGTTGATCGCAGCGGCGCTGATGGGCGTGGTCTTCCTTTGGATCAAGGGTGCGGAATATGCCCATAAGGCGGCACTGGGCATCACCTTCGAGACCCACCCCTTCTTTATGTTCTACTACCTTCTCACCGGGTTTCACGCCTTTCATGTGGCAGCAGGCGTGTTGCTGCTGCTTCTTGTTTCATGGCGCGATGATCCCGATAACATCGAGGCAGCGGCCGCCTTCTGGCATATGGTCGATCTGGTCT
The DNA here is from genome assembly GCA_900143635.1 of Rhodobacteraceae bacterium Alg231-04. Lineage (GTDB taxonomy): Bacteria > Pseudomonadota > Alphaproteobacteria > Rhodobacterales > Rhodobacteraceae > FREY01. Next base: position 410,277 of record FREY01000001.1, read on the forward strand.
GGGTGCTGCTGTTTCCTGTCATTTATCTGCTTGGGTGAACTCATGTCCGACCCATCACATCCTACCCGCGCAGTACAGAAACTGGCCGACCCGATGACCCGGGCCTGGCTGCTGCTGATTGGCCTCAGCCTGATCTCGGCCCTCACCACAATTGGCGGGCTGTCGCCCAAGATCGCAGGCTTGGTCATCCTGGGCCTTGGCCTGATCAAGGCACGGGTGATCCTGTCACGCTATCTGGGGCTGGCGGCGGCGCCCGGCTGGCTGGCCGGTTTTTTTGCGGTGATTGGCCTCTGGGCGATCCTGGTCGGCGGGTTATTCCTGATCTGATCCCATAGCTTGGCGCAACGCGGGTTGACGCAACTGTGCACCTTTCCCCCTTCCACGTTGATGCGCCCTGTGCCACTCTCGCCCGGGTGGTAAATGTTAAGGAGGGGCGGATGGCGATCACGACCTGTGTTTTTGATGCCTATGGCACCTTGTTTGATGTAAGTGCGGCGGCGCGGCTTGCGGCGGCGGAACCAGAGTTCCCGCAACTGCAATCTACATGGGCCGAGCTGGCCAATCACTGGCGCCTGAAGCAGCTGCAATACACCTGGCTGCGCGCCATCACCCATGCCCATACGGATTTCTGGGAGGTCACCGGCGACGGGCTCGACTGGGCGCTGGAGGCTTGCGGGCTGTCCGGCAATCCGGCCCTGCGCCAGCGTTTGCTGGATCTCTACTGGGAGCTGCAGGCCTATCCGGAAGTGCCCGCAATGCTGACGGCGCTGAAGGCAGCCGGGTACAATACGGCAATCCTGTCGAACGGGTCGCCTGCAATGCTGGACGGCGCGGTGAAATCCGCTGACATCGGCGCGGTGCTCGATGATGTCTTGAGCGTTGAAAGCGTCGGCATCTTCAAACCCGATGCCCGTGTCTATGATCTGGTTGGACAGCGGTTTGGCTGCACCCCGGCCGAGGTCTTGTTTGTCTCCTCCAACGGCTGGGACGCGGCGGGGGCGGCGGGCTATGGCTTCACCACCGCCTGGGTCAACCGTGCCGGAGAGCCGGTGGATCGCCTGCCCTGGGTACCACAGCATATTCTAAGCGATCTGATTTCCATTCCTGATTTGGCAAAGGGCTGACATGGCGTATTTTTCCACCTCCGACGGGGTAAAACTGCACTACACCGATCAGGGCGATGGCCTGCCGCTGATCTGCCTGCCCGGCCTCACCCGCTGTGGCAAGGATTTCCGCTATTTTGCCCCCCATGCGGCGCGTTACCGGATGATCACACTGGACGCCCGTGGGCGTGGCGGATCGGATCATGCAGCAGATTACATGAGCTATAATGTGCTGCGCGAAGCCAGCGATGTGCTGGAGCTGATGGACCACCTCGCCCTGCCCAAAGCCGCCATTCTCGGCACCTCGCGCGGGGGGCTGGTGGCGATGACCCTTGCCACCACATCAAAGGATCGGCTGATGGCAGTGATCCTGAATGACATCGGCCCGGAGATTGCCCCCGGCGGCATCGGCCGCATCATGGATTACCTCGGTCGCAGCCCCTCTGCCAAGTCACATGCGCAGGCCGCCATCACCCTGTCGTCGATGATGGCCGAGGACTTTCCAACCGTAGGTGCAGACCGCTGGCTGGAAGAGGTTGAGACCTTTTATGACCTTGGCCCCGATGGGCTGGAACTGCGCTATGACCCGCGGCTGCGCGACGCGCTGATTGCCCAGGCCGAGGGCAATTCCGCCCCCGATCTCTGGCCGATGTTCCTCTCTCTGTCCGGCCTGCCCACCGGTGCGATCCGCGGCGAGAACTCGGACCTGCTGAGCACCGAGACATTTGCCACCATGCAGGAAAAGATGACCGATCTGCACGCCATCGAGGCCAAGGGGCGCGGCCATGTGCCTTTCCTTGATGAACCCGAAGCGCTGGCCCTGATCCACTCGGTTCTGGAGCAGGCATCGTGACATCATTGTCCCTGATCGAAGCCGCCGCTGGCCGGCTGAAGGGGCATGCACGGGTCACACCGCTGCTGTCCTCTCCATTCCTGAGTGAGATTGCCGGCCGTCGGGTGCTGGTCAAACCGGAATGCCTGCAGCACACCGGGTCGTTCAAGTTCCGCGGGGCCTGGTCTGCGGTGTCGGCGATGGATCCGGATCTGCGCCGACACGGCGTGATCGCCTTTTCCAGCGGCAACCATGCGCAGGGCGTGGCCCTTGCAGCACGCGCCCATGGGATACCTGCCGTGATCATCATGCCGCAGGACGCACCGGCGGTGAAAATCGACAATACCCGCGCTCTGGGCGCCGAGGTGGTGCTCTATGATCGCGCTGGCGGCGAAGACCGCGATGCAATCGGGCGGCAATATGCCGAGACCCGCAGCCTGACCCTGATCAAACCATTTGATGACGCGCAGGTGATTGCCGGTCAGGGCACTGTCGGGCTGGAGATCGCCAAACAGGCCGCCAAACAGGGAATTGAAACCGCCGAGGTGCTGGTTTGCTGTGGTGGCGGCGGGCTGACATCCGGTGTGGCGCTGGCGCTTGAGGCCCACGCGCCACGCATGCGGGTGCGCCCGGTTGAGCCCGAAGGTTTTGACGATGTGGCGCGGTCGCTGGCTGCGGGTGATATCGTCTCCAATGCGGCGCCCTCGGGCTCGCTCTGCGATGCGATTGTGACGCCGGAACCCGGCCAGATGACCTTTCCGCTGCTGTCCCGCCTGTGCGGACCCGGCCTTGCCGTCAGCGATGACGAGGCGCTGCAGGCCATGGCGCTGGCCTTCTCACGATTGAGAATCGTGCTGGAACCCGGTGGCGCTGTGGCCCTGGCAGCGGCGCTGTTTCATAGCGACAAGATCAAGGGTGAAACGGTCATTGCCGTCGCCACGGGCGGGAATGTCGATGCAGCCCTGTTCCAAGAGGCCCTGTCGCGCTACGCTTAAGAGGAAGACGGCCACCGCGAAAGGACCGCCATGACCCGCTTCACCATTGCCTCATTCAACGTCAAAAACCTGATCGGCCCCGACCGGGAATATTACGCCTTCCAGAGCTATACGCCGGAGGAATACGCCTGGAAGGCCGATTGGATGGCCGACCAGATCCTGACTTTGGACGCCGATATTGTCGGCTTTCAGGAGATCTTCGAGGAGGAGGCCCTGCGCGATGTGATCGCCGAGGCGGACAAGCGCGGCCATGCCCTGAACCAGGCCAGCGTGCCCGATGCCTCCAAACGCTATCACCGCAAGGCGATTTTCAAGAAACTGGCCTATGCGCCTTATACCGATGCGGCGCTGGCCTTTGCCCCCAATATCAATGACACCGGCGAGGAGGGCAAACGCCGCCCCGGTCTGGCGGTGCTGTCGCGCTTTGGCTTTGAAGGCGAACCGGAGGTGATCCAGGAACTGGACCCGCCGCTGGACATCCCGATGAGCGCGCTTGGCGGCGAAGAGGACGCCGGTTATTTCACCCTGCGCCGCCTGTCGCGGCCGATTCTGAAGGTGCGCATCCCCGTCCGGGGCCGGGTGATCACGGTCTTCAATTGCCATTTGAAATCCAAGCTTGGCGAATTCATTCGCCCGCAGGGGGCTGAGTTTGCGCCTGAGGCGGTGCTGACATCCTATGATGCGGCGGGCCGTGCGCTGGGATCCCTGCGCGCCGCCATTCGCCGCATGGCCGAAGCCTGGGTGCTGCGCCGCGCCATTCTGGAAGAGCTGGACGAGGGCCGCCCGGTGATGGTGCTGGGCGATTTCAACGATGGTGAAGATGCGGTCAGTTCGGAAATCATCTCGGGCGAACTGCCGTTTCGCAACTATTCCTGGATGCTGCGACACGATGCCAAACACGGTGGCGACCGCTATAAGCCCGAGGAAGACGCCCAGATCCGCGAGGCCGTGGACCGGGTCAGGCTGCGCTCTGCCGAGAAGATTTTCCTGCGCAAATCGCTGCGCGACGTTGTCTACACCACAGCCTTTGGCGGCGTGCATGAAAGCATCGACCAGATCTATATGTCGCGCCATTTTGATGCCGACTACCCCCGTGCAATGGGAGAGATGGTCTATTTCAGCGTTCTTAACGACCATCTGACCGACGGCAGCCATCCAGAAGCCCCCTATAACAAGCTGGCCTCGGATCACGGCCAGATCATGGCCCATATGGAACTGCGCCCGGTGTCCTGAGCCAAGGGTTTTTCAAAATCTTTTGGCAGTTTCCATTGTCAGGATTTTGCGGCCGGCGTGCTTTACCCCAAGCCCCGGCGCCGCTACAGGAGAGCGGCTTTTGCAATGGAGATCAGGATGGCGCGGGCGGATCTGGGTGACGTGGGCCTCAACTACCGGGACACCGGCCGCGGCGCGCCGCTGGTGCTGGCGCATGGGCTGGGGCTGGATCTGCGGATCTGGGATGCGGTGCTCCCGTTACTGCCTGCCGGTCTGCGGGTGATTTCCTATGATCTGCGCGGCCACGGCGGGTCAACTCTGCCGGATGCGACCTGCACCATGGGGGCAATGATCCGTGATGCGGAACAGCTGCTCGATCATCTGAACATCCGCGATGCGGTGTTCCTTGGCCTTGGTCTGGGCGGCATGGTGGCTCAGGGACTGGCGGTGAAACGGCTGGATCAGATCCGTGCGCTTGTGCTCTGTGGCACGGCGGCCAAGCTTGGCACCCAAACGATCTGGCAGAAGCGGGCCGAGGCCGTGCAGACTGGCGGTATGGACGCCATCGCCGCGGAGACGCTCAAACGGTGGTTCGCACCGAAGGCCCTGCAGTCCAAACCTGCCAAGCAAGCGCGCGATATGCTATTCGCAGCCTCGCCTGACGGCTATGCCGCGGCCTGCCATGCCATTTCAGGCACCGACTTCTACACGCCAACCAGCGGCCTGCGACTGCCCGTGCTTGGCATTTGCGGCGCCGAAGACCGCGCCACCCCGCCCGATCTGGTACGCGAAACGGTAGAGCTGATCCCCGGAGCCGATATGCGCCTGATGCGCCGCACCGGCCATCTGCCTTGTCTTGAACAGCCCGAAGAGTTTGCGGCGCTGCTCACCGGCTTCCTCAATGCGACTGGCCATATCAGTGGCAAGGGCCTGCCGCCGAAACTGACCTAAGGTCCGGTAAACCTCCCCTTCCCTTTCGCAAAAGCCGCTGCCACTGTCCGCCTGAACCCACGGCAAGGCGGACATGTGAACAAAACGACCCTCTTCCTGTTCCTGACCGTGATGATCGATGCCATGGGCATCGGGCTGATCATGCCAGTGATGCCGGACCTGATCCGACAGGTGCAGGGCGGCAGTCTCGCGGATGCGGCCCTCTGGGGCGGCCTTCTGGCCACCGCCTTTGCGGTTGCGCAGTTTGTGTTCTCGCCCATTATCGGCGCCCTGTCGGACCGGTCGGGCCGCAGACCTGTGCTGCTGATCACCCAAAGCGCACTGGTCCTTGTCTACCTGCTGATGGCCCTCGCCCAGAGCCTGTGGATGCTGTTGTTGTGCCGCACGCTGGCCGGCATCGCCTCGGCCACGCAATCCACCGCCAATGCCGCCATTGCCGACCTGTCGCCGCCGGAAAAGAAGACCGCGAATTTCGGCCTGTTGGGGGCGGCATTCGGGGTTGGCTTTGTCTTTGGGCCGATGCTGGGCGGGCTGCTGGGCGGTTGGGGCACCCGCGCGCCTTTTTATGGTGCCGCCGCGCTGGTGGCACTGAATGTTGCCCTTGGACTGGCGGTGATGCATGAAACGGTAACGCCTGAGAAACGCCGCGCCTTTGATTGGCGCCGGGCCCATGCCTTTGGTGCGCTCAAACAGATGCGGCTCCTGCCCGGCCTGCTGCCGCTGGTACTGGTCTATTTCATCTATTCGGTTGCCATCTATGTCTACCCGGCGATCTGGGCATTCTACACGCAAGCCCAGTTCGGCTGGAGCGTCGCCATGGTGGGTGTCAGCCTCGGTGTTTTTGGCTTTTCCATGGCGCTGGTTCAGGGCTGGCTGATCCGTCCGGTCGTACGCATCGCCGGAGAGCGGATGACGGTGGTCCTCGGCCATTGCTTTGACTGTATCGCCATGACGGTGCTGGGCCTCACCGGCTCAGGGATGCTGGCGCTGGCCTTTACCCCCGTGGCGGCACTGGGCGCGCTGGTGTCGCCGGCCCTGACCGGCATCATGTCAAAAATGGTCCGCGACGACGCGCAGGGAGAATTGCAAGGCGTATTGACTGCCGCCCATGCGTTGGCGGTGATGGTTTCGCCACTGGTGATGACAACCGTGTTTGCCTTTGGTGCCAATGGGGGTCTTGGCTTTCGCATGGCCGGGTTGCCTTTCCTGCTGGCCACGGTGCTGATGGCGGGCGGCCTGTGCACATTTCTGGCCGTGACCCGCAAGAAATCCGCCGAGGCCGCAGTCTGAACCCGACATAAATTAGGCAAAAACGCTCTTGCCTGCAGCGCGGCAGCGGCGCAGCGTGGGGGACGGCGAATAACAATCACTCATCCCACCTCCCGCTGCGCACCAACAGGACCGAACCCACATGAAGCTGCAAGATCTGGACGTCATCGTCACCGCACCGCCTGCCCCCGGATGGGGCGGGCGCTATTGGATCCTCGTCAAAGTGACCACCAACACGGGTCTTACCGGCTGGGGCGAATGCTATGCGTCGTCGGTCGGCCCCGAGGCTATGACCACTGTCATTCACGATGTGTTTGATCGCCACATGAAAGGGGAAAACCCGGAAAACATCGAGCTGATGTTCCGCCGCGCCTATTCCTCCGGGTTTACTCAGCGTCCGGATCTGACCGTGATGGGTGCCTTTTCAGGGCTGGAGATCGCCTGCTGGGACATTATCGGCAAGGCCTGCAACAAACCGGTCTACCAGCTGCTGGGCGGCAAGATGAACGACCGCATCCGCTGCTATACCTACCTATATCCGCTGCCGCATCAGGATCTGAAGACCTTCTGGATCTCGCCCGAGGCCGCTGCCGAATGCGCCACCGAGATGGTAAAGCGCGGCTACACGGCGGTAAAGTTCGACCCCGCTGGCCCCTATACAATGCGCGGTGGCCATATGCCGGCGATGCGCGACATCGCGCGTTCGGTCGAGTTCTGCAAAGCGATCCGCGCGGCAGTGGGCGACAAGGCGGACCTGTTGTTCGGCACCCACGGGCAGTTCAGCACCGGCGGTGCGATCCGCATGGCGCAGGCGATCGAGCCCTACTCGCCGCTCTGGTTCGAAGAGCCCGTGCCGCCAGACAACCACGCCGAAATGGCCAAGGTGGCCCGCGCCACCAGCACGCCAATTGCAACCGGCGAACGGCTGACCACCAAAGCCGAGTTCGCTGAGGTGCTGCGCCAGGGCGCGGCCACCATTTTGCAGCCCGCTCTGGGCCGCGCCGGCGGCATCTGGGAGATGAAAAAAGTCGCCGCCATTGCCGAAGCCTACAATGTCCAGATGGCGCCGCATTTCTATGCCGGCCCGCTGGAATGGGCGGCCAATATTCAGCTGGCCGTCTCCATCCCCAATATCCTGCTGCTGGAAAGCATCGAGACGGATTTCCACTACGGGCTGATCAAACACAGCTTCAAGGTCGAAAACGGCTATATCACCGCGCCCACAGCCCCCGGCCTGGGCGTGGAGGTGGACGAGGATCTGGCCCGCGCCCACCCCTTTACCGGCGCGGACCTGCACCTCAACATGCAGGAGGCACCCTGCAGCTATCAGGAAGAAAACGCCTTTGAGGGCGGCTCGCCCGCGCAGATGGATTGAAACGCAACCGCCCGGCAGGCTGACCCGCTGCCGGGCGGATCGAAAAGGATGGGGTGACTTGGCGGTGGGAAATGGGGCATGATACTGCCTGCACCCGACGCAAGGCCTGACCGACGTGACCATTCAACCCGCCAACCCGATTGATACCGACCCGATGCCCGAAATGGAGCGCAGCGCGACAGCTGCGGCTGCCTTTCTCAAGACATTGGCCCATGAAGGGCGGCTGATGATCCTGTGCCATCTGGGTGATAGTGAGAAATCTGTCGGTGAGCTGGAAGAGCTGCTGGGCCTGCGTCAGGCCGCGGTCAGCCAGATGTTGGCCCGGCTGCGCGACGAGGGTCTGGTTGCCACCCGCCGCGAGGGCAAGACGATCTACTACTCGCTCAGCGATCCGAAAACCCAGCAGATGATCGCGCTGCTTTATGATCTGTTCTGCAGCCCCTGAAACCAACGCGTGACCTGTCAGCAACAGCCAGATTTCAACCGATTGAAATGCCAGCCAACAGCCAGTTTGCCGCATATAACATAAATGTGCACAGGCGGATCGCCCGTCTGGTGGTACTCCACCTGCAAAAGGAAGCGCCGTTTTGGTGTCTAATTGCCCTTCGCGGGGCAAATGGCATTTGACGAGACGCCCCGGCACGGGCGATGGTGAAGCCATAACAAACAAAGGGTTGGTACAGTATGACAGTTCCTCAGCAGTCCGGCGGGCGACGCTAGATGCCGCCTCTGTTGTCTGTCGAAAACCTGAGCATCGCCTTTGGCGGTGGCGCCCCTGTTGTCCAGAATGTCAGCTTTGAGGTGCAGCCCGGCCAGACCCTTGCGCTGGTCGGCGAAAGTGGCTCGGGCAAAACCATTTCCTGCCGGGCGGTGCTGCGCATCCTGCCACGCGCCGCGGAAATCACCTCTGGCAAAATCCAGTTCAATGGCGGTGCCGCCGGCAGTCTGGACCTCACCTCGCTGAGCGAGCGGCGCATGCGCGACGTGCGCGGCAATGCCATCTCGATGATTTTTCAGGAACCCATGCGGTCCCTTTCGCCCCTGCACCGGATCGGCAATCAAGTGGCCGAAGTCCTGTGGCTGCATGGCCGCCAGAGCGAGGCACAGTCCAAGCGCGATGTGCTGGAGTGTTTTGAGCGGGTCGGCTTCCCCGATCCGGAACGCGCGTGGAATTCTTACCCGTTTGAACTGTCCGGCGGCATGCGCCAGCGGGCGATGATCGCCATGGCGATGGTGGCCAAGCCGGACCTGTTGATCGCAGACGAGCCGACAACCGCGCTGGATGTGACCACACAGGCGCAGGTTCTGGGGCTGATGAAGGATCTCCAGAAAGAGACCGGCATGGCGATGATCCTGGTGACCCATGATCTGGGCGTGGTGGCAAACATGGCCGAAGAGGTCGTGGTCATGCACAAGGGCCGGGTGATGGAGGCAGGCCGGGCTGAACCGATGCTCAAAGCCCCCGCCCACCCCTATACCAAGGCGCTGTTTGACGCGGCACCCGAGATTCCGGACGAGGCCGTTGTCGGCGTGCCTGCCCAGCATGAAGATCTGATCCTCGACCTGAAGAATGTGTCCAAAACCTATGTGATGCGGTCGGGTAAGGCTTGGAGCAAACCAACCGAAATTCCCGCCTGCCGTCAGGTCAATCTGGAACTGCCGCGCGGCACCACGCTGGCGATTGTCGGCGAAAGTGGCTCGGGCAAGACCACGGCGGCGCGGATCGCTCTGGGCGCAGAACCCCCGGATGCGGGCGGCGAAGTGCTGTTTAAGCCGCGCAAGGGCGATGATCCCCTTGCCGTCCACAGCATGGACCGCAGCCAGCGCACCGCCTTTCAGCGCGAAGCACAGATGGTGTTTCAGGATCCCTATTCCTCACTGTCACCGCGGATGCGCATTCAGGACACGCTGACCGAACCGCTGGAGATCCACGGCATCGGCAGCGCCAGCGAGCGCCGGGACCGCGCCGAAGAGGCGCTGAAGCTGGTGGGCCTGGGCGGCGACATGCTGAAACGCTATCCGCATGCCTTCTCGGGTGGTCAGCGCCAGCGCCTGTCGATCGCCCGCGCGCTGATGCTGGACCCGGCGCTGCTGGTCTGTGACGAGCCGACCTCGGCGCTGGATGTGTCGGTTCAGGACCAGATCCTGCGGCTGCTAGAAGAAATCCGCGACGGCAAGGGGCTGAGCTATCTGTTCATCAGCCACGATCTGGCCGTAGTGGCGCGCATCGCTGACGAGGTGGCGGTGATGCGGCGCGGGCTGATCGTCGAACAGGCGCCGCCCGAAACCCTGTTCTGGAACCCCCAGCACCCCTACACCAAGGCGCTGATCGCGGCCCAACCCGAGCCCGACATCACCCGCCCGATTAATCTGAAACTTGTGGCGCAGGGCGCGGGTGATCCCGATACCTGGCCCGAACGCTTCCGTTTTTCCGACAGCATGGTACCTTCACTGATGCAATTGGAACCCGGACATAAGGTACGTTGCCATGAATAACGCCTGCCGAACCCTTTTCGCCGTAGCCGCAGCCGCGGTTCTGGCCCCCTTTGCCGCATTGGCCGGACCAGATGTGCAGGAAAGCGCCTTCTGGAACCAAGAGGTCGAGGCCGGCAATCTGCCCGTCGCCGCTGACCGGGTGCCGGATATGCCGCTGGTGGTGGATATGGCCGCCAAGGGGCGCACGCCCGGTGTACAGGGCGGCGTGCTCAACACCATGGTCACCCGCTCCAAGGACATCCGCCAGATGGTGGTCTATGGCTACGCCCGTCTGGTTGGCTACGGGGAGGATTACACCCTTGAGCCGGACATCCTGATGGGGTTCGAGAACGAGGAAAACCGCAAGTTCACCATGTCACTGCGTCCGGGGCACAAATGGTCCAACGGCGCGCCCTTCACGGCCGAGGATTTCCGCTACTGGTGGGAAGATGTGGCCAACAACCCGCTGCTCAGCCCGGCTGGGCCGCCGGACTTCCTGATGGTCGAAGGTCAGCCGCCGCGGGTCAGCTTTCCGGATGAAACCACCGTGATTTACGAGTGGGACAATCCCAATCCCAGCTTCATGCAGAGCCTCGCGCAGGCGCGTCCGCCCTTCATCTACCGCCCGTCGGAATTCCTGAAACGCTATCACGTGGCCTATGCCGATCCTGACGATCTGGCCGGTGAAGTGGATTATGCCCGCGTCAAAAGCTGGGCGGCGCTGCACAACAAGCGCGACAACATGTATAAGTTCGACAATCACGAACTGCCGACCCTGCAGCCCTGGATGAACTCCACCTCGGGCAAGAAGATCCGCCACCTGTTTGTGCGCAACCCCTATTACCACCGTGTCGACAGCAGCGGCGTGCAGCTGCCCTATATCGATGTGGTCGAGATGGAAATCGTTTCAGGCGGGCTGGTAGCTGCAAAATCCAACGCCGGCGAGGCCGATCTGCAGGCGCGCGGGCTGGATTTCCGCGATGTGCCGATCCTGCGCAAGGGCGAGGCCGACGGCGGCAACTATGTGACCTACCTTTGGGGCACCGGCACCGCGTCGCAGATCGCGATCCACCCCAACCTGAATGTCAATGACGAGGTGTGGAAAGGCGTGCTGCGCGATGTGCGGGTGCGCCGGGCCTTGTCACTGGCCATCAACCGCAAGGCCATCAACAAGGCGCTCTATTTCAAACTGGGCAAACCCGGCGCGATGACGGTGCTGGAACAAAGCCCCTTCTTTGACCCCGAACTGCGTGAAGCCTGGGCCGGGTTCGACCCGGAGGGTGCCAGCCAGCTGCTGGACGAGGCAGGCCTGAGCGAACGCAGTGGTGATGGCATCCGCCTGCTGCCGGACGGGCGCCGGATGGAGCTGATTATTGAGACCGCCGGTGAACGTCAGGAAGTTGAAAACGCCCTGCAAATCATCACCGACGACTGGCGCGATATCGGCGTCAAACTGGTGATGCGCCCGCTTGATCGCGACATTCTACGCAACCGGGTCTTTTCCGGCACCACCATGGCCTCGGTCTGGTTCGGCTGGGACAATGGTTTGCCACAGCCCTATACCTCGCCTGCCTATCTGGCGCCGACCGATCAGGTGTTCCTGTCCTGGCCGAAATGGGGCCAGTTCCACCAGACACGCGGCGGATCGGGCGAGGCGCCGGACCTGCCCGAAGCACAGCGCCTGATGGAGCTGTCACAGGCCTGGGATCGCGCCACAACGGATGACGAACGCAGCGCTGTTTGGCGCGACATGCTGAAAATCCACGCTGATCAGGTCTATGCCATCGGTGTTCTGGCAGGCGCGCCGCAGCCGGTTGTTGTGAACAAGGCCTTACGCAACGTGCCCACGAAAGGCATCTGGGCCTGGGATCCCGGCGCTCATTTCGGCATCCACCGCCCGGACGAGTTCTTCTTTGAGGGCGGAAACGGCTGATGGAGATCCTGCGCTATTCGGTCTATCGCTTCGGCACTATGCTGATGACGCTTCTGGTTGTCTCGGTGATGATCTTTGTGATCATCAACCTGCCACCGGGCGACTATCTCAGCAATCAGATCACCGAATTGCGCGCCTCCGGGCAGTCGGCCGGCGTCGCCAAGGCCGAATTCCTGCGCACTGAATACGCGCTGGATAAGCCGCTGTATCAGCAATACCTGATCTGGATGGGCTTCTTTCCCGGCCCGCATGGGTTTTCCGGCATGATTCAGGGCAATTTCGGCTGGTCATTTGAGTTTGACCTGCCGGTCTCCGAGATCGTCGGCGATACCCTGTGGCTGACCGTTCTGGTCAATATGGCCGCGATCATCTTTGTCTATGCGGTTGCCCTGCCGCTGGGTGTGGCCGCCGCTGCGCGGTCGCGTACCTGGGTAGATTACTCTTCCGCATTTGTCGGCTATCTGGGACTGGCGACACCGAACTTCCTCTTGGCGCTGATCCTGTTCTACTACGGTCACAAATATCTAAACCTGCCGATCGGCGGGCTGATGGACCCAATGTACGAAGGCCTGCCGATGAGCTGGGACAAGGCCAAATCCATCGGCGTGCATCTGATCGTTCCAACCTTTGTGATCGGCACCTCGGGTGCCTCGGCAATGATGCAGCGCCTGCGGGCCAATATGCTGGACGAGCTGGGCAAGCCTTATGTGGAAACGGCCACTGCCAAGGGCATGCCACCGGCCCGGATGCTGGCGAAATATCCGCTGCGCGTCGCCTTCAACCCCTTTGTGGCCGACATTGGCAACCTGCTGCCTTCGATGGTGTCTGGCTCGGTTCTGGTCTCGGTCGTGCTGGGGCTGCAAACCATTGGTCCGGCCCTGTTGCAGGCGCTTAAATCGCAGGATCAGTTTCTGGCCGGTTTCATCCTGATGTTTGTGGCGCTGCTGACCCTCATCGGGACGATGATTTCTGACGTGCTGCTGGTCATGCTTGATCCGCGCATCCGCTACGAGGGGCGCGACGCATGACCCATTTGCCCGACGGACGTTATGTCGACGATGCCCCCTATGATCCGCAGGCCTCTCTGCTGGAGCTGGAGCGCAAGGATCTGGACGCCCCCAACTGGCTGCTGGTCTGGCGCAAATTCCGCACCCATCGACTGGGGCTGATTTCCGGCATTTTCCTGCTGCTCAGCTATCTGATGCTGCCCTTTGCCGGCTTTATCGCTCCTTATGGGCCAAACACCCGGCATGCAGACAATCTCTATTCGCCGCCACAGTCGGTCAATTTCTTCCACGAGGGCCAGTTCATCGGCCCCTTTGTCTATCCGATGGAATCCGAAGCCAACCTGGAAACCTTTCAGTGGGAGTTTGTCGCCGACACCGACAACCCGGCCAAGCTGACGTTCTTTTGCGACGGTGACAGCTATATGCTGGCCGGGCTGATCAAGGCCGACACCCACCTGTTCTGCGCACCGGACGGTGTGACGATCTTTCTCTGGGGATCGGACCGCCTGGGGCGGGACGTGTTCAGCCGCATCTTTTATGGCGCGCAACTGTCGCTGACGGTTGGTCTGATTGGCATTTCCGTATCCTTTGTACTGGGCATTTTCTTTGGCTCGGTCGCGGGCTATTTCGGTGGCAGGATCGATTGGGTGATCAACCGCGTGATCGAAGTACTGCGCTCCTTGCCGGAACTGCCGCTTTGGCTGGCCCTGTCGGCGGCGGTACCGTCCAACTGGTCACCGGTGGCTGTGTTCTTTATAATTTCGATTATTCTTGGCATTCTGGACTGGCCCGGTCTGGCCCGGTCGGTGCGGGCGAAATTCCTGTCCCTGCGGGAGGAGGAATACGTGAAGGCCGCTGAAATGATGGGGGCCTCATCCGGCCGGGTGATCCGCAAACATCTGCTGCCGAATTTCATGTCCCATCTCATCGCCTCGGCGACGCTGTCGATCCCTGCAATGATCCTTGGCGAGACGGCCCTGTCCTTCCTTGGCCTTGGCCTGCGGGCCCCTGCGGTCAGCTGGGGGGTGATGCTGAACGATGCGCAGAACCTGACCTCGGTCGAGATTTACCCGTGGATTGCCATTCCAATGATCCCGATTATTGTTGTGGTGCTTGCCTTCAATTTCCTTGGCGACGGGCTGCGTGACAGTCTGGATCCCTACCAGCAGTAAGAGATTTGAGAGATGACATTGATTTCCGCCCTGCCCGCGGCGGGCCGCTATGACGTGACCGGAACCGGCCAGCTGCCCAGCGCCTTTGCAGTAACTGAGCTGGCCACCGCCAGTGTCGCCGCAGTTGGGTTGGAAATGGCCGGGCTGATTGCAGATCTGAACCTTGCCCCGGCAGCCCCCGGCGTCACCGTCGATCAGCGCCTTGCCTCCTTGTGGTTTGGCTTCAGTTTTCGCCCCAGCGGCTGGGAGATGCCATCGCTCTGGGATCCGATTGCCGGGAACTATCTGGCCTCGGACGGCTGGATCCGCCTGCACACCAACCTGCCCCATCACCGTGCCGCCGCACTGCGTGTGCTGGGCTGCAGCGGTGATCGCGGTGCGGTGACTGCGGCTGTAGCCAATTGGCGTGCCAATGATCTGGAGGCCGCCATTGTAGTGGAAAACGGCGCCGCTGCCGCCATGCGCAGCCGCGCGGATTGGCTGGAACACCCACAGGGCAAGGCCGTCGCAGCCGAGCCGCTGATCCACTGGGCCGCGCCCCGGCCTGTCACCCTGCGCGACCGCCCTCAGGCCACCGCCGCCCGCCCTCTGGCGGGTCTGAAAGTACTGGACCTGACCCGCGTTCTGGCCGGGCCCATTGCGACCCGCACGCTGGCTGGATTTGGTGCCGATGTCTTGCGCATCGACCCTGTTGGCTGGGACGAACCCGGCACCATTCCCGATATTTCACTGGGAAAGCGGATGGCCTATCTGGATCTAAAATCCAGCGATGGCCGCGCCCGTTTCGAGGCCCTGCTTTCTGAGGCTGACGTGCTGGTCCATGGCTACCGCCCCGATGCGCTGGAGGCGCTTGGCCTCGGCCTTGCGCGCCGCGACACACTTGCGCCAAATCGGATCGAGGTCACGCTGGACGCCTATGGCTGGACCGGCCCCTGGGCCGGGCGGCGCGGCTTTGACAGTCTGGTGCAGATGAGTTCTGGCATTGCCCATGCCGGAATGGAATGGGCGAATAAGGACACCCCCACCCCCCTGCCTGTGCAGGCGCTGGACCATGCGGCAGGGTATCTTCTGGCGGCCTGTGCTCTTTCCGCACTTGCAGCCGCCGCACGCGGCGAAAGGGTGCCCCACGCCCGCCTGTCCCTTGCCCGCACCGGAGAGCTTTTGGCCGGGCTGGGCAGGACTGCCGAAGGGTCGGCCATCTCCGATTCTCAGGACGCCGATTATGATCCCAACACCGAGGCCAGCAGCTGGGGGCCGGGGCATCGCCTGTCCGCCCCCTGCTGGCTTTCGGACACAAAAATGTGCTGGGACCGACCTGCAATGGCTTGCGGCAGCTCTGCGCCGCATTGGCCGGGCTGACCCATCGGTCAGAATGCTGGACAAAACGCGTGCTTTGCGCAACTTGGGTGTGTCGCCCTATCGGGGGCAAGGTGACAGCCAACCGCAGCCGCCGCGCATAGGAAGCCCATGACCCGCAAACCCATTCTGCACCGAGATGATCCAGATGCAACGCCATTAACCGGCAATGTCAAAGTCACCCGCGAAGATTGGCTGCGCCACGCGATGGAGCTGTTGATTTCTGATGGGGTGGACCGGGTGAAAGTGCTGCGTCTGGCCGAAGACATGCAGGTTTCGCGGTCGTCCTTCTACTGGTATTTCAAATCCCGCAACGATCTATTGGACGCGCTGCTGCAACAGTGGGAAGCAACCAATACGGCTGTGATCGAAACCCAGGCGCAGGCCGAGGCACCAACGGTGACGGCGGCGGTTCTGAACATCTTTCGCTGCACCACCAATCCGGATCTGTTCAACACGGCACTGGATTTTGCGGTGCGTGACTGGGCCCGGCGATCTGCGGATGTGCGCGCCCGACTTGAAGCCTCGGACCGGCGCCGGGTCGCCGCGCTGACCGATATGTTCATGCGATACGGCTTTAGCCCCTATGAGGCCGGAACCCGCGCAAAGGTTCTGTATTTCCAGCAGATCGGCTATGATCTGGCAGGCCTACAGGAAGACCCTGAGCTGCGCCTTGGGCAGGTTGCCGGCTATCTGTCCGTGTTCACCGGCGTCGCCGCCTCCGGGCAGGAGCTGGAAGAGTTCGAGGCCTATTGCCGGTCTTTCTGGCATCCCTGATCCTGTGCGCCCGGTGATGTCTGGCCCGGCAGTGTCTGGCCAGGTGACGCTGACGAGGTCCAAACGCGGGGCTCTGCGCGCCCCTTGAGGCGGGCCACATGGATGTGCGGCCCGCGGCGGCACATTTCTTTTCAAGAAATTTGAATGCCTCCGGCGGGGGTGTTTTTTGGCCAGATGAACGCGGGTCCCTTAGGCTCAAAGCCCGGTAAGGGACTGCGCGACCTTTGCTTTGACGGTTTCAGCTGCGGCCTCGCGAACCGGGCCATAGCCGCGAATATCCAGCGGGGCCGTCAGGGCGTTGCGCCAGATGGCATGAGTTTGCGGCGTATAGCTGTGTTCTGCCTTTGCCAGAAGGGACTGGTACCAATCCAGCAAATCCCGGTTCAGCCTTGCCTCTGCGTGATAGGCAAATGGGTTCAGCCAGCTGCGGCGCAGGCGTTTGCTGCGGGCAAGCAGGCGCAGAGGGCCGGTCATCCAGGAGCCGTATTGCATTTTGCGCGGCCGGCCGCGCGCGTCCTTGCGCCAGCCGAGAAGCGGCGGTGCCAGATGGTATTTCACCTGAGCACTTGAGCCGAACTCATCAGTGACCTGATGCTGGAACCCCTCGCTGGTCAACAAACGCGCCACTTCAAATTCATCCTTCACGGCCATGAGTTTGAACAGGGATTGGGCCGCCGCAGTGAGCAGTTCTTCCTTCATGTCTTCGGCCGTCGGTGGCAGGGCCTTGTGGAATGCCTCCAACCGGGTGCGGTAGCGATCTGCGAAAGCCACATCTTCATAGCCGGTCAGGAACGTGGCGCGCCGGGCGATCATGCCTTCCAGTGTCTCTTTTGGTTCTGGCTGTTCGCTGTAGTGATCGGCGAGCCGCTCGGGTGCCGCGGCCATGGCGCGGCCAATGGCAAAGGCGAGGCGGTTGCTGCCGACTGCGACGCCGTTCAGCACAATCGCCTGATCCAGCGCACCAGCACTGACCGGCACCAGACCCTGCTGCCAGGCAAAGCCCAGCATCATCACATTGGCCAGAACCGCATCGCCCAACAACCGCTCAGCTGCCGCATTGGCATTAAACCCCGAGAGGTTCTCCGCCCCCACCACAGCAGCGATTGCCTCCTCGCGCGGGCCCACCTTCAGGTCTGCATCACGTTTCAGGACCAGATCTCCGGTGGGCATTTCGGCACGGTTCAGGGCCACTTTGGTGCCCGCGCGATAATGGGCCGAGGCCTTGGGCGCAGAGCTGACCACCACGTCGCAGGCGATCAGCGCGTCTGCCGCGCCCTGCTCGATGCGCACCTGATTGACCGCTTCCGGGCTGCGGGCAAGGCGGATATAGCTGAGGACGGTGCCAAATTTCTGCGCGAACCCCGTGAAGTCCAGAACGCTGGATCCCTTGCCCTCCAGATGGGCAGCCATGGTGATCAGCGCTCCGACCGTCACCACCCCGGTGCCGCCAACGCCGGTCACCAAAAGGTCAAAGGGCTTGTCCAGCGGCGGCAGTTTCGGCAGCGGCAAACCCTCGCTCAGCGCTGCCGCATCGAGGCCTTTGGGCTGTTTCTTTTGCCGCTCTGCGCCCTCGATCGTCACGAAGCTGGGGCAGAACCCGTTGAGACAGGAATAGTCTTTATTGCAGGAGCTGAGGTTGATCTTGCGCTTGCGGCCCAAAGGCGTCTCCTTGGGTTCCACACTCAGGCAGTTGCTTTCCAAAGAGCAGTCACCGCAGCCCTCGCATACCAGATCATTAATCATCACGAACTTTTGCGGGTCTTCCAATTTACCACGCTTGCGGCGGCGGCGTTTTTCGGTGGCGCAGGTCTGTTCATAGATCAGCACAGTGACGCCCTTTAGGTCGCGCAGCTCACGCTGCACGGCGTCCATCTCGGCACGGTCATGGAATGTGGTCGCCGCCGGGAAGTCACGGCGTGAGAATTTGGCGATATCATCGGACACCAGCGCAATGCGCGCGACCCCTTCGGCCCGGCAGGTCTGGGCGATGCCCTGCACGCTGACCGGCCCGTCGACCGGCTGGCCACCGGTCATGGCCACCGCATCATTGTAGAGGATCTTGTAGGTGATATTGGTGCCGGCCGCGACCGCCTGACGGATCGCCAGCGAGCCGGAGTGATACCAGGTGCCCTCGCCGAGGTTCTGAAACACATGCTTGCCACCATTGAACTGGCTGGCGACCACATGCGGCACCCCCTCGCCGCCCATCTGCGCATAGCCCGCGGTCTCGCGGTTCATCCAGCTGGCCATCACGTGGCAGCCGATGCCAGAATTCGCGGTACTGCCTTCGGGCACTTTGGTAGAGGTGTTATGCGGGCAGCCCGAACAGAAATAGGGCGTGCGATTGGCGCCGCTGACATTCAGGATCTGCGGCGGCTGATCGGTCAGCGCATGGGCACGGGCTGGCAGGCCTTCTTCGGGGAAGAACGCATCCAGCCGGGCGGCCACGATGGGCACCAGCTGCAGCGGGCTGAGTTCGCCGGTCCATGGGATCAGCGGATCGCCGTGGCTGTCGTATTTGCCGACCATCTTTTCGGGCTTATTGCCCGGCCAATCATAGAAATACTCCTTGAACTGGCTTTCGATGATGCCGCGTTTTTCTTCGACAACCAGCACCTCTTGCTTGCCGTGCACAAAGCGCAGCGCATTGCGCCGGGCCAGCGGCCAGACCATGCCGACCTTGTAGATGTCGATGCCCAGTCGGCGGCAGGCGTCCTCGTCCAGACCCAGCAGGCGCAGCGCCTCCATCAGGTCGAGATGCGCCTTGCCGGTGGTGACAAAGCCAAACTTGGCCTCTTCGATATCATAGAGGCGGCGGTCAATCGGGTTGGCCTCGGCAAAGGTGCGCACGGCCTTTATCTTGGCTTGAATGCGTGTCTCAATCTCAGGGCTGGGCAGATCGGCGCGGCGCACGTGCAGCCCACCGGGATAGGCAGGCAGATCAGGAAGATCAAAGACCCGGTCGGGGCGCAGGTCCACCGAGCGGGCGCTTTCGACGGTTTCCGAAACCGCCTTGAAGCCAACCCAGGTGCCGGAATGGCGCGACAGCGCAAAGCCGTATTCGCCGTATTCCAGATACTCGCCCACATCCGAGGGTGCCAGAACCGGCATGAACCAGGACATGAAGGCCACATCCGATTGATGCGGCATGGAGGAGCTGACGCAGCCATGATCATCGCCCGCGACCACCAGAACGCCGCCCTTGGCCGAACTGCCATAGGCGTTGCCATGTTTCAGCGCATCTCCGGACCGGTCCACCCCAGGGCCCTTGCCGTACCACATGGAAAACAGACCGTCGTATTCACAATCCGCGTCCAGTGCGGCCTGCTGGGCGCCAAGAACGGCCGTGGCGCCGAGGTCTTCGTTCACCGCCGGCATGAAGGTGACATTGTGCTCATCCATCAGGGATTTGGAGCGCCAGAACTCTAGATCCACACCACCAAGCGGCGAGCCGCGGTAGCCGGATACGAAACCACCGGTGTTCAGACCACTGGCGCGGTCGCGGCGGGCCTGATCCAGCATGATCCGCGCCAGCGCCTGGGTGCCGGTCAAAAAGACCCGCCCCGTCTCAAGCGTATAGCGGTCTTGCAGCTGGTAGGATCGGAATTCTGGGTCATGCTGGGTCATCGGAGTCTCGCGCGCGGTCAGGTGTCCGGTAAAATTACCCTGCATTCACTGAATAATTCTGCCAGATTTCTAACAGTTCCGTGAAATATCGGGTATACTGTCCGTAGAACTCGCCAAATACGGAAAATCCTTCCAGATATGTTGCTCGATGACCGTGACCTCAAAATCCTTGCTTGCCTGCAGCGGGATTCACGCCTGTCCAATGCGGAACTGGCCAGTACAGCGGGCATGTCGGCCTCGGCCCTGTGGCGGCGGGTGAAAGCGCTGGAGGAGGCCGGTATCATCGAGCGCTACGGTGCAGTGGTCAGCGCCAAGGCGATGGGGCTGGGATTTCACGCCATCGTGCATGTGCATCTGACCCGCCATGACCCCGAGCGTATCGTCGAATTCATCCGCGCCGTCCAAGGCAACAGCATGGTGCAGGAATGTTATGCGACCACCGGACAGGCCGATTACCACCTGCGGATCCTAGCGCCGGATCTGGACGCCTATAACCGCTTTCTGGAAGAGTTTCTGTTCCGCCAGCGGGCGGTGGCCAGCGCACAGACCAATGTTGTTCTGCGCACGATCAAAAGCAACGAGCCGCTGCTGCCCTAACCCCTTGCGGGAATTGGTTCGGTCGGCAATCCCCACTGGCCCTATCGATAGCAGCGCTGGCCAGTTGTTTTCCAGCGCCACTGCCAGTATCGCTGTTCGGGAGGGCGATCCCGCAGGGAGCGTCATGTTTTAAGGAGGCCGCAATGGCATTGTTGCAGACTGTTGACCCTGAGGGGCTGGACGAGTTTTCCGTTGTTTTCACTGACCGTTCTCTGAACCATATGTCCAAAGCCTTTCAAAAGGTGATGCTGGACATCAATGCCATGCTGAAAGAGGTCTATAAGGCCGAAGGCGTCGCCCTGATCCCCGGTGGCGGCACCTATGGCATGGAAGCGGTCGCCCGTCAGTTCGCCAAGGGCGAGGATGTGCTGGTGGTGCGCAATGGCTGGTTCTCCTACCGCTGGAGCCAGATCTTTGAAGCGGGCGGCCTGACCAACTCTGCAACCGTGATGAAGGCCCGTCGCAGCGGCAATGAAAGCGCAGCACCCTTCGCGCCTGCGCCGATCGACGAGGTTGTGGCCGCGATCCGCGACCAGAAGCCTGGCATCGTGTTTGCCCCCCATGTGGAAACGGCCGCTGGTGTGATCCTGCCCGACGACTATGTGACCGCAATGGCGGCGGCGGCCCATGAGGTTGGCGCGCTGATGGTGCTGGACTGCATCGCTTCGGGCTGTGCCTGGATCGACATGAAAGCCACCGGTGTGGACGTGCTGATCTCGGCACCGCAAAAAGGCTGGTCCGCCTCTCCCTCGGCTGGTCTGGTGATGCTGTCCGAGCGCGGTGAGGCCCGTCTGGCCGAAACCACCTCTGACAGCTTTGCCATCGACCTGAAGAAATGGCGCGACATCATGAAGGCCTATGAGGGCGGCGGTCATGCCTACCATGCCACCATGCCCACCGACGCGCTGCGCGCCTTCCGCGACACCATGCTGGAAACCAAGGAATATGGTTTTGACAAGCTGCGCGACGCGCAATGGGCGCTTGGCAATGGCGTGCGTGCGCTGCTGAAGGAAAAGGGCGTTGTGTCTGTTGCGGCGGATGGCTTTGGGGCCCCCGGTGTGGTGGTCAGCTACACCGCCGACCCCGAGATCCACAACGGCAAGAAATTCGCCGCCCTTGGCATGCAGATCGCTGCTGGTGTGCCGCTGCAATGCGACGAACCGGACGATTTCCGCACCTTCCGTCTGGGTCTCTTCGGGCTCGATAAAATGTATGACGTGGAGGCCACGATTGCCCGCCTGAAAGGCGCATTGGATCAGGTTCTGTAAGAGCGGCAAGCCCCTCTTGTTAAAAAGAAAAAGGCGCCCTGTGGCGCCTTTTTTATTGCTCGGTCAAATAGCCTGACTGCGCGATCAGACGCTGACCGCATCGGTGACAGCGGCGACCACACTGTCCACCGATTCATTCAGAATGGCGCGGTCCTCGCTTTCAGCCATGACGCGGATCAACGGCTCGGTTCCGGATTTGCGGATCAGCAGGCGGCCATTGCCCTCAAGCGCCTTTTCGGCCCTCCGGATCGCATCCTGAACCACATCCATCTCAAGCGGGGTCTGACCAGTCTGGAAACGCACGTTTTTCAGCAGCTGCGGCACCGGTTCGAACTGGTGCAACAGCGCGCTGGCCTTGGTTTCCGAACGCACCATTTCGGCAAGGAAATGCAGCCCCGCCATCAGCCCGTCACCGGTGGTGGCATGATCGGTCATCACGATATGGCCGGACTGTTCACCGCCCAGGTTAAAACCGCCATTGCGCATCCGCTCGACCACATAACGGTCACCAACCGCGGTGCGCTCCAGCCCGACGCCCTGGGCGTCCAGACAGCGCTCCATGCCAAGATTGGACATGACCGTGGACACCAGTGCTCCCCCCGCCAGCCGCTCTTCCGCTGCCCAGCGCAGCGCCAGAAGCGCCATCAGCTGATCACCATCCGCAACCTTGCCTGTCTCATCGATCAGGATCACCCGGTCGGCGTCCCCATCGAGACAGATGCCGATATGGGCACCATGCGCCACCACAGTTTCCGCCGCCAGCTGCGGTTTGGTCGACCCGCAGCCCTCGTTGATGTTCAGGCCATCGGGGCTGACACCCACCGGAATCACCTCGGCGCCCAGCTCCCACAGGATTTCCGGCGCGGCGCGATAGGCGGCCCCGTTGGCGCAATCCACCACGATTTTCAGCCCGTCAAAACGCATGTGACGCGGCAGTGAGCTTTTGACCCGCTCACCATAGCGAAAACGCGCATCATCAATCCGTTTGGCGCGCCCGATGTTGCGGGCCTGCGCCGGCTGCACGCCGTCGCCAATAAGCGCCTCAAGTTCCAGCTCGGCCTTGTCAGAGAGTTTGAACCCATCGGGGCCAAAGAACTTGATGCCATTGTCCGCCGCCGGATTGTGACTGGCCGAGATCATCACGCCCAAATCGGCGCGCATTGACCGTGTCAGCAAACCCACTGCCGGCGTCGGAACCGGCCCCATCAGCAGCACGTTCATCCCCGTTGAGGTCAGCCCCGCAGTCAGCGCGTTTTCGAACATATAGCCCGACAAGCGGGTGTCCTTACCAATGACCACACGGTGCACGCCGCCTGCCTCGCGGCGGAAATAGCGGCCCACCGCAGCGCCAATTTTCAGCGCCATTTCCGCCGTCATCGGATGGGTGTTGGCGGTGCCGCGCACCCCGTCGGTACCAAAAAGATTGCGCATCATTTATTCCTTGCCATGAGGCCTAGTGGACTGCCGCCCAAAGGCGCAGCGCCTGTGCCGTGTCGGCCACGTCGTGAACCCGCAGAATTTGCACACCCTGCGACAGGCCCGCAAGCCCCACTGCGATAGATCCCGGCCCGCGGGCTGCCGCCTGCGGCTCTTTGCCGATCCTGCCGATGAACCGTTTGCGCGACACACCCAACAGGATCGGGCAGCCGAGCGCGTGAAGCAGGCTCAGGTTTTGCAACAGCGTCAGGTTATGCGCCTCTGTCTTGCCAAAGCCGATGCCAGGATCAACCACGATCTGTTCGCGCTGCAAACCCGTGTCGACCAGTCGACCGATCCGTTCTTCGAGAAAGTCGTAAACATCCAGCAGCACATTGTCGTAATGCGGATCGTCCTGCATGGTCTTGGGGTCACCCTTTGAATGCATGATGCAGACCGGCACGCCGGCCTGCGCACAGAGCGGCGCCAGCGCCAGATCATGGGTAAAGCCCGAAACATCATTGACCAGATTGGCCCCCGCCGCCAACGCATCCGCCGCGACCGAGGCCTTGCGGGTGTCGATCGACACCGGAACCGCACTGACCTGTCGCAGGGCATCGATGACCGGTGCGGTGCGGGCGGTTTCGGCGTCTTCCGGCACATATTCAGCGCCGGGGCGAGTGGATTCTCCGCCAATATCGATGATGTCGGCGCCGTCGGCCACCATTTGGCGTGCCGCCTCGCCTGCGGCTGCGGGATCACTGTGCAGCCCGCCGTCGGAAAAACTGTCGGGTGTGACGTTCAAAATGCCCATGATCTGCGGCTGGCACATATCTAGCCCGGCAATCGCCGAGCGGCGCATTGTCAGGCGACGGCGCACATCTTCGGGCACCAGACCGGCGGGAATAACGCGGGGGGGTGCGTCGCGCGTCAGGATTTCTGCGCGGCTGAACCACAGTTTGCCTCCGGCCAAAGGCAAGGCCCCTTCAGGCTGTGAACGACCCTGTTGGACCAGCGGGCGGTAATAGGTTTTCAAAGGCCTGCCTCCGCCGGGGTTAGCAGCCGGACATCTGCGCGGGGCGTCGCGGCGCTGTCGACGGCGACAATATCCATCGCATCAAACTGATCGGCGAGCCAGACGGCCATTTCCAATGCGTCCTGCGGCGCCGGTGACGCATCGCCGCCCGCATCCAGAACCAGCTTGGACGGCGCCCAGATGCAGGTCTGGCCGTTTTTCATGCCCCAGTCCAGCTCGGTGCGGGTCGCCACCACTTCGCAGCCCTCAAGCCGGGCCGCCAGTCGCCAGGCGTTCTGTTCTATCCCCAAAAGGGTAATCCGACGCGCAGAGGCCGCCGTGGCCGCACCCGGCAGGGGCTGTCCATGCGGGCCAAGGCAGAGGATCAACGGAGTTCCGTCAGCCTTGAGCTGCGCCACCCATTCAGGCAGCGCCGCGCTCTGCAGCGCTTCATGTGCAAGAAAGGCGACCCTGGGGCGCGGCGCCCCTGCCCCCTCACGCGCATCAGCCTCACCTTTATGGCGCATGATTTCGACGCCAAGCCGCCCCGAACCACGGTCCAGCTTCTCGATCCGCACAAAAACCCGTTCGGCCTGCGGTTCCAGCAGAATTCGGTCAGCGACACGTTCCGCCAGCGTTTCCAGCAGGTTCAGCCGCTCGGCGCCCAGCTCAAATGAAATCGCCTCGGTCACCCGGTCATACGAGAGGATAAGGTCCACATCATCGTCCAGATCCGGCGGCAGATCGGCGATTTCGACCACCACATTGAAGGACAATCGCTGGGTCACGCCACGCTCGGCCTGGAAGGCGCCGATTTCCACATCAACAATGTGTTCGCGGAGCGAAATCCTGTCCCGCATGTCGCTGGCGCGGGCCTCCGGGTGTTCAAAAGCTAACCGGGTTTCATTGGTCATGGTCGGCGTCTCTGTCAGTCAATTCAAGCAGTGCGGACGGCCACATTAGCGAATTGACTTGCAGATGACAGAGGTTAATCAGCCGGATCAGCGGTCGATCCCGACATTTTTCCGCACATACCCGCGAAAACTGCCTGTATCAGGCTGATTGGGGCCCAGCCGACAGGCCTTAGACTGCGCTGGACGATTGGCAGACCAGCGCCCCGCAATCCGTGTTGCAGGGCACTGAATTACTGTTTTGCCGCCGTCTGGTAACGATCATCGCGATAGAAGAGATGCACACCGATGCGGGCAGTCTTTGTAAAGCTGCGATTCCAGCGCGGATTAACCCCGGTGGTGTGATAGTAGGTGGCGCCATCCGTGAGGCCGCCAGCCGTGCCATCCAGCACCGCGCGGGCAACCTTGGCGACCCGGTCATAGGCCTGCTTCTCTGCGATCACCTCTTCCTGACCATCGCAGTTATAGCTGAACTGACATTGGTGGCGTTTGCCACCGGTGCCCTGATTTACCACCCCACAGACAGAGCCGGGGAAGGCCCCCGATTTGACACGGTTCAGGATCACCTCTGCGACTGCAAACTGCCCCTTTACCGTCTCGCCACGCGCTTCAAAGTACAGCGCTTCGGCCAGACAGGAGAACTCCTCATTGCCGGTTGCAGCGGGCTGTGCATCCAGCCAGCCGGTGCTGTAGCTCACCGTTTGCGGCTTGGCCGATTTGCCTCCAAAGAGGAAGAAACTGATCAGCTTGCGTTCAGGAACCGTGTTCAAGGTCTGCTGTTCACGCTCATAGAGCGCATCCAAACCTGTCTCGGCCCCTGCCACGCAAGGCATGACAAAAGCGGCCGCCGCTGCAGCGGCCAGTAGTGCAGTCTTCATCCAGGTTACCCCCAAGGTACAGATGGTCGCGTCAGACCGTCCCAAACAAACGCAGCGGGCATCTAGCGCAATTATGTGGAAAGGTCCAGTTTTGCGCAAAATGCAATCTAAATCTTAGCAGAATGCTAACAAAACTGGACTTTTTCGAGGGTTTCTAGCCACAATATCTAGGCGAAGGCCATTTATGCTTTCGCTATGTGATGTGCGATTGCCAATTGGGCTGCGGCCAATCGCGCCACCGGGACCCGGAAGGGCGAACAAGAGACATAATCAAAGCCCGCGGCGCGGCAAAACTCGATTGATTCGGGGTTGCCGCCGTGTTCACCACAGATCGATAGGGTGACGCCCGGATTTGCCTCGCGGCCCCGCTGTACCCCCAATTTCAGCAACTCGCCGACCCCGTCAATGTCCAGAACATGGAACGGATCCTCCGGAAAGACCCCCTGCTGGACATAGTCAGACATGAAACGCCCTGCATCATCGCGCGACAGGCCATAGGTCATCTGGGTAAGGTCGTTGGTCCCAAAACTGAGAAAAGCCGTGTGAGGCGAAATCTCGGCCGCGCGCAGAGCCGCACGCGGCGTTTCTACCATGACACCCAGCCTGTAGTCGAAATCCGCGCCGCGCTCGGATTTAACCGCTGCGGCCACCGAGTCGATCCGGGCTTTCACTAGTTCTACTTCGCGCTTGGCCGACACCAGCGGGATCATGATCTCCGGCACCACAGGGTCGCCGTCCAGGCTTGCCTCCAGCGTGGCTTCGAAAATCGCGCGGGCCTGCATGTCATAGATCTCGGGCACGGTCACGCCCAGCCGCACGCCACGCAGCCCGAGCATGGGATTGTATTCGCCCATTTCCTCGACCCGGCGGGTGACGTCGCTGACGGGAATGCCCAGCGCCTCCGACAGCTCCCGCTGGCCGGTTTTGGTGGCGGGCAGGAATTCATGCAAGGGTGGATCGAACAGGCGGATGCAGACCGGTTGGCCCGACATGATCCGGAACAGCTCGCGAAAGTCGTCCCGCTGCATCGGCAGAAGTCGCGCCAGAACCGCCGCACGCCCGGACGATGTTTCGGCAAAAATCATCTCGCGCATCACTGTCAGACGGCCGGGCTCAAAGAACATATGCTCTGTCCGGCACAGCCCAATACCCTGCGCGTCGAAATTACGAGCCGTCTGTGCGTCCTGCGGGGTGTCGGCATTGGCGCGAATGCCGATATCACGTTCCGCATCGGCCCAGGCCATCAGGGTCTGAAAGGCGTCATCCTGTGCCGCTTCCAGCATGGCGGGCTGCCCGGCAAGAATCTGGCCGGAGCTGCCATCAATTGTCACGATGTCGCCTGCCCGGAACTCGCGCCCGTCTGCGGCGACCAGTTCCTTGCGTTTGGAATGGAACTTCATTGACGAGGCGCCAACAATACAGGGCAGGCCCAGGCCACGGCCAATCACCGCCGCGTGGCTGGTCATGCCACCCTTTTCGGTCAGCACGCCAGCGGCGGCATGCATGCCGCGGATATCCTCGGGCGAGGTTTCGCGCCGCACCAGAATGCAAGCCTCGCGGCGCGCTGCACTGGCCTGTGCCTCGTTGGCGGTGAACACCAGACGGCCGGTGGCCGCACCGGGGCTGGCGGCGATGCCGGTGCCAATCACGTCCCGCAAGGCCTCGGGGTCGACCTGACGGTGCAAGAGTTCATTCAGGGAATGCGCTTCGATCCGCATCACGGCCTCTTGCGGCGGGATGATCCCGTCGTTTGCCAGGGCCACTGCAATCCGAACGGCCGCGCGTGCGGACCGGGTGACCCGTACCCCGTCGAGGATGTGAACATCGCCGTTCTGAATGACAAATTCGACCTGCATTTCTTCGCGCAGTTTCTCGCGCATCAGCGCCGCATGCAGTTTCAGCGCCGCAAAGGCCGATGGCGCCTGATCCTCAAGCGAAGGGCCGCGGTCGTCCTTTTCAAGGTAGAGCGCACCGGATCCCGCACCCAGCGCATCGCGCCCCTGCGACTGGCTGAGGTAGCGCCCGGTGATCTGCGGTTGGCCGGTTGCCGGTTCCACCAGCTGCAACACGCCAGATCCGCATTCGCCCTGCCCAACGCCGGGGATCATTTCCTGAACCACAAGACCCAGCCCGGCATCGCCCGGCGCGCCCTTGGCCTGACGCAGCAGGCGCGCTGTTGTGCCTTCCCAGGCGCGCGCCATCGAGCGCAGCACCGCCGCAAGCTGTTCTGCCGGATCCTGCGGGAAGCGTTCATCGCTTTCCGCCTCATAGGCGTGCAGGATCTGGCTCAGCCCGTCCGGGCCGCTGTCCTCGATATCCTCAAACACATCCGGATCAAGACGTGCCACATGGACGGCATAGGACTGAACAAACCGAAGGTAGAGCGCCGCGGCGGCTTCGCGGCCCAGCGTATCGCAGAGATCAATATAGCGGGCATCGTTCATGCCGACGTTCAGAACCGCACCGGGGCCACCCCAATCCGGATCCTCCGAGGATGGGCGCACGCAAAGCAGAGCATCGGATGGGAATTCAGCAATGATCGCGGCAATATCCGGCATTTCGTCTTCGGCGATACGGTGCACCGCATCAAAGGAAAGCGCCACCGTGCGCGGCACCGGCAGATCCAGCCGCACCAGCCGCTGCAGGCATTTTGCCCGCCCACCGTGGCTTGTCACCACAATGGGGGCCGTCTCGGTGATCAGCGTGGCCAACGGGGTCTCTTGCATGTCTTTCTGCACTGCAGCACTCCTTCGTTACCATGCACCATAAGGGGATAGGGCGCGTCTTCAAGGGTCATGCGGACACAGTCTGGTCGAACGGCAAGAAAAACCGGCCTTTTCAGATGAAAAGGCCGGTGCCTCCGGCAGGAGTATTTTTGAAAAGATGAAGTTCAGAGGGCTGTGGTCAGCCCTCCACTTTGGTCAAATCAGCCGCCTGACCACAGACAGAGCGGATCTGGCCCAGCAGGTTGAGACGGTTGCGGCGTACGATGTCATTGTCGGCATTGACCTGCACCGCCTCGAAAAAGGCATCAATCGGCGCCCGAAGTGCTGCCATGCCGCTCATTGCGGCCGCGAAATCTTCGGCCTCGATGGCCGAGGAGATCGCACCCCCGTTGGCGGCGAGCGCCTCGAACAGGGCTTTTTCGCTGTCATCTTCGGCGAATTTAATGTCTGCGCCAAAGGAATATTCGACACCATCTTTTTCCTCGGCCTGAGAAAGGATGTTGTTGGCGCGTTTGAAGCCCTGCAGCAGGTTGGTGCCATCGTCGGACGCCATAAAATCCTCAAGCGCACGGGCGCGTTTGACCAGCAGGGTCAGATCGTCATTGCCGTCCATGGCAATACAGGCGTCGATCACATCGTGGCGGATGCCCTGATCGCGCAGGAAGACCTTCAGCCGGTCGTGGAAAAAGGTGAGGAGATCGCTGGACACATCCGGCAGGCTCGATTTCAGGGCTTCCATGTGCTTGGGCAGATCACCGTCAAAGGCGTCCAGAACGGTGCGCACCGCTGATCCGAAAACGCCGTGATCAGCGATCTCGCCCAGCATATCGCGCATCAGGCCGGATGAGACCTCATCATCACCGTTTTGGGCCATCTCGTGACGCAGCAATTGCGCATCAAAGAACCGATCCTGCGCCATGCGCGCGTCATTCTCCAGCACCAGCCGGATCACCCCCAGCGCGGCGCGGCGCAGCGCAAAGGGGTCTTTCGACCCTGTGGGCTTTTCGTCGATGGCCCAGAAACCGGTGAG
Source organism: Rhodobacteraceae bacterium Alg231-04 (assembly GCA_900143635.1). Lineage (GTDB taxonomy): Bacteria > Pseudomonadota > Alphaproteobacteria > Rhodobacterales > Rhodobacteraceae > FREY01. The sequence continues at coordinate 440,202 of FREY01000001.1, forward strand.
CGTATCCAGCTTGTCAGCCAGCGCCACGGCAACGGAAACGGGTGCTGTGGGCACATCGTCTGACGGGCCCAGCGGCGAATAGTGTTCTTCGCAGGCGTTTGCGACTTCCTGCGGCAGACCTGCGGCCTCGGCGTAATAGCGGCCCATCAGGCCCTGCAGCTCAGGGAATTCATAGACCATTTCCGAGCTGAGATCAGCCTTGGCGACCCGCGCGGCCTGTTCGGCCAGATCGGCGTCGGCGCCAACGGCAGGCGCGATCTCGCGCGCCAGGGCGGCGATCCGATCGATGCGAGCGGCCTGGGTGCCGAGCTTGTTGTGGAAGGTGACGTTGGACAGCGCATCCGTCCATGTCTCCATGCCCGCCTTGGCGGTGCGCAGGTCGTTCTCCCAGAAGAATTTGGCATCGGCCAGACGCGCCGACAGCACCTTTTGGTTGCCCGCCAGAATGGTCGCGCCGTTGTCAGCAGTTTCGCGGTTGGCGACGGTCACAAAGCCTTCGATGCGACCCGTTTTCGGATTGCGCACCGAGAAGAACTTTTGATGTTCTTTCATCGAAGTTTGCAGCACTTCCGGCGGCAGTTCGAGGAATTCATCGTCGATACGGCCCATCAGAACCACCGGCCATTCGACCAAACCTGCAACTTCGCTCAGCAGGCCCTTGTCCTCGACCACTTCGAGGCCTTGGGCAAAGGCCTGATTGGTGGCGTCCTGCCAAATGGCATCGGCGCGCTCGACCGGGTCCAAGACCACATAGGCGCGTTTCAGCTGCGCGGCGTAATCTTCAAAGCTGGAGACGGTGATAGCATCCGGCGCGTGGAAACGGTGACCACGGGTCTGATTGCCCGAGGTAATGCCGTCGATGTCCAGCGGTACAACCTCGTTGCCAGCCTCATCCGACAGCAGGCAGAGGATCGAATGCAGCGGACGCACCCAACGCAAGGAGCCCGCACCCCAGCGCATGGATTTGGCCCATGGGAAATTGCGGATGGTGTCTTCCAGAACCTCGGCAATGATCGCAGCTGCGGGGCGGCCCGGCTTTTCGATCAGGGCGAAGTACACGTTGCCCTTGGGGGTTTCGCGTTCTTCCAGCTGATCACGGGTGAGGCCCGCACCGCGCAGAAAGCCTTCGATGGCCTTGTCCGGCGCGCCCACTTTCGGACCTTTGCGCTCTTCGCGCACGGTGGGGCTTTCGGCCAGCAAGCCATCAATGGCCAGTGTCAGACGGCGCGGCGTTGAGAAGGCCGCAGCGCCTGCATAGGTCAGACCCGCCGCGACCATACCGTCGGTCATGCGCTTTTTCAGATCCTCTGCCGCGCGTGCCTGCATGCGGGCGGGGATTTCTTCGGAAAAGAGTTCAATCAGCAGGTCGGGCATCGGATGTCCTTAGAAGTTCACGATCATCTGGATCACGATCGCATTGGCGATATCGACAAAGAAAGCGGATACAAGGGGCAGCACCACAAAGGCAAGGGGCGACGGGCCGTATCGCTTGGTCACGGCGGTCATATTTGCAATTGCAGTTGGGGTGGCCCCAAGTGAAAAGTCGGCAAAACCAGCGGCCAGAACACCGGCGCGATAGCCGCGCCCCAGCAGGGGGAAAAGAACATAGACCACAAAACCCACGGTAAACAGGGTCTGTAGCACCAGCACGGCAGCAATCGCTGGGCCGAGGCTGGCAATGGTCCACAGCTGCAGCGACATCAGCGACATCGCCAGAAACGCACCCAGCGCAAATTCGGACACCAGCGCCAGCGAGGCCGTGCGCGACACTGGCGGTGCCGAGGGGAAGATGACACTGCGCAGATTGGCCAGCAGGATGGCGGCAATCAGGCAGGGCACGAACAGCGGCAGCATCAGCCCGGCCGCCTCCAACGCCTGCGAGGAAAAGTAGCCAATGATGATCGCCAGATTGAGATGCAACATCACCCGCATCAGACTGTGATGATCAATCTGCGTTGCTGGCGCGCCATTTGTATCGGGCAGGCCAATAGTCGAGACTTCATCCGGATGGGAAGAGCTGAGTTTATGCTTGGAGATCAGGAAGTTCGCGACAGGGCCACCGGCAAGGGCGGCCAGCACCAACCCCAAGGTCGCCACCGCAACGCCAAGTTCCGAAGCGCCCGCGAAACCGGTGGCCTCGGCCACATCCGGTGCCCATGCAATAGCAGTGCCATGGCCACCTATCAAAGAGGCGGAGCCAAACATGACACCTGTCTGGGCCGGAAAGCCAAACACCACGGCTCCGACCACACCGATCACGTTCTGGGCCAGAATGGTCAGGCAGGTCAGCACCAGAAAATAATTGCGGCTTTCCATCTCGAATTCGACGGCTTTGCCAGTCACCAGATAGACGGCCAGAACGGCCAGTGCCGCCAACAGGCCGCCCGAGACCGGATCGGGAATGTTGAACCGACGCAGCGCCGCCACTTTGGCGTTGATCCGCGCGCCAGCCAGAAAAACCGCAAACCCAATGGTCACGGTCAGAAAATCCGGAATGGTTATCGCGGTTTGCATCGCTACTCCGCCCCTAAGGGACCAAAGGGTTATTCGCCGTCCGGGCGTTCCGGGCAGGCTTCGCCGACCACTGTGCCGTCATAGGCTTTCTTTCCGCAATTATTTAGCTCGTGCCAGGCATAGCCACGGCCATCCTCGGTCACGGCAACAATGCGGTCGACGCCGTAGTAGATGTTTTTGACGGACATAAAGGCGGTGGCGGTGCCTGCCTCAAGCTCGGCACCCAGCGCGGCGGCGTCAAAACAATCAAACCACCCCGGCGCATTGCGCGGCTCTTTGTGGTCCGACAGCTCAAAAGCCTGGGCCAATTTGGCCGGTTCCATATCGGTCTCAAAACAGGCGCGGTAGCGGATCGGAGAGCTTTCGGCGTCAATCGCCTGAAACCGGTGATAGCCGATGGGCTGCGGATCGTGGTCGCCAAGCGGCTGCAGAAGCACATCGTAAAAGGGCTCCGGCGTCACGTCGTCATAGAACCCATAGACTTGCAGATAATACATCGCCGCCCCGGCCAAAAGACCGGAGGCCACGAGGATCACCGCGAGGATCTTGCCTGCCATTGTTGTTGCCCCTTCAGGTCTCAGGCCGCAAAGCCGCCGGCTTCGGTCTGCACAAAGGCATCGGCGCATTGCTTGGCCAATGCGCGGACACGGCCGATATAGGCCTGACGTTCGGTGACCGAGATCACGCCGCGCGCATCCAGCAGGTTGAAGATATGAGAGGCCTTGATGCATTGGTCATAGGCCGGGTGGGCCATGACGATGCGCTTGCCGGTCTTGGGGTCGTCATGTTCCTGTGCCAGGATCGCGGCGCATTCGGCCTCGGCTTCCTCAAAGTGACGCAGCAGAACGTCGGTGTTGGCCACGTCAAAGTTCCAGCGCGCGTATTCTTCTTCGGTCTGTTTGAAGACATCACCATAAGACAGCGGGATCGGCGCCGAAGGGTCATTGAAGGGCATGTCCATCACGTGATCGACACCCAGTACATACATCGCCAGACGCTCCAGACCGTAGGTCAGCTCTCCCGAGACTGGCGTGCAGTCATGGCCGCCAACCTGCTGGAAATAGGTGAACTGGCTGACTTCCATGCCGTCGCACCAGACTTCCCAGCCCAAACCCCAGGCGCCCAGCGTGGGGCTTTCCCAGTCATCCTCGACGAAACGGATGTCGTGCAGATCCATGTCGATGCCAATGGCCTGAAGACTGCCGAGATACAGCTCCTGCAGGTTGGGCGGCGAAGGTTTGATCAGCACCTGATACTGATAGTAATGCTGCAGCCGGTTGGGGTTTTCACCATAGCGCCCGTCGGTCGGGCGGCGCGAGGGCTGCACATAGGCCGCAGCCCAGGGTTTAGAGCCAAGCGCGCGCAGGGTCGTCGCCGGGTGGAAGGTGCCAGCCCCCACTTCCATGTCATAGGGCTGCAGCATAGCGCAGCCCTGGCCGGCCCAATAGGTCTGAAGCCGCAGAATGATCTCTTGGAAGGAGCGCGGAGCGCCGGTGTTCTGGGTCATGTCGGATCCCTTTTGGGCAGAATTTGCGGGGTCTTTCCTATGCAAGCCCCTGTGCGGGGTCAACGGACATATGCCCGTGATGCAACAGTCTGGCAGCAATTTTGCCTCCGGCCGCGAAAGCCGCGCCGTAAATAGGAAATATACGTAAACCCGCTACCGTCCACTGATATTCCGCACAGGCCGACCAGTTAGCCGCGCGAATCCCGCATTTCTGCGCCGTATCGGTGCAAGTTTCCCCCGCACTGGGGCATTTCCTTTGCCGCGCCAAAATGGTTATCTGCGGCGCAAATACTCAGAACGTTCGAACGAGGACCTGCAATGAAAAACCTTTTAGCGTCATTGGCGCTGACCGTGATGGCCGTGCTGATGCTGCCCGCAGCAGCGTTGGCGCAGCAAGGCAGTGAGGATGGTGTCTGGATCCAAGTGGCCGCCCGCCCCTCGCTGCGCGAAGCCAAAGCCGAGGCTCAGACCTATGCGTCCCGGCTGCCCGATGTCAGCGGTTTTGCCCTGAACGGCGGCTGGTATGGTGTGCTGATCGGCCCCTACACCCGCACCGATGCGGACCGCGTGCTGCAGGTCTACCGGGCAGAACGGCAGATCCCACGCGATAGTTTCATTGCCTTTCCCAGCAACCTGCGCAACCAGTTCTGGCCGGTCAGCACCGGTGACACCACCGTCGCCCCGGCGCCGGTTCCAGCCGTCCCAGCTGCGCCTGAAGCCGAGACCACAGAGGTTGTCGTGCCCCAGTCGCCGATCGCAGATGAGACCCGCGCCGAGGCCCAGCGCAGCGAGCGCGCCTTGAACCGGGACGAGAAGAAGCTGCTGCAGATCGCGCTGCAGGCCGGAGGGTTTTACACCGCAGCCATTGATGGCTCTTTTGGGCGCGGCACCCGCGCCTCGATGTCAAACTGGCAGTCGGCCAATGGGTTCACCCCCACCGGCGTTCTGACAACCGCCCAGCGCGCCGCGCTGATCGCCGAATATAACAAGCCGCTGACATCGGTGGGCATGGCCCGCGTCACCGACCGCAAGGCCGGGATCGCCATGGATATCCCTGCTGGCGTCGTCGACTTTGCACGCTACGAGCCGCCCTTTGCTCATTATGATGCCAAGGATGGCCAGCGCGCCCAACTGCTGCTGATCAGCCAACCGGGCAGCCAGCGCACGCTTTATGGTCTCTATGACATTCTGCAAACGCTGGAGATCATCCCGCTGGAAGGCGAGCGCAACCGCAAGAAGAACAGCTTTGAGATCGAAGGCCGCGGCAACGGCATCGTGTCCTACACCCAGGCCACCCTGGACAACGGAGAGATCAAGGGATTCACCCTGGTCTGGCCCACCGGCGACGAGGCGCGCCGCGCCCGCATTCTGACCTCGATGAAAGCCAGCTTTACCCGGCTCGACGGCGTTCTGGACCCGGCCGAAGGCGCTGGCGCCGTGCAGAGCATCGATCTGGTGGCGGGATTGCAGGTTCGCAAGCCGCGCATGTCGCGCACTGGCTTTTTTGTCGATGTGGCCGGCAATGTTATGACCACCTCGGATGCGGTTCAGAATTGTACCCGCATTACGTTGGACCATGACTATCAGGCAGAGGTGCTGAACGACGACAAGGCCAACGGCCTCGCCGTGCTGCGCCCGGCGCAGACGCTGGCGCCGATGGCGGTGGCTGAATTCACCACCTCTTCGCCCCGGTTGCAGTCCGAGATTGCCGTGTCCGGCTATTCCTACGAAGGACTGCTGGGTGCTCCGACCCTGACATGGGGCCGGCTGGCAGACGTAAAAAGCCTGGATGGCAACACCGGCATTGCGCGTCTGGCGCTGGCAGCACAGCCCGGCGATGCCGGCGGTCCGGTGCTGGATGCTTCTGGTGCGGTGCTTGGCATGTTGCTGCCGCAGGAAATTGGCGACCGCCAGCTGCCCGGTGGCGTCAGCTTTGCCGCCAACGCCGCGGCCGTTCAAAGCGCGCTTGAAGGTGCAGGGCTGAGCCCCTCTGGCCACACGGCCAATGACGGAACCCTACCGCCAGCTGCGATGAACAAACTGGCCAACGGGATGACCGTATTGGTCAGCTGCTGGGACTAATACCCAGTAAAACAAAAGGCCGGGCAGAACCCCCATCAGGTTCTGCCCGGCGCCACGGTCCATTGGCAGGTTGCGGGGCCCGCCGCCGGACCGGAGGTCCCAATATCAGGGACATCCACGGACCACCCACAGGTGGCCATCACCCCATCAGATCAATCCTCACGGAAGGCTCGTGACATCGAGTCTGTGATCGGCTTGGTAATATACTGGAAGAACGTTCTGTCGCGGGTCTTGATCAGGATCTCGGCCGGCATCCCCGGAATTGGGTTGAAGTCTTCAACGCGTGTCAGCTCCTCCTGCGGCACGCTGATCCGCGCCACATAAACCTCGCGCCGCTCACCCGTTGTTGTGTCGGGCACCGCATCCGCAGAGACATATTCCACGAAACCGTTCAGCACCGGTGTGGTTCGCTGGTTCAGCGCCACCAGCCGCACATTGGCCGGATGGCCGACGGTGACACTGTCGATCTCTGTGCGCAGCACCAGTGTCTCAATCACCAACGGCGCGCCACGCGGCAGGATCTCGGCAATGCTCTTGCCGCTTTCCACGACCCCGCCCGAGGTGTGATAATGCAACCGCAGCACAGTGCCCGAAACCGGCGAGGTGATCCGCGTCCGTTTCAGAACATCCTTTGCCTGCTGGGCCTGTTCGATCACCGTGTCCAGCTCTGCCTGAACCGACTGGATTTCATCCAATGCCGCCTGACGGTAAGCTTGGATCGTCTGTTCGATCTGATACTCGTATTTGCCGATCATCGTGGTGCTTTCCTCGATTTCGGCATTGATCCGGGCCATTTGACCCTCCCCCTCGGCGAGGGCACGTATCAGATTGTTGACCTCAGGTTTGCGCACCAGACCCTGGGAATGCAGCTTGGCCTTGGCGACATGGTCTTCGCCCAGAATGGCGATCTGCGTGTCCAGCGACACTTTTTGCAGCTCATAACCGTTGATCCGCTGATGCAGCGCCGTGATGTTGGATGTGATCAGCCCGATGTCATTTTCCAACTTGGCCCGCGACACCGCGAAATTGGTGCGCTGGCTTTGCAGAATATCGGCAATCTTGGGATCACCGATCTGATCCATCAGGCTCTTGGGAAATGCAATCCGCTCCAGACCGTTATACTCAGCCAGCAGTCGGGCATTGATCGCCCGCAGCCGCAGTTTGCGATGGGTGAGTTCCGACAACTTCGCTTCTGAGGATGTCTTGTCCAGCATCATGATCGTTTGGCCAAGAAAGACCTCTTCGCCCTCCTTCACCATGATCCGGCCGATAATTCCGCCCTCAAGGTGTTGGATGATCTTGTTCTGGCCGGTGGCGACAAAAGTGCCCTGCGCAATGACAGCCGAGGCCAGCGGCGCCCGGAAGGCCCAGGCGCCAAACCCGCCAAAGGCAGCCGCCATGAGAAGCAGGCCAAAAACGGCGATTTTGTTGATGCGGCGGGGCACTGACGCGTACCACTCCTCCGCATTGTAGCTTGCGGTTAGGTTTGTCATAGGTCCTGTTCCCCCGATCAGGCTTGCAATGGCGGCTGCTGCGGCTGGCCACCAAGTTGGCCGCCCTGCTGCTGCGGGCGTTTGCGCTGGTTCAACGCTTCCAACACCTTGGTGCGGGCGCCAAACATGGCGATCGAGCCTTCGTTCATCAGCAAGATCTTATCGACGCAGGACAGTAAGGACGGTTTCTGCGTCACCACGACCACAGTGATCGAGTTGGCCTTGGCGTGGGACATCGCCCGCATCAGCGCCTGATCCCCAGCGGTATCCAGGTTCGAGTTCGGCTCGTCCAGCACCAGCAATGTCGGGTCACCAAAGAAGGCCCGCGCCAGCGCGATCCGTTGCTTCTGCCCGCCCGACAGTGGCGCACCATCTGCAGCCACATAGGTCTCATAACCCTGCGGGAAGCTGGAAATCATCTGGTGCACATCCGCCAGAATGGCCGCCCGGTGGATATCATCATCCGAAGCGTCCTGACGCATCCGGGCAATGTTGTCCTTGATGGTGCCCGGAAACAGCTGCACGTCCTGAGGCAGGTAGCCGATGTTTTCCCCCAGCTGGCGCTGGTCCCAGTTGCGCAGGTCCATCAGGTCCAGCCGTACACAGCCCGAGGTGGGCAGAACAGATCCGACCAGCATCTTGCCAAGCGTGGTCTTACCAGCGCCCGAATTGCCGATCACAGCCAGAGATTCACCCGGATCCAGCGCAAAGGAGACGCCGTTCAGAACCACGCTTTTGGTTCCCGGCGGCACATAGAGCAGCCGTTCGACATCCAGCCGACCTTCAGGTTGCGGCAGGATCAACCGTTCGTGGTTCAGCGGCGACTGAGTCAGCAGATGGGCAATCCGGCCATAAGCGGCGCGCGACAACAAAAAGCTGCTCCAGCCTTCGATGGCCCCTTCGATGGGCGCCAGGGCGCGGCCAGCAATGATCGAGGCCGCAATGACCATGCCGCCGGTGATCTCACCATTGATCGACAGGTATGCGCCCCAGCCCAGAATGCCGATCTGGGTCAGCAGCCGGACAGCACGCGAGCAAGCCGCCGACATGATATTGCGGTCCTGTGCTGTGACCTGCGCGGTCAGTGACGCCGCAGTGTCGCGACCCCAGATCGAAACCGCCTCGGGGATCATCGCCAAAGCGTTGATGATCTGGCTGTTGCGGGCCATTGAATCCAAATGGAGATTGGCGCGGCTCTGATGGGCGTTGGCCTCAGCAAAGGGTTTGGATGTGATGCGCTGGTTGATCATGGCAATCACCAGCAGAACCAGTGCCGTTGCGATCACGATCGAGCCCAGGTGCGGATGCACCATATAGATGGCCAGAATGAACAGCGGTGCAAAGGGCACGTCCAGAAAGGACATCAATGTGCCAGAGACCAGAAATCCGCGGATCTGCTGCAGATCACCCAGCGTCTGATATTCCCGCCCATTGCTGCCAAGCGAGGCACGGGCCGCGGCGCTGAGGATGGGTGAGCCCAGTTTGGCCGCCACTTCGACGGCTGTGCGCATCAGGATGAAGCGGCGCACCGCATCCAGCACCGCCTGCAGGATCACCGCGCCAACGATGACCAAGGTCAGCATCATCAACGTGTCCAAAGAGCGGCTGGTCAGCACCCGGTCGGAAATCTGAAACAGATAGATCGGGATGGCCAGAATCAGAACATTGGTGGCGCAGGTAAACAGGCCGACCAGCAGAAGATTGCGGCGAACCGTCGCCAGGCCTTCTTTCATGCTGCCAGAGAAGTCTACAGGTCCCAGGCGTTTGTGGAACTTGCCACCACCTTTTTTGCCGCCGCCGCCACCCGCAGCGGGCAAATCCCCGTTGGAGCGCGGCGCAGGTGCACCGCCGCGATTGCCGCCCGGATCGGGCTTTCCAGGATCCGGCGTGCCTGTTGCGCGTGCCGTCTCCTGCGGTTGCGGCTCTGCTTTGCGCTGTGCCGGAGCATCAGGTTGGGGTTGTTCTCGCGCTTCGGTTTCCGGGTGCACGCGCGCTTCGGCCTTCAGCTGCAATGGCGCCTCGGTCTTCTGCGACGCTTCCGGTTCTGGCTGCGTTGACCCGTCAGTTTCCGCCTGTGATGGCAGGCTGGCCTCTGACTGCGATGTCCGGCGTGACCGGAATTCCGGCTGCGGCGTCCGGCGTGACCGGAATTCTGGCGCAGATTGTTTGTCCCGCGAATGAGGCGCCGTCGCTGAGGGTTCAGAATGCACCCCCGGATCCGGCTCCTTCTCGCCAACGCCCGTTTCAAAGCCATCGGCTTCTTCGGCGTCAAAGTCGTTAATAGTATCCCGCAAAACTCTCACTCCCCCACTTCACATCTTGTTAGGCCAGGATCGACTGCATCACGTCGACCGGTGCCTCACCGTAATCCGGCGTTGGCACGCCAGCCTCGGCTTCCGGCTCTGCCTCGCTTGTCATTCCTTCGGCCAGGAACACCACGGCTTCGCTCGCCAGATCGGTGTTACCGGTGCCAAGCCCGTCCAGCGGATCTCCGAAATCCACCAGCTCGGCCTGGTATAACAATGCGTCGGAATAGCCCTCGCCCCCCGCATAAACGGTAGAGTCGATTCCGCCTTCGGCAAGGACCGCAGTGTTCAGAAGTGCATTTCCACCCGTTGTCACCTCAATATCGGCGCCGGTTTCACTGGCCAGCGTGGCCGCCGCCACAGCCACCTGATCTGCATCGCCCAGCACATTGGTCTGGTCCATGACCTGCAGGTCGATGATATTGCCGGAAATGTAGAGAACCCGAAGAACATCAACATCTTGGAAGACATCCTCGTTCCGGAAAAAGCTCGGAACATCGTCGGATCCTTCACCCATGGCGGTGACGGCAGCCAGCTGATCTTCGGTGGCGTCTTCAACCGTATCCACCCCGTTGGTGGTCAGGCTGGCCTGGTTCATCAACAGGTTTCCGGATGTTTCCATTTGGCCATCAAAGTGAGACTCCAGATAGATATTGTCCGCATCCAGTAAAATATTGGTCTGCATGATCATCGAGATGTCATACATGCTGCCGCCGCAGACAATCAGATCATAGTAGAAGCCCAGCTCGACCAGCGACACGGAGTTGAAGACCGTGTTTCCCCCCATCATGATGTAGGTTTCCGAGGCGGTGAATTGCACACTGGCAATGTCATTGTCGTAGGCAAAAGCATATTGTTGGGTGTAGTTCACATTGACCACATCACCGTCGATTCGGGTGACGGCCACATGCGCTGGTCCAGAGCCTCCGGCCGCGACTTCACCCTCTGCAAGCGGTTCGATGATCGGATTGGACACCAGAGAAAAAGCGGCAGAGTTCACAGCCTGCGTGGTGCTTTCATTGCCAGCACCGTTGCAGGTGCCGTGAAAGGTATCCATATCGTTGTAGACGTTCACCTGACTGATGACATCCACAGAGACAAAGTCGCCCATGACCGCGATGATCGGCGCATCCAGCCAGTTGGTTCCGGTAAAGGCCTCGTTCACCATCATGTTGCCGCCGGTGACCAGTTCATGGCCGCCGTCGTCATCATCGTGGTACTCCTCGATGATTATCGCCTCGGCGCTGGTGTCCTCATCTCCTGTGAGTGGTAGCGGTGCCTCGCCTTCTGGTTCCTCATCCGCCTGAAGAATATCAGGTAGAACGTCCTTGAAGCTGATGGCTGTTTCGACCTCGACACCATTTTCGGTCACGCCGGAGGTGGCGCTGCCCTTCGCAAAATAGACCTCAACGCCAGCCCAGTCAGGGGCTTCGGCCTCATGGGCCTGCAGCACGATCATGTCCGAAATCACCTTGAAGGATTCGCCATCCGCGGGCGGTGCCGGGAATTCAAGGATCTGCAGCGCTTCGGTCTGCGCTTTCAAGACCTGCAGGGCGGAATGGAACACACTGGTTTCGGTAAATTCAACACCCAGATCCACATTGGAGAAAAAGTCATCATCCCACAGGAAAGCGTTCTGCAAATTGACGGTCGCCATCGAAGAGGGCGGCGGGATCATGAAATTGAGCGCGATCACCGTGGTGACACCGGCCAGCGGCAGGCCAAAGCCAACCGGCAAGCCGCCAAAAAACATCGCATCCACAAAAGGAATGTCCTGCTGCAGTTCAGGCAGGGTAAACCGGCTGGGCGGCAAAAGCGATCCGACCGGCGGCGGCGACCAGAACTCCGGCAGCCCAACGTCCACGCTGTCCTCAACAAAGGGGCTGGTGACATTGATCGAGATGTTCAGAAGTGGGCCGGCATCTGGGTGCGCGGCCTTATCGGCAGAAAATTCCTCATATCCGGCACGCATCCGCGCCGCTTCAACTACTTGGTCAAATATCCCAATAAAGTGGGAGATGATTTCCGTACTGCTGTCCATGGACATCACGCCGCTCCAAAATGAATGTTGCGTCCCGCTCGCCCTCGTTCTCTGGTCGTCTTTTTATAAATTCAGTTTTTGAAACTGGAGTTTGCGCGACTTGCGCCGCGCAAACCGGTGTTATCGCAGCCCGTTAGGACATATCGTCGTCGCCGATCGACATTTGCGTCAGCGATCCGCCGACCATGGTCATATCGACCTGGTTGGCCACTATATTGCCACCCTGAACGATCTGCTGATTGAAGGCCGAGACATCGACTTCTGCAGCGGCGCTTGCCGCAGAGGTGCCGGTGACATAGCCGTCATCACCGTTGTGCGATCCCCAGGCGCCATCTGTCTGGCCGAGGCCACCATTGCCGCCCAGAGCTTCACCGCCCCAACCGCCGTTGCCGCCTGCGACCAGCGCGCTTCCGCCATCCGCAAAGCCACCCGTGGCTGCACCGGTGCCACCAACGTTGCCGCCGGCACTGCCGCCGTCACCGCCTGCACCGCCAGCTGCTGCTGCCAGGCCTGCGCCTGCACCAACACCCAGGGCACCGCCAAAGCCGCTGCCACCGTCAGCAGAACCGCTGGTCCCACCATCGCCACCGTCGCCGCCATCGCCGCCGTTACCACCGTTGCCGCCATCGGCATTACCAGTCATACCGCCAGCGCCACCGACGCCGCCTGCACCAGCAAGCCCGCCAGCACCCAGGCCTCCGGCAGCACCAAAGCCGCCATCGTCACCATCGCCGCCGTCGGAATCTCCGGCTTCACCGCCAACAGCCTTGGCCCCGGACGCCTTGGCTTCACCGCCATAGGCTTTCAAAGCCATGCCGTTGCCGCCGTCAGCGTTTGCAGAGGCGCCTGCTCCACCATCGGCATCAGCATCGATGCCTTCGCTGGACCACGCATTGCCGCCTTCGGCCTTGCCTTTGATCGTAGCATCGGCACCTTCGCCATTTGCGACTGTGGCAGACCCGATCTCATCGTTGTCCTGCATGTAGCCGTTCTGAGCGTTCACCACGCCCTTGTCGTTGCCCAGGCCGTTCAGCGAATTGTTCAGGATTTTACCGACGTCCATTTCGGCGCCAATGTCACCACCCGCAAGGGTGATATCCCCGGTTTCAGATCCATTGCTCAGATCGAAATCAGCAAAATCGTCATCGGTGGGTTCCCAGCCGGTGAGATCAAGGGACACATCAACATCCACGTCTGTTTTGTTGACGTTCTTCACATCCGCAGTCGCCGAAGAGTTCGACTGGCTGCCCGATTCCGCATCGCTGTGCGATTTGGATTTGGACCCGGAAATTGATCCGGAACCTGCCAGCGCACCAGCACCGGCCAGAGCGCCTGACCCGGAATGTGACCCGGAATCACTGTCAGAACTGCTGTCTGTGCTGTTGTAGTTGGCGTTTAAATTGCCGTTACCGTTCAGGTTACCATTGCCATTCAGGTTGCCATTTCCGTTGCCATTGAGATTGAGATTCTCACTGGTCTGGTCCTGATGCTGACCCTGGTGTTCACCTTGAATTTGGCCTTGGCCTTGACCCTGGATTTGGCCCTGGCCCTGGCCTTGAAGCTGTCCCTGATTTTGGACAGCAAAACGAGGAGGTCTCATGACTTAACTCCATTTCCTAGAGCCCGTCAGCCACATGTCTTTCTAAAGTGGCTATCGCCGGGCTGGTTGCTGTGAGCCGGAGAATAAATGTCCGGCGTGTCGGCGAGGGAGTGGCCAGCAGCTGCGGGCCGCTCCGGGTGTTACGCCGGGTCGCATGAACGACCCGGCAAACTCAGCTGGCTTACATGCCGGCGTCGTCTTCGCCGATCAGCGTGGAGGTCAGCGACCCGCCAACCAGTGTCATATCGACCGAGTTGCCAAGCACGTTGGCACCTTGAACGATGGTCTGGTTGAAGGCCGAAGTATCGACAGCTGCCGAGGCATAGGCCAGCGACTCGCCGGTGACATATCCGTCATCGCCGTTGTGCGAACCCCATTTGCCGCCGGTGATGCCGTCGCCGCCTTTGCCGCCGTCAGCCATGCCACCTGCGCCACCGTTGCCGCCGTAGACAACACCGTGGCCGCCATACGATGCAGAACCGGTCGCGACTGCGCCGCCGCCGTCGTTGCCGCCTGCGTTGCCGCCTGCGCCGCCGTCACCGGCCACCGCCAGGCCTGCACCCAGACCCATGCCCATGCCGACACCGATGCCGCCACCGTCGCCACCATCTGCGTCACCGGAGGTTCCACCTTTGCCGCCGGCACCGCCAGCACCACCAGGTGCACCAGCACCGCCTGCACCACCAGCACCGCCTGCGCCGCCGGTAGCATCCGCGTCAGCCAGACCAACGCCTACACCAACCAGGCCGAGGCCGAGACCGCCAGCACCTGCAATGGCCCCAGCGTGACCGCCTGCGCCACCAGCAGCACCATCGCCACCGTCGCCACCGTCGCCGCCGTCACCGCCGTCACCGCCATCTGCGCTGCCGGTTGTTCCACCGTTGGCACCAAGACCAACACCGACGCCAACACCGCCGACGCCAACACCGATTGCACCGGCGTTGCCACCGTCATCGCCTTCGCCGCCTTCGGATTCGCCGCCAGCGCCGCCTTCAGCATAGGCACCAGTACTGCCGGCATAGCCGCCAGATGCACCACCAGCGATGCCCCAGCCGCCATCTGCATTTGCAGAGGCACCAGATCCACCGTCAGCATCCGCGTCGATCCCGTCAGATGCATTTGCTTCGCCGCCGGCTGCATAACCGCCGATATAGGCACTGCCGTCATTCTTGACGGTCGCGCTGTCGATATCGTCGTTGTCCTGCATATAGCCGTTCTGTGCATTGACAACGCCCATGTCGTTGCCTTCGCCGTTCAGCGAGTTGTTCAGGATCTTGCCAACGTCCATTTCCGCGCCGATGTCACCATCAGCAAGGGTGATATCGCCAGTGGTCGACCCGTCGAGGTCAAAATCAGCGAAGTCGTCATCGGAGGGCTCCCAGCCTTCCAGATCAATGCTGATGTCCACATCCACATCGCTCTTGTTGACGTTCTGCACGTCAGCCGTGGCATTGGAGTCTGATTTGGAGCCGGAACGGGCACCGCTCATCGAGCCGGAGTGCGAACCGGAATGTGACAGGGAACCCGCACCTGCAAGCGCGCCGGCGCCAGCACCGGACCCGGAATGCGAACCGGAATCACTGTCAGAGCTGGTGTCGGACGTGTTGTAATTGGCATTCAAATTGCCATTGCCGTTCAGGTTGCCGTTGCCGTTACCATTCAGGTTGCCGTTACCATTCAGGTTCACGTTTTCGCTTTCCTGACCCTGATGCTGGCCCTGGCCTTGACCTTGGCCCTGAGCTTGGCCTTGGCCCTGAAGTTGCCCTTGGCCCTGACCTTGTGCTTGGCCCTGCAGGCCAAAGAGGAATCCATTGCGAGGTGGCATTATAATTCTCCATTCAAGGAGACCCGTCAGCGTCAAGTCTTTCCAAAGCCGCTATTGCCGGGTCGGTTTCAAGTGATGATTTTGCAAAAAGACCCGCGTCTCTGCTTCAATGCGCAGGTGCGGGTGGTGCGTTTATTGCGTGTCGTCTTCCCCCTTTTTTAATCGTTACCTAAAAACCCGCCCTCAAGACGGGCTCCTGCAACGGCCCCCCATATGCCCGCTACAAATCTCAATCCGAACACAGCCTGTGTGGTCGGCAGTGCGTAATCTTATGAGAGAAGAGTGAGTGCGAATCTGAGGGCCAGAAAGCCGACCATTCGGGCTAGTCCGTTCGTGAAAAGCGGAGCCGAAATAATTTATTTAGTATTTTCAACAAAATAGAGGTGAAAACCTGTCAAAAAAGAATGCCGCAACCTAACCTAAAGAGCAGGGTTTACGGCGTTGTGACCATCCGGACTGATCCTAAGAGTAGGCTGCTGGCTTCCTTAAAGGTGAGACCTGCGAAACCGGCGCAGCCTCAGGCAGAACATCACCCCTGCCGCGCCGCCAAAACCAACCATCTCAGGCAGGAAACAGTCTGTTGCCGGGGTCTGCTATCCCCCTGCAAATTATTGATGAAATGCAATTTTTGCCGAAAAGCAAAAGATCAAATTTCACCGAAACATTAAGAAAAGTTGAAATACCTCACCCGCGGAACACATGAAACTAAGAATTCGATTAAGAATTCCGGGCGGCCTTGGCTGCCGGGCCTGTAACTTGGGGGGTGTCGTTCATGCGGCAAACAACTGGCCTAACAGTTCATAGCGGTACGAGGGCGGATGCCTTTGCAGACACCGGACGCGACACCATCGTGTTTGTTGGCTCAAAGCGCAGTTTTTCCGGCCCGGCGTTGCGGACTGTGGCATCAGAAATTCGGGATCTGGACGCGTTGCAATGCGACAGTCTGGAGGAGTGTGCCCGCGAAATTACCAAAACGGGCGCCAACGTGCGGTGTCTCGTTGTTGACGCACGTATTTGTCAAGCAAACGACACGGCCTTCCTGCAGGGACTGGCCGGGGTCGCGCGGCAATTTGAGCCGCATGGTCTGCCGGGTCTGGCACTGGCCTTTTGGGATCAGGACTGCGCCGCGGTGCCGTTATTTGCCCAAATGCTGGACGGCGGATCACCACATTGGCCCGGCCCTGTGCAGGGGTTCCTGCCAATGGCACAGCCGCTCGATATCTGGCTGGCGGTGATCCGGTTGCTGATCAGCGGCGGCTCTTATGTCCCGGCCGAGCTGATGACCCATCCGGTTGCCGCTCCGCCGCCCGCAGCTAAACCAGAACCGGCGGCAAAACCTGCGCGGGTCATAGTGCCGGAACGGGTGCTGGAAACACTCACCGACCGGGAAACCGAGGTGCTGTCACTGGTGGCCAGCGGGCTTCAGAACAAACAGGTCGCCGGTATGCTGGATCTGTCTGAGCACACCATCAAACTGCACATGCACCACATCATTGCCAAGCTGGAGGTCAAGAACAGGACCGAAGCCGCCATGCGCTATATTTCAGCCACCGGTAAGAAACCATGACCCCGCGCGAGGCCGCAGGGCCGGGGCTGGACGCGGTTCTCCTCAGGGTTGGCAAGCTCAACTACACCTGGACCAACACGGAGAGCCTGCTGATCCATCTGATCGCCGGGCTAACCGGGGTTGGCAAGGATGTGGCGGTGGTGATTTTCCTGACGCTCAACACCACTCGCGCGCGGGTAGATCTGGTGAACCGTCTGGCCAAAATGCCGGGCCGCGACCGCACCCTGCGCGACCGGGTGCTGGACTGCACCGGTTCATTGCTAAAGGAAAGCGCGCTGCGCAACCGGTATAATCACTGCATCTACTCCTTTGATCCGGACGGCCAGCAGATCCAGACCATCATGATGCGCATTCAGGATCGCAAACACGACATCAAGATGGGCAAGACCCAGCAGGTCGACGCCGATGAGATGGAGCAGATCGACCAGAGCATTGCACGGCTGGACGCCCTGAACCGGCAGATCTGGGGCATGGTGGCGGAATACGGCTTTCCGGTCTGAAAACCGCAGCTTTCAGAAGGCGTGCACGCGCCCGTCCCATGTGTGGAAACAGCCGGTGTTTTCGATACAGAGCGCATCGAATTCATTCACCAGACCAGCGGCGGCTTCGTCGACTTCTATCTCGCCCTCTTCGCCGCCCATATCGGTGCGAACCCAGCCCGGATGGTAAATGCCAACCGCAATGCCTTCGGGTTTTAGATCGGCGGCGAGATTGCGGCCAATGTTCAGCGCCGCCGCTTTGGAGGCGCGATAGGCATAGCTGCCACCGGGCGCGCGGGCGTGGCTGGCCATCTGCGACGAGATGATGGCGATTTTGGGCTCTGCCGCCAGCCGCAGATTTGGCAACAGCGCCTGAACGCTAAGAAACACACCCGTCACATTGGTCGCCAGTGTCTGGGACCAGACCTCGGCTGTGTAGTCGTTCAGATCCATACGCTTGTCGAGATAGACGCCTGCATTGCAGACCAGAAGATCCACGGCGCGGCCCTGCAATTGCGCCGCAAGCCGGGCCTGTTGGCCGGGGTCCGAAACGTTCAGCCGGGTCGCGGTGGAATGATCACGCGCGGTGCCTGTCACCTCGTGCCCCGCGTCGCGCAGCTGCGCTGTCATTTCCTTGCCGATGCCACGGCTCGCCCCGGTGATTACGACATGCATAGTGCTGGTCCGATCTGCTGTGATGGGATCAATTGGTCTTGCGATTCGGCAGGAATGGCAAGGGCATAACGGGAATTCCCTCCTCGGCCAGCTCCTTGGCATCTTCCAGCCGGGCCTCGCCGTGGATGGAACGGGCAGGCGCATCACCAAGATGCATCTTGCGCGCTTCGCTGACAAAATCATTGCCGACGTAGTCCGAGTTTTCCTCGACCTTCTTTTTCAACTCAGCCAGCGCCAGTTCCATTTCACCCGACGGTGTGCTGAGCGCCCCGCCCGTTGGTTCCGGTGTTGGCGTAGGCGCGGGTTCGGCAGCGTCCGCGATGGGTTTTTCTGGCTCTCCGACCTGCGAGACCGCCTTGCGACCTGGGCGAACGCGCGGCGTCATGATCGCTTTTTCGACCTTGCCTCCACCGCATACCGCACAGGACACCATTCCGGCGGCGGCCAGCTTGTCATAGGCTGCGGCCGACTGGAACCAGCTTTCGAATGTATGGCCTTCGGCGCATTTCAGGGCGTAGTGGATCATCTGTAGTCACGTCTTTCACGCAAGTCTGATCTGATTAAAGACCCTCACGTGCGAAGATCAAGTGAATTGCTGAACTGGCGGGCCCCGACCCATCAGTTGCACCGATCAGGGCAGTGCGGTCAGCTGCTGTTCAAACCGGGTCACAAGGTCCTGATGATCAAGATCTGCCTCAACCGCCAATCGGCGCAGGCCGAAATGAACATGCGCCATCTGCTGATAATAGCCCGAGAACACATAGTTGACCGAGGCCCCGGCCAGCGCCCCAAAAACAGGCACCGCCTGCGCCGCCATCTTCTGACCCAGCACCACCGCCAGTTTTGGCGCGACCTGTGCAATCAGTTTCTGCATCGCGCTGCCTGTCAGGCTCAGCCGCAGAGTCAGAAAACTGGTGTCAGTGCCATCGTCCTCGGCCAAAGGTCCGGCAGAGGCAAACACGCGGATGCAATCAAAGGTCACGCTTTCTGCATCCGGATCGAACCCGTGTTCCGCGGCCACGCCCTGAATTGTGCGCAGCAGAAAGGCCGTGGTTGCGGGCAATTCAACCAGCGCGCCGGGCAACCCACCCATGCCACCTGCCGCGCCCATGGCGGCGCTGACCGCCCGGTTGACGCCCGGTGTCTGGTCTTTCACCGCACGCCGCGACCGGCTGGCCGCCTGCATTGCCAGACCCAGTGCCTGTTCCGTCGCACCGCCGAGCGTATCACGCGCCTGCGCAGGCAGCCGGTCCAGCAGGTTTTCCGCCTGCCCCCCGACCAGGTTCAGCAGCTTCAACCCCGGCCCGCTGGCCTTGCGGTAACGTTCCGCCAGTGCGGCCAGTTCCTGGTCCACATCTGCCGGGCTCATGTCTCCGGCCGGAGACAGAATATCCATCATGGTCAAACCCCTCTGCCCTTCGAGATTGGGATTATTCGTACGGCTTTCAACCCGTCCAGCGGGTCACAAGACCCGAAACACCGGCCCAGCCGCCGGGCCGCAGCTCCAGCCCGAGCACCCGATCCGGGTTGGTCGGAGGCGGCATGTCGACATCCGTAAGGCGCTGAAATCCAAACCGTTTGTAATAGGGGGCATCGCCCACCAGCATGCAGCGCGCCCAGCCTGAATCCTGCGCCTTGGCCAGACTGTCGCGGATCAGCGATCCGCCCAGCCCTTCACCCTGATGCGTCGGGTGCACCGCGACCGGGCCCAGCAGCAGCGCGTCGTGATCGCCGATATGCACCGGCCAGAACCGGATCGCGCCGGCCAGAATACCCAGCTCATCGCGGGCCACCTGGCTCATACCGACAACTGGCGGCACATCATCGCGCAACCGGTATGACGACAGCGCCTCACGTCCCGGCGCAAAGCACAGATCGTACAACGCCTCTACCTCCCACCAGTCGCTGGGCTGTTCCGCCTTCAGTTCAATCACGCTGCCCGGGCCTCCCTCGTCCCATCACGGTAGCAATCGGCCTAGCATGGGCGTAAGCCTTGTTCAAACACTTGGAGATACGCGATGTTCTACCGCCCTGAGGATGGCCACGGCCTGCCCCGTAATCCCTTCAACGCCATCATCACGCCGCGGCCCATCGGCTGGATTTCCACCCGCTCAGGCGCCGGGGTCAACAACCTTGCGCCCTATTCCTTTTTCAACGGCGTGGCCTATGCGCCACCGCAGGTGATGTTTGCCTCTACAGGCACCAAGGATTCGGTCAGCAACATTCGCGAGACCGGCACCTTTTGCGTCAATGTCGTGGAATTCGCCATGCGCGACGCGATGAACGCCACCTCGGAAACCCTGCCGCCCGAGGTCGATGAGTTCGCAGCAGCTGGGCTGGAGCCTGTCGAATGCGAGACCATTGCCTGTGCCCGTATCGGTGGTGCCCCGGCCGCACTGGAATGCAAGCTCAGCCAAGTGGTGCAGATCGAAGGCGCCGACAACCATGTGGTCTTTGGCGAGGTCATAGGCATCCACCTGCGCGATGATTGCCTGAAGGACGGGTTCTTTGACGTCACCTCATTTCAGCCATTGGCCCGGTTGGGTTACCGTGATTACTCTGTGGTGCAGGACCTGTTTTCCCTGACCAGGCCCGACGAGCGATCGTAATCAGGAGTATGATTTGCCCCTTCCGGACACAGACCGCCTAACCCCTGTCACCCTGCCAGACGGCAGCAGCCACCCAGGCACGGTTCTGCTGCAGCAAGCGATAGATCACCCCAACATCACGGTTGGCGCCTATAGCTATGCGTCCGACTTCGACCCGCCACAAAACTGGGCGCAGCATCTCGCACCCTATCTGTTTCCGGGTTCCGCCGAGCGGCTGATCATCGGCAGCTTCTGCCAGATTGCCAATGGGGTGCGCTTCATAACCGCCTCGGCCAACCACGCAACGGGCGGGCTGACCTGTTATCCGTTTCAGATTTTTGATCTGGCCAACAACCCCGGTTTTCAGCCCGACCGGCGTGACACAATAATCGGGCATGATGTGTGGATCGGCTATGGCGCAATGGTGCTCCCCGGCGCAGAGATCGGCGACGGTGCCATCATCGGCGCGCATGCGGTGGTCCGCGGTAAAGTGCCGCCCTATGCCATTGTCACCGGCAATCCCGGCGCTGTGCAGAAATACCGCTTTGCCCCGAGCGATATCGCCCGCCTTCTCGCATTGGAGTGGTGGCACTGGCCCAAGGCACTGTTGGGGCAGGCCGAACCTGCGTTGATTGCCGGGGATCTGGACGCATTGGAAGCACTCGCCCCCTGAAACGGCAGAGACCCGCACGGAAGTGCGGGCCTCTGGAAAACCTGCCTGTGCCCCAGCGGGGCACAGACCGCTAAACTGAAATCAGTGACCGCCCAGAATGCCAAGACGGACAGGGTAGTCCACGGCCACCTGATATTCCGGGTCATCTTCACTATCGACCATCAGATGACCAGCCTTGGTCAGCAGCGAGTGGCAGTCGCGGCTGAGGTGACGCAGCATGATCTTCTTGCCTTCCGCCTCATATTTGCCGGCCAGCGCCTCGATTGCCTGCAGAGCTGACTGATCCACCACACGGCTGCGGTTGAAGTCGACAATCACCGTCTCAGGATCGCCTTCAATGTCGAACAGCTCGATGAACCCATCGGTGGACCCAAAAAACAACGGTCCTTCGATCTCATAAACCTTGGCGCCTTCTTCACTGGAGGACACGCGGGTAATCGCATGGATACGGCGCGCGTTGTTCCAGGCATAAGCCAGCGCCGACACGATAACACCAACGACAACCGCAATCGCAAGGTCAGTCATCACCGTCACCACGGTTACCAGCACGATCACAAAGGCGTCGGTCACCGGCACTTTAGTCATGATCTTGAGCGAGTTCCACGCGAAGGTGCCGATCACCACCATGAACATCACACCGACCAGCGCGGCCAGCGGGATTTGTTCGATCAAGGGCGAGGCCGCAACGATGAACAGCAGCAAGCAGACAGCCGCCGCAATGCCCGCGATCCGCGTCCGGCCGCCGGATTTCACGTTGATCATCGACTGGCCGATCATTGCACAACCACCCATGCCACCAAAGAAGCCGGTAACGACGTTGGACGCACCCTGCGCGATACATTCCTGCGACGCACCACCGCGCTTGCCGGTGATCTCGCCCACCAAGTTCAGGGTCAGCAGGCTTTCAATCAGGCCGATCGCGGCCAGAATGATTGAATAGGGCAGGATGATCTGAAGCGTTTCCCAGGTGAAGGGCACCATCGGGATATGGAATGTCGGCAGGCCACCTTCGATGGAAGCCATATCGCCAACCCGCGGCACGTCCAGCCCAAAGACGATCACGATGACCGCCACGATACCAATACCTGCCAGCGGCGCCGGAATGACCGAGGTGATCTTGGGTGTGCCCCAGATGATCAACATGGTCAGCCCCACAAGCCCCAGCATCAGATAGAGCGAATTGCCCGCCAGATACTCGGCCCCACCCGAGGAGGGATCCTTGAACTGGGTCAGCTGTGCAAGGAAGATCACAATGGCCAGACCGTTCACAAAACCCAGCATAACCGGGTGCGGCACCAGCCGGATGAATTTCCCCCAATGCATCGCACCGGCAATGATCTGCAGGATGCCCATCAGCACAACGGTCGCGAACAGATATTCAACACCGTGATCGGCCACCAGCGCCACCATGACAACAGCCAGCGCGCCGGTTGCACCGGAGATCATGCCCGGACGGCCGCCAAAGATAGCGGTGATCAGACCGACCATAAAGGCCGCATAAAGCCCCACCAGAGGGTGCACACCCGCCACAAAGGCAAAGGCCACCGCTTCCGGCACCAGCGCCAGCGCCACGGTCAGACCAGACAGCAATTCGGTGCGGACACGGGCCACCGACCAGCCCTCATCCTGCATGATGGAAAGGTTGGGCGGAGAGATATGATTGGCCAAAAGGCCCAGGGCTGCGCGTCTCATGGGTCGTACCTGCATCTGAAGAAGGAGGGTTCGCTGGCCCCGCCCCTAGCGAAAAAGCGCCCATGGCACAAGGGCTGCGGCCCCGGCGCACCACGGCGCGGTCCTATTTGCCTGCCTTTGCGGCAGGATTGGCGCGCATCCGGCAGAATGGCTCCATCGACCACCAGCGCCATGCAATCCCGATCATGGCCCGCGCATCGCGGCCCAGCCTGCGCAACCGCCCGGCCATTGCCAAATCGCTCTGCGCCCGGCAAAACCACACCAACCGGAATTCCATCAGGAGAACTTGAGCGTGACAGAGACCATGATTGCCGTCATCGGCGGCTCGGGATTGTATGAGATTGACGGGCTGAAGGGCGCCGAATGGGTCAGCGTCGACACGCCCTGGGGCGCGCCTTCCGACCAGATCCTGACCGGCACGCTGGACGGCGTCAAGATGGCCTTCCTGCCCCGCCACGGCCGCGGCCATGTGCACTCCCCCAGTGACGTGCCCTACCGCGCCAATATCGATGCGCTGAAACGTCTGGGCGCCACTGATGTCATCTCGGTCTCGGCCTGCGGGTCCTTCCGCGAGGAAATGGCACCGGGACATTTTGTTGTCGTCGACCAGTTCATCGACCGGACATTTGCACGCGACAAAAGCTTCTTTGGCAGCGGCTGCGTGGCCCATGTGAGTGTGGCCCACCCCACCTGCCCGCGGCTCAGCGATGCCTGCGAAGCGGCCGCCAAAGACGCCGGCATCACCGTGCATCGCGGCGGCACCTATCTGGCAATGGAAGGCCCGCAGTTTTCCACTCTGGCAGAATCCAAAATGTACCGCGAAAGCTGGGGCGCTGATGTGATCGGCATGACCAATATGCCCGAGGCAAAACTCGCCCGCGAGGCCGAGCTTTGCTACGCCTCAGTTGCCATGGTCACCGATTTCGACAGCTGGCACCCGGATCACGGCGCGGTGGACATCACCACCATCATCGCCACCCTGCAGGGCAATTCCACCAATGGCTCCGATATGGTCCGCCGCCTGCCTGCGCTTCTGGGCGCAGAGCGCGACCTCTGCGTACACGGCTGCGACCGGGCACTGGACTACGCCATCATGACCGCACCGGACAAACGCGACCCCGCATTGCTGGCCAAGCTCGACGCGGTAGCGGGCCGCGTTTTGGGCTGAGGACGGCACAAACCTTGTGACATCGAAGGGCGCGGCCATCGGCAGCGCGCTTTTTTCTGGTGGTCAGTCCTCTTGACCGGTTCCCGCCCTTCTGTCTTTTCTGGCGCTGTCGTTAGTGCCTTTGAGAGATTTATCCATGGACCCCACCCTCTGGCTTGCCTTCTGCGCCGCATCCGTGGCGCTTCTACTGATCCCCGGCCCCACTGTTCTTCTGGTTCTCAGCTACGCGCTGAGCAAGGGGCGGCCTGTGGCCGTGGCCTCGGCGTTGGGGGTTGCGACTGGTGATCTCATCGCCATGACCGCCTCCCTTGTGGGTTTGGGAGCGTTGGTTCTGGCCTCTGCCACGCTATTTACCGCGCTTAAATGGGTCGGGGCGGCCTATCTGGTGTGGCTAGGGGTGAAACTCTGGCGCTCGGCTCCGGCCGTGACAGACACGGGTTTGTTGCCGGTTACCGAAACCTCGACAGGCAGCGTTTTTGCGCATACCGCCGCAGTCACAGCGCTCAACCCTAAATCTATCGGCTTTTTCATTGCATTCGTGCCGCAGTTTATCCTGCCCGATCAACCGGTTATTGCCCAGTTCTCAATTCTGATTGCCACCTTTGTGACACTCGCCGGGATCAATGCCTTGGCCTATGCACTGCTGGCTGACCATCTGCGCCAATGGATCGCCCGGCCTTCGGTACTTGCCAGTCTGACCCGCTCTGGAGGCGCCGCGCTGATCGCCATGGGTCTGGCGACTGCATTTCTGCGCCGACCAGCCTAACACCATGAGTGTATGTGACCATTCTCACTTGCAGAAAGAACCCTGATCGGCCAAACCGCCTATGCCCCAAGTGCCGGGGCCGCCCACGCCTGCAAGGAACATTGCATCATGCCCAAGAAATCCGACGTCAAAGACTACATCCGCACCATCGTGGACTTCCCCCACGAAGGCATCCTGTTCCGTGATGTGACAACCCTCTTTGCCGACCCGCGCGGCTTTCGCATGGCCATCGACCAGATGCTGCACCCCTATGCGGGCGAACGGATCGACAAGGTGATCGGTCTCGAAGCGCGCGGCTTCATCCTTGGCGGTGCCATCGCCCACCAGCTGGGCACCGGCTTTGTGCCGATCCGCAAGAAGGGCAAACTGCCCGGCACCACCATCAGCCAGGACTATAAACTGGAATACGGCGAGGCGATCGTCGAGATCCATGACGACGCCATCCAGCCCGGCGAGAAAATCCTCGTTGTCGACGACCTGCTGGCCACCGGCGGCACAGCCTCGGCCGGCATCAAGCTGATCGAACGTCTCGGCGGCGAGATCATCTCCTGCGCCTTCATCATCGACCTGCCGGAACTCGGCGGCCGCAAGGTGCTGGAAGACATGGGCATGGATGTTCATGTGCTGTGCGAGTTCGAAGGCCTCTGACATCCGGGTTCCCCGTTCATCGGGCCCGAAACATCCTGGGGGAGGCCGAAAGGCCGGGGGCAAAGCCCCCTTCCCCTAAGCTTTCAACACTGCCCCGGGGTTCATGATCCCCTGCGGATCCAGCGCCGCCTTGATCGCCTTCATCGCGCCCAGCCGCACCGGATCGCCATAGCGTTCCAGATCATCGGTCTTCATCCGCCCCACACCGTGTTCGGCGCTGAACGACCCGCCAAGCTCATGCACCAGATCGTGCACCGCCGCCTGTATTTCGGCGGTGCGGGGCTTATAGGCCTCCCGGCTTTCGCCCATGGGCGCATAGATATTGAAATGCAGATTGCCGTCTCCGAGATGGCCAAAACAATTGATGCGAAACGGCCCCAGAGCGGCCAGCTTCTCTGTCCCGCGAATGATGAACTCCGGAATGCTGGATATCGGCACCGAGATATCATGGCTCGAAATCGACCCGACCAACCGGTTGGCCTCCGGAATACTCTCGCGCATGGTCCAAAGCTCTTGCCGCTGTGCCTCAGACTGCGCGATTGTGCCGTCTTGCGCCCAGCCCGCTTCAGCCGCGGCGACAAACAGATCCTCCAGCGCCGCCGACGGGTCCAGCCCGCCTGCCAGCCCCACATCCATCAGCACACACCAGTCAGGCAGATCACCAAAAGGCAGCCGCACCTGCGGCATTACCTGCTGCAGAAACTCCAGCCCCTGTCGGTGGATCAGCTCAAAGGCGCTGACCGCCTCGCCCAACCGGCTGCGCGCCAGCGCCAATAGCTCCAGCGCGGCTTCCGGCGACGGCACCACAAAGACCGCCGTGCCCATTCCAACCGGGACCGGAGACAGTTTCAGCGCTGCCGCGGTGATGATCCCCAGCGTGCCTTCGGCGCCAATCAGCAGCCCCCGCAGATCATAGCCGGTGTTATCCTTGCGCAAGCGGCTCAGCCCCTGCCAGATCTCACCCGTTGGCAACACCGCCTCCAGCCCCAGACACAGGTCGCGGGCATTGCCGTACCGCAGCACATTCACCCCGCCTGCATTGGTCGACAGGTTGCCACCGATTCTGGCGCTGCCTTCTGCCGCCAGTGACAGCGGAAACAACCGATCCTGCGCCTGTGCCGCGGCCTGAACATCGGCCAGCACAACGCCCGCCTCAGCCACAAGCACGTTCTCTGTCGGGTAAACTCCGCGAATGGCATTCATCCGCTCCAGTGAAATCACCAGCGGCGCGGGACCCTGCGGCATCACCTGCCCGCCAACCAGCCCTGTTCCCCCGCCATAGGGAACCACCGGCACCCGCGCCTCATTGGCAGCACCTACAAGGGTCGCGACCTCCGTCACATTGCGCGGCAATGCCAGCACGCCGACCTGCCCCTTGTAGCGTCCGCGCGGCTCCTCAAGGTATCGCGCCGCAACCGGACACAGGATGTCAGCAGGCAGCAGATCACCCAGACGGGCGGCGAATTCGGGAGTGGCAGGGTTCAGCGTCATGCCCCATCCATGGCCAATGCCGCCGACGCTGGCAAGCCTTCACTCGTCCTCTTGCAGAAACGACGGCTCCAGAACCCAAATCGTGGGCCGGTCGGGCAGGCTACGCAAGGAAACCGTGACCTCACTTGCTCCGGGGCGTACCACGTCGAAATCCGATCCGATTTCGGCCAAGAACAAATCCAGTGAATAATCCGAAAACCAGTGCATGGGAATTATCACCGAAGAACGCAGCCTTTGCAGGACCTTCACCATCTCCGGCAGCGCCATGGTGTTGCCTCCGTCCACCGCTGCCATCACCACATCCAGCCGACCAAGCGCTGCAAACTGTTCCGGCGTCGGCACGTGATGCAAATGCCCCAGATGGCCGATGCACAGGCCTTCGGATTCGAAGACAAAGACAGAGTTCCCGTTTTCTTCCACACCGCCGAATGTCGAGCGAATATCAGTGGAAACATTGCGGATCAGGACTTCGCCCAGGTCCAGCACATGTTCGATCCCCTCTCCGAAAGGTCCCCACCCTTTCAGCACATGCTTGATGGCAGGATCAGGAAACGGGGTCCAATGGGTGTCATGGGCGTGGTTCATTGTAACCACATCCGGGATCAGATCGGCGCTGCCGGTAAACCCGGTGAAGTCAGTGATGATGTTCAGCCCGCCAGGGGTCTGGAGCAGGAAACTCGCGTGGCTGATATATCGGATACGCACGGAAAACTCCGGCACGACATCCTGCCAGGAGGCTTTGTGAATGAATGCAATTCCGGGGGCTGCTTCGGCCAGTGCAATGCAATGACTTGCCCGCCGCTCCTGAGCACTAACAGGCATCGCAAGGAAGAGTAGAAGGAAGATTACAATGGCACGCATGCCCATATGCTAGGGCATTTTGCGCCACAGTCACGCAGTCCGGGCCTCTTTGGAAAATCGCTCCGGGGTTCCCCTCACTCAGCAGGCATGCCTTCGCTCCGCTTCTGACATGGCCCAAGGCCGGTGAGCGCACCAATAGCCCCTTGGCTAGCCCGATCAGATCCGCCAAAACTGTCATCACATTTTATCGGTTCGGCCCAAACCGGTCCAACAAGGGAATTTGACAATGACGACCGACGACATCATCGGCACGATCCTTGGTATTCTGATCTGCCTCGCCGTTGCCGGCGTGATCCTCTATGCCCTGTTCTCCCGCCCGACCCCAAACAAGCGCACGGCCAGCCGCAGCACCTTTACCCATGGTATCGATGACACCTCCATCGATGGTGAATGACCCGGCGCGCCATGGCCCATCGCCTGCCCGTTCATTCACCTTCACAGTATACTCTGGGAAGACGCCGGTCAGGGCGGTGGGGAAACGCCCCGGCACCGGGGCTGGCCCGGAGCCTGCTATAGGCATTGGACAGTCTCTAATGATGCAGCCAAAGGGGCGGGAGCGGCCTGAGAGCCCTAACTCGCAAGCCTCAGCCCGCGTCGGTTTTGCCGCGCCGGTCGCTGCGCAAAGCCGCATATAGAACATGGGTGCGCCAGCGACCGTTGATCTGCAAATAACTCTGCGCCACGCCTTCGTATTTGAAACCCGAACTTTCCAAAAGCCCGCGCGAGGCGGCGTTTTCCGGCAGGCAGGCCGCTTCAAGTCGGCTCAGGTCCAGCTTGGTAAATGCGTAATGCACAACCGCGCCGATCGCCTCGCGCATATAGCCCTGACGCGCATAGCGCAGCCCCGTCCAATAGCCCAAGGTGCCGGCCTGCGCCGGGCCACGGCGGATATTGTCCAGGGTGATCGCCCCGACCAGGGCCTGATCCGTGCGGCGAAACAGGAACAGCGGCAGCGCGGTGCCGCCGTTGACCGACCGCTGCGCCCAGTAGACCCGGTTGGTAAAGCTTTTGCGGGTCAGATGGTCCTGCGCCCAGATGGGTTCCCAGGGTGTCAGATAATCGCGGCTTTCGTCGCGCATCTGTGCCCATTCGCGGAAATCCCCATGCGCGGGCGGACGCAGCGTCAGGCGCTCCGTCTCGATCTTTACCTTTCGCTTGCTCAGAAGCATCAGGCCGCGCGCCTCTCCTGCAGCTTTGCCAGCGACGGTGCCTTGGACACCGGACCATAAAGCGCCAGAGCGGCCGGTGCTGTCGCCGCCATATGTTCGGCAAAGCTGCGCACATCTGCGCAGGTGACGGCATCGATGCGGGCGACGGTTTCTTCCAGCTTGGGCACCCGGTTCCAGACCTGCACCATCCGCGCCAGACGTTCGGCGCGTGACGAGGGGCTTTCCAGCCCCATCAGCATGCCGGCCTTCATCTGGGTGCGGGCACGGGCGACTTCTTCTTCGCTCATATCCTCGGCGGCGCGCTTCATCTCGTCGATGGTGATGCCCGCCAGTTCCGCCAGCTGATCGCCCGAGGTGCCGGCATAGATCGTGGTCGAGCCTGTATCGGCATAGGCACCGGCCTGGGCGAAGATCGTGTAGCACAGCCCGCGCTTTTCGCGCACCTCCTGAAACAGACGCGAGGACATGCCGCCGCCCAAGGCGCTGGCATAGATCTGTGCGGTATAGATTTCCTGCTTGCGATAGCCCGGACCCTCCAGCGCCAGTGCAAAATGCGCCTGCTCCAGATCCTTTTCCTGACGGGCCTCGCCGCCGGTAAAGCGGGCGGCCTCATAGGTATTGCCGACAAGCGGGCTCATGTGGCCGAACATCTGTTCTGCCATTTTGACCAGCGCGTCGTGATCCACGGCACCTGCCGCCGCCAGAATCATCTGCCCCGGCCCGTAGTGTTCACCCACAAAACCAGACAGATCTTCGCGGCTGAAAGAGCTCACCCGTTCCGAGGGGCCAAGAATGGTCCGCCCGATGGGCTGATTGTGATAGCTTTGTTCTTGCAGCCAGTCAAAGATCACATCGTCCGGCGTATCCAGTGCCTGACCGATCTCCTGCAGGATCACGCCGCGCTCGATCTCGATCTCGCGCTGGTCGAACACCGGGTTCAACACGATGTCGCCGATCACATCCAGCGCCAGTGCCACATCATCCTTCAGCACACGCACATAATAGGCGGTCACTTCGCGGCTGGTGTAGGCGTTGATATAGCCGCCCACATCCTCGATCGCCTCGGCGATCTCCAGCGCCGTGCGCCGTTCGGTGCCCTTGAAAGCCATATGCTCAAGGAAATGGGCAATGCCGTTCTGCTCGATCCGTTCGTGACGGCCGCCAGCCGTCACCCAGATCCCGATAGAGGCGCTCTCAAGCCCCGGCATATGCTCCGAAACGATGCGAAATCCGTTGGCGAGCGTGTCTTGTTGAACAGTCAATGCGCGATGTTCTTTCTGATATGATCCTCAAGGGTCGCCAGATCGTTTGCAATCCGGGTCACCCGTTCCGATCTCTCATACAGATCCGCCATGCGCGGGGGAAGAGGCGGATGAATGCCACAGGCATCTTCCACGGCGGCCGGGAATTTGGCCGGGTGCGCGGTGGCCAGCGTGATCATCGGCACTTCTGCCTGACGGTGCTCGTTTGCGACCTTCACACCCACTGCGCCATGCGGGCACAGAAGCTCGCCCGAGGCGGCAACTTCGGATTTGATCGTGGCAAGCGTTTCCTCTTCCGAGGCACGGCCCGACACATAGGTTTCAGACAGCGCCTGCATGGCGCCTTGCGAGACGTCAAAGCCACCATTTGCCAGCTCAACCATCAGCTGCGCCACGGCGGCAGCATCCTGATCGTAGGCGTAGAACAGCGCGCGTTCAAAGTTGGATGAGACCTGAATATCCATCGACGGGCTGATCGAAGGGGCGGTTTCGCCCTTGTAGTAACCTTCGCCAGACAGGCAGCGGTGCAGGATGTCATTCTGGTTGGTCGCCACCACCAGCTGTTCAATCGGCAGGCCCATCTGTTTGGCGATGAAGCCCGCGAAAATGTCACCGAAGTTGCCGGTCGGCACGGTAAAGCTGACCTTGCGGCCCGGCGCGCCAAGCGACACCGCGGCAGAGAAGTAATAGACCACCTGCGCCAGTACGCGGGCGATATTGATCGAGTTCACGCCTGCCAGTTTCACGCCATCGCGGAAATCGAAGTCGTTGAACATGTCCTTCACGCGGGCCTGGCAATCGTCAAAGTCGCCATCGACGGCCAGCGCGTGCACGTTCTTGTCCTGCGGCGTGGACATCTGCCGACGCTGCACTTCGGAAACGCGGCCATGCGGGTAGAGAATGAAGACATCGACGTTATCAAGGCCGCGGAAGGCCTCCATCGCGGCGGAACCGGTGTCCCCCGAGGTCGCACCCGCAATGGTCACCCGGTCGCCCCGGCGCTCAAGCGCGGCCTGAAACAGCTGACCAATCAGCTGCATGGCAAAGTCTTTGAAGGCCAGTGTGGGGCCGTGGAACAGCTCCAGCAGGAAGTGGTTCGGGGCCAGCTGCTTCAGCGGTGCACGGGCGGCGTGGCCAAAGCCCGCATAGGCACGTTCGATAATGGCGCGGAACTCATCGTCCGAGAAACTGTCGCCTACAAACGGACGCATCACCCGAAAGGCGGTTTCCTCGTAAGAGAGACCGGCAAGGGCTGCGATCTCTTCCTGGCTCATCTGGGGAATTTCTGAAGGCACATAAAGGCCGCCGTCGCGGGCCAGCCCGGTCAGCATCGCATCTTCAAAGGAGAGCTCGGGCGCCTGCCCGCGGGTCGAGATATACTTCATGGTCTCAGCTTTCAGGTTTGGCGCGCGAACGCCGCAGGAAGAAGAGGGTCATCGCGGCCCAGATCAGGGCGAGCGAAAACCAGGTTATGGCATATTGCAAGTGGTCATTGGCGATCGAGGCGGTGTCGACCGGCAGCGGCGTAACGGGCCCGTCGTCAAATGTCGGGTCGCGCAACACGATCATCGCGGGTTCCGTGCCGAGTGCCGCGGCCATCGCCGTCACATCGCGGGCGAACCAGATGTTTTTGTCCAGATCCGGTGCGGGCGTATAGCTGTCGGTCTCGTCCGGCCAGTGGATATTGCCGGTCACTGTCACCGGGGCCGCGTGGCCAGCGGGGGGATTTTGTGTCTGGGGCACAAAGCCGCGGTCCAGCAGGATCACCCGGTCGCCGATCTGCAACGGAGAGATAATGCGGTAGCCCGCCCCAATCCCCTTGCGCGAGGTCAGCACCCGCAGCATCGGCGCCTGAACAATACCTTCAACCGATACCGGACGGTACTTGTCGACCTCCGGGTCCAGCATCTGCGGCAGGGCCACGGGATCAGCAGCGATGCGGGTCTCGATGGTGGCCAGAATTGCGTTCTTCCAGGCCAGACGCTGCAGCTGCCAGATGCCAAGGCTCAGCAGAACCCCGAGCCCGGCAAGGCTGAACAGCAGGAAGAAGACGCGGCGCATGGGGTGCCCTTGCAAATGAAACAGCGCGCGGAGCCAACTCCGCGCGCTGTGTTTGATACTCTGTGTCTGCGGATTTTCAACCGCAAACATGTATCGGTTACATTCCGGAGGTGCCCCAGATGTAGACCGCGAAGAACAGGAACAGCCAGACAACGTCCACGAAATGCCAGTACCAGGCTGCGGCCTCAAAGCCGACGTGCTGTTCCGGAGTGAAGTCGCCCTTCATCGCCCGGATCAGGCAGACGATCAGGAAGATGGTGCCGATCAGAACGTGGAAACCGTGGAAACCTGTGGCCATGAAGAAGTTCGAGAAGAACTCATCGCCACCGAACTGCCAGCCTTCGTGAGCCAGAAGTTCATAGTATTCGAACGCCTGCAGCGCGGTAAAGGCAACGCCCAGTGCGATACCGATGGCCAGACCCTGAACCAGACCTTTGCGGTCATTGTCATGCGCCAGCGCGTGGTGCGCCCATGTGACAGCACAGCCCGACAGCAGCAGGATCAGCGTGTTGATCAGCGGCAGGTGGAAGGGGTCAACGGCGTGAATTGCCGGCGCCATGTATTCGGTGCCGATATATTCTTCCATCGGGTAGATGACGTGTTTGAAGAAAGACCAGAACCACGCAAAGAAGAACATGATTTCGGACATCACAAACAGGATGAAGCCCATGCGCAGGCCGATGCGAACAACATTGGTGTGATCACCAACTTTGCTTTCGGCAACAACCTCGGCCCACCAAGCGTACATGGTGTAGAGAACAACCACCAAACCGGCCCAGAAAGCCCAAGCGGTGATGTCGTGCATCCACAGAACCGCGCCGAACAGCATCAGGAAACCGCCCGCAGCCCCCATGAGCGGCCAGATCGACGGCGGCAGAATATGATAATCGTGATTTTTAGCGTGCGCCATTTAAGTGTCCCTCACCTATCGGCCTAGTTCGTTGTTATCTTCGCCTGCGTTTCGAGGGAGGCATAGCCCTCGGGCAGGTCAATTTCGTAGAAAGTGTACGACAGCGTGATCGTATGTACATACTTGCCGTCCCGGTCCTCGACAATTTCCGGGTCGACAAAGAAGGTCACGGGCATTTGCACCCGCTCCCCCGGTAGCAGCACCTGTTCTTCAAAGCAGAAACAGGCGATTTTCTCAAAGAACCCACCGGCCGTATAGGGCGTCACATTGTAGGACGCCTGCCCCGCAACGGGACGGTCGGTCGGGTTATAGGCCTCGTAAAAGGCAAGGCCGGTCTCGCCGATGCGGACTTCCATTTCGCGCACTACGGGTGTGAACTCCCACGGCATGTCGCGTTCTTTGGAGGCATCGAAACGTACGGTGATGGTCTGATCTAGGATCTCGTCCGACCCGCCCGTGGCCACGCCGGTGACGCCGCCAAAACCGGTGACCCGGCAGAACCAATCGTAAAAGGGAACCGAGGCCCAGGACAGCGCACCCATGACGACGACAACGCCGGCAAGCTGAGCTGCTGTTTTCTGAGGGCCCTGAAGTGCCATCAGTTGTTGCCCCCGCTCTGGTTCAACTCCTGCGGAAACTGAATACCCTGCGACGTCACTTTGACAATCGTCAGGCCAAAGACCAGCGCAATGAAGGCGACCAGTGTCAGGCCAACTCCGAGATTGCGGCCAAAGCGGCGTTTGTGCAGATCGTGCTGTTTGCTCAGGGCCATCTTACCAGCCTCCCATCCCATAAGGCTTCAGCAGAGCTTCGGCCATGATCGCACCAAAGTGCATGAACAGATACAAAAGGGATAGTTTGAAGAAACTGCGTTCAACCTTGAAGTTGTCCACTTCAGAATCGTCCTCGTCGCGGCGGGTGATCTTCCATGCTCCGTGCAGGAACAGGCCGTTCATCACCAAGGCCACCGCCAGGTAGAGCGGGCCGCCAATGCCAGAGAAGGAGGTGCCGATGGCCAGAATGGCCAGCAGTACCGTGTAGACAAGAATATGTGTGCGGGTTGCCTTGCGGCCGTGGGTCACGGTCAGCATTGGCACACCTGCATCGTCATAGTCCGAGCGCATGAACAGGCACAGCGCCCAGAAGTGCGGCGGCGTCCACATGAAGGTCAGGGCGAACATCAGCCAGGGCTCCACCGCCATCGAGCCGGTCGCGGCGATCCAGCCGATCACCGGCGGGAAGGCACCCGCAGCACCACCTATCACGATGTTCTGCGGCGTCGAGCGTTTCAGCCACATGGTGTAAACAACCACATAGAAGAAGATAGTGAAGCCCAGAAACAGGCCGGCAAAGACGTTTGTCGCCAGCGCCAGCATGGTGACTGCCATCACCGACAGGGTCAGGCCAAAGGCAAATGTCTCGCCCTCGGTGATTTTGCCAGCGGGGATCGGGCGCCCCTTGGTGCGCTTCATGATGCGGTCGATATCGGCATCCCACCACATGTTCAGCGCGCCAGACGCGCCGCCACCAATGGCGATGAACAGAATGGCGCAGAAACCGATGAAAGGATGGACCGAAACAGGCGAGGCCACCAAACCCACGAAGGCGGTGAACACAACCAGCGACATCACCCGCGGCTTCAGCAGCGCGAAAAAGTCGCCAAAGCTTGCCTCATCCTCACGAAGGGTGCTGGCGTTGATGCTTGCGTCTGTCATTCTTGGTCCCTTTGGGGCCGAAAGCTGCGCGGATCCCGCACAGCCAGCCCTTGTCTTGCATGAGGAAGGCGGGCCTCAGCCCGCCAGCCCTATCAGTTGGAGGCGACGGTGAAGCCCTGAGGCTTGCCCGCATATTCCTCGATCGCGCCTTTGAGCCATGCATCATAGGCTTCCTGCGTGACCACTTTC
This sequence comes from Rhodobacteraceae bacterium Alg231-04, assembly GCA_900143635.1. Classification (GTDB taxonomy): domain Bacteria; phylum Pseudomonadota; class Alphaproteobacteria; order Rhodobacterales; family Rhodobacteraceae; genus FREY01. Next base: position 475,484 of record FREY01000001.1, read on the forward strand.
ACAGTGATCGGCATATAGGAGTGGTCCTTGCCGCAAAGCTCGGAACACTGACCGAAGTAGATGCCTTCCTTGCCTTCGTCGACGTTGAACCACAGTTCCGCCAGACGGCCGGGAACCGCATCCTGCTTCACGCCAAAGGAGGGGATGGTCCAGGAGTGGATCACGTCAGCCGCAGTCACCTGCATCACGACGGTCTTGCCCGAGGGCACAACAACGGCAGTGTCGGTGGCCAGCAGATACTCATCGGAGGCATAGCCGTTGGCTTCCAGGTCTTCCTTGGCCAGCATGAAGCTCTCAAAGCCGAACTCGTGGTCCACATAGTCATAGCCCCAGTACCACTGGTAGCCGGTGACCTTGATGGTGATGTCCGCTTCGGGGATTTCCTGCTGCAGGAACAGCTGCTTCAGCGAGAAGGAGCCGATGAAGACCAGGATCAGGATCGGCAGGACGGTCCAGGCGATCTCGATCGGGGTGTGGTGGGTAAAGCTGGCAGGCTTCGGGTTTGCGCGGCTGTTGAAACGCAAAATTGCGTAGAGCATCAGGCCAGCAACGAATACACATACTAGGGTGATGATCACGAGGATCAGCCAGTCCAGGCTCTGGATGCCTGCTGCCAGCTCGGTTGCGGCGGGCTGAAAGCCCATCGCGCCATCAACCGGTTTACCAATGGTTTCCAGACCATCCTGCGCAAGGGCGGGAAGGCCGGTCAGTCCAGCAATAAGGCCGGAAAGCATCAAAGCGTTCTTCATGTCTCGTCCTGATCGTTTGATCGCGTTTTTGTCAATGCACCGGCACCGTGCCTCAGAATCACTGATTCACAAAACGCACAGAGCCCGTTGTCTTTGAGGCCGCTAGAAATCATATTCCTCGCAACAGATAAAGAGGAATGCCGGCGTCAAAGCGTCGCTTTCTTGATTTAGATCAAAAAAATGAGGCCAACCCATGGATACAGACGCTTTCCGCCCCTTCGAGACGGCCCTGCCCGAAGACGAGGCCCTGACGGTTCTGCGCCAGGCGCTGGCCGGCGCCGATGATGGCGAGATTTTCGCCGAACGGCGCAAATCCGAAGCATTGGTTTTTGACGACGGCCGACTGCGCTCAGCCAGCTATGACGCCTCCGAAGGCTTTGGATTGCGGGCGGTTAACGGCGAAGTGGCCGGTTACGCCCATTCCACGGATGTCTCGATGGCAGCCCTGCGCCGCGCATCTGACACCGCGCGGCTGGCAGTGGGTGATGGCGGCGGCACCATGGCGGATGCGCCCGTGGCCACCAATCGCAAATTATACACCGATGAAGACCCGATCGGCGCCATGCCATTTCCGGTCAAAATCGAGACCCTGCGCGAGATCGATGCCTTTGCACGTGATCTGGATCAAAGGGTGGTGCAGGTTTCCGCCGTTCTGGCCGCCTCGCTGCAGGAGGTGGAAATCCTGCGCGCCGATGGCGTGCGGGTGCGCGATGTGCGGCCAATGACGCGGCTGAATGTCTCTGTCATCGTCGAACAGGACGGGCGGCGCGAAAGCGGCTCTGCCGGGGGCGGCGGCCGGGTCGGGCTGGACGGGCTGGTCGACCCCAAAGACTGGCAGGCCAAGGCGCGTGAAGCACTGCGCATAGCCATGGTCAACCTCGATGCGGTGCCCGCCCCGGCCGGGGTGATGGAAGTGGCGCTTGGGCCGGGCTGGCCCGGCATCCTGCTGCACGAGGCCATCGGCCACGGGCTGGAGGGCGATTTCAACCGCAAGGGGTCTTCGGCCTTTGCAGGCCTCATGGGCCAGCAGGTGGCCGCCAAGGGCGTCACCGTATTGGACGACGGCACCATCGCCGACCGGCGCGGATCGATCACTGTGGATGACGAAGGCACCCCCAGTCAGGCCACCACATTGATCGAGGACGGGGTTCTTGTTGGATATATGCAGGATCGCCAGAACGCGCGGCTGATGGGCGTGGACCCCACCGGCAACGGGCGGCGCCAAAGCTATGCCCATGCGCCAATGCCGCGGATGACCAATACCTATATGCTGGGCGGAGAGGCAAAGCCCGAGGATCTGGTGGCCGACATCAAGGACGGCATCTGGGCGGTTGGCTTTGGCGGCGGTCAGGTTGATATCACCAACGGCAAGTTCGTCTTCTCCTGCACCGAGGCCTACCGCGTCGAAAACGGCAAGGTCGGCGCGCCGGTGAAAGGGGCCACTCTGATCGGTGACGGCGCATCCGCCCTGCAGCGCATCCGCGGCCTTGGCAATGACATGGCGCTGGATCCGGGCATGGGCAACTGCGGCAAGTCCGGCCAGTGGGTTCCCGTTGGCGTCGGCCAGCCAACAGTTCTGATGGATGGGCTGACGGTGGGCGGCTCTGCCGCCTGAGGGGTTGTACTTTGGTTAATGTGCCGGTTTCGCATTAAGCATGACAGGCTGACAAAAAAGAACCGTCAGCCTGTTTTTTACCTTCTTTGGGCCGTCAAGGGGCCTGTGATTCTGATTTTTGGCCAAAGTTTTGACTCTGCCAGACCCGTAATCGGGTGCCCCAAAGGCATAGCAGGTTGAATATCCTGCACGTTTTCTTATGAAAATAAGGGCTTAGAGCGAAACTCAGAGAAACTCAGAGAAAACAATATCCATTCATCCCCTGTTAACCGGATTAAAGGTAAACCTGTTTCTGCAAGCAGGCGGAGCGACGGATGACCGAAGGATCAAATTCTTCCACTCACCCCCCACTCCCACCCACCACGGAAGACGTTCGGCTCTCCATGCTTCGTCTGTTGCGTTCCCGCCGAGTCGGCATTGTGACTTTCCATAAGCTGATGGCGGAATATGGCACAGCGCAGAACGCGCTGGAGGCGTTGCCTGAAGTGGCGCGTGAAGCGGGCATCAAAGGGTATGAAACATGCCCTGTCCACGTAGTAGAGGCCGAAATGAATACCGCAGAAGCCGCCAAAGCGCGGCTTTTGTGCTATCTGGACCCCGGTTATCCGCAAGCCCTGAAAGATCTGAAAGACGCGCCGCCCCTGCTTTGGGCGATCGGCGACACGGCGTTGCTGACGCGTCCTGCGATTGCCCTTGTCGGTGCGCGCAATGCTTCTTCGCTTGGCACCCGGATGGCCCGTGCACTGGCACAGGAGCTGGGCGAGGCAGGCTATACGGTTGTGTCAGGTCTGGCCCGCGGCGTCGATGCCGCCGCCCATCAAGCGGCGCTGACCTCGGGCACCATTGCGGTGCTGGCCGGCGGCGCCGATGTGATTTATCCGGCGGAAAACACCACATTGGCCCATGACATTGCCCGGCAGGGCCTGCGCCTGTCAGAACAACCTATGGGCATGCAGCCCCAGGCCCGCCACTTCCCGCGCCGCAACCGCATCATCTCGGGCCTGGCCCGCGCCGTTGTCGTGGTTGAGGCGGCGCCGAAGTCCGGCAGCCTGATCACCGCCCGCGATGCACTAGATCAGGGGCGCGAGGTCATGGCGGTGCCCGGTCACCCCTTCGATGGTCGCGCCGCAGGCTGCAACATGCTGATCCGAGACGGCGCCCAGCTGGTGCGCAACGCCGCGGATGTCATCGCCGCCCTGCCGTCGCTGGACACACCAGTGCAACCGGCGCTGCCGGGCCTGCGAGACCTCCCCGCACCGCCAGCCGAAAAGCGCAGCCTGAAGGAAACTGCCGCCCTGCACAGCCAGATCCTCAACCGGCTCGGCCCCTCGCCCACGGCAGAGGACCAGCTTGCCCGCGACCTGTCAGCGCCAGCACAGGAAATCGCCCGCGCCCTGACCGATCTGGAGCTGGACGGAGAGGTTGAACGCCAGCCCGGCGGTCTGCTGGCACGGCGGATCAAGGCCAAATAGGCACAGCAAAACGGCCAGTTCCTGCCGTTAAATGACGCGGATTGACATTCCCCTATTGCACCCCACATCTTGCCCCGCCATAGAACGCCAAAAGCACATCCCATGAGGTCGAGCCCTAAATGCCTGTAGTTGTTGTAGAATCCCCGGCAAAAGCCAAAACAATCAACAAATATCTCGGCTCTGATTACACCGTTCTGGCGTCTTACGGGCATGTTCGCGACCTTCCGGCGAAGAATGGATCGGTTGATACGGACGATGATTTCGCCATGACATGGGAGGTCGGTAACGACAGCCGCAAACACGTCAAGGCCATCGCCGACGCCCTGAAAGAAGACAACGCACTGATCCTCGCGACTGACCCCGATCGAGAAGGCGAGGCGATCAGCTGGCACCTGCAGGAGGCGCTGACAAAGCGCCGGTCGATCAAGAAGGACACGCCGGTCAGCCGCGTGACCTTCAATGCGATCACCAAAGAGGCCGTTCTCGAAGCCATGGCCAACCCGCGTCAGGTCGACATGCCGCTGGTCGAGGCCTATCTGGCACGCCGCGCGCTGGACTATCTGGTGGGCTTCAACCTGTCGCCGGTTCTGTGGCGCAAACTGCCCGGTGCGCGCTCTGCGGGCCGTGTGCAATCCGTCTGCCTGCGTCTGATCGTCGAGCGCGAGATGGAAATCGACGCCTTCAACGCCAAGGAATACTGGTCGGTGCGCGCCCAGGTCGCCACCCCGCGCGGTCAGGAATTCGAAGCCCGCCTGACCATTCTGGGCGGCGACAAGCTGGACAAGTTCGACCTCGCCAACTCCACCGCCGCCGAACTGGCGGTACAGGCTGTTGCATCGCGCACATTGGCGGTGAAATCGGTTGAGGCGAAACCAGCCTCCCGCAATCCGTCCGCCCCCTTCATGACCTCCACCCTGCAGCAGGAGGCCTCGCGCAAGTTTGGCATGGGGGCCAAACAATGCATGAGCACCGCCCAGCGGCTCTATGAGGCCGGTCTGATCACCTATATGCGGACCGATGGCATCGACATGGCGCCCGAGGCGGTGACCGCGGCGCGTGAGGAAATCACCAGCCGCTATGGCGCCGACTACGTGCCGGACAGCCCGCGCATCTACAAGAACAAGGCCAAGAACGCGCAGGAAGCGCACGAATGTATCCGCCCCACCGACATGAGCCGCGACGCCGCCAGCCTGAAAGTGTCGGAAGAGGACCAGCGCAAGCTTTACGACCTGATCTGGAAGCGCACCCTGGCCTGCCAGATGGCCGGCGCCCGACTGGAACGCACCACCGTTGATATCACCTCGCCCGACGGGCAGGTTGGCCTGCGCGCCACTGGTCAGGTGATGCTGTTTGACGGCTTCATGCGGGTCTACGAGGAAGGCCGCGATGATGTGGAACAGGATGAGGACGGCAAGCGCCTGCCGCAGATCATGCAGGGCGAGGCGCTGAAATTCGCCTCCTCGCTAAAACCGCAGGCCGACAAGGCCTCTGGTGAAACGCTGCTGTCTGACACGGGTGCGGTTCTGGGTCTGCAACACCACACCATGCCGCCGCCGCGCTACACCGAGGCGACGCTGGTCAAACGGATGGAAGAGCTGGGCATCGGCCGCCCCTCCACCTATGCCTCTGTGATCACCACCATTCAGGACCGTGAATACGTCCGCAAGGAAAAGAACCGCCTCTTCCCCGAGGACAAGGGCCGCATCGTCACCATCTTCCTACTGAACTTCTTCCGCACTTATGTCGGCTATGAATTCACCGCCAATCTGGAAGCCGAACTGGATGACGTCAGCGCAGGCGGCCGCGACTACAAGGAAATCCTCAGCAAATTCTGGCGCGATTTCTCGGCGGCGATTTCCGAAACCTCGGAACTGCGCATAACCGAAGTGCTGGATGTACTGGACGACACGCTCGCGCCGCAGCTCTATCCGCCTCGCGAAGATGGCACCGATCCGCGCGTCTGCCCGAAATGTGGTGCGGGCCAGCTGCACCTGAAAACCTCGCGCACCGGTGGCTTTGTCGGCTGCGGCAACTACCCCGAATGCAACTACACCCGGCCGATCTCTGGTGAAGGTGCAGAAGGATATGAAAAGGTACTCGGCACGGACAATGGTGACGAGATCCACCTGAAATCCGGCCGCTTCGGCCCCTACGTACAGCGCGGTGAGGCGACGCCCGAAAACAAGAAACCGCCACGCTCTTCGCTGCCCAAACAGGGCCGCGACCCCCTGCCCGGCTGGGGCCCGAACGAATTGACGCTGGAACAGGCGGTGACCCTGCTGACCCTGCCTCGCGAGATCGGCCAGCACCCGGAAGGCGGTGCAATCCAGTCCAACCTGGGCCGTTTTGGGCCTTACATTGCCCACCAACTGCCGGACGAGGAAAAACCCACTTACGTGAACCTCAAGGAAACGCTGGACGTCTTTGAGATTGGCATGAACCGGGCTGTGGAAATGCTGGCCGAGAAACGCGCCAATCCCGGCCGTGGCCGCCGCGCAGCGGCCAAGGCGCTCAAGGAGTTGGGCGAACATCCCGATGGCGGTGGTGCCATCAGCATCATGGACGGCCGCTATGGCCCCTATGTGAAGTGGGAAAAGGTCAACGCCACCTTGCCCAAGGACACGGCCCCGGCCGATGTCACCGTGGAAATGGCCGTCGCGCTGATTGCGGAGAAATCCAGCAAAAAGGGCGGCAAGAAAAAAGCTCCGGCCAAAAAGGCTGCCACCAAGAAAACCACAGCAAAAAAGGCACCGGCCAAAAAAGCCGCCGGTAAAAAATCTACCGCAAAGGAATAATCTGGCCCGGTGATCCCCTTTCATCCGGCCAGAAATATCTAAGGGAGCGCGAGGGGCTGGCCCCTCACCCCACCCTCGCTGCCAGGGCATACGTAGAAATACCCACGCGCCTGCGTATTCATTGACTCTCTGACCACCCGGCGGCAGAACCACTCCCAACCGCATGTGTTGGGAGATTTCCATGAAAAAAGTCTACGCCAATGCCGCCGAAGCGCTCGACGGGCTGCTTCACGACGGCATGTTCATCGCAGCAGGCGGCTTCGGCCTCTGCGGCATCCCCGAATTGCTGCTCGACGCCATCAAAGACGCCGGCACCAAGGATCTGACCTTTGCCTCCAACAATGCGGGCGTCGATGATTTCGGCATCGGCATCCTGTTGCAGACCAAACAGGTCAAGAAAATGATCTCCTCCTATGTGGGCGAAAACGCAGAATTCATGCGTCAGTACCTCTCGGGTGAGCTGGAGCTGGAATTCAACCCCCAGGGCACTCTGGCCGAGCGTATGCGCGCCGGCGGCGCCGGCATCCCCGGTTTCTACACCAAGACTGGTGTGGGCACGGTGATTGCCGACGGCAAAGAAGAAAAAGACTTTGACGGTCAGACCTACATCATGGAGAAAGGCATCTTTGCTGATCTCGCGATCGTCAAAGCCTGGAAAGCGGATGAAACCGGCAACCTGGTGTTCCGCAAGACCGCCCGCAACTTCAACGCGCCGGCCGCCACCTGTGGCAAGGTTTGCGTTGTCGAAGTGGAAGAGATCGTGCCGACCGGCTCGCTTGACCCCGACTCGATCCACCTGCCCGGCATCTATGTGCACCGGATCATCCAGGGCGATCACGAAAAACGCATCGAACAGCGCACCACGCGCCCCGCAGCATAAGGAGACCGCACTATGGCATGGGACCGTAATCAAATGGCCGCGCGCGCGGCACAGGAGCTGCAGGACGGCTGGTATGTGAACCTCGGCATCGGTATTCCGACGCTGGTCAGCAACTACATCCCCGAAGGCGTCGAAGTGACGCTGCAGTCGGAAAACGGCATGCTCGGCATGGGTCCGTTCCCGATTGAGGGCGAAGAAGACGCCGATCTGATCAACGCCGGCAAGCAGACCATCACCGAGCTGCCGCAGACCGCCTACTTCGATTCTGCGCAGTCCTTCGCGATGATCCGCGGCGGCAAGATCGCTATGGCGATCCTCGGCGCGATGGAAGTGGCGGAAAACGGCGATCTGGCGAACTGGATGATTCCCGGCAAGCTGGTCAAAGGCATGGGCGGCGCGATGGATCTGGTGGCCGGCGTCGGCCGCGTGGTTGTTGTGATGGATCACGCCAACAAACACGGTCAGTCCAAAGTTCTGAAGGAATGCACCCTGCCGCTGACCGGCAAGGCCGTGGTCGATCGCATCATCACCAACTTCGGCGTTCTGGACGTTGTCGAAGGCGGCCTGAAGATCGTTGAGACCGCCGAAGGTGTCACCGAGGCAGAGCTGCGCGCAGCCACCGAGGCGACCATCGTCGACTGATCTGCCGATCACCGATTTAAGGAAAGGCCCGCCTGAGCACAGGCGGGCTTTTTTTGTTCCTATGCGCTCAATTGCCCGCCGGCCCAGCGGCTAGTTGGCCAGCCGAAACACGCAGCCATCGCTCAGCATCTCGGGCGGTGTCATGCATAACCCCCGCGCCACCTGATAGGCCGCCAAGACCTTGGGCACATATCCCCGTGTCTCGGCAAAGGGTGGCACCCCTTCGTGATCCCGTAAGGCCCCTGCGCCGGCATTATATCCGGCCAAAACAAGAAGCGGGTCACCGCCAAACTCGGCCATCAGCCAGTCCAGATAGGCAATCCCCCCTTTGATGTTCTGCGCAGGCGCCAGCGGGTCCACAATGCCAAACCGCGCCGCAGTATCCGGCATCAGCTGCATCAGCCCCAGGGCACCGGCGCTGCTGACCGCATCCGCATCCCCGCCGCTTTCAACGGCAATCACCGCCAAGACCAAGGCCGGAGAAACATTGCTGCCTGCACTGGCGATCAGGATCTCCACACCGCGCGTCTGGGCGATATCCTGCAACAGCTGCAAACGGGGGGCGGCCACCGGCCCGGCGCTCAGCGCCTCAAGCGCAGGTTCCAGCCGACCCGGCCCGGTACCAGAAAAGCCCTCCGAGACCTGATCCCAAAACCACGCATGATCCGCGCCGGCCTCTTCGGGTGCATCCCTGTCTTGCTGCCCTGACAGGTCAGTGGCCGTCGTTTGTGGTTCAATCTGTATCGTAATGCGCTTGGCGCTTCCGCCTACCGGGGGTTTGACCCGTTTGGCTTCAAATTCAGGAAAGGGCGCCGGGCTCTGCGCAGAGGCCAGAAGCGGGACCAACAGCATCGCTGCCAAAACAAATGCCCTTACTGCCATGTCATAACCCCATCCAATTTAATTCAATTTCAATCATTTGGGCCTGAAAAGCCAGAATTGGCACTCAAATCTGGGCGATCCTGCCACATTCTGCCGAATTTGCCGCCCCCAAGCCATGCTGGTTTACAAAGAGTAAAGATTTTTAACCTCTGGATTCAATATCTTAACCCATTTCCTGCCAAAAAGTAAAAATGCGGCACCAGAAATCTGTTTTTGGCCCAAATCCTGCCACGCTCCACTGGCTATATATGCCCATACCAAGTCGGACATGAGCGACGCAGGAGAGAGCAAGCTCAGGTTAGGACGGCAAGGTGACTACGACCGAAATTAAAGATCCTTTGGAGGGACTACCATGATCAAATTCTTCAAGAACTTCAGCAAAGACGAATCTGGCGCCGTGACTGTTGACTGGGTTGTGCTGACCGCTGCTGTCGCAGCTCTGGCCGGCGTTGTTTACACCGCGATCGAAGGCGGCGTTTCTGACGTGACAGGCACCACCAGCTCCTACCTGACCGCAACAGGCACCAGCCTGGGTTCCGCAGGCGCAATCGACTAAAGCCTGCTGATCGGCCAAGTGGCTTGAAGCCACAACAACTGATCTACAGCGATTGGCAGGGGCCGCGCCTTTGGATAAAGGGCGTGGCCTCTGTGCCAACCACCCAGGCACGGGGATTCTCATGAAGCTTGCATTCAGCGCATTCCGGGACGAAGACGATGGTGCTGTCACCGTTGACTGGGTCCTGCTGACCGCCGCAATCGCCGGCTTTGCCGCTATCGCGGTGCCGCCGGTTCTCAATGGGACCGAAGATGCGGCTGAGGCCGTAGGTGTCTATCTGGAGGCGACAGACGCCGCTGCTCAGGTCGTTTACACCGAGAACCTGGGCGGAAATTAAGATGACTTACCCGGCCCCGGCGCACAGATGCCGCGCGGCCGCATGATCGTTTCAACGTCCGGCAAACGGCCCAGCCTGCGCCGGCACCCTTAAGACGGAGGCCAACATGCGTGCAGTATTCGGACTCGTCCTGATTGTTGGCGTCGCCCTTGCCGGCGGTGCCGTCATGATGGCCAAGAACTACATTTCCGCATATCAGTCTGAACTCGCCCGGGAGCGCGCCGCAAGTGCGCAGGTGGTTCCGACGGTTCCGGTTCTTGTCGCCACAAAACCCCTGAAATACGGCGAACAGCTGACCCAGGAACACATTCGCATCGTCCGCTGGCCGCAGGATGCCATCCCCGAAGGCTCCTTTACCGAGGTGGAAGCCCTGTTTCCCGCCGGTTCGGAAGACCGCAAGCGGGTCGTGCTGCGCGCCATGGAAAAGGATGAGGCGATCCTCGTCCAGAAGATCACCAAACCCGGTGAGGATGCAGGGATCACGTCCCGGCTTGGCAAAGGCATGCGCGCCTTCGCCATCAAGGTCGATGTGGCCTCCGGCGTGTCCGGTTTCCTGCGCCCCGGCGACAGGGTGGATGTCTATTGGACGGGCCGCGTCCGCAACGGCCCGGAAACGGATATCACCCGGCTGATCCAAACCAATATCGAACTGGTCGCCATCGACCAGCGCGCCAATGGCGACAGCTCTGGCGCCACGATTGCCCGGACCGTCACTGTGACTGCAAAATCTGAACAGGTGGCGGCACTGGCGCAGGCCCAATCAACCGGCCGTTTGTCGCTGGCCCTGGTGGGCGCCGAAGACGATACCGTTGCGGCCGTGGTTCAGGTGGACCAACGTATGCTGCTGGGACTTGGTGAACTGGAAGCCGCCCCCGACGTCGCCGCGGAGAAGATTTGCACCATCCGCACCCGCCGTGGCGCCGAGGTGGTTGAGATCCCGATCCCCTGCCGGAATTGAGCTGAATGCGCAGCCTACCCTGCCCCGCCCTCCTCTGAGGGCGGGGTTTTGTTGCCTCCCCCCCACAGCGAAATCATCGCAACACACGTTATTATTGCAAAACATGCGTGTCTGGCGCAGTATGCAGGAAATCACGGGCAATAAGACCCGGTTTTGAGGCGTGATCGGAAAGGCAGATCGCATGGCATTTCGAACTTTAATCGCATCTGTATTGGCAGGTGCGATGGCAGTGTTGACACCTGCTGCGAGCGGCGTTCAGGCACAGGGTCTGAAGGTTTTGAAGGCCGGTACATCCGCCCGGCTGGATGTCCCTATGAACCGCGCGGTTGTTGTCGAGAGCGACATCCCCTTTGCGGAACTGAGCATCGCCAATCCGGGCATCGCTGATATTTCCTCGCTTTCGGACCGGACGATCTATGTGCTGGGCAAATCACCGGGGCTGACAACGCTGACCCTGTTGGATGCGACCGGGTCGCTGATCACCAACGTGGATGTGCATGTTGCCGCCGATGTGACCGAATTCAAGGAACGGCTGAAACAGATCCTGCCAAACGAGAAAATCGAGGTCCGCACCGCCAATGACGGCATCGTACTGTCCGGGACCGTGTCCAGCGCAGCACGTTTGCAGCGGGCCCTGGATCTGGCGGGCCGTTATGCGCCGGACCGGGTGTCGAACCTGATGTCGGTCGGCGGCGTGCAGCAAGTCATGCTGAAAGTCCGCTTCGCAGAAATGCAGCGTTCCGTCTCCAAATCGCTCAGCTCGTCCGTCGCGCTTAGCGGCTCAGGCGTTGCTGCCGAAACCGGCACATGGCTGCAAGGCGACAACGGGCTGTCAAACCCCGTCATTACGCCTGACGGAAATTCGCTCGGTGCCGCCTTTTTCGGTTTCGATGTCGGATCCCTCGAAGTGGGCCTGCTGATCGAGGCATTGGAGCAAAAGGGATTGGTTAGAACACTGGCCGAACCCAACCTTTCAGCCCTCTCGGGTCAAGAAGCCACATTCCTTGCCGGCGGTGAATACCCGGTTCCGGTCTCTGACGAGGACGGTATTTCGGTTGAATACAAGCCCTTCGGTATCGAGCTGAACTTTATACCGCGTGTTGTCGATGGTGATCTGATCAACCTTGAACTCAAGGCCGCGGTTTCCGCAATCGACACAGCCAACGGCATTTCCGTCAACGGGCTGAGCGTCAGTGCCTTCTCGCGGCGTGAAACCACAACAACCGTGGAACTGCGCGACGGCGAAAGCTTTGCCATCGCCGGCCTGATCGAAGACCAGTTTACCGACAGCGCCTCGCAATTGCCATGGATTGGCGATGTGCCAATCCTCGGATCTCTGTTCCGCAGCTCCAGCTATCAGCGGTCGCAGTCAGAACTGGTCATCATCGTCAGCGGCCATCTGGTAACTCCGACCCGCGGCGAGGCGCTGAGCCTGCCCACCGATCGGGTGAAACCGCCAACCGAACAGGAGCTGTTCCTGTTCGGAAAAACCGCGCGGACCCAGTCCGGAGCAGCAGCCGAAGTGGCCAAGCAGGATTTTTCCGGCTCTTACGGCTACGTGTTGGACTAAGCAAAGGGCAGAACAATGATCCGGACATCAGCACTTTTCGCTCTTTGCCTTACAGCAGCGGCCTGCGACCTGAGGGAAGCCGGGGCCGAGCTTGACCGCGGCGCCTTTGGCAATGCCACGCAGAACAACGCATTGGTCATGACCGGTGAGCGTGACTATGCGGTGCAGCTGGCCGGACGGTTCGCCGAAGAGGTTCCCGATACGATCAACTTCGCTTTCGACAGCGCGGTTCTGGACGCCACGGCCCGCTCGGTTCTGGACAGTCAGGCCGACTGGATCCGCCAGTTCCCCGAAGTTCGCTTCCGGGTCTATGGCCACACCGATGCCGTCGGCAGTGCCTCTTACAACAAGCGCCTCGGACTGCGGCGCGCCAAAGCGGCCGTGAGCCATCTGGTGTCGCGCGGGATCAGCCGCAGTCGGCTGGAGGCCCTTGCCTCCTTTGGTGAAACACAGCCCCTGGTCGGGACCCAGGGCCGCGAACGGCGCAACCGGCGGACGGTGACCGAAGTTTCGGGTTTTGTGAAATCACATCCGTCGTTGCTGGATGGAAAATACGCCGAAGTGATCTACCGCGAGTACATCAAAAGCGCGGCACCGCCGACCGGACTAAGCTCCGGCCCCTCCGAACTGGCGACTGAAGGCGGCTAAAGAGGCGACCCCCGAAACCAGCCGCCAATTGTCGGCTCACTGTTCATAGTTTCCAAACATTTGGGGTTTTTTGGCCCCAATCTTGCCCAGATTGGCGACGACATTGTCTCTCAAAGGCGAAGTGCGCACTGCGCGAATCGCCATTGGATCCGACAGCATGAGGCTGTTGGCACCCGTATGAGGATGAAGGCAATGAGCAGCGGAGCCCCGCAACACGACGCAAATGCGATTATTGCCTGCACGATCAGCCGTGACGTGCAGAATTTCGACCTGCTGATCGAAGATATGGAAACGGCCCTGGGTGAGGCCTGGGGCGACCTTGGCTTTGCCGAGGCTTTGGCCTTCTTTGGCCAGCCTGATGCGGAAACACTGGAATTCGTGGCACTTGCCCTCGACGGTCACGATGAAGACAGCCTTGCATTGATGGGTGAAATCATCAGCCAGGCCAAGGCGCGCGACATCAAGGTTATTCTGATTGCCGAAGATGTGACACCGGCCTCGCTGCACCAGCTGTTGCGCAAAGGGGCGGATGAATTCATCCCCTACCCGCTGCCTGAAATGGAATTGCAGAACGCCATCGACCGGTTGACCGCACCCGAACCGGAGCCGGAAGTCGAGAAACAGAACACCCATCAATTGCACTCGGGCACCCAGCGAGAAGGGGCGGTGATTGTATGTCAGGGGCTTTCGGGGGGCAGTGGCTCCACCACTCTGGCTGTCAATCTGGCCTGGGAACTTGCTATGCTCAGCAGCCACGCCGAACCCAGTGTCTGCATCCTCGACTTTGACCTGCAGCATGGGTCAGTGGCCACCTACCTTGACCTGCCGCGCCGCGAAGCCGTCATGGAGATGCTGAGCGAAACCGAAGTCATGGACGAGGAAATCTTTGGTCAGGCCCTGCTGTCCTTCCAGGACAAGCTGCAGGTTCTGACGGCACCTGCCGACATGGTGCCGCTGGAGTTCATTGCCCCCGAAGACATCGAACGGGTCATCGCAATGGCGCGCAGCCATTTCGATTTTGTGGTGATCGACATGCCGCGCACATTGGTCCAGTGGTCAGAAACCGTTCTGACCCATGCCCATGTCCATTTCGCCCTGCTGGAACTGGACATGCGGTCCGCCCAGAACGCACTGCGGATGAAACGGGCCTTGCAGTCCGAGGACCTGCCGTTTGAAAAACTGCGCTTTGCCCTGAACCGGGCGCCGAAATTCACCGATCTGAGCGGCAAAAGCCGGGTCAAGAGAATGGCGGATTCGCTGGGCATCTCTATCGATCTGCAACTGCCCGATGGCGGCCGTCAGGTCACCCAGTGCGGCGACCACGGCGTTCCGCTGGCTGTCACGGCCGCAAAAAATCCGCTGCGCAAAGAAATCGCCAAATTGGCAAAATCACTGCACGATCTCGGCCAGAACGAAGCTCAGGCCGCCTGAACGAGCAAAGGGGTAACCGGTGTTCTCTAAGTATAAAAAACAATCCGCGAGCCCTAAAGCTGCGCCAAAAGCTGCGGCCGCGCCCACCGCCGCACCAAAAGTCGAGGTTGCCTCTGCCGCCTCGCTGCGCCGCCCCATGACGCGGGTGGCCGCAGAGGCCGCACCGGCGGAAAAAGACCGCAAGCGCAAGGAACGGCTGAGCGAGATCAAGGTCGAATTGCACCGCGATCTGCTTGAACACCTGAACCTTGCGGCGCTGGACAAGGCCAGCGAAGCGGAACTGCGCAACGAAATCAGCTCTATCACCGGCGAGATCCTCGAAGATCGCGGCATTGTGCTGAACCGCGAAGACCGCCAGACCCTCAACAAGGAACTCTACGACGAGGTGACCGGCCTGGGTCCGCTGGAGACGCTGCTGCAGGATGAAACGGTCAACGACATCCTGGTCAACGGCCCGCAGCAGATCTTTGTCGAACGCAGCGGCAAACTGCAGCTGAGCAACATCACCTTCAAAGATGAAAAGCACCTGATGCGGATCATCGACAAGATCGTATCGGCGGTGGGACGCCGGGTGGATGAATCCAACCCCTATGTTGACGCCCGCCTTGCGGATGGATCGCGCTTTAACGCCATGGTGCCGCCGGTTGCCGTGGACGGTTCGCTGGTGTCGATCCGAAAATTCAAAAAAGATAAACTGGGCATCGACGATCTGGTGCAATTCGGCGCCTTCACCGAAGAAATGGCCGCCTATCTGCAGGCCGCAGTGGCGACCCGGCTGAATGTGATCGTGTCGGGCGGTACCGGCTCGGGCAAGACCACAACGCTGAACGCGCTGTCGTCGTTCATCGACAATGATGAACGCATCCTGACCATCGAAGACACCGCCGAACTACAGCTGCAGCAGACCCATGTGGGCCGGATGGAAAGTCGCCCGCCCAACGTCGAGGGCAAGGGCGAGGTTTCCCCCCGCGACTGTCTGAAAAACGCCCTGCGGATGCGCCCTGACCGGATCATTGTCGGCGAAACCCGCGGCGAAGAAGTGATCGACATGCTGCAGGCGATGAACACCGGCCACGACGGTTCAATGACCACAATCCACGCCAACTCGGCACGGGATGGGGTCAGCCGCCTGGAAAACATGATCGCCATGGCGGGGATCGAAATGCCAATCAAGGCGGTGCGCAGCCAGATTTCCTCGGCTGTGAACCTGATCGTTCAGGCCTCGCGTCTGCAGGATGGCTCTCGCCGGATGACCTCGATCACCGAAATCACCGGCATGGAGGGCGATGTCATCTCCATGCAGGAAATCTTTCGCTACCAGCGGGTCGGTCTGACACCCGACAACAAGATCATCGGCCATTTCACCGCCACCGGCGTGCGCAGCCACTTTTCGGAACGGTTCCGCATGTGGGGTTATGACCTGCCCGCCTCGATCTACGAACCCACCCGGATGGAGGACTAACCCATGCAGCTGAGCGCAGAACCGATTATCTACGGTCTGATCTTCGTCGCAGTTCTGGTGCTGGTCGAAGGCATCTATCTGGTCACCTTCGGGAAATCGATCAGCCTGAACAGCAAGGTGAACCGACGGCTGGAGATGCTCGAAAAGGGCGGCCGCCGCGAGGAAGTGCTGGAACAGCTGCGCAAGGAAATGCGCCAGCACATGAAGTCGCAGACCATTCCGCTCTACTCCCTGCTGGCGGAACGGGCGCAAAAGGCCGCCATTGCCTTCACCCCCAAGCAATTGATGATGATCATGGCCGGGCTGGGTGTTTTTGCCTTTTTGGGCCTGTCGATCGGCACTGGTGCCGGACTGCCGCTGCGGATCATTGCCTCGGTCATCATTGGCGTCGGTGGCGTGTTTTTCTGGGTCAACGGCAAGGCCAAGAAACGCATCTCAATGATCGAAGAACAGCTCCCGGATGCGGTGGAACTGATGGTGCGCTCGCTGCGCGTCGGGCATCCCTTTGCGTCTGCCGTGCAGATCGTTGCCAAGGAGGTCGAAGATCCTCTGGCCACCGAATTCGGCATCATCGCCGACGAAAGCTCTTATGGCCGCGATGTCGGCGAGGCGCTGAAAGAAATGGCCGAGCGTCTGGATATCCAGGATTTTCGCTTTCTAGCGGTGGCCGTCACCATCCAGCAGCAGTCCGGTGGTAACCTGGCCGAGGTTTTGGCCGGTCTGGCCAAGGTGATCCGCGCCCGCTTTCGGCTGTTTCGCCGGGTCAAGGCGATCACCGCCGAGGCGCAGTGGTCCGGAAAATTCCTGTCGGCCTTTCCGCTGCTGGCCCTGATGGGCACGCTGGCGCGCGATCCGAACTATTATGACGGGGTCTTGGATCACGCCTATTTCATCCCCGCCTGTTTTTTCGTGGGCGTCATGCTGACCATCAACCTGTTTGTGATGCGCATGCTCACCAACATCCAAGTGTAACGGGTGACGAATGGATTTCTTGAACGGTATTAACGACTTCCTGACCCAGCAGCTGGGCAGCTTCGGGCCGCTTATCGTGATCGGTGGCCTTGGGCTCTTCATGATTTTGCTGACAGTTCCGTTTTTGTTGAACCAACCCGAAGACCCGCTGAAAAAGCTCAAGAGATCCCAGCAGAAACAATCAACTTCTGCACCCAAACGCGAACGGCTGCGTCAGGGTAACCGCAATGAACAGCTGCAGAAATTCGCCAACTTTCTAGAACCGCAGAACGAAGCCGAACTGTCGGCAATGGAATTGAAACTGCGTCAGGCCGGCTATGTCAGCCGCGACTCTGTGCGCCTGTTCTACTTTGCCCAGCTTCTGCTTGGGCTGATCGGGCTGGGGCTGGGGCTTGCCTATGTCTATGTGCTGACGGCTGATGTCGAATATGACAGCCAACAGATGATGATCCGCATTCTGGGGCCGGGTGGAGCTGGGTATTTCCTGCCCAAATACTGGATCACCCGCCGCATTCAAGCCCGCCAGGACGAAATCACCTCCGGCTTTCCTGACGCGCTCGACATGATGCTGGTCTGCGTCGAAGCCGGGCAATCACTGGATCAGGCGATCATCCGTGTCGCCAAGGAATTGCACGCCTCCTACCCGGCGCTGGCCGAAGAATTCGAGATTGTTTCCTACGAAATGCAGGCCGGTAAG
The DNA here is from genome assembly GCA_900143635.1 of Rhodobacteraceae bacterium Alg231-04. Lineage (GTDB taxonomy): Bacteria > Pseudomonadota > Alphaproteobacteria > Rhodobacterales > Rhodobacteraceae > FREY01. Next base: position 493,150 of record FREY01000001.1, read on the forward strand.
GACAAGGAACGGGTTCTGCGCGACATGGGGACGCGCTGCGGGGTGCAGGATGTATCCTCCTTTGTGACCGTGATGATCCAGTCCGCCCAATTCGGCACCTCGATTGCCGAAGCGCTGCGGGTCTATTCCGCAGAAATGCGCGACAAGCGGGTGATGCGCGCCGAAGAGGCCGCCAACAAACTGCCGGTGAAAATGACCCTGGCAACCATGATGCTGACCGTGCCGCCGCTGCTGATCATTCTGATCGGGCCATCCTTCGAAAACATCTCCAAGATGGGCAGCATGGGGCCGAACTAAAGCCCCGCCCACAACCGGGAAGACCGCCCACAAAGGCGTTGCCAGCCCGCCAGTGGCTTGCCACAATAGCCCAGCTGCCCGCAGAAAGCGGCAGGGCAAAGACAGGCAGGCCGGGCAGGGATGAACAGCACAGCGACGCACGTATTTCGGCTGATGGCGCTTGGCGGATGCCTTGCCTGTCTTTCCGGGTGTGACCCACAGGGGCAGCAGGGCGCCATCGCGCCTCTGTCGCATGGTGTCGACACTTCACAGCAGCAAACCAACAATCTTGCAGCCGGTCACCGGCTGATCCGGGCCGGTGAATACGAACTCGCCCTGAGTGCCTTCAACCGCGCGGCCCTGCGCCACGGGCTGAACGGCGAAATTCTGATGGGCATGGGCTCTGCCAACCTGGGCCTAGAACGGTTGGGCCAGGCCGAAACGCTGTTGCGTCGTGCGGCCGAAGTCGACCCGGAAAACCCAGCCATAGCCAACAATCTGGGCGTTGTCCTGATGGGCCGAGGCAAATATGCCGAAGCAGCCCAGATCCTGAAACGCGCCTATGCGCTCGACAATGGCGAAAGTGACGCAATCCGCGAGAATCTGCGCTTGGCTCTCGAAAAGTTCGATAATCCTGCTACGGTCGATCCAAAAGATAACGAATACAAGCTGGTGCTACAGGGAGCAGGCGATTACAAGCTGAGCCCAGTACCGTAAAGGCAGAGCAGCGAAGGAATAATCCGATGGGCAAGCTATTTCTTGTTTCCCTGTGCGCGGGTGCAGCATTGGTTCTCGGCGCTTGCGCTGAAGGCGAAGCAGAAGCGGTGGATCGCGCATTCCAAGGGGTGAACGTGATCGATGAAACGGATCTGAACGGCGTCATGCTGTCGGCCGCGGATCCAAACGAAGCGGCAAATTATTTTGCCCGTGCAGTGCAGGGGGATCCTGACCGGATCGACCTGCAACGCAATCTGGCGAAGTCTCTGGTCCGCGCCAAGCGCAACACAGAAGCAGCCGCTGCATGGAAGAAGGTCAGCACCATGGACGGTGCCACAAACGAGGATCAGATCTCGCTTGCGGATGTTTTGATCCGAACCGGTGACTGGGACACTGCCCGTGCAACGCTGGATGCTGTCCCTCCCACACACGAGACCTATTCGCGCTATCGGCTGGAAGCGATTGTTGCGGATGCGGCCGGTGACTGGAAGCGGGCCGACAGTTTTTATGAAATCGCCATGGGTCTGACCACCGAACCCGCCGGGGTGATGAACAACTGGGGCTATTCCAAACTGACCCGCGGTGATTACGCTGCCGCCGAGCGCCTGTTCGGCGACGCGGTGCGTCAGGATCCCAGTCTGTTCACAGCCAAGAACAACCTGATCCTCGCCAGAGGCGCGCAGCGCAATTACACCCTGCCGGTCATGCCAATGGCACAGACCGAGCGGGCCAAGCTGCTGCATACGCTGGCCCTTTCGGCTGTGAAACAGGGTGATGTGAAAATCGGTGAGGGGCTGTTGCGTGAAGCCATCTCAACCCACCCTCAGCATTTCGAAGAGGCGGCACGCTCTCTCAGTGCCCTGCAGAACGGCTGATCTATGGCAATTCCGGCGACTTTTGCACTGGTGTTCCTGCTCCTTTTGGCCCCGATTTGTTTCACGGTGGCTTATACGGATCTGCGTGGCATGCGCATTCCCAACTGGTCTGTTGGGCTGTTGACGGCGGTTTTCGTGCTCGCAGGCCCTCTGCTGCTGCCCTTCGAGACCTATCTCTGGCAGCTGCTGCATTTGCCGGTTGGCATCGGGCTGGGCTTTTTGTTTTATCTGGCCGGCGCCGTCGGCGCCGGAGACGCCAAGTTCGCCGGTGCCGCTGCGCCGGTGATCTTCCTGCCGGACCTGCTTGTCTTGCTGATGGTGCTGATGGCCAATATCATCGCCGGCTTCATCACCCATCGTCTGGCCAAACACACCGCGCTTCGCCAGCTCGCCCCGCATTGGGAAAGCTGGGAGGCTGGTAAGAAATTCCCCATGGGGTTCTGCCTTGGCGGATCGCTGATGATCTACCTCCTGCTCGGGGCCCTGCTTGGCAGTTAAACTGCCCGCGGAATTGCCCCGGATTGCCCCGCTTCTGCCACAGTGCTGTATAAACTGTCACTTGCGGGCTTTGGCCTGCTGACTTGGTTATGGCAACGCGCAGGATCCACCCATGAACATGCAAACCCCGGCAGTGGTAGCCCCCCCTCCTCCCAAGGGGCTCGGTGAAATGAAGCTTCCCGTGGTCATGATGCGGGATATTCTGCTGAAAACCATCTTCCGCAAGACCGTGGACACCGTGACCGAGATCGCCGCGGCGATCTGCCTGCCGATGCCAATCACCCAGGAGCTGGTGGATATCGCCCGCGAACAGAAACTGCTCGAGGCGACAGGCACGCTCAACGCAAACAGCGGCAATGAAATGGGTTATCAGCTGACCGATGCGGGCAAGGCACGGGCGCTCGATGCGCTGGCGCAGTCGGAATATTTTGGCCCCATGCCGGTGCCACTGGATGTCTACCGCGAACAGGTCAAGCGCCAGTCGATCCGCAACATTCAGGTCACCCGTGACCAGCTGACCAACGCCATGGGTCATCTGATCCTGCCCGACAGCCTGCTGGATCACCTCGGGCCTGCGGTCAGCGCGGGCCGCTCGATCCTGATGTATGGCCCGCCGGGCAACGGGAAGTCGTCGATTTCCAACGGCATTCGCGACTCGCTCGGCGATCAGGTCTATGTGCCTTATGCCATTGAATACTCCGGTCAGGTGATCACCGTCTATGACCCGATCGTGCATACTGCGCTGGAACAGGCTCAGGACGATCCCAACGCGCTGCGCCGGTCGCGCCGGTTTGACACCCGCTATGTCTGTTGCGAGCGCCCCACCGTTGTCACCGGCGGTGAACTGTCTCTGGACATGCTGGATCTGGTCTATAACCCGACCGCGCGCACCTATCAGGCGCCACTGCAGTTGAAATCCACCGGCGGCATCTTCATTGTCGATGACCTTGGTCGTCAGGCAGAACCACCGCAGGCGCTGATCAACCGGTGGATCGTTCCGCTGGAAGAAAGCAAGGACATCCTCGCCCTGCAATCGGGCGAGAAATTCGAGGTGCCCTTTGACACGTTGGTGATCTTTTCCACCAACTTCCACCCAAACGAGATCTTCGACCAGGCGGCGCTGCGGCGGATCTTCTTCAAGATCAAGATCGACGGGCCCGATCAGGAGAATTTCCTAAAAATCTTTGCGCTGGTTGCGCGCAAGAAAGGCATGCCGCTGGACGAAAGCGCGTTGGTGCATCTGCTGCAAAGGCGCTACCCGGAAATTGACAATACCTACGCCAACTACCAGCCGGTGTTCCTGATCGACCAGATGATTGCGATTTGTGACTTCGAAGGCATCCCCTATCAGATGTCACCGGAACTAATCGACAGGGCCTGGGCGAACATGTTCGTGAAAGACGAAACCATCGTCAGGTAGTCCCCAGGCCAAAATTGCTGCACGCATTTTGATCCGCCGCCCCAGGGGCCGCGGAGAAGAGTTTTGGGAAAACTCTTGCGCAAAACTTTTTCAAAGTTTTGCGCCTTCCCCTACAAAGACAATATGAAAGACCTGCCCACCCCGTTTCATGACTGGTTTGCCACCAAAGGCTGGTCCATCCACCCGCATCAGCAGGCCATGTTGGAGCGCGCCGATGACCCTGCAACGCTGTTGATCGCCCCCACCGGCGGCGGCAAAACAATGGCTGGTTTTCTGCCCACGCTGGCGGAACTCGCCGATGGGCACCACGATGGTCTGCACACGCTTTATGTCTCGCCGCTGAAAGCGCTGGCCGCCGACATCAAACGCAACCTGCGCACGCCCGTGGAGGAAATGGGCCTGCCGATCCGCATTGACGACCGCACCGGTGACACACCGCAAAGCCGCAAGAAACGCCAGCGCGCTGATCCACCGCATATCCTGCTGACCACACCAGAAAGCCTCGCACTGCTGACCTCCTATGAGGATGCCGCGCGCACTTTCAAAGGGCTCAGGCGGGTGGTGGTGGACGAGATCCACGCACTGGCAGAGAGCAAACGCGGCGACCAGCTGATGCTGGCGCTTGCACGGCTGCAGAGCCTCTGTCCCGATCTGCGCCGGGTCGGGTTGTCGGCCACAGTGGAAGACCCCGAGGCCATCGCGCATTTTCTGGCCCGCCATCCCGATCCCTGCCCCATCCTTCTGGCCGATCCCGGCCCCGCCCCCGATATCCAGATGCTGGAAACCGCGCAGGCCCCGCCCTGGGCCGGTGGCGGTGCCGCCTATGCGATCCCGGCGGTGATGCAGCAGATCAAGGCGCACAGGACCACACTGATCTTTCACAATACCCGCGCCCAGGCGGAAATTTTCTTTCACAATCTGTGGCTGGCCAATGACGACGCCCTGCCAATTGGCATTCATCACGGATCGCTCGACCGCGTGCAACGTGAGCGAGTCGAAGGTGCCATGGTGCGCGGCGATCTGCGCGCCATTGTCTGCACCGGCTCGCTGGATCTTGGCATCGACTGGGGCGACGTGGATCTGGTGATCCAGATCGGCGCGCCCAAGAATGTCAAACGTCTGGTACAGCGGATCGGGCGGGCCAATCACCGCTATAACGCCCCCTCCAAGGCCCTGCTGGTGCCTGCCAACCGGTTTGAGGTGGTCGAATGCCGCGCCGCATTGGAGGCGGCGCAAGCGGGTGATCTGGACGGCGATCCGCGCGGTGCCGGCCCGCGCGATGTCTTGTGCCAGCATATTCTGATTGCCGCCTGTGCCGGGCCGTTTGACGCCGGTGATCTCTACTGTGAAATGATCACCTCCGGCGCCTATGCCACGCTGACCCGCCCGCAATTTGACGCCTGTCTCGATTTTTGCGCCACCGGCGGCTATGCGCTGAAAGCCTATGACCAGTGGCAGCGGCTGTTGCAGCGACCGGACGGCCAATGGCAGCTGCGCGATCCGCGTGCGGCAGCGCGTATTCGCATGAACCTCGGCACTATTCAGGACAGTGACAAACTGAAAGTTCGGCTGAAACGCAGCCGGGGCGGCAAGCCTCTGGGCGAAGTAGAGGAAGCCTTTGCTGCCTCTCTCACGCCCGGCGACACTTTTCTGATTGGCGGACAGACCGTGCGCTATGAATCTTTGCGCGAAATGACGGTTGAGGTGACACGTCAGCCCGGACGCAAACCCAAGATCGCCACTTTCTCTGGCACCAAATTCGCCACGTCCACACAGCTTAGTGCACGTATATTAGAGATGCTAAAGCAGGATGCTTGGCCTGAACTGCCCCCCCACACGGCGGATTGGCTGCAGCTGCAGCGCAGGGTTAGCCAAATGCCACGTGCCGGTCGGCTGCTGATCGAAAGCTTCCCGCATGACGGGCGGGCACATAGCTGTATCTACGGTTTTGCCGGCCGCAATGCACAGCAGACACTGGGGTTGCTGCTCACCAAACGTATGGAAGACCTGGGGCTGGATCCTTTGGGTTTTGTCTCAACCGACTATGCGACGCTGATCTGGAGCTTGGAGGAAATCCGCGAACCCGCGCCGCTGTTTGATCTGGACACCCTGCGCGACGGGCTGGACGGCTGGCTGGCTGGCAATGCGGTGATGAAACGGGCCTTTCGCGGGGCCGCCACCATTGCCGGGCTGATCGAACGCAACACAGGCGGGCAGCGTAAATCCGGGCGGCAGGCGACCTTCTCCTCGGATATCCTTTATGACACGCTGCGCAAATACGACCCCAACCACCTGATGCTGGACATCACCCGCGAGGAGGCGCTGCGCGGGCTGGTGGATTTCGGCCGGATCGAGGAAATGCTGACCCGCATCAACGGCCGCATCGACCTGCGGCGCCTTGAGCGTATCACACCACTGGCGGCACCATTGCTGCTGGAAATGGGCAAGGTACCGGTCAAGGGCGCAGGCGTCGAAAAGCTGATGCAACAGGAGGCCGAGGCCTTGATGCAGGCCTCAGGGTTGGCGGGGCTGTCGGGATGACCCTTGCGCCAGTCCGCGGAACACGCCAAGAACACATCATGAACGGATTTGATTTCACCCTGTGCGGTGCCCGGCTGATGGCGCTTGGCAGCGGCGCGCTTTGGTGGGCTGAACACAGGTTGCTCTGTGTGTCTGACCTGCATCTGGGCAAGGCAGAGCGCATCGCCCGGCGCGGCGGCACCCATCTGCCCCCCTACGAGACGCGCGACACGCTGACCCGTCTGCAGGACGCGCTGGAGGCCACCGGCGCGCGCCAAGTGATCTGTCTAGGCGACAGCTTTGATGATGATGCCTCAGCCCGCGCGCTGGCGTCTGAGGACAAGCTGTGGATCACGCGGCTGATGGCGGGGCGGACGTGGGTATGGATCGAGGGCAACCATGATCCCGGACCTGTCGAGCTGGGCGGCAGCCATCTCGCACAGATGGAGCTGGGACCGCTCACTTTCCGACATATCGCTCAGGACGCCGCAACAGGGGAGGTGTCAGGCCACTACCATCCTAAGGCCCGGTTGAGAGGCGGATCACGCCCTGCCTTTCTCTTGGACCAGCGGCGGCTGATCCTGCCAGCTTTCGGCACCTACACCGGTGGGCTGCGCAGCCAGGCACCGGTGCTGAACAGCCTGATGGACTCCAAGGCCCTTGCCATTCTGACCGGCCCGACCGCCCTACCCATACCGATGCCCCGGTGATCCTCTATTCCGCATGCGCCTGCGGCAGGCAGGCCCTCCCGCCCACACTTAAATTCCCGGCTGCGCCTGAACCCGGCCGCCATGCCCGCGACACACAGAAATGCCTCGCCTAGCAGGCTGTGATGCCGCTGCCCAAAGCCCGCGTCAACGACCTCCTGATCAACATAGTTTGGCAATGGGAACAGCGTGACCGGGCCAGTCAGACCGGCTATAGAATTTTCAGCGAAGAAGTTCAGGGTGATACGCAAAACCAGAGATCAACACCTTAAAAAACTCGAGCACGCAACAAGGAGACAAGGCATGATGGAACGGATCCAGGAGAGCTTTGGCAAGCAGTCGATGATGGCAACGCTGGGAGCTGAGCTGGTGGCGGCCACTGAGGGAAAGGTGGTGATCTCCGCACCAATTCTTCCTGGCAGTAAGCAGCAACATGGCGCGGCCCACGCGGCGTTGACGTTTGCCATCGGCGACAGCGCAGCAGGCTACGCTGCGCTGACCATGCTTCCTGAAGGCTCCGAAGTAATGACCGCCGAGATGAAGATAAATCTTCTTGCGCCTGGCATTGGCGGCAGGCTGCGTGCAACCGGTAGTGTGATCAAACCTGGGCGCAGGTTCGTCATCGTAACTGCTGAGGTGCACGCGCTAATGAACGGGAGCGAGACCCTAATTGCGATACTTCAGGGCACAATGGTGCCAGTACAGCCCTAGCCCACGAAAAATTCGGCGAAACGGGCAGCTTTCGGGAACCCACAGGCTTCCGCGAAATGAAACGAAAAACGGCGGCCGTTACGGCCGCCGCTGATCCTAGATCCGAATACCTGCAATCAGGCGGTCAGCCCTTCCGGCTCGGCCAGACCGTTTGCACGGCAGCAGGCGGTGACGGTGTTGGCCAGCAGGCAGGCAATGGTCATCGGGCCAACGCCACCGGGAACCGGGGTGATTGCGCCTGCACGCTCCGAGCAGCTTGCAAAATCCACGTCGCCAACCAGACGGGTCTTACCTTCGCCTTTCTCTGGCGCGTCGATGCGGTTGATGCCTACGTCGATCACGGTGGCGCCTTCCTTGATCCAGTCACCCGGTACCATTTCAGGGCGGCCAACCGCGGCAACCACGATATCGGCGCGGCCGACAACCTCGGGCAGGTCCTTGGTGCGGCTATGCGCAATAGTCACGGTGCAGCTGTCGCCCAGCAACAGTTGCGCCATCGGCTTGCCCACGATGTTGGAGCGGCCAATGACAACCGCATTCATTCCCGACAGCGATCCGTGGTAGTCGCGCAGCATCATCAGGCAGCCCAGCGGGGTGCAGGGTACCATGGACTTCTGACCGGTGCCCAACAGGCCGACGTTGGAGATGTGGAACCCGTCGACATCCTTGGCCGGTGCGATCGAGTTGATCACCAGATCTTCGTCCAGATGCTTGGGCAGCGGCAGCTGCACCAGAATGCCGTGGATCGCCGGGTCATTGTTCAGCTGGTCGATCAGCGCCAGCAGGTCTTTCTCCGAGGTTTCCACGTCCAGCTTGTGCTCGACACTGTTCATGCCGACTTCAACCGTCTGCTTGCCCTTGGAGCGGACATAGACCTGAGAAGCGGGATCTTCGCCCACCAGCACAACGGCGAGGCCCGGTGTGATGCCGTTTTCTTCCTTCAGACGGGCCACGTGGCCTGCAACCTTTTCGCGCACTGTGGCCGCGAAGGCTTTGCCGTCAATGATGTTTGCTGCCATTGCTTTCTTCCTTTTCGACCCGGACCTGATCGCCCGGTCACGTCTCGTGAATGATACGCGCCTCGCGCGCGATCGACCATTCAATCAATGGCCGCCACAGCGTCTCTGCCAGATCGGGATCAAGCCCCTCACTTTCGGCACAGCACCGTACATTCGTCACCACCGCTTCGACCCGGTCGGGGATGCGCGCGGGCCAGCCGTTTTGCTGCTTCAGCGCAATTGCCCGGTCGATATATCCCGCCCGGTCTGCCAGCATCCGGATCAACTCTCCATCCAGCCGGTCAATCTGCGTCCGCAGGTCTTCCATGCTGTTGCAGGCTTCGGGGGGTAAACGGTCACTCATGTCTTTAATACTCTTGCGGCCCGGATCTCTCCGGGCCGCAAATGCCGCATTTTGCGTCTTAGAACAAGCCTTCGATCTGGCCTTCGTCGTTCAGGTGGATGCTTTCCGAAGCCGGTTTGCGGGGCAGACCCGGCATTGTCATGATCTCACCGCAGACTGCGACGATGAAACCAGCACCCGCCGACAGGCGCACTTCGCGGACCGGAACCGAGTGGCCGGTGGGCGCGCCGCGCAGAGTGGGGTCGGTGGAGAAGGAATACTGAGTTTTCGCCATGCAGACCGGCAGATTGCCGTATCCTGCTGCTTCCCATTCCTTCAGCTGGTTGCGGATCTTGTTGTCGGCGAGAACCTCATCGGCACGGTAGATACGCTTGGCCACGGTTTCGATTTTCTCGAACAGCGGCATATCGTCCGGGTAGATCGGCGAGAAGTTGGCAGAGCCGCCTTCGACGATTTCCACCACTTTTTCAGCCAGCGGCGCGGAGCCTTCGGAGCCCAGTTCCCAGTGGCGCGACAGGATTGCCTCGCAACCGTGGGTCGCGACATAGTCTTTGACAGCCTGAACTTCGGCGTCGGTGTCGGTGACGAAGTGGTTGATCGCAACCACAACCGGCACACCAAAGGACTTCACGTTCTCGATGTGACGACCCAGGTTGGAACAACCGTTGTTCACGGCGTCAACGTTTTCGGCACCCAGATCAGCCTTGGCAACGCCGCCGTTCATCTTCATCGCGCGCACAGTGGCAACCAGCACAACCGCGTCGGGCGCGATGCCTGCCTTGCGGCATTTGATGTTCATGAACTTCTCGGCACCGAGGTCGGCACCAAAGCCTGCTTCGGTCACAACAAAGTCGGCAACTTTCAGCGCGGTCTTGGTGGCGATGACCGAGTTACAGCCATGTGCGATGTTGGCAAAAGGGCCGCCGTGCACGAAGGCCGGGTTGTTTTCCAGGGTCTGCACCAGGTTCGGCTGCATCGCGTCTTTCAGCAGAACGGTCATTGCGCCCTCTGCCTTGATGTCGCGGCAGTAAACGGCGGTCTTGTCACGGCGATAGGCCACGATGATGTCGCCCAGACGCTTTTCCAGATCTTTCAGATCGTTGGCCAGGCAGAGGATCGCCATGACTTCGGAAGCCACGGTGATGTCAAAGCCGGTTTCGCGCGGGAAGCCGTTGGACACGCCACCCAAGCTGGCCGTGATCTGACGCAGGGCGCGGTCGTTCATGTCGACCACACGACGCCATGCAACGCGGCGGATGTCGATCTCGCACTCGTTGCCCCAGTAGATGTGGTTGTCGATCATCGCCGACAGCAACGAGTGGGCCGAGGTGATAGCGTGGAAATCACCGGTGAAGTGGAGGTTCATCTCCTCCATCGGCACAACCTGTGCATAGCCGCCGCCTGCAGCGCCGCCCTTCATGCCGAAGTTCGGGCCAAGCGAGGCTTCGCGAATACAGATCATCGCGTTTTTGCCGATGCGGTTCAGGCCATCGCCCAGACCCACGGTGGTGGTGGTCTTACCTTCGCCCGCAGGCGTCGGGTTGATCGCGGTCACCAGGATCAGCTTGCCGTCTTCTTTGGACTGCACCGAGTTGATGAACTCCTGGCTGACTTTGGCCTTATCGTGGCCGTAAGGCAGCAGGTCATCGCTGGAGATGCCAATCTTCGCGCCGATCTCTTGGATCGGACGTTTCTTTGCCTCGCGGGCGATTTCGATGTCGGATTTGTAGCTCATGAGGCTGATCCCTGATCCCGTCAATTCGTTTACTCCGGCATACAATGGCCGGTCTAATCTCAGCCATAAACCCAGCCCAGCGGATTGAGCACGCGGATTACGACATTTTCCAACCCCGAAACGTCGCATCGCCGCCGCGGTGTTTCAAATCGGAAACGCCGTGTCACTTACTGTCCGGAATGCGGCATCCAAGCGCGCTGATCCGGCACGAAGAGTTTCAGCCTGTCACCCAGCCGCAGAGCGCCGGGGCGTTCGACCCAGGCGGTGATTCCCCGCCGACCCTCGGCTGCGGGTTTGAACCGCGCACCCAGTCTTGCGTGATCTGCTTCGATTTCCCGTCCGGGCAGCACACAGGGGCGGTTTTCCATATCCACGGTCAGTGTCACAGCGTCCGGCCCCTGCAGCCGCGACGAGGGCGGGATATGGGTGAAATCCGGAATGCCCCTGACCACGATCGACGCGCCCAGATAGCGCGGGTCCAATGCACCGGTCTCCATGGCTTTGGCAATTTGCGACATCTCTTCCTGCGACAGGATCGTCAGCTGGCGCACATTGCGGATCTCGGTGCCCTGCGGGTAGAAGTTTTTGACCCGCACGCAGGACGGACGATTTGCGCCCTCATGGCGCGCGCCATGAACGCCGGAGAACGCAAGCTCCAGCTGCTCCACCGGCTCAGCTTGAATGCCACTGTCTGCTGGAACATGGCCGAGCCAGACTATCTCTGCACTGAATTCCGTTTCTTTCAAAACTGGCATAGCCGCCTCTCTTCATCTTTTTACAAATACTCACTTCACCCGGCCCGCCACCCGCGTGTCAAAAAAGGCCCGGATGCTTTGTCAGCATCCGGGCCTAATCACTGTAGAGACCTTACGCCGAAGGTTCCGGCTCCATCCCGTCTTCGGGCGGGGATTTCTTTGGCTTGGCCTTGGGGATCGCGGTGACGGAGGCGCTGCCCTCGTCGGCACCATCATCCTCATCGTCGCTGGCATGGGGCGGTTCGCCGTTCATGACGCGCTTGATTTCCTCACCGGTGAGGGTCTCATACTCAAGCAGACCCTGTGCAAGGCGCTCAAAGCCTTCGCTGTTTTCGGTCAGGATCTTGCGGGCGCGCTGATAGCCTTCGTCGATCAGGCGTTTCACCTCACCCTCGATCAGCTCCTTGGTGGCCGCAGAGACCGAAAAGCCCCCGGCGCCGCCATTGGCCTGATAGCCGGCTGCGGCTTCCTGATAGTCGATATTGCCGACCGCATCAGACATGCCCCATTGCATCACCATCGCACGGGCCAGACCCGAGGCCTGCTGGATGTCGCCCGCAGGACCGTTGGAAACCTCATCCTCACCATAGGTCAGGATCTCGGCCGCCTTGCCTGCCATCGCCATCGCCAGACGCTGGTGGCACTCTTCTTTGAACATGTTCAGACGGTCGAACTCGGGCAGGCTCATCACCATGCCCAAGGCGCCGCCGCGCGGAATGATGGTCGCCTTATAGACCGGGTCGCATTTGGGCAGGGTAATCCCCACCACCGCGTGGCCGGCCTCGTGATAGGCGGTCATTTCCTTTTGTTCCTGCGTCATCACCATCGAGCGACGCTCAGCCCCCATCATCACCTTGTCTTTGGCAGATTCGAAATCTTCCATGGTGACGAAGCGGCGGCCAACACGGGCGGCCATCAAAGCTGATTCGTTGACAAGGTTTGCCAGATCAGCCCCCGAAAAGCCCGGTGTGCCGCGCGCGATGATGCGCAGATCAACGTCAGGGCCCAGCGGAGTCTTGCGGGCGTGCACGCCGAGGATCTTCTCGCGGCCTTTGATGTCGGGGTTGCCGACGGTGACGTTACGGTCAAAACGACCCGGACGCAGCAGTGCGGGGTCCAGAACGTCTTTGCGGTTGGTCGCGGCCAGAATGATGACGCCTTCGTTGGCCTCAAAGCCGTCCATCTCAACCAACAGCTGGTTCAGGGTCTGCTCGCGCTCGTCATTGCCGCCGCCATAACCGGCGCCACGATGGCGGCCAACGGCGTCGATTTCATCGATGAAGACGATGCAGGGCGCGTTTTTCTTTGCCTGTTCGAACATGTCGCGGACGCGGGATGCACCGACGCCCACGAACATTTCCACGAAATCGGACCCGGAGATGGTGAAGAATGGCACCCCAGCCTCGCCTGCGATGGCACGGGCCAGCAGGGTTTTACCTGTGCCCGGAGGGCCCACCAGCAATGCACCTTTGGGGATTTTGCCGCCAAGACGCGAAAATTTCTGCGGGTTGCGCAGGAATTCGACGATCTCTTCCAGCTCTTCCTTGGCTTCGTCGATGCCGGCAACATCGTCAAATGTGACGCGGCCGTGCTTTTCGGTCAGCATCTTGGCCTTGGATTTGCCAAAGCCCATCGCGCCGCCTTTGCCGCCGCCCTGCATCCGGTTCATGAAATAAACCCAGACGCCGATCAGCAGCAGGAAAGGCAGAAGCGTGATCAGGAAGGACTGGAAACCAGACTGGGTCTGTTTCTCGGCCCGCACCGGAATGTTCTTTTCGATCAGCATCGAGGTGACTTCGGTGTCGCCCGGCTTGATCGCCACATAGCTTTGACCGTCAGATGCGGTAAAGCGAACCTGCTCGCCATCCAGCACAACAGTGCTGACCTGACCTGCGTCCACCGCCGTCACGAATTCCGAAAAAGTCTTTTCGCGGCTTTGCAGCGTGCTGCCAGAGCCGCTGAACAGATTGAAGAGCGCCAGGATCAAAAAAAACAGAATGACCCAGAAGGCGATATTGCGTGCGTTGCCCAAGGAACAAAGTCTCCCAAATTCGGGGCGCACCAGCCGGGCGCCCGCTTTGAGCCTAAAATAAGGATGATTGAGGCAGGTTCAATGAGATAAAAGCGATGCGAAGAACTCTTCGCTGCTGCGCGCCTCAGATATATGCCAGCCGTTGCCCATTCCGGCCAGTGGTGCGGCCTCCAGATCGCAACCGCGCCACAGGGCCGGCGCGGCCTCAAGAACCGGTCGCGGCAGGCCGGTTGCGCGCCAATTGTCACAGAGTTTCAGCCCTGCCGACCCCAGCACGCGGGTTTGCAGACCCGCCGTAACGCCGCCCTGCAGACGCCAGTGGCGATCCCATAATGCCCCCGGTGCGCAAGCCAGGTCTTTGACGGCGTTCAATTCGCGTGCGACCCAGATTTTTCCACCGGAACAGAGGATACGACAGCCTGCAAGGGTTGCCCCGCGCCCCTCGCGGACCGCCTCCAGGAGGTCGGTCATCGGCGCGCGGCGTGGCGGATAACCGCTGCCGCCCACCCACATCAGCGCATGTCGCAGCAGGCGGTGGCCAATTTCGGCAGGCTGCAGCCGCAGTTTGTGCTGATCAAGAATCACCGCCCCCGCATCAAGCTGCACAAGGTCGCGTGCGGCAAGAAAAGTGAACCAGTCCAGGGCCGCATCGGCGCGGCCCATATTTTCAGCAACACCCGACAAAGATTCCACCGTCAGCCCCAGCGGCTCCAACAGTTCCAGTGCCTTGCGCATCCGAACACGGCCGAATCGGGTGTCCTCGTTCGACGGGTCATCAATCCAGCCGACATTTTTTTCGGTCAGGAAATCCCGCAGGCGCTGGCGCGACACATCGAGAAGGGGGCGGATCAGGGTGACACCATTGCGCACCCGGCGCACCGGCATGGCCGCGATGCCGGTAACCCCCGCCGACCGGCTGAGCCGCATCAGGACGGTTTCCGCCTGATCATTAGCCGTATGGCCCAATGCCACGGCCTGGATCCCAAGGCTGCGGGCCCAGTCGGTCAGCAACCGGTAGCGGGCTTGTCGCGCCTGATCCTGCAGGTTTCCCTGCCCGTCCCAGCCCCGCCAGTTCAATATATCGTGAGAAATACCAAGTTTCGCTGCAGCGCCCGCCACCTGCAGCGCCTCGGCGGCGCTGCTTTCGCGCAGACCATGGTCCACGGTTGCCGCGCAAAGCGTGACCTCGGCCGGATCAAAACAGTCTTTCAGCACATGCATCAACGCCACCGAATCACCGCCGCCCGATACGGCGATGCCCAGTTTGCGCGGCACGGATCCGTGAAAATGCGCCCTGACGGACTGAACAATATCTGCCCGTGCCGTCACGAACAGCTGAGAGCGGACAATTCTGCAGCCGCAGCCGCCTTGGCGGATTCTGCGGCCGGGAAGCGGATCGCCACTTCGGAGAGGGTGATGCAGGCCTGTTCGGTCTGCCCCAGCCGCCCCAGTGCCGCCCCCAGTTCAAACAGCGCATCCGGCGCAATTGTACCTGTCGGATTGCCGCTGAACGATGCCAGATAGGCCCGCGCTGCCTCGCGCGTGTCGCCTAGCCCGTCCAGCGCCTTGCCGCGATGATAATTTGCATCCGCTGTCAGCGGGCTGCCGGGATAGGCAAGTTCAAACGCGGCAAAGCGGTTCGCCGCGTCCTGATGGCCACCCTCTGCCAAAACCTGCAGTGCCGCGTCGAAATCGGCCTGTTCACCCACCGCCAGCTCTTCGCTTTCCGTGGTGCCCGCGCCGATGGTGCCGCCAACCGGCACGCCGCCTGCCTGCGATGTCTCACCGCCCAGCGTTGTGGTCTCGCCCAGCTGGCTGATGTCGCCGCCTTCCAGTTCGACCAGACGGAATTCCAGATCGCCGATCCGGTTGGTGCCGTCTTCGACAATGCTGCCGATCCGAAGATCCAGCTTTTCGGTCTGCGCGGTCAGGCGTTTCAGCTCGCTTTCAATCGCATTGACCCGGTCCAGAACCGTGCTGCCCTGCAAATCCGCCGCGGGCGCACCAGTGGTCGACAGTTCCCGCTTCAGACGCTGGATTTCGACGAACAGAACAGTCAGCTCCTGGCGGATGTCGGCCAGCGTGCCGTCATCCTGCGCCGATGCGCCTACGGGGGCGAAAACAGTGGCCGCAGTCAGCGCGGCGGCAATCAAAGCACGGCGCATCAGGTCAGCTCGTCAGGCCAGCGGCGAGAATGGTCACGGCGCGGCGGTTGTTGGAATAGCAGCTTTCGGCCGAACAGATTTCCAAGGGGCGTTCCTTGCCAAAACTGACAGTTTTCACCCGGTTGCCAGCCACCCCGCGCGAGATCAGGAATTCACGCGCCGCGTTGGCCCGGCGCGCACCCAGCGCGAGGTTGTATTCCCGCGTGCCCTGCTCATCGGCGTGACCTTCGATTGTGGCATTATAGTCCGGGTTTGCCGCCAGCCACGTGGCTTGGGCGGCCAGAATGCTTTCGGCCTCGGCGGTCAGGTCGGATTGATCGACAGAGAACAGCACCCGGTCGCCAATGGTCTGCTGAAAATACGCCAGGCTGCTTTCATCCAGCGGGTTGCCATCAACGCCAAATCCGCCGTTGGCACCGGATGTATCATTGCCGCCGCCGCCAAAAATCGCGTTGTCACAGGCCGAGACACCCAGCACCGATGCCAAGAGAAAGGCTTTACCCAGTTTATTCATCATACCGCTCATGTTCGTCAGCCTCTTATGCGTTGCTGTTGTTAGCAGAACTCTACCACTGCGCGATGGCGCTGCCTACCGTGTTGATTTGCCGCCTCACTTCTGCAGCGGCGACCAGGCCGGATCCGAGGCGCCATCAGGCGTACGCACCGGTTTCAGATTGCGCCCGGTCACATCCACCGAGTAAAGCAGCGCACGGCCGCTGGCCCCTTGGGTTTCGCGGGTGAACATGATCACCCGGCCATTGGGCGACCAGGTCGGGCCCTCATCCAGGAAGGACGCGGTCAACAGGCGCTCTTCGCTTCCATTGGTGCGCATGACACCAATGTGGAACCGTCCGCCGCTTTGCTTGGTAAAGGCGACAAGGTCACCGCGCGGCGACCAGACCGGCGTGCCATAGCGGCCCTTGCCATTGCTGATCCGGCGCGCATCACCGCCAGAGGCACCCATGATATAGAGCTGCGGCGTGCCCGAACGGTCGCTCTCAAAGACGATCTGGCTGCCGTCGGGAGAAAAGCTGGGCGCTGTTTCGATCGACGGCGCCGTGGTCAGCCGTTTGCGCTGTCCGCTGGCGATATCCATCGTATAGAGGTCGGTATTGCCGCCCTGGGCCTGTGAGTAGACCACCGTGCGCCCATCCGGTGAAAACCGCGGCGCAAAAGACATGGTGCCTTCGTCGGTGTTCAGCACACGCTGCTGCACCCGACCTACATCCATCACGTGGATCTGCGGAAAGCCGCTTTCATAGCTGGTATAGAGCACCCGGTCGCCGGTCGGCGAAAAACGCGGTGCCAGCACGATGGATTCGCTGCTGGTGAGGTATTTCACATTGGCGCCGTCATAATCCATGATCGCCAACCGCTTCTGGCGTTCGTTCTTGGGCCCGCTTTCAGACACGAACACAACGCGACTGTCGAAATAGCCGCTTTCGCCGGTGATGCGGCTGTAGACCGCATCCGATACCTTATGGGCCATCCGGCGCCAACCTTCGGTGGTGCCGGTGAATTGCAACCCGTTGCCCATCTCCCCGTCCGAGAACACATCATAGAGCCGGAACCGCACCGTCAATTTGCTGCCATTGACCGAAACCCCGCCAACGACCAGCGCCTGTGCGTTCACCGCTTTCCAATCGGCATATTTGACCGGCGCGTTGAAATCCGTCACCCGCGAGATATGCGCCGAGGCGGGAACTTCGCGAAACAGCCCGGTGCCTGTCAGATCCGCGGCGATCACACGCGACAGCTGCGCCGCCATTTCTGCCGCAGCCGGCGTGTCGGGCACAAAATCCGGCACCGCATAGGGCATGGGTTCGATCACACCATCCGTGATTTCGATGCGCAAAGGACCGTTCTGTGCCAGTGCTGCGCCGCCGGGTGCGATCATCATCAGCGCTGCTAGGCCTGCTGCCAGAAAATTCCTCATTTGATCCGCATCCTTTCGGGATTGAATGTCATCTCAATATCACGCCATTGGGCGTATTTTTCAGCGGGAAGTTTGAACCCGCGTGCCCCGCAGCGGATAATTGCCCGCCGTGCGGCCTCAAAAGCCTGTTTTGCAGCCGTCTGGCTGCCGCCATCACTGGATAGCATCCGAATAGAGCCCGCATCGGGCTTGCCGTCCTGGCCCAGCGTGACACCGACCACAACGGTTGTGCGCAACGCTTCCGTCGACAGAGAGCCGACGTTCCAGCAATTGGAGACCGAAACGCGCAACGCATCCTTTTCGCCAGCGGTCAGCGGCGGCCCCGACGGCACTGGCGCTTCGACCTCACCGCCACCTGCAATCGCTTCGGCAAGCGCGTCATTCACTGCGTCTTGCTGGGCATCCTGAACAGGTGTCTCAGCCACGGGCTGCGGCGCCGGGTCTGGTTCGGGTTGCGGTTCGGGACGGCGCGGGCGGGCCCGCGGACGCAGCGATTGCTGTGGCGCGGACGAGGCCAGCGGCAGGCTGTCATCAGGTTGATCGGCCTCGGTCGCGATCCGGTCACCCGCAGCCTCGGGCGCAGTTGCCTCCTGCACCTCTTGGGTGGTGTCGGCGCCCACCTCGGCAGCCACTTCGGGCTGGGCAATGTCATCCGGCACGGTGTCTTCAGGCGGTGCGGCCACTGGTTCCGGGGCGACGCGGTCGGCCGGACGTGACACATCCGGCAGCACCAGCTGTGGTACATCTTCGGCCAACTCGGGCGGCTGTGGCACATCCGGTGCAGGTGGCACAGGTTCCGGAGTTGGCTCCGGCTCCGGCAGTTCGCGCACCTGTTCATCTGGTTGCGGGGCCGCCACCTGATCTGGTGGTGTGGCTTCCGGTTGCGTCTCGTCGGCTGCCGCCGCTTCCGGCGCTTCGTTCTCTGGTTCGGGCAACGGCAGGGCCGCTGGTTCAGGGGCGATGTCAGGCGCGGCGGCCTTTGGGCTCATTGCCGCGAATTGTTCAGCCGTGATAACCGAGACCTGCTGAACCTGCATCGGCAGCGGTTCCGAGGGGAACCACGCGCCAAACACGGCCCATGTCACCAGCGCCCCGTGGCCCGCAAGAGAGATCTTGGTTCCGGTTTGCAAAGCGCCACCCAGCCCGTCAGCCGTTGTCGCCGGCGCCGTCAAAGGCCGGCCCGCCGGTGTCCGTCACCAGACCCACATTGGCAAATCCGCCCGCGTTCAGCGCGCCCATCACCTGCATCACCTGCTCGTAGGTCAGGCTGCCATCGGCGCGCAGAAACACCCGGTCCGAAGAGCGTTCAGCCGCAATCGCACGCAGCTTTCCGATGAAGTCTTCCGGCGCGACCGGCGTGGTCTGGATTTCAATCCCGCCTGCCGCAGTCAGCGTCACCGTCAGTGGTTCTTCCTCGTCCCCCGGCAGGGCTCCGGCGGCGGTTTTGGGCAGTTCAACCGGCACCCCGACGGTCAACAGCGGCGCGGCAACCATGAAAATGATCAGCAGGACCAGCATGACATCAACAAAGGGCGTCACGTTGATCTCTGCCATGGGGCGCGCGCGGCCGCGACGGCGGCCCCGGCGGCGCTGGCTGTCTGCAGAGGATTGAACCGCGGCACCCATGGCTCAGCTGTCCAGCTGACGGCTGAGGATGGTGGCGAACTCATCCGCGAAGGCCTCGTAACCGCCGGTAATGCGGTCGCTGTCGGCGCTCAGCTTGTTGTAGAAAATCACCGCAGGGATCGCGGCAAGCAGGCCCAGCCCGGTGGCCAAAAGCGCCTCGGCAATGCCAGGCGCCACAACGGCGAGGTTGGTGTTCTGTTGCTCTGCAATCTCGATAAAGGCGTTCATGATGCCCCAGACGGTGCCGAAAAGGCCAACAAAAGGCGCGGTCGATCCAACCGTGGCAAGGATCGGCAGGCCGCGCTGCAGGTCTTCGTTTTCCTTGGCGATGGCCACATCCATGGACCGGTCGATGCGCGCCTGTGCCCCGGCAATGAGCCCGCCATCGGTGCGGTGGCTGCGGCGCCATTCGATCATGCCCGCAGCAAAGATCTTCTGTGACGCGCCTTCGGGCTGGGCGCCGATCTGGTCAAACAGCCCATCCAGCGGCTCTCCGGACCAAAAGGCGTGATCGAACTGATCCGCCTCGCGCCGGGCCAGCCGATAGCTGATGGTTTTCTGAAAGATGATCGCCCAGGACCAGACAGAGGCCCCGATCAGCATGATCATCACGAATTTCACTGTAATGGTGGCCCGCGCGAAAAGACCCCACATGGAGAAATCAATCTCCTGCGCCAGCGCGAGAGTTTCTGCTTCCATTTGCCTGCTCTATGCTTGTTGGCCATCTGTTGCGGCCTTAACTGCGCTCAGGCTAGCGCGTTTCCAAGGGAAAAGCCAAGGAAACAGGCGGCGGGCCGCCAATTGTTACGCCAATGCGCGAATCTCTGCCGGAAGCCGGGCGGGACGCCCCGCGATTGTGATGCAAACCACGGTGACTTCGGCGCGAAACAGCGGTGTGCCATCCCGCGTGACCTCTTGTGTGAGGATCATCCGCGCCGGAGTCAGCTGTTTCAACGTGGTAGAGACCTGCAGCTCCTCGTCGAATTTTGCCGGGGCCAGATAATCTGCCTCAACCCGGCGCACCACATAGATCAATCCGGCCTCGCGCATGGCGTTCTGATCTACCCCGATGCCACGCACCCAGTCGCTGCGGGCACGTTCAATGAAACGCAGATAATTGGCATGGTAGACAATGCCGCCCATGTCGGTGTCTTCGTAATAGACCCGGACTGGGAATGTGTTGAGATTATTATTCACCAAGAACCCTTCTCTCAAAGGCAGTCACTAAGACTAACAGTGCGGTGATGACAAATGCATTGCGCCTTCCGGCTCGCAGTTCCCAATCAGCGGCAGAAATTTCATGCCATATCGCCTGACCACTCCGCAGGCAGCAAAACGCGCCCGTCAAGGCTGCCGCTATCATGACCACCTGGTATCTCCAGGTACTGACATCCCTAGTTAGGAGAATATAGGTGATTGCAAACAGAGCAACGAGATAAAAAGTCCGCCGGAATAGCTTCATTTGCTGCACAGCAGTGTCTGTCGCCGACTTGGCCTGAGCGCTGTTGAGCTCCTGAAAGGACTGCGAAAACGCCGCCAGAACCATCCAGACAAATAGATATAAAAAAGTAATACTGCTGGTGTGCCCAATAATATCCAGCATGTCACACGACCCCAATTGCCCGGAAATATGTTAAAATGGAGCGCTTCCAATCGATCTGACCGGATCGCCATTCCCGTGGGCATAGTTTGCCCAATTGCCGCGCGCTGTTACCCCTGAAGCCGCGCAAACAGGCGCAGCGCATGAGAGCGGTCATTGGCCGCAACGGGCATCATTCTGTCATAAGCAGCGGCGATCACCCCGGCAATTTCGGGCCGAAGAATGGTCGCGCCGGTTTCCGGCAGGACCGCCAGCGGAGAGGTTTCAGAAAAGGCTTTGCTGCCCCACATCAACAGCACCTGCACGGCCTGGGTCAATGCGAGGGTTTCAGCAGGCATCTGCGCCATTGCACCGGTCATGCGCAGGAAGACAAACCCCGCCTGGATGCCACCGTTCTGATCAAAACGGAAGGCCCGGTACTGGCTGGCGTCAGCCGCCTTCAACTTGCCCACCAGCGGCGCGAGCTCCGGGATCATCCGGTCCAGATCCGGCACTGCCAGCAATTCGTCCCACTCCCGGAAGAAGAAGAACATCAGGTTGGCCCCCAGTTCAGGGTCCGTCTCAGCCATCTGATGACCAGCGAGCGTCACCACCGCCTCAACCGCGCCCTTGATGGTCTCCAGCGTGGCATCCTCGACGCCAAAGACGACAGGCACGATCGGCCGCCCCCAGCGCGCAAACGCATAAGAGCCGTCATTACGGGTGAACAGGGCTTCGATCTGCTCCGGGGTCATTACAACGTCCTTTTTTGTCTGCAGGCTCTATGCCGCGCCGCGCGCAATGGGGCAAGGGGGGGCTCCCGCCCCTTCAACCCGCCTGACCGGCGTTTTCGCGGTTGGGCCAGGCAGATTGCCTTTGGCAATCTGCGGCCTCCGGCGGGCGTATTTTCCGGTAGATGAAATATGGGACCCTGTGCGCCGCGCAGCGGCGCCCGGCCCAAGGCCGCGATTGGCACCGGCGCAGCCGGGGCACAAGCGGGGCGGGAGAGCCCCCCGCCCGATCCCGGACCGATACGTCGCTGGCTTTTGGACATCTGAGCAAATGAAAACGCCGGGCCTTTCGGGCCCGGCGTGTCCTGAACAATCGCGTGTGCGATTACATGTTCGGGTAGTTCGGCCCGTCACCACCCTGCGGCGTTGCCCAGGTGATGTTCTGGCTCGGGTCCTTGATATCGCAGGTTTTACAGTGCACGCAGTTCTGGAAGTTCACCACAAACTCCGGCTTGCCGTCGTTTTCGACAATCTCGTAAACACCCGCCGGGCAGTAGCGCTGCGCGGGCTCGTCGAATTTTGCGAGGTTCACATTAACCGGCACATCGGCGTTGGCCAGCTGCAGGTGGCAGGGCTGGCTTTCCTCGTGGTTGGTCATTGCAAAAGACACGTTAGTCAGCCGGTCAAACGACAGCGTGCCATCGGGCTTGGGATAGTCGATCTTCTTGTGCTTTGAGGCTTCCTCGGTCGCCTCGGCGTCGTTTTTACCGTGACCGACCGTGCCAAAGAAAGAGAAGCCCAGCAGCGTGTTGGTCCACATGTCCAGTCCGCCCAGCATCAAGGACGCGGTGAGGCCGTATTTGGACCACAGCGGTTTGACGTTGCGGACCTTTTTCAGATCCGAGCCAATGGCGCCGTCGCGCACATCTGCCTCATAAGCGGACAGCTCATCACCCGACCGCTCAGCCTTGATGGCGTCAAAGGCGGCCTCAGCGGCGGCCTTGCCGGACAGCATCGCGTTGTGGTTGCCCTTGATGCGCGGCACGTTGACCATGCCCACCGAACAGCCCAGAAGCGCCACGCCGGGCGCGACCATCTTGGGCATAGACTGATAGCCACCTTCCGAAATCGCCCGCGCGCCGTAAGCCACGCGTTTGCCGCCTTTCAGCAGCTCGGCAACCATCGGGTGGTGCTTGAAGCGCTGGAATTCCATGTAGGGAAACACATGCGGGTTCTTATAGTTCAGGTGCACCACAAAGCCGACATAGACCTGATTGTTGTCCAGGTGATAGATGAACGACCCACCGCCCGCATTAGAGCCCAGCGGCCAGCCCATGGTGTGGGTGACCGAACCTTCGTTGTGCTTGGCGGGATCAATCTCCCAGATCTCTTTCATGCCAACGCCGAATTTCTGCGGCTCTTTTCCGGCCTGCAGGTCGTATTTGGCGATCACTTCCTTGGCCAGCGAGCCGCGCACACCTTCGCCGAGGAAGACGTATTTGCCGTGCAGCTCCATGCCCGGCTCATAAGACGGGCCGGGGGTGCCGTCGGCGTTCTTGCCGAACTCACCGGCAACCACGCCTTTGACTTCGTCGTTGTCACCAAACACCAGTTCGGAACAGGCCATGCCCGGAAAGATCTCGACGCCCAGCTCTTCGGCCTGCTCTGCCATCCAGCGGCAGACGTTGCCCATGGAGACGATGTAGTTGCCGTGGTTGTTCATCAGCGGCGGCATCGGCGCGTTGGGGATGCGGATCCCGCCTGCTTCGCCCAGCATATAGAATTTGTCTTCCTTGACCGGCACGTTCAGCGGCGCGCCTTTGTCTTTCCAGTCAGGAATGACAGCGTCCAGCCCGCAGGGGTCCAGAACCGCGCCGGACAGGATATGCGCGCCCACTTCAGAGCCCTTTTCCAGCACCACAACCTCGAGATCGGAATCGAGCTGTTTCAGGCGGATCGCTGCGGAAAGACCAGCGGGACCCGCGCCCACGATCACCACATCATATTCCATCGTTTCGCGTTCAATCTCGGCCATCTGGCGGCGCTCCTTGGCTAACTTGTCGCTACTGGCCCCTCTGGGCGCAATTTTCTTTCGCAGGTGATTAGCGTCTGCCTGCCCATCAGGTCAATGCAAACACGGCGTCACAGTCTGCCCTAATACACATTTGCCGCATGCATCCAAACGCTCATTTGCGCCATTACAGGTGCATTTTTTGACGAAGCCGCGACTTGGTTTTGCCTAATCGACGGTTTCGGGGCTGTCGCCCAACAGGTAACGCGGCCCCTGCCCTTTGCCCGCGGCGCGATCATCAGGGTTATAAAGCTTGCAGGCATCCAGCGACAAACACCCGCAGCCGATACAGCCGTCCAGCTTGTCGCGCATCGCAGTGAGCGTGGCGATTCGGGCATCCAGATGGGCCCGGAACCCTTCGGACAGTTCGGCCCAGTCCTGTTTCGTTGGGGTGCGCCCGCCGGGCAGGTCCTTCAGAAAACCGCAGATCTCGGGCAGGGAGAAGCCAAATTTCTGCGCGATCATGATGAAGCTCAGCCGCCGGATATCGGCCTTCATGAACCGCCGCTGCCCGCCTGCGTTGCGCCAGGGCTCCAGCAGGCCCTGTGCCTCGTAGTAACGGATTGCCGACACCGCAAGACCGGTGCGGTCTGCCAGAAAACCGATGGAAACGCCTGCCGCTCGCGCCATGAAACACCTCGCAAAAATATCTTGACCTAAAGTTAGGTTTAGAAATTACCGTAAGGCGACTCAAGTCAAAAACACTGAAATACAGGAGATAGATATGAAGAGTGCACGCCTTGAACACACCAATTTCACCGTCACCAACCCCGACGCCACCGCTGCTTGGATGGAGGAGGTCTTTGGCTGGCATATCCGCTGGGCCGGGGATTCCATTTATGACGGCCGCTCTGTGCACGTCGGCACCGATGACCAGTATGTCGCGCTCTACGCGCCTGCCATCCCGCTCGAGCCCAAAATACGCAGCTATGACATCATCGGCGGGCTCAATCATATGGCCGTTGTGGTCGAGGATATCGCCGCAACAGAAGCGGCGGTGAAACGCGCAGGCTTCACTCCACATAAGCATGCAGATTACGAACCTGGCCTGCGGTTCTACTTCGATGATGGCGATGGCATCGAGTTTGAGGTGGTGCAATATGATTGATCTATTATGGCAGCTGCCGCTTCGAAGCGGGGTGAAACAGCGTGAAAACCGGCAAGGAGCCACGCGAATCTGGGTTTTTCTGCGCGGCTGACGGGAATTCGCGACCCACAAGCCCTGCCCCCACTTGAATTCAGGTGCCGGATTGGGTCAGGTAATTGCCAACACCAGTTTCCGCCCCGCTGCATCCCGCGGCGGGGCGGAGGTTTTGGTATCATCTGAAACGCCGAGATTACGGCACCAAGGACAGCTGAACCGCACCTATGGAAAAGATCCCGATGACCCCGACTGGTTTCGCAGCACTTGAGGCGGAACTGAAAAACCTGAAGTCCGTGGAACGCCCGGCCATCATTCAGGCCATTGCCGAAGCCCGTGAGCTCGGGGATCTGTCGGAAAATGCCGAATATCATTCGGCGCGCGAAAAACAGTCCTTCATCGAAGGCCGCGTGAAAGAGCTGGAAGGCATCATCGGTCTGGCCGATGTGATCAACCCGGCGACCCTGTCGGGCACCATCAAATTCGGCGCCAAAGTGACCTTGGTGGACGAAGACACCGATGAAGAGAAATCCTGGCAGATCGTTGGCGAACACGAAGCCAATATCGAAAACGGCCTGCTGAACATCAAATCGCCCATCGCCCGCGCCCTGATCGGCAAGGAAGAAGGCGACAGCGTCGAAGTCCGCACACCGGGCGGCCAGCGCCACTATGAGATCCTGAATATCACCTTTTCCTGACGTTCCGGCACCGGGGTTCAACCCCGGATTGCCCCCATCCGCCGCGAGCCCGTCATGACCGGACAAGAGACCGAAACCAGCACCAAAGCGACCCCGCTCTCCTCTATGCAGAGCCGGTCGCAGCTCGGCGCGTTTGGCGCGATCGAGATTATTGCGCTGGCGCTGAGTGCACTGTGGCTGCTGGGGGCGCTTGGGGCCTATATGCTGACCCCAAAAGAGACACCAACGGCCGACTCGCTGCTGCAACTGATGGCGATGCTGGCAGTGGCAATGCCGCTGGCGCTGATCTGGGTTGCGGCGACGGCGGCGCGGGCCGGCAAGGCCATGCGCGATGAAAGCCAGCAGATGCAGGCCGCCATCGACGGGCTGCGCGCGGCCTATCTGTCGCAGCAGCAGAATGCTTCGGTGGGCTCCGAACCCTCGGTCAGCCGCCGGCTGGACGAGATCGCCGCCGCGGCGCGCAAGACGGAAAGCGTGCTGGCAACCTTTCAGACCGCCCGTCAGGAAAGCGCGCGTGCCGTGCTGCCCGATGCGCCGCTTGAGGCCCCCGTCGCTACAGCTGATCCCGGTCAGGGTTCCCTGCAACTGGGCGCTCCCGAGGCCGGACAGACCGCACCGCTGGAGATCAGTGATTTCATTCGCGCGCTGAACTTCCCGGAAACCGCCGATGATCAGGACGGATTTGCCGCATTGCGCCGGGCGCTGCAGAACCGCAAATCCGCGCAGGTCGTGCAGGCGGCACAGGATGTGCTGACGCTGCTCAGTCAGGAAGGCATCTATATGGATGACCTGCGGCCCGACATGGCACTGCCGGAGGTCTGGCGTGAATTTGCCCAAGGCGTTCGCGGCCGCGCCGTTGCCCCACTGGGCGGCGTGCGGGACCGGTCATCACTGGCGCTGACGTCGGCGCGGATGAAGCAGGATCCGATCTTTCGCGATGCAGCGCATCATTTCCTGCGCCGGTTTGACCAGATGTTTGCCGAGTTCGAACGCGAGGCCTCGGACAGCGATATAACCGCGCTCAGCGACACGCGTACCGCGCGCGCCTTTATGCTGCTGGGCCGTGTGGCAGGCACCTTTGATTGAACGCGCCCCTGACGGGGCGCAGTACGGCGCGCTTTTTTGAACAGAAGAAACAGGGCCGCCTGTTGCGGCGCTACAACGCGAAGCTGCCGTAGGGGATAAACCGGACCGGGCTGCCGGGTTCGACCTGTTGTGCCCCGTCGCCAAGTTCCACCAGCCCCTCGGCCCAGCTGAGCCCGCTGATCCGGCCTGAACCTTCTGAGGCAAAAACCTCGGCCCGGCCATCGCGGATGCGCGCACGCAAATACTCGCGGCGGCCCGGTTTCTTGGACTTGGAAAACGCCGCCGGAACATCAAATCCCGTTGGTTGGTGCCAGCCCGCCCCGGCCAGAAGCCCCATCGCAGGGCGCGCAAAAACCAATGTGCAGACCAAGGCGGCCACCGGGTTGCCCGGCAGGCCAAAAACCGGCGTGCCATCCCACATGCCCAGCGCCAGCGGACGGCCCGGCTTCAGGGCCATGCGCCACTGCTGCATCGCACCTGCCTCGCGCAAGAGGGCCGAGACATGGTCTTCGTCCCCCGCCGAGGCACCGCCCGAGGTCAGGATGACATCAGCCGCAGCCGCGCCGCGATCCAGCTGCGCGCGCAATTGCGCGCGATCATCGCCGGTCGGACCCAGGTCCAGCGCCTCAAACCCCCATTGCCGCATCAGCGCCAACAACATCGGCCGGTTGGCGTCATAGATCTGGCCCGGCCGGGCCTCGGCGCCGGGTTCGACCAATTCATCACCGGTAGAGACAACCGCCACCCGCAGGCGTTTGCGCAGGTGGACGCGGTCGACGCCAACCGCCGAGACCAGTGCCAGATCTGCCGGTGTCAGCACCCGGCCCGCCGTCAGGGCCACGGCCCCGGCAATCACATCTTCGCCCGCCGTGCGGGCATTTGCGCCCTGTTTCAGCGGCCCATTAAAGGCAATCTTCCCATCGGCGGTGTTCACATCCTCTTCGAGGATCACCGTGTCCACACCGTCCGGGATCGCCGCGCCGGTGAGGATGCGAATGGCCTGTCCTGCGGGCACCATGCCTTCATAAGGCACGCCGGCCGCAGCGCGACCTTCCACAAGGGGCATCACATTCGGGCCCTCAGGGATCGGTCCGGCAAAGCCATAGCCATCCACGGCGGAATTGGCCTGAGGCGGGTTGGACCGCAAAGCAATAACATCCGCCGCAAGCACCCGCCCGACGGCTTCCTGCAGGGGCAGATCCTCACTTGCAGTCACCGGTCTCAGCCGGTCTTTCAGCAGTGTCAGCGCCGCGTCAACCGGGGTCCAGTTGACCCCCGGCGGCAGGGCAAAGCAGTCGTTACGCAGTGGCGGCGGGGTGATCATTCCGGCGCTCCCATAAGGTCCAATTCAGTGAGGATGAAATCAGCAATCGAGCCTGTGTCATCCAGATCGAACACCGGGCGGTCCAGATCCAGCGCATGATCACTGGCAACAGCCCGCACTGTGGCATTCTGCGGAGCAATTAGCGGCGTGCCTGCCGCTTGCCGATGCGCCTCAACTTTGGGGTGGCTGCCGCCTTTGTAGCCTTCGACCAGAACCAGATCCACCGGCGAGAGGCGGGCGATCAGATCGCCCAGTGATGGCTCCGCCGCACCGCGCAATTCCTGCATGAGAGCAACCCGCCCTGACGACGCCAGTATGACCTCTGCGGCACCGGCCTGCCGATGGCGGTGGCTGTCAGTGCCGGGCTGATCGACATCAACGGCGTGATGGGCGTGTTTTACGGTGGATACAGTCAAGCCACGCGCGGTGATTTCGGTAACCAGCCGCTCCATCAGGCCGGTCTTGCCGCAGTTCTTCCAGCCGGTGACGCCGTAGACCTTCATGCCAGCAGACTTTCTGCGCGGGCCAGATCCTCTGGCGTGTTGACGTTGAAGAACGGATCGAAGGGATCCGCCTCAAACAGCGCTTCGCGGCCATCGTGGCGATCCGTCCAGAGCACAACCTTGCGCAAGCCCTCTGTCAGGCCGCGACGCAGATCATCGCGCAGGGCCACCGGCCAGAGGCCAAAGGTCGGGTGACGGTTCACCCGTTTGCCGCCGCCCGATTTCAGCGCCTCGTCACCGGAGCGCGGGGTGGTGGCCAGCACCAGCGGATGGGGCATTCCTTCGGCCCTTGCCTGCAGATTTTCCACCAGATCCAATGGGAAGAACGGCGTATCGGCAGCGGCGGTCACAATAGTATCCGCCCCCTGCTCTGCCGCCCAATCCATCCCCGCCAGCACCCCGGCAAGCGGGCCTGCATAGCCTTCGATGGAATCCGCAATCACCGGCAGGCCGAGACCCGAAAAACGGTCCGGATCCCCATTGGCGTTCAATGCCATGCCCGCGACCTGCGGCGCCAGCCGATCCGCCACACGGGACAACAGGCTTTGCCCGCCGACCTGCAAAAGCCCCTTGTCGCCGCCGCCCATGCGCGTGGCCAGCCCACCTGCGAGGATCACTCCGAGAGGTTTGGTCATTCTGCGCTCTTTCTCTTATGCTTTTTCTCTTCGACCGGAGCATCTGCCGGGTCCATATCGCGCTCCAGACGGTCTTCGCCCGCAAGGCAGATAAACCGCTGACCCCGCATCCGGCCGATCAGGGTCAGCCCAACCTCGCGGGCAATCTCGACCCCCCAGGCGGTAAAGCCGGAGCGGGAGGCCAGCACCGGAATGCCCATCATAGCTGTCTTGATCACCATCTCAGAGGTCAGCCGCCCGGTCGTATAAAGGATCTTATCAGCCGCCTCGGCCCGTTCGGACAGCATCCAGCCGGCGATCTTGTCCACCGCGTTGTGGCGGCCAACATCCTCCATATAGACCAGCGGGCGGTTTTCCTGGCAGAGCACCGAGCCGTGGATCGCGCCAGCCTCAAGATACAGCGACGGGGTGCGGTTGATCTGATGCGCCAGCCCATAGAGCCAGGAGGTGCGCACCGGCGTGGCAGGCAGGCGGACATTCTCCAGCCCCTCCATCATATCGCCAAAAACAGTGCCGACAGCACAGCCCGAGGTGCGGGTTTTTTTCTTCAGCTTGTCCTCGTAGGAGGTTTCAACCTCTGTCCGCACCACCACGGTTTCCAGATCGTCGTCATAATCGACGCCGGTGATCACATCTTCAGTGTGCAGCATGCCCTGATTGCGCAGGAAACCCAACGCCAGATAGTCGGGGTAGTCCCCAATGGTCATGGCGGTGACGATTTCCTGACTGTTGAGGAAGATCGTCAGCGGGCGTTCTTCGACGACAGAGGTGTCCACGGGCTGGCCATTCTGGTCGATGCCACGCACCGGGCGGGTCAGCCGCGCCGCGCCGGGATCGGGGGCAATCAGGTAACCTTGAGTTTCATTCGATTTCGCCAATTGCCAACCTCCGCAATCAGGCCTAAGCCTGTCGGGTTCATTTTAGGATTTTGCCATGGGCGGCACCACCTCCAAATCCACCTTCTGGACCGGTATCCGCGACGGGTTTCCCTTTATCCTCGTGGCAGCGCCGTTTGGCACCCTGTTTGGCGTCCTGGCCAGCGAGTCCGGCCTGGGCGTGCATGAGGCGCTGGGCTTCTCGCTTGCGGTATTTGCCGGTGCGGCGCAGTTCACCGCTCTGCAACTTCTGCAGGAAAACACGCCGGCAGTGATTGTTGTGATCTCGGCGCTGGCGGTGAACCTGCGCATGGCGATGTATTCAGCGACGCTAACACCCTATCTGGGGGCGGCACCGATGTGGCAGCGTGCCCTTGCCGCCTATATGCTGGTGGATCAGTCCTTTGCCCTTTCGGCGGTGAAATTCGAGGCAGAGCCCGAGATGACCGTGCCGCAGCGCATGGGCTATTTCTTTGGTTCCTGCATTCCGGTGGCCATTGTCTGGCTGGGGGCGACAGTTATGGGCGCCTGGGCCGGATCACAAATTCCTGCCAGCTGGGGGTTGGATTTTGCCCTGCCCATCGCCTTTTGCGCCATGATTGGCCCGGTTCTGCGCACGCCTGCGCATCTGGCGGCCTGTTTTACCGCCGCCACGGTCGCGCTGCTTGTCGCAGGTCTGCCCTATAACGCTGGTCTGATTGTTGCGGGCAGCGCCGGCATGATGGCCGGCGCCCGCACGGAATTGTGGATGACCCGGCGCGCAATCGCAGAAGGGCCCCTGTCATGAGCACCGAAATGAGCCCCACCAGCCCCGAAGTGATGTGGGGCATTATCCTGTCGCTTGCCATCGGCAGCTATTTGTTGCGGTTTGCTTTCCTCGGCTGGATCGGCGATCGCCCCCTGCCGGAATGGCTGTTGCGCCATCTGCGCTATACGGCGGTGGCCTTTATCCCGGCCTTGGTTGCACCAGTCGCTGTCTGGCCGGCTGCAACGGGAGGCCAGACAGACCCGGCCCGCCTCGCGGCGGCTGCGGCCACATTGTCCGTCGGCTATTTCACACGCAGCGTCATCGCCGCCATGTTCACCGGTGCAGGAATGATTTTTCTGTTTGTCTGGCTGCCGGGCTAACCCCGGTCAGCCGTTCAGATCCGCATTGCTTTGGGCGATGCCATCCACGATATCACCGGCGTCATTCTCATAGTATTTCTCGGTGGTGACACCCGGAAGCTCTGCAAATTGTTCTGACAATTTCACCGGGTAGAAGGTGCTTTGAATGCCCTCGATGCCTGGCACCTGTCGCAGGATGCCCGAGGTGGCATTGGCGCAATAGGCGCCCGGAACCTGCCCCTTGGCACGTACCAGCTGATAGGCCAGCTCTGCCTGTTCGGGGGTGACTTCGATGGTCTGGGACACGACGTGGTATTCACTGCGCGCATGAGCGCTGCGATAGGCCTGTTCGACCCGCGGCGTGATGCCAAACAACACATCGTTCACTTCCGGCACGATATCGGCGTGGAAGGATCCGGCGGGGTCAAAAATCACCCGTTCGGATGCGTTGACCATCAGTGCCGAATGGCCACCCTGACCGGACCGGTTGTTGACCATCGTGTAAAGTGTAAGCGAGGCAGGGCCCGGATCACTATAGCTGACAAGAGCCAACTGTTCAGGTGATGCATCGGGCTGCTGCTGGGCCGCGCAGCCCGCAAGGGCTGCGGCTGAGGCCAGAACCAGAATCGTCTGTTTCAGCAGGCGCACTGGCGACCTCCGCATATGATTACGTGGCGAATACAGCCAGGAAAATCGCGAACAGAGCCAGCGCAATGCAGCTGCGGGTCACAAAGGTGATGAAACCGGCAAAGGTTTTTTCCTGCACCGAAGAATCCATCGTGCCGTGCTTATGTTCTGCCATGGGTCTGTTCCTATTCGCGGTCGTTTTCCGCTGGATACCGGAAATGCGCTGCCCTGTCATCCCGTCATTCGCTCACAAGGTGTCGGAAAATGCGTTCAATCGCCGCGCCCGCAGGCGGCAAACCCAAAGCCCCAGCGCCAGCTGAGCCCGCTGCAGGGCCCGCCACCGAATCGCACAGAGTAGTAAACCGCCCGCGCCATGGCCTCGTAGGCGGCATCAACCTGTGCTGCGCTCACCCCGTATTGCGCCGACAACGCAGGGCGCCGCCCCTCGCCGACCTCCAGCACACAGGCCCGCAACAGGCGGTCCGCATCCAGACGCGCAGCATAGCTCGTCTCGGCCGTCGCAGCTGCGCCTGCGTTGTGATAGCTCCGGTCGTGGGCAATACAGCAGTCCTCAAACGGTGGCGCGTCCTCATGGGCGTGGGCAAAGGCCGGCAGGCCCCGCGCCACCATACGCCAGGCGGCTGACAGCCCGCCACTGCAGCCGTCGCTTTCGAAAGGGTCCGGTGTCTGGCCCACCTGTTTCATCAGCCATGTATGGGCCCGCATTTCCAGCGCTCGGCCGGCCTGATCCCAACCGGCTTCCTGCGCCGTTACCGACCCACCCAGCCCTGCGAGGAAAGCTGCGATCAGAAGCGCATCACGGATTTTCATCGCGGTACCTGCCCTGATCCAGATCGAGCCCCAGTTCCTCGATCAGCCACAGAACCATACGTTCCGGCGTTGACAGCTCGGCGCGCAGCTCCAGCACCTGACGCGCCAAGCCCGGCTCATCGGTAATGATCCCATCGACGCCGATAGAGATCATCTTGGACATTTGCAGCGGGTCATTCACCGTCCAGACATAGATGTCCTTGCCTGCCGCATGCAGCGATCTGATCAGCCCCGGCTGCGCCATGGCCGTGCGCACGGCCATGAAATCTCCGTCCAGGCGGGCCATATTGCCAACCGCACTGGCCGCCAGCACACCGCTGCGCCATTCGGGGCGCAACGCGCGTGATTTCTGGACCGAGGGGTATTTCAGCGACATCAGCGCCACCTGATCCGCCATCCCCATATCCTCAACGATGTCGATCACCTTGGCTTCCAGATCGACCGCGTGACCGTAGTGTTTGAATTCGATCAGCAGGCCCGCGCGGTCGCGGGTCATCTCCAGCACATCACGCAGCAGAGGCACCCGCTGATCCGCATATTCCGGGGCAAACCAGCTGCCGATATCCACCGACGACAGCTCAGCAAACGCGGTGGCATGGATCTGCAGCGGCTGACCGGCGAGCTTCATCAGATCTGCATCATGGACCACGGCAATCTTGCCATCTGCTGTTTCCTGCACGTCGATCTCGACCCAGTCGGTCCCTTGCTGCAAGGCTTCCTCGATTGCAGCCATAGTATTCTCAGGCCGGCTGCCCGCCGCCCCGCGATGGGCGATGATCTCAATATCGTCGCGGGCCTGCAGGTCGCCCAGCAGCCCGGCACCCGCCCAGATACCAAACCCGGCCAGCCCAACCAGCGTGGCGGCCAATCGGCCCAAAGAAGCACGGTGGCGCGGCGCATCGCTGCCCGTTTTGCCACCAACCGTTCCGCCCCAGAACCGTTGCAGCAACTGTGCCAGCGCACCGAGGCTTACGGCAGACAGAACCGCATTGCCGACAATCAGCAACAACACTGCGAGCAGGCCAAGCAGCAGGATCCGCATTACCGGCACGTCTGCGCCCGCAGGAATGAGCGCCACGGTCAGCCCTGCGATCACCGCCAGAGCCGCCCCAGCGCCAATCCGGACCAGCACCCAGAACAGCAGCTCCAGCTTCAACCCTTTTCGCTGACCAGCCATGCGGGCGGTGCTCTGAGCAAAGGCGGTGGATGGGCGCACGCCCTCGAACAGCACCAAATGAAGCGAGACAGCCCAGGCCGACATCCGCAGCAGCAAGACCACCGCCAACGCTGCCGCCAATAGGCCACCCAGGCTGGCGGCCAGCAGGAATACCGGTGGCCGATGGGTAAGGTAATAATTGATGTCATATTCCGACAGCAGTTTGACGGCGACAATCCCGCCAATCGCGGCCACCGGCAGCACCCAGACCGCAACCCTCAGGATCAGCAGGAAACAGTAATGGGTCAGCGGTTTCAGCCGGGCCGCGACCCGCAACACCGCCGCCATGGCCGCCCGCCAGCCAGTTGTGCCGCCCGTCGCGACCGCCGTGGCCATCACCGCAAAGGTGAAAATCTCCGCTGCCAGAAATAGGCAGACCCCGGCCAGCCCCGCCGCCGCACCCAAGGGCGACAGCAGAAACAAAGCAATATCCTGATCTGTCAGAGCGGGCTGGCCGGACAGCTTCAGACTGACCGACACCGCCGCCCCAAGCAGCGGCGCGCTGATGCCCGCTGCAATCAGCTGCAACAGGAAATACAATGGCAGGAAAACCGCGCTCTGCGCGAGAGCGGCACGGTAAGCCCGCAATACCTGAAACAAGGACGCCATTCTTCACCCGTTACCGATCAATGGCTTCATATGAGGGGCAATTCTGCCCCCCGGCAAGGGGCAGCAGGCAATTGTACGGCAGCACCGGCGCCGCGCCAGCGGCGCCCGGCCCAACTGCGGGCCGGGGTCTGGCACAGCCAGGCCACAACCGCAGGCGGGAGCGCGCCCCTCCCCGCGGTCGTCCCGACCCTATTCTGCAGCCGTGTCTGCCAGCCCCGTGGCCAGACGGAAGCCAATGCGCCGCGCCGGTTCGGCCGGAATCGCCTTGGGCAGGGCGCGCAGCATCACATTCAGCTGGCCCACATGCTGCACCAGCTGGGTACGTGATCCGCCTTCGTCGCTGCCGTAAAAGGTAATGATGTCGGGATCGAAATAGCCCATGCCCTCGATCCGCAGCACGCCCGCGTCTCCGCCGGCAAAGCCCATCGCCGCCTCATGTTCACCGTCCAGCTGCTTTTCAAAGTTCTGGATATAAAGGATCAGCCGCTCATAAGCCCAGCGCGCAGCACTTTTGGCCTCAACCGGCTGGTTCAACTCTTCCGGCACCTTGTTCAGCGGCGCGCAGGCCTCAGGGTCGGCGTGGACTTCGTGCACGCAAGGCAGCACCGCTGCCTCCAGTGCCTCGGCCGAGGTTTTGATCTCTTCGCTCATGCTGCCTCCCTGGCGGGGTGGAAACTACCCCTTGCGCTGATATAGCCAGGCCCCGTCCTCGCGCATCGTGCGCGTGGCAAGCCCTGTGTGATACAAGTGATTTACATGGGCTACGGCCTCGACCAAAGCAAGACCGTATTCGCCTTCGCCGATCGATCGCTTGAACAGCGGCTTGAAACAGTCCGCCGCGGTTTTCGGCGTATCGAGGAACTCCATCAGCCGTTCCAGCGCGCCGTGATGATTGTCGATCAGCTGGCGCATCCGCAGTGGCAGGCGGGTGAACGGCAGCTTATGGCCGCCCAGCGCAAGGTGTTCAGGCTTGGCCAGCAGGGCCAACCGTTCGCAGGCCTCCAGCCATTCTGCCAGCGGATCGGCCATTGGTTCGGTGGCGTAGACGCCGATATTGGGCGAGATTGATGACAGTATCTGGTCTCCGGTGATCACCAGATTGTCATCGCGGCTCCAGAAGGTCGCATGTTCCGGCGCATGGCCGTTGCCCATGTGAACATCCCAGTCACGCCCGCCCATGCGAAAGACATCGCCCTGCTGAATACGGGTAAAGCCCAGCGGCATGGGGTGAACTGTGTCGGCGAAATTGAAGGGGCGGTCACTGGCGCGTTTGGCATAGAATTCTGCATCCATACCAGCACTGCGGTAATAGGCGAGGGTTTCCTCGGGCCAGCTCTCCTGCACATCCAGCGTCAACATGCGAGCAAACAGCCAGGCGGTGCGGGTGGTGACCAGTTCTGCGCCATACTCGGTTTGAAACCAGCCGGCATTGCCGATGTGATCGGGATGGTGATGGGTGACCACCACACGGTTGATCGGCTTGCCCTGCAGCGGACCCGCCATCAGTTCCTGCCAGATCGCGCGGGTCTTGCGCGATGACATGCCGGTGTCGATCACCGTCCAGCCATCACCATCATCCAGCGCATAGACATTAACATGATCCAGCTTCATCGGCAGCGGCAGGCGCATCCACAGCACGCCTTGGGCCACTTCGATCGCCTCGCCCTGTGAGGGGGGATCTTCCCATGGGGTTTTCAGCGATACAGGGGGGACTGAAGCCATGGGGTTTATCCTGCCAATTCGTCGAGGGTGAGGGCAAAGGTGCCGTCTGCGCCAGCCGTGGCCGCAGCGAGCAGACCTGTGTGTTCGGGCAGCATGCGATTGATATAGAATCGGGCCAGTTTTTCGCGCGCGCCACCCGGTTCAACCATCGCTGCGCCAAGGTGGAAATGGCCGCCCAGGACGCGAGCAAAGGCCTTGAGGTAGGGAACCGCGCCGGCGAAACGGTCGTCCAGATTGCCCTGTTCCACCACCCAATCGGTGGCTTCACGCAAACTCTCGCAGGCCTGCCAGACCGCTTCAGCCATATTGGGATGGGTGGCACGGGCGCGTTCGGCCTGCTCCTCGATCTCATCCATCAGCCGGTTTGCCATCTCGCCGCCGTCCATCATCTTGCGCGCCACAAGGTCCATGGCCTGAATGCCATTGGTGCCCTCATAGATCGCGGTGACGCGCACGTCCCGGTAATATTGCGCCGCGCCGGTTTCCTCGATATAGCCCATGCCGCCATGCACCTGCACGCCCGTCTCGGCGACGCGGATGCCGGTATCGGTGCCAAACGCCTTGGTGATCGGGGTCAGAAAAGCGGCGCGCGTCTTCCATTCCGCCTCGCCGGTGGCCTTGGCCATGTCGATGGCCACGGCATTGGACAACAGGATTGCACGGGCGGCAAAGACATCCGCCTTCATCTCCATCAGCATGCGGCGCACATCGGCATGGCCTGCAATGGTGCTGGTCGGGGATTTCCCCTGCTTGCGCTCCATCGCATAGGCCAGCGCGTGCTGATAGGCCCCTTCGGCGGCACCAATGCCCTGCCCGCCCACACCAAGGCGCGCGTTGTTCATCATGGTGAACATCGCCGCCATGCCGCCATGTTCCTTGCCGACCAGCCAGCCGGTGGCGCCGTCATATTGCATCACGCAAGTGGGGGAGCCGTGCAGCCCCATCTTTTCCTCAAGGCTGACCACATTCAGGCTGTTGCGCACACCGGGTTTGCCACTTTCATCCGGGATCAGCTTTGGCACCATGAAGAGCGAAATACCCTTGGTTCCCGCCACCCCGTCTGGCAGCCGCGCCAGCACCAGATGGCAGACGTTTTCGGTGATGTCGTTGTCACCCCAGGAGATAAAGATCTTCTGGCCGGTAACTGCATAGGTGCCATCGCCGTTAGGCTCCGCCTTGGAGGACAGCGCTCCCACATCCGATCCCGCCTGTGGTTCGGTCAGGTTCATGGTGCCGGACCATTCGCCGGAGATCATCTTGGGCAGATAGATCTCTTTCAGCTGATCCGAGGCATGGGCCTCCAGCGCTTCGATCTGGCCCTGGGTCATCAGCGGCGACAGCTGCAGCGACAGGCAGGCGCCGGACATCATTTCGTTGACGGCGGTGGTCAGCGCCATCGGCAGCGCCATGCCGCCGTATTCCTGCGGCGCGCTCATGCCGATCCAGCCGCCGTCACCGATGGCTTTCAGACCCGCGCCATAACCGGGCGAAGTGCGCACCACACCGTTTTCAAGCTTTGCGGGTTCAATATCGCCACCACGGTTCAGCGGCGCGATCACCTCGTCGCACATCTTGCCCGCCTCGGTCAGAATGGCGCTGGCCAGATCTGCGTCTGCCTCGGCAAAAAGACCGGTGGCAGAGACCTGATCAAAGCCGGTCAGCTGCTTCAGGATGA
Organism: Rhodobacteraceae bacterium Alg231-04; assembly: GCA_900143635.1. Lineage (GTDB taxonomy): Bacteria > Pseudomonadota > Alphaproteobacteria > Rhodobacterales > Rhodobacteraceae > FREY01. The sequence continues at coordinate 530,915 of FREY01000001.1, forward strand.
ACTCGTGATCGGAAACGGGCGCGCGGTACGTCATGGGCATCCTCTTGTGTCTTCAGCATCAGTGCAGGCCACCTTGGCTTTGGCGGATGATGCCGGTAAAAGTCTGGGCTTGACCGATTACCTACCCAGCCGGTCGTTTATAGCAACCAAAACGCGGCGTCACAGCTTATGTCCAGTGCTCAGAGTGAAATCCTCGGCCCCGATCAGGCCGGAACCGCCCGTGCGGCAGAGCTGCTGCGGATGGGCGCTCTCGTCGCCTTTCCGACCGAGACGGTCTACGGGCTGGGCGCCGATGCACGCAATGGCACGGCCGTGGCCAATATTTACGCCGCCAAGGGCCGTCCCGCGTTCAATCCGCTGATCGCCCATGTGGCCTCGGCCGCGGCTGCACAGCGCTATGTGGTTTGGAATGATCTGGCCGAGGTGCTGGCGAACGCCTTCTGGCCCGGCCCGCTGAGCCTGGTTCTGCCGCTGAAAGAGGGGCATGGGATTTCCGGGCTGGTGACGGCTGGTCTTTCAACGTTGGCGGTGCGTGTGCCTGCCCATCCAGCCGCCCATGCCATACTGGAGGCACTGGACGGGCCGGTCGCCGCCCCGTCGGCAAATCCGTCCGGCGGCATCAGCCCGACCACTGCGGCCCATGTACTGGGCGGTCTGAATGGCAGGATCGCTGCGGTTCTGAATGATGGCCCCTGCGATGTTGGGTTGGAATCCACCATCATCGGTCTTGCCGGGAATCTGCCCATGCTGCTGCGCCCCGGCGGGCTGGCGGCAGAGGAGATCGAAGCCGTCCTCGGCCGCCCGCTGATCACGCGCGACGCCACAGACCCGCTGACCGCCCCCGGTCAGCTGCTGTCGCATTATGCCCCGGACTCGGCGTTGCGCCTGAACGCGCAGGCAGGCGAAGGGGATGAGCTGTTTCTGGGATTTGGCCCGATGGACTGCGATCTGAACCTATCGGAGACAGGCGATCTGGCGGAGGCTGCGGCAAATCTGTTTGGCCATCTTCACAGTCTGGACGGCCAGGGCCGTGCCATCGCCGTAGCACCGGTTCCCCACCACGGGCTGGGACAGGCGATCAATGACCGGCTGCAACGCGCCGCCGCCCCCAAGAGCTAACTGCCACCCGTTCATGCGGCCCCGACGGCCCCATTCACCTTTTGGGCAGGGCGCTGCCCCGCTGCCCTGACCTGCGCGGAGTATTCTCACAAAGGCGAGTTTGAGCTGGAATTTGAAGCGCATTCCTTCAAGAGTTGGGGCATGGAAAAACCAGAGACCCTTTTGCAGAGTTTCCCGCGCGCACGCCTTCTAAGGGCAGCAACCCCATTGGAACCCCTGTCCGGATTGTCGGAAGCACTTGATCTGGATCTCTGGATCAAACGGGATGATCTGACCGGGCTGGGGTTCGGCGGTAACAAGATCCGTCAGCTGGAGTATTATTTCGGCGCAGCCTTGGCCGAAGGCGCCGACACGATCCTGCTAACCGGCGCGGTTCAGTCCAATTACGTGCGCTGCGCGGCAGCGGTCGCCGCACAGCTGAACATGCGAGCCATCCTACAGCTTGAGGCACGCGTTCCCGACATGGGCACCACCTATCAGCAATCGGGCAATGTGCTGCTGGATCGGCTGCTGGGTGCTGAGATCATATACTTCCCCGAAGGCGAAGACGAAGCGGGCGCTGATGCGGCCCTGCACGCCCGCGCACAGGAAGAGCGCCGCAAAGGCCACCGCCCTTATGTCATTCCTCTTGGGCTGAACAATCCACCGCGCGGTGCCCTGGGCTATATGAGGGCCGCAGAAGAGCTGCGCGCGCAGGCACCGGACTTTGATGCTATTGTCGTCGCTTCAGGCAGTGGGCTGACCCACGCTGGGCTACTGGCCGGGTTGCGACTGGACGGCTGCGATACCCCGGTCTGGGGCAGTTGCGTACGCCGTTCGGCGAGGGAACAGAGCGCCCGGCTGACTGAGGTGCACCAACGGCTTGCCGATCTATTGGGCTTGTCACAGGCCTTTGCGGCTACAGACATCCGTCTTTGGGACGGGGCGTTGGCACCGGGCTATGGCCAGCTTGGTGCAAACGCCGAGGCGGCCATTCGCATGATGGCGCAACGCGAGGGGCTGTTTCTGGATCCGGTCTACACAGCCAAAAGCTTTGCCGCCGTGCCGGGTTTGCTAGCTGACGGGACATTGCGCCCCGGTATGCGTGTTCTGTTTGTACACACCGGCGGATTGCCAGCGCTGTTTGCCTATGAACAGGAACTGACGGCCGCGTTTGCGCCGGACTAGGCGTGACCGGCCGCCGCAGAGAGGCCCAACGGGTCCACGCCCAGCAAATTCAGCGCCGCAGCCCATTTGTCTTCGTCTTTCAGGGTGAAGATCAGCTCTTCCTCGGCGTCCACTGTCAGCCAGCCATTGAGACCGATCTCACCTTCCAGCTGACCGGGGCCCCAGCCCGCATAGCCCAGCATCATCAACAGCCGATCAGGGCCCTGATCGGCGGCGATATCTTCCAGAATATCCAGCGTTGCGGTCATGGAAAACTTATCCGAGACATGCAGGGAGTTCAGGCTCGCCTCGTAGTCCGGCGAATGCAGCACAAAACCGCGCTGGGTTTCGACCGGGCCGCCAAAGCGCACCGGCAGGCTGCCCGCGCCCTTGCCTTTGGGCGAAATATCAAGCTGATCCAGAAGGTCGCCCATCTGCACCTCTGGCGCCGTCTTGTTCACAATAAGCCCCATCGCGCCCTCGTCGCTGTGCGCGCACAGGAAAACGACGGAATGTTCGAACCGGGGATCCCCCATGCCGGGCATGGCGATCAAAAGCTTGCCGGTGAGATCCATTTGCACCTGCCTTTCCGCGCCAACCCCTTGTGCAGGCGCTTCTTTAAACAATGGCGCTGCAGACGGGCTCTGACAAGGGGCAGCGGGGTTTTCCTGTCGCACTGGCGGGGATCTGACGGTGACGTGACTTGGATTTCATGACCAAACAGCCCATGTAGAAGACATGATGAAGACCGCATTCTCAGTTTTGACCGCTGCCGCCCTTTGTGTTGCGGGGCTGGAACCGGCCTCGGCCGGAGGCCTGCCTGACCCGCTGGCTGAGCTGGAGGTGCTGGACGGTGGTCCCACCAAAGACGGCACCTATATGGCGGCGCTGCGCATCACCCTGCCGGAGGGCTGGAAAACATATTGGCGCGCGCCGGGCGATGCGGGCATTCCCCCGAGTTTCACCTGGCGCGGTTCCCGCAATATTGGTGATATCGACATCACCTGGCCAGCGCCCGAAGTCTTTGACAGCTCGGGCCTGCGTACCATCGGCTATCACGACCAGCTGGTGCTGCCGGTCGAAATCACCCCGCAGAACCCGGCCAAGCCGGTGCGCCTGAAGGGGCAGATGGAGTTTGGCGTCTGCAAGGATGTCTGCGTGCCGTCGCAAGCGGGCTTTGATCACAGGATCGACCGGGACGCCGGGCGCAACCCGGCCATCGCCGCAGCCATGGCCAGCCGGCCCTTTTCCGCCAATGAAGCCGGGGTGACATCCGCCTCTTGTCGGCTGAGCCCCACCGCAGAAGGCTTCACCGTCGAGGCTCAGATCCGTATGCCCAGCGCGGGCGGGTCTGAGCTGGCAGTAATCGAACCCGGTGTGTCCGGCCTGTATCTTGCGGCCTCGCATACCGAACGGCGCGGGGCGGTTCTGCTGGCTTCGGCAGAGTTCCTGAACGACGGCGCTGAGGCGGTCGGGCTGAACCGTTCGGCCCTGCGCATCACCGTCTTGGGGCAAAACCACGCCGTTGACATCCGTGGCTGCACGGCAGGATAAACCCGGCCATCGGGCAACGGAGAAAACTCATGCGAGCAACAGATGCGCCCATTCTGGGTGCAATAGCCGTGGTCTGGCATCAGGGGCGGGTGATCCTTGTTCAGCGCAAGAATGAGCCGAATGCAGGCTTTTGGGGGTTTCCCGGCGGCCATGTGGAACTGGGCGAGACCGCGACCGAGGCGGCGGTACGAGAGCTGGCCGAGGAAACCGGCGTCACTGCGCGCGCCGTTGAATACCTGACCAGCCTTGATGTGATCCTGCGCGACGCGCAGGGCGCGGTGCAGCGCCAGTACCACCTTGCCGCTGTCCTGTGTGAATACCAGACAGGTGATCCCGCGCCTGCCGATGACGCGCTGCAGGCGCAATGGCAAAAGGCCGAAACCCTTGCCGGGTCCGGCCTCTTGTTGCTTGACGGGGTGGCGGATGTTGCGCGGTTGGCTCAAGCGCGCTGGCGCGACCTCAGGGCGTAGCTCAGCGCGCCGACCAGATAGAAGATACAGGCAATGACCAGTGCCCCGCCCAGATAGCCGAGAAGCGCGGCCCGCATAGGCGCCATCGCAGACAGCATTGGCAAAGCCGCGGCAAACAGGGGATGCAGCGCGCCCTGCAGCGCAGGCCAGACCATCGCCAGCCCGAACCAAACCGCCTGAACAGCGGCACCGGCCAGCACCAGCCAGCGCAGCCCGCCTGCCCCCGGCCGCAGCGCCCGGCGCAGCGCGGCAAAGGGGCGTGCAACGTCCTGCTGAACCGCAATCAGGGCAGGCACCACCAGCAGCACCAGGAACATGCCAAAACCAAGCCCGTAAACGAGCGTGATCACCGTCGGTTTGAGGAACTGCGCCTGTTGCGAGCCTTCGTACAGTAGCGGTGTCAGGCCGAGAACCGTGGTCAGCGTGGTCAGCATCACCGGGCGCAGACGGTCTGCGGCACCTTCGATGATCGACGGCACCAGCCCACGCTCCTTGGCGTAGTCGTCAATGGTTGTCACCAACACGATGGAATCATTGATGATGATCCCGGTCATGCCCAAAAGACCAACCACTGTGAACATGCTCAGTGGCACCTCCCAGACGTAATGGCCCCAGATGGTGCCCACCAGTCCAAAGGGGATCACCGCCATCACCACCAGCGGCCGTGTCCAGCTGGCAAAGACCCAGGCCAACACCAGATAGATGCCGGTCAGGCAGAGGATCAGCCCGGTGAGGGCATCATTGATGAATTCTTCCTCCTGCTCGGACAGGCCCGACATATCCCAGTCCACCTGACGGATGCTGGCAATTTCGGGCAGGATCTCTTCTTCCAATGCGCGCAAGATTTCTTCGGCGCGGGCAGGATCATCTTCGGAGATGTCGCCGGTGACGCTCATCACCCGAACACCATTCTCTCGGCGCACCGTGGAAAAGCCGGTGCGCTGGCTGACCGAGACAATATCGGCAAGCGGCACGTAGGACCCGTTGGGCGCCCGCATCAGCATGCTTTCGAGGAAGTCTGCTGTCAGCTCTCCTTCGGGCAATTCAACCCGGATGGTGGCCGAACGCGCCCCGTCGGGATAGGTTGCGGCCTCGATCCCGTTCAGGCGGTTGCGCAGCACCCGGCCCAGGCTGTCGATGGTGAAATTCATCGCCTGACCCTGCGGCGTCAGATCAAGGAAGATCTCCTCCTTGTCATAGGCGAGGTTGTCCTCGATTGCCGAAACCTCACCATAGCGGGCCAATGCGGTTTTCAGATCTTCAGAGGCGGCTTTCAGGGTGTGGACATCAGCGCCATAGAACTGCACATCCAGCGCATCGCCACCAGGGCCAGAGCGCCACCCCCGGAAGGCAACCGTTTCGGCCAGCGGGTGTTCGCGCACCTCTTCCTGCAGATCCGCCACAAAGGCAAAGCTGGAATAGGGCTGGCCATCGGGTTTGATGCGCAGATCAGCATCGATCAATTCTATCGAGATCGACCCCAACAGATCCCTGTCTTTGGTGTCAGCCCCGGCCAGGGTACGGCCCGCGTTGCCGCCGACTTCGCCCATCACATAGTCCAGCGGTTGCCAGCCGTACTGCGCCTCCAGACGCGCGGCCAGCGCATCTGTCGCGCGCTGCATTTCGCGCATCATGGCGAGGGTGTCTTCGCGGGTGGCCCCCTCGACCATGGCAAAGTTTCCGGTGACAGAGCCCCGTTCCGGCGCGTTGAAGAACCGCCACTTGACGTCGCCGCTGATCAGCAGTGCCGCCTGCCCCGCCAAAAGGGCAACCGCACCCGCCAGCACAGCGTAACGCGCCCAGACGACCCAGCCCATCAAGGGGCGGAACAGGTGGTCCCGCATCCAGCGGAAGCCCTTGTTCACCGTGCGGCTTGGCCAGTCGTACCAATGTTCCTTGCTGGAATGCATCAGCGCATGGGCCAGGTGATTGGGCAGGATCAGAAAACATTCCACCAGCGAGGCCGCCAGCACCGCAATCACGGTGAAGGGAATATCGCCGATCAAAGTGCCAAAGCGGCCGCCAATGGTGGTAAGGCCAAAGAAGGCGATGATGGTGGTCAGGGTGGCGGCCAGAACCGGCATCGCCATACGACGCGCGGCGTTCTCGGCGGCCATCATCGGCGGCTCACCCAATCGGCGAGCGCGGAAATCAGCGTGTTCGCCGACCACGATGGCATCATCCACCACGATGCCCAGCGTGATGATCAGACCAAAGAGGCTGATCATATTGATGGTGATTCCACCCAGCCACATCAGGGCAATCGCCGCCAGCATCGCGGCAGGAATGCCCGCCGCAACCCAGAAGGCAATGCGCGCATTGAGGAACAGGAACAAGAGGCACAACACCAGCCCAAGACCCATCAGCCCATTGTCGACCAGCAGATTCAAACGGCCGGTGATGGCTTCGGAGCGGGTGCGGATCAGCTCCATCGTGACACCCTGCGGCAGGCTGGCCTGCATATCTATTGCCACCTGCTGGACCGAGTCCTGAATATCGATGGCATCGCCTTGGTTGGAACGGTCAACACGGATGGAAACCGCCTGATTATCCTCCACATAATAGGCACGCGCGCGATCCGTGCCTTCGACGCTGATCGAGGCAACATCGCCAATCGTCAGCGAAGATCCATCTGCGTTGGAGCGCAGCACCAGGTTTTCCAGCTCGTCGGGGCTGCGTTTCTCTCGCCCGGTTCGCACCCGGGCGTTGGCACCGCTGACGTCGCCGGCCGGGTTGGCGACAACCTCGGCTTCGATGACGGCGGCAATCTCGGCCATGGTGACATCATGGGCGATCAGGCTGGCGGTGGGCACTTCGACCATGGTCTGTGGTGCCGCAACACCGCGGATCGAGGTGCGGGTCACGCCGGCCTCGAACAGGCGCACCACCAGTTCATCGGCAAACAGCCCCAGCTGGCTGGCATCGACCGGGCCAGTAATGACCACATCAGTAACCCGGTCGCGCCAGGCGCCGCGCCGCACCTTGGGGTCTTCGGCATCATCCGGCAGGGTGGTGATCGCATCGACCGCAGCTTGCACGTCATCGGCCGCCCGCGACATGTCCCATCCGGGTTCGAAATCAAGCGAGATGGTCGCGCGGCCTTCGCGCGATGTGGCTTTTGAGGATTCCACCCCGTCGATCGCCAGCATAGACGGTTCAACCAGCTGCACGATTGCGCTGTCGACATCCTCGGGGCCCGCCCCTTCCCAATCGATGCTGACTGAAACGTTTTCGACAATCACATCCGGGAAAAACTGCGCCCGCATGTTTGGCACGGCAGCAAGGCCAAGGACCACCAGCACCACCAGCAGCAGGTTTGCCGCAGTCCGGTGACGGGTGAAATAGCTCAGGATACCGCCAGCGGCACCGGGGAGATCACGGACCATGGCGCGTTACCCTCCCATCCGGGATTCAAGCCGTTCCAGCGCATCGGCCGGGATTTTACCCTCGGCCAGCTGCGACAGAAGACGTTGTTTGACCGGGTCCGGCATCCGTTTGTTGGCTTCGACAAAGGCCACCAGTTTGTCGCGGCGTTCATCACTCAGTTCAACCAAGGCAGGCTCTGGCGGGGCCTGCACCACGCCGCTGGCATCCGTGCGCAAGGGCCGCACACGAATACCGCCGCCCAACAGCGGGGTACGGCTGACCACCACTTCACGGCCCCGCAAGCCACGAGCGCGGATCAACACTTCGTCACCCTGACGGCGGACCAGCTCAACATCCAGGGATTCCAGACGATCACCCTCGCCCAGAACCAGGACCGTCCCCTTGGCATCCAGCGCCGAGGCCGGCACCCGCGCAACGCGGTCCACCGGCGGCTCCTGCACCCGAACGGTCAGGAAATCATCAGGCTTGAAACCCGGCGCAGGATCAAGCTGCGCATAGATCAGACGCCCGGTCTGGCCTTCGCCAGCCGCGCCACTGTCGCGGCTGATGACGCCAGTGGCGGTCAGGGCGGCCCCGGCGGAATCGAGCGAGAACCTGGCCGGCAGTTTGCGCAAATTGCCCGCCTCATCCAGCAGCCGTGCATATTGCGCAGTGGACACCCGAAACGAGACTTCCAGCTGCGCCGGATCAACAAGTTCAGCAAGCCGTTCATTGGCCGAAACCCGGCGACCCTCGACCAGTGACACCATTTGCAGCGTGCCGGCAAATGGGGCCCTTACCTCGGTATCCTCCAGATCGCGACGGGCCACACCCACTTCGATTTCAGCCCGTGCAAGTTTGGCGGCGGCCTGATCCACCCGCGCCTCGGCTTGTGATTGCGCCTGCTGGCGCGAGATCACCGTCTGACGAGCCTGCGCCGCTGCCAGCTCGGCTGTTTCAACTGTGGCGGCGGTGCCCACGCCGCGCTCCTTCAGCTCCAGCTGGCGCTGCAGGGCCCGCAAACGGAGGGCAGCCTGATCTTCGGCAGATTGCAATTCATCCGCCGCAAGGCCCAGCGCCCGGCCCGCCTCGCTGGCATCAGCGCGGGCGTCCAGCCGGTCGGCCTCAGCCCGTTTCAAAGCCGCATCCGCATCTGCGGGGTCCAGTCGCACCAGCAATTCGCCGGGCTCAACCGTGCCGCCTTCGACGAAATCCTCGGCCAGAAAGGCCACCTGCCCCGCAACCGGCATCCTAAGTTCCAGCTTGCGGCGGCTTTGCGCGCGGCCAAAGGCAATCAGCTCCGGTGTTTCACTGCCCATTTCGGCGGTGACCAGGCTGACGGCAAAGACCCGTTCACGCGCCGGCGGCGCCTTGCGCCCGCCCGCCATACGATCCTGCACCGCACCAAAAACCAGAGTTCCGGCATAAAACAACAAACCAGCGGTTACAGCGGCCAGAAATACCCCGGCCAAACTCTGACGCAGAAAGCGCATATCTTCTCCCTTGGTGGGGTTTTCCCTACCTTTTTGCCACGCCTAAACCCCGCGCGGACATGTTCTGCCGCCGGGAGGCTTACGGTCTTAACGCAGCTCCGGATCATTTCCGTCGCAAATGTTCGTCCAATCTGGGCATTATTTCCACAAAATTGCAGGGACGGTGCCGGTAATCCAGCTGCGGCGACAGGATTTCATCCCATGCATCCTTGCAGGCACCGGGGCTGCCGGGCAGCGCAAACAGGTAGGTGCCGCCAGCAACACCGCCAGTGGCGCGCGACTGCACGGCGCTGGTGCCGATCTTTTTCATCGATACGATGGTGAAAACGGTGCCAAAGGCCTCGATCTCTTTTTCATAGACGTCACGGTGCGCCTCGACCGTCACGTCGCGGCCTGTCAGCCCGGTGCCGCCCGTTGAAATGATGACGTCGATCTCAGGGGTGGCCACCCATGTGCGCAGCTGGGCCGCGATCTCAGCGCGTTCGTCCTTGATGATGGTGCGGTCAGCCAAGATATGACCTGCCGCCTCGATCCGGGCCACAAGCGTGTCGCCGGACCGGTCTTCGGCCAGCGACCGGCTGTCAGATACGGTCAGCACCGCAATGCGGACCGGGATGAAGTCTTTGTCTTCGTCGATACGTGACATAGGTCTCTAAGTTCTTTCCAAAATGGCCAGCCTCAGCGCGAGACCGGCAAATATCGTGCCCGATATCCGGCCCAGCCAGCGCCCGGCGGCCGGGTTGTGGATCAACATCTGACCGGCGCGACCCGCAAACAGCCCAACGGCACCGTTGGCCAGAAACCCGCCAAAACTCAGCACAAATCCAAAGATCAGGAACTGCGCCAACACCGGAGCCGCGGGGTTCACGAACTGTGGCAGAAAGGCCAGCACAAACAGGATGAACTTGGGATTGGTCAGATTGACGGCAAACCCCGCCCGAAATGCGCGACCTGCCGGGATCTGCGGCGCATCCGCGGCTATGGCGCCATTGCGAAACGCCCCCCAAGCCAGGAACAGCAAATAGCCCACCCCGACCCAGCGAATGACATCAAAGACCCAGGGCATTGCCGCCACTGCTGCGCCCAGCCCCAGTCCCGCCAGTTTGACATGCACCATGCCACCGGCAAACACGCCGGCACTTGCCGCCACCGCAGAGCGGTGCCCGGATCGCAACCCCTGTCCAAGACAGAACATCATATCCGCGCCCGGCGTCAGGTTCAGAGCTAAGGCTGCGGGAATAAACGCAAGCAGAACGATAGGATCAACACTCATCAATCTCAAACCAGTTGGGTTTGGGGCCCAGATTTGCCACCCGCGTGGTGCCGATCCTGCCCCTTGCGCCCCAGCTGTCGTGGATATGGCCGCAAAAGGCAAGCTGCGGCTGCAGACGTTCGATGGCGGCACGGATGGCCGTGGACCCGACAGACAGCCCGGCCGAGGTCACATCACCCAGTCCCTTGGGCGGCGAATGGGTCACCAGAACATCTGCGCGCAGGTTTCCATCCAGCAACGCGGTCGCCTCAGCCTCGCTCAAATCCCAGGACCAGCTGCCGAAAGGGGTGATCGGCACGCCGCCGCCCAGCCCCACAATGTCCAGCCCGCCGATCTCGCAGCTGTTGCCATGCAGGACGGTCATGCTCGGCAGGGCGGCGCTGCGCAGTTCCTCGGCGCTTTCGGCATTGCCCGGCACCACAACCATCGGTGCTGTGATCTTTTCGAGCATTTCCATTGCCTGCCCCAGACCTTCGCGGCCATTGCAGAAATCACCGGCGCCGATCACCAGATCAGCGCCTGCGCTTGCCTCTACCAGCGCTGCGGCCCGCGAACGGGCCAGATGCAGATCGGAAAAGGCCAGAATCTTCATGTCGGTATCCTCAGTTGAGGGGGGAGAGCTTTGCTTTCAACTCCAGCAAGTCGGCCCAGGCCTGCCGTTTCTGCTGCGGCTGGCGCAGCAGATCATCCGGGTGCAGCATCGGCATCACAGGTTTGCCCCAGGCCTGTTCCCATTTGCCGCGCAACCGGGTGATACCCCGGCGGCCCAGGACAGCCTCGCAGCTGGCATTACCCATCAGCACCAACACATCCGGCTTAGCCAGCTCCACATGGCGCTGCAGAAAGGGGCGCATCATGGCGATTTCGGCTGTCAGCGGGCCACTGTTTTGCGGCGGCCGCCAGGGCAGCACATTGGTCAGATAGACGTCCGGCCCGCGCGACAGCCCGATTGCCGCCAGCATCTTGTCCAGCAGCACACCCGTCCGACCAACAAAGGGTCGGCCCTCGCGGTCTTCGTCGCGGCCGGGTGCGTCACCGATGATCATCACCCGTGCGCCCGCCTGACCATCCGAAAACACCAGATTGCGCGCGCCTTTTTTCAGTTCGCAATATTCAAAGGCGCCCAGTGCCTCACGCAGGGACGGCAAGCCGGTAGCGGCACGCGCCATCTGCTGGGCAACTTGAACCGGGTCCACATCCGCAGGTTTCACCACCACCGGCGGTGCGGCTTTTTGGGCCTCTTTGGCTTTGGGCGCACGATCGGCTAGCGCATAGCGGTCCACTGGCGCATCACAGATGGCTTCAGTGGCGCCAAGCTCCACCTGCCAGTCCAACAGCGCCTTGGCGCTCCAATAATCCAAACCCGATTCCATGCACCCAATCTATGCCCCTGAAACAACAGACGCAAACGCTGCTCTGCACCCTGTCGCGGCGGGGCGGGCGGGTGGGCGCCAGGACAGGGTGCAGCCACCTTGCCCGCCTCGCGCTGCCTGCCTATAAGAGCGCGACCTATTGCGGAGCACGCCGATGTCCTTTCCCCACCGCCACCTCCTCGGTATCGAACAGCTGAAACCGCATGAGATCACCGAACTGCTGGATCTCGCCGAAACCTATGTGGATCAGAACCGCCGCGCCGAGAAACATTCCGATGCGCTGGCGGGCCTCACCCAGATCAACATGTTCTTTGAGAACTCCACCCGTACCCAGGCCTCATTCGAGATTGCCGGCAAACGGCTGGGTGCGGATGTGATGAACATGGCGATGCAGGCCTCTTCGATCAAAAAGGGTGAAACCCTAATCGACACAGCAATGACGCTAAATGCGATGCACCCGGATCTGCTGGTGGTGCGCCACCCCCATTCCGGTGCTGTTGACCTGCTGAGCCAGAAGGTGAACTGCGCGGTGCTGAACGCCGGCGACGGCAAACACGAACACCCCACCCAGGCCCTGCTGGACGCGCTGACCATACGCCGTGCCAAGGGCCGGCTGCACCGTCTGAACATCGCCATCTGCGGCGACATCACCCACAGCCGTGTGGCGCGCTCCAACCTGATCCTGCTGGGCAAGATGGAAAACCGCATCCGTCTGGTCGCCCCGCCCACATTGGTGCCCAGCCAGTTCGCCGAGTTTGGCGCCGAGGTCTATGACGACATGCGCGAAGGGCTGAAGGACGTGGACGTGGTGATGATGCTGCGCTTGCAAAAAGAACGAATGGACGGCGGCTTCATCCCGTCCGAGCGTGAATATTTTCACCGCTACGGGCTGGACGCGGACAAACTGTCTTATGCCAAGTCGGATGCCATCGTCATGCACCCCGGTCCGATGAACCGCGGGGTCGAAATTGACGGCACCATCGCCGATGACATCAACCGCTCGGTCATTCAGGAACAGGTGGAAATGGGCGTCGCCGTGCGCATGGCGGCGATGGACCTTTTGGCCCGTAACCTGCGCAGCGCGCGACAGCCGGCAGCGGAATAAGACAATGACCGGGGTGATTCATATCCCAGAGGGCGAACGCGGCCATATCCGCGTCTTCAACCTCGACATGCGCCCCGAACAGGTGCGTTTCCTGCGAGAACCCGGTGCACTGGCGCAAATCCTTGGCATCGACGACATCGATCTGGACCATGTGGAAATCTTCCCTCTGCGCGATCTCGAAGAGCTGGGCCTGTCCGGATATCTGACCGAAGGCTGCGGCATCCCGGCCGGTGACGTGGAGGCCTGCGCAGTCGCCCTCAGCACGCTGGATGGCCATATCATGCTGCTGCGCTCGCGCGCCTTTCGCGGAGAAGACACAAGGCTGACCCCAGCCGAGCAGATCCGTCTGGCCGCCACCTTCGAAGAGCCCGATGCCAAATGGAGCGCCCAGAAGGTCACCGCCGAAAGCGCCCTTCCCTCCCGCCCCAACCGCCTGTCGCCACGCGCTGCGCGCCGCAAGTCGAGCCGCCTTGGCGGCACCATCACGATTGTGGTTCTGGCGCTGATCTTTCTTGGCCTTTACCGTCTGGTGACCTGACATGACCCAAACCGAATTCCTCCCTGACACCCAGGCCTACCTCCGCGCCCATTCCTGGATGGCCGTCTTTGGCATGGGACTCGCCATGCTGCTCCTGTGGCTTGCCGGCAATCCGCATGTCTGGACCGGTGCCATCGGCGGGCTGGCCGCGATCACCGTCCGCGGGCTCTATATGCGCAGCGAAGAAATGGCCGTGGTCTGGACCCTGACCGACACGGCCCTCACCGGTCCCGCTGAACGCAACATCGCGCTGACCGATATCGCCAAGGTCAATACCATGGGCACCTATGTGCAGGTGGTCACCAAGGGTGGCGACAAACATCTCATCAAATATCAGGCGGACCCGAAGGCAAGCGCAGCTGTCATCGAACGGGCTGCCCATTGACCCCGCGTTTCAGGAGAGAAACCACATGACCATCCTCTTCACCAACGCCCGCCTGATCGACCCCGAGGCAGGCACTGATTCCATCGGCGGGCTGATTGCCGCGCAGGGGCGCATCACCGCCATCTTCCCCGGCGGCGCCGACGCCGCACAGGAGTTGCCCAACCACGGGCTGTCACCCGATGATGTGCAGGTGATCGATTGCGGCGGCAAATGCCTTGCCCCCGGCATTGTCGATATCGGCGTCAAGGTTTGCGAGCCCGGCGAGCGCCACAAGGAAAGCTACAAGACCGCCGGTCTGGCTGCAGCCGCAGGCGGGGTCACCACCATGGTCACCCGCCCCGACACCAGCCCGTCGATCGACAACCCTGAGACGCTGGAATTCGTCACCCGCCGGGCGCAGGCCGACGCGCCTGTGAAGGTGCTGCCTATGGCCGCGCTCACCAAGGGGCGCGCGGGCCGCGAGATGACCGAGATCGGCTTCCTGATGGATGCCGGCGCCGTGGCCTTTTCTGACTGCGATCATGTGGTGGCCAACACCAAAGTGTTCACCCGCGCACTGACTTACGCCAAATCCTGCGGCGCGCTGGTCGTAGCCCACCCGCAGGAACCGATCCTGAGTGCAGGCGCTGCGGCGACATCCGGCAAGTTCGCCGCGCTTTATGGCCTGCCAGCTGTTTCGCCGATGGCAGAACGCATGGGGCTGGACCGTGACATTGCCCTGCTGGAAATGACCGGTGCCAAATATCACGCCGACCAGATCACAACGGCGCGCGCACTACCGGCGCTGGAACGCGCCAAGGCCAATGGGCTCGACATCACCGCCGGCACTTCGATCCATCACTTGACCCTAAATGAGCTGGACGTGTCGGGCTACCGCACCTTCTTTAAGGTAAAGCCCCCCTTGCGCAGCGAAGAAGACCGGCTTGCCGTGGTTGAGGCAGTGCGCAGCGGGCTGATCGATATCATCTCCTCGATGCACACGCCGCAGGACGAAGAAAGCAAACGCCTGCCTTTTGAAGAAGCCGCCGCTGGCGCCGTGGCGCTGGAGACCCTGCTGCCCGCCGCCCTGCGTCTTTACCATGCCGGCCATCTGGATCTGCCAACCCTGTGGCGCGCCATGTCGCTGAACCCGGCAAAACGGCTGGGGCTGAACAGCGGCCGCCTGAAGACCGGCGCTCCAGCTGATCTGGTGCTGTTCGACCCGGACGCGCCCTTTGTGATGGACCGTTTCAAACTGGCCTCAAAATCGCAGAACACCCCCTATGACACCCAGCGCATGCAGGGCCGGGTTCTGGAAACCTATGTGGCGGGTGAACCCGTCTACCGGAGAAGCTGATGCCTGTGCTTGAAACCGCCCTGCCTGCCCTCCTGCTATGGGGGATCCTTGGCTATCTGCTGGGCTCCATTCCCTTTGGCCTTGTCCTGACCAGAGCGATGGGTCTCGGCAATCTGCGCGACATCGGGTCCGGCAATATCGGCACCACCAATGTGCTGCGCACCGGGTCGAAAAAGGCCGCGGCGCTGACTCTGCTGCTGGACGGCGGCAAGGGTGCGGCGGCCGTGCTACTGGCGCGCGCCTTTGCCGGCGAAGACGCGGTGCAGCTGGCCGGGTTTGCGGCCTTTATCGGCCATTGTTTTCCGGTTTGGTTGGGTTTCAAAGGCGGCAAGGGTGTCGCTACCTTCCTTGGCCTGTGGCTGGCACTGTTCTGGCCGGTTGGTGTGGCCTGCTGCCTCACCTGGCTGGCTGCGGCCGCGATCACGCGGATTTCGTCGATGGGTGCGCTTACGGCGGCTGTGGCCTCACCCTTCTGGGCGCTGTTGCTTGGCCACCGCGCCGGGGTGATTCTGGCGGTTCTTCTTGCTGCCATCGTGCTGATCCGGCACCACGCCAACATATCCCGTATCGTGAAGGGCGAAGAACCCAAGATCGGTCAGAAATAGTCAGCGGCAGTTGCCCGTCTGGGGCCGTGACGTTAGCGTGGGTTCACATTGACCGGGAACCCACAGACGTGAACAAATTTATCCTGACGATTGCCGCTGCTCTGCTCTGCGCGGCGGCAACCACCCTTCCTGCTGCCGAAATTCGCCGCGAACCCCTGCCTGAAATGCAATGCACCCACAGCCTGACCGGCCAGATTGCCCCCGGTGACGCCGATGCCCTGCAGGCTGCATTGGAAGACTGGGACGGCGGCGACGGGGACAGCTATCAGTCTTTCCGGCTTTGCCTGGACAGCCCCGGCGGGGCATTGCTGGAAGCGTTGAAAATCGCCGATCTGGGTTGGGATTTCGGCACAGCCGTCGGCTCCGAGGCCCGCTGCCTTTCGGCCTGCGCGATGATTTTCATGGCAGGAAGCCGCAGTCTTGAAGGTGGCATCGGGCTGGTACCGGACAGGTTCCTCCATGCTTCGGGCGATCTGGGGTTTCACGCGCCTTCGCTGGTCGTTGCGCAGGGCAGCTACAACGAGGCCACCGTCCGCAAGGCCTATAGTGTTGCCGTTCAGGGCATCGCCGAGATTACCGAACGCATTGGCCTCCTGCAGATGAGCCTCGCCAATCTCTCGACCATGTTATCGACCCCACCGGAGACGTTCTACCGCATCAATAGCCCCCGCACTGCTGCCGCCTGGAAGATCAGAGTGACCGGCGTCGACGCGCCCCAGACCTTGAGCGCCCTCCACATGACCAACGCCTGCATGGCGGTAACGGGGCGCTCGCCACATGACGGCAATGCCTGGGCGCGAGTGTCGGAGACCAATGGCTATGCGCAAGGCGTTGCCTCTTTTGGTCATTTCGATTCTGAACCCGAACGCTGCGACATTTCCTTCCGGCGCGACCATGATCCGTTTGATCTCGTCGACTACGATGTGGCCCAGTACGACACCCCCTTGGTCCCGGCCATGTTCTACCCACCCGACACGCCACTGCGGCAGCTGGCCGCTGATCCAACTTCCGTAGCATTGGCCCCGGCCCCAACCGTCGAGACTTACAAAGCCCGGTGCCAAGTGTATTCGGGCGGCCGCCTGACTGACAGCGACCCCTGCACACAGACTGATACCAGTTCCATCACGACAGGCGGGCGGAACCATCTGGCAACCGGGTTCAAATGGCCCTCGGGCGCGGTCACCGTGTTGGAATCCGTCTCTGACGGCTCCGATGCCGATGATTCCCCATGCTGTGGTCGTCGCTACCTCCTGAACGGAAAGGCGGCCGAGCAGCTCTACGACTTTGACGTGTATGAAGGCTACGGAAGCTGTTATCGCAGCAGCGCGACAGGCAACGTGTTCTGCGCTGAAACTCAATACTGACGCGCGCCCGCCGCGCGTCAGCGCGGCGCGCGGCCCAAGGCTTTTGACAGCATCAAAGATGCGGAAAAAGGGGCGGGAGCCCCCGCCCCGCACCCGTTTGGATCAGTAGCTGTATTCGCTGTAGATCCGGCTCAAGTCACCGTTCCAGTCGCCATGATAGCGCTCCAGCAGCTCATCGGCAGGCACTTTACCGCTTTCCAGACTGTCTTTCAGCGCGTTCAGGAAATGGGTCTCATCCGGCACCAGACCTCCGGCACCGGGGCGCGCACGCGCTTTCAGACCTGCATCGGCAATGGCCACCACTTCGCGGGCCAAATCGTGCATCTTGATCCCGCCCACTTCGGCCTGAAGCGCCTGTTCAGAAGCCGCCACGCGCAGGGCCTCGCGGGTCTCCGCATCCCAGCCTTTCACCAAGTCCCAGGCAGCATCCAGCGACGCCTGATCATACATCAGTCCAACCCAGAAGGCCGGCAGCGCGCACAGGCGTCGCCACGGGCCGCCATCGGCGCCGCGCATTTCCATGTATTTCTTGATCCGCGCCTCGGGGAAGGCGGTGGTCAGATGGTCGGCCCAGTCGCTCATCGTCGGCTTTTCGCCGGGCAGCGCGGGCAGCTCCCCTTTCAGGAAGTCGCGGAAGGACATGCCCAGTGCATCAATGTATTTGCCGTCGCGGTAGACAAAATACATCGGTACATCGAGCGCGTATTGCGCATAGGCTTCGAAGCCAAACCCTTCGTCAAAGACAAAGGGCAACATGCCGGTGCGTGCCGCATCCAGATCGCGCCAGACCCGGCTGCGCCAGGATTTGTGGCCGTTGGGCTTGCCCTCAAGGAAAGGCGAATTGGCAAAGAGCGCCGTGGCAACCGGTTGCAGCGCCAGGGCCACGCGCAGTTTCTGCACCATGTCCGCCTCAGACCCGAAATCGAGGTTCACCTGCACCGTGCAGGTGCGGCGCATCATGACGCGGCCCATGGTGCCAACTTCACCCATGTAGGCATCCATCAGCTTGTAACGCCCCTTCGGCATTAGGGGCATCTCTTCATGTGTCCACTCAGGCGCGGCGCCAAGGCCGATGAACCCGACACCGATCTCGTCGGCGATCTCTTTCACTTCGCGCAGGTGAACATTCACCTCGTCGCAGGTCTCGTGGATGGTCTCCAGCGGGGCACCTGACAATTCCAGCGCACCGGCCGGTTCCAGACTGACATTGGCGCCGTCTTTTTCCAGCCCTATCAGCTTGCCGGCTTCCTCTACCGGGCTCCAGCCGAAGCGGTCGCGCAGGCCCGAAAGCATGGCATAGATAGAGCGCTCACCCTCGTAAGGCAGCGGCTGATGCGTATCTTTGCAATAGCCGAACTTCTCGTGTTCGGTGCCGATACGCCAGTCTTCCTTGGGCTTACAGCCGCTCTCAAGATAGCCTGCAAGCTGCTCGTGACGTTCAATCGGTTCACCACCGGACTGAGGAATAGACATGAGCCGCGCTCCTGTAAAAAATCTGGTTTGGCAGCAGTGAGGTGAATTTCTGCGGGTGTCAATGCAGCCTGTGCACAGGCGGTCTGCTTTGGTGCTTTTCCCAGATCACAGCCTGGTGAGGACCGGGTCGGCGCAGCTCGGTCAGCATGCGTTCAACCTTGAGCCCCGGCAGCGCGGAAAAGGCGTCAAACAATGCCTCATTGCCCTCGGCATTGATTGGGATGTGCAGGGGCGGCTGGTCCGGTTGCTCCAAGACCCAATGGGCGGGTTTTGCCGTGTGATCCAGCGCCAGACGTTCCAGTTCGGAGGCCGCAATCGCACCACCTGTCAGCGGTCCGAAGTACGAAATCTGCCCCTCGTCCACCTGCACCACACCGGGTCCGCCGTGCCCCAGCCGAAAGCGCAAGCGCTGACCGCCGATCACAGCGGCAATCACGCCCAGCGCAACCATGGCCCAGCCTGCAGCAGCCCAGAAGCCCAGCCCCCAGAGGGCCCATTTCAAACCCAGCACTAGCATCAGCCCTGCTGCGATCAATTCACGCCAGCGCCACAGCGTGGCCTGTGCTTCGGGTCGGATGAAACTCATGTGCTTGTCCCCATTGTGACGGGTTCTGCAAGGTCGATGACACGGTAGTCGCCGATCCGCGTAAAACCAATAGCCTCATATGCCCGAGCTGCTGACGCGCCAGAGGCAAACAAAATGGCCTGTGCCTGCCCTGCCGCCTGTGCCTCTTGCAGATGCAGGGCCACGGCCCTGCGCGCATGACCCCGCCCGCGCAATTCGGGTGGGGTGAACACACCGCCCACCTGAACGATCTGGGGCAGGACCGCATTGAAGGCGGTCATGGCCACCGGCCGGCCCTCCTCCATCAAGATGCGCCCGCGGCCGCTGTCGACCAGTTCAGCAGCCTGAGATTCGGATCGTTTCCGACTTTCGGGCAGGTTCTCAGAACCAAAGATTTCAACGTCATAGCCATAGCGCCACTCCGACACCATCGGCACATCGTCCACCATCATCGGACGCAGGCTCGTCTGGCCATCCGGTACGATCAAAGCACCTGCCGCGAGGCTGAAATGCGGCAGGGCTTCGGAAAAACCGATCTTGTCTTTGCTCAGCTCCAGCGCCGCCAGCACAGCCTCTGCCGGACCAGCGGCACCATTCAAAGCAATGACTTTGCGCCCTGCCAGAGCCTGACGCAGGGACGGCGCCATCTGCGGGTGAAACGCTGGTGCTTCAAAAGTGAAATAGCCCGCCTCGGCCAGACCAAAGACATTGGTGATGCCGCCCTCGTCTTCGGTCAGCCAAAACGTTGTGGCTGTGGGATGTCCTGTGGCATTCAGCCCGTGATCCTGCAGATTGCCGGACAGAAACATCGAGGTTGCCACCCGCGGGGCCAGAAACGCCTGCAAAGCCGACAGATCGGCCTGAGTGGCCTTGCGGATCATCTGCAATCTCCTTTTTCAGGTGGCTGTCTTCACATCGTGCCGACTTTCGCCCCACCACCTACAGCATCAGTTTGCCTTCAAATAACGTGGCACTTCCTCCAAAACTCACAATCTTGGGTCAATGACCGACTTAGGCTTCGAACTAGGGGGCTTGAAAAGGGTTTCCAACCCCAAGGTCGCCTAGCCGACTTCGTTTTTTTTGATAACCTTTCAGACGCTACCACTAAAAAGAACACCGTTTCGCCTTGGCTCAAACTAAGAAAGCGCCTTGCTTTTATGCAGGAATAGCCTCGAGCGTGACTGCCTCACCTCTATCAACGCTGTCGAGATATGATCGAACCCGCATGTGCTGAGATTTAACACCTCTTCCCCCAGCCAGCCTTCGGCAAAGCATTCTCATTTGAAACAATCCTACAAAAAATACAAATGACGAGTTCAGTTCGTCAGGCGGCACATTACTGTGACGTAGGTAGTAATTCATTTCTGAAACGTCTAATCCAAATGCCGTTGGGCGCCGTCCGATAGCGCGCCCTAGATCTTTTGAGACAAGGAAATTGGCGGCGCGGTCAGACACAAACCGGTAACGGTCCAGGTGCACATCTATTCCCACCAAGATACCGTCCGAGCTAATGATCAGATTGCGGGGGGCAAAGTCATTGTGGCCACGCGCAGACAACAACTGCACCCCGTCCAACTCATCCGCCTTAGAATACAGGATCTGGACCATCCGTTGCAGGTCATGTGCATAAGGCGGATCTGGCTTAACTGTCTGATAGAAGTCGATACGCCCCGACACTGCCTCTCGACTGAACGGCTTGGATGTGACCGATGAACCCGCAGCCTTATTTGTCCATTCTGCACTAAGCCTAATCAACCGTTGTCGAAATGCTCCGTCCCAACCCTTTTTTAGGCAAACCTCGAGGCCGTCACCTTCTACAAATTCGACGACAACAATTCCAAACAACCGCGAACCCAAAATATAGTTATTTGCAGAGAACTTCTGCTCAGAAAGACGCGATCTTAGGTTTCTAACAGCATGCAGTGTCGAAGGCACTTTTCGCCGTCGGTGCTTTAG
Source organism: Rhodobacteraceae bacterium Alg231-04 (assembly GCA_900143635.1). Classification (GTDB taxonomy): domain Bacteria; phylum Pseudomonadota; class Alphaproteobacteria; order Rhodobacterales; family Rhodobacteraceae; genus FREY01. The sequence continues at coordinate 552,036 of FREY01000001.1, forward strand.
CGATGTAAACTGTTTGACTACGACGTCTCGCCCTCCCATTCGCGCGCGGAAAATACGAGCGAGAGGAGAAATCTTTAGGATAGACAATATCTCAATTTTTTCAGCGTTGTGGCGCCAACAGACAATGCCCACCTGCCATTGAATGCGTCTAATTTCCTGTTCTGCGTTCACGGAAAATCATGTCCTTCTTGTTCGGCTGCTTGTGCACATAGATCTGGTCGGATTCTAGAAAGATTTAGTCCATTACCAGTCACGCGTTTTAGCGGCCCAACCTCGGCAATAAATGGTGGGAAATATTCGGCCCAGTTGGGAACTACAGGCCACCCGGTGAGAGAGCAAAACTGTTCCTGCCATCCACACAATCACCCCCAGTCCCCCAGTGCCTGCTGCCAGAGCGTCATTGCCGCCACTGCCGCTGTATCGGCGCGCAGGATACGTGGACCAAGGCTGACCACATGGGACTGTGGCAGTGCGTGCAGGCGTTTGCGCTCTTTTTCAGAGAACCCGCCTTCGGGGCCGATAAGGATCGCCCAAGGAGAACCGGAATGGGCGGCGGCGGCTAGTTGCAGCGCATTGCCCACTTCGGCCTCGTCGCAGAACATCAGCTGGCGCTCTTGCGGCCAGTGGTCCAGCAGCCGCGACAGTTTCTGCAGATCACCCACTTCGGGCACATAGGTGCCGCCGCATTGTTCTGCCGCCTCAACCGCATGGGCCTGCAGACGGTCCTGACGAATGCGGTCGGAATTGGTGAAATCGGTCTGTACCGGCAGAATGCGCGCCGCACCCATTTCGGCGGCCTTTTCGACGATGAAGTCGGTGCGCGCTTTTTTGATCGGCGCGAAGATCAGCCAGAGGTCAGGCGGCATCTGCAGGGGCTTGGTCTGCTCCACACAGGCAAGCACACCACCGCGTTTTGTGGCCTCGGTGACCTCGCCCAGCCATTCACCATCGGCCCCGTTGAACAGCGCCACCTTCGCGCCCATGCCCAGCCGCATCACCCCAAAGAGGTAATGCGCCTGATCGCGGTCCAGAGGAACCGATTGCCCTGCCCCCAAAGGGTGCTCTACATACAGTCTGACTTTTGCACTCATGAGGGCATACATATGCAAGGCGGGACCCCGAAACCAGATGCGCCGACGCCCTCGGGGCAAGTTTCCGATGCGGTGACAGGTAATTGGGTGGACACAATGGCCCCGGCCTGGTCCCGGCCCTATCTGCGGCTTTCCCGCGCGGACCGACCGATCGGCACCTGGCTGTTGTTGATTCCCTGCTGGTGGGGGCTGGTGCTGGCGATGCTGTCAGACCAAAACATCAGTTGGCAGGACGCCTGGATCGCTGTGGGCTGTGCCGCAGGCGCCTGGCTGATGCGCGGCGCAGGCTGCACCTGGAATGACATCACCGACCGCAACTTCGACGGTATGGTCGAACGCACTCGGTCGCGCCCCATTCCATCTGGTCAGGTCACCGTCAAAGGCGCCGCTGCCTGGATGATCCTGCAGGCGCTGATCTCCTTTGCTATCCTGCTCACCTTTAACCGGGCCGCCATTGCCATGGGCATTCTCGCCCTGCTGCCCGTTGCGGTCTACCCGTTTGCCAAGCGTTTCACCTGGTGGCCACAGGTCTTTCTGGGGCTGGCGTTCAACTGGGGCGCCCTTCTGGCATGGGTCGCCCATACCGGCACGCTGCACTGGGCGCCGGTCCTGCTGTACCTCGCCGGCATTTCATGGACGCTCTTCTATGACACCATCTATGCCCATCAGGACACCGAAGACGATGCGCTGATCGGAGTGAAATCAACCGCCCGCCTGTTTGCCGGTCAAACAGCAATGTGGCTGCGCCGCTTCATGGTTGGCACCGTCTGCCTGATGGGACTGGCGGTTTTGGCCGCCGTGCAGCCGACAGGCTCCGTTCTGGCACTGGTTCTGGCACTGGCCGCGCCCTGGGCCATGGGCTGGCACCTCACCTGGCAACTGCGGGCGCTGGACACCGAAAACAACGACCGGCTGTTGCAATTGTTCCGGCTCAACCGTGACACAGGCTTGATTCCGCTCATCTTCTTTGTGATCGCCCTCTTCACGTGATTGAACCACAAGCCCTTGCCCTGTAAGACTAGTTCAGCCTGCACCGGACCAGCCAAGATTTCATGCGCCTAAAATTTGCGACCATCGTCAGCCTGACCTTTTTTCTCGCCGCCGGACTTTGTCTGGTGGTTGCCAATTTCGCCGTCACCGCGGTGGAGCGGGGCAGCGAAACAGCGGTGCGACGTACGCTGGATGAGACAGGCCACGAATGGGCCGAGGTCACCGCCGATGGGCTGCAGATCATTCTTGAAGGCACCGCCCCCGATGAAGCCTCGCGGTTTACCGCCCTATCCAGCACCGGCGGCGCAGTTGACGCCGCGCGTATCATCGACCGTATCGAGATTGCGCCCAGTGCCGATTTGGCACCGCCACGTTTCTCGGTCGAGATTTTGCGCAACGCCAGCGGCATTTCCATCATTGGTTTGATTCCGGCCGGATCTGACCGGAGCGAGATCATCGGCACCATGCGCGAGCAGGTTGGATCGGCCCGCGTCACCGACCTGCTGGAAACCGCCAGTTACCCGGTTCCGGAAGGCTGGATCGATGCGCTGTCCTTTGGCATCAATGTTCTCGAACATCTGCCACGGGCCAAGATTTCCATCGGTGCCGGCCAGGTGGCGGTGACCGCCATGGTCGACAGCCTGCAAGATAAGACGGACCTGGAGCGTCAGCTCAACAGGAACGCCCCTCCCGGCCTGCGGCTGGCGCTGGCGATTTCCGCGCCACGCCCTGTTATCACCCCCTTCACGCTGCGCTTTGGCATCGAGAACGGGCAGCCAAAGTTCGATGCCTGCTCCGCGGACAGCGACGAAAGCCACCGCCGCATCCTGGCCGCCGCCGCCGCCGCGGGCCTAAACACGTCTCCCAACTGCACCATAGGCATGGGGGTTCCATCCACCACTTGGGCCCGCGCCGCAGAGGTCAGCATCGCCAGCGTCGCCGCGCTGGAAAGCGGCAGCATCACCATCTCTGACGCCGATATCACTCTGGTTGCCACCACCGGTACCGATCCGGCGGCCTTCGACCGGATCGTTGGAGAGCTCAGATCGCAGTTGCCACCGGTCTTTGCGCTGCACGCAGTCCTGCCGCCCGCCGAAGACGGCAGCGAAGCCGACGCACCCGAATTCACAGCCACCCTCAGCCCCGAAGGTCAGGTGCAGCTGCGTGGCCGCCTGCCGGGCGCCGAAATGCGCCGGATCGCTGACGCCTTTGCCAAAGCGCGCTTTGGGTCGGACAATGTATATACCGCTACCCGCGACGTCGCCGACCTTCCTGCCGACTGGGGCCTGCGTGTGCTGGCCGGCCTTGAAACCCTTTCGCTTCTCAAACGCGGGGTGCTGACCGTCACCGACGACAACGTAGACCTGCGCGGGATGAGCCATCAGGAAGACGCCCGCGCTGAGGCCGCCCGCCTTCTTGCCGCGAAACTGGGCGAAGCAGAAGGCTTTGCGCTCGACATCACCTATGAGGCGCCTCCCGAACCGGAGGACAAGGTCAAGCCAGCGGAACTCTGCGAGGCAGAGCTGTCTACCGTGCAGGCAGGCGCCAAAATCGCCTTTGAGCCCGGATCCGCAACAGTGTCTGGCGACAGCCGCGAAACCATTGACGCGATTGTCGAAATCCTTGCTGAATGCGGTGAGCTGCGGCTCGAAATTCAGGGGCATACCGACAGTCAGGGCCGCGAGGAAATGAACCAGAACCTCAGCCAGGCCCGCGCTCAATCGGTCCTGAATGAGTTGCGCGCACGCCGGGTGCTGACATCGACCTACACTGCCAAAGGCTACGGCGAAAGCACCCCGATCGCAGACAATGAAACCGAAGAAGGACGCGAGGCAAACCGCCGGATCGAGTTTCGCCTGCTTCACGCTACGTCTGATCTGACTGCCAACGAAGACGAGGGCGAGCCTGCTCCTGCGGCAGAAACAGATGACAGCGCTGCGCCTGCCCCGGAAGAGGAGACCGAAGACCCATGAACAGAACCGAGTTCATCATCACCACCGCCATCATCCTCTTTGCCGTTTTTGCGATGGGCTGGTTTGCCAACTGGCTGGTCCACCGGCTTTCCCGTGTGCGCCAAAGCGACGTCGCCGATCTCGACCGGATGAGCCAGGAATTACACGAGGCAGAAGAGACCCGCGATCAGGCGATCACGTATCTGCAACAACGCGAGGCGGAGCTTGCCAACCAGCTCACCCAGACCGAAGCCGAACTTAGCGCGGCCATGGACGGGCTGCGCAGCGCGCGTGAAGTCAACGAAGAGCTGCAAGCAAGGCTCAACGGCTGAGACAGCTCCAACAGGATCCGTTTTCCTCTGGCTGACAATATTGGGGGTAATTTGCCCAGCATGGGCCAAGAGGGGCAGCGCCCCTCCCCTTGCGCCTACCAGCGGGTCAACGCATCCTCATCCGCATCCTTGGCCTCTACCCAGTCGGAATTGCCGTTTTTCAGGAATTCTTTTTTCCAGAACGGCGCCCGAGACTTGAGATAGTCCATCAGGTATTCCGCCGCCTCAAAAGCATCCTTGCGATGGCGTGATGCAGTGGCGACCATCATGATCTGATCACCCGTTTCCATCCGACCATAGCGGTGGATCACCAGCGCATCCGCCAGCGACCAGCGGCGCATGGCCTCTTCGGTGATCTTCGTCAGCGCCCGTTCGGTCATGCCCGGATAATGCTCGATTTCCATCGCCGACAGGCTGCCTTCTTCGGCATCGCGCACCACACCGGTAAAGGTGACAACCGCCCCTGCCCCGGTGGCCCCTGCCGAAAAGGCCTCTGCCTCCGCGCCAAAGTCAAAAGGTGCCTGCTGAACCGCGATCTTCATCGCCTCAGCCCCCTGTCATCGGTGGGAAAAAGGCGACCTCGCGCACCCCGGCCAAAGATGCGTCAAAATCCATCAGATCCTGATCCAATGCCACACGCAACGCGCTGAGGTCGGCAAAGGCCGCCGCGTAGCGGTCTTCGCGGGCGCTCAGCTCTGCCACCAGCTCGGCCACGGTTGCGGCCTCGGTTTCCACCTGTTCGCGCGGGATGCCGATACGCTCGCGGACCCAGGCAAAATACAAGACATCCATCACTTGCTTCCTTTCAGGTAGGGCATCGCCTTGCGGAAGTAATCAAACCCGGTGATCAGCGTCAGCCCGGCCGCAATCCACAGCAGCCATAGACCAATATGCCCCGCCCAGACCTTTCCTTCAAATTTCCAGCGCAGCCCCTGATGATCAGCGACGTCACCCGCCATGATCTGATCAACCAGACTCTGGTCCATGCCAAGCGCCGACATTCCGAGGTAGTGTTCGAATACCCCCTGCCCGAACAGGACCGCAATTGCCACCATCTGTGCCGTGGTTTTCCACTTTGCCAGCTTGGTCACCTTCAGCGTTCCCGCCGTATCACCGAGAAATTCACGCAGGCCCGAAACAAAGACTTCACGGAACAGGATGACCGTGGCCGGAAGCACCAGCCAGGGCGACATCGAGGAATAGCCGACGATCACCATCAGCGCGACCACCACCATTGCCTTATCCGCAATCGGGTCCAGCATCGCGCCCATTTTGGTTTCCTGTTTCCAGGCCCGTGCCAGATAGCCATCGAACCAATCGGTGGCGGCGGCGGTGACAAAAAGCAGCAGCGCAAACCAATCCGCATAGGGCCGCGTGAAATAGAGGAACATCAGGGCGACGCCCGGCGCGGCCAGCAACCGCATCGCGGTGAGGATATTGGGTATATTCCATGTCATGACCCGGACATTATACCGCTGATCGCGCTTATGAAAGCAGCCTAATCGGTTTTTGCCCCCTGCGGGTCAAATGCCTTGGGCGCGGGTGTTTTTTGACCCGATGAAGGTGAACCCCGGTCCGGTTTTCGACCGCGTTTCAATCCTGCCCGTGGAAGAAATCGTAGATCTTTTCCGCCAGCGCCGCCGAGATGCCATCAACCGCTTTCAGGTCCAGCAAATCGGCGCGGCTCACCGCCTTGGCGCTGCCGAAATGCCTGAGCAGCGCCCGCTTTCGCCCGGCCCCCACGCCGGCGATTTCATCCAGCGGGGTCACCCCTACGGATTTGGCGCGTTTCGCCCGATGGGTACCGATTGCAAAGCGGTGCGCCTCGTCCCGCAGGCGCTGAATGTAGTAGAGCACCGGATCGTTGTGCTGCAGGGCAAAGACCCTTTCCCCAATCCGGTGGAACTCCTCCTTGCCGTGATCCCGGTCGACACCTTTGGCGACGCCAACCATGGGAATATCCTGCACCCCGTGTTCGGCCATGATCTGAGCCACGGCACTCACTTGCCCCGCACCGCCGTCAATCAGCAGCAGGTCCGGCCACTGGCCTTTTTCGCGGTCCGGGTCTTCTTTCTGCAGGCGGGAAAAGCGGCGGTGCAGCACTTCTTTCATCATCCCGAAATCATCGCCCGGTGTCAGATCTTCACCTTTGATATTAAACTTGCGATAGGCGTTTTTCATGAACCCCTCGGGGCCGGCCACAATCATTCCGCCCACGGCATGCGCACCCTGGATGTGGGAGTTGTCGTAGACCTCGATCCGGGTGGGCGGGCCATCCAGCCCAAAGGCCTCGGCGACCCCCCGCAGCAATTTGGTTTGGGTCGCGCTTTCCGCCATCCGGCGGGCCAGGCTCTCACGCGCATTGCGCAGGGCACCGGACACAAGTTCCGATTTTTCACCGCGCTGGGGGACGAGGATTTCAACCTTGCGGGCGGCCTTTTCAGCCAGTGCCGCCTCCATGAGCGCGGTATCCTCGATGGCATCCGAGAGGATCAGCTGCCTTGGCGGCTCCTTGGAGCCGTAGAACTGGCCTATGAAGGCCTGCATGACCTCGGCGGCGCTGTTGTCGGCATCGACGCGGGGATAGAAGTCCTGATTGCCCCAGTTCTGATTGGCACGGATGAAGAAAACCTGCACACAGGCCTGCCCCCCGTCCAGATGCAGCGCGATTACATCCGCCTCGGCGACACCACGCGGATTGATCCCTTGTGAGGACTGCACCTGTGTCAGCGCCTTGATCCGATCGCGCAGGGCGGCGGCGCGTTCAAACTCCATCGCGTCGGAGGCCTGCATCATCTGTTCGGCCAGCTCTTCCTGTACCTTTGTCGACCGCCCTGACAGGAACCGTTCGGCATCGCGCACCGAAGCGGCATAATCTGCCTCGGATATTTCACCAGTGCAGGGCGCCGTGCAGCGTTTGATCTGGTGCTGCAGGCAGGGCCGGGTGCGGCTGGAAAACATCGCATCCGAGCAGTTGCGCAACAAAAACGCCTTTTGCAGCTGATTGAGCGTCCGGTTCACCGCGCCCGCACTGGCGAAGGGGCCAAAATAGCTGCCCTTTTGCTTGCGCGCGCCACGGTGCTTCTTGATCTGCGCAAAGGGGTGATCCTTGGCGACCAGGATATTGGGGAAGCTTTTATCATCACGCAGCAGCACGTTGTATTTCGGCTTTAGCTGCTTGATGAGGTTCTGTTCCAGCAATAGGGCCTCGGTTTCCGTCCTTGTGGTCAGGAACATCATCGAGGCCGTTGCCGCAATCATCTTTTCGATCCGCGGGCTGTTGCCCGGCCGGGAGTAGTTGGACACCCGCGCGCGCAGATTGCGCGCCTTGCCCACATAGAGCACCCGCGCCTGCGCATCGAGCATGCGATAAACGCCCGGACCGCTGCCAAGCGTGCGCAGATAGCCCTGGATCACCCCGTATCCGGTGGGCGATTCAGGCGTTGGCTCGGGCATGGGGGCATCGCTGTGTGAAGTCATATGATCAGAGATATGATTCCCCGGCGCTGGCTGCAATCTTGAAGCGCCGCATACAAGGGAAAACAAATCCACGGATCCTGTGGATAACTGTGGAGATATCTCCGGGCTATCTGCGCTTTTCCCTTAGAATAAGGCGATTTCGCCCAAATGCCTAAAAAATGGGCAACATGTTAACCTATTGTTTTTGATTGATATTTTTTCCAACCCCTTACAACCTCATGAAAACACAGGCACTTTTGTAACGGTCTTTTTACAATTCAGGCCAAGGTGCACAACTTTCCTGAGCGTTAACTATTTCAGGTCACCAAATGGCACCGAAAAACCTGCGCGACGCGGTTTGCAGCCAGTTACAGCAGGATCAGGATATAACCGCCGTATAGCGCCGTCAGAGCCACGCCCCAAACCCGCGTGATGTCCCGTTTGAAGAAGACAAAGGGGACAATCAGCAGCGATGCGCCCAGCATCACCCAAAGGTCAAACCGCAGGAAGGATACATCGACGGTAATCGGATCGATCAGTGCCGCCAGCCCGATAATGGCCAGAAGGTTGAACATGTTCGAGCCGATGACATTGCCCAAGGCAACATCTGCCTGACGTCGCAGCGCCGCCATGACCGTGGTTGCCAGTTCCGGTAGCGAAGTGCCGATTGCAACCAGGGTGAGGCCGATAATCGTATCGCTGACATGATACATACGGGCGATGATCGTGGCGTTATCCACCAGGAGATCCGCACCCAGTGGCAGGCCGATAAGGCCCAGAACAATATAGAGCGCGATACGCCAGCCCGGCATATTGGGGTCGGCTTCCTCAATGTCTTCGAGGTCGTCGTTCTCTCCGTTGCGCCGATGCGCGCGGGCCTCGCTAAAGGCGGTGCCCAGAACAAAGGCCAGCGCTGCCAACAGGATCAGACCGGACAGGAAGGTGAAGGTGCCGCAGGCCGCCAGGAAAATGAACAGCACCGAGGCGATCAGCATGAAGACGTAATTCTTGCGGGTGTCGCATTCGCTGGTGTGCAGCCCGGTGATCATCGCAGGGATGCCCAGAACCAGCAGGATATTGGCCGTGTTAGACCCGACGACATTGCCCATTGCGATGCCATCAGCATTTTCCGCCACAGCCTGAACCGCGATCAAAAGCTCAGGCGCGGAGGTGCCAAAAGCGACGATCGTCAAGCTGACGATCAGCGCAGGCACGCCCAGACGCAGGCTGAGATTCACAGCCCCGCGCACCAGCGCATCCCCGCCCAGAAGCAGGATTACCAAACCCAGCCCAGACAACAGCCACGGCATTGTCAGCATCAGCCCCGTTTTCCTTTCGTACAGGCACACGGCCCCTTGCCAATCTTGAACCGCTTGCATTTCGGGCAACGGGCAGCGTCCAGCTGCTTTTGTCCCGGAAAGCGCAGTTTGCCGAACATGGCCAGCACCGCCATCGCAACAAGGAAAAGGGATACAATCTTGAAAATCACGTCAAAGCCCGAAACGCGCGAAGCTCGCCCGCTCCTCAATCACGCCCAGCGCATCTTCGGCCGCCTGCATGCCCAAACGGCTAAGCAGTGGTTTCTTCATGCCGTAGACCCGAAACCGTGTTTTTTCACCGTGCAGGTCCTGCATTTTCGGCTTTAGATGGGCGATCCCGTCGATCAGCCCCAGCGCCGCGGCGCGACGGGCGAGCCAGATTTCACCGGTAAAGAGATCGGCATTGCCGTCCAGCTTGTCAGCACGGCGGGCTTTTACATGGGCAATGAAATTCGCGTGGATGTCGTTCAGCAACCGTTTCAGGCGCGCGACATCCTCTTCGTTTTCCGGGCGGAACGGGTCGAGCATGGATTTGCTTTCGCCGGCTGTATAGACCCGCCGCTCCACCCCCTGACGGGCCAGAAACACATGCGCGCCAAAGCCGGCCGAAATAACCCCGATAGAGCCCAGTACCGAGCTTTCATCGGCCCAGATTTCATCCGCAGCAGCCGCCAGCCAATATCCGCCAGAGGCTGCAACGTCTTCGACGAAGGCGTAAACCGGCACTTTGGTCTCTTCCGCGAGGCGGCGAATGCGCGCGCCAATCAGCGAGCTTTGCACTGGTGAGCCGCCGGGGGAATTGATCTGCAGGGCCACAGCAGCTGGTTTGCCCTTTTTGAATGCGCGCTCCAGCACCGGGGCCAGCGCCGCGTCGCTCAGCGATCCGCGCCCCGGCATGCCAATGGCACCATTCAGCCGCACAACGGCCACAAGCGGGGGTCTTTTCAGGAAAGGCAGGCGCATTCTCATGGCGCCGATGTAGAATGCCACCCGGCCCGAAACAAGGCATGGCCCCCAAGCGAGTTGCCCCGGTGCAGAAAAATCACCCCCAGAAGGGCAAAATTGCAACGCTACCCTGCGATGACCACCGCCCTGTCCGACCAGCGCAGGGGTTTTTCAAAATCCTTGGCAAGAGTCCTTGAAAACTCCTGTGCGCCATCAGGCGCGGATCCGCCAACCCGTTTTGAAGATCCACCAGATGACCCCCAGACAGAAGGCTGTGAAACCGCCAATCGCCAGCAGGCTCAACCCCACAGGGACATCGGCGTTCTCAAAGAAGGCCCAGCGAAAGCCGGAGATCAGATAGACGACCGGATTGAACAGGGTGATCGTCTGCCAGATCGGCGGCAGCATCGAGATCGAGTAGAAGGATCCCCCCAGAAAAACCAGAGGTGTGACCACAAGCAATGGCACCAGCTGCAGCTGTTCAAAGTTTCCAGCCCATATGCCGATAATGAACCCCAACAGCGAAAAGCTGAGACAGGTCAGCACCAGAAACAGCAGCATGGCAAAGGGATGGGCGATGGTCAGATCCACAAACAGCGAGGCCGTCACCAGGATCACCACGCCGATGAACAGCGCCTTGGTCGCCGCCGCCCCGACATAGCCCATGACGATCTCAAGAAAATTCACCGGGGCCGACAGCAATTCGGAAAACGTGCCGATGAACTTTGGGAAATAGATCCCGAATGACGCATTGGAAATGGCCTGTGTTATCACCGACAGCATGATCAGGCCGGGCACGATAAAGGCGCCATAGGCAATGCCATCAACCTCCTGAATGCGGCTGCCGATTGCGGCGCCAAACACGACGAAATAAAGCGAGGTCGACAGGACAGGAGAAAAGAAACTCTGCGCGAGCGTGCGAAAGAATCGCGCCATTTCAAAACGGTAGATAGAGATCACAGCGACCCAATTCATGGCTGATCTCCTTTCACGAGACCGACAAAGATATCTTCAAGGCTCGACTGGCGGGTCTGGACATCCGCCAGCACCAGCCCGGCTTCGGCCACGTCATTCAACAAGGCGGTGATACCGGTCCGGTCTGCCCTTGTGTCGTAACTGTAGACCAGAGCGTTGCCATCTTTCGCCAACTGCAGGCTATAGTGCGACAGCGCCGCAGGCACCGCATCGACAGCTGTGCTCAGCTGCACCTCCAGCTGTTTCTGGCCCATCCGGGCCATCAGGCTGTCCTTGTCTTCGACAAGCAACAGCTCTCCGCCGGTGATCACACCGACCCGATCGGCGATCGCTTCAGCCTCTTCGATGTAATGGGTGGTCAGGATGATGGTCACACCGTCTGCTTTCATCTGGGCGACCACCTCCCACATGTCTTTGCGCAGCTCGACATCAACACCAGCAGTCGGTTCATCCAAAAACAGAATGCGCGGGCTATGGCTGAGCGCTTTGGCGATCAACACCCGCCGTTTCATGCCGCCTGACAGCTCCATGATGCGGCTGTTTTTCTTGTCCAGCAGGGACAATTTGCGCAGCACGTCTTCCAGGTAGGCATCATCACGCCGCAGGCCAAAAAGCCCGCGCGAAAAGCGGATGGTGTTCCACACGGTCTCAAAGGGTTCCAGATGGATTTCCTGCGGCACCAGACCAATCAGCGACCGCGCGGCGCGATAATCAACCTGCGCGTCATGGCCACCCACCGTAATACTGCCCGCACTTGGCGAGACAATGCCACACACGGTCGAGATCAGCGTCGTCTTGCCCGCCCCGTTGGGGCCAAGCAGGGCGAGGATTTCACCCTCTTCAATGTCCAGGGTCACGCCCTTCAGCGCTTCAAACCCCCCGGCATAAGTCTTTTTCAAATCCTTGACGGAAAGAATGGCCGCCATACTGCCCCCACGCGCTAAATGAACTGTTCGGTTCACTACGTTAGCGCCGGACATCCATAGCAACCAGCCCTGATTTGCGCAGGCCCCTGTGCATTCCCGCAGGGCTACCGATGCGTCCGGTGCCTCACCCCTGATCTGTCCGCTGCAGCATTTCGTAGTTTTCCATGGTGAATGCCAGCGCCTCACCGGTATCCGGATCAAACAATGACCGCTCGGTTTCGGTCAGGTTGCCCAGATAGACATGAATGCCGCAGCAGGGTTCCTCGCTGATGCAGGTTACCGAATGAATTGCGCTTGGCCCGATCGCCAGCACATCCCCCGGCGTGACTTCGGTCTGGCTGCTGCGCCGCAACCCGCCTTTGCCGTCGCTCTCAAAGAAATCATTGCGCTCGCGCCCCGCATAGACGCCGATCACCGCAGAAACACGGTGATCATGGGCGGGCACAGTCTTGCCCGGCGTAAAGCGGCAATGCCAGATCGAGACGGTCTCATCCTCGTGCAGAATAACGTCGTTTTCCGCGTAGCCGGGAATGCCTGCGGCAACCCAGTCGGGATCAGCCATGGTGTGCGTCAGCAAAGCCTGCACCGCCTGTGCGGCCCCTTCCTCTGCTGCCGCTGCGCGCAGGGCGTCGACCAGCTTCCCAATTTCAAATGCTTCAGCCATGGCTGCCTCCCTAAATATCTGGGGCAGAATGCAAAAAAACCCGCCCCCGCAGCAAGCAGGACCGGGCTTTCATTTCAACCGAGACGCTTCGGTCAGACTTCGTCTTGCTCTACCTTGCGTGCTTCGGCGGCGGCCTTCATGCGGGCCAGCATCTCTTCCTTGGTGGTACGCCCGTCTTTGTTGGGTTTACCGCCGCGGATCTCGTCTCTTCCGTGTCGTGGCGTATTCTTTGTACGCCGACGCGCACCTGTTTTTGTATAATCTGCCATGGGGCCCTCGCAATTGGCGGCGATTTTCACCGTCCATGCCCCAATCGGCGCGCCGCCGCAAGGCGACGCAACCAAGAGCCGATCAGCCGTTGCGCACAGTATCGATCATCAGCTGCACATTTTCCGGATCCGCGTCCGGGGTAATGCCATGACCGAGGTTGAAGATATGCGGCCCTTTCTTGAAGGCCTTGACGATGGCGCGGGTCTCGTCGACCAGCTCCTGTCCGCCGGTGACCATGTGGCGCGAAGCGAGGTTGCCCTGAACGCAGCCATCGACCTGAACATTGGCCGCAGCCCATTCCGGCGAGACCGAATTGTCCAGCGCCACGCAGTCGACACCGGTGGCTTTGCCAAACCCGATATAACCATCGCCTGCTTCGCGCGGGAAGCCGATGATCGGGATGCCGGGATGCTTGGCTTTCAGTGCCGCGGTGATCTGGCGCGCCGGTTCCAGCGCGTATTTGCGGAAATCGTCGCCCTTCAGCGAGCCAGCCCAGCTGTCAAAGATCTTGACCACTTCGGCGCCTGCTTCGATCTGCATCGACAGGTAATCGATCGTGGCCTCGGTGATGCGGGCCAACAGGGCTTCGAACAATGCGTTGTTTTCTTCCCGCAGCGCATGGGCCGGACCCTGATCAGGGGTGCCACGACCGGCAATCATATAGGTCGCAACAGTCCAGGGCGCGCCGGCAAAGCCGATCAGCGTGGTCTCAGACGGCAGTTCACGCGCCAGGATGCGGACGGTTTCATAGATCGGGTTCAAGGTCTCGTGGATATCCGATACCGGCCCCAGCTTGGCGAAATCCGCCTCTGTGGTGATGGTCGACAGCCGTGGGCCTTCGCCGGTCACAAACCACAGATCCGCGCCCAGTGCTTGCGGCACCAGCAGGATGTCGGCAAACAGGATCGCCGCGTCAAACCCGTAGCGGCGGATTGGCTGCAGGGTCACCTCGGCGGCCAGCTCCGGATTGTAGCACAGTTTCAGGAAGTCGCCCGCCTGCGCCCGCGTTGCACGGTACTCCGGCAGATAGCGGCCAGCCTGGCGCATCATCCAGATCGGCGGTACCTCTTGGGTTTCGCCCGCCAACGCGCGCAGGATCTTTTTCTCTCCGGCCATGTCTGTCCTCATCATTCGCTTGCGCCCTTGCGTCCCGCCTATACGGCGGAATGTCAAGGCTTGGGGCGATTTGACCTGCCTTGGCCGCCTGCGCCTTGTCATAGGTCAAGGCCTCGCGATCCCGCACGTGGCAACCGATGAAAAAGCGGTTTTCACAAAGCCGCAAACTGTTCTAAGGCTGTTCGCATGACATTGACCCTGCCCTCTCCCGCCTCACCTTTGAAAATCGGCACCCGCGGTTCGCCGCTGGCTCTGGCACAAGCCTATGAGACGCGCAGGCGTCTGGCGGCGGCCTTTGAATTGCCGGAAGAGGCCTTTGAGATCGTGGTGATCAAGACCACCGGCGACAATCAGGCGCTCATCGCGGCCGACAAGCCGCTGAAGGAACTGGGTGGCAAGGGGCTATTCACCAAAGAGATCGAAGAGGACCTTTTGTCGGGTCGCATCGACATTGCGGTGCATTCGATGAAAGACATGCCGGTGGCACAGCCCGAAGGTCTGCTGCTGGATACGTATCTGCCACGCGAAGACGTGCGCGATGCCTTTGTCTCGCCTACGCTCAGCACGCTGCACGACCTGCCCCAAGGGGCTGTGGTCGGCACCTCGTCGCTGCGCCGCCGCGCTCAGCTATTGAACCGCCGCCCCGATCTGAACGTGGTGGAATTTCGCGGCAACGTGCAGACCCGGTTGAAAAAACTGGGGGACGGTGTTGCTGATTGCACCTTCCTTGCCATGGCTGGTCTAAACCGGTTGAACATGACCGAGGTCCCCGCCACCGGGATCAGCACCGACGACATGCTGCCCGCAGTTGCCCAGGGTGCCATCGGCATCGAGCGGCGCGGCAATGACAGCCGTACCGCCGAGATGCTGGAGGCCATCCACGATACGCCCACCGGCCAGCGGCTGGCGGCCGAGCGCGCCTTTCTAGCGGCACTGGACGGATCCTGCGAGACACCGATTGCTGGTCTTGCCGAATTTGACGGCACCAACCTGCGTCTGCGCGGCGAAGTTCTGCGCCCGGATGGATCGCAATCCCTTGCAGATGATCAAACCGCACCCATCGAAGATGGCGCCGAACTGGGCCGCCAGATGGCAGCCGGGCTGCTGGGACAGGCCGGGCCGGACTTCTTCACCTGGCGCCACTGACGGGCACGCGGGTCAAAGAACTGCACATTTGATTCGGGCGACACCGCCCCAATACGCCCCTCTGCGCCCCTTTGCGCCGGGTTGGACGGCAAAAGCGACCAATCCTGACCGAGGGTGCATTTGGTGAGCCCGGCTCCAATTTCCCCCAACACATTGCGCTAAAATAATAAATCTCAATTTATGAGATTTGGATTACCGATTGATCCGTTACACGGCCTGCTTAATACGCGATATCAAGTCACCTGACGCAACAGATGATTGAAATGCCATTTCAGGGCGCATAAATTTAATCAAATTATTGTGACCTTGAAAAAGGCTGTACCGGTATCCCCGCTTTGTTTCTTTGCAACTGCCTGCACGATGTTTGCAGAAACTGATACTTTGATCGGACAGCCCCATGGACTCCGCTGGCCAGCCGCATAGCAATCCACCACCATTTCTGGCTTTCGTGTCCCGGCTTGTTGCGTTTTTCCTGCTGCTGCTGGCGGCAAAAAACGCCTACTACGGCACCAGTCTTGTCCTCACTGCGGCTCTCTCCTGCCTTGTTCTGGCGTTGAGTGTGGACATCCGCGCGCATCGGCAAGGCCGGCCACAGCCCATCCCTATTCCGGCAATTCTGGCTCTGTTGTGGCTTATTCTGTCCTATGCGGTTTACGCCAGCGGTGGCAGCCGGCTGATGTGGGCCTTTCCCAGCATTGTCGGCGTGTTCTTCATAACCCGGCGCAGGAATGCGATTGGGTTTTCGGTCATGACGCTGCTGTCGATGACATGCATAACCCTGTTTCAGGGCGACACCGGCATTGCCCTTCGTTTCGCAGCCGCGCTCGGCTTCAGCATCCTGTTTCTCGATCTGGCAACCAGCCAGATCAACGCGCTGCAAAAACGGATTGTCGAGGCAAGCCACCGGGATCCGCTGACCAATTGCTTTAATCGCCGCCAGCTGGAGGTCACCGCAGAAGAAATTCAGCCCAAACAATCCGCCGCTTTGGTTCTGATCGATGTGGATCATTTCAAGCTGATCAACGACACGCAGGGCCATGTGGCCGGCGACCGGGTGCTGGTGCTGATCGCAGATATCCTGCGCCAACAGCTGAACCCCGAGGATCTGCTCTTCCGGATCGGAGGAGAGGAGTTTGCCCTCATCCTACCCAACAGTGACACAGAGGCCGGCGCACGTCTGGCGGAACGGCTGCGCGATGCGGTGTCGGATACCAAATTCCCGGTGCAAGGCCGGATCACCATCAGCATCGGCGTCACCGCCTTTGACACCGCACAGCCCTTGCCCCGCCTGCTGGAACGCGCAGACAAGCTGCTGTATCAGGCCAAACGCGGCGGACGGAACCAGGTCTGTGCTGATGGCCCCGGCGCCACGACCGGGCGCAATCTGGAACCGGCCGAATAATCTGCACCTAGACCCATTTGGCCATTGGCGGCAGGCTCATCAGCACCGCATTGGCATCATGGCCCGTTTCCAGCCCGAATTTGGTGCCCCGGTCATAGACCAGATTGTATTCCGCATAGAGCCCGCGATGCACAAGCTGGGCATCCTTATCAGCCTCTGACCAATCCTGCACCCGGCGCTTTTCCACCAGTGGCACAAAGGCCGACAGGAAGGCGCGGCCAATGTCCTGGGTCAGGGCAAAATCTGCCTCCCAGTCGCCACTGCATTGATCATCCATGAAAATTCCGCCAACCCCGCGGGCGCGGTTACGGTGCGGGATATAGAAATACTCATCCGCCCATTCCTTGAGCCGCGGATAAAGCGCGGCCCCATGCGGATCGAGATGCGATTTCTGAGTGGCGTGAAAATGGGCGGTATCCGCATCATATTCGATACAAGGGTTCAGATCGGATCCGCCGCCAAACCACCAGGCATGTGGGGTCCAGAACATCCGCGTGTTCATGTGCACGGCCGGCGCATGCGGGTTCTGCATATGCGCCACGAGGGAAATACCAGAGGCCCAGAACCGCGGATCATCCTTCATGCCGGGAATGCCCTTGCGGGCTGCCATGGCATTCTGGGCGCGTTCACCCAGCGTGCCGTAAACCTCAGAGACATTGACGCCGACCTTTTCAAAGACCCGGCCGCCGCGCATGACGCTCATCAGCCCGCCCCCTGCATCACCGCCATCCGGCGCGGTGCGGCTGGTTTCAGTGACCTCGAACCGGCCGGGGGCCTGATCGCTCAGCGGGCCCTCGGCATGGCTGTCTTCCAGTGCCTCAAAGGACGCCACAATCTGGTCGCGCAGGCTGCGGAACCAAGCGGCGGCCTCGGCTTTTTGCGCCGTCATTGCGGCCACGTCTTTGTCGGTCATTCTCAAATTTCCTTGTCAGAGTACCGGATCAGTGTACCGGTGCCGTCACCGAGTCCAGCAGGGTGCGACCGCCATCCAGCGTCATGATCTGCCCGGTCATGAAACCCGCCGCATCCGAGGCCAGAAACTGCGCCGCATCGGTCAGTTCCGTCGGCGAGGCGACGCGGCCCAAAGGCGTGTGATCTTCCACGTCCTTACGGTAGCCGCGGTTTTCCTTGAGAATCTCTTTCATCGAGGCGCTCATCACGGACCCGATCGCGATAGAGTTTACACGGATCCGCTTGGGCGCCAGGGCCACCGCCAGCGAGCGGGTCATCTGGTCCATCGCGGCCGTGGCAATCGCATAGCCCATCAGTTCAGGGTGGGTTCGACGGGCAGCAATAGAGGACAGATTGATGATCGACCCCAGCGGAGATTCATCTTCCTCACTGCGGCTCTCGCCCTGTTTGATCATCCGCCGCGCCACTTGCTGGCTCAGCCGCAGGGTGGGCATCACATTCTGGGTCAACAGCTCGTTCACCGTGTCGTCTTCTGCGTTCAGCGGATCGCTTTGGACAACGCGGCGGGCACCGTTGACCAGAATGTCGACCTCATCAAAAGCGTCCAGAGTGGCCGACAGAAGATTCGCAATTGTCAGTTTTTCGCGCAGATCGCCGCCGAACAGGCGCAGATTGCTGTCCTCCTCCGGCTCTCCCAACTGATCAATCAGGGCTGCTTCATCCATGTCGGCAAACATGACGTTGGCGCCGGCCGCGGCAAACTTCTTGCCGATGGCGAGCCCGATGCCGCTGGACGCGCCGGTCACGATTGCGGTCTTGCCTGAAATCGAAAAGGACATTCGCTGTCTCCATCAGGGGCAGGTCAGCGGCACGTTAGACCGCAATTCCTGAGTTGGGAATCTGTTTTTGACCGCCTTAACGCCGCGCCCTGCGGGGGCGCGAAGCATGCAGAACCTTGAACCGGTTGTCACCGGCGACTTCCTCGACCACCGCGAACTTGGCGTCCAGCGTCACCTCGTAGGGCAAATGGCGGTTGGCCACCATCCACAGCTGGCCGGAGGGCGACAGCAAACGGGCGGCGGTTTCGATGAAGGCCTGACCCAGTGATGGCTCTGCGGCGCGCCCGGTGTGAAACGGCGGGTTCATCACCACCGCGTCCAGCAATTCCGGTGCTTTCCAGCTGCGACCGTCCGCCCAGTGAAACTGCGCCCGCGCATCCGCAACGTTCTGGCGTGCACAGGCCAGAGCCGTGTGATCGGCCTCGACCAGATGCAGGGATTGGACGGTTTCGCGCTGCAGGATCTCGCGGGACAAATAGCCCCAGCCAGCCCCCAGATCGGCAACCCGGCGGCCCAGTTTGACCGGCAATGCCCCAGCCAGAAGCCGCGATGCAGGGTCAATGCCATCGGCCGAAAAAACACCCGGCATAGTTGTAAATCCATCGACCTCAGTCGCAACGGCGCGCCAGTCTTCCAGCACGGAACCGGCGCCCTCAACCCAGAAAATCTTTCCGTGGGCCTTGGATATGGCGGCCGAAGGCGTGGTGAGCTTGCGCAGCGCCTTGTAAATCGAATCAACCCCGTCGGTCTTGGCGCCGTCAATCAGCACCGGCCCACTGCAGGTGGCGGCGGCTTCGGCGACCAGCGCGCGGGCCAGGGCCTTGGCGCGTGGCAAAAAGATGACGGCCGCCGAAATCGCGGCCTCGGCAGGCAGCGCGGCGTGGCAGTCATAGCCCTGATCGGCGAAATGATCATGCTCCGGACGGGAGGGCTGGACGATCAACACCCGGTCCTGTGGCAGCGCCGACAGGTCGTGGCTGGCAACCGGGTGAAATACTGCGATGCGCCCTTCGGCGGGCAGCACAAGACCGCCCGGCTCTAGCGCCAGTGATAGCCTCTGGGACATGCGGGCAGGCTCCTTAGTCTTCTTTTTCCATGGTGCATTGCAGCGGATGCTGGTGGCGGCGGGCGAAATCCATCACCTGCGCGACCTTGGTCTCTGCGATCTCGTGGCTGAACACGCCAACCACGGCGAGACCCTTTTTGTGAACCGTCAGCATAATCTCAAACGCCTGCGCGTGGGTCATGCCAAAGAACCGTTCCAGCACCATGACGACGAATTCCATCGGCGTGTAATCATCATTCAGCAACATCACCTTGTAACGCGGCGGACGCTGCGTTTTTGGCTTTGTCTTGGTCATGAGGCCGGTTTCAGAGTCATCCTCCGGCGTATCCGACATCATCTGTGGGTCAAGGCGCATGGGCAGCTCAGTTCGCTTCGGGCTTGGAAAATCTGTATTCGCTTATATAGCTTTTCCTACGAATTGGAAAAGAGGGTGCGCACCGGACCATGGGCAGGACTTTAACGACGCTTGGCTTTGATGCCGATGACACGCTCTGGCAGAATGAACGCTTCTTTCGCCTGACACAAGACCGCTTCGCTGAACTGCTGCTGGACCACTGCCCGGCCGGGCTGGACAGGGGCGGGCTGGACGCGCGGCTGCTGGAGGCCGAGAAACGCAATATCGGCCAATACGGCTACGGGGTGAAAGGGTTCACCCTGTCGATGATCGAGACCGCGATCGAGGTCACCGACAGCCGGGTTCCCGCCTCTGTCATTCAGGAACTGATCGTGGCCGGGCAGATGATGCTGTCCTATCCGATCGAACTGCTGCCCCATGCACGGCGCGCGGTTGAGGCCTTGGCCGACAGCCACCGGTTGGTGCTTATTACAAAGGGCGATCTGCTGGATCAGGAACGCAAACTGGCGCAATCCGGGTTGGGCGATCTTTTTGATGCGGTCGAAATCGTGTCGGAGAAAACACCAGCTGTGTATCATGAGATTTTCACCCGCTGCGGCGACGGTGCTGCGCGCGGGCTGATGGTCGGCAACTCAATGCGATCCGATGTGGTGCCCATGGTCGAGGCAGGCGGCTGGGGCATCTATGTTCCACATGGCCAAGTCTGGGAGCTGGAACATGCGGAAGCGCCGGTGACCGCGCCCCGGTTCCGCGAAATCCACGACCTTGGCGCCCTGCCCGCACTGGTTGAAGGCATCGGCTAATTTCACCTGCGGTCTTGACCCTCTGCGCACCGCGGGCAAGGCTGGCCTGCAAACAGGAGAGCCCCATGCCCCATGCCGAACTGAAATATTCCGCCGACCTCGACATTGATGCAACGGCGATTCTGGCCGCGATCGAACAGGTCATTCTGGAGCATGACCCTGGTGCCGGTGCCTGCAAAGGCCGGGCCTATCCGACACAGCAATGGCACCACAGCCATGTAACAATATCGGTTGCACTGCTGACCAAACCCCACCGCAACGAGGCCTTCTCGCAAGCCTTGCTGACAGCACTGGAACACCGCGTGAAGGCGCGGATCTCGGTGCCATGTGAGTTTTCACTGGGGCTGACCTACAGCACGCCCTTTTATGTCACCAATCGCCACGAGCCCTGACCACCTGTTGCCACGGGGCACCACAGGCAGTCTTTTTGACCCAATCTCGGCCGTATGACAGCCTATATGGCGGCTGCGCGGCTAGCACCCGCTACATCTTGCCCAACGTCGATCACGCTTAAGGAAACCTGCCTCCGGTTAGGTTTCTTTTAACCAGTTTCTGTGTTAATTTTCCCAGCATAACAGGCAAACAAGTCAGCCGGAAACCGGCGGCACGAGGCAGACAATGGCAGAATCAGCGCGAATTCCGCAGAAGCGGTGCGCCGCTCGAGTGGTTCATTTCCTATCCAAAATTCAGGCCTTTATGGCTCTCTCTCTGCTGTGCATGACCTTTGGCAATACAGCACTGGCCGCGCCCTATGCAGCGATGGTGCTGGACGCACGCACCGGCGAGGTGCTGCATTCACGCAATGCCGATACCCGGCTGCACCCGGCCTCCCTGACCAAGATGATGACCCTCTACATCGCCTTTGAGGCGGTCCGAAACGGTGAGATTTCGCTGGATACCAAGGTCACAATCTCCAAAAACGCATCCTCCGAGCCGCCCTCGAAATTGGGGCTGCGGTCGGGCCAGAAAATCGCGATGCGCTATTTGATCCGGGCTGCTGCGGTGAAATCCGCCAATGATGCCGCCACCGCAATCGGCGAGGCGATCTCGGGATCCGAGGCTGCCTTTGCCCGCCGCATGACCCGCACTGCCAAGGCAATGGGGATGAGCCGGACAACCTTTCGCAACGCCCACGGGCTGACTGAAAACGGCCATATGTCCACCGCGCGGGACATGACAACGCTGGGTCGCCATATCCTGTATGACTACCCTGAGTATTATAACCTGTTCTCGCGCACCTCGACGCCGGTGAACGGCAAGACGGTTTACAACACCAACCGCCGCCTGCTGGGACAGTACAGGGGCGCTGATGGCATCAAGACCGGCTATACGCGCGCGGCCGGCTATAACCTTGTGGCCTCGGCCAAAAAGGGCGACGAGCGGATCATCGCAACGGTCTTTGGCGGCAAATCCACCGTGTCGCGCACCGCCCGCATTGCTGAGCTGCTGGACATGGGCTTCAAACGCGCGCCCCGCTACGCCAAGCTGCGTCGCCCGGCGCGACCCACCTATCAGGGCAACAGCGGAATTCAGGTGGCCAGCGCCACCATTGGCGGGTCGGGCAAAACAATCCGCGTCTCTGGCGCCGTCCGCAAGAGCCTGCGACCCGCGTTGCGCCCCACTGCGCAGCTCCGGACAGCCGAAGCGAAAGTACCAGGCGAAATTGCACCGCTGATCGATCAGGAAACCATGAGCGCCAGCATCAATGCCGCCCTCGATGAGGCGACAGTTGTTGCAGCCTCGGCAAGCCTGGTGATCCCAAATGTGCTTCCTGACACGCCAGAACCGCAGCGCGCCGTTTATCAGGGTCTGCGCCCGGTTGCCCGTCCGGCCCAGCTGTCGGGAGTGACCACAGCCGACGCCGCCCCTGTGCAGCAGATCGTGACAAGGCTGTCGACCTCTGGCGGCCGTCACTGGGGCATCAATGTCGGCCTCTTCACCACACGCTTTGAGGCGGAAAAAGTGTTGCTGCGCACGGCCTTGGCCGAAATGGAAACGCTGGACGGATCCCTGCGCAAGGTCGCTAAGACCCCGCGCGGGTTTGAGGCCAATTTCCTTGGCATGACACGGGATGGTGCAGATCTTGCCTGCCGCCGTCTGCAAGTCCGCAATCAGACCTGCGAAACGCTGGGACCGTCCTGACCCAAACACAGTTAGAAATTGACAAAGCCGCACCTGTTTTCACGGGGGCGGCTTTTTGCTGTGCATCAGTGGGCAACGGTCACGGTTTGGGGTGGTCGTCCCACTCGTCGCTTAGGATACGGCGGGAATCGCCCTCGGGGTCATCATATTGGTTCGACCGCACCGTATAAATGAAGGCGACAAGCCCGATGGAACCTAGGATCAGCGAGATCGGGATCAGATAGGTGAGGACTTGCATGGTCTACCTCAGGCGCAGAGCATTGAGCGAAACAGTTATAGACGAGGTAGACATTGCCAGCGCGGCAATCAAGGGCGTTGCCAGCCCTGCCACCGCCAGCGGAACTGCGATGACGTTGTAAAGCGTGGCAATGCGAAAATTCTCGCAGATGCGTTTGGTCGCACGGGAGGCGGTGTCGCAGGCCTGCGGCACCGGCGACAGATCCTGCCCCAGCAACACGATATCCGAGGCCACACGGGCCGCATCCAGCGCAGATGCGGGCGAGATCGACACATGCGCCGCCGCCAGTGCCGCCGTGTCATTCAGCCCGTCACCGACCATCAAAACCTTGTGGCCTTCCTCCGACAGCATCTGCACGCGGGCTGCTTTGTCACCGGGCAGAGCGCCCGCCATCCACTTGGAAATGCCCAATCGGGCGGCAAGGTCCTCGACCACAGGCGCGGTATCGCCAGAGATCAGCAGGACTTCTTTGCCTGCGGATTGTAGTTCTTTCACCGCCTGCTCGGCACCGGGGCGCAAACTGTCGGTGAAACGGAATGCACGCGGCGTACCAGAACCGGTGTCCAGCCAGGCCGATGTCTGCGGACCGGCCTCTGCACCGACCCAAGCCGCACGGCCCAAACGCACGCGTTGCCCGCGATACTGCCCTTCTGCGCCATAGCCCGGTACCTCGTGCAGATCCTCAACCGCCGCCGGCGTGATCCCTGCCCCAGCAGCAGCCCGTTGCAAGGCCAGCGACAAAGGATGCGAAGAGGCCAAGGCCAGAGCTGCGGCAATTTCGAGATCCCCGGCGGGGAGGTCGGCAAAGTTTTCAACTTCGGGCGTGCCAGCGGTCAATGTGCCTGTCTTGTCAAAGACCACGGTGTCCACCTGCGCCAAACGCTCCAGCGCGGTGGCGTGTTTGATCAGCATGCCCTTTTTGAACAACCGGCCAGAGGCCGCCGTGGTCACTGCAGGCACCGCCAGCCCCAGCGCACAGGGGCAGGTGATGATCAGAACAGCTGCCGCAATGTTCAGCGCCGTGCGCATATCAAACGTGTAGAGATACCAGCCCAGAAAAGCCAAGGCGGACAGGATATGCACGCCCGGCGCATAGAGCTTGGCCGCTTTGTCAGCCAAAGACGTATAGCGCGAGCGGCCCGACTCGGCGATGGCCACCAGATCCGCCATCCGGTGCAGCGAGGTATCCCGTCCCACCGCCGTGGCGCGTACAGTCAATGGCCCGGTCAAGTTTACCTCGCCTGCGGACACCGCCAAACCGGGTTCGGCAAAGACCGGCAGCGTCTCCCCGGTCAGCAGCGAACGATCCAGTTCAGAGCGGCCCTCAGCGATCTCCCCATCCACCGGCATCCGCCCGCCGGGGCGCACAAGGATCAGGTCCCCTGCCGCCAATTGCGCAACTGGAACCTCGATTTCCTGCCCATTCAACAATTTTATTGCGCGCGGAACCTCCAAAGCCGTCAATTCTTCGGCAGCGGAACGTGCAACGGCACGGGTGCGATAATCGAGATATCGGCCCGCCAGCAAAAAGAAGGTCAGCGTCAGGGCCGCATCGAAATAGGCATGTTCCCCACTGAGCGAGGTCTCCCAAAGCGAGGTCATCAGCGCCAGAACCAGCGCCAGCACAATCGGCACATCCATATTCAGACGCTGGACCCGCAGGGCGCTCCAGGCGTTCTGGAAAAACGGTTTGGCAGCAAAAAGAATGGCCGGGAAGGTGATCGCCGCAGAGATCCAGTGAAACAGATCCCGTGTTGCATCCGAAGCGCCGGACCAGACCGCGACCGACAACAGCATGACGTTCATCGAGGCAAAACCAGCCACCGCCAACCGCATCAGCAGATCACGACCAGCCTGATCAGCCTGGGTGGCGGACAGGGCCGCCAAATCCAGTTCATGGGCCTCATAGCCGAGGTTTTCAACCACCGGGATCAGATCAGCGGCACGTATGTCCGGGTCTGCTTCGATCATCACCCGCTTGAGGGTCAGGTTCACCCGCGCCTTGTGAACCTGTGGCAGCGTATTCAGCCCGCGTTCAACAGTCGATATGCAGGCCTGGCAATGGATGCCGGGCAGCGACAGCGCCAGACGCGCCTCTGTCGGCGCCTCTTCAGCAGCCTCTGGCCCGACGGTGGCACAGCCGGGGCAGACAGCAACACTATGGCGGAGCGGAGCAGTCATCGCGGGCGTCAGCCTTTCACGTGCAGGATCACACGCTGGGCAAATTCGGTGCCATCCTCGGCCTTGGCGGTCATGCGAATATTCCAATTGCCGGCCCCCAGTTCGGCAGGTGCCACATAGGCGGTGCCGTCAAACTGGAAATCCGGGGTCTGGTCATCGGCCACATGGGTGGCGCGACCAAGGGTGGCGTTGAGTTCCGCAACCTGAACAGGGGCGCCGTTTTCGTCAGTGATTTCAAGCATTACCAGCCCACCGCGAGCAGAGGCATAGACCGACCACCCCAGTGCCTCCTGCGCAGTGCGGCGTTCGTCGAACTGCTGGCTGGCAACATAGGAGTTCTTCACTTCAAGCCCCGGAAAGGTTTTCACCGCGTTCACCGCAAGGGTGATATTGACGCTGATGATGACCCCAAAGGCACCGCAGAAAATCATCAGCACATGTTTGCCGGTGAGCTTACGGCCCGTTGTCGTTTCCGCCATGGCTCAGTTGCCCTTCCCGTTAAAGTTCGTGTCCTTATGCGCACGCTCGCCACTGACCAGATCTTCGACCCAGATCCGCACCGGTGTGCTTTCGGCAGCCGAGGCCGCAGCCCCTTTGGGCGTCACAATATAGACCCGTTGCAGCAGCATCTGATCAGCCTGCACCGTGACCGAGGCCTCCGGCATGCCTTCCAGCTGGATCTGCATATCCGCATCCCCCTTGACCGACAGTTCGAACAGACGATCCTCGCCCTGCTTGTTGCGCAGCCGCACGTCATAGGTATTGCGGATCGACCCGTCAGAAAGGGTCACAAAGGTCGGATTGCGCACAGGTGCCACCGTCAGTTCGATGTCAGAGCGGATGAACAGCGCAAACATCAACGCCAATCCGAAGGCGCCCCACAGGGAAGTATACATGATGGTGCGGGGACGGAAAACATGCTTCCAGGCGCTGACCGGCGGCTTGCCCTCTTTTTCGCTCACCTCGTCCTTCAGCGCCAGATAATCGATCAAGCCGCGCGGCTTGCCCACTTTGGCCATGATGTCATCGCAGGCATCGATACACAGCGCACAGGTGATGCATTCCATCTGCTGGCCGTTGCGGATGTCGATGCCCATCGGGCAGACGTTGACGCAGGCCATGCAATCAATGCAATCGCCCATTTTTTCGGTCTCGGCCGTCGCCGATTTGCGCAGCTTGCCGCGCGGCTCTCCGCGCCAGTCCCGGTAGCCAACGGTCAGTGTATCTGCATCCATCATCGCCGCCTGAATACGCGGCCACGGGCAGGCATAGATGCAGATCTGTTCACGCGCAAACCCACCAAAGAAAAAGGTCGTCAGGGTGAGGATCGCCATGGTGGTATAGGCCGCCGGATGCGCCTGCAGCGTCACCAGATCGCGCAGCAGGGTCGGCGCATCAGCAAAGTAAAAGACCCAGGCCCCGCCCGTTGCCAGACCGATCAACAGCCAGACCACCCATTTGGTCAGCCGCAGCCGCATCTTGCGGGCATCCATTTTCTTTTGCCGATGCAGACGCAGACGGGCGTTTCGGTCGCCTTCGATCCAGCGTTCGACAAGGATGAACAAGTCCGTCCACACCGTCTGCGGACAGGCATAGCCGCACCAGACCCGGCCCAGCGCCGAGGTGAACAGAAACAGCCCCAGCCCGGCCATGATCAGCAGACCAGCCACAAAGTAGAACTCATGCGGCCAGATCTCGATCCAGAAGAAATAAAAACGACGGTTGGCCAGATCCAGCAGAACGGCCTGATCCGGCAGGCTGGCGCCCCGGTCCCAGCGGATCCACGGGGTCAAATAGTAGATCCCCAGCGTCACCGCCATGATGTACCATTTCAATTTGCGGAACGGGCCGGATACTCGGCGTGGAAAAACCGGCTCCCTAGATTCGTAAAGGCTTGGGGCGGAAGGGGAATCGCTCACGGGTTAACTCCGGATGGGGCACGTGCTGCCAGCCTTGTCCCAGAACCGGCAACCAGCAACTTTGACGTGGATCAACATCTGACCCAAAAAGCACATCAGGCAAATATGTTTTCTTGCCGCAGGCTCGCGCTGGGGCCGCCTCCTCCGGCAAAACGCCAACGGAGGCTCCCTAAATTTAGCCGCAAACGCGCCTCAAAGCTGCCTCAAAACAACCGAATTAACTATTCGTTTCCTGTCGAAACATTGGTGACCCTCTCCCTGCAGAAGCGCAATTTGTACCCTAAGCTTTATTGGAGAAACCATGGCGAACGTTTATTATCTAATTCCCTTCGACATGACTGCACTGAATTTCAATGAACAGGTGTCTGGGGCCTATCAGTTCAACTTTTACGACGACTGGAATGACCTGATGTGGAACACGGCCCATGTGGACCGGTTTGAAACACTCTATGGCCATGACGGTATGTATTACGCAGCCGAGTTTGCCGGGCCGGAGCTGACCATCGAGGACAATCAAATGGTAGGCGGCACAATCACTGGCTACATGCGACTGGACTGGGACTGGAGCGATTGGCAGTTCAGCTGGGGATTTGAGGAGATGACTATCTCTGCCGCAGCCCTGCAGGCGGTGATCAATACAGAAGACACCGCAGACGATCTCGCCCTGTTCATCGGCCAGCTGCAGGGCGATGATGATTTCCGCCTAAGCGGAGGCGGCGACGTTGCCTTTGGCCACCGGGGCAATGACGCCATGGCCTTTGCCTCTGTCTCCGACGGCGACACGGTCTTTGACTTCGGCGGTGGCAACACTCTGACGCTGGACGGGGTCACCGACTTCGCGGCCATCGAGGCGGCCATCGGCCTGTTCTGAACACCTGAAAAGCGGCCACCCGAGGTGGCTGCTTTTTCCACATCCAGTACCCCCAGTGATCCGTATTTGGCCAACGATATGACCAATGCCGACGACGGAGAAATCGCAAATAGAAGCTGCTGAATGAGAAGCCGCTCTCTATTCCGCCATCGACCGGGGGAGTTGGCCCTCGCGCCGTAGCCAGGCCACAAAAGCCTTGGCCGCCGGACGCTGCACGCCGGGGTGTGTAACGATATGGTAGCCGTGCCCGCCATCGCTGGTAAACAGTTCAACCATCCGCCCGGACTTCAGATCCGCCGCGGTGAAAGGGCGGACAGTAACAGCCACACCCTGCCCTTCGCGCACGGCATCCAACAGCAGATCCCCCGGCAGGGTAATGCGGGTGCGAACGGCACCTTCCACACCCTGCTCGCGAAACCATTTCGCCGCCTCTGTGGTTCCCAAGTCCTGCAACCAGGGCAGATCCAGCAGATCCTCAGGGCAGGTTACCTCTCTGCCGTCCAGCAAACCCGGCGCGGCCACCACCGACAATGGCGCAGCCATTAACGGCTCCGCCTCCAACCCCGGCCACGCCCCCAGACCAAAGCGGATCGCAACATCCATACCTCCGGGGGCCGGGTCAGCCAGATCACTGCGTGGGTCCAGCACCAGATCAATCTCGGGATGGGCTTCGCGGAAGCTTGCCAGACGCGGCATCAGCCAATGCACCGCGAAAGTTGGGGTCAGCGTCACCTGCAGCGGCCGCGCGGCGCTGTCCCGGCTCAAGGCCTCTACAGCTGCGCCGATCGCCCCGAAGCCCAGAGCCAAAGCACGGGCGAGCTGCTGCCCTTGTGGTGTCAGGACCAGCGCCCGCCCGCTGCGATCCAGAAGCACCGCATCCAAGTGTCGCTCCAGCGTGCGCAATTGCTGGCTGATCGCAGCATGGCTGACATTAAGCGCCTGTCCCGCCGCAACCACATTTCCGGCTTCGGCGAATGCTGAAAAGGCCCGGAGCGCTGCGAGCGGCGGCATACGAAGCCAGTCCATATGTAACTCCTGATTACAGAAACGAAATCCAATTGAGTCGCATATAATCATCTCTCCCGGCAAGGTCGCAAGCAGAGCATCCGAAACAGGAGGACCAATCATGCTGACAATCTTTGCCCATTCCATGCTGACTGCAACACGTCAGGATTGCACGCAGTTGCACGACCTGCCCAATCGGACCGCAAACGGAAAACGCCGCTGGCTGCGTCGCAAGCGCTGCGTTGATCTGAACAAACTGTGAGGGAATAAAAAACGCCGGTGTCCCAGGAAACGCGCGAACAGAACGGGACACCGGCATCTTTGCCTGAACGCGTTGCAAGCAACGTGTCAGGTTTCTCGGAGGAGCATCCGGTTGGCCAGGGGGACCAAAATCCGTTGCGCTCCGTTACAGCCTTTGAACCATACTCGGCACATAAGTTATTTGATGAAGATCAAACTCCGGGCTCTATTTTATGGTCAGAACGTTTTTTCCGGAGGCGGAATGCCCAGCAATGAGGACAGCCGAAAGACCCTGAACGCTGCTGAAATCGGCGCGGTCGCACACCTGTACAGGGGCGAGGTCTACCGAAGCGTGATCTGGCGAACCCGGCTCGACATTACGACAAACTGGGCTGTTGTCACGCTGGGCGTGGCCCTGTCGATCTCCTTCTCCTCTCCCGAGGCGTCGCCCCTGCCTTTGATCCTGGTCGGTATCCTCATCATCTTCTTCCTGATGCTGGAGGCGCGCCGTTATCGGTTTTATAACGTCTTTCGTGCCCGCGCCCGTTGGCTGGAGAAGCATTTTTACGCTCCGATGCTGCATGACGGCGATCTGCATTTGGAAGAAAACTGGCAGCAGGTTCTGGCCGATGACTATGCCCACCCGCAATACCACATCGGTCTTCTGGCCTCGATCGGGCGGCGGATCAAACGCAACTACCTTTGGATTTTGCTGATCCAGTCGCTGGCCTATGCCGGTAAGATCGCCGTCCACCCCACCCCTATTCAATCCGTGGACGAGGCTTTGGCGCGAACATCCATTGGACCCCTGCCCGGCTGGGCGGTCATTGGGGGCGGTCTGTTCTATATACTCAGCTGGAGCTGCATCGCCCTTTGGAGCTCGCATTATGACAAGAAGGGACTTGGCATTTCCGCACCGACTCAATGATGCTGCCAGCCAGCCCCTTCCTGCAGATCAGATCCCGTTATTGCAGGCCAGCAAAGTAAAACTCATTGGCAGCTGCGGTTCCCGGTTTTCATAGATGCTGTAGCTCTCTTCCCGGTTGGAATGTGCGTGTTCTTCGAAGCGGGTGATCGCCAGACCCGCGCCAATCAGGCCTGTGATGATCTCACTCATGCTATGGATGTACCAATAAGACGTCGGCGCCGCTTGTTTGGCGCCGTCGTCATAGGTGATCGCATGATCCACGGCAAAGGGCTCCTGCCTGAAATAGGAATCAGTGGGCACAAAGGGGCTGTCCGATTCCGGGTCGAACATTTCCAGAACTGGGTGGGTCTCGTAGATCACCAACTGGCCGCCGGGGCGTAAAAGCCCGGCGACCACATGAAAGAACCGCGCCAGATCCGGCATCCAGTTCAAGACCCCAATGGTAATCACCGCAAAGTCAAAGCCACGGCGTATATCGTCAGGAAGCGCAAAAATATCGGCACATAGAAAACTGCAATCAGAACCTGATATCTCTGTAAGAACCTCTGCTTGCTTGATAAATTCAGCAGACTGATCGATACCAAGGCATTTTCGCGCCCCAAAGGCCGACAGAGACAGGGTTTCGCGCCCGTTGTTGCAGCCGATCTGCACGCCGGATTTGTCTTGCAGGTCAAGCTGGTCCAGCGTTTGCGTCATCGTTGCATCAAATGTCGAGTACCCAGGTTCGGCGAACCCTTTTGTCAGCTCCTGCCAATAGCTGCTTTCGCGGTGCAGCCGAGCCGATTGATCCCAGGCGCGCCGGTTTGCCGCAACAGCATCCTCCGGGGAAATACCCTCAATGGTCATGATAAACACCTCAAAAAATTATTTGATCAAATTTCACACATTGGCGAGGTCAGTCAAGAGCTCATCTACCTAAGGGAGAGGCGCAGACAAAGGGACCGCCGTAGCGGTCCCAAAATTGCAAGCCAGTTCTCTGGGTCAGCTTGGCGTGTACCAGATCGGCGAAGTATAGGCCCGCTCTTGCTGGAAGGGGTCGTGGTTCTTCGGCAGGTCCACACCAAAGATCACATGATCATAGGTGGTCCAGCGCGGCGTCGGGATCTCGATCACCCGCACGTAGTAAAATGCGCTTTGGGCAGCGTCGAATTCCGGATCCTGCCAGAAGGTCTGGAACAAAGGATCACCGATCGAGTTATCATAGGTCGCCGTTTCCACATCCACCGTGTTGCCAACCGGTGGCAGCTTGCCGTCGGCGCCGGGGGTGCGGTCATCCGACCAGGCGATGTCAAAGACCTTTTCATGCGAGGTGCCATCGCTGTCGACCCAGCCCTTGATCACCTGAACACGGTCCAGATTGGCCCCATCGGGATCGCGCAGGGCGCGGACAAGGAGACCGGGCACCTCCCCTTCAGGCGCCCCGATAATGTCGCCGCCCATCGGCACGCCCTGCTCATAGCCGTGCCGCGCGAAATCCGACCGGTCCAGATCGCTTTCCTGGAAACCAAAACCCCCAAACACACGCACCCGGATCCGGGTTCCGGTTGTGGCAAAGGTTTCACGGCGTTTCAGCGCGTTCCAGATCGCTTCGCGGGTGTTTTCCTTGGCCCAGACAGCTGCGATGCCAGACACCAGACCGTCGGCCGAGATGATATCATCGGCAGGATCATCCGGCGTGTAGCGGCCGATCATGATCTCCTCGAAACGGATCGGAGCGGCGCTGGGTTCCAGAAGGGAAACCTTGCCGAAATAGTTGTCCTCCTGTGCCGTCGAAAGCGCGGTATGGGAATCGGTTGAACCGACGACACCAAACTTGAACGGGTTCACCCCCAGCTCTGCCTCGTAAGCCATGCCGCGTTTCCAGGCTTCGCGGGCATATTCGCGCGGCAGCATTTCAGGGGTTTTCTGACCGGGGCCAAAGCTGCCCTTGTCCCAGGTGCCGTAGTCGGCGAATTCATCATCCGGTGACAGGGCCGGATGGGTCTCGCTGTCGCCCTTGATCTGGGTGATTTCATAGATCGGTTCGTATTTCATCCGGGCCTCGGCATATTCCCGTGTCATGGCGCCGCCGGAATAGGTGACATCGTCAAACATCAGACCGTTTGACAGATTGCCATTGTGCGGAATCGACAAAAGCGAACCGCCAGTCTTTTCCTCATAGGCGGCCATCCAGGCCCAGAGATCCTCGACGTCTTCGGAATCAAAGGCACTGAAGGGGATCACCTGATCGGCCTCAGCCTTGCTGTCGCGGAAAATCACATTGCGGTGCAAGTTGTTGCCGTTGCTGGCCGAGGACCATTCAAAGCCGATCATCGCGGTGAAAGAACCGGGCACGTTGTGCTGTTCGGCCGCTTCGGTGATGCGTGGCCACATCATTTCCGGGAAGCCGGTGCCCTCCAGCGGGTCGGTCACCGGGTTCAGCGCGTCTGCCATCCATGTGTCGTAAGACTGGATACGCGCCTGAATGGTGCGCGGCTCATAGATCTTGGCGATCTTGGCACCCCACGCATTGGCCAGCAGGGTCGGGTTGTTTTCCTCCAGCGCGATCGGCAGGCCAAGGTTCTCTGCGTGGTCCGTGACCACCAGCCAGTCCAGCGGTCGTTGAAGGCGCGCAGGCACCCCGAAGGAAGAGGTCACCATCTCGCCCTTGGCAAACCGATAGGCATCGTCCGGCCCCAGCGTTGCACCTGTCAGCCCCGCATCCGCAGAAAACGCCGTGTGCAGATGAGTGTCACCAAACAGAACCTGATCGGGGAAATCATGTGCGATATAGGGCGAATACTCGACCCCTTCAGCGGCATTCGGGTCCAACCCTTCCAGTTCTTGCGCTGCGACTGCCCCGGCAATGCCGCCAAGGCAGCAAGCGAGCGGCAGCGCGGTCATCGTCGAATATCGGGGGGACTTGAGCATGGAACTCTCCACATCAGGTACAAAAACACCCTGAAAGCCGGGAAACAAATGGCAGTCTCTTGGCTATGACCATCGGCGCCGTTCAGCCAACCCCCTTAGGTTAGCGTAAATTCATAGGCGGGACAGTCATAACCACCTTTCAAAAAGAACAGGGGCCGCCAAATGGCAGCCCCTGCAATCTCTGGCTTGTGGCCAGATGATTTATTCGCCGCCACCCAGCTGGTGGACATAGGCCGAAACAGCGCGGATCTGCGCTTCGCTCAGGCGTGTATTCCACGCGGGCATCACGCCATAGCGGGAGTTGCTTACGGTATCGGTCAAGGTCGCGTAGTCGCCACCATAAAGCCAGATCGCATCCGCCAGGTTCGGGGCACCTTGGTAGATGTCACCGGTGCCGTCTTCGGCATGGCAGGAGGAACAGTTGTCTTCAAAAACAACCGCACCGGCCGCAACCTTGGAGGCATCCTGTGCTTCGCCGGACAGGGACATCACGAAGTTGACCACTTCGTCGATCTCACTGTCTTCCAGCATCTCGTCACGACCAAAGGCAGGCATCTCGGAGTAGCGCGCTTCGTCGCTGTCCTCGTTGCGGATACCGTGGCTGACGGTGATATGGATGTCTTCCATGGAGCCGCCCCAGAGCCAGTCATCGTCCAGCAGGTTGGGATAGCCCTTGGCGCCGGCCGCACCGGAGCCATGACACTGTGCACACCAGGTCTTGAAGACCGCAGAACCGGAAGACACCGCATAGGGCCCCAGCTCAGCATCGCCGGCAATACCGTCCAGCTCAGCCGCTTCCAGCTTGGCATTCATCGGCGCGTTGGCCTCATCCACGGCGGCGATTTCCGCCGCCACGTTGCCCCGTGTCGACCAGCCCAGCAGGCCGGTGGTGGCGCCGTTGATCATCGGCCACGCGGGATAGGCGATGACATAGCCGATGCCCCAGATGATGCAGATATAGAAGGTCCACAGCCACCAGCGCGGCATCGGGTTGTCGAACTCTTCGATCCCGTCCCAGACATGGCCTGTGGTGTTCGGATCGCCTTCGTATTTTTTCGACGGTTTGGTCATGTCCTCGCCTCCTCGGATTGGGCGGGTTTGTCATCATGCCGGAACGGAATGTTGGCCGTGTCCTGGTACATCTTGGTGGATCCTGGGCGGAACGCCCAGAACACCACGCCCAAGAAGACGACGAACAGGAACAGCAGCATCCAGCTGTCGGCGAACTCTCTCAGAAGGGTATAGATTTCCATCAGTCCCTCCTCAGCGGCTCGCGTCAGGCGTGAAGGTCTCAAAGTCGACCAGCGTACCCAGCATCTGCAAATAGGCCACCATGGCGTCCATTTCAGTCACCTGCGGCTTACCATCGAAATTGCGCACCGTGATGTCCTCACCGTAGCGCTCCAGAAGACCATCATAGTCACTGTCAGGATCAGCCTGGGCGCGGAAGTCGGCCTGTGCATTTGCGATCATCTCGTCGGTGTAAGGCACACCAACAATCGCATTCGCTGCCATCAGATCGCCCATGTATTTGCCGTCGATGACCTTGTTTTCAAGGAAGCCATATTTCGGCATCACCGATTCCGGCACCACGGCCTGCGGGTCACGCAGGTGATCCACATGCCACTCGTCCGAGTAACGGCCGCCAACGCGGGCCAGATCCGGCCCGGTCCGCTTGGAGCCCCACTGGAACGGGTGGTCATATTTGGACTCCGCCGCCAGCGAGTAGTGGCCGTAACGTTCGACCTCATCGCGCATCGGGCGGATCATCTGGCTGTGACAGACGTAGCAACCTTCACGGATGTAGATCTCGCGTCCGGCCATTTCCAGCGGGGTGTAAGGGCGCATGCCCTCTACATCCTCGATGGTATTTTCCAGCCAGAACAGCGGTGCGATCTGCACCAGCCCGCCGATGGTGACAACCAGGAAGCTGCACACCAGAAGAAGGGTCGCGTTGGTCTCGAGGATCTTATGCTTGTCGAGAATTGCCATGCTTTCGGCCCTCCTTATTCAGCGGGGACGGTAACGGACAGGCTGGCCTCTTTGGCCGGCGCACGCCGTACTGTCATCCACAGGTTGTAGCACATGATGAGGGCACCAGAGAGGAACATGACCCCGCCAAGACCGCGCACAATGTTCATTGGTTTCTTCGCAGCCACAGTGTCGGCAAAGGAGTTCACCAGGAAGCCATTGGCATCAACTTCACGCCACATCAGGCCTTCCATGATACCGGTCACCCACATGGACGCCGCGTAGAGCACGATGCCGATGGTGGCGAGCCAGAAGTGATAATCCACCAGACGCAGCGAATAGAGACGCTCACGTTTCCACAGAACCGGGGTCAGATAGTAGAGCGCACCAAAGGTGATCATACCGTTCCAACCAAGCGCACCGGAGTGCACGTGACCAATGGTCCAGTCGGTGTAATGCGACAGCGAGTTCACGGCGCGGATCGACATCATCGGACCCTCAAAGGTGGACATGCCGTAGAAACCAACCGAGATCACCATCATCCGGATCACCGGGTCGGTGCGCAGCTTGTCCCAGGCACCAGACAGGGTCATCAGACCGTTGATCATGCCACCCCAGCTGGGCATCCACAGGATCACCGAGAACACCATACCAAGGGTCGAGGCCCAATCCGGCAGCGCGGTGTAATGCAGGTGGTGCGGACCCGCCCAGATATACAGGAAGATCAGCGCCCAGAAGTGGATGATCGACAGCTTGTACGAGAAGACCGGACGTTCGGCCTGTTTCGGAATAAAATAGTACATCATGCCGAGGAAACCCGCGGTCAGGAAGAAGCCCACAGCGTTGTGGCCGTACCACCATTGCACCATGGCATCCTGAACACCGGCCCAGACGATGACCGATTTGGAACCCCAGATCGAAACCGGGATGGTCAGGTTGTTGACCACATGCAGCATCGCCACGGTGACGATGAAGGCAAGGAAGAACCAGTTTGCCACATAAATGTGCGGTTCTTTGCGCTTGATCACAGTTCCCAGGAACACAGCAAGGTAAGCAACCCAGACAACAGTCAGCCAGAGGTCAATATACCATTCGGGTTCCGCATATTCTTTCGACTGGCTGCCGCCCAGAAGATAACCGGTTGCCGCCAGAACGATGAACAGCTGGTAACCCCAGAACACGAACCACGCCAGATTACCGCCCCAGAGCCGCGCGGCCGAGGTGCGTTGCACGATGTAGAAGGAGGTTGCGATCAACGCGTTGCCGCCAAAGGCAAAGATCACCGCAGAAGTATGCAGCGGCCGCAGACGGCCAAAGTTGGCATAGCCCTGCGCCCATTCAAAGTTCAGCACCGGAAAGGCGAGCTGAAAAGCGATGATGACGCCAACGAGAAACCCGACAACGCCCCAGAAGGCGGTGGCGACCACGCCGAAGCGCACGACACTGTCGAAGTATTCGTTTTGCGGAGCCGGGTTGAGAACCGGCTCATCAGTATTTCGGAGAGTATGGATAAATAGCCCGGCGCTGATCACCATGATGATAATCGCATGCACCATATAAGCTATATCCCGCGCATAATTGGCGGCGATCATCGAGAAGAGGATCACCAAGCCAAGCGCGATCAGCTTGAGGTAATTAGACATTATTGCGTCCCTTTGCCTTGTCCCACGCGATTCTTCCGCCGCGTGGACGTGTTAGACTGAGCGCTTGATGCAATTTCAGCTCATCTATTGCTTTGATCTGCATCAAGACACCGAACCCGGAAATATGAGAGGCCTAAGCCCAGATCGCATGTAGTGTGACAAAGCGCTCTGTCACGCATTCGCAACACGAGGATGTCATGGCCTACAAGAACCTTCTCTCTATCGTTACTGACACAAAAACAGCCGCCGTGCCTCTGGCGCAAATGGCCGCACTGGCCGAAGAATCCGGCGGCCACGCCGAGGCGCTTTGTCTTGGTGTCGACCGGTCCCAAACTGGCTACTATTACGCGGGCGCCAATGCAATGATCCTGCAAGAGACGCTGTCGCGCGCCAAGGAAGAGGCTGTTGAGGCCCGCGCCTTCGCGGAAGAGACCCTAAGCAAGGCTGGCGTGCTCTATTCCGCAGAAGAAGGTGTTGCCCAGCTTGCCGATCTTGGCCGCCATGTAGCCCACCGCGCCCGCTTCTCTGATCTGGTTGTTCTGCCCGGCCCCTATGCCCGCGATACCGGCCCCGAGGCCGAACCCATCGTCGAGGCCGCCCTGTTTGAGGGCCGTGCCCCGGTGCTGATCATGCCGCGCAAAGCTGCGGTTTTCGCCAAGCCAAAAACCGTTTTGGTGGCCTGGAACGAAAGCCTCGAATCGATGACCGCCATCCGCAAGGCGCACCCCTTCCTGAAAGCCGCTGATCTGGTGCGCGTTGTCGTGGTCGATCCGCCGCAGCACGGGCCGGAACGCTCGGATCCCGGCGGCATGCTCAGCCAGATGCTGTCGCGTCACGGTATCAACTGCGAAATCGACGTTCTGTCAAAAACGATGACACGGGTTTCAGACGTGCTGATGCGCCATGCGGTCGACACCAATGCCGATCTGATGGTGATGGGCGCCTATGGTCACTCCCGTTTCCGCGAGGCCATTCTCGGCGGCGCCACCCGTAACATGCTGGAACAGGCCAAAGTTCCGGTGTTGATGGCCCACTGACACTCTGCAAGTTTGGCCCGCCTTTTCCCTCCCGGAAGGCGGGTCCTTTTTACGTGCGAATCAAGACAAAAGCCCGGAGCCTATGGCGCCGGGCTTTTGGTATCTGTCATCGGTCGGCTTCCAGATCGGCGGCGAGCCGGTTACATCAACATGCCGCCGTCACTGTCATCACCCGCCTCGTCCATCAGGCGCACCATATCGGGGATGGTCACATGGCGCTTGCCCTGCAGCTGTATCACCCCGTCCCTTTTCAGCGCTGACATCTGGCGGCTGACTGTCTCCAGCGTCAGGCCAAGATAGTCGGCCATCGCTTCGCGCGTCAGCGGCAGGTCGAATATCATCGCAGCCTGGGGCCCACCCTGGCTCAGAGACGCATCGCGCCGCGCAATGATCGCCAGCAGTGAAGCGATCTTCTCACGCGCTGTTTTGCGACCCAGCACCAGCATCCATTCGCGCGCGGCGTCCAGCTCGTCCAGGGTCATTTCCAGCAGCCGGTGGGCAATATGCGGGGTGCGCGCCATCACCTCTTCAAAGGGTTTTTTGCGGAAACAGCACATCACGATGTCTGAGGTGGCAACCACATTATAGGCCGCCCCGTCGCGACCAGGCCGCCCAACAAAATCGGATGGCAACAAAAGGCCCACCATCTGGGTGCGCCCGTCTTCCATGGTCTGCGTCAGCGTCGCGATGCCCGACACAACAGAGCCGACGAAATTCATCGGATCGCCAGCCCAGATAACCGTCTGGCCGGCCTCATAGGTCCGGTAGTATTTGATCGCGTCGAGCTCTTCCAGCTCATCCGCATTGCAGCGTGCGCAAACTGCACGGTGTCGGATCGGACAATCGCCGCATTTCACGTGCGTAAACGTTGGGCTGTTCATTCAGGATCCCAATTGATCTGGGTCAAGGATAGAGGTGTTTTCAGAACATAGGTTATCCGAATGACACAGAGATCACAATTGGCCCGGCTTGGTTTGTTTGATGCCAAAGTGCCGCGGTACACCAGCTATCCCACCGCACCTCATTTCTCCAACGATGCCGGTGCAGACACATATTCCAGCTGGATATCCCAGATCGCGCCAGGCAGCGCGATCTCGCTTTATATTCACGTGCCATTTTGCCGTCGGCTGTGCTGGTTCTGTGCCTGTCGCACCCAGGGTACCCAGTCCGATGATCCGGTGCGCGCCTATCTGAAGGTTCTGCGCGCCGAACTGGCCATGCTGGGCGAACAGCTGCCCGCAGGCGTCAGCCTGTCACGCCTGCACTGGGGCGGCGGCACGCCAACCCTGCTGCAGCCCGACATGATGCGCGAACTGGCCGCTGCGGTTGCGGAAATCGCGCCTTTCTCGGACACATCCGAATTCTCGGTTGAAATCGACCCCAATGAAATCGATGGCGCCCGGATGGATGCGCTGGCTGAGGCCGGGATGAACCGGGCCTCGATCGGGGTGCAGGATTTCGACCCCAAAATCCAAGAGGCCATCGGCCGACCGCAGAGTTTTGAGATCACCCGCGACGCAGTCGACATGATTCGCGCCCGCGGCATCAAGAGCCTCAACGCTGATATCCTCTTTGGCCTGCCGCATCAGACCAACGCCCGGATGACCGAAAGCGTTCAGAAGCTTCTGTCGCTCTCCCCCGACCGTGTTGCGCTCTATGGCTATGCCCATGTGCCGTGGATGGCCAAACGCCAGCAGATGATTCCCTCTGACGCGCTGCCGACACCAGAATCACGGCTTGAGCTGTTCGAGACCGCCCGCAAACTGTTCCTGTGGGACAAATACGCCGAGATCGGCATCGACCATTTCGCCACCCAGGAAGACGGGCTGACCCGCTCGCAGCAGGACGGCACGCTCAAACGCAATTTCCAGGGCTACACCGACGATCAGGCAGATGTGCTGATCGGGGTCGGCGCCTCTTCGATCTCGCGCTTCCCGCAGGGTTACGCCCAAAACGCCCCCGCAACCTCGGCTCACACCAAGGCCATCCGCGAAGGCCGTTTCTCCACCTCGCGCGGCCATGTTTTCCGGGGAGAAGACACCCTGCGCAGCCGTCTGATCGAAGCCTTGATGTGCGATTTCCGCATCAACTCGGCAGAAATCACCGCCCGCTTTGGCACCCCCGACGCGCAGCTGCAGCAGATGTACCGCGACGCGGCGGCGGCCTTCCCGGACATGCTGCAGATTACCCAAGACGGGCTGTTCATCCCGGAAGGCTCACGTCCACTCACCCGGATGATCGCCCGCGCCTTCGATGCCTACGACATGAGCAAAGCCGGCCATTCCGCCGCCATCTGACGGCAGCGACCCCCATCCCCGTTCACCTTTGAAAAATACTCAGGGGTGAATGGGCCCATGGCCCAGAGGGGCATCGCCCCTCGCGCCGCGCCAGCGGCGCTTGGCCCAACGCCAAAGGCGGCCCGACAGGGCCGCACCACGGCGGCGGGAGCCCCTGCCTCCGCCGCTAAGATCAAACAGCAGCGGCCAGCAAGGTGCGCGTATATTCGGTCTGCGGGTTCTCAAACAGATCTTCTGACGCACCACCCTCGACGATATCGCCCTGTTTCATCACCACCACTTTATGCGACATGGCACGCACCACCTTCAGATCGTGGCTGATGAACAGATAGGCCAGCCCATAACGTTCCTGCAGGCCGCGTAGCAGATCGACGATCTGCACCTGTACCGTCATGTCCAGCGCCGAGGTCGGCTCGTCCAGCACCACCAGTTTGGGCCGCAGCACCATGGCCCGCGCAATGGCGATGCGCTGGCGCTGGCCGCCTGAAAACTCATGCGGGTAACGATCCATCAGGCCGGGATCCAGCCCGACCTCCTCCATCACCTCAGCCACCAGTTCACGCGGGGCGCGGTTCTGGTCGACCCTGTGAATGGCCAGCCCCTCAGCAATGATCTGCGCGCAGGTCATCCGCGGGCTGAGCGATCCAAAGGGATCCTGAAAGACGATCTGCATATACTTGCGCAGGCTGCGCAAATCCTTGGTGGACCATTGGCGCAGATCCTGGCCGCGGAAACTGACACCACCTTCAGAGGCGATGAGCCGCATGATCGCCAGCGCCATGGTGGTCTTGCCCGACCCGCTTTCACCGACGATGCCCAGCGTCTCGCCTGCGCGCACTGAAATCGACGAGGGGTTCACCGCCTTGATATGGCCAACAGTGCGTTTCATCAGCCCCGCCTGGATCGGGAACCAGACCTTCAGATCATCCGTCTCAACCAGCATTTCGGCATCATCCGCCACGGGTTGAGGCCGCCCCGAAGGCTCAGCAGCCAGCAAAGTGCGGGTATAGGCGTGCTGCGGATTGGCAAAAACCTCGGCCGCATTGCCCGCCTCAACGATCTCACCGTCTTTCATCACGCAGACCTTGTCGGCGAACTTGCGCACAATCCCAAGGTCATGGGTGATGAACAAAAGCCCCATGCCTTCGCTGGATTTCAGCTCGGCCAGCAGCTCCAGAATCTGCGCCTGAATGGTCACATCCAGCGCTGTTGTCGGCTCGTCCGCAATCAGAATGTCGGGCCTGTTGGCCAGCGCCATTGCGATCATTACCCGCTGGCGCTGGCCGCCGGACAGCTGGTGCGGATAGGCGCCCAGACGGCTTTCTGCGTCACGGATACCGACCTTTTCCATCAGTTCCAGAATGCGCGCCCGCGCCGCGCCACCGGTCAGCCCCTGATGCAGCGCCAGCGATTCCGCCAGCTGCTTTTCGATCGTATGCAGCGGGTTGAGCGAGGTCATAGGCTCCTGAAAGATGAAGGAGATGTCATTGCCGCGAACCTCCATCAGCTTCTGCTTGGAGGCGCCAATCATCTCGGCCCCGTCATAGGTGACCGAGCCTTCCACATGGGCGCTGTCGCCCAGCAGGGAGACGGTAGACAGCGCCGTCACCGATTTGCCCGAGCCGCTCTCGCCAACCAGCGCCACGGTCTCACCCCGGTCCACGGTGAAGGACACGCCGCGCACAGCCTGCGTAACCTCCCCGTCCTGACTGAAGGAGACGCGCAGATTATTCACTTCCAGAAGCGCGCTCATGAGAATGTCTTTCTGGGATCAAATGCGTCGCGCACGCCTTCGAAGATGAAGACCAGCAACGACAGCATGATGGCGAAGGTGAAGAAGGCGGTGAAGGCAAGCCAGGGCGCCTGTAGGTTCTGTTTTGCCTGCAACGTCAGCTCTCCCAAACTGGGGGCCGAGGACGGCAGGCCAAAGCCCAAGAAATCCAAGCCCGCCAGCGCGCCAATGGTGCCGGTGACGATGAAGGGCAGCATCGTCAGGGTCGCCACCATTGCATTGGGCAGCATGTGGCGGAACATGATGGTCAGGTTGCTCACCCCCAGCGCCTTGGCGGCGCGGACATATTCCAGATTTCGCGCGCGCAGGAATTCAGCCCGCACCACCCCGACAAGGGATGTCCAGCCAAACAAGATCATCAGGAAGACCAGTAGCCAGAAACTGCGCCCCAAAATGGCAAAGAGGATGATGATCACATAGAGCGACGGCGTGGCGCTCCAGATCTCGATCACGCGCTGGAACACAAGATCCAGCCAGCCGCCGAAATAGCCCTGAACGGCACCGGCCAGAATGCCCAGCACGCTGGTCGCGGCAGTCACACAGAGGGTGAACACGATGGACAGGCGGAAGCCATAGATCACCCGTGCCAGCACATCACGCTTGGTGTCATCAGTGCCCAGCCA
Source organism: Rhodobacteraceae bacterium Alg231-04 (assembly GCA_900143635.1). Lineage (GTDB taxonomy): Bacteria > Pseudomonadota > Alphaproteobacteria > Rhodobacterales > Rhodobacteraceae > FREY01. The sequence continues at coordinate 594,395 of FREY01000001.1, forward strand.
GTTCTGGCTGTTGGGCGCCAGAGGTGCCGCACCGGGGCGGTCAACCGTGGTGCGGTAGGAATAGGGGATGATCGGCCAGAGCGCCCAGCCTTTGTAGAAATCATCAGCCGCAAAAGTCCCGGCGTCGATCTCTTCAATGATGCCCTCGGGATCATCAAAACAGTCTTCGATCCCACCTGAGGCGATCAGGCATTTCACTTCCGGGTCGCCATAAATGGCTTCGGTTCGGAAATCGCCGCCAAACTGCGTTTCGGGATAGAAGTTGAACACCGGCGTGAACAACTCACCGCGATAGCTGACAAGGATTGGCTTGTCGTTGGCGATGAATTCCGCAAAGAGCGTGACGGTGAAGATCACCATGAAGATGATCAGCGACCAGAAGGCCCGCCCGTTGCGGCGGAAATTGCGCCAGCGGCGCTGGTTCAGCGGAGACAAAGCCATCAGCCGACCCTCTTTTCAAAGTCGATGCGCGGATCGACCAGCACATACATCAGGTCGGAAATGATGCCGACCACAAGGCTCATCAGGCCAAAGACAAAGAGCGTACCAAAGATCACCGGGTAATCGCGCGCCACCGCCGCTTCAAACCCCATGCGGCCCAGACCATCCAGCGAGAAGATCGTCTCGATGATCAGCGAGCCGGAGAAGAACACGCTGATGAACACCGCCGGAAAGCCGGCGATCACGATCAGCATCGCATTGCGGAAGATATGACCATAGAGCACCTTACTCTCGCTCAGCCCCTTGGCACGCGCGGTCATCACATAGTGTTTCTTGATCTCGTCCAGAAAGGAGTTTTTGGTCAGCAGCGTCAGCGTCGCAAAGGCCGAGATGGTCGAGGCAATGACCGGCAGGGTGATGTGCCAGAAGTAATCGCCGACCTTGCCCAACAGGCTGAGGTCTTCAAAATTATCCGAGGTCAGGCCGCGCAGAGGGAAGATCTGCCAGTAGGAACCGCCCGCAAAGAGCACCAGCAGCAGGATCGCAAACAGAAAACCGGGGATCGCATAGGCGGCAATGATCGCGCCCGAGGTCCAGGTGTCAAAGCGGGAGCCATCCTTCACCGCCTTGCGGATGCCCAAGGGAATAGAGATCAGATAGGCGATCAGCGTCGACCACAGGCCCAGAGAGATCGACACCGGCATCTTTTCCCAGACCAGCTCCATCACGCCGATCTTGCGGAAATAACTCTCTCCGAAATCAAGCCGCATATAGTTCCACAACATGCCGAGGAACCGTTCAACCGGCGGTTTGTCAAAACCAAACTCGCGCTCCAGCTCGGCGATGAATTCGGGCGGCAGACCGCGCGATCCGGCGTAGCTTTCACTGGCACTGGCATCGGCTTCAATCTCGGAGCCACCGCCGGAAATACCACTGAAGACATCGCCACTGCCCTGCTGCTGGGCGATGATCTGTTCGATCGGCCCGCCGGGCACAAACTGCACCAGTGCGAAGTTGATGATCATGATGCCCAGAAGGGTCGGCAGGACCAGCAACAGCCTGCGAAGAATATATGCGCCCATGTTCTGTGATTACCGCTTCAATGCGCCGGCAGCGACAAGCGCGTCATGATTGTCCTGTTCGAACCACCAGAAATCCAGCTCTCCGCGGCTGAAGGGCGGCAGGGTCTCCGGATAGGCGTATTGATCGTAATAGGCCACGGTGTGTACGTCCTTGAACCACTGCGGCACCCAGAACAGTTTCTGGCGCAATACGCGGTCCAATGCGCGCACGTGGTCTTCCAGCACCTCTTTGCTGTCGGCGGCAATCACCGCATCGATCAACCGGTCAACGGCCGGGTCTGACAGGCCCATCAGGTTGCGGGTACTGCCTTCCATTGCTTCGGTGGCATACCATTGTTTCAGCCCGGTCGAAGGCTCCCATGACATGCTGAAGGAATGGGTCGTCATGTCGTAATCATATTCGCGGATCCGGGCGGTTTCCTGCGCCGGGTCCACCCGGCTTAGCCGCGCATCAACACCCAGCTTTCTGAGGTTGTCGACATAAGGGTTGATGATCCGGTCAAAAGCGGGAGAAGAATCAAGGAACTCCACCGTCAGCAGCGCGCCATCCTTGCGGCGCATGCCGTCATCACCAACCTCCCAGCCTGCCTCGTCCAGCAGCGCAGAAGCACGGCGCAGGCTGCCACGGTCCAGCTGTCGGGTCTTGGAGACCGGCGGTTGTTGCACCTCGTCGCTTAGGATCGCGGCATCCAGCAGGCCGTCATCGACCAGCGGCTGCAAAATGGCGACCTCAGCCGCGCCCGGTGCACCCTGGGCCTCCATTGTGGAATTGCCCCAGAAACTGCGCACCCGTTCGTACAGCCCGTAAAACAGCGATTCGTTGGACCATTCGAAATTGAACATCAGCCCCAGCGCTTCGCGTACGCGGCGGTCCTGAAACTTCTCGCGCCGCAGGTTGATCACAAAACCCTGCGCCTGGGCCAGATTGCCGTTTGCCAATTCTTCCTTCTTCACCCAGCCCTTGTCGATCGAAGCGAAATCATAGCTCGTCGCCCATTGCTTGGAGGAGTTTTCAGCACGGAACGTGTATTCACCCGCCTTGAACCCCTCGAAGGCGGCGTTGCTGTCGGCGAAGTATTCAACGCGGATCCGGTCGAAATTATTGCGCCCCACGCTCTGCGGTAGGTCCTTGCCCCAGTAGTTCGGCTGACGCGCATAAACGATCCGCCGGTTGATGTCATAGCTGTCCAGCGCATAGGCCCCGGTGCCCAGAAACGGCGTCAGCGACCCCTCATCGATACGCGCGCCGGTTTCCTCAAACCAGCTTTTGGAGAAAGCAGGAATGCCACCCGCCAATTCGATCCGGTCACGTTTGGGGCTGTCTTCCGCAAAGTGAAATTTGATCCGGTGCGTATCCAGCACTTCGACCCGGTCAATCATCGCGCCAAAGGCAGCGCGGAAAGACGGCAGCCCCTGCTCCATGAACAATTCATGCGTGAAGGCCATGTCCTCGGCGGTCAGTGGGCGCCCATCAGCAAAGGCCGCTTCGGGGCGCAGATTGAAGATCACCCACTCCATGCCTTCGGGGTATTCCATCGTCTCGCATAGCAGACAGTAAGAGGCTGTGGCGTCATCGGCAAAGCTTGTCAGGATGCTTTCATGACCAATCGTCGACAGGGCACCTGCGCGGCCCTTGCGGGTATAGAGGTTGAAACTGTCAAAGGTGCCCGGCGCCCAGATCGAAATCTCGCCCCCCTTTGGGGCCTGCGGGTTCACATAGTCCAGATGGCTGTAGTCGGCACCGTATTTCAGCGCCCCGAAATAGTTATAGCCATGGCTGGTGATGGTTTCGGTCTCAGCCCGAACCGCGCTGGCCGCGCCAGTAAGCAGGGCAATGCCCAGCGTGCCGGCGACCCCAAGTCGCAGCTTGTCCCTCAGGTCGATGGCCTTTGCACGGGTGCTGCTGCGGGGGGTGTTCATCTGCTGGACCTCCATTGCCGGTCCGGGTCGTCTCCCGGATCACTTGTTATAAAGCTAAAGGGCGCAGGTGGTTACATTCAAGGCAAGATTGGCTCAGCTTTGCGTGATTTGCGAAAACGGCAGCGGTTTCGCGCGCATTTGGGGGATCTTGCTGGTGCCACAAACGAACAGAGGCCGCACCCTTGCGGATGCGGCCTCGGATGGTCAGTTCTGTAATCAGCCGGAATTAGTCGTCCAGGCTGTCCAGATAGGCAATCAGGTTCACCCGGTCATTTTGCTTTTTGAGGCCGGCGAAGCTCATCGAAGTGCCAGAGGCATAGGACGAAGGCTTGGTCAGGAAGGCATCCAGCTCTTCCGCGGTCCAGCTGCCGTCGAGGCCAGCCAGCGCACCGGAGTAGCCGAAGCCATCAACCGAAGCGATGTCACGCCCAACCAACCCATAAAGGAACGGGCCAGTGGAATTCGCACCGTCTTCGAGTTTGTGGCAAGCCGAGCATTTCTTGAAGACTTTGGCGCCTTTGGCCGGATCGGCCGCCGCCATCAGCTCTTCAAAGCTGACTTCTTCAACTTCTTCGGTCGGCTCATCAGAGGCGACTTCGATCACGTAAGATGCCTCACCATGGGCCTCCACATGATAAAGTTCTTCGGCAACCCACTTGCCGAGCAGGAGAACCAGGAATGCGCCGCAGAGGGCCGCTACTGCCTTGGTAAGGGTCATCGTGTCAAACATTGATCGCGAGTCCATAATAGCTGTCTGCAGCGGTGCATAAGGCTTCCCCTTGCAACTGGCAAGGTGTAGACAGCGCGACCAAACGCCCTTGGGGCAAAGTTTTTGCACGGAAGCCACAATGACCACCAATCGCATCGCCTTTCAGGGGGAACCCGGCGCCTACAGCCACGAAGCCTGCCGCAATGCGCGCCCCGACATGGAGGTGCTGCCCTGCCGCACCTTCGAGGACGTGATCGAGGCGGTGAACTCCGGTCAGGCGGATCTGGCGATGCTGCCGGTGGAAAATTCCACCTATGGGCGGGTGGCCGATATTCATCGCCTGCTGCCACACAGCGGGCTGCATATCATCGACGAAGTGTTTGTGCGCGTTCATATCGCCCTGCTCGCCGTGCCCGGCGCAACCGTGGCCGATATCACCGATGCCCATTCGCATCTGGTTTTGCTGCCTCAATGCGCCGGCTTCCTGAAAGAGCATGACATCCGCGGCCGCGTCAGCCCCGACAATGCCCGCGCCGCCCGTGAAGTGGCCGAATGGGGTGATAAATCCCATGCCGCACTGGCCAGCGAACTGGCCGGTGAGATCTATGGTCTGGATATTCTGGAGCGCCGGATCGAGGACCACGACAAGAATACAACCCGTTTCCTGCTGATGTCGCCCGAGCCAAACTACACCCGGCGCGGCAACCATGGCATGATCACCAGCTTTGTCTTTCAGGTCCGCAACATTCCTGCCGCCCTTTATAAGGCGATGGGCGGTTTCGCGACCAATGGCGTCAACATGACCAAGCTTGAAAGCTATATGGTCGACGGGTCATTCACCGCGACGCAGTTCTATGCCGATATCGACGGGCACCCGGATGACGCCAACGTCCAGCTGGCGCTGGACGAATTGGCCTATTTCACCGCCAATATGGAAATTCTGGGGGTTTATCCGGCCGAAAACGGCCGGTTCTGAACCATATCTGAAACGCAACCAAGGCCCGCATCTGCGGGCCCTGCGTCAGGCGGCGCGGCCCAGCCGCTGCTCGGTTGTTGCGGCGAAGTCGGCAACCCGCTGCTTGAATTTCTGGTTGAGCTTTGATTTTGCCAGTCTCATCGACTGCACCATAAGCCGCGCTGACAGGGTTTGCGGCTCCAGCTTGAGGGCGACACTCAGCCGGGTGCGATGCGGCGCAAGGGCCAGCAGTTCGACTTCGAGCACCCCTTTCAGGCCGCTGCCGCCACCGGCAAAACAAATACGGTTATCCGCATCATATTCGGCAAGTTCGACCGTCACATCCCGCAATTTGCCGCGAAATGTAAACCCAACCTGCCAAGCCATGCCGGGCGCGGGAGGATCGAAACTGGCCAGCCGCTGCACATCCCCGCCACGCCGGATCACCGATCGTTCGAATTGCTCAAACTCCGACAGGATCGCAAAAACTTCGCCAATCGGCGCTTCGATATCTTCTTTGTCCGAAAACTTCATGATCACTCCGTTGGATCCAGGGCCGCGCCCAATGGCCTTGCGCGACACATTCGCTTCAATCCAGTTTATCCGCAAGCCAGTTAAACAAGAGAAAATGCGCAATTGATCCTTTTCGCGCCGGGTTAATTTGCGGATGGGTGCCCGCAAAAGCCTCCATCACCTCCTGCCGGGTAACCCAGCAGGCGTCCTCGATCTCGGTTGGGTCAATGGTGATGTCACGACCCAATGCGCGCCCGCGACAACCGATCATCAACGACATCGGAAAGGCCCAGGGCTGGCTCGCCAGATAGCCAATCTCGCCCACCGGAACCGCTGTTTCCTCCATCACCTCGCGGCGCACAGCGGCCTCAAGCGTCTCGCCCGGCTCCACAAAGCCCGCCAGCAGCGAATACATGCCCTCGGGCCAGCCGGGCGAACGGCCCAGGAGCACGCTATCCCCCTCGGTGATCAGCATGATCACCACAGGGTCGGTGCGCGGAAAATGCGGCGTTGCGCAGGCGGGGCAATTGCGTTGCCAACCGCCCTTGGCCGCGGCACTTGCCGCACCGCAACTGGCGCAGAACCGATGGCTGCGGTGCCAGGCGAGCACCGCCTTGCCCGTGGCGGCGATCTCTGCCTCAAGCGGCGACAGCATCGTCATGATGCGGCGCAGTTCCGCAAAGACATGCGAGGCAGGAAGATCCGGATGGCGCTGTTCGCTGGCATCGAGAAACTGGTTCAGCTGGTCCGCATCCGCATCTGTCGGGCTCCAGCCCGTCAGGGCTGCGGCAAATATCGGGGTGCCGTCACTGCCATGCCCCAGAAACACCGCGAAAGGCTCCAGCGCGGCGACCAAAGGATGGGCCGAGGCAAGATAAGCCAGCCCCTGAACTTCCTGATCCTGGCTGATCACCAGCGGCTTTCCCTGCCACAGCAGCACAACACGGGCATTGGCCCAGGCGCGGGTCAGTGCGGCCGCGTCTTCGCGCAGATGCGCCGCGCGCTCCAATCCGCCGCCGCCAAAAATGACGTCTTCTGCATGTTTCACGCCGATGCCTCCTGCCCGTGATGAGGTCCCCCAGTCCTGTGCGGTCCCCTTCCCGGTGGCTTAGCAAATGCCTGCGACTAAAAAAACCACACCCCATCCAGATTTTTTGCGAATTGCCGAATCATAGGCTTGCGCAGGTGCGAATCGGCTGACAAGGATATTGAAGTTCTAAAAGGTATCCGCTTCGGCGGGGGTTTTTCAATTCGTAGCGGGATGTCAGAAAACCTGAATAATCCCCAGAAATAGCGAGTATGCGGCGGGATTTTTTGCTGTTTTTCTAAACTAGGGTGTGGTCCGTCAGAATGGCGGCCCAAGAGGAAAGAGCGGGACAGGCGTTGTTCGCAACGGGCAGAAATCCATGACGATAGCAGGGGGACATCGCGCCGCGAAAACGGCGGCGCTGCGGCTTCTTGCGACCACGGATCTGCACATGTCGCTCCTTGGGTACGACTATTACGGCGATCGGCCGGACCTTTCCGCCGGTCTTAGCCGAACAGCGACCTTGATCGCGCAAGCCCGTGCAGAGGCGGCAGGCGATGGAAAGCTCTGTCTTCTGGTCGACAATGGCGACGGGCTGCAGGGCACACCGCTCGGCGATCTGCCGCTGGGGCCCGACAAGATACACCCGTTGATGCGCGCCTTCAGTGTCTTGAAATATGACGCGATCGGCCTGGGAAACCATGATTTCAACTATGGTCTGGACTACCTTGGGCGCGCCCTGCGCGACGCCCCTTGCCCGGTGATCTGTTCCAATATGACCGCGGTAGACCCCGAGGTCGACCTGCCCTTTGCCCCCCGAGCCATCCTGAAACGGCCTGTTCCCGGCGCCGCGCCCGGCGACCCGCTGTTGAAAATCGGCCTTTTTTCGGTCCTGCCGCCGCAGACATTGCAATGGGACGCGCATCACCTGCGGGGCCGGGTGCAGATTAGCCCGATCACCGCCACAGCCGAGGCAACTGTGCGCCAATTGCGCCAAGACGGTTGCGATATCGTCATCGCCCTCGCCCATACAGGACTGAACACCGGTACCGAAAATCCCGGAACCGAAAACGCCCTGCGATCGGTTTCTCAGATCGACGGGGTGGATGCAGTGGTCGCGGGCCATACCCATCTGCTCCTGCCCTGCAAAGAAGAACCCTTCGATAAGCCGGTGGTCATGCCCGGCTCGCAGGGCAGCCATTTGGGCGTCATTGATCTGGAGCTTGAAGCCGGGCCTGAAGGCTGGACGGTGACAGGCTCCTCCTGTGGCCTGCGCCCTGTTGCCAGACGCAAATGCGATGGCTCTCTGGCGCCGCTGGCCCAAGAAGACACAGAATTCACCGCCGCCTTGTCCGAGGATCACGCCGCCACCCGTTCCCTCATGGAAGAGCCGGTGGGCTATTCCGATCAGGCGCTGCACTCCTATTTCACCTTCTTTGCGCCCGATCCTGCATTGGCACTTGTGGCCAGCGCGCAGGCGGCCGCGATCCGGCCGCTGCTGGCGGGCACTGCTGCGGGATCCCTGCCGCTTTTGTCGGCCGTCTCCCCCGCCAAATTCGGCGCCCGCGCGGGACCGGCCCATTACACCGATGTCAGCGCAGGTCCTTTGTGTTTGCGCCATGTCGCTGACCTCTACGTCTTTCCAAACGAACTGCGGGCTGTGATCGTGTCCGGCGCGCAAATCCTGGACTGGCTGGAAATGTCTGCCGGCCTGTTCAACCAGATCACCCCCGGCACCAGTGGCGAGGCAGCTCTCGACCCTGAGCGGGCCGGGCATAACTTCGACATCCTGCACGGGCTCAAATACGAAATCGACCTTTCGGCACCAGCCCGCTTCACGCCACGCGGCACCCTCGCTGACCCGGCAGCCCATCGTATCCGCAATGTCAGCTGGAACGGCGCGCCCATGCAGGAAAACCAGCACTTTGTGGTTGCCGTGAACAGTTACAGGGCCAGCGGTGGCGGCAATTTCCGCGCATTGGACCAAGCGGCCCAGATGCAGCTGCCTCCGCTGCCGGTTCGTGATGCCCTGCGTGATTATCTGGCCGGACGCCTGCCGGTCGACCCCCTGGCCGAAGCACCGGCTCCCTGGAGCCTGGCCCGCATGCCCGGCACCCATGTTCAAATCGCTACCGGTCCCGGCGCCGGCGCCCACTTGCAAGACCTTGACCCGGCACGGGTTGCCAGCAATGGCCTCTCCGCCGAAGGTTTCCTCCGCCTTTCCGTGGCACTCTGACCGGGTGCGGCAGCACTCTGGCTTGTCTTTCCGACATTCACCGCCTATATCGGGATTCGAGAGGTTGGCGCGGGCAAGCGCCTCGCCAACCTGGTCAGATCCGGAAGGAAGCAGCCACAACGAGCCCCGCTTGGGTCGATGTCCAGCCTCTCACTTGAAACACAGGCCCGCGGATCGCGGGCGCAACCGCCAACGGAGGGACTTCATGATTGTAGAAAATACCCTTCAGGCAGTGTGTTTCTGACCAGGCAATTTGCCGTCCCTGCTGCCTGAACACGTTTCCCGCTGCCGCGCGCATCTGCCGCTGCAGGGGTCTTTCATGTTTCACGAATAGGCAATGCAATGTCTCATACGACCCTCACGGATCTCGGTTGGTCCGCCCATTTTCAACAACAGCAGAACGACGACTGCCCACTCACGCCTTTTCGCATTTCGGCTGTGCACCGCGACCGGCTGACCGGGCTGTGCCTTGACGGCGAATACAGTCTGCTGCCCACCCTTGCCACCGGCAGCTACGCCGTCGGCGACTGGGTTCTGGCCGATGATCAGCTGCGCGCCAAACAGCTGCTGGACCGGCAGACGTGCCTCAGCCGCCGCGCTGCCGGCACCGGCGCCACCGAACAATTGATCGCCGCCAATGTCGATGTGCTCTTCATCACTTCCTCCTGCAACGCCGACTTCAACCCGGCCCGGATGGAGCGCTATCTGGCACTTGCGCATCAGGCCGGCTGCTACCCGGTGGTGGTGCTGACCAAGGCCGACACCTGCGACGATGCAGCAGCCTTTCGCCGCAAGGCCGAAGCGCTGGAAAACTTTCTGACCGTGGTCACCCTGGATGCGCGCGACCCGCAGGAGCTGCGCCAGCTGCTGGACTGGGTACGCCCGGGTCAGACCGCAGCCCTCGCCGGATCCTCCGGGGTTGGCAAGACCACTCTTGCCAATGGGATGACAGCCGTCGGCGGCGCCACGCAATCGATCCGCGAAGACGATGCAAAGGGGCGCCACACCACAACCGCCCGACACCTGCTGCCGATGGTGAACGGTGGCTGGCTAATCGATACGCCGGGCATGCGCGCCCTGCGTCTCAGCGATGCGGAAGACGGGATCGCCGAGGTCTTTGCGGACCTCGAGGATCTGGCCGGTAAATGCCGCTTTGCCGATTGCAGCCATGGCGGTGAACCTGGCTGCGCCATTGCCGCCGCCATTGCAGCAGATGAACTTGAGGCGACCCGACTGGTACGCTGGCAGAAACTGCAGCGTGAAAACCTGCACAATTCGGAAACCCTCGCCGAATCCCGCGCCCGCGACAAATCATTCGGCAAAATGATCCGCTCGGTCCAAAAGGCCCACAAAGGTCGAAAGGGCTACTGAACCCTGTGTGCGGGGGCACCGGCCGCTGATCCGCCGGTGCCCCCGCATCACCTGCCAAACGCGCCGCATTTCCCTTGACGACTCAGCCCTCACACCGCTAGCCCTAGAGGTGATGGTTCCCAGGCCGCAAGATCTTGCGGTCGGGATGAAAAGGGAACCCGGTGCGGCCCGCCCCTCGCGGTTGGCCAATTCCGGGACTGCCCCCGCAACTGTAAGCGGCGAGCGAACCCGATGATCACCACTGGTGCAACCGCACCGGGAAGGATCGGGAAAGCACCGACCCGCAAGTCAGGAGACCTGCCATCGCGATGACTACTTGAAACCGGGCGGGGTGTCCGGGACGGGTCAGACGTATGGCCCTGCAGTGCCCCGTCTTTCTCCCCCAATATCCCCTCCCCCGCGCGGAGGGCGCATACTATGATCTGGGCAAATAAAACCCACAAATACTCGGCCACCATCTGCCGTCACACCGGCAAGACCTGCCCGGCTGCAGCTCATATGGCCAGAAAACTGGCCGATGCGGTAAAGCAGGCCGAACCACTCACCGCAGATGATTTTGAGATCTCAGGCACTGCGCAGCTCAGCGGTTGCCCGCGCCGATGCAGCGCAAAATACACTGCCAGTCACAGCCGCATCCGCCTGTTCGCCGGGGTAGATGATACCGCAGACGACACCACCCTCAACCGGCTCGCCGATGCGTTGCTGACCGCCGACAGCCAGCCCCTGTCCAGAACGGCAGGAACACCGGTGCCCTGTGCAATGGTGGATGTACGACCCGCAACAGGCAAAACTCCAACAGCGCAGCCCGCCAGCCCAAGGGTCTCACTCTGACAATGCCGGCCCCTGTTCACCTTTTCGAATAATACTCCGGGGGAGGCCGCCCGACGGGCGACGGGGGCAGCGCAGAGCCATGCCCAATGCTGGACAGGGTCCGCAGGGAGTCTTTAGCTGCGGCGGGAGCCGCCGCACCAACCCCATTCAAGAGTGATGGGCTTGGCGACGCTGCGAATAGGCCCAGTCCATCTGTGCCCGCGTTTCCACCGCGCAAGGCCGTATGGCCCGCAGCCGGGCCAGGGCGGTGGCCGGGCGCTCGCCGCATTCAATCATCAGGCGCAGGCCCACCATGCCAGAGCGCCCACAGCCGCCGCGGCAATGCACCAGAACACGACCACCACCAACCAGCGCCTTGCGCGCGATATGGCTGGCCTCCGGCCATTTCGCCAGCACCTCGGCAGGCGGGGCGCTGAAGTCCGGCACCGGCAGATGTATCCAGCGGCTAGCCATGCTCTGAATATCAATCCCCAGCGTCAGCCCGCCGGCCGCGGTCTGTTCCGCCTCGGTTGTCATGGAAATCACCAATCCGGGCCGCCAGTCACGGATCAGCGCCATGTCGCCGCGATAGTCACCGCCCGCACCGGGCAGCGGCGACAGGGCCAGAATGCCGTCGGCCACATTCAGCGCGTGGATGCCAAACCCCGGCGCCGTCTCTGCCTTACTGTTCTGCCCCTTGGTCTCCATGCAGCCTCCCCGGCCCAACACCGCGCGTTTCTATCAAAGCTTAGCGCTGCCAAACGCCCGGACCAAAAGAATTTCCGCCGCCTTGGCCGACTCCGACATCAAAGCGCCCTCTGCCCCCGATCAGGGAGCTGCTAGCGGTGGACGAAGGCGGCGCGCTTGCATAGTCTGGCGCCGACGGCATCCCGCCCCCAACATTCGGCACGAGAACAGATGAGCAGCACACCCCAGGCAGACCCGCAGCCCCAGTATCAGGTGCTCGCGCGCAAGTACCGGCCCGAGACCTTCGCCGATCTGGTCGGGCAGGACGCCATGGTGCGCACGCTCAAAAACGCCTTTGCAGCGGGCCGCATCGCCCAGGCCTTCATGATGACCGGCATCCGCGGCACCGGTAAGACCACCACCGCGCGCATTATTGCCAAGGGCATGAACTGCATCGGCCCCGACGGCACCGGCCAGCCCACCACCGATCCCTGCGGCAAATGCGAACATTGCACTGCCATCATGGAAGGCCGTCATGTCGATGTGATGGAGATGGACGCCGCATCGCGCACCGGCGTCAACGACATCCGCGAAATCATCGATTCTGTGCAGTACCGTGCCGCCTCGGCCCGCTACAAGATTTACATCATCGACGAAGTTCACATGCTGTCGACCAGTGCATTCAACGCGCTGCTGAAGACGCTGGAAGAGCCGCCCGCGCATGTGAAGTTCATCTTCGCCACCACCGAGATTCGCAAAGTGCCGGTCACGGTGCTGTCGCGCTGCCAGCGCTTTGATCTGCGCCGGATCGAACCGGAAGACATGATCGCCATGCTGCGGCGCATTGCTGATGCCGAAGGCGCGCAGATCGCCGATGACGCACTGGCGCTGATCACCCGCGCCGCCGAAGGCTCCGCCCGTGATGCGCAATCCTTGCTCGACCAGGGGATTTCCCACGGGGCAGGCGAAACCTCTGCTGACCAGATCCGCGCCATGCTGGGCCTTGCGGACCGCGGCCGGGTGCTGGACCTGTTCGACATGATCCTCAAGGGCGACACAGCCGCCGCCCTTACCGAAATTGGCGCGCAATATGCCGAAGGGGCCGATCCCCTCGCCGTGCTGCGCGATCTGGCCGAGATCACCCATTGGGTCTCGGTTGTGAAAATCACCCCCGATGCGGCCGAAGACCCGACCGTATCGCCGGACGAACGCGCCCGCGGCGTGCAAATGGCCGCGGCCCTGCCGATGCGGGTGCTGACCCGTATGTGGCAGATGCTGCTGAAAGCACTGGAAGAAGTTTCCGCGGCACCCAATGCGATGATGGCAGCTGAAATGGCGGTGATCCGCCTGACCCATGTGGCCGATCTGCCCGCCCCGGAAGAGCTGATCCGCCAATTGCAGAACCAGACACCACCGCCGCATCCCAATGGCCCAGGCGGCCCCGGCGGATCAGGCGGCGGCATGTCGGCTCAATCCGGTGGTGCCCCTGCGGGTGCCTATGGTGGCGCGCAGATGCCACCGGCGGGTGGCCCCTCCGGCGGTGCCCCGGTGGCCTCTGGTGGCAGCGGTCCGGTTGTGGCACTCGCGCAGGAGGCCGATCAGGCGCTGGCCCGTTTCCCGACCTTTGAACATGTGGTAGAACTGATCCGCGCCAGCCGTGACGTGAAGCTGCTGGTCGAAGTTGAAACCGGTGTTCGCCTCGCCGCCTACCAGCCCGGCCGCATCGAATTCACCCCCACCGACACTGCCCCGCGCGACCTCGCATCGCGGCTTGGCTCAGCCCTGCAGAGCCGCACCGGCAACCGCTGGGTGGTTACCGTAGTGGCAGGCGCCGAGACTGAAACCATCGCCGAGGTGCGCGACGCAGCCGAAAACACCCTGCGCGCCGCCGCCTCTGACCATCCGATGGTTCAGGCGGTTCTGGCCAGCTTTCCCAAGGCAAAGATTACCCGCATCCGCACCATTCAGGAACTCGCCGCCGAAGTCGAAGCAGAAGCCCTGCCCGAGGTCGAAGACGAATGGGATCCTTTCGAGGACGGCTGACGACACTCCTACAACAGCCACGGGCGCCCGCCGCGCGCCAGCGCGGCGCCACGCCCAACTGTGAACGGGGGCCGCAGGCGCCCTTGAGCAGGCGGGAGCGCCCCGTTCTTTCAGCTCCGCCCCCTTGTCTGCAAGGCCGCGCGCCCGTATCTAGGCGCCAAAGCTCATTCAGGAGACATAAGATGTTCAAGAACCTCGGCGGCCTCGGCGATATGGCCAAGATGATGAAATCGGCGCAGGACCTGCAGACCAAAATGGCGCAGATGCAGGAAGAGCTGCACAACGTCATGGTGACCGGTGAAGCTGGCGCAGGCCTTGTCAAAGCCACCGCTTCGGCCAAGGGCGACCTCAAGGCGCTGGACATTGATCCCTCCATCTTCAATGGCGACGACAAGGAAGTGGTCGAAGATCTGATTCTCGCCGCCATCAAGGACGCGCAGGCCAAAGCCGCCGAAAAAGCGCAGGAAGAAATGGCTGCCCTCACCGAAAGCATGGGCCTGCCCAAAGACATCAAGCTGCCCTTCTAGGGCCCAAGGATGATCTACCGCCTGCTGCCCGCCCTTCTGGCGCTGTGGCCGGCCTGCGCCCAGGCTCAGGCCTGGGCCACCCGCGCAGCCTGCGATGTGCAGGCCGCGGAAATCCAGCCAGACATTCTGCCTGACCAGCAGCTGGCCGCCCTGCGCGCCAGCGCCGCCGAGGTGGCAAATGGCACCGGGCGCTTCTGGCGCATTCAATCCCCTGACGGCGCGGTCTCACACCTCTGGGGCAGCTACCCCTCTGCGCATCCGCTGATATTGGAGCTGCCGCAGATCACCGAGACCCGGATCAGATCCGCCCGGCTGATCGCCGTGGACAGTGATCCGGTCGCCGCCAGCCGCGCAGAAATTGAACGGCACCTGCCCCCACAGCCCATATCCAATGCGCAGCTGGTCGACCTAGGGCAGCTTCCCACGCGCGCCCAAACCTGGATCAACGCCCGTGCAGCGGGGCTGGGTCTGCCTGACGACGCAGCCGCCCTTATGAGTGCCGGAGCGCTGGCCGAGATGCTGGTGCGCGGGCCCTGTGACGATTTCACCGCCGGTGTGATCCCGCAGCAAAGCACTTATATTCAGACCCTTGGCCTCGCCAGCGGCGCAGATCGTCAGGGGTTGGAAGCCGCCAACACGCTGGCAGAGGCGCTTGACCGCCCAGACAGTTCGGCAACCGCACAGGCTGTTTTGACGGTTCTGGCCGCGCGTCAGCAACCACAGACCGATCCCGGCCACCGTGCGGCGCGCTTTGCGCTCTACCGCGAGGGTGCCATTGCGACGTTGATGGAGTGGGAACGGGTGCAGCTGGCCCAGCTTTATGGCGCGGAACGGGCCGCGCAGGACCTCAAGCTGGCCCGCAAGCTATTGCTGGAAGACCGCAATGCCGCCTTCCTCAAACGCGCCCTGCCCGAACTGCGCGAGGGTGGTGTATTCATGGCACTGGGGGCATTCCATTTGCCGGGTGAAACGGGCATGATCGCCCTACTGCAGCAGGCTGGTTTTTCCGTCTCCCGCATCCCGCTGACCGGTGAGCCGGCCGACTGACATGAATTCCGGGAGAGACGCATGAGCCGGTCAAACGACGATATCGAGAACCTGATCGCGCTGATGGCAAAACTGCCGGGGCTGGGGCCGCGGTCGGCCCGCCGCACGGTTCTGCATCTGATCCGCAAACGCGCCCTGCTGCTGACCCCCCTCGCCGACACGATGACACAGGTCGCCGTCACCGCCCGCGAATGCCTCAACTGCGGCAACGTCGGCACTTCGGACATCTGCGATATCTGCGAGGACAGCCGCCGTGAAAACGGCGAATTGTGTGTGGTCGAGGACGTCGCCGATCTCTGGGCGATGGAGCGGGCCGGCGTTTTCAAGGGCCGCTACCACGTATTGGGCGGCACCCTGTCGGCGCTGGATGCTATCGGCCCCGAGGAGCTGCGCATCCCGCGCCTGGTAGACCGCGTCGCCGCCGAGGCCGTGTCCGAGGTGATCCTGGCGCTGAACGCCACCATCGACGGGCAGACAACGGCCCATTACATCGCTGACCAGCTACAGGGTCAGGTGCGGCTTACCTCACTGGCGCAGGGCGTGCCGATCGGCGGAGAGCTGGATTATCTCGACGATGGAACGATCACCGCCGCGCTGAACGCCCGCAAGGAAATCTAAACCCGCGCCTGTCGCGGGCCTGTCTCCGGTGGCGGGCCTGTCTTTGGTCGCAGGCCCCGATCTCAGCCGTAGAACTGCCGTATTGAAGACAAGGCTGCCTCAACGGCGGTATCATCGATGTCAGTGTGCAGCACCAGCCGGATCGCACCGGTGGCGCCACAGCCGATGACCACACCCTCAGCCGACAGGTGGTCGCGCAGATCCTCATTGCGCCCATCAGCGGGGGTAAAAAAGACCATATTGGTGGCTTGGCTGACCTCTCCGCATTGCAGACGACGCAGCCCATCTGCCATCGCCGCCGCACGGGCATGATCTTCTGTCAGGCGGTCCGTGTTGTGCGCCAGCGCATAAAGCCCCGCCGCCGCCAGCACCCCGGCCTGCCGCATGCCGCCGCCCAGCATCTTGCGCCAGCGCCGTGCCCGGTCGATCAGCTCCCGTGGCCCGACCAACACCGATCCAACCGGCGCGCCCAGCCCCTTGGACAGGCAGATAGAGACCGTGTCTGCCAGACCGGCCAGATCCGTTGCGGAGCAGCCCAAGGCAGAGGTGGCGTTGAAAAACCGCGCGCCGTCCAGATGCACGGCCAGATTTGCTCTGCGGCCAGCATCTGCCGCCGCCTGCATGTCCGCCAAGGGTACCACCAGACCATTATGCGTGTTCTCCAGCGACAACAGCCGCGAGATCGCATAGTGGAAATCGTCTTCCTTAACTGCCTCCGTGATCACCGCCGGATCCAGCGCGCCGTCAGCACGCACCGGCACCGGGCAAAGCGACATGCCGCCAAGCACCGAGGCGCCAGCCGCCTCGTCAATGTAGACATGATAGCCATGGCCGACGATAATCTCTTCGCCGCGCTGGCAGTGGGCCAGCAATGCCAGAAGGTTACTCATCGTGCCTGACGGTACAAACAGCCCTGCCTCTTTGCCCAGCCGTTCGGCAAGCTCATGCTCCAGCCGGTTGACCTGCGGATCATCGCCGTAGACGTCATCACCCACTTCGGCCGCAGCCATCGCCGCCAACATCCCCGCGTCGGGGCGGGTTACCGTGTCGCTTCGCAAATCGCAGACCGGCGCATTGCCCCGGTCCGAGCGCGCCATACCGGCATAATTGTTCATTCTGTCACCTGCTCGTAAGCCAGCGCCGCCACGATATGCACCCGCTGGGTTTCTCCACCATTCAGCGCCGTATGATAGCCACGGGTATCGGTGAAGTATACCGATCCATCCGCCGGCAGATGGGTCACGTGATGGTTCACAATGAACAGGGATCCCGGATTCGAAATCACCGGAATGTGCAACCGGGGCTCGGGGTCGCGATGCCAGGAATTACAGTTGTACAAAGCCTTAGACAGGATCCGCGTACGGCCAATTGGGAAGCGTTTGACCAATTCCTCGTGGACATGTTCAAAGTAGGTTCCTTTGAACTTCGGGTTGAACTCGCTGAATTCCACTTCCGGTACCAGATCCTCGCGCGGCTCTTCCACATAGCGGTCATCACCGCGCAGCCAGTAGCGACCCGATAGGTCATTTGTCGTCCATCCGTTCTGGCCGGGGCGCTGGGTCAGCGGCAAGGCGGCAAAGCCCTGATCCTGCATTGCGCCCATGAAGGCCTCCCGGTGCAGGCATTCTTCCAGCGCGTCACGCAGTTTGTCGATGTCAAAACTCAACGCCAGTTTCAGGATGCCAGGCCCGGGCACAAATCCGGCGACCGACTGGGTTTCTGGCAGACCCGCCATCTGGCTCGTTATCATTTCAACATCCGCATCACGGATTCGGGGAACAAAGTTCATCTCGTAACTCTTTCGACACTGTGTTGCATTCAAAGCGATACAAACTGGAGAATATCGCCTATAAAAAGCGTCAAACTCACAATGCTTGTTGCAAAAAATGCTATACATACGGGATTGCCATGCGCCGTCGAATTCCCTCTACCACCGCGCTCGTTTGTTTTGAAGCGGCGGCCCGATGCGAGAATTTCGCCCAGGCCGCGCGTGAAGTGAACATATCTCAAAGCGCCCTTGGCAGGCAGATTCAGGGGTTGGAGGCACAGGTCGGCCAGACCCTGTTTCGGCGCGAACGCCAACGGGTGTACCTGACTGGGGCGGGACAGATGCTGTTGGCTGATCTCAGCCCGCAGCTGGATGCACTCGAGGCTGCTTTCTACCGGTTGCGCACCCGCGACAATCCGTTTGGTGCGCTGAACATTGGCACCTACCCGACCCTCGGCAGCCGCTGGTTGATGCCGCGCCTTGCAGATCTGGCGCGCCAGCAGCCACGTCTGACTATCAATACAATTACTTACATGAGCAACGCCGAAGTCGATCCGGCGCTTGTTGATCTGGCTATCGTGCAGGGCGATCCGCCGTGGCCAGGGTTTCGCGCCGATCAGCTGATGGCAGAGACCCTTCTGGCCGTGGCTTCACCCACCCTTATGGGCGAGCCCGTTAATGACCCCGACAGCCTGCTTGATTTGCCCGCTTTGCAGCACCGCACCAGGATGCAAAGCTGGGAAATCTGGTTTGCGAGTCAGAACCGCGCACTGACGGGCCACCCCCAGGGTCCGCTGTTCAGCCAGTATGAAATGCTGATCGACGCGGCGCGATACGGGCACGGTGTCGCGGTGCTGCCCGAAATCCTGATCCGGCGCGAACTGGTCGAAGGGCAACTGGTTCTCGCGCATCCTCATAGGTGCCAGACAACCTCGGGATACTGGCTGCTGACACCGCAGGCCAAAACCGGCACCAGCCGGATCGAGAAAACCCGGTCCTGGCTATTGGAACAAGGGCGCAAAGAAGACCCGCAACATAGCCCGAAAGGGCCAAAAACGGCATGATTAGGTCGTAAGGCCAGATTGCACCCGGCGTAAGTCCAACCTATGGTCGCTTCATGGCCATTTCCGTTGACACGTTCTTTCTGAACCCCGATGCCCAAGGGACCCTGCAAGCCCAGATCCAGGAGATGATCGCCGAAGGCATCCTCTCGGGGCGGTTCCATGTGGGTGAAAAACTGCCCTCATCGCGCAAACTGGCATCGCATCTCGGGATCAGCCGGATCACTGTAACGCTGGCCTATACCGAGCTGCTGGCCAATGACTACCTGACGTCGCGCGGGCGGTCGGGTTACTTTGTATCAGAGAACGCACCTGTTCCACCCTCTTACACGCCGCAGCAAAAGGGCGCAGAGACTGTCGATTGGGACAAGGCGCTGGCGCGCGATTACACCGGCGGCGACACGCCGCGCAAACCGCAGGACTGGCGCGATTTCAAATACCCCTTCATCTATGGTCAGGCCGACCCGACGCTGTTTGACCACGCCAACTGGCGGCTCTGCGCGCTGCGGGCCTTGGGCCAGAAAGATTTCAACGCGCTGACCTCGGATTATTTTGATCAGGACGACCCGCTGCTGATCGAATATATCGCCCGCCATTCGCTGCCACGGCGCGGCATCACGGCCCGGCCCGAAGAGATCCTGATCACCCTTGGCGCGCAGAACGCTCTGTGGCTGTCGGTGAAGACCCTGCTGGAAAGCGACCGCAAGGCCGCCGTTGAAGACCCCTGCTATTACACGCTGCGCGATCAGCTGAGCCATGTCACCCAGCTGGTGGACCCAATCCCGGTCGACAAACACGGGCTACCGCCGGAACGGATCGCCGCCGACACGGACGTTATCTTCACCACCCCCAGCCACCAAAGCCCGACAACCGCCACCATGCCGATGGACCGGCGCCGGATTCTGCTGGACCGGGCACGGGAAATCGACGCGGTGATTGTCGAGGATGACTATGAATTCGAGATGTCCTTTCTGGAGCCGCCCAGTCCGGCACTGAAATCGCTGGATGCGGACGGGCGCGTTGTCTACATCGGCAGCTTTTCAAAATCTCTGTTTCCGGGGTTGCGACTGGGCTATCTGGTGGGGTCAGAACCCTTTATTCGTCAGGCACGCGCCCTTCGCGCCAATGTGCTGCGCCATCCGCCCGGCCATATGCAGCGCACGGTCGCCTATTTCCTGTCGCTGGGCCATTATGATGCGCAGATCCGCCGCATGGCCAAGACCCTGCAGAAACGCCGACAGGTGATCGAAGAGGCCATCGGACGGCACGGGCTCACGATCTCGGGTGCAGGCAGCTCCGGTGGCTCGTCGCTGTGGATGCAGGCCCCCGAGGGCACCGACATGGAACGCGTGGCCGAAACCCTGCGCAGCGACAGTGTCTACATCGAACCCGGCTCCCCGTTCTTTGCGCCGGGACAGCGGCAGCTGCATTATTACCGACTGGGCTATTCCTCTATCCCCAGCAGTCGGATTGAAGCCGGAGTTGAACGGGTCGCGAAGGCCATATCAGCACATCAATGATACTTTTTGTCTCACTTTTATAGATGCAGTGTGGCTTGCTGGCCTTATCTGGCCTCATCTTTTGGACCTAACTAGGTCCAGCTTCTGCGCATAAACCGGTTCCAGACATTTGGTCCCACCGGGCCTCACTCTGCCTTTCCAAGGAGCCGCCACCATGAAAATGACCACCGAAGAAGCCTTCGTCAAAACACTGCAGATGCATGGCATCCAGCACGCCTTTGGCATTATCGGATCGGCCATGATGCCGATCTCCGACATCTTCCCCAAAGCCGGTATCACCTTCTGGGACTGCGCCCACGAAGGCTCCGGCGGCATGATGGCCGACGGTTACACCCGCGCCACCGGCAAGATGTCGATGATGATCGCCCAGAACGGCCCCGGCATCACCAACTTCGTGACCGCCGTCAAAACCGCCTACTGGAACCACACGCCGCTGCTGCTGGTCACCCCGCAAGCCGCCAACAAGACCATTGGTCAGGGTGGTTTCCAGGAAATGGAACAGATGCGCATGTTTGCTGACTGCGTCTGCTACCAGGAAGAAGTCCGCGATCCCTCCCGCGTTGCCGAAGTTCTGAGCCGCGTGATCATGCAGGCCAAGCGTTGCTCTGCCCCGGCCCAGCTGAACATCCCGCGCGACATGTTCACCCAGATCGTCGACATCGACCTGCCCCAGATCGTTGAATTCGAACGCCCCGGCGGCGGCGAATCTTCGCTGCAGGAAGCGGCAGACCTGCTGTCCTCGGCCAAATTCCCGGTTATCCTGAACGGCGCTGGCGTTGTTCTGGCAGGCGGCATCGACGCCTCCAAAGATCTGGCCGAGCGCCTGAGCGCGCCGGTCTGTGTTGGCTACCAGCACAACGACGCCTTCCCCGGCAACCACCCGCTGTTTGCAGGCCCGCTGGGCTACAACGGCTCTAAGGCCGGCATGGAACTGATCGCCAAAGCAGACGTTGTTCTGGCACTGGGTTCGCGCCTGAACCCCTTCTCGACCCTGCCCGGCTACGGCATCGACTACTGGCCAACCGAAGCAAAGATCATTCAGGTTGACCTGAACCCCGATCGCATCGGCCTGACCAAGAAAGTCACCGTTGGTATCGTCGGCGACGCCAAGAAAGTCGCCACCTCGCTGCTGGAGAAACTCTCAGGCACCGCAGGCGACGAAGGCCGCGACGAGCGTCTGGCCCTGATCTCCACCTCGAAATCCACCTGGGCACAGCAGCTGTCTTCGATGGACCACGAGGACGACGATCCCGGTACCAACTGGAACGAGCGTGCCCGCGGTGACAAGCCCGAGTGGATGTCCCCCCGTATGGCGTGGCGTGCGATCCAGTCCGCACTGCCCAAGGACGCGATCATCTCGTCTGACATTGGCAACAACTGCGCCATCGGCAACGCCTACCCGTCGTTCGACGAGCCGCGCAAGTATCTGGCCCCCGGCCTGTTCGGCCCCTGCGGCTATGGTCTGCCTGCCGTTGTTGGCGCCAAGATCGGCTGCCCCGATGTGCCGGTTGTTGGCTTCTCTGGCGACGGTGCCTTCGGCATCGCCGTGACCGAGCTAACCGCGATTGGCCGCGAAGAATGGCCCGCCGTGACGCAGGTTGTCTTCCGCAACTACCAGTGGGGCGCTGAAAAGCGGAACTCCACCCTGTGGTTCGATGACAACTTTGTTGGCACCGAGCTGGACCAGCAGGTCTCCTACGCTGGCATCGCCAATGCCTGCGGCCTGAAAGGTGTGGTTGCCCGCACTCAGGACGAGCTGACCGCCGCCCTGGCGCAGGCTTGCGAAGACCAGAAGAACGGTATCACCACCCTCATTGAGGCGATGATCAACCAGGAACTGGGTGAGCCCTTCCGCCGCGACGCGATGAAAAAGCCGGTCCAGGTTGCTGGTATCAGCGCCGACGACATGCGCGAACAGCAGGTCTGATAGCACTGACAGCGGGAGGCCGGAACGGATGACACAGACACCAATTGCGCTGCTGCAATCCGAACCTTCGGGCTCCCGTCCTGTTATTGCCCTAAGCGAAGGCAGTGATCCCCGCGTTATCGCGGGGGCGCTGGCCGCCATTGAGGCTGGCATTGCCAGCATCATTCTTGTCGCAGACCGCGCCGAAGCCGCCGCCGAACTGGCCGCGCAGGGCGCGCGCGAAACCGAATTCCTGACCATTCACGACCCGGCAGACTCTGATCTGACGACAGGCTTTGCTGCTGCCTTTCATGAGCTGCGCAGCCACAAAGGCATGGATGCGGATAAGGCCCGCAAAGCGATGGAGGCCCCGCTTGGCTATGCCGCCATGCTGGTGCGTCAGGGCCATGCGGCCGGCACTGTCGGCGGCGCTGTGGCCACCACGTCTGACGTGGTGCGTACCGCCCTGCAGGTGATCGGCAAATCCGCCGACGCCCCGATGGTGTCCTCGTTCTTCCTGATGTACCCGTCCGAGAGCGCCGGTGAGGATGCCCGCGCCATGCTCTATTCTGACTGCGGGCTGGTGATTGATCCCAATGCAGCCGAACTGGCCGCCATCGCCGCCGCCTCGGCCCGGTCCTGCCGCAGCCTGATGCGTCAGGAGCCGAAGATTGCCATGCTGTCCTTTTCCACCAAAGGCAGCGCCAAACACCCCAATATCGACAAGGTCTCCGAGGCCGCCGCCCTGCTGCGCGCGGACCATCCTGAACTGGAGGTCGACGGCGAGTTGCAGTTCGATGCGGCCTTTGTACCCGCCATCGGCGCCAAGAAATCTCCGGGATCCACCGTTGCGGGCCAGGCCAATGTAATGATCTTCCCCAATCTGGATGCCGGCAACATCGGCTACAAGATGACCCAGCGGCTCGGCGGCTATCTGGCCCTTGGGCCGATCCTGCAAGGTCTGTCCAAACCCGCCAATGATCTGTCCCGCGGCTGCAGCGTCGAAGACGTGACTGGCATGATTGCAGTCACCGTTCTGCAGGCTAAGGGTCAGGAAGAAAAATCCTTGCTCAAAGGAGCAAGTTAAAACAATATTCCAATTTCCTAATATGAACCGCGTGTTCCTTCCAATTCGAGACGACCGTAAGGCACAGTAGCATTTCTGAAAACCCTGAGCAGAGCCGGTCCATGCCGGACCCTGATCAGCCTGAAGACCAAGGGCCCTCACATGACCGCCGCCGCACGAACAGCTGTTACGGATTTCGCCGCACCCCGCGGCGCGTACAGCATGCGCGGCCCTGTGATCGGGTCCATCGAATGCTGCCTCCGCTTCCCGCACTCTGGTGGAAACCTGCCCTGTGCGCACTCAGCGGCCTATACACCTCCTAGGAATACCTGAATAAATGTCACTTGTTTCCCTTCCCTATTTGCCAAGCCGCACCCGGATGCAGGAGCAGCTGAGCGCGCTCTTTCCCGGCGTCATGGTCGCGATCATCGTCGCAATAACCGCCAAATTCCTGTCCGAACATTACGCCACCCCGGCCATGCTGCTGGCGTTGCTGTTGGGCATCGCGGTCAGCTTTTTGGGCGAGGAAGGCAAGACAGTAGAGGGCATCGGTTTTGCCGCCCGCAGCCTGTTGCGCCTCGGCATTGCCTTCCTTGGTGTGCGCATTTCGATGAGCCTGATGGCCGGGCTCGGCTGGGATCTGATTGCGCTTGTCATCGGCGGCGTGCTGGCAACCATTGCCTTTGGCATGGTGGTTGCGCGCTTCTTTGGTCACAAATGGCGCTTTGCTTTATTGACGGCCGGATCGGTGGCAATCTGCGGTGCCTCGGCGGCCATGGCGATCGGAGCCATCCTGCCCAGGGATGAGCGGTCGGAAGAGCGGCTGATCTTCACTGTGCTTGGCGTGACCGTTCTGTCGACCATCGCAATGATTGCCTATCCGGTTCTGGCCCAGTGGCTGGGCATGAACGAAGTGGCGGCCGGCGTGTTCCTCGGCGGAACCATTCATGATGTGGCCCAGGTTGTGGGTGCAGGTTTCACCATCTCCGATCAGACTGGCGACACCGCCACGATGGTTAAACTCATCCGCGTGGCCATGCTGGCACCAATTGTGCTGGTCGCCTCTCTGCTGATCCGCCGGTTTGCCGAGGCCGAACCCGGCACAAAACGGCCACCCATCCTGCCCTCTTTTGTTATTGGCTTCCTTGTTCTTGCCACGATCAGCTCTTTCGGGCTGATCCCCGACGCCATTTCCGACTTCCTGAGCCAGTGTTCGCGCTGGCTGCTGCTCATCGCGATTGCTGCAGTGGGTATGAAAACCAACCTCAAGCAGGTTCTTTCCGTGGGCGGTGCCGCCATCGCCCTCATCATTGCCGAAACCCTGTTCATCGGGGTGCTGATCCTGACGGGGATACACTTCCTCACCTGACATCAGCCCGAAATTAAGGACGCCAGATGACCATCCAGCAACCGAAGATCGACCTGTCACCGAAAATCTCGGACGAGGTGCGAAAAACAACCTGCTATATGTGCGCCTGCCGGTGCGGCATCAACGTGCATATGAAGGATGGGAAGGTTGCCTATATCGAGGGCAACCGCGACCACCCGGTGAACAAGGGTGTCCTTTGCGCCAAAGGGTCGGCCGGCATCATGCAGGTCAACGCCCCCTCACGTCTGAAGTCGCCGATGAAACGGGTTGGCCCGCGCGGCTCGGGCGAGTTTGAGGAGATCTCCTGGGAGGAAGCGCTGGACATGGCCGTGGGCCTGCTGGAGCCGATCCGCAAGGACAATCCCGAAAAGCTGGCCTTCTTCACGGGGCGCGACCAGTCGCAGTCCTTCACCGGGTTCTGGGCGCAGAACTACGGCACGCCGAACTTTGCGGCGCACGGCGGTTTCTGTTCGGTTAATATGGCGGCGGCCGGCATCTATACCATGGGCGGTGCCTTCTGGGAGTTCGGCCAGCCTGATTGGGACCACACCAAACTGTTCATGCTGTTTGGGGTCGCCGAGGACCACGATTCCAACCCGATCAAGGCCGGGCTGGGCAAGATCAAGGCCCGCGGCGCCAAGGTGATCGGCGTCAATCCAATCCGCTCGGGCTATAACGCCATCGCCGACGAATGGGTCGGCATCACACCGGGCACCGACGGGCTGTTCATCCTGTCGCTGGTGCATGTGCTGATGAAGGCCGGCAAGATCGATCTGGACTATCTCAGCCGTTATACCAACGCGCCGGTTTTGGTGAACCAGGACAAGGGATCGCCCGACTACGGGTTGTTCCTGCGTGACGACCACGGTGCGCCGCTGGTGATCAACCGCGCAACCGGCAATCTGGCCCCCTACAGCATGAAAGGCGTGCGTCCGGATCTGGGCGGTGATTTCCAGATGGGCGACGTCAAACACGTCTCTGTTTTCCAGCTGATGGCCGAACGCTATCTGGCCGAGGAATACGCTCCCGAGGCCGTCGCCGAACGCTGCGGCATCTCTGCCACCCGCATCCGCGCCATCGCCGGTGAGATTGCTCGCGTCGCCTTTGACGAATCCTTCGAACTGGACGTCGAGTGGACCGATTTCCGCGGTGAGAAGCATAGCAAAATGACCGGTCGCCCGGTCTCCTTCCACTCCATGCGCGGGATTTCGGCCCATGCCAACGGCTTCCAGACCTGCCGTTCCTTGCATGTGCTGCAGATCCTCCTGGGTACGGTCGAGGTTCCGGGCGGCTTCCGCTTCAAACCGCCCTATCCCAAACCGGTTGAGGCGCACCCCGCCCCTCATTGCCAGGTCACCCCGAACAAACCGCTGGACGGCCCGCACCTCGGCTTTGCCCACGGGCCCGAACATCTGGCCCTGAAGAACGACGGCACGGCCGCGCGCATCGACAAGGCCTTCACCTGGGAAAACCCGATGAGCAGCCACGGGCTGATGCATATGGTGATTTCCAACGCCCATGCGGGGGATCCCTACAAGATCAACACGCTGTTCATGTATATGGCCAATATGTCGTGGAACTCGTCGATGAACACCTCCGGCGTGATGGAGATGCTGACCGACAAGGATGAGAACGGCGATTACGTAATCCCCAACATCATCTACTCGGATGCCTATTCGTCGGAAATGGTGGCCTACGCCGATTTGATCCTGCCCGACACCACCTATCTTGAGCGCCACGACTGTATCTCGCTGCTGGACCGCCCGATCTGCGAGGCAGACGCCGCCGCAGATGCGATCCGCTGGCCGGTGATCGAACCGGATCGCGAGGTCCGTGGCTTCCAGACCGTGCTGGTGCAGCTGGCCAACAAGATGAAACTGCCCGGTTTCACCAATGAGGACGGCAGCGCCAAATATCAGGACTATGCAGACTATATCGTCAACCACCAGCGCAAGCCGGGCATTGGCCCGCTGGCAGGCTTCCGTGGCCCTGATGGCGACAAGGCCGGGCGCGGCGAAGTGAACCCCGAGCAGCTGGACCGCTACATCGAGAACGGCGGTTTCTTTGTTGAGCATATCCCGACCGAAGCGAGCTATTACAAACCCTGGAACATGGCCTATCAGGACTGGGCCGTGGACATGGGCATCTTCGACAGCCCGCAGCCCTACCTGTTCCAGCTATATGTGGAGCCGATGCGCAAATTCCAGCTGGCCGCCGAAGGCCACGGAGAGCGCCAGCCCCCCGAACACCTGCGCGAACGGATCCGCGAAAAGATGGACCCGCTGCCGATCTGGTATGAGACAGATCAACACGGCAACGAGGGCTATACCATCAACGCGCTGACCCAGCGCCCGATGGCGATGTATCACTCCTGGGGCACCCAGAACGCCTGGCTGCGCCAGCTGCACGGCCGCAACCCGCTCTATGTGCCGACCAAGCTGATGCAGGAACACGGGCTGAAGGATGGTGACTGGGCCAAGGTCTCCTCTCCCCACGGCGAGATCACCGTGCCGGTGATGGAGATGGCGGCGCTGAAC
The DNA here is from genome assembly GCA_900143635.1 of Rhodobacteraceae bacterium Alg231-04. GTDB lineage: Bacteria > Pseudomonadota > Alphaproteobacteria > Rhodobacterales > Rhodobacteraceae > FREY01. The sequence goes on from FREY01000001.1 coordinate 621,608, forward strand.
GCCAACACCGTCTGGACCTGGAACGCCATCGGCAAACGCAAAGGCACCTGGGCGCTGGAAGAGGACGCGCCGGAGGCCACCAAAGGCTTTCTGCTCAACCACCTCATCCACGAACTGCTGCCGCCCAAGGCCGACGGTATGCGCTGGGCCAACTCTGACCCGATCACCGGTCAGGCCGCCTGGTTCGACCTGAAGGTGAAGATCGAAAAAGTCGGCGCCCCGGATGATCTGGCCGAAAGCCAGCCCGCCCTGCCGCCGATCAAATCTCCGGTCGGCACCGGCCCCAAAGAACTGAAGTGGAAGGTCGGCAAATGATCCATCCCCTTCCTCTTGCTCAAAATATCCCGGGGGAGACGCCCGTAAGGGCGGCGGGGGCAGCGCCCCTCGCCCCGCCAGCAACCCGCGCGGAGACTGTATAATATGACCGAACTACCCTCCTCCACCGACCGCAAGCTCGGCCTGGTGATCGATCTCGACACCTGTGTCGGCTGCCATGCCTGCGTGATTTCCTGCAAGGGCTGGAACACCGAAAACTATGGCGCACCGCTCAGCGATCAGGATCCCTACGGCGGTGACCCATCCGGCACCTTCCTGAACCGTGTGCACAGCTTCGAAGTGAAACCAACGCCCTGCTCCAGCCAGCCTGATCCGGCAGCGCAGCTCATTCACTTTCCGAAATCCTGCCTGCACTGCGAAGATGCGCCCTGTGTCACCGTCTGTCCGACCGGCGCCAGCTACAAGCGGGTCGAGGACGGCATCGTGCTGGTCAACGAAGACCACTGCATCGGCTGCGGCCTGTGTGCATGGTCCTGCCCCTACGGCGCGCGCGAGCTGGATCAGGCGGCGGGCGTGATGAAGAAATGCACGCTCTGCGTCGACCGGATCTACAATGACAACCTGCCGGAAGAAGACCGCATCCCCTCCTGTGTGCGCACCTGCCCTGCGGGCGCCCGCCACTTTGGCGATCTCGGTGATCCCGACAGCGCTGTCTCGCAATTGGTCGCGGAGCGCGGCGGCATGGATCTGATGCCCGAGATGGGCACCAAGCCTGTGAACAAATACCTGCCACCACGGCCCAAGGATGAGATGGAGGGCGACATCGATGTGCTCGCCCCCTTCCTGACCCCCGTCGCTGAAGAGCCCAAGGGCTTTCTCGGCTGGCTCGACAAAGCGCTGGAGAAGATCTGATGCATCCCGCACCTTCCGTAATTGTCTTTACCACCCTCTCGGGCCTTGGCTTTGGACTGCTGTTCTTTCTCGGCCTTGGCCTGCCTGCGGTCAGTGGCATGGTCGCCTTCGTCTTTTTTGCCATTGGCTTTGCCCTGGCCTGCGGCGGGCTGATGGCATCGACCTTTCACCTCGGTCACCCGGAGCGCGCCTGGCGCGCCCTCACCCAGTGGCGCACAAGCTGGCTCAGCCGCGAAGGTGTCTGTGCGGTGGCTGGGCTGATGGTCATGGGGCTCTATGCGATTGGCGTGATCTTTCTGGATCAGGACTGGCGTCTGCTTGGCCTTCTCGGCTCCGCCCTCAGCCTTGCGACCGTTTTCACCACCTCGATGATCTACACCCAGCTGAAGACCATCCCGCGCTGGAACATGAAGCTGACACCGGCGCTGTTCCTGTCCTTCAGCCTTGCAGGCGGCGCGCTGCTGGCCGGTCAGGTCACCCTGGCCATTGTGCTGCTACTGGCCGCCGCTGCCGTGCAGCTGGCCTATTGGAAGCAGGGTGACGGGGCGCTGGCGGCCTCGGGCACCGATATGGGCACCGCCACCGGCCTTGGTGAGCGCGGCAAGGTCCGCGCCTTTGAGCCGCCGCATACCGGATCCAACTATCTGCTGCGTGAATTTGTTCATGTGGTGGGGCGCAAGCACAGCCAGAAACTGCGGGTGATCGGCTTTGCACTGGCCTTTGTCGTGCCGCTGGTGCTGCTGCTGTTGCCCTTCCACCATCTCATTGCGCTGATGGCCGTTGCCTCGCATCTGGCAGGTGTGGCCTGTTCGCGCTGGCTGTTCTTTGCCGAAGCCGAGCATGTTGTGGGGCTCTATTACGGCAAACGCTGACCGCGGTGCCGGTGGGGGCTCTGCCCCCTTGGCCTGCGGCCAATTCCCCCGGGATATTTTCAGCAAGAAGAAGGCAGGATCCTGCGAGATACAAAAAGGGCGGCGCTCCACCGGGAGGCCGCCCTTTTCATTTGGATTGTCTGAGCCGCTTACAGCAGCTCTGCGTGGGCCATGGCCGCGTCAATGGCCGCTTTGGTGCTGGCCTCCAGCGTGGTCAGCGGCGAGCGGACCTCTTCGGAGCCAAAGCCCAATTTGGCGAGACCGTATTTGGCACCAGCAAGGCCGGGCTCGATGAAGATCGCCTCGTGCAGCGGCATCAGCTTGTCCTGATAGGCCAGCGCTTTTGCGTAGTCGCCTGCCAGTGTTGCGGCCTGAAATTCGGCGCAAAGCTTGGGCGCCACATTGGCGGTGACCGAGATGCAGCCGACGCCGCCATGGGCGTTGAACCCCAGTGCGGTGGCATCTTCGCCAGACAGCTGGATGAAGTCGGCACCACAAGAGGCGCGCTGCTGGCTGACGCGGGCGATATCGCCGGTCGCGTCTTTGACGCCGACAATGCGCTCAAGCTTGGCCAGCTCACCCATGGTTTCAGGTGTCATGTCGACAACCGAACGGCCGGGGATATTGTAAATGATGATCGGGATATCGGCGCAATCATGCGCGGCGGTGAAATGCGCCACCATGCCACGCTGAGTCGGCTTGTTATAATAGGGGGTCACCACAAGCGCGCCGTCAGCACCGGCCGATTTGGCAAATTCGACAAAACGGGTCATTTCGACCGTGTTGTTGGACCCGGCGCCAGCGATAACCGGCACTCGGCCTGCGGCGGCTTTCACCACCTCAGCAATCACGGTTTCGTGTTCGTCATGGGTCAGCGTCGGGCTTTCACCGGTGGTGCCGACCGGCACCAGACCGTCAGAGCCCTGTCCGATCTGCCATTCAACCAAACGTTTGAGCGCATCCAGGTCCAGTTCACCGTTACGAAAAGGGGTGACAAGGGCTGGCATTGAGCCTTTGAACATGATTACGCTCCTAGTTGTGCGATCTCGGCAGGCGGCAAGTCACCGCCCATGGGAACAGCATGCCGGCAATTTGAGTTGATACCGGCCCGCCACGGGTTATCGTTTCTGCCTCTAGCCTTGGTTCATTGGAAAATGCAAGTGATCACACGCATTCTGACCACTCTGACACTGTTTTGTGCCGGATTCACCCTGCCAGCCGCTGCCCAGCAGGGTCGCCAGCTGGGTGATGCACTGATTCTGATGCGCGGCGAAAACTGGCAGGAGGCCGCCGCAGCCGCGGGTGCCGAAGCCGGGATCGCCAGCGACATCATAGAATGGCACCGCCTGCGCGAAGGCATGGGATCTGCCGAGGATGTCGCAGATTTCCTCGCCAGGCGCGATGACTGGCCCGGACTTGCCTACCTGCGGCGACGCAATGAACCGGTGATCGCCGGATCGGACACCGGCACCATTCTCGCGTTTTATGCCGCAACGGCGCCGCAGACCGCCGAAGGGGTCCTCAGCCATGCGCGTGCCTTGTCCGAGACGGGCAAACGCGGCGACGCAGAGGCCGCACTGGTTGCTGCCTGGCGGACCATGGCGATGGGAGACGCTATTCAAAAATCCTACCTGGCCGATCATGCAGCTCTGCTGAAACCGCACCATGCTGCGCGGCTGGACCGTCTGTTGTGGGACGGCCATCTGGTCAGTTCGCGCCGGATGTTGCCGCTGGTTGACGAAGATCAACGCGCATTGGCCGAGGCCCGCATCGCCCTGCAGGAGCGCGCCGCCGGGGTGGACAGCAAGATCGAAGCGGTCCCGGAGGCTTTGAAGGCCGCTGGCGGGCTGGCCTATGATCGGTTTGCCTGGCGCGATGCAAAGAAGCGGCAGGAAGATGCCATCACCCTGATGCTGGCCACCAGTACCAGTGGCGACTCGCTGGGTGAGCCGGAGAAATGGGCGCGCCGCCGCAGCGATCTGGCGCGTCAGGACATGCGCGATGGAAATTTTTCCCGCTCATACAAATTGGCCGCCCAGCATCACACGACACCAGAGGCCGGTTATCGCTACAGCGATCTGGAATGGCTGTCGGGATATATTGCGCTGCAAAAGCTCGGCGATCCGACCACTGCGGCAGTGCATTTCGAACGCTTTCTGAACTCAGTCGAAACACCGATTTCCATCGGACGTGGTGGTTATTGGCTGGGGCGTGCCTATGCAGCCATGGGCGACGCTGACAAGGCCTATGAGGCTTTTGCGCAGGGTGCCCAGTATCAGACCTCCTTTTACGGGCTGCTGGCGGCCGAGGCATTGGGCCGCCCCTTTGATCCGGCCCTGACCGCACCGCCCTCTCTGCCGGATTGGCGCAATGCCGCGTTTTTGAACTCCTCGGTGACACAGGCCGGGTTGCTGTTGCTGTCGGCGGGTGAAACCGCGCTGGCGGAACGCTTCCTCACCCATCAGGTTGAGAGTCTGGGGCCGGTGGCTGCGCGCCAGCTGGGTGCCATGGCCGTGGAGATGAAACAGCCGCATCTGGCGGTGATGATCGCCAAACGGGCGGCCCGCCAGGGGGCCGAGCTGCAAGGCGCCTATTATCCGCTGCACCCGGTTGCATCCGAAAAACTGCCCATGGCAGGCGAAATGACCCTGGCGATTGCCCGGCGCGAGAGCGAGTTTGACCCGGTTGTGGTCAGCCATGCGGGCGCGCGCGGGTTGATGCAGGTGATGCCGGCCACCGCCAAGAATGTCGCCCGCGAACTGGGCATTCTCGCCAATCATGCCACCTCGCGGCTGACCACGGACTGGCAATACAACGCCCGCCTTGGTGCCAACTATCTGGCCGGCCTAGCGGGCACGTTTTCCGGCAATGTTGTGATGGTCTCTGCTGGCTATAATGCCGGGCCGCACCGGCCGCTAACCTGGATGGAGCGTTATGGCGATCCACGCGGTGAAAGCATCGAAACCATGGTCGACTGGATCGAACACATTCCCTTCAACGAGACCCGCAACTACGTCATGCGGGTCACCGAGAGCCTGCCGGTTTATCGGGCCCGACTGGGCAAAGACCCGCTGCCCAAACCGTTCAGTCAGGAGCTGACCGGCTCAACGCTTTTTGCGTTCGCGCCATAGGGTGAACATACCCGCAGCGATAATCAGCCCGGCGCCAATGGCCACGTTGTTGCGGATCACCTCGCCAAAAACAAAGATGCCCAGAAACGCGGTCCAGACCAGATGGAAATAGGCAAAGGGCTGCACCGCGCCTGCCTCGGCCACCTCATAGCATTTGATCAGCAGCCAGTGCCCGGTGACACCTGACACACAAAGCGTGCCCATCCAGAACCAGTCACCACGGCTCATCGACTCCCAGAACCACATGCCAACCGCCGTCATTACCACCGCGCCGGCAATCCCGGTCCAGAAAAAGCTTGTGGCGGTATTGTCCTGCCGTGCCGCGTAGCGGGTCAGCAGACCGTAGAGTGCAAACATCAGCGCCGACAGGAATGGGATAACCGCCAGCGGGTTGAACACCCCGGCACCGGGTTTGAGGATAATCAGCACCCCAATCAGACCTGCGCCAATCGCCGCCCAGCGCCGCCAGCCGACGCTTTCGCCCAGCACCGGCCCGCTGAGGGCCGCAACCAGCAGCGGATAGCAGATGAACACCGCCTGACTGTTGATCAGCCCCAGAACGGTAAAACCGTAGACCGCCACACAGATCTCTGCGACCAGCAGCACGCCGCGAAAGATCTGCAGACCCAGCTGAGCGGTGCGCGCCGTGGCCCGGATGCCGCCGGGGGCGCGCATGGCGAGGAAAATAACAAAGGCGGCAAAAAACCAGTAGCGCACCATCACCACCATATAGGTGTTGTAGGTCCCGGCCAGATGGCGTGAAATCGCGTCCTGCAGGGCAAAGACCACCGTGGCCCCGACCATCAGCAGGATGCCCAGCGGCACATTGTTGCTCTGCGGTGTTGCAGGTGCCGCTGGCGCGTCACTCATACCAGTCTTGCCCTCGTCATATGCCGCTTGCGCCCGAAACCCGGCACGCGTTCAACTTCAAAACCACCGGCCTCAAGCCCGCGGCGCACGAAGCCCGCCGCCGTATAGGTCGCCGCCGTACCGCCAGGTGCAGTGTGGCGGGCCACCTCGGCCATCAGGCTTTCTTCCCACAGTTCGGGATTTTTTGCCGGTGAAAACCCGTCCAGAAACCACGCATCCGCCTGCCCGGTCCACCCCGGCAGCGACGCACGCGCGTCGCCTATGACCATTTCCAGCCGCAGGGTGCCAAGGTCGCAAGTGCCCCGCCCGGTCCATTGCGCCAGAAACCGCTCCGCCCAGGGGGCCACCGCCGGGAAGGCCTGAAGCGCGCGTGCCATATCGTCAGGCTGCATTGGGAAGGCCTCGAAACTGGTGAAGGTCAGCGCGCCCGTTTGGCCAGACTCTTCCCACGCCTTCCAGGCGGCAAGCATATTAAGCCCAGTGCCAAAACCCAGTTCAGCAATATGAAACCCCGGCACAAACCGGTCCGGCAGCGCGTTGCCATCCAGAAAAACATGGCCCGTTTCCGCCAGCCCGTCCTGCAGCGAGAAATAGGGATCATCAAACTGATCCGACACCGGAATGGCGCCGTCGCGCCAGCTGAGGCGGGCCTGCTGGTCTGCCATGCTATAATCCCCTAGAGAGCTTCCTGAAACGGCGCGACACTGACGAAAGGACGACCAAATGGCAATGGCAGACATCACCGTACGCGGGGCTGGCGCATTCGGCCTGACAATCGCCTGGACCTGCGCGCGCCGGGGCGCCAAGGTCAAGGTGATTGATCCTTACGGCGCCGGCGCGGGATCCTCCGGCGGGCTGGTCGGCGCGCTGGCCCCGCATGTGCCGGAAAATTGGAACCCCAAGAAGAATTTCCAGCTCGACAGCCTGCTGATGGCGGCCGATTTCTGGGCCGAGGTTGAGGCCACCGGCGGGGTCTCACCCGGTTATGCCCGCAGCGGGCGCCTGCAGCCCATCAAGGACGCCCGCACCCTGGAACTGGCCCATCAACGCGCCGAAAACGCCCGTTCCCTGTGGCGGGGCGAGGCAGAGTGGCGGGTGGAAAAGGCAGATGAAAGCGGTCCGTGGTGCCCGCCCAGCCCCACCGGCTATGTCATCCACGACACGCTCACCGCCCGTATGTCACCGCGCATGGCCGGGGCCGCACTGGTGGCGGCGCTGGAGGTGATGGGGGTGCATGTGGAAGCGGAGGGGCCGGAAGAGGGGAAGGTCGTCCACGCCACCGGAGCAAACGGCTTGAAAGACCTGAACGCAGCCTTCGGCAAAACGGTCGGCACCGGCGTCAAGGGGCAGTCGGCGCTGATGCGCTTTGATGCACATGACTTGCCGCAGATCTTTGCCGAAAACATCTACTTCGTGCCGCACGCGGACCACACGCTGGCCGTCGGCTCCACCAGTGAGCGTGACTACGATGACCCCGCAGGCACCGATCAGCAGCTCGAAGACATTATTGACCGCGCCCGCGCCATGCTGCCGGTGCTGCACGGCGCCGAGGTGATCGACCGCTGGGCCGGGGTGCGCCCGCGCTCCAAATCCCGCGCGCCGATGCTGGGCGCATGGCCGGGGCGGAACGGTCATTTCATCGCCAATGGCGGCTTCAAAATCGGCTTTGGCATGGCTCCTAAAGTGGCGCTGGTGATGGCAGACCTGCTGCTAGAGGGCAGGGATGGAATTCCCGACGGTTTCAGGGTCGAGGACAACCTATAGCGCCCTCAAAACTGCCGGTCGGCGCTTTAGGGCCCCGCCCCCCCTGCGCATGGTCAAACCCCTGATCACGCACAAGCGAATGCCGGTCGGGGGCCTTCATAACCACCCTGCAAGCGGGAATTGGCGCACCTCCTCAAAAAAGCGAATGGTCATTCTTGAAAGCTTTGCAGCGAGAAATTAGCTGCCAAGTATACCAAGGAAACCCCAAATGCGCTGTTCTGTTACCTCGTTAGACCATGTTGCCCTCACCGTGCGAAACATCCCCAACACACTCGACTTCTATACCCGGATTCTCGATACCGATACCGAGCTTGTTCAACCGGAAAGCGGCCCAGCCCGGTTTGCCCTGCGCTGCGGCGCGCAGAAAATAGATCTGCAAGAGACCGGACGCGAAGAACACCCCTCGGCAGCTGTCAGCACCACGGGCGCGGCTGATCTATGTTTCTTGTCGCGCACACCGCTGGCTGACTGGGTTGATCATCTGCAGACCCAAGGGATCAAGATCCTCGCAGGGCCCGAACCGCGCATCGGGGCCAGGGGTCTGCTGCAGTCAATCTTCATCCGCGACCCGGACCAGAACCTGATCGAAATCGCCAACCTGCGTTGCTGAGGACGGCATCATCACCCACGCTCAGCTGCAGTCCGCAAATTTCGCATCAGGGCTTCCAAAGACGCAGCATAGCGTTCATTTGCCAATTGCCCGTTCTCCTGAAACTGGCTGCCCGAAGCGGCGACATGCAGCTGCGGCCCGGCGATGACCAAGGGTCGGAACGGCGAGAGCCAATGACGCAGCGCAGCCTGCGCCTGTTCGCCGCCAGCGCGGCCCGCCGCTGCTGACATCACCGCGACCGGTTTGTCGGCCCAAGGGTTGCCCTTTGTGCGACTTACCCAGTCCAGTGCATTCTTCAACACGCCTGACGGCGCCTTATTATACTCAGGTGTGGAGATCACCACGGCGTCTACCTTGGCGATCTGATCTGCCAACAACTGTGCAGCATCCGGAATACCAGCCACGCTTTCTGCGTCCCCGTCATAAAGAGGAAGCATCAAGTCCGCCTCATGAACCTTCGCCGACCCGAAGAGGCGTACAGCTTCGCTCAGAAGTTTTCGATTTGTAGACTCCCGGCGTAACGATCCAGAAATGGTAAGGAGGGTCAGGGCCTTCATGAAATGTTCCTTTGCGCGTCGTTCCACTCCCAACCTGACGCAGAGATAGTATCCTAACCAGCACCGATTGCGCGCAACACCTGTGCGACAGTGCGAAGCAGCGCCCGCGCAATCATGTCAGAAAGGCGCTCCCGCCCCCTCAAGATGGCCTCACGGCCCTCCTTCGGCTTTGGGCGTGGCGTCTCTGGCCCAATAGGGCCGGGACATTATCAATACCCGCAGCACAGGCAGGAGGTCCTGTGGCGTCAAAGTTACCCGTCTTGCGGGATGACGACGATTTCGACGCGGCGGTTCTGTGCCTTACCTTCCGGAGTCAGGTTGGACGCAACCGGGTCATTTTCGCCGCGGCCAATTGTGGTCAGGCGGTTGTAGGGCACGCCGCCTGACTGGATGCTATCTGCAACCGCATTGGCGCGGCGTTCCGACAGGCCTTGATTGTAGGAGGCATCACCATCGCTGTCGGTATGTCCAACAACCTGCACGACACTGTTGGGATATCGAACCAGACTGTCAGCCACCCGCCGCAGATCGGCCTGCATCGGCGCGCTGACCGCGTAGCTGTCGGTAGCGAATGTCAGATCGTTAGGCAGTGACACGATCAATCTATCCCCGGTGTTGACGATGGAAATACCGTCGCTCTGCAAGGTCTGACGCAACTCCTTTTCCTGCGCGTCCAGCTGGTTGCCAATCACCCCGCCTGCCGTCGCGCCGACGATCGCACCGGTCACAGCACCCAACCCAGGGTCCGAGTCATTGGCGATTGCCCCAACGCCGGCCCCCAAAATGCCGCCGATAATCGCGCCTTGCTGCGTTTTGCTGCCGGGCTGGCTCAGCGCGCCCGGATCAGTGCAGGCCCCAAGGCCCAAAACGGCCAGAGCGCTCACTGCAACGGAAAATCGTGTATAGGTCATGAAAGTGCCTTTTCTGCTCTGCTCCGGCGTCAAGAAAGAGGCCGGTTCTTTGGCGGCAACTATTCCAAGCCGCCGCGCCTGCCTCAAGCCCGAAAGACCGATGATCGGCGGTTCCTCGCCCACATTTTCGCTAAACTGCCGCGTTGACTGAAGAAACCCGGCCCTACAGCCCCCCGGATATGGCCTTGCAGCCTCTGATCCACCGCCTGGGATCAGCTGTCGTCTGACCGGGCCGCCTCATAGGCAAGCATGGCGCGTTTCACCGGCAGGCCCCAGTGATAGCCGCCCAGCGCGCCGGATTTGCGCAGCGCCCTGTGGCAGGGGATCAGCCAGCTGACCGGGTTGCGCCCCACCGCGGTGCCCACCGCGCGCACCGCACGCGGGCTGCCGATGCTTTCGGCGATTTCGGAATAGGTTGAAACATGCCCCGAGGGGATCCGCAGCAGAGCCTCCCAAACCTTGATCTGCAGGGGCGCACCAATCATATGCAGCGCGGTTTCGCCTTTTTGCGCAAAGGCGGCCTCGGCCCAGGGGCGCAGGCTTTGCGGATCCTCGACGAAATCGGCCTGTGGCCAGCGGGTTCGCATATCGGCCATCGCGGGTTCAGCCCCGGTTTCGGCAGCAAAGGCCAGCCCACACAGGCCCTTGTCGGTGCCCATCACCAGCGCCAGACCAAAGGGGCTGTCAAACCAGCCCCAGCGCACCACCAGCCCCTGCCCTTTGCGGGCATAGTCGCCGGGGCTCATCGCCTCCCAGCGCAGAAAAAGGTCGTGCAACCGGCCCGATCCCGACAGGCCCACCGCATGGGCGGCGTCCAATGTGGTGAAGTGATCCCGCAGCAGCGCCTTGGCATGGCCTAGCCGCAGATATTGCTGATACCGTTTGGGCGACACCCCCACCCAGGCCGAAAACAGCCGCTGGAAATGTGAGGGGCTCATATCCATCCGGCGGGCCAGATCTTCAAGGCTCAAATCCTCGCCGCCTTCATCGATCAGCTCGAGCGCACGGCGCATGACGCCGTAGTGATAGCTGCCTTCGCGGGTCTGGACATTCATCGGCTTTCCCCTTCACCTTCCACCGATAGACTAGCCATCGCCGCCCCCGGTATCGACCCGGAACTTGCGGCTTTGGCAACAGTGGAGGATTTGGGATGTTCACAGCGGTTCTGGATCAGGTCGGCACTGTTCTGCGCGATGATGCCCCAGAGGCGTTGTTTCCCTGGTGGAGCTTTACCAAGCCGGTGATCGCCACCCTTGTGCTGCGCCGCGCTGAAACGGACGGGACGGATCTGGATGCCCGCCTCCCGGATGAGAATTTCAGCCTTCGTCAGCTGATGCAGCACAGGTCGGGCCTGCGCGACTATGGCCCCCTGCCCGCCTATCAACAGGCGGTGGCCGCGCGGGGAACGCCCTGGTCCGCAGAGACACTGCTGGAGGCCGCCCGAACCAAGGGCACGGCCTTTGCGCCCGGCACAGGCTGGAGCTATTCCAACACCGGCTACCTGCTGCTGCGCCACTGGTTGGAGCAGCGGCACGGCACCCCGCTGGCCGCGATTCTGCAGTCCGAAATCCTGTCACCCCTCGGCCTGCAGGCCCGATTGGCAGGGACCCAAGGGGACTTTGCAGCCCTTCACTGGGATGCGGACGGCTATCATCCGGGCTGGGTCTATCACGGCTGCCTGATGGGAACCGCACAAGAGGCAGCAAAGCTGTTGCACGCGTTGCTATTTGGCGATCTGCTGGACGGGCCAACCCGCCTGGCCATGCGCCTGCGCGACATGGAAGGCCCAGCCATCCCCGGCCGCGTCTGGAGCCGGATCGGCTATGGGCTCGGCCTGATGAACGGCGAAGCGCCAGGCGTTGGAACCGTGCTTGGCCATACAGGCTGCGGGCCATTTTCGGCCAATCTGGTCGCGCATTTTCCGGATCTTCCGACTCCCGTGACCGTGGCCAGTTTCTGCGCAGGGGGCGACGAGACACCCGCGGAATATGAGGCGGTTTCTGTGGCCCAGCAACACAGCAATAACCCTGCCTGAACCATTCGCACGCTTAACCGTTGCGGCCCGCCCCCCGGACAGGCCATAAGGCGGCCGATGGCAAAGCAACTCGATTATCATACTCTCCGCGAGATCTTTACCCGCTTCCGTGACGCGGAACCGGAACCAAAGGGTGAGCTGGAGCATGTCAACGTCTACACGCTGGTGGTCGCTGTGGCGCTGTCGGCGCAAGCGACCGATGCGGGCGTGAACAAGGCCACCCGCGCCCTGTTCAAAATCGCCGACACGCCGCAAAAGATGCTGGACCTTGGCGAAGAGCGCGTGACCGAGCATATCAAGACCATCGGGTTGTTCCGCCAGAAGGCCAAGAATGTCATCAAGCTCAGCCGCATTCTGGTCGAGGAGTTTGGCGGCGAGGTGCCCAATTCACGTGCCGCCCTGCAATCGCTGCCGGGTGTAGGCCGCAAGACGGCCAATGTGGTGCTGAACATGTGGTGGCGACAGCCCGCACAGGCGGTGGACACTCATATCTTTCGCGTTGGCAACCGATCCGGCATTGCGCCGGGCAAGGATGTCGATGCCGTGGAACGGGCCGTCGAAGACCATATTCCGGCCGATTTCCAACTGCATGCACATCACTGGCTGATCCTGCATGGCCGTTATCACTGCAAGGCCCGCAAACCCCTGTGCGGCACCTGCCTCATTCGCGATCTCTGTCAATTCGAGGACAAGAACCTATGACCAAATACGAAATCGTCGGCATCGGAAACGCCGTTGTGGATGTCATCAGCCACGGTGACGACAACTTCCTTGAGATGATGGGCATCGAAAAAGGCATCATGCAGCTGATCGAGCGCGAACGCGGCGAAGTGCTCTACGGCGCGATGACCGACCGGGTGCAGACCCCCGGCGGATCCGTCGCCAACACCATCGCCGGCGCCGGCGGTCTGGGCCTGAAGGCGGGCTTCATTGGCCGCGTGCATGACGATGCGCTGGGGCAGTTCTATGCCGAGGCGATGAACAAGGACGGGGTTGATTTCGTCAACCCACCCGTGACCAGCGGCGAGCTGCCGACCTCGCGTTCGATGATCTTCGTGTCGCCGGACGGCGAGCGGTCAATGAACACCTATCTGGGAATTTCCTCCGAACTGTCGTCGTCGGATGTGTCGGCTGATGTGGCCGGCAATGCCCAGATCATGTTCCTTGAGGGCTATCTCTTTGACAAGGACAAGGGCAAGACCGCCTTTCTGGAAGCGGCGCGGGCTTGCAGCGCGGGCGGCGGCAAGGCCGGCATCGCCATCTCCGACCCATTCTGCGTCGAACGTCACCGCGCCGATTTCCTGTCGCTCATCGAGAACGAGCTGGACTTCGTGATCGGCAATGAGGCCGAGATCAAATCGCTGTTTGTGACCGATGATCTGGAAGAGGCCCTGACCAAGACCGCGGCCATCTGTCCGCTGGTGGTCTGCACCCGCTCCGGCGACGGCGTCAGCGTAATCTCTGCTGAAGGCCGTATCGATGTTGCGGTTGAAAAGATCGTGCCGGTGGATGCCACAGGGGCAGGCGATCAGTTTGCCGCCGGTTTCCTCTTTGGTCTGGCCTCGGGCCGCGATCTGGAAACCTGCGCCCGCATCGGCTGCGTCTGCGCAGGCGAAGTCATCAGCCACATCGGCCCGCGCCCCGAAGCCAACATGCAGGCCCTACTGCGCGCCGAAGGCCTGCTCTGAAGCAATAAAGCGGGGGACCTTTGTTGGTCCCCCGCCTCCCGTTCGGCCAGACGCCGCCCCCGCAAGCCGCGGACCCGGTTTTATTGCAAGAAAATTGCCAAGGATTTTCAAAATCCTCGTTCCCGGCCCTGTTACAAATGGGCCTCGAAGACGGCGATAACGCGCGCGTATACTTCGCGTTTGAACGGCACGATCTTTTCCACCAGCTGATCAACCGGTTGCCAGCACCAGGCCGAAAACTCCGGATGATCTGTTTCGATATTCACCTGATCATCGGTGCCATGGAAGCGCAGCAAGTACCATTTCTGTTCCTGCCCACGGTATTTGCCACCCCAGAACTTCGGCACCACCTCCTGCGGCAGATCATAGGCCAGCCAGCCATCGCTTTCGGCCACCAGCTCCACCAGATCGCGGGTCACACCGGTCTCTTCCTCCAACTCGCGCAAAGCGGCCTCATAAGCATCTTCGTCGCGGTCAATCCCGCCCTGCGGCATCTGCCAGGCATCGGCATAGCGATCATTACGCTGGCCGACCCAGACATCGCCTTTTTGGTTGATCAACATGACGCCCACATTGGCGCGATAGGGCAGTTTGGCGATGTCTTCCGGCGTCATTGGCTTCTCCTGAATTGCCGCCTACATTTACCCCGGCCACTGCGGTACGCAAGGGCGTGACGCGGCGTTGTGCGTGACTTTGCCCCCGCTTGCGGCAAGGTTGAACCCCTGCAAGGTATTCCCCCGCGCCAAGGACCGTTTCGATGACCCAATACCCCAATCTGCTCGCCCCGCTTGATCTGGGCTTCACGACGCTGAAAAACCGCGTCCTGATGGGCTCCATGCACACCGGGCTGGAGGAAACCGGCGACTGGAACCGGGTGGCCGAATTTTATGCCGCCCGCGCCCGTGGCGGCGTGGCGCTGATGGTCACCGGCGGTATCGGCCCCAACCTCGAAGGGTCCGTGTTGCCGGGTGCCTCAATGATGACCTGCGACAAGGACGTGACCAACCACCGCATCGTGACCAGCGCCGTCCACGCAGCAGGCGGCAAGATCGCCATGCAGATCCTGCACGCGGGCCGCTATGCCTATTCTCCTCATTGCGTGGCCCCCAGCGCGGTGAAATCGCCGATCTCCCCGTTTGCGCCGACCGAGCTGGATGAAGACGGCATCGAGAAACAGATCGCTGATATCGTGACCGCCGCCCAGCTGGCCCATCAAGCGGGTTACGACGGGGTCGAGATCATGGGCTCTGAGGGCTATTTCCTCAATCAGTTTCTCGTCACCCACACCAACAAGCGGACCGATCGCTGGGGTGGAAGTTATGAGAACCGCATGCGCCTGCCCGTCGAGGTGGTGCGCCGGGTGCGCGCGGCGGTGGGCGCTGAATTCATCCTTATCTACCGCCTGTCGATGATCGATCTGGTGCCCAATGGCTCTACCCATGAGGAAGTCGTGCAGTTGGCACAGGCGGTTGAGACCGCCGGGGCCACAATTTTCAACACCGGCATCGGCTGGCACGAGGCGCGCATTCCGACCATTGCCACCTCGGTTCCACGTGCGGCCTTTGCCTGGGTCACCAAGAAACTGATGGGCAAAGTATCGATCCCGATCATCACCTCCAACCGCATCAACACGCCTGGCGTCGGCGAAGAGGTGCTGGCGACGGGCTGCGCTGATATGGTGTCGATGGCGCGCCCGATGCTGGCGGATGCAGATTTTGTTGCCAAGGCCGCCGCAGGCCGCGCCGATCAGATCGCGCCGTGCATTGCCTGCAATCAGGCCTGTCTGGACCACACCTTCAGCGGCAAGCTGACCTCCTGCCTGGTGAACCCGCGGGCCTGCCATGAAACCGAACTGGTTCTGACGCCGACCACCGCGCCCAAATCCGTGGCCGTCGTTGGCGCGGGGCCGGCCGGGCTGTCCACTGCCATTGCCGCCGCCCAGCGCGGCCACGACGTGACCCTGTTTGACCGCGACACCAAGGTCGGCGGGCAGCTGAACATCGCCAAACAGGTGCCCGGCAAAGAAGAGTTCTGGGGCTTGGTCGACTGGTTCGCCACCATGGTGGATGAGGCGGGCGTTAAGCTGGAACTGGGTGTTACGGCCAGCGCCGATGATCTGACGGGCTTTGATGAGGTGGTGATAGCCACCGGTGTCACGCCGCGCAATCCCGGCATTCCGGGGCAGGAGGGCACCAATGTTGTCTCTTATATCGACGTGCTGCGCCACAAGGTGCCGGTAGGCAAACGCGCTGCCGTCATCGGCGCCGGTGGTATTGGCTTTGATGTCTCCGAATACCTGCTGCACGAAGGCACCAGCCCGGCTGAGGACCTGCCGCTCTGGATGAAGGAGTGGGGCGTTGCCGACCCGGATGCGCACCGCGCCGGCCTTGCCCCCGAAGGCCCCCAGCCCGAAGCCCCGGCCCGCGAAGTCACCCTGCTGCAACGCAAGAAACAGCGCCACGGTAAAGGGCTGGGCAAAACCACCGGCTGGATTCACCGCGCCACGCTGAAAATGAAGGGGGTGAATTTTCTGGGCGGCGTGAATTATGAAAAGATCGACGCGCAGGGGCTGCATGTCTCCTTTGGGGAGGGCCGGGAAAACCCGACCCTGATCGAGGCCGATACCATTGTCATGTGTGCGGGCCAGCTGCCCGAACGTTCGCTGGCAGATGCGTTGATCGACCGGGGGGTGACGCCACATGTGATCGGCGGTGCGGATGTCGCCGCCGAGCTGGACGCCAAACGCGCCATCGATCAGGGCACCCGGCTGGCGGCCACGCTGTAAGCTCAGCCATGAACGGTGCGGCTGTCTTCGGGGGCGGCCGCCCGGTCCACTATCCCGTAGTCACGCAGAACACTTGCGACCCGCAGCCGGTAGCTGGCAAACACGCCGCCGCGCCCGGCCTCCTGCGCCGCGCGATGCTCCGCCGTCTGCCGCCACCTAGCCACGGCCGCTTCACTTTCCCAGAACGACAAAGACAGAAGCTTGCCATCCACCGTGAGGCTGTGGAACCGCTCAACCGACAGGAACCCCTCGGCCCCGTCCAGCAGCGGTTTCAGATCCGCGGCATGGTCCAGATAGGTCCCGGTTTGCCCCTCTGCCAAGTTCACTTCGAAAATCACGGCAATCATGCACTCTCTCCATGCGGGGTCGAGGCGCGCTTCAGCCAGGTCCGATCCTCGCGCAGGATGAACCTTTCCTTCTGCGCAAACGCGTAATTCTCCCGCCCCAGCGGATCAGCGGCCAGCCGGGTACGGTAGGCCTCGTATGCTGCGAGACTGTGAATACTGTAGATCCCATAGGCCAGCGTGGAAGAGCCTTCATGCGGAGCGTAGTAGCCGATCAGCTCTGCCCCGCAGCGGGGAATGGCCTGCCCCCAGTTGCGGGCGTAGTGTTCGAACTGGGCTTTCTTGGTGGGATCGATCTGATAGCGAATCACGCAGGTCAGCATTGTTTAGGTCTCCTTGATTTGCCCGTCTCATCTACTGCGTTTGACGCACCTTATGTTTCGACTATGATCGAACTATGAAAGACGGACCTGACATTGCCCGCATCGCCGCGCTGATTGGGGATCCTGCCCGCGCCAACATCCTGACTGCGCTGATGTCAGGCAAGGCTCTGACGGCAGGGGAACTGGCGCGCGAGGGCGGAATCACACCGCAAACCGCCAGCAGCCACCTGAAAAAACTGCTGGACGGCGGGCTGCTGCGCCTCACCGGGCAGGGCCGACACCGTTATTATGCTTTGGCGGGCGAGGATGTCGCCCATACACTGGAAGGGCTGATGGGGCTAGCTGCCGGCCGTGGCCATCTGCGCACCCGCACAGGCCCCAAGGACGCCGCCCTGCGCGAGGCTCGGATCTGCTATAACCATCTTGCCGGGGAGACCGGCGTGCAGATGTACCGCGCCATGCTGGCCGCCGGGCATCTGACGGAAAACGGCGAGAATGTAACCCTGACCGGATCCGGCCGCAAACTTGCCCGCACCCTAGGGGTGGATTTTACCACATTGGAGAAAAGCCGCGCACCGCTTTGCCGCCCCTGTCTGGACTGGAGCGCCCGGCAAAGCCATCTGGCCGGCAAGCTGGGCCGCGCCATGCTTTCGGCAATGGAGACTCAGGACTGGCTGCACCGGGTGCCGGACAGCCGTCTGATCCGCTTTACCCAGGGCGGGCGGGTTGCCTTCAATAGCCTGTTCCCACCTGCTGCCTGACACTTCTCTGCCTTAACCTCATGCGGTCCGGTCGCAATACGGCATCGGAAGCACGTCTCAGGTGAAAACAGGCTTGCTGCAGCGCTTTGACGGGACCAGTCTCCGCTCTGGTTGGGACGGGGTAGGACCATGGTTTTCGCAGTGATTCTGATGGGGCTCACCCCCAGTTTTCTGATGGTCGGCCTCGGCGGACTTCTGCGCCAGCGTCTGTCGCCCGCAGCCTGGCAGGGGCTGGACAAGCTGAACTTCGAGATCCTGTTTCCCGCCCTCCTGTTCTTTGCTGCCTGCAACCGCCCGCTGGCCTTTACTGATCTGCTGCGGATCGGCCCGGCGGTCTGGCTTATCATGCTCACCGCCCTGGCGCTCAGCTGGCCCGCCCGCCGCTTTGGCCCTCCGCGCTTCCTGGATTTTGCTGGCGCATGGCAGACAGCCTGGCGTTTCAACACGGCAATCGCCTTTGTTGCGGTGGGCACCTTGTCGCTGGCAGGCGCTGGCGAAATGGCCGTGGCTGTCGGCATGGCGGTACCGGTGGCAAATGTACTGGCGGTTTCGGCCCTGTCGCGCGGCGGCAGCCTCAGCCTAAAGGATACGACACTGAAAGTGCTGCTGAACCCTTTCCTGATCGCGTCGGTCGCAGGGGTGGCGGTAGGGCTGTCCGGCTACAAGATCCCCGCGCCAGTCCTAGCTCCGGCCGAGATGCTGGCTCAGGCAGCGATCCCGATCGCACTTCTGTCAATCGGCGCCACCATGAACTGGCAAGCGCTGGGGCGGATCGACATGTTCAACACCTATATCTGCGCCACTGGGCTGGTTCTGTCCCCTGCGCTGACTCTTGCGGCCTGCACCCTGTTCAGTGCACCGCCTGCGCTGGCTGCGGTTCTGATCCTGTTCTCCGCCCTGCCCACGGCCTCGGCTGCGCATGTGCTGGCAGCCGGATTCGGCGCCGACAGAACCCTGGCTGCCACATTGATTGCACAGTCCACATTGTTGAGCGCCGTCACCCTGCCTTTGTGGATACTTGCCATAGAGTTATGGTTTTAAGTCAAATTTGACCGGTTTCTCGCGGAGTGTTTCCCTGTTTCCACCCCGAAGACGATCCGCCGAAAACCCTGCAATTATCCCACCAGCGCCCCGTTCTTGCCCGATTTGCCCCGCACAAACGACGGGTAGCCGAGAGCGAGAGGGACTCATGAAATGGATCGATTGACCGAAATGGAGGCCTTCGCCAGCGTGGTGGATCAGGGCGGATTCACTGATGCGGCCCGCAAGATGGGGATTTCAAAATCCGCTGTCTCCAAACATGTTTCCAGCCTTGAGGCGCGCCTTGGTGCCCGGCTTTTGAACCGCACTACCCGGCGCGTGTCGCCAACCGAGATCGGCTTGGCCTATTACGACCGCGCCCGCCGCGTGCTGAACGATGCAGGCGAGGCCGACGCGCTGGTCACCTCTATGCAATCCGCACCTTCCGGCGTTTTGCGGATCTCGGTGGCAACAGATTTTGGCGTCAATCACCTGTCGCCGGTCCTGTCTGAATTCCTGCTCGATTTTCCCGACATCACCGTCAACATGGTGCTGAACAACCG
The DNA here is from genome assembly GCA_900143635.1 of Rhodobacteraceae bacterium Alg231-04. Classification (GTDB taxonomy): domain Bacteria; phylum Pseudomonadota; class Alphaproteobacteria; order Rhodobacterales; family Rhodobacteraceae; genus FREY01. The sequence continues at coordinate 641,030 of FREY01000001.1, forward strand.
CTTCGTAGAACTGATCTCTGAAGGGTTTGATCTGGCGATCCGCATTGGAGAGCTGGAAGACAGCACCCTGCGCGCCCGCAAACTGACCGAGACCACCAAGCGGATGATTGCCTCGCCTGAATATCTTGAGAAATTCGGCCGTCCGCAAAAGATCGACGATCTGAACGACCACAAGCTGCTGCATTATTCCAGCCAGTCCAGCGGCAACCTCTGGCGGCTGACCGCCCCCTCTGGTGAAAAACGTCAGGTACGCACGGCCGGCTGGCTCAGCGTCAATGACGGTCAGTCGCTGCTGAACGCCGCGATTTCCGGCCTCGGCATTGCCTACCTGCCCAGCTATCTTTACGCCGACGCTATGGCCGAAGGGCTGGTTGAGGATGTGATGCCCAGCCTGCCCGGTGAAACCCAAGGCATCTATGCCGTCTACCCGCCCGGCCGTTTCACCCAGCCCAAAGTGCGCGCCTTCATCGACTTTCTGGTCCATGCCTTTGCCGACAAAGGTCCAAAGGACTGGTAATCTTTCCCCCCCAAACTCCCTTGGGAAACTCCCCCGGACGCCCTTGGCTCCGGGGGCTTTGTCGTTGCCAATAACAGGCGCCTGCACCCGCCTGGACCTGTCCGGCGCAAGGGATCGCTGGTGGATTTGAACGGGCGCAAAAACGCTCACAGGCGCCGCGCAGGCTGGTCGGGATCATCCGGGAATTGACCCGCAGGCCAATTTCACCAATTGTCCCTTGCAGACACGCCCGACGCGGCCAGAGAGGGGATGGATGTGACCAAGAACAACGCCCTTCAGAAAGATCTGGCCAGCCTGCCGCGCTCGGCGCGCTGGCTGATGTCCGCCCGCCCCAAAACGCTGGGGCTTTCGGTGGTACCGGTTCTGGCAGGCACCTGGATCGCCGCCCTGTCGGGCGCGTTCCGGCCTGACGTCCTCGGGATTGCGATCTTCGCCGCCTGCGCGATCCAGATCGGCACCAATCTGTGGAACGATGCCGCCGATGCAAAACGGGGAACCGACGGACCAGATCGCCTCGGGCCGCCCAGAATGACCTCTACTGGCCTGCTGGAGGCGCGACATGTCTTTGCCGCAGCCCGGCTGGCCTTTCTCTGCGCGGCTGGTGCTGGGCTATACCTGACGTGGCTGGGCGGCTGGCCGATCCTGATTTTGGGGCTGTTGTCGCTGGCCATGGGGTATCTCTATTCCATGGGCCCCTGGCCGCTGTCTGCCTCGCCGTTTGGTGAGATCTTGGTGGTCGCGTTTTTTGGGATCGCGGCGGTCACCGGAACCGCCCATCTGCACGGTATGCCACCGGATGGCCAAGTGATACTGTTGGGGCTGATAATCGGCCTGCCTGCCGCCGCGGTTCTGCTGGTCAACAACCATCGCGACCGAAACCAAGACGCTGCCACTGGCCGCCGCACGCTGGCGATCCGCATCGGGGTGGCGGCCTCACGCGTGTTTTTTGCCCTGCTCCTGTTGTGTGCAGCGGGCGGCAGCTTTGCCTTTGCCCCGCCCAGCAGCGGCAGAGCGCTGATTTTTACCCCTGTACTTCTGCTGGCGTTCTGGCTGATCCGCGCCATGTTCCGCCTGCCGGTGTCGGCCCGTCTCAACCGGCTGATCCCCGCCACATCGGTGTTTCAGGCCCTGTGCCTTGCCGCCATGGTGGGTTCCGACATAGTGTTCTGAACGGCGCCTGCAACATGCAACAGATCGCCGCCTCCGGTCCTCGGCCTCCCTGTGAAAGACGCATGACATCGCTATGACACAAGCGCTCTCCGCCCTTTTGCCTGCCGGGCTCGCCCTTTTGATGCTTTCGGTTGGTCTGCGCCTGTCCATTCTGGATTTGGCCACGACCCTGCGCAGACCCCGCGCCCTTGTGGCCGGGTTGACGGTGCAGATCGCAGTTCTCCCCTGCGCGGCCGTGCTTATTGCCGGCATTTTCCGATTGCCGCCGGAGATGGCCGCCGGATTGATACTGGTCGCCGCCGCGCCGGGCGGGGTGACCTCCAACTACATCTGCGTTCTCGCACGAGGGGATCTGGCGCTCTCTGCCGCCATGACGCTTTGCACGACGCTGCTGTGCAGCCTGACTATCCCGGCCGTGTTGTTGATCGCCGATACGGGGATCGCGCTGACACCGCAATCCTTGCTCCGCATCAGTCTCAGCATGGCCGGCATCGCCCTTGTCCCCTTGCTGGTCGGCCTTGCGCTCAACACCTATGCGCCGCTCTGGTCACAGGCCCTGCGGCGCGGGCTGGACCCGGCAGCCCGGCTGATATTCTTGGCAATTGTCGCCGCAACCCTTGTTGGAAACTGGCCCGAGATCACGGCCAATATCCGCCAGATCGGACCGGCGGGCTTTGCTCTCAACCTCTGTGCGATCCTTGCCGGCGCGGTGGCGGGCGTCCTGTTCCGCCTCCGGCGCAGGCAGCGTCGCGCCATCATGGTAGAGGCCTCGCTTCAGAACGTCGCCGTTCCCATCTTTCTGGCCAACGGAATTCTGCAGGCGCCGGAACTGGCCATTCCGGGGCTTGTTTATGTCTTTGCCATGAACATCTCGGCATTGGCGCAGATTGGCTGGGCTGCGGTTCGCGATGACAGACAGGGCCAAACCGCCTCGCCCTCCTGACCCGGCCAGTCGCTGGACGCGCAAAGCAGGACCAAAGGGTCACCGAGCGAGAAGAACGGCCTCAACCCGGCGATTGACCTCTCGGCCCTCTGCCGTTTGGTTGCTGGCCAGAGGGGCCAGATAGCCTGCACCAGCCACATCAACCTGTGACGGATCAACGCCGTGGCGCTGTTGCAGCCTCTGTCGGACCGCTTCTGCGCGGCTCAGGGATACGGTTGTATTTGCGGCAAGCGATCCTTGCGAATCCGTGTGCCCGACCAGCACAACACGGGCCGTGGCGGACCCTGACAGGAAGGATGCAAGCGACGCCAGACTGGCAAACTCAGTCTCGCCCAAAACGGCAGAGCCGGACCTGAACTCAAGATCCGACAGCACAACCCGCCCCTGTTGCAGCAGCGCCGCCTCCGCCGTCTCCGCGGGCGAAGCGGGGACGGTGGTCACAACTGCCTCTGCAACGGGGCTATCAACGACAGGCAGCACCGCACCAGATCCGGCCGGAGCCACCTCAATCAGTTGAATATAGGCCGTGCTGATATTGTGCGAGACCAGCAGCGAGACGGCAGTCCCGCCCTGTTTGCGCGCAGACAGGAAATAGAAGTTATTCAGATCCACCGTCATATCCGGTGCCGGGATGACCTCGATCGCAAAGCGAAAATCAAAGCCACCGCAGTCGCGGTCACTGCATTGGAACAGAACGTCATATCCCGCCTCTTCCAGCGCCGTCCGTATCGGTGCCGCGATCTGCAAGGGCGAGGCATCCACTGCCACCCGCCAGCTACGCCGGGAAACGCGGCCCTCCATGCGCTCTACGGGCACGCCCTCCCCTGCGAAGACGCCAACCGGCAGTTGATAATCCGCCAGTGGGCTGATCCGTTCGGACAGCGGTTGCACCCCGGCGGGCAGCGGCAGGTCAGCCGCGACCACAGGCAGCGCCGCGACCACCGCCAGACCTATGACCGCGCGACGGATCACCGGGACTGTGCGTGGTATTCGGGGTTAGGCTGCATCGCCGTCGCCGAGGCGACCCGGTTCGACATGTTATAAAACCCCGCCACATTGGCGATGTCCCAGATGTCGCGATCACTGAAGCCATGGTCGCGCAGGACCTGCCGGTCGGCCTCTTCTATGGCGGCGCTTTGGGTGGTCATATTGGCTGCAAAATCCAGCATGGCGCGCTGTTTCTCCGTCACCGGGGCCACCCGGTAGTTCATCACCAGCATCTCGCCCAGCGCCGGGTCGCCCGACAGCTGACGAACGGCCGCGCCATGGGCCACAAGGCAATAAAAGCATTTATTGATAGCAGAGACGACCACCGCGATCATCTCGCGTTCCAGCTTGGACAGCCCGCTGTCGCCCAGCATCAGGTCATTATAAAGCGCGGTAAAGGCGTTCAGCTTGACCACATCAAAGGCGTAGGCTTTCAACACATTGGGCACAAAGCCCAGCTTCTCCACGCAGATGTCGAAATAGCGCTGAGTTTCTGCCGGCAAGGGGTCAGCCATTGGCAGGTTCAAAGCAGTAGGCAACGCGGCATCACTCATAAAATCACTCTCCTTCGGGCAGAACGCGGTAGTGATACCCTCCCGCAAGTTCCATCCCGAGGGAAGCATAAAGCCCATTGGCGCCAGCATTTTCTTTGGTGCAGAGCGCGGCCAGCCGATCGGCGCCGTTCTGCGCGCCCCAGACCGCCGCCTGCCGCATGATCCAGGCGCCCATGCCTTTGCGGCGCTGGAACGGCAGGATCTCCACCGCATGGACCATGGCCACACTTGCGTGAATGCCAACAAAAGCCGCACCGGCAGGTTTGTCATCGTTACGGGCAAGAATGGCCGTCTTGGGTACCTCGGCGCGGGCCATAATGGCCTGACGTTCGGCGCCAATGCCGCCTGCCTCCCAGATCTCGCGACAGATCGCCAATGGTTCCCACATGGCAAAGGTGGTGACGCGGGGGATTTTCACATCCGTCAGCTTGGCCACCGGACAGGTCCAAAGGTTCACCGGATCCTTCACGCAGTATCCGCGCGCGTCCAGTTGCGCATCCAGCACATCCTGACCGTCGCGCACCATGAACAGTGGCTGCTGGCCAAGGCGGCGCATTGCTGCCTCGGCTGCCGCCAGATCATCGTCGGACAAGGGGCCCTCTGCCGTGGCCGCAGACACGCGCGATCCACCGCCCTGCCCTTCACGCAGCGTGACCGCGCCCTGCGCGATCACGGCAGCGGCGGGCCATGTGGCTTCGACCACGTCATAAAACAGGGGATCGGTGCTCACGTTTGCAGCTCCTTTGCCAGCCGCACCATGGCGGCATCCACCCGCGCGCCCTCGGTGCCACGCACCACGATATTGGCGCCATATGCACCGTCTTTTTGAAACGGGTAACACCCTACCGACAGGTCCGTGAAATCATCGGCCACAGCCGACAGTGTGGGTGCAATGTCGCCCTCACCGCGCATCACCCGCAGGCTTTGCGACAACAGCGGCGTACCACCGGTGATACCGGGCAGGACGCTGGCCACCATGCCTTGAAATACCGAAGGCACCCCGGCCATCACATGCACGTTTTTCAGCGTAAAACCGGGGGCCGAGGACACCGGATTATCGATCAGATCCGCCCCGTCCGGGATTCGCGCCATGCGCAGGCGGGTCTCATTCAATTCAAGGCCCGTCTTGTCGTAATGGGCCTGCAGGATCGCACGGGCATCATCGCGCACGCCCAGATGCACGCCAAAGGCAGCGGCGATGCAATCGGCGGTAATATCATCATGGGTGGGGCCAATGCCACCAGAGGTGAAGACATGGTCATAGCCTGCAGACAGCGCCTTCACGGCGGCCTCAATCGCGGCGGCGTCATCGCTGACAATGCGCACTTCGTTCATGTCGATGCCGTGTTTGGTCAGCTCTCCGGCCAGGTAATGCATATTGGCATCGCGGGTCCGGCCTGACAGGATCTCATCTCCGATCACCAGCATCGCTGCGGTTGGATTGGCCATTGTCTTGCTCCCTTGATCCCGTGTTACCGCAGGTATAGGCCCGTTCCTATGCGCTTTGAAACCCCTCTCGTCCCCGCCCGCCTGATCCGCCGCTACAAGCGTTTCCTTGCAGATTGCCGCCTTGAGGACGGTCGCGAGGTCACCGCCCATTGCGCAAATCCCGGATCAATGATGGGGCTGAAGGATGAGGGGCTGAAGATCTGGCTGGAGCCAAACGACGATCCGAAGAAAAAGTTGAAGTTCGGCTGGCGGCTGGTCGATCACGAGAACGGCCATTTCACCGGTGTCGACACTTCGGTTCCCAATCGCGCGCTAAAGGCAGCACTCATTGCGGGTGAGATCGCAGAACTGGCGGTCTATGAAACCGTGAAACCGGAAGTGAAATACGGTGAGAAAAGCCGGATTGATTTCCTGCTCACCCAAGATGGGCTGCCGGATTGCTATGTCGAGGTCAAAAGCGTCACCCTGTCACGCGCGCCCGGTGTGGCCGAATTTCCCGACAGCGTCACCGCGCGGGGCACCAAACATCTAGGCGAGCTGTCCAACATGGTGGCACAAGGCCACCGCGCCGTGATGCTCTATCTGGTGCAGCGCACCGATTGCAGCAGCTTCACCTTGGCGGCAGATATCGACCCGACCTATGCGGCCGCTTTCAAAGCGGCACAGGCGCAGGGAGTTGAGCGGCTGATCTATGGCACGCAGATCACGCCCGAAGGGGTGACGATCGGCCAGTCCTTTGGTGCAGAGGGCGGCGGCCGGTCCGACGGGGTGGAAGCGTAGCGCCCGCCCCGTGGCGGCGGACCGGGCGCTGCCCGGCGTGCCGCCGGGTGTGACATTGTTTCACCCTCTGGCCCTTTTCGCAGAAGGGCCTTAAATACATCCCTGCAGCTTATTGATGGAGCCCGGTTTGAAAAAGCAGAACAAAGGCCGCACCACCCGCGACGGCATTCGTATCCACGATCAGGCAGAGTTTGCCGGCATGCATGCCGCAGGCCGTCTGGCCGCACAGATTCTGGACGAGATTGCCCCTCATGTTGTGCCCGGCCAGACCACTGGCGCGCTCGACAAGATGATCGAGGACAAGGTGAACGCGGCCGGCGCGAAATCCGCGACCATCGGCTACAAGGGCTACCAGCACGCCAGCTGCATCTCGGTCAATCACGTGGTCTGCCACGGCATTCCCGGTGACAAGAAGATCAAGGATGGCGACATCCTCAACATCGACGTCACGGTGATCGTTGACGGCTGGTTCGGCGACACCTCGCGCATGTATGTGGCTGGCAAGCTGTCCCGCAAAGCCGAGCGCCTGCTGCAGGTCACCCATGACAGCCTGATGCTGGGCATCGAAGCCGCCCGCCCCGGCAATACCTTTGGTGACATCGGTCACGCCATCCAGTCCTACGTCGAAAGCCAGAAGATGAGCGTTGTGCGTGACTTCTGCGGCCACGGGTTGGGCGAGGTGTTTCACGCGCCGCCCAATGTGCTGCATTATGGCCGCCCCGGCACCGGCCCCAAACTGGAGGAGGGCATGTTCTTCACCATCGAGCCGATGGTGAACCTTGGCCGCCCCGAAACCAAAGTGCTGGCCGACGAATGGACTGCTGTGACCCGCGACAAATCACTGTCTGCACAGTTCGAACACTCCATCGGGGTAACGGCTGGCGCACCCGAGATCTTCACCCTGTCGCCTTCGGGTAAATTCCACCCGACCTACGGCTGATCAGCGACAATTACGGCAACGCCGTCCCACGGGATGGCGCTGCCCGGCCTATCGGCCGGACGAAACACTGTCTCAACCCTCGAGCCCGATCAGACGCGTAACATCTGCCATATCGGTAAAGACTTCCGCGCCCTGCTCTGCCAGTGCGGCCCCGTCATCATGGGCGGCATAGCCCAGACAGCGCATGCCGGCGCGTGCCGCTGCTGTGGTGCCCGAGATACTGTCCTCCACCACCAGACAATCGCGGGCCTGCACATCGAAATGGCTGGCCGCCGCCAGAAACAGACCCGGATCAGGCTTGGCCACGCCCAGATCATGGGCCGAGAATGTCACCCCGCGCAGCCGCTCCCACAGGCCGTTCTGGCCAAGGGTGATCTCCATCTTGGCCACCCGCCCGTTGGAGGCCACGCAGTAGGGGATGCCTTCGGCGTCTAGCCGATCCAGCAGGGCAGGGATGCCCTTGATCACCGGCGTGCCTGCTTCCAGCGCAGTGTAAATGTCGACGTAGGCGTCTTCGATCCAGCTGTCGGGCAGATCCGGCAGCACCTCGCGCGCAGAAGCCAGAACGCCCTTCATGGTGCCGCCCGCAAACCGGGCAAGGCTCTCTTCAGCGGTAATCGCAAACCCATGACGTGTCAGATTGGCGGCCATGGCCCGGTTCGAGATGACTTCGCTGTCGACCAGCACGCCATCGCAGTCAAAGATGACCAGTTTCGGCGTCGGGAAGGTTTTCGGCATCTCACTCTCCATCGCCCCAAGGGCAAGCAGGCTTTTTATTCCGGCGTCTCGCGCCACATCAGCGTGATATGTGTATCGCCGTATTTGCGGCTGCTTTCCAGCTCGTATCCTGTGGGGGCAGCCTGCGGCGCATTCTCCTCCCAGACGATCAACGCATCATCGGCAATCCATCCGCCTGCCTCGGCTACCGCCAGCGCCTTTTCTCCCAACCCCTTACCATAGGGCGGGTCGAGAAAGATCAGATCGTAGGGCGCATCGGGGTTTGGCCCCAGTTTCAGCGCATCGCGGCGGATCAGAGTGGCGTCTTCGGTCTTGCAGATGGTGATATTCTTGCGGATCAGCCCCTGCGATACCCGCCCGTCATCGACAAACACCGCCATGTCCGCGCCGCGCGACAGGGCCTCGAGCCCCAAGGCACCAGTGCCCGCAAAAAGATCCAGCACCCGCGCGCCGGGAATGGCGCCGGTGTGGGTCAAAACACTGAACAGGCTTTCGCGCACCCGGTCGGTGGTGGGGCGCAGATGCGCCCCGGCATCGCCCTTGCCCACTGCGGCCAAGGCCCGGCCACGGAAATCTCCGGCAATGATCCTCACGCTTTCAACAGCGGTTTCAGATCAGCGGCGGGATCAGCCACCAATGCGGGATCCGCCGTTTTGCCTGCCTCGATCAGACGCTTGGCAATCATATAGGCGCGCGGATCGTTCATCGCATCGACCGCCGCCAGCTGGCCGGCATTGTAATACCAGAACGACACCTGCTGCCCTTCGCCTTGACGGGTCACAACCTGATCATAGCCGCTGTTGAGGCCCGCAATCTGCAGTTTCACATCATACTGATCCGACCAGAACCAGGGCGTCGCCACATAGTCCTTTTCGGCGCCCACCATGTTCTGCGCCACCACTTCGGCCTGATCGATGGCGTTGGGCACGCTTTCCAGACGGATGCGACCACCCCGGTAAGGGAAAGAGGCGCAGTCACCCGCCGCCCAGACACCCTCAGCCGAGGTCTGCCCGCGTGCGTCCGTCTTGATACCGTTTTCCAGCTCGATCCCGGCAGCCTCGGCCAGCGCTGTTGCGGGCGCAATGCCAACGCCGGCGATCACGAAATCGACCTCCAACTCAGAGCCATCGCTCAAAACCGCGCCGGTCACCTTGCCGTCCGTACCAACCAATTCCTTCAGGCCAACGCCTTCGCGGATTTCCGCGCCGTGGCCGGTGTGCAAGGCGCGGAAGTAGTCCGAGGTTTCCGGGGCCGCGACACGCTGCAGAATGCGGTCGGCCATCTCGACCAGCGTGACTTTCACACCGCGTTTGGCGCAGACCGCTGCGGCCTCCAGACCGATGTAGCCGCCGCCGACGATCAGCACGCGTTTGCCCTCGGTCACGGATGGAGCCATGGCGTCCACATCACCCAGCCCGCGCACCACATAGACACCGTCCAGATCGCCGCCGATGGAAGCAGGTAGGCGGCGCGGGTCGGAGCCGGTGGTCAATGCCAGATGATCGTAAGCAATCACCTCATCCCCGGCCGTCACGGTCTTGGCGCCTGTATCTATGGCTGACACGTAAGTGCCCAGTTTCAGGGTGATATTGTTATCCACGTAATAGCTTTCAGGGCGCAGGAACAGGCGCTGCTTGTCCATCTCACCCAAGAGATAGGCCTTGCTCAGCGGCGGGCGCTGGTAGGGCGGCGCTGTTTCGGCACCAATCAGGGTGATGTCACCCCCGAACCCCTGCTGTCGCAGTTTTGCCACCAGCGAGCATCCCGCCTGCCCGGCTCCGATCACGACGATGTGGCTCATAGTTGCTTGCCTCCCAGCTAAACTGCCTTCACCTTTTGCGCGACCCTATATGGGCCGCGAACAGATTTGCAAAACAGAAATGAGGGAAGCGCGATGATTTCTATCGGTGATAGGCTGCCGGAGTCCACTTTGGTTCAACTGACGGCCAACGAGCCCGAGGCCGTTGAGCTGGGACCAAAGCTAAAGGGGCGCAAAGTGGTGATCTTTGGACTGCCAGCGCCGTTTTCCGGCACCTGTTCCGAAGCCCAGATGCCCAGTTTCATCCGCACCAAAGATCAGTTTGCCGCCAAAGGCGTGGACGAGATCATCTGCATCACCGGAAACGACCCCTTTGTGCTGAAGGCCTGGGGCGAAGCAACCGGCGCCGATAAAGCAGGGATCACCCTGCTGGGCGATGCCGAATGCAAATACATCGAGGCAATCGGCATGCGGCTCGACTTCCCGCCGGCAGGGTTGATTGGCCGCTCGCAACGATACGCCATGCTGGTGGAAGACGGCGAAGTGAAGCTGCTTCAATGCGAGGAAAACCCGGCCGTCTGCGACATCTCAGGTGGGGAGAGCCTGCTTGCCGCCATGTGAAAGGCGCTGACGCCATCAGGCCTTTAGATCAGGCTGTCCATTTTGCGGGCCAGTTTGGCGTCCAACGTGCTGACGCCCTCCACATCATGGGTCGTCAGCACCACGGTCACCCGGTTGTAGACATTGCTCCACTCCGGGTGATGGTTCCACTTTTCAGCCCAGATCGCCGCTTGGGTCATCCAACCAAAAGCGGCGACGAAATTCCCGAACTCATAGGTCTTGGTGATAGCGTCGCGCCCCTCCACCATGGCCCAGCCATTCTCAAACAGCGGATCCAGCAGCGGCCCGCGGGTGGCATCTGACAGCTTCTCGGTCATTCCTGTTCCTCCACTTGCGCTTTGCGGAAAGGTCCGTAATCGGTGAGGATCTCGATCTCCTCCTCCACGGCAGCGCGTTCAGCCTCCAGAAAGCGGCCCACGGCCTCGGCAAAGCCGGGGTCTGCAATCCAATGCAGCGAATGCGTCTGGGTCGGCAGGTAGCCGCGCGCCAGCTTGTGTTCGCCCTGCGCGCCTGCCTCGACACGGGACAGACCCAGCGCAATAGCCAGTTCAATGGCCCGATAGTAGCACAGTTCGAAGTGCAGACAGGGGTGATGTTCAACGCAGCCCCAGTAACGCCCGTAAAGCGCCTGACGGCCAATGAAATTCAGCGCGCCCGCCACCGGCACCCCGTCCCGTTCGGCCAGAACCAGCGCGATATCATCCGCCAAAACCTCTTGGGCAATGTCAAAGAAGGCCCGCGTCAGATAGGGCGACCCCCATTTGCGGCTGCCCGTATCCTGATAGAATTGCCAGAAGGCATCCCAGTGTTCCGGGCGCAGATCCGCACCGGTATACATGCGGATCTCACCGCCAAAGCCATTGGCCTGCGCGCGTTCCTTGCGGATGTTCTTGCGTTTGCGGGACGACAGGCTGGCGAGGAAATCCTCAAAACTGCCATAGCCATCATTCAGCCAGTGGAACTGCTGCGTGGCGCGCGCCATCAGCCCCATCTCAGCGCCTATCTCGGCCTCAACCTCGGTGCAGAAGGTCACATGCAGCGAGGAGAGTTTGTTGTTCGTGGCCAGCTGCACCGCACCCTGCACCAGTGCCGAATGGCCAATGCCCTCATATCCGGGGCGCACCAGAAACCGACGGCCCGTAGCAGGGGTAAAGGGGACCGCGATCTGCAATTTGGGATAATAGCGCCCGCCAGCCTGTTCGTAGGCGTGGCCCCAATTGTGATCAAAAATATATTCACCCTGGCTGTGCCCCTTGGCATAAAGCGGCGCACAGGCGATCAGCATACCGTCCTGAAAGGCGGCCAGATATTGCGGCTGCCAGCCGCTGCCCGGCCCGGTCGAGCCGCTGTCCTCCAGCGCCTTCAGAAACCTATGTGTGGTGAAAGGATCATTGGGGCGGCCGCCGTCTGCCGCTTCCGGACAGGCGCAGGCGTCCCAATCGCGCGCCGCAATCTGGCCGAGCGCGCTTAGCACCTGAACTTCGATCTGTGCCGGATCCATCCATGCCTCCCCTTGCCCGCCAATATCCGGGGTGCAAAGCCGGGGATCAACCCGGCAGGTAGCCCTCGAAGGTCACATTGTCGGCAAAGACGCGGGCAACGCCTTCTTCTTCGGCAGAGCGGATGGTCCAGCACAGCACCGGCACACCTTCGTCGCGCAATTCCTGCACGCGGGCGCGGCCCAGATCTGCGGCCTCATGGCTGATGAAACCGGCACCGCAGGGTCGGAAATCCTTGATTGCCTTCAGCCGCGCGCGGAGCTCATCCGGCAAGTCGCAATCGTGCGCATCATTGGCGCCGGTCACCAATCCGCGCGGCACATCCGGGGCCAGACGCGCCATTTCTGCCACCGAGTGCGGGTTAAAGGACATCACGGCCACCGGGCCGTCATAGCCGGCCAGCGCCGCGGCGGTAGCGGCTTCAAGCGGGCCAACATTGGCGCCCATTTGACCGTCCTGATCCTTGATCTCGATCAGCAGCGGAACCTGACCCGCGACGATCTCCAGCACCTCACCCAGATCGGGGATGCCTTCACCGTCACCGCCCTTTAGCGCGACGGCGGCGGCCTCATGCGCGGGCAGCGCCTTTACGGGTCCCTGACCTTCGGCCAGCCGGTCCAGATCATAGTCGTGAAAGACCAGCGCCTGTTTATCGGCGCTGATCTGCAGGTCAATCTCGATACCATAGCCCGCCGCAATGGCCGCACGTATTGCGGCGCGGGAATTCTCTGGCCGTCCATCCGTCACATCATGCAGCGCGCGATGGGCCAGTGGCGTCTCCAGAAAGGCAGCAGGCAGAGATGGCATCATTTGATTTCAAACACCCCGTCGATTTCCACGGCCACGCCCAGCGGCAGGGAGGGCGAGGACACGGCAGAGCGTGCATGGCGTCCGGCGTCGCCGAGCACAGCGACCAGAAAATCGGATGCGCCGTTCACCACCTGAGGCTGCTGAGTGAACTCCGCGGTAGAGTTCACAAAGGCGCCCAGCTTCACAATTCGTGTCAGCCGATCCAGATCGCCACCGCAGGCCGCCTTGACCTGCGCCAACAGACCCATTGCACAGCGTTTCGCCGCTGCTGCGCCCGCCTCAACATCCATGTCGTCGCCCAACGTGCCGGTGATCAGCCCGTTTTCGTCGGCCGAAATCTGACCAGAGACATAGACCATGTTGCCCGAAACCACATAGGGCACGTAATTCGCAGCCGGAGCCGGTGCGTCCGGCAGGGTCACACCCAGTTCAGCCAGTTTAGCTTCGACGCTCATAGTTTCATCCTTTCAATGTGCATATTTGGGCGCACGCTATCGCCGTTGCAACGCAACAGGAAGAGAAAATGCGGCACCCCCAGGGCCTGCATCGACACCGGGTCAGCTTTCGCGGAAGGCCTTGATGAAATAATCGCTGAGCGGCTTCACCAGATAGGCAATGGGGGAACGATCCGCGGTGCGGATATAGCTTTCCACCGGCATTCCGGGGATCAGCACGGTGCCCTCCGGCAGTTTGGCCATCTCGCCCTCTTTCAGCTCTATTTCGGCACGGTAGTAACTGTAGCCGCGCGCCTCATCCTCGAAGGCATCCGCCGAGACCAGCACCACCGTGCCGAACAGCTCGGGCGTCAGCCGCTGGTCCAGCGCCGAGAAGCGCAGGGTGACATCCTGACCGGCAAAGATCTGGTCAATGTGGATCGGATCCACCTGTGCAGCGATCACCAGCGGGCGGTCTTGTGGCACGATGTATAGCACCGGATCAGCGGCCCGAATCACTGATCGGGGGGTCTGTACTGTCATGCCGTAAACGATGCCCGACACGGGCGCCTTGATATCCAGGCGGCTCAGCCGTTCGATCAGCGAGCGGCGCCGCTCGGCCAGCTCCAGCTCCTGATAGCGCAGATCGCGCAGCCGGGTGATCGCCTCTTCGCGGCGCGTGGTGCCCAGTTTCAGGATCTCGATGTCGATCTCGGTGATGCGCCCTTCGGCCTGGGCCTGCGCGGCGATCAGCTCTCCCAATCCGCCCTGCAGATCCGCCCTGGTGCGGCGCAGGTTCAGCACGGTTGCCGCCTGCGCCAGACCACGATCCAGCAGTGACTGCTGATTGGCCAGCTCCTCGCCGATCAGCTCCAGCTGCACGCGGGCCGATTCCTGCTGCGCATTGATGCCGGTGATCTGATCGCTGATCTGGTTGCGCCGTTTTTCCAGCTGTTCGACCTCGCGCGCGGTAGAGTTCTGGCGCGCCAGATTCAGCCGCTGCTGCCCGTCCACCAGATCGGCCACCTCAGCTCGTGTGGTCGCGATGTCCAGCAGTGCAGGCTCAAACGTGATGACCTTACTGCCATCCCGTTCCGCCTCCAGCCTGCCGCGGCGGGCCATCATTTCAAACAGCTGCCCTTCGACAATCACCAGTTCTGATCGCAGACGGTTGTCATCCAGCCGCAAGAGCGGTGCGCCTTTGGCAACCGTGTCGCCCTCATCGACGAGAATTTCCGCGACGATGCCACCATCGATATGCTGCACCACCTGGCGGTTGCGGTCGACCTCGATCCGCCCGCCTGCCACCACGGCGCCGGCGATGGTCGACAGCGCCGACCAGCTGCCGAAACCGCCCAGTAAAACCGCCAGAGCAATCAGCCCGATGGCCATGGGGCGGCGGGCGGACCATGTGTTCTGGTCACTCATTGCACACCTCCCATGCTGGCTGTTTTCTGGATGTTCTGATGGTTGGCCACCATTTCGCGCAGCACCTTATCCTTGGGGCCAAAGGCCGTGCAGACGCCCTTGTCGACCACCAGCAGCAGATCGCACTCCTGAATGGCGGCGGGGCGGTGTGCCATGATCAGCACCCCCTTGCCGTCCGCCTTCAATTGTTTGATTGCGCGGTTCAATGCCACCGATCCCTCGTTGTCGAGGTTCGAGTTCGGCTCATCCAGAATGACGATCACCGGGTCATCGTAAAGTGCGCGCGCCAGGGCGATGCGCTGCATCTGCCCGCCCGAGAGTTTGCCACCGACAGCAGTGACGCGGGTGTCATAGCCATCCGGCAGGTTCACGATCATCTCATGTGCGGCAGCCTTTTTGGCCGCCTCCACAACTTTGGCCGCATCCGGCGCACTGGCGAGCCGCGCAATGTTTTGCGCCAGCGTGCCCTCAAACAGCTGAACCCGCTGCGGCAGATAACCGATATGCTGGCCCAGCACGTCCGGGTCATATTGATCCAGTGCCGCACCATCCAGCCGGACCGATCCCACCGCTGGCCGCCAGACCGCCGTCAGCGCCCGCGCCAGTGTCGACTTCCCCGACCCCGAAGGCCCGATAACCCCCAGAGCCTGCCCCGGCTCCAGTTTGAATGACGCGTTGCGCAACAGCGGCGTCGTGCCACCGGGTGGCACCACGGTCAGGGCCTTTACCTCCAGCCGGGCTGCCGGTTTCGGCAGCGCCGTGCGTTGGGTTTCGGGGGGCGCTTTGGTCAGCAGATCCGCAAGGCTGTGCCAGCCGCGCGTCGCGCGCTGCACCATTGCCCATTGCCCCAAGGCCAGTTCCACCGGTGCCAGCGCCCGGCCCAGCAGGATCGAACCGGCAATCATCGCACCAGGGCTGACTTCGCCCTGCAGCACCAGATAGGCCCCGAGACCCAGCATTGCCGATTGCAGGAACAGCCGCAGCGTTTTGGTCAGGGTGGTAAAGCTGCCGCCCACATCCGTTGCAGAGACGGATTTCTCCAGCGCCGTTTCACGCGCTGTCTGCCAGCGCCCGAAGGCGGCGCCACGCATGCCCATGGCCTGAATGATCTCGGCCTCGTTACGGATCTCATCAGACATCATATTGGCATGATGCGAGGCCACTGTGGCCTCTTGCTGGGGACTGCGAGAAAACAGCTGGTTCAGTAAGGCGATCGAGACCAGAACCGCGCCACCGCACAGGGCCAGCAGCCCCAACCAAGGGTGGAACAGGGCAATCCCGGCCAGGAAAATGGGGGTCCAGGGCAGATCAAAAGCGGCCATCAGCACTGGCGAAGATATCAGCCGTTGCACAGATTCAAGATCACTGAGGCCAGTCTGCGCCGATGGATCCTGCGCCACGGCGGAGCGGCGAATCATTGCGTCGAACACTCGGCGATCCAGTGCCGCCTGAAACCGCGCCCCGGCACGGGCCATGATCCGGCCGCGGGCATAATCCAGCAGCCCCATCATCCCATAAAGAAAGACAACCAGCAGCGACAAGGCCACCAATGTCGCCTCGGAGCGGCTGCCCAGCACCCGGTCATAGACCTGCATCATATAGAGCGGCCCGGTCAGCATCAGCATATTGGCAAAGAAACTGAAAAGCCCTACTGCCCAATAGAGCCTGCGGCTCTGGCGTCGGATCCGGAGCAGTTCATCAAGTCCTTTAGCGGCAACACTGGTCATCCGATCTCCACCTCAGGGTTGATTGAAACATTCTTCGATCCCTTGTACCGTAGGGATACCGTATTTTAACTGCAATAATGTTCCAAATCTGCCACATCTTGATGAACAAGCCGGATAGGATCTGGGAACCCGCGTAAATCCGAATATGTGATAACGCACCGTTCCGGAACCCGGCCGAGTGGATCTTTATAGGTATGAATTATAAACTACGCCCCTTCCTTGCTTCTGCATTGCTTCTGATTGCAGCGACCCTGTCGGGTTGCGCCACCCAATCGCCCGAAGCGAAAGCCGCTGGTGAGATTTTTGACCCCTATGAGAAGGCCAACCGTGGCATCCATAGTTTCAACCGGGGCGTTGACCGCTATGCCTTCCGCCCGGCGTCCAAAGGATATGTGACGATTGTGCCGCCCGATCTGGTGCAGGCCTTCAACAATTTCGCGGTCAATATCTCCATGCCGGGGCAGGCCGTGAACCTGCTTTTGCAGGGCAAACCCAAGGAGAGTGGCATTGCCCTGTCGCGCTTCGTGGTCAATACGATCGCGGGGATCGGCGGGCTGGGCGATCCATCTTCAGAGCTCAACATTCCCTATATCGACACTGACTTCGGCGAAACCCTGCACGTTTGGGGCGTCAAGGAAGGCGCCTATGTGGAACTGCCCTTCTATGGGCCCTCCACATCGCGCGATTCGGTAGGGGTTGTCGTGGATTTCTTCACAAACCCGATCACCTTTGCCCGGCAGAACCCCGCCGAGAACATCGGCGTCTATGCCGAAGTGGTGCGCCGGATGGGCGATCGTGGCACATATTCCGACACTATTGACTCGATCCTTTATGAGAGCGCCGACAGCTATGCTCAGGCCCGTCAGATCTTTCTGCAGAATCGCCGGTTCCAATTGGGCGAACCCGGTGCGATCACAGAGGTCGATCCATTTGAACTTGATACCGAGGGCTTTTGAATGTTGAACCGCCGAAATTTTGTTGCCGGACTTGGCGCCACGTTTCTGGCAGCCCCCACCAGCGTGCTGGCCCTGACGGAAGACACCGCCAGCCAGCTGATCGAACGCTTGATCAATGATATCAACAAGGCGATCAGTTCCGGCAAGTCCGAGTCCGCGATGTTCCGCGACTTCGAGAAGATCTTTAAGCGCTACAGCGATACCTCCTATATCGCGGCCTATGCGATGGGCGTAGACGGGCGCCGCGCGACCACAGCGCAGAAGAAAGCGTTCTCCAAGGCCTTCCAGGGCTACATCAGCCGCAAATACGGCAGCCGCTTTCGTGAGTTCATTGGCGGCCGTCTGGAAGTGACCGGCGTCAAGAAGGTCAAGAAATGGTACGAGGTCAGCACTGTGGCCTATCTGCAGGGCCAGTCGCCCTTTGAGGTTACCTTTCAGGTCTCGAACCGGTCGGGGAAGGATCTATTCTTCAATATGTATATCGAAGGCGTGAACCTGCTGCTGACCGAGCGCACCGAGATCGGCGCCATGCTGGACCGGCGCAAGGGTGACATTGATCTGCTGATCACCGACCTGACGAAATCAAGCTAAGGCCCGACCCGGCAACGGGCGGGGGGCTCCCGCCTGTTCGAGCCGCCCTGCTGGCGTTCTTACAGTTGGGCCTGGCAGCGGCAAGGCCTTTGTCATTTCAGCCAAGGCTGCGGGGTCGGCGGCGCAGGGACGACGAAGGTCAGTTCCCGAATAATCCCCGCAGAACATTATCAACCGCGCGGCCCAGCTCTTGTCCGAGTTTGGGGGTCTGGCCACCACGGTCCTGCCGCCGGGGCTGCGGCTCTGGCGCAGGCGGGACCGGCGCGCGCATCGGCAGGGGTTTGGGCGCCAGCCCATCCTGCACCCGCACCATTGTCTCACGCCAGATTTCAGCAGGCAGCCCGCCGCCGGTCACCCCCTTCAGCGGTGTATTGTCATCATAGCCCATCCAAACGCCTGCAACATAATCTGCCGTGAAGCCAATGAACCACGCATCCTTGGCCGCCGAGGTGGTGCCGGTCTTGCCCGCCGCCTGCCAGCCCGGCAGTTTGGCCCGCCCGCCGGTGCCTTCCGACACGACCTTTTCCATCATCCAGATCAGCTGCTGGGCCGCGCCTTCCTGAATGACCCGCTCGCCCATACCGCCCGCCGTGCCGATCAGCGGCTCCGCCTCGCCCAGCAGCTTCAGCTCCTCCAAGCCATAGGGCGTCACCGAAGAGCCGCCGTTCAGAATGCCGGCATATGCGCCTGTCATCTCCAGCAAGGTGCTCTCCGATGCGCCCAGCGCCAGCGCAGGCCCGTCTGCAAGATCGCTCTGGATACCGAACTCTCCGGCGACCAGCCGCACCTTGTCGCGCCCCACATATTCCGAGATCTTCACCGCCGGGATATTCAGCGAGTCCCGTAGTGCATGGGCCAGCGTCACCTTGCCGTAGTATTTGTTGGTGTAATTGCGCGGGCACCATTCGCCGGATCCGGGGATATTGAGGCAGTAGGGTTCATCCACAACCGTATCCAGCGGCGAATGCCCCAGTTCCAGCGCTGTGGCATAGACAAAGGGTTTGAACGAAGATCCGGTCTGCCGCCTTGCCTGCGTGGCGCGGTTGAACACGCCCGACACCTGCGTTTCGCGCCCGCCAACCATGGCACGCACCGCGCCATCGGCGCTCATCACCACAATGGCGGCCTGCGCCTTGGACCCTTTGGAGACCTTTTCCTCGAATATATACGTCAGCGCCTCTTCGGCGGCTGTCTGAATGCGCTGGTCCAGCGTGGTGCGGATGATCACATCCTCGGTGGTCTGGTTGCCAAAGAAATCCGGCACCCGGCGCATCACCCAATCGGCAAAGTAGCCGCCCGCCTTGGCCTGCGCGGCCTCTGACAGGGTCGCCGGATTGGTCTGACCTGCCTTGGCTTCGGCCGCTGACAGATAACCCTGTTCCTGCATCAGCCGCAGCACCGTGGCGGCGCGGTCCTGACTGCGGGTGAGATTGGTGGTTGGCGCCATCCGCGACGGGGCCGTCAAAAGCCCCGCCAACATCGCGGCCTCTGCGGCCTCCAGCTGGTTGGCGGATTTGCCGAAATAGCGCTGCGCGGCGGCCTCGGCCCCATAGGCACCACCGCCCATATAGGCGCGGTTCATATAAATGGAGAG
This sequence comes from Rhodobacteraceae bacterium Alg231-04, assembly GCA_900143635.1. GTDB lineage: Bacteria > Pseudomonadota > Alphaproteobacteria > Rhodobacterales > Rhodobacteraceae > FREY01. The sequence goes on from FREY01000001.1 coordinate 660,527, forward strand.
GATATCCCCCTTGGAGTATTTCGCCTCCATCGCCATCGCAAAGATGGCTTCCTTCATCTTGCGCCACAGCGATCCCTGGCGACAGTCAGACTCGTAAGCCGCCTCATTCTCCCAGGCGTCGGGATCATAGACGACACCCAGACACATCAGCTTGGCCGTCTGCTGGGTGATGGTCGATCCACCGTGGCCCGAAAGCGGCCCGCGCCCCTCGCTGAGGTTGATGCGCACCGCACTAGCCACGCCGCGCGGCGAAATGCCGAAATGGCGGTAGAAGCGTTTGTCTTCGGTGGCGACAATGGCATTGGTCAAATGTGGTGACACCGTATCCGCCGTAACCACGCCGCCAAACTGGTTGCCGCGCCAGGCATAGACCTTGCCATTGCGGTCCAGCATGGTGACCGAGCCGCGCGCGCGCCCGTCCAGCAGCTCCGCCAAATCGGGCAGCTTCATGTAGTGATAGGCCACCGCACCGCCGGTCAGCAGGCAGACCACCATGCCAATCCGCCAGGAGAAGCCCCAGACCAGCCGGAAAACGCCGCCAAACAGCCCGCCCAGAACGCGCCGGATCAGCCCCTTTTGCGCCGAACGCTTACGTGGAGTGGATTTGCGAGCCGCAGGCTTGGCCGTCGATTTGCGCGCGGCTGCCTTGCGTGGCTTGGGTTTCGCTTTGGGTTTAGAGGCTTTCCCACCAAACAATCCGAACAACCCGCCTTTGCGTTTCGCCTTGGGCTTGCCCGCACGCGACTTACCGCCCCCCGAAGAGTAGCGTTTTTCGGCCACCAAAGGCTTTCGCCCAGATCCTTGCGCCATCGTAAATACCTGCCCGGTTTGCCCGTTTTGCAGCACAATACAGAGGCAGCGCAGCTTTGTAGAGAGGCAGATTTTAGGCAAATCCTCTTCTCTGCCTGTCCTTTTTACGGGCGAATTGCCGAAATTGTGCAAGTTTTTTGTGCAGACCACTGCCAACGCCCGAAAATTCACCGCTCCAACATTCCCCCGACTCGGTCACCGCGTTTTTCTGCAGGTGCAAAGTAAGTTGGCGATCTGCCGAATAAGGGGTGCAAAACATGAAAATGATCATTGCTGCCATCAAACCGTTCAAGCTGGAAGAGGTGCGCGAAGCCCTCACCGATATCGGCGTCGCGGGCCTGATGGTCACTGAAATCAAGGGCTTTGGCGCGCAAGCGGGCCATACCGAAATCTATCGCGGCGCAGAATACGAAGTGAATTTCGTGCCCAAGATGAAGCTGGAAATCGTCGTTCCGGCGGAAATGGCCGATCAGGTGCTTGAGACAATCACCAAGACCGCCCGCACCGGCAAGATCGGTGACGGCAAGATTTTCGTGCTGGATGTCCAGCAGGCCCTGCGGGTGCGCACCGGCGAAACCGGCCTCGAAGCGCTCTGATCGGGCGAGGAAGAAGGAATGACTAATATGGATAAAGTGAAACTTCCCCTGGCCGCGCTGGCGTTGACCGCCCTGCCCAGCCTGGCCCTCGCGCAGGAGGCCGAAGCTGGCCTGACCGCGCAGCACACGCAATACATCCTGACTTCGCTGCTGTTTCTTGTCGGTGGTTTTCTGGTGTTCTGGATGGCCGCGGGCTTTGCGATGCTCGAAGCAGGTCTGGTGCGTTCCAAAAACGTGACCATGCAGCTGACCAAAAACGTCGCGCTCTTCTCGCTGGCCGCCATCATGTACTGGCTGGTTGGCTTCAACCTGATGTATCCGGGCGACGCCTGGACCATCCCCGGCATCCTTGGTTCCTTCTCGCCCACCTCGCTTGAGCCAGTTGGCCTGGCAGAGACAGCAACCGCGCTGGATTATGCTTCGGTTGGCTCCGACTTCTTCTTCCAGCTGATGTTCTGCGCCACCACCGCCTCCATCGTGTCCGGCACCATGGCCGAACGGGTGAAACTGTGGCCCTTCCTGCTGTTTGTTGTTGTCCTGACCGGCATCATCTACCCGATCGAGGCCTCCTGGCAGTGGGGCGGCGGCTGGTTGTCCGAGCTTGGCTTCTCCGACTTTGCCGGCTCCACTCTGGTCCACGCAGCTGGTGGTTTCGCAGCCCTGGCAGGTGCCATCGTACTCGGCCCGCGGATTGGCAAATACAAGAACGGCAAGACCGTACCTATGCCCGGTTCCAACCTGGCACTAGCGACTTTGGGTACCTTCATCCTGTGGCTCGGCTGGTTTGGCTTCAACGGCGGCTCGCAGCTGGCAATGGGCACCATCGGTGACATGGCTGACATCTCCCGCATCTTTGCCAACACCAACATGGCGGCGGCTGCTGGTGCTGTGACCACGCTGGTCCTGACCCAGGTGATGTACAAAAAGCCTGACCTCACCATGATCCTGAACGGCGCGCTGGCTGGTCTGGTGTCGATCACCGCCGAACCCCTCGCACCCTCGCTGTTCCAGTCGCTGATCATCGGCGGTGTTGGCGGTGCCATCGTGGTCTTCGCGGTTCCCTTCCTCGACAAGCTGAAGATCGACGACGTTGTCGGTGCTATCCCGGTACACCTGATCGCCGGCCTCTGGGGCACCATCATCGTGGCCTGGACCAATGCTGACGCCAGCTTTGTCACCCAGATCATCGGCTTCGCAGCCATCGGCGGCTTTGTCTTCATCGTCAGCTACATCGGCTTTGCGATCCTGAAGACCACCGTTGGCATCCGCGTCGATGAAGAGGACGAGATCAACGGCCTCGACATGGCGGAACTGGGCATGGAAGCCTATCCTGAGTTCTCGATGACCTGATCATCCTGAGCTTTCCGAAAACAAATTGGCCCGGACAATTGTCCGGGCCTTTTCTGTGTTTGGTCAGAATTCTGGCGAAGGCAGGCCCGGCTTTCGCGGGGTTTATCAAGCGACCAATGCCCGTTTTGACACACGAAACAGGTTTCATGCAGAATGGATGCCACAGATCGACCGATCAGGACTCTATCGGGGTTTGTACTATTTTGACCTTTGGGTAAAATGTGGGAGAATTGAGATGACGAGACTTACCGCCAAAGACTTCGATCCCAAAATCTTGGAACTCTACGATTATTACGCACATGGTATGATTACCAAACGCCAGTTTCTTGAACGGGCCGGGAAATATGTCGCGGCAGGCATGACGGCTTCTGCAGTCTTGGGAATGATGTCGCCTAACTATGCTTTGGCAGAGCAGGTGTCGTTCACTGACCCCGACATTTTGCCCGAGTATATTATGTATCCTTCGCCGAATGGACATGGCGAGGTGCGTGGCTATTTGGTTCGCCCTGCTGGCGTCGAAGGCAAACGGCCCGCAGTTGTCGTTGTCCACGAAAACCGCGGCTTAAACCCCTATATTGAAGATGTGGCGCGTCGCCTCGCAAAAGCGGGTTTCATAGCCCTCGCGCCGGATGGTCTAACCTCCGTTGGCGGATACCCCGGCAATGATGCAGAAGGGCGCGATCTGCAAAAAACCGTCGATCGCACAAAGCTAATGAACGACTTCTTTGCCGCTGTTGAATTCATGATGGCACATGAAGCCTCAACCGGGAGCGTCGGGATAACAGGATTTTGCTATGGCGGCGGCGTCGCAAATGCTGCGGCGGTTGCATATCCGGAACTCAAAGCGGCTGTCCCGTATTATGGCCGCCAGGCAGCGGCCGAAGACGTGCCAAAAATCCAAGCGGCGCTGCTGCTGCACTATGGGGAATTGGATGAACGGGTGAATGCCGGTTGGCCTGACTACGAAGCTGCGCTGAAAGCGAATAACAAGACCTATGAGGCATACATTTATGAAGGTGCCAACCACGGCTTTCACAATGACAGTACGCCACGCTACGACGAAGCCATGGCGAACTTGTCCTGGGAGCGAACACTCGCGCATTTCCGGAAATATCTGACCTAACCCCAGGACCGGCGCTTTGGTTGTTCTCCGAGGCTCGGAAAGGAATGCCCCGTGATATCGGTCATTCGCGCAGTATCGGCGAATGGCCGGAAACTCCGCTCACACACCCTTCCAAACAAAAACACCCCCGCAGATAGCTGCGAGGGTGTCCAATTCTAAAACGTCAGCGGTTCAGCCGCGGGCGCGGACCACCTGCATCAGCGACAGAAGTGCCGACATGTCCGGGCCGCGCTCCATGCCAGTGACGGCTTTGCGCAGCGGCATGAACAGGCCTTTGCCTTTGCGGCCCGTCGCCTCTTTCACCGCGGCGGTCCACTTGCCCCAGCTTTCGGTGTCGTAGGGGCCTTCGGGCAGCAGCGCCATGGCTTGCGCGATGAAGTCTTTATCCTCATCCGCAACCAGCGGCTCGGCACCGTCACGGCACAGCACCCACCAGCCTTCGAGATCAGCCAGCGTGGTGATGTTTTCCTTGGCCACGGCCCAGAAGGCCTCCTGGCTGTCGGCGGGCACGCCCACTGCATCCAGACGGTCTTTGACGGCCTCAACCGGCTGTGCCTGCAGGTAGCGCGCCGTCAGCGGGAACAGGTCCTGCACGTCGAACTTGGTCGGCGCGGCGCCAAAGCGGTTGATGTCGAACCCGTCGATCAGCTCCGCCATCTCGGCGCGCAGCTCCACCGGATCAGAAGACCCCAGACGGGCCATCAGGCTCAGCAGCGCCATCGGCTGCACGCCCTGTTCACGCAGATCGCGCAGGGCCAGCGTGCCGAGCCGTTTGGACAGGGCCTCACCCTGCGGGCCGGTCAAGAGCGAGTGGTGGGCAAATTCAGGCGGGGTGCCGCCCAGTGCCTTGATGATCTGGATCTGGGTCGCGGTGTTGGTCACATGGTCGGAACCACGCACCACGTTGGTGACGCCCATTTCGGTGTCATCCACAACCGAGGCGATGGTGTAGAGCACCTGCCCGTCGCCGCGGATCAGAACCGGATCGGAGACAGAGGCTGCGTCGATCGAGATATCGCCGAGCACGCCGTCATTCCACTCAATGCGTTCGTGATCCAGCTTGAAGCGCCAGACGCCGCTGCCACGCTCGGCGCGCAGGGCTCCCTTTTCGGCGTCAGACAGGTTCAGCGCGGCGCGGTCATAGACCGGCGGCTTGCCCATGTTCAGCTGTTTCTTGCGCTTGAGGTCCAGTTCGACCGGGGTTTCAAACGCCTCGTAGAAACGGCCGATTTCGCGCAGCTTATCTGCGGCATCGGCATATTGGTCCAGCCGTTCGGACTGACGTTCAACCCGGTCCCAGGTCAGGCCCAGCCATTCCAGATCCTGCTTGATGGCATCGACATATTCTTCTTTCGACCGTTCCGGGTCGGTGTCGTCGATGCGCAGGATGAAGCTGCCGCCAGCCTTGCGGGCGATCAGATAGTTCATCAGCGCGGTGCGCAGGTTGCCGATGTGGATATAGCCAGTGGGCGACGGGGCAAAACGGGTGGTGGTCATCACTTGTCTCCTGTTGACCGATGCTCTGTCACATGGGGCGTGTTTTGTCCAGTTGAGCCGTCAGAGGACGCGCCTTTGCGGCGCGAACGGGCGGAGCCCCGCGAAAGAGGATGGGGGGGCGTTATTCGGGAGAGACCGGCCAGATTGCGTTTAGGTCCTTCAACCCCTGGCGGATCAGTTCTTCCAGCACTGTCAAGTCGATGTCTGCCAGCCTGTTCACGTAGAGGCAGGACTTGCCGGTCTTATGTTTGCCAAGCCGCGACAGGATGGCGCCATAGTCCTGATAGCCCGGCATGATGTAGATCGAGAAGGCCGCTTTGCGCGGTGAAAATCCGGTGGCGAGGAAATCGCCCTCGCGCCCCGAGGCGTAGCGGTAGTGATAGCGCCCGTAGCCGACCATGGACCCGCCCCACATTTGCGGGATGAAGCCGGTCGCCTTGCGAAACAGGACATCCAATCGCCGCGCGTCATCTGCCTTGGCGGGCGGGGCCGCAGCCAGAAAGTCGTCGACGCTGGCCTCAGTCGGAATGGTTTTATTGCCGGACATGCGGAAAGCCTAACCGAAAGATCGGGGTCACGGAATTGTTTTGGCGCCAAGTGCTGAAACGCGCGTAGAGTTCCCATTGTCCTATTGTCAAAGAGGTTTCCTCCATGTCCTTCACCATGACTCGCCGCGCCGCCTTGGCTGGTGCCGCAGCTCTTCCCGCCACCGCACTGCCCTCGCTGGTTTCAGCCGCCGGGCGCGCAGCCGGTGCCACGCAGGCACGCAGTTTCCAGCTGGGAGAAATGCGCGTCACAACCCTGCTGGACGCCTCCGCCTCGCGGGAAGGGCCAAAGGGCATGTTTGCCAAAGCCGCCAGCGATGAAGAGTTTGCACAGGTTTCGCAGGAGAATTTCATACCGGCAGACCGGGTGCAGATGTATTTCACGCCGGTCCTTGTTGAGGCAGGCAGCGAAAAGATCCTGTTTGATACCGGGCTCGGTCAGGGCGGGCTGCCCTCGGCGCTGGCCGCGGCGGGCGTCACCCCGGATCAGATCACGACGGTGGTCATCACCCATATGCACCCCGATCACATCGGCGGGCTGATGGCCGAAGGCGCGCCGGTATTCGCCAATGCCCGGTATGTGACCGGCAGCACCGAATACAACTTCTGGTCCAAAATGGAGGCCGGAAACCGTGTCGGTGATCTGGTGGCCAAGAACGTGACCCCGCTGGCCGAAAAGATGAGCTTTCTTGACGATGGTGGTGCTGTCAGTGGTGGCATCACCGCCATGGCCTGCCATGGGCATACACCCGGCCACATGGGCTATATGCTGGAAAGCGGCGGCCGCCAGCTGATGCTGACCGCGGATCTGGCGAACCACTATGTCTGGTCATTTGCACGACCGGACTGGGCCTTCAGTTTTGACGGCGACGCCGGGGCCGCATCGGCCTCGCGCCGCAAGATCCTCGGCATGCTGGCCGCCGACAAGATCCCGATGATCGGCTACCATATGCCCTTCCCGGCAGCCGGATTTGTCGAGCCGCGCGGGGACGGGTTCCGCTATGTGCCGGTCAGCTACCAATTGATGGGCTAATGTCCTGACGCAACCGCGCCGCGCCGTCAGGCGCGGCGCCCGGCCCAACGGGGGAGGATCATCCGACAGGATGCTCCGAGACGGGCGGGAGTGCCCCGCCCATGAGCCTGCCCCAGATCTTCCGGAGATGCGATAATCAGGACGGATCGCGCCAGCGGTTCACGATTGGATAACGCCGATCCAGCCAGAAGGCCCGCTTGCTCAGCCTTGCACCGGGTGCCGACTGATAGCGCTTGTATTCGCTGATATAGAGGAGGTGCTCGACCCGTTTGGCCACGGCGTGGTCAAACCCGGCGGCAACGCAGTCCGCAATCGAGCCTTCGTTATCCACCAGAATCTCCAGGATCGCATCCAGCTCTGGGTAATCGGGCAGGCTGTCACTGTCCTTCTGGTCTTCGCGCAGCTCAGCACTGGGCGGCTTGTCGATCACGTTCGCGCGGATCACCTCACCTGCCGGACCCATCATCCAGGGGCGGTGATTGGCATTACGCCAGCGGCAGGTCTCGAACACGCGGGTCTTATACATGTCCTTGATCGGGTTGTAGCCGCCGTTCATATCGCCATAGATCGTGGCATAGCCCACCGAGACCTCGGATTTATTGCCCGTGGTCAGCAGCATCTCGCCAAATTTGTTGGACATCGCCATCAGCAACAGGCCGCGCAGGCGGGACTGGATGTTTTCTTCGGTGATGTCGGCGTCACGACCCGCAAACAGCGGTGCCAGCGTGTTTTCGATCGCGCCGCGCCCTTCGGCAATCGGCACGTAATCGTAATGCACGCCCAGTGCCTTGGCGACGGCCTCGGCATCATCCAGCGATTCCTGGCTGGTGTATTCGGACGGCAGCATCACGCAGCGGACATTCTCAGGCCCGATGGCATCCACCGCGATGGCCGCAACAATGGCGGAATCAACGCCGCCGGACAGACCCAGCAGCACCTTTTTAAACCCGGATTTGCCCAGATAATCGCGCACAGATTCCACCATAACGCGGTAGTCCTGTTCCCAGACGTCGGGCAAATGCGCCTTTTCGCCCTCGACCGCGCGCCAGCCCTCGTCCGTGCGTTCCAGATCCAGATGGGTGATCGCCTCGTCAAAGACCGGCATCTGCAACGCCAGCGCGCCGCCGGGGTTCAGTACAAACGATCCGCCATCAAAGACCTGATCGTCCTGTCCGCCCACCATATTGAGGTAGATCACCGGCAGATGAGTCTCGATGCTGCGTGCGACCATCAGATTGAACCGCGTGTCCATCTTGTCGCGATAATAAGGCGACCCATTCGGGATCAGCAGAAATTCAGCGCCGGTCTCGGCCAGAGTTTCGGCCACGTCCTCGTGCCAGCCATCTTCGCAGATGGGGGATCCGATACGTGCCTCGCCCACCGAATAGGGGCCGCCCAGCGGGCCGGACTCGAATATGCGGACCTCGTCAAAGACAGTCTCGTTCGGCAGGTGGTGTTTCAGGCTGCGGGTGGCGATCTTGCCGCCCTTCAGGATCAGATAGGCGTTATAGAGCTTGCCGCCTTCGACCCACGGCCCGCCGATTGCCAGCGCCGGACCATCACTGCAGTCGGCGGCCAGTTTCTCCACCTCGGCAATGGCCGCTGTGTGAAAACCCGGCTTCATCACCAGATCCTGCGTGTTGTAGCCGGTGATGAACATTTCAGGCAGCGCCACAAGATCGGCGCCAGCAGCGCGCCCCGCCTGCCAGGCCTCACGGGCCTTGGCGGCATTGCCCGCCAGATCACCCACCGTGGGGTTCAGCTGCGCCAGTGTCACGCGGAAACGGTCTGCCATGAGGATCCTGCCTTTGCAAAACTCTTGCCCCAGCCATTTATCAGATCCCCGCCGAAGGGAAAGACCCCGCACAGCAAAAGACATTGCAGCAAACGCCCTTGTGGCTTAACTTTCTGATAAGCAACCGGCAGGCAGCTCAGACACGCTTCAGAGCAGGCAGAGGAATATATGACTCCCATCCGTACCGCATTCGCAGTGACCTCCCTTATCGCACTGGCCGCAACCGCGCAGGCGCAGGACGGCCCTGTGCTGACCAAGCAGGACGAGGTTGGCGGCGTTTACGAGGGCACTTTCAGCGGCGGGCGGCAGCATGGGCAGGGCACCTATAAGCTGCCCAATGGCTTTGAATATTCCGGCGCCTGGGTCGAAGGCGAAATTCAGGGCAAAGGCGTTGCTCGCTATCCCAATGGGTCGGTCTATGAGGGCGATTTCGTCAGAGGCAAGCCCGACGGGCTGGGCCGGATCACCTATTCCGACGGCGGCACCTATGAAGGTGAGTGGCAGGACGGCGCGGTCAGCGGACAGGGCGTTGCGGTCTACGCCAACGGAATGCGCTACGAAGGCAGTTTCCTCAATACCCAGCATCACGGGCGCGGTCTGGTCCAGAACCCCGGCGGATATCAGTATGATGGCGACTGGGTGAATGGGCGCAAAGAAGGCACCGGCAAAATCACCTATGCCAGCGGTGCGGTCTATGAGGGCGATATTCTGGATGGCAAGCTGCATGGGCAAGGCACGCTGACCCTGCCCGACGGGCTGACCTATTCCGGCGGCTGGCTGGATGGGCAGATGGGCGGCACCGGCACGCTGACCCAGCCGAACGGGAACGTCTATGTCGGTCAAATGGCCAGTGGCCGCCGTCAGGGCAAAGGCACCCTGACCTATGGCAATGGCGATATCTACGACGGTGATTTCGTCAATGGTCAGCGCGAAGGCATGGGCACGTTCACCGGTGCAGACGGCTATTCCTATTCCGGCTCCTGGGCCGCCGACCAGATTGAAGGCGAAGGCCGGGTGACCTATTCTGACGGCTCGGTCTACCAAGGCCAGCTGCGCGCCGACCTTGCAGATGGCACGGGCAAGATCACCTACCCCGATGGGTCCACCTATGAAGGCCAATGGGTCGCCGGGGTGATCCAGGGCGAAGGCGTGTCCACCTATCCCAATGGGCTGATCTATTCAGGCCATTTCGAAAATGCCAAACCCAGTGGCCAGGGGGTAATGACCTATGCCGATGGGTACCGCTATGACGGCGGCTGGCAGGCAGGGCTGCGCCACGGTCAGGCCGTTGTCACCTATGCGGATGGCGCCACTTACACAGGCGCCTTTGCCGACGGGCAGCGCCACGGGATCGGCAAGCTGGTGACGCCTGATGGGTTTGCCTATGAGGGCGACTGGCAGGCTGGCAAGATCAATGGTGCCGGCATCGCGACCTATACCAACGGCGATATCTACGAGGGCAGCTTCCTCAATGGCAAACGTCAGGGCAGCGGCACCATGCGCTATGCCAGCGGTGAAGAAACCACCGGCACCTGGGACAACGGGGCACTGGCCTCGGGCAACTGATACCCTTCTGTCAGGCCAACCGCACAACTGCTCAGAATAAACACCCCCGCCGCAAGGCGGGGCGCTCCCGCCCACGCACATGTCCGGCTCTGCCGAACCTGCTGGCGGTGTTGGGCGAGGGCATCCATGGATGTCCCGACGACGGGCGGGAGCACGCGCGCCCCTTGGATCAGCCGATCCGGATGCGATTCAAGTGGGCAGGCTCCCCAACACCTTCCAGATTGCGCATGTCTGCCTCCACCGGTTGCAGCGCCATCTGCATTGGCACCACTCCGGCCCATATCGGCAGAGCGTAATCTTCTTCGTCATCATTCGGCCCGCCGCTGCGGATCTTGGCTGCGGCCTCCTCCAGCGGCATCCGCATCACCGCTGTGGCCTTCAGCTCCTGGTCGGAAACCGGTCGCAACCCCTGCCAGCGGCCGGGGAACAGCCCCTCGACCATCCGTTCCAGATGCACGGCCTTGGCGGCCTCACCTGCAACCTTTTCAGCCACACCGAACACCATGGCCGAGCGGAAGTTCACCGAATGATGCATGGCAGAGCGCGCCAGCACATAGCCATCCATTAGCGTTACACTCAGGCAGACGTCCTTACCTGCCATCGCCCGCAACGCACGGCTAGCCGAAGACCCGTGCCAATAGATGTGATCGCCCTCGCGCCACTGCAAAGTAGGCAACACCGACGGCCTGCCGTCGATCACATAGGAAATATGCGCCATCGGCATCGCGTCCAGCACCGAATACAGGGTCTCGCGGTCATAAGACCCCCGCTCATGCGCCCGCCGCAATCGGCTGCGCTCACTCTTCAGTTCGGTTGCCTGATCCTGCTTCATCCCAACAGCCTCTCATCATATTGACGTCTCTAACTTGACAGGTAGCGCCAAAATGGTGCGGTATTAAGTTCCACTTTTGAACTCTTTTCACAGTCCAGTATCACCTATGCCCCGCAGCCTTATCGGCCCCGAAGACGGTCTTCCCCGCTATCAGCAGATCAGCGCCCGACTGCGCGCGCAGATCGTCGATGGCACCCTAACTGCTGGCAACCGTCTGCCAGCATCGCGCGCCTTGGCGCAGGATCTGGGCGTGGCGCGCACCACAGTGGTGGCAGCCTATGACCAGCTGGTGGCCGAAGGCTATCTGGAGGCCCGCCGTGGGGCCGGTGTCTTTGTCTGCGACGTGGCGCCGATCTCTCCGCCTGCGGTGCAGGCCAGTTCTGCCCCAAAACCGCACCCACCGCGCAGGCTGCATTTGCAACCGGGAGCGGCTGATCCGCAGGTCTTTCCGACCCTGCCTTGGGCGCGCTGTGTGGCGCGGGTGGCGCGCAATGCACCGCAGGCGCTGGTGTTTCTGGATGATCCCTTTGGCGATGTGTTGCTGCGAGCTGAAATTGCCGCCTATGCCGGGCGCTGGCGCGGCATCACCACCAGTGCGGATCAGGTGATCGTCACCAATGGCGCCAGCGAAGCGTTGGATCTGGCGATGTCCCTACTGGTGCGCGACGCCAGCATCGCGCTGGAGGCGCCCGGATATACGCCGCTGTTTCGCACGGTGCGCCAGCGTGGTTGGGCGCCGCAATGGATCCGGCCCGGCCCCCAAGGGTTCGAGCCACCGGACCATGCAGCCAGCGTCACCGTACTGACCCCCTCGCATCAGTTCCCTTTGGGGGGAACACTCCCGGTGCCCGCGCGACAGGCCTTTTTGCGCGCGGCCCAAGACAGCAATGGCTGGATCATCGAGGACGATTTCGACAGCGAGTTCCGCTACGCAGGTCGGCCTGTGCCCGCCATGGCCGCCCTGGACGAAGCCGGGCGCTGCATCTATGTGGGCACATTCTCAAAAACCTTCAGCCACGCGCTGCGGCTGGGCTATCTGATCCTGCCCGCCGCCTTGGTGCAGCCGTTTCGCGCTTTCATGGATCACCCTTCTGGCGGCGCACCTGTGTCTGCGCAGCGGCCAATGGCAGAGTTCATGGCCTCGGGCCAGTATGACCGCCACATCCGCCGTGCCCGCAGGCTCTATGCGCAGCGCTACAAGGCCGCCGCCGATGTGCTGGAAACCTGGCCAGACACCCTCGGCTGGTTCCAGCGCCATGAGGCCGGCATGCAGATCGCCTTTCATCTGCCCGGCGGAACCGATGACAAAGCCATCGCGACCCGCGCCGAACAGCAGGGCTTCGGGGTCAAGCCGCTGTCGGCCTTTGACCCGGACACCCACATGCGCGGGCTGCTGATCGGGTTCTGCCAAACCCCGCCCGAAGACATCCCTGCCCTGCTGGCCCAGCTGCGCAGCATCATCGAGGCGGCAAATATTTCTGATGATTGAGGGCTTCCCATTCGGCGTCGCGCATGTATAAATCCCGCCTATGATCAACCGCGCCCATATCATTTCTTCCGACGCTGCGTCCTGCGGCGCGGCTTTGCGCGGCCTACTGATCCTAATCCGCCTCTGAGCGTGCCATTCGGCGCGCCCGCTCAGAGGGGGACGCCGGCGCGCCACGAATGGACTTAGGACAGATACGAAAGATACCCGACATGACCACTGCATCCGACAAAGACCGCGTCGTTATTTTCGACACCACCCTGCGCGACGGCGAGCAAAGCCCCGGCGCCACCATGACCCACGACGAGAAGCTGGAGATTGCCGGCCTTCTGGACGACATGGGCGTCGACATCATCGAAGCAGGCTTCCCGATCGCCTCCGAAGGTGACTTTGCCGCGGTAAGTGAGATCGCCAAGAACGCCAAAAACAGCCGCATCTGTGGCCTTGCCCGCGCCAAATCGGGCGATATCGACCGCTGCTGGGAGGCGGTAAAACACGCGGAAAAGAACCGCATTCACACCTTCATCGGCACCTCGGCGCTGCACCGCGCGATCCCGAATCTGACCATGGACGAGATGGCGGATGTGATCCACGACACCGTCAGCCATGCCCGCAACCTGTGTGAAAACGTGCAGTGGTCGCCGATGGACGCGACCCGTACCGAATGGGATTACCTCTGCCGGGTGATCGAGATCGCCATCAAGGCCGGTGCCTCCACCATCAACATCCCCGACACTGTTGGCTATACCGCCCCGATGGAGAGCGCCGAGCTGATCAAAAATCTGATCGAGCGGGTTCCCGGCGCTGACGACGTGATCTTTGCCACCCATTGCCACAACGACCTTGGCATGGCGACGGCGAACTCGCTGGCCGCGGTTGCGGGCGGTGCGCGCCAGATCGAATGCACCATCAACGGTCTCGGCGAACGGGCCGGCAACACTGCGCTGGAAGAAGTGGTGATGGCGCTTAAAGTGCGCAATGACATCATGCCCTGGCACACCGGCATCGACACCAAGAAAATCATGCATATCTCGCGCCGCGTGGCGACTGTCTCCGGCTTTGCGGTGCAGTTCAACAAGGCCATCGTTGGCAAGAACGCCTTCGCGCATGAAAGCGGCATCCACCAGGATGGCATGCTGAAGAACAAAGAGACCTTCGAGATCATGCGCCCCGAGGACGTGGGCCTGTCCGGCACCTCGCTGCCGCTTGGCAAACACTCGGGCCGTGCGGCACTGCGCGACAAGCTGAACACACTTGGCATTGAGGTTGGTGACAACCAGCTGAAGGACATCTTTGTCCGCTTCAAGGAACTGGCTGACCGCAAGAAAGAAGTGTTCGACGACGATATCGTCGCACTGGTGCGCACTGGCGAAAACGCCGAAGACGACGCGCTGCAGATCGTATCGATGAAAGTTGTCTGCGGCACTGGCGGTCCAGCCGAAGCCACGGTCGAGATGGAAGTGGACGGCAAGGACGTCTCGGCCACAGCCTCCGGCGACGGCCCGGTTGATGCGACCTTCAAGGCAATCCGCGAGATCTACCCGAACTCTGCCCATCTGGAGCTCTATCAGGTGAACGCCGTGACCGAAGGCACAGATGCACAGGCAACAGTGTCCGTGCGGCTGGAAGAAGACGGTATCATCGCCACCGGCCAGTCTGCCAACACCGACACGGTCGTGGCCTCGGCCAAGGCCTACGTGCACGCCCTGAACCGCCTCCTGGTGCGCCGTGATAAAGTCGGCGAAGGCGCCGATGCCAAGGAAATCTCGTACAAAGATCCGACCTGATCCATGGCCGGACCAAAAATGACAAAGGCCGCCCGATGGGCGGCCTTTTCGCATTCCTGAGCCGTCTCAGAGTGCTGAGAACAATTTACCCAGTCGCTTGGCCTCATCTTCCAGCCCGTAAGGCGCGTTGACCACAAACATGCCTGATCCGACCATCCGGTGGCCCTCGCGGGCCGGCGGAAACCGGACTTCGTGGCGCAGTACTTTGGGCAGGTTCTGATCTTCCAGTGCAGCCAGCATCGGTTTGTGCTGCCCGTCCGTCAGGATCGGGTACCACAGCGCGATGACGCCGACATTCCACTTGCGGTGCAGCTTGGCGATCTGGCCGGGGATGCGGCTGTATTCAGTCTTCACCTCATAAGAGGGATCAATCAGCAGCAGGCCACGGCGCGGTTCCGGCGGGCAGACAGCCTGCGCCATCTCATAGCCGTCCCGCTGATGCACCTTGGCGCGCCAGCCCAACACAGCCTCCAGCCCGGCGTATTCCTGCGGGTGCAATTCAGCCAGTTGCATCCGGTCGTCTTCGCGCAGCAATTGCGCCGCCAGCATGGGCGATCCACCATAGGCCTCAGACCCATGGACAGCCCGCACGCCCTCCAGTGCGCGGCGAAACGGGTGGTCGGCAGCGAACCAGTCCTCGGCGATACCAATGCCTGCGGCGGCCTCTCCGGTTTTGACCGCTTCGGCCGCATCCAGATGATAGAGGCCGCGCCCGGAATGGGTTTCGGCATAGGTCATGGCTTTGGGTTTTTGCCCCATATAATCCAGCATCGCACAGAGCAGAGCGTGCTTCTGTACGTCCGCCAGATTGCCCGCGTGATAGATGTGCTGATAGCTGAGCATGGCGCCCTCCTGGATGGTTCCCACTCCCCTAGCGGTATTTGACGCAAACTGGCAGGGGAAAAGCGCCGCTAGACCGCAAGCCGATGAAACACAAGGCGACTGTTTGAAATACGGCGGATTGGCGCTGATGGTTTGCGCCACGCCCCTTCCCCAAATCCCTGACGCCGCCTATAAGGGATCGAAGCAGCCAGCGGCGGGGGGTCGCGGGCCAATACAGCAGTACAGACAGGGTCCCTAATTTAATGTCGATCTTTGGAAATCTTGGCGGCCTGTTCACTTCGGACATGGCCATCGATCTCGGCACAGCCAATACGTTGGTTTACGTAAAAGGGCGCGGCGTGATCCTGTCCGAACCCTCGGTTGTGGCCTATCACGTCAAGGATGGCGTCAAGAAAGTACTGGCCGTCGGCGAAGACGCCAAACTGATGCTGGGCCGCACCCCCGGTTCAATCGAGGCGATCCGCCCGATGCGCGAAGGGGTGATTGCCGACTTCGACACCGCCGAAGAGATGATCAAACACTTCATCCGCAAGGTTCACAAGCGCTCCACCTTTTCCAAGCCAAAGATCATCGTCTGCGTACCCCATGGCGCCACCCCGGTTGAAAAGCGCGCGATCCGCCAGTCGGTCCTGTCTGCCGGTGCCCGTCGCGCCGGTCTGATCGCAGAACCCATCGCAGCCGCCATTGGTGCCGGCATGCCGATCACCGATCCAACCGGCAACATGGTTGTCGACATCGGCGGCGGCACCACCGAGGTTGCGGTTCTGTCGCTGGGCGACATCGTTTATGCGCGTTCGGTCCGCGTTGGTGGCGACCGGATGGACGAGGCAATTATTTCCTACCTGCGCCGCCAGCAGAACCTGCTGGTCGGTGAAGCCACGGCGGAACGTATCAAGACCTCGATCGGCACCGCCCGCATGCCCGACGACGGGCGCGGCCAGTCGATGCAGATCCGCGGCCGCGACCTGCTGAATGGCGTACCCAAGGAAATCGAAATTTCGCAGGCCCAGGTGGCCGAGGCATTGGCCGAACCGGTGCAGCAGATCTGCGAAGCGGTGATGACCGCCCTGGAAACCACCCCGCCCGATCTGGCTGCCGACATCGTTGACCGCGGCGTCATGCTCACCGGCGGCGGCGCGCTCCTGGGCGATCTGGATCTGGCCCTGCGCGAACAGACCGGGCTGGCAGTTTCGATTGCCGATGAAAGCCTGAACTGTGTGGCGCTTGGCACCGGCAAGGCGCTGGAATTTGAAAAGCAGCTCGCCCACGCGATTGACTACGACAGCTGAGGCGCGCACCCTTTCCTGAAAGGCCCTGCACTGACGGGAAGGCGCGGCACTGGCGCCGGGGAGAAGCCTCTTGGCCCGAGACCGATCACATAGCGAAGACTTCACCGGACCGCTGCGGCGGCTGCTGATTGCTGTCGTTTGTCTGGTGCTGGCGGTGACCTTCATCGTCTGGCGCATCGACAGCCCGCGCGTTGAACGGCTGCGTGCACAGGTACTGGACAGTATCGTACCCAATATGGACTGGGCGATGACACCGGTTACCGGCGCCGTGAACCTGTTCCGCAATTTCCAAAGCTATCAGCGCCTCGCCGACCAAAACCGCGAGCTGCGCTCGGAATTGCGCCAGATGCTGGCCTGGAAAGAGGCCGCCCTGCAGCTGGAGCAGGAAAACGCCCGGCTCTTGGACCTCAATAACGTGCGGCTGGACCCCAAGTTGACCTATATTACCGGCGTGGTGATGGCCGACAGCGGATCGCCGTTTCGTCAGTCGGTGATGCTGAACGTCGGCGCCCGCGACGGCATTCGCGATGGCTGGGCGGCCATGGACGGAATTGGACTCGTCGGGCGGATCTCCGGCACCGGCAAGAACTCGGCCCGTGTGGTGTTGCTGACTGATGCCGCCAGCGCCGTTCCGGCCGTGATCCAGCCCTCGCGCCGCTCTGCGCTGATCAAGGGCGACAATACCAACGCGCCGCTGATCGATTTTCTGGAAAACCCCGATGTGGTGCGCCCCGGCGACCGGGTGCTCACCTCCGGTGACGGAGAGGTCTTTCCCGCCGGGCTGCTGATCGGTCAGGTCGCCGAAGACCCCAATGGACGACTACGCGTCAACCTGTCTGCGGATTACGAGCGGCTCGAATTCCTGCGTATTCTGCGCCACCACGGATCCGAGGCGGTGCGCGACCCCGGTGCGCTGGTGGTGCCTGCCCCCGGCGCAACCCTGCCCCGTCCACGGCCCGGAGACCTGTTGGGGGCTGAGGATGGCTAGCAAGACCGCCCCCAGCCGGACCTGGACCATGCGCGGCATCTTTCCGCTGCTGGCGCTGCTGATGATCTTTCTGCATCTGCTGCCGCTCGACACTCTGCCACGCCGCTGGGCGCCGCCGGACCTGCTGCTGGCGATGGCCTTTGCCTGGTGTTTCCGGCGCCCCGATTTTCTGCCGGTGCTGCTGCTGGCGGCGACCTTCTTCCTTGCCGATCTGGCCTATCAGCGCCCACCGGGCCTGATGGCGCTACTGTCGCTGTTGGGCTGCGAATATATCAAGTCGCGCGCCCTGCACCTGCGTGACACCACCTATGCCGGCGAATGGCTGGCCGCAGCCATGACCCTGACGGCCGTAATCCTCGCCAACCGCCTGATCCTTGGGGTGACCGGCGTGCCGCAGGCGCAGATCAGCCTGACCGTCACCCAGCTGGCCCTGACCATTCTGGCCTATCCGCCGGTGGCCCTGATCAGCCGCAAACTGCTGCAGGTTCGCCGCCTCAGCGCCGCCGAAGCCGAAGCGATGGGAGGCCGCCTGTGAAACGCAATCCACGCGAAAATGAAGAGACCCACCGCAAGCTCAGCCGCCGCGCCCTGTTTCTGGGCGGGCTGCAACTGGCCTTTGCTGGCGGTCTGGCGGCACGGATGCGCTATCTGCAGGTGGATCAGGCCGACCAGTTCCGCCTTCTGGCGGAGGAAAACCGCATCAATATGCGGCTGATCCCACCCGCGCGTGGCGAGATTTTTGACCGCAACGGGCTGATCATCGCTCAGAACTCTCCCTCCTACCGCATCAATATCGTGCGCGAGGATGCCGGCGACGTGGACAAGGTGATTGCCGATCTCGCCCGGCTGATCAATCTGGACCCCGACGATCTGGAACGCGCCCGCGCCGAGATGCGCCGCTCGCCTCCCTTCCTGCCGGTGACACTGGCCGATCAGGTCAGCTGGGAAGACGTGTCCAAAGTGGCGGTGAACGCCCCGGCCCTGCCCGGCATCACGCCCGAGGTTGGCCTGGCCCGTCTCTATCCGCAAAAGGATGATTTCGCCCATGTCGTCGGCTATGTCGGCCCGGTATCCGACTATGATCTGTCGCTGATCCGCGATCCCGAACCGGTGCTGCGCATCCCGCGTTTTCAGATCGGCAAGGTCGGGTTTGAGGCCAAGCGCGAGCCCCAATTGCGCGGCAGCGCCGGCGCCAAACGGGTCGAGGTGAACGCGGCCGGCCGGGTGATGCGCGAACTGGACCGGCGCGAAGGCATCAGCGGCGCAGATATGCAGCTGGCGCTCGACGCCAACCTGCAAAGCTATACCCAGGCTCGTCTTGGCGGCGAAAGCGCCGCTGCGGTGGTGATCGATGTGGAAAGCGGCGATCTGCGCGCCATTGTCTCGGCCCCCTCTTTTGACCCCAACCTGTTCGTGCGCGGCATTTCGGTGGCCGACTACGGGATGCTGACCGAAGACCCCTATCGCCCGCTGGCCAACAAAACCGTGCAGGGTACCTATCCACCCGGCTCCACCTTCAAGATGGTGACCGCATTGGCCGCACTGGATGCGGGGCTGGTTGGCACCGACGACACCGTCTGGTGCCCCGGTCACCTGCAGGTGGCAGGCCGCCGTTTCCACTGTTGGAAGCGCGGCGGCCACGGCCATGTGGATCTCAACACCTCGCTAAAACGCTCCTGCGATGTCTATTACTACGACGTGGCGCTGAAGGTCGGCATCGACAAGATTTCCGCCATGGCCAACAAGCTGGGCCTCGGCATTCGCCATGACCTGCCGATGTCGGCCGTGGCCGCCGGTCTGGCCCCCAACCGCGACTGGAAGTCCCGCGTTCACGGGCAGGACTGGCTGGTCGGCGACACTGCTAATGCTTCGATCGGGCAGGGTTTCATGCTGGCATCACCCATGCAGCTGTCTGTCATGGCCGCCCGCATTGCCACCGGTCGTTCGGTCACGCCGCGTTTGGTTAAATCTGTGAACGGTGTCGAACAGCCCAGCGGTGCGGGGGAAAGCCTCGGCCTCAACGAAAACCACCTGCGGATGATCCGCAAAGGGATGCACTCGGTCTCCAATGACCGCCGCGGCACCGCCTATCGCTCGCGGATCATCGCAGAAGGCATGCGCATGGCCGGCAAGACCGGCACCAGCCAGGTCCGCAATATCACCAAGGCCGAACGCGCTGCCGGGGTGATCAGCAACAAGGACCTGCCGTGGGAGCGCCGCGACCACGCGCTCTTTGTCTGCTACGCCCCCTATGACAAACCCAAATACGCCGTGGCTGTTGTGGTCGAACACGGCGGCGGCGGCTCCACTGCTGCGGCGCCGATTGCCCGCGATGTCATGCTCGAAGCGCTCTATGGCGGCACCCCGCCGCTCGAGGCCTACCCGAAAGGCGACCGAACCCGCATCGGTGAACAGCAGGAGCGATTGAACCGCGAACGGCTGGACCGGCAAGTGGGCGGGAGTGACCGCGCATGAGCTATCTTGAGTATCAGGCCAAATCCACGCCCACGGGCCTGCGCAAGGTCCTGCACCTGAACTGGCCGCTGACGCTGCTGCTGGCCACGGTCGCCTGCGTTGGCTTCATGATGCTCTATTCCGTGGCCGGCGGTTCCTTCAGCCCTTGGATGGAACCGCAGCTCAAACGGTTTCTGCTGGGTTTTGGCGTCATGCTGATCATCGCCATGGTGCCGATATGGTTCTGGCGCAATGTCTCAGCGGTGGGCTACATCGGTTCCGTCGCCCTTCTCCTCGCGGTGGAGTTCTTCGGCACGGTCGGCATGGGCGCCCAGCGCTGGATCGACCTCGGCTTTATGCGCCTGCAGCCCTCCGAGCTGATGAAAGTCACCCTGGTGATGCTGCTCGCCGCCTATTACGACTGGCTGCCGGCCGAACGAACTTCACGGCCCCTCTGGGTGATCCTGCCGGTGTTGCTGATCCTGTTTCCGACCTTTCTGGTGCTGCGTCAGCCCGACCTTGGCACCTCGATCCTGCTCTTGGCCGCTGGCGGCGGGGTGATGTTTCTGGCCGGCGTTCACTGGGCCTACTTCGCTGCCGTGATCAGTGCAGCCATTGGTCTGGTCACAGCCGTCTTTCAAAGCCGCGGCACCGACTGGCAGCTGATCAAGGACTACCAGTTCCGCCGCATTGATACTTTCATCGACCCCTCGCAGGACCCACTTGGGGCCGGTTATCACATCACCCAGTCCAAGATCGCCCTAGGTTCGGGCGGCTGGAACGGGCGCGGCTTCATGCAGGGCACCCAGTCCCGCCTGAACTTCCTGCCGGAAAAACACACCGATTTCATCTTCACCACCATCGCCGAAGAGTTCGGCTTTATCGGCGGCTTCACGCTGCTGCTCATCTATATGCTGATCATCATCTTCTGCATTTCCACCGCGCTGGCCACCAAGGACCGCTTCTCATCCCTGGTGGTGCTTGGCATCGCGCTCAGCTTCTTTCTGTACTTCGCGGTCAATATGTCGATGGTGATGGGGCTGGCCCCGGTTGTCGGGGTGCCGCTGCCGATGGTCTCTTATGGCGGATCTGTGATGCTGGTGCTGCTGGCCGCCTTCGGCATCGTGCAAAGCGCCCATATCCACCGCCCCCGACAGGCCACCAGATAGGAACCTCCATGACCTGCAATGTCCTTTATGCCGGCCGCCCGGATGCCTGGCCCACCTATCAGCCACTGCTGCGTGCCGCCCTGGACAGGGCAGGTGTAAAGGCAGACCTGCGCAATGATTTCTCCGCCGCAGAGACCGATTATATCGTCTATGCCCCCAATGGGCCGGTGCAGGATTTCACCCCCTTCACCCGCCTCAAAGCGGTCCTCAGCCTCTGGGCCGGGGTGGAAAAAATCACCCCCAACACAACCCTCACCCAACCGCTCTGCCGCATGGTCGACCCCGGCCTGACCGAGGGCATGGTGGAATGGGTCACGGGCCATACTCTGCGTTATCACCTGTCGCTGGATCATTGGATCACCCATCAGGACGGCAGCTGGACACCGCGCGTGCCGCCACTTGCGCGCGAGCGCCGCGTAACGGTCCTTGGCCTCGGTGCTTTGGGGCTGGCCTGCGCTTCTTCACTGGCGCGCCTTGGTTTTGACGTCACCGGTTGGTCGCGTTCGAGAAAACAGGCAGACGGGATTGCCTGCCTGCACGGGGCGGATGGGCTGCAACAGGCACTCACCTCGGCCGAAATCGTCATCCTGCTGCTGCCTGACACCCCGGCGACCGAAAACACATTGAACGCAGAGACCCTCGCCCTGCTGCCTAAAGGTGCCAAGATCATCAACCCCGGTCGCGGCCCGCTGATCGACGACGCGGCCCTGATTGCGGCCCTCAACAGCGGCCAGATTGGTCATGCCACCCTGGATGTGTTCCGCGTGGAGCCACTGCCCGCTGATCACCCCTACTGGGCCCATCCCAATGTGACAGTCACGCCGCATATCGCCGCCGAAACCCGCCCCATTACCGCCAGCGAAGCCATCGTTGAGAACATCCGCCGCGGCGAAGCGGGGGAACCCTTCCTGCATCTCGTGGACCGCAACCTCGGCTACTGAGCCTGAAAGGCGAAAAGGGCACCGCGGCGCCCTTTTCCTCTTGCTTCAAATATCCCCGCCGGAGGCCGCGCCCGGCACGGGCGCATCTACTCCGCTGCCAGACCGCGCCCTTTCAGCAACGCATCCACACCAGGCAGCCGACCACGGAAGGCCGTATAAAGCTCTGCCGGGTCTTTTGAGCCGCCGGTCGACAGGATGTTGTCCTCCAATGCCTTGGCACGTTCCGGATCAAAGGCTCCGCCTGCTTCTTCAAAGGCGGCGAATGCATCGGCGTCCATCACCTCGGACCACATGTAGCTGTAATAGCCCGAGGAATAGCCGTCGCCAGCAAAGACATGGGCAAAATGCGGGGTGGCGTGGCGCATGATTATCGCTTTTGGCAGGCCGATCTCGGCCAGAACCTCGGCCTGTTTCGCCATCGGATCAGCCGGGGCCGCGCCCTCATGGAAGGCCAGATCGACAAGCGCCGAGGCAACATATTCCACCGTCTGGAACCCCATATCAAAGGTCGCCGCGCCCAGAACCTTTTTCAGCAGGTCCTCCGGCATCGCCGCGCCCGTTTCCGCATGGGTGGCAAATTCCGCCAGCACCTCCGGCACCTCCAGCCAATGTTCGTAAAGCTGGCTCGGCAGTTCCACAAAATCGCGCGCCACAGATGTGCCCGAAATGCTCTCATAGCTCACATCCGACAGCATCTGGTGGAGCGCATGGCCAAATTCATGGAACAGGGTGCGCGCATCATCCCAGCTCAAGAGCGCAGGCTCACCCTTGGCGAAATTGCAGACATTGATCACCACCGGTGCCTGCACCGCCGGGACCTTCGCCTGCGCCCGCATCGCCGAACACCATGCCCCAGAGCGTTTTGATCCGCGCGCGAAGTAATCGCCGATGAAGACCGCAACATGCTCCCCGTTCCGGGTTACCTCCCAGGCGCGGCAGTCTTCGTGGTAAAGCGGCACGTCAAGCGGTGCGAATTCCAGCCCGAACAGCCGGTTGGCACAGGCAAAGGAGGCCTCGATCATCCGGTCCAGCTGCAGATATGGCTTCAGCTCCGCCTCATCCAGATCATGTTCCGCGACGCGACGCTTGTCCGCGTAATAGCGCCAGTCCCAGGGTTCCAGATCGCCGTTGATGCCATCTGCGCGCATCATGGCGGTCAGCACCTTGGCGTCCTCCTCGGCGCGCGCCTTGGCGGGGCCCCAAACATCCATCAGCAGCGATTTCACCGCCTCCGGCGTCTTGGCCATCTCGGTTTCCAACTTGTAGTCGGCGAAGGTTTCATACCCCAACAGCTTGGCGCGTTCTTCGCGCAAGGTCAGAATCTCTGCGGCAATGGCGCGGTTGTCCGTCTCACCACCATTGGCCCCGCGCGCAGCCCAGGCGTTGAACGCCTTTTCGCGCAGATCCCGGCGCGGCGAGAATTGCAGGAAAGGCGTGATGATCGACCGCGACAGGGTCACAACCGGGCCGTCCTTGCCCTTTTCTTTACCGGCCGCACGGGCCGCATCCACGACAAAGCCGGGCAGCCCTTCCAGATCGCCTTCCTCCAGCTCCATGAACCATTCACGCTCATCCGCCAGCAGGTTCTGGGTGAAGGAGGTGCCAAGGGTGGCCAACCGGCCTTTGATTTCCTGCATGCGGGTGTCTTCCGCGCCTTCCAGCGCCGCACCGCCGCGCACAAAGCCACGGCGCGTCAGCATCAGCACCCGGTTTTGTTCATCATTCAGATCCAGCGCATCGCGTTGCTGCCAAACCGATTCTACCCGCGTAAACAGCGCCTTATTGGCCGTGATGGCCGAAAAATGCGCCGCCAGTTTGGGCGAAAATGCCCGCTGCAATTCCTCCCGCTTGGGGTTGCTGTCCGCACCTGCGACCGAAAAGAACACTGACAGGACCTGTTCCATCGGCTGGCAGGGTGTCTCCAGCGCCTCGATCACATTGGCGAATGTGGCAGGCGCGGTGTTACCCGCAATGCCCGCGATCTGGGCGTTATGTTCGGCCAGCGCCGCATCCAGCGCAGGGGCAAAATCCTCGTCCCCGATTTCGGCAAAGGGGGCGATCCCAAAGGGTGTGTCCCAGTCTTTCAACAGCGGATTTGTCATAGCGCATGTCTCCTTTGCGGTGACGCTATCGCGGCAAGCCACCGGTCGCAATCAGGCTTGCGCAATGAGGGTTACTTCCGCCAAGCTGATCGCATTGTATTGGGAGAGTTTCATGGCCAAAGGCACCGGTTACACAGGCATTCAGACAACAGCAATTCACGCAGGCGACAAGCCAGACCCCACAACCAAAGCATCGGCCCCGCCGCTGCATATGTCCTCGACCTTCATATCCGACAGTGTGGCTGGCTTTTCGGCCCATGATCTGACCCCGGACAGCCCCTATACCTATGCCCGCTGGGCCAACCCAAACGTGGCCGCGCTGGAGGCCAAGATCGCCGCGCTGCAAGGCACCGAGGCCTGCCTTGGCACTGCCTCCGGCATGGCTGCCGCCGCGGCGATCTTCTTTACCTTCTTATCCTCTGGCGATCACCTGATCATCTCGGATGTGTCTTACGCCGGCGTGGCCGAGCTGGCACGCGAGACCCTGCCGCGCATGGGCATTGAAGTCACCGCGGTCAACATGTCCGATCTTGGTGCCGTTGCCGCCGCCCTGCGCCCGAATACAAAACTCATCCATTCGGAAAGCCCCGCCAACCCGATCCTGCGGCTGACGGATCTGAAGGCGGTCTCGGATATCGCTAAGTCTGCAGGCGCGCTGCATTCCACGGATGCGACCTTTGCCTCCCCCATTGGTATGGACACGCAGGCCCTTGGCATCGATCTGGTGATGCATTCTGCCACCAAATACATTGGCGGACACGGCGATGCGGTAGGCGGCGCCGTGGCGGGCCGGGCCGAGCTGATTTCCCAGATGCGCGCCGAGGCATCGATCCACCATGGCGGCATCCTGTCGCCTTTCAACGCCTGGCTGATCTCGCGCGGCTTGACCACATTGCCGCTGCGAATGAAGGCCCATGCAGCAGGCGCGCAGGCCGTGGCCGAATGGCTGGAAACCCACCCCCGCGTCACCAAGGTGATCTACCCCGGCCTGCCCTCACATCCGCAGTATGATCTGGCCCAACAGCAGATGCAGACCGCATCGGCGATGATCTCCTTTCAGGTCGGCGGTGCCGCCCGTGGCCGCGCCGTGGCACAGATGATGATCGACCATCTGGAGGTGATCCACTACGCAGTCTCGCTGGGTCATCACCGGTCATTGGTCTTCTGGATGGAGACCGAGGGGCTGATGGAGACCTCCTTCCAACTGCAGGGCGCGCAGGCTGATAGCTATCGCAGCTTTGCCGGTGACGGTATTTTCCGCCTGTCAGTCGGGCTGGAGGACGCCGAAGACCTGATCACCGATCTGGATCGGGTGCTGTAACGCATCCCCTCACCGGGCGGCGTCGTGCTGATATTGCTTAGCTTGCGGCGGCGGCCCAATCGACAAGGGCCGCTGGCAGAAAGTGGACCGAAACCCCTGCGGCATTCGCAGCAAGCGCGATGCGCCATTCGAACCGGCCCATGTCTCCGTCGCGGTCGATGATGACAATCACCGGTTCTTTACCCGTGACCTCAGCCGCAAACAGCGCCTGCTGCACGCTGTCCAGACTGCTGCGTTTGTCCAACCCAAACTCGATCACCCGATTGGCGTTTTCGCAATCCACCCGGATCGAAGCCGCGCCGCTGGGATAGGTGAACCCATGCACCACCTCCGGCTCTCCGCCAAAGAGCGCGCCGCAGAGCATGGCAATATAATAGGCTTCGTTCATGGTGCAGTCCGGCATTATTCAACCGTTACCTGCCCGTTAAACGGATCCCAATCAACCCAAGGTCAGCGTTCGAACTTCTGGTTCATCCGCTTTTCCAGTCGGCGCAAGGCCAGCGACAATCCAATGGTCATGCTGAGGTAGACCAGCGCCACAACATTATAGGTCTCGAAATAGCGAAAATTGCTTGCCGCTGTCACCTTGCCCAGCTGCGTCACATCCAGAACCCCCAGCACCGACACCAGAGAGCTGTCCTTGACCAGCGCCACGAAATCATTGCCAAGAGGCGGCAGAATGGTGCGGAACGCCTGCGGGAACACCACCAGCCGGAACCGCTGCCAGCCATTCAGCCCCAGCGCCTTGGCGGCCTCAACCTGGCCTTCGTCCACTGCCTGCAAACCGGCCCGGAACACTTCGGAGATGAAGGCCGAATAGGCGATCATCAGCGCTATGATGGCCCGCCACAGAAGTGAGAAGCTGCGGGTGCGGATCGGCTCCAGCCCCAGATAGCTGCCCGCCCAGTTACGCAAGTCAACCAAGGCTGGCGCCATCACAAAGGCCACATAGAGCAGCAGCACGATGATCGGCACACCGCGCACCACCTCGACATAAAACCGGCAGGTCTGGCGCACCACGATCCATTTCGACCCGGCCCCGAGCGCCAGCAGCAACCCCAGCGTCGAGGCGAGGAAAAAGCTGACGACGGTCACAAATATAGTGACCTGCACACCGCGCGAAAGCGTGGTCAGGATCTGCAGATAGAGGTCATCCGCCACCACCCGCCCGCCAAGGTACAGCCCCGTCAGGCCAACCACGACCAGCCACCAGGGGAAGTCCTCTTTCTTGTCTCTCGGAGCTGCCATGCCTGCGCCTCATGAAAAAATCCCCGGCACAATGGCCGGGGAGATCAATTCCGAAATCGAACCGTTACTGGCCCAGCTTATATTCGAGGAACCACTTGGTGTTCAGTGCCTCCAGAGTCCCGTCCGCCTCCATCGAGGCGATGGCCGCGTTGATCGGCGCCACCAGATCGCTGCCCTTGGGGAAGATAAAGCCAAAGTCTTCGGTACCCAGCGGCTCACCAATGATTTTCAGCCCGCCGTTGGACGCGGCAACATATCCATTGGCCGCCGTGCTGTCGGACAGCGCCAGATCCACATCACCGGTGCGCAGCGCCTGAATGGCGGCGCCAAAGGTCTCGAACAGTTTGATGCGCGGGTTGGCCTCATCACCGTCGAGGATGTCATAGACTGTCACGTAAAAGGGCGTGGTGCCCGGCTGTGCAGCGGCCAGAAGGTCGGCATTGGCGGCAAACCCTTCGGCATCGTCAAACCGGTCCTCGTCGCCAGCGACAATCATCCGCATCTGCGAGGTCAGGTATTTCTGGCTGAAGTCCACCTTCTCCATCCGGTCCTCGCGAATGGTAATGCCGGTCATGCCCATGTCGTACTGGGCTTCGCTGACAGCAGGGATCATCGCGTCCCAGCTGGTGTTTTCATAGACCACGGTGATGTTGATGCGCTGCGCGATCTCCGCCACGGCGTCATATTCCCAGCCAATGGCATCGCCGGATTTCGGATCCACGAACTGCAGCGGCGGATAGGCGTTTTCGGTGGCAATCACCACTTCCTTGCCACCCAGATCGGGCAGATCAGCCGCCATCGCAGGGGCGGCCATAACAAGCGCTGCCGCCAAACTCATAACCGTTTTCATCATCACTCTCCTGTTTTTTGTTCTTTTGTTCCGCAGACCGGACAGTCTTCGCGCGGGGCCAGCCGGATCTTGCGGCTTTCGCCATATAGCGCGTCATAAATCAGCATCTCACCACGCAGCGGCGCGCCGGCGCCGGTGATCAGCTTTACCGCTTCCACTGCCATCATCGACCCGATCACACCGGGCAGCGGCCCGATCACGCCCGCCTCGGAACAAGACGGCGCCAGCCCCTCGGCCGGTGCTTCAGGGAAGATGCACTGGTAACAGGGTGCGCCATTGGACGGATCAAAGACAGAGATCTGCCCCTCCCATTGCGACAGCGCGCCAGAAATCAACGGCTTGCCCAGCGCGGCTGCGGTGCGGTTGGTCAGATAGCGGCTCTCGAAATTATCGGTGCCATCAAGGATCAGATCGTAATCCGCGAACAACTCCGTCGCGATGCCTTCATCCAGTCGTCGATGGTAGGGGCGCACCTTTACATAGGGGTTCTGCGCCTCCATCGCGGCCTGCGCCGAAAACACCTTGGGCGTTCCAATATCCTGATCCCGGTGGATCACCTGTCGTTGCAGATTGGCATTTTCCACCGTGTCGTCATCAATGACGCCAATGGTGCCCACACCGGCGGCAGCCAGATACTGCAGAGCTGGCGCGCCGAGCCCCCCGGCACCGATCACCAGAACACGCGCTTTCTTCAACTTCTTCTGCCCCGGACCACCCAGCTCGCGCAGCACAATGTGGCGGGCATAGCGGTTCAATTCAGTCTCGTTAAATGTTCCGGGTTTCTGGGCCTTCGGGGTCTCCTGAGGCTGGGCGCGCGCTTTCAGCCCAGCGATAACCCGGCCATAAGCGGCCGCCAAGGCTCCCGCGCCTCCCAGCATCAGCCACAATGCCGCAGAGCCGCCCGTGGCAGCACGCAACCCATGTCCATCCGGCAAGGTCAGCTGGATCAGGATCACCATGCCAAACAAAACCGCCAGCAGCGACAGCCGCACGACCGAGGCCATGCCCATCAGCCGACCACCCCACCAGATCAGCCCGGCGAGCCCCAGAACCAGCAGCATCAGACCTGCCCCGTGGAGCCAAAACCACCATCGCCGCGCGCGGTCTCATCCAATGTGTCCGCCAGTTCAAACGCCGCCTGCAACACCGGCGCGACCACCATCTGTGCGATCCTGTCACCATGACGCACCGTAAAAGCCTCCTGGCCGGCGTTCATCACGATCACCCCCAGCGGCCCGCGATAGTCACTGTCGATTGTCCCCGGTGTGTTGGGCAGGGTAATCCCGTGCTTCAACGCCAGCCCTGACCGGGGCCGGATCTGCACCTCAAACCCGGCGGGAATGGCAATCCGCAGCCCCGTCGACACCAAAGCCCGCGCACCGGGTTCCAGCACGATCTCCCCACGATCCGGCAGGTTCGCCCGCACATCTGCGCCAGCCGCACCAGCCGTTTCGTAAGAGGGCAGCGCCACATCGCGATCTGCGCCCTCATCATAAATCACCCGGATCGCCACCATGTGAGACGCCCCCCGTTTCATCTTTCCAAAAATACTCCCGCCGGAGGCGGAATTCCCTAGGCCAGCGCTGCGGCAACCCGCTCAGCTATCTGGCGCGCCACTGCATCCTTGCCCATGCGCGGCCATTCCTCGGCGCCATCATCCGAAATCAGCACAACCGCATTCTCAGACCCGCCCATGATGCCGGTAGACGGTGACACATCATTGGCGACGATCCAGTCACAGCCCTTGCGCAGCCTTTTGGCTGTGGCGTTTTCCACCACGTCATCGGTTTCGGCGGCAAAGCCAACCACCAGCGCAGGCCGCCCTTTGGTCATATGCGCCACGCGCTTCAGGATGTCCGGGTTCTCGGCAAATTCCATCACCGGCAAGCCGTCTTTTGATTTCTTCAGCTTGCGGTCCGACGCGCTGGTCACCCGCCAGTCCGCCACGGCTGCTGCAAATACCGCCGCATCCGCCGGCAGGGCCGCATCCACTGCCTCTGACATTTCCTGCGCGGTCTCCACCGCCACCACTTCGACTCCGGCCGGAGGCGCCACGCTTGCCGGGCCCGTGATGAACACCACCTCAGCGCCCAATGCGGTCAGAGCACGGGCCAGCGCGGTGCCCTGCGCGCCAGAAGACCGGTTGGCGATATAGCGCACCGGGTCGATCGGCTCATGGGTCGGACCTGATGTGACCAGCACGCGTTTGCCCCTCAATGGCCCATCGCTCAACCGGGCAGCAACGGCCGAGATAATCTCTGGCACCTCTGCCATCCGGCCGGGGCCATATTCACCGCAGGCCATGGCGCCCTCATTCGGGCCAACACATGAAACGCCGTCCTGCAGAAGCGTTGCCAGATTGCGCTGTGTCGCCGGGTGTTCCCACATGCGCACGTTCATCGCCGGCGCCAGCAGCACCGGCGTATCCGTGGCCAGCAACAGGGTCGAGGCCAGATCATTGGCGTGACCATTGGCCATCTTCGCCATCAGATCGGCGGTGGCCGGCGCCACCACCAGCAGATCGGCACTGCGCGACAGCTGGATGTGGCCCATCTCAGCCTCTTTGGTCAGATCAAACAGATCCCGGTGCACCTCGGATCCGGCCAAGGCCGACACGGAAAGCGGCGTCACGAACTCTTCACCCGCCTTGGTCAGCACCGGCGTCACCCGCGCGCCCTGATCCTGAAGGCGGCGGATCAGGTCCAGCGATTTATAGGCCGCAATGCCGCCGCCGATGATCAGAAGAATATGTTTGCCTGCCAGCATTTGAACACCCCTGCAGCAATTTCAACGCAGCATACTGCGCCCTTCTCAAAGAGGGAATGGGTCGCTTGGCTTACCCCTTGCGGAAAGCCTCACAAGGATCCGGGCGCTCCACGGGATCCGCGTCCAGCACCTGATCATAGCCGCCTTCGATCAGTCCACCCTCGGACTGGCCCAGCACAAAGACTGTCAGATCGGGATTCGCATAGGCCAGATAGACAGGAATACCGCGATCTTTTCGCGCATGACCATTGCCGGTAATGACCGCAACCGGCCCTCCGGTGTCAGCCAGCGCCTCGGTGACGGCGCGTGCCAGCACGGTATCGCGCAGCCGTTGTACGTCAACAAACAGAGGCAGCATCTCTTCCGGCAGAGCATCGCAATGGCTGGCCAATTGATCGGCCTCCCGCGCCGCCTGCGCATCAGCCGACAGGGGCTGATCCAGACCAAACCGCGCCGCGCCATCCCCAAAAGCTGCCGCCGCCCCGGTCTGCATCGCTGCGCCCGCCGCCGCGCGGGGCACATGCGCCCCATAGTGCGCAGCCCCGTCGGCAGCCGCAAAAACCGGCGCATAGAGGCTGAAGTCAGGCCAGCCCGAGGCCGCCCAGTCGAGCTGCGCCGCAACCGCAGCGCTATCGGCAAGGTCGACCCCGCCCAGCGCTTCGGCCTGTTCTGGTGAAATCATCTCCCAGATCACAGCCTTGGGATTGATCTGGTCAAGGGCCGCCGCCTGCACCTGGTGGTGGGCCGCATTGTCATGCACCTCGCCCAGGATCACCACATCTGCCGCCAGCGCCACCCGGTTCAACGGCGGCTGCGCAACCGCCGCCCCTGCCAACTGGAAATTGGCCCACAGGAAAAAGGCGCCGACAAACGCGGCGCCCCTTTCAGTCGTTTTGAATGCAATCCTCATAGGAGGAAGTTGTGCACCTCTCGCGATTGGCCTTCAAGGCTTTTGCGCATTTTCTGAAAGGCTGCTGCCTCCAGCTGGCGCACGCGTTCCTTGGACAAACCCAGCTCGGTGCCCAGGCTTTCCAGCGTCCTGGCCTGATCGCGCAGCTTACGTTCCTGCACGATATAGCGTTCGCGGTCATTCAGCGCCTGCATGGCGGTGACCAGCCAGTTGCGCAGGCAACGGGTGTCGTGGCTGTCTTCTACCAGCTCTGCCGCCTGGGCGCTGTCATCCTCCAGCGCGTCGATCCATTCACGCCCGTCCTCATCGGCGGATTGCACCGCATTCAGCGAGAAGTCAGAGCCGGACAAACGGCCCTCCATCATCTGCACGTCACGCAGCGGCACGCCAATCTCAGTCGAGATTTTCTGGTGCAGCTGGTGGCGGTCCAGACGTTCACCGCTGGCCGCAGCTTCGCGTTCCAGCTGCGCCTGAACCCGGCGCATGTTGAAGAACAGCGACTTCTGCGATGAGGTCGATCCGGTGCGCACCATCGACCAATTTCGCATGACATAGTCCTGAATGGACGCTTTGATCCACCAGACCGCATATGTCGAGAAACGAACCCCCCGGTCCGGGTCAAACTTGTCTGCGGCTTTCATCAGCCCCAGACCCGCTTCCTGGATCAGATCATTCATCGGCGCGCCGTAACGTTTAAACCGCGCGGCCATCGAAATCGCCAGTCGCATATAGGCGTTGATCAACCGGTGTAAGGCTGCAACATCACGCTCATCGCGCCAAGCATAGGCAAGTTTCAGTTCTGTTTCGGCGTCGAGCAATTCAGCCCGCATAGCCACTTTCGGTAATGGATTGTCGTTATAAGTATCGAGTGCCATAACAATTTCCCCCGGCTAGCACACAAAGTACAAACCGTGCAGTTATGGGAGGCGCTTCTTTTTATTATACGGGCCCTAAATAATCCTTTTTTTATACGCAGAAATGTCTGGTTCCCGCGAATTAATGCGGGGCAAGCGGGTTCCTGTCTTAGAGGCAAAAAATACGCCTCTTCCCGTTGCAGACTGCCCCAGCCTATACATTTACCTGAACTGGGCGCACTGCGTCTGACTTTACTTGTTTTGAGCGGGCCCTGCGGTTACCCACAGGCACGGCTTAAGTACTAAAAGGCTAATAAAATTGTCCCCGCGAGTCACATTTATTCTGGGAGGTGCTGCCTCCGGAAAATCCGCTTTCGCCGAGCAGATTTGCATTAAATCCACAAAACCAATGATTTACCTCGCGACTTCACAAGTATTTGATGACGAAATGCGTGCAAAAGTTAACAAGCATATCGTGCAACGCGGGGCCGGATGGACAACCTACGAGGAAGCATTCAACCCTGCGGAGATTCTTTCAAAGTTAACTTATCCACAGATATGCCTGCTCGATTGCGCGACCATGTGGATATCTAATCACCTTCTGGCTGAAAGTGACTTAGAATCAGTTCAGAATCAGCTCATCGAGGGAATCACCTCCTGCGAATCGGATCTGGTTATCGTGTCGAATGAGACCGGAATGGGCGTCGTTCCTGACAATGCACTCGCCCGGCGCTTTCGCGAGGTACAGGGTCGACTGAACATCGAACTGGCCAAAATCGCCGATTGCGTGGTGCAGGTCACGGCCGGTCTGCCGTTGGTTCTGAAGGGTAAGCTGTGATCACCCGGCTGTTTCTGGTGCGCCACGGGCCGACCCATGCAAAGTCCATGGTCGGCTGGTCAGACATTCCCGCCGACCTGTCCGATACCGCTGCCATTTCCCGGCTGGAGCAATTTCTGCCCGCGCAGGCCTTGGTGATCTCCTCCGATCTGATCCGCGCCGTACATACCGCCGATGCCATTCAGGGACCCCGCCAGCGCCTGCCCCATCAGCCTGCCTTGCGGGAAATCCACTTTGGCGACTGGGAGCTGCGCACCTGGGCCGAGGTCGACGCCGAAGACCCCGAAGGTATCCGCGCCTATTGGGAAAACCCCGGCGACACCGCCCCACCCGGCGGCGAAAGCTGGAACGCTGTGCGCAGACGTGTCGACGCGGCCATGGATGCGCTGATTGCACGTCACAGGGGGCAGGACCTGATCGTTACCGGCCATTTTGGTCAGATCCTGACGCAGGTTCAGCGGGCCCTGAACATCACCGCAGACGAGGCCTTCGGCCATAAGATCGACAACCTCTCGGTCACCGAGGTTTCCCATGGGCCGGATGGCTGGCGCACGGGCCGGATCAATCACTGTCCGTGAAGACCCCACTCACAATCGATCATTTTACCAATTGCGCCGAAACGTCTTAGGCTCACCGCCATGACATATGATCTTTATATTGG
The DNA here is from genome assembly GCA_900143635.1 of Rhodobacteraceae bacterium Alg231-04. Classification (GTDB taxonomy): domain Bacteria; phylum Pseudomonadota; class Alphaproteobacteria; order Rhodobacterales; family Rhodobacteraceae; genus FREY01. The sequence goes on from FREY01000001.1 coordinate 694,181, forward strand.
CGACAAAATGTACTCCAGCTGGTCGCTGCGCGGCTGGCTTATGCTGGAGAAATTCAACCTTCCCCATCAGGCGCATATGATCGGGCTGTACTCCGGAACGATGGCCGCCGACATGGCGCATCTGGCCCCGGCCCGTCTGGTGCCGGCCCTGCGCACGCCCGAAGGCACGGTGGTGGGTGAAAGCCTCGCTATGGCCGAAACCCTTGCAGAACGCCATCCCGAGGCCGGCCTCTGGCCCGCAGATCCCGCCCAGCGCGCCACCGCCCGCTGGCTCTGTTCTGAAATGACGTCCGGCTTCTTTGCCCTGCGCGGCGACTGCGCCATGCAGCTCTCCCACATATGGGAGGATTTCTCGCCCACTGAAGCCGTGCTTGGCGACCTCGCCCGCATAGAGACACTATGGGATCACGCCCGCGAAATCTCAGGCAACAAGGAGGGCTGGCTGTTCGGGGACTACTCATTGGCCGATGTCTTTTATGCACCTGCAGCGGCGCGGATCATTGGCTATGATCTGCCCGTCTCGACTGCTGCGCGCGCCTATTGCAAGCGGGTCATTGCAGATCCGGCGTTCAAACGCTGGCGGGCCGACGCGCAGACCGTCACCTATGATCCTGAACCCTATGCACTGGACCTCCCGCGCAAGCCCTGGTCGGAGGTTTCCTGATCGAATTGATGGCGGCTTTACGGCGCCGTTAATCATTCGGAAACCATAAATCCAAACCATCGGTGCGGCGCAAGCTGGAGCCCGCACCGATGATCGCACGTGTCCACACAGTAGCCTTCCAAGGCGTCGAGGCTCGCCCGGTCGAAGTGCAATGCGCTGTCGCCCCCGGCCTGCCGGCCTTTTCCGTCGTAGGCCTGCCCGACAAAGCGGTGAGTGAAGCACGCGACAGGGTGCGTTCGGCATTTTCGTCGATGTCCATCGCCCTGCCCTCCAAACGCATCACCATCAATCTGTCACCTGCTGATCTGCCCAAGGAAGGCAGCCATTTCGATCTGCCCATCGCGCTGGCGCTGATGGCGGCGCTGGAAATCATACCGATGGACATGGCGGCAGAAACCATCGCCTTGGGCGAGCTTTCGCTGGATGGAACGCTTGTCCCGGTCCTTGGCGCCCTGCCCGCCGCAATGACAGCTGCTGAGCTGGGCAAGACCCTGATCTGTCCTGCCAGTTCCGGCGCCGAAGCAGCCTGGGTTGGTGCGGCGACAGTCTATGGTGCCGCCAGCCTGCACGCAGTAGTGCAACATTTCATCGGCCAGTCACCGATTGCCCCAGCCCTGCCCGGCGAGGCTGACTTTGATCCTGCCTCAAAGGATCTGCGCGATGTGAAGGGGCAGGAACGCGCCAAACGCGCATTGGAAATCGCCGCTGCTGGCCGCCATCACTTTCTGATGGTCGGCACGCCCGGTTCCGGAAAATCCATGTTGGCCGCAAGGCTGCCGTCCATCTTGCCGCCCCTCACTCCGGCCGAGGCGCTGGAGACCTCAATGGTTCATTCCCTTTGCGGGCTGATCAAGGAAGGCGGCATCAGCCGTGCGCGCCCTTTCCGTGAACCACATCACACAGCCTCCATGGCGGCTATCGTTGGCGGCGGCCGCCGGGCCCAACCGGGCGAGATCAGCCTTGCCCATAATGGCGTTCTCTTTCTGGACGAGCTGCCGGAATTTGCCCGCGCCGTTTTGGAAACCCTGCGCCAACCGATCGAGGCGGGTGAGGTCATGGTGGCGCGCGCCAATGCCCATGTGAAATACCCCAGCCGCTTCCTGCTCGCCGCCGCTGCCAACCCCTGCAAATGCGGCTATCTGGCCGATCCCGGCCGCGCCTGTTCACGCGCGCCAGTTTGCGGCGAGGATTATCTGGGCCGCATTTCCGGCCCCCTGATGGACCGGTTCGATCTGCGCGTGGACGTGCCGCCGGTGGTTTTCACCGATCTTAATCTGCCGCCCAGCGCTGAAGGTTCGCATGAGGCGGAGATCCGTGTCGCGGCTGCGCGTGAAATACAGGCAGCCAGATACAAGGCCCACCCCGGCATCCGCCAGAACGCCGACGCCGAGGGAACCCTGCTAGAAGAAGCCGCCGCCCCCGACACCGAGAGCCGCGATCTGTTGTTGAAAGCCGCCGAACGCTTTGGACTGACGGCACGCGGCTATCACCGCGTGCTGCGGGTCGCGCGCACGATTGCCGATCTGGAAGGCGCAAGGAACATGCGCCGCCCCCATGTGGCCGAGGCGCTGAGCTACCGGCTGGCAGGCTGGAGCGCTTAAAGCTTGGCCTCGATTGCTTCCCAGATCTTTGCGGCGATATTCACGCCATCAAACCGCTCCAGCTCCTGAATACCGGTGGGCGAGGTCACGTTGATCTCGGTCAGGTAATCGCCGATCACGTCGATGCCCACAAAGACCTGTCCCTTTTCCTTCAGCAACGGGCCGATGGCGGCGCAGATTTCCAGATCACGCTCGGTCAGGCCGATCTTTTCCGGGCGTCCGCCCACATGCATGTTCGACCGGGTCTCACCTGCTGCAGGCACGCGGTTGATGGCACCAACCGGTTCGCCGTCGACCAGAATCACCCGCTTGTCGCCATTGCTGACATCCGGCAGGAACTTCTGCACGATCAGCGGCTCGCGGCTGAAACCGGTGAACAGCTCGTGCAGCGAGGTGAGGTTTCGATCATTGGCATCCAGCCGGAACACACCGGCACCACCATTGCCATACAACGGCTTCAAGATGATATCGCCGTGTTTGGCTTTGAATTCCTTGATCGTCTCAAGATCACGCGCCACGGTTGTCGGCGGCGTCAGGTCCTGAAAATCCAGCACCAGCAGTTTTTCGGGGTAGTTGCGCACCCAAAAGGGATCATTCACCACCAGTGTCTGACCGGCCAGCTTGTCCAGCAGATGGGTCGAGGTGATGTAATGCATATCAAACGGCGGGTCCTGACGCAGCCAGATCACGTCGTAATCCGCCAGATCCACCTTTTCCACCGGGCCGAGGTCCACATGGTTGCCCTGTTCGCGACGCACAACCATGGTCTGGCCGCGCGCGGTGATGCGACCTTCCTCAAAGGCGAGGTGGTCGGGCGTGTAATAGAACAGCTCGTGACCGCGCAGCTGGGCTTCTTCAGCGATGCGAAAGCTGCTGTCGGCGTTGATGTCGACCGATTGGATCGGATCCATCTGGAAGGCGATTTTCATGGGGCGTAATTCCTTCATCTTTGTCGGCATACATGGCGCAGCATTGCGGCCTGTTCAATGGGTCAGCCCTGACCAAAGGCATTTTCAAGGATCTGCACCGCGCCGGTGCCATCCACGAGCACCGCGTCAAAGCGGCATTCCGTCAGGCTGCCACCCGGCTCACCCTCCAGAAACTCCGCAGCGGCCGTCATGATCCGACCTATCTGCGCGGCCCCGAGACTGGCCGCAGCGGCGTCAAAGGTGGCGCTCTGTTTGACTTCGGCAAAAACCACCAACCCGTGGCCGCGCAGGATCAGGTCGATTTCTCCGCCCCGCCCGCGCCAGCGGTATTCTGCAACCACATAGCCCTGTTCGTCATACGCCCTTGCGGCAATGCCTTCGGCAGCGGCTCCGGCTTGATGGGCGGCTGCACCGCGTTCAGAGCGCCCCGTCACCGGCTCAGTCCTCTTTCGCCAGATTCAGCGCCAGCTGGTATACTTTGCGGCGCGGTAGGTCATGCAGTTTGGCGACGATGTCGGCAGCATCCTTGACCCGGTTGTTCTTGAGCGCGGCACGCAGGTCGCTTTCCAGATCACTTTCATTCACCGCCTCGGCGCGGTTGCGGTCGATCAGGATCACGATCTCGCCCTTCACGCTAGCCTCGGCCAGCTGGGCGGCCAGTTCCGGCAGGGTATCGCGGCGCACTTCTTCGAATTTCTTGGTCAGCTCGCGGCACATCGCCGCCTGCCGGTCACCCAGCACCGTTGCCATATCCGCCAGTGATGCCGCCACGCGCTTTGGAGATTCGTAAAAGATCAGCGTGGCGGGGATCTCTTTCAGCTCCTCCAGCCGTTTGCAGCGCGCCACGGTCGCATTGGGCAGGAAGCCGCCGAAGAAAAACGCATCTGTCGGCAGGCCTGCCAGCGTCAGCGCAGTGATGCCCGCGGTGGCGCCGGGCGCGCAGGTCACCGTGTGGCCCGCCTCGGCTGCGGCCTTGCTGAGCTCATAACCCGGATCGGCAATCAGCGGCATCCCCGCTTCCGAGGCATAGGCGACCGATTTGCCTTCAGCCAAGGCTGCAAGAAGCTTGGCGCGCGCGTTTTCGCCGGAATGATCGTGATAGGCAAAGACGCGGCGGCCCTCCAGCGGCACGCCGTGAATTTCCATCAGACGGCGCAAGGAGCGGGTGTCTTCTGCCGCTATCACATCGGCCGAGGCCAGCACGTCCAGTGCGCGCAGCGTAATGTCGCGCGCCGTGCCGATCGGTGTGGCCACGAAGTAAAGCCCCGCGGACAATCTGACTTTCTGGTGATTCAACGCTGGACCCGCCCTTGACGAAGGTTATTATCGCACCCCAACACCAACACGGCGCATCATCGCCGGATCAGGGAGTTACAGTCCATTATGTTCGCCGTTTTCAAGCCCGCCCGCAAGGTGGCATTGGCCGCCGTTACCGCCGTTGCAACTCTGGCCCTGACCGCATGTGATCCGATTTCGGTCGGCGGTGGTGGCCCAAGCATCAACACCTCCAAACCGGTTCCGGTGGCGCTGCTGGTGCCGCGCGGGTCTGCCTCTTCGGGGGATCAGGCCCTTGCACAGAGCCTGGAGAACGCCGCGCGACTGGCGATGGGGGATCTGAACGGCGTGAAAATTGACCTGCGCATCTACGACACTGCTGGCAACGCCGAGGTTGCAGCCGCAGCTGCCACACAAGCCGTCAGCGAAGGCGCGCGCATTTTGCTGGGCCCGGTCTATGCCGAAGCGGCCAATGCCGCCGGCATCGCCGCCGCCAAGCGCAACGTGAACATTCTTGCCTTTTCCAACAACCCGGCGATTGCCGGCGGCAATGTCTTCATTCTGGGCAATACCTTTGACAATAAGGCCACCCGATTGACCAGCTTTGCCGCCCGTCAGGGCAAGGGCAACATGCTGGTGGTCAGCGGCAATAATGCTGCCGGTCAGGCCGGCCAGCAGGCGATCTCCTCTGCGGCGTCACGCACTGGCGCAAATGTCGCCGGTATTGTGTCTTATGAGCAGTCCCAAAATGGGGTGATCAGCGCCATCAGCGACATCCGGAACCAGGCCTCGGCCAGCGGCGCCACCTCGCTGATGATGACAGCCACCACAGCCGGCGCGCTGCCGCTGCTGACACAGCTGCTGCCTGAAGCCGGGGTGAAACCCGAAGACATCCAGTACATCGGCCTGACCCGCTGGGACATCCCGGCGCAAACTCTGGCACTGCCCGGCGTTCAGGGGGGCTGGTTCGCCCTGCCTGACCCGGTGAAATCGCAAGGGTTCAAATCCCGCTACACCGCCGCCTACGGCAGCTCCCCGCATCCTATCGGTGGTCTGGCCTATGACGGTATCGCCGCCATCGGCGCACTGGTCGGTCAAGGCAAGTCCGACGCGCTGACCGGTGCGGCGCTGACCCAGGGATCCGGCTTCCAGGGCGTCAACGGCATCTTCCGCCTGCGCGCAGATGGCACCAATGAACGCGGCCTCGCGGTCGCCACGATCCAAGAACAGAAGGTGGTCGTCATTGACCCAGCTCCAACAAGCTTCGCAGGCGCCGGATTCTGATCCGAACGCCCGATCCGTCACCCGCCTGCCGCAGCCACTGGGCGATCTGATCTGTCCAGCCGACGACATCTTTGATGCCGCCGCGATCCGGGCGCAGATAGCGGCAATTGTCGAAGAAAACGGCACCACTTCGCTGCGCGGCGAAGTGGTGAGCCTGTTGCGCGAGGTCCAGAAATCCGGCCGCGCCGCCATTGCCGAAGCCTTCGCCGCAGAGCCTTTCGAGGCGCGCCGCCTGACCCGGTCTTATACCTTCCTGACCGATGGGCTGGTCACCACCGCCATGCATGTGGCCTGCGATTACCTGCACCCCTCAGGTGCACCGACCGAGGGCGAGCGCATCGCGGTTATGGCCGTGGGCGGCTATGGGCGGGGCGAAATGGCCCCCTCTTCGGATGTCGATCTGCTGTTCCTGACACCCTATAAGATCACCGCCTGGGCCGAGAGCGTCATCGAATCGATGCTCTATATCCTGTGGGACCTGCGTCTCAAGGTCGGCCACGCCAGCCGCACCATCCGCGACTGCCTGCGCCTTGGCACCGAGGATTTCACCATCCGCACCGCCATGCTGGAGCACCGCTTTCTGGCCGGCCACGAACCCCTATCCGAGGAGCTGGCAGAAAAGCTGCGCAACGAGCTGTTCAGCGGCACCAGCCGTGAATTCGTCGAAGCCAAGCTGGCAGAACGCGACGCCCGGCACCTGAAACAGGGTGAGCGCTACGTCGTTGAACCCAATGTGAAAGAGGGCAAGGGCGGTTTGCGCGACCTGCAATCGCTCTACTGGATCGCCAAGTATATTTACGGCGTGCAGTACGCCGAGGAGCTGGTCGATCTTGGCCTGTTTCATGCTGAGGAATACGCCGCCTTCCGCGCCGCTGAAAGCTTCCTCTGGGCGGTGCGCTCCCATCTGCATCTGGTCACCCGCCGGGCCTCGGAACAGCTGAATTTCGACCTACAGGTCGAGGTCGCGGACCGTTTGGGATACAAAGACGTGGCTGGGCGGCGCGGTGTGGAACTGTTCATGCAGGACTACTTCCGCCACGCCACCACCGTTGGGGATCTGACGCGGATTTTCCTGACCAAACTGGAGGCTGATCAGCAAAAAAGCGCGCCGCTTCTGGACCGTATCTTCCGTCGTCGCCCTCGCACCAAACCCGGCTATAATGTGGTTCACAACCGCCTTGCTGTCGCCGACCCCGACACATTTCTCGACAACAAACTGAACATCCTGCGCCTGTTCGAAGAGGGCCTGCGTACCGGCATGCTGATTCACCCGGACGCCATGCGTCTGGTGACCGCCAATTTGGATCTGATCGACGACGACATGCGCAACAGCCCGGAGGCCCGGCGCATCTTCCTTGATCTGCTGCTGAAACACGGCAACCCGGAACGCGCTCTGCGCCGGATGAACGAGCTGGGCGTGCTGGCGGCCTTCATTCCCGAGTTTGAGCCCATTGTGGCGATGATGCAGTTCAACATGTATCACTCCTACACGGTGGACGAACACACCATTCAGGTGATCTCTAACTTTACCCAGATCGAAAAACTGGAGCTGGAGGAAGAGCTACCGCTGTCCTCGGACATCCTCAAGACCGGTGTGAACCGCAAGGTGCTGATGGTCGCCATGCTGTTGCATGACATCGGCAAGGGCCGCGAGATGGACCACTCCATCCTCGGCGCGCGCATCGCCAAAGAGGTGGCGCCGCGGCTTGGCCTCAACAAATCCGAATGCGAACATGTGGAATGGCTGGTGCGCTATCATCTGCTGATGTCCGATGTGGCGCAGAAACGCGATCTGTCAGACCCGCGCACCGTGCGTGATTTCGCCAAGGCAGTGAAAACCGTGGCGCGGCTGAACCTGCTTACCGTGTTGACCGTCTGTGACATTCGCGGCGTCGGCCCCGATGTCTGGAACAACTGGAAGGCCACGCTGCTGCGCGATCTGCATTCGCAGACCCTGGCAGCGCTGGAAAACGGGCATCAGGCGCTCAATGCTGACAACCGCGGCGTCGAAGCCCGCAAAGCCCTGCGCGCCACGCTCGCAGACTGGACGCCCAAGGCCCTGAAACACGAGACAGGCCGCCACTATCGGCCCTATTGGCAAGGCCTGCCAAAAGAAACCCATGTGGTGTTTGCCACCCTGCTGCGCGATATCGACGACGACGAGATTCGCATCGATCTGCATCCGGACGAAGACCGCGACGCCACCCGCATCTGTTTTGCGCTGGCCGATCATCCGGGCATCTTTTCCCGCCTTGCCGGCGCGCTGGCCCTAGTCGGCGCCAATGTGGTCGACGCGCGCACCTATACCTCCAAGGACGGCTATGCCACCGCCGCCTTCTGGGTGCAGGACGCCGATGGCCATCCCTACGAGGCCAGCAAGCTCAAACGCCTCAACCAGATGATCCACAAGACCCTGCGCGGCGAGGTGATCCCAACCGAGGCAATCCGCGACCGCGACAAGATCAAAAAGCGCGAGCGCGCCTTCAAGGTGCCCACCACCATCACCTTCGACAACACCGGATCCGAGCTTTACACCATCATCGAGGTCGACACCCGCGACCGCCCCGGCCTGCTGTTTGATCTGACCCGCGCGCTGGCCAACAACAACGTCTATATCGCCTCCGCCGTCATCGCCACTTACGGCGAACAGGTGGTCGACACCTTCTACGTCAAGGATATGTTCGGGTTGAAATACCACTCCGAGGCCAAGCAAAACGCGCTGGAAGTCAAGCTGCGCGCCGCCCTCACCAAGGGTGTGGAGCGCGCCGCCTCATGAAGCCCATCCGCCTGATGTCGGGCTTCATGACCGTAGGCTTCTGGACGCTGGCCAGCCGCATCCTTGGCTTTGCGCGCGAGATCCTGATCACAGCCTATATCGGCCCCGGCCCGCTGATGGATGCCTTTGTCGCCGCCTTCCGCCTGCCCAACATGTTCCGCCGCTTCTTTGCCGAGGGCGCCTTTAACGCGGCCTTTGTGCCGATGTTTTCCAAAAAACTGGAAGGACGCGAAGGCGCGCAGGGCTTTGCCCAATCCGCCTTCAGCCTGCTGCTATCGGCGGTTCTGGTGCTGACCGCACTTGGCATGATCTTCATGCCGGGGCTAGTCTGGGCCACCGCCAAGGGCTTTGCTGGTGATCCGCGCTTTGACCTCACGGTTGGTTACGGGCGCATTGCCTTTCCTTATATCCTGTTCATGTCGCTGGCCGCATTGTTCTCTGGTGTGCTGAACGCCACCGGGCGCTTTGCCGCCGCAGCTGCCGCGCCGGTGCTGCTGAATATTTTCACCTGCTCTGCCATGGTCACAGGCGCGCTGGTCGGCGGCGCGGTCATCGACTGGCTGATCTGGACCATCCCGGTGGCCGGTGCCGCGCAGCTGGCGCTGGTCTGGTATGCGGCCGAACGTGCCGGTATCCGCCTGCGTCCCGGCCTGCCGCGTCTCAGCCCTGAAATGCGCCGCCTTGTCAGCGTTGCCCTGCCCGCCGGCCTTGCCATGGGGGTGACGCAGGTGAACCTCGTGGTCGGCCAGCTGGTTGCCTCGGATATCGAAAACGCGGTCAGTTGGCTTTTTGTTGCCGACCGGCTTTATCAATTGCCGCTTGGTGTGATCGGCATCGCCATTGGCATCGTGCTGCTGCCGGATCTGTCGCGCCGCCTGCGGGCAGGCGATGACACGGGCGCGCAGGCGGCCCTCTCCCGCGCAGGCGAATTTGCCCTGCTGCTCACCATTCCTTCTGCCGTGGCCTTCATGGTGATCCCGGCGCCGCTGGTCACGGTGCTCTACGAACGCGGCGCCACCGGCCCCGAGGACGTGGCCGCCATTGCCCTCGCTGTGGCGATCTATGGCGCGGGCCTGCCGTCCTTCGTGCTGCACAAGCTGCTGCAACCGCTGTATTTCGCCCGCGAAGACACCCGCAGCCCTTTCCGCTATGCGCTGGTCTGTATGGTGATAAATGCTGGGCTCGCCATCGGTCTGAAATCTGTGTTTGGCTGGCTCTCCCCCGCTATCGCCGCCACAGCCGCGGGCTGGGCCATGGTGGCGCTTTTGTGGTTCGGCGCCCGTCAGATGGGCGAGGCCGCCCGCTTTGACAGCCGTTTTTACAGCCGCAGCTGGCGCATCGTCGCGGCCTCTGCCCTGATGGGTGTCTCGGTATATTTCGCGGTCCTCACCCTCGGCTGGACGCTCTACCTTCCCAGCTGGCGCTACCTCGCCCTGCTCGCCCTTATCCTCATTGGCGGCCTCACATATTTTATCGCGGCCCAACTCACCGGCGCCGCCTCTCTGCGAGAGATCAAACAAAGCCTGCGCCGCGGGCGGCAGGCATGAGCCGCCTCGCCTGCCCCGCCGGCACGGTGCTGTTTCGCCCCGGACAGGACTGCCCCGGCTACGTGAAACTCACGCGGGGCAGCATCAAGGTCACGCTGACATCTGCCAGCGGGCGCGAGGTCGTGCTCTACCGGGTCGGGCCTGGCGACATCTGCCTGCAGACCTTCGCCTGCCTGACCGAGGCCCGCAGCTACTCCGCCGAAGGCATCGCCGAAACCGAGCTGGAAGGCGAGGTCATCCCGCACGCGGAGTTTGCCCGCGCCATGGCCGATGACAGCGCTTTCCGGGCCGAAGTGCTGAGCGCCGTTGCCCGCCGCTTCGGCGACTACGAGCAGCTGGTCGAGAATGTCGCCCTCACCGGTTTCGACGCTCGGCTGGCACGGGTGCTTTTGAAGCTGGGCGCGGCAGACGGCATTGTCACAATGACCCATGACGGGCTGGCCGCGGAAACCGCTTCGGGCCGCGCCTTTGTCACCCGGCGGCTGCGCGTCTTTGCCGGAATGGGGTTGATCAGCCAGGCGCGCGGGCAATTGACACTGCTGGACCGCGCCGGCCTGGAACAGATTGCCGCAGAGGAAGTGTGACACTGTCACCGACCGCAGCGCGCGCAGATGGCAGAACCGTATCATCCCTTATGTTACGGAAAGGAAATACCATGCCACGCAACGAAGGAACCCTGGACCGCGCGCTGCGCATCATCCTGGGCCTGGGGCTGCTGTCGCTGACGGTGACCGGGCCGCAGACCCTCTGGGGGCTGATCGGCATCGTGCCGCTGGCCACCGGGCTTGCTGGCTTCTGCCCGCTCTACCGGATCATCGGCCTCAGCACCTGCCCGCTGAAAAAAGAGTGATGCGCCACGGTGCCGCGCCGCCGGGGCGGCACCTGTTCAATCGTGACGGATCTTGTCGCGCATCCGTGCCCAGCCACCGGGTGCCAAAAAGAAACTTAGCCCGAAACCCGTGGCAAACCCGCATAGGTCCGCCACCCAGTCTTTTTGGCCGCCAAACAGCAGCCCAAACAACAGCTGGATGCCCATCAGAAAGGCAATCAGCGAGAACGCCCGGCTCTGCTGCGCACCAACCAGCGACAGCGACCGCCACAGCAGATATGTGAAGGCGCCGATCAACCCGTAGACGGCCGGAAACCCGCCCACCAGCGGGTATTGCGAGGACACAAGCACCCCGTAGCCCAGCGCGCCGCCAATGCCGGACAGCACGAAAATCAGCACCATCGCCACATCACCCATCACCTCGCCCACCATTTTTCCCATGGCCAGCACAAAGACGCAGACAAACAGCGCCTGAGTGAACGCAACATGCACAAAGGCATAAGAGATAAAGCGGATCAGGTGTTCGGCCGGCCATTGCCCGGTCTCCCACATCCACCAGAAGATATCGCCGGAAAACGCATAAGACTGAACCGCATTCATCCGCCAGCCGATTGCCTCAGGCCCACCAAGAATACCGCGCGCACCTAAGGAGAACACCGCCTCGATGCCGATGATGATCAGCACCAGCGCCACCACGGCAGGCGGCAGGGGGTTCACGGGGCTGGGATCGGGGTTGCTGCTCATATTTGTCTCTCCTTGGGGGCTGACCAAAACATGGGCCGGGCCCCAAAGCCCGGCACCTGTTGACGATGCCCGGTCCCATGGGTAAGCGACAGGGAGCGCTTTTTCCAGACGGGAGTTTTCCGCAATGACTGAAACCAGCTTCACCCCGCGTGTCTTTTCGGGGATCCAGCCCTCGGGCAACCTGCACCTGGGCAATTACCTCGGTGCCGTGAAGCGGTTCGTCGACTGGCAAGCCAAAGATGTCGAGACCGTCTACTGCATGGTGGATCTGCACGCGATCACCGTCTGGCAGAACCCTGCCGACCTGACGAAATCCACCCGCGAGCTTTGCGCCGGCTTCATCGCCTCTGGCATCGACCCGGAACAATCCATCCTGATCAACCAGTCCCAGGTGCCTGAACATGCGCAGCTGGCCTGGATCTTCAACTGCGTTGCCCGCATGGGCTGGATGCAGCGGATGACCCAGTGGAAGGACAAGGCCGGCAAGAACACCCAGAACGCCTCTCTTGGGCTGTTCGCCTATCCGGCACTAATGGCGGCTGACATTCTGGTCTACCACGCCACCCACGTGCCGGTGGGTGAGGATCAGAAACAGCATCTGGAGCTCACACGCGACATCGCCGCCAAGTTCAACAACGACTACGGCGTTGATTTCTTCCCAATGACCGAACCGGTGATCGAGGGCGCGGCGACCCGCGTCATGAGCTTGCGCGACGGCACCAAGAAGATGTCGAAGTCCGACCCCTCCGATGCCAGCCGCATCAACATGACCGATGATGCGGACGCCATCGCCAAGAAGATCCGCAAGGCCAAGACCGACCCCGAGGCGCTGCCCTCCGAGGCCGAGGGCCTGAAAGAACGCCCCGAGGCACGCAACCTGATCGAGATCTTCGCCGCGCTGAACGAACAGAGCGTCGATCAGGTGCTGGCAGATGTGGGCGGCAAGCAGTTTTCGGAATTCAAACCGATGATGGCCGAACTGGCGGTCGAAAAACTGGCCCCCATCGGCATGGAGATGTCGCGGCTGATGAATCATCAGGATGAGATCGACAAGATCCTGACCCGCGGCGCCGAACGCGCCCGCGCCATCACTGCACCGATCCTCAAACAAACCTATGAGATCGTCGGCATGGTGCCCCCTGTCAGCCTCTGAGGCAACGAAGATCCAGACTGCAAAGGCCGCCTTTAGGCGGTCTTTTTCGTTGCAACAGACAACCCCTTCCCCGAGCCTAACCAGGGCAGTCAGAGAGGAGTCAACGGATGCTGAAAGTCTGGGGCAGGAAAACGTCGTCCAATGTTCAGGCGCTGATGTGGTGCATCGGCGAATTGCGGCTGGAGTATAACCGGGTCGATGCCGGGCACCATTTTGGCGGCCTCGATACAGCAGAATTTGCAGCGCTGAACCCCAACCGGACCATTCCGGTGCTCCAGGATGGGAACAACCCACCGCTTTGGGAAACTGGTGCCATCTTGCGTTACCTCGCCGCCCGCTATGGAAATGCGGGGTTCTGGCCCGAAGACCTGATGCAACGGACCGAAATCGACCGATGGGCAGAATGGGCGAAACTCAACGTTGCGATGAATTTCACAGTGCCCGTTTTCTGGCGTGTGGTGCGCACCCCTGCTGAAGACCGCGACCCCGCCGTGATCCGGGCTGCAGTGGAAACTCTGACGGAAAAACTGCAGATCGCCGACCAGCAGCTGCAACAACACCCCTTCCTGGCCGGCAGCACATTCTCTCTGGCAGACATCCAGCTTGGGCACATCCTGTTCCGCTACTGCGACATAGACATCGAACGGCCTGCCCTGCCCGCGCTCGGCTCCTACCGCAAACGGCTGGAAACCCGTCCCGCATACCGGGAGCATGTCATGATCTCCTACGAGGAGCTCCGTGCCGGGAGTTAGGGAATTCTTGACTTGAAATGTGCCCCTGCTTTCCCGAACCCTGCGGTCGGAACGGGAGGATCAGATGCAGGCAATCGGCTACCGAACGGGGTGTATAGACGAGCCCAAACGCTCCAACTGGCAGAACAGCGGCCCCCGGCCCATTGCCTGGTCGGCCTGGTATCCGGCAGGCGAAGACTCCGCGCAGCCACTGCCCACGGACCTCTTCTTCGCCCCCGGCGAGATTCTGCCCGGCGCGGCGCTGGCAGAAGGCGGGCCTCAGCATTTCACACTGGGGCCCTTTGATATTCTGACATCCTTCCCGCAACCCGGTTCAGGTCATCGGTTACCTCTGCAGTGTGCCCCGGCATAGTTCGTAATTTGGGCCGTCAGAACTGGTGTCCCAGCGGTAAACGACAATCGTGTTTCCAAAGCTGGGGTCCACAACGCGCTTCATGGAATCCAATGTCATGAAAACATCCGCATTTGGCGCGCCGCAATCCTGAAACGCCTTTTCACAGCCGCCGCCGTCGTGCGGGTGCTCTGCCGCACAGACCGCATAGGATGAATATCCTTTGCTGTATCCGCCGCCGCCGGTGTTCTTGACGCCCATTTCCCACGGGCTGGCTGCAAAAGCCGCTGGTGCAAACACCAGCCCGGCGATCATGGCGCTGATCAGGCCCAGTGGCCTGCCATCAATATTCATCATTCAACTACCCCCAAATTTCAGTTTCTCTTGTTCGCAGTAGATCTGCGCAAATATGGCCGGTGAGACAAAACATCTCCGGATCATCGCCAAAAACGATGCCACTATTCCCGACACCATAGATTGCTGCAGATCAAATAAGTCTTGCGCTGCTTCGCCCGTATTGCAGGCGGCGGCTCACGGCCCGGACCTGTACGCCCCAAAATGGTCACATCCGCATTAATCCATTCCTCACGGTTTTCCGGGACATTTGGCGCCAGCAGAATGCTCTCAGCACCGACCAGTAAGGCGAGATATGACCGATTGGACCTCCGGCTACGTGGCCGAAATTGACTATCCTCACGAATTCACCAAGGAACTGGCCCCCTCCAGCCTCGCCTTTTGCGCCGCGGCCAAAGGCCAGCACCACGGGCTTGGCGGCCAGCGGCTCGTGTATTGCGAGCTGGGCTGCGGACAGGGATTTTCGACCAACCTGCTGGCTGCCGCGAACCCGCATATCGAATTCCACGCGATGGATTTCAACCCGGCACAGATCTCTGGCGCCAGCGATCTGGCCCAGGAGGCCGGTCTGGAAAACACCCATTTCTACGAGCGCAGCTTTGAGGATTTTGGTGAGACAGCAGGCCTGCCGCAGCAATTCGATGTGATCGCTCTGCACGGGGTCTACAGCTGGGTTTCGGCTGAGAACCGTCAGCATATTCTGGATTTCATCACCGCCCGGCTGCGTCCCGGTGGCATGGTCTATGTCAGCTATAACGCATTGCCCGGCTGGGCCGCCGCCACGCCGATGCGCCGCATTCTGGCCGATCACGGCGCCCAGGGGACCGGCCCGCTGCAGGACCGGATCACTGCTGCAATGGACTACGCCCGCCAGCTGGAAGAAAGCGGCGCCGGCTATTTCAATGCCAACCCGGCACTGTCCAAACGCCTGGAAAAGATGCAATCGCAATCGCGCAACTATCTGGCGCATGAGTTTTTCAACAAGGACTGGACCCCCTTTCATTTTGGCGATGTCGCCGATGACATGTCCAAGGCAAAGCTGAACCATATCGCGCCTGCCGATCTGCTGGACCACATTCCGGGTTTCGGCCTGACCGACGCACAACAGGCGCTGCTGCAGGCAGAGCAGGACCCCATACGCCGCGAAGCACTGCGTGACATTCTGATCAACGAACAGTTCCGCGCCGATATTTTCATCAAGGGTGCGCGCCCTCAGACCACCCGCGGCGCGGTTGGGGGCTGGCTCACCACCTCTTTTGCGCTCAGCCGTCGCTACACCGGTGCGCCGGTCAAGCTGACCAGCCGAACAGGTGAGACGGTGATTGATCCGCAGATCTGCGCGCCTGTTCTGGAGCTGCTCGCCGCAGGGCAGGCCACGGTGCGTGAGATGCTGGAAAAGGGTGTCTTTGGCGAAACCGACTGGGGCGGGATCACCCGGCTTTTGACGCTGCTGGCCGGATCCGGCTACATCACACCCTGCCTGCCGCTGGAGGGCCTCGCCGAACGCGCGGCAAGCTGCCTCGCCTTTAACACTGCCGTTTGCAAGCGCGCCGAAGACAGCGGCAACCTCGGCTTTCTCGCCTCGCCAGTGACCGGCAGTGGCATCATGCTGGACCGGTTCGAACAACTGTTCCTGCTGGCCCGCGGCGAAGGGCTCGAAACCCCAGGTGAATGGGCCGATCTGGCCTGGCAAATTCTGGCGCCGCAAGGCCAGCGGCTGGAACAGGACGGGCGGGTCTTGGAAACCCCCGAAGAAAACCTCGCGGTGCTGCGCGCCCGTGCGCATGCTTTTGCGGCCCGCAAACTGGCAATTCTGGAAAGCCTCGGCGTTACTCTGGATGCGGTGCAGGAAAAATCGGCCATGCCGTCCCTGCCGGATGCCAAACCCGCCTCTCGATCGGTGGCCTGAACAGCCACAAGCATCACCATGATCAAAAGAAAAAGGCCGTCCAACCGGGCGGCCTTTGGCGATCTGACTGACGCTGTTACCCTATAGGGCCTTCAATCCGCCCAGCGTAAGGTCTGTCACCATGCTGGCATAGTCCTCGCGCGCCTTACTGCCTGCACCGGTGTTCCACATGTAATACCAGTTCAGCATGCCAAAGATCGACATGGTGGCGGCGCGCAGCTTGGCGGCATCATCATTGAACACCTCTGGCGAAATCGCTTTCACCGTGTCGCTCATGAAATTGACCATCTCGCGCTGATAGCCGCGCAGCTGCGCCTGCTGTTCTTCGGGCAGAGCCGCCATGGCACCGATCTGCAACTGGTGCTCGTGATCAGCACCCTGATAGGCGCGCAGCGTTTCTGACACCACCTGACGCAACCTGTCGCCCGGATCCGCGCCCTCATCAACATTGGCGCAAATCCGGTCGCGCAGATCGCGCAGGTAAGTTTCAAGGATGTCAAAGAGAATGGCATCCTTGCTGTCGTAGTAATGATAGATATTTGCCTTGGAGATCCCGCACTCGCGCGCAAGCTGGGTCATGGAAGCGCGGTCAAACCCTTGTTCCGAAAACACTTTGGCTGCGGACTTCAGGATCTGAGCACGCTTCTGATCATGGTCTTTTGCGATCGTGCGGGCCAAGTTTTACTCCTTATCGCGGTTGTCGACGACGCGTTTTGCCTTACCCTGGCTGCGTTCCACCGATCCGGGCTCACCAACAATAACTTCTGTCGATACCCCTACCATATCCTTGATATGTTTGGTCAACATCCGCGCGGCAGCTTTCTTGCTCAGCTCATCCGATGCACCAACATCTGCCTCAACAAACACCCGCATGCCATCCATACGGCCCGCTTTGTAGAGTTCGATCTGGAAATGCGGGGCCAGACCACCAGTGGCCATCACCTGCTCTTCGATCTGCGTCGGGAAGACGTTGACGCCGCGCAGGATCATCATGTCATCACTGCGGCCGGTAATCTTCTCCATCCGGCGCATCGAGCGCGCGGTGCCCGGCAACAGGCGGGTCAGATCGCGGGTCCGGTAACGGATCATCGGCAGGCCTTCTTTGGTGATCGTGGTGAACACCAGCTCGCCCATCTCACCGTCCGGCAACACCTCGCCCGTTACGGGATCAATGATTTCCGGCAAGAAGTGGTCTTCCCAGATGACCGGGCCATCCTTGGTTTCCACACATTCGTTGGCCACACCGGGGCCCATGATTTCGCTGAGGCCGTAGATATCCACCGCGTGCATGTCAAAGGCGGCCTCGACCTCTTTGCGCATCGCATCGGTCCAGGGTTCGGCACCAAAGACACCAACCGACAGAGAGCTTTCGCGCGGGTCCATGCCCTTTTTGTGATACTGCTCAAGGATGTTGAGCATGTAGGACGGCGTCACCATGATGCCGTCGGGTTTGAAGTCGGTGATCAGGCCTACCTGCTTCTCGGTCTGGCCGCCGCCCATCGGCACAACGGTCGCGCCCAGACGTTCAATACCGTAATGCGCGCCAAGACCGCCGGTGAACAAACCATAGCCATAGGCGTTGTGGATCATGTCACCCTTGCGCAGACCAGCAGCACGCAGGGAGCGCGCGGTCAGGTCAGCCCAGTTATTGATGTCGCCGGCGGTATAGCCAACAACGGTCGCCTTGCCGGTGGTGCCAGAGGAGGCATGGATACGCATGATCTGTTCGCGCGGGACAGCGAACAGGCCAAAGGGATAATTGTCGCGCAGGTCGTTCTTATAGGTGAAGGGGAACTTCGCGAGATCCGACAGCTGCTGCAGATCGTCGGGGTGCACACCGGCCTCGTCAAAGCGCTTTTTATACATCGGCACATTGTCATAGGCGTGGCGCAGGGACCATTTCAGCCGCTCCAGCTGGAGACTGCGGATCTCGTCAATGGATGCAATCTCGATCGGGTCCAGATCGGCCTTGTTGGGGGTCAGGTCTTTCATAATATCCTCCTCGCCTTATTCTTCGAACAGCTGGCCTTTGATCGCGCGGGACAGACCCCGAAATTCTGCGATCTTCAGGCCGGCCTGATTTGTAACTGTCACGTCGTAGATGCCGCTGCGCCCGGTCAGTGCGACCTCGCGGGCAGTGGCAATCAACCGGTCGCCCTTGCGGCCCGGTGCGGTGAAACTGATGTTGTTGTGCTGCGCCACGGTGGATTGATTGCGGCTGTTGCAGGCAAAGGCAAAGGCGCTGTCGGCCAGCATGAAGGTCACACCGCCGTGGCAGATGCCATGGCCATTGCAATGATGGTCCGCGACGGTCATTTCCAGCACCGCCGCGCCTTCGTCCACATGGGTGATTTCCATACCTGCCCATTTGGAGGCCTGATCACCGGCCCACATGGCAGCGGCGGATTTCTCTGCGCGTTCTTTGGGGGTCATGGTCATTTGCCTGTGAAATTCGGCGCGCGTTTCTCAAGGAAGGAGGACACCCCTTCCGCGTAATCCGCGCTCTCGCCGCAGGTTTTCATGGCGTCGGCTTCCAGCTCCAGATGATCCTCCAGCGTGTCCACGGCTGCGGCCTGAATGCACTGTTTGGTCAGCCCCAGACCCAGCGTCGGGCCATTGGCGAAGCCTTCTGCCATGGCGCGGGCCTCACTCATCAGGTCTTCGTCCGGCAGCGCCTTCCAGATCAACCCCCAGTCCTCGGCCTGTTTGGCCTTCAACGGCTGGGCGGTGAACGCCAGACCTTTGGCACGCGCTTCACCCAACAGGCGCGGCAGATGCCAGCTGCCGCCGGTGTCCGGGATCAGGCCAACTTTGGAAAAGGACTGGATGAACTTGGCGCTTTCACCGGCCAGAACCACATCGCAGGCCAGCGCCAGGTTGGCGCCAGCACCCGCCGCCACGCCGTTCACGGCACAGATGACCGGGAAGTTCAGCGAGCGGATCAAATTGACCAGCGGTGCATAGAAGGTGCGCACCGTGACGCTCAGATCAGGCGGGCCGTCCATCTTGGAAGGATCGCGGTCGCCCAGATCCTGGCCAGCGCAAAATCCACGTCCCGACCCGGTCAGCAAAACCGCACGTGCACCGCCGTCACGGGCACCTTCTAGCGCGGCACGCAGGGCAAGGTGCATTTCCTCGTTGAAGCTATTCAACTTATCCGGGCGGTTCAGTGTAATTTCCACCCAATTGCCGTGATCCGCGACCAGAATCGATTCCGTCATGTCGTTCGCCCATTTTTCAGTGTCAGCATGACAAGAGCCGCTCCCAACTCTTGTCAGCAAGGGGCAAATCCCCCCGTTGGACAAATTTCTTGCATAAACCGACCGGACGGTCAATATATTCCTCAGACCGCGGCACGGGATCTCGTTCCGCACAGATTTCCGGCCTGCGCGCGCCCCGGTTGCGAAGCGCAGGCCCCTGATCAGATGAGAGGACAGAAGCATGAGCCTTCTTGAGATTTCCAGCTTTGCCGCCGGCCAGTGGGTCGCTCCGGGTGCCGGTGCACGCAACATTTCCAGCGCCATCACCGGCGAGGTCATCGCCACCGCAGGCAATGACGCGCTGGATGTGCAATCCATGCTGGACTATGCGCGCAATGTTGGCGGCCCCAACTTGCGCAAGCTGACCTTCCACGACCGCGCCCGGATGCTGAAGGCGCTGGCGTCGCATCTCGGCAAGAATAAACAGGCGCTTTATGACCTGTCGTTCGACACCGGTGCCACCCAAGCCGACACGATGATCGACGTCGACGGCGGCATTGGCACGGTATTTGTCTTCGCCTCCAAGGGACGGCGCGAAATGCCGGACGCCCATGTCTACCTCGACGGTGAGGTCGAACAGCTGAGCCGCAACGGCACCTTCCTTGGCCAGCACATCTGCACGCCCCTGCAAGGCGTTGCGATCCATATCAACGCCTTCAACTTCCCGGTCTGGGGCATGCTGGAAAAACTGGCGCCCACCCTGCTGGCCGGCGTTCCGGCGATTGTGAAACCGGCAACCAACACCTGCTACGTGACCGAACTGGCCGTGCGGCTGATGCTGGAGTCTGGCATTTTGCCCGACGGCGCGCTGCAGCTGGTATCGGGTGGTCTGGGCGACATGCTGGACCATGTGACCATGCAGGACGTGGTTGGATTTACCGGCTCTGCCGACACCGCGATGAAGCTGCGCACCAACCCGGTGATCGTCGAAAACTCGGTCCGTTTTGTGGCCGAACAGGACAGTCTCAACTGCTCCATCCTCGGCCCCGACGCGGTGCCCGGCACACCGGAATTCGACCTCTTCATCAAGGAAGTCAGCCGCGAGATGACCACCAAAGCGGGTCAGAAATGTACCGCCGTGCGCCGCATCATCACGCCTGAGGCCCAGACCGAAGCGGTGATCGAAGCCCTGTCAGCGCGCTTTGACAAGACCACCATCGGTGATCCCCGCAATGAGTCCACCCGCATGGGCGCGCTGGTCTCTAACGGGCAGAAACGCGATGTGCTGGAAAAGGCCGCGATCATCGCCACCGAGGCCACCCGCGTCTACGGCGACCCGGAGACCTTCACCGTGGAAGGCGCCGACAAGGACAAGGGCGCCTTTGTGCCGCCGATGCTGTTCCACTGCGAAAACCCCGACGCCGCCCAGCGCATCCACGACACCGAGGCCTTTGGCCCCGTCTCCACCGTCATGGGCTACCGCGATCTGGGCCACGCGGTTGAGCTGGCCAACCGTGGCATGGGCTCGCTGGTTGCCTCCTGCATCACCAATGACCCGTCCGTGGCGCGCGATGTTGCGATTGGGGCCGGCGCCTACCATGGCCGCCTCTACTTCAACAACCGCGACTCGATGAAGGAGTCGACCGGCCACGGTTCACCCCTGCCCCATATGGTCCACGGCGGCCCCGGCCGCGCTGGCGGCGGCGAGGAACTGGGCGGCGTGCGCGGTGTGAAACACTATATGCAGCGCACCGCAATTCAGGGCTCCCCCGCAATCCTGTCAGCCATCGGTGACAAGTGGGTCCCCGGCGCGACCGAGGTCAAAGGCCCGGCGCACCCCTTCACCCGCACCTTCCACGAGCTCAGCATCGGTGAGACGCTGAACACCGATCCGCGCATCGTCACCCTGGATGATATCGAACATTTCGCCAATTTCACCGGCGATACATTCTATGCCCACATGGATGAGGACGCCGCCCAGCGGAACCCCTTCTTCCCCGGCCGCGTGGCGCATGGCTACCTGCTGTTGTCCTTTGCAGCCGGCATGTTCGTTGAACCCAATGAAGGCCCGGTTCTGGCCAATACCGGTCTGGACTCTTTGCGCTTCATGAAGCCGGTCTCGGCTGGGGACAGCATCAAGGTGCGCCTGACGGTGAAGAAAAAGACGCCCCGCAACGAGGAATACGGCGAGGTCCGCTGGCACGTGACCCTGACCAATCAGGACGACGAATTGGTCGCGGAATACGAGCTGCTGACCATGAATGCCTACTAAGGCCAATTGCCCGCTCTGCAACAGGTGCTGCCCCTCGGGGCGGCACTTTTCTTTTGCACACTGGCCTCTTAGCGGGCCGCGCCCTACATTGGTTACATGACCCAGAATATTGACAGCTGGTTTGAAACCAGTGTGACCCAATTATCCGATCCGCAGCACCAGCGTGTCTGGTCGATCATCGTGTCGCTGTTCGGCGATATGGCACAGGCCGAGGGCGATCAGATCAGCGGCAGCGCGCTGACCCGCGTCATCACCCCGATGGGCATCAAGCCCGAGGCCATCCGTGTGGCCCTACACCGGCTGCGCAAAGACGGCTGGATCGAAAGTGAAAGAGCCGGTCGCGCCAGTGTGCATTTCCTGACCGATTATGGCCGCAGCCAGTCCGCCGCCGTCACCCCGCGGATCTATGACCGTGCCCCCGATATTGCCCAGGACTGGCATGTGCTGATCGCCGATGACAGTTCCGGCCAGGCCACGCTGGAAGATCTGCTGCTATTGCCCAATTACATCGCCATCAACCGCCAGACAGCGCTGGGGCATGGCCCGATGCCGCAGCATCTGGGTGGGCTGCTGTCGCTGGAGGTCAGCGGCTTTGGCGTGCCTGTCTGGCTGAAGACCCGGTTCTTCCCCGCAGACCTTGCCCAAGCCTATGCGTCGCTGCTGGGCGATCTCAACACTGTCGGCCAGCCCCCCGCCGGACTGAACCCGCTGCAGATCGCTGCCTTGCGCACGCTGGTTGTCCACCGCTGGCGCCGTGTGGTGTTGCGCCACCCCGATCTGGCACCCAGTTTTCATCCAGCGCATTGGCCGGGAGAAGCCTGCCGCAGCCAAGTCTTCACCTTTCTCGACGCGCTGTCGCGCCCCGCGGCCGCAACGCTGAACGCTGCACCGGACGGGGCACAAGACAGCGCCCGGTCAGCGTGAACTCCGCCAGATAGAAGGCCCGGAAAAAATCTTGGCCGAAAGCGCATTTCCGGTTGTTTCTCTCTTGACCCGCCCCCGTGCATTCCGTAAATCGCCCACACACAGAGCGGCGGAGTAGCTCAGTTGGTTAGAGCAGCGGAATCATAATCCGCGTGTCGGGGGTTCAAGTCCCTCCTCCGCTACCATCCCTTCCCGGATAGATGCACAGACAGAAAACCATTGGCAGTCCAGCCATGGGTCTTTCTGCGTGCCGCGCCCGTTTTTATACATCGCTTTAAAGAGCGCAGGCTGCGCTCAGAAGCTGACGCCACACCCGACGTAGCGATCACGGGCACCCAAGCTCTGCACGCGTAGCGCACGCAACACGCGCCCGTTTTAAAGGCCTGCCGACGGTTGCCGCTCAGACAGGCAGCGCTGTGGTCTTGAACACGGTGCGCAGCGCAAAGGAACTCTGCATCTGCGCCACACCGGGCAACCGTGCCAGATACTGGCGGTGGATGCGGGCGAAATCCTCAGTGTTTTCTGCCACCACTTTCAGCAGATAATCCGCCGTGCCCGCCATCAGATGACATTCCAGCACGTCCGGAATACGGGCCACAGCCTTCTCAAAGGCCTCCAGAACCTCATCGGCCTGCCCCTGCAGGGTGATTTCGACAAACACCGTGGTCGGCACATTCATCTTGCGGGCATCCAGCAGCGCCACGTAATCGCGGATATACCCGTCCGTTTCCAGCCGCTGAACCCGCCGGTGACAGGCCGAAGCGGATAGATTCACCTGTTCGCTCAGCTCCGCATTGGAAATCCGCCCTTTCCGCTGCAACACCTGCAGTATCCGACGATCCGTCTGGTCTAAACTCATATTGTCGAAGATCCTTCTAACTTGCTTGCTATATAGTCGAAGATTCTTCGAATGAAAGGTTTTCATTTTGCGTAAAAAGGCAGCATCTTTTTCCAGCCTTCGCACAACATATGGGCAGAATGAAAATTTGGAGGAGACGCGCCATGAAGATCGGTTGCCCCACAGAGATCAAACCCCAGGAATTCCGCGTTGGCATGACACCCGACGCCGCCCGCGAAGCGGTGAACCACGGCCACGAGGTCATCATCCAGATGGGCGCAGGCAAAGGCGCAGGCTTCACCGACGAAGACTATGCAGATGCTGGCGCATTGATTCTGGACACTGCCGCAGAAATCTTTGCCGCTGCAGACATGATCGTCAAAGTGAAAGAGCCGCAGGCAGTTGAGCGCAAGATGCTGCGCAAAGACCAGCTGCTGTTCACCTACCTGCACCTGGCACCCGATCCCGAGCAGACCCACGACCTGCTCGAAAGCGGCTGTACCGCAATCGCTTACGAGACCGTGACCGATTCCCGCGGTGGCCTGCCGCTGCTGGCACCGATGTCCGAAGTGGCCGGTCGTCTGGCACCGCAGGTTGGTAGCTGGACCCTTCAGAAGGCCAATGGCGGCCGTGGCGTGCTGATGGGCGGCGTACCGGGCGTGGCCCCGGCCAAGGTTGTTGTGATCGGCGGCGGTGTTGTTGGCACCCATGCCGCCAAGATCGCCGCAGGCATGGGCGCGGATGTAACCGTTCTGGACCGGTCGCTGACCCGCCTGCGGTATCTGGATGACGTCTATGGCGGCACCTTCAAGAACCAGTATTCCACCGCCGGCGCCACCGCCGAGTTGATCCGCGAGGCCGACATGGTGATCGGTGCGGTTCTGATCCCCGGTGCCGCAGCACCGAAACTGATCAGCCGTGAACAGCTGAGCGAGATGAAGCCCGGCGCGGTTCTGGTCGACGTGGCCATCGATCAGGGCGGCTGCTTTGAAACCTCCAAGGCAACCACCCACGCCGACCCGATCTACGAGGTCGATGGCATCATGCACTACTGTGTGGCCAACATGCCGGGTGCGGTTGCCCGCACCTCGACGCAGGCTCTGGGTAACGCGACCCTGCCGTTCCTGCTGAACCTGGCCAACAAGGGCTGGAAGAAGGCCTGTGCAGACGATCCGCATCTGCTGAACGGTCTGAACGTACATGCCGGTCAGCTGACCTATGCAGCCGTCGGCGAGGCACTGGGCCTGGACGTTGTCGACCCGCAGGACCTGATCAAGGGCTGAACCCCTCTCGGGGTTGGCAGGCTCCTCCCTGCTGCCAGCCCCTAGTGAATGCTTGGTTCGCCCTGCGCGGCATCCCTATCCGGGGTGCCGCGTTTTTCGTTCCTGCCGCTGGGTAAAGTGCAGGAAAGACACATGAATTCCACCACGGACGCGCTTTTACATTTACCCAAAGCGCGGGCCGCCCTACCCTCTTCGTGGTTTGGGCCGTTTCCCGGCCCGTTTTCCGGAAGGGAATTTCGTATGATTAAAGAGTTCAAAGATTTCATCGCCAAGGGCAATGTCATGGACATGGCTGTTGGCATCATCATCGGCGCCGCCTTCACCGCAATTGTGAAATCGATGGTCGGCGACCTGATCAACCCCATCATCGGCCTGTTCATGGGCGGTGTGGATTTCACCAACTCCTACCTTGTTCTGTCAGGCGAAGTCGCCGCTGGTGCCAGCCTCGAAGCCGCGCGCGAATCCGGTGCTGCGGTCTTTGCCCATGGCGCCTTTCTGATGGCCGTGATAAATTTCCTGATCATCGCCTGGGTGGTCTTCATGCTGGTGCGCTACGTCAACAAGGTGAAGGATGCCGCCGAGAAGACCGAAGAAGAGGCGCCCGCCGAAGAAGCCCCCGCAGGGCCGAGCGAGCTGGACGTTCTCATCGAAATCCGCGACACGCTGAACAAGGGCTAGCCCCGCCAAACACCGCGCGGGGCCACCCGGCCTCGCGTTGAAGAATAAAGACCAAGACACAGGAATACCTCTATGGAGCAACTGCTCGAACAAGGCAGCGCCTATATGCCGCTGGCCATCAATGGTGCCAAGGCACTGGTGGTTCTCATTCTCGGCTGGATGGCTTCCGGGCTGATCAGCCGGGCGATCCGCCGAAAGGTGAACAAGACACCCGAAATCGACCCGACACTGGGCAATTTCGCCGCCAGCATTGTGCGTTGGGTCGTACTTGCCATGGTGATCATCGCCGTACTGGGCCTGTTCGGTATCGAGGCCACCAGCCTTGTCGCCATGATGGGCGCTGCAACCCTCGCCATTGGTCTGGCCCTACAAGGCACCCTGTCGGATCTGGCGGCGGGCTTCATGCTGATCCTGTTCCGCCCCTATAAGATTGGCCAATATGTCGATGTTGGCGGCACCGCCGGCACAGTGAAGGATCTGAACCTGTTCGTGACCGAACTGGCGACGCCGGACAATGTGCAGATCATCATCCCCAACGGTCAGGCCTGGGGCGCGATCATCACCAACTTCTCGCATCACGAAACCCGGCGTGTCGATATGGTGTTTGGCATCGACTACGGTGATGACATCGAAAAGGCGAAGGAGATCATTCTGGCGCAAGCTAAGGCCGATGCCCGTGTTCTGACCGATCCTGAGCCATGGGTGCGCGTTACCAATCTCGGTGACAGTTCCGTCGATCTGACCACCCGGGTCTGGTGCAAGGCAGAGGATTATTGGGAGCTGAAGTTCACCATGACCCAAAACGTGAAAGAAGCCTTCGACAAGGGCGGCATTTCCATCCCCTATCCGCACAGCGTGGAAATCCACCGCGAGGCCTAAGCCTCTCTGACGCCCTGCCTTGGTGGGGCGTCACGTCACCGGCGGGTTGCCACCAAGGTTGGTCATCCCGTCGTGATCAACAAAGGCCCAGCGTGCGGCAAGCAGCTGAAAACTCTTCCGGTCCCAGCCAGAGGCATCCCTTGTGAAACGAGGCCTCCAGGCCCCTTCGATACGGATCGGCAGACGAATTCTGTCACGGTTCGGTTCCGGCAGTTCGGCAGCGGCGGCCTTGCGGTTGGCCCGCAGCAACAGCGCCTTCAGGCGTCGCTCCACCGCCACGGCCTCGCGCGCGCGGCGTCCTGGAAAAACAACCGATATTTCGACGCCCTTGTTCATGAACCCCTTTACCACCACGTCCTGACGGCTGTTCCGGCTCACTTCGGGCACCAATTCGACGGCAAATTCGCCGGTTCCCTTTTTATACAGCCCCATGTCTTCCCATTCGGGAGAGACTTCGCGGGGCGGACGGCGGCGGTTTTGCATGCGGAACTTCCGGTTTGTGAGCCTGCAGGTGGTCCCGCCCCTCCCATCACAGGCACGGGGCAAGAAGTCGCAGTTTAGCCGCGCCGCGATTAACGAAGGGTTGAATTCAAGGCCATTCTCAGTGCCTCACCCCCTGAAATACCAACAAAAAACCCCGCCTTTTCAAGCGGGGTTGTCTTCACCTTATCCGGGTTCTGCCAGCTCAGCCTGGCAGTTTTCCGGTCAGGACATAATTCAGCACTTCGACCACCTGGCGGGGTTCTTCGGCCACGGCCAGTGCCGCCGCATGCACCTCTTTCAGCGCGTGCTGATGTTCCGGCGGGTTCAGCACGATGATCGATTTACCCAAAGCTGCGGCATAGCCCGCGTCAAAGGCCGCGTTCCATTGTTTGTATTTCTCGCCAAAGCGCACCACCACCACATCGGCGTCAGCAATCCCCTTACGGGTGCGGATGGCATTTACCATCGCGCCCTTGTGGTCGTGCCAGTATTTGTTCGGCTCGGCCCCCAGAACGGCCACGCCGCAGTCATCGCTGGCGTCGTGATCGGTGACGGGACTGTGGAACGCCACGTCCAGATCCTTGGCGCCTTCGGTGATCTGTTCGCGCCAATCCGAATGGATTTCGCCCGAGAGGTAAACTTGCAAGGTCATCGGTTCTGTTCCTTCTGTGCGGCACACGGCCTTGAACACCGCGCACGATCCAATTTGGGCGAACTATCTGCGATCACGCCGCTTTCGTCCACCACCTGAACCCCGAAGACAGTTTCTCGCTTTCACCAAAAGACCGATCAGCCCCTAGTCGACCCGGCGCGCCACCAGATAGCGGCGTGCGTCCTTTTTCGGATAGCTTTCCCGCTCGACCAATGTGAACCCGGCCGCTTCCACTTGCCGGTCTAGATCGGCGGCGGTGATGAAACGCACATAGGGCACCTTGCCCAGCCATTGCATCACCGGCAGGGCCATCCGCATCGCCCGAAACTTGAGGCTGGCCCCCTGTTCCGGTTTGCAAAAGGTCTTGGAGATCAGCAAACCGCCCGGTTTCAAAACCGCCCGCGCCGCCGCCAGCGCATCGTCGAGGTCATCGACCAGATGCAGCAGGTTGAAAGCCATCACCACGTCAAAAGGGCCTTCTGGCGGCGCATGGGCTCCGGCTTGGATGAAGCTGACGTTCTGCACACCCTCAGCAGCCGCCTTTCGACGCCCCTCTTCCAGCATTGCCTCAGAAAAATCACTGGCGGTGATATGGTCGGCATGGCCTGCCAGCTGCAAAGCGGTGGAGCCGGTGCCGCAGCCCAGCTCCAGCACGTGATCCGACGCCTTCAGGTAGCTCGCCGTGCGTTCCAACGTATAGGCATAGGACTCCTGATCGCTGATCGGGGTCTTGGCGTATTTCGGGGCGATACCGTCCCAGAACTTCACTGCATCCATAACTGCGGCCTCCTTCACTCTTTGCTGTGGCCACCATAGGGGTACAGCCGACATGCATGAATTGCCGAAATTCGCAGATTGGTTATACATATCCGTATGGATAAGCAGGATGGAACCTTCGACTGGACGCAGCTGCGCGCCTTTCTTGTCACCGCCGAAGAGGGCACGCTTTCGGCCGCGGCCCGCAAGCTGGGGCTGACACAGCCCACGCTCAGCCGTCAGGTGGCGGCGCTCGAGGCGGATCTGGGGCTGATGCTGTTTGAACGCATCGGCCGCACGCTGGAATTGACCCAAGGCGGGCTGGAGCTGCTGGAGCACGCCCGCGCCATGGGCGATGCCGCAAACCGGGTGTCGCTGGCGGCAACCGGGCAGTCACAATCCGTGTCGGGATTGGTGCGGATCACCGCGAGCGATGTGTATTCCGCCCAACTGCTGCCGCTGGTTCTGCACCATCTGCGTGAAATCGCGCCGGGACTGCGGATCGAGATCATCGCCGACAATGGCATCCGTGATCTGATGCGGCGCGAAGCAGACATCGCAATCCGCCATGTGCGCCCGGACCAGCCCGAGTTGATTGCAAAACTGCTGGGACAGGCATCCGGGTATTTCTATGCCTCGACCGAATATCTGGACGCGCGCGGGCGACCCGAAACCACCGAGGACCTCGCCCAGCATGACTTTGTCGGCACCGGCGAGCCGAGCCGGATGATCGCCTACCTGAAACCTCTGGGCATCCACCTGAGCGAAGCACAGTTTCGCACCGGATCACAAAGCGGCATGGTCGCTTGGGAGCTTGCCCGGCAAGGATTTGGCATTGCACCGATGTCTGCCCAGGTTGGCGACGCCACGCCCGGTGTCGAGCGGGTGCCATCGATCATGGAGCCGATCACCTTTCCGGTCTGGCTCGCCACCCACCGCGAATTGCACACCAGCCGCAAGATCCGGCTTGTATTTGACGTGCTGGCAGAGGCTCTTTCGCAGGATTAAGGCAAGGCCACGTCTGCCGGTCGCGCGGGCAGCCCCCACAATTTCGCAGGCCGGAACGAAAAACGCGCCCCGGCGACGGAGCGCGTTTTAAACTTTCAAAGCGTCGTGGCTCAGCCCCGCAGGGTGCCGCCGGTGGCCTTGGTCACCTTGGCGATGATCTTCTCGCTCACCGCTTCGATGTCCTTTTCCTTCAACGTCTTGTCGCTGGGCTGCAGGCGCACGGTGATGGCGAGGGATTTCTTGCCTTCGCCCAGCGAGCCGCCGATAAATTCATCAAAGACACGGACATTTTCGATCAGCGCCTTGTCGGCACCACCTGCGGCATTGATCAGGGTCAGCGCCTCAACACTGTCATCCACCACAAATGCAAAGTCCCGTTCGACCGCCTGCAGATCACTTTGGACCAGCGCCGACCGGGTGGCCTTGGTTTTGCGCGGCAGCGGAATTTCTTCCGGCCAGATCACAAAGCCCACGGCGGGGCCTTTCACGCCCAGCGTGTCCAGCACCTTGGGGTGCAGCTCACCAAAGACGCCCAGTTCCTTTTTGGGGCCAAGGCAGATGCGGCCATGGCGGCCCGGATGCCATGCGGAATCTTCGCCGCGCAGAATTTGCACCTTGGCAGGCGCGCCAATGGCAGACAGCACCGCTTCGATGTCAGCCTTGGCGTCGAACACATCAACGCCGCGCGATGCGCCATGCACATCCTTGGGACCATTGCGACCCACCAGTATGCCGGAGATCTGCAGGCGCTCCTCGCCCGGCTCACCACCGTGGAACACGGGGCCTGCCTCAAACAGGGCCAGATCCATGAAGCCACGCGCCTGATTGCGGGCCGCGGCCTGCAGCAGACCTGCCAGCAGCGACGGGCGCATATGCGACATTTCCGAAGAGATCGGGTTGGCCAGCATGGTGGCATCATCCCCACCGCCAAACAGGGTCGCAGCACCCTTGTCGATGAAACTGTAGGTGACGGCCTCGTTATAGCCAAGCGAGGCACAGGTGCGACGCGCCATCTGCAGACGGCGCTGCATCGGGGTCATCACCGGCTTGGGAATGCCCGGCGTCAGACGCGGCAGCGGTTTGCCTTCCAGTTTGGTCAGCGAGGCAATACGGGCAACCTCTTCGACCAGATCAGCCTCACCCATGACGTCGGGACGCCAGCTGGGCACATGGGCCATATTGCCTTCGAGACGGAAGCCAAGGCGGGTCAGCGTCTGGCGCTGCTCGCTCTCGGGGATGTCCATGCCAACCAGCGACTGCACGCGGGCCGCGTCCAGCTTATAGGCGCGGGCATAATCCGGCACCGCACCGGCAGTGACAACGCTCGACGGCTCACCACCGCAGATATCGAGGATCATCTGCGTTGCGCGCTCCAACCCTTCGAGGGTGAATTCAGGATCCACACCGCGTTCAAAGCGATAACGCGCATCCGAGTTGATCTTCAGCGCACGGCCGGTCAGCGCGATCTGCACGTGGTCCCAGTAAGCACTTTCGAGGAAGACATCGACAGTTTCCTCGGTGCACCCGGTCGCGTCGCCGCCCATGATGCCGGCAATGCTTTCGGCGCCATTGTCATCCGAAATCACCATCTGACCTGCGGCCAGCGTGTATTCTTTTTCGTCCAGCGCCGTGATCTTTTCGCCGCCAGCCGCGCGGTGAACCCGCAGGTTGCCGCTGACCTTGGCCGCGTCAAAGACATGCAACGGACGGTTTTGGTCGAAGGTGAAATAGTTGGTGATATCCACCAGCGCCGAAATCGGACGCAGACCAATGGCAGTCAGCTGGTCCTGCAGCCACTGCGGGCTGGGGCCGTTCTTCACGCCTTTGATCAGACGGCCGGTGAACTGCGGACAGCCATCAGCTGTGTCATCGTCGATGCTGACACTAATCGGGCAAGGAAAATCGCCGGCCACAGGCGCGTGGTCATGGGTTTTCAACTTGCCGATGCCGCGCGCCGCCAGATCGCGGGCAATACCATAGACGCCCAGCGCGTCGGGACGGTTCGGGGTGATGGCAATCTCGATCACCGGGTCGACCTTGGCGGGGTCGTTCTCGGCCAGCCAGTCCACGAAACGGTCGCCCACTTCGCCCGACGGCAGCTCGATGATGCCATCATGTTCTTCCGACAGCTCCAGCTCGCGCTCGGAGGCCATCATGCCAAAGCTTTCGACACCGCGGATCTTGCCAACGCTGATGGTAATATCCAGACCGGGGATATACATGCCCGGTTTGCAGACCACCACGGTGATGCCCTCACGGGCATTGGGCGCGCCGCAGATGATCTGGCTTTCGCCCTCATCTGTCAGTACGGTGCAAACCCGCAGCTTGTCCGCATCGGGGTGTTTTTCGGCGTGCAGAACCTTACCAATGGTAAAGTCCTTCAGCTTCTCGGCCGGGTCAAAAACCTCTTCCACCTCAAGTCCCAGATCGGTCAGGACATCAGTGATTTCCGCCACCGAAGCATCGGTGTCGAGGTGGTCTTTCAGCCAGGAAAGAGTGAATTTCATCGGTCAGGGACCCCTTGGCAGACATGCATGTTTGCCAGAGGCAATGACAAAGATTGCGTCGGGGTTCAAGGGTTCTACGGCTATCCTCTCAAGGATAGGGCGATGTGCGCCCTAAATGCGCGATCCCGTGCCGCCTTGACCGGAGTAACCGGACCTCTCAAAGGGCAGCGCCCTCCCGTGGGGAGTGAGCGTCGACCTGGAGGTGATCCGGGGGATCATTTCAGCCGTGAACGGGAGGAGCCCAGAGCGCTGCCCGGCCTATCGGCCAGGCGGGAGATCCAAATGAAAAGGCCCGCCACACGGCGAGCCCAGTCAAATCATTTCCAGTTCTGAAACTTAGCGGCTCAACCCGCCATGCAGCGCGGGCATGTCCAGCGAGCGGAAGCCATAGTGGCGCAGCCAGCGCAGGTCGCTGTCAAAGAAGGCGCGCAGATCGGGGATGCCGTATTTCAGCATTGCCAGACGGTCGATGCCGATGCCGAAGGCAAAGCCCTGATAGACATCCGGGTCGATGCCGCCTGCGGCAATCACCTTGGGGTGCACCATGCCGGAGCCGAGGATCTCCATCCAGTCGTCGCCCTCGCCGATCTTCAGCGTGCCGTCCTGCCAGCTGCAGCGGATATCCACCTCGGCGGATGGTTCTGTGAAGGGGAAGTGCGAGGCGCGGAAGCGCAGTTCCACGTCGTCCACCTCGAAGAAGGATTTGACGAATTCCTCCAGCACCCATTTCAGGTTCGCCATCGAGATGTTCTTGTCCAGCGCCAGGCCTTCGACCTGGTGGAACATCGGCGTATGGGTCTGGTCATAGTCGGCGCGATAGACACCGCCCGGACAGATGATGCGGATCGGTGCGCCCATCTTCTCCATCGAGCGGATCTGCACTGGCGAGGTATGGGTGCGCAGCACATGCGGCGGGCGCTCGTCACCTTCGGCGCGGTGCATGTAGAACGTGTCCATCTCGGCCCGCGCGGGGTGGTGGCCGGGGATGTTCAGCGCATCAAAGTTGTACCAGTCGGTGTCGATGCGCGGCCCTTCAGCGACGGAAAAGCCCAGCTCGGCAAAGATCGCGGTGATTTCTTCCTGAACCTGGCTGATCGGGTGCAGGCTGCCCTCGCGGGTGGGGCGCACCGGCAGGGTGACATCCAGCCATTCGTCGCGCAGGCGCGCGTCGAGTGCGGCATCGGCCAGCCCGGCCTTTTTGGCAGCGAGAGCCGAGTTGATCTCGTCCTTGAGGGCGTTCAGTGCCGGGCCCGCCACCTGGCGTTCCTCGGGCGTCATCTTGCCCAGCTCGCGCATTTTCAGGCTGACTTCGCCTTTTTTTCCGACAGCGGCGACACGAATCGCCTCCAGCGCGGACTCGTCGCCTGCGCCTGCAATCTGTTCGAGATACTTTGCCTTCAGATCGTCCATCGCCATTCCCCGGGGAAAATTATCTGTGCCCTGCTACCACATCCGCAGCGGCGCGCAAGTAGCAGCGGCAGCGGAGCGACACAGGCATAGGGTAATCCTGCCCCTGTGATACCCATTTTCCACAGGCGCACAGCGACGGTGACATGGGCGGCGCCCCAAGCCTGTTCAGCAGAGCACCCGCGCCTCGCGAACCGGGCGGATCTGACGGGCCGGCAAACCATAGGAAGCCGGACAGTCGCGCAGCTGCGGAAAGAGGCTGTAAATCTCTTCTTCGGCGTCCATGCTGATGCTGCTCATTGCTTCACTGCCGGGCAGGAAGCTTTCCGAGACAAGGCCGGATGCCGTGACCAGCTGATGGCGGACAAACATGAAATGCACATAGGTAACGCTGTCGCGGGGCGCCCGGCTGACGCCATCGTGGCCCAGCAGGCCTGCCGCAGGCACCAGCACCTCGTCGTCACCAAAATACAGCTCTGCCTGCCAGCCCGAGATCAGAACCCGGTGCTGCGGCGATACCGTCACCGGCTGCTCGGCGCCGAACGCCCCTTTGGCGATCCGCACCGGCGCAAACCGGTCGCGTCCGCAGACTGTTTGCGCGCCGACCCATTGTACCGGCTGCGGCCCCTCATCCAACGTCATCACCATATCGCCCACCGATAGCGAAGCCGCAGGCCGTGGCCCGTCCGGCGTATCGATCAGGGTATCGGCGGTGAAACAGGTGACCCCAGTGTCACCGGAGGAGACCGTCTCATAGGTCAGATTATCCGGATCGGGTTGGTTGAATTGCAGCGTCGTTGTGGTTTGCCCGGGCGTGACAAGCACCGGCAGGTTGACCGAGGTTTCCCCCGCTGCAGCCCCATCCTGCGCCAGGATGTTCTGGGTGCCGCCGCCAATATCGTAGAAATCAATGACATCGCCGCTGTCCGTGTTGGTCAGCGCGTAGGCCTCGTAATTGGTACTGCCGCTGCCATTTGGGTCGGTCAACAGGATCGGGAAGTGATCCGCAGAAATTACATAGACAATTTCGCCGTCGTCCGGATCAATGGTGACCTGCACATCCGGATGGTCCAGCGTGATCTCGATCCCAACCGACCCGTTCGACTGGTAGAATGAGACGACAAAGTCGCCCGGATCCTCGGACGGATCGAGCGCCACCTCCAGAAACTCCGAGACCCCGGAGCTGCTGGCATAGGCATTGGAATAATGCAGTTCGCTGATACGAGCCACGTCAGCGCCCCTTTGTTCACCATTAACACTTCGACAATGAATAGGCGTGCAATCCGGCAGCTGAGAGGCGGGATTAAGGCACAAACCGGACCAGCCCCCTGTCGGCAGGGCGGCCCATCTTATCCCGAAACACGCGATGGCCGGTCAAACCAGCACCCAGCCCGCGCAAAAAAAGAAACCCCGCCGGACAGGCATCCGGCGGGGTTCCAAAATTTCAGAGCTTCGGGTGAAGCTTAGGCGGCCAGAGCGGCCTGCGCTTTTTCAACGATCGCACCGAAAGCATCGGGCTCGTGTACGGCCAGATCGGCCAGAACCTTACGGTCCACTTCGATACCGGCCAGGGTCAGGCCGTTGATGAAGCGCGAATATGTCAGGGCTTCGTCATGCGAACGCACAGCTGCGTTGATCCGCTGGATCCACAGTGCGCGGAAATTCCGCTTACGATTCTTACGGTCGCGAGTAGCGTATTGGTTCGCTTTATCGACGGCCTGACGGGCAACTTTGAAGGTGCTCTTGCGGCGGCCATAGTAACCTTTGGCTGCCTTGATGACCTTCTTGTGACGGGCGTGGGTTGTGGTACCACCTTTTACGCGGGACATATCTCGATCTCCTTAGCGGTCGTAGGGCATGAAGCCCTTGACGATTTTCGCGTCGGGGGCAGAGAGAGTTGTGTTGCCGCGTGCGTCACGAATGAATTTGCGGGTACGTTTGATCATGCCGTGGCGTTTGCCGGCCTGACCTGCCAGGACCTTACCGGTCGCTGTCACTTTAAAGCGCTTCTTAGCGCTCGACTTTGTCTTCATCTTGGGCATTTCCGTCTCCTTCAATGCGGGTTCGCTACACGCACGACTCGGCATGCCACTTCGGGCCGGCCGTACGATGAAGCCCGGGCAATACTAAGGGCCGGGGCAAAGGGCAAGAGGATTCGGTTAGAAAAGCCCGGACAGAACGCTGAAAAATACATCCGGGATCTGGCCCAGGGTGTAACCACCGGGCTTATTGACCAAGGCATAGCCCAAAAGCCCAAAAGCGATGAGAAGCGACAGCATCGAAACCCGCGGCGGGCGCCCTTCGCTGATCGAGGTCAGCAAAGCGGGAATCGCCAAGACACCCAAGGCGAGTCCCGAAATCAGGGCCAAATCCGAATGCATAAAACCGCCCCCATTACTTGACTGGGTACAGCTTACTCCGGGTCGGTGCTGTAGATCAAACGTTCATCACAGGGTGCCACACGCAGGATATTGGTGGTGCCAGGCACGTTGAACGGCACACCCGCTGTCACTGCGATCTGGTCGGTCACCGTCGCGAAGCCACCGGATCGGGCAGCACGGGCGGCATTCACAACCGCGCCTTTGAACCGGTCCTGATCCTTGGTCACCACGCAGTTGCAGCCCCAGCTCAGCGCCAGACGGCGGGCAGTGGAGGAGCGCGGCGTCAGCGCGATGATCGGCACCCGCGGGCGTTCACGCGCGGTCAGCAGCGCCGTGGTGCCGGACTGGGTGAAACAGCAGATTGCCTTGATCTCGGTCTTTTCCGCAATCTCGCGCGCAGCCGCCACGATAGCGTCCGCAACCGTGTCACCCCTGGCCTTGCGTGAGGATTCGACGATCTGGGTGTAGGTGGGATCGGCCTCTACCTCTTTGGCAACATTGTCCATCGTGGTCACCGCCTCGATCGGGTAGCTGCCTGCCGCCGATTCCGCGCTCAGCATGATGGCATCAGTGCCCTCATAGATGGCCGTTGCCACATCCGACACTTCGGCGCGGGTCGGCACCGGGCTCTCAATCATGCTCTCCAGCATCTGCGTGGCGACGATCACCGGCTTGGCAGCGGCACGGCACTTGCGCACCAAACGTTTCTGGATCGGCGGCACCGCGGCGACCGGCAGTTCAACACCCAGATCCCCCCGCGCAACCATGATCCCGTCCGACGCATCGAGGATTTCCTCGAACTGCTCTACCGCCTGGGGCTTTTCTATCTTCGACAGAACCGAGGCGCGGCCATCGGCCAGATCCTTGGCTTCAAAGACGTCCTTGGCGCGCTGCACAAAGGACAGTGCCAGCCAGTCGACGCCCAGGTCGCAGACAAATTCCAGATCGGCACGGTCTTTTTCCGACAGCGCCGCCAGCGGCAGCAGCACGTCCGGTACGTTTACGCCTTTGCGGTTGGAAATGGTGCCACCGATGATCACCGTGCAGTTGGCGAAATTCTCACCACAGTCTTCAACCTTAAGACGGATCTTACCATCATTGACCAGCAGGCTCGCACCAGCTTTCAGCGCCTGAAAGATCTCAGGGTGCGGCAGGCAGACACGGGTCAGGTCGCCTTCGGCCTCGTCCAGATCCAGACGGAAGGACGCGCCCTCGACCAGATCCTCTGATCCATTGGCAAACACGCCGACGCGCAGCTTGGGGCCCTGCAGATCAGCGAGGATCGCAATCGGGCTGTCCAGATCCTGCTCCACCTGACGGATGATCTTGTGTTTCTCGGCGATCTCCGGATGGGAGCCGTGCGACATGTTCAAACGAAACACATCCGCACCCGCTTCATGCAGCGCCCGAATGGTCTCGTAAGTCTCGGACGCTGGTCCGAGTGTCGCTACGATCTTGACGTTGCGCTGGCGTTTCATGGGGTGGGCTCCTTCGGATTTCGAAAATGTTATCGCAAACATTGCTGCGGGCCTTATGGCGCAATTCCCATTTTTCTTCAACTCCCCTAAAGCTGTCACCAAAAGGAATGACAGGCTGATGACATATTCTCCGTTTTTTGTGCATGGTGCAGACCGCCCCGGCAAATGGCTGATCACCTGCGATCACGCCACCAATATGGTGCCCCCCTTTGTCGGCGGCGGCGACCTCGGGCTGCCGCGCGAAGACATGGAGCGCCACATCGCCTATGACCCCGGTGCCTATGAGGTTGCGCAGCTTCTCGGCCAACTTTTGAACGCGCCGGTTATTGGGGCGAATTTCTCAAGGCTCGTGATTGATCCCAACCGGGGCGAGGATGACCCAACCCTGCTGATGCGGCTTTATGACGGCACCATCATCCCCGCCAACCGCCACGCTGATGACGCCGAACGAGAGCGGCGCCTGGCTGCTTGCCACCGGCCTTATCACGTCGCACTGGCCGAACTGGCCGCCGCCCGCGACGGTGCCGTAATTGTCTCCGTTCATTCCTTCACCCGCCAGCTGCGCGGCCGCGCGCCTCGTCCCTGGGAGATCGGCATTCTCTTTCCCGAAGGCGAACGTTACTCCCCCGCTTTGGTCAACCGCCTGCAAAGAGAGGCGGACCTCAGCGTCGGGGTCAATGAACCCTATACAGGCTACCTGCCCGGCGATGCGATAGACCGGCATGGCACCCAGATGAACCGTCCCAACACTCTGATCGAGCTGCGCAACGACCTGATTGCGGATCACCCGGCCCGACATGCCTGGGCAGACCGGCTTGCGCCTCTGTTGCAATCCGCACGCGACGACGCAGGTCTATAGAGGAACCGCGCTGACAGCAGCCACGGCTATTCCCCGGCGGAACTCTCCGGAGGAATACCGCTTATCCAGATGTTCGATTGTGAGGATCGACGCGCGGTCCGTCCGCAAATCTCCGCTCAGCACAACCTGTGCGAAATTCTGCCCTTCGCACTCCGTCAAACACTCGATCCGGTGAGGAACCGGCTGACCGTTGAGCCACAACCGCAACTGCCGGATCAGAGGGCGACGGCCAGCACGAACAAACAAGCGGAGTTCCACTTTCTCATCGGACAATAGCGGCAGCAGCATCTTGGGGCGGGGGTTTGGCCCGGTGAATCGATAGGCTTGGCCGTCCTGCAGCCGTTGCCAGTCAGGTGTGCGCGGCTCCGGGCTTTGCAGCAATGAAATTCCACCACCAACCTGCAGGTTCTCCGGCAGCCCGGAAATTCCGCGCACCTGTTTCAGCCGGGCAAGCCGGTCGCGGTTCACGTCTTTGCCAGCCTGCCGGGTTTCCTCCGCCATATAGTCGCCGGTGGCTTTTGCTTTGGCGACGATCACTTCCCTTCGGGAAGGCCAGCTGTCCGATCGCACCAGTTCCAGCATTACTTCCTGTTCAACAGACGAAATGTCGAAATAGGACAGATAGCGCCCCGCGGCGGTAAACTTGTGCACCGTAATTTCACCAGTGGACGCAAAGACAGTCCCGGCCTGTACCAGCTCCAGCTGAAGGTGCAGGTCGACTGGGTGATCGACGTTCTCAGCCCGCGGCCAGGGATGTTGGCGTATACGCGTCAACCTGTGGGCGGTTGCGCTTGGCTGGACAAAACAACGTTCAGCGTGACCGGGGTCATCACGGTTCAGCAAACCACAAACGGCAAAGGGTCGCGCCGTGTTCAGCCGGTGCACAATCAAACCGGAAACAACCGCATCCGCCTCAGGGTTGGCACGAGCGGCCTTGGCCAGAGCTGCTAGATGGCCAGGATCCCAGATATCATCATGACCGATATAGGCCACGTATGCGCCGCGCGCTTCGCTGATGCCGCGATTGTTTGGGCCGGATTGCGTCCCCCAGCGCGGAGCATTGTTGATCCAGCGGAGCCGCTCGTTTTCCAGCCCATCAAGAATAACCGCCGTATCATCGGTCACGTCGTCGCCGACAACTAGAAGCTCAAAACTTCGGTGGGATTGGGCCAGCACCGACCGGACCGAGGGAAGGATATGCCTTCCCCGGTTCCAGGTCGCCATGACGACTGTGAAATCAGGACTGGCCATCAGTCGAAAGAATACGGAATCCGACTATCTGGGTAAGGCAACCTGCATTTGTCCGGATTCGCAGGGTCATAGACATTGGTCGGCAGGTTCACAAAATGCGCAAGTTCCTGCCCGAGATTGGCCAGCCCGTGAACGACAAACGGCGGAATTCTGACCCGGCAGGGGTTAACGGCTCCCACGTCCAGAACGTTCAGTTTGCCTTGCGTCGGACTGCCCTCCCGGATGTCAAACAAAACCAGACGCATGTGGCCGTTGGTGTAAGAGAGCCGGTCTACCTGCCATTGGTGGTAGACCCAGGCCCGCACCGAACCGGGCTCCGCGAAAACCTGATAAACATGCGGGATTTTAAGGTTCAGATCTTCGCGAGTTGTCAGTAGCTCTACTAGGGCACCGCGCCCGTCCTTGCGCAGGATCAAAGGCTCAACAGTTACGCCGTCAATCAGGTCCGCAGGCACATCCACCGTCCCGGAGCAGCGGTCCTGCCACGGCTTATCCTGGGTAAACTCTTCCGGGCTGGGGGTTTTCATCTGTCTCTCCTGGTTGATGGGCAAATTGTCAGCGCCACAGCGCGCTAGATAGAATTGGCACCAAAGACAAGACTGTAGACCGGGAAAATGCACGCGGCTACCCCTAAGCCGGAACTGCAGACCTTGCGATAAAGTGCAACAATTCCCATGTATTGAGTAACGGGTTATGCGCTCAATCTGTTATTCTGCACCCGACTACGGAGGTCTGTGATGACTATTGAAACCCTAACAACCGTCTTTGGCTGGATGAGCGTCATCAATATTGCTTTCCTGCTCATCTCCACCGTTTTGATACTTGCACTCAAGGATTGGGCCACCACCCTGCATGCACGGCTTTTCGAAATAGACCCCGCGGCCGCGCGGCTGGAATGGTACCGCTGGCTGGGCAACTACAAGATCTTCATGCTGATCTTTGCCCTAGTCCCCTATTTCGCCCTGCGCATGGCCGGATGAGCCCGATTGCCGCCGCCCGGCGCAGTTGCTAGCAAGGGGTCAACGCATTCACGACAGGGAGATCCACCATGGATCCGCAAACCGAGATTGAACTTCAGGCCGCCGCTTTCCGCCGCTTGCAAAAACACCTGATGGAAGACCGCACTGACGCGCAGAACATCGATATGATGAACCTGGCCGGTTTCTGCCGCAACTGCCTGTCGCGCTGGTATCAGGAAGCGGCCAATGAAAAGGGCATCGAGATGAGCAAGGACGAAGCCCGCGAGATTTTCTACGGCATGACCATGGCAGAGTGGAAAGCCAATTATCAAACCGATGCCAGCCCGGAAAAGCAGGCTGAGTTTGAGGTCGCCTTCAAAGAAAACGTGA
This sequence comes from Rhodobacteraceae bacterium Alg231-04, assembly GCA_900143635.1. GTDB lineage: Bacteria > Pseudomonadota > Alphaproteobacteria > Rhodobacterales > Rhodobacteraceae > FREY01. Next base: position 734,534 of record FREY01000001.1, read on the forward strand.
CCGACAAGGGCTGACCCCGTCAAAGGCCGCCCAGCGCGGCCTCCAGCCTGTCTAACGCGGCTTCAAGCACAGCACGACGGCAGGCGATATTGACCCGCGCAAAACCGCGCCCGGCCTCGCCAAAGGCAATGCCGCGGGTCACACCCCAGCCCGCCCTCTGACGCAAAAACGCGGTCAGCTCGGCTGGTTCCAGCCCCAATCCGCGAAAATCCACCCACATCAAGAATGTGCCTTCGGGCGGGGTCATCTCGACACCTGGCATCTGCGCCAACCGGTCAGAGAACAGGGCCGCGTTGCCCTGAATGTAGGAAAGCGCCGCTTTCTGCCAGGCCTCTCCGCCGGTGTAGGCCGCCTCCATCGCCACATTGGCAAAGGCGTTGTTCTTGTTGACGGTCAGTCGGCTGTTGGCCTCCAGAAAGGCAGCCCTTCGCCCCTCATCCGGGATCACCGTGAAAGCCCCGCAGCAGGCCGCAATATTGAAGCCTTTGGCGGGCGACAGGCAGGTTAGCGAATTCGCCGCATGGGCTGGCCCAAGCGAGGTGAAGGGCACATAGCGGTGGCCCTCAAAGGCCAGATCGCCGTGAATCTCATCGGATATCACCAGGACCCCATGGGCCAGACAGATCTCAGCCAGCTGACGCAATTCCTCTTCCTGCCAGACCCGTCCAACCGGGTTATGGGGATTACACAGCAACAGCGCCTGCGTGGCGGGGTCCGCCGCTTTGCGCTCAAGATCGTCAAAATCCATCTCATAGCGCCCGTCGCGCAGCACCAACGGGTTCAGGGCTGCATCGCGGTTGTTTTCCTTCAGGACGTTGAGGAAATCAAAAAAGACTGGCGGCTGCAGGATGACCTTGCCGCCTGGGCCGGAAAACAGGTTCACCGCCATCGCCAGCGCGTTGAGCACATTGGGCGCTCGCAGAATATGGTTGCGGTCGATCTGCCAGCCGTGGCGGCGCTCCATCCATCCGGTGAGCGATGGGATCAGGCCGGGCTGGATCGTCTCATAGCCAAAAACCCCATGATCCAGCCGCGCCTGCATCGCCTCACGCACGCAAGGCGGGGCACGAAAGTCCATGTCGGCAATACCGGCCGCAAACAGCCCCTCGCCATCAGCGCCCAGAACCATAGGATGCACCTTTAGCGTCGGCACTGCGCGTCGGTCGTTGGGGGTGTTGAACCCGAAGGGATCACTCTGCGTCATCAGCCACCTGCACCACCGCATCGCCGCGCCGCACTGGCCCCGGCACCCGTTTCGCCAGCACAATGCCCGAATAGGGCGAGGTCACGGGCACAGGATCCGCCCACGGCGCGTCCAGCCGGTGCACAAAGCCCAGTACCTCCCCCTCGGCCACCGCATCGCAAATGTCCTTTTGCGGCTCATAGACCCCGTCCTCATAGGCGTAGACCGAGCCCTGAACATGCAGCTCCCGCGTGCCCTTCGCCGCATCCGGTCGGTAGGCAGGCAGCATGCCCGCGCAATGCAGCGCCCGTTTCAATCCGCGCAGCGTCAGTGCCAGAATGCCAGGGTCCACCGCACCGCCGCCGCCCAGCTCTGCCATAATGGGGATCACGCCCTTGCGGTTTGCCCCGCCCATCAGAGTGCGCGCCTTGGACCCCGGCCCGCCGCCTCCGGTGAAGACCCAGGCGAAAGGGGCATCAAAGGCCTTCTGAAGGTGCTTCAGCTCTGCCGCCGCGTCCGGCGTATGCCCCTGCCCGCGCAGCAGGGTTGGCGGGTAAAACAGCGATGTGCCGCCGGAATGGAGATCCACCGAATAGCCGCAGCGCGGCAGCAGCTCCGCCTCGATGTAATGGGCGATCACCTCGCTGGGCGTGCCGCGCGGATCACCGGGGAACAGACGGTTCATATTGCCATCATCAATGGGCGACGTCCGCATCCCGGCCCCGCAGGCCGGCGCATTGGCCTGCGGCAGCAGGATCAGCTGGCCGCGGATGTCTTCGGGCTGCAGATCGCGAATCAGCGCGGCAAGAGCAATCTGCCCCTCGTATTCATCACCGTGTACGCCTGCCGACATCAGCATCACCGGCCCGGCCCCGTTGCGGATGGAGACTATCGGCACCCCGATCCAGCCATAGGCGCTGCGATGCACCGAATGCGGCACCCTCAGGTAGCCCTGATGCTTGCCGTCAGCCTCCAGATCAATTTCACAGGTTACCGGACTATCACTCAAAACAAGACCCCGCCGCAGGTTGCGCCGGGGTCCAGTCTAAGTCAGCTTGCAGCTTTTGCAATCTGCGGATCAGATCGCCTTTTTGCGGCTTTCTTCCAGGTAGATCTCGCGCAGGCGTTTCGCAATCGGGCCCGGCGTGCCGTCACCCAGCGTGGCGCCGTCAATCTCAACCACGGGCATCACAAAGGCAGAGGCAGAGGTGGTGAAGGCCTCATCGGCTTCTTTGGCTTCATCGATGGTGAACAGGCGCTCTTCGATTTCCATCTGCGCTTCTTCGGCCAGACGCAGCACAGCAGCGCGGGTGATGCCGTGCAGGATGTCGTTGGACAGCGGGCGGGTCACGATCTTGCCGTTCTTGACGTAATAGGCGTTGTTCGAGGTGCCCTCGGTCACATAACCGTCCTCAATCAGCCAGGCATCGTCACAACCGGCCTTCTTGGCCATCATCTTGCCCATCGACGGGTACAAGAGCTGTACGGTCTTGATGTCGCGGCGGCCCCAGCGGATATCCTCGATAGAGATAACCTTGGCGCCTTTTTGCGCCGCCGGGCTATCGGCCAGGCCGGGCTTGTCCTGAGTGAACAACACCAGCGACGGCGGCGTGTCCTCAGACGGGAAAACGAAATCCCGGTCGCCGTCAGAGCCGCGGGAAACCTGCAGGTAAACCAGCCCCTCAACGATGCCATTGTCCTCGACCAGCTTGCGGTGGATCGCCAGCAGCTCTTCTTTGGTGCAGGGGCTGGGCATGTCCAGCTCGTTCAGCGAGCGGTTCAGGCGCACGGCGTGGCCTTCAAAGTCGATCAGCTTGCCATCCAGAACCGATGTTACCTCGTAAACCGCATCGGCAAACAGGAAGCCACGGTCAAAGATCGAGACCTTGGCCTCATTTTCCGGCAGGTATTCGCCATTCACATAAACAATACGGGTCATGTTACTTTCCTTATTCTCACCGGGCTCCGCCCGTTCCTCACTGAAAACGGTCCCCCGGACCGTTTTCCGGGCGTTCGTCACCCCCAAAGCGCCGCAACAGGCGGGTGCACGCCGTCGGCATCAAATTTCAGCGGTTCATCGCGGTCTTCGGCCAACAGAAGCGGCCCGTCAAGGTCTGTTACCAGCGCACCCTGTGCAACAAGCGTGGCCGGTGCCATCGCCAGCGACGATCCAACCATACAGCCCACCATCACCTGATAGCCCGCCTCCAGTGCCTCGTCGCGCAGTTTGAGCGCTTCGGTCAGACCGCCGGTCTTATCCAGTTTGATGTTCACAACGTCGTATTTTCCGACCAGCTTGGGCAGGCTGGTGCGGTCATGGCAGCTCTCGTCGGCGCAAACGGGCACCGGGCGCTCCATGCCAATCAGCGCGTCATCTTCACCAGCTGGCAGCGGCTGTTCGACCAGCTCCACGCCCAGACGCACCAGATGCGGGGCCAGTTCCGCATAAACTTCGGCGCTCCAACCCTCATTGGCATCAACAATGATTGAGGCATCCGGCGCACCGGCACGCACTGCTTCAAGGCGCGGCATGTCGTCAGCGGTGCCCAGTTTGATCTTCAAGAGCGGGCGATGGGCATTCTCTGCCGCCTGTGCCTGCATCTTTTCGGGTGTGTCCAGCGACAGGGTATAGGCGGTGATCTCCGGCCCCGGAGCTTCCAGCCCGGCCAACTCCCAGACCGACTTGCCTGCCGTCTTGGCTTCCAGATCCCACAGCGCACAATCAACAGCATTGCGCGCCGCACCGGCCGGCAGCAGATCCATCAGATCTTCGCGGCTGAAGTCTGCGGGCAGACCTTCGATCTCAGCCGTGACACTCTCCAGTGTTTCATTGTAGCGGGCATAGGGCACGCATTCGCCCCAGCCGGTTACCCCGTCTTTTTCCACCTTTACGGTCAGCACCTTGGCCTCGGTGCGCGATCCGCGCGAGATGGTGAACACCTGCGCCAGTTTGAACACATCGCGGGTAACGGTGATCTTCATGCCCTGCTCCCAGTCTTCCATAGCAACCAAAGGCGCTGCCCGCATAAGGCGCGCCTCTGGTTTTATCTTTTCAAAAAATACACCCGCCGGAGGCTTCTGCAATCTCAACAGCCCCCTCCGGCAGAGAGGTTAGATCAGATCGCGGCCAGCGCGTCCACCAGGCGGCCCGCGCCGTGGCGGTATGGGTCTACTGCGGGCAGGCCCATCTTCTCTTCGACCTGCGCCAGATAGGTGACGGCCTCATCTTCGCTCAGGTGCTGCGTGTTGACCGAGATACCGACGACCTTACAGGCCGGGTTCGATTTCTGCGCCAGTGGCAGGGCGGTGTCGCGCAGCTGCTCGAGAGACGGCAGGGTGAAGCCCGGCAGACCACGCATATGTTCGCGGGTCGGCTCGTGGCAAAGGATCAGCGCGTCGGGCTGGCCGCCGTGGACCAGCGCCATCGTGACACCGGAATAGGAGATGTGGAACAGCGAGCCCTGCCCCTCGATCATGTCCCAGTGGTCGTCGTCATTGTTCGGGGTCAGATACTCGACGGCACCAGCCATGAAGTCAGCGACAACCGCGTCCAGCGGCACGCCGTGGCCGGTGATCAGGATGCCGGTCTGGCCGGTAGCACGGAAGGTCGATTTCAGCCCGCGCTGCTGCATCTCGGCATCCATTGCCAGGGCCGTATACATCTTGCCAACCGAACAGTCGGTGCCAACAGCCAGGCAACGCTTGCCGGTGCGGTTCACACCATTTGCAATCGGGTAGCCAACAGTGGGAACGCGCACATCGTGCAGGGTGCCGCCATGGGTTTGCGCCGCGGCCACCAGATCGCCTTCGTCGCGCAGCAGGTTGTGCAGGCCAGAGGCAATATCATAGCCCATTTCCAGCGCCTGAACCAAAACCTCTTTCCAGGCCGCAGAGATCACACCGCCACGGTTGGCAACGCCGATCACCAGCGTCTTGGCGCCGGCTTCCTTGGCCTCGGCCAGGGTCATGTCGGTCAGCCCGAGGTCAGCGCCGCAGCCCTCCAGACGGATCTGGCCAACGGCGTGATCCGGACGCCAGTCACGGATGCCAATAGCAACTTTGGCGGCCAGCATGTCGGGCGCGTCGCCCAGGAACAACAGATACGGGGTCTCGATCATTACGCGCGTCCTTCTCTCATATTTCGCAGTTGCCGCATCCTGTCGCGAAGCTCCTGCAAAATCCTCTCGAATTCACCGGGAATACAAACGTATACAGGAACAACGTGCGTTATTTCTTGAAAATCTCGAAGAATCTCCCAAAAAGCTGACGCTTTAGAGCGGTTCCTCCTGTTTCGGGGAATCTTCGGAGGCCCAGGTTTCCGCCTGCAACACCCCCTGTTGGGCCAACCCGATAATACCCACCGCCTGCACTTCGCCGGTGTCCTCGGGCGCGGCTTCGCGCACCCGCCGGGCGATCGCTATCAGCACCACCAGACCGCCGCAGACAGCAAGCAACAGCTGCAAGCCGCGCCCATCCGCCAACGCGATGGAGTTCGGGCCCAGAAGTGTCCCGCCAAACAGGCCCACATTCAGCAGAAACACCATGGCGCCGCTAGCGGGCACGATCTGCGAGGGGCGCAGCTGGTCATTGGCGTGGGCCACTAGGATCGAATAAACAGGCAGGGTTGCTGCCGCGATCAATGAAAAGCCCACAATGATCCGCGAGGGCGAGGTATCCGCCGCCATCCACAGGGCCGTGGCCAAAGTCAGCCCACCTAGTGCGATCACCACGTAGCGGCGGTCCATCTGATCTGACAGCCAGCCAACCGGATATTGCACCACCGCCCCTGCGATCAGCGCGATCACCAGCGCGCCCGAGGCCTGGGCCGGTGAAAACCCCTGCTGCAACGCGTAGAGCGGCAACGATATATACCAGGCCGCGACGGCGATGCTCATCACCACAATCCCTGTCACCGCCATGGGGGAAACGGTTGCCAGCCGAGTGACCGGCATGTGCTCAGGCACAGTGTAGTCCGGCGCCTTGTTCCCCGATAGCAGCAACGGTACGATAGACAGCGAAATCAAGATGGAGACCACACCGAACAGCAGGTTGCCGCTGGGATCAGGGAAACCCACCAGCGCCGTTCCCATGGCCGGTCCCGCCAACTGGATCACGAAATAGATCGACAGTACCTGTGCCCGGATCCGGTTCTCCGCCTTGGCGTTGAGCCAACTTTCTGTGATCACATAGAGGCCTGGATAACAGAAACCCGCAAGGAAACGCATGGCGCTCCAACTGCCGGGATCACCGGTCAGCAGATGGATGATTGCGGCGATAGAGACCAATGAGGCCAGCGCCGAAAATACCCGGATATGGCCCACCTTTTCGACCATGCGCGGGGCCATGACTGTGCCCGCCAAGGCCCCGAACGGGTAACAGGCCTGCATCACCGAAATGGTGAAATCCGAAAACCCCAACCCGCTACCGCGGATTGTCAGCAGGGTCGCCAGCAGCCCATTGGCTACCATCAACATCAGCATGCCCAAGAACAGGGCCCAATTGTCGTACAAAGCGCGTTTCATTCCAGCTGGATGGACTTGAAACCGCCCCCGCTCTATTCAGAATGCGACTTTGTTTAGTCGGTAGAAGAGTCCGGGCCTATTTCACTTTCCCTTCAAACCGGCCCCCGTTGGCATTGACCAGAATCAGCTTGCCACCGTTGACCACATAGAGATCAAATCGCGGCTGATTATAGCCGATGCAGCGGACGCCGCTGTTGTAAAAGCTGTAAGCAGGTGCATCATATTTTTGACCGCCAGCACTGTATCGATATTTCCCACCACTCCGGTAGTGCTCCACCCCGCCTTCAAACTGGACCTTCTTTTTCGTCAGCAGCTTTTCAAGGTAGGCGCTGTCGACCCGCTGATCTCCGGATTGCAGATTCCAATTAATTTTCGGCGCACTTGCCGGGCATCCGGCGATGGCACTGGTTGCAAACATAATGACACCAATTGCCGTTGAAATGAGTTTCATACCGTTGTTTCCCTCGTTGATTTGACCATCATCTAGATTGAGCGCCTCCTCGGTCAAGCTGCCCTAAGTTGCCGTTTCCACCCCTAAAATAGGCAGCGCATCGCCGCGATGCAGCGGAATGCGCGCTGCAGGTGCAAAATTATCTTGCAGTAAGTCGCGCAACTTCCTAACAATCCACGCAGTGTTATTGAAACTTCCTTACTCGAAGGATTGCCCCCATGAGCTTCCGCCTCCAGCCTGTCGCCCCTGCCCGCCCCAACCGCTGTCAGCTTTTTGGCCCCGGCTCTCGCCCGGCGATTTTTGAAAAGATGGCCGCCAGCGCGGCGGATGTGATCAATTTGGACCTGGAAGATTCAGTTGCGCCGTCTGACAAAGACAGTGCGCGCGCAAATATCATTCAGGCGATTTCAGACATCGACTGGGGCGACAAGGTTCTGTCCGTGCGCATCAACGGACTCGACACGCCTTACTGGTACCGCGACGTGGTGGATCTGCTGGAACAGGCTGGCGACCGGCTGGATCAGATCATGATCCCCAAGGTTGGCTGCGCCGGTGATCTCTACGCGGTGGACGCGCTTGTCACCTCGATCGAGGCCGCCAAGGGGCGCTCCAAACGCATCGATTTCGAGGTGATCATCGAAAGTGCTGCGGGCATCGCCCATGTGGAGGAAATCGCCGCCGCCTCACCGCGGCTTGTTGCGATGAGCCTTGGCGCGGCGGATTTCGCGGCCTCCATGGGCATGCAAACCACCGGCATCGGCGGCACGCAGGAGAACTACTATATGCTGCGCGAAGGCCAGAAGCACTGGTCCGACCCTTGGCACTGGGCTCAGGCTGCCATTGTCGCCGCTTGCCGTACCCATGGGGTGCTGCCGGTGGACGGGCCCTTTGGTGACTTTTCAGATGACGAAGGGTTCCGCGCACAGGCGCTGCGGTCGGCCACATTGGGCATGGTCGGCAAATGGGCCATTCACCCCAAGCAGATTGCCATTGCAAACGAGGTTTTCACCCCCTCCGAGGCCGCAGTGACCGAAGCGCGCGAGATCCTTGCTGCAATGGAAGAGGCCAAGGCCAATGGCGAGGGTGCCACGGTTTACAAAGGCCGGCTGGTCGACATCGCATCGATCAAACAGGCCGAAGTGATTGTCGCCCAGGCCGAGCTGATCTCAGGCAGCTGACTCCGGCAGCTTGTCCCTGGCAGCTGACGTCTGGGCAATGAAATGTGACCGGGCGCCGCGCTTTCGCGCGGCGCAGGGGCGCTGCCCCTCTGGGCCTGCGGCCCATTCACCCCGGAGTATTTTTCAAAGGTGAAATATGGCGGATCATTGGCCAAGCCTCTCAGGCGCGCATGTCCTTTGACGAGTCCATCACAACATAAGTGGTGATCGCCGTCACATGCGGCGCAGTCCCGAGTACATCGGCATGGAAGCGCTTGTAACGGGGCAGATCCGCGCATTCGACGCGCAGAAGATATTCAATCGTGCCGGTGATATTATGGCATTCCACCACTTCAGGTGCCTGATCCATTGCCTGCTCAAACGCCAATTGGGCCGCTTTGCTGTGATCCGCGAGACCGACGCCGATATAAGTCACGAAACCGGTCCCCATCGCCTGCCGGTCCAGTACCGCCCGGTATCCAGAGATGACTTTTGCCCGCTCAAGTTCCTGCACCCGGCGCAAACAGGCCGAGGGTGACAGGCCTACCCGCTCGGCCAGTTCCAGATTGGAAATACGCCCATCGCGGGAAAGCTCCTGCAATATGTGTTCGTTTATTCGGTCAACTTTCGCCATAGATTGTGAGAATGCCCCCCAGACGCACAAAAACGCAATTTCATTCGCTGAATATAGAGCAATTATTCGGCTATGACACATGAAACCCTGGCCGCACTGGTCCTATTTGCATTCGTATCCTCGATCACGCCGGGGCCGAACAATCTGATGCTGATGGCATCCGGCGCCAACTTCGGCTTTTGGCGCTCTGTGCCGCATATGCTGGGGATCGGATTGGGCTTCACTTTCATGATTGTAATGGTAGGCGCAGGGCTGATGCGCCTCTTTGATGCATTTCCGGCGAGCTATACTGCGTTGAAGACCGGCTCTGTGGTCTATCTGCTGTGGCTAGCGTGGAAAATCGCCCACGCGGCCCCGGTGGCAGAGGGAGACGCCAAAGGCCAGCCGATGCGCTTTTTGCAGGCCGCAGCCTTTCAATGGGTCAACCCAAAGGCATGGGCGATGGCGCTGACTGCGGTCAGCGCCTATGCGCCGGGCCAGACCGGAGCGGCCATCCTTGTCACCGCAGCAATATTCGGGGCCATCAACCTGCCCGCCGTCAGCTCCTGGACGATACTGGGTCAGCAGATGGCACGTTTTCTAACCAATCCGCGTCGTTTGCGCCTGTTCAATCGCACCATGGCTGGGCTTTTGCTGCTTTCGCTCTTTCCGGTTGTGACCGCTGGCTGATCCCCGTCGGGCGCGCGCCAAAGATCTCCTGTCTTGCTGAGTTGCATCCGCGCGCCCGGCAGGCCATATAGTCAGGCAAACCTGCGTATTCAGAGGCACCATGACCCAGTATCTGGACTTCGAAAAACCCCTTGCCGAAATCGAAGGCAAAGCCGAAGAGCTGCGCGCACTTGCGCGTGCAAATGAGGAAATGGACGTGGCGGATGAAGCCGCGGCGCTGGATGCCAAGGCAGCACAGCTGCTGACGGATCTTTATAAAGATCTGACACCCTGGCGGAAATGCCAGGTGGCCCGCCACCCGGAGCGGCCCCATTGCCAGGACTATATCAAGGCCTTGTTTGACGAATATACGCCTTTGGCCGGTGACCGGAACTTTGCCGACGACCATGCGGTCATGGGTGGACTGGCGCGGTTTGAAGGCCGTCCGGTTATGGTGATCGGCCACGAGAAGGGATCGGACACCAAGTCGCGTATCGAGCGCAACTTTGGCATGGCGCGCCCCGAAGGATACCGCAAGGCAATCCGCCTGATGGAAATGGCTGGCAAGTTTGGCCTGCCCGTCATCACCCTGGTGGACACACCGGGCGCCTATCCCGGCAAAGGCGCCGAAGAACGCGGCCAGTCCGAAGCCATTGCCCGCGCCACCGAAGCCTGCCTGCAAATCGGCGTGCCGCTGGTCTCTGTGGTGATCGGTGAAGGTGGCTCTGGCGGGGCGGTTGCCTTTGCAACGGCCAACCGCGTGGCCATGCTGGAGCATTCGATTTATTCGGTGATCAGCCCTGAAGGCTGCGCCTCCATCCTATGGAAGGATGCAGAGAAAATGCGCGAGGCGGCTGAGGCACTGCGCATCACCGCACAAAACCTGAATGAACTCGGGGTGATTGATACAATCATTACCGAACCCACAGGTGGCGCCCACCGTGACAGCCCGGCGGCGATCCAGGCGGTCAAGGTCGCGATCCAAGAGATGCTGGAAGATCTGGATGGCCTGAAGCCGGCAGAGCTGGTCAAGGACCGCCGTCAGAAATTCCTGGACATGGGAGCCAAGGGCCTCGCTGCCTGACCGCGCTTACCCCAGTAGATAAGAAGCCCGGCAAATTGCCGGGCTTTTTTGTTTGTCTGACATCGGTCGCAATCGCATCCCGCCGTCGGCAAAACACCGGCGGCGGGATCCATTATGCGAAATTGGCCAGCATATCATCCGGATCTTCATCAAAGCTCTGCCAGCCGTCATCCACCCCAAAATCAGGCATCGGATCTGCCATGGGAACCGGCGTAGGCGCCGGAGCCTCCGGATGGGCCGACGGAACCGATACATGCATGTCACCGTCCTGTGAGAACCCGCTGACGGCAGACATCAGCGTTCCGGCTTCTTCTCGCAGCATCTGACCTGCTGCTGCCGTCTCTTCAAGCGTGGCTGCATTTTTCTGAGCATCAGTATCCAGACTTTGAATGGCAATGCTGACCTCACTCAGCCCATTGGCCTGCTCTGTCGCGGCATCCGCGATACTGTTGACCCGGTCGGCGACCTTTTCCACTTTGTCCTGAATCTCGGCCAAGGAATTGCTGGTTTCATTGACCAATCGAACGCCGTCGGCAACCTCCTGGGTACTGCTCTTGATCAGCGTGTTGATCTCCTGAACCGCATCAGCGGACCGCTGCGCCAGGGACCGAACCTCCGAGGCGACGACGGCAAAGCCACGCCCCGCCTCACCGGCCCGTGCCGCTTCGACGCCAGCATTCAGCGCCAGCAAGTTGGTTTGGAAGGCAACATCCTCGATCATATCGGTGATCTTGGAGATCTCACTCGAGGAGGCTTCGATGCGTTTCATGGCATCTGTTGTCTGCTCGGCAACCTCGCGGGTCTGTGTCGTACCTTGCTGCGCGCTGACAACATGATCCCGCGCCTGTTCGGCACTGGACGCTGTTTTCTGGACGGTGTCGTTCAGGATCCGAACGGCGGCCGATGTTTCTTCCAGAGCCGCAGCAGAACTCTCCACCCGGCGGGATGCATCTTCAGCGGCCGAAGCAATTTCCTGCGACGCGCTGTTCAAGGTACCGCTACTGCTGGACAGCTGACCGACCATGCTATTGAGATTGTCCGCCAACCGGTTCACCGAGTTGGAAATATCCTGGAAAATCCCCTTCTGACCCTCAGGCATCCGCTGGTTGAGGTCGCCTGCGGCAAGCCCATCCAAGGCCACACGCACAGCGCCCAGGCCACCTTCGGCTGCCTCACCAATGGCATTCATGCCGCGACCCAGATCCGCAAAGGCGCCTGTGGCATCCGCGATCTCCAATCGTTGCGTGAAGTCCCCTTCGGCACAGGCAGAAATCACTGTCGCGATCTCACCCGTCAGTCGATCGCGCACTTCCTGATCCGCCTGCGCGTCAAAGACGGCCGCATTGATCGCAGCAACCTCTGTCAGGCCGGAGGGACGCAGGCTGACGCTACAGTCCCCCTCGGACATGCCTTTCAACGCCTGGGCCAACTGGCGCAGCGGAGAGGAAATCATAAAGGCAAGACGCAGAGAGATCAGCACAAAGACAGCCATGCCACCAAAGCCTGCAATCAGCGACTGGCGGCTGGCCTTATCGGCGCTGGCACTTGCCACTTCTTCGATTTCAAAGAGTTCTTCCAGCCACAGGTCGCGCAGGCCCTCAAGAACCGGCACCACTTGCGAGAATTTCTCTGAAAGCTCGGCACGCAACCCTGCCTCCACCATCGCTTCTTTTGAGTAATCCGCAAAGGACGACTGATAGCTGTCCAACTGGGCCAGAATGGATTTCTGTTGCGCAGCATCTTTATAGTAGCTGTCCGAGAAGGCGCGGAATTCGGCCACGCGATCATTCAGGCGGCCAATATACTTTTCGTCACCACGCAGCAGGAAGTCTTTCTCATGACGCCGCATCATCAGCATCTTCACCTGCATCTCAGGCTGATCCAGCTCTGCAAGGCTCTCTTCGATCGCGTGCACGGCCGCCCGCAGCTGACCCTGAAGCCCGCTGTTCTCGTCCATTCCAAGTTTCTGATGGCTGCTCACCAGCGAGGAAAAGGCAACAGCATAGCCTTCCAAGGCTTCTTCGAAGGTGTCTAATCCATCTGCACCGTGACGCGTGAGAGCCCGCGCCTCGATCAGGTCTGCGGCCATTTCTTCCATGACCTCAGCATGTCGAGACACATATTTCTGATCCCTACGCAGAAGAAAGTCCTTTTCGGCGCGCCGTGCTTGCAGAAACTCGACCTCTATCCGGTCAATAGTAAATACAAGCCGCTCGCCGTGGCGAACCTCTTCCTGCAAAGCCTTTTGCGTGAGGCCAGAGTAATGGCCGATGCCAATAAGCGCACCCATGACGATTGCAGCCAGTACCACGATCGACAGGACAGCTGTTTTGACAGTGAAACGGGATCTTTGTTTCATGAGTACCAGTCCTTGAATAAATCTACCGCAAAAACCAGCCGCCACAGATTAAGAAAGCGTACATACGAAGGCGGGTTCATTTTTGTAATTCTTCAAGTCACTTACCACGGCGAGATCAGCAAACTTCGGCCGCGCGCTTCAGGCTTTTGAGCCAACTTCACCTATCCGCAACGGGCGATTTTCCTTGGCCGGATTTCGGACATCGAATCGTCTCATCATCAGTCTCACCCCTTCAGCTTTGGCGGGCGCGCTCAGCGATAATCCCCTTACCCAGAAGGGCGTTTCCCCGACATATGACTTTGAAAAGAAACGGGGAGGCGCATCACTCACCCAACGGTATCGCGCCACGCTTGCGTTGCATCCCTTCCGGGAGTGGGCGCATGTCTGCGCATCAGAACACGTCGTCGACACTCTGCGCATGTTTTGTTTGGGGCAATTCTTCGCGTCACCGGAAAAGCGGGTACATTCAATATCTCAAATTAGACTTCGCCGACCCTGGCGCCGAAACGACCGGTTGCAGGTCTGAACACTCAATAGGCGAACGCAGCTGCGAGGCGGAAAGAACGCGACGTCAAAGCAGCCTATCGCCGCAAAAGACCTGCCCTTGCATATCTGACCGATACGCCGGATCACGCGTCAAATCGTACAATGTGGAGGATTTGGTGGAGCCTAGCGGGATCGAACCGCTGACCTCCTGCATGCCATGCAGGCGCTCTCCCAGCTGAGCTAAGGCCCCTAAAGGGTGTCCCGCGTGGCGTCTCCGTCTCGCGGTGTGTGGCTGATTTAAGCGAGGCGGCAGGGGTGCGCAAGAGGAAAATGCACCGCAGTGGTGAGAATTTTGCGGCATCAAAATTTTCGACTGCCCAAAGCAAAAACGGGGCCCCGCGGGGCCCCGTTTTATCAGGAGTCATCTTCCGGGGAAGCGACGTCTGCGATTTCTTCCAGAGGAACGCTATCCTCGTCTTCATCGTCATCGAGCACGTCATCGCCCAGGTCCACATCAACCGTGTCGTCGTCATCTTCCAGGACGACTTCTTCGGTATCTGTGCTTTCCTTGGCCTTCAGCGTCGCGGCGTCTTCTCTGTCGGCTGCGATCATACGGCTCTTGCCGGTTGCCAGTTCGACCACCTCACCCGTATAGGGGCTGACGATCGGGTCTTTGTTCAGGTCATAAAAGCGTTTGCCGGTGACTGGGCAGACACGCTTTACACCCCATTCTTCTTTGGGCATGTGGATCCCCTTGAATAATTGCTGAGTCGGTTCGACGATTCAGGTGCCTTGCCATATGCACAGGGTGCTGTCAAAGCCTTTGGCGGAAAGGGGCGCTTGCATGGCTGATCATCATCTCTCCGGAAAGCCGCCGGTGCCGCTGACCCTGCGCCGATCTGCCCGCGCACGGCGGATCAGTCTGCGTGTCTCGTCGCTGGACGGCCGGGTGACGCTGACCCTGCCAAAACAGGTTTCCGACCGCGAAGCGCTGGCCTTTGCCGAAGAAAAGTCCGATTGGATTCGCAGCCATCTGGCCCGCCAGCCTGAGGTGATTTGCGCCGACCTCGGTGCGACCCTGCCAGTGGATGGCACCAACCGGCTGGTGGTGGCCTCTCCCCTGCGCCGGGTGTCCCTTGAAGCCGACAGGGTGCTGGTGCCAGCCGCCACTGCTCAGCGCAGCCTGCAGCGCTTCCTGCGCGAGCTGGCGCGCGACCGGCTGGCCGAGGCCTGCGATCACTATGCCGGTCGTCTGGGGCGCAACTACAGCCGGATCACCCTCAGGGACACGAGGTCACGCTGGGGCTCCTGCTCCTGGGAGGGGGCGCTGATGTTTTCCTGGCGCCTGATCCTCGCACCGCCCGACGTGCTGCGCTATGTGGCCGCCCATGAGGTGGCTCATCTTACCGAGATGAACCATTCCCCCGCCTTCTGGTCATTGGTGCGCGATCTTTATGGCAGTTACGAGCCGCAACGCCGCTGGCTGCGCGACAATGGTGGGCTGCTGCATCGCTATTCTTTCGACGGCTGAGTCCCAATTAGGGCGGACACAGCCGTTGACCTCGATTGCTGATGTGATCACAAAGGATCCATGATGCTGTCACAGAAGACCTCTGATGCCGCCCCGTCCGCCCATGATCGCGTCTACCGCGCGCTGCGGTCCCGAATCATGCACGGGCAAATGTCTCCCGGCGAAGCGCTGACCCTGCGGGGCATCGGCAAGGAATTTGGCGTCTCAATGACACCGGCCCGCGAATCGGTGCGACGGCTGGTTGCAGAGGGCGCATTGACTCTATCCGCCTCGGGACGTGTATCAGCCCCCGAACTCAGCAATGAGCGCATCGAAGAGCTCGCCGCCCTCAGGGCATTGCTGGAGGTGGAGCTGGCCAGCCGCGCGCTGCCGCGCGCCCATATGGCCCTGATCGACCGGTTGCAGACCATAAACATGAATGTCGCTGAAATGGTCTCCAAACGCGATGCGGTGGGCTATATACGGACAAATCTGGAATTTCACCGCACGCTCTATCTGCGCGCACAGGCCCCGGCGATGCTCGCCATCGCTGAGACGGTTTGGTTGCAGCTTGGGCCAACCATGCGGGCGCTCTATGGGCGGCTTGGGCGCACCGAACCGCCGCATAATCACAAGCTGATCATCGCAGCACTGAAAGCCGGGGACGAACCGGGGCTGCGGCTTGCGGTGCGATCAGATGTCACGCACGGGCTGCGTCTTTTGGCGGGCTGATCCCTGCCCTCGCATTCCGCATTCCGGCAGGCACAGTCCTGGCGACCTCGTGGCTTTTAAGGCAACGTGAATGGGCGCAACCTTGTTGCC
>FREY01000019.1 GCA_900143635.1 Rhodobacteraceae bacterium Alg231-04
CACATGAAAACAACGACTTGAGGCAGAGACCGCTCCGCAAAAACCCGCCAAGCAACCCCAGATCACCCGCAAACAAACACCCAACCCAAAGAATCCAACCAAACAGCCTGACATACCCACAACCACACTTATCAAATCGAACAGAATCCAAACCAAAACGAGTCGCCAAACAGCAAACCAAACCCAGATCCAAATTCATCTGACCCAAAAACCCGGAGAAGACCGCAATGCGCTCAGCGGCAGAGGGCCAGGAAACGCAAATGACAGAGAGGAAAGCGGATACAAAGAAGGCGGCACAAACAAAAACTGCCCGACAGGGAACCTGCCGGGCAGCAAAGACTGCGGGGGGAGGGTTGGAGCCGCCCCAATTCAGTTAGAGATCAATCAGACACCCGCGTCGACGATTGCCTTGGCCAGCAGCGGTACGGTCTGGGTGTTCAGACCGGCAATGTTCATGCGGCTGTCACCCACCATGTAGATGCCGTAATCGGCGCGCATCTTTTCAACCAATTCGGGCGTGGTGCCCAGAAGAGAGAACATGCCGCGGTGCTGTGCGAGGAAACCGAAACGGTCCGACCCGGTCAGGCGCTGCAGCTCATTCGCCAATCCCTGACGCAGATCCAGCATGCCCAAACGCACCGCTTCCAGCTCGGCTGCCCAATCGGCGCGCAGTGCGTCGTCGTGCAGGATGGTTGCCACGATGCGGGCACCGTGATCCGGTGGGAAGGAATAGTTCTGGCGGTTGAGGAAGGCCAAAGTCGCCTGATTGAGCGCCTGCGCGCCTGCGTCCTGGCTGATCGCCATCAACAAGCCGGTCCGTTCGCGGTAGATGCCGAAGTTCTTGGAGCAGCTCGCAGCGATCAGCACCTCGGGGCAGTTGGAGGCGACCATGCGTACGCCCTTGGCATCTTCTTCCAGACCGTCGCCAAAGCCTTGATAGGCGATGTCGATCATCGGGATCAGACCCTGGGCATTCATCAGGTCGATGACTTCCTGCCACTGAACCGGGTTCAGGTTGGCGCCGGTCGGGTTGTGGCAGCAGCCGTGCAGCAGCACCACATCGCCCTTTTTTGCGGCCTTCAGGTCTTCCATCATGCCGTCAAAGTTTACGCCGCGGGTCTCGCGGTCGAAATAGCGATAGCTGACGGCTTCGATGTTCAGGTATTTCAGGATCGACACGTGGTTCGGCCAGGTCGGGTCCGACACAAAGACGCGGGCATTCGGGTTGGCCATCTGCACGAGCTCAAACGCCTGACGCACAGCACCAGTGCCGCCGGGCGTGGCCACAGCCCCAATATTGCCACGCGCAACCGCGTTGCCCAGAACCAGCTGGATCATACCATCTGCATAAAGCGGATCGCCGGCCAGACCGGTATAGGCCTTGGTGGTCTGCTCTTCCCAGATCTTCTGCTCGGCCGCTTTGACCGAGCGCATCACCGGTGTCAGGCCGGTGGCATCCTTATAGACGCCGACGCCAAGGTCGATCTTATTGTCGCGCGGGTCTTCGCGGAAGGCAGTGATCAGCGCCAGGATCTTGTCGGCGGGCTGGGCTTTCAGGGTTTCGAACATCAGTTCTCTCCGGTTGCAACGGGAAGGGTCGGGAAGGCGCCCCATTCGGTCCACGAGCCATCATAGAGGGAGTGATCGGTCTTGCCGATCCGCTCCAATGCGAGGCTCAGAACCGCGGCGGTCACGCCGGATCCACAGGTGGTAATGGCGGATTTGGTCAGATCCACACCTGCGGCCTCGAAGGTGGCGCGGATGCCATCGGCATCCTTCAGGGTGGCGTCGTCGTTCAGCAATGTGGTGAAGGGAACATTCTTGGAGCCCGGAATATGGCCGGCCCGCAATCCTGCGCGCGGCTCGTCCGCGTCGCCGCGAAACCGCGTTGCGGCGCGGGCGTCGATGATCTCGTGGTCGCCCAGTTTGGCGGCGGAAGACACTTGCGTCACATCGCGCACCAGATGGTTCTGCACCCGGACCGTCATATGGCGGTCACGAATGACCGGCGGCAGATCCTCGATCTCACGGCCTTCGGATTGCCATTTGGGCAGGCCACCATCCAGCACGGCGACATTGTTCTGCCCCATCAGTTTGAACATCCACCACACGCGCGCGGCCGAAAACAGCCCAGCAGCATCATAGATCACCACCTGATGGCCATCGCCGACACCCATGGCGCGCAGGCGGGACATGAATTTTTCGACCGGGGGCATCATATGCGGCAGGTCTGAGCGGTGATCGGAGATGTCTTCGATATCAAAGAAGCGGGCGCCGGGAATATGGGCGGCGTCAAATTCGCTTTTCGCATCGCGCCCCGAGGCCGGCATATGCCAAGACCCATCCAGGATGCGCAGATCCGGATCTTTCAGATGGGCTGCGAGCCATTCGGTGGAAACCAGTGTTTTTGGATCGTCCTGCATCAGACACCTCCCTTACCGCGTCATCAAAGGCTTACTGCCGCCATGGCAGAGGCGCAAGGTCGCGACAGGCCGACGCAGGCAGAAAGTGCGGCTGGCGCGCAATATTCTTGCCGGGCAGCGCTGCGTGTGCCCCTGTGAGACCGGTAAATGATGGTTGGAAACCTGAAAAGGGAGAGCTTAGCGCGCGTCTTTCAACAGCCGCTGCTTCTGGCGACCCCAGTCGCGTTTGGCATCCGAAGCGCGCTTGTCGTGCAGCTTTTTGCCCTTGGCGATACCCAGCTTCATCTTCACCAGCCCTTTGTGGTTGAAGTAGATCACCAGCGGCACAAGGGTCATCCCCTTGCGCTGGGTCGCGTTCCACAGGTTGGACAGCTCCTTGCGCGAGACCAGCAGCTTGCGACGGCGGCGCTCTTCGTGCTTGAACATCTTGGCCTGTTTGTAGGGCGGGATATAGCTGTTCACCAACCACAGCTCGCCATCCTCAACCGAGGCATAGCTGTCAGCGATATTGGACCCGCCGCCCCGCAGCGCCTTCACTTCCGAACCTTCAAGGATAATGCCGCATTCGATATCGTCATCGATTGCATAGTCATAGCGTGCGCGGCGGTTTTCCGCGATCACCTTGTAGTTCACATCTGAGTTTTGCTTCGGGTTGGCCATAGCGCAGATGTATGCGGGCGAGCGGTCAGACGCAAGAGCCCCCGAGCCAAGCCTCCGCCCCTGCCTGTCAACTGCGTACGTAACCTGTCATCACATCCTGCTTGGGCACATGGTCCCACGTCGTGCGGCTGGCAGCCATGGCCGCATTTACCAGCTGTTTTTGCGGCAGCCGGGCCCAGACCTCGGCCTCGATGGTCTCCAGATCGAACTGACCGCCGGTGATTTCATCCAACAGCCGCGCCTCAGCCGCGCCAGCATCAGCGTCCCCTGCCCGGTTCACCTGTTCCATTGGGTCGTCGGCAAGGTTGAACAGCTGGTGCGGGGTGCCATAGCTGTAAATCATCTTCCAGTCTCCCAGACGCACCATGAAGCTGGGCCGCATGATGCCCTCGCCGTGGTATTCGGCAATCACCGGCACCTTGTCCAGTTCACCCCCCGTGAGCGCGGGTATCAACGACCGACCCTGCATCGGGCGCACCAAGTCCTGCCCCGCAAGATCCACAATGGTTGCAGGCAGGTCCAACAAGGAAACCGGCGTGTCTACTTTGGCTGCCGCGCTGCCGGGCATATCGATCACCATGGGAATGCGCGCCGACCATTCATAAAAGCTGCGCTTCTGGATCAGGCCTTTTTCACCAAGCATTTCCCCGTGATCGGCCGTGAAAATCACCATCGTGTTGTCGCGCAGGCCCTTTTCGTCCAGCACGTCCAGTAATTCTCCCAGCTTATCGTCCACGTAGTGCGACAGGGCGGCAAAGGCGCGGCGGGCCTGGAGGATCTGCGCCGGGTCACTCAGCGGAGTGCGGTCCAGCCCGTACCACCGCAGGAAAGCGCGGTCGAAATCGGAATAGCTCTGTTCCATATCCGGTCCGTATTCCGGCGGCGGCAAATCGGCATCCTTGTAGATCTCCCAGTATTTCTGCGGCACCCGATAGGGTGGGTGCGGATTGGTGAAGCTAACCGTCAGCATCCAGCGGCGATCGGGCGCATGGCGCAGGTATTCCAGCGCCCTGAACTGGGTCTCCTCATCATATTGCAGTTCCTTGGACCAGCCCGGCCCGACATTCTGCGGCTGATATTGCGGTGCGAAGTCAAAGGCCATCGCTTGGGGGTCGTCCTCGGGCAGCATGGGATAGGACCAGAGGAACCCCGCCGGGTAGAGATCGGTATTGAGCCGCCTCTGAAACCCGTGCAGCTGATCCGCCCCGATGAAATGCATCTTGCCGGATAGCACCGTCTCGTACCCCGCATTGGCCAGATAGTGGGCAAAGGTCGGGATATAACTGGGGAAGGGATCGCCATTGTCGAAACAACCAGTAGTGGATGTATGCAGCCCGGTCATGAACCCAGCCCGTGCCGGTGCGCAGATCGGGCTGGAAGTATAGGCGTTGGTGAATTGAACACCCCGATCGGTCAACGCCGAGAGGTGCTTCATCCGCGCACCCTGATGCCCGCAGGCATCCAGCAGGAACGGCGTCATCTGGTCCGCCATCACCAGAAGGATGTTCAAAGGCTGGCTCTTTGTCATTTTCACGGTCCTAACTCTGCTGTCTTTCCCGGCAGAATTGACCATGGAGCGCCCAAGGCGGTATCGTAATTCAGCCAATAATGAGTGGATTTCTGAAATGCCCAAGATTCCGCGCCTTGCCTTTTCCATTCACGACGGGTTTTCACTTTTCGGCTATGGCGTGGCGCGGGATTTGCTGCGTATGGCAAATCACTGCGCCGGAGCGCCGCTCGCCGTTTGCGTCACCGCCTCAGGTAGCACTGGCCCGGTCCGCAGCTCCTGCGGGGCCGAGGTGCTCGCCGATACCTCTTGGCGCAATCTTGGCCCCGTGCAGGCCCTGTTTGCCTGTTCCTACAACAGTCGAACACCGGGTGAACCTGATCCGAAATTACTGGGCTGCATTCGCTCTGTTCGCCGCCATGGGGGGCTGTTGTTCGGGCTTGGAAGCGGCGTCTGGCCTCTGGCCGCCGCTGGCGTTCTGGACGGCGGCCACGCAGCAGCTGATCCGGGGGAAATCGCCGCCCTGCGCAGCCGCTTTCCCAAGGTGTCCTTTACGTTGGCACCTTTCGTAACCGACGGCCCGGTTGCAACCTGCATTGGCGGCGACAGTGTCACCGACATGATGCTGGACTATCTGGCCACAACGCATGGCCCCGCTCTGGCCGAAAACGTACGTCGGCAGGTCTTTTTGAAACCCGCCCGATCAGAGGCTCTGATGCGCAGCCTTGGCTATATGGCGCCCGCTACGGAACTGGACCCAAGGCTGAGCCACGCACTGCAACTGATGGACCAGAACACGGCCAATCCCCCGAATGTTGCAGAGGTCTGTGCCATGATCGGACTGTCGGAACGCACTCTTGGTCGACTGACAAGAGCGGCCTTTGGCTGTTCTCCCGCGATCCTGTCGCTGCGGTTGCGACTGCACCACGCGGCCATCATGCTCAGCCATAGCCCGCGCAGTGTGAAGCACATTGCATCGGCCTGCGGATTTGCCAGTCCTGCGCATTTTTCAGCGGCCTTCAAACGCCGTTTTGGACAGACACCTACAGCCCATCGACAGAAGGGCTGGAGTTGCTAACCCATTATGCAAGCGAGATTTTGCCAAAACCCAGTTGCGCAGAAACTTTGCGTTGCTGCCAACAGACGCGGCGGATACTTCGGGCAAAAAAGCAGAGACCCAACATGACAATCACCCGCAGAACCCTGATCAAATCCACCATGGCTGGTCTCTTCTCCGTGCCGTTCAATCGCCCGGTTTGGGCCCAGGCTGCGCCGTTGATCCCGCAAAAAGAACTGCAGATGATCGAAGCCCGCAGCGGCGGGCGCTTGGGGTTTGCCGCCCTTGACACACAGGATGGCCGACGCAGCACATGGAACAGCGGCGACCGGTTTGCCCTGAACAGCACATTCAAGTTCCGGCTGGCAGCGGCCATACTGATGCGCGTTGACGACGGGCAGGAAACTCTGACCCGCCGCATTCCCGTTCCGGCCAAGGGGCTGGTAGAATGGTCCCCCCTGACCCGAGCAAATGCCGGGCACGACATGACCGTCGACCAGCTGTGTGCGGCCGCGGTCTCGTTCAGCGACAATACAGCGGCCAATCTCCTGCTCGACAGTCTTGGCGGCCCCAAGGGATTGACCCAGCTGATGCGCGCGGCTGGTGACGGGATGACCCGATTGGACCGGACAGAGCCATCCTTGAACGGGGCCACCACCGGAGACCCCCGCGATACAACAACCCCCGATGCAATGCTGGCGGCAATGGGAGACCTGCTAACCGGCGATCTGCTGCAGACGGCATCCCGGCAGCGTCTGGCCGGGTATCTGCACAACAGCACCACCGGCGCCAGCCGCTTGCGGGCCGGGCTGCCCGGCAATTGGACTGCAGGCGACAAAACCGGAACCGGGAACAATGGGGCGGTTTCTAACATCGCCATTCTCTATCCGCCCGGCCGCGCGCCAGTGCTGGTGGCGGCCTATTTTCAGGACAGCCACCGACCACAGGCAGATCTGGACGCGCTACATGCCGAATTGGGGCGTTTGGTGTCTGCTTATGTGGTGATCTGAGGGCCCAGCGCGGGGTAATGCAGCGTATTCAGAAAGGCCGCCCCCTGCCCGTCCGGATCACGGTAGCCATGCGGCTGATCAGCGACAATTCGCAGGGCACTGCCTGTTTCCAGCCGCAACCAAACACCATCTGCCAGAATTTCCAGCGGGCCTTGGGTAACATAGATGTCCTCGGTCACACCCGTATCATGGGCGTCCGAACAATGCTCCTGCCCCGGTGTGAGACGAACCAGAAATGTCTCGCAGCGCAGGGCCGGATCAAAGGGAAAGACCGGTTCCACATCTATGCTGCCGGGAAACTGCACCCGCGCAGCGGTCGCATCACCGTCCAGAAAGGCAGTCAGTGGCAGGCGGAACCCTTTGGCTAGCTTCCAGAGGGTAGCAATCGTCGGGCTGGATTCACCACGTTCGATCTGGCCTAGCATGGCCTTGCTCACACCGGTGAGTTCAGCCGCCTTGGACAGGCTCAGCCCCGCCTCGGTGCGCAATGCGCGCAGGTTGATCCGGGTTTTTCCCTCGGTCATCGCAACGGTCCGCAGAATTGATTTGTGCGTTATAGCGCACAAAGGTTAAGTTGAGCGCTATAACGCACGACTCACTTTAACTTGCCTTGCGCAGAAGGGAAGCCGCCATGCTGAAGGATCTGAAGCTCTCGCATATTGCTGCGGGGTTCATTGCGGTTCTGGTCGGTTATACCAGTTCTGTGGCGATCATCTTTCAGGCGATCGAAGCTGTCGGAGCGACACAGGCGCAGGCCGGCAGCTGGCTGTTGGCACTGGGGCTCGGCATGGGTGTCACCTGTCTGATCCTGTCCCTCTGGTTCCGGATGCCAGTGCTTACCGCCTGGTCTACGCCCGGATCTGCCCTGCTGGTCACCGCGCTTACCGGCGTGTCTTTGGAGCAAGCGACCGGAGCCTTCCTGTTCTGCGGCGCGCTTCTGCTGATCACTGGCCTGACCGGCTGGTTTGCCACCCTTGCAAGGCTGATCCCGGAAAGCCTCGCCAATGCCATGCTGGCAGGTATCCTGTTCCAATTCGGCCTCTCCGCATTCCGGGCATTGGAGAGCGACACTGCGCTGGCCGGTATCATGGCGCTGACCTTCCTGGCCGGGCGCAAGCTCTTTCCCCGCTACACGATTCCTGCGATCCTGATGGCAGGTATTTCCTGGGCAGCCGCCTCCGGAACCTACGGCAGTCTTGATCAGCTGGATCTGACATTTGCGGCTCCGGTTCTTGTGATGCCTGAGTTTTCACTCTCGGTGCTGGTCGGCATTGGCCTGCCTCTGTTTGTTGTCACCATGTCCTCGCAGAACATGCCCGGCGTGGCGGCGCTGCGTAGCGCAGGCTACGAGCCACCGGTGTCTGCCAGCCTGTCGGTCACCGGAGCGGCCACCCTGCTGCTGGCCCCTTTTGGCGGCTACACTTTCAACCTTGCCGCCATCACCGCTGCCATCTGTGCAGGCCCGGAGGCCGATGAGAACCCCGCGACCCGCTATCTGGCAGGCGCGGCAGCCGGGGTCTTCTATATCCTTGCCGGACTGGGTGGAGCGGCCGTCATTAGCCTGTTTCTGATCGCACCGCCCGCGCTGGTCGCCACCGTGGCCGGTCTTGCCTTGCTGTCGACTATTGGCAATGCACTCAGCGCCTCACTCGCGCAACCGGACGGCCGCGAGGCGGCGTTGGTCACCTTCATGGCCACGGCTTCAGGCATTAGCTTCTTCGGGATCGGCGCGCCGTTCTGGGCCCTGCTGATGGGGTTGCTGGTCAGCCATTGGTTCGGCGTAAAGCGCGGTGCTTTGACCAGAGCGGCCTAAAGACCTGCCGCTAGATCCAGTAGCGCCTCCACTTCTGCCACCGGAACGCCAAGGTTGGAGCCGCCGAATTCCGGCAGAATGGCCGAATTTACTGCCACCACCCGCCCGTGCACATTCAACACCGGCCCGCCACTGCCGCCATGGGTGGTTTCAGCATCATAGACCACCGCCGAGATGGTCTGGCGCCCGACAATTCCCCGGCTTGCCAGCGGCGTGATAAACCCCTCCGCCGCCAGTCTTTCAGAAACGCTCCAAAAATCTGCGTCCTGCGACGCCTGTAGCGCGGTGATGAACGCCTGCCCGGTCTGCGCGATCATTGACCTCAGCCCGGCCGGATAGCCCATGACGATCACCTCGTCGCCCTGCGAAGGAAGGGATTTTGCAGATTGCAGCCCCACCGGCACCGCGCCACCATCTTGCCGTCGCAAGACAGCCAGATCCGAGGTCTCGCTGGCCGCCACCAATACCACCGGCACCGGCAGCACCTCTCCCGGCAGGTAGCTGACGAATTTCAGCATCACGGCCTGCAACCCGCCGCCAAATTCTGAGGCTGCAGTGCTTTCCTCCCATGGCAAAGCCACATGGCGGTTGGTCACCATGAGGCCCGCTTCACCTGCAAAAAAACCCGTGCCGGTGAACTGCATTTCAACCTGCGGACCATCGCCTTCCAGCGTCAGCAGAGGCCGCCCGCGCGGCGTCAACAGCGGCATCCCATCAGGGCCCGAGGCATGACGCAGCATCCGGCCGCTGTCACGGTCCCGAAACCCGTATGTGCCCTGCAAAAACGCCACCGCAGGCCGGGCCGCGGCCACGACCCGCGCGCCAAATCCGCTGCGCTCTTCCAGATGTTCCAGGCGCGAGACATTGGCCTCCAGCCGCCGTTGCAGCGCGTTTAACTCGGCCGGAGTCAGCGCGTCAGCCCTCGCATCCACCAAATCTGCAGCCACGGTTTCAAGCTGCAAATCAGCAGCGCGCAAATCCTGTTGCAGACGTTGGTTCAGCAAATTCTGCTGATAGGCCAGCAATGCGAACCCCGCCAGTGCCATGATGACCGTGACACGGAACAGAATGCCGGTTTCCTTGGCCAACCGTCCAGCCAGCGCCATTGCTGCACGGCAGATCCGCCGGACCATCGGCTGGCGGCTGACGCGCAGATAGGCCACCACATCGCCAAGGATCTCCTGCACCGGTTTTTGCCCCGGTGCACCTTCCGAGAAAAATCGTGCCCGGCACAGCGGACCGGTCTCTCCAAACTCAACAGTGTCGCCATTTCGCAGCCTGCCACCAATCACCTTTTCGCCATTGATCCAAACGGGTGGCCCGCTCTCAAAGGTTTGTATTTCATAGTCCGCACCGGACCTGTGCAGCCGCGCCACTAGCCCCTCCGGTGGCGCCCCGGCGGTGCTTTCGGCAATGTGGATCAGGCAGCCGTCCTGCAGCGTGACATCCAGCGCCGAGGCGGTCAGCCAGGTCATGCAACCCCGGTCAGCACCTGTCATATGCTCCAATGCAACTGCGGCAGGTTCCTCCATCGGTGCTAAGCCTCCTTCGCGCCATTTTGGCCGATCACCTAGAACTCTAGGGCATCGCCCCCCTGATCCAACGCGCGCGGATGCAAAATATTGTTAGTCTGCGTGTTCCAAACCTTGCCTTTAGCGTCCAAATCGTGTCCCTGAGGGCAACAAACACTAGGGAACAGCCATATGCCGATGTACCGATCCAGAACCTCAACCCACGGACGCAACATGGCGGGCGCGCGCGGACTGTGGCGCGCGACCGGTATGACCGATGATGACTTTGGCAAGCCGATCATCGCCATCGTCAATTCCTTCACCCAATTTGTCCCCGGCCACGTGCACCTCAAGGACCTCGGCCAGATGGTTGCGCGCGAAGTCGAGGCCGCTGGCGGCGTGGCAAAAGAGTTCAACACCATTGCGGTGGATGACGGTATCGCCATGGGTCACGATGGTATGCTCTATTCGCTGCCCTCGCGCGAAATCATCGCCGACTCGGTCGAATATATGGTCAACGCTCACTGTGCGGACGCCATGGTCTGCATTTCCAACTGCGACAAGATCACACCGGGCATGATGATGGCTGCCATGCGCCTGAACATTCCGGTGATCTTTGTCTCCGGCGGTCCGATGGAGGCCGGCAAGGTCGATATCGAAGGGCTCGACATGCATAAGGTCGATCTGGTCGATGCCATGGTCGCCGCCGCCAGCGAAACGCTGACGGACGCACAGGTTCAGGAAATCGAAGAAAACGCCTGCCCGACCTGCGGCTCCTGCTCGGGCATGTTCACCGCCAACTCGATGAACTGTCTGGCCGAGGCATTGGGTCTGGCCCTGCCCGGCAACGGCTCCACGCTTGCCACGCACGCAGACCGCAAGAACCTGTTCCTTGAGGCCGGCCGCAAGATCGTCGACATCACCAAGCGTCACTATGTGGGTGAGGAAAAAGGCCTGCTGCCGCGCGAAATCGCCACGTTTGAAGCCTTCGAGAACGCCATGAGCCTGGACATCGCCATGGGCGGGTCGACCAACACAGTTCTGCATCTGCTGGCCATCGCCAGCGAGGGCAAGGTCGACTTCACCATGACCGACATGGACCGGCTCAGCCGTCAGGTGCCTTGCCTGTGCAAAGTCGCGCCCAATATCGCCAACGTGCATATGGAAGACGTGCACCGCGCCGGCGGCATCTTCTCCATCCTGGGCGAACTGTCTCGCGCGGGCCTGCTGCATAACGATGTCCACACTGTGCACACCTCCACCATGGGCGAGGCCATCGCCAAATGGGACGTCAAAGTCGCCAACAACCCGGAGGCGGAATCGCTGTTCAAAGCGGCCCCCGGCGGCGTGCGCACAACACAAGCGTTCAGCCAGGCCAATCGTTTCAAGGAACTGGACGTAGACCGCGAAGGCGGCGTCATCCGCTCCAAGGAACACGCCTTCAGCCAGGACGGCGGCCTTGCGGTTCTGTTCGGCAATATCGCGCTGGACGGCTGTATCGTGAAAACGGCCGGCGTGGATGAGAGCATCCTCAAATTCACCGGTTCCGCCTACGTCTGTGAAAGCCAGGACGCCGCGGTCAGCGACATCCTGACCGGCAAGGTCAAGGAAGGCGACGTTGTTGTCATCCGCTACGAAGGCCCGCGCGGCGGCCCCGGCATGCAGGAAATGCTCTACCCGACCAGCTATCTGAAATCCAAAGGCCTCGGCAAAGCCTGCGCGCTGCTGACCGACGGGCGTTTCTCCGGCGGCACCTCCGGCCTGTCCATCGGCCACGTCTCCCCGGAAGCGGCCGAAGGCGGCACCATCGGGCTGGTCCAGCACGGTGACGCGATCGAGATCGACATCCCCAACCGCTCGATCCATCTGGCGGTCTCGGACGAGGAACTGGCACAGCGCCGCGCCGCACAGGACGAAGCGGGCTGGAAACCGGCCACATCGCGCAAGCGCAAAGTCTCCACCGCGCTCAAAGCCTATGGTCTGCTCGCCACGTCAGCTGCCAAAGGCGCAGTGCGCGCCCTGCCCGACGATTACGACAGCTAAGCAAGCCGCCACAGCAAAACCAAAGAGCCCCGGAGCATCACACTCCGGGGCTTTTGCGTTCGGGCCCTCACGTGAAAGCCGCAGGTTTCATCTTTTCCAAAATACTCCGGGGGAGCGGCCCGTTAGGGCTGCGGGGGCAGCGCCCCCGTTGCGCGCTCAGCCTGTGCAGAGCACCAGCGCCGGCCTTAATTGCCCAGCTTTGCGTGAACCTCATCCAGATCTATCTCTCCGAAAGGCATCTTGTTGGCTGGGTTTTCAAAGTCATATTTGAACAGATCAAAATCACGCTTGTAGATTTCATAGACCAGATGCATCGACAGATCGTCGAAGTAATCCTCAACCGGATGCGCCCTCTTGGGGCCGTGGCCTTCGCTTTCGTTGAACCGCGGGATCGCGGCCAGATCCACCGCATGCGGTGTCTCCACATTGTCGAGAACCTCCTGCATGCCGTCGTTGAAGGCCTCGGTCCAGAGGATCTTGTCATAGGTGCCGCCGTTCCAGATGAAGGTGGACACATGGCCGGAGGTCGCGGACCAGTGAATATCTGGGTCCATCGGGCGGCGATACCGGATGGTGTCGCGGGCAAACAGCAGAAAGCGGCGGAAGCTCTGGATCTGGTCAAACTCCTGCTTGCCGTCCACACCGCCAACTTCGATGCCATATTCATAAGCCAGCTTGGGCACAAGATTGCCCCGGTAGCGTTTGCCGTTGCGCTGGATACCGCAGATCTTGTCGAAGAAGGAGCTGAGGATCCGGGTATAGGGGTTGCGCACGCAGGTGAAAGCGTAGGAATTATGCTCCTGCACGTTCCGGCTGATCAGGTCGCGGCTGTCTTCCTGGGCCCATTTGTGCATGCCGTCTTTGGAATCGTGAATGTCACCGTCAAAGAACCGGCCATGATCCGAATAAAACAGAATCTGCCCGATCGTCGAGCAGGCACATTTTGGCACCACCCGGTACACCAGGCTTTCGCTTTCCGTCATCCAAGTGCCCGGAAATCCCATTTTCTGCTCCTCGCGCTGTGCTGTTATCGCCGCCGTTCCCCGGCAATCTGCCATCCCAGCGTTAAAACCGGAACAATTAGGTTTATTCAGCCCCGCTTCCCCTTTATCAAGAGAACAATAATAGAAATCAGGGCAGTGTTGTCTCCGAAATGGCAAAAATTGCGTATATCCTGCTCTGCCACAAAGACCCTGAGGCAATCATCCAGCAAGCCGAACGGCTTACCGCTGTCGGCGACTGCATGTCGATCCATTTCGATGCAAATGCCAGCCCCCGCGCCTTTGAGGAAATCCGCACCGCACTGGCGGAAAACCCCAATGTCACCTTTGCCCGCAAGCGGATCAAATGCGGCTGGGGAGAATGGTCGCTGGTTCAGGCAACCTTGAATGCGGTTGAAGCCGCGGTAGAGGCCTTTCCGCGCGCGACCCATTTCTACATGCTGTCGGGTGATTGCATGGCGGTCAAAACAGCCGAATACGCCCATGACTTTCTCGACCGGCACGATTGCGATTTCATCGAAAGCTTTGATTTCTTCGAAAGCGACTGGATCAAGACCGGCATGAAAGAAGAGCGGCTGATCTACCGCCACTTCTTTAACGAACGCAACAACAAGAAGCTGTTCTATGCCGCAGTCGAGCTGCAACGACGGCTGGGGCTGAAGCGTGAAATACCTGCCGACATTCAGGTCCAGATCGGCAGCCAGTGGTGGTGCCTGCGGCGCCGAACAGTGGAGTGGATACTCGACTTCACCCGCAAGCGGCGTGACGTCATGCGGTTCTTCGCCACCACCTGGATCCCGGATGAGACCTTTTTCCAGACCCTTGTCCGTCATCTGGTGCCAGAGGCCGAAATTCAGACCCGAACCCTGACTTTCCTGATGTTCTCGGACTACGGAATGCCGGTCACATTCCACAATGATCACTATGATCTTCTGCTGAGCCAGGATTTCCTGTTTGCCCGCAAGATCAGCCCCGATGCAAAAGAGCTGCGGGCCCGGTTGGGTCGCCTTTATGCCCGGCGTGATGTGGATTTTCAGATCTCCAACGAAGGTCGTGACCTATATAAATTCCTGGCCGGGCGCGGCCGCATTGGCCGTCGGTTCGGTGTGCGTTTCTGGGAGGCCGAAAGCACCCTTGGCCGCGAGCGCGAATTGCTGATCGTGGTTTCCAAGAAATGGCATGTGGCCAAGCGACTGCTGGAGCAGATCCGCAAGGTCAGCAATGTCCCTGCCATTGAGTATATGTTCAACGAAGAAGGCTGCCCGCTACCCGATCTCGGGGGCATTCAGTCCACCGTGGCCAAACGTCACCGTCACCGCCGCGCCCTGATGCGGATGCTGTTTGACTATTTCGACAGCAATCAGTTGATCGTCTGCATTGATCCGGGCAGCGTCGATCTGCTGCAGGACTTCGCCGGCGACAGGGCTACCACCCGCATCCTGCAGATGGATTGCCTTTTTTCTGACAACTACCTGACCGGCCATGCCCGCCGCGTCGGGCTGGCAGGAGAACGCACTCCGCAGGCGACACTGGAACGGCTATTGCCCACCATCCGCAATGACATTGTGTTTGAAAGCGACCGTATCCGCGATGCCGGGTTTGCCCATTTCAGCCGCATGGAGGAGGCCGCCGACCCGGCGGCTCAGGCTGGCGCGCTCAAGGCTTTTCTACCACAGCTGACCGATGATCAAGCCCTCGATATTGCCGGAACCCACTACCTGTTTTCTGACTGATCCCAGATCGCCGCCCCCCGCCTGCACTGCGCCGCTAAAGCAGTGTCACCACACATATTGACAAAACTAGTTTTATAGTTATTTTGACTCGCATGACACTGATCAGCCCAAATGCCCGCGCCCTTGCCGCCCTTGGCCACGATGCCCGCCTGTCGATCTTTGGCCTGTTGGTGAAGGCCGGCGATCATGGGTTGCGGGTCAGCGACATCGGCCAGCATCTCGAAATGGCACCGTCGACATTGGCGCATCACCTGTCCGCGCTTGTAGATGCGGGGCTGGTTCTGCAAGAAAAACACGGCCGTGAGGTGTTCAACAAGGCCGATTACCCGGCGATGCACCGGGTGGTGAATTTTCTGACATCGGAATGCTGTTCCGGCGTCTCGCTCCGGGTGGAGAAAGAAACCGCCTGACCAAAGTGTTCTTCTGCACACTAAAACAACTATAAATCCGGATGTTTAGATATGACTGACTCCACTGCCTCACAGACCGGACCACGGTCCCTCCTTACCAGTCTTTGGCGCGATCACAGGGTCTGGCTTGCCTCGGCGCTGATCCTGCTGCTGCTCAGCCTGTTTGACCGCAGCCAAGCAATGGACAGCGCAGAGTTTGCCAGCACGGCCCTACTGCACACCGCTCCCTATCTGTTGCTGTCCATCGGCATTGCGGCCTGGGCCGGCGCCACCGGGGCTGACAACCTTGTGGCGCGTGCCTTTACCGGCGCGCCGCTCTTGATGATCGTTCTGGGCGCTTTGGCTGGTGGGCTCTCGCCGTTTTGTTCCTGCGGGGTCATTCCGCTGATCGCCGCCTTGCTCGCCATGGGGGTGCCGCTGTCCGCTGTCATGGCCTTCTGGCTGGCCTCACCGGTGATGGACCCGTCGATGTTCTTTTTGACGGCCGGCGTTCTGGGGTTTGAATTTGCCATAGCCAAGACACTGGCGGCGCTGGCGCTGGGGCTGTTCGGCGGGCTGACGGTGCATCTGCTGGCGGGCGTTGGCGCGCTGCAGGATCCGCTGCGCGAAGGGGTCGGAAACGGCGGCTGTGGCGGCGCACGGATGCGGGCCCCCAAAGAGGTGGTCTGGCGGTTTTGGGACGTAGCTGAGCGGCGCGAAAAATTTGCCAAGACAGCCGGCAACACGACCTTGTTCCTGGCCAAATGGCTGCTCCTGGCCTTCCTCTTGGAAAGCCTGATGGTGGCATGGGTTCCAGCAGAAACCGTGACCAAAACACTGGGCGGCGAAGGGATCGTGCCGATCATCATCGCCACATTGGTCGGAGTGCCCGCCTACCTCAACGGCTATGCGGCCCTTCCGCTGGTCGGCGGTCTGATAGGTCAGGGCATGGCGCCTGGTGCTGGTCTGGCCTTTCTGGTCGCAGGCGGCGTTACCTCCATTCCCGCCGCCATGGCGGTTTGGGCTCTGGCCCGCCCACAGGTCTTTGCCCTGTACATTGCCCTTTCGCTGACCGGTGCCTTCGCCATCGGACTGCTGTTCCAGCTCTGGAACATGATGTGATCGGACGACACTAATGGCTGCGGTTTGCCTCCACCGGGAACCGCAGCCTCCGACCCAGTCGCCGTCCCAGCCCCAGACCTCAGACAGGGTGGCTAAAGGCCTTGCGTGCGGTTTGCACGGCCGGGTGATCCCAGGACGGCACCGGCACCATGTGGTGCAGGGTGCTGTTCAGCCAGGTCTCGGCCTTCGGCTGCCCTTCGTCCAAGGCTTGCATCCGGGCCTGTGATGCGGCGATCAGCACGGACCAGGCAAGGCTGCCGCTGGCCTCAGCCAGTTTGGCGGCCTTATCCAGTTCTGACTGCACCTCAAACTGAGCGCTCGGATCGAGAGCGAAGCGGCATTCTGCTGAAAGCCGCAGGACCTCGGGGGCGTAGATCAGATCGCGCCCCTCGGCGATGGCCTGTTTGGCGCGCCCGATCATGGCGCGGGCTTCTTCGGCTTCGCCAGCACAGGCACAGCAATACCCAAAGACCGCGTCGTGATAGGCGGTGCCAAGCTTCAGCCCAATCGCCTCCATCATGCGGATCGCAGTCCGCATTTCCTCCAGCGCGGCCACCGGCCCGCGGCTGCGCACCGCCTCATGCGCAAGCCAAACCTGCCCGGCCGTGACCCAGAAGGGCTGGCCAATCTCTTGGGCAAACACAACAGCGGCAGCAAGCTCTTCCCGGCAGTCGACCTGTGGCAGAGCATAGGTCTGCGGTGCCAGACTGTAGATCCGCACATAGGGTTGCAAAATGGGCAGATCGAGAAAGGCCTCATGGCGCCGTGCCGCATCAAATGCCGCCTGCCACCCGGCAAGGTCACCTGCAATGTATCGCCCGTGGATCCTGAACAGATGTGCCATTTCCAGACTGTCCATCGAATAGGTCAGCCCGTGCAGCCGGTGAACCTCTGGCTGATACAGTGCATCAACCCGCGCGGCGGCCTCCTCCTGCGCTCGAAATTCTCCCTGATTACACAGAACCAATGCGCGCGCTGAGGCTGCCAGAACTTCCAGTTCCGGCATTTGTTTGGCGATACTGCTCATCCGGTCGGTCATCTGCAGGGCACGGGCGGTGCCACCGGTGACCATGTAATGGGCCCAAATGCCCCAGGCGATCTGAAACTCGGACTCGCTGCCGCCTTCGCCCGCCACACAGAGTTCCAGTGCGCGTTCATAGGCGGCTGCAACCGCATCGTCGGAAAAGCCCCGGTGCTGAACCAAGGCAAGCCCGAGGGTGAATTGCACTGCCATTTCAAGACCATTGCGCAGCCCGCCCGCTTCGGGGACCGCAGCCAGCCCGCCTTCGGCCAGACGCAGCAAGCGCACAGATTCGGCAATTTCCCCGCGCATCAGAGCCGTCTGAGCCCCGGCAAGCAGGTTTGGGATCGCTTCGCTTTCGCGGGCGGCCCCCATCAGATGCATTGCCGCCGTGACCGGATCGGCCTGCAGATGGCCCGGCCGGGCGGCCTCATAAGCACCAAGCGCCACCTCATGCAGGCTACGCAGCTTTGGTCTCAGCAGGGTGTCCAGAACCGCATCGCGGATCAGCGCATGGTCAAAGGCAACCTTGCCGCTGCTGCGCAGGCGGAACAATCCACGCCCAATGAGGCGGGACACCTGCGCTGAAACCGCGTCTTCGCCGGACCCCAGCATCTGCGCCAGCACATCCACCCGCAACTCCTGCCCCAGAACCGCCGCCGCTTCGACCAGCACAAGCGCGTCACCCAGATGGCTAAAACGCTCATGCAGTGCCTCGATCATGGTGACAGGCACCGCATCCTCGACCCGGTGGTCGGGGCGTTCCAGCACGGCACGGGTGATATGTTCCAAATACAGCGGCACACCACTGGCCTGGGTGATGATCTGACGACGTGCGTCAGACGGGATGATCCCCGCCACATCCAGCGCCGAAATCAGCGCCTCGGCTTCAGTGTCCCCCATGAGGTCCAGAGCAATGCTGAAATGTTCGGGCACAGGGACATCTGCGCCCTCAGGCCGGCGGGTGACCAGCACCAGCAATGGGCGCGCGCCCAGGATAGAGGGCAGCTCTGCCGCCAGGCGAACCGAGTCCGGATCCAACCAATGAGCGTCATCTATAAACAGGATGGCCGGTGACTGTGGCAATCGCCATGCCAGAACCTGACGCAGGGCGCGGCCTATCTGTTCTGTGCGGACAAGTGGCGCCACCTCATCTGTGTGCAAGCCGCAGAGCATCACCAGCCCGTCAGCCGCCCCGTCAGGTGCCCAGGCCAGCAGGGTCGCCCGCTGCTGGTCCGCAGGCTCTGCTGTGCTGATACCGGCAAGTTCGCGGATCAACCCCCGGAAGGCCGCGAACCCCTGTTCGCTGCGGTGTGCCTCTCCACGCAGGAAGTAGACATTGCCTTCATCCACGGTGGATTTCATGAAGGCCCGCGCCAAGGCCGTTTTGCCATAGCCACCCGGCGCTATGACGGCGGCAAATGTCACCGCGCCACCGCTGGCCGTGGCCCAGGCCTCTCCCAGCATCTTTTGTAGCTTTTCACGGCCGACAAAGACCGCTGGCGGGGCGGTAGCCCCTGCCCTGTCGGCGAGCCAGATCTCCAGCGGTTCGGCAAAGCCCTTGATCGGGCGCACACCCAGCCGGTCCAGCGCAAACTGACCCGGTGACAGGCGCTGACTGGTGCCCGAAGACACCGCAACACGGCCAGCGCCGGCTTCGGCCTGCAGCCGTGCCGCCAGATTCACCGTGCTGCCAATGGCCATAACCTCGGCAGCGGCGGCACTGGCGTTGGCATCCCCTACGACCATCCAGCCTGTGGCGACCCCAGCACTTGCCGTCAGCGAAGCGCCGTCCGGTGCTGCGATCTGCCCGGTTTTCCGGATGATCTGTAAGGCCGCCGAAACCGCCTGCGCGGCACTGTTCTTCATCGCGTCCGGGTAACCAAAGTAGGCCAGCATCCCATCGCCCATGTATTTGGCAACAAAGCCGCCGTGTTCTGCAGTGACCTGATTGCATATGTCCTGATAGGCGCGGATCAGGGTGAACATCGCCTCATCCCCGATCGCGCCTGCCATGGATGTAGACCCGGCCAGATCGCAGAACAGAACAGTCATATAGCGCGAATGCGCCTCGGCCTGCTGTGTAATGCGCGCGCCACAGGCGCTGCAGAACCTGGCAGCAACCGGCAGTTCTGATCCGCAGGAAGGGCAGCACGGGCCGGTCAACGCCCCCGCTCCCGCAGGACCCGGCGCAGTTCATAAGACTGCAGCGGGTTGTTGATGGTGGCGTCGCTGGTCAGGAAAACCGCGCCAAAAGGTGAGGTGGTTATACTGGGCGGTTTGAGAATACCCCCGGGCAGGCCAAACCGGTTTTCTGAGATGCGGATTTCCATGTCCAGCGGTTCCAGCGTCGACTGGCCGAGCGAGAAATCATAGACCGAATATTGCCATTGCCCGGCCCTGTTGCGCGTTACCATTGCCATTTCATAGGCGGGGCGCGCGACGGCAAAATGCGGCAGCATATGCGCCTGAACTTTGGGACCTGTGCGGTCAAAGGCGCAGGAGATGATCTCTTTTCCGCTCTTACCATCGCGCACAATATAGGTATCCGTATCCACCTCCATTGCGGCACGTTCTTTGGGGAAACCGTAGCCATAGATTCCCAGCAGGATCGGCGCCAGACTGTCGAGGTAGAGTTTTGTTGGACAGATCAGAGGCGGAAGATCCGCCAATCTGTGATCCGTATGGCGAACCCAGGGAACGGCGCAGATGAATTCGGTATAGTTCATGCCAAAGGGGATCTGATTGGGCCGCACCCCGCGCTGTTGCGCAAAGAGCAAAATGACAGGGTGCTGGTCACCCGGCGTCAGGGTTTGCGACGCCAGTGCCAGACCGTCGGGCAGCATCGCCGCGACGGTCTCTGCCGCGAAGGGCACCATGACAGCGGGCCCCAGCGTTTGCGCCATCCCGTAAAGCGCGCTCCAGGGCCATGGCGAATTCTGAGAGCGGATGGTGTTCAACACCGGCCCCATCAGCGGATTGCCACCGCCGCTGTTCAGCGGTCCACCGGGCACCGGATCAACCTCTTCGCCGACAATATCCGGCACCACCCCCATCAGACCCGCCGCGGCCCGCAGACCAGACATGGCAGCCGCCTCGACACAGCCTGCGTTGATGCCCGTATAGGTCCAGTCACCGGCCAGCCATAGGTTGCGGAAACCGGACCGGTCCGCACGCAGACGGGCGGTGGTGGAGCCGGGAACAGAGAGCACATAACGGTCGGTGGGTTCAAAATTGGCGCGAAAATACTGGCTGGCCCAGGCATCATCGCCCGGCTGCGGGTCAGGGCTGATCAACATCGACTGATCAAAACTGCCACTACCGGGATCTTTGGCCATGGGCCACAGGGTGTCGATTATACCGTTCAGCCAGCGCAGGCTCTGATCACGCACATCGGCCACGGCACGGGCCGGAAAACCAGTATCAGTAAAGGGCGGCAGGTGATCCGGATCGGCCAGCGGCCCGCAGAAATAGGCAATGCTGCCGGGCCTGTCAGCCTCGGGCCATGTTTCCGATGCATCAAGATGGGTCATATCGGCCCAAGTGTTCATCGGATCCGCATAGGCGGTGAGGATGCTGTCTCCGTGTTGCCAGCCCAAATCGCCGGTGTCCGGCCGCAACCAAAGCTGCATCGCCTGGGTCGCCACCGTTTCGACCTTTTCGACCATATGGCGCCAACTGGGATCCGCCGCGATCAGATCCCCCGCAACGGCAGGAAGGGCCGCGATCGAAATGCCCAGCACCACCTCGTCAAAATCCTGCCCGCGCTGCAGGGTCACCCGGCCCACCGGCTCCCAGTCTGTCCAGCTGCTTTCCAGATTGATCTGGCGGCTCCGCAACGCCTCTGCCTCGGCCAGCTGATCAAACTGCGGTTGCGAAGGCCAGCAATCCAGATCCGCAACGCGCACGAACGGGTCATAGTCATCGGCCAGAACCGTTGCCTGACGGTCGATCCCAATGTGTTCGATTGCCTGTTTGCTGTGATCCAGCTTCAGCTCACGCACCTTGTGGAAGAAACGGAATTTAACGCCGCGCGCCTTCAACACCTTGTAATAAGGGGTGAAAATTGTATCCCCCATGCCAGCCCGCATCTTAAAGAAGATCGAACCCTTGTAGGTGAGGAACAACCGCATCGACCCTTTCAGGAAGGTTCCGGCCCCGATTGCACGATGGGCATGGTCTGTCATGCCATGACGGAACCCAAAGGCATAATCATAGACCGCGCGCACCAGCGGCGAGTCGATGGTTTCCGGCCGCGCCCCATGTTTGGCCAGCCAATGCGAGATTTCTTCGTGGTCGATGACATCAAAGCCGTGGGTCACCACACCATCCGCCACCATCCCCCGCAAAGCCGCCCCGCCAAGATCGAGCGCCAATAGCACCTCGTGCATCAAATCCGCATCTGCGTGACCCGCGAGTGCCGTCCGGTGGCTTTTGATCGTGGCGTGGACTTCGCGTGTCAATCCGCGCAGCGCTTCGCTGTCTTCGACGGCGTGAGTGGTGGCATTGCTTGGTAGGCGCTGCGCAAAATCATGCAACGCATGGAGTGGGGTGACGGGTTCATCCGCGCGGTCTGGCACCAGGTGACGGCGCAGTCGCTGCCGCAACTCCCCGCTCAAACGCTGTTCCGGATGGTCATCTGCGGATGGCTGAACCGGGCTTTGGTCCAGCATGTCACGCAGATAGCGGGTCAACTCGGTGAAATACTCCCACGGCGACAAGAGAACCGATCCTTCACCGGGCACCGCATCATTGTTTTCCGGCCGGACCGGCCAGAATTTCCAGCCATTTCCCGGCCCGTCCCCCAGTGCGATATTGTTATGGGCAATGAAGGCTGCGTCAAAATCGGAGTATACCCCGTCTATGCCAGCATCCTTCAGTTCTTTCAGGCAGGCTTTCATCTGGCGGATGGCATTGTCGTAGAACCCGGACCAAACGTGCAACCCATGTTCTTCGATGCGGGCGCCGGGGCCACTGTGACGTCCGCTGGCTCCTTTGCCACCCAACCGCCAACCGACCTGATAAACGGTCACGTCGTTGCGCTCTCGCAGCGCTTGGGTTGCTGTCAGTTCAAAAGCGGCGGTCATGGCACCGACGCCTCCGCCAAGTATCGCAATCTTCCTGCGGCTGCTGCTCATCGGGTGCCTCCTACCAGACCATCAAGAGGAAAGCGCGGGCGGTGCCCGCGCATCCGCGCATTGTGCTGCTCTGGTGTAGGATCTGCCTCGGCGTCCTTTCGGAATTACTTATGCTGAATTTTCAAAATTCCAACAAAATGGGCACTTCGGGCAAAAATATACCCACAGGATATATCTTTTTGAACATGCTCGCGTTCCACCCCGCAGTGCCAACCACGTTGAGGGCTCCCTCAAAAAAGAGAAAACCCCCCAAAGGACAGGCGGCTAACTGAGGTATTTCGCAGAACGCGCAGGCGGGCTGGAGCCCAACCCGCCTGCGCAGGTCTGTTATTTGCTTTTCCAGCTGTCCAGCCAGCGGCGCACACGTCCGCGACGTTCGGAAATCGCATCCCCCGCCGCATAAAGGCTGTCTTCGACCTCTTCCAGCATCGGATCGATCCGGGCCTGACGGAACCGGCGCAGCCGCACCCAGATGGCCCAGACCAATGCGGCCAGCATGGTAAGGAAGGCGATATTGAACCAGTTGGTGACCGAGTGATCCGGCCCATCGACGGGCTTCACCGCAACCGCATTGGGGAAGATGGTGAAGAACTGATTGCGCCAGCCATAGTGGCGCAGCAGCACCCATTGCGGCGCATCACTGGTGGAGACCAGATCTGTCAACTCGGCCTGAAGATTGGAACTGTCGAGCTTGAAATAGGGCGGCCAGCCCCAGCCGGTGTCTTCGTTGCGGTAGACGATCGGGCGGCCATTGGGGCGGAATGCCTCGACAAAACGCACATCGCGGTTGGTGGTTGTCGCACTTTCCTGCCCGGTGTCCTGTTGTGCCCAGAACATGGAATTGTCACCGAAATCCACCCGGCGCACATCCGTGGCCACCACACGCACCACATCATGCTGCGGCAGTGTGTAGTGCAGCGCCGAGCCGAACAATACCCAGAAGGTGATCCAAAACACCCATTTCACATAGACCATCTCAGACAACCCTCACATAAAGTTCATAGTATAGACCAGAAGCGCAATCGCCCCCAGCGGTAGCACATAGACCAGCAGTATCAGCCGACGCCTGAACGAGCGGTCGTATTGCTTCAGCCCGCGCTGGATGAAGGCATCGCGGTCGCCGGTCAAGCCCTTGTCGCGCCAGCGCCGTTTCAGCTTGGCGCGGCGCACCTCGCGTGAATAAAGCGAGACGGCGCCATAGATTACCGTCAGCACCACCAGCAGGATGAACAGTCTGGAAAACAAAACCATGGCTCAGCGCCTCCTTGCGCGATCGACCGCACCCCAGGGGCCGACCCTATCGACGAGTGTTTCGCGTCGCTTCTTCGGCATCGATGGCACCCGGCCCGTCATATCCGGCTCATGCCCGAACAGCGCATCACGCGCGCCCGCCTTATCCACTGCATATTCATTGGCGAGGAAATCCGCCACATAGGCACGTTTTTCCTCTGGCCAGGATCGGTAGAGGTCATAAAACCGTTCCTTGTGGCAGATGAACAGCTGGCGGAAATCGCGCGGCGCAAGTTCAGCCAGCAGCATGTTCACCAGATCGCGGTCTGGTGTGTCTGCGGCACGCAGGGAATAGAAATAGGCGGGATGGTCCGAAGAAATCCGTGGCCATTTGCCACCACCTTCGGCCCAGCGGACCATCGCGGCGAGGCCCTCGTATTCCTGCGGCAGATCGCTCGCGTATTTCGCCGCCAGCCTGCGCATATCTCGCCGCGCCCTGCCGGTCAGGTCATAGCCCTTGGCGGCCAGCGTATCAGCGACGATGAAATCCATCTTTTGGCGCAGCACCGCCGCCCCGTCGATGCCGCGCGCTTTCACGATGGGTTCGGCCAGATCATTGTATTCCAGAAACTTGGCAATGCGGTTCCGCTCGCTCATGCCAAAGACATATTTCACCGGCAGATCACCTTCCGGCTTGTCGCCACTGGCAATCATCGCCGGGTGATCCTGCCCGCCAAACAGGTAGAGCCCGCCGAAATGGGCCGTCCAGAAGTTCTGCTGTTCAAACACCTCATGGGTCAGATGCACCGGGTTGCGGGTGACATCACCGGTTGTCTTGGCCGTAGAGATCATCTCGCCAATCAGCAGATCATCGAACCAGCCGTCTTCCTCGGTCTTGAAGCGTTCGACCAGCGCGCCGAGATGCTCGGCCTGCGCAATGGTGCCTTGGGTGGTGTCCGCCTCTACCGTGATGCGGCGGATATCAAACAGCCGCGCCGGGCTGTCCACCGAGAAGACCGAGTTCACCAATTCACCCGCCACCGCATCCGTCGCCGTCAGCGCAAAGAGCTGGCGTTCATTGACCTCAATAAACCGGCGCAGGATATCACGGTTGACCGAGAATTTCACATTCAGCAGCGGGCAACGCTTTTGTTCGGTACTCAGCAGAATGAACTGCCGGTTTACCCCTGCGTGGTTGAGATACAGGTCGTCGCCCAGCTCGTCCCCCACTTCGGGAGAGTAGCCAGAGATATCCACGTGGAAGTCGGAGAGGCTGGTGGTCTTGCCGGTCAGATGTTTGAGGGCACGGTTGTAGCGTTCCACCAGCGCCGGGGATGCGACATGGTAGAGATTGCCGAACATCAGGCCTTTGGAGATCAGTCGCTTCATGGTGTCACCCCCATTTCCAAGACACGAATGCAAGTCCGGTCATGACCGGTAGCCACAAGAACGCAGACCAAGTCGACCATGCTAGAACTCCCTCGACGTAGTATGCCCATTCTCCATCTTCTTGCCCGGTATAGAACTCATGCCCAATCGCTGCCATCACAAGTGAGTAGACAAGAACCGCTGCTACAAAATTCAATAGACTTGCCAGAGCAAAGTTCGGAAATCCCGGTTGATTCACAAAGGTAAACCGCAAGGCGACTGCCGCACTAAGGCACAACAAAATCATGGGAGGGAAGATGAACAATAAAAAGATCATGTGCCCTCGCTAACATCCCGCAAACCCGCGCGGCTTTGCCGCGCAGCCCCCTCCCTCCCCCCCATGGGGAGGGGGCTATGGCGCCACATTACCGGCGTTTGCGGGTTGCTGCAGATCAAGACTTGCCCTCCAGATAGCGCCGCTTGGCCTCCTCCTGACGGCCAAAATCGCGCACCATGTTATCAATGGCGCCCTCGTCGGATTTATCGGCATAGCGGAATTCGGAATCCGCATAGCGGTTGATCTCCTGGATCACCATTTCGGTGGTGATGGGTTTGCGCAGATCGCTGATCATGGCGCATTTGGCGTCGTAGTCCTTAAACAGGAACAGATCCGGGTTTTCCATCCATTCATCGGGCAGCTCAAAATCCATCGCGCGGACTTTTACGGCGTCGGTGATGTTCTTGATTGCGCGACCGGTGAAGCGTTCATCCGCCTCCTGAATGGCCTTGAGGTAAGTGCCCAGCTTGGCCAGCGTATCCAGCGTGCCGACCCTGTCGTGCACACGGCCAAAGACCTCTGCCAGCCCCGGTTCCTGCGGCTGGTTGTGCGCCTCGAACGAGCGCGCCACCGCGCGTTTGATCTCCTGCGCACTGAACAGATCGTGCTGGCCCAATGGCACCTCGTGGTTCTTGCCCATCAGCAGCGTCAGGATGTCGATGTAATCCTCGCGCGTTTGCGGCCCGTCGACCAGAAACCGCGCCCCGGCCCGCTGGCGCAGGGCGTCGTCGACATTTTCCGGATAGTTGGAGAACATGCCGAAGGTGCAATTGCCGCGCACGACCGTGTTGGCGCCGGCAAAGGCCTCCATGAAGACCGCGGTTACCTCCTGCTGGCCTGCGCTGGACTGGCGGTCACCGCGCTTGCCCGCGATCTGGTCAATGTCGTCGATGGTGCCAAATCCGATGACGCCGGGATCCAGCACATTCTGGATGAAACTCTTGGCGTTTTGCCCCGATTTACCCTG
Organism: Rhodobacteraceae bacterium Alg231-04; assembly: GCA_900143635.1. GTDB lineage: Bacteria > Pseudomonadota > Alphaproteobacteria > Rhodobacterales > Rhodobacteraceae > FREY01. The sequence continues at coordinate 26,331 of FREY01000019.1, forward strand.
ATAACTGTCGATATTGTCGATGCCGAAGTTCTGATAGCGGAACGGGTAGCCCGCCACCTGGCAGTAGTCATTGACCAGCCCGGCCATCATCTGGATCAGCGTGGTCTTACCGGTGCCCGGCTTGCCGTCGCCCATGAAGGTGAAAATAAAGCCGCCCATCTCGGCAAAGGGGTTGAGGCGACGGTCAAAATCATAAGCCATCAGCATCTTCGCCAGTCGCATCGCCTGATATTTGGCAATGTGGTTGCCGACCACCTCATGCGGCTTCTTGAAGGCCATGGTGAGGGTCGTTGACTTGGCCTTGGAGGCCGCCTCAAAGCCGCGAATGGTCAGATCATCCGCCTCTACATGCCAGACCGCGCCGGTAAAGGGCGCAAGCCGGGCTGCGTTCTGGGCGCGCAGGGCCGCTTTTTCCATCAGCTGTTCGCCGTAGGCCGAAATCACCGCGATCAGGGCTGTATCATCGGGCGCATGCAGCGCCAGTTTCTGATCCAGCTCCCACAATGCCCCGTGCAGGGCGAGCGGCGCATTGTCCGTCAGCAATTCTTCTGCCTCGCCGACCTCGGCCTGCGTCTCGCTGGCATGTGGGGCCAGCAGGCTGACGGCAGCATTGGCAAAGACATGTGCAACTGCCAGTGCCTCCGCTGCCAGCAATTCGGTGAACTCACCCTTGCGCGCCGCATCCAGCGACCCCGCCAGATTGGCCCGTTTAAGATCCGTCAGACCCGAAGTCTCGGTAAAGGCTTCGCCAACGGCCAGCGCAATGGCAAGGGCCCGGCGCAGGCTATGCTGCGCGGTCGCCTGCAAGGGTGAGGTCAGCGGATCATCCTCATCCGCGCCCTCAATGCGCGCCACCAGATGCACCCCCTCGGGCCGCGCAGTGGAGCGCGTCACCAGCCCCGGTGTGGTCGAGCGGAATCGCCGCCGCGTGCCAATCCCGACTGAGCGTTCGGGCGCTGCCGTCTCTGCCTGCGCCGATGCTATGCGCGGCGTATGATCGAACCCCTCCAGCATCGCTGCCGCTGCCGCATAATGTTTGCGGATCTCGTCTTCCCGCAGCTCCATCTGATCGCTTGTCAGGCTCATTAATCCACCCCTTCAAATATCTTCAATGTCTGCTCCGAAACCACAAAATCGGAGCCCGGAATTGTTTAACCCTGCCGCATGTCGACCGGATATACCTCAGACCAGCGCATCCCCAAGGACGCCCCCATCCCGCTGCCCGGCAGGCGGCTATGCCGCCGAGCGGCAAGGCACCCGCATTTTCCAGCCGCACAAGGGTCAATACCGCAGCACCTGCCCTGCCGGGCTCACCACAAATTTCTGCACCTCGGCAAACCCCGGCGGGTCCATCTCTGCCAATACCTGAAACGGGCGCTGCGGCAGAATTATAGAACGCTGCATCTGCGTCGCCCCTGTATCAGCCCCGCGTCCGCCAAAGGGATCGAGCGCAAAAATCTCGCGCTCCACGGTTCCAAACCAGCCGGATCGCTCTGAGGTCACCCGCTCGCTCTCCAGCTCCTCCAGTGTCCAGGCCAGCGCCCAGTCCTGTCCTTCCGGCGCCTCGGCCTGTTCCAGCACCTGACGCAACGGGCCGGACTGTTCCGTATAAGCCGAAGAATACATCGGCCCCACATGGTAGCGGCGCAGCCGTTTGGGATGCAGATCGTCGAAATCCTCGTCAAAACCCTTGGCGATTGTCACCAGTTTCAAGGCCCCCAGGGACTGCCCCATCAGATGCGCCTGCACCTCGGGCCAGCGGCGCTGATCCTTGGGCAGGGCCACTTTGCCGCTATCTTCCAGTTCCATCAGGTAGATCACCGGCAGGTTCACATCACTGTCGTAGACCGCCCAATGCAGGTTGAAACGGCGACGGTTCTCGCCGAGGTTCTCAACCCAGTCGCAGACCGGATGGTTCTGCGCCCAGAACAGCTCGCCCCTCAGCAGCTCCTCATAATAGAGCCGCTGCGACAGGGCGAATTGCAGCTTGGTCGGCACCTCTTGGTCACGAATGATCGTCCGCACCATCTGGTCTTTCAACGCCTCCGGTCCCGGCGTGTTGGCCAGATGCTGCTCGGCCTGTTGCGCGTCATTGGCCATGGTCAGCAGCTCTGCCGCCACCGGAAAGCCACTGTCGCGCTTGTCCATGGCAAGGCTACCAAAAAACCGCCCCGTATCGCGCCCCGCCAGCAGGTATTTCATGCTAAGCGCACGAAAGGTGAAGCTGAGCCGCATAAGGTAGCCGGTCAGCACCTTCACATCCGACTTCGTAAGCCGCCCCTCAGCCTCCATCGCCGCGGCAACGCGGGTCAGGTGCTGAGTGATAGCCCCGAATTTGCGGAAATACCGGCGCGAGGCGAAAGTATCCGTAAGGCCGGTATGGTCGCGTGACGGGTTGGTCATAATGCCACTCCGGGCTCTACCGCTCTTCCGGTTGTGAAAAACGGAACGCTGCATCGCACCAACGTGTTGCTAACCCCATTCATCTGGCCGGTCTCAGCCCCCGTACAAGTTCTTGTCGTGTTTCTCGACAATCGCCGAAAAGCGCCGGGCGAACCGTTCATCCGCTTTGGCCTTCTTCTCCAGCACGTCGCGGGCAAAGACCATGTTGTCCTCATGCGCTTCCAGCATGTCGGCCATCTTCTGGTTGGTCGCGGTGCCAATGGCGGCCATGGCGGTCTGGGCTTCCTTGTCGGTCTCAACGCCGATCTCGTTGATACGGTGCGCCACATCCTGCTGCTGCGCAGTTTTCAGCGATTTGGTCAGCGCATCATAGAGCACCACCCGCTGCTGGGTGTCCGTCTGCAACTTGTTGATCAAAACCATCTGCGTCGCCGCCTGGTTCTGCAGGCTGTCGACCCAGGTCTTGCCCTTCTCGATATAGCGCTCCAGCGTCTGAGACTTGGCCAATTTGACCTGTTCGTCCTGCACCATGGCGTTGTATTTGGCGTTCAGATCCGCCAGTTCGGTCTCCAGCTTGGTGCGCGCGGCGGCGTCCTGCTCGACCGAAATCTTGTTCTCCAACGCGATCAGCTGCGGGTCCATGGCGAGGATTTCTGCCCGCAAGGTCTCCAGCTCCTGCACGGTGAACTCGCGGTCATCCAGCGTCGAGGCAAGGTTCACCTGAACCTTTTCACGCTGCTCTTCCAGCGTTGTCAGCTGACCTTCCAGCAATTTCACGATCACATCGGACTTGGCGATCAAATCCTGCAGCTTGTCATCGATATTGGCGGTCTTCATCCGGTCCTGCCGCATCGATTCCGACTTACCCTTGGCAAAGATGCCGACAAAGCTTTCCCAGCCGGTTTTCGAACGCATGTCGTCGAAATCCTTGGAGAAAGCGGCTGTTACATCGTCCAGACCCATGATCAGCTCGGCGATATTGGCGTTCATCACATCGGTGTGCGCGTGGACATCGTCCAGGGTCGCATTCTCGATGTCGATCGCTGCCTCTGCGTCTACCCCGGCCCGTGCACGGGCACTTTCGATCCGCGACGATAGCGCGGCGATCTTATCCTGCGATTCTGCAACCCGTTGCTGAGTTGCCTGGATCATGTTGTCAAATTCAGGACTGGCCATTGTGCCTTCCCCTCCTATCAAATTGCCTTGCGACCTAGATGGTGATGTAATGACTATTTACATCACCTAACCCGCGAAAATACGTGAACATTCGCGGTGAGTGTTGCAGAGAAGCACCGGAAAAGCCACCGGTCACTTATCGCTTTTGGGTCATGGATTCCTTACCTGCATCTTGCCTTTGCAAAAAACCCCTGTCAGAATTTGATCAAATTAATGATCAGTGGACCGAAACATGGACAAGACACTCTTTCCCGTCACCACCTCCGGGGCAGGCGAAAGCGAAACACCGGCAAAGGATAAACTCATTTCCGGCGCACCTGTGTTCACCACGTGGAACCTGGAAGAGCGCGACGGGCTCTACTGCGGCATCTGGCGCTCTACTCCCGGCAAATGGCGGGTCTCTTATGACGAATGGGAATACTTCCGCCTCACCGAAGGGGTTTCGGTGATCACCGATGCCAGCGGCAAGGAAACGACACTGCGTGCCGGAGATGCCTTTGTGGTGCGGCCCGGATTTAGCGGGACATGGGAGGTGATCGAGACCACAACCAAGGATTACGTCATCCGGCTATAGCGCAAACTTGCCGGATCGCGTTGTCCATGCTGACAATATCGGAGCACCCCTAAGGGGGGACAAGGGCCAAGTGATCAGTCCAGATACCGCCGGTCTTTTGGTGAAAACTGATGGTCTGGCCCGGCCACCTTCCGCGCCGCGGGGCTCTGAACAGCCGCATGTTTTCACAGCGATCTTGGCTTTGACCCCAGAAAACCTGGGGTTTGAAATCAAGGTTTTGCGGATCTATTGCCAGCGATCCAGAATACTGTTAACTTGTTAACTGAATCCACTCTGAACCTACTGGACTTATATGATCCACTAGACAATCTGACCGTCAAATGCTCTGCAGGCGCGAGACGAATTCCGGGAGAGACCCTTATGCTTGATGCAACAACCGATCTGAAATCCCTTCTGAAGGATCCGAGCCTTCTGGAAACCCGCGCCTATATCGGCGGCCAGTTTGTGGACGGCAACGGCACTTTTGAGGTGACCAACCCCGCCCGCGGCGATGTGATTGCCAATGTGGCCGACGTGGACCGCGCCCAGACAGCCGGTGCCATTGCACAGGCAAATGCGGCTCAGAAGGAATGGGCCAAATGGACCGGCAAGGAACGCGCCGGCGTTCTGCGCAAATGGTTCGATCTGATGATCGAAAACCAGAACGATCTGGGCATCATCCTGACGGCGGAAATGGGCAAGCCCCTCGCCGAGGCCAAGGGCGAAATCGCCTATGGCGCCTCCTTCATCGAGTTCTTCGCGGAAGAGGCCAAGCGCATCTACGGTGAGACCATTCCCGGCCATCAGCGTGACAAGCGTATCACCGTGATCAAACAGCCGATCGGCGTCGCCGCCTCGATCACGCCGTGGAACTTCCCCAATGCCATGATCACCCGCAAGGCGGGCCCGGCACTGGCGGCTGGCTGTGCCTTTGTTGCCCGCCCTGCAGCGGAAACGCCGCTGTCGGCCATCGTACTGGCGGTTCTGGCGGAACGGGCCGGCATCCCCGCTGGTGTCTTCAACGTGGTGCCTTCGTCGCGGTCCAGCGAGATCGGCAAGGAATTCTGCGAAAACGACGCCGTGCGCAAACTGACCTTCACCGGCTCGACCGAAGTGGGCCGCATCCTGATGCGTCAGGCCGCGGACACTGTGATGAAATGCTCGATGGAACTGGGCGGCAACGCGCCTTTCATCGTCTTTGACGACGCCGATATCGACGAAGCCGTCGCCGGGGCCATCCTTTGCAAATTCCGCAACAATGGGCAGACCTGTGTCTGTGCCAACCGGATCTACGTACAGGCTGGTGTCTACGACGAATTCGCCGAAAAGCTGCGCGCCGCGGTTGCCGCCATGAAAGTTGGCGACGGTCTGGAAGACGGTGTTCTGTTTGGTCCGCTGATCAACGACAAGGCGGTCGACAAGATCGAAGAGCATATTGCCGATGCCACCAGCAAAGGCGCCGAAGTCATTCTGGGGGGGGCGCCTTCCGAACTGGGCGGCACATTCTTCCAGCCGACCATTCTGACAGGCGCAACACAGGACATGGCCTTTGCCCAGGACGAGACATTCGGCCCGCTGGCGCCGCTGTTCAAGTTCGAGGATGAAGATGAGGTGATCGCCATGGCGAATGACACCATCTTTGGTCTGGCGTCCTATTTCTATGCCAAAGATCTGAGCCGCGTTTACAAGGTGGCCGAGGCACTGGAATATGGCATTGTCGGCGTCAACACCGGTATCATTTCAACCGAGCTCGCCCCGTTTGGTGGCGTCAAACAGTCTGGTCTGGGCCGTGAAGGCAGCCACCACGGCATCGAAGACTATCTGGAAATGAAATATATCTGCATGTCGGTCTGATCCGACAATTCCAGATCACTACCGGGCGGGGCCATTGCGCGCATGAGATGCACGATGGCCCTTGCCCATGCCACTCTTTCCGCCTCCGACAATGCCTCCCCCATCACTTCGATCAGGGCAGCCATCAGAGCATTGGCGCCTTTGGCAAGCTGATCGGCCGTCAGCCCCAGCCTTGCATGGCTGATGCGGAGGAACTGCATCTTTTCTTCCAAACGATCCGGATCAGACAAGGTCTGCATGCTGCTGACCAACATCGCTGCAAACATTTCCCGCTGGCGCATCATATCCGATGTGAACATCGGTTTCACCTCGGGCATCTGCTCAAACAGGTGGAAATAAAACCTCTCCGCCAGCTGCGCCTTGCGTACGAAGATCTTTGCAATACTGCCTTGAAGGTCTTTAACTGCCGGATCTTCCATCATTAGGGCCTTTTCCTTCCAAATCAGATACATGCCTACGGTAGCATCGCCAGCCCGGGCGAAAGGCGGAAAAAATACAACTGTGCCGTTACTAATCTAAATAGCACATTTCCATTAAACCTTCCTTGCGTATCCCCAAAGTTTACCAACCAAATACGGACAATCGCATTCAATTCGACGTCAACACACTCCGGCGGCGGCGCACCGCCCAGGGCACATATCGACCGTTTTTTTCTATCTGGCCAAGAAACCCCGCTCCAGCTGCGTTATAAGAAAGACATGCGTATGGAAGTGGATGATCCGGAACTGGCTGCGGCTGCGGCAAATGGTGATGCAAAGGCGTTCTCTGCCCTTTTGCAACGCCACTACACCCGTATCTTCAACCTCGCCTTCCGTCTCACCGGGCAGCAGGCCGAGGCCGAGGATCTGACGCAGGATATCTGCGCCGCCTTGCCTGCCAAGTTGGTTCATTTCGAACCCCGGGCCAAATTCACCACCTGGCTCTACCGTGTGGTGGTCAACGCCGCCCACGACCGGCGCCGTCGCGCGGCATCCCACGCCCGCGCCGCTGATGGCTGGGGCGACTGGGAGGTCGCAAGGCAGGCCGAAATAGCCGAGGCCAAAGACCAGTCAGGCTGGCTGATGCGCGCCATGGCCTCGCTGAACACGGACCTGCGCGACACGCTGGCGCTGGTGCTGGATGATGTTTCACAGGCCGAAGCAGCCGAAGTTCTGGGCGTATCGCCCGGCACCATCGCCTGGCGGGTCTCGGAAGCCAAGAAACGCCTGCGCGCCCTGAAAGAACAGGAGGACGCATCATGAGCGACCTTTTCGACGATCTTGATGACCTGAAAGCTGCAATGACGGCGGCCACCCCGGCGCCAGATGGCGCCCGCAAGGCGGAAAACATCGCATTGGCGGAAAAAAACTTTGCCGCCCGCCAAGAAACAGCAAAAACCGCGCGTTCAACTTCTGACAGCCCGCAGACGGGCCGCTTCACAGGAGTATTCGCCATGATCAAATCCCTGACCCCGCGCCGGGCACTCACCGCGACCACAGCAATTGTTGCCGTTGGAATTGTCGCCTATCTGCCCTCGTTCCGGCTGACCGAACCAATGCCGATACCACAGATGGAAGAGGCGGATTTCTCGGTTGCTGACGGCATTTCTCTGGAGGCCGTGCGCAATGAAAACATCGCTGCTGTACCCTCCTCAGCGCCTTTGATGGAACGCCCGGCACCCAGCCCGTCGCTGCGCCAGAAAAACCGGGCGATAATGCCCGAAGGCGGCATGCTCGTTCCGTTCCCCGTAGAGCCCGCCACCGATAGCGAAGCTTTCCCGCAAGAGGAACCGAACCCGCTGAAAATCACCGCAGAAGAGCCGGTATCGACCTTCTCCGTTGATGTCGATACCGCTTCTTATGCGATCCTGAGATCCACTCTGGAAGGCGGGCGGCTGCCCCGCGCCGAACAGATCCGGATCGAAGAAATGGTGAACTATTTCCCCTATGATTACATCGCGCCAGGGGATGACGCGCCATTTTCCGTTGCCACCACAGTGGCGGCAACGCCGTGGAACCCAGACACGCAACTTGTCCATATCGCCCTGCAGGGCGAAAAACCGGTTGTGGACAGCCGCCCACCACTGAATCTGGTGTTCCTGATCGACACCTCCGGCAGCATGGACGAAGCCGACAAGCTGCCGCTGCTCAAACAAAGCTTCCGCCTGTTGCTGGGCCAGTTGCGCCCCGAGGATCAGGTGGCCATTGTCGCCTATGCGGGATCCGCCGGTGAAGTCCTGGCGCCAACCCCCGCCGCTGAGCGCAACACCATCCTTGCCGCCCTAGAAAGGCTCGACGCAGGCGGATCCACTGCCGGGCAAGAAGGGCTGGTGCAGGCCTATGCGACGGCTGATGCCATGGCACAGGAGGGCGAGATCAGCCGGGTTATTCTGGCCACCGATGGCGATTTCAATGTCGGCATTTACGACCCGGAGGAGTTGGAGGATTTCATCGCCAAGAAACGCGATACCGGGACCTATCTTTCCGTCCTTGGTTTTGGCCGCGGCAATCTGGATGACGCCACCATGCAGGCGCTGGCACAGACCGGCAATGGGCAGGCCGCCTATATCGACACGTTGGCCGAGGCGCAGAAATCGCTGGTCGACCAGCTCTCTGGCGCGCTGTTCCCCATCGCCAATGATGTGAAGATCCAAGTAGAGTTCAACCCGGCCCAAATCGCCGAATACCGGCTGATCGGCTATGAGACCCGCGCGCTGAACCGCGAGGATTTCAACAATGACAAGGTCGACGCCGGTGAAATCGGTGCAGGCCATTCGGTAACCGCCCTGTATGAGGTCACACCGGTGGGCAGCCCGGCGCAACTGACCGACCCGCTGCGCTACCAACCGGCCGCCACGGTGAGCGATGCCGAAAGCGATGAGCTTGGCTTTCTGCGTCTGCGCTACAAGGCACCGGGAGAGGACAGCAGCCAGCTGATCGAAAGCCCGATCCTGCTCGGTGGCACCTTCACCGGTGAGGCGCAGTTTGCCGCCGCTATCGCCGGGTTTGGCCAGCTGCTGCAGGGCAGCCCCTATCTGGGCGACTGGTCCTACAGCGATGCCATCACCCTCGCGAACGGCGCACGCGGCGATGATCCTTATGGCTACCGCAGCCAGGCTGTGCAGCTGATGCGTCTGGCCGACAGCCTCAGCAAATAGGCCTTTGTCCACCTCACAGATCCCGACAAAAACAAACCCCCTCGGAAGTCTTCCGAGGGGGTCAAGGCCGTAACGTCAGGGAGGAGAAAACGCCACGGCGCTATGGGTCAGGTAGCTCAGTTTACCGGCTTGGCATCCACCATGCCCGGTTTCGCCACCGCCGGTGCGATCTCGATCCGGCGCGGTTTCAGTGCCTCGGGGATCTCGCGCTGCAGGTCGATATGCAGCATGCCGTTCTCATGGCTGGCACCGGTGACGCGCACATGATCGGCCAGCGTAAAGCGGCGTTCAAAGGCACGGGTGGCAATGCCGCGGTGCAGATAGCTGCGCGCGGCGTCGCCATCGGATTTCTTCGCGGCGATAATCAGCGCATGTTCTTTCACCTCAACGCTCAGATCCTCATCCGCAAAGCCGGCAACGGCGATGGAAATCCGGTAGGCATCATCGGCGGTTTTTTCGATGTTGTAAGGCGGGTAGCTCGGCTGCGGCGCGTCCGTGCTCATGACGCGGTCCATCAGGTCTGCGATCTGGTCAAAGCCAACAGAAGCCCGGTGCAGCGGTGCAAAATCAAAAGTACGCATAGGTGTATCCTCTTTCAGAGCGACAGGTATGAATGCCCTCCAGTTTGGACGGGCAGAGTATCGCCGGACCCCGCTATGGGCGGCCCGGATAAGACTGAGATATGAAGGATATTCTGACCTTCAAGACAGGTCAGACGTGTTTTGTCAAAAACTCTGCAATCAAGGCCGGACGAACTTGGCGCCGCCCTGTTTGCTGCGTCCGCCAACAACAACCCGGCCCACGCCTGGCGGCATTGTACCTGCGGTCGGAATTCCTGTCAGCTGCGCCTGCAAAAGATCCAACTCTTCCGCCAATGCCGAGCCGAGCGACACAGGCTCACCACCAATTTCGGCCTTGGCAGACACCACCGAGACAATGCGCGGCTGACCGCTGGCAAAGGAGAAGACCGGCGCGCCGGAGGATCCGAAGTCGACCTCGCAGCTCATCACCAACACGCCTTCCTGGCGCGCCTTCACCGAACAGACATCCTGTAGGCTGGGGGCCTCGGCCCGGTCATGGGCATAAGATACCACCCCAATCCGATCGCCGCGGCGCGGGCGGCTGTCGGTGGTGAAGGGTATCACCGAGGTATTGCGGATCGGACGCTGCAGCTGCAGCAGGGCCAGATCATTGCGCACACGGTCCGCCGAAACCTCACCATCATAAATATAGTCCGGATGCAGAACGGCGCGGCGTACCGACCGATAGGCAGCGGCCCGGCCGTTTTTCCAGCCGGCCAGAAATTCAATACTCTGCGGATCAAGCGGGGTGCGCGTTTCGGAATCAAACAGGCAATGCGCGGCGGTCAGCACCAGATCAGCGGCGATCAGAGCACCGGTGCAAAAGCCGGTGCCATCGACATCCAGACGTCCGACGGCCTCCCATTTTCGGCCTGCGTCCATGGTCTCAAGGCTTTGCAGACGGCTGTCCTGCGCCGACACAGCGAGCGGCCAGATCAGCGCCAAAATCATCACCAGTTGTCTGATCACCCACGCCTCCATTCGCACTGCCCGTTACTCTTATCGGCAGGCTTGGGCAAAATTAGGGCATACTGGCGGGAAATGACCAGTTGAATTCAGCGCAGACGCGGAACGCCGGTGTCTGTGCTGCCTTCCAGCATCGGTGGCTTGGGTCCGCCCGTGGCCCAGTCCAGCAGTTCCACCGTATGGACAATCGGAATGCCGGTCGCCGAGCCGATCTGCATCATGCAGCCAATGTTGCCTGCGGCGATCAGATCCGGTTGTTTGGCTTCCAGTGTCGCCACTTTGAGGGCCTTCAGCTCCTTCGAGATGTCCGGCTGCATCAGATTATAGGTGCCGGCTGATCCGCAGCACAGATGGCTGTCAGCCGGTTCCACAACCTTGAAACCTGCGCGTTTCAGCAGGGTTTTGGGATGGGTCTTGATCTGCTGACCGTGTTGCAGCGAACAAGCCGCGTGATAGGCGATGGTCAGATCCTGATCCGCGCATTGCGGCAGCTCCAGCTGCATCAGCAATTCCGAGATATCCATCGCCCGCTCCGACACCCGCGCCGCATCTGCCGCCAGCGGATCGTCGCGGAACATATAGCCGTAATCCTTAACCGTGGTGCCACAGCCCGACGTGTTGATAACAATGGCGTCCAGCCCCTGCCCGTCCATCTCTGCCGCCCAGGCGTGGATATTCTTGGCGGCTGTCGTGTGGCTTTCGTTTTCGCGCCCCATATGGTGGGTCAGTGCACCGCAACAGCCCGCGCCCTTGGCCACCACCACTTCGCAACCCAGCCGGGTCAGCAGGCGGATGGTGGCATCGTTGATATCGGTGTTCAGTGCCTTCTGGGCACAGCCGGTCATCAGTGCCACGCGCTTGGTTTTCACACCCTTCGGCGCAAAGGCCTGCGGGTCATCGTTGCGGCTGACCGGCGGGATCACCTTTGGGGCCATCTCCAGCATCGCCTTCAGGCGCGGGTCGGGCACCAGCCCGACAAAGGGACGTGCCATTTTCGCGCCCAGCAACGCCAGCCGGAACCGGCCCGGATAGGGCAGGATACGGGCCAGCAGCCAGCGCAGGGCACGCTCCCCCAGCGGACGTTTGTAATGGGTTTCGATATAGGCCCGCGCATGGTCCACCAGATGCATGTAGTGCACACCCGAGGGGCAGGTTGTCATACAGGCCAGACAGCTGAGGCAACGATCCACATGTTTGACCGTTTTGGCGTCCGGCTGGCGTTGGTTTTCCAGCATGTCCTTGATCAGGTAGATGCGGCCACGCGGAGAGTCCAATTCATCCCCCAGCACCTGATAAGTGGGGCATGTGGCAGTGCAAAACCCGCAATGCACGCAAGAGCGCAGGATTTCATTTGCCCGCGCTGTTCCGGGGTCTTTCAGCTGGTCCTCGGTAAAAGTCGTCTGCATCGTCTACCCCATCAGCCCCGCATTCAGTATTCCACGCGGATCGAATTTCTGGCGCAGGCCTGCGCTGATCGCGGCCAAAGGCGCCGGTTCCGGCTGAAAGCGGGCATGGCCGCTGCCACGTACAAGCGTTGCATGACCGGCCCCCATGACAGCGCGCGGATCGCGCCCCTCGAGCATCAGGGTCCAGATCAGGCCACCACCCCAATCATAAAGAACCCCATCCGGCGCCAGCCGCTGCACCAGATCCGGTGCCTCAGATGGTTTCACAGACAGACGCCAAACATTTCCCGCACGCCCGTGGAACGCCCCGGCATCCCGCACCCAGGCCCAGCCGGCCTTGGTCCGTTCCGGATCCATTTCCAGGGTGCAATCGCCAAACCCTGCCAGCAGTTTCTGCACTTCAGCCGCGCGGTATTTCACCGAAGCTTCGAACCCTTCCAACCGCAGCATGGTAACCGGGTGGCCGTCGATACCACTTGGCGTATGCGCCGCGCCGGTGATCTCATAGGACGAGCCAAGCGCTGCGGCCATCGCGCGGACCGCAGCCGCATCTTCCAGCCCGTTGATCAACACTACTCCGCTGCACTCCGGCGTTGGCAGGACCTTAAAGGACACTTCGCTCAGCACCCCAAGGGTGCCATGCGCCCCTGCCATCAGCTTGACCAGATCATAACCGGTCACATTCTTCATGACGCGGCCACCGTTCTTCACCACCTGGCCCAGCCCATCAACGAAGCGCACACCCAACAGGAAATCCCGCGCCGCACCCGCCTGAATGCGCCGCGGCCCCGAGGTATTGGTGGCAAACACGCCACCAATTGTCGCCGCCCCTGTTGTGCCCAGTAATCCGCGCGCATCCCAAGGCTCAAAGGCCAGCCGCTGGCCCTCGCCCGCCAGCAGCGCTTCGATATCGGCCAATGGCGTTCCAGCCTTTGCCACCAAGGTCAGCGCGCCGGGCTCATATAGCTCGATCCCAGCCAGCCCGTTCATGTTCAGAGGGCTCCCATCACAGGTAATGCCACAACTGCCACCACCGGTGATCGCCAACGGACCTTTGGCACCCGCAATTACCTCGGCGATTTCCGCTTCACTTCCTGGCGTCATCATTTCATCTTTTTCCAAATACTCTGGGGATTTGGGGGAAACACCCCGCTCTTTGCGACAAGACCACCAATCACTCTGCAGCCACTCTGCGCGACTGGGTCACCGCAAGCGGAAACACTTTCGCCGGGTTCAGCAGCCACTGCGGGTCAAAAACATCCTTGACCGCCAGCTGCGCTTGCAGATCAACGGGCGCATATTGGTGCCCCATCAGATCGCGTTTCTCGACGCCGACGCCGTGCTCACCCGTCAGACAGCCGCCCGCATCAACGCAGAGCTTCAGAATTTCCGCCCCAAAGGCTTCGCATTTCTCCAAGTCGCCGGGTTTATTGGCATCAAACAGGATCAGCGGATGCATATTGCCGTCACCTGCGTGAAAGACATTGCCAACGGCAAGGCCATAGTCGGTGCTCAGCTCGCCTATGCGGCGCAACACCATGGGCAGTTCCGTCACCGGAATGGTTCCGTCCAGGCACATATAGTCATTGATCTGCCCCATGGCCCCAAAGGCCGACTTCCGCCCCAGCCAGATCTTGGCGCTTTCTTCAGCTGAGCCGCTTTCGCGCAGTTCAACCGGGTTATGTGCCTTGGCGATGGCAATGATGCGGCGCAGCTGGTCGTCAATCTCAGCCTCGGATCCCTCGACTTCGATAATCAGCAGCGCCTCGCACATCGGATAACCTGCTTTGGCGAATTTCTCGCAGGCCTCAATGCAAAGGCGGTCCATGAACTCGATTGCCACCGGCAGAACACCTGCCTTGATGATATCGCTGACACAGGCGCCGGCCACCTCGTTGCTGTCAAAGCCAACCAGCACCGGGCGCGCACCTTCCGGCTGACGCAGGATGCGCAGGGTTGCTTCGGTCACCACCCCCAGCTGCCCTTCCGAGCCGCAGATCACGCCCAGCAGATCCAAACCGCCGGAATCCAGATGAGCGCCGCCGATCTCAACAACGGTGCCATCCATCATCACCATGGTCACGCCCATCAGATTATTGGTCGTCACACCGTATTTCAGACAATGGGCACCGCCTGAATTCATCGCGATATTGCCGGCGATGGCGCAGGCCAGCTGACTGGAAGGATCCGGCGCATAAAAGAAGCCTTCCTCGGCAACCGCACCGGTCACACTGAGGTTGGTTCGCCCGGATTGCACCCGGATAAACCGGTTGGCGTAATCCGTCTCCAGCACCGCATTCATCCGCGCCGTGCCCAGGATCACCGAATCCGCCGTCGGCAACGCACCACCGGCCAGCGAAGTGCCGGCACCACGCGGTACAACCGGAACGCCTTCTTCATGGCAGATCTTCAGCACGGCCGCGACCTCGGCAGTGCTGCGCGGCAGCACCGCCAGCAGCGGCGGGCATTTATAGGCCGTCAGCGCATCACATTCATAGGCCCGTGTCTCCATCTCATCCTCGATGATGGCATCCTGCGGCAGCACTGTGGCCAAACGCGCAACGAGGCGCGATTTCCGGGACAGGATCGCGGGGTCTGGTTCGGGCATCTGCATGGCGGGGCTCCTGAATTGGTAAGATGATATTACCAAAATATCGCATCTGGCAAGTTTCCATTTCGGCCGCTAGGCTGAGCCGATGAATTGGATAGACCGCCTCGCCCTGTTTTCCACCTTTGATTTCATCGCACTGGCCCTGCTTGTGGGCAGTTGGCTGTGGATAGGATGGCGGATCGAATATCCCAGCAAAGACCGGCCCTCGGTCTCGGTCATCATGGCAGATTACCGGCGTCTCTGGATGGACCAGATGATCACCCGCCAGCCGCGTGTGTTTGATTCCTCGCTGGTCGGGCAGCTGCGCCAAAGCACCGCCTTCTTCACGTCCGCCACCATGATTGCCATCGGTGGCGGGCTGGCGATGATCGGCAATGCCGAACGGATCGCCGGTGTCGCCATGGATTTCGCGATGGGCGAAACCCCCGCCTTTGTCTGGGAGATCAAGGTTCTGGTGGTGATCCTGTTCCTGACCAATGCCTTTTTGAAGTTTGTCTGGGCCAACCGGCTATTTGGGTATTGCTCGGTGGTCATGGGATCGGTCCCAAACGAGCCCGAAGACCCGCTCGCCCTGCCGCGCGCGCGCCAGGCTGCTGAACTCAGCATCACTGCGGCGCGCAGTTTCAACCGCGGGCTGCGGGCCACCTATTTCGCGCTGGCCTCGGTGGCCTGGCTGGCGGGAGCACTGCCACTGATTGCGGCCACTGTCATTACCAGCGCCGTGCTGTACCGGCGCGAATTTGCCTCGCAATCGCGCGAGGTTCTGCTGGGCACCCCGCCAGACACAGCAAAGTGACCGCGCCGACCCAACGCTGGCGCTATTCTGGCGCCATGAGACTATTGACCCTGATCGCCGCCCTGTTTGCCGCGCCTGCACTGGCAGATGCACCACTCATCGAAAACGTGACCGCCCGCGCAAACGGCGCCAGCTGGACATTCAACGTCACCCTCTCTCACCCGGACAGCGGCTGGGACCATTATGCCGACGGCTGGCGAATTCTGGACATGTCAGGAAATGAGCTTGGCCTGCGCGTGTTGCATCACCCGCACGAGCAGGAGCAACCCTTCACCCGATCCCTCAGCCTAGCCCTGCCGGATGGCACAACAGAGGTCTGGATCCAGGCGCGTTGCAACACCTATGGCTGGGGTGACAGAACCTATCTGCTCACCCTGCCCTAGGCTTTCTTCTTTGTCAAAATACTCCCGCCGGAGCCACCGGCAGCACGCCCTGTATCAGACGCGGTGATAAGGGCTGCCGCCGAGAATGGTCGCGGCACGATAGACCTGCTCGGCCAGCATCAGACGCACCATCATATGCGGCCAGACCATCTTGCCAAAAGAGATCGAAAAATCCGCGTCTGCCCGCAAAGCGGGATCAATCCCGTCCGCGCCGCCTATGATCAGGGCCAGATCCTGCCGCCCGGCATCGCGCCAACCCGCAATTTTTTGGGCAAAATCAGGTGACGAAATCACTTTGCCGCGCTCGTCCAAGGTGCAGATAAGCGCGCCTTTGGGCAGGGCTTTGCGCAAAAGGGCCGCCTCGGCGCCCATGCCTGCGTTTTTCTTATCCTCGACCTCAATCACCTTTGCAGGCCCCAGCCCATGCTGGCGGCCCGCTTTGCCAAAGCGGTCAAGATAGTCATCGATCAGGGTCTTCTCGGGGCTGGCACGCAGACGGCCAACCGCACAGATATGCACGCGCATCCGGGTCTCGCCCCATCCCGGCCCGCGCAGGCGCGCAGGCCAATGAACTTGCAGGCCGACGAAAACGTCGGCCAGTTAAATCCGCGGTCAGATCAGCTGGCGGATGCCGGCTGCCACATTTTTTCCAGCTGGTAGAACTCGCGCACTTCCGGACGGAAAATATGGACAATCACATCGCCGGTGTCGATCAGGACCCAATCACCGGTATCGCGGCCTTCGACCTTACAGGTGAAACCAAACTCCTGCTTGATCCGGTCGACCAGCTTTTCGGACATGGCAGCGACCTGACGGGACGAGCGGCCAGAAGCAATCACCATGTGATCACCAATTTCCGTGACACCGCGCAGATCGATCTGCACAACGTCTTCGGCTTTGTCATCGCTGAGTGAGGTAAGAACGCGGTCCAGCAAAAGCTCGCTGGTTGCTTTGGACTTGGCGGCCATCACGGCTGCTCCGTCAACGGCGGCAGTTGCCGCCTGTGTATCGGGTGACAGGACATTGTCCTCCTTTTAACGCGCCGACTGCACCCCCGGCGCTGGGGATACTATTAAGGTAGCAGCGCGCATGTGTCATTTCAACGAGGCCCGGAAAATCCGAAGCGAATCATCGCGGGTATGTGCCTGATCTGCACGGCCAGCGAAAGGGGGGCGGCACCTTTAGAATATGGAAAACCCGCAATCCGGTGCATCTTTCCCCACAGGACACCGGTCAAAGCCTTGATTGCCCCTGCCCCCGCCTGTATCTGACCCCCATGACCTTAGTCCTGGCCCAGAAGATCGAACTGCAAGACCGCGCCCGCCTGCGCGAGCGGTTCTTTGGTGCCGCCCGCACGGTCCTGGCACGCCTATAAGGCGCCTTGCCCAGCCCTACGCCAGCAAGATTTCCAAACTACGGGAGAGGACCTATGTCCCCCAAGACGCTCTATGACAAAATCTGGGATGCGCATGTCGCGCATGAGGCCGAAGACGGCACAACCCTGCTCTATATCGACCGCCACCTGGTTCACGAAGTGACCTCGGCGCAGGCTTTCGAAGGCCTGCGGATGACCGGCCGCACCGTGCGGGCTCCGGAAAAGACCATCGCCGTGCCGGACCACAACGTGCCGACCACACCGGGCCGCGAAGACCCGGCGCAGATGACACCGGAATCGCGCATTCAGGTCGCCGCGCTGGACACCAACGCCAAGGAATTCGGCGTGCATTACTATCCGGTGTCCGACGTCCGTCAGGGCATCGTGCACATCGTCGGCCCGGAACAGGGCTGGACCCTGCCCGGCATGACCGTTGTTTGCGGCGACAGCCACACCGCCACCCACGGCGCATTCGGCGCGCTGGCCCACGGCATCGGCACTTCCGAGGTTGAGCATGTTCTGGCCACCCAAACGCTGATCCAGAAGAAATCGCTGAACATGAAGGTCGAGATCACCGGCAAGCTGATGCCGGGCGTGACCGCCAAAGACATCACCCTCGCCGTCATCGGCGAGACCGGCACCGGCGGCGGCACCGGCTATGTCATCGAATATTGCGGTGAAGCGATCCGCGATCTGTCGATGGAAGGCCGTATGACCGTCTGCAACATGGCCATTGAGGGCGGCGCCCGCGCTGGCCTGATTGCGCCGGACCAGACCACCTATGACTATGTCAAAGGCCGCCCCCACGCCCCCAAGGGTGCACAGTGGGAAGCCGCTCTGGACTGGTGGAAAACGCTTTACACCGACGAAGGCGCGCATTTCGACAAGGTTGTCACCCTCAAGGGCGAAGACATCCAGCCGGTCGTCACCTGGGGCACCTCGCCCGAGGACGTTCTGCCGATCACCGCAACCGTGCCCTTCCCGGAAGACTTCACCGGCGGCAAGGTTGAAGCGGCTGCACGTTCGATCGAATACATGGGCCTGACCCCGGGTCAGAAGCTGACAGACATCGAGATCGACACCGTCTTCATCGGCTCCTGCACCAACGGCCGTATCGAAGATTTCCGCGCCGTGGCCGAAGTGGTCAAAGGCAAGAAAATCAAGGACGGCATGCGGGCGATGATCGTTCCGGGCTCCGGTCTGGTCCGCGCTCAGGCCGAAGAAGAAGGCCTGGCCGATATCTTTATCGAAGCAGGCTTTGAATGGCGCCTTGCGGGCTGTTCCATGTGTCTGGCGATGAACCCCGATCAGCTGTCCGAGGGCGAGCGCTGCGCCGCCACCTCGAACCGTAACTTCGAGGGTCGTCAGGGCTATAAGGGCCGCACCCATCTGGTGTCCCCGGCCATGGCCGCCGCGGCAGCCCTCACCGGCCGCCTGACCGACATCCGCGAGCTGATGTAAGGATACGAACATGGAAAAGTTTGAAAAATTCACCGGCATCGCCGCGCCCATGCCGCTTGTTAACATCGACACCGACATGATCATCCCCAAGATGTTCCTGAAGTCGATTGCACGCACCGGTTTCGGCAAGAACCTGTTCGACGAGATGCGTTTCAACCGCGACGGCACCGAGATCGCGGATTTCGTGCTGAACAAGCCGCAGTACCGCAAATCCGAGATCCTGATCGCGGGCGATAACTTCGGCTGCGGCTCGTCGCGCGAACACGCCCCTTGGGCGCTGGAAGATTTTGGCATCAAGGTGATCGTCTCGACTTCCTTTGCAGACATCTTCTTCAACAACTGCTTCAAGAACGGCATGCTGCCGGTGGTTCTGCCGCAGGAGCAGGTCGATCTGCTGATGAAAGACGCGGAAAAAGGCGAAAACGCCCGTATGTCCGTTGATCTGGAAGCACAGGAGATCACCACCTCTGACGGCGACGTCATCAAGTTCGAGGTGGACGCCTTCAAAAAGCACTGCCTGCTGGAAGGGCTCGACGACATTGGCCTGACGATGGAAAAAGAGGCCTCCATCACCAGCTTTGAAAAAGCCGCCGAACAGGCGCGTCCCTGGGTCTGATAACCCATTTGGACAAAATGAAGGGGCTGCCATTCGGCGGCCCTTTTTCTTTTGCAAACCGAACGAGCGCCGCCCGCCGAGATGCGACAGGGCCGTCACAGCCTAGGGGCGAATTTCACAAGTCGTCATTTTTTGCTCACGGATTATGCAACTCTCTGCCATACTCGCAGATATACCGCGCTAAGCAGCGCACCCCGCCAGATGTAGTTTTATTGGTGTCGAGTGTATGGGGGATTATTGATGAGCGACCGGATGAAATGGCTGTTGTTGGGTCTTGTGACCTGCCTGTTCGGTTTCATGGTTCTCGCCAATACTGTTATTGCAACAATGGCCATCACCACTTTGGCCGGCGGTCTGCTGCTGGTTTCCGGCGGCTTTCAGGCCCTTGGCGCCCTGTCCGGTGAAACCTCCACCGCGAGCCGTTTTCTGGCCGGGCTGATGGGTCTTCTCCTTGGCTTCCTTGGCCTGTCTTTCCTGTTCAATCCGCTTGGTGGCGCGGTCTCTTTGACCACATTGGCGATGATCCTTCTCGCCGCGGGTGGGGTTGTGCGCATCCTTTTCGCCTGGCGGCTGAGACAGAGTGCTTTCTTCTGGCCGTTGATTCTCACCGGGGCGCTTTCTGTGCTGCTCGCCGCTTACATCTGGGTGAACTTTGCCGCCGCGACTCTGACGCTTCTTGGCACCCTTCTGGGGGTCGAACTCCTGCTCAATGGCATCGGGCTCACCCTCTTCGCCCTTACGCTACAGGGCAAAAACAACAAACCGGCCTAGGCCGTTCCTGCGCATCTCCGGGTGTTCCTCCCTGGCCCGGACGCGCAGCGGAAGGGCGCCGCTGCCTTAGCAGACGGCGCCCCTTCTGTTATTAGGCGTCAGTCAGGTCTCCACCACTACATCTTGTGATTCACCCCGCAAGCGCCTGTTTTATCAACAACTCATGATGCAATCGCGCACCAGTGCGGGCAGGAATATTTGCAGCAAAGCCGGTAATCGCAAAGGAAACCTTGCACCGTGCCCCGTTGCGCGTTCACAAATAAGGCCAGAATGAGGCACGCCTCGCCCTGCGAACGGGCAGCGAGGCATCAAGTTGGAACAAAGACGCGGCAACGCACCGCTCTGTCCAGTTTGAAAGGAACGAGAAGTGATCGCACGTATCACAGGCGCAGCTATGCGGGGGCTACTGGTGGCATTGCTTATTGCCACCCCATCTCTGCTATTGCCGGGACTTGCAACAGATACGCCCGAAATCGTCGCGTTGCTGGCGCTGCTCGGCGGCATTCTCACCTTTGCTGAATACAACTCCAACTTCCCCAGCTTTGTGGAATTTCGCGATGCTCCGCCGCTGAACCGGTTGCGGTTCTTTGTGCTGTTCTCGCTTGCGGCCTCGATCAGCCTGATCATGTGCCAGTCCTATCATCCGACCCTGCTGACCGCCTTGCTGCATGCAATCGGCGCGTTGCTGGGTGACGCGCTGGATATCCCCTATTCCCCGGTGCGACTGGCAACGCTGATGATGCCTGCCAGCACGCCGCTGGAGACCCTGAATGCAGTCCGCGCCGCCGCCGGGCTGGCCTATACCCTGTCCTGGGCCGCGATCGCCGTTTTCTTCTTCCAGATCCGCCTGCGCAACTGGCCGGTTGCAAATGGCGCTTTCAATGTCTGGGTTAACCTGCCGCTGTTTGATCCGACAACCGGCGGCGATGTTGTTTTGCGTCTTCAGCGCGATGCACGGATCAATGTGATCGTGGGCGTGCTACTGCCGTTTGCCATTCCGGCCATGATCTCCATGGCCTCAGGTCTCACCGAAAGCATCCTGCTGAGAGAGCCGCAGGCCTTGGTCTGGATGCTCGTCACCTGGGCCTTCCTGCCCGCCTCCCTGTTGATGCGCGGCATGGCCATGCTGCGCGTGGCCGGCATGATCGAGCAGAAACGCCGCCGTGCCTATGCCAACGCCGAGGCTTTGCAGACCGCATGAGGCGGCTGGCGGCACTGCTCGCCTTTCTGCTGATACCCGCGCTCAGTTGCGCTGACACCCTGCGTATCGCCACCTTCAATACCGGTCTCACCCGCGAAGGGCCCGGACTTCTGCTGCGCGATCTCGAACGCGGCAGCGATGACGATATCGCCGCCGCCGTTGCCAGCATCGTGGCGACGCAGCCGGATGTTCTGGTCCTGCAGGGCATCGACTGGGACATGCAGTTGCGCGCACTCAAGGCATTTGAGCATCTGCTGGCGCAATCTGGCGCCGCCTATCCGCACCTGTTTGCACTCCAGCCCAATACCGGCTTGGCCACCGGGCTGGATATGGACGGGGACGGCCGGACCGGTGGGCCACGCGATGCACAGGGCTATGGCCGCTTCACCGGCCAGGACGGGCTGGCGATCCTGTCGCGCCTGCCGATCAACACCGAACAGGTGCAGGACTTCAGCCAGTTCCTGTGGAAAGACATGCCGCAGGCGCTGCTGCCCGCGCATAAGGATGGCGCGCCCTTCCCATCCCAGGCCGCCCGACAGGTGCAGCGGCTCTCTGCAACTGCGCATTGGATCGTGCCGCTGATCCTGCCCAACGGTGATGTGCTGTCGGTTATGGCCTTCCAGGCCACGCCGCCTGTTTTTGACGGACCCGAAGACAGCAACGGGCGGCGCAACCACGATGAGATCCGGCTATGGCAACTGATCCTGAACGGCCGTTTCGGGCCGCCGCCGCAGCCCCCCTTTGTGATCACGGGTGGCGCCAATCTTGATCCCGACAAAGGCGAGGGACGACGCAGTGCCATCCGCGCGCTGCTTGCCGACCGCAGACTACAGGATCCACAGCCCAACAGCGCCGCAGCCGGCCCCAACACGGTTGAATGGGAGCACGTCGGGCGACGGCGGGTGGACTATGTTCTTCCCTCTGCCGAGCTTGAGGTCATTGGCTCTGGCGTCCACTGGCCAGCCGAGGCGCAGGCCGATGCGCCCCGCCACAGGCTGGTCTGGGTGGACGTTGTGTACCCGGATTGAAACCGCCATCCCACGATCCGAAACATGCAGAGCCCACGAGCACCTGTTTTTGCCGGATTCCCGCCCCTGCTTGTTGACCCGACTGCCCCGGCCCGATAGGCGAGTGACCAGCTATTTATAGGAGATCGAGCATGTCTAACCCCTCACTTCTCATTCTCGCGGGCGACGGCATCGGCCCCGAGGTCATGGGCGAAGTCAAGCGTATCATCAACTGGTTCGGCGAAAAGCGCGACCTGGTGATCGACGTGAGCGAAGACCTGGTTGGCGGTGCAGCCTATGACGCCCACGGCGTGCCGCTGCACGATGACACAATGGCCAAAGCACAAGAGGCCGACGCGGTTCTGCTGGGCGCTGTCGGCGGCCCCGCCTATGACGATCTGGACTTCTCGGTGAAGCCCGAGCGCGGATTGCTGCGCCTGCGCAAAGAAATGGACCTGTTTGCCAACCTGCGCCCGGCGCAGTGCTTTGACGCCCTGTCCGATTTCTCTTCGCTGAAGACCGAGCTGGTTTCCGGCCTCGACATCATGATCGTGCGCGAACTGACCTCGGGCGTCTATTTCGGCGAACCACGCGGCATCTTCGAAGAAGGCAACGAGCGCGTTGGCATCAACACCCAGCGCTACACCGAGAGCGAGATCGAACGCGGCGCACGCGCTGCCTTTGAGCTGGCGATGAAGCGCGACAAGCGTCTTTGCTCGATGGAAAAAGCCAACGTGATGGAAAGCGGCATCCTGTGGCGCGAAGTTGTGACGCGCGTTGCCGCCGACTACCCCGAGGTCGAGCTGAGCCACATGTACGCCGACAACGGTGCCATGCAGCTGGTCCGCGCACCCAAGCAGTTCGACGTGATCTACACCGACAACCTGTTCGGCGACATCCTGTCCGACTGCGCCGCGATGCTGACCGGTTCGCTCGGCATGCTGCCCTCGGCCAGCCTTGGCGCACCGATGGAAAACGGCCGTCCGAAAGCGATGTACGAGCCCGTGCACGGCTCCGCACCGGACATCTCGGGTCAGGGCAAAGCCAACCCCTGCGCCTGCGTTCTCAGCTTTGCAATGGCGCTGCGCTACTCCTTCAACGAAGGCACCGAAGCGGACCGTCTGGAAGCAGCAGTCGAAAAAGTTCTGGCCGACGGTGTGCGCACTGGCGACCTGATGCAGGCTGGCGATTCAAAGCCTGTGTCGACGTCGGAGATGGGCGACGCAATTCTGGCGGCCCTGGACGCAAGCCTCTGATCTAGCGCGTAAATACTTAGCGACCAAGCCCCGCCTGCCTGATGCAGAGTGGGGCTTTTTCGTCTGATACAAGGGCGCCGCCTTTATTGCGGCCATAGCACAGGTTTTTCAAGTTTCGCACGGAATCGCCCTTGTCAAACCCCCACCCCTAAGTTACTTCGCAGCTCACGGTCGGGCTGTGGCGCAGCCTGGTAGCGCACCTGCTTCGGGAGCAGGGGGTCGGAGGTTCGAATCCTCTCAGCCCGACCAGTATATCCAAATATGAATGGCCAACTATTCTTCCTCCGGTGTCTCCGGAGCGACGGATGGCCCTTCGATATTCCGGGGCCATTTCACCTCTAACGGGATGATCACATTGCCACAGCAGGCAATGCAAACGCAGTCAGCAAAATGCCCTGCGCTGGCCCAGACCCAAATTTCCTGACTGTGGTCTTTTCTCTCCAAAGCGGCGACCACACCAAACGACGCGCCATCGCATTCACCAATGCGTGGGCCCGCCGGACACTGTCCATTGACATCAGGCCTCTTACTGCGACATGTTCGAACTTATATTCGCAAATCCATGAATAACGCACGGATGGCATAAATGGCGCGCCAGACTACACGCTCGGACCTCAGCTTGAAATGGCTGGAGTTGTTTCAGATCTGTGCGCACAAGGGATCCTTGCAAAGCGCCGCAGAGGAAACCGGGCTGTCGATCAGTACAGTTTCTCATCACATGCGAAAACTTGAAGATCACTTAGGCGTAGAACTGTTCAATCACAACCGCAGACCCATGATCCTGACGCCAAAAGGACATATGTTTCTGCGCAATATCGATGATGCATTGCGCTCCATCCGCAAGGCCCAGGCCGAAGCCTCGGCTGGCAATATCAGCGAGGCCAGCTATTTGCGCATCGGCGCCATTGGCGATTTTGACAGTGACATTTCTCCCGAATTGGCCGTCTATCTGTCCGAACAGATGCCACGGTGTGACTTTCAATTTCAAACCGATACCAGCGCATCCATCATTCAGCAGCTTCGAGACCGCCAGCTTGACCTGGGCGTCACGGCCACATCGCCGGAACGGCTGCAGGATCTGCACGACATCCCGCTTCTGAAGGATCCATTTGTCGTGGTTCTGCCGATAAACTCGGAGCAGTTGCTGGACGAAATCATGGAAGGGACCGTGAAGCTGCCCTTCATGAGGTTTTCCGGAAACTTGCTGATTTCCCGCCAGATCGAGGCTCAGCTCCGGCGGATGAACCTGACCCCTCCGCGGCGTTTTGAATGCGGCAACAACCAAACCATGATGGCAATGGTCGCTGCCGGTTCTGGCTGGACCATTACCACCCCGCTGCTGTTTGCCAGAGCGAAACGGTTCCAGCCCAGGCTACGTATGCATCCTTTTCCGGGGAAAAGCTTTTCCCGCAGCCTATCGCTTGTCTCGACGCCGGACTGTGCAAGCACAGTGGTGAACCTTGCCAATCGAAAGCTTCGCGATCTGCTGACAGAACACGCAATTAAACCGCTTCGCGCCAGCTCACCATGGTTGAAAGAGAGCTTTCACCTGCTCACATAACGTCGCCAAAATCAGACACCGTTTCGCCGCCTGGCCCCACTTGGGCCCAAGAATCTCGGCCGGAATTTGGAAATCAAACATTAGTCCCAGTTTTTCGAAAGAAAAATTCTGAGTTTTCGCAATAATGCGGGGCATGTTGTGACACCCGCAAACTACAGGTCTAGTGCGACCAACAGTTTTCGGAGACAGAACATGAAATCGCGTACCAAAGTAGTGGTCATTGGCGGCGGCATTGCCGGTTGCTCAACGCTCTATCATCTGACGCAGGAAGGCTGGAGCGATGTCGTTCTGGTCGAGCGCAACGAGCTCACCAGCGGCACCACCTGGCATTCGGCCGCGCAGGTCACCAACTTCGGCGGCAACCAGACCATGGTTGGTCTGAAGACCCACTCGATCAACCTCTACAAGAAGCTGTCCGAGAACCCCGAATACCCGATCAACTACCACCATGCGGACGGCGGCATCCGGCTGGCCAATACGCCCGAGCAGATGCAGGGCTACAAGCATTTTGCCTCGATGGCGCGCGGCATGGGGGTAGATCTGGAAGTGATCGACGCCGAGGAATGCGCGCGGCGCCATCCGCTGATTTCGACCACCAACCTCTTGGGCGGTCTCTGGGATCCCTTGGACGGTGATATCGACCCGGCGC
>FREY01000011.1 GCA_900143635.1 Rhodobacteraceae bacterium Alg231-04
TYTGATACCGCCCTGCGCAGGCGCTCGTTCTCCTTCTGGAGCCGCTTCAGTTCCTTAAGCTGCTCTGTGCCCATTCCGCCGTACTTCTTCTTCCAGCGGTAATAAGTTTGTTCGGTCACGCCGATCTGTCTGATTGCGTCAATCCGGGGCATGCCTTGCCCCATCAGAACTTCAACCTGCCGTAACTTCACGACAATCTCTTCTGGCTTCGGTCTCTTTGTGGCCATCTATGGTCCTCCGCTTTCCTAAACATAGGGGCGGACCATTTCAAAGGGGGAGGCTCAATCTTGTGCGCCTCTGAACGGAGCTTCGGGCGAGCAAGGTATGCATCCATTGCCACGGCCAGAGTTGGCGCACCAATCTGGATCTTCTTTCCTGCCCCCCTGCCCCATTCCAGAGCAAATCCAAGAGCCGTCTGGCGCGCAGCATCCGATGAAATTACTGGAAATCGACCGATAAGAACCCGGCGTGTCTGACCGCCTACATCTTTCTGATAGTACCAAGTCTTCGATTTCTTCCCAACGAAGAGAACGAGGCCTCTGACCTCGCTGTCCCAATGCTTGTCGGTGCCAGTTTTTGTCTGGGAAATCTTTCGGGCGAAAGTCTCTGTGAGCTTTGGCATTTTGTCAGCTTTTTGTCGGAAATGAAATGATACACTGCGATACTGAGTGGTGCTCAGTGCAAGTCATTATCAAATAAAATGAAGCTATTAGCAACTCAATGCAACTCAACGAAAGTCACATCATTTCCTTGGAAGGCTAAGGTCTTACCATTACACAACGCCCGCTCGGGCTGGAACAGTGCCTAGAAGATCGCTTTTTGAGCGTCAAGAGCCCTTTGGCCGCTTGCAGGCCTGTTCTGGCTATTCACCTCCCCTTGATCAAGGCCGGTGAACCCCACCTGCGATCCCGGTCTGGCAATTTGGCGGAAATCAGATCAGAGTCCGCCCAGCCTTTGTTGATCCGGATTCGCCTGATGACTGCCCCAGCCACGCCTCGCATTGCCGTTCTGGCATCACATGGCCAGCCCTCCGCACCCGCAGCGCCCGAAGCGGATCTGGCGGATCTTGCAGCACAGGTCGCAGGCCTTCTGCCAGAGTGGGAGATCCGTTCAGCCACCCTATCTACGCCCGGCCGATTGGAGCAGCAGGCAGAGGACGGCGCGGTGATTTATCCATTTTTCATGGCGCGCGGCTGGTTTTCCAGTCAGGTCTTGCCCCGCCGTCTAACGGGCCTCACCTACCAGTCTGCCTGCCCCTTTGGCCTGGACCCTGATCTCCCGCAGCTCGTCGCAAACGCCATCCATGCCGAAATTCACCGTCAGAGCGATCAGCTGGCAGAGACCTCCCTTTTGCTGGCCGCGCATGGTTCCGCCCGCGGACCAAAGGCGGCCGAAGCGGCACAGCGTTTTGCCGCGGAGCTGGCCAAAGTGATCCCACTGAGGCGCATTCGCTGCGGCTATGTCGAACAGTCGCCCTGGATTTCAACCGCAGCAGATGACATTCCCAACCCCTCTATTTGCCTGCCGTTTTTTGCCCAAAACGGCGATCATGTGCAGCAGGACATCCCCGACGCACTCACCCAGGCCCGGTTCGCAGGCCAGGTCATGCCAGTCGTCGGCGCCCTGCCCGGTGTCGCACAACTGATCGCAGCCGCGCTCAGGCGCGCGGTGACACCTCCCAAGATCAACTGAACACGTAGCTATCCAAGAAAGCTGTTGGAAAAGTCATTAAACCACTCTTGCACGCAGTCGGCGCATGTGATTAATGACGTCTCACACCATAGGCTGGCGAGTTGGCGGAGTGGTGACGCAGCGGATTGCAAATCCGTGTACACCGGTTCGATTCCGGTACTCGCCTCCAATAAAATCAATGACTTGCGTCATCCTTCCTCTCCTTCACTGCCATTTTTGAAACAACCGTTGAAACTTTCACGTTTCGGTCTTGCTTCGTTCCATTTGATTTCTTGCCTCTTGAGCGCGCTTCGCGAGCTCTCTTTGCCGGATCGGGCCACCGTACTTTTTCAGCATCTCAACGCCTGAGTGACCTGTGACAGCCTTGACCATCTCGTCATCACATCCAGCCAGATACAGCTCGATCGTCGCATTTTTCCTGAGCCCGTGGGTTTTGTAGTAGCTCGCCTTCTCGTGCTTCATCTTCTTTTTGATGGCCCGCATTTCCTCGGCAACGATACGGTAGCTCACTGGTTGACCTTTCGCGTCGGTCACAACAGTGCCGTCCGTTCGTGCGAGCCCGTCGAGATGGGCTTTCAAGCGGTCGGTGAGCGGGATCCACAACGGCTTGTCGGTTTTTCCCTGCGTAAAATCGAATCCTTCATCGGAGAAGTGCTCCCACTTCATCTTCACGACATCGCCAATTCGTTGGCCTGTACCAATGCAAAGCTCATAGACCAGCCGCGCCCTCTTTGAGGCCAGCGCTTCGAACTCGGCCCGAACATCATCTGGCCAAGGCTCCCAGCCGTCGCTCTGCTGCTTGAAAAGCGGAATACCCTTCGCCGGATTGCCGTGCTCTTTCTTGATGAAGCCGATCAACCGGGCGTGATTCATCAGGACGACCATGACCTGGACAAGATAGTTGGCTTGCCGCCAATGATCCGCATTGGCCCGGTGCAATTCATAAATGTGATGGGTTTCGATCCTGGCCGGGTCTTTGTCGGCCCAGATCTCACGAATGTGGCTGATATACCGCCGATAATCGGACCTCGTCCGAGGCTTCAGCTTCTTGTAGGCGTCGCTCTCGTAATAGCTAAGAATCAGCGCCTCAAAATTGCGTTTCACCGGCGCTGGCGCGGGTTTTCCTTTCAGCAGACGATTGTAATGATCCCAAAATTCCGGCGTGCCCGCTTCCTCGTGCATCATGACCGAGATACCGCGCGAACGCCGGATGAACCGGAGATACCCCCGGTCATTGTAGACGTATTTGGGCAAGCTCTTGCGAGTCATTCGCCCATTCTCAGGTCACTGTTGAGAAAGTCGTCTGCCGCCTCTGGCGCGACCATGTTGGCATCGACGATGACACTGCCATCAGGCTTGATCTCAAATTTTGCCCGCTGCCAACCTGCTTCCCGCGCCTCGCGGATGAAGGCGGAGGCTGCCTGTCTAGCCTTTGTCTGTACACTTGCTTTGGTCATATGATCGACACCTCTCTTAATCGTTAACAACGCGCACTATCACCCTGATCCATATTGATATTTCCAACTGATCCGAGTGTGGACCTCCTGTCTTTCGCCGCGCGAATGGCGCGGATCACTTCTGAATTTTGGGAGTTTCCATTGCGATCTGACTCCGCCTTGATCCACTCTTTGAGCTCTTGCGGAAGCCGAAGCTGCATTGGTTTACGACTTTTCATGAAACGCCTCCAGGTTGAAACCACAACCTGTTAGTGGCACTTAGCCACTATTGCGTCAATTGCTTTTTATGGCACAGTGCCACTATGTCAGAACAAAGCTCTCAAAATCAGGATAAATTCATCGTGCGTCTGCCAGACGGCCTGCGCGATCGAATACGCCTCGCGGCTGAGGCTAACCATCGCAGCATGAATGCTGAGGTCGTTGCCCTCCTCGAAGAAAACTATCCGGCCCCTGTACCGGAAAACGTCACCGATCCTGCTGCAAGGCTTCTTTTTTGGCTTGCCAAAAGAATACGACGCAGAACGCCTAAACCGGGCTCGGCGAGAGAGCGCCAAGCGGCGCTGTACGAGAGCATCGCGAGCGACATTACCGCTCGGATGGAGGCGATTCATCAGAGCAATCAGAAAGGCGGCAATGGTTAGCGAATTGAACGTTTAACCTCTAGAATCTGCCGAGAAGAAAATGCCCAAAACACTTTGGCAGCGCACGAAACACGTTGCCTCAACCTATACTTGGACCTTCATAGTTGTGATGGTCCTCAATCAACTTCTATTCTTCGGCTTTTGCCTAAATCCAATTTGTTTGATCGCGGCTATGCCGCATGTTCTTGCTATCACAGTGGCGTTGGGTAGCTGGTTCAACAAAATCAATGGCTGGGGCGGTGGCGACCAAGAAGTGGAGCGATCCCCCCCTTCAACGAGGGTCGTTCCAAAGAGAGTCCCAGCAGTTGGGCCCAGTTCAGAGTATTCAGATTGGCGCAGCGCTTGGTCAACATCCATTGAACCGAACAGATGGATCCCCAAAGGTGAAGCCGAGAACATTGTCCGACGCTTTCCACCATTTAAGAACGGGAGCGAAGAAGCTGAACCCACTTCGCAGTATCCGCATTTTCAGAAGGCTCTTGCAAAGGAGTTTGATGCGGCTAACGCCGCTTTTGGCAAAAAACAGAAAGAACGATTGAGCGAGTTTTTTTCTTCAGTTGAACGGAACCCGCTCACCCATGAGCAAATGGATTGCTGCATCTGCATGGACAGCGCGCTCCAAATCGTTGCTGCTGCAGGATCCGGTAAGACATCAACTATCGTTGCACGTGTTGGGTATGCGCTAAAGGAAGGCTTGGTCCCACCTGAGGAGATATTAATTCTTGCGTTCAACCGATCTGTAAAGGACGAACTGGAAGGTCGCATCAAAGAACGCCTTGGTGATTTTCCCAACGTTCAACGCATTAATGTAAAGACATTCAATGCTTTCGGCCTGGAGGTAATCGGGAAGAGCACCGGGCGAAAGCCGAGGTTGGCTGACTGGGTTGAACCTGGCAAAGACGTTCAGGCCATCTCAGAAATTGTAGAAGACCTTCGCCAACGCGATCCCCGCTTCCGGCTTGACTGGGATCTGTTCAGAACGGTCTACGGTCGCGGCATCGATGAGTGGGAGAACCTCAAGCAACCGGAAACCGACGTCATAGGTAAAGGCAGCATTCCAACGGCAGACGGGAAACTGGTTAAGAGCCAAGAAGAGCGCATGATCTGCGATTTTCTCTTCTACCACGGCGTGCCATATGAGTACGAACGTGCATACGAACACGACACTGCCACAGCAGAGCACTCCCAATACCATCCTGACTTCTATTACCCCCGTTTGAACCTCTACCACGAGCATTTTGCGCTTGACGCGTATGGCAAGGCACCGGCCCATTTTTCCGGCGACTATGTTTCGGGTGTCCTCTGGAAAAGGGAGCTACACGACGAAAAAGGAACCCAGCTATTCGAAACCACCTCGCATGGCTTGCGAGACGGTAACGACCTAGATCGGCTGAAATTCGAACTGGAGAAACACGGCGAAGTTCTAGAGTTCGACGAAAGCCGCAAATCCACCGGCCAAGAGCCAATTCCAACCAGGCAACTAGCCTCGACGATCCGTGCCTTCCAGCAGCATGTCAAAAGCAATGGACTGAGCCCGAGGGACTTGCACCAGAAGATTGCTGATCATGAGCGTGGCCACCGCGACCGGCTAACGCGCTTCGTTAAACTTTACGAAAGGGTCGCCAAGGAATGGCAGCGGCGTCTTGCTGTCGAAAACTGCATCGATTTCGATGACATGTTGCTCGATGCAATCAAGCACCTGAAAGAAGGGACATATCAAAGCCCCTTCAACATGGTTCTTGCGGACGAGTTTCAGGATGTTTCTCAGGCTAAGTTGCGTTTACTCAAAGCCCTAAAAGAAAGCGCAGGGACTTCCGCAAGCTTGTGCGTTGTTGGCGATGACTGGCAAGGGATCAACCGTTTCGCTGGTGCCGATATTTCTGTCATGACCGGTTTCGACCGAACATTCCTGAACGCTACACAGCTCACACTAAGCAAAACGTTCCGATGCCCTCAGGTTTTGTGCGAAGCATCCAGCGACTTCATCCAGAAGAATCCCATCCAAATAAGAAAGACCGTTGAAACCACCAACACTTATGAAAGAGCCGGACTTCATACATTTGCAGCTGAGACCATGAGTGGCGCTCTTGAGCGCATCGAGAAAGATCTTAGGCAGCTGCATGGTGCCGCCATAAATGGCCAGCTTGACGTTCCCGACGGCAACAAAATCACCATCATGCTCTTGGGCCGTTATCACAAGGATAAGCCCGCCAGCTTCAACAGCTGGAAGCGCGCTTATGGCGATCAACTTGAGCTCAGTTATTCTACTGCCCATGCCGCAAAAGGCCTCGAGGCTGATTATGTGATGCTTCTCAACGTCACCGAAGGCTTGATGGGTTTTCCAAGCCAAATCGTTGACGACCCTGCATTGCAGCTCGCGATGCCAGAGCCCGATGACTTCCCACTGGCTGAGGAGCGCCGCCTTTTCTATGTTGCCCTGACACGCGCCCGCCGACAAACGCGCATCTACACATTGCAGGACAAGCCTTCGAGATTTGTCGTCGAGCTCGCGAAAAACGGGCACACCGAGATTAAAAGTGAAAAGGCTACGTTGAAGGTCTGCCCAAAATGCGGGGCTGGCACACTCAGCCAAAAGACCGGACGATTTGGGCCGTTTGAAGCGTGCAGCGCGCATCCAGAATGTGATTATACCAAGCGACTACTTTCGATTGGTAGAGGCAGTGCTTCAGCGGTGAAATCCATTCGACTAAAAGAACCCATTATTGAAGGAGCGAAATGCCCAACATGCAATCAAGGCACCATGGTTCTCCGAATGGGGCAAAACGACGAACCTTTCCTTGGGTGCTCTTCCTTCCCTCGTTGTCGAACAACAGCACAAATCACCAAACGGCAAAACGGGAACGGAAAAAGGGGCTCTAGGCATTAGTAGGCCACCCACTCATATCCGTGGTTGCCTTCGTGATCTTCCCATTCGACACCGACGCCTCGTCGCCAATTTGACGACGAACAGCGCCGTGACGGCAGAACCCATTGCGGGGCAGCAGCTGGTGTCGTGCGCTGCCAACCGAATTCGCCCTGCGTGCCATAGGTCCCGAGGCGCATGTTGTAGCTCTCAGAACAATCATCGTCGCGACCACGTTCGCGATGACTGTAGTGTCGAACATCCCAGACACGGATCGAGCGCACGAAATCGAATTCCAGACCACTGATGTCGATGTCGGCACCGCCTTCAACCACCTGAGCCAGAATGACTTGGCCGAGTATCTGACCATTCTGGTTGCTGGCCTCCCAGACTTTAGGGGCCATACTTTGCAACGGCGCGCGCTCAGAAACACCCATAGGGCAGCGCCAGATTTGCAAAGGCGGCTCAATCGGCCAGGGCGTGATCCGACGGATAAACACGGCGCGTGCATGGGCACATTCTGCTGACGCGGGCCACCCACCAGCCAGGCAAAGCAGAATGGCGCAGTCAACTTGGTAAGCTTTCGCGGTCTGTGGAGCCCAGCTTGCCAAGACAGCCATGACCAATGCACTGAACCAGTTTTTAAACAACCTACTCACCATGCCTATCAACTCCTTTTGTTATCATAAGGATAGTATTGCAACATTCTTCCAATCTTTGCCTTCACACCATATGCGAGCAACCGCCGAGAACAGCTCTCGCGCGTTTTGTGGAATATATTCCGTAGAGAGAGCCTCGTTGTTTGGCCGATGACAGGCCATGAATTTACGGGAACGAGTAGGGTTAAATGTCCGGAATATAAGAAGTTCCAGAGGATTGAGCCAAGAACAGCTAGCGTTGGCTGCCGACGTGGATCGCAGCTATATCAGCGAGATCGAACTCGCCAAGAATTCAGCATCTGTCGATGTTCTGGAGCGTATCGCGCTTGCTCTCGAAGTCGACCCAAAAGAGTTATTTAACAAGAGGGGCTGATGTTGCCCGAAATTACGAGTGTTCGAACAACGGCCGAAGCCATCGGCCGCATTACGTGCATCAAGACAGGCGAAGAAATCGGCTTTCTTTACCAGTGGGACAACGGCGAGACACAGGCTGCACTATACGATAAATACCCGCCGAAAACATCTGAGTCCCCTGGAAAAAACCGCCGATAGACCCGCTAGGTCATCAAAGGCGTCTCTAGCATTCCGCGACGTTGGGCGCTTTTGTGCGCGTTCCAAACGAGCCCACCCTTGGAACACCCTCAGAATCATGTGATTTTCCGACCAAACCTACATTTACCGCAAAGCGCACACGCGATCTTTGACACGTTATTTTTCTTGAAAGAACGCGGATCGCCGCCCCTGCTTTTCAAAATACTTTAGCTTAAAAATGGACGCCTCATGTACAACCTGGCGCCAACTTTTGCAGCCGTGTTTAGCTGGAGTTTGCTCAGGATTCCGTGCAGCTATCCATCTACCAGCCTCGTCGACACATGCCCACCCGTCAACCGACAGAACCGAAAATGCCTCCCTTAGTGCTATGACAACGCCATTATGTTCCCATTCCAGCGCCTGGTCTTCGGAAACACCGTTGAATACCTTATCTCTAAATGAGTCAGATTGGATCACGTCAGACAACACCCTGCGCACTCGAAGCATATCCTTGGCCCACTCCGACAGCTGCTGGAAATGATCTTCGATACGGTTGAGCGACACGCTCAAGGACTCTTTAGCCACAACGCAGCCATCCACGCTTTGCATGTCAAAGTGGTCGAAAAAGTGATGAACCAAATCGTTGCGTAAGGTTACAAGCTCTTTGAGCTCCTGATTTATTCTCGCAAATTCCGAAGCTGGAAGGCTCAATTGCGTCCCTAGGGCAATCCAAGCGTCATCTTCAGGCAAGCTCGAGGATGTATCTTGGGGTGCACTTTCGTCACTGGGAACCACATAAGAACCGAGAAGCTCACCAACCAGCGAGCCAAGTGTCTTACGAGCGGTTTCCTCCGCTCTCGCCGCTCGAACTTGCTCTATGCTGTGGACAGGCCCTGATACTTTGTGATCTGCCACGATAGCTTTAATGAGCCGCTCGTATTGTTGAAGCCGCAGTATGCATTTTCCCAGAAAAAGCTGCACCTCCCTCTGGTGCGCGTCCAGCTCGCGTTCTAGCGATACATCCATTTAAAGCACCTAGTCAAAATAACCCGTCCAGCCAACTTAACACCGACATTACAGATGATCCCACTTTTTGTTTTCGGCCAGATGGTTGTCGCTAGACATTTGCAAACCCCACCCGGACAAGCCTGAGAGGTTTGATAGTGATGCCTACTCAGCTTCCAATTCTAGCAATCGCGCATATGCTTCGCTAAATTCTCGCGCTTGCACAAACACCTCCCGTCGCTTCTGATCCTGACAACGGAAATAATTCTCGACATCCGCAAAATAAGCCTCCGCATCGCGCTTCAACAGATCCGCATAGGCCTGCACGTCATCGGCATCGGTCGGCATCCACGGCGGCGCAGGCGGCAAACAACTGCCCGCGATCGCGACAGATCCCCAGCTCAGAACGACCATAACCACGCATGTTGGTTTCAAAAGCCCCATATTATCTTGGCTCAGCCACTCCGTTGCAGTAAATTCGTTTCAACGCATGAAGGGCGCAACAACTCAAACTGCACCTATTGATTGCAAGATTATAATATTGTATCGGTTCGGTAGTCCATGAGGGACTGCCGGGCTCATGCACAATTCTGCAAGGCTCGATCCTATGAATTTGATGCAAGACGCCCCCAATGTTGTCAGTGAAGACGGGCTGCGCACGCTGCTTGCCGAAGGTCATTCGGCGGATGTTGTGTGCCGGGTTACGCCCAAACGTACAGGTGCTCAGTGGTCCGGGGTTTGGACCGTGCATTGCGTCTCGCCAGATGGCGAGACGCGTCGCCTGCTCGTCACTGCGCGCAACAACATGGCAGCCCGAGAGTTCAAGACGATCAACGGCTTATCCAGCTTCCTTGCGGGCCTTGGTGTTTCGATCGTCTCGATCCCGATGCTCGAAGGCAAAGTCGCCTCACACAGGCTGGACGACGCGAGCTAAGCCACTTGCCGTCCTTGCAGCAATCATCGCTGCACCCGCTAATTCTGAAGGCTTCGTGCTTTCCATGCGGGCCGATGGCCAGCTGGAAACCAAATCCCCCCAATCCGGTTTTGCACAAAGTTACGTCGACGGGATTGGCGCAAACCCGCCAGAGCTGATCGTTTTCACAGCGCCTGAGCCCGAGGCACCGCCTCCTGCACCTGACCGCGCCTCTCCCCGACCTGAAATCCTCGCAGCACTTGAAAGCACCGCGCATCGCTATGGCAGGCACCCCGCGCTGCGTCGCGCCGGGCTGTCGGTGACGGAATGGCAGGTCCTCTTCCAAGCCAATATTGAGATTGAAAGCGCCTATCGACCGAATGCGCGCAGTTCGGCAGGGGCGATCGGCCTTGGACAGCTGATGCCAGCGACGGCCGCGCAGCTCGGCGTGGATCCGCATGACTGGCAGGCCAATCTGGATGGCTCTGCCCGTTACCTTCTGATGATGTTGGCGCAATTCGGCACGCCCGAACTCGCGCTTGCCGCCTACAACGCGGGGCCCGACGCGGTCGCGCGCTATGGCGGCATCCCTCCCTACCGAGAAACCCAAAATCACGTGCGCCGCGTCATGGCCGTGCGTGACAGACTGACTGGAGCCTCCTGATGCAAACACAATTCCGCATGATCCTGTCGCTGGCTCTGGCCAGTTTGATGATTGCAAACCCGGCTTTTGCGCAGAGTATCGACCTCTCCCCAGTGCAGAACCTGTTGCAGGGCATCGTCGACACGATCACCGGCCCCTTGGGCATAGTCATCGGCACCCTGGCCCTAATCGGTGTGTTCCTCTCCTGGCTCTTCGGCATTCTCGATTTCCGCCAAGCCCTCTGGGTGCTGGTCGCCATTGCAGGCATCGCAGCTGCGCCGACCATCGTAACCGCCATCTGGGGCGCGTAAATCCGGCATGGCAACGCAAACCCGCCTCTTCCTGGGCCTGATCCGGCCGCCAAAGCTCATCGGCTTGCCGATCATGTATGCCATGGTGTGGCTCTTCGGGTTTGTGTTGCTGTTTCTGTGGGTCCAAAGCTGGCCGGTGATCATCATTGCCGCTCTGGCCTATCCTGCACTGTGGAAAGCGGCGGATTGGGATCCGGCCTTTCTTGAGGTGATGGTCACTGCCCTGCAGGAAACGCCACCCACTCCGAACCGCGAGATCCATTCGGGGGACAGCTATGCTCCATGACCCCTCGGATGATCTTGCAACGCTGCCAGACTGGGCGCGCAAAGAGCGCCCGATGGCCAGCATGCTACCCTATGTCAGCCTCGTGAATGACGTGACGATCCGCACACGCGGCAATGCCCTGTTCCAATGCATCCGCCTCGATGGCGTCAACAGCATGACCAGCGATGACGCACATTTGGAGAAGATCCGCGCGCTCTTCGCAGCGATCATTGCGCAGATTGGGCCAGAGTACAGTTTCTACGTCCACAAGGTTTCAAAAGCGATCGAGACCGCCTTGCCACCAGTGCCCAACGAGGGGTTTGCCCAAGCCCTGGACAGCCTTTGGCAAATGGCAATGGCGCGGGCAGGCCTGCGGGACAAGACTCTCACGCTCACGGTACTGAAACGTCCGCCCCTCGGCGCGCGGCTGCGCCTGAAACGTTCAGACTCCATCGCACAGCTGAAAGACCAGACAGCCAAGCAACTGCGCAAGCTCGAAGAGGTCGTCGGGTTTCTGCTATCGTCCTTTGCAGAGATGAACCCGCGCCTGCTCGGCGCTGAATGCGGCGAGCTACTCGGGTTCCTCGGGGCACTCAACATCGGCCAAGAGCGACCACTCTTCGCAAAATCCCGCTTTGGCATCATTGCCGAAGATGTAGCCAACACCCGCGTCACGTTTCAGGGGCGAGGCTTCACGTTGGACGATGGGACGGCGGGCAAGCGGTTTGGCACCAGTTTTGCGATCAAGACTTACCCAGCCAAAACCAGCTTCACCATGTTCGATGAGCTGAACCTACCCGTCGACATGGTGGTCACACATTCCTTCACGCCCATAAACAGCAACATCATGGCCAGCCGGATCAAGCGCCAACAGCGTCTGATGAAGGCCAGTGATGATGGTGCGATTTCTCTTGCTGAAGAACTGGTAGACGCGCTGGACGATCTTGAGTCCAAGCGCCTCAGCTTTGGCGATCATCACATGACGGTGACGGTTTTCGCCGAGACCGTGGAAAAGCTGGAAGCAATCGCCTCCGAGGTGCGCAACATAGCCGCAAGTGAAGGCGTCAATCTCGTAAACGAGAGCTTTGCGGCGCGCACCCACTATTTCGCGCAGCATCCGGGCAATGGGCAGATGCGCAGCCGTAAGGCTGCCATCACGAACACGAACTTTGCCGACCTCGCAGCGCTGCATCGCGGTCAACTTGGCAAACCCGGACACAAAGTGCCTTGGGGCAAACCGATCACCCTGTTTCCAACGCCTGAACGCTCGGGTTTCCTGTTCAATTACCACGAGACAGGTCAGCCAGACAAAGAGCCGACCGGTGGACACACATTGATCCTCGGCCGTCCTGGCTCCGGCAAATCGGTGTTGTCAGCCTTCCTCATGACCCAAGCCCGGCGCTGCGACGCGCGCGTCTTTGTCTTCGACTATCGCGCTGGCATGGAAATGGCCGTGCGGGCCAATGGCGGGCGCTACAGCGCCATCAAGGCAGGTGAAGCAACCGGTCTCAACCCACTGCGCACCGAAATAGATGGGCGCGGCCAAGCCTGGCTGTCTGATTGGCTGGCAACGCTCTTGCTTCGCGCGGACAAGCCCCTGAGCCCGGTTCAGATCAACCGCATCCAAGAGGTGGTGCGCCAGAACGCCGGGGCGAGCGATGCCGCCCTTCGCAACTGGCAAGATCTGGCCTCGCTCTTTGTGGCGGGAGCTGACGAAGGGGATCTGTTTGAGCGGATACAGGAATGGACCGCAGACGGCCGCTTTGGCTGGATTTTCGGGCAAAGCGCGGAGGATTCTTTCTCCCTCGATGGTGATGTCGTGGGCTTCGACCTGACCGGCATTCTCGACAGCGAAAGCGAAAAAGAACGCATGTCGGTCCTATCCTACCTGTTTCGGCGGGTGGAGCGCGTGATCGAGGACCGACAGCCGACGTTGATCATCATCGATGAGGCCTGGAAGGCGCTCGACAACCCGTATTTCGCAGACCGGCTAAGCAATTGGCTCGTGACCGCGCGCAAGCAGAACGCTGTCGTCGTGATGATGACCCAATACGCAAGCCAACTCGAGAAAACCCGCACCGGCAAGACGATTGTTGAGGCCGTACCGACACAGCTTCTGCTTCCCAACATCCGCGCTTCGGCGTCCGATTACACCATGCTGGGCCTTACTGAGAAAGAGCTCAGCGTTTTGCTGGGCACAGGCAGCAACTCCCGTCTGGCGCTTGTGCGCGATGATCGAGGCTCGGTGGTGATCGATGCCGATCTCAGCGCCCTTGGCCCCTACCTCACGATCCTTGGCGGCATGGAAAAAGGTGAGGCGCTGGTTGGCGCGGATTACCGTCAGAACCCTGAATTTTGGAGACAGATTTGATGCGTAGGCTGTTCGCCCTTACCCTCACCTTTTTGATCCTGACAGCCTGCGCGGAATACCGGCCGTCAGAAGCGGAATGCTTCAACTCTTTTGCCGAAGTCAGCCGCAGCAATTGCAATTTCGAGCTGCTCGGACCGATTGGTGGCCTGGGTGAGTAAGATCCGTCCGCATATCCTTGCGGGCTTGGTGTGGTTCGCCGCGCCAGTGGCCTATGCCCAAGGCGTGCCAACCTTCGATGCAGGCATGTTCTTGCAGCGCGAGCGCGTGCTGCAGCAGGGCGAACAAGATCTGGTGCTGCAGCGGGATCGGTTGACCAAAGAAGAGGAGCTTGAAGCGCTCGAGCAGGAACAACTCCAGGCGCTGGAATACATCCTCAATGCCTCAACCCTTGCAAGCGGAAATTCAGGCGCAATGGTCGCGAGCTTGGAAGCTGGTTCGTCGCCAGAGAGCGCCGCAGAAACGCTTTACGGTCCGGTCGATCCAAACCCCGGCGCAGCCCAGATGTTCGGCGACGCCTCTGGCTCAATCGAAGAGCTGATCATTCGTGCCGCGCAAGAAACGCACCATATGTCCGGCGTGCGCGCAGCGGGCCTGTCGCCCAAGCAATGGCGCTGTCTGTTACAGGCGCTGATCTGGCAAGAAAGCCGCTTTACCATCGGCGCGCGTTCAACGGTTGGTGCGTTTGGCCTGACCCAGATCATGCCCGGCACGGCGCAGGATCTGGGGATTTACCCGGCCTACTACGAAAACCCCTATATCCAGGTCACGGGCGGCGCGCGCTATCTGGCGCAGATGCTGGCCATGTTTGACGGCAACATCATTCACGGGCTGGCCGCCTACAACGCCGGTCCCGGCAATGTGCAGCGCTACGGTGGCGTGCCGCCCTTTGCCGAGACCCAGCACTACGTTCAGGTGATCCCCGAACGCTACAATCTCTACCTCGCCCGCGTCGGCGGCGTCGACGCGCTTGGCACCATTGATCCCGTCTTGCTCGCCAACTCCACAATGAACCTCACCTCTTTCGGCGCAGGGGTCTATGGCGATTACTCCTTGGTCTCCGTGCGAGCGGCCGCGCTTCGGGTGCAGGACATCATCACCCGCATTGGCGAGACAGATGACATTCACGCGGCCGTGTCGCTCAACACCTATGCGCGAGCCGAACTCACTCGCCTGATCGCCATCCGCACGCGCCTCAAGGCCGCCTATACCCGCCCGCTTAGCGCGGCCGAGCTGGCCATGGCGGCCGCACAGGCCAGCGAACAAGACTTCATGCAATTCGATCTGGAGGCATTCCCATGATCCGTTTTCTATCCACCGTTGCCACCTGCGCGTTGCTGGTTGCCTCGCCCCTGTCTGCCCAAGGTGTCCCCACAGTCGATACACGCAACATCGCGCAGGAAATTCGCCAGCTGCAGCAGATGCTGCAGGATTTCGGGATCCAGACCGACCAGCTAGACACGCTTCTCGAACAGCTTGATCTCGTGCAGCAGCAACTCGACACGCTCAATGAAACTTACGCCGCCCTGACCGGCGCGACGGATATCATTGAAATGGCCATGGGTGGTGATCTCGACGGGCTTCTCGATCAGGAATTCGGGGATCTCCTTGGCACCATCCGGCAAATCCAAAGCGGCGATTTCAGCGGTTTGATCGGCAACGCAGCCCCTCAGATGGAAGGCCGCATGACGCAAGCCCTAGAAGATGCGGGGTTCGACCAAGACAGCCTGTCTGACATGGCCAGCAGCGGCAATCCAGGGGCAGAACGCATTGCGAACCAGGCAGGCACTGGAGCGGTGATGTCGGCGGCAGCTGAGAACAGCTATGAAGAGGCCGCGCAATCCCTTGAACGGGTCGAGCAGCTGATCTCACTGATCCCCGATATGGAAACGCTCAAAGAAGCCGTGGATCACAACACCCGCGTCACAGCCGAACTGGCGATTGCCATGACGCGCATGTGGGAACTCGAAGCCATTCAGACCGTCGGCGCGGGCCAATCCGGCGTGGTGGATGCCGCCACGCTGGCCGAAGAACGCCGCTACATGGACTTCACCCTGCCAGACTTGCGCGCGGACTGACCCCATGAACAGCGAGGCAGAAATCATCGAAGAAGAGCTCGTCTACGGCGCAAGACGACGCGAGCTCATGTGGCAGAAACTGGGGCTGACAGGCATGGCATTTGGCATGGCAGGTTGCCTCGCCGCTGCCCTCGTTGCCCTGTTCGACGTGGACCCGCCGCCCATGATCGTGCCCTTTGATAGCGAAACCGGCATGGCCCTCCCCAATGCCATGGTTGAAGCGGTCTCACTCACGGAACGCCCCGCTATCATCGAGGCACAGGTCTACCGCTATGTTATTGATCGAGAGACATACAATCAGCTCGACAATGATGTGCGCGTGCGGCGGGTCCTGGACCAGTCGGACGGCGCAGCCGCCGCTGGCCTGCGCGCGCTTTGGACCAGCGGCCATGAGGCCTATCCGCCCGACAGCTACGGCACAGATGCCCGGCTTGATGTTGAGGTGCTTTCGATCACCCATATCAGCGCCAATCGTGCCCAGGTGCGCCTACGCAAGCGGCTTAACTCGCCGCGCGGCACTCAAAACGGGCTCTTCACCGCAACGCTGATGTTTGAATTTCGGCCCGAGAATAGCCGATCGATCGACGATGTCTGGCAGAACCCCTTCGGCTTCACCGTCACCGAATACGCGATCCGCTCGGATCGTTTGGAGTAACCAATGCGCCGCCTGTTCCTGATCTTCGCCCTCTTTGTTCCGCTTGCTGGCACCGCCTATGCAGAAACTCAGCCGCGCCAAGGCCCCTATGATGCCCGCGTCAGGCTGGCCACATATCAGGATGGGCAGATCTACCGCATCCGCACCAGCCTGACCCATGTAACCAGCATTGAGTTCGGCCAGGGTGAGACCATCCGCTCGATCATTGCAGGCGACACCGAAGGGTTCCTTTTGGACGGCGTGCCCGGAGGCCAGGCCTTTGCGATCAAGCCCGTTACACGCGGCGCACATACCAACATCACCGTCTACACCAACCGGCGCAGCTATTATTTCAACGTGACCGAGGCGAGCTCGCCGACTTTCTATGTCATCCGCTTCACCTATCCCGAGGCGGCACCACAGCAATCGCGCGTGGCCTCAAGCCAACCTGCAAACCACGCTTACGGCGTCAGCGCGCGGTCCGAAATCACTCCGCGCGAAATTTGGGACGACGGCACCTTCACTTATTTCCGCTTTGCCGCAAACGCGCCGCTGCCCGCGATCTTTCGCTGGTCGGCTGGCAATGAGCGCAGCGTGAACGCGCTTGCGCGACCGGACGGCGTGATCCGCGTCTCAGGTGTCAACGATCGATGGGTCCTCAGGCTCGGCGAGGGCGAGATCTGCGTCCAAGAGATGAGCGAGGCAAGCCAGAATGAGTGAAACAGCTGAGCTTAAGAAACGCCTCGAAGCGCTTGAAGGAAAATCACAAAACCGAAAGGCCCGGCCGTCTGGTATCACGATTGCCTTGGGCATTGTGGCAATCGCGACCCTTGGGGGTCTCCTGTTGTTGTTCTCTGGCGGCTCTGAACCCGAAAGCCTGGAAACCGCGTCCCCGGATGAGTTCCAAGCAGCCGGACCGGGCTTTGGTGCGCTCGAGCCCACGCCTGCACCGATTGACACAACCCCGCCGCCGGAGCCGGAACCAGATAGCGAAACGGAAGAGCTACGCGCGCAAATGGACGCTATGCGCACCGAGCTCGAAGCCCTGCGCAACGCACCCGAACCTGAAGTCCCAGCCGTCAACACTGAAGCATTGGAGACCTTGGGTGCAGAGATCGATGCCCTGCGCAGTGAGGCCGCTGCTACGCAAGCCGCCTTGCACGAAGAGCTGGAAGAACGCGCACGTCAGATACAGCGACTGCAGAACGATCTGGAGCTTGCGCGCCTGGAAACCCCGCGCACGCCCGCACCAACCGGCCCCACGGCCGAGGAGCTGCGTATGCAAGAGCTCGAGCGGCGGCGGCAAGCCGAGCTTGAGGAACTGCAAGCGCGTATTGCCAGCCCAATTATCGCTTTTGGCGGCACTGGAAGCGGCAACAATGATACCGCCGCCGAGCAGCGTCGACTTGATGGCGATACAGACTTTGTTCGCAACGGCGCTGAACCCGCTGAGGTGACGCAGGCCCAGCTGATCGTGAACCCGTCAAACACGGTTGCTCAGGGCACGATGATCCAGGCTGTTCTGGAGACCGCAATCGACAGCTCGCTCGCCGGTCAGGTCCGCGCGATGGTGTCTGAAGATGTCCACGCCTATGACGGCTCGCGGATCCTGATCCCGCGCGGCGCGCGTCTGATAGGGCGGTATCAATCCGGCCTCGACATTGCGCAACGACGCGTGACCATCGCCTGGGACCGGATCATTCTGCCCAGCAATCAGACCGTTGAAATCAGCGCTTTTGGTGGAGACGAACTGGGACGCTCCGGCACGACCGGTTTTGTCGACAGCCGCTTTGGCACGCGGTTCGGGTCAGCCGCCCTGATATCACTGATCGGAGCCTTGCCTGCCGTCGTCGCCCAAAACACAGAAGATGAGATCGCCTCGGATGTGCTCGAGGGCATTGGCGAAGACCTTCAGGACAGCGCGCAAAGCGTGATTGGCGAGTATCTCTCCGTCTCGCCGGTGATCTATGTCGATCAAGGTGCCCGCGTCACCGTGATGGTCGACCGTGATTTGGAGATTTTCTGATCATGGCGGCCAGCTATCTGCAAAGCTCGATGGACAAAATCCCCGAGGCACGTGACCCAAGGCTGATCGAGCTTTGCATCAATCCTGATGGCACGCTGTGGGCGGAGTTTCAGGGGGATCACTTCATGCGGCCCGTCAATCGGCGACTCACGCAGAACGAGATCAAGGATCTTGGCAATCAGGTTGCGTCCGCCGCGAACACCACGCTCAGCCGAACGAAGCCTATCGTATCGGTCAGCATCACCTATCGCGACCGCCCTATCCGGGCGCAAGTCATCCAGCCCCCAGCCGTTGATGGCGGCTATGCGGTTTCTTTGCGGTTCTTCGCGGATTTGCCGTTGGAGCAGATCAAGCTGTCCTACCTCTTCGGCAAAGAGCGCAGCAATGAAGGTCCGCGGCGCAAGCGTAACGCCGAGCTGCGCGATGTCGTGGCCACGGGTGACATCGATGCCGCAATCAAGTTTTGCGTCACGCACAAGCTCAACATGATCGTGTCTGGCGGCACCTCGACGGGCAAGACCGTTACGGCC
Source organism: Rhodobacteraceae bacterium Alg231-04 (assembly GCA_900143635.1). Taxonomy (GTDB): domain Bacteria; phylum Pseudomonadota; class Alphaproteobacteria; order Rhodobacterales; family Rhodobacteraceae; genus FREY01. The sequence continues at coordinate 18,617 of FREY01000011.1, forward strand.
CGCAAGATCCTCTCCTTCGTGCCCACTGACGAGCGTATCATCACGATCGAAGAGGCCGCGGAACTGCGTCCGAGACAACCCAATCTCGTTACGCTGATGTCTGACCGCGACGAAGCCACGCGCAGCGCTGATGTCCTGCTGACCTCTACCCTGCGCATGCGGCCGGACCGGATTGTCTTAGGCGAAGTACGCGGCAAGGAGGCCATGACCTTCCTTGAGGCTATAAACACCGGCCATGGTGGCTCACTCACTACGCTCCATGCTGAAACCCCTCAGCTGGCGGTTCAGCGTCTCGCCATCGCCGCCCTGAAAACCGACGTGCCCATGACCTACCAGGACATGAACGATTACATCACACGCTCGATCGATGTGATCATCCAGGCTGGTCGCCATGAAGGCGCGCGCGGCATCACCGAATTCTACCTGCCGATTGATCCGGCCCATTCAAAGGAAACAGCCCATGTTTGAATACAAGATTGAACAGATCAACACCGCCAAGATCAAGCCTCCGAAGATCGAAGCGCAGCTGACAGCTCTTGGCCAAGACGGCTGGGAGCTGGTCTCAGTCGTGCCGGATTTTGACGGCGAGCATATCCTGAAGGCCTTCTTGAAGCGTCGCACTGGTGACAGCGCCTAAATCCAACCGAGGAGGAACTGATGGGCGTTGTCACCTGGATGGTTGAGACAACCGACACCTTTCTGGACGACGCGGCCCAAACCACTTTTGGCAACGTCGCCGGTCAGCTTGGCGGCGTCATTGCCGTTGCCTCGACGCTCGCCGTGATCGGCGTCTTCCTCAACATGGTGTTTCAATACAAATCCATGGATGGGCGGACCGCCTTTTGGTTCGCCCTCAAGCTCATGCTCATCTCTCTATTTGCGATGAACTGGGTCCAATTCAACGCGGTGGCCAGCGCACTCATCAATGGGCTCGACCAACTCGCGGGTGGCATGGTGGCTGGGCTTGGCGGCGGCGGCGCAGGTGCATCCTACTTTGCCGAAGCCTTTGACGATCTCATCGAGGAATTTGGTGATTATCTGAACGCGGCCGGTGACAACATGCATTGGATGGCCGGAGCCCTGATCGGCGCGATCGGCGCTTTCCTCCTCGGCGTCATCGGCGCGCTTTGCGGCCTTGTCCTGATCTTCGCGAAAATCATGCTGGCCTTCATGATCGGCATCGCCCCCATCATGATCGCGCTTTCGCTTTTTGATGTCAGCAAGGACTATTTCCATCGCTGGCTGTCCAGCACGGTATCCTATGCGCTCTACCCTCTCGTGATCGCAGGCGTGTTTTCCACCATCGTCGGCATGTCGCGCTCGCTGATGACCGAACTTGGAGATCCCTCCGGCGCAAGCAACATCGGCGCGCTGGTGCCGTTTTTCATGATGATGTTCCTCGCAGGCGGCATGATCATCGCCACCCCGCTGATCGTCCGCTCAATCTCTGGCAATTTCATGATGGCCGGACCGCCAAGCATTCCGGGGCCTGGCGGCTTCGCCAAGGGATTGGTCGGCACCAAGGGGTCCCGGGCGCGAGCACGTTTTGGGACAAGGTCGAATGCTGAGATCGCTGGGGCTGGAATACGTCAGGCAGGTGGCGCGACCGTTTCGATGGTTCAGAGAGTTTCTGAACGGGCGAAGCGGTTGGAATAATGGTCATGGGGCAAGTTGGCCTTAGAACGCTACAGCCAGATTCCAGGGTTTTGCGCGGCAGTCTCGTCATTAGTTCAGACTAAAGCTCTCAGTCTGGCATATTTACGATCGCCACCTTATCGATACAGTCTCTTGCCAACTCGACCAGATGCGCGTGGTGTGTGAAGAGGATTGCTTGTCCGTTCGCGCCGATCTCGGCACAGAGTTGCAAGGCCGCTCGTGCCCGCACATCGTCAAATGTCTCCATGATATCGTCTAGGACCATCGGCAGTGGGCCAGGGTCACGCGCAAAGCTGCGATATCCAGCAAGACGCAACGCAAAGTACAGCTGACCCATTGTGCCCGTCGACATCTGCTCCACAGGAACCGTGTTTCCATCTGGCTGAATACCGACGAGCTTCTCGCCTTCGGACTGTGTCCAGACATCAACACCGGTCCAGGCCGGGGAGGTCATGGTGACGAAAGCCTCTTCGACGTCGCGCAGCATGCTGCCGCGCCGCTCTGCCGCAAGGCGACGCAGCGCCCCTCGTGCCGCCAGCACTCCGAGTCTAGCCACAGCCGCCTGACGCGCGCCGCTCCGTAGCTCTTCCAGCAGTGTCGCTTGTTCGGTCGCGAGGTCGCTGCGGTCAGCGGCTTGAAAAGCTTCGCGATATAACCGGTCAGCTTCTCGCTGAGCATCGCGGGCGGCGTCCCGGGTGAGCTGTGCGTCTTGCTGCGCCTGTTCCAGCTCTGTCGAGCGCGTTGCGTCAGGCATCCGATCTAGTTCCTCGGCGAAAAGATCGGCATCGACTCCTTCACGGGCTTTTTGGCGATCACGTGCCGCAATTGCCTTTTCCGCTCGCAGACGATCACGTTCAACCAACTTTGCAACACGATCGCGAGGTATCAAGTCCTGACCACCTTGCCCTTCGAAACAAGATTCTAGGTGGGCGTTCGCATCCTGGAGCTCCGTCTCTGCGCGACGTTTGAAACGGTAAAGTTCATCCCGTCGCAGAACCGCCTCTTCCCGTTTTTCGTCTGCCCGCACGGCCAAAGCTTGACGCGAGCGAGCGCGGTCGATGATCTGGACAGGATCTGCACCGTTTTCAGGATCCCCCAAAATTCGGATCAAGCGCTCTGCGCTATCTGCTAGCGCAGCGATCGCTTGCTCCAAGGCCCCAATCCGCATTGAGAGCTTTCTATGCTCTCCATAAAGCTGCTGCAGGCTCCGAAGGTGCGGCAAAGCGGCTCGAATACCATCAAGCGAACAATCCGGCAACGGTAACGCAGAAGTTAATTGTTCAAGCTTTTTCAAAGCGAAGTCGAGATCGTCGCGCGCTTGCTTAGCCTTTTTTTCCAACTCAGCAATGGTCTTCTCACCATCCTGCCATTTGGCCCAAGCCTCGCGATCGCTTTTTTCCAACGTGAGCGCTCTCTGAATTTGAGTGGGCAGATCACCTTGCGCGGGATCATACCCAAGGGTACGCGCCGCTCCAGTCAACGCATCGCAAGCCTCAGCTTGTTGCACAAGACGGTCTTTCAATGCTCTTTCAGCATTGGAAACATCGGCCGCGGCTTCGGCAGCCGTCGTCAGAGCTTGTTGGCGAGCGTTGAAGGCCGAAACGGGCGTGCCTGCTTCAAACCCCAGTGCCAGCGCCAATCTTGAACAGCTTTCTGACAAGCGGTCATGTCTCACTTTCAAGTCGTCGTGACGGATCTTTGCAGTTTCATGCCGGGCTTCAGCGCTCCGCACCTGTCCCTGTGCGGCCAGCAGCCGCTGCCGAGCCTCAGCACCCGTAAGGTAATGTGCTCGGGCGCTGTCATCAGCGTACATCGCCGCCTCGAACTGGTCAGCCGTCTCACCCGTCAGATCACCCCGATGCTGCTGCCATTCGATATCACGCTGCCGCCGCGTCTCTTCTGTCTTGACGATGTCAACGGCGTCAGGTGCAGCCTCCTGCGTAGATAGATCTGCCCGGGCCTCCACCAACTCGGCTACGCGGGCCTCGAGGCCTTTCCGAGCCGACGCAAGATCGGCAGTTAGGGTCGCCCAATCCTGACTGACTTCGTCGAGCGTTTCTCGCGCAGGTAGGCCTGATGCAACAAGATCCATCCATGACTGCGGCAGACCAGCTGCGACCTTAGTCAGGCGCGCCAAAGCTTGGCCATGGGCAACTTCGAAAGCGGACATATCCGCCACGGCTTTCCATTTTTCAAAAGCGAGTCTCAGAGCCGTCAAATCTTGCGGCTCACGGGGCGCTTTGCCATGTTGGGCGAGAGCGACTTCAGCGGCCTCCTTTGCAGCACCGGCTGAAAGATTGGCCGTCAAGCACTCCTGTACTGCCGTGGCGAGGTCCTCCAAATCATTTGCCTCTAATGCGATTGTGGATGGCGGCGCATCCGGCACCTCGAGGAGAACCAAAATTTTGTCTATCTGCTGTCCGAGGTTGTCCAAGTCTTCGCGGCGACGGTCGAGGTCAGCCTTCGCGGTGCTCGCGCGCCCCAAAAGCGGTGCACCATCAAAAGTTAGTTGATCAAGCCGTTCCAACTCTGCCTTCAAAGGCTGGGCCAAGTTGTCGATTGGGTGGTCTTCGATGATCTGATCTAGTTTGACGATTTCTTCTTCCGCTTCAGTGACTCGGATCGACTGAGCCGCGATTTTCTCGACCAGGGCAGCGACACGCTCTGCCGCATCGGGGGCAAGGTCGGGACCGCCGGGAAAATCGGCCAAGGCTTCAGTTAGTTGCCCCATCTTCTCGGTCCGATCATACCATAACTCCGCAGCCTTCGACGCTGCTTGTCGTTGATAAACTTGTCGAAGCTCAGCATCGGCAGTTTCGAAATCGGCTACTGTCCGGTCACGATCTTGGCGAAGTTTGCACTCTCGCTCAGTCGTCAAGTGATCAGCACGCAATTCGCGACCAATCTCTTTGAGACGATCACTGCCGGTCTTCAATACCGTACCCCGACCACGTTTCTTGTAGAATTTGTCTGCTCGCTCAGCCAAGGAATCTAGAGTTTGAGCCATCCCTGTCAGGCCGGAGAGACCTGCATGCAGGAGTTGGCCAAGGTCACCCTGCGCTCCAGCTATCCGCTCGCCGCCCTCTCGCAGACCTTTCTCATTGAGTGAAAACCGTTCCTCATAGGTGTCTCGAGTCAGGCCGTGCAGAGCTCCAGACAAAATCGCCTCGTTTATAGGGCGTTCGTTCGAGTCCAGCAGCGATTGGGTTCTCTTGCTGTTGCGACGCAATACGGTGGTTCCACGTTCAGGCAGATCAAGTTCAGCACCCACCACAAGATCACTTCGATCGAACCGGAAAGCGTAGGGATGTGCCCCGCCTTTGAAACCGAAGAGCAATTCCAGAAAACCATTGAAAGCGGTAGACTTGCCTGCCTCGTTCTGTCCGAAAACCACCGTTACATCAGGTTTCCCATCGGCCGGTTTTGGAAAACAAATTTCGGCATCTTTAAAGCGCCCATAACGGATAAGATCCAACCGGTTCAATCTCATTGGGAGGTACCCGCATGCAGAGTTAGAGAGACTTCTGCAATCGCGTCTTCGAGAAGCGCATCCAATCTCTCCTCAGCAACCTCGTCTGTGATTTCTGACGGCATAGCTAGACGCAGTTCTTCGAGCTGTTGGAGAGCGGCCTGTCGAAAACCATCTTCGGAGAATTCAACCTGCATCAAGCGAACCAAATCGTCTGTCTCGGGACTGACTTGGCTGACCGACGGTGCCGATTTAACCTTATCGAGGAATACGCCATTAATACTGTCCAGGACTTCTGACGCCAGCTCTGTAACAAGCTCCGTACCATATCGATCCGAGGTAGTGTTAAGGCGTACCGCTACATCGCGCCCTGGCACTTGCGTGGTCATTAATCCGTCGCGCAATCTTCTAAGTACCTCTTGTTGGTCAGAACAGGCGCTTAGGTCTAGAGAGCATTCAGAAAAGCCAAGTCGCCCAACCGCTTGGCGTTCAAATTCCGGGACCCCATCCCCCATCGAAACCAAGGTCACAGTTCCCCCGTGACGCTCGCCAAAATGACGCGGTTGCGGGATACCTGGCATAACCGCCAGAACCGATCCATCAACTCGCTCAAACGGTGCGTGAATGTGCCCCAGACACCAAAGATCGAAACCGTGCCCCATCAGGTCCTGTTCAGCGCAAGGCGCATAGGGATCATGACCTGGGGCACCATCTAGCGAGGTGTGCATAAGACCAATATTTCGTTTTCCCGGAACTGGGACTGGGTAGTCCGGTAGGAAGCTCTTTGCCACATGCGCCGTATCGAAAGACAGGCCATGGAACGCAGCATCACCGATTTCGACGGTAGGAGCGTCTTTGTGCAAAAGATGGATATTTGGCCCCAAGTCTCCATGAGCATTGTGATCCAAAAGCGCGTCGTGGTTGCCCCGGATCAGTACCGTGGGCACCCCAGCTTCTGCGGCACGCGCCAGCTGAGTTATCAGGAAAGCACGAGACTTAAGATCCGGGTAACCATTGTCAAAAATGTCACCCGCTAGCACAAACGCATCGACCTGTTCCGATATCGCCAGATCAACGATCTCGACAAAGGCATCACGGCTGGCCTGCTTCAAGCGATCTCCCAGGTCGGGGTTGCGTAGTGCCACAGACCTTATTGGTGATCCTAGGTGAGTGTCCGCTGACACTAAAAGGCGCATCATGCTCCATCTACCTCCTGTTCGATAAGAGCTTGATCTTGGACATTGTCTACGACTTCCAAAGGGAGCGGAACGTAGTCATCACCCATCATCATCTTGTAATGGCCGGCATGACCCGACTCTTCGAAAATCCGCTGGAAAACAGCAAGGTGACGATCAACTTGGTTTGGATCACAAGCCAAGTAGAGATCATCTGGAGCAAAGTGCGAGCCATCGTTGATCCACGACAGCAAAGAATTGCAGACCATTTTGTCTTTGCCTTCGAAGCTGTCGATAATTGTCTCAGGCGTGATCCCGCCGTAGAACTTGAAGTAGTGTTCGAGAATTCTTCTAGTGACGTTCTGGATCGCGGTATCTGACGGCGGTTTTTGCCGGACCTCGCGCCAAAGTAGCTCATAGCTCGATTTGATCGGGTTCTCGTTGAAAGGCACAATCTGTGAGCAATCCGATGTCTTACGCACTACCCAAAACGTTTCATCACTTCTTGCCGTGGCACCGCTGCGCTTTTTATCGAACGTCACCTCCTTGTGGAAATAAATATTGTGCGTGAGTACAAACACTTGCTTGATTGGGCTTGTACCGGAACGCATCTCGGTAACTATGTGTTTTATCAGATTGCAGACGATGAAAAGAATGTCCGCGTCAAGGCTCGAGACGGGATCGTCGAACACAACAACTTTGTCGTTGGTGCCACCGCTCGAGTTGAACGAACCCCGGATCAGATACCAAAAATATAGGAAAGTAATGAAGGACTTCTCGCCTTCGCTCAGCGTCCGTTTCGCGTCGCTACCGTCCGCACGTTTGACTTCATAGAAACCGCTCTCCTCGCCTTCTGCGAGATGAAAATTGGTGAACCCAAATGACTTCAGAAGCTTATTGATGGCATCAATCGTTGGCTTGATGCTTGTAATCTTACGTTCATTTTCTTCGATCTCCTCTTGCTTGGCCACCAAGTTTTTCATTTCGGTCTCAATCTGACCGTTTAACGATGTGATCGCCTTGTCGAGATCATTAGCCTCCGTGTTGAACTGATTGTAGGTTGTCTTTGTGTCTTCGAGCAGCCGCTTCCAAACCTGGGATGTCAGTTCCTTCTTGCGAGCGGCAAGATTGTCAATGGTATCGTTGTTTGCTTTGACTTTCGCGTTGGCCGTGCTGATATGCCCATTCACCGCAGCAAAGAGTGGGGCTGTGTCGGTGAGCGTGGCAGGAGCGCTTGGTTCTTTTCGTTTGGCTGAAATGTGCTCTACATTGCTATCCAGAGCGAGGCGAAGGGCTGTGACATCCTTCTCGAAAGCTTCGCGGTCAAGGTATGACGACTCAACAGTCTCGGCGGCGCTATATCCATCCAACAAGTTATTCGCAGCAGCCCTGTAGTCCGAAAGCAACTTGTCGATATCACCTAGGTCGGCAATATAAGTCTCGTCGAAATACGTCTCCAGGCTCAGCTTGAAGGCCGCATCAGTTTCTTGCTGACAAAACGGACACTGATCTTCCAATTGATCAAAAAAATGCCGCCCTTGCTGAACCCAGTCGCTATTGCCGAGCGTTTCAATCAGCCCAGCGATATCCACGTCTTCTTTGCCGATGATCTTTTTCTTTAGGATCGCGGCGCCTTCTAGCGCCGTAACCTTTGAACTGTCCTGATCGGGCAAAGTGCTTGCCGTTGTTAGCGCTCCCGAGAAGACGATCTCCGCGTCATCGCGGAGTTCTGTCATTTCCCTTAAAGTCGTTGTGTTGCTTGAAGCCTCTATCAGATAGCGGTCTCGGAATTTTTTCTTGTCGCTGTTGAGGCCAGTGAAGGCATCTTTCAATTCACTGAACTTTCCCTTGGCGTCCCAGACATTCTGCAAGAGGAGCGTATCGAGCGTTTCGCGTTCTTTCTTTTTTCCGCTTTCTCCATCCTCCCCAATAAGAATTTTTCGAAGGTTCTTTAGCTTAGCATCGATCTTATCAGCTTCGCCCTTTAGCGTCTTAATCCTTGTAGCGACCTCGATGTTCTCGCCGAAGGTGTAGATACCCTTGATGCTGCTTTCGGCATCGAAGTGTTTTTCCACAAAATCCTTGTTATAAACGCGGGTTTCTAACGCCGCTCCGCCTGTCCAGGATATCTTGCAATCAGGAAAACTTCCCGTGCCCTCGACCACACGAGAGATTGTTGTCTTTCCTGATCCGTTAGAACCGAAGATGTAATTGAGCTTCTTTAACTCTTCGAGCTTGGTGCCTGTCGCATCATACGCACCTTCATTCGCCAAAAATATGCTTTCGATCATCCAAACTTCTCAGCAATAAAATGAAGCCCTCGAATCCCACAACGGCCAGAGGTCATCCCGCACCGTCGCATTCGATCACAAATTATGCAATCATAGCGTGTTGCCGGACGGAACACTTTGACCACTCTGAACGATGCACCGCAGGTTCAAATCTGGATTTACCCAGTATTTCTTAAATGTTCCGGTATCGTGACAACTATCGCTACCTGTCTGAAGCTTGCTCCAAAAACCGTTCCACCCTAGCTGTTCCCGCTTGGTAGTCGCCTAATTCGGGTTGTTCCGCGAGCTGCTCACCTCGCCCCCCAGAAGCCAAATCCTCAATCTCATCACGCCGTTTCCCACCACCTGCAAAGGCATCAACGGCTGCCTCTCTTGGCACTTCCAACGCTCCGATCTTAGCCTCCAGCGCCTTGATTTGCCCTTGCAGGCCGCGCATCTGGTCCCCCGCTGAGGGATAAGGCAGATCACCGATCTGCTTGTCGAAGATCTGCTTAAAGAACCGATCCTCATAGTATTTGATCCGCTTGGCGCGCACGGGCATTTGCGCGTCGACCACCAGAACGATGTCATCAAGATCCATGCGCCGCGCCTTGTCCTCGGGCAGCAAAGCGGTTTCTTCGGTCCGTTCGGACATGCTGCGACCGGCGAAGGGGTTGCGACCGACCGAGCGCGAGCGGGTCACAACGCGCTTGGTGGTTTTGCCGACGGCTTTGCTAAGCTCTTCGATGGTCTTCTCATCCGAGGGCGTCAGATAGAGCTTGATGCCCGCGTTACCCTGCAAGGCGCGGCGGGCGTTTTCACCATAGATCTCGTCAAGTGCCGGGATTGTCTGTGTGACGATCGCAAGATTGGCTCGGTACGATCGCAGGGTTTCAATGCTGTCCAGAACGATCGGCATTTTGCCCAGGCGGTTGAACTCATCGAGCATGATCATCACCGGCCAGGGTTCGTCCTTGCCGGGTTCATGATCCTGAAGCGATGCCAGCAAATCCGAGAAGAACAAGCGGATCAACGGCGCGAGCGGTTTTACCATCAGCGGTTCGACCACGAGATAAACCGAAAACGGCGACTTTCGGATGTCGCGGAAATCGAAGTCTGACGTTGCGGTCGCACGGTCGATGGCGGGGTTTGACCACTGCTTCAGGCCGGACGTCATCAAGAGCGACAGATAAGAGGTGAGCGTGTCGTTGTTGGTCGAGGCCATACGCATGAAAATCAGCTTGGCGGCTGGATTGACGACTTCGTCTGCGCGGCGGCGATACTCCTTCTGCTTGTCCCCGCCTGATGCAGTGATGCGGTAGATCTCGCCCAGGGTCGGCCGCTTTCGCTCAAATGCCAAAAGCCCTGCCGCCACGAATAGATCGATACCGCCATCGAGGAGCCCCTGAACCCGGTCGTTATCAGCCTGAAGGAACAGCGAAGCCAGGAGTTGCAGCTCCATCTGCTGGCGGTCGACATTCTCAAGTGCCGATATGCGCAGCAAGGGGTTGTATCGGTGCGAGCGGCCATCCTTCCAGTCAGTGGGCGCGAAGCGAAATACCCTGTCGCCCTGCGCGGCCCTGTGGCGCGCCGTTGCCGCGAAGTTCTCGCCCTTCACGTCCAGCACCACCGCACTGCCCTGGTAGGTCAGAAGATTCGGGATGACGAACCCCGTCGTCTTGCCCCGTCCGGTCGGAGCGACGATCAGGGCATGGGGGAATACCTTGGACATAACGAAGGGTTTGCGACTCTTCGGCTTGCCCATTTTGCCGAGAACAAAGCCATGGCCGGGCTTACCGAAGAAGCCATTGCGCTTCATCTCGGACATGTGCTGCCAGTGGGTTTCGCCGAACTTGGTCAGCGCGTCATTCATCAAGACAGCGCTGAGCAAAACACCAGCGCAGGTGCATACCCCAACGATCAAGTGAACGATCTGCATATCGTCGGGATGGGTTGTTCGAAGTACCCCATAGCTGCGCGCCAGCATCAGGAAATCGATATCCGCCCCGACCCCGACCCAGCGGAACGTCAGAAAGGCCGACGCCAGAACATACCCCAGCACCGCGCCAAGAAGGGCAAAGCTCATGACGCCGAGTGCGATCCGCGCCTTACCCATGCGTCGCGCCCTTTTCGCCGTCGGCATCGACATGCCGCTCGCGTTGAACATCAATTTCTTCATTGGCGATCTCGTCTAGGACATGCTCCATCGCCACACTGTTCGTCAGAGCGGCATCGCTCTGCAGATAGGCCTTAGCCGCATAGAGCCGGTCCAGGCGGTCTTCGATATGTTCCTCCAGCGCGGTCTCATCGCCAATTGCCAAGTCCGGGGTATTTTCTTCACCGGCCAGATCCTCCAGTTCGGCCCTCAAGGTCTCGCGCTCCAGATCGTTTCGGAATGGATCTGCGGTCGGATCATCTCTCAAACGGCTCAGGATGTCAGAGGTGGTCGGCGGCAACCCGTCGACTATGGCTTCCTCCCGGTCGGCCTCCACCGCTCCACTGTACTTGAGAACTTCAGCATCGGCCAACATACGGCCCAGATCACTGTGCACCTGGTCAAGACGGTCGATCACTTTCTCAAGCTCATCGGCGCTCGCCAAGTCAAAGCCTTCCTTGTCGGCAATCGCCTTCAGATCCTGTCCAAGCCATTGCTGTTCCAGCGCGGCATTGCCCGCGCCAATCTCGACGCGGCGCGTCACCTCTTGCGCGTCAATGCCAGTGCCTTTCAAAGCCTGCTGAAGACGTTCGGTAAGTGCCGTATCCCGCAATGCGCTTTGTGCATCGGCCTGAATGTTCGCGGCCGAATAGATCCCGCTCTTGGATGCATCCTCAAGCAAGGTATGGGACTGCGTTCCCATTGGGCTGAGATGCGACAAAGAGCGATAGATGTCGTTCAGCTCATGCTCCAGTGCCGCACGCCGCTCCACCGGGGCGTCAGCGACAATGCGTTCGGCTTGGTTGATCTTGTCGTGAAAGGCATCCACGACCTCATCAAATGAATGTTGTTCTTCGGCCATACCATATACCTTTCCATCTGCTTCAATCGGTTTGCCCTGCGCCAAGAGCCGCGCGGCCTTATCCAAGGCTGCTGCAATGTCATGCTGGCTCTCGCGCGAGGCTTCGGCAGCAAGGCCGCGGTAAAGCCGCGCATTCTGCGCCACCTCGGCCATTGCGCGGTCAAGTTCTGACCCCACGCGCTCGCGCTCAATCAGCTTCTGGCCCGAGGCTTCCGCGCGACGCTGGTCAACATCGCTTGGCCTCTTCGTCGTGATCCCACGTTCGAGCTTTCGGGTCGCCTCAAGCCGCAGCCCATAGCGGTCCGACACCTCCACCATCGCCTCCCGAAAACTGTCGTAGTTGAAGTGGTGCCCTTCTTTCAGAAAGAAGAACTCCCCGTCCTTGCTGCGCCGGTTCAGGACGATATGGGCGTGTGGGTGGTCCCGGTCCTCATGCACGGCGGCGATGTAGTCAAAGTGGCTGCCTTCGCCCTGAAAGAAACGCTCGCAAATCTCGCGTGTGATGTCGGCGACATCCTCGCGGCGCGTGCCAATCGGGAAGGCCATCAGTAGGTGCGTTGTATGCCCCAGCTTGGGATGGAACCCCTCATTCCATTGCGCTGAAAACCGACGCGTGACCTGCTCGATCTCTTTGGCTGACAGAACGCTTTGGCCGTCATAGGTGCCCCGGCTGTCGATGATAATGCTCGACTTGGTGGTCAGGTATTCCAGTTGGTTGCGCAGCTGCGTTTTGTTGTGTGTGCCGCCATCGCGAATAGCTTTGAAGATCGCGGGGGAATGGCCCATGGCGGCGCGCGCCATCTGCTTTGCACGGGCGCGCGGGACGCTGCCGCGAATGCGGCTCCAGTCGCGATCGAAGAAGGCCTCCTGCGCGGCAGAAACGGCGCTATTCCGGGCCATCGGCAAAGCCTCCCAGTACGCGGGCAACCTCGCCGGACAATGCGCTGCGGCGACGCTGCGCCATGTCCTGAACCTGGTCTGCAATGTCGAAGATCAGCCCGGCCAAAGCGCGGACTTGGGCATGGGCAGAATTGCCATAGGGCGGCGTCTTGCCCTGACGTTTTGCTTCGTTCAGGCGCTGCGCAATCTGGTTGATATTGTTGCCGGTCCGATTGAGCGAGGCCGATAGCCCCTGCATCTGATTGGCCAGTTCATCGTCGGGAACGAAGAGATCGTTTGAGGCATGGATCAGCCGACGCAGCCCTTCGGCGCGGTTGGCAATATCATGCCGCGTCAGCACGGCATCAAAGTTCGCAAGCTCCTTTGGCGTAAGCCGGACATTCACCAGCTCAGAGCGCACGCGCGCATCAAGCTTGCGGCTTTGATCGCCCTTCAACGTGTAGAAGATGCTGCGCGGCGTGACGCCGAATTCACGGGCCAGATCCTCGATCGGCACCCCTTCGGCACGCTTGCGCACGATGGCAAAACGCTGGTTCTGCGTCAGTCGTTTGTGCCGTGGTGCGCGCGGTCGGCCCATGTGAAGTAATCATCCCTATTTCTTGCCAGCATCATACAGGCAGCCCTGTTATGGCATTTCGCCATAATTGATTCAATATTATAATATTGCATCAACTGCCTGTATTCCGTTTGGAGCAGCCATCGGCTGCGACCGCCGGGCAAAGCCCGGCCCCATGCGCAAGGCATGGCACCACTAATCGTGGTTCCACGCCTCAGCATCGCCAAGCAATTGCAAAGCAATTGCGCGGGCCACGCCTTCGGCGCTGGAATAGATTTGATGGTCGGTCAGCTCGTGCAGATCAAAAGGCTGTTGCGGGTCGTCCGGGGTCTCGACGCGAACATAGATCGCCCAGCCATCGATCAGTGCTGGATCATCACAATACTCCTGCCCGCCATCGGGCAGATTACAGAACCCATGAAGATGCACACTGGCGCGGCCCTCTCGGGCCGCCTGCTTGATATCAGAATACTTCATGGCAAACCTCGGCGCTTTCACCGATGAAAAATTCGTCAGGGTTGCCGTTCAGGCGGGTGCCATCCCGACTGGTCAAACCAATAGCTGACCCATTCCGTGTGAAGGTGATGAGGTATTGCCCGAGGTCATCACGCGTCACCACATAGCCGCTGTTGACCCAATGAACGCGGTTGCCCGCGTCCACTGCTGCTTTGATGTCTTCCAAGGTCATCGCAACGCCTCCTCAAGGATTGCGAGCGCCCCGAGACAATCGTCGATATAGGGCTGCTCTTCGCCGTCCAGATCGTTCAATTCCAGTCGGTTCAACACCGCGTAAAGCGTGGCGCGCGCCTCACGGGCAGCGCTTCGCAAGCTGACGGTATCTTCCAGACGCGCCGTCGCAAAATCATCGCTGTGATAGTCAGGGATCATCGGATTTCTCCTGCCTTGTGTTTCCAACGCGGGGCGATGTCTTTGAACGGCACGGTGAAGGGCGGCAGCGCGTCAAAGCCATTCGAGCTCTTGACCACCTTCACCTTGGCGCAATCCTCCTCGACGCTGAGGATCTCGACACAGAACACGCCCCCCAAACCGGACGGGACAACGATCTCCCTCAGCTCGTGCCGATGCTTTCCGCAATAGACGCAGGTGCTATAAAGCCCGTCGATGATGTGACCGCCGGTCGTGCGATCACAGTCGCAGGTCCAGAATTTCGGGGGCTGATATTTGTGAGCCATTTGTGGCCTCCTCTTGGGTGCTGCGGTTGGGGCTTGGCTCCCCTCCCGCCGATGGGCTGCACACCGGCCCATCTGATCTGACCGAATACGCATGTATTCGGCGGAACAGAGTGGGTGGGGGCACAGCCCGACCCACGCCCCTGGAGCGGCCAGTCAAAGGGTCAGAGCCAGCAACTGGTGCGGCCCGCAGCGCACGCCCTCGCGCGAGGACACGGGTTGCAGGCTTTGACGACGCGCCCGCGCGGCGCTTGCCCATTGACGGGGCGCGACAGGGATGTTGGGCGGACCAATCAAATTGAAAGAAGCCTGAAGGAGGTGAGCGGGCTGAAAGCCAGCCGATCCTCCGCACAGTCCGTTTCTCAGAGCGGCCCGTGCGCAGCAGCACGGGCCACAATTTTTCATCTGGTTCAAAATGCCTGCGCCCCGCCACATGAGGCGGGGCGCAGACGTTTAAAGCTCAACACCGGCTTTCAAGTTGCCGTCCGGATCCAGCCAGGAACGGGCCTCGGCGCAATCCAAGCAAATACAGGAGCAACTGCCTTTCACGATGACCGGCGCGAGAAAGATCACTGGGTTTGACGCGCCGCATTTGCGGCACGTCATCGGGGGCAGGATTGCTGGCCCGCTCATGCTGCGGCCGCTTTCGACTGACCTGCGGCTGCTAGGACAAAATCGGCTGCCTTCTGGGCCTCGGACGCCGCACGAAAAATCGCCCGTTTGTCTTCTTTGAGCGCTTTCAACCAGCCTTCAACGTAGGCGGCGCTTTGGTCGAATTCCGGCGCGACGCCAATCTGAGCACCAAGAAAACAAGCGCCAATTTCCGCCACCAGCTCTTCAAAGGCATAGGCCTCACGGTTTGCAAACTTCTTGATCCGCTCCAGCCGCTTTTCGCTGCCGGTCCAATGGATCACCTCATGGGCCAACGTCCCATAATAGCCTGCCGCATCGTGAAACGTGGCAATCGGCGGCATGTGGATGTGATCTTTGGCGGGGCTGTAATAGGCACGCGGATCATCACTGGTGAGAATCTCGGCCCCTGTCCGGCCGAAAAACGCCTCAAGCTCTGGATCTTCCGCCGTGCCCAGGTCGCGCGGGGCCTCGGGCCGGATGTAATACTCCTCCGGCAATCCCTCGATCTGATCCGCATTGAAAACGCGATAGGCGCGCACATAGGGCAGCTCTTCCTCGATGCCCAACTCGTTCTCTCGGGTGAAGGTCCCGTATTTGACCACGGTCGACGACGTTTCGCCTTTACGGACTTGGCCGCCCAGCTCCTGCGCCTGTTTGTAGGTCATCCAGCGGCTGGAAACATGGCCATGCTTGGCCGCCATGATCCAGAGCATCAGGATGTTAATCCCGCGATACTCCTCGCCGTTGTGCCGTGTCGGCAGGGCAATGCCGGACGCGCTTCCAGTCCACGGCTTGCGCCACGGCGGCGTGCCCGCCTCGATCTCTGCAATAATGGTGTGGGTGACATGGGCATAAACATCAAACTTCGGTGCCATTTGTGGCCTCCTCGATCAAAGTGACGCGGGTGAGGCTTCGTGCCCCCTTCCGCCGATGGGCTGCGCCTCGGCCACCTGATCTGACCGAATACGCATGTATTCGGCGGAACAGAGTGGGAGAGGGCAAAGCCCGACCCACGGCCCTGAACGGGGCTGTCAATCGGCCACATTTGCGGAGAAAATGTCTGCGCCAAAATCAGACGCCAATTTGCGCCGCGAGGAATGGCTCGCCCGCGAGACAGGGGAAATTGATGGCTGATTTTGTGGATGGACTAAGGTTGACCGCCACGGTCAGGGATGTTGGGCGGACCAAACAAAATTGATGATGTCTGGATCGGGGTGAGCGGGCCAACGGCCCGTTGAGCCTCGGTGCAGTCTATTGGGAGATGTTGCCCGCGCGCTTAAGCGCGGGTTCTTCTGAAACCATGCGATACTTCCCAGGCCGCGCGCGATACAAGGCCAAAGCAATCCCTCAACCCGCTGACAGAATTACAAGATATCGCAGACGGTCCGCTGAGTATATGGTTCTTAAATGTAGACCCATCCCCTAGGTTGAACTAGACTTAAGCTATGACAAGCGAATCGAATAGTCTTTCACGATGGCAGCAGGATCGCCGTGCATTCATTGAGCACAGGGTCTTTTGGCGTGGACGTGTCGGCCTTGCGGATCTGATGGATGTTATGGGCCTCAGTCGGGCTCAAGCTTCGAAAGACCTCAATAGCTACATCAATGATCATCCCGAACACATCATCTACGATAAAACGGCCAAGACCTACGTTCTGGGCCCAAAGTTCGAAGAACACTACACTGCGCTTGATCCGTCAGAGTATCTTGATGATCTCCTGTCGATCTCACGGGGCGGTTCAGTCCCCGCTGCAGACTGGATTGTCTACCAACCGGACATTCTGGCAACCACTGTGCCTGGGCGCGGACTAAGCGCACTAACACTTCGCAACGTCTTATTGGCCTGTGAACAGCGCAAAGAGCTGCAGATAAGCTATCAGTCCATGTCCTCCCCCGATCCAGAAAATCGCGTTATCATTCCTCATGCCCTCGCACATGACGGATTTCGTTGGCATGCGAGAGCGCTTTGCTCAAAAGACCAAGTTTTCAAAGACTTTGTTCTCGGACGCATACTGAAGAGCGCATTGGGGGAACAATCAGATGCCGACGCCGGTACCGATGAAGACTGGCACCAAACAATAACGCTCAAAATCGCACCGCACCCTGGCCTGTCTGAAAACCAACGCAGGATTGTAGAGCTAGACTATGCAATGAATGACGGGGCGGCAGAACTTTCAGTGCGAAAGTGCCTATTGTTCTACAATCTAAAGCGGCTAGGCCTTGATGTTGATCCAAGTATCCGCGCCCCGCAGGATCAGCACATAGTTTTGATCAATGACGGAGAAGTCCGCGCTGCTCTCGAGAGGGGACGGCGATGAGTGCTTTCGCGAGACAAGACTACAAGATGTCATTTAGCACCGGCGGGCTCTTCCTGAACGAAAGCCTGGAAGTCGCGCGCTTGCATAAAAACGGTGAAGCTTGGGAAGACACAATTCTCAGAGCCATGGAGGAAGGCACAACCAGCCTACCGAAATCAGCATCGAACCGTCGATCGTTGCGCGAAATTTCTAATCGCCTGCTTACTCTTACGGATGAGGAACGCGCTTACCTTGTGGAAGAGGCGGACCGCTCCGAACAGCAGGCGATGTTGTGGATCGCCACATGCCGCGCATATCGGTTCATTCGTGAATTTGCGGTGGAAGTGGTGAGAGAGCGATACCTATCTTACCAACTCGATCTACCGCTCGAAAGCTTTGACATTCTTTTTGAGGCAAAAGCTGAATGGGATGAAGGACTGGCCGGATTAAGTCGGTCGACCCGCCTGAAACTTCGTCAAATCATGTTTCGCATGATGCGTGAAGCCGGGATCATTTCAGAAGATGATCGCATTCAAACCGCGATTATTTCCACACGTTTCAAACACATGATTGAAGACCACAACCCCGGCGAGCTGGCCATTTTCCCCAGCGTTCCGGTCGAGGGAGCTTAAATTGAAACGAGAACTAAACCGGAAAGAGCGGGCCGAGCATCTATACCGCGTGATCACCAGCGAACGTTTCCTGACCAAACAAGGCCTAGGGAATGAAGTGCCATTTTTTATCTACCCCTTTCCTGCCGAGGAAGGGCTCACCATGGTTGAGGATCGCGAAGATCTTGTGGCCCGAATTCAGCACTCTGGCACTCAAGTGTTGGACCTGAACCTTTACGATCTCGCGCTCGACATACTTTCAGAGCGCGGGATCTTAGAGCAGGTTCTCGAAATTGAGGCCGACAGTAGCAAGGGTGAGATCAAGGAGCTTCTCCAAGGCGTCTTGGACCCACAGGCCCACCTGATCCCGCGTATTGGCCAGGCGATCCAAGCAATCCCGCATGACGTCATTTTCTTGTCAGGCGTCGGTGAGGTATACCCTTACATCCGCTCTCACAACGTGCTGAACAACCTACAAAGCACTGCGAAAGAAGCACCAACCGTTCTCTTCTTCCCTGGAAGCTACACCCATGCTTTGGCGACTGGCGCGTCATTGGATCTCTTTGGTCAGCTTCATGACGACAAGTATTACCGCGCCTTCAACATTCTGAATTACGAGGTCTAAGCCCATGGCCCAGCTGCTAAAAGACATTTTTGAGAAACCCGTTGATCGCGCCATTGACGGCGTCATCAAGGCCGACGACGAGGCAAGCCTCCGCATCGAGCTCGACGAGTACGTCATCACAGGAGAGATCGGCCAACGGCTGGAGCAGTTCCTCGAAGCCTACAACAACTATGACACTTCAAATGGCGTCTGGATCTCTGGCTTCTTTGGCTCTGGTAAGTCGCACTTGCTGAAGATGCTGGCTCTACTGCTCGAAAATCGTGAGGTCGACGGCAAAACTGCTCACGAGATCTTCGCTGAAAAGCTCAAAGGCGAGCCAATGCTGGCAGGCGCACTCAACAAGGCCGTTTCCATCCCGTCGAAATCGATCTTGTTCAATATCGACCAGAAGGCAGATGTGATCTCGAAAACGGATGTAGATGCGCTTCTATCTGTCTTCCAAAAGGTCTTTGACGAAGCCTGCGGGTTCTATGGCAAACAGCCTCATATCGCGCAATTCGAACGCGACTTGCAGGGGCGTGGGCAATTCGAGGCATTCAAAGAAGCTTTTCGAAGCGCTGCCGGTAAAAACTGGGAACGCGGTCGAGAACAGGCGCTGCTCGAAGCCAAGAATATTGCGACAGCGTTTGCAGAAGCAACCGGTGGTGATCCTTCAGATGCAAAAGACATCCTGAGCCAATACCGGAAGGACACACGTGTCTCGATTGAGGACTTCGCTGGCACAGTCAAAGCTTGGATCGATGACCAGCCCAAGGGTTTCCGGCTCAACTTCTTCGTTGACGAAGTCGGCCAATATATTGCGGACAATGTAAAGCTCATGACCAACCTGCAAACCATCGCAGAGAGCCTTAACACCAAATGCAAAGGGCAGGCTTGGATCATAGTAACTGCGCAGCAAGACATGGCGTCGGTTATCGGCGACATGACGCAACAGCAAGAGAATGACTTCTCCAAAATTCAGGCCCGCTTCAGCAACCGTATGCCGCTGAACTCGGCCGATGTCGCTGAAGTGATCCAGCGCCGCCTCCTCGCCAAGACGTCGGAAGGGCAAGTGACGCTTGGCAACCTTCATGACCGCGAAGAAAACAACCTCAAGACCCTGTTCGATTTTGCTGACGGCTCGATGAAGCTTAAAAACTACCGGGATCGCGAACACTTCATCTCAAGCTATCCTTTCCCCCCCTATCAGTATGACCTCTTTCAAATGGCGATCACGTCTTTGTCGGAGCACAACGCATTTGAAGGCAAACACAGCTCGGTCGGCGAGCGGTCGATGTTGGGCGTTTTCCAAGAGGTCTCGAAGAAGCTGAAAGACAAAGAAGTCGGAGGGTTGGCCACTTTCGATCTTATGTTCGAAGGGATCCGCACCGCGCTGAAATCTTCGGTTCAGCAGAGTATTCAGATTGCCGAAAAAAACCTGGACGATCCGTTCGCCGTTCGGGTCTTGAAATCCTTGTTTCTCGTCAAATACGTCAAAGGCTTCAAACCGTCGGTTCGAAACATCGGAATTCTGCTCCTGTCAGAGTTTGAGGCGGACCAGACGAGCCAACGCCGCAAGATCGAGGAAGCATTGAGCCGTCTGGAAAGGGAAACCTATATCCAGCGGAACGGTGAGGTCTATGAGTTCCTCACCAATGAGGAAAAGGATGTCGAAGCGGAAATCAAAGCCCTCGACATAGACCCTTCTGAGCTCTCGAAAGAACTCGAAACCCTCGCATTCGATACCATTCTGCGTCATCGCAAGATCAAGCATCTCGCAACCAACAGCGAATATTCCTTTACCCGGAAGCTTGATGATCACGCGGTTGGTCGCGAGTACGAACTGGCAATCAATCTCGTTTCGCCCCTCAGCGACGAGGTTGAAAGCCCCGATGGCATTCGAATGAAAACTATGTCTCGGGAAGAGCTCGCGGTTGCCATGAAACCAGATGCCAACTTCGTCCGCGACCTGATCCTGTTTAAGCAAACGGACAAGTTCATCCGTCAGTCCCGCAGCGGTTCTCCGCAGCCGGGCCGCGACCGTATCGTCGCAGAAAAAGGAGAACAAAACGGCCGCCGCGCAAAGGACCTTGAAATGCGGCTTCGCAAGTTGATGGGAAGCGCCCGACTTTTCGTCAGGGGTGACGAATTGGAGATCGGTGGAGAGGATGCTCAAGAGCGCATTAGCAAGGCGTTCCAGTCCCTGGTCGACAAAGTCTACACCAATCTCCCGATGCTGCGCGGCGTCAGCTATACCGAGGCCGATATCAACAAAGCGGTACAGTCGGAAAGCGGGCTCTTCGGTTCTGACGGCACAGGTATCAACGAAGCCGAACAAGACGTCCTCAGCTTCATCAATGCGCAGGCACGCAACGGGGTGAAGGTCTCCGTCAAATATCTGGCTGATCGGTTCACATCCAAACCCTACGGCTGGCCAGTAACCGCAGTCCTTTGCCTTGCAGGCAGCTTGGTCGCCAAAGGAAAAATCGAAGCGCGCGTCGACAGTGCCATCAAGGAAGGGCTGGATCTCGCCAAGGCGTTGAACAACAGTCACGCGCTAACGAACATATTGCTGACCCCTCAGACGGAATTCTCCGCTGCAGAAATTCGGCGGGCGAAAGAACTATATCAGGAACTCTTTGCGCATCCCTCATCAGGAACAGATGCGCGCAGTTTGGGCGCAGAGTGGGCTACAAGCATTGATGCACTTGAAGCCGAGGTAGACCGGTATGTTCGCCAGTCGCACAGCTACCCTTTCCTAACCGCGCTCGAGCCGTTCCATGAACTGCTGCGGGGCATGAAGGGCAAACCGGCGAACTGGTATATTTCCGACGCACCCAAGCGCGAGGATGACCTTCTGAACGCGAAAGAGGATATCCTGGATAAGGTGAAATCCTTCATGGGGGGTGCACAAAAAGGTATCTACGACGACGCCCGCGATATGCTCGACAGCCAATCTGCCAACATCGACTATGTCGATCCTGATGCTGGGGCGAAGCTGCGCGCCGCATTGGAGGATCCGGGCTGCTTTAAGGGGTCATCGATCCAGAACCTCAAATCCGACCTGTTTGACCTGAAAAACAAGGTTGAACTCAAGGTTCTTGAGGAACGCAAATCCGTCATCGCAGAGGTGGAAGACGTCTCTGCTAAGATCGCGCAGATGCCGGACTTCCAGGCGCTCGACACGGACAAACAAGCCCGCATCACCGCGCGCATCGAGAGCCACAAGGCAGGCCTCGACACGGTCACGCTGATCCCTGTGCTGCGCGACCGGGCCAATGGCGCGCGCACCAACCTGCTGTCGGACGTCGTCACCGAACTCGACCGCCTCGCGCGACCGACACCTGCGCCCGAGCCACAGCCCGGCATGTCGGACCGGCCTGCGCCCGCGCCGCAGCCTCCCACTACAGTCCTCGCCTCGCAGCTGAAGGTCACAGCCCCCAAGACGCTGCTGACCGATGAAGCGGACGTCGACCAATACCTTGAAGAAATGAAAAAGACCCTGCTGGCCGAAATTCGCGCGGGTAAGAAAGTTATTGTGTAATGGATACCAACGCGCTCAAGAAATTTGCCCAAGCCGCCCGCAACCTGTTGATCGATCAGGTCGCTTCCAAGCTCGACGTTGTGCTGGCTGAGGGCAGCGCCGCGCGGCGTGAGGCCCCGAAGGCGGTCAAAGACCTCGAAAACGCCATTGCCAAAGCAGACAAGCGTCAGGTCATCGAACAGGTCGCCTACACCTGGTTCAACCGCTTCACCGCCCTGCGCTTCATGGATGCGAACGGCTACACGCAGGTTCGCACAGTCTCCCCGGCCGACGGGGCCACGCGGCCTGAACTGTTGTCAGAAGCGATGGCGGGCAACCTGCCGGACGGTGCCCCCACGACCATCCAGTCCCTCCTCGACGGGCGCACGCCGTCTCATGACCCACAGGCCGAGGCCTATCGCCTCCTGCTCGTCCATACCTGCAACCAATGGCACGGCCCCATGCCGTTCCTGTTCGAGGAAATCGACGACTACACCGAACTGCTGATGCCCGAGGATCTGCTGTCACAGACCTCCATCCTCGCCGAACTTCGCAAGGTGATGACCGAGGACGCCTGTCAGGATGTCGAGATCATCGGCTGGCTCTACCAGTTCTACATCTCGGAGAAGAAGGATCAGGTCTTCGCGGGCCTCAAGAAGAACCAGAAGATCACAGCCGAGAACATCCCCGCCGCGACGCAGCTTTTTACCCCGCATTGGATCGTGCGCTATCTGGTGGAGAACTCGCTCGGAAGGCTGTGGCTGCTCAATCGCCCGCAGTCGAAACTGGCCGAGCGGATGGACTACTACATCGCGCCGGAAGAGCCCGAGACGGATTTCCTGAAGATCGGCAAGCCCGAGGAGATCAGGGTCTGCGATCCGGCCTGCGGGTCAGGGCACATGCTGACCTATGCCTTTGACCTGCTCTACGCCATCTACGAGGAAGAGGGATATGACGCGACCGAGATCCCCGCGCTGATCCTGACGCACAACCTGACGGGGGTGGAGATCGACGACCGAGCGGGCGCGCTGGGTGCCTTTGCGCTGGCGATGAAGGCGGCGGCGCGGCTGGGGCGTCGGCGGTTTCTGCGGATGGAGGCAAAGCCCGACATCTGCGTCTTGCAGAACGTGAGCTTTACAGAGACCGAGATGCAGGACGTGGCCGCCGTCGTGGGCAAGGATCTGTTCACCGATGAGCTGCGCGAGACATGTGCGCAGTTCGAGCAGGCCAAGAACTTCGGCTCGCTGATCGTGCCGAAACTGCGTGACCCGGCAGAGACGTTGCGGGTGGTCGAGGCGCGGGATTTTGGCGGCGACCTGCTGTTGAAGGAGGTGCAGGAGCGCGTTTTGGCCGTGCTGCGCATGGCCGAGGCGCTGTCGCCGAAGTACCACGTGGTGGTGGCCAACCCGCCTTATATGGGCGCGCGCAACATGAACCCTCAACTAAAAAAATGGACCGACAAAAACTATCCAGACAGCAGAACGGACCTTTTTGCTCTTTTCATGGAACGTTCTTTGGCTGCCTGCGCCAAGAACGGGTACATGGCCATGATCAATATGCAGTCATGGATGTTCCTTTCTTCATTCGAAAAGTTGAGGGCAGCCCTTCTCTCAAAGGGGACCATTCTTACGATGGCCCATCTGGGCGAGCGTGCTTTTGACACAATCGGTGGAGCTGTGGTGTCTACCACGGCTTTCGTTTGCCGAAACACAAGCATGAAGAGCTATGCTGGCGCGTTCATTCGCGCAATCTCGGGCCGAAATGAATCGGAGAAACAGGAAATACTGTTGGCTGCTGCAGGGGGATCCCCTGATAGTCTTTTCCGTATTTCTCAAAGCGAGTTGGTTGGGGTTCCCGGAACCCCAATTGCCTATTGGCTTAGCGAGAGTGTCCGCGAAGCGTTTGGCAATTTCGATCCTCTCCGTTCAATTAGTGTTCCGCGCCAAGGAAATACTACTACTGACAACGAGCGGTTTGTCCGATTTTGGCCTGAAGTCTCTAAACCTTCGCTTGGTACAGATTTCGCAAGTGCCGAGGACTTCAACGCCGAACGAAAGAAATGGGCGCCGTACAACAAAGGCGGGGGTTCCCGCCGCTGGTACGGGCAAAATGATTCAGTGGTTAATTGGGAACAGAACGGACGTGAAATTAAGGCTATCCCACACTCTGTGATCGCTAATGAAAAAAGCTATTTTTCTCCTGGCCTCACATGGTCGACGATTTCCACGAATGACATTGGATTTCGCCACTTCGGGCATGGCTTCCTATTCGATAATAAAGGCGCATGCATATTCGTCTCAGACGCCATGCAGCAATACCTTGCGAGCCTTCTGAATACGAAAGTGTTCGTTAGCATTTTGTATCAGATAAATCCGACCGTTTCCCTACAGCCCGGCGATGTTGCCAAATTTCCGGTAATCCCAATGGAGGCTGTAGACTCATCGTCCGCCCGATCCAACGCGACAGGCTGCATCAATCTGGCGAAATCCGACTGGGACGCCTACGAAACCTCCTGGGACTTCACGACGCTCCCGCTGCTCTCGCCCGAGCATCGCGGCAGGACGCTGGAGGACAGCTACGCCACGCTCCGCACCCATTGGCAATCCATGACGGACGAGATGCAGCGGCTGGAGGAAGAGAACAACCGCATCTTCATCGACGCCTATGGTCTGCAGGACGAGCTGACCCCCGAGGTGTCGCTGAACGAGATCACCCTCACCTGCAACCCCGCCTATCGCTATGGCGTGAAGGGCAGCGAGGAAGACCGTGAAACCCGCCTGCGCGCCGACACCATGGCCGAGTTCCTCAGCTATGCCGTGGGCTGCATGTTCGGCCGATACAGCCTCGACGCGCCGTGCCTGATCCTCGCCAATCAGGGCGAGCGGCTGGAGGATTACCTCGCCCGCATCCCCGAGCCGAGTTTCATGCCGGACGAAGACAACGTCATCCCCGTGCTTGACGAAAACTGGTTCCCCGACGACATCACCGAACGCTTCCGCCTGTTCCTGCGCGTGACCTTCGGCGAGGCGCATTTCCGCGAGAACCTGAAGTTCATCGAGGACAGTCTGGGCAAGGACATCCGCAAATACTTCACCAAGGATTTCTACGCGGACCACGTGAAGCGGTATAAGAAGCGCCCGATCTACTGGATGGTCTCCAGCCCCAAGGGGACGTTCAACGCGCTGATCTACATGCACCGCTATCAAAGCGACACGGTGTCGGTGCTGCTCAACGATTACCTGCGCGAGTTCATCACAAAGCTGGAGGGTGAACGCGCCCGGCTGGACAAGCTGTCCGATGACCCGACCGCGACCCAAGGCCAGAAGACCAAGGCGCTAAAGGATGTGGCGGCGGTGGCCAAGCAGATCGACGAGCTGAACGAATGGGAACGCGACGTGATCTTCCCGCTGGCGCAGCAAAAGATCGAGATTGATCTGGATGATGGGGTGAAGGCGAACTATCCGAAGTTCGGCACCGCGCTGAAGAAGATCGCGGGGCTGTCATGACTGACCGGATCAAGACGGGCCTAGAGCGGCTGTTCATCGATCACCGGATTGTCTTCTGGTACGACGCCGCGCGCGACATGCGGGCCGAATATGACGCCGTGGATCTGCCGGATGTGGAAAAGGTGGAGGTCGCGAATAACGAGTTCGGCCTGAAATACCGCATGCTGCGGCAAGAGCCGAAACAGAAGTTTCTGGTGTTCCACGACGGCCCCGCGCCCGAGTTCGCCGACAATTGGCTGCTGGACCTCTATTTCGCCTGCGGTACGTTCAAAGCCGACCAAGCCGCGATCTGGCTGGCCGAGCTTGGCCTGCCGCTGCAATTCGAAGACGTGGTGCGCGACCACATGGAATTCTACCGCGCCAAGGGCCGCATCGAGGCGCTGAAGCAGATGATTACGCCATCCGACACGAAGACCGATGTGCTACGCCGCATGTTGGCCGTCTGCGCCGGGGCCGAGGGAGCCTTGGACGCGGTGATTGAGGAGCTGCTGGCCGAGCTCGCGGACGAGCGCGACGATGCGATGCGCCTGATGGAGCGATCCGGTCTGACAGAGTTCTTCTGGAAACAGGTCGAGAATGCCTACGGCTATGTCAGCGATGCGCCTGACTTTGAGGATTTCGCGATCACCCTGTTCCAGTCCTGCTATGCCCGCGCCTTGGGCGAAGATGGCAAGCTGAACGGCGAAGCGCTGCTTGTCTTCCGCCGCTGGAAAAATAACCGGCTGGGGGCAAAGTCTTTTGAGACACTGAGCGGGACGTACCAGAAACACCTGAAGATTTCTGAAGACGTGCAGGAGCGCGACATCAAGGCCCTGCGTGCCATTGACCATTTTGAGGAGATCGACCGGCAGATCATTCGATCTCTGGTCCGTGAGATGGCGAGCCAGACGGTGTCATCAGCCGAGGTGCTGAAGACCGTGCGAGAGCGGCGGCAAAGCCATTGGTATCCGACGTATGAAGATATTTATCAGGCCATCGGCTATGCCACAGAGTTCCAGCAGGCGTTGGCTGAGGCGAACCTGACCATGACCTCCCCCGCTGAGGGGGTTAAGCGCTATGTTTCACACTGGTACAAGATCGACCAGCTCTACCGAAAATTCATCTATCATATGCAAAAGAGCGGTCAGGCCTCGCTGCTTAGCGCGTTGTTCGAGAGCGTAGAGAACCGCTACACGACCAATTTCCTGTCTGCCGTTAATGATGCCTGGCAGGATCAGATCGCTGTACTGAGCGATTGGAAGATCTCGGGCTTTGCTCATCAGACAGATTTTTACATGGACCAGGCCGCCGAATTCCGCCGCCGCGATCAGAAGGTGGTGGTGATCATCTCAGACGCATTGCGCTATGAGGTTGCAGAAGAAGCTCTGCGCGAGATCCGCAAGCTGAACCGGTTCGACGCCGACCTAAAGCCGATGATTTCTGCTTTGCCCAGCTACACGCAGCTCGGCATGGCTGCTCTCTTACCGAACAAGGATCTGGAGCTTTCAGAGGACGGAAACGTGTCTTCCTTTGGCTTACCTACTCAGGGAACGGCAAACCGCGAAAAGGTTCTGGGCATGGGGCGCTCGGGAGACCGTGTCAAAGCCATGAAAGCCGATGATTTCATGAGCCTGAAAGCGGACGACGGCAAAGAGATTTTCCGCGATCATGACATTCTCTACCTATACCACAACAGGATCGACATCGTTGGCGACAAGCTTGCCACCGAGGAACGCGTGACAGAGGCTGCAGAAGTCGCTGTCGAAGATCTGACCAAACTGGTCCGCAAGCTCACAACCGCCAACTTTTCCAACATTCTTGTGACGGCCGATCACGGCTTCATCTATCAGCACCGCACGTTGGATGAAACAGATTTTTCGGTAGCGGTGCCTGCTGGTGCGGAAATCCTTGTTAAAAATCGTCGATTTATCATCGGGCGAGACCTTGGTGCGACTTCTGGAATGAAGAAGTTCTCATCCGCAAATCTGGGTCTATCAGGTAACTTGGATGTTCTACTGCCCAATTCGATCAATCGTATGCGCGTCAAGGGGGCGGGAAGCCGGTTTGTGCATGGCGGGGCCACGCTTCAAGAGGTCATTGTTCCCGTACTCCGCGTTGGTAAACGACGCGAAGCCGATGTCGAAAAAGTTGAAGTGCAGATCATCGTAACTGGAAAAAGCCTGATCTCTTCCGGCCAAACAGCGATCACTCTCTATCAAACACAGCCGGTTTCAGAGAAACAGCAACAACGTGATGTTCTTGCTGGGATTTACGCTTCGGACGGCACGCTCATTTCAGATGAGCACCCGCTGACCTTTGACTACACCTCGCAAAATGCGCGCGAACGGGAGCTGCCCATCAAGTTCCTGCTTTCTCGCGATGCTGATCGGTTCAACAACCAGGACGTCTTTCTCAAGCTTCGCGAACGAATCGGCAAGACGAGCCACTTCGAGGATTACACAAGCCACCGTTTCCAACTGCGTCGTGGCATATCGACAGATTTCGACTTTTAAGGACCTATCATGAGCGCACTCGACGAAAAAATTAACGAGCATTTCGCGGGCTACGTGGTCCGCAAAGATCTTGTGAAAGCGGTCAAAGGCAACGCAATCGTTCCAACCTATGTCCTCGAATACCTGCTTGGGCAGTACTGTGCGACTGACGACGAAGCATCGATCGAGAGCGGCATCGAAACCGTCAAAGAAATCCTCAGAAAGCACTACGTTCACAGAAGCGAAGCGGGACTGATCCAATCCACGATCAAGGAAAAGGGACGCTACAAGGTCATCGACCAAATCAGCGTCTCGCTGAACGAAAAAACAGACAGCTACGAAGCCACGTTTGACAACTTGGACATCAAAAAGGTTGCGGTGGATAGCGGCACAGTCAAAGCGCATCCAAAGCTGCTTGTGACCGGCGTATGGTGTATTGCCGATGTCCAATACGAATTTTCAGAGGACGCGCGAACATCTCCGTGGGTGCTCGAGACCATCAAACCCATCCAGATCGCGAAGGTCGACTACGAGGGGTACAAGGAGGCGCGCGCGCAATTTACCAAAGACGAGTGGATTGATCTCCTTATGCAGTCGATCGGCTTCAATCCTGAAGCCTTCGGCCGTCGAAGCAAGCTGCTGCAGCTGATGCGCCTGATCCCCTTCGTCGAACGAAACTACAACATCATCGAACTGGGCCCAAAGGGAACGGGCAAATCGCATATCTACTCTGAGTTTTCGCCACACGGCCAGCTGATCTCTGGCGGCGAAGTGACCATCCCGAAGTTGTTTGTCAACAACTCGAATGGGCGGATTGGACTGGTCGGCTACTGGGATGTCGTAGCCTTTGATGAATTTGCGGGACGCGAAAAAACTGCGAACAAGGCCCTAGTAGACATCATGAAAAACTACATGGCAAACAAGACCTTCTCGCGCGGGGTTAACCCCATGGGGGCAGAAGCGAGCTTCGCATTCGTAGGCAACACAGACCATAACGTCCCGTTCATGCTCAAGAACAGCGACTTGTTCGAAGCCCTGCCGCCCCAGTTCCATGACTCTGCATTCATTGACCGCCTCCACGCTTATCTGCCTGGCTGGGAGATCGACGTGATCCGAGGCGAGATGTTCACCACTGGCTACGGGTTCATTGTCGACTACCTCGCCGAGATCCTTCGCCATTTGCGCCAAGAAGACTTCTCCAACCGGCCGGACCTGCATTTCAAAGTCAGCGAGAAGATTTCAACCCGTGATCGGGACGCCATCTACAAAACCATGTCGGGCTTCCTGAAGGTGATTTTCCCTGCCGGAGATGAAACACCCGATGACGTTGAAGAGCTCTTGCAGCTCGCACTTGAAAGTCGAAAGCGCGTAAAGGACCAACTGTTTCGGATCGATGCGACCTATCCAGATGTCGACTTCTTCTACACTGGCTCTGACGGGGAAAAGCGGCGCGTCCAGACCGTCGAAGAGCAAGAGTTCCCCCAATTCTACTATCTGAAACCTGCCTTAGACCCGAAGCAGCAGGATAAATCCACTGATGCTGTCGATGATGACATCATCGAAGTCGAACATGAGCCGCGCGACACACCGGAGACCTCAGCGCCCGCCAAGCCGCGCACCGAAGAGGGGCACCACGTATTCGCCGAAAACCGAAAGGGCGTCAGCTACGATAAACTGTTTGGGCCCTATCTGGACGGTGCATCTAGGATCGTGGTGACAGACCCCTACATTCGCTATTTTTACCAGATCAAGAACATGATGGAATTCGTCGAGATGGTCATTCAACGCAAGGCGTTGGAAGATCAAGTGGCTATCCATCTTGTCACCGGGCCCGATGACGGAAACGTGCAAAAGCAACGCGAATTGCTGGAGAGCATTACCGAGGCATGCATTGGTTCGGGCGTTGATTTTACCTGGGCATTTGATGGTTCAGGGACCGCGCACTCGAGAGATATCGTCACCGATACCGGCTGGAAAATCGTTCTAGATCGCGGTCTAGATATATTCCAAGCGCCCATGCGACGCGACGGGTTCAGCCTAGGCGACCGCCTGCAGGAGCACCGCATGCTAAAGAACTTCTATGTGACCTATGTGCGGCAAGACTAACGGTGAAACTGAGTAGATATTTCAGAAAAGAGCAAAGCCATGTTCCGCGTTGATTTGAACCAAAACCGCTTGTCCCGCCTGTCCCAGAAGCGCTTCGCCGACTTGAACCTGTGCGAGCGCGGCGATTTGCAGGAACGGCTTGCGAACGAACCAAAATTGCAGATGCGCAGAAATTAGACGGACGAACGAATGAATAACCAGCCAAAGCCAGATTCGAAGACATACGACGACCTGATCTCGGACGTCAAAAAAGGCATCATCAAAGTGCCCAAGTTCCAACGGGATTTCGTCTGGGACTTGAAGGCAACCGCGAAGCTTCTGGACTCGATCCTTAAAGGTTATCCCATCGGAACCTTCATCCTTTGGGAAACGGATCAACGCATCAATGATATAAAAAACATTGGTGGCTTTGACCTACCCGAGACGCCCATAGGGCGCAATGTTCAGTATGTCCTTGATGGGCAGCAACGCATCACTTCCCTCTTCGCAGCTTATCTTGGTGCGCAGATCAGAAAACCCACCGAGAAAAAGGTGACCGACTACAAAGACATCGTCGTGAACCTGGAAGAGAACCTCGAGGAGAAGGAAAAGGACATCGTCACCGTGAAAGACGAGGCGGAGGTTTTCATACCTCTGCATGACGTTCTGAACTTTGACTACCAGATGGGCAATGAACTGGAACAGCGTGGTTTTGAGAAACCACAAATCAATCAGATCAGTGCTTATTCCAGCGCCTTTAAAACCTATGCGTTCTCAACCGTCACCCTTCGACAGAACGATATCGAGTCCGCCATTGAGGTGTTTACTCGAATAAATACGGGGGGAAAGGTTCTCACGCTTTTCGAAATCATGTCGGCCAAGACCTACGATGAAGCCGCTGATTTCGACATGCAGGCCCGTTGGGAGAAGTTCCAGAAAAGGCTTAATGACAGCAAGTACGAAAACATTTCTCCCTCTGTTCTTCTGCAAATCCTGAGCCTCGTCATAAGCGAGTCGAAGGAGTGCAAGCGAAAGACGATCCTTGGCCTGGACAAGGCGGACATCATCGCAAGGTGGGATGATGTCATCTCTGCGATCGAGAAGACCATCGATCACTTCCGAACAGTATTGCGGATACCTGTTTCCCAAATTCTGCCCTACGACACTCTTATCGTGCCTTTTGCCTACTTCTTCTTGAAAACGGGCAAGTCACCCAGCGGGCAGCAACGGAAATATCTGGAAGAGCTTTTCTGGCGTTCTTCCTTGTCGCTGCGGTATTCATCGGCAACTGAATCCAAGCTGGCGGCTGATATCAAGAAAGTTGATCTAATCATAGCAGGCCAGCGGCCAGCTTACCCCGAGTTCAAACTTTTCATCAATTCAGCTCAAGATCTTCGTGAAACAGACTTCTCGACCGGGAACGCCATCTGCAAGTCGATCCTGTGCATTCTCGCATATCATGAACCAAAAGATTTCGACACAAACGGTAAAGTGCTTCTGGATAACTCCTATCTCAAGATCGCCAGCAGTAAGAACTACCACCATTTCTTTCCGAGGGCATTTGTCCGTAAACATGGCAGCGATGCAGAAACCCCTTATGCCAACTCGATTGTCAACATCACTTTGGTCAGCGCCGAACTGAACAAGAAGCGGATCGGCGCAAAGGCCCCCTCGGTCTATCTAGCGGATTTTGCAGATGAGAACTCAGAATTGAAACACGCGCTGAGCAGCCATCTCATCGAGTTGGATGATGCCTCAGTTGTTCAAGACGATTTCACTGCATTCCTGAAGCGTCGCTCAGAAGTTCTCTATGCCGAGATCTTGAAGCGCATCGAACCATCCGAGGCACCTGCTCAGATCGATCCCATCCACGAAATGATCCTCGAGGGGGAAGGCCAGCTGGTAGAGTTTAAATCCACTCTGCGGTACGACATGCGTACTGGCGAAGTGAACAAGAAGCTCGAGCATGTGGTCGCCAAGACAGTTGCGGCATTCATGAATTCTGACGGTGGAAGCCTCTTCATTGGTGTAGATGACCATGGGAATGCCATTGGCCTCGAACTCGACTGCGGCACACTTTCAAAGAAAGATCGGGACGGCTTTCAACTCCACATTGCTAATATCTTCGACAAGTTCCTCGGCAAGGATGTTATGAAGCTCTGGAAGCTCAACTGGCCCACCTATGACGACAAACAGATTTGTCATGTTGAGGTCACAAGGGCTAACAAACCCGTTTACGTGATTTCCGAAGGTAAGGAGGAGTTCTTCGTACGCAAAGAAGGATCATCGCAGCCCCTTTCGCGTGCGGAAGAGCATGAATGGAACAAGGGACGCTTCTGAGAAAAGATCCAGAGCCTTGAGCAACGGGGCACCAGCGCGGGAATCCCGCCCTGGCGCTGAGATCACTCGATGACCGGGTCTTCATCGCGACGAGGGAAGGCGACCATGTCGACGTCGGGGAACATGCTGTGCTTGACGTTGATCGACGTGATGTTGCCGCTGTCGTCGGTGTTGACGAATACGACGCCGCAGCGGTCCCAGAAGTTCTTGCCGTCTTTTTCGCCGGATTTGACGTTCAGTTTCAGAGTTTGAGTAGCCATTTTTTGATCCTCACTTTGAGTGTTTCGATGAACATGACCAAAGCTGGTACCAAGGGGCTGTCAGCGAGAAACTTGCCTCGCGAGGAATGCGCTGGCGCAGGGGAATTTTCTTGTTGAAGCGGGGCTTGCCCCGCGTCTGCTACGGCTGCCCGCTTATGTTCAGCAGTCGGAAACACGGTACTGAGAATGAAAAACTGGCAACCCCAAAATACTGCTGCGTAGATTTCACAAACCCCAAAAGAACCAGAACTAGAGGCCACGGCCTGGCCAACTGAAACCAAAATGACGGACGTAGTATTTGTCATGCATGTACTTCAGATCGTCTTCCCAATCCGAAATCGCATCCTCGTAGCCGCGTGACTGCATTTTTTTGAAGTTTTTCGCTAGACCGGCAATGTGATAAGCGATTTTTCTAAGCCTCAAAGCAGACTTTGGTTCGCCCCACATACGAAGCGCCGAAATCCCTTCGACTGGTGGAAGATGTCCCGAGAAGCAGCGGTCCAGGATCAACCGCCGTGTCGATGCTGGCAAGCCATTTGTTTTCCCGACGGTATATCCGAGCACTTTCAGAAAACTTTCTTCAGCCCTCTCAAAATCACCGCCACCATGACCACTTCCAACATCTGTGGTAGGCCATTTGAAGGCTTCCACCTCGGGCAAATCTCGGACCCTTCGCCTCCACTCCTTTTCGACAGCTGAAACAATCAAAAGGTGTTCGTTTTTCTTTTGGCCTGTCGAATTGGCTGCACGTGATGTGTTTGCCTTCCACAGGTTTAAGAGTTGCTCATTGTTTGACTTTGACAGGGAAGAGCGAATTCTTTTTCCGCTTTCGACGAGTGATGACATCTCTCGCTTCTGACGAGCTTTTGCTTGCCGCTTCACCTCTTCTTTTCTGCGAGCTTCTTTTGATTTTCCCTTTTCCAGCCTCTTTTGGACTTTTTGCTCTTTGGCTGCCTGTTGTTGATCGATATGCCGCTGCTTTCTAGCAGCTGTTTCGATAGTCTTTGCCCATGAATGAAAGTGTCGCTCGTAGATCAAGTCTATTTCCGCCTCGTGGCGGATGACGGTTTGCCCTTTGAAGGTCAGGCCGACCGTGAATTTCGGTCCTTCTTGCGGAGACCCGACCCACATTTCATCTCTCATCACAGTGAAGAGGCGCACGAAAACCTGGTTGAAGATCGGATCGTCGCCAAAGCCGTGCAGTTCCTGATAAGCCTTACCGACAGCAATCCACTCTTTTGGCTGATCAGCCAAGCTGTTCAAAACGAAAAGCGACAATTTTCGAACGGTATCGAGATTAAGTTCAAATTTGGATCTGCTCATTAGCATTCGCCTTGAAAAATCAATTACTTAAGCTCCGTCGAAGATTGCTCTTAAAGGGGCATTTTTTGTGACCCTACTTCAAAAGAGGTAGGCGACTCCTCAGCGCGCCATCGATCGAAGCAAGCAACGCCTCAGGGAAACCTTCCGGAAGCTGATTGAACGTGGCCTCAATGATCGCGTGCGAAGTCTCCTGCAGCTCTTCGAACAGGCGCTGCACGACTGCGCGGGAAAAGCCGGATTTAACTCCTGTCTCCACGATGTGGCGGCCGACTATATTTGCCACTTTGTAGTGGTTTGAGTTTCCGAAATTCATAGCGAGCTTGAAGTATTTCCGCTCGATCTGCCGGGCGTCGACGGTCGGCTGCACCGTCAGCACGTCGTAAAGCGGTGTCATGCGGAAACGGCCGCCGGGTAAGAGGCTGACGCTGAAGTTCTTTCCATGACCATCTGTTGCACCCAGCAACCAGAAAAGGACATTCGCTTTGAAAAAATCGTACCGGTCTTTGTTGGGGTCATCACTTCCCAACAAGAGATCCATGATATCCGGGATCCCTGGACCGCCCTCGTTCTGGTACTTTTGCGTGGGCACAATGGATAGTGCTTGGCAGCAATCTTCCTGTGGCAGACGGATCAAGCGGCCATCAGACGTCCAGCGCCGATCAAAACGCTCAACGACCAAGGCTTTCTTGTCGCCAAATTGCGCCATCTCGACATTCGCCGCCCGAAGCCCAAACGCCTCCATCAGCTTGAGACAAAAGTATTCATTCTCAACGCTGTCGGACAGATCCATGCCGTTGGGCAGTCTGCCTATTTGCGGCTTGATGATGTGCGTGGTTGGTGTCGTGCCGGTTGGCTCAATCCACTGGCCGTCTTTGCGAAGCAGAGCCGTTTTTTCCTGCGCGCCAGCCACAGAAATTCGGAAGTCATTCTCGCGGCGGATACCCAGTGGTGCTAGATCGAGGTCGCTCAAAATTGCCCCGATCTGCGCCTCGTCAACAGGTTCTCCCGTTAACTCGGACATTGGCTGGGGCTCTTGCCCATCGGGCAGAAACTGCAGCGCGCCAATGCAATCGCGCCCGATTTGTGACAGCAGGCTGAAGGCATCGACGCCTTCAGCCCCTACACGTTCCGCGACCCGTCGGCGGATGACGTCGCTGTCAGGCAACAGGTTGTCAAAAACGGCGAGCACAGGAGCGCCGCTGTAGCGGTTCTCCTGCAATGGCAATGATAGCGACACCGGCATCCGGTGCTCCCATTCGAGCCAGTCTCGCGCATAGGCGAAACTGACGCCGCCCGAGGGCTCACGGACGAACTGGCCCACGAGCCGCGAGTTCAGGAAAACGTTCAGCGGTGTGTAGCTGCGCTTACGGCCCATGTCAGAAGATGTCCTCTAGCCCGTCTGATGTGCCTTTACTGCGCTCGGTCACAGTTATTTCGAGATCCAAAGCCGCGATCAAATCGAATACCGTTTCCAGCTTGGTTCCACCGCTGCCGTTCTCGATCTTGGAAATTGTCTCTTGCCAGACACCGCTCATCGAGGCGAGTTCCTTCTGGGTAAGGTTCTTTGCCTTCCGAGCCTGACGAATTGCGTGGCCCAAGTTTTTTGATGTACGAACGAGGTGCTTCATGGCGGTTCTCCTGCCACTCCATATGACCTCTGGATCATAAATTGTCAATATGATCTACAAATCATAAGTGCGCAGTATGATCTGAGCACCATAAAGCTTGACGCCATTGGTGGCTGTCTCCAAGAC
The DNA here is from genome assembly GCA_900143635.1 of Rhodobacteraceae bacterium Alg231-04. Classification (GTDB taxonomy): domain Bacteria; phylum Pseudomonadota; class Alphaproteobacteria; order Rhodobacterales; family Rhodobacteraceae; genus FREY01. The sequence continues at coordinate 54,257 of FREY01000011.1, forward strand.
TTAGCGAATGCACTCACACCTGCAGCCCCGCAGCGCGCACCTGCTCGGGCGTCACCAGCTTTGATGCGATCAAATCCTCGATCTGCCGGTTGGTGATGTGGCGGCAAAGGGGATGGCGCTCGTGGATCCACTCGGCGAGGCTCGCTCGGCCTTTGGCTTCGGCCTCTCGCGCCTTCTCGCGGTCGGCCTGGATCTGGGCCAGTCCCTTCTCCCACCGGCGCATCTTGAACCAGTTGTCTGAGAAACAGACCTTGCTGCGCGTGTAGCCCTCGCTTTCCTTGGCATAGGCTTTGACCGCCTGCTTCAGATCATGGGGCTTCACTCCCGCCTTCACAGCTGCTGCGATCAGGCGCAGACTGGTCCGCCGGTCTCGGATCCTGTCCTCGGGATAGACCGCCAAGATCTTCTCAGCTTCAAGATCTTCAACCTCTTCCGCCACTTCGCGCCTGCGCGTAGGTGGTTTATGGATGGTTTTAGGATGGTTTGGGGTCCACCGTGAACCCCGTACCCCGTTCACCGTGGACCCCGTACCGGGTTCAGGCTGGACGGGGTTCACAGTGACCCCCGTCTCAATATCGGGCTCGGCCGTGGGTTCGAGCGCGGCCACGCGCTCCAGAACAATGCGGTAAATGACGGTGTAGCCGTTCTTGCATTGCCGCCGTCCTGTCTCGATCAGAATGCCTTCGCGCAGGAAGTCGATGATGGTGCGCTTAACCGTGCTCTCGCTAAGCTCTGTGTGGCGCTGGATGGTCCCTTTGGAGCACCAGATACCCGAACCGTCATCGCTCGCCTTATCCGCCAGGAACATGATGATCTGCTTGCGCGCGGCGCTGCCAAAGCGGCGCTCAGCGCACTCATTTGCGATACGCCAGCTCATTGGACCACCTCGCCAGTCAGAGGCCACGAAAGAGCCGACTGAGCGTTTGCGGTACGGCACTGGCTCATGCTAATGTGCTGCGAAAGCTGACAGGCTTTTTCTATTTGGCCCCGGTTCACAGTTGCCGCTGTGACGGGGCCTTTTTCGTTTTGAACCGGCGAATTTGGCTTTGAAACTTTCGCTTTTTGTTCACTTTTTGTCAGGGGGTGTTTTGCACCCTTAAGCCGTTGTTTTCGCTTACGCTCTTTCTGGATTGCAAATCCGTGAACACCGGTTCGATTCCGGTACTCGCCTCCACATATTTCACCCACTTAAGACAATTATTGTCTGCCCACCAAAAGGGCTCTCAACGGGTTTCTCAGCAGTCGAGTTTGATCTTATTCTGATCCGTCAGGGCGGAATCACTGCCGTCTTTTCTATGGCCCAAACTGTCTAATTCGCGCCCCCGCATCACTTGCCATGAGCGTCCCCTGCCTCAGTAGCGGCTTTTGTGAAATACTTCGGTTCGCAAGTCGCAATCGCATCATTCTGCCGCATTCCGCCTTGAACAGAACGCCGTGATTGGCAATCGTCGCCTTCGCTGACAAAGAGAGGTGCCCTGTGGCTCTGACAATTCTTGAACCTGCCCGGGAGATCCCGGTGATCCATGAAACCGATGTGCTGGTGGTCGGATCCGGCCCCGGTGGGCTGGCGGCGGCACTTGCAGCGGCGCGCGCAGGGGTTGAGGTCGCTCTGATGGATCGTTTTGGCTGTTTCGGCGGCAATATCACCACAGTCGGCGTCGAAGGTTTTGCCTGGTATCGCCATGAAAAGACGGTCGAAGCCGGCGGGATCGGCTGGGAATTCGAAGAACGCGCCAAGGCGATGGGGGCTGCAACGCCCGAAAGCCAATCGCTGAGCTATGAGCTGGATAGCGAAGGGTTCAAACTGGTTGCAGACCGGTTGGTGGAAGAAGCCGGTATTCACCCGATGCTGCACCGGACGTTTGTGGCCCCGATCCGCGAAGGCAGCCGCATCACAGGCGTGATCTGCGAAAGCAAAGCGGGCCGCGAGGCCATTCTGGCCAAACGGGTGATCGATGCCACCGGCGATGCGGATATCGCCCATATGATGGGGGCGCCCTGCCACAAGACCCCGGTTGAGGAGATGCAGGCGGCCAGTGTCATGTTCCATATTGCCGGCGTCGACAAGCAGCGGTTCATGGAAGGCGTGAAGGCCGACCCGCAGACCTATGCCAACTGGTCCACCGGTGAATGGCAGGTGGAAACGGATGGCAAGGAGGACGCGATGTTCTCTCCTTTCCTGGCCAAACCCTTTGCGCAGGCCATCCGTGACGGGGTGATTCCGGCGCATCTGAATACCATCGGCGGCACCTGGGGCGCGGTGCATGACAGTGGTGAGATGACCTATATGAACCTCGTGCACCTGGCAGGCATCGACGGCACCGATCCTGACAGCATGACCCGCGGCGAAATCGAGGGGCGCAAACAGGCGATGCTGGCGATTGAGGCGCTCAAGGCCTACACCCCCGGCTGCGCCGAGGCGCGGCTCAGGAACTTCGGCATGACCATTGGCATCCGCGACACCCGCAAGATCGACGCGCATCATAACATCACCGAAGACGAGACCCGCCATCAGGGCCGTTTTGACGATACCATCGGCATCTATCCGGAATTCATTGATGGCTACGGAATTCTGATTTTGCCAACAACCGGGCGCTACATGCAGATCCCCTATCGGTCGTTGTTGCCCAAGGGCGTTGACGGCCTGTTGGTAGCCGGGCGGGCCATTGGCGGCGACAAGGTGGCCCATGCGGCCACTCGAAACATGGCCTGTTGCGCGGTCGCTGGTCAGGGGGCCGGGATTGCAGCGGCGATCTCGGTCAAATCCGGCACCGCACTGGACAGTGTCGATATCACAGCCGTCCAAGGTGAGCTGATCCGTCAGGGTGTCAGAATTCACTGACACCCGCGTTTGACCGGGGCAGCGCCTTGCCCCGGTCAATCTTCACGTAGCTTCACGGACGCGTGATCATTGTGAACCAAGGCGGAGCCCGCCCCGTAACTCCTGTCACATGGCGCCGCAGAGGTCGCCGCATCAGGAGGAAGACACAATGACAATCCGCACCCTTGCAGCCGCAGCTGCCACCGCTCTTGCCCTTACCGGAACCGCCAGCGCCAACACCATCGTTGACATCGCCGCCGGAGATGAACGGTTTTCGACCCTCGTCGCCGCCGTCACCGCCGCAGGTCTGGTTGAAACCCTGCAGGGCCCCGGCCCCTTCACCGTCTATGCGCCGGTAAACGAGGCCTTCGCCGCCCTGCCCGATGGCACTGTCGACACATTGCTGAAGCCGGAAAACAAACAGCAGCTGACCGATGTGCTGCTGTACCACGTGGATGACCGCAAGCTGATGGCGAAACAGATCCCCGGTGGGTCCAACTACTTCAAACCTGTACTGGCCGATGCGCGCCTCTGCATCACCAAGGGCGCGGGCGGCGTGTCTATCGATGATGGGTCAGGCGCAACCGCAAATGTGGTGATCGCGGATATCATCGCCGAAAACGGCGTGATCCATGTGGTCGACAAGGTACTGCTGCCGGGCACCCGCCCCAGCTGCTAACCACCCCCCTGGCCATTGTCTCCCGTCAGCCTCCGGCTGATGCGGCACCATGCTTTGGCTGGCGCGACACTGGCCAACCTCTGGAAAAGGCGCTTAACCGCGCCTTTTCCTTTGTTTTCCACAGCGGCACGCCTAAACTCCACAGCTAGTTGTGCCCGGTCCCCTTGAATGCTTTGCGGCCTTGGGCAAAGACTGCAGAAACCACTGTGCCATCGGCGCAGAGCAGATTCGCGAAATGTCGCAAGGGGCACAGCAGCATGGCACTTCCAGCGCAAAGACAGGCGAGTTACTGGGGCATCGCCGCCCTGATTTTTGTTGTGGTCCTCTGGGCGCTTGGCGATGTGTTGCTGCCCTTTGTCTTGGGCGGCGCCATTGCCTACCTCATAGATCCGCTGGCCGACCGGCTGGAAAAACTTGGGCTTAGCCGGGCGGGCGCGACGGCCGTTATCACCGTTGGGGCTATCGTCGCCTTTCTGCTTGCCTTTCTGGTGATCGTGCCAACGCTGATCTTCCAGATGATCGACCTGATCCAGGTCCTGCCCGAAGCATTCCGCGACATGCGCAATTTTGCCAATACCCATTTCCCATCGCTGTTTGATGAAGACAGCCGCGCGCATCAGACGTTGATCTCGGTGGCGGAAACGCTTCAGGCCAAGGGCATGGATGTGTTGCAAACCATCGCCGGCTCTGCGGTTTCACTGCTCAACGTGGTTGTTCTGCTGGTGATCGTGCCGGTCGTATCGGTCTATCTGCTGCTGGATTGGGACCGTATGGTCGAACGGATCGACGCGCTGCTGCCGCGCGACCACGCCCCGGTGGTGCGCCGCCTCGCCGGAGAGATCGACACCACGCTGGCCTCCTTCGTGCGCGGCATGGGGATGGTCTGTTTCATCCTTGGCACGTATTACGCCATCGCCCTGATGCTTGTGGGGCTGAACTTTGGCCTCGCCGTTGGGTTTGTAGCCGGGCTTGTGACCTTCATTCCCTACCTCGGCGCGCTGATTGGCGGCGCGCTGGCCATCGGGCTGGCCCTGTTCCAATACTGGAGCGCCATCGAGGTCGTCGACGGTGATACCGTCACCTATGCCACCGATTGGGTCCGCATTGGTGTTGTTGCCGGAATTTTTGCACTGGGTCAGGTGGCCGAAGGCAATTTCCTCACCCCCAAACTGGTCGGCACCTCGGTGGGTCTGCACCCGGTCTGGCTGCTTCTGGGCCTGTCGGTGTTTGGCGCGCTCTTTGGATTTGTCGGCATGTTGGTCGCGGTGCCCGTGGCCGCCTCACTGGGGGTGATCGCCCGCTTCCTGACCACGCAATACCTGGACAGCCGCCTTTATCAGGGCAAAGACCATCAGGACGCGCAGTAAGACAAATGGCCCAACAGCTCAGCTTTGACCTGCCGGCCAAACCGGCACTGGGGCGGGACGATTTCTTTGTCGCGCCCTCCAACGCCATGGCTGTGGCGATGATCGATCCTGGCTTTGTCTGGCCCAGCGGCAAACTGGTGCTGAGCGGCCCGCTTGGATCGGGCAAGACCCATCTGGTGCATGTCTGGACAAGCCAGTCGGGCGGTCGCATTCTGGCCGCCAAAGATCTGAACGAGGATCTGGTGCCCGAGCTGGCGCAGGGCCCCGTCGCGATCGAAGACGTGCCCGCCATTGCCACCGATCCGGAGGCGCAAAAGGCGCTGTTTCACCTCCACAACCTGCTGTTGGCCGCCGGGCAGCCGCTGCTGATGACCGGTCAAAAGGCCCCCAATCTCTGGGGCTTGTCCCTGCCGGATCTGCAAAGCCGGGTAGAGGGTGCCACCCATGCCGCCCTTGATGCGCCGGATGATGCCCTGCTGGCCGTAGTGCTGGCAAAGCTGTTCAATGACCGTCAGATCATGCCGAAACCGGATGTGATCCCCTATCTGATTGCCCGTATGGACCGCTCGTTCGAGGCGGCGCAGGATGTCGTCGCCCGCCTCGATCAGGTGGCGCTGGAAGAACGGCGCGATTTGTCGCGCGCTTTGGCAATCCGGCTTCTTGCGAAAGACCAGCAAGAGGTTTTACGATAGGTGCAGACCCATGGTAACCATAGATAAACCGGTGCCTTTGCATCCTGAAACGATCCCGACCCGACAGGACCGCCCATGAATCTGACACCGCTTCCCGACTCTGCCGATTGGGGCCCGTTCGGGCGACCCCTGTTTGATGGCCCCAGCGCGCGGGCCCTGTCCCGCGTTGGTGTTGTTGATGTCGGATCCAACTCTGTCCGCCTGGTGGTGTTTGACGGCGCGGCCCGCAGCCCGGCCTATTTCTACAATGAGAAAATCATGTGCGCGCTGGGGGCCGGTGTCTCGGAGACCGGCAATCTCAGCCCCGAGGGTCGCATCCGCGCCCTGAACGCCCTGCGCCGTTTTCAGCATCTGGCCAATGGCATGCGCCTGCCGCCGCTCACAGTGGTGGCCACAGCCGCGGTGCGCGACGCCGCCGACGGCCCCGATTTCTGCGACGAAGTTCTGCGCGAAACAGGGCTGAAAATCCACGTGATCGACGGCAAGGAAGAGGCCCGCCTGTCCGCACAGGGCGTATTGCTGGGCTGGCCCGGCTCTTACGGTCTGGTCTGCGACATTGGCGGCTCCTCGATGGAACTGGCTGAAATTCACGACGGCCAAGTCGGCAAACGGGTCACTTCCTCGCTTGGACCGCTGAAGCTGCGCGACATCAAGGGGGGCCGCAAGGGTCGCAAGGAGCATATCAAAGAGGTCATCAAGGACCTGCGCGAAGAAATGGGACCGCAAAAAGACCGGCTGTTTCTGGTCGGCGGCAGCTGGCGCGCCATTGCCCGTATCGACATGCACCGCCGTGGCTATCCGCTGAAGGTTCTGCACGAATACCGCATGTCCGCCAAAGACCTGCGGGAGACCATCAAATACATCGAAACCGCCGACCTCGATAAATTGCGCGGCCTCACCGGCACCTCTGCGTCACGGATGGCACTGGTGCCCTATGCCGCTGATGTGCTGGCCCGTCTGATCCGCACCTTCAAGCCCAAGGATATCGCCGTATCCTCCTACGGGATCCGCGAGGGGCTGCTGTATGAACAGATGCCGCAGCGTCTGCGCGACCGCGACCCGCTGACCGAGGCCTGCCGCGTTGCCGAAACCAAAGAGGCCCGCCTGCCCGGTTTTGGTGCCACCCTGCATGACTTTGTCAAACCGCTGTTCCGCCACGGTCCCCACAGCCTGCAACGGCTGGTCGAGGCCGCCTGCCTGCTGCATGATGTCAGCTGGCGCGCGCACCCTGATTACCGCGCCGAGGTCTGTTTTGAGAATGCCACCCGCGCCAATCTTGGCGGGCTGAAACATTCCGAACGGGTCTTTCTGGGCCTCGCACTGCTGCACCGCTACCGCAACAAACGTCAGGGCACCTCGTTTGAGAATCTCTATGATCTCCTGGACGAAAAAGGCAGCCACGAGGCCGAGGTTCTGGGCAAGGCGATGCGGTTTGGAGCCATGCTGATGGTGAACCAGGAAACCGACATTGGCGCGCTGCACTGGCAGCCGCGCAAACGCGTTCTGCACCTCAAACTCCCCGCGGCGCTCGAGCCGCTCTATGGCGAAGTGGCCGAGTCGCGCCTGCGCTCGCTTTCCAGCACTTTGGATGCTGAGGTGGTGATCAAGATCGCCAGATAAGGCAATGTTCAGATATCGGTGGTTCCGGCAGGCGGATCTGCTTCTGGCGCATCCGGGCTCTGATCAGGCCGGTCTTCCTCGGGCTTGCGGCGGATGATGATATCCCCGTTGGGCAGGACTTCCGGCATCTCATAGACGCTCCAATCCTCGACCTGCGAGGCGATATCCGCCAACGCCGGCCCCATCTCGGCCAGAAACGTCTGCATCGATGGGCCTATGGTTTCCGCCAGGCCCTGCAGATCATCCAGCGCCGGTTCCATCTCCTTGCGCAGCCCCTCCATGAACAGCTCCATCCCCTGTTCCATCAGGCTCTGGCTGCCATCACCTTCGGTGGGCGCCTCTTCCGCAATGATGGGAGTGGCCGCCAATGCGACTGCGAAAACGGGGACAAGGATCTGTTTCATAAGACGAATATAGTGGCTTTGCGCTGAGGTTTAAGTCAATTCGATATCAATACTGACCGGAAAGTGATCCGAGGCCGTCAACAAGGCCTCACGCAGGACAGGATCACCATAGCATTCTTCATCCTCGAAAGGGTGCCAGATCCGCCAGGCCGGCCGCAGGGCCAGCAAATCGGGCGACACCATCACATAGTCCAGCAGCGCCCGGAAAAAACGTTTGGTCTGCAGACTGTAGAACCGCGCCGAACTGGGAAACGCCTGCGCCCGCGGCTGCAGGGATTTGCGCGCATGGGGGTCGAACAGATCCTGCCCCATCACGATCTCGACGGATGAGCGGCCAAACAGCCGCTCGTATTCGTCCAGCCCCGGACCGTCGTTCAGATCACCCATCACAATCAGGCTGTCACCGGCCGCCAGATGGCTGTCGATCCGGCGCCGCATCCAGATCGCCTGCGCCAGCTGCTTGCGCCGGTTGGCAATCGATTTGCGGATCGCCGCCGCTCCGTCCTTGGCCCCATGCGGCACTTTCGATTTCAGATGGGCGCCAATGAGGCGCAGCCGGTTGCCGCCCTTGGTTTCCACCCTCAGTTCCAGCGGTGGTTTCGAAAACACCACCTTGTCCATGGTGGCATCCACATCCAGATCAATGCCCAAAACCCCATCAAACCGGGGCGCGTCTTCCTCTGCGCGCGGATCATGGGTTGCACTCAGCACATCGGGATCAAACAGCATTGCGATCTCTTGCTGGGTGTCATTGGCAAAACCCATCACCGCACGCCGCGCCCGCAGCCCACACTCGGCAGCAAAGCCCTCCAGTGCGCGCACGCAATCCTGATGGCGCCCGCTGTTGGGCGCTTCGACGATCATGATCGCATCCGCATCCAGCCGTCGGAACACCAGCGCAAGGGCCGCCGCCTGTTCGGCACGGGTCACATCCTGGCGACCCGACCAAGCATCATCCGCCTGCAGCCTGTCCTGCTGGTCAAAAAGCGCTTCGAACCATTCGACGTTATAAGTTACCAGCCGCATTGCCGCAGCACCCGTTTATCTCGTCCCAGGCCCGATTGATGTCGATCATCCGCTTCTCCGCCAGCCGCACCGCCTCTTCGGGGACACCGCGCGCCATCATCGCATCGGGGTGGGTTTCACGCACCAGCTGGCGCCAGACCTTGCGAATTTCAGCAATCGGCGTGCCCGGTGCCACGCCCAGTACAGTAAAAGGATCTTTCGGCGCATCCGGCACGAACCGCGCCCGCAAAGCATTGAAATGCAGCTCATCCAACCCGAAGATGCGCGCGACATCCTCCAGGAACTGGTTTTCACCGGGGTGATAGAACCCATCCGCCATAGCGATATGAAACAGACCTTCCATCAAGTCATTCAGCGTCACCGGGTCCCGTTCGAACATGGTCGCAACCTTGCTGGCATATTCCTGATATCCAGCAACATCTGTCCGCGCCATGTTGAAAACCTTGGCCGCACCTTCTTCGTCGTTGCGGGCAATCTGAAACACCTCGCGAAAGGCGGTGACCTCATCCCGTGTCACCTGCCCGTCCGCCTTGGCCATCTTGGCCCCCAGCGCAATAACCGCAATGGCAAAAGCAACCGAGCGTTCCGGCGGCGCGCGCAGCCGGTCGAACACCTCGCTGAGGCTCTCTCCGCTGGTCAGGGCCGCCAGCGCATCTGATATCCGGGTCCAGAGTGACATGACGCCAGACTAGACCGGTTTCAACCCGCTGTCAGTCCAGATCGCCGTGTGGTGGCAAATTCTTCTGCATCAGTACAAGATCCAGTTTTTGCCCCTGTTTTCGGCCCACTTTTTCCAATCGGCCCGTCTGCACATAGCCAAGATGTTTATGAAAGGAGACAGCATCAGGGTTCGCACCGCTGATCCCGGCGATCAGCACATCAATTCCCGCCTCGGCAGCGGCCCGCTCTACTGCATTCATCAGCGCACGCCCAATGCCGCGCCCGGCGCAGCCCTTGGCGAGATAGACCGAATGCTCAGCCGTTGCCGCATAGCCCGGCCCCGCCCGGAACGCTGAAAATGTGCCATAGCCCAGAACTTTGCCCGCCTCTTCGGCCACAAAGACCGGCGTGGCGCCGCAGATTTCACCCCGCCAGTCCCCTGTTGATTTCACCTCCGTGGTAAAGGTCACCAACGTATCACGAACATAATGGCCGTGGATCGCCGCCAGTGCCGCAGCATCGCCCCTGTCAGCGCGCCGGATGATCATCGCAGGACCCGCAGGCCATGGGGCGTTTCAAATTCTGCAAGAAAGCCCGCCGCTCCCGCCTCAAACACAATCCTGCCGTCATGCAGCGGTAAAAGCGCCTGCAGCGCCACCGCCTCCGGATGCGCCACCACCAACCGTCGCAATCGGCATCCCTGCTGCTGCAGCCGCGGGGCGGGATGCGGGCCCTGCCACTGAATGAGCGCCGGAAACATATTCTCAAAAGGCAATCGGCCCGTTCCCGGCACCGCCATTAGCCACTTAAGGTCCGCACGCGTCAGCTGCAAAGGCTGCCCCGCGCCATCCGGCAGCCCCGAAAGAGCCTGCTCCAGATCCTCGCTGCGACAAATCCAATTCGAAATCCGCGGTTGCCCGGAAAACCTGTCCAGATCGAACCACCGCGGCAGCCGCTGCGGCTGGGCATCCGGGTCAACGGCAATTGCTTCCAGATAGAGCCCATCCGACAGGCCCAGCAGTTTGTTATGCGTGCCAAAAACCGCATGCGCGCCGCCTGTCTGCAACGGCACGCCCAGCGCTGCCTCCACATGTGCCACGGCGGCCTCCAGGCAGTCGCCGGCCACAGCCAGATGATCCAATTCCATTGCAGATCTCCTCCCAGTCTCCAGCCCCGCTAGGGCCCAGCCTAGCAAAGGCCGAGCGTAGCAAGTGACGCCGCCAGCTCAACGTCAAAAAGGATCCGGCCTTCCTCTTGCCGCAAATATCCTCGGGGGTGAATTGAGCCCCAAAGGGCTCAAAAGGAGGCAGACAGCCCCCTCTCGCCGCACCCCCGTTGGGGGGTGCAAATCTATCCGGCCCCGGCAGGGGCCGCCCTATTGTCAGGCTTTGGCTTCGCGGATCAGGCGCAGAATATCCTTGGCCGCTTCCGGAATATTGGTGCCGGGGCCAAAGATCGCCTTCACGCCGGCATTATACAGGAAGTCATAATCCTGCTGCGGAATGACCCCGCCACAGATCACGATGATATCACCGGCATCCTCGGCCTTCAGGGCCGCGACCAGCTGCGGCGCCAGCGTCTTGTGCCCTGCCGCCTGGCTGGAGATCCCGATCACATGCACATCATTGTCGACCGCATCCTGCGCCGCCTCAGCCGGTGTCTGGAACAGCGGGCCCACATCGACATCAAAGCCAATGTCGGCAAAGGCCGTGGCAATCACCTTGGCGCCCCGATCATGACCATCCTGGCCCATCTTGACCACCAGAAGGCGCGGACGGCGGCCTTCGTCTGCCGCAAAATCCTCGATATCCTTCTGGATCGCGGCAAAGCCTTCGTCGCCCTCATAAGCCGCACCATAAACCCCGGCCAAGGTTTTCACCTCGGCGCGGTGACGGCCGAATTCCTTTTCCATCGCCATGCTGATTTCCCCAACCGAGGCCCGCGCACGAGCCGCTTCCACAGCGGCCGCCAACAGGTTGCCGCCATCTTTGGTGCAGGCAGTCAGCGCATCCAGCGCCGCCTGACAGGCCGCCTCATTCCGCTCCGACCGCATCTTGTTCAGACGGGCAATCTGGCTGTCACGCACGGCCATATTGTCCACATCCAGAATGTCGATATGGTCTTCGCTTTCCTTGCGGTATTTGTTGACGCCAACGACAACTTCTTCGCCACGATCGACCATGGCCTGACGGCGGGCGGCACTTTCCTCGATGCGCAGCTTGGGCATGCCGGACTCGACCGCTTTGGTCATGCCGCCCATTTCCTCGACCTCTTCCATCAGGGCCCAGGCCTGTTCGATCAGGTCATTGGTCAGGCTCTCCACATAGTAAGATCCCGCCAATGGGTCGACCACATTGGTCACCCCGGTTTCTTCCTGCAACACCAGCTGGGTGTTGCGGGCAATGCGCGCCGAAAAATCGGTGGGCAGGGCAATGGCCTCGTCCAGCGCATTGGTGTGCAGGCTTTGTGTGCCGCCCAGAACCGCCGACATCGCCTCATAGGCAGTACGGACCACATTGTTATAGGGGTCCTGCTCCTGCAGGGAGACGCCCGAGGTCTGGCAATGGGTGCGCAGCATCTTGGAGCGTTCGTTCTTGGCGCCAAACTCGGTCATCACCCGATGCCACAGGGTCCGCGCCGCGCGCAGCTTGCCGATCTCCATGAAGAAGTTCATGCCAATGGCAAAGAAAAAGGACAGTCGGCCAGCGAACTTGTCCACGTCCATGCCCGCCTCAATCGCCGCGCGCACATATTCGCGCCCATCCGCCAGCGTGTACGCCAGCTCCTGAACCAGGTTCGCGCCGGCCTCTTGCATGTGATAGCCGGAGATCGAGATGGAGTTGAACTTCGGCATCTCATCAGAGGTATACTGGATGATATCCGAGATGATCTTCATCGAGGGTTCAGGCGGGTAGATATAGGTGTTGCGGACCATGAACTCTTTCAGAATGTCATTCTGAATGGTGCCGGCCAGTACCGATTTATCATGGCCCTGCTCTTCGCCTGCGACAATGAAGCTGGCAAGGATCGGGATCACCGCGCCGTTCATCGTCATCGAGACCGAGACCTTGTCCAGCGGAATACCGTCAAACAGGATCTTCATGTCCTCGACACTGTCGATGGCCACGCCGGCCTTGCCGACGTCACCCTCGACACGGGGGTGATCGCTGTCATAGCCACGGTGGGTGGCCAGATCAAAGGCCACGGACACACCCTGCTGACCAGCCGCAAGGTTGCGGCGGTAAAAGGCGTTGGATTCCTCGGCAGTGGAAAAACCTGCGTATTGGCGGATCGTCCAGGGGCGGCCTGCATACATGGTCGCCTTCACACCGCGGGTGAAGGGGCCAACACCGGGCATGGTATCCATATGCGGCAGGTCCTTGGTGTCCTCTGCCGTGTAGAGAGGTTTTACCTCGATGCCTTCCAGCGTTTGCCAGTTCAGATCATCAACCGCACGGCCGCGCAGCTCTTTTTCAGCCAGCGTCCGCCACTCGTCCTTCTTCTCGGTCATTTGGTCTTCCTCTTGTCGATCGGTTTGCGGGCGGGTTCGGGCCCGCCGCGGTTTTATCCGGGTCTGCAACCAGCTGGGCGAGCCCATCGGCCCCGCCTGCCAGCCACATCAGGTCATCGGTGTAATGTTCCTGCAGGCGTGCGGCCTGCGCAGGCGTAAAGGGCTGCCAGCGCCCCTGCCCCTGCGGCAATGCCTTGGCATTGGCCGGTGCCGCATCACGCAGCCTGTCAAGATGGGGTGCCGCATAGAGGTGCTGGCGGGCATGGGCGGTGGGTGCATTCACCCCGGCAAGCGCGGACAGCACCGCATCGGGGCGGTCGCAGAATGTCTCATAGGGGAGCACGCGAAGCCGCGCCTGCGGCATGGCACAGGCCACATCGCTGATCACATCGCGCCAGCCCCGTGTCGCCTGTGACAGCTGTTCAAAGGCATCTGCGCCTGGCACCGGATAGCCCTGTTCGACCCCGCGCGCAAAGGTCGAGGCCCAGTAGCTGGCCGGGTTGCGCACCGAAATCACCACATCCAAATCGCCGCCAAAAGCCAGCGCAAACCGCGCCATACGTTCACCCGCCGCCGCATAAAGCCTTTGGCTGCACAGGTTATCCCGCATCGGACCCAGCATCGCGGCATCACTGACCAGCAACAGACCGGTGTCTTGGCCGCGCAGCCGCGACATATGCAACTGAACCCGCCCCGCAGCGCGGCGTTGCAGCCGTGGTGATACGGCGGCCAACCCGCCCGATTGCAGCCCGTCAAACAGGCCGGCACGGGTGCGTTGCGGCCCCCATTCGGCAATGCCGAGACCGGCAAGAACCGGTGCGTTCAGTCGCAGATATTCCTGAAAGCTTGCATTGGCGCAGCGATGCGCGCCGCTGTGCAGAATGATCTTCATGGCAGCCCCCGCCCAAGAACGGGCCGCCGCAGGATGCGGCAACCCCGAGGAAGGGCGCCATTGTGCCCTGTTCAGGGTGACTCTCCGGTTAACACTCAACTTTTTGAACTCATGTGCAGTTTTGCGGGTCGCATTCCCCTGCAAGGCACATATATTCAACAGGACAGGAGACAGTATGAAACCAGTCCTAGCCCTTGTTCTGACCAGTCTTTTCCCTCTCGCCGCAGTGGCTGAGGACGCCGTCCCCGTGGCCGATACCACCGGCGCGCCCGCATTGATCCAGCCGGGTGCTGATTCGGACCTGAGCGAATTCCAGTGGAAAGCACGCCCCATCGTGGTCTTTGCCGACAGCCCCGACGATCCCCGCTTCCAGGAACAGATCGACCGGCTGACCAGCGGCGCGGACCAATTGCTGGAACGTGACGTGGTTGTGCTGACCGACACCGACCCTTCGGTGCGCTCCGCCCTGCGCACAAAACTGCGCCCACGCGGTTTTATGCTGGTGCTGGTGGGCAAGGATGGCGGTGTCAAACTGCGCAAACCCTCCCCCTGGACCGTGCGCGAGATCACCCGCTCGATCGACAAATTCCCCGACCGGCAGCGCGAAGTGGAAGAACGGCGCGGCAGCTGATCCATCAGACCTCTCCCCGCGCGTAAAACACCCAGCGGTTCTGACGATCCAGAACCGCCAGCGCCTTGGCTTCGGGGTCAACAATCAAGACAGCGTCCGGCGACCGCAGCGCCTTGTAATAGGCATCTGATGCCTCGGCCGTCATGCAGGCCCGCGCCGCCAGTCCAGAGGACAGGATAGCCATTCCGCGTGCCAGATCCGCCTCCATCAAGGCCGAGCTGACCTGCGTTGGTGACTGGCCCGTCAGATCAAAAGCCACCGAGGTATTCTCCCCGATCAGCCGCAATCCGCGCGGGATATTGCGCACCCGCGTGATGAAGGACCGCACCCGCGTTTCTTCGACTTTGAAAGCCCCCGCCGTGCATTTGCGTTCGGATTTGAAATAGATCGTGTCGCCCAGATTGACCCAGCGATCAAGCTGGGCGCGCACGTCCTGTTCTTCGTCCATGACACAGCCCGCCAGCCCGCAAAGGGCCAGCACCGCCAGCCCGCGCAGGGGCCGAAAACGATATGGCTGTGTCAAGGTCATGTGCTCACTCGAATTCGATGATCACATCATCCACCGCGAGGCTGTCGCCGGCAGTGGCATTGACCTTGGAAACCACACCTTTCTTTTCGGCGCGCAGGATGTTTTCCATCTTCATCGCCTCAACAGTGCACAACGCCTGCCCTTCCTGAACCTCGTCACCAACCGCTACGTCGACTTTGACGATCAGACCCGGCATCGGGCAGAGCAGCAGTTTGGAGGTATCCGGGGCCACTTTTTCCGGCATCAGCGCTGCCAGTTCGGCCTGACGCGGGGTGCGCACATGCACTTTCAGATCGGCGCCACGGCTGCGAATGCGGAAGCCACCGGGGATCTTGCCGACCTTCAGCACCAGCGCGTCGCCGTCAACCTGCAGTTCGGCCAGCTGATCGCCGGGGGTCCAGTTGCTGGTCACCCGTTTGTGGGTGCCATCAGCGAACTCAACGGTGGAGCCTTCAGGGTCTGCGGCGATCTTCACTGCAAACTCTTCCCCTTGCAGGGTCACAACCCAATCCCCGCCAACGCGGCGTTCGTGGTTGTCCATGCGGCCCGACACACGGGTGCGGCGGATTTCGGCAACCCGGTGCATCGCCGCACTGGCAGCAGCAATCCGGCGAAGCGTGTCAGCAGGCAGTTCAACCCCCTGGAACCCATCGGGATATTGTTCTTCGATGAAGGCAGTTGTCATGTCGCCCGAGATGAAGATCGGGTGATCCATAACCGCCGACAGGAACGGCAGGTTGTGACCAATGCCTTCCAGCTCGAACCCGTCCAGCGCATTGCGCATATGTTCGATGGCCTCGGCGCGGGTCGGTGCCCATGTGCAAAGCTTGGCGATCATCGGGTCATAGAACATGGAGATTTCCCCACCTTCATAAACACCAGTGTCGTTGCGCACGATATGGCCTTCCTCGACCACCTCGGCAGGCGGGCGATAGCGCGACAGACGGCCGATGGAGGGCAGGAAACCGCGATAGGGATCTTCGGCATAAAGGCGGTTTTCAATTGCCCAGCCATTCAGTTTCACATCCGATTGCGCGATGCTCAGCGGCTCACCATTGGCGACGCGGATCATCTGTTCGACCAGATCCACATTGGTGATCAGCTCGGTCACGGGGTGTTCCACCTGCAGGCGGGTGTTCATTTCCAGGAAGTAGAAATTCTTGTCACCATCAACGATGAATTCCACCGTACCGGCAGAGGTATAGCCAACTGCCTGCGCCAGTGACACGGCCTGTTCGCCCATCGCTTTGCGGGTTGCCTCATCGAGGAAAGGCGAAGGCGCTTCCTCAACCACTTTCTGGTTGCGGCGCTGGATCGAGCATTCCCGCTCGCCCAGATAGATGCCGTTGCCATGCGCGTCGCAGAGCACCTGAATTTCGATATGGCGCGGCTGGGTGACGAATTTCTCGATGAAGATCCGGTCATCGCCAAAGGAGTTCGCCGCCTCGTTCTTGGAAGACTGGAAGCCTTCGCGGGCCTCCTCGTCGTTCCAGGCGATCCGCATGCCCTTACCGCCGCCGCCAGCAGAGGCTTTCAGCATCACCGGATAGCCGATCTGGTTGGAGATCTTCACCGCCTCGTCAGCGTCTTCGATCAGCCCCATATAGCCGGGCACGGTCGACACGCCCGCTTCCTGGGCGATCTTCTTCGAGGTGATCTTGTCACCCATGCTCTCAATCGCGCCCACCGGGGGGCCAACAAAGGCGACGCCTTCGGCGGCCAGCGCCTCGGCAAATTTGGAGTTTTCAGACAGGAAGCCATAGCCGGGGTGCACCGCCTGCGCGCCGCTGGTGCGGATCGCCTCCATCACCTTATCGATCACGATATAGGACTGGTTGGCAGGGGGCGGGCCGATGTGAATGGCCTCATCCGCCATTTTCACATGCAGGGCCTGTTTGTCCGCGTCCGAATAGATGGCAACGGTCTTGATACCCATTTTCTGCGCGGTCTTGATGACACGGCAGGCGATTTCGCCGCGGTTGGCGATCAGTATCTTGTCAAACATAGGCTGTCCCTTGTGGTCGTGAAAGCAACACGCAAGACACCGCGCCCGGATAAGCCCGGAACGCGGTGTTGCGCAAATTGATGCGGCCCTGCCTCGGTGTGGGGCGGGCGGTCAGGCGACGGCTGCGGTCTGCGTCAGCAGTTGCCCGGCCGTTCCTTGCAGTAGATGAGGTTGGCGGCCGTGCCGACCGCGGCGCCGGTGATGAGGCTGCCGCCAAGAACGGCTGACCCCACGGTGCCCGCTGCCGCGCCAATGGCGACCTGTTCACCCGTGGTGTCACCACAGGCGGCCACGCTGGCACATAGGCCCGCAACGGCGAAAATTCTGAATGCTCGCATCCTGCCAATCCTTCTTTTTCTTTGCTCTGCTCAGCCGCGTTGAAACCGCTTGGCGGCCGCGCTGGCAAGGGGCAGACCTGCAGCCGCGCCCTGTGGGCAAAACCCCGCCGGACACCGTGCAATGGCTGGCAGAAAGCCGCCGCATCAGAAGGAAAAGGGAAAAAGACGGTCTGTCTGCAGAGGCGGCCGCAGACAGACCCGTCCAGTCGAAGGGTTCGGAATAGAAGGTCGACGCTGGCAGGCGCTGATGTGCCCGCTGTTGTCACCTTCAGACTGCGCCAAACGGCACGCCCGGCCAAGGCCAAAGCCAGCCCGCCAGCCCATTGGGCCGCTTTCTGCCGATTATGTACCTGGCCCTGCAACATCTTGCCGATCAGCCCCCGAAAATCTTGGGGAAAGAGATCTGCGCCGCCGTCACGTCAATGACGAGAAGCGCCTCATAGCTTTCCGGATCAAAGGGATCTTCGGCTGGCACGACCTCGCGGCCAAACAGCCAGCTCAACCGGCCAGCATCCAGATTGCCGCGTTCAAAGGGCTGGTCGCCGAAATTATCCCACAGGGCTTCCATGAAACCCTCGTCGGCGCGCCGGTCAGGCGGCCTGCGGTCGGGGAACCGCTCACGGGCGGTGATGGCCGTCACCCCTTTGGGGTTGGGACGGCGGATGACAAATTGAAAATCAGTTCCCGGCAAACGGCCGGGGAACCCGCGATGCTTCAGCATGAGAGCGCCTCCTGCCCGGCGCCCAGCGGGTCGAAAGGGACCGGCCGTGGGGCCGGGCCCTTCTGTGTTTTACTTGTATTTGCCGGTGTAGACCGGCTCGGTTGTGATCGGCTCGGGCTCGACCACGACAAATTCTTCTTCCTGGGCTGCGCAGGCTGCAACTGCGGCCAGCAGGGTGACCATTGCCACCAGTTTGATGCTCTTGGACATTTTAGTCTCCAGACTAGTTTGTTGACACCTACGGAGGTTGGCTCCCCCGCCTGTCTCGACCTCAATATACGGGATGCCACATGGCTCCCGGTTGGGATCATAGCCTGAAATGCGGAAAAATCACGCCCCAATAGGGGCCTACGGGCGGCTTGTGACCCGGAAAACGCGGTTTCCTGCCGATGCGGCCAGCGATCTACAAGATGTTGTCCCCGCATCAGAATTCCTCCCAGATACAGGTGCCGCCTTCGGGGCGGTAGATCTCGAAAAACTGGGTGGCATCGGGGTCGGCGTCGCCAAAGACCACAGGACGGTCGGCCAGGGAAATCACCACCCTTGCCGGGGCCAGCCCCTCATCCTTGAGATAGGCCAGCGCCAGATCCGCACAGAGGTGGTCCATATCCGGGCCAGCCAGATCATAAGAGACACTGCCACCATCGCGGGCAATCGCAGGCGCCACAAAGCGGAACCGCGCCCAGAGCGCGCCCGGCGTGTCATCCAGCAGCACTTCGTGCAGAGTGATCGCCTGCCCCGAAGGAACAGTAGCCGAAACAGACAGTTGACCGCTATCGGCAAGCGCTGGCGTCAGAAATATCAGGGAAAGCAAACCAACCGAAATACCGCAGCCCCGACCCCGCAAGCGGGCTCCTCCTGCCGGGGCTGCAGGCGCTGCGCCAGAAGCGCGCGCTGTTCTATTTCGGCTGAGGCGGATCATGAAACTGATTCGGCTTTCAAGTCAAATGTTGATACAAATTTGCGCATTTTTTCCGGCAGTTGCCGCCAAGCTATGCGCTTTACGAAGATGGCTCCCGCAGTGATTGCGCTGTTAAGCGAATGGCCGCACGCGCTGCGGGAATTGGCGCGGATATTTTGCTTGCACTTCGCCACAACCATCATTTTGCCCCCCTGCGGGCGCCATTGCGCAGCCAGCGGTTGCGCTTGGCCGGATCCTCCAGAACGGCGGCTATCCGGTCCCGCAGACCAGGCGCCACCGGCCCCAGCACCCGCCCGCCTGCGGTGACCTTCAGGCCACCCTCCACAGGCTCGATACGCACCACTGGGGAAAACCCGCGCACATTCTGCACCGCGCGCCACATATCCTGCCGGATCTGATGCGCCAGCCGTAGCGGGCCGGCGGCAGGTAGCACGACGGAAGCACTCACATCCATATTGGCCGGGAGCTGACGGCACAGTGTCACCACGTCATTCTCGCGCAGGATATGCCATCCACGGCTCATAGCCATCTCCTCGTTTGCGACAGATGGCTGGTATAGGCCTCACCAAAGAGCCCAACCAAATAGCGTTCTTCCCGCAGGACCACGCCCCAGTGCAGAACGGTCCAGACGACCACGGCACCGGCAAGCGCCCAATCGAGCGAAAACAACAACGCCAGACCCAGCTGCAAAATCACCATCCCCAGATACATCGGGTTGCGGGTGAACCGATACGGACCAGACTGGACAAACTGCAGGGCCGGCTGACGCGGGTCCACATTGGTTCCGGCACGTTTGAAGGCCCGTGTACCGCTAACCGCCAAGGCACCCGCGGCCAGTGAAAGGCAAACACCAGGCCACAGAATCGCGGGCGTCCCGGCCGCTGGCAGCACGCGCAGCGGCAGCAGCCACTCAAGCGCGAGCGCCGCAAGCGGCACCGCAACAGAGACTGCGGGCGGGAAAACCGCGATATCGGGACCGTTCTTCTGCATTCTGGCTCCTGCCGCTTAGACCCGAAGGATCACAGCGGGATATTGTCGTGCTTCTTCCACGGGTTCTCCAGCTTCTTGTTGCGAAGGCTGGCAAAGGCGCGGGAGACACGGCGGCGGGTGGACCGGGGCTGGATCACCTCGTCGATGAAGCCTTTTTCGGCTGCCACAAAGGGGTTGGCGAAACGGTCTTCATAATCTGCCGTATGCGCGGCGATCTTTTCCGCATCACCCAGATCGGCGCGGTGGATGATCTCGGTCGCGCCCTTGGCGCCCATCACGGCAATCTCAGCCGTCGGCCAGGCATAGTTGAAATCACCGCGCAGGTGTTTGG
Organism: Rhodobacteraceae bacterium Alg231-04; assembly: GCA_900143635.1. GTDB lineage: Bacteria > Pseudomonadota > Alphaproteobacteria > Rhodobacterales > Rhodobacteraceae > FREY01. Next base: position 74,396 of record FREY01000011.1, read on the forward strand.
AGGCCATAACATCATATGCGCCACCATAGGCCTTGCGGGTGATCACGGTCACTTTCGGCACTGTCGCTTCACCATAGGCAAACAGCAGCTTGGCACCGTGCTTGATCACCCCGCCATATTCCTGAGAGGTGCCCGGCAGGAAGCCCGGCACGTCGACCAACGTCAGGATCGGGATCTCGAAACAGTCGCAGAAGCGTACGAATCGCGCTGCCTTGCGCGACGAGTCGATATCCAGACAGCCCGCAAGCACCATCGGCTGGTTCGCCACTACACCGACGGTCTGCCCTTCAAGGCGGATGAACCCGGTGATGATGTTCTTGGCGTAGTCTTCCTGAATCTCGTAGAAATCGCCCTCATCCGCCACTTTGGTGATGAGTTCTTTCATATCATACGGGGAATTGGGGTTCTCCGGGATCAGCGTATCAAGGCTGTCCTCGATGCGACCCGGTTCATCAAAGAAGGGGCGCACGGGCGGCTTTTCACGATTGTTGAGCGGCAGGAAGTCGACCAGACGGCGCACTTCGGCCAATGCTTCGACGTCATTTTCAAAAGCACCATCCGCAACGGATGACTTTTTGGTATGGGTCGAGGCACCGCCCAGCTCCTCGGCTGTGACGACTTCGTTGGTGACGGTCTTGACCACATCAGGGCCGGTCACGAACATATAAGAGGTGTCTTTCACCATGAAGATGAAATCGGTCATCGCGGGCGAATAGACCGCGCCGCCGGCACAGGGCCCCATGATGACAGAGATCTGCGGCACCACGCCCGAGGCCATGATATTGCGCTGGAACACTTCGGCATACCCCGCGAGAGAGGCCACGCCTTCCTGAATACGCGCACCACCGGAATCGTTGATGCCAATCACCGGCGCGCCGTTCTGCACGGCCATATCCATGATCTTGCAGATTTTTTCCGCGTGGGTTTCGCTGAGCGAGCCACCAAAGACGGTGAAATCCTGACTGAAGACATAGACCATACGGCCATTGATCGTCCCCCAACCGGTCACCACGCCATCACCGGCCGGGCGGTCTTCCTCCATCCCGAAATCGGTGCAGCGGTGCGCCTTGAACATGTCGAACTCCTCAAAGGAGTCTTCATCCAGCAGCAGTTCGATACGTTCACGGGCAGTCAGCTTGCCGCGACCGTGCTGCGCATCGATGCGGCGCTGGCCGCCACCAAGGCGGGCGGCATCGCGGCGGTCTTCCAGTTCGGACAGAATATCTTTCATGGCGGGGTCCCCTCACAGCATTTGATGGCGACCATATATTGCGCCGCGCTGCGGCAAAAGCTAATTATCGCATATTTGCAAACCGTGAATATACCTCTTGGTGGAAACTGCAAATTAGCTAATTCACTCAATAAGTAAAATCAGCCGCACCGATGGACAAGCCTGTGTAGCTGACATAGGTCAGATGAATGAATGGTGCCACGAACCGATTTTTAAGCCGACGCGGGCCGCCGCATATTGCGACCCTGATCATCCTGTGCAGCCTGTCTTCGCTGTCGATGACGATTATCCTGCCTTCACTGCCGGGCATGGCTGCCTATTTCGAGGCGGATTACCGGCTGTTGCAGCTTTCGGTGGCACTGTATCTTGCGATGAACGCTGTGGTGCAGATCTTTGTCGGCCCGATCTCAGATTCCTTTGGCCGCCGCCCGGTGATCATCGCCGGTCTGGTGCTGTTCTTTCTGGCCACACTCGGCTGCATCTTTTCGCCCAATGCCACCGTCTTTCTGATCTTCCGCATGGCGCAGGCGGTGATTGCCACAGCCATGGTTCTCAGCCGCGCCGCGGTGCGCGACATTTACGATTCTGACAAGGCCGCCAGCATGATCGGCTATGTCACGATGGGCATGGCTGTTGTTCCGATGATCGCCCCTGCCATCGGTGGCGTCCTGGAAGGCCTGTTCGGCTGGACTGCCAGTTTCTGGTTGGTCGCCGCATTGACTCTGGCCACCTGGGCCATTGTCCACTTCGACTTTGCCGAAACGGCGCATAAAAGCGGCAAAAGCCTGATTGCCCAGTTTCGCGAATACCCCGAACTGCTGCGCTCGCCGCGCTTCTGGGGCTACTCCTTGTCATCAGGTTTCGCGTCTGGTGCCTTCTTTGCCTATCTGGGCGGCGCGCCCTATGTGGGCACCGAAATCTACAACCTCAGCCCGGCAGCCCTGGGCGTCTTCTTTGCGACGCCTTCGATTGGCTATGCATTGGGCAACTTCCTGTCCGGTCGCTACTCGGTCCGCTTCGGCATCAACCGCATGGTGCTCTGGGGCAATTGGATCGTGGGCGCAGGCGTCGGCCTCTCGGTCGTGCTGGCGCTACTAGGCCTCGACAGCCAATGGACGTTCTTTGGCCTGATGATCCCGGTTGGCATCGGCAACGGCATGTCGATCCCCAATGCCACCGCCGGCGCCCTGTCGGTGCGCCCGCATCTGGCCGGTTCTGCCTCTGGTCTTAGCGGCGCTTTGATGCTGGGTCTTGGTGCCGGGCTCAGCGCCTATGCCGGCTGGCTGCTTGGCCCCGGATCGTCGGCCATACCGCTGCTTCTGGTCATGCTGGGCAGTGCCGCAGTGGGCATCGTGACCATTCTTGGCGTTATCCGCCGGGAACGCGCACTTGGGCTCTGACCCGGATCAGGTTTTGAAATCAATCAGTTGACACCTGCGCATTGCGTGGACGTTCTGTCGCCTTGTCAGGTGTGGTTTGCAATTCTACAGTTCACCCCACACTCTTTGCAAAGGCGCCCATCATGGCCACTCAAAAACTATATGCTGGTGCCAAACTGCGCGAGATGCGCACCCGCCTGTCCCTCACCCAGAAAGAATTCGCCGCCAAACTTGGCGTGTCACTGCCCTATCTGAACCAGATGGAAAACAACAACCGCCCGGTGTCGACCACCGTTATTCTGGCGCTGGCGCAGGAATTCGGGCTGGATGTAACCGAGCTCTCCACCGGTGACAGCGAAAGGCTGGTCACCGACATGCGCGAGGTTCTGGCCGACCCGGTCTTTGCAGGCGATGCACCGCCGCTGGCTGATCTGCGCCTTTCCGCCTCCAATGCACCGGCGCTGGCGCGGGCCTTCCTTGAACTGCACCGCGCCTACCGCCAAACCCACGAAAGGCTTGCCTCGCTGGACGAGGCCCTGGGCCGCGAGGACGCCCGCATTCAGGCCTCCCCCTGGGAGGAGGTGCGCGACTTTTTTCATTACTGCGACAACTACATTGACGCGGTGGACCGGGCTGCCGAACGTTTTGCCGCGGGTCGTGACATCCGCACCGCCGCGCTGAAAGCCCTGCAACAATCCGGCGTATCGGTCGAAGAAACCGATATCGACCGCCTGCGCCACTATGACGGCGATGAGAAAACCCTGCGCCTGTCCAATCGCGCCGCGCCGGAAACGCGGCTGTTTCAAATGCTCTTGCAGGTGGCGCTGCTGCGTCAGAACGATCTCTTAGAGGCCACACTCGACTTTGCCCGCTTTCACAGCGAAGAGGCCCGCGCCATCGCCAAGATTGGTCTGGCAAACTACTTTGCCGGTGCCGCCCTGATGCCCTATGGCCGTTTTCTGGCCGCAGCACAGGAAACCCGCCACGATCTGGAGCTGCTGTCCTCGCGTTTCGGCGCATCGGTCGAACAGGTGGCCCACCGGCTGTCCACCCTGCAGCGCCCCGGTGCCAAGGGCATTCCCTTTTTCTTTGTCCGCGTCGATCAGGCCGGCACCATCACCAAACGCCATTCGGCCACCCGGCTGCAGTTTGCACGTTTTGGCGGCGCCTGCCCTTTGTGGAATGTGCATCGCGCCTTTGAAACACCGGGGCGGTTTTTGCGCCAGTTGGCAGAGACCCCAGACGGGGTGCAATACATCTCACTGGCCCGCGACGTCTCCAAGACCGGCGGCAGCTTTGGCGCCCCGGTGCGCCGCTATGCCATAGCCCTGGGATGCGAGATCCGCCACGCGGCCTCACTTGTCTACGCTGACAATATGGATGTGAAGAACGATGCCGCCTTTGAACCGATCGGCATTTCCTGCCGCATCTGCGAACGCAAAGACTGCCACCAGCGTTCAGTTCCGCCACTGGAGCGACGGCTGACGGTGAATGCAGATGCGCGCGGCGTCCTACCCTACGAGGTAAGCTGAAACAGGCAGAACGCCCGCGCGCCGGATAAATGGTACGATCCGGCTTTGTTTGATAGGGGGAAAATGTCGCAGGAGGCCGCAAAAGCAACCTCCTGCCGCCTAATTAGGCTTTTGACAGAATTCCCCAGATTTCATCCTTCAGCGTCGCACGCTGCTTGCGCATATCGGTTTCGGCCTGCGGCGACACCGGTTCCACGTTGGTTTCGGCCCGGTGCACGGCCCGGTTCACCTCGTGATACTCATCCGCCAGTTTGGCAAAATGCGCATCAGACTGTTTGAGGCTGCTCATCAGTTCGACTTTGTCCGGGAATTCTTCGGCCAGCTCATGGGGCGTATTGGACACCTGTTCGCTCCTTCTTTCTAGGGTCACAGACAGGGTAGAATCGGCTAAAAGGCACGGCCTTGACGCGGATCAAACCAAAGCAAAAACCTCACCTTTTTCACAAAGAAATTTGACAGCGGCGGAAGCCGAGTGAACTTCCGCCGCCGCACAGGGCTGACCGGGCAGGCAGCCAATCATTCGCCGCCCGGACAGGCTGTTATAAGACGCTCAGCGCTGCGCCGTCTGCCACTCCGGGTGGAACCAGGGCTCAGAATTCGCCGGTGCCAGCCTGCGACCCAGAATATGGTCCGCTGCCTTTTCACCGGTCATTATCGACGGCCCGTTCAGGTTGCCATTGGGGATGCGCGGAAAGATGGAGCTGTCGGCGACCCGCAGCCCCTCGACGCCGATCACCCGGCATTCCGGATCCACCACGGAAGTAGGATCATTCACCGCCCCCATCTTGCAGGTGCCACAGGGATGGAAGGCACTCTCCACGTGTTCACGGATGAAACTATCCAGCTCCTCATCGGACTGCATTGCATCCCCCGGCTGGATTTCGTGTTTCACAAAGGGCTTGAACGCATCCTGTGCAAAAATCTCGCGGGTCAGGCGAATGCATTTGCGGAAATCCACCCAGTCCTGTTCGGTGGACATATAGTTGAACAGGATATTGGGTGCCTCTTTTGGATCACCCGAGGCCAGTGTGACCGCCCCGCGCGAGGGGGATCGCATCGGCCCCACATGGGCCTGAAACCCGTGCCCTTCGGCCGCCGCCTGCCCGTCATAGCGCACTGCGATGGGCAAGAAATGATACTGGATATCCGGGTAATCGATGCCCGCGCGCGAGCGGATGAAAGCAGCACTTTCAAACTGGTTCGACGCACCCAGACCGGTCTTGGTGAACAGCCACTGCGCGCCAATCATGGCCTTGCTGATCAGGTTCCAATGCTTGAACAGCGTGATTGGCTGGCTCGACGCCATCTGCAGATACAACTCCAGATGATCCTGCAGGTTTTGCCCAACACCGGGGCGATCCGCAACGACGTCAATACCGTGTTCTGCAAGATGCTGCGCCGGGCCGATGCCCGACAGCATCAGCAGTTTGGGTGAATTCAAAGACGAGGCCGCGAGGATCACCTCAACCTCGGCCCGGATCACCTCGACCTTGCCACCGCGTTCAACCTCGACCCCAACGGCGCGGCCCTCTTCGATCACCACTTTGCGGGCAAAGGCGCGGATCAGCTCGCAGTTCTCGCGCTTCAGGGCAGGCTTCAGATAGGCATTGGCCGCCGACCAGCGCCGCCCTTTGTGAACGGTCTGCTCCATCGGGCCAAAGCCCTCTTGCTGCTCTCCGTTATAGTCGCCGGTGACCGGGTATCCCGCCTGACGGCCGGCCTCGACAAAGGCGCTGTGCAGAGGGTTGTCGCGCGGGCCGCGGCTGATGTGCAGCGGGCCATCCTTGCCGCGCCAATCCGCATCACCGCCCTGCCCGCCTTCGTGCCATGTTTCCATGCGCTTGAAATAGGGCAGCACATCCGCGTAAGACCAGCCCGCGGCACCGCTTTCGGCCCAATGGGCATAGTCACCCGCATGGCCGCGCACATAGACCATCCCGTTGATCGACGACGAGCCGCCAACAACCTTGCCACGCGGCGTCACCAGTGACCGGCCATCCAGATGCGGTTCCGGCTGGGTCTTATAGCCCCAGTCATAAAGGCTCATATTCATCGGATAGCTCAGCGCGGCGGGCATCTGGATAAGAGGGCCAACATCCGTGCCGCCATGTTCAATCACCAAAACCCGCTTACCCGCCTCGGCCAGACGATAGGCCATGGCACAGCCCGCAGACCCAGCCCCGACAATCACATATTCCGCGTTCATCGCGTCTTTCTCCATCTCGCAGCTTCGTCTGCTGATTCTCGATTATTCCAACCGTCTGAGCCGGTCAGCGTCCCCCGCCCCTGATTGCCCCTTTGGGCAACGGGGCGGGTGGGTGGGCGTTGCCCAAAGGGGCAATCAGAACGGCGCCTCAACGTCGCCCATACGCACATAGACAGACTTCACCTGGCTGAAGTGTTTGATCGCTTCCTTGGAATTCTCACGGCCCACGCCCGAGGCTTTCACCCCGCCAAAGGGCGCCTCAACCGGTGCGTCATTGTAGGAATTGATGAAGCAGCTGCCCGCCTCCATGGCACCTATCACCCGATGGCCGCGGGTCAGGTCTGAGGTGAACACGCCAGCCGCCAGACCAAACTCCGTATCATTTGCACGGGCAATCACTTCTTCTTCGCTGTCAAAGTCCAGCACCGACATGACCGGGCCAAAAATCTCTTCGCGCGCAATCGTCATATCATCCGTAACATCAGCAAAGACGGTGGGCTGCATGTACCAGCCGGGCTGGTTCAGCCGCGCGCCGCCGTAAACCAGTCGCGCGCCTTCGGATTTGCCCTTCTCGACATAGCCCATCGCGATATTCAGCTGTGCCTCGGACACCATCGGGCCAAAGGTCGTCGCCTCATCCTGCGGATCGCCGATCACCGCGCCTTCCAACCGTTCGGCCAGACGCGCCAGAAATGCCTCTTTGATGCCCTTCTGCACAAAGACCCGTGTGCCATTGGAACAGACCTGCCCCGAAGAATAGAAATTGGCGAGGATCGCGCCGCTAACGGCATTTTCCAGATCGGCATCGTTAAAAATGATCAGGGGCGATTTGCCGCCCAGCTCCATGGTGACGTGCTTCATATCGGCGGCAGCGGCGGCATAGACCTTCTTGCCGGTCGGCACCGAACCGGTCAGCGAGACCTTGTCGACGCGGCTGTCGGTGACCAGCGCGCCGCCAACCTCGCCCATGCCCTGCACCACATTATAAAGCCCCGCAGGCGCGCCGGCCTCATGCAGGATCTCGGCAACTTTCAACGCACATAGCGGCGTGGTTTCAGAGGGTTTGAACACCATCGCATTGCCGCAGGCCAGCGCCGGGGCGCCTTTCCAGCAAGCGATCTGCGTTGGGTAGTTCCAGGCGCCAATGCCAACACACAGGCCCAGCGGCTCACGCACCGTATAGACCCAGTCCTGCCCCATCGGGATATGTTCACCCGTCAGGCTGGCGGCCAGACCACCAAAATACTCCAGCGCATCCGCACCCGATGTGGCATCCACATAGAGCGTTTCCGACAGCGGTTTGCCGGTGTCATAGCTTTCCAGAACCGACAGATCTCGGTTGCGGTCGCGCATGATATCGGCGGCCCGGCGCAGCACCCGGCCGCGTTCGGTGCCGGTCATCTTTGCCCAGACCTTCTGGGCCGCCTTGCCCGACGCCAGCGCCATCTCGACAATCTGCGGTGTGGCCGCGTGCACGGTGGCGATCTGTTCGCCAGTGGCGGCATAGATGACCGGGATCACCGCGCCAGCAGTGTCTTCGACATATTCGCCGCCAATGAAATGGCTGGCCTTGGGCTGTGCCGGGTGGGTCATGGTCATCTGTTCAAATCTCGTATGTCTTGCGATGTTGCGAAAGTGAGCGGCGAAGCTTCGGATCTTTGTCTGGCTCCGCCGCCCATTGTCAGGAAACCGGCCCCTCCGGGAACGAGAGGGACCGGCCAGGGAGACCGCCCTAGTGGGCCGTCTTGATTTTGCCGAAGTCGAGTGTGTTCTCCTCCGGCGATGCTTTGATCGCCATCACCTCACGGCGTTTGAAGGCGACGATGTAAATGACGCAGGCCGCATAGAGCCCGATCACGATGGAGCCGATCCATTCGATCTGCACCCAGCCCGATTTGAACAGCAGCACCAGACCAAACAGCAGCACGATGTTCAGCGCCAGATAGGGCAGCTTGCCCAGCCGGTCGGCCGACAGGTTCAGGTTGTCGGTGTAGAGCCGGATCAGCGAGTCGAGCGAGTTGACAACAAAGGTCACCCCCACCACCAGCATGGCCACGGCGATCAGACCGGCGGCCTCGATGCCATTGGCGTGGTAGAAGTAGAGCACCGAGAACCAGATCAGCAGCGGGATCGACGGGAAGATCAGCAAGGCGGCCAGCACTTGCCAGGTCTTCAGCCCGCCGACAAAACGCGAGGTGAACTGACCGATCATGATCGACCAGGCAAACCACCAGAACAGGTAGAACTGGTGGTAATCGTTCATCGGCAGCACAAATTCATGGATATTGGTGAAGTAATCCCCCGCCAGCCCCATCGTGCCAAAGAGATCACCCAGCCCCATCGACGCGGCCAGCGCCATGCCAAGGATCAGCGCAAAGAACAGCCAGGTCGAGGCCAGCGACAGAACTTTCACATATTTGATATCGGTCGAACTGTAGGCCGCCACCGAGATGGTCAGCAGCACAATCAGGTAGAACAGCGGGCCAACGGTCTCACCGTCGCCCAGCATTGGCGCGTACCAGGGCAGATAGGTCAGGAACAGATAGCCGGTGAAAGCGCAGGTTCCGATGATGACGATGTTGTTGACCCATTTCACCACCGGGATTTCAAAGAATTTCACCCGCGGTTCGATGACGCAGAAATAAAACGCGGTGAGAAAGTAGAAGGCCCAGATCAGAAAGCCCCAAAAGCCGAATTCGATCGCCAGCGGATTGGCAAAGCCATACTCCGGCGCGGCGGCGGTGTCGGCATAGACCGGGAATTCGGTCAGCGGGAACATGATCAGACCCACGTCCAGACCGGATGTGAAAAGGATCGCGATAAAGGTGAACAGCGGCACCGGAGTCACCCCGATATTGCGCAGATCCCACCATTTAATGACGCAGAAGATCACCAGCGCAAAGGCCAGCAGAATCCCTGCGGAAAGCAACGTTGTCAGCAAAATAGTCCCTCCCTCTTTGGGGCGTCTTCCGGCCCCATTGGACATAGGGAGCGGACTTACCACGCTTATTCGATTCACCAAATCATTTTTTAAACAGCCATTCAAGTTTTCTTCTGGCCCAACAAGCGTTGCAACCGGCGCTTAGCCTTGCAAATAATGGTGCATGGGCAGAAAACGCATCCGGGACATCCGGCACGAAGAACTGATTGAGGCCACCATCACCGCTGTTCACCAGCGCGGATACGGCGTTGTTACAATGGCTGAAATTGCCCGCGAGGCCGGGGCATCGGCGGCCTCGATCAACTATTACTTCGGCTCCAAGGAAGGGCTGATGGAAGCCACCATGCGCCACCTGCTGAACAAGCTGAAGACAGCGATGATCGAGGGCTACGGCGCGGCAAATTCGCCCCGTGACCGGCTCTGTGCGGTGATGAATGCCAACTTTTCGGACGGTCTGTATTCGGTGCCGCAATGCAGCCTGTGGATGCAGTTCTGGGGCAGCGCGCCCTATTCAAAGCGTTTGTCGCGGCTACACCGAATCAACCGGGCGCGGGTGCGCAGCCATTTCCTCGCGGAGCTGCGCGCGCTCTTGCCGGCCGATCAGGTCGAAACCGCCCGACAGGCGCTGCAATGTTATATGGATGGGGTTTGGTTGCAGGCGGCGCAATCAGATGTACCGGTTGATCCGGCCTGCGCGCGCCGCGCGGCGCATGACGTTGTTGATCTGGTGCTCGGCTAGATCCCGCTGCAGCGGCACGTAGTAGTCACCGGCACGCAGTACTGTCAGAGGCACGCAGTACGGTCACGGGCACAGGTTCATAGAGAGAATGAACGCCGCAATGTTTGAAACACGCGGCGCCAAAGGGTTCGCAATGGGCGCCCTGCGCCGGTCTCCCGGCCGGCCCCCTGCCTTATGCGGCCTTATTCCAGACGGCGGAAATGCAGCGTTTCACCGGTTGGCATATATGTCAGCAGCAAATCACCACCGGTGATGCTTTCGATCCCATAGCACAGTTCTTCACCGCCATCAGATTGCGCCCGCAGATAGGATCCGCCGCCAGAGAAGCTGCCGCATCGGCCACTGACGCTGATCCGTTCCGCGACACGCATAGATCCGGAATAGGCGGTCGTGCGGGTACTGCCTTCGATAAAGAAGCGGTCCTGCACGTCCGAGGCAGAATACCAGCCGCCCTGCAGACCCTGCATAATCCCTTCCTGCATGACCGCAGGCACCGGCAGCAACAGCTGTGCCCTGGGAGGCGGCATCCGGACATCCATATCCATTGGCGCGCTGAGAAGCTGGATGTCGGTCAACTGGATGGGCAGCCCATCCACCATCATCGCGGTCTCAAATTCCGACGACACAACAAGCGGTTCCACCTGTGAAATACAGTCCAGATGACCGCCACAATCTGGCTTTTGCATCATGAACACACCTGCGGCGACAGCCATGGCCACCCCTGCAGCAACATACAACTTTTTCATACCGGTCTCCGGACACATGAATTCGATCTCGCACTCATGGTCGCAGACAAGCGTTATAAGTCCGTTAGCCCGAAAGGAAAATTTCCGAAAAAACTCTGAGGGTCAGAATTTCACTGCTGGCACGGTCGGGGTTTGCATGCGCCGTTTCAACACCGCTTCGCGCCAGGACATATAACTGATCGCCCCTAGTATCATGGCACCACCGGCCACCACCCATATGTCCACCGGCTCTGAGAAGAAGACAACGCCGGTGATTGTCGCCCAGACCAGCTGCAAAAAGGTGACCGGCTGCGTCAGCGCCACCGGTGCCAGCCGGAAGGCCAGGGTCATCGTGTAATGGCCGCCCGTCGCCAAAGTCGCCACCGCAAAAAGCAACCCCACTTCGGCCCAGCCCACCGGCTGCCAGACGGCAATGGCAAAGGGCAAGACACCGATGGTCGTGGCGACAGATAACAGGGCCACAACCCGGCCCGGATCAATCCGGTCGGCGAAAAACTTGGCGATCACATAGGACCCGCCCAGCGCCAAGGCTGCCCCAATCATGGCCAGATGGCCGGGGGACACTTCGCGGATACCGGGGCGCAGGATGATCATGGCGCCAATCAGGGCGACGCAAATTGCCATGATCCGCCGCAGGGCCAGCGGTTCACCCAAAAACAGCGCCGCAGCCAAAGTGACACAGACCGGCGTGAGGTAATTCATCGCCGTCACTTCCGCAAAGGAGATCTCGGTCAGCGCATAAAACCACAGCAGGATCGCTGCCGTATGAAAGACACCTCGCACCGCAGACAAGGCCCAGACCCGTCGACCCAGCGGTTCCCGAAACAGACGTAGGCAGGCAGGCAACAGCCAGAACAGCCCAAAGAAATATCGCAGGAACGCCCCCTGGGCAGACGGCACATCCCGCCCCACAAATTTCACAAGGGCGGTCATCGATACAAACAGCATGCCTGTGACGATCATCCAAAGGACACTTTTGACGGGGTTATGCTGGGGGGCGACTGACATGCCTTCATAGAGCACGGCTGACCACCCGCGCTCAACCCTTCACTTGTTCAGCATTCACTCGCACACCGGCCCGTCACAAAAATGCGCGCTCCGGCCAAGATCAGGCCAAGATCAGACCGGCCGCAATCACCCACATTGTCAGGCCGACAAATGCATCCAGCAGCTGCCAGGCTCTGGGGATGGCAAACAGCGGCGCCAGCAAGGCAGCACCATAGCCAAGGGTAAAGAAGAAGGTGAAACTGGCCAGAACCGCCCCAACCCCAAACACAAAAGGGTTCGGATACTGCGCGGAAATCGCCCCCAGCAGAACCACCGTATCCAGATAGACATGCGGGTTCAGCCAGGTCAGCGCCAAGACCGTAAGCAGGACCGGCAGCAAAGCCGCCCCTGCCCCTTCGCCGCCGCTGTCCAATGCTGAACCGCCAGCCCAGGCCGAGCGCAGGTTTCGCGCACCATACCAAAGCAGGAACGCGGCCCCGCCCCAACGCGCGGCCTGCTCCAGCACCGGGTTGGCAGCGACCAGCGCCCCGAAACCGGCAACGCCAGCCGCAATCAACACCGCATCCGAGGTCGCACAGGTCAGGCAAATCCAGAACACATGACGCCGCCGCAACCCCTGTCGCAGCACAAAGGCATTCTGCGCGCCGATCGCCATGATCAGGCTGAACCCAAGGAAAAATCCGGCAAACAGGCTATTGGGCATTGGGGCGGTCCTTTCACTTCGGCTTTTGACTACGGCGGTTCCTGCCTGTATTCAAATTAAAGATTATCACTCAAGATAAGAGTTCCTAATGCAGTTTGATCCCAGCCAGCTTGCCGCCCTTGCTGCCGTTCTGCGCCTCGGCTCCTTTGATGCAGCAGCTCATGCCCTTTCGGTCACCCCGTCTGCCATCTCCCAGCGGATCAAGGCGCTGGAGGAGAAGACCGGCGGCACCCTGATCCACCGTGCCACCCCCTGCACCGGCACCGAAGCAGGGCTGCGCATCGCCAAACACGCCGAAGACATCGGTCTGCTGGAGGCCCATCTGGCGCGCGATCTGTCGCTGGGCAGCGCTGATGCACCGGCGCGTCTGCGCATCGCGGTCACCGCAGACAGCGTCGCCACATGGTTCGTCGAGGCCATGGCGGCCTGTGACGGGGTGCTGTTTGATCTGGTGCTGGACGATCAGGACCACAGCGCCGACTGGCTGAAACGCGGCGAGGTCTCTGCCGCCGTCACTGCCCATGGCCGTGCGGTTGCCGGTTGTGACAGCCACCCACTGGGTGAGATGCATTATATCGCCACCGCCAGCCCGGCCTTTATGACCCGCTGGTTTCCAGACGGCGTCACACCCGCCGCGGCGGCCCGCGCCCCCTGTCTGGTGTTCAACGCCAAGGACGGGCTGCAACGCCTCTGGCTGGAGACCCATGTTGGCCCGCGCCTGTCGCCGCCGGCCCATTTCATGGCCTCCAGTCAAGCCTTTGTTGACGCAGCACGGGCCGGGATCGGCTGGGGCATGAACCCGGAACAGCTGGTCCGGCGGGGGCTGCGCCGTGGCAAGCTGGTCGCCCTACTGCCCGATACTGCGCTTTCGGTGCCGCTGAGCTGGCAGGTCAGCCGCATCATGGCCCCGGCACTTGCCCCCGTTACCGCCGCCGTGCTGCAGTCCGCCCAGCGCAATCTGCCCCGCACCGCCCCCAAAGGAGCGTAACATGTTCTCAAAATCCACCCTCAGCTACGAGCCTCTGCCACTGCCGGACCGGGCCAGCTATAGCGACGCCGAAATGGCCGCAAAATCCGGGGATTTCCTCGCCCATATGCGACGACGGCACACGGTCCGCGACTATTCGGACCGCCCCGTTCCGCGCGCCGTGATCGAATCCTGCATAGCGGCCGCTGGCACGGCCCCTTCTGGTGCCAACCATCAACCCTGGCATTTCGTGGCCATCGCCAACCCCGCATTGAAGGCCCGCGTCCGCGCTGAGGCCGAGGAGGAGGAACGGCGGTTCTATGCAGGTGGTGCCGGAGACGAGTGGATCAAGGCGCTGGAACCCATCGGCACCACGGCCGAAAAGCCGCATCTGACCATTGCGCCCTGGCTGATCATCGTCTTTGCCCAGCGCTGGGGCCAGTTCGACGATGGCAGCCGCTACAAGAACTACTACGTGCCCGAAAGCGTCAATATCGCCACCGGGTTCCTGCTGACGGCGCTGCACACTGCCGGGCTCTGCACGTTAACCCACACGCCCAACCCGATGAAATTCCTCAATGATGCACTGGGGCGTCCCGCCTCGGAAAAGCCGACGATGATCATCGCGGTCGGACACCCCTCAGAGGACGCAACAGTCCCCGGAGTCGCCAAGCTCAAGAAACCATTGCAAGACATCTCGACCTTCCGGGAATAACCGCCCACCCGGCTTTTCCTTGCCACAAAGGCCTGCTGCCGCGATCATCAGCCGGTGGCACAGGATACGGCACCCCCGCTCGAACGGGCCTTCTGGCTTTATGCCGCCCTCCCGCGGGGGGCGGCGCTGGTGGCGGTCTGGTGCCTTGGGCTTGCTGGCCCTTTGCCACAGCTCCTGCTTGGCGGGCTTCTTCTGTGCGATCTACTGCTGTTTGTCTGGCAGGCACGCCTGTTCCAGCGCAGCGCCGACGACCATATCCGCACCCACGGCGCTATGGCGGCAGTTTGGGGCGGACAGTTAGCCCTGTTATTTGCGGCCTCTACTGCAGCCTCACTCTGGTGGGGTGTGTTCCTCAACGCAGGGCAAACAGAGAGGCCAGAGCTGTTCACTGAACAAATGGATCGGTTGCACGCCGCCGCCTACCGGCTGGAGTCTCCGGACGGCGGGCGTGAAGTGCATTTCCGCGGCATCATCACCTATGGCCTGACCAAACGTCTGACCGCCTTTCTGAAAAACACGCCGCAAGCCGCTGTGCTGGTCCTGTCCAGTCCCGGAGGTCACATATACGAGGCGCGCGGCGCGGCGCAGGTCGTCCTTGCCCATGGGCTGGCCACCCGCGTCGAGGCCGAATGCGCCTCAGCCTGCACACTAATCTTCGCCGCCGGAAGCACGCGCACAATGGCCAGAGGCGCCCGCCTGGGGTTTCACGGCTACGGAGTGGAAAGCGGCGCCGGCCTACCCAACGTTGATCTGGCGGCAGAACAGGAAAAGGACCGCAGGTTTCTGCGTGATCGCGGCGCAGATGAGGTCTTTCTCGATCGGGCCTTCGCAACGCCGCACAGCCGCATCTGGCACCTTGACCGTCAGGCCGCCAATAATGCCGGGCTTCTATCCCCTTAACGGAACAAAAAAGGGCCTGCCCGATGGGCAGACCCTGTGTCTTTTGTCGATTGACGGCAAGCGTGGCTTACAGCTGCTCCATCACCTCGTCAGAGGCCTCAAAGTTGGTGGTGACGCGCTGCACGTCATCATCATCTTCCAGCGCATCGACCAGCTTCATCAGCTTTTGCATGCCTTCCAGATCCAGCTCGGTGGTTGTGGTCGGCTTCCAGATCAGCTTGGTGCTCTCGGATTCACCCAGCTCACCTTCCAGCGCGTTGGAGACTTCGTTCAGATCAGTATCGGCACAGAAGATGGTGTGACCCTCTTCGGTGCTTTCAACGTCCTCGGCGCCGGCTTCGATTGCCGCCATCATCACGGTATCTGCGTCGCCAACCGCCGCGCCATAGGTCACTTCGCCCTTACGGTCGAACATGAAGCCAACCGAGCCGGTCTCGCCCAGATTGCCGCCGTTCTTGGAGAAGGTCGAGCGCACGGTTGATGCGGTACGGTTGCGGTTGTCGGTCATCGCCTCGACGATCACCGCCACGCCGTTGGGGCCATAGCCCTCATAGCGGATTTCTTCGTAGTCGTCGCCTTCGGCAGCGGTGGATTTCTTGATCGCGCGGTCAATCACATCCTTGGGTACGGATTGCGATTTCGCTTCTTTGACTGCCAGACGCAGACGCGGGTTTTTCTCAGGATCCGGATCGCCCATTTTGGCGGCCACGGTGATTTCCTTGGAAAGTTTGGAGAACAGTTTTGACCGCACAGCGTCCTGACGACCCTTACGATGCTGGATGTTTGCCCATTTTGAGTGGCCTGCCATGGTCCATCCCTATGCTGAAATACCTATCTGGCCGCCATATAGCCGGTTCCGCACCGGGCTTTCAAGCCGCTTGCCCGCATCTGTAGTCCGGGTAGAGTAAAGCCATGACATTGGATCAGATCATTATCTTTGCCCTTTTCGCCTGTGTGTTTGGCCTGCTGCTCTGGGGCCGTTACCGATATGACCTTGTGGCCTTTGCCGCGCTGATGGCCGGTGTGGTGCTGGGGGTGGTCCCAACCAAAGACGCCTTTGCCGGTTTTGGCCATCCTGCGACACTGGTTGTTGCACTGGTGCTGATTGTCTCAGCCGGGTTGGTGCGATCGGGCGCGGTGTTTCTGATCACCCGAACATTGGTCGATGCCTCGCGCGGATTGGGCGCCCATATCACCCTGATGGGCGGTATCGGCGCGGTGCTCTCGGCCTTTATGAACAATGTGGCAGCGCTGGCCCTGTTGATGCCGGTCGACATCCAGACCGCCAAAAAGGCAGGCCGGGCGCCGGGGCTCAGCCTGATGCCACTGTCCTTTGCCACCATTCTTGGCGGCATGGCGACGCTGATCGGCACGCCGCCCAATATCATCATCGCCACCATCCGCGGCGAGGCGACAGGCACGCCCTTCGCGATGTTTGATTTTGCTCCCGTCGGCGGTATCGCTGCCATCGCCGGGCTGCTGTTTGTGGCGCTGATCGGCTGGCGGCTGATCCCGTCGCGCGATGGGGCCGGCGCGGCACAGGCTCAGATGGCCGATTACATCGCCGAGCTGACGGTGCCCGAAGATTCTAAGCTGATTGGCAAACGCGTGGGTGCGCTGGACCCAGAGGCTGACAAGGCCGATGTGGCCATTCTTGGGCTGATCCGGGACGGCAAGCGGCGCTACGGGCGCGCGGCAGGTGCCCACCTCAGAGCC
This sequence comes from Rhodobacteraceae bacterium Alg231-04, assembly GCA_900143635.1. Lineage (GTDB taxonomy): Bacteria > Pseudomonadota > Alphaproteobacteria > Rhodobacterales > Rhodobacteraceae > FREY01. Next base: position 91,179 of record FREY01000011.1, read on the forward strand.
GGGGATGCGCTGATTTTGGAAGCCAGCCCCGAGGCACTGGACGAATTTCGCAGCGCCCTGGCGTTGGATTTCTCGGACACGGCGCGGCAGGAGAAACTCACCGCCGCCGGCGAAGGCCTGGAAGTGGCCGAAGTTGTGGTGCCGGAAACGGCGCGGATCGCGGGCCGGTCCGCACAGGCGCTGGGGCTGGCCTGGCGGCAGAGTGCCGTGTTGATGGGCATTTCCCGCGAAGGCCGCCAAATCACCAGCCATGTACGCCAGCAGATCGTGCAGCCCGGTGACATCCTGCTGCTGCTCAGCCCCACCGGACGTTCGGGCGAGGTTGCGGATTGGCTCGGCTGCCTGCCTTTGGCGGGGCGCGGTGGCGCGGTCACGGCGAACGATAAAACATGGCTCGCCATCGGGCTTTTTGCAGCGGCCGTTCTGGCCGCTTCGGTCGGGCTGTTGTATCTGCCGGTGGCACTGGGGCTGGTTGCCATCGGATATGTGCTGGCCAAGATCCTGCCGGTGGCCGAGATTTATGACCACGTGGAATGGCCCGTGGTGGTGCTGTTGGGATCAATGATCCCGCTTGGGGCGGCATTGGATAGTTCAGGCGGGACAGCACTGATCGCTGATGGGCTGATCTCACTCACCGCTGGCATGCCTGCCTGGGCGGTTCTCACCGTGCTGATGGTGGTCACCATGACCCTGTCGGATGTGCTGAACAACACCGCCACCACCATTGTGGCCGCACCTGTGGGCATTCAGATGGCGAACACATTGGGTGTGTCGGCAGATCCCTTCCTGATGGCGGTGGCCGTGGCGGCTTCGGCGGCGTTTCTCACCCCGATTGGCCATAAGAACAACACGCTGATCCTGGGGCCCGGCGGCTATCGGTTCGGAGACTACTGGCGTATCGGTCTGCCGCTTGAAGTGCTGATCATCGCTGTCTCCATCCCGGCGATCCTTGTGTTCTGGCCCCTGTGACCTGCGGCACCAAATTTCTTGAAAAAGAAATCTGCGAAATCCTTTCGCAAGGATTTTGTCGCCTTGCCGACGACACACAGCCCTTGCTAGATCTGGGCATATGAAAAAATTCCTGATCCTGCAGCTGCGCCCCGAACGTGATGCCTCTGATGCCGAATTCCTCTCGATCCTGAACCGCTGTGGGATCACTGCCGATCGCGCACACCGGATCCGTCTGGACGAGGAAGAGCTGCCCGCAGGACTGGATGTCACCGATTATGCCGGTGTCATCGTCGGCGGCGGACCCGGCTGTGTCAGCGATGATCCGGCGACAAAATCCCCCACCGAGGCGCGGATAGAGACCGCCATCCTGTCGCTCATGCCGCAAATCACCAAGCATGATCACCCCTATATGGGCTGCTGTTATGGCTTGGGTGTGCTGGCCGCGCATCTCAATGGCGAGGTGAGCAAGGAAAACTACGGCGAACCCGTCGGCCCGGTCACCTGCTCTGTCACCGCGGACGGCCAGCGTGACCCATTGACTGAAGGGCTGCCACTGTCGTGGGAGGCCTATGTCGGCCATAAAGAAGCGGTGCAGACCTTGCCCGCGGGCTGCGTGCATCTGGTCAGCAGTGCCCCCTGCCCCTTTCAGATGATCCGCTGGGGCAATAACGTCTATGCCACGCAATTCCATCCCGAAGCAGATGCCGCCGATTTTGAGGCGCGGATCCATATCTACAAGAACCACGGGTATTTCCCGCCCGAACAGGCCGACGCGCTGATCAGCCAGTGCCATTCGGCAGAAGTCACCGTTCCGGGAGATATCCTGCGCCGCTTTGCAGCGCGCTATGGCTAAAGCCCAGCTATTCGGCGGCCCGCAGACCCATGACCTCGGCTCCTTCGGCGTTCAGCAGCACCAGCCGGCTGTCCTCGATCCGCATTTCCGCGACCACGCTTAGCGCCTCGCCAAGTGCGCGTTCGGTTGTGTCCAGTGGCGGCGGGCAGGCCATCATTGTGCTGGCCATCTGATCGGGGAATTGCAACTGGGCGCCGCTGATCTCGGCGGTGCCATTGAACATGTTGCAGCCCGCCGTGGCAGAGAACCGGCCGTCTTCGCCAAATTCAATGCCCGCCGCGCGGTCCCAGCCTTCAGGCATCGGCGGCAAAGGCTCTCCGTTCAGCTCTTCGAGCACCCAGGCGCTGTTTTCCAGTCCTGTATCCGCGCCGGCCGTGGCTTTCACCATCGACACCCCGGCAACCGCGATGCCAGCCAAGACGACACCCGCCATAAACTTTCGTTTCTCCAACATTTCTCAACCCCTGAAACCTGTCTCAATGACCAGTTATATGGGCACGCCAGCCCCCGGTTTTCAGACCCGGTGAAAAGGCTGAGCAATTTCCCGCCACCGAGGCGCAAAAGGCTCAAAGCGGCCAGATGAAGGGAATGAGGAAAGAGGCCAAGAGCCCAATGCTGAGGTTCAACGGAATGCCCACGCGCATGAAATCGGTGAACTTATAGCCGCCAGGACCATAGACCATCATATTGGTCTGATAGCCGATGGGTGTCGCAAAAGAGGCCGAGGCCGCCACCATGACCGCAACAACCAGCGGACGCGGGTCCAGCCCCATGGCCTGCGCCAGCCCAATGGCGATCGGTGTCACCACCACCGCAACCGCATTATTGGACACCAGTTCCGTCAGAACCGAGGTCAAAAGATACACCGCCCAAAGAACCAAAAACGGCGGCAACATGCCCAGCCCCGGTGCCACCGCCTCGACGATCAGCCGCACCGCGCCGGAGGCATCCAAAGCCGCACCAATGGCAAGCATCGAGAAAATAAGCGCCAGCAAGCGCCCGTCGACAAATGAGAACGCCTCTTCAGCGTCGATGCAGCGGGTGACCAGCACCAGCGCCACCGCGAGGATGGACAGCAGGAAAATCGGCGCCAGACCGACGGCGGCCAGACCAACGATGCCCAGCAGCGCAGCAATCGCAATCGGCGCATGGCTGCGGCGGTAGGCCTTGGCGGATGGGGCCGAGACCTCGACCATATCCATATCCGAAGACAGGCGCTGAATGTCTTCCGGCGCACCTTCCAGCAGCAGCGTGTCGCCAACCCGGACGATCAGATCATCCAGTTGGGTGCCGATATTCTGATTGCGCCGGTGAACGGCCAGCACATAGACACCATAGCGCCGCCGCAGACGCATCGCCCCCAGCGACCGGCCAACCATGCGGCAACCGGGGGTGATCAGAACCTCAACCGTCGAGGTTTCAACCGCAGACACCTGATCGACCCGCTTCAGCTCCTTATTGCGCTGCAGGCTCAGGAGTTCAGTCATCTGGGTGCGCAGAACCACCCGGTCCCCGACTTTCAGCTCCACCCCTTTGAGGTTGCGACGCAGCGACAGGTCGCCGCGGATCACATCGATCAGCCGCACGCCGGGGCGTTTGAACAGCTGCACGCCACTGACCTCGCGTCCAATCAGGTTGCTCTCCGGTGGAATCACCGCTTCGGTGAAGAATTTCATCTTCGAGCGGTCCGACAGCATCGCCGCCATCGAGGTGCGATCCGGCAGCAGCCGGGGCGCCACGAACCGCAGATAGAGCATCCCCCAGACCACAATCGCCAGACCCAGCGGTGTCACTTCAAAAATTGTAAAGGGTTCCATCCCTTCGGCGCGGGCAACCCCGTCAACCAGCAGGTTGGTCGAGGTGCCGATCAGCGTCAGCGTACCGCCCATGATCGCCGCATAAGACAGCGGGATCAGCATTTTTGACGCAGAGACCTTGAGGGTGCGCGAAATCTGGATGAACACCGGGATCATCACCACCACAACCGGCGTATTGGACACCACAGCCGAGGCCGCGACAACAAAAGCCATCAGCATGGCAATGGCCAGTTTCGGGTTCACTTCGGCCTGTTTGCGCGCGGTTGCGGTAAAGGCCTCCAGCGCGCCGGTGCGCACCAGTGCGCCCATGACGATAAACATCGAGGCGATCGTCCAGGGCGCCGGGTTGGCCAGCACCGGCAGGGCGCGGTCATATGGCAGAACCCCGGTGATCAGCAGTGCCGAAACACCGGCGATTGCCACCACCTCGGTTGGATAAGATTCCCGCAGAAAGGCGATGAACATTCCCAGCACGATCACAATGGCAAGAAAGGCGCTGGTATTGCCGGTAAGTTCGAATAGCTGCATCTGTGCGGTTTAGCCCGTAAGTTCCCCAACGGCCCCGACAAAAGGCGACGCCGCAGCCAATTATCCGGCTGCCGGGCCGCCCGTTTCAGCCGGGGCTTTGGCCACCATAGGCTGCTTGGCGCGCGGCTGCACCAGAAATACGCCGCCCATGATCAGAAGCAGTGCCAGCCAGACGTAGGCGGAATAGCTTTCGCCCAGCAGGACCATCGCCCAAACCACACCCGTACCAGTGACGATATAGCCGACCTGCGCCGCAAAGACCGGCCCTGCCCGACCCACCAGCCAGACATATCCGGTATAGACAGCCACATGGATAATCGCAGATGCGATCATGGCGATCTCTGCCGCACCAAAGTCCAGCCCGCGGGGATCGATGAACTGGCCGGTGCCCAGCGCCAGCGGTAGAGAGATCAGCATCGCCGCCACCGAGGCACCAAACAGCGTGTGCCCCGGCCCCATGCCTTGGGTGCCCAGCTTGGCGACGGTATTTCCCTCCAGCGCGTAACAAAACGGGGCGATCAGCGCGACCGGCAACCAAAGAACCATGGCGGCATCAGGCAGGCTTTGGGGGCCTGACAATATCAGCACGCCGGCCAGACCCACAAACAAGCCCAGCAGACGGCCCCATGCGAACCGGTCATTTCCCATGGCCAGCGCGACCGGAAAGGCAAAGACCGGCACCAATGAAATCACGATACCCATGACGCCCGCCGGCAGTTGCGCGGCCGCCAGATAGCTAAAGGAATTGGGCAGCACTGTGCCCAGACCGGCAATCAGCAGGAAAGTCCGCCACAACGGCCAGGACAGGTGCAACGGCTTGCCCTGTGCCAGCCGCACACCGCCAAGCGCCAGCGCCCCGATCAGAGTTTGCCAGAAAATGAGCCCCAGCGGCTCATGTCCGGTGCTGACAGAAATCTTGGCAAGCGGGATAGTAAACCCCCAACCCGCGCCGAGGATCAGCAGCGCGCCAAGGTCTACCCGGTTGCTCACGCAGGGCCGGCTTGCTGCAAACGGCCGCCCTGACGCACCATTTCAATCCGGGTGGCAGCGCCAGTGCGATCATCAGTTTCGATATAGACGCCCGACAGGGTTGCCTCGCCAGCGGCCGGGGTGAACCGGGTCTTTGACATGCCGGTCAGGAAGCGGCGCATTGGTTCGGCCTTTTCCATGCCAATGACGGAATCATAATCGCCACACATGCCCGCATCGGACAAAAACGCCGTGCCCTTGTCCAGAATCTGCGCGTCGCCCGTGGGAACATGGGTATGCGTGCCCACCACCAGAGAGGCGCGGCCATTGCAGAAATGGCCCATCGCCATTTTCTCAGAGGTTGCCTCGCAGTGCATATCGACGATCACCGCCTGCGCCAGCCCGCCGCGCGGATGGGTTTTCAACACGCCCTCAACGGCGCCAAAGGGATCGTCAAAAGGACGTTTCATAAAGACCTGCCCCAGCGCCTGCACCACCAGCACCTTGCGCCCACCGGGCGCGTTGAACAGACGGTGGCCACGGCCCGGCGCGCCTTTGGCAAAGTTCAGCGGCCGCACGATGCGGCTGTCCTTGTCGATGGCCTGCAGCATGTCTTTCTGGTCAAACGCATGGTCGCCCAGCGTGACGCAATCGGCACCGGCGTCAAACAGGATCTTGGCGTGATCGCCGCTCAGCCCCATGCCGCCGGTGGCGTTTTCACCGTTCACCACAACAAAATCGAGCCGCCACTCTTCGCGCAGACGCGGCAGGTTTTCACTGATGGCCTTGCGTCCCGCGCGGCCCATGACATCGCCAAGGAATAGAATTTTCATGCCTGCGTGGTAGGCCCTGCGCAGAGTTTTCGCAAGGCCCGTGCGCGGCGATGTCGCGCGCTATTTGACGGTCAAAACCGGGCATTTGGCCAATAGTTCCACTCGATGCGACACGCCGCCGCGCAGAGTTGCCTCGATATTGCCCAGCCCGCGCGATCCAATAACGATCATATCAGCGCCGGATTTGGCGGCGATATCCACAATGGTGCGCGCTGTCGGCCCGGCCTCGACCGAGGATTTCACATCCTTCACACCGCGGTCGCGGGCAATATCCGCCGCATGAGCCAGCAAGTCCGCCGACAACCGCTTCATGGTGTCCAGATCGCTGCCCTGCATATGCTCCAGCTGGGCAAAATCGCGCAGTTCCTTGGAGACCTTTTCGCTCTGCTGCGGCTTCAGCACTGTCAGGATATGCACCGTGGCATTGCAGCCCGCGCCGATCTCAGAAGCATATTCCACTGCCTTCAGCGAATGGCTGGACCCGTCTACAGCAACCAGAACTCTATTGATCATCACATCACCCCTTTTGAAACTCATCAAATATCCCGCAGGCAGCAAAGCCAGCCCAAGGACTCGGCACCCTGCTTATAAGCGGGGCACATCGCCAGATGCAGCCTTTCGCGAAAACCGGATAATATCAACTGTTTGTATTCGCCGGTCAGGACGATCTTGGCGACAGATACGCCAGATCAGCGCGAAAACTCGCGCACGCCACTTTCCGTTACGATCATGTCGAGCGGCTGATCGGTTGGTTCCAACGGCAGGCTCTCGGCCTCTTGTGCGTCAAAGGCAAAGCCAATGGCCAGCGTCGCGCGTTTGGCGCGCAGGCGCTCCAATGTGCGGTCATAAAAGCCACCGCCATAGCCCAGACGCCCGCCCTGCCCGTCAAAGGCCACCAATGGCACTATCACGATTTCGGGCTCGAAAAAGTCATCCACCTCGGGCACCCGCGCCCCAAAAGGCCCATCGCGCAACGACCCATCGGGCTGCCAGCGGCTGAATTCTAGCGGTTGCCCCTCACCCAAGATGACCGGCACGCCTACAGGCCCGTAGGCTGCGGCCTCGGCCATGGCAGCCAGCGGGTTGATCTCGGTCCGGATCGGCATGTAGCCTGCCAGCGGTACACCACGATGACCGGCCAGAACCTCGCTCAGATGGCGTGCGATGCCGGGGCGTTTGCTGTCAAAAGCAGCCTTGCGGCGCGCAAAAGCGGCTTTTCGCGCCTGTGCTTTGATTTCCGTCAGATCTGCGCCCGTCATCATGCCCTGCTCCTACAAGAGTACCATCGCGGCCAGCCCCAGAAAGGCGAAGAAACCCACCACATCGGTCACCGTGGTGACAAAGGTGCCCGAGGCCAGCGCCGGGTCGACCCCGGCTTTTTCCAATACGACGGGCACCACCGTGCCGGCAAACCCGGCGACGACTAGATTGACCACCATTGCGGCAGCGATCACCACGCCCAGCATCGGATTGCCGAACCACGCCAGCCCGACAAAGCCCATGACAACCGCGAAAACCAACCCGTTGATCAGCCCCACCAGCACTTCACGGCGCAGAACTCGCCAAATGTTTGCACCGGTCAAATCCTTGGTGGCAATTGCGCGCACCGCCACGGTCAGCGACTGGGTGCCTGCATTGCCCCCCATCGAGGCCACGATGGGCATCAGCACCGCCAGGGCCACAAAGGCCTCAATCGTGGCCTCAAACTGGGCAATCACCAAGGACGCCAGCACCGCCGTGGCCAGATTGACCGCCAGCCAGGGCAGACGCCGCTTTGCGGTCTCGGAAATACTGTCCGAGAGCGAGCTTTCGCCAACACCGGCCAGACGCAGGATGTCTTCTTCGTGTTCTTCGTCCAGCACCGCCATCGCGTCATCGATGGTGATCACCCCGGCGAGGCGGCCCTCGCTGTCCACAACGGGTGCGGAAATCAGGTGATACTGGTTGAAGGCATAGGCAACATCCTCTTCGTCCTGATCGGCGGGAATGACCTCGAACACCTCCTCGACCAGATCCTTCAGCGGCACCTCACGGCGGGTGCCCATCAGCTTGCCCAGGGTCACATTGCCCAATGGGTGCATACGCGGGTCGACCAGAACAACGTGGTAGAATTGCTCCGGCAATTCATCCGCTTCACGCATGAAATCAATGGCTTGCCCAACGTTCCAGTGCTCGGGTGCCATCACCACCTCGCGCTGCATCATCCGCCCGGCAGAGTTTTCCGGATAGCTCAGTGATTGTTCGACAACCGCCCGGTCCGCATCTTCCAGCGCGTCAAGAATCGCCTCTTGCTGGGGCTCCTCCAGATCTTCGACCAGATCAACAACATCGTCGCTTTCCAGATCCCGCACCGCTTCGGCCAGAACCTGCGGGTTGAGGAGGTCGATCACCTCTTCGCGGATGCTTTCATCCAGTTCCGACAGGATTTCCCCGTCAAACTCACGGTCATAAAGCCGGATCAGATCGGCCCGGTCCTGACCGCTGATCTGTTCCAGAAGGTCAGCGATGTCGGCCGCGTGCAGTGGCTCCATCAGGCTGCTCAGCAGGTCACGGTCGCGCGCATCAACCGCCCGCAGGATAGAGGCGACGGTTCTGGCCTCCAACTCGTAGACTTCTTCCCGTGCGGAATCCGTCCCGGTCTGATCGATCCTGTCGCTCATCGCCTGCCCTCCGGGTATTTTTGTGCAAACTAGAAGAAGCAGCTACCGGAAAACAATGACAATGATGCAATTTACCGGCGCATTTTAGAGGCGTATCCTGTGTTGCGCTGATTAACGAGGACCGGGAGGAGACCCCATGGCCGCAGAATACATCCTGAAAGGGCAAGTGCTGTCCTTTACGCAATCGCCCTTCGGGAGCGATGCCGACACAGCCACCCGTGTGGATGAGGCCGTGGCCATCAAGGACGGCAAGATTTCCGGGCGTGGCACATTTGCCGAGATGCAGGCACTGCTGCCTGCCGCAGAGGTCACAGACCACGGCGACAAGCTGATCACCGCCGGTTTTGTCGATGCCCATGTGCATTACCCGCAGACCGCAATCATCGCCAGCTGGGGCAAGCGGCTGATCGACTGGCTGAACAGCTATACCTTCCCGGAAGAAATGCGTTTCGCTGATCGCGCCTATGCCGATGAAATCGCCAATCGCTATCTGGATCTGACGGCGGCCCATGGCACCACCACAGTCTGCAGCTTCTGTACCATTCATCCTGAAAGCGTCGATGCGATTTTCACTGCGGCACAGACCCGCGGTGCGCGGATTGTGGCAGGCAAGACCTGCATGGACCGCAATGCGCCTGACGGTCTGCGCGATACAGCACAGTCCGGTTATGACGACAGCAAGGCCTTGCTGGAGAAATGGCACGGAGTCGACCGCCTGTCCTATGCGATTACGCCGCGATTCTCGCCCACGTCGACGCCCGACCAGCTGGAAGCCGTCGGCGCGCTCTGGGCCGAAAACCCCGATTGCCTGATGCAGACCCATCTGAGCGAACAGACTGACGAGATCGAATGGGTCAAAAGCCTGTTTCCGAATGCGCGCGACTATCTGGATACCTATGAAAAGTTCGGCCTGCTGGGCGGACGCGGCCTTTATGGTCATGCGATCTATCTGGAAGACCGCGAACGCGCCCGACTGCGCGAACATGGCGCCGCACTGATCCACTGCCCGACCTCGAACACGTTTATCGGCTCCGGCCTGTTCGACATGAACGGGTTGATGGCGGAAGGCCAGCGGATTGGTCTGGCGACAGACACCGGCGGTGGTTCGTCGTTTTCAATGCTGCGCACCATGGCGGCGGCCTATGAGATCGGCCAATTGCGCGGCACCCCGCTGCACGCGGCTGAACTGTGGTGGCTAGCCACCCAAGGGTCAGCGACGGCGCTGCGCATGGAGGACAAGATCGGCAATATCGCCCCCGGCATGGAGGCAGATGTCGTGGTTGTCGATCTGGCCTCTACCCCGGCGATATCGCAACGCTCCACCCGCGCGGCGGATCTCTGGGAGGCGATATTCCCCACCATCATGATGGGCGATGACCGCGCCATTTCCGAGGTCTGGATCAACGGCAAACGGATCTAGGCGGGGCGCTGCCCCCGGCCCTGCGGGCCTCCCCCGGAGTATTTGGGGAAAGATGAATGAAGGGGGGCTTCGTGGCCCCCTTTTCCTTTTTCAGCAGCCGGGACGCGCCAGAAGCAGGACCCAGATATCACCGGGTGCGCGTGCCAGGGCGAAGTCCTGCGGTTCGCGGCTCAGCATGTTTTTTCGGTGGCCGCGCGAGGCCTCCCAAGCGGACAACGCCGCATTGAGGCTCTGTTGGCCCTTGGCAATGTTCTCCGCCACGTAACACCAGCCATAGCCCGCGGCGCGAGCGCGCTCCCCGGCGGAGGATCCATCTGCACCCTGATGCGCAAAATATCCTTTAGTTGCCATGTCCTGCGCATGGGCAGAGGCCGCCCGGCCAAGGGGTGCCGAATAGGTCAGTGCAGCGCGGTTGTTTTCGGCCCGCAGCGCATTGAGGGCGCGCGCGGCCTCTTCTGGTTCAATCGCCGCCACTCGAAGCGGCAGGACAAAAAAGAACAGAAACAGGACCGCGCGCATGTTCAACCTTCCGCCAGCTTCAGGGCCAGCGACCGGTGGCGTTCCAGCAGGTTTGGTAGATCCAGTGTTGCGATCTCACCATAGCGCACCACCTGCCGACCCTCGACAAAGAGATGTTTCACCTGGCTTGGGCCTGCCAAGAGCAAGGCCGCCGGATCCCAACTGCCGCTCGCGGCGGCACCGGTCATGTCCCAGACGGCAATATCGGCGCGTTTGCCCGGCTCCAACCGGCCGCAATCGGGGCGGCCAAGAATATCCGCACCACCACGGGTGGCAATCTCGAGGGCTTCAAGCGGGCTCATCGCATCGGCGCCATTGGCAACGCGTTGCAACAGCATCGCCTGTCGTGCCTCTTGCATCATGTTTGCAATGTCATTGCTGGCCGACCCATCAACGCCGATCCCCACCGGTACACCGGCATCCCGCATCTGGCGCACCGGAGCAATACCGCTGCCAAGGCGGCAGTTGGAACAGGGGCAATGGGCCACGCCGGTGCGGGTTCGGGCAAAAAGTGCAATCTCGCTTTCGTCGAGTTTCACGCAATGCGCATGCCAGACATCATCACCTGTCCAGCCCAGTTCTTCGGCGTATTGGCCGGGGCGGCAGCCGAATTTCGCCTCGGAATAGGCGATGTCTTCGTCGTTTTCGGCCAGATGGGTGTGCAGCATCACGCCCTTGTCGCGCGCCAGCAAAGCCGCATCACGCATCAGATCGCGGCTGACCGAAAAGGGCGAGCACGGCGCCAGACCGACCCGGCACATGGAGCCTTCGGAGGGATCATGGAACCCGTCGACCACCCGGATCATGTCTTCCAGAATGGCGGCTTCTTTTTCGACCAGACTATCGGGTGGCAAGCCACCATCGCTTTCGCCAATGCTCATCGCGCCGCGGGTCGGCTGGAACCGCAGGCCGACCTCGCGGGCCGCATGGATGGTATCCTCAAGCCGCGATCCGTTGGGATAAAGGTAAAGGTGATCGGCACTGAGTGTACAGCCCGACAGCGCCAGTTCCGCCAGACCCAGCTGGGCCGAGACGAACATCTCTTCGGGACCAAAGCGCGACCAGATCGGGTAGAGCCGCTGCAGCCAGCCAAACAGCAGCGCGTCCTGCGCACCGGGCACCGCGCGGGTCAGGTTCTGGTAGAGATGGTGATGGGTGTTCACCAATCCCGGCGTCACCAGACAGCCGCGGGCATCAAAGGTCTCACCACTGGTTTTCAGCCCTGTACCAAGGGCGGCAATAGCCCCGTTGCGGATCAGGATATCAGCGCCACGCAGGTCGCGGCGCTGGTCATCCATGGTCAGGATGCAACTGGCGTTTTGAATCAGGATTTCTGACATAATTCCACACTCCATAAGGCCCGCTTCGGTAAGGGAAGTGTGGATGCGCCGGCAGAAGACGGGCAAAGGACCCGGCGCTGCAGCTATTTTATATCAGTGTGGCGCGGCGCTCAAGTGTTGAGAAGGGCCAGAGCCTCGGCGTGGATTTCCGGGTTGGCGGCGGCCAATGCGCGCCCCCCCTGATGGGCCGGACCACCCTGCCAGTTGGTGACAATGCCGCCGGCCGCCTGGATCACGGCAATCGGTGCCTGAATATCATAGGCGTTCAGACTGGCCTCGATCACCAGATCCACTTGCCCTGCGGCCAGCAAAGCATAGGCATAACAATCCATGCCGTAGCGGGTGAGCTTGGCCATGGCCGCAACCCGTTCAAAACCTGCGCGATCTTCCGGCGTGCCAACCTCGGGAAAAGTGGTGAAGAGAATCGCATCGGCCAGATGACTGCCTTGCCGCGCCGCCAGCGGACGCAGCCCCTGCGGGCCGGTCATTTCCGCCACGCCGGGGGCACCGATGAAACGCTCTTCGGTATAGGGCTGGTCGATCACCCCCAGAAAGGGGCCATTTTCATCGGACAGGGCAATCAGCACGCCCCAGGTCGGCGTGCCCGAAATGAACCCGCGGGTGCCGTCGATCGGATCCAGCACCCATGTCCGGCCCGAAGTGCCCGGCTCCTGACCGTATTCCTCGCCCCAGATACCATCCGCAGGCCGCCGCTTTGCCAGCACCGCCCGCATCGCAGTCTCCGCCGCACGATCCGCCACAGTCACCGGATCAAACCCATCCTGCAGCTTGTTTTCAGCACCGAGACCGGCAGCACGAAAATGCGGCAGGATCGCCGCGCGGGCCACATCGGCCATTTCACAGGCGACGTCGAGGTCGGAAATATCAGCAGTTTTCATAAGCGCTGCCTGCCAGTCAGATCACGCCAATGCAAGCAAAACCGGCATTTCCATGCCGCCGTCACACAGCAAAAAGGCCGCTCAGCGGATGCTCAGCAGCCCTTTTCAATTCTCACAGCCGCGAGGTCGGCAGCCTCAGGCCACTTCGCTCAGCACGCGGGCCAGATCAAACAGACGGCGGCGCTGGTTTTCCGGGATGGCATAATATGAGCGCACCAAATCGAGGGCTTCTTTGTCGCCCAGCAGGTCTTCGGGGACCGAGGCTTTTGTCGCATTTGCCTTGCCTTCGTCCTGCAACCCTTCGAAGAAGAAGCTGACAGGCACCCCAAGCGCATCAGCAATATCCCAGAGGCGAGAGGCGCTCACACGGTTTGCACCAGTCTCATATTTTTGGATCTGCTGAAATTTGATGCCAACTTGTTCGGCCAGCTGTTGTTGCGTCATTCCGATCAACCACCGGCGGTGACGAATGCGCTTTCCCACGTGAACATCAACGGGATGAGCCATCAATAATCTCCTAAATCTCGAACTGGTTACCGCCCCGATACGCGAATGCCACATCAGGAATTGACGCAGAGTAGCACGTCAACGTTAACAGTCCTTTTCCCCATCAGCACAGCTTCTGCTGCGCCACTACCTATAGTTTTACGCCCTTTTCGGTTGAATACAAGGGGCGCAACACACGGACACACCTAAGCGCATGTTCCAAAACAGTAAATTAAACATAATCCACGTTGGCTGGTGGGAAACTCATTGGTTGAATCACCCCCCTAAAATAGTGAGGGTTGATTCTTGTTTGGAGATTTGACAGCGGCTTGATAAATCCTCTTAGTGGTAAAAAACGGATGGATATTCATGCGCGCCTTTCAGATCACCACAGCGGGCGGCCCCGCCTCGCTGACAACACTGCCCTCACCACGCCCAGCCCCCGGTCAGGTCGCCGTCCGATTAAGGGCCTGCGGGTTGAATTTCGCCGATATGCTGATGCTCCAGGGCAAGTATCAGGACACCCCAATTGCCCCATTTACCCTCGGCATGGAAGGGGCTGGCACAATCACCGCCCTTGGTGAGGGGGTCAACTCTCTGCAGCTGGGTCAGCGGGTCGCGGTGTTTGCCGGTCAGGGCTGCCTCGCCGAAGAAGGCGTGTTCGATGCCGACCGGCTGTTGGCGATCCCCGATGCGATGTCCTTCGAACACGCGGCTGCCTTTCAGATCGCTTATGGCACCAGCCATATGGCGCTGGCCCATTGCGCCCGCCTGCAACCCGGTGAACGTCTGCTGGTCACAGGAGCGGCCGGGGGCGTTGGCATGACGGCCGTGGAGACCGGCAAACTGATGGGCGCCGAGGTGATTGCCCAGGCGCGTGGCGCCGAAAAGCTGGCGGTGACCAAGGCCGCCGGGGCCGATCATCTGATCGACGTGGATGAGGATCTGCGCGCCCGCGTCAAGGATCTGGGCGGCGCCGATGTGGTCTATGACGCCATTGGCGGCGATGTCTGGAAGGCAGCCTTCCGCTCCGCCAACCCCGGCGCCCGGCTGCTGCCGATCGGTTTCGCCAGCGGAGAGGTTCCGCAAATTCCCGCCAATCACCTGCTGGTCAAGAACCTGACCGTCATTGGCTTCTACTGGGGCGGATATCTGAAGCACCGGCCCGATGCCGTCCGGGCCTCGCTGGATACATTGCTAGGCTGGTACAGCGAAGGTCGGCTCGCCCCCCATATCAGCCACTGCTTGCCGCTGGAGCAAGCCGCCGACGGGCTGGAGCTGCTGCGCAGCCGCACCTCCACCGGCAAGGTGGTGATCACCATGTAACCCCACCGCGCGCATTTGCCGCCAAAGGCGGCGCGCCGGGCATAAACCCGGCGCCCGGCCCAACTGTGAACCCGCCCACTAGGGCGGATTGAACAGGCGGGAGCACGCGCGGCACGGCCTCAGGGTCATAAGGTCTCAGGGCCTCAGGGTCTCAGGCGGCATTCCATTGATTGGCCTGCAGCGGCACCGCCACATGGCGGAAGGCATCGCGCGCCAGTTCGGCCAGCCGCTCCAGCGGCTCACCACCCGCACCACCACAATAGAGGTTGATGCGCTGCGCCGGCAGGGCCGGCAGGCTGCCACCATGGGCAATGGGCTCCAGATGCGGTGGCTCGGTGCCCTCGATCATCACATTCACCGCCAGATCCGCACTCACCGTGGCCTCGATCGACCGGTCACTGTCAGTATCCAAGACCATATCCCAGTCGATCCCGGCCCGGTCCAGCGCGCTGATCGCCTTGGGACGGAACACGCAGGCCCGCCCAAAGGCCACCCGCAGCGGCCGCGCCCGCCAGGCTGATCCGTTCTGCGCCCCGGTCCAGCACAGCGGCCGCACAGCCAGCGTTTCGCTCTCCGCGGTCTCATCGCTTTCAGTGGTCAGGATCAGATCGCATTCGCCGCGCGAAAACTGCGCCTTCAACGCGCTGGTATTGGACGAGATAAGCTGCACTTTCATCCGCGGATAGGCGGCGTTGAACCGCTGCAACACCTGCGGCACGGCCGGGTACAGAATGTCATGCGGCACGCCGAGAACCAATTCACCCTCAAAGGCCTGATCGGTCAGCCGACCGATCACCTCGTCATTCATTGCCACCATGCGCCGGGCATAGGCCAACAGCTGTTCACCGGATGCGGTCAGCGCAATGGTGCGGCCCGATCGGTCCAGCAGGTCCAGCCCCAGCAACTCCTCCAGCCGCTTCAACTGCATAGAGACCGCCGATTGGGTCAGATGCAGGAACCCCGCGGCACGGGTCACCCCGCCATGATCGGCCACCGCCACAAAGGACCGTAACGTGGTGATATCAAGATTGCGCATTTTCCCTCCGCCCCATTCATCATCAACCGTGATTGAATGCATCAATAACATTCGCTTTTCATATAGATCAACATCTGACAGAAACATCAACATAATTGATAAGACCCCACGAAAGCATCACACAGAAAGGGAAGTAGACATGACCCAAGCACATATCGGCCAGTATTGCGCACCGCGCCACCGCCGCGGATTGTTCAGAACCCTGCTGCAGCTGCGCGCCGCCCGTCGGCAGCGTCTTGCACTGGCGCGGATGGATGACAGCCGCCTTTGTGACCTCGGCCTGACCCGCGGCGAGGCACAGCGCGAAGCAGCGCGCGGATTCTGGGACGCCCCGGACAACTGGAGACTTTGACGGCGCCTCAATCGCTGAGAGCGAAGGAGCATTTGCGCCCATATTGGCGGCAGCGACCCGTTCGGTCCTGCCGCCAGTGGCCTATTTGTTCAAAGCTGGCACAATTACTGCGGTTTTTTGCCTGTTTTCCGTATCCTTGACGGTGCAAAGCACTTGAAGTGTAGCGCCGCTCAACCGATATTTACCGGGAACGCTGCCGGGTCCGCCCGTGCGGCGCTGGGAGATTTAAACGGAGACCACGTAAAAATGGCACAATTCGACACCATCCGGTCCGCAGGCGCGACACGCACTGCCGAGATCGATGCCGGGCTGCGCGCCCACATGAACAAAGTCTACAGCACCATGTCTGCTGGCTTGTTCATCACCTTTCTGGCGGCCTGGGCGATTTCTGGCCTGGCCATCTCCGATGGTCAGCTGACTGCGCTGGGCACCGCGATCTATGCCTCGCCGCTGAAATGGGTGATCATGTTCGCCCCGCTGGCCTTCATCTTCGGTATCGGCGCCGCCGCCAACCGCATGTCCGCGGCCGGCGTGCAGCTGATCTTCTACTCTTTCGCCGCCGTCATGGGCCTGTCGATCAGCTCGATCTTCCTGGTTTACACAGGCCAGTCGATCATTCAGGTCTTCCTGGTGACCTCGATTGCTTTTGCCGGTCTGTCGCTGGTGGGTTACACCACCAAGAAAGACCTGTCGGCCATGGGTGCCTTCCTGATCATGGGCCTGATTGGCCTGATCGTTGCCTCCATCGTCAACATGTTCATGCAATCCGGTGCCATGGCCTTTGCGATCTCGGTGATCGGCGTGCTGATCTTTGCCGGTCTCACCGCATGGGACACCCAGAACGCCAAGAACACCTACCTGCAGATGGCCCACTCGGGTGATCAGGAATGGCTGGCCAAATCCGCCATCATGAGCGCCCTCAGCCTCTATCTGAACTTCATCAACATGTTCATGATGCTGCTCCAGCTTCTCGGTAACCGCGAATAACGCGACCAACATACCAAGACAGTGAGGGGCGGATCCGCAAGGACCCGCCCCTCTTCTTTTTCCCACACGAGTCCCACAGGTTTTAACGGATGAAAATAATTGAAGTCCCGGCCAACGACGCCGCCCGCATTGTTCCCCTTCTCGAAGGGATGCACGCAATCCACGCCATCCAGCAGCCCGCCCGCCACCGCTCTGATCCGCCCGCGGCCGAGCTGGAGACATGGCTGACAGACTGGCTGCAAGAGCCGCAGATGCATGCGCTGGCCGCAGAGAGCCCGACCGGCGCCTTGCTGGGATATCTGATTTACGGGGAAGAGGACCGCGCCGCCCTGCCCGTCCGCGAGGGCGAACGGCGCCTCATGCTGCACCATATCGCCGTTCAGGAGGCCTGGCAGCGCATGGGGGTCGGCAAAGCACTGATCGGGGAAATGAAGGCCCGTGCGGCGGCCGATGGCATCACTGTCATCGCCGCCACCTATGCGCCCTTCAACGCCGCCTCTGCTGCGCTAATGGGCAGTCAGGGGCTGGAGCCGGTTCTGGTCATGGCCGAATGGCGCGGCTGATTGTTACTGCGGCAACTGCGCATCAGATTGGGGCCCGGCATCCGGCAGGGTCCCGATCACCACGGTCACACCGCTCAGCGACAGGTCAGATGCCGTGTCGGTTGCAACAGTGTCCTTGGACAGGGGCATCAGGGCAATGACGGCCATCCAGGCCGCGGCGAATAGAATGGCTGATTTTTTGGTATGCAATTTAAGTCTCCAAATCGATACAAACTGTTTCCATTAGTTTTGCCCCCAGAATGAGACCGTATTTTGTCCGCACAATGGTGATCTGCCGGCCTGATGGCGGTGCCATTTTGTCCGGGCCGCTCATGTCATCGTCAGCCGCATCCGCACGGCGGGAAAGCGTACCGCCGGGGCCAGCCCTACCTCTATCGGGCCCTCATTGACGAAGCCCAGCGCCCGGTAGAAGGGTTCCGCAGTGCGGGTGGACCAGCACTCCAGCTCGGATATTCCGGCGGCCTGTGCGGCCTTGAGGGCCTGAGCCATGATCGCCCGTCCCACACCGCGGCGCACAGCGCGGTCATCGGTGACAACATGGCGGATATGGCCAAGTTCCGGCCGCACCCCATCACGGGTCCAGCCACCTGCCCCGATGATCCGGCCCTCTTCTTCGGCAACGTAATAGCTGGCGCAGCCAACCAGTTCGGGCCGGGCCCGGCTGATGATCGGCAGCGCCGTCACCAGCACCGAGGGCGGGTAGTCCGCTTTCAGCAGCTTGGGATAGCTGCGCGCCAGCAGCGCATCGACAGCGGCAAGATCGCTGTCTTGGGAGGAGCGGATTTCAAAAGCCAAAATGGTATTCCAGAACGAAAAAGGGCCACGCGTGCAGCGTGACCCTTCTTAAGTCGTATCCTGTAAAGGAAGGCTTACTTGATCTTGCCTTCTTTGTACTCGACGTGCTTGCGCGCAACCGGGTCGTACTTACGCACGATCATTTTTTCGGTCATGGTGCGTGCGTTTTTCTTGGTCACATAGAAGTGGCCGGTGCCCGCGCTCGAGTTCAGGCGGATCTTGATTGTCGTCGGCTTCGCCATGGTGCTTCTCCTGCGTCCGGAAAGGCGAAGGCCTTTCGGTAAATCTCGTATGAGCATCGGCTTTTAAACGCCACACCCCCCGAGTCAATAGGATTCCCGATCATTGCGGGGGAATAATGCATCAACCGGCAACAAGCTGGGCCTGCCCTGCGGATCTGTGCCGAATCTTGACCGATATCACCATCGCAGTTTGCGAAATCCGGGGAGATCCTGCGACCGAAGCACCATAGGGCTGCAACAGCGGATCACTCAAAGAACGTGTAGTTCACGTAACCGATCATCGTCGCGATGCCCAATATGCCCGCGATGATGACAACCGGCGCAAAAAGACCAGCCACAAATCCCAGCCTTTCCAGCGGTGACACCACACGCTGGGAAAAAGCCGTGTCATCCGCCAGCGCGATTTCCTCGCTGTCCGGCTGGTCAGGACCTTCCGGATACAGCCAGTACTTTAGGATCTCCGGCACCCAGACCGCCGCAACGGCCAAACCCGCGCCCGCCCAGATCACCAGCGCCAGGGTGCTGGGGCTGCCTGCCCCCCAGTGCAGCACAAAGCCCCAGAAGGCCAGCGCCAGCGCCCCAACCATCAGCCCCACCCCAATCGAGGCAGGCGGCACCATCTCCAGCGTCTCATCACAATTGCGGCAGCTATAGGAGTAGACCGAATTATAGGTCTTCATGACCCGCGACACCGGGACCATCTCGGGTTTGTTGCACTGGGCGCAGATACGGGTTTTGGTCATGGGATCAGCCTGTTCCGGTCATTGTCATCTCTCCATAGCAAGCCTACCACGCCTGCCCAACCCCGCATGTCTGTCGCAACAGTTTCGCGCCCGCCGCAGTGCCCTTGGCGGGGAAGACATAGATCAGTTCCTTGTCGGTGTTCAGCAGGGCCACTTCGCGGGCGGCAGCAAAGGCGTCCAGCATCGCGTCATCCGCCGTGAGCCCGCCAAGCCAGGCCTGATCGCCGAGCCCGCCATCATAGTAATAGGCGTTCCAGCCACGGGTCACAGTCGACCCGTCAAACATGCCAAAGCTCAAGAGCATCGTTTCTTCCTGTCCGTCGGTGCCGTAAAGACGCGGCAAGGCAGGGCCCACGAACATCAGATCCAGCCTGCCATTTTCGGCGGCCGTTTCATTGCAGGTCATCTGCAGGGCAAACTCATGCATCTGCACAAACAATGTCGCCGTGTGTAGCCCCTGCTGAGAGCGCTCCTCTGTGCCGCTCCAAACCTGCGCATCGGCGCTGGCCACCGAGAGAAACCCGGCGGCGCAGGCAAGGATACAGGCCTTCAGCCCATGACCAGATGACATGGTGGTCCTCCTGAAAGTTCGGAATTGGCATGTGCCGATTTGAGCGTCAGCACACATGGGCAAAAGCGGCCCCACCGGGGCCGCTCCTCACCAGATCAGGGCTGGATGCGGCAGTATTCGGAATCGCCATTTGTGTGACGGAAGATGATCGTCTCGTTGCGCTTCAGCTTGTCCAGCGCCACGTTTCTGGTCGCCAGGGTGGAGGTCAGGTAGCGGCCGCAAACGGACTGATCCAATGTCGGCGTGCATTGCTCAACGCTCAGCTCGGCCTTGCAGGTGTCATAATCTGACCAAGCATAATAGGCGCTGGCATTGTGCAGGTAGTACAGATCCCCCTGCGCACTGGCGGCACTCCCCAAAGCGACCAAAGCACCTGCGGCCAGTGCCGCCATAGACAAAATTGAGCGATTGTTTCTCGGCATTTTCATGTCCTGAATTTTATAGTGTTCAACAATTTGATCCGGGCAACCTAGCCTAAGGCACTGCGCGCATTCGATCTTACAAATTGCCGCGCCAGTCCAATGGGGCGCTTGCTGGCTCACCGGGACCCTATGGCAGAGCCGATTGGTCCTTCCCGACTGCCGACAATGCCGAGGTCCAACCGGCACACCACCGCCACTGGCCCGGCGGCCATTCTTGGGCCGCGGGATCAGATTGTGGCTTTTGAAAATGCGCAGAGAGCCTGTAAGCCGGGTTCTGTCCAGAGCCGAAGCCCCTGGACGACCATTCATCTAGGAGATCCGTTACCGGATCCCCTCTAGCTGCCAACCCGGCCCCTCTCGGCTAAAGCAAGCCTAGCGGCGGTTTCCCGGAAACTCCGGGACCCGACCCGCGCGGGGGCCCTATTTGGCATTGCTCCCGGTGGGGCTTGCCGCGCCGCTCCTGTTGCCAGTCGCGCGGTGGGCTCTTACCCCACCGTTTCACCCTTACCGGCCCGAAGACCGGCGGTCTGTTCTCTGTGGCGCTATCCGTCAGATCGCTCTGCCCGGGCGTTACCCGGCACCGTTGCTTCATGGAGCCCGGACTTTCCTCCCCGGCGGTTGCCCGCCGCGGCGGCCGTCCGGCCCTCTGCGCATGGGGCGCTTACGCCTCTGCGGGCGGCAGGTCAAGCGGCATGGAACGCAAAAAGGGGGCGCGGCCCCCGGCCCTGCGGGCCTCCCCCGGGATATTTTGGGCAAGAGGAAGGGCGGATGCGTGTTCAGGCCGGGGTGATCGGGGGGAAATCCTCGGCCGCAAGCGGGCCTGTGGCCTCCGGGCGATAACGCAGGCGCACCGCCGCAAGGAGGGTTTCGTCATCAACCAGAGCCGTGAAGCCAGCCTTGCGGGCAAGAGTGCGGAAATGATCGGGATCGATGCTGTGCGGCGGCTGTCCGCTCTGCCCCGAGGCCGCCAGCCCCTGCAGGGCAAGGCGGGTCCAGTCAAATCGCGGTCCCGGATCCTGTTTGCGGCCCGGTGCCATGCAGCTGTGGCCGATGACGCCAGAGGCCGGAATGTGCCAGCGCCCCATGATGCCCGCCAGAAGCCCCTCAAGCGCCGCCATCTGTGGCGCGCTGAACGGGTGATCGCCGCGGTTGTCCAACTCGATGCCGATAGATCGCGAATTGATGTCTTCCTGTCCGGCCCATTCGCCCGCCCCGGCGTGCCAGGCGCGCTCTGCCTCCGGCACCATCTGCCAGAGATCACCGGTGACACTGATGAGATAATGGGCGGAAACTTCGGCCCGCGCATCACAGAGCCGCTCCAGCGCCGCAGCAGCACTGTGCATGGCGGTGTAATGCAACACGATCAGCGAAGGTGTCAGCCCGTCGCGGCGGGGGCCGCTATTGGGGCTGGGGCGCCAGATTGCGCCCGGATGATCCGCCGCGCGGCTCAGTTGGAGGCGGCCCGGCGATAGGGCGCCGGATCCCAGCCGCAGGCATAGCCATCACCATCCGGATCCAGCGCTTTGCGGTCGCGGTCAGGGCCGCCCATTTCGAGGAAAGCCTGCTGGGCCAGATCCGGCGTTGCAAAACCGGCGCAGTTGCGGGCCGACTTGGCCTTGAGGTTAATGCCCGAGCGCGAGTGAACGCGATTGCCGCGTGGGTTAGATGTGGTCAGCGCATATTGCACCACATTAGGTTCTGCCGCACCGCTGCGCAAAGGCACGGCCCCCGGCGCGACCTGTTGGTATTCCGCCCGATTGCGGGCCAGACGTTCCGCATCGCTTTCGATGGATTCGCGGGCCGAAACGGCGCTAAAATCATTCTCGTCCGAGATCCCGGCATTACCAACAATCTGCGGCGCGGGATTGGACGGGCTGGCATTCAAAGGCGCGACACCGGAATTGCCCTGCGAGGCTGCAAGGGCTGCGGCCGTTTCCGCCGCCAGACTGTCGCCAGAATTCGCCAGAGTGCCCGCCGCGGAGGAGGATCCGGGGCTGCGCGGTGCCGAGGGGATGGCCGACGCCACCGTCGGCAGCGGCTCACTGGCGACCACCGATGGCGGCACCAGTGGTTCGCCGGTTATGGTGGTACCGGCTGCGGGGGCCGGGTCAAACGGGCTTGTCCCCAGCCCTACGCCCGCACCGCTGTCGGGGACCTGCGGGCTGCAGGCCGCGAGACCTGCGCCGAGGGCGAAAATGGAGACGATTGCGCGCATAACCCTGCCTTTTCTGCTCTATTCAGCCAGTGGACTTACCACCACTGGCCCGGTTTCGCCACGAAGCCCGCCGCATTTTCCAGCGCATAGGCGGTATTCAGCAAATCACCCTCTTCCCAGGGCTTGCCGATCAGCTGCAGACCCAGCGGCAGACCCTGCTTGTCGACACCTGCAGGCACCGAAATGCCCGGCAGGCCGGCAAGGTTCACAGTGACGGTGAAAACGTCGTTCAGGTACATCTGCACCGGATCGGCCTCGGTCATTTCACCCAGACCAAAGGCAGCCGAAGGCGTCGCCGGTGTCAGGATGGCATCGATGCCAGCTGCAAACACATCCTCGAAGTCCTTTTTGATCAGGGTGCGGACGCGGCGTGCGCGGTTGTAATAGGCGTCATAGAAACCAGCCGACAGCACATAGGTACCGATCATCACCCGGCGCTGCACCTCGGGGCCAAAGCCTTGGGCGCGGGTCTTCTCGTACATCTCGGTGATGCCGTCGCCGGCCTCCAGCGTGGCGCGGTGGCCGTAGCGCACACCGTCATAACGCGCCAGGTTCGAGGAGGCCTCGGCCGGGGCGATCACGTAATAGGCGGGCAGCGCATACTTTGTGTGTGGCAAGGAGATATCGACGATCTCGGCACCGGCATCTTTCAGCATCGCCGCGCCATCAGCCCAGAGCGCTTCGATCTCGGCGGGCGTGCCGTCCATGCGGTATTCCTTGGGGATACCGATCTTCTTGCCCTTGATGTCGCCGGTCAGCATTGCCTCGAAATTCGGCACGGCCAGTTCGGCGCTGGTCGAATCCTTGGCGTCATGGCCACACATGGCTTCCAGCATGATCGAGGCATCACGCACCGATTTGGTCATCGGGCCGGCCTGATCCAGCGAGGAGGCAAAGGCCACCACACCCCAGCGCGAGCAGCGACCATAGGTGGGTTTGATGCCAACGGTGCCGGTGAAGGCGGCAGGCTGGCGGATCGACCCACCTGTGTCGGTGCCGGTTGCGGCCAGACACAGGTCCGCCGCCACGGCCGAGGCCGAACCACCAGAAGAGCCACCGGGCGTCAGTTCGGCGTCTGAACCATCACGACGCCATGGGCTGACCGCATTGCCGTAAACGGAGGTTTCATTGGACGAACCCATGGCGAATTCATCCATGTTCAGCTTGCCCAGCATCACCGCGCCGGCATCCGCCAGCTGCTGCGAAACGGTGCTTTCATACTCGGGCTTGAAACCTTCGAGGATGCGGCTCGCCGCCTGGCTGTCCACACCCTTGGTGCAGAACAGATCCTTGATGCCGATCGGCAGACCGCACATGGCAGGTGCGTCGCCTTCCTGAATGCGCGCATCCGCCGCCTTGGCGCGTTCCAGCGCAAGCTCGGGCGTTTTATGCACAAATGCGTTCAGCGCGTCAGCCGCATCGATTGCCTTCAGGCAGTCGTTGGTCAGCTCCACCGATGTGGTCTCACCTTTGCGCAGCAGGTCGCGGGCCTCTGCCAGCCCCAGTTTGTTCAGATCGCTCATGTCTTACTCCACCACCTTGGGGACCGCGAAAAAACCCTCGCGGGCATCGGGGGCGTTCTTCAGCACCTTGGGCTGCTGGTTGCCATCGGTGACTTCGTCAACCCGGCGCTTCAGGCGCTGCGGGGTCACGGAGGTCATCGGCTCAACCCCTTCGACATCCACTTCGTTCAGCTGTTCGATGAAGCCCAGGATGTTGTTGAACTCCTCGGCCAGCGCCGGAAGCGCGTCATCTTCGACCTTGATACGGGCCAGTTTTGCCACTTTGGCGGCGGTGCTTTGGTCAATCGACATGAATAACCCTCATATACGTCAAGAAGGCATTTACCGCCCCCGGCAGCAGGCCGCAAGGCTTGGCTGCCCTGCCAGTGTGCCGGGCATTTGTTTTGGCCCATTTTTCGCCCGCTCTTCACGATGAACCTGCCCCGTCGCGCGGTGGTTTTATGAATAATTCTTTCTCCACTGGCCCTGTCCGCTGCTACGGTGCCGTCATAGATAAACGGGAGAGTAGTGATGAAACTCATTTGGCTTGGACATGGCAGCTGGCGCATTGAAACCGGCGATAAGGTGCTGCTGCTCGACCCCTGGCTTTCCGGCAACCCGGTGCTGGGCGAAGACCAGCATGCCGCAGCCATCGCAGGCGCCACACATATTGTTCTGACCCACACCCATTTCGACCATGTGGTGGATGTGCTGCCCCTGGCAAAATCGCTCTCCATTCCGGTGGTCGGCCAATATGACCTGATGGGGTACTGGGCCGAGGCCGAGGGCATCGAGACAGTTGGTTTCAACAAAGGCGGCACGGTGGATCTGGGCGGCGTGAGCTTGTCCATGGTGCCCGCCTCGCACAGCTCTACCTTCTCCACCGCTGACGGGCTGCGCACCGGTGGTTCCGAAGTGGGCTACATGCTGCGGGCCGAGGGGCGCACGGTCTATTTCTCCGGGGATACGGATATCATGGCGGATATGGAATGGATGGGAGACTATTATAAGCCGGACGTCGGCGTACTGTCAGCCGGTGGCCATTTCACCATGGATATGAAAGGCACCGCCTATGCGGCCAAACGCTACTTCAATTTCAAAACGGTGATCCCCTGCCACTACAAGAGCTTCCCAATTCTGGAACAATCCGCCGAGACGCTGGCTGCAGACCTGCCCGGTGTTGAGGTGATTGAGCCCGAAGTGATGGCAGAGATCACCCTTTGAAGCCGTCAACGCGGGTCACAAGCGGGGCAGTCCCGGCCTCCCCGCCGGAAAACACGTGTTTAAGCCTATCGGCAAAAGTTTTGCTTCAATACTCTTGTCGCCTAGGGTCGTTTGAAACCGGCGCGCGCCGCATCCGCCTTTTCGCGGCAGATGCAGCCTTTTGCGTGATCATTGATCAGCCCCATCGCCTGCATGAAGGCAAACACTGTGGTGGGGCCGACAAATTTCCAGCCCCGTTTCTTCAGCTCCTTAGACAGGGCGATGCTTTCCGGTGATGTGCTTTGCGTCTGCGGTTCCGGCAGGCTGTCAGGATCCGGCTCGTAGCCCCAGAAAAACGCCGCGAGCGAGCCTTCGCGCTCGACCATCTCCACGGCGCGGGCCGCATTGTTGATCACCGCCTCGATCTTGCCGCGGTGGCGCACGATGCCCGCATCCCCCAGCAAACGCTCCACCTCCTGCGGACCATAATCGGCCATCACGTTAAAATCGAAGCCGTCAAAGGCGGCGCGAAAATTCTCTCTCTTGGTCAGAATGGTCCGCCAGCTGAGGCCTGATTGGAAACTTTCCAGACAGACCTTCTCGAACAGGCGGATGTCATCGCTGACCGGATAGCCCCACTCCCTATCATGGTAGTCTGGAAACTCGGGCGCTGTCCCGGCCCAGCCGCAACGCGCATCGCCGTCTTCCCCTACATATAAGTCACTCATCCCCTGCCCTTTACCTCTTTGCGGCTGCAAACCATTCCATATTGCCGGAAATTCCCGGATTGCAGCCCAGCCTGCCAGACCCGGCCCGCCCTAGCAAATAGACATCTTAGCAAACAGCGCCTGCGCGATCCCCTCTTGAGCCGCCCCAGCTCCTCGGGCAGTAAGGGCACATGGCCAAAACAAAATCCTTCTCCTGCTCCGCCTGCTCCGCCTCCTTTACCAAATGGTCCGGCCGTTGCGATGGCTGTGGCGAGTGGAACACCATCTCCGAAGACAAGGCCCTGTCAGCCGGTCCTGCCAAGAAAACCCTTGGCGGCAGGCGTGGCAGCACCATTGCCCTCACCAGCCTCGCGACCGAGGAAACCCCGCCGCCGCGCACCACCTGCGGCGTGGGAGAGTTGGACCGCGTGCTGGGCGGCGGGCTGGTGCCTGCTTCGGCCATTCTGGTCGGCGGCGATCCGGGCATCGGCAAATCGACACTTCTGCTGCAGGCCGCAGCCCAATTCGCCAATGCCGGTATCAAGACCATCTATGTCAGCGGCGAAGAAGCCTCGGCCCAGGTGCGCATGCGCGCCCAGCGCCTTGGCCTGCGCGACGCGCCAGTGCAGCTGGCGGCAGAAACCAACCTGCGCGACATCCTGACCACGCTTGAGGCCGAGAAACCCCAGCTGGCCATTATTGATTCGATCCAGACCATGTGGGCCGACAATGTCGACAGCGTGCCGGGATCGGTCAGCCAGGTGCGCGCCGCCGCGCATGAGCTGACAACTTTTGCCAAACGCAACGGCGTCTCCATCATCATGGTCGGCCATGTCACCAAGGACGGCCAGATCGCCGGGCCACGTGTGGTCGAACATATGGTCGACACGGTGCTCTATTTTGAAGGCGAGCGCGGCCATCAGTTCCGCATTCTACGGGCGGTGAAAAACCGCTTTGGTCCGGCTGATGAGATCGGCGTGTTTGAAATGACCGGCGCGGGCCTCTCTGAAGTCATCAACCCTTCGGCCCTGTTTCTCTCCGAACGCGGCCAGCCGTCTCCGGGATCGGTGGTGTTTTCCGGGATCGAGGGCACCCGCCCGGTGCTGGTGGAAATGCAGGCGCTGGTCGCCCCCTCGCCCCATTCACAACCGCGCCGTGCCGTGGTCGGCTGGGACAGTTCGCGTCTAGCGATGATCCTCGCAGTGCTCGAGGCACGCTGCGGCATTCCGTTTGCCGGGCTTGATGTCTACCTGAACGTGGCTGGCGGCATGAAAATCTCCGAACCCGCCGCCGACCTTGCGGTGGCCGCCGCCCTGCTGAGTGCGCGCGAGGACACCGCCCTGCCCGCCGATACGGTGGTTTTCGGAGAAATTTCCCTATCTGGTGCCCTCAGACCGGCCCCTCAGAGCGAAAACAGGTTGAAAGAAGCCCAAAAACTTGGTTTCTCCTCCGCAATCGCTCCAAGCGGCGGCAAATCATTTGAGATACCGGGGCTGACAGTGCGAAAGTCCGGCGATCTTACGGGATTTGTTGGCGAATTCTTCGGGGCCGGTTAAGGTCGCAAAAAATCTGACGCAGAAATACAGGCGAGGGACATGGAAGGTTTCACCATTATCGACGGGGTTGTTGCCCTTGTCATCGTCGTATCGGCGCTGCTTGCCTATTCGCGCGGCTTCGTCCGCGAGGCCATGGCGATTGCCGGCTGGATAGCCGCCGCCATCCTCGCATTCCTCTTTGCGCCGCAGATCGAACCGCTGATGGCCGAGATCCCGGTCGCCGGCGAATTCATCGCCGACAGCTGCGAATTGTCGATCATTGCCGCCTTTGCCGCGGTCTTTGCCCTGTCGCTGATTGTAGTCTCCTTCTTTACACCGCTGTTCTCGTCGCTGGTGCAGCGCTCGGTTCTGGGCGGTGTCGATCAAGGCATCGGATTCTTCTTCGGCGTGCTACGCGGCATCCTCCTGGTTGCCATTGCCTTCTTCCTCTACTCGGTGGTGATGACCGGTCAGAGCTTCCCGATGGTGGATGACAGCCGCTCGGCCGCCGTCTTCCAGCGGATGACCGGCCAAATCGAGGACCGCAACCCTGAACAGGCGCTCGGCTGGCTGACTTCGCAATACGAAGAGCTGATCGGCCACTGCAGCCAGTAAGCGCAACCAAAGACCTCTTTCAATCGGGCGCCTCTGGGCGCCCTTTTGCATTCTCGCCGTCCCCTTTCCAGCAAATACTCCCGCCGCAGGCGGCAGCGCGCCGCAGGCGCGGTGCCCGGCCCGCCCGGCCCGCCCGGCATTGCGCATCTGCGATGCGCAATGCCGGGCGGGAGCGCCGCCTAGCGGGCGTCATACCCTGCCCTGTTCCGGCTCACAGCCTCGTGGCGTTCAGCGGCCCATATGGCAAGCCCTTTCAGGTGCTGTAGCAATTCGCGCCCCAGATCGCTCAGCGCATAAGACACCGCAACAGGCGGGCCCGGATCCACCGTCCGTATCAGATAGCCGTCCCGCTCCATCTTACGCAGGTTCTCGGTCAGCACCCGCTGGGTCACATCACCCAGGGTCCGTTTCAACGCACCAAAGCGCAACCCACCGTCCTCCAGCGACAGCGCGATCAGCATCTGCCATTTGCCTGTCACCTGTGACAACACCTGACGGATCGGGCACAGGTCACCCTCTTCCTTGGACAATACGGTTACCGGAAGCATACTTGGTTCCTTATTAGTGCGTAATTGATACTTGATGCAGAATTGATACCAACAGGGGCGTTGCTGAGGCAACCAGAATTGAAAGGAAAGAAAATGTCCCCCACCGAGATCGTGCTCAGCGCAGTCGCCGCACTCTTTACCAGTTTTGACCCCGAAGCCGCAGAACAGCTGCTGGCGCCGGACTATATCCAGCACAACCCAGCCGTCCCCACCGGTGCGGCACCGATCCTCGGCTTTATCCCGGCGCTGAAGGACAGTGGCATTTCGGTGACCACCCACCGGGTGATTTCCGAAGGCGAAATGGTGGTGCTGCACAATACATATAAAAACGCCCAGGCCTTTGGCGGCGACACATTGGTCGCCTTCGACATCTTCCGCGTTGAGGATGGCAAGGTGGCTGAACACTGGGACAACCTGCAGCCCCTGGCCGCGCCCAATCCCTCGGGCCGCAGCATGACAGATGGCACCACCGAGGTAACCGATCTGGACCAAACCGCCGCCAACAAGGCGCTGGTCGAAGGCTTTGTACGCGATGTGTTGCAGGGCGCGGCTCCGCAAAAGATCACGGCCTATGTCTCCACTGAAACCTACCTGCAGCACAATCCGATGGTGGCCGATGGCCTGGAAGGTCTGGGGGCCGCACTGAAGGCCATGGCCGAGGCCGGCCAGCCGATGGCCTATAGCGACACGCCTATTGTCGTGGCCGAGGGCAATTTCGTTTTCACCGCTTCCGAGGGCACCTTGGGTGATACTCCCACTGCCTTTTTCGATCTGTTCCGTGTCGAGGGTGGCAAGATTGTCGAACATTGGGACGTGATCTCTGCCATTCCGGCCGAAATGGCCCACGACAACGGCAAGTTCTGATCCGGCCTCGCCCAAACCGAGGGCCGCGCTTTGCGGCCTTCGGAACCGGATCTGCTGTCGACAAGATCGGAAACTGTAAACCGCAATGGCGCCCCATTAACGCCTTATTTACCTTTATTAAGATTAACGAAACCCATTAACCACCTATTAACAAATAGGAATCATTCGAATCAAATCCACCGCCATCCCGGTCGGATGCGCTGATTTTCTTAACGAAACCTGACCCAGCAGTTCAAAATCCTTAACAATCCCGCCGATCAGAGCGCATTTTTTCCAAAAAAGACGCCAAATCCGGTCTTGGCCCGATTGGTGCCCCATTTCCGTCCCAATTCACGGGCTTCTTAGGTTCAACGGCAAAACGCCAGCAACCAACGCTCAGAAGGAACGGTCATAATGCTTCTTGATCATTTCAACGCATTCGAAGACTTCCAGCCCGCAGACCTGCTGCTGGACTTCCCCTTTGCCAAGCCTGAGCGTATCGAACGTCCCCGCCGCAGCGCCCGTCCCCGTACCGGTGGCTTCCTTCCCGGCACCATGGTCGACACCGACCGCGGCTTTCTGGAAGTACGCGACCTGAAGCCGGGCGACATGGTCTACACCCTTGATGGCGGTGCACAGGAAGTTGCCGCGGTGAAACACTCGGTGCCGCGTCTCACCACTTTGATGCATGTGCCGGCTGGTGCTCTGGGCAATGACACAGATCTCATCCTGCCCGCCGATCAGATGGTGGCGCTGGAACTGGACGCCGCCGAGCGTCTGTTTGATGTGCCGCTGGTGATGACCAAACTGATTTCCCTCTCCGGCTACAAGGGCATCACCCCCGCCCTGCCCGAGCGTCTGGCCCGTATCCATCTGGAATTTGCAGAGGAAGAACTGGTCTGGGCCGAAAGCGGCATGCTGATCCAGGCCGCAGGCAACAGCCTTGATTCGGCTTACCGCCGCCTGTCCCTGTCCGAAACCCGCCAGATCCTCGCCTCCGAAGAAGGCCGCGCCCTGGCCCTGACTGGCCGCGACGCCGAGGCAGACACAGACCTGATGCCCCTGCCTGCCGTTCTGGCCGCCTGATCCGGATCCGGCCATCCCGGCCTGATCACCCCTGCCAACCGTGCCGATGCCACCGCAGTTCCCCTGCCGGTGGCATTTCTATGTGATCCTTTGATGACAGCGCCGCCGCGACCCTCTATGTGGAACCCACGAGCCATTACGGATTCGGAGCCACACAGCCTTGCCGATGCCGCCACTGCCTTTTTCCCCTGTTTTCCGCGCCCGGCGGTTGCCCTCGTGCAGCCGGTCCTTTGGTGCGATCTATATCGGTCTCCAGTGACGCGCGTGCATGATAACGGGCAGCGCGCTGCCCAGACGTCCGCGCCGGGCGGCGGTTTCTTCTGTAAATTGGATCAAAGCCGCGTTAGGAAGCGCGCAATCTCATCTCAGCTGACGTAGACCGCAGCAGACGAACAGAAACGCGACTTGGAACTGGAGCAATTCAATGTGCGGGATCTTGGGGATCGCAAACCGGAACGACCATGTGTTTGCAGAAATTTACGACGGGCTGCTGATGCTCCAGCACCGGGGACAGGATGCCTCGGGCATTGTCACCTATACCGGTGAGAACTTCCGCGAACGCAAAGCAAACGGTCTGGTCAAGGACGTGTTTGGCACCGCCGACACCGAAACCCTGACCGGCCGCATCGGCATGGGCCATGTGCGCTACCCCACGGCGGGATCGCTCAGCGCGGCCGAGGCACAGCCTTTCTTTGTGAACGCGCCCTACGGGATCTACCTGATCCACAACGGCAACCTCACAAATACTCAGGAACAGCGCGAAAAGGTCACTGCGAAATACTCGCGTCACCTGCGCACCACCTCGGATTCAGAAGTGCTGCTGAACGTGCTGGCCGACAAGATCGCCGATGCGATCAAGGTCAACGGCACCGCCGACCCAATCCGCAACCTGTTTGCGGGCGTGAAAATGACCATGGAGCGCATTCAGGGCGCTTATTCTGTGATCTGTCTGGTTGCCGGCGTTGGCATGCTCGCCTTCCGCGACCCGCGCGGCATCCGTCCGTTGTCGATCGCCAAGCGCGGCGATAATGGCGCGGGCGACGATTACGCCTTTGCCTCCGAGGATGTGGCCTTTGGCATCAACGGCTTTGAAAAGCTGCGTGACGTCGCCCCCGGCGAGGCGGTTCTGATCGATCTGGACGGCAATATGCACAGCACCCAGGCTGTCGAAGGCAACCTCACCCCCTGTATCTTTGAATATGTCTATCTGGCGCGTCCCGATTCGATGCTGGACGGCATTTCGGTCTACAAAACCCAGATCCGCATGGGGCAGACGCTTGCCAAGCAGATCCAGGAAGCCGATCTCGACATCGACGCCATCATTCCGGTGCCAGACAGTGCCCGCCCGGTGGCGCTGGAAGTCTCCAACATCATGGGCATCCGCTACCGTGAGGCGCTGGTCAAGAACCGCTATGTGGGCCGGACCTTCATCATGCCGGGACAGGAAGAGCGGCAGAAATCCGTCCGCCGCAAGCTGAACGCCATCCCGCTGGAGATGAAGGACAAAAACATCCTTCTGATCGACGACAGCATCGTGCGCGGCAATACGATCAACAAGATTGTACAGATGTGCCGCGAGGCTGGTGCCAAAAAGGTCTATATCGCCTCGGCCTCGCCGCCGGTGAAATACCCCAACGTCTATGGCATCGACATGCCCACCAAACACGAGCTGATCGCCAATGGTCTCAGCATCGACGAGATCCGCGAAGAACTGGGCGCGGACGCGCTGTTCTACCAGAAACTCGAAGATCTGATCTGGGCCGCCAAGGAAGGCAACCCCGAGATCAAGCAGTTCGATTGCTCCTGCTTTGACGGCAACTATATCACCGGCGTCACACCTGAGTATCTGGAAGGGCTGGAGAGCAGCAGCCGCGTCAGCAAGAAGATCAAGGACATGCCTGCGGCAGGCGCGTCTTGGAATGCTTCGGCCCTGAACGCCGGCAGCTGATTTTGTCGCTTCGAACCGCAGGGATCGAAGCAGAGTTTGAAACTGGCGGCAGACAGCGGTAAAAGCCGCCGGTCACCAGAATCACCGGGCGCAGGCCAGTTTTGGCCCGCGCCCTTTCATTTGCCCTCCCCGAAAGGCCCGCCCTTGGATCCGCATCTCGCCCGCATGCTGATGTCGTCGCGCAAGTGCCGCTGTTGCGGCGCTACCTTTGCGCAATTGCTAAGCCTGGCCTGCGACCGCCCCGACATGGCACCCGAAGACCTGCCGGTGCAGGACAATTCCGCCATTCTGGCCGAAGGCGGCGACATCCTGACCGAAGATTTCTGCCGGGTTGGTGATTTCTACTTCCTGCGCGCGGTTCTGGCGGTTCCCCTGTCGGGCACCGACGGCAACGAATTCATTCTCGGCACCTGGGCCAGCGTCAGCGACGAGGTTTTCAGAAATTACCTCGACCAGTTTGAGCTGCGCGAAATGGCCGAGATGGACCCGGCCCCCGCCTGGCTGTCCAATGCCATCCCACCCGGTCACCCGGAACCGGCGGCCTGTATGCTGCATCTGCAGGATGGCGGCGAATACCCCGAGCTGAAGATCTCAGAAGGCAGCCATCCGCTGCATGCCCTGCAAAAGCACGGCGCCCAGCTGGAAGAGCTGCTCGAGCTGCTGCATGCCTATGGCCACGATCTGCCTTCGCTGGTCTACGATTCCTGACCCGGCAGCTTCGAACCGGTTTCAAGATGTGACCGCCGCCCTTGCACCCAATGCATATCTTTGGGCGGCGCTCCGCTCAGTTCGGACCCTCTGCGCGGCACCCTGCCGATGCGATGACCCCCTCGCTCTGGCCTGCGGCGCGCCACACTGCTAGTCGAAGCCGCCAGCAGAGACCGCCATAAGGTCTCATCATCCCATTCCGAAAATGATCAAGCCCGGCCGCCCCTGTCCACGGCGGCCGACGGAGCCCTTTGCCATGTCCAATACCGCAGATCCCGCCGCGCGGGTCGCCACCGCCGCCACCCAGTCCGGCGCCCTGAACCGCAGCACAACGACGCTGATCGGCGTGTTTGGCCCCGAACAGGACATGCAGGCGATGATGCGCATGTCCGGTGGCGCGGTGCGACGGGTGAAACGCGGCGCCTCGGTTGCCGGGGGCAAGGTGGTTGCCATCGATGCCAAGGGCTTAATTCTGCAAAAAGGTGGCGATACGGTGCGGCTTGTTATCCCCGGCGGCTGACAACCCTTGACGCCGCGCGGGCCGCACCGCACAAGGCTGGCCATGACACAGCTTGCTCTTATCACTGGCGCCTCGCGCGGGCTGGGCTCGGCCCTGGCCGAAGCCCTCGCGCCCACGCATCACATTATCGCCGTTGCCCGCACCACCGGTGCGCTGGAAGAACTCGACGACCGCATCAAAGCGGCCGGCGGCACCGCCACGCTGGCGCCCATGGACATCACCGTTCCGGACGCCATGGCCACCCTCTGCCGCGGCATCCACGACCGCTGGGGCAAGCTCGACCTCTGGATCCACACCGCGATCCACGCCGCGCCCCTGAGCCCAGTGAATTTCGTCGCCGCCAAGGACTGGCAAAAATCTTTGGCCGTGAACGCCACCGCGCCTTCCGTCCTTATTCCCTACGTCGCACCGCTGCTGGGCCAAGAGGGTCAGGCCGTGTTCTTTGACGATCCGCGTGCGGGCGAAAAATTCTTCGGCGCCTATGCGGCCAGCAAAGCCGCGCAAATGTCGCTGGCAAAAAGCTGGCAGGCCGAAACTGCGAAAACCGGCCCGCGTGTTCAGATCCTGGACCCCAAGCCCATGCCAACAGGCCTGCGCGCCCGTTTCTTCCCCGGCGAAGACCGCAATGCGCTGACCCCGGCCCAGGACGAAGCCGCCCGCCTGCTGCCGCAGATTCTTAACGCGGCCTCTTAGGGGGGCATTGATCCGGCTTCATCTGGCCAGAAATATCCAGCGCCCCGGTGGCGCCGCTTTCGCGGCCTGCCTCCGACGGGGATATTTTCAGCCAGATGAAAGGGATCACCGCGTCCGGGCGCAGCACAGCTGCCACAATTTCCGCGCGCAAACCCGGCCCCGCCCTGCCAACGCTTGCTCCGATGGGCCTGCCCGCCTATTCAAGGCAAAACCCCATCCGAGGGGAAACTGACGGGCAAAGGGCAGATCATGCGCATCCTGATCACCAATGACGACGGCATCAGCGCCCCCGGCCTGATGGTGCTGGAAGATATCGCCACCGAACTGGCCGGTCCCGACGGCGAAGTCTGGACCGTGGCACCGGCGTTTGAGCAATCCGGCGTTGGCCATTGCATCAGCTATACCAAACCCACCATGATGTCGCGCCTTGGGCCACGCCGTTTCGCGGCAGAAGGCTCGCCTGCGGATTGTGTACTTGCCGGCCTGCATGTGGTGATGGACAGCCCGCCGGATCTGGTCCTCTCTGGTGTAAATCGGGGCAATAACTCAGCTGAGAATGCGCTCTATTCCGGCACCCTCGGGGCGGCCATGGAAGCGGCTTTGCAGGGGGTGCCTGCGATGGCGCTGAGCCAGTACTTCGGCCCTGACAACAAGAACAGCGACACCCCGTTTGAGGCTGCCGCCGTGCATGGTGCGGATCTGTTGCGCAAGATCCTTGCCACCATGCCGCAGGATCCTGCCGATTATCGACTGTTTTATAATATCAACTTCCCGCCCGTGATGGCCGATCAGGTAAAGGGCGTGCGCGCAGCAACGCAGGGGTTTCGCCCCGGCACCGGCTTTCACGCAGAACCCAAAGTCTCGCCCGCAGGACGCCAGTATCTCTGGATCCTGGGCGGAGACCAGCGCCGCCCGACCCGGCCCGGCTCCGACGCCGCAGCAAACCTGGACGGCTATATCTCGGTCACCCCGATGCGCGCAGATCTCACCGATCATGCCGCATTGAAGGCCTTGAAGGACATCGAAGAATGACCTCTGCCCCGTCTGCCGAAACCAAGATGCAGTTTCTTTATGCGCTGCGCTCCAAAGGCGTGACCGATGCGGCGGTGCTGGAAGCGATGGAAAGCGTCGATCGCGGCCCCTTCGTGCGCGGTATCTTTGCTGAACGCGCCTATGACGACACGCCGCTGCCGATCTCTTGTGGGCAGACCATTTCGCAGCCTTCGGTTGTCGGGTTGATGACACAGGCGCTGCAAGCCGGGCCGCGCGACACGGTTCTGGAGGTGGGCACGGGGTCTGGCTATCAGGCGGCGATCCTGTCCAAGATCGCCCGGCGGGTCTATACCATCGACCGCCACGCGCGGCTGGTGCGCGAGGCGCGGCAGGTCTTTGAGGCGCTGCATCTGGCCAATATCACCTCGCTGGTGGGTGACGGCAGCTTTGGCCTACCCGATCAGGCGCCCTTTGACCGCATCATCGTCACCGCCGCTGCCGAGGATCCGCCCGGTCCCCTCTTGGCGCAGCTGAAACCCGGCGGTATCATGGTGGTGCCGGTGGGCCAGTCAGATGCAGTTCAGACCCTGATCCGCGTCCGCAAAAGCGACACTGGCCTTGATTATGATGAATTGCGACCGGTTCGATTTGTGCCCCTGCTTGAGGGTCTGGGCAAAGACACCTAGATTGAACCGAACATATGTTTCCGTCGGCAGTATGCCGGCACTGGCGTCAAATCCCCGCGCATAAGGGGAACGCCCCCTGAGGAGAGCAAGATGACAGTGACCTCCCCCCTATCGTTTCGCCCCGCGCGCGGTATGCGCCTGCTGGCGGGTGTGGCCCTGCTGACCACGCTGGCCGCCTGCGAAGACGGTCTGGACTATGATCTTCGCGGCACCTTTGGTGGCCCCAGCACCGCCGAAGCAGCCAAGACGGCAACCGCCGACAGGCCTGCCGCCGACAGCCGCGGGTTGATCACCTATCCGACCTATCAGGTCGCCGTGGCCAACCGGGGCGACCGGGTTGGCGAGGTGGCCAGCCGCATCGGCCTGCCGGCCGAGGAAGTGGCGCGGTTCAATGGCATGAAGGTGGACGACCGGATGCGCGAAGGCGAAGTTCTGGTGCTGCCCCGCCGGGCCCCCGAAACCGTTGCATCAGCCGCCGCCAATGGCGGGTCGGTGGATATTCAGGCACTGGCCGGCTCTGCCATCGACGGCGCCGCGACGACATCCCCCAACAATGGCTCGGTCACAACCACCCAATTGCAGCCTGCGCCCAAGCCGCAAACCATAAAACCTGCCGAGGTTCAGGATGGCCCGGAACCCCTGCGTCACAAGGTCAAACGCGGCGAAACCGCCTATACCGTGTCGCGGCTCTATCAGGTGCCGGTGAAATCCCTGGCGGAATGGAACGGGCTGGACAGCACGTTTTCGATCCGCGAAGGTCAGTACCTGCTGATCCCGCTGGTTGAAGGCAGCCCACCTAGCGCCACGGCAGCGGCACTTCCAGCGGCAACCACCACGGCGCCCGGAACCGGCAGCCCGACACCTGTGCCCCCGAGCGCGGCCTCACCCCTGCCGGATGAAAAGGTGGCCCCCGCCGCCGAACAAGCGGCAGACCTGCCGACCGTGGATGTGCCCGCGCCGACCCGTGCCAGCACTGCGGCCATGTCCTATCCGGTTTCGGGCAGCATCATCCGGACCTACAAGAAGGGCAAGAACGACGGCATCGACATCACTGCGGATGCGGGCAGCCCGGTGAAAGCCGCCGAAGCCGGCACCGTGGCCGCGATCACCGCCGATGCCAATAAGGTGCCAATCATTGTGATCCGCCACGATTCCAAACTGTTGACCGTCTATGCCAATGTGGATCAGATCAGCATCCGCAAAGGCGACAGGGTGAAACGCGGCCAGCAGATCGCGCAGGTGCGCGATGGCGCCACGCCGTATCTGCATTTCGAGGTCCGCGACGGGTTTGATTCGGTCGACCCGATGCCCTATCTGCAGTAACCCGGCCCAAAACAGGCGTTTTTCAGCCGACCATATGCGGAGCGCCCTTGGGCGCTCCTGCTGTTTGGGCAGGCAGGGTTGGCGCTTGCGCGCCATGCCTCCGGCGGGAGTATTTGGGGAAAGATGAAACGGGTCTTTTGGCTTAGCCCTTCAGGCTTACCCCGTGGCGGCCGGCCAGATCAGTAAAGAACTGCCAGGCAACGCGGCCGGATCGGGCGCCGCGGGTGGCCTGCCATTCGATCGCTTCGGCGCGCAGGGTATCGGCATCGACGCTGACGCCGTAAGCGGCACAATAGCCCTCGATCATCATCAGGTAGTCATCCTGATCACAAGGGTGGAAACCCAGCCACAGACCAAAGCGATCCGAGAGGGAGACCTTTTCCTCGACCGCCTCGGAGGGGTTGATGGCGCTGGAGCGTTCGTTTTCGATCATGTCGCGTGGCATCAGGTGGCGGCGGTTGGAGGTAGCGTAGAAAACCACATTTTCCGGCCGGCCCTCAATGCCGCCGTCCAGCACCGCCTTCAGGCTTTTGTAATGCTGGTCATCATGGCTGAAGGACAGGTCATCACAAAACAGGATGAAGCGTTCCGGTGCAGCGCGCAGATGGTTCAACAGCCGCGCCACCGAGGGCAGATCCTCGCGCTGCAATTCTACCAGTTTCAAGGTCGGAAATTCTGGCGACAATGCCCCGTGGATCGCCTTCACCAATGAGGATTTCCCCATGCCGCGTGCGCCCCACAATAGCGCATTGTTGGCGGCCTGACCGGCGGCAAAGCGGCGGGTGTTGTCCAACAGCGTGTCGCGCGCGCGGGTGATCCCCACCAAGAGGTCCAGATCAACGCGGGCAACCTCGGTCACCGGCTCCAGCCGTTCGGGCTCCACATGCCAGACAAAGGCCGGGGCTGCCGCAAAATCGGGCGCTGCCAAAGGGGCCGGCGACATCCGTTCAAGCGCTTCGGCGATGCGGGTCAATGCGGTCTGGTCCATGGCGGTCTCCCTCGTTTTCGGAGGTTTCAAACCATGAACGGGACGCCCCAGCAAGAGGCAATACACTCACCCGGCAGGCAGCTCACCGACAAGGTCGTAGTGTTTGATGCTGCGCGCGGCGACCAGTTCGGCCTCGGCCGGGTCGATATGCGGATTGCGGTAGTCTTCACCCGCAAAGGCCTTTAGCGCCGCAAGGTCCCGCCAAATCATCACAAAGCTGAACTCGCGTGGTGTATCAGAGCGTGCTGCGCCCGGCAGAACAGACACGATGCCATCTGTTGTCTGCATCAGCGGAATAGCAACATCGTGAAAGAAGGCGCTGAATTCCCTTTCTTTTCCGGGCTGGGTTGTCACTTGAAATATTCGGATAATCATCGCGGCCCTCCTGAAAACCGCCGCCAGTGTCCGTCTGCGGCATGTCTTCATCTAGGCCCGGCGCTTTTCGGGTCACGCAGCGCGCAGCTGGCCAAATGAAAAAACGCCCCGGTTTCCCGGAGCGCTTTCAATCTTGGTGGAAAGGAAAACAGGCTTACACCTCTTCTTCCTCATCCTCGTCGTCATAGTAGCCTTCGGCACGCAGCTTGGCTTCGCGCTTTTTCTCCACCCGCGCGACCAGCAGGATCGAGACCTCGTAGAGACCGTAAACCACCACAAACAGGATCACCTGAGTAATCACGTCCGGCGGTGTCACAAGGGCTGCCAGAATCAGAATGGCCACAACGGCGTATTTGCGCACACCGCCCAGGCCCTCGGCACTGACCAGCCCGACTTTGCCCATCAGCGTCAGCAGAACCGGCAGCTGAAAGCACAGGCCAAAGGCGACGATGAACTTTATCGTCAGGTTCAGATACTCCTGCGCCGAGCCCTGAAACACCACGCTCAAAGGGGCAGTGCCCTCTGCCACGGCCTCTCCTTCGGCGCCAAACTGCTGGAAGCCAAGGAAGAAGTCATAGGCCAGCGGGGTGACCACATAAAAGGCAAAGCTGGCGCCCAGCATGAACATGAAGGGTGAGGCCACAAGGAACGGCAGGAACGCGCCCTTCTCGTTCTTGTAGAGCCCCGGCGCCACAAAGCGCCACATCTGCATCGCCAGATAGGGGAAGGACAGGATCAGCCCGCCCAGCAGTGAGACTTTGATGGCGACAAAGAAACCCTCTTGCGGCGAGATGAAGATCAGCCCGCAATCCTGACCACGTTCAGCCAGCACCTGACACAGGGGCGCGGTGAGGAAGTTGAAGATCGGCGTCGCCACGGTAAAGCAGATCACCATGCCGACCAGAAAGGCCACGACACAGTGGATCAGCCGCGACCGCAGCTCTGTCAGATGTTCGATCAGCGGCGCGGCCGTGTCGTCAATTTCATCCGTGTTGCTCATGTCTTGGCATCATCCTCTGCGGTCGGCGGCGCAGGTTGCTCGGCCAATGCGGCCTCGGCTGCGTCGGCCTTGGCCAGCGCCGCTTCGGCCTCGCGGGCCTTGCGTTCGGCAGCGGCGCGCGCGGTGGAGGCCTGAATTTTCTTGGCGTCCTCCGCCCGTTCGGCGGCCAGCTTTCCGGTCTCGCTTTCGGGGTCGAACTTTGTCGGATCGATCGACGACTTCAGCTCTGACGCGGCCTTGTTCAGCCCGTCCATGGCGCTGCCAACCGGATTGGTCGCGGCCTTCAGCCCCTTCTGGACGTCGCTGATGCCCGACTGATCGGCAGCTTCATTCATCGCGCTGCTGAACTCGCGCGCCATCCCCTTGGCCTTGCCGACAAACCGTCCGACATTGCGGAACAGCACCGGCAGATCCTTGGGGCCGACGACAATCAGCGCCACGACACCGATGACCAGAAGCTCGGTCCAGCCCAGGTCAAACATCCGCGCTTACGCCTTGTCTTTGTCGGTTTCCGGGGTCACGTCCTGCGCGGCCTCGGCGACGTCTTCTTCCAGCTCCTTGGTGCCATCATTGACGCCCTTCTTGAAGGCGGTGATGCCTTTGCCGACTTCGCCCATGAGCGAGGAAATTTTGCCGCGGCCAAACAGCACCAAAACGACAACAGCGATGAGCAGCAGGCCGGGAAGGCCGATATTGTTGAGCATGAGATCTCTCCTTTGATCTTCGGCGCGCGCAAACGCCCCGTGAATTCCTGTCAGCTATGGGTTCTACGCCTCTGCCTCCTTGAGGCAAAGCAATCCGCAGGGGTTTCACCCGGTCAAAGGGGGAAATTTCCGGTTATTTCATCCCGTCGCGCATCCTACTGACAGGTTTATGTCAGTTGCCCCCTGCTAGGTCCAGTGCATCGCAACATGGACCAGAAGGAAACACCCATG
Source organism: Rhodobacteraceae bacterium Alg231-04 (assembly GCA_900143635.1). Taxonomy (GTDB): domain Bacteria; phylum Pseudomonadota; class Alphaproteobacteria; order Rhodobacterales; family Rhodobacteraceae; genus FREY01. The sequence continues at coordinate 131,914 of FREY01000011.1, forward strand.
ACCCAAACCGCAGAAATCGTCACCTTTTCGCTGGCCGCTGATATCAGCACCGAAGCTTTCACAACCCTCAGCCAGGCGACCGAAAGCTTTGTGCGCGCGCAACCCGGCTTTTTGCATCGTCAGCTCAGCCTTGGCACGGACGGGCGCTGGACCGACTATGTAATCTGGGCAGATGCCAAGGCCGCCCAATCCGCGTCAGAGGCCTTTATGCAGGCGGAATGTGCCGCCGCACTGATGGCAGCGATCCAACCGGACAGTGTCACCATGCGCCACGAGACCGTGCTCTGGCGCATGGCCGCTTGACGAGGGGCGGGAGGCTGCGCCAAGGGTAGTCCCATGCGCCGCACTGACCGCCTCTTTGACATCATCCAGATCCTGCGCGACGGCAAACTGCACCGCGCGCAGGACATTGCCGCGCGGCTGGAGGTCTCCACCCGCACCATCTACCGCGACATGGACACGCTGGCCGCCTCCGGCGTTCCGGTCGAAGGCGAACGCGGCGTCGGCTATATGGTCCGCGAAGCGATCACCCTGCCCCCCCTTAATCTGACCGCGGCGGAACTGGAAGCCCTGAACCTTGGCATGGCCATCGTCGCGGAGGCCGCCGACCCGGACCTGCGCGCCGCCGCCCAGTCACTGGCTGACAAGATTGATGCGGTGCTGCCGGAACAAACCGTGGCCGAGGCAGATGCCTGGAAGTTCGCCGTCTACCCCTTTGCCGATGCCGCGCGTGGCTTCACCCATATGCCCGCGCTGCGCGCAGCCATTAAAGCGCGGCAGAAACTCCAGCTCAGCTATCGCCGCATCGACGGCACTCTGACCGACCGGATCATCCGCCCGCTGCATATGGAATACTGGGGCCGCGTCTGGACACTCACCGCCTGGTGCGAGACCCGCAGCGCTTTCCGCGTCTTTCGCGCTGATCTGATCGAGACCTGCACGCCCCTGCCGGAGCTCTTCATGGATGAGCCGGGCAAACGCCTGCAGGACTACGACCCCAACGCGTCCTGAGGCCCGATCTCCATCTGGACCAGATTACCCCAGCTCAAATGTTGTCACGCCAAAAATCTGCTCGACCGCCAAATCCGGCGCTGGGCCGCGATACATCCGGGCCGTCTCAAACACCGGCTCCAGCCCCAGCTCGCGGGCCAATGCTACCGCCGCTCCGTGCGGTTCCGGCACATCCAGAAACACCGTGTCGCCATCGGGCACCGCCTCCAGAAGCCGCGTCAGAATTGCCTCGGCCACGGATCGGTCCGACGCGGTTAAAGGCCCCAGTTTCCATCCCGTCTCGCAGGGGCGAACGGTGCCGAACCCAGCCAGCTGGCCCGCGCGTTTGGCCTCAATGCAGACATGCCCCGGTGCGCCCAGCCATGCGCGCCAAAAGCCGCCGCGCGGTGCCGGAAAGACAGATCTATCCATCTCTTCCAGGGCCTCGGAAGGGGCGGCTACGTCCCCGATCTGCAGATCATCCGCAACCTTCAGGCAGGATCGACGTGGCACACCGCCAAAGCGAATGTTGTTCCAGGCCAGTTCAAAACCCAATTTGCGATAATTCGCCTGCTGGTCGACCACCCCATCCAGCCCAACCACACGAGTGCCCGCATGGTCCATCGCCCGGTTCCACAGGGCAAAGCCATAGCCCTGCCCGCGATGCGCAGGCGCGACGATATAGAAACCCAGAAAGGCGAAATCCGCGCCGTAGTTCACCACCGAAATACAGGCGATCATCTCACCATTCAGAAACCCGCCCCAGAAGCCATCGGTGTCCACAGATGCAAAACAAACGGCATCACTGCGGCCCGGATTCCAGCCCTCACCCGCGGCCCATTCGGTCGCGCGGACAATCTCTGCCCGGCTCAGAACTCTGATTTCATATGTGTTTTCCATTGGCGCTGCCCCGTTCAATCACAGGGGCAGAGCCTGCCACAATCAGGCCGGGAAAACAAAGCAGCGGTTGCGCCGCACGGTCAGCCACATCACCCGGCCAGCTTCGGGAAGAAAGACATTGGGCACCGTGGCCTTCAGGGTTGACCCGTCATGCTCCAGCTTGAACTCAACCAGGCTTTCATGGCCAAGAAAGCGGGCGCGCTGCACAATGGCCCGTGCTGCCACCCCATCACTTGGGGTTGGCAAAGGGCCCTGCCCGGCCCGGTCAAAATCGATCCGCAGGTGCTGCGGGCGAAACACGATGTCCACATCGGTGCCATCCGGCAGGCCCGGCGCCAGAAACTGACCAAAGGGTGTTTCCGCCAATGCGCCCTGAACGGTGGCGCGCAGGGCATTTGTATCACTGAAAAAAGCAACCGCCGCCCGGTCCACAGGCCGGGTGTAGACATTATACGGCGCGCCCTGCTGGACGATCTTTCCGCCCCGCATCAGGGCGATCTCATCGGCCATGCGCATTGCCTCTTCCGGCTCATGTGTCACCAGAAGAACGGCGGCGTCTTCTTCTTTCAGCAGGCTCAGCGTCTCGTCGCGGATGCCATCGCGCAGCCGGTTGTCCAGCCCCGAGAACGGCTCATCCATCAACATGATACGCGGTTTCGGCGCCACCGCGCGGGCCAGAGCAACCCGCTGCTGCTCACCGCCCGACAGTTCATGCGGATAGGCGTCGATGAAGCGGGCAAGGGACACTTTGGCCAGCATTTCCTCGGCACGGGCGCGTTTTTCGTCTTTGCTGCCCTTCACGCCAAAAGACACGTTCTGCGCCACGCTCAGATGTGGGAACAGGGCAAAATCCTGAAACATCAGGCCGATTTCGCGCCGCTCAGGCGGCACCCGGAACAGGGTGTCGCAGATCAGGCTGCCATCAACGTAGATCTCGCCGCTGTCCTGCATCTCGACGCCGGCGATCATCCGCAGCGTGGTGGATTTGCCGCAGCCCGACGGGCCCAGAAGACAGGTCACCTGCCCCGCCTGAATGGTCAGCGACACATCATCCACCACCCGGCGCCCCTCGAAAGTGCGGACCAGATTGCGGATCTCCAGCCGCGGCGCGGCCTGCAGCTGGCGGGCTTCAAGAGGTTGGTTCATACGGACCTGCGGGAATTGCTGAGGAAAACCATCGGCTGTTGCAGCCCGGATAGCAACCCGCGCCGCCCGGTGCAAGCACTGCCCATGGCGCGGGGCCTGCTCAGCAGCAGGACTGCGCCGCCTCGTCGCCCTCGGTAAAGGGGCTGTCACCACCACAGCCTTCGAAAATGCCATAATGGGTGGAGAAATCGCCGATGAAGTCGAAATGCGGCGCAAACCGCGTGTCCTTCAGCATCATCCAGGTGTTGCCGCAGACCGGAAAGACCTTGCCCGCCGCCATGTAATGGTGGTCATCCAGCATGAACCCATGCGGCGCATTGGGCAACGTGCCTTTATAGATCACCGCCTGGCCGTAATCCTCGCAGGCGGGTTCCAGCGCTGGCAGCTTGAACAAACGATAGGTGGCCGACAGGAATTTTAGCGGCGCCACCCGTGCTTCCAGCTTGGGGTTCCCGATCGTCAAGGGCCGCGCCGTCACCTGACGCGGATCGCCAAAACCGGCACCGCGCGCCAGCGTCAGGAAATCATTCCAATAGAGCGCGCCGGACAGGCACTCGCCATAAAGAACCTCCTCCTCGGCCATTGCCTGCGGCACCCGGCGGTCCGCATAGACATCCGAGAAATACATCTCACCGCCTTCTTTCAGCAGATGATACGCCCCGCGCAGCACCGCCGCCTTGTCGGTCGCAAGGTTCACCACGCAGTTGGAGACGATGATGTCAAAACTGCCCGGTTCCAGCCCCAGCTCATCCAGCGTCTCGATATAGCCGTGATGAAATTCCACATTTGAGGCCGCGTGGCCAAAGGCCTCGGCATGGAAATCCTGATGCCTGCGCGCCACGTCCAGCTGCGCCTCGGTCATGTCAACGCCAACAACCTTGCCGCTTTCGCCTACGAGGGCCGACAGCGCATAGACATCGCGCCCGGCACCGCAGCCCAGATCCAGTATCCGCGCGCCCTCCAGCGCCTCGGGCGCAATCAGCCCACAGCCATAATAGCGCGTCAGCACCTCATCATGCACTTTGGACAGGACCGCCTTCAGGTAATCCGGCATATCGGCGGGCGTGCAGCAAGCGTTGGTTTGCAGATCGCTGCTCGATTGCAGGGTCTCACCATAATAAGTCTGCACATCTTCATGTTTCATCCGGTGGTCCCCTCTTTTCACTTCCCCACCAGCGCTACCCTCAGCGCCCTGAACAGGCAAGCCACATTGACACAAGCGTGATCGACACACTGCCGCTGCCCGCAAGGGTCCCCGTTTATTTGGGCAATTAAAGTCCCGCGGTGAATTGGCCGCAGGCCAAGAGGAGCAGCGCCCCTTACGATCTATTCCGCAGCCAGCAGTTCGAACGCCGCCTCAGCCCGCACAACCCCGTTGACCTGCACCTCGATCCGATGCGCCCCAGGCACCAGTCGGAAGGTCGTCGCATTCCCCTTCAGCCTGTGCTTCTTCTTCAGCACCAGAGGTTTGCCCGTCACGACCGCTTGCTTCAGCTTATGCACCTTGGCCGAGACCTTGCCGCCGGGACGCTGAAAATGGATGATGTAGTCGACCAGCACAGGCCGTACTTCCGGCGCATTCAGTGTCACTGAAAACTCCAGCGCGCCATCAATCCTGGCCTCGCCCGCTATCTGCAGGTCGGCCGAAACTGGCGCCTCCGGGTCATAGCCCAGCATCCGCATGGCACCGGGATGGCCCGCCTTCACCAGCCCGCGCAGCGCGTGGGCGGCCATCCAGTCCAGCTCGGCCTGGCGTTGCTTGTCAGCAGCGCGCCAGTCCTCCAGCCGCTGCAACACAAGATCGGGCTGCTTTTTTGATATGTCATTCAGGTGATTGGCCACCGACCGGGTGACATAACGGGTGCCATCCGCATGCAGCACATCCAGCAACGGCAGCGGATCAGACAGGCCCAACCCCACCGCCTCGCCCCAGGGCAGCCGTGGCCGGGTGCCTTCGCTGACCAGCCGGCGCAGGTGGTAATTATCTGCCTGCGCCCAATCCTCCATCCGGCGCAGAACCAGATCCGGCCAGCGGTTCAAAAACGGGCGGATCGCCCATTCCATAGAGAACCTCTTGGTGATCTCACCCAACAGGTCCAGCGACAGGTCCGGATGCGCCTCGGTGCCCTTGGCCGCCACCAATTCGCCCAAAGGGGCAAAGATGAAATCGCCGAAATCATCATCCGTCTTGGACGGATCCAGCGGTTCGGGCAGCGCACGCAGCAGCACCGGAGCAATCTCCGGCAGGGATTCGGGCAGCATGTCGCCCAAAACCTCGGCGATCCAGACGATCCGCGCCTTCAGCTCCAGCTCAGGCAATCGCTTCATCACCCGCGCTTCAAACTCTGCCGCATCAAACCCACTGTCAGCAGCGGCAAAAAGACCCGCCAGATAGCGGGTCTTTTCCAGGTTGAACAATTGATCTTTCATGACGGTCCTTGCCTGCCCTAAAGGGTCGCGTTGGTCGCCCCGCCGTCCAGCAGCACGTTCTGGCCAACGATATATCCCGCGTGTTGCGAGCACAGGAAGGCACAGGTGGCGCCGAACTCTTCCTTGGTGCCATAGCGACCAACCGGAATGGTGGCGCGGCGCTGTGCGGCCGCCTCTTCCATGGTGATGCCCGCGGCCTCGCTTGCCGATGTGTCGAGCGAGATCATCCGGTCAGTAGCATGAATGCCCGGCAGCAGATTGTTGATGGTAACACCGCTGCCCGCCACCTGCCGCGAGGTGCCCGCCACATAGCCGGTCAGACCGGCACGGGCCGAATTGGACAGGCCCAGCACTGCCACCGGAGCCTTTACCGATTGTGAGGTGATGTTCACCACCCGGCCCCAGCCACGGTCCATCATGCCCGGCACCAGAGCTTTGATCATCGCAATTGGTGCCAGCATATTGGCGTCCAGCGCCTTGATGAAATCCTCGCGGTCCCAATCCGACCAGATGCCCGGCGGCGGGCCACCTGCGTTGTTGACCAGAATATCCACGCCTTCCGCGGCGGCCAGAACAGCCGCGCGGCCCTCTTCTGTGGCCACATCCGCCGCCACGGTCACCACATCTACACCGTATTCCTCACGGATCCTTGTGGCCGAAGCCTCCAGTGCCTCGGCGCCGCGCGCATTCATCACCAGATTGACGCCAGCCTCGGCCAGTTTTTCGGCGCAGCCCAGACCCAGACCCTTGCTTGATGCACAGACCAGCGCCCGTTTCCCTGAAATTCCAAGATCCATGGAATCTCTCCCCTTTTGGTTTTTGGTTTTCTGTTCTGTCCAGACCATGCAGCGCAGCGCTGCAATTGAAAAGCCCCGTGCCAGCACCCACCTCCTCTTTGCCAGTGCCAAACTGTGGCCGCAATCGCGTGGCAGACTTCCAGAAGAAACTGGTCCTCAGGGCCAATCCGTGCCATCTGACAACATTCGAAACCATTGAAATGATCCATCACGTGTCCACAGCAACCGGTCATATCCACGCCCTTTCGGCCTATCGCGCGGATGCGTTCCGGGCCGAATATGGTGCCAATACCGGCGATGCGCTGGGTATTCTGGATGAATTGGTTCTGGATGACATCTATGCGTTGACCCCCGCAGCCTGCAGTGCCCGTTTGGCGCTCGAGGCGCTGCCCGGAGGCCAGTTCCGCGTCGCCGACTCCTCCAGCCTCGGCCATCCCGGTGCCGCCGTGCATCTGGACTGCGCCATCAACCTGATGGAACCGGGCGGCACGACCGTTGAAGCGCTTGTTCTGGTTGAAGTCGACGACGAGGGCATGATCGCCGAGGTCTATCTGCTGCCACTGGTCCCGCTACAGCACAAGCTCCAGTACACCCTGCTGCACGCCAGCCGCGAGGGCGCGCGCAAATCGCTTGCCCAGGCCGCCAGCACCTCGTTCATTCGCGGCACCCGGATCACCCTGGCCACCGGCGCGCAGATCCGCGTCGAAGACCTGAAGCCCGGCGAGCGTGTGCTAACCCGTGATGCCGGCGCACAGGAAGTGCGCTGGACCGGGCTCACCACCCAGCGCGCCGAGGGCAGCCTGGCACCAGTGCTGATCAAGGCCGGGGCGTTGAACAATGAAAACGACCTACTGCTGGGGCCGAACCACCGCCTGTTCGTCTATCAGCGTGCCGATGAGATCGGCGTTGGATCTGCGGAGATTCTGGTCACCGCCCGCGATCTGGTGAACGGCACCACCGTCACCCTGCACGACGGCGGCTATGCGGATTATTTCCAGATCCTCTTTGACAGCCATCACATCATCTATGCCGAAGGCATTGCTGCGGAATCACTGCTGGTGGATCCGGTGACCGAAAACGCCCTGCCCGGCCCGCTGCAGGGCAGCCTGTCTTATGGCCGCCGTGGCAGCCACGGTGTCGAGGTGCCACACCGCCTGCTGGATCGCCCGGATGCCGTCACTGCCCTGAAACGCGCCTCCCTGCGCTGAGATCCGCCGACCGCACCCCGCGCGTGGCAAAATAGCGCCAAGGCGGACAATAAGCGGGCTTTTCATCTTATCAAAACCTTCCTCTGCGTCTAATTTGGCTGAAAAAAGAGCAGAGGCACTAATGATCGAGCGGTTAACCCTTCTACTGGGAGGGCTGTTGCTTATGGCGTCCACCGCTATGGCAGACAAAGCAGGTGTGGGGGCTTGGGAAAACTCCGGCAACCGCACCCTGGAATGGATCGAGGACACTCCGGGCCTCGACTGGTATTACAATTGGCGGCCGGACCAGCTGTGGCATCAGGGCCGTCAACGCCGGTCCGTCGAATTTGTCCCAATGATCCATTCGGCCGCGGACCTGCGCAAACCGGTCAAATCCTCCAAACGGGTCAAGGCGCTGCTGGGCTTCAACGAACCGGACGGGCGTGGCAGCCATCAGGCGGGTCTGTCCCCACAGAAAGCCGCGCAGCTCTGGCCGCAGCTGGAAAAGCGCGGGTTGCGGCTGGGCAGCCCTGCGACAACCCAAGGACAAACCCTGGGTCGCAACTCCTGGCAAGGCAAGTTCATGCGCGAAGTGGCCGCCCGAGGTCTGCGTGTCGATTTCATGGCGGTGCATTACTATTCCACCAATGGCGATGTGAAAGCGTTCGAGGCCTGGCTGCGCAAGGTTCACGCGACCTATAAGCGCCCCATCTGGGTGACCGAATTTGCCCGGATCGACTGGGACCGCCCCAATGCCGTCACCTACGAACAAAACGCCCGGTTTGCCGAAGACGCGATCCAGATGATGGAGCGCCTGCCCTTCGTCGAGCGCCACGCCTGGTTCGCCGCCAACCCCTATCCCTGGGGTGGCACCGTCCCCGAGATCAATCTGGTCACAGACACTCTGGCACCCACGCCCACGGGCAAAGCATTTGACCGCACGCTCAGCCGCCTCGCGGGTCGCCCGGTTGCGGCCAATGGCGGCCAAGCCTCTGCGCGTGCGGGAAAAAAATAACGCGACACCCGAAGGTGCCGCGCAACTTGATACAAAAGACAATTTCGGGCGCCACCACTCACGATGTTGCGACCGGACTGTGTTTTAGCTTACTCTCCGGAGGGCAAGTGTCAACTTGAGACGCAGATAAAAGATGTGGCATTTTTATGACGATGCATTTCTGCATCTGTCGTGTATACTGACCTAAGATTGAACCTAGGAATATTTATGTCTGAGATTTCCAGATTGGCCGAATTGCGCAAACTGCTGCTTGAAATGGAACACACCATGGGGCTGCAGGATCTCTCCTCTGTTGAGAGGGATGTTTTCTATGCTGCCACCGATCTGGCGGCTCCCGCGACACCGGTGAAATCGACCTCCCTGCAATCGCATGCTCTGCTCAGCAGTGTCTCACGCCCGACCTTCTTTCGGGCGTTGAAATCCTTGGTCGGCAAGGGCTACCTCACCCATTGCCACCCTCCTGTACGTGGTCAGTACCACGTATCGCATCCCAAGTAATGCATGGGGTACCAGCTGAGCCTCCGCCCTCTCTTACGAGACACTCTGGTGGTCTCCCTGGCCTATATCTCGGCGTTTTGCGTAACGTTTGAGTTTCTGATGCCGCTGCAGAACGCGCTGTTTCCGGATTTCGCCAGCCGGGCGAGCCTACTGTTCCTGCCCCATGGTGTGCGCGTCCTGTCGGCCTGGCTGCTGGGTTGGCGGTCGGTGATTGCCCTACTGCCGGCCGTTTTTGCAGTGTTCTGGTGGGTCGCAGGTGACGCGACCTTCACCCCCAGCCGCCTCGCCGCTATTGCCGTCGCCGTGATCATTCCGGCGCTTGCCTTTGATCTGGCCGCCCGGTTGCGGCTGAACATCGCCCCCTCCGCCCGCGCCACCCCGTGCTGGCCCTGCATCATGGGCATGGGGGTCGCGATTTCAGTGGTCAGCTCTCTGCTGACCAACCTTGCCTTTGGCAGCCCGCCGCAGGATTACATCGCCTATCTGATCGGCGATGTCTTTGGCCTGTTCTTCCTGATGCTGCTGCTGATGTTCACCTTTCGCGCCCTGCGCCAGCGGGCCCGGCAAAGCTAGGCCAGCATCCGCCCCGACCGGGCCAAACACCGAAAGCTCCCCAGCATGATCCTGCACTGTGTCTTTTGCAATTTCCGCGCCGATGCCCCGGTTGCGCAGCGCGAACAGGTCCTGCAAGACCTCGCCGCCCTATCTCGCAGCCTTGACGGCGTTCTGGGGTTTGATTTCGGCCCCAACCGCGATTTTGAGAAGAAATCACAGTCCTTCAGCGACGGGTTTGTCATTCGCTTTGCCAACCCCGACGCGCTGCAGCACTACGCCATCCACCCGGACCACCAGCGCCTCGGAGGCCAGCTCTGCGATCTCTGCGAAGGTGGCGCCGACGGCATCATCGTCTTTGATCTGGAAACCGGGTAGCGGCCCATAGCGCCGGGGCGAGACCACGTCCCGACCCGCACCAAACACCCACCGCGCCCGGACCGAGGAGTGGATGAAAGCGCCCTTCCCGTGGGGGTGAACAGGGACCCTGGCCCCGGTGGGGCGGCGAAAACCCAGTGAGCACCGAGCGCTGTTACTCCAGCCTCTCCACTTAACCCACCGCGCCACGACCGAGGGGTGGGCGGGAAGCACCCTCCCCGTGGGGCCGGTCCGGGCGCTGCCCGGGCACAGCACGGGCAATGTGGGCCTGCATCAGTGGTTTAAGTAGATGTCCCCTAAGCGAACCTAGCGGACATTCGATCACTCAAGTCGAATGTCCGCTCCCGGCCAAAGAGCCCACATCTCCAAGCAAGCGACGAACCCGATCTGTTTGCAGTTTATAGAACACCCAATTCTTTATCTTCTTGCTCTCAACCAAGCCCTGCTCCTGAAGGACTTTCATGTGGCTTGTCACTGTCGGCTGCTTGAGGCCGATCTTCTCGGTGATGAAACCAACGCAGACGCCATCATCGACCAAGTCTCCATCCACTTGTGGCCGGAAATGGTGTTCAGGCTCTGCCAACCAATGAACGATGCGTAAGCGGTTCTCGTTTGCAAGCGCGCTGAGGCTCTGCGCTATTGACTCGAAATCACGGTCTAAATAGTCATTCATCTATATTGATTCTCCACAATGCAGGTCTCTTATGCCATCAGTCTGTCAGGTCTTCAATTTCATCCATTGCGACGTTTTCGCGACCAAACCCTATTCCGGCAACAGCCTCGCAGTGTTTACTGAAAGCGAAGGCTTAAGCGGTGAGCAGATGTTGACCATCACCCAAGAACTTCGTCACTTTGAATCGATATTTCTGAGCAAGACAGAGACAGATGGTCAGGTTTCCGCTCGGGTCTTTGATCTATTCGAGGAGCTGCCATTCGCCGGGCACCCGATAATCGGTGCGGCCTGCGCGCTGCACCACGCATCAGGCAAGCAAGGCATGCAAGATCTGGTGATTAAGCTGCAGGGCTGGAGAAGCGTCGAGATCGCCACCGAACACCGCGATGGCCGCTATTTCGGAACACTTGATCAGGGGCGCCCTGAGATGCTGGGTGTCGTTGATGCAAAACCCGAGTTCTCTAGTGCTTTCAATCTGAGCACTTTGTCCGTTCTGCCACTGGAAGTCATTTCTACTGGCCTGAAGTATCTCGTTATTCCGGTCGACGAAGGCTTGAAGGATGCATGTGTCACTGTGCCGGACTTGGAAGAAAAATTGGAAAGATTCGGCGCAGAGTTCGCTTATCTTTTCGATATTCACACATTCGAGGGGCGGCATTGGAACAATGATGGGCTCATGGAGGA
>FREY01000012.1 GCA_900143635.1 Rhodobacteraceae bacterium Alg231-04
CATCGGGATTGATGAGCAGACAGTGGAGGTACGGGCAATTGAAGTGACCAGCAGCAGCATCGGCGATGCCCCAATGCTTCCGGACCTTCTCACCCAGATCCCGCCGGATCAGGTTATTGGCAGCATCACAGCGGACGGTGCTTACGATACGCGCAAATGCCACGATGCGATTGCCGATCGGAATGCCCATGCCGTAATCCCGCCGCGCAAGAACGCCAAGTTATGGAAGCCTGACACGCCCGGAGCCAGGGCCCGAAATGAGGCGGTCCGATCCACAAGATACCTAGGCCGCGCGTTGTGGCGACATCTGACAGGATACCACCGCCGAAGCCGTGTCGAAACCAAGATGCATTGCGTGAAACTGCTCGGCCAACGGCCCTCAGCACGAGACTTCGACAGGCAGGTTGCGGAAATCCAAATCCGTGCCGCGATACTCAACGGGTTCACAGCTCTTGGCATACCTGAAACTGTTACCGTAGGATAAGTCCGTCCGGGGTAAGGGGAAGTCCGACCTAAGCCCGATTTGTGCAACAAAGCCGCCCAATTGACGAAATCTTTGCCTTCAATTCAAAAAAGTCTCGATACTTGGTCGAGGAGCATCAACGCACGAGTCTCTTTGCGGGGCTTGGGGAAGACTACGATCCCTTTATTGACCAACTAAGGAAAGACAAGATCGTCTTTTTTGCTGAAAACAAAAGCGACTTGGAAGTGCTCAAAACCGTTGCCGGAAAACTTGGAAAAACCCTACCCAAGTTCACATTTTATGCCACGACTGAGAGCCACAAGGACCGTAGGAGGTTCTATGCGAAGCTAAAATCAGCCATCCCCGGTCTAAAAGCTTTCAGCATACGGGATCGAGACGACAAGCCGATCGGCGATGTCTGCCCCACAACGCTACGGGATAAGAAAGATAGCCACAAGGAAGCAGACTTTTACTCAAGAACTTGGCGGCGTCGTGCAATTGAGAACTATGCGTTTGTTCTGGATGCCATAGCGCGCGCTGCCGGTAAGAACCGGAAAGATCTTGAAGCTTGGTGGACAGGCGAACTTGGCCTGTCAGCGGCACTTGATCCTCAAAAAAATGACAGCCCACTAAACGATATGGAGTGCAAGAAACCTCTTCAGGGCAAGCTAAAGGAACTGGGGCTCTCGACGAGCGATACCTGGAACGCGATGACTGTGGACGAAGTCCATGAGGACATGAAAACCTTGGTGTCCCAAATGGCTGAACTTTGAGTCGGACTTCTACGGTTTCGGCAACACTGTTGTAAGCGTTGCATCTAGCCCCCCGATTGGGCTCTATCGACGATGCACTACCCCTTCTATATTGGCGCTAGGCGCCAATATGACGCCGAAAGATTGGCAATTTTTCCTTATTACTGCGAGAGAAAAGCGCGGGAACGGCTGATTTTGGGCCGATGCAACCGGTAGGTTGAAGAGCAGTATTCGGCGCATACGGCGGTTAGGAGCTGTTCGCAGCATTCAGCTCCAACGGCAGCTATGCGCAGAAAGCAGAGTTTGCAGAGTCCGGGTCGGCAAGCCCTCAAGAGTGGCCTGTCCGGCCCAAACCCGCCGGTCGACGGGCAACCTCAATGCTGCATCGTAGCATTCGAAAAGCAAACATGGACTGAGCTATTCGTATTTGGGTTTCAGATTGTACGGAGCTGGCCTAAGGTTACCGCCGAAGGGGAATCCCATTGAACGAAAAGCGTTATCAAGTTTTCATAAGCTCCACATTTATCGATCTAACAGTCGAAAGGAGAGCTGTGCAAGATGTCGTTATTAGCACTGGAGATTTTCCGGTTCAGATGGAGTCATTCCCTGCTGCAGATGAAGATCAGTTTGAATTTATCAAAACACTTATTGATCAATGTGACTATTACATCCTTATAATCGCTGGCCGATACGGCACTGTGGCAGATGATGGTATTAGCTACACCCACAAAGAATTTCGATACGCTGCCTCGAAGGGCATTCCTGTATTAGTGATGCTTCATGAAGAACCCGGTCGTATTGAAACCGAAAAATCTGAGGAAACAGATTCTGGTAAGAAACGCCTAAAGGATTTCATTGCGGAAGCTGAAAAAGGTCGCTTGCGAAAAACGTGGAAGTCAGTGGATGGGTTGAAACTCTCGGTGCGAGAAGCACTCGACAACGCTAAAGCAACTAAGCCTAGAGTCGGCTGGGTGCGGGGGGATACAGTTGCGAGCCTAGAGACGCTTGAAGAACTCCACTTGGTACGCAAAGAAAACAGAGCTTTCAAGGAAGCTCTTGGTCGCTTGGAGATTGACGTCCCGCTCCCGGAAATACCTGAAGCCACTGACATGGTCGGCTTAGATTTGATGCCTGCAACAAGTTCAAGCGGCTACGGAAGTACCCCAAGTGTTGGAAGCCATGCCAAGATCGAGTGTAGTTGGATATCGGCATTTACGGCGTTCCACGGCAACCTAAAATGGGACGTGAACGACTGGAATGGTCAGTTTCATTACCACGTTGACCATGACGAATCTTGCATCGCAATTGGCTCCGCCCTTGCAGGGGAAGTTGCCGGTATCGATACATTTGAAAAATTCAAGATTTCAAAGACAAATCTGGAGCGGTTAATGAGTTACTATATTGAAGTTGGGCTAGTAACCACCGAAGGCGACGAACCCTTCACTCAGGCAGCGCAGAAGATCGCTCGACGCCATAGGATAGCTGGAAGCTCTAACGCAAGTTTTTCATTGATCTCGGGCAAAATTGAGGTTTCAGAGCTTCCGTCAAATACAAACGGGATGGATGACGAAATCCCTTTCTGATAGCTCCCGATATTGAGCTTTACGGTTCAAGGTGCTGCCTTAGCAGCGTAATCTTCCATAGCAGCGCGCATGTTGTCGAGGAGCGGTTTGAAACCATCAAAATTGATAGTCTTCTGCTGACGCTGAACGATTTGTTCGGCAAGCAACACCTTCCCAAAGTGTTTCGTGATATCAAATCCCTTCTCTGGAAGGTGAAACTCCTTTATTCCGAGTTTCTGTTTTAGGACGCTGCTGGGCAAGAAGGTTTCAATGTAACTTTCAGCCAGTCCTTTCGGCGTAGGTGTTGGCACAAGGTATAGGTTCTTAGTAATGTGATAGAATGGCTGTGATCCATCAACCTTTGTCTTAGTATCTGATTTGCTTCCAGCGGCCTTAAACAGAGCTGTTGACCCCTTGTCATTATCAACAACCAAGATGACGGGAGAGGGCATTTTTGCAGCCGTAAGTCCACGCAGCCTTCCAGAATAGTTGTTGATAAGTAGTTGAAGATCACCTGTCCCGCCCGCCAGCGATTGAACCGCATCAGTCGATTTAGAGTAATTGAAGAGGCGAACCAAAAGCTCCTTTGACGCTGCATCCGAAATAAGCTCTGGATAACCTGCCGCCAGTGAATTCAATGCACATCGAATGTAAATATTGTCAGTTTTTCCTTCAAACAAGAATACTGGCTTGGGACTGCTGCCGAAACATTGGAAGTCTAAGAACGTCCTATAATCACGGTAGAAATTTGGCCACGAATTAGGTGAACCTTTTAGTCTTTCAAAATCGTACTCTTGGCCTTTGACATTGAAAATGTGGCTCAACTTACCTTGCAACTTAGCTGGGCTGTAAGGCACTTTAACCTTCTGACCCCATAATTTCTCATTCTGAAAAACTTCCCCCTTAGTGATCAGTTGGTGACATTGAGCACGGGTAGTTTTTACGTACTCCCTTGGGACGTTGACTTTTGCATTGACTACCAGCCCTGTTGCATCTTGCCTTGACCAGTAGAATTGCATTCGAGTTTTAGCCCGGTTGATCTTGTAGCCAGAAGAAAAGATCGTATGCCTAAGTTTGTCCGAAGGGAGCCAAATGCCACCTTCGGTCTGGCTGGGCTGAGCAATGCCTTCTGGGAACGACTTCTTGCTACAAGAGAACGTCAAATCATCAGCATATCTGGTGTAGCTGCATCGGGCTTTCTTAGCTATCCGGCTGATCCGCATATCTAACATGTGGGCCAACAAGTTTGATATAACGGGTGAGCACGGGCTTCCCTGCGGAAGGCTATTATTGTGGCAAGCGATTTGTGCCATAACCGTCGCAACATCCGTATTGAGAGCAAAGTTTTTATTCTTTATAAAAAAACCTCGGACACGACCAAAATTGATGCTTGGAAAGAAGTCCTCCAAGTCCAAATTGAAGACCCAACGCCGTCCCTTGTGTACATCCGCGTTGGTGAAGATGGACCTTCCAGAGTGGAACCCATGAGAGATCGCACAGCTTTCTTTAACCCCGTCCGCTTTCTCTATCTCGGCCATACATTCTTGTAGGCAGTCAGAAAGCCGCGACTGCAAGAGTTTAAGCTGCGGGATAGGAGCTGAAATCAGCCTAATGCCACCATTTTTCTTCTTAATCTCGAAATCAGTATACTTATCGCTATCCGCAACTTGAAAAAGTACGTAAGCGAATGATTTAGGCTTGAAACCCAGTAGTCTTGCTAGGTCTGATCGGCCACCGCAGGCTTGAAGTTTGGAAAGCTTAGTCGTCATAAAACACCAATAAAAGTCGCTTGCGGATACTCGTTGTGCAAACCCACCGGATTTCCATCGAAGTTGCAAAGATGACGAAGGAGCAATTCCTCCGAACAATTTTTTCACCCGCCGCGAAACACAGCGGAAAGATCTATCCGCAAGCTAAGTGAAACGTACAAAAATCCTTCCATGTGCGCAACCGGAACATGTTCTCTTCTGGAACACAAATCAATTAACAGAGGCATGCCCTTCGGAAGCCTCTAAATATGCCTATGCGGTCACCTTTCCGAATTGATTGTGGCGATTATGCGTGTGCAGCGCGCCCTAACTTCGGGCAGAGCAAGGTGCGGTTGGCGCTGGAACAGACGTCGAGTTTGGGCTGGGAGATGCCGTCAGACGTGTTTGCTAGGAACAGCCGCTCTGGGCGGAAACGTCAGTTAGACGGACGGATCCGCCTGAAGAGCGGTAAGGCCCGCGAGGCCGACGCAGTTGAGCAGCGCAGCCAATGTCCGCCTCGACTTCATTTAAACTTGATCCTGAACTCCGTAGGAGCGTTCCAAGGCAACAGCTTGTCGTATTCACTACGAGGAAGTTTCGCTGCGATCTGGTCAAGCACCCAGTTTAGGTATGGTTCCACTTTCACTCCGTTGAGCTTGCAGGTTTCCACAATGGAGGAGTGAATTCCCCACGCTTCCGCGCCTTCATCGCTACCCATGAACAACGCGTTCTTGCGCAACAAAATCGAAGGCTTGAACATACGTTCGACCGCGTTGGTATCTAGATCGATGCGCCCGTCCTCAATGAACAACACCAATTCAGGCCAGTGATTTTGCGCATAATTGATCGCCTTCGCCATCCTGCTTTTCGCTAGATGGTGCCCCGAACACTCAACTAAGAACACCTGTAATCGAGCAAGTATCGGCGCACTGAATCTCCGTCGATGAGTTTTCCGAACGACTGGTGGCTTCCCTCTGATTTTGGCCTCTTCGGTGTAAAGCTCAGAGATCAGTCCAATGACTATTCGAGCATCTTCCGTATTGTTGAACTTAAATTCATCTGTGAAGTGTCGCCTCAAATGTGCCCAGCACCTCGGAGAAATGATACCTTCCACAATCGTGCCCTCTCGCCCGAGTTGCCCGTAGCCTGCGTAGGCATCTGTTTGCACGATTGCGGCAACGCCAGCGAGAAGATCATGAATTTTGTACATCGCCCTTGTCTTGCTGGGGCAGTACAAAACGATTGGCGGAAGGTTGCCGCCAAAAGACCGATCATCGCGATGCATTGCGAACAGGTAGCTCGTTCTGGTTTTGCCTTTTCCCGGCGCGAGCATTGGTATTGTTGTTTCATCCATGAACATGCGCTCACTGTTCTTCTGCAGTTCCAGCTTCAGCAGTTCATAGAGGGGGAGAAGGGCTTGAGTGGCGACCCGGTTTGACCATTTCATTATGGTACTACGACTGAGGTCGATGCCGTAAGACCTGAGGATGCTCTCCTGCCGATACCAAGGCAGCTGAGCACCAAAACGCATGAAGATAGCGTTCGCCACGATGCCATTGCTCATCGACGTCTGAGGAAAGACACGAGGGAGAAAGGGTGTGCCAACCACTTTGTCTTTTGCTCGGCACCGGTATCTTGGATACTGGCGTACGGCCACATAGTGGCGGGCCGGGATCACTTCCAGAGTTTCGTTGAGATCGTATCCGCGTATTGAGCCGCCGCATCCGCAGGGGCATTTTCTGTCTGGCGTACCCATATAAATCTCGCACCGTTCCAGATGTTTAGGGAGCTCTTGCTTGCCCCGACCGTTTTGATTGCGCGGTGCCAAAATCGTTTTTGGTGGGTTATTCTCGTGATGAGGGTTTCTATTGTTCTGTGAAGGTTCGGAGGGCAAGTTCTCTGAACTTGAATTGCCCTTTCCATTTGGATCCCTAGTCCCTTTTCCTTTTTCTGGGTTTTGGTCTGCACTCGGTCCAAACATCATTTTGGTGAGTTTGGCGTTCTGCCCCTTGAGGTCCCGTATCTTTGCGTCCTTGGCACGGATAAACGCTTTTGCCTTTTTCAAGTCATCACGGAGGGAAGCGATCTCGGACTCTGTGTCACCGCAAATTTTGTCGAGTCTTTCAACGAGGCTCGGACCTTCTGGTCCGGCGGAAGCCAAGATGTCAGCCACAAGACATTTGATCGTGTCAGTCATGTCGTAAAACGGGGCTTATCAACCACGCCCTCCATCAAAATCAGCAGAGTAAAATCGCTCACTCAAGCTCGCGAGAACTCAGGCGGGAGCTTGGATGTGTGAGTGCGTTTGCTTTGACAAGTGAAAACAGCAGGTGAACAATTCTGGATTGATGTAGTGGAAAACCAATACCCCAAATCGGGAAAATTGAAATTTGAGATCACATAAATTATCTTTAAGACCAACAAGTTACAGCTATATTTTGCGAATCCTCAGCCAAGCCACCGCTCCCCAGAGTTGTTTCGATGGGGGTGATTCGCAAAACTCAGCAGGACTTTCACATAGTTAGCTACGCTTTTTTTACGCCAGTTTTGGTTGGTGATAATTCGCGGTTTCGACGCGCCGCCAGTCGAGGCCCTCGAACAAGGTTTCAAACTGGGCTTTGGTCATGGAAATGGTACCTTCGGTTAGCTTCGGCCACACAAAACCGGCTCCTTCGATACGCTTGTAAATGAGAACAAGACCAGTCCCGTCCCACATCAGTATCTTGATCTTGTCTCGCCCCTTTGACCTGAAAACAAAGAACGCACCGAAAAGAGGATCATGGTCGAAATTGCTAAGGACATAGTTCGTCAGTCCGTCCATTCCTTTGCGGAAGTCGACCGGTGCAGTGGCAAGGTAGATCTTGTAGGTGTTTGAAGGCGCAATCATTGTGGTTGCCCTGCTACGCGAACGAGCTTTGCGAGGTCACCTTCAGAAATATCCAAGGGAAATTCGATGGCAACGATGCCAGAGATAACACGGCCAAATCCGGATTGGCTGGTTTCTGACAAAGGCGCGTTCACGGCAGAGGTGTCATCTTCGACACTTAATTCGGCGAATGCAGGACCTTCTGTGCGAATTGTCTCGCCTCGACGGCGCCGGTCAGCGACGGTCCACTTGCGCACTAGACATTCGTGCGCACCGAGCTCAGCCGCAACATTTCCAGCGGACTGACCTTCTTCCCGGATGCGTCGAGTGGCCTCCCACTTCAACTCGTTAGGCCAAATATTTTTTCCAGAAGCCGATTTACGAATTGGGAACCCCCAAACCTCTTTTTCCATGCCAATAGCCTCCTGTTAACTGACAGAGGCTGAATACCATTTGGTGCGTTGGTGGAGTTAGGGGCCAAAGTGGGGGGCAGTGGCAACGCTTACACACTGTTGCGCTGCACACCGTTTTAGTCGAATCTGGGGCTTGCAGTCCCGGTGCAGTCCTGGGAAATCAACCAACGAGGTGCAAAAGCGGCAAAGCCGCCAACACATTGCTTTTACTTGATAAAAATGGTGCCCGGGGGCGGAATCGAACCACCGACACGAGGATTTTCAATCCACTGCTCTACCCCTGAGCTACCCGGGCAAATCATTGACTGGCAATGATTTAGTAGGATCACCTTGGTCAGCTCTAAGAAGGTTTGCAGCGTCGTTTGCTGCTCAGTCTCAGAGGATGCTAGCCTGCGATCCGTGTGGTGCTTTTGAACGTTTGCCGGGTGACTGTCAACACGGCTTGAAGCGTTTTTTTGACTTTTTTCAAACCACGCTGCACATCTAGCCGCGAAAGCCGGACAAGAGCCACGGATCACACAGCATCCCTCAGGACCTCTCATCCTTGTATGACAAAGGAAAACTCACAAGTGCTTGTTTTTCTGAATGTAATGCCGCCCCAATCGAGGGTTTCCGTACCGCTTTGCACCCAACGCTCCCGCGCGCTGCCGGTCCTGCAGGCTGCCTGTTTGCTTGCATTGGTGCGCCATTGCCTTGCTGGGTTGGGTGATTTCGCCTTGATTGCTGCCCAACAAAGCCTGCCTCATCATCATGACCTGAAAGCCGGATCCCATTGTGACAAATGATGAGGAGTAACGGATATGACGCGCGCCGATCACAGCGGGCCCGGCCGCCAATTGGACAGAGGAAAACGCACCGGCTGAACGACGCGGAGGGAGCTACAGTTCAGTCGCCCAAGGAGGGTTTGCGCCATGGCGTGAAACCGTGACCGCCGCGACCGTAGCGCCAAAAGAAAGGACCTCATGAAGATCGGCTGCGGTGAGGTGACGCAGCGCTTCCTTATCCAGCAGTTCTAGTGCCGCCAGCTTGAACAGAACCCCGGCATTGAAGGTGTCCCCGGCTCCGACGGTATCTGCCACCTTCACCCGTTTTCCGGGCACGCTGACAGACAGGCCCGTGGCGGTCGCCGCGATCGCCCCATCCGCGCCGCGGGTTACGATGACCACAGTCGGCCCGACCGCCAGCATCTTGCTGGCCTTTTCCTCCAAACTACCCGCACCTGGCATCAGCCAATGCAGGTCTTCGTCCGAAACCTTGACGATGTCGGCCAGCCCCAGCATCCGGTCCAGCCGCGCCCTGTAGGTGGGTTCATCAGTGATGAAACCGGGGCGAATATTGGGGTCCAGCATAATGACGCGGCCTGCGGCCTCGCGCATGGCGAGGTCGGCGTATGCCTCGGCTCCCGGCAGGCAGGCGAGGCTGATGCCGCCGAAAAACAGCGCATCTACAAACGCCGGCAGCGCGGGAAAATCTGTCGGAGCCAGCATCCGGCCGGCACTGTTTTCGTCAAAAAACGAATAGCGGGCCTGTCCCTCAACAAGCTGGACAAAGGCCAGCGTTGTGGGCTGATCTGTCGAGACCGCCAGCGAGGCATCCACACCGCTGGCGTCCAGAGCCTGCGCCAACTGCCCCCCGAACAAATCTGTGGACAGGCCGGTCAGCAGCCCTGCCCCGGCACCAAGGCGGCCGAGCGCAATTGCCGTGTTGAACACCGCCCCACCGGGATGCGGCACATAGGCGCCACGGCCATCTGCCGTCACCGCCGGTATCATGTCTATCAACGCTTCACCGCAACACAGGATCATCGGCTGTCCTCACTGGGTCTTAATGTTGCAAAGCGATCAGGCCGGAATGCGCCGCTCGGTTTCGGGATCAAATGCAACGGCCTTTTCCATATTCACCGCAAAGTCGAAACTGGTGCCCGGTGTTACAGAGGTGTCGGCGCGCAGCCGCGCAATCACATCCCGCCCGCCAAGGGTCATGGTCACAAAAGTATCTGACCCGGCCGGCTCCGCCACCGCGACCGGATTGCTGAGGGCCGCGATGTTCTGCGACTTGCGATCCGCCCCTTCCGGATCTGTCAGCGCTTCGGGACGCAAGCCCAGCAGGATGTCGCGACCAACCCAGTCGACCATGTTTTCCTGACTGAACCGCAGCTGAACGGTTTCACCGGCCGCATTGGTCAGCACCGCATGAGGCGCGCCGTCCTGCATGGCAACTTGCGCCGGAATGATGTTCATCGCGGGCGAGCCCATGAAGGTGGCAACAAAGATATTTGCCGGCGTGTCATAGACCTCTTTTGGGGTGCCCAACTGCTGCACATAGCCGTCATTCATCACCGCGATGCGGGTCGACAGGGTCAGCGCCTCGATCTGGTCATGGGTTACATAGACGATGGTGGTCTTCAGCTTGGCGTGCAGCTTCTTGATCTCGGTGCGCATATCGACACGCAGCTTGGCATCAAGGTTCGACAGAGGCTCATCAAACAGGAAGACATCCGGTTCGCGCACCAAGGCGCGGCCCATCGCCACCCGCTGGCGCTGCCCGCCGGACAGTTGCCCCGGCTTACGGTCCAGCAGCTTGTCCAGCTGCAGCAATGCGGCGACTTCGGTCAACGCCTTGTCGCGCTCCGGCTTGGGAACGCCGTGCATCTCCAGCCCGAAGGTCATGTTCTGGCCCACGGTCATATTGGGGTAGAGCGCGTAGCTTTGGAACACCATGGCGATATTGCGTTTGGAGGGATGCACCCCGTTCATCACCCGGCCCCGGATCGAGATATCACCGCCGGTGATATCCTCCAGCCCGGCTATCATGTTCAGCAGGGTCGACTTGCCACAGCCCGAGGGACCCACGAGAACCAGAAACTCGCCCTCTTCGACGCCGATGTCGACACGGTGCAGCACCTCGGTCTTGCCGTAGGATTTGGTGACGTTTGAAATGTCGAGAAAACCCATGGGTTCAGCCTTTCACAGAGCCAGCCATCAGGCCGCGCACAAAATAGCGCCCGGCGACGATATAGACGAGCAGCGTCGGAAGGGCTGCCAGGATCGCGCCGGCGAAATGGACGTTGTATTCCTTCACCCCGGTGGAGGAGGACACGAGATTGTTGAGGGCCACGGTCATTGGCTGACTCTGGCCGCCAAAGGAGGCACCAAACAGGAAGTCATTCCAGACATTGGTGAACTGCCAGATGACGGAAACCACGGTGATCGGGCCAGAGACCGGCAGCAGGATGCGCCAGAAGATACGAAAGAACCCGGCCCCATCGATCATCGCCGCACGCACCAGTTCAGTCGGAAAGGCGGCATAGTAGTTGCGGTAATAGAGCGTGGTGAAACCCACACCGTAGACCACATGCACCAGAACCAGTCCGGGGATAGATCCGGCAATGCCCAGCTTGCCCAGAATGGTGGCCATCGGGATCAGCACGATCTGGAACGGGATAAAGCAGGAAAACAGCAGCAGACCAAAGATGATATTATCACCACGAAAGCGCCATTTGGTCAGCACATAGCCGTTGATTGCCCCCAGCCCGGTCGAGATCGCAACCGCTGGAACCACCATCAGAAGCGAGTTCAGGAAATAGGGTCTCAGGCCGGTCGGCTCTACCCCGATCTGGGCGCTGGACCACGCCTGCAGCCAGGGCTGAATCGTCCAGGTCTGCGGCAATGACATCATGTTGCCGCCGGTGATTTCATCCAATGGTTTCAGTGAATTGACGACCATCACAAAGAAGGGCAGCAGATAGAACAGGGCAAACAGCAAAAGGACAAGATAGATCAGCGTGCGGGTGATGCGCCCGGTGCTGACGGCGGTGGATTGGGTTGCGCCGCTCATCACTTCTTCTCCTTCAGCTCGGAATAGAGGTAGGGCATCATGATCGCCGCAATTGTCATCAACATGATCACCGCACTTGCGGCGCCGGTGCCCATCTGGTTACGGGTGAAGGTGTAGGAATACATGAAGGTCGCAGGCAATTCGGTGGCCCGTCCCGGCCCGCCGCCGGTCAGTGCGATCACCAAGTCATAGGATTTCACCGCCAGATGGGCGAGGATGACAAAGGCCGACAGGAATGCTGGCCGCAGCAGCGGGATAACGATCCGCCGGTAGAGGCTCCAGTTTGAGGCCCCGTCAATCTGTGCCGCCTTCAGGATCTCATTGTCGATACCGCGCAGGCCTGCGAGGAACATTGCCATGACAAAGCCCGAGGTCTGCCAGACGGCGGCAATGACAATGGTGTAGATCGCCATGTTGCGATCCTTGATCCAGCCGAACTCAAAGCTCTCCCAGCCCCACAGATGCATGGTGTGTTCCAACCCGATGCCGGGATCGAGGAACCATTTCCATGCAGTGCCAGTGACAATGAAGGACAGGGCCATGGGGTAGAGGTAGATCGGCCGCAGCATACCCTCACCGCGGATCTTCTGATCCAGCAGGATGGCCAGCGTCAGGCCAATGGCAGTACAGATTGTGATATAGAGCGTCGCAAAGACGGCCAGATTGGAAACCGCAGTCCACCAGGCCGACAGCCCCCATAGGCGGACATAGTTGTCGATGCCAATCAGGTCATACTTCGGCAACATCTTTGAGCCGGTGAAGCTGAGGTAGATGGTATACAGAATGAACCCGTAGACAAAGACCAGCATCAGCGCCACCGAGGGCGACAACACGAGTTTCGGTATCCATTCCTGAAGTTTGGTGCGGAAATCCGCGTCATCGGCACGAGATGCCATATTTCCCCCTTCGGCCCGCGTTGCTGCGCAAGGCCCGGATTGCCGCAAAGGCACCGAACAGACCTCTCCATCCGGCAGTATCGGGGCCGACCATTGGCCAGCCCCGGTGTGTGGTTGTTGGTCTAAGGCTTACATCGCCGATTCAACCGCGTTGACCAGCTCGGCCGCAGCGGTTTCTGCGTCATACTCGCCGTTGAAATGCGCGGTCACCACGTCGTAGATCGCGTTTTTCACAGAGGCCGGAACCGAGTGGCCATGCGCCATCGACCCGAACAAGCGATCATTGTTGCCTGCATCCGCCAGATCGGCCATGCCCTTGCGGCCACAATCGTCAAAGTCGGTGTTGGGTACATCGGTACGTGCCGGGACAGACCCTTTGACCACGTTGAAAGCCGACTGGAACGCCGGATCCATCACCGCTTTGGCCATCGCCAGCTGTGCGTCGCGTCCTTCGGAGACTTCAAACATCACAAACTGGTCCGAGTTGAAGGTGACAGCGCCCTGGGTGCCGGGGAAACGGATGCACTCAAAGTCTGTGCCAGGTTTCTGATCTGCGCGCAGGAATTCACCCTTTGCCCAGTCACCCATCATCTGCATGCCAGCTTCGCCGTTGATCACCATGGCCGAGGCCAGGTTCCAGTCACGGCCCGAGAAGTTGTCGTCCACGTAAGAGCGCAGCTTGGCCATACGGTTGAACGCCTCAACCATGTCTGCACCGCCCAAGGCTGCGGGGTCCAGATCGATCATGGTGGATTTGTAGAAGGCGTCGCCCATGCCCAGAACCACGGCATCAAAGATGGTGGCGTCCTGCCAGGCCTGACCGCCATGGGCCAGCGGCGTGATGCCGTTTGCCTTCATCGCGTCCAGCACGGCGACCAGCTCGTCCCAGCTGCCGGGGGCGGCCATGCCGGTGGCGTCCAGCGCCGCTTTGTTGATCCAGACCCAGTTGGTCGAATGCACGTTCACCGGCGAGGCAATCCAGTTGCCTTCGTGCTTGGAGAACGCCTGAAGGGCGCCCGGAACAACCGCGTCCCAGCCTTCGGCGGTCGCAACGTCATTCAGATTGCCCAGCACACCTTCGCTGGCCCAGTCGATGATATCAAAGCCCAGCATCTGCACCGCGGTCGGTGCGTCGCCTGCAGTCACACGGGCGCGCAGCGTGGTCATCGCGGCCTCCCCGCCGCCACCCGCCACGGGCATATCGACCCAGCCAATACCCTGTCCGCCAAGGTCATCTTTCAGAACATTCAGCGCCGCCGCTTCACCGCCGGACGTCCACCAATGCAGCACTTCCACGTCGGACGCGAAGGCAGATCCAGATATCAGCGCAGTCATTGCCGCACCAGTCATCAGTTGCTTGAGTTTCATGTTTTCCTCCCGGTTTTTATCCTGCAACATTTATAACGTTATAAAACTCTGAGCTGTCAACATATTTGTTTACCTGCCAATCCGCCCAAAAACGCCTTGTTTTACTGAGTTACAGGGGAGTAGTGTAGGCGAAGCAAGAAAAATTCGGCTCCGTGATTGCCTGTTTAATCGAATTAAATTACGGTCGCCAAACAAAGACAGTTGGACGCATGATGCCTCAGAAACCCAATAAGCAGCGCCCCACACAGCGCACAATCGCAGAGAAGGCCGGCATTTCCGTCGGCGCTGTCTCGCGGGCGCTGGCCGGTGATCCGATGATGGCAAAAGAGACCCGGCAGATGGTCCAGCGCATTGCGTCCGAGCTGGGCTATACCCCTGACCGCTCAGCACAAAGGCTGCGCACCGGGCGCACCCATGTGATCAACCTGATCCTGCCACCGCATGAAGAAATCCTTGGTTTTGGCACCCTTCTGATCAGCGGCATCAGCGCCGAACTGGAAAGCACCCCCTACCAGCTGGTGGTGTTGCCCGATTTCGGCCCCGATCAGTCGGCGGAGACCATCAGCCGGGTCATGCGCAACAATCTGGCCGATGGCATCATCTTTTCACGCACCGCACCAGACGACATGCGCGTGCGGATGCTGCAGGAGGCCGGCTTCCCCTTTGTCACCCACGGCCGCACAGAGCTGGCCACACCGCATGCCTATGTGGATTACGACAACTACGGCTTCGGCCGCAAAGCTGCCGAGATGCTGATCGCCAAAGGCGCCAGCCGTCTGGGGATTCTGCTGCCCCCGGACCGGTTCACCTTTCGCCATCATCTGTTGCATGGCTTCATGTCGGCGGTGCGCGCCGCCGGAGTCGAGCACGAGGTTCTGCTGGGCATTGGGCTGGACAGTGACGGTGACACGATCGCCGCACGACTGCGCAGCCGCTTCATGGAACCGGACGCACCGGACGGGCTGGTCCTGCCCGGTGATGTCTCAGGTCTTGCCGCACTGGCCGCCATCCAGGACTGCAATCTGGTACCGGGGCGCGACATCAGCCTTGTGGTGAAACAGACCTCGGGTGTGTTCGACCTTGTCCGCCCCAAGGTCGACAGCCTCTATGAAGACCTGTCCGTCGCGGGGGGCACACTTGCTAGCCTGCTATTGCGTCGGATAAAGGGCGATCCCGTGGAAGACCTGCAAGTTCTTCAATCTATTCAGTAAGCACCAGAACGCCCCGGTGTTCCACCAGCCAGAAGAGACCAAAAAATGAGCCCTGCCTCCCCGGATCAGACCGACCGTTTCAGCTTTGGCACACCGGCTCACCGGGCCTTTTTGTGCAATGACGCGGCCCGGCAGTTCCGCTGCTTTGATGCCAGCCTGCGCAGCGCCCCCGGCTATCATGTTCTGGCCCTCGACGGCAGCCCCCTGCCCGACACGGTGCAAGAGCTGCACAGCACCACCCGTCTGGTGCACTCCTACGCGCTGGGGAAGCTGGCCGGCCACCCCGGCAGCGAAGCCATGGTCGATCAGGGCATGGCCTACCTGTGGCAGCACCACCGCGACCGTGAACACGGCGGCTATCTCTGGGCATTGGACGGCGACCGGATCCACGACGACCGCAAGCTGGCCTATGGCCATGCCTTTGTGCTGCTGGCCGGCGCCAGCGCGCTGAATGCCGGCCACCCGGATGCAACCCGTCTCATCGATGATGTCTGGACGGTGCTGGACACACGCTACTGGCAGGAGGATCACGGCCTTTTTGCCGATGAATGGAACCGCGACTGGACGCCCTTTTCAACCTATCGCGGCATGAACGCCAACATGCACGCCACCGAGGCCCTACTCACCGCCCATGAGGCAACGGGGCGTGAGGAATTCCTGACCCGCGCCGGGCGTATCCTTGATTTCTTTGTGAACAAGATGGCCGCGAGCGAAAACAACCGCCTGCCCGAACATTACACCGAAGACTGGCAGATCGACCGCGCCTATGGCGGCGACCCGATGTTCCGCCCTGCTGGTACCACGCCGGGTCATTCGTTTGAGCTGGCCCGGCTGCTGCTGCAATACTGGGATCTTACGGGCCAAAGTGGCACCACCCTGCCGCTACAGGCCCGCGCCCTGACCAGCCGCGCCCTGCAGGACGCCTGGAACGCCAGGGACGGCGGTTTCTTCTATACGCTGAATTTCGACGGCACCCCGGCGGTGCGCGACCGCTATTGGTGGCCGGTGACCGAGGCTATCGGCACGCTCGCCAGCTTCCTGAAACTGGAGCCCAACGATGAGGATGCTCAATGGTACAACCGCCTCTGGGCCTTTGCAGATCGCCACTTCATCGATCATGAAAACGGGGGGTGGTTTCCGGAAATTGATGCGAAGGGCCAGCCAGCCGCCAAGCAATTCAACGGCAAGCCGGATATCTATCACTCCATTCAGGCCAGCCTTTTTCCACTGGCCTCCGGGATTTCCCGACAGGCATCCGGGTTGGGCGGACTGCTGTGAACACCCCCTGCTGCCGGCAGGCAGACTGGCATCAGGGCGCGGGTGAGGTCAGCCATAATAGCCGTCGTAGCGATAGCTCTGCTTGATGCCTTCGAAACAGTTCAGCACTGTTACCGTTTGCGCATCAGTGGCCAGCGTGTCGCCCAGCAGGGTGCTGGCCGTCCGAAGCTCTGCCTGATTGGCCTCGCCAAATCGAACACAGATGACCGCTGCATCGACGAGCGGAGCGATATACTGTGTATCAACAACCGGCAGCAGCGGCGCGGTATCAATCACAACCACGTCAAATGCGCCGCGCGTTTCGGCAATCATTTCCAGAAATGCATCGGTCTGCAGCGGCGCGTCCGTAGGTGTGTTTGCACGACGGCTGCCAAGGATAATGCCAAGATTGCTCAGCGGATCGACCCCGTAGAATTCATCCACCAATTCCGGGGTGGCCCCCTCCCCAGTTGCGTCACCTGACTTGGCAGAGGCATTCTCAGCCTGCTCTTCAGACATCAGGAAATCCATCAAACCATATTCCGGGTTTTCCCCAATGAAACCGTGAATGCTAGGATTGCGCAAATCGGCGTCGATCAGAAGCGTCTTTTTGCCAGCCAGCGCGTAGGTCCTGGCCAGCGAAAGGGCGGTGGTTGATTTCCCTTCCGCCGGAATTGCCGACGTCACGAGGATCACCCGCCCGCGGTCTGTGGCTGCGCCGCATGTTTGATCGACACTGGCGCGCAATTTACGGAACGCTTCGGCGAATTGCGACATCGGCTCGTTCACAACCTTGTCGGCAACACTTTTGCCGCCGCCCGAGCTGCCGATTTTCGGGATCACCGCGCCCACCTTGGCGGGAATAATATTGGCCAGCTGGCTGGCCGCAGTCACCCCACCGAAATAGAATTCCTTCAACAGCGCAGCCCCAATGCCGACACCAGCTGCGGCAACAATTGCCAGAACCAGAACTATTTTCTTGTTTGGGTATGACAGGTTGACCGCCGGAATGGCCTCGGACACGATCCGGCTGTTGGCCATCTGCAGCACCGCCTGCGTTTCAACATCACGCATCCGTCCGATCAGCTGATCATACTGGCGTTGGGCGATCTGTGCTTCTTGTTGCAATTCATAAATATCAGCCAGCGTACCTGCGCTCAGCTCGCTCTGCAGCACCTGATTCTGCATATCGTCCAGCAGCGTCTGGCGGCTATCCCGGTAGCTCGCCACATCCTGCTGCAATCTTGACACCACGGACTGGCTGCGCAGCTGAAGTTGCCGTTCGATCTGGGCCAGCCCTTCGGTCAGGTCAATCGCCTGAACGCTTTCTGCCGCCTCGGCCTGGAGGTGGTTTCGCAATGTCAGGCGCTCCTGCTCAAGGGCGCGAATTGCGGAATCTCCGACGCTGCTCGCCAAGGCGGACCAGTCATTTTTCACGACCGCTAAGCGCGCCGCCTCGAGACTGTTCAAGCTACTGTCCATTTGCAGGCTTGCCTTGCCCAGACCAGCCGCAAGAAAAGCCAGCTCCTCGGAGCCGGTTTCAGCAATCAAACGGTCGATGTTGTCACCGATGTAAACCTGCAGGGATTCATTGCTCTGCGCCAGTCGTTGGCGGGCCTGATTCAACTGCGACTGAAGAATATCACGGGCCGCGATGGACGAGGCGACACGGTCGGAAACCTGATCGCTGATATAGGTTCGGGCATGATCATTCGCCACATTCGCCGATTGCCGCGGATCCGGTGTCGTAACTTGAATGGCGATCAGATAGGTCTGCCCGCGACGGCGCACAGTCAGGGATTTCGAGAACTTCTCAAGCGTTGCATTCAGCAGCGCATCCCCCGAGGGCGGTGCCGGAAGATCGATACCCAACGCGGTTTTGAAACTGTCCAACCGGCTGACCTGCGACCCGAATTCGACGCTGGTCTGCAAATTTCCGCTGGAAATGGTCTGCAGGGCAAGACTGGAGGATTTGAGGATCTCGACCTCAGTTTCAATCCGGGTGGATTCCACTCCGGAATTTGCACTCCCACGTATTGTGGGGTCCAGCAAATTGGTCTCTTGCGGATCCACCCGCACCAATGCTGTCGACGTGTAAAGCGGGGTGGCGCGAACAACATAAACAAATGCAATCGCGACAATCACCACTGTAATGAGGAGAACCAACCGTAATTGTCGGCGCAGAATAGCAATAACACCCAAAAGATCGAAATAATCTTCATTGGCCTGAGTCATCAAATAATTTCCCGTAATCAATCTTCCAGCGGGGAACCCATTATTGATTCCCCAAATTCAGCAACAAATGTCTTTCCCGAAGTGTTAGACGGCAAGAAACGCATTGCCGCAAGCCGTCCTGTTTCATATGCACCCAAATCAAGATTTATCCGTGTGCCTGCCGCCTCAATTTGAGACACAATCACATGCCCATGCACCAGCCGATGAGATCCGGTGTAGGCATCAACCTGACCCGGTGGCCCCCAAAGCAGCTGCTCCCGGTTCTGATGCTCTTCCGGCTTTTCCAAAGCATAGCCTGCATGGGCAAACCTCAGATCCCCGACGGAGAGGGCGCAAGGCAACCCGGCCAGAAAGCTGCGATGCGCAGGCGGGATCGCAATATTGAGCTTCTCGTGCAGAAGGGGGCCATCGACCTCAAACCCTGCGTCGGTTTGAGGTTTCAGCCCGTAGGAGCGCAGGGTTTCTTCACCACCATAAGCAAGCCATTGCTTGTGTCTTGAAGGGGCTCGCAGGAACTGGGTCATCATCTCTTCGTGATTGCCACGCAGAACCAAACGCTGAAAACCCTCTGGCGCAGGCCCGATCAGCCGATCAATCAGCTGCGCCGTCATCGGCCCCCGGTCTACCACATCCCCAAGACAGACGATGAGCTTACAGCCGCTGAATTGCCGCGCATCGGCAACCAGCATGGCTTCCAGCTTTTCATAGAGGGGCAGGCAGCCGTGAATATCGCCGATCGCGTAGATTGCTGATGGCGGCTCTGCCAGACGCAGCACATGGGGACTGTCGCTGCTTGGCCGGGGCTTGCGTCTGAACCACCTCATCAGCGGAGCTTCCTGGAAATTCCAATTCCCACCAAAGCGACAAACACATAAGTGTTTGCCGCTATTTCCAGGCTGAAATCTCCCAGTGAGTGAATGGCGCAGGCAACAATTACGGAACAGGCAACCGCAGCCGGGGTAAAGGATGTCGCCCTTTCGCGCATCTGCCGCAATGCCCCCACAAAACAGATAGCCGTGATCAGCAAAGGCAGGGATCCAAGGACAACGCCAAATTCCGCCCAAAGTGTCAGATAGCTGTTGTGCGGTTTCTCCCATGTCACCGAAGTCGAAAGCGCGGGACTATGGAAGAGCTCAAAAGCGATCGGGAAACTGTCCAAACCATACCCAAGAAATGGCCGCTCAGAAATCATCGCCAGTGTCTGCCGAAAAAGCTCCACCCGTTTGTCAGCGTCCACGATCAGAAAAGCGAGACGGTCACCGATCTGATCACCGCCCGCAACCACAGCCACGGCCGCGACGACAAGAAAGACCAGAACCAGGATCACCGCAGAGACGCCGGAAAGGGCCTTGGTTTTTCCCAGCACCGCCAGCAATAGAAATGCAGAGCCAACAAGGCAGGACACCAGCCCCAAGCGCGAACCGGTCGCCAGCAAGGTGACAAAATTGATCGCCAGAAAGGCCGCCTGGACCACCGTTTCAATGGTAATTCGCCTCAGGTAGGACCGCCCCCGAGGCACCCGAGGTTGCGGGCCGTAGAGGTTAAACAAGAGACGACCCAGACCAACGATGAACCCCATTGTCAGATATGTGGCAAAGGAATTCCGGTTTACAAATGTACCCGTTGCATAGCCTCTGTAGGCCACCTTCTCGGAGAATAGCAGCGTATCCCCCAGAAATGTCAGTGAAATCAAAGCCCATATGGCATGCAGCAAAACGCCGTAGAAAATGAATGCCACCAGCCGCTCTGCCCGGACAGAATTTGCGCAGACCTCAAGGATCAGGAAAAACAACATTGCGTAGCTGGTCATTCTTATCAACCCAAGCTGGGTGGCCGACGGCGAAAACGTAATATGTGCGGGCTGCAACTCTTCGTGCAAACCTTCGACGCCCCCAATAGGCAAAAGCTGAAGAACGGCCCCCAGCAATAAGACGCCCCCAGGAACAAGAACCGCCAAATGACGGCGAAACTGCGCAGGCCGCGCCGGGTCAAAGGCAGAAATCAGCAATGTGTATGTCAGGGTCAGCAGCGCAATCGCGGCAGAGGCGCCCAGCCAGGCAAGTGGCCGGTTGGCACCAAAGGGAACAGGGGCCAGAAACAAGAAGATCGCGATGCAAAGGGCAACCGCATCATTGAGTCTGCCAGCAGATTTCGAAGACAGCCGCATACGCTCCACCCGCAGAGGCACGCTTTCAAAAACCAACTCTGGCGCGTTTTGTTCCGCCGCAGATCGATCCGGCCTGGGCTGTCCGGCCTTGCGCGGCGTATAATCGGCAAAACTAATCATTCACGCGCCCCCGCCATCAACGGATATCTCTTTGACCAAGCGCAGAAAATCCCGCCGGTCACGCGCTGTGCCATGTTCAACCGCGCCAGAGAGCCAGGCACGCCTTTCAGGCTTTCTGATATAGAGCTCTGCCAGCAATGCACGGTAGCGGTGATCCTGCAAAACGACAGATGCATCCAGAGACGCCGTCTGCGGCAAGGTCGAACTGTCCCCTTCTGCAATCGCAAAGGCCAATCGCAAACGCCGTGCAGCCTGCCAGCCCTCATTCGGTGCCAGCACCTGCGCGCGCCGCAGGCTTTCGACCGCTTTTGCGGGTTCCGCCAGCTGATGCAATGCGCTGCTACGGACGAGATGGGCAGCCGAAAACGTCGGTGAGGAAAGGAGAACCCGGTCGGCACGCTGCAGGCAGGCCTCTGCGACATTGCGCAGCGCCGCAGGACCGGCAGATATGGCGAAAGCGGAGCCGAGAAGATCATCACACTCGACCATTTGAGCCGTCTGGGCTGTCAGAGACCCGGCTTTGGCAAGCTCCGGTTTCTCATTGGCCGCTTTCAGGAAAGTCAGCGCCGCGGACCCACCTGTGGAGGTAATCGCCTTGACCTCAGGAACGGCCGTCACGACTGCTGCGAAAAACACAACGGCCGATAGGACAGCCCAAAATACATGCGTCGCGCCAAGCTTCACGGTGCCCTCAAATTGACTAATGGGTTCCCATCCAAGGACACCGTAGACTAAAAATTTCCAAGCTCATAAAACCGGTCAGGCAAAAGGGCGACCCGAAGACCGCCCTTGAACGTGAAAAACCCAAAAGGCTGTGATCAGCCTGGGCTGCCGGCGACGGCGTCGAGATCAACACCACCGGAATTGCCGTTCGACACGTTTTGCGCAACCTGCTGCAGTGAGTCACGGCGGTCTTCGGAAACCGTTTCAGCGATGGTCTCAACAATGCTGCCCATGCTTTGGCTGATCCCCGGCGTTTCCGTCGCCGCAGACACGGCCACCGTGGCCAAAGAGCCAAGCAGATTATCGACGACAGCAGCCGGCAGCTGCGCCTGAACTGCGGTGATTTGCCCAAGCGCCTGCTGCAAAATCGCAGCGCACCCTGAGGAATCACTGGAACAGGAGGAAAGCAAAGCTTCGAAATCAATATTCGGTGCTGCGGCGTTTTGGGCATTGGCCGGAACTGCAGCCAAGCTCAGAAAAGCAGCGCAGGTAATCTTTTGAATAGTATTCATAATGTAAATGCCTCTCAACATTCGAGGATCAAAGTCATTAAAATGGGAGCGCCACAAGCAGCTTTTTACATTCGCACAAGCGACGACGAAAATATCTCTTCAAACTCATAATTAGAATCACATTTCAAGTAAACCAGAAACGCTCTCTCCAGAAATTGGTAAGGGAAATGAAACCTTGCCGACACTCATCCGCCGTAAAAAGGCCTTGCGCCGAACTTCCGGCTTTCAACCTGAACCTAGGTCTGGTGCTAAAGACAGCCCTGCGCCGGTGTTGTTACCGCACAGAATCCTGAATGCACCAACCGGAGCTTCGCATTTGGCAGGCCCTTGCGCCACACACATCACTTGCTCAAAACTCTAATCAATGGGTTTTGCACGCAATAATAATTTTCTATTCGAAACTTACTCAACCGATTTCACCCAAGCGCAGCTTATTACCTAAAGAAACAGCCCGAAGAAACACAAACCCTTGGACGGGTTGGTTGGCATTCTTTGCCACAGACCAAGCCGAGGCCCAATGACCCCTCTATGACGACTTCGCAAGGCAAGCAGGCCGGTTTGTCGCGGAATTGCCAGTCCAAGGTCGCAAAACTGCAAGCGACAGGTAGAAGGATCCCGGCACTTTCCGCTTGATGGATGGAACCGAACAGAAATGCACCCGCCGTCCGGATGCACATTGTGCGGCCAGGGGATATGCTGCGTCGGCAGAGATATTCCGCGCTGCAACAGGCACGCGCGCTCTTGATAGATAAGGCAATATCATGACCCACCCCAAAACCATGCACGCAGTGCAGCTTCTTGGTCATGGAGGCATTGACCAGCTTGCCTACCGAACCGATGTCCCCACACCACAGCCCGGGGTTGGCGAGGTTCTGATCAGGGTCGCCGCAGCCGGGGTGAACAACACGGACATCAACACCCGCATCGGCTGGTACTCCAAGTCGGTGGAAGCCGACACCAATGCAGGTGGCGCGGATGGATTTGAGACGCTCAATGATGATGACGCCAACTGGTCCGGCACGCCGCTGACTTTTCCACGTATTCAGGGCGCCGATGTCTGCGGCCATATCGTCGCCGTTGGTGAAAGGATTGACGCTGCCCGCATCGGTGAACGGGTGCTGGTGCGCAACATGCTGCGCTCTTACGTCGACTACCGCCCTTATGAATGCTGGACCATGGGCAGCGAATGTGACGGCGGATTTGCCCAATTTTCCGTGGCACCGGGGCGCGAAACCCATGCAGTCAGCTGTGATTGGTCCGACGCAGAGCTCGCCTCGATCCCCTGCGCCTATTCAACAGCTGAAAACATGCTTCACCGGGCCGGTGTTGGCGCGGAACGGGTGTTGATTTCGGGTGCTTCTGGCGGTGTTGGATCTGCTGCAGTGCAACTGGCAAAGCGGCGCGGCGCAACTGTCATCGCGCTTGCCTCGGCCGCCAAACTCGACGAGGTCCGCGCCATCGGGGCCGATCAGGTCATTGACGGCAATGCCGATCTGCTGGCCGAACTTGGTGAGGGCAGTGTCGACGTGGTGATTGATCTGGTAGCCGGCGACCAGTGGCCCTCCTTTATGGACGTACTGCGCCTTGGCGGGCGTTACGCGGTGGCCGGCGCCATTGCCGGGCCGCTCTCGCAGATCGATGTCCGCACGCTTTATCTGAAAGACCTCACCCTGTTTGGCTGCACCTTTCAGGAAGATGAGGTTTTTGAGAACCTGATCTCCTACATCAAGGCCGGCGAGATCCGCCCGCTGGTCGCAAAGACCTATCCGCCGGCTGACATCACCCGCGCTCAGGAAGATTTCCTCGCCAAGGCGCACACCGGAAAACTGGTGCTGATCCCGGAGCCAGTGCACGCGTAAAGATCGAGAGAACCGCGTTTCTCCAAGTCCAATGACCCTACTCCGGCGGCACCTGCCTGCCGCCCGGGGGCCGGGAACACACCGGCTTCGACGCCACACTCATTCGCCTGAAGCCCGCTTGCGGGCTGGAGGGCTGAGTATTGACCCAAAAGGTGTCAGACCCGCAGGGCATCTGCCATATATCTTGGCCGACCGCCGCCGCCCATGGATCAGCTAAGCGCGGCAATGACACCGCGCATTTCCGCCAAACCGCGCATGCGACCTATCAGGGGATAACCGGGCTGGGTGGCGCGGTCGGAATCTGACAGCAGGTCATGCCCGTGATCCGGGCGAAACGGGATGGAGACATCACGCCGCGCTTCGGCTTCCAGCAGCTCATCGACCACCGCCACCAGATCGGTGTCGCCGTCCAGATGCGGTGCCTCCTCGAAGGAGCCATCCGGCTCTTTTCGGACATTGCGCAGATGGGCGAAATGTATCCGGTCGCCGAACTGATGGGCGATTTGGGCGATGTCATTGGCAGGATTGGCGCCAAGCGACCCGGTGCACAGCGTCAGCCCATTCTCCGGCGCGTCGACAGCACCCATAATCCAGGCAAGATCTGCCTGGTTTGAAACAATCCGTGGCAGGCCAAGAATGTCGCGGGGCGGATCATCCGGATGGATGGCGAAACTCATCTCCAACTCCTGAGCGGTGGGAATGATCTCTTGCAGAAATCTTTTCAGATTGGCGCGCAGATCCGTAGGGGTGAGCCCCGCATAGGGTTCCAAAGCAGCCCTGAGCCCCGCCAGATCATAGCGGTCAAAGGCCCCCGGCAGCCCGGACATGATCGCAGCCAGCAAGTCTTCACGATCCGCGTCGCTGGATTGCTGGTACCAGTGGTCTGCGGCCTCCACCGCTTCGGGTGAATAGGCCTGACGGGCGTCCGCGCGGCCAACCATGAAGATCTCGAACGCGGCCATTTTTGCAGCCGAGAACCGCAGGCATGTACCGCCGCGTGCGACGGGCGCTTGCAGGTCGGTCCGCGTCCAGTCCAGCAGTGGCATGAAATTGTAGCACACCGTTTTGATACCCTCGGCGGCGAGGTTTGCCATGGACTGACGATAGGCCGAGAAGAGTCCGGACAGATCCCCTTCTCCGCGCTTGATCACCTCGTGGACAGGCAGGCTTTCGACCACATCCCAGGTGAAGCCTGCGGCTTCGATCTGCCGACGGTGTGCGGCGATTGCGTCACGCGGCCAGACCTCGCCGTAAGGAATGTCATGCAGGGCCGTGACGATGCCCGCCGCGCCGGTCTGGGCGATTTCAGGCAGGGTGATTTTGTCGTGCGCGCCGAACCAGCGCCAGGTCTCTCTCATGACATTTCTCCCTGCTGCTGGGCTTTCCAGGCGTCAAAGCGGGTCACGGTTGCGGGATCGGTGGGAGGATAGAGGCCGATGATCGGCACGCCGCGCAGGACCTCCTCCAGTACAAAGGCTTCGAACAGCTCCATCCCGGTGCTTTCCTCGGCGACCTCATCCGCAAGGTGACGCGGGATGATCATCACCCCATCCTCGTCGCCGCGCACAATATCACCGGGATAAACCGCAACACCGCCGCAGGCGATGGGCAGCCCCATGTCGACCGCGTGGTGTTTGGTCAGGTTGGTCGGTGCCGACGCACAGGCCGCAAAGACCGGCATGTCCAGATCCGCCGCGCCTGCGGCATCGCGGATGCCGCCATCTGTCACCAGACCCGCGCCGCCGCGCACCTGCAACCGCGTGGCCAGGATCGACCCGGCCGAGGCCGCAGAGGCATCCTGACGGCAATCCATCACCAGCACCGCACCTTCCGGGCATTCCTCGATCGCCACCCGCTGCGGATGATCCGCTTCGCGGAACGCTTCGATCGGATCAGTGTCGGGGCGCGCCGGGATGTAACGCAGTGTAAAGGCCGGACCGACCAGCGCCCGCTTGCCGCGGCCCAGCGCTGCCACCCCCTGCACAAAGGCATTGAGGTATCCCCGTTTATAAAGAAGCGTCGCAATTGTCGCCGTGCTCGCCTGTGACAGGCGATGCAGCGTTTCAGGGTGGAGCTCGATGGTCTCTGCAAGGGGGGGATTGGGCATTTCAAACTCCTCTGATTGCGGGACTTAGGTGCTGGGATCTTCCGGTTCGACTGGCACCAGCGCGCCCTTGCCCTGCACCACCTGCCCGGCCAGACGGCAGGCCTGAGCGATGGCTTCGGGCAGCGGTTTTTGAGCCTCTATTCCGGCCAGCAGCGCGGCGTTGAAACTGTCCCCGGCTGCTGTTGTATCGACGATCGAGGTCAGCGGCGGCACCGCAACGCTGCCCTGTTCTGTGCCCCGCCGGTAGTGCGCCGGGTTCGGCCCGTCCTTGACGATAACCGTGGTCACACCAGCGCCGGAATAACGATCCAAGGTGGCCACCGGGTCGGCATCCTGAAACCAGCTTGCCTCATCCTCAAAGGATGGCAGGGCGATGTCGCTGACGGCGGCCCCCTGCATGACGGCCTCGGTCATCTCGGAGGTATCGTTCCACAGGCGGGGGCGCAGGTTGGGATCAAAGGCGATGATCTTGCCCGCGGCGCGCGCGCTGCGCAGGGCATCCAGCAAGGTGGCGCGCGATGGGGCATCCAGAATGGCCAGTGTAATGCCCGAGAAATAGACGAGATCCGCCTCCTGCATGGCGGCAGCCAGTGCGCTTTTATCCCGTGCCAGTTCGCGCGCGGCGGATTGGCCACGCCAGTAAGAGAAGCTGCGCTCGCCATTTTCAAGCGAGATCAGGTAGAGCCCGACCGTATGGTCCGGCAGGGCGCGCACATGAGCATCATCGATGCCCCCCTCTGCCAGCGCCCGCCGCAACTGCTGGGAAATCTTGTCGGTGCCGATGGCGGTGAAATAGGACACGGCAATATTCTGCCGCAACCGCGCAAGATACCAAGCGGTGTTGAACGTATCACCGGCAAAGCCCAGGTGGAAATCACCAGGCGCATCGGATGGCGCCAGCTCTGCCATACATTCACCGATGG
The DNA here is from genome assembly GCA_900143635.1 of Rhodobacteraceae bacterium Alg231-04. Taxonomy (GTDB): domain Bacteria; phylum Pseudomonadota; class Alphaproteobacteria; order Rhodobacterales; family Rhodobacteraceae; genus FREY01. The sequence goes on from FREY01000012.1 coordinate 27,020, forward strand.
CAAGGACGCGGAACGCCGCGTCAGAAGTAGATGCAGTCATGATCGTATATCCCGGTAGAGGCCCCGTGCGTGCAAGCGCCCATGCGGGCGTTTGCATATGTCGGGGTCGGCCTCAGTAATTCCAGAGTGTTCCGTCTTCCAGCCGGACAACCGGGTGGCTGCCGGGGCTGTAGCTGTAACGCTCTGCCTCTTTTTCATCAAAATCGACGCCCAGACCGGGGGCATCGCTGACATGGAACAAGCCACCTTCGAGCCGGTGATCCGAGGGGAACAGCGCGTCACATTCGGGCGTGCCCAGAACCAGATATTCCTGAATGCCGAAGTTCGGCGCCCAGGCGTTCAGATGCGCTTGTGCGGCCATCGACAGCGGCGAATGGCTAGGCGCGCCATGGAACCCGGTGCGCACGTGGTGGAGACCGGCAAGGTCCACGATGCGCTTGGTATGGGTGATGCCGCCAGCATAGGTCACAGCCACCCGGATAAAGTCGATCAGCTCGTTCTCGATCAGCTTGTTGCACTGATAGATCGAATGAAAGACCTCGCCGATGGCGACTGGCACGGTCGAGTGCTGCCGCAACAGCCGCAGCGCGTCCTGATCCTCGGCCGGGGTCGGGTCTTCCAGCCAGTAGAGGCCGACAGGTTCAACAGCTTTGGCAAACTCTGCCGCTTCGCGCGGCAACAGGCGGTGATGCACATCGTGCAGAATGTGCAGCTCCGGACCAAAACGGGCGCGGATTTCTGCCAGAGCATCGGGCATATAGCGCATATAGCGACCCGTATCCCAGACCTCCATTGTAGGCAGAATGCCAGAGAAGTCAGTGATGTAATCCCCTGCCCCACCCTTCTTGTCCGGCACCGCATAGCTGGCCGTTGGCATGCCCGGAATGCCGCATTGCACGCGCACCGCCTTATAGCCGAGCTCAACATAGCGGCTGACGGAATCCATCAGATCCTCAAGATCAGCCCCGGCTGCATGGGCATAGGTCAAGGCGCCATCTCGGCTTTTGCCGCCAAACAGCTGATAGAGCGGCATATTGGCCAGCTTGCCCTTGATGTCCCACAGGGCCATGTCAATCGCGCCGTAGGCAGCCATCGCAATTGGGCCACCGCGGAAATAGGCACCGCGATAGAAGAACTGCCAGATGTCTTCGGTGTTGCGCGGATCCATCCCGATCAGGGTCGGGATCAAATAGTCCTGCAGATAGGCGGCAGGCAGGGTCTCGCGGTTGTTCAGGGTCGCATCGCCCAGGCCAAAGACGCCCTGGTCGGTCATGATCTTCAACGTGACGTAGTTTTTGCCGGGTCCGCCAACAAACACTTTGGCATCGGTAATCTTCATGGCATTGGTCTCTTTCTTGCTGGCCGTGTCTCAGGCCAAATCGGTCACATCGGTCCAATTGTCGTTTGCACGCAGCAGGTCGATGATCTGCTGATACTGGCTGCCCTCACGGAAAGTCGGATAGGGCTCGACCTCCTCACCGCGGATGTCTTTCACAAACTCGCGCACGAGATAGTGCCAGCATTGTTCGGTTTCGCCTTCGACGTCAGGCACGGAATCGACCAGATCCTGCGGCAGCGGCAGCGCTTCCCAGGATTTGGACTCGCCCCAGTGATACAGCTGGCCGCTTCCGTAGACGTTTTTGAGGTAGAGCGCGCCCTTGGTGCCGTAAAACACGATATGGTCATCATCAAACCGGGGCACCAGCCCGCCATGTTTGATCAGAACCGACACCGGCTGTTTGGCCATCGGGCTCTCGAGCTTGGCCAGAACGGTATAGGACCATTCCACATCGCTCTCGCCCCATTTGAGCTCAGGATCGTTCAGATCCTCGGGAATGAAACTGCGGCGGGTGAGAAAGTTATGCACGCCGTCAACGATGGGTGCCCGGCCCATATCATCGCGCACGTCGCCACAGATCGACAGGATCTTGTCGCCCACCACAGAAGAGACGATGGACAGGGTATGGGTGAAGTTGTTGTTCAGACGCCCGCCGCCATCTTCGGCGCGGTGTGACCAGCCAAATGGGATGCCGCGTTCCAGATTGAAGTGCGAAATGCACTCAATCTCGGCCGGCTCACCAATAGCGCCCTCTGCAACCAGTTGCTTGGCGTGCAGAACGGAGGGCGTGTAGCGGAAACTGGCGGAATAGGCCGTCTTGACGCCCCGTTCTTGCGCCAGCCTGTACAGTTCAGCCGCCGTTTCACCACTGTGGGTCATCGGCTTATCGACATAGACATGGCAGCCAAAAGCGATGGCTTCCTTGATCGGATCAAAGTGAGCGCCCCCGGGCGTCGCAATCGAGACGATGTCCGGCTTGCAGGCGGTCAGTGCCTCCTGCCAGTTGGTTCCGCCATAGGGGATGCCCATTTTTTCGGTGACGTCGCTGACCACACTTGGCGTGCGGCCAACCATGCCAACCACCTCAACACCCGCGCCTCGGAAAGCATCGGCATGGCCTTGTCCGGCAAAGCCGGTTCCAAAAATCAGAACTTTCAACATAGCGATACTCCTTTAGCCAGTCCGGGACAGCGGTTTTGTGTTTCGAGGGGGAAGAGCGATTAGCTGAACAGCATCCCACCGTTTATGTCGACGTTGGTTCCGGTCAGGAAACCAGAGTCGTCACTGGCAAGGAAAAGCACCAGATTGGCGGTATCCTCCGGAATGCCCTGACGCTTCACCGGCGCGGTTGCCTCCAAACCACGGCGCGCGGCGTCAGCGGTGTGGATGTTATGGAAATCGGTGTCGATCATGCCGGGGCACAACGCGTTGACGCGGATGTTGGGGCCCAGTTCCTTGGCCAGACCGCGGGTCATGGTCATGACAGCACCTTTGGAGGTCGCATAGGGGATCGCACCGGGGCCACCGCCATCACGACCAGCCTGGCTGGCCAGGTTGACAATCGCGCCGGATTCCATGTGCGGCAGGCAGGCCTTGATCATCAGGAAAGTGCTGGTCAGGTTCAGATCCATGACCGTCTGCCAATGCTCCAGCGTCATTTCGGCGATGGTTTTACGTGCAACCAAACCGCCCGAGTTGTTCACCAGAATATCGAGGCTGCCAAAGGCCTGAACCGTGGCTGCAACCAGCGCATCCACATCTTCAGGTTTGTTCAAGTCGCCCTGCACCGCGATGGCCTTGCCCCCGGCGGCTTCGATCTGTTTGACAGTCTCTTCGGCACCGGCGCTACTGGCGAAATAGTTGATCGCAACATTTGCGCCTTCCGAGGCGAGTTTTACCGCGCAGGCACGGCCGATGTCGCGGCCGCCACCGGTGACGATTGCGGTTTTTCCCTGAAGTTTCATGGGTGTGATACCTTTCTCACTGGCAGCCGACCGGAGCCGGCTGCACTTAAACGCTTGTTGAGTGTTATTTTTCGAGTTTCAGGAAATAGTCGAAGATCTCGGGCACATTGCCTTCGCCCAGGCCTGCCGCCACGGCGGCCTCAAGGTTCTGCGACGTACCTTCGCCGATCACCGCGCGGGTGCCCAGGTCTTCGGCCATTTTTAGGAAATAGCCGAGATCCTTGTTGGCATTGTTGATGGAGAAGCCGAGGTCGCTGACGCCGTCGACGGCATAGTTCTTGCAAAAGCCCATGAAGGGAGAGTTCGACGGGCCAGTCGACATGATCTCATAGAGCTGCTGGCGGTCAACGCCGGCGCGGTCGGCTACGGCGAAAGCCTGGCTCATGGTGCAGACGGTGGTCATGCCCATGAAGTTGTTGATCAGCTTGGTGGTGTGACCCGCGCCCAGCGCGCCGAGGTAGAAGACGTTTTCGCCCTGTTCGTCCAGCACCGGTTTCACCTTGTCGAAAGTGTCCTTGTTGCCGGCGGCCATGATGTTCAGGAGACCGTCCTTGGCATGCGCAGGCGTGCGGCCCAGCGGCGCGTCGACCATGCCCGCACCCTTGGCGGCCAGATCCGCGCCGATCTTGCGGGTCGAGGCCGGGATCGAGGTGCCGAAGTCAACCAGAACGGCACCTTCCTTGATGCCCGCCAGAATGCCGTTGTCACCGTAGACAAGCGCTTCGACCACATCCGAAGTGGTGAGGCAGAGCATCACGATATCGGCGGCTTCGGCCAGTTCCTTGGGCGAGGCCGCTTCGCGCGCATTGCCGCGGTCCAGAACCGTTGCGACGGCATCTTTGTTGAGGTCCATCACGACCAGTTCGAACCCGCGTTTCTGCAGGTTCTCCACCATGTTGCCGCCCATGAGGCCCAGGCCGATAAAGCCGATTACTGGTTTGGTCATTCCAGCTACTCCCTTGTCTTATTTGTTGGTTTGCCGGATCACAGGAAATCTTCACGATGCGGCGTGAACATATCCAGCAGCGTGCCTGCCTCCAGGCAGGTCGCTCCGTGCACGATGTTAGGTTGTTTGTAGAGCGAGTCGCCGGCAGAGACGGTGCGGGTCTCATCGCCGACGGTGAACTCGAACTTGCCGGAGATCACATAGGTAATCTGCTCGTGCGGGTGGCTGTGCATCGGAGCCACGGTGCCGGCCTCGAAATGCACTTCGACGCACATCAGGTTGTCGTTGTAGGCGCCAACTTTCCGGCTCAGCCCGGTGTCGACGTTGAGCAGCTTGCCTTCAGCTCCGGGGAAGAAGTTTTTTACGGTCATGTCTCGGTTCCAAGTCAATTGGTGTGTGCAGATGCCGGACTGCAGTCAGACGGCACCGGTTTTGCTTCGGATCAGGTATTGGCCAGTTTCTTCATCACGACTTTGAAGGTGTTCTCGTCAGAGTCGGTGAAATAGAGGTCGGCGTCGTAGCCCTGGTCATCCATGAAGTTGAAGATCCGCTTCGGCTCGCTCAGCTTGTAGGGCACCAGCAGGGTGGCGATCCGGTGGCGGGTTGAGGCCGGGTATTTGGCGGTGAGGCAGGTCGAAACCGGCAGCCCTTCGTAGTCGGCCGGGTCCACATCCGGGAAACCAGTGTATTGGCTCAGCTCGGGCTTGCCCGCCTCGGACCAGACCACCTGGCCGTAGAAGCCTGCGCGCTCGCCGGTGTTGCGGAAGGAGGTCTTGCCCAGCTCGTAAGGGTTGTTGGCGTGCAGCAGCCATTCCAACGTGACCGGTTTATCCGCATCGACCTTGTCGACGATCACGAAGTAGCTGTTGCGCACGAAGTAGATCTCGCGCTCGGCCAGGGTCACTTCGGGCGACAGAGACTTGTAGGCCTCGGTGGCGTCGCCCTTGATGTAGATGTGATCTTCACGCTCTTCTGCGGCAATGATCTTGCCGGAGGACGCCATGGCCTTGGCCTTGTCCTTGTCAGCATATTGGCCCTTGCCGTTGATCAAGATGGCGTTCTTCGACACGGTCTGGCGGCGGAATTTCTGGTGCATGGTCGAGTTGAAGGCGACGTAATAGCCGGCCTGGATCGCCATATCCTCGCCGTAGGCCGCCATGCAGAAGGCGTTCTGGTCGCCGTGGCTGTGGCTGATGGAGCCGTATTTGCTGGATTTGAACACCAGCTGGATATGTTCGTCCGGGTCCGCCATGGCGTGCTGAACGCCAACCCAGCCGATGCCCTTGAAGTGGCGCAGCCCGCCTTCAGGCGGCGTTGCCTCGACCTGGGGAAAGTCGGTCAGGTAGGTCAGCTCGTCAAAATTGGTGTCCCACCAGCCCCAATTGTAGAAGGCACCCTCGGTGCCCGGGTTCAGGCGGGCCAGTTCCTCGTGGTACCACTGGTAGCCGCCATTGCCGGTGATGCCCGCATACTGGCGCAGGTTGATGCCGGTCTTGATACAGGGCAAATCGCCTTGTGTGCTGTCATCGCCAAAACTGGCGCGCCGCGTGTTCGGCGCCTTGCAGAACAGCGGAAAATCCCCGGTGTTGCGGAAGAAGGGCCGCTGGTAGAGGTCAATGCCGGTGTAGCTTTTCAACCGGTTGGCAGCCTCGATCAGATAGGCCATGCCCATCATCCAGTAGTTCGTGCCCTCGGCCCAGCCGCCATCGCTGTCGCCCCAGGGGGAATAGACGCCGGCCAGGAATTCAATGCAGTAGTTCAGCCATTCGCGGGCTTCGTCGTCCTCGTCTTCACCCAACAGCGCGATACAGGCCGGCACCAGCGTCAGCGAGACCGAGCGCACCGCGTGGCTGTCATAGGGGAAGAGGTGGATTTTGGCGTTGAGGATTGCGTGTTCGGCGATGTCGCGGGTGCGTTCCAGCAAGGCGGCGCGGACCTTGGCGCGCTCCTCCTCGGTCATCTCGCCATGCAGCCAGTCATAGCCCCAGGCCAGCGCATTGGTGACCCGGTAGGCCCATTCATCGGTATAGGCGCGCGATGTCACCCCCATCGGGTCCCAGGAGGCCGCTTCCAGCAGCCACTCTTTGGCGCGGGCCAGCATCGCCGCATCGCCGGTCACATGGCCGCCGATGGCGAGGTGGCGGATGGCGTACATCAGCTCCTGCAGGTCGATATAGGTCTGCCGCCAGACCGGCGCGACGCGCTGGTGGTTGGGGTAGCCTGCGGGTTCGCTCATCACGTCGCGGTCCATCCAAGGCAGGACGGACTTTTCGTAAAAGTTAGACCAGGTGCAATGATCCGGATCGGCTTTCACCGCCTCACGGAACTCTGCCAGCCGGTCTTCGGTGAGCCACAGCCGCGGATGGCTGGTGGCGGAATTGGCAAACCGGGCGCCGCGCGGCGGCAGCGGCGATTGCGGCAGATCGGCAGTGATTGTGAAGCTGCGGGAACTGCTCCAGCTGCTCGTAGGCGCGCCGGTCTCGGGATCGCAGACGGCGTAGGACCAGTGGTATTCGCCGGGTTCAAGCACCGTATCGGGCGTGAAGAAGTTCAATGGCAGCTTGGAAAAGACCTGGGTGTTCTTCGCCGGGTAGGCGGGATCGGCAGAGATGCGCAGCACATATTGCGCTTCATCCTCGATCACCGGGATCCAGGTAAAGCGCGGCGGGTTCTCGACCACGTCACTGCCTGCGTCGGGCGCATACTGAATGGTCAGTCGGCCGGTTTTGGGTTCATCGAGCAGGGAAGCAGGTGCGCCGGGCATTAGTCAGGTCTTTCTGTTTGGCTGCGGAGGGGTGGTCTGCGGCCGGCTCGCGGCCGCAGACCTTTTCGTCAAGGGTGGGAAACTCAGCCGCCGTACTGGCGGGCGTAAGCGGAGTTCATGACTTCCAGAACGTCTTCCAGACCCATTTTGTTGAGGGCTGCCATGTAGTCATCCCAGTCGGCTACGATGTCGCCGGTGCCCAGGATCCAGGCCTGCTGGCGTTCCAGCATGTAGGTCTCGATCGACGGCCAGTGCTTGTCATAGACCGCCTGCTCATCCTTGTTGAAGGCAACGCCGAGGAACAGGTCGACCAGCAGGTCTTGGGTGTCATAAAGCTCGATGCCTTTGCGGGCAGAGTCGCGGGTCCACTGCCACTCGTAGCGGTAGTCCTGCGGGTAGCCACGCTGGATCTGAGAACCGACTTCCCACATCTGAGCATTCACCGCACGGCCGCTGTTCAGGACTTCGTCCTTGTAGATCGGCTCACCGTCGACCATGTCGTAGGTCTGGCCTTCGATGCCGAAGTTCGCCAGCAGGCTGCCCTGCTCGGTGAACCAGAAGTCGAAGTATTTGATGGTCTCGACCGGGTTCTCATTGGTGTGCGAGATCGCCCAGCCGTCCGGCTTGACCGGGATGCGGCGGTGCTCTTCCATCCGCACGCCATTGGCCGATGCCGGCGGCAGGAACGGGATGAAGTTGAAACCGTCGACCTTGTCGGCCAGCGCGACGTTGTAGCCCGAGGTGGAGGCGAACCAGTCATGGGTTGCGCCGCCCAGGTTTTCGCCCAGCAGGTAGTCGCGCGAGGACGACCCGCGGGTGAAGATCTCGGCGTCGATCAGGCCTTCCTTGTACCACTGCGCCAGGTTGGCCATCGCGTCGCGATAGGCTTCCTGCGAATAGGGGTGCGCGATCTTGCCGTCCTTCACGTAGAAGTCGTGATAGGTGTCCGAGCCGGAGGTGCGAGCATCCCACAGGGTCAGCAGGCGCAGCACTTCTTCCCAGTCGCGGCCGAAGTAGGGGATCTCATCCTGCACACCGTTGCCGTTAGGGTCGTTGTCGCGGAAAGCCTTGAAGACCTCATACAGCTCGTCGACGTTCTGCGGCTGCTCCAGGCCCAGCTTGTCCAGCCAGTCCTGACGGATGAACCACGCCCGGCCGTATTTGCCGTCGGGCAGGTAGGGGATGTAGTAGACATTGCCGTCATAGGCGGCGATCGAGCTCCACAGCTCGGGGCGCGCGTCGAAGAAAGCCTTGATGTTCGGTGCGTGCTCGGCAACCAGATCGTTCAGCGGAACAAAGGCGCCCTGCGGGCCGAATTCGTTGAACGGCTGCTTAACGCGGTGGCCGCCAACGATGTCGGGCATGTCGCCCTTCGCCAGCAGGAGGTTGATCGCCTCATTGTAGTCGGTGGTGTTCTTGCCCGAGGTTTCGTCGATCAGATGGATGCCGGTCAGCTCGCGGGCTGCCAGTTCCACCGGGTAGATCTGGTTGGCGTCACCGCCAACGCCGTAGCCCTGGGCGCGCGGCCAGTGCATGTGGATAGACAGTTCCAGCGGCTCGTCGACGATGCGGTGGCTATCTTCGGCCAGTGCCGGGGCCGTCAAGGCTGTGGATCCGAGGATGGCAATCGACGCCATTTTAAGAATTCGCATGGTTTCCTCCCTTTAGCGAAAATACTGAAATTGTTTGGTTATTCCTTCACGCCGCCCATCAGGATGCCCTTTGAGAAATACTTCTGCATGAAGGGGTAGATCATCAGGATCGGAATGATCGAACAGACGATGATCGCGGCACTCACGGTTTCCACCGAGTAGGGCGCATTGATCAGCGTTGCGGAAAAGGTGTCGTCGTCGGTCAGTTCGACGATGACCTTGCGCAGGTAGACCTGCAGCGGGATCTTGTCTTCATCCTGCAACAGCACCATGGCCCAGAAGAAGCCGTTCCAGCGCGACACGACGCAGAACAAGGCGACGGTGGCCAGGGCCGGTTTTGAAAGCGGCATGTAGACTTTCCACAGCACCTGGAACTCATTGGCGCCGTCCATCCGGGCGGCCTCCTCAAAGGACTGCGGGATGCCTCGAAGAAGTTGCGCAGCAGGATCACGTTGAAGCCGTTCACCGCAAAGCCGATGATGATGCCGAAGTAGGAGTCCAGCAGTCCCAGATCCCGCATGTTCAGGAAGAAGGGGATCAGGCCCGCATTGAACCACATGGTGAAGGCCACCATCAGGTTCCAGAAGCGCCGACCATAGAGCTGCTGGCGCGACAGCGCATAGGCGCCGGGGATGATGAACGCGAGGCTCATCAGGGTGCCGCCGATGGTGTAGATGAACGTGTTCTTGTAGGACGTCCAGAACATCGGTTCCGAGAGCACCTGCTTGTAGGCTTCCAGGGTGAAGCCCACCGGGGTCAGGATCACATTGCCGGCACGCGCCTCGAAACCGGTGCTCATCGACAGCGATGCGATGTAGATGAACGGGTACAGCGTCGAGATCGTGAACAGCGCGATCAGCACCATGTTGGTGATGACGAAGAGCTTATCACCGCGCGAGTAGAGATTCATGTTGGTCACAGGTCTGTCTCCTTACCAGAGCGACGTGCGCGAGTAGCGCTTCGAGATCGTGTTTGCGGTCATCACCAGAACAAAGGCCACCACCGCGTTGAACAGGCCCGCAGCTGCGGCAAAGTCATACTGGCCGCCCTGAATGCCCTGACGGTAGATGAAGGTGTTCACCACATCCGCAGTCTGATAGGTCGCCGGCTGGTACAGCAGGATGATCATCTCAAAGCTGACTTCGAGCATGTTGCCGATGCGGATGATCAGCATGATGATGATCGTCGGCAGGATCGACGGCAGGGTGATCTTCCACATCATCTGCCAGCGGCTGGCACCATCGACCACGGCCGATTCATAGAGCGTCGGAGAGACGCCGGCGATGGCCGCAAGGTAGACGATCGACTGGAAGCCAGCTTCCTGCCAGATGCCGGTGCCGACGAAGATCGGACGGAACCACTCCGGTTTGGTCAGGAAGTACACCGGATCGACCCCGAACCAGCCCATGACCGTGTTGACGATGCCTGCCGATGGCGAGAACGCCGTCATGACAATGCCCGCAATGATCACAGAGGAGATGAAGTGCGGAAGGTAGACGATGGTCTGCGCCGTCTTCTTGAACATCTGGTTGAGGATTTCGTTGAACATCAGCGCCAGAATGATCGGCATCGGGAAGCCGAAGATCAGCCCGTAGAAGGAGATGATGACGGTGTTCTTGAGCGCCCTTAGAAACTGGTCATTTCCGAATAGGGTGTAGAAATGCTCTAAGCCGGCCCAGGGGCTGCCCGCGACGCCGCGGAAAACTGAGTAATCCTTGAAGGCGATCTGCAGCCCGTACATCGGCTTGTACAAGAAGACCAGGAGCCACACGATGGTGGGAAGCAGCAAGACATAGAGCTGCCATTCCCGCTTCAGGTGTTCAATGATGCGCTCAACACGGGAAAGATCTCCGTAGTTGCGCGCTGTCCGGTCGGCAGGGGCGGGCCGATTGGCTGCCTCTGCTCCGGCCTCGTTCTCCATCGTCATTGTTCCAGCACCTGTCCGGGCAGCGCCTGGCCGGTTTCGGCGTCGAACACTTTGATCAGATGGGGTTCGATGGTGAAGCCCGAGATGCCGTTCAGAATGTTCATCTGGCCGACGGTATTGGTGCGGATCACAAAGGGGTCGCCCATCAGGTGGGCGTGGATCAGCGCCTCGGAGCCGAGCGTCTCGATCAGGTCGACGTCAAGCTTTACGAGGTTCGGCGCGTCCTGGTCGGCAACGCTGACGAATTCCGGGCGGATACCCAGTTTCACCTTGCGGCCTTCCGAATTGGCAAGCGACTCTAGCTTTTGAAGCTGGATGCGCTGCCCGTCGAACTCGGCAACAGGGCCCTGTTCGCCGGCAGTAATGGTGGCGTCAAACATGTTCATCGGCGGGGAACCGAGGAAACCGGCAACAAAGGTATTGGCCGGGTTCAGGAACAGCTCCATCGGAGAGCCGATCTGCTCGATCCGGCCATCGCTCATCACCACGATCCGGTCGGCCAGCGTCATCGCCTCGATCTGGTCGTGAGTCACGTAGATCGACGTCGCCCCCAGACGCTTGTGCAGGCGCTTGATCTCGGCGCGCATCTGGGTGCGCAGCTTGGCGTCCAGGTTCGAAAGCGGCTCATCAAAGAGGAACACTTTGGGGCGACGCACGATGGCGCGGCCCATGGCGACCCGCTGGCGCTGGCCGCCGGACAGATCCGCCGGGCGGCGCTCCAGGTAGGGGGTCAGGCCCAGGATATTGCCGACCTCTTCAACGGATTCGGCAATATGCTCTTTGCTTTCCTTGCGGATGCGCAACCCGAAGGCGATGTTGTCCGCCACATTCAGGTGCGGATAAAGCGCGTAGTTCTGGAACACCATCGCCACATCGCGGTCTTTGGGCGCAACCCGGTTGACCATGCGGCCGTCAATAGTGAGCGCGCCGTCGCTGATCTCTTCCAGACCGGCAATCATGCGCAGGGTCGTTGACTTGCCGCAGCCGGACGGGCCGACAAGCACAACAAACTCCTTCTCCTTCACCTCAAGGTCGATCCCGTGGACCACCTGAATTGGACCGTAAGCCTTTACGATTCCTTCGAGATTAACACCGGACATGGTCCCTCCCTCAAGCGTACCGCCTTCAGGCGGTGCAAATGTTTTGAGCGGTCGATTCGCTCTCTCCCGAAAACTGGTATACTAGTAGATTGACTGGTATACTAGTAATATATGATGTAGACATGAGTCGACCCCATGACGCAAAGGAATTAGAGACGGCAGTTGGCAGGCATAGAATTCGAGAGGATGGCAAAGTGGAGAAAGTGAAATGGCGCAGGTAACCCCGATCGGCGGACGACGCCCCCGTGTCGATGACATCTTCAACTACCTCTACGACGAGATCGTATCTTTGCGGCTGCGGCCTGGAGACAAGATTTCCGAAGCCGAGATCGCATCGCGTTTTGGCGTGTCCCGACAACCGGTTCGTGACGCGTTCAGCCGGTTGGACAATATGGATCTTTTGCTGATCCGACCGCAGCGAGCGACTGAAGTTAAACGGTTTTCCACCGTCGCCATTCAGCGGTCCCGCTTTGTCCGCGCTGCCGTCGAAGCCGAGGTTCTGCGCCGTGCGGCGGCAGAATGCGACGCCGAAGGTGCCAAACTTCTGGATGCCTGCCTGGAGCGCCAGGACGATGCAATCAAGCGCGAAGACTACGGTGCATTCACGCTGCTCGACTACGAGTTCCACCAGACTCTGTGCGAGATCGCAAAAGTCCGATTCGCCTTCGAAGTCATCTCGTCCGAAAAAGCCAATGTTGACCGTCTGTGCATGCTGGGTCTCTCCAAGGAACACCGGATGCCGCTGCTGGTGGATGATCACCGGGCAATCTCGCAAAGCGTGAAGGACGGCGATGCCGAAGAAGCGGTGAAACACGGCATGATTCACCTGTCGCGGTTGGATTCCACCATCGAGGCGATCTACGAAAACCACGCCAATTATTTCGAACCCGAAGCCCCCTGACGGGTTCGAAACAGTCAGAATAACTTGCCGGACAAGCCATCCGATCCGCATCTTGCGATGCGGGACAGACGGTGGCGGCGGCTCCAACGAGGCAGGCTAACTCCATGGCATCGACATCAACCGTAGACCCTGCTTCAGCAGATACGGCCCCCTCGGCCCGTCACGTCTTCAATCTGGCCTGGCCGATGACGCTCAAGGCGGTCATCCTGCATGGCACGGTGGTGATCGACGCCTATCTTGTGTCCTCGCTTGGTGAAACGTCACTGGCGGCCATGGGGCTGGCGGCAGCCCTTGGCGGAACGGTGCTGGGCGCGGGCTTTGCTTTCTCCGGTGCCATTCAGATCCGCGCGGCCCAGGCCAACGGCGCCCGCGATATGGTATTCTTGAAGTCCGTCCTTGCCTCCGGATTGGCGCTCAGCACCACCATCGGGCTTTTCGGTCTGTTTCTCATCTGGACGCTGGGGCCGACTTTGCTAAGCGCCCTCGCCCCGGATCAGGTTGTCGCCGATCTGGCCTGGACCTACCTGTCGATCTTTTCGCTGGTCATTCTGGGCGAGGCCGTCGGTCAAAGCCTGTCGAGTTTTTTTAACGGCTGCGGGCAGACCAAGATCCCGCTTGTCAGCTTCTCACTCTCCTTGCCCATTAACGTCGCCTCGAGCGTGATTTTCATTAACGGCCACTTTGGCCTACCTGCTTTCGGAGTGAGCGGAGCGGCGATGGGCAGCGCCCTAGCCATTGGCGTCCAACTGGTCTTCCTTCTCACCCTTCTGAAGCTGCGCCACGGGCATCTGCGGCAGGTGGAAGGCTGGCACCACGGTTCTTTCACCATGGCGTTTCGCCGCCATTTCAAGTTTGCCGCCCCGATTGGCGCCACCTTTTTCAGTGCGACCTTCGCCAGCCATGTCTCCATGATGATCTACGCGCAGATGAGCCTCTATTCCTTTGCGGCGATGACGCTGATCATCCCGTGGAACATGGTCGCCGGCCAGATCAGCATGCAATGGGCGCAGGCGACCGGGATCACCGTGGCGCGGCTGCTGGGCCAAAGGACTCCCGAGGCGATGCTCGACCGTTTCCTCAGCCGGGCCTGGCGGGGCGCCTTTGTCGCCGCCTGCGGGGTGGGGATGGTCTATGTGGCGTTGTATTTTGCCGTCGATACGCTCTATTCCGATCTGGCCGATGAAACGCGCGCCATCCTGATTGGCTTTCTGCCGCTGCTGGTGGTTCTTCAATTCCCCAGATCCACAAACGCCATCTGTGGCAACACGCTGCGCGCCAGCGGTGATACCGTCTATGTGATGCATATTTTTGTCTGGGCGCAGTGGCTGTTCCGGGTGCCTGCAACAGCGCTACTGGTGCTTTACTTTCAGGCCCCCGCCTTTTGGGTTCTGGCCCTCATTATGGGCGAAGAGCTGCTAAAATTCCCCTTCTTCCACCGCCGGCTCTACAAGGGTGCGTGGAAACATGCCGAGGTGGGCAAATAATCCCGCCCCGGCCGTGAAACATAAGACGAGGACATGAGATGACAGGAGAGTTTCAGAACGCGGCCCGCGCCTTTGTGACCGGCGCCAATACCGGCATTGGCCGGGCAATCGCTGTCGACCTTGCCCGCAACGGCATTCATGTCATCGCGGTTGGACGCTCATCAATGGAGGCGACCCTCGCCGCCGTCCATGCCGTCGGCGGGCGCGCCGATGCGCTGCAGGCCGACCTGGGAAACGTCGACGGTGCGACGGATGCATTCACAAAAGCCACGGAACAATTTGGCCCTATCGATATCCTGGTCAACAATGCAGGCATCATCCGGCGTGCCCAAAGCCTGGATTTTTCCGAGGATGACTGGGACGCGGTGATGGACATCAACCTCAAAGTCGTCTTTTTCCTGTCGCAAGCCTTTGCGCGCTCGCGGATAGCGGCCAACCGGGGCGGCAGTATTATCAATATCGCCTCGCTCTTGTCGTTTCAGGGCGGCATCAATGTGCCCTCCTATACCGCCTCCAAAAGCGCTGTGGCCGGGCTGACCAAGACGCTGTCCAACGAATGGTCTGCCAGCGGCATCACCGTGAATGCGGTGGCACCGGGTTATGTTGTGACCAATAACACCGAAGCCCTGCGCAAGGACGAGGCCCGCAATCAGGCCATTCTGGACCGCATTCCTATCGGCCGCTGGGCCGAACCCGAAGATATCTGTGGCGCGGTCACCTTTCTAGCCTCGCCCGCTGCCCGCTATGTCACGGGCATTACCCTGCCAGTTGATGGCGTTTGGCTGGGCCGCTGACGACCGGCAAGATCTGCCCTTTGAGCCGCACAGCTGTGGTGAATGAAAAACCATGCGGGCGTATACTTTCAACCTGCGGTTAGCGGCGATTTTGCGGTCTGTCCCCAGCCTCTCCTCATCGGTGGCTTTGAGGATACCCGCCAGAACTGCCTGTTCTGGCTGGCGTAATTGGTCAGCACCTCGCAGGTTCTGATGCCGCCAATAGCGGCGCCAACGCGGATGTTTGGATCTGGCAATGTTTTCCCTCGCCGTCAGAGGCTTTTGATCAGCTGGTTGGCCGCAAAGGCCGTGTGATAAAATCCGGTTTTCACAAGGTTGTTGCTGACCGGTTTGAGGTCGGTGACGGGCACCGGCAGATCACTTTCAGTGGCACCGGTGAACAGTTCCGACATCGCCTGGCCGAACATCGTGCCTGTGGTGATGCCACGGCCATTGTATCCCACAGGCGAATAAAGCCCTTCGGCCAGCCGATGGATACGGAACATGTAATCCGGGGTCATTGCGATCTGCCCGTGCCAGACGTCCTCAAAAGCGACATCGCCCAATTCAGGATACAGCCGTTTCAGGGTCTTTTGCGCCCAGCGCCGCGACAACCCGCCCAGTTCTGCCCCCATGGAGCCAATGATCAGCCGCCCGAAATCATCACGCCGCAGCGAGAACATCACCGGCGCGGTGTTCCACAGCCCCTGCCCTTCGCGCAGGATATTGTCGATACGTGCGCCCAGCGGCTCGGTCGCTACCTGGAAGAAATGGATCTTCGTGAATGTCTGGCGCAGCCCCGGCCAGAGATCATCCGAATAGGCATTGGTGGCGATCACCACCTTCTTGGCAGACAGCGTGCCGCGGTCCGTTTTGACCACCCAATTGTCGCCCTGACGAGACAGGTTCTGCACGGTGGCACCCGTGGTGATCTTGGCACCAGCACCATCCGCAGCTCGGGCCAGACCACGGGCATATCCCATCGGATTGATTGTCCCGGCCCTGCGGTCCAGCAGGCCGCCATGAAAGGCGTTCGATCCGGTTTTCTCTGCGGCCTGATCAGCGGTCAGCAGATCGACCGGCGCGCCAAGACGCTGCCATTCCGCTGCCCGGCCTGACAAGTCTTCAAAACCTTTGGGCGAATGGGCCGCATGAATGGTGCCATTGCGCTGTGCCTCGCAGCGGATCTGGTGCTTTTCAATCAGCGAGAAAACGTAAGCTGGCATATCCCCCAGCGTCTGAACCAGCGACCCACCCTTGTCGCGGCCCAGCAGCCCCTGCACGTCCTGCGGTGGCAACCAGAGACCGGCATTGACCAGACCAACGTTGCGACCTGATCCGCCATAGCCGATGGACTTAGCCTCCAACACCTGACAGCTCAGGCCTTTTTCGGCGCAATGCAGCGCCGTGGACAGACCGGTATAGCCGCCACCGACAATGGCCACATCGCAAGCGCCGCCCACATCGCCCGATGTATCATACGATGGTTCGGCGGTGGATTTGTCCCACAAAGAGATTGGCACGCTGCTTCCTTCCTCACTCCGAAATTGGCACCGGACGCCGACCCCGGAACCGGACTACAGTGACCTTGCTAGAGATTCCATATGGCGTCAATATATGGAAAAGCCGTTCCGCATAGCGGCACATTTGCAGATCAGAGGACCCAATGCCCGAGTTGACAACCAGCGTTGCCGAAATGGTAGCCGCCGCACGCGCGCGTATCGAAGAAGTAGAAATCGATCAGATGGTTCCACTGATCGAGGATCCAGACGTTGTCATCGTCGACATCCGCGACGTGCGCGAGCGCCAGAAGCTGGGACATATCCCCGGCAGTTTCCACTGCCCGCGCGGCATGCTGGAATTCTGGGTCGACCCCCAAAGCCCTTATTTCAAAGAGATTTTCGCGGCCGATAAAAAGTTCATCTTCCACTGTGCCTCGGGTTGGCGGTCTGCCCTGTCCGTGGCGCTGCTTCAGGACATGGGGTTTGACGCGGCTCATCTGCGCGAAGGGTTTTCGGCCTGGGCAAAATCTGGCGCACCGGTGCAAATGCCAGCGCCGCGCGATTGACCCTGAAAGACTCCTATACGGCATGACCAGTGTCGGCCTTGCCCACATAAGCTTCAGGCAGGACTGGCTGACCGGGTCCCGCATCACCTATGAAATCGTGTTGGGCGTGTAATCCGAAAGCGCTGTGACCTCTGGCTTGGTTATCTGCGGCATGGAAACCCAACCGCGCTGCTGATCCATTTCGCGACGGTCAGGCCCATATACCGCCACCGTCTTACACACCCGATTGACGGGACAATGCCGAGTTCATCGGCCATAACAAACCACAGACACACCAAGGAGCGGAGCGCGTGACAGAACAGGACAAGACGGAAGAGGTGAAAGCCCCGAAAGTTGACAGCACACTGTCCAAGGGGCTGCTGATTTTGGAGGCTCTCTCTGCCGCGAACGGCGCCAAAGGCGTTTCCGAGCTTTCGCGCGAACTGGGGCTGACCAAATCCAACGTCTTTCGTCTGCTGCAGACACTCTGCGTTCTGGGCTATGTCTCTCCGACCGAAGACAAGCGTTACAAGGCCACCCTGAAGACCTGGCAGGTAGGCCGCGCGGTGGTTGAAAATTTCAATCTGCGGGAACTGGCCCAACCGGAAATGCAGATGCTGTCGGTCGAAACCGGCGAGGCGATCTATCTGGCGGTGCCCGACGGGCTGAATGTTGTCTATATCGACAAGATCGAAAGCACGCAGCCGATCCGCTCCTGGAACCCGGTTGCCGGCCACGCGCCTATCTACTGTGTCGGCACCGGAAAGGCGATCCTGGCCTTTCAGTTCGACAGAATGAAAAGACGTCTGGCTGACAATCTACAGGCTCATACAGACCTCACCATTACCTCGCTTGAACAGCTGCAAGCGGAAATGGAACGAACCCGCGCGCGCGGTTTTGCCGTCGACACCGGTGAATTCCGCGATCGCATCCGGTCTTACGGGGCGGCCATATGCTTGCCAAACGGCGAGGCCATCGCCGCCCTTGGTATCTCGGTCCCCGACGTGAACCTGAAAGACGGCGACGAAGACCGGTATTGTGCATTGCTGAAATCAGCCGCCGAAATGGTCTCGCGCCGACTGGCCCACAGCTAGCACTAGCCCAGCGACGTTCGCCAAGTATTAAGCGTTTCCAGATGGATACGCGCAGGCCAAGACCTGCGCGTAAGTGCCAACCCGGTTTAGGTCGGCGGGAACCGGTAGCGGCTGGCCGCCACTGTCCAATCCATATGGTTGCGCACATATTGCTGGCTGGCATCCGAGGGCGGGTTGTAGTCCCAATGCTCGCCTGCGCCTGCCTCCATCGCCTTATGCAGCACGTGACGCGACCGTTGGGTGGCAACGATTTTGTCGCGCAGATCGCCTGTGTCCCAACGGGTGCGCACCTCCTGCGCAAAGGCCGCCGCCTGATCGGCATAGTCCGGGTGTTCTGCCAGATTGCAGGCCTCAGAAGGGTCTGCAGCCAGATCATAAAGCTGCGCCGGATCAGTGTCGCAATGCACGTATTTCAGCGCCCCCCGACGGATCATGAACACCGGTGCAGAGGTCATTTCAGCACAGTATTCGCCGATTGCCTCATCCACCGGGTCCGCATCCCCACGCGCAAGCGGCATCAGGCTGCGCCCGTCCAATGCCTGACCAGCCATTGAGGCGTCGCCGCCGCCGATTTCAAGGAAGGTCGGCAGCATATCCAACAGCGAACAGGCGTTGGCAGCCGTTCCCTGCGCCACGCCCGGACCAGCCATGATCAGCGGTACGCGGGCGGAGTGTTCAAACCAGCTCATTTTATACCAAAGACCACGTTCACCCAGCATGTCGCCATGATCCGCGGTCACGATGATGATGGTATTGTCCAACTCGCCCATGTCGTCCAGCGTTTGGACCAGTTCTCCCACTTTGCTGTCAAAATAGCTGACATTGGCCAGATAGGACCGCCGCGCCCGGTACACTTCCTCCGGTGACAGGGGCACGGTGGAGGCTTCGATTCCGTCCATCAGCCGTTGGGAAAACGGGTCCATATCGGTGTAGTCCGGAGCCGGGTCCGGCAGCGGGATGTCCACGTCCTCATAAAGGTCCCAAAACTCGGGTTTGGCCACATAAGGGTCGTGCGGATGAATGAAACTTGCAACCATAGCAAAGGGTTGCGTGTCCCCATGCGCCTGCCCACGTCCCCAGTCGATCAGCCAGCGCCGCGCCGCATAGGCGGTTTCATCATCATAATCGGTCTGGAAGGTCGCAACAGCGGTGCCGCTTTCCTTGACCGTTTGCATGTTATGGTACCACTTGCCGATCCGCGCGCCCGAATTGTCCCAATCCGGCGTCCAGGCAAAGTCGGAGGGGTAGATATCGGTTGTCACCCGGTCCTCAAACCCGTGTTTCTGGTCCGGACCGACAAAATGCATCTTGCCCGACAGGCAGGTGCGATAGCCGAGCAGCTTGAGGTAATGGGCGAATGTCGGCGTCGCTGCCGGAAACTCGCTGGCATTGTCATAGGCGCCAATCCGGCTGACATGCTGGCCGGACATGAAGGAAAACCGTGACGGCGCGCAAAGTGGAGAATTGCAATAAGCCGCATCAAAACGCATTCCACGTGCGGAAAGTGCGTCAATATGCGGTGTTATTGCAGCCGGGTGCCCATAAGCGCCGCAGAATTGTGGTGCCAGCTGGTCAGCCATGACCAGCAGGATGTTAGGTGTCTTACCCATCAGAAAAGTCCTGTCTATCGGTTATCAGAAAAAGCGTGTGTCACCGGACGACAGGCGGCGGCTCGTAAGACATCGGTTTTGGCAGCGATCGGTTGTCTGACCGTGCTGCGCCCAAACGCCGGCCACCATTGCAGCGACGGACCAAAGGATAACGCGCCACAGCACAGCCGCGTCGGGGCAAACCGCCCAAACGTCCGGTTCCATGTGCTGCAGCTGTTCTCATCCGGGCCATCCTGTTGGGTTCCGCCGTGCAGGCTGCCAGAAATTATCCGACAGGCCTAGAAGAAATTCCGCGCCTTGATTTCTTTGCGTTGTTCTTGAGCGTGACAGATCCAGCGGCTATTAGGGACAGATGAGCACAGCCGCCCATTTCCAGCTTCCTGCGGGCTCCAGCCTGCCCCTGCGTGATCAGATTTGTCAGATCATCGGAGAGGCACTGGCGACGCATGTCATTTCACCCGGCCAGCCGCTGCCGTCGTGCAGGGCATTGGCCGCCCAGCTGGGCGTGTCGCGCAACACGGTGTTTGCAGCCTATTCCAAACTGGCAGACATGGGGCTGGTCCTCTCCAAGGACCGCAGCAGGCATATTGCCTCGCCAGACGGCCCGCCCGGATCTGTTGTCAAGGGCACCCGCGAGCCCCCGCAGCCGCTGGCCCTGTCTCATCTAATACCGCAACCCGACAGGCAGCCCTCTGCCCTGCGCCGGATCGAGCACCCTCATGACTGGAGCCGTTATCCCTATCCATTCCTCTACAATCAGATCGACCCGGCGATGTTCCCGCTGCAGGGATGGCGTGCCTGTATGCGGCAGGCGCTGAACGTCAAACGTCTGGCCGTCTGGAGCAGTGACGCCGAGGGCAAAGACAGTGCCGCATTGGTCGAGCAACTTTGCCAAAGATTGCTGAGCCGACGTGGCCTGAAAGTGCGTCCCGACGAGATCCTGATCACCGCTGGGGCGCAGAACGCGCTATTCATCCTTGGAATGCTGTTTCGCGATGCCCCCGGCGCCATAGCCGTCGAAGATCCCGGCTATCCGGAAGCGCACAATGCCTTTGCACTGGCGGGCAACCCGGTCGCTGCGGCCGAACTGGATGCGCATGGGCTGATACCAGATAGTATCCCCAACGGCACCAAGGCGGTTCATACAACGCCAAGCCACCAGTTTCCGACCGCTGTCACCATGCCACTTGAACGGCGCAGGCTGCTGTTGGAACACGCTCAGGCCCGCGGCATGGCCGTGATCGAAGACGACTACGAGGCGGAGATGAACTATCGCCGCGATCGGCTTCCCGCGCTCAAGGCTTTGGATGACACAGGATCAGTGATCTATCTGGGCAGCCTGTCCAAAACGGTTTCGCCGGGTCTTCGGCTTGGCTTCATGGTCGCCCATCCCGATATCATCCGCCAAGCAAGGGCGATCCGCCGGATTATCCTGCGCCAGCCCCCCGCCATGCTGCAGGACGCGATGGCGCATTTTCTGGCGCTTGGCCATTACGACGCGCATCTGCGGCGGCTGCACCGGCGCTATAAGACCCGCTGGCAGGACATGGCCGAGGCCATCGCCACCCATCTTCCGGGGCTGGTTCCACAAGGGCCGGAAGGCGGCACCTGCTTTTGGCTTCAGGGCCCCGATGGGTTGGACACGAGCGTGCTGGAACAACGGATCAAGGCCCGCGGTGTGCTGTTTGACAATGGTCCGGCATTTTTTGCTGATCCCGCCCACGGGCAGGGCCGGTTCCGATTGGGATTTGCCGCTATGCCGTTGAAATCTATTGCTCCCGGCATCCGTATTGTCGGTGAAGAAGTCGCTATCCTGATGAAAAGCGCGCATCGCTGACACCCATCTGTCCCGCCTTTTTCTGGCATCTGTCCCTTATCCGACGCGGGGTCGCAGTCTAACACTTGGGCAGCTCCGTTTTGACGGGACAACAGCAATTGCAAAAGGACAGACAGATGAGCGGCACACAGACCGTAACCTGGGACACGAAAGGACAGACAGATGAGCGGCACACAGACCGTAACCTGGGACACGGATGAAATCATTGCCAAACGGGACAAATACTATGCCGCCTCACAACGCGCCTTCATCCCTTACAAGAAGCCGCTGATCCTGAAGCGCGGCGCGATGCAATATGTCTGGGACGAACAGGACAACAAGCTGATCGACCTCCTGGGCATGAACCTCTGCATCAGTGTCGGTCACGCACATCCCAAAGTGGTGGCTGCCGTACAAGAGCAAGTCGGTCAGCTGACCCATTGCACCACCATGTTCTACCACCCGGTACCGGCCCATTTCGCCGAGGAGCTGGTCGCCACCATGCCCGCGGGCCACGACTGGGTCGTGCATTTCACCAATTCCGGCACTGAGGCAATCGATCTGGCGATGATGATGGCCCGCGCCTCAACTGGCAATCAGGACATGATTGCGCTGCGGAACTCCTATCACGGGGCCACATATGGTGCGCAGGGGCTGACCGGCGTTCAAGGCTTCCGCCACAACATCGGCCAGCTGTCCAACATCACATTCGCCGCCGAACCAAACCAGTATCGCGGCGCGTTCGGTCCCGGCACCCAGCCCTATCTGGACGATCTGGACCGCACCATCGCCTGTTCCACCTCGGGTCATCTGGCGGGCATGATCATCGAACCGGTCCAGGGATATGGCGGCATTGTCGAAATGCCCGAGGGCTACATCAAGGGGGCGGCCGAACGGGTGTGCGCCCATGGCGGCCTGATGATTATTGACGAAGTCCAATCGGGCTTTGGCAAGACCGGTCAGTCGCTCTGGGCCTTTGACAGTCACGATGTGGTGCCCGACATCGTTGTCATGGCCAAAGGGATCGGCAATGGTATTCCGCTGGGCGCTGTGGTCGCGAAACGCGAAGTGGCCGAGGTGATGGGTGGCAAACTGCTCTTCCATACCTATGGCGCCAATCCGGCCGCCTGCGCCGCAGGCCGCGCGGTTCTAAAGGTGATCGAAGACGACGCCATGATCGAGAACGCCCGCGTGGTCGGCGCCGAGCTACACAAGCGTCTGCGCGGCATGATGGACCATTTCGACATCATCGGCGACGTGCGCGGCACCGGGTTCATGCAGGCCATCGAACTGGTCAAAGACCGCGAGACAAAAGAGCCTGCTCCAAAAGAAACCGCCTTTGTGTTCGAACGCACTCGCGAACACGGGCTGGTGCTGTCCAAATCAGGTAACTTCAAGAACGTGCTACGCATGGTGCCGCCGCTCTGCCTGTCGATGGAAGACGTGGATAGTGTGTTCAACGCCTTCGAACGCAGTTTTGAGGATCTGGAGCGTCGCGGCTCAACCTAAGCCAAGGCGCGCGGGGCAGCGCAGAACAAACGCAACTCTGGCAGCGCAAGCATCTGCTACAAAAAGAAAAACCGTACCCCGCTGTGACGCGGGATACGGTTCGGTTTTCAGCCGTTGCCCGAAGGCCGATGTCAGACAAACATCAGCGACAGAGCCGGAACGAAACTGACGATCATCAACACAAACACCATCAGCAGGATGAAGGGCAGAACCGACTTGGCCACCAGAAGGAATCTTTCGTTAAACGCCGTCGAGGCGACCAGAAGGTTCAGACCCATTGGCGGTGTCAGCAGGCCAATCTCCAAGTTCAGCACCATGATGATGCCCAGATGCACCGGATCAATGCCAAAGCTCTGCGCCACCGGCAGCACCAGCGGACCGAGGATCAGCAGCGCCGAAATCGTGTCCATCACGGTGCCTACAAGCAGAAGAAGCAGGTTCAGGCACAGAATGAACAGGATCAAGCTGCCAATATTGCCCTGCAGCCAGGTGGACAGCATCTGCGGCACGCCCTCGGTTGCGAGGAAGATGTTGACGCTGACCGCAATCGCAATGATCGGCAGCAGGCTGCCCAGCAAGGCCACGGTTTCCTGAACGATGGTGTAGAGATCCTTCAGCCCCAGTTCGCGGTGAAGAAAGGCCTCAACTAGGATCGCATAAAACAGGGCAACTGCGGCAGATTCCGTCGGGGTAAAATATCCCGAATAGATACCGCCCAGCAGCATGATAGGCATGAACAAAGCCGGGCCGCCGTTCATCAGCGCCTTGCGCAGGCTGCGCCGCTCATCTGCGGCAGGGATCGCCACATTGCGGTTCACATAAAGTGAGTAAACCACCATCACCCCGGTCAGCAGAAGACCCGGAAGAAGGCCCGCAAGGAACAGATCCACGATCGAAGTCTCGGTCGCGATCCCGTAGATAATCAGCGGGATTGACGGCGGGATGATGATGCCCAGCGTACCACCCGAGGTCAAAGCGCCAAGGGAATAGGACTTGCTGTAGTTCTGGCTCAGCAAGGCCGGATAGAGCACCGCACCAACCGCCAGCAACGTCACCGGAGAAGAGCCGGAAATGGCCGCAAACACCGCGCAGGACAGGATCGACGCCGCCCCGAGGCCACCACGCAATCGCTGGGTCAGAGCCACCATAATATCGATCAACCGTTCCGCAATGGAGCCGCGAGTCATAACCGCACCAACGAGAATGAACATCGGAATGGACAGCAGGGCCTCTTTGTCGATGGCGATCCAGGCGTCTTCGACCAGATACAGAATGTCGCCATCGCCCCAGGCCATATGCATATAGGCCACGGCCACCGCCAGGATGATGACGATATTCTGGCGCAGGATCAGCAGACCGACAACAATCAGGAGAAGAATAACAGATGCAGGCATCACATCGCCTCCTGTGCTTCGGGTTGGAGATCTGGCCAGAAGACGTAGATCAGCGACCGCAGGCCGGCCGAGGCCAGCCCATAGGGCAGCGCCAACTGCGGGATCCAGATTTCCAGATCCAGCGGCGGTGTGGTGAACCCCATGTGTTTATTGTCCAGAACCAGCAGCCAGCCGTAATAGGCACCAAAGAACAGAACCACTGCGGCAACCAAATGGCTGATCCGTTTGACCAGCGGCTCGAACCGCTTCGGTGTGACACCATCTAAAACGGACGGGCGGATATGGCGGTTCAATGCGAAGGCAACGCCGATACCGATAAGGGCAGCGCCGTTCGCCAGAAGGACGGCCATACGCTGGCCGCCCCAGATGGGCGAGGAAAAGAGTTCACGTCCAATGACATCTGCAAACAAAATGGCCGCGGCGATCGCATAGAACGCCCCGGCCACAAGTGTTTCCAGACGCAACAATGTGCTCAGGAAACGTTTCATCCGCTTACTTCGTGCAAGCCGCGCGTGCGTCGACTACGGCTTTATAGACCCGCTCAGCATCCCCACCGATGGATGCGATCAGCTCCTGCTGGTGCTCTTCAGTGTAGAGTGCCGCCCATTTGGCACGCGCTTCATCGTCGAGGTCAGCAATGGTGCCGCCGTTTTCAATGTGCTTGCCTTCAAAGAACTTGATGGCGCCGCGTACGGCCTGACGCAGGGCATCTGCGCTTTCCATCGAAGCGCTGAAGGTTGCCTGCTCTTCGGGGCTCATCTTGTTCCAGGTCTTGGAGCTGATCAGCATGACAGAGGGCTGATAGATGTGGCGGGTGTTGATCAGATGCGGTGCCAGCTTGCCGATACCAGCAGCAACATATGAAATGGTCGGCAGCTCGCCTGCGTCAACCAGACCGGTCTGCAGCGCAGAGGCCAGTTCGCCAAACGGCAGCGGAATGCCGGACACACCAGCGGCACGCCAGTAGATTTCGTTGTTCTTTGCCGGGCCGATCCGCATTTTCACGCTGGCCAGCTCTGCCGGATCGGTGACTTCACCACTGGTGAACGTGTTTTGCCAGCCCAGTTCCTGCCATTGCACGAGATGCAGACCGCGGGCCTGAAACAATTCGTTGAACGTGTCAGACAGGTGGTCATCGATGGCGCATTCGGCCTGCTCAAAATTATCCCAGAAGAAGGGGGACACCAGCAGTGTAATTTCCGGCACGACGGTCGAAACCGCGGTGATCGAGAAAGTGCCGATATCCAGACGGCCACGGGCGGTCTGCTTAATCGTCTCGATTTCGGTGCCCAGCTGGTTGGCCGGGAAGACCTCCATGGTCATTTCGCCACCGGATGCCGCGGCGAGGTTCTCAGCCGACTTTTCCAGATGGGTTACCCAAGGCGTCTTGGCCGGAGCCGCTGTGGTTGCCTTCAACGTCGTGCCGGCCTGTGCAGCCGCACCAGTTGTCATAACCGCAAGTGCGGCTGCGAGTGCAAATTTGATGCGCATTTCTTCCTCCACTGTATCTTCATCCTCTAGGCGGGATGTCGATCTCGAATCAAACGTTACTGGAACAAGAATCCTAATTCTAGTATTTTACAGAAGACGGAATAGGAGAGCCTGTGACCAAATCAGTGGAAACCACACCAAAACGGCGGCAAAAGCGTGGTCTGGCAACGGAAGAGCGCGTTTTGAAAGCTGCGGGTAAGCTCATGCAGGAGAACGGTTTTGAAGCGGCGCAAATCTCGCGGATCGTACAGGAATCTGGCGTTTCCAATGGGAGCTTTTACCATCACTTCGGTTCCAAGGAAGAGGTGATCCGACGCCTTGTCGAACGTTTCTACGAGAGAGGCAAGAGGCAGTTCGAAGAGCTGGAACTGTCCGAGGATGATTTCGACGGCTCGCTGGATCGGGTGCTTCGAACTGCGATTGCGCATTTTGAGGAACACTCCGGACTTTATCGCGCCATGAGTACCCGCGTACAGGACCAGCCCGAGCTTTGGGAGCCGATGAGGGCCTTGCGCCGCTTGGTAGAAGCGCGCCTGATAGAGCGGCTGGGCCCGGTGCTAAAAGCCCGCGGTGTGGACGATCCGGACCTTGCCTTCCAAACCATGCTGCAGACGATCCTGGCCATTATGACCCACACCGTCCTGTTGTCCTCCGGGCCGGTCCGGGTCGGCGACGAAATCTCGCGCGGTAGAATTCAAAAAATCGCACGCGCAGTGTTGGATATGGACGCAAAGCCAAAATCGCCCCCACAACAGGATATGCCGTCCTGAAACTAATCTTTGCTCTGGTCTGGTGAATCCTCCAATCTCCAGCCAAACTCAGGCCCGATCGGGACCAAACCTGTTGAGAGAATGATGAAGATCGCAACCGCCGCCTACCCGCTCGACTGGCTGGACAGCTGGGCGCAATATGAAGACAAGCTTGCGCATTGGGTGGCGGCTGCTACCGCACAGGATGCCGATCTTCTGGTCTTTCCGGAATATGGCGCAATGGAGCTCGCAACCCTCGACGGGGCGGACGTCGCAGGTGATCTGCATCGCTCTGTCCATTCTGTCTGCGAACGGATGGAGGCGGCAGCGACGCTGCATCTGAAACTTGCAGCAGAATACGGCGTGCATATCCTCGGTGCCTCGGCCCCGGTTTTGGGGCCACATGGGCGCGTGGTGAATCGGGCAGAGTTTTATGGCCCGCAGGGACAGCGCGGCCATCAGGACAAACAAATCATGACCCGGTTTGAACGCGATCTCTGGCGGATTTCCCCCGGCGGCGGGCTGAAGGTCTTTGACACCGCGCTCGGCAAGATCGGCATTCTGATCTGCTATGATTCGGAGTTTCCCCTGCTGGGCCGCGCCCTGGCCGAAGCGGATATCCTACTTGTGCCATCCTGTACCGAAACCCTGGCCGGATATTGGCGGGTGCGCATCGGCGCCATGGCACGTGCCTTGGAAAATCAATGCGTTGTGGCCATGGCCTCGATCGTGGGAGAAAACCCCTGGTCGCCGGCGGTGGACCTCAACACCGGCATGGGTGGCATCTTTGGCCCACCGGACACCGGCTTTCCGGCGACCGGCATTCTGGCGGAAGGGGCGCTCGACCGGCCCCAGTGGACCTACGGCGAGGTGGAACTATCCCAGATCGCGTCTGTGCGCAGCGATGGGCAAGTGTTGAACCGTCTGCACTGGACAGAACAAGACGGGCGAGGGAAAACTGCGTCAATTGAACCGTTTTCCGCAAAGAAGCCTTGAAAATCAGGGAAAATGCCCCCATCTAGGCGCACGTCCCGCATCTTGGCGGGAGCAACTTATATGGAGACAACATGGCCAAGGAAGATACGCTCGAATTTCCCGGTGTCGTGAAGGAACTCCTGCCTAATGCGACGTTTCGGGTCGAGCTGGAAAACGGCCATGAGATCATCGCACATACGGCAGGCAAGATGCGCAAAAACCGCATCCGTGTCCTCGCAGGCGACAAGGTTCAGGTGGAGATGACTCCCTATGACCTGACCAAGGGCCGGATCAACTATCGCTTCAAGTAAGCGAAATGATCTGGACGCAAATGCAAGGCCCGGCATCGCTGCCGGGCTTTTGTTTTGCCGGGATTGGATTTGCTGCGCAAACCCAAGGCCTCCGGCGGGAGTATTTGTAGAAAGATGAAACTGCGGTGCGCATCTTTTTGCGATGTTACCGCCGCAGGTGAAGGAGAGAGGCTGATGGCATTCATTCTGGGATCGGGCAGCCCGCGACGGCTGGATCTACTGGCGCAACTGGGCGTGGTGCCCGATGATGTGCGCCCACCAGATATCGATGAAACCCCGCTGAAGGCCGAACAACCCCGCCCCTATTGCAGCCGAATCGCCCGCCAAAAGGCGCAGGCCGTAGAGGCAGCACCAGAGGATATCGTGCTCTGTGCCGATACCACCGTGGCGCTGGGACGCCGCATTCTGGGCAAGCCGGCAGATGCAGGCGAAGCAGCGGAATTCCTGCTGGCCCTGTCCGGGCGGCGCCACCGGGTGATCACTGCGGTTGCGGTACGCTGTGGCGACCGGGTCTGGGAGAAGGACGTGGTCAGCCAAGTGCGGATGAAGCGCCTGTCGGATGCTGAGCTGAACGCCTATCTCGCGACAAATGACTGGCAGGGCAAGGCCGGGGGCTATGCCATTCAAGGGCCGGCCGGGGCTTTCATTCCCTGGATCAGCGGCTCATTTACCGGCATTGTCGGCCTGCCGCTCGCTGAAACTGCAAACCTGCTGCGCGCAGCGGGACAACCTGTCATGGAGGCCACCGCATGAAGGGCCGCACTATCATTCTGGACCACATCGAAGGCCGCGAAGCCGCCGCGTTGATGGTCGACGGTAAGCTGGAAGATTTTCTGATCACCGCTGATGCCCCTGCCCCCGGCACCATCTACCGTGCCCGCGCTGACCGTCCGGTCAAGGGTCAAGGCGGCATGTTCCTGACCACGCCGGATGGCCCGGCGTTTCTGCGGCAGGTCAAGGGACTGGCCCCTGGTCAAAAGATGCTGGTTCAGGTGACCGGTTTTGCCGAGCCCGGCAAGGCGCTGCCGGTAACGCAAAAAGTGCTGTTCAAAAGCCGCTACGCCATTGTCACCCCCGAAGCACCGGGGCTGAATATTTCGCGCGCCATCCGCGATGAGGAAGAGCGCGACCGGCTGATGGAAATCGCCCATGACGAAATGGGCGAAAGCGGATTTGGGCTGATCCTGCGCTCTGCCTGTGCCGGTGCCGATACGGATGAGATTGCTGAGGACGTCGCTGCGATGGCCGCACTGGCCCATCAGGTGATGGGTGATGAAGGCAGCGAGCCGGATGTTCTGGCCGAAGGCGACGGGCCGCATCTTCTGGCCTGGCGCGACTGGGTGGAACCCGCCGCCGTAGAACGAAACCCCGGTGATTTTGAACATCACGGCGTCCTTGACGCAGTCGAAATTGCCCAAGGTATTCACGAACCGCTGGAAGGCGGCGCGTTTCTGTATGTGGAGCCGACCCGCGCACTGGTTGCGGTGGATGTGAACACCGGATCCGACACGTCGCTGGCAGCCGGTATCAAGGCCAACATGGCCTGCGCCCGTGCTCTGCCGCGGATCCTGCGGGTACGTGGGCTGGGCGGGCAGATTGTTCTGGACCTGGCCCCGATGCCGAAGAAGGACCGCCGCACCTTTGAGAGCGCCCTGCGGGCCGCGCTCAGATCTGACAGTGAAGAGACGACCCTGCTGGGCTGGACCAACCTTGGCCATTACGAGCTTCAACGCAAACGCGGCCGTGTGCCGCTGGGTGACGTGCTGAAATAGACCGCCCAAAATCAAGCTCCGGACATGGAGCGGCGTCGGAATGTGGCCCTGCCGGAGCTGAAACCTTCAGGGCCACATAACCACGGCAAGGCAGAACAAACCCATATAAAGGCAGCACGCCGCATCAAGTTTCTGCCGAGATTCAGAAACCACGCTCAGGCTGGTGTTGACAGTGACGATAATGCCGGGGTGCACATCAACGACAAGAGCCAGCGCCAGCCCTGCCCGCATGGCAGATACCGTGACTGTGCGCGCCCGTCCGCCGATGTGCACCCCCATTTTCAACAGAAGGTCGCCTTAGCTGTCGGCGATGACTTTCTGTGTCTGAACCCCGAGCCCGGCAATCCCCAATGTCATCTGATCACCGGCCTTGAGATATGTTTCCGGTTTCTGCCCCATGCCCACACCCGGCGGGGTACCGGTTGAGATGACATCACCCGGTTGCAGGCTCATGAACTGCGAAAGATGTGAAATGACGGTTGCCACATCAAAATGCATCGTTGAGGTCGACCCATCCTGATAGCGGTGCCCGTTCACCTCCAGATACATGCCAAGATCCTGCGGATCGGGAACCTCGTCACGGGTCACCAGCCAGGGGCCGATAGGGCCGAAAGTATCGCAGGATTTGCCCTTTACCCATTGGCCTGATCTGTGCAGCTGGAAGTCGCGTTCAGACAGGTCATTCACAACGCAATAGCCCGCAACATGGTCCAGCGCGTCTTCCTTGCTGACGTATTTCGCGGCCTTGCCAATCACCACGCCCAGCTCGACCTCCCAGTCGGTTTTGACCGACCCGCGCGGGATTTCCACGTCGTCATTTGGCCCCATGATGGCCGAGGTTGCCTTGAAGAACACCACCGGTTCATCTGGCAGGCTCATGCCGCTTTCCGCTGCGTGATCGGAGTAGTTCAGACCGATGCAGACGAATTTTCCCACCTGACCAACGCAGGCAGCAATCCGCACATTTTCAGGCGCCAGCGGCAGGGTTGCAGGGTCGACGGCGCGCAAATCGTTCAGCTGCGCATCCCCCAATGTCTGCCCTGTCAGATCCGGGATAACAGCCGACAGATCCCGAATATTGCCATCGCTGTCCATCATGCCCGGACGCTCTGCGCCGTGCTCTCCAAACCGAAGAAGTTTCATATTATCCCAGTCTCCCGTTGTTAAATGGACCAGCCGCCATCAATTGCATGAGTTTGGCCAGTCGTGAATGCGCTTTCATCGCTGGCCAGATAGAGGGCCAGGGATGCGATTTCTTCTGCCTTGCCAATGCGTCCCATGGGCTGGCGGGCCACAAATTCCTTATGGGCCGTTTCATAGTCACCTGTGGCACGAAGCCGGTCATGCATGGAAGGGCTGTCGACCGTGCCGGGGCAGATTGCGTTGCAGCGCACGCCCTGCTGGATGAAATCAGCCGCAACCGATTTGGTCAGACCAATGACGGCTGCCTTGGAGGCGCAATAGGCAAAGCGGTTCGGAACCCCTTTGATCGAGGAGGCCACCGAGGACATATTGATGATCGAGCCACCACCGTTTTCCAGCATGGCAGGCAAAGCAGTCTGAATCATCTGGTACATGGCTGTGACGTTCAGGTTGAAGCTGAAATCCCAGTCCTCACGGGAACACTCCAGTATCGTGCCATTGGCGACAACGCCTGCGCAGTTGAACAGAACATTCAGCGGGCCGGTCTGGCCCAGCACGGCGCGAACCTCGGCGGCATTGGTAACGTCCAGTTTTACCGCAGATATGCCATCAATTTCGGCCAGTTCGGCCAGCGATGCCTCGTTCACGTCTGTGGCAATCACCTGCGCCCCTTGGGCGACAAACATTTCCGCCGTGGCGCGGCCGATGCCCTGCCCGGCTGCCGTGATCAACGCGGTCTTCCCCGCGAGACGTCCTTCAAAATTTGCCATGTCTCTTCCCATTCTGTTTATCGTCGTCGCGCCCGGTTGCGGGGGCGGTTTCACCTTCTTGGGCAGTGGCGCCGCAGCGCGCCGGTCAGCCCATATGGAACACCTCTTCCATTTCCGCCCACCACTCGCCCTCACTGCGGGTCTCAAACGGGTCTTGCATCGGGCCGCAGACCGCCCACCACTCCTTGGTGATCGGATCGGCGGACATGGCGGCATTGTCAGCCGCGAAATCACTGCCAACATATTCGAAATAACCAAACATCAGGCACTCGGGCTGTTTCAGATAGATCGAGTAATTGGTGATATTGGAGGCCCGCAATCGTTGCAGCACACCGGGCCAGACATCCGCATGCAGACGTTTGTATTCCGCAAGATGCTCAGGCTTGAGCCGGATCACGCTGCCCATCCGCCGGGCAGCGACAGGTGGCGATTTTGGCAGGATCGCGCCCTTGTGCCCCACAACGCGAACGGCCAGATCATGGGCTTGGGCCAGCGCCTCTGACGGGTCAAGGCCGCGCGACACTGCCGCCAGATAGGCCCCGTTGAAACTGTCTCCAGCTCCTGTCGTGTCAATAACGGTCTCTGCCTTGGCAAAGCGTTGAGAGGACTGCGACATCGGGATGTCCGCCGGGCCATCCGCCCCGCATTTCAAAGCGCCCGATATCGCACCAGAGCCGGAAATCCTGTCGATAATGGCTGGATTGCTGGAGGGGCCAAACAGAGCGATCTCATCCTCCTGTGAAGGCAAAGCAATATCGGTGATCTCCCAAAACCGGGTGATTTCACGGCGGGCCGTTTGTGCGTCATCCCATAGTTTGGGTCGGTAGTTGGAATCAAAGGCAACCTGCAGTCCGGATGCACGCCGCCTGACCAGTGCGCTCCATAGCCGGTCGCGCGCGGCTTGGGTCAGGATCGCAAGGGTGATGCCGGACAGGTAGACAAGGTCCGCCGTTTCAATGGCATCCAGATGAAGCGCGCAGCCCGTTGCAAACATCCCGCGCGCGGCCGAGGTTTCGCGCCAGTAGTGGAACCGGCGTTCGCCCATATCATCGTTCTGGATCGCATAGATCCCGATCTGGCGGTTTGGATCGCGGGTAACGAAATCGGTGCCAATGCCTTCGCCTTGCATCAGCTCCAGCACCTCATCCGACAGGGTATCTTCGCCAATCGCGGTGACGAAATGCACCAAAATATCCGCGTCTTGCACCCTGCGTGCGCAGTAGATGGCCGTGTTCAGCGTATCACCACCAAAGGCGACATTCAGATCGCGGTCGCCGCGTGAAATTTCTGCCAGTGGTTCACCAATACAGACGATGTGGAAGGTCATTAGCCGCACTCCAATCCGTAAAAATGCTTGGCCGTGCCGCCATAGACCGCCGCGCGGTCACGCTCTGATAGCCTGCTGAACAATTGCTCAGACACGGTGCGCCATTGATCATAGTCGCCAACGAGATTCAGTACCGGCCAGTCGCTGCCCCACATCACCCGGTCTGCGCCAAATTGTTCCAGAATGTGGGCAACAACCGCTGTCAGATCTGCAGCGCTCCAGTCGGAACCTGCCTCATTGGCGAGGCCCGAAACCTTGCACATGACGTTTGGCAATGCTGCCAAACGGCGCATTCCCTCCCGCCAGTCCGCACCTGCATCCGCGCCGCCAAAGATTTCAGGTTTGGCGCAATGATCGATCACAATGGCCAGATCGGGCAGGTCGGCGGCGACCTTTGCCAGAACCTCCAGATGACGCGGCACAACCAGCGCATCCAGCCGCAACCCACGGTCCGACAGGGCGGCCAGATTGGACAACACTTTGGGCCGGGTGATCCAATTGGTGTCCTCAATGTCCTGCAACATCGGGCGTACACCCTTGAAAACAGGCGATTGCATCAGCCGGTCCATGGTCTGTGGCGCATCTTCAGCCTCCAGATCAATCCAGCCGACAACGCCTTTGATGAAATCACATGTCTGCGCCAGCCCCAGCAGGAATTCTGTTTCGGCCACAGTTCCGGCGGCCTGCACAACCACGGTTCCGGTAATGTCGTGCCGGCCGAGGTGCGGGGCGAGATCTGCAGGCAGGATGTCATGACGAATCTCTGCGACCTCATCCGACATCCAGTCGTAATCCCCGCGCGAAATCCGCCAGAAATGCTGATGCGCATCGATTTTTGCGGGGCCGGTCATCTCATCTCCACTTCATGCGTGCTTGACGTGATGTGTTTTGTATAATTAAAAACATAACACGTAAAGTGCCGATCTTCTGTCGGGCCTCGTGAAAGGATATCCGCGTGCAGACCACTCCTATTCTTCAGTTCGGAACCAGCCGTTTTTTGCAGGCCCATGCCGACCTGTTTGTATCGCAGGCGATAGATGCCGGGCAGGACGTCGGGCCGATTACCGTGATCCAAAGCTCTGGCAATGCGGAGCGCGCAAAGCGTCTGAACGCCTTGGTGGGATCCTATCCGGTGCGGATCGAAGGGCTGGCAGAAGGCGCGCGCGTGCAACAGACGGTGGAGGTCAAAAGCATCGCCCGCACCCTGTCGACCGCGCAGGATTGGGTGCAGATCGCCCGGGTCTTTGTGCGCGAGGCGCAGATTGTCCTGTCCAATACCGGCGATACTGGTTTTGCGCCGAAGGGTTGCGACACCGCCACCCAGTTTGATCAGGCGATGTCTTATCCGGCCAAGCTGACCCATCTTTTGCGGTTGCGATTTGCCGCCGGTGCTGCCCCCATCCAGATCATGCCGATGGAGCTGATTGCCGACAACGGGGCGGTGCTGAAAGCGCGTGTTTTGCAGCTGGCTGAAAAGGACACGCCTGAATTTCAGGCCTATCTGGAACGCGACGTGATCTGGGTAAACTCACTGGTCGACCGCATTGTCTCACAACCCTTGGAACCGGCGGGCGCGGTGGCCGAACCCTATGCGCTCTGGGCGATTGAGGATCAGCCAGGGCTGATTGTGCCCTGTGATCACCCCGCAGTTCAGGTTGTGCCAACGCTGGCAGACATCGAAGCCCTGAAGCTGTTCGTGCTGAACCTTGGGCATACGGTTTTGGCCGACCGCTGGTTGCAACGCGGCGGAGCACAGGATGTGCTTGTGCGTGATCTGATCGGTGATGCCGCAGAACTGGCCCAATTGCAGGACATCTTGCACAATGAGGTCCGCCCTGCCTTTGTCGCGGCCGGTCTCAAAGATGCGTTCCTCGCCTATGTCGAGACTACGATAGAGCGCTTTGCCAATCCGTTTCTGGACCACCGCATCGCCGACATTTCGCAAAACCACACACAGAAAATATCCCGCCGGATAGAAGCAATGTTGCACTGGGCCGTTGAGCAGGGCGATCATTCCGCCAAGCCAGTGCTGTCCGGGATCGTCGCGCAGAACAAGGAAGCAGTATAATGGCCCAGAAGATGAACCGCGTCGGCAAGACGGATGTATCTGTGACCGCGCTGTCGCTGGGTGGTGCAAGCCTTGGCAATCTGGGCCAGTTGGTCAGCGATGCGGATGTGACAGCAGTGATGCAACACGCATGGGCGTCAGGCATCCGCTATTTCGACACCGCGCCGCATTACGGTCGTGGCCTGTCAGAACAACGAATGGGTGCGTTTCTCAAAGACAAACCGCGCGACGACTATGTTTTGTCGACCAAGGTGGGTCGTGTCTTGTCGCCCGGTGCGCAGCTGGCCGAGGCTGACGGGTTTATCCAACCGCTGCCCAACGCGGTGCGTTATGACTATTCCGCCGATGGTATTCTGGAAAGTTTTGAGAGCAGCTGCGAACGCCTGGGCACCTCAAAGGTCGAGATCATCTTTGTGCATGACATTGGCGACTACACCCATGGCCTCACCGAAGGCGCGCGCCATCTGGAGGCACTGTTGGGCTCTGGCATGGGGGCGTTGCAGGATCTGAAGCAGGCAGGCCGCATAGGGGCCATCGGGCTGGGGGTGAATGAATGTCAGGTCTGCATCGATGTGATGAAACACACAGCCTTGGATGTGATCCTGCTGGCGGGCCGCCTAACCCTGCTGGATCGCGAGGCCGAAAGCGGCCTGCTGGATCTGTGTGCTCAACAGTGCACCAGCCTTGTTTTGGGCGGGATTTTCAATTCCGGCGTTCTGGCCACCGGGCCCAAACCGGGGGCTTGGTTCGACTATGCGCCAGCCTCGCCTGAGATCCTGGAACAAGTGACCACTTTGCAAGACCGGGCAAAGGCTGTTGGCCTCACCCTGGCCGAAGCCTCGCTGCAATTTGCACTGCGCCACCCGGCGGCCTGTTCGGTTCTTTTGGGCACCGGCAAGGTCAGCTCGCTACAACGCAATCTGGATGCCGCGGCGATTGCCCTGTCAGAGGCCGCCTTGGAATTTGTCACCACCTAAGTCGCGTGACGATTGGTTTCGAGCGAGGTCAGCAGTGTCTGCTTTGAGGTCGCAAGATGGCGGCGCGCGGCGGCTTCGGCCTTGTCGGCGTCGCGGCTACGCAGGGCCTCTATCAGGGTTAGATGTTCGCGAATAGCGTCTTCGTTGCGGTCGCGCTCGTGGGTTTTGTTCCATTGGAAGTGATAGTGGAACACCAGCGAGATGATCTTTTGAAACTCTTTCACGAAACGGTTTGTAACCACGCTGTTGATCGCGGCGTGGAACTTCTCGTCCAGCGGTGAGAAATCATGGAAATCCTCGTCGATCCGCTCCAGCAGCGACAGGTGCTCCTGTTCCAGATCATCAAGACGCGCCCAGATGTCATGCTCTGGTGGCAAGGTGGCCAGATGGCGCACTGAGTTCAGCTCGAGCACCGTGCGAAAGTCGGAAAGCTCCACCGCGTAGTTTTTCGTGAACCCATGTAGAACCCACCCGCCGCGCGGTCGGCGCACGACGATGCCAAACCGGCTGAGCGAGGAAAAGAACTCCTGCAGAGTATGTGTCGCGACCGAGAAATCCTTGGACAGCTGTGCTACGTTCAATACGGTTCCGGGCGGGACGTCCATGCGCAGAACCCAGTCAAGGAATCGGCTTTCCAGTTCTTCGATGCCCAAAAGAACAGGCGGGCCGTCCAGCCTGTCGTCCTTAGCTGACCGGCGTTTGATGATCTTTTCGCGCCCGTCCAGCGCGATGATCGCCAGCTCGTCCAGCCGCGCCAATGCACTGCGGATCACTGTCCGGCTAACACCCAATTGCGAAGACAACGCATTCTCGGACGGTAGGAAATCACCGATTTCCATTTTGTCACAAAGAGTTAGGAGTTCGTTATGTGCCTCAACGAAGCGGGTATTGGTCCGGGCCATAGATCGTGTCGTTCCTTTAATCGTCAGGGCAGTATAGCTGTTTTTTTTGGGTTGTTCAAAAAAATTAAAAACATTTGACGCACAAAAAACCGAGCCGTATGTTTATTATTATTAAAGACAGTGAGCGTCTTTATCAAGGGAGTGAGTAAGACAATGTCCGACAATCAAAGCAGCACCGATATGCGGCTACGGCCATCCGGGTCCGGCCTGCGGTTTCTGCCGTCAGGTTCCAGCCTGCACAGGCTGTCGGCCCTGCTGACGCTGCTGCTGCTGATATTTGCGTTCTCCTTCACCAGCCCTGCGTTTTTCACGATGAATAACGGTTTGACGGTTCTGCTGCAAACCTCTGTCATCGGGCTACTGGCAATCGGCATGACCATGGTCATCATTACCGGCGGAATTGACCTGAGCGTCGGTTCGGTTCTGGCGCTGTCAGGCGTGGTCGCCGGGCTGACGATCAAAGCGGGCGTTCCGGTCCTGCCAGCCATGGGGCTTGGCATCGTGGCTGGCGCGTTTTGCGGCTTTCTGAACGGTCTTGTCATAACAAAAATGCGGATCACGCCCTTTGTGGCCACTTTGGGCATGATGATGATTGCCCGCGGTGTTGCCTTGCAGCTGACAGGTGCCGCACCGATCAGCCGTCTCGGTGATATGTTCGGCAAGCTGGGCAACGGGTCGTTCTTTCGGGTTGTTGAAATGCAGGCCAATGGATTTCCCAAAGTAATCTTTCCCGGCATTCCCTACCCCGCCGTGCTGCTGATTGTGATGGCCCTGTTTGGTGCCTTTCTGCTGCAGCGCCGCCAGATTGGCCGCCACATCTTCTCTGTCGGCTCTAACGAAGAAGCCGCGCGTCTCTCTGGTGTGAATGTCGATCGCACAAAAATCTGGGCCTATACCGCATCCGGTGCTTTGGCCGGGCTGGCCGGCATGGTGCTGATGTCCCGCCTTGTCACCGTCCAGCCGAACGAAGGCGTGATGTACGAGCTGGACGCCATCGCAGCCTCTGTGATTGGCGGCGCGTCCTTGATGGGCGGCGTGGGCAGCATCTCGGGCAGCATGATTGGCGCCTTTATCATCGGTGTACTTCGAAATGGTCTGAACATGGCAGGCACTTCTGCCTTCATCCAGCAGATCATCATCGGGGTCGTCGTCATCGGAGCGGTCTACATCGACCAGGTCCGGAACCGAAACTAACCAAAACCAACGAGAAAAAGTCTTTAACGGGAGGAAACCATGAAGAAACTACTCACAACCGCACTGGCCACAGGCCTGATTGCAACAGCAGCCAGCGTCGCATCGGCCGGCGAGATCGCAGTGATCGTCAAGACGACCAACTCCAGCTTCTGGCAGAACGTCAACAAGGGCGCGACAGCAGCCATCGAAGGCCATTCCGAACACACGATGACCTTCAACGGCCCGGCGGCAGAATCCGAGATCGCAGCCCAGGTTGCACTGGTCGAAAATGCCATCAACCGCAGTGTTTCCGGCATCGTTCTGGCCCCCTCTGACCCCGACGCGCTGGCCCCGGTGGTGAAGCGCGCCTATGAGAGCGGCATCCCGGTTGCCATCATCGACAGCGGTCTGGCCGAAGGCAGCGAAGCCAACTATCAGACTTTCCTGTCGACCGACAACTGCGCTGCCGGCAAACAGGCCGCACAGATGATGATCGACGCGGCAGGCGATACCGGCAAAGTGGCGGTGATGTCCTATGTTGCGGGTGTTGGTTCGGAAATCGGCCGCGTTGGCTGCTTTGTTGAACACATCGGCGACAACTCCAAGATCGAGATCGTCGGCCCGTTTTACTCGCAGTCGCAGATGGCGACAGCACTGAACCAGACCACCGATATTCTGGCCGCAAACGAACTGGTCGGCATCTTCGGTGCCAATGAACCCACCGCCATCGGCATGGGCCGCGCGATTGAACAGGCCGGCAAGGCCGGTCAGCTGACTGCCATCGGTTTTGACGGCAACGCGGACCTGCAGGACATGGTCAAAAGCGGCACCCTGCTGTCGACAGCCGTTCAGGGCTCTTTCCAGATGGGTGAGCTGGGTGTGAATGCCATTGCTGACATTCTGGCCGGTAAGGAAGTCACCAGCTTCATCGACACCGGCGTTGTCATGGTCACCAAGGACAACATCGAGACCCCCGTCGCTCAGAACGTATTGTACTGACGACTACCGGGCCAGCAGGCCTAAGTCTGCTGGCCCAACAAGAAATTCCGATAGGACGAATTATGTTGGACGTGACCGCACAAGACGCGCCGCTGGTGCAAATGTCAGAGATCTACAAGCATTTCGGCGGCATCCATGCTGTTGAAGGGGTCTCGGTTGATCTTTATCCCGGCGAAGTTGTCGGCGTGCTGGG
Source organism: Rhodobacteraceae bacterium Alg231-04 (assembly GCA_900143635.1). GTDB lineage: Bacteria > Pseudomonadota > Alphaproteobacteria > Rhodobacterales > Rhodobacteraceae > FREY01. The sequence goes on from FREY01000012.1 coordinate 66,190, forward strand.
CCACAACGGGGCGGGCAAATCCTGCCTGATGCGGATCCTGTCCGGCGCCATGCTGCCAAGCGGTGGCAAGATTTATGTGAACGGCGAAGCGGCGGATCTGAGATCGCCGCAGGACGCCAAACACTACGGTATTGAGACGATTTACCAGACCTTGGCCCTGGCCAACCATCTGGATGCTGCACAGAACCTGTTTCTGGGGCGCGAGCTGAAGACCCGTTTCGGCAACCTCGACGAGGCCCGTATGCACGCCGAGGCACAGGAGGCGCTGCGCCAGCTGAACCCGAATTTCAAAAACCTGAAAGACCCTGTTGCCAAGCTCTCCGGCGGCCAGCGGCAGGTGATCGCCATTGCCCGCGCAATCTATTTTCAGGCCAAGGTGCTGATCATGGATGAACCGACGGCGGCGCTTGGCCCCTCGGAAACCGCGATGGTCGCCGACCTGACCCTGCGCCTGAAAAACGAGGGCATCGGCATCTTCCTGATCAGCCATGACATGCATGATGTCTTTGACCTCTGCGATCGGGTGATGGTGATGAACAAGGGCCGCAATGTCGGCTCCTTCCGGATCGAAGACGTCAACAAAGACGATATTCTGAGCCTCATCATCAAGGGCACCCTACCGGATGGCTGGACACCGCGAGGGGCATCAAAATGAGCAGCGATATGATGCAGGCCGGCGTTGTGGTCGAACCCGGCACCTTTGCCATTGAACCCCGTGCCGCCATCACAGACATCCCAAAAGGCTGGGTGCTGATCGACATTTGCGCCGTTGGGCTATGCGGCACCGACTACCATATTCTGGAAGGAAAACACCCCTTCCTCAACTACCCCCGCGTCATTGGCCACGAGCTGAGCGGCCGGGTGGCAAAAGACGGAGAGGGCTGGTCGGCTGGCGATCTGGTTCTGGTAAACCCCTATCTGTCCTGCGGAACATGCCGCGCCTGCAAACGCGGCAAACCAAACTGCTGTAGCAATATCGAAGTGCTAGGCGTCCACCGGGACGGCGGGTTGATCCCGCAGCTGGCAGTGCCCTCCGGCAATCTTTATTCCGGCGAAGGGTTGAGTGTCATTCAGGCTGCCATGGTCGAGTTTCTGGCCATCGGTGCCCATGCGGTGCAACGCTCCGGCGTGGGTGAAGGCGATACTGTACTGGTGACAGGTGTCGGACCTATCGGCATTGGCGCGGCCCTGTTTGCACGGCTGAAAGGCGCGAAAGTGTCGCTGCTGGATGTCAGCCCGCAGCGTCTGACGATGGCGGCAGAGCGTTTTGACTTCGCACGCGGACATACCAGCGTGGCAGATGCGATCACCGCAACCGAGGGCGAAGGATATGATGTCCTGTTTGATGCCACAGGTCATGCAGGCGCCATCGAGGCGGGCTTTCCTGCTGTGGCCCATGGCGGGTCCTACGTGCTGGTCAGCGTGGTCAAAGATGACATCACCTTCAACGACCCGGAATTCCACAAGCGTGAGATGCGTCTGATCGGCAGCCGCAATGCGCTGAAGGCGGATTTCGACTGGGTGATGTCTGCCTTCCGCGACAAGCTGATCGACGATGCGGCCCTGTGCTCCAGCATTCTGTCGCTGGACGAGCTGGGCGAACAATTCTCGGATCTCTCAAAAAACCGGTCTGATCTGATCAAGGTCATCGTGAAACTTCAGGACTAAACCCATGGCCCCCAGAACGCTCCGGCTGAACAGTGTCGACAATGTCGTCATCGCCCTTCAGCCCCTTAAAGCAGGCGAAGATACCGCAATCGAGCCGGTTCCCCGTTCGCATAAGATGGCCCTGTCGGACATCGCGACCGGTGAGAATGTGATCCGCTATGGGCAGATCATCGGCAAGGCGGATTGCTTTATTGCGGCCGGATCCCATGTGCACAGCCACAATATGAGCATGAGCGACCATGCTGCCGATCACGCCTTTGCCTCGGCTGTTGTGCCGCTGCCTGAGCCAGAAAGCATTCGCCAGTTTCAGGGCTATCACCGCCAAGATGGCCGCGTTGGTACGCGCAATTACATCGGGGTGCTGACTTCGGTGAACTGCTCGGGATCTGTTGCACGCTTTATTGCAGAAGCGGCGGAAAAAACAGGCCTGCTGGATGAGTTCCCCAATGTCGACGGCATTGTCCCCATCGTGCACTCAACAGGCTGCGGCATGTCGAGCGAAGGCGAAGGCTATGACATCCTGCTGCGCACCCTGGCCGGATATGCGCGCCATCCAAATTTTGGCGGCATCCTGCTGGTTGGTCTGGGGTGCGAAGTTCTGCAACTGGCCGAGCTGGTAGGGGGTCGCAAGATCACCAAGGACGGCGCGCTGCGCTATATGACGATCCAGCAAATGGGCGGCACCCGGCGCACGGTTGAGGCCGGGCTGGAACACCTCACCTCACTTGCCCAGTTTGCCAATCAGGCAACCCGCGCCCCGGCACCGGTGTCCGAACTGGTTTTGGGCATGCAATGTGGCGGATCGGATGGCTATTCCGGTTTCACCGCCAATCCGGCACTCGGCGTAGCGTCGGACCTCTTGGTGCAGCAGGGCGGCACGTCGATCCTGTCCGAAACATCCGAGATCTACGGCGCAGAACACCTGCTGACCCGCCGGGCGGTCTCGGCGGAGGTCGGGCAGGCGCTGGTCGACAAGCTGCATTGGTGGGAGGAATACTGCGACCGCCACGGATCGAAAATGGACAACAACCCCAGCCCCGGCAACAAGCGCGGCGGGCTGACGACGATCCTGGAGAAGTCTCTTGGTGCGGCCGCCAAAAGCGGACAGGCACCGCTGTCTGGTGTATTTGATTACGCCGCACCGCTGACCAGCAAGGGTTTTGTCTTTATGGACAGCCCCGGCTATGACCCCTGTTCGGTCACCGGTCAGGTTGCCTCCGGTGCGACGTTGATCGCCTTCACCACCGGGCGCGGATCCGTGTCGGGATACAAACCCGCCCCCGGCATCAAGATTTCGACCAATTCCGACCTCTTTGCCCGAATGGGCGAAGACATCGACGTCAACTGCGGCGACATTGTTGAAGGCGCAACGCTGGACGCAAAAGGGGCCGAGATTTTTGAGACCCTGATAGCGGTGGCAAGCGGACAGCATTCCAAGAGTGAGGATCTTGGCTTTGGCGGGGTGGAGTTTGTTCCCTGGCAAATTGGAGCGGTGCTTTAAACCCAGTCACGGATAGCCGCCCCATGGTCGCGTTTCTGCGAGACCCATCGCCACCTGCGGCGCGCCCTCACCACCAACCGCCTGTCACGTCATGCAATTGATCTGAGGCTGCGCAGCTGACTGGATCGACGTCAGTCGTCTAGCGCACCATGAACCGCAAGCTGGTCCAGCTCGGCCTGTTGGGGCTGGATCGCGCGATAGCTTTCGCGCACACCGGCATCGGTTAGCGCGCGGCTGACCGTCAGCAGAGTGCCATCTGTATGTTCGTCACACAGATCCGCCATATGGGCAATTTCCTCAGTCGCCACCGCGCGAGCCGCCTCTACGTCCGGTGCGCCGTAATATGTGACGAAATGCTGGGCGAGATGGTCGGTCAACCGCTGAACTTCGGACTGCTCGACAGATGTCACTGCCACAAACGTCACACGGCCACCGGTTTCCAGACCAAGCCAGCCGTTGGAAAACGCCTGACGTGCTTTGCCGACAAGGTCAGCCTCGCCCCAGTTTGAAAACTCGAACCCGCCAGAGATGCACCATTCACCGGTGCGCGCGTGATTGGCAAAGACCCGCATGTCGCTTTCGTCCAGATGGGTGGCCATGGCAAGTTTCATCACGTCGTCTCCAGTAGGGTGGTCAGGGGGATCAGCTGCGTAGCGCCCTGTTCATCACGCAAGAGCATGCCGAAATCTTCGTCCACCCCCATGAATGTGCCGGACAGGTCCCCCTGCTGAACAGGCGCGCCGAATCCATGTGCCAGGCCCCGCCACTCATCGTGAAGTGCGCGCGGCCCGTCTTGTTCCCAGCGATTGATCCAGTTCAGCGCATGCCGGGCCCAGGCCTCTAACAGGCGGGGGGCGGCGACATCAACGCAGCCCTCGGCATATAGGGCGGTCGCGTCGGGTGTCTCACCCGGAGTGTCCCCCTCGGGCCAGAGCGGCAGGGTAAAGCCAACCACCAGCCAGTCTGGCGTGGCATCGGCGGTGTTGTCCGATGCTGCCACCCGAAACGACCCGCAACGGGCGCCGTTGACCTGAATGCCACCACCCCATTCCAGATGCACGGCGACCTCAGGCGGCGCCAATGCGCCAAGCGCGTTCTGAAAGCCAACGCCGCAGGTGGGCAGCATCGACATCGCGCGCGACAGCGGCACTTCGGGGGCGAAAACAAGCGCTGCCGACAGCGAATTGTCGCGCAGATTGTAGACGATCAACCCCGCATCACAGCCCATTGCCGCCTTGGCGCAGGCGGTGTCAAAGGCATCGACCGGGCCCGTCACCTCAAGACCCGACATCATCGGCGGGAAAACCAAGGGCTCGCTCATGCGTGACCTGCCTCGATCAGGCTGCGCGCGACCTTGCGAAACCCTGCGGCCTGCGCGCTGTCGGGTTGGCTGGTTACAATCGGGGCGCCTCCGTCCGCAGCCAGCCGGATCTGCAGATCCAGCGGGATTTCAGCCAAGAGAGGCACGCCCAGCTTTTCGGCCTCGGCGGTAACACCGCCATGACCAAAGGTGTGTTCTTCGTGGCCGCAGTTGGAACATATATGGGTCGACATGTTCTCGATCATGCCGAGGATCGGAACGTTCATCTGTTTGAACATGTCGATGCCTTTTCGCGCATCCAGTAGGGCCACGTCCTGCGGCGTGGATACGATCACCGCCCCATCGACCGGGGCCTTTTGCGCGAGGGTCATCTGCACGTCGCCCGTGCCCGGCGGCAGATCAACGATCAGCACATCCAGCGCGCCCCATTGCACCTGTGTCATCATCTGCTGCAACGCGCCCATCAGCATCGGACCACGCCAGACCACTGCCTGATCGTCATTGGTCATAAGGCCGATCGACATCATCGTGACGCCGTGATTGCGCAGCGGCAGGATGGTCTTGCCATCCGGGCTGGAGGGGCGACCCGACACGCCCAGCATACGCGGCTGCGAGGGGCCATAAACATCGGCATCCAAAAGCCCGACCCGCCGGCCTTCGGCCGCCAGAGCGCAGGCCAGATTGGCCGAAACAGTCGATTTCCCAACACCGCCCTTGCCCGAGGCCACAGCCAGGATCCGGTCAATGCCGGGGATTTTCTGCGGGCCGGTTGGGGCTGCCGCGCGCGGCTTTAGCTCGGGTGGCGCGGCGGGCGCGCTATGGGCGGTCATCACGATATTTGCCGTGGCACCGATGGCCGACAGGGCCGCTTCGGCCTCGGCCTTCACAGCCTCAAAGGCGGGCGCGCGGGCCGGATCGATTTCAAGGACAAACCGCACGGTCTCCCCATCCACATTCAGCGCCCGCATTGTCCCCGAGGACACGATGTCACCACCAGCGGGGTCATTCACGCCCTTGAGCGCGGCCAGAACCTGTTCTCTGGTCACAATCTACTCCTGCGCCTTGATCTCGGCGTCGACCTCGTGGGTCATGCCAAGCTCTTCGATGGTGATCACGGCGCGGGCCTTGAAGCTGCGGCCATTTGCATCGGGCGCGTTGCGCAAAGCCTCTTCGATGGCCTGCTGCGAGGTCACGCCAACCTGCTTCAGGAACTTGCGCATCGACATGTTGTAATCTTCGCTCATGGGGGTCTCCGGTTCGGGGGCTAGTGATCACGCCGTTTGGACAGATAATCCGCAGTGGTGCGCGGTTTCGGGCGCTCACCTGCGGCAAAAGGATTGTCTGTGGCCTGAAACTGCGCATTCACGCGGCAATCGTCGCACATCTGGATCATACGCGCGGCGTCGGTGTTGGCAAACATCGCGTGGTTTCCGGCCAGCTTTTCGGTGATCTTGTCGATTGTGGACTTGACCCCAAACAGGGCCCCGCATTCGACACAGGCAAACGGCTCTTCCTCGTTCAGCACCACCTGATCCAGCGCCGAGGCCGTCAGGTTCATCTGCGGCTCCAGCGTGATTGCTTTCTCAGGGCAGGTTGAAGCGCAGATGCCACATTGCAGGCAGGCATCTTCCTGAAAGCGCAGCTGCGGCAGATCCGGGTTATCGCCGAGGGCTCCAGAGGGACAGAGCGACACGCAGGACAGGCAAAGCGTGCAGGCATCAGTATCGACCACCACAGCGCCATAGGGTGCGTTTTCGGGCAGCGGAAGGGTCTTTGCCTCGGGGTTCAGTGCTTTCGCCGCTTGCCGGGCAACCTGACGGCGGTTGCCCATCGGACGTACCGGGGTGGCCATGGGAACAAGCGGCGCGACCTCATAGAGCGCATCCGACATGGCGTCCGGGTCTTCGGTGTCCAGAATGACAACATTGGCACCAAGCGCGTTGGCCAGCTGAGCCTCAAAAGCGATCACATCTGCATCAGCCCCCGGTGCCATCAGTACCGAAACCTGCACATATCCCGCCGCCTGAGCGGCCAGCATTTCCGCATGGCCAAAGGCGGCAAGCGCAGACATCTCTAGCGGGATCACATCGGCAGGGAGGCCGCGCCCAAAACGGGCCGCCATGCGGGTCATGTCAGACCCATGGGTATTTACCACCAGCAGGCGCGGCGCTGTGCCACCGGCCTCAAGATATGCGCGGGCCAGCGTTTGCACACGGCGGAAGGTCAGATCGACGGGCGGCGCGTCATAGCTGATTGCACCTGAAGGGCAGAGCGACGAACAGGCACCACAGCCGGCACAGATCATCGGATCGATGGTCACGTGATCGCCATCCGGCTGGATCGCTCCGGTTGGGCAGGCGTCCAGACAACGCGAACACCCGGTCTGGCTGGCCCGTGAATGGGCACACAACAGGGGGTTGGATTTGACGAAAAGGGTCTTTTCAAAGGTGCCGGTCAGATGCGACGCGGACAGAACTGCCGCCGCGACCGAAGCCGGATGGGCCGGGTCCGCGCGCAGGTATCCTTCGCGTTTCTCAGGTGCCGGGAACAGCGGCGCATTGCCGGTCAGATCCAGAATGATGTCACAATCAGAGCGGCCGCCGTCCTGGGGCGCGGTCAGCTGCGGCGCGCCCCGGCCACCCGGATCAAGCTGCTGCAAGGCATCGATCACAACGCTGAACCTGCCCAGCGCCCCCTGCGCCCGACGCAGGTTCCCCCGGATCACATCAAAGTCACGGGTTACCGGAAGATCGCCGCCATCGGTCAACAGAACCGTCACGCCCAGATGATCCTTCAGCGCCTCTGCCGCCGGAAGGGCCGCATTTTCGGCACCAATGATCAGACACAGCCCTTCGGACAGAACGTCCATGACCTTTTCAGCGGCGGCTGGCAGCGCGGCTTCGGCCACCAGCGCGGCCATTTTGGGTAGTTTTGAAGCCGGATCATCCGACCAACCGGCCCGATCACGCAAGTCCAGGACCGGCAGTGGCGGGGCGTCGATTTCGGCGGCCAGAGCGTCGAAAAGGCGCTGTTCCTGAGCGCAGCAAATAATCGCATTTCCACCTTCGATCGCGCTGGCGGCATGCTCTACCTCGCGGGTGCACAGGGCCGAATGAAGTTTTGACACCTCCTTGCCGGCGGCCTTGGAAAGGGCAGCGGCATCGACGGCCTGACTGCCAGAACAATCACATAAAATCAGCGCCTTACCCAACTTCAATTCCTCTTTAACACCGCAGTTTTTCGACTGCTTTTGCACCCCTGTTCGGCACTCACCTAGCCACGATTCCCGGCGGTCGTAAACCGGAATTGTTGGATCAACCAAGCGCAGGAACAGCCGAAGTGGCGCAAGTGATTCGCCCGCAGAAGGGAGGCAAATAAATCCGATTATTTTTATCAAGGTAGACATTTCGACCCGTAGCCGGGGAACCAATTTAAAGGTGTCGACATTTTGACCTGATCCGCGATCGGGACGAGAAAGGCTTTTGAAAGGGGGCTGACCCTGGGGCAGGATTGACCCGAGGGAGGCAAGTTGAAACGTGATCCACGATCCAAACAGGTATGACACGATGCCGGTCGGTATCGTTCTGCGGCGTGCTCCGGGTGTGACCCGTTGGGCAGCCTGGGTGTGGACGGCCGTTGATGCTCTGCCCGGTGCCGGAGCCGCAGACTGGCGCCTGTTGCGCGAAGAAGGCGGCGTGAGCTTTCATCACGCGGCCACTCTGGATCTGCATCTGCACGGCGCCGACACCGAAGCCTATCTTCACGGTCTGGCGGCGCGTGTTCCTGCGCTCTACGTGGTGATGCGTGAAACCGACGACGAAGACCGCCCGCTGGATGTTGTCCTGATCACCGCGTCCCCCTACGAGGCGCAGGATTATGCCGACAGCGGCGAAGACATCATCGAGAAAATCGCCATGCCGCCCGCGCTGATCGCATGGGTGCGCGACTTTGTCGAAACCCATCACCGCGAAGAGGTTTTTAAGAAGCGCAAGCGGGACAAGAAAGATATCGGGCAGGTTGAAGATGGGATTGGTGACGCACGGATCGCGCAGATGTCCGATGTCTACCGCTCGCCGGGCAACGCCAAGAAGGAGCGCCTTCAATGAGCGATTTCTGGGCCCGCCGCAAAGCCTCGGTTCAGGCGGAAGAACGCGAGATTGAGGCACAGGCCGAGGTCGAAGTTCAGGCCGATCGCGAGGCCGCGCTGGCCGAGCGTACGGACGAAGACATTTTGGCCGAACTTGATCTGCCCGATCCCGACACGCTGGAGCAGGGCGACGATTTCAAAGTGTTCCTGAGCGAGGCCGTGCCCGCCCGCATCCGTACCCGCGCCCTGCGGCGGTTGTGGCGGCTGAACCCGGTGCTGGCAAATATCGACGGGCTGGTCGACTACGGCGAAGATTTCACGGATGCGGCCTGCGTCGTGGAGAACCTTCAGACGGCTTATCAGGTCGGCAAAGGTATGACCCAGCACGTGCTGGAAATGGCGCGCAAGGCTGAGCTGGCAGAGGCGGAAATGCTGCCGGACAGCGATGCGCAAGACGGTGAAGGTGCGCCTCTTGCAGCGGCCGGTGATGAGACAGTGCTTGCAGCCGATGAAGCTGAAAAACCGGCTGTTTCAGCCGCCGAACCGCATGTGTTCGAGGATGACGCGGACACGGATGACGCCTACCCAAATCCCTCGCGCCGTATGCGATTTGCTTTTGATGTGCCATTGTCAGGGTCAGTGACATGACGATTACACCGTTTCAGGAGACGCCGATGAGTGCCGTCGAAGACCTACGTATCGCCGAAGAAGACCGGCTGCGCGCTGACCTCTACAATTTTTTAGGCCTGCTGCTGGCCACACCGCCAAGCACCGAAACACTGGCGATGACGGCCGGATTGTCCGGCGATGACACCCCCTTGGGAACGGCCATCAACGCCTTGGCGCGGATTGCCAAACTGTCCAAACCAGCGGGCGTTGAAAGCGAGTTCAACAAGCTGTTCATCGGACTGGGACGCGGCGAACTGCTGCCCTATGCCAGCTATTACCTGACCGGGTTCCTGAATGAAAAACCACTCGCCCGGCTGCGCAAGGATATGGCCGTGCGCGGCCTGACGCGGGCCAAGAACATTTATGAGCCCGAGGACAATATCGCATCGCTGATGGAAATGATGGGCGCGATGATCGCCGGCCGGTTTGGCCGGACATTCGATATCGCCGATCAGAAGACCTTTTTCAGCACCCATATCGGCCCCTGGTCCGGTCACTTCTTCACAGATTTGGAAGCCGCCAAAAACTCGGTCTTCTATGCAGCCGTCGGTCAGGCCGGCCGGTTGTTCATGGAAATCGAGGCCGAGGCCTTCCGGATGAGCGCGGAGTAATCCGCATGATCTGGCGGGCAACCGCCACCCACAGAGAGGAGGAACTCTCATGACCCAGAAGGACAAGGACGCGACAAGCCGGCGCGGTTTTTTGAAACTGGCTGGCACGGCTGCCCCGGCGGCGGCCGCGACGGTTCTGGTGAGCGGGCAAGAGGCCGAAGCGGCCGCTGAACCCGATCTGCAAGCGACCCGGTTGCAGGACACGGCGCAAACCCGCGCCTATTTCGCGAGCGCCAAGTTTTAGTAACGGCAGGGCGATCACGCCCGAGGCGACTGGTTGCAATTGGCCCGACTGCCGACGGTAAACATTAACCCAGCCAACCCCAGTGGGGTAGCAAGGGAGGTTAACATGCTGAGGAAAAAGACCAACGGGGTTGCGAGACGCCCCCAGCGGACAAGTATCCTTTCCGATGTCGCAGAGAAATCTGTCGACCGCCGCGCGTTTCTGCGTGGCAGCGGCCTGGCCATTGGTGGTCTTGCCGCAATCAGCGCCACCGGCGGAACGGTGACGCAGGCAAATGCGGCGACCGCCGCCGCAGGGGCCGTTGAGACCATCAAATCAATCTGCACCCATTGTTCGGTCGGTTGTACAGTCGTGGCCGAGGTGGAAAGCGGCGTCTGGACCGGGCAGGAACCCGGCTATGACAGCCCGTTCAACCTGGGCTCGCACTGCGCCAAAGGCGCCTCGGTGCGCGAACACGCCCACGGTGAACGCCGCCTGAAATACCCGATGAAAAAGGAGGGTGGAGAGTGGAAACGCATCAGCTGGGAACAGGCGATCGACGAGATCGGCGGCGGCATGATGGATATCCGGGAAGAAAGCGGACCGGATAGCGTTTACTGGCTGGGCTCAGCCAAGCATTCCAACGAACAGGCCTATCTGTTCCGCAAATTCGCAGCCTACTGGGGCACGAACAACGTGGATCACCAGGCCCGGATCTGTCACTCGACCACTGTGGCCGGTGTGGCAAACACATGGGGCTACGGCGCCATGACCAACAGCTACAATGACATCCACAACAGCCGTGCGATCTTCATTATTGGTGGCAACCCGGCCGAAGCGCACCCCGTGTCGCTTCTGCACCTGCTGAAAGCCAAGGAAGAGAACAACGCGCCGCTGATCGTCTGTGATCCGCGCTTCACCCGTACGGCGGCCCATGCCGACGAATATGTGCGCTTCCGTCCTGGCACCGATGTGGCCCTGGTTTGGGGCCTGCTGTGGCATATCTTCGAGAACGGCTGGGAGGACAAAGAGTTCATCCGCACCCGTGTCTGGGGCATGGATGAGATCCGTGACGAGGTGAAGAAGTGGACGCCCGAAGAGGTTGAGCGCGTCACCGGCACCCCCGGAGAGCAGCTGCGGCGTGTTGCCCGCACGCTGGCGAACAACCGTCCCGGCACTGTCATCTGGTGTATGGGCGGCACTCAGCACACCAATGGCAACAACAACACACGGGCCTATTGCATTCTACAGCTGGCGCTGGGGAACATGGGCACCGAAGGCGGCGGCACCAATATCTTCCGCGGCCACGACAACGTGCAGGGCGCAACCGACCTGGGCGTACTCAGCCATACGCTGCCCGGCTATTACGGTCTGTCCAAAGGCGCATGGGCCCATTGGGCACGCGTCTGGGGAGAGGACGAAGAATGGCTGTCCGGTCAGTTCGAAATGCTGAAAACCGCCGACGGCAAAGACAAGTCGCTTCAGAACCTGACGGGTATCCCGGTCAGCCGCTGGATCGATGGCGTGCTGGAGGACAAGGACAACATCGACCAGCCCAACAACGTGCGCGCCATGGTGCTTTGGGGTCATGCCCCCAACAGCCAGACGCGCGGCACGGAAATGAAGACGGCGATGGAAAAGCTGGACATGCTGGTGGTGATCGACCCCTACCCCACCGTGTCTGCTGTTCTGCATGACCGGACCGATGGCGTCTATCTGCTGCCGGCGGCGACCCAGTTCGAAACCCGCGGCTCTGTCACCGCATCAAACCGGTCGTTCCAGTGGCGCGATCAAGTGGTCGAGCCGCTGTTCGAGGCAAAGCCTGACCATGTGATCATGGGCATGTTTGCCAAGAAGTTCGGCTGGTCGGATCGTCTGTTCCGCAATATCGAGATGGATGACGAAGTCACGCCTAACGTCGAAAGCATCACGCGTGAATTCAACCGCGGTCTGTGGACCATCGGTTACACGGGTCAAAGCCCTGAACGTGTGAAACTGCACATGGCGAACCAGCACACGTTTGACCGCACCACGCTGAAAGCCGTGGGTGGTCCGGCGGATGGCGACTATTACGGTCTGCCCTGGCCTTGCTGGGGCACGGCTGAAATGGGTCATCCCGGCACACCGAACCTCTATGACATGTCCAAGCCTGTCTCAGAAGGTGGGCTGACATTCCGTGCCCGGTTTGGTGTGGAACGTGATGGCGACAACCTGCTGGCCGAAGGCGTCTACTCAAAGAATTCGGAAATCCAGGACGGATATCCCGAATTCACCATGCAGATGCTGATGGATCTGGGTTGGGACAGCGACCTGACGGATGAGGAACGCGCTGCAATCGATGCTGTGGCCGGTCCCAAGACCAACTGGAAAACCGACCTGTCGGGCGGCATCCAGCGGGTAGCGATCAAGCATGAATGTGCGCCCTTCGGCAATGCCAAGGCCCGCGCTGTCGTGTGGACCTTCCCGGATCCGGTTCCGCTGCACCGCGAGCCGCTGTATACGCCGCGCCGTGATCTTGTGGCGGATTATCCGACCTATGAGGATCGCCACAGCTATCGCCTGCCGACGCTTTATGCCTCAATCCAGAAGAACGATTTCTCGAAAGAATACCCAATCGTTCTGACCTCGGGGCGTCTGGTCGAATATGAGGGCGGCGGGGAAGAGACCCGGTCGAACCCGTGGCTGGCCGAGCTTCAGCAGGACATGTTCGTCGAAATAAACACGCGTGACGCCAATGATCTTGGTGTGCGTGACGGCGCGCAGGTCTGGGTCGAAGGCCCGGAAGGCGGCAAGGTGAAGGTCATGGCGATGGTCACCGAACGTGTGGGGGCTGGTGTCGCCTTTATGCCCTTCCACTTCGGCGGTCATTTCCAGGGCGAAGACCTGCGGGACAAATACCCCGACGGGGCTGACCCCTATGTGCTGGGCGAAAGCACCAACACCGCCCAGACCTATGGCTATGATTCAGTGACCCAGATGCAAGAGACCAAGTGTACGCTCTGCAAAATCTGGGCAGCGTAAGGAGAAAGAGAAATGGCAAGAGCTAAGTTCCTCTGTGACGCCGAACGCTGCATTGAATGCAATGCCTGCGTGACGGCCTGTAAGAACGAACATGAGGTGCCGTGGGGGATCAACCGCCGCCGGGTGGTCACCATCGACGATGGTAAACCCGGTGAAAGGTCGATCTCGGTTGCCTGCATGCATTGTTCTGATGCGCCCTGCATGGCCGTATGCCCGGTGGATTGCTTCTATCAGACTGACGAAGGTGTGGTGCTGCATTCCAAAGACCTGTGCATCGGCTGCGGCTATTGTTTCTACGCCTGCCCCTTTGGCGCGCCGCAATACCCGCAGGCCGGCAATTTCGGCAGCCGTGGCAAGATGGACAAATGCACCTTCTGTGCCGGTGGCCCGGAAGAAAACCACTCCACCAAAGAGTTCGCCAAATACGGCCGCAACCGTCTGGCCGAGGGCAAGCTGCCGATCTGTGCAGAAATGTGTTCGACCAAGGCGCTGCTGGCCGGAGATGGCGATCAGGTCTCCGAGATCTACCGCGAACGCGTTGTGGCGCGCGGCTTCGGGTCCGGCGCCTGGGGCTGGGGCACGGCCTATGAACGTAAAGGCGGCTGACACAGTCTGACCTGCTGGGGCGGCCCTGCCGGGGCCGTCCCATTTATTGGTATTTTTTCCAGGGAGGAGCGACCATGCTGCGCATGGCCCTCGCATTTGTCCTGACGCTGGCGTTGACCTCGGTCGGCCATGCACAGGAAGCCGGACTGTCGCCAGACCGGGCCGCCACAGGCGGTGCACAAACACTGAACGACATTCTGGCCCGCCAGGCAGGACAAGCGATTGACGATAGTTTCCGCCGCGACGCCACCGGCAACCCGGACAATGCCGCAGCTATTGCTGCGCAGCTGGGCACGCTGGGCGGTGTGTCCGACGCGGAAACCTGGCGCGCCCTGCGCTATGGATCGGCAGATGTGACGGTTTCCGCGGGCGGCGAGGTTGCCTCTGTTCTGGTGCAGGATGGCGGCATGCGGTGGCTGGAGTTCCGCAGCACCACATTGCGCACCTATGGTGGCTGGCTGCTGGTCGGCACGCTGGCGGCGCTGGCCCTGTTTTATCTCGTGTTTGGCCGTATCAAGATTGATGCGGAAAAAACCGGACGCACAGTCACCCGCTTCAAGGCGATCGAACGCTTTGGCCACTGGTTGCTGGGCGGGGCGTTTATCCTGCTGGGTCTGACGGGGCTACTGGTTCTGTTCGGCCGCGTCTTTCTTGCGCCTCTTCTTGGCAAAGGGGTCAATGCGGCGCTGCTGGACTGGTCCAAATGGGTGCACAATAACGTGGCTTGGGCCTTTATCCTTGGTCTGGTGATGGTCTTTGTCATGTGGGTTGTTCACAACATCCCCAATCGCACCGACCTGCACTGGCTGCGCAAAGGCGGCGGAATTCTTTTCGCGCATGAACACCCGCCGGCCAAGAAATTCAACGCGGGCCAGAAAATGATCTTCTGGTCGGTGATCCTGTTCGGGGGTGCCATTGCGCTGACCGGCGTGTCCTTGCTGTTCCCCTTTGATTTGCCGATCTTTGCCAAGGTTTTCTCAGCGCTGAACGCAACCGGCCTGCCGCAACTGCTTGGCTACGGAGAACTGCCGCTTGCGCTTGCGCCGCAGGAGGAAATGCAGCTGGCACAGGTCTGGCACGCGATCCTCGCCTTTATCCTGATGGCCATCGTTCTGGCCCATATCTATATCGGCTCGGTCGGCATGGAAGGCGCCTATGACGCGATGGGATCGGGCGAAGTGGACGAAGCCTGGGCAGAGCAGCACCACTCTATCTGGCTGGAGGAATACCGCGCGGCCGAAGCTGAGAATGAGAAGAATTCGACCTCGCCTGCCGAGTAGGGTGGCGATGGGCGAATTTTCATTTGCAAACCGCGCTCTGCGATAGACAGAATTAGCACGGGCGACCCGACTGGGCGTCAACACGGAGACATTGACATGAAAGCGATGCTGTTTGGCTTTGCGGCAATTGTGGTCATCGCCATCGGAGCAAATACGGTTCTTGGCGCGCTGAGCTATTCCTCGGCAGACCGCTTTTCCGGCTCATCAGTCAGAAACTGAGGCAGGCCTATGCGCGACGAATACGGAGAAAGCCTTGCGGGTGCGTCTATCCTTGTGATCGACGACGAAATCGGCATGCGCAACTTCCTGACAAAGATCCTGTCGCCGCGCTGCAAGCGGGTCGAACAGGCCGCCTCTGCGACCGAAGCCTCGGCGATCCTCGACAAATACCATTTCGACCTGGTGATCCTGGACAATATCATGCCTGGCAAAACCGGGCTGGACTGGCTGCGCGAGCAGGGCAAGGTCGGCCTGTTTTCCGACGCTATTCTCATCACGGCCTACGCCGACCTGGAGACCGCAATCGAAGCGCTACGGGTTGGTGTTTCTGATTTCGTCCTGAAGCCCTTTCGCGCCAACCAGATCCTGAATGCTGTCGCGCGGGCGCTGGACCGAAAGATTCTGCGCCGCGACAATTCACTGCTCAAACACGAGCTGTCCGTCGAAGGAGAAACTGCGCGGGGGCGGCTATTGGGGAAATCCGTCCCCATCCAAAAGGTGCGCGAAATGCTGACGCCCCTGGCGCTGATGCCGACTCCGGTTCTGTTCTCGGGCGCATCGGGTACAGGAAAAGAGGTTGCCGCCCGCACGTTGCACGCAATGTCGGACCGCGCTGAAAAGCCATTTGTGGCGGTCAATTGCGCGGCAATATCATCCGAGAATTGCGCCGAGGAGCTATTTGGCAAAGTTGGCGACAACGGCCCCAGCCGCGACGGCCTGTTCCTGCTTGCCGATGGTGGCGTGCTGTTTCTGGACGAGGTCGCACAGATGCCTGACAAGATGCAGGCGGCCCTGTTGCGCGTTCTTGAGGATCAGCGCATTCGCCCGGTTGGAGCGGTGCGGGAAATACCGCTCAACCTTCGCTTTTTCTTTGCGACCAATGCCGATCTGAAAGAAGCGGTTGCCAGCGGCAGGTTTCGGGCTGACCTTTATCATCGCATCAACGTGGTTGGCATCGAAATGCCGCGCCTCAAGGATAGATCAGAAGACATCGTCGAACTCGCGGCTCTGTTCATGGGGCAATTTTCCAAAGCACTGGCCCTGCCCAAGCTGGATCTGGACGAAGACACTCTGTTGAAGATCTGCCGCTACGACTGGCCGGGAAATGTACGCGAACTGCGCAATATGATTGAACGCTCGGTGATCCTTGGGGCCTTCCCCGAAGAGTTCGCCGGTGCCGGCCGAGTCAAAGGCACGCGCGCCATTGAGGAGCTCGATCTGGTGACCAAACGCCATATTCTGCAGGTGCTGGATACCTGTGACGGCAACCGGGCCGAAGCCTCGCGTCGGCTTGGCGTGTCCCGCAAAACCATTGACCGCAAATGCGCGTCCTGGGGGATGTAGCCCGCTGAACTGCTGCACCGGATTAGGTGCAGTTACAAACTATGACGGCAGCTGATCGGGGCGTACCTCTTCGGCTGCAGGCAACCAGACCGTGAAGGCCGCGCCACCAGTGGGACGGTTTTGTGCCGAGATCACCCCGCCGGCCTGACGGATCAGGGTTTGGCTGATCGAAAGCCCCAGCCCGGTGCCCTCCCCCAGTTTGGTGGTATGGAAGGGGTCAAACACCCGGTTCATATGCGCCGCGTCTATCCCCGGCCCGGTGTCCGCCACAATCAGTTCAACGCCGCGGTGCCCATCGCGCAGCGCCGGTCTTACAATCAGGTCCATCTGTCCGCCCGCCCCCATCGCCTGAACCGCATTGACCATCAGGTTCACGATCACCTGCTGCATTTCCCCGGCATTGACAGCGACATTCGGGGCAGGCTCAAACTGTGTGACAATCCGCACCTCTTCTTGCGGCTGGACATGCGCGATCAGACTCGTGCAATCCTCGACAAGCTGGGACAGAATAACCCCTTCGCCGGACGCCGAGTAATCCGTTGGCCGGGCAAATTGCAGCAGTTTCCCAACGATCCCGTCGATGCGCTGAACCTGCTGGTCAATGAAATCCAACTCAGTTTTCAACCCCGCCGCATCTGCGCCCAAAGTTTGGCGGATAACATCGACATTGCCCTGAATAACCGCAACCGGATTGTTGATCTCATGGGCAACGCCAGCGGTGATTTCGCCAATCGAGGCAAGCTTTTCGGCCATCACCAATTGCTGGAAGGTCTCTTCCAGCTTGTCCTTGGCCGCGCGCAGCTCGGCTGTGCGCCGCTCGACACGATCATGCAGTTCCTCCGCCCAATTGCGCAGCGCCTTGTCACGTTCCTGCACCTGATCCAGCAGCGCATCCAAATGGGTCGCCACCTGCCCGATTTCGTTCTCCGATCCAACGTCGCCAATGCGCGCCGCAAGGTCACCGCGTTCCACGCGTTTCATGGTGCGTGTCATCTTCTCCAGCGGCGAGAAAATGCCGCGCGCCATTCTCAGGAACAAGGGCCCAGACAGGATCAAAACAGCCGCCATCGCCACCAGCATCGACACATAGGCCGCACGTTTGGCATTGGAATAGGGGGCCTCAAGAAAGCCCACATAAAGCATTCCGACCCGGTTTCCGAAACTGTCATTCAAAGGAAGATAGCCCGAGATATACCAGTCATTCACGACGAAGGCACGGGCGAGCCAGGTTTCTCCATTGGTTAAAACGGCGGTGCGAACGGCGGTGGAAACCCGGGTGCCAAGCGCGCGAACATTTTCAAACAGGCGCACATTGGTCGAAACGCGCACGTCTTCCAGAAACAAGGTCGCCGTGCCCTGCCTGTCACCACCGGTTGCCGCATTCAGGTAGACAAGCGCGTTGATCGTATCGATGAAGTCGAGGTTCCTGTTCAACAAGACCCCACCAACAAGAACGCCCTGATGATCCGGGAGATCAACCGGCGCGGCGGTGTGAATGACCATGCCGCGATCTTCCACCATGCGTCTGGTCGGCAGCGCAGCCTGGGTTTCGATCAGGTCGATGCGCGCGCGGTCAGAAAGGTTGGGAAAAGCAGCCAGATCCGTGGCGGAAAAAATATCAATCTGCGAGGAACGCCGCCCCTCCAGAGCTGCCTGTATCACCGGCCAGCTCCGCGCCTCATCTGCCTCAGCTGACGGAAGGTAATAGAGAAAATCCAGTGTTTGCGCGGCGCGCATCTCTTCCAGAAATGCTGCGCGGTCAACCTCTGAGCCGGTCAACGCGGATTGAAACTGTCGCGAGTCTGCAACGGCTTCGACCCCGGCACCGGTACCTGCCAGAATGCGCCCCAGATACTGCTCGGCGATGCGCAAATCACTGTCGACTTTGGCAATGAGAAGCTCATCATAATCTGCCGTCCAGCGGGCCATGGCGAAAAACATCAGCAGCGGCAAAAGCACGCCCAGGGGCGCCAGTGCAAGCACCAGTAGCTTCAGACGTACCGAATTCACAATTGCCCCCATTGCTGGTTGGCGCCCCTATTGCACAAGCTTAACAGACTGCAAGGAGCGCGCCAGCACCTTGACGCCTAGGGGGGCTTGCCCCGTTTTTGGCATCGCCGAGAGGGGCCAACTTTCCTGTCGCAAAAGGACAGGGATGCGCCTCTGTGAACTTGCTCTTCTTGGACCCCTTCTTATCCCGCTCTCGGGATCATCAATGGAACATTTCAGCTACGTTCGGTCCAGTTTCCCGCCAACAAGTCAACTTGGGGCTGCACAAAGCCGGAAAGGTGCATCAGTTTTTCGAACCCCTGAGAAGCCCCAGATTTGATCGTCCGCCAAAACCTCAGACATCACGAATGGTCATGGGCCGTGAAAGCTTGGAGACTTTTCTCAAACAGTGACAGAAATTCCAAAGTTAGGATCGACGCTGATTTGTGGCTCGGCCAGACCAGGGAAAGCTGATGAGTTAGGTTGGCGGAAAAAGGACGGAAGCTGACGCCTCGACCTGCATATTGGTGCGCATCCAACTCGCTGACCACAGACACGCAGAGCCCCTTGGCGACCAGTTCACAGGCACAGGTGAACTGCCGGGTTTCAATGAAGCTGTCTATTGTCACGCCTGCGCTGTCGAGGACATCGCGCAGCCGCAGATGGAACTCACTGCCGACCAGATCATGGGCAATGCGCTCGCCTGCGAGATCCGCAGGATGAATGATCTTTTTGTTTTCCAGGTGATGGCCTTCGGGAAACACACAGACACATCGGATGGGTATGGTTTTGGAATCCAAAGCGTGATGGGATCGGAACCCATCGGTGATGCCGCAGTCATATTGTTCACCGATCACCCAATCCAGAATACGCTCGGGCCGGTCAGGTTCGATGGTGACGGTCGCGTCCGGCCGGGCTGTAAGGAACTCGGCGATAACGCCGGGTAGGTGGCTGGTCGAAAAACCGGGAAGACAGGCAACTTTCAAATGGCCGCTGGTACCGGACTGAATGTTCTGGCGCAGATTTCGGATCTGGCCCATTGCTCCAAAGACCTTCTGAATCTCTGGCAAAAGGTACTGTGCTTCGCGAGTCAGTGCGAGGCGGCGGCCGGAGCGGGAAAATAGAGGGTATCCCAGCTCTTTTGACAGGTCGGCGAGCAATCTGCTGACGGCCGGCTGTGAGATATTCATAGCCTTGGCCGTCAAGCTCATGGTTCCGGTTTCCGCAAGCATATTAAGAGCTTGAAGCTGCCTTAGCCGCAGCGGTTCACCAATATTCATCCCGCATTCCTTCTGTCGGGCAGAGTCTGCCGATCAATAGTATAACTCGGCATTATATGTAACAGAAATAATAATGTTGAATTATACATCTGCCTGCGGCACGCTCCCGGCAGTTACTGCCGCCTGACTATTTTTCAGGGGTGGCGCAAAGAAAGGGTGCGTGTCGCGATGTATTCTGCTCGTTGCAGTTTACGAGTTTCCCAGGCCGATCAGCCGCAGCTGATCCGTCTGATGCGGCACTGCGCGTTTTCACTCAAAAAAACAAACGGGAGTTCCAAAATGTCAGTCAAACTCACTAATCTCGGGCGTCTCGCCCTTGCGACTACCGCAATTGCCGCCCTGCCGATGATGGCAAGTGCCGATACCCTGCGCCTGCTGACTTGGGGTGGTTATGCGCCCGAAGAGGTGATTGCAAAGTTCGAGGCCGAAACCGGCCATACCGTCGAGGTGACCACCTCCAACAACGAAGAGATGATCGCCAAACTGCGCGCGACCAATGGCGGCGGCTTCGATCTGGCACAGCCGAGCCAGGACCGGATCACCAGCGCACAGGAAGAGTTTGGCATCTACAAACCCATCGACATGTCGAAGGTCGATGCCGCGCAGTTCATTCCGTCGATGCTGACCGCGACCGCTGGCAATTCCTCTTTTGAAGGCGAAGTCTATGGCTTGCCGCATGTCTGGGGCACCAGCGGTCTTGTTGTGAACACTGCCATGGCGGGCAATGTGCAAGACTATACCGACCTGTGCGATGCCTCGGTCGCGGGTAAAGTTTCTTACCGTCTTAAGCGCCCGACGCTGATCGGTTTTGCCTTTTCGATGGGCATGGACCCCTTCGCAGCCTATGGCGATAGCGCGGCCTATCAGGGTGTTCTCGATCAGGTCGAGGCAAAGCTGACCGAATGCAAACCCAACGTGAAAACCTATTGGGGTGGTGGTGACGAGATCAAGAACCTCCTGCGTTCGGGCGAGGTTGTGGCCTCGATGGCATGGGATACCGGTGGCTGGCAGCTGAACGCGGACAATCCGGATATTACTTTTGTAGCACCCAAGGCCGGTGCTCTGGGCTGGATCGATACTTTCGTCCTGCCAGCGCGCGGACGTGCGGATGATGCGGCCTATGACTGGATCAACTTCGTGATGAAGCCTGAGATTGCCGCAATGATCACCAATACTGCGGGCAACTTCACTGCGGCTGTGGACGGTGATGCGGGTGTGAACGCAGATCTGAAGGCTCGTTACCAGGGCAGCTTTGATCAGCAGGCGATTGACAACATCAAGTGGTACCCGCCGGTTCCTGCCGGGTTGGAAGCCATGGAGGGTGCCACCCTCGACCGGATCAACGCCGCAAACTGAAGCCCGCCACACAATCAAAGCAAAGGGCGCCGCAAGGTGCCCTTTCTTATCTCATGAGGTAACAACTTGACTGACATCCAACCCGATTTGGAATGCCGCGATCTGGCAAAGAGCTTTGACGACTTTCAGGCCGTTGACCGTGTCAACTTCGAGGTGCCGAAGGGCTCTTTCTTTTCCATTCTTGGCCCGTCAGGATGCGGGAAAACAACGCTATTGCGGATGATTTCCGGCTTCCAGTCACCGACCAGTGGCGACCTGCGGATCAAGGGCCGGTCAATGATTGGTGTGCCGCCGAACAAGCGGCCGGTGTCGATGGTTTTCCAGCATTTGGCCCTGTTTCCAACCATGAACATCGGTGACAATGTCGGGTTCGGGCTGCGTCAGCGTGGCGTCGGCAAAGCAGAGATCCGCAAGCGGGTGGACGAAGTTTTGGAACGGGTCGGGCTACCCGGTGTCTCAGCGCGCCGCGTTGATCAGCTGTCCGGCGGCCAGAAGCAGCGTGTCGCAATTGCCCGCTGCATGGTGCTGGAACCCGATGTGCTGCTGCTGGACGAGCCGCTGGGGGCGCTGGATCTGAAATTGCGCGAGCATATGAAGGTCGAGCTGAAATCCCTTCAGGCCGCGTTCAATACCACCTTTGTCTATATCACCCACGATCAATCCGAAGCATTGGTGATGAGTGACAATATCGCAGTAATGAACAACGGCCGGTTTGAACAGGTCGGCACGCCGCATGACGTGTACCACAGGCCGGGCACCGCATTTGTCGCGGGTTTTGTTGGCGATGCAAATTCGTTCAACGCCAAAGTCACGGCAGTAAACGGCGCCAATATCTCGGTGGCGACGGATGCAGGCGTGGAAATGAAGATTGAGGCGGCTGACGCGGGTCTCAGTGTTGGTCAAAACGCTCAGGTCTTCCTGCGTCCCGAGGCCATCAAACTGGTATCTTCGGCCGCCGATATCGGCGATTCCGTCAATGTCAGCGCCGGGGTTGTCGACTCGGTCTTGTTCAATGGCGCAAATAGTTCGGTGACTGTGCGAAGCACCACAGGCGGCCTGCTGAAAGTTGCCTTGCCGCAAACCGGTGACTACACGGCCCTGCAAAAAGGCGACGAGGTTTTCACCCGCTGGCATCCGAAACAGGCCAGATGCTTCCAGCTGGCAGGAGGGGCACGATGAAGTCTGATGCCTCCCGATTGGGGTTCTATCTTCTGTTTGCGCCGATCCTGTTGTGGCTGGTTGTTCTTATCATCCTGCCCCATATCGGCCTGTTCATCGTTTCCATCAGTGAAAAGGTAGGCCCACGGCAATACGAGACCGGTTTTGGCAATTACGCGGCCTTCTTCGGTGAGCCGCTCTACTGGCGCACCTTCGCGCGCACCGCGATCATGTCGATTGCGGCGACCGCGCTGACATTGGTTCTTGGCTTTCCGATTGCCTATTACATCGCTAAGCTGACGCGGGGGCGGACAAAAACCACCCTGTTTCTGATGTGCATGATCCCCTTCTGGGTTTCCGAGCTGGTCCGCACCTTCGGCTGGATGATCCTGTTGCGGGAAACCGGCGTATTCTCGAATGCGCTGCAGTCGCTTGGTCTGGTCAGCGGCCCGGTCGAGATGCTTTATAATGACGCCGCAATCATGGTTGGTCTGGTCTATACGTCGATCCTGTTCATGGTGGTGCCCTTGGTCACCACGCTCGACAGCCTGGACGACAGCCTGATCGAAGCGGGGTATGATCTGGGCGGCTCCAGTACCTCCATCATGCGCGAGATTGTCATCCCGCACGCCATGCCCGGCATCGTATCGGGCTGTATCGTTGTCTTCATGCTGTCACTTGGCAACTATCTCACGCCCATTCTGTTGGGTGGCAAGGACAGCCTGTGGTTCACCGGGATGATCTACACGCAGTTCATCACACGGTTTAACTGGGAGCTTGGCTCGGCCTTTGGCTTCTTGCTGCTGGGTCTGTCGTCGCTGGTGGTCTTCCTCGGCCTGAAGCTTTCCGGCCAAACCCTTTCTCAAACGATGGGGCGCTCATGATACCCACCATTCCCCAGCCGGCCTTCACCAAGTGGTGCTACCGGGCCTATGTCACCATCTTTTTCATCTACCTTGCCCTACCACTGACTGTTGTTTGCGTCTTTGCCTTCAACAACAGTGTGTTCCCCTCGCTGCCATGGGAGGGGTTCACTCTGGCATGGTTCTTCGGCTCCGAGGCGCCCTACATCGGCGTCTTTAACGAACGCTCCATCCTGCGCTCCATCGGCACCTCAGCCTTTGTTGCGGTTTGGGTGTCCGGTCTGGCCGTGGTGGTCGGCACCTGCAACGCCTTCCTCTTTGTGCGCCATGAATTCCGCGGCAAGGCGATCCTCTATATGCTGATGCTGATGCCACTGATCATTCCGGGTGTGATCCTTGGCATTTCGATCCTGGTCTTCTCCAGCTCGGCCGCCAATATGCTGGAAGACGCCACCGGCATGTGGTTCGACGGGCTGCGCCCCGGCCTGCCGCTGGTCATTCTGGGTCAGTTTTCCTTTATCACCACTTTTGCGACTCTGGTGATTTCGGCGCGGCTGCAGAAGTTCGATCCCAGCCTTGAGGAGGCCGCGCTCAACCTTGGCGCCAGCAAGCTCGGCGCGATCCGTCAGATTACGCTGCCGTTTCTATTGCCGGCCATTGTCGCCTCTGCAGTTGTCTCGATCCTGATGAGTTTCGAGAACTTCAACACGACCCTGATGTTGGTTGGATCGGACTCGCCGCTGACGATCACGATGTTTGACAAGCTAAAGCAAGGATCTACGCCGGTGCTGAACGCCGTGTCCCTTCTGCTGATCATCGTATCCGCAGCGCTTGGCCTGATGTCGCTGCTGTTTCAGAAACGCCAGGCACCGTCCTGACCACAGGCTGGTACTATCGGTTTAGGATTACCCAATAGAAAGCGCCCGGTCGTAAAGACCGGGCGCTTGAGACGTAAACCCAAAGCCAATTGGGTTTAGAGCAGCGCTTCCAGAAGCGCGCGGGTGTTCTCTGCTCTCATTTCGACCGGGTTGCCTCCGGTGGAAGGGTCGTTCAGCGCATCGCGCACCAGCGTGTCGATATCGGGATTGCTCACGCCCAGTCCGGTTAGTGTTTTGGGGATGCCAAGCGCATCGTTCAGCCCGTCCACATAGGCACAGAACCCGTCAAATCCACCGTCGATGCCCAGATAGGCGGCGGCCTGGGTCAGCACACCTTCGGCTTTGGGCCGGTTGAATTGCAGCACAGCGGGCATGCAGACCGCATTGGTGGTGCCGTGATGGGTATGGTGATGCGCGCCAATGGGATGCGACAGCGCGTGGATCGCTCCAAGCCCCTTTTGGAACGCAGTGGCGCCCATGGCGGCGGCACTCATCATATGGGCACGGGCTTCCAGATCGCTGCCGTCCGCATAAGCCCGCGGCAGGTAGTCTTTGACCAGTCGCATACCTTCCAGCGCCATGCCCTGGGACATAGGGTGGTAATGGGGCGAACAAAATGCCTCGACACAATGGGCAAAGGCATCCAGCCCGGTTCCTGCGGTGATGAACTTGGGCATGCCCACCGTCAGCTCCGGATCGCAAATCACCACGGCGGGCAGCATTTTGGGGTGGAAGATGATCTTCTTCTCATGGGTTTCGGAATTGGTGATAACGCCGGCGCGCCCCACTTCCGAACCAGTGCCCGCGGTGGTCGGCACCGCAACAATCGGGTGAATGCCGTCGGGATTAGCGCGGGTCCACCAGTCGCCCACATCCTCAAAGTCCCACAGCGGGCGGGTCTGCCCGGCCATGAAGGCCAGCGTCTTGCCCAGATCCAGCCCCGAGCCGCCGCCAAAGGCCACAACACCGTCAAAGCCTCCATCGCGGTAGATCTTCAGCCCGTCTGCAACATTCTTTTCATTCGGGTTGGGATCCACATCCGAGAACATGGCCCGGCCGAGGCCCGCGGCCTCCAGCAGGTCAAGTGTCCGGGTGGTGATGTCCATATCGGCCAGCCCCTTGTCGGTGACCAGCAGGGGTTTGGTGATACCGGCGGCCGCGCAGGCCTCAGCAATTTCAGAGATACGGCCAGCGCCAAAGCGCATAGCGGTGGGGTAGGACCAATTGCCAAACAGGTTCATCGGATCAGGCCTTTTTCAGGTGGTAGGATTTGGGTCGGGTAAGCGCCTGGAAGCCCAGCACGCTGAGGCCGGTGCCACGGCCAGTGTCCTTGCAACCGGTCCAGCACAGGGCCGGATCCAGATAGTCGCAGCGGTTCATGAACACAGTACCGGTCTGCAGCTGCGCGCCAAGCTCTTCGGCCTTGGCGGCATCCGCAGTCCAGATCGACGCGGTGAGGCCAAATTGGCTGTCATTCATCAGCGCAATCGCTTCCGCGTCGCTTGCGACTTTGATGATACCAACAACCGGACCAAAGCTCTCGTCGCGCATGACCCGCATGTCATGGGTAACATTGGTCAGCACCTGCGGTGTCAGATAGGCGCCGCCATCGTCTGCGCTCATCGTGGGAATATGCGCCTCGGCGCCGGCCGCAACGGCCTCGGCAATCTGCGCGCGCACCTCTTCGGCAAACCGGACATGCGCCATCGGCCCCATTGTGGTGGCCTCATCCAGCGGATTGCCCAGCTTGTAGCTGGAGACCAGAGCCACGGCGTTCTCGACAAAATCCTCATAGAGGCTTTCATGCACATAGATCCGCTCGATGCCGCAACAGCACTGGCCGGAATTGAACATCGCACCGTCAATCAGTGTCTCGACCGCGGCTTCAAGATCAGCGTCGGCGCGCACATATCCGGGATCCTTGCCACCCAGCTCAGTTGAAACCGGGATGAATGTGCCCGCGGCTGCCTGTTCCATCGCCTGCCCACCGCGCACGGAACCGGTGAAATTGACGAAATCCACGTAACGACCCGAGATTAGATCTGCGGTTGTGTCATGGTCCAGAAACAGGTTCTGGAACACATCCTGCGGCACACCGGCGGCATGGAAGGCCTCTGCCAGACGTTCGCCCACCTGCAATGTCTGGGCCGCATGTTTCAACAGCACCGTATTGCCCGCGATAAGGGCCGGAGCGACCGTGTTGATCGCCGTCATATAGGGGTAATTCCAGGGGGCGACCACAAGCACCAAGCCATGGGCTTCACGTTCGATCTTGCGCAGGAAGGCATCGCTGTCCTCCACGACAATAGGCGCAAGCGCGGTTTCGGCGATCCCCGCCATATAAGAAGCACGTTCGTTGAAGCCGCCAAATTCGCCACCATAGCGCACCGGCCGACCCATCTGATGGGCCAGTTCCACCGCCATGCGGTCGGTGGTTTTGCCAACTTCTGCCACGGCGGCCTGCACCAGCGAGATACGTTCCGCCAGCGGTCTGGCCGCCCAGGCAGCCTGTGCGGCGCGGGCGCGCTTGGCCGCGTCGAACGCCGCCTCCCTGCTGAACAAGGGCCGCTCCAAATAGATCGATCCGTCGATCGGCGAAGTACATTTAACTGTTTGGTTCATCGCAAAGTTCCAAATTGCTCAGGCGCGCGCCTGCTTCCTCTTGCCAGAAATATCCCGGAGGTGCGGGGGCTGGCCCCCGCCACTGGTGATAATCAGGCCTTCTCAAAACCGCGAGCGATTTCCCAGTCGGTCACCACCCGGTCAAACTCTTCCTGTTCCCATTCGGCGCAGCGGGTGTAGTGGTCCACAACCCAGTCCCCCATCGCCGCGCGCAGCATGGTCGAGCCGCGCAGGGTTTCCACCGCATCGCGCAGGGTGCGCGGGATTTCGCGGGCATCGCTGTCCTCATAAAGATCACCCGCAGTGGGGGCTGCCAGCTCCATCTTGTCCTCGATACCTTTCAGGCCGGCGGCCAGCAGGGCTGCCTGCGCCAGATAGGGGTTCAGGTCCGACCCGCCGATGCGGCATTCCATGCGCACACCCTTGGTGCCCTCACCGCACATGCGGAAACCGGCGGTGCGGTTATCCACCGACCAAACGGTCTTGGTCGGCGCAAAAGTCCCCTTCATAAAGCGCTTGTAGCTGTTCACATACGGAGCGAGGAAGAAGGTATAGTCAGGCGCATAGGCGATCATCCCGGCACAGAACTGGCGGCCCAGTTCCGACAGACCGTGCGGCGCGTCCTTGTCGTAGAATTCAGGATTGCCATCACGCCACAGCGAAAGGTGCACATGGCTGGCGGAGCCGACCCGATCACGGTGCCACTTCGGCAGGAAGGAGGCCGCGTGGCCATGGATATGGGCGATTTCCTTGGTCGCGTGTTTGGCGATGGTGTGATGATCGGCGCAGGCCAGCGCCTCGTCATAACGGATGTTCAGCTCTTCCTGACCGGCCTCGGCTTCACCCTTGGTGTTTTCCACCGGGATGCCAGCGGCAAAGAGGTGATTGCGCAGCGGGCGCATCACATGCTCTTCCTTGGTGGTCTGGAAAATGTGGTAATCTTCGTTGTAGCCCGAGATGGGCTTTAGATCGCGAAAGCCGCCTGCGCGGATTTCGTCAAAGGTCTGCTCGAACAGGAAAAACTCCAGCTCGGTCGCCATTTTTGCGGTCAGACCCAGGTCTTGCGCGCGGGCGATCTGCGCCTTCAGCACCTGACGCGGTGAATGCGGTACAGGTTCGTGCGTGTGGTGATCCAGCACATCACACAGCACCATCACTGTGCCCTCAAGCCACGGCAGCGGGCGCAGGGTGGTTAGGTCCGGCTTCATCACATAGTCGCCGTAACCGGATTCCCAGCTGGTCGCCTCGTATCCGTCCGGGGTTGCCATCTCCAGATCGGTGGCCAGCAAATAGTTGCAGCAATGGGTTTCCTTGTAAGCGCTGTCGAGGAAGTTCTGTGCGTGGTAGCGCTTGCCCAGCAGGCGGCCCTGCATGTCCACGAGGCAAACCAGAACGGTGTCAACAGAGCCATCGGCAACCTGGGTTTTCAGCGTATCAAAGGAGAGCATTGGCGGCCTTTTGTGTTGCGGTCCGATGCGCGAGGGCAGCGGGCTTTGAGAAATGGGGAGGAGACGCCGGCCCAACAAAGGGCCGGCGCTTTGGATCAGCCGTAACGGTAGGGCCGTCCGGCCTTTTGCATATCGGCATTGTAGCGTTTGAAGATCTCGACCACCTTGGCCTTGGTTTCGGATTCTGCGGCAATCTCGTCCCAGAACTTGACGGCGGCATCTTCCACGGTTGCCCATTCTTCGTCGGGAATGGTGGTCAGCTCCATCTTCGGGCCGTTGACGCGCAGCGAGGCTTCGCCGCCCCAGTACCACCACTGACGATAGTAATGCGACTGGTCGCAGCAAACCCGGAACAGGGTTTTCAGATCCTCGGGCAGCTCGTTCCAGCGGTCCATATTGGCAAAGAACGACCCGGCCCATGCGCCGGAGATGTTGTTGGTCAGGAAGTAGTTGGTCACATCGGCCCAACCAACAGTGTAGTCTTCGGTGATGCCGGACCAGGCGATGCCATCCAGCTCGCCTGTCTGTACGGCGACTTCGATGTCTTCCCATGGCAGGGTGACCGGTACGACGCCAAACTGGCTGAGGAAGCGGCCCGCAGTCGGGAAGGTGAAGACGCGCTTGCCCTTCAGATCGGCGAGCGAGCGGATCGGGTCTTTGGTGGCAAAGTGGCAGGGGTCCCAGGAGCCGGCCGAGATGTGTTTGACGCCAACCTTGGAATATTCCGCGTCCCAAATTTCGTTCAGGCCGTACTGGTTGAACAGCACCGGCACATCGAGCGAATAGCGCGATCCGAAGGGGAAGTAGCCGCCAAACACGGTGACTTCGGTGGGCGAGGCCATCGAGTCATCATCGGACTGGACCGCGTCGATGGTGCCGCGTTGCATGGCGCGGAACAGCTCACCTGTGGGGACCAGCTGGTCGGCGTAGAACAGTTCGATCTGCATCCGGTCGCCGGCGATCTGGTTGAACATCTTGATCGCCGGGTCGATCACATGCTCGGCCAGCGCCGGGCCCGCATAGGTCTGCATCCGCCACTTGATGGTGGATTGCGCCAGTGCCGGCGCCGCGAGGCCAGCCGCTGGCACCACTGCGGCGCCTTTGAGGAACTTACGTCTGGTGGTCATCTTACACTCTCCTGTTCGTTATGATTGAACTTGGTCTTCCTGTGGGGGGCCCCGGTTTGCTCCGGGATCACTTGTTGTAGATGGTTTCCGGCAGCCACAGAGCGATCTGCGGGAAGGCCATTATGATGATCAGCGCCAGAGTCATCACCAGCACAAATGGCAGGATGGAGCCGTAGATATCGCGCAGGGAAATCTCGGGCGGGGCCATGGCGCGCATCAGGAACAGATTGTAGCCAAAGGGCGGCGTCATATAGGCGATCTGAGTGGTGATGGTATAAAGCACGCCGTACCAGATCAGATCGAAGCCAAGCGCGCCGACCAACGGCACATAGAGCGGTGCGACGATCACCAGCATGGCGGTATCATCCAGAAAGGTACCCATCAGGATAAAGCTGAGCTGCATCAGGATCAGGATCATCCAGGGGCTGAGGCCCAGTTTCTCGGTAAAGATGCCTTCGATTGCTTTGACCGCGCCCAACCCGTCGAACACTGCGCCAAAGGCCAGTGCAGCAAGGATGATCCACATGAACATGCAGGAAATCCCAAGCGTGGAGCGGACACTGGTTTCAAACACCTGCCGGTTCATCCGGCCTTTCAGGATGGCTGCGACAAAGGCGGTGAGCGCGCCAATGGCCGAGCTTTCCACCAGCGAGGTCCAGCCGTTGACGAAGGGCACCATCATTGCGGCAAAAATCCCCAGCGGCAGCAGACCGGCGCGCAACAGGCGCAGCTTTTCGGCCATCGGCACGTCACGCTCTTCCGGGCTCAGCGCGGGGCCAAGGGCCGGGTTCAGGCGGCAGCGGATCACGATATAGAGGATGAACATCGACGCCATCATCAGCCCCGGCACCACGCCGGCCAGCCACAGCTGCCCCACCGGCTGACGCGCGATCATCGCATAGAGCACCAGCACCACCGAGGGCGGCACCAGAATGCCCAAGGACGAACCGGCCTGGATAACCCCGGTGACCATTTTCTTGTCATATCCGCGTTTTAACAGCTCTGGCAGGGCAATGGTCGACCCGATGGCCATGCCCGCCACGCTAAGCCCGTTCATCGCAGAAATCAGCACCATCAACCCGATGGTGCCAATGGCCAACCCGCCATTCAGCCCGCCCATCCAGACGTGGAACATCTTATAGAGGTCATCAGCAATTTTGGACTCCGACAGCACATAGCCCATGAAGATGAACATCGGCAGCGTCAGCAGCGGATACCATTTCATCAGCTTCATCGCGGCGGAAAAGCCAAGGTCATAACCGCCCCGGTCGCCCCAAAGCAGCAGTGAGGCCATGACGGCAACAAAGCCAATAGCACCAAACACCCGCTGCCCGGTCAGCAGCATCAGCATCATTGATGAGAACATCAGGACGGCGATCAATTCATAGGACATCAGATCGTCTCCCGGGGGATATCCTCGCCGCGAATGCGCAGGATGTCCTTGAACAGTTCAGAAAGAGATTGCAGCAGCATCAGGAACAGCCCGAGGCACATGATAGACTTGATCGGCCACATATAGGGGCGCCAGGCGGTGGGGCTGCGCTCGCCGTATTGCAGCGAGTAGCTGAGGCTGTCGTAGCCGCCGTAGAGCATCACACAGAGATAAACGATCAGGAACAGAACGGTGATGGCATCGGTCCAGGCTTTGCGCTTGTTCGACCACTCGCCATAGAGCAGGTCCATACGCACATTCGATCCCATCTGAATCGAATAAGGCCCGCCCAGAACATAGTAGGCAACCATGGCGAACTGGGCGACTTCCAATGTCCAGAGCGACGGCAAGAAGAAGGTTTTCGAGATCGAAGACCACAAGAGGATGCCCATCATCACAAAGATGCCATACATCACCAGCCGACCGAGCCAGCGGTTCATCCGGTCCACGACCGAGATATAAGTCCGCATGAGGTTCATGCCTGATTTCCTGTTGTCATGACCGGGCCTCTTGCGGGTCCAGTTCGGTGATCATGTTCTGCAGCATCGGCGCCAACAGGCCCGCAATGCGGCTGACCCCGGCCGGCGTGTCGATCAGATCATTGCGGACCTCAATCATCACATTCGCCAGCTCCCGCGGCAGGGCGTGCGTGCGCAGCGTATGGGTGACGCCATCAGTGGCTGAATAGGGCTGGTTCAGCGCGGTATTCAGCCCCGATCCCTGCGCCTGACGTAGCAGAATACGGGCGGCGCGATCATCGCTGTCGTGCAGAATGCCCAGCTCGACCGGGCGGGGCTGGCCCTTGTAGGTCGGGGTGAAACTGTGAATGGTGATCAGCACCGGCGGTACGGGGCGGGCATCCAATGTCTGCTCTAGCAACTTCCGAAACGGCGCATAGACGGCCCGCGCGCGCTGGTCCTTTTGGTCCTGTGTCAGGTCGGCATTGCCGGGCACAGGATAGACTTCGCTTTTGGCTGGGATGGCGTCATGGGCCGTGGGCGGGCGATTGCAATCATAGACCAGACGGCTGACCCTTGAATGCACAAGCGGTGCATCCAATGCGCCCATGAGCTCAACAGACAGATCCAGCGCGCCGATGTCCCAGGCCGCGTGAGAACACGCCGCCTCTGCATCCAGCCCAAGGCCTTGCAGAGCCCCTGGAATGAAACGGCTCGCATGTTCGCAAACCAGCAATGCCGGGGTGGGGCCAGTTCCGTTCAGCACCCGCGCGGCGGGAGCCTCTACCAAAGACAACAAAGGGGACTCATACATCTCAACCATGTGTAGCATTGATTACAGAGCAGCCGAGTCTGTCAAGATAATTTCTGTAGACATCGCTACAAAATCCTCTAGCCTGTAACAAATGCTAGAGAAGAGGGCGGCCCGTGACCCCTGTAACAAAGCTTGTGAAGCAAAAGATCCAGGACGCGATGGAAGATCTGACACGGTCAGAACGTCAGCTGGC
Organism: Rhodobacteraceae bacterium Alg231-04; assembly: GCA_900143635.1. Classification (GTDB taxonomy): domain Bacteria; phylum Pseudomonadota; class Alphaproteobacteria; order Rhodobacterales; family Rhodobacteraceae; genus FREY01. Next base: position 98,358 of record FREY01000012.1, read on the forward strand.
CTCGGTTCTGATGCAGGATTACCCAATGGGCGGCCTGCAATCGATCACCAAGCTCGCAGCCGCCGCAGGGGTGTCGACGCCCACGGTGATCCGCATGGCCCGCAAACTGGGGTTTGACGGGTTCCCCGATCTTCAGGATGCCCTGCGTGAAGAGGTTGCCGCGCAGATCAAGAAGCCCATCTCCAAACGCGACGCATGGATGGTGGATGAAAGCGCCGAACATCCCCTGATGCGATTTGCGCAGGTGGTCTGGACCAATATGCGCCACACCTTGGAACGGATCGATACGGCCATGTTCGATCAGGTGGCGCAGCTGCTGGCCGATACGACCCGGCCGCTTTATGTGGTTGGCGGGCGGATCAGCCGGTCCAATGCCGACTACCTTTACAATCACCTTCAGATCATCCGGCCCAATGTGACTATGCTGGGCAATTCAGCCAACGTCTGGCCGCAGTACCTGCTGGACATGGATGCCAACTCGGTTTTGGTGATCTTCGATATTCGCCGCTACGAGGCACATCTGGAAAAACTGGCGCAGATCGCCAGTGAGCGCGGGGTGACCGTGGTGCTGTTGACGGACCAGTGGGGGTCTCCCATCGGGCGTTGCGCGGATTTTACCTTCAACGGATTGGTGGAGGCCCCCTCAAGCTGGGATTCGACAATTGCCCTGCAGCTCATCGTCGAGGCGCTGATCGCCGAGGTGCAGGATGCCCGTTGGGAGGAAAGCAAAGAGCGGATCGAGGAATTGGAAGCGATGTTCTCATCAACCCGACTGTTCCGCAATCAGGGGTGAGGTTTTCGCGGACAGCCCTAAAGCTGGAGAGCAAACCAGAAGGCGCGTTTTTGGCGTCTTTACATTGACCTGCCCCCCGCTGGTCCCTCGCTCATGACGAGAGTCTGCGGGTTTGATTTTTGTCGTCGTCGGTCTCGGACTTAGCAAGCGCGGCAGGCGCGGAGCCCTCAGATAGCTCAAGCGCCTGCCGCGCTTGCTTTGGCGTTCTGTTCCCCAGCGAAGAGTGCGGCCGACGTTGTTATAATCGTGGCGCCACAGCGCCAGTTTGCGGCGGGCGTCGTCCAGGGTATCGAACAGCTCTTCATTGAGGAGTTCGTCCCGCAGGCTGCCGTTGAATGACTCGATGAAAGCATTCTGCTGCGGTTTTCCTGGATCGATGTAATGCCAATCCACGCCGTTCCTGTCTGCGCATTTCAGGATTGCCCGGCTGGTGAATTCCGTGCCGTTGTCGCTGACAATGCAAGCGGGTTTTCCGTAGACCCGGACGAGCGCGTCCAGCTCCCGGGCAACGCGCTAGCCTGAAATGCTGGTGTCCGCAGCCAGGCACAGGTTTTCCCGGCAGCAGTCATCGTTCACGGCCAGGATGCGGAACTTCCGCGAGGCGCCGAAGCTGTCCGCCAGGAAGTCCAGGGACCAGCGCTGGTTCGGCCGTGTGGCTTAGGGCATCGGCGTGCGTGAGCACCGGGCCCGTTTGCGGCCCCGCCGCCGTTTCACCGCAAGGCCTTCTTCCCGGTAGAGGCGGTACAGTTTTTTGTGGTTCATGATCATGCCTATCCGCTCAAGCAGCACGCCGATCCTCCGGTAGCCGAACCGGCGGCGTTTGCCTGCGATCTCTTTCATCTCCTGGCGGATCTCAGGATGGTCGGGCGGGCGTTCGCGCCGGACCGTCTTGGGGTCGACACCCCCTCTCGGGACATTGCTGCGCAATGCCCTGCCGGGCAGTGGACAAGCCGGCAGGCCCTGCGCTGCGAGATGCCATGATCCCGCATCGCATTGAGCGCTGCCTCTCGCCGCTCCTTCGGTGCCGTCAGCTTTTTCCCAGCAGGTCTTTCAAAACCACGTTGTCGAGCATCGTGTCCGCCAGCAGCCGCTTCAGCTTGGCGTTCTCATCCTCCAGTGCCTTCAGCCGCGCGGCCTCCGACACTTCCATGCCACCATATTTGGACTTCAGCTTGTAAAAGGTCGCCGGGCTCAGGCCGTGCAGGCGGCACACCTCAGCTGTCGGCATCCCGGCTTCCTGCTCTTTGATCATCCCGATGATTTGCGCCTCGGTGAAACGGCTCTTACGCATTCGTCTGCTCCTACATAGGTTGGGCAGACTCTACTTCATGGTGAGGGATTTTGCGGGGGGCAGGTCACAAACGTTTCGAATACATAGGCGGGTGCCCCGATTGCTTCCACAGTGCTTCCAGCTCTGAACCGTGAACGCAAACATCCCCGCCGGAGCGGGGTTTAACTTGTTGTATTTTTTTGTTGAGTATTGGTTGCGGGAGCAGGATTTGGACACTGTTTTCCAAGTCTGACTAGAACTAGGGTTTTGAGATGAGTTTTCAGGAGCCCGGACTAACTGTAAACGCCTTGATTTGAGTTGAGCCATCATCGTGCAACATTCTCTCTGAATACAATTCACTCTTCTGCGCGCCGATAAGCTGGCTTGTCGCTTCAGTAAAACAAATCGGCCTTTGTCCGTGGGCATCCGGCGGCAGATGCTTGCTCCAAGCCTCCAGCCGCGCGGCGATGTTCACGGTGTCCCCGATTATGTTGTACCGCATGCTCCCGTCAGACCCGAGCATCCCGGCGATGGCTTCTCCGCTGTTCAGGCCAATTCTGACCTTGTATTGGAACAGCATGTCCGGCTGTTTCTTGTTGAGGTCGGCAATCGCCACTCGCATCCGGCGCGCGCATTCAAGCGCCGATATTGCGTCTTGCCGGCGCTCCTCCCAGCTCTCACTCGCAACCGGAGCTCCAAAAACAGCGAGAATCCCATCACCTGTAAATTTTTCAACGAAGCCGCCGTTTTCGCGGGAAACTCGCCCCAATTCGTTCAGCAACCGGCTGATCCAGGCCATGAAATCCTTCGGTTCCATTGCCTTTCCGATCCGCGTTGACCCTTCTATATCTGCGATCAGGACAGTTATAAAAAGCCGTCGGGGCCTGGGTCTTTGACCCGACAGAATGCTCTCCCGCTGTTTCCAGACCTGCGCCGCCAATTCGTCGGAGAGCTGAGATGAGAAAATTCTGGCAAGCATGCGCCGCTGACTGCGCGCCCGGGATAACACTATGCCGATCCCAAGAAGGAAAGAAAGAAGCCATGCCATCGCAGCCGGGCCTGCCGGAAGAAGCAAATCGGAACTATGGGCCCACGAGCCCGCGATCAGCAACAGCGAGCTGCCTGCAAATCCAAGAAAGACCGCCAGGCCGGTTGAATGGATAAACAGGGCAATCAATCCGCCGCCCAGCGCCGCTGCAATGATCCCGGCATTGGAAAGTGCCTCGGATACCGAAACCAGCGGCGACAGTCCCCCCCCGGCGTGATCAATCAGCTGTTGCGCCGTAACGGCATGAATTTCAGCACCATAGGCGAAACCCGGCCCGGACCGCCCAGTCAGAGGTGTCTGGAAAAAGTCCTTCACAGTTTGGCTGGTGACACCAATAAGAACAGCTTTGCCTGCTAGCTCGGACCTACCGTTCCCGGACAATAAGGCACTTGCACCCACCTGCCGGATGATCGGTGCATGGCTCCGATAGCGCCGCATAACCTGGTAGCCTCTGGCGTCCAGCGACCGGTAAGGCCCGAAATTGCCCGTCAACCGCCGGACCGGTGTGCTGCCGAACAGGAGAACACGTGTGTCCTGCGGCCACGACCGCAGATCCGTCTGCCCAGTGAACGTCATGGACAGCTGCATCGGCAGCGAGAATGCTATCCCGTCCGGCTGATTGACAAGGATGAGAGCCCGGCGGGCAACCCCATCTTGATCAATTGGGATATCCGAAAACCCTTTGCGAACTTCTGCTGGTGCTTCAGGCCCGGCAGCACCGGCACTGTTCAAACTGTAGATGGTGATGACACGGGGATCAGACAACGCCGCCATCAGCGCCTTCCTGCCCTGCCCGACCGGCATATCGCGGTAGATGTCGATACCAACTGCCTTGGCGCCCGCGTCTAATGCTGCCGTCACCAGCAGGGCCAGCTTGTCATCCGGCACCGGCCAGCCCCAGTTTGATAACTCCCCGTCTGTCAGCGGTATCAGCACCACATCCGCCACGGGTTTGTCCGAAGCGAAAAAGGCAGCAGTCAGGTCATAATGTGCCAGCTCAAGAGGCTGCAGCAGTCCGTTCACCCGGGCGCCTATGGAAACGGTGCCTGCAGCTGCGGCGGTAAAGAGAAGAAGGAAAAGGCGTTGCCAAGTGCTCAGCAGGGTCCGCATTCTGCCACCTGCTCACTCAATCTCGACGAGGTAGCCGAGGTCCCAGAGATTGCCCCTTGTATCGTCCCAAAAGCGCGGGACGCTGCCGGGCCTGACAAATCTGCTGGGAGTGTAGAATCGGGCGTAGTGCTGTTTGCCTTCGAAATTGTCCGGGTTGCCGGGCGACCACCCGGTGAAGCTGAGCGGCTCTCCGGTGATCCAGGCCCAGCCGCCTCTCGGCTCTGCGCTGCCGGGGACCTGAAACAGCCCGATCACCGGGCCATAGAGTGTCCCGGAGCTGTCCTTCTTGATAAACTTCTGGTCCCTGGAGAACAGCCCAATCAGAAACTGGTTTTCCGCGCTCGACGATATTACCGCCAAATGCCCGCCGGCCCGCGACGCCGCTTTAGAAGCATCGTTCCAAGTGCCTTCTCGCTCGCGCACTGCGAGATAAAGTCTACCCTCGAAATAGTCGAATAGAACCGGAGTATTGGGAAATTGCCGCAGCGCATGATCCAGCCGCGGATCCAGCCCGGGCGGCAGAGTGTCTTCTGCATAGACCGTGGCTTCCGCCGACTTCAGCGCATCCGTTGCTGGCACGTCCGGCAGCACCCTTAGAAGCGCGGCATCCACATTGGTTCCGGCAGGCAGTCCCAGCTGAAGCCGGGCAAGCGCAATGGCCTTGCGGGTTTGCGGCCCGACGGAGCCGTCTATACGGCCCCGATAATGACCCAGATAGGCAAGCGAGGTTTGAAGAAGCTTGCTTTGCTCCCTGGTCAGTCTGGCCTGACCTCTGCCGTCGAACTCCGGTTCAAGCCACAGCGGACGGGATGCCATGCGCGAAGCGGTCTCCCATTCGGCCTCCAGTTCGGACTTCCGGGCAACCGCCAGGCGCACAAGCTCGTTGTCCTCGAACTGCCCGTAGGTCTGCACGAATTGCCGCCAGAGCCAGATGGTGCCGTATTTCTCCGCTACGGCGAAATCTTCGAGCATCTCGTCGAACAGGCTGACTTCTTCCGGTACCGCAAGGGCCGCCTGCGTTGCAGGCGGCACGAAGTAGATATCCTTGCCAGGCAACGATCCGTAGGTAAACGGCTCCTGGTAACCATCGGTCTTTTCCAGAACTGCATCCCGGACCAGACGGAACAACTTGCCGATTTCGATCCCAGGCGTCTCGATCCGGGAAAGCAATGCGCTTGCGTAGGGACTGTTCCTGCCGTCGCCATCCAAGGCGATCGTGCCCCCGCGTGCAGCGTAGCCGACCAACACGCCACCCGGATCAATCCGTGCCAGACCGCGGCCAATCGAGCGCGAGGCCTTGGTGCGCACCATGTCAGCCACGAAAGGGTTGTTCCGGCAGGCGTCGAGCAGCACGATCCGCACGCCGCCGCTGTCCTGAACGCTGCCAATCACCGTATCGAGGCGGATGGCCTCGAATTCGATATCGCGGTCGCTCCTGAGTTCGGCATTCACGGGTATCAGGTAGTTCACTTTGTCGATCTCGATCCCGTGACCGGCAAAATAGATCAGTGCGATTTCGGCGTCCTCTGCCGCCTCGCTGAAATCCCGCAGGGATATGCGCATGGAGGCATAGTCCAGGTCCAGCTTCACGGTGACCCCGAAGCCCAGCCGGGTCAGCGCCTTTCCGATATCCGCCGCATCGTTCTTCGGATTGGCCAATTCGGCGACATGGGCATACTCCGAGTTGCCGATGACCAGGGCAACGCGGTTCTCCGCAGCATTGGCTGAAGACAAACACGAGACGTTCACTGCGGCAATTGCCAGCAACTTCCTGATCAGTTCACGGATCATTTGCGTCCACCCCCGCAATTTCGAGCAATTGGCTGAATCGAGGCTGATCCAGTATTCTGATCCTGCTATTCAGGCCTACCGCCACAGCATCTTCCAATGCGTCAAACCAGTTCCCTCCGCCCTGTACGGTGTCTGCATCCGCTCCGGTCCGCATGACATATGACGCAACCGTTGCAACCACGGTGGCCCCTTCCACGAGCTGCAGCGTCCATTCGTAAACGGCATCCTTCCTCAGCTTCATGCCTGAACGTTTCAGGTCCAAAGCATAGAACCCGCTCCGGAATGGGCCGGTAGCCTGCCAAGCCACGACCCCGCCATCACGGCCCGAAACCCGCAGGCGGACATCGCCCTGATACCCGTCAGGCAGATACCAGAGCAGAGGCGGCGTTCCGCTGGAAGTGGTGCCGCCTCCGTCCGGCACAACAAGCGAAACCAGACGCCCCTTGGCCCGGCCCGCACCCCGGGTCCCCGCCCCCTGAAGGCCCGAGGGTGTCCCGATTTCGGGGGGCCGGAAAACGGGCTCGACCGGCGCAGCGGCGTCCTGTTCCGCCTGGTCTGAACTGGCACCAGGCAGGGCGGAGCAGATGGCGAATGCCAAAGCCAAAGACCACGTTCTTGCCCTGCTCAGTTTCACGAGCGTGGAACGCATCACGTTACCTCATGCTTGCCGCAGGCAAGCCGCCGCAGCGATCCGTGGACGAGCCGCCGGGAATAGCCTGCCGGGTTGAGAACCGTTCTGTCTTTTCAAAGTTATTTCGAAGTGCTGGCCGTTCAAGACACACCGGCCAGAGCCGGAAGCAAGCCCGGAACGGCCCGGAACGGCCCGGAATGTACTATTCTCGGACACCTGGCCAAGGAAATTGGAAACGGAAAATGGAACAACCAGCATGTAGCCACAATTGGATGGGCCAGGCACCTACGCTTGTCCGTCAGCCAATGCTACGCAACTTCGGGACCGTTTCCTTGAAACTGCATCGGCGAGCTCTTGGGCTAGCGCTTTAACGCGCCTTGGTTGCGCCCGGCCAGGTGGGAACATCATTTGAAGAGGCGGCGGCGGCGGCGCATGCTCCGTCAGAAGAGGCATAAGACGGCCCTCCCGGATATCAGCCGCAACGTCCAGTTCTGACTTCAGAATGATCCCATGCCCTGCAAGCGCCCACTGCCGCATCAGTGAGCCATCATTGACGATCTTGTTCCCCCGCACGGTGACTTCTTGGCCACGATCGCCCGAACCAAACCGCCAGACGTTGTCCAGAGTGACGCCAAACCGCATGATGAGGCAGTTATGATCGGTCAGGTCCTCCGGACGCAGCGGCGTACCATGTGTGTCGAGATAAGACTGCGCAGCGCAGACTATACGGGGTATGTTTCCCAGGCTGCGAACCCTCAGAGTACTATCCGCAACCGCTCCGAACCGGAGCGCTATGTCAAAGCCTTCTCTGACAATATCAGTGTAGCCGTCAGACAAAGACAGTTCGACCGATATTGCCGGGTGCTCTGTGGTGAATTTCGCGATAGCGTCCGAGACGATACTGCGCCCTAGATCAACCGGGGCGCTGACCCGGATCGGGCCTGACAAAGTCTCCGCCCCGTGCCGGATACGGGCGTCCAGGTCTTCAACTTCCCCCAAGACTCCCCTCGCCCCTTCGGCAAGGGTTCGACCTTCGTCGGTCAAGCTGATGGACCGGGTTGTACGGTTGAGCAGAACCGTCCCGTAATGCGCCTCCAGCGCCGCAAGCCGCTCTGACACCGTGGTTGGCGACAACCCAATCTCGCGGCCCGCCGCCGCCAGGCTGCCTTTCTCGACGATTTTCAAAAACAGAGCGATGTTATCCAGCAGCATTATCCGGAATTCCCGTATTGTGAATTCGATAGAAGCCCGTTTATCCGAGGTAGGCAAGGTAATACGTTCCTGTTCATCGCAACACCACTTCAGGAAAGCAGGCCTATGCCCCAACTGACCATCGTCGCCAACATCAAGGCCAATCCCGACCAGATCGAACTGGTAAAATCCGAGCTGATCAAACTGATTAACATCACCCGCGCCGAAGAAGGCTGCATCAACTACGATCTGCACCAGGACAACGAAGCTCCCGGCCATTTCATGTTCCATGAGAACTGGGAAAGCCGCGAGCTGTGGCAGAAGCATATGAGCGCGCCGCATCTGGCCGCCTACATGGCTGCCACCGAAGGGGCCGTGGCCGAGTTTACGTTGAACGAAATGACTGTGGTAGGCTGACGGCCTGCAGGACCCTTCCAAACTAAACAAGGACACCCGCAATGAAAGCTGTTGGATACACCAGTATCGGCCCGATCGACCGGCCTGACGCACTTATCGATTTCGAAATGGACCAACCTGTTCCCACTGGACATGATCTGCAGGTCCGGGTTCAGGCGGTTTCGGTCAATCCGGTGGACACCAAAATCCGGCAGCGCCGGGCGCCCGACGGGGATGCGCCTGCGGTTCTGGGGTGGGATGCCGTGGGCGAGGTCGTGTCCTCTGGCGGTGCCGCGACACGGTTTCAGCCTGGCGATATGGTTTGGTACGCTGGCGATCTGAACCGTCCGGGCACCAATTCAGAGTATCATCTGGTCGACGAGCGCATTACGGGCCGGGCACCGGCTTCCGTGCCCGCCGCCGCTGCCGCCGCACTGCCGCTGACCACGCTGACGGCCTATGAAATGCTGTTTGACCGCCTGCGGGTGAATGACCCTGTCCCCGGCGCCGGAAAGGCTGTGCTGATCATCGGTGGCGCAGGCGGTGTCGGCTCTATTGCGATCCAGCTTTTGCGGGCCCTGACAGATCTGACCGTCATCGCGACCGCCTCGCGACCGGAAACGCAGGCTTGGGTCCAAGACCTCGGCGCGCATCATGTTGTGGACCACTCCAGGCCCCTGCCAGAGCAGGTCGCCGCCCTTGGCATTGGCGCGCCAGGTTTTGTGTTTTCGACCAACTATTCGGAAAGCTACGCCGCGCAGGCCGCCGATCTGATGGCGCCACAAGGCCGCTTCGGCCTGATCGATGACCCAGAAAGCTTTGACATCATGCCGTTCAAAGCCAAGGCCGCGTCGATCCATTGGGAGTTCATGTATACGCGCTCGATGTTTGCGACCGCGGATATGACTCGCCAAAGCGACATTCTGAACGAGGTCGCCGCCCTGATCGATGCCGGTAAAGTCAAATCGACCGCAACCGAGACACTGGGGACGATCAACGCGGCAAACCTGATGCTGGCTCATTGCGTCTTGGAAACCGGCACCACAAAAGGAAAACTTGTCCTGGAAGGGTTCTGACACTGGGATTGCCCGCCGCTCGACCGGCGTGCGGGCCGTCAGCCTATGGACGGGAATACGGGCGTGTTCTTGACCGTCCCGTAGACAAAGCTGGTGTCAATCGAGGCGATCCCGCCAATCGGGTGGATACGATTACGAATGAAACCCTCGTAGGCCACCAGATCAGGCACCAGCACGCGCAGTTGGTAATCCATTGCCCCCGTCAGCACATGACATTCCAGGACTTCGTCAATCATCTGCACGCGGCGTTCGAACTGCTGAACGTCGTCTTCATTGTGCCGCTCCAGCCGGATGCGGACAAAGACAGTGATGGCCAGCCCGTAGGCGGCCGCATCTACATCCGCGCTATACCCTTGGATGACACCGTTTTTTTCAAGGTTGCGGACCCGGCGCAAGCAGGGCGACGGCGACAGGCTGACGGCATCGGCCAGATCCTGGTTGGTCATGCGGCCACCGCGTTGCAGCGTGCGAATGATTTGTCTGTCCTTGGTGTCCATACGCCCTCGATTTTTGGCAGAATATGCCAAGATTGATAACAAATGTGGCAGAATTCGCAATCCACTGCTGCAGGAAAACGTCTCTCATTGTGAAAACCGGATGCAGGAGACCACCATGACCACCCCCAAAGGCTTTGCCACGCGCGCTATTCACCACGCCTATGACCCGCAGCAAAATGAGGGCGCCTTGACGCCTCCGCTGCACCTGACGTCGACCTTCACCTTCGAGACCGCGGAAGCGGGCGGAGAGATGTTTGCCGGCGAACGGGCCGGGCACATCTACAGCCGTATTTCCAACCCGACCTGTGATCTGCTGGAACAGCGTATCGCAACCTTGGAGGGGGCCGAGGCCGGCTTGGCGCTGAGCAGCGGCATGGGCGCGATCACGGCTGTCATGTGGACCCTTCTGTCACCGGGGGATGAGGTCATCGTCGACAAGACCCTCTATGGCTGCACCTTTGCCTTCATGCGCCACGGGCTGGCGAAATGGGGCGTCACCATTACCCATGTCGACATGACCGAGCCGGAAAACTTAGTGGCTGCTGTGTCGGATAAAACCCGGGTGGTCTATTTTGAAACCCCGGCCAACCCGAACATGCGCCTAGTCGATATCGCGCAGGCGGCAGAGATCGCCCATGCGGCAGGGGCCCAGGTGGTGGTCGACAACACCTATGCAACCCCCTACCTGACCCGCCCAATCGAACAGGGCGCTGACATCGTGCTGCACTCTGCCACCAAATACCTGGGCGGCCATGGTGATGTGGTCGCCGGGCTTGTCGCCGGTCGCGCAGAGCAGATCACCGAGATCCGGCTGATCGGCATGAAGGACATGACCGGCGCGGTTATGGCGCCGTTCAACGCCATGCTGATCCTGCGGGGGCTGAAAACTCTGGCGCTGCGGATGGATCGCCACTGTGCTACGGCCAAGGTTGTGGCTGATTTCCTTGAGGCGCATCCGGCTGTTGGTGCAGTGCATTTTCCGGGGTTGGGCAGCTTTTCCCAGCACAACATCGCGGCCCGTCAGATGGACCAGCCCGGCGCAATGATTGCTTTCGAGGTCGACGGCGGCCTGACCGGCGGCATTGCCCTGATGAACCAGCTGCAGATGATCCAGCGGGCGGTGTCGCTGGGCGACGCCGAAACCCTGATCCAACACCCGGCGTCGATGACCCACTCAACCTACACGCCTGAAGAGCGGGCCGAGCACGGCATCAGCGACGGATTGATCCGTTTGTCCGTTGGGCTGGAAGAACCCGCCGACATTCTGGCGGATCTGGAACAGGCCTTGCAGCCGCAAATGCGCCACGCCGCTCAGTAAACAAACGCCCACCTCACGACAAAGGACACAGCAATGCGCACCGATCTGCACCATTTGAAAACCATCGAACAGCGCTTGCTGTGGCTGTCCCATTGGATGATCCACAACGCCAATCACATCCGCCCCAACGAGGACGGCATAAAGGTTGGCGGTCACCAAGCGTCTTCTGCATCTATGGTGTCGATTATGACGGCGCTCTACTTTGCGGCGCTGAAGCCCGAGGACCGGGTGGCGGTCAAGCCGCATGCCTCGCCCATTTTCCATGCCATGCAATATCTGATGGGCAATCAGACCCTGGAGAAGATGAAAAACTTCCGCGGCTATGGCGGGGTACAAAGCTACCCCAGCCGGACCAAGGATATCGACGATGTGGATTTTTCCACGGGGTCGGTCGGGCTGGGGGTGGGGATCACTGCGCTGGCGTCATTGGTGCAGGATTTCATCACCGCCAAGTCCTGGGGCGAGGATGTCGGCATGGGCCGGATGGTGGCGCTGGTCGGCGACGCTGAGCTGGACGAGGGCAATATCTACGAAGTCTTGCAGGAAGGCTGGAAAAACGATCTGCGCAACACTTGGTGGATCATAGATTACAACCGCCAGTCCCTGGACGGGATTGTCCGCGAGGGCCTGTTCGAACGCATTGAGAAGATCTTCGATGCCTTTGGCTGGGATGTGGTTCGGGTGAAATACGGCTCTGTGCAGCGCGCTGCCTTTGAGGAGCCGGGCGGCGACCGCCTGCGGGCTTGGATCGACGGTTGCCCCAACGTGGAATACGCGGCGCTGACCTATATGGGCGGTGCGGTCTGGCGCAAGAGGCTGACGGATGATCTGGGCGACCAAGGCGAGGTAACCGCGCTGATCGAGCGGCGCAGCGATGCAGAGCTTGCAGAGCTGATGGAAAACCTCGGCGGCAATTGCGTAGAAACCATGGCGGATACATTTGCCGCCAGTGATCACGACCGACCGACATGTTTCCTGGCCTATACCGTTAAAGGATGGGGCACACCGATTGCTGGCCACAAGGACAACCACGGCGGGTTGATGACAAAGGCGCAGATGGCGGACTGGCAGGCCCGAATGGGCGTTGCAGCAGGACAGGAATGGGAGCCTTTTGCCACAGTTGCGGACCAGACTGCGCTGCGGTCTTACATGGACGCCGCTCCGTTCTTTGCCAAAGGCAGACGGCGCTACACTGATGACCAGCTTTCGGTTCCTGACATCGTAATAGACACGAGCCGGGAGATCTCGACCCAGATGGCCTTTAGCAAGATCCTTGACGACCTGTCCAAAGGCGGCAGCGATCTTTCGACCCGGATCATGACCACGTCACCGGATGTGACCGGGACAACCGGACTTGGCCCCTGGGTAAACCGGCGCAAACTTTTTGCCCGCAAGGCCCAAAAAGACGCCTTCATCGACCATCGCATTCCGTCGACCGCCAAGTGGAATTTTGACCCCGAAGGCCAGCATCTGGAATTGGGCATCGCCGAAATGAACCTGTTTCTGCTGCTGGGGGCGGCGGGACTGTCGCACAGCCTGTGGGGCAAGCGGGTCATACCCATCGGCACGGTCTACGACCCCTTTGTTTGCCGCGGCTTGGATGCGTTGAACTATGCTTGCTACCAGGATGCGCGTTTCATGATCGTCGGCACACCCTCCGGGGTGACGCTGGCCCCCGAAGGCGGCGCACACCAGTCCATCGGCACGCCGCTGATCGGCATGTCGCAGGATGGTCTGGCCGCCTTTGAACCGGCTTTTGCGGATGAGCTGGCCGTGATCATGGGTTGGGCGTTTGACTATATGCAGCGCGGCGGCGAGGGCGATCCGGATGAACGCACCTGGCTACGCGATGAAACTGGCGGATCCGTCTACCTGCGCCTGACAACCAAGCCGCTTGAGCAGCCAGGCAAGCGTCATGACGATGCCTTTCGTCAGGGCGCCATCGACGGGGCCTATTGGCTGCGCAAGCCTGGACCCAATTGCTCGGTTGTGATCGCCTATCAAGGGGCCGTGGCGGATGAGGCCATCGCGGCCGCAGGGATGATCGGAGAGATCCGGCGCGACGTCGGCGTTTTGGCGGTCACCTCAGCCGACAGGCTGAACGCGGGCTGGACAGCGGCCCAACGCGAACGAGCCCGGGGCAATGAGGGGGCCGAGGCGCATATTGAAAGCCTGCTGAAAGACCTGCCCTCGCATTGCACCCTGGTCACTGTGATCGACGGCCACCCGGCGACGCTTGCCTGGCTGGGATCCGTCGCGGGGCATAAATGTGTGGCCCATGGGGTAGAGCACTTTGGTCAAACCGGCACCATAGGTGACCTGTCCCGCCATTTCGGTCTGGACCGCCGCTCCATCGCCGCAACGGTCACTCAGCTGACGTCAGGGGCCCGGTCCCTCCGTGACGGGGGGAGCGCCTGACATCGCAGGGGACTGTATCACCTGTTCCGCTGACCGTCTTCTAAGGCCCCACGCGCGTTTCAAAGCGACGGAATGCCAGGGTAATCAACCCTGCAATAGCCATATAGAAGACGGCCAGAAGCAACAGCGGTTCGTAGACAATGAAAGTGTCAGACCGCACGCGGGACGAGACAGCGTAGATCTCGACCACAGTAATGGTTGCCACCAGCGGGGTGGCTTTTAGCTGCAGGATCGTCTCGCCGCCCAATGTGGGCAGCACATTGCGGACAGCCTGCGGCAGCCATATCCGCCGGAACATGGTGAACCGCGGCATGCCAAAGGACTTGGCCGCTTCCAGCTGGCCCTTGGCAACGCCAGAGAAGGCACCGCGCATGACCTCGCCCTCGTAACCTGCATAGGAAAAAGTCAGCGCCAGAACAGCATAGGGCCAGGCTTGGCGCAGATAGGGCCAAAGCTCGGAGGACCTGATCCAGGGAAACTGCGGAAACAAGGACCCCAGACCGTAATACAACAGCCAAATCTGCAGCAGCAGCGGCGTGCCGCGGATCACTGTACAAAATGCGCGGGCGGGCGCTGACAGATACCAGGGCCCAACCGCCTGCGCGAGCCCGAGAGGCACCGCAAGCAGGAAGCCAAGCGTGGTGGACACCACAAGGATCCAAACCGTGGTCCACAGCCCTTGCGCGGCCAGCGGAGCGTACTTCGGGATCCAGTCCCAGCGCAGGCTCAGTGCGCACCAGATCACCAGCGCAGTAAACAAGAGCATCAAGACAATGCGATGCGGCTGGAACAGGTCTTTGATGCCTGTCCGTTCCTGGCCGGTCATCGGGTGCCTCCTTTCAGGGAGGGCTGGCCACGCCGCGCCCATTTTTCGATCCTGGCAAAGACGGCGCCTGAACAGAGCGTCACCATCAGGTAGAGAAAACCGGCGGCCAGAAAGAAGGTGAAATAGGCGCGCGTGCTGCTTGCCGCCTGTTTGGTCTCCAGCGTGAGTTCGTTGAACCCAACCACGGCCAGAAGCGCGGTGTCCTTGGTGGCTATCAGCCAGAGGTTCGCAAGCCCCGGTACAGCAAAGCTCATCATTGCCGGGATCGTCACCCGCCGCATGGTCATGAAGGCTGGCATGCCATAGGACCGCGCAGCTTCGATCTGTCCCGGTGGCACCGCCTGTATCGCGCCGCGCAGGACTTCGGTGGCGTAGGCACCTTGCACAATGCCCAGCACCCAGATCCCCGCAGCAACGCCGTTGATCTCAACACGTCCTCCCCCCATCGCAGAGGACAGCTTGTTGATAAGATCAGTGCCCACATAGTAGAGGATAAGGATCAGCACCAATTCAGGAACAGCGCGGATCACCGTGGTGTAGATGGCGAGAAGGTCACGTGTGACCTTCCCTCCGTAGAGCTTCCCATACGCTCCGAACAGCCCGATCAGCAGGCCCAGCCCGTAGGCGCCAAAGGCGATTTGCAGGGAATTGGCCAACCCGCGCAGCAGGTTTCCTCCCCACCCCGGAGCCGAGAGCGACAAAAGGGTCGCGCTCTCGGCCAGGCCAAGCGTTTCGAGAAATCCGGTCACCACAGATCCTTAGTAGATGCTGGTGGTGAAATAGCCCGAGGTGATCTTGTCGTGGGTGCCGTCCGCGAGGATGGCAGCGATCCCCTTGTTCAAGGCCTCCAGCAGTTCAGCCTCACCCTTGCGCACCCCGGCGCCGACACCGCGTCCCAGAATGGCCGGATCGTCCATCACGGCCCCCTTGATTTCACAGCAGCTGCCGCTGTCGGACCCAACAAAATCCGCCATCGCAATACTGTCGGCCTGTGTGGCGTCGATGCGGCCCGAGAACAGATCTTGATTTGCCTCATCCTGAGTCTGGTAGACGCGCAGTTCGGCGTCCTTGAAATAGGCCTGCGCATAGGCCTGGTGGATGGTGGAGGCCTGAATGCCGACAATCTTGCCCGCGAGAGATTCTGGGGTGGCTTCGATCGCCATTGATTTGTCTGCAACAATCACGGCGGGCGTATTGTAGTAGGGGTCGCTGAAATCGATCGATTTCAGACGGTCTTCGGTGATCGACATCGACGCCATGATCGCATCGATCTGCTGCCCTGTGAGAGACGGGATAATACCGTCCCAGGCCACCGGGGTAATGACACAGTCCAGTTCGGCCGCTGCGCAGACGGCGTTGATCACATCGATCTCCCAACCGACCCAATTGCCCGAACTGTCGAGGGACGCGAAGGGCGGATAAGGTTCGGCGGCGATGCCAATCTTCACCTGCTGGGCAGTTGCAGCCCCTGCAAACAGGGTCGCTGCGGCCACGCTGGCCGCAATAATGGTCTTCAGTTTCATGGTACTCTCCCAGTTATTATTGTTGAGAAATTCCGATCAGGCGACAGAGCTGAGGAACTGCTTCAGGCGGTCTGATTTCGGGTTGCCAAAGACCTCGGCAGGTGGTCCCTGCTCTTCGATGCGGCCTTGATAGAGATACACGACGTGGCTGGCGACCTCGCGTGCAAACTTCATTTCGTGGGTGACCAGCAACATGGTGCGCCCTTCGGCTGCCAAGTCGCGGATCACTGTCAGAACTTCCCCCACCAATTCGGGATCCAACGCCGAGGTAGGTTCGTCAAACAGCATCACCTTGGGGTCGACGGCCAATGCACGGGCGATAGCGGCGCGCTGTTGCTGGCCGCCGGACAGATACGCCGGAAAGGTCTCTGCCTTGTCGCCAAGACCGACCCGCTTCAACAATACACGCGCCCGTTCAATGGCCTGGGACTTTGGTATTTTCAGGACATGCACCGGAACTTCGATCACGTTTTCCAGCAATGTGCGGTGGGTCCAGAGATTGAACTGCTGAAACACCATCGCCAGCCCAGTGCGGATGCGTTCTATCTGGCGCTTGTCCGCAGGGCTGCCGTCGGCCCGCATCAAAACCTCTTCGCCGCCAATTACAATCGTTCCCGAACTCGGCGTCTCAAGGAAGTTGATGCAGCGCAGCATGGTCGATTTGCCGGAGCCCGATCCGCCGATGATGGCAACAACATCACCCTTCTTTGCTGTCAGCGAAACGCCCTTCAGAACCTCCAGAGAGCCAAACGACTTGTGCAGATCCCCGACCCGGATCGCCTCTTGCCGAACATCCTCGGAGACGGCAAGCGACGCAGCTGCAGACGTGTCCATTTAACAAAGCCCTCGTTTTACAGCTTGTAGTTAAGACGCGGCCTCAGTAATTATGCAAGTGTATAATTAGAGCCGTCAGCAAAAAGGATGGGCCGTGACCGACGACCGCCGCAAATTTAGACGCGAGTCCGCAGAAGCGCGAAAAGACGCGCTGATCCTTGCGGCACTGGACCTTGTGGCTGAACAGGGCGTGCGCGGTGCAACAGTGCGCGGCATCGCGGAGCGGGCGAATGTGACCCAAGGGCTGATCCGCCACTATTTCAGCTCAAAGGAAGAACTGATTTCGGCGGCATACGAATACCACATGAAGGCGATGACCGATCAGACGGCGGCCTCTGCCAAAGACGGCTCTGCCCGTGATCGCCTCAAAGGGTTCGTGACGGCCTCTCTGACGCCACCCGTTGTGGATCCCCGCGCTGTCGCGCTTTGGGCCGGCTTTCTGAACAAGACCCAGCAAGACCCGGGCATGCGGGAGATCCACAGGCGCACCTATGCCTATTTCCGCGACCATCTGGAGGCGCTGATCGCGGCCGCCTATGCCGACGCAGGCCTGTCGGCCTCTCCTGCCCGGTTGCGGCATCTGGGAACGGCTGCAAACGCGGTCATCGACGGCTTGTGGCTTGAAGGCGGCGCATTGCCGGATGCCTTCGAGGACGGTGAACTGGCGCAAATCGGTCTCGAAGCCGTTGGCGCAATTTTGGGTTTTTCTTTAGAGTAAAGGCTGTAGTTGCCATGAAAATGACTGATGTAACGGACCGCCTGGCCGGGTTGGGCGGTGCCAAATGGGAAGTGCATCTGAAAGCCCGCGACCTGACCCGGGCCGGCGCTGATATCGTCGAGATGACCATTGGCGAACCGGACGTTCCAGTGCCGGGTCCTTTGGTCGATGCCGCCGTCGCATCCCTGCAATCCGGCCGGACCGGCTATTCCAACGGCCGTGGCGAAGCCGGGCTTCTGGAAGCGCTGGCATCCCGCTATTCGGCAACACGCGGCCGGCCGTTCGGCCCGGAAAACTTCCTGTGTTTCCCGGGCACCCAGACGGCCCTCTTCGCGGTCATAGCGGGCGTGGCCCAGGCCGGCGACGAGGTGCTCGTGGGCGATCCGATGTATGCCACCTACGAGGGTGTCGTGCGCTCTTGTGGCGCCGAAATGGTGCCAGTCCCGCTGTTGCCTGAACATGGGTTTCGCATGAAGGCCGAAAGCGTAGCGGCCCGGATCACGCCGCGTACCCGTGCCATTCTGCTGACCACTCCGCACAACCCGACCGGCGCGATCCTGACTGCCGATGACATTGCCGCCATCGGAAAACTGGCGATTGAACATGATCTCTGGATCATCTCGGACGAAGTCTATGAGGAGCTGATCTTCGAAGGCTCGGCCTTTACCTCTCCGCTGGCCGATCCAGTCCTGGCAGACCGGGTGATCGCCGTCTCATCTGTGTCCAAATCTCATGCCGCACCGGGCTTTCGCAGCGGCTGGTGCGCTGGCCCCGCCACATTTTGCGAGGCGCTGCTGCCCTATTCCGAAACCATGCTGTTCGGAAATCAGCCCTTCATCGCGGATATGACCGAAAAAGCCGTGCGGGAGGGATCAGATGTTGCCGCTGGCATGGCGGCCCGTTTTGCCGCGCGAGCCGATCTTCTGGCCGCCCGCCTGCATCGGCAAACCGGCCTGACCGTCCACAGGCCAGACGCGGGAATGTTTGCAATGATCAATGTGACAGCCACGGGTATGGACGGCGATGCCTACGCCTGGGATCTTCTGGAAAGTGGTGTCGCGGTCATGCCTGGCTCCGCCTTTGGTGACGCCCTGAAAGACTGGATCCGGATCGCGCTGACCATCCCGGATGCCGATTTTTCTGCCGCGATCGACAGGATCGTGACCCATGCAAACAGCAAAAAAAGAGGCGCAGCATGACACAAACCACTGTTGGAGAGGCGCTGGTTCTCGGCCTGAAAGACCGCGGCGTTGCTTGTGTCTTTGGCATTCCTGGCGTCCATACGGTTGAGCTGTACCGGGGGCTGGCCGCCTCTGGTATCCGCCATGTCACCCCCCGGCACGAACAGGGCGCGGGATTTATGGCCGACGGCTATGCAAGGGTATCTGGCAAGCCCGGTGTGGCCTTTGTTATCACCGGACCCGGATTGACCAACGCGCTGACCCCTATGGCGCAGGCACGGGCGGAATCAGTGCCGGTGCTGGTGATTTCAGGGGCAAATACGTCGGCCTCGCTTGGGAAAGGGCTGGGGCATCTGCACGAGCTTCCGGATCAGCACGCTCTGGCCCGGACCGTCGCGAAAACCTCGTGTCACGTGGCCGCGCCAGAGGATCTGGACAGCGCACTTGAAGATGCTTTTGCGGCCTTGTCGTCGGGCCGCCCTTCCCCTGCGCATATTCAAGTGCCTCTGGATGTCGCCGGAGAGGCCAGGGCCGCACCGGCAAGGCCAGTCGCCGCCGCGAAAGCACCTGTCTCCAATGCGCTATTGAAACAGGCAGCGAACATGCTGAAAACGGCCGGCCGGGTGGTTATTCTGGCCGGCGGCGGCACAAAACACGCGGCCCGGAATCTGCGGGTGCTGGCCGAACGACTGGACGCACCGGTTGTTCAGACAACAAACGCACGGGGCGTTTTGCATGATCATCCGCTTTCGGTTCCGGCCAGTCCAAGCCTGAAGGCCGTGCGGAGCCTGATTGAGGATGCCGATTGCGTTCTGGCCCTTGGGACCGAGCTGGGGCAGACGGATTTCGACATGTACGCCACGGGCACCATGCCGCACATGCCTGCGCTGATCCGAGTTGACGTTTGCCAGGATCAGCTGTCGCGGCATCCGGCTGAACTGCGAATAGAAGGCCGTGTGGAGGACGCCCTGACCACCCTATTGGATCTCCTGCCGACCGGGGACAGAAACACTGACGGTGCCGCCCGTGCGACAGAGGCGCGGGATGGGGCCTGGCTGGAAATTGGCGCTGACTATCGCCAGCAGGTGTTGATGCTGAATGCCATTCGCGACGCCGCTCCCAGCGCGCTGATCGTCGGGGATTCAACCCAGCCGATTTATGCTGGAAACCTCTACTACGACCACGACCGCCCCGGCGGCTGGTTCAATGCAGCAACCGGATACGGCGCGCTCGGTTACGGAATCCCCGCCGCCATAGGGGCGTCAATTGCCGCCCCCAGCGCCCGGGTGATCTGTCTGGTCGGCGATGGCGGCGCTCAGTTTTCCCTGCCCGAGGTGATGGCAGCGGTAGACGAAAACCTGCCAGTTACGTTTGTGATCTGGAACAACCACGGCTACCGCGAGATCGCCACGGCAATGGAAGATGTGGGCGTGACCGTGGTGGGTTGCGATCCAACACCTCCGGATTTTGCCGCGACCGCCCTGTCCTTCACCATTCCGCACCGCCAAGTGCCAATGACACCTTACGCGCTGGCTATGGCCCTGCACGACACCGCCGGGCTGACAGGCCCCCAAATGATAGAGATTAAGGCACCCCCATTCGTGCCCGCAAAGGATTGACCCATGAAACACCCCTCTTATGAATTCTCCCGCGCCATCACGCGGCGCCCGGCCTCTTCAATTGCGGCCGGCCTGCGGGCGGTGGACAGCGGAAATCCGGATTTGGATACGATGCTGAAGGCCCATGAGGCCTACGTTGCCGCGCTTAAAAGCACCGGCGCCAAGGTCATCGAACTGGACTCTCTGGAGGCCTTTCCTGACGGCCAGTTTGTCGAAGACACGGCACTCTGCCTGCCGCAGGGGGCGGTCCTGATGCGCCCAGGCGCCCCGTCGCGACTGGGCGAAGTTGGGGAAATGGCCGCCACCCTGCGAGACTGTTATGAAGACGTGCGTGAGATCACCGGCCCCGGGCATATTGAAGGCGGCGATATTCTTGTGACCGGCAAGGAAATCCTCGTTGGCCGATCCGACCGGACGGATGCCGAAGGTGTTGCGGAACTGGCCAGGATTGCCGACGAATGGGGACATCGTTTGCGCGAAGTGTTCACCCCGGAAGGCGTGCTGCATTTCAAGACGGATTGCTCGCTGATGGACGCCGAGACGATCCTGTCCACCAAACGCCTTGATGCTTCGGGCTGTTTCGAAGGCTACCGTGTTCTGCATGTACCGGACGGCGAAGAGGCTGCGGCCAACGCCATCCGGTTCAACGATCTGGTGCTGATGGCTGAAGGTTACCCACGCACTGCCGAAATGCTGGATCTCCAGGGTTTTCAGATTGTCGAAATCGACAACACCGATTGCGCAAAGCTGGACGGCGGGATGTCGTGCCTTTCATTACGTTTTTGAAGGCCGCGAAGGTCAGCCCGTTCTGACAGGACGAGGCTGACCAAATTGAACGAATTCTACTTGCCAATGGGACAGGGACCATTCCTCGCTGCGACAACGAGTGGGAATTAGTCTTCACTTTGATCAAGTCTTCGCCACGCTGGAAGTTCTGACGACTGCATCGAACCATAATCTGATTTCGAAACGGCGCTATGGCGACGTGCAGGTCACCAGAGACCAGCCGCTGTGTGAGGTCCGTCGGGGAGGCAACACGTAATTTCCAGGCGCACGTCACTCGGCCGGGACTAAAAAGCGCGACAGGTCCAGATCTTGCATCCCTCTCCGGAGACTGAGAAGCTCGACATCATCATTGAAGGCCCACTTGCGGGCCTTCTTACGCTGGCAATGGGTGCCGGACGCCAGAAGGGCCTGACCGGCGAGGATCAAGCCTTTGAGTGTATTGAAGAAATAGTATTGGTTGCGGGAGCAGGATTTGAACCTGCGACCTTCAGGTTATGAGCCTGACGAGCTACCGGGCTGCTCCATCCCGCGCCATTTTATTGTCCTACCGCCCGGAGGGCTACTTGAGGACGATTGTTCCTTCACCGGTATTTGCGAAGGGACTGGCCTTGCTTCAGGTCGTGTTTTTTGAACTGAAGGTCTTTTTGTTGATCGTTTTAGAGATTGGTCTTTTTTAGGTTTGGCGGTGCCCTACTCTCCCAGGGCTTAAGCCCAAGTACCATCGGCGCAACAGTGCTTAACTTCCGGGTTCGGGATGGGACCGGGTGTTTCACTTGCGCTATGACCACCAAACCAAAGAAAGACCATGCGCTCCTTTCGGAGCGCTACAATCAACTGTTGTCCTGTCAAGTTTGTGTAGGAATGTATGCTTGTTGGTTCCAGTCTTACTATTACTGGATCAAATCAAGCCTATCGGGCGATTAGTACCGGTCAACTGAATGCATTGCTGCACTTACATCTCCGGCCTATTGACGAGGTGGTCTACCTCGGCCCTCAGGGATACCTTGTTTTGAGGGGGGCTTCCCGCTTAGATGCCTTCAGCGGTTATCCTGTCCGAACATAGCTACCCTGCACTGCTGCTGGCGCAACAACAGGTCCACCAGTGGTTCGTTCACCCCGGTCCTCTCGTACTAGGGGCAACTCCT
>FREY01000025.1 GCA_900143635.1 Rhodobacteraceae bacterium Alg231-04
ACAACGGTACCACGACCAGAGATCGAGAACGCGTCGTCAACGGGCATCAGGGACGGCTGGTCAACAGCACGTGCCGGTGTCGGGATGTACTCATCAACGGCCGCCATCAGCTCTTTGATTTTCTCTTCGCCGATCTCAGGCTTGTTGCCTTCCATCGCCGCCAGAGCAGAACCTGCAATGATCGGAATGTCGTCGCCCGGGTAGTCGTAGGAAGACAGCAGCTCGCGGATTTCCATTTCCACCAGTTCCAGCAGTTCTTCGTCGTCGACCTGGTCAACTTTGTTCATGAAGACAACCATGTGCGGGATGCCAACCTGGCGGCCCAGCAGGATGTGCTCGCGGGTCTGCGGCATCGGGCCGTCAGCTGCGTTCACAACCAGGATCGCGCCGTCCATCTGCGCCGCGCCGGTGATCATGTTTTTCACATAGTCAGCGTGGCCGGGGCAGTCGACGTGGGCGTAGTGACGACCTTCGGTCTCATATTCCACGTGCGCGGTGGAGATGGTGATGCCGCGGGCTTTTTCTTCCGGCGCGCCATCGATCTGGTCATATGCCTGGAAGTCACCGAAATATTTGGTGATCGCTGCGGTCAGCGTGGTTTTGCCGTGGTCAACGTGGCCGATGGTGCCGATGTTGACGTGCGGTTTATTACGCTCAAACTTTTCCTTAGCCATGAGAGGCCTCCTTTATACTGTGGGAGGAGTGCGCCCCATGGCGCACCCCTCAATTCGTTGACGCTTATGCGAATTTCGCTTGGATCTCTTCCGAGATGTTCTGCGGAACCGGATCATAGTGATCGAACTGCATGGAGAACTGGGCGCGGCCCGAGCTCATCGAACGCAGAGTGTTGATGTAGCCGAACATGTTCGCCAGCGGCACGAATGCGTCGATCGCAATCGCGTTGCCGCGGTTCTCCTGGCCGGATACCTGACCACGGCGCGAAGTCAGATCGCCAATGATGCCACCGGTGTATTCTTCCGGAGTAATCACTTCGACCTTCATCACTGGTTCCAGCAACTTCGCACCAGCTTTGCGCATACCTTCGCGCATCGCCATACGGGCTGCGATTTCGAACGCCAGAACACTGGAGTCGACATCGTGGAACTTACCGTCGATCAGGGCAACTTTGAAGTCGATCACGGGGAAGCCAGCCAGCGGGCCGCTATCCATAACCGAGTTGATGCCTTTTTCAACGCCAGGGATGTATTCCTTCGGAACCGAACCACCAACGATGCGGGATTCGAAGGAGTAACCTTCACCAGCTTCTGTCGGCGAGATGATCATTTTCACCTCAGCGAACTGACCCGAACCACCCGACTGTTTCTTGTGGGTGTAGGTGTGCTCGACTTCGTGTCCAATGGTCTCGCGGTAAGCAACCTGAGGGGCGCCGATGTTGGCTTCGACCTTGAATTCACGCTTCAGACGATCAACCAGGATGTCCAGGTGAAGTTCGCCCATGCCCTTCATGATGGTCTGACCGGACTCAATGTCGGTCTCCACGCGGAAGGAAGGATCCTCAGCGGCCAGACGGCCCAGACCCTGCGACATCTTCTCTTGGTCAGCCTTGGTTTTGGGCTCAACCGCGATCTCGATAACGGGATCAGGGAAGGTCATGGTTTCCAGAACAACCGGTTCGCTGGTTGCACACAGGGTGTCACCAGTGGTGGTGTCTTTCAGACCAGCCAGCGCGATAATGTCGCCCGCGAACGCTTCCGTGATCTCTTCACGGTCGTTCGAGTGCATCATCATCATCCGGCCAACACGCTCTTTACGACCTTTGGTCGAGTTCAGCAGTGTTTCGCCTTTGGTCAACGTACCCGAGTAGATACGGGTGAAGGTCAGCGAGCCAACAAAGGGGTCGTTCATGATTTTGAACGCCAGGCCCGAGAACGCCATTTCGTCATCTGCACGACGTGCAATGTCACGAACTTCGTCTTCATCGCCGGGTTTGAAGCCCATGTAATCAACAACGTCCAGCGGGCTGGGCAGATAGTCGATCACAGCGTTCAGCAGCGGCTGAACACCTTTGTTTTTGAACGCGGAGCCGCCCAGAACCGGCACGAATGCCATTTCCAGAGTACCCTTGCGCAGCAGTTTGCGCAGTGTGGGAACATCGGGCTCTTCGCCTTCGAGGTAGGCTTCCATGGCATCGTCGTCCATTTCGACGGCCGCTTCAACCATTTTGCCGCGCCACTCGTCTGCCATGTCCTTCAGGCTGTCGCGGATCGGTGCTTTGATCCACGATGCGCCAAGGTCTTCGCCCTGCCACAGCCATTCTTCCATGTTGACCAGATCGACCAGGCCTTCCAGCTCGGTCTCTGCGCCGATCGGAACACCAACCGGAACAGCGCGTGCGCCGGTGCGGTCTTCGATCATGTGAACGCAGTTGAAGAAGTCAGCGCCGATTTTGTCCATCTTGTTGACAAAAACCATACGCGGAACCTTGTAGCGGTCAGCCTGACGCCACACGGTTTCGGTCTGGGGCTCAACACCGGCGTTGGCGTCGAGAACACAGACGGCACCATCGAGAACCGCCAGCGAACGCTCAACTTCAATGGTGAAGTCAACGTGGCCGGGGGTGTCGATGATGTTCAGACGGTGCTTTTCGGAGTCAGCAGTTTCGCCATCTTCGGTGCGTTCCCAGAATGTGGTGGTCGCAGCCGAGGTGATGGTGATGCCGCGTTCCTGTTCCTGCTCCATCCAGTCCATAGTGGCTGCACCATCGTGCACCTCACCAATGTTGTGGGATTTGCCGGTGTAGTACAGGATGCGCTCGGAGCAGGTTGTTTTACCTGCATCGATGTGCGCCATGATACCGAAGTTACGATAACGGTCGAGCGGATATTCGCGTGCCATTGGTTTGGATCCTCTGGATTACCAGCGATAATGGGAAAAGGCTTTGTTGGCCTCTGCCATCTTGTGGGTGTCTTCGCGCTTTTTAACCGCGGTACCACGGGACTGGACAGCGTCCAGCAGCTCACCTGCAAGGCGCTCTTCCATGGTGTTCTCGTTGCGGTTGCGCGCAGCAGAGATCAACCAGCGGATGGCCAGAGCCTGACGGCGCTCGGGGCGAACTTCGACGGGCACCTGATAGGTGGCACCACCCACACGGCGAGAGCGAACTTCGACCGAAGGCTGGATGTTTTCAAGTGCTTCGTGGAACACTTCTACGGGGGCGCGTTTGATCTTGGATTCAACCCGGTCGAAAGCGTTGTAAACAATGCTTTCCGCAACCGACTTTTTACCGTCGATCATCAGGTTGTTCATGAATTTGGTCAGAACGCGGTCACCGAACTTTGCGTCCGGCAGTACTTCGCGTTTTTCAGCGGCGTGACGACGTGACATATCAGCCTCTCCTTCTTACTTAGGACGCTTCGCGCCGTACTTCGAACGACGTTGTTTACGATCTTTGACGCCCTGGGTATCCAGAACACCGCGAAGGATGTGGTAACGGACACCCGGAAGGTCTTTTACACGGCCGCCACGGATCAGAACCACGGAGTGTTCCTGAAGGTTGTGGCTTTCACCCGGGATGTAAGAGATCACTTCGAAACCGTTGGTCAGGCGAACCTTCGCAACTTTCCGCATCGCGGAGTTCGGTTTCTTTGGTGTCGTCGTGTACACGCGTGTGCAGACGCCGCGCTTTTGCGGGCAGCCTTGCATATGCATGGACTTCGAGCGTTTAATTTTCGGCTGACGCGGTTTGCGGATCAGCTGCTGAATCGTTGGCATTCCGGTTTCTTCCCCGTTTTGCAACTCATGTTCATGCGCGACCCGTGGGACACGCGGCTAAATGTTGCAATGGCAATTCCGCAAGCGGAAAAACCGCAAACGTTCCCATTCCGAGGTGAACGTCGCGGTGTGTTTACAGAGGATCCGGGTAAGAAAGGTGCCCGGAACTTGAGCCACTACAATTTGATATCGGCTTGTGGGGCGGACCCCAGACTGCCGGATGGGGCGCGTATATGGGGAGTCGCGCGGCTTGTCAACCATACCCCGGCACCGCTTGCAGTGACCGGGCCGGGCCGCCATAGTGCAAGCTTTCGCAAGACAGACCGCCGGGGCGTATTTCATGCAAGTAATCGGACTTTGCCGCTTTTCCTACCCCGCAATTGGCGGTTTCCAAATAGAGCATGAAACCCTTGCCGAACGGGAGGCCTATCTCTATGCGCCCGCCCGGATGGAAGAGCGGCTGCGCCTGTTTGAAACCGTCGCCCTGCCGGCGCTCAAGGCGCAGTCCGATGCCGATTTTCGATTTATTGTCCTCATCGGCAAGACCCTGCCTGATCAGTATCGCAGCCGTCTGGAAGACCTGCTGGCCGACATGCCGCAGGCGCGGATCCTCGCCAAGGAACCGGGCAAGATGCGAGACGTAATGAAGCGCGCCATCAACGCAGAGCGCGGCGCAGCGCTGCCCCCCTGCCTGCAGTTTCGCCATGACGATGACGATGCAGTCTCGGTGGATTTTATTGAAAGGCTGCGCTACGCCGCCCGTGACTGCGCCGGTCTTTTGAAAGCCAATGGATCCGTCGCCATCGACTTCAGCCGCGGATACACCGCCGCGTTCGGCGGTGAGGGGATCACCGCGAGCGAAACCTACCGGCCGTGGCTGGGGGTGGCACTGGCAATGTATACCGGGCGCGGCGTGGCACGCAGCATTTTCAATTTCGCCCACAACAAGCTGCCCCAGCACATGCCGACCGTTGCCTTCAGTGATGCCCCCATGTGGCTGCGCGGGCATAATGACTATAATGACTCGCGTCAGGGGCCCACGGTCAAACCGGCCGATCTGCAGCCGCTTTCACCTGCTCAGGTCCAAGAATTCGAAACCCGCTTTGCGATCCGTGACGCCGATGTGCGCAGGGCCTTTTCAGCCAGCTGACCCTGATTTTTCCCGGTAGAGCGTAAACAACCCGGTGGCCACAACAATCGCCGCGCCCACCATTGTCAGCGGATCGGGCCAGTCACCAAAGACAAACCAGCCCAGCACCAGCGCCCACAACAGGCCGGAATAGCGAAAAGGTGAGATTACCGCGATATCGCCTACGCGCATGGCTGCGACCGAACACAGAAACCCCGCAAAAATGAAGACTGCCGCGCCCGCCAGAAGTGAGAGGTTCAAGACGGTCAGGGGCACCCACTCCACGCCAAAAGACAACACCAGCGCGGACAGGAAAACCGCCACCATTGCGCAGAGTGCCACAACAATGGACGGAACCCCGGCCGAGATTTTCCGGGTAATCAAATCGCGGGCCGTGATGCATAGCACAGCTGCCAATGCATAAAACGTGCCGTCGGTGAACCCTTCCGGGCCGGGCCGGATGATCAGCACAACACCGCCAAATCCGATCAGGATCGCCAGTAACCTGCGCCAGCCCACCCGTTCACGGAAAAACAGCGCCGCGCCCAGCGTCACTGTCAGCGGCAGCACCTGAAGAACCGCGGTGATATTGGCCAGTGGCATCACCAGCAACGCCGTCAAAAAGAAATAGGCGATGGCCAGTTCCGACAGGCTGCGCAGGATTACCAATGTCCAGTCGCGCCGCCCCAGATCCCAGCGCATAGTGCCCAACTGTCGGGCGAGCACGTAGATCAGAACACAGGCAATCGCCCCCCGCACGACAAGCAGCTGCGGCAGAGGCATGGCGGCCCCGATGAGTTTCACCAGAGAGTCATTGAGGGTGAAGGCCGCCATACTGCCCATCATGAACAGGCTACCGCTCTGGTTCGGGCTCAAGGGCTCAGATCTCCTGCAGCTGTTCCGGTGTCAGATCAAAATGCCGTTTCAGATTCCGGCGCAGGATTCTTTCGCTCCACTGCCGGGTATCGCCCATCTCTGAGGGGTTGGATTTGTTGTCACCATGGATGGAGCGCAGAAAAAAGGGGCCAGAGATATCGGTGAATGTATTGAAGTATTGGGCGAATTTTCGGTGATTGTACCGATAGGGGTTCATCCGGTCGTCGGCCGGTGCCACAAGCGCCGTTCCCGCCGAAAGCGGCGCGCGTTCACAGGTATCATAGACCTCGGCCTCCGGCCCCCTGCCCCGCAGATAGAAACCCCGGTTATAGGCAATGATGAACGGTGTTCTTTTGCCCTGCATCCGGATCATCGAGCGGGCAAAATTCTTGGTGCGTTTGACGAAATTGCCATCCACCGCGTCATCGTCATCCAGCCGGAAACGGACAAAATGGGTTTCCTCCTGATCCGGAATCAGATCATAGGCTTCCTGAAGCAGCTTGTAATGCACCCCAACGGGCGCCGTCAGTAGCTGAATATTATAATGGGGGGCCAGCATGTCCTCCAGCCGCCACAGATGCGCGCGTGGCATCTGATCCGAAGTCAGCACAACAAGATGAAAGTCGGGATCTGACTGGCGGATCATCGAATGCAGACAGAGCCGTTCGAAATAGCGGAACCGCAGCTCCATCCGCTCGTCCGAAAACAAATGGGCAGCCGCTTCTTCGACGGTGGGGTAACGGCGGGCGTAATAGTCTTCCGTCAGCACCGAAAACCGCACAACGCCAGTCATCTTCACTTTTGGCGCCATAAGATTCCGCTTTCCTGCCCCTGCTCTCCGCCTCCTCAGAAAGCACACTCAGCCGGAAAAGAAAACTTGCCAAAAGGACCCGTTTTCAAACGCGCAAGAAAAAGCCCCCGCGCATCGCTGCGCGGGGGCCCTGATTTGTTACCAAGCGACTTGGATCAATCGCGGCTTTCAGGCGTGTCGACCAGCATGTCGAAGTCGTCCGAACCGCCCATCACGTCCTCATTCATGACCGGAGCAGCCAGCGCAGCGGCCGCTTCGGCCTCTTCGCGGCGTGCTTCGAGCACAACGTTGTCGCGGCCCTGTGCGACCTGACGGACCTGCTGGGTTGCCCCACCAGTACCCGCCGGGATCAGACGGCCAACGATGACGTTTTCCTTGAGGCCAACCAGCTTGTCCTTCTTGCCCTGAACCGAGGCTTCGGTGAGGACGCGGGTGGTCTCCTGGAAGGAGGCCGCCGAGATGAACGAGCGGGTCTGCAAGGAGGCTTTGGTGATGCCCAGCAGGATCGGTTCGCCTTTGGCAGGACGGCCACCTTTGGCCTCTGCCTTTTCACAAGCCAGAACGAATTCCTGCTTGTCGACGTGTTCGCCCTTCAGCAGCGTGGTATCGCCGCTGTCCTGGATTTCCCACTTCTGCAGCATCTGACGCACGATGACTTCGATGTGCTTGTCGTTGATCTTCACGCCCTGAAGACGATAGACCTCCTGCACTTCGTCGATCATGTAATTCGCCAGCGCTTCGACACCCATGATGGACAGGATGTCATGCGGCGCGGGGTTACCGTCGAGGATGTAGTCACCCTTCTGTACGAAGTCGCCTTCGACAACCGGGATGTGCTTGCCCTTGGGCACCATGTATTCCACGGCTTCCATGGACTCGTCAGCAGGCTCGATCGAGATGCGGCGCTTGTTCTTGTAGTCGCGGCCAAAGCGCACGTAACCATCGATTTCGGCGATGATGGCGTGGTCTTTCGGACGACGGGCTTCGAACAGTTCCGCAACACGCGGCAGACCACCGGTGATGTCCTTGGTCTTGGTGCCTTCACGCGGGATACGCGCAACGATTTCACCAGCCTGAACCTTGTCACCATCTTCCGACGACAGAATTGCGTCCACCGACATCGGGTAGGTCACCGGGTTACCGGCCGCGTTGCGAACGGGTTCACCATCTTCATCCAGCAGGATGATTTCCGGCTTCAGCTCGCTGCCCTTGGGGGCTGCACGCCAGTCGATCACGATCTTCTGGGTCATGCCGGTGGCGTCATCGGTCTCTTCACGAACCGCAAGGCCCGCAACCAGATCGACGTATTTCACCGTACCCGACTTCTCTGCGATGATCGGCAGAGTGTAGGGATCCCATTCGTACAGCTTGTCGCCGCGCGCAATGTCCTGACCTTCTTTGACGAACAGCTTGGAACCGTAGCCCAGCTTGTGGCTGGCACGTTCTTCGCCGTGTTCGTCCTGAATGATCAGCTTCATGTTGCGGCCCATCACCATGGTCTCGCCGTGGGCGTTTTCCAGAGTGTTGGAGTTCTCAAAGACAATCTTACCTTCCTGGCTGGCTTCCTGGAAGGACTGCTGTCCACCCTGGGCAACACCACCAATGTGGAAGGTACGCATGGTCAGCTGAGTACCGGGTTCACCGATCGACTGCGCCGCGATGATGCCGACGGCCTCACCGGTGTTGACGCGGGTACCACGTGCAAGGTCACGACCGTAGCAGGTTGCGCAGACGCCTTCTTCGCTTTCGCAGGTCAGCGGCGACCGGATACGGGTCGTCTGCACACCAGCTTCTTCAATGGCGTCGGCCATGCGTTCGTCGATCAGCTGGCCCTGGGCCACAACGATCTCTTCGGTGCCGGGACGGAAGATGTCATCCGCAGCAACACGGCCAAGCAGACGCTCGCCCAGAGTGGCCACAACTTCACCATCGTTGACCGCGGCCTCTGCAGTGATCGCACGCTCAGTTCCGCAATCGATCTCACGAACGATACAATCCTGCGCCACGTCCACCAGACGACGGGTCAGGTAACCCGAGTTCGCCGTCTTCAGAGCGGTATCCGACAGACCCTTACGCGCACCGTGGGTGGAGTTGAAGTACTCCAGAACGGTCAGGCCTTCTTTAAAGTTCGAGATGATCGGGGTCTCGATGATGTCGCCGTTCGGCTTCGCCATCAGGCCGCGCATCCCGCCCAGCTGCTTCATCTGCGTGACAGAACCACGCGCACCGGAGTGGGCCATCATGTAGACCGAGTTGGGTTCTTTGTCGGAACCGTCTTCGTGCTTCTGAGTGGCCGAGATGGAGCCCATCATGGCGTCGGTGACGCGGTCGTTACACTTGGACCAGGCATCGACAACTTTGTTGTACTTTTCGCCCTGAGTGATCAGGCCGTCCATGTACTGCTGTTCAAAGTCTTTCACCTGATCGCGTGTCTCGTCGACGATCGGCCATTTGGTTTCCGGGATCAGCATGTCGTCCTTGCCGAACGAAATGCCCGCCTTGAACGCTTCGCGGAAGCCCATGGTCATGATCTGGTCACAGAAGATTACCGACTCTTTCTGACCGCAGTAACGGTAGACGGTGTCGATGACCTGCTGAACTTCCTTCTTCCGCAGAAGACGGTTGACCAGTTCGAACGGTGCTTTGGCGTTCTTGGGCAGCAAAGCACCCAACAGTACGCGACCAGGTGTGGTCTCAAAGCGTTCGAAGACCTGGTTGCCTTCTTCGTCGATCTGCGGGATCCGCGCGGTGATCTTCGTGTGCAGGTGCACGGTGCCGGAATCCAGCGCGTGCTGCACTTCTTCGATCGAAGCAAAGACCATGCCCTGCCCGTTCATGCCTTCGCGTTCCAGGGTCACATAGTAGAGACCCAGGATCATATCCTGCGAAGGAACAATGATCGGCGCGCCGTTTGCAGGCGACAGAACGTTGTTGGTGGACATCATCAATACGCGTGCTTCCAGCTGGGCCTCAAGGCTCAGCGGCACGTGAACAGCCATCTGGTCACCGTCGAAGTCCGCGTTGAACGCCGAGCAGACCAGCGGGTGAAGCTGGATAGCCTTACCTTCGATCAGCGTGGGTTCGAACGCCTGAATGCCAAGACGGTGCAGCGTCGGCGCACGGTTCAGCATGACCGGGTGTTCGCGGATCACCTCGTCGAGGATATCCCAAACTTCGGGACGCTCTTTTTCGACCAGCTTCTTCGCCTGCTTCACGGTGGAGGACAGACCTTTGGCCTCCAGACGCGAGTAGATGAAGGGCTTGAACAGTTCGAGCGCCATCTTCTTGGGCAGGCCACATTGGTGCAGCTTCAATTCCGGACCGGTCACAATGACCGAACGGCCGGAGAAGTCGACGCGCTTACCCAAAAGGTTCTGACGGAAGCGACCCTGCTTGCCTTTCAGCATGTCGGACAGCGACTTCAGCGGGCGCTTGTTGGCACCAGTGATGACGCGGCCACGGCGGCCGTTGTCGAACAATGCATCAACCGATTCCTGCAGCATCCGTTTTTCGTTGCGCACGATGATGTCAGGTGCGCGCAGTTCGATCAGACGCTTCAGACGGTTGTTCCGGTTGATCACACGACGATAGAGATCGTTCAGATCGGATGTCGCGAAACGGCCACCATCCAGCGGCACCAGCGGGCGCAGCTCTGGCGGGATGACCGGGATCACTGTCAGAACCATCCACTCCGGGCGGTTGCCGGATTCCAGGAAGGACTCCACAACTTTCAGGCGCTTGATGATCTTTTTGGGCTTCAGTTCGCCAGTGGCTTCTTTCAGCTCAGCGCGCAGCTGCTCTGCTTCGGCTTCCAGATCGATCTGCGACAGCATCTCACGGATGGCTTCAGCACCGATGTTTGCGGTGAAGGCGTCCATGCCGAATGCGTCCTGCGCATCCATGTACTCTTCTTCGGTCATCATCTGGCCGTAGGTCAGGTCGGTCAGACCCGGCTCGATGACAACGTAGTTTTCAAAGTACAGAACCCGCTCCAGATCGCGCAGGGTCATGTCCAGCATCAGGCCGATGCGCGACGGCAGCGACTTGAGGAACCAGATATGCGCAACCGGCGAGGCCAGTTCGATGTGGCCCATGCGCTCGCGGCGCACTTTCTGCAGGGTAACTTCAACACCACATTTCTCGCAGACAACGCCGCGATACTTCATGCGCTTATATTTACCACACAGGCATTCGTAGTCTTTGATCGGGCCAAAGATGCGTGCGCAGAACAGGCCGTCACGCTCGGGCTTGAACGTACGGTAGTTGATGGTCTCGGGCTTTTTGATTTCGCCATAAGACCACGACAGGATCCGTTCCGGAGACGCCAGCGAGACTTTGATTTCGTCAAAGACCTTCGGCGGTGTCAGCGGGTTAAACGGGTTATTCGTGAGTTCCTGGTTCATTTTGATACCTCAAATTCGTGCGGAAGGGAGAGACGGGTAAGGGCCGAGGCCCTTACTCTTCTTCTTCCGCATCCAGGAGTTCCATGTTCAGGCCGAGGCCGCGGACTTCTTTCACCAGAACGTTGAACGATTCCGGTACGCCCGCTTCGAAGTTGTCTTCGCCCTTGACGATGGATTCATAGACCTTGGTCCGGCCTGCAACGTCATCCGATTTCACGGTCAGCATTTCCTGCAGGGTGTAGGCGGCGCCGTAAGCTTCCAGAGCCCAGACTTCCATTTCCCCGAAACGCTGGCCACCGAACTGTGCCTTACCACCCAGCGGCTGCTGAGTAACGAGGCTGTACGGACCGGTCGAACGCGCGTGGATCTTGTCATCCACCAGGTGGTGCAGTTTCAGCAGGTACTTGATGCCAACTGTCACCGGACGCGCAAACTGCTCACCGGTACGACCGTCGAACAGAACCGACTGGCCGCTTTCGGAGAAGCCGGCACGCACCAGCGAGTCATTGACGTCTGCTTCTTTCGCACCGTCAAAGACCGGCGTTGCGATCGGAACACCGTTGACCACATTGCCTGCGGCCTCGACCAGCATCTTCTCGTCCATGTCGCTGATGCCTTCTTCGTAGACATCGTCGCCATAAGCGATTTTCATTGCTTCGCGAACCGGAGTGAGATCGCCGGAACGACGGTATTCCTGCAGGGATTCGTCAATATTGACGCCCAGACCGCGTGCAGCCCAACCCATGTGGGTTTCCAGGATCTGACCAACGTTCATACGCGACGGAACACCCAGCGGGTTCAGACAGAAGTCAACCGGCGTACCATCGGCAAGGAACGGCATGTCTTCCATCGGTACAACCTTGGAAATAACACCTTTGTTCCCGTGACGACCGGCCATCTTATCGCCCGGCTGAAGCTTGCGCTTCACGGCGATGAAGACTTTGACCATCTTCATCACACCCGGCGGCAGGTCGTCGCCGCGGCGTACTTTCTCGACTTTGTCCTCAAAACGGGCGTCCAGGGCGCGTTTCTGCACCTCGTACTGCTCGTTCAGGGCTTCGACAACCTGTGCGGCCTCTTCGTCTTCCAGTGCCAGCTGCCACCACTGACCACGGGTCAGGCTGTCCAGCAGGTCCTGGTTGATCTCGGAACCCGGACGCACGCCTTTGGGGCCTTTGACCGCGGTTTTACCCATGATCATGCCCTGCAGACGCGCATAGATGTTGCGGTCAAGGATCGCCAGTTCGTCGTCCCGGTCACGAGCCAGACGTTCGACTTCTTCACGCTCGATCTGCAGCGCACGTTCGTCTTTTTCCACACCATGGCGGTTGAAGACGCGCACTTCGACAACAGTACCGAAATCGCCCGGTTTCACGCGCAGCGAAGTATCGCGCACGTCAGATGCTTTTTCACCAAAGATGGCGCGCAGCAGCTTTTCTTCCGGGGTCATCGGGCTTTCGCCCTTCGGAGTGATCTTGCCGACCAGAATGTCGCCCGGTTCCACATCGGCGCCGATGTAGACGATGCCCGCCTCGTCGAGGTTGCGCAGGGCTTCCTCACCGACGTTGGGGATGTCGCGGGTGATCTCTTCCGGGCCAAGCTTGGTGTCACGGGCGGCGACTTCGAATTCCTCGATGTGCACGCTCGTGAAGACGTCGTCGCGTGCGATACGCTCGGAGATCAGGATGGAGTCTTCGTAGTTGTAGCCATTCCAGGGCATGAAGGCGACGACGATGTTCTTGCCGAGCGCCAGTTCACCCATATCGGTGGACGGACCATCTGCAATCACTTCGCCTTTGCCAACAGTGTCACCCACTTTCACCAGCGGACGCTGGTTGATGCAGGTGTTCTGGTTGGAGCGCTGGAATTTGCGCAGACGATAGATGTCAACGCCGGCATCGCCGAGTTCCAGATCAGACGTCGCGCGAACAACGATACGCTGGGCATCAACCTGGTCGATGATACCACCGCGCTTCGCCATGATTGCCGCACCAGAATCGCGGGCAACAACTTCTTCGATACCGGTACCGACCAGCGGCGCTTCTGCGCGCAGCAGCGGAACCGCCTGACGTTGCATGTTCGAACCCATCAGGGCCCGGTTCGCATCGTCGTTTTCGAGGAACGGGATCAGCGAGGCCGCAACGGAGACCAACTGCTTGGGGCTAACGTCAATAAGGTCGACATTGTCCACCGGCGCCATGGTGTAGTCACCGGACTGGCGGGTGTTGACCAGATCGTTGATGAAACGGCCGTTCTCGTCCAGCGTCGCGTTGGCCTGCGCCACGGTGTGACGCATTTCCTCGGTCGCGGACATGTAGTTCACCTCATCGGTGACCTTGCCGTCCACAACCTTGCGATAAGGTGTTTCGATGAAGCCGTATTTGTTCACACGGGCAAAGGTCGCCAGCGAGTTGATCAGACCAATGTTCGGGCCTTCCGGCGTTTCAATCGGACACATCCGGCCATAGTGGGTCGGGTGAACGTCGCGGACCTCAAAGCCAGCACGTTCGCGGGTCAGACCGCCCGGCCCAAGCGCCGAGAGACGACGCTTGTGCGTCACTTCGGAGAGCGGGTTGGTTTGGTCCATGAACTGCGACAGCTGCGAAGAGCCGAAGAATTCACGTACAGCCGCCGCTGCCGGTTTGGCATTGATCAGATCCTGCGGCATCACAGTGTCGATTTCGACACTGGACATACGCTCTTTGATCGCGCGCTCCATGCGCAGCAGACCGACGCGGTACTGGTTTTCCATCAGTTCGCCAACGGAACGCACACGACGGTTGCCGAGGTGGTCGATGTCGTCGATGTCGCCACGGCCGTCACGCAGGTCAACCAGCGCCTTGATGCAGGATACGATGTCTTCCTTGCGCAGGGTGCGCATGGTGTCTTCGGC
This sequence comes from Rhodobacteraceae bacterium Alg231-04, assembly GCA_900143635.1. Classification (GTDB taxonomy): domain Bacteria; phylum Pseudomonadota; class Alphaproteobacteria; order Rhodobacterales; family Rhodobacteraceae; genus FREY01. Next base: position 13,845 of record FREY01000025.1, read on the forward strand.
ATCCAGTGCCAGACGCATGTTCATCTTCACACGACCAACGGCCGACAGATCATAGCGCTCGCCATCAAAGAACAGGGTGTCGAACAGTGCCGAAGCGGCTTCCACGGTGGGCGGCTCGCCCGGACGCATCACGCGGTAGATGTCCATGAGCGCGGTGTCGCGGCCCATGTTCTTGTCGGCCGCCATGGTGTTGCGCATGTAGGGGCCGACATTGACGTTGTCGATGTCCAGAACCGGAATGTCGGTGATGCCGGCATCAACCAGATCCTTGACGGTGCCGCCGATCAGATCGCCGTCCTTGTCATACTCAAGGGTCAGCTCATCGCCGGCTTCTACATAGATAGCGCCAGTTTCTTCGTTGATGATGTCCTTGGCGACATATTTGCCGACGATGTGCTCGAAGGGGACCAGCAGGTCGGTGATGGTGCCTTCGTCGATCATCTTCTTGACGGCGCGCGGGGTGACCTTCTTGCCGGCTTCGGCAATGATTTCACCGGTGGCCGCGTCGACCAGATCATAGGTCGGACGGGTGCCGCGGACACGCTGCGGGAAGAAAGGGGTGACCCAGCCGCGCGACTTGGACAGCGTGAAGTTCACGGTGTCGTAATAGGCGTCCATGATCGCTTCCTGGTCCAGACCCAGCGCATAAAGCAGGGTGGTCACAGGCAGTTTGCGGCGACGGTCGATACGGGCAAAGACGATGTCCTTGGCGTCGAACTCAAAGTCCAGCCAGGAGCCGCGATACGGGATGATGCGGCAGGCGAACAGCAGTTTGCCGGAAGAGTGGGTCTTGCCTTTGTCGTGGTCAAAGAACACACCGGGCGAACGGTGCATCTGCGAAACGATCACCCGCTCGGTGCCGTTCACGACAAATGTGCCGTTCGGGGTCATCAGGGGCATGTCCCCCATGAAGACGTCCTGTTCCTTGATGTCCTTGACGGACTTGGCGCCAGTGTCTTCGTCGATATCAAACACGATCAGACGCAGAGTGACCTTCAGCGGAGCCGAGTAGGTCATGTCGCGCTGCATGCATTCTTCAACGTCGTACTTCGGCTTTTCCAGATCGTATTTCACGAACTCCAGAACGGAGGTCTCGTTGAAATCCTTGATCGGGAAAACCGACTGGAACACGCCCATGATGCCTTCGCCGTCAGTCGGCTGCAGATCATCGCCGGAGCGCAGGAAAAGATCATAAGAAGATTTCTGAACCTCAATGAGGTTCGGCATATCCAAAACTTCACGGATTTTGCCGTAATATTTACGAAGACGTTTCTGGCCAAGGAACGTTTGAGCCATGTCAGATGTCACCTTTTCATTTCTCACCGGAAAAGGATGCCGCCGGGCCCTGGCACCTTCCCCATACGAGACAACGCGATCGGATCAATTCATGGCCACCGTCCCGAATGGCGGCCTCCCGATCCTTTAAACCGCGCCTTAGAAAAGCCCTTGATCGCAAAGGGCCTTTCTAAGACAGGTTCGGCTGGACCCGGATATCTCCGGGCCCAGCCAAATTCTGTGCGGGAAGGAAGGCTTCAGCTCCAGGGGAACTGCGACCCACTTTTCCCAGAAGTCGAGGCTTAGGCCACTTCGACTTCGGCGCCAGCTGCTTCCAGCTTGCCTTTGACTTCTTCGGCTTCGTCCTTGGACACGCCTTCTTTGATTTTGCCGCCGGCTTCAACCAGTTCCTTGGCTTCTTTCAGGCCCAGGCCGGTCAGACCGCGGACTTCTTTGATCACGTTGATCTTGGAAGCGCCGGCGTTCTTCAGAACGACGTCAAATTCAGTTTTCTCTTCTTCGGCTGCGCCACCTTCGGCTGCGGCCATAACAACGGCGCCACCAGCGGCGGGCTCGATGCCATACTCATCCTTGAGGATGGTTTTCAGTTCTTGTGCTTCCAGCAGGGTCAGGCCCACGATGCTTTCTGCGAGTGCTTTCAGATCAGCCATTTTATCAGCTCTTTCCGTTTACTAAGTGTGTGTTCCAACGTGTAGGCAATGCCCCACATCGGTCATTCAGTGCCAACCGCTTATGCAGCTTCCGATTTCTCTTCGATGGTCGAAAGGATGCTTGCGATGTTGCTTGCAGGTGCGCCAATTGCGCCAGCGATGTTGGAAGCCGGTGCCCCAATGCAGCTTGCGATCTGAGCAATAAGCTCGTCGCGCGAAGGCATTTTCGACACGGCTGTAACGCCAGCACGGTCCAGAGCGTTCTCGCCCATTGCACCGCCAAGGATCTCAAATTTCTTGTTATCTTTGGCGAAGTCCTCGGCCACCTTGGCTGCTGCCACGGGGTCCTCGGAATAGGTCAGAACGGTCATCCCTGTCAGCAGGTCAGAAATGCTTGCACATGACTTACCCTCGAGGGCGATTTTGGCGAGCCTGTTTTTGGCAACACGCACAGAACCGCCAGCTTCGCTTGCGCGGGCTCGCAGATCTTGCATATCAGCAACTGTCAGACCGACGTAGTGGGCAACCACTACGACGCCAGAGCTTTCGAAGATCTGGCCGAGTTCCTCGACCACTTTCTCTTTCTGGGCTCTATCCACAGTTCTCTCCAAATTTGGGATGCTTGTGCATCCCGGCTCATATTTGCCAGACCTCAGAAGAAGTCCGGCGTTCAGGTCCGTTTTACGGGGTGAGCCAAATATCGCCCGAGGGTCAGAAAACCCTCGATCTATTGGTCTTTCCCGTCTCAGGAGGGAAATTAAGGCCCGATCGAAAGGCCACCCACCATCTTGGACGAAACGAAGTGAAGCGCACGACGAATCGCACGCTTCACTTCATGGGCAGCTTTAAGAGGAATTTGACCAATTTCCAAGTGGAAAATGCAAACGCGCGCCCTAGCACCAAAAGCAAAAGGCCCGGAGGCTTGCGCATCCGGGCCCTTCGTAATTCTCAGCAGATCCGATTACTCGGAAACAGCGTTGTCCACGTCGATGGTGACGCCCGGGCCCATGGTCGAAGACAGTGCAATCTTCTTCATGTAAGCGCCTTTGGCACCGGCGGGCTTCGCTTTGGAAACAGCCGACACAAATGCGCGGACGTTTTCGATCAGCTGGGCTTCGCCAAAGGAGGCTTTGCCGACGCCTGCGTGTACAACACCGCCCTTTTCGGCACGGAACTGGACTTCGCCGCCTTTGGCCGCTTCAACAGCTGCCTTGACGTCCATGGTCACAGTGCCAACCTTGGGGTTCGGCATCAGGTTGCGCGGGCCGAGGATTTTACCCAGACGACCAACAACGGGCATCATGTCCGGAGTGGCAATGCAACGATCGAAATCGATGGTGCCGCCCTGGATGATTTCCATCAGGTCTTCTGCGCCGACGATGTCTGCGCCTGCGGCCTGTGCTTCTTCGGCTTTGGGGCCGCGAGCAAAGACTGCAACACGGGTGGTTTTACCGGTGCCGTTGGGCAGGCCGATCACACCGCGAACCATCTGGTCTGCGTGACGAGTGTCAACGCCCAGGTTCATCGCAATCTCAACGGTTTCGTCGAACTTGGAAGTGGCGTTGGCCTTAACCAGTGCCACTGCATCTTCCACGGACAGGTTGGACTTGCCTGCGAAAGCTTCGCGCGCTGCGCGGGTACGTTTACCGAGCTTTGCCATCTTACTTCACCTCGATGCCCATGGAGCGGGCAGAGCCCAGGATGATCTGCATAGCCGCTTCGATATCGTTCGCGTTCAGATCTTTCATCTTGGCTTCGGCGATTTCTTTCACCTGAGCCGGGGTCACGGAACCAACAACCTCACGCGAAGGTGTTTTCGCGCCGGATTTAACCTTGGCGGCCTTCTTCAGGTAGTAAGACGCGGGCGGCGTCTTGATGTCCATGGTGAAGGACTTGTCCTGATAGTAGGTGATCACGGTCGGGCACGGCGCGCCGGGCTCCATGTCTGCGGTCTTGGCGTTGAACGCCTTGCAGAATTCCATGATGTTGATGCCGCGCTGACCCAGTGCGGGGCCGACGGGCGGGGAGGGGTTCGCTTGACCTGCAGCAACCTGCAGCTTCATGGTACCAGCTAGCTTCTTGGCCATTTGGTTGTTCCTTTTACAACTCCCTCGGGACGCGTCCTTCGGGGTTCTTCGTTGTGTGGTCTGGGTCGGGTGCCGCGGCCCCCTTGCCTCCCACTCTCATTTGCCACCCAGAAGGGCAGCATCACATCAGCCCTGTTTGGTGACCTGAGTGAAATCCAGTTCGACCGGGGTTTCCCGACCAAAGATCGACACGGAAACCTTCAGTTTCTGGTTCTCGTCGTCGACGCCTTCGACCATGCCGTCGAAGTCTTCGAACGGGCCATCGTTCACTTTGACCTTCTCGCCGATCTCGAAGCTGATCAGGGTGCGCGGTGCTTCCTGGCCCTCTTCGACGCGGCCCATGATGCCCTGAACTTCGGCATCACGCATCGGCATCGGGCGGCCTTGCGGGCCCAGAAAACCGGTGACGCGGTTGATCGAGTTGATCAGGTGATAGCCCTGGTCGGACATTTCCATATGCACCAGCACGTAACCGGGCATGAAGCGGCGTTCGGTCGTGACCTTCTTGCCCCGGCGCACTTCAATCACCTCTTCGGTGGGCACCAGAACTTCGCCGATTTCTTCCTCAAGGCCCTGCTCAGCAACCGAGGTGCGGATCTGCTCTGCGATTTTCTTCTCGAAGTTCGAGAGCACGCTGACCGAATACCACCGTTTCGCCATGAACCAGACCGTCCTTGTTTTGCCGGGCCGGTATCTAAACCGTGCCGCTGCTTGAATTTCACAACGATCCGCCGTCGGACCGCATCTCTAACTAAAAGCGGCGCGCAACTCGAATCGCCGCACGCCCACCATCAGAGGTAGGCCGTCACCTACCCCCCAATCCGGCAGAGATCAAGAGCTGTTCCGCCGGCTCTGCAAGGCCCGCAAACGGGCCCCGCGTCTTCGGACTTAGCCGAAATAATCCAGAATTCCGGTAAGACCGAAACGGATCAAAAGATCCACCAGCGCGAAGAACAGCGCCGTGAGAGCCGCCATGATGAAGACCATGACCGTGGTCAGCAGCACTTCGCGGCGGGTCGGCCAGACAACCTTGGCAATTTCGGCGCGGGTTTGCTGGATAAACTGAACGGGGTTGATGCTGGCCATTTGGCGTGTGTCTCTCTCTTAGCGGTTAGGGCGATGTAACCGGCAAAGGTGGCAAATTCAAGCCCTGCGAGGCGGCAAGACGTCCCCACGGCGGCAATTGGTCCCTCAATCGTTTCCTAAACACGTATGCGCATAACAATAAGGAACCGCCGCGCGCCTGAATTGGTGCAGTGGCCCCATGAAAATCATGGAAATCGGCATATGGCCGTTGAGACATCGCTGAACCATGCAAAACGTCTGGAAAATAAGAGCAAGCTGAAAGACGCAGCCGAGATCTACAGCGGGATCCTTGCGAGTTTCCCCAAGAACACAAAGGCCAGGGCCGCGCTGGATGCACTGGCCAACCGAACAGACTCTGCCGGAGATTCGCCCCGGTTCACCCGTCATTTCTAGGATGCCCTTGAAACCGTGTATGGCCGTGCCGCGAAAGGCCTGCCGCCCGAAGACTTCAGCGTGGCGCCGCGCAGCTAAGGCAACACGTCTGTTTGCGGTCTGCCCACAGATCGCAAACAGACGCAGCACAACCGCGACAATGGCTGGTCATTCTAACTGTGATCTGTGGAAAATGGCAGGGGCACCAGGGCTCGAACCCGGGACCTACGGTTTTGGAGACCGTCGCTCTACCAACTGAGCTATACCCCTACAATGCGGCATGATCTAAGCCAGAGCCGCAGGAGGAGCAAGAGGAAAATCCGAAAAACTGCTGTATCCTGCCCCGCTTGCAGCCCGCCCGCTTTACCCTCACCCCACCTCTGCTTTAAGACGGGGAAAAACGAGGACCAGATCACGTGAGCTTGAGAAAAAAGATCGCCGACAGCCCCCGCGTGAACCGTGCTCTGGAAGGGCTGTTTGCCGCCTATGTGAAATTCGCCTACCGGACCTCCCGCTGGACCCGCGAAGGGTTTGAAGAGATGGACGAATGTCTGCGTCGCGGCGAGCCGGTGATCGTGGTGGTCTGGCACCAGCGGCTGATGATGGCTCCCTACCTGTTCGACACCTCGCTGGGCCGGATCTGTGCGCTGACCTCCGCAGCCCGCGCCGGCCGGATGGCAGGGCAGATACTGGTGCGGCTGGGGCTGGAAACAATCCCGATGTCCAGCCACAAAAGACACGTCACCCTGTCCCGCGAAGTGCTGCGCCAGACCAGATCGGGCTGTTCCATCGGCATTGCCGCGGACGGCCCGCGCGGCCCGGCCCGTGTCTGTTCAACCGTTCCCATCACCTGGGCCCGCATCACCGGCTGCCGGGTATTCACCGTGGCCTTTGCCGAACGGCGTGTCCTCAAACTGCCGACATGGGACAAGCAAATGCTGCCGGTCCCGTTTTCCAGCGGGGCGCTGCGCTGTCAGGAATGGCAGGACGAAGTGCCCAGAAAACCCACGGATGAAGAGGTCGAGGTCCTACGCCAAAGCATCGAAACCTCTCTCGAGGCCATCACGCTGCGCGCCGACACAGACGCCGGACGCGCGCCCGAGGGCAGCTGACCAGCCTTCAGGCCAGACCGAAGGCCTTTTTATACTTGGGCAGGAACAAGTTCCGCCCCTTCATCTTTCTGGTTAGCCCATTGCCAACCGTCATGAATAGCCAGCTGTTGCCTTGCTCCGGCCCCAGTGGCAGCAGAATCGGTGCCTTTTTCCAGGGCTTATAGGGTTTTAACCGTTCTGCCGTACCGCCTTTGACCAGCGCTTTGAGGGTTTTGATCAGCCAGGGGTTCTGGCGGGCGGTGGCAACGATGGTCATCGCATCCCCCGCCAGCGCCGCATCCCCGGCAACAAACACATTTGCCAATGACGACGGGCGCATCCATTTATCCACTTCGAAACGTCCTGCTGCAGCTTGCCGAACCCCCGGCAGATCTGCCAGCGGCGACGGGGCAGCGCGGGCGCCAATCGCCGGAAAAATCAGGTCTGCGTCTAGCCTGTCCCCGTTGGAAAGGCGCAGCGATCCCTTGTAGGGGCCATTGTCCGTCTCAATGTCTTCTGCCCTCTGTCCTAGCCGCACGTCGACCCCAAGACGGCTCAGTTTGGCGGCTAGTTTTTGCCCCAAGGCCGCAGGGTACGTTGGCATAAGCTGCGCATCAGACGACACCAAAGTGACCTGCTTGCCCGGTTGCGCCGAGGCGATCTCACCCGCAAGTTCAATACCAACCGGGCCAGCCCCGGCAATGACAACCGTCTTCGCCGCAGCCAGATCCTCTGCGACGCGATGTTGCGCGGCGCGGAATGCTTCGATGTCATCCCCTGCGGGCTTGAACGGTGCGCTGTAGGACGATCCGGTGGCCACAACAATGAAATCCGCGGCTATACGGCGGCCATCTTCCAGCACCACATGATCCGCAGCGATCGATGACGCACGACCCCTTACCCAGCTTCCCGCCTTCAACAGATTATCATAAGGAAGGATCATCTGCTCCAACAGCGCTGGCTGCACCAGAGCGCGGATTGCAGCCGGCGCATGCACAAAGGCGGCGCGCGGCTCGATCAGCGTCACATCTGCATGTGCATCCAGTTCCTTGGCAATTTCAAAGCCGGCATAGCCGCCGCCAATAATGGCAATTCTCTTGGTCATGCTTTCGCCCCTTCAGTGACGCCGGACCGGATTGGCCCCGGCGCATTGCTGCGCTACACTCGGCAATTATGAATACCATGGACTATTGTCAATGGTCTGCGAAAGAGGTGCCCTATGAAAATTGGTGAACTGGCAACCCGTACTGGTCTCAGCCGGGACACGATTCGCTTTTATGAGCGTCAGGGGCTCATCCGGTCAGAACCGGGACAGAGCGAGACCAACAATTACCGGGACTATCCGGAAACGCTTGTGACGCATCTTGGCTATCTTGCCGAGGCCCGCGAGGCAGGGCTGTCCGTAGCGGAACTGCGCGAGTTGCAGGAGGCCACGCAGGGCAGCTGCGCGCCGGAAGATGCCATAAAAGTTTTGCAGGAACGGGTCGCTGATCTGCGCCGCACAATTGAAACCTCCGAACAGTTGATCACTTTTTTTGAGACATCAATCGCCCGCTTGCAGGGCGCTGATTGTCCGAACATCCCCGGCTAAACTCTTCTCTTTCCAAATACTCATACCCCAACGCAAAAGGGCCGCCCATTGGGCGGCCCTTTCTTTCCGGCAATCAGAAGAACTGATTACTCGGTGATGTTGGACACAACGCCGGCGCCGACGGTACGGCCGCCTTCACGGATGGCGAAACGCAGACCGTTTTCCATCGCGATCGGGGCGATCAGCTCAACGTCGAACTTCAGGTTGTCGCCGGGCATGACCATTTCGGTGCCCTCGGGCAGGGTCACGGTACCGGTGACGTCAGTGGTCCGGAAGTAGAACTGCGGACGGTAGTTCGCGAAGAACGGCGTGTGACGGCCACCTTCCTCTTTGGTGAGGATATAGGCTTCTGCTTCGAACTTGGTGTGCGGGTTCACCGACTTGGGTGCGCACAGAACCTGACCACGCTCAACGCCGTCACGGTCGATACCGCGCAGCAGGGCGCCGATGTTGTCGCCAGCTTCACCGCGGTCCAGCAGTTTGCGGAACATTTCAACACCGGTACAGGTGGTGGTCTGGGTGTCGCGGATACCAACGATTTCGATGCTGTCGCCAACATTGATCACGCCACGCTCAACACGGCCGGTCACAACGGTACCACGACCAGAGATCGAGAACACGTCTTCGACGGGCATCAGGAACGGCTGGTCAACAGCACGTGCCGGTGTCGGGATGTACTCATCAACGGCCGCCATCAGCTCTTTGATTTTCTCTTCGCCGATCTCAGGCTTGTTGCCTTCCATCGCCGCCAGAGCAGAACCTGCAATGATCGGAATGTCGTCGCCCGGGTAGTCGTAGGAAGACAGCAGCTCGCGGATTTCCATTTCCACCAGTTCCAGCAGTTCTTCGTCGTCGACCTGGTCAACTTTGTTCATGAAGACAACCATGTGC
>FREY01000004.1 GCA_900143635.1 Rhodobacteraceae bacterium Alg231-04
GATAATGGCCCTGAGTTCATTGCTGAGGCCGTCAGAGGCTGGATCAAGGCTGTCGGGGCCAAGGCCGCATACATCGAGCCTGGATCGCCATGGGAGAACGGATACTGCGAGAGCTTCAATGGGCGAATGCGGGATGAATTGCTGAACGGTGAAATCTTCTATTCGTTACGAGAGGCCCAGATCATTATCGAAAGCTGGAGAAAACACTACAACACCAAACGACCCCATAGTGCTCTGGGCTACCGCCCACCTGCGCCAGAGGCCATCGTCCCGATGGACCAAAGGCCAACCATGCACTAACTTTCAATTTGGACCACTCAAGTGGGGCTGCTCATCGTCGCAAGAAGATATGCCTGGCGTTGCGGGTCAAATGAGTTTGAAGTTCAAAGCAATGTTGAGCGACTTTCCGGCGACAATTGGTTTACGCAACACGGAATTGCTCTCGTCTTGCCGTTGATGCTTACACTGGTTAATGCACCAAAATTAGTCGAGACTGGCATATTTGGTTCTCGGCAAGAGCGGCGGGCCGCCTTTCGAACATCCAGCATTGCTGTGGATGCTTGGCACAAAGTCTCCTGGCGAACGGCCGCGGGTAAGAAACATACAACCGGTGGGGAATCGTCAGATGGCCTCAAGAAACCGCTGCACTATCGTAGAGGACACTTAAGGACTGCCGAGAAGCACTATACCGGAGCTTTTGCCACAAAGCTGACCAGTACTGGCTGGGGGCAGTGGATTGATGGCCGCTGGTTGGGAGATCCTGCACTGGGGATAAAAAAATCCCAGTTTGCACCGAAATTTGATCCGGCTGGATTTAAAAAATTTGTGGATGTGCAGTCAGGGTCCAACTAAGGAGGCTGCCCAAGGTCAACTGTGCGGACAAAACGGCCATTTGGGTTTCGCAACCAAATGGCCACTGTACTTCGGTTTAGGCCATTGCCGTCGCTTCAATCTCGAACATCAGCCCGGGGATTGCGAGGCGCGTCACACCCAGCAAGGTCATAGGTGGGGCTACTTGGTGCGGGCCAAAGCGCATCCCCATCAGGTCAAAATTCTTTAAGGCCTCATCCACATCGGTGGCATAGATGCCGAGCTTGGTCACATTGCTCAGATCCATTCCTGCTTTCTTGATCACCGTTTCCAGGTTGTCCAAGGCCAATTGGATTTGCGCGCGCATATTGTCCGGGTGTTGTGGTGCGCCGTTTTCGTCTACGGCAGTTTGACCTGCGCAAATGACCTGACAGGTCGCACCGTCGATCACCTCTGCCTGATTGTAGCCCAGCTTGATAGACCATTCCCATGGGTTCACTGCGGTCCGTTCCATGTTGCAATCTCCCTGTGTTGTGTTGCCGGAATCGGCGTAAATCAAAATGGCGCCAAAAACTGGCACCATTTATGATATCGTGACCATATGAACATTCGTCTCAGACATGACACAATCGTGCGGACCCTCCGCCGCAACGGCACATCCACCATTGACGACCTTGCCGATCAGGTAGGGGCATCGCGTAGGACAGTGTTGCGCGATATCAGTAAGCTGAGGGACGAGGGTTATGTAATCCATTCCGATGTTGGGCGCGGTGGCGGGTTACAGCTTGACCCGCAATCGATGCAAACGACGGCCAAGCTGTCTGTACCAGAGGTGTTCGCTTTGCTGATCAGTGTCGCGGCGATGCGCGCTGCAGGGAACCTTCCGTTTTCGGAATTGGCAGATGCCGGGCTCGCCAAGATCGAAAAGGCACTACCCCGAGATAAGGTGCGCGATCTGCGCACGTTCCTTGATTGTCTGCATATCGGTCAGTTGTCGCCACTGCAGGATCTGTCCGATATGGGCAAAATAGATCCCGAACTTCTGCCCGCGTTTGAATCAGCGTTTTTGGGGCGACACCTGATCTGTTTTGACTATCGCGATGCGAAAGGTCGACGCACGACGCGCGAAGTGGAGCCGCAAGCTATGCTGATCCTGCCGCCGCTTTGGTATCTCGTCGCGTGGGACCCGACGCGCGAAGATTTCCGCCACTTCCGCATGGACCGTATCACCACTCCGGAAACCGTCTCGGACAGCACTTTTCGACGCAGGCACGTTCCGTTTGAAGACGACGTCTGCCCATATAGCGAATTGCAAATGTGATCGGTAGAGCAGCCATTCGGGGCGAGTGCAGCAATTGGTAAAATGGGCTCGAAGCCGACCTTGCACGTTTCCCGTGAGTAAGTAGGCTGCGGTCCAACAGGGGAGCACGACCATTGAGTGAGGCACTGATCCAGCGGCAACGAGATCTGGTGGAGATGATCGAGGACCAGATTGGCGGGGTCGAGCGTCTGGAAGGGATTGGCCAGGATCAGGCTGCAACACTTCTGACTGCGAGTAGATTGCGCCTCATCAAGGCCAAAGAGCAGTTAGCGCTGCTCGAGTCCAAGTAAGGAGGCTTCCCCAGAGGAGCTCTTTGTTCTACATGCGTTCTCATGAAGCCATTGCCGAAGCAGGGCGGCACCCGCCTCGCGACTATCCCTAAGCACCAGATCTTTGTGGAGTGCGCTTGCGGCCATAAGTGCCCGGTGCCAGTGCCAGTGCTGATCGAGCGATGGGGTGATCTGATCACAGTGGGTGAGGCTATCGGGAAGCTGCGTTGTTCCCACTGCGGGCTGAAGCAGATTTCAGAGTATCGGCTGATCTATCAAGGTGGCTCCTGGGCCGCCATGCAGGGCGCGGAACAGGGCCAGAGGAAGCCGCCCCCTGAATGAGTGCCGGGGCACTGGAAATCCAATGCCCCGGCTGTTTTTTGAGTACCCCAACCTTTGAAAACAAAGGATTATGTCCAGACTTAAAATCCCTCGACCTTAGGTCATGCGGGTTCGATCCCCGCCGCCCGTACCATCTCCCTCAATCGCCCATGCGATCCATCACATTGGTTACGGCCAGATTGAACAGCTGATGCACGGGGGCTTTTTCCATGTCAGGCCGGGTCATCAGCCCCACGGGGCCGCGGGTTGTACGTGTGTCAAACGGCAGCTTGACCAGTCGCCCGGCGGCCAGCTCATTGCCGACCACCCCATCCGAAATGACCCAGACCGCATCGGTGCGCGGCACATAGACCCGCGCAAAGGCCCCTGACACGGTCTCCAGCCGGTTTGGGATCTCTCCAACCCCATGGGCGATCAGGAAATCCTCGACCAAGGGCAGGATGGCTGAACCGGGCGGCGGGTAGATCACCTGATATTTGCTAAGCTCCAGAATATCCGGCCGCGCCAGCATCGGATGGCCGGGGCGCACCACAAAGACCACGGTTTCGGTGTAGATCTGAGTGAAGGAGACGCCCTGCATGGTGCCGGGCTGCCCCAGCCGCCCGATCACCATATCCATGGCGCCAGATTTCAGCTGATCGACCATATAGCCATGCGGGCCGGGGATGATTTCCAGCATGGCATGCGGTGCCAGCTTGGTGAATTCCGCGGCCACATCCGGCAGGATACGCGCCGCGACGGAAGGAAGCGCGCCGATGATCAGTCGGACTTTTTCAGCCCGTGCTTCGCGCTCGACTCCTTCCAGCCCCTGTTGCAGGCTGGCCAGCGACATCTGGGCGAAATGAAGGAACACCTCACCTTCTTTGGTGAGAGCAACACCAGAGCGGCTGCGTGTCATCAGGCTCGCACCTGCGATCGCCTCCAGCTCCTTCAGGGTTTTGGAGATCGCAGGCTGGGTCAGGAACAGCTTTTCGGCGGCCTGCTTCAGGCTGCGGGCGCGGGCGATCTCAACAAAGCACTGGATGTGGCGGAATTTGATACGACGGTCGAGCATTTACTTTCCGATACTGGCAACTATCTTGGCCGTTATCTCATTTTACTTTTCTATTTGGAATAGTCATCCTTGATGGCAGGAGGACAGATCATGCGAACTCAGGTTGTTATCATTGGCGGCGGGCCGTCGGGGCTGTTGCTCAGCCAGCTGCTGCACAAACAGGGCATCGACACCGTGGTGCTGGAGCGCAAGACCCGCGATTATGTTCTGGGCCGCATCCGGGCCGGCATTCTGGAGGTTGGATTTGTCGATCTGATGCGCCAGGCCGGCGTATCTGAGCGGATGGACGCGGAGAGCTTTGTCCATGATGGCACGGTGATTTCTTACGGGGATGAACAGTTCGAGATCAACTTTAAGGAACACACAGGCACCTCGGTGGTGGTCTATGGCCAGACCGAAGTGACCCGCGATCTCTATGATGCACGCGAGGCGATGGACGGCAAGATCGTCTTTAACACCGAAAATGTGCAGATCCACGATGCCGACAGCGATGCGCCATATGTGACCTATACCGTCGATGGCACTGAACAGCGGATCGATTGTGACTTTGTGGCGGGCTGTGACGGGTTCCATGGTGTCAGCCGCCAGACCATTCCGCTGACCGTGCGCAAGGAATATGAGAAACTCTACCCCTTTGGCTGGCTGGGCATCTTGTCCGAAACCCCGCCTGTGCATGAGGAATTGATCTACGCCGCCTCGGATCGGGGCTTTGCGCTTTGCTCGATGCGCAATGACAATCTCAGCCGCTATTACATCCAGTGTTCCCTGTCAGACTCGCCCGATGACTGGACGGATGAAGCTTTCTGGCAGGAGCTGAAGCGTCGCATCCCGGCGGAACATGCTGAAAACCTGATAACCGGCCCGTCGATCGAGAAATCCATCGCGCCATTGCGGTCTTTTGTGACCGAACCCATGCGCTGGGGCAGGCTGTTCCTCTGCGGCGATGCGGCCCATATCGTGCCGCCAACCGGCGCCAAAGGGCTGAACACCGCGGCTAGCGATATTCACTACCTCTACACTGGACTGTTGCAATTCTATCAAGACGGCGACAGCGAGGGCATCGACAGCTACTCCGAAAAGGCGCTGGCGCGGATCTGGAAAGCGGAACGGTTCAGCTGGTGGATGACCAACCTGCTGCATCGCTTCCCGGATCAGTCGCCGTTTGATCTCAAAATGCAGGCTGCCGACATCGCTTTTCTGCGTGACAATCACACAGCCCAGAGCGTGCTGGCGCAGAATTACGTCGGCCTGCCGTATTGATTTAGGAATGCATGGGGTATACGCCCCGTGGCAGCCTGCCGCGGGGCGAAACCCCTTGTGCTCTTGCCCCTCAGTGATCTGCGATCCTATGGTTCGACCATAGGTTTGGATATTTGACAGGAGACAGTGATGCCGGTGACAGTGAAAGACATGATGGCGGCGGCCAATGCGGCGGTGGAGCGGATCAGTGTTGATCAGGCACAGGCGCTGATTGCAGAGGGGGCCCTGTTATTGGACGTGCGTGATGCGCCGGAATTGCAGGCGACAGGGCGCGCCGTCGGAAGCCATCACATCGCGCGCGGCATGCTGGAGTTTCGCGCCGATCCCGAAACGCCGTTTCATGACCTGGAACTGCGCTTTGACCGTCCGGTGGTGGTGCATTGCGCCAGCGGTGGGCGCGCGGCCCTGGCAGGTAAGTTGCTGAAAGACATGGGCTATACGCAGGTCTATAACATCGGCGGGCTAAACGACTGGGCCGTGGGTGGTGGTGAGGTGACGGAACCTGTCGACCCCGGCATGTGACCGCTCAGGCGTTCAGGAATGCGCGAACCGCGGCCTCAAATTCGCGCGGTTTCTCGGCGTGCAGCCAATGGCCCGCGCCGGGAATTTTTGCGAAACGGGCATTGGGAAAACGCGCCTTGGCGGTGCTGCGGTGCTCGGGGCCGACATAGTCGGAGGCTGCACCTGACAGAAACAGGGTGCTGCCGTCCCAAACGGCGTCGGTCTGCGGGAACGACATGATATTGGGCATCTGATCCGCCAGCGCATCAAGGTTCAGCAGCCAGCGTTTGCCCGCAAGGTCCAGTGACTGGGTGAAAAAACTCTGCAAGGCAGGGTCCACGGCTTGCTCTGCCAGCTGCGCCTGTGCGTCGGAGCGGCGCGAAATACTCTCCAGGTCCACTGCGCGCATCGCCTCGATGAACTGAATCTGGCTGTGGCCATAGGTGACTGGCGCGATATCGGCGACCACCAGTTTGCGCAGAAGGCCGGGATGGTTCAACGCCAGCATCATCGCCGCCTTGCCGCCCATGGAATGCCCCAGCACATCCATCTGCCCACCATGGGCCGCGATGACCTCGGCTAGATCGGCAGCCATCTCGGGGTAGCTATGGGAGGGCGCGCGCGGGCTAGACCCGTGGTTGCGCATATCCACTGCCACAACCTGTCGTTCATCGGACAGGCGTTTGGCAATGACGCCCCAGTTGCGGGCGGACCCATAAAGCCCATGGGCAATCAGCAGCGGCGGCAGGTCGGTGGGTTCACCGTGGAGGATCACATTCAGCATGCCCGCTTGATAGCCCGGTGCGCGGCGCAGCGCCAGAGGCTGTGCGGTCGGCTTGTGCGCCTGTGGCAGGGCCGATAGGATATGTGCCAAATCCACCGGGAGGCCGCCCCAATGGCGCAAAGCATCATCGAGGATATTCAGGAGGTCCGTGCCCTGCTGAAAGAGCGGGAATCTGCCTCGGGTACCCTTGCGGCGGCACTCAAGAAAGTCCGCCGCCGCCTGCCGCGCCGGATCTTCAAACAGGGCACGCAGCTGGCCGATGCCCTGCCGCTGCTCGAGCATCCCAAACTGCAGTTCACCGTGGATGAACCCCGCCTGCGCGGGGCCGCCCGCGAGGTGAAAGCCCATCTGGAGGCCATCGACCTTGCCGACCGCCGCAAGGGACGGATGCTGGATATCTTGGCCAGCATTGCCTTTGCGCTGATCGTGGTCTTTGCCCTGGTGGTTGTGGTGCTGCGCTGGCGCGGGATTATCTGAGCGGCCCTAAAACTTGCCGTTGGTATTCTTCCATTCGCTTTGCGGGGCGACCTTCTCTGTCGTGTCCCAATGTTCGACCAGTTTGCCCGCCTCAGCGCGGAACAGATCATAAAAGGCCGCATGCGCCCCCGCCAGATAGCCTTCGCTGACGCAGAGAACGAAATTGCCCTCGGCGAGAACCCGGTGGACCCTACGGTAGTCTATAACCCGTTGACCAGACAGGGTGTCTTCCAACGCTTTGCGCAAATTCTCGGCCCCGTCGGCGCGCAGGGGATTGTGCTCGGCGTAGCTGTCGCTGCTGATGAAATCCGACAGCCGCTCTGTCTTGCCCGCGACCAGAACGGTATCGGCAAAATCGCGTACCAGTGATCTGTTGGCCTCGGTAAGGGACAGGTCGGTGACCTCGGTTGCGCCGTCCACCATGCTGCGGCCGGACAGGTTGGGCCCGCTGCGTTCCTGAATATTGTCCCAGTGTTCGACCGCCAGACCCTCTTCGAAACGGAACACTTCAAAGCAGATTTTACGGCTGGAGAAATCATACTCCATCTGGGCAAACACATAATCGCCGTCCTGAAACCCGCGCACCATGTTGACGCGGGGGTTGGTGCGCGACAGCCGCTGGAACAATTGGACCAGCCCTTCGCTGCCTTCATGGGTCTGCGGATTGTGCTGGATGTATTTGGCCTCATTGACCACGGCGACCGGGGCCGGATCACCGGTTTCGATCGCCTTTAGCAGATCCCGGATCTGTTCCACTTTTGACGCCATTCTGCGACCTCCGCTCTGAAAACCACTGTTGTGGCAGCAGAGTAACAGGAATTGGGCTGGCCGCGCGGCAAAACCGCTGCGGGGGTTTCGGGCTTTTGTCCGCCATTTTGCTGGGCTACTTTGAACGCAGTTCAAGGCCGGAGGAAAAAATGGCGACAAAGGCAGAGCAACGCAGGGCGGACTTGCGTGTCCGTCTGGTGGACGCAGCCGAGCGCCGCATTGCGCGCGATGGGGCAGGGGCGTTGCGGGCCCGTGATCTGGCGACGGATGTCGGCTGTGCCGTTGGGGCAATCTACAATGCGATTGAAGATCTCAACGCGATCATCATGGCGGTGAACCTGCGCACGTTCTCGGCGCTTGAGGCGTCGGTCTCTGCTTCGCTTGACGGCACGGACGGGCAAAGCCCGGCGCAGCGGCTGATTGTGATGAGCCACGCTTATCTGCAGTTCGCGCAGGAGCATACTCAGTTGTGGCGGGCCTTGTTCGATCTTCAAATGACCGCCAGTGGCCCGGTTCCGGATTGGTACCGCGAGGCCCTGGCGGATCTGTTCCGCCATATCGCCGGCCCGCTTTCAGAACGGTTCCCGGAAAAGACCGAAGCCGAGCTGAACCTGCTTGTGCGCGGGCTGTTCTCTTCTGTGCATGGGATTGTTCTGCTTGGGCTGGAGGACCGGATCTCAGGGGTGCCGCCGGAACAGATCGGGGTGATGATATCCGAAGTGCTGGGACGGGTGGCCGACTGATTTTTGAACAACGTTCACAATTTTCTTGAACGCTGTTCAGGTTAGTGTTAGATGATTCTCCATGAACGATGTTCAATAATGGAGGGCCAGATGTTCGCTACATTGAAGACTTTGATTTCCGGGGCAAACACCCGCGCAGAAGAGAACCTGCGCGACCAGTATTCGGTCGAGCTGATCACCCAGAAGATCCGCGAATCCGAAGATGCACTAAAGGCCGCCAAGCTGACACTTGCCAGCCTGATCCAGCGCCAGCGCGCTGAGACCCGGCAGGTAGAAACGCTTGAGGGCCGGGTCGCAGATCTCATGTCACGCGCCAGAGAAGCGCTGGAGGGTGGTCGCCAAGATCTGGCCTCCACAGCCGCTCAGGCAGTTGCGGATCTGGAAAATGATCTGACCGTTCGGCGCACCACGCAGGATCGGCTGGACCGCCGCATCCTGCAGCTGCGCCAGTCGGTTGAGGCCGCCAGTCGCCGTATTCTGGATTTGAAACAGGGCGCCATCGCCGCCAAGGCCGTGAAACGCGAGCAGGGGATCCAGCGCCGTCTCAGCAAGGTTCCTGCTGGCAGCGGCGCCATGGACGAGGCCGAGGCGCTGATATCCCGCGTGATGGAGCAGGATGACCCCTTTGAACAAGGAGAGATCCTGCGCGAAATCGAAGAGGGGCTGACCCATGGTCGCGTGGCTGATGATCTGGCGGATGCCGGGTTTGGCCCGCGCAGCAACAGCACTGCCGCGGATGTCCTCCTCCGGCTCAAATCCTGAATTCGATTGAATTTCAGCCGGTTGCGACTGGCACATGACACACTGATTCTTGGAGAAGACACATGTACGCAGATAATTCCGACAACAAATTGATCATCACTCTAAATGCCGCGGGCGTGGCTTTGGCCTATGGCATGCTGGGGCTGTCGCTGTGGCTGTCCACCGACGTGCCGCTGGCCACCAAGGGCTATTGGGGCATGGGGGTGCTGCTGCTGACGCTGAGCCTGATCAATGTGGTGAAGTACCGATTTGACGGGCGCTCCAGCGAAGACCGCATTCGCAAGATCGAGGATGCCCGCAACGAAAAACTGCTGGAAGAGGCGCTGAAATACCCGGCCTCAGATATCTGATCGCTCTGTCGCCGCACGGCCCTCATCGGGCAGCCCTGTCAGAGGCGCCTCTGACAGGGCGTCACGCAGAACCAGCGTGACGGTGACAAAGCTGACATAGAGCAGCAAATACCACGACCCCATCTTGGCGAGGCTCACCATCTGATGGCTGGACTGGCCGCTATAAAGCCAGGTTTTGGTGCCGGTGCCGATATTCTCGGCCAGCCAGAGGAAGAAACTGGACAGGAAGGCCGCCAGCGGCAGCGGCATCCAGTACCAGCTATCCGCGATGCGAAACCAGATGCGGGTGCGGGCAAACAGCAGCACCGTGGCCGCAAACAGAGCCAACCGGATATCGGGCAAAAAGTGGTGGGCGAAGAAATTGACGTAGATCGCTGTGGCCAGCACCAGGGTGGTCCAGAACGGCGGGTAGGGGGCAAATCGCATGTCAAACAGCCGGATCACCCGCGCCATGAAGGATCCCACGGCGGCATACATGAAGCCGGAAAACAGCGGCACCCCCCAGAGTTTCAAAATCCCATCCCCGGGATAGCCCCAGCTGCCCGCATTGACCTTGAAGATCTCCATCGCGGTGCCGGTCAGATGGAACAGCAGGATAACGCGCGCTTCGCGCCAGCTCTCCATCCCGGTGGCCAGAAACAGCACCTGCAGCGCCAGCGCATAGATCAGCAGCGCGTCATAGCGGGCCAGCGACCAGTCGGTTTGCCAGATACGGGCGGACAGGATCATCCCCACCAGCAGCAGCGCGCCAAACAGCGATGCCCAGGCCTGTTTCAGGGTGAACATCGTGAATTCCGCGACTGCGCGGGGCAGGCGGGCGCGCATCCAGTCGCCTAACGTGCGTTCCAGCCGACGGGTGCGGCTGATCTGCGGCTGTGTCATGCGCCGATGAATTCCGGCGCCACCGCATCACACAGCCAGACGCCGTTTTCCGACAACAGGAAGGGCTGTCCCTCTGCGTGCATACGGCCCGCATCTATGGTCAAAACAACGGGTGTGCCGTGGCGTGAGCCGACGGTGCGGGCGGTTTCGGCATCGGCCGAAAGATGCACATGGTGGCGGCCCTGACGGGTCAGCCCCTCGGCGCGGATCGCGGGCAATGTCGCCTCGGCGGTGCCATGGAACAGGGTGTCCGGCGGTGTGCAGGCGGGCAGGCCCAGATCAACCGGAACGGAATGCCCTTGATTGGCACGAATGCAGCGCCCATCTGCCGAAATGGCAAAGCGTTGCTTGTTGTTCAGCCGGACGATCTCTTCGATCTGGTCCCGGCTTACGGGCTGTTTCGAATTCTCGATAATCTGGTCAATGACGACCCATCCCTGAGGGTCCATGTCCAGACCCAAGGCCTGCGGCTTGTGGCGCAGAAGGTGGCTTAGAAATTTACTGCGGGCTTTGAGTTCTTTGGTATCCATGGCGAGAACAAAAGCACCCGACCATTGGCCTGTCCAGCGGTCGGGTATGAGATTCATGGAAAAACTGGTCAGCAGATGGGCTTGGCTATGACAGCGCGCCTGCAACTGTTGTCAATCATATGCTTACTCGCAGCCTGCCGCCGCCATTGCCTGGTCGAAAGTGTCGTAGATGCCGCCGCTGGAATGGATCCGGCCGGAAATCTGCTTGGGATGTAGGATACGACCGTCGGCACACTGGACTTCAAATTCAAATCCAACTGTGGTCGATTGTGTCGACAGCATCGTGTAGGCATTCCCGGAAACGGCAGTCATCAGTAAAATCGCGGCAGCGACGGATGGTTTATTGAGCATCTTTGTACTTTCCAAATATAGACGCGGATTTCAAACAGGCTGCGGCCTGGATTGACCGGCAGCCTTGGAAAGCTATGTCGAGTCTTTCGGTAATGCAACTTATTAAATTTTGGGAGAATTATCCAGTTCAAACAAATGTGTTGAGTGAAAAGAAGTGCCAAAAAGTCACCTTTGAATAATTGAAATCTGTGCAAATGCAAACCGCTGGTCGGAAACGATTGTTTTTGAGGTGTAGCGCGGGGAAGAGCGTTTTGGCACCTTCAACTCGAAATGTCATTCGGCGTATTCAGATGCGTAATGCCCATTCCAAATGATACATTCTGGAAGCTGTTGTGTTGCGTTTATCTGATCATAGATTTTCAGACCGCGGTCTCGTCCAACATTTATTGTCTGTCAGAAAGAAAAACCCGCCGCGGTTTCTGGGCCGCGGCGGGTTGGATTTTCAGAGTTTCTGACCTGTTTACAGGTTTTCGTAGAGCGGGAAGCGGGCGCAGAGCGCGGCGACCTTGCCGCGTACGGCGGCTTCGACGTCTGCGTTGCCATCTTCACCGTTGGCGGCCAGACCGTCTGTCACTTCGACGATCATGTCAGCGATCTCGCGGAATTCCGCTTCGCCAAAGCCGCGGGTGGTGCCGGCCGGTGTGCCCAGACGGATGCCCGAGGTCACGGTGGGCTTTTCCGGGTCAAACGGGATGCCGTTTTTGTTGGTGGTGATATGGGCGCGGCCCAGAGCTTTGTCGACGATGTTGCCGGTCACGCCTTTGGGGCGCAGGTCTACCAGCATCACATGGGTATCCGTGCCACCGGTAACGATGTCCAACCCGCCTTTGATCAGCTGATCGGCCAGCGCCACGGCGTTTGCACGCACTTGCTTCTGATACTCTTTGAACTCAGGACGCAGCGCTTCGCCAAAGGCGGCAGCTTTGCCTGCGATCACATGCATCAGCGGGCCGCCCTGAATGCCGGGGAAGATAGCCGAGTTCACTTTCTTGGCGATCGCCGCGTCATTGGTCAGGATCATGCCGCCGCGCGGGCCGCGCAGGGTCTTGTGGGTGGTGGTGGTCGCCACATGCGCATGCGGGAAGGGCGAGGGGTGCTCATCCGCGGCGACCAGACCGGCAAAGTGGGCCATGTCGACGTGCAGATAGGCGCCAACCTTGTCGGCGATCTCGCGGAAACGGGCAAAGTCGATCTGGCGCGGAATGGCGGAACCACCGGCGATGATCATCTTCGGCTGGTGCTCAACCGCGAGGGCTTCGACCTGATCATAGTCGATCAGGCAGTCTTCCTGACGTACGCCGTATTGAACCGCGTTGAACCATTTGCCGGACTGGTTGGGGGCCGCACCGTGGGTCAGGTGGCCACCGGAGGCGAGGTTCATACCCAGAATGGTGTCGCCGGGCTGCAGCAGCGCCTGGAACACACCCTGGTTGGCCTGGCTGCCGGAGTTGGGCTGCACGTTGGCGAACTCACAGCCAAACAGCTGCTTGGCGCGGTCGATGGCCAGGTTCTCGGCCACGTCGACGTGCTGGCAACCGCCATAGTAGCGACGACCGGGGTAGCCTTCGGCGTATTTGTTGGTCAGGACAGAGCCCTGTGCTTCCATCACAGCAGCCGAGACAATGTTCTCGGAGGCGATCAGTTCGATTTCGTCGCGCTGGCGGCCCAGCTCGTTGGTGATGGAGGCTGCCAGTTCCGGGTCGCGTTCAGCGAGGGACTGGGTGAAAAATCCGGGGTCACGTGTTGTCGCGCTCATAGGGTGGCTCCGTAGTGTAGGTCAGGTTAGCTGGGGCAATGGCGGATTTCCTATCGGAAACGATGCCGGTCTTAAACCCCGGAAAGCGGCAATTGCGCCCGCCGGAACGGCAAGACTGGCCTTTGCGGAAAACCTGTGCTTGTTTCGGAACCGGATGCGTAACACCGGAAACCTGCGCCATGAGTATGAGAATCGCCTTTTTGGCAAGTGAGGCACCGGTGGCGCAGAGCGCCCTTGAGGCACTGGCCGCCCGGTATGGGCAATATCAGCCCGAAAAAGCGGATGTCATCGTGGCCCTGGGTGGTGATGGTTTCATGCTGCGCACACTGCATGGCACCGTCAAATTGAACGTTCCCGTCTACGGCATGAACCGCGGCACCATCGGCTTTTTGATGAATGAGTTTCAGGAAGACGGGCTGATCGACCGGCTGAGCGCGGCAGAAGAAGAAGTCATCAATCCGCTGTCGATGCGGGCCATGGACCGTACCGGTGTCCTGCACGAGGCGCTGGCGATCAATGAGGTGTCGCTGCTCAGGGCCGGGCCGCAGGCCGCGCGGCTGAAAATCTCGGTGGATGGTCGCCAGCGCCTGTCCGAACTGGTCTGCGACGGGGCGCTGGTCAGCACCCCGGCCGGGTCTACCGCTTACAACTATTCAGCCCATGGCCCGATTCTGCCGATTGGCGCCGATGTCCTTGCGCTGACCCCGATCGCGGCCTTCCGGCCACGCCGCTGGCGCGGCGCGCTTTTGCCCAGCACAGCCAAGGTTCGCTTTGATGTGCTGGAGGCTGATAAGCGGCCGGTAATCGTTTCCGCAGACTCGATTGCGATGGAAGATGTCGACTGGGTTGAAATGCGCATTGAACGGGCCGTTCAGCACAAAATTCTGTTCGATCCGGGGCATGGGCTGGAAGAACGCCTGATTTCTGAACAGTTTAACTAAATTGCTAAGTTTAATGGTTTTTTCACGACTTCGTGATCGGGGTCTTGTGGATAGTCGTATTTCTGGCTAATCATTACGAGACTGAGCAGGCGCCAGATTCTGACGTTTGCCAGTGTTGTCTGTAAAGAGTGATGTGTTTCGGATCTGTCTGCCTTTTGGCCAGATTATGATCCATTCTAAAAATGTGCGGACGCAGGGAAGCGGTCGCACCAATAACAAGAGTAGCTTTGCGCGTCGTTGGTATTTGTTTGTCTACTGGCAAAGCGTCTCAATAAGCGGTTTTCAATGCCTGTGTTTGGGCATCGTTGACAGCCTAGTTGGTGAGTGTCTCAGTTAAAGGTTGCGGGCGGCGAAATGCCGCCCGCCTTTTTAATTCTCAACCAACCTCAGACAGCCTTACCCGCCCATCAGCTGCCACAGCGCGCTGTCCATCCGGCCCACACGGGCCTCGATGGCCTGACATGCATCAACGGCCAGATCTTCGCGCCAGCGCCGGGCGATGATCTGCACACTGATTGGCTGCGGGCCTTTCGGCAGCTGTGCCAGACGGGTGGGCAGGACGGCGGCGGGCAGCCCCATGAAATTTATCGCGTAAGACCACAGGCCGGATCCCAGTGCCTCGCGCAGGCCTTCGGCGCCTTCGGCGTCGCGGCCCGGGCTAAAGAAGGGCTGGGGCATGAAGGGGGACAGGAACAACGGGTAGTCCTGCTGCAGAAGCGACCATTGACGGGCATAAAGGCTGCGTCGTGCCATTGTCTGCAGCAGCTCAACAGGATCAAGGGGCGGGAACTGGCGATAATTTTCGTCAAAGATTTCCTTGATCGTCGCTGATCCCAGAGCATCCAGATCCGGACCCATCAATTGCTGCACTTCGCTCATCAGTGCGCGATACCCGTCCAGTGCCGCCTCGCGCAGCATCGGCGGTTCGACCTCTTCGACCTGATAACCGGCATCGCTCAGCGCGTCGCGGGCGGTGTCCAGCGCGGCGGAAACTTCAGGGTGGAGGTCGAAATCATAGGTCTCTTTGCTGAAACCCACCTTGATGGGGCCGTCCAGCGGCTGGCCACGCCAGGGCAGTGGTGCATGAAACGGATCATGTGCATCCGGAGCGATCATCACCGGCATCGCCAGATGCAGGTCTTCGGCATGGCGGGTGATGAGCCCCTGAACCGACATGCTTTGCGCCAGCATGCCGCGTTCGACCTTTTGCGAAGGGTTCCAGGCAGGCACCCGGCCAAGGCCCGGCTTTACGGTGACAACGCCGTTGGCTGCTGACGGATACCGCAGGCTGCCGCCGATATCGTTGCCATGCGCCAGAGGGCCAATGCCCGCAGCGACCGCAGAGCCGGCACCGCCGGATGAGCCGCCGGCCGAGATATGCCGGCCCCAGGGATTATGAGTGCGGCCAAAAATGGGATTATCGGTGTCGGCCCGGAACGAAAATTCGGGCGTGTTGGTGCGGCCAATCACCACGGCACCGGCATCCTGCAGGTGTTTCACGATGGGGGCATCATCCGGCGCGATCAGATCTTTCAGCGCCATCACCCCATTCGAGGTCGCATGGCCCTTTTGGTCGACATTGATCTTGATGGTGACCGGCACGCCGTGCAGCGGCCCGGTTGGCGCACCGGATGCGCGGGCCTTGTCCAGAGCGCGGGCGCGGTCCAATGCCTCATCGCTCAGGTCTTCGACCACGGCATTCAGGTCGGGGTTCACCGCCCTCATGCGGGTGATGGAGGATGAAACGGCGGCCTCAGCGGTGATATCGCCGTTTCTTGTGCGCTTTGCGGTCTCGGTCGCACTCAGGCGCCAGATGTCATGTTCAGCCATTAATCAACTCTCCCTTGCGGCGACTTTAGCTGTGACGCTGCAGTCTGCAAGGGAGAATGACTAGTGTGTCGCCGTCACGCTATGCAGGCCGACCGCCTTTGTGGTCAGCCCTTGGCGTAGCCGATGCTTTGCAGGGCGGTGGTAATCTCGTCCAGGATGACGGGATCATCGATGGTTGCGGGCATTTTCCAGTCGGTACAATCCGCGATCGAGACCATGGTGCCGCGCAGGATTTTGCCCGACCGGGTCTTGGGCAGGCGATCCACCACCACAGCCAGTTTGAAGGCCGCCACAGGGCCGATTTTCTCGCGCACCAGCTTCACCACTTCTGCAACAACCTCACCGTGATCGCGGCCTGCACCGGCGTTGAGGCAGAGGAAGCCGACGGGCATCTGGCCCTTCAGCTGGTCCGCAACCCCGATCACGGCGCATTCCGCCACATCCGGATGGCCGGCCAGCACCTCTTCCATGCCGCCGGTGGACAGGCGGTGGCCGGCCACGTTGATCACATCATCGGTGCGCGCCATGATGTAGAGATATCCGTCCTCGTCGATCATGCCGGCATCGCCGGTCTCGTAAAAGCCCTGGAATTGCTGCAGGTAGCTGGATTTGAACCGGTCTTCGGCATTCCAAAGCGTTGGCAGCGTGCCGGGGGGCAGGGGCAGTTTAACTGCAATGGCGCCCAACTCGCCCGGAGCCACGGGATGGCCGCCTTCGTCGAGGATCTGCACGTCATAGCCCGGCATCGGCACCGAGGGCGAACCCAATTTGACCGGCAGGAGTTCGATGCCAACCGGGTTGGCAGCGATGGACCAGCCAGTTTCAGTCTGCCACCAGTGGTCGATCACCGGCACGCCCAGTTTTTCTTGCGCCCAGGTGATGGTGTCGGGATCGGCGCGTTCGCCGGCCAAATAGACCTGTTCAAGGCAGGACAGATCGTATTTTCCGACCAGCTCGCCCTTTGGGTCTTCGCGTTTCACGGCGCGGAAGGCCGTGGGTGCGGTGAAGAAGCTTTTGACCTTATGTTCGGAAATCACCCGCCAGAAGGTGCCCGCATCGGGCGTGCCCACCGGTTTGCCCTCAAAGACAATGGTGGTGTTGCCGTGGATCAGCGGTGCGTAGCAGATATAGCTGTGACCGACGACCCAGCCCACATCCGAGGCGGCCCAGAACACATCGCCGGGATCAACGTTGTAGATCGCCTTCATCGTCCAGTTCAGCGCCACCAGCTGGCCCGCTGTGTGGCGGATCACGCCCTTCGGCTGGCCGGTGGTGCCAGAGGTATAGAGAATATAGGAGGGGTGGTTGCCCTCAACCGGCAGGCAATCGGCGGGCTGTACGCCATATTGGAAGCCGTGCCAGTTGACGTCGCGGCCTTCGATCAGCTCGGCCACGTCCTGCTCGCGCTGGAAAATCACGCAGAAATCCGGCTTGTGGGTCGCCAGATCAATGGCCCCGTCCAAGAGCGGTTTGTATTTCACGATCCGGCCCGGCTCCAATCCGCAGGAGGCGGCAATGATCGCCTTGGGTTTGGCATCGTCGATGCGCACTGCCAGCTCGTGCGCGGCAAAACCGCCAAAGACCACGGAATGCACCGCACCTATACGGGCGCAGGCCAGCATCGCTTCCAGTGCCTCGGGGATCATCGGCATGTAGATGATGACGCGGTCGCCCTTTTCCACACCCTTGGCCCGCAGCGCGCCCGCGAGAGAGGCGACGCGGTTGCGCAGTTCCACGTAAGAGATTTCGCGTTTGGTATGGGTGATCGGGCTGTCATAGATGATCGCCGTCTGTTCGCCGCGTCCGGCCTCAACATGGCGGTCAACCGCGTTGTAACAGGTGTTCACGCGCGCATCGGCAAACCATTCATAAAGCCCATCGCCCAGATCGCTCAGCGCCTTTTGCGGCGCCTTGTCCCAGCTGATCGCCTGCGCGGCATCCATCCAAAACCCTTCCGGATCAGACTTCCAGCCCTGATAGACCTCTTGATATGACATGGTTCCCTCCTCACACTCGTCTTGGGGTCAGAGTAAGGCGTATGTTGCCCTCTGAGGCAAGAAAACAGGCTTGAACTGCGGCAGTTTGGTGCAGGAATTTACAAGATTTGCAGTATTGTTTACAGGCAAGTTTGCAAAGTTCGTAAAGCTGCAAACTCTTCCTGATCCGGTGTTGGGGGTTTGCAAAATGCGCCGCGAGGGACCTGTACGGGATGGCAGAATCGCCTGACGCCGCACTGGGCGGCGTCAGGGTTAGTCTTAGAGCATTGCCGCTGTTCGGGCGACGTGCACATCTTAACGAGGGCTGTGCCTAGCCGTAGTGCGCGACAGGCGTGCCGGCAATTGCGGCCATGTTCAGCAAGCCGCGCGCGGTGATCGAGGGCGATACGATATGGGCGCGGTTGCCCATGCCCATCAGGATCGGCCCCACTTCCAGCCCGCCGGCGCGCATTTTCAGAATGTTGCGCACGCCCGAGGCGGCATCAGCATGGGCAAAGATCAGCACGTTGGCAGCGCCCTCCATCCGGCTGTTGGGGAAGATGCGCTGGCGCAGCTCCGGATCCAGCGCGGTGTCGACGTTCATCTCGCCCTCATAGACGAAATCACGGCGCTGGCCGTCGAGAATATCGAGCGCGGCGCGCAGGCGTTTACCAGACCCTTCGGTCTGGTTGCCGAACTGTGATTGTGAGCACAGTGCGATTTTCGGCTCAATCCCAAAGCGGCGCACGTGGCGGGCTGCACCGATGACGGTTTCGGCCAGGTTCTCCGGCGACGGCAGCTGGTGCACATGGGTGTCGCCGATGAACAGCGGCCCGTCCTCCAGGATCATCATCGCCAGCGCGCCATGCGGGCGGTAATCGTGGCTGCCCAGAACCTGATCCACATAGTTCAGATGCCAGCGGTATTCGCCAAAGGTGCCGCAGATCAGGCTGTCGGCCTCGCCACGGTGCACCATGATGGCGCCAATGGCAGTGGTGTTGGTGCGCATGATCGCCTTGGCCAGATCGGGGGACACGCCACGGCGCTGCATCAGCTTGTGGTAGCTGTTCCAGTAGTCGTAGTAGCGCGGATCGTTTTCCGGGTTCACCAGCTGGAAATCGGTTCCAGGGCGGATCGCCAGACCGGCGCGCTCGCACCGGGCCTCGATAACCTCGGGGCGGCCGATCAGGATGGGGGTTTCGGTTGTCTCTTCCAGAATGGCCTGCGCGGCGCGCAGCACGCGTTCGTCCTCACCTTCGGAGAAAACGATCCGGCGCGAGGCGGCACGGGCAGCCTCAAAGACCGGGCGCATCAGCAGGGCGGATTTGAACACCGTCTGGTTCAGCTTGTGGCGGTAGGCGTCCAGATCTTCGATCGGACGGGTGGCCACACCGCTGTCCATCGCCGCCTTGGCCACGGTCGAGGACACCATCGCCACAAGGCGCGGATCAAAGGGTTTGGGGATCAGGTAGTCGCAGCCAAAGGTCAGCTCTTCGCCCTGATAGGCGGCTGCCGCCTCGGCCGAGGTGGTGGCGCGGGCCAGTTCGGCGATGCCTTCGACGCAGGCGACTTGCATTTCGTCGTTGATCTCGGTTGCGCCCACATCCAGCGCGCCGCGGAATATGAAGGGGAAGCAAAGGACGTTGTTCACCTGATTGGGGAAGTCCGAGCGCCCGGTGGCCATGATCACATCGGGGGCCGCCTTGCGGGCCTCTTCCGGCATGATTTCCGGCGTCGGGTTGGCCAGCGCAAAGACGATCGGCTGTTTGGTCATCCGCGCGACCATTTCGGGCTTCAACACGCCGGGACCAGAGAGGCCAAGAAACAGATCGGCGCCCTCGATCACATCATCCAGGGTGCGCAGGTCGGTCTTTTGGGCAAAGGCAGCCTTATGCGGGTTCATGTCCTCGGTGCGGCCGTCATAGACCAGTCCGTGAATATCGCAGAGCCAGACATTTTCGCGTTTCACACCCAGTTTCAGCAGCATGTTGAGGCAGGCAATGCCCGCCGCGCCGCCACCGGTTGAGACGATTTTGATGTCTTCGAACTTCTTGCCAGCCACATGCAGCGCATTCTTGGCGGCCGCGCCTACAACAATGGCGGTGCCATGCTGGTCGTCGTGGAAGACCGGGATATTCATCCGCTCGCGGCACAGTTTTTCGACAATAAAGCAATCCGGTGCCTTGATGTCTTCGAGGTTGATGGCGCCAAAGGTCGGCTCCAGCGCGCAGACGATATCGGCCAGTTTCTCGGGGTCGCTTTCGTCCACCTCGATGTCGAAACAGTCGATATCGGCGAAATTCTTGAACAGAACCGCCTTGCCTTCCATCACCGGTTTGGAGGCCAGCGCGCCGATATTGCCAAGTCCCAGAACCGCGGTGCCATTGGAGACAACGGCAACCAGATTGCCCTTGGTGGTGTAGCGGGCGGCGTTGGAAGGGTCCGCCTTGATCTCGATGCAGGCTTCGGCGACGCCCGGCGAATAGGCCAGCGACAGGTCACGTCCATTGGCCATCGGCTTGGTGGCGCGGATCTCCAGCTTTCCGGGCTGCGGATTCTCGTGATAGCTGAGTGCAGCTTGGCGCAGGTCGTGTTTATCGGTCATGGCACGGCTCCGAATTTCCTATTGTTTAACGTTAAACTATATTTTTTCTGCCGGTGATAGAGGGAAAATCGCCGCTTTCGCATCCGTTAGCGCTAGCGTTTTGCCCGATGCCAGAGGTGGGCGGCAGGTTGGCAGGGCTTCCCAATCGGGGGCGGCTTCGTTTAGGGTCAAAGCTGACCAAGTGATCAAAAAAACGAGTCCCGCCATGTCCCTGAAAGATGCCGCAACAGCCGTTCGCAAAAACGCCCACGCTCCCTATTCCAATTTCAAGGTTGGGGCGGCGGTGCGCGCGGCGTCAGGCGCGGTCTATGTGGGCTGCAATGTGGAAAACGTGGCCTACCCAGAAGGTACCTGCGCCGAAGCCGGTGCCATCGCGGCCATGGTTGCGGCGGGGGAAACAGCCCTGACCGAGGCCTTTGTCATTGCCGATTGCCCATCGCCGATCCCGCCCTGTGGTGGGTGCCGTCAAAAGCTGGCGGAATTTGCAGCAGGTGACGTTGTCGTTACCCTGGCGACAACGGACGGGACCGAACTGGAAACAACAATCGCAGATCTGCTGCCCGGCGCCTTTGGTGCGGCCCATATGGACCGGACCTGAGCCATGGACGCCCGTGCAATCATTGCCGCTCTGCGCCGGGGCGATGAACCCTCAGCTGCGGAACTGACCTGGTTCGCGCAAGGCCTTGCCGACCAGGCGGTGAGTGATGCGCAGGCCGGTGCCTTTGCCATGGCGGTCTGTCTGCGCGGCCTTGGTGATGAAGGGCGGCGCGCCCTGACGCTGGCCATGCGCGACAGTGGCGATGTGCTGCAGTGGGATCTGGATGGGCCGGTGCTGGACAAACACTCCACCGGCGGGGTTGGGGATTGCGTGTCCCTCGTGCTGGCGCCCGCCCTGGCGGCCTGCGGTGCCTATGTGCCGATGATATCGGGGCGGGGGCTGGGCCATACCGGCGGCACCCTGGATAAGATGGAGGCGATCCCCGGCGTCACCACCCAGGTCTCTGAGGATCGACTGGCACAGATCACCCGCGACACCGGCTGCGCCATCGTCGGCGCCACGTCGCAGATCGCACCGGCCGACAAGCGCCTTTATGCGATCCGCGATGTGACCAGCACCGTAGAGAGCCTGGATCTGATCACCGCCTCGATCCTGTCAAAGAAGCTGGCCGCCAGCCCGGATGCGCTGGTGCTGGATGTGAAGGTCGGATCGGGTGCCTTCATGAAAACAATGGAGGAGGCCCGCGCGCTGGCGCAGTCGCTCAGCCGGACCGCCAATGCCGCGGGCTGCAAGACCTCCGCCGTGATCACCTCGATGGATCAGCCTCTGGCGCCGGCGCTTGGCAATGCGCTGGAGGTGAATGAGGTCATGCAGGTGCTGACAGGTCAAAAACCCGGCCCTCTGCTGGACATCTCAATAGCACTGGGCGGTGTTGTTCTGGCGGATGCTGGGTTGGCGCCTGATGCTGCCGCGGGGGAGGTCAAACTGGCCGAGGCCATTGCCTCGGGGCGGGCGGCTGATCATTTCGGACGTATGGTGGCGGCGATGGGCGGCCCGTTGGACTTTGTCGAAAACTGGAACCGCTATCTGCCCGAGGCCGCGGTCATCCGTGAGGTGCCCGCGCAAAAATCCGGCTATGTAGCCGCGATAGATGGCGAGGCGCTGGGGCTTGCAGTTGTCCATCTGGGTGGCGGGCGGCTGGTTGAAAATGATCAGGTGGACCCGGCCGTGGGGATCAGTGATCTGATGCCGCTGGGGGCAAAAATCACCAAGGGACAGCCCCTTGCGCGCATCCACGCGGCGCGCGAAGATAAGGCCGAAGCGGCGGTGCAGGCGGTTCTCAGGGCGATGGCCCTTGCGGACAAAGCCCCCGCCACGCCGGATTTGATCCGCGAAAGGATAGCCTGATGCCGCGTGCTTTTCTGGTCGTTATGGATTCAGTTGGTATCGGCGGCGCGCCGGATGCGGATCGGTTTTTCAACGGCCTGCTGCCGGACCTTGGCGCCAACACGCTGGCCCATATCGCCCAGGCCTGCGCGGCGGGTGAGGCGGATGAGGGCCGCCGCGGCCCTCTGCATCTGCCGACACTGGAGCGATTGGGGCTGGGGGCTGCGATGCGGCTCGCCTCAGCGGTTCCTTTTCCCGGTTTCAACGCCGCTCCCGAAGGCCTCTGGGGCTGTGCGGCGGAACTCTCAGCCGGTAAAGACACGCCCTCGGGTCATTGGGAGCTGGCCGGGGTGCCGGTGCCCTGGGATTGGCATTTCTTCCCTGATCAGACCCCATCGTTCCATTCCGAGATTAGTACGATGGCGGCAGAGCTGGCTGGCACCGCAGGTATTCTGGGGGATTGTCATGCATCCGGAACCGCCATCATTGACCGTCTCGGCGCTGAGCATATGAAGACCGGCAGGCCGATCTGCTATACCTCCGCCGACAGCGTGTTTCAGATTGCAGCACATGAGGAGAGTTTTGGGCTGGATCGCCTGCTGAAACTGTGCCGCGAACTTGCTCCGCATCTGCATGCGATGAAGGTGGGCCGGGTGATTGCGCGCCCCTTTGTTGGCAATTCGGACGATGGTTTCAGCCGCACCACCAACCGGCGTGACTTTGCGATTGCGCCGCCAAAGCCTGTGCTGACCAATTGGGTCCAGGATGCAGGGCGACCCGTGCATGCCATTGGCAAGATTGGTGATATCTTCACCATGGCGGGGATCGATACACTTCAAAAAGGGTCTGATGCACGGCTGCTGGAGCATCTGGCCGACCGGGTGGATCACGCCGAAGACGGCAGTCTGACCTTTGCCAATTTTGTCGAATTCGACAGCCTGTATGGCCATCGCCGCGACATCGCAGGCTATGCCCGTGCGCTGGAGTGGTTTGACGCGGAGCTGGCAAAGATTATGCCGCGCCTGCGCGCCGGTGATCTTTTGATCCTGACCGCCGATCACGGCAATGATCCCAGCTGGCCGGGCAATGATCACACGCGTGAACAGGTGCCTGTTCTTGGGGCTGGGCTGGGCCAACGTGCGGTCGGGCAGGTGGGCTTTGTGGATGTCGCGGCCTCGATCGCCGCGCATCTGGGTGTGCCTTCGCAGGGCCCCGGCCGCAGCTTTCTTTGACCGCATGGTCAAAACCATCTTGCCCTCGGCGGCCGGGGGCGAATACTGAGGTGTAACGCAATCCAAATAGGGAGAAGCCCGCATGAGCGAACATCTGACCGTCGTTGAGCATCCGCTGGTCCAGCACAAGCTGACACTGATGCGGGACAAGGCCACCTCCACCTCCGAATTCCGCCGCCTCTTGCATGAGATCACCCAGCTTCTGGCCTATGAGATCACCCGCGAGCTGCCGGTAACCACCACCAAGGTGGAAACGCCGCTGGAAGTGATCGATGCGCCAAAGCTGGCGGGCAAGAAACTGGCACTGGTTTCGATTCTGCGGGCTGGCAACGGCATGCTGGACGGGGTGCTGGATCTGGTGCCTTCGGCCCGTGTTGGTTTTGTCGGCCTCTACCGCGACGAAGAGACCCTGAAGCCGGTGAAATACTATTTCAAAGTGCCGGATGCGCTGGAAGAGCGGATGGTGATTGCGGTTGATCCGATGCTGGCCACCGGCAACAGCTCGGTCGCGGCAATCGACATGCTGAAGGAGGCTGGCGCCAAGAATATCCGCTTCCTCTGCCTGCTGGCTGCGCCCGAAGGTGTGGCGCGGATGAAAGAGGCGCATCCGGATGTGCCGATTGTCACTGCATCGCTGGATCGTCAGCTGAACGAGAAGGGTTATATTCTGCCCGGGCTTGGCGATGCCGGGGACAGGATGTTCGGCACCAAGTGACCCTGCCGGGTCGCTAAAAAGCGCAATAAGTGAGTCGAATGTGCAACTCTTTTGGTGCCGGGGGCGAAACGCAGTGTTTCCGGTGCTTTACTCGGATTCCGGCATAGGGCATTCTGTACCCAGATTTTGTGGGGCGCAGATATGAAAATAACAACAGTTATTGCCTCGGGGCTAATTGCATCCACACTTTGGGCTCCGACGCTATTGGCACAGACGGTTGATGCGGCTGGACCTCCGGCCGAATTCCCGCCGGCGTCCTACAAGGGCAGCCAGTATGTGGACAGTCGTGGCTGCATGTATATCCGTGCCGGTATTGATGGGGTCGTGGACTGGGTTCCGCGGCTGAACCGGCAGCGCAAGCACATTTGCGGCCAGGCTCCGACACGGGTCGCAGGCACGACCAGCCGCCCGGTGCAGCCGGGTGCCGAATTGATCACCCTGCCTGCCAGCCAGCAACCGGCGCAGACAACAGCCCCTGCCGCGGCACAGACAGTGGCCACGACAAAACCGGCGACACCTTCGGCTGCTGCGGTCAAGGCAACCCCGCCAGCGCCGCAACCGGCTGCTGCTCCCGTTGTTTCGCCCAAACCCGCCGCAGTCGCACCGGCAGCTGTGCCGTCAGCGCCGGCGCAACCGACCTGTCCGGGTGTCTCATCGCTGAGCGCGCAATACATCAATCCGGGCGCCCGCTGCGGTCCGCAGGAAAGCCGCCCTGACGTCTATGTGCCGCCGCAATCCCATATGCGCCTGACCCCGAATTCGCGGATCATGCCGGCCCATGTCTATCAGCAGCGCCGCTTTAGCCGGGATCTCGAAGTGCCGGCCGGGTATCGGCGCGTGTGGGAGGATGATCGTCTCAATCCGCAACGCACAGTGCGCACGCTGAAACCGGCTGTAATCACCCATCAGACAATGGCACCGCAGGGCTATACCTATGCCGACCGCGCCGATGATCGCCACAACAGCCAACGTGGGCTGCGGTCGGTTGATGGAGATGCGCAGATGGCGATGGTCTGGACCAATACGGTGCCGCGCCGCCTGATCGAGCAACCGATCGATCTGGAGATCGTCAAAGTACGCCGGACAAATGCGCATAGTACGGCAGAAATCGATCAGTCTTCCATTATGCGTCTTTCGACCCGCTCTGCACCTGATGCCGAAGCACCGGTGGTGCGCCGCAGCCGTTATGTCCGCGCCGCGACCTTTGCCGATGCCGAGGTTGCAGCCTCGGCGGCGCGCCAGCTGGCAGGCGCCGGGCTTCCGGTCCGGCTGGGCAATCTGGATCGCAATGGCAAGATCTTCAAAGTGGTCCTGGCAGGCCCGTTTTCGGATGACAGCGGCGCCAATGCCGCGCTGACCACCGTGCGCAATGCGGGCTATCCCGGCGCGCGTCTCAGCAAATAAATCAGACCACTGGAATGGACTGTGGGCGGGGCCAATGGCCCGGCCCCTTTTTTGTTTGGCCGGTGTTATGCAAACCCGGCGTCAGCCGCCGCAGATGCTCTGCAATAGCACCCAGTCACGATCGGGCAGAACAGGGTCCTGCATCTGCCCCGACATCGGGTCTGCCTCGATCAGGCCTAGGACAGTTTCCCCAGTGATATCAATGGCATAGGCATAGGGCGTCGAGGGGATTGAGGCCTCGGCAAACTGGGCCAGCAGATCCTCGTCCTGCAGGGCAGGGCGTGGCAGGGTCAGCGCCTCTTCGGCGTAGCTGTCCAATGCGGCGCGGCTGATCAGCCCGGTTGTGAGCAGGCGGAACGCTTCGACTGTTCCGCTGTGTTGCAGCAGGGCGGCCAGCGGGTCGCTCGCTTCGGCGCGGGTGCGTTCAGCAAGGATGGCTCCTGCGGCAACTGCCGGGTCTTCATGGTCTTCAATCAGGGCGCGGTTCAACAGGATGATGCCGCCGGGCAGAATGTGGCTGCTGGCCAGTCCCGCAGGCAGGACTGCCAGCCGCTGTGCGCCGGTGCGCCCTGCCAGCCGGGCCAGAACAGGTGCCGAGGAGGCGGTGTTGCAGGCCTGACCCGACACGCGCTCGATCCGTCCCAGCAGGGCCTGTCCGATGGCCTTGCGCTGGATGTCCGGCACCACTTTTACCGCGTGGCGCTGGACTGCGCCGGGTAGCCAGAGCGCCAGAACAGTAGCCAGAAGGCCAAGCGAGCCCAGGACGCTGACGGCCCGTAGCCGACCGGGACGCGAGCGGCCCCGCTCCAGCGCGTTGCGCAATTTGCTGATCGCATCCAGCATGGCCGTTTCATCACCGGCAATTTCCAGCGTTTCGGCGTCGTCGCCGGCCGGGTGGAACAGCGCAGGGAGCTGGCCTGGGTTGATGCGTTCAAGCGCGGCCAGCGACCAATGGCCAAGAGGGCGGTCGTTCATATCGGTGATGGTCAGGGTCGCATCGCCCAGCGACACGATCACATCACGCCGCTGCGCCTCTGGTCCCGCCCGCCAGAGAGCGGCTGCTTCCAGTCGCTGATATTGCTTGAGTGCCGTCATTCTGCCCGCAATTCACTGCTTGGTTTTGCAAGAATTCTACACGGGGCACCCATGGGCGGAAAAGCGCTAATTTCCTGTGCGCAGGCTCAGCGCACAGGTTTTTGGTTAACAAACCCCGGTTCAGAGCGCCGCGGCGATCTCGCGCAGTTCAAACTTCTGGATCTTACCGGTCGAGGTTTTGGGCAAGTCCTGAAACACGATCATCTTTGGTGTCTTGAAGCCGGCCAGTGTTTCGCGGGCAAAAGCGATCAGCGCCGCCTCATCCGCGGGGGCTCCGGGTTTCAGTTCGACAAAGGCACAGGGCACTTCGCCCCACTTGTCGTCCGGTTTGGCCACGACGGCCGCAAGACTCACATCCGGGTGGCCCATCAGCACGCCTTCGACCTCGACCGACGAGATATTTTCGCCGCCCGAAATGATGATGTCCTTGGCGCGATCGGCGATCTGCACATAGGTATCGGGATGCTGCACGGCAATGTCGCCGGAGTTGAAATAGCCGCCCTTGAAGGCCTCGGCGGTGGCTTCGGGGTTTTTCAGATAGCCCTTCATCACCGAGTTGCCGCGCAGCGCAATCTCGCCTTGGGTGACACCATCCATGGGCAGCACGTTCTGGTCGCTGTCGCGGATCACCACCGGTTCCATCATTGGCATGGCGACGCCCTGACGGGCCTTGATCGCCGCCACGCCCGGCTTGTCCAGCGCGTCCCAGTCGCCGCCTTTCCAGTAGCATTCGGTGACATGGCCATAGGTTTCGGTCAGCCCGTAGACTTGTGTGACGTTGAACCCCAGATCCTCGATCTTGGTTAGGGTGGCGGGGGCAGGGGGGGCACCGGCGGTGAAGACCTCGACCCTGTGGTCAAACGTGCGACGGTCTTCGTCCAGCGCGTTGACCAGCGTGTTCAGAACAATGGGTGCGCCGCCGAAATGGGTGACGCCTTCGTAATGGATGGCGTTGTAGATCGCCGGGGCCGTCACATCGCGGCAGCAGACCAGCGTGCCGCCAATGACCGGCATCATCCAGGTGTGATTCCAGCCGTTGCAGTGAAACAGCGGCACAATCGCCATGAAGATCGGATGCAGTGTCATCCGCCAGCTGATCACCGTGCCCATGGTCATCAGGTAAGCGCCGCGATGATGATAGACCACGCCCTTGGGCCGCCCGGTGGTGCCGGAGGTATAGTTGAGCGCCAGGCTCTCCCATTCGTCTTGCGGCATGATCCAGTCGAAATCCGCATCGCCCGAGGCCAGCAGATCCTCGTAAGTCATATAGCGGCCGGAGGCGTGCCAGCCGGCCGCATCATCCGGCACTTCGATGATGCGCGGCCCGTCGCCATCCATCTCAGAAACCGCGGCCTCGGCGAGGTCAAGGAACTGCGAGTCGACCAGCACCGCCTTGGCCTCCCCATGGGCAAAGATATAGGCGACCGTGCCGACATCGAGCCGTGTGTTGATGGTGTTCAGCACCGCGCTACAGGCGGGCACGCCAAAATGCGCCTCGGCTTGGGCGGGCAAATTCGGGATCAGCGTGGCCACAACGTCACCCGGTTTAATGCCGATCTTGACCAAGCCGGAGGCCAGCCGGCTACAGCGTTCGTGGTATTGTGCATATGTCTTGCGATGGGCGCCATAGCTGACCGCGAGGTGATCCGGAAACACCTGCGCCGCACGTCGCAAATGCGACAGAGGGCTGAGCGGCACATAGTTGGCAGCTGTCTTTTCCAGCCCTGTTTCATCCGTCATCCAGCCCATTTGAACCTCCCCTGATTCTTCTGTTGCCCCTGTCGTTTTTATGACAGACCGATGCCGTCACGTAAGTCAGTAGAAACACCATAGGTATTTCCACGTATTATAAATGTCTGACAATTGAGGGGCCCACATGTCAAGCAGCGACAGGAACCAGCCATTGGCGGCAGCCGGGACCATGTTGGGGGCAATGCTGGTCATTGGATTTGTCGACAATTTCGTCGCCCAGGCTGGCGGCACCATTGGCTTGTGGCAGTTGCAACTGATGCGAGCGGCAATGGCGATGCCTCTTGTCTATGGGCTGTCGCTCATCGGGATGGGGGCCTTCTGGCCGCGCCAGCCGCTGAATGTTCTGGCGCGCAGCTTTTTTGTCGCGATGGCGATCCTGCTCTACTTTGCCTCGCTTAGTTTCATGCCGATTGCACAGGCGGTGGCGGGGTTCTTTGTATCGCCGCTCTGTGTGCTGCTGATTAATGTGGTGGTGATGCGCCAGCGGGTTGGGCCGTGGCGCACCGGCGCAGCAGTTCTGGGGTTCTTGGGTATCCTTCTGGTGGTGAAGCCCGAGGGTGACAGCTTCAACCTATGGATGTTTTTGCCAGTGCTGGGCGGCATGTTCAATGCCATTGGCATGGTCGCTACGCGCAGCTGGTGCGAAGAGGAAAGCGCGGTCTGCCTGCTGGCGGGGTTTTTGTTCATGCAGGCGGTCATGGGCCTTATCATATTGGTAGCGCTTCCATTTTTCTCGCTGGACGTTGCCGAAGGAACAGCTGGATTTCTGACCCGTGGCTGGGTGTGGGACTTCTGGCCCGTTTTCCCAATGCTTTTGATGATGGCGATTGGGGCCGTTATTGGGGTTGGGCTTGTGTTTCGGGCCTATCAGCTGGAGGAGGCAAGCTTTGTCGCCATTTTCGAATACTCGCTGATGATCTTTGCGCCGCTTTTTGCGTGGTTCCTGTTTGGGCAGACGGTTGGCCTGCTGCAGGCCTGCGGCATTGTGATGATCCTTGCCGCTGGCGTCGTCATTGCGCTGCGCAGTGAAACCAGCCAGACCGCTGGTCAGGAGCATGACGCCCCAGTAGTGTGACCCCATGATCCTGTCTCACGGGCGGTCCTTCGTCTTTATCCATATTCCCAAGACCGGCGGCACGGCGCTGGCGCTGGCGCTGGAAGCCCGCGCCATGAAGGATGACATCATGCTGGGCGACACGCCCAAGGCCCTGAAGCGCCGCCGCCGGGTCAGGGATGCGCAGACGCGCGGGCGGTTGTGGAAACACTCCACCCTGGCGGACATCGAAGGGTTGGTGCCGGAGGCCACGCTGGACGGGCTTTTCGCTTTCACGCTTGTGCGCAATCCTTGGGACCGGATGGTCAGCTATTACCACTGGCTGCGTAGCCAGTCCTTTGCCCATCCTTCCGTTGATCTGGCCAATAGCCTCGGGTTTGGTGAATTCGTGCTGCACCCGCAGACACAGGCGTCCTTTGGCGCGGCCACGGCTGCGTCCTACATGCGCCGCAGCAGCGGGGTGGAGCAATGCGCGGCTTATATCCGGCTGGAGCATTTTCAGGCGGATGCCCAGCCGCTGTTTGACCATCTCGGCTTTGAGCTGGAGCTGCCACACGTCAACGCTTCAAACCGGCGGGCCGACTGGCGCAGCTACTATGATGCGCAGTCTCAGGCAGCGGTTGCAGACTGCTGCGGCGAAGATATTGAGCGGTTTGAATACTCTTTTAACGATTAGGCTTTAGCACTGATACGGACAAACGGGTGTGCTGCCTCAGAGCAGAGAACTGCGCAGCATCCCGAACAGAGGTATCAGCGCTTCTCAGCACCGTCGGGAAGCCGTCTTTTTTCAGAAGGGAAAGACGATGTTCGACTGGATCAAAAGCAAGGCTTCGCCCATCGCCATGGGGCTTGAGACCGAATCTCCCCTCATCGCTTGCGGGCAGGGCGGGCTGATGGGCACGACCCATGTGGCCTCGAACCTTGGCTGGCGGCAGGCGGATAAGCTGGCGGTCGGCGATCAGGTGCTGACATTCGACCACGGTATGCAGCCGATCACCGAGGTCCACCGCGAAACTGTTTACATGCCCGAAGGCGGCTTTTCCCCCGCCCAATGCCCGCTTTATGTGCCGGTCGATGCGCTGTTCAACCGCGCGCCGATGTGGCTGATGCCGGATCAGGGGGTGATGCTGGAGAGCGAGCTGGCCGAGGATGACAATGGCGACCCCTTTGTAGTGGTGCCTGCCTGCGCGCTGGAAGGCTATCGCGGTATCCGCCGCGAACAGACCGGTGCCAAGCTGGAACTGGTGATGCCCCGTTGTGAAAACGACGAGGTGATCTATGCCGAGGCCGGCGCAATGGCGTTCAACCCTACGCCCCGCAGTGCGCTGGAGCTGGCAGGCGGGCTGCCCCGCAGCCTCTACCGTGTGCTTGCCCCCTATGAGGCGCGCCAACTGGTGGTTGATCTGATCTCGGACGAGACCTTCTGGGCCCCGGATCTGCCGATGGATCCGGGCGGCCCGGCGCAACTGCCGGCCGGTGTCTGGTAAAGGAATTCCCCATCCCCAATCTGCCCCGCTTCGGCGGGGTTTTCTTTGGGCGTGGCGCGATGTGCCAAAAAGAAATGCCGCGGATGATCCGCGGCATTTTTGGTTTCTCATGGGCCGTGTTTAAGCCGCCGATGCCTTCTCAGGGTCGAAGCGCCCATAGAAGCTCTGGCCCTTCTGCGCCATCTCGCGCAGCAGTGGCGGGCAGGTGAAACGGTCGCCGTAGGCCTCAGTCAGTTGGTCGCAGCGCTCGGCCGCATAGGGCGTGCCGATGATGTCCAGCCAGCTGAGCGGACCACCCGACCAGGGCGCGAAACCCCAGGCCAGAACCGCGCCCACGTCGCCTTCGCGGATGTCTTCCAACACGCCTTCTTCCAGCGCGCGCACCGATTCCAGCACTTGGGCAAACATCAGCCGCTCCTGCACTTCGGTCAGGCTTGGCTGGTCCTCGGCCAGCGGGTATTTCTCCTGCATACCTTTCCAATATTCGGTGCGTTTGCCTTTGGCGTCATAGTCAAAGAAGCCAGCGCTGGCCTTGCGGCCCAGACGGCCCTCGTCTTCCAACCAGAAGATCAGATCATCGGCCGGGCTGTCAGGATATTCATCCCCCATTGCCGCCTTAGTGGCGCGAGCGATCTTGGCGCCGAGGTCAATGGATGTCTCATCGCAGAGCTGGATCGGCCCCACCGGGAAACCCAACTGACGGGCGGCATTGTCGACCAGAACCGGTGACACGCCTTCGGTGATCATCCGCAGGCCTTCGTTGATGTAGGGCAGGATACAACGGTTGCAGTAGAAGAACCGCGCATCATTCACTACGATCGGAGTCTTGCGGATCTGGCGCACATAATCCAGCGCCTTGGCCACTGCCCGGTCACCGGTTTCCTTACCCTTGATGATCTCCACCAGCATCATCTTCTCAACCGGAGAGAAGAAGTGGATGCCGATGAACTGATCCTGCCGCTTGGAGGCCTTGGCCAGTTCGGTGATCGGCAGGGTTGAGGTGTTGGAGGCGAAGATG
The DNA here is from genome assembly GCA_900143635.1 of Rhodobacteraceae bacterium Alg231-04. Taxonomy (GTDB): domain Bacteria; phylum Pseudomonadota; class Alphaproteobacteria; order Rhodobacterales; family Rhodobacteraceae; genus FREY01. Next base: position 31,955 of record FREY01000004.1, read on the forward strand.
CAGTCTTCGGGGATCACCGCCTCGACCTTGGCGGTCATCTCAGCCTTAACTTTCGGATCTTCAAACACCGCCTCAATGATCAGATCACAGCCCTTCAGCTGTTCCAGATCAGGGGTGGCGGTTATCTGTGCCAAGAGCGCCGCTTTGGTTTCTTCCGTGGCTTTGCCGCGCTTGATGCCCTTGTCCATATAGTCGGCGGAATAGGCCTTGCCGCGATCCGCAGCCTCCTGGTCGCGATCGATCAGTACAACCTCCATGCCCGCCTTGGCAGAGACCAACGCGATGCCGGCCCCCATCATGCCTGCGCCCAGAACACCGATCTTTTTCACCGATTGATCCGCGACGCCCTTGGGCCGCACAGCGCCTTTTTCCAGCGCTTGTTTGTTCAGGAACAGGCTGCGGATCATCGCCGAAGAGGACGGGTTCATCAGCACATGAGTGAACCAGCGCGCTTCGATTTTCAGGGCGTTGTCGAAATCAACCAGCGCGCCCTCATAGATCGCGCTGAGCAGCGCCTTGGCGGCCGGGAAGGCTCCTTGCGTCTTGCCGTTGATCATCGCGCTGGCGCCAACAAAGGTCATGAAACCAGCCGGATGATAGGGCGCGCCGCCGGGCATTTTATAGCCTTTGGCGTCCCATGGTTTGACGATATCGGCAGGCGAGGCGTTCAGCACCCAGTCGCGCGCGGCTTCCAGCGGGTCAGCAGCAACCGCATCAATCAGCTGAGCCGACTTGGCTTTCTTTGGGTCCAGCATTTTGCCTTCCAGCAAAACAGGTGCCGCTGCCATGGCACCGACCATCCGGGAATAGCGCGTGGTTCCGCCCGCACCGGGGAAAATGCCCAGCAGGATCTCGGGCAGGCCGATCTTGGCTTTGGGATTGTCGGTCATAACCCGATGATGGCAGGCCAGTGCAATCTCGGTTCCGATGCCGGCGCAGGTGCCGTTGATGGCGCAGGCGATGGGCTTGCCGCCCTTGTTGGTTTTCGGCTCCATGTCGGCGCGCTCGATTTTGCGCAGGATGCTGTGGCCGCCCATGGTGAAATCGAATAGGCCCTGAGCCGGGTTGTCACCGCTTTCTTCGCGGATGCTGGCCAGCACATTCAGGTCCATTCCGCCGGCAAAATCCTTCTTGGCGGATGTTATCACCACGCCTTTCACGGCGTCATCGGCCAGGGCCTGATCGATATATCCTTCCACCAAACCAAAGGCCTCGCGGGTCAGCACGTTCATGGATTTGCCCACGGCGTCCCAGGTGATGATGGCAACGCCGTCCGCGTCTACGTCGTATGTGAAGTCGGTCATGTCTTGTCTCCGCTCTGTCGGGGAGGGCGCGGGATCTGCCCGCGCCGCTTAAGATGTTTCTGGCTTAGACGCGCTCGATCACGGTCGCGGCACCCATGCCGGAGGCAATGCACAGCGTGGCAAGGCCCACTTCCTTGTCCTGGCGCTCCAGCTCGTCCAGCAGAGTGCCAATGATGATCGCACCGGTGGCGCCCAGCGGGTGGCCCATGGCGATGGAGCCGCCGTTCACGTTGACCAGCTCAGGGTCCACATCAAAGGCCTGCTGGAAACGCAGCACAACGCTGGCAAAGGCTTCGTTCACCTCAAACAGATCGATATCGCCGATGTTCATGCCATCGTCGGAAAGGATCTTCTGCGTTACCGGCACCGGGCCAGTTAGCATGATGGTGGGATCAAGGCCGATCTTGGCGGTGGATTTGATGCGCGCGCGGGGTGTCAGGCCGAATTGCGCGCCAAACTCCTTGTTGCCGATCAGCAGCGCCGCGGCGCCATCGACGATGCCCGAGGAGTTACCGGCGTGGTGGATGTGGTTGATCCGCTCCAAGTGCGGGTATTTCATGATCGCGACCTTGTCGAAACCGGGCATCGCCTCGCCCATCATCTGGAAGGCCGGGTTCAGCTTGGCCAGATTGTCCATGCCGGTGCCGGGGCGCATGTATTCGTCATGGTCCAGAATGGGCAGCCCGTTCTGATCGGTGACGGTGATCACCGATTTTTCGAACCGGCCTTCTTCCCAGGCCTTAGCCGCACGGCGCTGAGATTCCACGGCCAGCGCGTCCGCCTGTTCACGGCTGAAGCCATACTCAGTCGCGATGATATCTGCCGAAATGCCCTGCGGCACAAAATAGCTGTCCATCGCCAGTGACGGGTCCACGGCAATCGCCGCCCCGTCCGAGCCCATGGCCACACGGCCCATCATCTCGACCCCGCCGGCGATATAGGCATTGCCCGCGCCACCCTTGATCTGGTTGGCGGCCAGGTTGACGGCCTCCATGCCCGAGGCGCAGAAGCGGTTGATGGCAAGGCCCGGAATGCGCTCATCCAGATCCGATGCCAGCACGGCCGAGCGGGCAAGACAGCCGCCCTGTTCCATCACCTGGGTGACATTGCCCCAGATCACATCCTCCACCGCGTGGCCGTCCAGATTATTGCGTTCCTTCACTGCGTTCAGTGTCAATGCCGAGAGACGCAGGCTGGTCACCTCGTGCAGGGCGCCGTCTTTGCGGCCCTTGCCGCGCGGCGTGCGCAGCGCGTCATAGATATAGGCTTCGGTCATCTTGGTCTCCTCAGGCGCGGTCCGACGGGTTGCCGGGCATCAGGTCATAGGGGTGTTTCCAGCCCGGCTGCGCGGCAATGCGGGTCAGCCAGGTGTCGATATGGGGGAAATCCTTGCGGTCAAACCCGAAGGGTTCAGGGTAGTAGAGGTAGCTGCAGCAGCTGATGTCGGCATTGGTCAGCCCGTCGCCAACGATCCAGTCGCGCCCCTCCAGATGGCTGTTCAGCGTGGCATAAGCTGCTTTTAGGCGACCCTGCATGAAGGGAATCACCTGTTCGGGGCGTTTGTCTTCGGGCAGGAAGTTCATCAGGAAGCGGGTCATCCCGGCCTGGCTGGAGAGTTTGTGATTGTCCCAGAGCACCCAGCGCAGCACCTCGTACTTGTCTTCCGGGCTGCCGCCGAACTTTCCGGTCTTGTCGGTGATATATTGCTGGATAGCGCCGGACTGGCTGAGGCGGAAATCGCCGTCCTCCAGCATCGGCGCCTCTGCCATCACATTGACACCGCGGAATTCTTCGCTGCGGGCGGCGCCGCGGAAGAAGTCCACGAAAACCGGCTCCCAGTCGAGGCCGGAGAGTTCCAGCGCCAGCGCCGCCTTGTAGGAATTGCCGCTTTCACCGAAACAATGGAGCTTGATCGTCATTGGTCTGATCCTGTTGCTGATGGCCGGAGCGGGGGGTTCACACCCCCGCACCCCCGTGGAGTATTTGTGAAAAGATGATGGGGCCCTTTACCCCCTGGTAACCATGATTGCAGAGCCTGGAAGGGCGGTACAGGCTGGAGAGCCGATGGCCGTAAAAGGTGAAGGCAGCGCTCCCGTCCTGATGGCTTGGGCCCTGTGGCGGGAGCGTTTTCATCTTTTCCGAATTCCCCTTCTTTCGGTACCCGGCGGCCAGTATTGCCGCCGGGTACCGTCTGATCAGAAGCTTTCGGCATCCAGCGCCATCACCGTATCCGCTCCCGACTGGATGCGGGCCAGGTGCATGGTGGTCGCCGGCAGACGTCGGGCCATGTAGTAGCGCCCTGTTGTCAGCTTGGTCTCATAAAAGGCCGCATCGGAGGCCCCATTGTCGAGAGCGGCATGGGCCGCCTTGCCCATGCGGGCCCACATCAGGCCAATGCAGACATGGCCAAAGAGATGCATGAAATCATAAGAACCGGCCAAGGCGTGGTTGGGGTTTTTCACCCCCGCCTGCATGAAATACATGCCTGCGGCCTGCAGGTCTTTGGAGGCATTTTTCAGCGGTTCGATGAAGTCTTTGGCGTAAGTTTCTGAAACGCCTGCGTTTTCCTTGCAGAAATTCTTCACCAGTTCAAAGAAGGCCATCACGTGCTTGCCGCCATCGGCGCCCAGTTTGCGACCGACGAGATCGAGGGCCTGAACACCATTGGCCCCTTCATAGATCATGGCAATACGGGCATCGCGGGTGAATTGCGACATGCCGGATTCTTCGATGTAGCCGTGGCCACCATAGACCTGCTGGGCCTGTACGGTCATGTCGTAGCCCTGATCGGTCAGGAACCCCTTGATCACCGGGGTCAGCAGCGACACCAGACCATCGGCATCCGCGTCCTTACTGCGATGCGCCTGATCGATCAGTGAGGCCCCCCACAACAGAAAGGCACGCCCGCCTTCGGCAAAGCTTTTCTGATCCATCAGGCTGCGGCGGATGTCCGGATGCACGATCAGCGGATCGGCCGGACCTTCGGGGTTCTTGGTGCCGGTCACGTCGCGGCCCTGCAGGCGGTCCTTGGCATAGGCAACCGCGTTCTGATAGGCGGCTTCGGCCTGGCTCAGCCCCTGCATGCCCACGCCAAGGCGGGCTTCGTTCATCATGGTGAACATGGCGCGCATGCCTTTGTTTTCCTCCCCCAGAAGGAAACCGGTGGCATCGTCGTAATTCATCACGCAGGTGGAATTGCCGTGGATGCCCATCTTGGCTTCGATATTGCCCACGGCGGCGCCGTTGCGCGCGCCAAGCGAGCCGTCATCGTTGACCATGAATTTCGGCACGATGAAAAGCGAAACACCCTTGATGCCCTCCGGCGCGCCTTCGATCTTGGCCAGCACCAGGTGAATGATGTTATCCGACATGTCGTGCTCGCCGGCTGAAATAAAGATCTTCTGGCCGGAAATCTTGTAGGAGCCATCCGCCTGTGGTTCCGCCTTGGTGCGCATCAGCCCCAGATCGGTGCCGCAGTGTGGCTCTGTCAGGTTCATGGTGCCGGTCCAGTCACAGGCGATCATATTGGGCAGATAGGTGTCTTTCTGCGCCTCGGTGCCATGAGCCAGAATGGCAGAGGCTGCCCCGTGAGTGAGGCCCTGATACATGGTGAAGGCTTGATTGGCGCCAGAGAAGAACTCTCCCACTGCGGTGCCGATCACGGCAGGCATGTTCTGGCCGCCGTATTGTTCCGGCATGTCGATACCGGGCCAACCGCCTTCCTTCATCTGGTCGAAGGCGGCCTTGAACCCAGACGGCGTGCGCACCACGCCATTTTCCAAACGGCAGCCTTCCGTATCCCCGACCACGTTCAAAGGCGCCAGTACACCGGATGCGATCTTGCCCGCCTCTTCGAGAATGGCACTGGTAAAATCGGCTTCGAGCTCGTCATAGCCGGGCACGTCGGATGCCGTCACGTTGAGCACATCATGCAGCAGGAATTGCACGTCTTTGGTCGGGGCGGTGTAGTTGGGCATCTTATACTCCCTCGGGTTTGGGATGCGGATCTGTTGGAACCTTGCCTGCGCGGGGTCAGGCGAACTGGTTGATTACTCGGCGGCTTTTTGCTTCTTGGCCATTGCGGCCACAGCCTCTTCGCCCCACTGCAGTTGATCCTGCAGTTCGGTGATTGCTTCGGATAGCTCGTCGCGCTGGCGCACCATATCTGCCAGCCGTTCATGGCCGATCTCGACTGTTCGTGACAGCTGGGTGAGCTGTTGGTCACCTACGTGATAGAGGTCCAGGAGCTGGCGGATCTCTTCCAGGCTGAAACCAAAGCGCTTGCCGCGCAAAATCAGTTTCAGGCGGGCGCGATCGCGCTTGGTGAACAGGCGCTTTTGCCCCTCGCGATGGGGGAACAGCAGTTCCTTGGCTTCATAGAACCGCAGGGTGCGCGGGGTGACGCTATAGGCGTCGCACATCTCGCGGATTGTCAGTGTATCATCTGTCATATCGTTCACTCATCAATGGCGGCTGACCTGCCGGTTGGAGCTGATGCCCACAGCATAGACCAACAAGTTGCCGTTTACGTAACCCAGACGCTGCGTCACTTTTCGATCTGACGTAAGATCCTTTTGTCGCGACGCTACGTCACAAGGTAAGTTTGGCTGCATACGAAGCAAATGCTTTGCCAGCTCCAGTCAGGGCGCAGCGAATCCTGTCTGTTTTCTACGGCATGCATCCCCCATCCGGACCGGGTGCGGCGCGGGTAGGCAGAGCAACTGTAGACGCAGCCAGTGTAGCAGGGGGTTAACAGCCCAATGCAAAGACCGCGGGTTGTTGGGCCTATATTAAAATGGCGATGGATTTGACGGTATTTCGGCGGCGCGTTTGCCGACCGGAGCAGGGCACGGCTGCGCGCGCGGATGCCGCGGTGGCTAAACTATCGCGGTGAGGCCGCCCTGCGCTATGCGAGGTCGCGCTGGGTTTGTGCGCGCAGCGCGTCCAGTTCTTTCATGGCCTCGTCCAGCTGCTGGCGCTGTTTTTCCAGCTCGCCCATCTGACGGTCCGCCATTTCAAGAAAGGCCCGCATCTGGGCCTCATTGCCTTCGTGTTCGTATATCAGCAGCCATTGGCGTATTTCCTCCAGCTGAAAGCCCCAGCGGCGGCCGCGCAGGATCAGCTGCATACGGGCCTTGTCGCGGGGGCCATAGAACCGGGAACGGCCTTCACGTTCGGGCTGCAAAAGCTCGATATACTCGTAATAGCGAAGGGTACGTGGCGTCACCTCAAAGGCGGCGCACATTTCTTTAAACGACAAACGTTCGTCGGCCATTTACACTCTCCTTTGCACGGAATCCTATGGAGTTGTGCCGGGATAGGCAACAGCCGGGCTTGCCCTTGCAGGGCTGGCGGCCCCATAAGACGGTACGTAAATTGGACAGGTTTTACCTGGAAAGGGTCACCCCATGGCAGAACGGTCAGAATTGGCGCGCCAGTTCATCGAGGCGATTCCCCACGCGCGGGAACTGGGCTTGACACTGGTCGAGATCGGCGACGGAAAAGCGGTGATCTCCATGCCCTATGATACCAAGCTGATTGGCGATCCGGAGACCGGGGTGATCCATGGTGGGGCTGTGTCGGCCCTGATGGACACCTGCTGTGGGGCGGCTGTGATGAGCCACCCGTCCTCACCCGCCGCGACCGCGACCATCGACCTGCGCATTGACTACATGCGCGCCGCCACACCGGGGCAGGCGGTGACCACTCGGGCCGAATGCTATCACGTCACCCGGTCCGTGGCCTTTGTCCGTGCCGTTGCGATGGATGAGGACAGCGACAATCCGGTGGCCACGGCCGCCGGCACTTTCACAGTGGAGCAGAAATCATGAACCGGCCCCGCCCTGAACCGATGCAGCAGGTGAAACAACGCCGTGACGCGGCGCTGAATGCTCTGGTCGATACGGTGCCCTATATCCGCTTCCTCAACATCACCTTTGACCGGCGTGGCGACGAGCTGACGGCGGTGCTGAATTTCGATGAAAAACTGATCGGTAATCCGTTCCTGCCGGCCATTCACGGCGGTGTCACCGCCGCCTTTCTCGAGGTGACGGCAGCCATTACCCTAAATTGGTCGCACCTGTGGCCGCGGATCGAAAGCGGTGAGCTGGATCCAGTGGAAATGGCCGCCGGCAATCTGCCGCGTCGCCCCAAGACAATTGGGTTCACTGTCGATTACCTGCGCTCCGGCCTGCCGCGCGATGCCTATGCCCGCGCCACTGTGGCCCGTGCGGGCCGACGCTATGCCTCGGTGCATGTCTCGGCCTGGCAGGATCATCAGGACAAGCTGTTTGCACAAGCGACAGGCCATTTCGTGATGCCTCAAAGCGATGCAAACAAAGGCTGAGCTGCCGGGCCACGCCCGTGTTCTGAAGATCGCTGTGCCGATTGTGCTGTCGAATGTGACCGTGCCCATTCTGGGTGCGGTGGATACTGGAGTGGTCGGCCAGATGGGGCTTGCAGCCCCAATTGGGGCGGTCGGCATTGGCGCCATCATCCTGTCGGCGCTGTATTGGATGTTCGGTTTCCTGCGTATGGGAACCACCGGGCTGGCCAGTCAGGCCATTGGGGCGGGCGAACAGGGGGAGCTGGCAGCGCTATTGACCCGCGCGCTGATGATAGGTGGCGGCGCTGGTGTGGCGCTGATCCTGTTGCAGATGCCGCTGTTCTGGCTAGCCTTTCATTTCGCCCCCGCTTCGGCCGAAGTTGAAGGAATGGCGCGCGACTATCTGCAGATCCGAATCTGGTCAGCCCCGGCGGCAATTGCGCTGTTTGGCATCATTGGCTGGCTGATCGCGCAGGAGCGCACCCGCGCGGTGCTGCTTTTGCAGCTGTGGATGAACGGGGTGAATATCCTGCTGGATCTGGTGTTTGTGCTGCAGTTCGGCTGGGGAGTGAGCGGCGTGGCCCTGGCGACCTTCATTGCCGAATGGAGCGGACTAGCGCTGGGGCTCTGGCTGTGCCGGGGCATCTTTGCCACGCCTGCCTGGCGCCATTGGGCACAGGTGTTTGATCGGGCACGGCTCAGGGTCATGGCGGCGGTGAACGGAGATATCCTGATCCGGTCGCTGCTGCTGGAGGCGATGCTGGTCTCCTTCATGTTCTTTGGAGCAGGCTTTGGCGATGAGGTTCTGGCCGCCAATCAAGTGCTGCTGCAATTTCTGGTCATTGCCTCTTATGGGCTGGACGGGTTTGCCTTCGCGGCTGAGACATTGGTCGGGCAGGCAATGGGCGCGCGCAACCGGGCGGGGCTGCGTCAGGCGGCGCGGCTGGCCGGGTTCTGGACCGCCGTGACCGCGGTGCTGGCCGCTGCCGGGTTTGCCCTGACGGGGGGCTGGATCATTGATCTGATGACCACTGCGACAGAGGTCCGCGACACTGCGCGCCTCTATATGCCCTGGCTGGTGGCGCTTCCCGTGCTGGGCTGCGGTGCCTTTCTGCTGGACGGGGTGTTCATCGGGGCGACGGCCACACGCGATATGCGCAATATGATGGCGCTGTGTTTTGTGATCTATGCGGTGGCTGCGGCTGCATTTGTGCCGCTGTGGGGCAATCACGGGCTCTGGGCGGCCCTGTTGCTGGCCTTTGTGGCGCGCGGCGTGACGCTTGGCCTGCGCTATCCAGCACTCGAGGCGCGGGCAGCCTGAGCAAGAGCCTTAAGGAAGGCTCTTGCATATTTTTTTCTGCAAAGTTTTGTGCGGGCCGTCACAGGAGGGTTTTCAGTGCCTCGGTCGGTCTGCCGATTGCGGCCTTGTTTCCTGCGATGGCGATCGGACGCTCAATCAGGATCGGATGCGTCGCCATGGCCTCAAGAAGGGCCATGTCCGGACTGTCTTTGGACAGGCCCAGCTCCTTGAAAACCGTCTCACCGGTGCGCACCATTGCAATCACCGGCAGGCCAAGTGCGGCGTTCACGGATTGGATGTCGGCCAGCGAAGGGGCATCCTTGAGGTAAAGACGCACCGTTACCTCTGCACCCTGTTCTTCCAGAAGGGCGAGGCCAGCGCGGGATTTGGAGCAGCGGGGATTGTGCCAATAGGTGATCACAGCCAGTCTCCGCGTTTGCTGCCGACGGCCTCTGCCACATTGGTGAACCCGTCGCGTTCCAGCAACCCGTCCAGCCCTTTGGCGATGTCACCGGCCAGCGACAGGCCCTGATAGACCATGGCCGTATAGACCTGAACCGCGCTCGCCCCTGCACAGATCTTGGCATAGGCCTGTTCAGCATTGCCGACACCACCGACACCGATCAGCGGCACCTCATCGTTCAGTAACTGGCTGAGACGCGCCAGCACGCGGGTCGATTTTTCAAACAACGGCGCGCCGGAAAGGCCGCCGACCTCATTCTTGTCCGGGCTTTTCAGCCCATCGCGCGACAGGGTGGTGTTGGTGGCAATCACCGCGTCGATGCCGCTTTCCAGGGCCACTTCGGCAATGTCTTCAACTTCGGTGCTGGTCAGATCCGGGGCGATCTTCAGGAAGACCGGGATCGGCCGGTCCAGGCCATCGCGGGTGTCGATGACACCAGCCAGCAGCGCCGAGAGCGCCGCCTTGCCCTGCAGGTCGCGCAGTTTTTCGGTGTTGGGCGAGGAGACATTGACCGTGGCAAAATCCAGATGCGCACCACAATGGGCCAGCACGCGGGCAAAATCGCCTGCCCGATCGGTGCTGTCCTTGTTGGCGCCAAGGTTAAGGCCGATCACTGCATCCTGCGGGCGGCGGGACAGGCGATCACCGATCACTTCCATGCCTTCGTTGTTAAAGCCAAACCGGTTGATCGCGGCCTGATCTTCGGTCAGCCGGAACAGCCGCGGTTTGGGATTGCCGGGCTGGGCGCGCGGGGTGGCGGCACCAACCTCGATAAAGCCGAAACCGGCGCGCGACAGCGGTGTTACCGCCTCGGCGTTCTTGTCATAGCCAGCCGCCAGCCCCACCGGATTGGGCAGATCCAGCCCGGCGACCGTTGTTTTCAGGCGCGGCGAGGTGACCATGCCCGGCAGCGGTGCCAGCCCCATCTTCAGCGCTTTGATCGACAGCCCATGTGCGGCTTCGGGGTCGAATTTGTGCAGCATGGCAAGGCCAAGAGTTTCAATCACACTCATTCCGTATCCTCCGGAAACTGATGGGTTCCGTCCACAAGGGGCAGCGGTTTGGACCAGAGGACGTCTGTCATCTTCATCGGCCGGTAGAGATGTGGGAACAGCGCCGCGCCGCGCGAGACCTCCCACTTCAGCTCCGCACCCAGCGCGTCCGCATCGCAGGCGATCAGCCAAAGACCTTCAGCCCCGGCAAAATGCTTGGCTGCGGTCTCGGCGGCCTGGTCAGCCGATGAGAAGTGAATATAGCCGTCGGCCAGATCGATGGGGGCGCCAAGGGTCTCGCCCTCAGCTTGCAGGGCCGCCCACTCATCGGCCCGGAAAATCTTGTAAATCAGCATGGATGCCTGATGCCGCGCAGTTGCAGTGGGGTCAAGAACAAGCTGGCTGTTTTGCGCGTTCCGGCGGAAATCCCGTCATCGGGACGTCATTGTTGCCGGTTATTTGCCAGTTGGCACCTTGGAGCGTGTCCTCCCTGTGCCTTGGGGCAGGGTGGGCGGTGACCCTGGGTGAGGAATTTTCCCCTTTGACACGGGCAGCGTGCAGCGCCACGATCCCGGTCAATAATAAAACAAATAGGGAGTACTCAACATGCTGACTCGATTTCTGTCTACCGCGGCGGCGCTGAGCCTGACCGCTGGCATGGCTTCGGCCGACTACAATCTGACCATACTGCACACCAATGATTTCCATGCGCGGTTTGAGCCCGTCAGCAAATATGACAGCGGCTGTCGGGAAGGTGACAACGCCGAAGGAAAATGTTTTGGCGGCTCTGCCCGTCTGGTGACCGCAATCGCTGACGCCCGCAGCCGCAGCAACAATTCGATCCTCGTGGATGGGGGCGACCAGTTTCAGGGCTCGCTCTATTACACTTACTACAAAGGCAAAGTTGCCGCCGAGATGATGAACAAGCTCGGCTATGATGGGATGACCGTTGGCAACCACGAATTTGACGATGGCCCCGAAGTGCTGCGCGGATTTATGGACAGCGTCGATTTCCCGGTGCTGATGTCCAACGCGGATGTCTCGGGCGAGCCGGCGCTGGCGGATGTGCTGCAGAAATCCACCGTGATCGAGCGCGGCGGCGAGAAGATCGGCCTCATCGGCCTGACGCCGGAAGACACCCCGGATCTGGCCAGCCCAGGCAAGAACATTACCTTTTCTGATCCGGTTGCCGCTGTACAGGCGGAGGTCGACAAGCTGATCGCCGAAGGTGTCAACAAGATCATCGTGCTCAGCCATTCTGGCTATAGCGTTGATCAGGCTGTTGCAGCTGGCACTACAGGGGTCGATGTGATCGTTGGCGGGCATTCCAACACCTACCTGTCGAATGTGTCGGAAAAGGCCGCAGGCCCTTACCCAACCATGGTCAACGAAACCGCCATCGTGCAGGCCTATGCCTATGGCAAATTCCTGGGCGAGCTGAACGTGACCTTTGACGACGCAGGAAACATCGTCGAAGCGGCAGGCGAGCCGCTGATCATGGATGGTTCCGTGACCGAGGATGAGGCCACGGTGGCCCGCATCGCCGAACTGGCCAAGCCACTTGACGAGATCCGAACCAAGGTGGTGGCGGAAACCGCCGAAGCCATTAATGGCGACCGCACGGTTTGCCGGGTGCAGGAGTGTCAGATGGGCAATCTGATCGCCGATTCCATGCTAGACCGGGTGGCTGATCAGGGCGTGACCATTGCCATCGCCAACTCCGGCGGTATCCGCGCCAGTCTGGAGCCGGGTCAGGTGACCATGGGCGAAGTGCTGACCATCCTGCCGTTCCAGAACACGCTTTCAACGTTCGAAATCTCTGGCGCCGGTCTTGTCTCGGCCTTGGAGAATGGTGTGAGCCAGGTGGAAGAGGTCAAAGGCCGTTTCCCTCAGGTCGCCGGGGTGAAATTCACTTGGGACCAGTCAGTGGCACCTAATGAGGGCCGCGTTAGCGACGTTATGGTTGCCGAAGGCGATGGCTTTGCAGCGGTTGATCTGGCCAAAACCTATCTGGTGGTGACCAACAACTATGTGCGCAACGGCGGTGACGGCTATAAGATGTTCGCAGGCGAAGACAAAAATGCCTATGACTTTGGTCCCGATCTGGCCGATGTTCTGGCCGAATATCTGGCGGCCAAGGGCCCATACACACCCTATCTGGATGGCCGTATCTCCAAGAAATAAGCGCATTTGAACCGTGTGAAACCGACGAGGGCTGTGCAGAGTGCATGGCCCTCTTTTCTGCGCGGCTAGTCCATGGCAAAATGCTCGTATGGACCATCCGCTGATTGATCTCATCAACGCCAGAATAGCCGCCGCCGAGGCAGAGGGTGAATTCGAAAACCTGCCAGGTGCAGGCAAGCCGCTTCCCACTGAGGCTGACCCGGACAACGCGCTGATCAACCGGGTGATGCGCGAAAACGGCGCTATTCCTGAGTTTGTCTCCCTGTCTCGCGCGTTAGAGCGTTTGCGGGCCGAATTGCGCGACACTGGCGACCGGACGAAACGCCGCAAGATCATGCAGGAGATGTCTTTGATGGATGCCAGGATCGATCTGGCCCGACAGGCCTACCGAAAATAACCTGCCAACAGACTGCAAAGGGGCGGACCAATTCAGGCCCGCCCCGTTTTTTCGACATGAACCCAGTAGGTCTTATTCGCTGAGGTCATATTCCGGCCACAAGGCCGGATCCAGATTTTCGATCAGCGGTTTGAGATGCTCGGCCTGCGACTTCCATTTGCTGATCGATTTGGTCCCGATTTTGCTGCGCACCTGCGCGAGGCTCGCGGTGCGGACACTGGCGGTGTTTTTCTCGGGGTGCAGAATTGCCGGGTCCCACGGGATACCTGCGAAATCCGTGACCAGCTTCCCGTATCCTTCTGGGTCACTGACCAGTTTTTCATATTGCACGGTCAGGATCTGATCCGAGAAATGCTGGTTCCAGAAATTTATGTACCAACGGTAGTTGTTGGCGTTGATGGCCATGGTTTCCATGCTGCTGGAATAGCGCATCCCGGCTGCCGGGAAGCGCTTTAGCCAAGTTGATAGTGCAACGTCGCGCGGGTCGCGCAGCAGGTTGATGAAACGCGCATTTGGGAAACTTGCGGCAAGGAACCCGATGAGGCGGTAGTTATGCGGCAGCTTGTCAACAAAGGCGATTGCATCATCCTCGGGCTGCGGCATGAGGCGGCGGAATTCGCTCGCTAACCGGTGGGCATCGGCTGGTGTAAAAGGAGCATCGCGGAAAATCTGCTCAACAGTCAGATTGGCAGCAAGGATCAGCTCGCCACAGCCTTTTACTTTCGATGATGAAGACAACATCATTTCCAGCAGAGTTGTCCCTGAACGCGGTTGGCCAACGATAAAGATAGGTGTCGGCGCCTGTGCTTTTGGCCAATCGCCGTCGGGCAAAGGTTTGCCAAAGATCTTTTTGGTCACGTTCTTGCGCAGGGTTTCTTTCTTTGGGCTAAACGGCTGCTCCGCCTGCTGCAAAGCATTTGCCTCGTTGTAAATTGGCATCGCTGCATTTAAGCCGTCGAGCTTATCCACAAGGTTCGCCGTTGCGAACGCCAGCTCGTGGCGGGGCTTGTCGAACTCGCTCTCGGCGCACTTGATATAGTCCAGCAATTTAGGTGCATCTTCGCGGCTGACCAATCCCGATAGCTCCAACAGAACGTTGGGTTTGTCACCGTCGCCGTCCACAAGACTCCAGTAGATCTCGGCAGATTCTTTCGGCTTGCCCTGCTGGTTCAAGGAACTCGCATAGAGTTTGGCAATGAGATTGTTCTCTGGTGCCATCTCATAGGCTTTTGCCTTGTCATGGTCGCTTTCCGGGTGGTTCAGCTTGCCGCGTGCTTCGCCGCGAATATAATACCCTGCCGCGCGCTCAGGGGCCAACGCAATCAGATGATCCGCAGCAGTGATCGCCTCTGCCCACATGTCATTGCGCTGCATCGCTTTGGCCCGCAAATGGGCCAGTTCTTCATTGTCTGGTTGCAGTGTGCAGGCGTTGTTCAGAATCTGGCACACCCGGTCGGTTTTTTCCAAGGCCTCAAGGGCCACCACAAGGTTTTCAATGTAATCCACCCGCAGCGGCTTCAGCTTGTGCGCTTTTTCAACAAAGGGGAGGGCCTTTCTGAAATCCTTCAGCTGGCTGTGCCCAACGCCTGCTATTGTCCAGAAGTCGGCATCCTGCGGCGACTTCTTGGTCCCGAGGGTTGCCTTCTTTACGCTGGACTTGAGTTTGCCCGCCTGCATGTCGGCGAATGCCTTGCGTTTTAGTTCAGCTGCTGAAAGATTCGACATCCAGTCCTCAGGTGTTGATGTGCCCGCTGACGCAGACATGGTTATGTGATGGATATGTAATTACCGATGTGCGGAAGATTTGCAATCACGCTTCCAAATGATGCCATGGCGCAGTTGTTTGCAGCCCAGCCTGCGAATGATCTGCCCGAGGTGCCGAATTACAATGTCTGCCCGACAAATTCGGTGCATGTGGTGCAGGCAGGGGCAGCAGGGCGACGGTTGACCGCCATGCGCTGGGGGTTTTTGCCGGTTTGGTACAAAACACCCACTGATGGGCCACTGTTGATCAATGCGCGGGCCGAAACCATTCCCGAAAAACCCGCCTTCGCCAAGGCCAGCCGCGACCAGCGCTGTCTGATCCCCGCCAGTGGCTTTTATGAATGGACGCGAACACCAGAGGGCGCCCGGCTGCCGTGGTATTTCAGCCGCCGTGATGGCGCGCCGCTGGCGTTTGCGGGCATCTGGCAGCCCTGGGGGCGGGACGGGATTGCGACCTGTGCGATGGTGACTACCGGGGCCAATGAAGGCGTGTCGGCTGTTCATCACCGTATGCCACTGGTGCTGGAGCCAGAACACTGGGCGCTGTGGCTGGGCGAGGAAGGTCATGGCGCCGCCCGGCTCATGCAGCCGGGACCAGAGGATGTGCTGCGCTGGCATCGGGTTGCGACTGTGGTCAATTCAAACCGGGCGGAAGGCTGTGACCTGATCGAACCCCTGCTTGAGGAGGCGGCGCCTGCACAGCCGCCACCAGCGACCGATCCGCAGGGATCGTTATTCTGACATTGCCCGCAGCGGCGCGCGGCTCAACCCGTTGCCGGCATTGGCGGCCTTGTCGAGCAGCCCAACGAATTGTGCTTGTTCGGTGTCTGACAATCCGGACAGGATGGTTGTCTGTATTGCCTCGACTGCCGGCTTTGCCTGTGCCAGCAGCCCATGACCGGCGCTCGTCAGGGTCAGCACTTTGGAGCGGCGGTCGTGTTCTGATGTGCTGCGCAGCATAAACCCTTTGGCGGCCAGCCGCTCAACCACTTTGCCTGTTGTTGCCCGGTCGTGGGCGATGAGCCCGGCAACCGTCGCCTGATCGATGCCGGGTTTGCCGCCAACAGCGCTGAGAACGGCAAATTGCACCGGGGTCAGATCCAGCGCGAGATCGGCCATGGCTTCGTGGAACTGGGCGACCGAAATCTGGTTCAGCCGCCGGATCAGGTGGCCGGGAAGCGTATGAAAATAGAGGGTATTTGCTGTCATTGCCAGGTTGTCTTTTTATTGTTCTGAACGGAGCAACCTACCGCGGGCTGCCGCCTGTTGCCTCTATTTGGTTGAAAAAATGAAAAGATTCAACCATCGGATGACGCTTGCGCTTTTCCCCGCCTATTTCCGGCGTTAGAGGGATGTATGGCCCTGACATTCAGAACACTCACCGATTTTCACGATCACGGTTTTGACGATGTGATCGACGTGCGCAGCCCGGCGGAATTTGCCGAGGACCATGTGCCCGGCGCCATCAGCCTGCCGGTGCTGAACAACGAGGAGCGCGCCGAGGTCGGAACCATCTACGTGCAGGACAGCCCGTTCAAAGCCCGAAAACTGGGGGCGGCGCTGGTTTTTCGCAATGCGGCCAATCATATCGAACAGAAGCTCTCACATCACGAAGGCGGCTGGCGCCCGCTGGTCTATTGCTGGCGCGGTGGTCAGCGGTCCGGGTCGTTCACTTGGCTGCTGCAGCAGATCGGCTGGCGCGCCGAGGTGGTTGAGGGCGGTTATCAGACCTACCGGCGGCTGGTGAACAAATACCTCTACGACACTGCGCTGCCGCATCGTTTTCTGCTGCTGGACGGCTATACTGGCACTGCAAAGACGGATCTGCTGAAGCTGGTAGAGGCGCGCGGTGGCCAGGTTCTGGATCTGGAAGGTCTGGCCAATCATCGCGGGTCTTTGTTGGGAGACATGCCCGCGCCGCAACCGCTGCAAAAAGGCTTTGAAAGCGCATTGGCCACCGTGCTGTGCCGTTTGGACCCGGCCCGCCCTGTGTTGGTCGAAGCGGAATCCAGTAAAGTCGGGCAGCGGATTATTCCCCCGTCCGTCTGGGCATTGATGAAGGCCGCGCCCCGCGTCGAAGTGCGTGCGTCTGCCGAGGCACGCTGTGCCTATTTGACCCGCGCTTACGACGATATCCTTTCAGACGCGGTGATGCTGCGTGAACGGCTGGGGCATCTGCGGGCGCATCGGTCCAATGCTGTGGTCGACAATTGGTTTGATCTCATTGACGAAGGCGACAAGCTGGGGCTGACCCGAACGCTGATGCTGGACCATTACGATCTTGCCTATGAGAAATCCCGCCGTGCGATAGGTGCTGAGGTTCTGGATCACGTAGATGCAGGCGCGCTGGATACAGCCGGGTTGAACAGTGCCGCGGATCGGATCATGGCCGTGATGGAGCGCTTTGCGAACAACTAGTCCAGGACGATCCCGCCTGCACCCTCTGTTACAGTTCCGATGATCACGGCCTGATCGCCGCCTGCGCGCAGTTTCTCGACCAACGCGTCCGCGTCTTCTGCCGCAACCGCCGCCAGCAGGCCACCTGCGGTTTGCGGGTCAAACAGCAGCTCTTGCACGCCCACCGGTTTCATCCAGGGCGCAAGCGACAGGTTGTCAGGATAAAGGGACGATCGAATGCCTTGCGCCGCCAGCTCTGCCGCGCCGGGTAGCAGCGGGATCGCGGCGGTGTTCAGATGCGCACTGACACCGGAGGCCTCGCAGATGCCCAGAAGGTGCCCGATCAGGCCAAAGCCGGTCACATCCGTCATCGCATGGGCATCGCGCAGAATGGCAGAGGCCTGTGCCTGTCCGCGCCCCATCTGGGTCAGCGCCGTCGCCACCCATGCGCCATCGGCTTGTCCTGCCATTTCGGCGGCCATGATCACGCCAGATCCCAAGGGTTTGGTGAGGATCAGTGCATCCCCCGGCTTGGCGCCCTGCAGGGTGATGGGATCGCGATCACACAGGCCGGTGACGGTAAAGCCGATGGTCAACTCATCCCCAAGGGACGTATGGCCGCCGACGATTTCACCGCCGGCATCGCGCAGCACTTCGGTGGCGGTGGCCATGATCTCGCGCAGGGTGCGTTCCTGCAGGTCGGCAGACATTTTTGGCAGGATCAGATTGGCAGTGGACGCCTGCGGGGCGGCCCCCATGGCCCAGACATCCCCCAGCGCGTGAACCGCAGCGATGCGGGTCATTACAACCGGATCATCACACAGCGCGCGCAGATGGTCCGAGCTGATCACCTGTCGCGCGCCGCCGGTCAGCAGCAATGCGGCGTCATCGCCGGGCAGCGGGGCAACATCGCTGCGCTGGTTGCCGGGCAAAGGCGCCAGAGCGGCCCGCAGGGCGTTGCGGCCAACCTTGGCACCGCAGCCGCCGCACATCGGCTTGTCGCCCAGTGCTTCTTTCAACCCGCTGGCGTGAAGCTCCGGCAGATAGGGCTGGCCCATGGCGGGCAGGGTGCGGAACTTCTCCATGAATTGCTGATCAATGTGGTTTTTCCAGCGCCACATCAGCGGGCCAGAGAGGGTGGCGCCGAACCGTTCACCAAGGGCGGATTTGCCGCCAAGCGAGATCAGTTTCAGGTAGTCACCCTGAGGCTGGTAGCCGCGCATGGCCAAACCGGCCAGTGCGGCGCGCAGGTTGTCGAACAACACCGGAGACTGGCGCACCGCATAGACCCCGGCCTTGGGGCGGGGTGCAAATTCCATATGGGCGCAGTCGCCCGCGGCAAAGATATCAGGGTCCGAGCTTTGCAGGCTTTCGGAAATAGTGATGAAGCCATGCTCCATCTCCAGCCCGCTGTTGGCCAGCCAGCCGTGCGGCCGCGCGCCTGCAGCCCCGGTGGTGAAATCCGACAAGACTTCGCGGCCGTCCTTCAGCAGGATGCGGTCGGCTTTGACCTCGGCGACCTCTGCGTCCTCCAGCAGGGTGACACCAAGGCCGGTCAGCGCGTGGCGCAGCTGGGTTGCTGCTTTGGAGCCGACGGCGGTCAATGCGCGCGCGCTGTCTATCAGCGTGGCCTGCGAAAGCCGCCCTCGGGCTTTCAGCGCATGGGCCATGGCCAGTATCAGTTCGGCTCCGGCAACGCCGCCACCGATGACGGCCACACGGGCCGGGCCGTCAGAATTGCGAAAATCGTCCCAGCGGGCTGCAAAAGCACCAAGCGGCTTGGCCGGCACGCCATGTGCACCAAAGCCGCGCAGATCCGGCATGTCGGACGTAATCCCAACATCAACCGAGGCCACGTCATAACTCACCGGGGGCCTGCCCGGAACATGCACCAGCTTGTTGGCGCGGTCGATATGGGTGGCGGCCCCAAGGATCACCCGCGCACCAGCAAATCGGGCGAGTTTTACCAGATCGATGTCCAGCTCTGCCCGGCTGTAACGACCGGCGACAAAGCCGGGCAACATGCCCGAATAGGGCGCGGTCGGGCCGGGGTTGATCACGGTAACGCGGGCGCCGGCCAGTGGGGTCATGCCCCATTTCTTCAGCACCAGAGCATGAGCATGCCCGCCTCCGATCAGAACCAGATCCTTGGTGAGCGGCAAGCGGGGGGCGTCCATGAAACAGGCCTTTCAGGGCTAAGGCCACCGTGGGGCGGCCCGCAAAATCAATCTTCGTCGGCAGGGGTGTCATGCGTGGCCCAAAGACCATCGCCGCCCGCCTCGGGCAAAGTATCGCGGCTTTCCTGCAGGTGAATATGCACTTTGGCAATGAAATGCGCGGTGATCGGTGCCGTGAGGAATAAAAACAGCGTGATCATCAGCTCGTGCAGGGACAGATGACCCTGCACCACGGCCGCATTCAGCATGGATGCGAGCAGCACCCCGCCGACCCCGAGAGTGGTGGCTTTGGTGGGCGCGTGCAGCCGCGACATTTCATCATTGAGTTTCAGCAAACCGAAGGAGCCGACAAAGCCAAAAATCCCGGCGATAATCAGGAAAAAGGCGATCAGAAATTCTGCCAGAGTAATCATGATGCCCTCACTCGATGATGTTGCCGCGCAGGATAAAGCGCGTGTAGGCCACGGTGGAGACAAACCCCAGCATGGCAATGATCATGGCCGCCTCAAAGAAGATCCCGGTTCCGGCGGCGATGCCGTAGAGAACCATCAGTGCGATGGCGTTGATGAACATCGTGTCCAGCGCCAGAATTCGGTCGGCGGTCTGGTCAGCGCTCACGACTTTCCACAGGTTCATCAGCAGGGCGATTGCGAAACAGAAAAAGGCAAAGGTGGTGGCAGAGGCGATCATTCGAAAATCTCCATCAGGCGGCGTTCGTAGCGGTCTTTGATTTCATCGCGCATGGCATCCGGATCCGGGGCATCCAGACAGTGGACCAGCAGCGCATGACCTTCCGAGGACAGGTCGGCCGACAGGGTGCCGGGGGTCATGGTAATTGTGCCGGCCAGCATGGTGATCGCCTCAGGCGTTTTCAGCTCCAGCGGGATGGTGACCCATGCGGGTTTGCGATCAGCGTTGGGTTTGAAGAGAACGATCCGGGCGACAATGGTGTTGGCGATGACAATGTCCCATAGCACCACAAGGATGTATTCGGCGATCTTCAGCGGGGCGCGCAGCCGGGGCCGGTTGGGCCAGTATGGCTGGGTGACAAAGGGAATGATCAGGCCTAGGCCGAGACCAAACAGCAGCGAATTCAGCGTCCAGGTTGCCGCAAGACACAGCCATGTAAAGGTCAGCAGCAAGGTCAGGATCGGATGCGGCACGAGCCGTTTCATGATGCCCATTATTTGGCGCTCCCTAGAACTGCATTGATATAGGCCGCCGGGTCAAACAGCTGCGCGGCGGTGGCCTCGGTGTAGTGTGACACGGGGCCGGCAAAGACGGTGAGCAGCGCCAGTCCCGCGACAAGGCCAAAGATCACCACAAGCGCCAGTGCGCCACTTGGCGCATCTTCCGGGTCGGGATCGGCGTCCGTACTGGTCTCCGCCGGGGCGGCGCTGATGCTGGCATCGTGGCTCTTCCAGAAAATCTCGGTTCCGGCGCGGGCAAATCCGACAATGGTGATCAGCGATCCGGCGAGGATCACGGCCCAGATCCACCAGACCAGATCGGCATCGCGGGCGGCGTCCATGACCAGCAGCTTGCCCAGGAAGCCAGACAGCGGCGGCATGCCTGCCATGGCGATGGCACCGGCAAAGAACAGGGCTGATATCAGGCCGGACTGTGGCATCGGTCCTGTGGCCACAATGGCGCCGCCACGGCGTTCCATCACCTGATCGGCGACAAGGAACATCAGCGCTGCGGCCAGCGTGGAATGTAGCGTGTAATAGAGTGCCGCAGCGGCGGCCTCAGCCGTGAAGAGGGAAATGGCGATCAGCAGCGTGCCCATGGAGGCAATGGCACCAAAGGCCACCAGTCGGCCAATCTCACGCGCGCCCAGAACGCCGATGGCGCCTGCGGCGAGGGTCAGCATGGCAGCGGGCAGCAGCCAGTCGGTGACGATACCCGCCGTGGCGGCCACATCGGGGCCAAAAACCAGCGTGTAGATGCGCAGGATCGAATAGGCGCCGACCTTGGTCATGATTGCAAAAAGGGCTGCCACCGGCAGCGGCGCATTTGCATAAGAGGCCGGCAGCCAGAAATGCAGCGGCAGCACCGCGGCTTTGATAGCAAAGACCAGCAGCAGCATCAGCGCGCCAGCCCGCAACAGGGCGGTGTCATCGGCCGGCATTTCGGCCACCCGCACCGCCAGATCCGCCATGTTCAGCGTCCCGGTCACCGAATAGAGGGTGCCAAGCGCAAACAGAAACAGGGTAGAGCCCAAGAGGTTATAGACCACATATTGCACACCGGCCTGCAGCCGCACCGCGCCGCCGCCGTGGATCATCAACCCGTATGAGGCAATCAGCAGCACCTCGAAGAAAACAAAGAGGTTGAAGGCGTCGCCGGTCAGAAAAGCGCCGAGGATGCCCATCAGCTGAAACTGCAGCAGCGCATGAAAATGCCGCCCGCGTGTGTCCCAGCCAGAGCCGATCGCATAGAGCGCAACCGCAAGACCCAGAAGCGCCGTGAGGGTGATCATCATTGCCGACAGGCGATCCAACACTAGAACAATGCCAAAGGGCGCGGACCAGTTGCCCAGTTCGTAGATCTGGATGGTGCCGTCGGCAGCCTGCACCGCCAAGGCCAGCGTGATGATGCTCAGCAGCACGGAACTGCCGACCGAGAACACCCGCTGTAACTGCAGGTGGTGGCGCAGGGCCATGACGATGAAGGGCGCGACAATGGCCGGCAGCACCACCGGGGCGATCAGAAGATGGTTCATGCGTCGTCTCCCGCCTCATCAGCGCTGGTCATGTCGATCTTGTCATGGCGGGCCGAAAGATAAGCGCCCAGGGCGATCATCACCACCACGGCCGTCATCCCGAATGAGATCACGATCGCGGTCAGCACCAAGGCCTGCGGCAGCGGGTCGGTATAGGCGACCTCGGCGT
Organism: Rhodobacteraceae bacterium Alg231-04; assembly: GCA_900143635.1. GTDB lineage: Bacteria > Pseudomonadota > Alphaproteobacteria > Rhodobacterales > Rhodobacteraceae > FREY01. Next base: position 54,152 of record FREY01000004.1, read on the forward strand.
ATTTGTTCAGGATCGGCGGCGCGCCAACGGCCAGTCGCCCGGTGGCAAACAGAAAGACATTCACCGCATAGGTGATCAGCGACAGGCCAAGAATGACCGGAAAACTGCGCAGGCGCAGGATCAGATAGACACCGGAGGCCGTCAGGATGCCGACGGCAGAGGCAAGAAGGATTTCCATGTTCACGCCTCTTTCTCGTCTTCGGCGACATCGTCGCGGGCCGGGTTGATATCCATCGCGTGCTCTGTCTCCATGCCGGGCTGCCAGGCAAAGCGGGCCAGGCTTTCCAGCGCCAGCATCACCGCGCCGACCACGGCGAGGAATACCCCAAGGTCAAACAGCGCGGCGGTGGCCCATTCGAATTCTTCCAGCAGGGGCCAGTCTATGTAGCCAAAGGCACTGGTCAGGAAGGGCAGCCCGTTGAACCACGCCCCCATGCCGGTTGCCGCAGCAATCAGCACGCCGGAGCCAATGATACCGTGAAAGAAGAACCGCTGGCGTTCCGAGGCCCAGGCAAAGCCCGAGGCCATATATTGCATGATCACCGCGATGGCCGCGATCAGACCAGCAATGAAACCGCCTCCCGGCAGGTTGTGACCGCGGAAGAAGATGAAGGCGGCAACCATCAGCGCCAGTGGCATCATCACCCGCGTTGCGACAACCATCATCAACGGGTGCGCATCACCGGCACGTGGCATATCGGGCTTGCGGTTCAGCAGACGGGCACGAACTCTGGACCCGAGGATCGCTTCGGTCAGGGCAAAGATCACCAGCGCGGCGATGCCCAGAACGATGATCTCCCCAAAGGTATCAAAACCCCGGAAGTCGACCAGAATGACGTTCACCACATTGGTGCCGCCGCCGCCTTTGTAGGAATTGGCCAGATGATACTCAGAGATTGGCGCGGCGGCAAAATCGCGGGTCATCAGCGCATAGATCAACCCACCAGAGCCTAGCCCGGCAAAGATCGAAATGGTGATGTCGCGCAGCCGCTTGCCCAGCGGGGTTTCAACCGGTGTGTCCTTGGGCATGAAGTTCAGCGCCAGAAGCATCAGAACGATTGTCACCACCTCGACCGAGATCTGTGTCAGCGCCAGATCCGGGGCGGAGAGATAGTTGAACGACAAAGACACAACCAGGCCGACGACACCGATCAATACCAGCGCCAACAGGCGGTTGCGGTGTTTCATGACCACGGCAAGGGTGGCAACCACCAGACAGATCCAGCCGATAACCGGCAGAACTCCGGCCTCCTGCACGCTGCGGGTGGGGGCCGCCAGTGTTCCGGTGCGGAAGGCGGCATAGGTGAGCCCGGTGGTAAAGACGATCATGATCGCCGCATAGCGGCTGATCGCGCCATTGTGCAAAGCGTCAGAGCCTGCGCGCGCAGCCCGGACCAGCCCATTCACCAGCGCCTCAAAGATCACCTTTGCCTCGGGTCGGGGCAGGGCGTTCCAGAAGGCCTCCAGCCGTTTGTGCTGGCTGAGGAACAACAGTCCGCCAATGACGGCAATCGCCGACATATAGAGTGCAGGTGTCACGCCATGCCAGAGTTTCAGTGAATAATAGGGCAGGTCATCGCCGATGACGGCATTGGCCGCGGCACTGACCAGTGGGCCAGCTACTCCGTTAGAATTGAGGCCAATAAAGATCACCAAGAGGACCAGAAAGGCGGGTGCCAGCCACAGGCCTGCAGGCGGGTCATGCGGCGTGGTGGGGTAGTCGTCACGCTTGGGCCCGAGGAACACATGGGCGATATAGCGGAAGGAATAAGCGGCCGAGAAGACCGCCGCCAGCACAGCCAGACCGGGAATGACCCAGTGAGAGCCGAGCCACGTTGTGTGGTAGGCCTCCTCCAGCATCATTTCCTTGGACAGGAAGCCATTCAGTGGCGGGATGCCCGCCATCGACAGCGAGGCGATTATGACAATGGTGAAGGTGATCGGCATCAGGTGACGCAGGCCGCCCAGACGTTTTATATCGCGGGTGTGGGCCTCGTGATCGACAATGCCGGCCGACATGAAGAGTGCGGCCTTGAAGGTCGCGTGGTTAATGATGTGGAAGACCGCCGCCACGGCAGCAATTTTGGTGCCAAAGCCCAAGAGCATGGTGATCAGCCCTAGGTGGCTGACGGTGGAAAAGGCCAGAAGCGCTTTCAGATCATCCTTGAACAGGGCAATCACCGCACCCAGTACCATGGTTACGAGCCCTGTGGTGGCGACGATGTAGAACCACTCGGGCGTGCCGGCCAGAACCGGCCACATGCGCGCCATCAGGAAAAGGCCCGCTTTGACCATCGTGGCGGAGTGCAGATAGGCCGACACAGGCGTCGGGGCCGCCATCGCATGGGGCAGCCAGAAATGGAACGGAAACTGCGCCGATTTGGTGAAAGCGCCCAGCAGGATCAGGATCAGCGCTGGCAGATACAGCGGCGAGGCCTGAATGGCCTCTTTGTGCTGCAAGATCACCGTCAGGTCATAAGAGCCCGCGATATTGCCAAGGATCAGCATCCCACCGATCATCGCCAACCCGCCCGATCCGGTGACAGCCAGTGCCATACGTGCGCCTTGCCGGCCTTCGGGCAGGTGCTTCCAATAGCCGATCAACAAGAAGGACGACAGCGAGGTGAGCTCCCAGAACACCAGCAGCATCAGGATGTTGTCGGACAGAACGATGCCAACCATCGCGCCCTGAAACAACAGAAGATAACTGTAGAACTGCCCCATCGGATCTTCGCGGGTCAGGTAGAAACGCGCGTAGATGATGATCAGCAACCCGATGCCCAGGATCAGAGTGGCAAAGAGAAACCCAAGCCCGTCGAGAAAGAAATTCGCATTCAGCCCCAGTCCCGGCAGCCAGTCGACCGACGCCTGAATGACCTCGCCGCGCAGCACCGCAGGCGCGTGCAGCATCAACCCGATGAAGGCCAGCAAGGTGGTGAACCCGGCGGATGAGGCGGCAGCATTGCGCCCGGCGCGGATCAGAAGAGCGGGAAATACCGCACCAAGAAAGGGCAGCGCCGCTATCAGAAACAGGCTCACTGTCAGGTCTCCTCCGTTTTTGCGGCAAATTTCACATCGCCTTAAAGGTTTTTATTACCGTGCCAGCCTCAGGAGGCAACCCTTGGCGGTATACTTGTCCCGGTGGACGTCTGCTATTGCAGCAAGAAGTGGCGATGACCACGGTCGGTGACAAGAAGTTGAAGGCGCGGCACTTGTATGATGGCCCGGATTTTGTGCTTTGTGTCCCGAGATCGGAATGCGTGGAGGGGCAGATGGCCAACAAGGTTCAAAATCCCAGGCTTGTGGGGCGACGGCAGGTCTTGACCGGTGGCGGTGTGCTGGCCGCAGTTCTGGCGGTCGGCGTCTGGCAGCGGACCCGCGTGGTAAAGCACGACCAGTCTATTCTCACACCGGCAGAGGCGCTGCAGAAATCCCAATCGGGAGAGATCCTGCTGATTGACATCCGCACCCCCAGCGAATGGCGCAGCACCGGTGTCGGGTCTGTTTCGGTGCCCATTGATCTGCGCCGCGATGATTTTATTGACGCCTTGGGGGCGGCTGTTGACGCCGCACCGGGACGCCGGGTCGCGCTGATTTGTGCGCGCGGTGGCCGCTCAGCCCGTCTGGCACGGCAGCTCGCGGTGGCAGGGTATCCGGATGTGATTGATGTGTCCGAAGGCATGCTCGGCTCACGGGCGGGTCCGGGATGGGTCGCGGCGGGGCTGCCGCTGGTGCCATGGGACGGGTAGGCGCCGGTCTGGCCCTTGTGCTCGCCGCTCTGTTCGGCGGCGGCACGGAAAGCGCAGCTTGTGGCGCGGCGGATACAGCCTGCAAGGTTCGAATTGGCAGTTACCGCATTGTATTGCCCGAACAGGCGACCGGCCCCGTGCCTGCGGTTGTCTTCCTGCATGGCTATGGCAGCAGCGGCGCTGGGGTTTTGAAAAATCAGACATTGGTGCAGTCGCTTACAGCGCGTGGCTATGCGGTGATTGCGCCGGATGGGTCCATGCGGGAAGGCAGCGCGCGCCGATCCTGGGCGTCTCGACCCGGCAGGGAGGGACGCGATGAGGCCGCGTTTTTTGACGCGGTGCTAAAGGATGCATCCCTGCGCCATGACGTCGATCTGGGCCACACGGTTCTGGCGGGGTTTTCTTCCGGCGCCTTCATGGTCAACTATTTGGCCTGTGGGGAGCCTGATCTTTTTGCGGCCTATGCGCCCGTGTCTGGCAGTTTCTGGCGGCCGCAACCTGAAACCTGTGCAGGCCCGGTGCGCCTGTTTCATAGTCATGGCTGGAGCGACGGAGTGGTGCCGCTGGAAGGGCGGGCACTGGGCGGTGGTCGCTATCAGCAAGGCGATGCCTTTGCCGGGCTGGAGCTGTGGCGGCAGACAAATGGCTGCGCGTCCCATGCTCCACAGAAAACCAAAGTGGAAGACGGGGATCTCATCCGCAGTTGGGATTGCGGCGCTGGAGCGGACATCCGGTTGGTGCTTTTCTCTGGCGGGCACCGGATCCCCAAAGACTGGGCAACCCGGATGCTGGATTGGTTTGAAGCCAAATAGCCAATACGACGGGGCGCTCCCGCCCAGCCTTCAGGCATCTTGCGATGCCATTGGCCGGTTGGGCGAGGCTCAGCGCCAAAGGCGCCGAGCCTCGCCCAAGGCATGACCGTTGCATCGCAGATGCGGCGGCAGGGCGCGGGAGCGCGCGAGAGAGGGTGTTGGCAGAATCTTGAGAGCGGCAGGACTGGACGGGCCAGAGCAAGCTTTCCCTATTCTGCGGGTTCCTGCTGTCGTGTGGTCAAATAGGCCTGCAGTTCGCGCCGGGCTTTGCGGGCAGAGCGGGAAATGGTCGGTTCGGCATAGACCTCGCGGGTGCCCATCCAGTGGCGCTGGCCGCGTGGTGCCTGCAGGCCTGAAAGCGCCGACAGCGGTACGGCAAGGGACAGCGACAGGGCAATCGGCAACAGCCATAAGGAGATCACCCCAGCGAGGATGCCTGCCCACAGCAACAGGCCGCTGATCGTCTCGGCGCTATGGGCAAGGGCCAGAGACCGAAGCGCGTAGTGGCCACCACTGCGGGCCTGCGGTGACCAGCCGCGTTGCAGGCCCAGTATGGTCCGAAGGACGGCAATCATTTGCTGCACCATCAGGATCGGCGCATAGAGAATGGCCAGCAGAACCTCGGACAGGGCCGAGATCGCAAAGCGCCCCTTGCCCCCATAGTCAGCGAAACGCGCGCCGGTCAGTGGCAGGGCGGCGATAGACAGGAGCTTGGGGGCCAGCAACATCGTATAGATCAGCAGGATCACCAGCACGTGGCGCGGCTCGGACATATCCGGCCAGGACGGCATGGTCGGGTTTGCCTCGCTGAAATAGGTCCGGATCGAGGCCTCTTCGCTGCGTCCCACAAGGGCCCAGATCACCAGCAGTGTGAACCATAAAGGCGCCATCAGATAGCTTATGGCCCCGTGCAGCAGGTGGAAACGCGACACCGTGCGAAAACCGCGCGCGCCCAGCAATCGCAGATGTTGCAGATTGCCCTGACACCAGCGCCGGTCGCGCAGGATGTGATCGGTGAGCGTCTGTGGCGTTTCCTCGTATGATCCACGAATGCGCGGCAGGAACTGTACACTCCATCCGGCACGGCGCAGCAGACCTGCTTCAACAAAATCATGGCTCATGATCTCGGTCTCGCGGCGCTTGCGGCCAAGGCGCGCGCGCAGAGGCGGCAGGCCGGCACAAGCGGCAAAAGCTCGGGTGCGGATGATGGCGTTATGGCCCCAGTAGTTGCCCTCGTGGCCAGCCCAGCGGGCCAGCCCCTCGGCCAGCGCCAGACCATAGGCCCCGCTGGCAAACTGCTGCATCCGGCCAAAGACGGATTGCGCGCCGATCAGCTGTGGCAGGCTCTGGATCAGCCCGGCGCTGGGATCGCGCGACAAAGCATCGGCCAGCCGCCGGATTGCCCGGCCAGACATCAGGCTGTCGGCGTCCAGGATCAGCATTGCCTCATAGCCAGCGCCCCAGCGGCGCACCCAATCGGCAATATTGCCGGATTTTCGGGCCGTGTTTTGTGCGCGGCGGCGGTAATAAAGCGGAACGTCCGGCCCCAGCTGCACCCGCAGCGCCGCAACACTGGCCCGTTCCTGCGTGGCGATACTGTCGCTGCGCGTATCGGACAGGATGAACATCGCATAGGTATGGCCGCCGCCGCGTGCTGTGAGTTCCTCCAGCATGGAGCGCGCACTGCCGAGCACATACCAAGGCTCCTCATTGTAGACCGGCATCAACAGGGCCACCTGCATCGGGCGCACGGGTCCGCGTGGGATCACCGGTTTTTGTTGCCACAGGGACAGAATGCCGGTGAATACGGTCGAGACGGTGAAGCAGATCCAGAAGAAGCTAAAGCCGATGAGGGCCAGCAACACTTTCTCCAGCCCCATGAAGCCATCCTGCGCGAACCAGCCTTGCATCACCCAGACAAGGGCAGCAGTGGCAAGGATCGCCGGCAAGAAAACCAGCAGCCGCCACCGGGTGTCATTCTGCGGCACGGAGCCGTCAGCATCGTCATCTAGGCCCTTTGGCGCGCCGCCATCCTGAAAGGCGCGGGAAAAATCCTGTTCCGGCATTGCAAGCGGCTGTTCGGGTGGCACCAGAGCGGAGGATGTCATGCTGTCCACCGGTAGAGCCAAACCTCGGAGGCGGGCGCGCCGTCCTTGCGCAGCTGCGCACGCAGCTCCACCAGATCGCGGTCCTTGGGATCAAAGGAGAAGGCAAGCCGCAGACCACCGGTTTCCGGGTTGCGCTGCAATACGCCGGCTGAGGTCTCCACATGGGGCGAAGAGATATGCAGCGTCAGCGCTTCGGGCCCGTCGTTGAACAGCGGGTGAGGGGCATAGTCGATTGTCATGATACGGCCCTGTTCACCAAAGATGCGCTTGCCGCCGGAGGTGTCGGTCACGCGGGGCAGCGGATCGGGCAGTGCCGGGTCCCCGCCCCATGTCAGCCGATAGGCCAGATCCACGCGTGTCCCTGCAGCAACCTCGCCATGGGGGCGCCAGTAGGCGGCGATATTGTCGTAAATCTCCTTGTCGGCGGGGATTTCAACCAGCGTCACCGCACCACGCCCCCAGTCGCCCTTGGGTTCCACCCAGAGACTGGGGCGGTTGTGGTAGTTGGCTTCCAGATCGGCAAAGTCCGACAGTTTGCGGGGCCGTTGCATCAGGCCAAAACCGGTCGGGTTTTCATCGCCAAAGGAGGAGATCTGCAGATGTTTGGGATTGGCCAGAGGCCGCCAGATCGTCTCGCCAGCGCCATTGCGGATCAACAGGCCGTCGCTGTCATGGACGGCCGGTCGGAAGTCGTCGAACCGGGTATGATTGGTCCGGTCGAAGAGGAACATCGATGTCAGCGGTGCGATACCCATATGGGCCATGTCTTCGCGGGCAAACAGTGCGGCTTCGACCTCCATCACGCTGGACGTGCCGGGTTCGATATGGAACCTGTAGGCGCCGGTAACTGAAGGGCTGTCAAGCAGGGCATGCAGGACAAGGTGGGTTTGTCCGGGGTTCGGCGTTTCCATCCAGAAGTCGGTGAACTCAGGGAACTCCTCTCCCATCGGGTCACCGGTTTTCAGCGCCAGCCCGCGGGCCGAAAGGCCATAGGACTGCCCGATGCCAATGGCCCGGAAATAGCTGGCGCCCTGAAAGACGCAGAACTCATTCTTCAGGCCCGGCTCTGACAGTTCAGTGCGCAGCCGCAGTCCCGAATAGCCAAGCGCGCCCTCGGTTGTCAGACCCGGTGCCTTGTCGGTGGCGTCAAACAGCGACAGGTCAAACGGAACAAGCCGGGCCATGCCATCGTCAACTGTGTGGACCTGGACCGCGCGCGGGAAATAGAGGCCGGGCAGGAAGAAATCCACATTGTATGGGCGATCTGTCTTTGACCACAGGGCATCACGGCTGCGGAACCAACGGGTCTGGTATTCTTCGTAACTCAGCTCCAGCCAGTCCTGCGGCACCTTGGGGCGGGGCGCATAGGGCCGGGAGGCCATATCGCGGGCCAGTTCGATCAATGTGTCACGGTCAAAGGCAAGGCCGCCTGCGGCCTGCGCAATCTGCGGCAGGGCGACCGAGGTCATCAGCGCGGCGAGGAAAGAGCGGCGGGACAGGGTGCTCATCGCTTGGCCCTCCAGGGATGTGATTTGAACCATGCAGCCGCATAGGCGCAGAGGATGATCAGGGCAAAACCGACGAGGTTGAGCGCGGCGGTTGTGAGGATCGAGCGACCGGTCTGATCCAGAGCAAAGCCTATCAGCCGCGCCAGTGCCATCGAGAAGACAAAGACCGCAAGCGACTGCTGGCCGACCTTGGTGATGATCCGCAACAGCACCTGCCAGAGACGCGCGGCGGCAGAGGTGCCGGTAGAGATCAGCCGCTGTCCGCCGATCCCGGCCGCCATCCAGCCCAGATAGGCAAGCGACAGGAAATGCACGTAGCGCAGCAGGCCAAAATCTGACTTATTGCGCCACTCTTTGGTGATCGGCCAATATTCCCGGATCTGACTGGCTAGGTCTGCATTCCACGCCTCGACCCATAAGAACACCTTCCAAGACCCGAAGGGGGCAGAGAAAATCACGAATGCCAATGCCATGCCGACCAGAACGCGCGAACGCGGCGGCGCGGGCAGCCAGCCCTTCATGAAGGCAAAGCCGGTGAAAAACAGCAGTTGCCATCCGAAGGGGTTGAAGAACCATTTGCGCTCCGACCAGGGTTCAGCCGGCAGAGCGAGACCGTTGGGGCCAAGCCCGATCACATAGGGGTTGGCAGCAAGCCAGACCAGGGCGACCAGCGCCGCCACAGCCCAGAGGTTCAGCCGTGCGACCGCCATCACCAGCGGCATCATTGCCAGTACCACCAGATACATCGGCAGGATGTCAAAGTAGTTCGGCACATAGGTCAGGGTGAACAGGCCGACCAGCTGGGGCATCGGGTCATTGAAGAAGGGCAACAGGTTGAGGGAGCCTGCGTAACTCTTTGTGAAGCCGCCATAAGTGTCCAGCGCGGCCATGCTCATGGCGATGAAGAAGAAGAGGCCGATATGGGCCCAGAAGACCTGCCAGCAACGAAAGACAACGCGGGCGGTGCCAAGCGCCCAGCCACGCCGCGCAAAGGAGCCGCCAAAGGCAATGGCCGAAGCCATGCCGGAACAGAAGACAAAGATCTCGGTCGCGTCCGAGTAGCCAAAGCGCGCCGGGATCCAGCCGGTCCAGCGGTTGCCTGGGACATGGGCAATCAGGATGATGAACATCGCAATGCCACGGTAGAAATCCAGCCTGGGGTCGCGCGGGCGCGGGGCGACCTGCGCTGGCGGGACGGGCTGGTTCGCAGCCTCCGCCGTATTGCCTCGGCGGTGATCAGGGAGGGGCGTTATCGTCGCCATTACTTGGACTTACCTTCCAAAGTTATTCTGCCGGAACGCTTGCGGCGCTGCCATGACCACGACCCGCGGAGATCAGATCACGCCGGGCCAATGCGTAGTTGTCTTCGGCGCCGCCGCGTTTGAAGCGGCGGTCGTCCAGAATCGCTTCAACCGCGTCCAGCTGGCCTGCGCGCAGGCCAGCATCAATGGTCATGCGTTCAAACACATCGCGCTGGGCGTGGCTACCACCTGCCAGCTGCATGGTGGCGCGCGCACGGGCCAGATTGGCAAATGCTATACCATAATTGCCCTCGCCAAAGGCCTCTAGCCCGTCAGCGGCGGCGCAGCCGGGCGTGTCCATCCGGTCGGCCATGTCGCTGCCGGTGGATTTGGCATCGTGGTGAATGCGCTGGACCAGACGTTTGGTGTCGGCCGCGTGCCCATGACCGGACAGCGCCATAAGATAGTGGAGATCAGCAAAGATCAGGCAGCCGTCCTCGGTGCGTTTGGCAGAAAGATCCGCCAGTTCGTCCCAGCGATTGGCGACATTGATCCCGTCCAGCTCCAGCCGCATCAGCAGCGAGGTGGCGTTAGAGATGTCGCGGTAATCATCAGTTTTGTCGCGGCGCACTTCGCGGTCATAGAGGTCAAGCACCAGATCCGTCTGACCGAGCTCCAGATGCATCAGCGCCTTGTGCCACCAGACGTGGTAGCGGAAATTGTTGCAATGGCTCCAGGCGTCTTCGCGGCCCGTTAGCCAGCCAAGCCCGGCCTGCGCATTGCCGGTCATGTCATGCACATGGGCGACGGCGTGCAGCCCCCATGCATCATCCGGCGCCATCCACAGCGCCTGCTTGCCTGCAATCTCAGCCTTAGCAAATTCGCCGGTCTCCTCCAGCGCGAAGGCGTGACAGCCAAGCAGGTAGCCGCGTCCCGCATGATCGGGCGCATAGGCAGGCATGACCCGTTCGATTGACCGGCGCATCCCGGCGCAATCGCCAAGGATGAAACGGATGGAGTGGCTGATCTTCATCGCCAGACTGTCGGCGGGCCAGCGCAAAAGCAGCTCTTCCATTTTGCGAATGGCGGCAGAGGGCCGACCGGCCAGCCATTGCTCAAGCGCCTCTACATAAAGCGCCTCGCGGGGGAGGGCCGTGGGCAGGGCGGTCTGCGCCGCTTTAAGGGCATCCTGTGCAACCAGGGTCATTTCCCGGCGGCCCAGCATCAGGCAAAACAGGCCTTTTGCAGCTTGGCCCAATGCAAAGCCGGGCGCCGCTGTCAGCAGGGCGCCCAGATGTTCAGGGGCGGCGGCGGCATGGGCAAGGACGCCGGTCTGCACCTTGTTCCAATGCGTCATCGCCGCTGTATCTGACAGGCTGGTGTCCTGACCGAAAATATCCTGCATCATCTGGAATCCAATCCTTGAATGGGTATTCGTTGGTGTTGCAGGAACAGTAGATCGGAGCGTTGGTGCGCGCGACGTGCCCTCGCGCATTGGTGATGGGACGTTAACGCCCGCGTGAGAATTGGCAGGTTGCGGCACAGCTATTGAGGCCAAAACCCTGTGGAATATGGGGCAGATAGAATTCTTACGTTACAGTCCGTGCCGATGGATGGTGGTCGCCAATGAAACATTTGCAACATTGGCGCCGGTGGCACTTCAGTCCAGTAGACCGAATGGGTCCGCAGCCGAAAGAACCGCCTCGGTATCGGCGCCGCAGAGCGGTGGCGGGCGGCGATATGTGACCGGGGTGCGCGACAGTTTCAACGGGTTGCCGATCAGGTGAACCCTGCCGGGGTCGGCCTCCATCTGGATTGCCATCTCACGCGCGGCGACCTGATCCGAGGCAAAAACCGCGTCCAGTGTCTGCACCGGTCCGGCGGGAACCTTGCGTTCTTCCATCGCGGCGATGATGGCGGTGGTGCTGTGACGTTGCAGCGCCGGTGCGAGGATGGAATTCAGCGAGTCGCGATGGGTGATCCGGGCCGGGTTGCTGGCAAAACGCGGATCTTCGGCGAGGCCCTCAAGATTGAGAAAGCCAAGGAAGCGTTTGAACTGGCTGTCATTTCCCACCGCAAGGATCACATGGCCATCTGCGGTTTCATAGACACCGTAGGGAACAATGTTGGGGTGGTTGTTGCCGCGCCGCTGCGGCAGCGCGCCGGTGGTCAGATAATTGACGCCTTCGTTGATTAGCCAGGCGATCTGCGCATCCACAAGTGCTACGTCGATCTGCTGGCCCTCGCCGGTCTGATCGCGGTGGCGCAGGGCCGCGAGAATGCCGACGCATGCATACATGCCGCACATGACATCGGCGATGCCGACACCGGCCTTCATTGGGGCGCCGTCCGGTTCACCGGTCAGCGACATGATGCCGCCATAGCCCTGCGCCATCAGATCATAGCCGGGTTTGTGCGAATTGGGGCCAGTCTGGCCGTAGCCCGAGATCGAACAGTAGATCAGCCGGGGATGGGCCTCTTTCAGGCTTGCATAGTCCAGCCCGTATTTGGCCAGCCCGCCGGGCTTGAAATTCTCGATCAATATGTCTGCCTCAGCGGCGAGGCGTCGGATCAGCTGTTGGCCATCGGTGGTGGCGATATCAACCGCGACCGAGCGTTTGTTGCGGTTGGCGGCCATGAAATAAGCCGACAGATCCGATGGGTTGCCAGCGCTGTCAGTCACATAGGGCGGCCCCCACTGGCGGGTGTCGTCACCGCCGGTTTTCGGGTTTTCGATCTTCAGCACCGTCGCGCCGAGGTCGCCCAACAGCTGGGTGCAGGTGGGCCCGGCCAGAATGCGCGACAGATCCAGGACCTTGACGCCATCAAGTGCGCCGGGTGGAAACATATCAGATGCGGCCATCGTAGCCTCCCGGTGCAATCTCGGCCGAGATCACGGTGAAACGCTCTGCGCTCAGGGCCTCTTGCAGCGCGCTGCGCAGTTCTGCCCGGTTGGTGACAGTGACGCCATTGCCACCAAAGGCGCGGCCCATGGCTGCAAAATCATGACGCGCGAAATCAACGCCAGCATTGGTCAGCTGACGCTGGCGCTGTTTCAGCTCGATCAGTGACAGGCTGGCATCGGTGAAAACAAGGAAGATCGGCGCGAGGCCCATTTCTGCTGCGGTCGCCAGTTCTCCGGCGGCCATCAGGAAACCGGCATCCCCAGAAAAGCTGATCACCGGGCGGTCTGGTTGGGCCATTTTGCGCCCAATCGCCATCGGCAGGGCACAGCCCATGGTGCAGAGCGCGGTGGACTGGATCAAGCCGCGCGGGGCGTAGCAGTCCCACATCTGGCTGAGCAGGATCCGGTGTGCGCCGCTGTCGACGGTGGCGAGCGTGTCTTTTGGCAGCATGGCGCGGGTTTCGGCAATCACAGCAGCGGGCCCCCATGTGTCATCGCTGGGGAATGCCTGGGCGAGGGCGGCTTTGGCGGCCTGCGGCGCGCCATCGGCCCAGGTGTCCTGCGGCGCCACACCGTCAGAGAGGGCGGCAAGGGCCGGGGCCAACGGGCACAGGAAGGTAAGGCCGGACTGATGCATGTAATGGGTGTTGGGTACGGGCGCGACTTCGATCACCCGCTGGTGGGCCACATCCCACGCATTGCGCCAGCCGGGACGCATTTCGATGGGGTCATAGCCCAGCGAAAGGATCAGATCCGAGGCCTCGACCAGCGGCAGCAGTGACCTGTCAGCCAGGGGAGACAGCCCCGCGCCTCCCAAGCAGAGCGGGTGATCTTCGGGGATGATGCCCTTGGCCTTGTAGCTGGTGACAAAGGGTATGTTGTGACGTTCGAGAAACTGCTGCAGGGCCGGTGCAGCCTCTTCCTGCAGGGCATCCAGACCGATGATGGCGAGCGGACGCTTGGCCCCGGCCAGCCATTCACGCGCCTGCGCTAACGCCGCGCCCGAGGGGGCCGTTGCACTTGCGGGTGCGCGGCGAATGTTGCGTTCGGTGGCCGGTGCGGCAGCCACCGAGATTGGCACGTCGACCAAAACAGGGCCCTGACGCGGCTCCATCGCGAGTGAGACTGCTTTATCGGCGATGATCTCTGCCGCGCCTGCGTCGAGCCGGAAGGTGGCCTTGGTGATGGGGGCAAAGACGGCGCGGTGGTCGAGCACCTGATGGGTGTAGCTCTGTTCCTCATCCGCGTCGACGCAGCCTGTCAGAACCACCATCGGCACCCTGTCTTGATGGGCATTGGCGATTACATTGGTGCCGTTCAGCACCCCCGGTCCCAGCGTGGCCAACAGGATCACCGGCGCGCCATCGTGGTGGTGCAGCCCCTCACCGATGAAACCGGCGGCGTTTTCGTGTTTGGCGAGATGAAAGGTGATGCCAGCCCTCTCCAGCGCATCGACAAGTGTCAGCACTTCACCGCCGGGCATACCAAAGGCGTGGCGGCATCCGGCAGCATAAAGGCGACGGGCCAGAATATCGGCGGCGCGGTCGGAGGCGGTCATGAGCAGTTCACTTTCTGTAATATGCACAGGCTGTATAGGGGCGAATATCAGGCGAGCATGTGGGCCCAGCACTGAATTGCAAGTTCGGAAATGTTAGGGTTCATGTAAGGAGATTTTGCAAGAGACATCACGTAAGCTTTACAACGGGTTGGCCGGGGGCTTGAGCGAACGGATTGCAAAATACATGTCGTGGAGGGAGTTCTGCTTACCGAACGGCGGCCTCTGCAATGGCGGCGAAACTTGCATCAAGGGTTGATGCCAGATCCGACAGAACCGGGCCGCCTTCCTCCATGTAGGGCGCAAAAACATGCGACGGTGTTTTGTAGGAAAGCGTGGCGCCGCCATCAGATTCTTCGGTGACATAGAAACGGATCGGGGCCTCGATCATGGCGGCGGTGGAGGTTTCCAGAATCTTCACTGCGTAGTCGTTGTTGAAGACGCCAATCACCCGATTGCCAGGGATGACAATGCCACGGTTGGCAGCGGCCTTGGTAGGACCGGCCTGTGTGACCACGACCAGTCCTTCAGCTTTCACTGCGGATTTCAGGTTGGCGATCAACTGGACATAGGGTTTGGACGAGGTGTGGACCTCCCAGCCGGAGCGCGGGGCTAGGGATTGGGCGCTGGCCGCCGTTGCCGCAAAAAACGCGAAAGGGAATAGAAATAGACGGGCAATGGACATGGTTCGGCTCCGGTGATTTGGGAGCGAGTGTAGCCGGAAGCCAGCTGTTTTAGGTCTCACGTTACTGTGGGCTAGAAAAGCCGCACCGGGCGCGGCTGGATCAATGACCCTTTGTGCCCCTCAAGTAGACCTGCTTAGGCCCAGCTTTTGCGAAAGAAATGCGGGGAGGCGCCAAATTTGCGTTTGAACTGGCGCGAAAAATGCGTCGCGGAGTTGAAGCCGGAGGCGAGCGCGATTTCTGTCACCGACATGCCGGTCTCATTCATCAGCGCATAGGCGTGACTGAGGCGCATGTCGAAATAGACATGCATCGGGCTCTCGTTCAGGTAGCGCGAGAACAGGCGCTCCAGCTGGCGGCGGGAAATGTCGAGCTGGTCGCAGAGCTGGCCGATCGACAGCGGGTCCTCTATGGAATCCTGCATCAGCTGCAGGGCGGACAGCAGACGCTGGTTGCGGCTGCCGATGGCCACAGCATAGTTGGATTTCTGCGGGGCCATCGGCCCGGTGGACCGCACATGCAGGCACATGTCGGCGACGATCACCGCCAGTTTCTTGCCGTGGCGCTCCTCGATCAGGTTCAGCATCATGTCGGTGGCCGCATTGCCGCCACCGCAGGTCAGAAGGCGGCCGGAATCCTCGTAGATATTCGGTGATGGGGTGAGATCGGGAAAGGCCTCGGCAAAGCCGGGCTGGTTTTCCCAGTGCAGGGTGAAGGTCTGATTGGTCAGCAGGCCTGCCTTGGCCAGGGCAAAGGCACCGGTGCAGATGCCGCCGAGGCGCCTCCCGAAGCGGTTTTCCCGGCGCAGCCAGTGCAGGGTTGTATCGCCCGCCGCGCCCAGTGGTTCGACGCCGGCGCAGACCAGTCCGACCGCATCGGACGGCAGGGGCTGCAGCGGCAGGTCAGGGGTGATGGTCATGCCGTTGGAGCATTTCACCGGCGCGCCATCCTCGGTCATGATGTACCAGCGGTAAAGCTCGGTACCGGTGACCTGATTGGCGATGCGCATCGGCTCGATCGCGGCGGCCACGGGCAGCATGGTCGCCTTGGGCAACATCAGGAAGTAGAAGTCCTGCGCCGCGCCGGCGAAGGGTATGGCGAGCTTGGCGGCGGCGCCTTTCTGGACAAAGCTGTCGGTGTTCATGGCGCGGGTCCTGACGGGGCTGTTCTTGAATCCCTCCTAGTCCTAGATCCCGGGGATGAGCCTGAGGGAAACGACCGCAACATGTCGGATTGCGACAAGGCCGCAGTGCCGCAGGTGGATGGGCAAAAAAAATGCACCTCTTGCAGCCCCCGAAGGGCGATACTAAGACTCGGGTAATACTCCTCCGGGTATGGTGCCCGGACAGTTAGAAAAGCAGGCAGGTCGCAGATGATGGATCCCAGAGAAACCTACATGAATACCCTTGTCCCCATGGTGGTCGAACAGACCAGCCGTGGCGAACGGGCCTATGACATTTTCTCGCGCCTGTTGAAGGAGCGGATCATTTTTCTAAATGGCCCGGTTCATGACGGCATGTCTTCGCTGATCGTGGCGCAGCTGCTGCACCTTGAGGCGGAAAACCCCTCGAAAGAGATTTCGATGTATATCAACTCCCCCGGTGGCGTTGTGACATCCGGCTTGTCGATCTACGACACCATGCAGTACATCAAACCGAAGGTGTCGACGCTTGTCATCGGTCAGGCGGCCTCGATGGGCTCGCTGCTGCTGACGGCAGGTGAAAAAGGCATGCGCTTCTCGCTGCCTAATTCCCGCGTGATGGTGCACCAGCCCTCCGGTGGTTTCCAGGGTCAGGCCACTGACATCATGATCCACGCTGAGGAGACGCTGAAACTGAAGCGCCGCCTGAACGAGATCTATGTCAGCCACACCGGCCAGGAACTGGACAAAGTGGAAGCGGCGCTGGAGCGGGATAACTTCATGTCCCCCGAAGAAGCCAAAGACTTTGGTCTGATCGACGAGATCGTCGAGAACCGCCCCAAAGGCGAAGAAGACGAGAGCTGAACGTTCAACATTAAATGAATGGCGCGCCCCGCCATGATTAGGGGCGCGTTTTTGCGATTGTAGCCGCTTGGGCACTGGCCTAAGCTGCTTTGGAAGCGGGGCAGATGGGCAGAAGCCCGACCCCCGGCGCGGACTGAAAGGTAGACCATGGCGACCAACTCGAGCGGCGACAGCAAGAACACGCTTTACTGCAGCTTTTGCGGCAAAAGCCAGCATGAGGTGCGCAAGCTGATTGCCGGCCCCACAGTGTTCATCTGCGATGAATGCGTCGAGCTGTGCATGGACATCATCCGCGAGGAGACAAAAGCGTCGGGGCTGAAAGCCACCGATGGCGTGCCGACCCCGCAGGATATCTGCAACGTGCTGGACGACTATGTAATCGGTCAGGCCATGGCCAAGCGGGTTCTGTCTGTTGCGGTGCACAACCACTATAAACGTCTCAACCACTCCCAGAAGACCGGTGGCGATATTGAGCTGGCGAAATCCAACATCCTGCTGATCGGCCCGACGGGTTGCGGCAAGACGCTGCTGGCGCAGACGCTGGCGCGCATTTTGGATGTGCCTTTCACCATGGCCGATGCCACCACGCTGACCGAAGCCGGTTATGTGGGTGAAGACGTTGAAAACATCATTCTGAAACTGCTGCAGTCGTCCGAATACAATGTTGAGCGCGCGCAGCGCGGCATCGTCTACATCGACGAAGTCGACAAGATCACTCGCAAGTCGGAAAACCCCTCGATCACCCGCGATGTCTCGGGCGAGGGCGTGCAGCAGGCGTTGCTGAAGCTGATGGAAGGCACCGTGGCAAGCGTTCCGCCGCAGGGTGGCCGCAAGCATCCGCAGCAGGAATTCCTGCAGGTGGACACCACCAACATCCTGTTCATCTGTGGCGGCGCCTTTGCTGGTCTCGACAAGATCATCGCGGCGCGCGGCAAGGGCTCTGCCATGGGCTTTGGCGCGGATGTGCGTGACAATGATGCGCGCGGCGTCGGTGAGATTTTCCAGGACCTTGAGCCCGAAGATCTGCTGAAATTCGGTCTGATCCCGGAATTTGTCGGTCGTCTGCCGGTTCTGGCAACGCTCGAAGATCTGGACGAAGACGCGCTGGTGACCATTCTGACCAAGCCGAAGAACGCGCTGGTGAAACAGTATCAGCGCCTGTTCGAGCTGGAAGAAGCCGAGCTGGACTTTACCGAAGATGCGCTGAGCGCCATTGCCAAACGCGCCATCGAACGCAAGACCGGTGCACGCGGCCTGCGCTCCATTCTGGAAGAGATCCTGCTGAACACCATGTTCGACCTGCCGGGTCTGGAGAATGTGAACAAAGTGGTGGTCAATGAAGAGGCCGTGACCTCGGACGCGCAGCCGCTGGTGATCTATGGCGACGCCGAGAAAGAGCCTGCTTCGGCGGGCTAATCCTGCTCCGATCTGGATTTTAAAACGCCCTCTGCCCAGGCAGAGGGCGTCTGCTTCCGGTGAAGCCAAATAAGGCCAGACTATTGAGCTATGTATAACTTTTGGCCATTCGCGATTTCCTCTAAAACTTCGGCTTTCCACACAATACCTAATTGCGCGTCCAAGTCGCTGTCGTGGACAATGCGTCCGGAGTAAATGCCTGCCAAATCCACAGATGGTGGCCCTGCTTCGATTGCGAAATTGCCGTCAGTCATTTGCCCGGAGTTTGTTCTGTGAATAACTGGAGAGCCAGACATTCCTTTGTTGCTGGTTGTATCGACTAGGAATTTTGGTAACCCATCGATATCTAGTCCAGGTTCAGAGGCTACAGTTCCTCTTTTCCAAATCGGCGTACTTTCTACAGAAATTCCCAACGGAAATCCGAGAATAAACACATCGGAAGCAACATCTAAACGAAATTTTGAGGTATTTGTTGGGTTTACTACGAAGCCTGGGAATTCATCGTAGGCGCCGATTGCTCGCATTGAAACATCGACTGCACTGCCGAACTTCGGGTGTTCGAGCCAACCAGTATTGCCTTCAAGCAGCCACTTGGTTTCAATTGTTGCTTGTCGCAGGGCATTGCTGCTCGTGTTTTCTTTGAAGTGTCCTTTGGCCAATATCCGGTTTGGCAAAGCCAACTGAGCGTTTAAGCACTTTCCTGATATAGAATCCCGCCCTTAAGCATTATGCCAATTTGTTACCAGGAAAACTCTATTGCTGTGTCTCCAAAAAAAAGCGGTTCCTACAGCTAGTTTAGTTTCGTCATAGTATGTCTCAATCCTGACGGAAGACAACGATGTTGGATCAATGTGGATCATTGCAACGGCTCTCTTTTGGGGTTCGTGGTGAACTGGTGCGATATTGATGGAGCGACTTTGTTAAGGCCACGACTTTCATGCGGTTCTTGCTTTGATCTCTGGATTTTTAACTTAGGCCATGTCAGTTCTGCGCAAACTGAAAAGGAAATGCTAATGAAACGGATTTTTTCGGGCGGCGAGTTTGAAGCCAAGATCGGCTATTGCCGCGCCGTGGTAGCGGGCGGTTTTGTCCATGTGGCGGGCACCGTGGGGCAGGGCGACGATGTGGTGGCGCAATGTCGCTCGGCGCTGGAAACCATTGATGCGGCGCTGAAACAGGCGGGCGCATCGCTGAAAGACACGGTGCGGGTGAATTACTATCTGCCAGACCGGGCCGAATTCGAACCCTGCTGGCCTGTGCTGCAGGAATACTTCGGCGACAACCCGCCGGCCGCCACAATGGTCGAATGCGGGCTGATCGATCCGAAATTCCGCATCGAGATTGAGGTCACAGCCCTGGCGCCGCCTGCGGCCTGAGCGCGCAAGCGCAACACCTATTGAAAAAAGAGGCAAATCCCGCCCATCCGGCGGGGTGCGCCATCTGGACCCCGCGGCTTTTTTGCGCCATATCAGGGGGGTATTTCTCGGAGGCACCCATGGGAATCCTGAACTCTCTTCTGAAAGCCGTCACCTGGTGGAACGGCGCCACGCTCAACACGGTGATCTATACCCGCCGCAAGGGTCAGAAAGTCGGCGAAGATGACCAGGGCAATGTCTTCTACCGCAATGCTGACGACAGCCGCCGCTGGGTGATGTTCAATGGTGAGGTCGAAGCTTCGCGCATCTCTCCCGATTGGCATGGCTGGCTGCACCGCACCTTTGATGACCTGCCGTCTGAAAAGCCGCTCAAGCATAAAGACTGGGAAAAGCCGCATCAGGAAAACCTGACAGGATCTGCCCTGGCCTATGCGCCGGCAGGATCGATCCGTGCCGCCGGACAACCGGCTGAGCGTCGCGACTACGAAGCCTGGGTGCCGGAATAAGCATCCTGCCGCGGAGGCAGCACCTATGAGCCATAATCCAACAGAAATTGCCGTTGGCGGTGTTGTTCTGGCAGCGGCCATCGGCTTTGCCGTCTACGCCGGTCAGGCGGCTGGCCTGTCACAGGGCGGCAGCGGCTACGAGCTGAGCGCCTCATTCCGTTCGGTTGAAGGCGTCAGCGTCGGCACCGATGTGCGTCTGGCGGGCGTCAAGATCGGCACTGTGACCGGTCTGGAGCTGAACCCGGAAACCTTCCGCGCCGATACGACATTTTCTGTGCTGGAGGGGATTGAGATCCCCGATGACAGCGCGGTTGTGGTGGCCTCGGAAGGGCTGCTGGGCGGTACTTTTGTCGAGGTGATGCCGGGGGGATCCCCCTTCGGGTTTGAGCCCGGCGATGAGATTGATGACACGCAGGGCGCGGTGAGCCTGATCACCCTTTTGCTGAAATTTGTGTCAGGCGGGGATGAGTCGTGAGACCTCTGCTGCTGTCTGCCGCGTTTTCCGCATTGGCGACCTTCGCTTGGGCGCAGAGCGAAATCACGGTGGAAACCCTTGATCCTGCACCCGAAACTGCGGTTGAGGATGACAGCCAACCGCTGATCCTGAACCAGCCTGAGGTGTCGCAGCCAGAGGCCGCGTCTGGCAGCTCTGCACTGCTGCGTGGTCTGGATAAGGTGAACGGGCGGACGGTTGATGTCGACGTGCCTCTGGGCGGACGCGCTGCCGTTTTCGGACTGGAAGTCGCGGTGGGAGACTGTCGTTTTCCGGTGGCCAACCCAACCGGCGACGCCTATGCGCTCCTGAGCATCACCGATACTCGGACTGGCGGCACAGCCTTTGAAGGCTGGATGATCGCCTCCAGCCCGGCGCTGAACGCGCTGGATCACAACCGTTACGACGTCTGGGTGCTGCGCTGTAACAATTCCTGAGGCGTAGGCAGGACGGGGGCTGTGAAATCCGCGTCTCCCCCCCCGGCGAGCGCCTTGTTCAGCGCCTTGTGGTAGGCTGCTCTGGTGATTTCTTTCGCACCAAGGGATGCCAGATGCGGAGTGATGAACTGCGTGTCCAGCAGCGTGAACCCTGCCAGCTGCAATCTGTCCACCAGATAGGCCAGCGCGATTTTGGACGCATCCCTGCGGCGCGAAAACATGCTTTCGCCAAAAAACGCCCGGCCCAGCGTCACACCATAGACGCCGCCTGCGAGGGCACCATCCTGATAGATCTCAAGCGAATGGGCGTGGCCGATCCTGTGCAACGCACTGTAATGGGCCCTGATTTCCTGATTGATCCAGGTCTCTGCCCGGTCAGCGCAGGCGGCAATCACCGCGTCAAAGTCGCGGTTCACAGCCACCTCATAGCCGCCTTTGCGAATTGTGCGGGCCAGCGAGCGGGAGATATGGAAATCATTCAGGGGAAAGACGCCGCGGCGTTTGGGGTCTACCCAGAACACCTCGGGGTCTTCGCTGTGTTCGGCCATCGGAAAAATTCCGACCGAATAGGCGTGTAGCAGCAGCTCCGGCGACAGCGTCATGTTTGGCTCCCGTCCGGATGGGGCCAGGGCGCGCAACGCGCCCCGGCCGAATGATCAATCGCCGAATTTGGCTTCAAGCCAGTGCTCCAGCCAGTGAATGTTGTAATCACCGGAGTGGATATCACCGTCTTCCAGCAGCGCATGGAACAGCGGCACGGTGGTATCGACACCATCCACGATCAGCTCTCCCAGTGCGCGGTTGAGACGCGCCAGTGCTTCGGGGCGATCGCGACCATGCACGATCAGCTTACCGATCAGCGAATCGTAATAGGGTGGGATCGAGTAGCCATCGTACAGCGCCGAATCCATCCGAACACCCAGACCACCGGGGGCGTGGAATGTTTTGATTTTACCGGGGCAGGGCGAGAAGTTCGGCAGTTTCTCGGCGTTGATCCGCACTTCGATCGAGTGACCGTTGATCTCCAGATCGTCCTGACCAAAGGACATCGGCAGACCTTCGGCAACGCGGATCTGTTCGCGCACCAGATCGACGCCAAAGATGGCCTCGGTGACCGGGTGTTCCACCTGCAGACGGGTGTTCATCTCGATGAAGTAGAACTCGCCGTTCTCATAGAGGAATTCGATCGTACCGGCACCGATATAGTTGATGCGGGCAACAGCATCTGCGCAGAGCTTGCCGATCTTGGCACGCTCTTCGGGAGAGATGCTGGGGCCGGGAGCCTCCTCAAAAACCTTCTGGTGGCGGCGCTGCAACGAACAGTCGCGTTCGCCCAGATGCACGGCCTTGCCCTTGCCGTCACCAAAGACCTGAATCTCGATGTGACGGGGCGTTGTCAGGTATTTCTCGATGTAGACTTCGTCGTTGCCGAAGTTCGATTTACCTTCGGCGCGGGCGGTGCGGAACGCGCTTTCCATGTCGGCGGTAGTCTCTGCCACTTTCATGCCCTTGCCACCACCGCCGGCCGTGGCCTTGATGATGACTGGATAGCCGATCTCGTCGCCGATCTTCTTGGCGGTTTCCAGATCTGGAACCCCACCGTCAGATCCGGGAACGCAGGGCACACCGAGCGCGATCATTGTGTCCTTGGCGGTAATCTTATCGCCCATAACGCGAATATGGTCGGCGGTTGGGCCAATGAAGGTCAGCCCGTGGTCCTGCACGATCTGCACGAAGTTGGCATTTTCCGACAGGAAGCCATAGCCGGGGTGGATCGCCTGGGCGCCGGTGATTTCACAGGCCGAGATGATCGCCGGGATCGACAGGTAGCTCTGGCTGCCGGGCGCGGGGCCGATGCAGACCGATTCATCGGCCATGCGGACATGCATCGCGTCCGCGTCTGCGGTGGAATGCACCGCGACGGTCTTGATGCCCATTTCACGCGCGGCACGGATCACGCGCAGGGCGATCTCTCCGCGGTTGGCAATTAGGATCTTGTCAAACATGTCAGACCCTTACTCAACGATGACCAGGGGTGTCCCGAATTCCACAGCAGCGCCGTCTTCGACCAGAATGCGCTTCACGGTGCCAGCTTTGGGGGCCGGGATGTGGTTCATGGTTTTCATCGCTTCGACGATCAGAAGCGTGTCGCCTTCGGAGACCTGCTGGCCGACCGAGATGAAGGAGGGCGCGCCGGGTTCTGCCTGCAGATACACGGTGCCAACCATTGGCGAAGGAACCGCGCCGGGGTGGCTGGCCGGATCTTCGGCAGCGGCAGGTGCGGCAGCGGGTGCAGCGGCGGCTGCAACCGGAGCGGCAGCAGCAGGTGCGACAACCTGAACGGGGGCGGCCATGGCAGCCACCTGACGCGAGACGCTGACGTCGAGACTGTCGTCTTCGCCATATTCGCGTTTCACCTGAAGCTCGGTCAGGTCGTTAGCGCGCAGCAATTCCGCCAGCGCTTTGATGAATGCCACATCTGCTTCGTGAGATTTATTTGTCATTTTGTCCTCAGCCGGTTCCGACAGGCCCGCGTCAGTGATGCGCAGGCAAAGATTGGGGGCGCTTATAAATGAAGCTTGCCCGTAAGGAAAGCACCGTAACAGATGGGTAACATGGGCCTATTCCATAGGTTTTGCAACGCTGTGTCGTCACAGAGGCATGCCTGTCAGCTTGGCCACCAGTTCCGGCAGCTTGCGGGCGGCAAATTTGCTCAGCAGGCGGGCGCGGTGGGTTTCGACGGTGCGATAGGACAGACCCAGTTCGGCCCCTATTTCCTTGGCCGACAACCCCTTGCAGGTTAAAATCGCCACGTCCCTTTCCCGTGGTGTCAGCGACACCACAGGCCGGTCATCCGAGATATCAGCAAAGGACCAGACACCAGCCTGAAAAGGGTCAACCGGTGTCACCGAGCGGCCCCGCACCCGACACCAGAACAAAGACCCGTTGAGTCGGCGCATAATGCGTTCATCATTGTAGCGCCCGGCCTTGGCGTCTTCCTGTTTCAACCGGGTGCCAATGCGGTCGAAATCCTCCTGACTGGGGTAGAGATCGGCGATTGGCATGGCGACGAAATCGCCCGGCTCCCCGCCAAAGGTTTCGGCAAATTGCAGATTGCAGCGGCGCAGAATTCGATGATCCAGCAGGGCCAGCCCAACCGGGGCGTGTTCAAAGGCGAGATCATCAAGGGCGGTGTCGGTCATGGTCATTTCTGAAATTGGCGCAGTTGCCACACAAGAGCCTCTGGCTGGGCCCGGCGCAAGGGCTTTTACCATTTCCTGCGCCGGCGCCGGGGTCTGCGCTAGTCTTCCTTGACCAGAAGTATTTCCAGATCCTCGGTCAGATAGATGTCATACTCGATGCCGCCACGGATGGCTTCGGCTTCGAAATATCCGTCCTCATAGTCAATCTCGGTGACTTCAAAACCCTGCGCCGACAAGAGGCTGCGGATTTCAGGTCCTTTGCCAAGGGATGTGGTCGCGCCGGAGGCAAGTGTGGCCGTGGGCAGCGCAAGGGCGAGCAGGGCAGCGGTGAATCTCATCGTGTTGATCCTTCGTGATCAGATTGGAGAACCTGCCGCGACAAAACAGTCGGCGACACACGTCATAAAAGATTTGGTAGGCCCGGTTTAAAGCCGGTGTGAAAACTCAGTTGGCTCCCGGCGCGCGCGGGCGGAAACTGGCCTGTTTCAGCAAAGAACAGCGAGAAATCGCTGCCGAATTGCAAAAGTGAAAGCGCTTGATGTCGACCTCGCCATGAACTCGCTGCCGCAAGGACGAAGGGCCAAAAAAGGGCCGGTTCTGACGAACAGAAACCGGCCCAGGACAGGGATTCCGTGAGTGAGCCCCGTTAGATCGCCAGATACTCGGCACGCAGCTCTTCGTTTTCCAGAACTTCGGCGGCCATGCCGTCAAAGACGATGCCACCGGTATCCAGGATCACTGCTCGATCTGCCAGCTCCAACGCGCGCACCGCGTTCTGTTCGACGATGATCGTTGTCATCCCCTGCTCTTTGATGTGGATGAGGGTCTTTTCGATCTCGTCCACGATCACCGGGGCCAGACCTTCGTAGGGTTCGTCCAGCAACAGCACTTTGATGTCGCGGGCCAAAGCGCGGGCAATGGCCAGCATCTGCTGTTCACCGCCCGACAGGGTCACGCCCTCTTGCTTGCGCCGTTCCCCAAGGCGCGGGAAGAGATCGTAGAGCCGATCGATCGACCAGCCGATGGGCGGGGCGATCTGTGCGAGCTGCAGGTTTTCCTCGACTGTGAGGCCGGGGATGATGCGCCGGTCTTCGGGCACCAGACCCAGACCGGCGGCCGATGCCTCGTGGCTGGCCATATTATGCAGCGGCTGGTGGTCCAGCCAGATCTCACCGTGTGTGACCTGCGGGTCGCCGATCCGCGCGATGGAGCGCAGGGTCGAGGTCTTGCCGGCACCATTGCGGCCCAGCAGCGCCAGAATCTCGCCCTCGTGGACGTTGAAGCTGATGCCTTGGACGATGTAGCTTTCGCCGTAATAGGCATGCATGTCCCAGACCGACAGGAAGGCCGGTGCGGTGGTCGCCTGATTGGCGTTCTTGGAGAAATCGGGTTTGACGTTCATCTTGGTCTCTCCTTATGCGCTTTCGCCGAGGTAGGCTTCGCGCACCTTCGGGTTGCCACGGATGTTCTGTGGGTCGTCTTCGACCAGCGGTGTGCCCTGCGCCAGAACGGTGATCCGGTCGGCCAGCGAGAACACCACATGCATGTCGTGTTCGATGATGGCGATGGTGATATCGCGTTCATCCGAGATCTGTTTCAGCAGGTCGATGGTATTGTTGGTGTCGGCCCGCGCCATGCCGGCGGTGGGTTCGTCCAGCAACAGCAAGCGGGGTTCCTGCGACAGGCACATGCCGATCTCAAGGCGCCGTTTGTCACCACGCGACATGGCGGCGGCATGCATGTGCCGCTTGTCCGCCATGTTCATCTCCTCCAGCATATGCTCGGCCTTTTCCAGAACGTCTTTCTGGCCCAGAACCGAGGGCAGCACGTTCAGCTCAAAGGCGCCGTCGCGCTTGGCAAAACAGGGGATCAGCATGTTTTCCAGCACCGTCAGATCACCAAAGATTTCCGGTGTCTGAAAGACGCGGCTGATGCCCATCTGGTTGATCTCGTAAGGCGCGCGTCCCAGCACTGACTGACCGTCGAACATCACCGATCCGGTGTCCGGGATCAGCTTGCCCACCAGGCAGTTCAGCAGGGTGGATTTACCGGCCCCGTTGGGGCCGATAATGGCGTGAACGGTGTTTTCTTTCACGCTGAGGTTCACATCGCCTAGTGCCTGCAGGCCGCCAAAGCGTTTGCCTACGTTTTTGACTTCAAGGATACCCATATCTCTGTCTCCTTATTCCGCAGGTTCTGTTTTGCCAGTTGGTGTTTCACCACCTGACCGCTTGTTCTTGGCCCATTTCCGGATCCGCTGACCGCCTTCGACTAGGCCGCCAGGCAGGAAGATCACCACCAGCATGAACAGGATGCCCAGCGTCAGGTGCCAGCCCTTGCCCACAAAGGGGTGGATCAGGGTGACCATGGCATTCTCCAGCCCGTCGGGCATGAAGGAGAACCAGCTGTGCAGCACGCCATCGTTGATCTTGGAGAAGATGTTCTCGAAGTATTTGATGAAGCCTGCGCCCAGAACCGGACCAATCAGGGTGCCAGCGCCGCCGAGGATGGTCATCAGAACCACCTCGCCCGAGGCTGTCCACTGCATCCGTTCAGCACCAGCCAGCGGATCCATCGAGGCCATCAGACCACCGGCGAGACCAGCATACATCCCCGAGATGACAAAGGCAGCCAGGGTGTAGGGGCGGGTGTTGAGCCCGGTGTAGTTCATCCGCTGCTGGTTCGACTTCACCGCCCGCAACATCATGCCAAAAGGCGAGCGGAAGATGCGGATCGACAGGTAGAAGGCAAGCAGCAGGATAACGGCGCACAGATAGTAGCCTGCGTTGAACTGGAAGGCCCAGGGGCCCACGGCCAGTTCAAAGGTGGAGCGCATTTCCATACCAAAGAGGTTGGTTACCGGGATCGACCCGTCCGCAGTGGCCGATACGCCCAGAACACGCGGGTCATTCAGGGTCAGCTGCAGGCCGGTTTCACCATTGGTGATCGGGGTCAGCACCGAATAGGCCAGGTTGAAGGACATCTGTGCAAAGGCCAGCGTCAGGATCGAGAAGTAGATGCCCGAGCGCCGCAGGGATACAAATCCGATCAGCAGCGAGAACAGGCCAGCCACGATTACCGACAGGATGATTGCCGGGATGACATTCATGCTGAGCAGCTTGAACATCCAGACGGCCGAGTAGGAACCGACGCCCAGAAAGGCCGCATGGCCGAAAGACAGGTAGCCGGTGAGGCCGAAGAGGATGTTAAAGCCGATGGCGAAGATCCCGAAGATCACGAAACGCTGCATCAGGTCGGGGTAGCCCGCATTGAACTGTGCCAGGGCGCTTCCGGCTGGGAAGGGGTTGAGGATGAAGGGGGCGAACATCGTCAGAACGGCGACGATGATCAGCATCGAGGTGTCTCTTTTTTCCAGTCCGAACATGTTCTTAGTCCTCCATCACGCCCTTGCGGCCCATCAGGCCCCGTGGACGGGTCAGCAGAATGATGATGGCAACCACATAGATGATGATCTGGTCGATGCCGGGAATGATGGATTTGATTTCGTTCATGGAGGCAAAGCTTTCGAGTACGCCCAGCATGAAACCGGCCAGAACCGCGCCGGGCAGGGAGCCCATGCCGCCAACAACCACAACAACAAAGCTGAGAACCAGAAAGTCCATGCCCATGTGGTAGTTGGGTGAATTGATCGGGGTATACATGACACCCGCCAGACCTGCGACGGCGGCAGCGATGCCAAACATGATGGTAAAGCGACGGTCGATGTTGATGCCCAGAAGGCCAACGGTTTCGCGGTCAGCCATACCGGCCCGCACAACCATGCCAAAGGTGGTGAATTGCAGGAAGGAGAAGATCCCGCCGATGATCACCACCGAGAAGAGGAAGTAGACCACGCGCCAGACCGGATAGACGATGTCCATACCGATAACTGCGCCTAGGTTCACAATACCGTTCAGGGATTCCGGAGCAGGTGTCTGGATCGGGTTTGCACCGTAGAAGTATTTGACCACTTCCTGCAGCACGATGGCCAGGCCGAATGTCACCAGAATCTGATCCGCATGGGGACGCTTGTAGAAATGTTTGATCAGCCCGCGTTCCATCACATAGCCGACACCGATCATGATCGGGATGGCAAAGAGGATCGCCAGCGGCACCGCCCAGTCGATGATGGCACCGCCCATTTCGGGCCCGAACCAGGCCTCGACATAGGGGGTTTTCACCTTCAGTGGCTGGCCCAGAAAGTCGGTCTTATCCGGATCAACGACTTCGAAACTGAGGTTCAAAAGGCGCTGTACGGTGACGGCGCAGAAGGCGCCGATCATGAAAAGCGCGCCGTGGGCGAAGTTCACCACGCCCAGCGTGCCGAAGATCAGTGTCAGCCCCAGCGCGATCAGCGCATAGGCAGAGCCCTTATCGAGCCCGTTTAGAATTTGCAGGAGGATTGCGTCCATGGTCCCCGCCTCATTTGAGGGTCAGTGGGGCCCTCCGGCCGGAAAGGCCAGAGGGCGGATTTCGGTGTGTTCCGTTTTCAAGGGAAAACGGGCCGAAGCGGTGAAGCTCCGGTCACCGTTTAGGTGCGGATCAAGCGCCCGAGTTACAGGAGCCCAACTGGCCGCCTGCAAACATTGGGTGATCGGGGGCGTATTCCACCTGCGCACGCGGGGTGACTTCGACCACTTCGAGAAGGTCGAACTCGGAGGTCGGGTTCTCTTTCCCGCGCACAACCAGAACGTCCTTGAAGCACTGGTGGTCATCGGCACGATACAGGGTTTTGCCGTTGCCGAGCCCGTCGAACTCATAGCCTTCCAGCGCCTCTGCGATACCGCAGGGGTTGAACGTGCCGGCCCGCTGTGCCGCATCTGCATAGAGCATGGTCTGGCAGTAAACGGTGTGGGCGGCCTGGCTCGGCGGGAAGCCGTATTTGGTGCCGAAGGATTTCACGAAGGCTTTGGAGCCTTCATCCTGCAGCGTCCAGTGCCAGTTGGTCGAACCGTGGATGCCCTTCACGTTTTCGCCAGCACCCTTTGCCATCAGACGCGAGTAGAGCGGAACAACGATTTCGAAGTTCTTGCCGTTCACGACTTTTTCGCGCAGGCCGAACTGAACCGCGTTGGTCAGCGAGTTCACCATGTTGCCGCCATAGTGGTTCAGAACCAGAACGTCGGCGCCGGAGTTCAGAACCGGTGCGATATAGGAGGAGAAATCCGTCGCGGCCAGCGGGGTGCGGACCTTGTTGACGGTGTTCCAGCCCATGGCTTCGGTGGCGGCTGCGATGGATTCTTCCTGTGTCCAGCCCCAGGTGTAGTCGGCGGTCAGGTGGTAGGCGGTCCGGTCGGTGCCATAGAGGTTCTTCAGCACGGGTGCCAGAGCGGCCGCAGACATGTAACCGTTGAAGAAGTGACGGAAACCGTTCGCCTTCTTGTCTTTGCCGGTGGTGTCGTTGGAGTGTGTCAGGCCAGCCATGAAGATGACGCCTGCCTCTTGGCACAGACCCTGAACGGCGATCGCAACACCGGAGGACGAACCGCCAGTGATCATCACGGCACCGTCTTTTTCGATCATCGACTTGGCCGATGCGCGGGCGGCGTCAGATTTGGTCTGGGTGTCGCCGGTCACAAAGTTGACCTTCTTGCCCAGGATGCCGTTACCCTGCAGCGCCTTGGACGAGAACGTGTTCATCATGCCGCCGTCGCCGCCGCCATTCAGATGCTCGACCGCCAGCTCATAAGCGCGCAGCTCGTCTGCGCCCTCATCCGCATAGGCGCCGGTCTGGGGCACGTTGAAGCCCAGGGTCACGGTGCCGCCGGTCGGCTCGTTTGTATAGGCTGCGGCAGAAGACGCGGTGAAGATGGTCGGCAGCGCTACGCCGGCGCCAGCAATGGCCCCGCGCTGCAGAACGCCGCGACGTGAAACTGTATTTGTCATGTATTTCCTCCCTGGTGTGAACTGCGTTCCCGGCTCCTCGCTTCCGGCAATCACAGGCAAAGTTGCAAATTCAGTATGGGAAGTGCATGTAAAGTCGCGCAATAAATCCCTTGAAATACGGGATTATTCTGTAAATAAATACACAGGTGGTCAGGGTGCTTTGTAAACGATCTTATGTTGCACCGCAGAAAGCCATTGAAATGCCGCAACCTTGCGGGAGAGGGGGATCATGGCACGCGATACGCTGACAGGCAGCCGCATCCGCGAAAGGCGGCTGATTGCCGGGCTGCGGCAGGCAGATCTGGCGCGGACGGTGGGAATCTCTGCCTCATATCTCAATCTGATCGAACATAATCGGCGAAATATCGGCGGTAAGCTGCTGGTGGATCTGGCGGATGCGCTGTCAGTCGAGCCCTCGATGTTGACGGAAGGGGCTGAAGCGGCACTGATTTCTGCCCTGAAGGAAGCGGCCGCAGGCAATCCGGGTGCCGGGGCCGAACAGGACCGCGCCGATGAATTTGCCGGCCGTTTTCCGGGCTGGGCCGGGGTGCTGGCGGGCGCCCATCAGCGGGTGAATTCGCTCGAACAACTGGTGCAGACCCTCTCTGACCGGCTGACCCATGACCCCAATCTGGCCGCCTCTCTCCACGAGATCCTGTCGACCGCCGCGGCGATCCGCTCCACTGCGGCCATTCTGGCGGAACCTGGTGATCTGGAGCCGGAATGGCGAGACCGGTTTCACAAGAACCTGGACCAGGATGCCGAGCGGCTGGCCGATGGGTCCAAGGCGCTTGCCGGCTTCCTCGATGAGAGCGCCAGCAGCCCGGATCGTCGCCTGATGCCGCAAGAAGAGGCTGAGGCGTTTTTTGAGGCGCATGGCTACCATTTTCCGGCGCTTGAAACAGGCAAGTCGCAACCGCAAGATCTGATCTCTGCGGCACCGGAGCTGGCCAGCCGCGAATCGCGCGTCATTGCGTTGGCGGTGTTGGAAGTCTACCGGGCCGATGCGACGGCCATACCGCTCAAGGATCTCAAAGCTGCCCTTAAAGACGGGCTGGATCTGGGCGTTCTGGCGGCCCGTTTCAATTGCGATATGGCCCGGGTTTTGCGCCGTTTGGCAGCGGTGCCCGAGGATGTTCTGGGGCGCCCCGCGGGACTGGTTCTGTGTGATGCCTCCGGCACCATTGGCTTTCGCAAACCGATTGCCGGCTTTGATCTGCCGCGCTTTGGGGCCTCATGTCCGCTTTGGCCGCTCTATACCGCCCTTGCCCGGCCGCAGGTGCCGCTGCGCCGCGTGGTGGTGCAGGAGGGGCGCAGCAGGGCGGGGTTCGAATGTTTGGTCTATGCCTGGCCGCTGGGCAGCCCCGGTTTTGACCGTGATCCGGTCTACCGCGCGGTGATGCTGATCCTGCCGCTGCAGGAGATCCCCGAGGGGGCCCTGCAGGTTGGGGCAAACTGCCGTGTTTGCCCGGTCCGCGACTGTATGGCGCGGCGCGAGCCCTCGATCCTGAAGGATGGGTTTTGACAGCGCCTGTTGTGCAGGTCTAATCTGCATCAATATAAATAAGCGCCGGGCCTGTCAGGGCCGGGGAGCGGCGCAAGGGGAGGAAAAGCAACTCATGGGTAGACATGTGGTGCTGATAGAGGACGAGCCGAACATCACCGAGGCAATCCGATTTCTGCTGACGCGGGACGGATGGCAGGTCGACACCCATGCCGATGGCACGGATGCGGTTGAGGTGATTTTGAACGCGGCGCCGGATCTGGTTATTCTGGATGTGATGCTGCCGGGCAAAAGCGGCATGGAGATCCTCAAGGATCTGCGGGCTGTGGCCGGGATGGAGCACCTGCCGGTTCTGATGCTGACAGCGCGCGGTCAGGCGCGCGACCGCGAAATGGCTGAAAAGGCTGGTGTCAGCCGCTTTATGACCAAACCGTTTTCCAACACCGAAGTGCTGACCGCAGTGCGCGATCTGCACGCACAGGCGAAACAGGGATGAGCCCGGCGCCGGGCAGCGGCGCCTCGCAAGCCGGGACAGATCAAGCCCACAGTCAGGAGCGTCGCAGCGCTCTGCGGCGGCGGTTGATGGATATCTCCAAACTGCTGCCCGCCTTTGGTATGCTGTTATTTGCAGTGCCGATGTTGTGGCCCACCGGAGAACCGGCGCAGGCGGGCGATCCGGTCGCCATGTCCAGCGCCATTCGCTATGTCTTTCTTGTCTGGGCGGCCCTGATCACGTTGAGCTTTTGTTTCAGCCTTGCCGTTGGCCAATGGGCCAGTCACTGGACCGGGAAGAAGCCGCGCCGCCGCCGTGACGGGAGCGGCTGATGGCGTCGTTGAATGCATTGATTCTGGTCTGTCTGGCCTATGTGGTCGTGTTGTTCGGGGTGGCATTTGCCGCTGACCGACTTGCCGCCCGGCGCGGCGCACGCTGGCTTGGCTCTCCATTGATCTACACTCTGTCGCTGTCGATTTACTGCACCGCCTGGACCTTTTATGGCGCTGTCGGCTATGCCGCGCGATCTGGGCTGGAATTCATTACCATCTACCTTGGTCCGACACTGGTGATGATCGGCTGGTGGTGGGGCCTGCGCAAGCTGGTACGGATCGGGCGCAGCCAAAGGGTCACGTCGATCGCCGATCTGATTTCCGCCCGCTATGGCAAATCAAACCTGCTGGCGATGGGGGTGACGATCCTCGCCGTGATAACAGTAACACCATATATTGCCCTGCAGTTACAATCGATTACCCTGTCATTTGGCGCCTTCGCCGAGGCCGACCCATCGCGCAACTACAATGACACAACCACGGTTTTCTGGGTCACCGCGGGCCTTGCCGTTTTTGCCATTCTCTTTGGCACCCGCAATCTGGACGTCAACGAACGTCACCACGGAGTGGTCACCGCCATTGCATTGGAGGCGGTGGTGAAACTGGTGGCGCTGCTGGCCGTGGGCATCTTTGTGGTCTGGGGCATTGCCGGCGGGTTTGGCGACGCCATGGCGCGCATTGATGCCTCCGAAATTGGCGAATGGCAGGTCAACAGCAGCCGCTGGGCAGTGATTACATTCCTGTCTGCGGCCGCCTTTGTCTGCCTGCCGCGGATGTTTCAGGTGATGGTGGTAGAAAACGAGGACGAACGCCACCTGCGCATCGCGGCCTGGGCCTTTCCGCTGTATCTCATGCTGATCTCGATCTTTGTGGTGCCCATTGCGGCCATCGGGCTTGATCTGATGCCGGCGGGGGCGAACCCGGATCTGTTTGTTCTGACATTGCCGCTCAGCCAGGGGCAGCAGGGGCTGGCAATGCTGTCTTTCCTGGGCGGATTTTCCTCGGCCACGTCGATGGTGATCGTCGCCGCAATGGCCCTGTCGACCATGGTGTCGAACCATATCGTGATGCCGGTCTGGCTGCGTGCAAGGGGCGACGGCGCCTCGGTCTCGGGCGATGTGCGCAATATCGTCTTGTATTCGCGACGTGTTTCCATCGCTGTGATCATGGCACTTGGCTATTTCTACTATGTGCTGTCCGGTGGCGGCGCGGCCCTGTCGGCGATCGGGCTGGTCTCCTTTACAGGGATTGCCCAGATCCTACCGGCCTTGGTTGGCGGTCTGTACTGGCGCGGGGCAACACGTTCTGGTGCACTGGCGGGCCTGTCGGTTGGGTTTTGCCTGTGGGTGTTCACCCTGCTGCTGCCCGAGCTTGGCAGCGGATTGCTGACCGCAAGGGTGATTGAGCAGGGTCTGTTTGGCCTTGGCTGGCTGCGGCCACAGGCGCTGTTTGGCATCGAGGGGCTGGATCCGACGGTCCATGCGGTGATGTGGTCGCTGATCCTGAACACGGGTGTCTTTGTCTGCGTGTCTGTGGCCAGTATCCCCAATGCGCTGGAACGTTTGCAGGGTGCGCAGTTCGTCAATGTCTTTGATCACTCCTCGGCGCCACGCGGTTGGACCGGTTCGGTCGCTCAATGCGAAGATCTGATGATCATGTCGCAGCGTATTCTGGGCGCCCAGGAGGCACAGGCGTTTTTCCAGCGCGAATTGCTGCGCCAGGGGGGGCGCGGCCCGCTGCCGGAACCCACCCCGACCTTTCTGGAACGGCTGGAACGCGAGCTGGGTGGATCGGTTGGCGCGGCGGCGGCCCACGCGATGATCGGACAAATCGCCGGTGGATCTTCCGTTTCGGTGGCCGATCTGATGGCGGTTGCGGATGAGACAGCCCAGATTCTGGAGTATTCCAGTCGTCTTGAACACCAATCCGCTGAACTGAACCGCACCGCACGCGAGCTGCGCGAGGCCAATGGCAAACTCACCGAGATTTCCCATCAAAAGGATGCCTTTCTCAGCCAGGTGAGCCATGAGCTGAGAACGCCGATGACCTCGATCCGCGCCTTTTCCGAGATCCTGCGCGATGCCGATGGGCTGTCAGCAGAAGAAGGCCAGCGATATGCCTCGATCATACACGATGAAGCCCAGCGGCTGACCCGGCTGCTGAATGATCTTCTGGACCTGAGCGTGCTGGAAAACGGTCAGGTCAGTGTGAACATTGCGACCGGAAATCTTGGGGATGTTCTGGATAAGGCTTTGGCCAGTGCTCTGACCGGAACGGCAGGCAAACTGGCTGTGACACGGGACCGGAGCCAGGAAGATGTTGTGATCAATTCGGACCTCGACCGGTTGGCGCAGGTCTTCATCAACCTGATCGCAAATGCCTGTAAATACTGCGATTCTCCGGATCCGGCGCTGCGAATCAGTATCGCACGCCACGGCACCGTGCTCTGGGTTGATTTCATCGATAACGGCAGCGGTATCCCCGCTGGCGCCCAGCGGATGGTGTTCGAGAAATTTGCCCGCGTGAACCCGGAAAAAGCCGGAGGTGCCGGGCTGGGACTGGCGATTTGCCGTGAAATCATGCAGCGGCTGGGCGGCGATATTCGCTATGTGCCGGATCGCCCCGGCAGCGTGTTCCGGGTGACTGTGCCAAATGTCACAGAATTAAAGAACAGCGGCACTTCTTAAAGACATTGGTAACCATCGGTCTGTTAAACACCTCTAAAGGGGCGAGTTACGTGCGGGCTTAAGAGACTTATGTCAGAAACAACAACAGCAGAAACGGGAAGTACAGCGAGCGTTCTTGCTCGCAAACTGGCTGCCGCCCGTGATGGCGGTGGGGCTGTTTCCAATTCCATGGTGCTCAAAGCGCTGCGGCGGTCGCTGGCCCGCGCCGCCAAAGAGCTGTGCGAACTGCCGGTGGCGGTTCTGGCGGCCCGTCAGGCCAATGTAGGCCCCGAAGATCTCAAACGGCATCTGGCTGATGAAAACCTGCTGATCGTTCTGGACGGTCCGGAGGGTCGGATCGGTGCGGTGACGATGGATCCGGCTTCCGTGACAGCGCTGATCCAGCGCCAGACCATTGGTGTGGTGATGGGAATGGCTGGTGGTGAACGGAACTATACCTCCACTGATGCTGCCATGTGCGCTGAATTCATTGACGATTCCCTGTCCAAAGTCACCATGATGCTGGAAGGTCATAGTGACCGGAAAAGCTTTGAAGGGTATCGTTTCGGTGCTCGTATCGGCGACGTGCGCAGCCTGCTGCTGGCGATGGAGGCTGAGGCCTACCGGGTGTTTGATCTGACACTGGATCTGGATGCCGGCAAGATGCAGGGAAAAATGGGTATCATCCTGCCCGATCCATCGACATTTCAGAACAAAGACAGTGACGATGGCATGGCCGGAATGTCGCTGGGTTCCAATCTGGGAGCGATGCGGGCTGAACTTCAGGCGGTTCTGTGTCGATTCCGTCTGCCGCTGTCAGAGTTTACCGATCTCAAAGAAGGCGACATGGTGCCGCTGGATTCGGCCTTCCTCTATGAAACGGAGCTGATTGGAATCAACGGTCAGGTCATTTCTGCCGGCCGTCTTGGCCAGCTGAACGGATCACGGGCGATCCGGCTGAACGTCAGTGATGATGATCCCGATGGCGGACCAATGGGTGGCGGTGATATGCTTGCCTTCTCCTCCGACGCCGGGCACAGCCTGCCAGCACCGGACCCTGCGCCGATGGGCCTGGGGATTGCGGCAAATACGCTTCAGGATGCGGGCGCTGACTTCCCGTCGGCGGACCTTTCCATGGGCGATATGCCAATGGGGGACGCGCCAATGGGAGATTTGCCAATGGGCGATATGCCAATGGGGGATCTTCCGGACATGGGGCTGCCGGCA
Organism: Rhodobacteraceae bacterium Alg231-04; assembly: GCA_900143635.1. GTDB lineage: Bacteria > Pseudomonadota > Alphaproteobacteria > Rhodobacterales > Rhodobacteraceae > FREY01. The sequence continues at coordinate 90,257 of FREY01000004.1, forward strand.
ACCGGTCTTGAGATGGACGGCGCTGGTGGTTCGGATGCGCTTTTGGGCGCCGGGCTGGGTGGAGGTCTGGACAGTTTCAATCCGGATGACGCGCTGGCGGAAATTTCAGAGCTGGCCGGCCTCGAAGGGCCTGATGGTCCGGCTTGAACCCATTGTTGGAAAAATGAAAAATAGCGCTCCGCGGGGTATCCGCAGGGCGCTTTTTTGTTTGTCTGATTTGGGTGTCGGGGCGGGTCAGCCTTGTTGTGACTGTTGGTCAAGGGCCGGGCGAAGCTGTTCCAGCTGATAACCGGCTGCCGCAGTCGCGGCGAGTATATCATCTGCGCTCTGCTCGCCTGCTTGTCCCAAAGCCCAGATTACTGAGCAGCGGGTGCCGCTGGCGCAATAGGCCAGCACGGGGCCGTCACAGCCCTCAGCCAGATCGCGTTGAAGCGCAACATTGTCGGGCGTCATAGTCTGATGGGTCAGCTCCAGAACGTCGAAGCGCAGCCCTGCGGCCTCGACGGCGGCACGGATCGCATCGGCCTGATGGCTTGGCGGAACTTCGGCATCCGGGCGGTTGCAGATGACGGCCTTGAAGCCGGCCTCTGCAATGGCGGGAATGTCCTCGGCCGCGATCTGCGGCGAGACGAAATAGCGGGGCGTGATTTGGCGTGCATCCATGACTCGCTCTTCTAAGCCTTTGCGGCCATCCGGTCCAGTTGAACCGCGAGTTTTGGTGCAACAAGCATGCCCGCTGCCATCGACAGCAGGAACAATGCGCCCCCCCAGCCACCATAGGCGAGCGATGCCATCGCCGGACCGGGGCAGAGGCCGACCAGCCCCCAGCCCATGCCAAACAGCACTGAGCCCAGGATCAGCCGATGTCCGGCCTTTCCCGTTGCCGGGGCAGGGAAGCTGCCGCCGACCAGCGGTTTGCGCCCTTTGGTTAGACGCCAGGCGATGGCCATCGGGACAATGGCGCCGCCCATCACAAAGGCCAAGGTCGGATCCCAGTCGCCAAATACGTCCAGCCAGCCCTGCACTTTGCGGGTGTCGGTCATGCCGGACAGAAACAGGCCGGTCCCGAACAGGCCGCCGGCGGTGAAAGCAAGTAGAAGCCGCATCAGATCACCCCCAGACCATGGCGCAGGACGGCAATGGTGAGCCCGCCCGCGAGAATGTAGAAAACCGTGGCCGTCAGACCGCGTAGGCTGAAGCGTGAGATGCCGCAGACCCCGTGCCCCGAGGTGCAGCCATTGGCCACCCGCGTACCAGCCCCGACCAGCAGACCGGCGGTGATGATCAGTGCTGCATTGCTTGTCAGATGCGTGGCTGCCTTGCCCGGCAGAAACAGCATCAGCACCATCGGCAGCAGCATCACCCCGGCAATGAAGGCCAGCCGTTCCGCCGCCGTGTTGCGGCCGGTTCCGTCAACCAACCCGCCCATAATGCCGCTGGCTCCCATGATGCGCCCGTTGCCGAGCAGGAAAACCGCGCCGCCAAGGCCGATCACCAGCCCTCCGGCCAATCCCCAAATCCAATCCGCCTGCATGGGAGGACTCCTTCCTGTCACTGAAATTGATCAGCCGGTGCCCGGCTCAGAGTTTGTTGACCGGCACCTTGAGGAAGACGTTTCCGTCTTCATCCGGCTCTGGCATGTTTCCGGCGCGCATATTGACCTGCAAAGAGGGCAGGATCAGCCGTGGCATGCCCAGCGTCGCATCGCGGGCATCGCGCATGGCGACGAATTCCTCTATCGGGCGGCCCTCGCCGATATGGACGTTCAGGGCCCTTTGTTCCCCGACCGTGGTCTCCCAGGCGTATTCATCGCGCCCCGGAGCCTTGTAGTCATGGCCAACAAAAATCCGTGTTTCATCCGGCAGCGCCAGAATTTTCTGGATCGAGGCAAACAGCATCTCGGAGGAGCCGCCGGGGAAATCACAGCGCGCGGTGCCAAAGTCGGGCATGAACAGCGTGTCGCCAACAAAGGCCGCATCACCAATCACGTAGGTCATGCAGGCGGGTGTGTGGCCGGGGGTGAACAGAACATCGCCGCGCAGCTGGCCGATCATGAAACTGCTGCCCTCTTCGAACAGGGCGTCGAATTGGCTGCCGTCGCGTTGGAACGCGGTGCCCTCATTGAAGACCTTGCCGAATGTGTCCTGCACCATGGTGATGTTTGCACCGATGCCGATTTTCCCGCCGAGCTGTTCCTGCAAGTAGGGGGCTGCCGACAGGTGGTCGGCGTGGACATGGGTCTCAAGGATCCATTCGGCGCGCAGGCCCTCGGATTTGATCCAGGCGATGATGTCATCGGCGGATTGGGTGGTGGTGCGTCCGGCGGCCGGGTCGTAGTCCAGAACCGAATCAATTACCGCACAGGCGCGGCCTTCGGCTTCGCGAACGACATATGAGACCGTATTGGTGGCTTCGTCAAAAAAGGCTTTGATCAGCGGTTGCATGACAACAGTCTCCTTCTGATTTCCTTACATATATATAGAAAATGGAATGTGAATCAAGCGGTACGGGCCAGAACCGGGTAAATACGCCCGGAAAGGGAAAGATTTTGCGCTGAGGGCGCTGAAAACCGCCAAAGCCGCCCCTGCGGCAACTTGCGCTTATCGCTGCCGCCGGACACGTGCCAAACTGCTGGCGTTAAGAGGAGGGTTTTTTATGTCGACGACAGAACTGATTTCCCAGGCCGCGGATCTGGAAGCACAGATTAAACAGGCCAACAAGGCAACGCGCCTGTCATTGCAGCCAGAGTTTGACCGGGTGATACATCGGTTGCAGGCGATCGGTGAACCGGTGCCCTCGCGCTACTGGCGCCTGAATGCAACTTTGGTCGATGAGGTCGCAGAAGACAGGTTCGACAATTTTCCGGTGTGATCCGCGTCTGACGGTATCGGGGCCGAGGCTGGTCAGCTGAGGAAGATACCAACCATGACCATCATCAGGCCCAGCACCGACAACAACAGAGCCCCCAGGTTATAGGGCAGCACCTTTTGGACTTCGGCGCGCAGGTCGTCGTCCGAGAGGTTCTTTTTGCGCGCGGCCATCACTTTGATGATACAGGCAATCAGGCCCACCAGCCCAGCAAGCGAAACGGCGGCACCGGCCCAGACAAGCATTTCCATATCTGCTGTTCTCCTAAGGGGATGGGTCTCTGCGCCCGGCGGGTATCGGATTGCGGCGGCTGTTGCAAGGGCAGGGAAGGATCCTACCTTGCAGCGCGGCCCTTCGGGATGTATCGATCCGGGCTGAGGCAAAGACGCAAACTCACAGGAGCCGGCAATGGAAATGACCGAAGACCAGAAGAGCGAAAACTACCGCGTAACCGCTGGCGAGCTGCGCCAGTTCATCGAGCGCTTTGAGCGTTTGGATGCGGAAAAGAAAGACATCGCTGAGCAGCAGAAAGAAGTGATGGCCGAAGCCAAGGGGCGCGGCTACGACACCAAGGTGATCCGCAAGGTTATCGCGCTGCGCAAGCGCGACAAGGATGACATCGCCGAAGAAGAAGCGGTGATGGACATGTACAAAGAAGCCTTGGGCATGACCTAACGGCACGTGCACTCAGGACTATCCGTAACGGATGTTTGAAATGATGTTTCGGGCTTTGGCTGGCCCGAAACTGCCTGCCCCCTTGGCCAGAGCTGAACCGGTATCACCCGGTACTAGGGGTTTCGCAATCGGCGCTGGCGGCTTGGCAAAATGGCAAGGGCAGAGCTGTCCAGGCCAGTATGGCGGCGGATGAACAGCCAGCGCCTGAAACTCCAGACTGCGGGGGCCGCGGCCGCTGCTGAGGCCACACCGATCGCCCCGAAGACGAGGCCAAGCGCGATCATGGCGACCAGCGACAACAGCGCGGTCGAGATCAGAATCCTCGTGTTTTGGCGCTCGTGTCCGGACAGATCCAGCAACAACCCGGAAGAGCCAAAGAAGGTTGCAGCTGTCTGGCCACAGGCCAGGACGACCAGAACCCCTGAAAACTCTGCAAATCCCGGTCCGAAGAAGGACATGATGAAGGGTCCGAAGAAGAGGAAGATCAGCGTAATCATCAGCGCTGGCACAAAGCTGACAATCGCGGACAGGCCGAGTATTCTGGACAGGCGCCCCATGTCTTTGGAATGAAACGCATGGGAGATCATCGGCCCGGAGACGAGGTTGATGCAATTCAGCACAAAGCCGGCCAATATCGCGGATCTTGAGGCGGCAAAGTATCTTCCGACCGTGGCTTCATCGAGCACCAGACCCACTGTGACAACATCGAGCGTGCGCATGGAAACCATGGCCACACTGGCAATCCATATGGGTAGGGCGACAGTGATCCAACGGCCCCGGTCTTCGGCAGGCAGTGCGGCCCGTACGGCCGGTGGCAGGCGGTGAAAGCTTGCCCTTGATTGCCAGGCAACAAGGCCAGTCAGCAGCAATGCGCTCAAGGCTAGGAAGGCCTCTAGGCCAAGGGCAAACCGGGTGCAGAGCCAGCCAGCCAGAATGATTGCGCCGCGCCACAGCACATCCCGTGGTGCTAATGCCAGAAAGACGGACCCGAAGGAGCGGGCGATTGCACTGTTGGTATCGTTCAGGGCGAAGCCGGGCAGCAGCAGGAAGCCGAGGGAATAGGCAGCGGGATGGCTGACGTGACCCAGCGCATGACCTGTCCAAATGGCAATGATAGCCAGGATCGTAACGCTCCCGGACACCAGCGCAACGCGGCGTTGCGCAAACCGGGCAGCCCCGTGGATCAGCGCCTGGCTGTCCTGGGCCTTGTATTGCCCCAGGAACCGCAAAAGCGTTGTCTGGCTTCCCATGGCGCAGAGAATACCTGCAAAGGTCACCATGGACAGGGTCAGGGCAATAACCCCGTATTCATCCGGCGAGAACCATCTGGCAAGCAAGACCACTCCGGCATAGTTCAGCAGGGCCCAGGCAACCCGAAGGCCCAGTGACAGACCAAAACTGGAGGCTATTTTTCTGTTCTTTTTGCCGCCAGAACTCTGCGCCATCGTCATCGCGCGCCACCGGTGAATTGCGCAGCATCCTGTGTTTGCAACCGTTCATACTGGGGCTGGCAGGTTGCGCCGACCAGGGCGCGGGCGTAGCCGGGCATGGCGCGCCGCCACTTTTCGTCGATGACGATTTTCTCCAGGTTTCCCTCGAAGCGGGCAGGGTTGCCTGAAACGGACTGCCATTCAAGATCCTCAAGCACTTTGGGTCCGAGGTTGAAACTCTGGCCGATGAGCTGGATGTATTGATCCGGGTTGGCGCAGAAATTCTCATAACCGATGCTGACGTATGGCAGGCCGCATTCACGGCCAAGCTGGCGCGCCTGATGGTTGAACCATTGCCACCGCCAGATCGAGCTGAGCGGGGTTTTTGACCGGGACATGAACTCCTGACCGCCGGCCCCTTCGGCACGGCGTTTTTTCTGCGACCAGGAAAAGGCGACGGCCCGTGGGTCGCGGTAGGCATGCAAGACGCCGATCTTGCAGTCCAGAACCTCAGAAATTGTAGCCGCAAACAAGGGGTATTTGGAACTGTCCAGCAAGACCCGGCTGCCCGAAACCTTGAGCAAAGCCCTGTATAAAGGTTCGGCAATGTCGCGGAATTCCGCAATGTTTTCAGGTATCTGACCTTTCAACGAGCCGCGTTTCAGTTTCTCACCGCGGGCGGATTGGAAGATCCGGTTGTATTCAACCGCCTGAGCCTTGCTAACACCGCCGAACCCTTCGTCCAGAACATCGCGCCAGAATGCACTTTGGCTGAAACGCACGCCGCTGCCGACCAGTTCGTCTTTCAAAACGCCCCTGTCCCAGATGAAGAACAGCTCTCCGAGGCCAAGCGCATCAAAGTTTCGTTGCAAGGCAGACTCGATCAAGGTTGAGCCGGACCGGCCAAAGCCGGCGATATACAGGATGTCTATTGTCACGGCTGCACCCACGGTTGACGGGTCGCCGACAGGAAGGCCACAGTGTGGTCTGTCGCTTCCGGGCTCTCCAGGCTTTTCCATTTGGGGGCGTAAACACCGAGCTTTAGATAGGGGCCGACAAGGTCGCGATGTGCATTCGGGCCCTGATGCTGGACAATGCTCTGGCCATCAAGCGACAGTTCCAACCGCCCGCTGTCGGTATGGGACCACACCGTACGAATGTCCCATGTGTAGGCCTGTCCGGGGATCATCGGGACGGTGGCAATGGTTCTCTGCTGTGGTCCTGCGGTGCCGGTGCCGGTGCCGGACAGAATTTTGGGATCCGAGGCGATCTTCACCACCCATTCGTCCTCAATAATGGCGATTTCCAGTGGCGGTACACGCCCCACTTCCAGAAGGTGGCGGTCGCGCGCGCCATGCCATTGCATGATCAGGACCGGCGTGGCCTCTCTTTTCCAGTCGGAGGGGATAAACACCGTGCCTTGATAGGCCACGGGGGTGTCATAGCTGTCTGACAGGAACCGCAGCTCGGCCCGGTTTGCCCCCTTCACCAATGGTTCGCCGGTTTCGATCCGAAACCACAGCGCCTCGCGGCCATCGGGGAGGGGGGCGGTTTGTACGGAAGAGGCACAACAGGCCTGAGCGATGTAATCGGTGCGTCGCAGCAGCAAATCCGCTAGCGACCGCGAGTCCGTATAGCTGTCAGGCGTGACCTGAGGGCTGGCCGTTTTCGGGTTTTCGCTGAGTTGCTTGCCCCCCCACAGTATTGCCAATGCGCTTAGGCCGATGGATCCGGCGATCAGTAATGGAAGCCTCATACGGAAGCCTCAATTCGGGAGTGTACGGCAAATTCCTTGAAGCGCGGCATGTTCATAATCACCATAAGATAAATGTAGATCGTGTTGCTGGACGGGCGCAGAAGCAGGCCATTGGAAATCAACGAGGTTGAAAGAAACGCGATAAAAAGCGGCAGAACGTGCCGTTTCAGGTTGGCAGAGACACAGGCCAGGGCGGTGACAATGGCCGCCAGGCCCAAAAGTCCGATTTCGATGGTCGTTGTCAAAATGTCGTTGTGGCTGTCCTTCTCGACCCAGCTCCAGGCGCCTTCGCCGCGGAACATGTCAGAGCCTGCGCCGGTCCCGAACAGAAACTCCATCAGGTCACGGCCCGCAATCAGGTCGAGCCGTTCCAGATAGACAATCGTGCGCCCACTGGAGAAATTGCCCAGAGAATGCGTGTCGAGCACCGTCATTAGCGCGATTAAAGAGACAAGCGTCAGCAGCCCGTAGATGAGCAACAAGGGCGGGACAAGCGGCGCTGTGTCGGGCCTGCGGCGTTCAAGGAAACGCAGGGCAAGAAGCAGCAGCAACAGCAGCTGGGCGGTGCGAACCCCATAAAGCATAACCGCCACAAACAGCAGGCTGCACATGGCCCCATGAAAAAGGCGCATAAACCGCCCCTCGGGATTGGGCAGCATCCAAAGGACGAGCAGCAGTGCCAGAGTGGAATAGGCGGAAGGGTGCAACCCGTCGCTGCCGCCGGAAAATACGGCCAGCCGGTCTTTGCCGCCGACATGGATGGGATCAAGCAGAAAGGCCTGCGCCATGGCCACAGCAGCCATGACCAAGGTGACATTCACAATGGCTTGAAGATCGCGGGTCTTCAGCTGAACAAATGGCGACAACAACAAAAGAAACAGGGAAGAGATCATCAAGATGAATCTGGAGAATGTATTGAAATTCAGGGAAAAATCGGTCCTTGAAATCAGGATCAGCAGAACGGCTAGGCAGCAATAGACGGCCAGGTAATCAGGCAGTCTGTTCCGCAGCATCAGGGGAAAAAAGGCGGCCAGCAAAAGCGCTGGCAGGAATGCCAGCATCTCCAGTTTATCGCCGGCGCCAGCGGGCAGCAGGTTGTAGATGGTCTGGCTGATGATCGCCGCGAGCATGCCAGTCACGATGAGAGCCCGGGAAAACGGCAGTATCATCTCAAGACACCGCAGCTGGGCGGGATACCCCATTATTGCCGATCGAATCGCCATTCAGAAGAATTGAACATCCGGTCAGGTGAAAATCGCACGTCCGACACGCCAAATCGCTGCGGGGCTGACCCACGAAGACAATGGGGGGAATCGAAGACGTCATGAAAAACTCATTTAAATCGGGATAATGGGAAACTGCCCCTATAAACTATTATGTTGTCGCGGGCAGCAAGGCAAAGTGGACGGAAAAATGGATCTCGAAATAGTGCTAAAATGCACCTGTGATATACCGGTATCGACCACGTTATGGGCGGCGCGGTCAAGGCAATTCCTTTTCCGATATCGGTGGAATAACAGGCAATAAGGCCGCAGTGGGAATAATATTCTGGAACCCGCGTGTGTTTCCTGTACCTATGCGGGCATTTAGCCGCTGAGGTCGCAATGCTATTGAAATCGAAAGTAATGATTCTGGTTCCCAACAGCATTCACGGGAAAGGCGGGATTGAACGGCTTATGCTGTATCTCAGCCGGGAAATCGCGGCGACGTCGGACGAGATTCAGATCCGGGTGCATGCGACGCGCTGGCTTGAACGAAAACCCTTCAATCATCTCACCACACCGCTGTCGCTGATCGCGTTCTGGTTGCGCTGCCTGTTGTTCAAGCCCGCGGTTCTGCATTGCAACGTGGCACCAAGGGGGTCGACCTTTCGCAAGCGCCTGTTTGTGAAAGCGGCGCAGGGGCTGGGCATCAAGGTGATCCTGCATTTGCACGGATCCGGTTATGATGCGTTTTTTGCAGCCATGCCGGTAAAGGATCAGGCGAGGGTGCGGGCGTTCTTTCAGTCGGTGGAAAAGGTGGTTGTCCTCGGTGATTACTGGAGAGGCTTTGCCGAAGAGACACTTGGTATCGGGCTGGGCCGTCTGGAGGTGGTTAATAACGGGGCACCGGACACCGAAAGCCGCGCCTGTGCCGCGGGCCATCCGCCTCAGGTTGCCTTTGCCGGCCTGGTGGGCGACCGCAAAGGGGTGGATGTTTTACTGGAGGCCCTGTCCGGTCTGCCAGCGGATCTGGATTGGTCGCTGAAGATCGGCGGCAATGGCGAGGTCGACAGGTTTCGCGCCCGCGCCGAGGCCGCAGGGCTGGCCGAACGGGTTACGTTTCTGGGCTGGCTGGGCGAGCGCGAAGTGGACAGCCTGCTGTCGCAATCCCAGATCTTCGTGCTGCCGTCGCGGGCGGAGAACCAGCCGATGTCGATCATCGAGGCCATGGCGCGGGAACTGCCTGTTGTCTCGACCGCGATCGGAGCGATCCCTGAACAGGTCCGGAATGGGGAGACAGGGTTTGTCGTGCCGCCTGCCGACCCTGCCGCCCTGTCGGATGCATTGCTCAGGCTGATCCAATCGGCCGACCTTCGCGGGCAAATGGGCAAATCTGCCCGCCAGCATTATCTCAAACACTATTCCATAGCAGCAAATGCCCGGCAGTTTACCGCGCTCTACAAGGCGTGCGCCGGGCATTAACCGCAGCCTGTGCTACCCGCCGTTGAACGGATGTGCGACCAGCCCTTCTTCGACCTGCGCCCCGACGATGATGACATCTTCGCCAACGGTGCTGGAAAAGGGCCCGATTGCAAATTCCAGAGTTCCGTCGGCTGTCTGGGTGTAATTGGCCAGTATGCGATGTGTTAAACCGTCTGCCAAAACGGTGTTTTCCACAATGGTCAGGCCGCCATCCGTGCCAGACAGGGACGCAAGTGGTCCGCTGAAGTTGCTTTCAGAGTTGGTGTCCAGATTGCGCACCCACATCCGCATATTCCCTGAGGTTCCGGCCCGCACCAGGAGGGTGACAGTATAGGTGTTGCCGGTGGTGCCGCTGTGCTGCAGATAGATTGCCCGGTGAAAATAGGCCCCATCCGAGGCAATCGCATATCCCGGATAGCCCTGAACCGCATTCAGCCCCAGCGGGCCAGAGACAACAGCAAAGAGTTTTGACCATTGCGACACGTCCCAGGGGTGCGGCACGAGGTTGACGGCAAGTGGCAGCCCAGCCGCCGAGGACAGGCGTGAGGTTGCAGAGAAATCGAGCGCGAAATTCAGCATTTTGCCCCCCGTCAAATTGTAATGGCGTGAATGCCGCTGGCGGTTGTCCCGGTGGCCATTACCCGGCTTGCCCCGCAGACCACCCAGCTGAAATCGGGGACGGTCACAGTCCGGGTTGCCCCTGAAACCGTGACAAAGGTCACCGCGCCGCCGGTTTCGACAAACAGTGAGACGGCCACTTTCGCCAGATCCGAGGCGTCGTCCGGGCTCACCGGAACATAGTCGCGACCGGGCCCGGAGAGCGAGGATTGGCGATGTTCAAAAGGGTTGGACATAGGTGTTCCTTTCCTGCACGCAGCCAGGCCGCATGATTGCTACTAATCCCATTCAGGACACACGGCACAATGCGTGCCGGGTGCCCCTGAGGGTTTAGCCGCTGGAAAAGAACGGTGGCTTAGCGCTGCGCGCGCTGCGCGTTGGGCAGGCGCAACACCCGGCGTTTCTTCTCAAAGATACGTTGGTAAGCCGCGATGAGTTTCGGCACCTGATGCGGCCAGGAAAACTGGTTCTCGACCTGTTCACGGCCGATGCGCCCCATTTCGGCACAGCGCTGCGGATCCGCCAGCAGCTCTTCTATCTTGTCAGCGAAATCAACGATGTCATTGGCCTTGGCATAGAGCGAGCTTTCCCCGGCCGAAACACGCCCTTCGGCCACATCGAACTGAACGACGGGCTTTTCGAAGGCCATGTATTCGAGGATCTTGTTCATCGTCGACTTGTCGTTCATCGCGTTCACCCGGTCGGGATTTACGCAGAGGTCTGCGGTCGACAATACCTCGAACAGGTCCTGATCAGGCGCGCGGCCGGTGAAGGTCACATAGTCTTCTAGCCCCATGTTCCGGCTCATCGCTTTGAGATCGTCGAGAGCAGGCCCGCCGCCGACCAGGACAAACTGGATGTCCTCACGGCCTTTGACCTGAACCAGATGGCGCACGCTTTCCAAAAGCAGATCAATGCCTTCCTGTTCCCCCATGACCCCAACATAGCCAATCAGATGTTTGCGGTCATTCTTCCAGACATCATCGGCAGGCACCTTTACCACGCGGGTCAGATCCGGGCCTGAGCGCACAACAAAGACGTCCTCGCTGCTCATGCCGCCCCGTTCCATGGCAATCTGGCGGTAGCTGTCATTGGTGGCAATCGACACATCTGCCGCCTTGAAGGTCAGCTTTTCGAAAAGGACCATCAGTTTCCAGAAGAAGCCGCGTTTGTTGAACTTGGCCTCATATAGCTCGGGGTTGATGTCGTGGTGATCGAACAGATATTTCACCCCGAACAGTTTTAACGGGAGGGCGACAAGGAAGATCAGATCGGGCGGGTTGCAGCCCTGAATGACGTCGATCCCCTGTTTGCGGCTGACCTTGATCGTGTAGATCATCTCCCACCACAGGGCGGCGCCGTATTCCAGCAGGTAGCCAAGCGCGCCAGAGGCATCCAGCGGCAGTGGATGGCGGTAGACATCGATGCCTTCCAGCGTTTCGAACCGCGCCTCGTGGCCCTTGCCGGTCGGGCAGATAACCGACACCGCAGCGCCGGCCGCCTTGAGAGTGCGCGCTTCCATCCAGACCCGGCGGTCAAAGGGAACAGGCAGGTTTTCGACCACGATCAGGATCCGCTTGCCGGCCAGCGGCCGATCAGGAACAAGGTCGGCGAAACTATTTGGGGGATCATCGGTCATCGTAGCATCAGTGTCCTAATAGGGACTGCCGGGCATCGGTTTGCCTGACAGGGGTGTCAATCGGTTGATCAAAAATGAGGGGCCGGGGAAGCGGCCCCTCCGGGCACTCCTGTTACTTAATCGAATGGGTGGTAAATACCGTCTTGCCCGCCAGATCCAGCTGACTGCCGGTCGCATTCGAGACCACCACAAGATCCCAGTCCGAGCCTTCCGCCTCTTCCTTGGCGATCAGCAGCTGATCAATTGTGGGAAGCGCGGAATAGGCGTAGCCCAGGTTTTGTCCGCGCAGGCGCGAGGGTTCAAGTTTCGGGTCAAACACCTTCAAATCGATACCAGCCTCGAGGAACTTGCGGGCGAGATCGACATTTGGGCTTTCGCGCAGATCATCGGTGTCCGCCTTGAAGGCCAGACCCGCCATCAGCACCCTGTTCTGGCTCCCGTCGAGCAGCTTCATCGCCGCTTCGAACTGGTGGTTCTTATGGGCCTCGTTCGAGCGCAGAAGACTGTCGATCAGGTGGGTGTTGGCGTTCACGTCATTGGCGATGTAGGTCAACGCCCGTACGTCCTTTGGCAGGCAGGAGCCACCGAATGCGCCGCCCGGACGGGTGTAGTAGGGAGAGATGTTCAGCTTGGTATCCGACACGAAAATCTCGTGAACCTGGGATGCGCTGACATCCAGTTTCTCGCAGATGCGGCCCATTTCGTTGGCAAAGGACACTTTCACCGCGTGCCAGGAATTGTCGACAAATTTCGTGAGCTCGGCCTCTTCATAGCCAACACGGAACAGGGGCGCTTTGATGTTCTCATGCAGCGCCTCCAGAACGGCTGACGGGCTGCCATCCCGGGTGCCAATGACGATCTTGGACGGGTTGAAGTAATCGCTGATCGCCTGGGCCTCGCGCAGAAATTCCGGGTTGTAGACCAGATCGATACGGTCCTGCCAGCCGTCTTCGAGGAGCGAGGCAAAAATCGGCGAGATCAGGTTGCGCATGGATCCGGGGCGCATGGTTGATCGGAAGGAAATCGTGATCTTCCGATCGCTCATTTCCTGCATGACCACGGCGATCTGGCGCGAGACATCGGCAATATAACGCATGTCATGTGCGCCGTTGGGACCGGACGGCGTACCAACACAGACAATGCCCAGATCCGCCCCGTCGAGCGCCTGTTTCACCGATTTGGTCGCGGACAGGCGTCCTGCCTCCACCGCGTCTGTCATGAGGGCGGAAAGACCGGGTTCCTCAAAAGGAGCAATGCCACTGTTGATGTCTTCGATCTTGGCATCCGAGACTTCGACACCAACCACTGTATGGCCTTCACTGGCGATGCAGCAGCCGGCGGTAAAGCCGACATAGCCCAAACCAAAAATCGCGACCTTGAGGTTCTTTCCGTCCATAATAACTATCCTTTTGCGCCCGGTCTGCGGGCCTAAATGTCTTCAACGCTGGGTAATATCGTCTGCGCTAATGAAAGAGCCCGATTGCACGTCGTTGTGGCGTATCGGGGCTTGCCCTGGCGCCGGATGGATCCAAGCGGCGGGCAAGTGGGCTTTCGTCTGCTCATGCGGCGTCCCTCGCGATCAACGGTGATCCGGCGCCAGGAGCGCTGGGTATGGCGCAGCGGGGGCAGGTCTAATTCGAGGGGAGCAGCCTTGCTGATCTGGAAATTCAGATCAGTGAAAGCTGTGCGTGCGGGAAAAGAAACATTGATTGCAGTGAAAGGCCTTTGTGCGGGCGTTTGGAAATTAGTTCCGCCGCCTTCCAATGCGGGAGGCTGATTTCTGCAGCATGCGCGAAATAAAGGCCAATGGCAGGAACCAGACCCGACCAATATATTAACGGGGTGCAACATTAAAATTTCCAAAATATTTTTTTGGGCTTCTTAGCTGCAATTGACAACTCAATCAAGGCATTGAGAATATATTGCAACTAAAGGTCAATTAATTGCTCTAAAAAGTAATAAATTTTGGTGGCTGAAGGGCAGCCGCATAAAAAATCGCCACTCCATGCGGGCATTGCAACAGCGCCCTTCGGTGGTGTCACCTCAGCGCGCCAGCTGGCTGACGTCATCCCGGCCGATGCAGGCCCGGTGGTTCCCAAGGTCGCAGCGATCACTGGCGGGCACAGTAGTGCGGCCAAAACTGCCAAGGAACCGATGTCACAGGTCTGCAAAGCCTTCCTGAAAATGCGGACCAGCATCGATCAGTGCGCCGTTCACCAAGCGGGCAGGGGACCTGTGGCTCCGGTGGCTGGGGCGGAATTCGGTGAGAAGTTTTAAGCTTGAAATATATTGACGCCTCTGGGAGTATGCAAAGGCATATAAATTGGAGGAGGCGCGCTGATGCCTGCGATTTCTGTTCATCCTGAAGGCTGGAAACCAGCCAAGGGCTATGCCAACGGTATGATTGGTGAGGGCCGCGCGTTGTTCGTTGGTGGCCAGATCGGCTGGAACGCGGATCAGGTTTTTGAAGCGCATGACTTTCTCGGCCAGATGCGCCAGACCCTTCGCAACATTCTCGATGTGGTGGAAACCGCCGGCGGGACGGCCGCGGATATCACCCGTTTGACCTGGTATGTGACATCCAAACAAACCTATGTGGACAACCAGTCCGAGGTTGGCCGCACCTACCGCGAGGTCATGGGCTATAATTTTCCGGCGATGACCATGGTTGTTGTGGCTGGCCTCGTCGAAGACGAAGCACTGATCGAGATCGAAGCCACAGCGATGCTGGCTGACAGCTGATTTACCTCGCTCCGCGACCGGCACTCTGGGACGTCCGAACTACCCTGATTTGCCCCCCCGAATGATCGCGGGGGGCCGTTCGGTTTTGGCCTGCGTGGTGCGGTGACGGGGCTGGATTGAGCTTGGATTTGCAAGTCCTGGCGCATGGGATCGGCTGAAAATCGGCCGCACCGACGAAATGCCCAAATTTTGTCTGATGCCTATTAGTTATATATTTCAAAGTTTTGCGGGTCATCCTTCGTGAAGTCCTGATGTTTTTTTGCGGTTTTAAAAATTTTACCGTTTGATAAAAAAATGTCCTGTGGCACTCTGGTTGCAAGAACAACAAACCAGGGAGACACCCAATGGCGACCAGCCATCAGGCATCCGGGGTACAGGCGGGGCGGCTTCCGGCAGAGGAAATCGCAGAGAATTTTTCCGATCTGCATCCTGCCTATGATCCGCATGAGGCGGCAGTTGCTGCCGACCGCTGCTATTTCTGTTATGACGCACCCTGCGTCACGGCATGCCCCACCAGCATCGACATCCCGCAGTTCATCCGCGAGATCCAGGCCGGCCATCCAGCCTCGGCGGCGCGCACCATTTTGAACCAGAACATTCTGGGCGGTATGTGCGCGCGGGTCTGCCCGACTGAAACGCTCTGCGAAGAGGTCTGTGTACGCGAGGCCGCCGAAGGCAAACCGGTCGAAATTGGCCGCTTGCAGCGCTACGCCACCGATGTGCTGATGGAGCAGGGCTCCCATCCTTTCACCCGCGCAGAATCCACCGGCAAAAGTGTGGCCGTGGTTGGTGCAGGCCCCGCCGGGCTGGCTGCTGCACACCGGTTGGCCATGCTGGGCCATGACGTGGTGATACATGAGGCCAAGGCGAAATCCGGTGGTCTGAATGAATTCGGCATCGCCGCATATAAATCGACAGAAGATTTTGCCGCGCGCGAAGTGGACTGGCTGCTGCAGATCGGTGGCATCACGGTCGAACATGGTAAGGCGCTTGGGCAGGCTCTCTCGTTGGAGCAGCTGAAGGCAGACTATGATGCCGTGTTCCTGTCCATCGGTCTGGCCGGGGTGAATGCCCTGCGGCTGGATGGTGAGGCGATGGAAGGCGTGTGCGACGCAGTGAATTTCATCGAAGACGTGCGTCAGGCGGACGCGTTGGCAGAAGTGCCGGTAGGCCGCGATGTTGTTGTGGTTGGTGGCGGTATGACGGCCATTGACGCCGCTGTGCAGTCCAAACTGCTGGGCGCAGAAAACGTGACTGTTGCCTACCGTCGCAGCCGTGCCGAGATGGGCGCGAGCCGGTTTGAGCAAGATCTGGCGGCCTCCAAAGGCGTGAAGCTGATGTTCAATGTTCAGCCCGCGGGGCTGAAGGGCAATGGCGCGCTGGAAGCGGTTGAACTTGAGTATACCTCCTCCGAGGGCGGCAAGCTGTCTGGCACGGGTGAGATGGTCACAGTGCCAGCCAACCAGCTGTTCAAAGCCATTGGTCAAACGCTGCAGGGTCAGCCGGATATGCTGGCGCTGGAAGGTCGCAAGATCAAGGTCGATGATCAGGGCCGCACCTCGGTTTCTGGCATCTGGGCCGGGGGCGACTGTGCCTCGGGCGGCGAGGATCTGACAGTGACCGCCGTGGCCGAGGGCCGCGATGCGGCGATGGATATTCATGCGGCCCTGACCGGCGCTGCGGGCTGATCTCGGCCCGAAATGGAGGATAGCAAATGGCTGATCTGACAAGTGACTTTCTGGGGATCAAATCCCCCAACCCTTTCTGGCTGGCCTCTGCGCCGCCAACCGACAAGGAATACAACGTCCGCCGCGCCTTTGAGGCCGGTTGGGGCGGTGTGGTCTGGAAAACTCTGGGCGCTGAAGGCCC
This sequence comes from Rhodobacteraceae bacterium Alg231-04, assembly GCA_900143635.1. Lineage (GTDB taxonomy): Bacteria > Pseudomonadota > Alphaproteobacteria > Rhodobacterales > Rhodobacteraceae > FREY01. Next base: position 106,538 of record FREY01000004.1, read on the forward strand.
GCCCGTGGTCAATGTGAACGGGCCGCGCTACGGCGCGATCTGGGGCGCGGATCGCCGCCTTTTGGGGCTCAACAATATCGAACTGATCACCGATCGCCCGCTTGAGGTGAACTTGGAAGAGATCACCCGCGTCAAAAAGGACTACCCGGACCGGGCGATCATCGTCTCTCTCATGGTGCCCTGCGAGGAACAGGCCTGGAAAGACATCCTGCCGCGCGTCGAGGCGACCGGAGCTGACGGGATCGAGCTGAACTTTGGCTGCCCGCATGGCATGGCCGAACGCGGCATGGGATCTGCTGTGGGGCAGGTGCCGGAATACATCCAGATGGTCACCGAATGGTGCAAGAAATACTATTCCAAACCAGTGATCGTGAAGCTGACGCCGAACATCACCGACATCCGCAATCCGGCCCGCGCCGCCAATGCGGGCAAGGCGGATGCGGTCAGCCTGATCAACACCATCAACTCCATCACCTCGGTCAATCTGGACAAGATGGCACCGGAGCCGACAATTGGCGACAAGGGCACCCACGGCGGATATTGCGGCCCGGCGGTAAAGCCGATTGCGATGAACATGGTGGCAGAGATTGCACGCGATCCGCAGACCAAAGGCCTGCCGATTTCGGCCATTGGTGGCGTCACCACATGGCGCGACGCGGCAGAATTCATGGCCTTGGGCGCTGGCAACGTTCAGGTCTGCACCGCGGCAATGACCTATGGGTTCAAGGTCGTCGAGGAGATGATCTCGGGCCTGAGCCAGTGGATGGACGAACAAGGCTACACATCGCTGGATGACTTCGTCGGCATGGCGGTTCCCAATGTCACCGACTGGCAGTATCTGGACCTGAACTATGTCGCCAAGGCCAAGATCGACGAAGATCTTTGCATCAGCTGCGGCCGGTGTTTTGCCGCCTGCGAAGATACCTCGCATCAGGCGATTGAGATGAGCGACGACCGGGTGTTTTCTGTCAAGGACGAGGAATGCGTGGCCTGCAACCTCTGTGTGAATGTTTGCCCGGTTGAGGGATGCATCACTATGGAGGAAATGGCGGCGGGCACGGTTGATCCGCGCACCGGTGATGTAGTTGCGGATGAGTATGCCAACTGGACAACGCATCCCAATAACCCGTCGGCACAAGCGGCAGAATAGGGCGCGCCAGTTCGCGCCCGGCCTCCCTTAGCGACAGCCGAGTGAACAACAAACTGAAACGGGGCTGCGTGGAAACGCGGCCCTTTTTTCGGTTTATGGAGTTAGCATCCTGCGAAAGAGGGTTTCCAGAAATTCCGGTGCCGCCTCATAAGGGTCTTCACCATCCATCAGGACCTGAACCTGCGCATCGAAATCGGCGTAATGCTGGGTCAGCGACCAGATCGAAAACAGCAGGTGATGCGGATGCATGGGGGCGATTTTTCCCTGATCCATCCATTGCCGCAGGACGCGGGCCTTCTCATCCACCAGATCCTTGAGGTCGGTCGACAGAATGTCCAGAATGCGCGGCGCGCCTTGCACGATTTCATTGGCAAACAGGCGGCTTTCACGGGGGAAATCACGGCTCATCTGCAGTTTGCGCTGCATGTAGGACAGGATTTCCTCCATCGGATCACCGTTGGGGTCCATCGCCTGCAAAGGGGCAAGCCATGTGTCCAGAAGGCCTGACAAAAGAGCAGTGAAAATGGCGTCTTTCGACGGGAAATAATATAGCAAGTTGGGCTTGGACAGGCCGGCCGCATTGGCAATCTGGTCCACGGTCGCGCCGCGAAACCCATGCTGGGAAAACACCTCCAGCGCGGCCTCCAGAATCGTGGCGCGGTTTTTCTTCTGAATGCGTGTCGGCGCCCGTTTTTCCGTCATTGTATTTCCCAGTCTCTTGGCGGCTTTCGGCGCCTTTTGCCTTGTTTTTGCTCGCCAGCCCGTGACGCCCAGTTAATCGTTGCTTCTTTGGAGCAATTCCTTGACTGGTTGCAATCCCGTGATAGCCTGAGTTTGACCGTTTGGTCAAATCAACACCGCCGGGACGAGCGGTGACACCAAAAGCCGGGCCACATGTGGCCGAGCCAAAAACGGGGAGATGGCAATGGCGATGCCAGGACAGAATCTGACGATCAACAGCGCGCGGCTGTGGGACAGCCTGATGGAAATGGCCAAGATCGGCCCCGGTATTGCGGGCGGCAACAACCGCCAGACGCTGACCGATGAAGACGCTGAGGGCCGCGCCCTGTTCCAAAGCTGGTGCGAGGCGGCAGGTTGCAGCATGGGGCTGGACCAGATGGGCAATATGTTTGCCCGCCGCGAAGGAACAGACCCCGAGGCCTTGCCGGTCTACGTGGGATCGCATCTGGATACGCAGCCGACGGGCGGCAAATATGACGGTGTTCTGGGCGTGCTGGGCGGGTTGGAAATCCTGCGCACATTGAATGACATGAACATCCGGACCAAACATCCTATTGTGGTGACCAATTTCACCAATGAAGAAGGCACCCGCTACGCCCCGGCAATGCTGAGTTCGGGCGTGTTTGCCGGCATTCACACTCAGGACTGGGCCTATGCGCGCGAGGATGCGGAAGGCAAAAGTTTTGGCGCAGAGCTGGAACGGATTGGCTGGAAGGGTGACGAAGAGGTCGGCGCGCGCAAGATGCACGCCTTCTTTGAACTGCATATCGAACAGGGGCCGATTCTGGAGGCCGAAAGCAAGGATATCGGCGTTGTGACCCATGGTCAGGGCCTCAGCTGGACCGAAGTGACAATTACCGGCAAGGATGCCCATACCGGATCGACGCCGATGCCGATGCGCCGCAATGCGGGGCTGGCCATGGCGCGGGTATTGGAAGCGGTCGACGAGATCGCGCTGAGCCATGCCCCTCACGCGGTCGGCGCTGCGGGCCATATCGATGTGTTTCCCAACTCGCGCAATGTGATCCCCGGAAAGGTGGTGTTCACCGTTGATCTGCGATCGCCCGAACTGGCGGTGATCGAGGATATGGAAGCGCGACTTCGTGCGCGCGGCAATGAGATCGCAGAGGCGATGGGGGTCGAGATTGCTTATGAAAAGGTGGGCGGCTTTGACCCTGTCAAGTTCGACGAGACCTGCGTGACCGCGGTGCGCGATGCGGCAGAGCGACTGGGCTATTCGCACCGGGATCTGATTTCCGGCGCTGGCCATGATGCCTGCTGGATCAACCGGGTGGCGCCGACGGCGATGGTGATGTGTCCTTGCGTTGATGGGCTCAGTCACAATGAAGCGGAAGAGATCAGCCAGGACTGGGCGGCGGCAGGGGCGAATGTGCTGCTGCACGCCGTCGTCGAGACAGCCGAGATCACGGGATAGGGGGCGCTGCCCCCGCGGCCCGGACGGGCCGCTCCCCCGGGATATTTTGGCAAGAGGAAGAGAGCGCAAAAGCGCCATCAGGGAGTTAGCGATATGAGCACTGTTATTCGCAACGGCACCATTGTGACCGCGGACCTCACCTATAAGGCAGACGTTTTGATCGACGGCGGGGTGATCACCGAGATCGGGCAAGGCCTGAAGGGCGATGAGGAGCTGGACGCCACCGGCTGTTATGTGATGCCGGGCGGTATCGATCCGCATACCCATCTTGAGATGCCCTTCATGGGCACCTACAGCACCGATGATTTTGAAAGCGGAACGCGGGCCGGACTGGCCGGCGGCACCACCATGGTGGTGGATTTTGCCCTGCCCAATCCGGGCGAGAGCCTGCTGGATGCGTTGAAACGCTGGGACAATAAATCCACCCGCGCCAATTGCGACTACTCCTTCCACATGGCGGTGACCTGGTGGGGCGAGCAGGTCTTTGACGATATGAAGACCGTGATCGAAACGCGTGGCATCAATACGTTCAAACACTTCATGGCCTATAAAGGCGCGCTGATGGTGAATGATGACGAGATGTATGCCTCCTTCCAGCGCCTGTCAGAGCTGGGCGGTATCGCCATGGTCCACGCTGAGAACGGCGATGTGGTGGCGGAACTGTCGGCCAAACTGCTGGCCGAAGGCAACACCGGCCCCGAAGCGCACGCCTATTCGCGCCCGCCGCAGGTGGAGGGCGAGGCGACCAACCGGGCCATCATGATCGCCGATATGGCAGGAGTGCCGCTCTATGTGGTGCATACCTCCTGCGAGGACAGCCACGAGGCAATCCGGCGCGCGCGCATGCAGGGCAAACGGGTCTGGGGAGAGCCGCTGATCCAGCACCTGACGCTGGATGAGAGCGAATATTTCAATCCCGACTGGGATCATGCCGCACGGCGGGTGATGTCGCCTCCATTCCGCAACAAGCAGCATCAGGACAGCCTGTGGGCCGGCCTGCAGGCGGGGTCTTTGAGCGTGGTTGCGACCGATCACTGCGCCTTTAGTACCGAGCAGAAGCGGTTCGGTGTTGGCGATTTCACCAAGATCCCCAATGGAACCGGCGGGCTGGAAGACCGGATGCCGATGCTCTGGACGCACGGGGTGGCGACGGGGCGGTTGACGCCAAATGAATTTGTCGCTGTGACCTCGACCAATATTGCCAAGATCCTGAATTGTTACCCAAAAAAGGGAGCCGTTCTGGTTGGCGCGGATGCGGACCTGGTGGTATGGGACCCGGAAAAGAGCAAGACCATTCAAGCCTCAACCCAGCAATCTTCGATCGACTACAACGTCTTTGAAGGCCATGAGGTGAAAGGGTTGCCACGCTTTACTCTGACGCGCGGCCATGTGGCGGTGCATGATGGCGAGATCCGCTGTCAGGAGGGGCACGGCAAGTTTGTCTCGCGAGAGGCGAACACATCGGTGAACACGGCGCTCTCCACTTGGAAAGAGCTGACGTCGCCGCGCCCTGTTGAGCGGTCGGGCATTCCGGCAACCGGCGTTTGAACCAGGCATCTGGCCGCTGTAGCGGTGGCCTGAAACCCAGACTTATCAAGGCTGTAGAATGAAAAGTGAAACTATAACCCGGACCGTGATCGAAGCGCGGAATCTGGATCTGACCTTTCAGACCAATGATGGGCCGGTGCATGCGCTGAAGGATGTGAACCTGGACATCAATCAGGGAGATTTCGTCAGCTTTATCGGGCCATCGGGCTGCGGCAAAACCACTTTTCTGCGCTGTATCGCTGCACTGGAAACACCCACCGGCGGCAGTCTCAGCGTCAACGGGATGACGGCAGATGAGGCACGGCGCAAACGCGCCTATGGCTATGTGTTTCAGGCGGCGGGGCTCTATCCTTGGCGCACCATTGCCAAGAATATCAAACTGCCACTGGAGATCATGGGCTACAGCCGCGAGGAACAGGAAAAACGGGTCGACGATGCGCTGGCTCTGGTGGACCTCAAAGGGTTTGGCCAGAAATTCCCCTGGCAATTGTCGGGCGGCATGCAGCAGCGGGCTTCGATTGCGCGGGCGCTGGCCTTTGATGCGGATCTTTTGCTGATGGATGAACCCTTTGGGGCGCTGGACGAGATTGTGCGCGACCATCTGAACGAGCAATTGCTGCAGCTCTGGGCCAGCACGGGTAAGACCATTGGCTTTGTCACCCATTCGATCCCGGAGGCGGTCTATCTGAGCACGAAAATCGTGGTGATGTCGCCGCGTCCGGGCCGGATCACCGATGTGATCGAAAGCCCATTGCCCAAGGAGCGGCCACTGGATATCCGCGACACGCCCGAGTTCATAGAAATTGCGCATCGGGTGCGTGAAGGGCTGCGAGCCGGGCATGGGGCGTAACATGAATACCCTGTGCAACCGCCCGGAAAATATCAATTTTCCGGCCAGCTCTCTTGCAGGAAAACTGCTGCCGCGGGAGGCGAGGTCATGAAAAACCTATTGGCCGTTCTGACGGTTGTCTCGGTGATTGTGGCTGTCTGGTATGCCGCTTGTGTCCCGATGAATATCAAAAGCGTGCTCAACACCGCTGTGCGCGCCGATCAGGTTGTGGTGCCGCAGGACAACAAGACGCGGCGAGAGGCCGGGGCGGTTGGACTGGTGTTTCAAAACACCAGCCATATTGCCGCAACCTGGGCAGAAGACCGGCCGCGCCTGCCGGCCCCGCATCAAGTGATGGTCGAGCTGTGGTCGACCACCGTGAATAAGAAAATTACCTCGAAACGCTCGCTGGTCTATCATGGTTGGGTGACGCTGAGTGCGACCTTGCTTGGTTTTGCCATCGGCACCGGCCTCGGGGTTCTTCTGGCGGTCGGGATCGTACACTCAAAGGTCATGGACATGTCGGTGATGCCCTGGGCCATCGTCAGCCAGACCATTCCGATCATTGCCTTGGCGCCTATGATTATCGTGGTGCTCTATTCCATCGGCATTCAGGGGATCATCCCGAAGGCGGTGATTTCGGCCTATCTGAGCTTCTTCCCCGTTGTGGTGGGCATGGTCAAAGGGCTGCGCAGCCCGGATGCGATGCAGCTGGATCTGCTGCGGACCTATAGCGCCAGCACCGGCCAGGGGTTTTGGAAACTGCGGTTGCCGGCCTCGATGCCCTATCTGTTTGCATCGCTGAAGATCGGTATCGCAGCATCACTTGTTGGCGCGATAGTGGGCGAGCTTCCGACCGGGGCAGTGGCCGGACTGGGGGCACGGCTTCTGGCGGGGAGCTACTATGGTCAAACGGTGCAGATCTGGTCAGCGTTGTTTGCGGCGGCCCTGCTTGCGGCCAGCCTCGTGGCTCTGCTCGGATTTCTGGAGCGCTTGGTGCTTCGCCGGATGGGGGAAAAAGCATGAGACTGGTGCTGGATGAGGGCGCTGCTCTCGCCGCTTTGCGGGTTGCCGGGGATATTTTTCGCCAAGTGAACAGGGGATCCGCAGGATGGTGATGGTGTTTCTTGCGTTTGCAGTGCTGGCTGCAGGCTGGATGCTGAATGTCAGGCTGGCGAATGGGGCGCAGTCGCACACCCGAACTGTGCAACTGGCTGTTCCGGTGATTTTTGGCCTGACATTGCTGGTGGTCTGGGAACTGCTGGTGCGCGGTATGCACGTGCCCCTGGTCATCCTGCCGGCCCCGTCGCTGATTGCCCAGCGGTTTGTCGGCAGCACCCATATTCTGTGGCAGGACTTCATGCAGACCTTTGTGAAAGGTGCCCTGAGCGGCTATCTGATGGGCTGTGGCGCGGCGTTTGTGACAGCCATTCTGGTGGACCGGAGTGATTTTCTGCGCCGTGGCTTGCTGCCGGTCGGGAATTTCGTCGCGGCCCTGCCTATTGTTGGGACGGCGCCCATTCTGGTCATGTGGTTTGGCTTTGACTGGCACTCCAAGGCGGCGGTTGTGGTGGTTATGGTGTTCTTTCCGATGCTGGTGAACACTGTGGCGGGGCTGCGAGAAAGCTCTGCCATGCAACAGGATCTGATGCGCACCTATGCGGCGAGCTATTGGCAGGGCCTGCTGAAGATGCGGCTGCCCGCAGCGATGCCGTTCATTTTCAATGGTTTGAAAATCTCGACCACGCTGGCCCTGGTCGGGGCGATCGTGGCGGAGTTCTTTGGCTCTCCGACGGTTGGCATGGGGTTCCGTATCTCGACCAGCGTCGGGCAATTGGCCCTGGATATGGTCTGGGCCGAAATCGTAGTGGCAGCCCTCGCGGGATCGCTTTTCTACGGCGTTGTTGCGCTGATCGAAAAGCCGGTCACATTCTGGCACCCGTCCCAGCGGAGTTGACACGTTCAGCGGCCGGATAGGTCACAGGCCCCGGAGGGGGCTGAAATTAATAGCAGAGCAAAAACAATGCAGAAACCGGCCAGTAAATAGATTTGATTGCATGGTCAAAACCATGCAGGCTCAGGCCACAACAACGGGGAGAATAAGAATGAAAAGTTTTCTGACAGCAACGGCAGTTGCTATGGCGGCTGCAAGCGCGGCCCAGGCAGCCGATGAGGTACGGTTGCAGCTGCAATGGGTGACCCAGGCGCAATTTGCCGGCTATTACGTTGCGCTCGACAAAGGGTTCTATGAGGAAGAAGGACTGGATGTCACCGTATTGCCCGGTGGTCCGGATATTGCCCCGCCGCAGGTTCTGGCTGGTGGCGGCGCCGATGTGATGCTGAACTGGATGCCTTCGGCGCTGGCGGCGCGTGAAAAAGGCCTGCCGGTGGTGAACATCGCCCAGCCCTTTAAGACATCCGGCCTGATGCTGACCTGCTGGAAAGACACCGGCATCACCAGCCCGCAGGATTTCAAAGGCAAGACCATCGGCGTCTGGTTCTTTGGCAATGAATACCCCTTCCTCAGCTGGATGAGCCAGGAAGGCATTTCCACCGAAGGCGGCGAGGACGGCGTGACCGTTCTGAAGCAGGGCTTTAACGTTGATCCCCTGTTGCAGCGTCAGGCAGACTGTATCTCGACCATGACCTATAATGAATACGGTCAGGTGCTGGATGCGGGCGTCGGTGAAGATGAACTGGTGACCTTCAAATATGAAGATCAGGGCGTCGCAACGCTGGAAGACGGCATGTATGTGCTGGAAGAAAACCTGGATGATCCGGCTTTCGCGGATAAGATGGTGCGCTTTGTGCGCGCATCGATGAAGGGCTGGAAATACGCCGAAGCCAACGCTGAAGAGGCCGCAGGCATCGTGTTGGACAATGACGCATCTGGCGCTCAGACCGAGGCGCATCAGCAGCGTATGATGGGCGAGATCGCCAAGCTGACAGCCGGCAGCAATGGCGCGCTTGACCCGGCCGATTTTGATCGCACAGTGGCCACCCTGCTGGCTGGCGGTTCTGATCCGGTGATCAGCAAAACGCCTGAAGGGGCCTGGACACATGCGATTTCGGATGCCGCGCTGAAGTGATCCCCTGCCAGTCAATCCGCTAAATTGACCCGAAAATCAGAGGGCGCTGATCATCAGATCGGCGCCCTCCTTTTGTTGAAAATTTCATATATGACACGTCAGCCTCTATATTCCCCGTAGCATAGGAATAGGTTAATGGAGTTTTTACTCCTTAAAGTGGTATCCGTGTGTTACCTTTGGTTCAGTATTTTATAATCAGTGTACCCAGAAGGGGTGGTTATGCCTGTCAGGGAGAAAAATACCGGAAGAGAGCCATGCACTGCGTTTCCGGACGTCGCTGGGGGTGCTCATACGGCGATAGCATATGGGCGATCTGCGAAGTTCCCACTGCAGGACATCTGCCGGAAGGTGCTGGACAGCGCCCGCAGCAACCGGTCATTGCATCACATCCTGATCATCTCTCAGCCGCAGGCTGCCGAGGTTGCTCCGCTGGCCGAGGCCGGTGATCTTTCCGTTTTCTCCTATGTTCCTGAGGCCGCGATCGCCCATGAGGATCTCCTGCTGGCGCTCAGCATGGGGGTGACCCATGTTCTGTGGCAGCGCGCGGTTGAAAAAGCGGAGCGGCGGGCTCAGGTCCGGGAGATGAAGATCGCCGAATACCTTGGGGGGAGAGACCGGCTGAGCTTTTTCCGTGGCGCGTCGGATTTGGCCAAACATGTGGCGGATCTGTCCTTCCTGCCTCTGGCCGTGGCGCCCTTGCCGGAGGGCGGGACTTTGCTCCGTGGCACCCGTCGCGGCACGGCGCTTGCCTGTGCTGCCTTTTTTCTTGGGCGCAAGGATCAGAAAACGCCGCTGCCCGATACGGCGCCCTATGGGCGGGTAAAGCGGGATGCTGATGCCTGCACTAGCTGCCAGAAATGTCTGTGGGTTTGCCCGACCGGGGCTTTGAGCCTCGATCCCGAGGGTGGATTGCAATTGACCGAATCGGCCTGCATTCAATGTGGCATGTGCCGCTCCGCCTGTGCCAGTGAGGCGTTGGAGCTGGAACCACGTCTGAACCTGACCCCGCAGAGCGCGCGTGCCGGGCCGCTGAAGCCGCGCGAAACCTATCCCTGTCATTCCTGCGGTGTGCCCGCCGCCCCGCGGGGCATGATGGAACGGATCATGGATAAACTGCGATTGGGGGTGCAGATGCGGGCCAGCCCCGATGCTCAGGCGCTGGTGCCGATTTGCGAGACCTGCCGCCGCGAAGCCCTGCGCAATGGCACCTCTCCCACGGCTAAACCGGCACGCCTGAACAGCTGACGCCCTCAGCTCTGTTCCAGAAAACCGCCGTATTGCCCGCGTTTGAACAGCAGCCCCTTGCCGCTGTGGGCCGCAACCTGCAGCACTTCGCCGATGACGATACTGTGGTCGCCCGCATCATGGCAGGCATGGCGACGGCAATCGAACCTCGCCAATGCCTGTTCCAGCGCCGGGGCACCTTCGCGGTTGGGCTGCCAGGAAACAGCGCTGAAGTCCTCGCCGACGCGGGCGAAATGCTGGGCCAGTTCCAGTTGATCCTCGCCCATGACATGGATGGCAAAATACTCGGCTTCGACAAAGGAATCGTAGCGCAGTGAGTCCTTGCCCGGACACCACAACACAAGCGGCGGTGCCATCGAAACAGAGGTGAAACTGTTGACCGTGATCGCAATCGGGCCGCGTGGCGTCTGGGTGGTCACCACACAGACACCGGTGCCATAGGCCCCAAGGGCATTGCGATAGGCGCGGGCCGTTTCGGGCCCCGGTACAAAGGTGGTTTCAGACATGCGCGCGTCTCTTCTTGATCAACGGCAGAGAGGTGCCACGCATGGCCGCCTTTGTCTACCGAGAACGTGGCGCTGTCAGTTCAGGTCTTCCAGAAGGCGGCTGTGCTTGCGGGTTTCGGCGGTGACCGCGTCCAGCGTCGTCATTCCGCGCGCCTGCAACATGGGAAGCATGGCAGCAAAGGCCGCCGCCGTGGCCCGTGCATCGCCCATCGCCGTATGCCGGTCCTCTTCCGGCAGCGTCACCCCCAGCCGGTCACAGAGCGCATCCAGCGTATGCACCTCTGTGGTACCAAACAGGACAGAGCTGAGCAGAACCGTATCCAGCACCGGATGATCCCAAGCGACGTCCATACGCGCACCGTAGCGGCGCAGAAACCCGATATCAAAAGGCGCGTTATGGGCAACCAGCACCGCACCGGACGTGAACCTGTGAAAGGCGCGCCCGGTGGTGATGAAGTCCGGCGCGCCTGCCACCATTTCATCACTGATCCCATGAACACGGGTTGATGCAGGCGGGATCGGGCGACCCGGATCCACCAGCATGTCGAATTCCTCGCCCGGCACAGGCCTGTTGCCAAGCATCCGCAGCCCGGCGATCTGGACCACCTCATCCTTGTGAACCAAAAGCCCGGTGGTTTCGCTGTCGAAGACAACATAGGGCAGGGCAGAGAGGGCGCGTTCGTCGCCGCTGCTGCCGGTTTCATCCATCAGCCCCAGATCATAGACCAGCGGGCGCGCAGCCTCGGGTGGCAGATCAGCCTCGGCGTTTTCGATGATGATCAGGTAGCCGGGCGCCCCGGTGAGCGGCAGCAGACGCAGGGCAAAAGTCATCCGGCCATCCCGTCCCGCAGCGATGCAGGTGACCTCCCCACCGTCTGGGCTGAGATGGGCATGGGCTTCGGTCAGGCTGGTAATGTCAAAATATTCGGCCAAAGGCGCCATCAGCCGTGGCGGCGCGGTCTGCGACAGGGCTGCCGCCGCCTGCCGGTCATAAAGCGCGATCCGGTGATCCGGCGTGGCAATGACCATGGCAAGGGGAATGTCGCTGAGCAGGGCGGCCAATCGGTCGCGTTCTGATTTCAGCCGCGCGGTTTCAGCTTCCACCGCCTGTGCTGTGTCTTCAGATGCGGCGCTGAACCGTTGTGCAAGCCCCTCGGCCGCGGGACCCAGATCGCCCAGGTGGCGCGCGGCCTGGGTGTCGATCTCGGCTGCTGCCGTGACATGGGTGCGCGCCCGCAGCCCGGCCGCCATCTGTTCCACCGGGCGGGCAATGTTTTCATCGAACAGCCGCCAGATCGCCGTGCACAGCGCCACCAGACCAAAACTGGCGATCAGCCCGGCGGTGACAAACCCGTTGATGACGCTGGTGCTGGCTGCCCTGGCATAGCCCATCCAGAGGGCGCCTGCGCAAATCAGCACCGCCAGTGTCGCCATCAGGGCAAAAAACAGAAAGGTGCGCAGGCGAAGGCTCAACCCAGCAACAGTCATGTCGCCTCGCAGATCGTTGTTAGCAGCCCGTCATCCTTGGCCGGCGCGGCCCATTGCAGACCCTCCACCTGACCGGAGCTGGAAAACACCGCCCCCGGAGGCACGGCAGCGCGGCGCCCGGCGGCGCAGTCAAACAAGACCGGAACCATGTTGATCGGCGCCCAGCGGCCAAAGAAATAGACATCCGCCAGCAGATGGTCCGGCTGATCCGGGTGGCTCTGCTGGGTTGCGATGTCAACGGCGGCAAAACGGCTGATCATTGGCATTGCATAGGTCCAGGGCCGGTAGAGACTGCGCTCGGGTATGGCCTCGGCAACCACCAGACCTTCCGGTAAGCCATTGGTGGTACGCGAAAACCAGCTGTATTCCGAACTGATGGTCACCGCGATCATTGCTGCACCCGCGGCAACCGGCGCCAGCCATTTTGGCAGCCGGTTGCGGCTGGCCCGGTTGATGATCATCACCACACCGGCGGTGGCGATGCCGGCAAATATCACACCGATCAGTTCCAGAAACATCGCTTATCTCCCGTCACGCGGCATGGCGATTGCCGGCGTTTCATCTTTCCAAAAATACGCCTGCCGGAGGCTCCGGCGGCGCATCACTGCGCTGCGATTAAGACAGCATCCCCTTGCCATGTCCAAGGGCCGATTGAAGTGTTTTCACCACCACAAACGCATCCCGCAAATGGCTGCGTTCGAAATCAGACAGTTCCGAGGGGGCGAGGTGATTGCCGGGCTGCTGCCCGGCTTTGATCAGTTCGGCCTGGCTTTCCAGCCGGGTCTGCGCAATCACATCATAGGCATCCAGCAGATCGCGTGACCCGGTCGGGCTCAGCACGCCGGTGCCTTGCGCGGCCTTCAGGCGTGCGCGCGTGTTGACGGCCGTCAACTTGCCCCTCAAGGCGCAGATCCGGCCCAGATCCACCACTGGCACCACACCGTTATGCTTCATATCCAGCGTGTTGCGGTGCTCGCCCGACCGGATGGTGGCCAACCCGCGCAACAGGCCCAGCGGCGGGCTGTGTTTCAGCGAATTGGACATCATATGGGCCACAAAGATGGAATTGGCACTGGCGGCCTCCAGCGTCTGGCGCTGCAGGCCTTCGAACATGGCGACCTCGCCGCCGATAGGGCGCAGATCAAACATCACCGAGGCCAGCATCTGCGCCTCCGGGTCCGGGGTGGCGATCCAATCGGCGAAATAGCTGCGCCAAACCGCCAGAGGCTGTCGCCAGCGCGGATTGGTGGCCATCATGTCGCCGGGGCAATAGACATAGCCGCAGGTGTTCAGCCCATCGCAGACAAAGTTGGCTAGATCCTCGAAATAGCCTTTCTGAGCGGAAGTCACCGCATCATCCAGGATCAGGCAATTGTCCTGATCCGATACGCCGGTCTGTTCCTGCCGGCCCTGACTGCCGCAGGCAAGCCAGAGGTAGGGCACCGGCGGCGGCCCCAGTTTTTCCTCGGCCAGCGCCAGCAGGCGGCGGGTGGCGGCATCGGCCACATCCGTGATCAGCCGGGTGACCACCTCGTGGCGCAGGCCTGCGGCGACCAGCTGAACCAGCAGCTGCGGGATGCCTTTGGTGGCGGCAGCCATGTCCTCGGCGGAACGTGCCGCGGCGATATCGGAGACCAGCCCGGCCGAACTGACCGCCTGAAAGCGGGTCAGATCGGTCTGGGTGACAATCCCGGTCAGCGCGCCGTTGCGCACGACAGGGATATGGCCGATGCGACGCTCCATCATTGCGTGCAGCACGTCTGATCCCAGTGCGTCCGGCGGCAGGGTGAAGGGAGAGCGGGTCATGATGTCTTCGATCGGGCTATCCGCAGACAGCCCGTCGGCGACCAACTTTCCGGTCAGGTCGCGGGTGGTGACAATGCCCTCCAGCCGGGTGCCGTCAGCAATGCAAACACAGGAAATGGAGTGGTCGCGCATGATGGTGGCGGCTGCGCGGGCGGTGACACCGGGCGCGCAGGTGACCGGCGGCGTGGCCATGAAGCTTTCGACCGGGGTGGTCGCCAAACCGCGGACCTGCGCGGTGCGGCTGCGGCGGCGGTCAAAGAACCGGGCCGCTGCAGGTTCTTGTGCCATCAGGGCAATGAAATCGGCGCGTGGCAGCAGCAGAAGTAGGCTGGGGGCTGTGGCGCGGGCACTGGTCACGGCCTTGCCCTTGCGGGTCAGCCCGCGTTCGCCAAAGGAATTGCGTGGCCCAAGCAGAGACACCGGGATGCGGTTCTCATCATGTACCTCAATCTCGCCCGTATGCACGATATAAAGCCCTTCCAGCTCCTCTCCAAAAGCATAGACAGGGTCGCCGGCTTTGAATTCCTGCAGCCGGAAGGCTGGCAGCAGCGCCTTCAGCCGGTCCGGTGTCAGCCCGTCATAGGGGTGAACCGAGGAAAGAAAGCGGGTGAGGTCGGCATGTGTCAGGGGCATAGGGGCACCAGTTTGGATGGCATGTCGGTCGCAAATCAGCGGGGCAGTCAAACGGGATATAATCTGTCCTGCAGGAAATACATTGTGCAGGATCACTAAAGAGAACTCCGGGCCGCAAGTCGCGGCCCGGAGGTGATTGGTTTAGTGGTCCTGAGCGGAACCCGCACCGCGCGGTACGCGGACGCTTTCGACCAGATCCTTGATCGCCTGCGGGGTTTCCTTGGTCATGCCAGTCACGATGTAGGCGACAGCGAAGTTGACCATGGCACCGATCGCACCAAAGGAGGTGGACTTGATGGTACCCAGAAGTGGATCCGCATCGGTGAAGGAGTTGGTGTCAGGAATGAACAGCCAGCCCTTGTGCAGGAAAATGTAGATCAGCGTCACGCCAAGGCCGGACAGCATGCCTGCGACAGCACCGGTGTTGTTGATGCGGGTCGAGAAGATCCCCATCATCAGCGCCGGGAAGATCGAGGCCGCCGCAAGACCGAAGGCCAGCGCCACGGTTTGTGCAGCAAAGCCCGGAGGATTGAGGCCGAGGTAGGTCGCAACCCCGATGGCAACAGCCATGGCGATACGGGCCGACAGCAGCTCACCTTTTTCCGAGATCTGCGGGTTGATCGAGCCTTTGATCAGGTCGTGAGACACGGCCGAGGAGATCGCCAGCAACAGACCCGCCGCAGTGGACAGGGCAGCCGCAAGACCGCCAGCCGCGACCAGACCAATGACCCAGCTGGGCAGGTTGGCAATTTCCGGGTTCGCCAGAACCAGGATGTCACGGTTGAACTTGGTCAGCTCGTTACCGGCCCAGCCATTGGCTGCAGCGGTTTCGGCCAGGGCGTCGGACTTGTCGTTATAATACTGGATCGCACCGTCGCCGTTTTTGTCTTCCCAAGCCAGGAGGCCGGTTTTCTGCCAGGTGGCCATCCAGTCGTACTGCGGATCTTCTTCGATCTGCTGCACGGTCACAGCGCCACCTTCGATGCCGCCGTTCGGCCACATCATTTCGGTGATGTTGAGACGCGCCATGGCACCAACCGCCGGGGCAGTGAGGTACAGCAGAGCGATGAACACCAGCGCCCAGCCAGCCGACCAGCGTGCGTCAGACACTTTGGGAACGGTGAAGAAGCGCATGATGACGTGGGGCAGGCCCGCGGTACCGATCATCAGCGACAGGGTGAAGAGCACCATGTTCAGCGTGTCGGCGTGGTGTGCGGTGTATTCCTTGAAGCCCAGCTCAGCCACGATGGCGTCCAGCTTGGCCAGCAGAGGCTCACCCGAGGCAACGTGATCGCCAAACAGACCCAGTGCCGGAACCGGATTGCCGGTCAGTTGCAGCGAGATGAAGACGGCCGGGATGGTATAGGCCATGATCAGAACACAGTACTGAGCCACCTGAGTGTAGGTCACACCCTTCATGCCGCCAAAAACAGCATAGGCGAAAACAACACAGGCACCGATCAGCAGACCGGTTGTGTTGGACACCTCAAGGAAGCGGCCGAAGGCCACGCCAACGCCGGTCATCTGGCCGATCACATATGTGGTCGAGGCAACGATCAGACAGATCACCGCAACGATACGTGCGGTCGGGCTGTAGAACCGGTCGCCGATGAACTCGGACACGGTGTATTTGCCGAACTTGCGCAAGTAGGGCGCGAGCAGCAGAGCCAAGAGAACATAGCCGCCGGTCCAACCCATCAGGAAGGAGGAGTTGTCATAGCCGGTGAAGGCAATGAGACCCGCCATCGAAATGAACGAGGCCGCCGACATCCAGTCAGCAGCTGTGGCCATACCGTTGGTGACCGGGTGAATGCCGCGACCCGCAGCATAGAATTCAGATGTGGAACCCGCACGGGCCCAGATCGCGATGCCGATGTAGAGCGCAAAGGACGCGCCAACAAACAGCAGGTTGATTGTAAACTGATCCATTGCGATTACTCCTCGTCAACGCCGTGCTCGGCGTCGAGCTTGTTCATCCGCCAGGCGTAGAAGAAGATCAGCGCCAGAAAGACCAGGATCGACCCTTGCTGGGCAAACCAGAAGCCCAGATCGGTGCCGCCGACGGCGATGCCCGACAGGGCAGGGCGCAGCAGAATGCCAAATCCAAATGAAACAACAGCCCAGATCACCAGGCTGACTTGAATGATCCGCAGGTTGGCCTGCCAATAGCCTTTACCGGCTTTGGCAGCATCTGCGGAATTGGTGGTATTGTCCGTCATGACGGCTCCTCCTTTTTCCTCCAAGAGAGCTGCCCGCAAGGGAGGATGCAGGCAGACTCTCTCCATTTGCCTGCCGGGGTATCCCCAAACAGCAGGCATGACTTCACCGGCCCGCCAAAGCGGAATGTCCGGTCCTAATTTTCAAAAGGGGTCGGGCCCCGGTTTACCCGGGGCTCCTGTTTTCCCGCTTAATCCATCGCCCCTTTGACGACGGTTGCGAGGCCCTGGGCGATCTCATCGATCCCGCCCATGGCGTCTATTTTCTGCAACGCGCCCTTGCCCTCGTAATAGGCAATCAGCGGCGCGGTCTGTGCGTGATAGGCTTCCAGTCGGGAGCCTACGGTTTCGGCATTGTCGTCAGCGCGGCGCTTCATCTCGGTGCTGCCGCAGTTGCTGCAGGCGCCGGTGTCCGGCAGCGGTTTAAAGCTGTCGTGGTAGCCTTCGCCGCAGCCGCCGCAGGTGAAGCGACCGGAGATACGGCCAACCATGGCGGCGTCATCCACCTCAAGGCTGATCGCCGCATTGATCTTCTGGCCGGTCTCGCCCAGCAGCACATCCAGTGCCTCGGCCTGTACGGTTGTGCGCGGGAAGCCATCAAGAATGACGCCTTTGGCACAATCCGCTTCGCCCAGACGGTCGCGCAGGATGTTGATGACGATCTCGTCGCTCACCAGCCCGCCAGCTTCCATCACAGCCTTGGCCGCCTTGCCGGCATCGGTGCCCGCAGCCACAGCTGCGCGCAGCAGATCGCCGGTGGACAGTTGAACAAGCCCGTATTTCTCTTCCAGCATCCGGGCCTGTGTGCCCTTCCCGGCACCCGGAGGGCCAAGAAGGATCAGAACAGCGGGGGTGGTCAGAACAGCAGCGTCCATGGTCATCCCCTTATTTACCGGCCCGATTGGCGATCAGATCGTCAACCACGGAAGGATCAGCCAGAGTGGAGGTATCACCAAGCGACCCATAGTCGTTTTCGGCAATCTTGCGCAGGATACGGCGCATGATCTTGCCCGAGCGGGTCTTCGGCAGGCCCGGCGACCACTGGATCACATCCGGAGAGGCAATCGGGCCAATCTCGGTGCGGACCCAGGTGCGCAGCTCTTTCAGCAGCTCGTCCGACGGTTCGCGGTCGTTCATCAGGGTGACGTAGCAGTAAATGCCCTGACCCTTGATCTCATGCGGGTAGCCGACCACGGCGGCCTCGGCCACGGCAGCATGTGCCACCAATGCGCTTTCGACCTCGGCAGTCCCCATACGGTGACCGGATACGTTGATCACATCATCGACACGGCCGGTGATCCAGTAGTCGCCGTCTTCGTCGCGTTTGCAGCCGTCACCGGTGAAGTAATAGCCCTTGTAATCAGAGAAGTAGGTTTTCTGGAACCGCTCGTGATCACCCCAGATGGTGCGCATTTGACCGGGCCAGCTGTCCTTGATGCAGAGCACGCCTTCCACATCATTACCGTTGATCTCAACGCCCGAGGCGGGGTCCAGAACCACTGGCTCGATGCCAAAGAAAGGCTTCATTGCAGAGCCGGGCTTCATTGCGTGGGCACCGGGCAGGGGGGTCATCAGGTGACCACCGGTTTCGGTCTGCCACCAGGTGTCAACGATAGGGCATTTGCCTTTGCCGATAACGTCGTTGTACCAGTTCCAGGCTTCCGGGTTGATTGGCTCACCAACGGTGCCGAGGGTGCGCAGATCGCTGAGATCGCATTTCTCGACCCACTCATTGCCCTGACCCATCAGTGCGCGCAGCGCGGTGGGGGCGGTGTAGAACTGGTTGACTTTATGCTTTTCGCAAACCTGCCAGAAGCGCGAGGCATCCGGGTAGGTCGGTACGCCCTCAAACATGATGGTGGTGGCGCCATTGGCCAGCGGTCCATAGACGATATAGCTGTGGCCGGTGACCCAGCCCACATCCGCGGTACACCAGAACACATCGCCTTCGTGATAGTCGAAGGTGACCTCGTGGGTCATTGCGGCGTAGGTGATATAGCCGCCGGTGGTGTGCACAACGCCCTTGGGCTGACCGGTAGAGCCGGAGGTGTAGAGGATGAACAGCGGATCTTCGGCGTTCATCTCGGCCGGTGCGCAGTAATCGTCTGCTTCCAGCGCCATCTCGTTATAGTCGTAGTCGCGGCCATCGACCCATGTGGTCTGATCGCCGGTGCGCTTCACAACCAGACATTTGACGCTGTCCTTGGTGTGCAGCAGCGCGGCATCGGCGTTCGACTTCAGCGGTGTTTTGCGGCCACCACGGGGGGCGTGGTCGGCGGTGATTACCACCTTGGCGTCACAGCCGTTGATCCGGGCTGCCAGCGCGTCGGGGGAGAAGCCGGCAAACACGATGGAGTGGATGGCGCCGATGCGGGCACAGGCCAGCATCGCATAAGCGGCTTCCGGGATCATCGGGAGGTAGATGACGACCCGGTCGCCTTTGCGCACGCCCATGCCTTCGAGGATATTGGCCATGCGGCAGGTACGGCGGTGCAGTTCAGCATAGGAAATATGCTGTGCTTCATCTTCCGGGCTGTCGGGCTCCCAGATGATGGCGGTCTGATCACCGCGCGTTTTCAGGTGGCGGTCAAGACAGTTGGCGGAGACATTCAATGTGCCGTCTGCGAACCAGTTGATCGAGACTTCGCCGAAGTTGTAATTGACGTCCTTCACTTGGGTGAAGGGTTTGATCCAATCGATGCGCTTGGCCTGCTCGGCCCAGAACCCGTCGGCATCTTCAATCGAGGCGGTATACATTGCGTCATATTTGGCGGCATCCACATGGGCGCGTGCAATGGTTTCCTTGGACGGCGGATAGACCGCGGGTGCGGGTTGCGGTGTCATGTAAATTCCTCCCAGTCGTTCAAATGGATTGAGACAAGCAACCTTCACGCGGGGCTGGTGTCAAACCGTTTTCTTCCTCGCCTCTGATCATACGAGGGTTTGAAAATTTGTGAATAAGATGCGGGAAAATAAGGGTTTGCCTGTAAAATGATTTCTGCGGTTTTCATGATTTTGTAAATTGTTGACCGCTAACGCTTCAGTTTTCGGCGGGTTTTCCGCTGTTTCCTTGTAAATCAACTTGGCAGCTCTGTGCGGATGCAGTCGTTTCAAGCGCTCTGACAGGGCATGAAAAGAGGTGTCTGAAGGTCAACTTCACTGCGACAAAATGTGCGCAGCCCCTGTGAAACAGGGCCATTGGCACCCATTTTGGTCCGCTTGTTGCAGATGCCATCACCAATCGGACGGGCCTGAGGTTGGGGTAGATTCTGTGCCGGGCAGGGGGTTGGCAGGTGCAGGTCTAGGCGCTAGCGTGACGCCCAAGCGTCTGAATAGAAGGCGCAACTCAGGGAGATTAATGATGAATCATTTTGTAAAAGCAGCCGTTATGGCGGCGGCCGGTTTCGCACTGGCTGGTGAGGCAACCGCGACCGAGTGGAACGTGTCGGTCTGGGGTAAACGCCGCGCCTTCACGGAACATGTCGAAAAGCTGGCCGAGCTGGTTAGCGCAAAGACCAATGGCGAGTTTACCCTCAATATCTCTTATGGCGGTCTCAGCAAGAACCGCGAAAACCTCGACGGGATTTCCATCGGTGCCTTTGAGATGGCGCAGTTCTGTGCCGGCTATCACCGCGACAAGAACCCGTCGATCACCGTGCTGGAGCTGCCGTTCCTGGGCGTGAACACGCTGGAGGAGGAGGTCGCTGTCAGCCACGCGGTCTATGGCCACCCGGCAGTGCAGGCGGATCTGGCGCGCTGGAATGCCAAGCTGCTGATGACCTCGCCCATGCCACAGTACAATATCGTCGGCACCGGTGAGGCGCGCGATGAGCTGGCTGATTTCGAGGGTATGCGCGTGCGCGCCACCGGTGGCATCGGTCAAGCGTTCTCTGCCGTCGGCGCGGTGCCCACCTCAGTGACCGCGACCGAGGCTTATAATGCGATGGAATCCGGCGTGGTCGACACTGTTGCTTTTGCCCAGCACGCGCATCTGTCCTTTGGCACCATCAACCGGGCTGAATGGTGGACTGCAAACCTCAACCCCGGCACCGTGAATTGCCCGGTGGTGGTCAACACCGATGCCTATGACATGCTGAGCGACGCCGAGCGTGACGCATTGGACAGCTCGGTCGATGAGGCGATCGCGCATTATCTGGAAAACTACGGCACTCTGCTGGCCAAATGGGACGGGCTGCTGGCCGAAAAAGGCGTGGAAAAGGTGACGATCTCGGATGATCAGCTGGCCCAGTTCCGCACCGTGGCCGCCGATCCGATCCGTGAAAAATGGATCGCAGACATGAGCGCGCAGGGCCTTCCGGCGCAGGAGCTCTATGATCTGGTGATGACCACATTGGACTCTGTGCGCGCGGGCAACTGATCCGCAGAACCTGATAAGGGCCGGGGCGCAGATCCCGGCCCTTTTTCTTTCACCGGACGTAGGGGAGCGGACGGATGGCCGGAGCAACGGCAATTCTGGAAGACGGCAGCCTGGTCAGCCGTCTGGACCGGCAACTTTTGAAACTTGAACGCATTCTGGCCCTGATGAGCGGCCTGGCGGTCTTTGCGCTGATGCTGCTGGCAGTGGTGTCGGTTGGCGGGCGCAACGCCGCCAACGCGCCCCTGCCGGGCTATGTGGACTGGATCGAGCAGGCGATGCCGCTGATCGCGGTGATGGGCATTGCCTATGTGCAGCGCGACGGCGGCCATATCCGCATGGATATCCTGATCTCGCGGCTGCACGGCCGCGCCTTGTGGCTGTTCGAGCTGATCTCGGTGCTGTTGATCCTTGTGCTGATGTTGGCGCTGGTCTGGGGCAGCTGGTCGCATTTCGGGCGCTCCTTTGATTTCAACGCACCGATGTGGAGCCGTGACAGCTCTATCGATATCGGGCTGCCGCTTTGGCCAGCGAAACTGCTGGTGCCGGTGGCCTTCAGCGTGTTGTGCCTGCGCCTTGTGTTGCAGGTCTGGGGCTATGGCCGCGCATTGGTGCTGGGGCTGGCGTCGCCTGCTGCGGTGCCGCTGGTGATGGATGCCGCTGCGCAGGCCGCCGCCGAGGCCGAGCAACTGAGCGGCGGCAACGGGGCATAGGGGCAGAGACATGGAACCAATAGACATAGGCCTCTGGGTCACGGGTGGCATGCTGCTGATGGTGGTCTGCGGTATGCGGGTGGCCTTTGCCGCCGGGCTGGCGGGGCTGATCGGCCTTGTCTGGATCTTCTGGGCTAAGCAGGGCTACAACCCCGAACGGTTCGGCAAGGCGCTGACTGTTTCGGTGAAGGTTGCGGGGCAGGTGCCCCATTCCAAAGTTGCCAGTCAGGCGCTGAGCTTGATCCCGACTTTCATCCTTATCGGCTATCTCGCTTATTACGCCGGGCTGACCAAGGCGATCTTTACCGCCGCAAAACGCTGGATCGCCTGGTTGCCGGGCGGGCTGGCGGTGGCCACGGTCTTTGCCACCGCGGGTTTTGCTGCCGTGTCCGGCGCATCGGTGGCGACCTCAGCGGTCTTTGCCCGGATCGCCATCCCCGAAATGCTGGAAGCAGGCTATAACAAGCGTTTTGCGGCAGGGGTTGTGGCGGCGGGTGGCACGCTGGCCTCGCTTATTCCGCCATCGGCCATTCTGGTGATCTATGCCATCATTGTTGAACAGGACGTGGGCAAGCTGCTCTTGGCGGGCTTTATTCCCGGTGCCTTTTCGGCGGTGATCTACGCTTTGCTGATCGTCGGTATTGCCGTGGTCTTCAAAACCGTTGGCCCGCCGGTCACTGGTTTCACCTGGCGCGAGCGGTTCGCGTCGCTACCACCTGCCATGCCCATCGTGCTGGTGGTTCTGATCATCATCTGTTTTGTCTACAACCCCTTTGGCGATCAGGCCTGGGGCACCCCGACCGAGGGCGGCGCAATTGGTGCTTTCATTGTCTTCCTTTACGCGCTGAAGGAAGGCATGCGCTGGCAGCAGTTCAAATCGGCCCTGCTGGAGACCGCCAAGCTGACGGTGATGATCTTTACCATCATCTGGGGCGTCTTGATCTATGTGCGCTTTCTGGGCTTTGCCGATCTGCCGGGCGCATTTTCGGATTGGATCACCTCGCTCAACATGGCGCCGCTGACCATTCTGATCTGTATCCTGCTCGCCTATGCGGTCTTGGGCATGTTCATGGATGCCATCGGCATGCTGCTGCTGACCCTGCCGGTGGTCTACCCCGCCGTCATGGCCCTGAACGGCGGTGAGGCGGTCTCGGCGGCCGATAGCGCCTTTGGGATGAATGGCACCATGTGTGCGATCTGGTTTGGCATTCTGGTTGTGAAGATGGCCGAGTTCTGTCTGATCACGCCGCCCATCGGGCTGAACTGCTTTGTGGTGGCGGGCGTGCGCCCGGACCTCAGCGTGCAGGATGTGTTCCGCGGGGTGATGCCCTTCTTTCTGGCGGATGCTGTCACCATTGCCCTGCTGGTGGCCTTTCCGGGCATTGTGCTCTTCCTGCCGTCACTGGCGGGCTAGGCGGCCACAATAATGAGACCCTGCCGCTGCTGCGGCGGGGTCTCACGTCGGGCTGGGGGACTGCGCGTCGGTACATCACAGCTGTGACGCTTGTGCTGCCCGGATCACCTTGACCGTTTTATTTTCAAATCAATGCTTTAAGCCGTATTTTGAATTTTTTCTGCGGAAAGGGGCAAAAACCGCAAAAGTCCGCTTGACGATACCCGCGACCTAGGAATATTACACCCCAACATTCAGCAGCGATGCTGGATGGGCAGCGGGCGGTTGTAGCTCAGTTGGTTAGAGTACCGGCCTGTCACGCCGGGGGTCGCGGGTTCGAGCCCCGTCAACCGCGCCATCGCTGCCTGATCTCCCCGGATAGAATGGGGCCTCTCCGGATGGGGAAGATGTCGAAGCGTCTTTGCGCGGTTGTAGCTCAGCTGGTTAGAGTACCGGCCTGTCACGCCGGGGGTCGCGGGTTCGAGCCCCGTCAACCGCGCCACTTCGGATCATGCCCGCCCAGGGTGCTGTCACAGGCAAAACGGGACCGCTCCGGATGGGGAGGCCGAAAGGTCAAGATTGCGCGGTTGTAGCTCAGCTGGTTAGAGTACCGGCCTGTCACGCCGGGGGTCGCGGGTTCGAGCCCCGTCAACCGCGCCACTTTCCTCTTCACATCGATGGCTATCCGCAGAGGCACAGGGTGTCAGTCTGCTGGTGTGTCCTGACTGAAAGAGTTGCGCCAGCCGCTCCCGGCCCGCTCCCACAGCGAAGAAATGAACATGCAGGCAGGGCTATTTGCCTCTGGGCGCTTATACAGGGCGGTGTAGGTCAGCAGCACCGCATCCGGAGATATGATCCGCAGCAGGGCCTCGCTGAGGGAAAAGCTGGTGACAGTAGGTCCATCTTGCAATTGGTCACAGTGACCGGTCCTGTCAGAATACCCACTTGGGTAGACGCCGAGGAAATCGGCGGTCAGGAGCCTAGCATCAGCTGCCGGATCGCCATCGCAAAGCGCCTGCCAGACCTTTGTTTCCAAACTTAGGATTTCGGCCAAAAGCGGCCCCGATGTTTGTATCTTTTCATCCATCTTCGCAGGGTGAAGCGCGGCAGAGGCTATTGCAAGTGCCGCGGCACCAACGCAGCAACCCGCACCGGATATTTTCCGGCGCGGGCTAGCTGCTTAGGTCTTGCGATTGGTCTGTATTACGGCGCCGGCGGCACCGGTACGGCCTCATAGTCGTGGCGCCATGCGGTGAGTTCTTTGTCGATCCAGTCTTTGAGGCGGTCCATATCCGGCGTATCTGAGTCTTCCAGAAAGCGCAGCATGACGCGGGTGCCATGCTGGTAGCCGGCACGGTAGCTTTCTTCCGGGTCGCTTTGCACACCCTCAAACCCAAGCGGGCGTTTGTATTTGCTTTGTGCCATGTCGTCTCTCCAATCACTAAGCGGCGCGTTTGCAGGCAGTATCGGGGATTTGATCTAAGCAAATCTTAATGCCGACCGAGGTCGATTTTTTTTACCGGTGAAAAAAAGGCAGCCTCGAAAGGCTGCCTGATGACGTAGGTTTTAGGGGCGAGCACCGCTGAGAAGGCGCGGTGCGGCGCAGGGGCTACCTGGCGGTCAGCGCCTCCAGTACCCGCGCCCAGCTGCGGATGCCTTTGTGGAAGCTTTTCACATCGTATTTTTCATTCGGGCTGTGGATGGCGTCATCGTCGTTGGCAAAGCCGATCAGCATGGATTCCATGCCAAGGATTGACTTGAAGAAACCAGCGATTGGGATCGATCCTCCCATGCCGCAGAACACGGCCTCGCGTTCCCACTCATCACTGAGTGCCGCGCGGGCAGCGGTGAATTCGGGGCGGGTGATGTCCATCACCGAGGCGGCAGAGCCGTCAAGATCCTGATTCCAGGTCACTTTGGCATCCGTCGACAGCTGCGCCTCGACATGGGCGCGGAAGTTTTTGCGCAGGGCGTCCGGGTCCATGTCACCAACAAGGCGGCAGGTGATCTTGCAATGGGCTTCAGACGGGATCACGGTCTTGGTGCCAGCCCCCTGATAGCCGCCCCAGAGGCCGTTGACCTCCAGCGTGGGGCGCGCCCACTGCTGTTCCAGCGTCGAATAGCCCGCTTCGCCATGCGGCTGGGTGTAGCCGACCGAACCGAGGTATTCCTCTTCGTCAAAGCCGCAGTTCTGCCACTGGCGCAGCTGGTCTTCGGGCACCTCGTGGACACCGTCATAAAAGCCTTCGACGGCTATGCGCCCCTGATCATCGTGGAAAGTCGAGATGATGCGGGAAATCTCGCGCAGGGGGTTGAGGCCGGGACCACCGTAAGAGCCAGAATGCAGGTCGATGCGTGGGCCGGTGATGGTGAACTCATCCTTCAGCATGCCGCGCAACTGCGAGGCAATCGACGGCACACCACGCGATACCATGGAGGTGTCGCAGATCAGCGCGATATCGGCCTTAAGCTCGTCCTTGTGGGCCTCCATGAAGGGCACGAGGGAGGGCGAGCCGCTTTCCTCTTCGCCTTCAAAGAAGAATGTGATGCGGCAGGGCAGGGAGCCGTTCACGGCTTTCCAGGCGCGGCAGGCCTCGACAAATGTCATCAGCTGACCCTTGTCATCCGAGGCGCCGCGGCCGCGGATCACCTGACCGTGGGGGGTGTCTTCGATCTGCGGATCAAAGGGCGCGGAGTTCCACAGCTCCAGCGGATCGACGGGCTGCACATCGTAGTGGCCATAAAACAGAACATGCGGCACGTCTGCGCCCGCCTCACCTACGTGACCAACAACCATGGCATGGCCCGGCGTTTCGCGCTTTTCGGCCGGGATGCCGATGGCGTTCAGATCGGCGACCAGCCAGTCGGCAGCCTTGGCGCAATCTTCCTTGAAAGCGGGATCGGTGGAGATGGACTGGATGCGCAGCAGCTCCATCAGCCGGTCCATTGCGGCGGGAAGATCGGCATCGATCTTGGCGAGCACCTGGTCGAGCGCCATAAGTCTGTCTCCTGCAGAATTTGATAATCGGCGCGAGACTAGCAGCGGGTCGGGCAGGGGACCAGAGCATAAACGGCCCTCCCCATGGGGAAGGCGGGGGGCTCCCGCCCGGTCTTGGCGCATCACAGATGCCCATCGACCTGTTGGGCCGGGCGCCGGACCTTTGGTCCGGCGCGGCAGGGCTGCGAGGCCGGCGTTTTAGAGGCAGATCCGCCCTTTAGGCTGTGACTTTAGGGCTTTGACCGTATCGGCAGAATCACATTGAAGCCGCGTCGGGCCGCTGTGCGCGCACCATGCGGCATTCTGCCAAACCAGCGGCGCGCGCGGGGCGGATCGGGTGTTTGGGTTTCCGATGCGCGGCAATTATGCCGTGTCTGGCATGGAAGCTGACGCATGCAGTCTTGCCGCCTCGCTGATTGAGATTTATTTGATATGCATCAAAGATGCGTCAATAGGTGCGGGCCTAAGCAGTTGATTAGGTATGCCGCACTCTGTATGCCGCTTTGAACCGGAGCCGTCCGCAGGAGGCTCTTGATGAGGTCGCCCCAGCCAAAAGCCAGGGGCCGCACGAGAGATTGGAGAGACCGGTGGACTATACCGCACAGCTCGATACCGCGATCAACAGCCTGCATGACGAAGGCCGGTACCGCACATTCATCGACATCGAGCGCAAGAAGGGTCATTTCCCGCATGCGGTCTGGACACGTCCTGATGGCTCCCAAAAAGATATCACCGTCTGGTGTGGCAACGACTATCTTGGCATGGGCCAGCATCCCGAGGTGCTGAGCGCGATGCATGAGGCGATCGACGCCACCGGTGCTGGCTCTGGCGGTACCCGCAATATTTCGGGCACCACTGTCTATCACAAGCGCCTGGAAGCTGAACTGGCAGATCTGCACGGCAAGGAAGCGGCGCTGCTGTTCACCTCGGCCTATATCGCCAATGATGCGACGCTTTCGACGCTGCCGAAACTGTTTCCCGGCCTGATCATTTATTCGGATGCGTTGAACCATGCCTCGATGATCGAAGGGGTGCGCCGCAACGGCGGTGCCAAGCGCATCTTCCGCCACAATGACGTCGCCCATCTGCGCGAGCTGCTTGAAGCCGACGACCCCAAGGCGCCCAAGCTGATCGCTTTTGAATCCGTCTACTCGATGGATGGCGATTTTGGCCCGATCAAAGACCTCTGCGATCTGGCCGATGAATTTGGCGCCCTGACCTATATCGATGAAGTCCATGCTGTTGGCATGTACGGCCCCCGCGGTGGCGGCGTCACCGAACGTGATAATCTGGCGCATCGTATCGACATCATCAACGGCACCCTGGCCAAGGCCTATGGTGTGATGGGCGGCTATATCGCGGCATCCGAGAAAATGTGTGATGCGATCCGCTCTTATGCGCCGGGCTTTATCTTTACCACCTCGCTGACGCCTTCGGTGGCGGCAGGCGCCGCTGAATCGGTGCGCATCCTGAAGACTGCACAGGACATTCGCGAGAAACATCAGGAGCAGGCCAGCATCCTCAAACTGCGCCTCAAGGGTCTGGGCCTGCCGATCATCGATCATGGCACCCATATCGTTCCGGTCATTGTCGGCAACCCGGTCCACACCAAGGTTCTGTCGGATCACTTGCTCGAAGACTATGGCATCTACGTTCAGCCGATCAATTTCCCCACCGTACCGCGCGGTACCGAGCGTCTGCGCTTTACGCCCTCGCCGGTCCACGGCCCGGCCGAGATCGATGCAGTGGTCAAGGCCATGGACACACTTTGGTCCCATTGTGCGCTGAATCGTGCCGAATTGGCGGGCTAAACTCGACTTATCTGTTAAAAAACCTTTGATCTGATATGCTTTGCGTAACGAAAGCACGCAGGGGATTCGCGGGATAGAATCCTTCAAGCGTCTTGAAGTATGCGGCAGGCAGCAGCAGGGGCACCGAGAATGATTGGGCGCATTACGCAGCGCAAGGCGAAAGTGAAAGAAATCGACGGCCCCAAGGGGTTCGACGATTTCGTAGTGAGTCTTGGTGACGTCATGCGCGGGGAACGCGCAACGATGGGCAAATCGCTGCTGGATGTTCAGCGCGAGTTGCGGATCAAAGCCTCCTACATCGCCGCCATCGAAAACACCGACCCCACCGTTTTTGATACGCCCGGCTTTATCGCAGGCTATGTGCGCTCTTATGCTCGATATCTCAACCTTGATCCGGATGTGGCCTTTGATGATTTCTGTCGCGAAAGCGGTTTTGAAGTGGCCCACGGCATGTCCGCCGAAGCGTCGAGCCGCCGCAATGGCCCGGTTCCGATTGCAGCAGGCATGGGAGGGCTGAAGGCGGATGCCTTTACCAAGCCAAACACCCCCTTTGCCCCGCAGAGGGCCGCTGGGGTTTTGAACCACATAGAAATGCGGGCAGTTGGGTCGACCATGGTCTTGCTGGGGCTGATCGTTGGCATCGGCTGGGGCGGGTATTCTGTCCTGAAGGAAATTCAGCAGGTGCAACTGGCGCCGGTCGAACAGGCGCCTGTCGTCCTTGCCGAACTGGATCCGCTGGCGGGCCGGGTGGTGAATGAAGAAGCCGCAGCCGACAATGCCGCACTTGAGGCGCTGGACAGGCTCTATCGGCCGCAGGCACTGGACGTGCCGGTGATGATCGCGCGCGATGCGCCGATTTCGACACTGGATCCGGATTCTTTCGGCAGTTTTGCCTCGGTATCGCTGGCACCGGATTTCACCTCGTCCAACGCCGTGATGAGCCGCTCGATCGAGGCCGCTCTTGCCGAGGCACAGCCGGTGCCTCAGGTTCTGGAAGATCTGGCTCCGACGCTGGAAATGGTTGCCGTACGCCCCTCTTGGGTCCGTGTTCAGGCAGTTGATGGCACGGTCATCTTCGAAGGCATCATGGATGCCGGCCAGCGATACGAAGTGCCGGCCACCGAAGAGGCCCCCTTGCTGCGCACCGGTGAAAGCAGTGCCATCTACTTTGCCGTCAACGGCGAGCATTTCGGCCCCGTCGGCGCTCGCGGTGAGGTGAGTAAAAACGTAGCCTTGTCCCGCGAAGCGGTGACCGAACGTTTCTCAGTGGCGAGTATCGATGCCGACCGCGATCTGGCCCGTATGGTGGCCGAACTGCAGGCCACGGATCCCTCGCAGTAATCGCCGTTGCGGCGCCAGCGGTGAGCGCGTATCAATCGGGCGAACATTCCAATCATCTGCGGACCCATCTGATGAGCCACAATCCCATTCGCCCCTGGCGCAATATCGAGCGCCGCAAAAGCCGTCAGATCATGGTGGGCAATGTACCGGTTGGCGGGGATGCACCGATTGCCGTGCAGACCATGACCAATACGCTGACGACGGATGTGGCGGCAACCATTGCCCAGATCCAGGCCTCGGCCGAGGCGGGGGCTGATATTGTCCGTGTCTCTGTACCCGATGAAGCCTCCTCAAAGGCGCTGAAAGAGATTGTGAAGGAAAGCCCGGTTCCGATCGTGGCTGATATCCACTTCCACTATAAGCGCGGTATCGAAGCTGCTGAGGCTGGTGCCGCTTGTCTGCGTATCAATCCGGGCAATATCGGCGATGAAAAACGTGTGGCCGAGGTGATTCGTGCCGCCCGTGACCACAATTGTTCGATCCGCATTGGGGTGAATGCCGGTTCTCTGGAAAAGCACCTGCTGGACAAATATGGCGAACCCTGTCCGGATGCGATGGTTGAATCGGGTCTTGATCACATCAAGATCCTGCAGGATCACGACTTCCATAATTTCAAAATCTCGGTCAAGGCCTCGGACGTGTTCATGTCGGCTGCCGCCTATCAGGCCCTGTCCGAAGCAACGGATGCGCCGATCCACCTTGGCATAACCGAGGCCGGCGGATTTGTGTCGGGTACCATCAAATCGGCAATCGGTCTGGGCCAGCTCCTTTGGATGGGCATTGGTGACACCATCCGGGTCAGCCTGTCCGCTGATCCGGTTGAAGAGATCAAGGTCGGCTATGAGATCCTGAAATCCCTTGGCCTGCGCCACCGCGGCGTCAATATCATTTCCTGCCCCTCCTGTGCGCGGCAGGGGTTCAACGTGATCAAGACGGTGGAAACGCTGGAAGACCGGCTCGCCCATATCAAGACCCCGATGAGCCTGTCGATCATCGGCTGCGTGGTGAATGGCCCTGGCGAGGCGCTGATGACCGATGTCGGATTTACCGGCGGCGGCGCTGGCTCTGGTATGGTCTATCTGGCGGGTAAGGCCAGCCATAAGATGTCCAATGATCAGATGGTCGATCATATCGTCGAAGAGGTCGAGAAAAAAGCGGCCCAGCTGAATGCAGAAGAGGGCGCTGCCGAATAGCCGCGCCCCCTCTTTCATCTTTTGTCAAATACTCCGGGGTCCGGGGCAGCGCCCCGGTCCGTCGCTCTAATCCTGCGGCTCAGCTCTGCTCTGCGCGCTGTTCTGCGGCGATGATGGCCAGCTGGTCCGCCGGCAGGTAGCCGCGCAGCAGTTCATTCCCCATGACAAAGGTCGGCGTGCCGGAAATTTTCAGCCGCTGGGCCAGATCGCGGGTGCGGCTGATTTCCTCGGTCACCTCATCCGATTCCATATGGGCAACGATGGCCGCGCCATCCAGCCCCAGCTCATCGGCGATCCGTTTCAGCGTGGTCTCATTTGGCTGACCGCTAAAACCGATCAGCGCGTCATGCACCTGTTTGTAGGCATCATTGCCTGCCACCTGCTTTGCTGAGATCGCAAACCGCGACGCCTCAACCGAGGCTTCGCCCAGAATGGGCAGCTCTTTGATGATCAGGCGGATATTGCCATCTTCCTTCAACAGCTGGGCCACCTCCGGCGCGGCCTTGCGGCAATAGCCACAGCGGTAATCCATGAATTCCACAATGGTGATATCGCCATCGGGATTGCCACCAACCCAGGAGTAGCCGTCATTGTACAACTCATCGAGATTGGCCGCGACCATCGCGTCATCCTGCATCGCCGCGGATTCAGCCTGGCGTTGTTCCAGGATGTTCACCGCCTCGATGATGACCTCGGGGTTTTCCAGCAGATAGGCACGCACCTGCGCACCAAAGGCGTCACGGTCTGCCGCTGACATCTCCTTGAGGTCGAAGGCTTGCAGCGGGGCAGTGGTCAGCGCCAGAATGGTTGCTGCCGTCGGCAGGGCGGCACGGGCAAAGCGGATCATTTATTTCTCTTTCTTTTTTGAGCTTGTTCAAAGGCGACAAACACATCTTCGGCGCGCCGCCAGGGGGCGGATCCGCGTGGAAGCTGTGCCATCGCCCGTTTGGCGTGAAGGCCCGCATCATCGATGCGACCTTGAAGGGCATATCGTTCGGCTGTCACAACAGCCGCCATTCCGTTCTGGCCGGTCTTGGCATAGGCCAGCGACAGATCGCGCAGCAATGTGGTGTTACGAAAATCACGGGCGCGGGCTTTTTCCATCGACTGAATGGCCGACTTCGGCTGACCAGCTGCAAGTTGCGCCCGCCCATAGCTGCCAAGGATGAGCGCTTCGGAAGAGTTCAGCTCTACCGCTGTTCCATAGGCGGCCAGCGCCTCTTTCCAGCGGCGGTTCTCCATCAGAATCTGCCCCTTCAATTCGTAGTAATAGGCGTCATCCGGGCGGGCAGCGATCGCTGCGTTGATCGAGCTTAGCGCCTTTTGCAACGCATTGCCGCGGTGGTGGGCCACGGCTTCGCGCATCAGGCGAACGTCCGGGTAAGGCTCTTTTTTGGCGCGTGAGAACGTCCATTTCGGGCTCCGCACAAAGGCGGACAGCTTGCCGCGGGCGCGGTTGAACCAATAGTCATCATCGGGGCGCGGTGCTGCGTTGTCACCGTGGCTCGCCACATAGGCTTTGGCGGCCCGGACCCGGTCGCTGCTCAGCGGGTGCGAGCGCATATAGGGGTCCTGACGATGGACGCTCAACAGTTCCTGACCGGCAAAAATAGAATGCACATCAACCATGCCCTGCGGCGAAATCCCCGCGCGGGTCAGATAGCCTGCCGCCGACCGGTCAGCCGAGGATTCTTCGGCGCGGGTATGGGCCAGAAAGCTGCGCATCGCCGACGACCGGGTGCCAAGTGCGATACCTGCCGCCGCCTGACCGCCGCCTGCGGCCGCAGCAATGGCCGCCAGCGCCATGCCAAGCCCCGAGGCGGTGTTTGCCGACTTCAGGTTCTGGGTGCGGCGGGTGATATGGCCGTTGGCGATATGGGCGGCCTCGTGGGCGATGACCGCCTGCAGCATCTCGGCGCTGCTGACCTTGAGGATCAGCCCGTAGTTGACGAAGATGGCCCTGCTGTCGATGACAAAGGCGTTGAAGCTGTCGTCATTCACAATCAGTATGCGAACCCGTTTGGGGTTGAGCCCGGCAGAATTAAGCACCGGGGCGGCCAGTCGCGTCAGCGCATGTTCGATGTCGGCGTCCCGCAGCAGCGTCAAAGCAGCCGAAGGCAGGGCTGAACCGATAAAGAACAGCGCAGACAGAATAAGGGCCGGGATTGACGCCAGCCGGGATAAACGGTCAATAACCATGCGCGCACCATGGGAGATGATCATGCGAAACTCAACCCGATCCGACGTCGATCCCTTCATCGTGATGGATGTTATGGAGGCCGCCCGCAAAGCCGAGGAAAGCGGCCGCCATATCATCCACATGGAAGTGGGGCAGCCCTCGACCCCGGCACCGTCCGGCGCGCGCCGTGCCTTGGCTGATGCGCTGGAGGATGACAGCCTTGGTTACACCGTGGCACTGGGCCTTCCTGCACTTCGCAAACGCATCGCAAGTCTTTATGGTGAATGGTATAATCTGGATCTGAACCCGAACCGGGTGGTTGTCACTCCGGGCTCTTCTGGCGCCTTTCTTCTGTCGTTCACTGCGCTGTTTGACAGTGGCGACCGGGTTGGCATTGGCGCGCCGGGATATCCTTCCTACCGGCAGATCCTCAAGGCGCTGGGTATGGTGCCGGTGGACATTCAGACAGCCGCAGAAAATCGCTATCAGCCGGTCTCGGCTGATCTTTCGGGGCAGGATCTTGCCGGTCTTCTGGTGGCCTCACCGGCGAATCCAACCGGCACGATGCTGGGGCATGAGGATCTCGGCGCGCTGATCGACGCCGCGGCAGCCGAAGGCGCGTCTTTCATCTCCGACGAAATCTATCACGGGCTGGAATATGAGGCCAAAGCCGTCACCGCGCTGGAGCTGACGGATGAATGCTATGTGATCAATTCCTTCTCCAAGTTCTTTTCGATGACCGGCTGGCGCGCGGGCTGGATGGTGGTGCCCGAAGATCAGGTGCGGGTTGTGGAACGCATTGCCCAGAATATGTTCATCTGCGCGCCGCACGCCAGTCAGGTGGTGGCGCTGGCGGCGCTCGATTGTCAGGATGAAATGCGCGAAAACCTCAAAGTCTATGCCAAGAACCGCCAGTTGATGCTGGACGGGCTGCCAAAGGCCGGGTTTGCTAATATCGCGCCACCTGATGGGGCGTTTTATGTCTATGCGGATGTGTCCGATCTGGGTCAGGACAGCCGCAGTCTGGCGGCCGAGATCCTTGATAAAGCAGGTGTCGCGGTGACGCCGGGGCTGGATTTTGATCCGGTGCGCGGTGCCACAACGCTGCGCTTCTCTTATGCGCGCGCGACGGCCGACATCGAAGAGGGGCTCGCCCGTCTGAAGCGCTTTATGGAAAGCCGCGGCTGAGCGGATTGCGCGCCGCGGCTACCCGCCCTATCGTGACGACAAAACAAAGCATGAGGCATGGGATGAACAGGGTAGTCAGGCAGGTGGCTGCGGCTGGGGTGGCGGCTTTGCTCGCAACCGGCGCATGGGCCGAAGGTTTTGGCGTTCTGGCACGGGTGGCCCCTGACGACAGCCTGATCTCCGACACCCGGAACGGTGGCGCCTCGGTGCAGCTGGGCCTGAGCCAAGGGGTGCCTTTCCGGCTGTTCACGCTGGATGCGCCGCCACGGTTGGTGATGGATTTTCAGGAAGTGGACTGGACCGGGTTGGAGGCCGCAACGCTTGTTCAGGGCGAACAGGTGAAATCTGCCCAGTTCGGAACCTATGTTCCCGGCTGGTCACGCATGGTGCTGGAACTGGCGGGCCCGATGTCTGTTGAAACCGCTGCCCTGGATACCAGTGCCGTGGGCTCTGCTGCGCTGACGGTCGCCTTGAAACCGTCCAGCCCCGATTCCTTTGCCGCCGCCGCAGGTGCCCCAGAGGATGCCGCCTGGGAGGAGGATGCCCCGGTGGTGCCCACGGCAGATCCCTATTCAGATGATTTGCCGCTGGTGATGCTGGACCCCGGCCATGGCGGCATCGACCCCGGTGCCGAGGCCGAGGGCAAAGACGGCCACGTGGTGGAAAAGGAGCTGATCCTCGGGTTTGCCTACGAGCTGAGCGATATTCTGATCCGGTCGGGCCGGTTTCGGGTGCAGCTGACCCGCACGGATGATCAGTTTGTATCTCTGGAAAAACGCATAGCGGTGGCACATCTGGCCGGGGCGGATGTGTTTGTCTCGCTGCACGCGGATTCCCTGTCTGCTGGACGGGCGCATGGGGCTACCGTGCATGTGCTCTCAAAAGACGCCTCCGATGTGGCCTCGGCCAAATTGGCGGAACGTCATGACCGGGCCAATCTTCTGGCCGGCGCTGATCTGACAGAGGCTGACGACCGTGTGACCGGCATCATGCTTGATCTCGCCCGTCAGGAAACGCAGCCCCGCAGCGAGGCGCTGGCTGGTGCCTTGGTGGACGCGATGAGTGATCACGGCGGCCCGATGAACCGTCGGCCGCTGCGGCGGGCGTCGTTCTCGGTGCTCAAGGCGGCTGATATTCCCTCGGCTCTGATCGAGCTGGGGTTCCTGTCCAGCGAACGCGATCTGGCAAACCTGCAGGACCCGGAGTGGCGCAACAACATGGCGCGGGGCATTCTGGCCGGGTTGATCAACTGGCATGAATCCGATGTTGCCAACAAAGGGCTGGTCCGCCAGTAGCCTTTTGACCCGGCCATTCATGGGCGTTGCGCGCAGGCTATGTGCCACCGTCAGAGATCGGCGTGGAATTCATCGACAAGATGTTCGACCACTCCGCGCAGGGCGGCGTCCTGATCGCCGCCTGCAGCGCGCACACCGTTGAAAACCGCGCGTTGGCGTTCGGCGCTGGTGCCGGTGGCCAGAATGTCCTGAATGGCCGCGATCTCGGCCATGGATTGCAGGGCTTCGCCGTCCTCTGCCAGCAGTTCGATCAGTTCCTCGGCCAGTTGATCAAAGGGGACAAGCGCGCGCTGGCCGAAATCGATCATCCCTTCGGTCGTGCCATACCGCTGCGCCCGCCAGCGGTTTTCTTCGATCAGAAACCTGTCATAGATCCGCCAGCGTTGATTGCGGGTCGCCAGTCGCCACAGCATTCGGGTCAGTGCCTGTGTCAGGGCAGCCAGTGTCAGCGCATGTTCCAACCGGGGTGAGACATCGCAGATCCGGCTTTCCAGTGTCGGGAAACGCGACGAGGGGCGCAGGTCCCACCAGATTTTCGAACTGTCCTCAATCACCCCGATGGAGGTCAGCGCCTCGATCGAGCGTTGATACTGCGCCCAAGAGTCCAGCTGCGGCGGCAGTCCGGTGCGTGGTAGGTTGTCAAAGATCGACAGCCGGTGGGAGGCTAGCCCTGTATCCTCGCCCTGCCAAAACGGTGAAGAACACGACAGCGCCAGAAGATGCGGCAGGAAGTAGCGCAGCTGGTTCATCAGATCGATGCGCATATCGGCGTCACTGATTCCCACATGCACATGCATACCGCAGATCAGCATCCGCCGCACCACCCAGCCCAGATCGCGGCGCAGCCCGTCATAGCGTTCTTTCTTGGTGTGGTGTTGCTGGCGCCAATCGCCAAACGGGTGACAGGAGGCGGCAATGGGCATCAGATTATACTGGCCCGCAACACGCGCCACGGTGCTGCGCAGCTGTTTCAGGTCTTCGCGCGCCTCCCCAATGGTGCGGCAGACCTTTGTGCCGATCTCGATCTGACAAGACAGGTATTCGGGGCTGATCTGATTGCCAAGTTCCGCCTGACAGGCCTCCATCAGACCATCCGGCGCTGGGGCCAGCGCCAGGCTGTCGCGGTCGACCAGCAGGTATTCCTCTTCGATTCCAATGGTGAAATCGGGCTCATTCAAGGGCATATGCGCCTCCCTCGTGCTGCTTGGGTTAAGTCAAACGGCTGGCGCGGCGTTTGCCAAGGTGGATTGCTGTTGGAACAGCGCAAAAAGCCGGATATGCAGCATTTGTTTACTAAAATGGGGCTTGGGCGGCGTGAAGAAGAGAAGATTTCCGAAGTTGAACAACCTGCTGGCCCGCTGGCAGATCCGTGCCATCGATGGGCGGGAGTTTGACGCAGAACGCTCCCGGCTGGAGGCCTTTGAGGCCCGTGGCGGGCTGGACAGTGCCGCCTATGCGCTCAGCCCCGGTATGGCGGATTTTGATCTCACCCAGCTCACGGCGGAATTCACAGCGCATAAGGATGCGCTGGCGGCGCTGAAGGCGGGCGACAATCAGACCGGCTATATCCATGGCAACGAATATTATGATGCGCCGGATGCGGATGCGCTCTACCTGATGATCCGCCGCTTTCAGCCAAAACGCGTCATCGAGGTGGGCTGCGGCAATTCCACCCGCATCACCCGGCAGGCGATCATAGATGGCGGGCTGGACACCCAGATCACCGCCGTTGATCCCTATCCGCGCGCCGATATCGCCCATGTGGTGGATCATTTTGAGCAGAAAAATCTGGAAGACGTCGATCCGGCGCTGTTTGACACGCTGGAAGCCGGCGACGTGCTGTTCATCGACAGCAGCCATCAGGTGCGGATGAGCAACGATGTGGCGCATCTGTTCTGCCGGATCATCCCGGCCCTGAAACCCGGCGTGGTGATCCATGTCCACGACGTGTTCCTGCCCTATGAATATCCCAAGCGGTTCTTCTACGACTGCCCGTCGTGGGGCGAACAATATGTGCTGCACGCGCTGTTGCAGGGTGGGGGCTATGACATGCTCTGGCCCGGCTACATGCTGCAGCGCGCCCGCCCCGACGCGGTCAAGGCGCTGCCGTTCCTTGGCGAGGGGCGCGCGCAGAGCCTTTGGGTTCAGAAACGCTGAACCCAAGAGGCCGTCCTTGGGCCGTAACAATCAGAGCAGGCGGACCTGTGTGCCGACCTGCACCATCTGATAGAGCTCTTCGACGTGCTGGTTATAAAGCCCGATACAGCCCGAGGAGGCCTGACGGCCGATCTTGCGGGTGTCATGGGTGCCGTGGACCAGATAGGCGGGCCAGCTGAGGTACATGGCACGGGTGCCCAGCGGGTTGCCGGGATCACCGCCCTCGATATGGCGGGGCAGGTCGGGGTCGCGCTCGCGCATGGATGCGGTGGGGGTCCAGCCGGGGTTTTCACGCTTGCGCACCACTTCGCTGTAGCCACGTTTGGTCAGCTCTTCACTCATCGGCACTGACGAAGGGTAGAGCTTGTAGGTGCCATCCGGCCCCCAGTAATGCAGCGCCCGGCTGTTCATGTCGGCCAGCAGGCAGCCCACTTTGATCTCCTCGAAATGGTCCTGCCAGCGCTGTTGCTGGAAGGAGGAGATGTTGCGCTGCACCGGGATCTGGGTCTCGATTGGTGGTTCGTTTGCGGGGAAAGCATCCTGCGCGCGGGCCACGGCAGGGGCGGCCAGAGCGGCGGCGGCGCCGATCAGGGCATGACGGCGGGTAAGGCGGGGATGGGTCAATCTGCGCTCCGGGGCTGCTTGCGTTTGCTGGAAAGGTAAGGATGCGCGGGCCCAGCGAACAGGTAGGCGGCGCT
The DNA here is from genome assembly GCA_900143635.1 of Rhodobacteraceae bacterium Alg231-04. GTDB lineage: Bacteria > Pseudomonadota > Alphaproteobacteria > Rhodobacterales > Rhodobacteraceae > FREY01. The sequence continues at coordinate 144,565 of FREY01000004.1, forward strand.
GACTTCTTTGTGAGCGCGGCCCAATCGGCGGAAACTGGCCCGCAAAGCGCGCTGGCACGGAACGAAAAAGCCCGCCGGAGATCGGCGGGCTTTGCTGTTTATCCGTGAGTGGATAGGAGGTTAGTCCATGGCTTTGAAGTTGAACTCGCCGCCTTCTTTGATGCCGGAGAACCAGCGCGCGGTGACGGTCTTGGTGCGTGTGTAGAACCGGAACGCATCCGGCCCGTACTGGTTCAGGTCGCCAAAGGCCGATTTCTTCCATCCACCGAAGGTGTGGTAGGACAGCGGAACCGGGATTGGGAAGTTGATTCCGACCATGCCGACATTGACCCGGTGGGCAAAGTCACGCGCGGTATCGCCATCAGCGGTATAGATCGCGGTGCCGTTGCCATAGGCGTTGTCTTTCACCAGGTTCAGCGCGTCTTCATAGTTGTCCATGCGGACCTGGCTCAGCACCGGGCCAAAGACTTCTTCCTTGTAGATGTCCATATCGGCAGTGACATTGTCGAACAGGGTCGGGCCGACAAAATAACCGTTCTCATACCCCTGCAGGTTCAGGCCACGACCATCGGTCACCAGGGTTGCGCCCTGCTCGACGCCGCTGTCGATCAGACCTTCGATACGGGCTTTGGCCTGTGCGGTGATGACGGGACCATAATCGATGTCCTCACCAGCAGTGTAGGGACCAACCCGCAGTTTTTCGATGCGCGGCAGCAGGCGTTCGACCAGACCATCGGCGGTTTCTTTGCCAACCGGAACCGCAACCGAGATCGCCATGCAGCGTTCGCCAGCGGCACCAAAGGCGGCACCGACCAGTGCGTCGGCGGCCTTGTCCAGATCGGCGTCGGGCATGATCAGCATGTGGTTCTTGGCACCACCAAAACACTGCGCGCGTTTGCCATTGGTGGCGGCGCGGCCATAGATGTACTGGGCGATCGGGGTGGAGCCGACAAAGCCCACAGCCTGAATGGTCTCGTTGTCGAGGATCGCGTCAACGGCTTCCTTGTCGCCGTTCACAACCTGCAGAACACCGTCGGGCAGGCCCGCTTCTTTCAACAGTTCGGCCAGATACAGCGCGGTGGAGGGCACCCGCTCGGAGGGCTTCAGGATCATCGCGTTGCCGCAAGACAGGGCCGGGGCCATTTTCCACAACGGGATCATCGCCGGGAAGTTGAACGGCGTGATGCCCGCAACCACACCCAGGGCCTGACGCATGGAGTACAGATCGATGCCGGGGCCGCCGGCGTCGGTGAAGTCGCCCTTCAGCATGTTCGGCGCGCCCATGCAGACCTCGACAACTTCGAGGCCGCGCTGAACGTCGCCGCGGGCATCCGGCAGGGTCTTGCCGTGTTCGCGGGACACCAGCTCGGCCAGTTTGTCCATGTTTTCATTGATCAGGGCACCGAACTTCATCATCACGCGAGCGCGTTTTTGCGGGTTGGTGGCAGCCCAGCCAACCTGTGCGTCTGCGGCCTTGGCGATGATGGCGTCCATCTCGTCCTTGGTGGCCAGCGGAACCTGTGCCTGCACTTCGCCGGTGGCGGGGTTCAGCACATCGGTGAAACGGCCAGAGGTGCCTTTGACATGTTCGCCGTTTACGTAATGGGTGAGTTCCTGCATGGGAGCCTCCTGTTTTTGCGGTTGGCCAAATCCTAGGCTTGCAAATTTGACATGAAAAGAGGCAAGATAACAAACACGCTTTGCAGAAACGCAGAGTCTCCGCAAAAGACGGAAATGGGACAGAAGGACAGGCCAAATGGATCCGCAATGGGATGATATGAAAGTGTTTCTTGCGGTGGCAAGAGAATCCAGCCTGTCCGGTGCCGGGCGCATTCTGAAGATGGATCCGGCCACTGTTGGCCGGAAAATCTCTCGATTTGAAGAAGCGCTGGACACAACGTTGTTTGTGAAATCGCCGCAAGGCTATGCGCTGAGCGCGGCAGGTGACCGGCTGCTGGTTCATGCGGAGGCGGCGGAACAGGCCATGCGGGCGGCCCAAGAGGCGCTGACCGGGCCGTCTGATACACTGTCCGGGCAGATCCGCATCGGCGCGCCAGATGGCTGCGCCAATTACATCCTGCCGCAGGTCTGCGCCAAAATTGGCGAAGAAAACCCGGATCTGGACATCCAGATCGTCGCCTTGCCGCGGATGATAAACCTGTCGCGGCGTGAAGCGGATATGGCGGTGACAGTGTCCATGCCGACCGCCGGTCAGCTGCTGGTTCAAAAGATCTGTGATTACAGATTACACGTTGTTGGATCGCGCCATTACCTGAAGGATCATCCGCCGATCGAAAAAGCCGCTGACCTCAAAGAGCATCGGATTATCGGCTATATCCCGGATACGATTTTCGACAAGGAACTGGACTACCTGAGTGATCTGGGGATCGAGCGGGTGGCACTGGCGTCAAATTCTGTTTCGGTTCAGATCAAAATGGTGGCGCAGGGCACCGGCCTGTGCGTGGCCCATGATTTTACGCTGCCGTTTCACCGCCCCTTGCGCAAAATTCTGACCAAGGAAATCAGCCTGTCGCGCAGTTTCTACATGGTGCGCCATCAAAGCGATCAGCGCAGCGAAAGGCTGAATCGTTTTGCCGAGGCGCTGAGCCGGGGCATGCGCGATGAAGTGGCGCGGCTGGAGGCGCTGACTTGACATAGGATGCAGTTGCGGCAACCCTTGGGGATACGTAACAAAATTATTTTGCAGGAGGCCGGATGCTCATTCAACAAATCCTCAAGTCGAAAGCCAGTGCTGGCGTGGTGACTGTTTCCCCGGACGCGAGCGTGTCGGAAGCGGCCAAGGTTCTGGCAGAGAAGAAGTTTGGCACGGTGATGATTTCGGCAGATGGAGAGCATCCCGATGGTATTCTTTCCGAACGCGATATCGTGCGTGAACTGGCAAAATCAGGCGGTGGTTGCCTGGACAAGCCAGTCAGCGACTATATGACCAAAAAACTGATCACCTGCACCGGTCAGTCCAATGCCGAAGACGTGCTGAAACAGATGACCGACGGGCGCTTTCGCCACATGCCGGTGGTCGAAGATGACAAGCTGGTCGGCATTGTGACGCTGGGCGACGTAGTCAAGGCCCAGCTGGCGACTGTGGCGATGGAAAAAGATGCCCTTAAGGACATGATCATGGGCCATTGATTGGCCTGCCTTTAGGGAAAAATGCAAGGCGCAGTCAAAGGGCTGCGCCTTTTTTGTTCGGAGCAGTTCCGTAAGACTACGGATGCGGCACTGCAGCACTTGCAATTCAATGCGCAATATTGTTGCGTGCTGCTGGGAATAATTCAGAGGGCTGGCTATGCGTGTTGGGCTTTATCCGGGAACGTTTGATCCGATAACAATCGGTCACACAGATATCATCCGCCGCGCGTCGGCGCTGGTGGACAAGCTGGTGATCGGGGTGGCAATCAACCGCGACAAGGGGCCGTTGTTCACTCTGGAAGAACGTGTCGAAATGATCGAGGCGGAATGCGCCAAGCTGAGCGCCGACACCGGCACCGAGATTGTTGCGCATCCCTTTGAAAATCTGCTGATCAACTGCGCCCGCGATGTTGGCGCGCAGATCATCGTACGCGGGCTGCGTGCGGTTTCGGATTTCGAATACGAATTCCAGATGGTTGGCATGAACCGGGCGCTGGACAGCTCGGTTGAGACGGTTTTTCTGATGGCCGAAGCCCGCCATCAGGCAATTGCCAGCAAGCTGGTCAAGGAAATCGCCCGGCTGGATGGGGATGTGTCAAAATTCGTATCACCCCTGGTCCATGAACGATTGAAAGACCGACTGGGCAAGTAACTGTCATCGCAGCTATGCGGAAAAGCCGGGCCTCTGGGCCCGGCTTTGCAGTTTCTCGTGCGCAGGGCGCACGGGCTTGTCGGAGCGTTTGTCAGACCTACTGTTAACGTATTGTTTTGCAGGAGTTCTGTGATGAAGGCTGTTGTATTCACTGTCTTGTTCGCCGTGATGTCGGCTGTGCCCGCAGCGCCTGTTGACGCCGGGCCGGTGCGTCTCGCTGATCCGCAAAAAGTTGCGGCGATTTATGCGGGTCGGACGGATCTGTGGGGCGGTTCCTGTGCGGGCGGTATCTATTATTCCGTGACGATGGAGGTGCGGGCCTGGTGCGGGGCGAACAGTCAGGCATTTGGGGCCGGAACCTGGACTATCGATACCGAGGGGCGCCTGTGTCACAGGCTGAAATGGTATTGGCCGGATGAGGGCAAGACCGGGGCCGGACAGCCGGAGCGCAGCTGTATTGAGCATATGGTAGACGATCAGGGCAGGATCTGGCGGCACTGGCCGGGAGATTCGAAATGGTGGCGGATGAAGAATAAAGATCAGCCGCTGAAAGGTTTCAAATACAAACGCCAGATCGCTGAGGCCCGTGCTGCGGCTGGGCTTTAAAGCCTCAGCGCCAAAACGCCATCCATTCGATCAAGGCAAAGAGTTTCTTTCCGAGAAATACCATATGGCCCGGGCCATAGAGATAAACATCCAAGCCGATTGCGGCCAAAAGGAGACCGCCGAACATCAGGGCTATCCTGTTGGTCATCGGAAAGGGTCCTAATACAGTTGCGCCCGGTCAGATATGCCTGACCGGGCGCAAAATCTCAAGTGGTGAGGGCAGTTAGCCTCAGCCGAGGCGGCCCATGGCGACGGCAACATCCGCCATACGCACCGAGAAACCCCATTCATTGTCATACCAGGCCAGAACGCGGACCATGCGGTCGCCGACAACGCGGGTCTGATCCGGCGCAAAGATCGAGCTTTCGGGCGAATGGTTGAAGTCGGTGGAGACCAGCGGTGCCGGCTCATAACCCAGCACACCCTTCATGTGGGTCTCGGAAGCTTCCTGCATCGCGGCGTTGATCTGCTCGACAGTCACGTCGCGCGCGGCGCGGAACGTCAGGTCCACAGCGGAGACATTCGGGGTCGGCACGCGGATGGCAGAGCCATCAAGGCGGCCTTTGAGACCCGGCAGCACTTCACCCAGTGCTTTGGCAGCACCGGTGGAGGTGGGGATCATCGACATCGCCGCCGCACGGGCGCGGTAAAGATCGTCGTGGCGGCGGTCCAGTGTCGGCTGGTCGCCGGTATAGGCATGGATCGTGGTCATGATGCCACTTTCGATACCGAAGGATTCGTCCAGCACCTTGGCCAGCGGCGCCAGGCAGTTGGTGGTGCAGGAGCCGTTGGAAATCATCTTATGCGATGCCTTCAGCTCTTCGTTGTTGACCCCAAAGACGATGGTCTTGTCGACGTTCTTGCCGGGTGCAGACAGCAGTACCTTTTTGGCACCACGCTCGAGATGCGCCTTGGCCTTTTCACCGTCGTTGAATTTGCCGGTGCATTCCAGAACCACGTCACAGCCGGACCAGTCGAGGTCTTCCATCTTGTAGGTGGAGAACATCTGCATGTCGCCGCGGCCCAGGTTCATGGTACCGTTGCCGATGCTGACCTCGCCGGGGAAACGACCATGGATGCTGTCGTATTTGATCAGGTGGGCTGCTGTCTCCAGCGGGCCGGTGGCGTTCACCTTGACGACTTCGATGTCGTCACGGCCAGAGGCGGCGATGTGGGACAGGGTGCAGCGGCCGATGCGGCCAAAGCCATTGATACCGACTTTGATGGTCATGAGGTCGTCTCCAAGCGAGCAGGTCTTGGACGTTCATATAGGCCGGTGGGGTGTCTCGCTAAAGGGTAAAAGCTCCATTAATCCAAACTGTTAGCGCAAAACATTACCGTTGGCGGTAACGGTGGCGGAGCCGGTTTCGATAACGGAAATTTACGGTGGCGCTAACGGTTGCGGTGACTTCAATTTCCGCTAGGCTGCAGCGCAGGAAGAACGCGCGAAAAGGGTATTGGTCGATGAGCGGATTGCTGGCGCTGCTGGATGATGTGGCAGGGATTGCCAAAGTGGCTGCGGCCTCGGTTGATGATGTGGCGGCGGCGGCCGGCAAGGCGGGCGCCAAGACCGCCGGGGTGATCATTGATGATGCCGCGGTGACGCCCAAATACCTGCAAGGTTTTGCCCCTGCGCGCGAACTGCCGGTGATCTGGCGGATTACCCGCGGCTCTCTGTTCAACAAGCTGATCCTGTTGATGCCGGTGGCGATGCTGCTGGCAAATTTTGCGCCTTGGGCCATCACGCCCTTGCTGATGCTGGGCGGGGGATATCTGTGCTTTGAGGGAGCCGAGAAGATCTTTCATGTGCTGTTCCCCCATGGCAGCCACGTTATCGAAGAAGACATGAGCATCAAGGATCCGGGCCATCTGGAAGAACAGAAGATCAAAGGTGCGATCAAGACTGATTTCATCCTGTCGGCGGAGATTATGACCATCGCGCTGGCCGCCATCGAGGCCCCGACGGTGTGGATGCAGGCGGCAACTCTGGCAGTGGTCGCTATTGGCGTGACGCTGGCCGTTTATGGCTCGGTCGCATTGATCGTGAAAATGGACGACGTGGGTCTGTTTCTGGCGAAACACGCGCCGACGCCTATCGGGCGCGGGCTGGGGCGCGGGCTGGTGCGGTTCATGCCGGTGCTGCTGAAGATCCTCTCCGTTGTGGGCACCGCCGCCATGCTTTGGGTTGGCGGATCGATCATCGTGCACGGGCTAGAGGTTCTGGGCTTTGGCTGGCTGGGCCATCACATCCATGACTTGGCCTATGCGGCGGGCCATGCTGTATCCGAAGACTGGATGGGCGTCACTGAATGGGTGGCCAAGGCGGGCATGGACGGTGTGTTTGGTCTGGCGCTGGGGCTGGCGCTGATCCCGGTGGTGACTAAGGTGATCGGGCCGGTGATGGGGATGTTCAAAGGCGAAAAAGCCAGTCACTGAACGCGCCAAGGCTTTAGCCGGGGCATGGCCGCTGTGACCCCATTGCGCAGATTGAAATGAGATCAAAAGTTATTTCCATGAATATAAACCCTGAATCAGGCTGCAGGTTTTGCCGCCAAAACAACCTTGTGATTGATCGGCCCTTGCTCATTTTGCAGCGGTTTTTCATCTTGGGGTCAATTGAAGAACATAGACCCCATCAAGCGATGATCGTTCCTCACCGGCATATCGAAACCCCGTTTGAGCTAGGTGCGGACGAGTGGTCGGAAATTGGCGAGGCGCTTGCCTTCGTCAAAACCCGCTTTGACAAGGCTGGTGCAGATGGCTTTACTGTCGGCTGGAATGCCGGCGCTGTTGCAGGTCAGGATGTGTTTCATGCTCATCTGCATGTGATTGCGCGCTTCGAAGGTGAGCCATCTGAAGGTCTGGGTATCCATGCGCTATTTAGATCGGGAAGATGATGAAGGGCGGAACTGTCCGCGGATGGATCATCGCGCACGGGCAGCGCCCGGACCGACCCCACGGGGAGGGCGCTATACGCCCACCCCTCGGCCCGGGCGCGGCGGTTGCGGATAGGACAGGGCAAAAGAAAAGGGGCACCCGTTTGGGTGCCCCTTTCTATTTCAATCTGTGAGCGGTTCAGCCCAGCAGCTCTTTCACCGTGGCCACGGTGTTGTCCGCGGTGATGCCGAACTTCTCGAACAGCTCACCGGCCGGCGCAGAGGCGCCGAAGCGATCCATGCCGACGAAGGCGGATTTCTTCTCCTGGCCGCGCTCGCCCATCAGCAGGCGGTCCCAGCCGCCGGCACGCATGGCGGCCTCGATACCGACACGCACGGGGCCTGCGGGCAGGACCTTGCGGCGGTAGGCTTCGTCCTGCTCGGCGAACAGCTCCATGCAGGGCATGGAGACGACGCGGGTGCCGATGCCTTGCTCTTCCAGCTTGGCCTTGGCCTCCATCGCTGTCGAGACTTCGGAACCGGTGGCGATCAGGATCACCTGACGCTTGGCCTCTGCCTCGGCCAGAACATAACCACCTTTGGCGGTCAGGTTGTTCAGCTTATGCTCGGTGCGCACAGTGGGCAGGTTTTGACGGGTCAGGGCCAGCACAGAAGGCGTCTCCTGCGAGGTCAGCGCGACTTCCCATGCTTCGGCGGTTTCCACCACATCGGCGGGGCGGAACACATAGGTGTTCGGGGTCGCGCGGCAGATTGCCAGATGTTCGACGGGCTGGTGGGTCGGGCCGTCTTCGCCGACGCCGATCGAATCGTGGGTCATCACGAATACAGTCGGGATCTTCGACAGGGCCGCCAGACGCATCGAGGGGCGCGCGTAGTCGGTGAAGCAGAAGAAGGTGCCGCCGTAAGCGCGCACGCCGCCGTGCAGGACCATGCCGTTCATTGCAGCGGCCATGCCGTGCTCGCGGATGCCCCAATAGACGTAGCGGCCCTTGCGGTTGTCGGTGTCAAAGACGCCCAGATCACCGGTCTTGGTGTTGTTGGACCCGGTGAGGTCGGCAGAGCCACCCACGGTTTCCGGCATCAGCGGGTTGATCACGGCGAGGGCCATTTCCGACGCCTTACGTGTCGCAACCTTGGGCTGGTCTTCGCTGGCCTGCTTCTTCAGCGCCTTAATGGCGGCCGAGAGCTTCTTCGGAGCTTCCAGCGCATAGGCGCGCATGAAACGGTCTTGTTTCTGCTGCGAAGTCTCGGCAAAACGCGCTTCCCAGGCTTCGCGGTCGGATTTGCCTTTGGTGCCGATCTCTTCCCACTGGGATTTAATTGCGGCGGGCACTTCGAACGGGCCGGTGGTCCAGCCGTAGGCGGCTTTAGCGGCGGCCATTTGATCGGCGTCGGTCAGCGCGCCGTGACCCTTGGAGGTGTCCTGTGCGGCGTGGCCAATGGCGATATGGGTTTTGCAGGCGATCATCGAAGGCTTCTTCGATTTCTTCGCCGCCACAATGGCTTCGTCGATGGCCTTGGGATCGTGGCCATCGATTTCCAGAACCTGCCAGCCCGACGCCTTGAAGCGCTGGATTTGGTTGGTGCGGTCGGACAGCTCAACCGTGCCGTCGATGGTGATATTGTTGTTGTCCCAGAAGACAACCAGCTTGCCCAGAGAATGGCGGCCGGCAAGGCCGATGGCCTCTTGGCTGATGCCTTCCATCAGGCAGCCGTCGCCGGCGATGACATAGGTGTGGTGGTCGACAACCTTGCGGCCGTACTGGGCGCGCTGCATTTCTTCGGCCATGGCGAAACCCACGGCGTTGGCAATGCCCTGACCCAGCGGGCCGGTGGTGGTTTCAACCGCGTCCAGCAGGAAGTTCTCGGGATGACCGGCCGTCAGGGCGCCCATCTGGCGGAAGTTCTTCACCTGCTCCAGCGTCACCTGTTCGTCACCCAGAAGATAGAGCAGCGAATAGATCAGCATCGAGCCGTGACCGGCGGACAGGATGAACCGGTCGCGGTCCGGCCATTTCGGTGCGGATACATCAAATTTGAGGTGCTTTTCAAACAGCACGGTGGCGACATCTGCCATGCCCATCGGCATACCGGAGTGGCCGGAATTGGCGGCGGCAACGGCGTCGAGGGTCAGGGCGCGGATGGCCGCAGCCTTGTCCCAATGTTCAGGATTGGCGGTGCGCAGGGCGTTCAGGTCCACTTGGGTCATTCCTTTGACTGTCCGGAAGTTACCGCGCTCAATATCAGCCGGCGGGCAAAGATCAAGCGCCGGCAGCATCCGCAGGGGCCTGATGCGCGGTTTCGCAGCACATACGGGCGGGGCAGGCGGTTGAATGCAAACCTTGGGTGATTTACTCCTTGGGTAGATAGACTGGCTAGGCCTCGTTCCTTTGGTGCGATTCGTGCAAGGGGTGAGGGGCAAAAGGCTGCAAAGGCGGGAAACAGGCATGAGCGAAATCGAGGAACTTCAGGGCCGGATCGCGGCTGCGATGGACCGGATCGGTGCGGGTATCGGCGCGCTATCGGCGACACCAGAAGCGACGGACGACGGCGATCTGACGCAGGAACTGGAAGAAGAGCGGCTGGCCAATGCGCAGCTTGAGGAACGGCTAAAGAAGCTGAAGGGCGAAATGGTTGCCCTAAAGGAGTCCACCCCACCCCCGGTCGAGGCTGACAGCGCCGAACTGGACGCGCTGCGCGCCGAGGTAGAGCTGCTGCGCAATGAGGTCGGCAACCCCGATGAGGCCGCAGGTCTGAAGGCAGAGGTCGCGCGGCTGACCGCCGCGCTGGATGCGGCCCATGACGCGTCGGCTGAAACAGATCCGTTGGAAGAACGAATTTCCGCCCTCACTACAGAAAACTCGGTTCTGCATGCAGAGGTCACAACGCTTCAGGATCGTCTGGACACGATGGACCAGACTGCGGCTCCTGCTGTGGCACATGCACCGCAGAGTGACGCCGAGGCCGAACTGGCCCGCCAAAACGACATGCTGGTGAAACTGGACAGTGAGCTGCAACGCCTGCGCGGTGCCAACGAAGAGCTGGTCACTGCCAATGAGGCCCTGCGCGCGGCCAGCGCCCAAGGCCTGGCCGATCCCGAGCTGATCAACAACGCCATGGTGGCCGAAATCGAAGGTCTGCGCGCGGCGCAGGCCACCGATCAGGCGCAGATCAATGCGGTGCTGGCGCGGCTTGAACCACTGCTGGAAGGCGCTGCTGCGATGCCCAATATGCCCGAAGGGGAGGAACAGTAATGCCCGAAGTGACCATTCATATCGGCGGCCGCGGCTTTGAAGTCTCCTGCCAGGAGGGCGAGCAAAGTTATCTGCATTCCGCCGCCAAAATGCTGGATGACGAAGCACAGGTGCTGTCCGATCAGATCGGCCGAATGCCTGAGGCGCGGATGCTGCTGATGGCCGGCCTGATGCTGGCCGATAAAACCTCTGCCGAGGAAGAACGCGCAAACGAGCTGGAAGGCATCCTTGCCGGGATCAAGGAACAGCTGGCCGCCAAGGACGCCGAAATCGCTGAGCTGCGCGCCGCCCCTGCGCCGGAACCGGAACGGATCGAAGTGCCGGTGGTGCCGCCGCAATTGCCCGAAGCGCTGGCCGAACTGGCCGCCCGCGCCGAAGCCATGGCGCAGCAGGTCGAGGAAAAGGCCGAGGCCGCAGGCTGAGATAAGCCACAATTGGCTGATAACAGACACCCGAATAAGCCAAAAACCGCCCGGTCGCAGGACCGTGGCGGTTTTTCCATTTTCTGGCGGCGGAAATCCAACCGCCAATCGTTACATGACTGCGCGAAGGACGAAGAATGAGTAACGAAGTTAGGATGATTGAACATGGGCCAAGTGAAACAGGTGCAAAACTATGATGTGCTGTCACGGCTGAACCACTGGCTGGTCGCGGCGCTCTTTTTGGCGGTGTTTGTTGTTGGGTTTGCTGCCTTCGAATTCATGCCCGATGGCGAGACAAGGGGCGCGATGATCGGGCTGCACAAGGGCTTGGGTGTCGTGGTGCTGATCCTTGGTGCTTGGCGGGTGTTCTACCGCTTGAAGCAAGGATTTCTGGCCGAGGCCTCGACCATGCCGCGCTGGCAGGAAGTCTCTGCCAAGCTGGTGCATTGGCTTCTGCTGGCCGGTATCATTCTGTTTCCGGTATCTGGCATGATCGGATCCCATTTTGGCGGTCGTGAGGTGGCGGTGATGGGGCTGTTTACTATCCCGGCCGGGCCAAAGGTCGAATGGCTGAGCACAATCGGCTACGGCGTCCATGTGCCACTTGCCTATCTGACCCTGGCTGCATTGCTGCTGCATGTCGGTGGCGCGCTGAAGCATCACATCATCGATAAGGATGCAACGCTCACCCGGATGCTGGGCCGCAGCTGATCCGCCTTGCGGCAATGTTGGAACAAAAAAGCCCCCGGAGACTGCTCCGGGGGCTTTTTACTTCTGGGTCAGATCGTGGCGGTTCAGCCGTTGGCTTCGCGGATCTTGTCGGCGGCGTCCTTGTCAAAGGCAACGCCGTTGGTCTCGAACATGGTGTCCAGCTCGCCGGACAGGGTCATCTCGGTGATGATGTCGCAACCGCCGACGAATTCGCCCTTCACATAGAGCTGCGGAATGGTCGGCCAGTCCGAGTATTCCTTGATGCCCGAGCGGACCTCTTCATCGGCCAGCACGTTGACGTCGGAATAATCCACGCCCATGTAGTTCAGCACGCCCGCCACGCGGGAAGAGAAACCGCACTGCGGCATATCTTTGGTGCCCTTCATGAAAAGCACAACGTCACTGGCTTTCACGGTCTCATCGATGCGGGTCTTTACGTCGGTCATTAGTCCATGTCCTCTTGGCAGTTCCGCCAGCGGCGGTTTACTCGGATATAAGGGAGAAGCTTGAGAAAGGTAAGCCCCGCCATGATTCAGATCACGGCAGCAGCTGTTTTGAAGTCCTGCACGCTCGCTATATGCGGGGAGTAATAGTTCCGGCGTTTCTCTCTGTGTAACTCGTCTCTAGCGAAACAATTTGCCGAGGCTTTTTCGCCAGTTCCGGTTTTCCTTTAGCCGGTTTTCCTGATGAGTCTGCTCAATGCCACTAATATCGGCGGCCTCAAATCCTGGTTTGCGTTCGATATCGCGGCTGTAGAATCCGTCAGGCTGGGACTTGGCCAAAGACCTGCGCTTATTGCGTTTGAAATAAGCTTCTGCACCGATGGCGGCAATGAGTGCCGCCCCGCCACAGACGATCCACAAGCCGGGGGTCATTCCGGTGCCTTTGTGGTCAGGCCTAGGGCGTGCAGCTCTCCATCCGAGCCATCCATTTTGCCCTTCAAGGCGGCGTAAACCGCGCGCTGCTGCTGGACGCGGTTCTTGCCGCGAAAGCTCTCGTCGATGACCATCGCCGACATATGCACGCCGTCATGACCGCCGACGGTGATGTCTGCATCCGGAAAGGCTTCGCGCAGCAGGTTTTCGATTTCTTGTGCTTGCATGGGCATCGAGGTTTGATCCTTGGTGAGTTTGTTACTTAAAATGTAGGGACGCGCCGGGTGCTCTGCAAGCGGGATTAGCGGTAGTCCCTTGCAAAGGGGGCGAGTTTTGCTGCGAATTCAGGCAGCCCGGCCAGCGCGTCCTGCACCGGGTCTTCCTCAAAATCCCAAACCGATTTGGGATTCTCGGGGCAGAGCGCTGCCATGATCGCCAGCCGTTCAGCCTGTAGGTCTTCGGGCAGCGGCAGGGCGGCGGCCTCCTGCAGGATCAGCAGCGCCTCGTGGATTGGGCGCAGCACCCGCAGGGCGTAGGTCATATGGGTCAGAAGGTCGGGATCATCGCGCCAGGTTTCACCATCGAACAGGTCTTGGGTGACCCGCTGGCCAGCGCCGGCGCAGGAGTAGGCGACGCAGCCGCGAAAGCCGCTGGCCGTCAGTTTTTCATGGATCGTGCAGCCGAAACCACTGCCGAGGTTGGGGCAAACAACATCTGTGTCCTTGGTAAGGCCAAAGTCCTCATGTTCTTCAAAAGGATAGGCCACGCAGCAGAGGGCGGCGCATCGGCTGCAGTCTTCCGTCAGAACGGGCAGGTTCGGGGCGTTGGCTGGCGCGTCTTGCTGCAACGGTGTGACACCTTTGTTCGAGGGCATGATTGGGCAGGGTAAAGCCTGCGCCAGAATTTTTGACCGCTGGGCATCAAATGCACAAGGGGGGATGACATGGCCATCCCCCCTTGCGTTTTCCGTTCAACTGTCAGGCGCGGCGCGGTGCGGGCCTATCAGGCAATTGCCGCGGCAAAGCTGCTGCGGAAGGTCGCGGCCAGATCGGCCAGCGGTGCTTCGGAGCCGCCCATTTTGACTGTGTCGCCGGTGAACTTGCCGACCGAGGTCAGCGTGACGCCAGCCTGACCCGCAGCAGCCATCAGACCTTCGGCCTGATCAAAGTTGCAGGCGACAAGATAACGGGCCTGATCTTCGCCAAACAGGGTCGGGGTGTCGCCGGCGTCGATCTGCACGCCTACGCCTGCGGCCTCGGCCATTTCAAAGGCGGCCATCGCCAGACCACCATCGGACAGGTCGGTACAGGCTTTGATCAGATCGCGGTTGGCGCGGATGAACTCACCGTTGCGCTTTTCGGCTTCCAGATCCACGGCCGGCGCGTCACCGTCTTCGCGGTTGAAGACTTCGGCCAGCAGAGCCGACTGACCCAGATGGCCGATGGTCTCACCGATCAAGAGGGCGATGTGGCCTTCGCGGGCTTCGCCGAGGATCGGCTCTTCGTCTGCGGCGACAAGGCCAACAGCGCCGATGGTTGGGGTCGGTAGAATGCCGGTGCCATCGGTTTCATTGTAAAGCGAGACGTTGCCGGAAACGATCGGCATGTCCAGCGCAGCGACGGCCTCACCGATGCCTTGGATGGCGCCCACAAACTGGCCCATGATCTCGGGCTTTTCGGGGTTGCCGAAGTTCAGGTTGTCGGTTGATGCCAGCGGCTTGGCGCCTACAGCTGTCAGGTTGCGGTAGGCTTCGGCAACGGCCTGTTTGCCACCTTCAACCGGGTTGGCCTTGACGTAGCGCGGGGTCACATCCGAAGTGAAGGCAAGCTTTTTGTCGGTGCCGTGCACGCGGATCAGGCCGGAGCCGATGCCGGGGCCACGGGCGGTGTCGGCCATGACCATGCTGTCGTACTGCTCATACACCCACTGCTTGCCCGCATAGTTGGGCGAGGAGATCAGCGCGTTCAGGCCATCGATCGGGTCAATGGTCGGCACGTCTGCATCGGTCAGCGGCTCGGCGGCCGGTGTGGCAACCCAGGGACGGTCGTATTCCGGTGCGGTAGAGGCCAGTTTCGACAGGACCAGGTCTGCTTTGACTTCGCCGTTGTGCAGGATCAGGAAGCGGTCTTCGGCGATGGTCTCACCAACAATGGCGAAGTCCAGATCCCATTTTTCGAATACGGCTTTGGCTTCTGCTTCCAGTTCCGGCTTCAGAACCATCAGCATGCGTTCCTGAGATTCCGACAGCATCATCTCGTAGGCTGTCATGTTCTCTTCGCGCTGCGGCACGTCTTCGAGGTTCAGCTTGACGCCAAGCCCGCCCTTGTCGCCCATTTCCACGGCCGAACAGGTCAGACCTGCAGCCCCCATGTCCTGGATCGAGATCACGGCGCCGGTCTGCATCAGCTCCAGTGTCGCTTCCATCAGGCGTTTTTCGGTAAACGGATCACCAACCTGAACGGTGGGGCGCTTTTCTTCGATGGTGTCGTCGAACTCAGCCGAGGCCATGGTCGCGCCACCAACACCGTCACGGCCGGTCTTCGCGCCGAGGTAGACAACGGGCATGCCAATGCCTGAGGCGGCAGAATAGAAAATGCCGTCGGTTTTTGCGAGGCCGGCTGCAAAGGCGTTCACAAGGCAGTTGCCGTTATAGGCGGGGTGGAAGCGCACTTCACCGCCCGCGCAAGGAACACCGAAGCAGTTGCCGTAGCCACCGACGCCCTCAACAACACCGTTCACCAGCTGGCGGGTCTTGTGATGCGACGGCTCACCAAAGGACAGCGAGTTCATCGAGGCAATGGGACGTGCGCCCATGGTGAACACATCGCGCAGGATGCCGCCCACGCCGGTAGCCGCGCCTTGATAGGGTTCGATGTAGGAGGGGTGGTTGTGGCTTTCCATTTTGAAAACAACCGCGTCGCCGTCGCCAATATCAACGATGCCTGCGTTTTCACCGGGGCCGCAGATCACCTGCGGGCCATCGGTGGGCAGGGTGCGCAGCCATTTCTTGGAAGATTTGTAGGAGCAGTGTTCGTTCCACATGGCCGAGAAAATGCCCAGCTCGGTGAAAGTCGGCTCGCGGCCGATGATCTCGAGGATCAGATCGTATTCCTCGGCGTTCAAGCCGTGGCTGGCAATCAGGTCTGGCGTGATGGAAGGTTCCTGCATCGTCTACATATCCCCGGATGGCTGGATTTGCGGGCCTTTTAGGGCATGGGGGCGGTTTGGGAAAGGGCAAAGAGTCTGATAGGGGTATGCGGCCCGCGCGCCGCGCTATGCGCGGCACAAGAGTTTTGCAAAACTCTTGCTCGGGCTTGTGTCAAAAGTCTTGGCTGGGTTCCGCCGCCTAAGTTGGATCAGAAGCGCTGACCGACGTAGATATAAAGCAGGTCCTCACCGTCGGTATTGCGGCTGACATCCACTGAAAAATCCACCGGAAACTTCTTGGAAACTCGGTAGCGGGCCCCCATGCCGTAAGCGCCGTGGCTGCCGTTGTCTGACAGCCCGCTAAACTCACGTCCGGTCCAGCCGGTTCCGGCAAAGCCGACCGCCCCCCAGCGCTCTGACAGGCGGTGGCGCAGTTCGGCCTGAAAGGACAGTGCGCGCCGGTCCAGAAATTGCGTGCTGTTGTAGCCGCGGAAATTGTCTGTCGCCCCGAGAGAGCATTGGTCAAAGAACGGTGTGTCCTCTGCGGTGGCGCAGACCGTACCACGCAGGGCCAGCACCGTTGATGTGCCGAAGGGCTTGTAGCCGTCCAGGGTTGAGCTGCCCTTCCAGTAATCACGTTTCAAACCGTTCAGGACTTCACTGTGCAGCGCCTCGGCCTGCAGTCGCAGACCGGAGGTCGGGTAGTCGCTGTCATCGCGCAGGTCCCAGTCGACGCCAATCCCGGCAGAGGCAACCTGCAGACCAATGTCGAGGCTGATGCTGGGGGGCAACAGGCCTGTTACGGGGGTGACCGTGGTGTCGAGATAGCGAAAAATCGCCCCGAAGGACAGGTCTGGTGTTACCCCATACGAGGCCTGAAGCCGTGCAAGTATACCGTCCTGTCGGATAGGGATCTTGCCGGAACTGGTGTATAAATCATAGCGGACATCGGCCTGCGCCGCGAAGAGGTTGAACAGCCAGCGGTTCTCTCCGAAGGCGAGATTGGCCAGCGCCCCGAATGCCTCACTGCCATTGTCGGATCTTAAGGCCCCAAGACCGATGGTGGAGGTGCGCGCCGCCGGGTCAGTCTTGAACAGGTAGCCGAGCCCCACCGCCAGCCCCGACCCGATGGTGGGGTTCGAAAATGGAACCGGCGCGACCACAAAAGAGCCGCGCCGGAATCCGATACTGCGTTCACCGCCGGTGTCTTCGACCCGGCCAAATTCGCTTTCTATCTGTGCCGGGCCGGTGGCATGGGCGGGCAGGGCGCTGAGACAGGCAAAAAAGCCCGCTGTCAGTGTGTTGCGCCAGCTGCCCATGCCCCGCACCCCGCTATTTGGGTTCAGCAGGCGGGGTCTGTTCCTCGATGACCTGCTGCTGCACCGCACCGCTGACGGCGGCTGATACGGCTGCCTTGTCGGTGTCGCTGAGGTTCTCGGCCTCGTCCAGACCGGGGATCGCCACCCGCACTTCGCGGCGTGCAAACTCAATGCCGTTCTCGGCAAAATGAGCTTTCACGCGGTTGAAGATCTCTTTGCGCAGGGTGAACTGCTTGCCCGGTTCAGCCATGAACTTGCCACGGATGATCATGCCAACATCATCAAAGTCAAACACGCCCTGGCTTTTGAAAGGCTGCAGGAAATCGCCACCAAGTTCCGGATGTTCCAGCATCTCGGCGCCGATCTTTTTAAAGATCTTCTTCACCTTGTTGGGATCGGTGTCGAAAGGCACGGTGAACTTCAGCTTCATTATTACCCAGTCACGGCTGTAATTGGTCAGTTTCTGGATTTCACCATAGGGAATGGTGTGCACCGGGCCGCGGTGGTGGCGCAGCTGCATGGAACGGATCGAGATCTTTTCGACCGTGCCGGCAGTGCCGCCCACATCAACATATTCACCGGTGCGGAAGGCGTCATCAATCAGGAAGAAGACGCCGCCAACAATGTCAGAGACCAGTTTCTGGGCACCAAAGCCGATGGCCAGACCAAGGATCCCGGCGCCAGCCAGCAGCGGGGTGATGTCGATGCCAAGCGCGCCGATGGCCAGCAAACCAAAGACAATCGCGATCCCGCTGAGCGCGGTCAGCCGCAGCAGCGGCAGAACGGTGGCCAGACGCGAGCCGCCCGCGCCGCCGCCTTCGCCGCCCGCCTCTTCCTCGGGGGCGTCGCCTTCGGTCTGTTCCTTGGCGAGCCGACGGTTGATCCAGAGGGACACACCCTCATAGACCACATAGCCAACCGCAAGCGTCATCAGGAAGCTGATCACCCGCGCGCCAAAACCTTCACCGCCCGATGCCATCGCCAGGAAATCCGTGTCCCAGGCATTGGAGATGATCACCAGCACAAAGCCGGCAACCGCAACCCGGCCGATGCGGATATAGCTGCGTTTGGTGGATTTATAGGCTTCCTCGGCCATTTTGCCGCCACCGGACATCGGTGGTACCAGATGGCGCACAAGGCCGCGGATGGCTGTATCCAGCGCAGGGGCCATGAGCAGCCAGAACAGGGTTGTGTAATGGGCGCCCTGCATCAAAGGGACAACTTTTCCAAAACCCAGAAGGGTGCCGACGATCACCCACATCAATGCGGCGATTCCCATGGCAAAGTACGGGTAGTATTGTGCCGCTTTTTCATCTGAGGGCGTATTGTCAGGGTCGGTGCCGCGCATCATGTCGCTCAGCCCTTCGCGGGCGGTCCAGGCGATCAACATGATGTAGACATAGACCGCACTGTCGAGCCAGTAGCCGATCCGGGTTTCGCCCGGCATCACCCCATTGCCGTTATTGAAGGACACTACAAACATGGTGAAGCCGGCCAGCAGGACCAGGCCGATGGTGTTGCGGTGCAGATATTTCGCCCAATGATCCGACGTGTTCACCAAACGGAGGTCAGCCCGATGGGGGGCCAGAATGAAGCGCGACACGGCGCCGCCAACGCGTGGCATCCAGATCAGGAAGGTCAAAACCGGCGCGGCAAACTGGATCTGTTCGGGTGACAGGATGGCGCGGCCAAGGGTGCGCACCACGATGAAAAAGACAATCAATCCAGCAATTTCACCGCAGAAACGACGAAACAGGAACCGGATGGAGCTGGCAAGATCGGTACCTGACTCCCCGACTTCCATGTCATGCCATTTATGGGTTGCCTTCTTGAACACCATTTCGGCCACTATGCCAGCGAGCAGAACAAGCGCGATCAGGCCAAACAGAACCATGACCCCGCCAAGCCCACCAAAGCTCTGCGCGAAGTTGGAGATCGCGTCTCCCTCGCGGCTAAAGAGAACCGGAAGTTTGCTGGCTGCATCCGCAAACTGTCCTGAAAAGGCCTCCCAGAGACGGCCGGCGCGGTCGATGGCACTGACTGGTTCAGCGGTGGCAGCCGCGGCCTCGGCCACAGCGTCCAGCCGTTGCAGCAGCAAGGCGCGTACCTGATCATCCGACAAGCGGGCGATCATCGCGTTCACCGCTTCTGATGTCAGCGGATCTGGCAGGGCCAGCGGGTCCGCCGTGGTTGTGCTGGTTTGGCTAACGGCCGCCATTTGGGCCTGAGAGAGTGATGGCAGGGTGGCTGCAAGCAGCAGGGTCAGACAGGGGATGCGTAACACTGCAAACAGGCGAAGAAGTAACGTCATAAATATGGCCCTCGTGGAACAGAATGCCGCGCACCAGATTAACTCTGGGAAATATCTCACGGAGATTCTTTGCAAAGTTCAAGATTGCCAACAGCCTATACAACCCTGCGTTTTCTGCAACGGTGGTACGGGGTTTCCAGACAGAGAAGAGGCCGGTTGTCTTTTGGCCGCGTTCGGTCAGCGCCCAGTATTAATGCAGACCGGAAAATAACTGCTGAAAAATTGGTTCTGTGCGCGCCCGTCTTCTTTTTGTGCGGGGCGGTCTCTTGATCGACGGGCTGGTCTTTTGTTTGAAAGGGGCAATCGCCCAAAGCCGCAAGGCAAATGAAGGGCCAAAAAAAAGGCCGAGCACTAAGCTCGGCCGAAGTCCAACAGGGAGGTGAAGGTAGGCATCTGCCTGCCTTCGAGAAGTGATTTAGGCACCACGCCTGAGTCCTTCAAGATGTTTAATGCCGATTGAATGGCATTCCTGTTATGCACTGTGTGCATAGCTCGCTATTGCTACAATTTACCCAGTGCTCTCAGGTGCTTGCGGTGCGCCATGATCTCTTCCTGAACAAAATCACGGAAGGCCTGAATGCGGCGCGAATGGCGCAGCTCTTCGGGGTAGGCAAGGTAGACCGGCACATCGCCCGGATCATGGTCGGGAAAGACCTGCACAAGTTCGGGGAAGTCCTCGGTCACGTAATCCGGCAACACACCGATGCCCATGTCATGCAACACGCCCTGCAGCACACCGAAGTAGTTGTTCACTGTCAGCAGCGACTGCGGATTATAGGTCATCAGCTCGCGTACCAGCACGGCGGCGGACCCCACTTGTGCCGAGGTGGTGTTCTGGCAAATCAGCCGGTGGCCGGAAATGTCTGTCAGTTTGTCAGGGGTGCCAAACCGGTCTAGATATTTGGGCGATGCATACATCAGCATCTTCAC
The DNA here is from genome assembly GCA_900143635.1 of Rhodobacteraceae bacterium Alg231-04. Lineage (GTDB taxonomy): Bacteria > Pseudomonadota > Alphaproteobacteria > Rhodobacterales > Rhodobacteraceae > FREY01. The sequence goes on from FREY01000004.1 coordinate 164,839, forward strand.
GTTCATCAGCCGCTTGCGGATCAGATCGGCCTGGCTGGGCTCCTTCATGCGAATGGCCACATCTGCCTCGCGCATTGGCAGGTCGAGAACCCGCTCTTCCAGCATCAGATCCACTTTCAGATCCGGGTATTGGTCGTATAGCTTATTCAGGCGCGGCGCCAGCCACAGGGTGCCAAAGCCAAAGGTGGTGGTCACCCGCAGCTCACCAAACACCTCTTCTTCGCTGTCGCGAATGCGGGCGGATGCCGCGTCCAGCCGTTTGCTCATCGCGGTGCTGGCATCAAACAGCAGCTCACCCTGTTCGGTCAGGATCAACCCCCGTGCGTGGCGGTGGAACAGCGTGGTGTTCAGGCTCTCCTCCAGCGCGCGAATCTGCCGGCTGACGGCGGATTGCGACAGGTTCAGCTTGTCGCCCGCATGGGTCAGGCTGCCCGCGTCCGCGACTGCGTGGAATATTCTAAGCTTGTCCCAATCCATGACCATCTCTTCTGTTCTGTTCCCGCTAACCTATATGAAATGTATCAAGGAATTCAATTTCAACTGACATTTAGAAACGGAACCGTGAAAAATCGCCTATACAGGTCAGCATTTGTGACCTAATCTACAAGGGAGAGAGGCAAGCTAGTCGAGGTTGGGGAGACCAGGATGAGCACGCAAGATATTTCGCTGAATGACAAGTATGACCTGACGAAGAACCAGGTCCTTTTGAACGGTACGCAGGCACTTGTGCGGCTTATGCTTATGCAAAAGGCACGCGACGAAGCGGCGGGGCTGAACACGGCTGGTCTGGTGACCGGCTATCGTGGCTCGCCGCTGGGTGCGGTGGACCTGCAGATGAGCCGCGCTGAAAAGCAGCTGGCGGCGGCAGACGTTAAATTCCAATACGGGCTGAACGAGGATCTGGCCGTGACCGCGCTCTGGGGCGCGCAGCAGGCAGAGGTCCGCGACGAGGGCAAATACGACGGTGTCTTTGGCCTGTGGTACGGCAAGGGTCCGGGGGTTGATCGCTCGGGCGATGCGATCCGTCACGCTAATATGGCCGGCACCTCCACACATGGCGGCGTGCTGCTGGCGATGGGCGATGACCATACCGGCGAAAGCTCCACCGTGCTGCACCAGTCGGAATGGTCGCTGCTGGATTGCTACCTGCCGATTGTCAGCCCGGCCGGCGTGCAGGAAATTCTCGATTATGGCGTCTACGGCTACGCGCTGAGCCGCTTTTCAGGCCTTTGGGTTGGTCTGAAAACCATGAAGGACACGATCGAGGTCACCTCGGTGGTGGATGCCAGTGCGGACCGGATGCAGATCGTCACGCCAGAGTTCGACATGCCGGACGATGGGCTGAACATCCGGCTGGACGATGACCGCTTCCGTCAGGAAGACCGGATCATCAACTACAAGCGCTTCGCGGCTGAGGCCTTTAGCCACGCCAACAAAATGGACAAGCGCATGTGGGGCAAACCCGGTGCCAAGATCGGTTTTGTCGCGGCGGGCAAGAACTGGCTGGATCTGGTTCACGCGCTGAAACTGCTGAATATCGACGAGGCCATGGCCGAACGGCTGGGGATAACCACCTATAAGGTGGGGCAGGTCTGGCCGATGGACATGAAGGGCTTCCACGACTGGGCCGAGGGGCTGGACCTGATCGTGGTGGTCGAGGAAAAGCGCAAGCTGATCGAGATCCAGATCAAGGAAGCCATCTTTGACGACCGCAAGGGTCGCCGGGTCTATGGCTGGTACAAGGGCGGGGCGGGGACGTTGCACCGCGAAGAGCTGTTCCCGACCCGCTTTGCGCTGGACCCGATCATGATCGCCGAACGTCTTGGCGAGATCCTGATCGAAGAGGGTCGCGACACCGAGGCGATTAGGGCAGGCATGAGTTCTCTGGATGAGGCAAAGCGCGCCGATAATGCCGAGGAACTGGCCACCCGACTGCCGTATTTCTGTTCGGGCTGTCCGCACAACTCCTCGACCAAACTGCCGGAAGGCTCGCGCGCCTATGCGGGCATTGGCTGTCACTTTATGGTGCAGTGGATGGACCGCGAGACGGTCGGTTTTACCCATATGGGCGGGGAGGGCGCCAACTGGATCGGTGAGGCGCCGTTTTCCAAGCGCAAACACGTGTTCCAGAACCTCGGGGATGGCACCTATAACCACTCAGGCGTGCAGGCGATCCGCGCCGCATTGGCCGAAGGGACCAATATAACCTTCAAGATCCTCTACAATGACGCGGTCGCCATGACCGGCGGCCAACAGGCCGAAGGCGGGCTGACCGCCCATCGCATTGCACACGAGCTGAAAGCCATGGGCGTGCAAACAATGGCGGTGGTCTATGATGAGAAAGAGGATGTGAACGCGTCCGACTTCCCCACCGGCACCCCGATGCATGAGCGGGCAGAGCTGATGAACGTGCAGCGCCAGTTCGAGGAGGTCGAAGGCGTCTCGGCCATCATCTATATCCAGACCTGCGCCGCTGAAAAACGCCGCCGCCGTAAACGCGGCCTGTTCCCTGACCCGGACCAGCGTGTGTTCATCAACACGGACGTCTGCGAGGGCTGCGGCGATTGCGGCGTGCAATCCAACTGTGTGTCCATCGTCCCGAAGGAGACCGAACTGGGCCGTAAGCGGGCAATCGATCAGTCCTCCTGTAACAAGGACTTCTCCTGCCTCAACGGGTTCTGCCCCTCCTTCGTGACGTTGGAAGGCGCGACCGTAAAGAAAGAGGCCACAGCCAGTATTGATCTGCCGCATCTTCCGATGCCGGACCTGCCCGCAATCGATGGCACCTATAATGTGGTGATCACCGGGGTTGGTGGCACCGGTGTTGTGACCATCGGCGCGGTAATGGCGCAGGCCGCACAGATTGACGGCAAAGGCGCTGGCATGATGGAGATGGCCGGCCTAGCCCAAAAGGGCGGCGCGGTCAGTATCCACTGCCGTCTGGCCAATGAGCCTGAGGATATTTCTGCCATCCGCGTGGCTACTGGCGAATGCGATGCGCTGATAGGTGGCGATCTGGTGGTAAGCGCGGGGTCGAAAACCCTTGGCCTCACCTCGACCGGGCGCACAGGCGCGGTAGTGAACAGTCACGAGATCATCACCGGGCAGTTTACGCAGGATACCGAGTTCCGCATTCCCACTGGTCGACTGTCATTAGCGCTGGAAGCACGGCTGCGGGATCGGCTGGATCTGTTCGATGCCTCCGAGCTGGCCCGCGCGGCGATGGGAGACTCCATCTTCTCCAACATGATGGTCTTTGGCGCGGCTTGGCAGAAAGGGCTGGTGCCGATCTCGCATCAGGCCATCGAACAGGCGATTGAATTGAACGGTGCCGCTGTAGAGCGCAACAAACGCGCCTTTGACATCGGGCGCTGGGCGGTGCTGCACCCCGAGGAGGCTGCCAAGCTGATCGCGCCTGCCGTGGTCGAGAAGCCCAAGACGCTGGAAGAGAAGATTGCCTTCCGCGCCGATCATCTGACCGCCTACCAAGGCCCGCGGCTTGCCAAACGTTATGCCAAGCTGCTGGAGGGCATCAGCGATGAAAGCCTGAAGGAGGCCGTCGCCAAGGGCTACCACAAGTTGCTGTCCTACAAGGACGAATACGAGGTGGCACGCCTGCTGCTAGACACCCGCAAGAAGGCCGAGGCGGAGTTTGATGGCGATTTCAAACTGTCCTACAACCTCGCGCCGCCAATCCTTGGTGGAAGCGACGCCAATGGCCGCCCGAAGAAACGAAAATTCGGACCGGCGAGCGAAGGCATGTTTCGCCTGCTGGCGCGCCTCAAGGGGTTGCGGGGGACGCCGCTGGATATCTTTGGCTACACCGCCGAACGCAAGATGGAGCGCGCGCTGATCAAACAATATGAGCGCGACATGAAGGAGTGGCTGCCCAAGGCAACACCTGACATCCTCGAACCGCTCACCGCGCTGGCAGAGCTGCCCTTGCAGATCCGTGGCTTTGGCCCGGTCATGCAGGCAAATGAGGCAAAGGCCGCCAAGCAGCGCGAAGGCCTGCTGGCCTCCCTGCGTCAGGGTGGGCCGCAGTTGCAACAGGCGGCTGAATAAGCGGCGCGGCAACACTGTTGTCATAGGCGTGTTACGGGGGCTGGGCAGTCTGTCTGCCCGCCCCTATGAAGCGGGGCAGTAAAGACGGAGACCGCCCGCATGACCTCGCGCCGCCAGATTGCCCGCGACATTTCTTATGCCCATTCTGCCACCACCAAACCGGGGCGGGCGATGATCCGGGTGATGGAAAACACCACCGGACGGTTGCAGCTGATCAAACGGGCGGATGGCTACGAACAGGATATCGCCGCCGGGCAGGACTTCTGGCAGGTCATGGTGGACCGCTATGGGCTGTCGCTGGATGTGGTCGGTGGCAGCTTGTCCAATATCCCCAAGGACCGGCCGCTGATCCTGCTGGCCAATCATCCCTACGGTATTCTGGACGGGCTGATGATGGGCCATATCCTGTCGCGGACCCGTGGTGATTTCCGTATTCTGGCCAACCACGTGTTCCGTAAGGCCGCAGATCTGGATCGGGTGGTGCTGCCAATCTCCTTCGATGAGACCAAGGAGGCAGTGCGCACCAACATCGAAACCCGCAAAGAGGCCCTGAACTATCTGGGCGAGGGCGGTGCGATTGGTGTCTTTCCCGGTGGGACGGTCTCAACGGCGGCCAAGCCCTTTGCCCATCCGATGGATCCCGGCTGGCGCGGTTTTACCGCGCGTATGGTAGCCAAATCCGATGCGGTTGTGGTGCCGGTCTTCTTTGACGGCCATACCTCGCGCCTGTTCCAGATCGCCAGCCATCTGCACAACACCCTGCGCATGGGGCTGCTGATCAAGGAGTTCAAGAAACGCGTGGACACCTCTGTTCGGGTTGTGATCGGCGCGCCTTTGCAGCGGGATGTTCTGGACCCGCTGGCGGGGGACAGCAAAGCAATGATGGATTTCCTGCGCAAAGCCACGTATGAGCTGTCCCCGACACCTCTCAAATCTTATGGCTATGGGTTTGAGTTCGAGGAAAAACACCGCGCATGAGTGAGTATTATGGCTGTTGGCATTTTTGATTCTGGCCTGGGCGGGCTCACCGTCCTGAACGCCGCGCAGAAACGTCTGCCGGATGTGACCTTTCTCTACTACGGCGACAATGCCCGCGCGCCCTACGGTGTGCGTGATGCGGAAGATGTCTATCAGCTGACCAAGCAGGCTGTTCACGATATGTGGTCCAAGGGCTGCGATCTGGTCATTCTGGCCTGCAACACCGCCTCGGCGGCTGCGCTGCGGCGGATGCAGGAAGAAGGTCTGCCCAAGGGCAAACGGGTTCTGGGCGTCTTTGTTCCGCTGATTGAGGCGCTGACCGAACGGCAATGGGGCGACAACTCGCCACCGCGTGAGGTTGAAGTGAAGCACGTGGCGCTGTTTGCCACCCCCGCAACTGTTGCCAGCCGGGCTTTTCAGCGCGAGCTGGCGTTCCGGGCCATTGGCGTGGATGTAGAGGCACAGGCCTGCGGCGGTGTGGTGGATGCCATAGAGGACGGCGACATGATCCTGTCTGAAGCGCTGGTGCGCTCCCATGTGGATGCGCTGATGCGCAAAATGCCGAAACCGCAGGCGGCCATTCTCGGCTGCACCCATTATCCGCTGATGGAAAAGGAATTCCAGGCAGCGCTGGGCGAGAACGTGAAAGTGTTCAGCCAGGGCAATCTGGTGGCCGAGAGTCTGGCGGATTATCTGGAACGCCACCCGGACATGGCCGGAACCGGCGAAGGCGGCTATTTCACCACCGGTGATCCCAAGCGCGTCAGCGACCGGGCGACTCAGTTTCTCCGACGAGAAATCACATTTCAGGCGGCCTGAGCGGGATCCGGCCCAAGTTGCGCACTGTGTGACTTAGGTCAAAGAACGCGTCGCCCAATCCCCCTATTCCCGTCGCAGTCACCTGCGGCAGCATTACGTGACATCTGAAAGAAGAGGTCTGACATGACCCATAAAGTGGCTATCCTTGGCGCCTCGGGCTATACCGGCGCGGAACTGGTGCGGTTGATTGACCTGCACCCGAATATCGAAGTTGCGGCGCTGGGCGCCGAGCGTAAAGCGGGGATGAGCATGGCTCAGGTCTTCCCGCATCTGCGCCATCTGGATTTGCCGGTCCTGTGCAAAATCAGCGAGATCGATTTCTCTGCCATTGACCTGTGCTTCTGCGCTCTACCACATAAGACCAGCCAAGAAGTTATCTCGGCTCTGCCCAGTTCGGTGAAAGTGGTGGATCTGTCGGCCGACTTCCGGCTGCGCGACCCGGCTGAATATGAAAAATGGTACGGCAATCCGCACAGCGCGGTCGCGCTGCAGGAAACAGCGGTCTACGGCCTGACCGAGTTTTACCGTGAAGAGATCAAATCGGCCCGTCTGGTGGCCGGCACTGGCTGTAACGCCGCCACCGGCCAGTTTGCCTTGCGTCCGCTGATTGCGGATGGGGTGATTGATCTGGATGATATCATTCTGGACATGAAATGCGCCGTCTCTGGCGCGGGCCGTTCGCCCAAGGAAAACCTGCTGCACGCCGAGCTGAGCGAGGGCTATCACCCCTATGCCATCGGCAGCACCCACCGGCATCTGGGTGAGTTTGACCAGGAATTTTCGGCCATCGCGGGCCGCCCGGTAAAGGTGCAGTTCACGCCGCATCTGGTGCCGGCCAACCGCGGCATTCTGGCGACCGTCTATGTGAAGGGCGATGCAGCCGCGATCCACGCGAGCTTTGCCAAGGCTTACACTGATGAGCCCTTTGTTGAGCTGTTGCCGATGGGCGAGGTGCCCTCGACCCGCCATGTGCGGGGATCGAATTTCTGCCATATCGGTGTTGCCGCCGACCGGATCGAAGGCCGCACAATCGTGACTGCGGCGCTGGACAATCTGACCAAAGGTAGCAGCGGGCAGGCCTTGCAGAACGCAAACCTGATGTTAGGTGAGGAGGAGACGACGGGGCTGACAATAGCGCCGCTCTTCCCGTGAGGAAAACATGAAAACTCTGAAGAAACAACGCCGTATCCAAGTTATTGCTGTCGCCGCCGTGGCGCTGGTTCTGGCCACTGTGCTGATCGGAACCGCCATGCAGGACGGTATCAACTTCTTCCGCTCACCGGTTCAGGTGATGGAGGAACCCCCGGCCGATAACGAGGTTTTCCGCCTGGGTGGCCTTGTTGAGGAAGGGTCTCTGGTGCGCGGTCAGGGCACCTCGGTCACCTTTTCGGTGACCGATGGCGGCGCGTCGGTCCCGGTGTCCTTCACCGGTGTGCTGCCTGATCTGTTCGAAGAAAATCAGGGTATGATCGGCACCGGCTCTTATAAGGACGGCGTGTTTGTCGCGACAGAGATCCTCGCCAAACACGATGAGACCTATATGCCCAAAGAGGTGATGGATGCGCTGAAGGAACAGGGTGTCTACGTAGAGCCGGAAAGCTGATCTATCTCAATTTGTTGTAAAGCGGCGCCCCGCAGGCCTTGCCTGCGGGGCGCAGTTTTTTTCGGCTCCCGGACCCGGTGCGGCGGTGTCGGCGCGATCCGGCCTTGCGATGGGTGCGGGCGTTGTTTGAGGGTCGTGCAACGCGCGCTGCGGTTAGCGGATGTCAGCCTTTGTGCAACAGGCTGGTGGATATGGTTCTAACCGGGGAAGGCCGATGCGCACTGTCAGGCAGATTGCAGAACAGATTGTCGCCCGCGAGGGCGGCTATGTGAATGATCCCGACGATCCGGGCGGGGCGACAAAACATGGGGTCACGCTGGGAACCCTGCGGCGGTTGGGGCTGGATCTGACCGGTGACGGGCTGGTGGATGCGGCAGATGTCCGCCAGCTGAGCAGGTCGCGTGCCGTGGAGATTTTCATCCGCCATTACTTTGAGGCACCGGGCATCGCGCAGCTGCCGCAGGCGCTGCAGGCCAGTGTGTTTGACATGTATGTGAATGCGGGCGCCCATGCGGTGAAAATCCTGCAGCGGCTGCTGTGTTCAATGGGGCAGATGGTGACCGTAGATGGGGTGATCGGCCCGCAGACGGCGGCGGCCTCTGTAGCGGTGTGCGATGTGGATGCCGGGCTGGTGCGCGATGCATACGGGGTGGCGCGGCGCAGCTATTATTTCGCTCTGGCGGACCGCCGCCCCGCCAGCCGGAAATACGCCCGCGCGCGGGCCGGGGGCAAAGGCGGCTGGATCAAACGGGCTGAAGAATTCATGTCGGTGGGCTTTCGCATGAGCACCGCTCAGTTTCAAAGGAGGGTCGCGTCATGGGGTTGATCGGGCAGATACTGGGGCTGATTTTTGGCAACGGTCGCAATGCGCTGCGAGAAACGGTCGAAGTGTTTCGTGAAAACGCCGAGAATGGCGCCGAACGCGGGCAGGCGGCCTGGCAGGCCGCCTTGGCGCAGCACAGCGGAGAATTCGCTCGCGTCCAGAAAGGCGGCTTTGACCGCTTCATGGATGGGGTGAACAGATTGCCGCGCCCGGCGCTGGCTTTGGGCACTTTGGCGCTGTTCATTTCGGCGATGGGGAACCCGGATTGGTTTGCTGCCCGGATGCAGGGGCTGGCGCTGGTGCCTGAACCCTTGTGGTGGCTTCTGGGTGTGGTGGTCTCCTTTTATTTCGGGGCCCGACACCAGCTGAAGGCACAGGATTTTCAACGCGAGATGGCGCTGGTTCTGGCCCCGGTGGCACCCGGCGATTCGGTTGATGAAACCGAGAGCGGCAACCCGGCGCTGGAGCAGTGGAAAGCCGCGGCAAAGACCGGCTGAGATCAGCTGAATTCCGCGTGATGCGGCCAGTTGTCCTGCTGCTTTGCCATGGTCTTGGCCCATCAATGGGCGTATAACCGGGCCATGATTACAGAGCTTGGCCACTTCGCCCTTATCCTCGCCTTTCTGATTGCCATCGTCCAGACGGTGGTGCCGATGATCGGAGCCCAGAAACGCTGGCCCGGCTGGATGGCCGTCGCCGAACCCGCAGCACAGGCGCAGTTCCTGTTCACCGCCTTTTCCTTTGGCGCGCTGACCTGGGCCTTCATGACCTCGGACTTCTCGCTGAAACTGGTGACGCTCAACAGCCATTCGGCCAAACCGATGCTGTATAAAATCTCCGGAACATGGGGGAACCACGAAGGCTCGATGCTTTTGTGGGTGCTCATCGTGTCACTGTTCGGGGCCGTGGCCGCAGTCTTTGGCGGCGGGTTGCCGCCGGGGCTGAAGGCGCGTGTTCTGTCCGTACAAGGAGCGATTGGCGTCGCGTTTTTTGCCTTTATCCTGTTCACATCCAACCCGTTTTTGCGTCTGGAAGTACCGCCGCTGGACGGGCAGGGGCTGAACCCGCTGTTGCAGGATCCGGGCCTCGCCTTCCATCCGCCGTTTCTCTACCTCGGCTATGTGGGGCTTTCGATGGCCTTTTCTTTTGCCGTGGCCGCCCTGATCGAGGGCCGGATTGACGCCGCATGGGGCCGCTGGGTGCGTCCCTGGACGCTGGCGGCCTGGATCTTCCTTACGCTTGGCATCGCGCTGGGGTCCTGGTGGGCCTATTACGAACTGGGCTGGGGTGGATTCTGGTTCTGGGATCCGGTTGAAAACGCGTCTTTCATGCCCTGGATTCTGGCCGCTGCCCTGCTGCATTCGGCCATCGTGGTCGAAAAACGCGAGTCACTGAAGAGCTGGACCATCCTGCTGGCGATCCTTGCCTTCGGCTTCTCGCTGATGGGCACATTCATCGTGCGGTCCGGTCTGCTGACCTCGGTTCATGCCTTTGCATCCGATCCGGCGCGCGGGGTCTTTATCCTGCTCATCATGGCCTTCTTCACCGGCGGTGCGCTGACACTATTTGCTGCCCGTGCCCAGGCAATGGAGGCGCGTGGCGTCTTTGGTCTGGTCAGCCGTGAGACCGGTCTGGTGGCCAATAACGTGCTTCTGGCTGTTAGCTGTTTCGTTGTTTTCGTTGGCACCATGTGGCCGGTTCTGGCCGAGATGATGTTCGACCGCAAGCTCAGCGTCGGTGCGCCCTTCTTCAACGCGGCCTTCACCCCCTTCATGGTTGGTATTGGGCTGATACTGCCAGTTGGCGCGATGCTGCCGTGGAAACGGGGCAAGCTGGGCCGCACGATCTGGCCGCTGCGCTATGCCTTTGGGCTGGCGCTGGCGCTGGCTGTACTGGCCTGGTCGGTCCAAAGCGGTAAATCGGCACTTGGTCCCGTTGGCCTGTTCCTTGGGTCCTGGATCGTCTTTGGTGCCATCACCGATCTGTGGTCGCGCACCGGCAACAAGGGCCGCTTTGGTCGCCTGCTGCGCCTGCCGCGCGCGGATTGGGGCAAATGCGTCGCCCATGCCGGGCTTGGCATCACCATGTTTGCCATTGCCGGGCTGACCGCCTGGGAAAAGGAAGACATCCGCGTTGCCTATGCCGGGCAACCCTTCCAGGTCGGCCCCTATGAGCTGACGATGCAGGAAGTGCGCGATACACGTGGACCGAACTACTATTCGACCACCGCGGATGTTCTGGCGACCCGTGATGGCGAGTTTGTTGCAATGCTTCAGCCAGAGAAACGCTCTTATCCGGTGAGCCGCATGCCCACCACCGAGGCTGGCATCGACTACCGCTTTACCCGCGATCTCTATGTCGCACTTGGGGATGAGCAGGCCGATGGTGGCTGGACGCTGCGCACCTATATCAAACCTTGGACCAACTGGATCTGGGGCGGCACGCTGCTGATGGCGTTGGGTGGCTTGCTGAGCCTTAGCGACCGCCGGTTCCGGGTCGCATCAGGTGCGCGCAAAACGGCACAAGCGCAGGGAGTGGCAGCCGAATGATCCGTTTTATCCCGACCTTTGTGCTGACAATTGCCCTGTCGCTTTCGCTGATCTTTGGTTCCACCACCCCAGCTCTGGCGGTGCAACCGGATGAGGTGTTGGAAGATCCGGCGCTGGAAGCCCGTGCCCGCGATCTGAGCAAGGATCTGCGTTGCTTGGTCTGCCGCAACGAAAGCATCGACGACAGCAACGCGACATTGGCCCGCGATCTGCGGCTTCTGGTGCGCGAACGTCTGGTGGCGGGTGACAGCGACAAGGAAGCAATGGATTTCATCGTGGAACGTTACGGTGAATATGTATTGCTGAACCCGACAACCAAGGGTGCCAATTGGCTGTTGTGGGCCGCTGGCCCGCTGATGCTGCTGCTGGCGCTTGGAATTTCCGTCGGCTATGTGCGCGGCCGGGCCAAAACCCCGCTGCAGAATGCTGACGGGCTCAGTGAGGCGGAACAGGCCCGCCTGCAAGAGCTGATGAAGGAGTGATTGCCCACCGGGGCCGGATTTGATATTCAGGCCCCGGTCAGCAGTTCACCCAGGCTCCGCCACGCGCTAAACCTGCTTTCTCGAACCCCAGTATCCGGACCGCTTATCCAGGATACCCACGGACAAGGGCGGACCTCCACCCCGGCATGCCGGGCATCGGGTATCCGAAGGAGAAAGCCATGTCCCGTGATGTGATCCAACTCACCATCGATGACCTGTCACAGTTCTGCAAAACCCTGCGTGCCGAACTGGATCAGCCGCCCAGCCATCTGGAAACCATGGGGCTTGTTGCCCGTGCGGCCGGCTATCGCAATTTCCAGCACCTGCGGGCGCAAAATGCGCCTAAACCAGCCGCCAACCGCAAACATGTGGACCGCGCCCTGCGCAATTTCGATGGGCGCGGACAGTTTGATAACTGGCCCTCGCGCACCTCGGTACAATACCTGTGCCTCTGGGCGATCTGGGCCAATCTTCCCTCGCGCCAGACGCTTAATGAACGCCAGATTAGCGCCTGTATTGACGAGCTGTGCAGCTTTCGCGACGCACCCCGTATTCGCCGCACATTGGTCGAGATGAAGCTGCTGACCCGCAATCTGGATGGCTCCGCCTATCAACGGCAGCAGATGCCGGTTCCGCCCGAGGCCGAGGTGTTGATTGCAGCGGTGTCATCGCGGCGCAAACAAGGGGCCGGGTGACGCCGCGTTTTGGCTTTCCCTTCCACTGCGGCTGGGTCAACATGCGCGCGAACAAGTGATGAGGGCGATTGATGGACTACAAGGAAATTTCCTATCTGCTGGCAGATGGGCTGGCGGTTATTACGCTGAACCGCCCGGACAAGATGAACGCTCTGAACAGCCAGATGCGCGCCGAAATCACCCATGCGGTGAAACAGGCAGGCGGCCAGGCGCGGGCTGTGGTGATCACCGGTACCGGCAAGGCCTTCTGCTCGGGTCAGGATCTGGCAGATGCCAGCAACGGGAGCGAGATCGATCTGGAGCGTACCCTACGGGATGAATATATCCCGATGGTCAATGCGATCCATGACTGCCCGGTTCCCACCATTGCGGCCGTCAATGGCCCGGCGGCCGGGGCAGGCGCCAGTCTGGCGCTGGCGGCAGATGTCTGCATCGCGGCTGAGAACGCCTTTTTCATGCAGGCCTTTTCCCGCATCGGGCTGATCCCGGATGCAGGCGGCTCCTGGTTCCTACCGCGTCAGGTGGGCATGGCCAAGGCCATGGGGGCCGCGCTGTTTGCCGATAAGATCACCGCACAACAAGCCAGCGACTGGGGCATGATCTGGGAGTCTGTTCCCGACGCCGACTTCGACAACCATTGGCGCGCCCGTGCCGCCTATCTGGCCAAGGGGCCAACGCAGGCGTTCAAATCCATCAAGCAGACATTCCGCACCAGCCTCGACAATTCCCTGTCCGAACAGCTGTCCGCCGAGGCGCATATGCAGGGTGAGTGCGGCAAGTCGCGCGACTTCATGGAAGGTGTGACTGCCTTCATGGAAAAACGCCCCGCGAAATTCGAGGGGCGCTGACCACCGCGTTGCTAACTGTGCGAAACAAAAAGGGCCCCCGGGGCAGAAATGCGCCGGGGGCCTTTCTATTCATTCAGCCGAGGGCTTGATCAGACCGCTTCAAGGAAAATTTCGGCCGCCGTCAGGTCCTTGCCATTGGCCACGCTGAGTACGTGCTGACCGTTGATCATTACAAAGGCGGTGTTATCGCCTTGCAAATCAACCGTTACAGTCGGCGCCGCTCCACTGCTTTCATAGGCCAGAACCAAAGCGTCCTCGCTCGCGTCATAATCGGTCACGGTGACGGCCTCTGCACCGGCATCCATCGACGAGGTCATGACAAGCGTCAGATCGCTGCCTGCACCACCCGTTACCGTGTCTCCGGCACCGGCGATCAACCAGTCATCCCCATCGCCGCCGTCCAATACATCCGCCTCACTGCTGTCTTCGGTGACATCGACAGAAAGGTCATCCTGATCAAGAATATTGGCGCCGTAGCGGCCAAAGACCAGATCTTTGCTGATCAGTTCGCGGTTGAAAACATCCGCACCATCGATCCGGTCGTTGCCGTCGCCGCCTGACAGGGTGTCAGCGCCGGTGGAGCCGACCAGGTAGTCACTGCCTTCACCGCCCTCAAGCAAGTCATCACCGGCACCGCCCTGCAGCAAGTCATCGCCTTCGCCGCCGTCCAGCGTGTCATCCCCAGATCCACCGCCGAGCACATCCCAGCCGCCTTCGCCGACCAGATTGTCGTCGCCTTCACCGCCGCGCAGAATGTCATCCCCAGCGCCTGCCTTGATGATATCGGCGCCCAGGTTGCCTTCGATATTGTCGATGCCTTCACCGCCGGTGATGGTGTCGTCTCCGTCGCCGCCAAAGATCAGATCATCGCCATCTTGGCCGGAAATAAGGTCGTCGGAACCGTTGCCATACAGCGTGTCATCACCGCCCAGACCATCCAACATGTCGGCGTCATCGCTGCCTTCAAGCAGATCGTTTCCTTCGGTGCCGGTGTATTCGTTGCGCGGTTCGATCTCTGGGTTGTCCGTATCTCCGCCCGTGTCACTGTCGTCATCGAACAGTGCGATGAGCCCTGCAGCGGCCCCAATGGAGAGCAAGGAAATAAGAAGCATAAACTGTCATCCCAATTTGTGCCGGACACTTGGTTCGGATCGCAATTCTCGCTGCGTAGAAGTCCGGAAAGTGAAGTCGTGATAAATTTTCCCACAATTAGCCGCAAATTTAATGGGCTGTCCATTGAACTCGTTTAGGTAGAGTTAATTAGCCGCAAATCGGAAACAATGGCCAAAAAAAGGCAGGATTAAGGCAAGAAAAAACCCTCGCAACACCGGGGCTGCGAGGGTTGGGCCAGAGAGAGTTCTCCGGATACTTAATGGGCCGACTTAGCGATTCTCAATGTCCGAATAATCGCGGGCGGTTTCGCCAAGATACAGCTGACGCGGACGACCAATCTTGTTCTGCGGATCGGCAATCATTTCTTTCCACTGCGAAATCCAGCCGACGGTGCGCGACAGCGCGAAGATCGGTGTGAACATCGATGTGGGGAAGCCCATCGCTTCGAGGATGATGCCCGAATAGAAGTCGACGTTCGGGAACAGCTTCTTCTCTTTGAAGTAGGGATCGTTGAGAGCGGTGCGTTCCAGCTCTTTGGCGACCTGCAATAGGGGGTTGTCTTCGACACCCAGCAGTTCCAGCACTTCATCGGCGGATTGTTTCAGAACAGTCGCGCGCGGGTCGGTGTTCTTGTAGACGCGGTGGCCAAAGCCCATCAGGCGGAAGGGGTCTTCCTTGTCCTTGGCGCGGGCAATGAATTCCGGGATGCGATCGACGGAACCGATTTCCTTCAGCATCTCCAGACAGGCCTGGTTTGCGCCGCCATGTGCCGGGCCCCAGAGGCAGGCAATGCCCGCCGCGATGGCGGCAAACGGGTTCGCACCAGAAGAGGACGCCAGACGCACGGTCGAGGTCGATGCGTTCTGTTCGTGGTCCGCATGCAGGGTGAAGATCCGGTCCATCGCGCGGCTCAGGATCGGGTCGACCTGGTATTCTTCGGCCGGAACCGAGAAGCACATGTGCAGGAAGTTGGCTGCGTAATCCAGATCGTTGCGCGGGTACACGAAGGGCTGGCCGATCGAGTATTTGTAAGCCATCGCCGCAATTGTCGGCAGCTTGGCGATCAGGCGGACAGAGGCAACTTCGCGCTGCCACGGGTCCGAAATATCGGTGGAGTCGTGGTAGAAGGCCGACATCGCACCAACGACACCCACTAGGGTTGCCATCGGGTGCGCGTCACGGCGGAAACCGCGGAAGAAATTGTGCATCTGTTCGTGCACCATCGTGTGACGGGTCACGCGGTTTTCGAAGTCTTCCAGCTGTGTTGCGGAAGGCAGTTCGCCGTAGAGCAGCAGGTAGCAGACTTCCAGATAATGCGACTGCGAGGCCAGCTGATCGATCGGGTAACCACGGTGCAGCAATTCGCCCTTGCCGCCATCAATAAAGGTGATGGTGCTGTCGCAGCTGGCAGTCGAGGTGAAGCCGGGATCGTAGGTGAACACACCCGCTTGGGCATAAAGCTTACGGATATCAAGAACATCCGGGCCAGCCGTCGGGGAGAAAATGGGCAGCTCGTAGGATTTTCCATCCAGGCTGAGCGTCGCGGTTTTCTGTGTGTCGGTCATTAATGTCCCTTCCTGTTACAGGCACGCGGGTTGCTGGTCAGCCCCCCGGTGCGGGGCAGAGCCTGCGCGGGTCGCGCGCAAGCATCTCGTATCTGAGCAAGGTTACCCGAAAGTGAACTCTCGGGGTCAGCCTGCGGCGTCGCTGATACGGGCCACCGTTTCGTCACGGCCCAGAACCAACATCATGTCAAAAACTGAAGGCGTTACGGCCCGGCCCGCGAGGGCCGCCCGCAAGGGGCCGGCCAGCTTGCCGAACTTGGTTTCCTTGGCTTCTGCAAACGAGTTGAGAAGCGCCTCCAGATCATCTCTGGTCCAGCTAGCATTTTGCAGCTGCGGCGTCAATTCACTCAGTATACCATCGGATACCGAAGCCAGGGCCTTTTCAGCCTTCGCGTCCCTCTCAAGCGGCCGGGAAGCAAGGACAAATTGCGCTTTTTCAAGAAGTTCAGGGAAGGTGCGCGCCCGATCCTTGAGGCAATACATCGCATCTTCCAGCCCCTGCGACTGTGCGTCACTCAGCTCTGGAAGATCGGCGGCCTTCTGATAACCCTGGATTTCTTGCCGCAATGCGGCGTCATCGCTAACAGCAATATGCTGACCGCAGAGGTTTTCCAGCTTCTTGGTATCAAAACGCGCCGGGCTTTTGCCGATGCCGCCCAAATCGAACCATTCCTTTGCCTGGGCGTCGGAAAAGAACTCGTCATCTCCGTGGCTCCAGCCGAGGCGGGCGAGGTAATTGCGCATGCCCGCCGCCGGGTAGCCCATGGCCTGATACTCTTGCGCGCCAAGCGCGCCGTGGCGTTTGGACAGCTTTTTGCCATCAGCGCCATGAATCAGCGGAATATGCGCCCAGACCGGAACGTCCCAGCCCATCGCCGTATAGATCATCATCTGGCGCGCGGCATTGTTCAGGTGGTCATCACCGCGGATCACATGGGTAACGCCCATGTCATGGTCATCGACCACAACCGCCAGCATATAGACCGGTGTGCCGTCCGAGCGCAGCAGAATCATGTCATCCAGCTGGCTGTTGCGGATGGTCACATCGCCCTGAACTTCGTCGTGGATGATGGTTTCACCATCAAGCGGCGCCTTGATGCGGATCACAAAGGGTGCATCCGGGTGGCTGTCCGCAGTGGCATCGCGCCAGGGCGACCGGTAAAGGGTCGATTTGCCCTCGGCCTTGGCCGCATCGCGGAAGGCGGCAATTTCTTCCTGAGTGGCAAAGCACTTATAGGCCTTGCCCTCGGCCAGCAGCTGGTTGGCAACCTCGGCATGACGGGCCGCGCCGTCGAACTGGCTGACCACCTCGCCGTCGTGGTCCAGCCCCAGCCATTCCATGCCCTGCAGGATCGCGGTGGTTGCTTCCGGCGTGGAGCGTTCGCGATCGGTGTCTTCGATGCGCAACAGGAACTTGCCGCCGCGGCCGCGCGCATAGAGCCAGTTGAACAATGCGGTGCGGGCACCGCCGATGTGCAGATAGCCGGTGGGAGAGGGGGCAAAGCGTGTGACGACAGGTTTGGTCATGAGGGCCATTTACCTTTTGGAAACCATGTGAGGAGTAGCGTTTGAGGACTGTCTACCGAGCCGGACGGCAAGGAGCAAGCATGCGCGCAATTGCGGCCCTCACGCCCTTGCTGGACGCGCAGCGAGGACATCTGTTTCCGTGGAGCCCGGTTGTGCTGGGCGCCGGGATCTCGATCTACTTTGCTTTGCCGCTGGAACCCTCCTTTGATCTATGGCTGCTTGTGTTGTCTTCTGTGGCAATCGGCGCGCTGCTGATCCGGTTTTTGCCAGCCACCCTGCGGCTGTTGGGGTGGATGCTGCTGCTTTTTGCGCTGGGATTTGCAGCGGCGGGTCTGCGTACCTATACGCAATCGGCCCCGGCCCTGACATTTCGCTATTTCGGCCCTGTTGAGGGACGTTTCATCGCACTGAGCCGGTCGTCGAGTGACCGCATGCGCGTCACATTGGATCAGGTCCGGCTGGACGGTGTGTCGGCGGCAAAGACCCCGGCGCAGGTCAGGCTGACCCTGCATGGCGACACCGCCCTTCCGCCGCCCGGAGCGCGGGTGATGACCACCGCCCATCTGATGCCGCCGCAAGGCCCGGCTGAACCCGGTGGTTTTGACTTTCGCCGTCATGCCTGGTTTCAGCGCCTCGGTGCGGTCGGCTATACGCGGCTGGCTGTTCTGCAGGCAGGGCAGGGGGATCGCCTGCCTTTGGAAAGCCTGCGCCAACGGGTGTCTGCGCATATCCGACAGGAAATCGCCGGGACACGCGGCGGCTTTGCTGCGGCGATAACCACCGGTGACCGCAGCGGGGTTGCCTCGGAAACACTGGATCATCTGCGCGGCAGCAATCTGGCGCATCTCTTGGCCATATCCGGCCTGCACATGGGGCTGCTGGTAGGTGTTGTTTTTGGCGGATTGCGGTTGGGCCTGTGTCTTATGCCGCCACTGGCGCTGCGGCTGCCGGTCAAGAAACTCGCCGCCGTGGGCGCGCTGCTGGCGGCGGTGGGATATCTGGCCCTGTCCGGCGGCAATGTCGCCACCGAGCGCGCCTTCATCATGGCGGCTGTCATGCTGGGGGCGGTGCTACTGGATCATCGCGCGCTGTCGCTGCGGGCGGTGGCGTTGGCGGCGCTGATTGTTCTGCTGCGGCGACCTGAAACCCTGCTGGGGCCAGGGTTTCAGATGAGCTTTGCCGCCACAACGGCGCTGGTTGGCGTGTTTACCTGGATCCGCGATGCGGAGGTCCCGCTGGGGCCAATCTGGTTGAAACCCTTCACAGCGGCGGCGCTGTCGTCCTTTATTGCCGGTCTGGCCACAGCGCCATTTGGGGCGGCACATTTCAACATGGTGGCGCATTACGGGCTACTGGCCAATCTGCTGGCAGTTCCGGTCATGGGTGCCATTGTGATGCCCGCAGCCGTTCTTGCGCTGGTGTTGACGCCGCTGGGTCTGGGGCAGATTGGTTGGGCGGTGATGGCGCAGGGTCTGGGCTGGATCCTTTGGGTTGCGGCTTGGGTATCCGGCATGGAAGGCGCGCGCGGCTATGTGGTGTCTCCGGACCTGGTTGTTCTGCCGCTGATTGCCGCCGGCGGGCTGGTTGCGATCCTGTGGCAGGGGCGCGGGCGCGTGGCCGGGGTGATCCCGGTCGTAGTGGCGCTGTTCATCTGGCAGGGGGCAGTGCGCCCGGCGGTTCTGATCGCAGACAGTGGTGGCTTGGTGGGGGTATTGACCCCCGAGGGGCGGGCCCTCTCCAAATCCAAAGGTGCCGGGTTCACGGCCGGCATCTGGCTGGAGAATGATGGCGATCCCGCCAATCAGCCTGAGGCCGCCAGCCGCTGGCCCGGTGGCGCGACAAAACTGCAAGTGGCCGAGGTTGCGGACACAAGGCTGATCCATGTGATCGGCAAACGTGCCGCGGAGGAATACAACGAGTGCCGACCGGGGGTGATCACCGTCTTCACGGTGCCCAAGACCCTCAAAGGCGGCTGTTTGGTGCTTGATCCAAAAGCGCTGCGCCGCACTGGCGCTGTGCTGCTGACTGAGGAGGGTAAGCTGATCACGGCAAAAGACCGCGCCGGAGCGCGGCCCTGGACCGGGGCGGGGCCGCAGCTGCTGCCGCTGACCCGCCGCATATTGGAGGGTCAGTAGGTGCGGATCAGACCGACAAGGCGGCCCTGCACCTTGACCTGATCTTCGGGGTAGACGCGGGTTTCGTACGCGGGGTTCGCAGCCTCCAGCGCGATGGAGCCGCCTTCGCGGAAATAGCGCTTCAGGGTTGCTTCCTGATCCTGCACCAAAGCCACAACCACATCGCCATTGTCAGCGGAATCCGCATGGCGGATCACCACCACATCGCCATCATTGATGCCCGCTTCGATCATCGAGTCGCCCTTGACCTCGAGCGCGTAGTGTTCGCCGCCCTGTGAAATCATGCTGGTGGGCACTGCCACCTGATGCGAGGCATGGCTGATTGCCGCGATCGGCACACCGGCCGCAATGCGGCCCATGACCGGCAGTTCAACTGCGCTGAGGGTGACGGGATCTGTATTGGCGGGCCTGATAGAGTGGTCCGGCTCATTGCCGCCACCCTGAATGATACGGGGGGTGAAACCGGCAGGCTCTCCGCCGATGCTTTCGGGCAGGCGGATGATTTCAATGGCGCGGGCGCGGTGCGCAAGGCGGCGGATGAAACCGCGTTCTTCCAGGGCTGTGATCAGCCGGTGGATGCCGGATTTGGATCGCAGATCCAACGCCGCCTTCATTTCATCAAAACTGGGCGGAACACCGTCCGACTGGAGGCGTTTGTGGATGAATTCCAGCAATTGCAACTGCTTCTTGGTCAGCATGTCTGCTCCCTCCGTTGGGGTTGTTTTGTTTTGTTCTACCTGTGTTCACCTTTTGTGTCAACTCGCTCCCTGTGGACAAAAAAGGCGTATGACTTGCGCCACACGCCTGATGATTGAGGGGTTTTGGCAAGATGAAAGGGTCAGAGCGGCAAATACTGAACGGTTTCGCCTGCGGTGCGGGCCGGGTCATGCGGGAGCCGGATCAGCAGGGCGTTGGCCTCGGCCAGGACAGTCAAAAGGGAGCTGTCCTGATTGTCGAATGCCGTCAGGCGGTCGCCATCGACGCGGGCGCGCATATAGTGCTGGCGTGGACCGTTCTTTTCAACGGAGGCGGCGAGCGTTGCCTCTATTGGGGCGGCTGGCTGCGTGCCAAGACCCAGCATGGCGCGAACCATTGGGGCAATAAAGAGCGCGCCGCAAACCATTGCAGAAACAGGAT
Source organism: Rhodobacteraceae bacterium Alg231-04 (assembly GCA_900143635.1). GTDB lineage: Bacteria > Pseudomonadota > Alphaproteobacteria > Rhodobacterales > Rhodobacteraceae > FREY01. The sequence goes on from FREY01000004.1 coordinate 185,178, forward strand.
TTCCCGGCAGGCCGACCATGGCCCCGCTGTTCAGCCGGCCGGCCATCAGCGGTTTTCCGGGGCGCATGGCAACCTTGTAGAAGGCGCGTTCCAGCCCGAGATCGGCGGCGACTTTGCCGACCAGATCGTGATCGCCGACCGAGGCGCCACCGATGGTGATGGCAAGGTCAGCGCCTTCTGCCAACGAGAAGGCCATTCTGAGAGAGCTTTCGGTGTCACGGGCAATAGGCAGAATGCGGGCGCGGGCACCGGCAGCCTCGAGCATGGCTTTCAGTCCGAAGGTGTTGGAGGCGATGATCTGGTCGGGGCCGGGATCGTCGCCGGGCATGACCAATTCATCCCCGGTTGAGATCAGCGCGATATCCGGCCTGCGGGTGACTGTGACATTGGGGATATTCATCGCGGCCAGCAGGGCGATATCAGAGGGCGTCAACTGGCGCGGTGCCGAAATCGAGCTGCCGACATCAAAATCACCACCGGCCGGGCGGATGTTGTGAGTTTGTGAGGGCTGATCGGTGATGGTGATCAGATCGCCACTGCGCGAGATGTCTTCCTGGATAACGACGAAATCGGCGTCGTCCGGGACCGGCGCACCGGTGAAGATCCGCACCGCCTGACCGGCGCCAACGCGGCCTTCAAACCGGTGACCGGCGGCAGATTCGCCAATCACTTTGAACATGGCGTGCAGCTCTACCTCGGCTGCCTTCATCGCATAGCCGTCCATCGCCGAGGCGGAAAACGGTGGCTGCATTCGGCGCGCAACGGCGTCCTGCGCCAGCACCCGGCCATTGGCTTCGGACAGCGGAACGTCTTCGGTCTCCAGCGGCGAGACCAGATCCATCAGCAGGGTGCGGGCTTCTTCAACAGAGATCATCTAGGCCTCGTAACGTCCAGATTTTCCGCCATCTTTCAACGTCACATGAATGCCGCCGATGGCCATGGCCTTATCCACCGCCTTGCACATGTCATAGACGGTAAGGGCAGCGGTAGAGACAGCGGTGAGCGCCTCCATTTCAACACCGGTCTGGCCGGTGGTCTTGACTGTCGCCTCGATCTGCACGCCCGGCAGGTCCGGATCCAGCGTCAGTTCAACAGCAACTTTGGTCACCGGCAGCGGGTGGCACAGCGGGATCAGGTCTGGGGTCTTCTTGGCGCCCATGATGCCGGCAAGCCGCGCAATCCCCAGAACATCGCCCTTTTTGGCGCGGCCTTCGCTGATGATATCAAACGTCTCCTGCGCCATGGTCACATGCCCGGCGGCGGTGGCAATGCGCGAGGTCACGGGCTTGTCTGAGACATCAACCATATGGGCGTCGCCCTTACCGTCAAAATGAGTGAGGGGCATCACATGCCTCCTGGCATCAAGGGGTTGGCGAGCAGGCTCCGGGTGGCGCTGGCCACATCGTCCTGACGCATCAGGCTTTCGCCGATCAGGAAGCTGCGTGCGCCGTAACGGGCCATGTCGGACAGGTCTGTTGGGGTGAACAAGCCGCTTTCGCAGACAATGGTGCGGTCGGCGGGGACCATCCGCGAGAGTTCCCGCGTTGTGTCCAGCGTGGTCTCAAAGGTTTTGAGATTGCGGTTGTTGATGCCCATCAGCGGTGATTTCAACAGGCAGGCGCGCTCCAGCTCTTCGGCGTTGTGAACCTCCAGCAGCACATCCATGCCCCACTCAAAGGCACAGGCCTCCAGTTCGGCGGCTTGCGCATCGGTGGTAGAGGCGAGGATGATCAGGATGCAGTCGGCCCCAAGGGCGCGGGCTTCGGCGACCTGATAGGTGTCATACATGAAATCCTTGCGCAGGGCGGGCAGCGCGCAGGCGTTGCGGGCCTGAACCAGGAAATCCTTCGCACCCTGAAAGCTGGGCGTATCGGTCAGCACCGAAAGGCATGTCGCACCGCCGGCTTCATAGGCTTTGGCCAGTTCGGCGGGCTCAAAATCCGGGCGGATCAACCCTTTGGAGGGCGAGGCTTTCTTGATTTCGGCGATCAGCCCATAGCCCGAACGCCCCGCCCGCATCAGGTTTTCGGCAAAACCACGTGTGGGGCTGGCCTCGCGGGCCTCGGCCTCGACCTCGCTTAGGGGTTTGGCGGCCTTGTCGGCGGCGACTTCTTCCAGCTTGTAGGCCTTGATCCGGTCCAGGGCGTTGCCGCTCATGCGTGGCTCTCCGTTTATGCGTTCCAGTCGATGGTATCCTCTCCCCGGTCGGCGAGCCAGCGGTTCACAGCCGAAAAGGGCTTTGAGCCGAAGAAGCCGCGCCGCGCTGACAGCGGCGAGGGATGGGCGGATTTCAGGATCAGGTGATCGCCCGGATTGATAAAAGATTCAAGCTTTTGCGCCGATTTACCCCAGAGAATATAGGCTGTTGGACATTGGGAGGTGCGGGCGAGTACCTGATGAACCAGCGGTGCCCAGCCCATGCCCTTGTGGCCGTTGGCGTCCCCCGCGGGTACAGACAGCGCCGTGTTCAGCAGCAGAACGCCCTGTTTGGCCCATCCGCGCAGATCGCCGTTCAAGCGGGTGATGTTCAGATCGTCCTGCAACTCTTTGTAAATGTTGTTCAAAGAGCGGGGCAGGGGGCGCACATCTGGTTCGACCGAGAAAGCCAGCCCATGGGCATGGCCGGGCGTCGGGTAGGGATCCTGCCCCAAGACAACCACGCGGGTGTTTTCAGGGGCAGTCAGGTCCAGTGCAGCAAAACGCTGCGTTTCGGGCGGCAGTATCTCGCGGCTGTCCGCCGCGAGGGTTTTGGCAATGGTGGGCCAATTATCCGTAAAAAACGGCAGATCTGACCAGCCAGTGGGAAGGGGCATGTCTCTCTCCGGCTGGCTGACGCGCGTTTATTGCTGGGTGATACGGGCCACGGCTTCGATCTTGGCTTTGGCGGCTCCGCTGTCGATGCTCTCGGCGGCCATCTCAGCACCGGTTCGCAGGTCATCAGCCTTGCCCGCAACCACCAGAGCGGCCGCTGCATTCAGGCGCACGGCCTCGCGGTAGGCCGAGGGCGCACCGTCCAGCAGCTGGCGGAAGGCCACGGCGTTTTCTTCCGGGGTGCCGCCAACGATTTCCTCGAAAGGATGCACCGGCAGGCCAGCATCCTCGGGGTGGATTTCGACCTCCTTGACCGAACCGTCCTCTTCCAGGGCGGCGACCCAGCTGATTCCGGTAATGGTCAGCTCGTCGGTGCCGTCGGATCCATGCACCAACCATGCGCGTTCTGACCCAAGCTGGCCGAGGGTTTCGGCCATCGGCCGGATCAGATGACGGGAATAGGCGCCGGTCAGCTGGCGTTTGACGCCGGCCGGATTGGTGAGCGGACCCAGAATGTTGAAGATCGTCCGCGTGCCCAGCTCCTGCCGGGTCGGCATCACATGAGCAATCGCCGGGTGGTGCATGGGCGCCATCATGAAGCCGATCCCGGCCTCATTCAGTGCCTTTTCAACCACTTGTGGGCCGACCATGACGTTGATCCCCATCTTCTCCAGCGCGTCCGAGGCGCCGGATTTCGACGAAAGATTGCGGTTGCCGTGTTTGGCCACCGGCACGCCAGCGCCCGCCACAACAAAGGCGGTCGCAGTGGAGATATTCAGGGTGCCCTTGCCGTCACCACCGGTGCCGACAATGTCCATCGCGCCGTCGGGCGCTGTCACGGCGTTGCATTTTGCGCGCATCACAGCCGCGGCGGCGGCATATTCATCCACCGTTTCACCGCGGGTGCGCAGCGCCATCAGCAAGCCGCCGATCTGGCTGGGGGTGGCCTCGCCTTCGAACAGCGCCGCAAAGGCGGTTTCGGCTTGGGCGCGGGTCAGCGGGCCATCGGCGGCGGCGCCGATCAGGGGCTTCAGGCGGTCACTCATGCGGGCACCTTAATCTCTTCAATGAAATTCTTCAAAAGGGCGTGGCCGTGTTCAGAGGCAATGGATTCCGGGTGAAATTGCACGCCGTGAATGGGCAATTCGCGGTGCTGCAGGCCCATGATGGTGCCATCTTCCAGCTCGGCGGTGATCTCCAGACAATCGGGCAGGCTTTTGCGTTCCACCACCAGCGAGTGATAGCGGGTTGCCTCAAACGGTGTCGGCAGTCCCTTGAAAACGCTTTTGTTGGTATGGTGCATCGTGCCCATCTTGCCGTGCACAATCTCGTGGCAGCGGATGACTTTGCCGCCAAAGGCCTGACCAATGGTTTGGTGGCCCAGACAGACGCCCATCAGCGGCGTTTTTGTCTCGGCGGCCACTTCGGTCAGAGCAAGGCAGATACCGGCCTGATCCGGGTCGCAAGGACCGGGAGACAGAAGGATGCCCGACGGGTTCATCGCCATGGCGTCCTGCACGGTCAGCGCGTCATTGCGCCAGACCTCCATTTCGGCCCCCAGCTCTCCCAAATAGTGGACGAGGTTGTAGGTAAAGGAGTCGTAGTTGTCGATCAGCAGCAGCATCTTGGCGGGCTCTTTTAAGGGTGGCGGCGCAGGGGCGCGCCGCTCTATAGTGGTCGCAACATACATGTTCAGGGTTGCGCGGCAGCGTCAAGGGCGCTTGCAACAGTGGGCTTTGAAACCGGGACGCAGGCGGGCAAAGATCCGCATGTTTCCAGCGGTGAACAGGCAGAAGGCAAGGGGCGGTTGATATGCGCGGTTTTCTCGGTGGCGTGAGCTTTGGGGCTCTGGCGGCGGCTGCAGGTGCGGCGCTGCTGTCTCTTTCGATGCCTTTGCCGCAACGGGTTTCGGTGGATGATAATACGCCTTCGGCGGCGGTTGACCCTCTGCCACAGTCAGATCCGAGCCTGTCGCTGCGTCCGCGCGATGCGGATCTGGTGGAGGCGGCACCTTCAGCCCCTGAAACCGCGCCCGCCGCAGACAGTCTGAACGAAGTGGCCAGCGATGACAGGGCTCCGGCAGCCCGCCCCGAAGTGGGGGCCGTAGCCGGTCTGGCACCCGATCCACAGGCGGAACCTGCGCCGCAGATTGATTCCGATGATCCGGTTTCGCAGACGCCCCCCACGGCAGGCGAGGCCCCGGTTCTCCCCGGTGAGGAGGCTGAGATCATTGTGTCCGATGCACCGGCCCAGCCAGTGGCAAAGCCGGATGAAGGCGCAGAGGTCCAGGCCGAGGCCACGGCCGAGGATGAAGGCGCGGCGGTTGAAAGCGCTGCGGCGGAGGCTCTGGAGGAGACACATAGCAGCACAGATCCGCTCGTCTCGGCCCCTGAGGTTTCCCTCGGCGCACCGGTTCTGACGCCTCCGGTGGAAAGCGAAGCACCCTCGGCCCTGCCGCAGATCCTCGCGCCGCCGACACGTCAGGACACCCCCGGTGAGAAACCAGAAGAAACGGCCGTTGCTTCGGCGGAACCGGCCGAGATCGTGCCGGGAATTGGCAAGGTGGTGGTGCCGCTGACAGAGCGGGACACGGCAACCGCGTCAACCGGTACAGAGACAAGCGGAATAGTGCCCAGCGTCAGCCCGGCGCTTCTGTCGCCCTTCGAGGCTTTCTCTGAACCCTTTGATAATGCCGAGGGACGTCCGCTGATGTCCATCGTTCTGATTGACGATGCCGATTCCATCGGCGCCGAAGGTCTGGCTGAGTTTCCCTATCCGCTGACCTTTGCCATTGACCCCAACACCGCTGATGCGACCCAGAAAATGGCGGCGCGCCGGGCCGCCGGTTTTGAGGTGATGGTATTGGCGAACCTGCCGCGTGATGCGGCGCCGCAGGATGCCGAAACCGCGTTGCCTGTGTGGTTCAGCACGCTGCCGGAAGCGATCGGAATTCTTGAGGGCACCGAAACCGGCGTGCAGGGCAACCGCGCTCTGGCCGAACAGGTGGCAGCGGTGGCCGCTGACAGCGGGCACGGGCTGTTGATGCAGAATTCAGGCCTTAACACGGTGCAGAAACTGGCGCTGCGCGATGGGGTGCCTTCGGGGCTGGTGTTCCGTGACTTTGACGGGGCCGGGCAGAACCCGCGCGCGGTGCGCCGGTTCCTTGATCAAGCGGCCTTTCGGGCGGGACAGGAAGGCGCGGTTATCATGCTGGGCCGGGTCCGCCCCGATACGATTTCGGCGCTGCTGCTCTGGGGCCTCCAGGACCGGGCTGACAAAGTGGCACTCGCCCCGGTTTCGGCGAGCCTGAAGGCCCATCTGCCAGACGCGCAGTAGACAGGCTCAGCCTTTTGCGCGGCGAAAGGCTGAAGCCTCCGGCGGAGATATTCCCAGCCATATGAATGCGGATCCGTAAGACATTCGCGCTGCGGGCTTAGCGGTTGCCGCCACTGCTAAAGCGCGCCGCATCTGCCGCGGCACGGCGGATGGCGTTGGATTTATGGACGGTCTCCATATATTCGGCCTCTGGATCGCTGTCATAGACGACGCCGCCACCCGCCTGAATATAGAGCTTGTCTTCTTTCACGATGGCCGTGCGCAGGGCGATACAGATGTCCATGTCACCACCGGCCGAGAAATAGCCGACACCGCCGCCATAGACGCCGCGCTTCTCTGGTTCCAGCTCGTCGATGATCTCCATCGCGCGCACCTTGGGCGCGCCGGATACGGTGCCTGCGGGCATGCCGGCAAAGAAGGCATCCAGCGCGTCTTTGTCGTCGGCCATCTCACCCACGACGTTGGACACGATATGCATCACATGGCTGTAGCGTTCGATGATAAATTTCTCAGTCGGGCGCACGGTGCCGATCTTGGAGACACGGCCGGTGTCGTTGCGGCCCAGATCCAGCAGCATCAGGTGTTCGGCCAGCTCTTTCTTATCGGCCAGCAGGTCCAGCTCCAGTGCCTTGTCTTCTTCGGGCGTGGCGCCACGCGGGCGGGTGCCGGCAATGGGGCGGATGGTGATCTCGTCACCAAAGACCCGCACCAGAATTTCCGGGCTGGCGCCAACGACCTGAAAGCCACCGAAGTTGAAGTAGAACATGAAGGGCGACGGGTTGGTGCGCCGCAGGGACCGGTAGAGCGCAAAAGGCGGCAGCGGGAAATCCTGTGTCCAGCGCTGCGCCGGTACCACCTGAAAGATGTCGCCTGCGCGGATGTAGTCCTTGGCCTTTTCCACCGCGGCCATATAGCCCTCTTTGGTGAAGTTCGACACTGGGGCTGCCATGTCGCGCGCGTCCCCCAGATCGCGGGTTTCGGCTGGCATGGCGCGTTCCAGATCACGCACCGCATCCATCACCCGTTCTGCGGCCTGCGCATAGGCGGCCTTGGCCGACTGGCCGTCGGCGACCCAAGCGGGGGAGACCACAGTGACCTCACCTTTGACACCGTCCAGCACCGCAACCACGGACGGGCGCAGCATCAGCGCGTCGGGCAGTCCCAGCGGATCGGGGTTCACGTCGGGCAGTTTTTCAACCAGCCGGATCATGTCATAGCCAAGATAGCCAAACAGCCCGGCCGAGGCCTGCGGCAGATCATCCGGCAGGTCGATGCGGCTTTCGGCGATCAGGGCGCGCAGGGTGTCCAGCGGGTTGCCCTCCAGCGGCTCAAACGCCTGGGCGTCAAACCGGGCCGACCGGTTCAGCGCGGCCTGTTCGCCGTCACAGCGCCAGACCAGATCCGGCTTCATCCCGATGATCGAATAGCGCCCGCGCACCTCTCCGCCGGTCACCGATTCCAGCATGAAGGCATCCTTCTGCGCACCGGTGAGTTTCAGCATCAAGGAGACGGGCGTGTCCAGATCCGCTGCGAGGCGGGTATAGACGACCTGGTTTTCGCCGGCCTCATAGGCCTTTGCGAAGGTTTCGAAATCGGGGGTCAGCGCCATGGATCCGGGACCTGGTTACTGGAAGGTTGTGTGGACAGCGTTGATCGCCGATTGATCAACGGTGGGCTGGGCGCGCAACTGCGAGTCCGCAGCGAAGGCCTGGTAGATCGCCTCGGCGAGGGCCTGATCCAATTGACTTGCGAGGGCGTCCTCGAGCGCGGCCAGATCGTCGGTCTGTTCGGGCGGCAGCACTTCGGTCAGGCGCAGGATCACGGTGGATTCCGCATCCGCAACCACCTGCAGTTTGCCCGGTTCCAGCGCGAAGACGGCGTTCATCATATCCGCAGGGGTGCCATCGATATAGGCGGTGCGGGTGAGGCCGGTTTCCGAGGTGACTTCCAGACCATCGTCAAAGGCGCCATTGGTTTCGGCGCGGTCAAGGATCGCGTCTGCCTGGGTTTTCAGCGCGTTCAGACGTTGCTCTTCGTTCCAGCCGCGCAGGGCCTTGTCCTGTGCATCGGCCAGCGGCTCGGGGCGTTCGGGCAGAACATCGTCGAGACGCAGGGCAAAGAGGCTGCCGTCCTCAAGAAAGGCCACTTCGGGGAAGTCATCCGCAGACACGGCTGCAGCCGCTTCGCGAAAGGCGCTATAGGCGGCAACGCCTTCTTCGCTTTCGGCGGTCCAGCTGAGGCTGGAGACCTCAAGACCGGCTTCGTCGGTCAGTTCTTCAAGGGTAATGCCACCGGCCAGAAGATCGTCAATCTCTTCGCTCTGGTCTTCGATCAGACGGCGGGCGCGGTCGGCGGCGACTTCGTCGCGCAGCGCGGCTTCGGCTTCCTCAAAAGAGGTGGAGCGGGCTTCGAGCAGGCCGTTGATCCGGAACAGGGCAGGGCCAAGGTCGGTCGGCTGCGGGTCGGTCACGGTGCCGGTCTCAGCTGCAAAGACGGCCTCGCCTGCGGTGTCCAGTTCGGTGATTGCGACATCGCCCATGTCGACGTCGGAAAGGGCAAGGCCGCGGTCCTGAACCAGCGCTTCAAAGGTTGTTTCGCCTGCATCAATAGCGGCTTTGGCGGCGGTGGCCTCGTCTTCATTGACAAAGACCAGACGCTCAACAAGGCGGCGTTCGGGAACTTGGTATTCGGCGCTGCGCTCTTCATACATTTTGCGTAGAGTGGCTTCGTCGACTTCGATCTCTTCCAGAACCATGTCGGGGCTCAGCAGCGCATAGGTGATCTGCTTGGTTTCCGGCAGGGTGAAAAGGGCAGGGTTGGCTTCATAAAAGCCCTGCAGTTCGGCGTCGGTCGGGGCGACAGCGATCATCGCGGTCTCATCGGTGCGCAGCTGCACCCAGTCAAAGCTGCGGCGCGCGCCGATGTAATCGGTGATTACGGTTGTCATCGTGTGGGGCATTTCCACCGCGGACATCATCGCTTCCTGTACCAGAATACGCGCGGTTTCGCGGCGCACATCTTCTTCGAACTGGCGTTCGCTCAGTCCGGCACGATCCAGAGAGAAACTATAGGTATCGCGATCAAATTCTCCGGCAGCGTTGTGGAAGGCATCAATCTGGGTGATTTCCTTCAGCAGGGTCTCATCACCAATGGAAATCCCCAGCGCCTCAACTTCATTGTCCAGCGCGGCGGTGGCGACAAGGCGGCTGAGCACTGCACGGTCGAGGCCAAAGCTGACCATCTGCGAGATTGTCATCGGCTGGCCAGTTTGCTGTTGCAGGCGTTGCTGTTCGCGCTGCAGGGCACGGGCGTAGTCCTGAACGCTGATCTCCTGATCACCAGCGGTGGCAACCGCACTCGCATTGCCGGTGAAATTCACCGCACCAAAGCCTGCAAGGCCAACAATCAGCATCCCCATGAGGATCCAGACAAAGGTTTTAGATAGTTTTTTCATGCCTGCGGCCATGATGCCCTCTTGATGTCTGTGCCCCTTGGAATGCGCCGATTGGTTGAATCAGCGCGGGGAAATCGAAATATCCGGTGTCCTCAATACGCTGCCACCCCTTGGGGGGCAAGCCGGACTGTCTGCTTAAGGCTGAAAGGCGGCGAGACGGCGGAAAAGTTCACCAATTCCATCGGTTCCGATGTTGGCGAATGCGATGCGGAACTGCCGCTGACCGGCCGGATCATCGGTCGGTTGAAACATGGTGCCCGGCAATGCCAGGACCGAGGCTTCGCTGACCAGCAGACGGGCGATTTCATCCGAAGACGTCGCGAACGGGTGTTCGACATAGGCAAAATAGGCGCCGCAGCCCAGCAGCTTCCAACCACGTTCTGCCAGTGGCGAAAACCCGGCCTCGATGGCAGATCGACGGTCCAGAATCTCGCGCCGTTCCCCGGCCAGCCAGCCCTGCAGATTGCCAATGCCCCAATGGGCACCGATTTGGCCCAGCTGGTTGGGGCAGATGGTGACAGTGTCGAGGAACTTCTCCATCTCGCCCAGCCGCGCCGCAGAGGTGGCAATGGCGCCAACCCGGTGACCGGTCAGACGGTAGGCTTTGGAGAAGGAATAAAGGTGGATCAGCGTGTCCTGCCAGCCGACCTGTTGGAACAGGCCATGCGGCGCACCTGCGCGGCTGTCAAAATCGCGGTAGGTCTCATCTGCGATCAAGGCGATGCCTTGTTGGCGGGCCAGATCGTAGAACGCCTGCATCAGCCTTTCTGGGTATTCCGCGCCGGTGGGGTTGTTGGGGGTGACCAGAACAATGGCGCGGGTGCGATCGGTGATAAGCGCGCGGGCCGCTTCCAGACCGGGTAGCATATCCTCCCCAACAGGCAGGGGCACAGCGGAAACACCTGCCAGATCCAGCCACATTTTGTGATTGAAATACCAGGGCGTGGGGAGGATGACCTCGTCGCCTTCGCCGCAGAGACTGGCAATTGTCGCGGCAAAGGCCTGATTGCAGCCCGAGGTGATGCCGATCTGCTGTGCGGTGACCTCCGTCGCGTAGTGGTCAGAGATTTGCGCGGCCAAAGCGGCGCGCAATTCAGGCCGCCCCAATACCGGACCATAAAGATGAGCGCTGGGATCTTCCTGAGCGGCCTGCGCAATCGCTGCACACAGTGGGGCAGGCGGTGGATCAACGGGTGCGGCCTGACTGACATTCAAAAGCGGGCGATCTGCAGGGAAGGTCGCACCATCGACCCAGCGGCGCGATTCCACGATGGGCGATACAAATGTGGCAGAGGTGCGGGGAAGGGGCATCGGCGATCCTGATGGTTGCGGTGGCGGCGGTTGATCCGCCGTTGCATTGTCTATGCATCTGCCTATGCGTGGCAGAGGCCTGAAGGCGGATCAAGGCCCCCACAAACGAAAAACGCGCCCCGGGGGGCGCGTTTGGCAATAACTCAGGTTTTACGCTCAGTCGGTGCCGCGGTAGGGTTCGACATATTGCAGCGCCATGTCCCAAGGGAAGAAGATCCAGGTGTCCTGGCTGACCTCGGTGATAAAAGTATCCACCATCGGGCGGCCCTTGGGCTTGGCATAGACGGTGGCGAAATGCGCCTTGGGATACAGCGAGCGCACCAGTTCCAGGGTGCGGCCGCTGTCGACCAGATCGTCAATGATCAACACGCCTTCGCCGTCGCCCATCAGCGCGTTGTCGGGGGATTTCAGCACCTTTGCTTCGCCCTGATCCTGATGGCTGTAGGATTTGACCGAGATGGTATCCACAGTGCGGATGTCCAGCTCGCGGCTGACGATCATCGCCGGGGCCATGCCACCGCGGGTGATGGCGACCACGGCTTTCCAGGCGCCATTGTCCGGGCCTTGCCCGTCCAGCCGCCACGCCAGCGCGCGGCTGTCGCGGTGGATCTGATCCCAGCTGATGTGAAAGCCTTTTTCGTGCGGCAAGCGGTCGGTCATGGCAGTGTCCCCGGATGAGTGTCTTTTTATGTGCGGCCAAATCGCCCCGGTTGCGGGGGCCAGTGTCCGAAGGGTGGATACAGCACCGCCCGCATCCGGCAAAGCAGGGCGCGGGCGCAGGCTGAGGTTACTTGGTGATGTCGGGCGCGTCGACCGCCTTCATGCCGACAACATGGTAGCCGGCATCGACATGCAGGTTTTCACCGGTGACACCGGAAGACAGGTCCGACAACAGATAGAGCGCGGATTTGCCCACATCATCAGTGGTCACATTGCGGCGCAGAGGTGAGTTATACTCGTTCCACTTCATGATATAGCGGAAATCGCCAATGCCAGAGGCTGCCAGCGTCTTGATCGGCCCGGCCGAGATCGCGTTGACGCGGATGCCGTCCTTGCCCAGATCCTCGGCCAGATATTTCACCGAAGCTTCAAGCGCGGCCTTGGCCACACCCATGACATTGTAATGCGGCATCACCTGTTCGGCGCCATAATAGGTCAGCGTCAGCAGCGAGCCGCCGTCGCTCATCATTTTTTCGGCCCGCGCTGCCACGGCGGTGAAGGAATAGACCGAAATATCCATGGTCATCTGGAAATTCGCGCGGCTGGTGTCCACATATCTTCCACGCAACTCAGCCTTGTCGGAGAAGCCAATCGCATGAACCACGAAGTCCAGCTTGCCCCATTTTTCTTCAAGCGCGTCGAACAGCGCGTCGATGGATCCTTCGTCCGAGACGTCGCAGGGCAGGACCGTGTCACTTCCCAGCCGTTCGGCCAGCGGCCCGACCCGTTTGAGAAGAGCGTCGCCCTGATAGGAAAACGCAAGATCCGCACCGGCGTCGGCGCAGGCTTTGGCGATACCCCAAGCAATGGATTTGTCATTCGCCAGACCCATGATCAGGCCGCGTTTACCGGCCATCAGCTGATTAGACATTCAGGTTCTCCGCCTGTGAATATTTGCATAGAAGGCTTTAGGATATAGCGCGTGAAGCTGCAAGTGCAGCTGGGTTGCTGTCTGGATCGTTAACAATTATGGTGCGCACGCACGTTTTAACTGGGGAAAATCATGTCTGATCGTAGCGGAATATTTGAGGGCACAGATCCCTTCGAAATCGCCCGCCAGTGGCTGACCGAGGCCGATGCATCCGAGATCAACGATCCCAATGCCATAGCCCTGTCTACTGTGGATGGTGATGGCCTGCCAAATGTACGGATGGTACTCCTCAAGGAAATCGAGGCCGATGCCTTCGTGTTTTACACGAACTATCAGAGCACCAAGGGGCAAGAGCTGGATCAGTCCGGCAAGGCGGCCTTTGTGATGCACTGGAAATCTTTGCGGCGGCAAATAAGGGTCCGCGGTCTGATTACCCGCGAAGAGGGGTCGCAGGCCGATGACTATTATCGCTCGCGGTCGCTCAAAAGCCGCCTTGGCGCCTGGGCCTCGCGGCAGTCACAACCGCTGTCCAGCCGCGGGGCGCTGATGGCCGAGGTGGCCAAGGTGACAGCACAGAAAGGTACCTCGCCAGAGCGACCAGAGTTCTGGGGTGGATACCGCATTTCGCCTCTAGAGATTGAGTTTTGGGCCGACGGATCCTTCCGGTTGCACGACAGATTTGTCTGGAAGCGTGAAAACCTTGGCCTAGAATGGGAAATACAGCGGCTTTCACCGTGACGTTCGCGTGACGTGAGCGGGGGCATGTTGAGAATACGCAAATTAATACTTGAAATTCGTGGCAAAATCCGAGCAAGGGATGTAAACATGAATTTGAATTCTAATCGGTGAAAGTTCGGTGAGCGCAATGGCTGATGATATGAGCATTAAGCAGGTGTACGGTGTCGTGAAGTGGTTCGACCCTGCCAAAGGTTATGGATTCGTCGTTTCGGATCTGGGTGGCCCTGACATTTTGTTGCACGTTAACGTTCTGCGGAACTTTGGCCAAAGTTCGGTTGCGGATGGCGCTCAGATTGAGATTGTCACCCACCGGACCGACCGGGGTGTGCAGGCGGTTGAGGTGGTGTCCATCACCGCACCCGAACGTGACGACAGCCCGGTGCTGAGCGACTTTATCGATCTGGATCCCGGCTACATTGCCGACCAGCCGCTTGAGGCTGCCCGCGTCAAATGGTTCGACAAGGGGAAGGGCTTTGGCTTTGCCAATGTTTTTGGCAGCAGCGAAGACGTGTTCCTGCATGTCGAAGTTCTGCGCCAGTCCGGTCTTTCGGAACTTCTGCCCGGCGAGGCGCTTGCCATGCGGGTGATCGACGGCAAACGCGGACGGATGGCTGTGGAAGTGCAGGCCTGGGAAGCGGCCGCATTGGCAGCCGAAAGCTGAGGCGGTGCGCCGCCGGCCTGTCCTTGTGACGCTGGTGCTCGCAGCGATGAGTTTGGGCACCGCCGCATCTGCGGGCTGTGCCGCTGACCGGGTGGATTTGCGCGGCGACTGGGGGCAGGCCTCCTTTGCTGCAGAAGTTGTCGATACCCCTGAAACCAGAGCCTTGGGTCTGATGCACCGCGAGAGCATGCCGAGAGGCAGTTCGATGCTCTTCGTCTATGAGCATCCCCAGCGCGTCAGTTTCTGGATGAAAAACACCCTGATCCCACTGGATATGATCTTTGCCGACCGCCAAGGTGTGGTGCAGCATGTCCATCACCAGGCCATTCCCCTTGATCTGACCCCCATTCCGGGTGGTGACGGCATCTATGCGGTGCTGGAAATCAACGGCGGGCTGGCCGCCCGCTACGGTATTTCCAAGGGTTCGCAGATGCGCCATCAGATTTTTTTCGATGGCCCTGCAATTTGGCCCTGTTAGGGCTTTTCAAATCAGTTCGACGCAGCTAGGAAGGCGCACGGTCCGGGGCGTGGCGCAGTCTGGTAGCGCACCTGTTTTGGGTACAGGGGGTCGCAAGTTCGAATCTTGCCGTCCCGACCATTTTCTACTTACTCACACTGCAGACCCGTCGGCTTAACAGCCGACGGCTGCGGCTGTGGTAGTGGTTCTACCCTCTCCTTAATACAATATATGGCGTTTGGGTGCGCTGCGCGGATTCTATGCAGCTAGTCGCAATCCGGTCTGCAACGCGGTTTTTCGGCAGCAAAATCGCAACAGGCAGGGCTTCACCACCGGAAGTGAAAAAATTCTCTGCATGGATTCTTGGGCCGGTTGTCCACTGCCGAATTCGTTAATCATTGTGTATGCAATGTAACAGCGTTTTACTTTTTGCAGGAAAACAAGGGCAGTCAAAGGCACTAGCGGGTTGCCACATTTCTTAACGGCCTGTGGATGAATCGTGGAAGACTTTGCCCCCTAGTTCCAGTTAACAGAGGGTCAATACAAAAGTAGACCTCAACCGCCGAATATTTGCGTTGACCAGATGTGGTGTCATACGCCAAATTGTAGAAGTCGGCTGCTTCGCTACTAGATCTAGTATGATCTGACAGCAGCGCCGGGATGGGTTTTAGTGTTAAAGAGCTTCGCAGGGCAGTGATCGCCCATAGCTGCATCTCCGTGTGGGGGCAGAGAGGAAGCCGTATACCAAAATCTTTGCCGGTGCGGATGAAAGCAGCACAGACGGGTGCGAATGGAAAATGGGCGACAGGCAGAGGCTGCGGAAATGAAGATTGACAGAAAGTTCACCAAGGCAGGGCAGGACGCCTACGCGGATCTGAATTTTATCGCTGCAACGTCGGAAATCCGCAATCCGGATGGCACGATTGTCTTCCGGCTCGACAATATCGAGGTGCCGGGTAACTGGAGCCAGGTGGCCTCCGATGTCATCGCACAGAAATACTTCCGCAAGGCCGGCGTGCCGTCGCGGCTGAAGAAGGTCAAAGAAAAGGGCGTGCCGGAATTCCTGTGGCGCTCTGTTCCCGATGGCGACGACGTTGAATTCAGCGGCGAGACCTCCTCCAAGCAGGTGTTCGATCGTCTGGCCGGCGCCTGGGCCTATTGGGGCTGGAAGGGCGGCTACTTCACCAATGAAGACGATGCCCGCGCCTATTTCGACGAGATGCGCTATATGCTGGCCAGCCAGCGTGCCGCGCCCAATTCGCCGCAGTGGTTCAACACTGGCCTGCACTGGGCTTACGGCATCGACGGCCCGGCACAGGGCCACCACTATGTAGATTACAAGACGGGCAAGCTGACCAAATCGAGCAGCTCGTACGAACACCCGCAGCCCCACGCCTGTTTCATTCAGGGTGTGCAGGATGATCTGGTGAACGAAGGCGGCATCATGGACCTCTGGGTTCGCGAAGCGCGTCTGTTCAAATACGGGTCGGGCACCGGCACCAACTTCAGCCACCTGCGTGGCGAGGGCGAATCGCTTTCAGGCGGCGGTAAATCCTCGGGCCTTATGGGCTTCCTGAAGATCGGCGACCGGGCTGCGGGTGCAATCAAATCCGGCGGCACCACACGGCGTGCAGCCAAGATGGTGATCGTTGACGCCGATCACCCCGATATCGAGCAGTTCATCGAGTGGAAGGTGCTGGAAGAGCAGAAAGTGGCGTCGATCGTCGCAGGCTCCAAAATGCACGAGAAGATGCTGAACGGTCTTTTTGAGGCCATCCGCACCTGGGATGGCGCCGAGGCAGACGCTTACGAGCCCAACACCAACCCGGCACTGAAAAAGGCAATCCGCGAAGCCAAGAAGGTGATGATCCCGGAAACCTATGTCAAACGGGTTCTGGACTATGCCAAACAGGGTCACACCAGCATTGAATTCCCGGTTTACGACACCGATTGGGACTCCGAGGCCTATTCGTCCGTTTCCGGCCAGAACTCCAACAACTCCATCCGGGTCACCAATGCTTTCTTGAAAGCGGTAGAGAAAGACGCCGACTGGCAGCTGCTAAACCGGACCGACGGCAAGGTCTCCAAGACCGTAAAAGCCCGCGATCTGTGGGAAAAGGTCGGCCACGCTGCCTGGGCCTGCGCTGATCCCGGCATCCAGTACCACGACACCGTGAACGAGTGGCACACATGCCCCGAAGACGGTGAGATCCGCGGCTCCAACCCCTGTTCGGAATATATGTTCCTGGACGACACCGCATGTAACCTCGCCTCGATGAACCTCTTGGCCTTCCTGAAGGACGGTGTGTTTCAGGCCGAAGACTACATGCACGCCAGCCGTTTGTGGACACTGACGCTGGAAGTGTCGGTCACCATGGCGCAGTTCCCTTCCAAGGAAATCGCCCAGCTGTCTTACGACTTCCGCACGCTGGGTCTGGGCTATGCCAATATCGGCGGCTTGCTGATGAACATGGGCTACAGCTATGACAGCGACGAGGGCCGTGCGCTCTGTGGTGCGCTGACCGCGATCATGACCGGTGTTGCCTATACCACCTCTGCCGAGATTGCTGGCGAGCTGGGTCCCTTTGCCGGCTACGAGCGTAACGCCGACCACATGCTGCGCGTTATCCGCAACCACCGTAACGCCGCCCATGGCAATGCGGATGGCTATGACAACCTGTCTGTAAAGCCGGTACCACTGGACATCGCCAACTGCCCCGACGCCCGCCTGACCGATCTGGCGGCCAGCGCATGGGACGAAGCACTGTCGCTGGGGGAGAAACACGGTTTCCGCAACGCGCAGTCCACTGTGATTGCCCCCACCGGCACCATTGGTCTGGTGATGGATTGCGACACCACCGGGATCGAGCCTGACTTTGCGCTGGTGAAATTCAAAAAGCTGGCCGGCGGCGGTTACTTCAAGATCATCAACCGCTCGGTGCCGTCGGCGCTGGATGGCCTCGGCTACAGCTCTGCCCAGATCGAAGAGATTGTTGGCTATGCGGTGGGTCACGGCACCATCGGCAACGCACCCGGCATCAACCACACCTCGCTGGCCGGTCACGGCTTTGGCCCGAACGAGCTGGCCAAGGTGGACGCCGCACTGGAAAGCGCCTTTGACATCCGCTTTGTGTTCAACCAGTGGACGCTGGGCGAAGACTTCTGCACCGGTGTTCTGGGCATCCCGACGCCCAAGCTGAGCGATCCGACATTTGATCTGCTGCGCCACCTCGGCTTTACCAAGGCAGATATTGACGCCGCCAATGACCACGTCTGTGGCACCATGACCCTGGAGGGCGCGCCGCATCTGAAGGAAGAGCATTACGCGATCTTCGACTGCGCCAACCCCTGCGGCAAGAAGGGCAAGCGTTTCCTCAACGTCGACAGCCACATCACCATGATGGCGGCGGCGCAGAGCTTCATCTCGGGTGCGATCTCGAAAACCATCAACATGCCCAACGATGCCACCATCGAGGACTGCCAGAAGGCTTACGAGCTCAGCTGGTCCCTCGGCATCAAGGCCAATGCGCTCTACCGCGATGGTTCGAAGCTGAGCCAGCCGCTCGCTGCCGCTCTGGTCGAGGATGATGATGACGCCGCCGAAGTGCTGGAAACCGGCTCCAATCAGGAAAAAGCCACGGTTCTGGCCGAAAAGATCGTCGAGAAGGTGATCATCAAAGAGGTCATCAAATCGCACCGCGAGAAGATGCCGCATCGCCGTAAGGGCTATACGCAAAAGGCGGTTGTAGGCGGTCACAAGGTCTACCTGCGTACCGGCGAATATGAAGGCGGCACTCTGGGTGAAATCTTCATCGACATGCACAAGGAAGGCGCCGGTTTCCGGGCGATGATGAACAACTTCGCCATCGCGGTCTCGGTCGGTCTGCAATACGGCGTGCCGCTGGAAGAATTCGTTGACGCCTTCACCTTCACCAAGTTCGAGCCCGCAGGCATGGTTCAGGGCAACGACAGCATCAAGAACGCGACCTCCATTCTGGACTATGTGTTCCGCGAACTGGCGGTGTCCTATCTGGACCGCACCGATCTGGCCCATGTGAAGCCCGAAGGGGCGACCTTTGACGACATTGGCCGCGGCGAAGAGGAAGGCGTGTCCAACGTCTCCGAGCTGAGCGAGACCGCAGCGACCAAATCGCTGGAAGTGTTGAAGCAGATTTCCTCGACCGGCTATCTGCGCAAGCGTCTGCCGCAGGATCTGGTGGTGCTGCAGGGCGGCCAGTCTGAGGTGGAGGCCACCGGTACTGATCCGGTAGCGGCCCTGCAAACGCTGGTGCCGGAAACCGCGGACGTTCCCAAAATCGCGGCTGGCGGTATGGATGCGCGCGTGAAGGCCAAGATGCAGGGCTACGAGGGCGAAGCCTGCGGCGAATGTGGAAATTACACGCTGGTGCGCAACGGCACCTGCATGAAGTGCAACACCTGCGGCGGAACATCCGGCTGCAGCTGACGGAACCGCGCCACTACGTGCGCGCAGGGGGCGAGCGACCTTTCAGGTCAGCCCCCGACGAAACAGGGCGGGGCGGTTTGTGCCTCCCCAACCTTACACGGGGCGGGTGCGCTCGCCCCCTGACGTACTCCAGGCCGCAGGCAAAAAAATCTCGAGCAGTAAACTACTGAGCCTGGATGACGAACCTAATAGGGGGCCCCTCGGCCCCCTTTTTTCTGTCTTGGGGCAGGGTAGGTTGCTGATGTTCAGGCGTATTGGGCTGCGCCTCTGTGTTGCGGTTGTTCGGAAAGCGGACGAAGCCGCCATTTGAGCGTTTTCCGCGAATGCCCGCTATGGAGAATTCAGTGGGAGGCTTGACATCCGTTGGAATATCGAGATATTTCGATTTATGGACATCGAAAGATCAATATCAGCACTGAACAATCCTGTTCGCCGACAGATTCTGGAATGGCTTAAAGACCGTTCGAACTTTCCCCCTGCACTGCCGGGGCATGAAGACCTTGAAGGCGTTTGTGTTGCGTACATCCAAGAGAAGGCAAATCTGTCTCAGTCGACCATCTCGAACTACATGGGACTGTTGAAACAGGCTGGATTTGTGAACTCAGAGCGCCACGGTCAGTGGACATTTTATCGACGCGACGAAGAGAAGATTCAAGCGTTCCTTACCGCCGTTCAAGGCGAACTTCTGAAACCATAGCTCGTAAAGAGGAAACCGATCCGAATCGAGTCTTACCTGATTTAAGTGAAATATCGAAATATACCGATGAGGTGATGAGATGAATCAGAACAGCCATGACGCCAAAATCTTGCTGGCCCAGCCACTCGACTTACCCTGTGGTGTCCGGCTGAAAAACCGGCTTATTAAATCGGCGATGTCTGACTCCCTCGGCGATGGTGCTGGAAATCCGACAGAAACACAGATGCGCCTCTACGAAAAGTGGGCGGAGGGCGGTGCAGCGCTTTCGCTGATCGGTGAGGTGCAGGTGACCCCAGGCTATCCAGAGAAACCCGGTAACCTTGTGCTGGTGCCAGACGCAGATTTGCCCGCACTGCAGGAACTGGCAAAGCGTGGATCAAAAAACGGCGCTCACATCTGGCCCCAACTTGGTCACGCCGGTGCACTTGCACATGGACCTATCAGCAATCCCAAGGGGCCGTCTCCCTTGAATGTTGAGGGTTTGCAATGTGACGGCATGTCATTGGATGAAATCCATGAGCTACCCCAATCCTATGCGCGAGCCGCTGTTCTCGCACAAGAAGTTGGTTTTGGTGGCGTCTTGATCCACGCCGGTCATGGCTTTCTGTTCAGCCAGTTTCTATCACCTCTGTTTAACCATCGGACCGATGCTTATGGCGGTACCGTCGAGGGCCGTTTCCGCGTCATTGGAGAAGTGATCGCGGCAGTGCGACAAGCGGTCGGGTCATCGTACCCAATTGGCATCAGGATTAATTCGACCGACAAACTTGTTGGTGGCCTCACGACAGACGACGCGTTTGAGGTGGTGCGATTGCTTAACAATACATCAGTGGACCTTATCGACATCAGCGGCGGCACCTACTTCCCCGGTGCTGCATCAAGTTCAGACAGCACCTCTTCGTCAGGGCCGTACTTTGCCGACTTTTCCAAGCAAGCAAAGGAACTCACCGATATCCCAATCGTTGTAACCGGTGGTTTCGAGACTAGAGGTCAGATTGTAGGGGCTTTGCAGGATGGCGCGGCTGATGCCATCAGTCTTGGCCGCGCGATGATTTTGAACCCGTCACTCGCGAATATCTGGTTGAGCGATGTAGGCGGCGACCCTGAGTTTCCGATGTTCGACGCACCGCCACGCGGTGGTGTCACTGCGTGGTATTCGATGCGTCTGACAGCCATCGGTGAGGACGAAGAGTTTGGGTTTGATCTAAGTCCGGCAGACGCATTAGATGCATACGAGGCGCGGGATGAAGAGCGCTGTGAAATCTGGCGAAACCGGTTCAGTTGAGCAGGCATCTTTGGGCATAGCTCACATTCGACATTTGGCAGCAAGTTGGCTGGCTTGAGCTCAAAGCAACCCACGAGAACTTGCCGGATCCGGTCAAAAATAGGCGCCGCGAACCTGCGGCGCCTTTTGTTCTTAGTGACCGAAATCAGCTGGGCAGATGGATGTTGAACCGCTCGCGCAGCTGCTGATCCAGCATCGGATCAAACCGTGCTGAGGACCGTTCGCCAAGGATCTGCTCTTTCCTGGCAATTGCCTTCTGGATCAGATCTGGCTTTTCCAGCTCGGCCCATTCTTTTGGCGACGTACGGTCACCCAGCACCGGATAGACATAGTCCTTTTGCATCCGGCTGAGCGTCTGATCGGTGCCCAGATAATGGCCAGGGCCATCAATGCAGGTGGCGCGGATCTGGTCCAGGGCGAGGGTCTCGTCGTTCACCTCGATGCCGCGCACACAGCGCAGGGCCTGGCCCAAGAGGTCATCGCTGAGGATCAGCGATTCATGGCAGAAACCCAGCAATGACGCATGCATGCCCGCCGCCTCGTAGACCATGTTCAGCCCCGAGAGACCGGCCATCACCGCCGAACACATCTGCTCCCAGCCGGCCTGCATGTCGGGCAGCTTGGAATCTGCGGCACCCGCAGCGGCGCCGCCCGGAATTCCGTAGAATTTATGCATCTGCGCGCAGCCTGCGCTAAGCAGCGCCTGTTCTCCCGATCCCACAGACATGGCGCCGGTGCGCAGGTCCAGACCAAAAGGCCAGGTGCCAAAGATGGCAGGCGCGCCGGGCTGCACCGCGTTCACATAGACCAGCCCAGCGAGGCATTCGGCGCAGGCCTGCATGATGGCGCCTGCAATGGTCGAAGGGGCGGTGGCCCCGGCCATGCCTGCCGACAGCAGCAGCACCGGCATGCCGCCTTTGATACATTTCTCCATCACCTCGCAGCTTTCGGTGGCGAATTTCATCGGCGGCACAACAAAGCAGTTGGTGTTGGACACGAAGGGGCGTTCGCGCCATTTGTCCTCACCCCCCGCAATCATGTGCAGCATTTCAAATGCATCATCGACGAAATCCGGCTCGGTAAAGGAGACGCCAATGTGTTTGGTGGTGCCTGCGCAGGTCGCGTAGATCGAGTTCAGGTCCATCTCGCGGTTGTCGGGGATGTCACGGCAGACCATCGGGCGCTGCAGGAAGTGGATATTGTCCAGCTTGTCGGCGATGCGGGCGGCATCGTGCAGATCCTGTACGGTGGAATCGCGGTAATTGCGCCCGTGCACATCGACCATGCTGACAGCCGCACCCGCAGTGCCGTAATGCACCCGGTGGCCGGACAGCTCCAGATCGGTTTTGCCGTCGCGGCTGAACAGGTTGATCGTACGGTTGGCCATGGCCAGCGTGTCCTCGACCAGCGCGCGCGGGATGCGGATGCGGCCATCCTCGCCAAGGATGCAGCCTGCCCCAACCAAATAGTCAATGCCGCTCTGCGGTGCGTCGGCAAGGCCGATTTCCTCCAGCGCTTTCAGGGCGCCCTCGTGGATGGCCTCCATGTCGGTCTGGCTCAGCGGCTTCAGGGTGCCGCCCTCCATGCCAGGGCGGATCGAACGCAGATGTTCTGGGATGGCTGCGGCACGGGCTGCGCGGCGGGCGGCACGGCCGCCGCCACGGGCGGGTTTGCGGGCGGGAGGCGTCTGGTCGTTCATTTGGATGCACCTGTTGAATATGCCCCCGGAGGAGGGCAGTCATGTAGATCTGAAGGTTGGAAGTCGGGGTCAGATCTGCGCGGGTCGCCCACGGGCCGCACGTCCTCGTTCCGCACCGATGGTGCGGGTCACGAGAATGATTGTGCATTGTTCACCCTGCATGGGAACTCCGGTTTTGATCTATTCAGAGTGCGGGTTTAAGCGGCCGATTCTAGCCCATTTGCGACCAGACTTATTTTTTGCGACTTGAAAGTTGGAACCGGCCCGGCCTGGTTTTCACTTGCGATACCTGTGCGTTTCCTCAGGGTTTTGGTGATTTTCCGGCGGTTTGCGGATGACGGTTTGCTTTTTCCTCACGACCCACCGGTTTCTTTGGTATTGATTACTCCACCTTAAGACTTTGGTAGGATGCTGGGGTTCTCTTAGGTGTCCGGTCAGAAACCGGCCTGTGAAAGATCCAGCCATGACAACAGTCAGAATGACACATCAGGGAATGCGGTGGGCCAGCTTCGCGCTGCTCCTGACCGTGGCCGGGATTCCGGTTCTGGCGCAGGACTGGTCTGTTCTTGGGGCTGATGCACGGGTGGCAGGTGACACGGATGGTGCCCGTTTCATGACGCCAGTTCCGGGGTTGCATCTGGGCGTGTCTGCGCCGGTATCCGGTCTGGGATCAGAAACCGGTGACCGGAATGCGCAGATTGATTTTCTGGCAGGTTATGACGTCGGTCAGATCGGGGGGTTTCTGGCCATCGGTCTGGACAATCCGCTGGCGGATGGCGCGCACGCGGGCGAGACAGAGACAAGGATCGGGGTCACCTACCGCCACAGCCCGGCGCTGCAGTTCAGTGGCAGCATGATGGCCCCCCGGCTGTCTGACACGGCGCATGGCACCGCGGACAGCAGGCTGGCGCTGGAAGCCTTGTTCCGGTTCTGAACCAATCAGCCGTCAGCAAACGTGCTGGCAAAGTCTGAAAGCTGCTGAAGCGCGGCGGCAAATGCATCATCACCGATAGTCATGGCAACGCGGACATGACCCGCTGCCGCCTTGCCAAAGCTTTCTCCCGGCATGACAGCAATGCGGTGTCTGTCGAGCAGTTGATTGGCGAAGTCCTCGCCCGACAGTCCGGTGCCGCGTATATCCAGCATCAGATACATCGCCCCCTGCGAGGGGATTTGCCGGATCAGATCCTGTCTTGACAGGATGGTCTGTGCCAGTGCGCGGCGACGGCGGAAGGGGGCTGCGACCTCCTCTTCCAGACCGGGGCCCTGATTGAGCGCAAATTCAGCTGCATCCTGAACAAATCCCGGCACGCCATAAGTGGTGTGGGTTGCCAGCGTGATCAGGCTCTGGACTGCCTCCTGCGGGCCGGCCACCCAGCCGCAGCGTGATCCGGTCATCGCGTGGCTTTTCGACATGGAGCCAACCACAAGCGTGCGCTCTGCCATGCCGGGCAGGGCGCGTGGGCTGACATGTTCGCCTTCCCAGATCTGCGTGTCATAGACCTCGTCCGAGATCAGCCACAGATCGTGGCGCTGACAGACGCGGGCGATCATCTCCAGTGTTTCGCGGGGGTAGACCACGCCGGTTGGATTGTTCGGCGAATTGATCAGCAACGAGGTTGCGCCTTTGGCGGCCGCGTCCAGCACGTCTTCCTGCGGCAGAAAGGCATCGCGCGATCGGGTTGGCACGGCTTTGGGCTGGGCACCAACGCCGCGCAAAGTGCCGGGGTAGGTGGCATAGTAGGGATCAAGGTAAAGCGCGGTTGACCCTTCATCGCAGACCGCGTGATGGGCGGCAAACAGCGCCGACTGGCCGCCGGGGGTGATCATGATATTGTCGCGTGTGGTGGCGGCACCTGTGCGCGCGGTCAGCCGTTCGGCCACAGTGTCGCGCAACGCGTCCGTTCCGGGCACCATGGCATAGCCGGTGTGGCCGCCCATGGCGGCGGCGTTCATCGCCTCTAAGATAACGGGGGTGGTGCGAATGTCGTGTTCACCGATTGTCAGCTCGGTCACCTGTTCGCCGGCGGCAATCATCCTGCGTGCACGGTAGAACACGTCCCAGCCGTCGGAGCCACCGCCGGTCAGATGTGTGATTCGATGCGAAAGTTTCATCCATTGCCTCCCGGTATTTTCGCCGAGAGGGCCAGAGCCATGCTGTTTTGTCAATCAGCCGAAAGGCGGCAATGCAGCCTGCGCTTTCTTGGTAAGGCCACTGCGCACCCGCGCATAAGAGCTTTCGATCCTGTGGCGCAGCTCATCCTCTGCCGTGTCTACCGGCAGGCGAACCCAGGAGCGGTGAAAATAAGGGGCCTTCACAGCCACGCCTGCCTCGATCAGCATCTGCGCGGTTTCAATATCCGGAGTTTTCACCGACACGCCGTCGTCGATGGTGCCCATGGCGGCGAACATCTTGCCGCCCACTTTCCAGGCGTCATGGCCACCGCCCCATGGGTCGGAAACCTCAGCGCCGGGCAGGGCAGCGCAGATCGAATTTATCAATTCACGGCTCATGGCGGCCAGATTGCCCCTGTCGGTGCGATAACTCAAGCCTTGGCGCACCTTCGGCCACGTGATATGCACGGCCCCATGAACCGGAAAAGCATCCTCATTATTTGCTGTATTTCCTGCTGAATTCACAGCGGGCCGGTTTCTGTCGTTTTCTTCCACGTGACAAGTTGCTAAGCCCGCGCTGCGCGCACGCAAGGCCAAAGGACATGTCATGACCATGATCAAGCTGCACAATACCAAGACCCGCAAGAAAGAGGTCTTTGAGCCGATCGACGCTAAGGACGTGCGGATGTATGTCTGTGGGCCAACCGTCTATGACCGCGCCCATCTGGGCAATGCGCGTCCGGTTGTGGTCTTTGATGTGCTCTATCGTTTGTTGCGCGAGGTTTATGGCGTCGATCAGGTAACTTACGCGCGCAATTTCACCGACGTGGATGACAAGATCAACGCCCGCGCGGCTGAAAGCGGTCGCTCAATTGGTGAAATTACCGATGAGACGACCCAGTGGTTTCTGGACGACATGGGCGCGCTTGGCGCGCTGGAGCCCAACCACATGCCGCGCGCGACCCAGTATATCCCGCAGATGGTGGCGATGATCGAAGAGCTGATCGCCAAGGGCCACGCCTATGCCGCCGAAGGCCATGCGCTGTTTGCGGTGGACAGCTGGAAGGCGGGCTATGGCAAGCTGTCTGGCCGCTCGGTTGATGATATGATCGCCGGTGCCCGCGTCGAAGTGGCGCCCTACAAAAAGAACCCGATGGATTTCGTGCTGTGGAAACCCTCCAGCGAGGACCAGCCCGGTTGGGACAGCCCCTGGGGCCGCGGTCGTCCGGGCTGGCATATCGAGTGTTCCGCGATGTCGTATGAGCTGCTGGGCGAAAGCTTTGACATCCACGGTGGCGGCAATGATCTGATGTTCCCGCACCACGAGAATGAGATCGCCCAGAGCTGCTGTGCCCACCCGGAGGGTGAGTTTGCTCGCGTCTGGCTGCACAATGAGATGCTGCAGGTCGAGGGCAAGAAAATGTCCAAATCACTGGGCAATTTCTTCACCGTGCACGACCTGTTTGATCAGGGCTATGTCGGCGAAGTGATCCGGCTGGTGTTCCTGCAGACCCATTACCGCAAGCCGATGGACTGGACCGAGAAAAAGGCCGGTGAAGCCGAGGCAACGTTGCGCAAGTGGCGTGCGCTGACCGCGGGCATCGAGCCCGCCGCCAGCGCGGCTGCCGCGGTTCTGGATGCGCTGGCGGATGACCTGAATACGGCAGGCGCGATTGCCGAGCTGCACAGGCTCGCAGCGGCGGGCGATGCGGCGGGGCTGCTGGCCTCGGCGCAGCTGATGGGGCTGTTGACGGAGGAGATGGGCGCCTGGGCGAAAGGCCCGGATCTTTCGGCCCATGAGGCACGTCTGTTTGCGGCGCGAACCGCAGCCATGGAGAGCAAGGATTTTGCCGAGGTCGATCGGCTGAAGGCGGGTTATCAGGCGGCCGGGCTGGAAGTGCGGATGAGCAAGACCGGCGTTGAACTGGTGCCGGGCAGCGGTTTTGACGCCGCGGCGCTGGAGCTGCTGTGAGGGAGATCGGGGGCGCTGCCCCCTTGGGCCTTGCGGCCCAATTCCCCCGGAGTATTTGGACAAAGATGAATGAAGGGCAAGGGCATGGCTGAGCGTTTGTATCTCTACGACACGACTTTGCGGGATGGGCAGCAGACGCAGGGGGTTCAGTTTTCGACCTCTGAAAAAGTGCAGATTGCTGAGGCTCTGGATGCTCTGGGTGTCGATTATATTGAAGGCGGCTGGCCGGGCGCAAACCCGACGGACAGTGGGTTCTTTGACGCAGCCCCCAAGACACGGGCGCGGATGACGGCCTTTGGCATGACCAAACGGGCGGGGCGGTCGGCAGAGAACGACGATGTTCTGGCGGCAGTGATGAACGCAGGCACCGATACGATCTGTCTGGTGGGCAAGGCGCATGACTACCATGTGACCCATGCGCTGGGGATCTCGCTGGAGGAAAACCTTGAGAATATCGCGGCCTCGGTCGCGCATATTGTCGGGCAGGGGCGCGAGGCGCTCTATGATGCCGAGCACTTCTTTGATGGCTATAAGGACAACCCTGACTATGCGGTGGCGGCTTGCCGCGCGGCGCTGGATGCAGGCGCGCGCTGGGTGGTGCTCTGTGACACCAATGGTGGTACATTGCCCGGTGAAGTGGGGCGGATCGTGGCAGAGCTGCTCGCGGCTGGCCTGCCCGGAGAAAAGCTGGGCATTCACACCCACAATGATACAGAGAATGCGGTGGCCTGTTCGCTCGCGGCCATTGATGCCGGTGTGCGCCAGGTTCAGGGCACGCTGAATGGATTGGGCGAGCGTTGCGGCAATGCAAATCTCACCACATTGATCCCGGTGCTGCTGCTGAAGGAACCCTTTGCCAGCCAGTATGAGATCGGCGTCAGCCGCGATGCGCTGGCAGGGCTGACACAGATCAGCCGCACTCTGGATGACATATTGAACCGGGTGCCGATGAAACAGGCGCCCTTTGTCGGCGCCTCGGCCTTTGCGCATAAAGCCGGGCTGCATGCCAGCGCGATCCTGAAAGACCCCTCGACTTACGAACATGTTGAGCCGGGTGTTGTGGGCAATGCGCGTATCATTCCGATGTCCAATCAGGCGGGCCAGTCCAATCTGCGCAAACGCCTGACCGATGCCGGGCTGAATGTGGAAAAGGGCAATCCTGCCTTGGCGCGAATTCTGGACCGGATCAAAGAACGCGAGGCCGAGGGCTATAGCTACGACACCGCCCAGGCCTCGTTCGAAATTCTGGCGCGGGATGAGCTGGGCCAGCTGCCCGATTTCTTTGAAGTGAAGCGCTACAAGGTCACGGTTGAGCGGCGCAAGAACAAGTATAACCGCACTGTCAGCCTGTCCGAGGCCGTGGTGGTGGTGAAAGTTGATGGCGAAAAGCGCCTGTCGGTCAGTGAATCGCTGGACGAGACCGGCAGCGACCGCGGGCCCGTCAATGCGCTGGCCAAGGCGCTGATCAAGGATCTGGGGCGCTATTCAAAACTTCTGGCCGATATGCGGCTGGTTGATTTCAAAGTCCGGATCACCCAAGGCGGCACCGAGGCGGTGACCCGCGTCATCATCGACAGCGAAGACGGGCAGGGGCGGCGCTGGTCCACTGTCGGGGTCAGCGCCAACATAATCGATGCCTCCTTTGAGGCGCTGCTGGACGCGATCCGCTGGAAACTGATCCGCGATGACGTTTGATGAAGATCTGACCGCCTGCGCCGATCTGGTGCGGCAGGCGGATCCGGAGCGGTTTCAGGCCGTGATGGCTGCACCAACGGGTGCACGGCCTGTTCTCTTTGCGCTCTATGCGTTCAATGTGGAACTGGCGCGCGCGCCCTGGGCCAGCCAGGAGCCGATGATCGCCGAGATGCGGGTGCAGTGGTGGCGCGATATCGGCGCTGAGATTGCCGCAGGAAAACCGGTTCGGCGCCACTTTGTGGCAACGCCTCTCGGGCGCTTGCTGACGCCGGGGCTGGCGGCATATATCGATGCCATGGCCGAGGCGCGGCGCTGGCATATCTACAAGGATCCGTTTCAGGATCAGGCCGAATTCGACGCCCATATTGATGCCACTGCCGGGTCTTTGATGTGGATGGCGGCGGCCTCTCTGGGGGCGGCGGATGAAGGCGTGGTGCGTGATTTCGCCTATGGCTGCGGGGTTGCGGCCTGGTTGAAAGCCATCCCCGAGCTGGAAGCGCATAAGCGCATACCGCTGCTGGATGGCACGATCGAAGGTGTGCAGGAACTGGCCAGGGGCGCGCTGGAACGGTTGCGCTGCGCGCGGGCTGAGGGCGGGAAAGTGTCCGCCGGTGCCGGTGTTGCGCTGTTGGCGGGCTGGCAGGCTGAGGCGGTACTTAAACAGGCGATCCGCGAACCGCAGCGGGTTGTTGAGGGCGCGCTGGGGCAAAGCGAATTCCGCCGTCGCACCGGGCTTATGTGGCGCACGGCGCTGGGACGCTGGTGAGAGTGCCTTGCCCCTTTGGGGGCGGCTAAGCTCTTAAGCCTCCTTAGGGCGCAGAACCAGCCACAACAGCGCGCTACCTGCCAACATCAGGAAGGGGGCCATGGCCATGTTGACGGCCGTCCAGCCTTCGATCGGAGAGCCGCCAGAGCAGTTCATCAACCCACCTGAGGCGAGCGAGGCAAAGGTCACGCCGCCAAAAACGATGAAGTCATTGAGGCCCTGCATCCGGCCGCGTTCATGGGGTTCATGGGCGCCGGCCAGCATGGTGGTGGCGCCAATGAAACCAAAGTTCCAGCCAACGCCAAGCAGGATCAGTGCGACAAAGAAGTTTTCAAGATCAACGCCTTGCAAGCCGACGACCCCGGCAACGGCCAGGATCACGATGCCGGTTCCCATGATCTTTTCGACGCCGAACCGGGCGATCAGATGGCCGGTGAAGAAGGAGGGCACAAACATCGCCAGCACGTGGCCGGTGACCACGTCAGCGGCGTTGTTCTCGGTGAAGCCGCAGCCGACGACAGCCAGCGGTGTCGAGGTCATCACCAGGTTCATCAGCGCGTAAGACACAGTGGCGCAGATCACCGCGACGGCGATACGCGGGGTTTTCAGCAGCTCCCAACGGCTGCGACCACGCGGCGCATCTGCGGCAGGCGCTTCTGGGCGCGGGATATGCAGGAACAGGAAGACAACAGCGCCTATCACATTGATCGCCACAACGGTCAGATAGGTGCCCAGGAATGGGATCACAAAGGCCTGCGAGGTCGCTTTGACAAGCTGGGGGCCGATAATGGCGGACAGAAGACCGCCGGCCATGACATAGGAAATCGCCTTTGGCCGGAAGTCATCTGTTGCCGTGTCGGCAGCGGCAAAGCGGTAAAAGCCCTGCGCGCTCATGTAGATGCCGGTCAGGAAACTACCTGCCAGAAAAATCGTAAAGGACCCGAGGTAGAGCCCGTAGGCTCCGACCATACCACCTACTGCACCGCCAGTGGCACCGACCAGAAATCCGGTGCGGCGACCAAACCGCTGCATGATGGCCGAGATCGGATTGGCCGAGAGCATCGACGACAGCACGATCATTGAGATTGGCAGCGTGGCAAAGCAGGGGTTGGACGCCAGAGACTGGCCGGCCAGCCCTCCGATCACAAAAATCATCGGCATCTGCGATCCCAGGAAGGCCTGGGCAATCACCAGAATGAAAACATTGCGCTTGGCGCTGCGGTTGTCCGCTGGGGTCATTGTCATGCTCATGGGCAAATCCGTATCCTTGTTAATCGTCGTGCACAAGATGCATGGCTTTCACACTTGCCTGTGCGTTGGCGCAGGGGCAGGCTGGGCGCGGTGACACGAGGGGGCCCTATGTCAGAGGACAGGATTGGACGGATCATTGTGGATGCGGAATGCGTCGCCGAAGGGGCGGCCCATCTGGCGCAGCATGATCCGCGTTTTGCACGCGCGCTGGAGCTGACAGGCCCGCTGCCGTTGCGGCTGAAAGCGGATGGGTTTGAACAGCTGCTGAGCGCCATCGTCAGCCAGCAGATCAGCGTGGCGGCGGCAAACGGGATCTGGAAGAAAATGAAGGCCGCAGGGCTTACCGGTCCGCGCAAAGTGATCTGGGCCAGCGAAGAAGACCTGCGCGCGGCTGGGCTCAGCCGTCAAAAGGTGCGCTATGCCAAAGCCTTGGCCGAAGCGCGGATCGATTATGCCGCCCTGCGGCAGGCGCCCACGTCTGAGGTGATCGCCACATTGGTCGAGGTGCCGGGCATCGGTATCTGGACGGCCGAGATCTATGCCATGTTCTCGCTCGGGCGCGCCGACGTCTTTGCCCCCGGTGATCTGGCGCTGCAGGAGGCCGCCCGCGTGTTGTTTGATCTGCCGGATCGCCCCAAAGAACGCGCCCTGCGGCAAATGGCCGAAGACTGGTCGCCGTGGCGGTCGGTTGCGGCGCGGCTCTTGTGGGCCTATTACCACGTGGCAAAGGACAGGGAAGGGATCCGATGACACGAGTTTTGACTGCCGGGCGCAAAGAGCCGCTTTCTGGGGATACCCGCTCGATTGTGGTGTTTCTGCACGGCTATGGCGCCAATGGTGCAGATCTGCTGGGGCTGGCTGATCCCTTGGCTGAACATCTGCCGGACACGCTGTTCGTGGCACCCGATGCGCCCGAGGACTGCGCCGGGGCGCCAATGGGCTTCCAGTGGTTCCCGATCCCCTGGATCGATGGCTCCTCCGAAGAGGAAAGCATGCGTGGCATGCAGGCCGCCGTCGAGGATCTGGACGCCTTCCTCGATGCGCTGATGGTGGACGAGGACGTGCTGCCGGAACAGGTGGTGCTGTTTGGATTTTCGCAGGGCACCATGATGTCGCTGCACGTCGCACCCCGCCGCGAAGATGCTGTAGCTGGCGTTGTGGCCTTTTCCGGTCGCCTGATGTCGCCCGACACGTTCAAGGACGAGGTGGTCAGCCGGATGCCGGTTCTGCTGGTGCATGGCGATCAGGACGATGTGGTGCCGCCGCAGTCCCTGCCAGAAGCGGCAGAAACACTGGGTGAGGCCGGGTTCAAGGATGTCTTTGCCCATATTATGAAGGGCACTGGCCACGGTATTGCCCCCGACGGGCTGAGCGTGGCGCTGGCCTTCATGCGTGACAAGCTGAGCCTCTGATCCGAAACCAGACAGGGCTGAACTGTTGCCTCGCGTCGGCAGTTCAGCCTTGGATCAGTCTCTCGTCAGCTGGTGAGGACTTCATAGACCAGTTTTACGGAAACCACCCCAAGGGTGATTTCGATCAGTATGAAGAACACGCGTTCTGACAGCATCCGTGCGATGGTGACGCCGCTCCAAGCGCCGACAATCGTAATAGGAGCAAGCCAGGCTGCCTGCGCGGTGCTTGCCCAGGTCAATTGGCCTGCCAAGATATAGGGGATGACTTTCAGCAGGTTCATAATGGCGAAGAAAATTGCCGTGGTCCCGAGGAAGACCATCTTGTCCAGCTTTTGTGGCAGAACATAGGTCTGAAACGGCGGGCCGCCTGCGTGGCAGATGTAGCTGGTCAGCCCGGCGATCGACCCCCAGAAAACGCCGCGTGGCACATCTGCTGCGCGCGGTGGAACCTCTGTCTTGGACAGGCGCTTCTTTAGCGCGTTGAAAAGGTAGTAAAAACCGATGGCTGCGACCAAAAGCTTCACCATGTCACCGGGCACATAGCTGACAGCGAAGAAGCCAGAGAATATCCCGATCACCGCGCCGGGCAACATGATCTTGAGATTGAGAGCGGAGAAGCTCTTGCGGAAGAGGTAAATGGCGTAGACATCAGCAACCAGATAGATCGGCAGCAACAGCCCGGCCGCCAGAGCCGGGTCCATGAACAGTGACATAAGCGGCACCGACAGCATGGCGATCATCGGCACGCCACCTTTGGACATGCCCAGCAGAAAGGCTGCCAGCCCTGCCACGATCCAATAGGTCATCTTCTTCCTCCGCGGCGGGTTTGTGGCTGTGCCCTAACGCCGGCAGAAGTGGGTTGCAAGGTTTGGCCGCGTCTATGCCGGGCTACCTGTGGCGCACAGATTACGCATTGCCAATACTCACCCATGCATTTCTGCCGCTTATCCGGTGCGGAAGAGGACCAGATGCGGCCTAGCAGCCTGAATACGGCGCTCTCAGAGGGCTTATTACCTGCGGCGGCGGGGTTTCTCCGGTTTGGCTCGGGTCGCAGGTTTGGGGCGGCGGGGTGGCTTGGGCGATGGTTTTGCCGGGGCGGGAATGCGCGGAGGCTCCACATCCTCCCACGCGGATTGCACCAGACCGTCAAGCGTCCAGGCACCGATCGCGGCGCGGATCAGGCGCAGAGTAGGGTGGCCCACAGCTGCCGTCATCCGGCGGACCTGCCGGTTTTTGCCTTCGGTGATTTTTAGCTCGATCCAGCTATCGGGCACTGATTTGCGCACCCGAATGGGCGGCGTGCGCGCCCAGAGCTCCGCAGGTTCGTCGATCAGCCGCGCCTTGGCCGGTTTGGTGCGCCCATCTTTCAGATCGACCCCTTTGCACAGGGCGGCAATGGCAGTCGCATCTGGCGTGCCTTCGACCTGCACCCAATAGGTTTTTTCCATCTTATGTTTGGGATCGCTGATCCAGGCCTGCAGGCGGCCATCGTCGGTCAGCAGCATCAGCCCTTCACTGTCGCGGTCAAGACGGCCGGCCGGGTACAGACCCGGTGCATCGATGAACTCGGACAGGGTGCGGCGCGGGCTGCCTTCGGTGCCCTGGTCCGTGAACTGCGGCAGCACGTCGAAGGGTTTGTTAAAGCGGATCAAGCGGGTCATGGGGATGCGCTTAAGGCCAACTTGGTCGGCTGGCAAGGCAGTTGCGGGCGGTGCCTGTCATGCCATTGTCACGTAACGCTCTCATAATGATCCCGAGATATTGTGGCAAATGAGCACTTGTCAGGCTCTGACCACGATATATAGTTAAATCATGCTGGGGCGGGTTCCCCGCTCTGGTGCCGCAAACTGGCAGACAGGGCGAGGAAGACGTACACTATGGATGGCGATTTCAGAACTGAATTTGTTCGCGAACCCGGTGCGTTAAAGCAGCACCCGGCGCTTGTGCTGAACGCGGATTACCGGCCCTTGTCCTACTACCCATTGTCGCTGTGGCCCTGGCAGGAGGCGATCAAGGCGGCCTGGCTGGACCGGGTCGACATTGTCGCCGAATATGACGAGGTGGTGCGCAGCCCCTCTGTCGAGATCCGAATACCTTCGGTTGTTGTGCTGAAAGATTATGTCTCTCCCAGAAAGCGCGTGGCCTTCACGCGCTTTAATTTATTCTTGCGGGATGAGTTTTGCTGTCAGTACTGCGGGTCGCGTGGTGATCTGACCTTTGACCATGTGGTGCCACGTGCCGCTGGCGGTGTGACCAGCTGGGAAAACGTGGTCGCGGCCTGTAGCCCCTGTAACCTCAGGAAAGGCTCCAAGCCATTGCACCGGGCGGGCATGCAGCTGCGCAAACCGCCGCGCCGACCGGGCGCAGAGGAGCTGCGCAATGTGGGGCGCAAATTCCCGCCAAACCACCTGCATGGCAGCTGGATGGATTACCTGTATTGGGACGCGGAACTGGACGCCTGAGTTTCTGACCGGGATCGCAGTTCAGCGGAGTGCGCCGTTCCGGCGCACACAGGTTTGTTTGGTTAAAGAAGTGCATCAGATTTGCGCGGGATTAGGTCTCCGGCCCGTCCCGCCGCCTCTCCCCTGCGGGAGCCAATTGCAGATCCCCTGGCGAATGGTACGGAAGCGGGCGGGCCGGATGTTAGGCGGCCTCATTTGGCGGGCCGCCTGTTCGGGTCAGACCTTGGCGCGGCCAAGCATGCCAAAGAGATCGCGCGGATCATCCGGATCGGCCAGCATGTCGAGGTCAAAGAAAAACTCGGTTCCCTTGATGCGGTCACGGATGTAGCGCAGGGCAGAGAAGTCTTCGATTGCAAACCCAACACTGTCGAACAGGGTGATTTGGCGTGCGTCCTTGCGCCCCGGTTTCTGGCCGGTGATCACCTGCCACATCTCGGTCACCGCGAAATCCGGGTCCATCTGCTGAATCTCGCCCTCAATCCGGGTTTGCGGCGGGAATTCCACAAATACCTCCGACCGATCGAGGATGGCCTTGGCCAGTTCGGTCTTGCCGGGGCAGTCGCCGCCGATGGCGTTGATGTGGACGCCGGCGCCGACCATGTTGTCGCTGAGGATGGTGGCGTTTTGCTTGTCTGCGGTGCAGGTTGTGAGGATCTGTGCGCCTTCGATCGCTTCCTCGGGCGTTTTACAGGACACCACGCTGAGACCGCTGTCGGCAAGGTTTGCGGCGCATTTCGCCGTGGCGGCCGGGTCTTTATCGTAGAGGCGCACCGTTTTCAGACCGCAGATCGCCTTCATCGCCAGGCTCTGGAATTCCGACTGGGCGCCATTGCCGATCATCGCCATTGTGTCCGCGCCCTTGGGCGCAAGGTGTTTGGCCACCATGGCCGAGGTCGCGGCGGTGCGCAGCGCGGTCAGGATTGTCATTTCGGTCAGCAGCACCGGATAGCCGGTGTAAACATCCGCCAACAGACCAAAAGCCGTAACAGTTTGAAGCCCTTCCGAGGTGTTCTTCGGGTGACCGTTCACATATTT
The DNA here is from genome assembly GCA_900143635.1 of Rhodobacteraceae bacterium Alg231-04. Classification (GTDB taxonomy): domain Bacteria; phylum Pseudomonadota; class Alphaproteobacteria; order Rhodobacterales; family Rhodobacteraceae; genus FREY01. The sequence goes on from FREY01000004.1 coordinate 220,391, forward strand.
GAAGCCGTAGGCCTCGCCATCTGATGTTGGCATCAGCTCGATCACACCGACATCGGAATGGCTGGCCACGCGGGGCGTTTTGTCGAACTGTTCCCAGCGTTTGAAGTCGTCTTCGATATAGGTGGCCAGATCGCGCAGCATGTCTTCGACGCCGATGTGATGGATCAGGCGCATCATGTTGTCGACGCTGACAAAGGGAACAAGCGCTTTGGAGGAAGGGGTGGTGACAGTCATTCTTGGTAGCTCCGGGTGGGACGGTCAAAGACGCGGCGACCAAAGGCCGAGGCGCAAAGGTCCACCATCAGATGCGCGGTGCGGCCGCGTTCATCGAGGAAAGGGTTCAGTTCGACCAAATCAAGCGAGGTCATCAGCCCGCTGTCATGCAGCATTTCGCAGACCAGATGCGCCTCTCGCACGGTTGCGCCACCGGGAACGGTGGTGCCGACGGCTGGGGCCACGGAAGGGTCGAGAAAGTCCACATCCAGCGAGACATGCAACAGGCCGCCAGCCTCGGCGACATGGGCCAGGAAGGCCTGCAGAGGCTTGGCGATCCCGTGCTCGTCTATCTCGCGCATATCGTGGCGCCGGATAGAGGTGGCTTGCAGCGCCAGTCGTTCGGCACTGTCGACGGACCGTAGGCCCAACATGCAGACGTTTTCCTGTGGCACAGGGTTTGTGACCGCGGGAAAGCCTTCAAAACCACCTAGGCCGGTGAAATAGCCAACCGGCGTGCCATGCAGATTACCGCTGTCTGTGGTGTCGGGCGTGTGAAAATCGGTATGGGCGTCCAGCCACAAAACAAACAAGGGCCGCCCCACGCTGGCGGCATGATTGGCAACGCCAGCCACAGAGCCGGCCGACAGGGCATGGTCGCCGCCCAAAAACACAGGCAGCCCGTCGTTCATCGCATTTTCTGCGACCTCTGCCAGGCTTTCGGTCCAGGCGGAGGTTTCGTTTGGGGCGTATAGGCGCCCGTCGTTTCTGTCCGCCTTGAAGGGAACAGGTGCCACATTGCCGTAATCCTCGACCGTGTGGTCCAGACTTTCGAGAGCCTCAATCAGCCCGGCGGTGCGATAGGCATCCGGCCCCATGAGGCAGCCGTTGCGGCGTTTTCCGCTGTCGACTGGCGCCCCTATCAGGATGCAATTCTTCTGTGCCACGGGTGACTCCTGTGTGCGAATGGTCGGTTTTCCCAAGGAAAACGTCCTTTTGGGGTGGAAAAAAGAGTTCAAAATATCCATAAGGGGAAGTGATTGCGCACTCTGGAAGGTAAAAATGGACAAAACGGATGAACGGCTCATTGCTGCGCTCAGGCATGATGCGCGCGCATCGCTGTCGGATCTGGCGATTCAGCTCGATCTGTCGCGAACCACCGTGCGCGCCCGGATCGAGCGGTTGCAGAGCCGCGGGGATGTTCTGGGCTTTACGGTTGTCCTGAAAGAGGACGTTCTGCGTGACCCGGTGCGCGGGCTGATGATGATCGGGATCGAAGGGCGCGGAACCAACCGCATCACTCGCCAGCTGCAGGGTATAGCCGAAGTGCGGGCGATCCATTCCACCAACGGGCGCTGGGATTTGATCGTGGAACTGGGCACCGAAACGCTGGAAACGCTGGATTCCGCCCTAGCCAAGATCCGCAACTTCGACGGGGTGGTCTCAAGCGAGACCAGCCTGCTGTTGTCCACAAAGAAGGACAGCTGAGCGACCTCACGCGACTGTGATCAAGGCGTGATCCGGCCGACAGAAGCGTCATTCAAGGAAGGAAGACCAAATGATCAGGGCGGCTTAGCCCTCGAAGCTGATCCTGCCCCGCGGCTCGGAATTCGTCAATCAGCCATGAGGGCGCTGTTCCATTATGATCCAAACTGCTGCGATCGCCCGTAGTCGCTTCACTGACAGACACGCCCGCAGGGGCAGGATTAAGTGGAGGGCATCACATGTCGACGATGACGATCAAGGAGATTGCAGCAGGGAATCCGGACTTTTCCATTCTTGTGGCCGCGCTTGGCTATCTTGACGCGGAACTGGGCACAACGCTGGTGGCGGACTTGGATAATCCGGGTGCAGAGCTGACGGTTTTTGCGCCCTCCAATGCGGCTTTCGGCGATCTGGCGGTGCAGCTGGGTTTTAACGGTGATCCGGCAGATGCCGAAGCGGTGACGGCCTTCATCGTGGCCAATGTGGACCCGGCGCTACTGCTAGACATCGTGACCTACCATGTTTCACCCGGTGCGCAGTTTTCCGGCGATGTGGCGGCGGCAGACACCATTGCCACGCTGAATGGCGCGACGATCACACCTGATCTGCCGACGTTGGTAGATAATGAACCGGACGCGCTGGACCCGACGCTTATCAGCATCGACAATGAGGCGACCAATGGTGTGGTGCATGTGATCGACAAGGTGCTGCTGCCGGTAGACCTCGCAGCGATTACGGCCCCTTCGATCACTGAGATTGTTGCCTCCAGCGGCGGTGAGTTTGACAATACCGGCGGAGATTTCGACATCCTTCTCGCCGCAGTGAAGGCTGCTGGCCTGGCGGAAACACTGGACAGCAGCGCGATCGACGTCACGGTCTTTGCCCCCACGGATGATGCCTTCATCGGGCTGGCCCAGACACTGGGTTACGATGGTGACGGCGAAGAAGGGGCCTGGACCTTTCTGGTCGATGCGTTGACCCTGCTGGGCGGCGGTGATCCAATCCCGCTGCTGACCGAGATTCTCACTTACCATGTGGGCACGGAAAGCCTGCAGGCCAGCCAGGTGCTGACATCGGATGAGATCACCACTTTGCAGGGCGGTACGATCGAGGTCGACGGTATAACCCTGATCGACAAGGATCCGGATGTTGAGGACCCGCAGATCGCGGCAATTGACCTGCAGGCCTCCAACGGTGTGGTGCATGCCATCGACGGCGTGCTTCTGCCTGCGGACCTGTTGCAATCAGATGGCAGCGGCGATGTGGATTTCATCATCGGGGATAATAAATCCTCCACCGTGTTCACCGGTGCCGACAATGATCTGATCAGCGGAATGGGCGGCCGGGATAAGATTTTTGCAGGGTCCGGCGATGATATTGCTTCGGGCGGCAACGGCCGGGACAAGCTGTTTGGCGGCAGCGGCAATGACATGCTATCTGGCGGTAACGGCAAGGACCACCTGTTTGGCGGTAGTGGCGATGACACGCTGGACGGCGGGGCCGGACGCGACAAGTTGTTCGGCGGCTGGGGGGCAGATACCTTTGTCTTTGCAGCCGGTAGCGGCAAGGACAAGATCATCGGCTTTGAAAGCGGTCGCGACATGATCGACCTCAGCGTATACGGGTTCTCAGGCTACGAGGAGATCGAAGACCACATCAGCGGTGGTCTGTTCAGCACCCGCATCGATCTGGGCAACGGCGACCAGATCCAAGTTCTGGGCGGCCGCGTGGATGCAGATGACTTTATCTTCTGAAGCCGGGAAACAGCAGCCGCGGGCAGCGTCCGGATAACGGCTGGGCTGAGACTGGGCAGGGCAGCAGCGCAGAGGCAGCGCTGCCGTCGTTATCACGTCAGCGGCTGCGGGCGGCAGCGATCCAGATCAAAGCCAATCCAAATGAGACGATGGCATTCCAGCCGGCCATGGAAACCCCGAACATTTCCCACGGTATCTCATCACAGCGCACCAGCGGTGCTGTCATGATCTGGGCCATCAGATCCTCGGGGCTGAGACCGCCGATCGGGCCGGATGTGCAGGTGGATGGTCCCTCCCACAGTCCCTTTTCGACGCCAGCGTGGAAGACACCGATTGCGCCGGTTGAAAGCGCTGCCAATGCGCCGAGCCAGGGCAGAATAGCAGCCGGGATCAACAATGCCAGAACTCCGATGCCAGCCGCGGCGGCATGGGGATAGCGCTGCCAGTAGCACATCTTACAGGGCGCCATATCGCCGATATATTGAAACCCAAAGGCGCCCAGAAGCATCGCCGCAGAGCCGCCCGCCGCGGCAAGGATCAGTAGTTTTCGCATACTCAGAACACTCGCAGCATAAAGAACCCGCCGAACAGCAGCGCGACAAACAGTGTGAAAACTGTTCCCAGCCGCTTTTCGATGAAATTGCGTGTCGGTTCGCCGAATTTCCACAAAAGCCCGGCGACGATGAAAAAGCGCAGCGCACGGGCGAGGATGGAGGTGGCAATAAAGGTGCCCATCGGCATGCCGGTCCAGCCGGACATGATGGTGATCACCTTATATGGGAAGGGGGTGACCCCGGCGCCCAGCACGGCCCAGAACCCGAAGTCATTGAACCGGGTGTTAAATTCCTCCATTGCACCGCCTTTGCCCATCGCCTCGAGGATCGGCTGGCCAAGGCTGTCATAAAAGAAGGCTCCGATTGCATAGCCAAGAACGCCGCCTAATACAGACGCCACCAGCGCCACCAGCGCGATCAGCCAGGCGCGGGACGGGCGGGCCAGGATCATTGGAATCATCATGACATCAGGCGGGATCGGAAACACAGAGCTTTCGACAAAGGAGACCGCCGCCAGATACCACAGGGCGTGGGGGTGGTCGGCCAGCGCCATGGTCCGATCATATGTCTTTCGCAGCATTGCACCTGCTCCTGTTTCCTTGGCCTCAATGCGGATTGAACACGGGCATGGCGTCAGGTCAACAGGAGGGGAAACAACTTAGCGATAATGCGCGGATCCCGCTGATTTTGCCTCTGGACCTTGCGCGCGGGCTTCGCTAGGAAAGCGACAGTGCCCAAGTGGCGGAATGGTAGACGCAGGGGATTCAAAATCCTTAAAGGCGGTCTATCAAGGGCGATTAAGCCCTTGTTTATGTGACGTATTGACTGTTGTCCAGGTGGTTGTATTTTGTTCACCACTGCTTACCACTGGATATTGTCATGAAAAACGTCAGCACTATTCGAACTGGCCTTGCTATCTACCGGAAGGAGCGTTCACCGTACTGGTACGCGCGCCTATGGAATCCGCTGACCCGTCTCTACAAGGTCAAATCCACAAAAGAGAAAAGCCGCATTCAGGCAAGAGAAGCTGCCATAGAGTGGGCAGACACGATTGACCATGTTGCGATTGCAGAGGCCAAGGCAGAGCGCAAAACGCACTTCGAAGTGTATGCCAAGCAGCTTCCCAAAAGTGAAAAGGATGATTGGAAAAAGCTGAACCGGCCCGGTGATGGAATTCTTGATTACTTCGGCAAGACGCCTGTTACCAAGATCAGAACCGGCGATTTGCGGCAGTACATCGAAATCTTGAAGGGCAGGGGGCTTGCGGTCACAACACAGAAGAAACACCTTTACACCATTCGTAAGGTGTTGCGGTACGCTCTGGAAGATGGGGTGATTATTGCCATACCGGACAGCCCAAAATTGAATACGGTGACGGACAAGCCGCGCCCGAGCTTTACACCTGCCGAATACACGAAATTTTTTGATGCATTGTATAGTTCAATCGGGCAGGTTGGAACGCTGCCTAGTGGAAACCGAACAGTTTCCACACTCAAAATAAGCAAAGAGCATTACGCAATGTTTGGTTTTTTGAAATATTCTTTTCTACGGCCGACAGAGGGCGAGCTTTTCGGCATTCGGCACCGTGACGTTAAAAAAGTTGGAGGGTCAAACCCAAGGCTGGACATAACGGTTCATAACGGGAAGACCGGCAAGCGTCTAATCCATACTTTGGAATATTGTGCTGACCTGTATGACAAAATTGAAAAGATGAACCCGGATTATGAAACAGATGATTACTTGTTTTTGAATGAGTATCAGAACCGCAGCACTGCATTGCGAAAGGCCGGTGAAATCTTCGCATGGATAGCTGAAAAAGCAGATTTAAGGTTTGATAGTGAGGGAAACAAGCGAACTGTATACTCTTTCCGCCATTACTGCATTCAAAGCAGGATTCGCGAAAGTCACGGGAACGTCAACCTCCTTACTCTAGCCAAAATGTGCGGTACTTCTGTTGAAGTCATCGATCGCTTTTATGCGAAGAAAATGCCGTTGAGTGAAAATATCATCTCCAATCTACAAAGTTATGGAGAATAAGAAATCGCCTCCTGTCATGTCTTATGAGAGGATAATCCCGCCTGAAATTAATGTGGTCAAATGTATAATTTTTTCGACAAGATATCTGATGAGATTCTGAATGAAGAGCGGTTAATTTGGCGACGCGTAGATCATAGCAATCCTAAAGTAGGCTGAGGTCGGTTTGTCTGCGTCTGAACTGTGTCGGGATCATGGAATGATCCGCTTAGGTCTCCTTGATCGGTAGGTCAGGTTGCAACCCAAACTCTACCGGAGAACGTCCATGGCCGTTCAGCAACCCACGCGGGCCTTGCCTGTGCTGCACAAGGCTTCGCTCAGCCTGCGCTATCGACGGAATTACACCACCACACGGGTACTACCTCAGTAATATTTAACGCCGTGACTTCCTCGTTTTGTGTTGGTGTGCACCACCAAAACGGTCAACCATCATTTCTTTCAAGAGATGTGCCGTCCCCAACTTCAGCTTGCTGAGAAGGGGGCGGGATCATATCACATCGAGACTAATACACATTACTCGAACGTCATCGTCCTCTGATCTTCGAAAATACGCTTTTCAAGTTTAACTATTTCTTGCATTCCATCTTCATCGAAGATCACAATCTTTCCAGGCACCCTTTCGTGCCTTATACAGACAGTGTCATTTTCTGCTCGGTAGCAGGGCCTTCTTGAATCGACGCCAGAAAATTTGCCTGTAACACCTGCGTCGTGCAACTCTTTTGCAAGTTCGGAGCCATCGCGACCGCAACCATTGAACATCTGACAGCCAAACCCGATTGCAATCACTCTTTGCCCCTCATGCACGATTACATATGGGGACAGCATCGTTGTGATGTGATTTCCTGTGCATTCAAGTCTTGAATCAGGCCGCACATAAATGGAAAGCAGAATCTCTTCCCTATCACCTTTTGCTCTGTGCGTGCAGTTCCTCAATTCCGGGAACCTGCTCCACAAAACTGATCTGACTTCGTCATAAGACATTCCAATGCTCACACCAAACATGGTGGTGAAAGCGCTGTTTCGGACTGAGGGAGCGTTGTTGGTAGCGGATTTAACTGTTTTACCGCTCGACTGAGTTTCAGTAATCACCTCCCCTTCTTCACCAGGCTCGCAGTCAATGCAATATACCAGCAATTTGGCGATTGCTGTCTCGATGTGCAATTGTGAGAAACTGCCTGACTTCTCAGCCTGATCTCCAGGAAGCTCTTGGACAAATTTACGAAACCCCTTCTCGGTACCTGGCCCCCAAACACCATCGATTTCACTGTTGTAAAGCCCCAAATTTCTCAACGAAATTTGTATTCGTTTGCGGTCAAATACCGACATCGCCTGAAACGCAGAATAACCCGGTACCGTCACTTCGTTACCTTCAAAGACCGCGATTGATTCAACTATGCGTCGCTCAATGCAAGCCATCTCAGAACGGCACGCGTTTCTTTGCTGCAACATCTGCCTAGCAGACACACGAGCGGCTTCGACCCCAATCCTGCCTGCGTATTTCTTGTAGGCGGCACTAGCCTTCCTGTCCAAACGTGAAAGGGTATCTGACATGCAGATTGCGCTTTCTGTAGGATTGAGTTGATCGCTACAGTTAAAGGAAGGCTCAACAGCTTCGGCTGAATTCGCGAAAAAACAAAATACCGTCACCATAATGGAAGTGCAACTAAAGCGAAATAGCGAATCTGATACAATATATTTCACAACAAACCTTTCTCAGCTTAGGGGTTTCTTTGCGCGCAATTACTGACGATCAACAAGCCGAGCAAGACATCGAAAGCCAACCGCTTATCGGTCATCATTTTTCATGCTTCAAAGAAATTCTCCGGAACCTTCCCATCCCATATCAGGGTTGGGATTATATGTATCCAAGAAGTCGCGTTACGCAGCGGGTTGTTCACCATAGAAGTTTTCGCCTTCGTCCCCCTTGGTGAAAAACTTGACAACTATCCAAGCGTTAAGCCCGATGGCTCCGAAGAAAGCAATGGTTTGAAAAATCCGGACCGAAATATGATCGTAGCTGTCTACGAGAGAAATTGTGCAGAACAAGAGGAAGGGTGCAAAGAGTACCCAGCCTGGTAGGTTAACGTCGTGAAGCCTCCGGAAGGAGACGGTCAATAGCGGAAGAAAGAAGAAAGTCGTTACAATCCATGGATTGTCGACAACGTGGTCTTTTCTTAGAAAGCCAGAGGTAAGCCAATAGACCAAGATGTAAGCTATGACCCAGAAAATTTGAAATGTCCAAAATTCACGTCTGCAGGCTCTACCGGAGAAGTTGTGAACTTTTTTGAAACATGAAATGATGTCGTTTGTTATGCTCATTTTTCTCTCGTGCGGTTTAGTTTATTAAAGGTGAAGCTGGTTCAGCTGTTGTTTGTCACAACTCTGGATCATTCTGCAACCTACTAGAGTCGTTAGGGCGAGACCTTGAGTGTGGGGAGCTTCAGAAACGTCTGTTTCAATAAGGTCTACCCATGCGATACATTCCAATATGGCTCATTTTTTGTACTTTTAGGGTCGGTATTTGACATAAAAAACGAATCCAGTTAGGATCTAGAGGTAAAAAACACAAAGTAGTGAATTTGTATGAAGATAGGCTACAAGCGCGTTTCCACTCTCGATCAGAACCTTGCCCGCCAGGACTTGGGAAAGATCGACAAGTCTTTTGAGGAAAAGATTTCAGGGAAGTCATCTGCAGATCGACCAGCCTTGATTGCGATGATTGAATTCGCGCGTGAAGGCGATGAGGTTCTTGTTCATTCCATCGACAGACTGGCACGTGACCTAAGGGACCTGCAGCAGATCATTCAGGAGCTAAACGACAAGCAGGTGACAGTGAGGTTCCTGTCCGAAGGTCTGAGCTTCTCAAGTGACCAGGACGACGCATTTGCAAAACTACAGTTGCAGATGATGGGGGCCTTCGCAGAATTTGAACGCAACATCATTCGAAAACGCCAAGCCGAAGGGATTGCCAAAGCAAAGCGCCGTGGCGTTTACAAGGGTCGCCAGTCGTCTATCGATGCAGATGCTATCAAGCAACGTGTCGCTGGAGGCCAAGGAGCCATTGCAATCGCCAAGGAACTCGGGATCAGTCGGGCATCAGTGTATAGGATTTTGAAGGCAGAGAAGGCAGAAGCATGACCACTATCAGTAACCTGATGAAAGAGGAGCCTCACCATTGGGGATTGCGTGGTGACCCATACCTGTGGCAGCAATTGAAAACCGAACTTAAGAACCACCAACTACCAACTACCAAGAACTCGTACTGAGCTGGCTTTGACGCTAGAGCAAGAGTTCGGAAAGATGACAGGGCACAGCCTGGCCTTGGAAGATGAATTTTTTATGCCGGAGCACGCCCATGGAGGCATGTCCTCTGGCATGATCTCATGCGACTTTTGGCGGCGAGTAGCGTTACCGACTATTTTGTCTCGTTTCGATAAAACTGCTTGAGCGAGCGAGTGAAAACGAGGCCATTTTGCCCTACTTTTATTTACAGCCCCAATTTACCTCTGCAATATTGCCATGTGTCGTCACAAATGCCGGAACTTACACCGCGAAAACGAGACACTCCAAGGGAAGCCCGCCTTTTATTCACGAGATTTAGGTAGTCTTCACTTAGGGGGCTTTGATTGAGGGATCGAATTTTCAGGTCGGCATGGCTGTCCATCATAAACGAGTACTCTTCTGGGAAAAGCTCCATGTGCAACTTGCGGACCGCCGTGTAGACGTCCTCTTTGGAAGCGAAGGCAGTCTGACCATTCGCATTACAGAGAAAGCCCTCTACCGGAATTCCGGCGAGGGCTTTTTCTTCTTTCTTAAACCTGCTCAAATACCTCTCCAGACGCTTGCTCGCCACCTAAACAGTTAAAGAGCATCCAGTGTTCCATCAGTGCAAAAGGAGCCTTTCGCGTAATTCTTGCTTGGAAGGCGAAATTCCATGATACACCTGCCGCAAACTATACTTGCCATATCTACTCCTTTCCCTCATTTTACGTTGAATACTTTACGCGGCACATTTGTATTTGCGTATGCTCCTACAACACTTGCGGCCCATTTCTTCATTGCGAATATCAGTTCTTCCTTTGCTTTCTTTGGTGCGAGGAAGCTGTCATGCATTGTGAAACATGGGTAGTTGTTTGATTGCATGGTTTCCATGACATGCAGTGCTATATTGCGCTCAATCTTCATTAGCTTCAAGCCAAAACCGGTGTAGAAGAATTGTTCAACCCAAGGGTAGAAATTAGTGATTGCGTTGCGTATCTTGTTTACATCATTGGCGCTCAATGCAAGGTTAAAATCGTCCATCACGCGATTTACAATAGCCTCAGTTGACTGGCGTTTAGAAGAACTGTTGATGCAGATGTTGGTTGCTAGCTTGACTATACCAATGTTGTGTTCACCATGGCCGCACTCCACGTCATAGAAGTATCCATTGATATCTTCACCGGAAAGAGCCGCTAATATGGTCGGGTGCATTGAAGAGTAATCTATTTCGACTACTGCTGCGCCATCGATGGTTAGTTTTTTTCGATCTATGCTTGGCATCGCTTGAATGCCGTTCATTGCGAACAAACGCCCGCCATGGGCAAAATCGTTTGTGTGAATTGCAGTGTAGGCGTTCATGTTAACTGATAGCTTGCGATGGTTTTTTGTGGTGAAAATGCCGTTTGCATCTACGCCTTCGCCTGCAATCACAGCAGTGGAGTTGAAGGCGTTGATGCGGCTGATACGATTGCTAAGCTCAACAAGGCTTGGTGCCTCACTGTTGAACTTAATGTCAGTCTTGGTCTTCTTGGTGTACCACTGCGCATTCTCTTTGCTGTAGACGCGTTCTTTCACGGTCTTACGTAGGGCAAGGTTGTTTTTCTTGCTGGTGTCTATGCGAAGCACTCCGCAGCCGTCCACAAGCTCTGCAAAGCCTTTCAGGGGGATTAGGCGGCTTGTGATGGCTTCAAAGTGGTCTTCATCATACTTGTCACGTCCACCAGTAATTAGTTCAAACTGGTTGTGCTTCTGTACCGCTTTGATGACGGCACGCATTATCTCTTTGCTTATCCCGTATCCAATTGCTGTGTGCTTGCTGATAGAAATCGCTATGGGCTGGCCCTTGTGTATTGCCTGTATCCCGTTGCCTACTAGCAGTGCGCAAGCGTCATACACATCATCTTTGAACTTCTTGGTGATCTTTGTGGCCTTCTTCCTAGAAGGCGGCATCTGTTCATTGCGAGCATCAAACGCATCCTGCAAAACCAAATCATGCAAGCTGTCGATTTCTTGATCTAAATATTTTGGGAATAGGTTGGAGTCAAAGTAATGTGTTGAATACTTGACTTTTTGTACTGAGAACTCTTGAAACCACTGGTCTTTTAGCGGGGATCTGCCGGTATGTATAAATAATGTAATACTTGTCATGTTCCTTTCGTGTTAAAATTGAAGTTTTGGTTGAGTTTGGCTGGGGATCAAAGCGCATGCGGTTGTTGCGAGTAGGTAAAGAGAATATGGGGGTCAATCCACTTCCCTCACCTCAACCTTGTTCAATTTAACTTTTCCGAAAGGAGTGCTAAATCAGAGTGCATGAACCTTGTTGCTCATGAGTATTTAGGAAAACCAATGCGCCGGATTCAATGATCCAGCAAAAAAGTTTATGAAATTTCCCATGGATGGTGTTCGTTGGGCGAGCGCAGCTCACCTCTTTGAGCTACATCCATTTTAGCAATTCGCGCAATGGCGCGTCAATACCAAATGTATGATCAGCGTTTTATTCTCATATAAGGTATTTGATTGTAATAAGTGGAAGGGGCAAGCCCCTTGGCTTCGCCTAAGCTGAATTTTGCACCCATGTAGAAAAACAATAAATCCACCAGTTATACGAATATCTCATCTCACACATAACTTATACCCTTATTACATGGGTGCAAGAAACTCAGAAATGGGCCGCAAGGCCCAGCCGAAGGCAACACGGTTTTATATCTTATATTTGATTGGTGAGGCTGTTGATGTTGCCCCGCATAATACCTCTCGGCTTTGATTAGGCGGGCATTGCTCAACTGGTTTCGGATGCCCATCCTACTCTAAACAGCTGAACTTAAGTCGTTTTCCATACTCCATACTCCATGTTCCGAAGTCCGGTAACTCTTTGCGAGTAACTCATGATGTAAAGAGTCTCTATTCTTTCATCCCTGGAGTGCGGCAACTCAAGTGGTTGCCACCTCGGCATGTGTGGAATATGAGCAAGTTTATACTTTTGAGAAATATACACCTCCAATTCTGCGCACCACATCAGGGTCAGCAAAGCGCAGAAAGTGTATTTTGCAAAGTCGCACGGATGGCAGTAACTTCGAACTATTCGTCAATGTTATCGCTGGCGCACCGATACGCTATATATCTTTCCAACTTATATTGCTGTCTCGCCGCCTGAATCTCATTGTTGGTAAGCCCAGAAAACTGAGAAGCTGGCAGTTGTTCAAACATCCGACTTGATTCTTCAAAGTGCCTAATCTTGCTGGCACTTGTAGCCTGCATTTCGTCCAAGAATTCAGCGGTCCTGCCAGATTTCTCTAGGCTACTGTAGAAACCACGGACCGACTGCTGCGCACTTGAAGACCCCAAAAAAATTAACCCACGGTCTAAAATAGAAACGCTTATGTTCTTTTCGCAGTATTTTAATTCCTTATTTCCACTGTTGAAAATAAAACCCTCAATCCCACATGCATCAACAAGTTGGAATTTGAAGCCACTGAAAATTATTCCATTTACGCTCTGGAGCTGCAACAGATCCGCAACGCTTATATCCCCATCTTCAGTTCTCGATAAAATACCATTGATTTTATCATTCTCTACATCAACGCGTCTAACTAAATCTGGAGCCAGCGCCAATAGTAGGGTTCTGTTATTTTCTAAGTTGGGACTGCAAAGCAGTCTATCATGGAACCAACGCGGGAATAACTCAAAGAAGTTTTTTCTTTTGCGTTCTTCGTAGTGCGCATGCCCTGAGATCCCACCCCAAGAAATAAGAGCTGCTGACAAAAGCAAAAATGTATATCTTTTGTAGGATTTGTTAATTTCATTGACTCCAAGTGGCAATGTTTCATATTAGCTCGCCGCTAACCATTTCGAGGTTACTTAACGTGCTGTCCTTGCTTTAACCGATATTTCCCAGGTAGCTTGGCGTTTCCTGGACATTGACCATTTTCGCCGATGTTTTCAAGCCTGAGACAAGCGTCGCTAGCGAGCACGGTATTTTTTAGGGGGCGTAGGGCATTGTCTACAGGGTTTGCCTCGGATTTCGTCCATTTAGGTTTCTGCATGCCACACCTGTCGAGCCAGTTTCGTCGAGGTTTTCTTTTGCCGAAGTTTATGCCGACCTCGGCGGTGGCTTAAGGTCGCGGATGGCCGCAAGGAACTTGCACGAAGTCGCTGACCGAGACAGCCGCATCGGCCAGTTGGAAGGTGATCTTTCGAGCGTGGTGCACAAACCGCGCGCCGGTCTTGATCAGGCGGCTCGCGGGTCCGATACTTGGCAATGACGGTACCAGGAACCTCCTTTCAGCCATCCGGGCTGTGTACGTTGCCTTTGCGAAGAGCGCAGCGCTCAAGATCGCTGAACTGGTTGAGCACGAACAGAGGGTGATAACACTTGCAGCCAAAGTGACCGTTCCAGGCTGTGCCTTCCTGATCCCGATGGGTGGGGCTGACGGAGATGCCCATATCCAGCGTGAACCATTTGGGCGGCTGCGCATCATGCATTGCGTCAATCCAATGGCCCGGAAGATCGGCCAAAGCGACACGGTTATGGGCCGATGCCAGAATGTCGGTCTCGAACCGGGCCGGATACACAGAGTTCATAACACTCCCGTTGCGGTCGGAAGCCCCTTCACTCCACAGTCAGAACCTCCACTAACGCATCCAATTCCGCTTTTGCCTTTTTCCATGTCGGCTGGTGTGTATCGATGAGCTGCCAGAACTCCGACCCATGATCATGGTGCTTGAGGTGTGCCAGTTCATGCAGAACAACGTATTCAATACAATCACGTGGGGCTTTGATGAGATGTGGGTTCAGGATCACTTGCCCTTCGGGTGAGCAACTGCCCCATTGCCTGCTCATGTCCACCAGACGGAATGGCGGCACCTCTGTGATCCATGGCAGTCGATCAGAGGCTTCTGCGATCTTCTTCGCAAAATAGTCTCGCGCCTTCACCCGATACCATGCTCGCACACATCCTTTGATGTCATCGGTATCACCGGACTTCGTTTCGACTTCTAACCTGTTGCCTTTCAGTCGTACGGATTGGGGCTTCTGGTCCGTTAGGATCACCTTCAGGACATAGCGACGCCCCAAGTACATGATCTGCTCACCAGAGACGTATTCTCGGGACCGCACGTGCGCAAAACGGGTCAGTGCCTCCCCGACATGCCCTGACACCCATCTTGCCCGTTTCTGGACCGCTGTGTGAATCGATGACAGATCAAATTCAGGCGGTGCATCCACGACGACCGAGCCGTCGGGTTCTACATGGATCGCAATCCGTGAGTGGCGCTTTGGGTCAGGTTTGATTGTGTAGGGAATGACCTGATCACCATAGATGATCTTCTGGCTGGTCATTAGAACCCGCCCTTGGCAGCACCGGCTCGCACTATCCCTATCACCCGTTCTATCAACCCATTGGCATGATCCAGACCACCAAAGAAGTTGAAGTACCGTGGCAACATGGTTCTGCGGATTTCAGCTTCGATGCTGGCGGGATTGATCGAATGGGACTGCACCGCATCATTGACCGTTTCATCGATCCAAAGGGCTTCAGTGACAAAACCATCCTCTGACTGATCGCCTGCAGTTTCCCCCAGCTGATCGAGAAACGCCCCGAAGTACGCCTGTGCGCGGGGACGATCAGCAAATCGATCCGGTACGTCAGGTGTTGCACGGGCGTTCACCATCTCTTCGAGATCTTTAAACATGGTGTATTGCTTGTTCGGATGATCAAAGAAGGCTTCGGCATTTGCGATGGCTTCTTTCAGCATCTCAGAGAACACCTTCTGCGCATGGGGGTCATCGATCAGGTCTTGTTCAATGGTTTTGCGCAGACGGGTCTTAATGACATCGGCCTCGGATCGGGTTTTCTCATCGGACCAATCTTCTGGGTCATCGCCACCCAGACCGTTAACGAGGATCACACCCTCAGGGTCCGTGATGTCCTGACCGACCACCTGTTTGTCCACGAGTTTGCGGATTTGTTCCTCGTAGACGGTGAAGTCCACGGTTTCTTGGGCATCCTGTTTGGCTTGGGCACGAAGCTGGGTGAAGAATTTCAAATCGCTTTTGTACTTTTGGATGGTCGCCTCATTGAACGACCCATCTTCAAAGAAGGCACGGGATGATAGGGCGAGTTTCAGACACATGCCAAACTGTGTCAGTGCGTCATAGAAGTCTTCCCTGATCTTCTGGTGATCATCGACACTGGCCCCGCTGTCGTCCGTCCGGAACGATGGGATCAGCACCTGGCGGTACTGCTCCATATCCGCCTTATTATTCACGTCCCTAAAGATGGCCCAGAGCGCATCATGCAGGGCTGGCAGGCGTTTATACTCGGTCGAGACGTTGGTGAAGCTTCCAGCCAGATCATCAATGTCAAACCCGGCCTGGGTTTGTGCGGCGAGGTCTTGGTAATCTTGGATCGATGTATCCAGTTCAACAAGAATACCACGATAGTCCACCAGCACGCCATGCTGCTTGGCTTCGTGCAGACGGTTCACCCGTGCAATTGCCTGCAGCAGGTTATGGCTCTTGAGATGCTTGTCGATGTAGAGCACCGCATTGCGCGGTTCATCAAATCCCGTCAGCAGTTTGTCCACCACTATTAAGATGTCGGGATCACCATCCGTGGCAAACCCTTCGATCACGCGGGTCAGATAGGCTTCCTCATCATTACCGATGTTTGCCTTCCACCACGCCTGCACTTCAGGCAGCTTGCTCTCATCGGTGCTTTCATGTCCCTCACGGGTGTCTGAAGCGGAAATGACAATCGCACTGGAGACCATACCAGTGGCATCAAGGGCTTCTTTGTAGCGGATCGCAGATAGCTTGCTGTCTGTCGCCAACTGTCCCTTCAGGCCCAAATCTAGCGACTTGAAGTTGGTGTTGAAGTGCTCTGCTATATCCCACGCGATTAGATCAATGCGATTGGCTGCGCCGTATATCTGTCCCCGTGTCGAATACTTTTTCTTGAGGTCGATCTTTTGTTTGTCGGTGAGACCAGCGGTGATCTTGTCAAACCATGCATCAATGGCCTTGTCGTTGATATCAACGACGGGCTTTCGTTCTTCATAAACCAGTGGCGTGACAGCCCCATCTTCAACAGCCCGCTGCATTGTATAGGCATGCAGAATCGGGCCGAACTTGTTGCGGGTTTTGTCATCTTTCAGAAGTGGCGTTCCAGTGAAGGCAATAAAGGCTGCATTGGGCAATGCCTTGCGCATACGTTCGTGGTTCTCACCCCCTTGGGAGCGGTGACCTTCATCCACCAGAACCAACAACTTGTCCGATGGGTTGTAGCATTCCGGCAGCTTAGTGGCCGAGTTGAACTTTTGCAGCAGCGTGAATGTGATGCGATCATTGCCCTGACCAATCCGCACGGCCAGATCACGGCCTGATTGCACCTTTGCTTTCTCGCCATCTTTCTTTGTTGCAACAGCGGAGCCGAATGCCCCACCAGTCAGGAATGTCCCTGCCAGTTGTTTCTCCAAATCAACGCGGTCGGTAACGATGATGATGCGGAAGTTTGCAAGAGCTGGATCAAGCAACAGCGCCTTGGTCAGCAGCACCATCAAATTGGATTTACCTGATCCCGTGGTATGCCAAATGACACCACCCTCACGGCTCCCATCGGGGTTTTGTTTCGAGACCTGGTCAACGATGGATTTTGTGCCATGCACCTGTTGATAGCGTGCAATGATCTTGCCGATCTTTTGATCGAAGAAGATGAACCGATGCACCATGTCCAGCAACCGGTCAGGACGCAGCAATCCGATGATCAACCTGTCCTGCTCTGTGATCGCCACAGGGGCGCTGTGCAGGGTCTCATACCCCTGACGCTCATATGCTGCTCTATCGGCGAAAAGAGCGGCTTTCTGGGCCTCTGAGAGCGGTGTGTTGCGGATTGCGGCCATCTCCGCATCTGATAGGTCCTCTTCACGCCAGATCGACCAGAATTTTTTCGGTGTGTTGGTGGTGGCGTAAAGCCCGTCACTGGCCGAGATCGACAACAGCACTTGGGAATAGGCGTAGAGATCTTGGATGCCATCGCCCATCTGGTTGCGCAGGTTTTGGCTGATGCCTTCATCGACCATGGCCTTGTCTTTGGTCGATGACACGGGGCGTTTGGCCTCAATCACCGTCAGTGGGATACCGTTCACAAAACCCACAATGTCAGGTCGGTAAGTGCCCTTGCTGGCAGGACGCTCTACCGACATTTCCTCGGTCACATGGAATGCATTGGCATCCACATTCGTCCAGTCAATCAGAGGCACGGTGACGGATGTCTTCTGGCCATCGACAAATTCGGTGACAGTCACACCCTTGGTCAGTTTGACATAGAGCGCACGGTTGGCAGACAGCAGCCCCTCACTCAGTCCCGTTGATGTGACTTCACGGATTGCCGCGTCGACACCTGCCGATGACAACGAATGCTTTTGCCCTTTGAAGTGAAACCTGTGCTTCTCCAACCAAGCCTGTAGAACGGGCAGTAGCAACACACCCCGCTCCGATCCACGCAGGGTCAGAGCCTCGGAAGGGCGCAGATACTGCCACCCCATCACCATCATAACATGCAATGCTGGCAGCTTGGCAGCGGCTTCTTCGCGAGTGTCGGGGGTTTCTTGCATGCCGCGCTTTCCTCAGGCTTTCATCATCTCTGGTTCAATCACTAAATAAAATCAGTGACCTACCCAAAACCGTAGTTGCCCAACTTGGCAATCTCTTTTTCCATCACTTTTTCGGTCCAATCGCTGTCTTCGGTCCACTCTGCAACGGCGACTTCATAGTTGCGACGTGTCGCGCGCTGGGCCGCCAACATGTCCAGATGCGAAATGATCGATAAACGTCGCTGTCGACTGAATGGCGGTCCCCACGTGGTTTGATAGCTTTTGGCCAGCGGATCAGCCAGGCGGGCGCGCAATACATAGCGGATGATTTCGCGCCGCTCGCTTGCCCGCAAACCCCGCGTCTTGCCGACGCGATAGCCGTAAAATGTAAGAGGAGAGACATCTTCGCTGTACCAACCCTGCCCACGGGCAAGAGGGTTCTGCGTTTTGTATTCCCTATGAGCCTTCGCAACACCGGAAGGCATCCCCTGCGACACAAGGCGCTCGAATTCTTCCTGTGCTTCGGCTTTCTTGCGAGCGCGCTCCTGACGGGCCTGCTCTTGCTGGCGGGCGCTTTCCTTGCGGGCTGCCTCCTGTTTCTTGCGGTCCCGTTCGGCCTGTGCGGCGCGTTCAACATGCCGCCGCCGGTGCTCGTCTTCGCGGGCTTTCTCCTGTGCCAGTCGGGCTGCTTTGGCTTCTTCACTTTCGCGGAAAAAGAAATTCCAGATGACCCACGCAATACCTGCATAGACCAACAACTGCAAAATGCCGATCAGCGCATTGTCGTTCACACCACCACCCGCCGTTTGCCGGTGAGCAGTTGCTGCATCAGGGCTTTCTTCTCGGTGCGGAGTTTGGTGATTTGGGCTTCGATGTTGGCCACATCACTGTCGCAAACGGACAGGGTTCCGGCGATCTTTTTTTGTTCGCCCAAATTAGGCAAATTGAGTTTCACCGAACGAATGTCTTTGCCAATGATTTGCGGCTGCGCAGAACCGGATATGATGTCATCGAAGCCTCTTCGTTGTAGCGCAAAGAAGAGAAACTCATCGTCTACACGAGTGAAGTCGATATAATCGAGAGACATCGCATTACCTGTGATGTAAGTACTTGGAGGCGTCCGGCTTACGGTTCCGCAAGTCGCGCCTCGACACGTGACAACTGTGGTGGGGTGTTCGTGATTGAATTCAGAGTAGAATCCAATAAACCCATTGGCGCCAAACACTGGATAGCCGCTCTCAGTCATGTCGTTTTTGCCAATGGTTGGCCACTGTTTTGGAGCACAAACATCCCCCAACCTAACCTCTTTCCACTCTTCGCCTTCGAATTCTGGGAACCTACGCTTACCGGTTAGGAGTTGCTGCATGAGGGCGCGTTTGGCGCTGTGGGCGGCGCTCAACTGCGCCTCGGCCACCTCAATCGCCCGATCCCATGTGGAGAGAATTTCCGCGATCTTGCGTTGCTCGGCTAGGGGGGGGACAGGAATGCGGAAACCGCGAATGCGTTCCAGTGCAAGCTTTGGCTGTGCATTGCTGGTCTTTTCGTTCTCAACCGATTTTTGAACCCAAGGTGACTGCAAGACTGCTAAAAGATAGTCTTTGTCCGTTTGAATTTTTGTTAGTTTATCGGCGTTTTCCGTTAGATTTGCCCCGTCCAGTTCCTTTGGCACTTTCCCAACAAGCCCCAGAGTTCCGGCAACGGAAATGAACAAGTCGTTCTTGGAAATGGTGTAGCGAGCAATACTCGGGGCAACATCTTCAGGCACATAGCGAATATCCTCCAAGGATACACCACCGTCGAACATGTCTGATACCCGAATGTATGGATAGGGCGTGTTTCTTTTTTGTAGCGAACGACCCTTTGGAAGGCGTTTTCCTCCTTTGACTTCACACACATCACCGATGGATTTGATTTCCCAGCCCTCAGGCACCATAACCCAACTCCTTCAGGTATGCCGCCATGCGGACCTCCAGATCGGCCATCTCGGATGCCAGTTCCTGACGCTCGGCCCGTACCGCCATCAGGTCAATCTCTGCCTCTTCCTCAAACGTGTCCACGTATCGGGGAATGTTGAGGTTAAAGTCGTTCTCTGCGATCTCATCCGCCGTGGCCACATAGGCGTATTTGTCCATTGTTTCACGGGCGGTGACGGTGGCGGTGATCTTGGTCAGGTGATCCTCGGTCAATGCGTTCTGGTTTGTGCCAGCCTCGAATTCACGCGATGCATCGACAAACAGAACGGTGTTGTCACTCTTGGCCTTGTTGAACAGCAGGATCGCGGCGGGGATGCCGGTGCCAAAGAACAGCTTTTCCGGCAGGCCGATCACGGCGTCGAGCAGGTTTTCCTCGATCAGTTTTTGTCTGATCTTGCCCTCGGATGAGCCACGGAACAGCACCCCATGGGGCACAACCACCGCCATACGACCGGTGCGGGGTTTCAGGGTTTCGATCATATGCAGGATAAAGGCATAATCGCCCTTGGTCTTTGGCGGGATCCCACGGCGGAAGCGCGAGAACTTGTCAGTCTCAGCCGCTTCAACACCCCATTTGTCCAAGCTGAACGGCGGGTTGGCAACCACCACATCAAAGTGGCGCAGCATGTCGTCAGAGGTGCGCAGTTTGGGGTTGCGGATGGTGTCGCCCCATTCGATCTGGTGGTTGGTTTCGCCATGCAAAAAGAGGTTCATTTTCGCCAAGGCCCAGGTTGAGCCAATCGCCTCCTGCCCATAAAGCGCATATTGCTTGGTGCCGGTGGCTTCACGTACCTGACGACCACATTTCATCAACAAAGATGCCGACCCACAGGTGGGGTCACAGATGTCGTCACCCTGTTGGGGCCGCACCAGGCGGGCCATGAGTTCGGATACTTCAGCAGGGGTGTAGAATTCACCGGCCTTTTTGCCTGCTGTCGCGGCAAAGCGTGAGATCAGGTATTCATAAGCCCCGCCGATGATGTCGAGATTGCCCACACGGGATGGACGTAGGTCCATAGCAGGTTTGGCAAAGTCTTCCATGAGGTGGCGCAGGATATCGTTCTTCTGTTCCTCGTCGCCCAGCTTGTTGGAGTTGAAGCTGATGTCTTGGAACACATCCCGCAGTTTGTCGCCATTAGCCTCTTCGACGGCGTGCAGGGCCTTGTCGATGCGCTCCCCATTACCAGCCTCATGACGACGGGCATGGATGGCATCAAAGGAAGCGTCCTCGGGCAGCTTGAAGCTCTCCTGCTTCATCATGGCGGCGACCAGTTCGGGGTTGTCGGGGTACTGCGCCTCGTACCCTGATTTGTGATCCTTCCACACGTCAGAGACGTATTTCAGAAACAGCATGGTCAGGACGTAGTCTTTGTAGATCGACGGATCGACAACACCTCGAAAGGTATCACAAGCACCCCACGCGGCTTTGTTGATCTCGGATTGGGAAACTTGGTTCATAAATCACTGCCGCCAAAGCCAAGCAGGCCCAGCGCCTCTCAAATCAGATTATTGGTTTGGGAGGACCATGAAACAAATCCGAAGTGGGTTCAATCGCCGGTTTTACATGGGTGACCGGTATTGGCGTGGCCGTGCCCCAGGCCCTGAGGGGCACTGTAACGGGTCATGGATGCTCCTTCCTTCTGTGATGGTAACAACACTCATCACATTGGCACATCGCATGCCGTCAGGAGGGGGCATTCGTTCCCTCAACAAAGCCCTGATAGGCGCTCTTTTCGGTTGGTGTGGTACCGCTGGCCGGATTCGAACCGGCACGCCCGTGAAGGCGGGAGATTTTGAATCTCCTATGTCTACCATTCCATCACAGCGGCACTGTGGCGGGAGGAATACAGCGGAGGCAGGGTGTAGGCAAGCAGGAAGTGCGTTGCTTACCACTTTGTTTGCACCCGTTCATATAACGCGTTGAAAATAAAAGAACTGCAAGGATTCAAAATCCCCCGGTGGTGACACCGTGCCGGTTCGAGTCCGGCCTTGGGTACCATAGTAAAAACAGGGGGTTGGCTGCGGCTGCTTCCTGTTTTTTCTTTTTGGCACCGGATTATTGGCCCATCAGTGCGCTCTTGTTTGCGGATGCGACCCAATTTACGGACCGCCGCAACAGCTCACGTGATCAGGACGGCCTCGCCCGTGGCACAGCCCGCCACATGAGTGCGGCAGGTAGCGGGCGGGCCGGGATAGAATCAGCTGGATTTGTTCTTTTAGCCCGATTGTTTCAATGTCTGGCTGCGGCCCATTTCCAGAGCCACCCAAGCGGCAAAATACTTCATCAGCTCCAGATCCTGCGTAGAAAAGGGGGGGCGGTCGTCCAGACAGGTGAAATTCAGCGTGCCGAAAACGGCGCCATCGATGATCAGTGGCACGCCGATATAGGTCTCCAGGCGGAACATTGTGTAGCAGGGGTGGCTGGCGATATGTGATCTGCTGGCCTTGTGGAACGCAACGGGGCGATCGGCGTTGAGGGTGTGGACACAGTAAGTATCGCCCAGTTCAAATTCGGTGCCTGCCTCCACGGGAGAGATCTCGGATTCCGAGAAAAGGACTGTGTAGGTATTGCCCTGCACCTTGCTGACAATGGCCGTAGATGTCTGGAAACACTCGCAGCCAAGCTGCAGGATGCGGTGGATCTTCTGGTCGCCGCTCTGTTCCGGGCAGGATGAAATAGCATAGAGGCGGCGCAGCAGGGTCTCCATGACCTGGGTTTCCGTTTCGTCGCGCACTATGGCCAGAAACCCCTGTGCCGTGCCATCGGCCCCGCGGATCGGGCTGCCGGTCGTCTGACTGGAAAAAACCTCACCGTTTTTGCGACGGTAAGAGATTTCGTATCGCTGACCCGGCCCCTGGGTGCTGTCGTTAAACCGTTCCACGCCAACCCGGTCATAACCGGCGGCATCGGCAAATAGCACTCTTGTTTCTTCGCCGATGAGTTCCGCAGCGTCATAGCCAAAGATCGCGGCGGCGGTGGCGTTGATCCAGCGGATGCGGCGGTCGGTGTCGGCAAAGACCGCCGCATCGCTCAGATCCTGAAACAGATCAGGAAGGGTGAATGCCGGTTGTTGTGAATGATCAGGCTCAACGCAAACGTCTGGTGCTGTTTGTTGTGTCATGATTTGCCTCTCCCCCTTGGTGCTGGGCAGCGTATTTCGGGTTTCCTCGGCAGGCAGGGCCGCTTTCTGCGGCGCCGGGACACCCTGTACTCGTGATGGAGTCACTGTGATCCAGCAAATAGGCGCGATACACAGATTTGGAGCGAGCGGCCGCAAAAAGAATGGGCATTGCGTCATTATGGCGTCTGTTTCTCGCCATGGTGGCACGGTTTGGATGGCTTCGCATCCAAAGGTGATTCCTGACGAATTTTAACGTCTTTGATGTTTTCGGCCGTGAACAAAGCAGCCAAATGGCCGGGATTGATGCCTGTTCGTGCCGAACTATGGCCAAAATGTGTTCAAAAAAGTGGCGCTGGAGCGCGGTGTCGGGCAGCGGGTCGTTGTTTCCTGATTGCGTATAATCCGGCGTGTGACTCTTGAAAAACTGACCCTCTAGCTAAAGTTTTAGTCAACCCAAGCCGATTGTGGCCCCTTATGTTTCCAGCAGGGAAACAGTGGCGCGGCCTGCCGTGTCGGAAATCACGCGTCTTGGCTGCATGTTTCGGAAAATAGGGCAGTTTTTAGCCTTTTTTTTCCTTTGAGCGGCCACGCGCCTCGTTTAGACAGATCACAGCCCATCTGGGGGGCGAAATTGCTGCGGTCATACCAACTGGCCGTATGCGGGCATCACTGCGATGTCAGGGTCTGTTGGTTCCGCTTGCTGCCGCTCGAGGAACAATACAGAGAGAAACGGGTGCCATACGGCGGCCCGCGCTGAAGGTGTTTGCGCTTTTGGCCCCTGAAATCGCGGTGTTGTGCCGGCCATTTCACTGCGCGTTTTCGCGCAAACCTCCCGCGTGGAAACACAATTACTCCGGTCTGACCGGCCCCATAAGGGAAATCTGACATGGCGAACAATTTTGATAATACCACCTCCGCTAATCTGATTGGCCTGTGGGACTTTCGCGATGGCGATAAGGACGATGACACCGGTGTGGATGACGGCCATACGCAGGACGGCGACAACAAGGGTGACGCCGATTACCACAACGGCTGGCTGCTGACCGAAGGCGACGGTGCCTTCATCGTCGACGAGGGGCCGGATTCCTCCTTTGATCTCGACGAGGGAACGCTGGTTGTTTCCTTCAAACAATCTTCCGGTGTGGACGAAACCCAGACCGTCGTCAGCCGCGGTGTCGAAAACGATCCGGGCTGTCCCGGCAAGGGCGTATTCGAAGTGCGCATCACCGAAGACGGCGCAGTTGAGGTGATCCACACTCAGGGCGCCACCTCGGCGCATTTGACCACGGGTGACGGGTTTGCTGACAGCGGTGAGGTCATCACTGTTTCCTATGGCTGGACCCCGGATGGTGTGGTCATGAAGGTGGTCAACGAAGACACCGGTCAGGAAATTATTGATTCTGCTGATGTTTCCGGGCTGAACTTCGACCTGACCGACGGCAACGAAAAAGACGAGAGCTTTTACTTCGGTGCCAAGGGGCAGGGCGGTGAATGCTGGGACAATGGTTTCGAAGGCAAGATCGACTATGTCGCGGTGCTGGACGAGAATGTTGTGTCTGTGGCGCCCGCTGGCGACGGCATCGTCAGTGGCACCAGCGGTGCCGATCTGATCGATATTGCCTATACCGGTGATCCCGAAGGCGACATGATCGACAATGGGGACGCCCCCGAGGGTGCCTCTACCCCGAACGATGATGTTGTCGACGCAGGCGACGGAAATGATACGGTTTTTGCCGCGCTCGGGTCGGATACGATCTATGGCGGCGGCGGTGCTGACAGCCTGAATGGCGGCGTCGGCAACGATGAGATTTACGGCGACAGTGCAGCGCCGGGAACCGGTCCTTCCGGTCCGCGCGAAGTGTTTCAGTGGGATCTGGCACCTGACCCCAACAGCGGCGGCGGCATCGATGACGGCGACGATCTGACCGGCGCCTTCAGCCAGGATACCGGCAATGTGATCGTGTCCTACTCGATCCAGAACCAGACCTCTGCCGTCAAGACAACCTTCTCGGACGATGCGCATAATGTATCCGGCATCGAAGATGACGGCAGCGCCCCCGAGGGTGACAGCAGCATGCAGTCCCTGGCGCGCGAAGATGGCGAAGCAGCCGAATACCAGCTTTCCTTCTCCGATCCGGTTGAAGATGTGTCTTTCACTGTCAGCGATATTGACGGTGACGGCGTTATCTCCATCACGGCTTTTGATCCGCAGGGTAACCAGATCGAAGTTAACCTGAGCGGTGGCTCCAAGCTGGATCTGCAGGACAACGACGGGATCACCGGCAACGAGACCGCGGTTTCCGAAGGCGGCTACGACGACGCCGAAAGCGCCCAATATGCGCTGTTGGTAGAGATCCCCGGTCCGGTGTCTAAAATCGTCATCGAACATGAACAGGTCGGCGATGCGGACACTGGTGTCCATGTCAGCGACGTCTATTTCGACACGATCCTGCCTGTTGATCCGGGTCCGGCCGGTGATGACATCATCGATGGCGGCGAAGGCGCCGATCTCATCTATGGTGAAGGCGGCGATGATACCATTCTCGGCGGTGTCGGCGACGACATCTTCGGCGGCGAAGACGCAGATGGTCAGGACATCGACGTTCTGGATCTGCGCGGTGCGGCAGAAGCGGCCAATCCGGGCGGTAGCCTGACCGTTGAATATGAGGTCGGTGATCCCGAAGCCGGGGTTGTGACGTTCTTTGATGCGGATGGTGATGTCACCGGTACGGCCACCTTTGCGGAAATCGAAAACGTCATTCCCTGTTTCACACCGGGCACCCTGATTGCGACCCCGCAGGGCGAACGCTGGGTTGAGGATCTGAAGGCTGGCGACCGCGTGATCACCCGCGACAATGGCATTCAGGTCATCCGCTGGGCGGGTCGGCGCGATCTAGAAGGCGCTGAAATGCGCGGTGCGGCGCATTTGCAGCCGATCATGATCCGTCAGGGCGCGTTGGGGAACAACCTGCCGGAACGCGATATGATGGTCAGCCCTAACCACCGGGTTCTGGTCGCCAACGACAAAACCGCGCTCTATTTCGAGGACCGCGAAGTTCTGGTTGCGGCCAAACATCTGACCGGCCTGCAGGGTGTGGACCAAGTCGAGGCGACCTCGATCAGCTATATCCACTTCATGTTCGATCAGCACGAAGTGGTGCTGTCCGACGGGGCCTGGAGCGAAAGCTTTCAGCCCGGTGACCAGACCCTCCGCGGTTTGGACAATGCGCAGCGCAATGAAATCTTTGAGCTTTTCCCAGAGCTGAAGACACAGGAAGGGCGCGGCGAATATGCCGCCGCACGCCGGTCCCTGAAGAAACACGAGGCGCGGCTGCTGGTCCACTGAGATCACGCCACGCCTAGCATGGCGGGGGGCATGCACGGAAAGGCAGGGCCTAGGCCCTGCCTTTTTGTGTGTAACGGTTGGATTGAGAAAAGCGATTACTGATGGGTGCCGGTGCGGTTGCGCCACTCGGCCCAATGTTCGGGCGTGTCCAAATCGGTGGTGGCATGTTCACCCGGCAGGTTTATCTTACGCACCGGTCGGTGCAGCAGGATCTCCTTTGCGCCGCCGTCACCGGTGACTTTCAGCAGCTCTGGAAAATAGCGACGCGGAAACAGCACCGGGTGACCGCCACGGCCCGAGGCCGAACAGGCGCGCACGATGGACGGGTCATGCCCGTGCGACGCGCCGGCAATATGCAGCATATCTTCTTCTGTGATCTCGGGCATATCGGCAGGCAGGATCATCACCGCCTCAATCGCGGGCGGCAGTGCCGCGACACCGGCCCGGATCGAGGCCGCCATGCCTTCGCCGGCATTGGGCACATAGACCGGATGGGCGGGCACGGAATAGACGGCGCGATTGTGTTTGGGGCCGGGAAGGGTGACATAGACCGGCATGCCGGTTTCTGCGGCACGGTGGATAACTACCTGTAGCAGGGGGCGTCCGTGGACCGGCTCCAACAGTTTATCGCGCCCCTTCATACGGGAGGAGGCGCCAGCAGCTAAGATCAAAATGGCACAGTGTTGCATGTCTTCAAGTCCGGAGTTTGGTCATAGTCTGAAGCATACTTAGCTTAACTGGGTTGATGGTAGTTTAACTGTGTCCCGGTCTGCACAGCAAAGCGCCCCGCGCAGCGGGACGCAGTTGCACTGTTTTCGCTGATCAGCCGCGCATGCGGGACCCGTCTGCATCGAACAGAACCTCGGTGATCAGCGTGGCCTTGCACCTCTTGCCGAGGATCTCGATCTCGACCTTGAGGCCTGCTTCGGCTTTCTCTACCGGAACAAAGGCCTGTGCAATGGATTTCTGCGCGTAGTGGCTGTAGCCGCCGGAGGTACAGAACCCCACGACCGCATCCTCCAGCCAGACCGGTTCATAGGCGTTCACATCGGCGTCTGTGGCCTCAACCGCAAAGGCGCAGAGCCTTCGCGCGGGGCCTGCATCGCGTTCTGCTTCCGCAGCGGCGCGACCAATGAAATCGGCCGCTTTCTTGAAGCTGATGAAGCGATCCAGCCCGGTTTCGGCGCAGGTGTAGTCGGGTGAGAATTCCGATAGCCAAGAGCCAAAGAACTTGTCCAGACGCAAGGACATCATCGCGCGCATCCCAAAGGGTTTCATACCGTGCTTCTGCCCTTCGCCCCACAGCACATCCCATAGCGCCCGCTGGCTGGGCAGATCGCAGTAAATCTCATAGCCCAGATCACCGGTATAGCTCACGCGCTGCACAATGCAGTCGGCCATGCCGACGGTCATCCGGCGCACATCCATGAACTTCATATCTGAAATATCTTGCCGTGTGCAGGCGGCCAGAACCGCGCGCGCCTTGGGGCCGGCGATCTGGAAACCGTTGCGGGTGTCAGAGATATTCTCGACCCGCACGTCGCCCTCGAGGTTCTGGAGGAACCAGCGCATGTGGAAGGCTTGGCTGCCGTAAGAGGCGGTGAGCTGGAATTCCTCCTCGCCAAGGCAGGAGATCGTGAAATCGCCGATGATACGGCCCTTGGGGCTGAGCATCGGGGTGAGCGACAGGCGGCCCTGTTTCGGCACCCGGCCGGCCATGATGCGGTCCAGCCATTTGCGCGCATCCCGTCCGGTGACGGCGTATTTGCCGAAGTTATGGGTTTCATTGATGCCCACGGCCTCGCGAACTGCCTTTACCTCGCGCGCGGTGGCGTCAAAGGCGTTGGAGCGGCGGAAGCTGGGGGTTTCAAAACGCGGCTCATCGCCTGCCGCGAAATAGTTCACCACTTCCAGCCCGTATTGCTGACCCCAGACCGCGCCCATGCCGTCAAAGATGTCGTACATCGGCGTGGTGCGGAAGGGGCGGGCGGCGGGCAGTTCCTCGTTCGGATAGGCGACGCTGAACCGCTTTTGATAGTTCTCCACCACCTTCGGAAGTGTATAGCCGGGGGTGATCCATTTTCCAAAGCGCGCCACGTCCATCGCGGTGGTGTCGCGTTCGCACTCGCCTTCAATCATCCACTGCGCCAGCATCAGGCCAACACCGCCGCCTTGGCTGAAGCCAGCCATCACGCCGCAGGCGGACCAATAGTTGCGCACGCCCGGAATGGGCCCGACCAGCGGGTTGCCGTCAGGGGCAAAGGTGAAGGGGCCATGGATCACCGATTTGACGCCTGCGACCTCCAGTGCGGGGAAGCGTTTATACGCAAAATCAATGCTTTCCTCGATCTTGTCAAAGTCATCCTGCAACAATTCGTGACCAAAATCCCATGACGTGCCATCCACCGCCCAGGGCTTACAGGTCTGCTCATAAAAGCCGATGCAAAGCCCGCGGCCTTCCTGGCGCAGATAGCTTTCGCCGGCCGGGTCCATCACATGCGGATGCTCGCCGCCTGCGTCGATAATCTCGGCGATCATCGGTACTTCTTCGGTCACCAGATACTGGTGCTCCATCGGGTGCAGCGGCAGGTAGATGCCCGCCATCGCCCCCACTTCGCGCGCCCAGAGCCCGCCTGCATTGACGATATGTTCGGCGTGGATGGTGCCCTTATTGGTGATGATGTCCCAGGTGCCGTCAGGGCGCTGGTTGGTCTCCTTCACCATGCAATGGGTTTCGATGGTGGCGCCGCCCATGCGCGCCGCCTTGGCATAGGCGTGGGTCGTTCCAGACGGGTCAAGGTGGCCGTCGAGCGGATCATAAAGCCCGCCGATAATGCCGTCGGTGTTGGTGACCGGCGCGATCTTCTTGATTTCCTCGGGCGAGACGATTTCCGTCTCCAGCCCCATGAAGCGGTGTTTGGCGCGCTCTGCCACCAGCATGTCGAACCGGTCCTGATTGTCCGCCAGTGTCACCCCGCCGACGTGGTGCAGCCCGCAGGACATGCCAGTGATCTCCTCCAGCTCCTTATAGAGCTTGATCGTATAGCCCTGCAGCGCGGCCATATTGGTGTCGCCGTTCAGCGTATGAAAACCGCCCGCCGCGTGCCAGGTCGAGCCCGAGGTCAGCTCCGAGCGTTCCAGTAGCATGACGTCGGACCAGCCCAGCTTGGTCAGGTGATAAAGAACAGAGCTGCCGACAACGCCGCCGCCGATCACGGCCACTCGGGTGGTGGTTTTCATGGGGGTGCCTCCCTCGGGATTGGTGTTTGCCCCATACTGGACAGTTGTGTGCAGTAGTCCAGTCCAAAAACGTCACGATGTGTCGTTTGAGAGAGGGGAGGGAGAGGCAAATCGCTAAGCACCCGCCGTGGGGCGGGCGCGTGCCTGCCGATGGCGCGACAGGCGGGTTTTCCAATTGGGCCGTATCAGTCTTCGGTGCGGAACCGGCTGCGCTGCACCACAAATATGGTGATCAGCGGCGCGACCAGCAGGATCACCGCCACTGTGATCAGCAGCGCGCCGAGCTGGCTGTAATCGGCAGCGGTGGTCACGGCTCCGGTCGCATCGGTGACCTCACGCGTGACGACAAATATCTGATTCAGATATTTGGTTCCGAGGCTGGAGGCTGAAAGTGCCAGATTTGTGAAGGCGGCCATCACCGCAAAGAAGGTGGCTTTCAGGTTTGAGGGTGCGTTGCGGGCAATCCAGGCCAGCATCGGGATCATTGCGACCTGTCCCAGCGGGCTTTCGACGGCTGTGTCCACCAGCGCGATGAACCGCGCATCGACCAGCCCATTGGTGGCCGCAGCCGTCCATTCGTGCAGCCCGTAATAGAGTGCGAGGTTGGGCAGACTCAGCACGGCTTCGGCCAATGCAAGGAAGGTTACGATATAGGCAATGGAACGACTGGCCATCATCGGGCGGAAGATCAACATGCCTGCCAGTGTCAGCAGTGAGGTGATCAAGGACAGCACCGACAGGAACTGCTGATCGAACCCCAGCACGTCAATTTCGAACCATGTCGCACCAGCGCCACGCAAAGGGGTGGCGCGATAGACGAATATGATGATGGCGGTGCCGATCAGGGTGCGGGCCTGCGCCGGGGTCAATGTTGCCATCAGCTGGTGCATCAGGAAGATCACGATGACCATGGAACCAGCAAAGACGATTTCCTGCGCGAAGGGCACATTGCCCAACCCGGTGGCCAGCGACAGGGCCACAAATGCACCGCCGCCGACAAAATAGAGCCAGTTCACCGTGACCGGATCGCGCGGTATATCAAGGCGGCGGGCGATTGCCTCGGGGCTCAGGCCGCGCGCTTGCAGGCGGCGGGTTCGGAACCCGCGCAGGTAACGCGCCGTTGCCACACCAGTCAGGGAAATCAGCGGAATCATCAGGGCCAGCGCAAAAATACGCGCATAAACCGCGCCTTTTTCGGTCTGCGGCAGCGTCGCGGCGCCCTCAAACAGCGTCACGTTCAAGGCGGCCCCGGCGCTGAAACCGGCAATCAATACGATACGGCCCAGCGTCTGCATCGTGGTGTGCATGGCGCGGGTGGTTTCTTCCGCCAGGGGCTGGCCTGCGTCATCCAAATGCGGCACCGCCTCGACCGACATGGCATCGGCGACCACGTCCTGCAGCACGTAACCACAAGGGGCGAGCAGCGCAGAGAACACATACCAGGCGCTGGCTGGCATTACTGTTGCCATTGTCTCGGGCATGGAAACCAGCGCAAAGAGGATGAAATAGCTGGCCCCCATCAGGGTCGCCCCCAGCACCAGCAGAAGCGCCTTCCAACGCCACAGAATATCAACCAGATGCCCCAATGGCATTTTCAGCGCCCAGGGCAGCCCGACCCAAAAACCAAGCCCGGCCAGGAACACTGCTGACAGGTCCAGGTATTCCTTTACAAAGAACGACCCCGCAACTGAGGTCAGCCCCTGCAGACCGTAAGCAAAGTAAATCAGCAGGGGCGGCAGGTAGGACCAGCGCCACTGGCGGAACAGATCAATGATGACCCGGTCGAACCAGCGCGCTGCTGCCGTCATGACAGGGGCCGGATTTTCAGTTCTGTCACCCGGTTGCCTTCGCGCTGTGTGACCTCAAAGCGGAACCCGTGAAAGGAGAAAACCTGCCCGGTGACCGGGATCATCTGCGCCTCGTGAATGACCAGACCGGCGACGGTATTGGCCTCTTCATCCGGCAGGTTCCAGTCAGTCGCGCGGTTGAGGTCGCGGATCGTCATGCCGCCATCAATGAGATAGTTGCCGTCGGCCATGCGCTCGACTGTGGGTTCGTCTTCGACGTCGAATTCATCGGTGATCTCACCGACGATCTCCTCCAGAATGTCCTCTAGCGTGATCAGGCCTTGCAGGGATCCGTATTCATCCACCACCAGCGCAAAGTGACCACGCATTTTCAGAAACTGGCGCATCTGTTCGTCCAGCGTGGTGGTTTCGGGAATGAAATAAGGATCGTTGGCGACTTTGGTCACGTCGAAGGATTTGACCAGATCGGTGTCGCCCTCAGCGCCGCCGGCCACGGCATAGACGGTGCGGAACAGATCCTTGGCATGGATGACGCCAATGATATTCTCTTGCTCATCGCGGTAGACGGGCAGGCGGGTGTGCGGGCTTTCCAGACATTGCTGCAGAATATCCGCCGGATCGTCATCGGCGTTGATCATCATGATGCTGGAGCGGTGCAGCATGATTTCCTCGACCGTGCGTTCGGCCAGATCAAGGGCGCCCAGAATACGGTCGCGGTCTTCTTTCTCCACCACCCCTTCGGAGTGGCCCAGATGCAGCGCACCGGCAATTTCCTCGCGCACGGCCATGATCTGGCTGTCGGGGTCGATCTGCACGCCAAACAGACGCAGCACGCCGCGCACCAGCAGGCGCACCGCGCCCACGATCGGCGCCAGAACCGTCACCAGAAAGCTGATGATCGGCGCCACCGCAGAGGCAGCTTTTTCGGAGTTTGAGATGGCATAGGTCTTGGGCAGAACCTCGGCAAAGATCAGCACCAGAAGGGTCATCACCAATGTCGCCATGGCGACGCCGCTTTCGCCAAAGGCGCGGGTGAACAACGCCGTCGCCAAGGAGGTGGCAAGGATATTGACGAGGTTGTTGCCCAAGAGAACCGAACCGATCAGCCGTTCGCTGTCTTCGGTGACGGCCAATGCGCGCTGCGCACCGCGCGATCCCTTGTCGGCCTGGCTGCGCAATTTGCCGCGCGAGGCAGCCGTCAGCGCGGTCTCTGAGCCCGAGAAGAAGGCCGAGAGAACCAGAAGAAAGCCGATAGCCGCCGCTGTCATCCAGAAGGCACTGTCGAAGGCAGTTGTGGTGGTTTCCATTTCGGGTCCGGTTTTGTCAGTAATCAGGACAAGTTATGTGGTGCCGCAGGGCGGTATTCAAGAGTCAGCCTTTATCGTGGGCAAGAGGGTGGTGTTCCAACACCAATTCCTTCAGCCGTTCGTCCAGCACATGGGTGTAAATCTCGGTTGTGGCGATATCGGCATGGCCCAGCAATGTCTGAATGGCGCGCAGATCGGCGCCGTTGGCCAAGAGATGCGTGGCAAAGGCATGGCGCAGGGTGTGGGGGGTGACTTTGGTTGGGTCAACCCCGCCCTCTACCGCCAGTTCCTTGATCAGCAGATAAAACCGGTTGCGGGTCAGATGGCCCAGCTTGCCATGGGAGGGAAACAGGAATTTTGATGGCGGCGTTTTGGTGCGGATCTCACGCTCGGCGTCTTTTTCGTCGCGCTCTTCCAGCCATTCGGTCAGCGCCACACGGGCCGGGGGCGACAGCGGCACCATCCGCTCCTTGCCGCCCTTGCCAAGGATCAAAAGCATCCGCGGATCGCCGCGGGCGGCGGATACAGGCAGGGTGACCAATTCACTGACCCGCATGCCGGTGGCATAGAGGATCTCCATCAGGCAGGTGTTGCGCAGCCGGTCAGACTCTGTGCGCCCAACGCGGCGCGCCGCTTGCAGCAGACGTTCGACTTCAAAAACTTCCACTGTCTTGGGCAGTTTCTTATCGCGACCGGGCCCTTTTATCTGAATCGCCGGGTTGTCCTTGCGCCAGCTTTCTTCAAAGGCAAACCGGTAGATCTGCTTGATCGCCGACAGTCTGCGGGCGCGGGTGGATTTGGCCAGCCCTTCGGCCTCGCAGGCGATCAGGTAGTTTTCGACATCCTCGCGGCTGGCCTTGGCGAAATCGCGGTGATGGCGGATCAGCCAGGCGGAAAAATCCATCAGGTCGCGCCCATAGGCCAGAAGCGTGTTGTTTGCGGCGCCCAATTCGGCTGCCTGCGCGTCCAGAAAAGCAGAGATCCATCCATCCTGATGTCCGGGGGCCATGTCAGCTGTTCCCCAGTATCATCAATTGCAGAGCGGCGCGGCGGGCAGTGTCTTCCAAACCAACAGCGCGCAATGTGGCCAATGCGCCTGTCAGGCTGGCATGATTGCCGGTGGCGCCGCTGTCAAAGAGGATCATGCTGCGCAAGATGGTTTCGCCCAGCTGACCGCGGTCCAGATGGCGCTGCAGATCGGTGGGAACCTTTGTCTCTGGGTTAAACCCGGCGCTGATGGCACGCGCACGCGCCGAGGGGGGTGATGCGCGGCCCGGATCGCCCATGGCCAGCGCGGCAAGAAAGGTGTTCGTGCGCGAATTTCCGGGCGCGGTGGCTGCCACGGTTTCATAGTCGGGGGACAGCAGTTGAATACGCCAAGCCAGCGTCGCGGCCTGACCTTCAAGCGCAATATTGCCCAGCTCTGCAGCAAACAGCTCTGCAAAAGCCACCTCCAGCCCCGCTTCCTGCATCGCAGCCCAGGCCGGCGGCAATGTGGCGGCAACCTGTTCTGATTCACCAGAGTTCAGAGCCTTTTCGAAGTCTTGCAAGGCATCCACCCGGTCCCAGATCCCGCCCGAGGCAGAGGGCTGGCGCTGGCTATAGAGGCCCAGCAGGTGATTGGGGTTCAGCGCGCCCGCCCGCGTCAGCCGTTCTGCGGCCTCCAGCTGTGCTTTCCAACCGGCGAGATCGCGCAGATCAGCCGCCGCAAAGGCGCGGGGCAGGGGCGGTGTCGGCATTGGCTCGCCAATCGATTCAAACAGCCGAAATTCGAGCGGGCTGGGCGATTGAGGGTGCGGCAGCGGCGGGGCAAGCTCTGCCATTTCCGGGCTGAGGTAGCGGTCCAACAAGGCGTAATCGGCCGTCGAAAGCAGCCCCAGAGTCGCGGCCGTGTCCGCCAGCAGCGCCGCCGTCGGCCAGTCGCCGCGCTGAAGGGCGCAGAATACACGGGCGGTGTATTGGGGGGACAGTTGCGGCCGTGCCGTCAGCGCCGCGCAGGAGCGGTCTTCGTCTCCGGTGAGCAGCGTGGCATCAAACCAGCGCGCAAATCGCGCCGAAGTATCGGTGGGTCCGGCCTGCTGGGCCAACGCCTGGGCCGGATCCGGTGCGCCCAGATCCATCAGCCGGTCCAGCCGCGCCAGAATAATGCTTTCTTCTGAACCTGATCCGCTGGGCGGCCGCGTTTCAGCGAGAAGCAGTGTGAACAGCAACGCCTGCATTGCCGGATGGCCCCGCACCGGCACCTCTGCGATCAGCCGGGTCAATGTTTCGGCCTGACTGCCTTTCCACAGATCCACCGGCAGCCCGGTGGCGGATGGCCCAACCAGACCGATTGGCGGCATTAGCGCTTCTAGTGGGGCAACGCTGATCTCGGGCGAAAGGGCTGTCACCGCGACAGGCGGTTCAAGCAGAACGGTGCCCGGCATTCGGCTTGGCGGTGCTGCAGTGGACAGCCAGTTGATCGCGGACAGCGGCACGCTTTCCTGCGCTGCAAGCGGCAGCGCAAGACCCGTCACAAGACCCGCGAGCAAGAGCCTAGTCTGCATTCAGCACCACTGGCAGGCGTGTTTCTTCTGCCGGAGAGGAAAAATCAGCGCCGAAAAACTCACCCAGGTACGCATAGGCAATCAGCCCAATTGCGCCAAGAATAAGTAGATAAATCAAATATTTGATCAGTCGCCCCATATGTTCCTCACTGCCCGTGTGAATGCTCTTTTGAAGAAGTTATATATTCCCTTTTCGTCAATATCACGTCATTGACTGAAGTATGAGCGAAAATGAGCAAAAAACCGGCACCTGCACAGTGGTGCCGCAGCCAGGACGGCTGAAAAAGACAGTTGTGATGGTGGGGATGATGGGCGCAGGCAAGACGGCGGTTGGCCGCGCGTTGGCGGCCCGGCTCGACGCGCCATTTCTGGACAGCGACCATGAGATCGAAGCCGCGGCCAACATGTCGATCCCTGAGATATTCGAACGCGACGGCGAACCGTTTTTCCGTGCCAAGGAAACACAGGTGATCACCCGCCTGCTGGAAGACGAACGCGGTGTGCTGTCGACCGGTGGCGGTGCGTTTCTGTCTGCCGAAAACCGCGAGATCATCAATGAGAAGGGCGTGGCCGTCTGGCTGCGCGCTGATCTTGAGGTCCTGTGGAACCGGGTCAAGCACAAGGACACCCGCCCGTTGCTGCGCACGCCCGATCCACGCGCGACCCTCTCCGGGCTATATGAGGCGCGGGTACCGTTCTATTCGCAGGCCGATGTCATCGTCGACTCCGACGGGCTGGTGTCGATCGACGGAATGGTCGATCGGGTCGTGGAGGCGCTGCGCGCCCGTCCCGATGTATTGGAATTCAACTAAAACCGGATCCTCACACGATGGAAAAGACTGTTCACGTACCGCTCGACGGCCGCGCCTATGATGTTGTTGTCGGCCCCGGCCTTCTGGCCCAGGCAGGCACGCGGATCGCACCGCTTTTGCGCCGCCGTAAAGTGGCTGTGGTAACCGATGAAAACGTTTCGGCGCTGCATCTGGAAACGCTGCGTGCGGGTCTTGCCTCAGCCGGTATCGAAATGGAGGCGTTGGCGCTGCCGCCGGGGGAAAGCACCAAGCGCTGGCCGCAGTTTGAACGCACCGTCGAATGGCTGCTGGAGCAGAAGGTCGAGCGTAATGATGTCGTCATCGCCTTTGGTGGTGGTGTGATCGGAGATCTGGTCGGCTTTGCCGCCGCCGTGTTGCGGCGCGGGGTGCGCTTTGTGCAGATCCCCACATCGCTGCTGGCGCAGGTCGACAGCTCGGTCGGGGGTAAGACAGGGATCAATGCGCCGCAGGGCAAGAACCTGATCGGCGCCTTTCACCAGCCCGCGCTGGTGCTGGCCGATACCGAAGTTCTGGGCACGCTGACCGCGCGCGATTTCCTTGCCGGTTACGGCGAGGTGGTGAAATACGGCCTGCTGGGCGATTCTGACTTCTTTGACTGGCTCGAAACCAACGGTCCTGCTCTGGCTGCGGGCGATATGGCCACACGGGTCGAGGCGGTCGCGCATTCGGTGCAGATGAAAGCCGACATCGTGGTGCGCGATGAGACCGAACAGGGCGACCGCGCGCTGTTGAACCTGGGCCATACCTTCTGCCATGCGCTGGAGGCGGCCACGGGCTATTCCGACCGCTTGTTCCACGGTGAAGGCGTCGCCATTGGCTGCGCACTGGCGTTTGAACTCTCCTCCCGTCTGGGCCTGTGTTCGCAGGAGGATCCCAGCCGGGTGCGCGCCCATATCAAGGCCATGGGCATGAAAACGGATCTGGCCGATATTCCCGGTGATTTGCCGTCTGCCGAAGCTCTGGTCGAACTGATGGGGCAGGACAAGAAAGTGGTGGATGGCCAGCTGCGTTTCATCCTGGCACGAGGTATCGGCGAGGCCTTTGTGACGGCAGATGTCCCCAAAGAGGCTGTGCTTGGCGTTCTGAAAGACGCGCTGGCCGCCCGCTAAACCGGGCTGGAGTTGGGGCCGGGGGTGGTGCACCGGAGGGTGAGTGGCAGGTCGATGTGTCTGCTAGCGCCCTTTGATCACCATCAGCTCTCCAATGTTTTCGGCGGTGATATAGCCGACCATCTGCCCCTGTACGGTACAGACCGCCACGGCAGGTGCCCCTTGATGCAATCTGTTCAAAACGGTTTCCAACCCAGTGGCAAGCCCGACCTTGGGGATGTCCGTTTCCATGATTGACGCCACCGGCACCATTTTCGATCCCTCGCCGGCCAGTGCCGCAAACAACTGCGCGCGGGTGACAAAGCCCTGCAACATGCCCTCATTGTCCAGCACCGGGAATTCATGCTGCGTGGTGCGGATGACCGCTGCGGTGGCGATGTCGAGCGTGTCGCTGGGGGTCAGGGCCTCGAAGGAGGTGATCATTGCCTCGCGGGCCATCATCCGCCGGGCCACCGCCCGCATCACCACATCCTGGCTTTCTGCATTGGCGGCGACAAAGACAAAAACCGCGACCAGAACCAGCATCGGATTGCCGCTGGTAAGGCCGGCATAGCCCAGCAGAACCGAAACCATTTGCCCTGCCGCCGCCGCCATCCGCGTGGCTTTGACCCGATCCATTCGCAGACAGAGCACAGCGCGCAGCACCCGGCCGCCGTCCATTGGAAAGGCGGGGATCATGTTGAACAGCGCCAGGATCAGGTTAACCATGGCCAGCTGCCCCATCAGGCCGGGCCCATCGCTGCCCAGCTGGCTCAGCTCGGCGAAGGACGCCTTGGCACCAAGGGCCACCAGAACAGCCCAGATCACCACGTTCACTGCGGGTCCGGCAAAGGCGACTGCGATCTCCTGCATCGGCTTTTCCGGCATCCGTTCCAGCCGGGCCAACCCGCCAATCGGCAACAGGGTGATGTCGGGGGTGCGGATGCCATAGCGGCGCGCCATCAGAGCATGGCCAAATTCATGGGCCACAACACATGCAAAAAGGGCCAGCACGAACAGGGTGTTTTCCACCGCTGCCTGCCAGCCCTGATCTGCATAGGCCGCTGCCCCGATCCAGGCCAGCAGCAGAAAGAAAGTCACGTGAACCCGGATTTCGGAGCCAAATAGGCGACCTATCGGGAAGGACCAAGTCATCGGGAGCTCTCCTTTTGGGGGCTCCCTTTACCTTAGAACGGGATTTCGTCGTCGTCGATGTTATGCGACGAACCGCCCTGCTGGCCTCCGCCACCGAAGTTGCCGCCGCCACCCTGTGAACCGCCGCCTTGGCTGCCGCCATAGCCGCCGCCACCCTGGCCGCCGCCGTAGCCACCGCCACCGCCCTGCGAGCCGCCGAAGCCGCCGCCATCGCCGCCGCCTTCGCCACGACCGTCCAGCATGGTCAGGGTGGAGCCAAAGCCCTGCAGCACGATTTCAGTGCTGTAACGGTCCTGACCGTTCTGATCCTGCCATTTGCGGGTCTGCAGCTGGCCTTCGATATAAACCTTGGAGCCCTTGCGCAGATATTGCTCTGCCACCCGCACAAGACCTTCGCTGAAGATCGCAACCGAATGCCATTCGGTCTTTTCGCGGCGTTCGCCGGTGTTGCGGTCTTTCCAGTTTTCCGAGGTGGCAATGCGCAGGTTGCAGACCTTGCCGCCATTCTGGAAGCTGCGCACCTCTGGGTCGCGGCCCAGGTTGCCGATGAGCATGACTTTGTTCAGTGATCCGGCCATGGAGTTCTTTCCTTCGTGTCTGTCCCAGCGCGGCGTGCGAATCCCGCAACGCCTGATTTTGAGCGCAAGACTATAGGCCCACAGGCGCGCGTGAAAGCAAAGTTCTGTGGAGAACTGCCGGGGCTGCGCAAAATATGGCCCGCGATGCGCCTTCAGCGCATCCGCAACGCGCCGTCCAACCGGATGACCTCGCCATTGAGGTAGCCCATCTCGACAATGAAGCCGGCGAGACGGCCGTATTCAGATGGATCACCCAGACGCGCAGGGTTGGGCACATCTGTGGCCAGCTGTTCCTGCACCTCTTGCGGCAGGCCTGCCAACATCGGCGTCATGAAGATACCCGGTGCAATAGCCATCACGCGGATGCCCAAAGAGGCCAGATCACGGGCCATCGGCAGGGTCATTCCGGCAATGCCGCCCTTGGAGGCCGCATAGGCAGCCTGACCCTTTTGCCCGTCAAAGGCGGCGATAGAGGCCGTGTTGATGATCACTCCACGGGCGCCGTCCGGTTCCGGCTCATTCTTGGCAATTTCGACCGCAGCCAGACGGGAAACGTTGAAGCTTCCGACAAGGTTGATGTCGATGGTGCGCTTGAAAGCGTCCAGCGGATGGGGCCCCTCGCGGCCGAGGGTTTTCATGCCGATGGCAATGCCCGCACAGTTTGCGCAGGCGGTGATGGAACCCATGTTTTTGACTGCAAACGCGATGGCCGCTGCGACCGAGGCCTCATCCGTCACATCGGTTTCGGCAAAATAGCCGCCAATTTCGGCAGCGACCTTGGCGCCGCGGTCGGCGTCTCGGTCCAGAATTGTGACCTGCGCGCCCGCTTGTGCAAAGTGGCGCGCGGTGGCCTCGCCCAGTCCAGAGGCACCTCCGGTGATGACGGCGGCGGTGGTTGCGAGTTTCATAAGGGCTCCCCTCCCGTGAAATGAACAAGTGTTCAATAACAGGGGGAGGCAGGGTCTGTCCAGCCTGTCAGGCCGCCATCATTCTGCGGTCCAGTGCCGCGAGCGGGCGAAACAGGCGGCGGGCAGGCGGCCAATAAGCCCAGGTGCCGCCCAATGCCTGAAGCCGCGCGCCGGTGCCCAGTTTGAAACGGGCAAGCCCTGCGGCGTCTTCTGTATTGATCACCCCAAAGTCGAGCTGACGGCATCCTTTGGCGCTGAGCCAGCTGGCGGCCTCCCACAAAAGCAGGTTATGGGCCGACAGCTGTTTGCCGCGCGGGGTGGCATGGCTGAGGTGATACGTGGCACCGGCCCCGTGCCGCAGGATCAGCACGGCGGCGATGGGGTCTTTGCCTTCAAAGGCCTGAAACAGCTTGGCCTTGCCGGGGTTCGCCTTTACATAGGCAAGGGTGAGCGCGGCTGGCCAGCTTTTATACCCGTTGGCCTGTTGTTGCAGCGCATCCGCGGTGAACAGCCAGTGATTTGGATCTGTCGGCATGGTCTGGCGGGTGATCCGCAGCCCTTGGCCTTCTGCATGGTTCAACCTGTTGCGCCATTTCTGGTGCAGGGCAGCGCGGCGTGTTTCCTGATCAATGTTCAGGTCCCACAGGGCGACCTTGGCCGGGCTCATCAGCGGCACGGCACCAAGGCTGGCCAATTCGGGCACCTGATTATCAGGGGACAGAATGACCGGCGTGCGGCGCAGGCCTTCCTCTTGCAGCATTTCCAGCAGGCGCAGCGGTTTGGCGATATGGGCCCGGTTGACCATCGCTGCCGGGATTCCCCGGAAGGTGCGCCGCAGAACCAACGTGTCCTTCAGCCGGTTCAGCACCAGAGGCTGCTGGCCGACAAGGCGCAGCGCCGCCGCAAATTCGGGCGACTGCTGGAGCGGAGCAATGCGACTGTCGGTTTTGGGTGGGCGGGGCATGACATCTGCTGGCAAGAAATCGAACATAGCCGCATTAACCCTGCAGAAACCTAAATGCTGGTTAATGGCAGCATGAAAAATTCAAATCAAATCCTCGGCCATTCGGCCCCGGCGTCGCGGATGACAAAATCCGCAGCCTTCCTTGTGGCAGCCAGCCTGTCTGTTCCGGTTTTTCTAGTGCTTAGCCTGTTGGATCTGCTGTTGTTCTGACGTCGCCAACGGGGTTTGCCGCCCGAAATGCCATTGCCGAAAGGCGCTTGATGGGCAAATCTGCCCGTCAAGCGCCGTTTCAATGCCCCGGCAGAGGCCGGTCGAGAGCTGGATCAGCCGTCGAGCTGGACCAGCGCGTGGCGTTTCTTGCCTGCCGACAGTTTGATCGGTGAGGAAAGCGCGCCCGCATCGATCATCAGGCCGGCATCGGTCAGCGGTTTGTCGTCCAGTTTGGCACCGTTCTCGGAAATAAGGCGCTTGGCGTCCTTGCCTGATTTTGCCAGACCGGATTTGACGATCAGCTGCACGATCGACACGCCATCCCCCAGGTCCGCAGGTGTCAGGGTCAGGGTTGGCAGGTCATCGCCGACGCCACCCTTCTCAAACACTTCGCGGGCCGTGGCCTCAGCCGCCGTTGCGGCGCTGGCGCCGTGCAACAGGGCTGTGACCTCATTGGCCAGTCGCACCTTGGCCTCGTTGATCTCGGCTCCGGCCAGCGCGCCCAGACGGTTGCATTCATCAACCGGCAGCTCGGTATAGAGCTTGAGGAACCGGCCAACATCCGCATCCGTGGTGTTGCGCCAGAACTGCCAGAACTCGTAGGGGCTCAGCATGTCGGGGTTCAGCCAGATCGCACCATTCTGCGATTTGCCCATCTTCTTACCATCCGAAGTGGTCAGCAGCGGCGAAGTGAGGCCATAGACCTCCTGATCAATGGTGCGGCGCGTCAGGTCGATACCGTTGACGATATTGCCCCATTGATCGGACCCGCCCATCTGCAGGATGCAGCCGTAACGATTGTTCAGCTCCATGAAGTCATAGGCCTGCAGGATCATGTAGTTGAATTCGAGGAAGGACAGCGACTGTTCGCGGTCCAGCCGGGATTTCACGCTCTCAAACGACAACATCCGGTTGACCGAAAAGTGGCGGCCGATGTCGCGCAGGAATTCCAGATAGTTGAGGCCATCCAGCCATTCGGCATTGTTCAGCATCAGCGCCTTGTTGGGCGCATCGATTTCGTAATCGATATAGGCCGAGAACACCTTCTTGATACCGGCGATATTGTCGTCGATCTGTGCCTCGGTCAGCAGCGGGCGTTCGTCCGCACGGAACGAGGGATCGCCCACTTTGGTGGTGCCGCCGCCCATCAGAGTGATTGGCTGGTGACCGGTCTTTTGCAGCCAGCGCAGCATCATGATCTGGATGAGCGAACCTACGTGCAGCGATTTGGCGGTTGCGTCAAAACCGATATAGCCCGGCTGGCCGGGTTTCATCAGGGCTTCGTCCAGACCCTGATAATCGGTGCAGTCGGAGAGATATCCTCGCTCCATCATGACGGCGACGAAATCCGATTTGGGATGGTAGGTCATGGCGTGCCTCGGCTTTTGAATAACCGTGACCGTATAAAACGCTATGCGCCCGGTTGGAACCTGTTTTCCCGCGAAATTCTGCGGTGTAAGAAGAAGGTTAACAGACAGAGCAGCCTCGGCAGCGTATCAAAAGGGCAGGCCATGAGCAGAGCAATAGCAAAATCGGGTCCGGTGACTGCGCTTGGCGCGATGAGCGGAACCTCACTGGATGGTGTGGATGCGGCTGTTCTGGTGACAGATGGAACGAAGATTTATGACTTTGGTTCAGTCGGATACCGCCCTTACCTAACAGAGGAACAGGACATTCTGCGCAGCGCTCTGGGGCGGTGGGGCGGCGCCGAGGCTGAGGCGGCGGCAGCGGTGGTTGACGCGGCTCACGCGGAATTGCTGTCGCGGTTTGATCAGGTCGAAATAATCGGCTTTCACGGGCAGACATTGGCTCATGCACCGCGGGTACAGGGCACATTGCAGGTCGGCGATGGTGGCGCACTTGCCGATCAGCTGGGAAAACCGGTGGTTTGGGATTTTCGCTCTGACGATGTGGCGATGGGCGGCGAGGGCGCGCCGCTGGCGCCGTTCTTTCATTTTGCTTGTGCCAAGTATCTGAAAATGACCGGCCCGGTGTGTTTCCTCAACCTTGGTGGTGTCGGCAATCTGACCTATGTGGATCCGCGTTTCGAGACCCCGGAAGAGCCCGGCGCCTTGCTGGCCTTTGACACCGGGCCCGCCAATGCGCCGGTCAATGACCTGATGCAGTCGCGCCTTGGGGTGGCGATGGATGAAGGGGGTCAGACGGCGATGTCGGGCGAGGTGGAAACCGGCGCGCTGGAGCTGTTTCTGGCCGAGCCATATTTCTCAAGAATGCCGCCCAAATCACTGGACAGGAATGATTTTTCCGAAATGGTGACATTGGTGAAGGAACTGAATGACGCGGATGCCGCCGCGACATTGACCGCCATGTGTGCGGCCGGTGTGGCGCAGGGCATGGAGCATTTCCCCGAAACGCCCTCTGCGGTTCTGGTGACGGGGGGCGGTCGCAAGAACCCGGTGCTGATGGAGATGCTGCGGGTGTCCCTCGAATGCCCAGTCAAACCGATCGAGGAGGTGGGTCTGGACGGTGACATGCTCGAGGCCCAGGCCTTTGCCCATCTTGCCGTTCGGGTGGCGCGCGGCATGGCGACCTCCTGTCCGGGAACCACCGGGGTCAGCGCCTGTGTCGGCGGCGGCGTGGTCAGCGTGCCGCTGGCGTGACGGCCCGGAGAATTGCAAAATTCCGGCTCGGAAAATTGGAGTTTTTTGGCAGCGGAACAGATCAGTCGCCGAGCGACCGGACGTAATCGCCCGTGAACGCCGCATAGCCATCCGAGGTTGATTTCAGATGTGCCTGCGTCATCCGGTGAAAGACCGGCAGCTGGTGGAAGGGCACATTGGGGTAGGCGTGATGCTCTGCATGATAGGGCATGTTCCAGGCCAGAAACCGCACCAGACGGTTGGTGTATGTGGTGCGTGAATTCTCCAGCATATTGGCCACCGGCGGGCAAAGCCCGTGTTCGGCCAGGAGGTACAGCCGCAGGAACGGCTGGCCGATCAGCAGTGGGAT
This sequence comes from Rhodobacteraceae bacterium Alg231-04, assembly GCA_900143635.1. Lineage (GTDB taxonomy): Bacteria > Pseudomonadota > Alphaproteobacteria > Rhodobacterales > Rhodobacteraceae > FREY01. Next base: position 264,332 of record FREY01000004.1, read on the forward strand.
CAGCCAGAGCCACAGCGCCATAGGTGACGCCAAAAGGCTTGCAGCAACAATCACATACAGCGCGATGATGATGCGCGCTTCGCGACGCATATCATCCTGGCGGCGGGCTGGAATATAGGGGGCGGCAATTGTACCAAAGGCGTTGGTGTACAGGGTCATCACCATTCCGCGCCAATAGCCCCAGCCGCTGAGGTATTTCAGCCATTGCGGCAGGTTTTCGGGCCGTGGGCCGCCCTCCAGTTCAGGATCGCGCTCCGGATCATTGGTGTATTTGTGGTGGGCGAGGTGGAAGTAGCGGAACCAGATGAAGGGCAGCATAATCAGCGCGCCAATCACATGGCCGACCCATTCGTTCATCCAGACCGTCCTGAACGGCGTCTGGTGGGTGCACTCGTGGCTGAGCGTGAAAAGGAACACCAGCAGGATGCCCTGCGGCAGCATCAGCAACGGCCAAAGCGGCACTTGCGCTGCTATCCCGGCCGTACACACCGCAATCGCCAGCACATAAAGCGCCAAATGCCGCAACCCGGCATGATCGGATCGTTGGGTCAGTGCCGCCTTGGTTTCAGGCGACAGAGATTTGATGAGAGCGGTATGATCCATACTAGACACATTTGTACAGCGTGAGTGATTCCCGCAAGACGCTTGTTAGCGCGGGATGTCGAAACCGGGGTCCGCCAGTTCGAACCCTTCGAACTGAAAGCCCGGCGAAACTGTGCAGCTGACCAATGTCCAGTCACCGGTTGACCGGGCTGCCTGCCAGTGGCCGGTGGGGACAACAATCTGTGGCGCGCCCTTGGTCAGATCAGGACACAGCAGATGGTCGCTTGCCGGGCCTTCATCCCCGGCACTCATCGACAAAACCAATGGAGCACCCGCATGGTAGAGCCAAATCTCGGCCGCATCGACCCGGTGCCAATGGCTGGCCTCTCCGGCGCCCAGCAGAAAATAGATACAGGTGCCCGTCGGGCGCCCGTCGTTTTCTGCCCGCCAAGTTTCCTTGTACCATCCGCCCTCCGGGTGACGCTGCAGCCCAAGGCGGTCGATGATCTCTTCTGCAGTCATGTTCGCTTTCCTATGGTAAATCTGTATTTGGGGCATATGTTTGCGCCATGACGCTTCAGATCCCCTTTGACAATACTTTCGCCCAGCTTGGGTCCGGTTTCCACGCAAAACAGCGGCCGACGCCGGTGAAAGAACCGCGGCTTGTGGCCTTCAATGAAACACTTGCCGGGATTCTCGGGGTGACGGGCGGTGAGACGCAGGAAATGGCCGCGGTCTTTGGCGGCAATCAGCTGCCAGACGGGGCCGATCCATTGGCACAAATCTATGCTGGGCACCAGTTCGGCAATTTCAATCCCCAGCTTGGCGATGGCCGCGCGCTATTGCTGGGTGAAGTCATGGGCAACGATGGCCAGCGGTATGACATTCAGCTAAAGGGGGCTGGGCCAACAGCCTTTTCCCGCAATGGTGACGGGCGCGCTTGGCTCGGCCCGGTGCTGCGCGAATATGTTGTCTCCGAAGTGATGCATGCTTTGGGCATCCCCACCACCCGCGCACTGGCGGCTGTGGAGACGGGCGAGACGATCCAGCGCGAGCGCGGCCGCCCCGGCGCTGTGCTGACCCGCGTGGCCTCCAGCCACCTGCGTGTCGGCACTTTCCAGTTTTTCGCCAGCCGCGGTCAGACAGAAAACCTGAAGATCCTCACAGAGTATGCCATTCAGCGCCACCACCCGGATGTCTCCGGCCCAATGGGCCTGCTGCGGGCGGTGCGCGATGCCCAAAGCCAGCTTATTGCGGCCTGGATGTCCGTGGGCTTCATTCACGGGGTGATGAACACCGACAATTGCGCCATCTCGGGCGAGACGATCGACTACGGCCCCTGCGCTTTTATGGATCTCTATCACCCCAATACGGTGTTCAGCTCGATCGATCAGCGTGGCCGCTATGCCTATTCCAACCAGCCCGACATCGCGGTTTGGAACCTGGCCCAGCTGGCAACCGCTCTGATCCAGCAGCTTGAGGATCCGCAAGAGGCGGTGGAAGAAGCGACCGAGATCGTCCATGCAATGCCTGCGCTGACGGAACAAAACTGGCTGACACGTTTTCGCGCCAAAATCGGCCTGCCCGATGAACAGGCAGCAGATCAGGCGCTGATTACAGATCTGCTGTCACGCATGGCGGCCAATCAGGTCGATTTCACCAATGGTTTTCGCGCATTGAGCGGCGCACAGGCCCGCGCACAATTCACCGATCCAGCTGCCTTTGACAGTTGGGAGGAAAAATGGGTCGCGCGGCGACAGGGTGAACCCCTGCCGGAAACGTCCATGAACGCCGCCAACCCGGCCTTCATTCCACGCAATCACCAAATGGAGGCGATGATCTCTGCCGCCGAATCTGGTGACTACGACCTGTTCAACCGGCTGAACACGGTGCTGGCCACACCATTTGCCGACCAGCCAGATCACAAAGACCTGCAACAGCCCCCCTCCGCCGATCAGGTGGTTCAGGCGACATTCTGCGGCACCTGATCCCTTTCAACCGGCCCAAGACAAGCTCAGGGGTAAAGGGAGACCGCAACGAATTCAAAAGAGAGCGATCAGCCCTCATTATCAACGGGTCATTTCCGGTTGATCAGAATAACACCCGCCGTCACCAATCCAAGAGCGGCCCAAACCGGTGCTCCGATCTGTTCATCCAGCAGCAGCCAGCCCATGATGACCGCCAGCACAGGTGACAGAAAACTGAACGAGGCAACAGCGCTGGCGCGATAGATCTTTACCAGCCAGAACCAGAACATATAGCCAAGGCTGGCAATGCAGACGGCCTGAAAAATCAGCGCCAAATAATGCAACGGCTCCGGTTCCCGGATGACCGGCCCGAACAAGGGCGCCGCCAGCAATAGGATCGGCGCCGAGATCAGCAATTGATAAATCAGCTGGCTGGCTGGTGGAACCGCTGCCAGCGGGGTCATGCGCACACAAAGAACTATGCCACCCCAGCCAAAGGCTGCCGCCAGCGCCAGGGCGTCGCCCGCCAGGCTGGCCTCACCACCTGCGCGGTCCAGCATCGCCAGGGCAACGCCCGCCATCGCCAGCATCAACCCGGCGGCCCGGCCGCGTGTCAACCGCTCACCGGGCAGGGCGAAATGGGCCACCAGCGCCAGCCAGACAGGCATGGAGTAGAAAAAGATAGAAACCCGCGACACCGTCGACAGATCCAGTGCAATAAACATGCAGATGAACTCGAACGTGAACAGCAGCCCGGAGACAAAGCCCCACAGATGCTGGCTGCGGTTGAAGGTCAGACTGCCGCCTTGGCGCCAACCCATCCAGAGCAGCAGAACGAAAAAACCGATTGCCGATCGAAGACCCGCCTGAAACACTGGCGCAAACCCGTCGCCGGTTACTTTGATCACCACCTGATTGAACGCCAGCAGCGTGGCAAAGCCAGCCAGAGCCACCGTGCCAAATCCATCAATGCTGCGTTTTTCATCCATTTGCGCAAAAGAGGGGCATTGGACATCACTGTCAAGTCGGCATGGCCTTGCACCTGACGCTGGTACTGGCAGTAATGGGAAGGACCGCAACCGGATGACCTGACCATGCCCGACACATCGCTGCGCATTGCGACCTATAACATTCAGAAATGCGTCGGCATGGACCTGCGCCGCCAGCCGCGCCGCACCTTGCAGGTTATCTCAGCGCTCGGCGCTGAGGTTGTGTTGCTGCAAGAGGCAGACAAACGCCTGCCGCCGCGCCCGGCTGCCCTGCCGCATTTTGTACTGGAAGAGGCTGGCTGGGAAGTTGCGGACCTTGGCGGGGCCGGCTCACTAGGCTGGCACGGAAATGCCATTGTCTGGCGGCCGGATGCGGCGCGGCTGGTCGACAAGGGGTATATTCATCTGCCGGGTCTGGAACCACGCGGCGCTGTCTGGGTCGCGCTTGAAACCACCATAGGTGCGGTGCGCTTTGTTGGGGCGCATCTCGGTCTGACGGGGCGGGCCCGCCGCGCGCAGGTTCATCATCTGATGCAAGAGACGGAAAAAATGGGAGATATGCCCGTTGTCTGGGGCGGAGATTTCAATGAGTGGTCGCGCAAGGGAGCCTTGACGCATCTGGCACCGGATATGCGGTTCCTGCCGCCCAAAGCCAGCTTTCCATCGCTGCGCCCGCTTGGGGCGCTGGACCGGATTGCGCATAGTGCGGGGCTGCGGGTCTCGGGCCACGGGGTGTTCGCCGAACAGCCTGCTCATATTGCCTCGGACCATCTGCCGGTCTGGGCGGATTTGCAGCGCCAATAAGGCGCTGCAAAACGTTGTCTTAAAAGGCGGAACGCTTAGGACGCTGCGCTTTTGGCACCGCCGCCACCGCCGCCGCCACTGCGACGCCGGCTGCCACCGGGCTTACCACCGCCGCCGGGACGTCCGCCGCCAGCGCCACCGCCGCCGCCGCTACGCCGACGATTGCCGCCACCACCACCGGGGCGTCCACCGCCACCACCCGGACGACCGCGGCCACCGCCAGATTTTCCGCCGGGATTGGGCAGCGCTTCCCACGGGCGGCCCGAGGCCACCGGGATCTGCTTGCCCATGACCTTTTGGATGCTCTTCAGCTCGTCCATTTCTTCGGGCGAACAGAAAGCAACGGCCATGCCATCTTTGCCGGCCCGTGCGGTCCGGCCGATACGGTGCACATAGGCATCCGGCACATTGGGCAGCTCGTAGTTGTAGACGTGTTTGACGTCGGGAATATCCAGCCCGCGCGCCGCCACATCGGTGGCCACCAGAACTTTGACATCACCAGCCTTGAAGGCCGCCAATGCGCGCTCGCGCTGGCCCTGGCTCTTGTTGCCGTGAATGGCCGCCGCCGAGAAGCCCGCCTTGTCCAGCACCCGCATCAGTTTTTCCATACCGTGTTTGGTACGGCCAAAGACCAACGCGCGCTCATCCGTGTGTTTGGACAGCAGCTCTTTCAGCAGGCTCAGCTTTTCCGCCTTGGCGATAAAGTGGATGCTTTGTTCAATTTTTTCAGCAGCTTTGCCCGGAGGGTTCACTTCGATACGGATCGGGCTGTTGAGATAGCTGTTGGCGATCTCGTTCATCTGCTTGGGCATGGTGGCCGAGAACAGCATGGTCTGGCGCTCGTCTGGCAACAGGCCCGCAATCTTGCGCAGCGCGTGAATAAAGCCGAGGTCCAGCATCTGGTCGGCCTCGTCCAGCACCAGGAAGTCACAGGAGCCAAGGTCCAGCGCGCGTCGGTCCAGAATGTCCAGGAGACGACCGGGGGTCGCCACCAGAATATCGGTGCCGCGGGCAATGCGGGCGATCTGCGGGTTGATCGACACGCCGCCGACAACCAGACCGATCTTCATATGCGACCCTTCGGTCAGATCCTTCAGCGAGGCTGCGATCTGGTTGGCCAGTTCCCGGGTCGGTGCCAGCACCAGTCCGCGCACGGTCTTGGGGGCGGGCTTGGTGCCATACTGCATCATCTGCGCGATCAGCGGCACACCAAAGGCCGCCGTTTTACCGGTACCGGTCTGCGCCAGCCCCAGCACGTCCTTGCCCTGCATCGCATGCGGGATAGCGTGCGACTGGATCGGCGTCGGATCTTTGAAGCCGAGGGCGTCGATACGTTTCATCAGCTGCGCGGGCAGCTCCATTGTTGAGAATTCACTCACATCAAGTCCTTTCGCGGCCATGCGGGGAGCGCAAGGCCGAGTCTGCCGCGTCATAGGCGGCGCATTGGGGCAGGGACCTCGGGTCGCGATTGGCCGAATGCCAGCACGCCGGTCATCTGCTTTGCCCCACGCGTGATTTTGGGAACGTCGGCATTTCCTTAGACAGTGGGCGGGTTGTCCCGCAATCGGCCCTGTGGGGCCTGCTGCCTCTGCTCACGCGGCAGGGAGTGATGCCTGAATGCGCAAATGGCTGTGGATAAGGGCGATGTCAACCGTTCATTCCGGTGAAAACCCTGTTTTCGTGCCGCAGATCTTTCGTTAAACAGGGTGTCCAAGGGTTCAGAGGTTGCCGATGTCAGACACGATCATCTCCCGTTGCGAGGCCAAGGGCCTGCGCATGACCGGCCAGCGCCGGATCATCGCCCGCGTGTTGCACGAGAGCGACGACCATCCCGATGTTGAGGAACTGTATTCCCGCGCAAGTGCCTTGGACAGCGCGATTTCCATCGCCACGGTCTATCGCACGGTCAAGCTGTTCGAAGAGGCCGGTATTCTGGAACGGCTGGAATTTGGCGATGGCCGGGCCCGCTATGAAGATGCCGAGCGAGACCACCATGATCACCTGATCGACATGAACACCGGAGAGGTGATCGAATTTGTTGATCCGGAGATCGAAGCCCTGCAGGAAAAAATCGCCCAGAAACTCGGCTATCGCCTGAAAGGGCACAAGCTAGAGCTCTATGGCGTGCCGATCTCCAAAGGCTAACGCATCACGAATCTTGATGTGTCCCCTCACGGGGTTTCATGAACGGATGACGTAAACGGGCTTGCTGCCACCGCAGCCTTGCGGTTTGGCTGTTCCGGTTGGCCTGTGCCTGTTGCACGTGGCCACTGGGAACGCGCGCATGAATAATCTACACGGTATCATTCTGATCATCATCTCCATGGCTTTTTTCGCCGTGGAGGACATGTTCATCAAAAGCCTGTCGGTATCCCTGCCGGTTTGGCAGATTCTGGCGGTATTTGGAGTGGCCGGTTCGGTTCTTCTGGCCGGTGCGGCATTCGCGCAGCGACAGAACCCTTTTTCGGCAACCGCCTGGAAGCCAATACTGGTCCTGCGCACCCTGGCTGACGGCGCCTCAGCCATGAGCTTTGCCACGGCTTTGTCACTGGTCGATCTGTCCACCGTTGCGGCGGTGTTTCAGACCACACCGCTGGTGGTCACGATGGGGGCCGCGATATTCTTTAAAGAACAGGTCGGCTGGCGCCGGTGGAGCGCGATTGGTGTCGGCTTTAGTGGTGTTCTGCTGATTATCCGCCCCGGCATGGAGGGATTTGAACCCGCTGCGCTTTTGGTGCTTCTGGCGGTTCTGACCATCGCAACCCGCGACCTGTTGACCCGGATTGTCGATATAAATGTCTCCTCTACTGTCATGAGTTTTCAGGGTTTTGTCGCGCTTTTGATTGCGGCCGCCGGGCTATATGTGCTGACACCGGGGCCTGCGGTCATGCCAGATGCCACAGGCGGTGTGATGCTGGTGGGCGGGGTCATCACCGGTATGGTTGGCTACTTCGCACTGGTTGTTGCCATGCGCGTCGGTGAGGCCTCGGTGGTGACGCCGTTCCGCTATTCGCGGCTGTTGTTCTCGATTGCGGCGGGCGTGTTCATGTTTGGTGAGCGGCCCGATACGCTGACCCTGTTGGGGGCGTCACTGATCATCTGTTCCGGCGTCTACACCTTCCTGCGGGAACGGCGTCTCGCCCGTGCCATGGTGGCCGCAGTGGCCTGAAACCGATCAGGTAACTGTTGGCGCAAACAGGTCACTGTTAGCCCTAAACCTGCAAGATATGTGCTGTTAGCGGTAACGAGCCCGGTTTACTTTCCGGCAGCGGATGTTATGACGCTGGCAACTTCCACAACCGATCAGGGACCGGACGATGAGCACCATTATCGATATCCACGCGCGTGAAATCCTGGACAGCCGGGGCAACCCGACCGTTGAGGTCGACGTGATTCTCGAAGACGGCACCATGGGCCGGGCAGCGGTTCCCTCGGGCGCCTCCACCGGCGCCTATGAGGCGGTTGAAAAGCGTGACGGCGACAAGTCCCGCTATCTGGGCAAGGGCGTGCTGGAAGCCGTCGCTGCCGTCAACGGTGAGATCGCCGAAGAGCTGGTCGGCTTTGACGCAACCGAGCAGGTGGCAATCGATCAGGCGATGATCGAACTGGATGGCACCGACAACAAGGGCCGTCTGGGCGCCAACGCCATTCTGGGCGTGTCGATGGCCGTGGCCAAGGCCGCAGCCGATTTCACCACCCAGCCGCTGTTCCGCTACATCGGCGGCACCTCGGCCCGCGTTCTGCCGGTTCCGATGATGAATATCATCAACGGTGGCGAGCACGCGGACAACCCGATCGACATCCAAGAATTCATGATCATGCCGGTTTCGGCTACCAACATCCGTGACGCTGTGCGCATGGGCTCCGAAGTGTTCCACACACTGAAGAAAGAGTTGTCGGCCGCAGGCCTGTCCACTGGTATTGGCGACGAGGGCGGTTTTGCTCCCAACATCGCCTCCACCCGTGAAGCGCTTGATTTCGTTCTGAAATCCATCGAAAAAGCAGGCTACGTACCGGGTGAGGATATCTACCTCGCGCTGGATTGCGCCGCGACCGAATACTACAAGGACGGCAAATATGTCCTGTCCGGCGAAGGCAAGACCCTGACCTCGGAAGAGAATGTTGCCTACCTTGCCGCACTGGTGAATGACTACCCGATCATTTCGATCGAAGACGGCATGTCCGAAGACGACTGGGACGGCTGGAAAGCCCTGACCGACGCGCTTGGCGACAAGATCCAGCTGGTTGGCGACGATCTGTTCGTGACCAACCCGGCGCGTCTGGCCGAAGGCATCAAGAAGGGCTCCGCCAACTCCATGCTGGTGAAGGTGAACCAGATCGGCACCCTGACCGAGACGCTGACAGCCGTTGACATGGCGCATCGTGCGGGCTTCACCAATGTGATGTCGCACCGCTCGGGCGAGACCGAGGATGCCACCATTGCGGATCTCGCCGTGGCTACTAACTGCGGTCAGATCAAAACCGGCTCGCTGGCGCGCTCGGACCGGTTGGCGAAATACAACCAGCTGATCCGCATCGAGGAAGCCCTGGGTGAAATCGCTGAATACGCAGGTCGTTCGATTCTGAAATAAGCCGTTACAGGCAAGACCTTCGGCGGGAAAATCCCCGCCGGACGCCCCGCTTTTGGCGGGGCTTTTCTTTGGGGGGCGGAAATGCAGGAACCATCGCACCACAACGGGTTTCAGGCCGATCACGCAGATCTGCTGGCCGGTTCCTTTGGTCGCATTCTGGGGCGTCCTATGCTGGAAGGCTGGGACGCAAAGGCGCTGTATCAGGCACCTTTCCCAATTCTGTCCCATGACGGGGCCGTAGACCCGCTTCTGACCTACGGAAATCTGGCGGCGCAGACCCTGTGGGAAACGGACTGGGACAGGTTGACGACCATGCCCTCGCGGCTGACGGCCGAACCGGCGCACCGTAGTCAGCGGGCCGAAATGTTTGAACAAATGCGCGCCAAAGGGTTCATCGAGAACTACGCAGGCGTGCGGATCAGCGCCACTGGCCAGCGGTTCGAAATCCGCAATGCCATCATTTGGCCGCTGTTGGGTACGGATGGCGTGAAACGCGGTGAGGCGGCGACGTTCCGGGATTACACCCTTCTCTGAACGCGCCTTACGGGAGCGTCATCTACTTTTTACGCCCTTTTTGTGGTAAGGACAGCGGCACAAGGTCGGCCGGATCTGGCCTTGGAAAGGGTGGTTTCCTATGCTGTTTTCCCTGTTACGCGCGGCTGCGGCCGGCGCGATTGTTGTTCTATTGTGTAATTGCTCGGGTCCGGGGCGCTATCCGCTAAGCGGCCAAGTAGTATCGGCCGATGACCCCGTACAGGACCTGCAGGCCGGCAATTTCATTGTCACAGAGGCGTCTTTCTGATCCCGCCTTGGGAATGTTGTGAATTTACGGGCAGGGTGCCGAGTAATATGTGCCGTCACCACGTGCATAGGCGCATTGCTGGGTCTGGTTGTTTTGTGCCACGACTGTGCCAGCTGCGGCCCCTGCCAGGGCTGCGATGATGCGCCAGTCGTCATTTGCATCCAGCGCATCGGCGAGGATAAGCCCGCCGGCTGCCCCACCTGCAACGCCTGCCACGGTTCGCTGCTCCGGGGTGAGCGTGTCGCAGGCGGCAAGTGCGAAGGCCGATATCAATAGAATGCTGGTGAAACGCGAGCGTTGCATGGTGTCTCCTCCTTCTGGGCAGCCCAGGCCGGGCTTGCGCCACCATATAGTCCGATCAGCCTTGTTGGCCTGACCGGCGGCGGTGATCCGCCGTCCCGATCATCAAGCGGGCGGTTGACAGACCTCAGCGTCTGTCATTTGATCAAATAATTCCACCGGAGAGAATTGATGCAACCAGCCCCATTACACATCCGACAGCTTCGCCCGGATGATGCACCCATAGTAGCCTCTTTTGTCGCCCGGCTGCTCTGCGAACTTGCCCCGGAAGCGGATGTTCACAGCGCCGGGTTGCTGCCTGTGGCCCGCAAAGTCATGGAGGGCGGCAACGTGACAGGGTTTTTGACCCTGCAGGAGGATATTCCAGTGGGGTTGATCATGCTGAACGAATGCGCGGCGGTCTATGCCGGGGGACGGTTTGGTGAGATTTCCGAACTTTATGTTGATCCGGCATTACGCTCGCAAGGTGTGGCAGCACAATTACTGGACCGCGCGGCGCAGCATGGCCGGGCGATGGGATGGAAGCGGCTGGAGGTCGGCGCGCCGAGCCAACCGGACTGGGCCCGTACCCTTCAGTTCTACATAAACAACGGTTTCGCCGAGACCGGCCCGAGGCTGCGCCGACTTTTGTAATCGGGCTTAGATCAGAGGGTCTTGCTCATCAGCATGTAACGATCCCGGGGTTGAAACCGGGCGCGTGCATAGAGCCGTTGGGCGGGTTCATTGTCCCGGTCGACCTCCAGATGCAGGGCGCGGATGCCGGCTTCGGATAGGGTGCGGGGCAGGGCGATCAGCACCTCGCTGGCAATGCCGCGGCCGCGCACGGGCGGGCGGATATAAAGCTCATCGACAAAGCCGTCCATGCCGCCAAACTCCACCGACCAGCTGAAGGTGACGATGATGTAGCCCACCGGCGCACGGGCCGGGCCGATCAGGTAGACAGCCCCGTAAGGAATACCCTCGAGCAGCGGCTGGATCGCGGCGCGGCGGTGGTCCTCGGTGGCCTCGATGCCTTCCTCGGCGTGAAAAGCGGCAACCAGCGTCAGCAGTTTTTCCAGATCTTCCGGACGGGCAAGGTGGATGTTGGCGCTCATAGGCGGGCCAGCCTTTCGGTGAGGAGAGAGAAAAACCCGTCGGCATCGACCTGATCCATGAACATGGCATTGGGCGCGCGATCAGTGACGCGCCACCAGTCGGCAACGGTCATGCCGCGGGTGAGATCAGACTGGGTTTCAACCTCGACATTGACCTGCTTACCGCGGAAGAGTTCGGGCCGGATCAGATAGGCAATCACACAAGGGTCATGCAGCGGGCCGCCCTCGGAGCCGTATTTTTCGATGTCGAAGCGTTCAAAGAAATCCAGCATCTCGGCCGCGAAGGTTCCCACCTTGTTGTTCAACGCTCGAAAAGCCTCGATCCGGGGTTTGGTGGCCAGCGCCTTATGGGTCACATCCAGTGGCATCACGGTGATGGGTGCGCCGGATTTAAACACGATTTCAGCGGCTTCCGGATCGACGTAGATGTTGAACTCTGCTGCCGGGGTGATGTTACCCACCTCAAAATAGGCCCCCCCCATCATCACAACCTCTTGCACTCGGTCGATGATATCCGGTGCCTTGCGGAAGGCGGCGCCGATATTGGTGAGCGGACCGAGGGTGGCCAGTGTGACGGTGCCGGGGGCGTGGCGGCGCAGGGAATGGATGATGAAATCCACCGCGTGGCCGTCCGTCAGGGGCATCTTTGGCTCCCAGAGCTCCGGCCCGTCCAACCCGGTCTTTCCATGCACATGTTCGGCCGTCACCAAAGGGCGGTCCAGAGGAACATCACATCCTGCAAAGACGGGCACATCCGGGCGGCCTGCCACCTCGCAGGTAATACGGGCGTTCTTATGGGTCAGCGCCAGCGGCACATTGCCGGCTACACAGGTGATGCCCAGCAGGTCGATGTCTTCAGGGCTGCCAAGTGCCAGAAGGATCGCCATGGCGTCATCCTGACCGGGGTCGGTATCGATGATGATCTGCCGCTTTTGCATATCGGATCCTGTGTTGGCTTTGGCGGAGCGTGGCAAGGGTGCGGGACAATGTCCAGCCTTGCGTTTTCGGTTGCCGACAGCGCTATGAGTATTTGGGAAAAGATGAAATCCGGGCGGCCGCGCCTAGCGGCGTTCGTCGATTTTCACCTCGTCCCAAAGGGCGTCCATTTCGGCCAGATCGCTGTCTTCGGGGCGTTTGCCGCGCGCGGCGAGCTTGGCCTCCACCCCTTCAAAGCGGCGGGTGAACTTGGCATTGGCGGCGCGCAACGCGGCCTCGGGTTCGACACCAAGGTGGCGGCCGAGGTTGGCCATCACAAACATCAGATCGCCAAACTCCTCTTCGACCTTGTCTTGGGGCAGCTCTTCCTTGGCTTCCACCAGTTCGGCGCTTTCTTCCGCAATTTTGGCGAGCACGTTCAGGGTTGAGGGCCAGTCAAAGCCAACGCGGGCAGCGCGTTTCTGCAGCTTGTAAGCCCGCAGGAGCGAGGGCAGTCCGACCGCGACCCCGTCGAGCGTGCCTTGCTGTGCCTTACCGGCGCGCTCGGCCGCCTTGATGGCTTCCCAGTCCTGGGTCTGCTGTTCGGCGGATTTTTCGCGGCTCTCATCGCCGAAAACATGCGGGTGGCGGCTGACCATCTTGTCCGACATCACCTGCACCACGTCCTGGAAGGTGAAATGCCCGGCCTCTTCGGCCATCTGCGCGTGAAAGACGGATTGGAACAACAGATCGCCCAGTTCTCCCTTCAGCTCATCCCAGTCCTGCCGCTCGATGGCGTCGGCAACCTCGTAGGCTTCCTCAATCGTGTAGGGCGCGATGGTTGCGAAATCCTGCTCAATATCCCAGGGACAGCCGGTCTTTGGGTCGCGCAGGCGGCGCATGATTTCCAGCAGCCGTTCGATACCGGCGGAAGAGTCGTGAATCAGGGGGTTTTCCGGCATTGCGGCGGCCTCTATTGAAGGGATCAACGCATCAATCCCTAGTCTTGAGCAGGAGTCCACCCCATGCCCGTTGTGAACCGTATCGCCGACTTTGCCGAAGACATGAAGACCTGGCGGCGCCATCTGCACACAATCCCTGAACTGTCGTTCGATTTGCCGAAAACCACGGCCTTTGTCGCGGACCGGCTGCGCGAGATCGGCGTGGATGAGCTGCATGAGGGCATCGCCCAATCGGGCATGGTGGCGATCATCAACGGGCAGGGGCCGGGCGGCACCATTGGCCTGCGTGCCGACATGGACGCGCTGCCCATTCAGGAAGAAACCGGCGCTGAATATACCTCGACCCATGATGGCAAGATGCATGCCTGCGGCCACGATGGGCACACCGCGATGCTGCTGGGGGCAGCGAAATACATGGTGGAGACGCGCAATTTTTCCGGCCGGGTGGCACTGATCTTCCAACCCGCAGAAGAGGACGGTGGCGGCGGCGAGGTCATGGTGCAGGAGGGCATCATGGAGCAATTCGCCATCGAGCAGGTCTTTGCACTGCACAATGCGCCCTTCTACGGACTTGGGAAATTTGCCACCACTCCCGGTGCAATGACGGCAGCCGTGGATGCGTTTCATATTCACATTCAAGGGGTTGGCGGGCACAGCTCAACCCCGCAAGAAACCCGCGATCCGGTGGTCGCCGCCTGTGGCATCGTGCAGGCGATCCAGACGATCATCAGCCGCAATCATGATATATCCAAGGATCTGGTGGTCTCGGTCACCCAGATCCACACCGGCAGCACTGATAACATCATCCCCGACACCGCCTATATCAACGGCACCGTGCGCAGCTTTGACACCGGCGTTCAGGCAATGGTGAAATCGCGGATGGAGGCAATCGTGCAAGGACAGGCGGCCAGCTACGGAGTGGAGGCAAAGCTGGATTATGAAATTGGCTATCCGCCCAGCGTCAACGATGAGGCCAAGACCGGCTTTGCCGCAGATGTCGCACGCGAGGTTGCAGGCGCTGAACAGGTGGACGCCAATATCGACCGGCTGATGGGGTCCGAGGATTTCTCTTACTTCCTTCAGGAACGCCCCGGTGCCTTCCCTGTTTCTGGGACAGGGAGAGACCGCCGGCGGGCTGCACCATCCAAAGTATGACTTCAACGATGAGATTTCCCCCATAGGTGCGTCTTTCTTCGCACGCATCGTGGAGCGCGCGCAGCCCTTGGGATGACAAAGCAACAGCGCTGACGTAGAAACTCGAAAAAACGGACCAGAGGACAGAGCAGAATGGCACTGGAAGACGCCAAGAATATGGTGGATCACGCGTTTACCCGCGAGGATCTGAAGGGACCGAGTTTTGAGAATACCTTTGGGGGTGCGACCTCCTTTCTGCGACGGCGCTATACCAAAGACCTGAGCGGCGCGGATATTGCCGTCACTGGCATCCCCTTTGATCAGGCGGTGACCAACCGTCCTGGTACCCGGCTGGGGCCGCGCGCTGTGCGCGAGGCCTCGACCCTGCAGGCGCCCGATGCGCCCTATGGCTGGGACTATGACGCGCTGAGCGAGCTGGCGATTGCCGACTATGGCGATCTGGCCTTTGACTACGCCAATATCCCGGCCTTCCCGGCCACGCTGACGGAGCACATCAAGGGCATTCTGGATCAGGATGTGGCCTCGGTTGCGATTGGTGGGGATCACTATGTGACCTTCCCAATCCTGAAAGCTTACGCCGAGAAATACGGCCCCATCTCGCTGCTGCAGTTTGATGCCCATACCGACACCTGGGCCGATGACGACATGGACCGGGTTGATCATGGCACCATGTTCTACAAGGCGGTGAAATCCGGCATCGTGGACCCCAAGACATCCGTGCAGGTGGGCATTCGCACCACCAATGAAGACACGCTTGGCGTCAATATCATCGACGCACCCACCGTGCATGAGATCGGCCCGGTTGAAACCGTGCGCCGTATCAAGGACATTCTGGGCGACCGTCCGGTCTATCTGACGTTTGATATCGACGGGCTGGACCCGGCCTATGCTCCTGGTACCGGCACGCCGGTCTGGGGTGGTCTGACCTCGGCGCAGGCTTCAAGGATGCTGCGGGAACTGGCCGGCATCAATATCAAGGGCGGTGACGTGGTCGAGGTCTCGCCTCCGTTTGACACCACCGGTGCAACCGCCATCGCCGGCGCCCATGTGGCGACCGAAATCATCTGCCTTCTTGGATGGAACATGAAGAAAAATGGCTGATCTTAACCAACCCATAAGCGGCAATGATCTGGCCCGGTTCTCCGGGCCCAACACCTTCATGCGCCTGCCGCAGGCGACCTCGCTTGACGGGCTGGATGTGGCGGTTCTGGGCGTGCCGATGGATATCGGGACCTCCTGGCGGTCCGGCACCCGTTTTGGGCCCAAGGAAATCCGCGCCGAAAGCGCGATGATCCGGCCCTATAACATGGCCACCGGGGCTGCGCCTTTTGACAGCCTGCAGGTGGCGGATATCGGCGATCTGGCGATCAATACGTTTTCTCTGGCGGATTCACTACGCATCATCGAAGACAGTTATGACGCGATCCTGCCGACCGGTGTGATCCCGATGGCGATGGGCGGTGATCATTCGATCACCCTGCCGATCCTGCGGTCCATTGCCAAGAAACACGGCCCCGTTGCCCTGGTGCACGTGGATGCCCATGCGGACGTCAATGACGAGATGTTCGGCGAAAAAGAAACCCATGGCACCGTCTTTCGCCGCGCCTATGAGGAAGGCCTGATCCAGGCCGACAAGACCTATCAGATCGGGTTGCGCGGATCTGGCTATGCGGCGTCGGATTTCACCGAGGCACAGGGCTGGGGTTTTCAGCATTTCCCAGCACAGGACCTGTGGCACCGCCATCTGACCGAGATGGGTGCGGAAATACGTCGCGATATCGGCAATAGGCCCACCTATGTCACCTATGATATTGATAGTCTTGATCCGGCCTATGCGCCGGGTACCGGCACGCCGGAAATTGGTGGTCTGACCACGCCGCAGGCGCTGCAGCTGATCCGGTCGCTGAAGGGGCTGAACATTGTTGGGTGTGATCTGGTTGAAGTGTCTCCTCCTTATGACACCTCTGGCAATACTGCACTGACAGCCGCCAATCTGCTGTATGAGCTGCTCTGCGTGCTGCCGGGTGTAACCAAGAAATAGCGGATGCTGTCCAGCAGCCCGCTAGGGGCATGAGGGCAGGGTGGAGATGAACCGGGGCGTGGTAATTGCTTGTGTCTTTCTGGCTGCTTTGGCGGTGGTGATGGGTTTCATCAGGTTGGCGCCGAGTGATGCCGATCTCTGGCACAAGATGCCGCGCTATGCCTCTGACACCGATTTTGACGGGGCCGTGTTCCGCATCCGCACCACCGGCCCGGACGGGCTGGAGCGGTTTGACGCCGTGGCACTGGCCAGCCCGCGCACGGAGGTACTGACGGGATCGGTCGCCGCTGGTATGGTCACCTATATCACCCGCAGCCCGGTGTTCGGCTTTCCCGATTACACCACTGTGCAGCAGGTAGAGGATGAAATAAAAGTGTTTGCCCGCCTGCGGTTCGGCGGCTCTGACTTTGGGGTGAACCGCAAACGGGTGACCGGCTGGCTGGCGCAGATGAACAGCGCTTACCCGGATCAGGATCAGGACTGACCTCAGGGTCCGCGACAAGGAACAATGACAATGCGCAACCGGAAACTCAAAACTGCGGCCATCGCATTGGCCGTTGTGGCGCTCGGTGCCTTTCTTTGGTTCACTCCGCCGCCCGAAAGCGAAGCGGGTGAGGTGGAGGTCTGGACCCTGCAAACCGGCCCCGGCGGGCTGGCCAGATTTGATGCAATTGCAACCGCCCCGTCCGCGGCCGAAGAGACCAAACAGATCGAAGGCTCTGTTGCTGATGGTGAGGTGATTTATGTGACCGAGTCGCGCGGTATGTTGTTTCTGTCTTCGACCTATTACACCACCGCCCGGATCGAGGACGGGCTGTTGACCGTGTTGGCGCCGGGTTCGTTGCGCCGGAACGACAGAAAAACCAGCCGCGCCCGTATCGACAGCTGGCTCGCAGAGATGGCGCCGAACTAAAGCTTTGGCAGATCGTCCGGCGCCGGGCTCTGTTGTAGCGCCGAGATGGCGCAGCCCTCACTGACCTCGCGCCACATCGGCACATTCAGCGACATCTGGCACTGGGCCATGAACATCCGCCCGTCCACATGCAGGCAGATCGTCTCGCCCAGTTCAATCCGCGATCCGCTGCTGTCGGTGCAGTAACACTCCACCGTTTTGCCGCCCGGCATGGTCACATCCGCCGCAGCGGGCAGGGCGGTCAACAGGCTGAGTGCAATGGCTCTGGCAGTTTGCATGGGGAAAGCATATCACAGGGACCAGCCAGAACCAAAATGGACAAGAAGTCACATGGTCCCCGAAGAACGCCTCGAACAGATTTCCCAGCGGTTTCAATACCTCGAAGCAGCGATGGCCGATGGCGCGGCCGGCGGGGACATTGCGGCGCTGGCCAAGGAATATTCGGATCTGAAGCCGGTGGTCGAACAGATCACCGCTTACCGCACCCTCTTGGAGGACCTCGCCGAGGCCGAGGCGATGCTGGATGATCCCGATATGAAAGAACTGGCCGAAGAGGAACTGCCAGCCCTGAAGGCAGCTCTGCCCGAGGCGGAACACGCACTGCAATTGACGCTGCTGCCAAAGGACGCGGCGGATGCCCGCCCGGCGATGCTGGAAATCCGCCCCGGCACCGGCGGTGACGAGGCGGCGCTTTTTGCTGGTGATCTGTTGCGCATGTATCAGCGCTATTGCGAGGCGCGACGCTGGAAGTTCGAAATTATTGAGGAGCAGGCCACCGAACTGGGCGGCATCAAAGAAGTCGTGGCCCATATCAAAGGCGAAAATGTTTTTGCCCGGCTGAAATACGAAAGCGGTGTCCACCGTGTGCAGCGGGTGCCAACCACCGAAAGCGGCGGCCGCATTCACACCTCTGCCGCCACCGTCGCGGTTCTGCCCGAGGCCGAGGATGTGGATATCCAAATCGATGCCAATGACATTCGCATCGATACCATGCGTGCCTCTGGTGCGGGTGGTCAGCACGTGAACACCACGGATTCTGCGGTGCGGATCACCCACCTGCCGACCGGGCTGATTGTCACCAGTTCCGAGAAATCCCAGCACCGCAACCGCGAGATCGCGATGCAGGTTCTGAAAACGCGGCTTTATGATCTGGAGCGTCAGCGGATCGACAGCGAACGCTCGGCGGACCGGGCCAGCCAGGTGGGATCGGGGGATCGCTCTGAACGCATTCGTACCTATAATTTCCCGCAAGGCCGGATGACCGATCACCGCATCAACTTGACGCTATATAAGCTGGATCAGGTGATGACCGGCGATCTGGACGAGACGATTGATGCGCTGACAGCGGATGATCAGGCCCGGATGCTGGCGGAGATGGGCGCATGAGTGGCCAGACCGCAGCACTTGCCATGGCTGCGGCCGCGGCCCGGCTGCGCGCAGCCGGGGTGGATGATCCGGCCCGAGATGCCCGCGTCCTGCTGGCCCATGCCGCCCGCATTGAGGCCAGCCGGGTAACGCTGATAGCGCCGGAAGAGCTGGAACATGAGGTGTCAGAACGCTACGAGCAGCTAATTGCCCTCAGGGCGATCCGGGTGCCGGTGTCGCATCTGATTGGTGAGCGTGAATTCTATGGTCGCCGCTTCAAGGTCTCCGGCGATGTTCTGGACCCGCGCCCCGAAACAGAATGCCTGATCGAAGCGGCCCTGTCGGCGCCTTTCTCCCGCGCGCTGGACCTAGGTGTCGGGTCGGGCTGCATTCTGGTGACGCTGCTGGCGGAATGTCCGCAGGCCAGCGGACTGGGCGTGGACCTGAGCGAAGATGCCTGCCTGCAGGCCAGCGCCAATGCGGTGCTGCACCGGGTTGACGAACGCGCCGACATTCGCCGCTCCGACTGGTTTGCCGCTGTCGAGGGCCGCTTTGACCTGATCGTCTCCAACCCGCCCTATATTGCGATGGATGAAATGCCGGGCCTGTCAGAAGAAGTGCGCCGTCACGAGCCGGAAATGGCGCTGACAGACGGTGGTGACGGGCTCGCGGCCTACCGGGCCATTGCGGGCTCTGTCATGACATATCTGGCCCCTGGCGGGCGGCTGATGGTCGAGATTGGTCCGACCCAGGCAGAGGAGGTTTCCAGCCTTTTTGCCAAGGCCGGGCTGGAGGGTGTTTCAGTGGTGCGGGACCTGGATCGCCGCGACCGGGTTGTCTGTGCTTTCCGCGCCGCAGAAACCTGAAAAAGGCAGCGGATTTACGCTTTTTGGCGGAAAAGCAGCGAAAATCACAACCCGGCCCTTGTTTGCAGGTGGCGGACATGGTTACACAGGGGTGTCGCTGATGTGACGGGATGAAAATTCCCCCCGCGACACCAAGCCCAAAATGGTCGGAGATCAGGCGCAGGCTAAGCCCGCAGGTATCCACAACACTATGAACCAAGGCTGACGTTAAGCATATGAGATCGTCCAAATCCCGTTCGCGGTCAAAGTCGAACCGCAATCGTCCTTCCGGCACCAATGTCGTCAATCGCGTTTTTGACAGCTCGGGCCCCGAAGGCAAGGTGCGCGGTACCCCGCAGCAAATTATCGACAAATACAACCAGCTCGCCCGCGATGCCCAGCTGAGCAATGACCGTGTGGCCACGGAAAACTTCCAGCAGCACGCCGAACACTATCTGCGCCTGCTCAGCGAAGCGCAGCGCGAGATTGACGCCCGCCGCGAAGAGCAGGAACGCCAGAACCGCGAGCGGCAAGCCGAGCGTGACCGCGAACGTGCCGAGCGTCAGCAGCGCCACGAGCGTCAGGACCGCCAAGAGCGCAGCGAACGGCCTGACCGCCAAGAGCGCCCTGATCAGCGCGACAGCGAACAGCCCAGAGACACCCAACCGCCCGCCGCGGAACCCGCAGCAGAACCGGTCGCGGATCTGGCGGATGCGCCGCAGCCCGATGTCATGGACCTGTCCGGTGATGCCGGAACCACAGACAGTGGTCTGGTAGAGACGCCGGAAAGCAAGCCCAAGAAGGCACCGGCCCGCAAACCGCGCGCCCGCAAGCCGCAGCCAAAACCCGCGGCAGAAGGCGGCGATGCAGCCCCGGCAGCCGAAGAGGCCGCTCCGGCTGAAAAGCCCAAGCGACGCCGCAAGAAGCCCGAAGCAGCTGCAGAGCCGGCCGCGGAGGCCGCACCTGCAGAAAAATCCGGCGACGCACCGGAAGCCGCTGAATAAGCCAGCCAGTCTGGTTTCAGAAATAACAAAGCCCCCGGCAGGAAACTGACCGGGGGCTTTTGCTTGCGTAGATGTTGGCTGGTGTGGTGGCCGCGAACAGGCGGGCGGTTACTGCGCTGCCTTGATACTGCGGGCCAGGGCGCAGAAAGCCTCGAGGCTGACCTGCTCGGCGCGTTCCGTCGGCGTGATGCCGGCAGCCACCAGATGATCTTCGATATCCCTGGCCACGCCCTTCAGTGAGGCGCGCAGCATCTTGCGCCGTTGATTGAAACCGGCGGCGACAACCCGGCTGAGGGTGGCGGCGTCGGCCTCGAAACGGGGGGCGGGCAGGGCATCCAGGTGGACCACCGCGCTGGAGACCTTTGGTGGCGGGGTAAAGGCGCCTGGCGGCAGGCTGAGGACAATTTTGGCATCAGCCCGCCATTGCGACAGGATTGCCAGCCGCCCATAGGCCTTGCTGCCGGGCTGGGCGACGATGCGTTCCGCCACTTCGCGCTGAAACATCAGCGTCAGGCTTTGCCAGAAGGGCGGCCATTCCTTGGGGGTCAACCAGCGCACCAAAAGCTCGGTGCCGACATTGTACGGCAGGTTGGCCGCCACCCGAACCGGCGGTATCAGATGGGCCAGCGGGTCGATCTCAAGCGCGTCACCATTGACGATTTCTAGCTGGCCGGGATAGGCGGCTGCGATCTCCTCCAGCGCGGGCAGACAGCGGCTATCTTTTTCGATCGCCAGCACCTTGCGGGCGCCTTCACTGAGAAGGCCGCGGGTCAGGCCGCCGGGGCCGGGGCCGATCTCCAGCACGTCGCAACCTGTCAGGTCACCGGCCTGTCGGGCAATTTTGGCTGTCAGGTTCAGATCCAGCAGGAAGTTCTGGCCCAGAGATTTGCGGGCAGACAGCTGGTGGTTCGCGATGACCTCGCGCAGGGGGGGGAGTGTGTCGATAGCGCTCATGATGGTCCTCGCGTGACGCCAAGGCAGGAAGGGCGCGTCAGAATTTTCAGGCCTCCGGCGGGGATATTTGCAGCAAGAGGAAGGTTCAAGTGCCGGCCGCCATGGTTTGCGCCATTTTCAGCGCTTCGATCAGGCTGGAGGGATTGGCGACGCCGGTGCCTGCGATATCAAAGGCGGTGCCATGGTCCGGCGAGGTGCGGATGAAGGGCAAGCCAAGGGTGACATTGACACCGCGGTCGAAGTCCAGCGTCTTGATCGGGATCAGGGCCTGATCGTGGTACATGCAAACGGCTGCATCATAGCGCGCGCGGGCCTGAGCATGGAACATCGTGTCTGCCGGGTGTGGCCCGGAGAGGTTGAACCCGTCTGCTTCCATGTCGCGCAGCAGCGCCGTGATCCAGGTCAGTTCCTCATCCCCCATGGCTCCGCCTTCGCCGGCATGGGGGTTCAGCCCGGCCACGGCAATGCGGGGATTGATGATGCCAAACTGGCTCTCCAGCCCGCGGCGGGTGATGGACAGGGTTTCACGCAAAAGGTCCGGTGTCAGGGCCGTGGGCACATCAGCAAGGGCGATGTGGATGGTGGCGGGCACAACCCGCAACTGGCTGCTGGCCAGCATCATCACAACCCTCTCAACCCCGGCAAGCGCGGCGAGGAATTCCGTATGACCAGGGTATTTGAACCCCGCACCGTCGATCAGCGCCTTTTTGTGAATGGGCCCGGTGCACAGGCCGCTGGCCGCCCCGGAGCGCACTAGGTCAACCGCCAGTTCAATCGCCCGGATTACCCCGGCTGCATTCAACGGGTCTGGTTGACCGGCAGTGGCCGCCGCGGCGAATTTCAGCGGCAGAACAGGCAGCGCGGTTGCGCTGGCTGCTATGGCTTCATCCGGTGATCCGATTGTCTGGACGGGGGTGGCTGCGGGGAGATGCGCGGGATCGCCGATCCAGAAGAAAGGGACGCTTTCCCTCAGCGTCCCCCAAGCCTTGGCGGCGATCTCTGGTCCGATGCCCGAGGGTTCCCCGCAGCTGAGCGCAATGGGGCGTTGGGCGGTCATTTGAAGATGATGATTGCTTCGGCACGCAGCTGTTCAATATGGCTGCTGGACAGGGCGGCCAGACGCTGTTGTGTCAGCGCATTGGCAACAGCCTCGCGGGAGTCATCTTGGGCAAGTTCCGCGGTGCGGCCGCAGAGCATCAGAACAACCTGCGTCTGACCCTCGTTGCGGGTCAGCGCGGTGGAGATTTCGCCGGGATCAAGTTTGGCCAGTTCAATCGCGATATGCTGCGGGATCTGAGAGGGCGGCAGGCTGACCTGCTCCAAGACGGCGGGGTCCTGACCCTGTGCGAGACCATAGAAGTCATCACAAGTATCTGCACGCGCGGCGACTTTGGCAGCAGCATCCCTGTCTGGGACCAGATAGGTGACGTATTCAATGGCGCTGTAGGTCGGGCTGCCAATCGCGGATTCACGGATGCCGCGCATCTGGAACAGGGCCACCGCCCCGTTGAGAGCGATCGGCTGTGTCACCTCACCGGGAGCGAGGGCCAGAACAACCTCCTGCAGGGCAGGGGGCAAGCGGGTCAGGGCCATCCACGGAACCCGGCCGCCTTGGTCGCGGCTGGGCGAGGCCGAATATTGGGTCGCGGCGGAGGAAAAGGCGTCAAAGCTGCGCAGGTTAACCACCTGATTTGCGATCTCTTCCACCTGGGCCGCATTCTGCTGGTTGATCGGCATGATCAGTTCAGAGATGGCAACCTCAACCCCACCAGATCCCGAGCCGCTCATGGCGCGGTCGATTTCTTCTTCGCTGGGGCGGGCCTGAGAGAGGTATTTGGCGCCAATAAATTCGCGCCAGCCCAAACCGGCTGAGGTGTAATCGCGCAGCGTCTGCTCGGCGACACCGGCCTCTGCCAGGGCCGCAATGAATTCTTCGAGGCTCAGGTTAGTTCGCGCCGCCAGCTCCTCCATGCCGAGCTGGATGTCTTCGTCGCTGACCGAAATGCCGACGTCGTCCATTGCGCTGGCTTTGAGCCGGTCTTCCACCAATGCGGCACGCGCCAGTTCGAAAGGATCGCCGGGCGTACCGATCAATCGGACGAATTGTGCCCGCTGTTCCAGTTCAAAATTGGTGATCACGGAGTCATTGACCGTGATCGCTGCCGAAAAAAGACCCTGCGCCGTTGAAACGGTGGGAAGAATGGCCGCTGCCGCTGCAAAAATTGCGGATATCAGGGCCTTGGAGGCTGATGAGCGGAAAGTCATGTGTTCTTGCATGATCGCCTGTAAGTCTGATCGCCGGAGCCGGCAAGGAAGCCGCCAAGGGCGACAGAGAAGCTGAAATCGGTCGAGGGCTCGATACTCGAGTTAGACGTATAACGGCGGTTGACCGAAAGGTCGACCTTTACGCATTCGTTACTGTAGACCAAGCCCAAGCCAGTTCGCGAGGGTTCCGATTCCGTGAAGTCATAACGCAAATTGGCATTTGCAGCCCAATTCTGATTGATCGTGTAATCGCCGTCCAGCCAGATTTCCGAGGTATCCTGATCCCGGCCTTCCTCGGCGTCGGATTCAAGCCAGAGATAGGTGCCGCTCAGGGTGGTGCGGTCGTTGTGCCAATCGCCGCGGAACTCGGCCTTAGAAAAGCTCAGCGAGTCATCCAGCAGACCGCGCGCAGTCAGGCCAAAGTGGTCGTGCAGGTTCAACTGACCCGCCAGCAGAAGGTCCGAGTGGGCGCCGCTCAGACCGGATGACTCGGAGAAACCTGCTTCGCCGTCTTGCCGGATGACCTGACCGATGGTGGCCAGGGCACGGGTGCCGCCCGGTGTGTTGCGCGCCCAGTTCAACCCGTAGACCAGGCTCAGCCCGTCTTCGCGCGCATCAACCGATGGGAACCGTGACAGTTCCAACAAGTTGCCCTGATCGAATTCGGCAAGCGTGCTTTCGTCACTGGCAACTTCGTCGCCTGTTACGGCCGACCAGCCGATCTGCAGGATCGGTTCCAGATACTGTGTTGCACCTGTAGAATCAGTCCGGGTCATTGGCCGTCGCATTGTGAACGCGGTCCGGGGCGTGAACCGCTGCGCCGGAGAAGAGTAATAGGATTCATCCTGATACTGAAAATAGTCGGCTGAAGCCCCGACCTCAAATTCAGCAATGTTTCCGCTGTCCAGAATGCGCTTCTGTGTCCATTCCGCATCGGCCGTATGGCGGACGACGTCGCGACCATTGGCAGAGTCCATGGTACCCTGGTCGTTGGAGGTTCTGAAATGGGCGTGAGAATGGAATGTCAGGCGCAGCTCGCCGCCGGCGGCGGGGTGCAGCCGGTTCTGGTAGAAAAAATCCGCCACCTTGTTGGGCTGCAGGTCGTCGTCCTCATCACGCAGTGACTTGATATCGAATACGCCGGCCCGCAGAAAACTGTTGCGCCGTGCCTTGGTGATCGTCAGCTGGCTGCGCAGCCGGTCCTGATCCGGCAGCCCGTAGTCGGCAAGATAGGCGTCATCCGAAACGGCCTGAATTTCAAATTCGAGGTCGAACCCATTTTTCAGTTCGAACTTGCCGTCACCAAAAATATATCCGCGTGTGTCGTCGGGCTGCAGATCGTCCCTTGTGTAGGCCCCTTCGAAATTGATCCGCCCGGCTTTGAATGCCTGCCGGTAAGCGATTCCCAAGGTTCTGGTTTTGCTTGAGAAGTAGGGTGTCAGCGTCAGGTCGCGGGAGTCACCAAGCGTGATGAAGTACGGAACTTTCAGGCCGGTGCCCAGGTTGCTGGTGGAACGGACTTTGGGAACAAGAAACCCATTGGAGCGTTCCAACGACGGATCCGGCAGGCGCAGAGCCGGGAAGTAGAACACAGGCACGTCCAGCACGCGGAGCTGGGCACCTTCGAAATAGAGCTGTTTTTCTTGCTGATCATGGGTCAGCTTTGCTGCCCGGATCTGCCAGATCGGCGGCTTTCCATCCTCACAGACATGGCAGGATGTGGCGGAGGTCTTATATAGCTGGGTATAGCGCCCCTGCACCCGGTTCATCCGAACCGCAGCCATTTGCAGCTGCTGCTGAAGCACCACCCGTGCACCACTCAGAAGTCCGTTTTGAAGATCCCTGTCCATTTCAGCAGCGTCGGCGAGTATTGTTGTACCGGTGCCGTCATCGATGCGGATTGGCCCTTCTATCTTCAGGGTGCCGCCTTCCTGATCAAAGGTGATCCGATGCGCCGTGAGCCGAGTGCCTTGCTGGATGGCCTCGACATTGCCTTCGGCAACCAGCTGACGGTCGGAGGTGACAAACAGATTGTCTGCCAGCAACAGAACCGGCGCGGCAGTTTCCCCGGCAATCTCCTGCGCTTTAGACGGCACAGAAAACGCCACGAAAGGCAGAAAGACGGAAAGTAAGAGAGCGCGGCGCATATTATCCGTCCTCGGCGTGTAATAAGAGGCCCAGCGTCAGAAATATCGACGCTATGGGCGGGGCCCAGGCAGCAAGGTATATGGGAATCTGCCCGTTCTCCCCAAGGACTTGGGCGAAATTCCTGATGAAGTACAGACCAAATCCAAGAAGAACCGCTGTCAGAACAGCAAGGCCGGTTCCGCCAAAACGGGCATGGCGCATGGTAAAACTGGCGCCCACCAGCACCATTGCGATCAGAAACATCGGCCGGGCAAGCTCGACCTGGAGCTGAACCTCAAAGCGGCGGGTCGAAAACCCGGCTTCGGACAGGCCTTTGATCGTGTTGGGCAGCTCGTAGATGGAAATCCCGCTGACAGATCCAAGGCTGTCGCGGATACGGTCCTGGGTCAGGGTCGTCGCCAGCCGCATTGTCTGTTGGGTTTCAGAATGCGCCTCGGGGTTTTGATCTGCGGCCAGTGGCCAGATCTTGGCGTGGGTCAATTGCCATCCGCCGTCCTCAAGCCGCGCCCGGTCGGCCTGAATGCGCCGCACCGGCTGCCCATCCGAAGCGTAAGACAGGATGCTGACATCATAGAGGGTGATCTGTTCCGTCTCACCGCTGTGACCGCGGGCGTGAATGACGGATTGGCCTTCAGGGCTGCCCTGACGCAGCCACAGACCTTCGCCGGAAAAGGACAGGGCGGTTGTGCCGCCGTTGCGATAGGTATCGGACAGAGATTCGTAGCGGTTGGACGTCGCCGCCGCCAGCGGGTTCAGCACGGTGACGGCCAATGTGCCGATGATGGCGGCCACACCAAGCGGCGCCGCCAGCGCCCTGATTCCGGATCGACCAATCGCACGGGTCACCACCAATTCGCTGCTGCGGGCCAGGCCGATGAACAGAACAACAGTGGCCAAGATAATGATAAGAGGCAGAAATTCATCCAGTGCCGCGGGCACGCTCAGCATTGATAATTCAAGCAACTGACCAAAGCTGACGCCGCGGCCATCGTATCTGTTTGCCTGTTCGCCCAGATCGATCAGCACGATGAGTGTCATCAGCGCTGTTCCGATGATCATCAGCCATTGGCCAAAGCGACGGGCATAGTAGAAATCCAGCTTCACGAGGGCTCCCTCCGGCGGCGCAGAGCCGGCATGACCGGCCGGGAGGCAAGCTGAAGAAACACCGCAGCGATGACCAGTCCGGCAGCGCCGGGCAGGTAGAGAAGGGGCCAGTTGGCGGCGTCTTTCTCGACCATCGCGCCCATAGGTGAGCGCAGACCTTCGAGGACGACCAGAAGCAGAAAGGCCAGCAGCACCTGTCGCCAGACGCCAAAGCGGGAAAAGGACCCAAGCATCAAAGAGGAAAACCCGACCAGAGCCACCGCAACACAGATCAGCGCCCGTGCAAACCGCAGGTGCAATTCTTCGGCGATGTCATTGGCTGTGAGACCCTTTTCGGCGATGAGCGTTTCGGATTCCAACATGAGATCAGACGTAGAGAGGGTTTTCACATTCACCCGGCCGCTCTTGTCCTGACTGGCCAGCGCACTGATATCGTAGGAAAAGTCGGAGAAGACGGTCGTCGACATAAGGCGGCTGTCTTCGTTCAGCCGCTGGGCCATTCCATTGACCATGATTAAATGGGTTCGATCATTGTCGCGGACAAGAAAGGCCTCGGCAGCGGTATAGATCGTGCTTTCATGTGCAGACCGGGTGTCCGACAGGAAAACCTCGTTCAACGTTCCGTCGTCGTCAATTCGGCTGATGAAAAACGTCACATCCTTGGTGGGATGCAGAAAACTGCCCTCGCTCAGCAGCCGGGCGGTGAGGTTGCGGGCAATCTCGGATTCGCGAATGCTAAGCTGATGAATGGAAGCCGGGAGCAGGAAATGGGTAAGCACCGACATCATCACGGCGGCCACGATCCCAAAGGCAAGGGCCGGGCGTGCCATCTGCCACGGGCTGGTGCCCGTCGCCTTGAGAACCGTCAGTTCGCTTTCGCTGTTCAGCCGGTTGGTGACCCAGACACCGGATGCAAAGGCCGCAATGGGCAGCACGATACGGATGAGGTTGGGCAGGGACAGGGCTGAAAGCTCTAGGAAAACCAGTGCCGACTGGCCGTCACCGATAAGTTTGTCGAACAGGACGACCGCCCGGTTCACCCAGAAAACTGCGACCAGAACCAGAGCGAAGAAGCCGAAAAACAGCAGGAATTGAGACAGGACGTATCTGTCGAATCGTGACACGCTGATCCCCCCAGATCCTGTCTTGATGTTGGGACGGACATTAGTCCAAATCGGCACGGGGGAAAACTGCTATTCGTGCGCGGGTGTAAACCTGATGCCGGGTGGTGTTGCAGGGCTGGCCAAGAGCGCCAGCAGCGGCTACCCCTGAACAACAAAGAGCGTTTCAGCAGGAGCCAAGCCATGAGCAGCCTCACCCCCATCACATTTGCCGAATTCAACACCAGTGATCTGGCAGAGGCCGAAGGTCGTGTGGTCGTGGTGGTCAGTCCGGACGGCACGCTAGAGCCTGCCGCGCGCACGGCCAACCGGCTGACCAAGGGTGCGATTATGCGCATGGTGGAACAGGGCGCGTTTGAAAAAGCCAAGCCCGGTCAGGTCATTTCGCTGGCCTGGCCTGCCGGAATGAAGGCCGAGGCCCTTGATGTGCTGGTTCTGGCGCGCGCTGCGACAACCGCAGAGGCCCGCAAGGCCGGGTCGGCGCTGGCCAAACGCGCTGGCGGAAAAAGCGTTCTGGTCATGGCAGGTGCCATGCGCCGCGCGGATGAGCTGGCGATGGGCTTTGCGCTGCGCAGCTACCGGTTTGACACCCATAAAACCGCAGACGTGGCGGCAGCAGACGGGGCGCTGACAATTGCGCATAAATCCGCCGATGCCATGGCTGAAAAGGCTGCGCCGCTGCTGGCTGTGGCCGAGGGCGTCCATATGACACGGGATCTGATCAACGAACCCGCCAATGTTCTGACCACAACAGAATTTGCCGCCCGTGCGGAGGAAATGAAGTCGCTCGGCCTTGAGATCGAAGTGCTGGACGAAGCGGCGCTGGAAAAGCTGGGCATGCGGACGCTGTTGTCCGTGGGGCAGGGGTCTGACAGCCCGTCCAAAGTTGTGGTCATGCAGTGGAAGGGTGGCGCCAAAGATGCCGCACCGCTGGCACTGGTTGGCAAGGGGGTGGTGTTTGATACCGGCGGCATCTCTCTGAAACCTGCGGGCGGCATGGAAGATATGACTATGGACATGGGCGGCGCTGGCGTGGTGACCGGCACCATGCGCGCCCTGGCGCTGCGCAAGGCCAAGGCCAATGTGGTGGGGCTGATCGGTCTGGTGGAAAACATGCCCTCGGGCAATGCCACCCGCCCCGGTGACGTTGTCACCTCGATGAAGGGCGATACGGTTGAGGTGATCAACACCGATGCCGAGGGGCGGCTCGTTCTGTGTGACGTCATGTGGTACGCGCAGGAGCGGTTCAAACCGGCTGGCATGATCGATCTGGCGACGCTGACCGGCGCCATCATCATTGGTCTGGGCCATGAAAACGCCGGTGTGTTCTCCAATGATGATGCGCTGTGCAATGCGTTCCTCAAATCTGCCGCCGCCGAGGGCGAGGGCGCCTGGCGGATGCCGCTGGGCAAGGCCTATGACGATCAGCTGAAATCGCGCATAGCCGATATGAAGAATGTTGGCGGTCGTCCGGCGGGATCGATCACCGCGGCGCAGTTTCTGCAGCGGTTTGTTCAGGACGGCACGCCTTGGATCCATCTGGACATTGCCGGCGTTGCCTCGGTCAAAACGGAAACCGATTTTGCCCCCAAGGGCGCGACAGGCTGGGGTGTTATCGCGCTCAACAGGCTTGTAGCGGATAAGTTCGAGGCGGAATAATCGCCCATGGGATCGGTCTATTTCTATCATCTGACGCGCGGGCCGCTGGAAGACACTCTGCCGGTCCTGCTGACCAAGGCGCGGGCGGCGGGTTGGACCATTGCGGTGCGCGGGCGTGACCCGCAGCGCATGGGCTGGCTGGATGATCGCCTGTGGGTTGGGGCTGCGGATAGTTTTCTGGCCCATGGGCTGGAAGGCGGTGCCCATGATGCCCGTCAGCCGATCCTGCTGACCACCGGCCCTGAGGCCGCCAATGCGGCCTCTTGCGTCATGGCGGTGGATGGGGCCGAGGTCACCGCGCAGGAGGTTCAGGTACTGGACCGGGTTTGCATTCTGTTTGACGGCACCGATCCGGAGGCCGTGCAGCAGGCCCGCGGCCAGTGGAAGCTGCTGACAGAAGCCGGTTGTTCGGCACAATACTGGTCGGAAGAAACTGGCCGCTGGGAGAAAAAGGCCGAAAAGTAGCGGGGCGCTGGGTCTCTTGGCCTGTGGCCAATGCCCTCTCGGGTTTGTCGGGCCAGATAAAGGGGAGCCGGTGCGGGTTTCGGCAGGCTCAGCGCGTCAGGATCATTTTGCCGCTGCGGATTTCGACGCTGGACCAGCGTTGCAGATACCCCATACCAAGCAACGAGTTATCCAGATCGCCCTCGTTCACCCAGATATTGACGTTGCGGTCAGAAATACCGCCGAGCGACATTTCATCGACGCGCACACGGGCGGTGCGGACTTCGCCATTTGCTGTCTGGGCGCGGCCGAGGAAGGCCAGGTCCTCGGGGTCAAATCCAGCCCTTCTTGCATCGCGGTCATTCAGGACGACTTCGCTGGCGCCAGTGTCGACCATGAAATGTACCGGCGTTCCGTTCACCGCCACCGTTAGGTAGTAGTGACCGTCGCTCGAGCGCGGCACCTCCACCCGGCCCTGATCCTGGTGGACCGACTGCTGTGGACGCACGGTGTGGCGGATGTCCTCCCACAGGCCATAAGAGGCAATGACACCAAGGAAGATAAAGGCCCAGATCGCCAGTTGCTGCACGGTTTTGCCCAGACCCTGACGGTTTTGCACAAAGACCCAAGAGCCCACCACCAGTAGCAGCAGAACAAGATAAATCAGACGGCCGGGGTCAAAGTCGCTCAATTCGGGATCCTCCTGCCTCATAGTTAGGGGCTGGAAGGGTTAAGTGCTAGCCGGCAAAGCCAAAAGCCTGCAGGCCGTCCAACACAAACTGGACCGAAAGCGCTGCCAGCAGCATGCCGAACAGGCGGGTCACCACGGTAATGCCGGTCTTGCCCAACAGCCGTTCAAACAGGCCCGAGAAGAGGCACATCACCAGAAGAAGGATCAGAACTGAGAGGGTCACCCCCATCACGGTCAGAAATCCGGTCAGGCCTGGGTTCTGGCCGGACAGCAGGATCACCGAGGCGATAGAGCCAGGGCCGGCAATGAGCGGAATGGCCAGCGGGAAAACCGAGGGGTCGTCAAAATCGTCTTCTTCACTGCGGTCTTCGCGCCGTTTGTTGCGGCGTTCAAACAACATGTCGAGCGCGGTCAGAAACAACAATATGCCACCGGCAATCCGGAAGGCGGGCATCGAAATGCCAACAAAACCCAGCACCGCCTCACCAAAGGCGCCAAAGACCGCCAACAAAACGGCGGCCGTTATGCAGGCGCGGATCGCAATTGAGCGGCGCTGCTGCGGGTTCATGCCTTGGGTCAGCGCCAGAAAGACCGGCGTCAGACCGATCGGGTCCATGACAACAAAAAGGGTAACAAAGGCCGTAATCAGAAACGCACTGTCGATCATAGAGCTTCAGCTTTTTCCAGTTTTTCCAGGGCCTTGATCCACATGGCTTCGGCGCGGTCCAGCGCGGTCATCACCTCGGCATGTTTGGCCTGCCAAACGCGGGCTTCGTCCTTGTTCTCGGGCTCATATAGCTCGGGATCTGCCAGTTTCACGTCCAGCTTGTCTTTCATGCCGGTCAGTTTTTCAACGCGGGCCTCGGCCTTGCGGGCATCCGACCGCAGCGCCAGAACTGCATCGCGCGAGGGGCGTTTGGGCTTGGGCTTTTCCGCCGCCGGTTTGCGCACCGGCTTGTCACGGGCCAGCAGCAGATCGCGGTAGGACTGCAGATCGCCATCATAAGGCGCAACCGTGCCGTTGGACACCAGCCACAGACGGTCGGCCACCAGGCTGAGCAGATGCATGTCGTGGCTGACAAGGATCACCGCGCCGGTATAGGCGGTCAGCGCTTCGACCAAGGCTTCGCGGCTTTCGATGTCCAGGTGGTTGGTCGGCTCATCGAGGATCAGCAGATGCGGTGCATCCAAAGTGGCCAGCAACAGTGACAGACGGGCCTTCTGCCCTCCCGACAGGCGGCCAACCTCAGTATCTGCCTGATCCGCGCCCAGACCAAAGCCCGCCAGACGGGCGCGCAGCCGGGCCTGACCCTCATTGGGACGTTCGCGCTGAAGGTGCTCTAATGGTGTCTCATCAATATAAAGCTCGTCCACCTGATGCTGGGCGAAGAAACCGATCCGCAACTTGCTGGAGCGGGTCATCTTGCCGGACATTGGCGCCAGCCGGTCTGACAGCATTTTCGACAGGGTGGATTTGCCCTCGCCGTTTTTGCCAAGCAGGGCGATGCGGTCGTCCTGATCGATGCGCAGGTCCATCTTTTTCAGAATGACCGTGTCACCATAGCCGACGGATGTGCCTTCGGTGGCGATAATCGGCGGCGACAGTTCTTCCGGGGTCGGAAAGCTAAAGACCGTGCGGGCCGCATCTTCGGGCGCGCGGATTGTCTCCATCTTTTCCAGCATCTTGACCCGGCTCTGGGCCTGTTTGGCCTTGCTGGCCTTGGCCTTGAAGCGGTCAACGAACCCTTGCAGGTGGGCGCGGCGCAGATCTTGCTTCTTGGCAGCGGCGGCCTGCACGGCACGGTTGGCGGCGCGCTGGCGGGCAAACTGGTCGTAGTTGCCGCTGTAGAATGTCAGCCCCTTGTCTTCCAGATGCAGGATGCCGTTCACCGAGCGGTTCAGCAGCTCGCGGTCGTGGCTGATGATGATCACTGTGTGCGGGTATTTGACCAGATAGGCCTCCAGCCACAGGGCGCCTTCAAGATCCAGATAGTTGGTCGGTTCGTCCAGCAGCAGCAGGTCGGGCTGGGCAAACAACACCGCCGCCAGCGCCACGCGCATCCGCCAGCCGCCGGAGAAATCCGAACAGGGGCGCGCCTGTGCTTCGGTGTCGAAACCCAGACCTTTGAGGATCGAGGCGGCGCGGGATTCGGCGGACCATGCATCGATATCGGCCAGACGCGTCTGGATATCGGCGATCCGGCCGGGGTCGGTGGCGGTTTCTGACTCCGCCATCAGCGCGGCGCGTTCCGTGTCCGCCGCCAGAACCGTATTCAGCAGCGAGACATTGGAGGAGGGGGCTTCCTGCGCGATGCCACCAATGCGCGCCTTTGAGGGCAGCGAGATGGCGCCGGATTCCAGCGTCAGCTCGCCGCGGATCAGGCGGAACAGCGTGGTCTTGCCGGTGCCGTTACGGCCAACAAGCCCGACTTTGTGACCGGTGGGGATCGTGGCGCCCGCGTCTTCGAACAGCGGGCGTCCTTCGACGGCGTAATTTATGGTGTCTATTCTGAGCATGGGGCGAGCACTGTCCTAGTGCCCGGTCCTTGTCAATGCACAGCGTTATTCCAAGAGCGATTTCACCGCGTCCACGTCATATGTGGCGAAGGCGATCAACGGCTGGTCGGCGTTTTCCGAGAATGTGAAGACATGCACTTCGTGGTGGTTGATGGTGGCCCGGCAGAAGGCACTTTGCTGGGGCAGGCCTGCGGGACACTTGGCCAGATCGAGGTGCGATACGGCTGCTTCAAACTGTTCGTAAGTCAGCGGCATCGGTTCTGCCGCGCGGGCGGTCTGGGCAAATGTTCCGGCAATGATAGCAATGCAGAGAGCAAGAAGTCTCATGGTCGTTTTCCTTTGGGTGTTATATCCGCGCGTTGAAACTATATCTGATAAAAATTATCAGATATAGCAAGCGGTCAGTCTGACGCAGACTGAAATCGCGGCGAGCGGCGTGCGCTTCCCCCTTCCCAAAGACAGCAGCCCATGTTACGGGGTGCGCGATTTATTCCGGGAACGGGCAGGGTGCCTGATCCCCAACAGGAGATAAGACATGACCCTGGAACGCACGTTCTCGATCATCAAACCCGACGCAACACGCCGCAACCTGACCGGTGCCATCAACGCCAAGTTCGAAGAAGCTGGCCTGCGCATTGTTGCTCAAAAGCGCATCCACCTGACCGCCGCTCAGGCTGGTGAGTTCTACAAAGTGCACGCCGAACGCCCCTTCTACGGCGAACTGTGCGAATTCATGGCGTCGGCTCCGATCGTTTGCCAGGTTCTGGAAGGCGAAGGCGCCATCGCGAAAAACCGCGAAGTCATGGGCGCAACCAACCCGGCAGACGCCGCACCCGGCACCATCCGCGCCGAGTTCGCCGAATCTGTTGGTGAAAACTCGGTTCACGGTTCCGACGCACCGGAAACCGCTGCTGTAGAAATCGCTTACTTCTTCTCCGGTCTTGAACTGGTCGGCTAAGGCATATTTGCCTGCCGTTTCGCCTGTCCCGATCTGAGCGGAGGCGGAAAGATCTCGGAAACCGCCTGTGCCCTGCGCAGGCGGTTTTTTCGTTTCAGGCTTTGATGAAAATCAAAAACCGATCTTGATCAGAATGAGATGCAACAGAAATGCGGCCGCAAGCCAGGCGGTTACACGGACAATTTGGGCCAGAGAGAGGCCACGGGTCTGCATACCGGTTTCCTGATGTGGCAAATAATGGCGCCCTTGAACCCCATATCCATCGCTGTTTACTGACGCAGGTCTTGGTTCTGTGATCATTGGTTTTCTCTGCTGTCTGACGCAACCTTGAGTAAACAGTAGAGCGACAGGGTTAATCAGGTATTAACAGCCTGAACCGCGGATCACCTTATGCGTTCGACAACGCCGATCTCGTTGAGAATGCGCTCAAACTCGGACCGGCCTGAATCGAAACTGGCTGCCTTTATGGCATCAAAACGCTTGCGCAGCGCCTTTTTCTCATCGCCTTTGCAATCATTCCACGGGCGGCCCTGCAATCCCATGACCAGCACGTAATAGCCAATGAAATGCGGCTTGCTGCCGGTTTCCAGCAGGCGCGCATAGGCGGCATCAGGCCCTAGGCTGCGCAACTCCTCGGCCGTGGTGATGCCAGCCCGCGCGCAGGCGGTCTCGTAGGCGGGGCCAAGATTTCGGATGGAGGAAATGGCAGTGGACATAGGGAGAACATAAATCCCATCCCAGCCGCTGTCATCTGCAAAAGATGTAATATTTCTCATCGGATAGGAATTGACAGGGATGGCGGCCCGGCGGAAGGTTTGCGGCAAGGTGGGATGGGATGGGCCGCAATGACAATCGACATAACTGAGTTTGATCTGGCCAATCCGCCTGCCGATTTCGCCGAGGATCCCTTTCCCTATTACGACAGCCTGCTGCACGACGCGCCGGTATTGCCGCAGCCGGATGGGTCGGTTCTGATCAGCCGCCACAGCGATCTGGACCGGATCTACCGCGACACAAAGCTGTTTTCATCGGATAAAAAGGCAGCCTTTGGACCCAAGTTCGGCGTTGGTTCTCCCTTATATGAGCATCACACGACCTCGCTGGTGTTTTCCGATCCGCCATTGCACACGCGTGTGCGCAAGATCATGACATCAGCGCTGACACCGCGCGCGATATCGCGGATGGAACCGGGGCTGGTGGCAGCGGTGGATCACCTGCTGGACCAGATGGAAGAACAGGACACCACCGATCTGATCGAAGATTTCGCCGCCTCGATTCCGATCCAGATCATTGGCAATTTGCTGGATGTTCCGATGGAGGAACGCGGCCCGCTGCGTGATTGGTCGCTGGCCATTCTGGGCGCGCTGGAACCGGCGCTCAGCGATGATCAGCTGGCGCGGGGGCATCAGGCAGTAGAGGCGTTCAGCGCCTATCTGACAGATCTGATCGCCCGGCGCCGTGCGATGCCCGGTGACATAGAGACTGATGTGCTCACCCGGTTGATCGGCGGTGAGGGCGCCGGTGAGATGCTCAGTGAAATCGAGCTTATTCAGAACTGTATATTCATCCTGAACGCCGGCCACGAGACGACCACAAACCTGATCGGCAATGGCCTCGCCCTGTTGCATGACCATCCAGCGCAAAAGGCCCTTCTGTTGGCTAATCCGGCGCTGATCAAACCCGCGGTGGAAGAGGTGCTGCGGTTTCGGTCCCCGAACCAGCTGGGCAACCGCGAGACCACGGCAGAAGTGGAGATCGGGGGCTGCCGGATTGCCAAGGGAACCAACCTGCACCTTATCATGGCAGCGGCCAACCGTGACCCGGAGGTGTTTGATAACCCAGAAGTTTTCGATATTTCACGCCACCCCAACCGCCACCTTGCCTTTGCCGGTGGGCCGCATGTCTGTGTCGGGCTGACGCTGGCGCGGCTGGAGGGAAAGATCGCCATAGAACGCCTACTGCAGCGGTTCCCGGACTACCGTATCCTGCCCGGACGGGTGCCGGGCGGGCGGTTGCGCTTTCGCGGCTATGCCAATTTGGCCGCGACACTGCGATAGACCTGTTTTGACCGCCGACCACGGGTCGGGGGCCGTCAGGTGCCAAAACCTTGGCGATGCGCTTTCAGAACAGGCCGGCTTCTTTGGCTGTCATTGCCGCCTGGGTGCGGTTTTTTGCATCCAGCTTGCGGCATAGAGTTCGAACATGAAGCTTGATCGTGACTTCCTGAAGCTGCAATTCGCGGGCGATTTCTTTGTTGGACATGCCGCGGCACAGGCCGGCCAGCACTTCATTTTCCCGCGTGGTCAGCAGCTGGGCGATAGGGTGCGTGGGAACGGCGGTTTTTTCGCGCATCAGGGATACGGGCACAAAGACCTCGCCCGACACCATGAAGCGTACCGCATTCAGCAAAGATTGTGCGCCCAGTGTTTTGGGCAGATAGCCAATGGCCCCGGCATCCAGCGCTTCCTGTGCTGTCCGGTTGGGCGCTGTGCCGGACAGGATGGCGACCCCTTTGCCACCATTTGCCTTTAACGCGCGGCCCAGCCCGTCAAGGCCCATCATTCCGGGCATATTGTAGTCCAGCAAGACCAGATCAAACGGCCCATCGCGGCGGATCTTGTCCAGGGCTTCGCCTAAATCGGTGGCAAGAGAGACCTCTGCACCGCCTTCTGATTGAAGATAGGCTGAAATGGTTTCGCGGACCAAGTCGTGATCGTCTGCCAACAATAAGCGCATAAATGTTCCGGGTCGGATGTGAAATCTGCCTACAAGGTTACCCTAGGGAACTTTGCAAATCCATCAAGATTGTCTGCAGGTGTCTCACAAGACGCGAGGTTATTGTATCCCTTTTTGGGTACTATCGGCATGAAATTTATGTGGGTTTGGGTTCTCTTGGGATCTCACCTGCCTCAGGCGTGCCTTTGGCACCGTGGTGGGCGTAAAACACGCCTTCTGGATTGGTTTTCATGCAGCGCTATGGGTGTTCTGCTGCGGTTTTCGTGGCAGGGTGGGTGGGTGAATTTTAACCTGTGCGTGTTGGAGTGGTAATCATGACCCTGTGGAAGATCCGCCTTGTCGCTTTTGGTTTGGCGCTTGTTTCAGCGGTTGCAGCAATTGGCGGAACCATTGTTTTGAGTGTTGATGGGCCGGACGGCCACAAATATTTTGATATGGGCATGCTGCAGGAAATGCCCTCTGTCACCATTGAAACAGAAACCATCTGGACCGATGGAGAACAGGTCTTCACCGGGGTGTCCCTGCAGGAGCTGGCGCGCCACCTTGGCATAGAGAATGGCGCCTTCGAGGCGGTGGCGACAAATGCCTATTCGGTGGAAATCCCGATGACCGACGCGGTTGAGGGGGGGGCTTTGATTGCGTATGAACGCAATGGACTGGCGATGACGGTGCGCGACAAGGGGCCTTTGTGGATCGTCTACCCCTATGACCACAATCCTAGGTATCGATCCGAAGAAACCTATTCACGCAGCATCTGGCAATTGGAAAAGCTGATCGTGAAACCCTGATACGGGAGACGTAGCACTTTGCCGTTGAACACGGAAATCCGGAAATGGCTGGCAGCGCCTGTTGGCGGTGTTTTGGTGCTTCTGATTATCTCAGCGGTGTTTCTGGGGCGCGAGCTGCTGCGCCAGGTTGACGGGCTGTCGACCGCCGAGGCTGACAATGTGCAATGGAACCTGTCGCAGGGCGAGGTGGAGCATTTACGTCTGGAAGGGGCTGTGAATGCTGTGCCGCAGGGTGGCAGCCTGTCAGAGGTCCGCCGCCGGTTTGATGTGTTTTACAGCCGCATTGCCATCTACCAGGAAAGTCACCTGTATCAGGGGGTTCGGCAAGATCCGGTGACCGGGCCGCTGCTGCGGGACATCCAGGCCAGTATGGATACGCTGGTTCCCCTCATCGACGGCCCGGATGAAATTCTCCACAAAACGGTGCCAAAGATGCAAGAGCTGCTGGCGGAACAGGCCACAGATGTTCGCCGCCTTTTGATCGCAGGAATCGCCGTGCATACACAGGAAACCGAGGTCCGTCGCAATGCGTTGCGGCTGATACTTGTTCGGCTTGGCTGGGTCTTGGTGTTTCTCGTCGGCGCGTTGATTGCCGGGGCCAATGTTCTGTGGCTGCTCAATCGCCGGGCCAAGCAACTGGCCAAGGAAAGCGCCGAATCCGCCGCCCGGATGGAGGCCATGGTCTCCTCCTCGCTGGATGCGATCCTGATGGTGGATACAGAGGGCTTCATCAGAGGATTTAACGGCGCCGCCGAGGCCATCTTTGGCTATACGCAGGCAGAGGCCATTGGTCGGCCGATGGCCGAGTTGATCATTCCTGAACAATTCCGGACGGCCAACAAGACAGGCTTGCCGCGGTTTTCCAACGCCGCGGCACGCCCCGGCACTGGCAAGGGACGTATTCGCCTGCAAGCGCTGCACAAAACCGGGCGCGTCTTTCCTGTCGAGCTGTCAATCAAGCCCAGCACCTCTGGCGGCGACACTGTTTTTGTAAGCTTCCTGCGCGATATCACCGAACAGTTGGAGGCGGAGGAGGAGTTGAGGCGCGCCCGTGATGATGCGCTTGCGGGGGAAAAGGCCAAGGCCAATCTTCTCACCGTCATGAGCCACGAGATGCGGACCCCGCTGAACGGCGTACTGGGGGCCATCAACCTATTGGATGACACCGGGATAACCAAGGATCAGCGCCGCTATCTGGATGCGATGCGCGTGTCTGGTGATCTGTTGCTGAACCATGTGAATGATGTGCTGGAACTCTCCCGTCTGGAGGCGGGGATCACCGCAGAGGAGGTCAGGGTTTTTGATCTTGCGGCATTGGTTTCGGGTCTCGGCGAAAGCCAGCAGGCCAGTGCCGCCAGACGCGGCAATCAGATCCAGGTCGACATTAGCCTGGGCCGCGAACACCATGCTTTGGGGGATCCGCTGCAGGTCCAGCGGGTGCTGTTGAACCTGCTTGGAAATGCGCTGAAATTCACCCGCGGCGGGACCATTACCATCTCGGTCAGCCGACAGGGTGATCTGGTCGAGTTTTCGGTGGCCGACACCGGCGTAGGGATCGAAAGCGATGATCTGGAGCGGATCTTTGATGAGTTCATCACCCTTGATGCATCCTATGCGCGGCAAAGCGAAGGAACCGGGCTTGGCCTGTCGATTTCGCGGCGCATTGTCCGCGCAATGGGGGGGGAGATAGGCGCCGAAAGCGAACCGGGCGAAGGAAGCCTGTTCTGGTTCACCGTGTCGTTGCCCGCCGCCCTACCTGAGACGGAAAGATCTTCCAGGCCACCGGCCCTGGGGGATGTCGGCCGCCGGATCCTGATCGTGGAAGACAATGAGATCAACCGCCTGCTTCTTGTAAAAGTATTGGAGAAACACGGGCATGAGGTCACATCCGCCTGCGGAGGTGAAGAAAGTGTGCAGATTGTTGGCGGCCAGAGGTTTGACCTGATCCTGATGGACATCAGTATGCCGGGGATGGATGGCATCGAGGCCGTGTCCCGGATACGGCGCGGGCGGCTGGCGGAAAACACCCCGATCGTTGCGCTAACGGCCCATGCGGCGGCCGAAGACCGTCAGCGCATCCTGCGGGCCGGCTTTGCCGAGGTGCTGACCAAACCGGTGAGCCAGAAGGATCTGGCCACTGCAATCCGGGATTACACCGGAACATCCCACGCCAATGCCGACCAGACAGCCGAAGGCATTCGCGCCGTCTTTGACGGGCTGGGGTCAGACCGTGCGGCCTATTACCTCAACCGGTTTCAGCGCGAATACCTTATGTTGCGGGCTGGGGTGAACAGCGGATCCTCGCCAGACAAGGCGCTCAGGGCAGAGGCGCACAGGCTCGCCGGGTCGGCCTCCATCCTTGGATTGAAACCTCTGCAGAATTGCCTTGCCGCACTCGAGGCTGCCGACGACAGCCCCGTCGATGTCGCCGCTTTGGATGCGGCCTGGGAACGGGCAGAAACTGTGATAACAGCCGCGCTGGAAATCTGAAACTCAGTCGGCTGCGCTATGCGCGGGTTCGGGAACCGGAGTATGGTTAAAGCAATATGCCGAGGCACAGGCTTCCTCTCCGCCCAGCTCGTTGATCCGGGCGCGTTGGTCCAAAAAGGCCTGAGTGTTGATCTCTTCGGGGTCGCAAATATCGCGAAGCCGCCGCTCTCCTTCCTTGATAAGTGACTTTGATTCAGTGCGTTGTGACAGGTCGTTCAACTCGTCTGGATCCGAGGAAAGGTCAAACAGCTGTGGTTGAAGGCCGACGTAATGTATGTATTTCCATTTGTCCCAGCGGACCATGAAAGCACCGGTTTTGGACCCGCCGTCATGATACTGTGACAGGATGGTCCGGTTTGGGTCATCCGGCTGACCTGCCAGTTCCAGAAGCGAAAGTCCGGGTTTATCATCCGCCGCCAGCCCGGCTACATCGCGGGCGGTAGCGGCAAGATCCAGCAGGCTGGTGCCCGTAGAGACCTGATGCCCGGCAGGAATACCGGGACCTGCGGCGATCATCGGAACACCGGCGCTTGCGTCATACATCACCTGTTTTGTCCAAAACCCCTGATCGCCCATCATGTCGCCGTGGTCAGAGACATAGATCACCAGCGTGTCGTCGGCCTGACCGCTTTTTTCCAACGCGGCCAACACGCGGCCCACGCAATGATCCATGAAACTGGTCAGCCCGTAATAGGCGACCTTGGCCTGGCGCATTTTGTCTTCATCAAAACTCTGATCATAGGCAAAGAAGTTGGCGATATTCTGTAACTCGGGGTGTTCTGGTGCCCCCTTTCGCCAGGCCACCGGCATGTCCATTTCTGCGGGATCATACATGTCATAAAACGCGTCCGGAGCCGTCAGCGGGTAGTGTGGGCTTACCAGTGAGACAAACCCGGCCCAGGGGGTCGCGCTGTCCGCACGTGCCGCGATCCAGTCTTCGGCAGCGCTGGTGATCGCGTGATCATAGTCGGTGTAGGAACTGCTGCCACGGCCGACATCCTGGGCAAGCTCCTGCGCCTCGTCATAGGCGGGCGGGGCGTCCCGCAAAAGCCCGATTGCCCAGCCGATACCGCCGACCACATGCATCGGCAGGATCTCTTCTGAGAAACCGTTATCATCTTCGGTGCTGCGGAAATGCAGCTTGCCTATGGATGTGGTGTGCATGCCAGCGTCGACAACCTCCGCCATCCAGCTCGGCCGGTTGCCGTTATAGGGCGTGGCGCTGTCCCAGTTTTTGCACTGGTGAACATGCAATCCAGTAGCGACGGCTGCCCGTGCAGGCACGCACATGGGCGAGGGGGTATAGGCGTTTGTAAAGCGGGTGCCTCGTGCGGCCAAAGCATCCAGATGTGGAGTTTTGACGATCGGATGACCGGCACATCCCATCGCATCCTTTCGGTGTTCGTCGGACATGATGATCAGCAGGTTT
Organism: Rhodobacteraceae bacterium Alg231-04; assembly: GCA_900143635.1. Lineage (GTDB taxonomy): Bacteria > Pseudomonadota > Alphaproteobacteria > Rhodobacterales > Rhodobacteraceae > FREY01. The sequence goes on from FREY01000004.1 coordinate 305,927, forward strand.
TTTGCGCGCGTCATGGTTTTTCCTCATCTATCGAAGAGCAGGGTAAGGCAGTCGGCAGAGCGATCGCCAGAATTTGAGTTCACTAAGGTCCGCAAAAGGCCCGCGGGTTTGGAACCAAATGACGGGCTGTTTCTTTCCAGATCCGGTGACTGGCTGTGCCGAGCAGGGGGTCATCAGCGCAGGCGCGCGTGGCAGTGAAAGACGATCATCTCCCGTGATTTGCGCGAAAACAGTTTTGGGTTATCGGACGGGCGCGTTCGGGTGTGGACAACTCTGTAGGAAGAAACCTTGTCCGCGGGCCCATCATTTGTGGCGGGCAGATAGGGACCAAACCACCCCTCGATCCTTTGTTCGGCGGTGGCCTTGCGCCAGATCTGCGTGATCTCAGCGTCGGTTGCCGAAAGGGTACGATAGCTGCTCAACTGCGCCGATGCCTGCCCGGAAAACTGCACTTCGACCGGACGCACCCATTTTGAAGGGCCAGGCGAAAACGGAGCGAAAGAGGAGGTATAAAGGGCCGCAGGAAATGTCAGACGTGCCGAAAATGCTTCGGTTTCCTGACACTCGCCAGAGGTCTCGCACAGTTCCACAGACCGGCACTCAAGGTCTGTCTCTTGATAATTGACGACAACGATGGCTTCAGCCGCAAGTGGCATGAGCATGAGTGGCAAACTGACCAAGGCCCGCAAGAGGCGCAGATGGCGACCCTGACCCTTTTCAGAGGCGTCGAGGCTGCGGGGGTCGGCCGAGCCACTTGCATCCCCTGAAGGATCTCCCTTGGTCCAATTCACTCTCAAATCCTTTCGGCGATGTTCTGCAGCCAAAATTATGGTGCGGGGCTTGCTCGCAACGTAGTTGGTAATCCGTGACACGGGCAATAGCTGTTGTGGAGGGAACGGCCAAAACGTGACCGGCAATAGGAAACCAGTCTCGTGAACCAATATCGTGAATATGAGACGTTCCCCTTGGCCAATTCAAAAGCCAGAATGGAAGGCTTTCGAGGAAGGTCGCACCCATGCCTGCAGGGACAGGCAGGACGTGGCGGCCCCTATTTTCCGTGTTGCTGCGGGACAGGCAAGACCAAGGTTGAACAGGGGGCTGCAGGCGAATTCCGGTGCCGAGCACGGGGTCGGCCCGGCGACGGAAAACCACCAAAAGACCGGTTTCACAACACAACCTCCATGAAACCAAAAAAGCCCTTAAGTCAGAGACTTAAGGGCTTTTTATGGCTCCGGCGGTAGGGATCGAACCTACGACAAATTGATTAACAGTCAACTGCTCTACCGCTGAGCTACGCCGGAATATGTGGCGTCGTATAGCCCTGAGCCTCATGCGCGTCCAGAGGAAAAATGCGCCTTTGGAAACTTTTTTCGCGCCGCTGGGGAGGCCGCAAAAAACAGATTGTGGCCCTGTGTTGAACGGGTGTTCAGCTGGCCTTGATCGCGTGTTGGCGTGGGGTTGAAGGGGGGGCAGCCCTCGTTTCGTGCCGTGAACGAGGGCCTTGGCCGTCTCTCTGGGGTCGGCCCTGTGTCAAGTGCGCGATTTTTCGAATTCCGCCCAGGCCTCGGCAAAATCCTCGAAGGTGAAACCGTCTTTGCGGGCGGCGTTCAGAACGATTTTCTCGGTTTCCAGCAGCTTGAGGATCGCCTCTTCCAGCTGGCCGATCACATCCTGCGGGATCACCAGCGCGCCGTGGCGGTCGGCGTGGATCAGATCGCCGTCGTTGACGGTCATGCTGAAAATCTCGACCTTGGTGGCGATCTCTCTCACATGCACGAACCCGTGGCTGGGACCAATGGAGCCTGCCACAACCGGGAAGCCCTCCGGGCAGTCGCCAAGGTCGCGCATCACCCCGTTGGTCAGCGCGCCGGCCATGCCGAACCCCTTGTGGACGGTGGTGTTGATCTCGCCCCAATAGGCACCGATGCAATGGGGGAAATCCACGTCCTCGACCACGGCGACGGTTGGGCCTTCACCGCCGGACATGTGTTTGTAATAGGCCATGCGGCGCTCTTTGATGACCTCTGGCGCCTCGCTCGGCGGGTTCACGGCGGCGATTTTGGCGGTGCGGGCATAGCCGACGATGGCGCCTTCTTCGGGCGCCGAACACAGCATGGTGCCGCGGGTGAAATCGTTGAAGCCGCGTTTGCCCTGCGCCACTTCGATGGCGTTGCAGACTGTGGGTGTGTCGACGCTTTGCAGCAGTTTCAGCAGGGACGGGGTCATATATCCTCCAGCCAGCGGGCCAGGGCCGCTGTGGTCTGTTCGGGTTGTTCCAATACCGGCACATGGCCGGCGTTTTCGATGATTTCCAGGCGGCTGCCTGTGAGAAGATCGAGCATCAGCTCGTGCCTGTGTACCGGGCACAGCGTGTCTTCGCGCCCGCAGAGCACCAGCGCCGGGCCGGTATAGGCCTGCAAGGTGCCGCGTTGATCAGGGCGGTCCATCAATGCCTTGGATTGATTGAGAAACACCTGATCACCCAGATCCATTGCCATGGTCATGCACAGGTCCAGCGTGGCCCCCTGACCGGGGCCATCGGCCAGATAGTTCGGCTTCATCTCTTCGCGCATGACTTTCCACAGGTCGCCTTTGCGCACCGCTTCCATCTGTGGCGCACGGCCCGCCTTGACCTCTGGTTTTTCGGCCAGCGGGTTGGTATCCAAAAGGGCAAGGCCCGCCACACGGTCCGGGGCTTGGCGCAGCACTTCCATGGCGACAATGCCGCCCATGGAGAGGCCCGCCAGCCCAAAACGGGCAGGGGCGTTTTGCAACACCTCTGCCGCCAGGGCCTCAACACTGTCATACCCGCCGATGGGCGCGCACATGACTGCGCGCGCGCCGGAAAAGGCCGCGATCTGTGGCTGAAACAGCCGGGCATCACACATCATGCCTGGCAAGAGAAGAAGTGGTGTCACCGGTGCCTCACAACCGGCCAGAGGCCAGTTTCGCGCCCTCAGACAGGGAACCCAGCTTGGCATAGGCGATATCGGGGTCCACTGCACCAAAGCCCGCGAAAGTTCCAAAGCCGCAGTCGCTGCCCGCGATTACGCGGTCCGCACCAACGATACCGGCAAAGCGTTCAATCCGCTGGGCGACCAGTTCGGGGTGTTCGACAAAGTTGGTTGTGGTGTCGACAACGCCGGGCACCAGGATTTTGTCTGCCGGAATCTCGCCCTTGCGGCCACGGAACACGGTCCACTCATGAGCGTGGCGCGGATTTGACGTCTCAAACAACAGGTACTGTGCCTTGGTGTTCATTAGAGTGGTGAAAACCGTGTCCATCGGGATATCGCAGCAATGCGGCCCCTCATAGTTGCCCCAGCAGATATGCACGCGCACCTTGTCGGCCGGCACGTTCTGCAGTGCATGGTTCAGCGCCTCCACATGCATGTTGGCGATGTTGAGGAACTCGGCGTCGGTCATATCGGCGAACAGCATGTGGCGCGACAGGGCCAGATCGGGGCAGTCCAGCTGCAGGTCCAGTCCGGCGCCGACGATGGTCTCGTATTCTTCTTTCATGGCATCGGCCAGCGCCGCTAGATAGGCCTCGCGGCTGCCATAGAAATCGTTTTGCAGGAACAGCGAGATCACACCGGGGGAGGCGGCATTCATGAAGCCGCGCTCGGCGCCATGTTCCGCCATGGCTGCCTTCAGGTTGGCGATGTCCTTGTTCAGCTCGTCCTGGCCTTTAGAGCGCACCTCGCCGGTGCACATGGGGCGTGCGTACTGTGGCGTGCCGCCGTCATCGGCCAGCCGCTTCAGGAAACCGGGGAACATCTTCAAATCGGCCGGCGCATTGCGCGGGCTGTCACCGGAAAAGCCGGTGTAGCGGTCCTTGACGTAGGTGGCATAAGAGATTTTCGAGGTCTCACCATCGCTGACAATATCCACACCCGCCTCGACCTGCTTTTTCACGGTCTCGCTGACGGCTGCGGTCATGCAGGCGTCAAAATCGGCCTGCGCATAGGGTTTTTCATTTTCGCGGGCAAAGATGAAATCCACCACCTCCTGCGTGCGGGGAAGGGATCCTACGTGCGATGTGCGGATATTGGCCATGGTGTCTGTCCTTTGTTCTCAAATTCATGTGCCCGTGCGCGTCAGGCAGAGTCCGTCCCGAAGGGCGGACAGCCGCCGGGAGGGGCTCGATGTCCCTCCCGGCGGCGCGTTGCGTCAGGCTCAGCCGGCCCAGGTGGCGCCAGCTTGATCATCCGTCGCGGTGATGCGGTAAAGACCTGCCTCGCCGGTCATCGAGGGTGCGGTGCTGTAGCTTTCACCGGGCAGCACCAGGGCGGTATCGCCGGCCGACAGTGTGGTCTTGACCTCATTAATGGTGATGCGCCAGTGGCCAGTGGCCGGCATCAGAACCACGGGTTTTTCAGCGGTGATCTGTTCCTCGACGGCAGAGCCGCGGCTCAGGAAGTCCACTTCGAAGCCCGGTTTGTCCTTTAGGATCGCGTCCTCGCCGATCACCTTGGCGGGTTTCTTGGCGCTCAGCGCTAGCAGGTCCAGATAGCGGGCGACATAACCGGGGATCACATCCTCGACCGGCACTTCCGGGAAATCCTTCAACTGCTCGTCCGTAAGCAGCGGCATCGGGTTCACGTTATGCGGCAGTTCCTGGCCTTTTTTGCTGTCATACAGCACGCCGTTTTCGCCAAGTTGCAGCCCGTGGGACTGCGCTTCCTCGATCACATGGGGGGCCCAGGTGACACCGCCGCCGGCATCGTCACCACCGAGGATCGCCATGATCATGCCGTAGTCCTGGCCGACGTTCTCAAAACCGCGGAAGATACCGGTGGGAATGTTGAAGATATCGCCTTCCTCGGCGATGAATTCACCCGCGGTGCCATGCAGGCCCCAGAAAAAGCGCCAGCGGCCTTTGGCCACAAAGAACACTTCTGCAGTGGTGTGGCTGTGCAGGCTGTTGCGGCATTTCGGCGGCTGACCTGCCGCGCCGATGTTGAAGCCGATCTTGTCGGTGATGTGGACGTGCTGGTCCGGGCTTTCGGAAACACCGCCGCCGACGATGGTGAAGTTTTCCTTCTGGTCCGAACCCGGCGTGTGGGCGTCAATGAAAGCGGTTTTGCAGGGTTTCAGCTCGCCGTAGCGAACGATGCGGGATTGAATGGAGCTCATGGGTGATTTCCTTGTGTTGAGACGTTTAGAGAGACGCGAATTCTCCTTCGTCCTGGCGGGCGGTTGTTCAGCCGGCGCGCCCGCAAAGAGGCGCGGTGGCCGTGATAGGCCCGCGTCCCTTGCCGATTATCCAGCTGATATGCCCCACAGGAAATCACTGTGATCTCAACCCGTTTGCATCAGGATCTGTTTCCAGACCGAGGTTTCGTCAAACAGAGTGAATTCATGCCGCAGTTTTGGCTCGCCGCCAACAAGCGCGCCAAATTCGGCGTGGCTGATGCCCATCACATGTACCTTGGCACCGGTAGGTGCGCCAAAGCTGCCCCGGCCATCATGGGTGCCGGTGAGGCTCCAGCGGATAGCCGAGCGCGGTGGCATCATCGGACCATTGCGGCCGATCTGGTGATGGATCTGGAACACGGCAGAGGGCAGGGCGGCGCGCAGCCCCATCCAGAAGTTTTCCGCCGACCCATAGGAATGCCCGCTGACGCCGCCCGGGAATTCGGTGCGCACCGCGCGGTCGTAATCGCGCACCACGGTCGCGATGTCAGCATTCATGATCCGGGTCAGAATGTCGGCGTGACGCTGACCCCATTCATTGTCATTGCCGCGGCCCTTATAAGGGCCTTCCAGATCATTGTCCGGCGTCAGTGGCTTGATGCATTTGTCCGGGCCGCCTTCATTGGCAATCTGGTTGGTTGCAAATTCCTTTGGGTCCCAGCCCATTTGCCGCACAATCGCGCCCTGATCGCGGATCAGCCATTCATCATTGATCTGGTTGTTGATCGCGTGGCAGTCGGCAATGCCGCGGAACACCAATTTGGTGCCTGTGGCCTTGCCAAACGCACCGTCCCCCAGATGGGTCGCGGTGTTGAGGATCCGGTGGGACGACAGCATGCCCTCCTCCGGCGTGCCGGACCAGATCACATCCTCGGCCAGCATCTGGCGGTCGGGGAATTCGGACAGGGTGGCCATGGTGGCGCCGATCACGTTCGCGTTGCCGGTCGACACGCTGCCGGGCATCCGCACAACGATGTCTTCGCTATAGTAGTCATGCAGCGTCGCCAGACCGCGCTCCTCCCAGATCTCCTTGGTGATCTTGACGATATAGTCGGGGAAGTCGCGGAATTTGGGGTCAAAGCCCTTCATTTGGTCCATCCTTCGGGCACCCTGGCCGAGCCGCGTATGATCAGCGGCCCGTCAATGGCGACCCGTCTTGGGTTAGCAGTTTCAGGAGTATCAATGTGCTCCATCAGCGCGGCGACGGTTTCTTCGACCATCAGATTGGCGCGCTGGCGCACAGTGGTAAGGTCATAGGCAGGCCAGGCGGCCGGTGGCACGTCATCATAGCCGATGACCGAGACATCGCCGGGTACCGAAAGGCCAAGATCAAAGCGCAGCACATCCATCGCGGCCAGGGCCATATGGTCGTTGGCCAGAAACACCGCATCGGGGCGCTGATCTGGCGCCACATCAAACATCCGCAGCGCGGCCGCACGGGCTTTCTCGGTCTGGAAATCGCCGGTCTCGCGGGCAAACAGGGCGGTGCCGGCATCCTTTAGCGCCGCCAGAAACCCTGCCTCACGGTCGCGCTGGGTCGAGGCCCCCTCCCAACCGCCGATATAGCCGATGCGGTTGTGGCCACCGGCCAGCAGAAACTCGGCCGCTTTGCGCCCGCCGGCATAGTTGTCCGAGGTGACCGAGGTGATGCCTTCGATGTCCTGGCTCCGGTTGAACAGCACCATCGGCACGCCGGCCGCCTGACAGCGCTGCGCAATATCCGACGACATCGCGACTGAAGCGGTGACAATGCCATCCACTTGATAATCAAGGATTTCATCCATCACATCCTCGACATTGCCCGAGGTCTGAGAGGCGAGGAAAACCAGCACGTGATAGCCATGGTCCTGCAGGGCGTTCGACAGTTTCTCGATCGCGGTCGGGTAGAACTGGTTCTCCAGATAGGCGACCACCAGACCGATGATGCGCGATTTGCCTGACACCATGGCACGCGCCAGAACATTGGGCCGGTAACCCAGTTCAGCGGCCGCCAGTTTCACCTTCTCTGCGGTCTTTTTACTGACCGAAGCACCGGGTGTGAAGACGCGCGATACCGCCGACTGGCTGACGCCGGCCCGCTGTGCAACCTGAAGAGAGGTGACCTTTTCCGCCATCAGTCTGCGGTCCAGCCGCCATCAATCAGCATCGAGGTGCCGGTGACCATGCCGGAGGCAGGTGAGGCGAGGTAGAGCACAGCGCCCATGATATCTTCAACTTCACCAACCCGGTCCAGCTTGATCTTGTCCATGATCCAGGCGGCACGTTCAGGATTGTCAAAGGTGCTTTGCGTCAGCGGCGTTCGAATGAAAGTCGGGCAGACCGTATTGATGCGCACGCCCTGTTTGCCCCATTCGATGGCCATGGATTTCACCATGCCTTCGATGGCGTGTTTCGAGGCCGAATAGACCGCCCGGTCAATGCCGCCGACATGGCCCATCTGGCTGGAGATATGAATGATCGAACCGCGCGTGCCCGCGGCGATCATTGCCTTGGCCGCCCATGCTGACAGGAAATAGGCAGAGCGTACATTCACCCCCATCACCGCGTCATAATCTTGTGGCTGGGTCTCCACGGCGGCCCCGTGGCGCGCCAGCCCAGCCGAGTTCACAACCACGTCGAACACGCGGCCCTCGAGGGCTGTTTCCAGTGCCGCCAGATCGCTTTGATCCAGCACCAGCGCTTCGGCTGACCAGCCCGCTTCCTGCAAGGCGGCAACCGTTTCTTGCAACCGATCCGCGCCGCGTGCGGCACAGACCACATGGGCGCCAGCCTCGGCCAGCGCGACAGCACAGCCCTGACCAATGCCGGAGGAGGCACCGGTGACCAGAGCGGTCTTGCCGGACAAATCAAAAGAAGGGGTGCGGGGCAGGGCAGTCATCAGCTCATTCCATCCGGTATTGAAAGGGCGCCCATGTTGCGGGCCTTATTGAATTCGCGCAGCCGGGCAAAGACGTCAACGCCAAGCTGACGATAGATGTCCAGAAGATCCACCAGAACCCAGTTTTCACGGATCAGGCCGCCTTCCATCCGCCAGAAATCCAGCGAGCGCAGCTCGATCCGCTTGCCTGCGGGGGCAATGCCCAACCAGCCATCTTCCTTGACCGTCTGGATCATGTTCGGCCAGCCGGTGACCGCGGCATAATCCCCATCGCCAAAGAAATGGAACGTGACCTCATCATCGCTCAGCCCGCGGTCCGGCATCGCGTTCAGAAATGGGATCTGGTGCCAGTTGCGAAATCCGGAAAACCCACGGGCGGTGCCGATGCCGGCAGGCCCGTACCAGCTCATCCGGGGATGCCAGAAGCGCTGCGGCTCCATCACTTCGGGTCCACCCTGCGTAGGGAATTTGACGAGGTATTCCAGCATTTCAACAACATGGTCGCAGGAGGCCTTGCCGCGTTCGGCGTCATAAGGCCCGGCAACAAACCCATCCTGTGTGGCAGGCCCCGGCACATGCCATTCGCGCCCCAGTGAGGGCGCCATAGGCCAGGCATTGGCCTGCATCATGACTTCCGGAATATCCCAGATCATCTGCACTTCGACCACTTTGCCGTCTTCAACACGATAGAACTCGTGAAAGCGCATATGCGTCTGATGGCCGGTTGGCGGAATATCCAGCCAGGGTGCTACAAAACTGCCTGTGTAATAGCCGCCGCATCCGACCCAGTTGTTGCCATGCCCGTCCGGCCCGGCCATCACGATCCAGTCGCGCCGTTCCAGATCTGGCCAGGCGGCCAGCAATCCGGCAAAGCCTTCGTCATAAAACGCGTCAGGCCCTTGGCACTCTCCGAGTGGATGGCACATCCGAACCTGCACATCCGCCGCGCAGACCTCTGCCAGTGCGGCACGTACGCCCACCTCGCTAAAGTCATACATCGCCTTGCGAAGTGGCGCGATCAGCGCCTTGTTCTCGGTATGGCTGTCAGAGCTCATCTTCACGTCGGATCTGCTTTCATCAGGCCGGAATTATCCAAGGCGAGCCGCCCCAGAAGGGGCGGCGGGGGGCAGCGCCCCTTATTCGGTTTCGCGGTAGGGTGCGGCTTCACCATAGGGCACGTTGATGCCCCCATAGCGACGCACCCGTACGTTGCACTGTTCTGCGTGACCGACAAAGCCTTCCAGCAAACACAGACGCGAGCCGTATTCGCCAATCAACGTTGCCGCCTCATCCGTAGTCACCCGCTGATAGCTGTGGGTCTTCAGGTACTTACCAACCCACAGACCACCGGTGTAGCGGCCCGCCTTTTTGGTTGGCAGCGTGTGGTTGGTTCCGATCACCTTGTCCCCGTTGGAGACATTGGTGCGGGGTCCGAGGAACAGCGCGCCATAGCAGGTCATGTTGTCCAGGAACCAGTCGTCGCGGTCGGTCATCACCTGAACATGCTCCGAGGCGATATCATCAGCCACTTGCAGCATCTCATCATAGGTGTCGCAGACGATGACCTCACCGTATTCTTCCCATGACACTTTGGCGGTGCCAGCGGTTGGCAGGATACCCAGAATACGGTCCAACTCGGACAGGGTCTGCTCGGCCAGCTTGCGCGAGTTGGTCAAAAGCACGCAAGGGCTGTTGTAGCCATGTTCGGCCTGCCCCACAAGGTCAGTGGCGCAAAGCTCGGCATCGGCGGCAGTCTCGTCGGCAATGACCATGGTTTCGGTCGGACCGGCAAAGAGGTCGATGCCCACGCGGCCAAACAGCTGACGCTTGGCTTCGGCGACAAAGGCATTGCCCGGGCCAACCAGCATGTGGACCGGATCGATGGTCTCGGTCCCCAATGCCATGGCGCCAATCGCCTGAATGCCGCCCATCACATAGATCTCATGGGCACCGCCCAGATGCATGGCGGCAATCACAGCTGCGTTGGGTTTGCCGTTGAAGGGCGGGGTGCAGGCGATGATGCGCGGCACGCCCGCGACCGAAGCCGTTGCCACCGACATATGGGCCGAAGCCACCATCGGGAATTTGCCGCCCGGAATATAACAGCCCACCGATTGCACGGGGATGTTCTTATGGCCGAGGATCACGCCCGGCATGGTCTCCACCTCGATGTCCAGCATCGAGTCGCGCTGCGCCTGGGCAAAGTTGCGCACCTGGGCTTGCGCGAATTTGATATCCGCCAGCTCACGCTCTGTCAGCGAGCCGATCAGCGCGTCGATCTCGGACTGGCTCAGCCGGTAGGAAGCGGGAGAGTAATTGTCGAATTTCTCACTCAGTTCGCGCACGGCCGTATCGCCGCGGCTCTCGATGTCTTTCAGCGTCGCCTCAACCACAGCGCGGGTCTTGGCGTCGTCTTCGGCCCGGTCAGCTTCCGGCTTGCCGCGTTTGAGATATTCGATGGTCATAGGTCATTTCCTCAGATTGAGGGGGGCAGGGAGGAGCCTGCCCCGCAGGGTATCAGTTTTCCGGACGGGGCGGCGTTTTCTCACCTCGGTCAAAGGCTTCCCAGCCTTCGCCGTTGAACAGGTCGACCCCCAGCTGGGCGGCGACATGGGCGAAATCTACGTTCACCCAGTTGTCGACGATTTTGCCATCGACAACTTTCCAGAAGTCCATGTAGCGGATCTCGATCCGCTTGCCGGTGGGGGCGATGCCAAGGAATTCACCCGAATGGGTGGCTTCCTGACGGCCAAAGGCGGCAGCCCATTCGCCCATGTAAAGGCGGGCCTCGTCGATGCAGACCTTGTCTGAAAAAGCGGCCTGAAACGGGCGCTGCCAGTTCTCTTTGAACTCCTCAAGACCGCTCTTGGTGCCGCAGCCCTGATTGCCCATCCAGCGGAAGCCTTGGGTGAAAAACTCACCGATATCGTTGATGCGGTGATCATTCAGACCATCCACCATGCCTTCGATCACGGCGCGGGTTTCGTCGGTCTTGCTCATATCCGTGTCTTTGGTCAGCACGGCTTGTTCGGGGCGGGAACCTTTCATGGGTTCAATCCTTTCAGGTAGCTTGTGGAAGTATCGAGTGTTGGGTCAGTTATCTGCCTATAATCACTCAGAAAATCCCGAGGCATCCTGTTGAGCGCCGGGTGGCGCCCGAGGGCATTATGACGGGCAGAGCAACTCATTCAGAGAGCTCCGCGATTTCGGCAAATAGGTCGTATCCCAATTGCAGCAGCACATGAGGAATATCCAGCATGCACCAGTTTTCAATGATCTTGCCATCTGCGCAGCGCCACCAGTCACAATCGCGCATGAAGACACGTTTGCCGGTGGGTGCCTGCCCCAGAAAGGGTTTGACCTGAACGCCGGTGATTTGCGGCCAGCCGCACAGGAAGGCGTAATCGTCATCGCCTGCTTTGCAGTTGGATCCAACATCGGTGATGCCCTCATTCTGGCCATCGCCCCAGCCCTCAAAAACCGTCTCAAAGGGGGATTGGAAGTCTGCAAAGGCGTCCACAGTGGCGTAGGATCCCAGCCCACCGGGGCCGTACCAGACCATGCGGTCGTCCCAATAGGGGCGCCAGGTCTGATCTTCGGTGGTCAGCTGTTTCAGCATGCCTTCGACCAGATCGGCGGATAAGCGCGATTGCGCTGTGTCCGAAGGGCCGATGACATTGCCGTTCTGGGTGGCCGGGCCGGGCACAACGCCCTCATATCCCTGCAGTTCCAGCGACCAGAGGCCAAGGGCGATGATCAGCTCGGCAAAGCCGAGGAAGACATAGGATTCAACGATCTTGCCGTCTTCCATCCGGTGAAATTCACCAAAGCGCAGGAAGGCCAGTTTGCCACTGGGCGGAATGCCACAGAGCGACCGGGTGAAGTACCCGTAGAAATAGCCGGTCGAGGTGACCCATTCGGTGCCGAGGTATTCACCACCACAAACAACATGGTCCTGACGGCAAAGGCCCTCAAAGGCCTCGGCGATTGGGGTGATGACATCCGCGAAGTAACCGCCGGTGGCATCGTTGATCGGGTGGCTGGCCTCGGTTTTGGCCGATGGGCTGAACAGCGCCGAAGCGGCCGCTTTGACGGCGCCGTCCTTGCCGCAGGTGAAGCTGAACAGAAAGTCCCGGTACAGCGTCTTGTTGTCAAACGTGGTAGCGGTGGCGATGCCCATGGCGGGGCGTGCGGCTCGTGTGCTCATATCTTGATCCTTTCAGGACGAGTTCTGTTTGCGCGAATGGTGCGGGCACGGGGCCCTGCACGCATCAGCGCAAACGGAATTCGTCCGGGCCGCCGCGCCTTGCGCGCCGCCACATTCAGGCGGGCAGCACGTACTAGCGCGAAGACGGATTGAGGATGAGCAAGACCCACAGGATCAGCCTTTCACTGCGCCGGCGGTCAACCCGCTGACGATCTGACGCTGGAAGAACATCACCAGCACAAACAGCGGGGCAGTGGCCGAGACCACGGCCGCAACTGCAAACATCACGTTGCCCTCGGTCTGGGTGGTGCCCATGAAGCTGACGATTTTTGGAATCATGGTCTGGTTTTCCTTGCTCAGCAGCATGGAGGTGATGGCGAAGTCGTTATAGGCCAACAGGAAGGAGAACAGACCGGTGGTGATCACACCCGGCCACATCACCGGAATGATCACGTGGCGGAACGCCTGAAACTGGGTGCAACCGTCGACCTTGGCGCTTTCGTCCAGCTCTTTCGGGATCGACTGAAAGAAGGAATGCAGCATCCACAGAGTGAAGGGCTGGTTGAGCGCCACCAGAACGATCACAGTGGTCGCCAGATGGCCCCAAAGGTTCCATTCAAAGAAAGGCAGCAGGTAGCCTGCAACCAGGGTAATCGGCGGCAATGCGCGGAAGATCAGCGCGGTGATCAGCAGCCAGAAGGTATAACGGTAGCCCGAGCGCGACAGCGCATAGCCGCCCAGCGTGCCAAGGGTGAGAGATGTTATCACCACGAAGATGCAGACCAAAGTGGTGTTGATGCCGGCTTTCCAGAACTCTTCCTGGATCCAGGCGCCTTCATATCCGGCGCCAGTGAAGGAGGAGCCATGCGCCTCCTGGGTCAGGGCACCGGTCAGCGCATTGGTCCAGTCCGAGATCGAGAAGAAGTCCAGCTCGATCTTGAAGGAGCCCCAGAAGGTCCACAGGAACGGGAAGGCGGCCAGGATCAGCCAAAAAATCACAAATCCGTTCACCGTCAGGCGCAGGCCCAGCGAGCGGCGGGTGGCTACTGTATCGCTCATGTCATTTCTTCCCCTTGAAGTCCTGCCAGGTGCGGATCAGCACCGGTGTCAGCAGGATGGCAACGCCCAGAATGGTGAGCACCGAGGTGGTGGAGGCAGACGACAGAAGCTGTGTCTCGCCGTGCATGTCATTGAAGATGATCCAGCTGAAGGATTGTGCATGGGCTTCGGCAGAGAAGCCGATGATCGGTTCAAAGACGCGGAAGTTATCCATCAGCTGAATGAGCGCCACAAAGGTCACCAGCGGCATCAGATGCGGCACAATAACGTATTTGACGCGCTGCCAGCGGGTGGCGCCATCGATCTGCGCGCTTTCAAGCTGGTCCTGAGGCAGGGTTTGAAGACCGGCATAGAAGACCACGAAGGCAAAGGGCGCGGCGTGCCAGATCCCGTAGACGATCAGCGTGATCCAAGTCAGCGGGGTGGAGGCCTTCAGCGACAGCGTCGGGTCGCCCGAAATGTACTGCAGGGCCGTGCCGATCACGCCTCGGCTGTCGATCATCCAGAACAGGATCAGCGAGCCGACCATCGGCGTGACGATCATTGGCAGCAGCGAGAAGAAGATCACCAGCCCCTTGAGATGTCGGTGCAGCGAATTCACCGCCAGCGCGATCATCAGGCCGGCAACAATTGTCAGCGGCGTGACGGTGAATACAAAGACAAGGGTGAAACTCAGGGCGCTGTAGAAAGGCAGGTCCGACAGCTCTGCGAAAAAGGCGCTTACACTGTCCGTCGAGCGCCAGGCCTCGGCCACTTCAGCCGCTGCCAGATGGCCGCGGTCCAGATAGATCTGGGCACCGACGAATTTGCCGAGTGGATTGGAGTCACGCAGTTCTGCGGTAGCCTCCTGATCGATGGTGGTTTCTTCTTTGCAGCCGAAGGGTCCGCAGTTTTCCACGGTCATCAGTACGGCTTCGTGCGGTGTGAAAACCGACTGGGTCAGCACCGATACGAGGGGAAAAGCGATGAACAGAAGCATCGCAAGACCCGAAGGCAAGAAGAACCAGAAAAACGTGCGGTGTTTCATGACGGTCCGGTATCCAGGAATTCAATAAAAGATGCGGAGAGGAGAGCTGCCCCCTCTCCGCAGGAAGGGCAGGCTTAGTTCAGGAAGCCTTTTTCCTTGGCTGCAGCGGTATAGGCCGCTTCGGCACCGGCCAGTGCCTCTGCTGCACTTTCCTTGCCCTGCATGAAGTCGCTCAGTTCAGCACCAAGCGCGGAATGCAGCAGGCCCATGAAGGGCAGCATCGGGTAGGGCTCGGTGCCCATCTGTGCCGCTGCAAACACACCAACCGCAGCTTCGGTCGGCTCGTAGCCTTCGATCAGCCAGACAGCTTCGAGCGAAGTTTCTTCGTTCAGCATGTCGGGGTGGATACCGTTTGCCAGCGCGATGAACGTGGCCTCTGCCTCTTCATCGGAGATGTTTTTGGCAACCGTCCAGCCATCCCACCACAGGGTGGACGCTGCATCAGAACCACCGCCAACGGTCATCGGCCCTGCGACACCCATGTGGTCCTTAACTCCCTGAACAACGCCTTCGGCATCTGCCAGGGTTGCCGCGCGGCTGCCCCACATGTTCATCAGCGCCACGTTACCAGCGCGGAACTCGGCGTTGGTTGCGTTGGAGTCATGGGTCAGGAAGTCGGGGTTCATATACTCCGACAGCGCCTTCATCATTTCCAGTGTTGCGACACCGGCTTCGTTATTGATCGAAACCTCCGCAGTTCCGGCTTTGAAGAATTCACCACCATGACCGAGGTACATGTTGTTGAATTCCTGGGCCAGGTTCCAGCCTGCTTTGTAAGCGCCGCCAACCGGGTTTTCCATGATGCCTTTTTCACGGATCATCTGGGCTGCCGCCAGCAGCTCTTCGTAAGAGGTGGGAACCTCGACACCGATCTCGTTCAGAACGTCGGCACGGAAAACCAGGTGCTGGGCGTTTGCCATGAAGGCCACGGCCATCACTTCACCGTTGATGGTTATCAGCTGGTTTTTCTGCAGGTTCTGACCATGCTTGGCGACCAGATCGTCCAGCGGGCGTATGACATCTTCGTTCATCAGCGCCACGATGGAGGAGTTGGCAACAATGGCGGAGGTATACTCGGCCGGGTTGCCGATCATGCCAGCGAGGTTAATTTTCTGGTGTTCCGCGGTGAGGTTTGCTTTGACCTCGGCGCCGGTGCAGGCCTTTGCACCATTGGCGACCGTGTGGATCGCCGGGAATTCATTGCCGACGATATTGACGCGTGCGCCAATTTCGCAGGCCGCCCCCGCCGAAGCCGCAAACGCCAGAAACGAGCCGGCCAGTGCAATACGTTTAAACATCATTTTCTTCTCCCTAGTGGTTGAAGCAGGTCGTCCGGACAACCTGCTCCGGTATGCCTGCTACATGGATTGTGCAGGCTTGAATGAGGGGGGATCAGCCCCCCAGACGCGCACCGCCTTCTGCATCGAAGAGGTGGCAGATTTCCGACGGAACCGAGAGCGACACCATGGCGCCGATCTCTGCCCGGAAATTCTTGTCGGTCTTCACGGAGACCAGCGCACCGCCGACCCGGACCGAAATCATGGTTGCATCGCCCAGCAGCTCCAGCGTGTAGATTGGCGCGTTGATCTGGCCGCTGCCATCTGTTGCAAGCGCCGCGTCTTCTGCGCGAAAGCCCAGCGTCAGCGGGCCATCCGCTGCGGAAATGCCTGAAATTGAAACGTTTTCGGCCGTAAACGTGCCGCCGCTGACCTGGCCGTCCATCAGGTTCATCGCTGGCGAGCCGATAAAGCTGGCGACAAAGGTGTTGGCCGGGTTGTCGTAGATCTCGGTCGGCGACCCCACCTGCTGGACCACGCCGCCCTTCATCACCACAACCCGGTCGGCGAGGGTCATCGCTTCGATCTGGTCGTGGGTCACATAGATGGTGGTGGCCTGCAGGTCATGGCTGAGGTTCTTGATCTGGGCGCGGGTCGACACCCGCAGTTTTGCGTCAAGGTTCGACAGCGGCTCGTCCATCAGGAAGACCTTGGGCTTACGCACGATGGCGCGGGCCAGGGCCACGCGCTGGCGCTGACCGCCCGAAAGCTCTGCCGGTTTGCGGTGCAGGAATTCGCGCAGCTCAACCCGGTCGGCGGCCTGCATGATACGTTCATCATGGCTGGCGGCATCAATGCCGCGCACCTTCAGCGGGAAGCGGATGTTCTCGTAGACATTCATGTTGGGGTAGAGCGCGTAGGACTGGAACACCATTGCGACATCGCGGTCTTTCGGCTCGCGGTCATTGACCACTTCACCGTCGATCAGGATCTCACCGTCGGTCACATCCTCCAGACCTGCGATCATCCGCATGGTGGTTGTCTTGCCGCAGCCCGACGGCCCCAGCAGGACCAGAAACTCCTGATCCGCGATGGTCAGATCGAAGTTCTCGACCCCGACAAAACTGCCCCATCGTTTGCCTACATTGCGAAGCTGAATTTCGGCCATGGCGCCACGTCTCCCCGAGGAATCATTTTTTGCATACGTTTGCAAAACGATAATCTTGAAAAGATGAATCTGGCAAGACATTTTTGCATACGTATGCAAAAATGCGAAAAAGGGCAGTGATTCATCCGTGAGAGATGGATTGAAAGTGGTTGGATTAAAACGGGAAAGTCAGATGAACTTTCAAAGTGAAAAACAGATCGTCCGGGATTTCTATGCTGATCTGGACGGGGCAGCGGGTGGCGATATCGCCGCTGCCATGGCGCGCCATTGTCATCCGGATCTATTGTGGCGCGGGTATCACCCCTTTGGTGAGATCCACGGGGCCGAGCAGGTGGCGCATAGGTTCTGGCAGCCCCTGCGCGAAAACCTGACCCGGATGCAACGCCGCGTCGATGTGTTTTTTGCCGGGGCCAACCGGTTTGACGACCCTGGTGGTGTCTGGGTCTGTTCAATGGGGCATCTGATGGGCTTGCATGATGGTCCGTGGCTGGGCATCCGCCCGACCGGGAAAATGGCCTTCCTGCGCTATTGTGCTTTTCACAAGGTACAGGACGGGAAGATCACCGAAACGGCGATGTATTTCGACATTCCGCAGTTGATGATGCAGGCAGGATTGCAGCCTTTCCCGGTGCAGACCGCGGCGCAGCTGGTGCAGCCAGGGCCGCTTACCCATGATGGGTTGCTTTATGATGCGCAGCCGCAAGTTGAGGGGGCTCAGACGCTGGCCACGATCGAGGCGATGATCACCGATCTTGGCCAATGGCAAAACGATCTGCCGCTGGAAGAAGAGCTGGCACGGACCTGGGCTGACGATATGATTTGGTGGGGCCCAGCGGGTATCGGCGCGGCCTATACGATCGAACGCTACGCCAAACAGCATTCCGGCCCCTTTCGCGCGGGTTTTGAGGAGCGGTCCAAAACCAATCACATCTGCCGCATGGCGGAAGGGCATTACGGCGGATTCTTCGGCTGGCCGAATTTCACCGCCAAACCCACGGGCGGGTTCATGGGCATGCCCGCCACCGGCAAGACCGGCGAATTCCGGGTGATTGATATCTACCGCCGCGAGGGTGATAAACTGGCCGAAAACTGGGTCTTCATCGACCTTCTGCATTTCTGGAACCAACAGGGCGTGGATATTCTGGCCCGTACAACAGGGATCGAAACCCCATGAAAATCGACGCACATCACCACCTGTGGGATCTAGAGGCCGTCAGCTATCCGTGGCTGATGGAACAGGGCGCGCGCCGCTTTTTTGGCGATCCCACATCGATCCAGCGCAATTACTTGATCAATGAATTTCGCCGCGATGCGGGCGGGCAGGGGTTTGGGGCCTCGGTCCATATTCAGGTCGGCGCCGCTGATGGCCGGCAGGAGGCGGAATGGATCCAGTCAGTGGCCGATGCCACGCTGGACTGGCCAATGGCGCAGGTGGTGTTTTGCGATCTGACGGCCAGTGACCGTGCGGCCCAGCTGGATCACTTCCAGACCCTGTCCACGGTGCGCGGCGCGCGTCAGATTGTTGGTCGCGCACCGGGAGAGGACGCTCAAACCGGCACCAACACCTTGCTGGACGACCCAAGGTTTTTGTCCGGCCTTCAGGATCTTGGCCAGCGTGGCCTGTCCTATGATCTGCAGCTACTGCCGGAGCTGATGGAGAAAACCTCTGCGGTTCTGGCGCAAGCACCGGAAACGACGGTGGCGCTGTGTCATGCGGGCTCTCCGCATGATCGCAGTGCCGCTGGGTTGGCGAAATGGGCGCAGGCCCTGACGTCCCTGTCGGCGCTGCCGAATGTCACCTGCAAACTGTCAGGTTTGGGCATGTTCGACCACGGTTGGACGGCGCAGAAAATCCGCCCCATAGTTGAGGAATGTCTGGATCGGTTCGGACCAGAGCGCTGCATGTTCGGCTCGAACTTCCCGGTGGACAGCCTCAGTTCTGATTATCTCACCCTTGCCGAGGCCTATGAGGAGATCCTGCCTGCAGCAGTCAAGGATCAGGTGTTTGGGGCGACCGCAGCGGCATTCTACGGGTTTGACTGACACCGCTCCCGTCCCATTGCAGAGATCTATCAGGCGGTCCCCTTAGGGGCCGTTTTTCCATTATTAGGGAGGGGTAATGCCGAATTCCCGCCTTGGTCACCGCATTGGCAAATGCGGTAAGGAATTGTATCTAAGGGGGATTTGGCTCCGGCGGTAGGGATCGAACCTACGACAAATTGATTAACAGTCAACTGCTCTACCGCTGAGCTACGCCGGAACGGTCTGCATCGTATAGCGCCGGTATTTCGGGTCGTCCAGAGGGGAAATGCAGCTTTTTTCGAAAAAACTCATGCGGTCAGCCGGAAGCGGGCAGAGGCGGAAAGCGCGCCGTCGGGCTGCGCCACTTTGCGGCCCAGCAGGTCGACCAAATGGGCAAAGACATTGCGTTCGGCGGCGCCCATCAGCGCATTTGGCGTGTCCGAATATATGACCTCGGCCAAGGCGCGGGCTGTGGCGGGGCCTTTGGCCAATTCGCTTAGAATCGACGTCTCGCGGCCCATGCGGTGGGCGATCAGCCAGTCCAGCCGCGCAGCCGGGTCCTCAATCGGCGCGCCGTGGCCGGGGTGGAACACCCGCCAGTCCCGCGCCCGCAGGCGTCGGCAAGACGCCATGAAATCAGTCAGATCCCCGTCCGGAGGCGACACCAGAGAGCTGGCCCAGCCCATCACATGATCGGCAGTAAAACAGGCGTCTCCCCATCCAAGTGCGATGTGATTGCCAAGGTGGCCCGGCGTATGGATGACCTCCAGCTCCCAACCTTCGCCTGTCAGGATTTCTGCGTCAGCCAACAGGATGTCCGGGCGAAACTCCTGATCGATGCCCTCACCACCGCCTGCGAGCCCGCTGGCAGCGAGGGATTCCATCACCGCGCTGCGCCCGGCGCCTGAGATGCCAAATGCATAAATCGGCGCACCCGTCCGTGCAGACAGGGCCGCCGCCAGGGGCGAGTGGTCCAGATGGCTGTGGGTCACTACGATGTGCGATATGGACTGGTCGGGGCCCAAAGCGGCAAGAATTGCCTCCAGATGCTGCGGATCGTCGGGGCCGGGGTCGATCACCGCGAGGGCGCGCTGCCCCAGAAGGTAGGTATTGGTGCCCCGAAAGGTCATGGGCGATGGGTTGGGCGCAAGAATCCGGCGCAGACCGGGCTCCAGATCTACTGCGATGCCGGGGGTGGGGTTGAAATCTTCGGGTGCCTGCATTGTCTTTACCTGTGCTGGTCGGGCCGCAATCGCGCGGCAGGATCGCCTGAGAGCTTCACAGTCGGTCTGCTTCCCCCTAGGTTTAGCCTATGAATTTCAGCTGGCTCAAACACTATATGCCACGCTCCCTCTATGGGCGTACGGCTATCATCCTCATTCTCCCGGTTTTGGTTGTGCAGATCGTGGTGTCCCTGGTGTTCATCCGCAAGGACCTTGAGGAAATCACCGCCCAGCTGACCCGGTTGATGATGGACGATCTGTCACTGGTCGCCGCCGCTGCCAACGCCGCGCCCAGTCAGGAAGACTTTCTGACGACGTTTGACCCGTTTCTTGTTGCCTCATCCACCGAGGCGCGTTTCCTGCCGCCGGAAAGTGCAGCGCCGCAGGAATACCTTTCGTGGAATGAGTATTCGGGCAGGGTTGTTCGCAATAGGCTCGAGAGGGAATTGCCGGGGTTTCTGGCCGTTCAGTTCCACCCGTCCAAAATGACAAGCGTCTTTCTGGATACCGAAATCGGTGTGTTGGAGTTGTCGTTCAACCGTCGCCGGGTGACGGTGCCCGCACCGCACCAGTTGCTGGTCACGATGCTGTTCTTCGGGATGATCGTGACGGCGGTCTGTTTTCTCTACATGCGCAATCAGCTCAGGCCGATCAAGAAACTGGCCGAGGCCGCACAGGCCTTTGGGCGCGGCAATACCATCGCCTATTCGCCGCGTGGCGCCACCGAGGTTCGCGTGGCCGGCAGCGCCTTTCTGGACATGCGCCAGCGCATAGAGCGCCAGATTGAACAGCGCACCATGATGCTGTCCGGGGTCAGCCATGACCTGCGCACGCCGTTGACGCGGATGAAGCTGGAATTGTCGATGATGGACGACCGCGACGTGGCGCCGATGTTGCAGGACGTGAAAGAAATGGAAAAGCTGCTGGATGCTTTTCTGGATTTTGCCCGTGGTGCCGCGGGCAGTGAGCCAGAGCCAGTGGATCCTCATGAGATGGTCAAAGACGTGGTGGAGAATTGGCGACGGGACGGCCGCGATGTCATGCTCGGGGAACTCAGCGGTCAGGGCACAGTGGTTCTGCGGGACTTTGCGATCCGGCGGGCGCTGGACAATCTGATCGGCAATGCGCTGCGCTATGGGACGCGGGCGCGGGTTTCGGTTGCGATTACCGCGAAATCACTTCGTTTCCGGGTCGAGGATGACGGCCCCGGCATTCCGGCTGATCGGCGCGGCGATGCGGTGCGCCCGTTCACCAGGCTTGACCCGGCCCGCAATCAAAACCAGGGAAGCGGCGTCGGGCTGGGGCTGGCGATTGTCTCGGATGCAGCGCGGGCCCACGGCGGCACCCTGCGGCTGGACAAAAGCGAGGCTTTGGGCGGGCTGCAGGCGGATATCGTGATCGGGCGATGACTGATTCTGCGGTGCATTGCGCGCAAAATGGCAGCGCGATCCGTGGGAGTGTTCGCACGCCGAAAAGGCCAGTATCCGCGGATTAATTCGTCCGTGATCTGGTTGTGCGCGAGGCGCGGTGCAGCGGCTATTAGTTTTGAAAAATCAGGTGCGGCGGAGGTTTGGTAGGCCCGGCAGGACTTGCATGGCAATGTTAACTAATTGATTTGATGAATTTAAATTGCGCGTGGGGTAATTAAAAATCTGGCGTGGGGTAGTTTCTGTTCACCATTTGACCTGTTTCATCTTTTCCCCAAGGCTTTGTGCAAGCCCTTTGCGCTCTGCTTCTGCGACGTAGACCTTGCTTTCATCACTGCCCATTTCGTGGCCCAAGAGAACGTCGATCTCGTAGCTGGTGGCACCGAGGTGGGGTAGGATCGAAGACAGCCCCTTTCGAACTCCATGCAGTGAACCTTTGACGCCAGCCTCGTTAAACCAGCCGCGGACATAATTACCGAGAGAGCCGTGGGTGAAGGCGGTGCCGCCCATTGTGTGAATGTAGGTTCCATCCCTCACATCGGCGGTTTCTTCCTGGAGCATAGGCAACAGAGGGATTTCGACCTGCCGATGAGGCTTCTTTGATTGCGTCCATCTAAGCCAAGGGCGTCCGTCTAGCCTGAACTCATTGAATGGTCCCAATAGCCGAAGATCTTCCCGGCGCGCAGCGGTGCAAATCTCCACAATCATTACTCTGCGGGCCATTGTGCCCGGGGCGTGGTGCTTCATATACGCCCGCACGTCGTCAATCGTGCAGGTATAAAATCCCTTACTGCCCTTGTTGATCCGTTTGATTGTCTTCGCCGGGTTCTGGTATTTCAATGGATCCAGATGTTCCCTATCCAGCGCCCATTCGTACATTGCGGCAATGGACTTTCTGCGGTTGTCTCGGGCACCAGGTGTCGCTGAGAATTGATCCAAAAACTGAACCAGTTTCCCGCGTGGGATATAGGCATTCTTCTTGCCGTAAGCGTCTACCAGATGACCAAGATGGTGGCGGTGCCCTTTGAGCGTCAACGGGCTGATGAGACCAGCCTGCACGCGTTTTTCTACATCTCGGAGAAAGAGACCCGTCAGCCAGGTGATCGATCCCTTGACCGCCGGTCCTGCGCTGCTCTTGGGGATGCCGTCTCGGATCGCTTCATAGTTGGCCATGAATTCAGCGGAGCCGGGTTCCCCATGAATGACCTTTTTGACCCCTTGGCGTTGGAACCTATACCGGAAATTACCGCTGGGAAGCCGTTCTTTGCAAACGTATTTCAGCTTAATGTTCATCTTCAATCATCCCAACTTTCAGGGCCTGAAAGGTCGCGTGGCTTCGGTGCATTGTCAATTTGGGCGATAATCTTGATCGCCCCGGATTTTGTAATTTCGACTGCGCCAATGGGGAGGCCTGCAGCTTGAGCGCCTTTAATTGCGCGCTTTACCTGGGCTTCTGTGAATCCTGTAGCGGCCATTTATTCACTCTCTCTTTCGAAACCTGTGCTGCCTGCGAAGCAAGCCGCTCCAATCAGAATGCCGGTCATGCTGCTTGCTCCTGCTCTATAGCCCAGCCGCCCCATTGGTCGGCCGCAGCACCCATCATTCCTGGGAAGGATCGGCTGCGCAGGCGCGCGCGTTCGGCGCCGGGTGACATCCGGTGAATGCGGCTCCAATTCTTCCATTCATCGGATCCGCGCGGAGGCTCGGGCAGGCGGTTGGTTTCGACCAGCTGGGGCAAGCCGCGCAGATACCAGCCGGTGCCCTTGTAGGCGCGCTCACCGAAATAGAACGGCTGGACGATGTGCGGCTTGGGCAGATCCGCCGGCATACGGTCGCGGGCAAGATCGTTCATCTCGGGGTTCTCGATGGCAACCTGTTCAATTGGCGCGTTCCAGCAAGTGGTGAAGATATCCACGCCCATCTCGAACTCATCGCGCATGCTCTCCAATGTGCGGCCCTTGGGTAATTGCTTTGGCTGTGTCCACTTGCCTGGACCGCTCATCCAGCGGCGGCCGGAACGGCAGAGGCGGGTGCAAGGCGGGTGCATAACCGCGAGCAGATCCCAACCCTCCTGCAGGATGCCGCCGCGAATATCGCAGCGAATGTGACGGTTCGAGCCATCCTCAGCAGCCTCAATATCGCAAGACCAAACGTCGTGGCCGCGATCCAAGAACGCACGCCGGGCAATGCCGCTGGTTTCACATCCAATGAGAATCTTTAGCGGCTTCATGCGTCACTCCTCAATTCAACTGTGCCGTCTAACTTCTTCTTCCATTTTGACTTTCGGCTTGCCGGCAGGGCGCATTTACTGGGTGCGCTGGCGCCGTTGTGCTTTGCCCGGACACGGTTCGCCTTGGCTATCTGGCTGACGTCCGCCTTAGTCTTCGACTTGTGGCAGAGCTGGTGAGCCGGGGCGGCGTTGGCCTCGTCGTCTTCCCCGCCCATGGCGATTGGGATGATATGTTCGACCTCCCAAACCTCGCGGGTTCCGTCGATCTGCTGGCCGCAGATGTGGCAGGTTCCCTTGTGGGCTTCGAAGAGAGCTAGGCGTCGGCGAGCGGTCCAAGAGCGGCGGCGGGTCATGCTGCTGTCCCTTCGTCGCTCCAGCGGACGCCGTGTCTGTCTCCGTATTCTTGGATGCATGTGATCAGGTCTGCCATCTGCTGCTTGTTGAGACGGCTGGTACGAAAGCCCGCGGGAAACGGTGCGTCATTCAAACCGGGCTGCCAAAGGATCTCGTGACCGAGGAAATGCATGAATGCTGCCTTCCAAGTGTCTGTGGTCCAATGCCTATTCTCCGGCGCAGCGCGCGAGATATCCGAGAGAAGCGCCCACATTTTCGCGTTTTGATCTACGGTTCTCTTGGCTTCGCGGATGTTCAGGACCGCGCCAAGCGGCGCGCGCTCTACCAGATCGTGCGCAAAGCGACGTTGGCTCTGCCCTGCGAGAATGACGGTTTGCCCAGCCATCACACAGGCCTCGGCGTGTGATCGAGAACCGCGCGCGTCAGGCGCGCCGTGGTTAGGCCGTGCTCGTGCGCAACGGTTTCCAGCAACTCGGCATGGTCAGCGCCTTCGGGTCGAGCGTTAGCTGCGTCCTCGCGGTTGAGGTATTCATCCACTGCGGAGTTCAGATCGGTTTGGGACATTAGATTTCCCCCTTGATCTCAAGAATTCGATTTTCGTAGGCGTCGACCACTTTGTTGTAGAGGTCGGGATGAGCGCCTTGGAGCGCGCGGTCGCCTTCGATGAGGTTCGCGCGCCGGTCCCATTCGTTGAACAGTTGGCGAGCGCTGGATTTGCGGCCCCATTGAGCGCAGAGCGCGTTGGTGATCGCCTCTGCCTTGTCACGCGGTGTCGAGTTCGCAGGAAGGTCTGCGACTACTGTGTCCGCCCAGCCATTGCGGCGGACGCCTGGCGCAGCAGCACCGGAGCCACGGCCATCGTCCTCATCATCTTCACCCAGAGAGAGGCCAAGGATTGCTTGTGCGGTATAGCGCTGGCCATACTTCTGAGTGGAGCCCACGGCCTGAACAGCGTTCTTGCTGCCGCTGGTGTCGCGGGGCAGGGACATGCTGGTCTCCTCACAGTGACCGGCCTTGTGCATCAGCTTTGCGGTGACAACGACCTGCTCCTTCACTTCGATGGCGAAAGTCATCGCGAGACCATGCTGAGATAGAACCGGGCGGGTGAACTTGGTGATGTCTTCCAAGGTGGCGTAAGGCTTGCCGTTGTGCCCTTGACCACGGAGCGGGATCGTTGGGAAATCCGCAGACGCGCGCGAGAATGCCTCAGCAAATGCTGCCTTGGCGCTTTGGGCGTCGTGGCGTTCTTTCAGTTCCAGCATCCGCTCCAGTTTGGCGAGATCAGAATTCGGGTCCATTGCGACCCGCTCAATCATGGAAACCATCGGATCGGCAGGAAGGAGGCCCTCTGGCTCAGGTTGGTTGTATTCAGCGAGTTCGGTCATTGCGTTCTCCAGTGAAAAGGCCCGGCGGCTCAAGAAGACGGACTCCGAGTGGCCGCCGGGGCAGTTAGAGGCGCGGACGGAGTGCGCCTCTCAGGGAGGTTCAGTGATTTACGGAATAGTAGGCGGCGAGCTCGATGGCTCTGCCTGCAGAGGCTGTAAGGCCAGCCAGCAGGAGAGTAGCCAGAAGCGTACCTATAAGCGCAGCTGGCCAACGGGCAGGCTTTGCCCAGCTGCGTGACAGGCGCGCGTGGTAGTCAGCCCACAGCGGGGCCATCTGGCCTAATGGATGAGGGGGACGGCGGGAGGAAGCAATCGTGCCGTGAGTGGTGGATTTGCTGCCTCCCGCCGGAATGCTACCAGTTGAGGGGACATCACAACCAGCGGCACTACTAGGTAAAGAACTAATAGCGCGAGTGCGGGCAATCAACTGCCCCATTTGCTTGTGTGGATCTGAGTGCGGAAACATGCCGATTACTCCGCTGCAATTGCAAAGAAGGGCTCAGCAGCCCGGAGGATGGCGGCAGCGTTGAATGCAGCGCCGTCGTCGTCATGGACGGTCTCGTATTCATCCAATTCAGCGGGCAGGGCATCCTCTTCGAAATACGCCTCAAGGCGATTGACCTCATCGCGGCCAAAGCGGTGGCGCAGTTCGTGGCGGGTGTAGAGGTGGCCGTCAACGTAAGCGAATGCGAAGCCAACGTGGGCTTCCCAGCCGCCACCTTCACCGATGGCACGATCTGCTTCCTCCAAACGAGCGGTCCATACTAGTTCAGCAGAACCTTCGAAGGTTTCACCATCGCGGTTAGTGATCTCGATTTCTTTGAAGGATGTGCCGTTCATCGTCCGTCTCCCGGTTGGTACAATAACAATGTAGCGATAAACGCTACGTATGGCAATCGAATTTGTAGTAATAATCGCTACAAATTTCTCAGACGTCTTATGAATCGACACTTCGGGTAACTCAACTCCTCTCAAGGCAAAGAAAAACCCACCCACAACAAAGGGTGATGGATGGACCTCGATGTTTCCGCACCAGATCGCGCATAGGGTTGGTAAAGTGAGGCTTTAGAAGCCAAGTGGGACTATATGGGCTGGAATAGGGCTTTGTATCGCATTGGCGTCACCAGTGCGAAAGCCAGCAGTTGCTGCAAGAATTCGCCCCGTAGTTGGCACATTGATGCCCTGATGCCCGATTATCAAAGTGCTGCCTTATTTAGGCAGACCAGGAAGGGGGAGGGCTTGTGAGTGGCCCGCTGCCCTGGTCACTCTGAAAACTCCGCGCCGTTCTTGGTGCGGGGTTTTTCTATTTATAGCCAGAAAACTTACCCAATTTTGGTCAGTTTCCAGCCCAAAGCGGTCATGATCACTCTACAAAATGGCCTCTCATTTCGATGGAAGTCCGAAATCGGCAGTGTAGAGTGCCCAGGGCTGGATGGAGATGCTCGTTTTGGAAATAACAAACCTGGATTGGAAAGTTCTACGTTGGGAAAACGTGAGGAGTATCGCGAACAACGATTTCACGCGTGTTGTTTCGCTCATCCCAATTGTCGGTTACTTGATACTATTCAACGATGAAATAGCGGGCATCGCATCTTTCAATACATTGGCTGGAGTGGGTGAAGGCGACGCCTCACCTTTTGTTCTAGGAGGTCTAGCAAAGCTTCGGTTCGTGTTCTTTGGAAGTCTTTTGGTGCTGTTCTCATACGCAATTTACCGAATTTTCCGCCCCAACGAGCTAGAATCATCAAACAACGATCTGGATTTTTCCAACCTAGTTAAGCAGAGGTACAGTGTTGTCGAATTGGCCGAGATCGAAGCGGAAGTGTATTCTGAAAGTTGGACTGAACGAACGGAAGCCTTTTGGGTGGTCTTAGGTAGTCCACGGTCGCGGAAAGCCCTAGTTTCAGGATATAGGTTTGACGCAAGGGACCGGATGTTCTCTACGCATGGTGACTACATTAGCTTTCTAGCAAGAGAGTACTGGAGCGGTATGATGCATACCTATCGGCTTGCCCGGATCTCGTCTGTAGTTTCTGGCATTGTAGGGTACTGTCTTTTGGCACTTCCGACTATGGATGTTGCACAAGCAGTCTTGCTTCAGTTGCTTTTTGGATAGTGTTGTGACGCTTCCGAAGCAGGACCTCACGAAAAACGGGGGAATACCCTCTGCCACTGGTAGACGCCGGTCACCTAGGCAGATTGGCAGGAACCGGGGCCGCCCCACTCCTGTAGTGTCTATTTCAGCCCAAAGCAGACCTACGACAGGCAACCACTAAACAGTAAATTCGGCGCTGCGGCGGTCTGGTCAGTTGCCAATGAAAGTGATTGATTTACAATGATTTCGACAAGCAGTCTGGATAGTCTAATAAGTGACTAAGCGCCGCCCCTTCGGCTGCCTGTAATGAAAACAAGCCAGCTCCTATTGTTTTTAATGCACCTTGGAAACAGAAAGAAGAACATGGCCACGGGCAACCACCTAAGTAATTTGACAAGCGCGAAGGCAGTCCAAGACTCTCTCGAAGAGTTTCGTGAGCTTGGTCGGAGTGCGTTTCTCGACAGGTATGGATTCAAAGGTTCACGCCGATATTTTGTGATCCAAGATGGCATCGGTTACGACAGTAAACCGATTGCCGCCGCTGCTTATGGCCATCAGCACGGTCGGGAAGAGGCGCTACACTTCGACGACTTTTCTGGTGGTACTCCGGTTATCAGCAAGATGAGTAAACTTGGCTACATGGTTTCAGATTGGACTTCACCGCAGTTCGAGATCGGAAAGGTTTTTACGCGAGATCTGCTGCGTGAGATGTTCGAGATAAAGGATGCAACAATCAATACTGGCGTGTTCCGTCCTCAAGCCAGCAATTCGATATGGCTGTTCATAACACGCGACAAACAGAAGGATCGGACGCAATACAAAGATCACTTTAACGGCGATCTTCTTTTTTGGCAGGGGCAAACTAAAGGCCGCACGGACTCTGCGATCATTGACCATGAGGCAGCTGGAGACGAGCTGCTAGTTTTCTACCGTGACAGCAAACGTAGCCATCCAGGAGCCGGCTTCCTTTTTGAAGGTCAGTTTAGGTACCTAAGCCACAGCGGGGAAAGCCCGACAGACTTCGTACTGCAACGTGTGAACACACACGAGGAAGTTGAAGCTCCAGAAGACAAGTTCGATCCCAGTTCGATTGAGGATGGGCGCAAACAAGTTTGGGCCAAGGTCAAACGTCGCCAGGGGCAACAATCTTTTCGGCGAGGCCTAGTCCGAGCGTATGGGGGGCGATGCGCAGTTACTGGATGCACTATCGAACCACTTCTCGAGGCAGCCCACATTCACCCCTACCGTGGGACCTACACCAACGGTATTTCCAACGGTTTGCTTCTTCGTGCCGACATCCACACACTATTCGACCTTGGGATGATCACCGTGACGCCAGCGCACAAAATTGAGGTATCCGCAAAACTACACGGCACCGAATATGCCTCTCTGTGCGGGCAGCCAATCAAGCTTCCTCAATCTGCTATTGATCGCCCCAGTGATCAGGCGTTGGACTGGCATCGGAACTTGCATAGCAAAATTGACGGGATTAGTTGAACAGTTCAGGTTGAAAACAACCTTTGCAGACCTTGGCGCCTGGATCCTTTTATTGGGGTACAGGTAGACCACTCTCAGCCCGAAGCCGTCACAGTACAAAAACACGCTGGAGGCAAAAGCAGACATTCAACAAGGCACGGTGCCGCGACAAGTAGGCAAAAAATGCGACCCAGTGCTAAGGGTGCAGCCGAGACGTCAGTTTGAACTCGCCTTGCGCACGAAGCGGGCTTTGCAAAGTCATACTAGTCGGCCCGCCGCGTCTACCTGTATGTCCAAACCCGGTATTTGCTCTATAAGCCGATTCAAAGTCGCCAAGGTTAGAGTGGCTGGTTACTGTCAGCAATCTTTGCAGGAACTCACGTCAATCGCACTCAAGTTCGACCACCCGATCTGCCAAAACGAGTTTCTGCATTACAGGAAGAACGGCGGCACCCTTGGAAGGTCGCAGTCGGTTATTTGCGGTCGGCAGAGGTGGCGCGCCAAAGCCTTCTGGCGCGTCTTCTTTCTACTCAATTACAGGGCGCCCCGTTACGGCTTCAAAGGCATCTGATTTGGCTTGCACAGAGGCTTCGGCCCGCGTGCCAGGCATAACTTCAAAGAACGGGTCGAAATCCGTCATCGCGTCGGCGAGAACTTTGAGAACAGTCAGGTCCCCTTCAAATTGAGCTGTTCCATCGGCCAGCTGAGCATCCAGTGTCTTCTCTCCGGCAATCGTCTTTTCCAGATCTGTGCGGTTGATTGTGAGCGTCAGATCCGGGTTCTCGGCGGAATAGCCTTCCAGATTGGTCAGCGTGGCGTTTTCCAATTCTACAATGAATTTTTGACCATTGTCCGGCGTAACCAGATTGACGACAAAACTGTGCCCCTCGACCTTGCGACTGTCCATCTTGATACCGAGGAAGTTCAGGAACAGCTCAGTTGACATCGCGCGCACCACATCAGGGCTGCTTGTGTCGGGAGTGTCACCTTCCGGAATGCCCGAACGCAATTCAAAGGCGCCGGACAGGAAGGAGTTCCTGAGCCCGGGGTTCTCCTGCTGATAGCCCAGCTGCTCGAAAACATCGGCTAGCAGATCTTTGGCAGCTTGATTAGAGGGTTCCGCCTGCACCAGCTTGTTCATGATTTCGCTCGACAGCATGTACTCGCCGCTGTCGTGCAACTCCCGGCCTTTGGCCATAATTTTGTCCGAACCCCCCATCATCTCGACATAGAGCGGCGCGCTGTCTTCCGGTGAATGCGGGATCAGCGTGGCGGGGTTGCAGTCCCAGAAACCGATATAGCGCTGCACAACCCCGCGGCTGTTGTGCTCGGGCGAGCCGTGATAGCCGCGGCAATGCCATTTGTCCTGCAAGCTTTGCGGCAGAGAATAGACGTTGTGGATTTGGTTGATTGTCACGCCCCGGTTCACAAAATGCAGAACCTGGTTGTTCATATGAGCATAGAGATCGCGCTGGTCCCTCATGATCTGCATGATCCGGTCGTTGCCCCAGCGCGGCCAGTGATGCGAATAGAACATCACCTCGGCATCCTTGGCAAACAGGTGCATGGCACGGGCGATGTATTTCGACCAGCGCAGCGGGTTGCGCACCGGCGCGCCCCGCAGTGTATAGACATTGTGCAGCGTGGCGGTGACGTTTTCGGCCATCCACAGCGCTTTCATATCCGGGATCCAGGTGTTCATGTTCGACGGGGCCTCGGTGCCCGGGGTATTCTGGAACACCATCCGTACGCCGTCGACTTCGATCTCTTCGATGTCGTTTTCGATGATCCGGGTCGGCGCGATGAGGCCGACTGCGCCCGCGGACACGCCCTGACCCAGACCCTGGCCTGCATAGCCATGCGGGCTGGCCGGCAGTAGCAGGCCATATTGGTAGAACAGCCGCCGGTTCATTGCATTGCCGGCATAAACGTTCTCAGAGATGGTGTGCTCCATGAAGTCGCGCGGCGCGATGATCTCTACTTTTCCGGCGCGCACGTCTTCTTCATCTACAACGCCGCGCACACCACCCCAATGGTCGCCGTGCGAGTGCGAATAGATGACGGCCGTGACTGGCAGGCCTTCGCCGACATGTTCCTGGAACAGCTCCAGCGCGGCGCGGGCGGGCTCTGCGCTGACGAGCGGGTCGATGACGATCCAGCCGGTCTTACCGCGCACAAAGGAGATATCTGACAGGTCGAATCCGCGTACCTGATAGATGCCAGGCACCACTTCATAAAGCCCATAGTTTTGGTTCAGTCGGGAAATTCGCTGCATCGACGGATGGATAGAGTCGAAATCTTCGTCGCTGTTCAGAAACTCAAACCGTTCCTTGTCCCAGGCGACATGCCCTGCATCGGCCATGATCTTCTTGTCGGGCATCTCGGCGATTAGGCCGCGCTTTTGTTCATCAAAATCCTGGGTGTCGGAGAACGGCAGTGATTGCCGCGCTTTGGCAAGCCTATCAAGTGTGAATTGGGATGGTGCCTTGCCTTTGGGGTGGAAATGGCCGTCCAGAGGGGCCGCCTCCTGTGCGTGTGCCACGGCGTCGTCCAACAGTACTGTCCCGGAAACGGCAAAGGCCGTGCCCACGCTTGGGATCGCTTTCAATACGTCTCGTCTGGTAGTCATAAAACTTCTCCTTAGTTTCTGCGGTAGGCAACAATTTTCCGGATAGTGCAGAAGTGCCGGTTGCCTGCTCATTCGCGAAAAAAATTCAAAACAATCTTATATCAGAGAAGGTTACAGAGTTTGGGGTTCCAAGACTTGCTCCCGTGATCAAATTGAATGTAAATAGTTTCTGTCTCTGGACGGGAACATAGAGGGCTTTGATATGTGGAGTGTCGAAACGGAATTACCGTCGGCGCATAAAGCCACGCTTTGCAATGTCGGATGGCTGTCGGGTTGCGGCAGGGATTTTCAGGACGGGCTGCTTGCGATAGGCACATTGACTGTGCTGGAGGCCGGAGACGTGTTGTACCAGCAAGGCAAAGCAACAACGCAGGTTTTTGGACTGATCGAAGGGCAAATCGACGTTCATCTGACCGCCGCAAAAAACGAGACACTTGTCTACCCTTTTACCGCCCCAGGCAGGTGGTATGGCTTGGCGGACACCATTGCTGACGTTCCCGCCTTCGGCACTGCAACCTCGGCTACAAGGTCGTTGGCCATGATGCTTCCAAGGTCGGCCTTGTTGGATTTTCTGGATGCTGACCCAAAGAGATACAGAGAGATTATTTCCCATGAATATGCTTTAAGACAGCATATTCAGGAGACTGTAACAGACCTTGTAACAAGCGATGGGTTAGAGTTAGTCGCGCGCCGCCTTGTTCGCATGACAGAGTTTGAGGGAACGGACCTTTCTGCTCCGATGAACATATCGCAATTTGAGTTTGCTACAGCGGTTGGCGTGTCCGTGCCGACTGTACAGCGGGCATTTCGGGAGCTGAAGAAATACGGAGCAATAGAAACGTCTTATGGAAAAGTAGTTGTCAGGGATCTGAAGAGGCTAAAGGATTTTGTGCTGACCTTTGCCGATTGACAGAACACTTTGTTGGAGCCATTTCAATCGAAGTTTTCTCCGGCTGCAACCGTACAGTTTCCGCACAGGCCTAGTGAGCAATAGGTGGTTGTACGATTCCGGTCGCAAGCAACCGACTGCTCCTGCAAATTAGTAGTTGAGCAGTAAAGGGATCCAATCCTCCAATCGCCGCGTTTGGCACCAAGGTCGGCTTTGGGGGCAGCTACAAGAGTTTGCAAAGCCCGCTTTCTGCGCGAAGCAGTCCTTCAATGTCGCCAAGTCGCGCCTGCAGCGAACGGCAGCAAGGCCCGCCAATTGGACGACCTTTGGCCTTCAGTTGGCACATTTATGATAATGGCTGTTCTGAGCGCCGTTTTGGAACTAGGTCCGTTTCACCAGTTCGACAGGCCAGTGCAGGCGCACTCGCGCGGCCCATTTGAGTCGAACATTCCATAGGTTTGTAGCGCCTGGGTTGAGCGAAATCAGGTGGAAAACTCCCGGTTCATCTCCCGGTTTGATTTGCTTTACCCACCCCATGCCTTCAGCATCTTCACAGACGCACTTGTACCCGATGGCTTCGTCTGGCACGCCTTCGTGGCTATCGCGCGTATAGAACAGAAGATCCCCGGCGGAATAGATGGGCTCCATGCTGTCGCCTTCAACCTCAACAGCGACGACGCCGTGTGGGGTTAGGCCAGGTGGACATTCGACCTGCGGGCCGTCACCTTTTTCGTATGTGTCAAAAAGCGGAACCTTTGCACCTGCGCCAACCCGACCAGCAATGGAAACGGTGGGCGAAACCTGAACGTCTGAAGGAAGAGGAAAGCCCGTAATATCAGCTATTACTAACATTTCCTCAGCGGAAATATTGCGCTTTCCCAACGTCATTTTGTTGACAATGGAGCGGTCTATTTTCCGTACAACGAGTGCGTCCATCTCTTCCGCGAGTTTCGCTTGAGACATGCCAGTAGAGGCTAGAGCTTGGATCAGCCAATCACTAAGCGGAGTTGATATGGGGAGGTGCTGTGTCATGTTACCCCATAGCATATCTGGCGTGGCTAAATGCATCTGTAACCAAATTCGCTACAATTCAACTTGCTGGGTGTAGCGAAATTCGCTACCTTTGTGATATGGAACCTGCAAGCACTATTATCGCCGCACTGGGCGGCCCTACCGCAATAGCGGAAGCGGTGGGAGTTCACCGCACGCGCGTTTCGATGTGGCAAGCTGCACGCGAGCGGGGGGGAACCAATGGGCTTATCC
This sequence comes from Rhodobacteraceae bacterium Alg231-04, assembly GCA_900143635.1. GTDB lineage: Bacteria > Pseudomonadota > Alphaproteobacteria > Rhodobacterales > Rhodobacteraceae > FREY01. The sequence continues at coordinate 339,735 of FREY01000004.1, forward strand.
CTTACAGGCATGTTCCCCGACTTTTGAAGTTGGCCGAGGAGCAGGGCGTTGAGCTGGAGCCTGGAGACTTCATCCCGCCGCGCGACACCGCCGCTTAATCCCGCAATTTGATCCATCGCTTCCATACCCAACATATGGGCGTGCAATGACAATCGAGCAAAGAAACAAAGTTTCACATGGCAAACCTCCGAGCACTGATAAACGCCCAGATGGCGGCGCTGATAGACGGCAGCTTCGGCTGTCTGGATGCAGCTGCTGAGACAATCCACGCCCGCACAGGAACACCTGTAGGGAAGGGGACCTTATCCAAGAGGTTGGCTGGCCATTGTGGTTGGCCGGCGGATGAGATTGCTGCGCTAGAGGATGCGGCCGGTCGCCATCCTGTCACCCGCGCTCTCGCACGTCGTTTGAACCCTGACGAGGATACCGCCCGAGGTTCAATCCTCGCTCAAGCAGGAGCCATATCCAAAGAGAGCGGGGAGGCTGTAAGCGCCATCCTTGCCGCTCAGCAGTCCGCCTGTGGGGACGACTGGGCCAAAGCGGCGACTGAGATTGGTGAGGCTATCGAGGTCCTCCAGCGCGCTAGGAAGAGCGCTGAAATCCGGTTGCAAGGGGAGGGTGGGGAATGAGCCTATTCCGTCGAGTACGATTTCTCCAGGCGCTGAACCAAGAGATTGTAGGCATCCGCGAACCCTTGTTGTTCGGGGGCCGAAATGGATAGCGCAGTTTCCTTCAAGGATTCGATGAAAGAGGCCCTGTCGGACGCCATAAGTGTACCGTTCGAAACCAGTGCGTCGATGAGCAATTTGTGTAGGTCTGCGATAGCGACTGCGTGGCGCTCGGCGACTAACTCCGCAATGTCAAAATTGAGCTTCTTTAAGCTCTCAGCAAATGTTTTGTTCTCGGGCACAATTAATCGCTCACTCAGAAAATCTCAATTCGAGACTAATGATGCGGGTAATTCCGGATTTAGTAAAGTCTTGGTTGCTAGGCTTGCGATCCCATCGTGCCTTGAGTGTCAAACCGCAGGCATTCTTCCGGCGAGCAAATTCCATGCACGCTTTGCCTCTGAAATCCCCAACATACCGATCAATCACCGTACTCAGGAGGAAGAATAATGCCTGTGGTTCAAGTGGAAGTAATCTCGCGCCTCAAGGCTGGTGAAACCCTCGTGCATGTCATGCCCGATGGTCACGGTCATAGGCAGAGGGATGGCAAGAAGCCCATCCACTACCTGTCTGGAGGTGGGCGTGTGACCGATGCCACTTATGTGAAGCTTAAGCCTCAGATGAAGCCGGTGAGCAAAGGCCTCTTCGAGGATGTCGATCCTCAGGAATGGGGCTGGTCTGATGCCTGAGACGCCAACAGTTCGCGAAGATGGTGATATGGTAGTGATCCGCCTGCCGCGTGGGGATGCCGATGACCTGCGTGTCGGCCTCGCTCCGTGCCCTTGCAAGGCCACCAAGTCCACCGCAACCAGCGATATCCGCGCCCGGCTTTCCAAGGCCCTTGGACGGTTGTCGTTTATGGCCCGGACCCGTCGGGAGTGGAAGGAGACGAGGCGATGAGCAAAGCGCCCTCTATGCCCATGTTCTGGGACGCCTACTTAGCCGACACCACTCACCTGACCACGGAGGAGCACGGGGCTTATATGCTCCTGCTCGGGGCGATGTGGCGCCGCAACGGCTGGGTGCCAGATGACGACCGTGACAATGCTCGCATTCTGGGGCTGACCCTGGGGAAGTGGCGCAAGATTAAGGCGCGCCTTGCTGGCTTCCTGACGTTCCAGAACGGCGAGATTACCCAGAAAAAACTGCTGGAAACTTGGGAAAATACGCAAGAAAAAATCGAAAAGAACCGAGTAAATGGGTCCAAAGGTGGTAGGCCTAAATCTTTCAAAAACAACAGCTTACCAAAAGCGAATGGTTCTGTTTCGGATAACCCAAACGAAACCATACCAGAACCAGAACCAGTAAAAAGAGAAGCTAAAGCTTCTCCAAAAAGACGCGGATCTCGCTTGCCTGAGGATTGGGTTCTTCCAGCCGAGTGGGGCCAATGGGCTCTTGGCGAAGGTTGGCCCGAACAGATCATCAGGGCAGAGGCCGACAAGTTCCGCGACTACTGGCACAGCGTAGCCGGGCAGAAGGGCGTCAAACTCGACTGGCTTGCCACTTGGCGAAACTGGATGCGCAACTCGAACACCCCAAAAATGATCAACGGAGGCAGGAATGAATCTCCCAAGCAAGGCAACAGGCTTCAACGCGTTATCACCGCAGCAGCAGAAGGCACATCGGGCCAAGATTGGGGTTAGGGTGCGCGCCATTCTCGGCCAGTTCTGGCAAGACGCCGACACAGAGGACGCCGTGCAAGCCATGGAAATCGAAGGCTGGATGGATGTTCTGGAAAACTGCTCTCACAGCGAAATCCGAGCAGCCTGGCGCGACTATCAAACCGATCCAAGCAACCGCACAGCGCGCGGAAGACTGGCAAAGCCGGATGCCGGCGCAATCCGCGCGATTGTTCTCCAAAAGCGGCCACGTCCCCAGTTGGTCCAGCCGGAACCGGAGGCCCAAACGAAACCAGTGGTAACAGCCGAGCAGGCAAGCCGGATCCTTGAAGAGGTGGGTTTCACACCGCGCCGCTTTGGCGCCAGCGGCCAGCAAGAGGCATAGCGCATGGGGTTTTATGATCGCTCGGAGAACCTAGAGCCGGAACATTCAGTTCATGGCCTGACGGAACGAAGCACTGCTGTCAGAAAGTTAGATGCAGGCATGACTTACACAATCGGGCAACAGGTAGCCTTCAACAAAGCTCGCGGATTGATGGGCGACAGGTTGGCCGACCTGACAGGGCAGGGCGCACGCTGGTACGTCCTGAAGACCGCACCCCAGCGCGAATTCGAGGTGCGCGAGTGGCTGACTGGCGAGGATGGTGTGCTGGACGCATGGCTGCCAACAGTGAAGGCATACCGCAAGATCGCACGCGGGCCGCGCCGAAAAGCCCCCTACGAGAAGAAGATCGCCCCCGGCTATGTCTTCGTATGCGTTGCGCGCTCTATCGCTTGGGATGTGCTGTACAGCAGGGCCAACGGCAAGGTGATCGGCGTTGTTGGCCATGACGGTCGCCCGGTCGCGGTGCCTGAGAAGCAGATGCGAGAAATGAAGATGCTGCCAAAGACAATTGCCCAGCTCTATGCGCAAGAAGTCGAAGCCCGCCGGGTCCGGCCAGGTGATAAGGCCCGCGTCCTGGATGAGGCGGGTGTCATGGGGGACTGGATTGTGGATGTAGCGTCGGTAACTGGCGGCATCGCCAAGGTTCTCTTGCCGCTGTTCGGAGGGCGCGAGGCAGAAGTGTTGGTGGAGGAACTGGAGCGCTGCCATGCGGTAGGAGGGGTGTAGATCAACGGCACTTGTGCGCAGATTGCGACCTTTGCAAAGTCCGCCATTCGGCTTTGGAACACAGCCCTCGATCGCTACGATGCCGCGTGAGAAGCGGTCATTGATGAGGGCTGCAGCGAAATTCAGGGGGGGGGGCAGCTGTGTGGACAAAGCACCAGTTCGCTGCATTTGCGCCTCCGTCAGCCAATATAGATTGCTCATCATTTCCCCCAAAAACTGGGACTCTTGAATCATGACAGGGCGACAAGCTCAATCAGTAAATGGGTCCTGAGCCTAAGGACTGGGCGCTGGATAAAGGAATGAACCGGGGGTGCATGTTTTTGAATAGCTTACCGGTACCGCGATGTCAGATTGGCTGCATCTCGAATCGAACGCGCCCTACTGGAACGCCGAGCCTTGTAACAATCGCGTCGTTGATAACGCGGCCATTTGAACTGAAATAGATTACATCCTCGAAGCCCAGTCTGATAACTTCGCCTTCTGAACGAAAGTCAGCCACGTATGAAAGTCGGATTTCGTTGCCAGCCTCGATAACTTCTGCTTCTCCCACGGTGTCTTCGCGTTTCCCCTTCCAGCGACCTGGACCTGCTCGGTCAAAGACCCATGTTAGACGGTTCTCCTCACCATCATCGTAGAAGAAATCTTCAACGATCGTAAGCCGATCTCCACGCAGGCGACTGTTGAGCCGTGCGGTGAAGCGGCGTTCTGAACCGGTTAGGTCTACCCGAAACACTCCTGCCCCGATTGCTCGACCTGAAAAGGCCGTATCGAGCGTGATGGGCGCGAGAGGTCCTTCAGGCGAAGTGGGCATACGAGCACATGCAGCAAGTCCAAAAGAGCCCAGAATTACGGAGCGGCGGGTGACCGACATTTTCCAACCTTTAATATAAACGCGCGGTCAAAGGCCGCGATGTATTTGAGTAACGATTTCCCCAAAATCAGTAATCGTGGCGGTAAGGGATGAAATCAAGGAAACCTTCATATGATTTGCAGAAAGGCGAAGCCGGCGTTCGTGAGTGGCCGGCCAGCCATAATCAACGGTTGGCATCGGCGTTTTCAAAAACCATCATTGTAATGAAAACCCCGGCAATAATCGTCACGTGGGCGACAGAAGTGATCCCAAAAACAAAAAAGCTACCAAGCGAAATTGAGAAAATCGCACTCCACATCCAAGCCAACATTTGCATCATCATGTGGGCAACAGGTAGCGAGCAGCTCTTGAGCGGGTTTTTCGTTTCATTCATGATCGCCGACCAACCGGCGCTTTCTTCTTTGAACAGTTTCATTTGTTTTCCTCCATTGCTTAATGATACGCGCCGCTAGAGGTTTTGGATCACACAGCCAACGCTGCAGTGCCGCGTGTGAAGCGGTCATTGATCACGGTTGCCGTACAATTTTTTTGGGGGAGAGGTAAGCTGAACGGGACGAAGGTCACGTTCGCCCATAATGCGCCAATGGCAGAAGCCAGCCCGAAGAGCTCTTCATATGTGACGCCTTAATTGGGATTCAATTTACTTCAACCGGGCCGCCCTGCATGATCCGTAATCGGGATCGGATCGTAACAATCCAAAATGGAGAATGCTATGTCAGTTAAACTTTCATTCGGACTTGGCGGAATTTGATGGACGAGAGCGAAAACCCGTTGCAAAATTTCCCTCTGTCGATGGCTCAACTGGTTATGCTGTCATGACGGCTAAAAGAGCTTTGGTCGTTGGTGCTTCCGGCGGCATCGGTGCGGCTTTGACCAAGGTTCTGAGGGCACAAGGCGCTGTCGTGATCGAGGTTTCGAGGTCGACTGACGATTTCGACGTCACTGATCCACACAAAGTCCAGGAACACATGAAAAGCCTCGAAGGAGCTTTCGACACGGTTCTGATCGCAACTGGCATACTTGCCCCACCGAACGTGAGGCCGGAAAAGTCTCTCACCGAAATCGACGCTGCCAACATGGCGAAAGTTATGGCAGTAAACGCAATTGGTCCGGCATTGGTCCTGCGACATATTCCCAGGCTTTTGCCTTGCGATACCAGGTCCGTAGTTGGCGTTCTTACAGCACGTGTGGGTTCTATCGGCGACAATCAATTGGGCGGTTGGTACAGCTATCGGGCGGCGAAAGCGGCCGCCAATCAGGTCGTGCACACTGCTGCGATAGAGATCGCGCGAAGCCGAAAAAAGTCCGTCGTTGTGGCCTTGCATCCAGGTACGGTTGAGACGCGCTTTACCGAGGCATATCCCACGCAACCAAAGGTTTCGACGGAAGAGGCCGCTACCAATTTAATAACGGTGATTAATGGTCTGACCGAAGTTCACAACGGCTGCTTCTTTGATTGGGCTGGAAAACCCATCCCATGGTGAACCCGCGACAAGTTTTGGTTCTCGCTGATCCAAAATTTTTGCCCTCGCGTATTGGTTTTAGAAATCAAAGAATCCAGTAACATCATTTGTCATTTTGGCTATTCTGTTTGTACTGACGCTTGGTTCGGGAGATCTCAATAGCTGAGGGGCAATCAATGTCCGACGATGATATGACGAAGCAAACTCTCAACGGTTCTCACACTGCTAATTTCGCTTGTTAGCGGGAGAGGAGAGGCCATGGTCTTTCGAGCGCCGATTACAAGCTCGTACTGTTTGAAAAAGCGGTGTCCAGGTTCGAGAATCATGTCATCACCATAGTCTTAATAATTTTTCTTGCAGGAGATACTATCCCAGGATCTTCTTGAATACACACCATTTATCAATTTTGGGATGTGCGCCACCGAAGGCACTACACTTTAAGACAATCAGGCGTCAGACTTGTTGAGCGTCCGCAATTATTCAAGTCGTAGGAAACTCTCGCTCCCGTATCATTGATCTGCCTAGCCTTCTCGGAGTGTCTACTATGGGCTGAGACCGGACAAACGGTGCCAGTCAGACCGACTTTGCGAACACTGGTCTGGCTAAGGTCAGGTCTGTGCTGAGCTGACTTCAACGAGAAACCAACCCTGTAGCAGCTTTCCTACTTGCTGGAGGCCCTGAAAAGACCGCTTCAGAGAGGTAGCTGAGCCAAGAGCCGAGGGAGATCACGAGAATTCGAGGCGACGTCAGGAGGTTTCCAAACGCTTTCTAAGAATTTCGAAGCCAAGCCTGTCCCTCAAAATTGCCAGAAGCTTGGTTTCGAGTCTGTGTGTGATGATTGGGGATTCATGAAAAACAACGAAATGCCCGATGGTGTTTCCCATTGAGTCGCTAACTCGCATACCAAGATATGTGTCAAACGGCGCTGTTCGGTATCTTTCCTGGTCTGGGTAAGCATCGGCCAACCCGCTTTGGATGCGGAATTCTTCTTGGTTTTCCAGCGTTTCACAGGGCCTACCTTCGTAGGACAACACTGCTCCTTCCATTTCATGTAACCAACGCCCACCCTCACAGTAAGCGAGGATGTTGAAGACTTTTCTGTCCTGCTGCGAGCATTCGGCCACAAAGACCGCCTTTACCCCAAGCAACTGTTGGATTTGCTCAGCAATTAGATGGAAAACGCTCTTGGAAGATTCCGGATCCGGCCCTCGAGCAAGCGCCTCAAGAATTCGCATGGTGCGAAGGTTCTCTAGCTCGGTCGCTACACGAGGCGAGAAATCTTCGATCGTATCGAGGATCTGGTGGCACTCCTCAGCCAAGGTCTGATTGCGCCACCCTAGTTGTATCAGTCCAATCACTTCACCTTGGGCATTCGTGACTGGATACCCAATAAAACTCTCAAGCTTCTTATGCTGCAGCAATTCATCTTTGGGAAATGCACTTTGAACGTCCTTGTGCACCAACACGATCTCTGCGCTTTTGATCGCCTCTAAGCATGGTGTAAAGCAGGCGTCATACTCGAAGCTTTCAAGAGACTCCCCGTCCATCCAACCCGCCTTGACCTGAATGCGCTCTTCATCGCTAACTCTTAATTCGCTTATGGCGATGAAATCGGTTTGCACCACCTCTTGTAGGAGTTCGACGAAAGTCTGGAGGAATTCAAGGCCGGTACTAGAGGAGAGAAGCTCGAGATCACTTGATGTAGAACGTAAATTGACACTATCTAGCTGAGCCGCTGGAGTGTTTGAGCCAGCAGTACCGATATTCATAGCGTCCTCCGATTTTGCACCACACATCAAGCATTCTGAAAGTGTTGGGTAGTTGGGTTACATCAATGCTGTCCTGCCTGACATGCCGTCAAGCAAGTACAAATTTAAGCTGAATTCCAAGGGTAACTCACTCTCGGCCATCCTGCGCCCATCTCCATAGGGAAAACACTCTCCTATCATCGCGATGCGCAGGCACTTTTACCAAAAGAAGATCCCGCATTGGCTCCGCTTCGGACTGGAGCCGACGGCATGGCAGCAGCTGTTTTTCGGCGCAAATGGGCGTCGGCCATTTTGGGATGCTGCTTGTGCTACATATTGCCTAACATCCCATCATCTGGTATGGTTTAGGCACTGATATCGAGTGAGTAGCGCCACAGCGCGTAGATAAGCTCGACCGCAGCCCGGCCCCAGCCTAACAAGAGGTGCAGCCGGTGCGACTGCGTAAGCAATTCCCCAAAGGTTAGATATGGCCGCCATCCACGAGACATGGGCATGGCGTAAGCTGCGCCCGACTATCCTGCTTAGGGATCACTGGTGCTGTCAGATGTGCGGCGTGGTGCTGCGCAAGGGCAGGAAGCACAGGTTCTCGGCTGTGGTCGATCACATAAGGCCGTACGACTTGCGCCCTGATCTGGTGCTGGACCCTGCCAACCTCTGGTCTGTCTGTAGGGATTGCCACGACAGGGAATGCAGACGGATAGAAGACAAAGCTCGTAAGGTACGCCAGTGGACGTTCAGAGGAGCTGACTGGATAGCAGAAGAGAAGAGGCGTTACCGGTTCGTTGGGTTGGATGGCTCGGCATCAGGGCCTGGCGCGGTGACTGATCGGGCATAGGGGGGAGGGTCAAAGTCTATGGCCCGCCGCTTCGCTCCACCCGCCACTGAGCTTCATTCTCACAGAGATTAGATTTCAAAGGGGGGTAGGGGGTCGGCATGAAAAAGCCCGTCTATAAAACGATCTACTCTGCCCTGCCTGACGGTGATGCGCGCGGCAAATTTGCTGACGCTGAATGGAAGGAATTGTGCGCAGATCTGGAGAGCCGCGGGCAATTGACAGAGCAGCGCAAGCGTTTGGTGGACCGGCTTGTGCGGGAACGGGTCGAGTTTGAGTTTCTGTTCCCCGACGTGGTTTTGGACGGTCCTGTCAAAAAGGGGCCAAAGGGCGGCGAATACTTCAGCTATGAGTGGTCCGCACTTCAAAAGATGAAAGACCAGATCTTGAAGCTTGAGGAGTCTTTGAAGATCACGGTCGGGAAGGCGGAAGAGCCTGACAAGAAGCCGGCGAAAAAAGCACCTGCGGACAAATACCTTGCCAGACTTGGATCCAACTAGCGAGTATGCGCGTCGGGTTCTGGATGGTGAGATCGTCGCCGGAAAGTTTGTCCGGCTGGCGTGCGAAAGGCATTTTGCAGATCTCGAGTCTGGCGCGGCTCGCGGTCTTTACTTCGATGAGGCGGCAGCCCAGGAGGCGATAGACTTTTTCCCGGCGATGTTCACGATCACGGACGGGCCGATGGCCGGGAAACCGTTTCATTTGCTGGAGTGGCACCAGTTCGTTGTCGGGTCGTTGTTTGGCTGGCACAAAGGTGGCCGCCTTCGCTTTCGGAACCTCTGGCTTGAGACTGGAAAGGGACAGGCGAAGTCGCCGTTGATGGGCGGCATCTCGCTTTATGTCTGTGGGTTCATGGGGATCAGGCGGGCGCAGTGCTATGCCATCGCCGCAAAAATGGATCAGGCCAAGATCCCCTTCAAGGATGGCGCCGCTCTCTGCAGGGCGGAAATCCCCGAACTTGGCGAGAGCTTGGAGGACCGCGGTGTGGTCTTCATTTCAGGCAAGGGCGAGAACGCTTGGCGGATCGAATTCACGGAAAGCAGCTCGTTCTTTGAAGCCAAAGCTACGACTGACAGCCTGTCAGGCCCACGGCCAGATTGCGTGATCGCCGATGAGGTGCACGAATTCCAGACGGTAAAGCCGATTGAACTGTGGTCCGCTGGCGTTGCGAAGAAGGCCGGATCAGCCTTCATGATGCTGGGAACCAACACTCCGGCGATTGACCAGATCGTCGGGACTGAGCAATCGGAATACTACCAGCGCTTGCTGGAGGGTGTTTTTGATGACGATGAGGCCTTCGGCTATATCGCCCGTGTTGACGAAGACGACGAACCGTTCAGCGATGAAAGCTGTTGGGTCAAAGCACTGCCGGCGCTCGGGGTCACCTTCGGTTTGGATAACGTCCGCGGCGAGGTGAACCGGGCACGAAACGATGAAGGCAAGCGCCTCACGGTGTCGCGCCTGTATTTTGGCATTCCGGTAGGATCCAGTGGGTTCTGGGTGGATGAGGCTGCCTGGCGCAGCTGTATCGGCAAGGTCGGCAATGAGCAAACTGAGGGCAAAAAGTGCTTTCTGTCTTTGGACCTTTCGGAAAAGAACGACCTTACCGCGCTCGGCGCAGTCTGGAAGGGCGCTGACGACAATCTGGCTGCAAAACTCTGGTATTGGACAACTCCTGCCGGGCTTGAGCGTCGATCAGCATTGGATCGTATTCCCTACAAGGTCTACGTGGAGAAGGGCGAGCTGAGTGTAACGCAATCGGCTGTTGTCGATTACGAATTCGTGGCGGCCCAGATCAAGGAACTGGTTGCCGAGCATGATGTGGACAGCCTGACGATTGACCCCTCTTTCTGGGAGAAATTCCGCGATGCCTGCGAAAAGATCGGGCTCGCGGTTTGGGTCTATGAAGGGCCGGAAGAACCGGAAGGCGAAGGTCTGAAGGTGGTTCGCCACTCACAGGGCACGAAAGTAGCATTTGGCGAGCGCAATCTGTGCATGCCGCATTCGATCACTCGCCTGACAGACAAGGTTCTGACCGGGCAGATGGTGATCGAGGAAAACCGGCTGACGCAATACTGCGCAGCTAACACCGTCATCCGAACTGATCCCATTGGGAACCAGATGTTCGACAAATCCCGTCAGCGCGGCCGGATGGATGGAATGATCGCTCTGGCGATGGCGACCGGCGCGTCCGAGGGCGTGAGGGTCAAGGAAGATGCGCCAAGCGTTTACGAAACGCGAGGCATCCGGACAGTCTGAGGCAGGTGTAAATGGGTTTGCTAAACTTCTTCCGCCGCGGTGAGCCGCAGGCGACTTCTCCTTCGTCTGTCCGGTCAATGGCGGGTGATGCGGCAGCTTTCAATGGGCTGAACGATCCGGCCTTGTACGAGTTCATTCGAAATGGAAGTGGAACGCAGACCGAAAGTGGTGCCACTGTTACTGCCAAATCTGCGATGAAGAACACCACAGTGATCCGGTGCGTTTCTCTGATTTCGTTTTCAATCGGCATGCTGCCGCTGCATTTGAAGCGGAAGAATGGGAAGGGGAATGCGACGGATCACCCGCTGTTCCGCCTTTTGCATCGTCGCCCGAACCCGTGGCAAACGGCCTTCGAGTTCCGGTCTTTGATGCAGCAGCGGGCGCTTCAGCACGGCGGGGCTTTCGCGCGCAAGGTCTATAGTGGCCACAAGATTTTGTATCTGATCCCGATGGACCCGGCGCGTGTCTCCGTCCGCCAGAAAAACGACTGGAGGCTGGAATACAGGTTTGACCGAGGGCAGGGCGAGCCTCTGATCTTGCCGCAACGGGAAGTCTTCCACCTTCGCTACGGTCTCTCCGAAGACGGGATCAACGGCATTTCCCTAGTGAAGCAGGCCGCCGAAGCTATCGGGCTTGCCCTCCAAGCGGAAAAGGCTGCCGCAGTTCTCTTCCGCAATGGCCTGATCGTTGGCGGTGCGCTGACGCACAAGGGCAATCTTTCTCCGGAGGCATACGGACGCCTTAAAGAGAGCATGAACGAGGATTCCGGCGCGGACGGCGCGCATAAATGGAAGATCCTTGAAGAGGGGATGGAACTGAAGCCATCCAATCAATCGAACAAAGACAGCCAGGCGATTGAAAACCGGAAGCACCAGGTCGAAGAAGTGGCGCGCCCCTTTGGCGTTCCGCGCCCATTGCTGGCCATGGATGACACTTCCTGGGGTTCTGGCATTGACGTGCTTGGCCAGCTTTTCGTCCGGTACAGCCTAAACCCTTGGTTCGAAGCATGGCAGCAGGCCATCGAGCGGGATTTGCTGACCGAGGCAGAGGCTGACGAGTTCGAAGCGAAATTCAACCCCGGCGCATTGCTGCGGGGCTCCATGACCGATCAAGCTGAGTTCTTCGCAAAGGCCCTTGGGTCCGGCGGCCATCAGCCTTGGATGGGGTGGCAGGAAGTGCGCGATGTGATGGATTTGCCGGCACTGGATCAGGCCCCGCCGCCTCCCCCCGGCCTTACTGGAAAAGGAGCTGGAAATGAGCCTACGTGATCTGCCCGCCATTCAGGCTGGGCGCCTGCCGTCTGTCTGTGCATTTGAAACAGACGCCGACGTGCTGGAGCGTTGGAATGCTGGTGTTCAGGCCAGCAAGAGCGACGACAATACGATCACCATTCTGGATGTGATCGGCGAGGATTATTGGACCGGTGGCGGTGTGACTTCCAAACGCATCGCTGCCGCCTTGCGCGCCATCGGCTCCCAAGACGTGGTGGTGGAAATCAACAGTCCTGGTGGCGACTTTTTTGAGGGCGTTGCCATCTACAACATGCTCCGGGCGCATCCGCACAAGGTGACGGTTCGCGTTCTCGGGATTGCAGCCTCGGCAGCCTCAGTCATTGCCATGGCGGGTGATGACATCCAGATCGGCAAGGCCGGGTTCCTGATGATCCACAATGCTTGGGTTGTGGCGCTCGGCAATCGGCATGATCTGCGCGAAGCGGCTGAAACTATGGAGCCCTTCGACGATGCCATGGCTAGCCTCTACTCAGACCGCTCCGGCGAAGAGAAGGTGAAGGCCGCAGAATGGATGGACAATGAAACCTGGTTCAACGGTGAACATGCCGTTGAAGTGGGCTTGGCTGACGGCTTCCTGCCCGCGGATGCGGTGACGGAAGACAAAACCAAAGCTGAGGCTGGCAAAAGGGTGAACGCCACCCGGCGTGTCGACGCCTTGCTGGCCAGAACCGGAATGCCGAGGTCGGAACGCCGTGCGCTTCTGGCCGATGCAAAGGGGGGCAAGCCTGGCGCTGCCCCTGCCCCCACGCACGACGCTGGCGCAATCGCGGCCCTCTGCGAGGGCCTTTTCAAAACCTGAAGAAGGAGAGGCATCATGGGGATGCATTCTGTACCCGCCAAGGCGCGCGGGATCATGGTCGTGCGCGCGGATGCGTCGGGCGATATTACGAAGGTTCTGGCGGATCTGCAGAAGGACTGGCAGTCCTTCAAGGAAACCCAGGCCGACAAGGACAAGGAAGTCGCCGCCAAGTTTGACGACGTGGTGACCACGGAAAAGCTGGGCCGCATCGATGCAAGTGTCAGCAATCTGCAAGCTGCGGTAGATCAGGCAAACGCCAAGATGGCCGCAATGGAAATGAATGGCGGAGAAGCTGGTGAACGCGATCCCGAATACAGCGCTTCCTTCCGTTCTCACATGCGCAAAGGTGATGTTCAGGCAGCCCTGAATAAGGGCGCGGACGACGAAGGTGGCCACCTGGCACCGGTGGAGTGGGATCGCACCATCATCAATCGCCTTGTTGAAATCTCGCCGATGCGTCAGATCGCGGACGTCCAGAAGGTCGGAAAGTCTGGCTTCAAAAAGCTGATCAACCAAGGTGGCACCGGATCCGGTTGGGTCGGCGAAACCGACGCCCGCCCGGAAACTGCCACTCCGACCCTGACTCCGTTTACTCTGGGCAATGGCGAGATCTACGCCAATCCCGGAGCAACCCAGCAAATGCTGGATGACGCCGAGATCAATCTGGAGGCCTGGCTGGCGGGCGAAGTTGATACCGAGTTCGCCGAGCAGGAAGGCGCGGCATTTGTCGCGGGCAACGGCACCAATAAGCCTGCTGGCTTCCTCAGCTTTGCGACCGGTGGTGCAAACGCGGCCACAAACCCACTGGGCGCAGTTGAAGTGCTCCCAGCCGCGGCGGTGGACAATATCACCGAAGACGAGCTGCTGGACCTGATCTACGATATCCCGTCCTCCTACAGCGCGGGCGCACGCTTTGTGATGAACCGTAAAAGCATGGGTAAAGCGCGGAAGCTCCGTGACAGCACCGGCCGCCAGCTCTGGCAGCCTTCTTCGCAAGCCGGTCAACCCTCGCAGCTTTTGGCGCATCCGCTGACTGAGTTGCCGGACATGCCCGACATGACCACCGGCGCAATGTCCGTCGGCTTCGGCAACTTCAAGCGCGGCTATCTGATCATGGATCGCGTGGGCGTGCGGATCCTGCGCGATCCCTTCACCGCCAAACCGAAGGTGCTGTTCTACACCACCAAACGCGTGGGCGGTGCGGTGATCGACCCCCGCGGTCTGCGCGTCCTGCAGCACGCATAAACGCAACTTCCCGCCCTGATATCCGGGGCGGGCAACCCCATTTTGGAGAAGACAATGGCCACTCAGAACAAAGACGTGACCCAGAAGCAGGACGCTGCACCCAAAAAGTCCCGCACTGGTATGACGCCGGAGCAGGCAAAGGAACGCGGCCTTGATCCGGCGCCTTACGGCAAACCCGCTGCCAAAGCTGAAGAGTAACTGCGATGCTCCGCCCCGTCCTGGTATCCCCGCCGACTGAAACACCGGTTTCGACTGCTGAGTGCAAGGTGCATGCGGTGGTCGATTATGATGATGATGACGCCCTGATCGGCGGGCTGATCGATGCTGCGGTTGCCAAACTGGACGGCCATCGCGGGATCTTGGGGCGGTGCATCGTCAACCAAACCTGGCGGCAGGATCTCCCGCGCTTCCAACGGGAAATTCTGCTGCCGGTTCCGGATATATCCGCTGTAGCGATCAAGTACAGCGACAGCGAAGGGGCGGAGCAAGCCGTGCCGGAAGCGAACGTGAGGTTCTATCCCGCCCCACTCGGAACCCTGGTCACAGTCTCGGCCGCATTCGCGTCACCCGCCTTGGAGAGCGGAAACCGCGCTCCGGTGAGCGTGGAATATACTGCAGGGTTTGGCGATGCGGCAGCGGTGCCCGGCGCCTTGAAGGTGGCAATTCACCAGCTTGTCGCGCGCCTCTATGAGGATCGGGCGGGTGAGAAGGAAGACTTGAGCCCATCGATCCTAGGCCTAATCGGTCCTTACCGGTGGACGAAGCTGTAATGCATGAGCATGTAGCCTTTGACATGGAATCCCATGTGCCGGATGGCTCTGGTGGCCAGGTGCGCGATTGGGTGCAGCACCACGCATGCCGTGCGAAGTTCATTTACTCCCGCGGTTCGGAAGTAGTAGCGGCAGCTCGCCTTCAGGGGCGCGCAATCTACAAGGTTCGCATCCGCCAGTGCGCCGCCGCGCGCACCATCCAAGCAGATTGGCGCATGCGTGACTTGCGCCGTGGCGATCAGACGAAAGACCTGCCAGGCGAAGAATACAACGTCCGCGAAGTGGACGCGATCACAGACCGAAAATGGGTTTATCTGGTGGTGGAAAGCGGGGCGCCGGCATGAGCTTGTCTACAGCTTTGCAGAAGGCCGTGATTGATGCGCTGCAGGCGCATTCGGAGTTGGCGGCATTGACTGACGGTGAGATCAGCGAGAACGCCGTGAGTTCCTTCGATTATCCCTATGTCACGCTTGGCCCGTCCTCCTTTGTTCCGGACGATGCAGACTGCATTTCCGGACGGATTGAGACGGTTCAGGTCGATTGCTGGTCACGCATTGGCGGCAGCCTGACCGAGGCGCGGAAGATGCTGGACATGGCCTATGCAGCCTTGCACGAAGTGACCCTTGTTTTGCCGGACCCATATGCGGCGGTCGATGGTGAGGCGGTGCTGGCGCGCGCTTTCTCTGAACCGGACAGGAAGACAGCCCACGGTGTTCTGCAGGTGTCCTTCAGCCTGGAAGATCAGGGGGCATAGTGGCCACCGGCCTTGAAGCCCGGCTGAACCGGGCTGTTGCAGCGATTGAGCGGGCCAGCACGCGTGCAATGGAGGCAGGTGCCAAGGATCTGGCGGCCTTCATGAAGGCGCTGGTTCCGGTCGATAACGGTGATCTGCGCAATAGTATCGGCTGGACCTGGGGTGATGTTCCTGACGGTGCAGTCTCGCTGGACAGTTTGGCTGAAGGTGAAAAGCGGATAGCGATCTATGCCGGTGCCGGGCTGAAGTACCCGGCAATAGCTCGCTGGGTTGAATTCGGCACTGCACCACACAGCGTTTCGAAAGGCGGTGGAACCAAATCCGGTCAGGCGGCGTTGGCCGCTGGCACCGGTACGCCGCACCCGGGAGCTGCAGCCCATCCCTACTTCTACCCGGCCTACCGGGCCAAGAAGCGCTCAATCATCAAACGCATCCGGCGCGAGATCCGCGCCGAACTGAAAAAGGTGTGACATGGCCAAAGCGATATTCACCCGTGCGTTCAACTACAGCTCGCGCACCCGCAATGCTGGCTGGTCGGTCAAGCCAGGCCCAAAGCCCCAGACCTATCCGCAAGAATTGATCGACGCTGCGGTGGCCGCTGGGGCGGCAACTCATGTGAAACCTGCCCGCAAGGGTGCATCTACGAAGGAGGCCGAAAATGGCTGACGCAACCACCCAAAAATATGAGGAAATGGTCCTCGAACTGGAAACGGCTACGCCTGGCACTTTCGCCCGGATTTGCGGCGTGAAGGACGTGACGGTGAGCCGTTCCGCACAGCTCGACAGCGACGAGATCCCGGATTGCGACGATGAGAGCAAGCCGTTCTCTGTTGAAAAGGAAGTGCGTTCCGTCATGGTCACCGCTTCCGGATCGGGCACCTGGGCGCAGCAGTCGCACGAAACGCTTCAGGATTGGTTTTATTCGGGTGCCGCGAAGAATATCCGGATCGGCAACCTGAACGCTGCCTCGGGTGATAGCGAATATGAGAGCGGCCCCGCATTCCTCACCAGCCTGCGCAACCAGCGCACCAAGGGCAAGCGTGTGACGGCTGAAATAGAAGTCGAGTTCAACGGCACCCCGACGCGGACTGCAAAAGCGTGACCGTCCGGCTGAACTGGCAAGGCGGGGAGCATGATTTCCGCCTTCGCATCGGCGAGCTGCGCGCTCTGCAGGATGCCACAGACAGCGGACCTGGGCAGGTTCTGGCGCGCCTAAATTCCGGCGACTGGCGGATCGATGATCTGCTGGCCACCTTGCGCCTTGGTCTGATCGGCGGCGGGTTGGAGTCGGAAAACGCAGTGCAGCTGGTGGCCAGTGTTTGTGATGACGGCAATCTGTTCAGTCTCGCCATGACAGCCACTGCAGCCCTGACGCGCAGCCTTGTGGGCAATCCGGACGCTGAGCCGGAAAAGCCTCAGGGGGAAAGCCCGGAAGGTGGAACTTCGGAGTCCTTTACGGATGGGGCGGAGTGATGGGGCTTTCCCCCGAAACAGTTGACCGGCAGGAAGTTTGGCCGTTCCGAGCCGCCTGGGAGGCCTGCAAGCAGGTCAATGGCATCAAGGAAACCGCCGGGGCAGGCGGTTCCTTTGAGGATGATGATCTCGCCCGCATGGGAATTGAGGGGTTTGAGGAATGACCGATGAGGCGCTGGCCATCCCGATTGTTGCCAATCAGGGAGAGTTCAACCGGGCAATGAAGGACATCCTGCGGACCTCGAATGCAACGGCGGAGCAGGTGCGCAAGAAGTTTGCCAAAGACAATCCGGATGCCGCGAGAATGTTCAACCGGTTCACTGAGAACCAGGCACGCGCTTATGACCGGCTGGCACAGCGGCTTGATCCCGTGGTGCGCAGCACCCGGCAATATGAGAGCGTGCAGGATCAGCTTGCTGTCGCGCTGAAGTCAGGCGCCATCAGCCAGGAGCAGGCAAACCGACTGTTGGATCAGGCGCGGGGCCGATACGTCAATGTATCTGCGGCGGCCAACGCAGCCACCGTGGCCAACCGGAACTTCCTGAATATGTCCAATCAGGGCCGTTTCATCCTGAACAACACCACGAACCAGCTTTCGGATATGATGGTGCAGTTTGAAATGGGCACAAATCCGATGCGGGTCATGGGCCAGCAGCTGCCGCAGGTGGCGGGCGGGTTCGCCATGCTGGGCGGGCCGATCGGTATTGTTGCGGGGCTGATGGGGACTGCGGCAGCCATTGGTTTCCCGCTTGCGGCCAGCTTCATCAACGTGGGTGAAGAAACCGAGTCCCTTGAGAAGAAAATGAAAGCCCTGGAGAGCAGCATTTCTGCGGTTAAGGCGGCCCAGGACAAAGCCTCTGTTTCGTCTTCGGATCTACTGGATGAATACGGTGGTCTCGCGGACCACGCGCGAGAGATTTTCGAGATCAACCGGCAGATCGCAGCTTTGCAGGCGCAAACCGCCCTGGATGGGCTTGCCGACAACATCTCCGAAGATCTCGGCGCGGGCAGCTTTCTTGGTGTTAAGCCGGAAATGATCCGGGAGGCTGCGGCAGACACCAGCAAATTCTCAGAAAGCCTTGGGAAGATTAAGGTCCAGCTGGATGCTATGTCCGAGGAAGATGCAGGGTTTTGGGATCTGCACAACCAGGCCGAAAAGATGGATGTCGCCCTTACTGGTGTAGAGAGCGGGGCAAAAGGTATTTCTGACGCGCTTGGGATCACGGGGGAAAAGGCCGCCGAAGTGCTGGCGCTGTTCACCGAGGTCGCCGCAGCCAAAGGGGCGCAGCAGCAGGCAGATGCAATGAGCCGCCTCACGGCATATGTGAATGAGGTCACGGGGGGCTTGGAGACGGCTGACGAAGTCGGGCATGAATTTTACCAGACGCTGCTTTCTGTCACCACTCAGGCGCTGGAGTTGGCGAAAATTGACCTGTCCTCGCCAGTGGCGGATGCGGCAGACGAGGCGGAACGCCTGGCCGACAATCTGGAGGCTGCCCGCGCGGCGCAGTTTGACAAGATCACCGGCGGCAATCCGGACTTCTTTGATACACGGGGCGAAAGCCCAAATGCGGGTCGCATTATCGAGCATCGGCCCGTCCCGCGACAAAATCGGCCCGGCTACACGCCTCCGAAGAAGCCCGGTGGACGAAAAGAGCGAGGGCTGTTTGAGCCTTCTGAGGACACCCTGGAGAAGCTGAGGCGTCAAATCGAAATGATCGGCATGACGCGCGCTGAAATCGCGGAATACACGGCAAAACAGGATCTCCTGAACGAAGCCCGCAAGCGAGGCTTGGATCTTGATGCGCAGCAGGCCGGGACCGGCCAGACGCTTCGCGAGGAAATCGACCGGCAGGCCAAATCTGTCGGCAGATTGACAGAGCAATACGACGGCGCGACCAACCAAACACGCTTTTGGAACCGGCAAAATGAGGACCTGAAGTCAGGCCTGCTGGATGCCGCCGTCGAAGGAGAAAACCTCTCTGGCACGCTTGACGGCGTGGCCAAGGCCTTGGCGCGCGCAGCCATGGAAGCCGCGCTTTTCAATACCGGCCCGCTGAAAGATCTCTTTGGCCTTGGCGGCGGGATATTTTCTGGCGGCGGGGGCACTTCCAATGGAGGCACGCCGCCGTTCCTACCGGGAGGCGGTTCTGGCAGCGGTGGTTTGTTCGGCGGCGCGATAATCCCCGGAATTCTTCACACTGGTGGCATTGCAGGCAGTGACGGCTATGGCCACGGGCGTTCCTTTTCGCCCGACGTTTGGGCGGGGGCGCCGCGGTATCATCAGGGTGGCATCGCCGGCCTTCGGCCAGGCGAAGTGCCAGCCATTTTGGAAGAGGGGGAGTTGATCTCCCCAAAGGGTTTCAGGCCTGCAGCGTCTGGCCGTCAGGCGGCGCCTTCAAGTGTCCGGATGACAGTCAATGTCGAAGGCGCAAACGGCGACCAGCATGTGATCAATCTGGTTCAGCAGGGTGTTGAGGCCGGGATGAACCAGGTCCGTCAGGAAGTGCCGGATATCCTCGCCGAGAATGAGAAACGCAACCGATGACCGCAACACATGTTGAACTGCCGGCAGTGCCCCGCAAGGGCACCCGTTTCATGATCCTTGGCCAGTCGGCGGCGGCGGGGTTTGGCCTTTCCGGCGCAGAGGCCATTGCCTCCAGCAACTCGGCGCATTGGGAGGCCTCGGCCACTTTCTCGATTGCGAACAAGGAACAGGCTCATATGGCATGGGAGGCCTTCCTGGCGGGTATGCAGGGCTCTTTGGGAACAACCCTGGTTCCCGCCGTTTCCCGCTGGCTGCCGCGAGACGCCATGGGGCGCAAGATCACCTCCGCCCCCGCCCAGCTGACAGGCGTCAACGCCGGTGGCCTGGAGGCCCCATTTTGGGACCATGGTGTGATTGACACTCCAAGGCCTGTGCATGCCCGCCTGAACGCGTCTGCCAGCCTACGCGACGGGGTTATTCAGGTGGAATATCCGGATGCCCTTGGCCTGCGACCCGGTCAATACTTCAGCCTCGGCGGCAACCTGCATCAGGTCCGCCACGTGCATTCAGTCTCGGCTGGCGTCGATGAGGTCTCGATCCGCCCGCTGTTGCGTCAGGACTGGGCGGCTGGAGATCCAGTTGAAATCGCCCGTCCAGTTTGCCGGATGCGGCTGGCAGGCGACACGCAGGGTGTTCTCGATATGAACTTTGAACGGCTTCAGAAGATCGATGTCCGGTTAATCGAGGCCATGGGAGGCAGCACATGATCCGGGATGAACTGATTGCAATTCCCGACGAGCAGCTGCGCCGTGGCGAAATTAGTGCTGACTTCCTTGTCTTCATGGATTTTGACGGTGCGCCGAAACGCTGGTGGACCGGCTGGGGCGATCTGCGGGCCAACGGGCACACCTGGCAAGGTATCGGAGATCTGATTTCCATTTCGGGCATTCCGATGTCTTACCGACCATCTGCGGATGCTGTGACCTTCAAGCTGTCTGCGGCGTCAAAAGACATCATGCAGATCGCCAAGGCCTCTTCGGATCTTGCCTATGGTCGTGAGGTAACAGTTTCAATGCAGCTGTTTCTTATTGCTCCGCAAGCCGGGCAACCGTGGCAGCCTTTGGGGCCTGCCTTTTCGCTCTACTCCGGATGGATGGACCAGCTGACCTACAAGGCAGAGCGTGACCAGCAAGGCAATGCGTCCAGACTCCTGACGCTGAAGGCCGAAGGGGTTTTTGTACGCCGGAACGCGTCGGCCAATGGTCGCTGGACCGACTCCGACCAAAAGCGACGTTACCCTGGTGACCGTGGCTGCGAGCGGATGGCCGTTTACAAGAACTATGCGCCGACATGGACGGTGTGAGGGAAGCGGCCAGCGGGGCCGACATCTCCCGTGTGGTCCAGCTCTCGTTGGAGCTGGCGCAGGTTTTGGGTGTGACGGTTGAACCGTGTCCGGCATCGATCGGTGCCAAGGCCGCAGAGCTGATGTGCAGTGAATATGGTTTCGTCGCGCTGTCATCGGGCGGGTTCATCGTCGGTGAAATTGTCCATTCCTATTTTGATGGCCGCCATCATGCGCAGGAACTCGGTTGGTATGCGCCCGGCGGCGGCGGATTGGCGCTTCTGGTTGCGTTTGAGGCTTGGGCGGAGCGGATGGGCTGCAGCGCGCTGCGGTTGTCTACGCGGCCTGATCCCGGGCGGATTGGCGCTCTTTTGAAACGTCGCGGATATGTGGCAACAGAAATGGCTTGGGGGCGCTGAATGGCTGTGTTTTCTGCCTTGGCGACGTTTGTCGCGACTTCTCTGTTTTCTATCGGTGTCGGCGCCGCGGCCTCAGTCGCCATTGGCGCAACCGTTGCCCGTCTTGCCTTGTCCTTGGCGGTTACAGCAATAAGCCGGGCTCTGGCGCCAAAGCCGGAAATTCCCAAGCAGGATCTGCAGGCGACAATCAGCCAGGAGGCCGGCGCGCGCTCGCGTCTGTACGGGCAGGGGCTGTTGGGCGGCACGCGGGCTTTCTGGGAGTCCAAGGACGGCGAACTTTACATGATCCTGATCCTGAACCATGGGGCGTTGTCGGACCGCTTAAGCTTTCGGTTCGGCGGGAAAGTCGTAAGTCTGGCGGCTGAGAATGGCGGGTGGCTTGTCGATAGCGGTCAGGGCAAGGATCTTGTTTTCCTGGAGTATCGGGACGGGACCGGAACAGGGGGGAATTACAGCAAGGTCACCTTGGCCTTTCCAGACCTTTGGACTTCGGAACACAGGCTTGAAGGCCAGGCCACTCTGTTTGCGCGCTATACGGCGCCTAGCGGAGTTCAGTTCAACAGGGCTTTCCCGCAGGGGCACAACACCACTGGAGGCTCTGGGCGCTCAGGTCCTGGATGTTCGCACTGATCAGACCGGGTACTCAGACAATGCGGGCCTTTGCATTCACGACTATCTGGCGAGCGCGGACGGCTACGGAATTCAATTGTCCCGGCTCGATGCAGCCTCCTTCTCGGCGTTTGCTGATCTGAGTGATGAGGCGGTGCCCCTCAAGGACGGTGGGACCGAACAGAGGTATCGTCTCTGGGGTGCGCATTCCTTGACAGAGGCGCCCAAGTCGGTGCTTCAGCGCATGTCCCTCGCCTGTGATGCCCATGTCTACCAGACAGCGGAAGGCAAGGTGGCGCTTCTGGGCGGGCGGTATTCTGCCCCGGACGTGACCTTGACCGACGATGACATCTACAGTCTGGAGCAGGTTGAAGGCGATAGCGCCATGGACGGTTTCAACGTCCTGAAGGGCATCTTCACCAGCGCGGCCCATGACTATCAGGACACAGAGGTTGAGGCCTGGGAAAACACGGCATCACTTGCTGTGAACTCTGAGAAGTCAGAGGAAATGCACGCCGATATGGCGCCATCTCATACCCAGATGCGCCGTCTGATGAAAATCCAAATGGGCCGCCTGAACCGCCGCTGGACCGGGCGGCTGACCACCAATCTTGTTGGGATCAAAGCACGCTTTCCAAAAGGAGACGGCATTCACACGATCAGGCTTCAATACTCCGAGCTGGGGATTGATGAGCCTGTCGAGGTCCTGGGGCATACGATTGTTGCCGAGAAGGCAGAGGGCGGTGCGCTGATCTGGAAATGCCACATCGACGTGGCTTCGGTTGATGCGAGCGATTTTGATTGGGATCCGGACACCGAAGAAGGGGCCGCGCCGCCGCTCCCGGAAGGGGCGGAAGAAGATGTGACGCCGAACGCGGTCATTAGCCAGCTGTCTGAAGTCGTTGACGGGACGCTGCGCTATTTGCGGGTTGAGATCGCGGACACCGGTCGCAGAGATCTGGAGATGGAAGCCCAGTTCAAAAAGGACGGCGTAGCAGGCTGGCAGCCAATGGTTGTGACGGGCCTGATTGCCGAAAGCGGGTCCGTTCTGCCGTCAACGGATTACCTGGTCAGGGCGCGCTATAGCGGCGGCGACTGGGATCAAAGTCAGACAATTCAGACAAGCGCATAGGAGGCGAAATGAGTGACGTTGACCGCTTGATGCGGAGCTATAACCGTTACACTGGCGATGGGTTGCCGGGGGAGCCAGAAGACGCGCCCCTTCCGGTCGGAGATCCTTCCAGCGGTGTTTTTAACCCGAAGAGGGAAGAGCTGCGAAGCTGGGGTAACGCCATCGTCGGTGCAGTCGCCGATCACGCGCTGGCGGCTGGGCAGTCGGAAGAGGCAGCCGTGGCTGCCGCAGGTGCCGTTGCGGCTGCATCGGGATTGGTGGCCGAGGCTGTATCTGCAGCCGAAGTTTCCGGCATAGCTGTAATCTACGACACCAAGGCTGCGGCGGATGCCGCTCTTGCTGGTCTGTCCGAAGACGATGTGGTCGAGGTACTTGCGGATGAAAGCCAAGATGACGCCCGCACCCGCTATCGTGTTGAGGGCGGCTTACTGGTGTTCAAGCTCAGGTTGGGCGGCTTGCGCCCTGACCAGAACCTCTCCGATGTGCCCGATCCAGTTGCCGCCCGAAACGCCCTGGGCGTGGAGTTGAGCGCTGCCGGTGAGATGACCGTGCCGTATTATCTTCGTGTCGGGTTTGGTGACGATGCCACGGCAGGCGCGTGGGATGCGGCCTATGCATTCAACGTGAAGGGGCTTTCACGCCTGGAGAACCGCCTGGACATTGAAGGTGACTATCTTGGCTCATGGCCCCGTGTCCGGCTCCGTGGCCCACTGTCGGAGGGCGGAAGCCCGTCCACGTTCCTAGATATGCTTTACGACCGTGCAAACGGGCATTTGGAAATGAAGCTCCGCGACGAAGCCGGGGGCAACCCCGACTCCTACTATTTCGGACATGCGCTGCACGGTCTCTGGGAAAAGTCCGTCTTGCGCAAGGTGGATGCTGATGCCCTCTACAAGCCGATAGGAGCAGCGGGCCCCGGCTTGGAGCTCATTCAGCATACGGTCCTAGCCGGGGACACTGCGGCGGACTTCACCGCGTTCGACGCTACCAAGTATAGCTCCTACGAGTTTATTCTCAGCAACGTGGAGCCTTCCACCGACGGTGCGTTCTTGCGGGTCCGCACAAGCTCTGATGCCGGTGCGAGTTTTGACGCCGGTGGGACGAACTACGGTTACAAAGGTTTGGATCATCGGACAGGTAGCAGTGCTGACGACCACGATGCTGCCACCGCAGAGTTTATAGAGATCACTAAGGGTGTCGGCAACGTCAACTCTCGTGAGACGGGTGTGTGTGCAAGTCTGTACCTGTTCGATCCTGCCGCCGCGACAGACACGATGATGAAAGTGCATGGGGCCTACACAAACACTGCGAACGCCTTGACCGAGACAACAACGGTAGGGAAGCGTCGAAGCAATGGGGCCGTGGACGGTCTGCGGTTCTACTTCTCAGCAGGGAACTTGGCCACCGGAAGTATCTCCATGTACGGAAAGAGGAAATTGTAATGGGGCGTTTTAAAAATGTGGACGGGGAACGCGTGCCATTCAGTGCGGCAGAGGAAGCTGCACGTGATCTGGAAGAAGCCGCAGAGGCGGCGCTTCCCGTCTCGGATCCAATTCTAAGCCCGGCCCGTTTCGCTTGGATGCTGGCTTTCACCGGCCTGGATGACGTCTGGGAGGCGCTGGAGGTGCTGCTGAAAGAGACCGACCGGGCTTCCTTCGCTACCCTTAAGGCGCAGCGAGCAAAGAGCGAATTCCACCTGCCGGCCACTCTAAAGATGGTGAAGAGTTTTCGCGCCATTGCCGAGGCTGCGGCGCCGAATGCGGATTTGGATGAAGCCTCAATCCGCGCCGCTTGGGCGCTGGCTGCGGCGGCGGCGATATGATCGCCCGCTTTCTGCTCGAGCTGCTTTCGATCCTGTCGCGGTTCATCAATGTTCTTTCCGGCCACACGGCCGATCTGACGTTTTCCGCGCGCTCCCATCGTGACGGTCTGCGCACTGAACGGTGGATCGATGCCGTGGCTTGGCGGGTGTTCGGCGAACGCGATCACTGCCGGGTGTGGTGGCTGCGCGAGGTGGAGCGGTCACAGCGGAATGTGGCTGCAGCCGTGACAGGCGCATCACGCAGCCGCTTAGGTTGAAATAATCTGAACTGCCAGCAGTCCGGATGACAACCGCCCCGCGCTTCATTGTGCGCGGGCAATCGCAGGGCTGCAATTCCGCAGCTCTGCCCAAACTTCTTTCATATTGTGAGGCAAACATGGGCGCAGATGCTCTGAAAGACCTGCCGGTTGTGGCGGCAGGTACTGCTGCTGTCAGCAACCCGATCTGGATGCAATGGATTGGCCAGCAGGCGTGGTTGGAATGGATTCCCTTCCTTTGGCAGATGCTGATTGCGGTGCTCGGTGCGGCTGTTCTGGTGCTGACGGTCTATAACCGCGTTCTTGAAGCAACGCAGCGGCGGCGGGATCTGCAGGAGAACCCAGCGCCGTGTGGATCGTTCTGGAGGTTCATCCGGGGCGAGGGCGGGGCGGTTGGCGCCCGGACGGCCATAGGTGGCGCTGCTGCGGCCTCTGTCATCGCCTTGGCGACACCCTTCATCGCAAAGTGGGAGGGCGTAAAGCTTGAGGCGTACCGTGACCTGGTTGGAGTCGAAACCATCTGCTTTGGGCACACCAAAGGGGTTCAGATGGGGGACCGCGCGACCATGCGGGAATGCGTTGAGATGCTGAACGAGGAAGTCGTGGAATACTATGCTGCAATTGCGCCCTGCATGGAAAACCCGGACATTCCGGTTGGCGTTCAGGCCGCCATGCTGGAGCTGGCCTACAATGTCGGCCCGCGGGCAGTCTGCCGGTCGACGATGATGCAGCGCGCCAATGCCGGCCAGTATTCAGAGGCCTGCGGAGAATTGCACAGATGGGTGCGGGCGGGCGGTCGCCGGGTGCGTGGGCTCGAAAACCGAAGGGCGGACAGCAAGCACGCTCTGTGCCTGGCAGGGGCGCCCGCCTGATGCCGCTCTGGCTGTTTCGACATGGGCCTGCCGTCGTGTTGGTTTTGGTTGCTCTTGGTGCAGGTTGGTGGCTGTTGGACTTGGCCAACGACCGCACCCGACTGCGCGGTGAGCTGGCGGCAGAGCGCAGCGACCTGAGTGCCGCCAGGGCGGTCATACTGCAAGCCGAAGAGGCTGCCCGCGTCCACCGCGCGCACCTGGTGCGCGCTGCCGATGAGGCGCGCCGCTGGGACTCTATTTCCCGTGACCTTCAACAGATGGAGGGCCGCAATGCGCCTCTTTCCCCTTTGCTGCGCGCTACTGCTGAGCGGTTGTACCGAGCCGGACAGTGAGCCGTTCGCTGCGTCGCCGCCTGTGTCGGCTGATCTGCTGCAGCCGTGCCCAGGATACACGGGGCCGATTCCGCAGAGTGAGGGGCAGGTATCCGACGCGCTGGTGGCCGAAGCCCGCGGGCGCAGTTGCGCGAACGGGAGGCTGCAGGCCGTGGCCGAGATCCTATATCCATTGGCGCCAAGGTAGGGGTCGGCGCAAGAAAGCCCTGGTGAGTGCCGGGGCTTTCTGCGTTTCTGGACCGGCATTTGTTGGACACGCTGAGGCGAAGGTCGGCTTTGAGCCCAGGGCAGCCATTGCCATTTCTCGCTGCGTGCGCTCGCAGCACGAAAATCTCCGCGACCGCATCACCTTCAGCGCCGCCGTGCGGCGTGAAGAGCGACCATTCGTTCGGGATGCAGCGAGGTTGAATGCGGCAATCTACAGGTTGCGGACTTTCCGGACCTTCATCAGAGGCTTGCACTTGTCCGCTTCGCAAACTGCAAGCGGCACGTCGGATTGCTCTGGGTCGGGACGATGGCATTTCATCGCTAGGCCCGACAGCTGGCGAAGGCAGGCTGTCTTCATCTCTCAGCCAGAGTAAATGTTCTCAGTGGCGTCGTGATGCTTGCCAGACCAGTGGAGCAAGAACGATCGCGATTAACGGAAAGATCAACATGTTGATCAGGTGCCATCCCGAGGCTTGCATCAACGTGCCCGAGAAGAATGACAGCGCGGCGACTGTTCCGAAGACCGCGAAATCGTTTACCCCTTGGGCGCGGCTTCGCTCCTCTTCGGTGTGGGCGTCAGCAACCATTGCGGTGGCACCGATGAACCCAAAGTTCCAACCGATCCCCAGCAGGATGAGCGACACGAAGAAGTGCCTGAGGTCCAATCCAGTCAGCGCTACCGCACCCGAGACCCCGATGATGATGAGACCCGCAGCGGTGACTTTTTCCTTGCCAAAACGAGCGATGAGTTTTCCGGTGATAAGGCTCGGCGCAAACATCGCCAACACGTGCCACTGAATGCCCCATGCTGCGTGGTCGATCGAATGCCCGCATCCGACCATCGCCAACGGTGCAGCGGTCATGACAAATGACATCAATCCGTAAGAGACGACGCCAGCAGCAACGCCGAGAAGAAATTTTGGCGAGGCCATGAGTTGTGGCACAGTGCGCCCGCCCTCGGCCGAGGCGGTCGGGGCTGCGGACCTATCGGGCTTCGCGCGCAGTTGTGTCAGGACGAAAAATGCGATCAACGCCAATCCTGCTTGGCTGATAAAACTGCCCGCAAACGGAACGCCAGGAATTGCATCGCGTGTCAAAATTACAAGCTGTGGCCCGATGATTGCGGCGATCAGCCCGCCGACCAAAACCCAGGAAATAGCACGCGCCCGATCCGCACCTATTCGGCCGTCGGCTGCGGCAAAGCGGTAGGATTGCACGTAAGAGGCGTAAAGCCCCGCAAGAAAGGTGCCCAAACAGAAGAATGCAAATGCGCCAAGAGAGATCGCGCCAGCCGCCACCAGACCTGACAAAATTCCGATTAGCGCGCCAACAATATAGCCGCTTCGACGCCCGTATTTGCGCATGATCCACGCGGCGGGCAAAGTCCCGAGAGCCAATCCAAGATTGTAGATGCTGACCGGCAAGGTCGCCAGCGCGGGCTCGGGCGACAAGTCTTGCCCCACCAATCCGCCAAGCGAAATGACAATCGGCCCGCTCGCGGCCCCTAAAGATTGAGCAAGGATGAGAACCAGCAGGTTTTGGCGAAAGCCGTGGCTTTCGGTGGACGTTTGCGCGTTTGCTGTTTGTGTGATTTATGGGTCGCTTTCGAAAAGTTGCAGATGCCCTGACGGGTCTCGGGGTGGGACATAAGAGTTTGAAATTGCGGGCTGGGGAGATCAGGCAGAGGTTGCCGTTAGGGCGTTAATTCGTTGACATACCCGTTCAGCTGCTTTCAAAGCGCCCTCTAGAAACCCGCCGAATTCCGGTGCAGTTTCCGTTGAACCGAAGTGCAGGCCGTGCGCCGATAGGGCTTGCAGACCAGCGGACAGGCCGTAGATCGGATGCTGCCGGACAGGCTGGTGATCTTGTGGCCGGGCGATCTGAGGCACTGTTGCCCAATCCTGTAGGATCAGATGATTTGGCTTGGCCATTTCCGCGCCGAACATCGCCATTAGCTGCGCTTGAGCGAGGTGTAAAATCTCTTCCTTGTGAGCGATCCGGGCATCCGCAGGCACCCCGACAAAGCCGAATAACGCATAAGGCCCGCCCGTCATCGGCGAGGCATCGTGAATTTCAACCATCGGGCCGCGGTGGCTCATGGCGTCACCCGACAGTCCAGCATTGCGCCAATGAGGGTCATCATAAACGGCGATGATCTTTGCCTGTCCGGCCATCCACGTTGGAACAGTTTTCAACGCCTGCACTTGCGCGGCTTCAAGGGCCGGTTCAAACGACACGGTCTCTGCAATCACCCGAGGCGGGACGGCAAGTACAATCTGTTGCGCCTGAACGGACAGCGGTGTTCCGTTCTGGTCTAATTGCGCTGTGATTTCACCCACAGAATAGCCGACCGATCTCAAAAGCGTGTTGGTCAGGATTTTTGAGGGTTCAAGCGTCCGCTCCAAAGCGTCGATCAAGCCTCCCATGCCGCCCGCCAGTCGCAAAGACCCTTCCATCGAGGCATAACCCCGCCCGCGCTGAACCGCGCCACTTTGATCCTGATAGATCAGATCACCGGTGGAAAATTGGTCAAACACAGGGATGTCGAACCGCTGGGCGAGCGCGGCCATGCGCGGCTGCCCGGGCCAGAACCACGCGGGGCCAAGGTCGAACTTACCGCCCGACAGCTCGTTGGTCAGGATACGCCCGCCAAAGCGGTCCTGCGCTTCAACCAGCAGGAAAGCTTTGCCTTGACTGGTTAGGCGATCCGCAAGGGCAAGGCCGGACAACCCGCCGCCAACGATTAGAACATCGGTTTGCATCAGAATGCCTCTCCCATCGGTCTGAGGTCTAACTCATGGGTCCATGTGGATTTCGGTTGCGCCGCCAATGCCAAATAAGTTTGGGCAATATCGTTTGGGTGCATCATCCGCGCAGGGTCCATGTTGTGCAAATCGCGGCTCGCTTCTGTGTCCACGATACCGTCAAGGATCACATGGGCGACATGCACGCCTTGGGGGCCGTATTCGCGGGCCAGTGATTGGGTCAAGGCCCGAAGGGCGGCCTTTGCAGAAGCGAAGGCCGCGAAGTTCTTGCCACCGCGCAGGCTGGCCGTCGCGCCTGACACGATAAAGGTGCCGCCACCGTTTTCTACCATCGCAGGCAAGACGCAGCGCGTGAGGTTGACCGCTGACAGGACCATCGCCCGCCATGTCGCCTCAAAATCCGCATCGCTGGTGTCCTCAAAGGCGGAGATCACCAGTTTCGCGGTATTATGCACCACCAATTTAGGCGCGCCATGGGCACCGATCAAGTCCGCCAGAACGCGAACGGTTTGCGCCGCGTCGGAAAGGTCAACAGCACGTACGGCGCCCCCATCAGGAACCGTTCGGTTCAATCCAATGGCGTTGTATCCGTCTTCACCAAAAGCGCGCACCAAAGACTGCCCAAGGCCCGAACCGGCCCCGGCCACAATTGCGAGTGGGTCTGCCATATTAGCCCCCAACTTTCGGAGCCGTCGGCGTGATCGCCAGATGGCCTGTTTTGACCCAGAGCCGTGCGCCCTCAACGTCGGCAACAGCGCTGAGCGGTGCATCCGGCGGCAAGCGGAGCCATGAGTTGGCGGCGAAGGTCTCACCGCCCTCAGAAAAACTGCCTTCAATCACCAGCGCCTCGAACCCGTCGTGCCCTGCCTCGGACACAGCGGCGTTGGCCTCCCAAATCTCGATCCGCACCCGCTCACGCGCGTCTTCGAACAGCGGGATCTGCGCCACGCCTTCACGCACGGTTTCTGGCGTCAATTTAGTCGTGTCGATCGTCACCTGCTGGCGGTCTTCCATGTCGAACTGCCACAGTTTTACGAAGATCGTTGCCCCATCCGCGGCGCTCGGAGTGTGGGCGGTGGTCGGCGGATTGCGTACATAGGTGCCCACAGGAAAGTCGCCATGCTCATCCTGAAATACACCGTCCAGCACCAAGAACTCTTCGCCGCCAGTGTGGGTATGTGCCGAAAACGCACTGCCGGGCGCATAACGTACAATCGTCGTTGCGCGGGCCACTTCATCGCCAATTCGGTCGAGCATGCGTCGATCCACACCCTTCATTGGCGACGCCACCCAAGGCTCTTGTTCAGAATGCACCGCAGCGCGGTCGTCGAAGTTAGCGTTCAGTTCCATGGGGCTATCCTTATATACAGTCGTCGGCATTTCGGCTCAAGCGTTCTACCTATCGATTGATAGAGGTGGAGATAGATATTGCGCTCGAGGCTGTCAACACCTATCTACCACCTGATAGAATGGAGCCCCACGTGACCCTGACAACCAAAGACAAAATTCTCGACGCGGCTGAAAAACGTGTGCGAGGGGTGGGTTTTGCGACGATGAGTTTTCGCGACTTGGCAGAAGACGTAGGGATCAAAAGCGCCAGCGTGCATTATCACTTCCCGACAAAGCCCGACTTGGGGGAGGCACTGGTTGATCGCTATTCCAGCCAGTTCAAGAACCACCTCGACAAGATTGATAGGGGCGATTTGCAGGCCGCACTGAAAAGTTTTGTAGCGCTCTATTCGGACGCGTTGGTCGTCGACGAATCCATCTGTCTGTGCGCCATCATGGGGGCCGAAGCCATCGGTTTACCCAAGGAGGTGAACCAAAAGACAAAGGCATTTTTTCAGATGAACTGCGCGTGGTTGCGTGCTTTGTTCGAGCACCACGGCGTTCTTGCGGCAGAAGACAACGCCAGCCTGATTGTCGCCGCCCTAGAAGGCGGCATGATCGTCGCCTCAACCTCCCGCGACCACGCATTCTTCGAACAAATCGCCAAAGCCGCCATTCGCCGCGCGACCGAATACTAACACTTCGGTCTCGAAGCCGCCGAATGCCGGCGCAGTAATCGCCCCGGCGCGAGCGCTTCGGATCCGGCCATAGGAGAAGTGGGGCAAACTCTTGAGCTTCGCCAGTTTTGCCCGATGCGCTGTCGTTCGTAGCCCAGGAACAGACCTCCGCGCCAAAAGCGGCGAAAACTGTCTTCGAGCCCACAGGAGAAGTGATGATTTTTCGCTGCGTGCGCATGCAGCGAAGGAAATCCGGCAGATTCACATTCGTTTGCGCCGCCACGCAGCGAAAGGACCGGTCATTGCGAAAGGGCCTCCGATCAAGCCGAAGGACTATCAGATGAGCAACAGAAGGAGCCTATGCAGCGGCTCGCCCCGCCAACAAGGCGCAATATTTCGCGAGTTGTTTCCTCGGCATTTGACGACATGAAAGCCGCCCACGCGCATGTCGACACCGACCACAAGAAAGGCAACGTCGTCATGACTGTCAAGGGGTGCGATTGAACCACGGTATTGGCTTATGACCACGGCGGATTTTGCGACAACGCAGGTTTACAAGTATTTAAAAAAGTGGCTGAAATCAAAAGTGAAACGAAGCATAGGCACGCAGGTTGGCCATGCAATTGAGTAGTGCCGCTTTTCTCCGGTAGCGGCATTTGAGTGGTTCAAGTTTGGCACGCACCCTGAGTTTCAGCAGCTCAGCACTTTTCTGACATCAA
Source organism: Rhodobacteraceae bacterium Alg231-04 (assembly GCA_900143635.1). Lineage (GTDB taxonomy): Bacteria > Pseudomonadota > Alphaproteobacteria > Rhodobacterales > Rhodobacteraceae > FREY01. The sequence continues at coordinate 371,630 of FREY01000004.1, forward strand.
TGTGATCTGATCGCTTGCAGTTCGGCGCGTTCTTTTGCCTCCACTCTCTTGGCAATTGTTTCCAGATGCGAGATTGCCACATCGACTCGACGCGGTGAAAATCTGCGATCGGGGCGCACCAAATGGATTGATCGATCCCTATGCCAAAAATTCTGAAGAACCGGAACGACTGCGCCGGTTGCAAATGCGTCACCAAACCCCGCAAGCGCCATATAGGCAACACCGAGATCACGCATGCATGCGTCTAAAATCGCCGGGCCCGCGTTCAGACTTAACCGTCCACGAACCATTACATCCAGTTGCTTCTTATTCTCAGAAAACCGCCAAAACTTGGCGTTCGTCAAAAGGCACTGATGGTCCTTCAGATCCCTAGGGTGCCGAGGACCACCGTGGGCTTTGAGGTAATTCGGTGAGACCGCCGCGACCCTTGTCCGGGAGGTTAAGGGTTTTGCGATCAGACCACTGCTTTGCATCGGGCCAGCCCTGATCGCAAAGTCGTACCCTTCACTTAGAATGTCGACTTGCCGGGGGTTAAAGTCGACTTCAATCTCGATGTCGGGATGTTGTGCGGCCATCTGGTTCAAGGCGGGACCGACAACCTGATCAGCAAAGGAACCTGACATGGAAGCGATGCGCAGGCGACCCTCCAATTTGCGTTGGGTACTTGATACTTCCTGAAAAGCCTTTTCAAGATCGTCTGATATCTTTTCAGAGCTTTTTCGAAGTTGTTCACCTGCAGCCGTTAGCCGAACGGATCGCGTGCTGCGCTGAAACAGCTTGGTTCCCAGCCGTGCCTCAAGCCGTCCAACTTGACGGCTGACATGTGCCACAGAAACGCTCAATGCGCTTGCTGCCCCGGTAAACGTACCGGCGCGCGAAACTGCTAGAAATTCACTCAACCCGTCTGAGTTCATTATTACCACCTGGTAATAGTGTTTTGATTATTGGGCAGATACCGCAATCAAACAGAAACAACAATATAGGGCGAAGATCAAGCAACGGAGTACAGATCAATGACCAAAAATCTCTTCGATCCCATCCAAGTGGGCGACTACCGCCTTAACAACCGGATTTTCATGGCCCCCATGACACGTGCGCGCGCTGGTGCCTCTGGGGTTCCCAACGAAATGATGGCGACCTATTACGCGCAGCGCGCCAGTGCCGGGCTTATTATCTCGGAAGCCACGGCAGTTTCGCCGCGTGGTGATGGCTGGCCGGGTGCGCCCGGCATTTACACAGACGCGCAGCAAGCAGGATGGGCCTCCGTCGCGGATGCAGTGCACGACCGAGGCGGGCGCATCTTCCTTCAGATATGGCACATGGGCCGCGCAGTCCTGTCTGAAAGCATAGGCGGGCAGAGGGCCCTTGCTCCCTCTGAAATCGCTGCCGAGGGTGAGTTGCCCAACAGCGAGGGCATCCCGACGGCCTTCGGTACTCCGGAAGCGATGTCTGTGGATCAGATCGACGAGGCGGTCGCAGAGTTTGCCTCTGCTGCACAACGTGCCATTGATGCTGGTCTGGACGGCGTTGAACTTCACGCCGCCAACAATTTTTTGATTGATGCCTTTCTGCGCGATGGAACGAACAAACGCGACGATGACTATGGCGGATCGCTGAAGAACCGCAGCAGATTCTTATTGGAGGTTGTCGACGCGGTTGCGGCCGAGATTGGCGCAGGCAAGGTAGGCGTTCGATTTTCACCGACAAACGCTGTTTTCGGAATCAGCGACAGCAATCCAGAAGCAATTTTTTCATTTGCAGCGCGACAGCTTTCAAAAAGAGGGCTAGCCTACCTGCATGTGCTGGAACCGGCGCTCGATAGCGGTAGTCCGATGGTTGCTGGATTGCCTTCTGTCGCCCCGACGCTACGGGATGCTTATGATGGGTTTATGATCCTCAACGGCTCTCTGACCCAGAAAACCGGAGCAGATGTTATCGAAACCGGGCGCGCTGATGCGGTCGCATTCGGGGTGCCATTTATCGCAAACCCTGACCTTGCTGAACGTTTCGCCAACGGTATCGTCTTGTCTGAACCGAAACCAGAGACGTTCTACAGCGGCGGCGCAGAAGGGTACATCGACTATCCGAATGGGGGTCGCTTCACTACTGCAGGCCAATGATCAAATATGGGCCGGATGTTCTGATCCGGCCCAAATATTTCAAGTGGCACTTGCGATCCATTGCGATCTCACATCAGAACGTTGCCGACACCAGGGCCGATTAGACTGGAGTTCCGCCTTTTAGACTGGGCCGCACAGCACTCTTAATTGATGTGCTTATCTGTCCGAAGGCGCTCCACCATAAAGTCAACAAATGCTCTGACTTTGCCGCTGACCATGCGGCCTTCCTGATGGACGACATGGATTGGCATCGATGGCAATTCGAATTCTTCTAGCACTGACTTCAATTGCCCTGCTTCGATGAACGGAGAAATTTGATAAGATAGCACTCTCGATAGGCCCCATCCCCGCAGCGCCATTTCTATTGCGGCATCGTTCGTGTTCATCTGCACACGTGGTTTAACGTGAACCGAAGTCCGCGCACCGTTGACTTGAAAATCCCACGCGTGAGACCCTGCAACCGCCACAGACTGGATAAGTGTGTGATCTTTCAGGTCCTCCGGGTGCGTCGGCAGCCCATGTTTTTTGATGTATTCGGGCGCTGCAAAAACAACCTGCCGAACTTTGCCGCAGCGCACCGCAGTGAGCGAGGAATCCGGCAAATCGCCAATTCGGATACCAACATCCAGTCCTTCATCAATCAAATTCACGACGCGATCCACGTAAACCGTTCGGGCGTCGACATGCGAGTAATTGTTGAGGAACTCGCCGAGCGCAGGTGTTACGAACATGCGGCCAAACAGAACTGGGGCCGTTATGCTCAACTCGCCTCGCGGTTCAGAATGTGACCCAACTGCCGCGTTCTCTGCCTCCTCCAATTCAAGAAGGATTCGCCGTCCATCAGCCAGAAACCTTTTGCCGACATCTGTGAGCCCGATTGAGCGGGTCGTACGCATAAACAGACGTGCCCCAAGGTGTTCCTCTAGCATCGAGATGTATCGCGTGACTGCGGGCGGGGACATGCTCAACCGGCGCGCAGCAGGTGCGAAACCTTGGCAGTCAGCCACAGCAATAAACACCTGAATGGATCGAAGTCTGTCCAATTTATTATTCCACATTATTAAATAAGTAGTTTACTAATACAGTTATTCCGCTAATTCAAGGAACAGACTAACTCTTGTTCGACGAGTGACAGCCTCACAAACGAACAGGAACATCCCATGCCGCGCGCATTCGCAGAAATTAGTTTTACACCTTCCGTTCGTGCGATGCAGGCACAAAACGGATCGGCGCAAGGGTATTCCAAATTTCTTCATCCGGACGCTGAGCGTGGTGATCGGATCGGCCCCGCTGAAGCAGAGTTTATTGCCGGAAGGGATGCCTTTTACCAAGCCACGGTTTCAGACTCTGGATGGCCTTATGTGCAGTTTCGTGGCGGACCTGAGGGGTTCCTTAAGGTGCTGGATGATCAAACGATTGCCTATGCTGATTTTCGGGGAAATCGCCAGTATCTGAGCGCAGGCAATCTTATGGATAATGATCGCGTCTCGATGATCTTGATGGATTACCCGAACCGGCGAAGGCTCAAGGTTTGGGGGCGCGCAAAGCTGATCGCAGCAACCGAAAATCCGGAACTGATAGCCCAGCTACAGGACACGTCCTATCGCGGGCGACCAGAACATGCCGTAGCCATTACGATTGAAGCGCTTGATTGGAACTGCCCGCAACACATCCCGCAGCGGATGACCCTGGAGGAGCTGGAACCGCAGCTTGAAACCATACGCACCGAACTTTCGCGTCTGAAATCAGAGAACGAAGAACTAAGAACTGCGCTTGGTCTGAACGACTGATCAGCGCCTCACATTCACCCCCCCCTCAAAAAAAGGAAACCAAAATGACCAATCCGATTAAGTCGGCACTCTCCGCGAGCCTTCTGGCTTTGACCCTTGCATCCCCTAATTTCGCGGCGTCACCCGCCTTCGCGGTTGAAACCAACGCTGTGATCGATGTGACACAAACGTCGTTTCACTCGGAAATCATAGATGGCATTAGGATCGCATATCGTGAGGCTGGTGATCCGGCCAAACCAACGATCTTGCTTTTGCATGGCTTTCCAACGTCGTCACACATGTTCCGCAATCTCATCCCCGAGCTTGCTGCCAACTACCATGTCATTGCGCCTGACTATCCCGGTTTCGGGGCGTCCGACATGCCATTGGTGGGGGAGTTTGATTATTCCTTCGCAAAGGTCGCGGAGATGATGACTACGCTTTTGGATCGCAAGGATGTAGACAACTACTCAGTCTATTTGATGGATTACGGCGCGCCCATCGGCTTCCGAATGTTTGCAGAACACCCGGAGCGGGTATCGGGCTTCATCATCCAGAACGGCAATGCCTATGAGGAAGGTCTGCGCGAATTCTGGGATCCGATCAAAGCCTATTGGGCTGAACCCTCAACCGAAAATGGCGACGCACTGCGCGGGTTTTTGGGAATGGAAGCGACAAAATGGCAATTCACCCATGGCACGCAAAACCCTGATGCGATCAGCCCTGACAATTTCTGGCACGTTCAGTACCTGCTGGATCGTCCAGGCAATCAAGAGGTCCAACTGGCCATGTTCCTCGACTACGGTACCAACGTGGCTGAATACCCAAAATGGCAGGCGCTTTTCCGCGAACATCAAACACCGACATTGCTGATGTGGGGTAAGAACGACCATATATTTCCTGCCGATGGCGCACATCCCTACAAGCGCGATCTGGATAATATTGAGTTCCATTTGCTCGACACCGGCCACTTTGCGCTTGAAGAATTCGGCGGCAATATCGCGGCCGAGATGATCGAGTTCCTAGATCAAAGCACCACCCAATAACGCGCCAGCAAAACCGGCAGATACCGCGTCTTTCAAAGAGGTGCGGTATCCAGCCTGGCTGACAGAGCAAAAGGAAATACCATGTCCACGACTTATCATCCGACAAGTGCACTTCTCCCACTTTGGAAAAGGTTCTACCTAGCTGTCGCCGCCTATGAGGACGCGATAGATTTTGATCCCACTGAGCATGTGGTCGCTGCTCTTCAAAAGAGGGCATCCATCTTGGAGGAGAGAATGGCCAAGCTTGCGGCCATTTATCACGACATTTCACACTCGTAGAAAAGATGGCACTTCATCGCAGAGCCGCCTCCGCCCAAATCGTATATCTGGAGAATGCCTATGGAAACCCTTGAAATATTTGCTGTTCAGTTTGTCTTGAGTGTAATTGTCTTTGCTTTGATTGCAAAATGGTATGCCGCACCTTGGCTTGCCCAGAAATCAAGACAAGTTGCTTTAGGATTTTTGATCCTTCCACACGCATTTCGCCACATCGGACTCACTTTCTTGACACCAGCAGGCGTCACTGAAGGCATACCAAGCACCTTTGCCACCGCCGCAGCCTATGGCGATTTTGCCAGCGGGATTCTTGCGATATTTGCCTTGATTGCTTTGCGGAGGAATTGGCCCGTGGCCATGGCGTTGGTTTGGGTTTTTAGCCTGGTAGGTTTTGCCGATTTGCTCAACGCATTGCGGCAGGCGGAAGCCGTCCCTTACTTTGCCGCTGTTTGGTACATCCCGACATTCCTGGTGCCGTTGTTGCTAATCACACATGTCATGATTTTTGCACGCTTGCTTGACGGCGACATGGACGTCGCTGAACAGACCCAAACCCGAGACAAGCCCGCTCATTGACAAAGTGCTCTAAAATACCACACCTAGCCTCAATGGGCGGGATACTGACGGGAAAGTCCGTTTATGATCGGGCACAGTGAAAGGGCCGTTTGAAATCCGGCGACATCAGCACGGGTGAATGTCTGGTTCGGCAAAATCAGCTGCGGCGCAGCAATCTGCATGCGGCAGGTGCGAGCGTTTTCTGCGTCAGCAATATCCGCACCTGCACAAGTCCGCTCCGTCCGCATAGCTGCAGTTGGACGGGGGCTACTTGGACCTAGTCGCTAGTGCGTTGTATTTCGGCTAGAGCCTGAAACCTGCAGGTTTGGCAGATGTAGGTTTCCAGACCAAACTCCGCTTCCAAGTGCCCGCCCTCACAGATGAAGCAAAGGACCTCGTCCTTGGCGGCTGAGCTGATTTCTTTCGTCCGCGTGGCTCCTTTGATGCCGCGGGTTTGTCTTTTTTCACTATCCAATGATCTTCTCCCCCAGGGCTTGATAACAGAGAGATGACTAAATTTGGAGGTCAAATTATTTGAAAGTCGGGCATTTGTTGGACAGGGAGGCGAATGGCGGCTTCGAGCCCGCAGCCGTCGTTGCTGCTCTGCCGGAATACTGCAGGCGCAGTCGGCAGTTCCCAGCCCTAACTTGCCGTTCAGTTATTCCGCGTCCCTCTGCGTGCTGCCTGTGCGCAGTTTTCCAGTCAATCCAGCGAATGTGGACCTTCAACCGGGGCGAGCGCTTGAACTGATACCACAGACCGCGCCAAGCACTGCAAAGCTCGGATAGTTCACTTTGCAAAATCATCTGGACGCCCGGCGCGGTCGTTCTCGAAGCCCGAAACTGAAAACCCTTTTCAAACCAAGATAACCTCTCGCTTGCACGGGCGGTGACCAGATTACTTGCAAGCAATTAAGCCCGGCGATTCGACCTATGTTCGGAGAATTGGGGGGGAAACATTCACGGTCTTTCGCACCAATTCAGCGCGGGTACGCGTACCAACTTTGGCGTGTATTCGCTTTGATTGCGTCCTTATGGTCTCAAGCGACACCCCTCTTATTTCTGCGATCTCCCCAAGAGGGGTACCTGTCACCAAGAGCTCAGCTACATCGGCTTCTGCGACGGTCAGTCCAAATATTTTGGCCACTGGATTAGTAGAAAATCTTGGGAGGTTTTCTGGGTCTATTATCATCACCATTGCTCCCACGAAATCTTCGTTCAACTCATCCGCACCATCGCGTATTGGTGAAACTTCCAAAAAATATGGCTCTGTGCGGTTCCTCTTACCTACAGAGACTTCCCGCCCTGGTTGGTTGGAAACACCGGCCGCTGTTCGTCCACACTCTGAGATATAGGCTCTAACCCTTGCAGTTAGATCCTGGTCACTCATTCGGAGCTGACCAGATCGAGATATTTCGATGCCGTTTCCGTCAGAAAAAACCTCTTTGGCGCGGTTGTTTTGGACCACAACCTCCCCGTTTGGCAGGCAAAGGCAAAGTGCCACATCAACCCGGTTAAATACGGTTAAAACCGCTTGGTATTGCTGCTGCAACTGAGAGCAAAATCGATTTATATCCAACGCTTTACCCATGTGATGCGTCAAAATGTCGGAATTTGAGACCCAGGTAGGATGGAATTCGGTGACGCTCTCATCGAATTGCAAGGCGACGAATGCCCCCCAAGCTGGGCTGGTCGAGAGGTTGTAGCCTACCCGCCGAAAAATCCCCATTTCACGGGCAAGAAACCGCAAGTCTTCTCGGTCACTCATTTCCGCAAAGCCCGGCCAGATATCATCATCTTCTACACGCTTGAACGCAGGCGCTGCCTTCATGTGCTCTACTGCATGCAGTTCATGGTCTGCAAATTTTTCGAGATACGTGCGGAGCACATCACTGTGGTTGTCAATGTAGCTACTTGCAGTCTGAATTTGAAATTCAAACAGGTGATTATTATTGGCGTAGAGCGAAGCGCTTTTGGCCCCACTGGCAGTTGCAAATTCATCCAACGCATTTTGCCAGTTTTTTACTGTGGTCGCTGCGTCGTAGATTGCTGGTAATACAGTTAACATTCTTGACGGCATGATGCCTCCCAAAGCCTCAGGAAGAACGTATCATAGAAGTTTTCCGCCTGTCGACACATGTGGGCGATACTCGCCTGTCGTCTTTAGCCGAAAGGGAAAATCCCGGGTTTGATTGCAAGGCTGCAACCAATCGCCAGCTCAAATTGGATGAGCGCCTACTATCGTTCAGATTGACCGGGTCATCCCACGTTCGAAAAATTGTGCGTTCGGGGTTGGAAAATTGATTTCGAGGATACCATCGGGCCGTCCCCCTGTTCCGCCTCGTTCCACAACGATTACTCCAAATATCCAAAATTATGCTTTCTATCCCCCGAACGGGGGATGAACCTGGATCGCCTTTATAACTATTTTGGTATCGTCGAACCTGTCACGGTTGACCGGCGTTTAGCTGGTGCATCCATTTCAAGAACCTATACCTTTTCCAAATTGGCCCAACTTTGGCGGGTTCGGCACTCCATGTTTCGCTGTCTTTCGTTGCTTTTGCGGGCGACAGCACTGAGATTGGTCTGGCAAAATCTGCTGTGTCGATGGCTTCTGTACAGATTTTCAAATTCCGCTTTCCGTGCGAAGCGGTCGCGAGAGGTAATCCAGGCTGCAGGGGCGGCGAAAGTTCACTAACGTCCGCACAGCTGCCGGTAGACGGTCCTTAGGCAGACGTGGTGTTACAGCTGTAACACTTCCAACAAAGGAGGCGGGCAGGAAGCGCGGCCCGCGTGCTTGGGGATAAGCGCATGGTCTGCGGGCCGCGGCCTTCGGCTCGAGCCGCAGGCCTTAGATTGTTAGCCTGAATAGAGGTCCAGAAAAGGAGGCTTCTCCGGCCAGCCTCATTGTTCTACATGCGTTCTCATGACGCAAGAATGGCCGAACACGATTCCCGAAGATCTCCGGCAGGCGATTGAAGCCGCGGATCAGAATGCCTGGCGCGCGCCATTTCGCTCTTGGGCGAAGGATCACCAACTGCGCCTCAAGTTGACATGGTGGGCTGACCTAGAGCGCCACATGGGCGGACAGGATCTGTGGCGCTGGCCGCCAAAGCCGCAGGATCGCTGGTCGGGCATGAAAGAGTGGCTGGAGAAGCACGAAGTGCCAACACCTGCAATTCTTCCGGTGCGCCCGGAGTTGAAGGACGAACTGAAAAATCAGGGGTGAATCGTGGGGTAGTCTGCAATCTAACCCATTGATTTTTTTGTCGGGTGATTTTCACCCTCGTGGGGTAGGTAAATCTTTTAAAATCAATTACTTAGGCGGAGATTTGGTAGGCCCGGCAGGATTTGAACCCGCAACCAAAGCGTTATGAGCGCTCTGCTCTAACCGTTGAGCTACAGGCCCGCCGTGGCGCAATTCCGTATCATTCTGCGCGGCCGCGTCAACCCTTACCGTTGCACGCGCCGCAATAATGCACTAACTCGCGCGCAACACTTCAGCGAAGGATGAACCAATGACAGCGGGCAAGAACGGTCTGACCTATGCAGACGCAGGCGTAGATATTGATGCAGGCAATGCGCTGGTCGATCGGATCAAGCCGGCCGCCAAACGCACGAACCGCTCCGGCGTGATGAGCGGCCTTGGCGGGTTTGGCGCATTGTTTGACCTGAAAGACGCAGGCTACAGCGATCCGATTCTTGTCGGCGCGACCGATGGCGTTGGCACCAAGCTGCGTATTGCCATCGACACCGGCGTGGTTGATGGCGTTGGCATCGATCTGGTGGCCATGTGCGTCAATGATCTGGTCTGTCAGGGTGCAGAGCCGCTGTTCTTCCTCGACTATTTTGCCACCGGCAAACTGGACACGGGTACCGCCGCCCGCATTATCGAAGGCATTGCCGAGGGCTGTGTGCGCTCCGGCTGCGCCCTGATCGGCGGTGAGACGGCAGAAATGCCGGGTATGTACCCTGATGGCGACTTTGACCTTGCTGGTTTTGCAGTGGGCGCCATGGAACGCGGCACAGCGCTGCCTGCGGGCGTTGTCGAAGGCGACGTGCTGCTGGGTCTGGCCTCTGACGGCGTGCATTCCAACGGTTATTCGCTGGTGCGCAAACTGGTTGAGGTCTCGGGCCTTGGCTGGGACGCGGATTGCCCCTTTGGCGAAGGGTCCTTGGGTGAAGCACTGCTGACACCGACCCGCCTCTATGTGAAACAGTCGCTGGCGGCTGTACGGGCAGGGGGCGTTCACGCTCTGGCCCACATCACCGGTGGTGGCCTGACGGAAAACCTGCCGCGCGTTCTGCCCGAAGATCTGGGTGCCGACATTGACCTGAACGCCTGGGATCTGCCGCCCGTCTTCAAATGGATGGCGGCCACCGGCAACATCGCCGAGGCCGAGATGCTCAAGACCTTCAACTGCGGCATTGGCATGATCCTTTCCGTTTCCGCCGACCGCGCCGATGCACTGGTTGAGGTGCTGGAAGGCGAGGGCGAAACTGTCTCCCGTCTGGGCACTGTCACCGCCGGGGAAGGCATGCGCTACACAGGCTCGCTGCTGTGAGCCACAAAAAGGTCGCCATTCTTGTCTCAGGTGGCGGCTCCAACATGGTATCGCTGGTCGATAGCATGACCGGCGACCATGCCGCGCGCCCCTGTCTGGTGCTGTCCAATGACGCCAACGCAGGCGGTTTGCAAAAGGCTGCCGCCCGTGGGATTGCGACGGCTGCCGTGGATCACCGCCCCTTCAAAGGTGACCGCACCGCGTTTGAGGCCGAACTGGTAAAGCCGATCCTTGAGGCCGGGGCAGACATCGTTTGTCTGGCGGGTTTCATGCGAGTGCTGACTGAAGGCTTCGTGTCGCAGTTCGAGGGCCGGATGCTGAACATTCACCCCTCGCTGCTGCCCAAATACAAAGGGCTGCACACCCATGCACGCGCGCTGGAAGCAGGTGACAGTGAGGCAGGTTGTTCGGTTCACGAGGTGACCCCGCGTCTGGATGACGGCCCGCTTCTGGGACAGGCACGGGTGCCGGTTCTGGAGGGGGACACGCCTGAAACACTGGCCGACCGGGTTTTGAAGCAGGAACACAGGCTCTATCCCGGCGTTCTGCGCCGCTATGCCGCGGGCGACCGCACACCGCTATTGCTGGGCTGGGACGGCTAACGGGACTACGCTGGCGGGCAGGCTCATTGTAAGGCTTGCAGTGAAAGCGTATCACTTTATGGTAGAAGAGAAAAATCGAGGTTAGTGCCGCAGATGATCACCATTACAACCACCGAAGACCTGGCTGCCTTCTGCAAGACAGCCCGCGAGCATCCCTACGTCACGGTGGATACGGAGTTTCTGCGCGAACGTACCTATTATTCCAAGCTCTGCCTGATCCAGCTGGCCTATCCCGGCGGGGATGACGATGGCTCTGCGGTTCTTGTCGATCCGCTGTCGGACGGGCTGTCGCTGGAACCGCTCTATGACCTTTACCGAGATGAGAGTGTCGTAAAAGTCTTCCACGCCGCACGTCAGGATCTGGAGATTTTCTGGGTCGACGCCAAGGTCTTTCCGGTGCCGCTGTTTGATACCCAGGTGGCGGCGATGGTCTGTGGTTTTGGCGAACAGGCCGGATACGAGACACTGGTGCGCAAGATCGTCAAACAGGGTCTGGACAAGACCTCGCGCTTTACCGACTGGTCGCGCCGCCCGCTGACCGAGGCGCAAAAGACCTATGCGCTGGCTGATGTGACCCATCTGCGGGTGATTTATGAATTCCTGGCCGCAGAACTGGAAAAAACCGGTCGCAGCCACTGGGTGGGCGAAGAGCTGAGGGTTCTGACCAATCCGGCGACCTATGACATTCAGCCGGAAGATGCATGGAAGCGGGTCAAAACGCGGACCAGCTCGGGCAAGTTTTTGGCGGTTGTCCGTGAACTGGCGGCGTTCCGCGAAGACTACGCCCAAACCAACAATGTGCCGCGCAACCGGGTCTATAAGGATGACGCATTGGTTGAGCTGGCCTCGACCAAGCCGCGTTCCCATTCCGATCTGGGCGGATCCCGCCTGTTGCTGCGCGAGGCCCGCAAGGGCGCAATTGCCGATGGCATTCTGGCCGCGGTGAAGCGCGGCGTGGACTGCCCGCAGGACCAATTGCCCAAGGCTGACAAGAGCCGGGAAAAACTTCAGGTCAATCCGGCGCTGGCGGATCTGCTGCGGGTGCTGCTGAAATCAAAGACCGAAAGCGCAAGTGTCGCGGCCAAGCTGATTGCGACCAGCGCCGATCTGGATCTGATTGCTTCTGGTGAGCGTGACGTGCCAGCCATGCACGGCTGGCGTTTTGAGGTCTTCGGAGAAGACGCGCTGGCGCTCTGTGATGGTAAAATCGCCCTAGCTGCCAAAGGCCAATCGGTGAAAGTTGTACCGCTCTGACCGCTTGGTGCCGCGCGAAGACATGAAATTAGGGGCCCATGGGCCCCTTTTTCATGTCGTGTCGTCAGTTTGGTGTAACGGCCTTAGCGGCGGCGCGTTTCCTGAGCGTTCTGTGCCCCGGCAACACGAATGAGCTTTATCCCTTCCAACTCACCAGTGGTCAGGCTGAAGGCGGCACGAACGGTGCGCGTCAGCTCGGTTCCCTGATGGGTGGCATAGCTCGGGTAATCGGCTTTGAACTGAAAGGACAGGGTGCCTTCTGGGGCATCGATGTCCGGGCGCAGGTGAACGTTGTAAGCGCCCTGGCGGTCCGCCAATCCAGTCGCATAGACAATGGCGCCGGTCGATGTGCGTTCTATTTTCAGAGCAGAGACAGACACGATGAGAACACTCTCATCCGGTGCGTCCTTACGAGCGAAAATGCTTTCTTCTGCCTTCACAGGAAGCAGTGGATTAACATCTTCAGGGTTCTCGGTAGAGGCAGTAACCTCTTTTGAGTTACCGAACCAGTTGCGCGGGTTTACGCCCGAGTCCCGCCATCCGCCGCAGCCAGAAACAGCCACGCCGGCCACCATGAGAAGCGCAATTGAAATTCGCATTGTCCCGCCCGATAATGTTTTCCCTGCACGTGACTACCCGATCCGCTGCGGCTTGAAAAGTGGTTGAAACACACTGCGTTGCAGCTTAGGTCGGATGCGCATCACCTAAAGCCCAAAGTTCGGAGACCCCCATGGCCAGTGCCGCCTTTGAAGAGATCGTCGAAGATTTCGAATTCCTTGATGATTGGGAAGATCGCTATCGCCATGTCATTGATCTGGGCAAGTCGATGGAAGCACTGGACGAGGCGCTGAAAGTTGAGGCCACAAAGGTGCACGGCTGCGCCAGTCAGGTCTGGCTGCACCCGGTGATCGAAGGTGGGAAATTTCGCTTTGACGGCGACAGCGATGCGATGATCGTACGCGGGCTGATCGCGGTGCTGCGGATGCTCTATAATGATGTGCCAGTGGCCGAGGTCATGGGTGTCGACGCCAAGGCCGAACTGGGTCGGCTGGGGTTGAACGATCACCTGTCCGCGCAGCGGTCCAACGGTGTGCGGTCGATGATTGAGCGCATTCGAATGGTCGCTGGCGAAAACGCCTGAGGCGGCTGTATGCAGGGGCAGGCGGCTCGCACCGCCTTTTTGCGGCCCCTGAGGATACTTTCGGTCAGATGAAGTCAGGATCGGGGCAGCGTCTTCAGCCTGTCCTGCAGCTCACCATAGCCGGTATGGCGGTGCTCAAAGGCGACCCCCATCCGGTCTGCGCAGATGCGGGCTTTTTCGATCAGGGCCGGATCAGCGATCTGTGACTGGTAGACAAGTTTTGTGTAATTGCCAAAAATCATCTCGCGCAGCTCGGGGTTCTTATCCAGCCCCATCGGGCGCCAGATGAAAGCATCGAACTGTTTCACTAGAAAATCCGTGAGATAGAAGGCGGTGATCTCGCCTTCGTCGGATATCTTCTGGAAGGCGTCATTACCCTCGTAGAAAGCGTAGCAGTGCGGCCCGGCGATCATTTCCACGCCCAGCTCTGCGCATTTCTTTGCCAGCAACCCACCGGTGCCGCAATCGGCATAGGCGATAAATATCTGGTCATAGACAGTACGGTGTTTGATCACCGCCGCCTCGACCGCGGTGACAATCTGATCGGGATAGAGATGCAGTTTGGCCGGCAGGCAGGTCAGATCAATGTGATCGAGACCGTTCACCTCCTTGATATCAAGGATTTCGCGGGCCAGCGCGCCGCATCCGATAACAAGAATGCGCCCGACCTTTCGGGCGGGCGCAGCAAGGCCGTTTTCGGCCAGACTCTGTGATGTCAGCGACGTGGCTGACGCCGGTGTCTGTGCGGCCCGTCCTTGCAGACGGGCTGCGCGGCCCCGGCGGGCCATGATCAGGCGCTCAGCTGGTTGTGCTTGCGGCCTACGAGGTCTTTGGCAGTGTCGACGGCAACAGCCGCGTCACGGCAGTAGGCATCGGCGCCAATGGCCTTGCCGAATTCCTCGTTCAGGGGCGCGCCGCCAACCAGAACAATATGGTCATCGCGCTTGCCCTGTTCGACCATCGTGTCGATCACGACCTTCATATAGGGCATGGTGGTGGTCAGCAGAGCAGACATGCCGAGGATGTCGGGCTTATGCTCTTCCAGGGCTTCCAGGTAGTTTTCAACCGGGTTGTTGATGCCCAGATCGACCACTTCGAAACCGGCGCCTTCCATCATCATCGAGACGAGGTTCTTGCCGATGTCGTGAATGTCGCCCTTGACGGTGCCGATCACCATCTTGCCGACCTGCGGCGCGCCAGTGGCGGCGAGCAGCGGCTTGAGGATGGCCATGCCGCCCTTCATTGCGTTTGCGGCCAGCAGCACTTCGGGCACGAAGAGGATACCGTCGCGGAAGTCGGCGCCGACGATGGTCATGCCACCAACCAGTGCTTCGGTCAGGACCTTGTAGGGTTCCCAGCCGCGCTCGAGAAGGATGTTCACACCTTCCTCGATTTCTTCTTTCAGACCATCATAGAGGTCGTCGAACATCTGTTGAACAAGTTCTTCGTCGTTCAGTTCCGACAGGATGATGTCTTCTTCTTCCGACATGGGCGTATTCCTTGACGTTGGCGGGGTGACCCCAGTGTATGTCTTGTTTTCGTTTCTTTTTGCCAAATGGGGCCGGGCAGACTGCATTGTTTGCGACACCGCCATGGCTTGAACCGACGTATAGGGGCGAAAAGTGCGGATTGATAATGAAGATTTCGCAGGAAGATCATCAATCCTACGCATATGTTCTTTATTTGTTCTCATTTTTGAGGCAGGGTGCCGCCATGGATATAAATATGACCATCGCACCTGAACGCCGCAAAGCACGCGGTGCGGGCAGCAATGCGGCAGGGCGGTATGATCTGGCGCGCGGGCGGGTCGATGATGGCTGGGGGATTCTTCCCGAGGAGGCGCAGATTCGCACCGAGCTGCGGTTGGAAACAGCGCGCTCGGTGATCACCTATAACCGGTCTCCTGATCTGCCGTTTGACCGGTCGATCAACCCCTACCGGGGGTGCGAGCATGGCTGTGTCTATTGTTTCGCCCGCCCGACGCATGCCTATCTGGGGCTGTCGCCGGGGTTGGATTTTGAGACCCGGCTGGTGGCACGGCCAAATGCAGCAGAGGTGCTGCGCAAGGAAATGAGTGCGGCGAAATACAGGCCGCAGACGATCGCTCTGGGCACCAATACAGATCCCTATCAGCCGGTTGAGCGCGATCAGCAAATCAGCCGGTCCTGTCTGGAGGTTCTGGCTGAGTTCAATCACCCGGTGGCGATTGTCACCAAAGGGGCAATGGTCGAACGGGATCTGGATATTCTGGTGCCGATGGCGGCGAGGGGGCTGGTGCGGGTTGGTATTTCCCTGACCACTCTGGATGCGGATCTGTCCCGGCGGATGGAACCGCGCGCGGCGGCGCCGGCGCGGCGGCTGGCGGCTATTCGGCGGCTGACAGAAGCTGGTGTTCCTGTGCGGGTGATGGTCTCTCCGGTGGTGCCGGGACTTACCGATCACGAGGTGGAGGCGCTGCTGGCTGCCGGAGCAGAGGCTGGCGCGGATGCGGCCAGCTGGATCATGCTGCGCCTGCCGCGTGAGGTGTCTCCGCTGTGGCAGGAGTGGCTGGATGAACATGAACCAGGGCGCGCAGACAAGGTTATGGCGCGCCTGCGCGAGATGCATGGTGGCCGCGACTATGACCCGCGCTGGGGCCACCGGATGCGCGGCGAAGGCCGCTATGCCGAAATGGTCGCCCAGCGGTTCAAAGCTGCCTGCAAGCGACTGGGGTTGCAGGAGAAAACTGAACCTCTGCGCTGCGATCTTTTTGCCCGACCGGCGCAGGCAGGGGATCAACTGACCTTATTTTGACCTCGTTACCTTCCTCGTGGTGTTGCTGTCGCAACCCGATCCCATTGTGTTCAGCCACTGCCGCTGATGAGGAGAGTTTGACCGCTTTTTTTAAAGCATCCCGGCAGTTTGGCTGATCGCCCATCCTTGGTTGATCGCTTGATAGGCCGGGCGGAGGGGCTTCTGGCTGAGATCCACAGACCGCGATACCCAATTCTGCTCTTCAAGCTGACCCAGAGATTGGGACAGCGCGCGATCTGTGATCGTGCCAAGGCCGGATCTGATTTCGGAAAACCGTCGCGGTTTGGCGGTAATGGCGAGAACCGGAAGGGTCCAGCTTCGGCGAAGCAGGCGGAATTCTTCCTCATCCGGGACAAGGGAGACAATCTTGGCGGCTGTTCTGGCAGCTTCACGGCCAAGAGGTGTCAGCCGAAACTCCGGCCGAAGCGGGTGACCGTGCCCTGGGTTTCTCTCCAGCAGTTTGAGCTGAAAGAGGTGTTCCAGACTATTGGCAAAGGATGTCCGACTGGCGCTGGTCGCCGCCAGAAGGGGCGCCTGGCGTCCGGGTGTGCCGTTGTGAAGGGCCGCCAGAATGTTCAACGACCATGCCCGCGAGGTCAGGTTGACAAGTGTTTTAATGTCCATAAAGTATAGTAACTATATTTATTGAACAAGGAAAGCCTGATGCCTGCAGTTACACTTGAAAAGACGATTACTTTGGCCCTTTCTGTCCGGGACCGGCACAAAAGTGCAGATTGGTATACGGAAATGCTTGGTTTTTCAGTGCTTTATCACATGGATGAAGCCGGGTGGAGCGAGCTGCAAACCCTGACCGAGGGCGTAACATTGGGCTTGGGCGAACAGGCCGAGCCGACCCCCGGCAATACTGTGCCGGTGTTTGGCGTAAAGGATATTGCCGCGGCGCGGTCGGTTTTGGAACTGGCGGGCGTAGGTTTTGACGGGCCAACCGAAACCATAGATGGGATGGTCAGCACCGCGACGTTCTATGATCCCGACGGAAATGCCCTGATGCTGGCACAGGATCTGTCAGCTGCTGAATAAGGGGCAAGGGCACACAACCGACTTCCGTCTGGTTATTTCAGCAGACGGTCTCCACGGGCCGGTTGCAAAACACACAAACGCCCGGACCAAAGCCGGGCGTTGCAGGATGTATAGGGCGGGGTTGCGAGCGCCGTGTTGTGGCGATGTAGCAGCCGCAATTGGGAAACCGCATGAGACTTAGACCAGCGGATCTGACAGATGCCTCCAGCCTTGCCGCGCTTTCTGCCGAGGTCTGGCTCGGCACCTACCTCAAACAGGGCATTTCCGCGCATTTCGCGGACTATGTGCTGGCAGAGATGGCGGCACAGAAGGTCAGGGCTATGCTTGGCGCGGATTGCGAGGTCAGCACTGTTTACGTGCGGCCCAATGCGCAGGGGCAGGGGCGCGGCGGGGCGCTTCTGGGCCATTTGCTGGCCCATGTGCCTAAGGACGCCTCCGGGCTATGGCTTGCGACCAATTCCGAGAACGGTCCGGCCATCGGTTTTTCCTGTCGCAGGGTTTCGTGAAAGCCGGGAAAACGGTTTTCCGGACCGGAGCAGAGGCCTATCCCAATGACATCTACCTGCTGAAATCGGGCTGAACAAAAAAGGCCGGGGGTGATCCCGGCCTTCTGTTCATTCTGTCCCGCAGGCTCAGGCGCGGCGGCGGCCCCGGCGGTTGCGGCGCTCGTTGGCGGCGTCGCTTGCGCCTTCTTCGGTGCCATCACTCTCGGAAGAGAACGGGCCGAGCACTTCGACGATTTTCTCCAGCGCCGGACGGTCACCGCGCGGGCGGGTGTCCAGTGCTTCGCGCATGGCGCGCAGGTGCTCGGGCATGGTGCCGCAGCAGCCGCCGATGATTTTGGCGCCGGAATCGCGGGCCATCACCGCATATTCGCCCATCAGTTCGGGCGTGCCGTCATAGTGAATGTGGCCATCGACATATTTCGGGATGCCGGCATTGCCCTTGGAGATAATGGCGCGTTCGGTGCCCTGGGCAGAGAAGCCCTGAACAGTGCGCAGGATGTCCGAGGCACCGGTGCCACAGTTGGCACCAAAAGCCAGCGGCTTGTTGTCAAACTCTTCGACCAGCTGCGCCAGCGCAGCGGAGGTCACACCCATCATGGTGCGCCCGGCGGTGTCAAAGCTCATCGTGCCGGCCCAGGGCATATCGGCCAGTTTGAAGGCCTCGGCGGCGGCGCGGAATTCTTCGGGGGCCGAAATCGTTTCCAGCCACAGCACGTCAACACCGCCTTCTTTTAGCGCTTCGGCCTGTTCGTGGAACATTTCGACTGCGAGGGCGTGGGACAGTTCCCCCACCGGCTGCATGATTTCCCCGGTCGGTCCCACGGATCCGGCCACGGCGATCTTGCGGCCCGCCTTGTCGGCCACTTCGCGGCCCAGTTCGGCGCCGGCGCGGTTCAGTTCGCGCACACGCTTTTGGGCGTCGTGCAGTTTCAGCCGTGCAGAGGTGCCCCCAAAGGTATTGGTCAGAAACAGATCGCTGCCCGCATCAACCGAGCCCTGATAGAGCGCCATGATCTTTTTGGGCTCATCGGTGTTCCACAGCTCCGGCGCGTCGCCAGACTGCAGACCCATGTTGAACAGGTTGGTGCCGGTGGCGCCATCTGCAAGCAGGGCGTCCTTGGTGGCGAGCAGGGTTTCAAAGGTACTGGTCATTGGTCGTGTCCCATTTGGGCCGAAGCACGGACTCCGGGCGGTCATGTCATAAGGGAAGTGTCACGCACGGCGTGCGTTGGCAAATTCGTTTTCTTCATCTTCTTTATGAGGATGAGGCACGGCAGGGTCTGCCTTGGTGTTGATATTGGCCTGTTGCAGGCGCGGCGGGCGATGAACCAGGCGGACCAGTTCGGCGGCGCTGACGGCCATCTGCCACCAGTTTGGGGCGGCCATATACAGTGGCTCCCACTGCGGGGCAAAACAGGATTTGAAACGGCGCAAGCCCTTGTCGATCTGGGGCGCCAGACGGTGGTCGGGGGCGGCGGCAAGGGACAGGCGGGCGATGCCTTCGTCCTTGGCGTGATCGATCGCCGCGCGCACCAGAGAATGGCCGGTGCCATCCGGCGCACCGGGGATGATGCGCATCAGATCGAGACACCATTCACCGGCGCTTTCATGGAAGCTGGCAAAGGCAATGATTTTACCCTCCTGCCAACCGAGAAAGATTCGCTGCCCCATCAGATAGCCCGGCTCAAACCGTCCCATAGTGGTGCCAAGCGCCCGCCCGTGGCTGTCCTGCCAGGCGGCATCGACGTCCTGCATCTGGCCTAGCGGCAGATGTTCAGCGGCGCTGCGGACCTCCAGCCCGGCCTTTTCGGCCTGACGCAGTTTGCGGCGCAGCTGGCGGCGCGAAGATCCGGTATCGCTGTAGGTCAGCGGGTTGAGCACGGCCTCTTCGGCGATGCGCAGAACCTGCCAGCCTTTGGCGCGGGCCTTGAGGGCAGTGTGGGCGGAACACTTATAAAAGCAAACGACGGAATTGCGGGATTTTGCGTAGTGTTCCAGTGGTTTGATCGCTGGTCCTGCGCATCCGGCCACCGGATCAAACAGCGCGATCGAAGCCTGGGGACTGTCCAGAACCGCAAGGCGAGAGCTGCTGCAGGCCAGAACATTGCCACCGTTCTGACGGATCACAGCTGTTTCTGATCGCAGCCTGTTGCGGGGCAGGGTTTCGGCGCTGTGGCGTATGGCGGACGGTTGGTGATCGCCTGCATCCTCGATCAGCCTCGGCATGGCCAGGGTCAGACCAGAGAGAAGCGCGGGCAGGGCGTAATAAACAAGGCGGAAGGCGAGAATGCCGGCCATCAGTTCCTCACTTCCGGCCAGCGGCAGGAGGGCAACAAGGGTCAGTTCAAACGGGCCGACCCCACCGGGTGCGGAGGAGACAATGGCGGCGCCAAGGGCCAGACAATAGGCCGTCAGCAACAGTGGCAGGCTGATGTCCATCGTCTGGGGCAGAAGCAACCAAAGCGCGGTGCCCGCAGCGGCCACATCTACCACTGTCCAGACGGTAAGCGCAGCCATGGCGGTAAGAGACGGCATCTGAAACCGTTTCTTGCCGAGCGAAATCTCAGGAAAGAGAAAGGACAGCGCGGTGGCACCAAAGACCGCCAGCAGGATCGCGGCACCGGTCCAGCGCATTGCCGGGCCAGCGGCGCCGAACAGGCAGGCAGTGCCGCAGACCGCCGCCAGTGCAGCAAGAAAGGTGACAGCAACAAAACTGGTCAGCTGCACCGATTGCAGTGCCGACAGGCCGGGCATCAGCCGCCAGCGGGCATAAGACCCGGTGACCAGACCGAAACCAACAGTCTGCGAAAGGGCAATCGACGCCATGCCGGATTTGCGGGCGCGCGGCCCGTCCAATTTGGTATTCAAATGTCGGTGGGCCACAGAATCATAGCGCCCCAGCGCCCAAAAACTGACGCAGGTCGCCAAGAGTGCGCCACCCCATTGCCAGAGCTGCACGCCACGCAGCAATCCTTCCAGATCACTGGGCGAGGGCAGGGCAACACGGTCCTGCAGCACCCAAAGGCACAGGGCAGTGACCATAAAGGGAAAGGTCAGGCGCAGAAGCCGGGTAGCCGGTCGCGGGACAGCTAGGCGATTGATAGGCATTTGGCTCCTTGGGGCGGGCTGGGACCTGATCACGCGAAGGTAGGCGATGCCTGTTTCGGTTCGGTTAACCCAATGGATTTAGCGCGCCGCATACCCCGCGGGAGGCGCGAAAATCAAGATAGTGTGTTCAAGGAGAGGTGGAACGCCGCAGGTGCCATGGCCGATTTGCATCGTGACTATGGGGCAAAGGGCGTTGTGGCAGGCAATACTGCCCCGAAAACCGGGGCAGCCCTAATAATGGTTTTGAAACGCGCGGTGTCAGCCGGCCTCTGACAGGACTTCTTCTTTGGCCTGAGGCATCAGCTCTGCCCGTTTGGCGCGGATCGCGTCAGAAGTGACTTTGCCTTCCAGATCGGC
The DNA here is from genome assembly GCA_900143635.1 of Rhodobacteraceae bacterium Alg231-04. Classification (GTDB taxonomy): domain Bacteria; phylum Pseudomonadota; class Alphaproteobacteria; order Rhodobacterales; family Rhodobacteraceae; genus FREY01. The sequence goes on from FREY01000004.1 coordinate 392,762, forward strand.
CGTTACCTGACGGATCACATCCTCATGGCCGGCCTCTTCCAGATCACTGGTCACAACCGTCAGCGCATAGGTTTCGGCCTCGCTGCCGACCTTGCCCATCTGGCTTGCCGCCCAGAGCCCCAAAAGTTTGTTGCAGCGAGCTTCGGCCTTGAACTGCATTTCTTCGTCATGGGCGTATTTGGCTTCGAATGCCAGTTCACGGTCGTCAAATGTCGTCATGTCGTGCCCTTCCGTCAAATAAGTTTGGCTATGTTAGAAATATGGGTCCGCCCTGTGCGTGAGACAAGGGGAGCAACCGTGCCAGACCTTTGTTTTAAGCGACAATTCGGAGTTTCCTGTGCCCAGAGTGCCGCGGCAGCAACACTGAGTGGTGCGGATTGTTTGTGGATGGTTGGGACAAACTGCCCAGCAACAGCGATTTCGCCATGCTTGCGGCGCTGCGGCCCTTGCCGTAAGAGGGCGCACAAATGGGATTCATCTCCCCCAAGGCAATTGTGAAAGGCTGTCCATGGCACGTCGCAAGAAGATTTACGAAGGCAAGGCAAAAACCCTCTATGAGGGCCCGGAGCCGGGGACCATTGTCCAGTACTTCAAGGACGATGCCACCGCCTTTAACGCCGAGAAAAAGGATGTGATCGAAGGCAAGGGTGTGCTGAACAACCTGCTGAGCGAGTTCTTCATGCTTGGCCTTGGCCAGATCGGCGTTCCGACGCATTTCCTCAAGCGCCTGAACATGCGTGAGCAGCTTATTCGCTCCTGCGAGATCGTGCCGCTGGAAGTGATCGTGCGCAACTATGCCGCCGGTAGCCTATCCAAGCGTCTGGGGATTGACGAGGGCACCCAGCTGCCGCGCCCGATCGTGGAATACTGCTACAAGGACGACGCTCTGGGTGATCCGCTGGTCAGCGAAGAACATATCGCTGCCTTTGGCTGGGCCAGCCAGCAGGACATGGATGATATCCTCAGCCTCGCACTGCGGGTGAATGATTTCCTGTCCGGCATCTTCCTGGCCGTGGGCATTCGTCTGGTCGACTTCAAAATCGAGATCGGCCGCGTCTACGATGGCGACTTCATGCGCCTGATCATCGCTGATGAGATCAGCCCTGACAGCTGCCGCCTCTGGGATATTGAGACCGGTGAAAAGCTGGACAAGGACGTGTTCCGCCGCGATCTGGGCAGCCTGACCGACGCCTACTCGGAAGTGGCCCGCCGTCTGGGCGTGATGCCGAACACACCACCAACCGGCGGCAAGCCGACTTTGGTGAACTGATCCGCATCTGCGGAACCGGACCCGCGCTGTGACGGCGCGGGATTTAAGTATTTTTGAAAAGATGAAGCCCGGTTGGGCTGAGCCACCGAAACCTGAGGGATGATGCAATGAAGGCACGGGTGCATGTGATGCTGAAGAACGGGGTTCTGGATCCGCAGGGTGAGGCGACACGCCACGCGCTGGGAAATCTGGGCTTTGACAAGGTTGAAGGCGTACGTCAGGGCAAGGTTATCGACCTGCAGCTGGCAGAAGGCGCGACCGAGGCGGATGTGACCGAGATGTGCGAAAAGCTGCTCGCCAACACCGTGATCGAATCCTACAGCTTCGAGATTCAGTGATGAAGGCGGCGGTAGTAGTCTTTCCGGGTTCCAACTGCGACCGCGACCTTGCGGTGGCGTTTGAACAGACCGGCTTCGACGTCTCCATGGTCTGGCACAAGGACAGCGCGCTGCCCGAGGGCATCGATATCGTTGGCGTGCCGGGCGGGTTCTCTTATGGCGATTACCTGCGCTGCGGTGCCATTGCGGCACAATCGCCGATCTGCCAGTCGGTGGTCGAGCACACCAAGCGCGGCGGCTATGCCATTGGCATCTGCAACGGCTTTCAGATCCTAACCGAAACCGGCATCCTGCCGGGCGCTCTGCTGCGCAATGCCGGTCTGAAATACATCTGCCGCACAGTAGGCCTGAAAGTGACGACTGCAGATAGCGTCTTTACCCAAGGCTACAACGCAGGCGATTTGATCGGCGTGCCAATCGCGCACCATGACGGCAACTATTACGCGGACGCTGAAACCGTGAAGGCGCTGCAGGATCAGGATCGTGTGGCCTTCAGCTATACCGACAACCCGAACGGGTCTGTTGCGGATATCGCGGGCATCTTATCTGAGAACCGCCGTGTGCTGGGCATGATGCCCCACCCGGAGCGGGCGGCGGATGATGGCCACGGTGGCACGGATGGCGCGGCGGTGTTCCGCGCATTGCAAGGCATTGCTGCCACTGCGTGACTTGGCAAGACGGGGCGGGCGCAATAGTTTCAGACCATGACCGCCCCGTTAGACACACCGCCAGTGGCGGAACCTTCCGAAAGCCCGCGGACCATTTCCTGGACGGCGCGGTTTTCGCTCGCGTTAGTCTTTGTGGCGGCGGTGGCGACAGTCTGGGTCACCAACCGTTTGCTGACCGACCGTTTCACCGAAAGCACCCGCAACCGGGCTGAACTTCGGCTGGCGCTCTATTCCGGAAACCTGCTGAGTGAGCTGCGTCAGAACGCCATTGTTCCGCAGCTTTTGGCGCGCGATCAGTCGCTGATACAGGCCCTGGACACGCGGGACTTTTCTCTTTCCACCCAGCGGTTGATGACCTTTGTTGATGAGATTGGCGCCGCGTCGATCCTGATGCTGGATCAGGACGGGCGCACTGTTGCTGCGACCGATCGCAACCGGCTGGGCGAAAGCCGGCGGCAGGAATCCTATTTTGTTGACGCGGTACGTTCAAACACCACGGTTTTTTCGGTCAGCGAGCGTCAGGCGGGCGGCTATCGCTTTACCTATGCGCGCCGGGTCGAAGACCCTGATTCGGTGCTGGGGGTTATCGTAGTTGAGGTTGATCTGCAGAAATTCGAACGCGCCTGGGCGGGAATTTCTGATGCGGTGATGGTAACCGACAGCACTGGCAGCATTATCCTGGCCACCGAAAACCGCTGGCGGGGCTTGCGCGAGGAAGAGGCGCTGAAGCTTCAGACGCCACAAAGCGCGATCCAGCGGGCCATCCGCGCCACCACTGACTGGACCGCCCTGCCGCCTGATGCCTATCTGCGCGGCGAAGCGGTGATGCGGCTGGAAAACCGGATCTCGTTCCGCGGCTGGCGCATCACCTCTTATACGACCTTTGAATCGATCCGCGAGAAGGTGAACACAGTTCTGGCGCTGGAAATCATGGGATTCGCCATCCTTCTGGCGCTGGCCTTTTACGCGCTCAGCCGAAAGACCGCGCTGCGCATGGCGCTGTTCCAGCGCGAGTCGGCAGAGCTTCGCCAATTGAACACCCGACTACAGCGGGAAATCGCCGAGCGTGAAAGGGTGCAAGAGACCCTTGCTGTGGCCGAACAGACCCTGGCCCAAAGCTCCAAACTGGCCGCGCTGGGAGAGATGTCTGCCGCCGTCAGCCACGAGCTGAACCAGCCGCTGGCGGCGATGAAAACCTATCTGGCCGGCGCCCGTCTTTTGTTGGGAAGAAACCGTCCGGAAGAAGCACTTGCCTCCTTTGGGCGCATCGATGACCTGATCGAACGCATGGGTGCCATCACCAAGCAGCTGAAGTCTTATGCCCGCAAGGGCGGCGACCATTTCGTGCCTGTAAACATGGGGCAGGCGCTTGCCTCATCCCTGTCGATGATGGAACCGCAGCTGCGCGAACGACAAGTGCAGATCACCAGAATCCTGCCGGAAGAGCCGGTTCATGTGATGGGCGATCAGGTGCGGGTCGAACAAGTTATGGTCAACCTCTTGCGAAATGCCCTCGACGCTACCAAATCCGTGGACGACCCGGAAGTTGAGATTATCTTGGCAGCGGGAGAGACCGCCACATTGACCGTGCGGGACAATGGCGATGGCATCAAGGACTTCGACGCATTGTTTGAGCCCTTCTACACCACCAAGCAGCCGGGTGACGGTGTTGGCTTGGGGCTTGCCATTTCCTCGGGGATCGTAAACGACCTCGGCGGCCGGTTGACGGCACGTAATGGTCAAAGCGGCGGTGCGGTGTTTGAAATGCAGTTGCCGGTCCTGGTGGGTGGAATAGAAGCCGCCGAATAGGCGCAGATGTGGGTTTAGGAGTACTTGTAAATGGCACAGGCCATGAAAATCGCAATTGTCGACGACGAACAGGATATGCGCCAGTCGATCAGCCAGTGGCTGGCCTTGTCGGGTTACGACACCGAGACCTTTGCCAGCGCAGAAGAGGCGCTGAAGGTTCTGGGCGCTGATTATCCGGGCATTGTGATTTCTGACATCAAGATGCCGGGCATGGACGGGATGCAGTTTCTGAAGAAACTGATGGGCAGCGACAGCGCCCTGCCTGTTATCATGATCACCGGTCACGGCGATGTGCCAATGGCTGTGGAAGCGATGCGCGTTGGTGCTTTTGACTTCCTTGAAAAACCCTTCAACCCCGACCGCATGTCCGAGCTTGCAAAACGCGCCACCAATGCGCGCCGTCTGACGCTGGACAACCGGGTGCTGCGCCGCGAACTCTCTGACGGTGGTCAGATCATGAAAAAGCTGATCGGCGCCAGCCCGGTGATGGAGCGTCTGAAGGAGGATATTCTGGATCTGGGGCAGGCGGATGGCCATGTTCTGATCGACGGCGAAACAGGCACCGGCAAGACGCTGGTGGCCCATGCGCTGCACGCGGTTGGCAGCCGGGCGGGCAAGAAATTCGTCCTGATTTCCTGTGCGGCCTTCGAGGAAGAGGCACTGACCAAACGTTTGTTCGGCCCGATGATGCCCGAAGACAGCATGTTGCCGGCCATGGAAGAAGCCCGCGGCGGCACGTTGGTGTTGGAAGATATCGAAGCGCTAAGCGAGAGCCTGCAGGCCAAATTACTCAATGTGATCAACGAACAAGGCATGCCCGGTGAGACCCGGATCATCGGTATTTCCAATCTTCAGGAAGCCGGTAAATCCTGCGAGGACATGCTGCGCCCGGATCTCTATTATCGTTTGGCGGCGCTGAAAATCACCGTGCCGCCGTTGCGCCAGCGCGGCGAGGATATCCTGACCCTGTTCACCCGCCTGTCGGAACAGTTCGCCGAGGAATACGGCTGTGACACGCCGCAGGTCTCGGCACAGGAGGCCGCGCAGCTGTTGCAGGCACCCTGGCCCGGAAATGTGCGTCAGCTGATCAATATCGCCGAACGCGCCGTCCTGCAGGCACGGCGCGGGTCCGGCACGATCGCTTCCCTGCTGATGTCGGATCACGAAGAAATGCAGCCTGTAATGACCACCGAAGGCAAACCCTTGAAGGAATATGTCGAGGCGTTCGAGCGGATGCTTATTGATAACACCATGCGGCGTCACAAGGGCTCCATTGCATCGGTGATGGAAGAGCTGTGCCTGCCACGCCGTACGCTGAATGAAAAAATGGCCAAATACGGCCTGCAGCGCGCAGAATATCTGTGAATGACAAATAGGGAGAGGGAACGCGGGTTCCTCTCCCAAGCTTTGGCACCAAGGAGTCCCGCGGTATCAGCTACACCTATGATGCCTGATCGCCGCCTGCGGTGAAAAACAGGAAATCAGGCAGTGAGGATGTGATTTTCCTCCCCTTCATCTTTTGTCCATTGTCATTACCTATCCACAGGTCTTATGTTGACCGAACGGGACCGGTCTTTTCCGAAGATACCATCCCGCAACAATGAGTTTCGCTGGTTTGCGCCAACGTCCGGCATGATCCGAGACGGCCAGATCAGACCGATTGGCCCCGTATTCGGGGCAATTTAGCACCAAACCCGGAACGTTCCGGGGGCGGATAAAATGGACAGGGTCCGGGATCCACCCGCCTGCCGGAGAAAAAACGCGATGACACGCGCGCGCGCATTAAGCATGAGAGCAGAACGGCCGGGATCTTTTTCCGACGCGCCTTCTTGCCACGCGCAGCCCGAGATCGCCCAGACAAGACACCACCCCAAAAGCGCCCGTCCACCCGGACAGGGCAGGCGGACGCCGTTGGCAGGGTGCACCAAGGACACATGGCTAAGAAAATGCTTATCGATGCCACCCACGCGGAAGAAACCCGCGTTGTGGTGGTCGACGGAAACAAGGTTGAGGAATTCGACTTTGAATCTGAAAACAAACGCCAGCTCGCTGGCAACATCTATCTGGCAAAAGTAACACGGGTCGAACCTTCGCTGCAGGCGGCCTTTGTGGACTATGGCGGAAACCGTCATGGCTTCCTCGCCTTTTCGGAAATCCATCCGGATTACTATCAGATCCCGGTCGCCGACCGCGAAGCGCTGATGGAAGAAGAACGCGCCTACGCCGAGGCGCAAAAGGCCCGCGACGAAGAGGACGAGAAGGAAAAGAAGCCTTCGAAATCCCGTTCGCGCAGCCGCAGCCGGTCCAAATCCCGTAGCGACGAGGCCAAAGCTGCACCCGCAGAGGAGGCCGCCGCTTCCGATGCGCCCGAAATTTCCGGCATGGAAACCATCGATCTCGGCGCTTCTGAGGATAGCTCGGAACTGTTTGCCGCACCCGAAGAGGGCAGCTCTCCGATGGAGCGTGTGGGCGAAACGCCGGTTGAAGAACCGACGACGGATGACACCGACGAGGTGAGCGCAGAAGACGCGCCTGCCGAGGCCGTCGCCGCAGAGGCCGCGTCCGAAGAGGCGGTTGTCGCTGCCGAAACACCCGCCACGGAAGAGGCAGAAACACCTGTCGAAGCCGCGCCCGAAGCCTCGGAAGAGGCGGCGGAAAAGCCCGATGCAGAGCAGGACGCTGACGCGGCCCCAGAAACGCGTTCCGGGCGTCCAATTGCCGCCGCCGTGGATGATGAGGATGCGGTTGTATCCAAAGATCCCGCAGGCGAAGATGCCGCCGCCGAAGAGACCTCGGAAGAGGAAGTGAAACCCGCTGACGAAGCGGCGGCCACGGCAACAGAAACACCCGAAGCAGCACCTGAATCAGTTGCAGCTCCCGAGGCGGAAACCGCGCCGGAAGCAGAGGCCGCACCGGCCGTTGAAGCCGAAGCCTCAGCAGAAGAGGCCGCATCGGCTGTTGAAGCTGAAGCCGCAACAGATGAGCCAGCGCAGCCAACTGAGACAGTTGACGCTGCAGAAGATGCTGCGCCTGCAGAGGCTGAAACCGCCGCTGAGGAAAACGCGACTGAAGAAAAAGTTGCAGAAGCCCCGGCCCGCAAACCGCGCCGTCGCAAGGCCAAACCTGCACGCAAGGAAGAACCCGAAGCGGTCCCGGTTGACGAGGACGCCTCTGCAGAAGAGGCCGAGTCGCAGCGCCCCGATGCGATCTCCAAAGACAGTTCCATCGAATCTGTTGCAGATGAAGACGACAGCGATGACATCCGCCCGCGCCGCAAGCCGCGTGCCCGTCGCTACAAGATCCAGGAAGTGATCAAGGTTCGTCAGGTTCTGCTGGTTCAGGTCGTCAAGGAAGAGCGCGGCAACAAAGGCGCTGCTCTGACAACTTACCTGTCGCTGGCCGGTCGTTACTGCGTGTTGATGCCCAACACCGCCCGAGGTGGCGGCATCTCGCGCAAGATCACCAATGCAGTTGATCGCAAAAAACTGAAAGAGATCGCCAACGAAATCGACGTCCCCTCGGGTGCTGGTTTGATCGTGCGCACCGCCGGTGCCAAACGCACCAAGGCCGAGATCAAGCGCGATTACGAATACCTGCAGCGCATGTGGGAACAGATCCGCGAACTGACCCTTAAATCGGTGGCACCTGCCAAGATTTATGAAGAAGGCGACCTGATCAAACGCTCGATCCGCGATCTGTATTCCCGCGAGATTGACGAGGTTCTGGTCGAGGGCGAGCGCGGCTACCGCATCGCCAAGGACTTCATGAAGATGATCATGCCGTCGCACGCCAAAAACGTGCAGCGTTATGAAGACACGCTGCCGCTGTTTGCGCGCTTCCAGGTCGAAAGCTACCTCGGTGGCATGTTCAACCCGACCGTGCAGCTGAAATCCGGTGGCTACATCGTGATCGGCGTCACCGAAGCACTGGTAGCGATCGACGTGAACTCTGGCCGGGCCACCAAACAGGGCTCGATCGAGGAAACCGCGCTGAACACCAACCTGGAGGCCGCCGAAGAGGTCGCCCGCCAGCTGCGTCTGCGTGACCTTGCCGGTCTGATCGTCATCGACTTCATCGACATGGACGAGCGCAAGAACAACGCCGCCGTCGAAAAGCGTATGAAGGACAAGCTGAAGACCGACCGTGCCCGCATTCAGGTCGGCCGTATCTCGGGCTTTGGTCTGATGGAAATGTCGCGTCAGCGTCTGCGCCCCGGCATGATCGAGGCGACCACCCAGCCTTGCCCGGCCTGCCACGGTACCGGTCTGATCCGTTCCGACGACAATATGGCTCTGGCTATCCTGCGTCAGATCGAAGAGGAGGGCACCCGTCGCAAATCGCGCGAAGTGCTGGTCCGCTGCCCGGTCACCATCGCCAACTATCTGATGAACCAGAAGCGTGAGCATATCGCCCAGATCGAAACCCGCTACGGCCTGTCTGTGCGGATCGAAGGTGACCCCCATCTGGTGAGCCCGGACTTCACCCTTGAGAAGTTCAAGACCGCGACCCGCGTCATTCAGGCGGCTTCGGCCCCGGTGGTGTCGGTTGACAGCTCGATCATGGATCAGGTGGATGCCGAAGAAACCGCAGACGCGGTGGAAGTGGAAGAAACCAAGGCCGCGGAAGCACCTGAGGTGAACGCCGAAGGCGAGGGCGATGATAAGCCCAAGCGCAAGCGACGCCGTCGCCGCCGCAAGTCGAAGTCTGGTGCCGCCGAGGGTGCAGATGGGGCCGAGAACGGCGAAGAAAGCTCCAACGGTGAGGCCGCAGCGGCCGAGACACCCGAAGAAGCCGATGCCGCGCCTGCTAGTGAGGGCGAAGAAGAGAAGAAACCGGCCAAGCGTCGACGTACACGCACACGGTCACGCTCGCGCAAGGGGGCATCCGATGAGGATGTGAAGGCGGATGCGGCACCGGCAGAGGCTGACGCAGCCGCTGCGGAACCCGCAGCACCGGTCGCTGAATCTGAAGCACCTGCAGCAGAAGCACCTGCGCCTGAAGAAGCAGCCCCTGCTGCGGAAACGGTCGCCGAGGCCGCGCCTGCTACTGAGGTCGCTGAGGCGTCCGTTGGCGAAGCTGCCGCGTCTGAGGAAACAGCCGCACCTGAAGTTGCGGAACCTGCTGCGGCAGAACCGGAAGCGGTGGAGCCTGTGGCGGAAGTGGCCGAAGCGGCACCCGAAGAGACTGTTGCAGAACCGGAACCAGCAGCTGAGGTGGTTGAACCGGCGGCAGAGCCCGCGTCCGCAGAACCCGCCAAGCCGAAACGGCGCGGCTGGTGGTCAATGGCCAAGTAAAAGAAAGGCGGGCCTCGGGCCCGCCTTTTTCTTTTAAGAACAAAATGTCTGCGCGTTGTCTTAAGGCGGATTGCGTTGGGTTTGTCGGAAGAGTTCGGGCCTCGGCTACTTCACTTACGCGGCTGGCTTAACCTGCTTTACGGACCAAGTAACTCTGATGGCCGTCCTTGTCCGTCATGCCCAGAAATTCATGACCGGCTTCGTTGCAATAGTGCGGAACATCAATGACGGCGGCCGGATCATCGGCCAGTATCTCGAGAACAGCGCCGGCGGGAATCGACTTTAGTCGCTTGCGCGCTTTGAGAACGGGCAGGGGACACAACAGGCCGATGGCATCTAAAGTTTCTGAAATATCACTCATGCGCTGCAGATATGACGGATGTTTGATCCTGTCTACCGGCGAAGTGACACGCTGCCCCCGTGACCTCCGGTTCGGCTTGGGCTAAGGGTTTGGCATGTTTGGAATAGAAATCATCGATGCAGGCCTGCTGCCTGCCATGCTTGTGGCGCTTATTGGCGGGGTAGTCAGCTTTCTGTCGCCCTGTGTCCTGCCGATCGTGCCGCCCTATCTGGCCTATATGAGCGGCGTGACACTGGGTGAGGCGCAGGGCACTGCCGTGGCCCGGCGCAAGGTCATTCTGGCCGCATTGTTCTTTGTGATGGGCCTATCGACGGTCTTTATCCTGCTGGGGTTCACGGCCTCTGCATTTGGCGCCTTTGTGCTGCAAAACCAAGAGCTGTTTGCCCAGGTTTCGGGTGTTGTGGTCATTGTCTTTGGCCTGCATTTCCTGTCGGTCTTTCGCATTCCGCTGCTCGACCGCGAAGCGCGGATGGAAGCCGGAGATTCCGGGGGCTCGGCCTTTGGGGCCTATGTGCTGGGGCTGGCCTTTGCCTTTGGCTGGACGCCCTGTATCGGGCCGCAGCTTGGCGCGATCCTGTCGCTGGCCGCCTCTGAGGCCTCGGTGAGCCGCGGCACCCTGTTGCTGGGCGTCTATGCGCTGGGGCTGGGTGTTCCTTTCCTCCTGGCAGCGATTTTCCTCAACCGGTCGATGGTGGTGATGAACCGCCTGAAACGCCACATGGGGCTGATCGAGAAAGTCATGGGCGGGCTGTTGCTGGTTGTCGGCATCATGCTGGTCACCGGATTGTTCACCACCTTTTCTTTCTGGCTGCTGGAGACCTTTCCCGCACTGGCCACGCTTGGGTAACGGTGATCCTGCTGTGTGCTCCCTCCACACCAAGGCCTTACTCCTGCCGAAAAGCCGCGCTAGACAGGACAAAAGGACACTGAGGCGGGAATGAGCAGCCAGACGCCAGCGACAGCGCAGACTTCAGCTGCGGCGCACCGCAGGGTTCGCCGCCGCAAGGTGTTCTATATCCCTGGATATGACCCGATCCATCCGCGCCGCTACCGAGAGCTTTACCGAAAAGAAGGGGCCGCGCAGGCGGGGATTTCCGGCTACGAGCTGTCCCTGGTGGCAAAACAAACCGATGGCCCCTATGGCTGGCGTATCTCTTCGACCATAGAGGGCGGCGATGTGGCGACAGACGTTGATGTTCTGGTCTGGTCGGACATTGTGCGCGGCAGCATGGAGACCTCAATCCCGGCCACCTATCTTCAACTGGTGCGGACCGCCTGGACCTATATTTCCTCCGGCGCATTGCGGCGGCTGACGCGGCTTCGCAAGGGTCCGGTGATTGCCGCCCTCTACCCGGTTGGAATGCTGATTCTGCAGGCGCTTTTAGCGGGCCTTCTGGCCTGGGGTGTGGCGCGCGCGGTATCCGCCGTGACCGGGGTTTCCCTTTTGGGCTGGGGGCTTGGCCTTTGCGCGGCAGTGGCGCTGCTCAAATGGTTCAAAAAGCAGGACGGCAAGTTCTTCGCCTATTACCTCATGCATGATTACGCCTATTCGGCGGCTTCTAATGGGGCCAACCCTGCAGACCTTGAGGGGCGCATTTCGGAGTTCACCCAGCTGGTCCGTGACGCTTTGGCGGATGAAAGCCTGGATGAGGTTCTGGTCGTCGGCCATTCCTCCGGTGCCCATATGGGGGTTTCGGTTCTGGCCGATCTGCTGCGCGCGGGGCTGCCCGAACCGCGCCCCGAAATCGGCTTTCTGTCTTTGGGGCAGGTGGTGCCAATGGTGTCCTTTCTGCCGGGCGCAGACCGGCTGCGCGCAGATTTACACGACTTATGTCAACGCGATGAATTAACCTGGATTGATGTGACCGCACCGGGCGACGGCTGTGCCTTTGCACTGTGTGATCCTGTGTCGGTGTCGGGCGTGGCACCGGAGGAAAAACGCTGGCCATTGGTTGTTTCGGCTGCTTTCACCCAGACCCTGAGCCCTCAACGCTGGGCCGAGCTGCGCTGGCGGTTCTTCCGGCTGCATTTCCAATACCTCTGCGCCTTTGATCGGCCGGGGGATTATGACTATTTCCGCATCACCGCTGGCCCCAAGACTCTGGCAGAGCGGTACCAGGACCGGCAGGCGTCCAAGTCGCGGATAGAGACCGCCGTGTCCAAATACACTTCGATGACACCACCATGACATTGCGCCCTCCCAAACCCGCTGTGCGCGCCGAACGTGTGTCTCTCTGGCGCTATCTGAAGCTGTTTCGTCAGGACATCCTGTCGGCCCAGCCGGCCAAGCTCTATCGCGCCTGGATGGCAGAGTTTCGCACGCCATTTTTTAGGTCTTATCTGGTCAACCAGCCGGAGTTGGTAAAACGGGTGCTGAAAGACAGCCCCAAAGACTTCCCCAAATCCGGGAGGATCAGCGAAGGGCTGCGGCCGCTGCTCGGCAATTCGGTGTTCCTGACTAACGGGGCGGAGTGGGAACGCCAACGGCGGATCATCGATCCTGCGTTTGAAGGGGGGCGGTTGCGCGATACCTTTCCGGCCATGCTGGCGGCGGCCGATAAGGCGGTGGAGCGGTTGGCCGCGAAAACGGACCGGCCGGTGGAAATCGAGGAAGAGACCTCTCATGTGGCGGCGGATGTGATTTTTCGCACGCTGTTTTCAATCCCGATCGAACATCAGGTGGCGACCGAGGTTTTCAGCCGGTTCCGCGACTATCAGCGCAGCCAGCCTATTGTGAACCTGGCCGCCTTTGTGCCCTTGCCGCGTTGGATGCCGCGGTTTTTTCGCCGCTCAACCAAACGCAACGCGGCGGAAATCCGTGGGTTGATTACCCGGCTGACGGCAGAGCGGATGGCCCAGATTGAAGCAGGCACCGCACCGGATGATCTTGCGACCAAGATCATGTCGACCAAAGATCCGGTGACAGGCGAGGGCTTTGACACAGAGGAAATGGTCGATCAGGTGGCGATCTTCTTTCTCGCAGGGCATGAAACCAGTGCCTCGGCGCTGGCCTGGACGCTCTATCTGTTGGCCCTGTTCCCGGATTGGCAGGAGCAGGTGGCCGAGGAAGCAGAGGCGCTGTCGGAGTGGAGTTTTCGCTCCGTTGCAGGGCTCAAGGTCAGCCGGGATGTGTTCCGTGAGGCATTGCGCCTATATCCGCCGGTGCCGATGATGGTGCGCGAAGCGACCTGCCCACATGAGTTTCGCGGCCGGGACGTGGAACCGGGAAGCCAGATCGTGCTAAGCCCCTGGCATCTGCAGCGACATGAACGGCTGTGGGACAATCCGGATGACTTTGACCCCAGCCGCTGGAAAACAGAGAATGGCAAGACCTGCCAGCGCGACGCCTTCATTCCTTTTTCTGCCGGACCGCGGGTTTGCACCGGGGCTGGGTTTGCGATGATAGAGGGGCCATTGCTGCTGTCGCGCATATTGCAGACATACAGGATTGACGCGGTTCCCGGCAAAGAGCCGGTGCCTGTTGCCCATCTGACTGTGCGATCAGAGAATGGGATTTGGCTGCAACTGACGCGCCGCTAACCAAGAAAATTGAAAACTTGCGCCAGCTTGGGAGTCAGGGCAACTGCTGATTGCAGTAGATGATGATATGCCCGGCCGCTCTACGTCCGCGAGGCGGCCAGCCCACACGTTGTTAACCAGCCCTTAGGCGGCGCAGGACAAACAGGCGAATGGCGGAGGCAAGGCCGCAATCGGCGCCACGATCTTCGTCGATCTCGGCAGCCAGATCATTGATAGCGCGCTCTTCACCCGCTGCAATTTCACGAAACGCATCCCAAAACTCATCCTCCAGTGACACCGAGGTCCGGTGGCCACGCAGAGTGAGCGAATGTTTGCGGGGGCGGCTGTTCATTTGTCCAGCTTATGGCCGTCGATGTCACGAACGGCCTTGTCTTCGCGCGCCTTCTCGAGGCTGCGTTCAACCTTGGTACGGCCGAATTTGACCGCATTGCTGTCTGCGCGGGCCTTTTTCTCGGCCCGCGCTTTGTCTTTCCGGACCCTGTTCAGGTTGACCGGTTTGCCCATATCAGGCCTTGGGGCCGATCATCTGCTCGGGGCGAACAACCGCATCAAAGGTCTCTGCATCCACGAAGCCGAGCGCAATGGCCTCTTCCTTCAGTGTGGTGCCGTTCTTATGCGCCGTCTTGGCGACCTTGGTCGCGTTGTCATAGCCAATGGTCGGCGCCAGCGCGGTGACCAGCATCAGCGATTCCTTCATCAGCTTGTCGATGCGCGGCTCATTTGCCTTGATGCCGTTCAGCATCCGCTCGGTAAAGCTGTCGGCGACGTCACCCAAAAGCTGCATGGACTGCAGCAGGTTGTAGGACATCATCGGGTTATAGACGTTCAGCTCAAAATGGCCCTGTGAGCCGGCGAACTTGATTGCCGCGTCATTGCCCATCACATGGGCGGCAACCTGCGTCATTGCCTCGGCCTGCGTCGGGTTCACTTTACCCGGCATGATCGAAGAACCGGGTTCGTTTTCCGGCAGGATCAGTTCACCCAGACCCGAACGCGGGCCGGAGCCGAGGAAGCGGATGTCGTTGGCAATCTTGTACATCGCGCCGGCCACTGATGCGAGAGAACCGGACATGAAAACCATGGCGTCATGGGCGGCCAGTGCTTCGAATTTGTTGGGGGCTGTCACGAAGGGCAGGCCGGTGATCTCAGCCATGTTGGCCGCAACGGTTTCGCTCCAGCCGGGGGCGGTGTTCAGGCCGGTGCCGACGGCGGTGCCACCCTGTGCCAGCTCGTAAATGCCGGGCAGGGCGGCCTCGATGCGGCTGATGCCCATGCGGATTTGATGGGCGTAGCCACCAAATTCCTGACCCAGTGTCAGCGGAGTCGCATCCTGAGTATGTGTGCGGCCGATTTTGATGATGTCTTTGAACTCTTCCGATTTGTTCTCAAGACCTTCGGCCAGTTTGGTCAGGCCGGGCAGCAGCACGTCGCGTACCATCATGGCGGCGGCGATATGCATCGCGGTCGGGAAAGTATCGTTGGACGACTGGCCCATGTTGCAGTGATCGTTCGGGTGAACCGGATCTTTGGTGCCGATGACACCGCCGAGGATTTCGATGGCGCGGTTGGCGATCACCTCGTTGGAGTTCATGTTGGACTGGGTGCCAGAGCCGGTCTGCCAGACAACAAGCGGGAAATTGTCGTCGAAATTGCCCTCAAAGACTTCACCAGCGGCCTGAATGACCGCATCAACGATCTTGGCGTCCATTTTGCCGGAGGCCTTGTTGGCCATGGCGCAGGCCTGTTTGATCACACCGAGTGCGCGCA
Organism: Rhodobacteraceae bacterium Alg231-04; assembly: GCA_900143635.1. Classification (GTDB taxonomy): domain Bacteria; phylum Pseudomonadota; class Alphaproteobacteria; order Rhodobacterales; family Rhodobacteraceae; genus FREY01. Next base: position 407,809 of record FREY01000004.1, read on the forward strand.
CGATGGCAACGGGCTGTTTTTCCCAGCCGATCGGGAAGTTCATGATCGAACGTTGTGTCTGGGCGCCCCAATATTTATCGGCGGGGACTTCGAGGGGGCCAAAGCTGTCTGTTTCGGTGCGGGTTGCGGACATCGGTCGGTCTCCGTCTGAGATTGTATGCGGTTGTATGCCGTTTAGCCGACGCGCCGCTTCAGCGCAATTGGCCAGTTGCGCGCAGCATAGCCAATACCGGCCCGAGGTATAGGCCCGGACAGGCAGAATTTGAGGCAACGCATTGTAAGGCCGCGCTGGATGATTAGATTGGAGATGTGATTTGCGCAGATTTATCCTTGGAGGCTCCTTGCTAGATATTCCCCGGCACCCGTGTGCGCAGGCTCGTCGCCTGATCTCCTCATCGGAAGTCCTGTTCCTGCACATTGTTGCGGGGCTGGCCGCTCTCATCCTTTTGACCTTGCCGGCCGTCGCGGATGTGTCTCGTTTTTATGGTGAATACAGCGGCTCGGCTCCGGTTCAATACGAGGACGGCACCTCGCAGCAGCGCGACATGAGCGTTACCATCACCGAAACACACAGTGGGTTTCTGGTGGCCTGGTCAACGACGACAGAAAAACAGGACGGTCGGCGCAAGACCAAATCATACGAGATCGAATTTCACCCAAGCCCGCGGGACGGCATCTATTCTGCAGCGATGAAGCGGAACGTCTTTGGCCATTCTGTCCAGCTCGACCCGATGAAGGGCGAACCCTATGTCTGGGGCCGGATCGAGGGGGATACCCTGTCTGTCTATTCGATGTTTGTGACGCCCAGCGGGGATTATGAAATGCAGCAGTTTGACCGCACGTTAGCCGACGGCGGGCTGAAGCTGGTGTTCACGGCCGAAAAAGGCGGCGAACCAAAACGCCGGGTTGAGACGTTTCTGGAACGCAAATAGGCGGTACGAGGAATAGCCAGATACGACAAAGGCCGCCCAGAGGCGGCCTTTTTCATGTGGAACTTGTTCTCGCAGGTTATTTGCGGAAACTGTCCAGTGAGACAACATCAGCGTCCGCTTTTACCGGCTCTTCATCGGTTGCATCTTCTGCGTCATCGCCATCGTGATCCATCAGATCATCGTCATCATCCTGATCGGTGCTTTCGAACCGCAGGCCAAACTCCACCGAAGGATCGACGAAGGTCTTGATGGCATCATAGGGAATATACAGGGCTTCGGGCGCGTCGCCAAAGTTCAGCGATATGCCAAATCCGTCTTCACCTACGTCCAGATTGTCAAACCAGTGCTGCATCACCACGGTCATTTCACCCGGATAGCGGTCAGCCAGCCATTCGGCCAGTTGCGCGTCGGGGTGGGTGGTGTCGAAGGTGATGAAGAAGTGGTGATTCCCTGGAAGCCCGTGTTCAGCGACGTCTTCTAAAACCGTGCGGATCAGACCCCGCATGGCGGAATGCATCAGGTTTCCGTAATCAATATCGCGGGACATTCGTTACCCTCTTTTGCCTATGCCATCAGCATAAGGGATTCGGGCAGAAACGAAAGAGCAACCGAAGCAGAATTTGCGATTGCCCTTGTTGTTCTATGGGTTGCGTGGTGCAGCCAATGCTATGCCAAGGCGGGAACAAATGACAGGGCCAGCCCGGCGGCGGCCAGTGTGACAAGGGTGCGCCCCATGCCCCAGCGCAGATGCAGCATGAGTGTTGCAGCAAGCAGCGTCAGCAGGACAGCGGCCCAATTCAGCGTCGATATATTTGGCAGCGCAAAACCCAGCGGCCCAAAGGTGATCTTTGCCACCTCGCCAAAGAGAACATGCAGGGCAAACCAGACCGAAAGGTTCAGAATGACGCCGACAACAGCCGCGGTAATCGCTTTGAGGGCGGCGCCCAGTCGCGGGTGGCCGGTGATCTGCTCTACGTAAGGCGCGGCAAGGAAGATCCACAAAAAACAGGGCATGAAGGTCGCCCAAAGCGCCACGGCACCGGCCGCAAGCCCCAGGGCTACACCGCCGTTTTGCAGGCCAGACAACATGGCGACAAATTGGGTGACCAGGATCAGCGGGCCCGGAGTTGTTTCGGCCAGGCCCAGCGCGTCAATCATCTGGCCTGCTTCGATCCACTGATAATGCTGCACCACGGTCTGGCTCATATAGGCAAGCACGGCATAGGCGCCGCCAAAGGTGACAACTGCGAGCTTGGCAAAGAACCAGCCGATATCGGACAAGAACTCCCAGCCCGCCAGCGACAGGCCGATCAGCGGCAAGAGCCAAAGCCCGCCCCAGATCAGCGCCTGTCTCAAGGCGGTGCCAGTCTGTGGCCGAACGGTTTGCGGCGGTGTCACACCCGTGGTGCTGCCCTTGGCAAAACCATAGATGCCAGCGCCGAGGACCACGACAGGGAAGGGGATGTTCAGCGCATAAAGCGCGACAAAACCGATCCCGGCCAACAGCCAGCCATCTGCCCCATGCAGCGCCTTGCCTGCCAGTTTTCGCAAGGCCTGCAGGACGATGATCACCACCGCTGCCTTCACGCCAAGAAAGGCAGCCTGCACGCCGGGCACCTGCCCGAAAGCTGCGTAAAGCCCAACCAGGAGGGAAATCACCAGCGCGCCGGGTAAGACAAACAGCAGCCCTGCCATCAGCCCGCCAGTCACGCCGCGCAACCGCCAGCCCGCGTAGGTCGCCAGCTGCATTGCCTCGGGGCCGGGCAGCAGCATGCAAAAGGACAGGGCGCGCAGAAATCCGTCTTCGCTCAGCCAGGGGCGGTCCTCGACCAGCTCCTTGTGCATCACCGCGATTTGCGCCGCCGGGCCGCCGAAACTGTAGATGCCGATGCGGCCAAAGACCCTCAGCATGTCGGTCAGTGTTGGGGAAGTCATAGTTTATCCGTGCTTTTCCGGCCAGCTGTGGCCTTCGTCTGACCCGTCACGGGCCCAGCGGTACAGGGCATCGTAAAGCCCCATGGCGGCCTCCAACTGGGCTGTGTCGTCCTTGTATAGGCGAGACAGGCCAACGGAAACAGCAAGAAGACCGGCCGCCTGCGGCGACGCGGCGTGGCTGTTGGTATCGGCGGCCCGAACAACCGTGGCCAGGCGTTCCAGTGCCGGGGTCGAGAGGCCAAACTCTTCGATCATCGTATCAAAAGTGCAGTTGGTGCCTCGGTGTCCCCAAAACCCATCGCTGGTGTCAAAAGCGGTCGCATTGAAACGGGCGGCCACATCTTCCACCTCAGCGGCTGGCACAAAGAGAAACCGGGCCTCGGGATCAACAAAACGCCGGATCAGCCAGGGGCAGGCAATTCGGTCGATTTTGGGCCGGTGCCGGGTGACCCAAAGGGTGCCGCGATGCGGTGTCGGAATGGATTTGACCGGTACGAGCGGCAATCCTGCCTCGCGCCAAGCCGTGTGGCCGCCGGCCAGAACCTCGGCATCAATGCCGAGGTTGCGCAGAATTGCCGCGGCCCCATGGGAGAGTTTCTTGCCTTTTTGGCAGATCACGACCGTCTTGCGCTGCGCCAGGCCAGCGGCAAGTTCATCGATGCGTGTATATGGGCAGCGAATTGAGGTAGGGATCAGGCGCGGATCTGCGGTAAAGTCTTCGTCCAGACAGACATCTATGACTGTGGGAGAGTCTGGCCTACCGATCAGCCGCATCAGGCTGGAACAGGAAATTTCGGAGAATGAAGCACGCATTAAGGGCATCCTTTCTGAGGCGGAATCAGTGGATGCGATGCTTTGGCCTGAGCCTCACGGGGCGGTCGCGAAAACCCCATGAGTGGCAATCTATGAGACCAACTTGGGATGTCAAGCATAGGCTGCGCCACATTGGTAGCGATGCCCGGCAAACCTTCGGGGTTACATCGGCTTAGGTAAAGTCCAGACGCTGCCCCGTCACACAGACGGCCAGTGCATCTTCGGGCAGCTGATCAAGCTGTTCAAAGAGCGAGAAGAAATCCAAGAGATTGTGTTTCTCAGCAATTTTTCCATTGTTGAAACGGATCATTACGTGGCTGGAAAACTCGACAGGGGCACCATTGTCGGGCCGGTTACCATGCACCGTGACAAGGGCTGCCAGCCAATTCTCATCTTCAACGGTATAGATGATTTCTGGACGGATATTATTCAGCAGCATTTTTGAGGCTGTAACCAGCTCTTCGATTTCCTGCCGTGTGACGTTGCTGTCATGCAGGAAACCCTGTGCCGCCGAAACGTTTTCAAACAGTTGGTCGATGACGTCCAGGTTTCCATTTTGCCAGACCTCTTCATACCAAAGTTCGAGGATTTCCCTTTTTTTCATAATAGCCTCACATCTGTATTGCGCCAGTTCTACCTAGTAATGGTCAAATTACTATAAATAACTCAAGCGCTTATAGGTGGCGTGCAGCGATTTTTTGTCTTTAAATGTCTGGAGGTCCAAGCGTCGAAACCGGCTATGCGGTGCGGCACCAAAGCAGGTTCCATAGCCCGTCAAAAGATCATCAAAGTGGGAGTGTAGTGCAGGTTTCTGTTGCCAGGTACCTGCGAACCCCGCCAAACGCTGCAAAGCGAGAGGACTTAATTTTCGGTTTTCCGAACTGCTTACGCAGCCAGGGCTACCGGAGCACGATTGTCATTTGCAATTGTACAGTTTTCGCCGATGACGGTGGCAGACAGCCGAGACAAAGCTAACCCTTTTAGACGTTCGTCGATCCTATTTCGACCCCATCGCCCCCAAATGAAGGGTGTTTGGTGGAGTCGCCGGGTACCGCCCCCGGGTCCGATCCGCTTATTACGAGCGCATTTATGTCCATAGTTCCCGAGGGAACGGATTTAATATAGGCTGCGGCTCCGGAGATTTGAAGGGGCAATGTCACAATCGGGCCAAATGATTGGTCTGGCTATCCCTCGTAGGCCGCATCCCAAAAGTCACGCTCCAGTGCGACGGCGCGCAAGAACAAGGCTTCGACGCTTTGCTGACCGGCCCTGTCCAGAGTTTCCCATTGTTTATCAAGCTGGCCACGCAGGTATTCCACAACGCTCTCAAAGCCTTCGCCGGCGTGCAGGGTGATCCAGTCGGCGAACCAGAACGGCAGGTCGGCGCGGGGTGGGTGCACCGGGGCGGCCCAGCTCAGATAGACCCATTCGGCCACCACCAGAACAGCGAGCATTTTTTCGTATGAGCCCGATGCAGCGGCCTCGGCCATCAGGGCCTGAAAGGCCTTGGTCTGTGGCGCCGGGGCGGCATTGATGGCGGCCTCATCCATGCCAAGCGCTTCGAAAGAGCGCAGGAAATAGGTGTTTTCCGGCCCGGTGATCACCGCCAGAAACTGTGCCGCAGGAACAGAGTCGGCGAGGGATGGTGCATGGGCGATGGCGCTGGCCAGAAGGCGCACAAACCCATCGATGAATTGATAGTCCTGCGCCAGATACCAGCGCATCTTGTCCTGCGGCAGGGTGCCTGTCGCCAGTTCGCGGGTGAAGGCATGCGTGGTTGCAGCCTGCCAGTCGGTGCCGGCAAGAGTTCTCAGGTGATCTGTTGGGCGCATGGTCTTTGGGTTCCGTGTCTTGGTTTTTGTTCACAAAAATCGCGTTTTGCGACCAAGGGCAAGCCCCCGCTGAAATCATACCCGGTGTTTGCTATAGGATTCAGAGTGTTGTTCAGGCCCAGTCGAGTTTCTGACCGGTAAGGCAGATCGGCAGGCTGTCCGGGGGCAATTGGCCAAGCTGCTCGAAGAAGGAAAAGAAATCGAATTGATAGAAGGATTCGACGATCTGACCGTTTTCAAACCGCGCCATGACATGACCGGACACATGGATCGGGCGTCCAGTTTCCGGAACCTCGGTATCGATGGAGGTGCGGGCGGCCAGCCAATCGCCTTGTTCGACGGTCTGGGCCAGCTCAACCTTGATCGGGCCAAGCAGTCCGCGGATGGCTTCGACAAGGTCAGAAAACTCTCGACGTGAAATGCCCAGCGCCGGGATAATTCCCTGCGCCTCCACATCTACACCAAGCATTTCGTCGATGGCGTCGAGGTTGCCGTTTGTCCAAACCTCATCGTACCAACGCTGAAGGATTTCCGAATTCGTCATTGTTTGCCCATGTGCCATTCTAGCACGAAATTTCCAGTTCAAGCTGTCTGCGCCCGATAATTGGCGCGTGCAATGGAATTCTAACTCTCGAAACAAAATTCTTAACGGCGTGGTCGGAACGCTCAAAGCCGCGCGCTGAGGTCATGAAGATAGGGTTGGGGTGGCGACGGAGCGAAGTGTTGGAAAATTCATTTAACTGCGGCAGTTTGCCTCAGGCGGTGTTAGTGCAGTTCTGCTGGCGCGCGCAATCAGTATGCGCAGCCTGTCATGCAAAGATGCAACAGGATGGCCAGCCGCCAATAGGGCCTTTTGCCAGCCAGAGACATCAAGGTGCGAAGGCAGATTCGAATGGCTGGCTTTTGTGTCGTTTCTGGGTCAGCCGGACCGGGTTCCACGCGCTGCAAAAACGTCCGAGGCGAGTTTTCGCGTCTCAGCCTCCAGATCCTTCAACCCGGCCACTGCCGCATCGCCGTTGGCCTCCTCCAGCGCATCGGCAATGCGGCTGTGCAGGGTGGTGATCGCCTCGCGCGAGCGGGCGGTGAAGGTGATCATGTTCATCAGCGGCTGCATGGCTTCAACGGCACCGGCCAGCTGATAGGAGAGGACCGGATTATGGGCCCCATCCACCAATGCGCGGTGGAAGGCCACGTCTGAATCACAAAAGGCCTCATCCGTCAGGCCGGGCTGGGACTGGCGGAAAACCTCGGCGCGCATGGTGGCCAGTTGATCGGGGGTGCGACGTTGCGCTGACAGCGGCGCACAGGCGCGTTCCAGTGCATAGCGCGCTTCGCAGGCGGTGTCGAAACTGACCGCATTCATGCTCAGCAGCAGGGTCGAAGTGGTGATCTGCTGACTATAGGCATCCTGAAAACTGAGCCGGTTTACAAAAGCCCCGCCTGTTGCACCGCGCTGGGTGCGGATCAGCGACTGCGCCGCCAGGCGTTTCAGCGCTTCGCGCACTGTTGGTCGCGATACTTTGAACTGATCGGCCAGCTCGGACTCCGAGGGCAGGCGTTCATCAACAATAAGATCACCAGTTATGATCGCCTCTTTGATGGCTTCCGCTATCTGTACAGACAGGCCTGCGGGATTGTCGGGGTCGATCTTCATGGTGTCATTGTTTCCGGCACTGTGATGCAGATTTCATTTGTCAGACATTTGAGGCTGTGGCAAGGCTGGGTTTAAATGTAAGACAATTGAAGCGGGCGCGATTCGTAAGGGGAGAGACGATGAAAGCGAGGCTGGCACAGGGGATCAGAGGCATGGGGGGCTGGCACTGGCTGGCGCTTTATGGCGCGATCCTGGCGGCTTGGGCGGTTCTTTACACGCTGTCCGCGCCTGCTGCCCTGCGCGAGGCCAGCGCCATCTACGGCGGTGATTTCTGGCGCGACTTTTGCACCCTGACGCCAGATGCGGCCGGCTATGCGCGGATGGTGGTGATGTGGGCCTTGATGTCGGCGGCCATGATGGCCCCGACCGCGCTGCCCGCGCTGGCCACTTACGAAGACATCGGCCACACGCAGGCAGAAACACAGTTTGCGCAGCTGGTCATTGGCTATCTTGCTGTCTGGTTAGGGTTTTCACTGGTTGCGGCAGCACTGCAGCTGTTGCTGTTTCAGGGCGGCCTGCTGACCGCATTTGGAGACAGCCAGTCACAGCTTTTGTCGGCGGCGCTGCTGCTTGTTGCCGGGCTCTACCAGTTCTCGGCGATGAAAGAGGCTTGCCTGAGCAAATGCCGCCGCCCGCTGACCTTCTTCCTGCAGCATTGGGAGGAGGGCTCGCTGAAAAACGGGTTGCGACTGGGGCTGGTGTGCCTTGGCTGCTGCTGGGCGCTGATGTTGCTGGCTTTCGCTGGCGGGGTGATGAACCTCGCCTTCATGGGGCTGGCAACGGTCTTCATGGTCTTTGAAAAACTGCCGGATCTTGGCCGCTACGTGACCCGCCCACTGGGCGTGGCGCTCTTGGCCGGATCGGTTTTAATGGTACTGAATACACTCTGATAAGGGAGATAAAACATGGCTTTGGACGGCGAAGTTGGCACCGTGCCCTGGACGATCAAGGGCGAATTGATCCTGAACTGCAACTGTACGGTCTTTTGCCCCTGCGTGGTCAGCCTGGGCCAGCACCCACCCACCGAGGGCCATTGCCAGGCCTGGGCGGGAATCCGCATCGATGCCGGCGAATACGGCGATGAGGACCTTTCGGGCCTGAACGTCGGCCTGTTTCTGGAAATCCCCGGCAATATGGGCCGCGGCAACTGGAAAGCCGCCGCATATATCGATGACCGCGCATCCGACGCCGCCTACGAGGCGCTGGTCAATATCTTTTCCGGCGCCGCCCGCGGCACCACCGGCCTGTTTGCCATGTTGGTGAGCGAATTCCTCGGGGCAGAACGTGCGCCGGTGACATTTGAGACCGAAGGCAAGGAACGCCGCTTGATGGTTGGTAAGAAGATCCAAGGGTCGGTTGTGCCGGTAGAAGGCAAGGACGGCAAGGACATCGTCGTCACCAACACTGAATACTGGATGGGCCCTGATATCACTGTCGCCAAGGCCACCAAAGGCCGGGTGCGCGCCTTTGGCCGGGTCTGGGATTTCGATGGCCGCTCGGCCGAAATCTGCCAGATCGACTGGCACGGCCCACGCTAAGCGAGCCCTGTCGGCGGGCGCTTCAGAGCGTGCCGCCGGCGTAAACAGTTCCCGTTGTCAGGAGGTTAGGCAATGGCACTTATATCACCATCCCGGCGTTTGCGCAGGACACCTTTTTCGGACGGGGTCGAGGCCGCAGGCGTGAAAGCATATACCGTCTACAACCACATGCTGCTGCCGACGGTGTTTGAAAGCGTTGAGGCGGACTATCATCATCTGAAGCGGCACGTGCAGGTCTGGGACGTGGCCTGCGAACGCCAGGTAGAGCTGCGCGGCCCTGACGCCGGGCGACTGATGCAAATGCTGACACCGCGCGATCTGCGTGGCATGACAGCGGGCCAGTGTTTTTATGTGCCGATCGTGGACGAGACCGGCGGCATGCTGAACGATCCGGTTGCGGTGAAACTGTCGGAAGACCGCTGGTGGATCTCCATCGCGGACAGCGATCTGCTGTATTGGGTCAAGGGCATTGCAAACGGCTGGCGTCTGGATGTGCTGGTGGATGAACCTGACGTGTCGCCACTGGCGGTGCAGGGACCCAAGTCGGAAGAGCTGATGGAGCGGGTCTTTGGCCCGGCCATCCGCAAGATCCGGTTCTTTCGTTTTAGCGTCTTTCAGTTCCAGGGCCGTGATGTGGTGATTGCACGCTCGGGCTATTCCAAACAGGGCGGTTTCGAGATCTATGTGGAAGGCAGCGATCTTGGAATGCCGCTGTGGAATGCTTTGTTTGAAGCCGGAGAGGATCTGCAGGTCCGGGCCGGCTGCCCCAATCTGATCGAACGGATCGAGGGCGGGTTGCTGAGCTACGGCAACGACATGACCGACGATAACACGCCGCATGAATGCGGGTTGGGACGGTTCTGCGATACCCATACCGCCATTGGCTGTATCGGGCGTGATGCCCTGCTGCGCGTCGCCAAGGAGGGGCCGGTCCAGCAGATCAGGCCGCTTTCCATCGCCGGGGATGTGGTGCCACCCTGTACCGAGTTCTGGCCGCTTTTTGCTGGCGGTCAGCTGGTGGGGCGGATTTCCTCTGCCGCCTGGTCGCCGGACTTCAAAGAAAACGTGGCGATCGGCATGGTTCGCATGACTCATTGGGATGCGGGCAGCAGGCTGGAGGCCGAGACACCGGACGGCATGCGCACCGTCAAAGTGCGCGACAAATTTTGGATTTGAAGGAGAAGGCAATGTTCAATGCATTGGTGGTCCGTAAGGACGAGGAAAGCGGCAAAACCAGCGCCGCAGTAGAGCAGCTGACGCTGCAAGACCTGCCCGAGGGCGAGGTGACAGTGGCGGTGGACTATTCCACAGTGAACTACAAGGACGGCCTGTGCATTGGTCCCGGTGGCGGGCTGGTGCGCAAATACCCCCATGTGCCGGGGATTGATTTTGCCGGCACAGTAGAGGCGTCGTCAGACGATCGCTACAAGCCCGGCGACAAGGTTGTGCTGACCGGCTGGCGGGTCGGCGAGGCCCATTGGGGCGGCTATGGGCAAAAGGCAAATGTTCGGGCTGACTGGCTGGTGCCGCTGCCGACCGGGCTGGACAGCCGACAGGCGATGGCCGTGGGCACGGCTGGCTTTACCGCCATGCTGGCGGTGATGGCGCTGGAAGATCATGGTCTGAAACCAGGGCAGGGCCCGGTTCTGGTGACCGGAGCGGCGGGCGGCGTTGGCTCTGTTGCGACAGCGATCCTTGCCAATCTTGGCTATGAGGTGGCGGCGGTGACCGGGCGCCCGGAAACCGGGGATTACCTGCGCAGCCTGGGTGCAGCGCAGATTGTCGCCCGCGAAGAGATCAACGAGACCACAAAGCGCCCGCTTGAGGCCGAGACTTGGGCTGGCTGTGTCGACGCTGTTGGCGGTGCCATGCTGGCACGGGTTCTGGGGCAGATGAAATACGGTGCGTCCGTTTCTGCCGTGGGTTTGGCCGGGGGGGCTGGCCTGCCGGCTACGGTCATACCCTTCCTGCTGCGCGGTGTGAACCTGCTGGGCATCGATTCCGTCATGCAGCCCTATGAGAACCGCCTGCGTGCCTGGGAGCGGATCGCCAAAGATCTGCCGATGGACAAGCTGGAGGCGATGGTTCACCCCGCGACCCTTTCCGATCTGCCGGATTTGGGTGCAGGTATTCTGAAGGGGCAGGTGAAGGGCCGGGTTGTTGTTGATGTGAACGCTTAAGGCCTCTGGATTTCGGGGAGCGGCAAAGGCTGCCGCCCCCCGAAAATCCGTAGTAGTCCTTTGTGGGAAAGCAGGGGGCTTGACCCGCAAGGTCGGGAAGGCAAATCATGGCGTCATGACACTGGATATCGAGTATGTGCGGGCGCAGTTCCCCGCTTTTGCAGAGCCGGACCTTCAGGGGCTGGCATTTTTTGAAAACGCTGGCGGGTCTTATACGTGCCGGCAGGTTCTGAACCGTTTCGAAAGGTTCTACCGCAGCCGCAAGGTGCAGCCCTACGGGCCCTATGCGGCCTCGCGGTTGGGCGGCGAAGAAATGGATGAGGCGCGGCTGCGTCTTTCCGCCATGCTGGGTGTGGAAGGTGACGAGCTGAGCTTTGGCCCCTCCACCACGCAAAACACCTATGTTCTGGCCCAGGCCTTTCGCCAAATGATCAGCCCCGGACAGGCGATCGTGGTGACAAATCAGGATCATGAGGCCAACTCTGGCCCCTGGCGGCGGCTTGAGCAGGATGGAATCGAAATCCGCGAATGGAAGGTGGACCCGGCAACGGGCAGCCTGAATATCGAGGACCTAAAAGCGCTGCTGGACAGCGACGTCCGCCTTGTCTGTTTTCCCCATTGTTCCAATGTGGTGGGGGAGATCAACCCGGTCTCAAAGATCACTGCCATTGCCCATGCCGCCGGTGCCTTTGCCTGTGTGGACGGGGTGTCCTATGCGCCGCATGGGTTCCCGGACGTGGGCGCGCTGGGGCCGGACATCTATCTGTTTTCCGCCTATAAGACCTTTGGCCCGCATCAGGGCATCATGGTGGTCCGCCGGGCACTGGCAGATTTGCTGCCCAATCAGGCGCATTATTTCAATGCGGACAGCCGCTATAAGAAATTCACCCCGGCCGGCCCGGATCATGCACAGGTCGCGGCCTGCGCGGGCATGGCGGATTACGTTGACCAATTGGCCGAACATCATGGCGCGCCAAACAAAAGCGCGGTTGAGCGTGCAAGCTTTGTGCATGATCTGATGCGTGCGCGTGAGGTAGCGTTGCTGCAACCCCTTCTGGACGCGGTGGGCGGGCGCAACGACCTGCGCCTATTGGGGCCGGACCGGGCCGACTTGCGGGCGCCGACTGTGGCGCTGGATCTGGGCCGGCCTGCCGAACCGGTCGCGGCGCAGCTTGCGCAAAAAGGGATCATGGCCGGCGGCGGTGATTTCTACGCCGTTCGGCTGCTGGAGGCGATGGGAATCGACCCGCGCTCTGGCGTGCTGAGGCTCAGCTTTACGCATTACACCACCGAAGAAGAGATTGCGGCGCTGGTGGACGCGCTGGACGCTGTCTTGTGATGAATTGCGGGGGCAGGAGTTGCTCTGCCCCCCAGTGAGACGTGCAAATTGATGCGCTGGCCCTTGGTGGTATCAGAAGCAAAAACTACGGATTTCTTGCCGTAACCGCCTCTTGGGCCTAGTTTTACCTAAAACCAGAGGGGGAAGAGAATGATCTTCACGACCACCGATGGCCAAGCCAATTTGCCGCGGTATTTTGCGTCCGTCTTTGCGCAGCTGCAGCGCATGGAGGCAGGCCAGCTGGACATCAGGCTGCCGGACGGACGGGTATTCCGCACCAAGGGCGTAAACCCCGGTTATGTGGCCGAGCTGGATATCCATCATCCGGACTGTTTCGCACGTCTGCTGCGGGAGGGCGATCTGGGCTTTTCGGATGCCTATCTGGAAGGCTGGTGGAGCACCCCGGATCTGCAGGCCTTCATGGATCTGATCCACGAAGGTCATGACACGGTGTATGATGCCTTTCCGGGCCAGATGTTTGTGCGGGCTTTTGAAAGGCTTCGGTTCTGGATGAACCGGAACCACCGCGATCAGGCCCGCAAGAACATCTCTTATCACTATGATTTGGGGAATGATTTCTACGCCCTGTGGCTGGATCCTTCGATGACCTATTCCAGCGCAATTTTCGCCACCGGACAAGAGAGCCTGGAGGTGGCCCAGACCGCCAAATATGCCTCCATGGTGGATCGGATGGGGGTGCAGCCGGGCGATCATGTTCTGGAAATCGGCTGTGGCTGGGGCGGGTTCGCGGAATATGCCGCCAAAGAACGCGGGCTGAAAGTGACCGGGCTGACCATCAGTGAAGAGCAGTTGAAGTATGCGAGGCAACGCATTGAGGACGCGGGATTAAGTGATGTGGTAGACCTGCGGATGCAGGATTACCGCGACAGTGACGGCCAGTTTGACGGTATTGCCTCGATAGAGATGTTCGAGGCGGTGGGCCAAAAATACTGGCCCGCCTATTTCAAAACCGTGCACGACCGGCTGAAACCTGGCGCCAAGGCAACGCTGCAAATCATCACCGTCGCTGACAAACGCTGGACGGTGTATAAACGCGGTGTGGATTTCATCCAGAAACACATATTTCCGGGCGGCATGCTGCCCTCGCCATCCGTTCTGCGCCAGCAGGCTGAAATGGCCGGGCTTGCGGTGGTGAATTCGATCGAGTTTGGGGATAGTTACGACCAGACGCTGAGGCGCTGGCGCGAAACCTTCAATGCCCGCTGGGACGAGGTTCAAGTGATGGGTTTTGACGACAGATTCCACAAAATGTGGAATTTCTACCTCACAACCTGTGCTGGGGCTTTCAAGGCGGGTACTTGCGACGTTACACAGATAACACTGACGCATCGCTGAACGGACCAGATTAAATGCCCAACGGAGCCCGCCTGACCGCCGCCATCTGCATGGCGATCCTTGCTTTTGTGGTTTCAAGCCAGATCATGCCGCTGATGCCGGAAGGCACAGACTTTGGCTATTTCACTCATGTCAACGTGGCTGTCGGGGTGATCTGTGGCTGGAAGGTGATGGGAAAACGCGCGGGGCGCGGGTTTGTGCCGGCGATCAACAATGGCATCACAGGTGTTGTTGTCATGGTTTTTTGGGGCCTGTTCCTGCAGGGCATCTACGAGATGTTCAGCCTCGCGATGCGCAACCGATATGACGGCCCCTTTGAAGCTCTGAGCGCGATTTTCCTGATTGGGGTGGATTATGCCGTTGATATTGCCGTGCCGCTGGTAATTGTGACCTTGCTGGTTGGCGGCGTTCTGAGCGGGCTGGCCACAGAGCGCGCCGCGCGTATTTGGCGCTGAACCCTCATTTTCTGAAGGCTGCATATCGTGTCTGACCTCTTCTTCTATGGCTCGTTGCGCTATATTCCACTGCTTGAGCTTGTGCTGGGAAAACCCGCGGCTGACTTGAACATCAGCCCCGCCCATCTGGCGGGGCATCAGACCCACGCCGTAAAGGGAGAGGCATTTCCGATCATTGTGGCGGCCGAGGGCGCAGCCGCAGAGGGGCTTTTGGTGCGCGATCTGGATGATCAGGATGTGGCGGCGCTTAACTTTTACGAAGGCGGTTTTGACTACGCGCTAAAGCCGGTTCACCCGACATTGGCGGATGGCACAAAGGCCGCGGCCGATGTGTATTTCGCAGAGGCCGGTCGCTGGCAGGCAGGAGATGTCTGGCATCTGGACAGATGGATCAGCGATTGGGGCGCTATGACCCTGCGGGCAGCACGCGAAATCATGGCCTATAAGGGTCGGATCACCGCGCAGGATGCCGCCCATGCGCTCCCATCGGCCCGTCGCCGGGCATCGGCCTGGCTGGCCGCACAGGAAAAACCGCAGGACCCGCAGCGCGATCTGGCGCGCGATGTCATCGTGCATGGCCATAAACACGCGCATATCGGGTTCTTTGCTTACGAAGAAATGGATCTCCAGTTCCGCCAGAACGACGGCGAGATGAGCCCGGTGATGAACCGCGCCGCCTTTATGAATGGGCGGGCCTCTGTGGTGCTGCCCTATGATCCGGTGCAGGATAAGGTGCTGCTGGTCGAACAGTTTCGCGCGGCCGTTTACATGGGCGGTGAGACGCGCCCGTGGATGTGGGAGCCGGTTGCGGGGCTGGTTGATCCTGGCGAAACACCGGAGCAGGCGGCGCGACGTGAGTCGCTGGAAGAGGCCGGTTTGACGGTGCAAGAGCTGGAATTGGTCGGCGAAATCTACCCCTCCAGCGGTTGTTTGACCGAAATCCTGCATGTTTTTGTGGGGATTTCAGATTTTTCCACCCGCAGTGGCGGTGGTGGTCTTGCAGGCGAGGGCGAGGATATCAGGTCAGAAATTCTGCCATTCGAGACCTTGATGGAACGTATAGACGCCCAAGCCTATCAGGACATGCCGCTTGTTACCTGCGGACTATGGCTGGCCCGGCACCGGGATAGGCTCAGAGCAAAATATGGCTGAGGCTCACGCCTTGCCGCAGGCGATGTGCTTCGCTACATCAGGACTGAACCAGTGAAAGGGAAATCATGCGCATAGCACGCGATCTGGCCGACGCGGTTGGCCACACTCCGCTCATCCGTCTGAACCGTGTCAGCGATGAGACCGGCTGCGAGATCCTGGGCAAGGCTGAATTCATGAACCCCGGCCAGTCCGTAAAGGACAGGGCGGCGCTTTATATCATCCGTGACGCCATCGCACGCGGCGATCTGAAGCCGGGCGGCACCATCGTCGAAGGCACGGCCGGCAATACCGGCATTGGTCTGGCGCTGGTTGGCGCCTCGATGGGGTTCAAAACGGTGATCGTGATCCCGGAAACCCAGTCCGAGGAAAAGAAAGATATGCTGCGGCTCGCCGGCGCGCAGCTGGTGCAGGTGCCCGCAGCACCGTATCGCAACCCCAATAACTATGTGCGCTATTCCGAGCGTCTGGCCAAGGAGCTGGCCAAGACCGAGCCAAACGGCGCGATCTGGGCAAACCAGTTCGACAACGTGGCAAACCGTCAGGCGCATGTGGAAACCACCGGCCCGGAAATCTGGGATCAAACTGACGGCAAGGTAGACGGATTTGTCTGCGCCGTCGGCTCAGGCGGCACCCTTGCCGGTGTGGCCGAGGCCCTGCAGCCCAAAGGCGTCAAGATCGCCCTTGCTGATCCGATGGGCGCGGCCCTCTATTCCTACTACACCAGCGGCGAGCTGAAGTCCGAAGGATCGTCGATCACCGAAGGCATCGGTCAGGGGCGGATCACCAAGAACCTCGAAGGGTTCACGCCTGATTACTCCTATCAGGTGGCTGATGGCGACGCGGTACCTTATGTCTTTGATCTGCTGCACGACGAAGGCCTGGTATTGGGCGGGTCGTCAGCGATCAACATCGCCGGTGCCGTGCGCATGGCCAAGGATCTGGGCCGTGGTGCCACCATCGTGACCGTGCTTTGCGATTATGGCACGCGCTATCAGTCCAAACTGTTCAACCCGGACTTCCTGCGCGAAAAAGGTCTACCGGTCCCTGACTGGATGACCCACGCGCCCGCCTCAATTCCCGGTGTATTTGAGGACACATGATCAGCCTCCTGCGTCTGACTCGGATTTTTCTTGCCGCGCTCTGTCTTAGCCTTGTGCTGGGCGGCGCGGCGGATGCCCGGCTGACGACGCAGGATCGCGCCTACTATCAAGACTGGCTGGACACGGCCGACCGCGCCGAGGATGTTATCGACGCGGACCGCGCATCATCGGTGGCGCTGGAGGTGCTGCGCCAAGAAATCGTGGATTTCCGCGAGACTTTCAATCAGGCCCGCAACGCCAACCAGGCCCGCATTCGCACGCTGGATGGGCAGATCGGCGCCTTGGGGCCAGAACCCGAAAGTGGCGAAGAACCCGAAGACATTGCCGCATTGCGGATCTCCCTAACCGAGCAGCTGAATGCGCTGACCGTGCCGCGCGTGGTCTCCGAGGAGGCCTTTAACCGGGCCGATGGGCTGATTGGGGAGATTGACCGGATCATCCGGGACCGCCGCACCAAGGCGCTGCTTGAACGCAACCCGTCGCCGCTGAACCCGGAACACTGGGGCCTTGCGGCGTCGGATCTGGGGCAGGCAATTGGATCGGTCTGGAACGAGACGCGACAGCGCAGCGTGCAGGCGACGACCCTGGAGCGGATACAAAACAGCCTGCCGCTGATCATGGCGCTTACGGCCATTGGCATTCTGCTGGTTCTGCGCAGCCGTCGCTGGGCGGAAATGGTCGGCGATTATATGCGCCGCTTTGGCGGCCGGGGCACAGGGGTCTGGGGCTTCTTTGTCTCGCTGGTCCAGGTCGCCCTGCCGCTGTTTGGTGTATTGCTGATCACCCAAGCGATTGAACTGGCTGGTGTTCTGGGCCCGCGCGGCTCTCTGGTTCTGGATCGTGTTCCGGGATGGGCCACGATCCTCTTGTTGTTCAACTGGCTGGGGCTGCAATTGTTCTCTCCGCATGGGGACAATGATTTGGTGCCGGTGCAGCATGGCCGCCGTGCCGAGGTGCGTTTCTTGATCGAGATGGTCGCGGTGATGCTGGTGCTGCGCGATCTGGTCAATCTGTTCGAACAGATCGAAAGCATTTCAGATTCCACTCGGTCCGTTATCGCCTTTCCGGTGATTGCGCTGACTGCGCTGGTTCTTGTGCGTCTTCAGCGTATAGGCATGCGTCGCGCGGCCAAGGAAACGCTGGAGCCGGGCGGTGAAACAGCAATAGCAGCCGGGGCAGGGCGCGCCATTCGCATTGTGCGCCGCTTGGCCTATGGCCTGGGTATTCTGGCCCCTGTTCTGGCCGCTTTTGGCTATATCAACGCCGCCGAGGCGCTGATCTACCCGGTGGCTTCGACGTTGTTTGTGATGTCGACGGCGCTGATCCTGCAAAAGCTGATTGCCGATATCTATGGGCTGGTGCGGGGGCGGACTGATGGCGTGCAGGATTCGCTGTTTATCGTGCTGGCCGGTTTCATCCTGACCCTGCTGACCCTGCCGCTTTTGGCGTTGATCTGGGGCGCGCGGGTCGCTGATCTGACCGAGCTTTGGGCGAAGTTCCTGACCGGGTTCTCTGTTGGTGATACGGTTATTTCACCCACATCCTTTCTGGTGTTCGTGCTTGTCTTTGCAGCCGGCTATGCCGGAACGCGGGCCTTGCAGGCCTCGTTGCGCAATTCGCTGCTGCCCAAGACCCGGCTTGATCCTGGCGGCCAGAACGCAGTTGTGTCTGGCACCGGCTATGTGGGGGTGTTCCTGTCGGCGGTCATTGCCATCAGCTGGACCGGGCTGGACCTGTCATCGCTGGCCATTGTGGCAGGTGCGCTGTCGGTCGGTATCGGTTTTGGCCTTCAGACCATCGTGTCCAACTTTGTCTCCGGCATCATTCTTCTGGTCGAACGCCCGGTGGCCAAAGGCGACTGGATCGAGGTTGGCGGGTTGATGGGCTATGTGCGTGACATTTCCGTGCGCTCGACACGAATTGAGACGTTCGACCGCACCGATGTGATTGTGCCCAATTCGGATCTGATCACCGGCACCGTGACCAATTACACCCGCGGCAATACCGTGGGCCGGGTCATTGTACCTGTTGGCGTGGCCTATGGCACCGATCCGCGCCGGATCGAGGCGATCCTGATGGAGATCGCCAAGGCGCATCCAATGGTGCTGATGAACCCGGCCCCCAGCGTTGTGTTCCAGGGGTTTGGAGCGGATTCGCTGGATTTCGAGATTCGGGCCATTTTGCGCGATGTGAACTGGGTGCTTTCGGTGCGCTCCGACATGAATTACGAGATCGCGCGCCGCTTCGCTGAAGAAGATATCGAAATTCCCTTTGCCCAGCGCGACATCTGGCTGCGAAATCCCGAAGCGCTGACGGCAGGGGCGAACAGACCTGCAACCGCCCCGGTGGACACGATGCGTCCGGCGCCTTCGACAGCGACACCGGAAAAGCCGGACGCCAGCGATTTGGCCGACCCTGAGACAGATAGCGACTACTGACGCTGTCTGCGCAAGGCCGTGTAATGGCTGCAAATTTCTCTGTGATACGGGTTCGGAGCCACTGATCGCACCCGCCTATGCGGGGCGAAGGGTGGTTGCAAAAAAACTTCTTCCTTCTGTCCATGTTTTTTACTTTTCGCTCTTGCAATCTCCCCCCAGATCCATCAAAACCCCGCCCAGTGGACAGGTGGCCGAGTGGTCGAAGGCGCACGCCTGGAAAGTGTGTAGGCGGGAGACCGTCTCCAGGGTTCGAATCCCTGTCTGTCCGCCATTACCCCCCCCCTTAGAATTCGGCGCGTCGAAGCCCCGCAGCCTCGCACGCAGTCTCTCTGGTTTTCGTGTAGTGTTGCGCTGCCTCTCGAAAAGGCGTTGGGCTTGATGCCGCCGATGGTATTATTCGGGGTTGAAAATAAAGCTTCCCATTGTATGCCCACCCCAGTTATTCGCAGGTAAATCCTATGATTTCTTGCGGTTGTCCTCATGCTGAGCAAGGATGGGGCAAAGTGAGTTTCAATGCATCGTAAAGTTTTGTTTTGACGGCCTGAGGCAGACCAAAACGGGGCGAACCAGAAAGGCGTAGATTAATGTTTGAGAACAATAGAAGCCTCCGGGGCGTTGGTGCGCTCCGCTCGGCAGTTTTTGGTTTTGGCACAGCACTATGTCTGACCATGGGTCCGGCCGCATTTGCGCAGGACGCAGCGCCCCCCAAAGTGTCCGTCATGGCAGCTGTGATCAAGCCAATCACCCTGTCCGAAACCTTCATTGGCCGGGGTGAAGCCAAGGACAAGGTGGATGTGGTGGCCCGTGTAAATGGCTATCTCGAAGAGATCCTGATCCGCGACGGGGCCGAGGTGAAGGTCGGCGAAACGCTGTTCCGGATCGAAAGCACCTCTTATGAGGCGACGCTTGAGGCGCGCCGTGCCGATCTGGCGGTCGCAGAGGCCAATCTGGAACTGGCAGCGCTAGATCTTGCCCGTAAGGAAGAACTGTTTGAGCGCGGGTCCGTTCCCGAGGCAGAACGCGATTCTTCGCGGGCAAATGAACTGGTCGCAGAGGCGCAGGTCCGTGCGGCCAAGGCGGCGATCAGCCAGGCCGAGCTGGATCTGAGCTATACCGAAGTCCACGCGCCTTTCTCTGGTCGTGTTGGCAAGATTGCGGTCAGCGTTGGTGATGTTGTGGGCCCCAATACCAAAGCGCTGGTCAATATCGTGCGCGAAGCGCCGATCAATGTGACCTTCTCGCTGAACGAAAAGACCTTTGTCGAATTGCTGGAAGATGTGGAGCGGGATGAGTTGGGCCGCCCGCGCCCCGGTGATATTCCCGGCGTTTTTGTGATCCTGCCCAACGGCAGGCGCCTGGATGAGGCGGGTCGTGTGTCCTTTGTTGATAACCGGGTCGATCCTGCCACCGGTTCCATAATAACCCGCGCCGAATTCGAAAATGAACGCCGTCTGATCATTGATGGCTCCTTCCTGACGGTTGGGCTGGAATCCAAGGAACCCGCAGACCGGCTGATCATCAGTCAGGCCGCGATCCAGCGTGATCAGCAGGGGCCGTTTGTTCTGGTGGTGGACGAGCAAAACATGATCGAACAGCGTTACCTTGTGACCGGTGAAACGATCGAAACCGGTATCATTGTCCAGGACGGTCTGGTGGCGGGCGAACAGGTGATTGTCGAAGGCCTGCAGCGGGTGCGTCCCGGTGTTGAGGTTGACCCTGTTCTGGCCAATCAGGCCGGAGAAGAATAAGCGATGTTCTCTGCTGTATTCATATCCCGCCCCAAGTTCGCCATCGTCATCTCACTCGTTCTGACGGTGATGGGCACCATCGGCTATTTTGCCCTGCCGGTGGCCCAGTTCCCGGACATCACCCCGCCTGTGGTGAATGTCAGCGCCAGCTATACCGGCGCCAACGCAGAAACCGTTGAAACCTCGGTTGCCTCCCCGATTGAGGCGCAGGTCAACGGGGTGGATGACATGATCTATATGTCGTCTTCCTCCTCCGACAACGGCGGCTATTCGCTGTCGGTCACTTTTGAGGTGGGCACCGATCCCGATATCGCATCGGTGAACGTGCAGAACCGCGTGGCCCAGGCCATGGCGGGCTTGCCAGCAGAGGTGACATCCTCGGGTGTGGTCACACAGAAAAGCTCCACCAATATGTTGATGGTGGTGGCACTGACGTCGCCCAACAACACCTATGACGATATCTTTCTGTCCAACTATGCCTCCATCAACATCCGCGACGCGCTGAGCCGGGTCGAGGGCGTTGGCAAGGCCGATATCCTCAATAACCTCAGCTATGCGATGCGGATCTGGATGGATCCGAACAAGATGGCCGGCCTGGGCATAACCCCCGGTGATGTGATCAATTCGGTACGTGAGCAGAATATCGAAGTGTCGGCCGGTCAGATCGGCGCGCCGCCAACACCCGGTGATCAGACCTTTCAGTACACGATTAAAACCAAAGGCCGTCTGACCGAGGTCAGCGAATTTGAGGACATCGTGATCCGGACTGGTGCCGCGGGCAGCACGGTGCGGCTGAAGGACATCGCCAATGTAGAGCTTGGCTCGCAGTTTTATACCGCCTCCGGCTATTTCGAGGGCAGCGAGGCCACCATTCTGGCGGTCTATCAGGCTCCCGGCGCCAACGCGCTGGCTGTCTCCGATGCCGTCCTGTCCGAACTGGAGCGCCTGTCCGCGGCGTTTCCGGATGATGTGGCCTATTCGGTGCCCTTCAACACCACTGATTTTGTTGAGCAATCATTGAACGACGTGGTGTCGACACTGATGATGACCTTCATTCTGGTTATCTCGGTTGTGTTTGTGTTCCTTGGCTCCTGGCGGGCCACGATCATTCCGGCGGTGGCCATTCCAGTGTCGTTGATCGGTACCTTTGCGGTGTTGCTGGTGCTGGGCATGTCGCTCAACACCATTTCGCTGTTCGCCCTTGTTCTGGCCATCGGTATCGTGGTGGATGACGCCATTGTTGTGGTGGAAAACGTCGAACGCATCATTGCCGAAGAGGGATTGTCACCTGCCGATGCCACCCGCAAGGCGATGGGGCAGATCACCGGCCCGGTGATTGCAACAACCCTAGTTTTGCTGGCGGTCTTTGTACCTGTCACCTTCATGCCGGGCATCACTGGTCGGCTATACTCTCAGTTTGCTGTGACGATCTCGGCGGCGGTGGTGATCTCCTCGATCAACGCGCTGACCCTGTCACCGGCGCTGTGCTCCATCGTGCTCAAGGCGCGTTCAGGCCCGCCCAAGGGGATTCTGGCGACCTTTGAAAATGCGATCGGCAGCGTGCGCGGCGGCTATATGATGATTGTCGGCCGGCTGCTGCGCCTGCCCATTTTGGGTCTGGTGATCATCGGCGCCGTCACCTTCGGAACCGGTACGCTTTTTGGAACCACGTCCAAGGGTTTCCTGCCGCTGGAGGACAACGGCTATCTCTTTGTGGATGTGCAGCTGCCCGATGCTTCCGCGTTGGGGCGGACCGAGGTGGTCACCAAACGTGTGAACGATCAAATCGAAGAGATCGCGGGCGTGCAGAATACGATTCTGGTGAATGGCTTCAGCCTGCTCAATGGTGCTGGCGCCAATGGGGCGATGATCATTGTCAGCCTGGATCCATGGGATGAACGCACTGAAGAGATCCTGCATCCCGATGCCATCCTCCAGCAGATCTTTGGCATTGCCAACGGTGAAGCGGCGGCCAGCATCGTGGCCTTCAACCCGCCGCCGATCTCCGGTCTTGGCATGTCTGCGGGGGTCGAAATGGAGGTGCAGCAGACCGCTGGCGGATCACCGCAGGATCTGGCCTCTGCCGTCGGTTCTCTGGTCTATGCTGCCAACCAACGGGTCGAAGTTGGCCAGTCCTACACTACCTTCCGCGCCAATGTTCCGCAGCTGTTCGTCGATCTGGACCGCGAAAAAGCGAAAACGATGGATGTTCCGATTTCCGAGATTTTCCAAACGATGCAGGCGCATCTCGGCTCCTACTATGTCAATGACTTCAACCTGTTTGGCCGCGTTTACCGGGTGCTGGTGCAGGCCGAAGGCTCCTACCGTGACAAAATTGACGACATCGGCGGGATCTATGTGCGCTCGCAGGCGGGCGACATGGTACCGCTGTCGACACTGATCGATGTTGAAAACGTGTTGGGTCCGGTGATCCTGAAACGGCACAACATGTTCCGCTCGGCGACCGTGACTGCGGTGCCGGCCGAAGGCCTGTCGACCGGCGATGTGATCCGGGTGATGCAGGAAGAAGCCGCAACCGCGCTACCGCCGGGCTATGCCTTTGAATGGACCGGCACGGCGCAGCAGCAGCTGGACGGTGCCGGCATGGTTGTTGTCATTCTCGGCATGGCGGTGCTTTTTGCCTATCTCTTCCTGGTTGGCCAATATGAAAGCTGGACCATGCCGGTGGCCATTCTGCTCTCAGTGATCGTGGCGCTCTTTGGCGCGGTGGCAGCGGTGGCGGTGGTCGGGGGGGATATCAACCTCTACACCCAGATCGGGATGATCATGCTGATCGGTCTTGCCTCCAAGAACGCCATTCTCATCGTTGAATTCGCGATGGAGCGCCGCGCGGCCGGTCTCTCCATCCGCGAAGCCGCGCGTGAGGCCGCACAGCAGCGTTTCCGGGCGGTGATGATGACGGCCCTGTCCTTCCTTCTGGGGGTGGTGCCGCTTCTCACCGCCTCGGGCGCAGGGGCTGCCAGCCAGTTTGCCATTGGTGTTGCTGTCTTTGGCGGCATGCTGGCCGCCACGGTGATCGGCGTGATCCTGGTGCCGGTGCTCTACGCGGTGATGCAGGGGCTGCGTGAATGGGTCAAAGGAAGCCCAAAAGAACCAGACCAGGTCACACCGGTTTAATAAGACAAAGCCCGCCAGACACAAAGTCTGGCGGGCTTACTTTTTTTGGGGTCCGTTTTTCCTCTTGCCGGAAATATCCCGGGGGAGGCCCAACGGGCCGGGGGCAGCGCCCCTCTTATGTTTGCCTGTTATCCGCCCTTGATCCGCTGCAGAATGAAAATCTCATTCTCCGGCGTAACCGGCTGGGACAGGCTGGTCGCATAGATCCGCCCGTCAATCGCCACAGAGACACCTGCGTCGATCATCGGCCCCAGACCGGGATAATCCCGCCTCAGCGCCTCCAGTAGCTGGCCGGTGGTGGCGGCCTCAACCTCCACCACCTCGGCTCCGCCTGTGTGTCGACGCAGAGCCGACCACAGATGGACCTGAACCCTAGGCGTCACCTGCCTGATCCTCGAGAGCTTCAAGGATCTTCGGCGGGTTCATCGGCAGGCTTTTCAACCGCACGCCCGCCGCATTTGATACCGCATTGGCAATGGCGGCCAGCGGCGGCACGATGCCGGTTTCCCCCACGCCGCGCACACCGTAGGGGTGGCCGGGGTTCGGAACCTCAACAATGACTGCGTCGATCATCGGCAGGTCGGATGCCACAGGAATTCGGTAGTCGAGGAAAACTGTGTTTTGCAGCCGCCCATCCTCGCCGTAGACATATTCCTCGTTCAGCGCCCAGCCGATACCCTGTGCGGCACCCCCCTGATACTGGCCTTCGACGTAAGCCGGGTGGATGGCCTTGCCAGCGTCCTGCACCACGGTGTAGCGCACGATCTTGGTCGCACCGGTTTCCTGATCCACCTCAGCGTCGACGATATGGGTGCCAAAGCTGACGCCAGCGCCTTCTGGAGTGGCCTCAAAATGGCCCGAGATCGGCCCGCCAGTGCTGCCCATGGTGGCCGTGATCTCCGCCAATGGCAGCGGGTCGAAATCGCCTGCATTGGCCCCCGAAGGCACCGCGCAGCCGTCTTCCCATTTCACCGCATCTTCCTCGATGCCCCATTTTGCCGCCGCGCGCTGGCAAAGTTTTTCTACCGCCGCGCGGGCCGCCTTGATGGTGGCCAAACCGGAGGCATAGGTCACCCGGCTGCCGTGGGAGACGTCGTTGTAGCCCAGGGTGGCCGTGTCCGCGATGGTGACGCGGATGTTCTCGTAAGGGATGCCCAGAACCTCGGCCGCCATCAGCGCCATGGAGGCACGCGAGCCGCCAATGTCTGGCGTGCCGACAGAAACCTGACAGGTGCCATCCTCAGAAAGCGAAAGGGAAACAGAGGTTTCTCCGCCGTGGTTAAACCAGAACCCCGAAGCCACACCGCGACCCTGACCCGGCTCCAGCGGGGCCGAATAATGCGGGTGTGCCTTGGCGGCCTCCAGCGTGGCAACCATGCCGATCTGGTCATAGCGCGGCCCCCAGGAGGCCTTGGTGCCATCATGGGCGGCATTTTTCAGGCGCACTTCCAGCGGATCCAGACCCAGCTTGTTGCAGGCGGTATCAATCACCGATTCAACTGCAAAAGCCGCCATCGGCGCGCCCGGCGCACGGTAGGCGGCCTGTTTGGGGCGGTTCGACACCACGTCCCAGCCGACCTGACGCACATTGGCCAGATCATAGCAGGCAAAGGCGCACATGGCCGAAAACTCCATCGGAGCACCGGGGAAGGCGCCGCCCTGCAGGCGGAAAGTGCCTTCGGCGGCGGTGATGGTACCGTCCTTCTTCATGCCGATCTTGATGTCCATCGACGCCGAGGCGGTCGGGCCTGTGGCGCGCAGCACTTCAGACCGCTGCAGCGCCAGTTTCACCGGGCGGCTTGCTTTTCGGCTGAGTGCCAGCGCGACAGGTTCCTGAAACACGGTTGTCTTGCCGCCGAAACCGCCGCCAATCTCGGAGGCGGTGACACGCAGCTGCGCGGTTTCCATGCCCAGCAGGGCCGCACAGTGTTTTTGCACATACCAATGGCCTTGCGTGCAGACCCACAGCTCTCCCTTGCCGTCGCTGCCCATCTGGGCGACGCAGGCGTTGGGTTCGATATAGCCCTGATGCGCGGCCTCGGTCACATAGGTGTCCTCGACGATCAGATCCGCCTCGGCAAAGCCGGCCTCAACATCGCCATGGCCGCTTTCGTGATGGCGCACAACATTGGGGTGCATGCCCTCGGGGACCGATGCATCGGCGTAAGCGGCGTTGATGACCGGCGCGCCCTCGGCCATGGCCTTGTCGACGTCGGTGACATGGGGCAGAACCTCGTATTCGACCTCGACCAGCTTGGCCGCATCCCGCGCGATCAGCGCCGAGGTGGCGGCGACGGCGGCAACAGCGTGCCCGTCATAGAGCGCCTTTTCGCCGGCCATGACGTTTTCCAGAACAAAGCCGTATTCACCTTCCAGACCGGTGGCAAAGTCAGCGCGGGTGACCACGGCCTTCACCCCATCCAGTGCCTCGGCCTTGGAGGCGTCAATCTTGACGATTCTGGCATGGGCATGAGGGCTGCGCACGATGGCACCAAACAACATGCCTGGCAGCGATAGATCGGCGCCAAAGCGCGCCTTGCCGGTGACCTTGTCCAGCCCGTCCGGGCGGTCCGGAGTGGTGCCGACATATTTCAGTTCTTTGTTTTCCAGCTCAGCGTCGCCGCTCTGCGGTTTATATTCGTCCAGGGCCATTATGCCGCCTCCCGCATTTCTGCTGCCGCGTCCATGACGGCGCGAATGATCTTGTCATAGCCGGTGCAGCGGCAGAGATTGCCGGCCAGCCAATAGCGCACTTCGGTCTCGGTCGGGTCGGGATTCTTTTCCAGCAGGGATTTTGCTGCAATCAGAATACCGGGGGTGCAAACGCCACATTGCAGCGCGGCATGTTCGATGAACTTGCGCTGCAGCGGATGCAGCGTTTCACCTTCAGCAATGCCCTCTACAGTTTTGATTTCCTTACCTTCTGCCTCAACCCCCAACACAAGGCAGGAGCATACAAGACGGTCGTCCATGGTGACCGAGCAAGCGCCGCAATCGCCGGTGCCGCAGCCTTCTTTGGCACCTGTGAGGTTCAGCTGATCGCGCAGCACGTCCAGCAGGGTTTCACGCGGATCGCAGAGGTATTCGGTGCTGTCACCGTTGATCGAGGTGGTTACGTGGACCTTGCTCATTTGGTCTCTCCCTTTGCGCGCCCATAGGCGATTTTCGCGGTGCGCTGTGCGAGCACGCCCGCCACATGGGTGCGGAATTTCACGGTGCCGCGTTTGTCGGTGATCGGATTGCAGGCGGCCGAGGCGGCCTCGGCCAGCCTGTCCAATGCGGCCTCATCCAGGGTGGAGCCGATGATCGTATCCGCGCAGGCCTGAACCAGCAGCACGGTTGGGGCAACGGCCCCCAGTGATACGCGCGCTTCGGTGATCACATCGCCATCGAGCCGCAGGTTCACACCGCAACCCACCACCGCGATGTCCATTTCAGTACGCGGGATGAAGCGCAGATAGGCGTCCCCACCGTTGTCGCCGCGCGGCGGGATATGCACCGCCGAGATCAGCTCTCCCTTGGATAGGCTGGTGCGACCGGGGGCAACGGGGATGTCCTCTGCCTTGACGCGGCGGCTGCCGTCCGGGCCGGATACTGTCACCTCGACACCGGCTGCGACCATGGCGGGCACGCTGTCGGCAGCCGGAGAGGCGTTGCACAGGTTGCCCGTTAGTGTGGCGCGCCCCTGTACCTGGGTTGATCCGATCAGATCCATGCCTTCGACCACGCCGGGCCATTCGGCGCCCAGCTCGGCGTGCTCTTTCATTTCAGCGCCTGGGGTTGCGACACCAATGGTCCAACCGCCGTCAGCGCCGCGAATGATGTCACGAACGCCGTCTATATGTTTGATATCAATCAGTGTATCCGGTGTGACGATATCCGCGCGCATCTGGACGAGCACATCGGTGCCGCCGGCCAGAAAGCGTGTCACCCCGCTTGCATCCCGCGCAAGGCTGGCCGCCTCAGCAAAGCTGGCTGGTGTGAGATATTTCATGAGAATCCTCGCGTTGCCCCGGAGCGCCCGGGCGTTTCAACGCAAGATAGAGACTCGCCCCAACCCCGTCTATCCGCAAGCGACATCGGACAGGACGTTTATCGACCAATCAGCCGGCCCGCAGTCCGCGGTCATAGGCTTCGGTCAGGATCAGATCCCACTTTGGGGGCGTGCTGCGGAACTCTGGTTCTATGTCGCAGGTTAGCGGTGTCCGTAATCCAAGCGGAACGGTTCTGGCAGCAGATGAAACATAGGTTTCAAGCAGCCAGAAATTGTCAATTTCAGGTTTTTCGGAGATCAGTGTGCTTAATAACGTCACGGTCTAAATCATTGTATTTGTGGGTTTTGAAAGGAATATGCGAATAGCGGTCGGAGTATTGATTGTTGAAGCGCACCCTGTAATTGGGTGATCTTTCGGCAATTACCTCTTTAGTTGTAACATGGTTAGCGCAATCATGCCAATGGCGATTTGTTGCAAATGTCACGGCTATTTTGAAACTTTACAACAGGGCGACCCGCCTTCAGACCGCTACCGATAACCTGTCATTTCCAAGTAACCGACGCCGGAATGACTGCCCGATGCATGCACAGGCCCCTCCCAATAGGTTACAGAATGATCCATCCAAGACGCAGGGTTCAAAGCATTGATTGTCACAGCGAGGTTATGGGCAGGCACTTTGACCTGCCACTCGACCGGGATTTGGCTGTCTGCCCCTTCGGCGAACTCGACAGGACGGGCGATGAATTCCCCGGGCGCCAGCGGTTCAGCGGTGCCATCCGGGTTGATCCAGGTTCCGGAGGAAAACTCACCCGTACTGCTGCGAAGCCGGAAACCCATCAGTTTGCTGCCGGTGTCGAAATGCAGCGAAAACCAATCCCAGCCTTTCTGCTCTGCTGAAAGCGGCTGGCTGGACCATTCCCTGTCCAGCCAGGCGGATCCGGTGACCTTCACCGGCCCTTCAGGCAGACTGAGCGTGCCGGATGCCCTGTAACCCGGTTGCGAATAATAGTGGCTTGCCTGCCCATCGGGGGATTTTACCGAATAACCAAAATCGCCGTTCAAAACATAAGGAGTGTCCGCTAATAGATTTAAAGTATAGGAGAAATCCTCTCCATATGCGGAAACGCTTAGAGGGGTCAAATCAGCGCCGGTTGACGCCATCTGCCAATTTCCGATCCAGGCAGTGAATGGATTGGCATCGACGCCGGCAGTCCCAAGGCCACCGCGTTCAAGACGTTCGGTTGTCAGGTGCATTTGCGCGGATGTGACTGCGGCATGGCCCATCCAGATCTGCGGGTTGTCCCATCCAGCAGCCTGACCCGGTCGCAGGGCGCTGCGAAATAGGGTCCATTGAACCCCAAAGGCGCGACCGTTTTCATCTTGGAGGTTGGCGGTCAGATACCACCATTCGATGCGGTAGTTGGGGTGTGCTGCGTGATCTTTCGGGAATGTAATCTCATAATCTGGGCGTGGGTTTTCAAACCCTTCGGCAACGGTTCCCAATCCGGCGAACCCCTGTCCAATGGCAGCAAGGGGCAGGACGGAGACCAGAAATGCCAGAATGATCCTAGCGTTCATTGTTGAATCCTCCGAGCAGGGCGGCGGGTTGCAAATACCACAGTCTGAGGCAGGGAATGGCAGCGGCAATGGCGGCTGCTGTGATCGAAAGTATGGCCATTTTCAACCATTCGTCAGGGAAGAAATGCAAAGGCAACTGCCAGCCGAAGGCTTCGGGATTGATGATTTTCAGGAGTATCCATGCCAGCACAAGGCCGAGCGGCAGGGCAACCAAAAAGGTCAGCAGAGCAAGCACCAGACTGCGGGTGAGATCCAGTATGGCAAGATGCCTGCGTGTCACCCCCAGCGCCAGCAGCGGTGCAAGCTGGGACAGTCGCCGATCCCAAAGGGTGAGAAGGTTGGTGAAAATGGCAAACCCAGCAACCGCGAGCGTGAGGATGCCCAACGCATCAGTCACCAGGAATGTGCGATCAAAAATCGACAGCGCGCGAGCCTTTACCGCTGATTGATTGACGGGATTTGTACCCTCAAAATCAGGCTCTTGAGAGATGAGGTTGATGATGTCTTCAACGCGGGTCTTGTCCATGTGCAGTGCGAAACGCCGACTGGGGATGCCGGGAAACAGGGTGTCCAGTTGCGCCATGGAGACTACCACCTGACCGTGCGGATTTCCGTAATCAGAATAGATGCCCACCACTTTGAAACTGGCAGAGGGAGTCAGCGCAAAGGGATCGCCAAGGTTGATGTCTTCACGCCGTGCCAGTTGCTCACTGATCAGAATGCCGGTACCAGCGGCCACTGCGCCCCAAGGTTCAAGCCCAGCGCTGAGCATTGGCCAATGGCTCCGATAGCTTGGATGGTTGACGACACCGTAAATCTCCAACCGTCGCTGACCGTAGGTGCCTTCGGCCGAACGCAGGGGCAGGGCGGCGATGTCCTGATCCGCGGCCCAGTCGACCAGAGAACCGGCCTGAGCATCGGTCTGGACTGTCACATAGATCTGTGCAGACAGGCGCTGATCCATCCAAGTCTGAAAGGTCAGACGAAAACTGCCGGCCATGGTGCTGACACCGATATTGGCCGTCAGCGCAAGAAGCAGGGCCATCAGCGCCAGCGACAGGCCCGGCAGCTGGGCCTGAAGGTCGCTCCAGAACCATTCGGCCAAGGGGCTCTGTGTTTTGCGGGCAACGGCGCGGGCCACTGTTGCCAGCGCCAAGGGCAGGCAGAGTGCAACGCCCAGCAGGATGCCGGACAAAAAGGTGAACCCGGCAATCAGCCCGCCGCTCTGGAGGGCAAGGAACCCGCCACCGATGAGGCATAGCCCTGATAGCGCCAGTTTCTTTGTCGAGGTGCTGGCGGCCTCTGCCCAGGCGTGAACCCCCGGTGCAGACAAGAGCGGCAGGCGGGAAATCTTCCACAGGGTGTGGCTGCCAGCGGCTATGGCGCCGAAAAGGGACATAGCGATACCGGAAAAGATCCAGTCCGAACGGATGGACAGGCTGTTTGTTTGTGCAGCACCATAGAGGCCCTGCAAGGTGGCATCCACACCGGGTAAAAGCGCGCCAGCTGCGAAATAGCCAAGGCAGACCCCGGCAAGGCCACTGAGAAGTGCTAGCAACAAGAGCTCGGCCATGAGAAGCGAGACCGCCTCCTTCCATGGCAATCCAAGAGCGCGCAGGCTGCGCAAGGTGGCGCGGCGTTGTTCGGCAGCCAGACCAATGGCGCCATGCACGATGAACAGGCCAACCGTGAAGGCAAGCAACGCAAAAGCTGTGAGGTTGAGGTGAAAACTGTCCGCCAAAGCCGCAGGGCCAATCGGTGTGTTGGCGGCAGACAAGATGAGATCCGGGGCCAGTACCGACAGCTCCGTCAGGCCTGACTGCTGTTGGTCGGCAATGATCAGTCTGGATATGGAGTTGTTATTTTTCAGCAGCTTTGCGGCAGTAGCTATATCGGTCAATACCATGCCGTCCGGCAGGCTGTCGGTGGCAAAAACCTCTGATGTTGCGGGCGCGTTGGTCAGGGCAGCGGCTGTTGCGGTGGAGGCCGCCAATTGCCCCGGCAGGGTTAGAAATCCGATTGGGTCTGGGGCGTTATCAGCAGGGCTTAGTGCGGGCAACGGCGGGTGGGTCAGCATTTCGATACCAAGGACACGCAAAGGCCCAGCCGCGGATATCCAGCGCCCCTCCAGTACCGGGCTCAACCGCCAGCCGTGGCGCACAAGGTCTGTATACTGGCTGAGCGGGATCAGGCCATTCTTTGCAGTCAGTGTTGCGTATTGCGGTGTTTGGGTCATCGCTGCCGCTCGGGCATAGCTGGCCTTGGCTTCGCTGTTTATGGCCTGAACCGCAGTCCAGAGCGCCGTGGCCAAGGCCAGCCCGGCGCAAAGGGTGGCCAGTTGCACCGGATGGCGACGCCAATGTGACAGCAGGGTGAGGAAGGCGGCGTATCTCACGCCAACTGTCCGTTGCGCAGATGCAGGCGGCGGTCCAGCCGGGCGGCGATCGTGTTTGAGTGGGTGACCAGAAACAGGGCGGTTCCGGTTTCCCGGACCAGATCCAGCATCAAGTCGAGTACTGCCGCGCTGGCGGTCTCATCCAGATTGCCGGTGGGTTCATCCGCCAGTAACAGCTGCGGGCGCGCCGCGAGTGCGCGACCAATGGCGACCCTTTGCTGCTGCCCCCCCGACAGTTGCTCGGGATAGCGGTTCTCCAGCCCGTCCAGCCCCAGCTTGGTGGTTAACTGCCGCTGCCAGATCGGGTCGTGGCGGCCGCACAGCCGGGCGTGGAGCGCCAGATTTTGTGAGACGGTCAGCGATGGAACAAGGTTGAACTGTTGAAAGACAAGCGCGACCGGCCCGCGGCGCAGGGCGGAGCGGCCACTGTCCGGCAGGGTTGAAAGGGCGGTGCCTGCCAGCGTGATCTCACCCCGGTCAAAGTCGTCCAGCCCGGCAATCAGATGCAGGAGGGTGCTTTTTCCGGAACCGCTCTCTCCTGTTAGCGCCAGCGTGCTACCGCCATCCAGGTCAAGCTGCACCCCTTGCAGAACAGCCCGGTCCGGCGGCTGGCCTGGATAGGATTTCCACAGATCGTGGATGGTTAGCAACATGGGCGTCTCACCTCGGCGCTTTGTGATGGAGTTATCTGACGCCATGGCGGCTGGTCTGTCCAGCGCGCGTGGGCCAAGCTGAGGAAAGAACTGGGCAAACCGGGCCCGGTGCTGCTAACGGTTGCGGTGGGCAGAGCGGAGGACAGCGGAATGACAATGCTACAGCAGATCATGTGGGGGAGCCTCTACCTGTCGGCTTGTGTTCTTCTGGAAGTGGCGCTTTTGGTGGCCTGTGCAAGCACGCTGATCCGGATCAGTCAGCGCATAAAACACCGCAGAGCCTTTGTCAGAAATGGCACTACGATTTTCACGGCCCTGTCGT
Source organism: Rhodobacteraceae bacterium Alg231-04 (assembly GCA_900143635.1). Lineage (GTDB taxonomy): Bacteria > Pseudomonadota > Alphaproteobacteria > Rhodobacterales > Rhodobacteraceae > FREY01. The sequence continues at coordinate 440,362 of FREY01000004.1, forward strand.
TCATCCTGTTGGCGCATACTCTGCACGTCTGGATCTGGTCGACGGTTTTTGTCTTTACCGGCACCTTGCCGGAGTGGAATTCAGCGCTCTACTTCTCGCTCGTGACCTATACGACGCTGGGCTATGGCGACATCGTTCTGGGGCCGGGGTTGCGGATATTTGCGGCCTTTGCCGCGGTGACTGGCCTGTTGGCCTTTGGCCTGTCGACGGCCTTTCTGGTCGCCCTGATGGGCCGGATATTTCGGTCCCTGCCTGTCAACGGCAACTAGAGCAGCGGCGCAAAGAGCCGTGCGACCGGCGCGCCAAGGCGAATGGCCAGTTTCTGATCCGCCAAACGTGTGTCGTGTTCCGTGCAGCGGGTGATATCATCCTCGAGCATTGTGCGGACCTGACGTGCGAAATCCTCATCAAAAACAAAGGCCATCGCCTCAAAGTTCAACCGGAATGACCGGTTGTCGAGATTGGCGGTGCCGATCCCCGAAAGCCGTTCATCGATCAGGATGACCTTTTGATGCATGAACCCATCCCGATAGCGCAGGACAGTTACGCCCGCGTCACGCAGGTCATCAAAATACGAGAATGCGGCCAGCCACGGCGCATAGTGATCAGCGATATCAGGCACCACGACCCGGACATCCAGCCCGCGCAAAGCCGCGTTTTTGAGTGCGGCAATCACATCAAGGTCGGGAACGAAATACGGAGAGGCAATCCAGATCCTATCCCGCGCGGCCGCAATGGCCGAAAAGAACATCATCGATCCGTTTTCGGTATTGTCGCCGGGGCCGGTGGCCGCCACCAACACGGGAACCCCGTCCGCATCTGCCGCGGCGTTCCAGTCCAGCAGCTCCAGCAGCGGTTCTTCGGTCAGCCAATGCCAGTCTTCTGCAAAGACCTGTTGAAGCTGCAGCACGGCGGGCCCTTCAAGGCGAATATTTGTGTCACGCCAGGGGGTTAAAACCGGATCCTGCCCCAGATATTCCACCCCGATATTCAGCCCGCCGGTAAATCCAACCCGCCCGTCAGCGATGAGCGTCTTGCGGTGATTGCGAAAATTCAGCTGAAAGCGGTGTTTCGGGCCACGACGCGTGGCCGGGTCAACAAGGTTCACACCGGCTGCGGCAAGTGCATCGGAATAGGCGTAGGGCAACGCATGGCTGCCAACCCGGTCGCACATGAACCAGACGGTGACACCGCGTTGGGCAGCGGCAATCATCCGGTCGCGCAACTGGCGCCCCAATGCATCATCGCGAACGATATAGAACTGCACCAATAGATAGTCTTGTGCCGCATCCATGGCGGTGAACATGGCCTCAAATGCGACGGCCCCATTGATGAGAAGCTGGCAGCGGTTGCCGTCTGAAACCCTGAAACCGGCAACGGCCTCCAGTGGGGCGGGGTTTATGCCCAGCGTGTCAGGGTCGGGATTTACCTCTCGCTCGGCTGGGTGCAACCGTTGGGTCAGTCTTTGTGATTTACGCCGTGTGTTCCGGTAGCTTTTGAACCGATGGTGGCCAAAAAACATATAGGCGGGAATGGCCACAATCGGCAGCGCCAACAGGAAGACCACCCAGCCCATCGCCCCTTGTGGTGTGCGTGCGGTACGCGCGGCGCTGAGCGCGGAAAGACCGGCAATCGTCCACATCACAACGATGGCTAGGGTGCTGATTACAATCCAGAACATCTGCCCGCCTTATGAGCTGCCCAATGCCATAATGATAGGCCAGCACCGCCGCAGCGTCCACATGCGGGCGCCGAAAAAGCAACGGGCCGCCTGTGAAACAGACGGCCCGTGTCGTGGGTTGTTGTGTCTAGGAAATCAGTCGCCGACCGGCGCGACCATCTTCTCCATCACCTGTTCCAGCGAGAAGCTTGCAGCCTTTTGACGTGGAGGGAACTCCTGGAATGTAGACAGGAACTGCCCAACATAGGCCTGTGCGGGAACCAACAGATATGCCCGGTCCAGCAGCCAGTCGTAATAGGTGTTGGACGTGCGGTAGGAACGTTCATAGGGGTCGCGGCGAAGGTGGAAAATCAGGGGCACACGCAGCGGTGTGAAGGGTTCCGCCCAGGCACGCAGGGTGGTGTAAGCGCGCTGCTCCAGGAAGATCATTTTCCAGTCTTCATAGCGCAGAGCCGTCAGGTCACCGTCATCCGAGAAATAGAAGACTTCTTTGCGAGGGCCTTCTTCCTCTTCGCCCAGAAGATGCGGCAGGAAATTATAGCCATCCAGATGGACCTTGTATTCGCGACCAATGGCCTGAACACCGCCCTGTTTCAGCTCTTCCTTGATATTGTCCCGTCCGGCAGCGGCCAGGTAGGTCGGCAGCCAGTCCATGTGGTGCATGATTTCGTTTGAAACCGAGCCCGCTTCGATATTTCCGGGCCAGCGCACCATTGAGGGCACCCGCCAGCCACCTTCCCAGTTGGTGTTCTTTTCACCAAAGAAAGGCGTCATCGCCGCATCAGGCCAGGTGTTCATATGCGGGCCATTGTCGGTCGAGTAATGCACGATGGTGTTGTCGGTGAGGCCCAGCTCGTCGATCAGGTCCAGCAGCTGGCCGACATGCATGTCATGTTCGACCATGCCGTCGCTGTATTCATCCTGACCAGAAATGCCGCGCAACTCGTCCTTCACATGGGTGCGGAAATGCATCCGGGTGCCGTTCCACCAAACATAAAAGGGCTTGCCCTGTTCGTTAGCGCGTTTAATGAAATCGATGGCGCCGGCGATGGTTTCATCATCGACCGTTTCCATCCGCTTCTTGGTCAGCGGGCCGGTGTCGTCGATGGAACCATCAGCAGAGGAGCTGATCACCCCGCGCGGGCCAAATGCCTCGCGGAAGGTGCGGCCATCAGCCATGATCCGATCGCCTGGATAGTCTTCGTTTTCGGGCTCTTCCTCAGCGTTCAGATGGTAGAGGTTGCCAAAAAACTCATCAAATCCATGATTTGTCGGAAGATGCTCATCCTTGTCACCAAGGTGGTTCTTGCCAAACTGCCCCGTGACATAGCCTTCGGCCTTTAGCAGACCGGCTATGGTCGGGTCTTCTTCCTGCATGCCGAGTTCGGCACCCGGCAATCCAACCTTTGACAGGCCGGTGCGGAAAACTGATTGCCCCATGATGTAGGAGGATCGACCGGCGGTGCAGGACTGTTCGCCGTAATAATCCGTGAAAATCATGCCCTCATCGGCAATACGGTCGATATTCGGCGTCCTGTACCCCATCAGACCCATAGTGTAGGCGCTGATGTTGGATTGGCCGATGTCGTCGCCCCAAATCACCAGAATATTGGGTTTGCTACTATCCTGAGCAACAGCAGCTGCGGTAGTAAGGCCCGCGGCTAGGGCTGTTGTGGCCGCCAGGCGCAGGCCTGTTTGTAACCATGTCATTCGTATACTCCATTATTATTTTGCCGTAGCGGACTGAAAAAGATCGCCAGTTCTCCGGCCTCCCGCCAACAAAAGTCGTTGAATATATTGCCTCGGAATAGGCTTCCTGGGTGATCTCCTCTTTTGTCTTGCCGTCAATCATCGTTCAACGTGTCGGGTAAGTACACTGATTTCGCGTCATTTTTACGAACACCTAAGCGGCGTGCCCGCAGCAAAGCGCGGCGCCACAAATTTTTACTGTCTGCGGGGACGCGGGTTGAAAACTGCGCTTCGCCCAAAGCGGCCAGCATTTCATTGGTCTGCGGTTTGGTGTCATTTGACTGCGCGTCGGGCAGGCGGTCCAACCATGTGGCCGTTGCGGATTGCGCAGCAAACAGGTTACGGGCGGACAATGCCGCCAGAATCTTTCTGTGCGCGTATCTCTGGCTTTGCATATAGCGCGCCTGCCACAGTTTCATTCGCGTTTTCACCGGTGGCGCAGCAACGCGATATAGTTTCCAAAAACCAGCTCCTGCACATAATGCGGTCAAAACCCAAACGATGATCTTGGCCGGACTGGGCGGCACAGGAGGCGGCGGCGAAATGGACAGTGGTACGGCTGGAAGCACCGCTGTTTTGACGGTGGCGGACGACAGATCGTACCAAGCCAGAGCGATTTCCGGCAGTTCTGTTGATCCTTCACCCACAGCCACATAGCTCACCTGTTCAATTCGTCGACCCGCCAGTTTCCCTCTGTCCTCGGTTTCCTCGGACCGGATTTCAGCGGGATAAGCGCGCAAAGCGGCGCTGGGGCTGTCGGTGGCCAACAGTCGGGGCAAAAGGATCGGTGTGGTTCCCGAAATTGTCGCGGTGACTGTACGGGTGATTGCGTCGCCCGCGTTGAGTTCGGGCCCGCCTTCGATTGTCTGTTCAAGTTCAAGCCCAGCAGCCAGAACCGGTGGGTCGAGATCGGCGGCGGCTTCGGGGACTGTGGCCCGCAGCTGTAGCGCGGGCAGGGGGACCAGCGCCTGTTGTGGCGTGGAGATGTCATCGCCGGCCCAGGTGACCAGTACTTCGGCTGCAGGCAGGCTGTAACGGCCTTCTTGCAACGGAATTATGCGGTATCGGCGGGACACGCCGGACCAGCTGTCGCCATCGATGCGGCGCGACAGGGGCGATCCCGAGCGGGGCGGCAATTGCACCAGAAGACCGGCCTGATCAAAATCAGGAAACTGCGGTGGCACGGGCATGAATGTTGAGACCAGCACTTCGATTGTCAAAAACAGCGGCTGGCCAACGGCCGTTTTTTCTGACGACAAAGTGGCGGTGACCAAAGGTCGGGTTTCGCTCTGCGCGGCCATCGGCGACAGGACAAGAAAAAAGAGAAACGCGCCCAGCCTCATTTTGACTGCCCATCCTGCAGGAACCGCAACCGCAGAAAGCTGCCCATGTCTGTGTCGATGCTGTCAATCCACTGATCTGCGGTCTGGGGCAGCTCTTCTTCAGTTTCGGCCCGGATCTCGGTATCGGCGCCGCGCTCTGCCTCATTGTCAAAAACAATGTCGTCGGCGCCGATCCCGCTGTCTTCGCCGGTGTCAGATTGGGCGCGTGTGCCTTCGATATAGTTCAATATCTCCTTGGCGGTCGCCAGATTATGCTTGGCGTTAGGGTCGCCGGGGCGCAGTGTCAAAGCGCGCTCATAGGCGGCAATGCCGGGGCGATACTCGCGGTTTCGGATGCGGCTCATGCCTTCGCCCATTGCCGCCTCATAATCGTCGATACGGGCGAAAATCTCGGCCGCTTCGGGGTAACGACCCGATTTCATCAGAGCGTGGGCTTTTCGCATCGGGTCCTCGAATAGATCTGCCGCTTGTGAGAACTCCTTGTCATCCATGGCCATCTGCCCCTGCTGATCGGGGGTGAAGAACCAGTCCTTCCAGCCTGCGGCCTGAACCGATTGAGGCATCAACGCGGGCAGCAGCAACAGGGCCACGGCCCAGCGCATGGTCCATCCGCGCCGGAACCAGGCCAATGACAGCAAGGCCGCAGGCCAGGCCAGCCACCAGCCTCGATCCTGCCACTTCAGCCGGTCATCCCCGGCCAGAGCCGCGACATAGGCCTGATCTAGCCAGCGTTCGATCTGCTGCAGATCGCTGCTGTCGGCTGTCATGTGCTGGACCCGCGCGCCTGTGATCTGATCGAGATGCGGCAGGGCCAGATCCTGAGGGCCGGCGATCAAGAAAAACACCGCCTGACGCGGATCCGTGTTTGCCGCCAGGGCTGCGGCATCGGCAGGGTTGAAATCGTCCAGAACAAACAAGACCGCGCCGGGTATTTCCGACGTGGAAAGGATGTCCAGACCCATTTGCCAGGCAAGGCCGGGGGCATCGCCGGCCACCGGCATGATTTCGGGCGACAGGGATTCCAGCAGCGGACGCAGAATATTGGCATCCTGCGTAAGCGGCGCCACCTGATGGGCCGATCCGGCATAGGCCAAGAGCGCAGTCCGTCCGCCCGCCCGCTCGGAAACCAGATCGCGTAGTTTGAAACGCGCGCGGTCCAATCGTGACGGCGCCAAATCGGTGTTTTCCATGCTGGGGGTGATCTTCAAGGCGACCACCAGCGGCGCGGATCCGGATAACAGCGGATTTGGGGCGCGGGTCCAGCTGGGCCCGGCGGCGGCCAGCGCCATTAGCACCACCCCAAGCATGACCCCGTCATTGGGCTGAATGCGCCCCGACCGGCCCAGGGCGGTCTGCAGCACAGCGGCCAGATGCGGAGCAATTCCGGGTGGCGGGGTGCCGTCAGCGCGGTCGCGGCGCCGAATGATCGCCCAAAGCACGCCGGTCACCGGAAGTGCGAGCAGCCACAGCGGCCTGATAAAGTGAAAATACTGAAGGTTATCAATCATTACAGCCGTGCCCTTCGTCTGGTCGACAGGGTCATATAGGCGGCCAGCGTCAGGACCAGAACGGTCGCCAGACCCAGCGGAATATGGGCAAGGCTGTCAGAGGGTCGAAAGGTCTGGGTGCTGACCAGCCGTGGTGTCTGGGCATCAATCTGCTGGTAGACCTGCTCCAATGCGGCCGCATCATCGGCATAGAAATAGGTTCCGCCGGTTTGATTGGCGATCCGTTCCAGTAAATCCAGATCGACGCGGTTCTCTCCGCTGCCGCGCGGATCACCAACGCCGATGGTGGTGATAATGACACCGCGATTGGCGGCGATGTCGGCCGCGTTTGCCGGGGTCATGCGCGATGAGGTGTCGGCGCCATCGCTGAGCAACAACAGCAGCCGGTCTTCAACATCGCTGGCCTCAAAGCTTCGGATGGCAAGCCCGATGGCATCGCCCAGCGCGGTGTTGGGCCCGGCCATGCCAACCTCGGTTTGATCCAGAAAGCCGATGAGGGAGTCCAGATCTTCGGTGAAGGGGGCCTGCACAAAGGCCCGGGTGCCAAATATGATCAGCGAAATCCGATCATCGCTGCGCGACTGGATGAACCCCTTCAATACGTCTTTGACAGCCTCCAAACGCTGGCTGAGCTGCCCGTCGGTTCCTTCAAAGTCGCGTTCGTCCATGGAGCCGGAAATATCAAGCGCCAGAACAATATCGCGGGCCGATGTCTCGGTTGTCACCGGTTCGCCCAGTCGTTCAGGGCGCGCCAGCGACAGCACAATCAGGAACCAGGTCAGTGTCGCGACCACCATCTGCAGCTTGCGGCGCGTCAGGACCACGGTGCCCGCCTGCGGGGTGATATCTGCCGCAACGGTCAGCCTGCGAAAAAATGGAACACGCACCGCCCGGGCCCGGTCTTTATGGGGCGGCACAAAACGCCAGACCAGCAAAGGGGCTGGCAATAGCAATAACAATAGGGGGGCAGCCAAATCTAACATGCCGGCCTCTGGTGCGTTTCGACCCACTGCCGCGCCATCTGAGCAAGTTCGGCATTGCGCCTTGGGTTCAGTTCAAAAGGTCCATGGATCAATGCAGAGGACGCGGTCTCGGAAAGCTGAATACCTTCAGCGGTCTGCGACAGGAACTCAATCCATTCCTCCCCATGGAGACCGGCAACGTCTTCGCGGGGAAACGCATACAGAGCGGTGCGCCGCAGGATCAAAGCCACCGTTGCGGCATTGGCTCCTGCGGCATCTAACTCGTCCAAGGCGGCCTTTCTGTAGGCGTTGGCACGGTGGTGTGCGAAAAATTTCCAGCAGGCGCGCAGGCCAAGCACCAAGAGACCAAAGGCGACAACCCACCAGCCGACAGTTTGCGGTAGCATCATCACCGGATCAGGATCCGCCATGGGTACCAGCCTGTCGATCAGTACCGTGAGGTTCACGAGGGGCTCGGGACTACTCATTTTGCACCGCGATGCCCAAAGTGTTCCAGCATCTGCGGCAGTGCCGGCCTGTCTGTATAAAGGCGCATCAGAGGGATGCCATATTTGGCGGACCAGGTGTTGAGGGTGTTCAGCCGTGCCTGCAGCGTGGTTTCGATCCGGGCCCGAAGCGCTGGGTTTGTCAGGTCAAGGTCAGCTTGCAGCGAGCCATCCGACACAGAGAGGCGGTGACGTGGCAGAGTGCGGTCTGCCGGGTCGCGGATCTGAACCAGTATCAGATCACCCCGATGCGCCAATTTGCGGATGGAGGGTTCAGCTTCCTCTGCCAGCCCGTTGAAATCAGAAAATAATATCACCATTCCATTGCTGGGCGAAAGACGGGCAGCGCGATCAATGATCTTATTCGCGTCGATCGTCCCTTCGGGCAACCCGGCATGCAGCGCCTGCGATGCGCGGGCAATATCGGTCAGCATTCGGTTCAATCCACGGCTGCCGCGCCGCGCACGGTGCTCCCGGATCTGATCATCGCCAAAGACCAAGCCACCGACACGGTCACCCTGCGCCACCAGACGGTGGGCAGCGATTGCTGCGGCCTGTGCGGCGATGACGGATTTCATCGCATAGACTGTGCCAAAAAACATCGATACCCGCTGATCCACCAGCAATAGCGACGGGCGGTCGCGTTCTTCGGTGTAGACGCGCACATGGGGGGTGCCGGTGCGGGCGGTGACACGCCAGTCTATGGTGCGTGGATCGTCGCCGGGCAGATAGGAACGCAATTCTTCGAAATTCAATCCGCGCCCGCGCAGTCGGGAGGTGTGCCGCCCGTTCAATATGGAGCCCGAAGGCTGCTTGGGAAGCAGGCTGATCCGCCGTGCCGGCCCGGCCAGTGCCCGAAGATCGCTGAGGCTGGCATGGATCCGCGGATCCAGTGCGGGGCTGTGGTGGCTTGTTGAACTGGACATGACAAGTCCTTGTGAATACGCCTGAATTAAGGGTGCGCCACTTGCTTTAACATCTCTCGGGTCACGTCATCCCGGCTGATACCGTCACCCTGTGCCTCAAAACTGAGGGTCAGGCGATGACGGAACACATCCGGGGCCACGGCGCGGATATCCAACGGATCAACATAATCGCGCCCCTCCAGCCAGGCATGGGCGCGCCCAGCCTTGTCCAGCGCCAGCGAAGCACGCGGGCTGGCACCAATTTCGATCCAACGATGCAGGTTATCCCCCAGCCCTTGGGGCGACCGGGTGGCATGGACTAGATCCGCCATATACCGCTCCATCGCCGGGGCGACATGAATGGCAGCAATCTCGTTGCGCGCCTCAAACACCGCCTGTTGCGGCACCGGCGGCGGCTTTGATCCGCTGGCGGTTTTGCCAGCCTGTTCCTGCAGCGCGGCGATTTCTTCGTCGCGAACCAGCTGAATGACCCGGACCTCATCCTCGACCGGCGGATAATGCACTGTCACATGCAGCAAAAACCGATCCATCTGCGCCTCGGGCAGCGGGTAGGTGCCTTCCTGTTCAATCGGGTTTTGTGTGGCCATCACGATGAACAGCGGTTCCATCTTATGGGTCTTGCCAGCGACGGTGACCTGCCGTTCCTCCATCGCCTCCAGAAGAGCGGCCTGCACTTTGGCTGGGGCACGGTTGATCTCGTCTGCCAGAACGATATTTGCGAAAATCGGGCCGGGATCGAAACGGAACACACCACCTTCGGGTGTTTGGTTGTAGACTTCTGATCCGGTGACATCAGATGGCAGTAGGTCTGGGGTGAACTGGACGCGGCTAAAGTCTGCATCAAGGTTCTTGGCCATGGATTTGACGGCGCGGGTCTTGGCAAGCCCTGGCAGGCCTTCGATCAGTAGGTTCCCGTTGGCAAGAAGACCGATTGTCAGACGCGTGATCACATCTTCCTGCCCGATGATCGATGTTTTCATACGGGCCTGCAGATCCAAGATCTGATCTCTTGCACTCATTACATCACCGTCACTGTGTCTCTTACCAAAGATGAGCATGCCGCAAAGCTGCGCATGCATGCAAGCGGGAAAGGTGTATAACGTTGGGACAGAAGCTATAGAGTGCAGGGAGTTAAAGCGTGCGACAGGTAATCCGGCAGGAGGGGAAATGGCTGTAATCACTCTATGGCTGCAGGCATTGAAAGAGGCTGTGGGGCGGTTTAACCGCAAGAACGGTTGGGTGCTGAGCAGCCATGTCGCCATGTCGATGATGCTGGCGCTGTTTCCTTTCGTTCTGTTCACTGTGGCGCTGGCGGGGGCAGTGGCGGGCATGCTGTCGCAGGGGGCCCAGCTGGACGATATGGTGGAATTGGTCTTTGGCTCCTGGCCTGATGCGGTGGCCGACCCGATCGTAACCGAGCTCTATGCGGTGCTTGAGGTCTCGGGCTCGCGCTTAATGACCGTGGGCGGTGTGCTGGCGCTGTATTTCGCCTCTAATGGGGTGGACGCGGTACGCGTGGCGATGACGCAGGCCTACCGGGACGAGGATCCCCGGCCATTTTGGAAATCCCGAGCCCTGTGTCTGCTGTTTGTTGTTCTGGGCGGCGCCGGGATCATGGCAGCCGCCGTGGCCGAGATCATCTTCCCAATATATGTGCATGTTGTAAAAGAATACTTCCCGCAGATCCCGCTTGGAACTTACTGGGAGGCACAGGTAGGGCGCGTGCTCGTGGCCTTGATGCCGGTACTGGCGGTGATGGCCTGTCACATATGGTTGCCAGGTCACCGGCACGGCTGGCGTCAGATCCTGCCGGGGGTCGGGCTGACCGTTGTTCTTTGGTCGGCTGCAGGCTGGGGCTTTGCGGCCTATGTAGGTGGCTTTGCCAGCTATTCGGCCACCTATGCGGGGCTGGCAGGCGCAATGGCGGCGTTGATTTTCCTTTACCTTAACGCTGCAATCCTCATCTTAGGGGCAGAATTCAATGGCGCATTGATCCAGAAAAAGAATGCCGTCGTCATCAAGTAAGGGTCGGGTTGGTTTATGAATTTTTGGTTGAAATCTACCATTCAAGCCTTTGGTTTTTATATTTTAACATCCATATCCAGCTTTGCGCAGGATGCCGTATTTGTTGGGTCCGAGGCCTGTGTGGGCTGCCATCAGGAACAATCGGCCGACTGGGAAGGTTCGCACCATGCGCAGGCCTGGACACCGGCGACCGACAGGCATGTTCTGGGCGATTTTGACGATGCCCGATACCAGCACGATGGCGTCTCTTATGTGTTCACAACGCGTAACGATGCCTATTTCGTTGAGGTGAGCGAGCCCAATGGCGCTGTGTTTACCCACCAGATCCACTCGGTTGCGGGTTTTACCCCGCTTCAACAATACCTTATCGAAACCGCTTCGGGCACGGTGCAGAGTTTTGATGTGGTCTGGGACACGCTGGCAGAGCGCTGGTATCATCTGTACCCCGATCAATCCCTACCGCTGGGCGACGGGCTGCACTGGTCCGGCCCCTATAAGAACTGGAATGCACGATGTGCCGAATGTCACGCAACGGATTATCAGCGAAATTTCGGAGCAAAGAGTAATAAATACAGATCGACCTTTGCCGAAACGGGCGTCGGCTGCGAAAGCTGCCATGGACCGGGCTCGGCACATTTGCGACAGGCAGAGCAGGGCGAGGGCTGGGAGGCGGATTTTGGTTTTTCTGCCGATACCCGCAACGCGCAACAGGTGATGGAGCAATGCGCTGGCTGTCATTCACGGCGTGAACCTCTGACCGGGGGCAGCCCCTTGCCCGGAACGGATTTTCACGATGCCTACCGTTTGGCGTGGCTGTCACCGGGGCTGTATCACCCGGATGGTCAGATCAAGGATGAGGTCTATGTCTGGGGATCGTTCCTTCAGTCGAAAATGCAGCGGCGCGGGGTGACATGCCTGAACTGTCATGATGCACACACTGGCGATTTGCGGGCCGAAGGTAGTGCGGTCTGCGCTCAATGCCACTCTGCGGCGGGCAATCCGGAGTTTCCCACTCTGGCGCTCAAGGACTACGACAGCAGCACGCACAGCCGTCATGCCGAGGGCACCGCCGGGGCGGCCTGTATATCGTGCCATATGATCGAACGCACCTATATGGGCACCGATGGGCGGCACGATCACAGCTTCCGCATTCCGCGCCCTGATCTGGCTGCCCAGTCACAAAGCCCGGACGCCTGTACCGATTGCCATACCGATCAAAGCCCGGCCTGGGCGGCCGAGCGTATTTCCAATTGGTTCCCGAACTCAAACCATCGCGGCGCCCATTACGGCACGGTTTTTGCCACTGCACGACAGAGGCCACAGGCGGTTCCGGATGATCTGATGGCGATAGCACGGGATCGGGATCAATCGGGTATTGTCCGGGCGACAGCCTTGTTTCTGCTGCAACCGGTGATGACAGCGGATCTGGCGGCAGAGATGGCCGACCTGTTGGGCAATAGTGATCCGCTGGTGCAATCCGCGGCGGTTTCGGCGCAGCGCGCCGCGCCCCATGCAGACCGGATTACCCGCCTGTTGCCGCTGCTGCACAATGCGCCCCGGATGGTTCGATTCGCCGTGGCCCGCAGTTTGCTGGACGCCCCGGCTGAATTGCTGTCGGCCAGTCAGGCGGCCCTGCTGCGCTCTGCGGTGCAGGATTGGCAGCGCTCCCTTGCGACCAAGCTGGATTTCCCGGAAACCCATATGGTGCTGGGCGGCATGGCGATGACCCTGCGCAACCTGCCGGCCGCACAGGCCGCCTTTGGGACAACCGTGGCGCTGGATCCCCAACGCGCCGAGGCTTGGTCGGCCCTTGTCAGGCTGACCGCTGCGGCCGAGGGTAATGCAGAGGCGATGAGGGTTGTGAAACGCGCCTTGAAAGTGATCCCCGATGACCCGGTCCTGTTACAGCTGCAACAGGATTTGAACCCCTAGGGCTTTTGTTTCCGGTTTACGGACAATTAGGCATTCCCGGCCATATTCTTGCCAATATCTGGTGTCAGTTCCGAAGGGAACAACGGACCGGAGAAAGCCCAGAACGGGCGAGAGTGAGGCAGAATGTTGAAGATTGCAAAAGCAGTCGAACAGGTGAACTGGCTAGACCGGCTGGCGCGCAAAATCACGGGCCGCCGGTTGGCCACACATTCCAACAAGGCTGGTCAGGTCAGCCGGACCTGCGATGGGGCCTTGCCGGATACTTTCTTGCTGCGGGTCCTTGCCGAACGCTCTCTGTTGCCAGTGCGTTAAGGCGCATTCCAACACTGAGCGGGCAGGGCAGCCTTTCCACCCGTCCGGGAGCAACGACTGAAGGTCAGCCCCTAAACCCAGTCGCCACAACAAATTTTTCCGAACTGTCAGAGCGCGAGCTGGGCGGTTTTACATGGGCGACCTTGGTGAACTTCTGCTTCAGCAGCTTTTGCAAATCGCCCTCGGCACCACCGGCCAGAACCTTGGCCACGAATGTGCCGCCCTCTTCCAGAACGTCAAAGGCAAAATAGGCAGCCGCTTCGCACAGAGCCATGATCTTCAGGTGATCGGTCTGTTTATGGCCCGAGCTGGACGCCGCCATGTCAGACATCACCACATCGGCCTTGCCACCCAGCCATTCCTTGACCCGCACGTCGGCATCTTCATCCATGAAATCCAGCTGGTGGAAGACGGCGCCGGCCAGCGGCTCCATTTCCTGCAGGTCAACGCCGAGGATGGTGCCAACCGCCTTGCTGGCACGTTCGCCCTGCGCATTGATCCGCTTTACAGCCACCTGCGCCCAGCCACCGGGCGCGCAGCCCAGATCGACAACTCGGGCACCGGGCACCAGAAAGCGGAACTTGTCGTCCACCTCCATGATCTTATAGGCAGCCCTTCCACGGTAGCCTTCGGCCACCGCGCGTTTCACGTAAGGATCGTTCAACTGCCGCTGCAACCAGCGGGTCGAGCTGAGCGTGCGCCCGCGGGCGGTCTTCACCTTGGTCTTCAGATCACGCTGTCCGCGGCCGGACGTGTTTTTGCCAGTGGGTGTTTTCGCCATCTCTGCCACCAATAGGAACGGAATATGCTGCAATACAGCGAAACTCCGGTAAGGGAAACTTGAATTTTCCGATCCCCTAAAAGGGACCGTCCTCCAGAACGCCATCGGCGCTCATCTGTGCATATAACAGCCCTTCACGCAGGCCCCGGTCTGCAACCGACAGCCGGTCAGTCGGCCAGCAACGCAGAAGGGCCTGCAAAATTGCAGAACCCGACATGATCAGCGCCTGACGGTCATCGCCAATACGCGGATCGCGTTTGCGGCCTATGGGCCCCATATCCAAATAGCTGCGGATCACCTTATCGATCTGATCCGATGTCATGCGCAGCCCGTCGACCTTGGTGCGATCATAGCGTTTCAGCCCCAGATGAGAGGCCGCGACCGTGGTGACAGTGCCGGAGGTGCCGACAATCTGAAACCCTGCACGGGTCTGCTCATCCTTGTAGGGCGCGAAATCGGCAAGGTTTTCTTCAAAAAACCAGCTCATCAGAGCAAAGCGGGCGGCGTCATCTTCGACGTCAATGAATTGATCGCGAAGGGTGGCAACACCCAGAGGCACCGAGATCCAGTCAACAACCTTGGCAGCAGGGAAGGGGCTGTCCTGGGGGTGAAAACCGGCATGCAGTCGCATGATTGCAGCGGGTCGGTCGCGGCGCGGCACCGATGAAAGGTCGATCCACACCAGCTCGGTTGAGCCGCCACCGATGTCCACGACCAGCAATTGGTCAGTTTTGGTCGATACCAGAGGCGCGCAGGAGATCACCGCAAGGCGGGCTTCTTCCTCAGGCTGGATGATTTCCATGTTGAGGCCGGTTTCGCGGCGCACCTGACGGATGAACTCGCGTGAGTTGCGGGCCCGGCGACAGGCCTCGGTCGCCACAAGGCGCATCCGTTTGACCTTGTTGCGCTTGAGTTTCTGCTGACAGATTCGCAAAGCCTGCACGGTGCGCGCCATCGAGGACCGGGACAAACGTCCGGTCCGCTCCAGCCCGGCGCCCAGCTGGACCGACTTGGAGAAACTGTCCACCACATGAAAGCCGCTGCCCTTGGGTTGGGCAATCAGCATCCGGCAGCTATTTGTGCCCAAATCCAGCGCCGCATAGAGCGCATCGGGATTCGGACGGGCTGGAACGGGGGTCTCAACCGCTTTGGGAAACGCGCCCGCACCTTTGGAACGCCTGGGCGCCATGAATCACGCCCTCCGATTATCGTGTTGCTTTGACCATAGGAGCCGCAGGGGCCGGACGCAAGATACTCCCCGTGTCCGCAGCGCCAGAGCCGTGAGATTCATATTTGTGATGAGTATTTTGAGGATTGCCACCTGTGGTCGCGCAGGCCCTGCCCATGGTATTGCCCAGTGAGCGGAAGTCGCTCTGAACTGATTTCCTGTCGAAATCGGCACAACGTGGCGCGCGTTGGCGGATTAGAACCGCAGTAACAGGACTGGAGGATGGATAAGACTATGCCAGACGTCACTATCGTATATTGGCGGGATATCCCGGCGCAGGTCATCGTTGGCAAGGGGCGCCGTGGCGCCAAACGTCAACTGGAAGAACGTTTTGAACAGGCGATCGACCGGGCTGCGATGAAGGTGAATGCCAAGGATGCGGACGCATATCTTGCGGAGTGGCGTAAGGCGGCACCGGTTGCAATGGAGGGTGACCCTGCTGAAATCGTCGAATCCGAAGCCCTGCGCCTGGAAGCGGAATATGATCAGGACCGCCTGAAAGTTCTGATCGCGAATGACGGATGGGCGTAAGCCCGACATCACTATGGGAGGCCGTGATGGCTTTGCTGAACTTCAAGAAACGTGACTCTGCCGCGCCGCAGACCGTCAACCCACAGGTAGAAGCCTTTTTGCAGGGCTATTCGATCGAGGTGATGCCGCGCACGGCCGCCAAGGTCGATGATTTCCGCGACTTGCTGCCGGCCGGGACCCGCGTCTATATCGCCCATATCGAAGGCACCCCGATCGAAGAAATGGTCGAGACCGCCAAGCGCATCAACGGCGAAGGCTTTGAAGTGATGCCGCATTTCCCGGCGCGCATCATCAAGGACGAGGCCACTCTGGCCGATTGGATCGCCCGCTATCAGGGTGAAGCCAACGTCAAGGAAGCGCTGCTGCTGGCCGGCGGTGTTGCCAAGCCGCACGGTGATTTCCATTCCTCGATGCAGCTCTTGGAAGCCGGCCTGTTCGACAAGGCGGGCTTTACCAATCTGAACGTGGCGGGTCATCCCGAAGGCAACAAGGACATCGACCCCAGCGGCGGCACCAAACTGGTGGATGAGGCGCTGCAGTGGAAGCAAAAGTTCTCTGAACGTACCGATGCCTCGATGGCGCTGGCGACCCAATTTGCCTTTGAAGCCAAGCCTATCATCGAATGGGCCGATGCGGTCAAGGCGGCGGGCGTCGATATTCCGATCCACATCGGTATCGCCGGTCCGGCCAAACTGCAGACGCTGATCAAATTCGCCATTGCCTGCGGCGTTGGGCCGTCTCTGAAGGTGCTTCAGAAACGTGCTATGGACGTCTCCAAACTGCTGCTGCCTTACGAGCCCACCGATGTTCTAACCGAACTGGCCGCCCACAAGGCCGCCAACCCGGACTTCAACATCACCAAGGTGCATTTCTTCCCGCTGGGCGGCATCAAGACCAATGCAAATTGGGCGATCAACAACGGCGGCGCCTCGGCGAAGCCGGTCAATTCCTAAGGATTAGCCATGACCCGTACTATCGTAGAATCAAAAACAAAAACCGCGGTCCTCGGCTTTGACGAGCCGTTCTGCGTCATCGGTGAGCGGATCAACCCGACCGGCCGCAAGAAACTGGCCGCCGAACTGGAAGCGGGCGATTTTTCTACCGTAGAAAAAGATGCCGTGGCCCAGGTTCTGGCCGGGGCGACCATCCTCGATATCAATGCGGGCGTGGTCTACAATTCCAACCCCAACCCCAACGAGACCGAGCCGCCCCTGATGCGCAAGATCGTTGAGCTGGTTCAGGGTCTGGTTGATGTGCCGCTTTGCGTCGACTCTTCGGTTCCGGAAGCGCTGGAAGCCGGCCTACAGGCCGCCGAAGGCCGCCCGCTCTTGAACTCGGTCACCGGCGAAGAGGACCGTCTGGAATTTGTTCTGCCGTTGGTCAAGAAGTACAATGTCCCGGTTGTGGCGATCTCCAACGATGACACCGGCATTTCGGAAGACCCCGATGTGCGCTTTGAAGTCGCCAAAAAGATCGTTCAGCGCGCCGCTGATTTCGGCATTCCGGCGCATGACATCGTGGTTGATCCGCTGGTGATGCCGATCGGTGCCATGGGCACGGCCGGGCTGCAGGTTTTCGCTCTGGTGCGTCGTCTGCGCGAAGAGCTGGGTGTTAACACCACTTGCGGTGCGTCCAACATCTCCTTCGGTCTGCCGAACCGTCACGGCATCAACAATGCCTTCCTGCCGATGGCAATGGGCGCTGGCATGACGTCGGCGATCATGAACCCGGTGGCGCTGCCCATCGGTCAGAAAAAGATCGCCGAGAAAAAGGCCGAGGTTGAGGCCGCTGGCATCATCCTGCCCGAGGGCATGGAAGATGAGGCATTCGTGCAGATGTTCGGTCTCGGTTCGACCAAGCCGCGCGCTGGCAAGGAAATGGAGGCCATCCGCGCCGCCAACTTCCTGACCGACAATGACCCGCATGGTGCCGAGTGGATCAAAGCCAACAAGCCGCCCGCGAAAGAGGGTGAAGAAGGCCGTGGCCGTGGTGGTCGCGCCGGTGGTCGTCGCCGCCGCGCCTAAGGCGTCGCACAGACTCACAGAAAGGCCGGGCAGGGACGCCCGGCCTTTTTTGGTGTTGCGGGTGCATCCATCTGGGCGCCAATCTCATATATGCCGTTGATGTTTTTTACACCTATGCCTGATACTGAAAGGCATGCTTATTGGTCGCTTTTTTGCCTTTTTGCCCAGATCCGTCACCGCGGTGATCCTTGGATCTGTGCTTGGCGGCACAGGTGGCGGCCCGCTTTTTGCGCAATCGTTATTTCCTGCCGACCAACCGGTTATCATCCTCTATGATCAGGAGGGGCGGCCGGGCAAATGGGCTTTTACCGCGGCCCCCAAAATCCAATTTGTCGGCGAGGTCTTGCGCCGTTCAGCACCTTTGCTCGAAGGGCGCAGCGATGTGTCGTTGCGGCGGGCTTCGACGGGTACGTCACAGAGCCTGACCCAAGATTGCAACGCCCATCTGACCGATTTTGACTTAGGGGCTGCGCTGACGGCCGGGGATATTCACAGATTTGCTGATCAGCTTTCGGCCACGGGTTATCAGACTGCGTCGGCCGCGGCCTTGGCGCAGGCTGTTGACGATCTTGCCGCCGCAGGCGGCGGTCGTGTGGTCTATTTCGCGGACACTGTATCGCGCTGCGAGGAGGATACTGTTTGGATCGCAGAAACAGCGCCTGAAAACGTGAAGATCGACGTGATCGCCATCGGCAAGGCCACCGTACTGCAGGCTTTGTCAAAACTGCCACTGGCGTCGGGGGGTGATTTTCACCTTGTGACCGGCCCCAAAGATCTGGAGCGGCTGGTTGGGCCAATGATTGACGAGGCCCTGCCGCCAGATGGCAATTCCAGCGGTATGCAAATAGGGGCGTGGCCACCGGGTGACGTGCCACCGCTTCCCGAGGCAGAGGGCGACAACAGCGGCGGTAATCTGACCGGCCCCCTGTTCACAGGCCCATTGTTTGCAGGTCCTTTGTTTGTGGAGCAGGAAGCCGACAATTCGATCACAGGCGTGAACACCGGGGTCGATCAGTGTCCGGCTTTTGACTTGCTGGCACAGGGCCTGCTGGACTACGCAAACGGAACCCCCAGCTCGGATCCTGTTGTTTTGCAGGATCCGGTGGCCATTGCCTTTATAATCGATGCCAGCGGATCCATGGCGGCGCGACAGGCAAGGCGCAGCAAGATGGTTATCGCCAAAGAGGCATTGGGCGCGGCAGTTGCGGATCTTGACGGGGCCAATGCCATCGCCTCGCTTCGGGCGTTTGGCTTTGATGACAATGTTGAAAAATCAGCCCGGGCTAGCTGTCCGAACACCGTGGAACTGGTGCCTTTTGGCGCAAACCAAGGCACCCAGATCGCCCGTATGGCCGACCGGCTAACCCCGTATGGCTATACTCCATTGGCAGACTCGCTGCGCGCTGCGGGCGAAAGCCTGCAATCTGTCGCTGCCAGCCGCCGTTTTGCGGTGCTGATTTCAGATGGTGAAGAAACCTGTGGTGGTGATCCGGTCGCTGTGGCGGCTTCTCTGGCCCAATCGGGCGTTGACGTGAATACCTATGTTGTCGGCTATGATCTGGATGCGGATCAGCGCCTGGCGCTGCAGGCCGTGGCTGCGGCAGGTGGCACGCAGTATCTGAATGCAACGGACGGCAGCGAGCTGAGGCAGGTGCTGAAAAACCTAGTGTCTGTTGTGATCCAAAATACCGAGCGGATCGCCCCCAGTTGTTCAAATCCGGTGCGCGGCGGCCTGACACCGGCAAAGGCGAGGCCACTGCCGCCGGGTATCTACACGGTTGGTGAACTTCTGGAACCCGGTGAGTTCCGGTATTACCGAGTCGCAACAGCAGAAGGCCAGCGCGGGTTGGTTCGGGGATTGATCCAGTCGCGCCAATATGTCGACACAGACACCGGGCCGCGGGAATCCGGTTCGGCTCCGGCGGCGATGACGATCCAGACGCTCTACCCGGATGGCAGCCCGACCCGCGCCCAGTCAGCCCGTGACGTGGGCATTCCGGGTACCGCGATTACCGCGACTTTTGTGGACACCGAGGGGGATGGTTTTGTCTTTGCCGTAGGGGACAATTACCGCAGTCTGCCGCCCGAAAGCCTGTTTCAGATCGAAATTCTTCCCTTTGCTGATGGTGCTCAGGGTGATGCGGGATCACTGCCCGATGGCACGGATGTGGCGATCATTGGCGCTGATGGCTTTGCCGACGGGCATTTTGGCCACGAGGATTTCAAGGATGTCTGACGCTATGACCCCGGCGATGCGCGTCGGCTGACGGTGACGCTGACCTATCACGAGGGGGCGCCGAAATACCGGCTGTCCGTTTATGATGAAGCCAGCGGCAAGCGGATCGGGCGCGGCAACAACGCAGCGGTCACCTTTGAGGCTGAGGGCCCCATTCGTATTGAGGTCGAAAACCGCGCTCCGAAACTCCGCCCCGAGCTGGGATCATATAGGGTCACCTTGTCCGATGAATAGTCGCGCGCCCTTCATTGGCTTTGCACTTGCAATCAGTGTGTTGTCGCAGCCGGGCGCAGCGCAGGACAGCACTCAGGGCTACAGTCAGGACCACGGGCAGGACGCGGTCAGGCTGGGCGCCGCCGCGCTGGCCTATCTCGATGAAGCGATAGAGGCGGCCGCCCTTCAGGCCGGGGCTGCGACTGCGGCGGGGGATCCCGCGTTTCGAAAGCTTCTTGGCCCCGATGCGCGATGGCTGCAGCCCAAGATTAAACGCTTCATCGGGGCGCCCTTGGCGCATTTCAGCCTTTATGGCGCCCATGCCGTACAGGTGTCTGATACCCAAATCGCCCGCGATGCGGCGCGGGTGTCAGTGACGGTTTCCTACGAACAGGTGCCCGGTTTCGACTGGTCGGCACAGGTTGATTTCATTTGGAACGACGGGGCCTGGCGGATCCGCGAGGTCGGCCTTGTGCGGCGGCGTGCCTTGCCACCGAGCGCCAGCCCGGATGATGTCCTTGTCGCCTATCTTGCAGGGATGCAGGCGGCGGTCACCCGTCATGCGACACTGCCGCAGCGCAGCTGGATCGAACAGACGCTGCAATCGCATTGGGCTGTGGGCGGCGGTGGCTTTTGGCGCCGGCGCAGCGATTGTCCGGTCGCCATCCGCGAGGCCTGCCTTGGTGCCCGAATTGGTGGTGCCAGCTTGTGGGCAGCGCTGGCCCTCGACCGGGATAAAGCGGTTGAGATTACTGACTTCCGCTTTGCGCCTGACGGCCCCGTTGGGGAAATCACGATCACCATCCCGCGTCGCACGATGACCGAAACGCGCCTTTTTGAGGTGCGCTTTGCTCAGGACAAACGCCATGGCTGGCAGATCGCCAGCCTGACGCCAAAGCGGGATGTCGCGCAGCCAGCCGCCGTCGCTCTCGATCTTGACGACACAGATGGCCTGTCGCTGGTGACCACGCTGCTTGATGCGCTCACCGGTCCGCAGGCGCCGGAGCCGGCTGCGATGATGGCGAACCTCAAGATCATCGAGCCGTTTTTCACCGAAAGCCGGGACGGTCGAAAGGCTGCCGCGCAGCTGATGAACCTCAACCTGATGCTGACAGCGATGGCGGCCAGGCCGGATAGCCGCGAAATCAGGCGCAACGGGGCCGCGCGTATCCGTGTGTCATATGAAGCAAATGGCGGCCGGGTTCCCGATCTGGTGTTCATCATCGAGGCCACGGACAGCGGCCCGAAAATAAGTGGGGTATTGAGAGAATGAAAGTTATCCGCACGGTATCGGCGGCCTGCCTGGTATTTTCGCTTGCCGCGAGCCCTGGTCAGGCGCTCAAGATGAGCGACGTTTTCAAAGCCTCTGGCTTTCTTGATCCGGGCGCCAATATCTTTGATCAGGTGACGAATTTCACCAATGCCTGGAACAGCGGGCAACAGATGTCGGATCAATGGGGGGGCGAGGATCCGCCTGCCGCCGCCGAGGATATGACGCTGGGAAGTCAATGTCTGACCCATCAGGCCTGTAGCGCCTGTGCCGGTGATGCCGCCGACCGGGCGAACCGCGCGTTTGAGGTGCTGGTCAATAACGAACGCCTGCTGGCCCGTACCCTGCGCAAGGCCAAGATATTGCATACATTGGCCGAAGGGGCTTCGGCCCAGCATCCGGCCGGCAAGGCGGCCTACGCGCTGCAGCAGATCAGGGATATCGAGCCGGCAAAACGAACCTTTTTTGAAAACCTCGGCAAGGCACAGAACGGCGCGCTTGATCTGTTGCGGGCGTCACTGACCAAAATCGGCACCTGCGAACAGATGCATCTGGGATCCACCACATTTCTGGCCCTCGCCGAACACACCCATCAAATCGCCCGCATTCGATTTGCGCTGAGCCTGAAAGGAGAGGCGCAATGAAGTGGTTGACCCTTTTGCTGATACTGCCGTTTGCCAGCACCGCGCAGGCAAATGACGGTGATTATGCTTCGGCCCAGGTGATTGAGATCACCGAGGCGGCCGAAGGGGCCCCCGATGGCCAGCGCGAAGGGTTCTGGCTGGTTGGTCTGGGCGGCTCTGATCTTGTGGACGGGTACCGGATCGTACCGGCGCCGGGCGCTGGTGATCGCATTGCCATTGTCGGGGCAACGGAGGACAATTCCCCGGTTCCCGTCACCCTGGAGCTGGTAAAGCGGTTCGGCGGGCAGGTTGTGGCTACCGCGGATCTCATGGCGGCGACATCCTTTACGGACTGGGTGGTGGACGCGCCTTTTTGTCTGCGCGTGTCGACACCCAATTCGGCCGAGCAGATGGAAATCCTTGTCGGTGTCCGGATCATTCCCAAGTCGGGGTCTGGCGTTTTTGCACCGGATGAGAGCAGACCCGACGCCGCGCCGCGCACCCTTCCGGTCCCTCAGGATGAGAAAGCGCCAGTGCCGCAACTTGTTGTGCCGAGGATGTAAAAACTCATTACGATCAAGTGCTTGTCAGACTTTTTGAATGTTGATTACATCGTTCCGACCTGTTGGAACCGGCATGGGGTCACATTGATGTATGACGCCAGTCTCGCACTCCCATTGTCTTTTGAAGCGGCCGGACTGTCACCCCTGGGCCGCAACACCCTTGCGCAGAATCCTATTGATTTTGCACGGCCTCCTATGCTCCAAATATTCCTGACCCTGGCAATAAAGGCATAGCGCGCTGCTGTCCGGGTGAGCGGAGCCTGTCTGCTCAATCCGGGGCCATTGCGGCCCTTCGCGTGCATCCGGCTCCTTTCATACACATAGGCGGCGCGCCGCCAGAGCCGGAGAAATGCCATGCTGCACAACGATCAACTCGCCCAATGGGACCGCGAGTCCTTCTTTCACCCCTCAACCCACCTTGCTGATTTCGCCCGTGGGGATCTGCCCCAGCGCGTGGTGACCGGCGGCAATGGATGTCATATTGAGGACCGGGACGGCAATCGCCTGATGGATGCGTTCTCTGGGCTTTACTGTGTGAATGTCGGCTATGGACGGAGCGAGATTGCCGAGGCCATTGCTGAACAGGCCAAGGAGCTGGCCTATTATCACGCCTATGTTGGCCATGGCACCGAGGCGTCTATTACGCTCGCCAAAATGGTGCTGGATCGCGCGCCGGACCATATGTCCAAGGTCTACTTCGGCCTGTCGGGTTCGGATGCCAATGAAACCAACGTCAAACTGATCTGGTATTACAACAATATTCTCGGGCGGCCCGAGAAGAAAAAGATCATCTCGCGCTGGCGCGGCTATCACGGATCGGGGCTGATGACCGGATCGCTGACCGGGTTGGAGCTGTTTCACAAGAAGTTCGATCTGCCACTGGCGCAGGTTCTGCATACCGAGGCGCCCTATTATTTCCGCCGTGACAATAGGGACCAGACCGAAGCGCAATTTGTGGCCCATTGCGTGGCGGAACTGGAAGCGATGATTGCCGGAGAAGGCGCCCATACGATTGCCGCCTTCATTGGAGAGCCGGTGCTGGGCACCGGGGGGATCGTGCCACCGCCTGCAGGCTATTGGCCGGCCATTCAGGCTGTTCTCGATAAACACGATATTCTGCTGGTTGCCGATGAGGTGGTCACCGGTTTTGGCCGTCTGGGTACGATGTTCGGTTCCGATCACTACGAAATGCGTCCGGACCTGATCACCATCGCCAAGGGACTTACCTCGGCCTATGCGCCGATGTCTGGATCAATTGTGTCCGACAAGATGTGGAAAGTGCTGGAGCAGGGAACGGATGAGAACGGCCCCATCGGCCATGGTTGGACCTATTCCGCGCACCCGATTGGTGCGGCCGCAGGGGTGGCCAATCTCAAACTGATTGATGATTTGAACCTGGCGCAAAATGCAGGCTCTGTCGGTGCTTACCTGAACCAGACCATGGCCGAGGCCCTCGCCAGCCACGCCAATGTCGGTGACGTGCGCGGTGAAGGGATGCTCTGCGCGGTGGAGTTTGTGAAGGACAAGGATAACCGCGCCTTTTTTGACGCCAGCGACAAGGTTGGACCGCGCATTGCCGCCAAGCTGCTGGAGCAAAGCAACATGATCGCCCGCGCCATGCCGCAGGGGGATATTCTGGGCTTTGCACCGCCCTTCTGTCTGACCCGCGAGGAGGCGGATCAGGTGGTTGCCGCCACAGAGCGCGCCGTCACCGAGGTTCTCGGATAAGCCAAGGAAAGGACGTTGATATGACAGTCTCAAACGCAGCTTTCAGCGCCGCAGAATATGACCGTCGCCTCGCAAAAACCCGCGCCGCCATGGCACGGGCAGGGCTTGAAGCGCTCTTTGTCACGGATCCTTCAAATCAGGCCTGGCTGACCGGCTATGACGGCTGGTCCTTCTATGTCCACCAAGGCGTGATCGTCACCATGGAGGGTGAGCCGGTCTGGTGGGGCCGCCATATGGACATGATGGGGGGACGGCGTACCTGTTGGATGGATCATGCCAATATCCTTGGCTACGGTGACCACTATGTGCAGTCCACCGAGGTGCATCCGATGCAGGATCTGGCCGAGCGCCTGCGCGCGCGCGGTTTGTCCCGCGCCCGCATCGGTGTGGAAATGGAGAATTACTACTACTCCGCCAAGGCCCATGCGGTGCTGAGTGCCGCGCTGCCCGAGGCCGATCTGGCTGACGCAACGGCGCTGGTCAATTGGCAGCGGTTGATCAAATCCGAAGACGAGATTGTTTTCATTCGCAAGGCCGCGCGCATATCTGAAAAGGTAATCCACACGGCCATCGACCGCGCCGCCCCCGGCGTACGCAAAAACGATCTGGTGGCGGATATAATGCACGCAGGCATCACCGGGGTGGACGATGACTGGGGCGACTACCCGGCGATTGTGCCGCTGACGCCCTCGGGGCTGGATGCCACCGCCGCGCATCTCACCTGGAACGGCGATCAAATGCGTGCAGGCGAGGCGACCTTCTTTGAACTCTCGGGCTGTTATCGCCGCTACCATGCGCCGATCTGCCGGACCGTGTTTCTGGGCACACCATCAGAGGAGATGCGCCGCGCCGAGGCAGCCCAGATCGAAGGTATCGCGGCCGGGCTGGATATGGCGTGGGCGGGCAACCGCACCTGTGACATTGCCAATGCTTTCATGGGGGTGATGGCAAAACATGGCATCGAACGATCGGGGCGCATGGGCTATCCCATCGGGCTGAGCTACCCGCCGGACTGGGGTGAGCGTTCGGCCTCGATCCGCAGCGAAGACACCACGGTTCTGGAACCCGGCATGGTGTTTCACTTCATGCCGGCTCTGTGGATGGACAGTTGGGGGCTGGAAACAACCGAGACCATTCTGATCCGCGCTGACGGCGCCGCCGAACCCCTGTGCAACATAGATCGCAAGCTGTTTGTGAAAGACAGGGTATGATTGAGGCCAGCAAGCAGGTTCTGGCCGATCTGATCGGTTTTCCCACGGTGTCTGCGGTTAGCAATCTGGCGATGATCGACTATTTGGCCGACCGGCTGCAGAGCTGCGGCGCGCGCCTTGACGTGATGCGCGACGAAAGCGGCCAAAAGGCAAACCTGTTTGCCACGCTGGGCCCTGAAGGGGACGGCGGCATTGTCCTGTCCGGCCACAGCGACGTGGTGCCAGTCACCGATCAGGAGTGGAGCAGCGATCCCTTTGTCATGGCGGAACGGGACGGCAATCTGTTTGGTCGTGGAACCTGTGACATGAAAGGGTTCATCGCGGCGACAATCGCGATGGCGCCACAGTTTGCGGCGGCAAAGCTGACCCGCCCGCTGCATTTCGCCTTCACCTATGACGAAGAGGTCGGTTGCCTTGGTGCGGCGCAACTGGCCGAAGATCTTGAGAGGCGCGGTCTGAAACCCAGTCTCGCGATCATCGGTGAGCCCACATCGATGCGGATCATCGAGGGCCATAAGGGCTGCTGCGAATACACCACCCGGTTTCAGGGGCTTGCGGGCCACGGCTCCTCCCCTGATCTGGGGGTGAACGCGGTGGAATATGCGGTGCGGTTTGTGGCGCGATTGCTTGAACTGCGCGACCAGCTAAAGGGCAGGGCACCTGCGAATGGTAGGTTTGATCCGCCTTGGACCACGCTCAATGTGGGCGCGCTGCATGGCGGAGATGTTCACAATGTGATCGCCCCAAGGGCGCATGTGAACTGGGAAATGCGCCCGGTTCAAGGCGCGGATGCCTCTTTCGTAAAAACCGCCATTCGGGCCTATGCCGACAAGGTGCTGCTGCCGGCCATGCGCGCGGTCCACCCCGGTGCCTCCATCGAAACCGAAGTGATAGGAGAGGTGGCCGGGCTGATCCCCACGGATGACAACGAAGCCCGCCAGATCGTATCTGAACTGACCGGCGCCAATGGTGCCGATCTGGTTCCATTTGGGACCGAAGCGGGGATATTTCAGGCACTTGGCATGGATGTAGTGGTCTGTGGGCCGGGCTCAATTGAACAGGCCCATAAGGCAGATGAATACCTGTCGCTGGATCAGCTGTCGCAATGTCTGAACATGTTTCAGGGGATGGTGGGAAAACTGGAAGAAGTGCAATCCTGATCGCCAGCCGTGCCGGACCATCTGTCAGTGAAAAAAGAACCACCGGTCCAGAGCGCATCTTGCCTGCACTACCGGATGGGAAAATGCCAACTTGGGAAAGTGGCGGAGAGACAGGGATTATACGGTTGAAACTCAAATCCTTTAAAAACAACAACTTAACGGGGCTGTTTCGGTCAAGGTAGTATCCAAAATAGTATCCATAATACTACACGCCACAAGATAATTCACTTCAAGGCACGAAAAAGCCCCACCTGTCATGGCGGGGCTTCACTTACAATCCTTCAGGATCAGGGCAGAGAGTGTGGAAGATGTTCAACAACTCTGCATCGTTCCACTTTTCGAGCGTGACAAGCAAACTCTCCCAAATGAGACCCTGTAGCTCTGCGTCCACCTTGCCTTCATTTTCTGCCATAATCTTCACACATTCGCCCACCTTGTCTTCGGCCTGCCAAAGTCTGTTGATTGCATCCATCATCAGATTGTTCGTGTGTTCGCTTGGTGCGTCATATAAAAATATCCCTGTTAGTTTCGTGTCTACTGGTTTCGTGTCTTCTGGTTTCATGTAATGTTCTCCTTAAAAATTGTCGTGAATAATGTTGGCAACTTCCGGGTCAATCTTTTCAGCCACTCGGATAATGTCATCTACCCGTTGCGAGAAGGCGAACATGGAACTGTTGCCCGCCATACGGTCAAATTCGTTGTTGATTGCTTCAATGGCGATTGTTGCAAGTAACTCTTGAAATTTCCTATCGTTCATAATCCTTCCTACTCTATAAAATGTCTGTCTTGGTACGTGTCCGGGTTGGCCGCAAAGTGGCTCTTCATCTGCAAGAAAGTGTAGTCGCGAAGTTGTTCCGTAAGGAATGAGGCTAGCTTGATGCACCGAACACCGTCTTTCGAAATTGGTGTCTTACTAATCGCTGTCTTGCCATCGGCTTCTATCTTGAAGATGTGGTAATCCATCAGTCGGCTTTGCGTAGCTCTTCAATCTTCTTGGCCCACTCATCCTGCATGGCTTGCTGATCTGCCTTGTACTTCAATAGTGCGTAGTTGTTGCTTTGGATTGGGTTGTTCATGTCTGTTTCTCCTTGTTTATATGGTGTTTTTCACCTTACACCTTTATTTAGGAAAACAGGATTTTTGGGACACGAAAAGAAAAGACCCCAATGAAGGGGCCTAGTTTTTTCATAGAACATTCTATCGTGTTCCTTGTAGTTATTTAGTAGTTTTTAAAGTCTGGCCTTGAAGAATCGTTTAATTTCTTTTAATGATTCCGTGAGTTGACATGGGGGGCAAAAACATGAATATGGTTTTCAAGAGCAATCGAAAAACCAAAGTCGAAGTTCACGAACATAGAGAGAGTATCAACATGAACCTTACTGAGATGACCTTGCCGGAACTTCTCCAACTGCAAATCGACGTTGAAAAGCAGATTGAAGACGTCAAGGAAAGTGCACGCGAAGAGGCACTGGAAAAGATGAAAGAAGTCGCCTTGGCGGCAGGCTTTGAGTTTGCAGACCTTGTTGGGGCAGGCGGCGGAAAAGCCAAAAAGCCTAAAGCGCCTGCAAAGTTTCAGTTGGGTGATGTTACGTGGTCTGGCCGTGGCCGTAAGCCTACCGCCATTACAGAGTGGCTTGCCGAAGACGAAAACAGGACCATGGATGACCTGTTGATTGATCAGTAAGCTAGCCTGCTGATTGAACAGAAGAAGGCCCTCCTGTTACGGTAGGGCCTTCTTCTATTTTATGTGGCTGGCGTGAATTTTGGCCTGAATAATGCCGTTGTAGTAACGATCATCGGTAAGAACGTTTCTGTTCACTTGCTCCACTAGCTCAAGATACGATGTCATACCCTTGCTGTAGGCGATGTGTAGAACCGTCTTGTGTATGTCATGACCAGCCGCAATATCTTCATTCAATGCAAGTGATGAGCCGGTGTAGGATCGCCAATCACTTTCCTTGATAACAGTTCGCTTCCGCGTCTTGCCCTTCAACGGTGGAAGGCGACGGGTTGACCAGAACTGCTTCTTGCCAACATACCGTCTGCCGTTGGTAATATTCTCAATCAAATACACAAAGCCAACCGCGCCTTCTGGTGGTTCTAGTAGCGGTTGGCCTTCATAGTGCCAGTTACACGCCATGCCTTTCCAGCGTGCGGGATAGCGCCTGTGTGTGAGTGTGAGCCTGTTTGGCAAGGTGCACGTCGTATTCGGTGCGGGATAGCGTGTACGCCACGGTGACGGCGACGGTGAAAAGTATTGCTGTGATCATGTTCCTTTCTCCTACATTACATTCAAAATTTCTTCGACCAGTTCGACCGGATAGCATTCGTGTACACCATTGTTCATATATGGGGCGGTGAACTCTGGCCTGACGTTCCTGTCTGAAAATATGGCTTTCATCTCTGCTTCACGTTCAAAGGCCGCTTGACGGGTCAAGAACGCCGCCCGTCCAATTTCGATCACACGCGCACTCTTGGGCAGTCCAAAGTTTGAGTATCGGTACTCTGGTAGGCGGGAAGAACCCAATTTCAAAAACCGGGCATCATCAACCCGAATTTCGATGAGATACAGATATGAAATGTTGTTCTTGGCGGTGCAGCACTCAGAAACATTCAGGTTCAACATGTTGCTAATATGAGTGACTTTTTGTGTTCCGCAGCACTTACATGACAAGGTGGCATTCTTCCCGTCATGAGAAACGTAATCATAACCACGCTGTTCCGCTGCCTTTGTATATTTGTCTGTCAAAGCTTCGTTGTGGCAAGTCTGGCAGCGTATTGTTCTATTGTTGATGTTTGAAGCGTGAATGACCATTTCATGGCCGCATCCCAAGTTCGACATCTTGTACTTTTTGTAATTGTGGCCTTTCTCACCTCTTTCATTGAAAGAGTCTAGTATCACCCAACCCTTTGAAGCCGCGATGGTCTGGTGTTTTGTTTGAATGGTCATGTCTGTTTCTCCTTACTTATCCTTTCCGTTCAAATGTATTTAGTAGTTTAATGCGCTTGACTTGACGAAAAACGTGAAAAAACTTGAGAATTATGAAGATATTTTGTGAGCAAAATTTTTTGATAAAGTGCAATCGACTTGCGCGCAGGTGGAAATCTGCTAATGGTTGCGTTGTTTTAACGCCTATGAAAGTTTCCAAGATGAAAAGAACAATTGCCGCCTTGCTGGTAGGTACATCTTCCTTGTTCGTTGCCGGTTGTGCACAAGAATCCGCACCAGAATTTGCGCAGTACAACAATCAAAGGCTGCAAATTCAGGCCGAAATGACGCCGGGTTTGGTTGATTCTGAAGTTAAGCTGAAGATTAACGGTGAAGTTGCTATCAATGAGCGTACACAGACGTTCGGCGGCTCATCGCAGGTCTTCGAAGGTAATTGGCAAGGTGAACAGGTTACGGCACGTATTACCCGCGTTCACAACATGATGTCCCAGTATCACCTGATTGACGTGTTCATTGGCGGTGAACTTGTTGAGACGCTCACGGTTTAACGTGATCAAATCTGAGAAAGCACGCACAAAGGAGAAGTACATGACTGAGACATTCGAAGACATCAAAATCGTTGACCTTGATGAAGACGCTTCGGGGCCTTACGGAAAAGGTGCCTATACACGGGTGGTGCTTCGTCTTTCGAAGAATACCCCACAAAGGTGGGCTGATTTATTCAATCAGGCATGGTGTGAGCACTACTACCAGATGAAAAGGGAAGCGTCGGTTTCGGGTGACGATCTTGAAGTGATTTGTGTGCAGGAAGAACTTGCTCAAGGACTTTTGGACGAATTGAAGGAGGTAACCACCAAGACCAACAACGACTATCGCTCTTACCTTGAAGCGCAACATCGACGTAAACAAACAGAAGACGAACAAGCGCAGCGAGAGAGAGAAAAACTTTCCAACCTAAAAGGCCAGTTGAAATTCGACTAAACCTTCAAATTTTTCCAGAACCGCCTAGGCGAAACGTTTTTGCAATGGGAAGGCCCGCTAGTTAGTTCTGGCGGGCCATACTCTTCGTCAATGCGGATAAGCTTCCGAAGGTTCTGCTGAGCCTCCCCAATCTATCCGAGTGACAGGAGGGCAAGTAATGCTCTCCTGTATTATTCGTTTAGTGGCAGTGATACCCGCCAGTCTTGGTGTTCTTATGACATCCGGCTCCATTTGTTCCGCCCGAGTGGGCGTATGCCGCGCCGGTTATTGCGATGGTGAAAACTGCAAGAATAATGCTCTTCATATTCGATGTTCCTTAAACCGACATTCCCTAAGTGGAACGCCTGTGGTTGCAAGTTGTCGCGGGTTTTCAGCTTAATCAAGCCTCTGGGGCGGGCTTTTCCGCGATTTCGCCTTCCGTGGCGGCTTTAAGGCGATAATCTTGGTCCCTGTTGCCGGTTCAACGCAGTCTTTGGCCCTCTTGACCTCGATTTCAACAGACCTGTCGAGCCGCTGGATGGCCGAAAGACTGCCTGCCAACTTTCACGCCGCTTTTTCATCCTGCATCGGTGGTGTGGTCATCAACGCCTTGTAATAATCAACCAACCACGGCTTAGGGTTATATCCCGTGGCCTCTTTCCTCTTTTCAATCATCGCGTCTATTTCATCTTCGGTTTTGATTGTCTGTTCAGATTTCTTGTAGGCAAAGCGGTTATCTAGGTCTGTCATGATTGCTCCTATGTGGTTCAGTTCAATTTTGTTCTTCATCAAATCGTAGGTGGATTGCTTCAAATGCACCTTGCAGTACCGGTTAACAATTTCGGCAATGGTGAGATTGTTGGAAGGGTCACCGTTCCAGAACAGTCTCTTCACTTCCCGGTTCGGCTTAATAAGGTGGGTGCTTGTGAGCATGTCGCGATATGGCTTGTGGTCATACGCAATCCTGATCAAATACAGCACGTAGGCTTCGCGCTGAACTGGTGGAAGCGTGTAATAGTGACGTGCACAGCCGCTCGACAGTTCATTCACATTGAGCCTCCCCCAATGAAGTGGTCCGCCCCTATGTTTAGGAAAGCGGAGGACCATCGATGGCTATTAAGAGACCGAAGCCCGAAGAGATTGTCGTGAAGTTACGACAGGTTGAAGTGTTGATGGGGCAAGGGATGCCCCGGATTGATGCAATCCGTCAGATCGGCGTGACGGAGCAAACCTATTACCGCTGGAAGAAGAAGTACGGCGGAATGGGCACAGAGCAGCTTAAGGAACTGAAGCGGCTCCAGAAGGAGAACGAGYGCCTGCGCAGGGCGGTATCGGAC
>FREY01000013.1 GCA_900143635.1 Rhodobacteraceae bacterium Alg231-04
GCCCTGAGTTCATCGCGGGGGCCGTCAGAGATTGGATCAAAACCGTCGGTGCCCAGACGGCCTACATAGAGCCAGGCTCGCCTTGGGAGAACGGGTACTGCGAAAGCTTTAACGGGCGGATGCGCGACGAATTGCTGAATGGAGAAATCTTCTACTCGCTGCGTGAGGCGCAAATTATCATCGAAAGCTGGAGGAAACACTACAACACCAAACGACCCCACAGTGCTCTGGGCTACCGCCCACCGGCCCCAGAAACCATCGTCCCGATGGACCAAAGGCCAACCATGCACTAACTTTGAATTTGGACCACTCAAATGGGGCGGCTCACGGGCATCGGGTCACATCAGGCCATTCGTGCGGCAATCAAGGTGACCAGCTTGCGGTGATCCGCTTCGAAATTTCGAATTCCCTCGGCTAGCTTTTCCGTAGCCATGGCATTTGCGTTCATTTGCCAACGGAATGTTGCCTCGTCAATCTGCATCGGAGCAACACCGCGGCTTTGATCGGGCGACAACACCCTGGCAAGCGCGCTTTGATCCTTGCTCATTTCATCGAGCAAGCTGGGTGCGATTGTCAGATTGTCGCAACCGGCCAATGCCTTGATTTGGTCGGTGTTGCGGAACGACGCGCCCATGACAACCGTGCCAATTCCGTGAGCCTTATAATACTCGTAGATGGCCCGAACAGATTTCACACCGGGATCTTCGTTCGGCGCATAGTGATCTCGCCCTTCAGCTTTCTTGTACCAGTCAGTTATTCGGCCAACAAAAGGTGAGATCAAAAATGATTTGGCATCCGCACAGGCAACGGCCTGGGCCATAGAAAACAGAAGTGTCAGGTTGCAATCGATACCTTCCCCTTGCAGAATTTCTGCAGCCCGGATGCCCTCCCAGGTGGCGGCGAGTTTGATCAGGATTTTGTTTTTTTCGATGCCGCGGTTTTCGTATTCTTCAACGATGGCCCGCGCCCGCAAGACCGAACGTTCAGTGTCGAAGGACAGACCTGCTTCAACCTCTGTTGATACGCGCCCGGGGACAAGGGCCGCAAGTTCAGCCCCCATGGCGACAGTCAGGACTTCTGTCACCTCTTCGGGGGTCGATCCGGCAGCCCTGCCTGCTTTGATTTCACGCGCGACGAGTTCCTCAGACGCAGGATGATCAAAGGCCTTGAGGACCAGAGACGGGTTTGTGGTGCAATCAATCGGCTTATAGGTTCTGACTGCCGAGACGTCGCCAGTGTCGGCGACAACGGTTGTCATAGTGCGGAGTTGATCCAGGACTGTCTTCATCGTGTTCTCCGTTCATGAGAGTTTTTGCGCCTTTGAATTTCATCAAAGCACCCGGCGGCAGCAATCGCGGCCAGCCGTAACAAGTTCGAAAACCTAGTTAGGAATGTCGGGCGGTGGAAAAAGCGTCACCAAGCATCGCGGTAGATACGTAAGCGTTCCGCATAGGCGTCGACCAATTTGGCGTTGGGTGTGAAGCATTTTTCGATCTCAGCGGGCAACAGTACCTCGTCTGCATCTGCATCCAGGGATGCCAACATGCCTAGACGCGCTGCGCCCAAGGCCGCCCCCTGCGCCCCGCTGACGGGCACGTCCAACGTGAGCCCGGTGATATCGGCAAGCATTTGCAGCCATGTTTCAGACTGGCTGCCTCCACCCGCGACGCAAATGGTTTGCGGCAATGACCCGCAGGCGTCCAGCGCGGTGCAACAATCGGCGAATGCAAAGCCAACCCCCTCCATCACGGCCTGGACCATATCAGCCAAGCTGTGATCGCGGCGCAGGCCCAGGAATGCTGCTGTGGCATCGGGTGCATTGTGCGGCGTGCGCTCACCGGACAAATAAGGCAAAAACGTAATTGGTGTTGGTGCCTGAACCTTTGTGACCCTGCTTGCAAGGTCGGCAGGGGACTGGCCGGTGATCTGGCCAAACCATGTGAGGCCATCTGTGGCCGACAGGATCACCCCCATCTGATGCCAGGTGTTTGGAATGGCATGGCAAAAGCTGTGAACAGCGCTATCGGTGTTGGTGGCATAGGCGTCTGTGACCGAGAACAGGACACCGGATGTGCCCAAGGACAAAAACCCCTGGCCGGGTTTCACGGCCCCCAGCCCACAAGCCGTTGCTGCGTTATCCCCGGCACCGCCCGCAACGGAAACCCGGCCAACGCCCCAACGCGCAGCCAGTTCTAATCGCAAATCGCCGGCGTGATCGCTGCCTTCGACCAAACGGGGCATGTGATTGCGGGTCAGGTTTGTTGCCGACAATAGGGTGTCTGACCAATCACGTTGCGCGACATCAAGCCATAAGGTGCCCGCCGCATCTGACATCTCGGACACATATTCGCCGGTCAGCCACAGGTTCACATAGTCTTTGGGCAGCAATACTTTGCGCGTGCGGTCAAAAATATCGGGTTCGTTCTTTTGAACCCACCGCAGCTTTGGCGCGGTGAAACCGGCCATGACGATATTACCACCGATGCCGCGAAAATCAGCCATGTCTTCAAGCTCGGCGCATTCCGCGTGGGCGCGCCCATCGTTCCACAGGATTGCGGGTCTCAAAGGGGCGTCGTTTTCATCCAACAGAGTCGCCCCGTGCATTTGACCCGAAACACCGATGGCGCGCAGGGCTGCAAAGGCGGTTGGGGCCTGCGCTTTGACCTGGGCAATTGCGGCTTCGCAGGCTGAAACCCACGATTGGGGGTCCTGCTCGCTCCACATCGGGTGGGGGCGTTCCACGGTCAATGTGCCATGCCCCTCGGCGATGGCCTGCTGTGCGCTGTCAATGAGGGTGGCTTTGACGCCGGAAGTCCCCAAGTCCAAACCAAGATATGTCATAAGGGCCTCTTACATCAAAGACGGGTGGCCACCGGCGCGAACGCCGATGACCCTGGGAGGAGATTTAGAACGGGCTGTCAGGATAGTAGAAGTCCATCGCGTTCTCTTGGGTCACCAGCACAGAGCCGATAACGAAAGAGCCGGAAACCGGAGCGTTGGAGGTCAGGCCCACGGCCGTCAGTTCAATCGCGGTTGCGATCATGGACGGCGGATAGGTGACGTTGGCCGGCATCATCGCGTCGCCGTCGGCCGTCCGCTTGATCATTTCTTTCATACCGGCACCGCCCAGAACGAACTGGATGTCTGCGCGACCAGCCGCTTCAATCGCAGCCAGAACACCAATCGCCATATCGTCATCCGAGGCCCAAACGGCATCGATTTTCGGATATTTCGACAAGAAATCCTGCATCACCGTAAAGCTGTCGTCACGGTTCCAATTGCCGTGTTCCATGTCCAGCACGTTGATGCCAGAACCTTCGATTGCGGCTGTGAAAGCATCGACCCGCTCGTTGTCGATAGTTGTGGGAATGCCGCGGAAAACTACGATATCGCCACCGTCAGGCATCTTGGACGCCATGTAATCGCCTGAAACCGAACCAAAGCCCGTGTTGTCACCTGCAACATAAAGGTCTTCGATACCAGCCACAGACAGGCCGCGGTCAACAACCGTCACCCATGCGCCGCTGTCGGCAACCGCTTGAACAGGAGGGGTGAGGGGGTCGGATTCAAACGGCAGCACGACAAGGGCGTCAATGTTGCGTGTTGCGACCATGTCTTCGATGTCGTTGACCTGCTTGCCCGGATCAGACGCGGTGGCCAACACAAAATCCAGACCGGGATACACCTCTTCCAGACGCTTGACTGTTTCAGCGGCGTGGAAGTTCATGCCACCGGCCCAGCCATGCGTCGCGGCTGGAATGGAGACGCCGATCACCTTGACCTCCTCGGCGAATGCGGCTGTGCTGACGGCTGCTGCCAGTGCCGTGGCAATAAATGCTTTAGTAAATCTCATCGTTGCTCCTCCCTTGAAGCGTTCATGCGACGGCTTAGCTTGCCGCCTTTCGTTCACGCTGCAAGATTACAGCGAGAATAATGATGACCCCTTGGATCGCGCCGTTCAGATAGGGCGAGACAAAGTCCGTCAGATTGAGAATGTTGCCGATAAGGCTTAGGATCAGCACCCCGATCACAGTGCCCCAGACCCGGCCAAAGCCGCCCTTGAGAACCGTGCCGCCGATGATGACAGCTGCGATGGCTTCCAGTTCCCACAACACACCGGTTGAGGCGGATGCAGAGCCAAGGCGCGGGACATACATGATGGTTGCAATGCCCACCAGAATACCAAGTGCGGCGTAAGAGATCAGACGTGTCCGGCGCACATTCACGTTGGAATAGTGAGCGACATGTTCATTGGAACCGGTTGCGGCACAGTGACGGCCGTAGACGGTGCGCGACATAATGATTTCACCGATGATCACGACAACGGCGAAGACGATGATCGGCCAGCTGATGCCCAGGATGCCGTCAAAGTAAACCGGGCGATAAAAGCTGCGCAGCCCGAAATCCAGTGACAGCGTGCCACCATCGGCAAGCCAGGTGACCAGCGACCGATAGATGCCCATGGATCCCAGCGTGACAATGAATGCCTCAATCCCGAGGGTGGTGATCAGAAAGCCGTTCAAGAGCCCCGCCAGCATGCCCGCAACAATCGCGGTCAACATCCCCAGCAGAATGATCGGAATGCCAATGCCCATGCTGGGCAGGGCGGCGTTCATAACCAGGATCATCAGTCCGGCGATAAAGGCCGCCATCGAGCCGACGGACAAATCAAGCCCCCCGGCCGTGATCACGAATGTCATGCCAACGGCGATGATCCCGATAAAGGCAGAGCGCGCCAGGACGTTGGTGATGTTGGCTGCACTCAGGAAGTTGGAATTCAGCATCGCGCCAATGATCAATAGGACAACCAGTGCGATAATCGGACCGAGCACGGACATCGAAGGAAGGCGCAGGCCGCCGGTTTGAGGTATCGTTGTATCAGTCATCATTTTTCCTCAGGCCATCTGGGGCGTTTTTTCGGCGCGCAATCCCATGGACAGGCGGACGATTGCGTCTTCGTTGATGTCGTCTGGGGCCAGCATGCCGCTGACCGTGCCAAGGCGCATGACCATGATCCGGTCGGCCAGACCGATCAGTTCGGGCATTTCAGAGGTGATCACGACGATGGCGTGCCCCGCATCTGCCAGCCCGCGCAGGAAGGCATAAATCTGTTGTTTCGTCCCGATGTCGATGCCGCGGGTGGGTTCATCAACGATCAGGACGCGCGGCTCGGACAGCATGACTTTGGCCAACAGCAGCTTTTGCTGGTTGCCGCCGGACATATTGCCAACCTGCACATCACGGGTGCCCGCGCGGATATCAAATTCTGCAATCGCGTCGGTCAGCGCTGCTTCCTCCGCACTCCTCTCGATCAGGAAGCCGCCGAATTTATGCAGATTGGCGAGCGTCAGGTTTTCCCGCATCCCGCGTTCCAACAACAGTCCGCGCAATTTGCGATCCTCTGTCAGGTAGCAAAGCCCGGCCCGCTGCGCGTCACTGGGGCGGCGGAAATGGGTGACCTGATCAAACAAGGTGACTTTCGCCGAAGACGCAGGGCGCAGGCCAGCCAGACCTTCCATCAGTTCCGTCCGGCCCGAACCGATCAACCCGCCAATTCCGAGTATTTCGCCGCTGCGTAGCGTAAAGGATACATTTTCGGCAAACCCCGGCACCGACAGGTTCTCGACGTCGAGCACGACAGGCGCATTCGCCGCAACACCCGGTTTGCTCGGATAGAGATCAGACACATCGCGGCCCACCATGGCGGTGGCCATAGCGTCCTCTGACATCTCGGCGGTGGGGCCGGCATGCACAACATCGCCGTCGCGCATGATCGTCACCTGGTCAGAGATTTCGGCCACTTCATCGAGCTTGTGAGAGGTAAACAAGATCGCGGTGCCCGCCTCGCGCAGGGCTGCGACCTGTTTGAACAGCACCTCGGTTTCGCGATTGGTCAGAACGGCGGTGGGTTCGTCCATGATCAGAACCCGCGCATCGCGCGACAGGGCCTTGGCGATCTCAACCATTTGTTTCTCGGAATTTGACAGGCCAGAGACGAGGGCATCAGGCGCGACATCACAGGCCACACGCGTCAGGTATTCCCGTGTGCGGCGGCGCATTTCCGCCTTGTCGAGCAATGGTCCGCGTTTCAACTCACGCCCCAGAAAGATGTTCTGCTCAACACTCAGCTGTTCGGCCAGATTAAACTCCTGATGGATCATGACGATCCCCGCGGCTTCACCGTCCTGCAGACTGTCGAACTGAACGGGGTCGCCCTCGAATGTGACATTGCCGCTGGTCGGGGGCTGATAGCCCGCCAGGATTTTCATCGTAGTAGACTTGCCCGCCCCGTTCTCGCCGATCAGCGCGTGGACACTGCCTGCATGTAACGCGAGGTTCACGTTATGCAGCACCTCGACCGGACCAAAGCTTTTGCTGACAGCGTTCAGAGCAACAACGGGGCGCGGGGTCATAGTGTCGTCCACGCCGCATTGCCGGCAGAGGATGTGACGCAGGCGTTGATAAAGCGCATACCGTCCATACCTGCGGTGATCCCCGGCAAGACGCCCATGGCGGATGCGCGGTCAGCGCCGCCCTGCACCGCACGGATCGCATCCGCCGCTTCATTATAGATCGTGGCGAACCCCTCAAGGTAGCCTTCGGGATGGCCGCCGGGAATACGGCTAACCGCCTGGGCCGCCGCGCTGGCCCCCGCTCCGTTACGGGTCAGCAGGCGTTTGGGTTCCCCGTGCGGGGTGAACCACAGATAGTTCGGGTCTTCCTGGCTCCACTCCAGTCCGCCATTCTCACCATAGATCCGCAGTTTGAGCGCGTTCTCATTTCCGGGGGCCACCTGGCTGGACCACAGCATTCCCCGCGCGCCCCCCTCAAACCGCAACATCATATGCGCGTTGTCGTCCAGTGCCCGGCCTGCGCCAAAGGCGTGCAGATCAGCGGCAAGGCTCTCGACCCTCAGGCCGCTTACAAAACACGCCAGATTATGCGCATGGGTGCCAATATCGCCAATAGATCCGCCGGCGCCGGATCGGCTGGGATCCGTGCGCCATTCCGCCTGCTTCAACCCTTCGTTTTCCAACGGAGAGGTGAGCCAGTCCTGTGGGTATTCCGCCTGCACGATGCGCAATTTTCCCAGATCACCCGCCTCGACCATTGCACGGGCCTGCCGGATCATCGGGTAGCCGGTGTAGTTGTGGGTCAGCACGAAGAGCGCATCCGCATCCGCGACCGCCTGCTCCAAAGCCTCCGCATCCTCCATCGTTGAGGTCAGTGGCTTGTCACAGATCACGTGGATACCCTGCGCCAGGAAA
Organism: Rhodobacteraceae bacterium Alg231-04; assembly: GCA_900143635.1. Classification (GTDB taxonomy): domain Bacteria; phylum Pseudomonadota; class Alphaproteobacteria; order Rhodobacterales; family Rhodobacteraceae; genus FREY01. The sequence goes on from FREY01000013.1 coordinate 7,269, forward strand.
GCCTGCGCCGCCGCGGCGTGCACATGGTTCGGGGTGACGATGGATACCGCCTCTATCCCATCCGCACGGGCGGCCTCGGCCTGTGCCATTTCCTCAAAACTGCCATAGCTGCGCGCAATTCCAAGTGCCTTAGCACTTGCCGCAGATTTTTCCGGGGTGGAGGACAGCGCGCCCGCAACCAGTTCAAACCGGTCATCAATGCGCGAGGCAATGCGGTGAACCCCGCCAATAAAGGCGTCGTTGCCGCCGCCGACCATGCCAAGACGAATACGGGCCATCAGTCGATCCCCAACATTTTGCGGTTTGCCGCTTCATCGGTGCCGCCATCGGCGAAGTCATCGAAGGCGCGTTCAGTGACGCGAATGATGTGGTCTTTTACGAACTGCGCGCCTTCGCGTGCCCCGTCTTCGGGGTGTTTCAGGCAACATTCCCATTCGACCACGGCCCAACCGTCAAAGTCGTTGGCGGCCATCTTGGAGAACACAGCCCCAAAATCGACCTGACCATCACCGAGCGAGCGGAACCGCCCGGCGCGATCCGTCCACCCCTGATACCCGGAATAGACGCCCTGACGACCTGTCGGATTGAACTCTGCATCCTTGACGTGAAACATCTTGATGCGGTCTTTGTAGATGTCGATATTATCCAGATAATCAAGGCATTGCAGCACGTAATGGCTGGGATCATAAAGCATGTTGGCGCGGGCATGATTGCCCGTGCGCTCCAGGAACATCTCATAAGTGATGCCGTCGTGCAGATCTTCTCCGGGGTGAATTTCATAGCAGACATCTACACCGCAGTCTTCGGCGTGGTTCAGAATGGGCAACCAGCGGGCGGCCAATTCGTCAAAGGCTGTTTCAATCAATCCGGCGGGGCGCTGCGGCCATGGGTAGACATAGGGCCACGCCAGTGCACCTGAGAAGGTTGCATGTGCGCCGATGCCCATATTCTTGGAGGCGGACAGCGCCTTCTTTACCTGATCCACGGCCCATTCCTGGCGCGCTTTCGGGTTGCCGCGCACTTCTGGGGCGGCAAAGCCGTCAAAGGCAGTGTCATAGGCCGGGTGAACAGCCACCAACTGCCCTTGCAAGTGGGTCGAAAGCTCAGTGACCTGGACGCCGTTTTCGGCTGCTTTGCCTTTGAACTCATCGCAGTAGTCTCTACTTGCCGCCGCCTTGGTCAAATCAATCAGACGACCATCCCAACTTGGAACTTGGACACCTTTGTATCCGCAATCGGCGGCCCATTTTGTGATGCTGTCCCAGGAATTGAAGGGGGCCTCATCGCTGGCAAACTGGGCTAGGAACAGCGCCGGTCCTTGAATGGTTTTCATGGTCTTCCTCCCTGTCCGCTTACACGAAGCGATTGACGATATTTTCCAGAATTTCCTGACGTCCGGAGCGTGGCTGCGGGTTGATGGAGCCCGCCGCGACCTGCGCGGCAATGGTTGCAAGATCGCTGTCCAGCAGGGCCTTGCCCCCGGCACTGTCCCATCCGGCGTAACGCGCGGTGCGCATCTCTTCCAAAGTGCCGTCTTCCAGCATGGCGGCTGCCGCTTTGAAGCCCCGTGCACAGACATCCATCGCACCTGCGTGGGCAGCGATGAGATCGACCGGGTCAAGGGATTGGCGACGCAGTTTTGAATCGAAATTCGTCCCCCCCTTCGTGAACCCGCCCGCCTTGATGACTTCGTAATAGGCCAGGGCCACCTCGGGGACGTTGTTGGGGAATTGGTCCGTGTCCCAACCGGATTGGTAATCGTTCCGGTTCATATCGATGGAGCCGAAAATACCCAGCGACGAGGCGAGTGCCAGCTCATGTTCAAACGAATGACCGGCAAGGATCGCATGGCCTTGTTCGATGTTCATCTGCACTTCGCCTTCAAGCCCGAACTCCTTGAGGAACCCGTAGACAGTGGCCACGTCGAAATCATACTGATGCTTAGAGGGCTCCTGCGGTTTCGGCTCCACCAGGATTGCGCCTTTGAACCCGATTTTGTGTTTGTACTCGACCGCCATCTGCAAGAACCGTCCCGCCTGCTGGCGCTCGCGTTTCAGGTCGGTGTTGAGCAGGGTTTCATACCCTTCACGGCCACCCCACAGCACATAGTTTTCACCATTGAGCTTGTGGGTCGCGTCCATGCAGTTTTTTACTGTGGCGGCCGACCATGCGAAAATTTCGGGATCCGGGTTGGTGGCTGCACCGGACATAAAGCGGCGGTGACTGAACAGGTTCGCGGTGCCCCACAACAGCTTGGTCCTGGAGCTCTCCATCTTGGTGCCGAAATAATCGATGATCTCTTCAAAATTCCGCTGGCTCTCGGCAAAGCTGTCACCTTCGGGGCGGATATCCGCATCGTGCCAACAGAAGAAGGGCACGTTCAACAAGTCGAACATTTCAAACGCGACGTCGGCTTTCATCCGAGCCAAATCCATCGTGTCGCCAAACCAGGGGCGTTCGAACGTCTCTGCGCCAAAGGGATCACCGCCGGGCCATGCGAAGGAATGCCAATAGGCCACGCCGAACCGCAGGTGGTCTTCCATCCGTTTGCCCGCGATCACTTCGTCCGGATTATAATGGCGAAAAGCTAGATCCGTACTGTCAGGGGCGTAAGCCAAAGGTGAGATATCTTTGAAAAAATCGGTCATGAGTCTTGGGCTTTCATCGTATCGGTGAGGGGATCGGCAGGCAGGTTGTCCTGCACGTAAATCGTCGGCATCAAGTCCGGCAGGGGGGGCAAGTTGCGCTTGTCGATCAAGGCGCGCAAAACGGTGAAGGCGCGGCTGATCTCAACGTCGGGGCGCTGATCGATGACCAGATCGATCAACCCGTCCTGCAACGCTTGCCGGGAATGGACGACCAATTCATGCACGACGCAAAACGGTCGCTTTGACGGCGCTGCGCCCATGGCGCGCACCAGACCGCTGTTACCAGCGCCAACATTATAGAGGGCGGTCGTGCCGGGTTTATCCGCCAAAATGGCGCGGGTTTGCGACAACAGAACGGCCGCGTCATCTTTGGTCATGATCGGATCGCAGACCGTAATCTGCGGGAAATCATTGGCGATGACCTCACAAAAGCCCTGCAAACGCTCCACGTGGTCGCGTGCGTCCATAGAGCCGACAAAGGTCTGGATCGATCCGCTGCCGCCAGCGTGGGCCATGCCCACCATCCGGGCAGCGGTACGTCCAGCCACGATGTTATCGATCCCGATGTAAGCAGAGCGGAACTCTTGCGGCAGATCAGAAACAAGGCCAATGACCGCAACACCCCGTGCGCGCAGAGCGGCCAGGGGCTCTTCCAGCTGCTTGCCTTGCAAGCCGACGATGGCGACGCCATCAAAGTCTTGCTGGACCAGATTGATGATGCTGTCTTGCAGACCGGCCACCGCAAAAGCCGAGACTTCGATAATCTCGGCCGTCACACGTTCAACGCTCAGGTGATCAGCCGTGCGCTCAATATGGTCACGGATACGGTTGAAGAACGCGTTTGACCCTTTGGGGATCAAAAATGCCAGGCGATAAACTCGGCTGCGCGACAGGTTCGCCGCAGCAACATTCCGGACGTAACCCAAAGCTTCCACCGCCTCGCGGACCTTGGCGATGGACTTCGCAGCAACGTTTCCACGGTTGTTTATGACCCGGTCGGCAGTGGCATAGCTGACCCCAGCTGCCTGCGCGACATCACTTAACGTCGGACTTGTCATCTTTCCTCCCTTGGCGACGAATCTGCCCATCGTCGCGGCGTTCCTTATCTAAGGCGTCATTTTGATATACGTCAATCATTTTCTGATAGACGTATATCATTTTGATCTTTGGAAGGGCGTCAGCTTCCTGCGGGCAATGTGGCGTCCGGTTGGCAGGTCGCGCGAGCGATGCTTGCCAGCACGACATGGCTGAGGTGTGGATTGCTCGTATTCAGCGTTGATGTGCTTTGGAACCGCGCCGATAGACCGTTCTCGGTATTGGCCGCAAAGGGGACGCGGCGCTCTTGATCTAAGATGGAAAAGGGAAGTGAGGCAGCGTTTCATCACTGCACGACGCGATCATCCGGAAAGGACGGTCTGTGTGAGCCTAGGCGACACACCCAAATCTTATAATCTTGATTATGTATCAAAATGATCGAAGACTTCTTCATCCCGCATTCGGGCCACCATGGGTTTGAGCAATGGGACTTTCCGTTTTACGGCACATCCATTACGCGTGAATGGAAGGACCCCACAAAGGGTTGGTCCGAACCATATTTAGGGAGGCGGATAGGTGGCAGATAGTTTTGACGAAGACCTTTTTCTGAAAGGGCTTGCGCAGCGCAAAGGTACACTTGGCGACGAATATGTGACCAAGAACCTCGCGGCGGCTGACGACTTCACCCGGCCCTTTCAGGAGGCAATGACGGCCTGGTGCTGGGGATTTGGCTGGGGCGATGATGTGATCGATCCCAAGACCCGGTCCATGATGAACCTCTCCATGATCGGGGCATTGGGAAAAATGCACGAATGGGAATTGCATTGCCGGGGGGCGCTGAACAACGGTGTTACCAAGGAAGAAATCCGTGCCATCATTCATGTCATCGGTATCTACTGCGGCGTGCCGCAGGCGCTGGAATGCTTTCGCGCGGCGCGCAAGGTGCTTGAGGAAGCCGGCGAGTTGTGAGCCGGAACAGCCGTTCTGGCCGCGTCAGCCGTAGGTTTCCAGAGAATATTGCACAAAAGCGCTGCTAAGCTGATTGGTGAAGTGGACCGAACTATGCTGTTTGGTCACTTTGATAACCTTGGCTTCCACATTGGCATTTGCGAAACGCAGCACGATTTTGCTGCCCGCCGAGAGCCCGTCACCGCACCAAAGCCGGGCTCCTGTCCGGCTGATGTTGATGATTGCGGCAACCCGCGGGCCATAGTGATGTGACCCGGACTGGCCGGAAATGGTGCAGGGTATCCAGCACGGGAACCGTCGGCTGCGCCGCGGATCAATCTTGCTGCGCCACCAGAAATAACCGGTAGCGACCGACCCCAACAGGGTTATCAGACCAAATAATCCGGTTTTGACAGCTGTGGAGGCAGGAACATGCCCTACTGTCCGGCCAGACAGGTCCAGAGACAGCCCGTTGAACACTCTGCTTGAGTGATAGCAGGGCCAGGTTGCTGCGTGGTTGCGGATTTCCCTCAGCGTGACGGCGGCGTTCATCTCCTGTGCTGCGTAGGCGGCTGGCGCGCGCCCCTCGACCCGGTAGGCCCGGAGCAGATTGCGTTGCTGCAACACCAGACGTTCTGTCGGATCGGCCGCATTTGCAAAACCGCTTTCTTCCAGCTGGCGACGTAAGGAAACCAGTGACGTGGCCGACAATTGGGACTGAAGATCGGCCGCCGCGTCGACATAGCGGCCTGTCTCCAGATACTGCAAAAAATGTTCGGATTGGGCGAGAAGCGTTACAATTTGGTTCTGGATGGCGCAGCTGGCCTGAGGGGGCTGTGCCGTCGCTGTTTGACCGGATAGTGAAATCACCAGTGCCGTCGCTATTTTGCGGGCGTAGTATGACATCCTGCTCCCCTTGAGAAACCCCTGCAAAGGCAATGATTTGCCCTTGGTTTTCTGATATTAATTCAGAGATTTACGAGGGTTTAACGGTTTCCGAGTTGTCCGGTATTCAAAAAGAAACGGCGCGTTCGGAGTGTTAAGGCGCCGGTGCGGGCTGACTGGCCAGCCAATCCTTCAGAGCGCGCAGGGCTGGCAGATCGCCGCCGCCCTCGGGCCAGACAAGAAAATAGGCTCCGATGCTGATGGGCCGGGCTGATTTGACCGCAACAAGACTGCCTTGAGAGAGTTCCGCCGCGATCAGATAGCGGGGCACAAGGGCCGCGCCCAACCCGGCGCGGGTCGCCTGAACCAAGGTCGCAAACTGATCGACAATCATTGCCTCGCCTCCCGGTGCGGCCTCCCCGCAAGCGGAAAACCACGCCGCCCAGGCATCTGGGCGACTTTGCAGGGCCAGCCGGGGCTGACCGGCCAGATCCCGCGCACTGGGGGCAGCCAGCTCAGGCGCTGTGACGGCCAGAATTTCTTCGTCCCAGAGTTTGACCCCCTCGGTTCCCGGCCAGGGAGCCTGACCAAAATGAATGGCGCCGTGCAGCTCTTCGCGGGAAAACTCGAACGGATCGGCACGGGTGGTCAGATTGACGGTTATGCCGGGATGGGCTTTGAGAAAGGCAGGCAACCGCGGTGCCAGCCAATGAGCCCCGAAGGCGGGAAGAATGGCGAGGTTCAGCACACCGCCGCCCGGCCCGGCCCGCAGCGCGACAGTTGCTTTGGCGATGCGCGAGATGCTGTAGCGGATTTCTTCAGCATAGACCGCCCCCTGCGGGGTCAGAAACAGGCGCTTTCGTTCGCGGCGGAACAGATCAACGCCGGTTTGCTCCTCCAGTTTCCGGATCTGACGGCTGACGGCCCCCTGTGTCAGGTCCAGCTCCTGTGCCGCTGCAGTTACGGATCCGTGCCGGGCGACGGCCTCGAATGCCGTCAACCAGGGCATCGGTGGTGTCATCCGGCGCGCATGCAGCATGTACATTCCATTTTGTAATGAAGTTATTCCCCAATATCGATTTTTATACCGGAAAAGCAAGCGTAGACATTCCCAGAGATAAAGTAATTAAGGTGCGCCATGAACAGGTCTCCCGCTGCATTTCGCCGGTCACGCCGGGCCTCTGCGTTGCAACTGTCCGAGATCGTGCAGATTTCAGAAGCGGCCAAAGCCATGAAGGCCGCAGGCGCGCCGGTTTTGTCCTTTGGGACGGGCGAACCTGATTTTCCGACACCGGCGCATATCTGCGCGGCGGCCCACAGGGCCGCTCTGGAAGGTGAAACCGGTTATCCACCAACACAAGGAACCCTGCGGTTGCGCACAGCCGTGGCCGATCAGGCGGGCTTCGTGACCTCGGCGGCAAATATAATCGTCAGCACCGGCGCAAAACAGGTCATCTCCAATGCATTTCTTGCGACACTGGACCCTGCGGACGAGGTGATCGTACCGGCGCCCTACTGGACCAGCTACGGCGATATTATTGCCATGTGCGAGGCAACTCTGGTACCGGTCCCCTGCCCTGCGGCGGATGGGTTCCTGCTGTCCCCCGAGGCGCTGGAGGCCGCGATTACACCAAAGACACGCTGGTTGATGCTCAATTCTCCCGGCAATCCCTCGGGCGCGATGTACTCAGTGGATCAGCTGCGGGCACTGGCAGAGGTTTTGCGGCGTCATCCGCATGTCTGGGTTCTGGTGGATGAAATATACCGGCACATCGCCTATGCGCCCTTCACCAGTTTTTGCGCAGCCGCGCCCGACCTGATGGATCGGACCCTAGTTGTTGATGGTGTTTCCAAAGCCCATGCCATGACCGGCTGGCGGCTGGGTTGGGGCATAGGGCCAGAGCCGTTGATCCGAACGATGGTTGCAGTACAGGGGCAATCCACCTCCGGGGCGTCCTCGATTTCACAGGCGGCGGCCCTTGCGGCGCTGACCGGACCGCAGGATCATCTGGCCCTGCGCAACGCAGAGTTTCGCAAGCGCCGGGACTATACCGTTGAGGCGCTCAACCAGATTTGCGGCATCACTTGCCCCAATCCACAGGGTGCCTTTTATGTGTTCCCGTCCTGCAGCGGCCTGATCGGTAAACACACACCGAAGGGCACCGTGATCGACAGCGATGCGGCCTTTTGCGAATATACTTTGAAACAAGGGCTTGTGGCACTTGTTCCGGGGCGCGCTTTTGGACTGCCGGGGCATTTCCGTCTGTCTTACGCCTATGCGATGGACGATTTGCGCACCGGCATTGCGCGGATAGCGGCGGCAGCCGCGACATTGACCTAAGGCCTGAAAGGAAGTTCGAGAATGGATCGTGCAGATATTGTTGATCAGGCGTTTCGCGACCGGGTCGCAGCGGCCAGTTTTCCGCCGGGACAACCGGCGGCGGGACCGTTGGCCAACACCGATGCGGTCGCGATTTTCCGCGCGCAATGCCTGTCGCGCAATCTAGATCGCCGGTCGCGGAAGATGCAGGCGCAGGGCCAAGGCTATTACACCATTGGCTCCTCCGGTCATGAAGGCATGGCGGCGGTTGCCGCTGCTCTGCGCCCCACGGATATGGCGTTTCTGCATTACCGCGACGGGGCTTTTCAAACCATGCGGTCGACGCAGGTTCCGGGCACCACACCGACCTGGGACATGTTGCTGAGCTTTGCCACCTCGACCGAAGATCCAATGTCCGGTGGCCGCCACAAGGTGCTGGGCTCCAAAAGCCTGAATATTCCGCCGCAGACCTCGACCATTGCCAGCCATCTGCCCAAAGCGGTTGGCGCGGCCTATTCCATCGGTCTGGCCAAGCGCCATACCCCTGAGCATCAGGCGCTGGCGGATGATGGTCTTGTGATGTGTTCCTTTGGCGATGCATCGTCCAACCATTCGACGGCGCAGGGGGCCATCAACGCCGCCTGCTGGACCGCGTTTCAATCAGTACCGCTGCCGTTGCTTTTTGTCTGCGAAGACAATGGCATCGGCATTTCCACCCGCACCCCACAGGGCTGGATCGGGGCGAATTACGCCAATAGGCCGGGCCTCAAGTACTTCCATGCGGACGGGCTGGATCTGTATGCGGCCTACCAAGTTGCGCAAGAGGCGGCAGACTATGTCAGAACCTGCAGAAAACCGGCCTTCCTTCACCTGTCGCTGGTCCGGCTGTACGGGCATGCAGGATCCGACCTGCAGCAGGCCTATCTGAAGAAAGAGATCTTTGAGGGCTGGGAGAATGACGATCCATTGCTGCATTCGGCGCGGCTGCTGATCGACAGGGGTGTGCTGCGCGCAGACGAGGTGCTGGCGATCTATCAGGACTGTGAGGACCAGTGTTCCCGCGTCGCCGAAGAGGTGGTGAAACGCCCGCGCCTGAAGACGGCCGATCAGGTCATGGCCGCGCTGATCCCGCCGCCGCGTGCGTGCAGGCCGTCAAACGGCCCCTCCCAAGAGGCCCGTGCCGCAGCCTTTGGTGCGGATTTCAAACAGTTGGCCAATCCGCAACCGATGAACCGGCTGCTGAACTGGGCGCTCACTGACCTGATGCTGGATCATGATGAAATCGTCATGATGGGAGAAGACGTAGGCCGTAAGGGGGGGGTCTATGGTGTGACGCAAAAGCTGGTCGACCGGTTTGGCCCCGACCGGATGATCGACACGCTGCTGGATGAGCAATCCATCCTCGGTCTGGCGATTGGCATGGGGCACAATGGATTTGTGCCGATGCCAGAGATCCAGTTCCTCGCCTACCTGCACAACGCTGAAGACCAGCTGCGCGGTGAGGCAGCCACACTGCCGTTCTTCTCCAATGGTCAGTTCACCAATCCCATGGTGCTGCGTATTGCCGGGCTTGGTTATCAAAAGGGCTTTGGCGGGCATTTCCACAATGACAATTCCCTTGCCGTTTTGCGCGATATCCCAGGTGTTGTCATCGCCTGCCCGTCGCGCGGAGACGACGCCGCAATGATGATGCGCGAATGCGTACGTCTGGCGCGCGAGGAACAGCGGGTTGTGGTCATGGTGGAACCTATCGCGCTCTATCCGATGCGGGATTTGCTGGCGGAAAAGGACGGCGGCTGGATGGCGCACTACCCTGCCCCGGACCAAAAGATCGATCTGGGCGCGGTGGGTGTTGACGGCGATGGCCGGCTGGCGATCCTGACCTATGGCAATGGCCGCTACCTGAGCACCCAGGCCGCCGCAGATCTGGCCAAAGAGGGGATCAAGACCCGTGTCATAGACATGCGCTGGCTTGCGCCACTGCCTGTCGAGGGCATTCTGAAGGCACTGGGGGGCGCGGAAAAAGTGCTGATCGTCGACGAGTGTCGCAGCACAGGCGGACAGTCCGAGGCCCTGATGGCCATGTTGGCCGAGAAGACCGCGCTGCCGCATGGCCGGATCGCGGCGCAGGACAGTTTCATTGCAACCGGTCCAGCCTATGCCGCGACCATGCCATCGCGAGAAACCATTGCCGAGGCCGCCCGGAGCCTTTGGGCCCAGTAATAGCCGGTCGCGCCGGGGCGCTGCCCCGGACCCCGGGATATTTTAGCAAGAGGAAAACAGGCCTGATCCTGTGGAGATGCCGGAATGAGACAGACAGCAGTGATCGTGGCGCCGGGGCGCGGAACCTACAATCGGAGTGAGTTGGGCTATTTTGCCCAGCACCATCAGGACAAGGCAGGCATGCTCGCTGAATTTGATATGTTGCGGGAGGTCCGCGGACAAAAACCATTGTCCGAACTGGATGGCGCGGCGCGGTTTTCCGGGGCGCAGCACACGCGCGGTGATAATGCCTCGGCGTTGATTTATGCCTGTTCCTACGCTGACTATCTGAGCGTCAACCGGGAGGCCTTTGATATCATTGGCGTTACGGGAAATTCCATGGGCTGGTACACGGCGCTGGCCTGCGCTGGTGCGGTTGGGTCAATCGGCGGGTTGGACGTTGTGAACACCATGGGCAGCCTGATGCAGGAACACCTGATTGGCGGGCAGCTGATCTATCCATTTGTGGATGAAGACTGGTGCGAGGTTCCGGGACGACGGGCGGCTATTTGGGCCAAGGTGGCCGAGGTCGATGCGCGAAAGGGTCATACCCTTTCGATATCTATTGATCTCGGCGGCATGCTGGTTCTGGCCGGATGCGAGGCGGGGCTGGTGGCATTTGAAGCTGAGATGCCGCGTATCGAGCAGCGGTTTCCGATGCGCCTGCCCAATCATGCAGGGTTCCACAGCCACCTCCAAGAACCCGTGGCAAAAGCCGGCCGTGCGCAGCTGGCGCGTGAGTGGTTCACCCAGCCCGAAACAACGCTGATCGACGGCCGCGGGTGCATCTGGCGTCCGGGCGCGAGCGATGTGGATGCGCTTTACGACTACACGCTGGGCCATCAGGTGGTGGAGACTTATGACTATACTGCTGCCATCCGGGTTGCGGCGCGCGAACTGATGCCGGATGTTTTCATAGTTCTGGGGCCGGGCACCACACTGGGGGGCGCCACGGCACAGAGCCTGCTGATGTGCGGCTGGCGCGGCATGGTTGGCAAGGCAGGGTTTCAGGCAGCCCAGGCCGACAGCCCGCGGTTGATTTCCATGGGCCGGGAAGACCAGCGTTCTATGGCTGTGTGAGCCTTTGGGGCGTGCGAACGGTTGGGCTTGATGCTGCGCGGACCGGGGTTTGTTTGAAAAAACACCACGAATGTCTGGAAACCAATCCGCTTTGGCGTCACAACCAAAACACGCTGTGAGGGGAAGACAATGGATGATCTCGACCGCCGCATTATTGCAGCCCTGCAAGCCAATGCCCGTGAAAGCACAACCAAATTGGCGGTCAAGCTGGGTGTGGCGCGCACGACCGTACACCAGCGGATCGCGCGTATGGAAGAACGTGGGGTCATCTCGGGCTATTCGGTGGTTCTACGCGAGCCGGTGGATGGACCACGGGTACAGGTGATCGTGCTGCTGGAAGTGCAGCAAAAAGAAACCAGCCGTATCGTCAAACGGCTGGAGGGTTATCCAGAAGTAAAGCTCTGCCTGTCGATCAACGGCGAATATGATCTGCTGCTGTCCGCCGAAGCGCCGCGCATTGAGGATCTGGATGTTCTGGTGGACGAGCTGGGCGCCCTGCCCGGTGTCCAGCGGACAAATACGTCGGTTGTATTTGGGCGGCGGATCGACCGGGAATGACGGATTGACGGAATTCTCGTCAATTTGATGCGCCAGACAGTCATTTCGTCACTCTGAGCTCTGCACTCTGAACAGCGGATGGGTCACTCTTTCTGACAGAAGAGGAGACATGCCATGCAATGGAATATTTGCGTCATTGGGGCTGGCAAGATCGGGCAGATGATCGCCACCCTGTTGAAAACATCCAAGAATTATACAGTGACCCTGGCTGACCACGATTTGGCGGCCCTTGCGGTGGTCAAGAAAATGGGCCTGCCGACCAAGCAGATCGACGCGTCGGACGCGTCAGGTTTGGCGGGAGCGTTGAAAGGGTTTGATGCGGTCATTTCTGCGGCTCCGTTTTTCCTGACCCCGACCATCGCACAGGCCGCAAAGACGGCCGGTGCGCATTATTTCGACCTGACCGAAGATGTAGCTGCCACCAATGCCGTGCGGGCTTTGGCGCAGGGAGCTGAAACAGCCTTTGTGCCGCAATGTGGTCTGGCACCGGGCTTCGTTGGCATTGCCGGCGCGGCATTGGCGGCCGAGTTTGATGAGCTGGACAGCCTGCACATGCGGGTGGGCGCGCTGCCGCTCTACCCGACCAATGCGCTGAAATACAACCTGACCTGGTCCACCGATGGGCTGATCAACGAATACTGCAACCCCTGCGATGCTATCGTGAACGGCGAGCGGGTGAAGACCGCGCCGCTGGAGGACTATGAGCTGCTGGGCCACGACGGGGTGGAATACGAATGTTTCAACACCTCCGGTGGTCTGGGCACCCTGCCGGAAACCCTGGCCGGGCGGGCGCGTGATGTTTCCTACCGGTCGATCCGCTATCCCGGCCATTGCGACATCCTGAAACTCTTGTTGAATGACCTCGGGCTGGAGCGCCGCCGCGACCTGCTGAAAGAGATATTTGAGAGCGCCCTGCCGCGCACTGATCAGGATGTGGTTCTGGTTTACTGTACCGCCAAGGGCCGCAAAAACGGCGAGTTGCGCGAGCAGAGCCTGATCAACAAGACCTATTCATCGATGATAGACGGCCAGATCTGGGGCGCAATCCAGACCACCACAGCGGCAGGTGTGCTGGGGGTCGTAGACCTGATGCGCACCGGCGCGCTGCCCGCCAAAGGCTTCATCCGGCAAGAGCAGGTGAACCTCGCTGATTTCCTGACAACCGAATTCGGCCGCCTCTACCGGGCCGGCGATGTCACCCAACGCAATATTGCCGCCTGAGAAAGGATCCAGACCAATGAAAGACGCTGTAATGAGCTTTGAAACCACCCTTGCGAACCTTGGCCTTGATGCATCTGAACTCAGCGGCGGGCCGCTGAAAGTGACCTCGCCCATCGATGGTCGTGTTCTGGCAGAGCTGCCGGAAACACCGGCCAGCGAAATGCCTGCGATCATTGCCCGTGCCAAGTCTGCTTTCAAGGAATGGCGCGTGATCCCGGCCCCGCGCCGGGGAGAGTTGATCCGCCTCTTGGGAGAAGAGTTGCGCGCGGCAAAGGATGATTTGGGGGCGCTGGTCAGCTGGGAAGCAGGCAAAATCACCTCCGAAGGCCTGGGCGAAGTGCAGGAGATGATCGATATCTGCGACTTTGCGGTCGGTCAGTCCCGTCAGCTTTATGGCCTGACCATCGCCTCGGAACGCCCCGGCCACCGGATGATGGAAACATGGCATCCCGCCGGTCCGGTTGGTGTGATCACCGCCTTCAACTTCCCGGTCGCAGTGTGGTGCTGGAACACGGCGCTGGCGCTGGTTTGCGGCGATCCGGTGATATGGAAACCATCCGAGAAATCCCCCCTGACGGCGCTGGCCAGTCAAAAGGTGTTCGAGCGCGCCCTAGCCCGCTTTGGTGACGCGCCCGAAGGGCTTTGCCAGGTGCTGATCGGCGACGCGGATCTGGGCAAGGCGCTGGTGGCGTCGGAAGATGTGCCGGTAATTTCCGCCACCGGTTCTACCCGCATGGGCCGCGCTGTGGCGCCTGTCGTGGCCGAACGGTTTGGCAAAAGCATACTGGAACTTGGCGGCAACAACGCGATGATCGTCGGCCCCTCGGCGGATCTTGAAATGGCCGTGCGGGCGATTGTATTCTCGGCCGTGGGCACGGCGGGACAGCGCTGTACCAGCCTGCGCCGCCTGATCGCGCATAACTCTATTCGCGAAGAATTGGTCGCTCGGTTGACCAAGGCCTATGCCGGCCTGCCGATTGGCCATCCGCAGACCGAGGGCACACTTGTGGGCCCGCTGGTGGATGAGGCTGCAGGTGCGGCAATGACCGCTGCACTGGAGGCCGCCAAAGCCGATGGTGGGACCGTCCATGGCGGTGGTCGCGTGACCGTTGGTGTGCCTGCTGGCGGGGTTTATATGGCACCGGCGATAGTCGAGATGCCCTCGCAAACCGCGACCGTCAAAACCGAGACATTCGCGCCCATTCTCTATGTGCTGGGATACGATGATTTCGAGGAGGCGGTCGAGCTGCAAAATGATGTGCCGCAGGGCCTTAGCTCCTGTGTCTTCACGCTGAATATGCGCGAGGCTGAGGCGTTTTTGACGGCGGCCGGGTCAGACTGTGGCATTGCGAATGTGAACATCGGCCCATCAGGTGCTGAAATCGGCGGTGCCTTTGGCGGTGAAAAGGAAACCGGCGGCGGCCGCGAAAGCGGGTCAGATGCCTGGAAGGCCTATATGCGGCGTCAGACCAACACGGTGAACTATTCAGCAGAACTGCCGCTGGCACAGGGGGTGAAGTTCGACATTTAGGCAGCAGCACCCAGCAAAGCCCTGCCTGACGGCAGGGCGAGGTTCTCCCGCGCCCGCACGTGCCCGGCTTTGCCGGACCCGCTGGCGGCCTTGGGCCAGGCTCATCGCCAAAGGCGATGAGCCTGGCCCAACGTAAGGAGGGTCTCGTCAGAGACCCCAACGACAGGCGGGAGCGCGTCGTTCTTTGTGGCTGCAGGTTTGAAACCGGGGCAGAAGATATCCCTTCGGCCCCGGTTCTTCATTTGCGGTTGGCAACTCAGCTCAGATCAAACCGATCTGCGTTCATCACCTTTGCCCAGGCCTGTGCAAAGGCCTGCACAAAGTCAGCGGCACCATCGTCTTGGGAATAGCGTTCTGCCAAAGCCCGCAGGATCGAATTGGAGCCAAAGACCAAGTCTACACCGGTGGCTGTCCATTTCACCGCGCCGGTTTTACGGTCCTGTATCTGGTAGAGGCCGTCGTCCTCTGTTGCAGCCCAGCTGTTGGCCATGTCGACAAGATTGACGAGGAAATCAGCCGTCAGCTGGCCGGGGCGGTTTGTCAGCACCCCATGGGCAGATCCGCCATGGTTTGCCCCCAGAACCCGCAGACCAGCCACCAGAACCGTCATCTCAGGCGCCGTCAGTCCCAAAAGCTGTGCCTTATCCACCAGCCGTTCTTCGGCTGCACCGGAAAGGCCGGGTCGCATGTAGTTGCGAAACCCATCTGCCTGCGGTTCCAGCACGTCAAAACTGTCGGCATCAGTCTGGGCCTGGCTGGCATCTGTCCGCCCGGCTGCAAAGGCCACGTCGACCTCTGTTCCGGCGGCCTTGGCGGCGGCCTCGACCGCCGCATTGCCCGCCAATACGATCAGATCCGCCAAAGACACTTTCTTGCCGTTCTGCGCCTCATTGAAATCGCCCTGAATTCCCTCCAGCACCGCCAGCACGCGGGCCAGCTGGTCAGGTTGGTTCACCTCCCAGTCTTTCTGTGGCGCCAGACGAATGCGGGCCCCGTTGGCCCCACCGCGCATATCAGAGCCACGGAAGGTCGAGGCCGAAGCCCATGCAGTGGTGACCAGTTCGGCAATGCTCAGGCCGGAAGACAGGATCTGTTTTTTGAGCGCGGCTATATCCGCCGCCTCCACAAGGTCGTGATCCACAGCGGGAAGCGGATCCTGCCAGATCAGGTTTTCGCCCGGCACGTCATCGCCCAGATAGCGCGACTTGGGCCCCATATCGCGGTGGGTCAGTTTGAACCAGGCGCGGGCAAAGGCATCCGCGAATTCCGCCGGATTGGCATGGAACCGACGCGAGATTTTCTCATACTCGGGGTCCATTCGCAAAGACATGTCCGCCGTGGTCATCATCGGCGCATGCATTTTGGAAGTATCAAAAGCGTCCACGACCATATGTTCCGGCGCCACGTCCTGCGCGATCCACTGATGCGCGCCGGCCGGGCTCTTGCACAGCTTCCACTCGTAGCCAAACAACACGTCGAAATAGCCCATGTCCCATGTGGTCGGGTTGGGCTTCCATGCACCCTCGATGCCGCTGGTGATCGCATCGCCAGCCTTGCCAGACCCATGAGTGCTGAGCCAGCCCAATCCCTGCGCTTCAACAGGTGCGGCTTCCGGTTCTGCACCGACATGGGCCGCGTCACCTGCCCCATGCGCCTTGCCAAAGGTGTGGCCACCCGCGACCAGCGCGACGGTCTCTTCGTCATTCAT
This sequence comes from Rhodobacteraceae bacterium Alg231-04, assembly GCA_900143635.1. Lineage (GTDB taxonomy): Bacteria > Pseudomonadota > Alphaproteobacteria > Rhodobacterales > Rhodobacteraceae > FREY01. The sequence goes on from FREY01000013.1 coordinate 23,465, forward strand.
GCCCATGCGGCCAAAGGTGTCGCGCACATCCCGCCCCGAAGCGACCGGATCGGGATTGCCATCCGGCCCTTCTGGATTGACGTAAATCAGCCCCATCTGGACCGCCGCCAATGGGTCTTCCATTTCACGATCGCCACTATAGCGGCTGTTTTCCATGTCGCTTGTGGCCAGCCATTCGGTCTCAGCGCCCCAATAGATGTCTTCCTCGGGCTCCCAGACATCGGCACGGCCGCCGCCAAAACCAAAGACCGGGCCGCCCATGCTTTCGATCGCCACATTGCCTGCCAGGATCATCAGGTCGGCCCAGGAGATCCGGTTGCCGTATTTCTGTTTGATCGGCCACAAGAGCCTGCGCGCCTTGTCCAGATTGCCATTGTCCGGCCAGGAGTTCAGCGGCGCAAACCGCTGCGTGCCTGTACCGCCGCCTCCGCGCCCGTCGCTGGTGCGATAGGTGCCCGCACTGTGCCAGGCCATACGGACCATCAGCCCGCCGTAGTGGCCATAGTCTGCAGGCCACCAATCCTGGCTGTCCGTCATCAGCGCCGCAAGGTCTGCCTTGATCGCTGCCAGATCCAGTTTTTTGAACTCTTCGGCATAGTTGAACGCCGCGCCCATCGGATCGGACTTCGAGGAATTCTGATGCAGGAGCTTGAGGTTCAGCTGGTTCGGCCACCAGGTGTGATTGGCCTGTACGCCGGCCTGAACGTTACGGGTATTGCCATGCATTACCGGGCACTGTCCTACGGCGGGGTTTGTGTTCTCGGTCATTGAGCACTCCTACTCTTTTACTGGCGCTCCACCGGGTCTTGTCCGCCCGATGTCGCAGCCCTGTTTCCTGCGCGTCTGAGTGTATGAGTAGCAAGTTAGAGCTATTTAAAAAAATTCTTTAAATTAATCTCACTGATAGGATTTCATTATGATGTGTCGTTTGGACATCCGGGGTCAACGATTGGTTGCCTTTCACGGACCAAAGCGCTGGTTTAGGGATGCTGAATTCAGGAGAATGCGCCACCCGCTTTCGGGCAACCCAATGCCGTTACAGGGGCAGCGGCTGCGACCTGCCCTGTTTGGCCAGCCGCGCATTCAGGACACGCGCCTGCGGATGGCCGGCCTCTAGGGCAAAAACAAACGCCTGCGTCAGAAAGAAACAGGAGGCGTCGGTCTCAGAGCGGCTCTCGGCCAAATCGGCGGCACAGGTATAAAGATGGACAAGAGCCTCCGTGTCGTCGGCCGCATGTGCGGCCAGCAGCGCCTTGTCCAGCGCCTCGCGGCTGAGGGCATGCCCCGTCATTCGGCGCGGCCTGCCTCAACCTGACTGGCCACCCAGTGGTGGAAGCAATGGGTGGGGCTGTCCATGGCCGGTGAAAAACGCCCACCGTCGAACAGTTCTCCGTGGCGGCCCTTTTGCATGCCCTCCACCACAAAGATGTCCTCTTCGAACACGGTCTTCCAAAGATCGGAATTCTGCTGGCGCAGCGCGTCCAGATTGGGCGTGTCCTGGTTGGATTGTGCGTAGTACAGCTCTACATGTTCGACTGTTTTCTCACAGCTGACCGGCTCGAGAATGATCGCAAAAGCATGGTCGCGCTGTATGCCAAGCAGAACGTTGGGATAGACAGCGACATATTCGGCGCCCTCGTTCCACTGGCTGCTGAGCCCCGCAAAATCCGGGAATTTTTCGCTCTGTTCCCCCTCCAACTGGCGATAGACCAGCGTCCCCTGACCGGAGTAATGGCCGAGTTTTTCAATGTGATAGTGATCTTCCAGCCGCGAATAGCTGTTCAGACCCGGATGGACCCAAGGCAGGTGATAGCTTTCGCAGTAGTTTTCCACCGCCAGCTTCCAGTTGGTTGCCACCTCCAGCTTGAAACCGGATCCTTCGCCGCCACTGTGCAGGGGCTGTTCGAATTCAGCCCACCGCGCCATCAGATCGGCGTGCGCTTCGGTAAAATCCGCCGCGCTGCCGTCGACATTCACAAAAACCACATCGCGCCAAACGTAAGAACGGATGCGGATCAGTCCCAGTTCGTCCAGCTTGATGCTGTCATGTTTGTTTTGCCCCGGACCACCCACATGCGGAGTAGAGACAAGGCGGCCATCCAGCCCGTAACACCAGCTGTGATAGGGGCAGCGGATGGCGCCGCGGATTTTTCCGGGCTTGTCCACAAGGATCATGCCCCGATGGCGGCAGGTGTTCTGAAACACCCCGACCTCGCCGTCGCTGTCGCGCACGATCAACAGGGGCATACCGAGAAAATCCACTGGTTTGGCATAGCCCGCTTCCGGCACGTCCTTGCCGAACCCGATACCGGACCAATTGGCAAACAACACGGCGCGCTTTTCTTCCTGAAACACGCCTTCGTCGATGTAATGGGCATTGGGGAGACCATTGGCGCTGGTTACGGGCGACAACACCGATGCGAGTTTGCTGTTTTTGGTCACTGGGATCTCTCCTGGCTTATATCCTGCGAGAACCCTTAAGAGACCGGCGCGCGGTCTCAATATGTTTAATCTTCAATGTAAGTTTAGTTGAATTCACCTAAGGGCCCTGAGTGCCTTCAATGATCCAGTCGCGAACCCTGCGGGCCGACGGGCTGAGTTCTGTCTCAGGACGGCTGACCAGATGAAATCGGTGCGGTGCTGGCAGCGCGTGCGCCCCGATGGGCAGCAGTGCCCCGCTTTGCCGCATTGGAGTCAACAGGCGACGCCAGCCAAGCGCCAGCCCTGCCCCGTCCTGTGCGGCCTGCAATGCGACGGCGTAATTGTTGACCCGAACCCCCGCTGCGACAGGGCCGGCATATCCCAGAGCACGGAACCAGGCCTGCCAACTCGTCCAGCTGGCATCCTCGGAATCAAGATGGATAAGCCGCTCCTGCGCCAGATCAGCCAGATCCGCCCCCGCGAGACGATCCGCGACAGGGCGGCTCCCAACCGGGATGAGCGTGTCGCGGAACAGTTCCTCCTGTTCCAGACTGTTGTCGCTGTCCCGGCCATAGCGGATAAAAAGGTCAAGATCCGGCCGGTTACGAAAGGGCCTGTCCTGCACGATTTGATTGACGCTGACCTCAGGGTATTCGCGCCAGAATGCCAGCACCGACGGGGAAAGCCACAGCGAGGCAACCGCCGATGTCGACCCGATGGTGACGGTGTCTCCGGCCCGGCTGTTGCGCACGGCCTGCAGCCCTTGGGACATCCGCAGAAAGGAGGCCGCAAGTGTTTCAAACAGGGCCTCACCCTCTGGGGTCAGCTCTACTCCGCGGTGGCGGCGCCAGAACAGCGGCGCGCCCAGCTCTGCCTCCAGCGCTTTGATCTGATGGCTGACAGCACCGGGGGTCACCGACAGTTCTTCGGCGGCATTCTTAAAGCTCAGCTGGCGGGCGGCGGCCTCAAAAGCGGCAAGTGATGTCAGCGGGGGCAGATTGTAATGTCGGCGGGACACGGCGGGACACCTCGGATGCTTGCATGAAAACAGTTCACGCTAGCATCCGCTGCCTTGCAACGAAAGCCTGTAGACTGGGCGGTTACAACGGGCTGGCAAAAAATGCCGGAACCCCGGTTCCGTCCCGAGCACCCTGCAAAAACCCGTCAGCCGCATCCATCGCTTCGCGGATGGTGACATCCATGTCCAGATAGCGGTAGGTGGCCAGTCGGCCAACAAAGGTCACTCCCTCGGCGGCCTCTGCCAGGGCGACGTATTCTGCCAGCAGTGCCTTTTCCTTCACTTGACGGATCGGGTAATAGGGAATGTCGCCCGGCTCCGCGGCACGCGAAAACTCGCGGTAACAGACCGAGCTGTCGTGGTCTTCCCATGGGCTGAAATACTTATGTTCCGTGATGCGCGTATAGGGCACGGCTGCCTCGCCATAGTTCATCACGGCGCAGCCCTGATAGTCGCCGTCAAAGGTGAAGCGTTCGAAATCGAGCGTGCGGTAGCCGAGGCGACCAAGTTCGTAGTCAAACCAACCGTCCAGCGGCCCGGAATAAAAGACGTGATCGTAATCTTCCGCCATTGCGCGGGTGAACATGGTGTTCAGCTGCACGGAAATTCCAGGATGGTCGAGGATTTTTTCGATCATCGACGTATAGCCATTTTCCGGCATGCCCTGGAATTTATGGAAGAAATAATTGTCGTCGTAGTTGAAGCGCACCGGCAACCGTTTGAGGATCGAGGCCGGGAGCTCTGACGGGTGGCAGCCCCATTGTTTGGTTGTATAGCCTTTGAAGAACGCCTCATAGAGATCCTTACCGACGAAGCGCATGGCCTGTTCTTCAAATGTCTGCGGATCATCGATCGTCGTGTCGGCCTGATCCTGGGTGATGAAATCGCGGGCCTCATCCGGGCGCATGGTCTTGCCGAAGAACTGGTTGATCGTGTGCAGGTTCACCGGCAGTGAAAACACCTGGCCTTTGGTGGTTGCCTTGACCCGGTTCTTATAGGGTTTGAAGGTCTCAAAGGAATTGACGTAGTCCCAGACCTCACTGTCATCGGTGTGGAAAATATGCGGGCCATAGACATGCACCATGACGCCGGTTTCCGCGTCACGTTCCGTGTGACAATTGCCACCGATGTGATCCCGGCTGTCAACGATGCTGACGCTATACCCTGCCTCAGCCAGTTTTCTTCCGATCACTGCGCCGGTCAGGCCAGCCCCTACGATCAGCAAATTGCCTGCGCCCATGCCCTCAGATCCCATGTTTTTTTCAACCATCTTATTGCCCGGCAATATGGGGGAAGCGGCGGGGGCTGGCAATGGATTTGCGGCAATAGATAGGGTTGGTGATCAGCGTCCCGTCAGGCGATGACCAGTGCCACCGTACTGGCGATCAGAAAACCTGTGGTGATCAGTTTGAACAGTTTTTCCGGCACCCGTTTGGCAATCAACAGCCCGCCAACTGCGCCGGCTACGGTGGGCAGCCACAGGCTCTGCGCCATCGGGCCCAGCTCTGCCGACAGCCCGCCAACACCAACCTGAAAACCCATCGCCAGCGGATAGGCCAAAAGGAACGTCCCCAACGTGGTAGAGCGCACCACGTCCTTGTTGCGGCGAATGGCGGTGGCATAGGCGGCGACCGGCGGCCCCGGCATGGCGAGGGTGGAATTGAGAATGCCGCAAACCCAGCCGATGGCAACGCGGCGCATCTTGCTGTCCCGCTCAAAAATCGGATAGCGGGCAAAAATACCGGTCGAAATCAGCGTCATGAAGCCGACAACAATTGCGGCAAAGATCTTCAGCGTATCGATTGACAGATAGGCAAAGGCCAGCGCTCCAAAGGGCGAACCGATACAGACGCCAATCAGAAGAGGCCCCATCAAGCGCTTGTTGATATTGGCAAAGATCGTCGGCAGCAGGATCACCGCGATCATGAAGCTGAGCACGATGGAAACCTGAATGGCATCTGCGCTGCCCATGGCCACCAGCAGCATTGGCCCGGCGATCACACCAAATCCGATGCCGGTCACTGATTGCAGAAGAGAGGCGGCAAAGACCACCGCCACCAGCGCGAAGGAAACCCCCGCCGGGTTGAGAAATTCGGCCACTTGAGGCTCCGTCAAAAGAGACTCCGGGCGCCCCATTAAAGAGCGCCCGGCAGAGAAATTTAGGAGAAGATAACCTGAATGTCAGTGTTCTCCATCAGGCCCTCTTCGCCGAACTCGACGCCGACACCGGACTGTTTCACGCCGCCAAAGGGCGCGTTGGGCTGGATCATGCCATGTTTGTTGATCCAGACCGAGCCGCATTCCATTTTGGAGGCGATCCGCTTGGCTTCTGTGATGTTGCGGCTCCAGACAGAGCCGCCCAGACCGTTGGGGTTGTTGTTCGCCATCTTGATGGCGTCCTCAACGTTGCGGTAGCGGACAATCGGTAGAACCGGGCCGAACTGTTCTTCATCGACAAGACGATCACCGTTCTCCAGATCAGCGATCAGAGTAATCGGGTGGAAGTAGCCCTTGGCTTTCTTGGTCTCGTCATTGGCGCCGCCCAGCAGGACGCGACCTTTCTTCGACCCATCCGCAACCAGGTCCTGGACGATATCCAGCTGCTTGCGGTTCTGCACCGGACCCAGCACCGCGTCTTCGTCGGTTCCAACGCCCACAGGCATTTTGCGCGCCACTTTGACCAGCTCTTCGCAAACTTCTTCGTACACATCGTCATGCACATAGAGACGTTTCAGCGCCGCACAGGTTTGGCCGTTGTTGATGAAGGCACCCCAGAACAGACCTTCGGCGATCTCTTTCGGGTTCACGTCTGGCAGCACGATGCCAGCGTCATTGCCGCCCAGTTCCAGTGTCAGACGCTTCATGCTGTCGGCCGCATTGGCCATGATGCGCTTGCCGGTACCACAGGAGCCGGTGAAGACGATCTTACCGATGTCCTTGTGCCCGGTCAGCTGCGGGCCTAGGTCGTCGTCGCCTGCAACGCAGTTCACAACGCCCTTGGGCAGCACTTCGTTCATCAGCTCGACCACACGCAGGGTGGTCAGCGGTGTGAAGGGCGAAGGTTTGGACACAACCGTGTTGCCCGCCATGATCGCCGGAATGATGTGCCAGATGGCGATCAGAACCGGGAAGTTCCATGGCGTGATCGAGCCGACAACGCCGATTGGCTTGCGGTGCAGTTCGACGCGGCCTTCGTTGTTGTCCTGCAGAACCTTCATCGGCAGCGACAGGTTCGCGGTATACTGCGTCCAGGCCACGGCGCCGCCGATTTCCCAGCGCGAGCCCAAACCGTTCAGCGGCTTGCCCTGCTCAGCGGTCAGCAGCTGTGCCAGTTCTTCGGCGTGCAGCTCCAGCTTTTCTGCGATTTTCATGCAGGCCGCTTTGCGCTTGCGCTCGGGCTCATCCCGCCAGGATTTATAGGCGCGCTTGGCTGCGGCCACGGCGTCATCCAGCTGCTGCGCGGTTGCCAGCGGCGCAAGGCCTGCGGGTTTTTCGGTCGCCGGGTTCAGCACTTCAAAACACTGTTTGGTCGGGACTTTCTTGCCGTCAATAACGAGGCGGAACGGTTCCATTATTCATCTTCTCCCTGTGAATCTTTGGCCTTGGGGACAAAGCCGTCGTGCCAATCGCGCATGTTATTCTTATGGGTTTCCGAATAGGCGCCCGGCTTCATGTTCTTGTCGTAAAAATCCAGATCCAGATGGTGCGCCTGCGCAAACAGGGTCAGCTGGATCGGGTCCACGGTTGCCGGGAATTTCCCATATGTTTCATAGATATACGTGCAGATGTCTTTGACGCACTGCACGCCCTCTGGGCTGGCCTGAACAGTGGCGGCGTCGAACTCATGGTTGGGGGCTGTGTGGGGCTTCAGCATGCCCTTTGCTTCCCAGTCGTCCATGGTGATGGTCGCGCCTGCGATGGCGGCGTCCACGGCAGCACTCATGTCCGGATAGTTCGGCGGGCAAAACGCCTCGAACACGCCGGGGCGGCCAACAGGGATCGGGAAAGGATCGGTCTTGGACTGGATGAACTTGAAACCCAGACCGCGACACGCCGGGGTGCCGCCCAGAACCACGGTGGAGGAGAACCCGCCATAGACCCAGCCGCCAATGCCGGTCGCCTGCATCGCCAGAGCAATCAGCTGCGACATGAAGGCGCCTTCGGCGAGCATACCATCGGACAGGATCTTCTCCAGCCGCGACAGGGTCATCACCTTCTTTTTGGAGAGAAAACCGCTGTCTGCCCATTTCTGGTTGCCACAGGGGCGCATGCCGTTGCGATCATCGACGATGAAGTAACCACCGCCCTGCCCCGCATAGCGGCCAGCCTTGCTGTCACAGAGGTTCAGGATCAGCTTGATCATATCCTTGGTGACATCGATCACCGGCATGAACAGCGTGGTGCCCGGTTTGTTGGTCACCCACTGGTTGTGGGGCCAGACACCCGGCTCTTCGCCCGGCAGGTCCATACGGCCATCGTCGATCTTCTCGACGAATTTCTCGTAAAACCCGAGGATCTTTTCGCGGTCCGATTTATCCTCGTACTCGCGCATTTTGGTCATCTTGGCCTTGTCGGAATTGACGACATAGGTGCCATGATCATTGGTGAAGAACAGACGCGCCCGGTGCGATCCCATCGCCGACGGATAGGGTTTGCCGATGGTTTTCACCATGCCGCCGGGCAACGTGGTTTCCGCCAGAATAGGACCGGTGGTTGCGGTGGCCGCAGAGACCAGCATCGCGGTCTCCAGATCGCTGAGCCCGATCGGTTCCTTGTCCGATTTGTAGGTAAAGGGGCCCGATTCCATCTCCATGCCCAACCCGAACCGGCGCGAGCGCCGCCCCATGATGGCGTCATACAGCGGGTATTCCCAGGCGGCTTCGGCCTGCGGCGGCAGACCTTCGGGTTTTGTCTTGCTCATTTGCCGGCCGCCTCTTTACGGGCCCCCATGAGCAATTTGAACAGGTAGCCCCAGGCGCCGGGCTTGCCCAGAACCATGACCAGAATCTTGCGAAGGTCGGCGCTGGTCATGGTGGTCTCGGCTTCCCAGACCCCCATTTTCCCGGTCAGCACAATACCATCGTCTTTGAGGTCCAGCTTTTCCAGATCAAAGCCAAACTCGCCTGCTGCGCTTTCGATTTTCATGTCGTCCTCCCACCCCTGAAATTCAGGGAACCATCTTCCAGTATGCGTCTTTGCGGGCGATCAGCCCGTCGCGGATCTTGTAAAGATCCATGCCTTTGGCCTTGCGCCACTTGCCATCCGGCCCCTGAAATTCGACCCGGTAGGTCTGAATCACGGTCTTGCCTTTGAACTTCCAAAGCGCGCGCGAGAATTTCGGACCACCCGGCATGGCAAAGCGCAGTTCCATCTCTTCCAGCGCCTCGCGCTTGCCGAAAATGTCCTTGCCGTTGGGCAGGTTCCACTGGAACGCGGGCGACAGGCATTCGCCGATGGCCTTGATGTCCTTGGACAGGAACGCTTCTTCGAATTTGGTGAAGAGCTTTTTGTAGTCCATTTCTGCGCCGGTATCGGCGCGCAGCTCTGTGCGGCGGATCTTTTCAGACCGCATAAGGTTGCGGTTCTGTTTAATCTTGGCGCCGTTGGACATGCGCGGCCGGTCGTCGCTGCGGGGTGTAGTGGCGGCGATCTGCTCTTCCTTGGCGGCCTCTTCGGCATCAAGGATCGTCAGGCCGGCCGGGCTGGTCGCAACTGGCTCAAGGCTCTCTGTTCGTGTGATGTCTTCGACGTCCATGCTGGACGGATTTTCCACAATACGCATTGTTAATCCCGGTTTTCCCGCTGCGGGCGATGCTGCACGGCGTCGGGCAACAGGCTTCTTGTCCGGCGTTGCCCGTGCCGAAGATTTGACTGTTTTTTCCATCGTGTTTCCCGGCTGAGGCCGATGCCCGAATGCCGCCTGCCCTGACCAGAATGAGTATTTTCAGGCAGGAACAGCGAATCCGGGGGGCGCGTTTCACAGATCGAAGCTAGCGGTTCATTACGCCACCCGTCAACTAAAAATGAACTAGGGTTCACTTTGCGCCTGCAGAAAGACAATTTTTTTTCTCATGAAATCCGTCGGATAGCGGGAAAAGGTGAATACGAATTCATTTAAGTTGACAGAAATTGCTTGTCTGGCTTACCGTTGTGGGGAACGTTCTTGCGAACAGCGAACGTCTTACAGGGAGGATACCACCGATGAAATTCGCGACACTTGCGACAGCCGTCATGATTGCAGCCAGCACTGTTGCAGCCAACGCTAAAGAATTGCGCCTGAGCGCTGCACCGCCGCCGAACTCGCCCTGGGGTGCCGTAACCCAGAAGTTTGCCGACAAAGTTGCCGAACTGTCCGGTGGTGAGCTGACCGTCAAAGCCTACATGGGCTCCAAACTGGGCGGTGAACAGGATGTGGTCAAACAGATCGCCCGCGGTCGCATTGACATGGGTGTTGTTTCCGGCACCGCGATGTCGCAGCTCATCCCCGAATACAGCCTTCTCGCCTCGCCCTATGCGTTTGACAGCGCCGAGCAGTTCGACTGTGTCGCCGACAACCACCTGCTGACCACCTTCAACGATGAATTTGATGAGGCCGGTATCAAAACCATTTCCTGGATGGAAGTTGGCTATCAGGTGATCTTTGGCCAGTCTGAAATCCGCACTCCCGCCGATCTGGCAGGCGTAAAGATCCGCACCGCGCCCTCCGCAACCGACACACGTTTCATCCAGATCGCTGGTGGCACCGCTGTTCCGCTGGCACCCAAGGATGCGGTTCCGGCGATGAAGGTCGGTCAGGTAACGGCAGCGACCCAGCTGTCCGTGTTTGGCGTGTTGACCGGCTATGCGGCTGTGGCGCCGCAAGTGACCCTGACCCGTCACCAGCATCAGGTTGGTGGTATCGTCGTCTCCACGAAGACCTGGGATAAGCTGAGCGAGCAAGAGCAGGCCTGGATCAACGAAGCAGCCCCGATCTTCCTCGAACTGCGTGGCATGATCCGTGGTGCCGAAGCTCCGCTGCTTGAAAAAGCGGCCGGGAATGGCGCAACAATCATCGAGCTGACAGAAGAAGAACTGCAGCAGTGGAAAGACGTTGTTCCCTCTGCACAGGAAGCCATCCTGGAAGAGCTTGGCCCCAAGGCTGCTGCCAAATGGGAAGAGATCCAGGCTGCTAAAGCTGCCTGTTCTTAAGGTCCCGGCATGCTTTCCGGTATCCTGAAAGGGCTCAAACTGACCGAGTCCATCGTTGCAACGGCCGCTTACGCGGTCGTTTCAGCGCTTTTAATGATTGATATTGTGGGGCGGGAAGTATTTGGCCTAGCCATTCTCGGCCTGCAACAAGTCGCTGTCTACGCCGCCATTGTTGCGGGTTTTCTCGGGCTCACCCTGGCGACTTCGGACTCGGCGCATTTGCGGCCTGAGTTCATGGATTTTGTCGCCGGCAGACGTATGGAGCGCCATGTGGCGCGTCTGGGTGATTTTATTTCTGCCTTTTTCTTTTTTGCGGCCGCCTATGTGGCCTGGACATTTGTTGCGATCTCCATGGAAAGCGGAGACCGCGCGCCGGTTCTCTACTTCAAGATCTGGCCCCTTCAGCTGGTCCTGCCCTTCGCCTTTGCCTCTTCTGCGGTGAAACATCTGATCTTTGGCCTGAGACCCGATCTCAAGGTCTATTCTGACAAGCCGACGGGGTAATCATGGCTGGAGTATTTCTGCTACTATTCATTCTGGGCCTGCTTGCGCTGCGCCAGAATATCATCGTCATCCTGCTTGCCTCGGCGGCCTATGTGCATCTGGTCTGGGGCGATGGCTACCTAGAATACCTTGCCGAAGACATCTGGATCAGCCTCGACAACGCGATCCTGCTGGCTATTCCGATGTTCCTGCTGGCGGGCAGCATCATGACCCGTGGTTCCATTGCCCGGCGCCTTATTGACCTTGCAATCAGTGTCACCAAAACAATTCCCGGCGGCCTTGCCGTGGCAACGATCCTGTCGTGTGCGATCTTCGCGGCGATCTCAGGCTCGTCCCCGGTGACGCTGCTGGCGGTAGGAACCATCCTTTATCCGGCTTTGCTGGAGAACGGCTATGAAAAGCGTTTCGCCCTTGGGGCGCTGACATCTGGCGGCACCCTCGGGATCATCATCCCGCCGTCCATTCCGCTGATCCTTTATGGTATCGTCACCGAAAACTCGATCGCTGATCTGTTCATCGCCGGCATCATTCCCGGCCTGATGATCGCAGGCGTTCTGGCGTTCTATTCCTATTGGAAAAACCGGGACATGGAACCGCAGAAATTCGACCTTGGCGAGTTTCTTGTCGCTCTGAAGCGGGGCGGATGGTCGGCGATGCTGCCGGTGATCCTGCTGGGTGGGATCTATTCCGGCTATTTCTCCGCAACTGAGGCAGCCGCGGTGGCGCTGGTCTATGCATTGTTCGTGGAAATCTGCATTCACCGCGAGCTGAAGCTGATCGACTTCTTCCACACTGCCGTCGACACAGCCAAGCTGCTTGGGATGTTGTTTCCGATCATCGCCGTCGCGCTCAGCCTCAAGACCATCCTCACAATTGAGGAGGTGCCGGACAATCTGGCCCTTTGGATCACCGAAGTCACCTCCAGCAAAATCGCCTTCTTGCTGGCAGTGAACATGCTGCTTCTGATTGTTGGTTGTCTGTTTGATGTCATGTCGGCAATTCTGATCCTGGCACCATTGTTGATGGTTCCGGCGGCAGCCTACGGCGTCAATCCGATCCACTTTGGTGTGATCATGGTTATCAACCTCGAAATCGGGTTCCTGACCCCGCCGTTGGGTTTGAACCTGATCGTGGCGATGACCGCGTTTCGGGAGAATTTCGTGGAAATTTGCAAGGCGGTCCTGCCGTTCATTGCCTTGATCCTTGGTGTTCTGATGGTGGTGACCTTTGTTCCGCAAACAGCTTTGCTATTTGTAGACTAACCCTGTTTCGGATATTGGCATCCAGCCGCCGGGTTCTGACGGTTGGGTGCCAGACATCAAAAGGATGTTCACCATATGGATTTGAGCAGCTTCGCCATTGATGACGACATTCCCGGAGTATTGCCTGCGCGCCAGAAGCGCAGTCTGGCTATCCGTAATAATTACCTCTTTGCCGGCTGCGAACTGCTGAATGAAATGCGGTTCAGCGATCTGCGCATTCCGCATCTGGCCCAGAAATGCGGCGCCTCGGTGGGCAGTTTCTATACGCGTTTTGAGGATAAAGATTCATACTTCCGCGCCCTTCGATCCGCGACGATGAACGCTTGCAACGCCGAGATAGGATCACGGGTAGCGATCGATCAGCTCTATGAGATGGAGCCGGGTGAAGCATTGGACGAATTGGTGGACCTGATGGCCGATATGTTTGTCGGCCCGGTGCGCGGGATCCTGCGGGAATCCCTGCTGCGCATTCTGGAACCGGATGAGCCCTGGGCACCGATGCGCGACAGCGCCCGCGAGATCATGCGCAACTATCGCAAAGCCTATGCCCATAGTTTTCCGGAAATGGACGAAGAGGAAGCAAAGGTCAGGCTGAGTTTCTGTTTTCAGCTTATCGTCGGTGCACTGCAAAACGATCTGGTGAACGGCTATCATGTTTTTTCCACCCGCGACGAAACCCTGCGCAATGGTCTGAAAGAAGCGGTGCGTAGCTATATGCGGTTGCCGATCTAACAGACTGTTGTCAAAAGACAAAATCGCTAGATGACAGGCTGTCAGAATGCATGTCTTCCAGCAGGATTGTCCCGCCTTCGGTGGTAAGCAGCACAACTGCCCCAATGTTCTGGATAACGACTTCGGAAAGATCTATGGCCAGCGCGCTGAGGTCGATCAGGTCCGCGCCGCTTGTGAAATCCGTGACCCGGTCGCTGCCATGTTGCGCTGAAAAGACAAAGACATCCGCGCCACTGCCGCCGGTCAGGATGTCATTTCCGGATCCGCCGCTCAAAACATCGGCGCCGCTGCCGCCCTCCAGACTGTCTTCTCCGGTGCCGCCAATCAGAAAATCCAATCCGTTGTTACCCGACAGGGCATCGTCACCCTCGCCGCCGTACATCTTGTCTTTTCCATGGCCTCCGTACAGGCTGTCATGCCCGGTATTACCCCTCAGTATGTCGTTGGCATTGCCCCCGCGCAGCGCATCATCCCCGTCTCCGCCGTGCAGGACATCCCTGTGGCGTCCGCCATATAAGCTGTCGTCCCCGGCGCCGCCGTTCAACCGGTCCAGACCGTCCCCGCCTTTCAGAAGATCCGCACCATCACCCCCAAAAAGACTGTCTCGGCCGCGGTTTCCATAGAGCTGATCCGCGCCCTGTTCTCCGAACAGCAAGTCGTTGCCGTTCTTTGCCAGCAGCCGATCATTACCCCAACCGCCCTCCAGCGTGTCCAGCCCGCCGTCACCGGATAGGGTGTCATCCCCCAGCCCGCCCTGCAGGCTGTCCAGCCCATTGCCGCCGTTGATACTGTCAGCGCCGTAGCCGCCCAGCAATGTATCCCAGCCGTCACCGCCCAGCAGAGTGTCATTGCCCGCACCACCGCTGAGAACATCTGCGCCGCCTGCTCCGGTTATGACATCGTCTCCGTCCAGCCCGTCAATGGCATCCGTGCCAGAGGTTCCGGTCAACATATCCGCCTCCACTGTGCCAAAATGCCAGTCGCCGGTTTCGCTGATGCCGGGCCGCCAGTGGTGGGCGCCCTGAAAACCCGCAGGCCAGATGTCAGCAATCGTCAGGCTGCTGCCGTCGGATGTTTCAATCCTAATAGTTGTATCCTGAAAAGTAAGGATAATACCTCCGCTCAATGCGGTGGCCTCCAGTTGCCCGACAGACCGCAGTGCGGCAAAGGCCGAAAGATCCAGCCGGTCGTTGCCGGGGTCAAAATCGGTGATCTCGATCAGGGCCTGCCCCTCATCCGGACCGATCACAAATGTATCGCGACCGCTGCCGCCGGTCAGCACGCCGCTGGCATCGGCGGCCAGCGTGTCATCCCCGGCCCCTCCGATCACCGTATCCCCGCCAGCCCCCGCCAGCAGAACATCATCTCCGGCGCTTCCAAGCAGGGTTTCCACCGCACTGCTGCCGATTGTCGACAGGCCAAGATCCGCGAGATCCAGTGCATAATGGGCGATGCCCTGGCTGCCCTCTGCGGCCACATAAACATTCAGCGAAGCCCCGAGGACAACTGAGTTTATGGCGGTGACATTTTCCAAGCCACCGCCGTTTTGGTTGGGCAGGCTGACCGCATGCAGCAGGCGTCCATCCGGCAGCAGTTGAAACAGGCTGAGCCCGTCATTGGCACCAGCTGCAAGGACAAATGTGTGGCCCATGGCCGTGACCACGTCTACGGCCTGCACCCCGCCGAACCGCGTGTGCAGGGTATCGGTCAGGTGGTCGTGCAGGATCAGGCTACCATCAGCCGCAGCCTCAATAAGGCTGAGACTGCTGCTGTTGGGCGAGGCAAGCACCACCCAGGTCGTCCCAAAGGCGGAAAATGTGCTCAAATTTCCGGGGCCGGATACAGAAAGCCCCTCTGCCGCGGTCAGGCTTCCCGCTGGCTGCAAAGAGCCCTGATCCTCATCTATCACATAACTGGTGATCCCGCCGACGGCGCCGTCTGCAACAAGAAGAAGCTGCGCCGTCCCCCGTGTCGCGACCACCATATCACTGGCTGCAAGATGGGTGAAATCAGCCGAAGACCCGGTGAGCTGGATCTGCTGCATTGCACCGTTTTCCGGGTCCACGTCCCAGGCCTCGATTGCACCGGTCAAGGCCGAGATCGTGTAAAGCGCGCTGGTCCCGCCGGTAAGGTCGGCAACCGCAACTTCGCTGAAACCACCAGCCTCTGCACCGGGCAAACTGCCACCGGTTAAGGTGGAGAAGGTCCCGTCTGCGGCGGCGGTGTGAAAGGTCAACTGGCTGCTTGCGGTGTCCTCCAGTACAAACCATGCGTCCGGACCTGATCCCTGTACGCAAAGCGAACCGGAGAAGAGCGTGGCGTTCCCATGGTATTGAAAATCCGTGAAAACACCCTCGCCTGAAGTGTCGAGTTCAAACAGGCTCAGCCCGCCATTTTGGCCGTTAGAGGCACATAACAGAACGCCCGCATCGGTCTCAATAATCTCAAGATCGCGAATATCAGTGTCAAACGGCTGGCTTCCCGTTTGAAAGATCCCCTGGAATAGCACCTGCATGATCTGCTCCCACTCGTTATACCTCGGGCAGGATGAACCGGTGCTTTGTCCGCCTAAGACCGAAAAAAAGGCAGCAAAGAGGAGATTGTTTTCATATTGAAGACAATACGCGGGGCTTTTGTTCGTGTTGCGTGCACAACGCGCGCTCAATAGCGCAATTGTTGAGCAATCAAAGACTATCACTGCAGCAGTCCAAGCTGCAGGCGCCGACCCTATGAGCGACACCTCCCCGAACCTTTCGCTGCCCTACCTGATGCCGTCGCAGGCGCAGAAACATGTGACCCATAACGAGGCCCTTCAGATGCTCGATGCGCTGGTGCAGCTGCGGATTGAGGCATTTGAGGAAAACAGCCCACCGGCCAGCCCGGCAACGGGGGTGTGTTATTCGCTGGGCGCCAGTCCTACAGGTGACTGGGCGGGCCATGCCGGTGAATTGGCCATGCGCGCCGAGGGCAGCTGGTCCTTTGTGGTGCCGCATCAGGGCTGGCGGGCGTATGGGATCGCTGACGGGACGCTTCGCATCTGGGACGGCGGCTCTCGGGTGCTGTTGAATGCGCAGACCCAGAACCTCGCCATGGTGGGGATCGATACGACGGCCGATACCAGCAACCGGCTGGCGGTCAGTTCGTCGGCTGCCCTGTTCACCCATGCAGGCCAGGGTCATCAGGTGAAGGTCAACAAGGCCAGTGCCGCAGATACGGCGGCCCTGTTGTTTCAGTCCGGCTGGACCGGTCACGCCGAGGTCGGCCTGTTGGGAGACAATGATTTCTCGGTCAAAGTATCGGACGACGGCGGCCTGTGGCATCAGGCATTGACCATGAAAGCCGATACCGGCCGGGCCGGGTTCGGCACCACCAGCCCGGATGCCCATCTGGAAGTTGAGGGCGGTGCCACCACGGTACTGGCACTGACCGCAACCGGCAGCGGCCAGGATTTCCTGCAGGCCGGTGACGGCAGCACGATGGCGTTTCGGCTGGATGACTCCGGCAACGGGTCATGTGCCGGAGCCTGGACCGGCGGCGGTGCTGATTATGCCGAATACTTCGAATGGGGCGATGGCAACCCCCAAGGCGAAGATCGGCGCGGGGTTTCGGTTGTCGTTTGTGATGGCAAGCTGTGGCACGCGCAGCAGGGTGAGGATCCGATCGGCGTCATTTCCGCCGCACCTTGTGTTCTGGGTAATGACGATCTGGGTGAATGGCAGGGCAAATATCTGCGCGACCCTTACGGTGCCCGCAGACTTGGCACAAATGGCAAGCCGATGCAGAACCCGGCCTTTGATCCCAGTCTCACCTACCTGCCCCGCAAAGATCGGGATGAATGGGGACAGGTTGGATTGATTGGCCGCTTGCGGCTGCAGGCCGGTCAGCCGGTCTCAACCCGCTGGGTAAAACTGCAGGTGCTGCCCGGCGGGTTGGAAGAATGGCTGGTGCGTTAAGCATCACGCCTCTTCTTCATGGCTCCAATTGCGGGTGAGGTAGCGGGCCGCCTCATAAAGCAGGACCGAGAAGATCCCCAAGGTCAGCATGGCAGCAAACATCAGATCGGTTTTGACCCGCCCGTTGGCCAGCAACATCAAATACCCCAACCCGCGCGAGGCGCCGACCCATTCGCCGATAACCACGCCGATGGGCGCATAGACCGCCGCCAGCCGCAGACCCGAGGCCAGCGAAGGCAGCGCCGCCGGAATGCGGATATGCCAGAGCACCGCGCGCGGGCTGGCCTGCATGGTGCGGGCCAGATCCAGATAGCCGGATGGTGTGCGGGTCAGCCCGTCAAAGAAGGATGAGGTCACAGGGAAGTAGATGATCAGCACCGTCATGGCGACCTTTGATCCCATTCCAAAGCCCAGCCAGAGTGTCAGGATCGGCGCCAGTGCAAAGACCGGCAGCGCCTGCGAGAACACAAGGATCGGTCGGATAAGCACCCGCGCGGTGCGCGACATCGCCAACTGTAGGGCGGTCACAACGCCCAAGGTTACTCCGGCGAATAGCCCGATCATAACCGCTGCAGCAGTATAAAGGGCATGTTCGGCGATCAGCGCGCGGCTGGTCCACCAGGTTTCGGCCACAGCCATTGGGCTGGGCAGGATGAAGCGCGGCAGACCGGCCAAGGTTACGATCGCCTGCCACAGGGCAATGGCGAAACAGGTGGCGGCAAGAGCGGGAAAATACTTCATGCCGCGTCCTCGCGCAAAAGCCGCATCAGGGCGGCCTGGCTTTCCAGTGTTTCCATATCATCCACCTGACGTGGAATATCAGACGATGGTGGGTGGCAATGGGTCAGACCGGAAGGCGTCATCACCACGATCGAATGGCCCAGCCTTGCGGCCTCGCCCGGATCATGGGTCACCAAAAGGACTGTACGCCCGTGCAGCAGTTCCACCGATAGTTCCTGCATGTCGGCCCGCGTGCGCGCATCCAGCGCCGAGAAGGGTTCATCCAGCAGGATGATTTCCTTGTCTTCCATCAGGGTGCGCGCAAGGGCCACCCGCTGGCGTTGCCCGCCGGATAACTCCGAAGGCTTTTTGGCGGCATGATCGGTAAGCCGTACACGGGACAGCAGGCGCGCAAGCCGGTCCTGATCGACCTTTTCACCGCGCAAACGCGCGCCTAGGGAAATGTTTTGCTGCACAGTGGCCCAAGGCAGTAACAGGTCATCCTGCGCCATATAGCCCACGCGTGGCACCACGTCCGCACCGTCAGATGCAGTGATCGCGCCGTGGAACTCGGCCCCCGTCTGCAGCCCGGCAATGAGCCGCAGAACGGTAGATTTACCAACGCCCGAACCGCCCAGCAGGCACGTCCATGCCCCCGCCGCCATTGTCAGCGACAAAGGCGCAAACAGCGGCGCACCGCTGATCTCGGCCCGGCCCTCAAAGGTGATTTCGGGCGCTTGGTTCACGGCTCCATACCCATCTGCCAGAAACAGGCTTCCAGCCGCGAGGCTTTCTCGAAGGTGGCGCAATAGGTTTTCCAGATCGGCAGCTTGTCGTAATCCTTGCCCAATCGCGCTTCAAACGCGGCATCGAACAACCGACCAATGACCCGGCAGCTTTCTTGGTAATCCTCGCCCGCATAGGCGTTGATCCATTCGGCATAGGTGTCCGAGGTTGCCTCGGCCGCGAGGCGGGTGCCAATCTCGGCATAGCCCATGGCACAGGGCACCAGTGCGGACAGCAAGTTCAGGTAGTCACCGGAAAAACCCGCATCCATCACATAGCGCGTATAGGCGAGGTTCTCGGGCGCTTCTGGCGTGTCGAACAGCTCCTTGGTGGAGATGCCCTCTGCGGCGCAGATGCCGATATGCAGGCTCATCTCGTGATTGACCAGCGCATCCACCGTGGCCGAGGCCGCGCCCATTTCTTCCTGCGTCGCTGCCTTGACCACCGCCAGCGCCCAGGCGCGGGAATAGTGGACAAGATAGACGTAGTCCTGACGCAGATAATGCAGGAAACAGTCGCGCGGCAGGCTGCCATCCTTCATGCCTTCGACGAAGTCGTGGCGGGTGTAATCCCGCCACGTATCGCCAGAGGCCGCGCGCATCAGATCATAGGCGCGCCCGAACTCCGAAGCGCCGCTCATTTGGCAGTCACGTCGATCACCAGATCCGAGACGGGTTTCACTTCTTTGATGAAACCGTTCTCGAACAGGAACTCTTCGTAGCGGATGTAACGGCCGGCGTCATAGCCTGCAGGGCGCAGGGCAAAGCGCGGCAGCGTGTCGACCCAGGCACGGGCGTTCAGCTCGTCCTGCAGTTCGGTCGAGGTGGCAGAAAAGACTTCCCAGGACTTCTTGGGGTTGTTGACCATATACTGCGTGGCCTTTTCGGTCGCCGCCAGGAAGCGGGCGATCATGTCTTTGTCCATCAGCTCAGGGTTGGCGATGTAGATCAGCTCATCATAGGGCGGCACGCCTTCTTCTTCGATGTAGAAACAGGTGCCGGGGCGGCCTTCGATATCCATCTGGTTCAGTTCGAAGTTGCGGTACGCGCCGATCACAGCGTCAACCTGCCCGGTCATCAGCGACGGCGAGAGCGAGAAGTTCACGTTGACCATCTCAACGTCATCGGTCGATACGCCGTATTTACCGAGAACTGTGCTCAGTACCGCTTCTTCAACACCAGCGACTGAGAAGCCGATCTTCTTGCCCTTCAGATCCGCAGGGGATTTGATAGGGCCATCTTCCAGAACCAGCAGGCAGTTCAGCGGGGTTGCGACAAGCGTGCCGACACGCTTAAGCGGCAGGCCTTCGTTGACTTGCAGATGCAGGTCGGGCTGGTAGGACACGGCCAGTTCGGCCTGACCAGCGGCCACCAGACGCGGCGGAGCAGAGGGGTCAGCAGGAGCGATGATCTCAACCTCAAGGCCCTGATCGGCGAAATAACCCATCTCTTCGGCGACAATGATTGGGCCGTGGTCGGGGTTGATGAACCAGTCCAATAGGAGGGTCATCTTGTCGTCGGCGGCGGCCGGCGATGCGGCCGCGATGGCCAGGGCTGCAATAAACTTCTTCATGGTTTCACGTTTCCCTTGTCATGAAGTGGCGGCCGCAGCGAGGGTGATCTCGCCCGGCCAGTTCTGTTGGATTTGTTCCGCCGCGCGCCACGCGCGCAGGCCGGTTGCACAGCACAGCACAAGCCGCCCGTCTCCGGCCGGCAGGCTGCCCGGCAGGTCTTCGGGGGCAATGCGCAGGGCATCAGGGTGGAGCGGTTCGGGGGCCTCAATCGTTCCACGCAGCTCAACAATTGTATCGCTGGCACGCAGCCCCGCAGGGCTGACAAAGCCAAAGCGGATCTCCGGTTCCGGCGCGCCGTCAAAGCGGAAGGAAGAAAAGCGATAGGCCTGTGCATCCAATTGCACCATCTGGCCGAGCGGCGATGGTGCCAGCCCCAATAGGACCGCAAGCGCCATCTGCGCCTGCATCGCCCCCACCATGGCAACAACCGGAGCCAAAACGCCGGCAGTGGCGCAGCTGGCAGCGCTGTCAGGCGCATCCGGAAAGACCGCGCGCAGCGAAGGTGCGTCGGCGCAAAATCCGCCGCAATAGCCGCCCATGCCCAGCACGGAGGCGCTGATCAGCGGCGTGCCCATCTCCAGACAGCTATCGCTGAGCGTATAGGATGCCGCATAGGAATCGGCGCAGTCCAGCACCAGATCGGCCCCAGCCACCAAAGCTTCCGCATTGGCCGGGGTCAGCGCCTCTGTTCGAGGTTCCACGGTAATCTCACTGTTCAGCGCGCTAAGGCGTCTGGCGGCGACTTCCGCCTTCGGCTGGCCGCAGTCCTCTTCGGTAAACAGGGTCTGACGGTGGAGGTTGGTCACATCCACTATATCTGCGTCCAGCAGCGTCAGATGGCCCACGCCGACGCCGGCCAACACTGGCAGCGCCGAGGCCGCGAGCCCGCCTGCACCGACCACCAGCACCCGGGCCCCGGCCAGCGCCGCCTGCCCCTTTGTGCCGACTTCGGGCAGGATGATCTGGCGGGCGTAGCGGTTCAACGGGTAGCCCCAATCCACTGCTTGAGGCGTCCCTCGGGATCCTCGTTCAGGGTAATGTCAGTGACCGCTGCGACGATATCAGCGCCGGCCTCAAATACGCCGGGGGCGCGTTCGACACTCATGCCGCCGATGCCGACAAGCGGGATATCTCCCACACGCGCCTTCCATTCGGTGACGCGCGGCAGGCCCTGCTGGTGCCACTTCATCTTTTTCAGGATGGTTGGATAGACCGGCCCCAGCGCCACATAGTCCGGTGCCATCGCCAGCACACGGTCCAGCTCGTCATCATCATGGGTCGACACGCCCAGCTTCAGTCCGGCAGCGCGGATTGCGTCCAGATTGGCCTCGTCCAGATCTTCCTGCCCCAGATGGATCCAATCACAGCCCGCCGCGATGGCCTCCTGCCAGTAGTCGTTGATCACCAGCACCGCGCCATGTTCCGCGCACAGATCCCTCCCCAGCGCGATCTCATCAAGGACCACCTCGATGGGCCGATCCTTGATGCGCAGCTGCACCAGCTTCACACCTAACGGCAGCATCCGGCGCAGCCAGCTGGTATTATCAAAGATCGGGTAAAAACGGTCGAGCGCCATCACAGGAAGGCCTTACCAATTACAGGGGTGGAGGCCTCGGCCATGTCGCGGGCCTCGATCGGGTCGGCCTCATATGCCAGACGCCCGGCCTCCACCGCCTGCGCCATTGCCTTGGCCATCAGCGCGGGATCGCCGGC
Source organism: Rhodobacteraceae bacterium Alg231-04 (assembly GCA_900143635.1). Classification (GTDB taxonomy): domain Bacteria; phylum Pseudomonadota; class Alphaproteobacteria; order Rhodobacterales; family Rhodobacteraceae; genus FREY01. The sequence goes on from FREY01000013.1 coordinate 45,335, forward strand.
ACGAGCCACGGCAGTGTTCAACAGCACCGCGTCGTAGCCCAGTTCCATCGCATGGGCGGCGTGGCTCGGCAGGCCGATGCCGGCATCCACCACCAGCGGTGTGTCGGGGAATTCAGCCCGCATGGCACGCAGCCCGTATTCATTGTTCAGCCCCCGCCCCGATCCAATCGGCGCGCCCCAGGGCATCAACACTTCGCAGCCCGCTTCCAGTAGACGTTCGCCGACAATCAAATCCTCGGTTGTGTAAGGGAAGACCTGAAACCCGTCCTCGCTCAGAATGCGGGCGGCTTCGACCAGCTGGAACACATCCGGCTGCAGGCTGTCGGTATGGCCGATCAGCTCCAGCTTGATCCAGTCGGTACCAAAGACCTCGCGCGCCATCTGAGCGGTGGTGACGGCTTCTTTAACTGTGTGGCAGCCGGCCGTGTTGGGCAGGATGTACACGCCCAGATCGCGGATCATCTGCCAAAAGGTCTGACCCGCACCCCCTGCCCCTTCACGGCGCAAGGACACCGTGGCCACACCCGCACCAGAGGCGCGAAAGGCCTCTTCCAGAATAGCAGGGCTGGGATATTGCGCTGTACCCAGCATCAGCGGATTGGGCAAATCGGTTCCGTAAAACTTGCGCATCGCTCAGCCTCCCTGCATCGGGGCGAGCACTTCGACGCGGTCGCCTTCGTTTAGCGTCTTGGTGGCACGCAGACCCGCGGGCACAAATTCTTCGTTGATGGCGGTGGCCACCTTGCCGGTGAGGCCGCATTCCACCAGCAGCGCGGCCAGGTTTGTTGCGGCCACGTCGCGGGCCTCGCCGTTAAGCACGATCTTCATCGACCATCTCCGAATGTGTGTTGTTAAGCGCCAATTCCGCCACGCCCTTGGCCACAGCTGGCGCCAGCAGATAGCCATGACGATAAAGGCCGTTGGCATAGATTGTTTTGCCCAGCCTGCGGATGCGCGGCAGGTTGTCGGGAAAAGCGGGGCGCAGATCGACGCCGGTTTCCAGCACCTCTGCCTCGCCAAAGGCCGGGTTCAGTGCATAGGCGGCACTGAGCAGCTCCAGCATCGAGCGCGCAGTAATGCGGCTGCTATCCTCGCTTTCAATGGTGGTGGCGCCCAGCATATAGACCCCATCCCCGCGCGGCACGATATAGAGCGGAATACGCGGGTGCAGCAGCCGCACAGGCCGGGTGATTTCAACATCCGGCGCGCGGATGATAAGCATCTCGCCCTTCACGCCGCGCAGATCATAAAGGTATTCACGCGCGGCCAGTCCACGGCAGTCGACCACATTATCCAGCCCTTGCGGGGCGAATGCCTTGTGAAACTCCACCCCTTTTTCGCTCAGGCCCCGGAACAGATCCTGTAGCGCCTTGCGCGGGTCGAGATGCGCTTCAGCCGCAAAGTACAGCCCCTTGCCGAACCCATGCAGGTCGGGTTCCAGTGCCGCGATCTCTTCGCGGCCCGCGTCAGTGAAACTCTCGGTGCGCCGGGCGAACCGGCGCAGGTCCGGGAGGTCGCGCTTGGACGCCACCACCAGCGTGCCGGCCTTGGTGACCTTCGTGCGCTCTGCCCACCAGCTGATCGCCTCTTGGCCCAGCCGCAACACCGGTTCCTCGGCGTTTTCATATTCGCACCAGGGCGCCAGCATACCGCCGGCCCACCAGCTGCAACCATGCGGGCCCGGTGGGCCTGCGGGGTCAAAGATCTGCACCTTCGCGCCCCGGTCTGCCAGTTCAGTGGCAACCGCCAGCCCGCAGACGCCGGCCCCTATGACGGACCAGATGGTCATGCGTTCCAGACTCTGTGAAAGTGATGCACCGGACCGTGGCCAAGACCAACACCCAAGCCGTCGGCCGCAGCGATCGCACCCTGCAGATAGCCATGTGCCTCGGCCACGGCCTGTTGCAGGGGAAGGCCTTTGGCCAGTCCAGCCGCAATAGAGGACGACAGGGTGCAGCCGGTGCCATGGGTGTTCTTTGTGTTCAGGCGTGGCGCGGTGAATTCGCCGGTGATCCCGTCCAAAGTCACCAGAAGATCATGACAGGTGGAACCGGTGCCATGCCCGCCCTTCATCAGAACCGCATCAGCGCCCACCGCGCAAAGCGCGCGGCCCTGCACCTGCATGCGCGCCGGATCCCGCGCCTCCACTTCGTCCTTCAGCAGCTTGGCCGCTTCGGGCAGGTTCGGGGTCAGGACTGTGGCGCGCGGGATCAGAACCTCGCGCAGGGTTTGCACCGCTTCTTCGGCCAGCAACGCATCACCCGATTTGGCGATCATCACCGGGTCCAGCACGATGGGACCGGCATAGCCGGTCAGGGCCTGCGCCACGCAATGGATGATTTCAGGTGTGGCCAGCATGCCAATCTTGATCGCCCCCACATCCAGATCGCTCAGCACCGCATCGATCTGGGCGGTGATCACATCCAAAGGAATGCCGTGAACAGCGGTGACCGCCTGAGTATTCTGGGCTGTCACGGCGGTAATCACACTGGCGCCATAGACACCCAGCGCCGAAAACGCCTTCAGATCAGCCTGAATACCGGCGCCGCCGCCGCTGTCGGATCCTGCAATGGTGAGGGCAATAGGCGCCATGTCTTTACTCCGCTACGTATGGGCGTTGGGCAAAGAGACGGAGTCTGTGCAGTGCGACAGTGTACCGTTCCCTACGCCGGAATTGCCCGGATCAGGTTCGATGGGTCAGCGGTAAACGCCTCTCAGCCCTATGGGCACCCCAACGGTTTGGTGCGGCGTAACACCTGATTTGGCCTGCGTCAATTCACTTGCCTCGGCAAGGGTCAGCTGTCTGTGGCCTGTGCGGCGGGTTTCATCAGACGCCGGCCGACCAGTCCGGCTATCATCACCGTGGCCGAGATCCGAAACAGATGATGCGCGGCCACCAGCATCGGGCTGGCCCCCAGGCTGAGGGCAATAAGGCCCATTTCAGTGACCCCGCCGGGCGCAAAGCTGATCAGCAGCGCCTCGAAGGGCATCGGCACCCGGCCGACCAACAGCCCGGCAAGAATTGCCGAAAGTCCAAGCGTCATGGCGACGGACACGGCGCCCAGTGCAAAGCAGATAATCAACTGCCGCAGGGTTGAACGCGCAAACATAACCCCCAATCCGGCCCCCGATAACAGCTGCGCCCCATTCAACAGCAGTGTCGGCCCCGATACATCCAGAACGCCGACACCGTGAAACAGCGCCGAGACCAGCATCGGCCCGGTCAACTGGGCGGCAGGCATTTTTATCCAGCGGCCCAGATAATATCCCAGAGGCACCAACAAGAGGAAGGCGGCCCAGTCCAGCCAGCCGGTCTGCGCCGCTTCCAGAGACTGGCCGCCGGCGCTGCCAACCACATCTCCGGTCATCACGTAGAACAGCGCAGGTATTGCCAGCACCACCAGAACGATCCGGGCAAAATGCTGAACACTCAGCACCTCCACATCACCGCCGGCCTTTTCGCCCAGTGTCACCGCTTCGATCAGCCCGCCCGGCATGGCTGCGTAAAACGCCGTTACAGGATCATATCCACCGACCCGCCGAAACAGCAGGTAATTTGCGCACTGAGAGCCAAGAATGAAAACAATCATCGCCGGTATGCTCAGTACCATGGCGGGCAGCAGACCCAGGATCGCTGGATCGAATGTCGTGCCGATCATCGCCCCGATGGTGCCAATACAGATGCGCCGCAGCCATTGCGAGAACCACAATCGGCGGTTCGTACGGGCATACCATATCAGCGACAGAGCCGCCGTTGCTGCCAGACTGCCCAGCAAAAAGGGAATCGGCAGCCCAATTGCCTGCGCCGAAACTGCGCCGATAAGCCCAACAAGGGTGACCGTCAAAAACTGAATGAGATTAGAGAGCACACCCGACACCTTTGTCCCTGCACTGCAGGCCACAGCATGGCCAACCTAGGCCAGCAGGCTGACCACAATCAATTCACATCCTGCGTTTTCCCCGGATTGCCGGGCCGTTGATCAGGTACCAAGGATGCTCTTCAAATCGTCATTCATACCCTTGGATTGCTTCAGATCGAGACCGTCCTGAATATGTTCAAGATGGTGCTGAACCAGTCTTGCGGCCTCATCCCCGTCCTTGCGGCTGATCGCTTCCAGAATACGGGAATGTTCATCTTCGGGGCAGGTCTCCCCCCGGCTGGTGCCGAACATTCCAACAATGAGAGAAGCCCGTGTGACCAATTCGCGCAGCACCCGTCCGAGCACGGAATTGCCGTGGGCCTTGGCTAGCTGAACATGGAATTCACCGGACAAACGAATCAGTTCACTGCGTTCACCGCCCAGACGGGCCGAATCTTCGCGGCCAAGGTGTTCGCGCAGCAATTCCAGCTTTTCGGGGTCCGGCGCGGCGGCCAGATCCCGCACAATTCCGGTCTCTATCAGCACCCGGGCGTGGAACACTTCAGCCGCCTCAATCGGGCTGGGGCAAGCCACGTAAGCCCCTTTATTTGACTGTAAATCTACGATTCCCTGGGCCGCCAAAAGTAACAGCGCACGGCGCACACGCATGCGTCCAACACCAAATGTTTCGCAGAGTTTCGGCTCGCTCAATTTGGTGTTTGGGGCAAGGCGTTGCTCCATCACGGCCGAGAATATGCGATCGACGATATGTGCCTCTTCGGGGTCGATGGAAGGGTTTCCTTGTGAAATCAATTTCTTAGACGACATTTAACCCGCTCACCCTGTTTCTATCGTTCACGATAACAGTAAGGAATTGCCTACAATATAGTCAACGCCCCAAGAATTTTGTTGCCGAACTCTTCAATATCGTTGACAGTCATCGTTAACAATAATTGGCTGGCAAACAGTCATCGATCGGTGAATTGGTAAATTAGGAATACGTGTTCGTGTTCTGAATGTGCTACGCCGGAAGCATGGCTGAACGACAGCCTATTAGTTCAACACGGGAGAACTTAAGAAATGAAACGACGTAATCTGCTGAAGTCCACACTGTCTGCAGCTGTCCTCGCCTCTGTTGCCGCTGGTGCGGCATGGGCCGAGAACCCGGTTCTGAAAATCGGTTTTGTTGGCGTGACCTCGGGCCCAGCGGCAGCGTGGGGCATCTCGAACCAGCGTTCGATGGAAACCCGCGCCGAATGGATCAACGAAATCGGCGGTTATAAAATCGGCGACACCACCTACGACATCGAAATCGTTTCCTTCGATGACCAGAAAGACCCCAAGCGTGCCGTCGCCGGCATGGAGAAAATGGCCCAAGAAGGCATCCACTATGTGGTTGGCCCGAACGTCGACGACGGAGCCGCCGCTGTACGTCCGGTCGCTGAATCCAACGGCATCATGTACTTCCCCTACGCCTTCCCCAAGTCGCTGTACCAGGCTCCTGCCTCGAACGCGGTTCTGGGTATGGTTGCCAACTACCAGTCCGGCCCGGCGATCTATAAGCACCTGCGCGACAACAACGGCGTAAAAACCGTTGCCTTCATCGCAGCCAACGAATCCGACCCGCTGAGCCAGCGTGACGGCGGCGTTGAAGCAGCCAAGGCCCTGGATCTGGACGTTGTATCCGACTCCGTGACCTACCAGGTCGACACCACCGACTTCACCCCGGTTCTGACCCCGATCATGCGCGCCAAGCCTGATCTGCTGGTTCTGTCTGGTGTGTCGCCTGCAAACGCTCCGCAGCTGATCCGCTCGGCACGTGAACTGGGCTTCAGCGGCCTGATCTCCACCGAAACCGCGCAGGATGCGCAGGTTCTGCGTGAAGGTGCCGGCGACATGGCCAACGGCTTCATCTCCGTGGGCGGCGCGTCCACCCCGGAAATCGCCTCGGACATGATGAACGAATTCGTTGAGCGCTACACCGACATGTTCGGCGAGTATAACGACGAATCCAACACCAAGGTCTATGCTCTGGAGTACATCCTGGAGACCCTGAAAGCGAACCCGGCAGCCATCGACGATGTCGAAGCCTACAAGGTGACCATGGACACATTTGAGGCCCCGAACCCCTACATGCAGGGTGACGCGGTTCTGAAATATGTTGGTGACTTCTCCTTCGGTCAAAAGCGCCAGGTTGCGGTTCCGCTGGTTGTGAACGTCTATCAGGACGGTGCTTTTGAAACCATGTTCATCGCCGAAGTCGACTAAATCCGGCTGAAAAATTATGCCCCCGGGACAAAAATCCCGGGGGCTTTTTCTTAAATAGGGGCTTAACTCCAATGGACCAGATACCACAGATTCTGGCGAACGGCGTCTACCTGGGTGCGCAATACGCGATGATTGCACTCGGCCTGACGCTCATTTTCGCACTGATGAACGTGCTGAACTTTGCCCACGGGCAAATGTACGTTCTCGGCGGCTTCGTTACTTATACCATTTACGGGGCTTGGGGTCTGCCCTTCGTCGTGGCATTGGCCATGTCCTGCATCACCCTCGCTATACTTGGCGCATTGATCGAGAAGTATCTCTTTGCGCCCGTTATCAAAAAATCAGCCCGCGATGAAAGCACCATGCTGCTTGCCGCGGCAATTGCCTTCCTGCTCGACGCTGTCATCCTGCTTGTCTTTGGCGAAAAGCAGCGCGGCGTTCCCAAGCTGGTCGACGGCACCACCATCCTTGGTGACTACACGCTGGTCATTGCCAACGACCGTATCCTGATCTGCCTTCTGGCCATTGCCTCGATCATCGGCTTCATCAGCTTCATGCAGTTCTCCAAAACCGGCCGCGCGCTGCGCGCCCTGGCGCAGGACCGTGTTGCAGCCCAGCTAATGGGTGTGAACGTGGACCGTTATTCGATGATCGGCTTTGCGCTTGGCGCGATGCTTGCCGGCCTTGTTGGCGGCCTTCTGGTGACCATCACCGGTATCAACCTCGGCATGGGCGGCCCGACCTCGATCAAAGCCTTCATGATGGTGATGATTGGCGGCGCAGGCGTGATTTCCGGCGCGATTGCCGGCGGTATCATCCTCGGCTTCCTCGAAGCTGCAGGTCTGGCGCTGCTCGCCTCTTACGGCAACATCACCTACCTGCTGATCTTTGTCAGCCTGATGATCTTCCTGGCCATCCGCCCGCAGGGCCTGATGGGCAAGCCGTGGGGATAAGAACATGTTCAAGAACGTAACTTCAAAACAATGGCTTGGCCTTGCTGCCTTTCTTCTGGCCATCTTCGTCGCCGTGCCGATGTTCATCGCCGCGACCGGCCGGACGGACTTCTACTTCACGCTGACAATGGTGGCACTGCTGTCCATCGCTTCGGGCGGTGTCTGGCTGACCTTCTACATTGGTCGCATCAACATCGGTCAGGGCGCCTTCGGCCTGATCGGCGCCTATGCTTCGGCGGTGATGATCACCACGTTTGACGTGAACTTCTGGCTGGCCCTGCCGATCGCCGGTCTGTTCGCGGCACTGGTGGCGGTTCTTATCGGCCTGCCGATCCTGCGTCTGCGCGGCGTCTACTTTGCGATGATCACGCTGGTTCTGACCGAAGTGGTCAAGCTGACCTCGCTGGCGCTGGACATCACCAACGGTGCGCGTGGTATCACCAACATCCCGCGTCCCGATGCACTGTCGATCTTTGGCGTCACCATCATTCCCGACTTCGCGACCATGGCGAACCCCAAGCTGGGCTTCTACTATCTGGCCTGCTTGCTGATGGTGCTGGCCTTTGCCGCTCTCTATCGCATCGTCAACTCGCGTCTGGGTCACCTCTGCCGCTCCATGCAGCAGAACGAAGAACTTGCGTCCTCAATCGGTGTGAACATCTCTCACATCCGTCTGATCGTCTTCGCCATCTCCTCTTTCTTTGGTGGCATTGGCGGCGCAATGGTCGCCTCGCTGACGCAGTCGGTCTATCCCAACACCTTCCAGGTGAAGGACTCGGTTGATTTCATGCTGAACGTCTTCTTGGGCGGTCTCGGCTATGTCTTTGGCCCAATGCTGGGCACGCTGACGATCTACTTTGGCTGGGACCTCTTGTTCTTCTTCGGCAAATGGCAGCTGCTGATCTATTCGACCCTGCTGATCATCCTGATGCTGATCCTGCCGAACGGCATTCTCAGCCTTCGCCTCAAGAAACCCGGCAGCGATGTTGCCAAGGCAGCCGACGCCGCGGGCCTCGCGCTGAAGGAGGGCAAATAATATGACGCCTCTTCTGCAAGTTAAGAACGTCACCAAGAAGTTCGGCGGTCTTACAGCCAACAACGATGTCACCTTTGACGTCGCTGAAGGTGAGATCCTGTCGGTGATCGGTCCAAACGGCGCGGGCAAATCCACGCTGTTCAAGATGATCTCTTCCTTCATGTCGACCACCTCGGGCGAGGTATTCTACAAGGGCGAGAAGATTTCCAACAACAAGCCGCATATCATTGCCCAAAAGGGTGTTGTGCGGACGTTCCAGGAAACCACCATCTTCAAAAGCATGACCGTGCGCGAAAGCGTGGTTGTGGCACAGCACCTGCGCGCCACCGCCTCGCTGCCCGGTTACTTCTTTGGCACCAAGGCCGCCCACCACGACGAGGAATCCTTTGGCCGCAATGCGGACGAACTGCTGGAATTCCTCGGCATGGGTGAAATCCGCAACGAGCTGGCCTCGAACCTGCCGCAGGGCAACCTGCGCGCATTGGGGATCGCAATCGGCCTGGCAACGGACCCCAAAGTCCTGCTGCTGGACGAACCTTTTGCGGGCATGAACCACGATGAGACCACCAAAATGGTCGAACTTGTCCGGTCGGTGCGCGATGAAAAGGGCGTGACCGTGATGCTGGTGGAACACGACATGCCGGCGGTTATGTCGATCTCGGATCGGATTGTGGTGCTCAACTTCGGTGAGAAAATCGCTGAAGGAACCCCGCTTGAGATCCAGAACAATGAACGCGTCATCGAGGCCTATCTGGGCAGCGCCGACGACGAGATCGGGATGTAAGCCATGTCTGATTTGCTGAATTTCAAAAATGTAGAACTGTTCTACGATCACGTCTACGCGCTGAAGGGCGTGTCGATTGAGATGAAGAAGGGCGAAACCGTCGCGCTGATTGGCGCCAACGGGGCGGGCAAGTCTTCGATCCTGCGGGCCATCACCGGGCTGAGCAAGCCAAAGTCGGGTGAAGTCTGGTTCGAAGGCGAGCGTCTGGATGGCACCGATGCGGCCGATATCGTCCGCAAAGGCATTGCCATGGTGCCCGAAGGGCGCCGGGTCTTCCCCTTCATGTCCGTCAAGGACAACCTGATGATGGGCGCTTTCACCCAGACCGACAAAGGTGAGATCCAGGCCACTCTGGACAGCATCCTTGAACGCTTCCCGCGCCTCAAGGAACGTTACAACCAGGCCTCTGGCACCCTGTCGGGCGGTGAGCAGCAGATGATGGTGATCGGCCGCGCGCTGATGGCCAAGCCCAAGCTGCTGTTGCTGGATGAACCGTCGCTGGGGATTGCACCAAAACTGGTGCAGGACATTGCGCGGTCCATCGTGGCGATCAACCGCGACGAAGGCGTGTCAGTGCTTCTGGTCGAACAGAACTCGCGCATGGCGCTGTCGATCTCGCACCGGGCCTATGCCATGTCGACCGGCAACGTGGTGATCGAAGGCAACTCGAAAGAGCTGCTGCATGATGACCGTATCAAGGCCGCCTACCTCGGCGGGGATGTGTGATCCGGTTATGAAGATTCTGATCGTAAACCCCAACACCACGGCCTCGATGACCGAAAAGGCAGGCATCGCCGCACGTGCTGTGGCGTCTCCCGGCACCGAAGTTGTCGCCACCAATTCGCAGGATGGGCCTGCCAGCATCGAAGGCTATCTCGATGTGGCGGTCTGCGTGCCCGGCCTGTTGGCCGAGGTGCAGCGTCACAAGGATGTTGACGCTGTTGTGGTCGCTTGTTTCGACGACACGGGTGTTGACGCGGTGCGCTGCCTTGTCGATGCGCCGGTCATTGGTATTGGCGAAGCCGCTTATCACGCGGCCAGCATGATCGCGCCCAAGTTCAGTGTGGTCACAACCCTGTCGCGCTCTGTGCCGGGGCTAGAGGCCAACCTGATGCGCTATGGTCTGGATCGTAAATGCGCGCGGGTTCGGGCCACCGACATTCCGGTTTTGAAGCTGGAAGAGGGTGACCCGGAAACGCTGCATAAGATCAAGAACGAGATCCGCAATGCGATCAACGAAGACGGGGCCGAAGCCATCGTTCTGGGTTGCGCCGGCATGGCCGATCTGATGGCCGAGCTGTCTGCCGAATTCGGCCTGCCGGTTGTTGACGGTGTGGCCAGCGCGGTCGCCATGGCCGAAGCCATGGTACGCGCAGGTCTGAAAACATCCAAGATCGGGGCCTACGCCTGATCTTGACGTGCCGGGGCGCGTGCGTGCCCCGGCATTTCGGCAGACCGCTGGACAGAGGCGGTGCCACTTCGTATGGACACACCCATGACAGACCACGCTGATAAACCGAGCTGCTGCCCGAAAGCAGCCGCGCGCTCGTCCCTAAAAAACCGCCCGGACATCCTTTGGGATGGCACTCTGCGGCTGGCCGAGGACGCGGTATTAATCCCCGGCGGCAAGGCGATTGTCGGCACCCGTCAGCCGGGCATTCCGGATGATGGCGAGGATCCTCTGCGCCATACGCGCATTAAACCTTTCCGCATTGGTGCCACAGCGGTGACCAATGCCCAGTTCAAGGCCTTTGTTGATGCCACTGGCTATGTCACCGAGGCAGAGCGATTTGGCTGGTCCTTTGTCTTCTGGCTGCAGGTGCCCGACCATATCGGCATGACCCAGGGCGTGCCCGAAGTTCAGTGGTGGCGTCGGGTTGAGGGCGCGGACTGGCGCCAGGTGAACGGTCCCGGCACTCAAGAGACGGACTGGCATCCGGATCATCCCGCCGTACATATTTCATGGCATGATGCGCAGGACTACGCCAAATGGGCCGGCGGACGCCTGCCGAGCGAAGCCGAATGGGAGCACGCGGCGCGCGGCGGATTGGGCGAGGTGAAATTCCCCTGGGGCGATCAGGAACCCAATGATGATGATTTCCAGCCCTGCAACATCTGGCAGGGCCGATTTCCCGAGTTGAACACAGCAAAAGACGGCTATGCAACAACCGCCCCCGCCCGCAGTTTCGAGCCCAATGGCTATGGTCTTTACAACATGTGCGGCAATATCTGGGAGTGGACAGCGGACCCCTTTCGCATCAAGTCTCTGAAAAAGCCTGTGAAACAGCGGCTCCTGGGGATGAAGGGCTACAAGCTGGCCAAAGGCGGGTCTTTCCTGTGTCACAGATCATATTGTTATCGTTACAGGATTGCTGCCAGATCGGGCAATTCACCGGATAGCACCACCACCCATCAGGGGTTCCGGATCGTTTGGCCTGAGGGCTGACGGTCTGCCCAGAAATCAAGAAGCTGAATATGTGAACTAAATGCCGCACCGCAGAACTGCTGTGGTGACGGTGCCTTGACGAAGGGTCGGCAAAGTCCCTAAGGACTGTATCTATTGCACCTAGGCGGGACGTGTCTGCTGTTTTCCGGGTTGCCCACAGGCCATGGCCAACGGGCGTGTTTCCCTTTCCCTCTATGGGTGCCGACACCGGACCGAACAGGGGACAACGCGCATGCAGCTATTCTGGCAACTCATCAGTCGTATTCTGGTGAAACCGGACTGGTTTCAGAATGTAACGCCGTCCTCACTGCGGGCTGACCTCTTTGCGGGCATGACAGGTGCCACCCTGGTTTTGCCTCAGGGGGTTGCCTTTGCCGCCATTGCAGGCCTGCCGCCGGAATACGGGTTCTACACGGCGATGATCACGCCCATCGTGGCGGCCTTTTTCGGCTCCAGCTGGCATGCGGTCTCTGGTCCAACAACGGCAATCTCGGCCTTGGTTTTTGGCGCACTGGCGGGATCTTTCACTCCGGGATCAACAGAATTCATTGAAGCGGCAATCATTCTCACCCTGCTTGTAGGCGTATTTCAGCTGGTCCTCGGGCTCGCCCGTCTTGGCGGATTGGTCGATTTCGTATCTCACTCCGTCATGACCGGGTTTGTCACCGGGGCGGCCCTGTTGATCGGCCTCAGCCAGCTGCGCCACGCGCTTGGTGTGGATCTCCCCCGGCCTGAACATCTGGTGGAATTTGTAAAGGGCCTCGCCCTGTCACTGCCAGAGGTAAACCCCGCTTCGGTTTCCATTGCCGCCATCGCGCTGGGGGTCGGCTATGCCATCAAGAAATGGAAACCTCTGGCACCAAACTATCTTATTGCTCTGGCGGTTGCGACCGGTGCCAGCCTGCTGTTGTTTGAGCAGGGTAGCGTCAAGACGATTGGCGCAATCGACAGCGTTATTCCTTATTTCGGGATTCCGCAGCTGTCCTTTGGCACCCTGCGTGAACTGAGCTCGGCCGCCTTTGCGATTGCCATGGTTGGCCTGCTGGAGGCGATGTCGATCGCCCGCGCCATATCGATGAAATCGGGCCAGATGGTTGATGGAAACAAGGAATTCATCGGTCAGGGCATGTCGAACGCGGTCGGCAGCTTTTTCCAGTGTTATCCGGGTTCGGCTTCTTTCACCCGGTCCGGGGTGAACTTTGATGCCGGCGCCAAGACCCCTCTTTCGGCCGTTTTTGCCGCGGCCTTCCTGTTTTTGATCCTGCTGCTGGTGGCACCGTGGTTTGCCTATGTTCCGATCCCTGCCATGGCCGGTGTCATCCTGCTGGTTGCCTGGCGGCTGATCGATTTCAAGGAAATTCGCCATATCCTGACCACCTCCTCTTCGGAGACGGCGATTGCCGCCGTCACCTTCCTGTCTGCCATGCTGATCGACCTGGAGTTCGCCATTTACTCCGGCGTGTTCCTGTCGCTGGCGTTGTTCCTGAACAAAACATCCAAACCTTTCCTTGGGGTCGGCGCGCCGGATCCCAGCACACCACAGCACATGTTCCGCAATGCCGCGCAGTTCGATCTTGATGAATGCCCGCAGATCGTGATTTCACGGTTGGACGGGCCGCTCTATTTTGGGTCGGTAGAATTCTTGCGCCGCCAGTTGCGCCGGATTGAGCATGAACGGGCCGACCAAAAGCACATGATTTTCATCGCCAAAGGCATTGGGGAAATCGACATGCCCGGTGCCGATCTGCTGATCGAGGAGGCCGAGCGCCGCCATCGTCGCGGTGGATCGTTCCACCTGCAAACCAGGACCCCCCGCCTGCTTAGCAAGCTGGCGCGCTTTAAGGTGATGAAGGAGCTGACCAAGGAACACATCCACCTCAGCAAGGGCGACGCCATTGCGCAGGTCACCACAGAAGTCGATCACGGGATTTGCCGAAACTGCAAGCTGCGGATCTTCAGGGAATGTGCCGGGTTGCCGAATTCCACGGATCAAACGGACATTGCCTAATATTGTTCACGGTGACCGGCCGCGAATGGGCAATTAACGCTTGCGATCCGGCCAGTTACCCTTAACTTGATAAGTGACGCGCGCCCGGCCTGCTAGGGATCAAAGCAGGGATCATTCGGTCACAACATCCGCTGTGCCCGCATGGAAATGAGGAGACGACTCGTTATGGCAATCAAGACCATTCTTTGCCCGTATTCCGGCGAAAAAAATAGCGCGGCAGCCCTGCGTTACGCCCTGAAGGCCGCGCAGCATCACGATGCGTGGGTCACCGGGGTTCTTGCCCATGGGCCCGGTTATGTCGAACGACAGTTTGCACCCATGGTCGGCGAACAGATCCTCGGCATGATCCGCGAGCAGAGTGAAAGCTTCTACAAGGACATCGCTGACCGGTTTGCTTTGGAAACCAAAAATGCCGGTTGGACTGAGAAATCGGAATTTGCCGAATTCGAAGACCAGGAACATCAGGCATTGTCGGCATTTGCCCGGACCTTCGATCTGGTGGTCATTGGCGAGCATTCCACCCGGTCCAATGAATCCCATATGTCGCCCCACCCCGACATGCTGGCCCTGCAAAGCGGCCGCCCTGTGCTGATGATCCCGGACCACTATGAGGGCAAGGAACTGGCCAGCCATGTTCTGGTCGCCTGGGACGGCAAGCGCGCCGCCTCGCGTGCGGTGGCCGAGGCGATGGTGATGCTGGAGCAGAAAGGCAAAGTGACCCTGCTGACAGTGGGCGATGAGGCCACCAAGAACCTCGATGGTATCGGTGGCATCCGCACCCAGCTGAACCGCCATGGAATTGACGCCGATCATCTGCATCACAAAAAGATGTCAGGCGGCATCGGCAAGCACATCCTGCAGGCCGTGGACGAGGTTTCTGCCGAGCTGGTTGTCATGGGCGCCTATGAGCACAGCAAGTTCAGCCATGAATTCTTCGGCGGCCCGACAACCTATGTGATGAAGAACACCAAGGTTCCAGTTCTGCTGGTTCACTGATCCAACAGCGAGATTTCAAAGCGGCCCCCTGTTTTCAGGGGGCCTTTTTTGTGATCGCATCTCAATTGGGTCCGAAACCGCGAAGCCCAATAATCCTATGCTTTCACCGCATGCTCTATCTCTGCCATCGCGGCAAGCGCGCCACGGCGCTGAACGGTTAGGGCCGAAACACGCTGCGCTGCGCGCAGGGCCTCCTGTGGAGTTTCCCCCAGCAGACGTTGTGACAGGTAACCCGCATTGAAACTGTCGCCAGCTCCGGTGGTGTCCAGCGGGCGCACCGCGTCCGGGACCGCCACCTCAAAAGTCCGGCCATCAGTTGCAATTTGTGCGGGCCGGATACCGTCTTTGACCACCACCTCAGGCACGCCAAGTTTGATGTAGCGCGCCCGCGTGGCACCTGCGTCCGCATCGCCAAAGGCTGCGGCTTCGTCATCATGGGTTGGCAGCAGGATGTCGGCCTGGCTGGCGATCTTCGTGATCACGGGCGCGATCCGTTCCGGATCAGACCAGAGCTTGGGTCGGATATTGGGATCAAAGGCCAGTTTGAAGCGCCGCGCGCCGCGTTGGCCCAATGCATCCAACAAAGCCGCACAGGCATCTTCTTCGAGGATCGCCAGCGAAATCCCCGAAAGGTAAACCAGATCAGCCTGTTCACAGGCGGCCGTCAGGGCCGGAATGTCATCGGCGAATTGGCGTGCCGCCGAAGCACTGCGCCAATAGGCAAAGCTGCGCTCTCCGCTGGCATCGGTTTCAATAGTATAGAGGCCGATACTGCGCTCGGGGTCTGCACCCAGATGGGTCGTGGAAATGCCGCTCTTTGTCAGGAAGTCCTGAAACTGCCGGGAAAAGGGGTCATTGCCAATGCGGCTGAAATACTCCACCGGCACGTCATCCGGCAGCAGGGCACGCAATCCCCAAGCCACATTCAGCGTGTCGCCGGCAAACCCCTGATGCCAATGGCCCGCATCGTCGCGGAAAAACTCTACCATTGCCTCGCCGATGGAGAGGACGGATAAATTGCTGTTCACGGGTATCGGCCTCCTCAGCCGGAAACGTATTTTCGCGGCCCGCCAACCAGCCCGATAGGCCGGGGGGAAACGCCGCTTTCTGGATCCGACTGGCGCAACAGCGTGTCGGAAACGCTGCCCAGGTGCCGCCACATGGCGGCGCGGGCGGTTTCGGGATCGCGGCGGCGCAGGCCGGACAGGATTTCATGATGCTGCGCGATCCAGGCGCGGCGGTAGCTGTCGTCGAAGATCCGCGTATGCAATCGGTTCCACAGCTCGGACTTCCGCCGCATCGACCACAGCAGCTCCATGGAGGTGATCAGCACCGGGTTCTGGCTCGCCTCGGCCACAAGATGGTGGAACAAAGCATCCCCTTCGTAGGAGCCGCGCCCCTCGCCGATGTCGCGCTCTTCCTGGGCCAGTGCTTCCTCCATGCGGGCGATCTGCTCGTCCGTCACGGTCAGCGCAGCACTGGCGGCAATGGCACTTTCCAGCACCTGGCGGGCACGTATCAGCTCGAACGGGCCGAAATCTTCGATCCCGGCAAGCGAAGGAAGCGAGGTCTCCGACGGGATCATCCTGACGTAGATCCCCGAGGCATGGCGGACCTCCACCAGCCCTTCAACCTCCAGCACGATCAGCGCCTCGCGGACGGTGGCGCGCGGCACCTCCAGCTGCGCGGACAGTGCCCGTTCCGGCGGCAGGCGTTCACCGATACCCCATTGCCCCTGCTGCAGCAGATCCCGCAGGGTTTCGGCGATTTCGCGGTACTTACGTGCGCTCATGGAGCCCTCTCAGATGCTGAATGGCCGCCATAGTTACCCTGATGGCGGCCATGTTCCAAGATCTGACCTCAGCTTTCCTCTTCCGCCGCCTTGCGGTGGTAGAACTCGGCCATGATGTGGAAGCCGGCCTTCTTGGTCTGCTTGTCCTGCGCGATCAGCCCCTTGCGGTTCCACCCCTTCTGCCATTTGTTCTGGCGGCGTTCGGCGCGGAAATCATAGAGGATCCAGGGGCTGATGCCCTTCACGTAATCCAGCTGCTCCAGGATCTCGATCTGGCGGGTATAGACCTCGGCCATGTAGCTTTCCGAGAACTTGCCGTGCTCCAGCCCTCCGTGGGCCGGGATCACCGCGTCCGCACCGGTTTCGGTGATCACCACCGGGCGGTCGGGGTTTGAGTTCTCGCCCACGGTGATCATCTCTGCGTAATCGGGCAGATACCAGCCGTAGTATTCATTGATGCCGATGATATCGATCACTTCGGCCAAACGGTCGGCGATAGCCAGTTTCTCATGGCTGACCAGACAAGCGGCCGAGGTCAGGCGCGTCGGGTCCAGCTCTTTGCAGGTGTCGACCAGGCCCTTCATGAAGTCAAAGCGCGGATCGCTGTCGGGGTTTTCATTGCCCACCGACCAGATGATCACGCTGGCGCGGTTGCGGTCGCGGCGGATCAATTCGCGCAGCTGGTTGTCCGCGTCGGCCTTGGTTGCCGTGTTGGTGAAGTCGATCTTCCAATAGACCGGCACTTCTTCCCACAGCATGATACCCAGCTCATCCGCCTTCTTCGCGGCCGCCTCGTGGTGCGGGTAATGCGCCAGGCGGATGAAATTGCAGCCCAGCTCCTTGGCGTGGCCAAAACGACGGTCCAGGTCTTCTTCGCTGTTCACCTTGCCGAGTTTGTCGTCATCCTCATGCACGGAAATGCCGCGCAGATAGATCGGTTTGCCGTTCAGCACCACATCGGTGCCATCGCGGCGGATTTCGCGGAAACCGACACGGTCTTCGACGCGGTCCTCGCCGTAAGACAGCGACAGATCATAGAGCATCGGATTGCCCGGCGACCAGAGCTCCGGCGTGGCCTCGATCACCGCCTCGGCCTTGCCATCCGCAACGGTCAGGATCTCGTGGATGCCCAGTTCCGGGATCTCGAAACGGGCTTCGGCCAGCGCGCCGTCCAGCTCTGCCTCAACGCGGATCTTGTTGAATTCCCCATCCGGCACCAGCGCCACAAACATGTCGCGCACGATGGCTTCTGGGGTCGAGTAGATCTCCACCTCGCGGTAGACACCGCCGTAGTTGAACCAATCGGTGTGACGCATCGGCACGCGGTCCAGCGTGCGCAGATTGTCGACGCAGAGCATCAGATAGTTGTCGCCGTCGCGCAGATGCCCTGTCAGCTCCAGCGCAAAGGGCGTCGAGGCCCCCTGGTGGCGGCCCAGATATTCGCCGTTCAGGAAGACCTTGCACTCATAGGCCGCAGCCCCAATGCGCAAGAAGTGACGTGCCGCAGCCGGCAGATCTTCCTTGCGGATGGTGCGCGCATACCAGCCGGCACCTTCAAAGAGATAGAGTTTCTCGTCCACCATCTGCCAGTTCGACGGAACCGTTGTGGTGTCAGCGTTGAACGGGTCCCAGTCGTATGGGAAGTAACGGTCCTCGGGTGCTGAGGGTTCCATCTGGAACCATTTTGAACGCAGACCGTTGAAATGCAGGTCGTGGGCAAAAGCCCACTCCCCGTTCAGCGAGGTTGCGCGACGGCTGGTGTTGAACAGCCACCCCTCGTTGGTGATGATCTTGCTGCGGAACGGAGCCTCAAAGTCTTCGTTGTGCAGGATGGCATAGCCGTCATCGACGGGATTGTGTTCTTTAGTCATCGCGCAACCTCTTGTCCTATAGATGAATTACTTGGCCAGCGCCTTGATGCCATCCACCAGCGGCTTCAGGTCGGGGTTGGCTGCAACCGCTTCGTCAATCATCGGGGAAACCGCGTTGATGAAGGGGGTTTTGTCCACCTCATGGAAGGTCACGCCCAAGTTGGCTTTGGCATCTTCGATGCTCTTGCCAACATTCGCTTGCCAGCCTTCCATCTGGAAATCGAAGGTATCCAAAGCCGCCTGGCGCAGTGCCTTCTGCTCGTCTTCGGACAGGGTGTTCCAGACCTCGGTGGAGATCACGTAGACCGCCGGGATCATGGTGTGCTGGTTGATGATGAAGTGTTTGGCAACTTCGCCGTGGCGCACATCGGTCAGTGCCATCGGGTTATTCTCGGCACCGTCAACAACACCCTGCTGCAGCGCGGAGTACAGCTCGCCCCAGGAAATCGGAGTCGGCTGTGCGCCCAGCAGCTCAACCATGCGGATCGCAGTCGGCGATGGCTGAACGCGGATCTTAAGGCCCTTAAGGTCATCCAGGGTGGAGGCGGCATCCTTGGTGTAGAAGGAACGCGCACCTTCATAAAGGAAGCCGAGGCCCACGAAGCCCTTGTCCGCGGTTGCATCCAGAACCTGGGTTCCGATTTCACCTTTCAGAACCGCCGCGGCATGCTCTCTGCTCTCAAACATGTAAGGCAGGTTGAAAGCGGAATAGAGCGGCTCGAACGCTTCCATTTCCGAGGCGTTGGTTTTTGCCATGTCCAGCGCGCCTTCCTGCACCAGCTCCATGGATTCGCGCTGCGAGCCCAGCTGACCGGCGTGGAAAATACGCACTTTCAGCTCGCCACCGGACAGCTCTTCTACGCGGTCGGCAAAGAAGTTGAACGACTGGCCGGTCACGCTGGATTCCGGGTTATTGTGGTTCAGTTTCAATGTCTTTGCCAGTGCCGGAGCCGTGGTCAGCGCCAGCGCCATTGCACCCGCAGCAGCCGCAGTCATGAAGCCTTTAAATTGAGTTGTCATTAGGGTCTCTCCTCCTCTGCCAGCCCGCAAAAACGCGGACTCATTTGCGAGGCAAGTAAGAACGTGGATTCTTTAAGTGGTCAACCAAAAATGTGAAAAACATCAAAAATCTTCATATTGGTTGACCCTTCCGACGAAAGCTGGTCAACCTTTCGAAACGGTGGAGGAGGAATCACTGATGAAGTCTCTCATTTGGGGGGTCGACTCGATATTGCGCGTATTGCTGATCAGCGCCGCGACAATTCTGGTGTGCTGCGTCGCCTGGCAGGTTCTGTCGCGCTATGTCATGCCTGCCCCAAGCGTCATCACCGACGAGATTGGCCGCTTCATCTTGATGTGGTTTTCGCTTCTTGGCGCGGCCTACGTTCTGGGCCAGCGTCGACATCTGGCGATTGATCTGTTTGCCGGTCTGGAACCGGGTCGGCCAAAGCGCATCCTGTCATTGCTGCAGACAGCCGCGGTTCTGATCTTCGTGGTCATCATGATTGTCGGAGGGCTGCGCCTTGGTCTGCAGACCATTGCCAAGGGGCAGGTCACCCCGACCCTGCGCCTGCCGATGGGGTATATCTACATGATCGTTCCCCTCACCGGCTTTCTGATGCTGTTTTATTGCCTCGACATTCTGCGCACCGTCTTTGGGCCAGATGCGGCCGGACCCAATGAAAGCGAAGGATCGCTGGAAGATTTCATCGTGGACGAGGAACACGAATAATGGACTATTACCCGCTCATTCAGCTTTTCTTCGTCTTCTTTGCCCTGATGGCGATCGGTGTACCGATCAGCTTTGCCATGGGTCTGTCGACCTTCGCCACGCTGGCCCTCATGTTCCCGATCGAAAAAGCGATCTTCATTCTGCCGCAAAAGATGGTCGGCGGTTTTGACAGTTTCACTTTGCTAGCGCTGCCCTTGTTTGTTCTGGCCGGGAACATCATGTCGACGGGCGGCATTGCCCGGCGATTGATTGCACTGGCCAAGATCGCAGGCAAACCCCTGCCCGGATCGCTGGCGCATACCAATATCATGGCGAATATGATGTTCGGCGCCATTTCCGGCTCGGCTGTGGCCTCTGCGGCCGCGGTGGGCGGGGTGATGACCCCGGAGATGAAGAAGGCTGGCTACGACCCCAAGTTCGGCGCTGCCGTGAACATTGCCTCCTGCACCACGGGTCTGCTGATCCCACCTTCGGGCACTTTCATCATCTACTCGCTGATCTCCGGAGGCACCTCCATTGCCGCCCTGTTTATTGCGGGCTACCTGCCCGGTATTCTGTTGGGCCTGTCGATGATGACCGTCGCTGGCATCATGGCCTCGCGTCAGGGGCTGAGCGGCTCCGGCCTGCCAACTGTTTCCGAAGTGGCCTTTGCGCTGGCAGATGCCATCCTGCCGCTGGGGTTGGTTGTTGTAGTCATGGGCGGCATTGTCTTTGGCTGGGTCACCGCAACCGAGGCTGCAGGCGTCGCCGTAATCTATGCCTTTGTGCTGTCGATTTTCATCTACCGCGAGATGAAGATCACCGACATGTCCAAGGTGCTGCTAGACACCGCCATTACCACCGGCATCGTGATGTTCCTGATCGGTATTTCCTCGGCCATGTCCTGGACCATGACCTTTGCCGACATGCCCTATATGGTGCAGCAGATGCTCGAGACGATCTCGGACAACCCCTTGATGGTACTGCTGTTCATCAACGTGTCGCTGCTGATCATCGGCACCTTCATGGACCTCACCCCGGCGCTGCTGATCTTCACCCCGATCTTCCTGCCGGTGGCGGTGGAACTGGGCATGGATCCGGTCCACTTCGGCGTGATGATGACCCTGAACCTGTGCATCGGCATCTGCACCCCGCCGGTTGGCTCGGCGCTTTTTGTGGGCTCATCGATTGCTGGCATCCCGGTTTGGTCGGTGCTGAAGCCGATCCTGCCCTTCTACATCGCCTTCCTGGCCATCCTCATTCTGGTTACGCTGGTGCCGGATGTCAGCCTGTTCCTGCCGCGCGTCCTCATCGGTTACGGAGTATAAAATGAGCCTGTTGCACCCCGACCGCCTGTTCCCCGCCGATCCCGGCACGCGCACCATCGCCCGGTCCCTGTTTGAGACGGTGGAGACCCTCCCCATCGTCTCCCCCCACGGCCACACCGATGCCCGTTGGTGGGGCGAGAACCCGGCCTTCACGGACGCGGCAGAGCTGTTCGTGATCCCGGACCACTATGTGGTGCGGATGCTGGTCAGCCAGGGCGTCACTTTCGAGGCCTTGGGCATCGGCGCCGGGGCCGAGACCGACCGCCGCAAGATCTGGCAGTGCTTTGCCGCGCATTATCACCTGTTTCAGGGCACGCCCTCGCGGCTCTGGATCGACCATGCGCTGTCCGAGGTCTTCGGGATCTCCGAACGCCTTTGCCCGGCCAACGCCGATGCGGTCTTTGATGCGATCAAGGCCGCGCTGGCCACGCCAGCCTTCCACCCGCGCGCTCTGTTTGATCGCTTCGGGATTGAAGTGATCGCCACCACCGACAGCGCGCTGGATGATTTGGCGCAGCATCAGAACGCGCGCGCCAGTGACTGGCAGGGCCGCGTTGTGCCGACCTACCGGCCCGATGCGGTGGTGGACCCGGACTTCGAAGGTTTCCGCGCCAATCTGGACCAGCTGGGGGAGCTTTCCGGCTGCGACATTGCAACCTGGCAAGGCTATCTCGACGCCCACAGCGCGCGCCGCGCCTTCTTCAAGGAGATGGGCGCAACGGCGACGGACCATGGCCACCCGACTGCGCGCACCGCCGATCTGCCGCAGGCCGAAGCCGAGGCGCTTTATGCCCGCGTGCTGTCCGGTGATCTGGAAAAAGGCGACGCCGAACTGTTCCGCGCCCAGATGTTGACCGAACTGGCGCGCATGTCGGCCGAGGACGGACTGGTGATGCAGCTGCACGCAGGCTCGCACCGCAACCACAACACGGGCGTTTTCAACGCCTATGGCCGTGACCGCGGCTTTGACATCCCGGTACAGACCAGCTTTGTCGAGGCGCTGAAGCCCTTGTTGAATGCCGTCGGCATGGATGCGCGCTTCAACATGCTGCTGTTCACCCTGGACGAAACCACCTATGCCCGTGAACTCGCGCCGCTGGCGGGCGCCTACCCGTCGCTAAAGCTGGGCCCGGCATGGTGGTTCCACGACAGCTATGAGGGCATGCGCCGCTACCGCGAGATGGTCACGGAAACCGCGGGCTTCTTCAACACTGCCGGTTTCAACGATGACACCCGCGCGCTGTGTTCCATTCCGGCCCGCCACGATGTGGCCCGCCGTGTGGACTGCGCCTTCCTTGCCGAACTGGTGGTCACCCACCGGCTGGACGAGGCCGAGGCCTATGCGCTGGCACCGCAGCTGGCGGGCGGGCTCGCCCGTGCCGCCTACAATCTGTAAGAATAAGAAAGAGGTTCCCCGATGCGTCAGACATGGCGGTGGTTCGGCCCCGATGACAAAGTGACCCTCAGCGATATCCGCCAGGCAGGTGCCGCAGGCATCGTGACCGCGCTGCACAGCATTAAGCCGGGCGATCTCTGGCCGAAGGACGCCGTGGCGACGCGCAAAGCGATGATCGAGGCGGCGGGCCTGACCTGGGATGTGGTCGAAAGCCTGCCCATCAGCGAGGCGATCCGCACCCATGGGCCAGACACCGACGCCCATATCGCCACCTGGGTCGAATCCATGCGGAACCTGGCGGCCGAGGGCGTGGAAGTGATCTGCTACAACTTCATGCCGGTGCTGGACTGGACCCGCACCGATCTGGCGGCCCCGATGCCCACAGGGGCCCGTGCTCTGCGGTTTGACCTGATCGATTTTGCCGCCTTTGATCTGCATGTTCTGAAGCGTGATGGCGCGGCAGGCGACTATCCCGCCGATGTGCTGGACGAGGCTGCCACCCGCGCGGCCGGTTTCACGCAAAGTGATCATGACCGGTTGACCGGCACGATCCTCGCAGGCCTGCCCGGCGCGATGGAGCATTGGACGCTGGACACGTTCCGTGCGCGGCTTGCCACATACGATGACATCAGCGCTGATATTTTACGCGAAAACCTCGCCCGCTTCCTGCGTGCCGTAGTGCCCGTGGCCGAGGAGCTGGGCGTGCGGCTCTGCTGCCACCCGGACGATCCGCCCTGGCCGCTGTTTGGCCTGCCGCGCATCATGTCGACCGAGGCCGATTACCGCTGGCTGGTCGATGTTATGCCCTCGCCCGCCAATGGCATCACCTTCTGCACCGGCAGCCTTGGCGCGCGCGGGGACAATGATCTGCCGGCCATGGTGGAACGTCTGGGCAGCCATATCCACTTCCTGCATCTGCGCAATGTGCGCCGCGAAGAAGACCGCATCCCCGGCTCCTTCCACGAGGACGAGCACCTTGGAGGCTCGACCGATATGGTCGCCGTGGTAAAGGCGGCTCTGGTCGAACAGATGCGCCGCAAAGCCGCCGGCCGCAGCGATGCGCAAATACCGATGCGACCTGATCATGGGCAGGAAATCCTGACCGATCTCAGCCAGGACACAACCCCCGGCTACCCGGCTATTGGCCGCCTCAAGGGCCTCGCAGAACTGCGCGGTGTGATGCTGGCGCTGGAACACGGAACAAACCGATGATGAATGCCTCGCCTCTGCCCGAAGATCTCAAAACCGGCATCCTGCATCTGGGCCTCGGTGCCTTTCACCGCGCCCATCAGGCTGCCTATACGCAGGACGCCATCGCCGCTGCGGGCGGCGACTGGGGGATCGAGGCCGTGTCGATGCGCAACCCGCATCTGGCCGAGGTGCTGAACGCGCAAGGCGGCCGCTACACGCTGATCGAGCGCCACGCGGACGGGCCTAAACCTATCGACATGACCGTGATCCGCAGCGCGCTGGCCCTGCCCGGCAATCAGACGGTTGTTACGGCGCGGATGGCGGATGCAGACATCCGCATCCTCACCATTACGGTGACCGAGAAAGGCTATGGCGCCGACATCGGCAGCCGCAGCCTCAACTACGCTGACACAAGCGTGGCAAAAGACCTGGCAGGCGGCACCTCCCCGTCCAGCCTGCCGGGTCTGATCTGTTCTGGCCTTGCACAACGCCGCGCCGCCGGGCATGGCGGGCTGACCCTGATGTCCTGCGATAACCTGCCGGACAATGGCCACCTGCTGCTTGCCGTTGTTCTGGAAATGGCCCACGCTACTGATCCGGATCTGGCCGATTGGATCGAAGAGACCTGCCGCTTCCCCAACTCCATGGTCGACCGCATCACCCCGGCTGCCTCAGACGAGACCTTCGCATTGGCCGAAGAGGCACGCGGTGAACCAGACCCGGCCGCGATCGAAACAGAACCCTTCCGCCAATGGGTGATCGAGGACAGCTTTGCCGGACCCCGTCCCATCTGGGAGGCCGCAGGCGCGCTGATCGTGCCTGATGTGACGCCGTTTGAGACCATGAAACTGCGCCTTTTGAACGGTGCCCATTCGCTGATCGCATACCTTGGCGCGCTCAACGATTTGCCTGCCGTGCGCGACGTGATGGCGGATGAAGCCCTGCGCGCGATCGTCCGCGCCCACATGTCCGCCGTCTCAGCCACCCTACCCGATCTACCCGGCTTTGATGCCAGCGACTACGCCGATGCGCTGATCGCCCGGTTCGAAAACAAGGCCATCGACCACCGCTGCCTGCAGATCGCAGGCGACGGCAGCCAGAAACTGCCGCAGCGCATTTTCGCCCCCGCCAAGGAGCTGCTGGCATCCGGCGGCGATATCAGCACCTGCGCCCTCGCCGTCGCCGCCTGGATCCGCTTTGCCGAAGGACACTCCAACAAGGGCAGCGCATTGGAGTTGAACGATCCGCTCGCCGATGACATCCGCGCCGCGCTGCAAGATGCCGACAGCGCCGCGGCGAAGGTACAGGCCATTACAGCCCTCAAAGGGCTGGCGCATCAGGGTGTCTTAGACAATGCGGAGTTTGCGGCCACGACGGTGAATGCATTGCAAAACATGTCTGCATCGTAGAAGCGGCTGATCACATGACTGCGGCACCGTGGGTGCAGCAGTGGCGTGTCCAGGCGCGGGCCCGCGAATAGCCGCACCGCGTCAGCATGTTAAAGTGCTGGTACGGCCACGGCCCTTGCGACGAATATCCTAGATCTCATCGCGCCAGGGTGGGTTGGCGCCGGATCGGCTGACGGTGACCGCGGCGACGCGTGCGCCAAAGCCGATTGCCTTGGCGATGTCGGGTTCTGAAATCCACCGAATGGCGGATTTGGTAAGCAGGCCTGACTCAGACAGGTTGGCCAACACCCCGGCGTTGAAAGTGTCCCCCGCCCCGACAGTGTCAACAACCTCTGCTTTCTCACTCGCCACAAAGATCGACCTCCCGTCTGCCAACCACGCCTGCGCCCCGGAACTGCCACGGGTCAAGATGACCACACTTGGCCCAAGCGACTGTAACTGCGCGACTTTTCCTTCAAGAGAACCCGTATCCGGAAAGATCCAGTTCAGATCCTCGTCAGAGACTTTCACGATATCTGCCAGACTAATCATCCGCTCAATACGGCTGCGAAAGCTTGCTTCGTCGGTGATGAAACTGGGCCGGATATTAGGATCAACCATGACGACCGTCTTGTCCGCGTTATCCAGTGCAAAATGCATATATGTATCGGCCCCCGGCCCGCAGGCCAGACTGATGCCGCCAAAATACAATGCCGAGACATCGTCCGTTTTGCTGGGCAAATCAGCGGGTGCGATCATCCGCCCGGCCGAGTTTTCGTCAAAGAAGGAATAAGAGGCATGTCCGTCGGACAATTTGACAAAGGCCAGTGTCGATGGCCGGTCCGAGCGAATGACATTGCGGGTGTCCACATTGCTTGCCCGTAAATCCGCCATCAGCTGATGGCCGAACATATCCGTCGAAATGCCGCTCATCAGACCCGTCCGGCAGCCCAGCCGTCCAAGGCCGATGGCCGTGTTGAACACCGCACCACCGGTGCGCGGCACATAGCCATCCGGCCCCAGAACCGTAGGTTCGGGGATCATGTCAATGAGAGCTTCTCCGCAGCAAAGGATCATAGGGGTTCCTCAAGGATAGACGGGTGCGAAACCGGGTCGCACGCAAGGGTGTCGAACGTCCCACCTGACCGAATTCATCGGATCTCAGGGGGCCAGATAATCGGTGATGGCTGCTTCCAGCCCCTCGTCCCATATCATGCTGAGCCAGCGTTCAAAACATTCGGCAAAGCGCGGATCATCCGCCAGATCGCCGTAGATCTGACGCATTTCAAGCCATGCCCGCGGGGTGTTTCGCGCCTCTTTGGCCCTTGCGGTCAGATCGTCCCAATAGGGATCATTGGGTTCGATCTCGCTGCCATCTTCACGGGTGCCTTCACACATCCTCGCCCAGGTGGCTTCGACCAGCGCAAGCCCGTCAATCGGGGTGCCCTTTGCCAGACCATCGCGGATGGAGGGGATGATGAAGCCCGGATGACGGGAAGACCCATCAAAGGCCACGCGGCGCGTGGTGTCGACAATTTTCGGGTTCGAAAACCGGTTGCGGATCAGGGTGACATAGTCCAGCGCCGTCATCCCCGAGACAGGTTCGACCAAGGGGGCGATTTCATTTTCGGCGACCGAAGTGAACAGACGGCAGATCAGGTCATGGCCTATACAGTCGGCAATTGTCTGGACCGACAGAACCTCTCCCGGCACCGAGATCACCTGATGCCCACCGTTCAGGATGCGGATCTTCATGGCCTCATAGCCATGGACATTGTCGGTGAAAGTGGCGCCGACCTTGTCCCAATCCGGCCGTCCCGCACAGAAGTCGTCCTCAATCACCCATTGGCGATAGTTTTCATGGGTCACCGGGGCCAGATCGTCGATGCCCAGCTGATGGGCCAGCGCCCGTTCGCTCGGACCGGTTGCCGGAACGATACTGTCGACCATGGCGTTCGGAAAACTGCAGTTGCTGTCTATCCAGTCGGCCAGCTCGGGATCGGACATCCGCGCCAAGGACACCACGGTCTGACGCAGCACATCCCCATTGCCCTGCAGGTTGTCACAGCATTGGCATGTGAAGGGGCCAGTGCCGACATCGCGGCGCAGACGAAGGGCTGCAACAATCGCGCCAAAGGCGGTTTTGGGTTTGTCGGGATTAAGGCTGTCACGGACAATGTCGGGATGGGTTGTGTCAAACTCCTTGGTGGCCGGATCAATGAAATACCCGCCTTCCGTCACGGTCATAGCGA
Organism: Rhodobacteraceae bacterium Alg231-04; assembly: GCA_900143635.1. GTDB lineage: Bacteria > Pseudomonadota > Alphaproteobacteria > Rhodobacterales > Rhodobacteraceae > FREY01. The sequence goes on from FREY01000013.1 coordinate 72,615, forward strand.
CGATACGGATATCGGGCTGGGCCATGCGTGCGATCAGGGGCCCGTTGTGTTCTTCGATCGGCAGGTAGTCGATCATCGATCCGATCACCTCTGCCGCGCTGGAGGATGGGGCCAGTTCGATCAGTGTTGTCAGGCAGTCCTGCGCCAGCAGTTTTTCCCGCATCGCGCTGTCATACTGGCGCACGCCCGCCCCGATGATCGCCCAATCAAGCGCTGCGCCCTCTTGCATCAGACGATGCAAATACCAGGCCTGATGGGCGCGGTGGAAATTACCAATACCAATGTGCACAATACCCGGTGTCAGCCGCGCGCGATCATATTGCGGGCGCAAGACAGCGTCAGGAAGCTCGTTCAGTGTCGCATTACTCAGTTTCATGGGATCGGTTCCTTGCGGCAGGGCTTTCTTCAGCTCATCCAGTTTCCACCGTCGACATTGTAGGTCTGTGCAACGATGTAATCGGCGTCTCTTGAGGCGAGGAAAACTGCCGTTCCTGTTAGGTCTTCGGCCTGCGCCATCCGCCCAATGGGGACAGCGCTGCCAACTTCACGTTTCTTTTGACCGGGGGGTTTACCTTCGTATTTGGCAAACAGGGCATCGACCCCATCCCAGTGCTCACCGTCCACCACGCCGGGCGCGATGGCGTTCACGTTGATCCCGTGGGTGATAAGGCCCAGACCGGCCGATTGCGTCAGGCTGATGACCGCGGCCTTGCTGGCGCAGTACACACCAACCAGTGGTTCGCCGCGGCGCCCGGCCTGACTGGCCATGTTGATGATCTTGCCCTTGAGACCCCGTTCAATCATATGGCGGGCAACCGCCTGCAGGGTGAACAGGGTTCCGGCGACATTGACGTCGAAAACCCGCTGATAGTCCTCATGGGTGATTTCAACAATCGGCGCCGCCGTGAACACCGCGGCGTTGTTGATCAGAATGTCAATCTGACCCAGACTTTCCACGGTCTGCCCAACAGCGGCGTTTATGCTGTCCTGTTCGGTGACATCCAGATGAACGGCAAGTGCGGCGTCACCGATTTCGGCGGCTGCTTCGCAGGCCCGCTCGAAATCGATATCGGCGATGGCCACTCGCGCGCCCTCGGCCACATAGGCCTTGGCAAAGGCCAATCCGATCCCCCGGGCAGCCCCGGTAATCAGCGCCGACTTGCCGTCCAGCCGTTTCATGCGATCCGCTGCCCTTGGGCGTCAAATCGGTGAATCTGGTCTGCCCGCGGCGTCAGGAAGATCTTGTCGCCGTGTTTCACCGAGATATCCCCGGTGATGCGAACAGTAACCATGTCTGCCAGACCCGTGTCATGAACGTGGATAAACGTATCCGAGCCCAGATGTTCGGCCACACCGACACGACCCTCCCAGGTGCCTTCTGTCATACTGACATCCGTGTGCTCTGGCCGGATACCGATGGTATGCGCCCCGTGTTTCTCGGCCTCGGGGCCCGAAAAGATATTCATCTTGGGAGAGCCGATGAAGCCGGCCACAAACACGTTCTGCGGCTTGTGATACAGATCAAGCGGCGAGCCGACCTGCTCAATCCTGCCAGCCTGCAGGACCACGATCTTGTTGGCCATGGTCATAGCTTCGACCTGATCATGGGTCACATAGATCATGGTGGTCCGCATGCGTTCGTGCATTTCGCTGATTTCTAGCCGCATCCCCACACGCAATGCCGCGTCTAGGTTCGACAAGGGTTCGTCAAACAGGAAAGCAGAGGGATCGCGGACAATGGCCCGGCCAATGGCAACCCGCTGACGCTGGCCACCGGACAGCTGCCCCGGCTTGCGGTCCAGATAATCCACCAGGTTCAGCGACTGGGCCGCCGTTTCGACGCGCTTGTCGATTTCCGCCTGCTCCATCTTCTCCATGCGAAGCGGGAAACCGATGTTTTTGCGCACCGTCATATGCGGATAAAGCGCATAGGACTGGAACACCATCGCCAGGCCGCGTTTGGACGGCGGCACCTCGGTCACATTTTCCCCGTCGATTTCAATATTGCCCGATGTCAGGTCTTCGAGGCCTGCAATCATCCGCAGAAGCGTGGATTTACCGCAGCCAGATGGTCCAACAAATACCGCAAACTCACCGTCTTCAATGGTCAGGTCCAGCGGCGGAATGACTTCGACATCACCAAAGCGTTTGGACACTTGATCAAGTACAATACGTCCCATGATCTTTCCTTATTTCACTGCGCCAAAGGTCAAGCCTTGGACAAGTTGTTTCTGACAAAACCAGCCCAGGACAACGATAGGTCCGACTGCGGCTGTTGAGACGGCCGAGAGGCGTCCGAAAAACAGGCCTTCCGGTGCCCGGTTGCCTTCGATGAGCTTGGACAGGGTCGCCGCGTCGATGGTGGTCAACCGGACCGTCCAATAGGCCTCGTTCCAGCAAAAGATGAACACCAGCAGTGCGGTCGAGGCGATGCCACCCCAGGCCAGCGGAACCAGGATCTCTTTGATCTCGCCCCAGGTGTTCACACCGTCCATCTTGCCCGCTTCGATGATATCCTTGGGGATCTCTTTGAAGTAGGTGAACAGCATCCAGACCGCGATCGGCAGATTGATCAGGCTCAGCACGGTAATGACCAGGATATGGGTGTCATAGAGCCCGATGCCCTTGGCGAGGAAGATCATCGGATAGAGCACCGCCGCGGCCGGAAGCATCTTGGTCGACAGCATCCACATCAGAACGTCTTTGGTGGCCCGAGTTGGGTTGAACGCCATCGCATAGGCCGCGGGGACACTTACAAACAGTGTGAAAATTGTCGCTGAAACAGCCGAGATGACGGAGTTGCGGGCGAACCGCCAATAGTCATAGTTCTCGGTCATGTTGAGATAGTTCTCAAGCGTCGGCGTGAAGAAAATCAGGTTCTCCGGCTTCACCGCATCGGCGTCGGTTTTGAAGCTCGTCAGGACCATCCAGAAGATGGGAAAGAAGAACATCAGCCCAACACCCCAGGCCAGAACGGGCCGTCCGTAGATGCTGAATTTCGAGGATTGTGCAACGATTGCCATGATCTAGCCCTCCTATTCCATCAGGGTCTTGCCAACCATGCGCAGCAAAAAGATGGCTACGATGTTGGCGAGGATTACTGCGAAAATGCCGGTGGCGCTGGCAGCACCAATGTTGTTATTGGCGAATTCTCCGATCAGATAGGGCAGGTTTTTATTGCCGTTGCCCCGGCTGACGATTTCGATTTCCGCATAGAGTGACAGATGGAAAATCGCCTGGATCATCACCACGATCGCTATCGGTCTCCCCAGATGTGGCAGGGTCAGAAAGCGGAACTGCGACCATGTTCCCGCGCCATCCAATACAGCCGCTTCTTTTTGCTGCTGGTCCTCGGATTGCAGCGATGTCATGAAAATGAGCACTGCAAAGGGCGTCCATTGCCAGGTCACCATCATGATCACTGCGATGGCCGAGGTCTGTGTTGCGCGGAAGGATATCGGTTCAAATTCCGGCCAGAGCGAGAAGAACCCCCCCAGAACAGGCATTTGCCTCAGCCCCTCCAGAAGGTCGTTGATCCCGGCGACAGCGATCCCCTGCAAGCCCAGCACCGGATCAAGGATCATGTTGATCCACAGAACCGCGTTTACCGCAGGCATCACAAAGAAGGGGGAAATCAGCAGGACCCGGACAATGCCCTGCCCCGGAAAGGACTTGTTGATCAGAACTGCGATCAGAATGCCCAGAATAACGGTCAAGAACAAAATGCTGCAGACGATGAACAGGCTGTTCTGGATGGCAAGAACGAAGTCCTTGGATTTCAGAACAAATTCGTAGTTTCCGAACCCGCGCCAGTTGCTCAGGCTTGGTGTCGTCCACTCCGGGCGGCGCAGGCTGTTCAGCACATACCGGATGAACGAAAAGTATAAAGTCATCCCTAGCGGGACCAGCATCCAAACCAAAAGCAGCAGTACCGCTGGTGTTTGTAGTAGCCGTGGAAGCTTTCTGTCAGACATGCATCTATCCTCCCAGCAAAACGAAACTGCGCGTTGCTCGTGGTGTCTAAGTTGCGATTTTCGGATTTTTAGTGTCGCGAGGTTGGAATAACATTTCAAGCGACGGGATCAGCCGTGGTGGGGCCAGGTTTGGCCGGGCCCCACCCGATTGTTTTTTTAGTCGTAGTAGCCTGCTTCGCGCATGATCGCATCTGCTGCGTCCTGCGAGGCGGCCAGTGCGTCTTCAACCGACTTGGCACCAGACAGGGCCGCAGCCATTTCCTGCGCCACAGCCGAGCCGACTTCCGGGAATTCCGGGATCGAGGCGAATTGCACACCAACATAGGGTTTCAGATCGGTTACCCCCGGTGCCGCGCTTTCAATCGCCGCCAGTTCAGCCGCTGCAAAGCTTGCTGCCGCCTGGAACTCAGGAATTGCATAGGTCGATGCACGCTGGCCTGTTGGAACCGAACCCCAGCCGAATTCGGCATGGTTGCCCACGGCCTTGACGTATTCCTTGGAGGTTGCCCATTCAATGAAATCAGCTGCCGCTTCGGCATTCGGAGACCCGGCAGGAATGGCCATGGCCCAGGCCCACAACCAGTTGGCCCCAACCGGATTGCCTGCGTTCGGCGACTGCGCATAGGCGACCCCGTCGACCTCAAGGAAGGAGGCCGCAATGGTCGCGTCAATCCACATGCCGCACTTGCCTTCGTTATAAAGCGCGAGGATTTCGTTGAACGAATTGCCTTCCGAACCCGGAGGTCCGTAGTTGCCCAGCAGATCGACATAGAAATTGATCGCCGCATTCCACTCCGCGCTGTCCAGCTGCGGGCGGCCATCTGCGTCAAACCATGCACCACCGAAAGAGTTCACAACGGTGGTGATAAACGCCATGTTGTCGCCCCAGCCCGGCTTGCCGCGCAGGCAGGCCCCATAAACACCGGCGTCCGGGTTATGGATTGCAGCGGCGGCGGCCTTGACGTTGTCCCAGCTGTCATTGTCAGCAATGGCCACACCGGCGGCGTCGGTCAGGTCTTTGCGATACATGACCATCGACGATTCACCGTAGAACGGTGCCGCATAAAGCGTGCCTTCATGGGACAGACCATTGCGCATCGCAGGCAGGATATCATCTACGTCATATTCACTGCTGAAGTTCAGCGGTTCGATCCAGCCGGCAGCGCCCCAGATGGGAGCTTCCTGCATGCCGATGTTGATGATGTCGTACTGACCGCCGCCCGTGGCGGTGTCAGAAGTAACCTGCTCGCGCAGGACGCTTTCTTCCAGCGAAACCCAGTTCAGCTCGACGCCCGTTTCAGCCGAATAGGCCTCTGCGACGGTTTGCATGTTGATCATATGGCCATTGTTCACGATGGCGATTGTCAGGCTTTCAGCAGTTGCAGCTGAGCCCGCCATAAGAGCGATAGCGCTGGCAGCGCAAAGACCTTTTGAGAAAGGCATCCGGTTCCTCCCTAGATTGGATGTGATGTAGAAACGCTATCAATTTTTGTTGCTTCGCGTCAATCGTAAAATTTACGCGCGTAAATATTTGGAAATTAACGAATGCCCACAGTGGCTTAGGCAGAGCCGCGCATTTCAAGCCTGCCCTCGAACAGGGCTTCCTCGCGTCCTTTCAGGCCGCGCTTGGAATCGATTAACGCCAAAATCGTCTCTACGCTTCTGGCTGCAATGGCATCATAATCCTGCGAAACAGTGGTCAGCCCCGGACAGGTAAAGCGCGAAAACGGGTGATCATCATGCCCGGCAATGCGAAGCGTGGCCTGTGCCCCAAGCCCCACCTTGATGCCGTTTTCATAAGCCGCAGACAGCATCCCGATTGCCAGCCGGTCATTTGAGCATAGTATCGTGTTGGTCGGCAGCTGCGGACCTGTCAGGAGCTTTGCGCCCTCTTGAAAACCGATTTCCTCGAAATTCCAACCCTCGCCATCGACCTGGATCAAATGCGGCTCATGCCCCAAACGCTTCATCGCCGCGATATAGGCGCTTTGGCGTTTGTAGGCATTCGGGTTAATCGGCGTCTTCATTCCGAAGAATACAGGCGGCTCTCCTGACCGGCAGAGGTAGTCGACAATCAAGTTGATGCTTTGATCATTGTCAGAGCCAAAGAACGCCTCGCCAATGCCTTCAAGATTGGCGTCAAACAGAACCGTTGGCACCTCTTCCGCGAAGGTGGCGACCTGATCGGCCAGCGATGCCCGCCCAAGTGGTGCCAGCAGCACCGCGGCTGGTTTGATGGACCGAAGACTGTTGAGATTGGACAGTTCCTGTTCTGGCCCCCCATGAGAGCTGAGCAACAACGGGTTGAAACCCGCCTTGACGATAAGCCCTTCTATGGTGCGTGCGATCCCGGCAAAAAACGGATCGGTCAGGTTCGGAACCACCAGGCCGATGTTCTTGGTTTGCCGCCTGTTTTGATTGACCGCATAGATATTTGGTCGGTAGTCATATTTCTCTAACGCCGCTTCGATCTTTTCGCGCGTAGACTTGCGGACACTTGCAGGATCGTTGAAGTATTTTGACAGCGTTGGACGGGAAATCCCGCTAACTGCCGAAAACCCCTCCATATTTTTGATCTTTGAATCGCTCATTGGCGAAGACTTCCTTGCGGCAGTGACGTATTCTGGTGCCAAAAGTTGCTCGGAAACCTGAAAAATGTAAAGATATAAATTTCCGCGCGTAAACTAAATATTTGCAAGGATGTCGCCCCCGGTTCCAATCGATAACACCCCAGACTGACAGGATCACTGAGGTGGCTCAGATGAACTATTTCTTGCGTTTTCCGCCTATTGAGGCCAATCGGAACAGATGCGACCTATGCAGATCTTGTTCTCGATCCTCGCGGCAATTCTTGTCGCGTCCGGTATTTTCAGAGTGTCCTATAGCTATTTCGTCTCTGAGGAACTGGCCAAGGCTGAGGGCCGACTGACCCTCTATCAACGGACGGTCAACACTGAATTCGAACGTTTCTCGCATCTCACTTATGTCCTGTCGCAAGACCCGTTTGTCATCCAAACCGTTCAGGGCGGGCCAACCGAGGACCTGAACGTCAGATTGCAACGCTTTGCCGAACAGGCCGGCCTTGATGCGATATATCTGATGGATGCACAGGGTCTGACCATTGCCGCGTCCAACCATGCTGACGCGGGCAGTTTCATTGGTCAGAACTATGCGTTTAGGCCCTATTTCCAGCAGGCATCCACCGGGCAGCAGGGCCAGTTCTATGCCATTGGCACAACCACCGGTCTGCCGGGCTATTTCATTGCCGATGCGGTGCACGGTCCGCAGGGTGATCTTCTCGGTGTGATCGCCATCAAGATCGGGTTTTCGCTACTGGAGCAAAGCTGGCGCAACTCTGGCGAGCAGGTTTTTCTGTCCAATGATGACGGGGTCGTTTTGCTGTCCTCAAATCCCGACTGGCGGTATCACTATCTGGCAGAATTGACCGCTGAACAGCGCGCGCGCATCGCCGCGTCACGCCAGTTTCCCGGTCAAGCTCTGGACCCGCTCGACTGGTCACTGATCTCTGCGCAACGGGCGAAAATCGGCGGCGATGACAGGCTCTATCTGGTCGCAGACACTGTGCCCCATGCCTGGAAGCTTCATTATTTCGCCAGCGATGACCGGGCAACTGCCCGCAGCTGGCTGGTCACAGTCTCGGCAACGCTATTGGCGGGGCTGGGGTTGATTATTGTCCAAATTCAGCGCGCCCGGCGGGTGGCCGTTGCGCTGCGGCTTTCGGAGAACGAAGAGGCAAAGCTGCGCCGCGCCAACGAACAACTGGCCATTGAGATCGCCGAGCGCAACACCGCCGAACGTCGGCTGCATCGCACCGAGCGCGAGCTGGAGCGGGCCAGCCGTCTGGCCGCTCTCGGGCAGCTTTCGGCCTCTGTCACCCATGAATTGGGCCAGCCTATTGCCGCCATGCGCAACCATCTGGCAGCGGCAGAGATCACCATGCCGGGGGCGGCTGGGCTTACCGGCAAAATCGGTGGTCTGGTTGAACGTATGGAAGGCATCACCCGCCAGCTGAAGTTCTTTGCGCGGTCCGATCAGGAAGAGTTTCAGGATGTCGACCTGTGCCAGTCAATGCAGGCCGCGCTTGATCTTGTCGCCCCCAATCTGGCCGAGTTTCAGGTTGAGGTCGACACCGACATGCCCAGCACCCCGGTCCTGATCCGCGGCAGCAGGCTGCGTATTGAACAAGTCATGACAAATATTCTGCGCAATGCTGTTGATGCCGCCGAGGAACAAGACAGCCCTCAGATTTCGATCACGATAGGGATTTCAGCGGCGCAACCCTGGTTCCGCATCCGCGACAATGGTCACGGGCTGGGCAAAGCAACGCTGGCCGATCTGCAGGAACCCTTTGTCTCGACCCGTGAAAGTGGTCGTGGCATGGGGTTGGGGCTGGCGATTTCCGCCAGTATCATCAAGGATCATGGGGGGGCTATGACCGCGCGCAACATCGAAACGGGCGGTGCCGAATTTGTCGTGTCCTTCCCCGATGCCGAAGCAGAGGATGCCCCATGACCAACCCTGATCCCTTTCGCGTGCTTGTGGTTGATGACGACAAATCCATGCGTCTTTCCCTCATCGAACTGTTGGAGGCTGCAGGTTGGAAGGCCGAGGCCCTGTCGCGGGCCGATCAGGTCGCTGACCGGCTGCCGGCGTTGCTGCCAGATGTGATCTTGTCGGATATGCGCATGCCCGGCATGTCGGGGCTCGAACTGCTGCAAAGCCTCGATCCGAGCCATGCGCCGCCGCTTATTCTGATGTCCGCCCACGGCGATATCCCCCTCGCGGTGCAGGCCATTCAGGACGGGGCCTACAGCTTTCTGGAAAAACCCTACGAGCCTAGGCGCCTGCTGACGATCCTCAAGAATGCAGCCGTTCAGAACCGTATCAAGCAAAGCAATGCACGGCTGAAAGACCGGCTGCGCAAACTGTCCGGGCTTGATCGCGTTTTGCTGGGGGAAACCGCTGAGGTCGCCAACCTGCGCCGCGATGTCCTTGATTTTGCCGACACTGGCGCGCCAGTGTTCATCGAAGGCGAGACGGGAACCGGCAAGGAGCTGGTTGCCCGCGCTCTGCATGACCTCAGTGCCCAGCCCGACGCGCCTTTTCTGGCCCTGAATTGCGCAACCCTGTCGCCGGATACATTCGAGGCCGATATGTTCGGCACGGCAGGCGAAACCAATGGCCGGTTGGCGGCTGCCTCAGGTGGCACATTGTTTCTGGATGAAATCAGCGAATGCCCCCCACCTGTCCAGGCCAAATTGCTGCGTGTCCTCGAGGACAAGACCATCCTGCCAATTGGTGCGCAAAACCCTGTTCCCGTCAGCTTTCGGGTGATTTCCGCCTCTCATCAGGACATGTCAGTGGCCGTTCAGGACGGCCGGTTTCGCCAAGACCTGCTGTTTCGCATCAATACAGTGATCCTGACCATTCCGCCGCTGCGCCGCCGCCGCGATGACCTCACCTTGCTGGCCACGCATTTCCTTGCCCATTATGCCCGTCTCTACGAAATGGCCTCGCCTCAGATCACGCAGGATGATCTTGCGGCCCTTCTGGCCCACGACTGGCCCGGAAACGTCCGTGAGTTGCGCAATGTCTGCGAACGGCGGGTGTTGGCCTCGCGGCGCGGCAGCGGGACATTTGCCGATGCAATTCGGGCGGATCAGGATCTCAGTGACGTGCCCGACACACTGCGCGAAGCGGTCGCCAGTTTTGAGCGCCAGCTGATAGGCAAGGCCATCAAAGCCCATGAAGGCCGGATGGACGCCGCAGCAGATGCATTGGGTATCGGACGGCGGACGCTCAATGAAAAGATCGTCAAACTGGGTCTGGATAAGGACGCTTTGCTCTAGGAACTACAGCCCTGCGGAAATCCGCAGGGGCCCCGGCATAACGCATGCGTTTTCCTTCATAGGCAGCGCACTGCGGATCCCCAATAATTGCGGCATCAAAATACGCATGCATTCGGGAGGAAACACCATGCGCAAATATCTCAACCGAACCGCTATTGCCGCTCTGTCACTGGCCTTTGCAACTGATGCAATGGCCACGGAATGGAACGTATCCCTGTGGGGCAAACGCCGCGCATTCACCGAACATGTTGAACGTTTGGCCGAGCTGGTCAGCGAGAAAACCAACGGTGAATTCACCCTGAACATCAGCTACGGCGGCCTGTCCAAAAACAAAGAAAACCTCGACGGGATTTCCATTGGCGCCTTTGAGATGGCCCAGTTCTGTGCCGGCTATCACCACGACAAGAACCCGTCGATCACCGTCCTTGAACTGCCGTTCCTCGGCGTGTCCTCTCTGCAGCAGGAAGTCGACCTGTCGATGGCGATCTATCAGCACCCTGCCGTTCAAAAAGACCTCGCCCGCTGGAATGCCACCCTGCTGATGCCGTCGCCGCTGCCGCAGTATAATCTGGTCGGCGTGGGCGATGCGCCGAAGACCCTGTCTGACTTTGAAGGCCTGAGCGTTCGTGCCACGGGCGGCATCGGTGCCGCAATGGCAACCATTGGCGCGGTTCCGACCTCCATGTCGGCCTCTGAGGTGCGTCAGGCGATGGACAGCGGCATTGTCAAAGCGGTCGCCTTTGCACCCCATGCTCACATGTCCTTCGGAACCATCGAAAACGGCGCATGGTGGAGCACCAACCTCAACCCCGGCACCGTCAACTGCCCGGTTGTAGCAAATACCGATGCGCTGGACGACCTGTCTGATGCGCACCGCGACGCGCTGCTGGGTTCGATCGAGGAATCCCTGAACCACTATGTCGACACCTATGAGAACAACACCATGGTTGCCTGGGGCCCTGCGCTGGACGAACGTGGCATTGCACAGGTGAGCTTTTCTGACGAAGAGCTTGCCGCCTTCAAAGAAGCCGCTGCCGCGCCCGCAGCTGCGGCATGGATCGAAGACAACACGGCACGCGGTCTTCCGGCCCAAGAACTTTATGATCTTGTGACCGGGATGATCTCCGAGGCGAACTGACCTCGCGGCCCTGCACCAAGGCGACTTGGCGCAGGGCCCTTTCAATTTCAAAAAATCTGACTCTGAAGGATATCCGCCATGGCAGGATCGTCTCTTGTGTTGTCTGACGACAGCCTTCTCAGCAAAATTGATGGCCGTCTTTATCGACTTGAAGGGGTGCTGGCCCTGATCAGCGGGCTCGCGGTTTTTTCGCTGATGCTGCTGGCGGTGGCCTCGGTCAGCGGCCGGAATTTCTTCAATTCTCCCTTGCCGGGCTATGTGGACTGGATCGAACAGGCCATGCCGCTGATTGCCTTCATGGGGATCGCCTTCACCCAGCGGGACGGCGGCCATATCCGCATGGACATGGTCGTGGGCAAGCTGAAGGGGCGCACGCTCTATCTGGTCGAGATTATCACCACATTGGCGATCCTGACCCTCGTCGTGCTCATGGTTTGGGGCAGCTGGGCGCATTTCGCACGCAGCTTTGACTTCGCAGCCCCCCTGTGGAGCAGAGACAGCTCGATGGACATCTCGCTGCCGCTCTGGCCCGCCAAACTACTGGCGCCCGTCGCCTTTTCGGTGCTGGCCCTGCGGCTGGTCCTGCAGATCTGGGCCTATGGCCGCGCCTTTCTACTGAATGAAGCAACCCCCATTGCGGTTCCCCTGATCGCGGATGCGGCCACACAGGCCGCAATGGAAGCCGAGCATGTCTCGGGCCACGACAACTAAGGTGATGACTATGGAACCGATTGATATTGGCCTGATCGTATCAGGCGGCATGCTTGTTCTGGTTGTTTTGGGCATGCGGGTGGCATTTGCGGCAGGATTGGCCGGGATGATCGGCCTGATCTGGATTTTCTGGGCCAAGTTTGGCTATGATCCGTCGCGCTTTACCAAGGCCCTCACCGTTGCCGTCAAAACGGCAGGACAGGTGCCGCATTCCAAAATCTCCTCGCAAGCGCTGAGCCTGATCCCGACCTTCATCCTGATCGGATATCTGGCCTATTACGCCGGGCTGACAAAAGCCCTGTTCGAGGCCGCAAAACGCTGGCTGGCCTGGGTGCCCGGAGGGCTGGCGGTCTCGACCGTATTTGCCACTGCGGGTTTTGCCGCCGTCTCTGGCGCTTCGGTGGCCACGTCCGCGGTCTTTGCCCGCATCGCGATCCCTGAAATGCTCAAGATCGGCTATGACAAACGCTTTGCGGCGGGTGTTGTGGCTGCTGGCGGCACGCTGGCCTCGCTCATCCCGCCCTCCGCCATTCTTGTGATCTATGCGATTATTGTCGAACAGGACGTGGGAAAACTGCTGCTTGCCGGCTTCATTCCGGGCGCGTTTTCCGCTGTCATCTATGGTCTGCTGATCATCGGCATGGCGATGACCATCAAGGGCTTTGGCCCGCCCGTCAGTGGCTTTACCTGGCGCGAGCGCTTTGCCGCCCTGCCACCAGCGCTGCCCATTTTCTTCGTTGTCGCGACCATTATCCTGTTTGTTTACAACCCCTTCGGAGGGGACGCCTGGGGCACCCCGACAGAGGGTGGCGCAATCGGGGCCTTCATCGTCTTTTTGATGGCGCTCTACCAAGGCATGCGCTGGGGTGAACTGAAGGATGCGCTTCTTGAGACCGCAAAACTCAGCGTGATGATCTTTACCATCATCTGGGGTGTGCTGGTCTATGTGCGCTTCCTTGGCTTTGCGGAACTGCCCTCGGCCTTCTCTGACTGGATCACATCCCTCACCCTGTCGCCGATGCTGATCCTGATCTGCATCCTTCTGGCCTATGCCGTGCTTGGCATGTTCATGGATGCGATTGGCATGCTTCTGCTTACCCTGCCCGTGGTCTACCCTGCGGTGATGGCCCTGAACGGCGGTGAGGCCGTGTCTGCCGCAGAAAGCACCTTTGGCATGTCAGGCCCCATGTGCGCGATCTGGTTCGGTATTCTGGTGGTGAAAATGGCCGAGTTTTGCCTGATCACCCCGCCAATCGGTCTGAACTGCTTTGTTGTTGCCGGCGTGCGCGATGATCTGAGTGTTCAGGATGTGTTCAAGGGCGTCACCCCGTTTTTCATCGCCGATGCGATCACAATCGGGCTTCTGGTCGCCTTCCCGGCCATTGTCCTCTGGCTGCCATCGCAAGTCTGAGGATCATAAGCCGCAATATCAGCCGCCATTCAGGACAAAACAGCCATCACACAGGCTGTTCCCGAGTGGCGGCACTAACTCTCTAGGCGCGGCGCGAACTCAATTCACTGCGTAGAGGTCACCTGTGGGATCAAAACGGCTGTCTCCAAGGTTGACGACGTAGCTGGGGGACCAGCGCTCCAGGATTTCGCGCGCCCAGCGTTGTTTTGCGCCGGGGGCATCGGAGGATGAGAATAGCTCAATTGGGCCCTTGAACCGCCCCGCCGACAGCCAGTCCGCATTGTCTGTCAGCAACAGACAGAAATCGGCGTTTTTGGCCTTATAGAGGTCGATCAATGCCCGGCTGCCAGCAATATCCGGCTGTTCCAACGCGACAAAGACGGTGCAGGCCTCCGGCCCAGAATTTGCCGACGGCTGCACATTGTGTGGTTTTTGGTTAGGATTGGCCATGTTTCACTGAAACATACCTGGCAGAGCGTTTCAATCGTTGCGCCGGTGCAAGTAGGCCGCTAGCCTCAATTTTTCAAAGCCTTAGTAAAGACCATCGATGCAGCCTTATCTATTTTCAATCGAGTTATTCCATGACGACCGGAACTACTGGCAGGCGTTTCACCGCAATCTTCGCGCCTTTGGGAAATCCTCGTTCCGTCTGTTTCGACTGGGCAATCAGTACAAACGGTTTTCCGAAAACTTCACCGCCGAGGATTTCCAAAACGCCTGTGCTCATCTGAATCCCGATGCAATGCAACGCGCGCAGGATATGGCACGCGAATATGGCGCCGGGTCCATTGCATTGGTTGACCAGCGTTACCTTACAGGGCTGCCAAAGACGCGCAGCCCGGTCCGCCCCTCTCAATTGTTCCTGTGCGGCTGGCCGGATATTCGCCCCTCTCCGTCGCAGATCAAGGCTGCGGAGCGCTATTTTGGCTGTCCTGTCACCGGCTTCATGGATGCCGAGCTGAGGGTGACACCGGTGGCCGCCGCGTTTGAGGCACAGGACCCGAGCACGCCATCAGATACCACTGCTTTTGGCGAAATCTGCACAGCGCTTTTGCCGACCATCGGCACCGATTGCGCCCAGGCCACCGCGGCGAAGGCTGAGCGTAAGCATATTATGTTTGTCACCAGCAACGGTGTTGGTCTGGGCCATCTCAGCCGCTGCCTTTCGGCCGCCAGACGGTTGGACAACACACGCTACACCGCCAGTTTCGCCTCTATCAGTCGCGGTGTGCCGCTGGTTCAGCAGTTTGGTTTTGAGTTTGACTACATCGCAGGCCCGGCCCCCGAACTGGCCGATGGCTACGATTGGGACGGCCACCTTTTCCAAGACCTGACCCGGCATGCGGATCGCACCGGGGCGGATACTTTGGTGTTTGACGGCAATTTTCCCTATGCAGGGTTGCGCCATTTCCTCAACACAGGGCACGTGAAAAACGCGGTATGGATCCGTCGCGCGCTTTGGCGACGCGAATATAACTTGCCACTGGAAGACCTTGAAAAACCGTTTTCGCTGGTGGTGGAGCCAGAGGACGTGGCCGCCCATTTTGACTATGGGGCCACACGTGTTCGCCAGCCCTATGTCGCCCCCCTGCCCTCGGTCACCCTCTTGGACGCAGATGGGCTGAAGACCAAAGCGGCAGCACGGGCCGAGCTGGGTCTTTCCGACACACCGTTGATTGGTGTGCTGCAAATTGGTGCGCTGTCAAACAACCGAAACGGTGAAATCACCACGCAGCTGATCGCTGCGCTGCGCGATCAGGCGGCACACATGGAAACAGCGCTGGAACTCGTCTGGGTCGCCAATCCGATTGCCGATCCGAGCCTCGCCGACGAAGCAAAAGCCATGGGGCTGACAGTTGTGTCACGTTTCCCGCTGCAGGATGTGGCGCGCGCCTTCGACTTTGCCATTTTGGGCGGCGGCTATAATTCGGTTCATGAAACGCTGCAGTCCCATGTTCCGGCTGTGTTTATTCCAAACGAAGGCGGCATGATGGACGCACAGCGTCTGCGGGTGGACTGGCTTGCCCAATGCGGCGCGGCCGAGGTGCTACGGGCCCATGAATACAGGCGCGTCAACGCGGTTGCCCAAGCTTTGCTATCAACGGAGGCTCGGGCGCGGATGCGGTCAGCACTGGAAGATTTTGAATTTGAGAATGGCGCAATGGAAATGGCAAAGCTGATCCAGGCAACAGCCTGCAGCCTGTAACCAGCCGCTAGAACGGAGCCTTGAACCGATGCTAAAACGCTCGAACCCGCGACAAGAAGACCAGGATCTGGCAGAGGCAGTTGCCAGCCAGCGGCAAAGTGCCCTGATTGCGTTTCTTCGTAAATATCCGGACAGCCCGCAGATTGACTATGTCTTGAACATGGTCCGCATGTTGGGGCTGCAGCCAAAAAGCGACGGCAGCTGATCGTCAAACCGCACCCGCCGAAGAAACGCAAGCCTGCGCAAAAAGGGTCGCCGCAGCGACCCAATCAGAATTTCATGTTGTTCCCTGAGCAATCAGATCAGGAGTAAGGAACGCAGCTGCTGTTCCAGGACGCCTGCCCGGTTTTCGAGGTCGTCCAGCGTTCGCCAGAGGAACACATGCCGCGGCCGGCTTCCAGCTGCGCTTCTTGAACGAAACGTCCGTTCGGGAATGTCTCCAGATAGATCGAATAGGCCTGTACAGTGCCGCGTTCTTTTGCAGTTTCGAACATCTGCACTTCCAGATCAGCAGCACCAGCTTGCGACGCAAGACCGAGCGTTGCTGCAATGGCACCAAAAAAGGATTTACGCACTTAATTTTCCTCAAATCAGGGATTAACGTAGGTTACCATTCCGTTAATGAATAGGTGATTGTCAACATATATTGCCAATAGATCATTGTTCTGGGGATGGTTTTCCCTATCGTGGCACACAAAAGACGACATTTGCATCGACAGAGCGGAGACCCTGGGTGGCGACTATAGAATTTTTCAAGGCAGGCATTTCAGCACTCTTATTGGCCACCAGCAGCGGTGCAACGGCACAGACCCTCGGCCCTGACGGACAAACGCCCCCTGTTTTCCTGCCTGCAGTGCTGGAAGGACATTCGCTGAACGCCCCGACGGTGCTGAGTTTCGGCCCCGACGGGCGGCTCTATGTGGCAGAGCAGACCGGTCGAATTCAGGCCTATGAAGTGGCCCGTTTGGACGGGCCGCGTTATGTGGTCAAAGCCGCTGAAACAATTGATGTCGTGGTCACCGGCATTGCTAACCACTTCGACGATGGGACGCTTTCGGACCAGACGGGCCGTCAGGTGACCGGCATGTTGGTCACTGGCAGTGCCGAGGCTCCGGTCATCTACGTCAGCTCGTCTGATCCGAACATTGGCGCCGGAACCAGCGAGCTGGACCTTGGGTTGGATACAAACTCGGGCGTGTTGTCACGTCTCATCTGGGAGCCGGCCTCGCAGAGCTGGCAAAAGACCGACCTGCTGCGCGGCCTGCCCCGGTCCGAAGAAAACCATGCGGTCAATGGAATCGCCCTATCCGAGGATGGCCGACAGCTTTATCTGGCGGTCGGCGGGCACACAAATTCCGGCGCCCCCTCAGCCGAGTTCGCCTATCTCACCGAATATGCGCTTTCTGCCGCCGTTCTGGAGGTGGATCTGGACCTGCTGGACGCCATGCCGGTGGTCGAAGCCAGTGGCCATCGGTATGTCTATGACCTGCCGACACTGGATGATCCCACCCGCCAAAACCTTAGTCCCGGCGTTGATGTCGGCGATCCCTTTGGCGGCAACGATGGTCTGAACCAGGCGGTTCTAGAAACGGATGGCCCCGTTAGGATTTACGCATCTGGATTGCGAAATGCCTATGACTTGTTACGCCTGACAAGCGGCGGTCTGATAACTGTTGATAATGGTGGCAATCCGGGTTGGGGCTATCCTGTTGTAACCGATGAAGCCGGGCTTTGCACAACCCTGCTGGACGTAGTGGCGGATCCGAACGCATCTGTGGAAACATTGAATGTAGACGGGCTGCACCTGCTGAGTGACGGCTACTACGGCGGCCATCCCAATCCGATCCGCGCAAACCCGCTGGGTGCCGGGCTTCTGACAGGCACCGAAGATGCGCAAATATGGCGCAACACTTCATCACCCGAGGCGCCTCTGCCGACGGATTGGCCACCGGTTGCCGGGGCGCTGGCAGATCCGCGCCAGTGCCAGTACCTGAGACCGGGACAGGACGATGGCACCCTGTTGACCTGGGAGGGATCAACAAACGGTCTGGCGGAATACACGGCCAGCAACTTTGACGGGGCCATGCAGGGCTGGGTTCTTGCTGCCAACCTGCGTGGGCCGCTGTTTCAATTCGAGGTCAAAGACGGTGCCACGGATCATGGTGTTTTTGCCGATGATTTCGCTGTAGCCCCGCTGGATGTGACGACCCAAGGGGACATGGGTGATTTTCCCGGAACCGTCTGGGTGGCCAGCATTGGTGACGACGAAATCACAGTCTTTGAACCGCTTGATTACAACGGCGCGCCGCCTGTGGATTGCACCGCCACAAACACCCCGGATGCAGACGAGGATTACGACGGCTATCACAACGCCCAGGAGCTAGCCGCCGGCAGCAACCCTTGCGATGTCGCCAGCCTGCCGTTGGACAGCGACGGCGACATGCTGGCAGATGCGGTGGATACCGATGACGACGCCGACGGGATTGCGGACATCATGGATCCGTTCCGGCTGGATGCTGCAAACGGCCGCGACACGCAATTGCCGGTCCACCTCACTTTCCGTCGCAACGAAGGCGGGTTTCACGGCACGGGTTTCACCGGGGTCATGACAGGCGCCGTCAGCTCGTCGGACGTGACTGATGCCCTCGCCTCTGAGGTGCGGCTGGATCCGCTGAATGGAACATTCACGCTGCTGAACGTTGGGCCGGGACATCCCGAAGGGGAAGGAAACAGCCTGCGCCACGGCTACCAGCTCGGCCTTGACAGCTATTCCAAAACGGAAGCTTTCACCATTGTCGCCCGTATGGATGCGCCCTTTTTTGGTGGCAATGCAGGCGTGCAAGATCCGGAAGAAGACGGGCTGCAATTCCAGGGCATTGCACTAAGCGACGGCTCACAGGAAAATTTCTTGTCGCTTTCCCTGGCCCAAAATTCGGCGGCGTGCGGGCTTTATGTGCACCTTGAAAAGGATGGTAAACTCCGCCTGTCCCAACCCATTGAACTTCCGCAATTGGCCGATGTCGACTGGTTGAAACTGGCCATCACGGTGGATCCGTCTGAGGGGCAGGTCACGCTCTCCTACCAAATTCCGGAGCAGGATCCGGTCACACTGGGCGCGCCGGTCACGTTGAGCGGGGCGCTGAAACTTGGGATGCGCAAGCGGTCGGCACCTTTGGCTACAGGTATCTGGGCCAGCGCGGGCAGCGGTCGCCATTTTGCCGCACAGTGGGACAGTTTCACCGTCAAATCTGGCACTGAGATCGGTGCCGACTGGTACACGGCCCTGTTGCGCGGCCAGAACACATCCGAAGCGCGTCACGACCACGCCGCCGTCGCCGTTGGCGACCAGCTTTACATACTTGGGGGTCGTGGATCTTTTGACGTCGATATTTTTGACCTGTCCACCGGCCAGTGGCGCAAAGGGGCCCGGCCACCTGCGGACATTCACCATTTCCAGGGCGTTGCCATTGCAGACAAGATCTACGCAGTTGGTGCCTTCACCGGCCGCTTCCCAACCGAAACCCCTGTCAGCCATATCTTTGTCTATGACACCCGGCTCGACGAATGGCAGGTCGGGGCAGAAATCCCCCGCGACCGTCGGCGTGGGGCGGGCGGTGCAATCGAACGGGGTGGCAAGATCTACTGGGTCGGCGGCCTGACGAACGGGCATGTTTCAGGCTGGTCCAGCCAGTTTGACGAATTTGACCCTGGAACCGGACGCTGGACTGTTTTGCCAGACGCGCCGCGCGCCCGCGATCACTTCTTTGGCGCGCTCGTCGGCGATGCGATGTATCTCGCCGGTGGACGGATCAGTGCCTGGAATGGGGAAGGATACGGCCCTGCAACGGATAAGGTGGATGTCTTTGATTTCACCACCAGCCAATGGCGCACCCTGAAAGGCAAGATGCCGAACGCCCGCGCCGCCGGGGCCACCGCAGCCTTGGGACGCGAGCTGTTCATTGTCGGCGGGCTCAACGATGGCACCGATGCTGCGCGCGCTGACAGCAGTGTTTTGGATGTGATTACTGAAGAATGGCGCCGCGGCCCTGCTCTGCCCCGCCCGCGCCATGCGGCCGCAATGGTGACGATCGGTGACACGATCTATCACTATGGTGGTGCAGCTGACCGGCAGGCGAAGGACAAACTGAACCTTCTGGAAACACTGGAAGTGGTGATAAAACCGCTACCGGAGACGACAGCGGCCGTGCAAAGCACCGGTTCAGAGGCCTCCGCCGTGACAGGCTGGACGCTGGAGCGTTTTGATACCCCGAGCGCAGCCCCCCTGCCGCGCAACAACGGTTCACTGGCCAGGTTTGCTGACCAGCTTGTGTTCCTCGGCGGGCGGAAGGGCGCACCAGCCCAGCATATAGAACCGATGGCAGAAGGCTGGGCCCAGACCGCGACCCCACCGATGGCTATCCACCATAGCCAGGCTGTCGTTGTGGATGACCTGGTCTATTTTATGGGCGGTATGCTGGGCGAATATCCGGATGAAACATCTCTGGATCATGTGATGCTCTATGACCCTGCGCGCACGCGCTGGTTGGCCGGACCGTCCTTTCCGGCGGGGCGGGCCCGTGCCTCGGCCGGGGCAGTTTATGTGGATGGATTGATCTATGTGATCGGCGGGACACGCGATGGCCATCTGGGCAACGGCGGTGTGCCTTGGATGGACGCCTTTGATCCGGTCACCGGCACATGGACAGAACTTGCCGACGCCCCCCGTCGGCGCGATCATTTCGAAGCCGCTGCACATAAAGGAAAGATCTATGTGGCCTCTGGCGCTCAGGTGAACCCCGGCGGCAGCACCGCCAATGGTTTTCCTGCGGAAATCGACGTCTACGACATTGCAACCGGAACATGGCAGGCCGCTGTTGCGGATCTTCCAGAGCCGCGCACAGAGGCAGCGGCAATTGTCGTGGGGGATGAATTGCTGATCATCGGTGGGCGACGGGTCGGCATCAAACCGTCCTTTGCCCGTGTTGACGCTTTGAACCTGAACACGCTGACATGGCGCAGCCTGCCGGATCTGAACGAGGGCCGCCGCGGTGGCGTCGCGGGCGTCCTCGGCGATGACCTGCTGGTTCTCGGCGGTGCGAGCTCATCTGTCTTTGGCGCCGATCTTGCCTCGCAAGAACGCTTCCCCCTTGCTAAGGTGCTGGAAGGGCAGGAAAACTGATAAGGGCGCAGGGAATTGGAGCTTCATCACCAACGGCGCGTTTTGGAAGACAGCGGCCAGTTTAACGCCAGCTGGTTCCGGTGGCGTTACGGCGATCTGTTGGCCGAAATAGGGTTTGATGAAACGCAGAGCATAACGGACTTGTTCCTTGAACAAGCCGTAACTCTGGATCTGGATCCCTGCCGTCACTTCGACACCAGCCTCTATCTCGCCACCCACCCGGCGGCGCAGCACAGCCCGCTCAACCCTCTGGTCCATTCGCTGCTGCAGTATCCGGCAGCGGATCATACCGAGAGGCTTGCCCGCGTACGCTGCCACAAAGACGATTGGCAACATGAGATCCGCGAGGCCGCCTGGCAAATACGGATTGGCCAGCGCAGCGACGGTGAGGCGCGGTTGCGCGCTGTGCTTGCCCAGCCGGGCCTGCCGTTTTCGCTGCAGGCTCTCGCGGCCCTGGCCTTGGCCACCGCTCTGGATCTGTCAGGCGCGACGCAAGAGGCGCTGACATTGTTGCTGGACACCTGCCCTGATGCCCTGGACACCGAAGGCTGTGACGCATTCCCCAGTCGATATTTGCCCCTCATGGGGCAATTGGCCTTGAAACTTGGCCAGCGGGATCTGGCCAAGAGGTGCTTTGATCGCCAGTCAAAAAACGGCGATATAATGGGCCATCTGGGGCTGGCCTGCTGCGCCGATCAACAGGCCGAAACATTAGGCCATCTAAATCTTGTTTTTGAATCCGCCGGCTTGCAATCGCTCTCTTCTCAGTCCGCCGAGCAGCTCACTCTCGATACGCTCTGTGCTGCTGGCCCAGGCGCGGAACCGCCATTCGAACAGCCGGATAATCAGGCCGACGCCCCGCTTGTTTCGATCATCATGCCCGCCTTTAACGCGGCCAGGACAATCACCACCGCTGTTCGGTCATTACTCGCCCAGAGTTACCGCAACATCGAGATCATAGTGGTTGACGATGCCAGCACGGACAGCACCCGTCAGGCAATACAGCCCCTGTTGGCTGATCCCCGTCTACAGCTGATCCCCCTCGGCGAAAACCAGGGCGCTTATGCGGCCCGCAATGCCGGGCTTGAAACGGCCAGCGGTGCATATGTCACAACCCATGACGCCGATGACTGGTCCCACCCCGACAAGCTGGCCCTGCAGCTCGCTGAAATTGGGGCAAATGGATGTCGGGCCTCAATGTCGGCATGGCTCAGAGTTGAAGACAGTTTGAACGGCATGCGTAACTGGCTAAGCACCGGACGCTATGTTGTGAAGAACCATTCGTCCTTCCTTGCTAAGAGGAAAGATGTTGCCGCGCTGGGAGGGTGGCTGCCGCTCAGAATTGCCGCTGACAGCGACCTCATCGAACGCTTTCTAGCACGGTATGGCGCGGAAAGCCTGGCCATTGCTTTGCCGGATATTCCCCTGTCATTCGCGCGGGCTGATGTCACGTCACTTACCAACACCAAAAGCACCCATGCCGCCACAAAAGCCGCCGGATTGCGTCGCAATATTGCGGAAATATCCTGGTTCTGGATTGAGATGGGGGTCACGGATCAATCCGGTGAGGGCGCCAGATTACGATGGACAGCGCTTGAGGACTTGTTCAACCCCTCCCCTGCCGACCTCTTGATTTTCGCCGACCTATCCGACCCCGAAGAGGTTGAAGCGATTGCTGATGCCCTGCTGACCCGTCCAGAAACACGCGACGTCGCCATCTTTCCTGTGACGCGACCTCACAAGGTGCAGGGCGGCCCGGAGGCAATTCGCCGTTTCTGCCAGGCGGCCGGGTTCCTTATCTCCAATCCACGTGTGCGCCTGTGCTCGACATCCGACTTTGCCCCCCCTCATAATGGAGCATTTCAGGTCGCAAATAGGACCATAAGCCCCGTCAGCCTTGAGGAGGCCCGCATGATTGCAAGGCAAAGCCTAGGTTCAGAAGCACTGTTATCCGAGGCCTGATGTTCCCCATTCCCCTGCACAAAAACTGCCGGTGGTCTTGACCCCTGAAACTGGTCCGAACTGAGTGCGAAATTTTGGGTACATTTCTGGCAAGAGAGGGAGTGTACCGATGCGCGAATTTGATGCAGCTCTTCCTTTCTAACAACGGCGGTCATCGCGGCCGCCAAGTTTGAAACCGGGCTTTGCAGATCTCTCCTGGCGTGCCCGGCATCGACAAAAAACTATTCGGGCAGCAAGGCGTCTGGCAGGTTCTGATAACAGACCGGACGCAGAAAGCGCCGTATTGACAACGTTCCAACTGATGTCGCGCCAAAATTGGTTGAGGCCGGGTAAGGCCCGCCATGAACCATTGTGTCGCTGACTTCAACGCCCGTGGGAAAGCCATTTGCAAGGACCCGTCCGGCTTTGCGTTCAAGAACGGGCATCAACGTTTTGGCAGCGTCAGTGTCTTCGGCGTCCATGTGAAGTGTGCAGGTCAGCTGACCTTGCAAGCTAAGTGCTACCTGCTGCATCTCAGCCTCACTCTCGGCGGTGACGATCACACCCAAGGGGCCGAACACCTCTTCGCCAAGCGTGTCATTGGCAAGCCAGTTTTGGGCTGTGGTCTGAAAGAGATAAGGTGTGGCGTTTCGCTGATCGCACATGCTGGTCAGAATCTCTTGCATACCACGTGTACCGGCGACGCGCTGCTGGCCGTCACGATAGGCCACGGCGATACCGTCAGTCAGCATTGTCTGAGGCGGCACCTCGCTCAGTGCTGCGCGCGTGGTTTCGGCAAAACGCTCGGACAGTTCACTGGACAGGACAACCGCAACGCCGGGATTGGTGCAGAATTGGCCCGCCCCCATGGTCAAGGAAGCGGCCCAGCCTTTGGCAATCTCTGCACCGCGGTTGGCAAGTGCGCCTGCAAACACGAACATTGGGTTGATGGATCCAAGCTCACCGAAGAACGGGATCGGCTCGGGGCGTGCGGCACATAGGTCGAACAGTGCGCGCCCCCCGCCGAGCGATCCCGTGAAACCCACGGCCTTGATCAGAGGGTGTGTCACCAAAGCGGCGCCCACCTGCCGATTGCCGCCTTGGATCAAGCTGAAAGTACCGGGATGCACGTCAAATTTCGCGATGGCTGCCTGAACGGCTTCGGCAATGATCTCACCTGTACCCGGATGGGCGCTGTGACCTTTGACGACAACCGGGCAACCTGCGGCCAGCGCAGCGGCCGTGTCACCGCCGGCAGTTGAAAAGGCCAACGGAAAGTTCGAGGCACCGAACACGGCAACGGGGCCGATCGGGCGCTGCATCATTTTCAAGTCTGGGCGTGGCATCGGCTGCCGATCAGGCTGAGCCTGATCATGGCGTTGATCCAGATAGTCACCCTTCAGGATGTGGTCAGCGAACAGGCGGAGCTGGCCAGTGGTCCGACCGCGCTCGCCCTGCAATCGCGCTTCGGGCAGGCCTGATTCCTGGCTGCCTATCTGGGTGATCGCCTCGGCGCGCGCTTCGATCTCATCGGCAATGCTGTTTAGAAAGTCAGCACGTTTCTGACGAGAACAATACCCGTAGCTCCAGAACGCCTCTTCTGCAGCTTGGGCGGCCGCATCCACGTCTTTGATGCGGCCAATTGCAAAGTCATGCGACGGGCCGTGCGCCGGTTCGGACGTGAAGGTTTCATCGCCCGCAATCCATGCGCCTGCAATCAAGTGTTTTCCGTGGGGTGCAAAGGTCATTTCAGTCTCGCCAATATGGAATCACGTTGTTGGATATTGTATCCAATTTTTGAAACCAGAATGCAAGTGTTGCGTCTTCGGGGTTTATTTTCAGCTGCCTTCCTGGGCACGCTTGGCAATGACCATCTCTAAAAGCTGGTCTTTTGTGCGCCGGATATGCAGCGCAAGAAGGTCACAGGCCTCGTCGACATCCCGGTTTTGAGCGAGCTGCAGCAATTTCCGGTGCTCTTCTTTTGCCGGTTCCCGCTGCTTCATCACGCTCAGATGCATCCGCACATAACGGTCAGACTGCAGATTGATCCGATCCAACAACTCTGTCGTTAGATCCCGGCCCGCAGCCGCATATAGGGCTGAGTGATAGTCATGGTTCAATGTCCCCCATTTGCCGACATCATCCTCCAGATAGGAGGCTTCCATCTGCTCAAGGATCGCTGTGCAGCGGGCAAATTCTGTCGAGGTCATTGCCGGAATAGCACGGCGGAACAGATCCACCTCGATCAAGATGCGCAAATCGAAGATCTCACCGATCTGACTAAGGGAATGTCTGGTGACAGACCCTCCACGATTGTTGGTCCACTGAACGAGCCCTTCGGCGTTGAGCCGCTTGAGAGCCTCGCGGACCGGCATACGGGAGACGTCGTATTCTTCGGCAAGAGCTTCTTGGCGGATGACTTCGCCTTCTGCCATTTCCCCGCTCAGGATGCGTTCGCGCAGGTCGTTTGCGATGACTTCGGGAAGGCTCTGTTTGATAACGGCGCGTTTTCCAGCCATTCCGATTGTCTCTCACATCATTGAATTTTGGATACAAATAGTCCCTAGGTCTTGAGCTACCAAGCGAAATCGGAATTTTTGGCCCAAAAATCCGGTTCCCATGCTTGCATGAGTATAATATCCAATATCCAAAATGGAGATCTGTAAGTTTGGGAGACAGAGGATGAGCACAATGATCCAGATTGGCTTGGATGAAATTAAAAATCTGAGTTTGCGGGTGTTAATCGCTGCAGGCTATGGCCCAGCCCACGCTCGGGCGATAGCGCAGATGCTGTACACCTGCCAGCTGGATGATTGCCAATCGCACGGGCTGTTCCGCTTGTTCATGTGTGTGCAGACGATCCAAGCTGGCAAAATTGATGGCCAGGTCTTGCCGGTGCTAGACCCGTCAGACACTGCCATTGTGCGGGTTGATGCGCGTGGTGGAATGTCACTGTTGGCAGTGGAGGCCGCCATGCCAGAGTTGATCGGCAAAGCCCGCAAGCACGGGATCGCAGCCATGGCGGTCAACCGCTGCTACCAGTTCTCGGCGCTTTGGCCCGAGGTCGAACAGCTTTCTGCGGAGGGCCTTGCCGGCATGGCGATGGTGCCCAGCCATTCCTGGGTGGCGCCAGCTGGTGGAACGCGGGGCACCCTGGGCACGAACCCTCTGGCGTTCTCCTGGCCACGACACGGTCGGGATCCTTTCACTTTCGACTTCGCCACCAGTGCCTTCGCGCGTGGTGAAATCGAACTTTACAAACGCGCCGGCAAGCCCTTGCCAGACGGGGTCGCCGTGGATGAACAGGGCCTCCCGACGAATGACCCGCAGGCCGCCCTTGATGGGGCGATGCTCACGTTTGGCGGCTATAAAGGATCAGCCTTGTCGATCATGATCGAACTTCTCGCAGGGCCGTTGATTGACGATATGACCAGCCAGGAAAGCATGGCTTTCGCCAATGGTATGGGCGGCGCGCCCTATCACGGCGAGATTATTCTGGCCTTTGACCCGAACCAGTTCAGTGGCGGGCGCGCCGCGCAAAACGATGCCCGCGCCGAACGGCTCTTCTCAGACATCCTTGATCAGGGCGCCCGCCTACCATCACAGCGCCGTTTTGAGGCCCGCGCGCGCAATCTGGCACGCGGGCATGTTGAAATCCCTGAGGCGCTGTTCAAGGATTTGCAGGCCTTGCTGACCTGAAATGCCGGGTCACGCCCCCCAGGTATCGCTCAGCCGATAGCCTTCGGGCCAGGGGTCATCGGGGTCCAGCATATGCTGATGGATACCGGTGACCCAGCCCCTGCCGCTGATTTCTGGCACAATCGCCGGGCGGTCGCCCACGGTTGTGGTCTCGACGATACGACCGGTGAAACTGGACCCGATGATGGAGACCGCCTCAAAATTCTGCCCCGGTCGTATCTGGCCCTTAGCGGCCATCAACGCCAACCGGGCGGACACAGCTGTTCCGGTTGGTGATCGGTCTACCTTTCCCGGCTGGATCGCCACCGCGGATTTTCCCGTCAGGCCCGTTTCAGTCTCGGCCAGTGGTCCGCAAAAGGCGCAGAAGGAGATATGGTCCCAATCAGCGTTTTCCGGATGGGAGAACCCCAGCTGGCTGTTTGCGGCATTGGTGATCGCCACGCCGAGACGGGCGATGTCCTTGGCCTCTGCTTCGACAATTTCAAAGCCGACCGATCCGGCATCGACCACCACAAAACTGTCGCCCCCATAGGCCGTATCAACGGTGATTGTACCCAGCCCCTCGACCTCAAGCGGAACCGCAATGCGATCAGCAAAACTGGGCAGGTTCTGCACGAATATGCGCTCGGCCTTGCCATCTCGACATTCTGCCCGTACCCGGACCAGCCCGCCGGGGGCTTCCAGTGTCAGATGGGTTTCCGGCTCCTGCATTGGGAGGATACCGCCGTCCAGCAGCACCGTCGAGACACAGATCGAATTGGATCCTGACATGGGCGGCGTGTCTTCCGGCTCCATGATGATAAAGGCGGCATCGGCATCGGGATGCCTGGGTGGTACAAGCAGGTTCACGTGGCGGAACACACCGCCCCGTGGTTCGTTCAGCACGAAATTGCGCAGTCTGTCATCACTGGCAATGAAAGACCGCTGCTGCCAAAGTGTGTCGCCGGGCGGCGGTGCCACTCCGCCCACGATGACGTCTCCAACCTCACCCTCGGCATGGGCGGAAATCACATGGATCGTCTTGCTGCTGCGCATGTCGCCCCCTCAGGAATAGCGGGCGACAGGATCACCCAGCGCGTCAAAAACAGGTGTGATGCCCAGACCCGGCCGCTCTGACGCAGTCATCCGCCCGTTAACGCGTAGCGGCGCGCCATCGGCGATGGTGACCGTACCGTATGAATTGAAATCTGTCGCCGAGAATGTGAACTCGGCCGGAGTCGAGCGCGCAAGATGGGCGATGGTAGCGGTGGTTATATCCCCACCCCAAGTGTCCTCAATAGTCATGGGGATGCCATGCGCCATACAAAGATCGCGCATCAAACGCGCCTTGCTCAACCCACCCACCTTAGAGATTTTCAGGTTGATCACGTCCATCGCATCTTCTGCAATGCCGCGCACAAGAGTGTTGGGCGTGTCGATCACCTCGTCCATCACAAATGGCAGGGCGGTGCGACGGCGGATCGAGACGCTTTCCTCGTAGGTCAGGCAGGGTTGTTCAACATAGACATCCAGATTGGCAATGGCACCAACAACGCGGGCGGCCTCGTGCCGTGTCCAGCCGGTGTTGGCATCCGCGACCAGCAGGTCGGATTTTTTCAGGACGGCGCGGGTGGCGTGGATGCGATCAATATCGTCATTTGCATCGCCGCCGACCTTCAGCTGGAACTTGGTATAACCTTCAGCAGCATAGCCTTCGATCTTGGCGGCCATGACCTCGGGCGCCTCCTGACTGATTGCCCGGTAGAGCGCCACGTCCTCCTGTGCCGCCCCCCCTAACAACGTATAGACCGGCTGCCCAGTCACCTTGCCGAGCAGATCCCAACAGGCGATATCAACCGGCGCCTTGGCATAGGGATGCCCGCGCAGGGCCGCATCCATGGTCCGGTTGATCGCGCCAATATTGATTGGATCCTGCCCCAGCAGATGCGGTGCAAGCTCGGCCAGTCCGGCCCGCACGCCCAGCGCAAAGGACGGCAGATAGGCTGACCCCAGCGGGCAGCATTCCGCATAGCCCTTGAGCCCTTCGTCGGTGACGATTTCCAAAACGGTGCTGTCAAAGACCTCGACAAAGTTGCCGTTCGACCAATTGTAACGGCCTTCCTTCAAGGGAAGGTCAACCTGATAGACATTGAGCGCAGAGATTTTCATGGTGATCCTTTCAGAAGCGATCAGGGGAATAGGCAGCGGTTGAAATGGCGGTCTCACCACCGGTAATCAGATCGGCGACCAGTTCGGCGGTGCCCGCCGATTGGGTCAGACCAAGGTGACCGTGACCAAAGGCGTAGATCACGCTTTCAGCAGAAGGAGAGCGGCCGATCACCGGCAGGCTGTCGGGCATGGACGGGCGAAATCCCATCCACTGCTCGCCGCCTTCGGTGTTTAGAACCGGCATAAACCGGGCCGCTTTTTGCAGCAGGATCTCGGCGCGTTTGTAATTTGGCGCCAGCTTCAGCCCGCCCAGCTCGACAGCCCCGCCGACCCGCACCCCGCCGGCGATTTTGGTAACAACAAACCCGTGCCCGCCAAAGGTCAGATGGGTGCGCAGATCAAAGGCACCTGACGGCAATGTGGTGTTATATCCGCGTTCGGTTTCCAGCGGAATTCTGTCACCCAGCGTCCGCGCAAGGTGATGCGACCATGCCCCCGCTGCCACGACGACCTTATCCGCCAAGGCAAACCCCTCTGCAGTGGTCACCGCCGCCCGTCCGGCGTGTTGCGAGATCACCGAGACATTGGCGCGCTCTATCACGCCGCCCCGGCTGCAAAACTGCTGTGCCAGATGTTCGACCCAGACCTTTGGATCTGTGGTGTTCATCCAGTCCGGCGTAAACGCAGCGTGGGTAAATCGTGGATGCAAACCGGGCTGTATGTCGGCAATGGCTGCTGGGCTGTCCAGCAGCGAGAACCTGATACCGTGGCGGCGACGCAATTCCCAAGTGTCGAGGCTGGCGCGATACTCTGCCTCGCCCTCGTAAAGCTGCAACTGGCCCTCGCGCTGCATTATCGCCTCGCCATCAACCGCTGCGATCTGGCGGTCCAGCGCGGCGCGCGATCGCTCCATCAGCTGGGTCTGGGCTGTCACCGACGCCTGAAAACGATCCCGCCAACTGGCGCGCCAGAATTGCAGCATCCAGGGAGTAATCTTCAGCGCATAGGAGGGGGGAACTGACAGCGGGCCCATCGGGTCCAGCAGCCATTTTGGTGCCCGCCGCATGATGCCCGGTGTGGCCAATGGTATGATGTCACTAAAGGCAAAGGCACCGGCGTTTCTTTGCGAGGCTTCTGCCGCAACGCCGACGCGGTCCAGAACGCGTACTCTGAGGCCGCGGGACTGCAATTCCAGAGCGGTGCTGATGCCAACAATACCGGCGCCCACAACAATGACAGTTTCATCCTGCATGGTTCTAACTCGTTATAGTCTGCTTGTGCTGGGAGATTGGGTGCGGTCAGTACACGGGCGAGGAAGCCCCGCCCGCAAGACCCTATGGTTTGATACCGTCCCGGAACGGATCTAACGCGCCAAAGCGCAGCGTACATTCTGCAATCACATAGGCCCGCCCAGAGATCGCGGGGATCACTCCGCCATTTGGTCCGGGTTGATATGACAGGTGATAGGGACTGCCGATCACGCTTTCCTGTATGATTTCCTCACCCGGTTCCAGACGGCCACCGGCCGCCAGACAAGCCAACCGCGCAGAACTGCCAGTTCCGCAGGGGGATCGATCATAGGTATCATCCGGGCAGAGCACAAAGTTGCGGCTGTGGACCGCGGCATCATCCGATGGGCCCTGAAAGATCACGTGATCAATCGGTTCGCCTCCCTCACCGCCAATACCGGCCGCATTTGCGGCGCTGCGCACCGCGATCGCTGCGTCAGTCAGACGCCGGATATTGCTGGCCGTAACCGGGATCGGGCTGGGGTCCACGATGAAGAACCAATTACCGCCATAGGCAACATCCCCGGTCACAGTCCCCAGCCCATCGACCTCAATCGTCGCATCCTTGCAAACACGACGGCTTTCTACATTGGTCACGGTGACGGTTCCGTCGTCTTTCAGATCAACTTCGACCACGCCGACAGGGGTTTCGATCTTGTGGCAACCAGGCTTGATGCGGCCCAGATGCGCCAGCGTGACGGCCAGCCCGATGGTGCCGTGGCCGCACATGCCCAAAACCGCGTCGGCATCAAAGTAAATCACACCGGCAGCGCACTCCGGGCTCACCGGTTTGACCAGCAAAGCGCCAACCATGCCGGGCTGGCCGCGAGGCTCGAGCAGAACGGATTTGTAAAACCTCTCGTGCTCGGTCGCTAGCCTGCGGGCCTGCTCCGCCAGAGTTCCGGTGCCAAGGTCGGGCACCCCATCCAGGATCACCCGCGTTGGCATTCCCCCGGTATGGCTGTCGATCACGCGCATTCGGCGATGACCCCGCCCTGCTTGGACCAGTCGGCAAACCAGTTGCGGAACAGGGCATATTGCTGTTCGCAGTAATTCCGCTGGGCATCGGTCAGCACGTCCGTTTCATTGAAATGCAGGCGGTATTCCTCTTCTCCGTTCAGCACCAGCAGGTACTTATAGTAGAGAACCAAATCCGTGCCTTCGTCAAAGCTGGCCAGAACACCAAAGGCCTCTTCCAGCTCCAGCGCGCGGCGGCGGGCTTCGGCATTGCCGACAGCGGCCTTCTGCGACAGGGCTGCCAACAGCAGCGCCTCTTTCGGCAGCGCAGTGCCGATACCGGTGATTGACCCGGTGGCCCCGCAATTGACAAAGCCATGGTAGACCTCGGTATCGACGCCAACCATCAGCGTAACCTGATCATCCTGCGATGTGATATGCTCTGCCGCATAGCGCAGGTCGCTCTTGCCGCCGAACTCCTTGAAACCGATCAGGTTCGGGTGTTCGGACCGTAAGGAGAAAAACAGATCCGCCTTGGTAGCAAAGCCGTAGACCGGGCTGTTGTAGATGATTGCAGGCACATCCGGCGCCGCGTCCAGAATGGCTTTGAAATGGTTCTTCTGCGCAAGAGGCGACGCGCCGCGAGACAGGACACGGGGGATGACCATCAAACCAGCAGCACCGACCTTTTGCGCGTGGGCGGCATGGGCAACTGCGGACTTTGAGTTGATCGCACCGGTACCAACAACAACAGGCAGGCCTGCATTGATTAGCCGTTCGACGCCCTCCATACGCTCTGCGTCGGTCAGCAGCGGCCAATCCCCCATGGAGCCGCAATAGACCACGGCGGACATTCCGGCAGCGATCATCTCCTGGCCCTTTTTCACCAGCGCGTCGTAATCCGGTGTGCGGTCCGTTTTGCAGGGCGTCATGAGGGCCGGCATGGTGCCCGTAAAGATGTTTTTGGTCATAGGAGGTGTCCTTGAGTAGTGTTCAGTTCCAACGCTGCGCGATCAGCGCACATTGGCCAAGAATTTTCGGGTGTGTTCTGATTTGGCATTGCCAAAGATCTGTTCCGGCGGGCCGATTTCTTCCATCACGCCCTGATGGAAAAAGGCAACGCGATCAGATACATCTCGGGCAAACCCCATTTCATGCGTCACGCAAATCATGGTCATGCCCTCTTCGGCCAAGAGCCGCATGGTATCCAGCACTTCGCCTACCAGTTCAGGATCAAGCGCCGATGTGGCCTCATCAAACAGCATGTATTCCGGCTCCATCGCCAGCGCGCGGGCAATGGCAAGACGCTGTTGTTGACCACCCGACAATGCACTGGGATAGACGTCTAGCTTTTCACCAAGGCCGACATGAGCCAGTTGTTTGGCCGCGATTTCACGAGCCTCGGCGCGGGACTTTCCCTTGACGATTTTCGGGGCAAGGGCCACATTTTCCAGCGCTGTCAGGTGCGGAAAGCTGTTCCATTGCTGAAACACCATGCCCAGTTTCTGGCGCAGCTTGTTGATGTCGGTGCCCTTGGCGTGGACATCGGTTTCATCCACGGCGACGCTGCCTTGCTGGATCACCTCCAGCCCGTTGATGCAGTAGAGCAGCGTCGATTTGCCTGAGCCGGACGCGCCGATTACCGACAGGACTTCGCCCTTTTGCACCTCAAGATCGATACCTTTGAGAACATGCAGTGCGCCGAAGTATTTGTGCAGGTCACGAATTTCAATCATTGGGCCCACCTTTTTTCAAGAGACGCGGCATAGCGCGAGATCGGATAGGACAGCGCGAAGTAGAAAGCGCCGGCGACGGATAGGATCAGGAAAGGTTCCTGTGTCCGGGTGATCAGGATCTGGCTGGCCTTCAGCAGTTCGACGTAGCCCAGCACCGACACAAGAGCGCTGTCCTTCATCACGCCGAGCGCCACCCCGACCCAGGCCGGAAAGACTGCGCGCCCGCCAATGGGCAGCACCACGTGGCGCAGGTCCTGCCAGTAGGTCATGCCAAGGCTGCGTGCCGCCCGGCGCATGGATGTGTCCACAGCCTCAATGCCACCGCGCGCCACATTGGCCACCAGTGCGGCGGTATAGATGGTCAGGATCACCACGCCCGAAGCAAAGGCATCAAGGTTCAGCCCGACGATGGGGGCGAAATTGTAAAACAGCACCAGTTGGATGATCAGCGGGACAGAGCGAAAGACATCCAATACTGGTGCAACAGTTAGTGCCGCCGTGAGCTTGCCTTCGTACAAAAGCCAGCCAAACAGGACGCCAATAACTGTGCCAAGCGAAATGGACAGGACCGAAATCCACATTGTGCGCAGGGCGGCCTCGCCCAGAAACCACAGGTCATTGACGCCAAATCCGCTGAAGAAAGTTAGGGTTGGTTCCATAGTCTCGCCCTCAGTAGCGGAAGAGCCGGGCCGCCATGAGGCGGGAGGCTCCGAGGATGATTTTGACGATCACGTAGTATATGACCGCGGTGACCGCGAAGTATTCGAAGATCCGGAAGGTGCGGCTGGCAAAGAACTGCGTCTCGCCAGACAGTTCGCGAAACCCCACCAGCATGCCCAGCGATGACATCAGCACCGCCCAGACCATCTGATTGGTCACCGGGTGATAGACGATACGAAACACCTGCGGGATCACCACACGGGTGTAAGCCTGCCATGCCGTCATGCCGAGCGACCGCGAGGCGCGGATCTGGGTCTCCGGAATGGCCTGAAACCCGCCGCGAAAATTCTCTGCCAGATAGCCGGCGCAGTTGAAGGTCAGCCCGGCCAAAACGATAAGGTAAGGCGACAGGTGCAATCCAAAGGCACCCAGTCCGAAGCCAAAGAAGAACAGCTGGAACAGGGCTGGCGTGTTGCGGGCCACTTCCACCCAGGACGTGGCAAACCAGTACAGCGGACCCTTCATGTGCAGCCGGATCAGGGCCAGACACAGACCAATGATGATGCCGATTGCCATCGACAGCACTGCTACCTGCAGCGTCAGAAGGGCCGCGTCGATCAGGTCGGGCAGGCTTTTCATCACTGGTCGCCAGTGAAAATTATAGTCGAACATTTGCACTCCTCCCATCTCTGCCCGGTTGCCCGGACAGAGAGGCATTTCAGGAAATGATCAGTACATCACACCGGGGATACGTAGCTCGGGTGCGTCGCCACCGACGTATTTGCCCCACAGCTCGGCGTAGCGACCTGAGCGCGCCTGATGGGTGACAAACAGGTTCAGGAAGTTCAGCCAGGTCACGTCTTCACGCTTTGCGACAACAGAGGTGTAATCGGTGGTCCAGGGCATCCGGGGACCGGCGACAATGCTGTCATACTGCTGGGTAATCGGGAGGACGGCTGTGTTGGTAGTGATGCCGATGTCAGCCTTACCTTGGGCAACCGCCAGGAAGACTTCGTTCTCGGACTGATAGCCTTGGTAGTTGCCTTCCTCGCCCCATTCAGCAGCGATCTTCAGCCATTCCTGCTCGGGAACTGTGCCAATTGCCGCAGCAACACGCTTGCCGCGAATGTCGTCAAAGCTTTCGATGCCACTGTCTGCATTCACCACGCCCTGCGCGTAATAGATGGCATAGGGAATGGTGAATCCAACGGTGCGTGCCCGTGCAAGGCTGTCTGATGTTGCGCCAAACACAACATCCGCGCGGCCTGTAACGATTACCGGAAGACGCTCGGCCCAGGTGACCGGCAGGATCTCGGCTTCAACTTCCAGTGCGGCAGCAAGGTCATTGCAATAATCAACGTCATAGCCTGCCGGTTCGTTATTGGCATCTCGGTAGCCAATTGGCGGGAAATCCAGAACGACACCGCAGCGCAGCGTTCCGCGATCGACAACGTCATCCAGTGTGTCAGCCATGGCGGGGGCCGCCGTCAGCGCAGTTAGGCCTGCGGCCATGATGAGTTTCTTGAACATTGATTCCTCCCAAAGATAAGCGATGTGCAATCTAGTATGGGATTTTGTATCCAATATCCAACATATTTATCGATCGAAGAGTTTTTTGTGCTCCGCCTCAAGAGTTTCGATCTTCACATGAGATCTCAACATTTTGATATGTATCGCTTTTCGTCAGAAATTGGGTTCATTTCTATGCCTTGCGGCGCTCACATCTCCAACCAATTATTGAAGCCCAACCTTTTGAAAGTGCTTCTTGCCGCCACCTCTGAGCCAAACTCAAACTCGAATCGTTCGCCCGACGACCAACCAAACCGATGACAAAGCCAAAGGAGAGCAGGCGACTAGGAAACGGTCATCACACCATTGCAATCCTGAACGGACGGAGCCCCTGAACCCTCTACGTCCCGGGCTTACATTGATCAGATTCGCAACGAGATGCGGGGGGCTGAGCGGAGGCGCGCCTGGCCCAGGACAGCAAATAAGACGTCATGGCGTGCCTATATATATCAATTGCCAGCAAAGCAGGTTCCGCATGTGAAATACCGGGTGTGGTCACAGTCGGGCTCCCTTGAGGAGCGGCTTATTGCAAAACCACCGTAGGGATCTGAGGAACGGCTATGACCACCAGCTACGCAATTTACGGCTGCGCAGGCGGCCAAAGCGCGTGCAAAGCGAGATCATTCCGAAGGTGTTACGGCCCGGAATAACTCGTTGGAACGCCTATGACGTGGGCTAAAACGCAACATCCGACTGCGCACATCCAACCGGGCAAGCCCCAACAGAACGCCTTATCTCAGCAGCCAGATCCGCCACTGCTGATCAGGCGTTTGCGGAGTTCCCAAACTGCGCCTCCCAAGTGTTCAATGATTTGCTGCTGATCCCCAATCGGTTAGCAGTTCGCTGATCGAAAATCCTCGTTCAACGACTTGCGCGACAGCATCTTGTTTGAACTCTTCCGTAGATCCAATTCCCTTGTTCATACCCGTCTTACCTTGGCTCCAAACAGAACCAAGCAAAGCGTCCACACACTCTAGAGGCAGCTCGCTTAATTCACGAATGGAGGCTGGGAAATGGACGGTCTCGAACATGTTGTAACCGCTGCAGCGCAACTCAAGAAGGAGGAGCTCCAAACCGCGCTGCGCTCACTCGACATTTACCGCGCTTGGGTTATGAGATCACTGGCCTTTTCTCCAATCATTATGGCCGGAGCGTTTGTGTTTCCGCTCACGATTTCAGGCATAATCGAACAATCGGCAACGCGCAGGCCGGATATGCCGTGAACGCGCAGGCTGGAATCAACCACCGAGTCTTTGGACTGCCCCATTTTGCAGGTGCCGGTGGGATGATAGATCGAGGCGGTATTGTTGCGCGCCCAGTCCAAGGTCGCGTCGTAGTCCGCCATGTCCAGATCAGGATGAGGGCGGAATTCCTCGGATATTTTTGAGGTCAGCGGTGCATGGCGGGCGATGCTGCGCGCAATGTTCACGCCTGCGACGATGGTCCGGCAATCGGTCTCGGTAGAGAGGTAATTGGGAATGATTTTGGGGTAATCGCCGGGGTTGGCGGAGTTCAAGCGGATCTCGCCGCGAGATTCTGGTCGAAGCTGGCAAACCGACATGGTGAAGGCTGAGAACTTGTCGGCACCTTTACCTGGATTTTCGGCCGAAAGCGGTTGTACGTGGAATTGGATATCAGGGGTTTCGACATCTGGTCGGCTCTTCATGAACCCTGTGGCCAGACTGGCCGCCATCGTCATCGGCCCGGCACGGAACATCAGGTATTTTAGCCCGATTTTCGCCTGCCCAAAGAGCGAACTGACCTCGTCGTTCAGTGTCGGTTCATTGCATTTGTAGACCAGTCGCGCTTGCAGATGGTCCTGCATATTTTTTCCGACGCCCGGCAGATCGGCAACCACATCGATACCGTGTTCGGCGAGCTGCGCAGCGTCACCAATACCGGAAAGCATCAACAGCTGCGGTGAGTTGATGGCCCCGCCGGACAGGATGACTTCGCGGTTGGCCTTGACGATATGCTCCTCGCCACTGCGGTCCTTGTAGCAGACACCCGTGGCGCGCGTGCCCTCGATCACCACACGTTGCACATGCGCATGGGTGATGATCTGCAGGTTTTCGCGTGACTTCACCGGGTTCAGGAAAGCCACCGCCGAGGAGCAGCGCCGACCATTGCGTGAGGTGAGCTGGAAAAACCCGACACCTTCCTGATCGGCTCCATTGTAATCCGGGTTGAATTTATACCCCGCCGCCTGCGCTGCTGCCACCCAGGCATCGGTGATCGGGCGCTGGATACGCATGTTTGAGACGGACAGCGGGCCTTGATCACCGTGGAACTCATCGCCCCCGCGTTCGTTGTTTTCTGAACGTTTGAACAGGGGCAGCACATCGTCCCAGCCCCAACCTTCATTGCCCATCTGGCGCCAGCGGTCATAGTCTTGGGCTTGCCCGCGCACATAGAGCAACCCATTGAGTGAGGAAGATCCGCCCAGCACCTTGCCGCGCGGCCATTCGATGCTGCGCCCGTTCAGGCCCGGGTCAGGTTCAGTCTTGTAGCACCAGTCAACCTTAGGGTTGTGAATGGTTTTGAAGTAGCCGACGGGAACATGGATCCAGGGGTTTAAATCCCTACCGCCTGCCTCAAGCAAAACAACCTTTTTGCTTGGGTCCGCGCTGAGCCTGTTGGCGAGTACGCAGCCCGCAGACCCCGCTCCGACGATGATAAAATCTGCCTCCAAAACATGTCCCTCCAGGTGGCTACGAAAAAAACTCTATGCAGATTGCATCATTTAGGCTAGCCTTTTTTGAGATGTTACGTCTCAATAATGACTATTTAGGGAGGAAGACTATGGGACTCAAGGAAAATCTTACGCAAATATCACGGCGCGACCTGTTCAGAGTCGCAGGGCGGTATGGCTTGGGATCAACGCTGATGGCAGCCGGTGGATTTGGCGGGGCAATGAGCCTGGCCAATCTCGCTTCGGCTGCAGAATCGACCTACGAGAAACGGTTTTCAAAGCCTGCCAAGCACACGCTTAAGTTTGGTGCTTCCGGTTTCAATGCGCAAAACCTGTTGATCGAACGGGCTGGCGCGCTGGAGTTTGCGCGCGATCTGGAAAGCCGCACGGATGGGGAGATCCGTGTTGAATTCATTGGCAATAACCAGATCTGCGGTCAGACTTCCTGCGTCGAAAAAACCCAGCAGGGCATCGTCGATATCTATGCCGCGTCGACCCAGAACTCGGCCGGTGGCGCGCCTTACCTGAACGTACTCGACTATGCCTATATGTTCCCGGGGCGCGCATCGCAGTATCACTTCCTGTACAGCCCGGAATCTCAGCGCATCCTGCGTGATCCGCTGGAAAAACGTCACGGGCTGAAGTTCCTGTTCAGCCACTGTGAATTGCGGGGCATTCAGCTGGGCCTTGGTTGGGAAGATAAGCCAACCGTGACCAAGCTGGAACAGCTGTTTGGCACCAAAAACCGCGTTACGGGAACTCAGCTTGGCCGTATTGCCATGCAGGCGCTGAACCTGAACCCGGTGCCCGTTGCCTGGGAAGAAACACTAGATGGCCTGAAGCAGGGTCTGATCGATGGCGCGGAGACCTGGGCCTCGGCCGTGGCCTACGCAAACATGTCGCCGGTGGTCAGCCAGTCGGTTGACCTGAAGTTCTTCTGCGGCACTGAACACACCTCGATGAGTGCGTCGGTCTTTGACGGGCTCGAAGGTTATCTGCAGGATGCTGTCATGGAGAGCGCCTATTGGGCACAGACCCACGTGCAGGCCGCGAATGAGGCCGCGCTGGTCAAGACTGTGGGCCATTCCGATCCGCAGATGCCGGGCACGATCTTTGCCGAAAATAACGTGCGCAACGCCTTTCTGGCAGATGACCAGATCAAGATGGCCGAAGAGATGTGCTCGCCTGAATTCCAGCCGCAGCTCTGGGAACAGTGGCGTGACCGTCTGAACAAATGGGCTGGCGGCATCGATACATATCAGGAAATCTATGACATCGCGCGTCAAGTTCCCAAAGATATGAAGCCGGAGAATGTTGAGCCGCGCCGTTGGTGGAAATCCTAATCCGCGACACGCTTTCAAGGGTCGGCGCAAAGGCTTGCGCCGGCCTATCTGTCCATAAAGACTGAGGCAACTCGGCGGGCATCAGGGAGAAGAAGATGGCACTCTGGTCAGAGATCAGTGACATAATCCGTGCATTCGCATCGCAAGATAGCTGGGAAATTCGTAATGCGCTGACAAGTAACGGTGCTTGGGTATTTGGTGCAATAGCCGCAGCGATCGGCGGGCTGGCCGTGCTCGGTATATATAGGAAACTGCCCTGGCTGGACCGCCACCTAGAGCGGACAATCATGGTCTATAGCTATCTGGCAATTGCTTTCATCATCTTCTGGGGGGTGATTGACCGGTTCATCTTTTCCAATCAACAGCCCTGGTCGACAACCATACCACCGCTGTTGTTCATGATCATGGCCTGGTTTGGTGCCGCTTTTAATGTGCGCCTGAGAACCCATCTGAGCTTTGCCGAGTTTCGCACCGTTATGCCGCGATCTGGGCAGATGGCCTGCCTAATCCTAGACGCGGTGCTGTGGTTTATCTTTGCCGTCATCGTGCTGGTAACAACCACCCGGATGACGGCGTTGTCGGCATCCAACTTCCAGATTGTTTTGGGGACTGACAATGTCATGCAGTGGTGGTTTCTGATCACCGTGCCAATGTCCTTCGTGCTGATGGTGGCGCGGGTATTTGAAAACCTTGCCGAAGACATCGGCAACTGGCGATCCGGTGATCCATTGATCAAACAAGCCGTGATCGGAGGAGATGTGTGATGACTGATGGAACCTTTGTCACGCTGATCTCGCTCGGGGTCACCTTTTTGTTCATGCTCGGGGTGCCGGTACTGCTGGTCATTGCCTATTGGGTGATCGGCTGTTCCTTTGTGCTCGGGCTGACGCTCGACAATATGGGTGCGGAGCTGCTGAACGTCTTCAACAAGGGCTTTGCGCTGCTGGCTATGCCGCTGTTTATCCTCACAGGTGACCTGATCAACCAATCAGGGATTGCCCGGCGACTGTCTGATTTTGCCTATTCCTGTCTAGGCTGGCTGCGCGGCGGTCTGGCCATGGCGGCTCTTGGAGCCTGCGGGTTGTTTGCAGCGATTTCCGGGTCGAATTCCGCAACCACCGCAACCATCGGATCGATGCTGCATCCCGAAATGGTCAAAGGTGGCTATGACGAACGCTTTTCCGCCGCGACCGCCGCTGCCGGTGGTACGGTCGGGATCATCATTCCGCCGTCGATCATCTTCATCGTCTACGGGTTTCTGCTGAACCTGCCGATCTCGGACCTATTTGTGGCTGGCATTCTGCCTGGCGCATTGATGGTGATTGGTATGCAGCTCGCCTGCTGGATCATCTGCCGGATCAACGGCTGGGGCCATCTAATCCCGCTGCAACTGAACCGGGTGCTGAAAACCGCCTTTGGCGCTTGGCTTGGCTTCTTTGCCATTGGGTTGGTGCTTTGGGGCATTTACACCGGCAAGTTCTCCCCGACCGAGGCTGCAGGCGTTACTGTGGGATTCTGCGTCATTGCCGGGCTGGTCAGCTACCCACTGAACCGCCTCATGGGATCAAGCCGCGACAAACCAGTCGCCGAGAAGTCCTATGCCGAGATGTTTGTCGTCGAGGGGTTCACCATTCCGCAAATCCCCTCCGTGGTCGTGCGTTCGGCTCAGATCACCGGCATTCTGGCACCACTGATTGCGATTTCCGTGGTGATGCAGCAGATCCTATCCCTGCTTGGCGCGCAGCAGACCATTGGGGACTTTGTGACCTCAATGGGCGGCTACTATGCGGTTCTGTTTACATCCATGGTGATCGTTTTCTTCTCGGGCATGGTTCTTGAGAGCCTGCCGGTCACGATCATTCTGGCGCCTATCCTGGCGCCCATCGCCGCCTCGGTGGGGATAGATCCGATCCATTTCTCGGTCATCTTCCTGGTCGGGGCCTCCATTGGCTTCATCACGCCGCCCTACGGGTTGAACCTCTATGTCGCATCTGGCGTGACTGGCGTTCCCTACTTCCGTCTGTTGCCCTATACGGTACCCTACCTTGCGGCGTTGATCGGGGTCTGGATACTGGTGTCACTGGTACCTGATCTTGCGCTGATCCTGCTGCCCAACAGATAAATGTGAACCAAGATGGCTGAACAGACGACCTCCTCCAAAGGAACGCAGATCCCGACCAATTTGCGCTTGCTGTTGATCCTGGAGGAGGTCGCAAGACTGGGCGTTGCTGTGAAGCCCGCCCAGTTGATCGAGACCATGGGCCTCCCAAAACCAACCCTGCACAGGTTGCTGCAAACGGCAGAGGAAGAGGGCTTTCTGCAACGGGACTTGGACGGAAGATCCTATGGCCCAGGGCCAAGACTTCGCTCTCTGGCGGTCAATACAATGTCATCCGAGCATTTGCGAACCGCACGTCTGGCCATTCTTAAGGCGGTTGCGGAAGAGATTGGAGAGACATGCAATCTGGCGACGCCGGACCGAGAGGGCATGACGTATCTGGACCGGGTAGAAACCAAATGGCCGCTGCGCATTCAGCTGCCAATCGGTTCACAGGTGCCTTTCCAT
The DNA here is from genome assembly GCA_900143635.1 of Rhodobacteraceae bacterium Alg231-04. Taxonomy (GTDB): domain Bacteria; phylum Pseudomonadota; class Alphaproteobacteria; order Rhodobacterales; family Rhodobacteraceae; genus FREY01. The sequence continues at coordinate 113,704 of FREY01000013.1, forward strand.
TGCACCGCCAGTGGTAAGTTGTACCTGTCGACGCTGCGGCTTGCAACTTTGAACAGCGTTCTGTCGGCCGGGCCTTTGGATCCTCAAACTGACAAGACAATCACTTCGGTTGATATATTGCGCGATGAACTACAGCAGATACGCGAGCAGGGATATGCAACCGATGATGAAGAGTTCATGACGGGCATGGCAGCGGTTGCTGTGCCCATTCTGGACCAACAGGACAGGCTGATGGCAACTCTGTCCGTCCACGCTCCGGTTCAACGCCATTCTCTCGCAAAAATTCTTGAATTTCTGAGGCCGCTGCAACAAGCTGCCAAGCTTTTGACGGAGCTTCACGGGAACCAACTGGATAATATTTGACCGCCTTTAGAACCACAGATGTCGGCTACGGGTGTGAGCGAGGTAATCCCCCCGTAAATTAATGGTGTTCGAAAGTTGAATTTTCTCGGCACTATGGCTGAGGAGATTTTGAATGAAGAACGGACGATTTAGCGACGCGCAGAACATGGGCATCCTGAAGCAGGCAGAGGGCAGTGTGCCGGTCTCAGAGCTGTGCCGGGAATATGGCATGAGCAGCGCCAGTTTCTATAAGTGGCGCGCCAAATTTGGCGGCATGGACGCGTCACTGATCGCCGAGATGAAGGATCTGGCGGAGCAGGACCGTCGGGTCAAGAAGATGCATGCCGAGATGAGCATGCAGAATGATCTGCTGAAGGAGGCGCTTGGGAAAAAGCGCTAAGGCCGTCTCAACGCCGCGAGATGGCCGTGAAAGCCGTCGCATAGCACGGGGTCAGCATCACAGCGTTGTGTGACACCATGAATGTCTGGTGTGGTCCGTGAGACCTCGATTTCGGCCAACCACAGGTCGTGCATAGTGGGTTGAGACTCAGCGTCGCCTGCCTCGGGTGTCTTTGGCCTTGTAACCACGCGCCTTGGATTCAGAGCGGGTGTTGCTGTGGTTTTCCTCAAGAAGCTTTCGCCACCGGCCAAGTCGAACCGGGTCAATCAACCCAGCCGCAACCGCGGCCTGAATCTCACAGCCCGGCTCATGCGCGTGGGTGCAATCTCGAAAGCGGCACTTAGGGGCAAGCTCTGTGATCTCCGCGAATAGCATGTCCAGACCGGCTCGGACATCGCTGACATGCAGCGTGCGCATTCCCGGTGTATCGATCGCACAACCGCCACCCTCAATCGAGTGGAGAGAGCGGGATGTCGTTGTGTGGCGTCCCTTTGCATCGTCCTCGCGAATACCGCCGGTACGCTGTGCGTCCTCAGCTGGCTTGGCAGCAAGGGTGTTGAGCAGCGTAGATTTCCCCACCCCGGATGATCCGATAAGAGCCACCGTCTGCCCGGATTTGCACCACGGAGCCAAAACCCTCACGGCATCGCGGGTTTTCGCGTTCAAAACAACGACAGCCACGCCACGCTGCAGGTCTTCCGCTTGCTGCCGGAAGTTTTCCGCATCCGCTGCTTGATCGGCTTTCGTCAAGACAATCACCGGGGTCGCGCCAGCTTCATTTGCGAGGGCCAGGTAGCGTTCCAGCCGGGCTTGATTGAAGTCGTCATTACAGGACGCAACAATGAAAAGCGTGTCCATGTTTGCGGCAATCAGTTGCTGGGTCCGGGCGCCCTGGGTCCAACGCTGCAACAGAGTACGTCTTTCCAACCGGCGAAGGACTATTCGAGTTTCAGGATCCACCAATACCCAGTCCCCCACGGCGAAATCTGCCGTAGGCGTGTTGGCGGGCAGGTTCAGCTTCACCGGCCAGATCTCAGAGACAGCAGTCATGTGCGACCGGTGGACAGTCGCAATGCGCATCTGGTCAAGACATGACTCGTCAGGTCCTAGCTGGTTGCCAAAGAACTGAGACCAGCCGAGATCGGCCAAAGACAGGGGTGATTGCTCAATTGAATGTACCACGGTGACTGTGCATGGTCATGGCCTCAGGAAAAAGCAACCCCTTGGCTGTCAGTCCCGTTGGCTGACAGTGCTGACGGCGGATGCGTGCCGGTCTTATAGATCGTGGGAGGCCACCTATTCCAAAGCCGTTGGATTCGGCGCTTTGGCGTCGCTTCTATTGTGTTGTTGTTTGCTGCGGGGCGCAGCATCACCGTAGCACCGAGCGCGTGGCTCAAACACAGAAAGCCACTCTTAGGTGGCTGTAAGCAAATGTAATTAAGGCAGAAAGTATTGGTTGCGGGAGCAGGATTTGAACCTGCGACCTTCAGGTTATGAGCTGAGCAGCCCCACTTGAGTGGTCCAAATTGAAAGTTAGTGCATGGTTGGCCTTTGGTCCATCGGGACGATGGCCTCTGGCGCAGGTGGGCGGTAGCCCAGAGCACTATGGGGTCGTTTGGTGTTGTAGTGTTTTCTCCAGCTTTCGATAATGATCTGGGCCTCTCGTAACGAATAGAAGATTTCACCGTTCAGCAATTCATCCCGCATTCGCCCATTGAAGCTCTCGCAGTATCCGTTCTCCCATGGCGATCCAGGCTCGATGTATGCGGCCTTGGCCCCGACAGCCTTGATCCTGTCTCTTATACCM
>FREY01000015.1 GCA_900143635.1 Rhodobacteraceae bacterium Alg231-04
TGCCCGCCGGGCATACCGGGCCGGTCTATACCTGTCCGATGCACCCGCAGGTGCGCCAGACACATCCGGGTTCCTGCCCTCTTTGCGGCATGGGGCTGGAACTGGAAAGCGCGGCGATGACCGACGAGGGGCCGAACCCAGAACTGGTGGATTTCACCCGCCGCTTCTGGGTCGGCGCGGTGCTGACGCTGCCGCTTCTGGTGCTGACCATGGGGCCGTTTGTCGGTTTCCCCGGCATCCGCGAGATCTTCGGTGAACGCGCGACGCTTTGGATCGAGCTGGTGCTGGGCACTCCGGTGGTGCTGTGGTGCGGCTGGCCGTTCCTGACACGTGGCTGGACCTCGTTTCGCACCATGAAGCTCAACATGTTCTCGCTGATCGGCATGGGGGTGGCGGCGGCGTGGCTGTTCAGCGTGGTGGCGGTGCTGGCGCCGGGTATCTTCCCCGACGGATTCCGCGACGCCGAAGGCCATGTCGGCGTGTATTTTGAGGCGGCGGCGGTGATCGTCACGCTGGTGCTGCTGGGTCAGGTAATGGAACTGCGTGCCCGCGAAGGCACCGGCAAAGCGATCCGTGCGCTGCTGGACATGGCGGCCAAGACCGCCCGCATCATCCGCACCGACGGCAGCGAAGAGGAAATCCCGCTGGAAGACGTGCAGGTCGGCGACCGGCTGCGCGTGCGCCCGGGCGACAAGGTGCCGGTGGACGGGGTGGTGTTGGATGGCCGCTCGTCGGTCGATGAAAGCATGATCTCGGGTGAACCGGTGCCGGTCGAAAAGGTAGCGGGCGAACCACTCACCGGCGCCACGATCAACGGCACCGGCAGTCTGGTGATGGAGGCGACGCGGGTGGGCGCCGACACGATGCTGAGCCAGATCGTCGAGATGGTGGCGAACGCACAGCGGTCCCGCGCCCCGATCCAGAAATACGCCGACATGGTGGCCGGCCTGTTCGTGCCGGCGGTGATCGGCATCGCGGTATTGGCCTTTATCGGTTGGGCGGTCTGGGGGCCCGATCCGGCACTCAGCTATGCGCTGATCTCGGCCGTGGCGGTGCTGATCATCGCCTGCCCCTGCGCTCTGGGCCTGGCCACGCCGATGTCGATCATGACCGCCACCGGGCGCGGGGCCCAGGCCGGGGTTCTGATCAAGAACGCCGAGGCGCTGGAACGGTTCGAGAAGGTCGATACGCTGATCGTTGACAAGACCGGAACCCTGACCATGGGCAAGCCGAGGCTGGTGGCCGTGCTGCCCGAACCCGGCCATGACGCAACCGAGGTGCTGCGGCTGGCCGCAACACTTGAGAAGGGTTCGGAACACCCCTTGGCCGAGGCGATCGTCGAGGGCGCCGAGGAGCGCGGTGTGGCGCTATCGGATGCCAGTGATTTCGAAGCCGTGACCGGCAAGGGGGTGAAGGGCAGGGTGGATGGCCGTCCCGTTGCCCTCGGAAACCTGAAACTTGTCACAGATCTCGGGTTGGAGGCGGCGGAGTTGACCGCCAAGGCCGATGCCCGCCGTGACGAGGGCGAAACGGTGATGTTCGTCGTGCTGGACGGCGTGGTCGCGGGTCTGGTCAGCGTGGCTGACCCGGTGAAGGAAACCACCCCCGCCGCGCTGCAGGCCCTGCACAAGCTGGGATTCCGCATTATCATGGCCACCGGCGACAATGAGCGCACCGCCAAGGCTGTAGCCGCCCGGCTGGGCATCGACGAGATCCGCGCCGACGTTCTGCCTGAGGACAAGGTGCGTATCATCCGCGAGTTGCAGGACAAGGGCGCCAAGGTGGCGATGGCGGGCGACGGGGTGAACGACGCCCCGGCGCTGGCGCAGGCCGATGTCGGTATCGCCATGGGCACCGGCGCCGACGTGGCGATCGAAAGCGCGGGCTTCACCCTGGTCAAGGGCAACCTCGACGGCATCGTCCGCGCCCGCAGGCTGGCCCGTGCCACCATGCGCAATATCCGCCAGAACCTGTTCTTCGCGCTCATTTACAACGCCTCGGGCGTGCCGGTGGCGGCGGGTGTGCTGTTCCCTGTTTTCGGCATCCTGATCAGTCCGATGTTCGCCGCCTTCGCCATGAGCGCCTCGTCAATCTCGGTGGTGCTGAACTCGCTCAGGCTCAGGAGGGCAAGGATATGACCTTGCACCGGCAGGTGGCACCCGAAATCACCGGCATCTGGGTTCTGGGCGGCACGGGCGCGGTGGGCCAGCAGGTCTCGCGTCTGTTGCAACGCCAACGGGTCGATGAAGTCGTCACCGTGTCCCGCCGCGCTCCGGCCACAGGCGCGCAGGCCAGGTGGCCGCGCCATGTGCAGCTGGACTTGAAGCAACCGGACGCCTCGCTGCCGTTTCGCAGGGGGGACCGGGTGATAAACCTGACCGAGCGGACGCCACCGTCGCTTGTGGCCGAGACTGTCCGGCACGGGGCGGTCTTCATCGACAGTTCCGCAAGCCCGGCCTATGTGCAGAACCTGCGTCGGGCCGCGGTCGAGGCCACCGGGCCGGGCTATCTGGTGGACTGCGTGGGTATGGCGCCCGGATTGACCAATATGATGGCCCATCGGGTGGCCAACAGGAACCCGATGACCCGGCGTCTGGAGATCGCCGTGGAACTGGGCTTGGGCAAACATGCCGGTCTTGCCGCCACCGAGTGGGTCCTACGCAGCCTCAGCCATTCCTACGACGCGACGATCGACGGAGCGGTGCGGAACCTGCGCCCTGGACAGCTGCGCGACCGCTTTCCATTCCACGCCGGAACGCCCGCCCGGCTCGCCGTGAACTTTCCGTTTGTCGAGCAGTCGGTGCTTGCAGGGGAACTGTCCGGACCCTGCACAACTGTTCTGAGCTATCTGGCTTTGGATCCGCCTTGGGTTACTGCCGCCCTGGCACGGCTGCTGCGCTGGGGCACAGGCGATTTTCTGTCGCGCAACGCCGGGCACGCTGCAGGTCTCCTCCTGCGCCTGCCGACATTCGGGTCAACTGCCACACGGGTGGTCGTTCGTGGTTTCGACGACGGAGGCAGGAAAACAAGTGAACTGCGGTTTGTCACTGGGGACCAGACCGATGCGACGGCGGCCGTTTTCGCCGCCATCGCGCTTGCCGCTCCGGCGCCATCCTTGATCAGCAACCCGACTCTCACAGCGGCCGATGTCCTGTCGCTGGAAGAGACAGTCGCTGTCATCCAGGCCGTGCAGCCCGAGGCGCATCTGGACAGCAAAACCGGCAGCGCGGGGTGCGGCCCAGGGATACAACGAGGCGCCGCGCCTTCTGCCCGCTCGACGGGTTTTCACCCGCATCGGCGTTCGAAGCGGCAATGACGTCCACACAGGAGGCTTGTAATTGTGAGGAATACCACGGTCAAACGTCATTTGGTGATCGTTATGTCTACGGCGGGGCTCGTCTACGCCTTTCTGGCGTCGAGACCGGAATGGTCCGAGATGCACCGCTATAACCGGGCCGTCGCAGACGCCTCGCTGGTGCTCATTTCCATGGCAATGGTAATTGGTCCCGTTTCGAGACTGACCAAACTGAGTTGGGTCCGCCGCCTCATACCCTATCGGCGCGAACTCGGAATATGGGCGGTTGTCACGGCCTTGATTCACACGGTGATAATCCTGATCGGCTGGGTGGAGTGGGATCTGTTGCGTCTGTTCGGATTCGAGTTCCACCCGGCCTTGCAGCGATACGTGATGGTCCAGCACGGATTTGCTCTTGCAAATGCAGTGGGCGTGCTGGCGCTCTTGTACGGGATCGTGCTGGCGGCCACCTCGAACGACGCCAGCCAGCGTGCCCTGGGCGCCAGTGTGTGGAAGTTCCTGCAGCAGGGCGCCTACGTTTTATGGTGGCTTGCCGCCCTGCACACCGCCTATTTCCTGTTCGTCCATTTTCTCGACTTTCACCGCCAGACGCCCGAACCGAACTGGGCACAATGGCCCTTCGTTGGGTTGGTTCTGGCCGTCCTCTGCATGCAGAGCGCAGCGATAATGAGAACGTGGCGTCGTCAACGCACGCGTAAAAGGTTCGGCGCAAACGCCGTCCGCAACGTGGTCGAGGGGTCGAAACGATGACTAACATGAACCATTCAGAGCGTGGCACCGGCTCGATCTCGCTGACCGGCGCCGTCGCCATGGGCACCGGCGTGATGATCGGTGCGGGCATCTTTGCGCTGACCGGCCAGATCGCCGGACTCGCGGGGCCGTGGTTCCCGCTGTCCTTTGTTGCCGGTGCCATCGTGACGGCCTTCAGCGCCTATACCTACATCGCTATGTCGAATGCTTGGCCGTCCTCGGGCGGCATCGCCATGATCCTGACCAAGGCCTATGGGCCGGGGGCCGTTGCGGCGGCGGCCTCGCTGCTGATGGCATTGTCGATGGTGATCAACGAAAGCCTCGTCGCCCGCACCTTCGCCACCTACGCGCTCAGGCCTTTCGACATCGAGGGCGGGCCGATGGTGGCGCTGATCAGTGTGGCGCTGATCGTCTTTGCCTATGCAATCAACAGCGCGGGCAACCGGTCGGTCGGTCTGTGGTCAATCGCCATGTCGGCCCTGAAAATAGCGGGTATTGCGGTCTTCGGCATCGCAGCGCTTTGGGCCAGCGGCGGTGGCTGGCACGCAGATGGCTCGGAACCGGCCGCACCGCTGGGATTTGTCGCCTCGGTAGCCCTGTCGATCCTCGCGTTCAAGGGCTTCACCACTATCACCAACAGCGGTGCCGAGATCGTGGACCCGCATCGCAATGTCGGGCGCACCATCATGATCTCGATCGCAATCTGCGCGGTGGTCTACCTGCTGGTTGCCTTCGCCGTCGGCGCGAGCCTGCCGCCCGAGCGTATCCGCGCTGCACAGGACTATGCGCTGGCCGAGGCCGCCGGACCGGTTCTGGGACAGGGCGGGTTCTACCTGACCGTGGCGCTGGCAATGGTGGCGACGGCCTCGGGTCTCATTGCCAGCGTTTTCGCCGTGTCGCGGATGCTGGCGATGCTGACCGACATGAAGATGATCCCGCACAGCCATTTCGGCATGACCGGAACCATCCAGTCGCACACGCTGATCTACACGGTGGTCATTGCCGGGCTGCTGACCGTGCTGTTCGACCTGTCGCGCATCGCTTCGCTGGGCGCGTTTTTCTATCTGGTGATGGACATGGCGGTGCATTGGGGCGTTTGGCGCAACCTGCGCCAGCAGATCGCCGTCCGCGGATGGGTTCTGCTCACCGCTCTTGCTCTCGATGCCGTGGTTCTGGCGGCCTTCACCACCCTGAAACTGCGGTCGGATCCGATGATCGTGATCTACGCGGTTGCGGGGATCGCCCTGGTTTTCGCTTACGAGCGGGCCTTTCTGAAACGCTGGATCATCAAACAGGAGGCAAATCAGCCATGACTATTAAACCCATTGAAGGAAACAGGATCGACCGGGAGGCTGACGTGATGAGCCATCCCGAAAAAACACACGAACACCATGAGGAGAGAAACATGAAGGACGTGACCCAAGATAGAAACTCGGAGCAGGAAGCCCGCCCCGAAAGCCCCCGGCGCAAATGGCTGCCGCTTGTTCTGGCTCTCGTCATCGGCGGCGGGATTCTGGGCTGGGAATACCGCGAGGCGCTCTATCCGCTGCTCGGCTCGCCGCTGCTGTTCCTGCTGATCTGCGTGGGCATGCATTTCCTGATGCATCGCGGTCATGGCGGACACGGAGGCGGAGGCAGCGGCTCATGACCGCCCTGTCCCCAGCCCGGATCCGCACCGTTCTGTGCAGCCGGATCGACGCCCGGTTCGGCTATTTCGGCGGGGATGAGAACACCGGCTTGTTCATCGCCGCCGGCGTCCTACCCGCCCTTGCGGGCGGTGCACTCTATGGCTGGCTTTTGTATCGCAGAAACCCAACGCCCGCGCTTTCGGACGGGCCCGAATGAGGAGGGCAGAAACCGAAACCACTTAGGTAAAAGGATATAGACATGCTTGCAAGACCGATACCGATTTCCGCAGTGGTGCTGGTCGTGACAGCCGGGGCAATTCCGGCCCATGCCTCGCATGGTGACGGGCAACATATGCAGATGACCGGGCAGATGGCCGAAGGCCTAATGATGCCCGAGATGAATGCCGAGAGGGGCAGGCGGCTATTTGCGGCCAAGGGCTGCATCGTCTGTCACTCGGTCAACGGCATAGGGGGCGAGCACGCCCCGATACTTGACGCCTCAACCATGGACGAGATGATGAATCCCTTCGAGTTCGCCGCCCGCATGTGGCGCGGCGCCGCCGCCATGGTCGAGCTGCAAGAAGAGGAACTTGGTGGTCAGATCGAACTGAACGGCCAGGAACTGGCCGACATCATCGCCTTTGTTCACGATTCAAGGGAACAGGCGATGTTCTCGCAACACGACATCCCTAAATCCATCGAGGTGATGATGCATCACAGGGCCGAGGAGGATCACCACGACGAAGGGGAAGAGGACCATCACAACTGATCCGTCTGAGTGCGCCCGTGCCGCCCGGTGGGAGCGGATCAGATGGAAAGGAGGAAAACCATGTCTGACGTTTCAGCAAGACAACAATCGCAAGGGGACGGGACCCGCCGCGATTTCCTGTATTATGCCACAGCTGGTGCGGCCATTGTCACCACCGGCGCGGCGGTCTGGCCGTTGATCAACAGCATGAACCCCAGTGCCGACGTGTCGGCACTTGCAGTGGTGAATATCGACCTCGAAGGGGTCGAGCCGGGCAGTCGTATCACGCTCAAGTGGAAGGGCAAGCCGGTCTTCGTCGACCACCGGCCCAAGGAGCGGATCGCGCAGGCGCTTGCGGATGACGACGCGCCAATGCCGGACCCTGAACCGGATGCCGAGCGGGTTCAACGCCCGGAATGGCTGGTGGTGGTCGGGGTCTGCACCCATCTGGGCTGCATTCCGCTCGGCCAGGCAAGCAGCGATCCCACCGGGGACTGGCTGGGCTGGTTCTGCCCCTGCCACGGGTCGCATTACGACACTTCGGGCCGGATCCGGAAAGGCCCGGCACCGCGAAACCTCGATGTGCCGCCCTATGAGTTCGTGACCGACACGCTGGTCAAGATCGGCTGACGCGCGGGGGGGGGGACGCAACACGCACGCAAAGGCGCCGAACCGATGGAGGCTTTGGCTGCACCAACGCGAAAGGAGTTCAACGATACAAGAATTCATGACATGTGGCACATGCGATGACCTGTCCACGCCGAAAAGGCGCGATGTCTCGCAGCGGGCCGAAGGATACCGCAGCCAGAATTCCGACTTCTCAGCCTGAGCGGGGGGTGCCGGTGCTGTTTCCGCCCGACGCCACCAGCGCGGCGGCGGCCCTGTCGGGCGTGTATCGCAGCCACGGGCGGCTCGTGGTCATGGTCGTACCCAAGCAGCCTGTCCCCAGCGCCCTGGGCGCGGCGCAGGCCGAACAGTTGCTGACCAACGGTGCCGTGGCGCTGCCCGGCGACCCGCGAAAAGGCGGAAATCCTGCTGTCGGCAACCGGAGCCTATCAGCTCGGCCTCTGCCTGACCGCGCGAGACCGGCTTGAACAAGGCGACGTGAAATGTGCACATGCTCTATGTCATCGAACCAGGCAGGCTGGCCAGCGCCTTAGCCGGACCGGCAGCGCTGGGTTGCGAAGATAGGTATCCGCAGGGAAATGAACCATACCCCGATACATGAACGCAGGGCCGGGCTTGCCCTGCTGGTTGCAATCGCCCTCGGCATGATCGCCGCCAATTCCCCGTTGGCCGGGCTCTACGACACCCTGCATCACGTCCCGGTTCACGCCGGAGTCGGCCCGGTCGCCGTCGAGGCGCCGCTGATCGACTGGATCAACGAAGGGCTGTTGCTTCTGTTCTTTCTGTTGATCGGCATCGAGCTGAAACACGAAGTGGCCTACGGTCGCCTGTCCAAACGTTCCCGCGCCGTCCTGTCGGCCATCGCCGCGATCGGCGGCATGGCCGGTCCCGCCGCGATCTATGTCGCCATCAATTTCGGCAATGAACCGGCCTTGCGGGGCTGGGCGATTCCAATTGCGACGGACACGGTTGTCGTTCTCGGCGTGCTGTCCTTTTTTCGGTCCATCGTACCGCCGGGCCTGAAAATATTCCTGACCGCCGTAGCGATATTCGACGATATCGGTTCCATATTCGTGATCGCGGCATTTTATGGTGATGTGAACCTTGGCTGGCCCGCCCTGTTCGCGTTTGTCGGTCTCGCCGGGTTGGTCGGCCTGGACTGGGCAGAAAGCGACCGCGGCCTTCTCTATGCAGCGTTTGGCGCGCTACTCTGGGCCGGTTTCCTGGCCATCGGGATCGAGGCGGCCATCGCGGGTGTCGTGATCGGTTTGTCGCTGCCGATGCAAACACCGGCGGAGAGACGCCGTGCCAACCGTGCAGAAACCCGGCTTGCTCCGCTCGCGCTGTATTTCGTGGTGCCGGTGTTCGGCTTTTTCAACGCCGGGGTTCCCTTGCCCCACGGGACCGGGGAGTGGCTGTCCGACCCGATCGTACCGGGCATCCTGGCCGGGCTTTTCCTTGGCAAACCCCTGGGCATCCTTGCCGCCACCTGGATTGCGCTCAAACTCGGCATCGGCGCCTTGCCCGCCGGTGTCAGACTGATCGACGTTACCCCGGCCGCCTTCTTTGCGGGCGTTGGCTTCACCATGTCCCTTTTCATCGCCACGCTGTCCCTTGAAGGACCGCTTCAGGCAGGCACCGCGAAGGTTGCAATTCTTGCGGGATCCATACTGTCCTGCGTCGCAGGCGCACTCGCGCTTTTGCTGCGCCGACGGCCGGGTGGCTAATCGGGGTCGTCGAGGGCTTCTCCGGCTTCGGGCGCCGCGAAGGGTTGCCATTCCCACAGCCGGTTCATGGTGGCGAAAAGGAACGAGGCCGACCACGCGATCAGCAGCAGGCCGTTCAGCGCCTCGACCCCGGTGAGAAAACGCAGGTGGCCGTGGGGAAAAACCTCGCCTATGCCCAGCGAGGTGAAGCTGACGACCGAGAAGTAGAAGTAATCCAGCGGTTCACGTGTCGGCACGCCGCCAAAACTGCCAATCGCCAGAACATGATCGCCGACTCCGTAGGCCACGGCGTAAAGAACAACCTCGCCCAGATGGGCCGCGAACATCACCAGAACCATCACAAGGATCCGTATCGTGGGCATCATGGGTATCGTGGCCGCCGCCCCCGAAAGCCAGCGCAGGGTGATCAGGTGAAGCGTAGTCGTCGCCACGACGAGCAGGACGGCTCCGATAACCGCGATCAGCATATTCCGATTTCCCCCCAACTGTTCCGACACGCATGACACCTTGTAGCACAGGGGTGCGGCCGGAGGAGATAGGCGCGATGTGCATCACGCGCGCGACAGACGCATGGCAAGCCCGACCTGTCCGATGGCGGCCAGAATCGCAGCGATGAACACGACCTCGATGGCGATCATGCTGACCAGCACACCGCCCAAAAGAGGCGCCAGCGCCGCCGGGGCCGCAAAGCTGTTGAACCACGCGGAATAGGCCGGGCGGCGGTCGTCGGGTGAAATCTCCATCAGGAAGCCGAGATAACCGATGGTCACCCCGTTCATCATCGCGCCGATCAGGAAGAACAGCGCCGCGAAACTGGCCAGCCCCGAACCCGCGACCACAGGCAGCAGCACCAGCACGGGGGGGCCAAGACGCACCAGTGCCACGATCCCCAACAGGCGCAATTTGCCCACCCGGTCGCCGATGCGGCCCCAAAGCGGGTTCGAGACCAGGGCGCCGACAGTCTGTGCTGCCAGCAGCGTTCCGACATCCGCCGCCCCGAGGCCGCTGCGGCTGGCGGCAACGACATAGAACGGCAACGCCATCAGCGTCGCCGCGCCAAGCCATTGGAAGATCAGGAACAGCCGGAACCGGCGGTCCTGCTGCAGCGTCGAGACCCCTTCGCGCAGAAAACCAGACAGGTTGGCGGGGCGGTCCCGTGGCACCCCTGCGGCGGTGGGGGGCTCGCCCGCAGTGACGAAAAGCGTCGCGGAGGTGATCATCAGCACCCCGCCGAGGCCGAAGATCAGCGCATAGGCCCTGAGCGGCGGCATCACGTCAAGCGCGAGGCGTAGAATGCCCGCCACCAGAACCGCCAGAACACCGCCGCCGAAAAAGCGCCAAGCCAACATCCGGCTGCGGCGCTCCGACGGGATCGCCCGGCCGACGATGTCGTTGTAGGGCACCGCAACCACGCCGCTGACAAAGGCGTAGATCGTCCACAATCCCAGCATCCCGAGCGCCAGCGGAACCGGAGGCCAATCGACCTGCGGCCAGTCCGCCCCCCACCACAGGAGCATGCCGATCATCGCAACCGCAATCGCCCGACCATATGCCCCAAAGGCGTAGAACGGCATGCGCCGTTCGGTACGCTCGGCAAGGTAGCCCACGGCAAACTGGGGCAGCAGCCAACCAAGACGCAGGACCGCGCTGGCATAGCCCACGGCCAAGGCACTACCGGTCAGCATGTGCACCAGACTGGCCACCACCGTCGCGCTGTCCACTGCCGCCGACCCGCCCTGAAACACCGCTCCAGCCCCGGCGATGCGCCAAAATCTCGTGTCTTCGGGACTACGCCTTGCCATTTTCCACCTCTGCCTCTGCCTCTGCCCGGGCGCGGCGGATGTCGATGCCGCTCTGCCACAACACCGTCAGGCCGATCCCGACCACCAGAAGGATCGTCAGCACATAGTTGAACAGGATCATCAGAAGCGCAGTCTCGTCCGGAACGCCGAGCGCCTTGAGCGCGAACCCCGCCCCGAAGACAAAGCTGGCCGGGATGCGCACGAAACGGCCCAGAACCATGGCGAAGCCGGCAAACACCATCAAGAACAGGTAATCCCACGCGGTCAGCACCACGCCAACCGCCAGCCCGGCCCACAGGAAATGGGTTGTCGCCGCCAGCTTGCCCGCAATGGCCGCGATGATGGCGGCGACGCGGCGAGCCCGCGCCCGCGGCCAGACGATCCCTTCACCGAGCGCGGCGCGCAGATACGCGCCATCGGCCCCGACGCGGGCGGCAACCCAGTCGAAGAGGCGGCAGAGCAGAGGGTCTTGGCTCAGCAGCGACACGCGGAACCGGAACAGACTCCAAAGCAGGCCGCCGAAGAGCAGCAGGGTCAACAGGCCCGCGACGCTCAATCCCAGGCGCAGGTCGCCTTCGATCTGCGGAATCTGGCCGGCGGCGGCCACCGCTCCGGCAATAAGGGCGAAAACGATGCCGTCGAGGAACCGGGCGATGATTGCGGTTGTCAGCACGGTCGCCATCTTCAACCGATCGAGCCGGGCAACCAGCCACGCCCGGACCAGCGGGCTGATGCCGAGCGGGACAAGGACATTTGCGCCATAGCCTGCCAGTAGCGCGCCGGTCAGGCGCAGAGTGCTTACCGGTTTCACGTCAAACAGGATCTGCCGCCATTTCCAGCCGCTCATCACCTGCTCCAGCAGGATGGCGGCGGCAAGAATGACGATCCAGAACATATCGGCTTCGCGCAGGCCCTGCAGAAACAGCGCAAAATCGAGGCTGCCATAGAGCGCAAACACCATGTAGAGCGCCAGGGCAGCGCCGGCTGCTGGCGGCAGCCACCGTTTCAGGAAGGTCCGCATATGACTCCTCGTAACCATCAAGACACCGATGTTTTAACCTCCGTATCATGATACGGTGTCAAGATGCCGGTGACGGAGGGAACCGCGATGCAACCACTCAAAATCGGTCAGGCCGCGCGCGAGGCCGGGATTGGCGTCGAGACGATACGATTCTACGAAAGGAAGGGCCTGGTCCCTCAGCCGCCACGCCCGCGTGACGGCGGCGCTCGGGACTATGGCGGCGACACACTTTGGCGGCTGAAATTCATATCCGGCGCCAAGAAGCTGGGATTTTCGTTGGCCGAAATCGCGGAGCTGTTGGAGTTGCGCACGGCGCCAAATGCCGGATGCGGGGAGATGCAGACGAAAGCGCGCGCCAAGCGCAACGATATTCAGGCGCGGATCGAGGGACTTGTCCGGATGAGAAACGTTCTGGATGAGCTGATCGCCACCTGTCCGGGGCACGGCGAAATCCGTCAATGCTCGATCGTTGACGCTATAGAGGGCAATGGCACGAATTAGATCCGGATCCGGTTGCCGCAATGTCCCCATCAAGGGAAGAGTGGTAGATATTGTAAAGGAGCAGGCACGAGAGAAAGCCAGACGGATCGTCAAGAGGACGAGAGTGTACATGGCCCTTGAGGCACAATCTGAAGGGCTTCAAATCCAGGACGATGCGATCGAAGAGCGCGCTGAAGATCTGGACAGAGAAATGGAGCGCGATTTCTGGAAAAGACAAGCCATGGATTACCCCGTTTTCATAGACTTCGAAGCCTCTTCCTTGAGCCCGCAGGGCTGGCCGATTGAAATTGGGTTGGCGTGGCTCCTTGGCAAGCGTGTCGTCGTCAAGAGCAAGTTGATCCGGTCGCGGCCGGAGTGGGCGGAAGAAGATTGGGACCCCGACAGTGAGCAGGTCCACGGAATCCCTCGCGCTGACCTGGAGGATGCTGAAAGTGCAGATGATGTGGCCACGTGGCTGCTTGAAACAATCACGGGAAGGGTTGTCGTTTCAGACGCGCCAGAGTTTGATCAGCGGTGGCTCGATCGGCTCCTGAGCAAGCCGGGACCACAGATAGGCGACTTTGACCGCGTGGTCTGGCAGGCATTTTCGGATGGTTGTGATGTCAATGCCGGGCTGCTTCATCGTGTGTGTGAGCGATACGTGAAGTGCGACTCTTGTTAGCCTTAGGGTAGGGGTATCATCGCAATTCCTCCATCATCTTTTCGCGGAACACTTCGGCCGGGGTCTTCCACCCGAGGCATTTACGGGGCGTGTTGTTGAGGCGGTCGCAGATCTGCTTCATGTCGTGATCTGAGAGACGCCGGATGTCGCGCTTGCGTGGCAACCACCTCCGCAAGCGGCGGTTGGTGTTTTCAACTGTGCCTTTCTGCCAGGGAGAGGACGGATCACAGAACCACGTCTGCGTACCGATTTCTGCTTGAAGATGTGGCCAACTGACAAACTCGGTTCCACGATCGAAGGTGATGGACTTTCTGGCTGTGAGCGGCAAATCGCGGATCGCATTCGTGATCTTGCCCATCACGGGCTTGGTGCGTTTGTTAGGGTTTTTGAGGATCACCGTGAAGCGGCTAACACGTTCCACGAGCGAGGTTACGTTCGTCTGGCCAAGCTTTTGTTTGAACAGCATCAAATCTGCTTCCCAGTGCCCGAACTGCCGCCTGTGCGCCACGTCATCTGGCCGAAACAGGATGCTGACATCGCGGTGGAATTTTGGTTCTCTGCGTCTTCTGGTACGTCGGGGTCGCCGGGCGACCCGGTGCGTCGGAAGATACCACCAGAGTTCATCTCGCCGACCTTCCTTAGAATAGATGTAGCGATAGATCGTTTCCTGGCAGACCCTGAGCGGCGCGCCTTCATGGATCATGCGATTGCCGATCTGCTCGGGCGTCCAACCGTTTTTGAGACGCTCAATGACGCGCTTGGCCAGCTCAGGATGCTTGATCAACTTTCGCTGTCGCGCGCGTCGATCTGCTTGCATGAGATGGGCAGCAGCACCGTAGTAGCCATCGCATTTAGGCATGCTTTCATCACTAAAGTGATTGCGCTTCAGTTCTCGGAATATGGTCGACCGACAGCGCCCCAGAACCCGCGCCATTTCATCGACAGGGACCTTCGCGTGTCTCCAGCGTTCTATCTTGCGTCGTTCTGTGATACTCAGTTGCGTGTAAACGGCTCCCATACCGATTCCTCTCGTCAGATAACATATTGGTTTCTAACAAGAGTCGCAGTTGAGGGTAGCGCGCGCCCGCTCACAGGATGATAGCGCGTAAGGTATATTATGAAAAATATCAGCCGATGCGGAAATGACATTTTGGCCGAAGTTGCGCTTAGATGAGAAAACCAGGATGGGCAACCGAATGCTGCCATACCGTGGACTCGAGGGCCCTTTGGCACTCTGAGATGACACCGTTCGAAACCGACGGGAGGCACAGCGGCTTCGCGGCCTCAATGCACCCCTCACAACTCACTAATATTTCAAGATCTTTCACCTCTTGTGCAAGTTCGCGTGCAGGCAGCCTTCTGCCCACCGGAGTCCGGGCCAGTCACGCCACGAGAGAATTTTCCGAGTTAACTTTGAAGAACCCAACAACATACTGATTTTACACATGTTTAACTCGTTCAAACCGGTTTCCGGATTCTCTGCAACGAACCGATCTCCCGCGTGTAACACGCAGGAGACCATTCGTGACCACCAACCGCCCGCCCGCCCGCACTCTTGACCAGTTCTACACTTCACCCACTGTTGCCTGTGACTGCATCGCCTTCGCCATGGCTCAGTTCATGCATCTGAATTTTGACACGTTGCTGGAGCCTTCGGCCGGTGCCGGGGCTTTCTCAGACCAGCTCGGCCAGGCCTGCCTCGCGCTCGACATCGACCCTCGTAAGCCGGGCATCGTGCAGACGGACTTCCTCATATGGACGCCGCCCGTCAATCTGGGTCGCACTTTGGTCATCGGCAATCCGCCGTTCGGCCGGGTCGCCCGGACCGCCATCAAGTTTTTCAACAAGGCTGCGGAATTTGCCGATGCTATCGCCTTCATCGTGCCGTTGAGCTTCCGCAAGGAGAGCATCCAGCGGCAGCTTGATCTCCGGTTCCATCTGCTCTCCGAGCTTGAATTGCCGGATCAGTCCTTTGTCTTCGAGGGAGCGCCGTATTCGGTGCCCTGTTCCTTTCAGATTTGGGAGCGTCGTGGAGAGGCGCGATGGCTGATCCCCAAGACGACCACACACGCCGATTTCACCTTCTGTACACGGGATCAGGCGGATTTCGCGTTGCAGCGAGTTGGCGCTAATGCCGGCCGCATCAAGCCCGTCGCCGAGGCCGGCAGCGCGAACTCGCATTATTTCTTGCGGGCCAAGGGTGATGCCACCCTACTGCGGTGGCGCTTTGAGAAGATCGACTTCGACACGGTCCGCAGGAACTCCGCCGGCTGCCCGTCGATCTCCAAAACAGAGGTGGTCGACCTCTACAGCCAGATCCTCGCCAATGAGGAGGGAGCAGTGGCTGATCCCGCCTCGTCACCGGCGGGTGGTCGCCACCCACTCGAAAAGAAGGCTGCAGCGACGGCTGTACCCACTCCGCGCTGGAACCCGACGCGGCAACCGGAACTGGCCCGGCAGGTCGGCCTGCTTTACAATTCTCAGGCATCAGATCCCTTGTAGCCGTTACCAATTGATACAGAAAACGTGTTGCCCCAAGCCCCCACCGGTGGCACTCGGTCAGGCGGAGAACGCGCGGTTTTCGGCAAGGGATGCACAATCATGGAAGGGAAACTCGGATCAGCCATCGCGGTCACGATTCTGGCAGCAGTAGCCATCGCAAACAGTTCGGCAGCGCAAGAGGCGACCCGCACACCGCTCGACCGCGTACAATCCGTTTATGGTCTGTCGGTCGACCCGGCTGACGATGCAACCCTTCTTCTGGGCACCGGATACGGGCTGCTGCGCGCGATGCCGGATGGCATGGCGGAAATCATCGCGCCGCCGCGTGCGGCCGTTATCGGGCTGGCCGCGAACCCGAACGAGCCCGCAAGGCAGGTTCTGATCGGGGTCGGAGAAAACGGGGTGTCGGTGGGCTTGTTCACCCTTGAGTCCAATGCATCGGGCTGGACCGCCGTGCCGGGCACCGACGGCGAGACCGGGGTGGCGCTGACCTCCCTTTCCGTGAGCCGCCTGGACACCGCGAAACTGGCGGGGCTCGACAAGACGATCCACCTGAGCGAAGACGGCGGCCTCAGCTGGACCAGCCTCGAAACCACGCCGGAAAAAACCATTTCGGTGGAGCTGTCGGGCACAGAACCGTCTCAGATCTTTGCCGCGACCATGACCGGGCTGATGGTGAGCCATGACAACGGCCAGACCTGGCAGGCAAGCTATTCCGGCGAGGCCCCCGCAACTGCCGTCGCCAGCCTGTCCGGCGGGCGCGTTGCCGCGTTCATCTACCGCACGGGTCTGGTCATGGCGGACGAGGCGACGTTGGACTGGCAGCTGGTCGGAACCGGCTTCAAGGACCGCTACCTGCGTGTGCTGACCGAAGATCCGTCATCGCCCGGGAAACTCTACGCCGTGGCTGATACCGGAGCGGTCCTGCTCAGCCGCGACGGCGGCGCATCTTGGACCAGCTTCGAGAGCAACGATCTGGCCGAACCAGATCGGATCGCTGCCGGCGAAACGCTTTATGCCGACAACTGCGCTTCCTGCCACGGCGCCGGTGGCATCGGCGAGAACCCCGAGGATCCCTCCGCCAAGGACGAATTCGGCTTCAAGGCGCCCGCCCTCAACAACGACATGCACGCGTGGCACCATTCGGACGCCGGTCTGCGCGCCACTATCCGCGAAGGCTCACCCCGCAACGAACGTATGATCGCTTGGCAGGAGGTGCTGAGCGACGAGGAGATCGACTCGATCCTTGCCTACGTCAAGAGCACCTGGAGCATCCGCAGCTTGGCCTGCCAAGGCGCGCGGCACATGGCCTGCATGGAGCAATAGGTCGGACATCTGGAGAGCCCGCTCAGGCCGCTGGTTGCTCACCGGTCAGCATCCAGCGGCTCGTAGCTGCGCAGCGGCCCCCAAATCCGCGCGGCCACCGACGCGGCGTCAGGCTCATTGCCGAAAAAGAGCGCCCTTTCCTTACGCGCATGCCGGGCCACCCGCTTGATTTCAGCAAGATGCAGGCGCGCACAGTCTGCAGTCGGTAGCTGTGATCGGCGCCCTTGAAATTCCTGGCCCTTGTTCCGCTTCAGATAGGTGCGCGCAGCCTCAACGCCGGAAAAGACAGCCGGCGCACCCTCGGCGAGACCCTCTGGCGAAAGCCGAATGCCGCCATGGGCCAACAGGCCATCGGTAATTGCCGCGTCAAGGCGGTTCGGAGACAGCTCCTGCCACGAGACGAGTGCATCGACCGGGAGCCCCGGGATGGGAATGTTGCAGCCGATGATCACCCGCTTCGGATACGACGCCCGCGCCAGGCGCAACCGCTCGATCAACTGCCGCGTCGCAAGCTCGCGGCTCTGCTGCTGCAGGCGGCGGACACGGCGATCGGGGTGACACGGCACCAAAACAGCCTTCGCGGAACTGTCGGTCATTTCATAGGAAACAGCCGCCTCTGGCATCCGGGTGTTTCCCAGAGCATCCGGCGCAAGCAGATCGAGAGGCTCACCGGGTGTGTCTCCCCAGATCGCCCGCGCCTGATCCTCAAGCGCGGAGACCGGTAATTCCTCGCGTCCGATCACGATGACGCTTGAGCAATCCCGATACCGGTTGGACCCAAGCGCGCGTCCGCCAAACCAGAGCCAGTGCGCGCCGTGCAGTCTGGTTTCCAGCATGCAAGCCGAGACCTGTTCCTCGGACATGCCATCGAAGCAATACCCCGCATCCTCGAAGAAGGCCCGGACGACCTTGCGTGTCGCGCCGACCAGCACGCCGCCGTTCCGGCCCAGTCGATCGGTCAGCACCTCGCGCGCGATGATCCGCCGCCAGCTCTCGCGCAGCCCCGGTTTTCTCAGCAGACTGCCGTTGGTCATGCGGCGGTCATGAAGCTGCGTCACGATTGCGTTCGGGCGCAGCGTGACTTCGTGCTTTGCCCGCACATCACAGCCGAGCGCTGAAAGAATGTCGTCGTCGGCATCGGCGTCAAGGACCAGCATCGGTTCTTGATGACGCAACGGCTTCCGGCGCAGAACCCGGATGACATGCCGATCATCAGCCGCAATCAGCCGCAGCCGCTCGGTCTCGGCAAGACCGGCCGCCTTCGCGTCGGCCAGCACCTGCCAGATGGCGGCGAAGCGGTAGGCCTGGCGGTGGTTTACCTCCGCCCACTTCAACAACTTGTCCTGCAGCACGCCGCTTTGGTCCGGGGCAAGCGAAGGATCCGGGGCTTTCCCCCGCCATTCCAATGCGGCTAACGCCGCATAATCCGCGTGGGAAAACGGCAAGCACAGCGGCGAGTCGCCCGCAATTAGCGCCGCCACCACCTGCCGCGCCGCATCAAGCAGATAGGCATGATCGCCTGCCATCGACGCAGGAAAGAAGGTCCGCGGCTCGGCAAAAGACGCGGCCGGAACATCCCGGATCGACAGGAACTGCTGCCAGAACGTCTCGTCGAGGATCCGCAAGTCGCATTTTTCCACCGGGTCGGGGAGCGGAAGATAGCTGGTGGCGAGGAAGTTGAGCGTCGCACCAGCCCGGAACTGCGCCAGATATCCGCATTGGTCGAAATGCGGGCAGCATTTTTCCGTCCCGTCCTCCTCGACCCGCCGGCAGAAGCTGTCCCGCACGGCAACACCCAAACGACTGGCCCGCTCGACCAGGTTGGCCTTGGCACACATCGGGCCGGCCCCGTCCGGGCGCGGTGCCGAACGGCCGCGGATCGCCTGCGCTTTCAGGCCGAGATCGAGGGCTTCACCCGCCGCCTCCTCGGCAAGGGCGAGGGTTGGCAGGTGGAAGGACACGCGGCAGTCCTCGCCCCGGTTTTCCTTCTCGGAGAGCAAGAGCTTTGCCAAGCGGCTTTTCCCGGCGCCGGGGCTGGCGCAGCACACGACGGTGGCGACGCCGGGGCGATCCTCTCCGGACGGGGCGAGGAGGGCGTCGGCATCCTCCAGCACCACGCGCAATTGGGTATCCGCATCCCCAAGTGGCGTGAACCGCGTCTGTGGGGCCGGGGCATCACAATCAAACGCCCCCTGCCCGGTGAATCTTCCTGTTCCATCCCGAGGTACTCTGGTCGTGCCGCAATTCATGTTCATCGTCAGTCTTCCATCTTGTTGGATCTGACGGGGAACTCGGTTCGCACCGGAAAACTCGGAAACAACGGTTTGATCCGGAAGATTTGGGGCGGACCGGAAATAGATTTCTTATTACTGGCGTGACCCATTTTCTGGCGGTTGTGGCTTCGGCCCCGGCCTTTTTTGCCCCGGATTTTTCCGTCCAGCACCGCCGGGGACCATTTCCTCCGCAGACACCGGGAGGAAAGTGATGAAAACACCAAGGTACTATTCGACCAACGAGATCGCTGAGATCTTCAAGCGCGATCCCCACACGATCCGGGACTGGATCAACCACGGCTGCCCGACACCTCACGGGTTGGTCAAGCTGCAGGCGGCGAAACTGGGGAAATCCTGGACGATCAGAGACGAGTGGCTCGCGGTCTTCGAGCTTCGAGTCCGGCCTGAGGCTGGAAGGCCGGATCTCGACCTCGAGTGACCGGTCGCCCACCAAAACGGAGCCAGGAACATGACCCTTGCGCAGGAACTAAAGGATTATCTCGACACCAGCGGCGAGTCCCGGCGGGCGCTGTCGCTGCGCGCCGGGCTGAACCCGAAAGCCGTCGCCGATATCCTCAATATCCCCGGCCTCAAACCCCGCCATTCCACACTCGTGGCACTGTCAGGGGCCACAGGCCGAGATCTTTTGGAAGTTGGCGGCGAGCCACCCCGGACCTATGCGGACCTCCTCGCCGAGGCGCAATCTGCCGGGGACAGAACCCTGTGCTCGCGCCTGAAATGGCTGTGCCGCAAGGCCGGCTGGGTGCCGGAGCTGAAGGTTGTCTGCAAGCAGGACGTGATTGACTTTTTCGACCGCCATAGCCCTGCGAGCTTCAGCCTGACCAAGGGAAGCATGTCGACCTACCGGTCTACATTGGTGACTGCCGCAGGTAACGGTCAGTCGCGCCGACGCAATCGACGGATCGACGATATCGGCGGGGTTTACAAAGAGGTCCACGAAGCGATCCGGGACAGCGACCTGGCAGACACTGCTCGGCTGATTTCTGGTTCGTTTCTCCTCTTCCTGCACGACAAGGGCATTCAACCCGCCGAGATTTCGACAGACACATTGGCGGATTACTATCGCCACAGGGTCGAGGTTTCTGCCAAGGGCGAAGCGCGGTGCGAAAAGCATGTGCGTGAAATCGCAACGCTGCTGCGATCTTTGACAGATCACCCGGATTTTGCCGAGTTCGGATTTGCCGCCGCCCCGCCCCCGTTCGAAGACGGGCGTGACAAGTTCGGTGTCTGCAACTCTCAACTCGATCCTCTCCTCACGGAATTTGACAGCCGGGTGGCCCCTTGGGCGACAGGCCAGATGTCGCGGGACGGGCTGACCCGGACCAAATTCATCGCCGCGCTCGACGCGATGGAAAAACCGGTTTCGGACAAGAAGGCACGCCTCCGGAATGCGAAAAAGGACCGGCGCCTCCGATCGGGAAAGCCTGGCAGAAAGGGATCGCCCGAACTCATGGCCGAGAAGGGTTTTCTGACCGGCAGGGACCGGTGGGCCGACACGACACTTGCCTGCCGTCGGGGCTATGTCATCTCCATGGCAAAGGCCATTGTCTCTGCAACAGACGTTGTCCCGGAAACAATCGAGGAGCTGACAGATCCGGAGTATCTGGAGGTTGGTGCTGAAGCGCTCGCTGATGGAAACAAGAGCGACTACCCCAGTGGCTATGTCTCAAGTGTCCTGAAAGCCATGCGCAAGATCGCATCCGGCTTCATGGGGCGTTCGGCCGAAGATCTGGAAGAGATTTCCGATCTCATTACGCTTCGCAATCCGGGTTTCAAAGGGATTTCTCCGAGAAATCGGGCCAAACTCCACCAGTTCACCGAGGAAAAGATTTTCCTGACCATGAGCCTGACGGACACCGTGATCATGAACGTGAACGCTGAGATTGACAGGCGTCGGCGTCAGCAAGGAAGGCAGACTGGTTCGCTTCCGGCCAAGGTCGACGTCATGGATGACGACCTGATCCGCGACGTGATGGCGGCATTGGCTCACGACATCCTGATGAGCCGGGCACCGCGCAGCGACAACGTATTGCGCGCGCGGCTGGACTGGGTTTCCTGGCAAGGCGACCTCGCGCGCCTCACCGTCCCCGCCGTCGAAGTCAAGATGCGTGGCCAAAGCGATGCCGACCTGCCGATCCCGCTCAGCGAACGCACCAGCCGTCTGCTCAGAAACTATCTCGAGGTGCTTCGGCCTCGAATACTGAAGCCCGATGACAAACAGAACCCGTACTTGTTCCCGTCCCAGGGCAAGGGCGCGCCGGGAACCCACTACTGCACGCTGCTCAAGCGTGTGACCAGGCTGCTGGCGCGGCATGTCGGCGTCAACATCCACCCGCACCTCTACCGCCACCTGATCGGTTGGATATGGCTGAAGGACAGCCCGGACAACCTTCCCAAGGTCCAGCGCCTGCTCGGCCACAAGAGCCTGCAGACGACGCTCGACTACTACGCTGAGCTCGACGAGGCGCTGGTGCTCGACGAGTGGCAGCAGAAACTGAACGGGAAGACCAAGAACACCGCCTCAAAACACGGCGCCGCAAGGAGTATCCAATGACAGCCAATGACCATCTTCGCCTGCTCGCGGACATCCGGTCCGCGACACCAGGCAGTCCCATTCCTGGACGGGCCGAGCTTTCGGCCCATCTGCGGCAGCGTATTGGCGAAGTCGGCGATAAGGCCCTGGCAGAGTTTGCCCATGTTCAAAGGGTGGCCTCCGAAATGTGGGGCGCCGAGCGCGCCTCGCATTTCGGAAAGGTCCTTCGTAGCCACCGTGTGACGCCTAAAGCCCCCCGCAAGACCGCCTGGACCCGGGCCGAGGAAGCGCTCCGGCACCTCCCTGCCCCATGGCGGCAACCGGTCGCCCATCATATCGCGCTGTCGCGTCAGGGCAAGCGGGTCAAGGGCCGCACGCTCTGGAGCGCAGCCTATACCCAAAGCGTGATCAGTGCTCTGAAAAGATGGGCGGACAAGTGCGCTTCCGACGGGTTCGATCTGACACCGACAGGTACCGCGCTGGATGCCTTCGCCCGCCACGTCGTCACCGGCACGGGCTCTGGACACCCGGTGACGACACGCTCCGCTGCCGACTACGTGGAACGCGTCCTGAGTGGGATCGCGCTCGTCCAGCCCGGGTTTTCCTCCGCAGCCTGCGACTTCGTCGTGGCGGACTGGCGCGAAGGGGCAGCCGCGGAGGGTCCGGGCACGAAGACCGGCGCGCAGCTGGTCGGTGCCTCGACGATCTACAACCTCGGGTTTCAGCACATCGGCGAGGCCCGCGCCCGGCCGATGCGCGGGCTGCATGCGGCACGCCAGTTCCGCAACGGGTTGATCCTTGCGATAGGAACTGCCCTGCCCCAGCGCGCCCGGGCGCTGTCCTGTCTTGTGTTCGACAGCACGCTCACGCTGCCGGATGCCAAGACAATCCAGGTGTGCATCCCGGCGGCGATGCTGAAACTGCCAGAAGACCGCAAGCAGGGCGCGCCGTTCGAACGCACCTTTCGCAACGCACCTCTGGCAGCGGTCCTGCTGGAATACCGCCAATCCTTCCGCCCGATCTTCGATGACGGGCGAGCCTTGTTCCCATCCGTCAATTCGCAAAACGCGGCGATCAGCGAGGCGCAGATTGGCAGGTTGACCGGAGACATGACCGAAAAGGCCTTTGGAGTTCGGATCCCCATTCACCGCCTTCGTGACAACGCAGCTACCGAAGCCAGCGAAACTCTGGCTGGGGGCGGGCGTGCTGCCACGTCCCTGCTCGGCCACAATTCGCCAGCCACGGTGGCGCGCCACTATGACCATTCCGAGGGTGTCGGGGCTGCCCATGATTTCGGTGGTTTCCTCGCATCACACCAAGGAACAGGCGTGGAGCTGGATATTTGACGGTGGTCAGTGGAAACCGCTGGCCACCTCAAATCCCTGTAATTTCCGCATTTTCCGGGTCGTGTTGAAAACGGGGGCACATCATCCGCACGGGGTGGTCAGAGGCCACTTTCAACAAATCCCGCTCACCGCCGGAACTTCCGCAACACGCCGGACCACGAGACTTGCGAAGTCAACACGAGGCCGGATCGGGCACCCTCTCAGAACAACGCGGCCGGCAGAGCGGAGGCCAGCGCCGGAATCAGCCACAGCAGCAACATCCCGACCACATGCAACCCGATGAACGGCAGGACACCGGCGTAGATATGGCTTGCCGTCACCTCTTCCGGCGCGACGCCGCGCAGGTAGAACAGCGAGAACCCGAAAGGCGGCGTCAGGAAACTGGTCTGGAGGTTGATCGCCAGCAGGATGCCGGTCCACATAACAGCGCGTTTGTGGATAATCGGCAACATTCTGGTTTCTCAAATGAAATTTCAGGGTCTTGGTTTCGTTTTTCTTGTTTTTGGACAGCCTTGCGAAGCCCAAAAAACAAGGAAACAACAAACCAAAATTTGCAGCCAGCCGAGAGACCGCAGCCGCTCAGAAGATGTGACCGCGCAAGCCCAAGGAGGAAATCAGGCGCCTTGAAACCCGAGCATGATGCGAGGGTGCTGCAAAGGAGAACACAATATGTTCGACTTACATCACGATCCCCTGAAGGACCTCAAGGAGTTTTTTCACGATCGCTCTGAAGCCATGCAAAATGCGTCTGCGCTTCTCGGCGGCCAGCCCGGTGTCCGGTGTGTTCACGCCATCATGGACGACCTGGCTATCCAACCTAAACTGACGCGCCGTATGGAGTGCAACCTGACTCGCCTCCACGAGTTGCTGACGTTGGAAAACGTCCATAACCCGGACCGGATCGAAGCTGCATATTTCGCGGAGATCGACCCGGGCTCACCCATCGTAGAAGATATCTGCCTTCTCTCGGACGAGTTCACCGAACATCTTCAGGCACATTTCACCGCTCAGAAGGATTCCTCCGTTGCGCTGTTGCCAGCGTGAAAACAAAGGCCGGGGCCTGCCTACCCGTCTCGGCCTCTTGAGAGGCAATGATGCCTCGTTGTCACCCGCCTCAGCAAAGGAGAATTTCCATGGCTAATGACCTTAATGAGCAGCTCGAGAAGGCCGTTCTTTTAACCATCAAGCAAGGGCGTTGGCTCGCCGAGGAGTGGGAAGAGGCCGATCTCGCACCTGGAGAAAACCTTCGGCCACTCCTGCCTCAACTGTTTCAACGTCTTCGGGATGGCGAACCTCTGGCGATCAATGACGACAAGGCGTTGGATCTGATGGCTGACGAAATCACGGGAGCGTTGAACGCACTCAAGCCCGGCTATGGTGATCTGGCCATGCGCATCGACACCTCGGAACACCTGATTTTCGACAAGGATCGGGAACAGCTGCGGCAACTGGCCGAGAGCTGGAAGACTTTCCAGGGCATTCGCAGGCATGTTCGAGACCTGCAAGCAGCGATGCGTCAGCTCAAACAGGCCCTGCGCTGGGTGTAATCGCATTTTGAGAATCCAGAGGTTTTGATTTCTGGTTGCCTAACGGACACTTCCATTGGTGCTAATCACGCAGAACGCCTGTCGCAAACAATACCACCTCGCCGCTTGGGCTTACACAAATTCGTTAAAAAACGATTTGACGTTCCATCGCGGGAAGGCGTTATCAGCATCCCGAACACGCAATGTTGGAGTGAAACGTGGCAGATCATCAGCAAGCAGGCGCATCGCAAGAGTGCGCGAAAGATACCGGCGGCAAGCTCATGAAATGGGGCATGATGGCGTGCTGCGTCGTCATGTTCGTTCCGATCGGGCTGTATTTTCTGGCTGGCGGGGCCGTTGGTGGCGTCACCGAGTCACTGGGCCTGTTCGCTCCGGTGGCATTGTGTATTGGCGCGCATTTCTTCATGCACAAGGTGATGGGAAAATCCTGCCACCCGGCGGCAGACGAGAATAAGCAGGAGCAGCCGCAAGCGGTCGAGGCCGAGCCTGCCAGGCTGTCCCGGCAATAGATTTTGCCGGTGTTTCTCAGGCGCGGGCGTCTGGCGTCCGCGTTTTTCCTGACCGCCACACTGCTGTCAGCCTGCGCGCAGACCTATGCCACATGCCAGCAACAGCCTCAATCCACGGCGATCCCGCTGCCTGAAGGGTGCCGTGTCCAGTGGGAAGGACAGCAGGGCGGCGCCTATTTCGTTTGCGATGACGGGCGCGAGGGGTTCACCAGCTGATCGCCGCGATGTGACATTCGGACCGCTTGACCCTCCCGCGCTGGAATCTGGCAGACACGGCCCGATCTACAAGGGAACCTGAGTCGGAATGGCCAGAAAATTCTTGAAACTCTGTCTGCTTGTCTGCGCCCTGGCCTCCGGCCTGCTTGCGGCCGGGAGGAGTCATGCCGCTACTTCGGACGAACACGTGTCGCTTCCGGTCGTCGCCCGGCTTATCACAGCGCAGGACGCGGTAGACC
Source organism: Rhodobacteraceae bacterium Alg231-04 (assembly GCA_900143635.1). Taxonomy (GTDB): domain Bacteria; phylum Pseudomonadota; class Alphaproteobacteria; order Rhodobacterales; family Rhodobacteraceae; genus FREY01. The sequence goes on from FREY01000015.1 coordinate 25,294, forward strand.
GAGACACCGGCACGATCAACGCCGGGCTGCACCTGAAACTTGGCGAGGGCTGGAAAACGTACTGGAAATCGCCGGGCGAGGTGGGGATTCCGCCCAAGGTCACCTGGGACGGGTCGGAAAACGTCAGGGACGTGCAGCTTCACTGGCCGGCCCCCATCCGCTTCCGCGCCTTCGGGATCGAGAATTTCGGCTACCAGGACGAAGTCGTCTTTCCCTTGACCGTTTCCCTCGACACACCCGGTGCACCGATTGACCTCAAGGCCAGCGTCGCGGTCCTTGTCTGTTCCGATGTCTGTGTCCCGATCGAGTTTCCGCTGGACCTGTCCCTGCCACAGGGGTTGGGCCGGGATCTGGACGCCGCCCGGCTGATCAACGCTTACATGTCGCGCGTGCCTGCGGAAGGAAGTCAAAGCGGGATCGTATCGGACTCGGCCACGCTTGATGCCGAGGGCAAGACGCTCACGCTGAGTTTCACCAGCGACCTACCGTTTTCCGCGCCCGACGTGTTTCCCGACATGGGGCGGGACACGTCGTTCGGCGCGCCGGACCTCCGGCTGGGGCAGGACGGTCAGCTTATGTGGGTGCGGTTTCCGGTCCTGGCACTGGCCGACGCTCCTCCACCGCTTTCCGTGACCGTGACCGACACCAATCGCGTGGCCGAGTTCTTCCCGCAAACCGACGCCCCCCCTGCCCCGCCGCCTTACGAGATCGCTGCGGCCGAGACCTCGGCCGGAACCATGTTCTGGATCCTGCTGCTGGCGGTAGGTGGCGGGCTAATCCTGAATGTCATGCCTTGCGTACTGCCGGTGTTGTCGATCAAGCTGTCCTCGGCAGTGAAGGCGCAGGATAGATCGCCTGCGCAGATCCGCTCCGGGTTTCTGGCCTCTGCCGCAGGAATCCTTGCCTTCATGTGGCTGCTGGCCGGTGTCACTATCGCAGCGCGGTCGCTGGGCTATTCGATCGGCTGGGGCATCCAGTTTCAGAATCCCGTCTTTCTTGCAGTGATTATCGTGGTGCTGGCGCTGTTCGCGGCCAGCCTTGCAGGCATGTTCGACATCTCGCTGCCGCAATCGCTGAACACCCGGCTGGCCGATATCGACGCGGGCCGCGCGCCCATGGCCGGAGACTTCCTGACCGGGGCGTTTTCCGCGGTTCTGGCGACACCCTGCTCGGCGCCGTTCCTCGGCACCGCCGTCGCCTTTGCTCTGACCGGGCGGCCGCTGGACATTCTGGCGATCTTCACCGCCCTGGGCGCCGGGATGGCCATTCCCTACCTGCTGGTTGCTGTTCGCCCGAAACTAATCGCGGCCCTACCCCGGCCCGGGCGCTGGATGGTGGGGTTGAAATGGATGCTGTCGGCGGCGCTGCTGGCCACGATCGCCTGGCTGGCATGGGTCATGGCCGGTGTCGCCGGTGCCGCCGCCGCGACGGGAACGATGACGGCAGCGGCTGTGCTGATCCTTGTGATCTGGCAAGGCGCGCACCTGCCGCCGACGGTGCGCTGGACCGCCCTGTGCCTGCCGCTTGTCGCTGCGCTGGCGGCCCCCGTCGCGCTCTATGGCACCCGCCCGCAGGCCGCAGTGGCGCTTGAGAAAAGCGGCGACATTCCCTGGGTCGCCTTCGACCGGCCGCAGATTGCCCGGCGGGTGTCGCAGGGCGAGGTCGTCTTTGTCGACGTCACGGCCGACTGGTGCCTCACCTGCAAAGCCAACAAAGCGCTGGTGCTGGAACGCGGCGAGGTTCTGGCCGCGCTGCAATCCGACAATGTCATTGCCATGCAGGCCGACTGGACCCGCCCCGACGACGCGATCGCCCGGTTTCTCGAGGATAACGGCCGGTTCGGGATCCCCTTCAACATCGTCTACGGACCGTCAGCCCCCGAAGGTATCGCCCTGCCGGAAATCCTGACCACCACCGCCATTCTCGACGCGATGGAACAGGCCGCGCCCGTTACTTACGGGGGGGACATGGAAAGCGGCTCCTGAAAACCCGGCTGAGCAGCCGCTACGCCGCGGCTTCGGGCTGCTCGAACAATGTGTCGATGATCGGACAATCGGGAACATCCCCGCGGGCGCATTTCGCGGCCATGCCCTCGAGCGCATCCTCCAGTTGCTGAAGCGCGGCGATCTTGTCGCGCACGGCCCCCAGATGCCGGACCGTCATCCGGTGAACATCGCCACAGCTGACATCCTGCTGATCGACCATGCCAAGCAACGACCGGATTTCGGCGATGCTGAAGCCCAGGTTACGGCTTTTTCGAATGAAGGACAGCCGCTTGAGATGGTCATGTGAATATTGGCGGTTGCCGCCGGCGGTCCGGTCCGGCTTGGGCATCAGGCCGATCTTTTCATAATATCGGATGGTTTCGATATTCACCCCGGTTTCCTGTGACATGGCGCCGATCAGATAGGCTCGCGCTCTTGTGAATTCGGGCATCAGGAAAACCTCTTGCATCTGTAGCTACTACAGGCACCACATTACCCGTCATGAACCACATTGGCGAGAGGCTTCATGGCAGATACTGTTGAACATTCCGCGAGGGAGGCGCGAACATTCGGCGACGACCGGAAAACCGCCCGGCTTGCAGCCGCCGGCGGCGTCCTTGGCGCCATAGGGGCGTCCACCTGCTGCATCATACCCCTGATCCTGTTCAGCCTCGGCATCTCGGGCGCCTGGGTGGGCAACCTGACCGCCCTGGAGCCCTATAAGCCCATCTTCATCGCGGTAACGTTCGGCTTTCTCGGCTATGGCTACTGGATGGTCTATCGCAAGCCCAAGGCCTGCGCCGAAGGCAAGGCCTGTGCCCGCCCCCTGCCTAACCGGCTGGTGAAATCCGCGCTCTGGGGATCGACCGTTCTGATCCTCATCGCGCTGTTCTGGAACTGGATTGCCCCGGTTGTCGCACCAATCCTGCTTGGTCTCTGAAAGGAATGAACATGACACTGAAATCCCTTGCCCTCGGTCTGGCCTTGGCCCTTGCCCCCGCCGCGGCTTTTGCCGCCGAACAGACTGTCACCCTGTCGGTGCCGGGCATGACTTGTGCAAGCTGCCCCTTCATCGTGGAATCCGCCATTTCGGGTGTCAATGGCGTGCAGGCGGTCGAGACAAGCCTCGAGGCGCGCACCGCCACCGTGACTTTCGACAATGCAGTGACAACGGTTGACGCCATCACCTCGGCCACCCTCAGCGCGGGATACGAGTCGAGCTCCGTCAATGAATCGTGACGGCCTCACCGCCACACGGCAAAGCGCCACTCGAAAAGGCAACGCACGGAACAAGGCTGCACATGATGTCTGACTGCTGCTCAAACGCGAACGGACACTTCGACCTAACGGTCATCGGCGCCGGGTCCGCCGGTTTCTCGGCCGCGATCACCGCCGCCGAGGAAGGGGCGCGGGTCGCCCTGATCGGATACGGCACCATCGGCGGCACCTGCGTCAATGTCGGCTGCGTGCCCTCCAAGGCGATAATCCGGGCGACGGAGACACTGCATGTCGCCTCAGCCACCCGAAGGTTCGACGGTTTCGAGGCCTCTGCCCGGATCACGGACTGGGCTGCGGTCATCGGCCAGAAACGGGCGCTGGTCGACGACTTGCGCGCGGCGAAATACATCGACGTTCTACCGAACTACAACAACGTGACCTACATGGAAGGCGCGGCCAGTTTCTCAGCCAATGGCAAGCTGGTCGTGAACGGCGATGCGGTGCGGACGGAAAAGATCATCATCGCAACCGGTTCGCGCCCCCATGTTCCTGACATTCCCGGGCTTGATGCGGTTGCGCACCATGACAGCACCTCGATCCTGGAGCTGGAAACCCTTCCGAAATCCCTGATCGTGATGGGTGGCGGCTACATCGGTGTCGAACTGGCGCAGGTCTTTGCCCGCGCGGGCACACGGGTCACGATTGCAACGCGGCGAGGGTTGCTGCCCGAGGCCGAACCCGAGATCGGCGCCGCCCTGACTAAGTATTTCGCCGAAGAGGGCATCACCGTCCGCAAGGGGCTGCACTATGACCGTGTCGAGGAATGCGGCGCAGAGATTGCCCTGCACGTCACTTCACCCGCCGGGCCAGAGGCCATCCAGGGCGAAAAGCTGTTGCTGGCGACCGGGCGCGTGCCGAACACGGACCTTCTGAACCTGGACGTCGCCGGGATCACGACCAATGGCATGGGCGGTATACATGTCGATGCGGCCCTCATGACCAGCCGCGAAGGAGTTTATGCGGTTGGCGACGTTACCGGCCGCGACCAGTTCGTCTACATGGCCGCCTACGGGGCGAAACTGGCTGCCCGGAACGCGCTGAACGGAAACTCGCTGCGCTATGACAACACCGCGATGCCGGCCGTGGTGTTCAGCGACCCGCAGGTGGCCAGCGCGGGCCTCACCGAAGCGCAGGCCGCCGCGGCGGGGCACCGGGTCAAAACCTCGGTGCTGCCGCTTTCCCATGTCCCGCGGGCGCTTGCCGCACGCGATACACGGGGGCTGATCAAGCTGGTCGCGGATGTCGGCAGCAAGAAGCTGCTGGGGGCCAGCATTCTGGCGCCGGAAGGTGCGGACAGCATCCAGACCGCCGTGATGGCGATCCGGGCGGGCCTGACCTACGAAGAGCTTGGCGCGACGATCTTTCCCTACCTGACCACGGTCGAAGGGTTGAAGCTGGCCGCACAGACCTTCGAGCGGGATGTGGCCAAGCTATCCTGTTGCGCGGGATAGACATCCCGTCCGGCATGGGCCGGACCGGGTCGCGCGGAAAATCACCCCCTCCCATTCCAGTGACGCATTCCGTGGGGTGGGACACGCAAGCACTCAACATCTACCGGATCCATTACAATTTCTTTGAGTAGCGAAGTTATGCGTGCCCGTATCAGGAAATTGATGACCTGATCGACCCTCCGATCATGATCCAACGGGCGATACCAATACCCGGGACAGATGAATTCGTCGATCTCCCACCAAAGCCCAAACGCGTTCCAGTCAAGAAGACGCCTGCCATGAGGCATGGCATGGATGCATTCATAAAAAAGAAGGACGGCTCTGAAACACCACCTGACCTCTACCGGGTTCTTTATCGTCCGTGGCTCTACATGGGCACAAAACTGAGAGCTCGTTTTGAGAGATCAAGGAAAACGGGGAAGGCCAAGAAGGTATTCTCTGAAAAGCAAGCTAAAGGCGCGAAACAAATTTCTGGCAGAATCTCTTGTGCAACATCTTGTATTGTTCTTATTATGTTCCCACATAATGCAGTATGTGAAAACAAAATAGGGACAGCCGAATGAACGCGCCTGCAGGCAAGAAAATCACGACAAAAGAAGAAGCTTTGCGAGCTCTGGTCGAGGAAATCTCGATTCCACCGAGCTATGACGAAAAGGCCAGGACTCGTTACAGGTCAATTGGTGAATGGCTTGATCGGCCCGCTTCAACTATCCATGGGCTTGGACCGGTGGTTTCCTCTCAGGGTTCGTTTGCTCTTGGCACGGTCATTCGCCCTGTGGGGGATGGAGATGCCTATGATGTAGATGTCGTCTGCTCTCTCAAGCATGGCTCCAGAAGCAAAATGTCCCAAGAGGAGCTCAAGCAAGCTGTTGGCATCGAAATTCATGGGTATGCGACGGCTCAAAACATGAGCAACGAACCCGATGATGCCCGCAGGTGCTGGACGCTCGAATACCAGGATGCTGCGAATTTCCACATGGATGTCCTGCCCAGTATTCCGGCGCGCGACGATTTTACCTCACAGATGAGGGGATTCAGCCCTGATATTGGACTTGTCCAACGCCTCTCTGAAACGGCCATTGGTATCACCGACAAGAAACATCCTGGATACCAAATCCGTGGCGCAGAATGGTTGATCAGCAACCCCAAAGGCTATGCAAGGTGGTTCCGCCTTCGCCAGAAAACGATCTTGGAAGAGGCCAGGCTGCAGATGAAAGCCGAAGGGCGCGTTTATGCCAGCGTCGAAGAGATCCCCAGCTATGAAGTGCGGACTCCCCTACAAGACGCCATCAAGCTCTTGAAGCGCCATCGAGACGTGATGTTCGATGGGGACAAACACAAACCGATCTCGATCATCATCACTACGATCGCGGCCGAGGCATATCAGGGTGAAAGCACGATTTCAGATACCCTGAAGAACATCCTGCCGAAGATGGAGAGACGGATTGCAGAACTGGGGGATCCAGCCGTCATTTCCAACCCGTCATACCCCCGTGAGAATTTCGCCGACAAATGGGCCGAGGTCCCGGAGAAACGGCGAAACTTCGAAAAATGGGTCAGCAAGGCGCGCCAGGATTTCCTGTCTTACCTCACCGTCAGCCGATTCAACGATTTCCCGGAGCCCTTTAAGGCAGCCATGACTGAGACGACCATTCGAAAAGTGTCTCCTAAACTTGGCCTTGCTGCTGCCATGATCGCTGCTGGCACAACGGCAGCTGTCGCCGAAGCCCAGAAAGTTGAGACTAACGGCAATGCCACAAAACCTTGGCTCGACATTGAGTGACGAGGTCCAGCTTCTGATCCGAGAGATCAAGGACGCCCTTTTTGTCGATCAGCCCTACCTTGAAGTCTCTGTACAAGGTGGGGCTGTTATCGTGGAAGGAACCTACGCTCTATTGCCTCATTTGCCCCTGCATCAGGACATGGGTGCTTTTGCGCGCCACAAGGTGCGCGTGACCGTAGAGGCGAACTACCCGAAAACGGAACCTGTTGTGGTAGTTCTGGATCGCTCTATTCCCAGAAAAGACGACTACCACTGCAGTTCCAAAGGAGAGTGCTGCATCACCGTCTTCGAAACATGGAAAGCCTCTGCGAAAGACATTTCCATCGCCAGCTACTTCAATGGTCCATTCCGGAATTTCTTTCTCAGCCAGCTGTTAAAACGCCGTAAGGGGCACTGGCCGTTCGATGATTGGGCTCATGGAGAAGAGGGGTTCGCTCAGGCCATCGCCGAGTTTATCGGCTGTCGGTCGGACGCAGCCACGGTGAAGAACATTTTATCGTGGCGGATCGACAATGAGTGCCTCCCTGCATCGCAGGATACACAATGCCCCTGTGGAAGCGGCGAAACTCCCTCAGACTGCTGCGCCGATTTGCTTTCTGGGCTGGTTCAGCGCCTGCCTCAGGAAGAGGCACGGCATTGGTTGGAGCGGCTTACCAAGAAGCGTAGACCGCTTGCACCGCGTGAAATTCAACGACGCATTCACAAAAACCGGCCCTTCCGTCGGATTCAATAACAAAGCGAGCAAGAAAGCTATGAGCAAGAGAGGAAAATCCCCCAGAGAGGTAACCAAGCTGCTGGTGTGGGCGCGCGCAGCAGGCAGGTGTCAATTCAGAAACTGTCGGAAGTCTCTCGATCACGACCTCCTGTCAGGTGAGTTTGACTTTAATTCGGCTTACCTCGCGCACATCGTTTCATCTGATCCAAACGGACCCAGGGGCGATGAAAAACGATCGCACCTGCTCTCCGACCGTGCCGAAAACCTCATGTTGATGTGCGATACACATCACCGCATCATCGACGGTAAAACGACATGGTGCGATTACCCTGAAGAACTGCTTCTGGAAATGAAGCGGGAGCATGAAGAATGGGTTGATGCAGTGCTTTCGGCCGGACCTGACAGCAGGTCCCACATTTTGCAGTTCTCGGCGCCGATTGGTCCAAACGAAACAGCAGTGCCTTTCGACGATTGCGTGGAAGCAATCATTCCGAACCGGACGCCGGCTGAAAGGCGGTCGGCCGAGATCAAGGTCAGAGGTATGCACTTCAAAGACAGTGACCCGACCTACTGGTCCGTTCAGCCTGAAGTCCTGCGTGAAGGATTTTCAAAATTGATCCAAGGCCGCTTCGAAAGTGGTGATATTCGCCATCTGTCGGTGTTTGGCCTGGCTCCGATCCCTCTTCTGATGGACCTGGGGCGCCTCATCTCTGATATTTCGGAAGCTGATGTTTATGAGCGCCATCGTGAACCAGCGCAGTGGGCATGGCCTGAGGATGGCCCGAATGTCGAGTTCTCCTGTTCGAAGGGAAATCAGGGGGGCAAACGTGTTGCCTTGAAACTCTCAATCACCTCGCACATTTCTGACGATCGGATCGCTGCTGCAGTTGGTTGCGACGTCTCTGTCTGGGAGATACGCAGCAATATGCAACGGCACGGAGTAATCCGGCACAAAGACGACTTGAGCCGTTTCAGAACGATAGTCAGGTCAACCCTTGACGAAATCAAGAATGAGCACGGCATGGATGTCGAGGTAATGGTCTTTCCAGCTATCCCTGTTTCCTGCGCGATTGAATTTGGCCGCGTCTGGCAGCCTAAAGCCCACCCCGACATGGAGATCTACGATCAAACCAAAGAGGATGGGTTCGTTCACAGGCTTCGGCTGGCTGGTGTGTAAGTCCAACGATGCGACTTTTGCGGTATTAAATTCACAGTTTACGCTGTCGCTTTGAGCCATGTGGCACAAGTCGCCTGGAATTCCAAAAAACGGGATATTCAGGCAGGCTTACCACCATTTTGAAGAGGTCCGATCGAGTGTCGCAAATCCCAAAAGGAGAGCCTCGAAACACTTGATGCGCGAAGATATTCGGTATTCCGCACTAAATATGGCCGCGTCCGGTGTGGAGGCGGCCATATCGTAGGCATCTTCGTTTACTGCGAAGTTTGCGATTTTGTGTCCCACTGCACGGAATGCGTCACAATTCCAGCAACGCCCGGTCGATCCCGGCCCGGCGCGGGTCATCCTGCGGCAGGTCATCCGCCAGAACCTTCGCCCTGCTATAGGCGTCCCGGGCGCTGTTGGACTCACCCAGCACCGCATAGGCTTTACCAAGGCGCATCCAGCCGTCAAGATCGCCTGGGTTCTCCTGCATCCGGGCTGCCAAACGCTCGACCATCGAACGGATGAAGGCCTGCCGGTCCTCGTCCGACATTTGTTCGGCGGTAGCGGCCTGTTCGGCGGTCGGGCCGGGCATGGCGGGGGCCAGATCGGCAAGATCGACGCCGGGCAGCCCGACCAACGCCGCGATCCGGTTCATCTGGGCGGCAAACGAGTCCATCCATGGCCGGTAGCCGTCCTCCGACTCGATTCGCGCCTGCAGCAGGTCATAGGCCGCATCCGGCGCCCCCGCCTGCTCCAGCGCGAGCGCCTGGTAGAAACTGGCCGCCGGGTTTGCCGGGTCCAGCTCCAGCGCCCGGTCGAACACCCGGCTCGCCTTGGGCGTCACGATGCCATCCTCGGCGTAGACCAGAGCCTCGCCATATTGCGACGCCAAGGCCGAGGTCACCTCGGGCCGGTCCTGAACGCGGGCAAAGGCCCCGGCCGCATCCTCATAGCGGCCCATGCGCATGTAGGTCTGCCCCAGCATCGCCCAGCCATCGGTCGGGCCGCCGGTTTCGTCCAGCTCCAGCCGCGCTTTCAACTTCGCCGCCAGATCGGCGATTTCGCGGGCCTGCGCCTGTTCTCCGGCGCGTTCGGCAAAGGGCTGGCTGGGAATACCCGGGCTGCCGACCTGCCAATACAGAGCGGCTCCAAGCGCCGGAACTGCCAGCGCCGCGGCCAGCACCAGCGCCCGCCCTGATGGCCGCGCCGTCGGCTCCCCATCCGCCTGCCGGTCAATCGCCCTCAGGCGGCGTTCGATCTCGGCTTTAGCTGCCTTGCATTCCCCGGCCGAGATGATCCCCCGCTCCTGGTCGCGTTCCACTTCGGTGATCTGGTCAGCAAAGATGGCTGAAGCACTTTCGTGCCGGGACAGAACAGACGTTTTGCGGCTGGTGCCGGAGAACGCGAGCGTCAGAAACGCGGCGGCCGCCATGACGGAAAAAACGATCCAGATCATGAGTTCATCTCCGTGAGTGAGTGGTTTTCTGGTTTCTGATCGTCGTTCGCGCCCCGCTCCGGCGCTTGGATCCGTGAATTTCGATAACGGCGGGCGTTCTGCGCCAGCACCAGCACAATGGCGATACCGCCAAACGTCAGAAATACGAGGGGCGCAACCCACAGAATGTATGTCGAGGGTTTCCAGGGCGGCTTGAACAGCACATAGCTGCCGTAGCGCGCCACGAGGAAGTCCATGACCTCTTGGTCGCTGTCCCCGGCCACCAGCCGTTCGCGCACAAGGATCCGCAGATCCCGCGCCACCCCGGCGTTCGAACTGTCGATATCCTGATTCTGGCAGACAACACAGCGTACCTGTTTCGAGATCGCACGCGCCCGCTCTTCGAGAACCGGGTCGGCCAGAATCTCGTCCGGCTCGACCGCGAAGACGGGTTGCGACAGCAGCGCCGTCAGTGTCACGACGGCTATCAGCATTTTGCGGATCATGATGTCTCCCCTGACCTGTTCGCCCGGGCCTGTTCCAGCGCGGTGCGCAGTTTTCCAATCGCCTCGTCGCCCAGAACCGGGCCGACGAAGCGGAATACAACGGTGCCCGCGCCGTCGATCACGAAGGTTTCCGGCACGCCGGAAATCCCCCACTCGATCCCGGCCCGCCCATCGAGGTCCGAGCCGACCCGTTCATACGGGTTGCCCAGGTCGCTCAGCCAGTTCCGGGCGTCCCGCGGCTTGTCCTTGTAGTTGATGCCCATCAGACGGATGCCGTCCTCGCGGACCATCCGCGTCAGCACCGCGTGCTCGGCCCGGCACGGCACGCACCACGAGGCGAAGACGTTGACGACTATAGGCGCCGACCCGTCATTGCCCGCAAGTTCCGCGCGGGACAGGCCGGGTGTGCCCAGCCTCTCGACCGGCGGCAGATCGAATTCCGGCACCGGTTGCGAGATCAGAACCGAAGGAATCTCGTTCGGGTCCCGGTCCGGGTTCAGCCCCCACAACAGGAAGGCGCCGAGAATGCCGGCGATGGCAATCGGGAACAAGGCAAGGATACGCTTCATGATCTACTCCGCCACAACTGGGGCCGGGGCCCGCCCGGTCCGTTTTCGCGGCGCACCCACGCGCAAGCGTCGATCGCTCAGCGACAGAACCCCACCCAAGGCCAGCAGCCCCGAGCCGATCCAGATCCAAACCACCAGCGGCTCATAGAGAATCCGCAAGGTCCACCTGTTCTGTTCCGATTCCGCCGCCGGCTCCTGGATCGAGGCATAGAGGTCTCCGGCCAGCGTGGTGCGGATCGCCGATTCCGTCGTGCTGCTGCCGGCGACCGGATAGGCCCGGCGCTCGGGGTTCAGCGTGCTGACGAAGGTGCCGTTGCGGCTGACGGTCAGGGTCGCCATCCGGGAAAGGTAGTTCGGCCCGCGCACCTGTTCGACCCCTTCGAAGCGCACGTCGAAACCGGCGATTTCCAACTCGGTCCCCGGTTCGGCGAAGATCACCACCTCGCTCTTCCAGGCGCTTGAACCGACGAAGCCGATGATGCAGACGGCCAGCCCCGCATGAGCGACCACCATGCCGTAATGCGACCGCGGCAGGTTGCGCGCGCGGCGCAGCGACTCGGCCAGCGGCACTTCGCCCAGCTTGATCCGGCCGGCCCATTCCGTCGCCACCGAGCCCAGAAGCCAAACCGCCAGAGCGATAGACACCACCGCCAGCACCGGTCCGCCGGTATCCAGATACCAGACCGCCAGCGCCGCCAGCAGGCTGAGCCCGGCCACCCATTTCAGCCGGGCGAGAACCCCGCGCAGATCCGCGCGTTTCCACGACAATAGCGGCCCGACTGCCATCACCATGACGAGGACAAGCATGATCGGCACGAAACTGGCGTTGTAATAGGGCGGCCCGACCGAGATCTTCTCGCCTGTCACGGCCTCGAGCAACAACGGGTAGAGGGTGCCGAACAGCACCGTCGCGGTGGCTGTAGCCAGCAATAGGTTGTTGATCAGCAGCCCGGCCTCACGGCTGATTGGCGCAAACAGCCCGCCGCCCTCCATCTCGGGAGCGCGGACGGCGAACAGCGTCAGGGACCCGCCGATGGCGATGCCGAGCAGCACGAGGATGTAGATCCCCCGTTCGGGATCGACCGAGAAGGCGTGAACCGAGGTCAGCAGGCCCGAGCGCACGACAAAGGTGCCCAGAAGGGACAGCGAGAAGGTCAGCACCGCCAGCAGGATCGTCCAGCTTTTGAAACTGTCGCGCTTCTCGGTCACGATGGCTGAATGAAACAGCGCGGTTCCCGCCAGCCACGGCATGAAGGACACGTTCTCGACCGGGTCCCAGAACCACCAACCGCCCCAACCCAGCTCGTAATAGGCCCACCAGCTGCCCAGCACGATGCCCAGCGTCAAGAAAACCCACGCCGCCAATGTCCAGGGCCGCACCCAGCGTGCCCATGCCGGATCTACCCGGCCCTCGATCAGTGCCGCCACGGCAAAGGAGAAGACGATCGAAAACCCGACATAGCCGAGGTAGAGAAACGGCGGGTGCAGGGCAAGGCCGATATCCTGCAACAGCGGGTTCAGATCATTGCCGTCAAGCGGCGCCGGGAACACCCGTTCGAACGGGTTCGAGGTAAACAGCATGAAGGACAGGAACCCCGCGCAGATCCACGCCTGCACAGCAAGGGTGCGCGCCTTGAGCGCCAGCGGGATGTTCCGCGCCAGCAGCGACACGCCCAGCCCGAAGATGACCAGAATCAATACCCAGAGAAGCAGCGACCCTTCGTGGCTGCCCCAAGTTGCGGCCACCTTAAACAGCATAGGCTTCTGCGAATGCGAGTTGCTGGCCACGTTCAGGACAGTGAAATCGCTGATGACGAAGGACCACATCAAGGCGCCAAAGGCGAGGCCGACCAGACCGGTCAAAAGAACCGAGGTAGCGGTTGCCGACTTCATCCAGACGACATTATCGCGCGCCGTGCCCAAAAGCGGCAGGACGCTTTGCACGAGCGAGACCGCCAGGGCCAGCGTCAGGGCGAACTGCCCGATTTCCGGTATCATTCCAAACTCTCCGGGATTCCGTTTTGCGCCCTTGTCCGACTATCCAGCGCTGGAGGGTCAAGTGCGATTTTGCCGCACATTGATCGCATTCGCGTGAGCCGCACTCAGGTTCCGGTGGGTTGTGGGTTCAAACCGGTTGCAACCTCATGATCGCAGCCGCCACGCCGGTCAATGCCAGCGCGAAAACGCCAAAGAGAAGCAGCGCCAGCAGGACAGGCCCGAATTTCCCCGGCAGCCTGGATACCGGTTCCCGAAGCCACTCGGACTGTGCATCGCTCGTTTGAAGACAGCGGTCAATTACGGCCACATATAGCGGCAGGGCACTGACCAGCGTTGCGTAAAGGTAGACGCCGGAAATGTTCTCGAAAAACGCGGACCGGGCAAGCGTCGGTCCGACCACCCGCAGCGCCTGCCAGTGATCGCCGCCGAACGAGCCGAACCAGTCAGCCGAGACAAAATAGATCACCCCGTGTAGCAGGACGAAAAGGACTACCCTCGCGGGCAGGTCGATCAGGAGAATACGCGCCGATACGCCACCTTCCGGCTGTCTGGCCACGCTCAGGGCATAGAGAAAGAAGCTCACGTAGTTGACGGCGAAGACGACCGGCAATCCGTTGGTCACCACCTGCCGCAGAAAGCGGCTGAAGGCCGGGCCATTGTTCAGCAGATGCGCGCCAAAGCCCGGCGTCAGCGCGACGTAGAGCAGCAGGAGCGGGAACAAGCCGGCGCAACTGACAAGCAGTGTGTTGCGGACAAAGCACCAGAACGGCATATCGAGGCTGAAACATTTTTCCATTGCGTTCCACCTTGCCAGCAATCCCGCCGCGAAGTCGATGGAGGGCGTTCGTCAAGCCCGGATCATCTCTCCATTGCCGGGTGTCTGGGGTGCCCACTCAGGCCCAGGGGACCCATGATTGTCAGTGTTACTTCTGCCCAACATTTTGTTTTCACGTCGTTTTCAAATTCTTAGCTGACAATTTCCCGTATTTTCCCGGTTGATCAACGCCTTGAGAATCGGTTCGCAGGAGCCTCCCCCCTGCCCCCGCCTTTTGTGCCAGCTTTCTGAGAAGGGCGCCCGGGCTGCGAATGTCGCCCAACCGCTCAAGGATGCACAGGACCGAGGTCGCCGCCGCCTTCTGGGAACAGGTGAGCACATTGCCCGCACCATCCTGCACACTTTGCTTGGCGCCGAGCTTGGAGAGGCAAGAACCAATCTCGCCATGGCGACCACCGGGCAGCGAAGCCATGCGACAGCCGCGACTTACCAAGGCGACGCTCTGGCCATGGCTCAAAGAATGAAAGGACAAGCCGAGCTGACAGATGTGGCCAACTCCTTTGAAGCATCCGTTTTCGCGTTCACATGACGGTTCATTCGAAAGGCCCCCTTTCTCCATGTTGCTGATCTCAAGTTATAATTTTGCTCAACGAGAATAAGATAGGTTGCCGATAGTTCATTTCGGAGTGATCCCTTGCGTGAGACCACTCCGAAGTGCCCCCCGGCCCCCGAAGGCAAGGCATGAACCGAGAGAAAGCAGCCTCTCAAAACCGAAACCGCACTTGTGAAAGGAGCACCACCAGACGCACTTGAAGCCCTCAGCACTATCGCAAAGGGCGCTGCATAGGAGAACAATATGTTCGACCTTACCAATGACACCATGACCAGCATGCGTGCGTTCATGGCCTCGCATTCCGAAGCGGTTCAAAATACTGCCTATCTGCTCGGAGGGCAGCCCGCTCTTCGTAAAGCACAATCGCTTCTGGATGAGATCGCAGTCGCACTCGTGATGACACGCCGCCTCGCACGTCAGCTGCTCGATCTTCATGCATTGTTCAGTCTTCAAAACGTGCATTGCGAAGATACAATCGAAGCAGCCTGTTTCGCGGATATCGACCCCGCGTCACCGATCGTCGAAGAAATCTGTGTCCTATGCGATGAGCTGGAAAGCGAAATGCTGATGCTGGAATATACGGAGTTGAGTTCTGCGCTGTCCTCCCGTTTGGCTGCCTGATCCACCAAACGAGCCCCCGCCAGATCCCCCCTCCTGGGTTCTGGCGTCTTGAGAGGTCTTTTCCTGCGACCTCAAAACTATAGGAGATATCAATGGACATCGAAATCGAACGTAAAGTTCATGACCTGACGCTCGAAACAATCGTGCTGGGCAGGTTGCTGGCAGAAGAGTGGTTGGGCGGTAGCTTGGTCCCAAAAGGCACGAACAAGACAGTCATTCTCGAAGCTCTTCACGCGCTTCAAGACCGCAATGGCGCTCAGACCGTCGACACGGATATGGTCGAACTCATAGGAGAGCAGATCCGCAGGACGCTTAATGAAATTCGTGAAGGCAAAGGAGATGCAGCCCTCTCGCAAGACGTCGATTTGGTTTGGGAGCAAAATCAGAAGGTCGTCGAATACGTAAATCTGGCCTATCGTTGGAAGCAATTCAAGGCAGCGAAGGTCGCGCTGGATGACAAGCTTGCCGCAATCCGGCAATCAGATGTCCTGCTCGCAAAAGCTATTTAAGACGCCACCGTCGACGCGAACTCTCTGAGGTGATCCCAGGGTAAGCAGATCACCTCAGCCTCCAACTGTCAGGTCGCAATAAAAGTGGATTTTGCGCCCTGACATCACCTCCCCTGCGTCATTGCCCAGCGAAGGTGAGCTGCCCCCTACCCCACAATCTCGAAACATGACGTCGGTTTTGGCAATATTGTTTGCCCAAATATCCCAAGTCGGAAGCTTTCAATCTGGTTCGTACAGTTGGAACAACTGCCATGCAGGAAACACTTGGAGACGAGTTAACAGCTGTTAACAGTCAAAGTTCAGTTGTTATCAGACGACTACACAACACCACATGTTGAAAAACATGTTGACTTGAATCGGTTAATGAGGCCTTTCTGTCTCTGAGGTTGCGCAAATAGACGCAAAACAGCAGAGAAAAAGAAACCATGATCCGGACGGCGCCAATATCGGCATCGACGCAGTCAGAGCTCACACGCGAAATCTCCGCGCGTCTCAAGGTTGCGCTCGATACACACCTACAGCAAGTCTACGCACCAGACGAGCAAAAAACTTTGCGCCTATTCAGTGCAACAGAGACTGCTGACTTGCTGGGGGTGACCGCCGCTTTTTTGCGTAAGTGCCACTCGGACGGCTCGTTACCTGAGCCTGTAGTCAACAAGAACGGGCGTCGCTTCTACACAGCATTCGATATCCGAGATGCCCGATCGACCTTAGAAGCCGGATCTCGCACGCCTGGGAAATATCTTCCGGGGCGGCGCGAGGATGACGGATTACAAGTTATCCAATTGATGAACTTCAAGGGTGGCTCCGCGAAGTCCACTTCTGCGATACACCTGTGCCACCATCTTGCCTTGGCGGGATACCGCGTCCTCGCCGTTGATCTCGACCCTCAGGGCTCAATGACTGGCTTTTACGGCATTCAAACAGAACTTGAATTCGATGGTCACTCGATCTACGACGCAATCAAGTATGAAGAACCAGTGCCGATGTCGGAGTGCATCGCTAAAACGTATTTCCCGAACCTTGACCTTGCTCCCGCCCGGCTGATTTTGAGTGAGTTCGAGACTGAAACTGCGGTCAACGCTGGCCGTGGAATATCGTTTTTTGACCGTCTGACGAGCGCGATCCAGTCGGTTGAGGCAGACTACGATGTCGTCATCATCGACAGTCCACCAAGTCTGGGCTTCCTAACGTTGGCCGGGCTCTACGCAGCCACTTCGGTTATCGTCCCGATGACTCCTTCGATGCTCGACCTCGCCAGCACGCAGCAGTTCCTCGACATGACCTCTGCATACCTCGAAGTAATCGAAGGCACCGGCCTTCATGTCGACCACGATTTCTTTAGCTTCCTGATCACCCGAGACGACCCTTCTGATATTCCCTCGCAGCAAATTGTGAGCTTGATGCGCGCCCTTTTCCAAGATCGCGTCTTTGCAAATACCGCGCTCCGAAGCACCGCAATTGCCGATGCCGCCATGCTGAAAATGTCGATCTACGAAGTGAACCGTTCTGACATGACACGCTCAACCTATGATCGAGCAAGGAACAGTATGGACGGGGTAGGGGGCGAGGTCTCGGCAATGATCCAGAAAGCATGGGGGCGTCAATAATGGCACTCAAGCAGAATAAAGACGGAATGGCCGCGGCGATCGCAGCTGCGGCTCAGGCTTCCGGGGCTGGCCGGGCTCACCCGTCCCTACCAAAAGGGACGATAGGCGCAGTGAGGGCAGGAGTCACAGGCATCCAAGAGATAAGCCCTGAGGATATCCTCCCTTGGGGGCCTCAGGATAGACTGGGTGTCGAGTTAACAGCCGTTAACAGTCATGAGACTGTCCAGGAACTTGCTGAGACTATCAAGATCAATGGCCAGCAGGTTCCGGTTCTTTTGCGTCCCTCCCAGGAACAAGACGGCAAATTTGAAGTGATCTACGGACGCCGTCGGATCTTGGCGTGTCGCACTATTGGTGTGACAGTCAAGGCCCTGGTTCGCACGATGGATGACGGGCAGGCGCTGATTGCAAAAGGCTTGGAAAACTCCAGTCGTGAAGATCTCAGCTTCTATGAGCGTGCACGATTTGCAAAGGCTATCTCTGAACAGGGCTACAGCAACGAGGAACTGATGCAGGCCCTCGCAATCTCCAAGAACACGCTCAGCCAGCTGAATCGCATCACTAAGCATATCCCTGATGATATCGGCGACCTCATTGGCGCTGCGCCAAAGTCCGGTCGGTCGAGATGGGAGCTCATTTCTGACGCCTTCCGCGACGGCTCATTGATCGTGAAAGACATCAAAGAGTTACTTGAGGAATATCCAGAGTCTTGGGACAGCGACATGAGAATGGACGCGTTTTTATTGTTTCTCAAACCTGACAAGTCGAAGTCTGAAAAGCCGACTGAAAGGCGAATAGCCAAAGGCGTATCTTTGAAGTCCGACGAACGCGGCATCACCATATCGGTAAAGAGGGCAGGTGGCTCTGCTACATTCGCCACCTGGCTTGAAGAGAATATCGAAGAGCTCGTTTCACGAGCCAACGATAAGGCGAGTTAACGGCTGTTAACTCAAAGAGAAACGACAAGAGCAGAAAGGAGGAGCAGGTAAAGAGAAACCCCCGAAACCGGAGTTCCGAGGGCTGCAGCGCACTCAGCGCGCTTAGCTTAGACACCTAATTCGTAGCAGTCCCCGAATCACCACACAAGAAAAAAACGCCCCTGGGCGAACGGGATTTTTCTGCTGCAAACATCATGAACGCCATGACAACGATGGCCCAAATCGGGTCGATCCGTTCAGGAGCACTGGACGGGCAGGGCGGAGCTTTAGCTTCGAAATGGAAACTTCTCAAGGCGGCCGAGGATGCGAGAGAGCCCCTGGGACTGAAACGGACATCCCTTGCACTGCTTCGGACAATGATCGCACTCGTTCGGTCCGATAACATCTCCACTGCGGCCACTGATCAGCACATCTGCTTCGCAAGCAACGCAACTCTGGCTGAGCGTGTGCATGTCAGCGTGAAGACCGTAGAGCGTCACATTGCAGCGCTGGCTGAGGCTGGCTTGGTTCGTCGCATCGTGAGTGGAAACGGCAAGAGGTGGGCGCGCAGAGACAGACAGGGCAAGGTAGTCCTCGCGTCTGGGCTCTCGCTGCTTCCGCTTGCAGAAAAACACGCTGAGCTCATCCAGGCTGGCCAGGAGCACGCGGAGAAGGTCAGGAAGGCGTCTCTGCTCAAAGACCAGTGCTCGATCCAACTTCGGCGCCTGGTTGAGCTTGCAAGCGATGAGAGCATGATCTCTGGTCTGATGAGGAAGGTCCGAAACACCTTGCGCCGTAAACCCGATGAAAACGCCCTGAAAGACCTTCTGAAGGAACTCTCTGCCGAACTCGCAGGCTGTGGATATGTCGAGGATCAGACAGCCATTTCGAGGGCCTCTGCCGATCGAATTGAGGGGCACAAAGAGACTGATTTGATTCAGAAAGTTAAAGAAAAGAATTCTTCTGAATTTCAAGTCAGTAGTTCCGAAATGGAGCGCTCATTCCCCAAGCTATGCGCGGAACTGAGATTTGCACGTAACAAAGAACACTGCGATCGCATAATGGTTGGCCTTGCCAGTTACTTAGGAATCTCCAGCGAATGGATTGATTTGAAGGCCGAACATGGTCCAGCGGTATCCTTCATGATCATGGGTTACTTGCTTCAACGTGCTGACCACATCCAGAATCACAAAGGCTACCTACATTCCTTGGTACAAAAGCTTAGAACAGGAGAAATAGGACCAATATCGCTGTTGAAAGCAACATCGCAAAAAGCTCGAAAACAATAGTTCATGACCCAATACCTTTAGCGATGTGTCGACCGAGTGCTGGTTCTGATCTTAAGAGTTAGGCCAATCTCACCTCTGAAGTGTGCATTAGCAGCAATATGAAACAGCCACGCGGCCTGACTTCGGATTTCCGCAACCGTCCAGCCAGCCGCAGGCAGCGGTTTGATGCATCAGAACAGCATATCCGTTATCAGAACCCGCAAACACAAGGTGACAACCGACAGTGACCACAAATTCAACATTACGCCAAACCAGTTGGATCGGGACTTCACAGCGGAGAAGCCAGACCAGAAATGGGCCGACGACATCAGCTATGTTTGGACCCATGAAGGTTGGTTGTATCTCTCTGTGATCTTGGATCTGCATTCTCGACGGGTGATTGGCTGGGCGGTGAGCAATCGCATGAAACGCGATCTGGCAATCCGGGCTTTGAAAATGGCCATAGCCTTCCGTGCGCCGCCCAAGGGCTGCATCCATCACACGGACCGTGGATCGCCCAATACTGCTCACACGACTACCAGAAGATCCTGCGCCAGCACGGCTTCAAGGTATCCATGAGCGGCAGGGGAAACTGCTAAGACAACGCCGCTGTCGAAACCTTCTTCTAAACCATCAAGGCCGAACTCATCTGGCGGCGGGAAATTCCACTTTCTACATAATTGACTTGCGCTTGCGCAGCAGATTAAACTTGTCATCGAACAGCGCAATTTACTTGCAATACCACAACATGAAATACGTGAGGTCCTGCGATCGCCACTCCACAAGAAAAGCTGGCAACATCGCTTGAGGCGCTTCGGGACCTGCAATCCGAAGGCCGCCGGGTGTTTCGCTCGGGAGAAATCAGCCGCACGCATCGTGAGCGGCTGCGGGACAACGGCTTTCTGACCGAGGTCATCAAGGGCTGGTGGATTTCGACCAGCCCGCAGGCGGAACCCGGGGATACGACGCCCTGGTATTCGTCCTTCTGGGCGTTTTGCGCCGAATACTGCGAGGCTCGGTTCGGCGCAGAGTGGCATTTGTCCCCGGAACAGTCCCTGATGTTGCATGCCGAGGCGACGAGCGTGCCGACGCAGGTTGTCGTCTATTCACCGACGGGGGGCAACAACAGCACCGAGCTTCTGTTCGGAACCTCGATCTACGACCTGAGGCAGAAGGCGATGCCGCCAGGGTCGGATCTGACGCTGCGCGAGGGGCTGCGCCTCTACACGGCAGAGGCGGCGCTGGTGAAGGTGCCCGAGGCGTTCTTTCAGCGCTCCCCGGTCGAGGTGCAAGTGGCGCTGGCGTCGCTTGGGCCGTCCTCACCGTTGCTGTCTCGGCTGCTCGAAGGCGGGCACACCACCGTCGCGGGACGAATCGCGGGCGCTCTGCGGCGCATCGGTCGGCCCGATCAGGCCGACCGGATCGTCCGAACGATGACGGCGGTCGGCTATGACGTGCGCGAAAGCGACCCGTTCGCGGAAGACGCCAAAGTTGTGTCCGCCGCCAGCCCGCGGGCCCCAATCGCCGGGCGGCTTGCAGCGCTGTGGCAGGCCCAGAGGGAGGGTGTCCTTGCGCAGATGCTGCCGCCGCCCGGCCTGCCGGGCGACAGGGCGGCTTATCTGCGGGACGTTCAGGACAGCTATGAACAGGACGCCTATCACTCGCTCTCCATCGAAGGTTACAACGTCACCCCCGACCTGGTGGAGCGGGTTCGGCATGGCCGTTGGAGCCCAGACGAAGAAGACCGGGACCGCCGTGACCGGGATGCGCTTGCGGCGCGGGGTTATTTCCAGGCCTTCGAGCGCGTCCGGGAGGACATCGGGGCGATTCTGGACGGTGCACATCCCGGCAGGCGACTGCGCGAGAGGGTAGGGGAGTGGTATCTGGAGCTGTTCGCCCCCTCGGTGGCGGCCGGCATGCTGAAGGCGCAGGATCTGGCGGGCTACCGTGATCAGCCAGTCTATATCCGTGCCTCGCGCCATGTCCCGCCAAGGGCCGAGGTCGTACCGGATGCCATGGAGGCACTGTTCGATCTGATCGAACAGGAAGAAGAGCCTGCCGTGCGGGCGGTGTTGGGTCACTGGATGCTGGGCTATGTTCACCCTTACCCGGACGGCAACGGTCGCATTGCCCGGTTCCTGATGAATGTCATGCTGGCCTCGGGCGGCTATCCCTGGACCGTGATCCGCGTGCAGGACCGCACCTCCTACATGGCCGCGCTCGAGGCTGCGAGCGTTGCGGGCGACATCGCACCCTTTGCCGACTTCATCGCTGCGCGGCTTGGCGGACGGTAGTGGAGCGTGGCGGGGGCCATGCAGGGGGCGCGCGAACCGGAACGAACATGTGAATGGACTCTCTGCGCCTTGTTTGGAACTGTTGGGGTTCGCGGCAAATGCACTCGACCTCGAACACAGCGATGGGGAAACAAACATGCTGACCAGACGACATTTTGTTGTGACTTCGTTTGCGTTGTTCTCGCAACCGATCGCCAATACGGCAACGGCGGCTGCATCGTCGTCACAATGGGCGGCCTGGGATGCGCAGGTGACGCCGCCGGACTATGATCCGGCCACCTCGAATCCCTGGGGGTTTCATCCGCGGTTTCTGCCCCAACGGGTCGAGACCAGCCGATCTCTCGTTCCGGGTGACATTCATGTCGATGCGGTGGCGCGGTATCTCTACTACATCGAGGCCGACGGGACGGCCCTGCGTTTTGGCGTGGCGATTGCACGGGGCAACTTGTACGAGCCAGGCATCTATTCGATCCGGCGCAAGGCGAAATGGCCGCGCTGGACGCCGACGGCCGACATGATCCGGCGCGACCCGCAGGATTATGCCCAGTTTGCCGATGGAGTGCCGGGCGGGCCGGCCAACCCGTTGGGAGCCAGGGCCTTTTACCTGTTCGAAGGAGGGCGCGACACATACCTGCGCATTCATGGAACGCCGTATCCCAGGTCCATTGGGGGCAGGGCCAGCTCCGGCTGCGTGCGGATGGTGATGCCGCATATCATTGGGCTATATGATCAAGTTTCGGCCGGGGCGACTGCACATCTGTATCCGGCCGAGCAATATGTGACCGCCGGAAGCTGACGCCGCTGGACGGGGCCAGGCCTATTATTGAATCCGGGTGCAGATCGGGCGGCCCTCGGTGGTGCGCAGCGGCAGATAGGTGGTTTCAACAGGCCCCTCATGCCGGTACCAGTAACAGCTGTCCTCGGGCATTATTCGGACCGCGCTCAGATCCTGGTAAGGGGCGGCAATCTCGACAACGCCTTCCGGCAGTTTTGTGAGGTTTCCGACATCTCCGCCGCCGGAAACGGGAACTGTGGCCGAACAGGCTCCGATAATCACAAGTGCCGACAATACCCAGAATACTCTCGCAGCGGCCATCCGGTGGTTTCCTTGCGTCGTTTCAAATCCTTGTTTTTATATACATTTGCACCTGTTGGCTTTAACTGCAATGCGGTTTGTGACAGACCGCCGGAAATCACACCCATGTGAATTAAAAACCTGTTGACCTTCCAGCGCGGGAATCGGGCAGACAGACCAGCGGATCCCAAGAAACAACGAAGTTGTCAGGAGGCAGGCATGAATGAGAACGGCAAGAAAACAGGTTTGTCCCGGCGCGGTCTGATGGTCGGCGCAGGAGCGGCCGTTTTGCTCGCGTCGCCCGCAGTTTCGGCTCAAACGGAGGGGCCCGCCGAAGTACGCCGGAATATTTCGTCTTTCCGGGTCAGTGACTGGCGGAACCATTTCGACAATCTGGAGAACGGTGTCATTCTCGCAGACACCAAATCCAAGATGCTGCAATACTGGTCCGAAGACGAAAGCATCTACAAGATGTATCCGACGAGCGTTCCGCTGTCTGATGACCTCACGAAGCTGGGCTACACGAGGATCATCCGCAAGGTGGAAGGGCCGTCGTGGAGGCCAACACCCTCGATGAAGGAGCGGGATCCGGAGCTGCCGGATTTTGTCGGGCCGGGGCCGGACAATCCGCTGGGGACCCACGCACTATATCTGAGCTGGCAGTACTACCGGATTCACGGCACCAACGACACACGTAAGATCGGACGGAAGTCCTCGAACGGTTGCATCGGCCTTTACAATGAACAGATCGCCGAACTCTTCGCGCTGGCGGAAGTCGGAACACAGGTCAAGCTCTTTTGACGAAAGCCAAGGCGAGCCAGCCCCTGCCGGCCTCAGAATGACTCGAATCACAAAACAAGAAGCAATGAAATGAACAAACTCACGCTACTCATCGCGGGTGTCCTGATTGCAGGGGGCGCCGTTGTGATCAACAACCTGATGCAGGAACCTGCCGGGCATTCAATGACACCGCCCGATACGTCTGCGCTTTCCGATGGGGACCCTATTGCGGAGGTTGCTGTTCCGGCAGAGTTCAGCGTGCTTGCGGCCTCGGGCCAGCAGGCATTTGAATCTGTTTGCGCGTCCTGCCACGGCAAGAATGCAACTGGCCTGGAAGGTCTTGCGCCGCCGCTTGTCCATAAGATCTACGAGCCAAGCCACCACTCGGACGAGGCCTTTTTCCGGGCAGCGGAATTCGGGGTGAAAGCCCACCATTGGCGGTTCGGTGACATGCCGCCGGTTGAAGGCTTGACCCGGGGGGATGTGAAAGGCATCGTTGCCTATGTAAGAGAACTGCAGCGCGAGAACGGGATCAACTGAATCGTGACAGTCCAATGGGGCAGGGCAATCAGGTACTGGCTTCTGACAGCGGGGTTGCTCGTTGTCAGTATTCTGGTTGTGTCTGAACCGGCTTTCGCCCACGGCGGCGAAGGCGTTATCCATGCTCCGGTGGAACTGCAGGCCGAAGACCCTGAACACGCAGAGCAAGGTCATCCCGGTCATTGCCACGGGGGATCCTTCTGCACTGGTGTGGCTGTGGCCGCACCGGGGCCGAACCTGCCTGTTCTGTTTTCGCATGCCTCGCGGCTGTCCATACCGCGCGGCAGTTTCAAGTTGCTGGCAATAACTTCTTTCGATCCGCCGCCGCCGCGCATCCTGTCCTAAATCACAAGCTACGCCCGCTTCGGGCGCGTTGAAGCAGATTTACAGGACAGAAAAATGAAAACTCTCAAACTGACTACAGGTGCTGTTGCAGCGTCTCTCTTTGCGGTCTCCGCTTTTGCGCACGGTGGTGCCACCGGGATCGTGAAAGACCGGATGGACGGCATGTCGGCCATGAAAGATAGCATGAAGGTGCTGACGCCGATAATGCAGGGCAAGGCGCCCTATGATGCGGAAAAGGTCCGGGTAGAAGCGGAGTCGATCGGCCGCCATGCCGGTGAGGCGCTGACCAGGCTGTTTCCCGAAGGCAGCATGGGAAAACCGTCGGAGGCCAAACACGAGATCTGGACAGATTGGGAAGGGTTTTCGGATCTGGCGGAGCAGCTGCATGCCTATGCTGAAGGGCTGGCGCTTGCGTCCGGCAACGGTCTGATGATGGCCGATTCCGGCCAGAACGCCGGGATGATGACGGGTGCAAGCGGTTCGATGATGGGCGCGGGCGGCATGACGGGTGGCATGACGGGTGGCATGATGGGCGGCGTTCCGGGGCGCGAGGAGCTTGCGGAGATGCCGGCTGACGGCGTGTTCATGATGCTCAGCCAGGCCTGCTCGGCCTGCCATACGAAATATCGCGCGGAATAGGCTGCTGCCATGAAACGCGTGTTTCGCCTCGGCCTTGCCGCCGCCGTCTCGGCGTCGGCAGGCTTCGCCGCAGTGGTTGCCTGGCCAATCGGGCTGCCGCTGCAATCCATGGATCTGGCCGGAGATGTGAACCGAGGGGTCTACCTGGCCCGGGCCAGCGGCTGTATCGCCTGTCATACAAACTTTGAAGGCGGCGGCGCGCCGCTGGCAGGCGGAGTGAAGCTGGAGACGCCCTTCGGGGCTCTCTATTCTCCCAATCTGACAACAGACCCCGATCATGGGCTTGGCAATTGGACACTTGAGGAATTCGCCCGGGCTGTCCGTCAGGGCGTATCTCCTGAGGGAGAGCCCTACTACCCTGCGTTCACCTATCCGTTCTACGCGAACTTCACGGATCAGGATGTTGCCGACCTCTGGGCCGCGTTCCAGACCGTACCGCCGGTGGCCGAGCCGTCAAAGAAGCAGGAGATGTCCTTTCCGTTCAATCAGCGGTGGGGGCTTAAACTGTGGCGGGCAGCCTTCTTGGAACCCCCGCGGACGGACCCTGTGGAAGGCAACGATGACGTTTGGAACCGGGGCCGGCTGCTGGTCGAGGGCGCTGCTCATTGCGCCGCCTGCCATACTGGGCGAAACCTTGCGGGTGCCCGCAATTCGGACACCGAGCATTTCAAAGGCAGCAATGCGCTGCCAGGCGGCGGAAAGGCCCCGGCTATCGACTATCTAAGCCTGCAAGAGCGCGGATGGACAGTCGATAGCCTGACCTATGCTCTGCGTGCCGGCGTGATGCCGGACGGTGATGTCTTTGGTGGCTCCATGGGCGAAGTTGTAAACTACGGCACCAGCTTCCTCACGGAAGAAGACCGCAGGGCAATGGCAACCTACCTGATGGATGCGCACGAGGGCGGATAGGGCACCAATGCCAGCTAACCGAAGCAACAAGGAAAAGAATATGAACCTCAATCGCCGGCACTTTCTGGCGGGCGTTTCCGCGCTGGCCGCCGTTCCTGCAACTGGAGCGGCGGCCGCTGCCTCCCGGATCATCGAGGCCCGGCCCGGCAAGGTGCAGCTTGTTTCCGGAGACTTCCCGGCAACTGAAATCTGGGGCTATGACGGGGGTGTGCCCGGTCCTTTGATCCGCGCGCGGCAGGGTGAAACCATCAGCCGGACACTGGTCAACTCCCTGCCGCAGCCGACGGCCATTCACTGGCACGGATTGCGTGTTCCCAATAATATGGATGGCGTGCCGGGCCTGACGCAGGATGCGGTGTCGGTAGGTGGTGAATTCCAATATGACCTGCCGCTCACCGACGCAGGCACCTACTGGTATCATTCGCACAACCAATCGACTGAGCAGGTCGCCCGCGGGCTTTACGGCGTTCTGATCGTCGATGAGCCAAACTCGCCGGATGTTGATCACGACCTGGCCGTTGTTCTTGATGACTGGCGGATGAACAAGGAGGCGCAGATCACCGAGGATTTCGGTGCCACGCATGACTGGACCCATGCCGGCAGGATGGGGAATTTCATTCACGCCAGCTTGTCCCCTTCTATGGACGGGGTTCAAACCAACCAGCGTCTGCGTCTACGCCTGATCAATGTAGCCACCGACCGGATCATGGCCGTCTCGTTGCGCGGGCTGTCCGGCAAGCTCGTTGCGCATGACGGCATGCCGGTGGAGCAGCCTGAGGACTTTGGGGTTCTGGTCTTTGGTCCCGCACAACGGGCCGACATCATTGCTGACGTCACGGCAAAGCCGGGCGAGCCGGTGCAAATTATCCTTCACGAGCGAGATAGCGCGTATGTTCTGAGCGAGTTGCCGGTGAACGGCGGGGGGCGCGCCGCGCCGAGGGGCAGCATTCAGCCGCTTCCTGCAAACCCGGTCGCGGGTATCGGCAGCCTGACCGGGGCGCGAGAAGTGCCGCTGGTTATGGAAGGCGGAGCCATGGGCAGGATGCGCCAGGGAACCTACAAAGGGCAGCTGTTGGGTATGCGGGACCTGGTGGACCAGGGCCAGATCTGGACCTTCAACGGAACCGCTGGGCTTCCTGAAGAACCGCTTGTGACCGCATCGCGGGGCGAGATTGTCCGCATTGCCATGGAGAACAACACCGTATTCCCGCACGCAATGCATTTGCACGGGACGCATTTCCGGGAAGTTGGCGCAGACGGCAGCCTTGGGCCGCTGCGCGACACTCTCCTGATGGATGCGCGTGAAACACGCGAGATTGCATTTGTGGCGGACAACCCGGGCGATTGGCTGCTGCATTGCCACATGCTTTCGCATCAGGCCGCTGGTATGAAGACATGGATCCGGGTCACCTGATGCCGCGCCGGAACATGAAATGGGCGGTGGCTGCGGCAGCCCTCGCGGCAGCTGCCCTCGCGGCTGTTGTGTCCCTAAACAGGGGCGGCGGATCTGCCGAAGCCACGGGCGATCCCTCCCGCGGGTCTGTTCTTTACGCTGAAAACTGCGCGTCCTGTCACGGCAAAGACCTGGAGGGGCAGCCTGACTGGCGGTCGCCGGGTGAAGAAGGTGTTCTTCCCGCTCCTCCGCATGATCGCACAGGCCATACGTGGCATCACGGCGACGGGATGCTCTTCGAGTACACCAAGCTGGGCGGTCAGGAGGCTCTGGAGCAAATGGGCGTAACCGGCGTGGCCAGTGGAATGCCCGGATATGCCGGCATCCTTACCGATCAGGAAATCTGGGACATTCTGGCATTCATCAAGGCGAGCTGGCCGGAGCGGGAGCAAGAGCTCCAGCGGCAGCGCACCCTGTCCGAACAATTGAAGGAGAATTGAAGTGAATAGAGTATTGGCAGGGCTGATGGCCATTTCGGTGTCGCTGGGCGCGCCGATGGCAGGTGCCGGTGAATTGTCAGAGACGGATGTCAAAAGGCTGGCTCTTGAGGCGATCCTGGAAAATCCGGAAATCGTCATGCAAGCCGTTGAGATTCTGCGCCAACAGGAAGAGCAGGAAAAGGCTGCTGCGGCCAGCTCTGTCCTGAATGATCAGCGTGAGCTTCTTGAGCGTGATCCAAATGCGCCGGTCATTGGCAATCCCGAAGGCGACGTCACTATCGTCGAGTTCTTCGACTACAATTGCCCCTACTGCAAAAAGGCAGCGCCGGTGATCCAGGGGGTGATCGGAGAGGATGACGGGCTGCGGGTGGTCTACCGGGAGTGGCCGATCCTGGGTGAAGGATCCGTATTTGCCGCCCGTGCCGCCCTGGCCGCGCGTAAGCAAGGAAAGTACGAAGAATTCCATTGGGCACTCATGGACTTGAGAGGGCGTGCCAATGAAGCAACCGTGATGAAAGCTGCGCGGGAGCTTGGCCTTGATGAGGATCAGCTGCGCGCGGACATGAACGCACCTGAAGTTGACGCGCATATCAGCGTTTCAATGGAGTTGGCCAGCCAACTCGGTTTCAGCGGAACTCCCTCCTTCGTTATTGGTGATGCTCTCGCACCAGGGCTCATTCCGCAGGACGAACTCGAGCGCCTGGTCGAAAACGTGCGCAAAACGAGATGAGTGCCAGAATGTCCGGCGTCTCATCCCGTTCGGCTTCAGGAAACAGCTGCGTCGTAGCCTTCAGCTTTGAGCGCCGCGAGAATGCTGTCGATCGGGAGGGCGCTTTCGACGCTCACGGTACGTTTTTCCAGATCAAAGCCAAGCTGCGCCCCGGCATCCAGTGCGTTAACGGCTTTTTCAATTGCCGCTTTGCAATGGCCGCAGCTCATATCGGGTACATTAAGGACTGTCATGATGATCTCCTGTTCAACTTGAGTTTGGCTAAAGTGTTCCAGCACTGGAAGGTCAAGCGGCAATTCTCCCGTGGATGTCCTTTTCTTCACTGGCGGCCAGAAAGTTGGTGGGCGGCTATTGACCCTCCACTTACTGGAACCCCTATGTGTTCTCTCAACAGATAATTGTTGGTGATGACATGGCAGAGAATGAACAGATACGATTCCAAGTCGAAGGCATGAGCTGCGCATCCTGTGTTGGGCGCGTTGAACGGGCGTTGAATTCGGCTCCGGGCGTGCGCTCGGCCACGGTGAATTTGGCGAACGAAAGCGCACAAATAGGCTTTGCGGCACCGGCCACGCATGCCTTGCTCGCTGAGGTGCTGCAGGATGCCGGATACCCTGCACGGACCGAAGAGGTTGTTCTGGATGTGGAGGACATGTCCTGCGCCTCCTGCGTCGGCCGGGTAGAACGTGCCTTGAAATCCGCGCCGGGCGTTATCGACGCCGCAGTCAATCTCGCCGCCGAAACGGCGTCTGTGCGCTATGCAGCCGGGGCAACGACGCCCGCGGCTGTTGCAGCGGCAGCATCGGATGCGGGCTACCCGGCTCAGGTTCGCTCCAGTGCCAATCTCGCCGGCCAGTCCGACAGAAAGGCGGACGAAATCCGCCAGCTTGCCCGGCGCACGACCTTTGCCGCTTTGCTGACCTTACCGGTGTTCGTAATTGAAATGGGTGCTCACGTAATTCCGGGCATGCACGGCCTGATCGCCGGAACCATCGGGATGCAAGCAAGCCATTACCTGCAGTTCCTGCTGACAACGGGTGTTCTCCTTGGCCCTGGCCTTCAGTTCTACACCAAGGGTTTTCCTGCGCTCGCCAAAGGCGCACCCGACATGAATTCGCTTGTTGCCCTTGGCACATCTGCGGCCTACGGGTTCTCGCTGATCTCGACATTTGCACCAAAAATCCTGCCGGAAGGTACGGCCAACGTCTACTTTGAAGCCGCGGCAGTGATCGTGGTGCTCATCCTGCTGGGCCGGTTCCTGGAGGCTCGTGCCAAGGGCCGCACCGGTGAAGCGATCCGCAAACTTGCCGGACTGCAGGCAAAAACCGCGCGGGTTGAGAAAAATGGCGCTATTGCCGAGTTGCCGATCGACGAAATTCTTGCAGGCGACATCATCCATGTCCGGCCTGGCGAAAAAATCCCTGTGGATGGCTCGGTTCTGACCGGTGCATCTTATGTGGACGAAAGCATGATCACCGGAGAGCCCGTTCCTGTCGAGAAAACCGAAGAGACGGAAGTGGTCGGCGGTACGGTGAACGGCACTGGTGCACTGACTTTCCGTGCGGAAAAAGTCGGGGCGGACACGATGCTGGCCCAAATCATTCAGATGGTCGAACAAGCGCAAGGAGCCAAGCTTCCCATTCAGGGGCAGGTCGACCGTATTACGCTGTGGTTTGTCCCGGCGGTGATGGCCGTGGCAGCATTGACGGTCGCCGTATGGTTCCTGTTCGGACCTGACCCCGCACTGGGACTTGCCCTTGTTGCTGGCGTGGCAGTTCTGATTATTGCCTGCCCCTGCGCAATGGGTCTGGCGACACCGACCTCGATCATGGTCGGCACCGGCCGAGCGGCGGAAATGGGTGTTTTGTTCCGCAAGGGTGATGCCCTGCAGATGCTGCAGGAAAGCACGGTGGTGGCGCTGGACAAGACAGGCACGCTGACAGCCGGGCGCCCGGAACTGACGGACCTGATACCGGCTGCAGGCTTTGAGCGCGACGAAGTATTGCGCCTGGTGGCCGCAGTAGAGGCAAATTCGGAGCATCCCATCGCCGAGGCTATCGTCCGGGCAGCGGAGGCCAAGGAGCTGGATCTGCCGTCTCCGGAAGGGTTCACCTCGATCACAGGTTTCGGCGTGCAGGCAACGGTGGACGGGCGCCTGGTGCGTGTCGGAGCAGACCGGCTGATGGCGCGTGAGGAAATAGATACCGGCGACCTGTCCGGGCACAGCGCTGCCCTCGCCGAAAAGGGCAAGACACCGCTCTATGCAGCGGTTGATGGCCGGATCGCGGCGGTGATTGCGGTGGCAGACCCAATTAAACCGACAACCCCTGCGGCAATTGATGCTCTGCACGGCCTTGGGCTGAAAGTGACAATGATCACTGGTGACAATCGGGTCACGGCTCAGGCGATCGCCAAGGAGCTTGGCATCGACGATGTGGCAGCCGAGGTCTTGCCCGAAGGCAAGGTTGCGGCACTGGAAACGCTGCATGCCGGGGGGGGCAAGATCGCCTTTGTCGGCGACGGCATCAATGACGCCCCTGCATTGGCAGCTGCGGATGTCGGCATCGCCATTGGCACAGGCACCGATGTGGCGATCGAAGCTGCTGATGTTGTCCTGATGTCAGGTGATCTGAACGGTGTCGTGAATGCCTTCGGCATCAGTCAGCGCACGATGCGGAATATCCGGCAGAACCTGTTCTGGGCATTCAGCTACAACACCCTGCTGATTCCGGTGGCTGCCGGGGTGCTCTACCCCTTCGGCGGGCCTCTGCTGTCGCCGGTGCTGGCGGCCGGGGCAATGGCACTTTCCAGCGTCTTCGTGCTGTCAAATGCGCTGCGGTTGCGCTGGGTGAAGCCCGCCGGAAGCACCCGCCATCAACAAACACAAAGTCCGGATGCCGTGCTGCACTCTGCACCGGCTGAGTAGAAGAAGGAGAATTGCAATGAATATCGGAGATGTTGCAGAGCGTTCGGGGCTCCCCTCGAAGACGATCCGATACTACGAGGATATCGGGTTTATCAAGCCCAAGCGGAGCCCGAACGGCTATCGCCATTTCGAGGAGCGCGAGCTGCACAAGTTGGCCTTTATCGGCCGGGCCCGGTCGCTGGGCTTTACCATCGAGGATTGCCGCACATTGCTGGCGTTATACGAGGATAAAGACCGCGCCAGCGCCGATGTGAAGGAAATTGCGAGGCAGAATCTGAAAGAGATAGATGCGAAGATCGCGGA
Organism: Rhodobacteraceae bacterium Alg231-04; assembly: GCA_900143635.1. GTDB lineage: Bacteria > Pseudomonadota > Alphaproteobacteria > Rhodobacterales > Rhodobacteraceae > FREY01. The sequence continues at coordinate 56,923 of FREY01000015.1, forward strand.
TCTAAAAGCCATGCGGGTGACCCTTTCCCATCTGGTCGACGAATGCGCCGGGGATCATCGCCCGGATTGCCCGATCCTGAAGGATCTCGGCCGAGTGTAAGGCATCCGAGCCTTTCACCATTGGGATAGTTCGTGGCACGATGTGCCTTACTACGCGCCCGAGAACTTCGGTTAAATCATCAGCACCGAGTTCTCAGGCTTCCTCAAGGGAGACGGGCAGCGTTATCTGCGCGCAAAGCCCGCCGGACTCCGCGTTGACAAGGGATATGTTCCCGCCATGTGACTGAATGATGGTGCGGGCGATCGACAACCCCAGACCCGCTCCGCCGGTTTCGCGGGAGCGCGAGGTCTCCAGTCGCACGAACGGATCAAACACCGCATCCAGCATGTGCTCGGGAATGCCAGGACCCCGGTCCAGAACTGAAATGATCGCTTCCTCTTCGGAGCGCGTGACCGTGACGTCGGCGCTATCACCGTAGCGGCAGGCATTTTCAAGTATGTTGCGCAAGGCCCGTTTCAACAGCAAGGGCCGTATGGTGACGACCGGATTGTCGGCGACCGAGACCGCAATCAAGTTGCCGGCATGGGACAGGTCATTGGCAACACCGCTCACGAAGTCGCCAAGATGGGTATCGGTCGAAGGTTCACGGGTGGCAACGCCTTTGGCAAAGGACAGGGTCGAGTCGACCATGTCCTGCATTTCCTCGATGGTTTCGATCAGATGGGTTCGGGTTTCTTCATCCTCGACCAGTTCGGCGCGCACGCGCAACCCGGTCAGGGGCGAACGCAAATCGTGCCCCAGCGCCCCGAGCAGACGGGTACGGTCCGACAAATAGCGGGTCAGACGGTCGCGCATATGGTTGAACGCCTCAGTCAGATTCCGCACCTCGGTCGGACCGAAAACGGCGAGCTCTTCGACCTCCTCGCCCCGGCCGAACCTGTCGGCGGCTTGGGAAAGCCGCCGTAGCGGGCCGGTCAACCGGGTGAGCAGGAACCAGATGGCGGCAACCAGGATCAGCGTCGCGGTCAGGCCGAAGCTGACGAAGGACATCCACGGCCATTGCAAGGGCGGGCTGTGAAACCGGGTGTCCACGTTCAGCCATTTTTGCGAAGCAAGCTCGATCGACAGTTGCATTTCCACCGCCGAAATCCGGTCGTGCATCATTGCCATGTGCATTTCGGCCATCGTTGAAGGCACCCCTTCGACCGGCAGCATGTCCGCCGTGAATTCGTGCAGTTCGACCCTGATTTGCCGCGCGGCGTCTCCCGGCAGCAAACCGCGGATGTTGTCAGCGACCATGCCGCCGACATCATGTCCGGTGTGATCCACGCTTGGACCATCCGAAAGGTAAAATTGCACCAGCGGCGAGCTCGCGGCGCGCAGAATCGGCTGGTGCAGTTCAGGTGGCGTTTCCTCGATCAGCCGCGCGATATTTGCTGCGCGGCCGGCGGTTTCGAGCCCCAGCGCCATGTGCACGGCCATGGTCCGCTCATCCACGAACAGCCACAGGCTGACCAGTTGCGCTGTGGCAAGAGCCGCAATGATCAGCAGGATCAGCTGCCCGCGCAGGCTGTTCAGAAAAACTTTCATCCGGCCAGCTCGTGAACGTCAACCGAAAGGCAATAGCCGCCGCCCCTGACGGTCGTGATGATGTGTGGTTTCGACGGGTCCTTTTCGATCTTCCGCCGCAGGCGGCTGACCTGGTTGTCAATCGTCCGGTCGAACAGGTGCGGGCTGCGTCCGGCGGTGAGATCCAGCAATTCGTCACGGCTGAGAACCATGCGCGGCCGTTGCAGAAACACAGCCAGCAACCGGAATTCGGCCGTAGTCAGTTCTTCCTCGGCGCCGCCCCCGGAGTTCAGGGAGCGCTTGTCGGTATCAAGCACCCAGTCCGCGAAAGCGATCCGTTTTCCGGACAGCCCTCCCGCGGGCTGCTCGGGCGTGTCCGCCCGGCGCAGAATAGCCTTGATCCGTGCCAGCAGTTCGCGGGGGTTGAACGGTTTCGGCAGGTAGTCATCTGCCCCGATTTCAAGCCCGACGATGCGGTCTGTATCCTCGCCCAGGGCGGTCAGCATCAGGATCGGCGGCCCGCCTGCGGACGAGAGCCGACGGCAGACCGACAGCCCGTCTTCGCCCGGCATCATGATGTCGAGAATGATCAGGTCGAACCGCCCAGCTGCCAGCCTGGCGTCCATCTCGACGGCGTCGCGCGCTGCAGTAGCGCGCATCCCGTTCTTTTCCAGATAGCGGCTCACTGCGTCTCGGATTTCGCGGTGATCATCGACGATAAGAATATGCGGTATCTCGGTCATGCCAGATCATAGAACCGCTTGCCGCGCAATTCCCGGGTTTTTTGTATCGCTTTGTATCAGGCTGGGTGTTTGCGACAGAGCGATACAAAGCGTTGGGGGCAGGGGGTGGTGGCGCGAGTTTCGATGAACATATGCTTGATATCGAAACAAAAACCACGAGGTAAAATCATGAAACGCAAGTTTGCTTTGGTCGTCGGAGTTCTGGCTGCGACGGGACTGGCGCTGCCGGCGCTGGCCGCAGGTCAGCATGGCAAGGGCGCCCAGATGCAGGGCCAGCAAAGCATGATGCCAGGCATGGACCAGCAGGGCATGATGCAGGGCGCCCAAGGTGGTATGATGAGCGGACAGATGGGGCCGGGCATGATGGGTGATCACGCCGGCATGATGCAGATGATGATGAAGATGCACGGCCATATGCGCGGAATGCATGGCCACGGCATGATGGGCGGCAAATGGCTCGCGGCACTGGATGCAGATGAAGACGGCAAGCTGAGCCAGACCGAGATCACCGAGGGGCTGAAGGCGCGGATGGAGGCCCACGATGCCGACGGCGACGGAAATCTGTCGATCGACGAGTTCGAGGCTCTGCATTCTGGCATGATCCGGGAAACCATGGTGGACCGGTTCCAACATTTCGATGCCAATGGTGACGGTTCGGTGACGCAAGGCGAGATTGAGAAGGGTGCCAAACAGAAAGCGCGCAAGCATGGCATGAAGGCCGGTGTGGCGATGCCCGATTCTGATGCAACCGAGAAACAAACGGACAATTGACGCGATGCCCGGGCCAAGCCATCAGGTCTGGCTCCGGGCTCTGATCCAAGGAGGATCACACGATGATGGGATACGGTGTTGGAATGGGTTTCGGACTCGTATGGATGTTGCTGATCGGTTTGCTTGTAGTCTTGGCGATCGTCGCCCTGGTCAAGTACATTGCCAACAAATAGGGTAGGGGAGCGACATGGGTTACACTTTGACCCGAGTGATCAAAGACACCGAATTGATTGACCTGGATCCGCGCGTGCGCGAGGCGCTGGCCGAAAAGGGCTTCGGTGTGCTGACCGAGATAGATGTCAGCCAAACGCTGAAACAGAAGATCGGCGCCGATCTGGCCCCCGATCGTGTCCTCGGCGCCTGCAACCCGCATATGGCCTATCAGGCGATCGGGATCGAACCGCGTGTGGGCGCCATGCTGCCCTGCAACGTGATCCTGCGCCAGATCGGTCCTGACGTCGAGGTCAGCTCCATTGACCCGGTCGCTTCGATGCAGGCCATCGACAATGCCGAACTGAAGGCGGTGGCTGGCGAGGTGCGCGACATGCTGCGCGCGGTGATCGAAACGGTGTAGGCCGGAAGGAGGACGCATTCTGGAAAGGAACCGGACATCATGGCTTGTGGTTCTCGCCGTTCTGACGGTGCTGGCCGTGGCTTTGTGGATCTGGCTTTCCGGCACCGGCTTTGCCGGCCCCTCGCGCGAAACGGTCGCGGTCTGGGTCGAGCGGGCCGGGCCCTTCGGGCCGCTGCTGGTGATCGGGCTGATGATGGCGGCGGTCGTCGCCAGCCCGGTCCCGAGCGCCCCCATCGCCGTTGCTGCCGGTGCCGCCTATGGGCACATTCTGGGTACTGTGCTGGTGGCCCTTGGGGCGGAACTGGGGGCGATGCTGGCCTTTCTGATCGCACGGAAACTGGGGCATGACGCTCTGAGCAAGAGGTTCGGAGACAAGTTGGACATGGGATTGCTGGGCTCGCAGAACGTGTTGATGCTGACCGTCTTCGCCAGTCGCCTGCTGCCTTTCGTTTCCTTCGACATGATGAGCTATGCCGTCGGCCTGACCCGGCTGCGACTGTGGCGCTTCGCCCTGGCGACATTCGCCGGAATCCTGCCGGCCAGTTTCGTCCTGGCTCATCTGGGCGGCGAGATCGCCGGGGCCGGGGCGGGTGGCGCCAGTTTGGCCGTTTTCGGGCTGGGCTTGCTGACCGGAGTGCCGTTGCTCTGGCTGGCATGGAAGCGAAATGGGCGGGGCAAGCACTCTGACCCGGGACTTGAGCAAGATCAACGCGGAGAAACGGGATTCCGCTAAACTGTTACAAAAGCGAGGAAACCATCAGTGGCGCGTGCAACATGGATATCAGCAGTGGCGGGGGCGGTTCGGGCCGCCGGTCGTCTGCGTGCCGTGCTGATCTGCGCGCTGGCGGTTTCGATGCTTGTCGCCGCGGTTCCGACCCATGCCGGGCACGGGTTTTCGCAAGCGGATGCCCATTCCGTGATGGCCCTGGACGGGCCGGACCAGCCTGACGGCGTGGATCAGGGCACAGAGTTTGACTGTTCGGTCCATCCGGGATGTTACGCCTTGGCTCTTGTGAACCCGGCAAAACTGCCGGTGGTGCACCTTGCCTCGGCGGTTTACCCTGAACAACGCAGGTATCTTCCGGGCGTTCTGCCCCCCCCACTTCCGCACCCACCCAACCTTTCCTGAACCGAGCCGTCGGCGGACCCGCCAATTCCGGACCGCGCCGATACCGCAATTTGCGGCCCTTCCAGTTCAGGGAAATTCCGATGTTTACCTATCTCTACTTCCTCATTGCTGCAGCCCTGCTGTTTGCGGTTCTGCGCCTGACATGCGGCCCCTGCGTGATGGGCCGATTGGATACCGTCACCCAGGCTTCCATTCCCCGGTTGCCGGTGATCGCACTTGGCTGGGCGCTCAGCCTGTTCCTGACGGTCACCTATGTTCTGTGCGTGGGCTTTGACCTGATTTTCCCAGGTTACGCCATGTACGAAGCGTGGATCGCATTGATGCCCGGCATGACCTGGCTCAGCTGGCCGTCTTTCCTGCTCGGGCTGATCTGGGCGTTTCTCTACGGCTGGTACGCCGCCTTGCTGTTTGGCGGGCTGTTCAACGCTATCGCGTCCCGCGCCTGCCCCCCCGCGCGGGTCGGCACCGAAAACCACTGACTGAAAGGAGACGGCCATGATGGCCATCGCACTTACCCTGCTTCTGACACCGATCCTGATGATCGTGTTCTACCGGATCACATTGCGTGTTCCAGCCAAGGTTCGCGTCCACCCCAACGAAAGGAAGTTGAAATGACCATGTCCACATTGGCGGCAACCCTGTCCATTGCTGCCCTGTCCGTGCCTTCGCTGGCTCTGGCCGGAACCGTGTTCATCCCCGAAGGCAGCGCCAATTCCATCCTGATGGTCGAGCCCGAATCCGGGGAGATCCTCGGCCGTCTGCCGGGGTTCGAGGCGATCCACGGCCTGTCGGGCGCACCGGGCGCGAAATATCTGGTCGCCGGCAGCTTTACCGAGATCGACCGGGAGGAGCTGGCTGCAACGGCAAAACCCAAGGGCATATCTGAGGAAGATCACGCCGCCCACCATGCCAAGCGCGACAAGGCGGCGCTGCCCGAAGACGCAGGGCTGAGCCTCGTGACGATCCTTGATGCCAAGACAGGTCAGGTCGTGCAGCGGATCGAGGTGCCGGGGGCCGTGCATCACACCGCTGTGTCACTCGACGGGCGGCTTGCGGTGGCCACCCATCCCGCTGGCGACGGAATTTCCATCATGGACCTTGAAACATTGACCTATCGTGGGTTCGTGTCGACCGGACCGATGCCGAACTATGCGGTCTTCGCCCCCGAAGGCGGCAAGGTCTATGTAACCAACACCGGCAACGGCACCCTGAGCGAAGTGGATACCGAAAACGGTTACCTCACCCGCAACATCCGCGTGGGCGAAGGGCCCGAACACCTGGTGCTGAGTGACAACGGCGCGGTTGCCTTTGTTGCCGACAGCGACGGTGGCAAGGCTTATCGCGTGGATCTGAGTAGCGGCGAAGTCACCGACGTGTATGACATTGGCGGCGAGGTGCACGGTATCGGCCTGTCCGACCGCGAGGGGGTTCTGTTTGTCGCCGGCAAGGGCACCGACAGGCTGGTGTCAATCGACCTGGCCACGGGGAAACAGCGCGAGGCTGCCTTGTCGCCCAAGCCCTACCACCTGACCACCATCCCGAATTCGGGAAAGCTGATGGTGTCGAGCCGGTTGGAGCCGAAAGTTTGGATCGTCGATCAGGCCACTCTGACCGCTTCGGGCGAGATCACCATTCAGGGTGAGGGCCACCAGATGGTGGCTTTGCCCTGATCCTGCCCGCCGCGCCAGAAAAGGAGACCTCTCATGGGCAATTCCAAACCACCGACCCTGCGTTTTCTGGGCGCCACTGGCACCGTGACCGGCTCGCGTTACCTGCTCGAGGCGGAAGGCCGCCGGATTCTGGTCGATTGCGGATTGTTCCAGGGCTACAAGCAGCTGCGTCGGCGAAACCGCCAGCCCTTTCCGGTGCGGCCCCGCAGCATCAGCACGGTGCTTCTGACTCATGCGCATCTGGATCACTCCGGCTATATCCCAGCGCTGATCCGCGCCGGGTTCGACGGCCGGGTGATCTGCACCGGGTCCACCGCCGAACTGTGCGAGTTGATCCTGCCCGACAGCGGCCATCTGCAAGAGGAAGAGGCGAAATACGCCCGGCGCAAGAAATACTCTGACCACGCCCGGCCAACCCCGCTCTATACGTTGAAAGATGCCGAGGCGGCGCTGGCACGGTTCGATTCCGTTCCTTTTTCCAAGCCGGTCGATCTGGGCAACGGCGTCACCGCCGAGTTCATCCCCGCCGGGCACCTGCTGGGTGCGGCGCAGATCCGGTTGAACGTCTCGGGCATCACCGCGCATTTCAGTGGTGACCTGGGCCGGGACAGCGACCCGCTGATGCGCCCACCGGAACCTTTCGCCGGGGCGGATGTGCTGATTTGTGAATCCACCTATGGCAACCGACTGCACGAAGCAGTGGATGCCGAAGCCGAACTTGCGCCGGTCATTCGGCGCGTGGTCGCTCGCGGCGGTACGATCCTGATCCCGGCCTTCGCCGTGGGTCGCGCACAGGGGCTGATGTATCACATCGCCCGGCTTCGCAACCGCGGCGAAATTCCTGATGTGCCGGTTTTTCTCAACAGCCCGATGGCAACGGAGGCAACCGAGATCTACCACAAACACCACGCGGAGCATCACGTTGCCTGGGACGACTGCAGAGCGATGTTCGAGATTGCGCGACGCGTGGGCAGCGTCGAGGAATCCAAGCGACTGAACACCAACGTGTTTCCAAAGATCATCGTTTCGGCAAGCGGAATGCTGACGGGGGGGCGCATTCTTCACCATATCGCCAGCTATGGCGGCGACCGGCGCAACGCGATCCTGCTTTCGGGGTTCCAGGCCGCCGGCACCCGTGGCGCGGCGCTGAGGGCGGGCGCGGAACATCTGCGCATCTTCGGAAAGGAATTTCCGATCGAGGCCGAGGTGATCGAACTGGGATCTTTCTCGGGCCATGCCGATGCCGACGAGCTGCTGCGCTGGATGGACGCTGCTGCACACCCGCCGCGCATGACCTATCTCACCCATGGCGAGCCGGGCGCATCGGATGCGCTGCGCTTTCGCATCGAACATGAACTGGGTTGGAAGGCGCGGGTTCCCGAGCAACTGGAAACGATCCAGCTGGAGGACCCACGATGACAGACCGAGACCACAGCCTGCGCCTGCGGCCCGCCGGGATCGACACCTACAGCCACCCGGTCGTCTACATGCATGTCGATTGCCACGTCTGTCAGGCGGAAGGATTCCGGGCCCTCACCCGGGTGCGCATCGACTGCGGCGAAAACTGGGTCATTGCCACGCTGAACGTAGTGACGAACGGGAACTGGCTCTCGCCCGACGCGGCGGCGCTGTCGGATGCGGCATGGGATGCATTGCAGCCCGAGGAGGGCGCGCGTGGGCGGTTCTCACACCCAGACCCGCCGGCGGCGGCCTCGGTCATCCGCGCCAAGGTCTATGGCGAAAGGCTGACCGAGGCGCAGTTACGAACCATAATGGACGACGCACTGGCGCGGCGGCTGTCGGATCTGGACCTTGCCGCCTTTGTTGCCGCCTGCGCCGGGGACGGGCTGGATGTCGGGGAAACCATCGGCCTGACCCGTGCGATGCAGGCGGCGGGCGAGACCCTGGATTGGGGTGGCAGGCCGGTGCTGGACAAGCATTGCGTCGGCGGGTTGCCGGGCAACCGCACCACGCCCATCGTGGTCGCCATCGTGGCGGCGGCCAGGCACCTAATCCCCAAGACCTCGAGCCGCGCCATCACCTCGCCCGCCGGAACCGCGGACACTATGGAAGTCATGACGCCCGTGGCGCTGGACATTCCTGCAATGCGCCGGGTGGTCGAGTCCGAGGGCGGTTGCGTCGTCTGGGGTGGTGGGCTGCGTCTGAGCCCGGTCGACGACGTGCTGATCCGCATCGAGCGGCCGCTGGATTTCGACAGCGAAGGCCAGCTGGTGGCCAGCGTCCTCTCCAAGAAGGCAGCCGCCGGGGCAAAACGGGTGGTGATCGACATCCCGGTCGGACCCACGGCCAAGGTCCGTTCGCAGGCCGCTGCGGCGGCGCTCTCGGCGCGGCTGGAGGCGGTGGCGGCAGCGGTCGGATTGGAGCTGACCATCCAGATTAGCGATGGCAGCCAGCCGGTGGGGCAGGGGATCGGCCCGGCGTTGGAGGCGATGGATGTGCTCAGGGTGCTGCGCTGCGCCCCCGATGCGCCCGCCGACCTGCGCGACCGGGCGCTGACCCTTGCCTGGCTGTTGCTGGACATGAGCGGTGGCTCGGATACCGGCCCCAACCGGGCAAGGGAGTTGCTGGACAGCGGCGCGGCCGAACGGCGTTTCATGGCGATCTGCGAGGCGCAGGGCGGTTTCACCGAGCCTCAATCCGCGCCGCACCGGATGCCGGTCACCGCCCCGCGCGATGGGATGATCACCGCGATCGACAACCGCCGCATCGCCCGCGTCGCCAAGCTGGCCGGCGCGCCGCAGCGCCCGCGCGCCGGGGTTTTGTTGCGGGGGCGCTCGGGCGATCAGGTCCACCGCGGCGAGCCGCTGTTCGAAATTCACGCCGAAACCCCCGGGGAACTGGCCTATGCGCAGGATTATGCGACCGCCCAGCCAACCCTGTTCAGGATCGAGGAGCCGACATGAGAGCCGTTCTTGCCCCCTTCCCGGAAATGCTGCCCCTGGCCGAACGTCTGGCACCGCTGATCGGGGCCGAGATCGCGCCGGTCGGCTGGCGTCACTTCCCCGATGGCGAAAGCCTGGTCACTCTCAGGGGAGAGTTTGCCGGGCGCAATGTGGCCATCCTTTGCACCCTGCGTGATCCCGACCGGCATACTTTGCCCTTGCGCTTTGCCGCCGCCACCGTGCGCGATCTGGACGCCGCCAGCGTCGGGCTGATCGCGCCTTATCTGGGCTACATGCGGCAGGACCGCCGCTTTGCACCCGGGCAGGCGGTGAGCGCACCGCTGTTTGCCGGGTTCATCGAGGAAAGTTTCGACTGGCTGGTGACCGCCGATCCACATCTGCACCGGATCCCCAGCCTGGACCGGCTGTTCACGATCCCCGCACGCCGGGTGGTCACGGCACCGCTGTTGGCCGAATGGATTACCGGACATGTCGTGGACCCAGTGCTGCTCGGCCCCGATAGCGAAAGCCAGCAATGGGTGTCCGAGGTTGCCGAACTTGCGAACTACCCTTACGAGGTGCTGCGCAAGCAACGCAGCGGTGACCGCAGCGTCGAGATCAGCGTGCCGGACAGCCCTGCGCTACGCGCAGGCACGCCGGTCATCCTCGACGACATCGCCTCGTCCGGGCGCACGTTGGTGCGGGCGATCGAGCGGTTGCACGAGGCCGGGGCCAACCCGCCGGTCTGCGTGGTGATCCATGCGGTGTTCGCCGGGCATGCTTTTACGGACATCCTCGCCGCCGGTGCCCGGCGCATCGTCACCACCGACAGCATCCCGCATGACAGCAACACCATCGGACTCGCGCCGCTTCTGGCCTCTGTGCTGCGGAAGGGGATGGCGGGGCTGACCTTCCATCAACTGGAAGCCCCATACTCGAACCGGACCACAAGTCGAAAGGACCGAGATCATGAGTGACAGCAATCAGATTCTTTCAGATGACCAAGTGAAAGGTACGATGTTCACCTGTCCCATGCATCCCGAAGTGCGACAGCCCGAACCGGGCGACTGCCGCAAATGCGGGATGCGCCTGGTGCCTAAATCCGAGGCCGATGCACACGCGCATCACGATCATCACGCACATGCAAATCACGGGCAGAACGCGGCGGCAGAAGACAGTGGTGAATATGACACCGTGCCCGCCGGGCATACCGGGCCGGTCTATACCTGTCCGATGCACCCGCAGGTGCGCCAGACACATCCGGGTTCCTGCCCTCTTTGCGGCATGGGGCTGGAACTGGAA
>FREY01000016.1 GCA_900143635.1 Rhodobacteraceae bacterium Alg231-04
TGTCAGACGTGGCAGCATCCATCGCMAGATGCACTTTGCGCCATTGGCGTCGCCCCTGAACGCCGTGCTTGCGGGCCTGCCACTCGCCATCACCAAGGAACTTGATCCCGGTGCTGTCCACCAGCAGGTTCAGCGGTCCACCGGCGCGGCGATACGGGATCTGGACGGCCAGTGCTTTCTGTCGACGACACAGCGTAGAAAAATCAGGAACGGGCCAGTCCAGCCCCGCCAGGTGCAAGAGGCTGGCGACCATCCCGACTGTTTGCCGGAGGGGCAGCTTGAACAGAACCTTGATCGACAGGCAGAACTGGATCGCCGCGTTCGAGAAGACCGGTGGGCGCCCTGGCCGTCCTTCATGCGGCGCAAGCCAGGTCATCTCTTTATCCAGCCAGATCAGAAGCGAGCCGCGCTTCCTGAGCGCATCGTTGTAGCTGGACCAATTCGTCGTACGGTAGCGGGCAGGTGCGGGTTTGCTCATTTGCCCCGTCTAACCGCATGGATTCGTGATGTGAATCCTTAGCTGTCAGAGTTCTGCAACAACGCCCAGTAGAACATAACTTATGAGCGTCACGATGATCGTGGTCTGCAATGTACCTTGCCAGAAACTTCCAATTGCCACCGGCAACAATAGGTCGATGGGAACAGTCAATAATTGGTTCAAAATCAAGATCCATGCGATCAGGATGAGCACCGTTTCCAATTTGCTGATCCGTGCCGCGGGATGGACCAGTGCTGCAAGATCGCCAAATTTGGTATTTGCCGCATAGTCCTGCGAAAGCTTGTCTAAGTCCCCGGCATAGCGTTTTCGCAGCGATGAGTTTTCCCAAGCCTCCAGATTTTCCAGGCCAACCATGCACTAACTTTCAAAATCGACCACTTCTTTTGGGCTGCTCAATTCAGGTGCGCCAGCCATGCTTTTAGCACCCACTTTACTCCAAACAAAAGTCCTGAGTAGGGACACCACTCCTAGCAATCGCCAATTGTCACGGTGAGCTAAGCCCTTATCGTTTTCGACCAGTTTGGTGCACAGCTAAGCATGATCGATTGCCCTGATCATTCGGATGGCAGCACAGGCAGCTCCGTATCCGTTGTCGATGTTCACCACGGTCAGCCCAGGCGTGCAGCTGGCCAGCATGGCGTTGATGGCGGTCTGGCCGCCTTGCGCCACGCCGTAGCCGGTTGAGGTTGGCACTCCTATCAAACAAGACGGAACAAGCCCGCCCAGCACCGTCGGCAAAGCCGCGTCCATTCCGGCCACCGCGATGACAACCGGATGGCGGGCGATCTCATCGACCCGATCAAGCAGGCGCCAGAGCCCGGCCACCCCGACATCTGAAATTACTGATGTGGATTGACCGAAATAGGAAAGCGTCGCCTGCGCTTCGGCGACGACCGGAGCATCCGAAGATCCCGCTGAAACAATCGCAATTCGGGCAGGTCCGGCCGGTGGCTGCGGCTGTCCAAGAACTGCCGTGCGGGCAACAGGATCAAAAGTCATCTGGCGGCGAACCCCGATATCGAGCGCCTCGAATTTCTCTTGCTCAAGGCGTGTAAACAGCCTTGCCCTGTCATGGGCGCCGTTGCTGGCAATCTCTTCGATCTGCGCCACGGTTTTCTGCTCGCACAGGATCGCTTCATCCAAGCCGATACGGGCAAGGCGGGAATTGTCCAGAACGATATCAGGAAATGCTGGCATGCTGCTTCTCCACTGCGAAAGCGCTGCCGCGCACATAGGGCTCAACGCCCAGAATATCCGCGCTGTTATCGACGGTTTGTGAGGCGTGCGATGCGACTGCCTCTATTTGCGCCTCTGTCAGTTTTGAAAACACCGCTTCCTCCAGCTGTATCTTGTAGCCGCCCTCGACCCGGCGGCACCGGATGGCGACATCGCCGAACATTGCGCGCAGCCCGACTTCGATCCGGTCTATGATTTCCAAGTCTCCCGGCGCGATGGGAATGCCGGTGCTTACCCGGCTGGATAGACAAGGTGATGCTGCGAGTTCTGCGATGCTGCCCATTTGCAGTTGCCGGGCCATGCCGCGGATATCGGACTTGGCCATCCCTGCCTCGACGTAGGGGTGGCGGACAGCAAAGTCGCGGGCGGCCTCCAGTCCGGGCCGGTAGTCGCTCAGGTCATCGACATTCGCCCCGGAGAAAACCGGGCGGTCCGTTTCGGCCAGAATCCGGGAATAGAGGTTGGTTTTGCAAAAGAAGCACCGGTTGACCGGGTTCTTCAGATAGTCGGGATCGGCCATTTCTCCCGCGTCTATCACGTGCAGGTTCCATCCCCATTTTGCGGCGAAATGTTTCAGGCGCTCGGTTGCGGCCTTAGGAACAGCAGGCGAGGCCGCGTGGAAGACATGGGTGTCGGCCCAGACCAGGCTGGCCGCCCGGGCCAATGCCATACTGTCGATACCGCCGCTCACCGCAATGGCCGCTGGGCCTGACCCGGCCAGGATCTCTTTCAGCTTTGGGTAAATCATTTCATCGCTCCCTTGCTGGCCCGCGCCAGGGCTTCTTGGGCCAGTTCACCCGCCTCGCGCGCGCGCCCGGCATGATCCCGGTTTCGTCGGCCCAGATCATCCATTTCCACTTTTGCAGTGTCACCATTGGGTCGTGAGGCGATTTTCACCCCTGCGCCCTCAACCTGCATGAACTGGCGTTCCAGAACCCGGCGGGCAACATCGTGATAACGCACACCCAGAGTGGTCGTCTGGCAAAAGCAGGCATCCAGAATTCGGACAGTGGCATCCGGCGCGCCGAGTATTCTGACCGCTTGCGCCTGCCGGTTTTTCTTGGCTGTAACCGCTGAAACCAGAACGTCCAGAACACCCGGCACTTCGCGGATCTGTTCTATCCCCGCGGCCAGGTCTTCTGGCGTCTGGTCGTCAATCTCGAACTCAAAAACGGTGACTTGGTCGCGTTGCTGCTGCGCGGTCGGCTCAAAGGCAAAGACCCTGAGCACGTTGTGAAGGCCGGGGAACTGGGCCTTCCCGAAACCGGTACCCGATCGGCTCAGCCGCATGGCAGTCTGAGGCCCGCCGAATTCGGGTTCCAGATGGCTGAGAATTGCGGCGCCGGTCGGTGTAACACGCTCTCCGTTGATGCCATCGTCGAACACAGGCATTCCACGCAAAAGTAGCAGGGTTGCAGGGGCAGGCAACGGCAGAATGCCGTGCTGGCTGTTGATGCGCCCTGCCCCCATGGGAAGAGCCGCCATGGACCAGTCCGCATCGCCCATGGCGTCAATAAGATAGGCCGCCAGCGTAATGTCTGCGATGGAATCTACAGCGCCCACTTCGTGGAAAGTCACCTCATCGGTTGCCACGCCATGTACCTCGCCTTCAGCGCAGGCGAGCCGGTGAAAGATGTCCAGAGCCCGATCACGCACTCCCGTAGGCAGGTCCGACCTGTTTAGCAGCGCGCGGATGTCGGCGTAGCTGCAATGGGAATGATGATGAATATGATCATGGTGATCACCGTGGCCTGAACCGCCGTCTGCCGCGTGCCCATGATCGTGAACGCCGGAGCGCGCATCAGCGGGTTTCAACTCGCGGACGTCCATCTGCGATCCGGTCAATATGCTGTTGTCGAAGTCATTCCGTTGCACATGGACCTTTTGCTCGAACCCGATTGCACGAAGCACGGTCTGAAATCCGGCCTCCAGCTCGGGAAATGTATCCAGAACAGCGGCGAGAAACATATCTCCCGAAACGCCGCCCACGGGATCTAGGTGAAGCCGCATCAGATCCCTCCGCCGGTTGAAGGCTTGTCGGCAAGAAGCCTCAGCTCCTCATGCGCGTTGCTCCCTCTTTCTATCTGCGTCCAGAGCACCGACTTGGCATCTTCAAAACGGCCTGCTTCGATCAGGCGGGTAATCTCGACATGTTCATCGAAGGATTTGTCGATGCGCCGCAAGCCTCTGGAAAGATACATCCGCAACGTTGCAACCTTGTTGCTCACACAGAGATACCCATCGTCCAGGAAGGGGTTTCCGGATGCCTTGAAAAACGCGTCGTGAAAGGCCCTGTCGAGCGCTAGATATTGTTCAAAGTCGCCATCTTTCCGCGCAATATCCATCCGGCCGCAAATTCGGTTCAGACTGCGGGCCAATCCATCCGGATCTGCCTGAGCGGCCAAATCCAGGGCCGTGGTTTCCAAAGCAAAGCGATAGGTGCAGAGCTGGCTCAGCTCTGCCTCGGTCAAAGTGAAGACATAGGCCCCTTTCTGTGACACCCCCTGCAACAAACCTTCACGCTTCAATGTCGCAATTGCCTCACGAACCGGTGTCGTGCTGAAACCAAAGAGCCCGGCCAATGCCTTTTCCGTCAGCGCCTCACCCAACTTGAACTCACCACTGACAATTGCATTGCGGATATAATCCGCCGCGATCTCACTTAACGCCTTGGGCCTCTCGATGCCCACCTTAACATTCTGCAACTTACTACCTCCCTCAGCCGTATGGACAGGCATACACCGGAACGGGTTGAATTGCCATACTCTGTCTGATATACCAGACCTCAGATTGCACACAAAGTGCGATTCTAACGTCTTTTCAGGGAGGACACCTTGTTCAAAAATCTCACACTCGCCCTCGGTGCAGCTGTCACTCTGGGCCTCGCCGGCGGCGCATCGGCCGCAACAGTCATCAAACTCGGCCACGGCGCCAACGAACAATATCACATGCACCGGGCGCTCTTGCGCTTTGAGGAGCTGGTAGAGCAAGGCTCTAACGGCGAACTCGACGTGCAGATCTTCCCGTCCTCGCAGATGGGACCTGACCGCGAAATGATCGAAGGCGTTCAGACCGGCGTTCTGGAAATGGCGGTTCCGCCCTCGTCCTTCTTTGCCGGCTGGGATCCTGCCTTTGCCGTCATCGAGCTGCCCTACATGTATGCGTCCAAAGACATTGCTCTGGATGTTCTGCACGGTGAAGCGGGCGCTAACATGCTCAACCGTTTGGAAAATCAGGGCCTGGTTGGCCTCGGTTGGCTGGAAAATGGTGTGCGTCACGTCACCAACAACGTCCGCCCGATCGTGACCCCGGAAGACCTTGAAGGTGTGAAACTGCGCACCATGAAAGTGCCTGCGCACGTCGCGACTTTCACCGCACTTGGTGCCAACCCGACGCCGATGAACTTCGGTGAGGTCTACTCGGCGCTGCAGCAGGGCGTGATCGACGGTCAGGAAAACCCGATTGCCCTGATCGACTCGCAGCGTTTCTACGAAGTCCAGAAGCACGTATCGCTAACCGGTCACGTCTTTGCCGTCTATGCACCGGTGATCAGCAAGTCCTTCTTTGACAGCCTGTCGGCCGAGCACCAGAAACTGGTCATGGACTCCATGTCCGTCGCTGCTGCCTATCAGCAGGAAATGGTCAACTCGGAAGAGGCGGCTCAGCTTGAAAAAATCCGTGGCGAAGGTGTGAACGTGGTAGAATTGAGCGCAGAACAGCGCCAGGTCTTCTCCGCTCAGACCGAAAGCGTTCGCGCCCAGTACCGCGACGAAGTTGGCGCTGAAGCATTTGACGCCTGGGTTGCCGCAGTGGCCGCCGCGACCGGCAAGTAACCCAATTCGTTACGCAGGCAATACAACCGCGGCGCCCATGACGATACTCATGGGCGCCGTTTCCACAAAATTCTTAGGGAGGATTTGAAAATGGCGGCCTTGAAGTGGCTGGACGAGAACCTGGAACGCTGTTTGGTGAGTGTTCTTCTAGCTGCAATTGTTCTGCTGATCACCGGAAACGTGATCATGCGCTACGTCTTCAACGCATCCCTGTCCTGGGGTGAGGAACTGACCCTGTGGTTCTTTGTGTGGTTTATCTGGCTGGCAGTCAGCCAGGCCTTCCACAAGAGAGAACACATCCGCATTACTGTCTTCCGCGACCTGCTACCCGCAGGTGCCGGCAAGGTCGTCAATGTGCTCGTGGATATTCTGGTTCTGGTATTTTTCGCCGTGCTAATCAAAGAGCTCATCGCTCTGATCAATCAACCCTTTGTCGCAAGCCAGAAATCTGTCGTGCTTGGGCTTCCGATTCCAATTCTTTATTCTTCCGCATTGGCCGGTTCGGCCCTGTCCGCTTTCCGCATTCTTCAACATCTCGTCCGCACCCTGCGACCTGTTCCAAGCGCTACTGAAAGCGAGGTCAAATCATGATCGCCACCGTAGTCTTCTCCTCTCTCGCAGGCCTTCTGATATTCAGTGTGCCCATTGGCATCTGTCTGGGGCTGGCCACTATGGCCGTGATGCTGTTTGTTGATGGCGCCCCGCCTTTGGTTCTTCTGGCGCGTTCGGTCGTCACCGGCGCCGACAGTTTTCCGCTGATCGCGGTCCCGCTTTTCGTTCTGGCCGGCGATTTGATGCAGCAAGGCGGCATGTCCCGCCGTCTGGTTGAATTCGCCAATGCATTGATCGGCCATATCCGCGCCGGCCTTGCCTTTGTGAACGTTCTGGCCTGCGTTTTCTTTGCCGCAATCTCCGGGTCCTCCCCTGCTACTGTGGCTGCCATCGGATCCAACCTGATCCCGGAAATGGAAAAAACCGGGTACAGCCGCCGTTTCAGTGGTGCTCTCACCGCCTCCTCCGGCATGATCGGCGTTATGATCCCGCCGAGCATCCCTTTCATCATCTACGGCGTCACGGCCGAGGTTTCGATCGGCAAGCTGTTCCTAGCCGGAATTGTTCCGGGCGTGCTGTTTGCACTGATGTTCATGGTCATCGCCCGCCTGCTGCTCACCAAAGAAACGGACCTCCAGGAAAGCACCGAACCGTTTTCGCCGGTGGGTGTATGGCAAAGCTTCCGCAAATCTGTCTGGGCGCTTTTGGTTCCCGTGATCATTCTTGGCGGCATTTACAGCGGTGTCTTCACCCCAACCGAGGCCGGCGCAGTAGCCGTTGTCTATGCTGCCTTTATCGGGCTGTTTGTTTACGGCGACATCAAACTGTCAGATCTGCCCAACGTTCTGGCAACCAGCGCCATGACAAGCGGTACCATTCTGATCCTGGTGATCATGGCCACAGCCTTTGGCCGTCTGGTGACCCTGGCGCAGATTCCAACACAACTGGCGACTTCCATGACCAGCCTGTCGGATAACCCATTTATCATCCTGCTGCTGATCAATGTGCTGCTTCTGGTGATCGGGATGTTCATGGAGACGATCAGCTCGATCATCATCATGACCCCCATCCTGCTGCCGGTGGCAGTTGCGCTTGGTGTTGACCCGATTGTGTTTGGTGTGATCCTGACGGTGAACTTGGCCATTGGTTTCTGCACTCCCCCGCTTGGTGTGAACCTCTTTGTGGCCAGCAGCATATCGGGAGTGACGATCGAACGGCTCAGCATGGCGATCCTGCCGTTCTTTGCCGGCATGATCCTGCTATTGATGCTAATCACCTACGTTCCGGCGATTTCCCTCGCCCTGCCGTCTTTGTGGTAGAATGATGGATCTTGGACCAATCAACGTGAATATCGAGGGCGGCATGAATTATCCCATGCCGTCCCTGATACCTGTCGATCAGCACTTTGCGCGCAAGCGGCTGGACGACATCGACGCAACAATCAACAGGCAGCTGGAACAGATCAGCGACGAGGATGTCGCCGGAAAGACAATCGCAATCACCGTCGGCAGCCGCGGCATCATGGGGCTGGTCGAAATCATCCGCTCGCTGGTTTCCGGGCTGCGGGCAAAAGGCGGCCTGCCGTTTATTGTCCCCTCAATGGGCAGCCACGGCGGCGCCACTGCCGAAGGCCAGATCAAGGTGCTGGCTGGGTACGGCATCACCGAGGAAACAACCGGGGCGCAGATACGCTCGTCAATGGAGGTGGTCGAAGTGGACCGGCTTCCCGATGGCACGCCGCTCTATACCGACCGCATCGCTTTTGAAGCAGATGCAATCGTCATCGCCAACAAGATCAAGCCTCATGCTGACTTCAAAGGGCGCTACGAAAGCGGCTTGGTGAAAATGCTCAGCATCGGACTTGCCAAGCACAAAGGCGCGGTTGCCCTGCATAACCACGGCTTCGCCCGCTTCCACGATATCCTGCCCAAGGCCGCCGCCTGCCTGCTGGACAGGCTGCCCGTTCTGTTTGGCGTGGCGATTCTGGAAAATGCCTTTGACGATCTGATGGATATCGAGGTCATTCCCAAAGACCGCATTCTCAGCCGGGAAAAGGAACTGCTGGAGGTCGCCAAGCGATCCATCGGCAGGCTGAAGTTTACCGACATTGATGTGCTGATTGTCGACGAGATCGGCAAGAACATCAGTGGCGAAGGCATGGACCCAAATGTCACCGGCCGCCCCGGATCCCGGCTGCCGGGTTTTGACGCGCCGGACATTCAGAAAATCGTGGCTCTGGACGTCACGCCGCAATCGCATGGCAACGGGGTTGGCATTGGCAGCGCAGACATTTCAACCCGCCGGTGTGTAGAGAAAATCGATCTTGGCGCGATGTACACCAACGCAATTACCGCCACTATCATTGACCCCGCCAAACTGCCGATGGTGCTAAACACAGACCGGGACGCGATCTGCGTGGCGCTGAAAACCTGCAATCTGATCACCCCGGAAACAGCCAAGATTGTCAGAATCCGCAATACGCTTGAAATCCATCGGATCTGGGTGTCCCCGGCGCTGATGGAGCATGTGGAGGCGGCCGATGACCTGTCTGCTGCTGGACCTGCCCAGCCGATGAACTTTGATGCCAAAGGCCGATTACAGCCGCAGGACGCGCAATAGGCGGTCCCTGCGGCTGGACCTTCGATTAAAGCAGCCCCTGATGATACCCGGCGGCGATCAGGTTGGCTGTCGCCGGGCTGCAGGCCATTGGCAGGTCATAGACCGTTGCCAGCCTTGTCAGGGCTTTCACGTCAACATCGTGCGGCATCGGAGACAGCGGGTCGACAAAGAAGATCAGTGCGGACAGAGCGCCCTCACAAATCATGGCGCCGATCTGCTGGTCTCCGCCCAGGGGGCCGCTTTTCATCGCTGTGACCGTCAGTTCCGGGTAGCTTTCAAGCAGCATCCTGCCGGTGGTGCCGGTAGAGACAATCGAGACCTGCCGGAACATCTCCAGGTTATCGCCCACCCAGGATACCAAGGTGTCTTTGCGGTCGTCATGTGCGACCAGAGAGATCTGGTGCGTTTTAGCGGATGAAACGGTCAACGTAATCCTCCCCAAGGCCGACTTCGGAAAAGTGCTTTCTGCACAGATCAATCTTGGTGAAAACGTCCTCGTATCCCTGAACCTTGCCCCAAGGGTCGACGTAGCACATCACACCATTCACTTGGAAAAAAGTAATCATCTCCTCAACGCCTTCGGGCACCACCAGGGTATGCGTTTCACCAGGAGGTTCAAAAACATAGGACCCTTCTTCTGCGGTCCAGTCATGCTCCAGATAGTGCCAGCGGCCCTTGATCACGAAACCATGGACACCCTGCGGGTGGCGATGGCGCGACAGCACGCCGGATTTGCGTACTTTCAGGAGGTTCATCCAGTACCCCTGCGACCGGTTCAGGCAGAGCGGACGGAACCAGACGTTTTCAGCCTGAGGCACCCACAGCCGATCGTCTTCAGGCACGGCATCAGGGATGACAATTTCATCCAGCGCGTCTTTGGGAAAAGGCAGCTGATACGGGGTTCTTGGATCTGCTTCTTTCTCAACCGCCATAACGGTCTCCTTTCTGAGCTGGTTACATTGCCGAATAGCCGCCATCCACAGGGTAGACAGAGCCGGTTACAAACCCCGCCTCATCGGACAGCAGCCACTTGACCAGGGTACCGACCTCTTCGGTCTGGCCCCAGCGTTTCATCGGCGTGCGTGACAGAATGCCCTGACTGCGCTCAGGCGTCTCCCGGATGCCGCGGGTAATCTCTGTTTCGATCCAGCCCGGCGCGATTGCATTGACGCGGATATTGTCGTCGGCCCATTTGCCCGCGAGCGCCTTGGTAAGCTGCGCAACGCCGCCTTTCGAAGCCGAATAGGCGGGCACCAGCGGCCCCCCGAAGATGCTCAGCATCGACGCCGTATTGACGATTGCCCCGCCCGAGGCCTTCAGCAGCGGCTGCGCCGCGAGGCAACAGCGCATGGTGCCGGTGAGGTTGACGTCAATGACCTTCTGAAAGACATCGATGTCGTATTCTTCACCACGCATTAGGATGCCTGCGCAGTTCACCAAAGCGTCAAGCTTACCAAGACCGGTAAACAGTCTGGAGACCGCTTCCCCATCGGTGACATCCAAAAAACGCGTCTCGATTCCGGTGGTGCGGGTGAAATCTGCAACCTCGTCTTCCGACGCGCTTACAGAAATCACATGCCAGCCTGATCTTGCCAGTACTGTTGCAACGCCTGCTCCAATACCCCGCGTGCCGCCGGTAATCATAACGGTCTTGGTCATCCCTGCCGCAGCTCCGCATAGGCGGCTACGAAGGAACGCGCGCGGTCGGCGATCTCCTCCACCGCATAACTCGGCTTGAACAGGGCAGAGCCGAGGCCGAAGCTGTCGGAGCCCGCACGGTAGTAGTCGCCCATCGTGTCCGGGGTGATGCCGCCAACTGCTGCGACGACAGCCTGCGGGGGCAAGACAGCCCGCATCGCCGAGATCGCCTTGGGTGGCACCAGTTCAGCAGGAAAGAACTTCAGCACCGCCGCGCCAAGGCTTAGCGCACCAAAGGCCTCGGTCGGTGTCATCACGCCGGGGCACCATTTGGCGCCGAGCTCGACGGCATGTTTCCCCACCGCAGGGTTCATGTTCGGAGAGACAATGATCTGCCCGCCGGCTGAAACCACATCGGACACCTGCTGCGTGGTCAGAACCGTGCCGGCGCCAACCACAGTGTTTTCCCCGTGCCGTTTCGCGATTTTCTCGATTGAGGCAAGCGGGTCAGGCGAATTCAGCGGCACTTCGATGATCCGAAAACCGGCATCGACCAGGGCATCGGAGACCGCAATGGCGTTGCCGGGCTCCAGACCGCGCAAGATCGCGATCATCGGGTTTTCTTTTACCGCGTTTTCCCAAAGGCTCATGATAGCATTCCCGCTGATTGTGCGATTTCAAAATGGCCCTGGGCCACGATATTTTCAGCCGCGCGCGCGCTGCTGAACCCAACCGCGTCCAACGCAATTTCATACCGGTCGGCAAGGTCGTTGCGGCCGACGATGGTAACGACGTTATCTGGTGCCAAGGCTGAAGTTGCCGCGCCGATCTCGGACCCGATCAGGATGCCGGAGAGATAGTCCGCGGTCATTTCCTCAGGGATCCGGCCAAACAGAGGCATTGTGCGCACATGAAAAAGATTGTGCAGCAGGCCTGCCCCGGCACGAAGGCCAGAAGCCACGCCCATCCGGAACCCTTCCTCCTGAAAAGCGGCATCCTTCATCAGAGTGCCCAGGATGGTATGGCCCCGCAGCGCTGCAAAGATCTCGCCCGTCATATACGTCGCATAGTCGTCGATCCGGGCGTCAGACACGCTGATCCACTTGCTGTGGGTGCCCGGCATCACAAACATGCCAGCTGCAGCGCCAAGACCCATGGCTCCGACAATCTGCGTTTCTTCGCCGCGCATGACATCCGGCGCACCGTCATGTTCCGTGGTCATGCCGGTCACGAAGTGCACCGCTTTGCCGCTTGAGGTTTCAAAGCGCACCAGATTGTCCGCCAGCGCTTTGCTGCCCGCAGGCACGGCGACATAGGGGGTCTCCAGCCAGCCGTTGCGGCTGGTTATCATGCCCGAAGCAATAACAGGGAGGTCTCCAGCGGTCTTCCAGCGGCCAACGAGGTCATGAAAGACCGCGTCAAAATCGCGGTCTTTCACTTGCATGATCCCCTGAGGTGCTGAAACACTGTCCAGCACCTGCCCGGTGGACCCAATCAGAAAGGCACGCAGGGACGAGGTGCCCCAGTCAATGCCGATCAGGACCGGCTTAGATGCGTCCGAATTCATTCAGAAGATCCTCAACGGTTTTGCCCTTGGCCACCCATTTGCGGGTTTCCTCTTCACGGTCGGCTTGTTCCTGCGCCAGCTTCACGACTTCTTCGGCCTTCTCCAGCGGCACAACAGTGACGCCCATCAGGTCAGCAACGATGAAATCACCGGGGTTCACAACCACGCCGCCACACTGGATCGGGACGTTGATCGACAGCTCTTCCTTGCGGCCCGAGAACATGGTGTGGGTGCCGCGGGGGGTGATGGCACGGGTCCAGATCGGCCAGTTGATGTCTTCCAGCTCATCCGTGTCACGGCCTGCGCCGTCCACGATCATCGCGCGGATACCGCGGTTCTGTGCCAGACCGCCCATCAGGCCACCGCAGACCGACGTGTTTTCGTCACCGCCGGCGTCAACAACGATGACATCGCCGGGCTGGCCCATTTCAAGGGCTTTCAGCGGGTCAACCAGATCACCTTTGGACAGCTGCACGGTGATCGCCTGACCGCAGACCTTGGCTTTGAACGGCGGCTTGATGCCGCTGTCCATCACACCGGTGCGGTACTGAACGTCGGCAAAGATAGCGGTGGCGGAATAGGCCTGCAGGACCTTGTCGAATTTCTCGAGCAGGTCGGGGCGGCGTTCGAATTCGTTGAATACTTTGAGCATCTTAGTGTTCCGTTTTTTAGGTTGTTAGAGCCAGATCTTTTCCGTTGACCGGATAGTCTGGTGTTTGTTTGGTGAGCACTTTCGCCACTTGAGTGGCTGCGGTTACACGCGCGGCCTCTATCGACTCTTCCGAGTAGTAAGCTGCGTGCGGGGTCACCAGCACGCTCGGCAAAGTGAAGATCGGGTTGTCCGCAGGATCCCAGTTGGCACGTTTCGCGGGCTCTTCTTCGGGATCATCCAACCCGGCTGCCGCAAGATGGCCATCGGTCAGCGCACGATAGAGGGCGGCGTTGTCGACGGTCGGACCGCGGCCGGTGTTGACCAGAATTGCGCCGGGCTTCATTGCCGCAAATTCCGGATCCGACAGAAAGTGACGCGTCTCGGGCGTCATCGGCGCCTGCATCAGGATGTAATCGCTACGCGCCAGCAGTTCGGCTTTGCTGATCAGCTCGACACCATGCTTCTTGGCCACCGCTTCCGGCAGGAAGGGATCAAAGGCAATGACATTCACTCCGAATGCCTTGGCACGCAGGGCAATCGCCTGACCAATCTTGCCAAAGGAGACCACACCCATGGTACGGCCGCGCAAGCGGTAGACCGGCGCGCCGGACTGCCATTTCCAGATGCCCTGATGGGTGGCCCGGTCGTAATCGGCAATCTTGCGTGCGAGGGTCAGCCAGAGTGTGATAGCGTGATCGGCCACTTCCTCTGTGCAATAGTCCAGCACGTTGGTGACAAGAATGCCGCGGTCGGTGGCTGTTTTGACGTCTACGATATCAACACCCACACCATAGCGGGCGATCACTTCGCATTTCTCCATGCGCCGGATGGTTTCACCGCCGATCCGGGCGTACTGGTTCATCATCGCCGCGCAATCCTTAGCAGCCTCAAAGAGGTCCGCCTCGGATTTCGCCTGTAATGCAATGACTTCTGCACCCACAGCTTCCAATATGGCGCGTTCGATATCAACATTTCCATAATCGTAATCAGTGATCACAACTTTGGGGCGGTCGTGCCGAAAGGGCTGTTTTTTTGTGTCAGACATAAGCGCCAGCCGAATATGTCAGCTCGTATGAATGGCTGTAGAGTTCAAAGATGTTACCGAAGGGATCCTCCATGTAGACCATGCGGTAAGGCTTTTCGCCGGGATAATAGTTGCGCACCTTTTCCATGCGCTGCTTGCCACCCAGCTCTTCGATGATTTTCACCCGTCCTTCGACGTCTTCATCCTGCACACAGAAATGGAACAGGCCGCGGCGCCAGAATTCGAACGGGCGCTCTTCTTCGACGGTGTTGGGGAATTCGAACAGTTCGATACCGACACCATCACCCATCGACAGGTGCGCGATGCGGAACGAGCCCCAGCCTTCGCCGAAGACGTCATCACACATCTGGCCGATTGCACTTTCGTCGTGCTTGATCTCGGTCGGACCCATGATGACGTACATTCCAAAAGCCTTGGAGTAGAACTCGACAGCCTTTTCCAGGTCAGGAACAGTGATACCGATATGAGAAAATGAAAGCGCAACCATTTTTGGTCTCCTAGTTTTCGAGTGTTACAGAATGCTGCGAATGATCCCGCCTTCGACCCGATAGGCCGCGCCATTCATGGCTGCAGTGGCGGAAACAGTGAGGATCGTGCGGGCAACTTCGTCCGCCTGCACAAATCTCTGGATCAGTGAAGTCGGCTCATCCGATGTGAAGTAGTTCTGGATGATGTCTTCCATGGGCATGCCTTTTTGCTCGGCGAGTCCCTCGAAGTACGTCTCAACACCTTCGGTCCAAGTCGGACCGGGCAATACGGAATTGACCCGAACGCCCGTGCCCTTGGTCAACTCCGCCAGGCCGCGTGTCAGGCCCAGCATCGCGGTTTTGGTCACCGAGTAATGTACCATCTGGGGCAACGGCTTCACGCCAGCTTCGCTTGCCAGATTCACGATGGACCCGGTGCCACGCGCCAGCATCTTGGGCAGGATCACCCGGCTGACCCGTACCGCGCTCAACACATTGACGTCGAAGTAGGTAAACCAGTCCTCGTCCGTCAGATCCTCAAACGCTTTGACTGAGAAAATGCCGACGTTGTTGACCAGAACATCGACGTCGCCATAGCTATGGGCAAAATCACAAAGCGCCAGAGCATCTTCCGGCTTGGTCAGGTCCCCGGCTACGCCAGCCACCTCCCCCAGAGTGGAAAGATCCGCGACACAGCTTTCCACTTCGGAATTGGTGAGCGCATGAACGATTACGCGCGCGCCTTCCTCAAGGTAGGATTTCGCTGTCGCCTTACCGATCCCTGATCCCGAACCGGTGACCAGCACCAGTTTTCCTTTTAGCCCCAAATCCATCCTATTGCTCCTTCACAGTTGCAGCTTTGCCACCGGCCGAAGAAGACGCAGACCGACCAAAGATCTTGGCTAGAAGAATGGAGATTTCAGCGCGCCACATGTCGATGCCAACGGCCAGCAGGATGATCCCGCCCAGGACGATATTCTGAACAGACGAAGGGGCTGCGTTCAGGTTCAGGCCGTTTTGCACAATCACGATCGTCATTGCGCCCATCAGCGTGGCCAGAATATTACCGCGGCCTCCCGCCAGGCTGGCGCCACCGACAACTGCCGCAGCAATGGCTTGCAGTTCCAGGGTCTGCCCGTAGTTTGGCGAACCCGAGTTAAGGCGGGCGGACATCAGTATAGCGCCAACAGCCGTCATGAAACCGGCAATCAAAAAGGTCAGCGCCTGAACTTTGCGTACATTAATACCGGTCAGAACTGCCGCTGCAGGGTTGCCGCCAACGGCATAAATCTCGCGACCCAGCTTGGTGAAGTTCATCATGAACGACGCCAGCGCATAGAAAATCACCAGATAATAGAAGGGCAGCGGTACACCAAGAAACTTGCCGTAGAACAGCGGTTCCAGGTTCGGATCCAGAGAGAAGATCGGCGACCCATTGTTGAACGTCAGTGCGATGCCGCGGAATGCAATCAGAGCGGCAAGTGTTGTGATAAACGAAGGAATTCGCCCGTAGGACGTTATCAGTCCCAGCACCAAACCCAGAACAGCCCCGGCAAGCAGGATCAGCGGAATGGCGACGGTGAGCGGCAACCCTGCAAATTTCAGCAGCTGGGCCAGGATCATCGTCAGTAACGCGACCATGGAGCCGGAACTAAGATCAATGCCGGCTGCGAAGATCACGATGGTAGAACCGATCGCAATCAGCGCGACAATGCTGACTTGGAGCGACAAGTTGGATAGATTTCCAGGGTTGAGGAACCGGTCAGTTGTCAGTGCAACGACCAGTGCCACGATCACCATCGCCGCAAAGGGTCCGATGAGTTGAGAGTCAAAGATGCGTTTCATTGGATTTCCTCCGTCGCCGGGTGCTCGGCAGTGGCTGCCGAGGCGCGGACAAGGTCGTCGTGATTGAGTTCGGATGCAGGAACGACACGGGTCACGCTGCCGTGCTGAACGACAGCAATCCGGTCGCTCATCGCCAGCAGCTCATCGTGATCCGAACTGATAAGAAGGATTGATTTTCCTGCGCGGGTCAGCGCGTTGATCAGCCTGTAAACTGCGATCTTTGCGCCGATGTCGATGCCTTGGGTCGGTTCATCAAAGATCAGGACTTCTGCATCCGAAAACAGCCAGCGGGCAATGACAATTTTTTGCTGGTTTCCGCCAGACAGGAAGTTGACAGTTTTCTGCTCCGCCTGAAGAGAGATTTCCAACTCCCGGATGAGGCGTTTGGTACCTTCAGATTCCGAACCAAGATCCAGCACACCCAAGCGGGAAATCTCATCAAGAGAGGCCGCTGTGATGTTGCCGCTGGCGCGGAAATTGAAGAAGAGCCCGTCATATTTCCGGTTCTCCGGCACCAAGGCCAACCCGGCTTTGATCGCGTCCATTTCGTTACGAACAGTGAGCAACTGACCATTCAGGTGAACCTGCCCCGCAGTCAAACGGTCGACACCAAACAGCGCCCTGGCAATTTCCGTCCGTCCGCTGCCCAGAACTCCGCCAAGACCAAGAACCTCGCCACGGTGTAAATCAAAGGTTGCATCGGTGACGCCGTTCTTGGTTTTCAATCCTTGGACCGCAAGAACAACCTCTTCGGTGGCATTATGCTCCTTGGGATAATGCTCGCTGATGTCCTCACCGACCATTGCGCTAACGATCTCAGTGACATTGATTTCGGTTTCGCCGCTGGCACGCACAACACGGCCGCTGCGCATAATCGTGACCTCATCCACAATCCGCTCCACCTCATCCAGCCGGTGCGACACGTAGAGAATGGAGGTGCCTTTGCTGCGCATAGTGCGCAAAAGGCCGTGGAGTTGTTCAATTTCCTCTTCGCCGAGCGCAGCCGTCGGTTCATCAAGGATGATCATGCGCGCATCCATGGCCACTGCTTTGGCGATTTCGACCAGCTGCTGTTCACCAACAGACAGGTTGCCGGTGATTGCTTCGGGATCGATATCAACTTCCATTTCGGCAAGAACAGCCGCCGCCCGCGACTGGACTGTTGTCCAATCAATCACACCCAGTCGGGTGACCGGCATATTGCCCAGGAAGATATTTTCGGCGACCGACAGTGTCGGTACGATAGAAAACTCCTGAAAAACGGTCGCGATGCCTTTGTCCCGCGCGTCCTGCGGGCTGGAAATTTGTGATGCCTTGCCTTTGTAATAGATCTTTCCGCTGTCCGGTTGCTGAACACCGGAGAGTGTTTTGATCAGGGTGGATTTTCCGCACCCATTCTCACCCAAAAGCCCATGGATGGAGCCTTCGAGGAGACTGATGCAGACTTTGTCGTTTGCCAGAACGCCGGGGTAAGCCTTGCTGACATCGACAAACTCCCAAAGCGGTGTGTTGCCTTGTTTCATTGAACCAACTCGATCTTGTTCAAAGAGGAGCTTCCCAATTCCCCCCGGAGGCCGCACTGGGCAGGCAACCGGGGGGCTGGGGAGTCTCAGTACTCTTTCGAAGGTTGCGGGAAGAGTTCTTCGGGCTTTTGCAGTAGAGCCACTGCGCCATCTTCGTCAGCAATAGTTGTCGGAATTTCGATCCATCCGCCGGCGAAGGAGCCGGAAAGAGCGTCAAGCGTCGCGCTCATGGCTGCCTTGCCCATAAAGAAGGGTGAAGTGTTGACCGTTGCGGTCACGTTGCCTGCCGCAATCTCTTCCAATCCGGATGTGTCACCATCATTGCCCAGAAGCACAATATCGGACCGACCCAGAGCTTTGGCGGCAAAGGATGCGCCAATAATCATGTAGTCATTGGCGGCAAAAACCAAATCCAGGTCAGGGTTAGATTGAAGAATGTCCATGCCGGCGGTATTGCCGCCCTCAACATTCCACTTCCCGTCAATCGAGACAACGACTTCGAAGTTTTCGTTGCCTTCAATTCCGTCCAGGAACCCTCCGACACGTTCGGTGGAGTGATAGCCAGGCTGGCCCTCAATGATCCCAACTTTCACGGGCTTGTCACCGTATGTGTCGACAGCCCAGTCGGCCAGAGCATGAGTGCCGTTGCGCTGCGAATAGCCAACCACGCCGTGAATCGGTGTCGGGAAGTTTGGAATGTCCGAATTGATCATGACAACAGCAATGCCCTGATCAACGGCCTTCTTCAGCAGGGGCGCAGCTGCAAATTCGTCATGGGTCCCAAAGATAATGGCGTCGACATCCTGGGTCAGAACGTCCTGGATCATGCCCATCTGGCCATTGATATCCGCGCCGCTTTGTGGGGCAAGCATGAACACTTCGACACCGGCTTGGTTTGCGACGTGCTCAATCCCGGCACCGATGGCAATATAGTAATTGAACTCGGTCGCCGGGGGCATATACGCGATGCGCAGGGTT
The DNA here is from genome assembly GCA_900143635.1 of Rhodobacteraceae bacterium Alg231-04. Classification (GTDB taxonomy): domain Bacteria; phylum Pseudomonadota; class Alphaproteobacteria; order Rhodobacterales; family Rhodobacteraceae; genus FREY01. Next base: position 18,455 of record FREY01000016.1, read on the forward strand.
TCGTTCTTTGGGGTGATTGAGCTGATCGAAGCCTGAGCACCTTCCGCCAGCGGAATCGGCGCCGGGTATGAATACTCATTGGCCTGAGCACCTATTGCGGTCACCGAAAGCCCGGCTGCCCAAGCAAGTTTTTTAACTGAAGCGATCATTTTTTCCTCCCTGATCGTTAACAAAATCACCCGCCAAACGGGGCGTCCAAGACGCCACGAAAACCGGGCTTGACTGCGAAAAGACCCCCAGAGTGGGGCTCTTTTTCGAGTACATCTGCGTCACTCATAAAACGTGAGGTAGTGATAAAAAGGGTGTCGAGACCGGGCCCTCCAAAGGTACAGCAGGTCGGCTTCCATACCGGCACTTCGATAACGCGATCGATCTTGCCATCGGGCGCAATCCGGACAACCCGCCGCCCCTCCCACTCTGCGTTCCAGACCCCGCCGTCGGCATCCACACAGGATCCGTCCGGCAAGCCAGGTTCAGCCGCAAAGGACGCAAGAGTCCGTTGAGCGGAAACCGTTCCCTTCTCGGTATCGTATTCAAAAGATTCAATTTTCCGGTCAGGTGTATCGGCGAAATACATCGTCCGCCCGTCCGGTGAAAAACATGTAGAATTTGCGCAGGCGACGTTTTTGAGAATCGTAGCGACCGTCAGATCCGTATCGATACGCAGAACCGACGAATTGGCTTGCCCCGATACCTCGTTCATTCCGCCAACAATCAACCGTCCCTGACGGTCTGTTCGGCCGTCGTTCAGACGCGTCTCCGGGTTTTCGGGTTCAAAATCGAAGATCACCTCTTCACGGCCGGTCTCCAGATCGAACAGAGACACCCGATCTGCAAATGCGACAACAAATCCGCCCACTACGCGCGGTGCAAAGCAGCAGACCCGCCCAGGCATCGAAAATGACTGATGAGATTTTTGAACGGGGTCGTATGCCCAGAGATGGCGACCCTCAATATCGGTCCACCATACGCAACCATCCTGGGGGTTCCAGAAAACCCCTTCTCCGTGTTGGTTTCTGCAATCGAGAACCAGCTCGGCCAGCATTTGGGCATCCTTTCAGATCGAATCTACTGGTGTCTGATATACCAGCTTGCGTTAACTGGTGTATCAGATATTCTGGTCCATGCAACTTCTTTTTTAGGTGAACGCATGGCTCTTACCCGACCAAAATCTCTCAAGGAGCTCGCATTGGAGCATCTGCGAGAGCGTATCGTTGACGGCACGCTTGCTATGGGGGCCGCCCTGTCAGAGCGACGGATTTCAGAGGAACTGGGGGTTTCAAAGTCCCCGGTTCGCGAGGCCCTCGCGCAGCTGAGAGATGAAGGTTTGGTACTTATTGAGCCGCAAAAGGGGGCTCGTGTATTCACCTTGAGCAAGACAGAGGTTGAGCAAATCTGCGACTTCCGGCAGGCCATCGAGGCTGCCGCCTTTGAGCTGGCCTTGAAAAGAAACCCGGATAGTCTGGCTGAGGAGATGGCGAGCACAGTTCAACAAATGAGAGACGCCCAAGAGCGAGGCGACACCCGGCGCTACCTGGCTCTGGATACAGTCTTTCACCAACTGATTTTCAAGTACGCGGGTAACGACTATCTTGCCGCCAGCTATGCGCGTTTTGTCGGGAAAATCGCGGCCCTTCGCACACATCTCTCTGATCTTCCGCAACACACCGAACTGTCCTTTGAGGAACACCGGTCTCTGGCCCAGGCGGTACAGAAACGCGACATGAAGACGATCAAAACTCTGTTGATGGATCATATCGACAGGACACGGCAGACATATTCCAATCTACCAAACGGGGTAGGAGTTACCTCGCCGTAGGTCTCTCGGCTCCGCAATTTCCCACCGCTAACAGAGGTTTCCAGAATGCCAGGCACCGAAATTTTCGGGCGCCTGGTTTTTCTTTTTCGAACCATTCGCACCCCGCACGGCGCAGGGGTAACAAATTTATTGTTGACATCTGAGATATCAGACACCAACCATTAAGGTGTTACGAGGAGGAATATTGTGGTTAACGAGTGTGTCGGCCCCGCATCTGCGGGGGCCGGGGTGGTCCCGCTTTTCAGCATGACTGGCATCAAAAAGGCTTTTGGAGCCAACGTTGTGCTTGACGGGATCGACTTCGAGCTGCTTCCGGGTGAAATACATGCGCTGGTGGGCGAAAACGGTGCAGGCAAGTCAACGTGTCTGGGATTGCTTTACGGCCTCCACCAACCAAGCGCAGGTGAGATGCAGCGCAATGGTAACCCGGCCCGGATGGACAATCCGTCTCACGCTCAGGCACAGGGTATCGGCTGCGTATTCCAGGAACTCAGCTTGGCTGGATCGCTCTCAGTCGCTGAAAACATCTTTGCAGGGCGGGCACCTTCCCGCTTCGGTGTCGTCGACTGGCCGGAGCTACGCCGCCGGGCTGAAGCACTGCTCGCCGAATTCGACCTGTCGATCAACGTCTCTCGGCCAGTCGACAGCCTCCCGGTCAGCACGCGCCAGATCGTGGAGATTGTGAAGGCAATCTCCTTGAATTCCCAGATCCTACTGCTGGACGAGCCCACTTCGGCCCTGACACCAGATGAAGTGGAGGCCCTGTTCAAAGTGCTGCGAAAGCTGACAAGCAAGGGCATCGGGATCGTCTACGTAAGTCACCACATGAGCGAGATTTTCAGCATTGCCGATCGCATTTCAGTTTTGCGGGATGGCAAGAAAATCAGCACGAGCGAGACCGCGGAAACGTCTCAGGCACAGGTCGTCAGCGAAATGATTGGCGGCGCCCACCCGGGTGATGTCGACCGGTCCAGCGATCAGCTGGGGAATGAAGTTCTGAAAGTGACCAACCTCTGCCACAGTGATCACTTCTCGAATGTTTCCTTCTCTGTCCGTTCAGGCGAAATCCTGGGGGTCGCCGGTCTCCTGGGGTCTCGGCGCAGCGAAATCATGCGATCAATTGTTGGATTGCTTCACGGGCATAGTGGCAACATCGAGATAAAGGGAGAGACGGCCCGATTTGCTTCCTTGCGCGATGCGATGTGCGCAGGTGTTGGCTATGTGCCCGAAGAACGCAAAACAGAAGGCCTGTTTCTCGAAGCACCGATAAGCTCCAACCTGACCGCGGCCAGCTTGGACCAGCATACACGCTTTTGCATCGTGAACAGACGGTCTGTCCGTGAGGCCAGCAAGCGTGCGATCGCCGCATTCAGTGTCAAAACCCGAGGCCCCTCTGAACGGATCGGGGCGTTATCCGGCGGCAACCAGCAGAAAATCATGCTGGCGAAATGGCTCGAACGCAGACCTGACCTCCTGATCATCGAGGAGCCGACCAAGGGTGTCGATGTGGGAGCCAAATTCCAGATCCACACAGAGTTGCAGCGCCGAGCGGCTGAGGGAATGGCGATCATCGTCATCTCCTCGGATTTCCCAGAACTCGTCTCGCTCTCCACCCGGATCCTCGTGGTCCACGAAGGGAACATAATGGGTGATCTGGCAGCCCGAGACGCCACAGAAGATAGCCTTTTGCAGATGGCCGCCGGACTGCCAGCCGCGCCGCAAACATCGAAAAGCAATAAAGGAATACACCCGTGAGTATCGCAATAAAGACAAACCAGAGGGTACCGAGAACTTTGCTTCAGCGCGGACTGAAAGCCTTTATTGATGTTCGGGAACTGACACTTCTCTTTATGATCGCGGTCATTGTCATCGTGATGGCAAATCTGAATCCATACTTCCTGTCATTTTCAAATTTCAGGGCGCTTTCAGTGGGAATGGCCCCAACTGCAATCATCGTGATCGGGATGGCTATCCTTCTTGCGTCCGGTGGATTTGATCTCTCAGTCGGATCGGTGATGGCGCTGTCATCGACCGTGGTAGCGATGCTGATGCTGGCAGGTTACAGCATCCCCGTTGCCGTATTTTGTAGCCTCGTTCTCGGAGCTGCTGTTGGCTTTTGCAACGGACTAATGGTCACCAGCTTGGGCATCAACCCGTTGATTGCCACTCTTGGAACCATGTCCATTGCACGCGGAATTGCACTGGTTCTTACGGAAGGGTTTTCTCTTTCCAGCCTTCCTGCCGAATTCGGCTGGATCGGTAAATCCAGCATCGCGGGAATCCCGGCACTGGTCCTGCTGACACTGGTCCTGATCCTGGTATTCGATCTGGCCGTGCGTCACACGCGGTTCTTCCGTCAGGTCTATTTTATCGGCGCAAACGAAAAGGCCGCGATGCTGTCTGGCATCCACGTCAGCCGGGTCCGCATCATCGCCTACGTCCTGACAGGTGCATTGGCTGCACTGGCGGGTGTTCTTCTGGCATCACGCCTGATGAGCGGCACACCCACAGCAGGCAACGGCATCGAGCTGCAGGTTCTGGCTGCTGCTGTCATCGGTGGCGCATCGCTGCGCGGCGGTGAAGGAACCATTCTCGGCGCGTTCCTCGGGGTCGTATTCGTTGCCCTCATCAACAACTCAATGACCATGCTCGCCGTATCCATCTACTGGCAAATGATCGTTATCGGCGCGGTTCTGGTCTGCGCTGTTGCACTCGACATGCTCATCCGCGGCAGACGCGGCTGAGCCAAGAATAACATCCAATTGTAACTAGGGAGGTCAATATGACCAATGCAAACATCAACCGCCGCAGCCTGCTGACGGCTGGGACCACAGCAGGGCTGGCCAGTGCTTTCGGGCTGCCCATGCTTTCCAGTGAAGCCCGGGCCGCGGCGGCCGGCAAAGAATACGTTTTCCTGTCGATCGTGACGCAGGTGCCTTTCTGGGTCGATTACCGCAACGCCATGAAAGATCTGGAAGAACTCATGGGGATCAAGACCACCTTCACCGGACCGCTTGACTTCGATACAGCGGCCCAGGCGCGCCAGCTGGACGAGCTGATCGCACGCCGCCCTGCCGGCATCCTGATCTTTCCAGGTGACCCTGCCACGCTGGCTCCAGGCGTGCAACGCGCGGTAGAGGCCGGCATTCCGATCACGACCTGCATCGGCGATATTCCCGAAAGCCCGCGTTCAACCTTCCTTGGCATCAACGGCGTTCAAGCCGGCCGTGTCGGCGGTGAGATGCTCGCGCAGGCAATTGGCGGTAAAGGCAAGGTTATCCTTGGGACCTTCCCGGCGCCTTCAACCCTGGAACGGGTCGAAGGCTACAAACAAATCTTCGCTGAAAAATACCCGGACATCGAAGTTGTCGATGTGGTCAACGACAAGGCAGACCCGTCTTATGCGCCCACTGCCTACCTGCAGGCAATTCAGGCCCATCCCGATGTGGTCGGCATTGGCGGCACCGATGGCGACAGCGGCAAAGGTGCAGCCATTGCCGTACACGAGGCTGGCCGTGTCGGCGAAATCAAGATCGTTGCTATGGACCGCAATGACGACATGCTTCCATATATCGAAGACGGAACAATTACCGGTGCTGTGGCGCAGAAATCCTATCTCGAGATCTTCCTGGCGTTCCATATGATGCATTGGCAAAACACCGATGCGCTGAAAATCCTGCCGGACTGGCAGGCTGCGGGCGTCAACCCGCTGCCGGAACGGGTCGAAACCGGTGTGATGTCGATCACCCAAAGCAACGTCTCCCAGTTCAAGCACTAACAAAGGCAGTCTGGAGCGTTCAGCGCTCCAGACTATTCCGAAACACCATGTCAAACACCTGGACAACCCATCAACTTGCAATCGACCAGCTTGAGCTTGAGTTTTTGCCAGGCATCGGCGGACGACTGTGGGATGTCAGATATGCTGGCTCCTCCCTGCTTTTCCAGAACACTGACCTGAGAGGCAAAAGCCCTGATCTTTCGGCTCTTTCCCGACTTCCAACCCAGTCCCCACAGTTTAAGTTTCCGCTCTGGGGCGGAGAAAAGACTTGGATAGCACCGGATACGGAGTGGATTTCTGAAGCTCCCTTTGCCGCGTTGGATTCGGGCCCCTATGAGGTTTCCTTTCAGGACCGGCGGAGCATTCACATGCAAAGCAGTATATGTCCGGATAGTCATTTGCGGGTTGCGCGGCAATTCACACTCCTATCGCCCAACAGTTGGAAAGTCCGTCATTCGGTCCAAAATCATGGCCAATCGACGCGGCAAACCGGGATCTGGCCCGTCCTAATGCTGAACCGAGACGCCACCATTGGCTTGAAGTCTAACCATCACGCAAAGGTTCACCCTGTCTTTGGGAACAGTTCCGGCAGGGTTGAAACGACGGGAGATTATACTGTTATCCGGTGCGACCGCGCGCAGGAATTCAAGGTCGGCACGGAAAACAGAACAGGACAGGTGTTCATTCGTCTTCAAAACGCCACCGCGCCCTTGTGGCTGATCTGCAGGTCACCAGAACCTCACCCTCAGGATCGCTTTGCCCACGGGCACAATTTTGAAGTCTTCAACTCTGGCGACTACCCCTACTGCGAAGCGGAGTGGCACGCTCCGCTCCGTGCTCTGCAACCAGGCGAGAGTATCTCCTACGACCAGGAATTCAGCATCGGAACTGTGTCCGGGCTGTTCTCCGACGGAACTATCACACTTCAGGAAGTGGAACTGATATCATGCATGTCCTAGTAACTGGCGCCGGCGGGCATCTCGGCCGGAAACTCTTCGACCATTTGGCGGAGCTTCCCGGCTTCACTGTCAGCGGACTGGACCTGCGCCCCGTTGACCATCCAGGCATTCATATCGCTGACTTCGCCGCAGAGCCGCTCTGGGCAAAACATTTGGCGGGTGTGGATGTCGTGGTACATCTCGCCGGCGACCGGGAGCCCACGGCGTCCTGGGAATCCAGCATCCGCAACAACATGGAAGCCACGCTCGCTCTTTATCATCACGCCATTGAAAAAGGCGTGTCGCGTGTTGTACTCGCCAGTTCAAATTGGGTCCAAGGTGACAAACGTTTCACGAATGACCGTCTGAACAGTCAAACACCGCCCGGCCCCGTAAATGCCTACGGTGCATCGAAGCTTTTCTGCGAACAAACAGGCAAGTATTTTGCCGAACATATGGGGCTATCTGTCATCTGCCTCCGGATTGGCTGGACCCAATGGACGCACGGAAACCAGCCTGGCCCGCATATGGCCATGGGCAGGTGGGGTCAGGAAATGTGGCTCAGTGACAGAGACTTCTTGTCCGGAATGACGGCCGCCGTGACAGCCCGGGATGTGACTTATGCGGCGCTCAATCTTATGTCTGACAACCCGGGAATGCGCTGGGATATCGATGAAACCACAAGGATCATCGGATATCGGGCGCAGGATGGCGCACCAGCTCAGGTTGGCATGGCCACGCGCTTAAAAAGTGGTCTCAAGAGGCTGCTGTGCCAAGTTGTTCCCCGACGGGCTGAACAATCATTCCCTGATTGGTAATTCACGGTGCAACTGGAATTGACAAACTATCAGGATGAAGCGCCTTCAAATATGGTTTTTATCTACCCGTAGGCCGAGAGAGGGCGTTGTTACATAACTCTGGCCTCAAAGGATCCATATCACGAAACCATGTGGTTAATCGGGGCAGATGAGTAAGCCCACACCTGCCCGCTATGCTGCGCAGTCTGGCAAACGCGGCCGACAGCAGACCTATAGTGATACCGGCATCCAGAGGTGCCTGACGATGAAGGTGCTGTTTGGCATGTCGCTGCGCCAGAGTGAGCCAGTGAGGCGACACGCGTTCGAAATCCGCGCGTGTCGGCCATCCGCTCAGGACGCTTTGCCCCTGCCCTGTTCCTCTGCTTTGGCCTCGCGCAAGACGTCGTTGAGTTCGGCCTCGCTCCGGTAACCGATCAGGATGCCGGCCTTGGCCTCTCCGTGTTTGGTGTCGCGGCTGGCAATCCATTCGTCCGATCGGGTCGTGCGCTGAGAGGTCCGCCGTGTCCAGTCAAAGAAAAGCCGCTCCATCCGGGCGACTTCGCCTGCGTAGGCGGGATCATCGCCAACATCGGTCAACTCGTCAGGATCGGTCTGCAGATCAAAGAGCATTGGCCGGAACCCTTCGGCAAAGACATATTTCCAGCGCCCATCGAAGAGCATTGTCAGCTTTGCGTCCCTGATCTCGACACCCAGCCTGCGGCGGACGTCGCGCATTGAATAATCGTACTCAGACACAGCGACCTGACGCAAAGCCTCGGTCTGACCGTGCAGGATTGGCAGTAGCGACGCGCCTTCAAGGATATGAGGGGCAGGTTCACCCTCAAAATAGTCGAGGAATGTCGGCACAAGGTCGATTGCCTCGACGAGGGCCGGTGATTTCATCCCCCTGGTGGCGTCGGCCTCAGACGAGGGGTCGACAACGATGAGCGGAATGCGGGCCGACGCATCGTGGAACAACTCCTTCTCGCCCATCCAGTGATCGCCGAGGTAGTCGCCGTGATCAGAGGTGAAGACGATCATGGTTTCATCCATGAGGCCCTGTTCCTCAAGGAACGCCATGAGGCGGCCCATCTGGTCGTCGATCTGCTTGATCAGACCCATGTAGGCCGTCAGCACCCGGGTTCGGGTGTCATCGTCCGAAAATGCTCGGCTGACCCGTTCCTCCATAAAGGCACCATAGACGGGGTGCGGATCGACGCGCTCGTCCTCGTTGCGCACCGGGTCCAGATGCGTTTCCGGGCCATACATGTCGTGATAGGGGGCCGGCACGATATAGGGCCAGTGCGGCTTGATATAACTCAGGTGCAGGCACCAGGGCGTGTCGCCCGCTTGGCGGATAAAATCCATCGCCCGCCCGGTGATATATGGCGTCTCGCTTTCCTCGTCGGCGGCGCGGGCAGGCTTGTCGGCATTGTCCATGAACCAGCCGCTGAGGATATTGCCATCCTCGTCCTCTGCGCTGTTGGCGACACTGTCCCAGGGGTTTTCGTCCGGCCAGCCGCGTTCCTTCATAAAACTATCGTAGGCTTCGTTGTGCGGATAGCGCGGACCGTTCGGATGGAGCCCGTCCTCGCGCTCAAAAGGTTCGAACCCGCATTCGGACACCAGCGCGCCAATGTCGCTGCCGGGGGCGAGGCCAAGCCTCTTCATGCCTTCCACATCCGCCGTCATATGGGTTTTGCCGCAGAGTGCTGTGCGAACACCAAGCGGGCGCAGGTGGTCGCCCAGCGTCATCTCTCCGACCTTGAGCGGGATGCCGTTCCAGGTGGAGCCGTGCGAGCTGGCATAGCGCCCGGTGTAGAATGACATCCGCGACGGGCCGCAGATCGGCGACTGGACATAGGCGCGGTCGAAGGAAACGCCGCGCGCGGCAAGTCGGTCAATATTTGGTGTGTGCAGGTGCGGATGCCCGGTGCAGGACAAATAGTCCCAACGCAGTTGGTCGCACATGATGAAGAGAACGTTCTTGGGCATAGTCCGGCACCATCCAGATCGTGGCCGGGGCTCGAAAGCCCCGGCCGGGGTCAGTTACATACGGGCAACATCGGGGATTTCGACATTCATTTCCTCGAGCGCGCGCAGCGCCCCCGGATGCAGCGGCATGTTGAGGTCCTTCACGGCCGCGTCGGGGTTGATAGCAGTGAGCCAGGGTGCCCCGTCGCGCATCATTTCCACACCGTTGAAGAAGGACTTGGTCATCGCATAGATCATGTCCTCGTCCGCGGCTTCGTTGGTCACAATGCCAACCGTTACGCGCAGCGTCGTCGCGTCGCCTTCGTTGACCTGGTTTTTGCCATAGATCCCCGCGGGAAGCGTTCCAAGGCCGAAGCCGGGACGGTTTGCCAGCGCCTTGACGGCTTCGGAGTCCAGTAGATCGTCCGGAATGCCAAGGAAGCGGATCCGGTTGGTCACGGCGATCTGGGTCAGCACCGGGCTCGGGGCGTTGGTCGGGTTGCAGTAAACATCGAGATTACCGTCCTGGAACGCCGCCGCCGCCGCATCCCAGCCGAGTTTCACTGCCTCATAATCAGTGCCTTCCTCCAGGCCGGCCACAGCCTTGAACAGCCGTGCCATCGTGGCATAGGCAGCGCCGCCCGGCGGTCCAAGGAAGACCCGCTTGCCCTTGACTTGGTCAAGGGACGTGATGCCCGAGGATTCATAGGTGGCAATGTGGTAGACGCCCATCGGGAAGTTGAGCACGGTACGCAGCTTCTTGGCGAGTTCCGGCGCTTGATCGATCTTTGCGAACATCGCCCGCTGATTGGACATCAGCGCGTGCAGTGCGGGCGAGGACATGCAGAACGCGGTCTTGCCCATCGCCACTTCCAGCACGTGACGGGTGGCCGCGCCGGTCGCGTTGACCTGGATCTCGTAGTCGGGTTGGTCGCTATTGATGATGTTGGCGAACGTCGTCATCACAAGGTTCGGGCTGGTGCCTGGCCCGAGTGTCGACATGCGCAGCAGTTCCTTGGCCCGCGCGGCGCGCGGCAACATGCTGAGTGCGGTGGCGGCAGCGGTGCCCGCCAGCAGGGAACGACGGTTGAGTCTGGTGGTAGTCATGGTGAGGTTTCCTCCTTGCCTCTAGGTAGTGGGGTTGGCGGTTGTCAGGACCAACCGGTCGAAGAACATCAGGGCCACGGTGGCGACTGTTGCGGCCCAGGCAATGATCGGTCCGAAGAAAATCAGCGCGGCGGCCAGCCCCAGCCCTACGGGAACCATGTAAGCTTTGCCGCGACGCGGATAGCAGGCCCGTGAGATCAGGATCGTGGCAAGCATCACGAAAAGGAACGACTGAGCCGACTCGCTCAGGTCATAGCCCGTCCCGAGAAGCAGTGCGGGCTGATAGACGAAGGCGAAGGGGATCACGAAGCCCGGCAGCGCAAGCCTCGATGCTTCCACCGCGGTGACCATCGGGCCGGCACCGGCGATTGGCGCGGCTGCAAAAGCAGCCAGGGCCACCGGCGGTGTAATCGCCGACAGGACGCCGAAATAGAGCACGAACATATGGGTGTGAACGATCGGCACGCCCAGCTTCTGCAGCGATGGGCCCATCACCAGAACAATGACCAGATAGGCCGGCACGGTCGGCATGCCCATGCCCAGCAACAGGCAGGCCGCAGCCATCAGGATCAGCGACAGGATCAACTGATCATCTGCGAGGCTCGACAGCAAGGTGGCAAAGCGCAGGCCCACGCCGGTCAGGTTCAGCACGCCGATTACAATCCCAACGGCGCCGACGATCACCACCAGCTGCGCCGATATCAGGCCAGCGGATTGGAAGAACCTAAGCCAGGCCTTGCCATTTGTGAGCAGGTCCGGGCGGATGGCAAAGCCCAGGACAGCAGCCAGGGCAACACCAACAAAGCCCGCATAGGCCGGTGAGGATCCACCAACCATAGTCACCACGATGCCAGCGAGAGAGAGCACAAAGATCCCCATCTGCGTCAGTTCGCGCCAGTTGAACGAGATATTGGGGCGCGGTTCTTCGACCAGATCCATGTTTCGCGCCGCGCTGGAAATCGCGACGAAAAGGCCGCCGTAATACAGCAGCGCGGGCACAGCCGCCGCCGCGCAGATGGTCAGGTAAGGCATGCTGGTGACGTCAGCCATGATAAAGGCCACAGCGCCCATGATCGGCGGCGTGATCTGGCCGCCGCTGGAGGCTGCGGATTCGACGGCGCCTGCAAACCGCGGCGAGAACCCGCGCTTTTTGATCAGCGGAATTGTGATGACGCCGGTGCCCACCACATTGGCCACCGCGCTGCCCGAGATCGTCCCGAACAAACCACTCGCCACTGTTGCAGCCGCCGCAGGGCCCGACCGCATCCTTCCCGTAGCTGCCAGTGCCAGACGGACAAGCACCTGATCGATGGCAAGCAATTCAAGAAGCGCTCCGAAGACGATGAAGATCAGAATGGTCGAAACAACCGTGGACATCGGGCGGCCAAAAACACCGTCGAAGGAATACCAAAGGACGGTCATCAACTCCTCGGCGGAGATCCCGGCATGCCGGAGGAAGCCAGGCGCCAGATGCCCGAAGGCACCATAGGCGAGCAGCACACCTGCCACCAATGCCATGACCAGACCAACGGACCGCCTGGTAAGCTCGATCACCGCTATGAGGCCGAGAATGCCCATCCAGATATCGGTCTGGGTCAGGAAATACAGTCCCGTCTCGATTTCTTCGGCTGCTTTAAAATATTGATAGACCGCAAGCGATAATGCGACCGCAGCCCCGATCAGAAGGCCTCTGTCTGCCACTCCGCGGGTTCTGGCCAGGCTGCTTAATACAATGAGCAGCCCCCCAGCCAGCAACATCCCCACACGCAGGTAGGAATCCGAGAATACGCCAAACAGTGAGACGTAGAAGACGACAGAAATCACGGCGATCGAAAGCGCGGTCACGACGTAATTCAGGTATGAGACTCTATTGAGTTCCGGCACATTTCCCTCCCTTTCGCATCCGCTTGCGGACCACTCCCATTTCATGTCCGCGCGGGATGCTTTCGAATAAAACTTGACTGTCCCATGCATTTTTGTCGACAGTGCGTTTCACTAGGTAAAATCAGCTATGACAAAATTGAATCGTTCTATCGACCGCGGGCTGACAGTACTCGAAACTGTTCATGCAGCTGGTGCCATTTCACTGGCGTCCCTTGCTGAGCGGACAGGCCTGCCCAAACCGACGCTGTTGCGTCTCTGCACAACAATGGAAAGGCGGCGCTGGCTAATGCGCAGAAGCGGCGACGGGTGGTATCAGCTCGGCTCCGCCTTTCCCTCCCTGGGCGGGCTGGCGGATCTGGCCGACCGGTTGGTGGCGGTCGCGAAGGAAGAGATTGTGCGCCTGTCCGAACAGACCGGGCTGGGGGTCGATCTGGCTGCCGCCATAGGCGAAGGCCGGACCGAAATCGTAGATACAACCCGCGTTTTCAAGAAACACGGTGTCTATCCCGATTCCGTCGGGTACCGAGCCTCTCCGATCCTGTCGGCGTTGGGGGCCGCCTATCTGTCAGGCCTCTCGAAACCGGAGCTGGCTGAGGGGCTGCGGGGACTGGTAGAAAAACTGCCACGTGAAGACGCCGCAGCGGTGCAGCAACTGCCCCAAATCCTGCAGGCCGTTACCGACAAGGGCTATGCGGCCCGGACGCATGGCCATTGGGGGCGCGCCGTGGACTACGGTGCGCTGCCCTTGGCGATCGCGGTTCCGATTTTGGCAGACGGGGAAGCGGTCGGCGCAGTCAACTTGGTCTGGAATGCTGACGACCGGTCCGTGGAGGCTGTTGCCAAAGATTACCTTGCACAGCTTCAACAGGCGGCAAAAGCCATTGGTCAGGCCTACGCCGATTTCGCCTGACGCCCACGTTTGGAAGAGCATCTGTGACGCCGGAATGACAAGTCTCAAATGCAAGATCGAACGCCCGGTTGCCGACGACGATTCCCGGCTGGTCGGCCCGCCATGGATGAAGGACAGCGACGGTAACGAATCCACGCAATCCACCTATTACCAAACGGTCAATCGCAACAAACGGTCCGTTGCGGTGAATTTTGCCGATCCTGCAGGCGCCGAGATCATCCGCGACCTCGTCAAGGATGCGGTTGTCTTCGTTGAAAACTTCCGGCCAGAAACGCTCGACAATTACGGGCTAGGCAACGAAAACCTCAAAGCGCTGGTCGAGCAGGTGCAAAAGAATCGAGAGGCATCATGCCGCCATTCGCAGCACCCCGCTCCTCTGACTGACGAGCGGGACAAAACGCGAATTCGTCGTGATCACTCCAATGGCTGATTGCGACGCTTTGCGACTGCAGAGAACAGCATCTCGGGCGTTCACCGGACCTTTGCTGGACAAACGTCTTGGTGTCATGTGCCGTGTGAGTGCAGACATTCCAATCGTTATCCAAAGACTTGGGTCGCGAGATCCAGCCTGCCAGCTGTCTCTGGTATATTTGTAGATCCGACATTTATTGAAAAATCCTGTCCTGCCCTTAGTGGTGGTTGCTTCGCATAACTCAGGCGACGCATCGGAAATGGACCAGCCAAACCCAGCAACCACACGACCACATTCCGGATGGCTTCAGGCCTCCTTTCGGTTCTTCCATATTTCCCATCCGATTTTGGCCCGGGCACCAATTTCCACAAGCGATCGTGGCGGAAGTGGGTTAGGGCTGCCAAGGCTTTCCATGTCAGGGATAAGCACATTGTTGTTTCCACAGGCCTGATCGGCGACCAGAACTCCGCTTATTGTGCCCTTGGTCACACCGATGCCATTCTGGCAAGCTGCCATCCAAACATTGGGCGCCACATTGCCGAACATGGGCGCGCCATTTTGGGACATGCAGATGTAGCCAACCCAGGAGTTCTCGAACTCCACGCCTTGCAACTTTGGAAAGCGATCTACAAACAGCTTTCGATGCTGGTGCGCAATCTTGGCGGTACGCCGAGCCGGGAAATTTTGCTGCATGGACACACGGATATCCTGCCGGATCAAAATGCGACGGTCATTTGTGTATCGCATTGTGATGCCGCCAAACCCGTTGGCCGGGGTCAGCCCCCAAGGTTTTTCAACACCAAACGTCTCCTGTTCCTGTGGCGTCAGCGGCCGTGTCAGGCTGGCGCAGAGGGCCAGATGAACAAATCGGTTTTTGCCGTGACCAAATTGCTCACTGAAACCATTCGCAGCCAGGATCATGCGCGGTGCGCTGATGGAGCCGCCAGAGGTGACGGCGCGCACGGATGTCCCGTATTCCAGTGCGGTCACAGCAGAGTTTTCAAAGACAGTCACATTGCCCGGCAGAGTATCGGCCAAGCCGCGTGTAAGTGCGGCGGGGTTCACCAGAACACAGCCCGGCGTGTAAATCGCGCGGTGGAAGTGGCTTGTGCCCAGCTTGGCCGCGAGCGCTTTTTTGTCCACCCATTCAAACGGTTCACCCAAGGCGGTCAGCTCGGCCGCGTAAGGCTCCAGCATGGAATGCGCCCCTTCCGGCGTCACTGCCGCATGATACTTTCCGTCACGCGACCAATCACATTGAATGCTGTTTTCAGTGACGATGGCCTCCAGCTCGGCAGTGGCGGCCCGCGCAAGTCGCAAGTAGCGGTGCGACCCCTCAAGCTGATCCAGATCAGACGACACAGTATGTGGCAGATCGATGATGAACCCTGAGTTACGCCCCGAGGCGTTCTCCCCGCAAATCCCGGCCTCAAGCAATGCGATGCTGTCATCGGGGCGATTGCGCGCCAGTTGTCGGGCTGCTGCCAGCCCCGCATAGCCTCCGCCGATGACCAGCCAATCAGCCTTGATGTCCGCGTTCAACGCAGCATGAGGACGGCGGTCTGGTAGGCAGGCGGACCACCCATTGGTTTTGTCATTCTGCGGCAGCCGCGCGATTTTAAGCATCTTGCCCGCCCTCACTCTGTGCCCAGTCTGCGGGCTGGATTGCGTAAAAAATCAGGGCGTCTTCTGCCTCGTACACAACTTCGGTTCCGGCGGGCAGCCAGATGGTATCGCGCGGCCCTGCGACCTGGTCGCCTGCGCTGGTTTTGACGGTCACTTGGCCCTCAAGCACCAGAATTACCTCGTCATAATGCACGGTCCAGGGAAAGGAGGCATTGGTCAGCCGACCAAACCCAGCGCCGAGCTTGCTGCCATCATCGGTTCCGCAAAGAGGCGCGGCCTGTGCCTGCTCACCGTGCTCAAACCGCGGTTTGAAATCCAACTTGGCCCATTCCATGACGCGGGGCTGTGATTTGCTCATGTCATCCTCCAGTGCATGTTCGTGGGAGTCCATACACCCTTGTCTTGAACCATACAAGGATGTATGGATACTGGATGAAAAATGCACCGACCCGCACAGAAACCGAAGCCAAGCCCCGCCTGGGCAGAGCCGATTGGCTGCGCGCCGCACTGATTTGTCTTATTGATGACGGCATTGAGGCGGTTCAGATTACCCGTCTCGCCACGTCCATCGGCACAAGCCGCGGCAGTTTTTACTGGCACTTCAAATCGCGCCAGGAACTTCTGGACGGGCTATTGAACGAATGGTTCGCCGTGAACAGCGAGCCGATCAACCGACTGCTCGACAGCGCGCCGTCATTGGATCGTGGCGTCCTGTCGTTCTTTGCGATCTGGGCGGATCCAGAGGCCTTCAGCCCAAAGCTGGAACAGGCGGTGCGGGATTGGGCGCGACTGGACGATACTGTTCTTGCGATTGTGCGCGCCGAAGACACCAAGAGGGTCGCGGCAATTGCCGGGTTTTTCCAGCGTTTTGACTATCAAGAAGAAGACGCAACGGTGCGGGCGCGGGTGCTTTACTACGCGCAGGTTGGCTATTTTGCGATCAACGTTGAAGAAGCCATGGAAGAACGCCTTTCGATGCTGAAACCCTATTACTTTGCCTTCACTGGCCGGGAACTGGACGAACAAACAGCACTGGATTTCAGTGCGAACCGGAGCTCCTTTACATGAGCGCCGGAGAGGATTCTAACGCAAGGGATCAAGTTAAGATGCAGGAAACAAAACCGCGTCGCGCGGGTCGCCGCCGCCGGGGGCAATCAAATGCAACTACCCCAGCGCGCACGCCGAACTACATATCCTTGCGCCATCCCTTTCAGCCTCAGCAGGTGTTCTCCGAGGATGAGGTCGCCAACATCCACAACACCGCCCTGCGGGTTCTTCAGGAATTGGGCATAAAAATATTGCTGCTGGAAGCTCGCGAGATCTTTCGCAAGGCAGGCGCGCGCGTCGCTGAGGACATGGTGTTTATCGGCGCTGATATCGTCACCCATTCCCTACAGACAGCGCCAGCATCCATTCGGCTGCGGGCGGCAAACCCACGCAAAGAGCAAATCTATGAAAACGGAGCCATGTTGTTCATGGCCGGTGCGGGCTGCCCTAATGCGACAGATCTTGAACGTGGTCGTCGACCCGGCGATCTGCAGGCCTACACCGAGACGTTGAAGCTGGCGCAAACTTACGACGTCATCCACATGCTTGGGCCCTGCGTCGAGCCGCAGGACGTGCCGATCCAATTCCGCCACTACGAAATGATGCGCGCGCAGCTGACTCACTGCGATAAACCCATGTTTGTTTATGCCCGCGGAACCGAACAGGTCAGCGAAAGCTTTGAGATGATCCGTTTGGCGCTGAACCTTTCCGAGGATGAGTTCACCGATGGCGTTTGGGGCACAACCGTCATCAACTCGAATTCTCCCAGGATGCTGGATGTGCCGATGGCCCAGGGATTGATCGATTTTGCCCGTGCCGGCCAGATGAGCATCATCACCCCGTTCTGTCTGGCAGGCGCAATGGCACCGATCACGATCGCCGGCGCGCTGACCCTGCAACACGCAGAGGCATTGGCCGGGATCGCGTTGGCACAGCTGGCCCGTTCGGGCGCGCCAATCAGCTATGGCGGTTTCAGTTCGAACGTGGATATGAAGTCGGGCTCTCCTGCATTTGGAACGCCTGAGCATGTCAAAATGCAAATCGGTGCAGGGCAATTGGCGCGCTATATCGGATTGCCATGGAGGTCGGCGGCAGGATCTGCCTCAAACACTCCGGATATACAGGCGGCAATCGAGACCAACATGTCGGTCTGGGGCGGCTGTATGGCCAATGCGACCCTTACAGTTCATGCGGCCGGCTGGCTCGAAGGCGGGCTGAGCCTTGGCTACGAGAAATTCATCAATGATGTAGACGCGTTGCAGATGATCGCCGAGCAGAACGTCAAAGAACAAGCTACCGATTCCGAAATTGGTTTCGACGCTCTGGCAGAGGTCGAACCGGGCGGCCATTTTTTTGCCACCCAACACACGATGGACCGGTATCAAACGGCGTTCTATGAACCGCTTGTTTCGGACCTCTCGAACTTCGGCTCTTGGGAAGACGCTGGCGCATTGACATCAGCAGCAAGGGCCACCGCCATTTGGAAGCGCAATCTGGCCGAATTTGAGAATCCGGCGCAAGGCGATAATGCCGCAAGCAATGTTGCGGCCTTCGTCGAAGATCGCAAAAAGCAGGGCGGCGCGTTCCCGCAGGAGTAGGCAAGCACTGTATGTCATCTATGCTGAGGGTTTGAACGATGGCTGGGCCGGAATAGCTGCACCGCCGCGACGGGGACCAAGTTTACGGCGGCTCCAGGTCGACCTCACCATGGCCATCGTCCGCTCTGCTCGTTGCTCAGCCGTTCATGCCTCGCGCTGCAACCGGTGGTTTGGGCGCATTTCGGACCTCAGAGGCGATGCGGAATTTCGGTGAAAAGTTTTCTAGGCTTCGGACCCATTGATTTCCACATGACCGCGTTCTTCACGGATCAAAAACAAGCGGTGAACATGTCTGATCTTTTCTGACTTACCGGCACGCAGATGGCGCGTCTGGAGCCTTTCTCTCCCAAGTTCCACGGCAAGTTGCGCGTCGATGACCGGCGGGTTTTCAGCGGGAGTGAGGAGGAACAGACAACGATCCAGTGAATCGTTTTCCCGACGAACCTTCATCAATCGCAGTCGTTTGCGATGGCGTGACCCGCCCAAGGAAAACGAGCCTCACAAGACCCTCTACAACCGTTGGAAACGATTGAGAAACAGAGGGATTTTCGCCCGGGTGATGGCCGGGCTCGCCGCGATCTGTGACAGCCAGGGGCGCCCCCTGAAACTTTTCGTGACCGCCGGGCAGGTCAGTGATTACACCAGGTCAAAGGCTCTATTGGGCGGCCTGCCTGACGCCGAAGGGCTTCTCGGAGATCGCGACTTTGATGCCGATTGGTTCCGAGAAGCTTAGAAAGACAAAGGGATACGCGCGTGTATCCCAGGCCGGAAGCCGCGCAAGAAACCCGTCCGATACGACAAACGCAGATACAAACGCCGCAATCGGAATGAGATCATGTTTTGCAAGCTGAAGGACTGGCGGCGTGTCGCGAAAGTATACGACAGATGCCCAAAGGTCTTCCTGTCAGCAATCGCTCTGGTGGCACTCGTCTTCTACTGGCTTTGAAACTCAATGTGTCCTGAGCCAAATGGCCGTACATATCTCCATTCTTATTAGTGCTTGACTGGAATATCAGATCTGAGATGCTGATTTAGTCTTCAAGGAGGAAGAGAATGTCACTATGAGCAGCCCCACTTGAGTGGTCCAAATTGAAAGTTAGTGCATGGTTGGCCTTTGGTCCATCGGGACGATGGCCTCTGGCGCAGGTGGGCGGTAGCCCAGAGCACTATGGGGTCGTTTGGTGTTGTAGTGTTTTCTCCAGCTTTCGATAATGATCTGGGCCTCTCGTAACGAATAGAAGATTTCACCGTTCAGCAATTCATCCCGCATTCGCCCATTGAAGCTCTCGCAGTATCCGTTCTCCCATGGCGATCCAGGCTCGATGTATGCGGCCTTGGCCCCGACAGCCTTGATCCAGCCTCTGACGGCCTCAGCAATGAACTCAGGGCCATTATCTGATCGGATGTAAGAGGGCACGCCTCGCAGAATGAACAGATCCGTCAGAGCATCAATGACTTCGTTCGCGTTCAGCTTCCGCTTCACCCGGATCGCAAGACATTCCCGGCTGTGTTCGTCCAGAATGTTCAATGTCCTGAAAGCCCTGCCATCATCTGGATCACAGAAACTCGCTCACGCACCCGATCATCTTTGACAAGGTCGGCAACCGCGAGTTTGACGAGATCACAGCCGCGTAACTTGCTGTCGATGGCGACGTCGAACAAAGCCAGATCGCGGAGATTGCCCGCCAATTCGAGGCGTGCCCGGATTGCCCAAACCTGCTTGGGCAGCAGCGGTCTTTTCTGACCGATGATCCGCCCTTTGTTCCAAGCTTTGCGCTTTGCGGGTGACTGCGGGAAGTTGGACTCGTGGCATAATATACCCTCCAATCCTCCCTCCACGCCCAAGCATCAGCACCGCGCTGACGGGACTATTTTACAATCTGAGCGAAAGGCTGGAATCAGAGACACCTGAAGTTTTCCATCGCTGCATAGGCATTCGGCAGCTCTGAGCCCGGAGTGACCGATGCTGCGCTTCGAACGAATGTCTGCATTGACACTGCGCATGTGTGCTCGACGTGTCAGAAAACCGAGATGCGAAGACGCTGTCACAATCTGGGTAGTCCGTCATTCATGATGCGGCACCATCGAAAATCATTGCGCAACAAGCAACAGACGGTAAAATTACGTTGTAAAATTGGTAACACAATGCAGCCTGAACCCAAACATATCCTAAGTTTCAAAACGGCACTGACAGCAGGGACAATCCGTGCGGCGGCGGATCAACTTGGGTTGGAACCTTCGACGGTCAGCCGCAATATTGCATCTTTGGAAAAGCAACTTGCGACGGCGCTGATTGAACGCGGGCGTAAGGGCGTCATGCCGACCGAGGCAGGCCTGCTGCTGCTGGATTACGCTCAAAGGCAAAGCGGTGAGATGGAGGCACTCAGGTCACAGCTCGACGCCCTCACGAATATGAAACGCGGCGCGGTTTCTATCGCTCTCGGAGAAGGGTTCGTTGGTGATTTCTCGCAATCGGTGTTGGCAAAGTTTTCACGAGACCATCCTGAGATTTCGTTTTCCCTCAATGTCGGCTCCACGGATCAGATGACGGACGCCGTGATCGAAGATAGGGCCCATATTGGTCTGGCGTATGATGTCGCCCCTAATGCGCGATTGAATATCATCGCGCATGCGGACCGCCCTCTGGTTGTTGTTTGCCAAAAGGGTGGGAAATTCGATGCAGCTGGAGAGGCAAGAATCGCAGAGTTTTCCAGCTTACCCTGTGCGTTTCTCAACAAAGGCTACGGGGTCGGGGCAGTGATTGCAGATATGGAGGCTTCGCATGGATTTCGTGCGCGCGCGGTGATGGAAACGGGGTCAATTGCCGCGCTCAAGGCTTTTGTCCGAAGTGATTTGGGCATAACGCTCTTGCCGGAGTTCGTTGTGGCTGATGAAATCAAGGCAGGGACCTTGCGCGCACGTAAGGTCGCGGTTTTAAATTTTGGCTGTGGCAAGGTGAGCCTGTTCGTTCGGCAAGGCCGAAGGCTGCCGTTGGCTGCGCAAAAACTGATCCCCGCAATGTCGCGTTCATTGGTGGCATTGAACGGTTAAGCGTTGCATTCAGTGCAACAATTTTGTCGTGGTGACGCATTTTTAGGAAGCCTAAGGCTGCTATGATCCTCCCAAATTAGGGAGAGTGTTTCATGAAGATCGGGATTATTGGATGCGGCAACATGGGCGGCGGAATGGTCGGCCAGCTGATTGCAGCAGGGATGGATGTGAGATGCTATGATCCTGACGCAAACATTCAGGCGGGCATGCGCGCTATTGGAGCAATAGTAGCTGAAACCGCCAGCGCATTGGTGACCGGACAAGAGATCATCATTCTGTCCCTTCCCAAAGCGCAAGTGGTTGAGGCGGTCATGGCCGAGGTTGCGCCACATATCGAACCCGGTGCAATTGTGCTTGATACATCGACGTCGACCCCAGCTACATCCCAAGCGACGGCAAAGCTGGGCCAGATCAATGGCTTTGACTTCATCGATGGCCCTGTGAGCGGTGGCCCAGCCGCAACCAACGCAGGCACCATGACGATGCTGCTGGCTGGGAATCAGGGCGCTATAGATCGCTTGACCCCTGTGACCGACATCTTGACGGCGAAAACCGTGGTCGTTGGCGCGTCAGGCGCAGGCCATGCGGCCAAGATCGCAAACAATATGTTGTGTGCCGCAAACCTTGTTTTGGTCGCTGAAGCCGTGCGCATGTGCGAGGCGGCAGGTGTGTCAGCCGAAGGGCTGCTGGAAGGTGTCAACGCCGGGTCAGGCCGAAGCGGGGTCAGCGAGGTGAATTTCCCCAAGTGGGTGCTGAACGGTGCATTCGATTCCGGCTTTACGATGGGCCTGATGCGCAAAGACGTGGGTTTGGCGCTAGAGCTGGCCGAACAGACTGGTGTTGATTTGGAAGGCTTCGCAGGGATTGCAGACCTTTGGTTATCTCAATCTGGCGACATCCCCGATACCGCCGACTTCAACGAAATCACCAAATTTGGAGCCGACACATGACTGCGCGGACTGATATTTTCACGAGCCAGATGGCGGCTCTTGGCCTTGGATCCAAGCCGCAAAGCCTGATCAATGGTACATTGGTGGATGGCACGGGTGAAACAATCACTTTGGTTGATCCATATACCGAACAGACGTTGGTGGTCTATCCAGACGCCGGTGCTGAGCTTGCGATCGCGGCCTGTGAGACGGCGCAAGTTGCACAGCTTCAATGGGCCGCGTTGTCAGGTGCTGCGCGTGGTCAGGTAATGCAAGACATTGCGCGCACTGTGCTTTCCAACGCGGAACCTCTCGCCAAAATCGAAGCACTTATCGCCGGAAAACCAATCCGCGATTGCCGCGTCGAAGTGGCGAAAGTGGCCGAGATGTTTGCCTATTATGGCGGCTGGGCCGACAAGATACATGGCGAAGTCATCCCCGTGCCGTCGGGCCACCTGAACTATACCAAACGCGAACCCTTGGGCGTCGTCTTCCAGATCACCCCTTGGAACGCGCCCATCTTCACTGGCGGCTGGCAAATTGCGCCCGCGATTGCTACGGGCAACGGCGTTGTCATCAAGCCAAGCGAGCTGACCCCTGTTACCACGGTCGCTTTGGTCAATTTGGCCGAGCAGGTGGGATTACCTAAGGGTCTTGTGAATGTGCTGTGCGGGCTTGGACCCACGGCAGGCCAAGCCGCCATTGAACATCGGGCGGTGCGCAAAGTGATCTTCGTTGGCTCGCCCGAAACAGGCCGGGTTGTGGCGAAGGCGGCGGCAAACGCGCTGAAGCCTGCTGTTCTGGAATTGGGCGGGAAATCGGCCAATATCGTGTTTGATGACGCGAACCTCAAACACGCTTGCCTTGGGACGCAGGCCGCGATCTTTTCCAGTGCGGGGCAAAGCTGTGTTGCCGGGTCGCGCTTGCTTGTGCATCGCTCAGTTCATGCTGAACTGGTCGAGATGCTGACAGACGGCATGAACGAGATCAAGCTGGGCGATCCGTTGGATGAAGCGACAGAGGTCGGTCCGATCAGCAACGCCCGCCAATTCGCCCATGTGGGTGATATGGTGGCGCGCGCGAAATCTGACGGGGCAAGTGTTCTTAGCCGCGACACAACACCAGACACGGGGTATTTTGTACCACCAACGGTTTTGAACGGTTTGTCGAACATCGATCACGCTGCACAGACCGAGATTTTCGGCCCGGTCGTTGCAGCTATCCCGTTCGATACCGAAGAAGAGGCTATCACGCTTGCGAATGCGACAGACTTTGGCCTTGCCGGGGCCGTTTGGACCGCAGATGTGGGTCGTGCGCATCGCGTTGCAGACCATGTTCGGGCGGGAACATTCTGGATCAACAGCTACAAAGCCATTCACGTTTCATCCCCATTTGGAGGGTCGCTCAACTCTGGCTTCGGTCGCTCAAGCGGGACGGATGCCCTGATGGAATATACGTCTGCCAAAAGTGTATGGCTCGACAGTGCATCAACCCCTCGGATAGCGTTTGGTTATGTTAGTTAATGACGTCAAAGCACTACTTGCGGACAATTCGCAAGCAGCCGACCTTTTGGGTTTGGGTCCGTTCGACGATTTCCCAAATCTAGTAGGAGCCTTATTCACCACGCTGTGCGCCAACGCGGTAGGGCGCATTGTTGCTCAAACCTACCGTGAGACACCTGAGATTGTGGCGGACACCGAACGCGACATAGTTGAGACAGCTCGCCGCAATTTTGAACCTGGTGGTTCTGCTGCAGTCTTTCTGTTTTCGCGCGGTGTTCATGCCACGATTGCGCACCGTGTCGCTCATAGGCTTTGGCAAAAGGGGGATACGACAGTTGCCTTGGCGGTGAAGGCGGCCAGTGGTCGCGCCTTTGCAACAGATATCCACCCCGCCGCGCAAATTGGTGCGGGCTTTTGGCTGGATCACGGGCTGGGCTTTGTTGCTGGTGAAACCACAGTTATCGGCAAGGACGTGTCAATCTGGCACAATGTGACCCTTGGCAGCACGTTCAACAACTCCGGCGCGGATCGTCATCCCAAGATCGAAGAAGGTGCGATCATCGGTGCCGGGGCCTTGGTGCTTGGCAACGTCACCATTGGCGCAGGTGCAAACATCGGGGCGGGGGCGATTGTCTTGGAAGACGTCCCTGCTGGCCGGGTTGTCGTGGGCACCAAGGCACGCGATGTCGGCCCGGCGCGTGTGTCTTTTCTAGACAAGGAGCAAGACACTTGAACGCATCATTCGGCATCGATCATCCGCTTCTTGCAACGCATGATATTGAAGGGCTTCGCGACCGGCTCATTTCGCTTGGGTTCAATATGACGGCGATTGGCAAACATCCTTGGGGCACCAGTACAAGCCTTGCCATGTTCGATGGCTGCCTGCTGGAGATCATGGGCATTTATGATGAGACCTTGATCGACGAAGTGCCCGCAGGCGAATTTCGCTTTGGTCGCCATGTGTTCGAGCATTTGCAACAACACGAGGGTGTTGCCTTAAGTGCGCTGCACAGCACGGACAGCGTGAAAGACGCAGCAACAGCCCAAGAGGCGGGTTTCACGGTTTCTGGTCACCTGGAATTCGGGCGAGACGTCACTTTGCCCGATGGTCGCGCGGACAGAACAAAGACAACTCTCGCGCTCCTGCCAGACCTAGACTTCCCGCGGCTCTCTTTCTTTTTGTGCCAGCAGCACCGGCCCGAGCTGATCTATGTTCGCGAATGGCTAGAGCATCCCAACACAGTTGATGGGATTGACGGCGTCACAATACTGGCCAAGGCGGCACAGCACGAAACCCTAAAAGCAAAACTGACGGGCATCTACGGCAACGCGTCATCTTTAAACGGAGGGTTTTCTGTCCAAACTGCGAACGGTCAGATCTCCGTGCTAATTCGGGATGCTATTGAAGCTGAGTTTGGTAAGTTACCTTCAAACGTTGCGGGCACTGAATCTCCCAGCATCGTTGCGATGGATCTGGTCTACCATAACGCAAAGACGTTTGAAGCCTGGATCAAAAAGAGCGGCATGGACGTTAAAACTACTGCGTCTGGGCGCTATGTAACCCAACCAGAAGACACTGCGAACGTCATGCTGAGGTTTGGAGCGGATTTGGTCTGACCTGTATCGTCAGGAAGATTCCTGCAGAATGGAAAAGCCGACACTCGTTTAAATTTTGGAAAAGGCCGCTTTGTCTAAGGTTTGTGGCTGCTGTTCAGCGTGAGCTGCAGCGGCGACAAATCTGACAAGGAGGAAAGCGCGGGCTGTTTTGGGTCTATGGGGGTTGTGGGTTACAGCCGTGGTGTCGAACGTTGAGAGCAAACGGTTGCGTGACGGCGAGCGGTGTATGCGAGCCTCATTTCCCGGCATGGCTTGATTGGATGGCCTCTCGTCATGAGGCTACAGGCCTGATGCCGCGCATGATTTGGTGAGACGGCCGCGCTGACTGGTTCGGTGCCTTTTCGTTGCGAGGCCGATCGGGTTGGGCTGGTCATGCGGCGTCCTCCCATGGTGGTGCCCGGGATTTGGGTGTTTGGCCGTGCAGAAAGGTTTCGATAACGATCATGGCTCCGCCGCATTTCGGGCAAGGCTGGTGCGCGGGCTGAACATCGCATTCGGCGCTGGTTGCCTCATCCGGCTTTTGATCGGGCTCTGGCTCTGCATTCAGCAAGCACCTGATCTTTGCGATCCTGTCGCGACGGATGCCGTTAGCCAAAAAGCCCGAGTGCCGGATGCGATGGAAGCCGGAGGGCAGGACGTGGATCAGGAACCGGCAGATGAACTCGGACGTCGGCAATCGCATCACCTTCATGCGGTCTGCGCGCTTGATACGGTAGTCTTTCCATCGGAAGGCAACAGTACTGGCATCCGCGCGGACGAGCCGATGGTTGGAGATTGCGACCCGGTGCGTATAACGGCTCAGGTAGGCCAGCACCGCTTCCGGCCCGCCGAAGGGTGGCTTGGCATAGACCACCCATTCCGTTTTGCGCAGCGGTGAGAGATGAGCGGCGAAGGTATCCGGATCGGCCAGCCCGACCAAATCGCTAAAGAATGCCAACTTCCCGGCCTTGTGCAGTCTGGCCAGGCCTTCAAGGAACAAGCGCCGGAACAGCCCAAACTCGACATTCGTTCCGCTGAGGCATTGGCAATCTGCGACTGGGAAATCGGGCGGGCACCAGTCATTCTCTGCGAGCGGGAGCCAACCCTACCGCGAAGTGAATAGCTGACAATCAATCAACCATGAAACAGTGCTGCTTTCTGCGCTGCAGCATAGCCGCTACGAGCCCGTTTTGCGAATGCGGCGCAAGCTAAGATCAGCAGTTAAGCGCGAAGACGGAATTTGCCGACTCAGCTACTTCAGGCAACGAACCGAGACTCCCTCCTGTGGCGCCATAGCGCCGAAGTTGACGTTTCCCGAAGTCTCTTTACTTAGGAGGAGCGGGTCAGCGACCGTGTGGGATAATTCTGCCAATTGATGCACACGCAGCCTTGGTTGGTTGGACTCGTCACACGGGTCGGAGTGTTCATTTTCAACATAGATCTCCATCGTGAGATGCGGCATGGAAACGCCGAGAAGACTATCAGCTCCCCACTTTGGGTTGTCGCGTAGTTAGCCAAAATGGGGAGCAAGGCCGCAAAGTCGAAGGAATGCGACCCGATACAGCTGAGCCTCTGGTGTCAGACAATCCCACCTCCGGCTCCGCTCACCTTGGGTCGCTGGTCGGCAACTACGGCACGATAGCCAGACACTCGGTATGTCTTCACCGGATCAATCGAACCGCCGTCCTCCAGCCGTGCCTTGGCCAGGATGGCATCCACATCAGTGCGGAAAGCCGCTCGCAGCGTCGCCGAGGCCATCAGCGCATCATTGTCCGACTGGTAGCCTGCAAGTGCCTCGCGGTCGACCAGCGAAGCCTGCAGGTAGGCGCGCTGAATTTCCATGGTGGAAACCATCAGGCTTTCAATCGGATCGGTCACATTATGCGACTGGTCGATCATATGGGCCAAGTCCAAACCCGGTGTACCTTCAGCATCGACCAGCTCGTTCCAGACGAGGAAAAGGCGGTATGGGTCGATGGTGCCGCTGTCCAGATCATCATCGCCGTATTTACTGTCGTTGAAATGGAAGCCGCCCAGCTTTCCCGCGTGGATCAGCCGCGAGACGATCATCTCGATGTTCACATTGGGCGCGTGGTGGCCCAAGTCGACAAGGCACATCGCCTTTTTACCCAGTTCTTGCGCCGTCAGCAGCGAGGTACCCCAATCCTGCACCACAGTGGAATAGAAGGCCGGTTCGTAGATCTTGTGCTCCGAGAACAGCCGCCAGTCGTCAGGCAGACCTTTGTAGATCTCCTTCATCGAGGCCAGGTAGCGGTCGAACTGGCGACCCATGTGGGTCTGGCCGGGGAAATTGGCGCCGTCGCCTATCCAGACCGTCAGCGCCTTGGAGCCGAGCTTGTCGCCGATCTCAATACATTCCAGATTATGCTCCACCGCCTGCGCCCGCGTCGCTGCATCGGTATGGGTGAGCGAGCCGAACTTGTAAGACTTTTCCTGATCCGGCTGATCCTGGAAGGTATTGGAATTCACTGCATCAAAGCTGAGCCCGTATTGGGCCGCCTTGGCCTTCAAATCCTCTGGGTCCGCTTTGTCCCAGGGGATGTGCAACGACACATTAGGTGCAGCGCGGGTCAGCGTGTGGATCACACCGCAATCGTCCAGCTTGTCGAAAATATTGGCGGGCTCGCCTTCACCTGGGAAGCGGGCAAAGCGGGTGCCACCGGTGCCGGTACCCCAGGACGGTATTGCAACGCCAAAGCCCTTGGCGCGCTCAGTTATGGCGCGAATGTCGATGCCGCGCCGGTCTAGCTTTTCGCCCAGAGCCACATAGTCTGTCTCCAGATCGCGCACGCGTTTGGCGTTCTCTGCCTCGATGACGGATGTATCAATCATGGTGTCCTCCCTCGGACCTGCTGCGCCACAGCCCGCA
Organism: Rhodobacteraceae bacterium Alg231-04; assembly: GCA_900143635.1. GTDB lineage: Bacteria > Pseudomonadota > Alphaproteobacteria > Rhodobacterales > Rhodobacteraceae > FREY01. The sequence continues at coordinate 46,313 of FREY01000016.1, forward strand.
CAACCGGGACTATGACGCGGCCTGCTGGTCAGCGTGTAAAGGCCTGAACGTTGCCTGCGTCGACGTTGACGATGTTGCCTGTAGATTTTGCGGAGTTTTCGGACGCAAAGAAATAGGCAGCTTCGGCGATGTCTTCCGGCAAGACCGAACGTTTCAGCATCGACCGGTTGCGGTACATTTCCTCCAGCCCCTCCTTGTCGGTCCCGTAGGTGCCCGCGCGCTGATCCAGCCAGTCGCCCTGCCAGATTTTGGAGCCGCGCAGCACCGCGTCCGGGTTCACCACGTTGACGCGGATACCGGCTTCGGCGCCTTCCAGCGCCAGACAGCGGGCCAGGTGAATTTCCGAGGCCTTGGCCGTGCAATAAGCCGATGCATTGGGAGAAGCTGCCAGACCGTTCTTGGAGGCCACAAAGACAACCGAACCACCGATGCCCTGTACACGCATCATCTTGAACGCTTCGCGGGAGACAAGGAAATAGCCGGTGGACAGGATGTCCATATTCTTGTTCCACAGGGCCAGCGTGGTTTCCTCGACCGGTGCAGAAGAAGCGATGCCTGCATTTGAGACCAGGATATCGACACCGCCGAAGTCCACCGCAGTCTGCGCGTAGGCGGCAGCAACAGCGTCTTCGTCGGTGACATTCATCAAAACAGTGCGCACCGCATCCGCACCGTGCCGTGCCGTCAAAACTTCGGACGTTGCCTGCAGGGCCTCCGCATCAATGTCCGCCAGCATGACACAGGCGCCCTCGGAGACGTAGCGCTCGGCGGTGGCTGCTCCGATGCCGCCGGCACCGCCGGTAACCAGCGCCACCCGGCCAGCGAGGCTCTTGGGTTTTGGCATACGCTGAAGCTTGGCCTCTTCCAGAAGCCAGTATTCAATATCGAATGCCTCTTGTTCGGGCAGGCCGCAATACTCGGACACAGCCGAGGCGCCGCGCATCACGTTGATGGCGTTGACATAGAATTCACCAGAAATCCGCGCGGTGGCACGGTCCTTGGCAAAAGTGATCATGCCGACGCCGGGGACAAGGTAGACCACGGCATTGGGGTCACGCAGGGCCGGGCTGTCATCGTGCTTGCAGCGGTCGTAGTAGGCGGCGTAGCCCTCGCGGTAGGTGGCAATCTGGGCTTCCAGACCGGCCAGAACCGCGTCGATATTGTTGCGGGAAGGGTCAAAGTCGACGACCAGCGGGCAGATCTTGGTGCGCAGGAAGTGGTCCGGACAGGACGTTCCGAGGGCGGCCAGGCTCGGCATCTCCTTGGCGTTGACAAATTCCAGCACCGTTTCACTGTCAACAAAATTGCCGGTCATATGCTGCTGGCCGGAGACAAAGCCTCGGATCGCTGGCATTAGCCGGGCAGCCACTTCACGGCGCGCCTCGGCTGGCAGGCTGTCATGAACCGGGCCGCCGAAAGCGGGTGTACCTGCGGTTCTTTCCTCGAAATAGGCGATCGCCTTGTTGATGATCGACAGGGTCAGCTCATAGCAAGTTTTTGCATCGTCATCCCAAGTGAACAGCCCGTGCGATTCGAGCACCACACCCTTGGCGTCCGGGTTCTCTAGGCAAAATTTTTCCAGCCAGAGACCCAGCTCATAACCCGGCTTTTTCCAGGGTAGCCAGCCAATGTCATCCCCGAAAATCTCCTGTGTCATCGCCTTGCTGTCCTTGGAGGCGGCAATGGCAATGATTGCATCCGGGTGCATGTGGTCCACATGCGACTTGGGCACATAGGCATGCAACGGTGTGTCGATGGAGGCCGCGCGCGGGTTCAGGTTGAAGGTACAATGGGGCAAATAGCCGACCATCTCGTCTTCATATTCCACACCGCGATACTTGCCCTTAAGGGCGCGCAGTTTGTCCATGTAGAGGGTTGAAAACCCATCCATCTTGATTGATCCAACATCTCCGCCGGACCCTTTGACCCACAGAACTTCTGTATTTTGGCCGGACAGCGGATCGGGCTGGAATACTTTTGCGGAAGTATTGCCGCCGCCGTAGTTGGTAACCCGCTTGTCAGAACCAAGCAAATTCGAGCGGTAGAGCAGCTTTTCCGGCTCGCTCATGGTGGCCGCCTTGGTGTCATCCCAAAGCGAAACTAGCCGCGATGATGCGGTGGTCATTGTGATCTCCTCCCGATCTTCGGATAATCTATCTGATTTGGTCAGAGGTTGATTGGATTGCGACGGATTGTCAATCACAAACCTTCAAAATCAATCAATAATGATGATCAAATGGAAGAAAATGACATTTAGTGATTGACAATGATTGAATGCTTGCGGCATCGTCAGGGTCAACGGGAGGAAAAGATGCACGAAAAGGAACGCCATAGGATCATATTGTCTGCGGTGCAGGATCGTCCGGTTGTGACGGTTGTGGACCTTTGCAGTATGACTGGAGCGTCTGAAGCCACTATCCGCAGGGATATTGCGGCTTTGCACGTGGCGAACAAGCTGCGTCGTGTTCGGGGCGGGGCCGAATCCCTGCAGCCCAATCAGCTACCGGGACTGGCTGGTCGGCCGTTTTCGGTGAACGAAACAATCAATATCGCGCAAAAGCAAGCAATCGCACGGGCTGCTGTGGAGCTTTGCGACGAAGGCGAGCCGATTATCATCAATGGCGGCACCACTACCTTTCAGATGGTTCACCCGCTGGCGACACGGCGCTGCCAGGTGTTCACCAACTCTTTCCCGATTGCCGAACATCTGCTGAAAAACAGCAAGAACACAGTGCTGATCTCGGGCGGGGTGATCTACCGGGAACAGAACATCGTTCTGTCGCCTTTCGACAATGACGTCACCCGCAACTTCTATGCGCGGCGCATGTTCATGGGGGCGCAGGGTGTCGGCCCGCTGGGAGTCATGGAAGCGGATCCGCTGATCATCCAGGCCGAACAGAAACTGATCGGACAGGCAGACGAGGTCGTACTGCTGGTCGACTCGGGCAAGTTCAAGGCGCGGTCTAGCCTCGTGCTCTGCCCGCTCAAGGAAATTGATGTGCTGATCACCGATGAGGGGATCAGCGACCGCGACGCGTCCATGGTCGAGGCGGCGGACATCAAACTGATCGTAGCGCCAATTGGGGCGGCGAAAGAAGACGCAGCTTCATAGCTGTCCCTTCGGGGCGGCGGGCTGCAAATAATCTGGGATACTTAGGGAGGATACCCAATGAAAATTGCAAAGCTGATGACATCCGTGGCGGTTGCCGCAGGCCTGTTCGCCGGTCCGGTTGCTGCTGAAGACATGCGCATCGCGCTGGTCGTGAAGGCCCTTGGCATCGGTTTCTTTGAAGCAGCCGCTGAAGGCGCCAAAGAAGCCGCAGGCGAGCTGGGCGGCGTGGAAATCATCTACACCGGCCCCACCGATACCACCGCCGAAGGCCAGATCGAGGTAATCAACTCGCTGATCGCGCAGCGGGTGGATGCAATCGCTGTCTCCTCCAATGACACCGACGCCTTGGTGCCGACCCTGAAAAAAGCCATGGCGCGTGGCATCACCGTTGTCTCCTGGGATTCCGGCGTGGCCCCGGATGGTCGCCAGGCGCACCTGAACCCCTCCTCCAACGCGCTGATCGGCAATATGATCATCAAACTGGCCGCCGATCACCTGCCCGAGGGCGGCGAGGTTGCCGTCCTGTCGGCCACCACCACATCCACCAACCAGAACATCTGGATTGACGAGATGAACAAGGTGATGGGCGACTATCAGGGCATAGATGTGATCGCCACGGTCTATGGCGATGATCTGGCGGATAAGTCCTATCGTGAAGCAACCGGCTTGATGCAGTCCCACCCAGATCTGGACGCGATCATCGCACCGACCTCTGTCGGGATCGTAGCGGCGGCGCAGGCCGTGGCGGATGCTGGCAAGATCGGTGAGGTCAATGTGACCGGCCTAGGTCTGCCGTCCGAAATGGCCGGCGCGATCGAAAGCGGCGCATCCAAATCCTTTGCGATTTGGAACCCGATCGATCTGGGCTATTCCGCCACCATGCTGGCCCATCAGTTGGCCACCGGTGCCGCATCTGCGGAACCCGGCGCCGAGATTTCCATCGGCCGTATGGGGACCATCATTCTGGACGAGACAAATTCCGCCGCTATGGCCGATCCCTTCGTTTATGATGCGAGCAACATCGCGGCCTTCAAAGACATCTTTTAAGCTCACGGAAAAAGTGAAGCAGGCGGCGCGGTCTTTGGGCCGCCTGCTTTGATCCAGAAAACCCGCCTTTCTGGCGGCACGCGACGGGGATGCGACATGGAAGATCACGGCCACAGCACAACGGCAGACCCGGCCAGCGCGGCTCCGGTCTTGACGTTGGACAAAATCACTAAAACCTTTCCCGGTGTCAAAGCGCTCGATGGAGTGTGTCTGGACCTTTATCCCGGTCAGGTGACGGCGCTGATCGGTGAAAATGGGGCCGGAAAGTCCACGGTTGTGAAAACACTGACCGGGATCTACCAGCCCGACGGAGGACAGATCCTACTGGACGGCCACCCGGTGCCCTTTGCCACGCCGCAAGATGCCGCGGATGCGGGCGTCACCGCGATTCATCAGGAAACGGTGCTGTTCGACGAGCTGACGGTGGCGGAAAACGTCTTTATCGGCCATGCGCCAAAATCCCGGTTCGGATTGATCAACACCCGCGCGATGCACGACCGGACCGGCGAAATTCTTGGCTCTATCGGCGCGCAGATTGATCCGGGCGTCAAGCTCAAGGATCTCGGCATTGCCTCGCGCCATCTGGTGGCCATCGCCCGTGCCCTGTCGGTCGAGGCCCGCGTCGTGATCATGGATGAACCCACAGCCGCACTGAGCCAGAAAGAAATCGAGGAGTTGTATGAACTGGTCGATACGCTCAAGGCGCAGGGGAAGGCGATCCTGTTTATCTCTCATAAATTCGACGAGATTTTCCGCATCGCGGACCGTTATACGGTGTTTCGCGATGGCCAGCTGGTCGGGGCCGGACAGATGATCGGCGTGGCCGAAGAGGATCTGGTGCAGATGATGGTCGGCCGCTCTGTTGATCAGCTGTTCCCCAAGAGCCGCGCAGAAATCGGCGAAGAGATCCTGACCGTTGCGGGCTATTCCCATCCGACGGAATTCGAAGACATCAACTTCTCGTTGCGGCGCGGTGAAATCCTCGGGTTTTATGGGCTGGTCGGTGCGGGGCGGTCTGAATTCATGCAATCGCTTATTGGTATTACCAAACCCTCCAAAGGTGCAATCCGGATTGATGGCGATGTTCGGGTGATCCGCTCACCTGCAGCAGCGATCAAGGCGGGCATCGTCTATGTGCCCGAGGATCGTGGCAAACAGGGGGCGATCCTCGATATGCCGATCTTTCAGAACGTCACCCTCCCGTCGCTGCATATGACGTCGCGAAATGGGTTCATACAGCTTGCCGAAGAGCTGGCGCTGGCCCGGCAATATACCGAGCGGCTGGACCTGCGCGCCGCCTCGCTGGACACCAATGTCGGGGCCCTTTCCGGCGGCAACCAGCAGAAGGTGGTGATCGCCAAATGGCTGGCGACCAAACCGCGGGTAATCATTCTGGACGAGCCGACAAAGGGCATCGATATCGGCTCCAAAGCAGCGGTGCATGGGTTCATGTCCGAACTGGCGGCACAGGGGCTGTCTGTCATTCTGGTCAGCTCCGAGATTCCGGAAATCCTCGGCATGTCGGACCGGGTGATCGTGATGCGTGAAGGGCGTATCGCCGCCGAACTGGATGGCGATAATCTGCAACCTGAAACTCTCGTCCGCCATGCGGTCGGGATCAGTGTCGAAGGAGAAGCGGCATGAACGCGCTCAAGTCACGCGAGGCCATTCTCGGCGGCGCAATATTGGTGCTCGTTGCGCTGATTGCGAGCCGTTTTCCCGGTTTTATCGCCCCGGCGAACATCATCGCGGTCTTTACCGACACCTCGCCGCTGATGATCCTTGCCATGGGGCAGATGGTGGTGATCCTGACCCGCTGTATCGACCTGTCAGTGGCGGCCAATCTGGCGCTGACCGGCATGGTCTGTGCGATAATAAACGTGGCCGCTCCCGGCCTGCCAGTGGCGCTGATACTGATCTTTGCCCTGTTCATGGGGGCCGCCCTTGGCGCCATCAACGGGCTGCTGGTCTGGAAGCTGAGCATTCCGCCCATCGTGGTCACGCTGGGTACCATGACGATTTTCCGCGGCGTGATTTTTCTACTGACCGAAGGCAAATGGATCAACGCCCATGAGATGAGCCCCAGTTTTACCGGTGTGCCGCGCCAGGACATTCTGGGCCTGCCGGTGCTGGGCTGGATCGGTATTGTTGTCGCGGTCGTAATGATGGTTGTGATGGCCCGTACCACCCTTGGCCGCGCGTTTTTTGCAGTTGGCGGCAACCCGCATGCGGCGGTTTACACCGGTATCAACGTGGGCCGGACACAGTTCCTCGCCTTTGTGATCTCGGGCATGCTGGCCGGGCTAACCGGCTACCTATGGGTGGCGCGCTACGCGGTGGCTTACGTGGACATTGCCGGCGGCTTCGAGCTGGACGTGGTGGCGGCCTGCGTGATCGGCGGGATTTCCATTGCAGGCGGTGCTGGCACGGTGGTTGGCACGCTGCTGGGGGCGCTTTTCCTCGGCGTGGTAAAAAACGCCTTGCCGGTAATCGACGTCTCACCTTTCTGGCAACTCGCCATTTCCGGCGCGGCCATCATCATTGCCGTGGCCTTCAACGCCCAGTCGGGCCGGTCCAAGGGCCGTGTCATCCTTAAATCCGCGGAGCATGCACAATGAGCCTGACCGAAACCGCCCCCCGTCAGATCCCCGACCGGCTGCGCTCTCCTCTGGCGGCAAAGCTGAAAAGCTGGGAGAGCCTGCTCCTGGCCGTGGCCATCGGGATTTTCATCCTGAACTCACTCGCCTCGCCCTACTTTCTGAACGCCTGGAACCTTTCGGACGCCACGTTCAACTTTACCGAAAAGGCGATGATCGCCTTTGCCATGGCACTGCTGATCATCTCAGGCGAGATCGACCTCTCGGTGGCCTCGATCATCGCGCTGGCCTCCACTGCCATGGGCGTGGCGATGGAAATGGGCGCCGGCACGCCTGTACTGGTGCTGGCTGGCCTAACCACCGGGCTGATCTGCGGTGGCTTCAACGGCTTGCTGGTGACACGTCTCGGGTTGCCGTCCATTGTTGTCACCATCGGCACCATGAGCCTGTTTCGCGGCATCAGCTATATCATCCTCGGCGATGGTGCATTCCGCGGATATCCAAGCGATTTTTCCTGGTTTGGTCAGGGCTATGTATTCTGGGTGATCTCGGTCGAATTTGTGATCTTTGCCGTACTGGCGGTCTTTTATGGCGTGTTACTACACAAGACCAACTTCGGGCGCTCGGTCTATGCGATCGGCAACAATGCCACCGGAGCGCTGTTCTCCGGTATCCGGGTTGATCGGGTAAAAATGATCCTGTTCCTGCTGACCGGACTGATGGCCGGGCTGGCCGCGGTCTGTCTCACCTCGCGGCTGGGCTCTACCCGCCCGTCGATCGCCACGGGCATGGAGCTGGAAGTGGTCACCATGGTGGTACTGGGCGGGGTCAATATTCTCGGCGGATCCGGGTCCATTCCAGGGGTGGTCATCGCAGCCTTTGTCATGGGGCTGGTGACCTTCGGACTGGGCCTTTTGAACGTACCGGGCATCGTCATGTCAATATTCATAGGCCTGTTGCTGATTGGGGTCATCGCTCTGCCGCGGCTCTGGTCGATGTGGCGCGGGTGAGGGAGGATTGCCGGATGGAAAAAATCGCCTTTCGAATGACCCTTCACGAGGGCAAGCTAGACGAATACCGCAAACGCCATGACGAGATCTGGCCCGAGCTGGCGGCGCTGCTCAAAGACGCCGGGATCGTGGACTACTCGATCCATTATGACCCAGAAACACGGCACCTCTTTGGCGTGCTTTGGCGGGGCGAGGACCACGGCATGAATGCCCTGCCGGAAAACCCGGTAATGCAACGCTGGTGGGCCTATATGGCCGATATCATGGAGACCAATGCTGACGGGTCTCCCGCCGCGATTGATCTTGAAACAGTGTTTCACCTTCCCTGATGGCCATTCCAAAACATATTGCCGTCATCGACGTCGGAAAAACAAACGCCAAGCTGGTGCTGGTGGATGGAGAAACCCTGGAAGAACTGGCCGTGGTCACCCGGCCAAACAAAGTTCTGAACGGGCCGCCATATCCCCACTTCGATCTCGACGGACATTGGGCCTTCTTTCTCGAGCATTTGGCTGCCTTCAATGCCAGCCACGGGGTGGATGCAATTTCGGTCACCACCCACGGTGCCTCGGTGGTTCTGCTGGATCAGGACGGCGGGCTGGCGACGCCAATGCTGGACTACGAGCACACAGGACCGGACGCCTTGGCTTCAGCCTATGATGCAATCCGGCCTCCGTTCGCGGAAACCGGTTCACCTCGCCTGCCCATGGGGCTGAACATCGGCGCTCAGCTGCACTGGTTGTTTGCACGGGATCCCGAACTTCACACGCGCACCGCCCATGTTATCACCTACCCCCAATACTGGGGCTACCGGCTGACAGGTGCCTGGGCCAGTGATGTGACCTCGCTGGGCTGCCATACCGACCTATGGAACCCTTGGAAAGGGCAGCCGTCAGCCCTGGTAGAGGCACTTGACCTCAGCAGCAAACTGGCACCCGCGCATTGCTCCTCTAAGGTTCTGGGCAGCCTGACACCCGAGGTTGTTGCGGCAACTGGCCTTGCACCAAAAACGCCGGTGGTTTGCGGCATTCATGACAGCAATGCCTCGCTTATGCCGCATCTGCTGGGACATAAAGAGGCCTTTTCGGTAGTTTCGACTGGCACATGGGTTGTGGCAATGGCAGTTGGCGGGGCCACGCGCGCATTGGACCGGGCACGCGACACGCTGGTCAACGTCAATGCCCTTGGTGATCCGGTACCTTCTGCCCGGTTCATGGGCGGCCGAGAGTACGAACTGATCCGGGGTGGCAGCGATGTCCAGCCGACCGAGGCAGACAGGTCTGCGGTTTTGCAAAACCAGGTAATGCTTTTGCCGTCAGTGGTTCAGGAAAGCGGGCCTTTCGCAGGCTGTCAGGGCGGCTGGAGCACAGAGCCGCAGACGGATGGTCAGCGTATCTACGCCCTGTCGCTCTATCTTGCTCTCATGGCCGGGACTTGCCTGGATCTAATCGGTGCTAAGGGACCCGTCATTGTTGAAGGTCCTTTTGCCAGAAATGTTGACTTTCTGAGTATGCTGTCAGCTCTCTGTGAAGGTGGCGTTGAGACGGCCGCTTCGGCCACCGGAACCAGCACAGGTGCGGCTTTGTTGCTTAGGAAGGAATACTGCAGCCAGACGATGCGTTTCTCGGCTCCGCAACATGAAAATTTGATCACCGAGTACATAGCGGACTGGCACCGCCTTTCAAACGCGGCCCGGGAAAGACGCTGAACTATTCTAGTAAGCATCAGTTGTTGAGGAATCCGAGTTGATCAGATGCCTCGTGTTGATGACGCGGTCGAGAATGAACTGGAGAGGAAAAACACTTCTCTTTCAGGTTCCCCTTTTGGGATGAGAGGGCGCACTGCCTCAACCTGATGATATTCAGGGGGAGCAAAAAGCTCGTCCGGCATTTGCCCATTCCAGGGTGAACGCCGGTTTTCGATAGATCTGTTGGCTAGCCGCGCTCCTGCATCAACCACGATCTCGTGGATCGTTCAGGCCTTTTGTTGCAACAACAGCCACCCATCCCAGCATTGGATTGGGCAGCTGTTTTTGTCTAGCTGGGAAGATATTCCTCGCTCCAGCTTTCACTAAGATCGCCAGATTTGATCATTGCGTCGATTGTGGGGTCTGCGTATCCAAGATCTTTAAGAATGGACCGCGTGGACGTTCCAAATTTTTCTGCAGGTGTAACCGCGATTACTTTTCCACGAGCGGATCGTACTGCGTAGGGGTCAAGTTGAATAACCTCGTGACCACTGGGGTGATCGGGATAGTTCGAAAACGAATAGCTTCCGTTGCCGATTCCTGGCTTGCCGTCTGCATCGCGCAAGTTCCGGGCGCGCAGCGCATCAAGGTTCTCACAGACCACTGCGCCAATATCAGCCGCTTGCAGGGCTTCGATCCATTCTGATGCCGGCTGTGTCAAGAATGCATTTGCCAGATAGGCCGCGCGTTCTTCTTCTGGCAAGTCAGGAAGCTCTTCAAGCCCCTCGACATTGCGGAACGAAGGCAGATCAGCCTCGTAGGCACTAAGCAGAATATGACGCGACGCCGTACTGTAGAAACGTGTCAGCGCGTCATAACCACTGGCATCTGGACCAGAGGGTTCATCAAACAGACCCCGTCCTTTGTAGTCAAAGGCGAACGGCACCTGCAGCAAGCCGCTGTTTGACGACAAGGATGTACGCCCGCGCCCGATACGGCCGAAGCGATATTTCTGGTACAGCGCCGCCGCGACCCCCAAAGCACCGCCAAACCCGCACATCACATCAATTGTACCAACATGGGCGTGTTCCTCGGGCCGGTCCATTGCCCCGCCAAAGCGCAGCATGATGCCCGTGGTTGCCTGAACAAGATCGTCATAGCCGATATAGTCGGTTCTGGCCCCGCGGCGCACACCGCTGAAACAGTCAAGCTTGCAGAACAGTGCGTCAGGGTTCAGCTTCCGCAAACTATCCGCATCCAGCCCGATCTTTTTGATCTGGTTATCAGGCGCATTCCAAACGATGACATCAACAGATTTCACCAGATCTTCGAACACCTGCCGCCCATGACGGGATGTGATGTCTGCCAAGATAGAGCGCTTCCCGCGCATCTGTGACATGCCATAGATGACGGTGTTCCAGCTGTCGTACATCGGCTCGGCCGGTTCCAGCTTGATCACTTCAGCACCAAACCGTGCCAGATAGCTGGCCGAATGCGGCCCTGCGATCACATTGCACAAATCCAGCACTCGAACGCCCGTCAGCCAACCGTCCTGTGCCGGTGCTTCAGAGGGCTCCGGAATTTCAGTTCTGTGCTTCTTCAAGATCTTCAACGCTTCGTCGAAATCCACCCATCGGCGTGGAGTGGGCTGCAAAGCCTCTTCGCCGCTTTCTTCCATCCAGACAACCGGCCCTGGCTGTGTCATGTCACCGTAAACCGGATCGCGCACATCAATCATCAGACCAGACGTTTCCGCGTATTCATCGTGAATCCATTCCTGCAACCACCGTTGCGGGGCGCCGGGAATAAGCCCGCGGCCAAACATCTTTTTCCACTCGTGCGAGGTGCGGGTCATGAAGATCTCTTTCATCCGCTCCGAGATCTTGTCGGCCCAGTCCTTGGGCATTGGATAAACCCCCAACGAGGTTTCGTGTTCCCACTCCGACCACGGCTTGTAGGTGTTTTCCTCTGAGGTCAGCCCCTCTTCAATCAAATCGCCATAGATGCCGAGCACCTCAAGGCAACGCCGCGCATGGTTTTTATGGCTGGGGCAAACGACATAGAACATCCGCCCGTCTTTACACATGTAGCTGCGGAAGAAGGGGTCCATGAGCTCTTGCAGATCTTCATAGCTGACATTCATCGGCAGGCCTTCGACACGCCTGCGTTCGATCTCGACCTCACGCTGAGTGAGGTAACGCTCGGGCATGCCATCGACCTTGATCGAGTTGTAGCACAGCCCTTCCATCACTGCGGCCGCCAAGGGCACTTCAATCTGATCCCCCAAGCCGGTCACCTGGCGTGATTGAAGCGCCAGAACCGTCGCCGAAGCTGCGATCTGCGACGCGTATGCAGACGCAAGTGGCAGCGGCGAAAACGAAGGGTTGAGCCCCATCAGCACTCGGTTCAAGCCCATATCGGTGAACACACCGGAGCTGGCCGCCACGATGCTTTCATAGGCTCGCAATTCTCGCCGTTCAGCGTCGTTTGACGCAAACCCGGGCACCGAAATCGTAATCAACACGGGACGTTCTTCGCGTATCTCCGCGAAATCAAACCCCAGCTTAGCGATCTTTCCGGGCCGGAAATTCTCGATGATGATATCGGCCTCGGCACAGAGCGCGCGTGCCTGCTCCAGCCCTTCCTTGGACTTCAGATCAAGGCTCACAATGACTTTGTTGCGGTTCAACGTGGCGTTCGCAGGGCTGTCCCACATCGGGCCATCCGGAGGATCGATATGAACGACCGTGGCTCCCAAGTCCCCCAGCAACATCGCGACGGCGGGGCCTGCGATATACTGTCCAAAATCAACGACTTTCACGCCAGTAAGCGGCAGTTTGGAAAACGAATTACGCATGTGACCTCCTGTAAGACGTCAGAATTTCAAAGAGATGCCGGGTTAATGACCAGCCAGAATCCAGCCAGCGGCCTTCTCGGCGATCATGATTGTTGGCGAATTGGTGTTGCCGCTGGTGATTTCCGGCATGACGGATGCATCTACCACTCGCAGCCCCGCGATGCCCTTCATGCGCAGATGCGGGTCAAGAACGGCAGAGGGGTCATCATCACGGCCCATTTTCACAGTGCCGACCGGATGAAAGATCGTGCTGGCGATGTCGCCTGCGAGACGCGCCAGTTCTTCATCTGTTTGATATTGAACGCCGGGCTTATATTCCTCGGGCTCATAGGGCTCCATCGCGGACTGAGCCATAATCTCGCGCACCTGGCGTAGGCTGTCTGCGGCGACTTTGCGATCATCCTCGGTATCCAAATAGTTCGGCACAATCCTGGGCGCATCGCGGAAATCGGATGAAGTGATCCGAACGTACCCCCGGCTGGTCGGGTTCAGGTTGCAAACGCTGACCGTCATGGCAGGAAAATCGTGCAAGTCATCGCCAAATGCCTCGAGGCTCAACGGCTGCACATGGTATTCAAGATTGGCATGGGTCCGGCCAGAGTCAGACCGGGTAAACGCGCCCAGTTGGCTAGGGGACATGCTCATCGGGCCAGACCGTTTGAACAGATATTCCAGACCGATCTTGGCCTTGCCGGCGATGGAATTGGCCAGCGTATTCATGGTGCGCGTGCCTTTGACCTTGAACACCGCTCGGATTTGCAAGTGGTCTTGCAGGTTCTCACCTACAAAAGGCTGGTCCATGATCACGTCGATGCCATGCTCTTTCAGCAAAGCCGCGGGGCCGATCCCCGATAGTTGCAGGATCTGTGGAGAGTTTACGGCTCCGGCAGACAGCACAACCTCTTTTGCAGCGGTCACAGTGACCGGTTTTCCAGCATGATGAACCTTAGCGCCAATACAACGCAGCGCGCTATCAGCGCCTGTTTCGAATGTCAGTTTTTCGACTTGCGCTTCCGTCCAGATGGTCAGGTTTCTGCGCTTCTTGGCAGGGCGCAAAAATGCCTTGGACGTATTCCAACGCCAACCGGATCTCTGGTTCACATCGAAATAGCCGACGCCCGCATTGTCGCCACCGTTGAAATCATCGGTCTTCCGAATTCCGTTTTCCTCAGCAGCATCAGCGAAGCTATCAAGAACATCCCACCGTAGACGCTGTTTCTCGATGCGCCATTCGCCGCCATGCCCGTGCATGTCCGAGAACCTGCTGTTGTTACCTGTGACCGGATCGACACCATCATCTAACTTATAGTGGTTTTCATGCGCTTTAAAATCGGCAAGCGAGTTTTCCCAGCTCCAGGCTGCTTCACCTGTCAGTTCGGCCCAGTTGTCATAATCACGTGCTTGCCCGCGCATATAGATCATGCCGTTGATCGACGAACACCCGCCCAGCGTCTTGCCGCGTGGATAAAGAAGACTGCGCCCGTTCAGGCCCTTGTCTGGCTCGGTCTTGTACATCCAGTCGGCGCGCGGATTTCCGATACAGTACAGATAGCCAACGGGGATATGTATCCAAGGGTAGGTATCTGGTTTTCCGGCTTCCACAAGAAGCACCTTGTTGGCCGGATTGGCGCTTAGGCGATTGGCCATCAAGCACCCGGCGGAGCCGCCGCCAATCACGATATAGTCGAACCCGTTCAAACCTTCAGACATTTTTATCATCCACCCACCCGTCGTTTCATTGCGATCTGCCTGCTGAAAGGGGCAAAGAACCGTCTTGCCTGCACACGGCATTCGAATAGCCGTGGAAGGTTCGGGGATCGGTTGCGGCTCCTCCCAGAACGCAGATTTCGATGATTTCTGGGCGACGGACGCGAAAAAACATAATGACAAATCGCACAATGCAATATTAGAAATTTTTATATGGACCGTTTTTCAAATATTAACAACATCTTGGCGTTTATGACTGTGGCTCGGGAGGGAAGCGTTTCACGTGCTGCTGAGGTCCTGAACCTGACCCAGCCAGCCATCAGTCACCAGATCAAACGGCTTGGAGAAGAGACGGGAATCACGCTGTTCAACAGAACACCCACCGGCCTTCAGATCAGCCATGACGGCGCCGCGGTCTTGTCTAAGGCCGAACAAGTTCTGGATGCAATAAGTGATTTCCAGCGCAGTGCCCGCCAAAGGTCTGGTCGGATTAGCGGCAAACTCAGGATTGGAACAATCGTAGACCCAGAGTTCATCCGGCTTGGTCGGATACTGGCGCGCCTGCGAACGGAGCATCCGGACATTGAAACGGAACTGACCCACGGTGTCAGCGGCGATATTATAGCATGGCTGAAACGGGGCCAGATTGATGCAGGTTTCTATTTGTGCGGACCGGATGACCTGTCGCTGATGGGATTGGATTGTGAAGATCCAATACATGCGATCAAACTTGCCGACTTCACCTATCGCGTGATCGGTCCTATTGGGTGGCAAAAGAAGATCGAAAATGCCGATTGGCCTGCGCTGGCGAAACTGCCTTGGATCGGCACGCCTGAAAGGTCTGTCCACTATCGCCTTTTGTCCAAAATCTACACAAATCCGGCTGATCGTTTGGGGGTTGTCGCGCGTGTCGACCAAGAGGCCTCAATGCTAGAGATGGTGCGATCCGGCATCGGTCTAAGCCTTTGTCGTGATTCCATCGCGCTCCACCAAAAGCAATCCTTCGGTCTTGCACTCTGCAATTCAGTTTCGGTGCCTGCTTGTCTATGTTTCGTCGCCTTAGAACGCCGAAAAGATAGCCCTATCCTCTCAGAGACACTTGACCTGTTAAAAAGTTCTTGGTGACTGCTTGGCTGTGTTCCAAACTAAAGCAATTGGTGCAGAACCGGCATCGCGCGACCTGTTCACACAAACTCAGCCGTCACGAGGGCGAGCATCAGCGCGACCATGTTGCTCTGTGCAGATGCATTGCCGCCTCAGCATGTTCAAGCAGAAACTCATGTGTCCTTAAAGCGCCTCGGCGCCGACGCCGATCTGTGGACAAAATCTGCTGGGGCCGAGTAATCACAAGAGACAACAGTTGACGGGTTTGGGCCGTTTGCGCTGCTATTTTGCTACTGCAGCGAATGCGCGCTACTGCGTCCGGCCTTCCAATGCACTCCTAAGTGCAGCAGAGATTGAGCATCCGCGGCGAACAGCGGCTCCGTCCGCACAGCTACCGGTGGGCGGGCCCTTGTTGGACACACTGAGGCGAAGGTCGGCTTCGAGCCCAATGCCGCCATCTTTGCCTACCTCGGATGCTGCAGGTGCATTTAATCGCTCGCAGCCCTTGGACGAAGCCGCTGCCGCGGCATTGGCGCTCGTGGCTGGTGTCACCTGCTGATCAGAACGTGGTGATTTTGTGATCTGATGAACTTGTCTGACGATTGGTCCCTTCTCAGTCGATTGACAGGAGGTTCCGATGACAGAGGATAGAGTTACACCGCTTCGAGTGCGGATGATGGAAGATATGCGCATCCGAGGCATGGGCGATAAGGCTCAGAAGTCCCACATCCGGGCGATCAAGGATTTTGCGAAGTTTCTGAAGAGGCCACCGGACACGGCCACCCCCGAGGAGCTTCGGGCATACCAGTTGCACATGACCGATACCGGGGTCACAGCATCGATGTTCAACACCCGCATTATTGCGCTGCGTTTCTTTTTTGGAATGACCTGTGGGCGTGAGGAGATGAAGCGGTTCATGCAGTTCCGAACCCAGCCCAGAAAGCTACCAGTTGTGTTCAGCGTGGAAGAGGTCTCGGATATTCTGATGGCGACGCCGGGTCCGGGTCTCAAATATCGCGCTGCGCTGAGTATCTCTTATGGTGCCGGACTGCGCGCGTCTGAGGTGTGCAATCTCAAGGTTGCCGACATCGACAGTGATCGCATGCTGATC
>FREY01000021.1 GCA_900143635.1 Rhodobacteraceae bacterium Alg231-04
GTCAGAAACGAAACCTTGCGCGCCACCCGGCACTACGGCCGAGCCTTCTGGAAACGCTGGACGGGATACCACGCCCGGAGCCGGGTTGAGGCAAAGATGCGTTGTTTGAAAGCTTTCGGCGAGCGCATTTCTGCAAGAGACCCTGACCGCCAAACCGCCGAAATCCATATCCGCATCGCCCTCATCAACCGCTTCAATGCACTCGGCGTCGCCGAGATCGTCCGTGTCGCCTAAGTTCAGAGGGGAAAGGGGTAGTCAGGCATCAAGAGGGAGTTCTGCAACAACGCCGTTCTACTGCCCTTTTCAAGTGTGGTTCTGTCTCGCCTCAAGGCGCGGCTATGACCACTTGCAAACGTAAAGCCAATCGAACTGACCTCACAGGGGGTTCTTCACACGGCTAACCTGCGGTTTTCCATGCCATACAATGATCCGGTTCAGGTAGTCGCAACCCGTTTCGCGGGCCACGGGAGTTCCGCATTGGCGCCCAAGCCCTCGCGATTGGGGTCGTCCAGCTGACTGGCGGTCCGTTCGATGTTTGCCTCACCTTCAAGCGCTTCGATGCCAATTCGGGGTTTCGGGTCTACAGCATGGTCATCAGCTCAAACTGTGCGATGGCGCGGGCGACATCCGCATAATCGCGTCTTGCTTGCGGCAGGGTGTCGCCAGAGGGTCCTGGGGCGCAGGGCTAAGGCATCCAGGTGACTTCCTGTGGAGCTCCTTCGGGGTGCATACGGTTCTGTGTCATGCGAGGTTCACCCCCTGCTTGATGAGATCGTTGGTCGTTTTGCGAATACCGTCTTGCAGAATGTCGAACATCTGGTCGATCTGACCCTCGGAGATGATCAGCGGCGGTGAGAACACGCTCATGTTGATGATTGGGCGCAAGATCAGCCCGTTTTCCTGGCAATGCGCGTCAATCATCGCCCCAACGGATTTGTCGAGTGACAGCACATCATCAGCAGAGGCATCGGCGACGCATTCGACGCATCCCACCAGCCCTTTGCCACGCACGTCGCCGACCAGTGGCATATCCGCCAGCGCCGCGAGGCGCGCCTCGAAATGTGGGGTGATCGCGCGCGCATGCTCCAGAATGCCGTCGCGTTCGATGATCTCCATATTCTTCAAAGCGGCGGCCGCGCTGACCGGGTGGCCGGAATAGGTGAACCCGTTGGAGAATGTGGCCCCTTGCGCGTCTTCACCGGACACTTCGGCAACCAGCCGGTCGGAAATGATGCAAGCTCCCATCGGCACATAGCCCGAGGTCATGCCCTTGGCGCAGGTGATGATGTCTGGAACGATGTCGAAC
Source organism: Rhodobacteraceae bacterium Alg231-04 (assembly GCA_900143635.1). Taxonomy (GTDB): domain Bacteria; phylum Pseudomonadota; class Alphaproteobacteria; order Rhodobacterales; family Rhodobacteraceae; genus FREY01. The sequence goes on from FREY01000021.1 coordinate 1,307, forward strand.
ACCTCTTCCGAGGCGAACCAATGGCCAAGACGGCCGAACCCGGTGACAACTTCGTCGGAGATATAGAGCACATCGTGCTTGCGGCAGACCTCGAGGCAACGTTTGTGGTAGCCGGCCGGTGGAACAATCACCCCGCCCGAACACAGGATCGGCTCTGCGATGAAGGCGGCGACCTTATCGGCGCCAATCGTCAGAATGGCGTTTTCCAGATCCGCGACTTTTTCGGTCAAAAAGGCCTCGATGCTTTGACCATCGGGGCGGATATAGGGGTTCACGTTGGGAAGGAAATGGCTCAGGTGGGTTGCCTGATCAAGCCAGCCCTTGTCACGTTCCTTGCCGCTCACCGACGCTGCCAGATAGGTCGAACCGTGGTAGGCTTTTTGCCGCGAGATAACGATTTTCTTTTCGGGGCGGCCCAGCACGTTGTTGCGGAACTGAATGAAACGCAGGGCGCTGTCCACAGCTGTGGAGCCGCCAGTGGTGAAGAACACGTGGTTCAGATCACCCGGCGTGCGCTTGGCAATTTCATGGGCCAGCTTCGCGGAGGTGGAGTTGGCATTGTTGAAGGGTGAGAAATAGGCCAGCTCGCGGGCCTGTTTCGCCATCGCATCGGCAATTTCCGTGTTGCCATAGCCGATTTGTACGCACCACATGCCGGCCGGCCCATCGATCAGCCGCTCTCCGGTTTCGGTGGTGACATAGATGCCTTCGCCGCCTTCGGTGAAGGTTCGCTGGTTCCGGCCAATATCGGCCATCCCCTCCCACGGGTGAAAGAAGTTTTCATTGTCCCAATCGCGGATGGTCTGAAAGTCGGTATTCAGCAGCGTCATGATTTCACCTGTGATGTAACAGTTATAACAAAATGAACAAACGTACATTCATTGTCAACGGCCGTGATTGCCTATAGGGTGTGTCTGCGAGAAATGACCTGAAAACACGGGCATATTCCTCTGTGAAGAGAAGGGGATAGGGGGAAAGTTGGATAGCCGCAGCCAGTATCAGGAGGGGCATAACGCCCGGGAAATCGGAAAGTCGAAGAATCGCCGCCACCTGCTCGATGCCGCCGCTGAGGCGATTTTCCGGCACGGTTTCCGGGGGGCGACCATCGCCGCGATTCAGGAGATTTCCGGCCTTTCACGGGGCATGATCAACCTGCATTTCAAAACCAAGGAGAACCTGCTGCTCGCCGTTGCTGAGGACCTGTCCAACAACTATGCAGAGCATTGGAGCCGGGTCGCGCATGCCCCGGATCTGAGTGCTGCGGACAGGCTGAAAGGGATCATCAAGGTCGATCTTTCGCCGGACATACTGAACGAGCGCGACGTGGCGATCTGGTTCGCTTTCCGCTCAGAAGTGTGCTCCAGCCCGGAATACCGCCGTTTCATCGATTCACGGGATGCCAGTTTTCATGACGCTATTGTGGGTATCTGCCAGGATCTGATGGTTGAGGGTCAGTACCCGGACGGCGATGCCGTCCTCGCAGCAGACGCGCTGATCGCGTTGTTCGAAGGCATGTGGACGGATTTCCATCTCCATTCAAAAGACTTCGACCGCCACCACGCTGAGCGCGCTTGTCTTTACGTCGCCAAAAGCCTGTTCCCGGATCATTTCTGAAGCATTTTCAGGTCGGCGTTCTGCTCTTTATTAATCCGCGGGCGCGGAAGCTTGTATGCATAGCCCCATCAAAGCGTGACAGGTCCGCCCTGTGATATTCTGGGAGCCTACCCATGCGGGCCTAAGTTGCCGTCTGCGAAGCCGACGGCAGGCCTGACGTCACTGAGTTCGCCAAAATTGATTTGGTGATTTTGACAAAAGTCGCTCCCGGTTCTGACAGTTTTTGACGGGCAGGCGGCACCAGTTTTAGCTCACAGGGCATAGAGAGAGAAAGGGCGAATTACGATAACGTGATCTGGACCCTGTCTGCAATCCGGGCTGCATTGCTGGACGCCAGCATTTCTGACTTGTGTGTGCCACTCAAAATTTCCATGACACATCATTCTTTTTATGTTTACATGTTAATTAAATTGGAAAATCGTGAGACGCGATGGGACACCAGAAGCCAAAAGAACGACTGAGCCTTGCTGATCTTCCGCATAGCGCAAGCCTGCTGGCCGTTGCTGCGTTCCGCCTGTCACGCCGTCTGAAAGCAAGTGTCACACGGATCGTGTCCAGCAACTCTGGCTTGGGTCTGGCCTCTTGGAGGGTGATGGTTGGTCTTTCCGAAAGGGACGCGCAAACCCAGCGCGAGCTTTTTGAGTTCGCCCGCACAGAACAGGCACAGATGAGCCGTGTTTTGCGGGATATGGAAGCAAAAGGCCTTGTTGTCTCCAAAGTGTCCGAAACGGACCGGCGCGCCCGGATCTTTTCGCTCACCCGGCTTGGCCGCGAGGAATATCAGTCGGCCCTGCCACAGGTAATGGCGCTGTCCCAGGCAATAGACGGCGCGTTGAGCCCGCAGGAGCAAGAACAATTCATCGATATGTGTGAGCGGATCGAAGCCGCAGCCCGACACGAAGAAGTCGAGTTGCTGAAAGGCGGGTCCGCCGCAGAGTGACCAAATTTTTAAGGGAGGAAAGACCATGACATTGAAGGCAAAAATCGCTGCACTGGCAGCCGCCGCGTTGGTGGCCGTTTCGGGTGCAGCAAGCGCCGCAGACTGGGCGCCAAGCGGCACGCTGAAACTGCAAATCGGGTTCGGCGCAGGCGGCTCCACCGATACAATGGGTCGGGTCATCGCCAAGGTGATGAAAGAACAGACCGGTTGGAACATCATCGCGGAAAACAAGCCCGGCGGCGGCGGGGTAGCCATGTTCACCGGCATCGCCAATATGCCACCGAAGGGCAATGTGATCGGCATGGGTGTCAACATGCCAGTGCTGATCAACCTGGTGAAACGCGGTGACCAGCTTGGTTTTGATCTGGACAGCTTTGACTATCTCGGTACCGTCGGGCGGGCGCAGCTGGCGCTTATTGCGCGGGCGGATGCGCCCTTCAACACGCTTGAAGAAATGATCGCTTACTCCAAGGCGAACGACGGCGTCGCGATTGCCTTTGATGCTCCACCGCAGAAGCTCTTGATGGAAGTGGTGAACCGGGATTCCGAGGCAGATTTCCGCTTTGTGTCGACCAAGGGCGGCGCTGAGAACATCAAGCTGATGCTGGGCGGCCAGGTGATGGCGGGCTTCGGCGCGGGCACCCATGTGAAATACATGGAAGCCGGTGACCTGAAGATGATCGCTAGCGCCAATGACTCGCGTCATGCCTATGCACCCGAGATCGCAACCGTGCGCGAAGCTGGCGTCAACGCCTATCTTGATCCCTTCTTCTACTTTGCCATCACCAAAGGCACTGATCCCGCTGCGGCCGAGGCCCTGGGCAAGGCGCTGGAAGCCGCTCTGGCCACAGATGAGGTGGCCGAAGTGGTGCGCAACGCAGCCCAAACCGACGTCGAGAACCTCGGCGTGGATGGCACCAAGGCGATGATGACCGACGGTCTGGAAAACGTCAAAGTCCTGTTCGGCGGCTAAGGCACCGGACCTTCCTGCCGGGCACGCGTCCGGCAGGTTTTAGCAAAGGAGACAGTCATGAGGTTTACTGCTGACCGCGCATCGGGGTTGTTTTTCCTGGCCGCCGGAGTCCTGCTTTATACCGTCATCATTCCCACCTTTGTGGAGCAGGCCGACGGCGGCTGGTTGCAGCCTGCCACCCTGCCCAATGCGACGTCCATCCTGCTGGCGCTATGCGGCGCCGCGCTGATGGCCAAACCAACAAATCACACCATGCAAAACGCGAGCGAGTTCCTTCGTGCCGGGATGTATTTTGCACTGCTTTCGCTGGGGCTTTTTGCCATCAGCCGCTTTGGGTTTGCCTATGCCGCGCCCGGGCTCGCGCTGGTGGTGATGCTGTGTCTGGGGGAACGTCGGCCGCTCTGGTTGCTGATGGGGGCCGCCGCGCTGCCCGCCGCAATTTGGTTTCTTGTCGCGCATGTCTTGGAACGTGCTCTGCCCTAAGGGGGATCTATGGTCGATCTAGCCACAATTCTTGCCGGTTTCGGGGATGCGTTTACCCTTTGGAATCTGACCTTTGTGCTCTTCGGAGTTGTTGTCGGCCAGTTTGTCGGGGCCGTTCCCGGCATCGGACCGGTCATGGCCATGGCCATCGCTATCCCCTTCACCTTTGGGCTGGATCCGCTGCCTGCCATTGCCTTTCTGGTTGGTGTCAACAAGGGCGGTCTGGTTGGCGGTGCGGTGCCCGCGGTGCTGATGAACACGCCGGGCACACCAGATGCCGCCGCGACAGCGATGGATGGCTACCCGCTGGCCAAGGCAGGCAAGCCGCTCAAAGCCACCAAGATGGCGCTGTTTTCTTCCGTCACCGGTGACACATTCAGTGACCTTGTGCTGATCACCGTTTCCGCCCCGCTGGCGGTTCTGGCCCTGCGGATGGGCCCGGTCGAGGTTTTTGCGCTGATGGTCTTTGCCATTGCGGTCCTGTCCGGGCTGGTCGGCAACTCCCTGATCAAAGGGATCATTGCTGCCGCCCTTGGTCTTTTGTGTAACTTTGTTGGAACCGATCCCGAAAACTACACGCCAAGACTGATTTTTGGCATGTGGGAACTCTATGACGGGCTGCCGCTGGCCTCCGTCGCGATCGGTTCGCTGGCGATCTCTGAAATCCTGCGCCGGATGGCCCAATCCAGCCATGGCACCGCCTCAGCGATTAATCTGCGCGACAATGGCGAACCGGATGCGCGCAGGGTGACCTGGGCGGAATACTGGGGCTGCCGTTTTACCATCCTGCGCGGCGCTGTCATTGGCACAGTACTGGGCGCGCTGCCCGGCATCGGCTCCACTGCAGCGGCCTTCATGTCCTATGCCACCGCCAAAAGTGCTTCTAAGGATCCGGCCAGTTTCGGCAAGGGCAACCTGCACGGGATTGCGGCGGCGGAATCTGCCAACTCGGCCGTGGTTGGCTCCAACCTGATCCCACTGCTGACGCTGGGTATTCCCGGCAGCGTCGGTGCGGCGCTGATCATCAGCGCTTTCATGATCCACGGCATCCAGCCCGGCCCGCTGCTGTTTCAGGAACAGGGACGGCTGATCTACGGGCTGTTTGGCGCAATGATCATGGCCAATTTCCTCAACCTCTGGGTCGGTCAGCTGGGCCTGCGGTTCTGGGTCAAAGTGGTCTCGGCGCCAGAGTCGGTGATTTTTGCCTCTGCCTTGCTGCTCTGCATCACTGGCGTTTCCATGGCGACAGGCGGTCTGTTTGGTGTCGCCGTCATGCTGGTTTTTGCCGGCCTCGGCTACCTGATGACGAGCTTCGGCTACCCGGTGGTGATCTTCACCATTGCTTTCTTCCTGGGTCCCCGGTTCGAGATATCCCTTTCGCAGTCTCTGGCCCTGATGAATGGCGAGTGGAGCCGTCTTGCGGATTACCCGATTGCGCTGATCTTGCTGGTATTGGCAATTTTTGCGGCGGTCTGGTTCCTGACCCGGCGCACGCCGTCAGCTGGCCCGCTGGCCACATCCGATTGAAGCGCGTCCTGGGTGAACGCGCCATTGGTGGATCCAGCAGCCCTAAGGCCAGCTCCTGCCGCGTGATCACGAGCTCATCGCGTCTTGCGGGCGCAACAAAACAGCCAGTAACCAGGACTACATCCCCATATTGAAGCACTCAGATAAATTCGTTCGCTTTTATCTCCGCAGCAGGTAGCGGAGGAGATACTGTAGCTGGCTTTGGCCAGGTCACGATCAGTGTCGCGCAGCCGGTAATGCCCGCGCTTGCGAGGATCTCGGCCAGCTGGTCCAGCGGGCAGGACAAATGTCGTGCCTCTGCCTTGCTGGCATTGGCGGCAATTGTCACCTGTGTGTCGCCTGCCATCCCGCGCATTTGCAGCCCTTCGCTGATCCGACCGGCCTGACGGACTGACATATAGAAAGCAATCGTTGTGCCGGGACGGGCATGTTTGGCGGCGTCCGGCAAGGGATCGCCGTCGCGGCACATGCCTGTGGTCAGCACCAATGTATCAGAAATGCCGCGTTCGGTCAGCGGCCTGCCGGCCTCGGCCGCCGATGCACAGGCTGCGGTGACGCCGGGTATAATCTCGCAGGGGATGCCAGCGGCGTCCAGTATGGCCAGTTCTTCGCCGGCGCGGCCGAAAATGCCGGGATCGCCGGATTTCAGCCGTGCCACATTGCGGCCCTTCAGCGCCTCTTCGAGAATACGCGCATTGATCCGGTCCTGCGGCCAGGCGTGATGGCCGACCTCCTTGCCGACATAGACCAGATCACTCTCTGGCCGGGCCATGTCCAGAACCTCGGGTTCGATCAACCGGTCGTAGAGGATCACATCAGCGGTTCGGATGCGGTTGAGAGCCCGCAGGGTCAACAGGTCCGCCGCACCGGGCCCCGCGCCGACCAGCGATACGGTGCCGGGTTTCAACGGCCGAGCGGGTGCAAAGTTGGGCTGGGCATTCATTCTGCGGCTTCCTTTGCCTGAGTGCTGTGCAGGAGCGTGGCCAGCTCCGGGCGGCAGGAGCCGCAATTGGTGCCGGCCTCCAGGGCTGCGCCAATGGCCTCGACGCTCAGCAGGCCCTGATCCTGGATGGCGGTGAGGATGGTGTTCACGCCCACGTTGAAACAGGCGCAGACCATGGGTCCGGGGTCGGGCTGATCGGCAGGGCTGCTGCCGGTCAGGATCAACGGCACGCTCTGCCCCGGCTGGCCGGCCAGATAGTCGCGCATCACGGCCACTGGTTTGGGCGAGACAAACAAGGCGGCCAGCAGCGTACCTTTGTGGTGGAAGGCAATACGGGCGATGCCGCGGGCCGGGTCTGTGACCTGCTGGACCTCTGCGTCCTCCAGCCCGAACAGGCTGCGGGCGGCCGCTTCCCAGTCTTGCGGTGTGTCCATGCCGGCAAGTTCCGCGCGCCAGCCTTGCGGTGTGCGGGCCATGGCCCAGTAGTCGGCCTCGGGGGTGATCGGCTGCGAGGAGACGGCAAAACCATACCATGCAGCGCCGAACCGGGTGGCAGCGGTGACGGCAGCCTTGCTCTCTGGCTGGCCCGAGACCGGATCAACGGCGCCAGGCACCAGCGCATCTATGCGGGCCGAGGGTGCGGTCTGGCCGGTCCAGTGGATCGGCGCAAACAGCTGGCCTGCGGGCACATCCGTGGTGATACGGGCGCGCAGAATACCGCTGCCGCTTGGATTTGACAGGCGGATGAGGTCAGCGGGCTTCACCTTGAGCCGGGCCGCGTCTTGTGGGTGGATGTCGACGAAGGGTTCCGCCAGATGTGCGGAGAGCCGTGCCGAGAGGCCCGTGCGGGTCATCGTGTGCCATTGATCGCGGATGCGGCCGGTGTTCAGCACAAAAGGAAGGTCGGCATCCGGCACCGCAGCAGGCGCGCGGTGGGAGACGGGCAGCATCTTTGCCTTGCCGTCCGCGTGAAAGAATTTTCCATCCGCAAAATATCGCCCGCCGTTGCGGGTTTTGGACAGGGGCCAGCGGCTGGGAGGGAGGCTGTTGTAGTTGGCATCCGTCAGCCCGGCGAGGCCGGAGATGTCGAAATCGCGGCCAAAGCCTGCGGCCACGCCCGACAGGGCTGCGTGTTCACGAAAGATCTGCGCGGGCGTGTCATAGGCGAAGGCCTCGTGCCAGCCCATGTGGCGGGCGACATCACACAGGATCTGCCAATCGGCGCGGGCCTTGCCGGGGGCGGGCAGGGCAGCGCGTTGGCGGCTGATGGTGCGGTCAGAATTGGTGACGGTGCCGGATTTCTCGCCCCAGGCTGTGGCGGGCAGCAGCACGTCGGCCAGCTGCGCGGTGTCATTGGCGGCTGTAATGTCGCTGACCACGGTGAAATCGCAGCCCGCGATGGCATCGCGGACAAAATCCGCATCCGGCATCGACACGGCGGGGTTGGTGTGGATGACCCAGAGCGCCTTGATGCGCTTGTCGGCGACGGCACGGAACATGTCGACGGCTTTCAACCCCGGCGCCGTGGGCATCTCGGGGGCATGCCAGAAGTCCTGAACCGCGTCGCGGTGATCCCGGTTTTCCAGATCCAGATGGCAGGCGAGCATATTTGCCAGCCCGCCAACCTCGCGCCCGCCCATGGCGTTGGGCTGGCCGGTGACGCTGAAAGGTCCGGCGCCCGGTTTGCCGATGCGCCCGGTGGCCAGATGGCAATTGAGGATTGCATTCACCTTGTCCGCGCCGGAGGTCGACTGGTTCACCCCCTGGCTGAAGACGGTGACGGTTTTTTCAGTGCTGATCCAGAGATCATAGAAGGCCTGCAATTGCGCATCGCTGAGGCCACTGATGGCGGGATCCTCGGTTTCGGCCGCAGCCACGGCAACGCCCAGCCCGTTCACATGAGGCAGGTAGCCTTTGTCAAAGGCATCGCGGCGAGCAATCTCGGCCAAAAGCCCATTGAACAGGGCCACATCCGATCCGGGCGCCAGCGGCAGGTGCAGGTCGGCCCCGTCACAGGAGGCGGTGCGGCGCGGGTCGATGACGATGATCTTGGTACCGCGTTCCGCTTTGGCAGCCAGCAGGCGCTGGTGTAGCACCGGGTGGCACCAGGCCAGATTTGAGCCCACCAGAACCACCAAATCCGCTTCTTCCAGATCCTCATAGGTGCCGGGCACGGTGTCGGTGCCAAAGGCGCGGCGGTGGCCGGCCACGGTAGAGGCCATGCAGAGCCGCGAGTTGGTGTCGATATTGGCTGAGCCGATGAAGCCTTTCATCAGCTTGTTGGCCACATAGTAATCCTCGGTCAGCAGCTGGCCCGAGACATAGAAGGCGACAGAGTCCGGCCCGTGATCGGCAATGGTCTGTTTGAACCGGTCAGCCACCAGCGACAGCGCGCTGTCCCAATCCGTCTCCTGTCCGCGGATCTGCGGGGCCAGAAGACGGCCCTCCAATCCTACGGTTTCGCCAAGTGCGGAGCCTTTGGAGCAGAGCCGACCTTTGTTGGCGGGATGCTCAGGGTCGCCGCGCACGGTGAGGCCGCCGTTGCCATCGGGGCGCAGCAGCACACCGCAGCCAACGCCGCAATAGGCACAGGTAGAGCGGATCTCGGGGAACGCGCTGCCGTCCATCAGGCGGCGCTCCGCTGGCCCACGGAGGCACCGTCGATCAGGATGCGCCCCGCTTCCAGCCGCAGCGGATAGGTGGCGATCTGCCCCTCGTCGGCGCCCTGTGCGGCGCCGGTGTTCAGGTCAAACACCCAATTGTGCAGCGGGCAGGTGACGGATTGCCCGTGCACGATGCCTTCGGACAGCGGGCCACCCTTGTGTGGGCAGCGGTCCGAGGCGGCAAAAGCCTCGTTTTCGGCGGTGCGGAAAACGGCCACACAGCCAGCAGGGGTTTTCAGCACCCGCGCGCCGCGCAGGGGGATGTCGTCAATATGTCCGATGTCGATCCAGCTCATTCTGCGGCCTCCAGTGTCAGGTCAGCGATGGGGGCGTATTTTGCGGCGTTTTCAGCCTCCTCCGCCCAGGGGTCCTTGCGGTAGATGGATTGTGACAGCTCAAACCGTTCGACCAGTGCGCGGCGGTTCTCGAGATCGTCCACGACGCGCTCTTTCACCCAGTCGAGCCCGACCTTGGCGACCCATTTATAGGCCCGGTCCAGGTATTTCGCGTGCTCGCGGTAAAGCTGGATAAAGGCGATGGACAGTTCCAGCGCTTCTTCTTCAGTTGCGACAGCAGCCAGATGTTCGGTCTCTTTCAGGTCCATGCCGGCGGCCCCGCCGACGCTGACCTGATAGCCGCTGTCGACGCAGATCACGCCGACGTCTTTGCAGGTGGCCTCGGCGCAGTTGCGCGGGCAGCCCGACACGGCCAGTTTCACCTTATGCGGTGTCCAGCTGCCCCAGAGCGCGCGTTCCAGTTTGATGCCCAGACCGGTTGAGTCCTGAGTGCCAAAGCGGCAGTGGTCAGACCCGACACAGGTTTTCACTGTGCGCAGACCTTTGGAATAGGCATGGCCCGAGACCATCCCGGCCTTGTTCAGATCGTTCCAGATATAGGGCAGGTCTTCGCCCTTCACGCCCAGCAGATCGATACGCTGGCCGCCGGTGACCTTGACCGTGGGGACGTTGTATTTATCTGCCGCATCGGCAATGGCGCGCAGTTCCGTGGCATTGGTGATGCCACCCCACATGCGTGGCACAACCGAAAAGGTGCCATCTTTCTGGATGTTGGCGTGTTTGCGCTCATTGACAAAGCGGCTTTGGGGGTCGTCCTGATATTCCACCGGCCAATCGGCGAGCAGATAGAAGTTCACCGCCGGGCGGCAGGTGTGACAGCCGTTGGGGGTGTTCCAGCCCAGCTCTTGCCAGACGGCAGGCTGGCTTTTCAGCTCTTTCGATTTGATCAGCAGGCGCAGGTCTTCGTGGCTGAGATCGGTGCAGCCGCAAACGGTCTGTGCCTCGGGGGCGGCGTATTCATCGCCCAGGGTCACTTCCAGCAGCTGTTCCACCAGCCCGGTGCAGGTCCCGCAGGAGGCGCTGGCCTTGGTTGAGGCCTTCAGAGACGGCAGGTCTTGTGCGCCGCCCTGGATGGCCTCAACGATGGTTCCTTTACATACGCCGTTGCAACCGCAGATTTCCGCATCATCCGGCAAGGCTGCAACGGCTGAGAGAGGGTCCACAGCGGATCCTCCCTGATAGGCAGGGCCGAAGATCAGCGTATCGCGCATCTCTGCGATATCCGTGCCGTCCTTCATCAGGCCGAAGAACCAGCTGCCATCGGCGGTGTCGCCATACATGACCACCCCGATGATCTTGTCGTCGCGGATAACCAGGCGCTTGTAGACGCCGCGCGCCGGGTCGCGGAAGATGATGTCCTCGGTGCCTTCGCCGCCTTCGAAATCGCCAGCCGAGAAGAGATCGCAGCCGGTGACTTTCAGCTTGGTTGAGATCTCTTTTTGCACAAATTGCGCCGCCGTGCCGTCCAGCGTGGCGGCGGCAACCTTGGCCTGATCAAACAGCGGGGCGACCAATCCAAAGACGGCGCCATCGTGTTCCACACATTCGCCAATGGCGAGGATGTTTTCGTCCGAGGTCAGCATCTGGTCATCCACATGGATGCCGCGCCCCACGGCCAGCCCGGTGTCCTTGCCCAGCTGGGTGCTGGGGCGGATGCCGACGGCCATGACCAAGAGGTCACAGGGCAATTCGGTGCCGTCGTCCAGCATCAGCGCCTTCACATGGCCGTTTTCACCGGTGATTTCCTTGGAATTGGCCGCGCATTTGACGGTGATGCCCTTGTCCACCAGTGCCTTGCGCAGCAGATAACCTGCGGCCTCGTCTAGCTGGCGCTCCATCAGGTGGCCCATGATATGCACCACGGTCACATCAACACCGCGCGCGGCCATGCCTGCAGCGGCTTCCAGACCCAGCAGGCCACCGCCGATCACCACGGCTTTCTGGCCTTCGGTGAGAGACATCATCCGTTCGGTGTCTTCCAGATCCCGGTAGGCGATGACACCTTCCAGATCATGGCCCGGCAGCGGGATGATGAACGGGTTGGAGCCGGTGGCAAAGACCAGCTTGTCGTACCCCAGTACATCGCCGTTGTCCGCCGTCACGGTCTGTGCAGCACGGTCTACGGCAACCACATGTTCGCCAAAGCGGCAGGTGACGCCATTTTCGGCGTACCAGTCGGCATCATGGGTTTCGATCTCGGCATATGTTTTGTCGCCGGACAGAACCGGGGACAGCATGATGCGATTGTAGGTGCCGCGCGGTTCACCGTTGAACAGGGTGACGTCCCAGTCTTTCCCTGCGTCATAGAGATGCTCCAGCATCCGGCCGGCGGCCATCCCGGCGCCGATAATAATCAGTTTCTTGGTCATTTTCTCACTCCGCTGCCACGGCAGGCTTTGCATCAACTGCCTTGGGTTTGGGTTTTGCGCCATGTTCGTATTCCTCGAGGAAATCGAGCACTTCCTGGCGGTATTTGTAGTAATCGGGGTGTTCCAGCAGCGCCTTGCGGGTGCGCGGGCGGGGCAGGTCGACATCGACGATTTTGCCGATGGTTGCCTGTGGGCCGTTGGTCATCATCACCACACGGTCGGCCAGCAGGATTGCCTCGTCCACATCGTGGGTCACACAGACGGCCGTCACCTTGGTGCGCGACCAGACTTCCATCAGAACCTCCTGCAGTTCCCAGCGCGTCAGGCTGTCGAGCATGCCAAAGGGTTCATCCAGCAAGAGCAGTTTCGGGCTGAGCGCAAAGGCGCGGGCGATGCCGACGCGCTGCTTCATGCCGTTGGACATGGAATGCGCCGGGCGGTCCATGGCGTCCCCCAGGCCGACCCGTTCGAGGTAGTATTCCACCACCTCCTGGCGTTCGGCCTGGCTGGCACGCGGGTAGACCTTGTCGACGCCGATGGCGACGTTTTCCTTGGCCGACAGCCAGGGGAAAAGGTTCGGTGACTGGAAGACCACAGCGCGTTCCGGGTCGGCGCCCTGCACGTGGCGGCCATCCAGACGGATCGCGCCTTTTGAGATCTCATTGAGGCCGGCGGCCATGGTCAGTACGGTGGACTTGCCGCAGCCAGAGTGGCCAATCAGCGAGATGAACTCGCCCCGGTTCATTTTGAGGTTGAAGTCCTCCACCACGGTCAGCGGGCCCTTGGGGGTCGGGTAGACCTTGTGCAGCTGCGAGAAGTCGAGGAAACGCTGTTCGATCGCGCCTTTGGTGGCTTCTTTCACGGCCGTTGGCAGCCCGTGGATCGGCGTCACATCGGGCAGGTTGCGGGTGCCTTCGACCTTGGCTTCGACGCCGACATCCATCAGGTAGCCGGTGACCTCGGCGCGCAGCGCTTTGAAGGTCTCGTCGTTATTCATTTCCATCCGGTCGCGCGGGCGGGGGATGCTGACCGTGAAGGGGTCGCCCAGCGTGCCATCGGGGTTCAGCGCCACGATGCGGTCGGCCAGCAGGATCGCCTCGTCCACGTCATTGGTGATCAGGATGCAGGTCTTCTTGTCCTGCTCCCAGATGTTGAGGATCTCATCCGCCAGATTGGCACGGGTGAGCGCGTCCAGCGCCGAGAGCGGCTCGTCCAGCAGCAGCACTTCGGGGTCCAGCGCCAGGGCGCGGGCCACCGAAACCCGCTGACGCATACCGCCGGACAGTTCCGACGGGCGGCGGGCCGCAGCGTGGGAGAGGCCGACCATCTGGATGTAATGGGCCGCCTTTTCAGCGCGTTCCGCCTTGGACAGTTTCGGAAAGGCCGAGTTCACTGCCAGCATCACATTGCCGGTGACGGTGAGCCAGGGCATCAGCGAATAGCTCTGAAACACCAGCCCGCGTTCCGGGCCGGGGCCCTTGATCGGTTGGCCCTTGAAGGTGACAGATCCTGTGTCGGGTGTTTCCAGACCGGCCACCAGGTTCATCAGGGTAGATTTACCGGTGCCCGAGAAGCCGAGGATGGCCAGAAACTCGCCTTCCTTCACCTCCAGATTGATGCCTTTCAGCACTTCGGCGCGGTTGAGCCCCTCGCCGAAGCCTTTGTTCACGTTATCGAATGTCAGAAAGCTCATGATATCACCGCTGATCCGTGAAGGTGAAAAGGGACTGCAGCGCAAACATCACCCGGTCCAGCATGAAGCCGATGATGCCGATGGTGAAAACAGCCACCATGATGCGGGCGAGCGAGGAGGAGGAGCCGTTCTGGAACTCGTCCCAGACGAATTTGCCAAGGCCGGGGTTCTGCGCCAGCATTTCGGCGGCGATCAAGACCATCCAGCCAACTCCAAGGCTGAGGCGCAGGCCGGTGAAGATCAGCGGCAGGGCCGAGGGCAGCACCAGTTTGGTGATTTTGGTCCAGGTGTTCATTTTCAGAACCTTGGAGACGCTGACCAGATCCTTGTCGATGGAGGAGACACCAAGCGTGGTGTTGATCAGCGCAGGCCAGAGCGAACAGAGGGTGACGGTGATGGCCGAGGTGAGGAAGCTTTTGGCAAACAGCCCGTCATTGGTGGCATAAACCGCTGAGACAACCATGGTGACAATCGGCAGCCAGGCCAGCGGCGAGACCGGTTTGAAGATCTGGATCAGCGGGTTCATCGCCGCGCTTGCGGTGGGCGACAGACCTCCGACGATGCCCAGCGGGATGGCCACGACGGCGGCGATCAGGAAGCCGAAGAAGACGGTTTTGATCGAGGTCCAGATCTGCGTGTAATAAGAGGGCGCGCCGGTATAGGCGATGGATTTGACCTGATCGGCCTTGCCCGCGGCGATGAGCCGTTCGTTGCGCAGTTCCAACCGTTCTTCGAACTGGGCCTGTTTTGCGGCTTTGCGCTGGGCGTCCTCATGCAGGTTCAGCGCCTCGGCCCAGACCTGTGCGGGGCCGGGGATGGCGCCCAGCGAGGTTTGCACCCTGGGGGCCAGATTGCCCCAGAGCATCAGGAAGATGCAGATCGCCAGCAACGGCACGCCGAGCAGCCGCCAGACGTCTTTCAACTGGGCGCGCGGGTTGTCACCGGCGGCGGCTTTCATCAGCGGTGCCAGCCAGGCAAGACCCAGCACCTGAAACCATTTGTCGGCGGCGTTGATACGGGTGAAGAGCCGGGCGCGGCGGTCTTCACGGGCCTTGTCGGCAGCGAATTGGGGATCTGCGAGTGTCATGTCATGTGTCCTTGGTGGATCTGTCCTGGGATGGCGTGGCGCCGCTCGCTCCGTGTCCGGAGCATCGCCCCGCCCGCCATCCCGTATGGCTGCTGTGGGGTCAGCCCTGGACCCCGCCGCCAGAGATCGTCTGGCTGCCTTTCAGGCCGATCGGCAGGCTGTCGAGATAGGCGTTGGGGGTTTTGCCGTCGAAAGTGATGCCGTCGATCACGTCTTCAGCCGGAGTGGGGGCCTTGTAGCCATCGCTGTCCCAGGGGAAATCAGCTTCGGCGGCCAGCTCTTCATCAACCAGATGGCGGGCGGCCTGCAGGTAGATGTCCGGGCGGTAGACCGATTTGGCGGTCTCGTCGAACCAGGTGTCAGATTTGGCATCGCTGATCTGGCCCCATCGGCGCATCTGGGTGAGATACCACACCGCGTCCGAGTAGAAGGGGTAGGTGGCATTGTAGCGGAAGAAGACGTTGAAATCAGGAACGTCGCGCTTGTCGCCCTTCTCGTACTCAAAGGTGCCGGTCATCGAATTGGCGATCACCTCGGCATCTGCACCAACATATTCCGGGCGCGACAGGATCTCGACCGCGGCTTCGCGGTTGGCGTTGTCATTCTCGTCCAGCCAGATCGCGGCGCGGATCAGCGCTTTGGTCACCGCAACAGTGGTGTTGGGGTATTTCTCGGCAAATTCGGCGTTGATACCAAATACTTTTTCCGGGTTGTTCTTCCAGATCTCGTAGTCGGTGATCACCGGCACGCCGATGCCTTTGAAGACCGCCTGCTGATTCCAGGGCTCGCCCACGCAGTAGCCGTCGATCGTGCCTGCCTCCATGGTGGCGGGCATCTGCGGCGGCGGGGTCACAGAGAGCAGCACATCGGCGTCGATCTGGCCGGTGATGTCTTCCGGCGAATAATAGCCGGGATGCAGCCCGCCGGCCGCCAGCCAGTAGCGCAGCTCGTAGTTATGGGTGGAGACCGGAAAGACCATGCCCATGTTGAAGGGTTTACCTTCGGATTTATACTGGTCCACCACCGGCGCCAGTGCACTGGCCGGGATCGGGTGCTGCGGGCGGCCGTCTTCCATGGTGGGGATATTGGGCTTCATCTGTGCCCAAACATCGTTGGACACGGTGATACCGTTGCCGTTCAGATCCATCGAGAAAGGGGTGATGATATGCGCCTTGGTGCCAAAACCAATGGTGGCGGCCAGCGGCTGGCCTGCCAGCATATGGGCACCGTCAAGCTGCCCGTCGATCACCCCGTCCAGAAGCACCTTCCAGTTGGCCTGCGCTTCCAGCGTGACAAACAGACCCTCGTCGAGGAAATAGCCCTGCTCATAAGCCACCGCGAGCGGTGCCATATCGGTGAGCTTGATGAAGCCGAAGGTCAGCTCATCCTTTTCCAGTTCAAGCATTTCGGCCATCGCGGGGGCTGCCATCGTGGCGGCTGCTGCGAGTGAGAACAATGCGGTTTTCATCAGTTCAGTCCCCTTATTGTTGGGTCCGGGCCGAGGGAGGAGGAGCCCGGACAAAGAAAAAGCCGCTGACACAACTGCCCTGAGGGGCAGAGGGTCGAGCGGCTTTGCTCATGGGTATCCCAGTCTTTGGGAGAAATCCTGCGGCGGGCTCCGTTGCCTGCCTGTGTAGTCAGATTGACGGTTTAGCAGGTTGCTGGCAAAGGAAATGGTTGTGTTTTTCTGCATTGCAGCATGGCTGGCGCCGCATATGCACAATAAACAGGCATCAGTTCTGCCCGAGGCTGAAATCCTGACCGTCAAAGAATGCGCCTGGCGGGGTTTGGATTTCCGCTGCCGGTAGAATCGCCGAGGTGCCATGCAGGGCGGCGCGGAAGATATCGCTGCGGAACACGGCCCGCGCGCGGGGCTTGGCCAGGTCCGGCTGAAGCCCGAAACGGGTGGCAAGGCGGGTGCCGATCCATTCCGCATGGGCGGGCCAGGGCAGTGCGCCTGTGGGGCCGTGGAACGTCATGAAACCATCGGTCCGCCGTTCGGTGCCGCTCGGGGAAATCACCAACCGGCCGTTCAGGGCGCGGTCAATCAGCTCGGCCGGGAGGTTGAGACAGGCCGAGCGCGACAGCAGCTCGGCTGCCAGAGTATGTGATCCCGGTTCGGCCAGCCAGCGGCCCGCCCGCCAGATGGCGCGGATCAGCCTGCCGGTAAGGTCCGGGTTGGTTTCGGCCCAAGCGGTGCGGGCTGCCAGCACTTTTTCAGGGGCACCGCCCCAGATGGCGGAACCCGGCAGGATCAGCGTGGCAAGGCCGGCCTCAACAGCGGCAGAGCCCCAGGGCTCCCCGACGCAGAAGGCGTCGATCTCTCCGTTGCGCAGGGCCTCGCCCATTAGCGGTGGCGGCACGGTGCGCACGGAAATACGGTCCGGATCGTAGAGGCCAAGGGCGGTCAGCCAATAGGTCACCAGCTCCATATGCATGGAAAATGGAAACGGCACGCCGAGCCGCAGAAAGCCGGGTGCGGCGGTGAACAGAGCACGGCCAGCGGCGGCGGCATCGTCAAACGCAAAGCGGTGATCTGCGTCCTGCATCTTTGCAGCCACTGCGGAGCTAACGCCCAAAACGTTGCCATTGAAAGACAAAATGGAAATCGCCGAGAGCGCCTCTCCGGTGCCGCCAAGGCCGAGCGCGGCGGCGACAGGCACAGGGGAGAGCATATGCGCGGCGGCGACCTGCCTGGTGCTCAGCATGTCGCGCAGGGCGCTCCAGGAGGGGGCAGGGCGCAGATCCAG
The DNA here is from genome assembly GCA_900143635.1 of Rhodobacteraceae bacterium Alg231-04. GTDB lineage: Bacteria > Pseudomonadota > Alphaproteobacteria > Rhodobacterales > Rhodobacteraceae > FREY01. The sequence goes on from FREY01000021.1 coordinate 18,705, forward strand.
GGTCAGCCCTTCGTCGGCAGCAAAGCCAAGCTCCTGCGCGGCGATCAGCGGTGCGGCATCGGTAAGGGGGATATAGCCAAGGGGCAGTGTGGTTCGGGTCATGCCAGTAATTCCGCCGCTGTGACCAGCGCCGCGGCCACATCGCCGACCCGCTTGCCCTGATCCATCGCCGTTTTGCGCAGCAGCGCATAGGCGTCTTCTTCGGGAAGGTTGCGGGCTTTCATCAGAATGCCCTTGGCTCGGTCGATCAGCTTCCGTTCTTCCAGTGCCCGCTTTGTCTCTTCGAGTTCTTTGCGCATGCGCTGGAACAGTTTGAAGCGGGTGATTGCGGCTTCGAGAATGGGTTTCAATCGCTCGGGTTTCAGCCCGTCGACCACATAGGCCGAGACCCCGGCCTCGATAGCGGCTGTCGACAGGCCTTCGGCAGAGCGATCCACGAACATGGCCACCGGGCGTTCTTGCGGGCCCGAGGCGAGGGCCAGTTCCTCCAACATGTCGCGGGACGGGTTTTCGATGTCGATCAGAACAATGTCCGGGTTGTGATCGCGCAGGCGCGTGGCCAGTGCAGCGGCGTCCGCGGTTATGCGCACGTCGCAGTTGCCAGCGGCGCGCAGACTACCGGCAATCAGGGCGGCGCGGGCCGGATCCGGTTCTACAACGGTGATGGAGAGCTGGCGTGTCATTCCCCTTTACGGCACGCGATTGGCGCGCCGTAAAGGGAGATGGGCAAGGGGATTGCCGCGTTGCAGCGAGATCCTGCAAAACAGGCAGTGATGCTTACGGATTGGGCGGTTTGAAAACATCCCGAGGGTCGTCAAGCCAGTTTGAGGTAAGCAAAGTCAAACGCCATGTCTGCCCGGTTGCGCGCCACTAGGGATGCCAGAGTCGGAAATGCCGCCAATCAAACCCGTGCGGGCGCATATGGTCTATTGCACCAACCGAAACCGTTCCGAGGCGCGTTAGATTGGAGTAGATTGACCTGCCATGGGTGAAACTGAAATCCGTTTGTTCACTTGCAGACCGAACCACAGGCGTCCTCGGTGCGCACCGCACAGCATCCCTTCAGCGCCGTAGCTCACAAGTCCTAGACCACGCGTCAGGATGCGGATTTCATATCCACCTAAGCATGTGCATCAAACAGGCATTTCAGAAAGGCCGCTGTTTTCCTGTCCGGCTTGGGGTTGGAACGATAAAAGGCCGCAAATTCGACCTGGTAAGATGCCCGGTTCGGAAACAGCGGCCAATAGGCGCGGCTGCCCCCTGCACCTTCGGTGAAATGATCCGCCAGAAACCCAATGTAGCGGCCCGACTGAACAAGAAGGGCCAAGGCGTCCTCGTCCTTTACGTCCGCGGCGCGCTCCAGATGCAATTCATTGCCTGCCCTCATGTTCGGCGAGTTGAAGTAATAGCCCGCGTATTTATACGGCGAGAGCACCTTCCGGGGATCCAGGTCGGTAGTGTCCAACCCGAACACTTCGTGCCCCTTGCCGCAATAGAGGCTCATTTTTTCAGAATAGAGGTGTTTGATGTCCAGCGTGGGATTGGGCTGGTAAATCGGCATTACGGCCAGATCAAGCTGCCCATTACACACGCTGGCCTCGAGCGCTGTTAGCGTATCGAACGTTATTTCCAGCCTGACGTTGGGCGCGACTTTGTCAAACTCGGCGATGGCCCGTTCGATATGAGCGTTTGGATTGGCCGATGACTGATTGTAAAGCCCGAAGCGGACTGTGCCGGTCAAAGTCATCTGGATTGCATCCACACGTGACCGGAATTCATCAATTCCTGCCAGAAGATCCCTTGTAAGTTCAAGTACTTGTGTGCCTTCAGTGGTCAGGCTGAAGCCCGCAGGACCCCTGTTGCAGAGCCGTAAACCCAAACGCGCCTCAAGATCAGAGATATGGCGCGAGATTGTTGACTTAGAGATATTCAGCTCTTGCTCGGAGGCTGCAACCCCTCCGCATGCGGCCACCACGACAAACACACGCAAAAGACGAATATCGACATCGCCGAGGCTCTTCAAATTTGCTTGTTTGGCCATCCGGCAGATCCCATATGCGCAAAAGGTTGACAAATTATGAAACCTTAAGGCGAAAGATTGCACTCCTTCAAGGGTTGAAAGTCACATATTCCTGCCGTGAGACAACTGTCGCTCGAAGTCCAAGTGCCCTGGGGGATCTTGGCTCTTTGTTTGTGGCGCACAGAAAAATGTCTTCGACGAAAAACAACAGCGAGGAAATTTAATGTCAACGAAGCCTCCTTTAATGGACTTGGAGATCAAGACCGCAGAGCAGGGGTTCTACTCTGGCTTTAGCAAAAGCGTTGCGGTCGTTTCAAAAATCATTATTGCAATCTTGGTTATCTGGGCCATTGTTTTCCCAGAGCAAGCAGGTCGTATCCTCAACGCGATCAACAGCTTTATTTTGGCGAACACAGCATATTGGTATATCTGGATCGTCGCTTTGTTCTTCTTTACCTGTTCAATTCTGGCGTTGATCCCAGCCACCGGCAAATTAAAGCTCGGTGTCGAAAGCGACAAACCGGAGTTCGCGAATTTCTCCTGGTTCTCCATGATGTTCGGCGCCGCGATCGGCGTTGGCATGTTAACCTGGGCCGTTGCAGAGCCGGTTTATCACTTCCAGAACAACCCGGATGTGATCGCCGGAACGGCCACAGGTTCTGCACAGGACAATGTCATCAACGCTTATAAGTGGTCCTATCTCCACTGGGGCTTTGGCGCTTGGGCCTGCTATGGCCTCACCGGTATGGCAATGGCATTCTTCAGCTACCGCCGTGGTCTGCCGCTGACGGTTCGCACCTCGCTTATCCCGCTGTTCGGGAAATCGCTTGCTGGCCCGATCGGCAACGTCGTTGATATCGTCGCAGTTGTTGCGACCATTCTGGGCGTTGCGCAGGCTCTTGGATTTGGTGTCGAACAGTTTGTCTCCGGCATGACCCGTATTGGTATCGGTGGGCTGACAGACCCTGAAACCAACACAGCCAATACCATCGGCATTCTGCTGGCGATCACCATCATCATGGTTGCGTCAACGGCTTCCGCGGTATCGGGTGTCGGCAAGGGGATCAAAATCCTGTCCAACCTGAACATGGTTCTGCCCTTCTTCTTGCTTGGCTTCTTCCTGATCTTTGGTTCGACCTTCTTTGGCCTGCAGGCCCTGTTCATGGGCTTTGTGGATTACCTGATCAATCTGCCTACGCTGATGTTCCAGGTCTTCCGCACAGACGGGGTTGAAGACTCGATCGCCACCAAACAGGAAAGCTGGCAGGGCGCGTGGTCGGTGTTCTACTGGGCCTGGTGGGTTGCCTTCGCACCTTTCGTTGGCCTTTTCCTGGCGCGGATTTCCAAGGGCCGTACGGTTCGCGAATTTGTTCTGGGTGCGATGGTCCTGCCGGCCATCATGTGCTTCATCTGGTTCAGCTTTGCTGGCGGTACCGCAATTGACCTGACCCTGAATGGTGGTGCAGGCGACGCGATCTTCAGCCGCCCGGATGGTGATAAGATCTTCGCCATGGTCATCTACATGCTCGGCGACAATCTGGGTTGGATCATGTCGGTTCTGATCGTAGTTCTGCTGTTGACCTATCTGGTTACAACGGCTGACTCGGCTGTTCTGATCGTGAACACGATCAATGCTGCTGGTGGCGAAGGCCCCAAAGCACGTCCGCATATCTACTTCTGGGGTGTTGCTCTGGGCGGCGTGGTTGCAGCGCTTTTGATTGCTGGCGGACCAGGTGGTGGCCTTAAGGCGATCCAGACGGCGATGGTCATTGGGGCTTTCCCATTCTCCATCGTAATGGTCCTGCAGGTGCTCTCGCTTGTCAAAGCTGCCTACAACGATGTTCAGCGGGAAAAACATGGTGTTCAGTCCACCACTGACTCCGTTTCCAAGCAGGGCGTCGTGTCGGCTCAAGTTGACGCACCGGCGGAATAAGAAATAGTCGGATGCCCTCTTTCGGAGGGCATCCGACATGCGAAGACGGCAACATTGCCTGGTCCCGTCGTTCTGGGAACGTCCTGATAGAGGTTCCGGTACTGGGTCGCCACAAGTAGGCAAGACACATCCACCGCAGAAGCTTTCCGCCAATCCCTTTAGGCAAAACCGGAGAGGGCGAGGGGCGCAGGCCACACCTGACCCCAATTGCCCCATCGGACTGCCCTGAGGTCGGTCCTCACCTTCGGTTGCGACCCCACTGACCGGTGATGTCCACCTGCCGCCTGGCTGTGGGATGGTGCTGAATCCGGCGCGCCATCGCTGCGGGCCGACGGCAAAAGTTAACAGCAGACATGCCTCAAACACACAGCCAAAGCCGCATTCCTGTGGCGAAACCGCGGCGTGATCTGGGCGGGCAATCGGGGCGTGGATCGAATCCCTTCGGGCTCTGCCGCCAAAGGCTGAGACTGTGAGACAGGAGGAGAGTTCGGAAAAGTTACGCTTTTACAGGCATTTATAACAAATTTTCGAATTAATTGAATAAACCTGTAGCGGCTGTGCAATACTCAGCGGACCTGAAACCGGGGGGTTAGGGAAATGTTAAGACTGCCACAAACAATCCTTAAATTGGCCCGTGGTTCGCTACAGTTGGCCCCATTCCCGCCTCACGCCTGAACGAAAGTGCAGGAGTGGGAATAAGGAGTGGAACATGAGACTACTGCTAGGAGCGGTCGCGGCCTGTTTGAGCCTGGGACTGCCGGGCCTGGGGAAGGCGGCCGACCGTAACAACGGGTTCAAGGCTGTTCCCGGCTGGGAAGCCGTCGGACGGCTGAATATCTCTGGCCGAAGCATGTGTACGGCGACACTGGTGGCGCCAAACATGGTGCTAACGGCTGCGCATTGCCTGTATGATCAGAATTCGGGGCGCAAGGTGCTGCCGGGATCAATCGTTTTCGAGGCCGGGCTGAACAATGGCCGCGCCAAAGCGGAACGGTCTGTTTCCAAGGCGGTTATTCACCCGCAATACCGTTTCAATTCAACCGGGTCTGCGCAGATCGGCTTTGATATTGCGGTCTTGCGCTTGTCCAAACCAATCAGTTCGGGGCAAATTCAGCCATTCCAGGTTGCGGGTATCCCGCGCAAGGGTGATGCGGTTGGCGTAATGTCCTATACCTATCGCAAGGCAAATTCACCAAGCCTGGAACAGCCCTGTCACGTTCTGGCAAAACAGGTGGAAACGCTTGTGATGTCGTGTAAGGCAGAATTCGGAGCGTCAGGCGCACCGGTATTCTCGGTACATGGTGGGCGCGTTCCACAGTTGGTTTCGGTCATCTCGGCCAAGGCTGCGATGGGCAACAGACCTGTTTCAATCGGCACCGCCTTTGGGCAAACGCTGCAGACTATGATGCGCCGTGCGGGATAAATGCGATAATCACTTCAGGAAATCTGGTCGGAGAACCCGCCAGTCCTGACATCCCTTCGAGACTTTAGGCCTGCTAGCGCTCGCGCAGTGCTTCACGTGACTTATAGAGCGGCTTGAGAAGATACTGCAGCACGGTTTTCGCACCGGTTTGCAGCTCCGCCGTGGCACGCATGCCCGGGCGGATTTCTATTGCGTCCTGACGTTCGGTGAATTCATCCCGGTCGACGCGCACATTCACTTTGTAAAAGGGCAGAGCATTCGGATCACGCTCGTCCTTGAAAGTATCCGCAGAAACAAATGCCACCCGGCCCTGAAGCGTGCCGTAGATCGTGTAGTCATAGGCGCTCAGCTTGATGGTTGCGGGTTGGCCGGTTTCGACGCTGGCAATGTCTTCGGGCATGACCTGCGCTTCGACAAACAGTTCCTCACCCAGCGGAATGATCTGCAAGATTTCTTCGCCGGGGCGTACAACGCCGCCAATGGTGGTTACCGCCAGGCTGTTGACGATGCCGGGAAGTGGCGCGGTAATGACGGTGCGTTTCAGCTGATCGCTGGCCAGACGCAATTCCTGTTGGCGCGACGTAAGGTCCTGAAGGGTTCTGGAATAATCCTCGGCCAGCTCCAGTTTGGTGCTGGTGCCGATTTCGGTGTATTTGATCTGCGCGTCGCTGACTGATTTCTTGGCGTTGTTCACCTCCAGCTTGGCGACGATCTCTTGCTGGTAGAGCCGCTCCATTGTGGCCAGTTCTTCCTGTTGCTGATCCAGGATTTCACGGGCTCCGTCACGGCGGGCGTCAAAATCGGCCTGCCGGGCGGCCAGAAGGGTGCGTTCCGAAGCCAAAATACCGGGCGAGCGTTCTGAGAGTCCGGTGGGGACGGCAAATTCATGGGCGCCGGTCATTTCCGCTTCGATGCGCAGGCGGCGGATGTCCAACGCGTCGATCTGGTCCTGAAGGTCATCAACCGCGGCCCGGAATTTGGTGTCTTGCAGGCGCGCCAGAATTTGGCCGGCCTTGACCCTATCGCCCTGTGCAACAAAGAGCTCTGCCAGAATGCCGCCTTCGAGGTTCTGCACGATCTGTGCGCGCGAGGAGGACACGACCTGACCATCGGCGCGGACGATTTCATCGACCGAAGCAAAGGCTGCCCAGGTGACAAAGGCGGCAACAGTCAGGGCAACCAGCTGGATAATGCGGCTGGAGGCGCGCGAGGTGCTTTCAAATTCTGCTTCTGCGACGCTCATTTGCTGTCTCCGGCCGCGAGATGGGCAAGAACCTGATCGCGTGGTCCGTCGACCACCATGCGCCCGGCCTGCAGGATCAGCGTGCGGTGGGTGAGCGCAACAATGGGCATTCGGTGGGTGGCGATAATCGAGGTGCGCCCGTGCAGCCAGGTTTCCAGACGGCTGATCAGGGTGCGTTCCAAGGTCTGGTCAAGCGCTGCAGTGGGTTCATCCAGCAGCACGATGGCCGGATCCTGCAGCCATAGTTGGGCCCAGCCGATGGATTGGCGTTGCCCCTGGCTGAGGCCCGCACCCCCGTCGCCGATTTCAAGGTCCAGACCTTTGGGGTGGCTTCGTACAAACGGGCCCATTCCGGCAAAGTCGAGGGCTGCCATCAGCCGGTCATTGTCCTGTTCCAGCATGGACAGGTTCAGGTTGTCGCGCAGGGTTCCGGCGAACAGCCGCACGTCCTGTCCTAGATAGCCGATGCCGCGGCGCAGATCGCGCGGGTCAATCTGTTCCATGCCGGTTCCATCCAGCATGACCCGGCCGCTGTCGGGCGTATATAGCCCGGCCAAAAGTTTCAGCAGCGTTGATTTCCCCGATCCGTTGGCGCCCAGAACAGCAACGCTCTGGCCTGCGTTGATGGCGATGCCCTGCACGTCGAGCACAGGTGCGCCATCCGGGCTGTATCGATAGCTCAGCTCGCGCAACTCGAATTGACCGGTCAGCTTGGGTCGGCGCAACATGCTGCGATCATTTACACTTTCCTGCGGTGCCTCGGCGATTGCATCCAGCGCCTCAAGGGCGGCCTTGACGTTGGACCAACGGGCCAAGGTCGAGGCAAACTGGGTGAGCGGGGCAAGAGTACGGCTGGTCAGAATACCGGTGGCGATGATCGTGCCGACCGTGAACTCACCTTTGAACACCATATAGGTGCCGAGGATCACGGCAGAAATATAGGTTGCCTGCTGGACGCCTTGTGACCAGTGGGTCAGGGCGGCTGACAGCTTGCGCTGACCGGCCGAGCTTTGCGAAGACAACTCGTTCAGCTCATCCCAGAGGCGCAGGACGCGGGCCTCGCCGCGTTGGGACTTCACTGTTTCCAGCTCGATCACCACTTCTTGCAGAAGGCGGCTGGCCTTGGCGCTGGCGCCCTGTGTCTGCCGGGTCAGTGCAATCATCTTGCGCTGCATGAAATAGGCTGGAAGAACCATCAGAATGCCGCCAAGGATCAGCGCCCAGACAATCGGACCCGCAATAGAGGCCACAAGCAGCAGGAAGACGGCGATAAAGGGCACATCGGCCAGAGTAGAAAGGGTCGAGGAGGTAAAGAACTCTCGTACCGATCCGAAATCGCGCATGGCCGCAAACAGCCCCGAGGGCGCCATCGGGCGTTTGTCTGCCCGCATGCCCAACAGGCGCCGCATCAACCGGGCCTGCACCGACAGTTCAATTTGCCGCCCCGCCGCATCCGTCAGTCGGGCGCGGGCCAGTTTCAGGGCGCCTTCCAGCAGCACAGCGATCAGCGCGCCACCGGCCAGAACCCAGAGCGTTGCCTCGCTTTGATGCGGGATCACGCGGTCATAGACCTGCAGGGAAAACAGTGCGACAGAAACCGCCAGCAAGTTGGCCACAAGCGACCCGAGCATGATCTCGCCCATTTGGCGGCGATAGCGGGTGAATTCACCCCAGAACCAGTGACCGCGGCCAATGCCGGGGGCGTGGCGGGCGGCGAGCTGCGCCAGAGGAACCCGCGCGCCGAGAATGGTGCCGGTGAAAAACGGCGCAAATTCCTCTAGCGGGACTTCGGCCTGATGATCGGCGCAGGTGCTGTCATGAATGGTGAGCGTGTCGGCGGTCTGCGACAGGACCAGAATCCACTGGCCGTTGTTCATACAGGCAAAGGCCGGCCAGGCCGATGGCTGTGGCTTTACCTTGTGTCTTGCGCGCGGTGCCAGACCGATGTGGCGCAGGGCCATGGTCAGTGTCGGCGCGCCGAAATCTTCCAATGACTGGGTTTTGAACAGTTCAATCAGATCCTGCGCCGGAACATCAACACCTTTTAAGGCCGCGAATGTGGCCACCAGAGAGGCCCGGTTCGCAAGGCGCTTGTCCTCGGTGGGGCGGGCAGGATTAGGGGCTGCAGACTCTGGCTGCTTGGGGCTGGCGGGCACGGTATCGGCCGCGGGTTTGGGCGCGGCCTGCTTCTTGCTCTTGCGGTGGCGCACGCTGTCGAGGCTCAGGACGGCAGGCTTGCTCGGTGCCGGGGTCTTGGCCGGAGTCTTGCTGTCGGTGCTCATATCTTATCCCCGTTGGCCAGCAGACCCATGTCGCGCGACAGCGACAATTGGGTCAGCCCCACTTCGTATTTGGCGTCCACATGGGCTTGCTCGCGCTGGATCAGTTCTTCGTATACCGCGACAACATCCATCACAGGTCGCTGACCAGCTTGGAACTGGGCCTGAAAAAGATCGTAAGTGTCACGGCTGGCACGGGCCAGTTCCGCCGCTTCGGCGGCCTGTCGGCGGAACGAGGCAAGACGCTGAACCTGACGGGCATAGTCGCGCGCAGCGGTTTCTTTGGCTTCATCGGCCAGACGCGCCGCTGCTTCATTTGCGGTGTCGATTGCTTTCAGCTGAGCAGGCGTACCCAGCCCCAGTGGGACAGGTGTATCCAGCGTCAGCCCGGCGCCGGATCCATCGCTGGTCACTGTGCCAGAGGCCGAGACCTGCGGCAAAAGCCCGGCCCGCTGAACCTTGGTGCGGGCAATGGTGCGCGTGGTTTCAGCCTCGGCCTTGATCACGCTCAGATAGGTGGCATCGCTCGGTATATCGGCCAGCCCCAACCCTTCCCGCGTTGCCGGAAATTCCAGGCCGGTCATGGCCTTTAGTTCTGCGCGTGCGGTTGCCGCTGCTTCCCGTGCGGTTGCGCGGGCGGCGCGCATGCCGTTGATCTTGTTGCGCACAACGGTTTGGTCAGAGCGATCTGTCAGCCCGCCCTCGACGCGGCCCGTCACGATGCGCTCGAAATCCTGCATGCGGGTCAGCGCACGGGTTCCCAGCGCGGCCTTTTCATCGCCGCGCAGCCCGGCGATGTATAGCCCCAATGCGGTTTCGACGCGGGCGTTCATATCCATGGAGAGGTTGACAGCGGCCACTTCCATATCGGCGGCGGCGAACTCACGCTCGGCTTTGCGGCGTCCGTTGTCCAGCAACACCTGCTCAACAAGGATCGCGGCAACCACATCACCAAGATCGGTCAGGCTGACCGAGGGGCCCAGCGTGGGCAGCCAGTTTTTCGAGGCCGCTTCTGCGCGCAGTTTGGCACTGGTCAACTCGGCCTCGGATGCACGGGCGGAGGCGTCCAGAACGGCGTTTGCCACTGTGCTGTAGGGGCTGTTTTCGTCCAGAAGTGACCGTCGATCCAGAAGCGAAGAGATTACCGGAGAAGCGTCTTCCCCAGATGTCTGGATGAATGCCGGCGCCTCTGAATCCACATCCGTCTCCACCGCGCAGCCGGTCAGGCTGCACGTCAGAAAAAGGGCAAAAAGAGCTTTTGCGGGCGTCATTGGGCATCCTTGGGCGGTCCACCCCAATAGGGCAGAGTGCAAGATCCGCGGCGCCCGAAGCCGCCGCGGATTAAATCAGATGATGGTGACGACTACGTCTTCTTCAACCAACAAGGTGGCATCTGTGCCAACCGTGTAGACATCGAAAGTCTGGCCATCGACGACCCTTTGGCCGGCGGCGGCAGCACCGCTGACGTCCAGCGTATCGTCGCCGGTGCCATAAACGGTCAGCGTGTCTGAATTGACTGACAGATCCTTGATGGTGTCTTCGTCCAGGAAGAGCGTCGCCTGATCTGCATGGTTCAGGTTCAGCGCATCAATGTCGAAGTTGCTGAGCCCGGCATGGTCCAATGTGCCCGAATTGGAGACATTGTCATCAAGGACCAGAAGCGTGCCAGAAGTGTTGCCGGAAGTGTCGGAATTGACCACCACCAGATGCGAGCCGTCAGGCAGGTCCGGGCTGAAGGAATAGGTCGATCCAACAGGTGTTGGGGTTTCGACTGTCGTCGTCCCATTGCTGTGCAGGGCGTTGAAGGAAACCGTGCCGTCGAAGCCTTCAACACCAACCAGGCTGACGTCTCCGTTTGCTTCTTCGAAAATGCCGGTAACTTCGGCGGTGCCAACTTCGGTATCTACGACAACAGTCTCGGTCACAGTTGTGCTGTTGCCCGCGGCATCCTCGGTGGTGATGGTGACCGCGCTGTTATACGTACCGTCGATGATTTCGGCCGAAGCGTAGGAAACAGACCAGGTTCCATTGCCCGCCACGGTCGTGGTGCGGGTGATCCCCTGGAACAGAACGCTGATCGAGGCGCCCGCTTCTCCGCTTCCGCTGAGGGTGACACCGTCCGAGGCCTCGCCTGCGTTGATGACGTCATCGCCTTCAACAACGTTCAGCGTTGCCGGAGGGGCAATCGTGTCGACTACGAGCGTTTCGCTATAAGACGCCGCGTTGCCGCGTGTATCTGTTGTGGTGATCGAAACACCGGTTGTGTATTCGCCGGTATTGATCTCACCCGATGCAAAGGTGACGGACCAGGAACCACTGCTGCCAACAACCGTGCTATGCGTCGTTCCGTTGATAAGAACGTCAACGGTAGAGCCCGCTTCGCCGGTGCCCGAAATCACGGTGCCGGTGCTGTGCTCGACCGCATTGATGATCTCTCCGACCGATTGCACCCCGACGGTCACGTCGAGGTCGGGCGGGGTGGTGTCGATGTCGACCAGCGGGCCGTCCAGATCCCAGGTGTTTCCGTCCAGATCTTCGACATGGACGGTTGCGGTATATATGCCATCGGCTGGCAGGTCGGCCGGGTCAAATTCAGCGATCCAGGTGCCGCGATCGCCAATCGTCACGATTTGCGTTTCTGTGCCGATCGTGACTTCCACGGTCGATCCTTCGGACCCCGTGCCGGTAACAACAACCGTGTCATCGCCGGTTCCGCCGATAATGCGGTCCAGATCGACATCATCTACGGTCGGAACCGTGACGGATCCGCCGCCGCCGCCACCGCCGCCATCGTCATCACCGCCGCCGGCCAGTAGAACCGCGCCGCCAGCTGCGGCGGCGCCAGCTGCGCCGACTCCGCCAAGAAAGGGTGCCGCAACCAGCGGTGCCACGGTGGGTTCAATCCGGTCAACGTCCAGAAACACCATTTCGTCGTAGGCAGACCATTTGCCCGATGTGTCGAGCGGTTCATACCCTGCCGCCAGATAGCCGTCGGCCCTGTCTTCCAGGGTCACTTCGACAAGGTTGCCCTCTTCACTGAGAAGGAGGTTCTTGTCGCCGGTGGTGCCCTCATTGAAATAGCCGTTGAGGATCAGGACTTCGCCGCCCTGAAGGACAACGTGAAGATCCTGACCATGCCGCTCATAGCCTTGAATATCCCCAGCGCTGAGATTCAGCGAGATATCCTTGCTATGGGAGACGTAAATTGTGGAGGGATTAACCTCTGCGAAGTTGCCCTGCTGCAGATTCCCTGCAGCGTCACGGACAATATAACCCGTCGTGCTCATGATTGCCTGCTCGCCATTTCCGGACGGGTTCTGTGCCCGTCACTGCTGCCTGTGTTATTTTTTGCTGCCACGTTTTGTGGTCACTTTCCGCAGATATTGTGACAAGCAAGGGCATTCTGTCTAGGGGGCGCCGCAGGCAAGGGCCGGAAAACCCGGAAATAACAGGCATTTTCGGTGGGTTTTCTATCATGAGTGGCCGAATTGCAGCATTTTTGCAGCAGTCGTTAATGAAAGGTTAATTTCCATTACGCTGCGTCAACCACCGTTGGCGCCGGAGTGTAGGAGCGGCTGAAAGCAGGCTTTGAATGTCCTTAAAATCCATGCGGACGAAGGCTTTCTCGGGGGTGTCGGGAGGGGCCAGATCGCGGCCTTCTCTCCTTAGTGTGAACTGCTTTTTACGTTCTCCCTTGTGGCAATTAGCAAAAAATACACCAGTTTCAGTTATGAAAGTCTGGACTTCTGGTGTATGGTTGAAGGCAATCAACAGGCGCCGAACGCCTATGGTTTCAAGGGTAATTCGCCACCGAGGGCGGGTTTCAGATGCCGTATTGCCGTCACGGGCACCGAGCAGATTCAGGTTTAGAAAACGATGCGGACATTCATTGCCCACGCGGTGGGCAGGCTCTGTCCGTGTGACGTCAAATCCCGAGGAGGAACCGGGCAACAAAAGCAGGAGGCTTGAACAGGATGAACACTATAGCCGAACTCTTCGCTGAGCAGTACAGCGAGACGCGCGAACAGGAAATGTCGCTGCAGGATTATCTGAATGGATGCCGGGATGATCCCAGCATGTATGCCAATGTCGCCGAGCGGATGCTGAAAGCCATCGGCGAACAGGAGTTGGTCGATACCTCGAAAGATGCGCGGCTTGGCCCGATCTTTCAGAACCGGACGATCAAGCGCTACGAAGCCTTCAAAGATTTCTACGGAATGGAAGACACGATCGAACGGATCGTAGGCTACTTCCGGTATGCGGCCCAAGGCCTGGAAGAGCGTAAGCAGATCCTCTACCTGCTGGGCCCGGTCGGAGGCGGCAAATCCTCTTTGGCTGAACGTCTGAAGCGCCTCATTGAGGATCAGCCGATCTATGTGCTGAAAGCCGGCGACAAGATTTCCCCGATTTTTGAGAGCCCGCTGGGCCTGTTTGATCCGGTCCGTATGGGCAGTATTCTGGAAAAGGAGTATGGGATCACGCAGCACCGGCTGCCCGGTTTGATGTCCCCATGGGCGGTTCAGCGCCTTGACGAATTCGAAGGCGATATCAACAAGTTCACGGTTGTTCGTCTCTACCCGTCCCGCCTGCGCCGGATCTGTGTTGCCAAGGTGGAACCGGGGGATGAGAACAATCAGGATATCTCGACCTTGGTCGGCAAAGTCGACATTCGGATGCTGGAGCATTTCAGTCAGGACAACCCGGATTCCTACAGCTTCTCGGGTGGTCTGAACCGCGCGACGCAAGGCATCATGGAATTTGTCGAGATGTTCAAGGCGCCGATCAAGATGCTGCACCCGCTGCTGACGGCGACCCAGGAAGGCAACTATATGGGCACCGAAAGCTTTGGTGCCATCCCGTTCAACGGGCTGATCCTTGCCCATTCCAATGAAAGCGAATGGCAGGCCTTCAAGAATAACAAAAACAACGAAGCCTTCATCGACCGTGTCAGCATCGTCAAAGTGCCTTACTGCCTGCGCGTCACTGAAGAGGCGCTCATCTATGAAAAGCTGGTCGCCAACAGCGAGCTGAAGGACGCGCCCTGCGCGCCGGAAACGCTGACTATTCTCAGCCGGTTTGCGGTGCTTAGCCGCCTGAAACCGCACGAAAATTCCAACCTGCACTCAAAGATGCGGGTCTATGATGGCGAAAGCCTGAAAGACACCGACCCCAAGGCCAAAACGGTTCAGGAATATCAGGACCGGGCGGGCGTGGATGAGGGCATGAACGGGATTTCGACCCGCTTTGCCTTCAAGGTGCTCAGCAATGTCTTCAACTTTGATACCGAAGAAGTGGCCGCCGACCCGGTCCACCTGATGTATGTGCTGGAACAGATGATCAAGCGCGAGCAATTCCCGCAGGAAGTGGAAGCGCAGTATCTGGACTTCATCAAATCCGATCTGGCACCCCGCTACGAGGAGTTCATCGGCAACGAGATCCAGAAAGCTTACTTGGAGAGCTACTCTGAATACGGACAGAACGTCTTTGACCGGTATATCTCCTACGCGGATGCCTGGATCGAAGAGCAGGACTATAAGGACCCGGACACTGGCCAGCTCTATAATCGCGAGGTTCTGGATAACGAGCTGAGCAAGATCGAAAAGCCGGTCGGCATTGCCAATCCCAAGGATTTCCGCAACGAGGTCGTGAAATTTGCCCTGCGCCACCGTGCCAATACCGGCAAAAACCCGGCCTGGAACTCCTATGAAAAACTGCGCGATGTGATCGAGCGGCATATGTTCAGCCAGGTGGAGGAACTTTTGCCGGTGATCAGCTTTGGCTCCAAGAAGGACTCCAAGACCGAAGGCAAGCACCGCGAGTTTGTCGAACGGATGCGCGACCACGGCTATACGGATCGTCAGGTCCGGCGGCTGGTCGAATGGTACATGCGCGTCAACAAAGCCGGCTAACCGGGAAAGGAGGCCACAAAGCAGATGCATAATTTCATCGACAGGCGCTCCAACCCGAAGGGCAAGAGCCTTGGCAACCGCCAAAGGTTCCTGCGCCGCGCCCGGGAAAACATCAAGGAGCGCGTGGACCGGTCGGTCTGCGACAAGACGATACAGGGTGGCAAGGATGTGACCGAAGGCGAACAGGTCACGATCCCGTCCAAGGGGCTGAAAGAGCCTCGCCTGACCCACTCCCGTCAGGGCGGCAATCGCCGCTATGTTCTGCCGGGCAACAAGGATTTTGTTGTCGGCGATACGATCCCGCGGCCACAGGGCGGTGGTGGCGAAGGTGGGCGCAAAGCATCAGAAGACGGCGACGGAGCGGATGAGTTCTCCTTCACCCTGACGCAGGAAGAATACCTTGAGATTCTGTTCGACGGGCTGGAACTGCCGGATCTGGTCGAAAAGGCGATGGTGGAAACCGAAACCATCGGCACCCGCCGGGCAGGTCTGACCACGGCGGGTTCACCCAACAACCTCAATCTGGTGCGCACCATGCGCAATTCGCTGGGACGCCGCATAGCCCTGCAGCGTCCTTCGATGGTGGCGCAGCGTGATATTGAAAAACAGATCGAGGAATTGGAGGCGCTGGACCGGCTGACACCCGCGCAGGAAGCCTATCTAGAGGAGCTGCGCGCCAAAGGTAAACGTATTGAAACCAAGCGCCGGGTGGTCGGATATATTGACCCTCTGGATCTGCGATATGACACTTTTGTTCCTGAAAAAATCAAGCAATCCAAGGCGGTTGTCTTTTGCCTGATGGATGTGTCCGGCTCTATGCAGGAACGTGAGAAGGATCTGGCAAAGCGGTTCTTCCTATTGCTCCACCTCTTCCTTGAACGCTGTTATGAGCACACGGAGCTGGTTTTTGTGCGCCATACCCATCACGCCGAAGAAGTGGATGAGGAGACATTTTTTTATGCCCGTGAAACCGGCGGTACTATTGTGTCCACCGCGCTGGAAAAGATGAAGGAGATCGTACAGGCGCGCTATCCGGCGGATGAATGGAATATCTACGGGGCACAGGCCTCGGATGGGGAAAACTTTGGCAATGACTCGCAGCGTTGCAAAACGCTATTGCTGGAGGATCTGCTGCCGGTTTGCCAGTTCTACGCCTATATGGAAATTGTCGAGGAAGACGCCGAAAACCTGTTGTCCAATGCCGAGGCCGGAGAGGACCTGTGGCAGGCCTACCGTCAGGTGAAAGAAGAAGCCAAGCATTTTGAAATGCAGCGCGTGGCGCAGGCTTCTCATATCTATCCGATTTTCCGGGAGTTCTTCCTTCCCAAAGTTGCGGGGGCTTAACATGGCAATTGCAGACCACAAGACCGGCACGCCGCTTTTCGACGGGCCGGAATGGACCTTTGAGCTGATGGAAAAGGCGCGCGACGCCATTCAGGATATCGCGCTCAACGATCTTGGGCTTGATGTCTATCCCAACCAGATCGAAATCATTTCGGCCGAACAGATGCTGGATGCCTATTCCTGTGCCGGCATGCCGTTGATGTATCAGCACTGGTCCTTCGGCAAACACTTCGTGCGCGACGAAACCCTGTACCGCACCGGGCGGCAGGGGCTGGCTTACGAGATTGTCATCAACTCCAACCCCTGCATCAGCTACAACATGGAAGAAAACACCATGGCGATGCAGACGCTGGTGATGGCGCATGCGGCCTTTGGGCATAACCACTTCTTTAAAAACAACTATCTGTTCCAGCAATGGACGGATGCGGCGGCCATCCATGACTATCTGGCCTTCGCCAAGAACTATATTGCCGCCTGCGAAGAACGGTATGGTTTTGATGCGGTCGAAGAGGTGCTGGATGCGGCCCATGCGCTGCAGGCGCAGGGCGTTTTCCGCTACGGGCGACCTCCCAAACCGACGTTGGAAGAACAGCAGGCGATGCAGCGGGTGCGCGATGGCTATGAAAGCAGCCGTAGCGTGCTGGATCTGTGGACCGACGCGACGCTGGGGCACAGCCCGGAGGAAGACCCCAGCTACGACGCAGATCGCAGCAGCCGCCAGAAGGCGATGAACCTGCCGCAGGAAAACATTCTCTATTTCCTGGAGAAACACAGCCCGGTTCTCGCGCCCTGGCAAAAGGAATTGCTGCGTATCGTGCGCAGCCATTCGCAGTATCTGTACCCTCAAAAGCAGACCAAGGTGATGAATGAGGGCTGCGCCACCTTTGTACATTACTACATTATCAACAAGCTGCACGATGAGGGGCGGATCACCCAAGGGGCGTTCATGGAGATGATGCACAGCCACACCAATGTGGTGCTTCAGCCGGAATACGACGACCCGCGCTATAGTGGGCTCAACCCCTATGCGCTGGGTTTTGCGATGATGCAGGATATCTGCCGGATCTGCGAAAATCCAACGGATGAGGACCGCGATTGGTTCCCTGAATTTGCCGGAAACCCGGACTGGCGCGGGGTGCTGCGCGATGCCTGGGCGAACTACCGCGATGAGAGCTTCATTCAGCAGTTTCTGTCGCCGCATCTGATCCGCAAATTCAAACTGTTCACTCTGGTTGATGAGGAGACACAACCGAACCTTGTTGTCGGGCAAATCCACAATCGGTCAGGCTACAAGGCGATCCGCAGGGATCTGGCGCAGTCCTATGACCTTGCTTTTCTTGAGCCGGACATTCAGGTGACAGACGCCGATTTGCGGGGTGACCGCGAGCTGAAGCTGACCCATACGGTGCGCGATGGTGTTCACTTGGATGAGGACGACAAAGAAGAAGTGCTGAAGCACCTTCGCCGTCTTTGGGGCTATGACGTTTCGCTGACAGCATCCGAGGCCAAACCGTCCTAACCCTGCGACCTCTGTATCGCACCAGTCAACGTGGCGGGTGCAGCGGAAAATGGGGATGCAGGGTGTCGATCTCAACCACATGGGCGTGTTGGTCGCGGCCTTGCAGATGCGGGTGGTCGGGTGGCAAATCCGGATGGGCATGCGGCACCGAGGCGGTGTCCCGCGGCCATTGCCAAAGCGCGCCTGCTATCCCCGCAAGGGCCAGTAGCGGCAGGAGGGTCATGGCCACGGTCAGCCCAAACCGCACCATCAGCCAGCCAGCGAGCGGATATGTGATCAACCAGCAGGCATGAGAAAGGGTGAATTGCGCGGCGAATATCGCCGGGCGGTCGCTGGCGAGAACAGACCGGTTAAGCAAACGTCCGGCTGGTGTGAACACCGCCGAGTACCCCACACCGACCAGCGTCCACGCTGTTAGAATCACCGGTAATGAAGGGGCCACGGCACAAAGTGCGGCAGCGCCAAACATGGCTGCGACGGATATTGACGCCCCAATGGTCATGACCCGTCGGTCCCGGCTGCGGCGCAGGATGGCTGGTAGCGCCAGCGCCGCAATCATTGAGCCGCCGCCGAATGCGGCAAGTGCTAAGGCAACAAAGTTTTCATTGAGCCCAAGATCACTGCGGATCACCACAACCGTATTCACCAGTACCATGGCGCCGGTTGCGGCCGCGGCAAGGGACAGGCCCAGCAGCCCGCGCAGGCGGGGGGTGTGCAGGTAAATCCGAATGCCGCGGGTGCTGCGCTCCCAGATATTGCGGCGCGGGCCGGGGGCAAGGGCGGGCAGGGCAACCGTTGCCACCAGCAGTGCCGAGGCGGCAAAACCTGCCGCTGTGCCAAAGAATAGTGTGCTGAAAGGGACAATCGTCAGCAGTGCTGCGGCAATTGCGGGGCTGGCAAGGCTTTCCAGATCATAGGCCAGCCGCGACAGGGACAGGGCGTTGGTATAGTCCTCTTCGTCAGTGACGATATCGGGAATGCTGGCCTGAAAGACCGGCGTGAAGCCTGCAGATGCGGCCTGAAGCAGAAAGATCAGGACGTAGATTTGCCAGACCTCTGTGACAAAGGGCAGGGCGAGTGCAATGGCCGCGCGGATCAGATCCAGCCCGACCAACCAGGCCCGGCGCGGCAGGCTTTGCGCCAGTGCCGAAGCGACAGGTGCAAGCGTGACATAGGCAACCATCTTGATCGTGAACGCAGTGCCGAGAACCGCCCCGGCTTGATCGCCGGCCAGATCATAGGCCAAGAGACTTAAGGCCACCGTTGCCAGACCGGTCCCCAGAAGGGCGACCACTTGCGCGGCAAAGAGGTGCCGGTAAGCACGAAGGCGAAGGACAGAAAGCATGGGGCAGAGATACCTTTAAACACGTGTCACAACGTCAGTTTCTGCATGGATGACAGTTTCCTCAACTGCAAAATGCAATTGGCGATGCCGGTGTATGGCAGCCGGTCATCACGGGTTGCCACAGCGCCGACAGGATGCGCCTTGGGGGTTCCGGGCGCGACGGGTTTTGGCGCTCCGGTTTGCGGCTGGAGCTACCCGCCCAGAGCAGCGGTAATTTCACGCGCAGAACGGGCGGTGGCCAGTCCCAGTTCGTCCAGCTGACTGCCCTGAAAGCGGCTGCTGGGACCAGAAACCGAAATGCCTGCAATCGGGTGGCCGGCCGCGTCCAGAATGGCAGCACCGATGCAGGACATGCCTTCGTAATGTTCTTCGTGGTCGATAGACCAGCCGCGGATGCGGGTTCGGTCGAGATCGTCTCGCAAAGTCTCGGGCGTTGCCAGGGTCTTGTCCGTAAAGGAGGGCAGGCCGGAGTGCAGAAGTAGGTCGTCCACATCTGCTGCGTTCATGGCGGCAAGGATTGCCTTGCCGCTGCCAGAGGCGTTCATCGGGCAGCGGGACCCGGCCGTGAACATTGCGCGAAGCGGGCTTTTGGATTCCACCTGTCCAATAAAGACCACTTCGCCGCCGTCAGCGATCGACAGGTTTGCGGTCTCGCCGGTCTCTTCCATCAGGCGGCGCATGACGGGTTGGGCGGCGTCCAGCAGGCTGGTGCGGCGCAGAAAGCCGGCGCCGGTTCGATAGGCCTCGATCCCGATGGCCCAGGTCTGATCCGCCTCGCTGAAATCCGCAAAGCGATGTTTTTGCAGCGTGGTCAGTATCCGGTGTGTGGTCGCGGTGGGGATGCCTGCCGTCATCGACAGGTCGGTGAGCGTGGTGGCCCCACCGCGTCCGAGGGTGGTCAGCAATGACAAGGCGCGGTCAAGGGATTGCATCAGTGGCGCGCTGCTTTCGGTGAACTGGGACTTGGGGCGCCCCCTTTGTCGTTTCTGGTCCTGTGGCATGGGCGGGGGGTCCTCTTGATCGATTTTGAGAGCTTAGCAGGAATGAAAAAATTTTTCAAATTCTTGAATGCGCCTGCTGTGGGAAAATCAAGCCGCTGAAGTTACGCAGTTTTTCAAGAATATTCAAAAATGAAAAATGTTTTTGAAAAAATTGCAAAGCGATGGGGATCAGGCAAAGTTAGGGAGCCAAGACAACAGGAGCTGGTGACATGACAGATCAAAATCCGGTGTTCATTCCCGGACCCACGAATATGCCCGACCGCCTGCGCCGGGCCATCCAGGTGCAAACAAGTGACCATCGCGCGCCGGACTTCGTGGAGATCTTTGCGCCGGTGCTCGAAGACACCAAGAAGGTGTTCGGGACGACAGACGGCAAGGTTATCACCTTCCCTGCCAGTGGCACTGGCGGTTGGGAAGCAGCGATCACCAACACGCTGTCGCCCGGCGATAAGGTTCTGATTGCGCGCTACGGTGTCTTCTCGCATCGCTGGATCGACATGTGCCAGCGCCACGGGCTGGAGGTGCAAGTGATCGAGTGCGAATGGGGCACCGGCGCGCCGGCTGACAAATTCGGTGAAGTTCTCAGCGCGGATGCAGGCCGCGACATCAAGGCCGTGCTTGTCACCCACAATGAAACGGCGACAGGCGTGTTGTCGGATGTCGGTGCGGTTCGCAAAGCGATGGACGGCGCGGATCACCCGGCGCTGCTGTTGGTCGACTGTGTCAGCTCGCTCGGCTCGATGCCCTTCGATATGGACGGCTGGGGCGTCGACATCGCGGTTTCCGGTTCGCAAAAGGGCTTTATGCTGCCCACCGGCATGGCCATTCTTGGCGTCAGCCCCAAGGCGCTTGCCGCTATTGAGACGGCCCAGCTGCCGCGCACGTTCTTTGATTTCCGCGATATGATGGCGGCCAACGCAAATGGCGGCTTCCCTTACACGCCGCCACTGCAGCTAATCCATGGGCTGTCTGAATCGCTGAAAATGCTGTTTGAGGAAGGTCTGGACAATGTTTATGCCCGCCACTTCCGCCTCGCCGAAGGTGTGCGCAAGGCAGTTGAGGCATGGGGTCTGAAACTGGTCGCCAAATCACCCGACCTTTATTCGGACTCGGTCAGTGCCATCTATGTCCCTGAGGGCTTTGACAGCAATGCGTTGGCCCAGCACGCCTTTGATGCCTACGCGGTCTCCTTTGGCATCGGCCTTGGGGAGCTGAACGGCAAGGCTTTCCGCATTGGTCACCTCGGCTCGCTGACCGATGTGATGGTTCTGTCCGGCCTCGCCACCGTCGAGATGGCGATGAAGGATCTGGATTACCCGATCACTCTGGGCTCTGGCGTTGCCGCCGCTCAGGAATACTTCCGTAACTCGCGCTAAGAAGGGGTGAGCCATGAGTTTCCCGACGTTTGATGATGTGGTTGAGGCGCATGACCGGATAGCGCCTTACATCCACAAGACGCCCGTTCTGACGTCCTCGTTTCTGAACGACCTGACCGGGGCGGAGCTGTTCTTCAAGTGTGAGAACTTTCAAAAGGCCGGTGCTTTCAAGGTGCGCGGCGCGTCCAATGCAGTGTTTGGCCTGAGCGACGAGAAGGCCGCCAAGGGCGTTGCGACCCATTCCTCGGGCAACCACGCGCTGAGCCTGTCTTATGCGGCCGGCCGTCGTGGCATTCCCTGCCATGTGGTTATGCCGCGTACAGCGCCGCAGGCCAAAAAGGACGCGGTGCGTGGCTATGGCGGCATCATCACTGAATGCGAGCCCTCGACCACCAGCCGCGAAGAGACCTTTGCCAAGGTCGAAGCCGAAACCGGTGCCGAGTTTGTACATCCCTATAATGACCTGCGGGTCATTACAGGCCAGGCGACCTGTTCGCGTGAACTGGTCGGACAGGTCGAAGGGCTGGATGCAGTTGTGGCCCCGATCGGCGGTGGCGGCATGGTATCGGGCACCTGCTTGACGCTGAGCAATATCGCGCCGGATGTGAAGATCTACGCCGCGGAGCCGGAACAGGCCGATGATGCCTACCGTAGTTTCAAGGCCGGGCACATCATTGCTGACGACGCGCCTGTCACTGTGGCAGACGGCCTCAAAGTGCCGCTGAAAGACAACACATGGCACTATGTCTCCAACCATGTGACTGACATTCTGACGGCCAGTGAGGACGAGATCGTGGAGGCGATGAAGCTGATCTGGAAGCGGATGAAGATCGTGATGGAGCCCTCATCGGCTGTGCCACTGGCCACCATCCTGAAGAACCCTGACGTCTTCGCTGGCAAGCGCGTGGGCGTGATCATCACCGGCGGCAACGTCGATCTGGACAACCTGCCTTGGATGCAGGGTTAAGGAGTTAGAGCTATGAGCAAATCTGTGAATTTCGACGACTTTGAAGTCGGCTATGACATCCCGGCGATCCCCGGCATGGATGCGGCGGACATTCAGACCCCGGCCCTGGTGCTGGATCTGGACGCGCTGGAGCGCAACATTGTGAAGATGGGCGATTACGCCAAGGCGCACGGCATGCGTCACCGTGTGCATGGCAAGATGCACAAATCTGTCGATGTGGCGTTGTTGCAGGAAAAACTGGGCGGCTCTGTCGGTGTCTGCTGTCAGAAGGTGTCCGAAGCCGAAGTTTTCGTACGTGGCGGCATCAAGGATGTTCTGGTGTCCAATCAGGTGCGCGACGCGGCCAAGATCGACCGTCTGGCCCGCCTGCCCAAGTTGGGTTCACGCATCATCGTCTGCGTTGACGATTTGGCCAACGTGGCTGATCTGTCGGCCGCGGCCCAGAAACACGGCACCCAGCTTGAATGTTTCATTGAGATCGACTGCGGTGCGGGCCGCTGCGGTGTAAATTCGACCGGGGCCGTGGTTGAGATCGCCAAGGCGATCGAGGCGGCCGAGAACCTCAAGTTCACCGGTATTCAGGCCTATCAGGGCGCAATGCAACATATGGACTCTTATGAGGACCGTAAGGGCAAGCTGGACGTGGCAATCGCCATGGTGAAGGACGCTGTGGACACCCTGAAGAGCGAAGGCATCAACTGCGAGCTGGTCTCTGGCGGCGGTACTGGCTCGTACTACTTCGAGGCAAACTCGGGCGTCTATAATGAGCTGCAGTGCGGATCTTATGCCTTCATGGATGCCGACTACGGCCGCATCCTCGACAAGGACGGCAAGCGCATCGACCAGGGCGAATGGGAAAACGCGCTGTTCATTCTAACCTCGGTGATGAGCCACACCAAGGCTGACAAGGCCATCGTCGACGCAGGGCTCAAAGCCCAGTCTGTGGACAGCGGCCTGCCGACCGTCTTTGGCCGCGATGATGCGGTTGAATACCTTAAGTGCTCGGATGAGCACGGCGTGGTTGGTGACCCGGAGGGCGTGTTGAAGGTGAATGACAAGCTGCATCTGGTGCCGGGCCACTGTGACCCGACCTGCAATGTGCACGACTGGTACGTCGGTGTGCGCAATGGCAAGGTTGAAACCGTCTGGCCGGTCTCGGCGCGCGGCAAAGCATACTAAGGCCACCACTCACATCGGCCTACGGGCTGCGCGCAATTTGGGCGCGCAGCCACAATTTCATTCTGACCAAGGAAATCCGGACATGAGCGACGGTCTGCTAATTGTATCTGAGGAGGTCTGCGCGAAAGTCGTGGACCGTGCCAGCGCCTTTACAGCGGTGGAGAATGTCTTTGGCGCCATGGCGCGCAATGACGCCTATAACTTCCCGGTGATCCGCGAGGCGATCGGCTACGCCGATGCGCTCTATGGGTTCAAATCCGGCTTTGACCGGGCTGGGAAATCTCTGGGTGTGAAATCTGGTGGCTACTGGCCGGGCAACATGGACAAGGGGCTGACCAATCACCAATCTACCGTGTTTCTGTTTGATCCGGACACCGGACAGCTGCAGGCGTTGGTTGGTGGCAACTACCTGACCGCGGTGCGTACTGCCGCCTCTTCCTCCGTGTCTATTGCCCATCTGGCCCGTAAGGACTCCAAAGTCCTTGGTATGGTTGGCGCTGGTCACCAGTCGACATTCCAGCTGCGCGCTGCTGCGGAACAACGCGACTTTGAAAAGGTCATCGCCTGGAACCCCCATCCAGAAATGTTGCCGCGCCTGGGCGCTGTAGCCGCGGAACTGGGCCTGCCATTTGAGGCGGTGGAACGCGAGCAACTGGGGGCTGAGGCGGATGTGATCATCACCATCACCTCTGCTTTTGAGCCACTCTTGAAGAAAGAGTGGATCAAGCCGGGCACTCATATTGCCTGCATGGGCACCGATACCAAGGGCAAACAAGAAGTCGCGGCCGATCTGGTGTCTTCGGCTTCTGTCTTTACGGATGAGGTTGCGCAATCCATTTCCATCGGCGAGGCGCAGCACGCCTTTGCCAGTGGTGCTGTCACCGAAGCCTCGATCACGCCGATCGGCAAAGTGATCAATGGCGATCATCCCGGGCGCGCCAGCGATCAGGAGATCACTCTCTTTGATGGCACCGGAGTTGGTCTCCAGGATCTGGCCGTTGCCAAAGTTGCAGCCCAGCTTGCGCAAGAGCAGGGGCTAGCTTCAGTCGTCACCCTGTAAGCGGGCGGGTCAAACTGAAACAGGGGCGGTGCCAACAGGCGCCGCCTTTTTGTATCCGCCCACCTCTCTGTCATTTGCGTTTCCTGGCCCTCTGCCGCTGAGCGCATTGCGGTCTTCTCCGGGTTTTTGGGTCAGATGAATTTGGATCTGGGTTTGGTTTGCTGTTTGGCGACTCGTTTTGGTTTGGATTCTGTTTGATTTGATAAGTGTGGTTGTGGGTATGTCAGGCTGTTTGGTTGGATTCTATGGGTTGGGTGTTTGTTTGCGGGTGATCTGGGGTTGCTTGGCGGGTTTTTGCGGAGCGGTCTCTGCCTCAAGTCGTTGTTTTCATGTGATTTTCGATCTTTCCGCGAGTTTTTTGGATTTTCGGTGATTTTGGTGTTGCGGGTTTGGTCGTCTAACCTTAGAACCCCCTCTACCGGCGCTGCTGAGGCGCACGGGGGACACGGCGGAGAGACGCTGGGACGGGCCGGAGAGACGGTTGGACGCCTCGGAGAGACGGGGACATCTTGAGGGATTGTGAGGCGGGCGCGCTGGGAAATTGGCGCATCGGTCTTGTTTTGGACTTTTGGTGTTGCTCTTTGACATTGATGATAGATGAAGAGATATGCGGGCGGTTTGGTTCATTCGATGGATCAGACTTCTGTATATCACGCTAGTAGGGACCTTAGGGTTTCGATGATCTAGTGTCAGCTTCACTGTTTGTACGGCTTTCGGTTTCTGATGAAACCAGAAGCACATACAGACAGATGACTTCCGATACGTGTTCAATCCTTAGCCGGGTGAACATAGAGGCCTGCCCCCAAAGGTGGCCTTGAGTATTGGAGATGTGCAGAGGTTCGAACGTCAAGGATAGCAGAGCAATCTGCTTTCAACTTGAGAGTTTGATCCTGGCTCAGAACGAACGCTGGCGGCAGGCTTAACACATGCAAGTCGAGCGCACTCTTCGGAGTGAGCGGCGGACGGGTTAGTAA
>FREY01000014.1 GCA_900143635.1 Rhodobacteraceae bacterium Alg231-04
CCTCAAAGGCAAACCAAACAGCACTTTTATAGTCAGGCAGGCTTGAATGGCCGCATCACTATAAGCCTGCTGACGCCCCCGCTGGCCTGAAGGCTTGGCCGCCCACGCCATCTCAGCGTCAAACCAGATTGATAAAGACCCGCGCTGCTTCAGCGCTCGATTATAGTTCGACCAGTTCTTGGTCTGGTATGCAGTAGGTGTCCAGCTGCTCATGATCGAATGCTATCACGCTGGATTCACTACATGAATCCCCTCAACCGATTTGTGCAACAAAGCCATGCGGCGGTCTCCGGGGCGGGCATTTTCAGGCACGACACTGTGCCCCGCAAATTTCATAGTCTGGACAGGTTTCCCGGCTATGATCACAGCCGTATCACGTTGTTCGATAGCGGCGGCGGCGGGTCTTTGGACCTGCTGATCTGTTGCCTCGATCAGGAAATAGTGGATGGCCCGTTGATCTGATGACAGTCATAATTCTTTTGATAATTGCGCTTGTCGCCTTCCTGCCCTTTCTTGATGAACGCCGTCGCCAGAAAATGGGCGCCTCTGCCCGCGCGTCGGCCGAGGGTGAGTTTGCGCAGCTCAGTCAGGGGGTAACTCATTACCGCTGGATAGGGCCGCTGAGGGGGCCGGTTGCAGTGTGCGTTCACGGCCTCACTACCCCTGCTGCGGTGTGGGACGGTGTGGCCGAAGGACTGGCGGCGCAGGGGTTTCGCGTGCTGACTTATGATCTCTATGGCCGTGGACTTTCCGACCGTCCGAAGGGGCGGCAGACAGGCGCGTTTTTCATGCGCCAGCTGGACGACCTGCTGAATGATCAGGGTGTTGAGCAGGATATTACCCTGTTGGGCTATTCGATGGGGGGCAGTATCGCCACAGCCTTTGCAGCGCAGAACCCGGATCGCATTCGTCAGTTGGTATTGCTGGCGCCTGCAGGCGTTGAAACGGATGCAGGCCTTTTGGCGGGGATCATCCGGCGGGTTCCTGCTCTTGGTGATTGGCTCATGCATGCCATCTTTCCGCGTATGCATGTGCGTGCCACGGAAACGGAGCGCGCCCTGCCAACCAGCGTGCCGGGGCTGATCGAAATCCAGCAGAAAGAGCTGAGCTACAAGGGCTTTGTCCCGGCGGTTCTGTCCTCAATGCGCGGCATCCTGAGCGAGCGTCAGGAGGAGGAGCACCGCAGCCTTCACCGCGAAAGTGTTCCGGTTCTTGCTATCTGGGGGCACGAGGATGCGCTGATTCCGGTTTCAGCCGCAGGTCGGCTTGCCGAGTGGAGCCGCCAAGCTCAACAGGAGGTCGTTGAGGGTGCGGGCCATGGCCTGCCTTACACCCACACGGCTGAGGTTCTGGCCGCGATCAGCAGCAGCCGGAGCTGACCCGAGGGGCGAGTTTTTAAGCCGGAGCCATGCTCGGCGCGCGGTTTTCGCGCACCGGAAGGTGGACGACCGCGCTGAGGGCACCGACACCGACTCCGAACCACCAAACCATCGTGTAGTCACCATAGGCGTCATACATCCGCCCGCCCAGCCAGACACCGAGGAAACTGCCCAGCTGGTGGCTGAAAAAGACGATCCCATAAAGCGTGCCCATGTAACGCAGGCCGTAGATATGGGCGATCAACCCGGATGTGAGTGGCACAGTGGCCAGCCAGAGCGACCCCATGACGGCGGAAAAGACCAGCACGCTCAGCGGGGTGATTGGCAGAATGATAAACGCCGCGGCGGCAATGGTGCGGCCCACATAGATCCCCGCCAGCAGGTATTTCTTGGTGTAGCGCTTGCCGGCCCAGCCGGCGATCAGCGTGCCTGCGACATTGGCTGCCCCAATGACCGAAATCGCAACCGCCCCCAGCGCCGAGGTGGTGGTGATCCCGAGCCTATGTAGCGCGCCGCCCGGCAGAATGGGCCCGCACATTTCAGTAATGAAAGCGGGAAAATGCGCGGTGACAAAGGCAAGCTGATAGCCGCAGCTGAAAAAGCCGATAAAAATCAGTGCGAAGGACGGATCTTTCAGAGCCTTGCCAAGGATGGCCCCCATGCTTTCCTCGGGTTCCATCTTGGCGGCAGAACCCGGCGCCCGCATCATTGGCAGGATCAGGATCATCAACAATACGGCAGCAGCAAAGACGATGAATACCTGCTGCCAGCTGAGGAAGGTCAGCATCCATTCTGCCGCCGGGGCGCCGATGATCTGCCCGCCGGACCCGGCTGCGGTCACAATGGCCAGGGACATGGAGCGGTGTTCGGTGGAGCTGGCGCGCCCGACCACGGCGAGGATCACACCAAACCCGGTACCCGCGATGCCAAAGCCGACCAGCCAGGCATAGGTCTGATGTTCAAACGGGGTGGTGGATCCGGCGGTCAGCACCAGACCGGCGGCATAGACCAATGCGCCAAGAACAATGGCTTTGCGGTCGCCGATCTTTTCGGCCAAGGCACCGAACAATGGCTGGCCAATCCCCCAGGCCAGGTTTTGAATGGCGATGGCCAGTGAAAACTCTGCCCGTAGCCAGCCAAATTCGCTCGCCACAGGGATCTGGAAGACGCCAAAGGACGCCCGGACAGCAAAGCTGACCAGAATAATGATGCAGCCGGTGATCAGGACCGGTGTGAACAAGGGGGCGGAGCGGGGCATTGGCAAGCTTTCGATGGAATACCCGGCGACCCTATGGATTTCACCTGCGCCGTCAAATCAGAACTTTTGGAGTCATCATTCACCGGATGCGATGGATCGCGCGAGTATTGCCCAAACGGAGGCGCAACAGGCCCTTTGTGCAACATCCGCCCTGTCGAGGTCACAGGACGCTTTTCAACCCGAAAATGTCGCGTTACTCCTGCCTCATGACCACAATGCGCGCGCTGTACGAGGATCTGACCGCCAAGGGAGAGATCCGCCCCGACCCGGCCCAAGAGGCCGTGATCCCTGAGTTTGACAGGATCGGCGAAGGGTTGAGAGCCCCGCCGGTGAAACGCGGGCTGTTGCGCCGTGCGGTTGCGCCCCCTGCGCCCAAGGGGCTGTACCTCTGGGGTGGCGTGGGGCGCGGCAAGTCGATGCTGATGGACCTGTTTGTCGATAGTCTGGGTGATATCCCGGCGCGCCGCGTTCATTTCCATGCCTTCATGCAGGAAATTCACAACGGTATGCACGAGGCACGCCGCAGCGGGGTCGAGGATTCGCTGGCGCCGGTGGTGGAAAAGGTGGTCAGCGAGGTGAAGCTGTTGGCCTTCGACGAAATGCAGATCACTGACATTACCGATGCGATGATTGTCGGCCGCCTGTTCGAGGCGTTGTTCGAGGCAGGCGTTGTGGTGATCACCACCTCGAACCGGGTGCCGGATGACCTGTATAAGAATGGCCTTAATCGTCAGCTGTTTCTGCCTTTCATCGGCCTGATCAAGGAACAGATGGCGGTTTGGGAGATGGTCAGCCCAACCGATTATCGTCAGGACCGGCTGCAGGGCAGTCAGGTCTATTTCTCACCGGCGGATGCGGACGCGCGGGCGCAGTTGCGCTCGATCTGGGAGGATCTGTCCGGTGGCTCGGCGCAGCCGCTGACGCTGGAGGTCAAGGGACGCGAAGTGGTCATCCCGGCGTTCCGCAACGGTGTCGGGCGGGCCAGTTTCTATGATCTCTGCGGCAAGATGTTGGGGCCGGGAGATTATCTTGTCATCGCCGAGGCTGTGAAGGTGCTGGTGTTGGAGGAAATTCCCCGCCTCAGCCGTAATAATTTCAATGAGGCCAAGCGTTTTGTGACACTGGTCGATGCGCTTTATGAGGGCAAGGTAAGGCTGATTTGTTCTGCGGCCGCCCAGCCAGAAATGCTCTATGTTGAGGGCGAGGGCACGTTTGAATTTGAACGCACCGCATCGCGCCTGCGCGAAATGCAGGATGTGGAGTGGGGACAGGACTAGGCACAGAACGTCCTGTCAGTATTAGCGCAATGCGCGCCCTTTCAGGATCGCGCCCTCACCAAATTTTTTGCGGATCGTGTCGCTGGCCCGTTCCGCCACGGCGCGCTGTTCGGCCTGCGGGTCCAGCAGATCAGAGGTGAGCCCACCTTCGGTGGCGGGCACCAGATCTGAAATGCCACATCCCAGCAGCCGGAACGGCCCCTCATTGCCGACCTGATCTAGCAGCGCGCGGGCCTGCCGGTAGATGACATCGGCCATCTGGGTGGCATCGCGCAGCGACACCCGCCGGGTCAGGGCAGTGTGATCGCCCCGTTTCAGTTTGAGCGTCACCACCCGGCCCGCCTTGTCGCGGGCCTTGGCGCGGTCCGATACTTTTTCTGCCAGCCGCCAAAGATGGCCGTCCAGCACCGCGTCGCTGGCGGTGTCCTCGAAAAATGTTGTTTCATTGGAGATCGATTTGATCGGCGCATGGGCAGACACCCGGCGGCGGTCTTCGCCACGTGCCAGATGCCACAGTCGATCCCCCATGGAGCCGAAGCGGGCATGCAGGTCCCGCCGGTCCCAACGCAGAAGGTCCGCAAAGGTGCGGATGCCGGCCTTGTCCAGGCTGGCCTGTGCGGCGGGGCCGATTCCCCAGATCAGCCGCACCGGTTTGTCGCGCAGGAAATCATCGGTTTCGGCCTTGCCAATCACCGAATAGCCGCGCGGCTTGTCGAGATCCGAGGCGACCTTGGCGAGGAACTTGTTATGGCTGAGGCCAATGGACCCGGTGATGCCCAATTCGTCCTTCATGCGCTTCACCAGCCGTGCCAGCATCACCGCTGGCGGGGCGCCGTGCAGACGTTCGGTGCCGGACAGATCCATGAAGGCCTCGTCCAGTGACAGCGGCTCTACATCCGGGGTGAGCTCGTTCATCAGCGCGCGGATCTGGCGCGAGGTTTCGACATAGGCGGACATGCGCGGCTTGATCACCACCGCGTCCGGGCAGAGCTTCATCACCTGAAACATCGGCATGGCCGAGCGCACACCGCGAATGCGGGCGACATAACAGGCCGTCGACACAACACCCCGCTTGCCGCCGCCAATGACCACCGGCTTGTCCGCCAGATCGGGATTGTCGCGTTTTTCGACGCTTGCGTAAAAGGCATCGCAGTCCATATGCGCGATATTGAGCGCGAATAGCTCCTCATGCGCTTTGACGCGCGGGCTGCCGCAATGCGGGCAGCGGCGGGTCGGGGCAATCTGGTTGAGGCAATCACGGCAAAGGGCTTGCATGGGGGGACCGGGTATCTGAGGATTCCCCTATTCTATGGCTGAAGGCAGGGCAGGACCATGGCGTTTATCGGCGCAAAGCTGGCATTGTTTATTGGTGTAGATCTTTTGGTGATCCTGCGGGACGATCTGCCGGACATTCCCTATCCTGCCCATTGGGATTTTCCGGGCGGCGGGCGCGAAGGCGGAGAAAGCGCCGCGGCCTGTGTGCTGCGGGAAACGCAGGAGGAAGTCGGCTTGCATCTGAGTGCGGCGGACCTGGTCTGGCGTCGACGCTATGTGACCGGCGCCGACCCGGTCTGGTTCTTTGCGGCCCATCTTGGTGAGGAGGCGGCGCGGCTGGTGCGGCTGGGGGACGAGGGGCAGGGCTGGCGGCTGATGACACCGCCGGACTATTGCGCCCATGACCGGTCGATCCCGCATTTTGCACAGCGTCTGGCCGACTATCTGGCCTCGACCGAATTCATGACGCGCTGAAAAAGAGCAGGGGCCAAAAAAAACCCCCGCCAATTAAGTGCGGGGGGGAGGTGGCGAACCTCAGGAAGAGAGAGTTCGCCAGGGGAGTGTCTCGTGAACGAATGTCGCAGGATCGTTGACGATTTGAAAGAAGATTCGACCTGAAATATGAAAATGAATATTGGACCGATTGGTAAAACATTGGTCTAAAAGTAAAATGCTCATTTAAAGATCGGGAATTCTTCTTTCCTTATTGGGCCTTGCCGTCGCGGCACCTCACGTGACGCGAACGGGAGCAGCGCTGCCTCTTAGCACGCATCAGGAGAGCATGTTGCCACAAGGCAACATACCCAGAACTACGTAGGGAAATTTCCCGTCAGGAAACTTGCTTTTAACCAATTTTGGTGATTCGGCAGGTCGGCTTAGATGCGGCCGATTTCAGCCAAAACAGCAGCTGCGGCTGCTTTGGGATCCGCGGCTTTCCAGATCGGGCGGCCGACGACGATGTGATCGGCCCCGTCTTGAATAGCCTTGGCCGGTGTTGCAACGCGCTTTTGATCACCCAGATCGGCACCAGCCGGACGCACGCCCGGTGTGACAATCAGCTTGCCCTTGGCCTCGGGCAGGGCGCGGATCAATGCCGCTTCCTGCGGCGAAGCAATGATCCCGTCAGCGCCTGCGTTGAAGGCATTACCGGCCCGCTCCAGTACCAAATCCTGCAGGGCACCTTCTTTGATCAGCGCCCCGTCCAGATCCTGACGATCCAGCGAGGTAAGGATGGTCACGGCGAGGATCTTCAGTTCCTTGCCTGCGGCGCCTTCTTTGGCGGCGCGCACCACATAGGGGTCACCATGTACGGTCAGGAAATCGAGATCAAACTGCGACAAGCCGCGCACAGCGCTTTCCACGGTGGCTCCAATGTCGAACAGCTTCATATCCAGAAAAATACGCTTGCCGTGTTCCTGCTTCAGCTCGTTGGCCAGTGCGAGGCCACCGCCGGTCAGCATGCCCAGACCGATCTTGTAGAAAGACACCGCATCACCGATCTGTTCGGCCAGTTTCAGGCCCTCCAGCGCATTGGGTACATCCAGGGCAACGATCAGACGGTCATCGGACATTTGGTCTCTCCGGGGTTTGGGGTCGCGCCTGTCTAAAAGCAGCCCGCAGCGGGCACAAGAGGCTACCTGTTGCCGTAGATCCAGCGCATGTCGGGGGTTTCAGTGCAATACATATGTACCCAGATATAGGCATGCTGAAACAGGGCGAGGATCAGGGCGTTCCAGGACCCACACAGAAACGCAATGCCCCAGAGCCCCAGAAAGGCAACACCGTACATGCCGTTCGAGGTGTAGCGAAAGACGCCGCGGGTCACCAAAGGAAGGCGCGCGATCTCGTCACGAAAGTGATCCCCGCCCAGAGCGCGCGGCAGGGTGAAATACACCAGAACGGAATGCAGCGCCCAGATGGCCAGCCCGGTCAGGAGGATGCCAAGCAGGATTTCCACGCTTCGCACTCCGGTCAACCCTGTGTCATCGGCCAGCCCGGTCATCAAGACTGTGATCGGGCGGGCCAACAGCAGGGGCATGAAGATCAGACGCCAGACCAGCATGTCGCGGTCCCTGAAGGCTCGGGTCATGAAATTGCGGTGCAGCTGCAGGCGAAAGACAATCGCGACGATGATCTGATGTATCAGCGCAAGGGCGACCGACAGCTTTGCCCAGCCAACAGTGCTGAGCCCCAGCAGGGATACAGGCGCGGCAGCTGTGGTCAAAAGAGAGACTGCGCCTGCGCTGAGCAGGATCGCCATTGCGCCATGTTGCAACTGCCCCTCAAAGAGGTCCTGCCAGCGGCTTTGACGACGGATGTTGGCAAGGTGCGACATGCGGCCAGTATTTCGACTGGGCCGCGCAAGTCTACTGTTTTCGCCTAGTTGATGAGCCCCAAATGGCCGGCAAACTGCAGGTCCTGCCGACCGGAGCGGATGTCCGGCATCTGGCGCAGCTGGCGGGTCGCCTCACCCAGCAGGCCAAGGGCGCGGGTGTCGGCGTCCTCTTCCTCATCGGCGGGAATCTGGCAGTACAGGTTCACGGTGCTGTCTTCGGTTGAAAAAGCCACATTTGCACAATGGCGTCCACGGTAGGGATCATAGCGGTAATGGCTGATTTCAATATCGGTGACAAACATGGCTGACCCTTCTGATGAACCTGCAGGGATTCTTAACTCTCATGGGGGCATAAACATGTCGCAGGCCGGGCAATCCGGCCCTTGAAACGGAATTTTGTGCCTTAAGCCTTTCCAGTTGATTAAAGGCCTTGAAGCGGGGCGGTTGGCCTCCCAAATTAGAGAGTGAGGCCCGGACCGGGGCGTGCCGCAAAGCGGGCGCAACAATCCAAACCGGGCGCTTAGTAGAGGAGAGACAGATGGACTTGAACAAGTTCACCGAGCGGGCACGGGGTTTCGTGCAGGCTGCTCAGACCATTGCGCTGCGTGAAGGCCACCAGCGTCTGACCCCCGAACATATTCTGAAGGCCCTGATGGATGATGATCAGGGCATGGCCGGGAACCTGATTTCCCGCGCCGGTGGCGCCCCTGCGCGCGTGGCAGAGGCGGTGAATGCGGCCGTAGACAAACAGCCCAAGATCGGCGGCGATGCGGGCCAGATCTATATGGACGGCCAGACCGCCAAGGTGCTGGATGAGGCCGCCAAACTGGCCGAAAAGGCAGGCGACAGTTTCGTCCCGGTCGAACGCCTGCTGATGGCGCTGTGCATGGTGAAATCCAAAGCCAAGGACGCGATGACGGCTGGGGCTGTTACGGCGCAAAAGCTCAATGAGGCGATCAATGACATCCGCAAAGGCCGCACCGCTGACAGTGCCACAGCCGAAGAGGGCTATGACGCACTGAAGAAATATGCCCGCGATCTGACCGAGGCCGCGGCCGAGGGCAAAATCGACCCTATTATTGGCCGGGACGAGGAAATTCGCCGCGCTATGCAGGTGCTGTCGCGCCGGACCAAGAACAATCCGGTTCTGATTGGGGAGCCGGGCGTTGGTAAAACTGCCATCGCTGAGGGCATGGCCCTGCGCATCATCAATGGCGATGTGCCGGAAAGCCTGCGCGACAAGAAACTGCTGTCGCTCGACATGGGCGCGCTGATTGCCGGTGCCAAATATCGCGGTGAATTTGAGGAACGCCTGAAAGCGGTTCTGACCGAAGTCACCGAAGCGGCAGGTGAGATCGTGCTCTTCATTGATGAGATGCATACCCTTGTGGGGGCCGGAAAATCCGATGGCGCAATGGATGCGGCCAATCTGATCAAGCCCGCATTGGCGCGTGGTGAGCTGCACTGCATCGGTGCCACCACGCTGGATGAATACCGCAAATACGTGGAAAAAGACGCGGCCCTTGCGCGTCGTTTCCAGCCGGTGACGATCGCCGAGCCCACGGTCGAAGACTCCATTTCCATCCTGCGCGGCATCAAGGAGAAATACGAGCTGCACCATGGGGTGCGCATTGCGGATGCCGCATTGGTGTCGGCGGCGACCCTGTCGCACCGCTATATCACCGACCGCTTCCTGCCGGACAAGGCCATCGACCTTATGGATGAGGCCGCCGCCCGGCTGCGCATGCAGGTGGACAGCAAACCCGAAGAGCTGGACGCGTTGGACCGCCAGATCCTGCAGATGCAGATCGAGGAGCAGGCGCTGAAGCTTGAGGATGACGCGGCCTCCATCGACCGGCTGGAAACCCTGCAGAAGGATCTGTCGGACCTGCAGGAGCAATCGGCAGAGATGACCGCCCAGTGGCAGGCTGAACGCGACAAGCTGGCCGGTGCCCGCGATCTGAAAGAACAGCTGGACCGCGCCCGCGCCGAACTGGACATCGCCAAACGTGAAGGCAACCTCGGCAAAGCAGGTGAGCTGTCTTATGGCGTCATTCCGGGACTGGAAGCACAGCTGGGCGACGCCGAAGCGCGCGAAGCCTCGGGCTTGATGGTCGAAGAGGCCGTGCGCCCGGAACAGATCGCCGCTGTGGTCGAACGCTGGACCGGTATCCCAACCTCCAAGATGCTGGAAGGCGAGCGCGAGAAGCTCTTGCGGATGGAGGATGAGCTGCACCGCCGGGTGATCGGCCAGCATTCCGCGGTGACAGCCGTGGCCAACGCCGTGCGCCGCGCCCGCGCTGGGCTGAACGATGAGAACCGGCCGCTGGGCTCGTTCCTGTTCCTCGGGCCCACCGGGGTCGGCAAGACCGAGCTGACAAAAGCCGTGGCCGATTTTCTGTTCGATGATGAACAGGCGATGGTGCGGGTGGACATGTCGGAATACATGGAGAAACACTCGGTTGCCCGTCTGATCGGCGCGCCTCCGGGCTATGTAGGCTATGACGAGGGCGGCGCTTTGACAGAGGCCGTGCGCCGCCGCCCCTATCAGGTGGTGCTGTTTGACGAGGTCGAAAAGGCCCATCCGGATGTGTTCAACGTGCTGCTGCAGGTGCTGGACGACGGGATGCTGACCGATGGTCAAGGCCGCACGGTGGACTTCAAACAAACGCTCATTGTGCTGACCTCGAACCTCGGCGCGCATAGCTTAAGCCAGCTGCCGGAAGGCGCCGATGCTTCGGACGCGCGGCGCGATGTGATGGACGCGGTGCGGGCGCATTTCCGCCCCGAGTTCCTCAACCGACTGGATGAGACGATCATCTTCGACCGGCTCGCCCGTGCCGATATGGATGGCATCGTCGACATCCAGCTGGCCCGGCTGAAGAAACGCCTCGCCGCCCGTAAAATCGGGCTGGAGCTGGATGAGGGCGCCAAAACCTGGCTGGCCGACGAAGGCTATGACCCGGTGTTTGGCGCGCGCCCCTTAAAGCGGGTGATCCAACGGGCTCTGCAAAACGCCCTGGCCGAACTGCTGCTGGGCGGAGAGATCAAGGACGGCGACACCGTGCCTGTCTCGGCTGGCAGCGAAGGTCTGATCATCGGCGACCGGTTGGGGACGTCAGACCGGCCGATGCCGGATGATGCCGTAGTGCATTGATCTTTGTTGCCCGGGCCGCCTGCGGCCCGGGTCTGCGCGGTCCCGACGCCACAGGCCGGGCGCTGACCCTTTTGTGGTGCGAGGTCTGAGTTCCCCTAGATAATAAAGACACCCCAAACTCGGAGCATCCTCATGTCTCTGTCCGGGCGTCTTGCCGGGGGGCTGGCCCTCCTCTGCGTGCTGCTTGGCGGCGCGGCGGCGGCTTATGGGCTGGCGGGACGGTTTGACAGTGCCGAGGACATGGCCATCTGGCTGCGCAGCGCCGGGGTCTGGGCGCCGCTGATGGTCATCGCGCTGATGGTGCTGCATTCCTTCATCCCTTTCCCGGCGGAAATTCTCGCGCTTTGTGCCGGGGCGGTGTTTGGCACGCTGTGGGGCTCGGTGCTGATCTGGTGCGGCGCGATGCCCGGTGCGCTGGTGGCATTTGCATTGGCACGCTGGCTGGGCCGTGATGTGATTGAAGGCTGGCTGAGCGCGCCGCGTGCTGCGCAGCTGGACCGCTGGACAGGTGATAATGGCACATGGATGCTGCTGGGCGCCCGGCTGGTGCCGGTGATTGCCTTCAACCTGATCAACTATGCCGCCGGGCTGACCCGCGTGCCGCTCTGGACCTTTCTGTGGACCACGGGCCTGGGTATCCTGCCGGTGACGGTCCTGTCCTGCTGGCTCGGCGCGCAGATGCGCGGGTTGAGCTGGCCGATGCTGGCGGCAGTCTCAGCTGCGCTGTTGCTGATGCTCCTCCTGTTGCATGCGCTTTGCAGGCCCCGGCGCCGCAAGTGATACGGGACGAGGGCGCGGATCCATTGCTTTGCGTCCCCCCGCAGCGGGTGCTAGCCTTTGTTCTAGAAGGGACCCGAACCCTATCCGTCAGGCAGGCAACATGATCCTCGGCATTGGCACTGATCTTGCGAATATCGAACGCATCCAAGGCACTTTGGACCGCTTTGGTGACCGGTTTCGCAACCGGGTGTTCACCGCGACCGAACAGCGCAAGGCCGAGCGGCGGCACGATGTGGCGGGGACATATGCCAAACGCTGGGCCGCCAAGGAGGCCTGCTCCAAGGCGCTGGGCACCGGGTTGCGCATGGGCATCGCCTGGAAGGATATGGCCGTTTCAAATCTGCACAGCGGCCAGCCGGTGATGCAGGTCACCGGCTGGGCTGCCGAGCGGCTGGAGCAGATGACGCCGCCGGGCCATGAGGCGATCATTCATGTCACCCTCACCGATGATCACCCCTGGGCGCAGGCCTTTGTGGTGATAGAAGCCCGGCCTTTGGCGTGAATCGCCGGGCCAAGCTTGACTTACCCCGGACAGCCCCTCATGTAGCCCCGAACCGCTATTTGTACCGGAGAGCCCGATGACGGCCAAAGCCAAGACCGGAAGTTCCATCGTCGAGACGATCAAGACAATTGTCTATGCGCTGTTGATTGCCGGCGTTTTCCGCACCCTGTTTTTCCAGCCGTTCTGGATTCCCTCCGGGTCGATGAAGGAAACGCTGCTGGTCGGCGATTTCCTCTTCGTGAACAAGATGGTCTATGGCTACTCCTATGCCTCCTGCCCAACCGTCAAAATCCCCGCGGTAGGTCTCAACATCGATGCCGAGAAGATCTGCGGCTTTGTTGGTGGTGACAACACCCGCCTGTTGGGCGGTGATCCGGAACGCGGCGATGTTGCGGTCTTCCGTCACCCGGTGACGGGAGTGGATTTCATCAAGCGTCTCGTCGGCATGCCGGGCGATACGGTGCAGGTCAAAGACGGCGTGCTGCACCTGAACGGTGCGGCTGTTGGCCTGCAGGATGCAGGTGATTTCGAGGAAGTGATGGAGCGTCAGGGCCCGGCCGGGTCTTTCCCGCGCTGTGAAAACGGCCCCGTGGGGCAGGGTGGCAGCTGTCTGAAGTCACGCCAGATCGAAACCCTGCCGGGTGGCTCCAGTCATACAATCCTCAACATCACCAATCAGGGGATGGATCACACTGGCATCTATCAGGTGCCCGAGGGTCATTATTTCTTCATGGGTGACAACCGCGACAACTCCGCTGACAGCCGCCTGCCGCAAACGGCCGGCGGGGTGGGTTTTGTCCCTTACGAAAACCTGATCGGTCGTGCGGATCGCATCATGTTCTCCTCCGGGGGGCGTTCGATGCTGTTCTTCTGGACATGGCGGTCTGATCGTTTCTTCAAGGCAGTCGAGTGAAGCTCTCCAAGGAAATGAAGGCCTTTGAGGCGCGGCTTGGCTATACGTTCCGCCAGCCGCATCTGCTGCAACGGGCGCTGACCCATCCGTCGATCTCCTCCGAGACACGACCGGATAACCAGCGACTGGAATTCCTTGGTGACCGGGTTCTGGGGCTGGTAATGGCCACGGCACTGTTGGAAGATGATAAAGACGCAAGCGAAGGCCAGCTGGCGCCGCGTTTCAATGCGCTGGTGCGCAAAGAGACCTGCGCGGATGTGGCGCGCGAGGTTGATCTGGGCGTGGTGCTGAAACTGGGCCGCTCTGAGATGATGTCCGGTGGGCGACGCAAGATGGCGCTGCTGGGCGATGCGATGGAAGCGGTGATTGCGGCGGTCTACCGGGATGGTGGCTTTGAAAACGCGCAGGAGATGATCCTGCGGCTCTGGGGTGGCCGTATCGGCGCCGTTGACACCGATGCCCGCGATGCCAAAACTGTGCTGCAGGAACTGGTGCAGGGCCGCAAACAGCCACCACCAAAATACCTGCAGATATCGCGCGAAGGCCCGGACCACGCGCCGGTCTTTACCATCAAGGTCCAATTGCAGGATGGCGCCACGGCAGACGGAACCGGAAATTCCAAACGCCACGCCGAACAGGCCGCTGCCACGGCCATGCTGAAGTTACTGGAGCAAGAGACATGACCACCCGTGCCGGATTTGTAGCATTGATCGGGGAACCCAATGCGGGGAAGTCGACGCTTCTGAACCGTATGGTCGGGGCCAAGGTCTCGATCGTCACCCATAAAGTGCAGACCACCCGCGCCCGTATTCGCGGCGTGGCACTGGAAGGCGAGGCGCAACTGGTCTTTGTTGACACGCCCGGCCTGTTTCAGCCGCGCCGCCGTCTGGACCGTGCCATGGTGGCGGCCGCCTGGGGCGGTGCTGCGGACGCGGATGTTGTCGTGCTGCTGATCGAGGCGCACCGCGGCATTACCGAAGGTGTCGAGCGCATCCTCGAAGGGCTGGCCGAGATTGGCAAGGGTCGCACCGTGGCTCTGGCGATCAACAAGATCGACAAGGTGCAGTCGGACGTCTTGCTGGGCCTGACTCAGAAGCTGAACGAGGCCTATGATTTCGCTGAAACCTTCATGATCTCGGCTGAACGCGGCCACGGTGTGGACGATCTGCGCAAATGGCTGGCCAAGGAACTACCCGAAGGCCCCTGGCTCTATCCCGAAGACCAGATTGCCGATCTGCCGATGCGGATGATCGCCGCGGAAATGACCCGTGAGAAACTGACCCTGCGCCTGCATCAGGAATTGCCCTACCAGATGACGGTTGAGACCGAAAACTGGGAAGAGCGCAAAGACGGCTCCGCCAAGATTGATCAGGTGATCTATGTGGTTCGTGATGGCCACAAGGGCATCGTGCTCGGCAAGCGCGGCGAGACGATCAAATCGGTCTCGCAAGCCGCACGCGCCGAGCTGGAAGAGTTTTTGGATCGCAAGATCCACCTCTTCCTGCAGGTCAAGGTCCGCCCCAACTGGCTGGAAGAGGCCGAGCGTTACTCCGAAATGGGCCTCGACTTCAAAGACGGCAACAGCTGACCGGGCGATGCTTCATCTTTTCCCAAATACTCCCGCCGGAGGCTCCCGCAGCCTCCGTGCGCGCTTTGGCTGCGGCGGATAACCCATGGCCCGTCTCACGGCTGAATTCTGGGTTCAGGCCTATCTCGCCCGGTTGCGGTTTCAGGACATCCCCGCCTTTGTGGTCTCCCACGGGGATGACACGGCCGGCGCGGTTCTGATCAAGCTCAATACGCTTGATGGTCAGGCACAGGCATTTCACCGCACATTTGATCTGATGAGCGGCGCACGCAGATGGGACGTGCTGTGCGAAGGGGGCGAGGCGGAGGTCGATGCCTCCATTCGCCGTCAGGGTGAATTTGACCCTGACCTCTGGGTGATCGAGGTCGAAGACCGCCGGGGCCGTCATCTGCTGGATGAACCGGGGCTGGAATAGGCGCCGGGGCTTGCGCCGGGGCTTGCGCCGGTGGCCTGCTTGCGGTCTGTTGACGGCAGGATTTAAGGGAGCGGCCCCCGTTGGAATGGCGCGATCACGGCATATTGCTTTCGGTGCGCCGCCACGGTGAAAATGGCGCGATCATCGATGTCTTCACCCAGGAGCATGGCCGCCACGCAGGCCTTGTACGCGGCGGCGCCGGGCGCCGGATGGCGCCTGTGCTACAACCGGGGGCGCAGCTGGATCTGATCTGGCGGGCCCGTCTGGAGGAACACCTGGGCGCCTATCAGGCCGAACCCTTGCGCAGCCGGGCTGCGGCCGCATTGTCGGGGCGGCTGGCCCTGGCGGGCCTCAATGCGGTGACCGCGCTGCTCGCTTTCAGCCTGCCAGAACGCGAGCCCCATGCTGCCCTCTATACACGCTCAGAACAGCTTCTGGACTTGCTGGAGCAGGAAGAGATTTGGCCGCTGGCCTATTTGCAGTGGGAACTGGCTCTTCTGGAGGAGCTGGGATTTGGTCTCGACCTTTCGGCCTGTGCGGTGACGGGCTCCGCTGAGGACCTCATTTATGTATCGCCCAAGTCTGGTTGTGCCGTGTCGCGAAATGGGGCTGGAGAATGGGCAAACAGGCTGCTGCCTCTGCCGCCGGTGCTGCGTGGTGAGGGCGATGCCGGGGACGAAGACATTTTGATCGCCCTTCGCACGACCGGCTTCTTCTTGGAAACCCGTCTGGCGAAAGCGCTGGGAAACCACCCGGTGCCCGAGGCACGGGGTCGGCTGTTGGACACTCTCAGCCGCCGGCTGTGAAGGTCATGTCCTGTCCGGCTTCATTGCTCAGGATCAGCACCTGCCCGGACACTTCGGAAAACGTCATTGACCTCAGCGCCTGCAAGAACCGGTCCTCGTCGGGCTGGTTTGCGCACATCTGACGGCTCTGGGGCTGCGGGGTGGCTTCGAACCAGGGGTAGGGTGCGGTCAGGGTGGCGGTATATGCGTTACAGGGGCCTTTGCCTTCAATCTGTCCCGGCTGTGGAAAGCGCAGGGTTGCCTGCGCCGGGAAAGGCGCGCCGTTCAGGTCTTGCAGCAGCCAAACCTTGCCCGCGCCCCCGTAGGCCGCGACGGTTTCATCGCTGCAGGCGACCAGAACGGAGCAGAGGGACACCAAAAGTGCGAGCGCGCGAAACAACAACATGCTCCTGTGTAGGGCATTGCCGTCCACGGGTCATTTGACGCTTTCGTTACGGATGACATCAGCCACCATGGCGCCGATTTCAGCGCTGGCCTTCAAAGAGGGGTGGATCATATCGATCCCATGGTATGACCGGTCGCCATACGGCACGAGGTCGGACAACGGCAGGAAGAAAATCCCTTCGTCCAGTTCGGCTAGCCGGGTAAGCCTGCGGTCCAGCTCATCCCCCTCATCGCGGCAGGATTCGATAGGAGAGCCAGCACCGGGGCTGCGCAGATAGCCAACATAAAGCACCTTGGCCCCGCTTTTGCGCAGCCGGTTCACTAGGCCGGGGATGGTGCCGGATTTGCCGTCCTCAGAGATCATCTTGCCCATCTTGCGGTCGCAGGCAGAACAGCCGCAGCCGAACCACAGGTCATTGCCACCGCCGTTGACGATGACCCAGTCCAGATCGGCATCGTCGCGGAACTGTTTGGGAATGCTCATCCCCATCGCGCCGGACACCGGCAGCGCGTAATTCATGCGCGCGCCCAGCACGGATCGATCGGCCACCTTTGTGCCCAGCTCTTTGCCAGCCATATCGGCAATGGAGCGGCCGCTGATCGCATGGGCTGCCATCAGAGAATCGCCCATGGCCAGAATGCGTGGATCGCCATTGGTCGGTGGCGCACCTGCACAGGCGGATACGAGCAGAAATAAAAGGGTCAGAACGCCGGGGATGCCTCGCATTCAGGTGGTCTCCTGTGACAGCGCCAGAGCGCCGGTTTCGCTGCAGAGACCCATATCAGTAAAATTCGAATTTTTTGGGGCAGGAATGCAGAAATCGGGCCGCGCCGACGTTGATTTGACGGGCATCCCGACTGTCGGGCTGTGCAAAGGGCGCGACAGGGCAAAGAAAAACCCGGCACTAAGGCCGGGCAAGTTGGGGGGAGTAGCCCCGTCAGGAAACTGAAGTCTGTCTGATCAGGCCAGAAGGCGGCGTGCGATGACCTGCGCCTGAATTTCGGCCGCCCCCTCGAAGATGTTGAGAATGCGCGCGTCACACAGCACGCGGCTGATTTTATATTCCAGCGCAAAACCGTTGCCGCCGTGGATCTGCAAGCCGTTGTCGGCTGCCGCCCATGCCACGCGGGCGCCCAGCAGCTTGGCCATGCCAGCCTCCAGATCGCAGCGGTGGCCGTTGTCTTTTTCCCAAGCGGAAAAATAGGTCAGCTGGCGGGCGATCATGATCTCTACCGCCATCATCGCCAGCTTGCCGGAAACGCGGGGGAAGTTGATCAGGCTCTTGCCGAATTGCTTGCGGTCCTGCGCGTATTGCATGCCGATATCCAGCGCACATTGCGCGACACCGATGGCGCGGGCGGCGGTTTGGATGCGGGCGGACTCGAAGGTCTCCATCAGCTGTTTGAAGCCCTTGCCCTCTTCGCCACCAAGCAGGTTTTCACCCTTCACCTTGAAGCCGTCAAAACCCAGCTCGTATTCTTTCATGCCGCGGTAGCCCAGAACTTCGATTTCGCCGCCGGTCATGCCTTCGGTGGGGAAGGGGTTTTCGTCGGTGCCCGGTGTCTTTTCGGCGAGGAACATCGACAGGCCACGGTGATCGGTGCTGTCGGGGTTGGTGCGTGCCAGAAGCGTCATCACATGGGTGCGCGCCGCGTGGGTGATCCAGGTCTTGTTGCCGGTCACCGTGTAATCACCGTCCTCGCCCTTGGTGGCACGGGTACGCAAAGAGCCAAGGTCAGAACCGGTGTTCGGCTCGGTGAAAACGGCCGTTGGCAGGATCTCGGCGCTGGCAATCTTGGGCAGCCAGTTGGCTTTCTGTTCGTCCGTGCCGCCGCAGAGGATCAGCTCCGCTGCAATCTCGGACCGGGTGCCGAGCGAGCCGACACCGATATAGCCCCGGCTGAGTTCTTCGGAGACCACAACCATCGACGCTTTGGACAGGCCAAAGCCGCCGTATTCCTCGGGGATGGTCAGGCCGAAGACGCCCATTTCGGCGAGCTCCTCGATGATGTCCATCGG
Source organism: Rhodobacteraceae bacterium Alg231-04 (assembly GCA_900143635.1). Classification (GTDB taxonomy): domain Bacteria; phylum Pseudomonadota; class Alphaproteobacteria; order Rhodobacterales; family Rhodobacteraceae; genus FREY01. The sequence continues at coordinate 18,090 of FREY01000014.1, forward strand.
TATCAGCTCGTCGTTCAGGTGCCAGTCATGGGCGTTGGGTTCGACACGGTCTTGGGCAAAGCGGCGGAACTGATCGCGGATCATTTCCAGCTCTTCATCCAGACCGGAGGCGCCGAACGTGGCGTTGGCGGATTGCTCCTGCATCAGCTCGACCAGCCGGGTGCGGGCGGCGGTGGTGTTGCCACTGGCGGTGAGCGTGGCCACGGCATCGGTGTTCAGCGCATCGGCAGAGACACCCATATCGGATAGGCGCAGGATCTCGCCCTGGCTCATCGGGATGCCGCCTTTGATCTGCGCCAGATATTCGCCAAATGCGATCTGGTGGATCAGCTGTTCGATCTCACCGAACTTGCCATCGCCGGACAGTCGGTCGGCCCATTTCTGCATCTGCTGCAAGCTCTGGTCATAGGTGGCCAGCCAGGACAACCCGTGGGCGGCATCCTGATGCTGTTCGACCAGGCGGCCTGACACACGGCCGTCTTCGCTGACCAGCGATTTGACCGCTGCCTTGGCGGCTTCAAATACCTCGGCCACAGGTGCCAGAGTGGCCCCGGTCAAGGTCAGAAGGTCGGGGAGAACAACTGGGGTCATTTGCAGGTCCTGTCCGTCGTGCGCCATGAATCACATCCTTATTCGTCTCTTTGTGGGTAATCACTTTGCAGGTGCAGCGCAACAAAAATTCGCATGTGCAGCATTTTTGGACCGAAAATTACGTTATGAAATACTGCAGTGCAGCGTTTCGCCGCGTGCTAAGAGGAGGATATGGAGAGTTTTCTTGTCATATTGAGCGGCCCTGAATGGCTGGCGGCCCTTTGTGTCGGTCTGGTGGCCGGCACGGTAAAAGGGATGGTGGGTTTTGGTGTTCCGCTGATGCTGATCTCGGGGCTGAGCCTGTTCATGGCACCGGATCTGGCGCTGGCCGGACTGATCCTGCCCGCCTTGGCAAGCAATGGGATGTTGGCCTTTGGCGATGGGCTTGCGGCTGTGTGGGCAGCCATCAAACGGTTTCGGCTTTTTCTGATCAGCGGTCTGGTGATGCTTCTGACGGCGGCGCAGCTGGTCGCAGTCTTGCCTGTTGGTGCGCTGCTTTTACTGCTGGGATTTATGGTCACCGGCTTTTGCATTCTTTTGCTGGTGGCACCGCGATTGGCGCTGCGCGAGGACAATCGCCTAGCGACGATCTGTGCTGGGGCGCTCGCTGGGTTCTCTGGCGGCTTCTCCGGTATTTGGGGGCCTCCGACAGTCAGCTACCTGACGGCGATCAGAACCGACAAGCGCGACCAGATGCGGCTGCAGGGGGTGATTTACAGCTTGGGATCCGTTTCGCTGTTGCTGGCACATCTTGAAACCGGCGTGTTGCGGGCGGAAACCCTGCCACTGTCGATGATGTTGGTCATCCCGGTTGTTGTCGGCATGTGGCTGGGTGGTCTGTGGCATGCGCGGGTCGATCAGGCGGGGTTTCGCCGGGTGACATTGCTGCTGCTGCTGCTCGCCGGGCTGAACCTGATCCGACGCGGGCTGATGGGGTAGAGTTGCGCAATACCAGCTTGCCGGGCACGCCGAATTATGTGTGATTGCGCGCAGGGCAGAACGGAGAATGACGATGAGTATGGAGTGGGGCAGGCTTCTCAATCCCGGTCGGTTGCAACGGCCGGATTTCGATGAGGCACCGGGCCGAGAGGCCTATCTGCAGGACTATGACCGTATCCTGTTTTCCGAACCTTTCCGCCGTCTGGCGCAAAAGACGCAGGTGCATCCGCTGTACCAGCACGACCACGTTCACCACCGGATGATCCACAGCATGGAGACCTGCAGCGTCGGCCGCTCGCTGGGCACCGGCGTCGGCCATGCGCTGCTGGAAAAGGATCGTGTCAGCGCGGATCAGGTGCTGCGCATCGCTGGCCACGTGCAGGCGGCCTGCCTGCTGCATGACATTGGCAATCCGCCCTTTGGCCATTCAGGCGAAGACAGCATCGGCGCGTGGTTCGCGCAGCAGTTTCGGGCGGGATCGGACCTTGCGGCGCAAGTACCGCAGGATCAATGGGCCGAGTTTGAGCATTTTGAGGGCAACGCACAGGGGCTGCGTATCGCGGGGCGTTTGGAAATGTCACGCCGCGATGGCGGCATGCGGCTGAGCTATGCCACCTTGGGCTCCTTCCTGAAATACCCCTGCACGCGGATGGTCCGCGACACGGTTCTGGATGGGCAGCCAGCGCCCTACGCGGGGCTGAAAAAATTCGGCGTTTTCGCTGAAGACGCGCCGCTCTTGCAGGAGATCTGCGCCGCCACCGGCATGATCGCCGAGCCGGACGGCTGGTACCGCCGTCACCCGTTGGCCTTTCTTGTCGAGGCCGCAGATGACATCTGCTACCGGATCATGGACATCGAAGATGCAGCCGCCGTGGGCGATTTGGAACGTGCGGATGTGGCCGCCGCACTTGAAGAAATCACGGGCAAGCGTAATCGCGAAGAAGATGCCGCCATGCCGCTTGGCGAGCGTGTGGGATTGCTGCGGGCGCTGGCCATCGGATCTGCCACACAGGCGGCCGTTCAGGCCTTCATGGACAATTACGATGCCATCATGACCGGTGAATTCGACGGCGATCTTGTGGGTGCCTCTACTAAGGCGGATGCCTTCGACACGTTGCAAAAGCTGTCGGTCGAGCGCATTTTTGTCGCCCGCCGCAAGACCGAGCTGGAAGTGGCAGGCCGGCAGGTGCTGCACCGTATTCTGGATCACTTCCACAGGCTCTTTGGTGATCTGGCGGAGTGCGGCTGGGACCAGGCCCGTCTGGAAAAAGAACACCCGCACTGGCAGCAGCTGATCCGCGCCGTGGATCTGGACCTGCGCGGGGTGGAGGATGCTTATACGGGCATGCATGCGCTGGCGGATTTCGTCTCTGGCATGACCGACCGTTACGCGGTGAAGGTACGCGATATGGTGACGGGGAACCTCAGTGAGTACTAAGATACACCGCCTGTCGCACTAGCGGCAGGCACGCGCCTGCCCGCCCCACGGCGGGCGCGTACCGCGCCCACCCGGGCAGGCGCTCAGAGTTCACTTGCAGGTCAAAAGAAAAAAGCCCGGACATCGCTGTCCGGGCTTTTCTGTTTAGTCAGAGAGCTGCGCTTCAGCCGATGGCGGCGGCTTTCACGTCTTCGTCGATATAGGGCAGGTACTGGCCGAAGTTGTCCGAGAACATCTGAACCAGTTTCGCTGCCTGCGCGTCATAGGCTTCTTTGTCGTCCCAGGTGCGGCGCGGGTTCAGCAGCATTTCCGGAACACCTGGAACGTCAACCGGCACATCAAAGCCAAAGTTGGCATCCTTGCGGAATTCGACATTGGCCAGGGTGCCGTCCAGCGCCGCGGTCAGCAGGGCGCGGGTTGCCTTGATTGGCATGCGCGACCCGGTGCCGTAGGCGCCGCCGGTCCAGCCGGTGTTGACCAGCCAGCAGGTGGCACCGTGCTGGGCGATCTTTTCGCGCAGCAGGTTGCCGTAGACCTCGGGGCGGCGCGGCATGAAGGGCGCGCCAAAGCAGGTGGAGAAGGTCGGCTCGGGCTCGGTCACGCCGCGCTCGGTGCCGGCCACCTTGGAGGTGAAGCCGCTGAGGAAGTGGTACATCGCCTGCGCCGGGGTCAGTCGCGAGATCGGCGGCAGAACGCCAAAGGCGTCGCAGGTCAGCATGATGATGTTCTTGGGGTGACCGCCCCGCGCGTCGTCGGACGCGTTGGAGATATAGTGCAGCGGGTAGGCGCAGCGCATGTTGGCGGTCAGGCTGTCGTCGTCGAAATCCAGTTCCTTGGTCTCCGGGTCGAAGACCATGTTCTCGATCACGGTGCCGAACTTCGAGGTGGTGGCGTAGATTTCCGGCTCAGCCTCGGCGTTGAGGTTGATGGTCTTGGCGTAGCAGCCGCCCTCGAAGTTGAAGGTGCCGTTGTCAGACCAGCCATGTTCGTCGTCGCCGATCAGCACGCGGTCGGGGTCTGCCGACAGGGTGGTTTTGCCGGTGCCGGACAGGCCAAAGAAGACGGCGGTGTCGACCGGGTTGCCCTTGGCGTGGTTGGCTGAGCAGTGCATCGGCATGATGCCTTTTTCCGGCAGCAGGTAGTTCAGCAGCGAGAACACGGATTTCTTGTTCTCACCGGCGTATTCGGTGCCGCCGATTAGGATCATCTTGCGATCAAAGTTCATCGCGATCACGGTTTCCGACCGGCAGTTGTGCTTGGCTGGGTCTGCCTGGAACGTCGGGCAGTTGATGACGGTGAAATCAGCGATGAAATCGTTCAGGTCTTCGCGGTCGGGACGGCGCAGCATGGTGCGGATGAACAGACCATGCCAGGCCAGTTCGGTGACCATGCGGACGTTGATCGCGTGGCGCGGGTCGGCGCCACCAACCAGATCCTGCACGTAGTAGTCCTTGCCCTTCATATGGGCGATCATGTCTTCATACAGCGCGTCAAAGCCTTCGGGGCTCATCGCGGCGTTGTTTTCCCACCAGATAGTGTCTTTGACGCTATCGGAGGTGACGACATGTTTGTCCTTGGGGGAGCGACCGGTGAACTTTCCGGTGGTTGTCAGGAATGCGCCGCCGTTGCCGAGGGTGCCTTCGCCGTTCTTCAGCGCCTGTTCGATCAGCGCCGGCTCCATGAGGTTGTAATAGACATTGCCCAGCTCCGAGATGCCTTGGTCTTCGAGCCGGAATTGCGGGTTAACCCGTCCAGATGTCATGTGTTTTTCTCCTAGTCAGGCGTGCCGATTAGGCGGCGCGCCCATGGGGCAATAGAAACGGCACAAGCGCCGATGCGCGGGGTCTTAACATGACGTTTTAGCGTATGAACAGGACGTGTCCGCATAGTTAGCGCAATCAAGCAGAAGTTTAGCGCAACCATTATTTTTGCTGCCCAAAGACGTGGCAGCATTCAGTCAATGCTAAGGTATTTTTGCCCTAATCGCCGTGAAACTTGACGGCGATTCGTTAATAGGCATTGATTCGCTGCCGTGAAACGGCGATGAAGAAGCTAAAAACAAGGCAGTTGCGAGCAGATTAGGGGCACTTCAAATGTCAAAGATTGCATTGGTAGATGATGACAGGAATATCCTGACTTCAGTCTCCATGACACTTGAGGCCGAAGGCTTTGAGGTCGAAACATATAACGATGGCCAGGCGGCGCTTGACGCCTTCAATAAGAAATTGCCCGATATGGCAGTTCTGGACATCAAGATGCCGCGTATGGACGGCATGGATCTTCTGCAGCGCCTGCGTCAGAAAACGCAGATGCCTGTGATCTTCCTCACTTCCAAAGACGATGAAATTGACGAGGTGCTCGGCCTGCGTATGGGGGCGGATGACTATGTCAAAAAGCCCTTCTCGCAGCGTCTTCTGGTAGAACGTATCCGCGCCTTGCTGCGCCGCCAAGAGGCGGTTGCAGGCGATGCCGCAGGCACGCCGGTGGCGGAAACCAAGGTGATGGAACGCGGCAATCTGCGGATGGATCCGCTGCGCCATTCGGTCAGCTGGAAGGGCAAGGACGTGTCGCTGACTGTGACCGAATTCCTGTTGCTGCAGGCGCTTGCACAGCGCCCCGGCTTTGTCAAAAGCCGCGATCAGCTGATGGACGTGGCCTATGATGATCAGGTCTATGTGGATGATCGTACTATCGACAGCCATATCAAACGCCTGCGCAAGAAAATGCGCAATGCGGATCCGGATTTTCTGGCGATCGAAACGCTGTACGGTATCGGTTACCGTTACAACGAAGAATAACCGGCCCTCCCTTTGGGGCCAAACGGAAGGGCGCAGATGCGCGATACCGGCATGACGCAAGACCAGCACAACGGCGACGTTGTCCTGGGCGACGATTGGGTCGCCCCGAACAATACTGTTGCGCAGGAAATGCAGGTCAAACGGGCACGGCGGGGGTTCTTTTCGCTGCGTGGCTCGCCTTTGACGCGGAAAATCATCACCTTCAATCTGGTGGCGCTGGTGATCCTCGTTGCCGGTATTCTTTACCTCAATTCCTCGCGTCAGAGTCTGGTGTTGCAGCGGGCAACCGCGTTGGTCAGCGAAGCGCAGCTGATTGCGGATGTTTTTGAATCGCAAATTCCCGCCACTGGCGGTGTCAGCTTTGTAACCGGTGACGGCATTGATGTTGCCGCCACGCTGAACGGTCTGAACCTGCGCGACGGGCTAGAGGTCTACGTCTTTGATACCACCGCCCAGATGGTCGGCCATGTTCAGGGCGTTGGCGGCGAAACACTGGACGCACTGAGCGGCACGGATCAAAACCGCACCTTGATCAGTGATTGGCTGTCGGCGATTTGGACAACGGTCGAAAGCCTACTGTCTGCAAATGGCGAGGTGGTACACCCGCCGCTGGATGTGCAACTTGCCGCCCAGGCCGAAATCTCCATGCAGGGCGGGCTGAAGGTCGATGCGATCATCGATACCAGTGGTGGAACCGTCTTTACCGCGGCCACGCCGATCCTCAACTCAGGAAGCGCATTGGGCGTTGTCGCAGTGGCCTCACCAACGGGTGAGGTTGACACGCTGGTGCGCAATGAACACGAACGCGTGCTGCAGATGTTTGTGATCGCGCTGCTGGTCTCTGTCGGGCTGAGCCTGGTGCTGGCCTCGACCATTGCAAACCCGCTCGCCGATCTGGCAGAGGCCGCCGAGCTGGGCCGCGACCGCAACACCCGCAAGGTGAACCCCGGCCGCATCCGTATCCCGGACTTGTCGGCGCGACCCGATGAGATCGGGCGCCTGAGCCGGGCCCTGCGGGGGATGGTAAAAGCGCTCTACAACCGGATTGACGGCAATGAACAGTTCGCCGCCGATGTCGCCCACGAGATCAAGAACCCTCTGGCCAGCCTGCAATCGGCGGTCGGAACCCTGCGTATGATCAAGCGGGAAGATCAGAGAGAGAAACTGTTGGACGTGATCGAACATGATGTGCGCCGTCTGGACCGGTTGGTCAGTGATATTTCCAATGCATCGCGGCTGGATGCTGAGCTGGTGAAGGAAGAGGAAGAGGACTTTGATCTTCTGGAGATGCTGGGTAATCTCAATCAGTATCTGGGCGAAGATGCCCGCGCCAAGGGGATCGACTATATTACAGACCTGCCGCCCGGTCCGGTGGCGATCCAGGGTCTGGAAGCAAGGCTGGCACAGGTTTTTGTCAATCTGATCACCAATGCGGTCTCCTTCTGCGAAGAAGGGGATGCGATCCGGGTCTGGGCGCGCAAACGGGCCAACCGGGTTCTCATTGTGGTCGAAGACACGGGCCCCGGCATTCCTGATCAGGCTTTGACCAAGATTTTCAAACGCTTTTATTCCGAACGCCCGGCGGAGCATTTTGGCAATAATTCCGGCCTTGGTCTGGCGATTTCAAAGCAGATCGTTGAGGCGCATGGCGGCGTGATCTGGGCCGAAAACATCCGCCCGACCAATGCCGATCCGACGTCGGAGCGGCTGGGCGCGCGTTTTGTTGTTGGCCTGCCGGTCTGACCGTGTCGGATAGCGGCCAGCTGTGCCTGCATGCCAGCTGCGTGTCCTTTGCCGAACGCGGCTTGCTGATCACCGGAAAATCAGGCAGCGGCAAGTCCTCCCTGGCCTTGCAGCTGATGGCCTATGGGGCAGAACTTGTCGCCGATGACCGGGTCATGGTGACGCGCACCGAGGCCGGGCTGGCGGCCTGGTCACCAGACAGCATTCGCGGACTGGTCGAAGCGCGCGGACTGGGGCTGATCCACGCCACTCCGGCCCTGAGCGCGGTGCTGGTTGCATGTGTCTCACTTGACCAACAAGAGGACGCCCGGCTTCCACAGTTGCATACCCGCGACATGCTGGGGGTGACACTGCCGGAATTCCACCGGGTAGATGCCCCCCATTTCGCGCCTGCCTTGCTGCAATTCCTGAGGTCCGGAGTGCGGCGGATCTGACGTTGCACAGAACTGGGCAACCGGAGTCTGGCGCGCCCTTCCGGCAGGCCATTTCCAAGGATCTCCGGCGTCCACTCTTGCTCTTTTGAAACATAGAATATCGGGGATTTTGCCCCGTTTAGTGCTACTTTTGGCCGCTGCACGCCTAATTGGGTGGCAACACTGAAAGAATCCCTGGCGCAGGCCCTTGCAGAAGACGGCCAGCGGGTGTCAATTGGACTCCGCGAGCTGCAAGGCCAGCAAGAAATGGAGTGAGGCCCAGTTGATCGGGATTGTGATAGTCGCACATGGCGGGCTGGCCCAGGAATACCTGAGGGCAGTAGAACATGTGGTGGGGCCGCAGCCGGCCCTTAAGGCCATTGCGATTGGGGCGGAAGAGGACCGCGATCTCAAGCAGCGCGAAATATGCGCCGCGGCAGATGAGGTCGACAGCGGCGAAGGCGTGGTGGTGGTCACCGATCTGTTCGGGGGATCGCCGTCAAATCTTTCCCTGCGGGCCTGTGCTCCTGCCAACCGGCGCATTCTGTATGGTGCGAACCTGCCGATGCTGATCAAACTGGCGAAAACCCGTCATCTGCCTGTGGCCGAATCTGTGCGCCACGCCATGGAAGCCGGGCGAAAATACATCAACGTGCAAAACGTAAGCCCGGACTGACCGGACAAAGACAGGCCAACAATATGGTTCAGCGGACATTTAAGATCGTCAATGAAAAAGGGCTGCATGCCCGTGCATCTGCTAAGCTGGTGGAGCTGGTAGAAGGCTTTGACGCTTCGGCGGAAGTGTCACGCGATGGCATGAGCGCATCAGGCGATAGCATCATGGGGCTTTTGATGTTGGCAGCCTCGAAAGGAACGACTATTGACGTCGAGACTTCGGGGCCAGATTCCGAGGCGCTCTCCGAGGCGCTGGAGGCGCTGGTGGCTGGTAAGTTCGGCGAAGGGATCTAAGCGCTCACGAGAGCGCCTGCGATGGGATTGCAACGTGGCAGAGACCGCACAAGACAATGGAACAGGCAGTGACAAACCTGCCGAAAGCGAAACCAGCGAGGTCTATGATCGTCGCACGCTGACCTATGCCAATTCCTTTGATGACAACTGGACCTCATTTGCGATCAAGACCATCGAATGGCTGACCGGCAAGCTGACCATTCTGCGCATGGTCAACAAATTCGAAAAGAGCAATGCCAACTACCGCGGTCAGAATTTCTGGCGTGGGGCGCTGGATATCATGGGGATCGAGCTGAAGACCCCGCAAGCGCAGATTGATTTGATTCCTGAGTCTGGCCCGGTTGTGGTGGTGGCGAACCATCCGCATGGCATGGTTGACGGGATGATCTTCGCGGATCTGATTGGCCGCCGTCGCGAAGACTACCGCATTCTGACCCGCTCGGTGCTGACCGGTCTGGATGAGGCGGCGACCTCTTTCATGATTCCGGTGCCGTTTCCGCATGACCCGGAGGCGCAACGCAAAATGGTTGAGATGCGCGCCAATACCATGGCCCATTTGAAGAATGGTGGCTGCGTGGCCCTGTTCCCATCGGGTGTGGTGATGTCGTCGGACAGCCTGTTTGGCCCTGCGGTCGAACAGGAATGGAACGTGTTTACCGCCCAGCTGATCCGCCGGTCCGGTGCGCGCGTGGTGCCTATCTATTTCCCGGGCCGCAATTCGCGGGCCTATCTGATGGCCAACCGCATCTCTGCGATCCTGCGTCAGGGGCTGTTGCTCCATGAGATCGTCCGCGCCTGTAACAAGCCGCAAGCGCCGGTCATTGGCGAACCTCTGTCAGACGCGCAGATGGAGCGGTTGCAGAGCGATCCGCGCGGTTTCATGGCCTGGTTGCGCGAACATACCATGGCGCTTGGCGGGGACAGCTGACCGCTGCGATTCCATTGTTATGAAAGAGAAAAGCGCCCCGTGGGGCGCTTTGTTTTTTCGAGGGTCCGCTGATGGCGAGGTCAGCGCGTGGGTACAGGCGTTTCACCGCGGTAGTCGTAAAAGCCACGTTGGGTCTTGCGACCCAGCCAGCCGGCCTCGACGTATTTTGTCAGCAGCGGGCAGGGGCGGTATTTGGTGTCGGCCAGCCCGTCGTGCAGCACGTTCATGATCGCCAGACAGGTATCCAGACCGATGAAATCCGCCAGCTCCAGCGGACCCATCGGGTGGTTGGCGCCCAGTTTCATCGATTCGTCGATCGACTGAACCGAACCAACGCCCTCATACAGTGTATAGACCGCTTCGTTGATCATCGGCATCAGGATGCGGTTCACGATAAAGGCCGGGAAATCTTCGGCGCTGGCCGCCGTTTTGCCGAGCCGGTCCACCACCGCTTTGCAGGCCTTATAAGTTGGCTGATCAGTGGCAATGCCGCGGATCAGTTCAACCAGCTGCATCACCGGCACCGGGTTCATGAAATGAAACCCCATGAATCGTTCGGGACGGTCGGTGCGGCTGGCTAACCGGGTGATCGAGATCGACGAGGTGTTAGAGGTCAGTATCGTATGTGGCAGCAGATGTGGCTGCAACTCATCGAAGATGGCCTGTTTCACGGTCTCGCGCTCGGTCGCGGCTTCGATCACCAGATCCGTGGCGGCTGCGTCGATCACCGTCACGGTGGGGATGATTCGCCCAATTGCCGCATCCATGTCGGCTTGGGTGATCTTTTCACGGCTGACCTGACGGGCCATGTTTTTGGTGATCAGGGCAATGGCCTTGTCGAGAGCGTGCTGACTGACGTCGGCAAGAACCACATCATAGTTGGCCAGCGCCATCACGTGGGCGATGCCGTTGCCCATCTGACCTGCGCCAATGATGCCGACTTTTTGAATTTCCATGACCGGTGCCTTTCCCGTTGCCTGCGCTGGCGACCTTACCGGTGCGAACATGGCACATACAAGGCTGGAACACTGGGAATTTAGGCAAATTCAACCATTAGCAATTTGGCAAGGGGTCGCCGTCAAAGTGAGTCCCGGGTGAAAAATTGGGTGGCGAAATGAGCTATGAACTGACAAGCGCGTCAGCGCTATTGTCTGATCCGTGCCGTTATCCGGGGAGCAAGCTTCTGGTCCGTGGACCAGAGCGGGACCTTGGAACGGATTATGTGGCCTTTCTTGGCGGAACAGAGGTGTATGGCCGGTTTATCCGGCGTCCCTTTGTCGCGGCTGTAGAAGAGGCATTGGACACTGATTGTGTGAATTTGGGATGTACCAACGGGGGGCTCGACAGTTTTCTGCGTGACCCCGGCACATTGGCCATTGCCGCGCGGGCGGACTTGACCGTTATGCAGGTGTTGGGCGCGCAGAATCTGTGCAACCGGTACTACCGGGTGCATCCGCGCCGAAACGATCGTTTTCTAAGCGCAACGCCGGATCTTATGGCGTTGTATCCAGAGGTCGATTTCACGGAATTCCACTTTAACCGGCATTTGCTGCAAGTCTTGCAGGAGGTGTCAGCCGATCGGTTTGAGCAGGTGCGCGAAGCCCTGCAGGAGGCCTGGGTCGAGGGCATGTCCCGTATGGTGGACCGGCTGGAAGGGCGCGTGGCGCTGCTGTGGCTGCGGTATGATCTTGATGCGGATCAGGTGCGGGATGACGTGTTCAGGCACGAACCGCTGATGGTCGATCGCGCGATGGTCGACGCGCTGATGCCTCGGGTGAAAGGCGTGATCGAGCTTCCGGTGCAGACGTCTGGCCAATGTGGCGACACTGAAGGCATGCTCTTTAGCCCGTTGGAGTTTCCGACGGCAAAGCTGATGCTGGGCCCTGCTGAACATGCGCGCATTGCGCAGACGGTGGCCTTGGAAATTCGTCGGATGACCGGCTGGGATTGGGCATCGCTTTAATCCCGCTGTGCAGACAAGAAAAAGCCCCGCTTGAAACAAGCGGGGCTTTTTGCGTTTTCAGGCCGGGGCAAGGCCCCGCGCTAAGGCTTAACCGAGCTTTTCGGTCAGGGCCGGGACGGCGTCGAAGAGGTCGGCAACCAGACCGAAATCGGCAACCTGGAAGATCGGCGCTTCTTCGTCCTTGTTGATCGCAACGATCACTTTGGAATCTTTCATGCCAGCGAGGTGCTGAATGGCGCCGGAGATGCCGATGGCCACGTACAGGTCCGGTGCAACAACCTTGCCGGTCTGACCTACCTGCCAGTCGTTCGGAGCGTAGCCCGAATCGACCGCAGCGCGGGATGCGCCAACTGCGGCGCCCAGCTTGTCGGCCAGGGTCTCGATCAGTTTGAAGTCCTCTTCGGAACCAACGCCGCGACCACCAGAAACCACAACACCAGCCGAAGTCAGCTCGGGGCGGTCAGAGGCGGCAACCTTGTCTTCAACCCATGTCGACAGACCGGGGTTTTCAGCGGCACCAATGGTGTCAACGGAGGCAGAGCCACTCTCGCCAGCTGCGTCAAAGTTCGCAGTCCGGAAGGAGATGACTTTTTTCGCATCCGAAGACTTCACAGTCTGGATCGCGTTGCCTGCGTAGATCGGACGCTCAAAAGTAGAACCGTCAACAACAGCCGTCACATCCGAGATTACCATGACGTCCAGCAGGGCAGCCACGCGGGGCAGCACGTTCTTGGCGTCGGTGGTTGCGGGTGCCACGATGTGCTCGTAATCGCCGGCCAGGCCAGCAATCAGCGCCGCTGTCGGCTCCGCCAGGCGGTGGCCCAGCGATGCGTCTTCGGCAACCAGTACCTTGGCAACGCCGTCGATTTTTGCAGCAGCTTCGCCAGCAGCGGCGGCAGTTGCGCCAGCGGCCAGAACGGTTACGTCGCCCAGTGCTTTGGCGGCATTCACTGCCTTTGCGGTCGCGTCCAGTGCCAGTTCACCATCGGTGACTTCTGCGAGAAGAAGAACAGCCATTACACAGCCCCCGCTTCTTTGAGTTTCTCAACCAGCTCGTCAACCGAACCAACGATGATGCCAGCGGCGCGGGCTTCGGGTTCCGTGGTGGAGATGATTTCCAGACGCGGTGTCACGTCTACGCCGTAGTCTGCTGCGGTTTTCTCATCCATCGGCTTTTTCTTCGCCTTCATGATGTTGGGCAGCGAAGCATAGCGCGGCTCGTTCAGGCGCAGGTCAACGGTGATGATGGCAGGCATCTTCACGTTGATGGTCTGCAGGCCGCCGTCGACTTCGCGGGTCACCTTGGCGGTGTCGCCGTCGATGTCCAGCTCGGAGGCGAAGGTGCCCTGGGACCAGCCCAGCAGCGCCGACAGCATCTGGCCGGTGGCGTTCATGTCGTTGTCGATCGCCTGCTTGCCTGCCAGAACGATGCCGGGCTGTTCTTCTTCAACAACTTTGGCAAGGATCTTGGCAACGGCCAGCGGCTCGATGTCGGTGTGCACGTCGTCGGCAGCGATAACCAGGATGGCGCGGTCTGCGCCCATGGCAAGCGCGGTGCGCAGGGTTTCCTGGGCCTGCTTGACGCCGATGGAAACGGCGATGATTTCGTCGGCCTTGCCCGCTTCTTTCAGACGGATGGCCTGTTCAACGGCGATCTCGTCGAAGGGGTTCATCGACATTTTAACATTGGCGAGATCGACACCGGTGCCGTCCGCTTTGACGCGGACCTTCACGTTATAGTCAATCACGCGCTTGACAGGTACGAGGACCTTCATCTGCGTTTTCTCCTTCAAAACAGAAGCCGCCCAAGGGTGGCTCCCCTCCATGCTCTCGCGACGTTGATAGCGTGGGGATTGAGGGCGCAACAGTGCAAAATCGTCATGTTAGGGCCATCAGACGCCGCGTTTTTATAGATGGAGCGTGGATAAGTGGCCTTTGGTGGTCAATGGGAATGCTGCAGCGCGGAAAATGCCACGCCAGAGAATCAGCATTTGAAAGGGATAGAAACCCTACCGCGGCCTTAGCGGTTGGCGCCCGGAACCCAGAGCACATCGTCCTTGCCGCCGTTGTTGGCTGTGCGGGCGGCGACAAAAAACCAGTCGCTGAGACGGTTGAGATATTTCACCGCAGCCGGGTTCACGGGTTCAAGTTCCGCCAGTTCAGTGGCCAGTCGTTCTGCGCGGCGCGCCACTGTGCGGCAGACGTGCAGATGGGCTGCCAAGGCGGCTCCACCGGGCAGGATGAAGCTGCGCAGCGGCTCCAGATCCTTGTTCATGGCGTCAATTTCGGTCTCAAGCCGGTCCACCTGTGCATCGGCCATGCGCAAGGGCGGGAATTCCGCCTCTGCATCTTTGTCCATGTCGGGGCGACAGAGGTCGGCACCAAGATCAAACAGGTCATTCTGAATGCGCATCAGCGCCGAATCTGCGTCACCTTCGGCGGCCAGACGGGCGACGCCGAGAAAGGCGTTCAGCTCGTCCGTGGTGCCATATGCGGCGACGCGGGCCGAGTGTTTGGAAACGCGATCGCCATTGCCAAGGGCCGTGTCGCCCTTGTCGCCGGTGCGGGTGTAGATCTTGTTCAGAACGACCATGCGGTTACTGACCTCCCTGCTGACGCAGGTAAATGTAGCCAAGCACCAGCAGCACGGCAACAAATTGCAGCGCCAGACGCAGGCGCATCAGCTTGTTGGCGTGTTTGCGGTTGAAGTCACTGCCCTTGCCAAAGCCGGCGATGCCGAGAGCCAGAACGATGGCCGTTGCTGCCGCAGCAACGATGGCCAGAATACGAAGCGCTTCCATAGTGTCCTCGCGATAGGAATACCCTTTGCGCATGGTCTAGCGCGGGTGGGCGGGGAATGCGACAGCGTTTTGTTACCGCAGTCTGGCCAGAATACGATCCGAGGCGCGGGTGGACAGCACCCGGCGCAGAAAGCCGCTGATATAGGTGGGGGTGGTCACATAATAGCGCGGCCGAGGTCTGCGCGATTCGCAGGCCAGTGCCAGTTTGGCCGTCACCGCAGAGGCGGGCAGCTCGAACTTGTCCTTACCGGAGCTTTCATAAAGCCGTTTCAGCAGGCTTTTTTCGTAAAGATCTTTGAGCGGTGAATTCTTCCAGTCGATGAACCGTTCAAAATGGGGGATGGATTTCTCGCGGATTTTCGAGGTCACCGGTCCGGGTTCGATCAGGACCACATGAATGTCTGTGTCCGTCAGTTCGACCCGCAGCGTGTCGGTCAGCCCCTCTACGGCGTATTTGGTGGCCACATAGGCGCCGCGCCACGGGAAAGCGACCAGCCCCAGAACAGACGAATTCTGCACGATCCGGCCATGGCCCTGACGCCGCATCACCGGCAGCACCAGCCGGGTGAGTTCGTGCCAGCCAAAGAAATTGGCTTCAAAAATGGCGCGCAGCCCGTCTGTGGGCAGATCTTCGACCGCGCCGGGCAGCCCATGGGCGCCATTGTTGAACAATGCATCCAATGTGCCGTCCGTGGCCTTCAGGACCTCGGCAAGGCCGGTGGCGATGGTGTCGGGGTCGGTATAGTCGATGCGTGGGCTATCAAAGCCTTCGGCGCGCATCCGGTCGCAGTCACGTTGCTGTCGGCAGGCGGCAAAGACCCGCCAGCCCCTGTCGCGCATACCACGTGCTGCATCTAGGCCGATCCCGGAGGAGCAGCCGGTGATCAGAATGGTCTTTTTCATCTGCCGGACCCTTGCTGTTCGCGCAAGTGTCTTATGGGGCCTTGCGGCTGATCAGGGAAGCGGCAATCCATCCGACCTGTTGTTTCTCGACGTTGCGCAGGCGCAGCCAGCCGCTGCCCGGATCGCTCAGCACTTCGACGGGCTGGCCGCGATTCATCCGGCCAATGACCGGATATCCGGTGCCGGGGCCGCCGCGCATATTGACGGCACTGGCGGTGATTTCACGCAGGTCGGGGCCGGTTTCAACCGGGCCGCCGTCCAACGAAGTCACCACAACGGGTGTGGGCGACGAAGGCTCTGGCGGAAGCTGCGCGCTGACTGCCAGAGAGGTCAGCCCTCCTTCCAGCGACGCAACTTGCACGCCTTCCCCCAGCGGTTCGCTCGGGAAAAGAGTGCCGCCGGACGCCAGCGATGCCCCCAAAGCCGCGATCTGCGCCAATGCTGCATCCGAGGTCGGGTCGACGGCGGGCAAGGCGCCTTCAGGAACTATCGATGCGATTCGGGCTGTGGCCAGAGCAACGTCTTGCGATGTTTCGGATGTCGTCTGCGCCGCGGCAATTTCTGCTGGTCGCAATACAGGGCGGGTCACCAGAGATGCGACGGTCACCCGGGCCTTTGCGCGCGAAGACGCTGTGGGCTGGGTTTCAGCGACAACCGGACCGACAGGCTCAGGTGGCTGAAAATCAGCGCCACCGCTCAGCTCGTAAAAACCCCAGCCCAGAAATAAAAATGAAACGGCAACAAAGCGTGACATGAAGCAGACTCCTCAACCCAATACGCGCCGGGTATGGCGCGCACCCCTTAAAAAATGGAGAAACCGGCAGCAGAAACCGGCTGACTCACATAAATAGCGCAACAAGGCTGCGAGGAAACGGGAGAGACGGGCGGATTCTCCCCGTAAAACACAGAGACGGCCAAAAGGCGCAACGCCTGCTTTACCGCAGCCTGCGGGGCAAGTATCACCAAAGCATGAGCGACCTGGTAGAAGACCCCGACGCCGAAGGCTCCCCCAATAGTGGTGAGATTCGTGAACCCCTGCGCCGCGCCATTGGCGAGCGTTACCTGACCTATGCGCTGAGCACGATCATGCACCGGGCGCTGCCCGATGCACGTGACGGTTTGAAGCCGGTGCATCGGCGCATTCTCTACGCGATGAGTCGATTGCGGCTCAGCTCGAACGGGGGGTTCCTGAAGTCGGCAAAGATTTCCGGCGACACCATGGGTGACTTCCACCCGCATGGTGATGCTGCGATCTATGATGCGATGGCGCGTCTGGCGCAGGATTTCAACGTCCGTTACCCGCTGGTCGACGGGCAGGGCAACTTTGGCAATATCGACGGCGATAACCCGGCTGCCTCGCGTTATACAGAAGCGCGGATGACCTTCATCGCCGAGGCGATGCTGGACGGGTTGAATGAAAACGCCGTTGATTTCCGCGACAACTATGATGGCCGCCTGACCGAACCGGCCGTGCTGCCCGCGACCTTTCCCAATATCCTCGCCAATGGTGCGGCTGGTATTGCCGTGGGCATGGCGACCAATATTCCACCGCATAATATCGCCGAGCTGATCGACGCCTGCATCCATCTGATCAAAACGCCGGATGCGCGCGACGACACGCTTCTGAACTACGTGCCCGGCCCCGATTTTCCCACCGGCGGCATCATTGTCGAGCCGAAGGAAAACATCGCCCAGGCCTATAGCACCGGGCGCGGGTCTTTCCGGCTGCGCTGCGCCTATGAGGTCGAGGATCTGGGCCGCGGCCAGTGGCAGATCGTGGTTACCGAGATCCCCTATCAGGTGCAGAAGTCCAAGCTGATCGAAAAGATCGCTGAGCTGATCCAGACCAAGAAAATCCCGATTCTCGCCGATATCCGCGACGAATCGGCCGAGGACATCCGCATCGTGCTGGAGCCGCGCTCCAAGAACGTCGACCCCGAGGTGCTGATGGGGATGATGTACCGCAGTTCCGATCTGGAAACCCGGTTCAGCCTCAACATGAACGTGCTGATCGACGGCGTGACGCCCAAGGTCTGTTCGATGAAAGAGGTGCTGCGCGCCTTCCTTGACCATCGCCGTGACGTGTTGCAGCGCCGCTCGCAGCACCGGATGGACAAGATTGACCACCGGCTGGAAGTGCTGGAGGGCTTTATCATTGCCTTCCTCAATCTTGACCGGGTGATCGATATCATTCGCTACGACGATGATCCCAAGGCCGCGCTGATGCGGGAAGACTGGAGTGCCGATCATCCGCGCGCCTTCACCGAAGCAGAGTATATCTCTCCGTCCGAAGGCGTTGGAGAGCTGACCGAGGTGCAGGCCGAGGCGATCCTCAACATGCGTCTGCGCAGCTTGCGCCGTCTGGAAGAGATCGAACTGACCCGCGAACGCGATGCGCTGCGCGATGAACGCGCAGGATTGGTTGAGCTGCTGGCCTCTGGTGATCTTCAGTGGGACCGGATCATTGAACAGCTGCGCGAGACCAAGAAGACTTTTGGCAAGGAATTTGAGGGCGGCAAGCGCCGCACCCTTTTTGCCGAGGCAGGCGAAGTGGAAGAGGTGCCGCTGGAAGCGATGATCGACCGCGAGCCGATCACCGTGGTCTGCTCGCAGATGGGGTGGATCCGGGCAATGACCGGCCATATCGATCTGAACCGCGAGCTGAAGTTCAAGGACGGCGACGGGCCACGCTTTATCTTCCATGCGGAAACCACGGACCGGTTGCTGGTCTTTGGCACCAACGGGCGATTCTACACGATTTCAGCCGCCAACCTGCCCGGCGGGCGCGGCATGGGGGAACCTCTGCGCCTGATCGTCGATCTGCCGAACGAGGCGGAAATCGTCGACCTGATGATCCATAACCCCGAAGGCCGTCTGCTGGTTGCATCGGATGCCGGCAACGGGTTCATCTGCGCCGAGAAGGACATCGTCGCCCAGACCCGCACCGGCAAACAGGTGTTGAACGTCAAAGGCGACGATCAGGCCAAGATCTGCCTGCCGGTTGAGGGCGACCATGTGGCTGTGGTGTCCGAGAACGGCAAGCTGTTGGTGTTCTCGGTCGAAGAGATGCCCGAACTGTCCCGCGGCAAGGGTGTTCGCCTGCAAAAGTACAACATGGCACGCGGCAAACAGGGCTCGCTGGAACTGGACGGCGGCCTTTCCGATATCACCACCTTCAACTGGGAGGATGGGCTGAAGTGGGAAATGGGTGGAGGTAAGACCCGTCATGAGGGCGACCTGACCCAATGGCTGGGCAAACGCGCCGGCGTTGGCAAACGGCCGCCCTATGGTTTCCCACGAAACTATAAGTTCAAATAGGCCAGCCGTTTTCTGCTGATGCCTTGTGACCCTCGCGCCACCGGCGCGGGGGATTGCGCCGCCGCCGCTTTACCGATCCCCGGTCCTGCGGCTATCTGGGTAACACTTGCTTTTCAGACCGGAACCCCAACATGATCCGCCTTCTTTCTGCACTCAGCGCTTTTGCCTTTCTCACCGCCTGCGGTGAAACCCTGCTGGACGAGCCGCCCGAGGATCTGGGCGCGTTCAGCGCGCGCGTTACCCATGTGTATACGGACAAGGCGTTGCAATGGCCGATGTCGCGCGCAGCGGATCACAGCGAATGGACTGCGGATATTGAGAAAGCACTGGATGCACGGTTGCGCCGCTATCAAGGTGATCAGGAATATGATGTGGCGGTGACATTGGAGGGCTTCATGCTGGCGCCAGCCGGCGTGCCGGTTCTGTTCTCGCCCAAAAGCGCGGTAGTGGTGAACGTCTTTGTCTATGACGTCGCTGCCAAAACCTATCTGGCCAAGAAACATCAGTTGCAGGTCTTTGAAGATACCACCGGTGAAAGCGCGATTCTCGGGTCCGGCCATGCACGCACCAAGGACGAACAGATTGCGGGCCTAGCGCTGCGGATAGCCGACGAAGTGGAAGAGTGGCTGGCCGAAGAACATGAGGAAAACGGCTGGTTTGCGCCGAAAGCCGCCCCGGAGCCCGCGGTAGAAGGCTGAGACCCTCGTTCAGGGCCACTTCACGCAGGAACTGCTTGATTTTATCCCCAGAACCAAATATGCCGCGCGCGCAGAGGAAACCGGGTCGACATGTGACCCCTCATTTCAAAAGGGCGCCTAGAGAATGGCAAAGGAAAAGTTTGAGCGTACGAAACCGCACGTCAACATCGGCACCATCGGCCACGTTGACCACGGCAAAACCACGCTGACCGCAGCGATCACCAAATACTTCGGTGACTTCCAGGCATACGACCAGATCGATGGCGCGCCGGAAGAAAAAGCCCGCGGCATCACCATCTCCACCGCGCACGTGGAATATGAGACCGAAGGTCGTCACTACGCCCACGTCGACTGCCCCGGCCACGCTGACTATGTGAAAAACATGATCACCGGCGCGGCGCAGATGGACGGCGCGATCCTGGTTGTGAACGCAGCTGACGGCCCGATGCCGCAGACCCGCGAGCACATCCTGCTGGGCCGCCAGGTTGGCATCCCGCACATGGTTGTCTTCATGAACAAAGTTGACCAGGTCGACGACGAAGAACTGCTGGAACTGGTGGAAATGGAAATCCGCGAGCTGCTGTCTTCCTACGACTACCCGGGCGACGACATTCCGATCATTGCAGGTTCTGCTCTGGCGGCGATGGAAGGCAACAAGCCTGAGATCGGCGAAGAGAAAATCAAAGAGCTGATGGCGGCCGTTGATGAGTACATCCCGACACCGGCACGTGCTGTTGACCAGCCGTTCCTGATGCCCGTCGAAGACGTGTTCTCGATCTCTGGTCGTGGTACCGTTGTGACCGGCCGTGTTGAGCGTGGCGTGATCAATGTTGGCGACAGCATCGAAATCGTTGGTATCCGCGACACCCAGACCACCACCTGTACCGGTGTTGAAATGTTCCGCAAACTGCTGGACCGCGGTGAAGCTGGCGACAACATCGGCGCCCTGCTGCGCGGTATCGACCGTGACGGCGTTGAGCGTGGTCAGGTTCTGTGCGCACCCAAGTCGGTGAACCCGCACACCAAGTTCGAAGCAGAAGCCTATATCCTCACCAAAGAGGAAGGTGGCCGTCACACGCCGTTCTTCGCGAACTACCGTCCGCAGTTCTACTTCCGGACCACTGACGTCACCGGTACCGTGACCCTGCCCGAGGGCACCGAAATGGTCATGCCCGGCGACAACCTGAAGTTCGACGTTGAGCTGATCGCCCCGATCGCGATGGAAAACGGTCTGCGTTTCGCCATCCGTGAAGGCGGCCGTACCGTCGGCGCCGGCGTTGTGTCCAACATCACCGAGTAATCAGTTCTTCTGATTGCCGGAAAGAAAGGGCCGCCCCTGGGGCGGCCCTTTTGCGTTGGGCTGTAGTGGCGTTTTTCGCGGGTAGGATATTTCCTTATTGATTTGATTGATCTGAGGAGATTTCGACACATCCAACGGTTTATTACCTAACTGAAAATCAACGCCTTCCATATTTCGCAAGGCGTCGTTAAGGATTTGATCGAGTTGGAAAATTCGGAAAATTTGGGTAAAATTGATGATGAGAAAATTGGGCGCTGCAATGGCGGCGATAGCGGCATTTGTGGCAACAGGGGTTTCGGCGGAAAATTACTTTGGTTTTGCTGTGGAAACCATGTCGGTGGATTCTGAATCTGAATTTGGGGAGACTTCCGAATCCTCTTTATCAGGTGTTTCTGCCATTCTGGGTCGCACTTAAGAGGCAGATGGCTTCTTCTGGGGATTTGAGGGCAGTGTCACTGCAAACTTGGGCGGGGCGTTTGACCTGAATGGTACTGAGTGCTCCACGATCGCAAACGGTCCGTACATGTGTGAGCAGGATTCAAGTGTTCGGGTCTATGCTTTGATTGGCAAAACTTTTGGTGACTACGACATCTACGGCAAACTGGGTTATGGTGCTGCCTTTGGTGATTTTGCCGTAAGTTCCTTTGATCAGGAAAGTGGGTCTATTCGCGGTCAAACAATTGCTGTAGGCGCGGCCCGACAGGTCGAGGGGTACGGTAAAGTTTTTGCCGAGTTGATTTACGATGATTTCGGCGATTCCGGTGACCAGCCCGGCGGATATTCCAGCGATTATAACGCAATGGGACTGCGTATCGGCTTCACTCAGCCATTTTGATCTCGACTATGTCTTCTGTCTGAGCCTTCTCTGCATCGGTGGTTTCAGCGGAGGGCTTCGAGGGGCCTTCACAAGGGAGAGCAAGTGATTGGTCTGCGTCTATGAGGATCCCTCTTGCCATGCCCTTCTAACAAGCGTATAGCGCGCGAGTTCGCACTATGTGAACTGAGGCGGGGTGATTCCCGTCTTTTGGGTTCGATGAGGGTTAGCGATACGCGCCGACCCTCCTCTCAACTCCAACGCCTGAATATAAGGCTATGAAATGCAAAGCCAAAACATTCGTATCCGGCTGAAAGCATTCGACTACCGTGTACTGGACGCCAGCACACAGGAAATCGTTGCAACAGCCAAGCGGACTGGCGCCACTGTACGTGGTCCAATCCCGCTTCCGAATAAGATCGAGAAATTCACTGTTCTGCGTGGCCCCCACGTTGACAAGAAATCCCGTGACCAGTTCGAAATCCGCACCCACAAGCGGATGCTGGACATCGTTGATCCGACCCCCCAGACCGTTGACGCGCTGATGAAGCTCGACCTCGCCGCTGGTGTGGACGTCGAGATCAAGCTGCAGTCATAAGATCGGAGGGTATAAAAACATGCGCTCTGGTATTATCGCAAAAAAAGTCGGCATGACCCGGCTGTTCCAAGAAGACGGCAAGCAGATCCCTGTGACCGTTCTTCACCTGGACGGCCTGCAGGTTGTTGCTCAGCGTACCGAAGACAAAGACGGCTACACAGCTGTTCAGCTCGGTGCTGGTTCCGCCAAGGCAAAACGCACTTCGAAAGCTATGCGTGGTCACTACGCTGCAGCCAAGGTTGAGCCCAAGCGCAAGCTGGTCGAATTCCGCGTGCCTGCAGATGGTCTGATCGAAGTTGGTGCCGAAATCTCGGCCGAGCACTTCCTCGAAGGCCAAAAGGTCGACGTGACCGGTACGTCCATTGGTAAAGGCTTCGCCGGCGCCATGAAACGCTGGAACTTTGGTGGTCTGCGCGCGACACACGGTGTGTCGATCTCGCACCGTTCGCACGGTTCCACCGGCCAGTGTCAGGATCCCGGCAAGGTTTTCAAAGGCAAAAAGATGGCCGGCCACATGGGTGCTGCCCGCGTGACCACCCAGAACCTGGAAGTCGTCAAAACTGACGCCGACCGTGGTCTGGTGTTCATCAAAGGCGCCGTACCTGGTCCGAAATCCGGTTGGGTTACCGTCAAGGATGCTGTGAAGAAGAAGGCCCCCGAGGGTCTGCCCTTCCCCGCAGGTCTGAAATCGGCAGCTGTTGAAGCTCCGGCGGAAGAAGTTTCCGCGGAAGGTGGTGAAGCATGAAACTTGATGTGATCAAACTCGACGGCGAAAAAGCCGGCGACATCGAGCTGAACGCCGATCTGTTCGGTCTGGAGCCGCGTGCGGACATCCTGCACCGTGTGGTCCGCTGGCAGCGTAACAACGCGCAGGCCGGTACCCACAAGGTAAAGACCCGCTCGGAAGTCAACTACTCGACCAAGAAGATCTATCGCCAAAAAGGCACCGGTGGCGCACGCCACGGCGCGCGCTCGGCACCGATCTTCCGCGGTGGTGGTGTCTACAAAGGTCCGGTTGTGCGTTCGCACGGTCACGACCTGACCAAGAAGTTCCGCAAGCTGGGTCTGCGCCACGCTCTGTCCGCCAAAATGGCTGCCGGTGAACTGGTTGTCATCGAAGACGCAACTGCCGAAGGCAAAACCGCTGCTCTGGCTAAACAGGTTAAGAACCTGGGCTGGAAACGCGCGCTGGTCATCGACGGTGCCTCGGTGAACGAAGGCTTCCTGAAAGCATCGCGCAACATTGAAGGTCTGGATATCCTGCCGACAATGGGCGCAAACGTTTATGATATCCTCAAGCGTGACACCCTGGTGATCACCAAAGCGGGTATCGAAGCACTGGAGGCTCGCCTGAAATGAGTGCCAAGGCAGAACATTACGACGTGATCCGCAAGCCGGTTGTCACCGAAAAAGCCACCATGGCGTCCGAAAACGGCGCGGTTGTTTTTGAAGTCGCAATCGACTCCAACAAGCCGCAGATCAAAGAAGCTGTTGAAGCTCTCTTTGGTGTGAAGGTGAAGGCGGTTAACACCACCATCACCAAAGGTAAGCAGAAGCGTTTCCGGGGCCAGATCGGTCGCCGCAAAGACGTCAAAAAGGCCTATGTGACCCTCGAAGAGGGCAACACAATCGACGTGTCCACCGGACTCTGAGATTAGGTTCTTTTGAATGATAGAAAGGCCCTCGCATTTGCGGGGGCCTTTTTCGTTAGTGGAGTGCCGCTAGCGCGGCCTCTCTGTGTTGGGGCGGAGTATTCCTCCCCTATCATTCCTGACGCATTCGCGTATGGGAGGGGGGTCTTAAGGAGAATGACAGATGGAACCTTCACAGAGCCTGCCTGAACTGGTTACGGCGGCGCAGGCCAATGCAAAGACATATGAAGATCGCATTTCGGTGGTTCTAGCGATTGGTGGCGAGCAGAAACGATCTGCTGCCCAGAAGGAAGAGTTGCGCGAGGCGACGATTGCGCTGGAAGCGGCAGCGGTCGATATTTTCACCCTGTTTGAGGCCCGCATGCAGCATCACTTTAAGCGAGGGCCGTTTTCACGGAAATTGACCGCTTCGCTGAAAAAATCCGGAAAGGCTGATCTCGCCGAGAAGGTCCATCAGTATTACCTTGTGATCAACGTGCTGAAACATGGCAAGGGCGCGAGTTATCGCGAGTTACTCAGTGCCTCTGGGTCCCCGTTTAAGGTGCGCACCGGGCAGGACAGTTCGACCGAGGAGGGTCAGGCATCTGTTGGTCTGGTGGATATCAGTTTTGCGGGTTTTTTCGCCGGGCTGACTGACACCATTCTAGAGGCGAGCAGGTTCCTCGAAAAAGGCTAGGGGGCTGGCCTGCAGGATCCGGAGGCACAACGGATCCCGTCGGCATTCCTGCGGCCTTTCAGGCGTCCGTGTGCCGATGATTTCAAGGTTCAGGACTACTACTCTGGCGGCAATCTGCGACCAAGGGTTGAAAGTTTCCACGCCCTATAGACTCGCTCTTCATTCCCTGCTACCTCGCACCAGTCTTGCAGCCTCGGATTCGTTCCGGGGCTCTGGATATTTGAACGCCGGGGACCTTCGGGGCCCTATATACTGGCCACCTTAGTAGTGCGGTTCGATGCGAACCAAACGGGCAGGGGGCTTACACATAGCCGGACCAAAGACAACAACCTAAGGTCTGGCACGCTAAACGGAAGACAGAAAGCATGGCACTTAAGTCGTATAAGCCGACGACGCCGGGCCAGCGCGGGCTGGTGCTGATCGACCGTTCGGAGCTCTGGAAAGGACGCCCCGTCAAATCCCTCACCGAGGGTCTGACGAAATCGGGTGGCCGGAACAACACCGGACGGATCACTTCACGCCGCCGCGGCGGTGGCGCAAAACGCCTCTACCGGATCGTTGATTTCAAACGCAACAAATTGGATGTTGCGGCAACCGTTGAACGGATCGAATACGACCCGAACCGGACCGCATTCATCGCTCTGATCAAATATGATGACGGCGAGCAGGCCTACATCCTGGCACCCCAGCGTTTGGCTGTTGGTGACAAGGTTGTCGCGTCCGCCAAGGCCGACATCAAGCCGGGCAACGCAATGCCGTTCTCGGGCATGCCGATCGGTACCATCATCCACAACATCGAGATGAAGCCAGGCAAAGGCGGCCAGATCGCCCGTGCTGCTGGTACTTACGCTCAGTTTGTTGGTCGCGATGGTGGCTACGCTCAGATCCGCCTGTCTTCGGGCGAACTGCGTCTGGTACGTCAGGAATGCATGGCCACCGTTGGTGCCGTGTCCAACCCCGACAACTCCAACCAGAACTACGGTAAAGCTGGCCGCATGCGTCACAAGGGCAAGCGTCCTTCTGTACGTGGTGTTGTCATGAACCCGATCGATCACCCGCATGGTGGTGGTGAAGGCCGGACCTCTGGTGGTCGTCACCCGGTTACTCCCTGGGGTAAGCCGACCAAAGGTGCCCGTACCCGTAACAAGAACAAAGCGTCCAGCAAGCTGATCATCCGCTCGCGGCACGCCAAGAAGAAGGGACGTTAATCTATGTCTCGCTCTGTTTGGAAAGGCCCATTTGTTGACGCCTACGTCCTCAAAAAGGCAGAAGCTGCTCGTGAATCGAGCCGCAACGAAGTGATCAAGATCTGGTCGCGCCGTTCCACCATCCTGCCCCAGTTCGTGGGTCTGACCTTTGGTGTCTACAACGGCAAAAAACACATTCCCGTAAACGTCTCGGAAGACATGATCGGTCAGAAGTTCGGTGAATATGCACCGACTCGCACCTATTATGGCCACGCCGCCGACAAAAAAGCGAAGCGGAAGTAAGTCATGGGCAAGGATAAAAACCCCCGCCGCGTGGCAGACAACGAAGCAATGGCAAAACTGCGCATGCTCCGTACTAGCCCGCAGAAACTGAACCTGGTTGCCGGCCTGATCCGCGGCAAGAAAGTGGACAAGGCTCTGACCGAACTCACTTTCTCCAACAAGCGGATCGCGCAGGACGTGAAGAAATGCCTTCAGTCCGCCATTGCGAACGCCGAAAACAACCACAACCTTGACGTTGACGAGCTGATCGTTGCGGAAGCTTGGGTTGGCAAGAACATGACCCTGAAGCGCGGTCGCCCGCGTGCACGTGGTCGTTTCGGCAAGATCCTGAAGCCGTTCGCTGAGATCACCATCAAGGTGCGTCAAGTTGAGGAGCAAGCCTAATGGGTAACAAAGTTAATCCGATCGGCATGCGCCTTCAGGTCAACCGTACCTGGGACAGCCGTTGGTACGCCGACACCAAAGATTTCGGTGATCTTCTGCTGGAAGACATCAAGATCCGCGAATTCATTGGCGTTGAATGCAAGCAGGCTGGTATTGCCCGCGTGATCATCGAGCGTCCCCACAAGAAGTGCCGTGTGACCATTCACACTGCGCGTCCGGGCGTGATCATCGGCAAGAAAGGCGCAGACATCGAAACCCTGCGCAAGAAGCTGGCGAACATCACCGACAGCGAACTGCACCTGAACATCGTTGAAGTCCGCAAGCCGGAACTCGACGCTGCTCTGGTCGGCGAGTCCATCGCACAGCAGCTGGAGCGTCGTGTCTCCTTCCGCCGTGCCATGAAACGTGCCGTGCAGAACGCAATGCGCATGGGTGCCCTGGGTATCCGCGTAAACGTCGCCGGTCGTCTGGGTGGTGCTGAAATCGCGCGTACCGAATGGTACCGTGAAGGCCGTGTGCCGCTGCACACTCTGCGCGCAGACATCGATTACGCACACGTCGAAGCGAAAACTGCCTATGGCATCATCGGGATCAAGACTTGGATCTTCAAAGGTGAAATCATGGAGCACGATCCGCAGGCGCGTGACCGTAAAGCTCAGGAACTCCAGGACGGCCCTGCACCTCGTGGTGCTGGTGGTCGCCGCTAAGGAGAGAATAGATGCTTCAGCCAAAGCGTACTAAATTCCGCAAAATGCACAAAGGCCGGATCAAAGGTCTTGCAAAGGGCGGTTCCGACCTCAACTTCGGCACGTATGGCCTCAAAGCCCTGCAGCCCGAGCGTGTAACAGCGCGTCAGATCGAAGCGGCTCGCCGCGCGATGACCCGCCACATGAAGCGCCAGGGCCGTGTTTGGATCCGGATCTTCCCGGATGTGCCGGTCACCTCGAAGCCGACCGAAGTCCGTATGGGTAAAGGTAAAGGCTCCGTGGACTATTGGGCAGCCAAGGTTAAGCCTGGCCGCGTGATGTTCGAGATCGACGGCGTCGATGACGACATCGCCCGTGAGGCCCTGCGCCTCGCAGCGATGAAGCTGCCGATCAAGACCCGCGTTGTGGTCCGCGAAGACTGGTAAGCCCGGTCTTAGCTTGAAATCAGAAAGCCCCCGCTGAGTGATCAGCGGGGGCTTTTTCGTCTGACGGAACGGGATCAGAACCGAAGCGCGTGATCCGGTGTCAACCTGTAGACTTCGGAGGCCAGGTTGTTATCGCGCATATGGCGTGCGATCGAACTGAAAGTTGCCGTGGCGATGGTATCGCCGTGGTCCGAAGTTGTCAGAGCGGCCGAGGCGGCAGGAGCCAGAAAACGTTTCAGTCCGCTGATCTTGATAGGCTGCGCCTGAAAGTCAGCCGCGATTCTGGACTTAATCGCATTTTGCTCTTGTGTGCCGTGTAGGCCTGCCATCAGCACATCCAGCGTGTGTTCGGTGCAGTTCTGGAAGCGTGTCGTGTTTGGGTTGGCCAGAACCGAGTAGGTGGGATTGTGCAGCGCGGCATAAGCACTTCCTGACACGACCCGGAGCAGTTTGCGCTGCAGTTGCGGGGTGGGGATGATGATGCCCGCGTCCAAAGCATGGGCGCCCCGGAAAAACTCCATAGGGCTTTCCTGCACCAGCGCACTTCGGGTCAGATCATCTTTTTTCTGATAAAGATTATACACCCGGTATCCCTGCGCCGTTCTGCCGTCCGGCTGGCGGATACTGGAGAACACCCAAAACGCGGTGTGCGTATAGCTGACGCCCTTTGGGAGGGATTTTGGGGGGCGCCCGGTGCGGGCTACAATTGCAATGCCAGCACCGCGCGCGGCCAGGTCCAGTTGCACCCTGTTGGAAAAACTGGCGACTTCCGCTTCGGGCAGGTGGGCTTTGCCGCCCTCGCTGCTTCCGGCCAGGGCAGGCGCGGCGTGGAGGGATGTAACCGCGGCGATCAGGCTGAGTAACTTGCGTATCATTGACCTGCCTCCTGTTTCGTCGGCTGGTCCTGGCCTGAAGTGTTCTGAGTGCTGGATGTTCCATGGTCATGGGCGGGCAACCCTTCCAAAGCATTGGCGCTTACAGCCAGGCCGGTTCCCACGGCAAGTAGAGGAACGGCAATCACCGTCAGCCCGGCGGCGACGGCGCTTTCGCTACTGGCGGCGGCACCTATCACCGACTGTTCCGCTCCTTGCGCTGAATGACGGGCGCCCTGCGCTGAGTGCTGGCTGCTGGGGCCGGCGGTGGCTTGTGTGGCGGTGAAAAGGGTTATGGCAAGCAATACGCTGGATTTCCACGGCATGTCGAAGCTCCTATGAACAATGTTCACATACATGCTGCGATTCTATTGCTAGGTCAACAAATTCCCGAACGGCGTTCATGAACGCTGATCATAATGCTGAATTTGATGGAGGTTCTGCTCGCGCCTTAGAGTGGGATCGGTTAAGACGCTGTCATGTCACAGATTGAATCACTCTTTGTAACCCGTCTCTATCGCGCGGCCTTGTCTGAACACGGGCCCAAGATCGACGCGGATGAACTTGAAAACTCCTGCCTTGTCATCGCCGATGATGATGAGGCAGGACAGGATTGGTGCGAGGAGAACGGCTATCCCGGCTATACGTCTTACGCTTCGCTTACCGACCTGCCATGGCGCTTCCCGATTTTTGCCGATCTGGTGAAGTCTCTGGACGAACATGTCAAAGCCTTCTGTGAGGATCTGGAATTTGATCTGGATGGCCGCGAACTGAAGCTTGAAGACCTGTGGATCAACATCCTGCCGCCCGGTGGGACGCACTCCAGCCACATCCACCCGCATTCGGTCATTTCCGGCACCACCTATGTGGCGATGCCTGAAGGGGCCTCGGCGCTGAAGCTGGAAGATCCGCGCTCGGCCCGGATGATGGCCAGCCCGGCGCGCAAGAAAGACGCCCGGCGTGAGCTGAAGCCGTTCATCTATGTGACCCCCAAGGTCAGCGATGTGCTGCTGTGGGAAAGCTGGCTGCGCCACGAGGTACCGCTGAACATGGCCGATGAGGACGAGCGGATCTCGGTGAGCTTCAACTACGCCTGGGCCTGATCCCGTCTACCAGGTGCCCTGCATCAGGCAGTCGAAACTGTCGACTGTCAGGTGCCACAGGGCGCCAAGTGCAAGGGCTTTCGCCTTCCAGGACCGGATCAGCAGGCAGGCGCCGTAGGCCGCTGCTGCATAGGTCGTGTGCAGAGGGTGAAAGCCGATGCCACAGCGATTGGGGTCAAAAATCGGCGTGGCCAGCAGGTGATCGGCGTCGATTAGATTGGCCGCCAACATCAGGATGGTGGCGCCCTTCCAGTTTTCTTTCCCAAAGATCAGCCGTGCCAAAAGGACCGGCAGCAGGAAGTGTCCTGCGTAATGCAGGGCGGTAATAAGGAGCGGGGAGAGGGAGGCCATCTCTGCGAACTATTCCATAGCTGTGTGTCTGGCGAAGGCCGCGACATGACGGCGTGTTTGGCCGGTCTCAGGGCCTAAGTAAAGACGGCAGTACAGCCTGCGCGGCGCCGCGTTTTGCCTGTCAAATTGAGCCAGCGAAAAGGGTGGGAATCTTTCCCTTGCCCCCATGTGCTGCCTCCTGTAATGGAACCCATCGCTTAGCTCTTTTCCGCCTTGGAATTGGGCCGGGTGATTCTTTTCCGCGCTCTCGGGTGCGGCCTACATAACCCACCAGACCCAAGGTTACCCGCACGGGGCCTTCTGGTGCTTCGGACAAGGAACAAAGGCGATGAACGCCAATGATCTGCGCGAAAAGACCGTGGACGAACTCCGCGATCTGCTCGCATCGATGAAAAAAGAGAGCTTCAATCTCCGCTTTCAGCAAGCCACCGGTCAAATGGAAAACACTTCGGGCATCAAAGCGGCACGCCGCAACGCCGCCCGCGTGAAAACCATTCTGAACGAAAAAGCTGCTGCAGCAGCTGAATAAGGAGCGACACGATGCCCAAACGCATTCTCACAGGCACCGTGACAAGCGACGCCAACGCCCAGACCGTAACCGTCTCGGTTGAACGCCGCTTCACGCACCCTGTTCTCAAGAAAACCATCCGTAAGTCCAAGAAATACCGGGCTCACGATGAACAGAACGCTTTCAAGGTCGGCGACTCCGTACGCATCATCGAATGCGCGCCGAAATCGAAAACGAAACGCTGGGAAGTTCTGACCGCTTAAGAGAGCTCTTTTGAGCTCCCATAAGCGGCAGACTTTTCAGTTTGTCGAAACCCTGGGGACGATCTTGGCACGCATCGCCAGTTCCCACAGGTCGGGAGAAACCACATGATCCAGATGCAAACAAACCTGGATGTTGCTGACAACTCTGGCGCTCGCCGTGTTCAGTGCATCAAGGTTCTGGGTGGTTCCAAGCGTAAGTACGCATCCGTAGGTGACATCATTGTCGTCTCGGTTAAGGAAGCCATTCCGCGCGGTCGCGTTAAAAAAGGGGACGTCCGTAAGGCCGTCGTCGTTCGCACCGCCAAAGAAGTCCGCCGTGAAGATGGCACCGCGATCCGCTTTGATCGCAATGCCGCCGTCATTCTGAACACCAATAACGAGCCTGTAGGTACACGTATCTTTGGCCCGGTTGTTCGTGAATTGCGCGCGAAAAACTTCATGAAAATCATCTCGCTTGCTCCGGAGGTGCTGTAACTATGGCTGCCAAACTCCGCAAAGGCGACAAGGTCGTCGTGCTGGCCGGCAAAGACAAGGGCAAAGAGGGCACCATTGCCTCCGTTGACCCCAAGGCCGGTAAAGCAGTTGTTGATGGTGTGAACATCGCCATCCGCGCAACCCGTCAGACCCAGACAGAACAGGGCGGCCGCCTTCCTAAGGCCCTGCCGATCCAGCTGTCTAACCTGGCACTGCTTGATGCAAATGGCAAAGCAACCCGTGTTGGCTTCCGTGTGGAAGGTGACAAGAAGGTTCGCTTCGCGAAAACCACGGGGGACGTGATCGATGGCTGATGCAGCTTACACCCCGCGTCTGAAATCCCTTTACAAAGAGACCATCCGTGGCGCTCTGAAAGAGGAATTCAGCTACAAGAACGAAATGCAGATCCCCAAGCTGGATAAAATCGTTCTGAACATCGGCTGTGGCCGTGCCGCCGTTAAGGACAGCAAAAAAGCGAAATCCGCTCAAGCTGACCTGACTGCGATCGCGGGCCAGAAAGCCCTGACCACTGTGGCCAAAAACTCCATCGCTGGCTTCCGCGTACGCGAAGACATGCCGATGGGTGCGAAAGTGACCCTGCGCGGCGACCGGATGTACGAATTCCTCGACCGTCTGATCACCATCGCGATGCCCCGCATCCGCGACTTCCGCGGTGTGAAACCCTCCTTCGACGGCCGCGGCAACTTCGCGACCGGCCTGAAAGAGCACATTGTGTTCCCGGAAATCGACTTTGATAAAGTCGACGAAAACTGGGGCATGGACATCGTAATTGCCACTACCGCTAACACCGACGCGGAAGCGAAGAGCCTGTTGAAAGCTTTCAACATGCCCTTCAACGCGTAAGAGCGGGAAAGGAACAGTCATGGCTAAAAAAGCAATGATCGAACGCGAAAAGAAGCGCGAACGCCTGGTGGCTAAATTTGCCGCCAAGCGTGCCGAGCTCAAAGAAATCGCGAAAGACGAATCCAAGCCGATGGAAGAGCGTTTCAAAGCGCGCCTCCAGCTGGCTAAACTGCCGCGGAACTCCTCGGCAACCCGTCTGCACAACCGTTGTCAGCTGACCGGCCGTCCCCACGCTTACTACCGTAAGCTGAAGGTAAGCCGGATCGCGCTGCGGGAACTGGGCTCTTCTGGCCAGATCCCCGGTATGGTGAAATCGAGCTGGTAAGGGAGAGAACGATATGAACGATCCTATCGGCGATATGCTCACCCGTATCCGTAACTCTCAGATGCGCGGCAAATCCACCGTCTCGACCCCAGCTTCCAAGCTGCGGGCCTGGGTGCTGGACGTGCTGGCGGACGAAGGTTACATCCGCGGTTATGAGCCGACCACCGGTGCCAATGGCCACCCGGCGATCGAGATCAGCCTCAAGTACTACGAAGGCGAACCTGTCATCCGCGAACTGAAGCGGGTCTCCAAACCCGGTCGTCGCGTTTACATGGGCGTCAATGACATCCCGTCGGTCCGTCAGGGCCTGGGCGTGTCGATTGTCTCCACCCCTCGTGGTGTGATGTCGGACGCAAAAGCACGTGCAGCCAACGTTGGCGGCGAAGTGCTCTGCACCGTCTTCTAAGGAGGTCTTTCGATGTCCCGTATTGGTAAAAAGCCGGTCGATCTGCCCAGCGGTGTTTCCGCAGCAGTCTCCGGTCAGACCATTGAAGTTAAGGGCCCGAAAGGCGTCCGTACCTTCACCGCAACCGACGATGTCACCATCACCGTCGAAGACAACATTGTTAAGGTGGAACCGCGCGGCAAGTCCAAGCGCGCCCGCCAGCAGTGGGGCATGTCCCGCACCCGCGTCGCGAACCTCGTGACCGGCGTGACTTCCGGCTTCAAAAAAGAGCTGGAGATCCAGGGTGTTGGTTACCGGGCACAGATGCAGGGCAACTCCCTGAAGCTGAACCTGGGCCTGTCGCATGACGTTGACTATGTGGCGCCGGAAGGTATCACCGTCACCGCACCTAAGCAGACCGAAATCGTCGTTGAAGGCATCGACGAGCAAGTGGTCGGCCAGGTTGCTGCGGAGATCCGCGCTTGGCGTAAGCCCGAGCCCTATAAGGGCAAAGGCATTCGCTACAAGGGCGAGTTCGTCTTCCGCAAAGAAGGCAAGAAGAAGTAAGGACAAGCACAATGGCAAACAGCAAAAGAACCCTGTTTCTGAAGCGCCGCCTGCGCGTCCGGAACAAACTTCGCAAAGTGAACGCAGGCCGTCCGCGTCTGTCCGTACACCGTTCCAACAAGAACATCTCTGTTCAGTTGATCGACGACGTGCGTGGCGTGACTCTGGCAGCAGCGTCCACTCTGGAAAAAGATCTCGGCTTTGTTGGCAAGAACCACATCGAAGCAGCCACCAAAGTGGGTGCAGTGATCGCGGAACGTGCCAAGGCAGCAGGCGTGGAAGAAGCATACTTCGACCGCGGCGGTTTCCTCTTTCACGGCAAAGTGGCGGCTCTGGCCAACGCTGCGCGTGAAGGCGGTCTGAAGATCTAAGACTTGCGGGCGGCGTTCGCGCCGCCCCGATGATCCGGGGGCCCCGTCCTTTTGGGCGGGGTTCACCAGGATTGGACAAATTTTCGGCGCTTAGCGCCAGGATGAAAAGGAATGCCTCATGGCAGAACGTGACAACCGCCGTGGCCGTGGCCGCGACCGTGACGAAACACCGGAATTCGCCGATCGCTTGGTTGCGATCAACCGCGTTTCCAAAACCGTCAAAGGCGGTAAGCGCTTTGGCTTCGCCGCTCTGGTAGTCGTTGGCGACCAGAAAGGCCGCGTCGGCTTTGGTAAAGGTAAAGCGAAAGAGGTCCCCGAGGCCATTCGTAAAGCCACCGAGCAGGCCAAGCGTCAGATGATCCGCGTACAGCTGAAAGAAGGCCGTACCCTGCATCACGACATCGAGGGCCGTCATGGCGCCGGTAAAGTGATCATGCGTACCGCACCTGAAGGTACCGGTATCATCGCAGGTGGCCCGATGCGTGCCGTTTTCGAAATGCTCGGCGTCAAAGACGTTGTTTCGAAGTCGACCGGTTCGCAGAACCCCTACAACATGATCCGCGCCACCATCAACGGCCTGACCAAAGAGCAGAGCCCGCGTTCTGTTGCACAGCGTCGTGGTAAGAAGGTTGCTGACATCCTGCCCAAGCGGGACGAAGCACCGGCTGCCGAAGCCGCTGAAGCGTAAGGAGTAAGACACATGGCAAAAACCATCGTCGTTAAGCAGGTCGGTTCTCCGATCCGCCGCCCCGCCGACCAGCGCGCTACCCTGGTTGGTCTTGGCCTCAACAAAATGCACAAAACCCGCGAACTGGAGGACACTCCTTCTATCCGCGGCATGGTCCGTAAGGTCTCGCATATGGTTGAGATCATCGAAGAGCGCGACTAAGCCTTCTTCGGGATTTGAATTGGAAAACGCCTCCGGGAAACCGGGGGCGTTTTTCGCGTTTGGCCTAGGCGAAACACCGGTCGGGCGCCACGCAACCCGCGCCAGTGGCGGACGGGCCCCTCTTTATTGCCCGGCGGGTCAGGCCGGTGAGAGATCGTTAAAATGTAATCCAAGCCATTCCAAACCTGCATGGCGGATAGACCAATTCACCCAGTTGTTGGCGATAACATTCCCGCCTATCTCTGCCTTGTCACAACGACACAGAACAAAGCCCGCCGGGAATAGGCCCGGCCAGGACATAAAAGGATACCTCTCATGGCCCACGCAATCAGCACCGCACCCGTCTTTGCCCCCTTCGCCGCGATCCGCTCCTTTGTGGAGAACGCCCGTGAAGCACTGGCACTGCGCAACGAATACAACCGCACCTTCACCGAGCTCAGCAGCCTGACTGCACGCGAGCTGGAAGACATCGGCATTTCCCGCGGCGACATCGCAGACATCGCCCGCGTTCACGTTTACGGCTGAACCAGCGACTGAATACTTAGCCGGGCAACGCTCCTCCCTCGGGGCCCGGACGTCACAAGCCTCCGCAATTGCGGGGGCTTTTTCGTGTCTGGAGTTTTCTTCGTCACTGGCTGCGCATTTGGCCTTGGGCCCGACCGGCCTACTTGAAAGGGGCAAATGGCATCACCACCGGAGGCGGACAATGGAAGAAATGGTATCGGAGTATTCACTGGCATTGATATCTTTGCTGGTCTTTGTAGTGATTGTCCTGCTGCAATCGGCACTGGTGGGGGCGGCAAAGGCCGGGGCCGGGCTGCCGCCGGGTTGCACGCCTGCGGCGG
Source organism: Rhodobacteraceae bacterium Alg231-04 (assembly GCA_900143635.1). Taxonomy (GTDB): domain Bacteria; phylum Pseudomonadota; class Alphaproteobacteria; order Rhodobacterales; family Rhodobacteraceae; genus FREY01. The sequence continues at coordinate 53,455 of FREY01000014.1, forward strand.
ACTATGACGACCGGGTCTACCGGCTGCATCGCAGTCACCAAAACGGTGTGGAGATCATGCCGGCCGCGGCAGTTGCATTGTTTGCCGCAATGTTGACCGGCGTTTCTGCCGGGTGGGCCAATGCCTTGATGGGGGTCTTCCTGTTGACGAGGCTGGGGTATATCCTTGTCTACGCCCGCAGCCTCGGTGCGCCGACACAGGGCTTGCGCACTTTCACCTATGTCGCCGGCTGGGCGATGCTGGTGATTCTCTGCCTGATGTCGATTTGGGCCGCGCTTTAGATCCAATTTTCCGGTGGGGTGGCGGCAGGCTCATGTTTCCGAAGGGAAACCATAGTTCCTATGCGCGCCGCGCATGGCGGCATGGCTGATCCGACATTTGTTCTATGGCGCTTCGCTTCTTAGGTAGAGGGAGACCTGAAGAGGCCGATACCAGCCGGAAAATCCGTTCCGGCGCACAGAACAAGGATAAGAATAATGGCATATGTAGCCGCCACCCGCCTTCCCGGAAAATCACTCTCCGAGCATTTCTTCAGCCTGATAGAGGCCGTGAAAGACGCCCACACGCGTCGCCGCCACTACCGTCAGGCCTATGCCGAGCTGAGCGGTATGAATGGACGGGAACTGGCTGAGTTTGGCCTGCACCGTGGCGATCTGGAAGAGATTGCCCGCCGTGAGGCCTACGGCGAATAAGCCGATCCAAGTCGCAAAGAGTTTTCACGCCTCCGGATTTCCGGCGGCGTTTTGTTTGGCGGGCTGACCAAGCAATAGGCGCACGAATGAGGGCCGCGCTTCTCCCTTGATAAACACCTGCTGCGGGTCTATACGCGCCCAGTGGCATTCCGTGCCGCAGAATCAAAAACCAAGAAACGCCGTGGTTGGCCCGAATACGCTTCGTGGGCCACATCCGGCAAGGAGAAGCGATATGAGACTCAATGAACTGCGCGACAATCCTGGCGCAACCAAAAAACGCACACGCGTTGGCCGTGGTCCGGGTTCGGGCAAAGGTAAAATGGGTGGCCGTGGTATCAAAGGTCAGAAATCCCGTTCGGGTGTAGCGATCAACGGTTACGAAGGCGGCCAGATGCCTTTGTACCAGCGTCTGCCTAAGCGCGGCTTCAACAAGCCGAACCGCAAAGCATTCGCCGTTGTGAACCTGGGCCTGATCCAGAAATTCATCGACCTCGGCAAGCTGGACGCTGCAAACGTCACCGAAGACACACTGATCTCTTCCGGTCTGGTGCGTCGCAAGCTGGACGGTATCCGCGTCCTGGCAAAAGGCGAAATCACCGCCAAAGCCACCATCACCGTGACCGGTGCTTCTGCCGCAGCTGTTGAAGCTGTTGCAAAGGCTGGCGGCGCGCTGACTGTGGCAACTGCAGCCGCAGCCGAGTAACGGCTTGTTAGCGGCGACAATGCCGCTTACATAGGTCACAGTTTTCCAATAGACGCCGCCCGAGCCGGAAAACGGCTCTGGGCGGCGTTTCGCAATAAGAGACCCCTTTCTTATGGTATCAGCAGCAGAACAAATGGCGGCCAACACCAGTTGGGCAGCACTCGGCAAGGCCACGGATCTGCGCAACCGCATCCTGTTCACGCTCGGGCTTTTGATCGTCTATCGCTTGGGCACGTTCATCCCGGTTCCGGGAATCGATGCAGTGGCGTTGAAAGAATTCATGGAGCAGGCAGGGCAGGGCATCGGCGGCATGGTGTCGATGTTCACCGGTGGCGCTCTTGGCCGTATGGGCATTTTCGCCCTCGGCATCATGCCTTACATCTCCGCCTCGATCATCGTTCAGCTGATGACCTCCATGGTTCCCAAGCTGGAACAGCTGAAGAAAGAGGGCGATCAAGGTCGCAAGAAGATCAACCAGTACACCCGCTATGGTACGGTTCTTCTGGCAACAGCGCAGGCCTATGGTCTGGCAGTGTCGCTGGAATCGGGCAGCCTGGCGCATGAGGTTGGTCTCTACTTCCGCCTGAGCTGCATGATCACTCTTGTTGGTGGTACCATGTTCCTGATGTGGATCGGTGAGCAAATCACCAACCGCGGCATCGGCAACGGTATTTCGCTGATCATCTTTGTCGGCATCATCGCCGAAGTTCCCGCAGCCCTGGCGCAGTTCTTTGCCTCGGGTCGTTCGGGCGCGATCAGCCCCGCGATCATCATCGCAGTAATTGTCATGGTGATCGTTACGATCATGTTCGTGGTCTTCATGGAGCGTGCCCTGCGCAAGATCCATATCCAGTACCCGCGCCGTCAGGCAGGCATGAAGGTCTATGAGGGCGGCTCCAGCCACCTGCCGGTCAAAGTGAACCCGGCGGGCGTGATCCCGGCGATCTTTGCCTCGTCGCTGCTGCTGCTGCCGACCACGATCTCGACCTTCTCGTCTGGATCATCTGGCCCGATAATGTCGTGGCTGCTGGCCAACTTTGGCCCCGGCCAGCCACTGTACCTGCTGTTCTTTGTGTCGATGATCGTGTTCTTCGCCTATTTCTACACCTTCAATGTGGCCTTCAAGCCGGATGATGTGGCGAACAACCTGAAGAATCAGAACGGCTTTGTTCCGGGCATTCGCCCTGGTAAAAAGACCGCTGAGTATCTTGAGTATGTGGTGAACCGCGTATTGGTCATGGGTTCTGCCTACCTCGCTCTGGTCTGTATCCTGCCGGAAATTCTGCGTGGTCAGTTTGCTATTCCCTTCTATTTTGGCGGCACCTCGGTTCTCATCGTGGTTTCGGTCACCATGGACACCATCCAGCAGGCGCAGAGCCATCTTTTGGCCCATCAGTATGAGGGTCTGATCGAAAAGAGCCAGCTGCGCGGTAAAAGCAAGAAACGTGCAAAACGGGGGCCGTCTCGCCGATGAACATTATCCTCTTGGGCCCGCCGGGTGCGGGCAAAGGTACGCAGGCCCGCCATCTGGTTGATACCCGTGGCATGGTGCAGCTCTCCACCGGAGACATGCTGCGCGATGCGATGGCTTCGGGGTCTGAGATGGGAAAGAAGGTCGCCAAGATCATGGAGGCGGGCCAGCTCGTCACCGATGAGATTGTGATCGGCTTGATCGAAGAGCGCCTGAACGCCGAATCCGGTGCAGGTTTCATTTTCGACGGTTTCCCGCGCACATTGGCACAGGCCGATGCGCTGGCGGCACTTCTGGCCAAACTCGGTCAGAGCCTGCACACCGTGATCGAAATGCGGGTCGACGATGACGCGCTGGTTGCGCGCATCACCGGTCGCTTTACCTGCGGCTCCTGCGGTGAGGTCTACCACGATGAGACCAAGCCGGCAGCGGTTGAGGGCACCTGCGACAAATGTGGCTCCACTGACATGAAACGCCGGGCTGACGACAACGAAGACAGCCTGCGCACCCGTCTGATGGAATATTACAAAAAGACCTCGCCGCTGATTGGCTACTACTATGCAAAGGGCGATCTGCGTCCGGTGAACGGCCTTGCCGACATCGACGAAGTGACCGCCTCGATTGGCGCGGTTCTGAGCTGAACTCTTCAGACAGATTTAATCGGGAGGGGCTAGGGAGACCTGGCCCCTTTTTCTTTTGGAAGACACAATGATCACAACACGCTTTGCCCTGATTGCCAGCCTGACCTTTGCAACCCCGGCACTGGCCGAACCAATGTTCATCAATGACCCATCCGCCTGCGGACAGGTGATGGGCAGCGACGACGGAATGTTGGACTATGCCGACAACGGCGGTCTGATCCTGAGTGCGGATGGCTATAGCTCGATGGAATACTTCTGTAGCTTCACGCCTGCGCTGAAATTTAACTGGGATGGCTATCAGGTCAGCGACCATTCAGGCCACTGTGAATTGCCGGGCCCACAGTATTATCCACAGGTCTTTACCGTGGTCATGGATGCGGCCGAGCCCGGCGTGATTTCGATCTGGGACGGTGAGCCGGAGCCGGTCCAGTTTTATCGCTGCAACGGCTGAGGCAGGAAAGCTGCTCTGTTAACCATAAGCCGGGTTGACGAAGGTCAGAAATCCTCATACGCAAGCCCATCCCTTCGGGGAATCATTCCTGTGGTCAGATTCTGTCCGGCCACAAGACCACCTCAAGAATGCTGGACCCCCTGGCACCACTGCCAAGGTCAAGCGTTGTGAAAAAAGGTTCCGGCGCTACGGAACCGCAACGAAAAGGAAAGTGACACGTGGCACGTATTGCCGGCGTTAACATCCCGACTGCAAAGCGGGTTCCCATCGCCCTCACCTATATCACCGGAATCGGTAACACATCGGCCGCAGAAATCTGCGAATCCGTAGGCATCGACGTGACTCGTCGCGTTAATGAACTGTCCGACGCCGAAGTTCTGGCCATCCGCGAGCACATCGATGCAACCTACACCGTTGAAGGTGACCTGCGTCGTGAAACTCAGATGAACATCAAACGTCTGATGGATCTGGGCTGCTACCGTGGCCTGCGTCACCGTCGTAACCTGCCCGTTCGCGGTCAGCGTACCCACACCAACGCTCGTACCCGCAAAGGCCCCGCAAAGGCCATCGCTGGTAAGAAGAAGTAAGGGAGGGTTTGATCAATGGCACGCGATAAGACTCGTACAAAGAAAAAAGAGCGCAAGAACATCGCCACAGGCGTTGCTCACGTGAACTCTTCGTTCAACAACACCAAAATCCTGATCTCTGACGTGCAGGGCAATGCGATCGCATGGTCGTCCGCTGGCACCATGGGCTTCAAGGGTTCGCGGAAATCCACTCCGTACGCTGCTCAGATGGCTGCAGAAGATGCAGGCAAAAAAGCACAGGACCACGGTGTTAAGACACTGGAAGTCGAAGTTCAGGGCCCCGGCTCTGGCCGTGAATCGGCTCTGCGCGCACTGGCTGCCGTCGGTTTCAACATCACCTCGATCCGTGATGTGACCCCGATCGCGCACAACGGCTGCCGCCCGCCGAAGCGCCGCCGCGTTTAAGCGACTGATTACCGCTGGGGCCCGTGTTTGCACGTGGCCCCAGTTCGCCGTTTTGAAACCTCGGGAGTCTGCGCCTACCGGACATGAGGCACAGACAGGAATGGAGGGACTGCATGATCCACAAGAATTGGGCAGAACTGATCAAGCCGACACAGCTTGAAGTTAAGCCGGGCAACGACCCTGCACGCCAGGCAACCGTTGTGGCCGAACCGCTGGAACGCGGCTTTGGTCTGACGCTGGGCAATGCGCTGCGTCGCATTCTGATGAGCTCGCTGCAGGGCGCTGCCATCACATCCGTTCAGATCGACAACGTTCTGCACGAGTTCTCGAGCGTTGCTGGTGTGCGTGAAGACGTCACCGACATCATCCTGAACCTGAAGGGTGTTTCCCTGCGCATGGAAGTCGAAGGGCCCAAGCGCCTGTCGATCAATGCCAAGGGTCCGGCAGTTGTCACCGCTGGTGATATCTCCGAATCGGCTGGTATCGAGGTTCTGAACCGCGATCACGTGATCTGCCACCTGGATGACGGCGCCGACCTGTTCATGGAACTGACCGTGAACACCGGCAAAGGCTATGTTTCGGCTGACAAGAACAAGCCGGAAGATGCACCCATCGGTCTGATCCCGATCGACGCGATCTATTCGCCGGTCAAGAAGGTCTCCTATGACGTTCAGCCCACCCGTGAGGGCCAGGTGCTGGATTATGACAAGCTCACTATGAAAGTCGAAACAGATGGCTCCATCACGCCGGATGACGCCGTGGCCTATGCTGCGCGCATTCTGCAGGACCAGCTGTCGATCTTCGTCAACTTCGACGAGCCGGAATCGGCATCGCGTCAGGACGACGATGATGGTCTCGAGTTCAACCCGCTTCTCTTGAAGAAAGTGGACGAGCTGGAACTGTCTGTCCGTTCGGCAAACTGCCTGAAGAACGACAACATCGTTTACATCGGCGATCTGATCCAGAAGACCGAAGCAGAAATGCTGCGCACGCCGAACTTCGGCCGCAAGTCGCTGAACGAGATCAAAGAAGTTCTGTCCGGCATGGGGCTGCACCTCGGCATGGACGTCGAGGACTGGCCGCCAGACAACATTGAAGATCTGGCCAAGAAATTCGAAGACTCCTTCTAAAGGATGCTTCGGGGGAGGGGCTTCGGCCCCTTCCGCACATGCCGGCACTGGCCGGGAATTAAGTGGGCACATGCCCCAAGGAGAGTGGCTGACACGCATCGGCTGCCAGACAAAGCAAAACACGACGATAAGGATTTAGACAATGCGTCACGCACGTGGTTACCGCCGCCTGAACCGTACACATGAGCACCGTAAGGCGCTCTTCGCCAACATGGCCGGCTCGCTGATCGAGCACGAGCAGATCAAAACGACTCTGCCGAAAGCCAAAGAACTGCGCCCGATCATCGAAAAGCTGATCACCCTGGGCAAGCGCGGCGACCTGCACGCCCGCCGCAATGCACGTGCTCGTCTCAAAGAAGACCAGTATGTTGCCAAACTGTTTGACATCCTGGGCCCGCGTTACGCTGACCGTCAGGGCGGCTATGTTCGCATCATGAAAGCCGGTTTCCGTTATGGCGACATGGCACCGATGGCGATCATCGAATTTGTTGACCGTGATGTCGACGCCAAAGGCGCTGCCGACAAGGCCCGCCTGGTTGCTGAAGAAGCAGCTGAAGAATAAGAGCTTTCCGGCCTCACCGGTTGCTGGACCCCCGTTCCGAGAGGAGCGGGGGTCTTTTGCATTTTATATATGCGCTGCATTCGTGTTTGCCTGTGCAAACGAAATGGTAAGCAGTTTCTGTTTTCAAAGCCCTGTCCATGTAAACCGTTGGGGCGAGATATGACCGGCACGCAAAAGAATGAAGGCAGGGGTTCGTCCCTGTTCAATCCAAGCATCAAGGCAAAGATCCTAACAGCAGCATTGGTGCCGCTGGTATTGATTGTTGGCGTTGGTATTTGGGCCGTCTCCAATCTTGGCCGCATGGAAGAGCGCTCCGCCTTGGTGGCGCATACCCAGAGTGTGCTGAGCGACGCGCAGGCGATTATGTCTTCTGCGGTGGACATGGAAACCGGATTGCGCGGCTACCTTCTCGCTGGGCAAGACGCCTTCCTGGAGACATATAACACCGGCGATGCCGCCGCTTTTGTTGCGCTATCCAATCTGCAGGGCACCGTCAGTGACAATCCGGCTCAAGTCACCCGCCTGGAAGAGGCGGAGCAGATCTTGAGTGACTGGAAGACCGATGTCGCGGCGGAAGCAATCGCTCTGCGTCGTGAAATCGGTGATGCGTTGACGATGAACGACATGGCGGATGAGGTTAAAAAGGCGCGCGGGGCCACCTATTTCGAACCGTTCCGAGCCGAGATTGAAGCCTTCATCGCGGATGAGGAAAAGCTGTTGTCGGATCGGCGCGGGACTTTCTCGATGCTGGTTACGGCAGGCATTGCGCAGACCGATTTCATAATTGAACAAATGGAAGCCGTCGAACAGACGATGCTGACGATCAAATCTGCCAAGGACATTCTGGTTGCGGCAGTCGATATGGAAGCCGGAATGCGGGGTTTCCTGCTGTCCGGCGATGAGGCCGTTCTTACCCCCTACACCGCCGGCGCGGAACGTTTCGAGACCCTGGTGGCCGAACTCTCGGTTGCAGAAGGCACGCGCCCGGAACAGGCCGAACGGCTGGCCAATAGCGCCGCCATTATCGCGGACTGGCGCGGCAAGGTGGTTGAGCCCGCTTTGACCATGCGCCGGGACATCGGTGACGCGGCGACCATGGATGACATGGCCGATATGGTCGCTGAGGGGCGTGGCAAGACATATTTTGACAGGTTCCGCAGCGTGATGGCGGAATTCACCGCAGAAGAACAAGCTCTTATGACCGCGCGCAGCGCCGCCAACGAAGCGGTGTCACGTCAGACGCGTACTTTGTTGCCGATTGCGATTGGGGTTGCTGTTCTGCTTGGGGCCATTCAGGCCTTGATCATCGGCGGCGGCATTTCCAGAGCTGTGCGACGTACGATCGGGTCCATGCAGGGGCTGGCAAATGGCGACAATGCGGTCGAAATCACCGGACAAAAACGCGGTGACGAGATTGGCGACATGTCCCGCACGCTGGAGGTCCTGCGCAATGAACTGGCAGAGCTGCAGGAGGCCGAGAAGAAAAAGGCCGAAAGCCGAGATGCTGCGCAGACAGCCGTGGTGCAGACACTCAGCACCAATTTGTCAAAGCTGTCCAAAGGGGATTTGACGGTTCAAATTCACGACAGCTTCGGATCCGACTATGAACAGCTGCGTCAGGATTTCAACACCACGGTATCTACCTTGCAGACGGTCGTTCAACAGGTGGAGGACACCACCCAAAGTATCAGTGCAGGGGCGGCGGAGATCACCCAGGCCTCTGATGACCTGTCCCATCGGACCGAAAGTCAGGCCGCGACGCTGGAAGAAACGGCCGCTGCCATGGAAGAGATGACAAGCAGTGTGAAATCTTCGGCCAAAGGTGTGCGCGATGTCGAGGCGACGATCCATGACGCCCGTGGCGACGCTGAAAACAACCGGAAAGTTGTTGAGGATGCAGTGGCGGCTATGACCGGGATCGAACAATCCGCCGGGCAGATCAGCCAGATCATTGGCGTGATCGATGACATTGCCTTTCAGACCAACCTTCTGGCCCTGAACGCCGGCGTTGAAGCCGCGCGTGCAGGTGAGGCGGGGCGCGGTTTTGCGGTTGTTGCCAGCGAAGTACGTGCCCTGGCACAGCGCTCCTCCGAGGCTGCGACCGAGATCAAGACATTGATCGGTGAAAGCTCGCGTCAGGTGGAGCATGGGGTGGATCTGGTCGGTAAGGCTGGTACGGCGCTGCAGAGCGTGGTGGCGCAGGTCGGGCATATTTCCACTCTGGTGTCGGGAATTGCCGAAGGCGCGTCGGAACAATCAACCGGCCTGAACGAGATCAACGTTGGCGTGGAGCAGTTGGATAAGGTGACCCAGCAAAACGCTGCTATGGTGGAACAGGCAACGGCTGCCAGCCAGCTTCTGAAGAACGATGCGGGCAAGCTGGCCGGGCTGATTTCCCACTTCCAGACCGGAAGTGGGGCAGGCGGTTCTGTTGGACTGCAGGCCGAAACTCCATTTGCCGGTACAGCGGATTCTGGAATGGCCGACGGCTTCGCTGACCACGAAGAGGCAGCGTCGTTTGGCGCACCGTCGGCCCATGGCGATGATATGGACAGGGCCTGGCTCGAAATGGATCCGGTGCCTGCCGACAATGGTGGTCATTCCTTTGACGAACCACCTTCATCGGTTCCGGCAAAGGCCACAGGTACCGATGATTCTGTCTGGCAGGATTTTTGAACAAGCGCGGGCGCCCATGGACGGGGGCCCGCTGATTTCTTTCCGATAGCGACAATCAGGGGTGACAGGGCGGTTTTTCTTCGCTAGCGTCCGCCCATGACCCACGTAAACACCACCTTCTGGTATTTTTATTATCCGCGCCATCAGGCGGCCGGAAGGGTCTGCGTGTTCTGAGTTCCAGGGTCAGAAACCGCAAGACAGCAAACCGAACCGCCCCTTACGAGGCGGTTTTTGTGTTTTCAGACATACCGTCCGGGGGGCTCCGCTAAGGAAAGCCAACCAATGACTGCCCAAACCCAAAACCTTCGCATCTCTGGCATGCAGGAACTTGTTTCACCGGAAGAGCTGGCAACACGCCTGCCTCTGAACAGCACTGTTGCGGACACCGTCCTAGATGGCCGGGCGTCCATACAAAAGATCCTGCACGGGGCTGACGACCGGCTGATTGCGATTGTGGGGCCTTGCTCCATCCACGACCCGAAGGCGGCTCTGGAATATGCACGCCGACTTGCTCCGCTGCGCGAAAGACTCTCGGGGCAGCTGGAAATTGTCATGCGCGTCTACTTCGAAAAACCCCGCACGATTGGCGGCTGGAAAGGGCTGATCAACGACCCTGGCCTTGATGAAAGCTTCCGCATCAATGACGGGCTGGCCGCCGCCCGCGGCCTCTGCCTTGAGATCAACAGCTTGGGGCTTCCCGTTGGCACTGAATTCCTCGATGCTTCGGTGCCGCAGTACATCTCCGACCTGGTCGCTTGGGCGGCGATTGGTGCCCGCACCACCGAAAGCCAGATCCACCGTGAAATGGCCTCCGGGCTCAGCTGTCCGGTTGGGTTCAAAAATGGCACCGGCGGCAATGTCCAAATCGCGCTGGACGCAGTGCGCTCTGCCGCCCGACCCCATCATTTCATGGCCACATCGCCAAATGGTCGCGCGGCAATTGCTGCCACATCCGGAAACCCGGATTGTCACGTTATTCTGCGCGGTGGCGGTGGCACCAACTATGATGCGGGTTCGGTGGAGCTGGCCTGCTCCAAGGCCGCCCGCGACGGTATTCGCCCGCAGGTGATGATCGACGCCAGTCACGCCAACAGCGCCAAAGATCCGGCGCGTCAGTCTATTGTCCTGTCCAATGTGGCAGAACAGCTTTCCGGCGGCGAAGCGCGCGTCACCGGGGTGATGATCGAAAGCCATCTGGTTGCTGGCCGCCAGGACCTGCCAAAAGACGGAGATCTGTCTGCCATCACCTATGGTCAGTCGGTCACCGATGGCTGTATCGGCTGGGACGACACATTTAAGGAGCTGGAAAAACTGGCAGATGCAGTCGAGGCACGACGCCAGCGCGGCGCCCGCCTGGCGGGGTAGGCTTTCATCTTTCTGGGAAATACTCCGGGGCGAATTGGCCATAATGCGAGGAGGGGCAGCGCCCCTTCGCCCCGGCTGGAAAGTCGCAGGGGCCGTCATGGCTTGCAAAGCGCAGCGCGGCTCCGCATATGATCTGGAGCAGTAATTTGGAGCCGACATGATCCGTGCAGCCCTGACAGCCCTTGCCGTTGCCCTTTCGCTACCCGGCGGGGCATTGGCCGAAACCCGCGTTCCGCAATCGCAGGCAGAAATCGCCCTTGGTTTCGCGCCTCTGGTGGAAGAGGCCGCACCTGCGGTGGTGAATATCTACGCCAAGATTGTGCGTGAACAGCAGGCCTCGCCCTTTTCGGATGACCCGTTTTTTGACCAGTTCTTTCGCGGTCTGACGCAGCCGCAGCCACGGGTGCAGAACTCGCTTGGTTCGGGTGTGATCCTGTCGGCGGAGGGTATTGTTGTCTCTAACTATCACGTTGTGGGCATGGCGACGGAAATCCGTGTGGTGACCACTGATCGCCGCGAGTATGACGCCAAGGTTATTCTTGCGGATGAGGCCAGCGATCTGGCGATTCTCCAGCTGGAGGGCGTCGAAGACCTGCCGTTTCTGACCCTCCGCGACAGTGATCAGGTGGCTGTCGGAGAGCTGGCGCTGGCCATCGGCAACCCCTTTGGGGTGGGGCAGACCGTGAGCAGCGGTATCATTTCAGGTCTGGCCCGCACCAGTACCGGGGATGGGCAGGGGTTTGGCTATTTCATCCAGACCGATGCGCCCATCAATCCCGGCAATTCAGGCGGTGCCTTGATCGATGTGAACGGGGAGCTCATCGGTATCAACACCCGCATTCTCAGCCGGTCGGGCGGCTCGAACGGCATTGGATTTGCGATTCCGGCCAATCTGGTTGCTGAGTTCGTCAGCCAGGCAAAGCAGGGCAGCGAAAGCTTTCAGCGGCCCTGGGCGGGTATGTCCGGTCAGCCCGTGGATGCCGATCTGGCTGATTCGCTGGAACTGGCCAAGCCGGGCGGCATGGTGATCAGTGATCTGCATGCCGCCAGCCCATTCGCTGCTGCGGGCTTCAAGGTGGGCGATGTGGTCACCCATGTTGACGGGGGGGACGTGAATTCCCCGACTGAGATGGTTTTTCGGATGTCTGTCGCAGGCATGGGCAGCACCGCGAGCATCACCCGGCTGCGGGGCGGAGAGGTCAGCATCATCGACGTGGCGATGGTCCCGGCACCAGACGACCCACCTGCCGATCCGCGCCAGCTGACGGATAAGGCGGCGCTGCCGGGGTTGGTCCTTGCGCGGATTAATCCGGCCGTCATGACCCTTCTCAGCCTGCCGCTGGCCTCCGAAGGTGTGGCCGTTACCAATCCGGGCCAGTTAGGGGCGCGCGTGGGACTTAAGGCGGGCGATATCATCGAACATATCAACGGTGAGCCAGTGACCGGACTTGATGATGCAATTCAAGGCTTTAAGCGAACTGGACGCTGGTACCAGCTAGACGTGCTGCGCTACAACAAGAAGATCACCCTGCGTTTCCGGCTTTGATCCGCGGGCCAATCCCGCAGCCGGGGCAGGCCTGAAGAGGCAGGGCCGGTTCTCAGGGCGGCGCATCTGGTGAAACCTGATGCCTCCGGCGGGCGCATTGGCGGAAAGATGAGGGCGGCACAGCGCGCGAACTTGACATCGGTGGTTGTGCAGGCAACAGGATAGCCATGTTTTCAACGCTATCACTGGTCGCACTTGGCGGCGCAATCGGGGCGGCCTGCCGCTATCTGACCGGGCTTGGTGTCATCCGCATGCTCGGCCAACAGGACTTTCCGCTGGCGATCATCACCGTCAACGTCATCGGATCCTTTCTGATGGGGGTTTTTGTGGTCACCGCGGCGCACCGCGGCCTGACTCATTTCAGCCCATTTGTGATGACCGGGCTGATGGGCGGCTTCACGACATTCTCGGCTTTTTCGCTGGAAACCGCTAATCTGATAGAAAGGGGTGCAATCACCCACGCGGTGCTCTATATCGCGCTGTCCGTTGGCTTGTCGGTGGGCGGTTTGTTTCTGGGCCTGATGGCCGCAAGAGGGGTATTCGCATGAGCGGTGTACAGATGATTACGGTCTCCGAAGACGATGGCGGCCAGCGTGTAGACCGTTGGCTGCGTCGGCTTTTTCCGCATGTCAGCCAAGGGCGCATTGAGAAGATGTGCCGCAAGGGAGAGCTGCGGGTGGACGGCGGCCGGGTGAAGGCCTCGTCCCGTGTCGAAACTGGCCAGAGCGTGCGGGTTCCGCCGCTGCCGGACAAGGACCACAAGCCACAGGAAGCCCGCGAGATCAGAATCTCGGCGGCGGATCAGAAGATGATCCAGTCTTGCGTGATCTACCGTGACGATGATGTGATCGTGCTGAACAAACCGGCTGGTTTGGCAGTGCAGGGCGGCAGCGGCACCACCAAACATGTGGATGGCCTGTCAGAGGCACTGCGGTTTGGCGCCGAGGATAAACCGCGTCTGGTGCATCGTCTGGACAAGGACACATCCGGAGTTCTGGTACTGGCACGCAATCGCAAGGCCGCACAGGCGCTGACCGCTGCGTTCCGCCACAAGAATACCCGCAAGATTTACTGGGCGCTGGTTGCCGGCGTGCCGACCCCCTACCTGGGCGAGATCAAGACTGGTCTGGTAAAGGCGGGTGGTCATGGGGCCAAAGGCGAGGGCGAAAAGATGATCTGCGTGGATCCGCGCGACATTGACCAAACGCCGGGCGCCAAGCGGGCCTATACGCATTATGCCACGCTATACCGGGTTGCCTCGCGAGCGGCCTGGGTGGCGATGGAGCCGATCACTGGCCGCACCCACCAGCTGCGGGCGCATATGGCCGGTATCGGTCACCCGATTGCTGGCGACGGCAAATATGGTGGATCGGGTCAGGAAAACATGGGCGATGGATGGGGATCGCAGATGGGGGGCATGATCTCCAAAAAGCTGCATCTTCATGCGCGTCGTCTGGTGTTTGAACACCCGGTCACCGGCAAACCCGTTGATATGGTCGCCCCGCTGCCGGAACACATGAAGCACAGCTGGGATACCTTTGGCTGGTCCGAAGATCTGGCCGCCTGCGATCCCTTCGAGAAACTTCAGTGAGCACAGCTCTGCGGCTGGTCCTATTTGATGTGGACGGCACGCTGGTCGACAGTCAGGGCGCCATCGTTGGCGCAATGACCGCTGCCTTTGCGGCGGTTCGCATGGATGCGCCGTCGCGGGATGTGATGCTGTCGGTGGTCGGGCTCTCTCTGGATCTGGTGATGCGGGAACTGGCGCCGGGGGCGGATGACGTCACCCATGCGGCGCTGGTCGAGGGCTACAAATCTTCCTTCATGGCCGCGCGCAAGGCGGCTGGGGCGGGTCATTCACCCCTGTATCCGGGGGCGCGGGCTGCGCTGGATCAGTTGCATGCGGTGCCCAACTATCTGCTTGGGGTGGCAACGGGAAAATCCCAACGCGGTGTCGAGGCGCTGATAGCGGCGCATGGGCTGGACTTTTTCGTAACCCGTCAGGTTGCAGACCACCATCCGTCGAAGCCGCATCCATCGATGGTTTTGACGGCTATGGCGGAAACCGGTGTGGCCGCGAAGGATACTGTTATGATTGGCGATACCTCCTTTGATATCGACATGGGGCGGGCTGCAGGCGTATGTACGGTTGCGGTTGATTGGGGGTTTCACCCCGCTGAGAAATTGGGTGCGGATCATATCATCCGTGACTACGAAGAACTGATGCCGCTGCTGGCGGATATCTGGGGGGCATGACGATGGGTGATTGGAAACAAAAGCGGTTCTGGAAAGAGGTCTCGGTTGCAGAGACGGAAGCTGGTTTTACCGTGGAACTGGACGGTCGATCGGTTAAAACCCCGGCCAAGGTTCTTCTGGAAGTGCCGACCGCAAAAATGGCCCGCGCCATTGCGGCAGAATGGGACGCGCAGGAAGAGGGCGTGAACCCGGACAGCATGCCGTTCACCCGTTCCGCCAACGCATCGATAGACAAAGTGCGCCATCAGCACGCTGAGGTTGCCGATATGCTGGCGGCCTATGGTGACAGTGATCTGCTGTGCTATCGCGCAGATACACCTGAGGGTTTGGTCAAACGGCAGGCAGAGAAATGGGATCCGCTGCTGGACTGGGCGGCCGAAACGCTCGGGGCCCGGCTAGAGCCGCGAACCGGTCTGATGCATCAGCCGCAGGCGGCCGACCAGCTGGACGTACTCAGCGCTCGTGTCCATGCAATGACTGATTTCCAACTGGCGGCGTTTCACGATCTTGTTGGCATCTCGGGATCGCTGATTCTTGGCTTTGCGGCGGCTCTGGGCTGGGGCAAACCTGAGGAAATCTGGCTGATTTCCCGTTTGGACGAGATATGGCAGGAAGAGCAGTGGGGCCCCGATGAGGAAGCCCTGATAGAGGCCGCTGCCAAGCGTGGGGCCTTCCTGCATGCCAAGGCTTTCTACGACATTAGTTGATAAACCACTATTTGGTTTACGTAAGGTAACCGGGAAAATCCCAGTGTTTCTCCCCCCTTGGCAGGGGGGAACCCGATTAGAATTCCTGATACAACACTTGACGTTTGTTGATGATTGCGCCCAAACTTAGCCCTGAAGTGAAGGAAACTTCGGTTCAGATTAAGTACCTGGTGCGAATACGCCGGGATAAAACCGTCCAACGAGGCGGAAAATCAGGAAGAGGTAAAAATGAAAAAATCCGTATTTATGGGTGCACTGACCCTGGCCGGTCTGGCCGCTGGCGCTGCGGCTGCTGGCACGCTGGACGACGTAAAGGCACGCGGCAAGCTGAATTGCGGCGTGACCACCGGTCTGGTTGGGTTTGCTGCCCCGAATGCGAATGGGGAATGGGAAGGTTTCGACGTGGCGGTATGCCGCGCTGTGGCCGCTGCTGTTCTGGGCGATTCCACAGCCGTGGAATTCGTGCCGACAACCGGCAAGACGCGCTTCACCGCGCTGGCTTCCGGCGAGATCGACATGCTGGCTCGGAACACCACCTGGACCTTCTCGCGCGATGTCGACCTGAAGTTCGAATTCACCGGCGTAAACTATTACGACGGTCAGGGCTTCATGGTCCCGAAAGAACTGGGCGTGTCTTCGGCCAAGGAACTGGACGGCGCCACCGTCTGTATCCAGACCGGCACCACCACCGAGCTGAACCTGGCCGATTTCTTCCGTGCCAATAACATCAGCTATGAGCCGGTTCCGATCGAAACCAACGCCGAAGCACAGCAGCAGTATCTGGCTGGCGCCTGCGACGTTTACACCACGGACGCCTCCGGCCTGGCCGCGACCCGCGCAACTTTCGATGATCCGGCCGCACATGTGCTGCTGCCCGAAATCATCTCGAAAGAGCCGCTGGGCCCGCTGGTTCGCCATGGCGACCACGAGTGGGGTGACGTAGTTCGCTGGTCCCTGAACGCGCTGATCGCAGCCGAAGAGCTGGGCATCACATCCGCCAACATCGGTGAGATGGCTGCGGGCACCAACAACCCGGAAATCAACCGTCTGCTGGGCACCGAAGGTACCCTGGGCGAGATGCTGGGTCTGGACGCTGGCTGGGCGAAGAACGCCATCATGGTTGGCGGCAACTACGGTGAAGTCTTTGCCAAGAACATCGGCGAAGATACCCCCATCGGTCTGGCACGCGGCCTGAACGCACAGTGGACCAATGGCGGTCTGCTCTACGCTCCGCCGTTCCGCTAAGTTCCAACGGAAAGGGCGCAGGCAAAACCTGCGCCCTTTTCATTTCACGAATAACGCTTCGGATTTTGGACGAGTGGGGGCCAACCCTGCCGCAAAAATCAACCGAAGCACAGGGGATACATAGGTCATGACCACACTCACTGACCCGCCGAAGGAGACGTTCCGCCTGTCGATGCTTTTGTACGACACGCGCTACCGGTCGGCGACTATCCAGGTCATCGCGATGTTTGCTTTCATGCTGCTCGCCGCCTGGCTCATCAACAATACAATCATCAACCTCAACAATCTGGGTAAAGAGGTCACTTTCGGTTTCCTTGGCGAAACCGCGGGCTATGATATTAACCAGCGCTTGCTGGACTACAACAGCCAGGACAGCCACATCCGTGCCGCCCTCATGGGGCTATTGAACACGCTGGTGGTTGCCGTTCTGGGCTGTATCACTGCCACCATCATCGGCGTTTTCGTTGGCGTTATGCGCCTGTCGTCGAACTGGCTGATCGCCCGTATCATGACAGTCTACGTCGAAACCTTCCGCAACGTGCCTGTGCTGCTGTGGATCGTTCTGGCGATGGCCATTCTGATCGAAAGCCTGCCAGCGCCGCGCGCGTTCCGTGGCGAAGATGCCACCGCATCGATGAACCTCTTTGATTCGGTCGCCATTACCAACCGGGGTGTTTATATTCCTGAGCCGCTGTTTTCGCGCAGCCTTGGCGATATTCACCTGCTTGGCGAACACGCATTGCGTTTTGACGTTTCGATGGATCTGATGGCCATCCTGATTGTCCTCGCGCTCAGCATTTTTGGCATGCGCAAGGTCTCTGCAAAGGCCAATGCCACGCAGGCAGCCACCGGCGATCGCCCGAAGACCTGGCATATCCAATTGGGCCTTCTATTTGTTCCGATGATCGTGCTGTTGGTCGCTCTGGGCTTTCACCTTGGCTACCCGGAACTGAAGGGTTTCAACTTCAAGGGCGGCACGTATATGCGCAATTCGCTGATTGCGCTGTGGCTGGCCCTGTCGCTGTATACGGCTGCGTTCATCGCGGAAATCGTTCGTGCTGGTATTCTGGCCATCTCCCAAGGTCAGACCGAGGCCGCATCCGCTCTGGGCCTGCGCCCGGGTCGCACCATGCGTCTGGTGATCCTGCCACAGGCCCTGCGGGTGATCATCCCGCCGATGATTTCCAACTATCTGAACCTGACCAAAAACTCGTCTCTGGCGATTGCGGTGGGCTACATGGACATCACCGGTACGCTGGGCGGCATCACCATGAACCAAACCGGCCGCGAGCTGGAATGCGTTCTGATGCTGATGCTGGTCTATCTGGCGATCTCGCTGTCCATCTCGGGCGTGATGAACTGGTACAACAACAGCGTAAAACTGGTGGAGCGGTGATATGAGTGACATTTCCTTTGTCCGCAAAGAAATGCTGCCGGAAAAGGCTCCGCCAGCATCCGAAGTCGGCGCCATTGGCTGGGCCCGGCACAACCTTTTTTCGGGTTGGGTCAATTCGATCCTGACCCTCGTTTCCCTCTACGCCATCTACTATGTGCTGGCGGGTGTTCTGCCCTGGATCCTGCAGTCTTCCTGGTCGGCGCAATCGCTGAAAGAATGCCGTGAGGTGTTCGAGGCGGCCTATGGCACGACCCATGGCCATGCCTGCTGGGGGGTGATCAACGAACGCTGGTTGCAGCTCTTGTTTGGCTTCTATCCGCCTGAGCTCTACTGGCGTCCGATCCTCGCGCTGCTCCTGCTGCTGGTTGCGCTCAGCCCTGTGCTGTTTGCCGATCATGTGTCCTATAAGGTTTTGCGGTTCACCGCCATCTATCCATTCCTGATGGTCTGGCTGATGTGGGGCGGGCCGATTTGGGGGCCGATCAGTGCGGCGATGGGGTTTGTCGTTGGCTTTGCCATCCTGAAGTTCGGCACCGGACGTATGGGTGAACTGGCCGCGATGATCGCAGCCGTGGCCGGGGCGGTGGTCTGGTGGCTGCTGTTGTCAGGCACGTTCTCCTCGGTCATGTCGTCGATCCTGCCCATTGCTATCCAGTCGGTCGAGAGCCGTCAGTTCGGCGGCTTCATGCTGGCGCTTCTGTTGGGTGTTGTGGCCATTGGCGTCTCGCTGCCGATCGGCATTGTTCTGGCGCTGGGTCGTCAGTCCGATTTGCTGATCGTCAAGTCGCTCTGCATTGGCTTTATTGAGTTCATTCGCGGTGTGCCGCTGATCACCTTGCTGTTCGTGGCCTCCTTGCTGCTGAACATCTTCCTGCCGCCGGGGACCAATTTTGACATCATCCTGCGGGTGATGATCATGATGACTCTCTTCTCGGCTGCCTATATGGCGGAAGTGATCCGGGGCGGTCTGGCAGCTCTGCCACGCGGCCAGTACGAGGGCGCTGACAGCCTTGGTCTGGACTACTGGCAGGCGCAGCGGCTGATCATCATGCCTCAGGCGCTCAAGATCTCCATTCCGGGCATCGTGAGCACCTTCATCGGGATCTTCAAGGATACGACACTGGTGTCTATCATCGGCTTGCTTGATGTGATCGGACTGGCAAGCGCCATCCGTGCTGACACTGCCTGGAACGGCATCTACTGGGAACTGTTCGCCTTCATCGCGTTCCTGTTCTTCGTCGTTTGCTTCTCCATGTCCCGTTATTCCATGTATCTGGAGCGCAAGCTTCAGACTGGCCACCGTTAAGGAGTTCAACACATGTCTGAACTTATGACCGACCGCGCGATTGATCGCTCAAAGATGCAGGTGAGCGACAAGGTCGCCATCGAAATCGCCAACATGAACAAGTGGTACGGATCGTTTCACGTGCTGCGCGACATCAACCTGACCGTCAATCAGGGCGAACGCATCGTCATTGCCGGCCCTTCGGGGTCCGGTAAATCCACCCTGATCCGCTGCCTGAACGCGCTGGAAGAGCACCAGCAGGGCAAGATCACCGTGGATGGCACCGTGTTGTCGAATGATCTGAAGAACATCGACAAGATCCGCTCGGAAGTGGGGATGGTGTTCCAGCACTTCAACCTGTTCCCGCATCTGACGATCCTGGAAAACTGCACGCTGGCCCCGATCTGGGTGCGCAAGACGCCCAAGAAGGAAGCCGAAGAGCGGGCGATGCATTTCCTTGAAAAGGTGAAGATCCCCGAGCAGGCCGACAAATACCCCGGTCAGCTGTCTGGTGGTCAGCAGCAGCGTGTGGCGATTGCCCGTTCGCTGTGCATGATGCCGCGCATCATGCTGTTTGATGAACCGACATCGGCGCTGGACCCTGAGATGATCAAAGAGGTTCTCGACACGATGATCGAGCTCGCAGAGGAAGGCATGACGATGCTCTGCGTGACCCACGAGATGGGCTTTGCCCGTCAGGTGGCGAACCGGGTGATCTTTATGGATGCCGGCCAGATTGTGGAGCAGAACGAACCGGAAGAGTTCTTCAACAATCCGCAATCTGAACGGACCAAGCTGTTCCTCAGCCAGATCCTGGGGCACTAACCTCCAGCATCAGAACAGGAAAGGCCGGGCATCTGCCCGGCCTTTTTCGTATCAGGAGTGGCTTTCGAAGACGTTTGTGTTTCCATCCGGCAGAATCATCAGCGTGTCGTAGGGCTCCACCTCATCGCCCATTTCCATCCCCGGAGAGCCAATGGGCATACCGGGCACAGTGATGCCAATGGCCTTGGGCCGTTCGGCCAGCAGGCGGCGGATGTCTGCGGCAGGCACGTGGCCTTCCACGATATAACCGTCGATCATCCCAGTGTGGCAGGAGGCGGTGTCTTCGGTCAGCCCGACGCGGGCCTTCAGTGCCCAGAGTTCTTCATCAGGGATCGCATGGGATTCGACAGTGAAGCCTGCAGCCCGCAGGTGGTCCTCCCAAGCGCCACAGCAGCCGCAGGTCGGAGATTTAACAACCCGTATCACACTGGTTGCGGCCAGGGCGGGCAGCTGCAGGGCAGGGAGTGCCGCAAGAGCGGCGAGGAGGGTGCGACGGTTCATCGGGGTCTCCGGAACTAGGGATCTTCCCGGGCAGATTAGTCCTGCGGGCACGGGCTGCTTTGACCTGGGTCACACGGCTGAACCTTCAGGCAGCTTCCAGTGTCAGCAATTCGCGCGGGACGATGAAATCCACCACTTTGCCGCTGCCCCAACTCAGCTCGCTCCAGCTCGAGATGTCGAACTCCAACACCAGCGTCGCGCCGGTGGGGAAATCGTCAAACCGCGGATGTAACGGTGGTCGGCTGGCCATGGAGTGGGCAAAGGCGGCAATGCCGGGATTGTGGCCCAGCAACATGGTGCGCGGATGTTCGGCCTCGGTCAGCACCTTGAACATGATCTTAGAGGTCGCAAGATACAGCCGTTCATTGAACAAGGCGGGGACGCCCAGCTCCATTCGATCCAGCGTTTCGCGGGTGCGCTGCGCCGGAGAGGAGATGACCTGATCCGGCAAAAGGTTGCGTTCCCGCAGGCAATAGCCAAGGGCGGTCGCGGATCTGCGACCACGTTTGTTCAGCGGGCGGGCGTGATCGCTGGGGGCGCTTCCGTCCCAAGCGGATTTGGCGTGGCGGGTAAGAATAAGCGTGTAAGTCATCAGTTATGAAAATACCCCATATGGTGGGCGGACTGATCAAAACACCGAGAAGCGCCTGCGCTAAGAGGGCAGGCGCGGCGTGCGAGGCATCCGCGTGACAGGCATTCACCACCCGTGGCAGTGTCCAGGTGGTTGTGACAAAGTGCCAGCCCATAGGGGCCTCCGTCAACCATTGCGTTCACCGGGCAGGAAGTCAGGCAGGGCTTTGCCGAGCAGGCGAGGCAGGGTGACTGGGCCAGAGGCGGGCTTGGAATGTTGAATTCCTGCGCAAAATGCAGCGCGCCGCGATAGGAAACCATCATGCCCACGGCGTCATGTACCAGCATCTGCGAGGGCGATGTGAAGGCGCGGCCGGACATCAACGCCCAGCGAATGAACGGGGCGTAGGGCGGCCCGGTAAAGGGGTAATGCGGCTTTGCGTCCAGATCGGCGGCAAGGTTTGAAATCACCCGCGTTGACCAGCGGTCGATCGGGTGGGGGGCGCTGTCGCCATGCTCAGGCGAGTGTCTGAAGACATCCCAGAACCCCTCACCTGTGCCCAGCAGGATCAGCGTGCCCGAGGAGAGAGGCCCCTCCTCAGCGGCTCCGGGGTGGAAGCCACCGTAGATTTCAAGACCGGCCGCCTGTGCCGCCTGTTCTACTGAAGTGTAATCGATTGGTGCTGTCATGCGGGCAGGCTAGCCAGAGCCTGCCACGCTGGCAACAAGATGGCCTAGGCGCGGATCATCGAGCCGGCACCGTGGTCGGTGAACAGCTCTAGAAGAACGGCGTTCTGGACCCGTCCATCAACGATGGTACAGGCGCGCACACCGCCGCGCACCGCGTCCAGCGCGGTTTCGGTTTTGGGGATCATGCCGCCAGCGATAACACCGCTTTTGGTCATGGCTTCAACGTCCTTGGCGCGCAGTTCGGTTACCACCTCGCCGGTGGCATCTTTGACGCCGGCCACATCCGTCAGCAGCAGCAGCCGGTCGGCCTGCAATGAGGACGCAATGGCGCCCGCAGCAGTGTCACCGTTGATGTTGAATGTCTCGCCTTCGCGGCCCGCACCCAAAGGCGCTATGACCGGGATCATATCTTTGGCAAATAGGTGATGCAGCAAAGTCGGGTTCATTTCCGCAGGGGTGCCGACAAAACCCAGATCCGGGTTGGTCTGATCACAGATGATCAGGTTTGCATCCTTGCCAGACAGGCCCACGCCCATGCCGCCCTGACGGTTGATCGCCTGCACAATGCGCTTGTTGACGAGGCCAGACAGCACCATCTCGACCACTTCGACGGTTGCCTTGTCAGTGACCCGCTTGCCGTTCACAAACTCGGACTGGATGTCCAGCTTGGCCAGCATTGCGTTGATCATCGGCCCGCCGCCATGCACGATCACCGGGTTCACGCCGACCTGACGCATCAGCACGATGTCACGGGCAAAACTGTCCATTGCCTCATCACTGCCCATGGCGTGGCCGCCCAGCTTGATGACAACAATGGCGCCGTCATAGCGCTGCAGATAGGGCAGGGCAGACGACAGGGTTTCGGCGGTGGCAATCCAGTTGCGGTTCATGGTCTGTTTCTTCATGGCTACGGTCCCTCTGGCAGGAGGTGTTACGCGGTTCACAGGCGGCTGCCAAGGGCTGGCTGGCGTCTTCCCATGTTGAGGCATGGGATAGGTGGGAAATGTGATGTCAAAGCCAAAAACGACCACAGTGCCCGGCGGATTTGCCCCCCCGTCGTCGTCAGAAACCACTCAGCAGCAGTTTTTACGCCGCGTGGTTGGACGCTTAGTCCAGATTGGCAATCACGGAGCGGAGGGTTGCGATGCCTTCGCCCTTTTCCGAAGAGGTCAGGATGATTTCGGGATAGGCCGCCGGGTGTTTGGACAGCGCGCCGCGCACCTGTTCCAGAACCTTGGCGTGATCCTTTTCCTTCACCTTGTCGGCCTTGGTCAGCACCACCTGAAAGGTCACGGCAGAGCTGTCCAGCAGCGACATGATTTCTTCGTCCACCGGTTTCACCCCATGGCGAAAATCGACCAGCACAAAGGCACGGCGCAGGGACACCCGGCCCGACAGGTAGCGTTTCAGCAGCTTCTGCCACTGTTCCACCACTTTCAGCGGTGCATTGGCGTAGCCATAGCCGGGAAGGTCGACCAGATAGAGGTCCGGCCCTTGTTCGAAATAGTTGATTTCCTGCGTGCGGCCCGGCGTATTGGAGGCGCGCGCCAGCCCCTTGGTGCCGGTCAGCGCATTGATCAGGCTTGATTTGCCGACATTCGAACGCCCGGCAAAGCAGACCTCGACCCGGTCAGCGTCGGGCAGGCCGTTCATGGCGACCACGCCTTTCAGAAAGGTGGATTCGCCGGCAAAGAGCTTGCGGCTCTTCTCAGCGGTAAAATCATCCGGGCTCTCGGCCAGGGGGAAGGGCAGGGTGCTCATAGCAGCTCCAGTTTATCGCCGGGGCGCACGGTGCCGCCCTCTATTACTTCGGCCTTCACGCTGAAATCGCGGTGGCCCCATGTGTCCAATGCGCCGAGCGTATCAGCATCGCGCTGACCTGTCTCCGGATTGGAGGCAGTGGCAAGGCAGCGGGTCGTGCGCTCGCGCACCTTCAGGATGGCGCCACCAATGCGCAGATCACGGCCGATCCAGTCAAATTCGTGCCACGGCGCCAGCTGATCCAGCCAGATGTTGCCGCGCCAGCGGTGGATGGACAGATCCTTGCCCAGTTGCTCTTCGACGGCGCGGTGTGACGCCATGTTGCACAGGGTCAGTGACGGCCAGCTGCTGTCGGTCATACCCTGTCCGCGCGCCCTGACCAGCCGGACAGGCGCGGCGCGCCCTTCGGGCATCAGTGGTGCAACCCAGTTCAGAAACGCGTCTTGCTGCGTTTCCGGATCAAAGGTCAGATCCGGGCGGTCCGGGTGGGACAGCATCAGATCAGTGCCTTTGGTTTGAGATGTGATCGCCATCAGCGACGGCGATCCGGCGGCGCGGGTGAAATTGGTGCAGCGCACCCATTCCGATCCATCCGCAGATGATGCCTCATGAGCTACCGCCCAAACGCGATCCCCGGGCATGGTATGCCCGGGGATTAGG
Organism: Rhodobacteraceae bacterium Alg231-04; assembly: GCA_900143635.1. Taxonomy (GTDB): domain Bacteria; phylum Pseudomonadota; class Alphaproteobacteria; order Rhodobacterales; family Rhodobacteraceae; genus FREY01. The sequence continues at coordinate 77,580 of FREY01000014.1, forward strand.
TCTGTTGCGCTCACCTCTTCACGGCCATGGGCCTTGATCGGGTGCCGCCAGAGGCTGAGAACAGCCGCTGTCATCTATGCACCCGTCTTAGGCTTGCGCTTGACGCTCGACTTGATGTTGCCGAACACATCAGGCTTGTAGCCGTGGCTGCGCATGATCAGATACTGTTGGGTGAAGGTGATCGTGTTGTTGGCGATCCAGTAGACCACCAGACCGGAGGCAAAGCCGCCGAGCATGAACATGAACACCCAGGGCATCCAGGCAAAGATCATCTGCTGGGTCGGATCAGAGGGGGCCGGGTTCAGCTTTTGCTGCAGCCACATGGAGATACCCAGTAAGAGCGGCAGAATACCGATAAAGACCAGCGCCATGATGCTTTCCGGTGCCGGACCTTGGAAAGGCAGCAGGCCGAACAGGTTCATGATCGAAGTGGGATCGGGCGCGCTGAGGTCCTGGAACGGGCCAAAGAAAGGTGCGTGACGCAGTTCCAGGGTGACGAAAATCACCTTGTAGAGCGAGAAGAAGATCGGGATCTGGATCAAGATCGGCAGACAGCCCGCGGCGGGGTTCACCTTTTCCTTCTTGTAGAGCTCCATCATCTCCTTCTGCATCTTCTGGCGATCGTCACCAGCGCGCTCTTTCAGTTTCTCCATCTCGGGCTGCAATTCCTTCATCTTCGCCATGGAAGCGTAGGATTTGTAGGCCAGCGGGAAGACGATGATCTTGATGACGATGGTCAGGCCGATGATCGCCCAGCCCATGTTGCCAATCAAAACGTTGATGTTGTGCAGCAGCCAGAACATCGGCTTGGTCAGGAAGGAGAAAATACCCCAATCGATAGAATCGAGGAAGTTCCGCACACCCTCTTCGTTCTGGTAGGTGCGAATGGTCTGCCATTCCTTGGCGCCAGCAAACAACCGGGTCGTGGCCGATTTGCTTTCACCGGGCTGCAGTTCCATCGTGTCGAGCCGGGCGATGGAACGATAGATGTCGGTTTTGGAGTTGTACTGAATAACGGATTCAAAGCTCTGATCGTTTTCCGGGATCAGCGTTGTCATCCAATAGTGGTCGGTAAAGCCGATCCAGCCTCCCGCGGTCACTTTTTCTACATCGGCGACGGTGGATCCACCGGACCAGGCGTTGTCGTCCTCAAAATCGCGGATGTGCTTGTACTTGAGGTAGTCGCGCTCTTCATCCTTCTGACGGATGGTGCCCTCATGCAGGATGAAGAAGTTCTTCAGGTCATCAGGCTCGCCATGACGCGAGAGCGCCCCGTAAGGCGCCAGGCTGACGGCGCTGCCGGAGGTGTTTTCAACCGATTGGGTGACGCTGAACATGTAGTTCTCATCGACCGAGATTTCGCGGCTGAAGGAGAGACCGCTGCCATTGTCCCAGGTCAGGGTGAGCGGGGTGTCGAGTGTCAGGGTGGCGCCGTCCTCTACATTCCAGACGGTGTTGGCGCCGGGAACCTGCTCATGGGTCAGCCCGGTGCCGGGGGCCCAGCCATAGAGCGCGTAATAGGCGCCTACTTCGCCGACGGGCTTCAGCATCTTGACGATGCCGGCTTCCTCGTCGATCGAGGTGCGGTAATCTTTCAGCGACAGGTCGTCGATCCGACCGCCCTGCAGCGAGATAGAGCCGGACAGACGCGGTGTGTCGATTTCCAGCCGCGGTGCCTGGGGGGCCTCGGCTTCTTCGCTTGCGGCGGTGGAGGCCGCGCCGGTGTTGCCCGCGGAAACAGCAGGAACAGATCCGGCACCCTCTGCCGGGGCCTCGGCCACGGTCGGGTCTGCAGTCACTTCGGGTTCCGGGGGCGGGAACATCGTGTACCAGCCCAGGATCACCAGGAAGCTCAAGCCAGTTGCGAGGAGAAGATTCTTGTTCTGATCGTCCATCTGGGACCGGCGCCTTGTTGTGAAAACTATCAGGCGTGGTTCAACAGAGATGGGGCGCAAAGGTCAAGCAGAATCACCCAAAGGCGACAGGGGGTGCGGCCATTGGGGTAAGATTTGCGGGGCTTAACGGGTTTTGCTGCCTATGGCAGGGGTGTCCTGCAGTTTCGCCTGATGGGCGGTGATCCAGTCCAGCGTCTGATCAAAGGGCATCGGACGGCCGATGCCAAAGCCCTGCACGTGATCGCAGCCAAGTTGGGCGAGCAATGCGTGTTCACCGACGGTTTCCACCCCTTCGGCAAGGGTTTCCAGCTCTAGCCGTTCGGCCATGGTCAGCACGGCGCCGATCAGCTTTTGCTGTTCGGGGTCGCGATCGGCCTTCATCACGAAGGATCGGTCAATCTTGATGCGGCTGATCGAAAAGCGGCGCACAGACGCGATGGAGGCATGACCGGTGCCAAAATCATCCAGGTCGATCCGGCATCCCAGTTTTGCCAGCCCGCTGATGTTGCGGGTGATCATATCGTCGGGTCTGCTGGCAACAACGGTCTCCAGGATCTCAACGCACAGCCGGTCAGGATCCAGTTCAAACCGTTCCATTTCCCATTTGATGCGGTCAACCAGACTGGGGTTGCGCAGTTCATCCATTGCGAAGTTCACACCAACGCGGGGGACGTCGACACCTGCGGCATCCCAGGCCTTCAGCGCGGTCAACGCCTGATAGACCATGACCTGGCTTAGCCGTTCCATCAGGCCGGCGTCTTCGAGGACAGGCAGAAAGGTCGCGGGTGGGATCAAGCCATGAACCGGATGGGACCAACGTGCAAGGGCCTCAAATCCGGTGACTTTTCCGGTGTCCGTTGAAATTTGTGGTTGGTACCAGGGCTGAATCTGCCCGTTGTCCAGAGCCGCGGCGGCTTCTTCCCGCAGATCGCTGCGCGCCTTGGTGCGGCGGTGAATGTCGGCGCAATAGGCGCGAATTCCCGATGGCCCGTTGTGTTCCGCTTCCGCCAGGGCGGCATTTGCGGCATCCATCCAGTCGGTCGCGGTTTCGCCGGGGGCGCGGCTGCGCAGGCAAAAGCCGATAGAACAGGACACATAAATCGATGCCCCGTCGAGCGAGATCGGATCTTCGATGGTCGCCTGAAGGCGCCCGGCCAGCTGCACACAGAGCTCAAGGTCAAGCTGGCGCACCGGGGTCAGACAAATGGCAAACCGGCTGTCACCGACGCGGGCAACGATGTCCTTGTCGCGCAGTGTGGCAAGGATACGTTCGCCGCAGCGTTGGGCAATGGTATCACCTGCGGATTGTCCGTGCCGGTCAACCAGCTCGCGAAATTCATCAACTTCCAAAACGATAATGGCTGAGCGCAGATCGACGTTGTCGGTCTGATCAAAGGCATCCGAAACAGTGGCTTCGAATCCTTCGCGCAGCAGCATCCCGGTGACGCTGTCACGGGGTACCTGGCCGAATCGCATGCGCTGACCAAAGCCGCCGAAAGAGGCAAAAAGAATGGGCAGTACGAGGGCACCGATCAACAGCGCGGCCTCGCCGCCAACCCAGAACATGGCCAGCGTTAGCGCGGGCAGGAAAGCAAGCATCGGCGGCCCCATCAGGACCGGTGCGATGATGTTTCGAATTTGCCTTAGCCGGCTAAGGTCCGGTTTGTGCATGTGCTGGCCTCTCGTCTGTAGCGCATTATGCGCCACGGACAGACTAAGTTCGCCAGTCTCACCGGGGAGTTAACGCAGATCCGGAATCCCGCCTGATTTGCCGTCTTTTTTATCAGGATCCAGCATTAGTCCTGCAAAATCGAACAGTTTCGGGTCCAAAAGGTGCGAGGGGCGTGTATTCATCAAGGCGCGAAACATCACCTGACGTCGGCCGGGGCTGTTTGATTCCCACTGATCGAGGATCTGTTTCACCTGCTGGCGCTGCAGCCCATCCTGGCTGCCGCAGAGATCACAGGGAATGATCGGATAGTTCAACGCACGGGCGAATTTTTCGCAATCGGCCTCGGCCACATGCGCCAGGGGCCTGTATACGAAAAGATCCCCCTCCTCATTGACCAGCTTTGGCGGCATGGTCGCGAGGCGCCCGCCATGGAAGAGGTTCATGAAAAAGGTCTCAAGGATATCGTCGCGGTGGTGGCCCAGCACCACGGCCGAGCAGCCTTCCTCGCGAGCAATGCGATAGAGGTTGCCGCGCCGCAGACGCGAGCAAAGCGAACAGAAGGTGCGCGCTTGCGGGATTTTATCCATCACGACGGAATAAGTGTCCTGATATTCCACCCGGTGCGGAACGCCCATTTTTTCAAGAAATTCCGGCAGAACTGTAGAGGGGAAACCCGGCTGGCCCTGATCTAGGTTGCAGGCCACCAGCTCCACCGGCAGAAGACCGCGCCATTTCAGCTCATAAAGCACGGCAAGCAATGTGTAGCTGTCCTTGCCGCCCGACAGGCAGACCAGCCAGCGGGCACCGCGTTCGATCATGCCATATTGCTCGATCGCCTCGCGCGTGTAGCGCACGATACGTTTGCGCAGCTTTTTGAACTCGGTCGTCGAGGGCGCGCCGGCAAAGAGCGGGTGGATATCGTCCAGATCATCATCAAGCATGGCGGCCCCCTAGCCTTTGGGGCGCGTTTTGCCAAGAATAATCTGCCGACGGAAAAAGGCCTGCGCGGCGATAAGCCACGCAGGCAGGTCATTCATCAGGGTGGGGAGGGCGCTGTGATGGCAGGGCTTCCGGCAGGGGCGGCAAGCCAATGTCCTGGCGCAGATGATTGTTCAGCGGCGCACTGGATCTGGCTGATTTCTTTGGCGGAGGACGTTGGCGTAAAATCTGACGCAACAAGGCCAGCAAGGTGCGTGCAGCCCCCATTTCGGTGAGGATCTGTTGCAGGGCTGCGGTTGGATCCGCGAGGGGAGAGTCTGTGCGTGTCATATGTATCTGCCGGATGCAGGCATCCGGTCCCTAAATGTGTTGAAAGCGAAAGTGAAAGTGCCACCAGACCGGCGCGCGGGGCGCGGGCTACTTGCGGGTTGGTCTTTCAGTGTCGTTGAAAACGATCAGCCTTGGCGGCGTGCGCCTGCTGTTGCGGCCCCAAAGATGGCAGAATAGTCAGACCATCGGAAAGAGGCGAAATTCATTAGAACAGTATCAGTCATGTTACGCCTCCTGCAGCTTGGGGTTGATCGTGACCGGCTGATAGCACAGGTCTAGACGGTCCGCCTATTCCGGATTTCCCTACCCTTGGTCGCCTGTGGCAGGTCGGCCACAAAGGCTTTGGCGCGTGTTTAGCTGTCTTTGCGATCTGGTACCGGGTCGTATCCGTCACTGCCAAACGGGTGACAGCGGCCAATGCGGCGCAGGGTCAGCCAGCTGCCTTTCACCCCGCCATGCTTTTCCAGTGCTTCCAGCGCATAGGCGGAACAGGTTGGCTGATACCGGCAATTGAACCCGACCCAGGGGGAAAAGAGCAGCCGGTAGGCCCGCACCGGCAGGGCGAGGATATGCGCGAGGAATGTCATGTTGGTTAGATAGGGGGTCGCAGGGCACGAGGCAATCCGGCTGCAACAGATAAGCGGCGGCTTATTTCGACTTTGGCCGGGGCTTGCCGGAAGGTTTGCCACCAGCGTGGATCTTCTTCAGCGCGTAGATGAGATCCTGCTGCAGGTCATCAAAGGGCCGCCGGTCCGTCTCTACCGCGCGCCCGATCAGCACATAGTCCCAGCCGGGTTTGCCATGTGTTGGCAGGACAAGACGCGCAGCTTCGCGCAGCCTGCGTTTGGCGCGGTTGCGGGCCACCGCATTGCCGACTTTCTTGGAACAGGTGAAACCGACACGCAGATCGCCGCCGTCCTTACGGTCGCGGCCCTGCACCATCATCGGCTTGACGCCCTGCTTGCGGGCGCGGGCGGCCAACAGGAAATCGCTGCGTTTGGCGATGACCTCGATCTTTTTGGTGGCAGATGCACAAACGGACACCGCCGGAGACGTGTCCCCGTGGGCGGCAAGGCCATCCTCGGGGGTCTCCGGCGGTGTCATGTCTGTCAACGCAGTCAAAAAGCGCTTATGCGCTCAGCGACTTGCGGCCCTGTGCGCGACGCGCGTTCAGGATCTTGCGGCCGGCTTTGGTGGCCATGCGTGCACGGAAACCGTGACGACGTTTGCGAACCAGGTTCGAAGGCTGATAGGTGCGTTTCATCGCTCCGGTCTCCAATTTTCTTCAGGCAGTAGCAGAATCGCCTGAGCCTGGGGTGTATCTTGAAGCCCGGTCAGTAGAAGGGTTCTGTGGCTAAGTCAAACCCTGCAGATGCGCTTTTCGCACCCTATCGCAAGATTTCTGTCATAAACCGTCCTCGCGAACACGAAACAGCCGCCGCAATGTTACAATTGGGCGCTTGGACGGGGTAATGGTCACAAATTTCGCGTCTATCTTCAAGGGCGCGTGATCTTCTCCGCATCCCGGTCGCCTGTGGTCCGTTTTGACCTTAAGCAGGGGTGGACGAGACTCTTGGAAAGACCAGAATGAGCGATACAGCCAGAGAAAACCCGCAAAAACTCACCCGCTACCTGCCGCTGATTCTGATTCTCATGGTGGCGCTGGCCGGGGCTTTCACCCTGCGCGACTACCTGACCTTCGACACGCTGCGCCAGAATCGCGAGGCGCTGCTGGCATTCAGGGATCAGAATATGGTGCTCATGGCGGCACTGTTTGTACTGGCCTATGTCGGCATCGTTGCCTTTTCCCTGCCGGGTGCGGCTGTGGCCTCGGTCACGGGCGGGTTCCTGTTTGGGCTGGCGGCGGGAACGGTGCTGAACGTTGGATCTGCCACCGTTGGCGCCTGCATCATCTTTCTGGCGGCGCGCTGGGGGTTGGGGGATTGGCTGACAGCCCGGATCGAGGCCTCGGAAGGGCGGATCCAGATCATGAAAAACGCGCTGCGCGAAAATGAGGTCGAGGTACTGTTCCTGATGCGGCTGATCCCGGCGGTGCCCTTCTTCGCAGCCAACCTGCTGCCCGCACTGGTCGGGGTGAAGTTCCGCAACTTCGTGCTGACCACGGCGCTGGGCATCATTCCCGGCGGCATTGTTTTCACTTGGATCGGGGTTGGTCTTGGTGAAGTGTTTGACCGCGGCGAAGAACCGGACCTGAGCCTCTTGTGGGAGCCGCATGTGATCGGCCCGATCATCAGCCTGTGTCTGCTGGCGGCCATGCCGATCCTCATCAAAACCCTGCGCGCACGAAAGAAGGCCTGATCCATGATACCCATTACATGTGACCTGCTGGTCATCGGTGCCGGGTCTGGCGGCCTGTCTGTTGCGGCCGGCGCCAGCCAGATGGGGGCGGATGTTGTCCTGCTGGAAGGCCATAAAATGGGCGGTGATTGCCTGAACTATGGCTGTGTGCCCTCCAAGGCGCTGATCGCGGCGGGCAAAGCGGCCCATGCCCACGGGACAGTGGCGGAATTCGGGGTGCAGGGGGCGCCAGCATCCGTGGATTATGCCGCGGCGATGGACCATGTCAGAGAGGTGATCGACACCATCGCCCCGGTGGACAGTCAGGACCGTTTCGAAGGATTCGGCGTACGGGTGATCCGCGAGTTTGGGCGGTTTGTCTCTGCACGGGAGGTCGAGGCCGGCATCTATCGCATCAAAGCCCGCCGGGTGGTGATCGCAACGGGATCTTCGCCTCTGGTGCCGCCAATTCCGGGCTTGGATGCCGTGCCCTACCTGACCAATGAGACCCTGTTTGCCAACCCTGAGAAGCCGGAGCACCTGCTGATCCTTGGCGGCGGGCCTATAGGTGCGGAAATGGCGCAGGCGCATATCCGGCTGGGCTGCAAGGTCACTGTGATCGAAGGGGCAACCGCGCTGAACCGCGAAGACCCGGAGGCGGCCGCCTTGGTTCTCGAGACCCTGCGCCGCGAAGGTGTGGAGATTGCCGAGGCCGCCATGGCCGCCAATGTCTCAGGAGAGGCGGGTAGCATTCAGGTGGAAACGCAGGATGGGCGCAGCTTTTCAGGCTCGCATCTTCTGGTGGCGCTGGGACGCGCGCCCAATGTGGACCGGCTGAACCTGGAGGCCGCAGGCATCACCTATACCAAGGCGGGGATTTCCGTCGACGCCACGCTGAAGACGTCTAACAAGGCGATCTATGCCATTGGCGACGTCGCAGGTGGGCTGCAGTTTACCCATGTCGCAGGCTATCATGCCGGTGTGATCATCCGCTCGGCCCTGTTTGGCCTGCCGTCCAAGGCGGGCACTGCCCATATCCCGCGTGCCACCTATACCGATCCTGAGATTGCCCAGATCGGCCTGACAGAGGCAGAGGCCATCGCAGCCCATGGTGACGCGGTGGAATTCGCCCGGTTTGACCTCTCTCACAACGATCGCGCCCTTGCCGAACGCAAGACCGAAGGCTTCATCAAGGTAATGGTGCTGAAATCGCGCCCGATCGGTGTCACGATTGCGGGCCATCAGGCCGGCGAGCATATCAATTTCTGGGCGCTGGCGCTGGCCAACAGGCTGAAAATGGGCCAGATTGCAGCAACAGTTTCACCATATCCGACTTTTGGTGAGCTGAACAAACGCGCGGTTGGGGCATATTTTTCTCCCAGGTTGTTCAATAGTCAGATGGTAAAACGTGCGGTCCGGTTCGTGCAGCGCTGGATCCCCTGACCCGGAAGGGGCTTTATGCTCAACACGCTTTCAGGCCGGTTTTTGATCCTGACCACGGTCTTTGTGATGCTGGCCGAGGTACTGATCTTTGTGCCCTCAATTGCGCGCTTTCGTGAAGACTATCTGCTGAACCGTCTGGAACGGGCGCAGATTGCCTCTCTGGCGCTTTTGGCCGACGACATGCTGTCGACCGAGCTGGAGGCCGAGCTGCTGGAGAACGCCGGTGTTTTCAACGTCGTTCTGCGCCGCGATGAGGTCCGCCAGCTGATGCTGTCCTCGCCCATCCCGCGCCCGATCGAGGCGACTTATGATATTCGTGATGCCAGCCCGTTTGCGCTGATCGGCGATGCGGTTGCCCAGCTGGTGACTCCGGCCAACCGGATCGTTCGGGTGATTGGCGCGCCGCTGCGCGAGGCCGGGTTGCTGATTGAGGTCACGATGGAAACCGCGCCACTGCGGGAGGCGATGATCGACTACGGTGTGCGAATTTTGCTCTTGTCGGCAGTGATCTCCATCTTCACGGCCGTGCTGCTGTTTGTCGCCGTGCGGGCCTTTCTTGTGAAGCCGATCAAAGGCGTAATCGGCTATATGCAGCGCTATGCGGCCGCACCCGAGGACGCGCGCGGGATCATTCAGCCAAACGCCGGCGTGATAGAGCTCCGCGAGGCCGAGGAGGCGCTGCAGCAGCTGCAGACCGAACTGACCCAAGCCTTGAAACAGCGCGAACGGCTGGCGCAGCTGGGCGGGGCAGTCGCCAAGGTCAGCCACGACTTGCGCAATATCCTCACCTCGGCGCAGCTGTTTACCGACCGGATAGAGGCTAGCGAAGACCCGCTGGTGCGCCGACTGGCGCCCAAGCTTGTGAGCTCGATCACCCGTGCGGTGTCCTTGTGCGAAGGCACGCTCGCTTTTGGTCGTGCCGAAGAGCCGGCACCAACGCTGATGCAGGTGCGGCTGGGCGATGTGGCGGCCGATGTCGTGGACAGTGAAAGCCTGGCCGCAACCGACTGCATGGTTGAAATTCGCAGTGACGTCCCAGCTGATCTGCGGGTGCGGGCGGACCCGGAGCAGATCTTTCGCATCATGATGAACCTTGTGCGCAACGCCCGGCAGGCGATTGCCGCCACTGGCAAGGCCGGACAGGTCACCATTGCCGCCCGCGATGAGAGCGACCACTGGATGATCACCATCTCTGACACGGGTCCCGGCTTGCCCAAGCGGGCGCAGGAGAATCTGTTCACCCCGTTTGAAGGCGGTGTCCGCAAGGGCGGTTCTGGCCTAGGGCTGGCCATCGCAGCCGAGCTTGCCCGCGGTCACGGCGGCCATGTTGAACTGGCCACGACCGGGCCGGAGGGCACAGTTTTCGAGATCTGCCTGCCCAAGGGCGATGGCGTGGTGTAGAAACTGAAATTGGGGGGTTGCGACTCTTCGCGGGTACGACTAAACCCCGCCGCAGTGGACCGATAGCTCAGCTGGATAGAGTACCTGACTACGAATCAGGGGGTCGGGGGTTCGAATCCTCCTCGGTCCGCCACTTCCCCAAATTGCCTTTACGAACAACGCGCGATGCTTGTCACGTGTGGGGATGCCGCCCTTTGTTCTTCATGGTTGTTGATGGGGCGAAGAAGGTTTTTAAGTGCACGCGGGGTAAATCGAGTGCCTGTCCATTTAGGTGCGCGCGTTAGGGCCTGTGGCCTGGCTTCATCAACCCTGACCTTGGCCTGAAAGAAAGAATTCTGACATTTCTGCTGCTTTGGGGTTGCGCCCCTGCGGCAGTCGGACTACATCCCGCCGCAGTGGACCGATAGCTCAGCTGGATAGAGTACCTGACTACGAATCAGGGGGTCGGGGGTTCGAATCCTCCTCGGTCCGCCACTTCAAATACATCGCCGAACGATGGGTGCCGGGCAGTGCCGTTGCTCTGATCTTGGTGCCCTGATCCTCCTTTGAGGGTCAGTCGGCGGGTGTAAGGCGTTTGCTGTAATCGGACACCTGACGCGCGACGATTGCATTTCGCTGAGCGACGGTTTCACCGCGATACCATGCAGCCGTCCATTCGGTCATCTGTGCCGCGTCCACTTGTGGCTGCCAGCCAAGATGATGGCGGGCAGCGCTGCAATCCAGTTTTAGGAATGTCGCCTCGTGCAGATCATCACTGGGGTCCTGACGCCACTGAAATTTAGGCCCAAGCGTCGCGGCGAGACCTGAAACAACGTCCTCAACCGACAGGTTCATCTGCTCGGGCGGGCCAAAGTTCCACCCCTGCGCACTGAGCAGCGGGGCGGTGAAGGCGCGCATCGCATCGGTTTCCCGGTAGCCCCAGATCTGCTCGCAGTTTTCGTAACATTTATAACTGGTTACAATGACAACAGAACGCAATGAGGGCCTTGGGTTGCGGCAAGCCTCAATCAGGTTCACAGCGCCATGACATTCGTGGAATAGGTTTCAACAGGCGTGGCATAGGACAGCCGTACCAGAGGCTGAGCGATGACGTCACCCTGGACTACGGCCACTCAAAGCCGTTCAGCCCGGACCATCAGGCGGGCCTGTCCTACCGCCATCAACAATGCCGCCGGGTGGATGTTGCCGTCGTCCAGTCTGCGGTCACTTGGTATCATCTGAATGCTTGGGGCGGGCTGGGCCATTTTCCGCTCAGCAGTGCTGCCGAATTCTGAATTCTGCAGAAAAATACCAAGTATGCATTTCATTTTTCCCGTTTTTCGTGTATTTAGTGATAATCTTATTGTTAAAACGGGTAAACGGTATGGGCGCTTTATTAAAAATTCGCCACTTCGGGGCGTTTGGAGTTTTTCACGGAAACGGGCAGAGAATTGATCTTGGTGCCAAACATCAGGCCTTGCTGGCCCTTCTTACCACTGCCGAAGACGGTGTTCGCACGCGGGTGTTTCTGGAACGACATTTGTGGAGCCTTGCGCAGCCGGAACAAGCCAAAGCCAGCTTGCGCACGGCGCTCAGCACTCTGCGCCGTCACCTCGGTGCGTGTTCCACTGCGCTGATTTCGGCAAATCGCGAGCGGGTCACCTTTGACGTGTCACAGGTGGAGTTTTGCGGCAGCAGCGAAAGCGGCGCCTTCATGGAAGGCTTTGAGCTGCGACATGAAAAAGCATTCGAAGACTGGCTGACCAGCAAGCGGCAGGTACACACACCTTCACAGCTTCGTCCCAGCGGATCGCTGGAGCGTGTTCCCGCGTCCCCCCATGCGTCTATGGGCGGAATTCTGGCCTAATCCTGCCCGTGTTGCGATGCAGTGTGGTGAAATCCTGGATTGCGGGCTGGTGATTGCAGCTCCCTCTTGTGTCGCGGATCGCGGTCGTTAGGTTCTGCAGTGAATCAACAGCGATGCAAGGGATCCGATCAGATGAAAGCAATCACTTACCGCACCTTCGGTCCCGCGGCAGAGACGCTGCGCCTCGAAGAGGTGCCGACCCCTGTCCCGGCTGCCGGAGAGGTCGTGGTCGATGTTGTATTTTCCGGGGTGAACCCGTCCGACGTAAAGGCCCGTGCGGGTGCCCGTGCGGGAATGGACAAATTACCCTGGCCGACCATTGTTCCGCATAGCGATGGTGCTGGGGTAATCTCCTCGGTGGGCGAGGGCGTAGATCCGGCCAGAGTAGGAGAGCGCGTCTGGATCTGGAATGGGCAATGGCAACGCGCGTTTGGCACCGCCGCCGAACAGATCGCCCTGCCATCGCAGCAGGCTGTCAGCCTGCCTGACACCGTCCCGTTTGAGGTCGGAGCTGTTTTGGGAATCCCAGGTCTCACCGCGTGCCATGCCGTGTTTTCCGGCGGGCCGGTGGATGGCAAAACGGTGCTGGTTCAGGGCGGCGCCGGAATGGTTGGCATTCTGGCGGTCCAACTGGCCAAATGGGGGAATGCCCGGGTGATTGCCACATGCAGCGAGAAAAACAAGGAACGGGTTCTGGCGGCAGGCGCTGATGCGGTACTGGACTATAGCTCCGTTGATTTGGCGGCAGAAATCCTCGCCGCAACAGCTGGCCAGCACGTTGATCATATCGTTGAGGTGGAGTTTGGCGCCAACGCTGACGTCGATGCGGCAGTGATTGCGGAAAACGGTCGTATCACCGCCTATGGATCAGCCAAAGCAATGCGGCCAGAGCTTCCGTTTTATGCGCTGATGTTCAAGTCGGTCACGCTTGAAATGGCCCTGATCTACCTTTTGTCTCCCGGAGACCGGCGCCGAGCCGAAGATCTGTTGACACAGGCCCTTATGGCAAATGCGCTTCAATTTGCCCCCCCGCAAATCTATGCGATGGAGGCAGCGGCTGATGCTCATATTGCTGTTGAAGGGGGCCTCAGAAAAGGCGCAGTCCTGATCCGCACAGCCGCAGACTGACACATTGGGATCCGGGAATTGAAAGAGTTTTCGCAAGGAGCATTTTTTTGTGAAAACCCTCTTGCACCCCTCAAGAACTCCCATTAGACAGCGCCTCACCGATGGGGTGTGGCCAAGTGGTAAGGCAACAGTTTTTGGTACTGAAGATCGTAGGTTCGAATCCTACCACCCCAGCCATCGGTACTTTCTCCAACAATCTAAACAGCTAAGCGGTCCGGTCGCCCGGAAAGTGCCCCAGTTTCTGCCCCCGTTGGTCGGAGCGGTTTCTTCCCCTGTTTTCGTGGGTCTGAGTGGGTTGGCGGGGCGCTGACGTTTGCTCAGGACGAGCTAATCCAGAACCACTAGGGATGTACCTGAATGTGGTCTTCCCCGGGGCCTCGGTCAGGTCCTGTTGACCCATAGTCGTCCTTTCTACCCGAACCCCCTTCCTTCTTCTGAGGGTTCATCTAAGGTGCTGGGGAATAGGTATAAGTAATGAATAGAAGGCGTAGGGGAGAGACCCCAGGTTCTTCCTCCCTTCCATCCCAATAACGAGAAGAAAGGGTGACCATGGGAGACATTGAGAACCCCTGGCACTCCCGCCCGATCGACGTCCACCGCTGGTCGGACCATCCCGAGGTTGCAGGCCTGAAAACCGCTCAAAACCAACCAAAGGCAGAAACAGGGGCGCTTTCTAAGTTCGCAGGCAAGGCCATTCCTTAACAGTTAAGATACTGAAGAGGATGGAAAACTACGGCATCACCTTCGCCGATGTTCGCCGTTCTCAGGCAGAAGAAGTTATTCTGCTTCGTGAACCGAAACTTCGGAATGACAAAGCTGGGCCCCTTATCGAATACGAGGATACCGACGAGACCACCAAGATGAGAGATAAGCTGCGGTCCATAAATTGCTGGCTAGAGAAGGCAGACATCGAGTCTGATCTGACCTGCACCGAGGATCGGCGGCTACAGTGGATCTTCAACAATGCAGACTTTAGGCAGGGAGGGAGGCTTCGCGGTGTAGCGGAGGCAAGGAAGAAAGCTCGTTCCGCCAGGATCGGAATATACGGTTCCACAATTCCAAAAATCCAAGGGTGCGCTGATAATGATAGCCATCCAATAAAGCTTCAGGCCTCCGACATCGCACACGAGCTGGCACACGTTCTCATGGGTCACCCTCCTATGCCATTCTGATCGCCAAAACGCAGGCGAAGGAAAAATGGATCCGGTGAAGTTCTCCTTTTGTTCAAACCAGCGACACTCGCTTGGTAGGATGGTTTGGGCCAGCGCCTTCGGGAGGAGGTGAAGATGCTGGCCCGGTGCGTTGGCGCTCCCTGTTGTTTTTTTTCGCCACCGCTCATGCTGGCTTACTCTGGGAGGAGCGAGAACCAGCACATTCCATGTGATTTTCTGACCTGAAGTGCCTCTTCTCTATTCGTCAGCCATCAATTTCGCGGCATATTCCGGGATGTTGGATCGCGAAATACCGATCTGAGCGAGCTGGTCGTCGCTCAATTTCGAAAGCACCGATAGCATCCGAGCCATCCGTAGTGTTTTCAAGGCAGCACTTGCTTTGGCCCTGATCCAGGCCATGAAAACGATTGATGCGGCGACGGTGTGACCACGATCTGATCCAGCCATTTGCGTGCTATCAGCCATATGCGGCCTCCAGTGCCAGTTTTTTGATGTTACTGCGTGGGATACCCAGATCGCTCAGATCACGGTCAGACAGGGCCCAGAGTTCTTGATAGGTCGTGCGATAAACCCTGCGTTTGGCTTGCGCCCTTCGTAAATGGTCCCGCTTTTGATGAAAGAACGTGCGACCAGCATCAAAAACGACATCCAACCCACTGTTTGATCGCGTAGTTGCCATGATAGCGCCCCTTATCTTGCTGCGTCGCGGCATTTATGCCGCACTGCAGAGGTATGCGTATTTGATAACGCTCACAATTTGGCGAATTGGCAAAGGCCCCATGCCAAATTGGAACAACAAGGATCGTAACATGGACATTTCTGGGCAAATGCTGATCTTTGCGACGGTTGTCGAGCAAGGCAGTATATCTGCGGCTGCAAGATCGATAGGGCAGACCCCATCGGCTGTGAGCAAACAGATCGGTTTGCTTGAAAATCGGGTTCACTACCGCTTGCTTAATCGGACCAGAGCGGGTGTCTCGCCGACGCAAGAGGGCCATGAATTCTACGAAAAATGCAAAGCGATGGCTGAAAAATTCAAGGAGGCCGAGGCGATGATGCGCAATCTTGACGGTATCCCGCGCGGAGAACTCAAAATCGCATCCACAGTTGCGTTTGGTAAGTCCCAGTTGATTCCTGCTTTGCCAGCGTTCATGGAAGAGAACCCTGAGGTACAAGTCTCGTTGGATCTGACGGATCGGGAAATTGATCTTCGAAGTGAAGAGTTTGATGCGGCGATCTGCTTTGCCGAACAACGCAAGAACCCGGATGCGGTCGTCAGGCGCTTAATGCAGAGCCGCAGGGTGTTATGTGCCTCACCTGAATACCTTGAGCGGTCTGGCGTACCAACAAATTTTGCCGAACTAGCCCAACACAACTGCCTGAGGGTTGCGGGCAAAAGCAACAGGAACGCCTGGAACAGTGTTGAATCGATGACCGGCGACAGATTTGAAGCAACGGGCAGTTTTAAAGGAAACAGCACTGATGTTGTCTTTCGTGCAGCACTCGCTGGAATCGGGATCGCGCGACTACCCTGCTACATGGCAAACCGGAAGTTTCAGTCCGGTGAGCTCGTGCATGTGATGCCGGAGTACGCACCGCCCAGCACAGATATCGTTGTGATGTTTGGCGACAGGCGCAATCTGGCGCCGAAAACCCGTGCGCTCGTGGACTATATGGTTCGGTGGTTTCGCGATGTCGAAGATTACCAAATGACCGGCTAGCCGACTCTGGAAACAACCGGAAGTTTCCAAATTGAACCAGCCCCACCCGTTCGCCCAGTCGCGGGTGTCTGGGGTGGAGCGAGAGATCGCTTGGAGGCCGGGGATGGCCCAAGCCACAGGTCAGAGCTGGTCGAAGTCCACACCGTTGGCCCATCCAGAGCGTCAAATCCTCTGCCCACTTGAAACCAGATGAACAACGCCCCCTCAAGGCGAAAACTCCCATAAATCTCAGGCAATTGGTGGCAAATGCCGCTTCTCAGGGGTCAGGTCGCAAACTCAACCAGATAAGAAACCCGATATACGCGAACACGGTGACGTTCAGCATTGTATCGATGATTTGCCCGCTCATGCCCGTTCCTCCCGTCTAAGTGATCGAAACAGGCATATGACAAGCACTGGGACAATAAACACAAAGGCGAGAGCAGATAGTGCTATGATTGATCGCACCAATGCAATGTCGCCCACCAGTATCATCGCCAGTCCAAGAGCCCCAAGAATAGCGCCCCACACGGTACGAATTTTAGGCGAAGGGTTCTCATCGCCTCCAGTGCCAATCATAGCGAGCGTGAAACCTGCGCTCACAACACTGGTCACTACAAACAGAAACGCCGCAATGATTGTTGCTGTGCGGGTAATGCCATCAAACGGGAAGTGCTGCAGCAAAGCAAACCGGCACATCGTTAGAATGATGTTTTCAGAGCCTTCGGGCGGACGGCCTGGGAGCGCTACTAATCACACAACAGCGAAGAAAATGGTTGGAAAACCCAGTGCAGACAGGGGAGCGTCGGCGAAAACAGGTGACACTACACTGTCCTAGAATATGCTAGTTATCGCAGCTTCGCTACTCGCAGCCTTGCTGACGTCAGACCAAATAGGGAATATTGGAGCAGGTTGGAGAATGCTGAAGACTCAAGAGGCGCAATCCTTGGAAGCCAGGCGGATTCATGAGGAACTCCTGGAACGGACCGGGCACGCACTCCTGGCTGAAGAGTTCGAGAATTACCTCGAGTGCTTTTCTATGCCATTGAATATAGTGACATTATCTGGACGAAAACCAGTCACGTCACCTGACGATCTTAAAGTGATATTCGATGGCGTCAGCGCGAGGATTAGCCGCTTCAATGTAACTCACTTTTCCAGAAACTGCTTATCCGCCGTCTTCGTCGATGATCAAACCATACATGCTGCTCACGAAACGCGGATGGTCAGCGGATCGTTCCTAGTCGGACCCGCAATACCGGCTTTTTCTGTGATCAAAAAAATCGGTTCAAGCTGGAAGGTCTCGGATCAAGAATATGCGGTGCAGAACCTTGAGTGACCGTTTTGGGGAGCCCTCTTTCGTTTGACTTGCAAACAAATTTGAGAGCAGGGCAGCGCTGAGCGCATGAGCCCTGCCCCTTGTCGGCTTTCCGGTTTGCGTGACCACTTCTCTGTATCATCTGGGGAGGCGATATTGTTAAATCGGCAAAAGGTTTTATGGACGAGAATGTATGTCTGAGCTTTCCAAACTGGCGAGTTTACGAAAGGTAATGCTCGAAATGGAGCGGTCCATGGGGCTTCAGGACCTGACTCCCGTTGAGCGTGACATTTACTATGCGGCGACAGATCTGGCAGATGCACTCAGCGGTGTTAAAACCACCAGCTTGCTGGATCACAAACTCGTAACCGGGGTGTCTCGTCCAACATTTTTTCGAGCGCTGAAGTCATTGGTTTCGAAAGGGTACCTTTTTCAAGCCAAAGAGGCCGGACGCGGCCAGTACATTGTGAAATTTTTGGATTAATGAGTATTCGACTTGGATAGTGCAAAGGTGAGACGTTTCGGGTCCTTGATCGACTTAGGCAAAAACTTCCTGATTGTGGTCGCAGTTTATGTTCTGTGCCACGGGGTTACCGCGCTCGTCGTGACGCCTGCTCAGAAGTTATTCCTGTCAGATATCACAGTTTTCGCGAGCCTGATCTACCTGCCCCACGGAGTACGTGTGCTGGCAACTTGGCTATCGGGCTGGAGAGCCGTTATTCCTTTGTTCGCCGGTGGGCTTCTTTCAGAAGTAATGTTCACACCGGCCCTGGTTTTTGACTTCTTGGAACCCGTGATTTTATGGTCAATCTCTGTCGGCGCCATGTCCGCATACGTCAGTTTTGTCCTAATAAAGTTCCTTGGCCGCGACCTCTTTGCTGACCGCGAGCGCGTAATGGACTGGAAGTGGCTTCTCATCGCCGGAGCAGTTGCGTCGTTCGTAAACTCGGTGGGCCAGGTCATTGTTTTTTCTGGACTGATAGTCCCGGACGACCTGTTCGCTGTGCTGGTTACTTACGCTATCGGTGATCTCGTGGGGTTATATGTAAGTATGCTCGTATTAATGATGGTGTTCCGTTGGATGAGGCTTTTCTTGGACGCGAAATAAACGATCGGGGCTTCTTCATGTTTTGCCCTGCGCGTACAGCCTGCGCCAGCTATATAAATCGCGAATTCAACTGAGGGAACAGGGCCAGTCCTGCCAGAGCCAACGACGTATGGCAGAAGAACGGGCATGTCGTTGTTGAGGTCGTCTGGAAGCGGAAGGCCTGGGGGGACTCCTGAATGTGTTGTCATCATTGTTCATGTAGTTTCCTATCTTCAGGAGCAGGCAATTATGCGCTGGAAATGCAACGCACCCTATTTGTGGTGGCGAAAACTCAGGTAAATCGCGACCGTGTCCTATTTGCGAAGGTAACAAGGGATAGCATCACTGGCACCTCGACCAGAACGCCAACGACCGTAGCAAGCGCCGCACCTGAGTGAAGGCCGAACAAGCTGATCGCTACGGCAACCGCCAATTCGAAAAAGTTCGATGTTCCGATCATCGCACAGGGCGCGGCGATCCTGTGCGGTACTTTTAGCAACCAGGCCGCGCCATATCCGAGGAAAAAGATACCGTAGCTCTGGATCAGGATCGGCACCGCGATCAATGCGATGATCGCCGGGCGTGCCAGGATAGTTTGTCCTTGCAGCCCGAATAGGATCACCACCGTTACGATTAGGCCAATCACTGAATAGGGTTTTACCCTTCCCAGGAAGGTCTCGATGGCGGCCTGACTGGTTAGCTGACGACGGGTTAGCAACCCGGCCACGAGGGGCAAGACAATGAATAGGGCAACGGACAGCAAAAGCGTTTCCCACGGCACCACGATGTCCGTTACGCCCAAAAGGAGGGCAACGATCGGGGCAAAGGCGAAGACCATGATCAGGTCGTTCACCGTCACTTGAACGAGCGTGTAATTCGGGTCCCCTTTGGTCAGTTGCGACCAAACAAACACCATTGCCGTGCAGGGTGCGGCGCCCAGAAGGATCAGTCCGGCGATGTACTGGCTAGCGTCTTCCGGCGCGATGAGATCGGCAAAGACGACCTCGAAGAACAGCACCCCAAGGGCAGCCATCGTAAAGGGCTTGATCAGCCAGTTTACCGTAAGAGTGATTACAAGCCCTTTCGGTTGGCGCACTACGTCGTGAAGCGAGCCGGGGTCGACGCCAACCATCATCGGATAAACCATTGCCCAAATTAGAATGGCGACTACTAAGTTAACACTGGCGAACTCCGCTGCAGCGACGAGTTGAAACAGGCCGGGAAGCAAATTGCCGAGGATCACACCTGCGACAATCGCCAGAAGGATCCAGACCGAAAGGTAACGTTCGAACAGGCTCAAGATTCTACCTCCCTATTCTTTGGGGCGCTCAGTAGACTGTCCCCGAAGTGACTGACCGCCAACATCACCGCCATCGTGGCAGGACGCAAGGGCCAGCCCTGCCAGAGCCAACGATGTCTGGCACCGGAAGGGGCATGTCGTTGTTGAAGTCGTCTGGAAGCGCGGCTGAGAGACCTCCCTGACGTCCCGGCTCTGCGTCTACAACCCGGAAACCAGACGGATGAGCACACCGGGTGCCTTCGGGCGTTGGCGGTGGGAGCAGTACTGAGGCCAGCCGAACATCCCAGCCAGCGCCTCTGACTGAGGGGCGCTAGTTGGCTCCAGCGGCCCACCTCGCTTCCAAGAATGCCCCAGTAACCGCCACAGATCGGTCAGCCGGTCGGAAGAGGCGAACCAGAACATCAGACGGCAAGGTTTCCTACCACCCCAGCCATCGGTACTTTCCTGAATGCAAATTGACCATAAGCGTGCAAATTCCATGCTCTTCGTGCAAATCGGTGTCAATAAGTTTGTTGGCGCACGGCAAGCTGGATCTGAGTAGCCTTATGTGCAGTTATTTTGGAAAGACCGCCCCACATAATTTCCCGAATTTGCAAGACCGTTTTGACCGCTCGAAGTGCCTTTGATACAAAGTTCGAGTTTCTAACCTGGCGGAAGGCAAACTCGTTTTGGCTAACCGCTCTCAGTCCCAGCGATCATTTCTGCCCAAAGAGATGCATTTAGATTCTTTGCCTGAACCTTCACCTGCTCCCCTTCAGCCCCTCGATCACGCGTGTGTTGAACGTCACACAAACCTTACCCAGCCTTCACAGTTAGACCAGGGCAAGGCGAAAAAGTCTTCGCTGAGGTAAAAAATGGATACCCATTGGCGAAACGGGCACAATTCTGAGCCACCAGAAACCAGTGCCTTTGCTTCCAAACTTGCCGTAGCGTGCTATTGAAGGCGTCCCTGCCTCAAGCTCTCGGAAGCTCTTTCTGGCGCAGGTGCACCAGGATCCGGATCATTTCCCGCAGCCGTCGTAGATTTCCATGACACAGAAAATCCTGCTCCAGTAAACTGAAGTCTTCCAGGCGCAAAGGAACCAACCTGGGATCCACTGATCGTTCAGCTGCGTAGGAGCTGTGCATGGATCTGATAATGGCTGGCAGTTGATCTTCCGTTGGCGCCCGCATCTCGTAGATCACACATCTGTTTTTTAAAGGTGCAGGAATGCACTGCAGGTCGTTTGCGGTGAAGAGCCAGGACATCTTCGAGCAATCAGTAGTGGCACTCAGAAACTTGTCCCGGTACGTCTTTGCATCGGCAGGCTCTGTTAGGAGCAGCAATTCAGCGTAAATGTCCCCATTTTGGGTTGATTGAACCTTGTCGATTTCATCAAGCACCAAAACCGGATTGAGGATATTCTGTTTCAACACAGCAGTGGTCATCACACTTGGCATTGCAGTTGACCATCCAGCGGAGACACCAAAAACCTGAGAGTCGTTGTGCCCGGCGACCGAGATGATTTCAGGTTTCAGTCCAAGGGCCTCAACCATGCTGCGCACAACGGTAGTTTTGCCAACACCTGGTTTGCCAAGAATGATTGTTGGGCGGAATTTCACTGTATCATCACCGAACTCAAATCCCCGTCGCATCTCTGCCAGAAGCCTGAGCCTCCCCCAATGAAGTGGTCCGCCCCTATGTTTAGGAAAGCGGAGGACCATCGATGGCTATTAAGAGACCGAAGCCCGAAGAGATTGTCGTGAAGTTACGACAGGTTGAAGTGTTGATGGGGCAAGGGATGCCCCGGATTGATGCAATCCGTCAGATCGGCGTGACGGAGCAAACCTATTACCGCTGGAAGAAGAAGTACGGCGGAATGGGCACAGAGCAGCTTAAGGAACTGAAGCGGCTCCAGAAGGAGAACGAGCGCCTGCGCAGGGCGGTATCGGACCTGACGCTGGACAAATTGATCCTGTCCGAG
>FREY01000017.1 GCA_900143635.1 Rhodobacteraceae bacterium Alg231-04
ACCTGGCGCTGCGCGAAGCGGGCAAGGCGCATGGTCTGAAACTCTTTGGGGCCCGCGCCGTCGACTCGATGCGCCTGGAAAAAGGCTTCCTGCACTGGAAGGCAGACCTGCTGACCGAATTCGACCCCTTTGAGACAGCGCTGGACCGTTTCGTGAAGATGGACAAGGCCGATTTCATCGGCAAGGCGGCGCTGGAGAAACGTGTGGCCGAAGGCCCGCGCCAGAAACTGGTCTCGCTGAAGGTCGACGCCACCCATGCCCCCGCCCAGCCGGGCGCCTCGCTGATGGATGGCGACAAGGTTGTCGGCACCATCACGTCGGGCGACTGGGGGCACCGGCTTGGCATGAACCTGGCCTATGCCTTTGTTGATCTGGCCTTTGCGTCCCCCGGCAGCACCATGATGCTGGACCTCTGCGGAGATCTCGTCGCTGCAGAGGTCATCCCAACAGGGCCATATGACCCGGACTATGCACGTATCCGGTCCTGATGGCCAGGCGGCGGTCCACGTCGCATTGCACCTTGAACCCGGCTTCGTCGCAATCGAGGCCGGGGCGGTGCAGGATGTGCTGCGTATTGCCAACCGCCACCTTGGACGCAGCCAGTTTCTTTTGCAAACAACCACCAGCGCAGAAGGTGAATTGGTAGAGAGCCTGTCTGGTAGCCTTGTGCGGGCCGGGCCGGTGCACTGGAAGAAACGTGTGCCCGACCATCTGATCATTGGCGGCGGGCCGGGTATTGTAGCGGCTTTGCCTGCCTTGCTGCCTGCCATTGCGCGGGCTCGATCAGGCGGAGCGCATTGCTTGTTTTTGTCTGATGCGGCGGCGCAGTGGGCCAGCCGGGCAGGCCCTGATGATGTGGTGACCGCGCATTGGGAAGATCGCAGTGTTCTGGCTGAGACCCGCCCCGGTTTGCCGCTGCGCGGTGGTCTTTATTCCGGCAACGGCTCGACCACGACAAGCGCTGGTATGGCCTCGACTGTGGATGTGATCCTGAACCGGCTGGTGGCGCCGGTCTCACCCAGTTTGGCGGCGGCAGTTAGCCGCAGTCTGGTTATGGAGGATATTCGCGACGGCGCCACTCTGCAGCGCCCGCTGGAGGCCGATGCGCTGGCCCCCGGACGGGCCAAGCTGCGCGACATAATCCGGCGGATGGAGGAAAACATCGAAACCCCGCTGCAGCTGAAAGATCTGGCAGAGGATGCCGGCATGTCAGTGCGTCAGATCGAGCGAAATTTCAAAGCAATGACCGGTCGCACCCCTGCTGACTATTACCGGTGGCTGCGGCTGCGCAAAGGCAAGGCGCTGCTGGAACAGACCAGCATGAGCGTGCTGGAGGTTGCCGTAAGTTGTGGTTTTTCCAGCAATTGTGGGTTCTCGCGTGTGTTTCAGCGCGAGTTTGATGTGCTGCCATCGGTTCTGCGGCGACAGGCGCAGAGCAAGCCTGGCAGCAGGGCGCGGCGGCGCTGACACGGTGGACAAAGAACGGGCCGGGGAAATCCCCGGCCCGCAATTGCTTCGCAAAACACGGAATGGGCGATCAGAACTCCACCACAGCACGGATCGATTTGCCCGCGTGCATCAGCTCAAACCCTTCGTTGATCTGATCCAGCGTCAGCTTGTGCGTGATCATCGGATCGATCTCGATCTTGCCGTCCATGTACCAATCAACAATTTTCGGAACGTCTGTGCGACCGGAGGCGCCGCCAAAGGCGGTGCCGCGCCAGCTGCGCCCTGTCACCAGCTGGAAGGGACGGGTGGAAATCTCGGCACCAGCCGGCGCCACACCGATGATGATGCTTTCGCCCCAGCCCTTGTGGGCCGCTTCCAGCGCGGTGCGCATGACATTGACGTTGCCGGTGGCATCAAAGGTGTAATCCGCGCCACCACCGGTGAGCTCTACCAGATGGGCAACCAGATCGCCGTCCACTTCGGCCGGGTTCACAAAGTCGGTCATGCCAAAGTGCGTGGCCATCTCAACCTTGCCGGGGTTCAGGTCGACACCAACAATCTGGTCCGCACCGGCCAGTTTCAGGCCCTGGATCACGTTCAGGCCAATGCCGCCCAGACCAAAGACAATCGCGGTGGAGCCGATTTCGACCTTGGCGGTGTTGATCACCGCACCGATGCCGGTGGTGACGCCGCAGCCGATGTAGCAGATCTTGTCAAACGGCGCGTCTTTGCGAACCTTGGCCAGCGCAATTTCCGGCACCACGGTGTGATTGGCAAAGGTCGAGCAGCCCATGTAGTGGTGGATCGGCGTGCCATCCATCATCGAGAACCGGGTGGAACCGTCGGGCAGCAGGCCCGCGCCTTGGGTCGAGCGGATCGCCTGACACAGGTTGGTTTTCGGGTTGAGACAGTAGTCGCACTCGCGGCATTCCGGCGTGTAAAGCGGGATCACGTGATCACCCACTTCCAGGCTGGTCACACCTTCGCCAACTTCGATCACGATACCTGCGCCTTCGTGGCCCAGAATGGCCGGGAAGATGCCCTCGGGATCGTCGCCGGAACGGGTGAACTCATCGGTGTGGCACAGGCCGGTGGCTTTGATTTCAACCAGAACTTCACCCGCTTTCGGGCCTTCCAGGTTCACATCCATCACCTCGAGCGGTTTGCCCGGAGCAACGGCGACGGCGGCGCGCGTTTTCATCATCTGTAGGTTCCTTCGTCTCTGCTGTTGTTCGCCGGGTTTTATGAACCCGTGCGTGGCGCGGCAGCTACAGGGTAAAATATGCCGCTGCCTGCCAATATGCCCGTTTGTCTATTCCTGCCCCGCAAAGGGTGCTGCATCAGCGTTACAGAAGCAGATGCGGCCACGCAAGCTGCGGGGACAAGGCCAGTCTAGCAAATTCGACGCCCCTGTTGAGCGGCATTTGCGGCACTGATTTTCCTGCCAACGCCATTCCCGCCAAAAAGCCGCAGGAAATTGGCCTAAACGTTCTTGACCTTCCCCTTGCTGGAACCTCCATATGCACCCACATTGGAAAGATCCGAGGGCGTTTCCCATGTCTGCACATCACGCGATTTCCTTGACGGTTACCGGCCTGAACTGCGCTGGCTGCGCGGGCCGTGCTGAGCGCGCGTTGGCCGCCGCTGAAGGGGTGGAGAGCGCCGCTGTCAATTTGGCCTCGGCCACCGCAGAGGTGCGCGGCGGCGAGGGGTTGCAGGCGACAAGGCTTGCAAAAGCCCTGTCCGATGCCGGCTATCCGGCGGCTGAAACCACAACACGGCTGGTGCTGGAGGGGCTGAGCTGCGCCTCCTGCGTTGCACGGGTCGAAGGCGCGCTGCAGGCGGTGCCGGGGGTGCTGGACACCTCGGTCAATCTTGCCGATGGCACGGCCTTGATACGCTCCCTTGAGGGCAGCTCCAACAGCCAGCAACTGGCCGCAGCCGTCAAATCCACAGGCTATGGTGCGCGGGCCGATGAGGATGCGGGGGCCGACGCAGAGGACGCGGCTGCGCAGCGGCAGGCGGTTGAAATTGCAGCTCTGAAGCGGGACACATTTGTCGCTGGTATTCTGACGCTGCCGGTGTTTCTGATCGAAATGGGGGGCCATTTGATTCCGGCCCTGCACCATTGGGTGGCGGCGAATTTGGGCACTCAAAACAGCTATCTTTTGCAATTTCTGCTGACCTCGGCGGTGTTGATTGGGCCGGGGCGTCAGTTCTATACCAAGGGTTTCCCGGCATTGCTGCGCGGCGCGCCAGATATGAACGCGCTTGTCGCTCTGGGCACGGCGGCGGCCTATCTGTTTTCACTGGTCGCGACCTTTGCGCCCGCCCTGCTGCCCGTCGGCACCGCCAATGTCTATTTTGAGGCGGCGGCGGTTATTGTGGTGCTGATCCTCATGGGCCGCTGGATGGAGGCCCGTGCCAAGGGCCGGACCGGCGCAGCGATCCGTCGGCTGGCGGGGTTGCAGGCAAAGACCGCGCTGGTCGTCCGCAAGGATGAAGTGGTGGATGTACCCGTGGCCGAGGTGCAGCCCGGCGATTTGGTCCGCACCCGTCCGGGCGAAAGGTTCGCGGTCGACGGAACGGTACAGATCGGCACCTCCTATGTCGATGAAAGCATGATCACCGGAGAGCCGGTGCCGCAGCTGAAATCGACTGGTGATGACGTCACCGCCGGCACGGTCAACGGCAATGGCGCGCTGGATGTCACCGCGCTGCGCACCGGGTCTGAGACGGCGCTGGCGCAGATCATCCGCATGGTCGGGCAGGCGCAGGGGGCCAAGCTGCCGGTGCAAAGCCTGGTGGACCGGATCACGCTCTGGTTTGTGCCAGCCGTAATTGCGGCTGCGGTGCTGACGGTTCTGGTCTGGGCGGTGTTTGGCCCGGCACCTGCGCTGTCCTTGGCGCTGGTGGCGGGTGTTTCTGTACTGATCATTGCCTGTCCCTGTGCGATGGGGCTGGCGACGCCGGCAGCCATTATGGCTGGCATCGGCCGCGCCGCCGAACTGGGTGTCTTGTTTCGCAAAGGCGACGCGCTGCAGCGGCTGGAGGGCGTGAGGGTGATCGCTCTGGACAAGACCGGAACCCTGACCGAAGGACGGCCCGAACTGACTTCGCTGCACTGTGCCAAAGGCGTTGTCCGCGAGGACATCCTGCGCCTCACCGCCGCCGCGGAAGCGCAATCCGAACATCCCATTGCGCGGGCCCTGGTTGCGGCTGCAGGCCCCGGTCTGCCTGCCGCAACCAAGGTGGAGGCCATTCCCGGCTTTGGTCTGTCTGCCGTGGTGGAGGGTCATCGGCTATTGGTTGGGGCTGACCGGTTGATGGCGCGGGATGGGGTTTCCCTTCAGGGGCTGGATGAGACGGCCGTACAATTGGCTGAGGCAGGAGAGACCCCGCTCTATGCGGCTGTTGATGGCCAGATCGCGGCCCTTTTCGGGGTCTCTGACCCGATAAAACCGGGCAGCCGTGCGGCGGTGGATGCCTTTCATGCCAGAGGTCTGAAAGTCGCAATGCTGACCGGGGACAATCCGCGCACCGCTCAGGCCATTGCCGCGAGGCTGGGCATTGATAAGGTGCGGGCAGGCCTGCTGCCCGGCGAAAAGGCCGGCATTCTGCAAGAGCTGCAGGATCGTTTCGGACCCGCAGCCTTTGCTGGCGATGGCATCAATGACGCGCCGGCACTGGCCACCGCCGAGGCGGGTATTGCCATCGGCACCGGCACCGATGTGGCAATCGAGGCCGCCGATGTGGTTTTGATGACGGGTGACCTGCGCGGCGTGGTCAATGCACTGGCTGTCAGCCGTGCCACCATGCGAAACATTCGCCAGAACCTCGTCTGGGCCTTTGGCTACAACATCCTGCTGATCCCTGTTGCGGCAGGGGTGCTTTTTCCCTTTGGCGGTCCGATGCTGTCGCCGATGCTGGCGGCCGGCGCCATGGCCCTATCCAGTGTGTTTGTCGTTACCAATGCTTTGCGGCTCAGCCGGATGAAACCCGTCATTGCCGCCACTGTGTCTGAAACTGAGGTGCGCCCATGAATATCGGAGACGCCGCGGCCCGTGCGGGCCTGCCGGCCAAAACCATTCGCTATTACGAGGACATCGGGCTTGTTTCCCCGCGCCGGGGCGAGAATGGGTACCGGTCCTTTTCTCCCAATGATCTGCACAAGCTGGTGTTTCTGGGCCGCGCCCGGTCACTGGGGTTTTCGATCGAGGATTGTCGGTCGCTGTTGGCGCTTTACGGTGATGAAAACCGGGCCAGCGCTGATGTGAAAACTCTGGCCCGTGCGCATCTGGCGCAGATAAGCGACAAGATCGCCGGATTGCAGGCGATGCACGCCACTTTGACGGATCTGGTCAGCAGCTGCGCCGGTGATAGCCGACCGGACTGCCCCATTCTGAAGACCCTTTCAGACCGCTGATCAAAATCCCTGTTCAAGGCATTTTATGCAGCGCGACCCGACGGTATCCGGGCCTGCATGGTGATATGCTGAATGCGGGCACCTCACAATTAGGCACCCTGCCTTCAATCTGACCGCGTTTTAGCCCTAAAATGTGCACAGTCTTGCGGCTATATCGTACACAGGCACGCACGGGTCACACGCGGCGGCATATGAGGCAAGGCACGACAGTTTGGCACAGAAGGTCAATATCACACTGCAGATCGGCACGTTATTCGACGGATCGGATAATCTGCATCATTCGCTGCGTAAGAATCTGCCGCTGTTAAAGCGGCTCGACGTGCTTGTTCCAAAGCCACATTGGTACACCGACCGGCTGATGAACCTTGTGGCTGAGCTGGCAGGCGCGCCGGCGGACAAAGAACAGCTTGTGGAACTATGGGCAGACCTGCGCAATGCCCAGACCGGTCACCGCACCGTGCTGAGCGAGCCACGTTTGCTGGCCAAGGAGAATGAACTGTTCGGGCGTGGGATGTTTCTGCCATCCGGCCATCGCCGCCCAACGATGGTGCGCAGCAGTTTTGGCGCGGAGATCAACACAGAGTTTTTTCTGAGCCTGCGCAACCCTGCAAGCTTGGTCGATGCGGCCCTGCGCCATTTCGACTCGCGTGATCTGGACGGGTTGTTGGTCGGCACTGATCCGTTTTCAATCCGTTGGTCGGATGTGATTGCCCGTCTGCGCACGGAAAACCCGGCAAGCCCTATTGTTGTCTGGATGAAAGAAGAACAGCCCTATGCCTGGCCGCAGCTCATGCATATGGCGGCTGGATTTCATGGGCCAGTGATGACCAGCGGTGTGGCCGATGCGGTTGCCAGCGTCCTGCGCCCCGAGGTGGCGACCCATCTTGAAGCCTATCTGAAGAAATACGACAATTACGATCCCGAGTTCCTGGCCCGCGCGTTTGAGCATTTCGCTCAGAAATATGCGGCGCCTGACCAGCGGGTCGAGGTCATCGACGTGCCCGGTTGGTCTGCGCAGACCGTTTCTGATCTGACTGCGGCCTATATGGAAGATCTGGACGCTGTTTCGCGGATTGAGGGCATCACCTTCTTGTCTGCATGATCTGGCGTTGCTACCACATCTGGTAAGGTTAACCCTTTGGACGGGCGGCTTCAGGCTGTGCCGGGTCAGGATTGAAACATGCCAGTTGTTGTACGGACCCTGCTCGCACAGGCTGCGACGTCGCCGGAAAACCCGCAAACTGAAACGGTGAATATTCTGGATTGTGTCGATCTGGGGCCGGCTCCGGGTGGGGCGGGGCGCCGGGGGGCTGCGTTTTTCGCGGTGGGACCGGATGCAGAAGATGTTGCCGGGTTGATCAATGGCGGAAAACGGGCCTGCCGCAGTGTTGGTGGCGGTGTGATCGCGGTTGCTCCTCTGGACGGCGCTGGCCAGTTTCCGCTCTCGAACGGTCGCAAAGCGGCGGTTTCACCGGCAGAACCGGGGTTGTTTGCCGGGCTCAACTGTGCGGTCAGCGAACGCAATGGCGAAACCGCGGACACCCTGTTCCGCTGGTTGCTTTGGCATGCTGAAAAACAGGGGCTGCAGGGGGCATTGATCCTTGATCGCAGTCGTCCGGATGCTGCCCGAGATTTTGCCGCCGAGCTGGAGAAACTGCTGGAAGCAGAGCCCGCAGCTGCGGATCTGCAGGTTGTTGTGCTATCGGCAGCCATCCCGCTGGGCAAATCGGGTCTTGGCCCGGAATCTCACCCGTTCCTGGCCCCCGATGCGCCGGGCAAAGACAGGATGAAGCCCCCGGCCGAGGATCCCTGGGCGGCGCCATTTGCGGCAGGAAGCTTTTACGAACTGGCCCGTGTCAGGTTCCTCTCCGCGGCGCGGGCGGTCATCAATATCGATGTTTATGACATCCTGCCCGGTGATGGCCCCAATGTCTTTGATGCGGCCGTGTCCGCCGAAGGCGGGGTGGTGACACTTGAAGGTGAACGTGTCTATCCCTGGGCGATCCGCAAGAACCATGAGGCGGCCTTTTCGGATCATGCCTGTCACCGGTTCGACAGCAATCAGCGGCACCTGCGCTGGGCGATAGCGCCAAAATCTGCCCCGTCCGCCGTGTGGCGATATGTGCGCATTGGCGGGGTTCAACCGGAACCGCAAGCGCTGCCTTTCTACCGATGCATGGCGCTGAGGTTTCGGGCCGAAGGCGCCGACAGCGGCAAGGTTTCGCGGATTGTACCTAAATCCAGCCTGGTTGAAAGCAAGCCATTGCTGGAGCTGGCGGCAGCATTGGGTGGCAAGCCGGTACGCATGCCCGAGGCTCGCGCCCGTAAGACCGAAAAGGGCCGCAATCATCTGGCCATCGTCACCACGATGAAAAACGAAGGCCCCTTCATTCTGGAATGGCTGGCCTATCATCGCGCGATCGGGGTGAAGGATTTCCTCGTCTATACAAATGATTGCGACGATGGCACCGATACCATGCTGTCACTTTTGCAGGACAAGGGCTATTTGCAGCACCGCGATAACCCTTATCGCGAGTCCGGCATGAAACCGCAGCATGCAGCCCTTGGGGCCGCTGAAAACGAAGAGGTGATCCGCAATGCCGGCTGGCTGATCTGTATGGATGTGGATGAATATATCAACATCCACACCGGCGATGGCACGTTGAAGGCACTGTTTGACGCGGTGCCTGACGCCAATATGATTTCCTGCACTTGGCGGTTGTTTGGCAATGCCGACGTGGCAGAATTCCGCGACGAGCTGATCACCGAACGCTTTACCCTCTGCGCCCATGAAATGACCCGCAAACCGCATCAGGCCTGGGGGTTCAAGACGATGTTCCGCAACACCGGCCTGTTCAAAAAGCTCGGGGTGCATCGTCCCAAGGGCCTGCGGCCGCAGTTGGTGGATCAGATCAATTGGGTGAACGGATCGGGCCAGCGGATGCCGCGGGATGAATACCGCAACGCCTGGCGGTCGACGGCCCGGACAGTGGGTTATGATCTGGTGACCCTGAACCATTACGCTGTGCGGTCAGCCGAGAGCTTTCTGGTCAAGCGTGACCGGGGCCGGGTGAACCATGTCGACCGCGATCAGGGTGTCGCCTACTGGTTCCGGATGAACAACAACGCCGAAGAGGATCTGTCGATCCAGCGCATGCTGCCTGCTCTGCGCAAGGAATACGAAAAACTGCTGAGCGATCCGGACATCGCTGCCGCCCATGCCCATTCCGTCACCCGGCACCGCACCCGCATTGACGAGCTGAAACAGGGATCGAGATATCGGGATTTCTACGCGGATCTGATCGGTGCGCGGCTGCGTGGCCTGTCCCGGCTGCACGCGCATTTCGGCTCTTCGGTGTTTCTGGCCGGGCCGGAGTGCATTCCGGATGACTATTTGGAACGGGATTTGACCAAGGATGATCCGTTGATTGTCCCCAAGGTAAAAACCCGGCACTGACAAGGTGAGTGAACCCATGAACCAGACGGTGACGATCATCCGCGCCAATCCCTTGAGTCCCGAGGCCGCGGCGCTGCTGGCAGCACATGCCAAACACGGGTCCGCTTCGGCGCCGCAAGACAGTGATCATACACTGGATCCGGCGGGTCTGGCCGGGGCTGATATCCGGTTTTATCTGCTGTATCAGTCCGGGCAGGCACTGGGCTGCGGCGCGTTGAAATCACTTTCGGACGGCACATCCGAGGTGAAATCAGTCCATGTGGCGGCGTCAGCGCGGGGACTGGGGTTTGCCGGGCGGATCATGCAGCATCTTGAGGCGGAAGCGCGGGCCGCTGGTGCCACTGCTTTGGTGCTGGAAACCGGGTCGCCGCTTTGTCCGGGATATGATGCGGCGCGCCGGCTTTATGAAAAGCTGGGCTTTGAATACTGCGGCCCCCTCCCCGGTTATCAGGAGGATCCGATGAGCGTGTTCATGCGCCGCGGTTTGTAGGGCTGATCGCTGACGACCTGTAAACGGGTACCTTTGCGAAGCGGGTGTTCGGTATGTTGCCGACTGGTTTCCGTATCAGCGCCCGCAGTTTCGCGGGCGCTGATACGTGCTTCAGTGTTCGATTGTCAGAAATCCTGCCAAACGTCGGAGTCCGGGCCGCGGCTGGGACTGCTGTTCGGGGTTTCGTTGACCGCAATGGGCTGCGGATCAAGTCCCGGTCCCAGATCCCAGTCATCGCCGTGGGCAGAAGGAGAGGCCGCGCCGGAAACCTCACGCCCCAGCTCTGTGCTGCTGTCAAAGGCGACGGAAATGGCCTGACTGTCGGTATCGGCCGACCGGAATGGCTGGACCCCACCGGTCGGGCGGCCGGAAATCGTAAAGCGGGACACGAGTTCGGCCAGTTTGGCGGCATCGCTGTCCAGCATGTGGCTTGCGGCGGTTGCTTCTTCGACCATTGCGGCGTTTTGCTGGGTCACTTGATCCAGCTGTGTAACGCCCAGATTGATCTCTCCGATCCCGGTGGATTGGTCGGCTGATCCCTCGGCAATTTCCGAAACCAGACCCGAGATGTGGCCGATCCTTTCGACGATTCCGTTCAAGGCTTCACCGGCTTTGCCGACAAGTTCGACCCCCCGTTCGACCTGGTTGGAAGAATCGCTGATCAGGGTCTTGATCTCCTTGGCGGCATCTGACGATCGTTGGGCCAGTGCGCGAACCTCGGAGGCGACAACCGCAAAGCCGCGGCCGGCATCGCCCGCGCGGGCGGCTTCGACACCTGCGTTCAGCGCCAGGAGGTTGGTCTGGAAGGCAATATCGTCAATGACCCCGATGATCTGTGAAATATGGGTCGAGGAGGTTTCAATCTCGCTCATGGCAGAGACGGCATTCTGCACAACCAATTCACTGTTTTCCGCCTCGCTTTTGGCTTCCTGCATGATGTGTTCCACACCCCGCGCACCTTCGGCGGCGCTTTTGACACTGGCTGTCATTTCATCCAGCGCGGCCGCGGTTTCTTCGAGCGTTGCCGCCTGACCTTCGGTGCGGCGGGACAGATCATCAGAGGCCTGGCTGATCTCGGAGGCGCCGCTGCGGATGCTGCCGGCGGTGCCGACCACATCGTCCAATGTTGCGTTCAACGTTTCCAGCGTTCTGTTGAAATCCGCCCGCAATTGGTCGTGGCCCTCCGGGAAGGGACTGTCGATGCTACAGGTGAAATCACCCTTGGCCATCTGCCGCAGGCCGACACTCAGCTCTGCTACGACTTTTTCCTGTTCGTGCTGCTGTTCATGGCGGAACTCCTCTGCGGCGCGGGCGGATTGCAGATCGTCCTTAAACCCCTCCAGCTTCTGGGCAATTGTACCCAGTTCATCGCCTGCTTCGAGGCCAGGAACCTGAGTGTCGAAATCGTGGTTGGAGATACGTTCAACACTGTCGGCCATTTCAGATACACGTCCGGCAATGGACCGGGCTGCAATCCAGGCCAGAAAGGCAACCATGAGCGAAACGATTGCTGCCTGGATGCCGCCCGACTGCATCAAAGCGCCCTCCGCGGCCAGGGCTTCGCTGCTGTCGATTTCCAGAACGATGCCCCATGTCTTATCGGCATGGGTGAGATGCGATGAAATCGCTTCGACCGGGTTTCCGGACAGGCCGGGAACCCCGGAAAGCGGCGTTGTTTCACCGGCCAATGCAGCAGTGATCTGCGGGGATGCAGGCAGCGTATCCAGCGCGGCATGGCCGCCCTCGTGCGGCGAGGCATTCAGGGCGACGCCGCCGTCACGCACGGCGTAGACTAGACCGGTTTCGCCCAGTAGCCGGGATTGCGACAAGATAGAGGTCATTCGGGTGATATCGACCCGCAGGGCCAGTACGCCCATCAGTGCATCGCCTTTGAAGACGGGGGCCGAGATGAACATCGCCGGTTCCCCCCCGGCCGGGCCGTAGGATTCAAGCGGTGTAATGTGCAACTCACCGGCGTTCAGCTCGATCGCAGCCTGATAGGCCATGCCAAGACCGGTGTCCTTCAGCGGGCCGTCTATGACATTGGTGGCAAAGTCATCGCCCTTTTGCACCGAATAAAACAGGCTGCCTTTGGGATCCATCAGATAGAGATCTTTGAACCCCTGCTCCTGCTGGAAGGTGCGAAAACCCGCCTGGTATTTCTTGTGCCGGATCGAATAGGCGGTCTTGTCGCCAGCATCCAGCAGATCTGCACGTTGTTCCGGCGGGTGCGGGTTGCCAGTGATCCAGGCCTCACGCAGCACCTGTCCGGGGTTGTCGCCAAGGGAATACCAAGAATTGCCGAAATCGCGGATTGCCGAAATAACCACCTGACTTACCGACATTGTATAAGCTTGTGATTCCAGATCCGTCAGCCAGTTGTTCAAGGCCTGGCCACGTTCTTCCAACAGGGTGAGATAGGCCGTTTCACGATTGTTCTTCAGCGCTTCGCCTGCCTGCCACGCGTAAAATACACCGGAGGCAACGGTCAGAAAGATTGTCGGCAAAGCGATCATCAAGGGCAGCTTCCGGCTGAGCCTTAGGTTGCTCCAGAATTTGAACACACCGGTCATTTTAGGTATCCCTTTGAAAATTCATTCTGCTTTTCCACCGGTCAATCCAGCCGGTTCCGAAACGCCCGAGAATCTCTACTTTTATTTCATTTCCGGCGAGTTAACGTCGGCGTTTTGCGCGCAGTGATGGTGACCAGTCTATTGATGGGGGCGGGATTGAGAGCAGATTCCAGGAGAACAGAAGGAGAATTCTCCTGCGCGGAGCAAAATTCCTTAAAAAGCAAACTGTGGTTTCGGTTCGTAATTTTATCGTTAAATATCAAACCACTAATCCTATAACCCCTTGACTGGAAAGCACAATAAGTTGGGTGAAATCGGCTGAGAACCGGCCCAAAGGCGATGCATCTTAAGAATTTGTCAGACCCTTTAGCGGTATTACCTCCCTAGCCACACAATCTAACTGTGTTTGTCGACCGCTGGAGACTGGAATATGTTGAAGACCCCGAAGCTGCCCCTCACATTAAAACTACCACTGATCATGGTTGCGCTGACCGCGGTCTTCTTGGTGACGGTGTCTTCTCTCGTCTACAAAATGGCTGAGGCGGATATCCGCAAAAGCACCTATTTTTCGTACGAGACAGCCGCCAACGCGAGCCAAAAGGCGGTGGAAGCCCGAATGGCGGAAATGCGCAAGGATATGGTGCGCAATGCCGATCTGGCGACCGTTTTTCGGACAATGAATAACTTCAACCGGGAATTCGCCAAGCTTGCGGGCAAGACAGAGCCGGTGGCCTACCTGCATGAACACTATCTGACGAAGAACCCCGGCAAAGGTTTGGCCAGTGCAGAACTGAGTGATCCGGACGACGGATCCTACTACAGCCAGATGCATATCTCGTATCACTCTGCCTTCGTGCAATCGCGTGATTTGGGGCGATACCGCAACATCTATCTGTTCAATGCTGAGGGGCGGATGGTCTATTCCGTCGTCAAAGAAACAGATTTTGTGCAGGATTTTTCTGCCGGTGGCTTTGCCGAAACAGCGCTTGGGAAGGCCTATAATCAGGCGATCAATTCTGCTCCGCGCGAAGTTTCGGTGACAGACATTGCCCCCTATGAGCCCAGTGGTGATGCGGCTGTCGGCTTCATGGCGGTGCCAATCTACAAAAAGGGGAAAGACACCCCCTTTGGCGTCATGGCAGTACAGTTTGAAGCGTCTCAGTTGCAGGCCTTGATGCAGGAAAACCTGGAGCCGGGAAGCGGCCAGGACATCTACCTTGTCAGCCAGGACGGGGTTGCCCGTACGGCATCGACAATCGAAGGCGAGTTTGACGCGGGCAGCGTCCTGCCAATGACAGAGGCTGTCGAAGCGGCCATTGCGGATCAATCCGGGTTGCTTGAAAATGCGGTGTCTGCGGTGGGCGGATCGGTAATTGCCGTGACCACTCCGGTTGCAGCCGAGGGTTTCAGCTGGACCTTGGTTCTGGAAACCGACCGCAGCGCGGCAATGGAGGCGGTAAATAAGATCCGCAATATGGCCCTGCTGCTGATCGGAGCGGCGGTTGTGCTGGCGACGGGGATATCCTGGATCGCGGCCAGCCGGGTGACCAAGCCTATTATTGCACTTAGTGGTGCGACCAATGCCCTGGCGGACGGTGATTATATTTCGGAAATCCGTGGCAAGAAACGCGGTGATGAACTGGGCGATCTGGCCCGTGCCATGACCAGTTTCCGGGACAAGTTGAAGGCGGCCGATGAGGCCACTGTCCGAGAGGCCGAAGCCGCGAGGAAAACTGCAGATGTGGTGGAGAAAATGAGCGATGCGCTGTCGCAGTTGGAGAAGGGAAATCTGGTCTGCGATATTCAGGAACCCTTTGCCAGCCACTACGAGGCATTGCGCCAGAACTTCAACCGCAGCCTTCTCAACCTGCGCGGCAGTATGGGGAATGTGGTTGAAAGCTCTTTGAACGTCGGCCGCTATGCGGATGAACAGAAAGCCTCGGCCACGGATATGGCCGATCGAACGGAAAGCCAGGCAAATACTCTGGAAGAAACAGCCACTGCCATTCAGGATCTGACGGCCGGCGTGCGGGCAACCGCTGAAAGCGCGGCAAAAGTGGATCAGACAATGCGCGGCACGCGAGAAGAAGCGGAGCGCAGCAACGAAGTGGTGACCTCGGCCGTCAAGGCCATGGATGAAATCCAGACCGCCTCGGATGAGATTTCGCAGATCATCAATCTGATCGATGACATTGCGTTCCAGACCAACCTCTTGGCCCTGAACGCCGGCGTTGAGGCTGCCCGCGCGGGTACCGCAGGGGCCGGTTTCGCAGTAGTCGCATCCGAAGTCCGGGCGCTGGCCCAACGGGCGTCGACTGCGGCAGGTCAGATCAAGGAACTGACAACCGCGAGCGAGCATCATGTGGCCAATGGCGTGTCCATGGTGGGCCGTGCCGGCGACGCGCTGACGAGTATCATCGAGCAGGTCACGGCAGTGTCCGGTCTTGTGACCGAGATTGCTGACGGCGTGCAAACCCAGTCTTCGGGTCTGGAAAACATCAACGATGCCATGGCGCAGCTCGACATGGTAACCCAGCAAAATACCGCTATGGCCGAAGAGGCCTCCGCTGCCAGCCAGTTGCTGCAGGACGAAGCGCAATCGCTCTCGGGGATTGTCTCCCGTTTCCAGCTGCCCGGCACGCCGATGGGCGCAGGCAGCATGGGCGCGGAGCCAGGGTATCTGAGACGTGCTTAGGGGCTGATTTGACGCGCTAATCGGTTCTTGGCTTTCGGCTCTTCACAGGGCCGAAGCAGACCGGTGCCGGTTCGCGCGCCGACAGACAAGGGCGCGGCTACTTGTCCTCGCACACCAGTGGCTATGGGATCAGGGTTTTGCTTTGCGGCACCAGTCGATGATCTGTGCGGAATCAGGTTGAAGGGTTTCGGCCAGATCACCGGCAAAACTGTCAAAGGCCGCTTTTGAGGCATGACCGACGCCGCAGAGTACGGGAATGCCCAGATCCAGCGCTTTGCTGATCACCGGGACAAATCCCCTGCCCACAGCCTCCTGCGGGCCGAATTTGTTCAGGATGAAAACATCCGCTCCCTCAAGGGCGCCGTTTTCGACACGGGCAACCGCCTCTTCCAGTGCGGCGGGATCGAGGCGACAGGCGTCAGACCCTTCGCCAAGGTTCTGAGTGATCTGGACGACCGGGCCTTGCGGCAGCACTTTCACCTTCATGTCGCAGCCATTGTGAAAGCTGGTCTCATAGGACAGTTCCTTGACGATGCCCGCCAGGTTCATCCCGTCATTGGCAAGTGCGACGGCGATTTCGGTGAGCAGCTGGTCGGTGGCCCCCTGTCCTTCGGCGGTGACGCAGGCAAGTTTCATGGTGGGTGTCCTTCTGCAGAAGCTTTGGGGCCGCTGAACACGGGCCGCAGCGGCGGGCCGGTCAATGCGGGTCGGAAATAAAGAATAAAGAGGGCCCAGCCGGCGCACCAGAGCAAAGCCGTTACCAAGTGGGCTGTGGTGCTGAATGCTGGAAATGGCAGTGGCAGCAATCTGGCAAATGCAGACAGCCATATCAGCACCAGCGCGGGCAGGAACAGGTGCCCTGGAACTAGCGCACCGCCGGTGCGCCGCGCCGCCGCACGACCGGCAATTGCCATGATCTTGGTCGATAGGGCGCCGATGCCCGTGGCGTGCAGAATGCTGGTTTCAAGTTGCGCAGCCCCAAGAAGGCGCGCAGTCCCCAGCAAGGCAAGTCCACCGATCAGCCAGTACCAGGACAAGTGAAGAGAACAGATCAGAGGGTCCCGGAGTGCCCGACCGCTCTGCCATCCCCGTGACGTGCCCAGCATGGCCAGCACAGCACCCAAAAGCAAAATCCCGCTTGCTGTTTGTCGTTGTGAAGTCAACAGAAGAATGGCTGCGGCCAGCAGCAGGAGCGCGGCCATTCTTGACGTCGTGCAAACCGCGGGAAGGGGCGCACGCCGGGTGAGTTGCATCCAGTTGGTGGTGAAGGCAGGAACCGCACGGCTGGCGACAAAAGCCTGCAAAAAGGCCAGAAGGAGCAGCGGTGCAATGATTGTGAGCACCCCTGTCTCTGACAAAAGGGCGAAACTGGCCGCAGCAAACAGGATCAATACTGCAGGGAAAATCAGTTTGGCATGGGCGCGCGCGCTCAGAATTCCTTTCAAAAGGATCAGGGCAAGCGCAACGAAATAGCCACCGGACAGGCCGCCCGGCAGCCATGCGGGCAGGGTGGCCGCGTTAAAGACCGCAAAACGGGCCGCCAGCCAGAGGCAGGTCAGCGCCATCAGCGGTGTGCCTGCAATGGGATCACGCCCGCTCCAACTGGGCAGGGCGGTCAGCAGGTAGCCTCCGACGGCGGCGCCGCCAAAGCCAAAGATCATTTCATGCGCGTGCCAGTGAATGGCACCGCCCGGCAAGTCCGGGTGAAAGCTGATTGCCCCGCCCATAGGCCAGATGGCAATGCAGAGGATCGCCCAGAGGAAGGCTGCCAGAAACAGCGGCCGGTGCGGTGCGGCCCAGAACAGGCATCTGTCTGCGGCCGCACCGTTCATATCAGGCCAGTTGTGATGCGCCGGACCAGTCTGCCCCGCGCGCACCTTTCAGAAAACCGTCCGACAGGCGGGCCTTGGGCCAGCCTGCGTGCAGGGCCGCCTCCAGTCCCGCGCCGTCCAGATCGCCATCCAGCCGTTGGCGATAAAGACCGCACAGCCCTGCGAAATCACCTGACTGTGGCGACAGACGCAGGGCGGACACGCCCGCATCCTGTAGGGTTTCGATCTGATGGGCAGCACTGGCATAGCTGTCTGACAGGGTCTGGATGCCGTTGATGACCAGAAAGGGCTGGTCCTCAAGCGTTTTCACTTCCAGCCCATCAGGGTCGTCTTCGCAGGCGAACTGGCAATTGTCCTTGGGCCGGTTGTGATGGCGCGCATGATAGCAGCGCCCTGACACGGCCAAAGGCAGACGCCCGTGGCCCCATACCTCGATCTTTACACCAGTCTTGGCGCCGACCTCGGCCAAGGCCGCCACCGATTCCAGCGGCAACTCAGGTGGCAGGCAGACGCGGGTCGCGCCGCGATTGGCCAGCCAGCCAAGGGTGCTTTCGTTATAGACATTGACCAGCGGGCCAACAGAAAAGGCGGTGCCCTGCGGTATATGGGCCAGCGCCGAGAGGTCATTGATTTCGATCTCAACCCCCATTTCGGCCAGTGCCGCAGTCATCTTGCGCTCGCGTTTCAGGGTCACCAGCGCCAGGCTGGTCAGGGCGACCTCTTTGCCCGCGTCTTGTAACAGCTCCACCGCTTCGGGGATGCGGTCCTGAAAAAACGGCAAGCGTTTGGAGCAGACAACCTCGCCCAGCACAACGCGGGTCACCGGCGCCGTTACCAGATCACGGTAGAGCTTCAGCCAGTCATCGGCGGCCCAGAAGAATTGATTGGGGCCTACGGTCAGTTCCATCGCTTATCTCCAGGTCTTTTTGTAGGCGCCGGTGGTCACGGCTTGCCCTTCGCTGAGCCGGGCCAGCATGCCTTCGGGCATCGGCAATCCGGCTTCCAATGCGTCGGTGGCGGCGCGGAAATTTTTCACCACCTGCGCCACATAGGAGCGTGAGCGTTGGCGCCCCTCGATCTTCAATGCGGTGACACCGGCCTTTTTCAGCTGCGGCATCAGCTGTTCGGCATTGAGGCTGACGGGATCTTCAAACAAATGGCCGGTCTTGGCCTCGGCGCTGAAACAGCCCTTGCAGAGCGTCGGGTAGGGGGCGGGTTCGCCCTGTGCGACACGGTGGATCACATAGCCGCCCAAACGCGCGTCCAGATCGGTACCCTCTTCGCGGTATTCCACGTGGCTGGGCGGTGAGCAGACGCCGTTCATATTGGGGGATTTGCCGGTCGCATATGAGGACAGCGAACAACGCCCCTCGGCCATGACGCAGAGGCCGCCAAAGACAAAAACCTCGGTCTCGACATCGGTTTCGGCGTTGATTGCGGCGATCTCGGGCACCGACAGAACACGGGGCAGTACCACGCGTTTCACGCCAAATGCCTCGGCGTAGAAATTGATCATATCGGCATTGGCTGCGGCGGCCTGAACCGACAGGTGGCGGCGCAGGTTGGGGTGGTTTTCAGCCGCATAAGCCAGCAGGCCCAGATCGGCGAGGATCACCGCGTCCGCGCCGGCTGTTTCAGCGTCCGCCACCGCGCGGTGCCAGATGTCCTCGGCGCCGGCCCGCGGAAAGGTATTGATGGCCACCAGAACTTTGGAGCCATGCGAATGGGCGAAACGCACACCTTCCTGCATTTCTTCGCGGTCGAAGTTCAGGCCGGGGAAATTGCGGGCATTGGTTTCATCGGCAAAGCCGCAATAGATGGTATGGGCACCGGCCTTGACGGCGGCACGCAGGGCGGCAGGGGTGCCCGCGGGGCAGACGATTTCCATTCAGTAACCTTCTTCTTCGTGACGGGTGAGCGGCATGCCTGTTGTGCGCTCTCCCAGTTCGATCAACTGCCGGACGTAGCGGCCCAGCGGGCCCGCAATGGTTTGGGCCTCGCCTGCGAGATCCAGTTCGGCATCATCAATGGCGTTGCGCAGGGCCAGCACGGCCTCGGTATCGCCTTCGATCACCAGATCGCGCGAAAAGAACAGCGCGTCGCCGTCATAGGCGCCGTGGACCAGCCCCAAAAGGGCCGCCAGCGGGCCGGCGATGCGGGCATCAGCCGTTGGGGCGCGCTGAACGCTGACCTTGGGGTCACCATTGCGCGGCTCCAGCAGGATCGCCAACGGCAGATCGGTTGGATCGATGACAAAGCGCGCCGATCCATACTGGCCCAGCCTGCGGAACAATCCGGGCTGCTGCTGCGCGATGCGGCGAGTGAACTGCGTCAGCAGCAAAGAGAGCGGCGCCATCGGCGCCAGACGCAACAACCGGGCAGGCGCTGCGGGAAACACGGGAATTGAACTATGGTCGAGCGGCAAAACTCCATCCTCGGCTGTTTTTGGCGCGTGCCAAAAGGGGTAGCGGCCTTGGGCGGGACTGCGTTTGAGCTAGCTCAAACTGATGCCGGTTCTTTGCTGCTAATCGCAGATCATCGCCAGCCAAGGGGCCAAAAATGAGAGATTTTCCGCCGTTTCGCGATCTGCGTGGCTTTCTGGACTGGTGTGACGGCACCGGGCAGCTGGCTGAAATCGACACGCCCGTCGCCACCACACATCAGATGACGGCCGTACACCGGCAGGTGCTTGAGGCAGGCGGCCCGGTGCTGCGCTTCACACAGCCCGTGCTGGACGGCGGCAACTGTGCGGACATGCCCGTTATCACCAATCTTTTTGGCACCACGGCGCGGGTTTGCGCCGGGCTGGGGATCAAGGAAGAGCGGCTGAGCGAGCTGGGAGAGTTCCTTGCTGCGCTGCGTGCACCGACACCACCGGACGGGTTGCGCGATGCGCTGTCACGCTGGCCGATGCTGAAGGCGGCGCTGGCCACCCGGCCCAAGGTGACAAAATCCGCCCCCTCACAAGAGGTGGTACTGGAAGGGGCGGAGGTGGATCTTGGCCAGATCCCGGTGCAGACCCACTGGCCGAGCGATGCCGGGCCGCTGGTCACCTGGCCGGTTGTGATCACCCGGCCGATGGATGCGGAACCCGACGCACTGAACCGCTATAACGCCGGCGTCTACCGTGCGCAGGTGCTGGATCACAGCCGGATGATCATGCGCTGGCTGCCGCATCGCGGTGGTGCGGCCCACCACCGCAGCTGGCAGCAACAGGGTGAAAAGATGCCGGTTGCCATCGCCCTGGGCTGCGATCCCTCCACCTTGTTGGCCGCCGCTTTGCCCTTGCCCGAAACAGTGTCTGAATTGACCTTTGCAGGCGCGCTCAGCGGCACGCGCCCGCGCTTTGCCAAGGCCAAGACCCTGCCCCTGATGGTGCCTGCGGATGCCGAAATGGTGATCGAAGGTTGGGTGTCGCCGGATGCCACGGCCCCCGAAGGCCCCTTTGGGGATCACACCGGCTATTACAACGCCGCCGAGCCTTTCCCGGTGATGGAGGTGACGGCGATCACCCACCGGCGCGATCCGCTATATCTGTCGACGTTTACCGGCCGACCACCAGATGAACCGGCCATCATTGGCGAGGTGTTCAACAAGCTGGCTCTGCCCACCATACGCGCCCAGATCCCCGAGGTGCATGACCTGTGGTTGCCACCGGCAGCCTGCTCCTACCGGATGGCCGTGGTGAGCATCAACAAGCGTTATCCAGGCCAGGCGCGCCGGGTGATGATGGCCCTGTGGGGGATGCTGCCGCAATTCAGCTATACCAAGATGGTGATTGTGGTGGATGAAGACATCGACCCGGCCAATTGGGACGATATCGCCTGGGCTCTGGCCACGCGGATGGACCCGTCCCGAGACGTGATGATGCTGGAGAATACGCCGATGGATTACCTCGACTTTGCCTCGCCACAGCCCGGTCTTGCCGGCAAGATGGGCATCGATGCCACCAATAAGGTCGGCGCGGAAACCACCCGCGACTGGGGCGAGGTCATGCAGACTGCGCCCGAAGATGCGGCCTTTGCAGCCGATCTGTTGTCGCGGCTCATGCCAGAGTTGAACTCATGAGCGCGCCGCGGGTTGTATTGGGCATTTCCGGCGCCTCTGGGGCAATGCTGGGCCTGTCGGCGGCACGCCAGCTGACGGCGCTGGGCGCCCAAACCGATCTGGTTGTCAGCGCGGCTGCGGAACGGACAATAGCAGAGGAATGCGGCACCGGGGCCTGGGAGGAATTGCAAAGGTTGGCGGCCCGTGTGCATCCGCTCAGCGATATTGGCGCCAGTATTGCGTCGGGCTCGGTTCCTGTTGCGGGGATGATCGTCGCGCCCTGTTCGATGCGCACGTTGGCGGCGGTGGCACATGGGCTGGATGACAATCTGCTGACCCGTGCGGCCTCGGTCCAGTTGAAGGAACGGCGCAGGCTGGTCCTGCTGGCGCGCGAAACACCGCTGACACTGGCGCATCTGCGCAATATGACCGCAGTAACAGAGATGGGCGCCGTGGTCATGCCGCCAGCCCCCGCCTTTTATCTGCATCCCAAATCGGTAGCGGAAATCGCCGACCAGATCGCCGCGCGCGCGGTTGATCTGTTGCGCATCGCCGAACCATCGGCGGCGCGCTGGTCCGGCTCAGACCTCTGAGCCGGAGGCGGCCTGATGCGCGCCCGGCGCCGGCGGCATCCCTTCCGGCGTAAGCGGCTTGGGCCGGGTTGAGGGGCCGGTGTCGACCCGCATGTTGGGGGTGCGCAAAACCGGGTTGCGATCCGACACATCCTCGCGGCTTTCGCGCCAGACAACAAACACACCCGACAGGATGATGATCGAGGCGCCGATGCCAACATAGATGTCGGGTGTTTCGTTGAAGAAAAGCGCGCCAAACAGCGTCGCCCAGATGATCTGGCTGTACTGGCTGGGCGCCACCAGCGCGGCGGGCGCGGCCCGGTAGGCGGCGATGATCATATGCTGTGCGATCACCGACAGGATGGCGACCGCCGCCATCATGCCGAGGTGACCCAGTGTTGGCGGCACATAGACCTGCGGCATGACCGCCGCCATTGCGATCACAGACAGCAGCATCGGGTAGAGGATCATCACCGCGGATCGCTCTGATTTGCCGACCTTGCGGACCAGGATATTTGAAAGCGCGCCGGAGAACGCGCCGATCAGCGCGGCACCATGAGCCAGCGTCAATTCGGTAGAGCCGGGGCGCAGAACGACAATCACACCGACAAGCCCGATGCCCACCGCAGCCCAACGCTGGGCCCGCACTGTTTCCCCCAGCAGCGGCACCGACAGAACGGTGATGAACAGCGGAACGGTAAAGAGGATCGAATAGACCTCGGCCATGGGCAGGTTGGCAAAGGCGTAGAAGGTTCCCGACATGGCGGCGATCATCAGGCCCGATCGCAGCAGGATCAGCCAGGGATGATGCGGCAGGAAGTTATCCACCTTGCGGTCGGCCAGCATCACCACGGTCATTGGCACAAAGGAGAGCAGCGTGGTGAAGAAAATGATCTGGAAAACGGAATAGGTGCCGCCCAGCGTTTTGATCAGCGCATCGTGGGTGGCAAAAAAGGCAAAGCCGAGAAAGGCAAGAAAAATGCCTTGGATTTTAGGCTGGGGCGCACGCATGTTTTGGGGTCTCCGCCGCTGCGGTTGGGGATTGGCGGCAAATTGAACCGACAAACGTTACTTTGCAAGTGCAAGAGCGAGCGCTAACAGATTTCGCCGTTCCGCCGTCTCGTCCCTAGCCGTCGACACTCTCCATGCCCCAGGCTTGCAGCAACAGCGGCAGGGCCTGATCCCATGCCATCACACCTGACTTTTCGGCCC
Organism: Rhodobacteraceae bacterium Alg231-04; assembly: GCA_900143635.1. Classification (GTDB taxonomy): domain Bacteria; phylum Pseudomonadota; class Alphaproteobacteria; order Rhodobacterales; family Rhodobacteraceae; genus FREY01. The sequence goes on from FREY01000017.1 coordinate 22,754, forward strand.
AGTTTTCATATTGGCGGATCATTGCTTTGGCGCGGGCTTCATCGCCGTGGATGAGATTGTGCAGCTCTGTCCGGTCGGCCTCCATATCGTAAAGCTCCCAATCCTGCCCGTGCAGGCGCACCAGTTTGAATTGGCCCCGACGGATTGCGGCGTTGCCTTCGTGTTCAAAGAAGATCGGCTGTTCGCGGCTCCAGTCCTTGCCGTTGAACAGGTCCAGCAGGCTTTCGCCCTGTGGCGTCTGAATATGGTGTCCGTCCAACTCGCTCACCGCTTTGGTCCCGGTCGCGGCGAGAATTGTTGGCAGTATGTCGGCCACATGGCAGGCTGCCTGCGCTGTGTCGCGCGCTCCAAACCCGTTTGGCCAATGGGCCACCAGCGGGGTGGAGATACCACCTTCGTGGACATAGTGTTTGAACAGTCGGAATGGCGCATTGGAGACATTGGCCCAGGGCTTGTCATAGCTCTGGAATGTACGGGCGCTGCCAGGGCGCAGATCCGGCACGTTGCCCATGGTGACCTTCTGGCCGTCATGGGTGATGTCCGGATAGAACTGGGCCCAGCCATCTTCGGCCATGAATTCCGCACAGCCGCCATTGTCCGACAGGAACAGGATCAGCGTATCTTCGTACTGGTTCAGACGTTTGAGTGCCTTTATCAGCGTACCAATCGACTGATCCATCCGGTCGACCATCGCTGCATAGGTGGCCATCTTGCTGGCCTCCCAGTCCTTGTGGCCTTCGACCTCCCAAGGGTGAACCCCGGTATCGCGCGGCGAAATTTCCCAGTTGGACTGGAACAGCCCGGTGGCATTCATCGTTTCATGGCGGGCGGTGCGGATGGCATCCCAGCCTTTGTCGTAGGTCCCGTCATATTTGGCGATGTCTTCGGGGTGGGCATGCAGCGGCCAATGGGGAGCCGCATGGGCCAGATAAAGAAAGAAAGGCTTTTCGTCTTCCACACAGTCTTCGATCATGCCAATGGCCTTGGAGGTGATGGCATCAGTGAAATAAAAATCCTCCGATGGCACCTCGATGCGGCTGTCGTCCTCCATCAAGTAGTGAGGCGAAAAGAAATGTGTGGCCCCATCCATGATGCCAAAAAACCTGTCAAAACCGCGCTGGCGCGGCGTTGGATGCTCGATGTCTCCCGGTCGCCAGCTGTCATAATCGCGGGCGTCGAAATCGCCTGCCACATGCCACTTGCCCGCCATCAGCGTGCGGTAGCCGCTGGCGTGCAGGTGTTCAGCGATGGTGGCGCTGTCATTGCGCAGGAACCCTTGGTAGGCAGGCGTGCCCAGATTGGCACCCATATGACCGATGCCTGCATCATGAGGGTAAAGACCGGTCAACAATGAGGCACGCGTCGGACAGCAGCGGGCGCAATTATACATTGAACTCAGCAAGGCGCCGTTCAGGGCCAGTTCGTCAATATTGGGCGTTTTGATCTCGGACCCTGTGCAGCCAAGATCGCCAAATCCCATGTCGTCGGCCAGAATGAGGATCACATTGGGTCTGCGGGTCATGACTGTGCTTTCTCAGCGTCATCCGGACGGCTGTAGGATTGCGTGCCATTGTCTTCTAGCACCATGTCGGCAGCGCGGGCGGCTAGCATCATGGTGGGGGCGTTGGTGTTGCCCGAGGTGATGTTGGGAAAGGCCGAGGCGTCGATGACGCGCAGCCCGGCCAGCCCGTGCACCCGCAGGCGGAAGTCGAGAACGGAATCGCTGGCATCGCGGCCCATGCGGCAGGTGCAGGTGGGGTGAAACACGGTTCCGGCGCGCGCCCGGAAATCCTCCAGCAGGGCGTCATCATCCATGTCCGCCAGATAGGGCGCGCGCGGTGCGCGGATAACAGATTGCATCGACGGCGTTGCGGCCAGCTGCTGAAGAAGACGGCCGGCGCGGATGGCAGTGGCGCGGTCCTCTGCGGTGGAAAGGGAATTGGGCTGGATCAGCGGGGCCTCGTTCGGATCGGCAGAGCGCAGCGTCACCTCACCGCGGCTGGTCGGACGGCTGGGCTGCGCGCAAAGAAGGAAGCCGTTGTCCCGGTCGATTTTCGGTTTGCCACTGGGCAGCGTCGCATAAGAGGCCGGGTTGCAGTAGATCTGCACATCCGGCACCTCAGCCCCTTTGGTGCGGGCAAAGCCGCTGCATTGGTTGACTGGTACACTCAGCGGGCCTTTGCGGGTCAGCACATAGCGCAGCCCGGCAGCAAACTGCCCCCATCGGCCGCCAAGCGAGGCATTGAGGGTCGCCGTATTGGCCCAGAAGAAATGCGAAATGGCCAGATGATCCTGCAAGCCTCGGCCCACCTGCGGCAGGTCGTGCTGCACGTCGATGCCATGGGATTTCAGCATTGCGGCCGGGCCAATGCCAGACAGATGCAGCAATTGGGGCGAGTTGACGGCTCCGGCGCTGAGGATCACTTCGCGGGCCGCGCTGGCGTCGTGGCCACGACCGCTTAGACGGTATCGGATCCCGGCAGCTCTGCGGCCGTTCAGAAGCACCTTATCGACCTGTGCATTGCGGATCACTGTCAGGTTCTTGCGCCGCAAAGCGGGGCGCAGAAAAGCGTCGGCGGCAGACCAGCGGCGGCCGTTCTTGACGGTGCTGCGCACATGGGCCAGCCCTTCGCCCGGCGTGCCGGTCTGCGCCCCCTGCGGCAAGGCATTCATGTTGTCTGACGCGGGCCAGCCCATGTCACGCGCGGCGTTCAGGAAGTTCTGGGTGAACGGATGCATTTGCTTGCACAGATCGGTCACAATGACGGGGCCATGCCCGCTTTGGTCTTGGCGCCCGTCGCGGTCTGGCCCGATATTGCATTCAAGGGCTTCGTAACGGCGGCGCACCGCGTCCCAACCCCAGCCCTCGGCGCCGGCCGATACCCAGTCGTCAAAGTCATGGGGCAAGCCGCGGGCATAGGCCATGGCATTGATCGAACTGGACCCGCCGATCAGCTTGCCGCGCGGCCAATACCCTTCGCGCCCTTTCAGACCGGGATCGGGCGCGGCCCAGTAGCGCCAGTTCACTGCCGGGTCGGAAAAGGTGAACCCATAGCCAACCGGGATCTTCACCCAGGCCCGCAGATCACTGCCGCCGGCCTCGAGCAGCAGAACCTGATAACGGCCGCAGGCGGTCAGCCGGTCGGCAAGAACGCAACCGGCTGAGCCTGCGCCCACGATGATAAAGTCAAAATTGTCTGCCACGGCCCTGCATTCATAAGAATTTTCTGGACCATGAGGGAAACCTCATGCGTAAATCAAACAACCTGTTTTGGCCCTTAGGCCAAGCTGAGCTTAAGGATCACTATGACGGCTCTTCCTCATGTCATTTGGCTGAAAGCCTTTGAGTCTGCCGCCCGGCACAGCAGTTTCGCCGCCGCCGCAGAGGAGCTGGGACTGACGCCTGCGGCCATCAGCCAACAGATACGGCATCTGGAGACCCATCTGGATGCACGGCTGTTCACCCGTCTTCCACGCGGTGTTGTGCTGACCGATATTGGTCTGGCCTATGCGCAGACCATCAAGAAATCATTTGATGACATGGCCCTGGCAACCAATGGTCTGTTTGGAAAGAACAGCAGGCGGGTGGTGCGGGTGCGCGCGTCGATTTCCTGCGCCGCACTGGTCATCGCGCCCCGCCTGGATGATTTCAAGGCGCGGCACCCGGATATTCTGGTGCGTCTGACCACCTCGGTCTGGGCGGATCGCTTTGATGATGACGCACTGGATGTCGACATCCGATATGGTCTGGGCGATTGGCAGGAGGCAAATATCACCCACCTCGGGCACGAAAGTGCTGTGCCAGTTTGCCGCCCTGACTATGCGGCGACCTTCGGGGCGGATCTTTGCGTTCAGGCGCTCGCCGGCGGCAAGTTGGTAGAGATCATCGGGTCAGAAACGGATTGGCAGAAACTGTCCGAAACCCACGGGCTGGGGCTGAAACCAGCCTCACCGATTGTGCAGGTGGATTCATCGATGATCGCCCTGCAAACGCTGTCCACGGGTGAGGGCACAGCCATGGTTCTGGAAAGCTTTGCCCAGCAATATCTGGAACAGGGGCTGTTGGTTGCACCAGTGCCTCAGAGGCTCGCCAAGCGGAAATCGCATTTTATGGTGGTGAATGAACGGGCCGGGCAGAGGGAAGAGGTCAGCCAGTTTTGCGGCTGGTTGCAGTCGCTGTACCAAAGTCTGCTGTCCGATGATGATGTGGACAACGGGCCTGACTGACGAAACATTCCGTTGACTTAGTAGCGTGTGGTCATCCGGTAGCCCGGATGAAAGGTCATGCGCACAAAGGTCAGGGGTTGGCCCTGAAACCATGTTGCCCGCTCCATTCGAAAAAGCGCAGTTCCGGGGGCCGTGTCGAGAAACCCGGCGGTGGTGGGGTCAGCGGGTTCAGCTGACAGGGTGATTTCCGCGTCTGAGAAGGGGACTTCGGCCAGCAGCCATTCATTTGGCCCAACGTCCGAGAAATTCGCTTGCCGAACCTGCGGAACCGCGGCGGTGCTGATCCAGCGTTCTTCGAATTGATAGGGGCGGTTGTCGGCGTAATGCATGCATTTCAGATGTAAGACGGGTGTTTCCTGCGGCAGCCCTATCTGGGCCGTCAGCCAGTCCGGAGATGCTTTCTCCGTCTGGGCGACCAGCGCATAGCGGTAGGCGGCGTTCATCTCCTCGACCTGCTGGCGCACCACGGCGATTTCAAGTTTGGCCTGTTTCACCGGCGTGACTGCAACGCGGGTGCCGCTTTTGCGTTTGCGGTCTATGATGCCCCGATCTGCAAGCTCGCGCAGCGCCCGGTTGACGGTGGCGCGGGCGCAGCCGAATTCCTCGGCCAGTTCCAGTTCGGTGGGCAACAGCGCCCCCTGCGCCCAGACCCGGTCCTGAATCCGCTGCAGGACTTCATCGCGCACCTCTTGAAATCCGGTTCTGCTGCTGGCGGGCATAGGGTGTTCCGATCCATTAAGACTGCGCTTATTCAGAATATGTCTATTCGTGATGCAATGCAAAGAATCGGGTAACGCAACGGTTTGATTATGCGCGAGCAGCGCCGACTCCAGGACAAAAGGGTGTCGGTTGCCGTGGCGGGGCCAGTGGCGTTGCGGCGAAGATCAAAGCGTGTCGATCAGCCCTTTGATGGCTGTGCGGTAGCGGGCAATCACCGCATCGCGCGCGATGTGGCGCCCGGCCTTCACCTGATGGCGCCCGGCAGACCAAACATCGCTCACAATTGTATCCCCCGCGGCAAAGCAGATCCCATCGAGGATCTGTTCCCCTTCCAGTGCACAAAGCGCTGGGTCGGTGCCGTCCATCGCCACAAGATCAGCCAGCGCACCGGTGGCGATTTGCCCGGCCCCGCGGTTCAGCGCCTGCGCCCCGCCCGCGGCCGCGCCGAGATAGAGGGCGGCGCCCACATGGCCTTCGGTCGGGATGATCACATTGCGCTGCAAGTCGCGCAGCCGCTGGGAATACTCCAGCAGGCGCAGTTCCTCGGTCAGGGAAATTCGGACATTGGAATCGGACCCGACACCAAAAACACCGCCATTGGCGAGGTATTCCACTCCATTGAACGGGCCGTCGCCAAGGTTTGCCTCGGTGATCGGGCACAGGCCCGCCACCGCGCCACTGCGGGCCATGGCCTGCGTTTCGGCGCTGGTCATATGTGTCGCATGTATCAGGCACCATTGCGCGTCCACCGGGGCGTTCTGCAGCAACCATTCAACCGGACGGGCACCAAGCCAGGACTGGATATCGGCAACCTCCTTTGGCTGTTCGGCGATATGGATATGCACTGGCATGCCGTTTTGGATGCTCAGCACCTCGGTCAGATCTTCTGGGCAGGTGGCGCGCAGGGAATGTGGGGAAATGCCGACCTGTGTGTCTGCCGGCAGGTCTGCCGCAGCGATGGACCGCGCGCGGGTTACCAGAGCGGCAAATTGGTCGACCGAGTTACCAAAGCGCAGCTGCCCGCCACTGAGCCCGGCCTTTTCGGCGCCGCCATAACTGTAGAGCACCGGCAGATGGGTCAGGCCGATGCCGGTCTGCGCCGCCGCTGCAAAGACCCGCTCGCTCAGCTCGGTGAGGGAGTCAAAGCGGGTACCGCCGGGCTGGTGATGGACGTAGTGAAATTCCCCAACAGCAGCATAGCCGGCTTCCAGCATTTCCAGAAACACCAAGGCGGCAATGGCCTCATATTGTTCTGGGGTTACCGCGTCCATGAAGCGGTACATCAGGCTGCGCCAGGTCCAGAAACTGTCTTTGCCGGCGGCGCGGACCTCGGTCATGCCGGCCATGGCCCGTTGGAAGCTGTGGGAATGCAGATTGCCGAGGGCGGGCAGCAGGATATCGGCGCGGTGATCCCCGGATTGGGGGTCGATGCCGGTCTCCAGCGTGGCAATGTGCCCCTCTTTCACTGTCAGGCGAACATTCTGTCCCCAGCCTTCGGGCAGGCGGGCGCGAGCGGCGTGAATGGTCTGCATCTGAATTCCTTATGTATAGACATAATGATCTTAATCGCATACTTTCCCCTCATCAAGGGATTTGCGGGGAAGCAATGGAGTCATCAGCGGGATATGTTCTGACCGGCGCGCAACTGGCGACAATGGTGGAGGGCGGCGCGCCTTACGGGTTGATCGCGCAGGGCGCGGTTGTGGTGCGGGATGGGGGGATTGGCTGGGTCGGCGCGATGGCGGATCTGCCTGTTGAATTCCAGACCCTGGACCGCTGCGATCTGGCAGGTCGGCTGGTCACGCCCGGCTTGGTGGATTGCCATACGCATATGGTGTTTGGCGGTGACCGCGCCATGGAATTTGAGATGCGCCTGAATGGTGCCAGCTACGAAGAGGTCGCACGGGCCGGCGGCGGTATTGTCTCCACCGTGACCGAGACCCGCGCAGCGTCGTTGGATGAGCTGGTGCAGGCGGCGCTGCCGCGTCTGGACGCGCTGATTGCCGAAGGGGTCAGCGCGGTAGAGGTCAAATCCGGCTATGGGCTGGACCGCGACACAGAACTGAATATGTTGCGTGCAGGGCGACGTCTGGGCGAAATGCGTCCCGTAACGGTGAAAACCACCTTCCTTGGTGCACATGCCACACCAACAGAGTTCAAAGGTCGTGACGACGCCTATATTGATGAGATCTGCATTCCGGCCATGCGCGCGGCCCATGCCGAAGGGCTGGTTGATGCGGTTGATGGCTTTTGCGAAGGGATCGCCTTCAATGCCGCGCAGATCGGGCGGGTGTTCCGCGTTGCGGCTGATCTGGGGCTGCCAGTCAAATTGCACGCCGAACAGCTGAGCCATTCAGGCGGCACCCAAATGGCGGCGCAACATGGTGCCCTGTCGGTGGATCATGTGGAATATGCGACCGCAGAGGACGCCCGCGCCATGGGGGCTTCGGGATCGGTGGCGGTGATCCTGCCCGGTGCCTTCTATACCATCCGCGAAACTCAGGAGCCGCCGATCGCGGCGTTTCGCAAGCATGGCGTTCCAATGGCGCTGGCAACCGACCTCAATCCCGGCTCCTCGCCGCTGAATTCCTTGCTGCTGACGATGAACATGGGCTGCACCCTGTTTCGCATGACCCCGGAGGAGGCCTTGGCGGGCGTCACCCGCAATGCGGCACAGGCGCTGGGCCTCCTGGACCGGGGCCGCATCGCCGCGGGTCTGCGCGCGGATCTGGCAGTCTGGAATGTGAAAACCCCGGCGGAACTGGCCTATCGCATCGGTTTCAACCCGCTGCACGCCCGTATTTTTAATGGTGAACTATGATCGTTTTGACCCCCGGAGCAGTCACTCTGCCCACCCTTGAGGACGTCTACCGCAACCTCACTCCCGCGCGGCTGGAGGACAGCGCCCGCCCCGCCGTCGAGGCCGCCGCACAGATGGTGGCGGACGCGGCAGCAGGTGGGGCGGCCGTCTATGGTATCAACACCGGGTTCGGCAAGCTGGCTTCGACCAAGATCGCACCCGAAGATACCGCTACGTTGCAGCGCAATCTGATCCTCAGCCATGCCTGCGGGGTTGGTGAGCCCCTCTCCGAGGATAAGACCCGGCTGATGATGACGCTAAAACTGTTGTCGCTGGGACGCGGCGCATCCGGTGTGCGCTGGTTGGTGGTTGATCAGATTGCCGATATGCTGGCGCAAGGCGTCATCCCGGTGGTGCCTTCGCAGGGCTCGGTGGGTGCCTCCGGTGATCTGGCCCCGCTCGCCCATATGGCAGCCGCCATGATCGGCGCGGGTGAGGCAACATTTGAGGGCGCGCGCCTGCCCGCCGACGAGGCGCTTGCCAAGGCGGGGCTGGCGCCCATCGTTCTCGGGCCCAAGGAAGGGCTTGGGCTGATCAATGGCACCCAGTTTTCCACCGCCTGCGCCCTTGCCGGCCTGTTTGATGCCTGGCGGATGGCCGAGGCGTCGATGGTGATTGCCTCAATGACCACGGATGCCATCATGGGATCGACCGCGCCGTTGATTGCGGCCATTCATTCGCTGCGTGGACACGCCGGCCAAATCGACGTGGCGCGCGAGATGCGCGCCATCATGGACGGGTCTGAAATTCGCGAAAGCCACCGTGAAGGTGATACCCGCGTGCAGGATCCCTATTGCATCCGCTGCCAGCCACAGGTTGTCGGCGCGGCGCTTGATGTGCTGCGCATGGCGGCAAAAACGCTGGAGATCGAGGCCAATGCTGTCACCGATAATCCGCTGGTTCTGGTGGAGGAAGGGCGCATCGTTTCAGGTGGAAACTTCCACGCGGAATACGTTGGCTTTGCTGCCGACCAGATCGCGTTGGCCGTGGCGGAAATCGGCGCCATCGCGCAGCGCCGTGTGGCGCTGCTGGTCGATCCGACGCTCAGTTTTGACCTGCCGCCGTTCCTGACTCCCAATCCGGGTCTGAACTCGGGCTATATGATTGCCGAGGTGACAACCGCCGCCCTGATGAGCGAGAACAAGCATCTCGCCAATCCCTGTGTCACGGATTCGACTCCGACATCCGCCAATCAGGAGGATCACGTGTCGATGGCGGCCCATGGCGCGCTGCGTCTGGGCCGGATGAACGCCAACCTTTCAGTCATTTTGGGCGTGGAGATGCTCTGTGCTGCACAAGGCGTGGAAGCGCGCGCGCCCTTGATGACCTCAGCCCGGCTGCAGGATGTCCTGACCATGCTGCGCCGCAATATTCCGGCGCTGGGCGAAGACCGTTATCTCGCCCCTGAGATCGAAGAGGCCGCACAGATGGTATGTGAGGGCCGTGTCGCGGCGGCTGCCGGGCTAGAGGTCGCGGCATGATCGAAGTTCGCAAAGGCAGCAGCCCGCTGGTTCTGGGCCTGCCGCATACGGGCACGGATGTACCGCCCCATATCTGGGACCAGTTTAACGCAACCGGGCAGGCGCTGGCGGACACAGACTGGCACATCGATGAGCTTTACGCCGGGTTGGCCGAAGGGCTGACCTCGGTGCGCACCCCTGTCCATCGTTACGTGATCGATGTGAACCGTGATCCTGAGGGTGCCAGCCTTTATCCGGGACAGAACACAACAACGCTCTGTCCGCTGAGCGATTTTGACGGCACCCCCATTTACCGGGAGGGCTGCGCACCGGATGCGGTTGAGATTGCCCGCCGTCGTGACCAGTTTCATGCTCCCTATCATGCGGCCTTGGCCGCCGAATTGGCGCGGGTGAAGGCGATCCATGGCTTTGCCCTGCTCTATGACTGTCATTCCATCCGCGGTGACATTCCGTTTCTGTTTGACGGCCGTCTGCCCGATTTCAACATCGGTACCAACCTTGGAACCACCTGCGATCCGGCAATCGAAGCGGCCGTCCTGGCCCGCTGTGAGGCTGCTGAGGGCTATTCCTCAACACTCAACGGGCGTTTCAAAGGCGGTTGGACAACCCGTCATTACGGGCGGCCATTCGATGGGTTGCATGCGATCCAGATGGAACTGGCACAGTCTACCTATTGCGAAGAAGCCGCGCCCTGGACCTATCACACGGCCCGTGCTGACGCCCTGCGTGTCCACTTGAACCTTATCCTCACCGACCTGCAAAACTGGAGGCCCGCATGAGCGATCCCCGCAAGAATACCCGTGACATCTTTCCGCCAACCGGTTCAGACATCACCGCGAAAAGCTGGCTGACCGAAGCGCCGATGCGGATGCTGATGAACAATCTGCACCCCGATGTGGCGGAAAACCCGCACGAGCTGGTGGTCTATGGCGGCATTGGCCGCGCTGCGCGGACCTGGAAGGATTTCGACAAGATCGTCGATACCCTGCAAAACCTCGAGGCTGACGAAACGCTTCTGGTCCAGTCTGGCAAACCGGTGGGCGTATTTCAGACCCATGAGAACGCGCCACGGGTCTTGATTGCCAACTCGAACCTGGTGCCGCACTGGGCCAATTGGGACCACTTCAACGAGCTCGATAAAAAGGGGTTGATGATGTACGGCCAGATGACGGCCGGATCGTGGATCTACATCGGCACGCAGGGCATCGTGCAGGGGACTTATGAAACCTTTGCAGAGGCAGGCCGCCAGCATTATGGCGGGGATTTGACCGGCAAATGGATCCTCACCGGCGGTCTGGGCGGCATGGGCGGCGCGCAGCCTCTGGCCGCTGTTTTTGCCGGTGCCTGCTGTCTTGCTGTGGAGTGCAATCCGGACAGTATCGATTTCCGCCTGCGTACCAAATATCTGGATGAAAAGGCCGAAACCCTGGACGAGGCGCTGGAGATGATCGAGCGCTGGACCGCCGCGGGCGAGGCAAAATCGGTGGGTCTGCTTGGCAATGCGGCTGATGTTTTTCCGGAACTGGCCCGTCGGGCCGCAGCAGGGGGCATCCGCCCCGATATCGTCACTGACCAGACCTCGGCGCATGACCCGGTCAATGGCTACCTGCCGCAGGGCTGGACCATGGCAGAATGGATCGCGCGCCGCGAGACGGACAGAAAAGCAGTTGAAAAAGCTGCGCGTGCCTCGATGAAGGTACAGGTCGAGGCAATGTGCCAATTCTATGCCATGGGCGTTCCCACGGTGGATTACGGCAATAACATCCGCCAGATGGCGCTGGAGGAAGGGCTGGAAAACGCCTTTGATTTCCCCGGTTTCGTGCCCGCCTATATCCGCCCGCTGTTTTGTCGGGGCATTGGCCCCTTCCGCTGGTGCGCCCTGTCCGGCGATCCGGAGGACATCCGCAAAACCGATGCCAAGATGAAGGAGCTGTTCCCCGACAATAAAGATCTGCACCGCTGGCTTGACATGGCGTCCGAGCGTATCGCCTTTCAGGGCCTGCCGGCACGGATCTGCTGGATTGGTCTGGGTGATCGGCACAAGGCCGGGCTGGCTTTCAACGAGATGGTCCGCAACGGAGAGCTGTCGGCCCCTGTTGTCATTGGCCGCGATCACCTCGATTCTGGGTCCGTGGCTTCGCCCAACCGCGAAACAGAGGCGATGAAAGATGGGTCTGACGCGGTGTCCGACTGGCCGCTGCTGAATGCGATGCTGAACACGGCCTCGGGCGCGACATGGGTGTCGCTGCACCATGGCGGCGGGGTTGGCATGGGCTTCTCGCAGCACTCTGGCGTTGTGATCTGTTGTGATGGCAGCGAAGAGGCCGACGCCCGCGTGGGGCGTGTGCTGTGGAATGACCCGGCAACCGGGGTGATGCGTCACGCGGATGCGGGCTATGACATTGCCACCGATTGCGCCCGCGAACACGGGTTGAACCTGCCGGCGATTTTGGACTGATCGGCTGCGCCACATCACTGTCGGCATAGTTGCCGGCAGCGAAGCGGCGTCAATTTGCGGCGGGCTTCAGCGCCAGTTCGGCCAGCGCGATATAAGACGGGGTGTGGTGATCAAGGTACTGCTGCAGATGCGGGGCTTTGGCGCTGCGCTCGGCAAAGGCCAGCGCCTGTTTCTGGCGCTCTTCTTCGGTGATCGGGCGTATTCCGCTGGATCGGCTGACATCACCGTGCCAGCCTTCGACCTGCCCCCAATCCTTGGGGGGTTCGTTTTGCCAGTCAAAGGCCTGGGGGGCAGGGGGCAGACCACAGGCCCGCCAAAGCGCGCCGATCACTCCGGTGGGATCGTTGCGCACGTCTTCGGCGCAGATCACGGCTGGTGTCTTACCTGTTCGGTCGCGCAGCCCCTCAAGGAGGTTCAATTGCGCCTCCAGCCCGATTTCCTCCAGCGTCACCTCTGGGTCCAGCTTGTGGTAAGAGGTGATCGAGGCCATCGGGTTACGGACCAGGAAACAATGGGTGACCCGGTTGCAGAATTCTGCGTCTTCCAGAATATGCGGCATCACGTAATAGGCCATGTCCTTGAAGAACACCGGCTGCTGTTCGCCCCGCGCCAGCAGCATATCGCGGATCGCGCCATAGCTGGTGGGATGCCCGTCCTGAACATCAAAGTGGGGCATTTTGCGCACCTGTCGGTGGACATAATAGTCATACATGAAGGGTTCATGCGCGCAGTCCAGATCGCCCCGCTCGCGCATGATGCGTTCGGTTGCAGTGGACATGGAGCGCGGATGAGACCAGAGAGCAATGATCGGGTGCATGGTGTTCCTCAGGCTTTCAGGCGACTGTTATCAGGGTCAAACGGGGGACGGTCGAGGGTCGTCGCCTTGCGACGGTGGCCAAGGATTTCGACCTCCAGCTCCTGCCGCGTGTGGCGGTCGCGCAGATACGCCAGCGCAAGGGTTTTACTGGTGCGGTGGCCATGGGCTGCTGAGGTGACAATACCGACGCAATCACCGCCCTGATAGATGCCGTGTGCATAATACGGATCAACCTCACCCGGCTCGACCTCCAGCAGCACCATTTCCCATCGGTCGGTGGCCTCCATCCGGCTGGCGAGTGCCTCTTTGCCGGTAAACTCGTGGTCCATCTTGATCAGGAAGCCCGCGCCGGTTTCGGCCGGGGTCCGTTCTGTGGTGAAATCCGCCCCCCAGGCGCGATAGCCCTTTTCAAGCCGCATGGAATTCATCGCATAGGCACCGAAAAAACTCAGCCCGTGCGGTTTGCCTGCCGCCTCCAGCGCCAGAAACAGATCGCGCATTTTTGCGCTGGGTACATGCAGCTCCCAACCCAGTTCACCGATATATGAAACCCGCAGCGCACGCAGCGGAATGCCGGCGACAGTGATCTGGGTCACACTCAGCCAAGTTCCCAGATCATCATTGGTCAGACTCTCTAGAACCGTACGGGATTTCGGCCCCATCAGCCCCAGTACACCGAAAGTTTCGGTAACCCGCGTCACCCCAACTTCGTAATCTTTGGCATGGGTCAGTAGCAGGTCTTCGTCCATTTCCTCGGCTGCGGCAGCAGAGGTGAGGTAGAAATGATCGTCTGCCAGTGCGCTGACGGTGAATTCTGATCGGGTGCCGCCCGCCGGGGTCAGCGCGTGGGTCAGACCAATGCGGCCCACTTTGGGCGCGTGGTTGGCACCAAGACTGTCAACAAAGGCGCGCGCCTCGGGACCGGTAACCTCGAATTTGGAGAAGACCGACAGATCGGCCAGCCCAACCGCCTCGGTCACGGTGCGGCATTCCTGTGCCACGGGGTCAAACCAGTTGGAGCGGCGAAAACTGGGCTGAGCCGTATCGCCGGGCGTGTCCGAGAACCAGTTGGGCCGTTCCCAGCCAAAAGCTGCGCCCATTACCGCGCCACGCTCCACCATCAGATCATGAATGGGGGACAGGCGTTTGCCGCGTGCGGCGGGGCGCTCTTCGTGCGGGTAGTGCACGCCAAATTGCAGGCCGAAACATTCGATGGCCTTTTCAACGCGGTAGTCACGATCCGCCCAGGATCCAAAGCGGCGGCTGTCGACGGCCAGTGCATCCATCGGCGGTGCGCCGTGGGTCATCCAATGGGCAAGGAACCAACCGGCCCCGCCGCCTTCCATCACCCCCATTGAGGATCCGGTCAGCAGCCATGCGTTGTCCAGCCCATGGGCTGGGCCAATCAGGGGGTTTGCGTCGGGCGTGAAGGTGATCGGGCCGTTCACTACCGATTTCACCCCACCGGTCTCCAGAGCCGGAATGCGGGCCATGGCGTCCATGATGATATGTTCGACCCGGTCCAGATCCGGCGGCATCAGGTCGGCGCCAAACTCTGGCGGGCAGCCATCGATGGACCAGTGCTGGGCGTCTTTCTCGTATGGGCCGAGGATCAGACCATCGCGCTCCTGACGGACATACCAGCTTTCCTCCGGGTCACGGATCATCGGCAGCTCGGGCAGGCCTTTGGCGATGCGGTCGGCCACGGCGGGCACGGTGTCTGTCACCAGATACTGGTGCAGTACCGGCACCGATGGGATGTTCAGCCCCATCATATGCCCCACTTCCCAGCCCCATGTGCCGGCCGCATTGACCAGATGCCTGGCCCGGATCGTGGTCTTTTTGGTCTCCACCACCCACATGCTGCCTTCGCGGCGGATCGAGGACACGGGGTTGTACCGCAAAATGGTCGCGCCGTTGGCCCGCGCCACCTGCGCCATTGCATTGGTCGCCAGCGAGGGGTCCACATGGCCATCATCGGGTTCATAAATGCCACCCAGAATGCCGTCTGTATGCGCCAGCGGGTGCAGGCGTTCGACATCCTCAGGCGTCAGCATCTGCAGGTCGTAGCCGGTAAATCGGCTCAGCCCCGCCACATGGGCAAATTCATCCATCCGGTCCAGGTTCGAGGTGATCCGCATTGCGCCCGAGCGGTGAAATCCGCAGGTTCCGCCGGTCTCTTGTGGCAGGATATCCCGGTAGAGCCTTACAGAGGTGGCGCGCAACTCCTGAATAGTGGCGTTATGGGCAAAATGCGTACACAGCCCCGCCGCGTGCCAGGTCGACCCATGGGTGAGGTCGTTCTTTTCGGTCAGAACCACATCGCTCCAGCCGGCCTTGGTGAGGTGATACATCAGGGAAACGCCCATAGCGCCGCCGCCGATGATCAGGACATTTGCGTCTGATGTCATGCTTTCATCCGTATTCCGTTGGGATCAAAAGGCGGGCGCAGCAGCGTAGTTGCTGCATGGCGCTGGCCTGCGATCTCTATTTCATACTGGTGTTTGGCAATGTCCTTCAGGCTTTCGCCCGCCGTGATGCTGATCAGGCCAAACGCCAGCGTCTTGCCGGTGCGCACCCCGCGCGCGCCCGAGGTGGTGAGGCCAACAACCGCGCCCTTGTGCCATATGGGTTCATCGTGCAGCACCAGCGGATGACTGGGCAGGTCGAACAGAACCATGCGCCGCGACAGCCCCTCCGCCTTCTGTTGGGTCAAAGCGTCTTTGCCGAGGAAATTCTTGGACCAGTCGATGGTAAACCCAAGCCCAGCTTCTAATGGCGTGATGTCAGGGCCAAGGTCATGCCCCCAGTGTTTGAACCCCTTTTCGATCCGGCAGCCGTCGAGGGCGAAATGCCCCAAGGGGGCCGCCCCGGCGGCGCGCAGCGCATCAAAAACCGGGCCAGCGTGATCTGCGCTTACGTTGATTTCCCAGCCCAGCTCGCCCACAAAGCTTACTCTTGTTGCCCGCGCTGGGCGCCCGGCAAGGGTTACATCGCGGACACAGGAGAAAGGGAAATCCTGCCAGTTATTCGGGCTCATCCCTTCAAGAACTGTCCGTGATCCAGCGCCCATGACGCCGATTACCGCCTCATCCTCGGTCACATTCGTCAGGATGATCGCACGGCCCAACGCGTGGCGGCGCAGCCATGCGAAGTCTTTTTGACGGGTGGCCGCACCCGATGTGACGCGAAAGCTCTGCGCTCCGGTTCGGGTCACGGTCACATCCGCTTCGATACCGCCTTTGGCGTTCAGCATCGGCGTATAGACCGCGCGGCCCTCTGCCACATCGAGATTACCCGCTGCTAGGTGTTGCAGCAGCGCCAGCGCCTCCGTGCCTTCCACGTCGATCTTGGTGAAGGGCGACAGATCGATCAATGCGCAGCCTTGATCCATCACCGCCGCCTCGCGGCAGGCAATCGGGTACCAGGGCTGATCGCCCACCGAATAGGGCATGTTCTTTTCGCTGTCATCCTGCGCATACCAGAGCCCGCGCTCCCAGCCTGCGGTGAGACCAAAATGTGCGCCTGCGGATTGCCAGTGGTCATGCAAAATCGATTTGCGCAATCCGCGCCCCGCCTTGGGCTGTTTGAACGGCCAGTGCAGGGTGAAGGCGTCTGACACGGCTTCTTCCATACGTGTCTCAATATGGGTTGCAGCTGCGGTCAGCGGATCGACGCGGGCCACATCCACTTCCCACAGATCCATGGGCGCAGCGTCAGCCTCGATCCAGTCGGCCAGTACCCGGCCAATCCCGGCCGACGACATGATCCCGACCGAATTCATACCCGCCGCCACATATAGCCCGTCCAGATTGGGCACCCGACCGATCAGCGGGCGGGTGTCATTGGTGAAGCTTTCGGGGCCGTTCATGAAATGCTGAATGCCGGTGTCGTTTAGCGCCGGGATCAGCTGCAAGGCCGCTTCCATGAAGGGCATGAACTGCTCCCAGTCTTCGGGCATTTCAAGGAACGGACGGTCCCCGGACGGACCATAGGCATCCCAGACTTTGGCGTTCGTTTCAAAGCCGCCGATCACCAGCTTGCTGGCATCGCCTTTGACGTAAATCCCGCGATCCAGATCGCGCAGCACCGGGTAGGGCTGCGGCAGGCCCTGCATCGCCTCGGTCACCACATACATATGCTCCACCGCCTGCAGCGGCAGTGCCACGCCTGCCGCATCCGCCAGCCTCTTGGACCAGGCCCCGGCACAGAGCGCGACAGTGTCGGCGTGGATCTGGCTGCCATCAGCCAGTTCCACCCCCTTGCAGGTGCCATTCTCGACCAGCAGCCGCGCCACCTGCACGCCTTCACGGATCCGCGCGCCTTTGCTTTTGGCGCCACGCGCATAAGCCATGCACAGGTCGACCGGGTTCACATTGGCGTCTTCGGCCACCTTGAGTGCACCGACCAATCCACCCCTGTTCAGCCCCGGAACATCCACCTGATCCGGTGCAACAATGCTGGGAGTCAGCCCAAAATGGCGGCCAAGCGCGGCGATCCGGTGCAGCTCATCCATTCGCGCGTCTTCGCGCGCCAGCCAGTAGCCGCCGGTCTGACGATAGCCGGTGGACAGACCGGTTTCCTCTTCCAGCTTGGGAAACAGCGCACCGGCATACATCGCCAGCTTTGTCATGTTGGGTGTCGCGCGCAGCGGGCCGACAATGCCTGCCGCATGCCAGGAGGTGCCGCTGGTCAGCTGGTTGCGTTCCAGCACGGTGACTTCGGCGCGACCCGCCAGATGATAGGCCAGACCCAGCCCAATAGCGCCGCCGCCGATGATCAGTACCGATTTTGCCACATGAGCCCTCCCGCAGACTGCCGGGACGTTGGGCGCATTCTGCTTGACAGGCAAGCACCCGGAGCACTTCATTAGAAAAACTAATCAGGCGCAGCAGAATATGGAAAAAAACACCACAATTCCCGAGATCAATCTGTTTCGCGCGCTCGAAGTCTTCATGGCCGTGGGGGAAACCGGTCAGGTCACCGTGGCAGCACGTGCGCTGGGCATGACCCAGTCAGCCGCATCTCAGCATTTGAAAAAGCTGGAGCAGAGTTTTGGAGTGGCGCTGTTCGACCGATCCTCGCGCCCCCTTGAAATGACTCATGCAGGTGCTGCGATGCACCGGCGGGCCTACCGTATCCTGAATGAGGTTGAAGATATGCGGCTGGAGTTGCGGCACCTGCAGTCCTCTTCGCTGCCGGTGCTGCGGGTCGGTATGCTGGCTTCTATAGCGACGTCACTGACACCGGATCTATATGACCTTGTTGAGCAGGAGCTGAAAGTGCCGGAACTGGTGCTCTCGGCTGGGTTGGCCAATGATCATCAGACCGCATTGAATGGGCGCAAGATTGATATTGCGGTCACTTCGGATCCGCAGTTCGACGTGACCGACTTTCAAGTGATCCCGGTATTGGAGGAGCCATTTTTTCTCGTATTGCCAGAAAGTTATGACGGCCCCGAGGATGATATCCACGAAGTTGCCCGCCGGTTGAAACTGGTGCGATTCAGTTCGGATGCGCCGGTCGGGCGGCGTACCGAACAACACTTGCAGAGATGCCGGGTGAGCGTGGGTCGTTCGATGGAGGCCGACCGCGCTTCGATGGTGGTGGCCGGTGTGATCACCGGCAAATGTTTTGCGATCCTGACGCCGACCTTGCTGATTGATGCCGTGGCCGAAGGCATGGCGCTGAAAATCCGCCGCCTGCCGATCCCCGGCTTTAAGCGGTCGGTTCAGGTGATCGCGCGGGACGCAGAGCTGGGCGATATTGCCAATGCCGTTGCACAGGCCTGTGCGCGCCAGCTGCGTCATCAGTTCGAAACCCGGTTTGGCACCCTGCCCGAACCGGTCACTTATTTGGCCTAATCAAGACTATTAGTAATTCTGAATTTGCCAAATTTTCCTGTGCGCCCCCTGATTTCCTTGCCAAGCAGGGGTCACGACAGCGTGAGAGCGGGAAAACCAAATGGCAGAATCACAAAAACGCCGCGGGCGACTGGATCGCCGGGCGGCCCGTAAGAACAGAAACGCAATGGCTGCGCCCTATACGATCCGCCGCACTGGTCTGGTCAGCCTCATCGATGATGACGCCATCGCCATAATTGAACGCAACGCGGACCGTATCCTCGACGAGATTGGCATGGATTTCCGTGGTGATCCGCAGGTTCTTGCGCTGTTTCGCGAACATGGCGCACGTGTGGATGGTGAACGTGTGCGCTTTGATCCTGGCTGGTGCCGGGACAAGATCAAAACCGCGCCGCGTGTCTTTACACAGCACGCCCGCAACCCCGCGCGCTCGGTCCAGATTGGTGGCGATGCCCAGGTCTATGCACCCAGTTTTGGCCCGCCCTTTGTGCATGACATGGAGAGTGGCCGCCGATACGCGACGTTGGGCGATTTCCACAAAATCACCAAGCTGCATTACAGCCTTGGGGCGGTGAACCATTCCGGCGGCGTGGTGGTGGAACCGGTCGATGTGGCCGTGCCGCTGCGCCATCTGGAAATGGCAAAGGCGCATCTGACCCTATCTGACAAACCCTTCATGGGGGCGGTTACCGCGCCCGAGCGCGCCCGCGACACAATCGACATGTGCCGGATCGCGATGGGCAAGGAATTCGTCGACAACAACTGCGTGCTTTATTCCGTGGTCAACACCAATGCGCCTTTGGTGATGGATGAAACCATGCTTTGGGCCTTGAAGGAATATGCGCAGGCCGGGCAGTGCACGGTGGTCTCTCCCTTCGTTCTGGGCGGTGCCATGTCGCCGGTGTCGGTCGCCGCCACGCTGGCGCAGGTGCTGGCTGAGGTGCTGGCCTCGGTGGCGTTGATCCAGCTGATCCGCCCCGGCGCGCCTGCGGCCTTTGGCACATTCTTCTCTCCGATTTCGCTGAAAACCGGTGCGCCGACCTTTGGCACGCCCGAAGGCACCCAGTTCCAGATGTGTGCCAAGGCCCTCGCCGACAGGCTGGGACTGCCGTTTCATTCGGTAGGGGCGCTGACGGCGTCAAAAGTGCCAGACGCGCAGGCGGGATATGAGAGCCAGGCGCAGTTGATGGGGGCTGCCCTTGCCGGGGTCAATTTCATCATTCATGCTACCGGATGTCTGGAAGGGCTGCTGACCACCGGATACGAGAAGATCGTGATGGATGCAGATCGTTGTGCAGCTATGCAGCGCTTTGTCGGCGGGGTCGATTTTTCAGAAGCGGCCCAGGCGATGGAGGCCTTTCACGAGGTCGAACCGGGAGGCCATTTCCTTGGTGCGCAGCACACCCAGGATAATTTCGAGACCGCGTTCTGGATGGGCGATATGTCGGACAATGGCACTTACGAGCAATGGGCCGCCGAGGGGTCAGACTGGCAGCATCGGCGGGCCAGCAAACGGGTCAAATCGCTGCTGGAGCAATATGAGCCACCGGCGATGGAAGACAGTATCCGCGATGCCTTGGATGACTATGTTGCCCGTCGCAGCCGCGAGATAGCTATCTGACGCGAAGGTGGTCGTGGCGTGCCGGATGGCAGGGCCCGCGCGACGCGTTTCACTGATTAACAGCGGCGGCAGGCAAATTGATGGGTTGTCAGGGTTACATATTTCGAATAAACGCGAATTATGGAAATAGAGCTATCCCACCGCCTGTCCGTTCTTGGTCACCCGCAGCGTCTTGCGGTGTTTCGGCTGCTGATGCGCCGCTATCCCGGCCGTGTGCCTGCCGGTGAGGTTGCGAGCGCGCTGGATATCAAGGCGAGCACCCTGTCGTCTTATCTCGCGGCTCTGGTGCAGGCCGGGCTGGTGAGCCAGACGCGAGAGGGAACATTCTTGCATTATCAGGCGGATATGGATGGCATTCGCGATACGTTTGGCGGCTTGTTTCTCGATTGCTGTCGCGGTCGTCCCGATCTGTGCTGGCCGGCGCAAACCCCTGTGCCAGACCAAAACGCGGATGCGCTGGGCGGGGCTTGCAATGTCCTTTTTGTCTGCACGGGCAATTCTGCCCGGTCCATTTTCGCCGAATGCATTCTGCGGGCCGAGGGCGGTGATCGTTTCAATGTCTTTTCGGCAGGGACCAGCCCGTCCCCCGACGTGCACCCAATTGCGTTGGATGTTCTCAAGGCCAATGGCCATGTCGTGGATCATCTGCGGCCCCGAACCCTGCAGGCATTCAGGGGACCAGAGGCGCCGCGGTTTGATTTCGTTTTCACGGTCTGTGATCAGGCCGCCAATGAGGACTGCCCGGTCTGGGAGGGCCAGCCGGTCAGCGCCCATTGGGGGTTGCCGGACCCGGTCGCGGCACAGGGTACTGAGGCAGAAAAGGCGCTGGCCTTTCACCAAGTTTACGGCGCCCTGCGCCGCAGAATTTCAGGCTTTGCTGCGCTACCGATCAGGCAGCTGAGCCGAACCTCTCTTCAAAATGCGGTTGATGAGATAGGCCGCGATTTCTGACAAGGACGACAAGAATGACTGTTTATGCACTGAATGGCCTTGGCCGCATGGGTAAACTGGCGCTGAAGCCGCTGCTGGAAAGTGGCGCAGAGGTCGCCTGGATCAACGATGCGGTAGGTACGCCCGAGATGCACGCGCATCTGTTGGAATTTGACTCGGTCCATGGCCGCTGGGACGCGGAGTTTGCCTTTGACGACGCCGCGATTTCCATCAACGGCCAGCGTCTGCCCACCTTGCGGGAACGGCACCTGCAGGACCTGCCGCTGGACGGTGTTGATGTGGTGATCGACTGCACCGGCGTCTTCAAGACAGAAGCCGCACTGGCCCCGTATTTTGAGGCAGGCGTCAAAAAGGTGATCGTCTCGGCGCCAGTGAAGGACGGCAATGCCGCTAATATTGTCATGGGCGTCAATCAGCAGACCTACCGTGCCGAGGAACATCGGATTGTCACCGCCGCCAGCTGCACAACCAATTGCCTGGCCCCGGTGGTCAAGGTCATCCACGAAGGGCTGGGCATCAAGCACGGTTCAATCACCACCATCCATGATGTGACCAATACGCAGACCATCGTCGACAAGCCGGCCAAGGATATGCGCCGGGCGCGTTCGGCCCTGACCTCGTTGATCCCGACCACCACCGGCAGCGCCACCGCGATTACGCTGATTTACCCGGAGCTGACGGGCAAGCTGAACGGCCATGCGGTACGGGTGCCCCTGCTGAATGCCTCGCTCACCGACTGCGTTTTTGAGGTTGAGCGGGAAACAACCGAGGAAGAGGTCAATGCGATGTTCAAGGCCGCCTCAGAAGGCCCGCTGGCCGGTATCCTCGGCTATGAAGAGCGTCCTTTGGTGTCGGCAGATTACACCAATGATCAGCGATCCACGATTGTCGATGCGCTGTCGACGATGGTTGTGAATGGCACGCAGGTGAAGATCTACGCCTGGTATGACAATGAAATGGGCTATGCGCACCGGCTGGTGGATGTGGCGCGGATGGTGGGTGATCAGCTGTGACACGGACAGACGGGCTGCCGGCATATATTGCCGTCACCGCTTCTTACTGGGCCTTCATGCTGACAGACGGCGCCCTGCGGATGCTGGTGCTATTGCACTTTCACACGCTGGGTTTCTCGCCGGTGCAGCTGGCCTATCTGTTTGTTTTGTACGAGGTCGCGGGCATGGTCACTAACCTGTCCGCAGGCTGGATCGCGGCCCGGTTTGGGCTGGCAACCACGCTTTATGCCGGGCTTGGGCTGCAGGTGGCAGCGCTTCTGGCCCTGTCGCAACTGGACCCATCCTGGCAAATCGGTGCTTCTGTTGCCTTTGTCATGGGGGTGCAGGGCCTGTCCGGCGTGGCCAAGGATCTGGCCAAGATGTCCTCGAAATCTGCCGTCAAACTGCTGGCTCCGACAGAGGGCGACGGGCTGTTTCGCTGGGTGGCGGTGCTGACAGGGTCCAAGAATGCGGTCAAAGGTTTGGGCTTTTTGCTGGGGGCGGTGCTGCTGGCGACGGCGGGCTTTACGGCAGCGGTTCTGAGCATGGCGGCGGTGCTGGCCCTGATCCTTGGTGCGGTTCTGGTCTTGATGCCCGCCGGGCTGCCGCTGGGCCGCAAGGAAGCAAAATTTGCCGAGGTCTTTTCCAGATCGGCGCGGGTAAACTGGCTGTCGGCGGCGCGGGTAACCCTGTTTGCGGCGCGCGACATCTGGTTTGTGGTCGGCATTCCGATTTACTTCTATGCGGTCTTCTCAGATGGCAGTGAGGCGGGGAACCGCGCGGCGTTCTTCCTGATCGGCAGTTTCATGGCGGTCTGGACCATATTCTACGGTGCCGTGCAGGCGGCCGCACCGCGTCTGCTGCGTGCCGCGCGCCGTAGCGAAGCAGAGCTGGCGGGCGCGGCGCAGACATGGGCTGCATTGCTGGCGATGGTGCCCGCACTGCTGACAGTGGCGGTGGTGCTGACCGACGGGCCGGTGCCCTGGCTCACCTGCCTGCTGATTGCGGGGCTGCTGTTGTTTGGCGGTCTTTTCGCAGTCAATTCGGCGCTGCACTCCTATCTGATCCTTGCCTTTACCCAGGACAAGCGGGTCACGATGGATGTTGGGTTCTACTATATGGCCAATGCCGGCGGCCGGTTGCTGGGGACAGTACTGTCCGGCCTGACCTATCAGATGGGCGGGCTGGCGGCCTGTCTCGGAACGGCCGCAATCATGCTGGGCCTGAGCGCACTGACCGCAAGTCGGCTGCGGCACTGCCCGGCCGATCTCGCGTAGACAGCTCTTCGATCCCGTATTGGCCTGATGGTCCATACGGGATCCGGGACGCCAGAGCTTCAACACTCTTTAGAAAGAAAATCTTACACTAAAGTGTAGAATTTGTTCCTTTGTGTTAGCGATTTGGTTGCTTAAAGAGTGACCTAAACGAATTGCAGGCCTCGGGGAGCGGTTGTTTGTCTTCGAAACAAGAAAGTATGGATGTTTCGGTTTGGCGCGGTGATGAGCAATCCGGACGTTTCGAACATTTCGAAGTTCCGGCCCAGGAAAGCCAAACCATTCTGGACGTTGTGTCATGGATCCAGCAGCATCAGGATCCGACATTATCCTATCGCTATGCGTGCCGGGTTGGCATGTGCGGATCCTGTGCGATGATGGTCAACGGGGTGCCGCGCTGGACCTGTCGGACCCATGTGAAAAAGGTTCTGGATGGCAACAGACTGGAAGTGGCACCGCTGCGGAACCTGCCGGTCATCAAGGATCTTGCCACGGACATGGACCCGTTTTTCGACAAATGGGTCGCCGCCGAAGGCATGCATCACCCCAGCAAGACCCGCGATGACCCGATCGAGACGATCAACCCAGAAAGCGCCGATCGACAGGTCGCCAACGCGGGGATCGAGTGTATCAACTGTTCGGTGTGTTATGCTGCCTGTGACACCGTGTCCGGCAATCCCGACTATCTGGGCCCTGCCGCCCTGCAGCGCGCCTGGACGGTCTATAACGATGCCAAGGATGCTGACAAGCAGCTGGTTCTTGACGCCGTGTCTGGCAGGGGCGGATGCCACAATTGCCACAGCCAGGGCAGTTGCACCATGCATTGTCCGAACGAGCTGAATCCCCTGGACGCCATCGCAGGACTGAAGCGCGCCAGCGCCGCGTCCTTCTTTAAGCGACGGAGATAGCCGATGTTGGATTTACGTCTCTACATGCTGCAACGGATCAGCGCGTTGATAATGGCGCCGCTGACACTGGGTCACCTGGCGGTGATGATCTATGCCATTCAAGGCGGCCTCTCTGCGTCGGAGATCCTCAGCCGCACGCAGGGCAGCCTGCTCTGGTTTCTCTTTTACGGTCTCTTTGTCCTTGCGGTGTCGGTGCATGCCGGAATCGGGCTTCGGGTCATTGTCTTTGAGATCCTGAAGCTGAAGGGCGTCGCATTGGATGTCTTTACCTGGGGAATTTGTTTGCTTTTAATGGCTATAGGAGCACGCGCCGTCATGGCCGTGACACTGCTATGATCCGTCCGCATCGCGCGCATGCCCTTTGGTATGCATTTCTTCTGCACCGGCTGTCCGGTCTGGGGCTGGCGGTTTTTCTGCCCGCACATTTCTATGTTCTGTCGATGGCCTTGACCCAGCCTGACCGGCTCGATCGGTTTTTGAGCTGGTCTGAGCAACCCATTGTGAAGCTTGCAGAATTTGGGCTGGTCTTTCTTCTGGCGGTCCATGTTTTCGGTGGCTTGCGGCTGATGGCGCTGGAATGGCTGCCCTGGTCGGCCAGCCAGAAAACCCTCGCGGCGGGCTCTGTGGCTGGGGCCTTCCTGATTTCGACAACTTTCTTTTTGCAGGCGGTGTAACGATGCCTTTGACGCGCGAAATTGACCGCCACGATACGGATATTCTGATCCTCGG
Source organism: Rhodobacteraceae bacterium Alg231-04 (assembly GCA_900143635.1). Classification (GTDB taxonomy): domain Bacteria; phylum Pseudomonadota; class Alphaproteobacteria; order Rhodobacterales; family Rhodobacteraceae; genus FREY01. Next base: position 47,656 of record FREY01000017.1, read on the forward strand.
AACTGGCGGGGCGGGCATGTTCGCGGCGCTGCACGCACAGCAAACGGCCCCTGCAGGCACGAAGATCACCATTGCGGTTAAAGGGTTGATCGGCAAATGCGGCTGCACCCGGATGGTTCAGGGGGGCTATAATGTGGCGCTGGGCGGCGGTGATACCGTCGAGCGGCATTTCATGGATACGATCAACGGCGGCAAATGGCTGCCCAATCAGGATATGGCCTGGAAGCTGTGTGAACAGGCCGTGGTGCGTATCCGCGAGCTGGAGAATGAGGTCGGCTGCTTCTTTGACCGCAATCCCGATGGCTCTTTGCACCAAAAGGCCTTTGCCGGCCAAACCGCTGACCGGACTGTTCATAAGGGCGATCTCACCGGAATCGAGATCATAAACAGGCTGATGGAACAGGTCCTCAGCCGACCGGTCGAGAGGTTGCAGGAACACCGTGCCGTTGGGCTGATCCCGACCAAAGATGGCAGCGCGCTGGCCGGGGTTCTGTTCATCGACATGCGTACCGGAAAGTTCCGCTTCGTCCGCGCCAAGACAGTGCTGATGGGCACCGGCGGCGGCCCGACCATGTATAAGTATCACACCCCTTCGGGCGACAAGACGATGGACGGGCTGGCCATGGCGCTGCGGGTTGGTCTGCCGCTGCGGGATATGGAGATGGTCCAGTTTCACCCGACAGGCCTGCTGGCGGGTGCCCATACCAAAATGACCGGAACGGTTCTGGAAGAAGGCCTGCGCGGTGCCGGTGGGCAGCTTTTGAACGGGGCTGAGAACCGTTTCATGTTCGACTATGACGAACGCGGCGAACGGGCCACGCGTGATGTGGTCAGCCGCGGGATTTATGCTGAAATGCGCAAGAACAATACCTCTGACAATGGCGGCGTCTTTATCTCAATGGCGCATCTTGGCCCCGAGAATGTACGCCAGAAATTCAGTGGTATGGTCAAGCGATGCGCCGACAGCGGCTTTGATCTGGCGGGTGGTCTGGTCGAAGTGGTGCCAACGGCGCATTACTTCATGGGCGGCGTGGTCGTGGACGCGGATACGCGGACGGCCATGCAAGGCCTCTATGTGGCCGGAGAGGACGCGGGCGGCGCCCATGGATCGAACCGGTTGGGCGGCAACGGTGTGGCCAATTCCACTGTCTACGGCGGTGTGGCCGGTGATGTGATGGGGCGCGATATTCGCGAGATGAAGGCATTGCGCGATCCCGATGAAGCCGTACTCGCAGCGGAGGTTGAGCGCGCGCAGCGCCCGCTGACGTTAAAGGCGGGCAACGTGCAGGCGCTCAGGAACGCATTGCAGGAAGCGATGTGGGAAGATGTTGGTGTCATGCGGACCGAGGCTGGCATGGAACGCGGCCTGGGCCGGATCGCAGAGATCAAGGCTGAACTGCTCTCAACCGGCGTCGAAAGCGGCAACCTCGCCTTTAATCTGACCTGGCATGACTGGCTGAACATGGCCAGCCTGTGTGATGTTTCTGAGGTCATCGCCAAGGCGGGAATTTCACGTGAAAATTCACGTGGCGCTCATTTTAGGGAAGATTTCCCAGAAAGCGGATCAATGGAAAGCTCCTATTTCACCGTGGCGCAGCAGGTCCATGATACAGTCGAAGTGACACGGGAGCTGGTTGATTTTTCCATCGTGAAACCTGGTGAAACGATCCTGCCTGACCACGAGCCGGACACTCTGGTAGGAGCAAGCTGATGATCTCTATCGATCTGATCCAACAGACAGCGGAAACCCTGATGGACAAGGCCGCCATCGAAATCCCGGAGGATTATCTCGATGGGCTCAAAGGGGCTGCGGCGGTAGAGGACGGGGATCTGTCCTCCTTTGTGTTGCAGGCGATGCTGGAAAACTATGAGGCTGCCAAGGAAGACCGCAGGGCGATGTGCGGCGATACCGGGACGCCGCGCTGGTATGTGAAAATGGGCAATGACACCCGGATCGAAGGTGGACCAATCGCATTGGAAGCGGCTTTGCGCCGGGCCACGGCAAATGCCACCAACGGGGTTCCGCTGCGTCCCAACCGGGTCCATCCGCTATGGCGGACCGATCATGACAATAACGTCGGCATCGGCGCGCCCGAGATCGAATACGGCTATGAACCCGGCGGCGAATGGATTGATCTGATCACGGTTCACAAGGGCGGTCTGTTTGGAACGGATTATCGTATGCTGTTTCCATCGGACGGTATTCAGGGGATCAAGCGGTTCTATCTCGATAGTCTGGTCGCCTTTGGAAAACGCGGTCTGGCCTGCCAGCCTGCCATCATCGGCATCGGGCTTGGCGGCTGCAAGGACAGCTGCATGGTTCTGGGCAAGCGGGCAGCCTGCCTGCGCACGGTGGGCGACAGAAACTCGGACCCGAAAATTGCCGAGCTTGAGATGGAGCTCAAAGAGCTGGGCAATTCCATCGGCATGGGGGCGATGGGCTTTGTTGGCAAATCCATGGTGATCGATACCCATATCGAGGTGGGATATTGCCATACCGGCGGCATGCAGATGTCGGTTCACGCCTTCTGCCTGTCCTCACGCCGCGCGGTGGCACGGGTATATGCCGACGGACGGGTCGAATATCGCACAGACCCCGATTGGTTCACAGATTATCAAAGACGGGAGACAGTGGAATGGGACATGCCAGCCGACCACGAGAAATCCGCTTAAGCACGACGCCATCCGCCGAGGATCTGGCAAAGCTCAGGCTGGGTGACATCGTCTATCTTGATGGGCTGATGTATACGGCGCGCGAAGGTGTCTACATGCGGGCGCTGGAGGAAAAGGCCAATATTCCGATGGAACTGCCGAGCCAGAGTGCGGCCAATTTCCATTGCTCTCCGGCGGCGCGGATTAATCCGGACGGGACGTTTGAAATGGGGGCTGTCACGGCCACCGCATCTTTCCGCTTTGCCAAATGGCTGCCGGAATGGCTGGCCAAATCCGGTGCCAAGCTGGTGATTGGCAAGGGCGGGATGAGCAGCAAGGACTATAAGGCGTATTTCGTTCCCAACGGCGCGATCTATCTAAGCACGGTTGGCTATGGCACCGGGGCCCTGCTAGGACGCGGTGTTGAAAACGTCGAGGCGGTTCATTGGAACGAGGAGCTGGGCCTGGCGCAGGCGATGTGGGTGCTCAAATGCAATCGCATGGGCCCGTTCATTGTCGCCTCTGATCACGAAGGTAACTGTCTCTTTGAACGCGAGAACGAGCGGATCTCGAAGAATCTGGAACAGGTGTATGAGGGAACAAAACCCGCGACGCTGAAGCGGTTTGGCGAGACCGACGACAAAAGCGAAGAGCTGATCGGTTAATCGCCGCGCGGTGGCAGGTGTTAATTTTTCGTCTTCGCGCGCGCGGTGGGACTTGCGGTAAATGGCGGCGCTGGGCGCCACCATTTTGCGTCTAAATCAGCTCTTTCATCAGCAGGATCGCACCGGAGATGAACATCATCGTTATCAACAGCCTGCGGAACTGAAGGTCATTTAACCGCTTGAAAACAATAATGCCGATCTGTGCAAAACACAGGGTGACAGGCAGCGCCATCAGGATCTGTTTCACCACATCCCACGTGTAATTTCCGCTGATTAGAAAGACGAGCGCCGCAAGCGACAAGGTGGCGATGTTGAAGGGCTGCAAGACAGCGCGGGTTTCCGATTTGCGCCAGCTGCGCATCGAACACCACATGGTCGGCAGGGCGCCTGATAGGGAGGCCGCGCCGCCGAGTATACCGCCAAGGAAACCGACGAGGCTGTCGATGATCGGCGTCGGGCGTTCGAATTTCGGTAGTGTCTTGCGCAGAGAGAAAAAGCCGCCGTACAGAACCATCATACTGCCGATTGTCAGCTTCAGAACCTGTGGATCAAAGGCCGAAAGCGCCGCCGCCCCAAGTGGCACACCCAGAACGCCGGGGATCAGAAACCGGGCCAGCCTTTTGGGTTGATCCATAATCGCACTGCGCACGACCCAGGCGCCTTGAATGCCGCTGCAAACCGACATGATCACCGCGATCGAGACCGCCGGAACCGGCGGCATGATCTGCAACCAGAACCCCAGCGCCAGCAGCGCGGTGCCAAAACCCGCCAGCCCGTTGATAAAGCCGCCGGCCGCCGCACCGGCGGCGAGAAACGCAAAATATTCAGCAGTCATGTCGGAGGGGTTCGCTTTCAGGGGGTTTTGCTAAAATGACCGATTTCAACGGCCTGCATCAATGCTTTGTGGACTTCGTCCAGAACACGGGACTTGGTTGTGTTTGCCGGGCTGAGAAGCCCCAGCTGGCGCGTCGGGCCATTCTCCGCAAGCAGGATCCGCTTGAGCGGCAGCGGGTTCATATTCTGGACGCAGCGTTTGGGCACGATAGAGACGCCGAGATTGCTCAGAACCATGCTGGAGATGGCTTCCAGCCCTTCCAGCTCCATGATGTCGGTGACGGCGATATTCTGATCCTGCAGCCAGGATTCGATCAACCTGCCCACGACCGCATCGCGTGAGAACCGGATGAAGGGATTGTTCTTCAGCAGATGAACCGGATCGTTGCTTTCCAAATCCTGTGACGCCAGCAGTTGCAGCGGTTCGGCCGCAATATCCTGCCAGTTCTGTGTTTTGGGAGTCGGCCCCAGTTTGGTGACAATCGCCGCGTCAAGCGTGCCGCGTTCGAGGTTGCGCAGCAGATCATGGGTCAGCCCTGGCACGATGCGGACGTGCAAATTCGGGAATGCATCCTTGAGCAGGGAGATGGCCAATGGCATCAGGCCGGTCAATGTGGTTGGCACGGCGCCAAGGTAAAGATCGTCGGAAAACCCATCATCCCCGATCACCGATTCTACAAGATTATCGTAATCTTCTACTACCTTGCGCGATTTCGCGGCCAAAGCGCGGCCAATTGGCGTGAGTTCAGGGGTGCGCTTGCTTCGGTCGAAAATGGCGACCTCCCACATTGCCTCAAGCGCTTTCATTTGCTGGCTGACCGCGGCATGGGTCACGAATACGGCTTCGGCGGCGGCGCTGAATGTGCCGTGATCTTGCACTGCGATGAGCGTCTTGAGCATGCGAATGGACACGAGGCGCCTCTTGTAAATCTAACTTACAGAAAATGTAAAAAATTATAGTTATAAACAAGCATAACTTACCGTTATCACCTTCGTCAAGAGGAGGGAGACCGGTCGGGAGGGCTGTGTTTGCGTCCCGATGAGGTCAAAACAGGGAAGAGAAAATGAAGCGAGTACTACGTAAAATTCTGGGGGCTGCGGCCCTTGGTGTGACCGCAACTGCTGCTTTTGCTGATTACCCGGAACGCCCGATCAACATGGTGATCCCCTATGGTGCCGGCGGCGCAACCGATATTTCGGCGCGATCGATTTCCGCCCCTTTGGGTGAGGCGGTCGGCAAGCCGCTGGTCATGGTCAACATCACCGGCGCTGGTGGTGCAACGGGATCGGTGACCATCCAGAATGCCAGCGCGGACGGTTACAAAATGCTGTTTGCCCGCGTCGGTTCGCATTCGGTTAGCCCGGCAATGAAAGCGGCGCTTCCCTACACGTTGGATGATTTCCGTTTTGTAACGGTCTATGAGATCAACCCGGTTGCCTGCGCGGTCACCCCGGCGTCTGGCATTACCTCGATGGAGGCGCTGGTCGCCAAAGCCAAGGAAGGCGGCGTGTCCTACAGTTCCTCCGGCGTTGGATCGTTGCCCCATCTGGCTGCGGTCATGGTGATGGATGAATTTGGCGTTGAAAACCCATTGCAGTCTGTGACGCATATTCCGCAAAAGGGAGGTGGAGGCGCTGCAACGGCGGTGTTGAACGGCACTGTCACCTTCCTGTGCACCAATTCCTCCAGCCTGGCGGGTTTTGTTGCAAATGGTCAGTTGGTTCCGCTGCTGGTCACCACGGCAGAGCCGGTGGTTGGATTTGATGCGCCAACTTCTGTTGATCTAGGCAAGCCTGAGCTGCAGAAACTGGTCGGCTGGACAGGCATTGCCGGCCCTGATGATCTGCCGGACGACGTGGCGGCAAAATGGGGCGTCTGGATGCAGGCGGCAACCGATGATCCCAAATTCCGCGATACCATGGAAACCCGTGGGTCCGTCATTGATCTGATGAGCCCGCAAGAGGCGGATGCGTTTATTCAGGGTCAGTATGACTCCTTTCGTGCCCTGGTTGATAAACTGGGCATGCGGATCGAAGGCTGACCATTTCAGCACCTAAACGATCAGATGCGCCGTGTCGGCAGGCTGGCAACGGCGCATCATTTGGGGGAAGGCGCAGATGAACGTCAGATCTAACCAGATGAAACTCGGCATCGGCGCGGTTGTTACGGCTGTGTTTTTGCTGACTGTTGCGATCCCGTTCTGGGTTTCTTCGCCGACCAATGTGCCCAATATTGTTCTTGCACCTACGTTCTGGCCTCAAATTCTGGCGGCTGTCACGGGGGTGACCGGCGTAGGGCTGATGGTGTTTTCCAGCCGCCGCCGCGCGGTCACTTCCACCTCCGGTCTTGAGGCGGAAGAAAAGGGCGCGGCCATTTTCCGAATGATCGGCCTTGCGGCCATCATGGGGCTGGCCTTGCTGGCGATGCCCCGGTTGGGGTTGGTTTGGACCGCCATGCTGGTTTTTGCGGCGCTCGCTTTTTTGGTGCGAACACGCCACCCCGGCATTGTTTTGATCTGCGCCGTTGCCGTGCCACTGATACTATATGGCTTCTTTGCCCATGTGGCCGGTGTGGCAATTCCTCAGGGACATTTTGTGAGGCTGCCATGAGTTTTTCTGACAGTATTCTGGCCGGCCTGTCACTGGTCGCCAATTTCGAGAGTTTCTTGTCGCTCTTCATCGGTGTCGCCGTCGGAACGGTCGCCGGGGCCATTCCGGGCATGTCGGCAACCATGGCCGTGGCGCTGGCTCTGCCCTTCACGTTTTCGATGACGCCGATCACCGGCATTCTGCTTTTGCTTGGTGTCTACAAAGGCGGCATCTTCGGCGGCTCCATCCCTGCCATTCTGATCAAGACACCGGGAACGCCGGCGTCATCCGCGACGATCCTGGACGGCTATCCGTTGGCGGAAAAGGGGCAGGCGGGCAAGGCACTTGGTATGGCACTTTGGGCCTCATGTACGGCCGATCTGATCTCTAATCTTTCGCTTATCCTCTTTGCCGGCTGGCTGGCCTCTTTTGCGCTCAGCTTTGGGCCGCCCGAGTTTTTCGCCCTGATCCTGTTTTCGCTGACCATCATTGCAGGGGTTTCCGGTGAAAGCCTGCTGCGTGGTGCACTGTCAGCCCTGCTGGGGTTGCTGCTGGCCACGATCGGTCTGGATTTGATCTATGGCACGAACCGTTTCACCTTTGGCAATCCGAATATGATGGGCGGATTGAATTTCATTGCAGTGCTCATCGGCCTGTTTGCGATCCCCGAAATCATCGCAATGGTCTGGGATCCCAAGGCGCATGAGGGCAAGACCCGGCGGCTCGGAGAAGACCGGGTTACATTCCAGGACTATAAGTCGTCGTTCCGATCGATTGTGCGCGGCAGTTTCATTGGCGTGTTTCTGGGCTCCATTCCGGGGATCGGAGCGGCCCCATCTGCCTTCCTTTCCTACTCCGAAGCGCGGCGGAAATCGAAAAACAAAGCGAATTTTGGCCACGGCGAAGTCGAAGGCGTTGCGGCTGCTGAGGCCGGAAACAACGGAGTTGCAGGCGCCACGCTTATTCCACTCCTTGCGCTTGGGGTGCCCGGTGATGTGATCACAGCGATCATTCTGGGGGCCTTCATGGTTCACGGGTTGCAGCCCGGCCCTATGATGTTTGTGATGAACTCCGACATTATTTACGGCCTGTTTGTGGGTCTGATCGTCAGCTCCGTCTTTCTGTTTCTCATTGGGTCGGTTGCGATCAAGGGCTTCAAATACGTCGCCGAAATTCCACGCGGGGTTCTGTTTCCCGGCGTCATGGTGCTGTGCATCTATGGTGTCTTTGCAGTGAACAATAATCTGTTCGACGTGGGGGTGATGTTTGCCATGGGATGGGTCGGTTACTTCATGGCGCGGTTTGACGTGCCGACGGCCCCCTTTCTGATTGCCTTTGTCCTTGGCCCCCTGCTGGAGGACAGTTTCAGGCAATCCATGCTGATGTCAGGAAGCTCACCGGCGGTTCTGTTCCGCGGCCCGATCTGCTGGTTCTTCTGGGGGCTGACCTGCATTACCGTTTTTGCCATCATTCGCAGCGGTGCGCGGGCGGCCCGGCAGAGCAAGAAAACAGAGTTTGTCAGGCAAACACCCTAATGCGCTTTACCATCAGCCGGTTTCGTCGGGTGTGATCCCAGGTGTCAGCCGTGACCAAGCGTCGATCCTGCCGGCGAGATTGTCTGTTCGCATGTTGACAGCCCCTGCTGTCACGGCAACTGTTCGCCCGACATGACTGAGTGAATGCCAGTGGGGCGGGGCAAGATGACAAACTGCGCGGAGATGGTTTTTCCGGTTGTCCGGACGGCGGGCCTAGACGGGATGATCGTCACCTTTGGTGACCAGCTGAGCGAGCCTGCGAACCGCGCGGCGCTGGCCTTTCGTGGTGCCGTGCAGCAGCAGGATTTGCCGGGAGTTTGTGAGACCTCTACCTCGCTGACTTCGGTCTATTTGCGTTTTGATACGGACCAGTTGCGCCACGCGCGTCTGGCAGAGGTGTTGCAGGACATGCTGGCCGCGCAGGATTGGTATGGGGCTCCGCTGCCGTCGGGCCGCCGGTTCTGGCGGGTGCCGACTGTCTACGGAACCGAGCTGGCTCCCCAGCTTGGTGAGGCGGCGGACCTTGCCGGCATGAGCGAGGCCGCGGCAATTGACTCCCTGTCGTCGGCGCGGGTGCGGGTGCTGACCATCGGCTTTGCGCCGGGACAGCCCTATCTTGGGCCGCTGGGGCATGAGTGGAACATTCCCCGCCAGACAGAGCTAACGCCAATGGTGCCCAAAGGGGCTTTGGTTCAGGCGATCAGCCAGCTGGTCCTGTTCACCGCGGCGACACCAACCGGTTGGCGCCATGTGGGTCAGACAGGGTTTTACCTGTTTCAGCCGGATGCAGACCCCGCCTTTGCTCTGCGCCCCGGTGATGAGCTGGTTTTCGAATCCGTTCCGGTGGCGGATTTTCACCGCCTTTGTACCAGTGATCCCCTGCGTGGCGGCGCCACGGCACAGGAGATCCGGTCATGAACGGGCTGAAGATCATCCGCATAGGACCGGCGGCCTCGGTTCAGGATCTTGGCCGTCCGGGGCTCCTGGGGCAGGGGGTCAGCCGTGGTGGCGCGGCGGATGTTCTGGCGCTGGCTGAAGGGGCGGCGCTGTTGCGGCAAGATGCAGGTCTGGCCGCGCTTGAGATTTCCGGCCTCGGCGGAGAGTTCGAGGCAACAGGCCCTCTGCGCATCGCGCTGACAGGCGCCCCGATGGACGCGGCCATTGATGGCGCAAACGTGCCCTGGAATGCCAGTCATCACTTGCAGGCGGGCCAGCGCCTGACGCTGGGATCGGTGCGTAAGGGCAACTACGCCTACCTGCATCTTGGCGGTGGTATCCAGACCGGTGAATATCTGGGATCGCGGTCGGCGCATTTGTCTGCGGGACTTGGATCTGCGGCGGCAGCGGGTGATTTGCTGCCGGTGGGGAAAGACACCAATCGGGAATGCGGCCTGGTTCTTGATCCGGGCAGTCGTTTTCATGGCGGAACGCTGCGGCTCGTGGAAAGCTTTCAAAGTGCGCTGTTCTCGGCTGAGGAACGTGCGCGATTTGCCGAGACGGAATTCAAAAGAGGCACTCGCGCCAATCGCATGGGCGTAGAGGTGCTGCCGGACGGGCCCGGTTTTGCCGCGCAGGGGCAGCTGAATATCCTGTCCGAAGTGATCGTGCCCGGTGATGTGCAAATGACCGGTGATGGTAAACCCTTTGTTCTCTTGCGCGAATGCCAGACAACAGGAGGCTATCCGCGTATCGGCTCTGTGCTGCCCTGCGATCTGCCCATCGTGGCGCAGGCCTCGGCAGGCGCGGTGCTGCGGTTTCAATGGGTGACCCTCGAAGACGGGCTCAACGCACAGGCGCGGTTCCAAACTCAGCTGGCATCGCTGCGCGGCGCTTGCCGTCCGCTGTTGCGGGATCCGGCGGGCATGGCGGACCTTCTGTCCTATAATCTGATCGGGGGCGCCGTTTCCGCACGGGCTGATCCCTTTGACGCTGGAGGCGACCAATGACCAAGACTGTCGATTTGAATGCAGATATGGGCGAAAGCTTTGGTCCCTGGAACATGGGGGACGACACGGCCCTTCTGGACCTGATCAGTTCTGCCAATATTGCTTGCGGGTTCCATGCCGGGGATCCGGATGTGATGGCCGCAACCATGATCCGCGCCCGCGACAATGGCGTCGGCGTTGGTGCACATCCGGGATTTGCCGACCTGCAGGGATTTGGCCGCCGCAAGATGCAAGTTCAGCCCGATACGCTGGCCAATATGATCCGCTACCAGCTGGGGGCGGCACGCGGCATGGCGGCCGCGCTGGGCACCGAGGTTCGCCACCTGAAACTGCATGGGGCCATGTCCAACATGGCCAGCGTTGATCATGCGATGGCCCGCGCCTGCTATGAGGCGGCATTGGATGTGGACCCGGAGATTATCATTATGGTGCTAGCCGCTACGGCCATGGAGGAGGTCGTGCGCGACCTCGGCTGCAATTGGTGCGGCGAGATCTTTGCCGACCGCGCCTATAATGATGATGGCACTCTGGTTGACCGTTCCCTGCCGGGGGCTGTGATCCATGACGCAGACATAGCCGGGCCGCGTATTCTGCAAATGGTGCAGGAGGGGGCGATCATCACCGAAAGTGGCAAACGCCTGCCTACTGCCATTGATACGATCTGTCTGCACGGGGATACCGCCGAAGCCGTGGCGCTGGCGCGTTCGGTTCGAACCAGCCTTCAGGGCGGCGGCATCGCTGTTCAGCAGTTTGCGGGCCGCCGCGGGTAGGCGCCCGTCATTCCTGTTCAGGCAATTAGCGCAGTCTGCGCGCGATATGGGCCAGGCTGCGCAGATCTCCCCACTGCTGTTGCTGTAGCATGGTGACAGGTGACAGCCAGTTGCCGCCAACACAGGGAACACTGGCAAGGCGCAGATAGTCGGGGGCCGTCTCGGCGGTGATGCCGCCGGAGGGGCGAAAATGCACCTGCGGCAGCGCGGCGCTCAGTTCGGCCAGCATCGGAGGGCCGCCCGCGGCCTGAGCCGGATGAAACCCGATCAGCTCAAACCCCCGCTCGGCCAGTTGCATTGCTTCGGTGACGGTGGCCGCTCCGGGCAGCAAAGCCAGCCCCATATCTGCACAGGCGTCGACCAATCGATGGCTGAACCCCGGTGAGCTGACATAAAGAGCGCCGGCCGCCTGCGCATCCGCCGCAGCCTGACCGGTCAGAATGCCGCCGACCCCCACTGACGCGCCGGGCACACGGCCAATCAGCCTTATCGCCTCGAGTGCATCTGGTCCGTGTGCCATAACCTCCAGCACAGTCAGCCCGCCAGCAACAAGTGCCTCGGCCAGCGGAACCGCATGGGCCACATCATGAATTTCCAATTGCGGGATAACCGCAGCCTGATGGCATAGCGCCTGCAAAGATGGTCGGACGACGTGATGGTGTTCTGTCATCATGATCTCCCCTTCTGTTCGCGCGGCGGAGCCTTTGGTGCGGCAGGGCCGGCCTGCTGAGAAGTCTAGGCCGGAAATGGCCCGCGTAAACGTCGTCACCCGGTGAAAACAGCCGATTCCTTCGCGACTCGATTCCATCAATCCCGCGCCTTCGTAGTGTATGTGAAAGGGCGACCCCCTATATGTAGTGGCTCGGACTGCAGCACCCTGCCGGACGGCCCCTGCCGCGGCACTAAATGGGTGCTCTGGCGGTGAAAATGTAAAAATGATTTCATCCTCAATACATTGTTTTTGTTCAATTATTTCTCCTTGTTGGTGCCGCTTTGCGGAAAGTTCAAAAAAGGGCTTGCGGGTTTGGTCGTCTAACCTTAGAACCCCCTCTACCGGCGCTGCTGAGGCGCACGGGGGACACGGCGGAGAGACGCTGGGACGGGCCGGAGAGACGGTTGGACGCCTCGGAGAGACGGGGACATCTTGAGGGATTGTGAGGCGGGCGCGCTGGGAAATTGGCGCATCGGTCTTGTTTTGGACTTTTGGTGTTGCTCTTTGACATTGATGATAGATGAAGAGATATGCGGGCGGTTTGGTTCATTCGATGGATCAGACTTCTGTATATCACGCTAGTAGGGACCTTAGGGTTTCGATGATCTAGTGTCAGCTTCACTGTTTGTACGGCTTTCGGTTTCTGATGAAACCAGAAGCACATACAGACAGATGACTTCCGATACGTGTTCAATCCTTAGCCGGGTGAACATAGAGGCCTGCCCCCAAAGGTGGCCTTGAGTATTGGAGA